>CAWGSA010000001.1:0-1497970 GCA_963825175.1 uncultured Acidobacteriota bacterium
AATGAATGAAAGCTCCAGACCGCAGAACCGCAAGCCGTGTTCCGGTCAATGGTTCGGTCGCACGAATTCGAGCTCGCGACCAGGGTAGGGAGTGTCTCGCTCGAGGCTGGCGAAACGTTCCTTCGCCGAGCGGTAGGTCTCGAGGCGGCGAACCAGAAACGGTGAAGCGAAAACCAGGCCGAGCAACGGGGCCAGGAAGCTCGGAAAGGGGACGTGAACCGTGGTGAAGAAAATCACGACCAGACCGATCCAGGCCGCGACGGCGAGCGGAATCAGGAGAATCATGCTCATCCAGAGGCAGTATTCCCATGACGAGGCTTGATTGCGAAACAGTTGTTCCACGAGATGCTTGGGGTATTGGGTGCGGAAGACACTGAGGCGGTAAACCCCTGGCTGAACAAGAAAGGAACCACCCATGTGCGGATGGTTACGGAGGAAGCCGTCGTCCTCTCGAAAGGCGTATTCCGAGCCCGCGAAGACGAGCCGGCCGGTGGGCACATGGAATTCCTCGATCGTCTCGAGCTCGACCGCGCAACGTTCGAGCTCCCTGGGAACTCGCTCATTGATGTAGGCGTGGAGTGAGTATCCGCCATCTCCATCCGTCGTGATCCAGCAGACCCTGCCCTCCCGGGTCAGTCGCTCGAGGATCTCGGAGCCGGCCTCGGCCGGTTCCTGTATCTCTCATACAGCCTCTTCTGCTTGTCGGTCAGATCGAGTGGCTTCCCGTCGAGATACGCCGCGACGACGCGCGTGCGAAGGTCGAGGATATCGCCATCGGTGACGATCAGGGTGGCGTCCTTGCCCGATTCGAGCGATCCCAGGCGGTCGGCGACGTTCAGAATCCGGGCGGGCTCGAGGGTGACGGCCTCGACCGCCTTGTCGTGCGGCATCCCGTAGGCGACGGCGACGCCGGCTTGCTCAGTCAAGTTGCGGACGGTGGCCGCGGCGAAACCGCTGGCCCCGTCGTTGAACGCCACGCGCACGCCGGCCCTGGCCAGGATCCCCGGGTTGGCGTACAGCGCGTCGTACGGCTCGTCGGGCCGGCGCGGAAGCTCGAGCGTCTCGACCACCGCCGGCACCCCGGCGGCGGCGATTTCGCCGGCGACGCGCCAGCCGTCCTCCGCCCCGCACAACACAAGTTTCAGATTGTTCTCCTTCGCCCATGCCAGAGCCTTGCGGATCTGCTCCACCTTGTGGGCGACCACGATCACCGGGATCTTCCCTTCCACCGCCGGGACCAGAGCCTCGAGCTTCGGATCGGCGTCGTGCCGCGGCACTCCCGCCTGCCCTTCGGCCGCCCGCGCCTTCGCGTAGGCCTTCGCGTCCGCAAAAACGTCTTTCAGCTTCTGGACCGCATCGTCCCGGCGCTTCTCCTGCAAGCGTACGGAAAAGCGCGCGTGGGGCGAGCGGTCGACGGTCAGATCCGGCCAGAACACGGTCATGGCCGCCGGAGCCTTGATGGTCGCGTCCTCCCGCGTCCACCCGTCGAGTTTCATGACCGCCAGCGACCCCGAGACGATGCCTCCGATCGGCGTCACGCCGGCGATCAGGATCCCGGCCGACCGCGCCACGGGAAGGAGCTCGGAGTCGTAGTTCATGGCGTCGTCCGCGCGGGCCTGCGGATTGATCTCGCCGATCTCCGTCGTGTCGATCGTGGCCCGGACCGACTCGATCTCCACCAGGCCGAGCACCGTGACGGGCGGAAGGAGCGACGGATAGATGTGCTTGCCGGAGACGTCGACCCTCTGCACGCCGGCCACCAGATGGGCCGCCGGGCCGACGAAGTCGATCTTGCCGCCGCGGAGAAGGATGGTTCCATTGGGAATGTCCGGGCCGCTGACCGGATGGATCGTCGCCCCGACGAGCGCGATGTCCTGGCCCCGAAGGAACGGGGCCGCCAGGATCGCGGCCAGCGCGAACGCGGATCTCTTCATCGCGGCGCTCCCCTCTCGACCCTGGACATGGGAGTGGGCGTCGGTGCGGGTGGCCGGGCCGGAGCGCCTGGCGACGGCGGCAGGGCCTGCTCGCCGCGCTCGGGCGCCCGCGTGGGAACGCGGGCGGGCTCGGACTCCCGGCGCTCGACGGCCTGGGCCGCGCCCCGGGCCGCGGCGGCGCGGCGCTCCGACTCGAGGATCTTCTTGGCCTTCGCCACCAGGTCCGCGCGCTCCTTGTCCAGCGCCGGACGGGCCGCCTGATCGGCTGCCCGGTCGAAATACTTCCTCCCTTCGATCCACGTCTCCACAGCCATCGAAGAGGTCGCCAGCGGATCGCCGCTCCAGACCACGAAGTCGCCGTCCTTGCCGGGATCGAGCGAGCCGACCCGCTTCTCGATCCCGAGCTGGCGGGCGGAGTTGATCGTCACGAATGCGAGGGCGTCGGCCGGCGCCACGCCGCCCCACTTGACCGCCTTGGCCGCGTCCCAGTTGAGCCTGCGAGCCAGCTCGTCGGAGTCGGAGTTGAAGGACACCACCACGCCGCGCTCGCGCATCAGGGCGCCGTTGTACGGAATCGCGTCGTACGCCTCCGGCTTGTACGCCCACCAGTCGGAGAAGGTCGAGCCGCCGGCGCCGTGCCGGGCCATCTCGTCGGCGACCTTGTATCCCTCGAGCACGTGCTGGAACGTCGCGATCCGAACGCCGAACTCGTCGGCCACCCGGATCATCTCCAGGATCTCGTCCTTTCGGTAGGAGTGGCAGTGGATCTGGCGCTTGCCCTCCAGGATCTCCGCGATTGCCTCGAGCTGCAAGTCGGTGCGCACCGGGATCGGCGACGCGCCCTTGACGGCGGCCGCCTTCCTGTACTCCTCCTGCCGTTTTCGGTAGTCGCGCGCCGCGGTGAAGCGCTCACGGATCAGGTTGGCCACGCCCATGCGCGTTGCGGGGTAGCGCGGCGGGCGGCCGGGCGCCTGGAAGTTGGACTGCTTGGGATTCTCGCCCAGGGCGAACTTGATCCCCTCCGGTGCGCCCTGGAAGATCAGGTCGTCCGGCCCACCTCCCCACCGCCACTTGACGATGGTGGTCTGTCCGCCGATGGCGTTGGCCGAGCCGTGGAGCACGTTGGCCACCGTCGTGCCGCCGGCGAGCTCCCGATAGATCGCGACGTCCAGCGGATCGAGGACGTCCCGGATGCGGACCTCGGCCGAGACGGTGTGCGTGAACTCGTTGACCTGGCCGTCGATCGCGGTGTGCGAATGGGCGTCGATGATGCCGGGCGTCACGTGCCTGCCGTGCCCGTCGATCTCGACCGCCCCGGCGGGGGCCTTCAGGCCCTTGCCCACCGCCGCGACCTTGCCGTCGACGACGAGGAGATCGGCGTCTTCGAGGATGCCCTCCGGCCCCTCGGTCCAGATCGTCGCGCCGCGAACGATCACCGCCCTGGGCTGCGCCAGAGGCCCGGCCTCCCGCGCCGGCAGCGGCCTCGCGTCGGTTTCCGGCGCCTTCTCCATCTCACCCGCCGAAGGAGAACCGGCGTGGCCGCTGGCCTCCGGCTTCTTCGGCTCCGGGATCTCGATCCGCCGCCCGTCGATCCAGATCTCCGTGACGCGGCTCTTTTCGCCGAACGGCTCGCCGGTCTCGACGGCGAGGTCCGCGATCTTACCGGCCTCGATCGTGCCCAGCCGATCGGAGAGGCCGAGCTGCCGTGCCGGGATGGTCGTCACAGCGGCCAGGGCGTCGGCGCGTGCGAGCCCTCGGGCGATCGCCTCGCGCACGCGGCGCGGGAAGTCCTCGGCGTTGTCGAGACCCGCCGTGGTCAACGAGAACGAGAGACCCGAGTCCTTCATCCACTTCGGATCGGACGGCGCGCGGTCGATCGAGCGCAGCCGCTCGAGCGGCACGTCCAGCCACTCCGCTTCCTCCTCCACCCGGTACGGCCTGGGAAAATCGACCCGCAGGATCAGGTCCGGTTGCATTGCCACCACTTCCTGGCGAAGCCGGTACTCGTCTCCCGCGGCGACGTACAGGGCTTTCAAGTGAAACTCCCGCGCGATCCGGTTCGCGCGCAGGAGCGACAGCACGTCGGTGGTTTCGAAGAAGACCGGCACCTTGCCTTCCGCCGCGGGGATGAGCGCGCGGGCGGACGCCTCGTAGGGAGGACGGGGCTGTCCGACGGGACGCCGGCCGTAGGCGGCTTCCGCGTCGCGCCACCACAGGGCGTCGAGCAGACTCTGGCGCACCAGCGCCACGGCCCCCATTTTCGAGGCCGGGTACGCCGCCCGCAGGAAGTTGGCGAAGTCGAACCGCTGCGGCTCGAGGGAGACGTATTGGCCGATCTCGCTCTCCAGCACCCGCTCTTCCATCGGCTCCTCGGACAGGGAGATCACGGCTCCCTTGCCGCGCAGGAATCCGGCCGGCGGCACCGCGGCCACGACCGCGAAGCCCATCTGCCGGTACGTGTCCGCCACCCGGTCGCGAACGGAAAGCGCGTCCAGGACGCGCGCATCGGCCCGCGCCGGCTTGACCGGCGCGGCGGGAGCAGCTCCCGTCGCCGGGCGCCCGCCTGGAGCGCCGGGACCTTCCTCTTCGTCCTGCGGCTTGTGCCCCGGCTTGCCCTCCAGCCGGTCCGCGGAGACGTACGGATCGATGTACGCCGCGTGGATGACCTTGCCGTGAAGGTCCTCGACGCGGGCATCAGCGGGAATCCGGGTCTTGCCCGCCTCGCCCACCGCCTCGATCACGCTTCCGCGCAGCACGACGACGCCCGGATCGATCACCCGTCCGGGCGCCGCCATCACCCTGGCCCCGGTCAGCGCGACCGCGTACCGGTCCGCGCCGCGCGGGCCTTCAGGCCGGCCGATCGCGGGAAGGGCGGTGAGGAGAGCGGCGACGAACGCGACCACCGGAAGGAGCGTCGCCGCCGGAGGTCCGAGTCTGGCGAGTGCGGATCTCATCGCGAGGGCTCGCGGATCATACACATTCTTTTTGGGAATCACATAGACTCTGCGCCGCTTCTCTTGAAAAGACGATTCATTCGAACGGATAGGTTAAGGAGGAGGACCCATGTTACGTCGTCGTTTTTTCGCACTGGCCTTCGGCCTGGCCGCCGCGGGATCGCTCGCGCTCGGCCAGATGACAAGCACAAGCACAAGCACGGCCCCCGCTCCGGCCCGCAAGGCGCCGAGCCCGGCCGGCACGGCGGCCACGCAGGTCGGCGGATCGTGGAGCGCGCCGGACAAAGACGGCGAGCAGCGATACCAGGGCGGCAAGTGGATCGAGATCACCTATAGCCGTCCCATCCTGCGCGGCCGCACGAACATCTTCGGCTCGGGCGCCGACTACGGCAAGAAGGTCGACGCCGGAGCGCCGGTCTGGCGGGCCGGGGCCAACGTCACGACGCGGTTGAAGACGGAAGTGCCCCTGGAGATCGGCGGCAAGCGCATCGCACCCGGCGAGTACAGCGTGTTCGTGGATCTCAAGGAGCCGGCCTGGACGCTCATCCTCTCCACGCAGGCGATTCAGGAGAAATACGACCCGAAGGAGAAGATGGCGACCTGGGGCTCGTACAACTACGACGCGAAGTACGACGTGGCGCGCATCCCGATGGCCATGCTGAAGCCGGCCGTCTCCGTCGACCAGTTCACGATCGGCTTCGTCGACATGTCCGACAAAGGCGGCAAGCTCGCCATGGCCTGGGAGAAAACCGGCGCGGTCGTCCCCTTCGCCGTCGCCCAGTAAGGACGCAGCGCGATCGCAACACGATCGGGTGATTGAGGGCCCCCGTCCGCGGCGCGCGAAGCTCCCGCAGTAACCAAGGGAGGACGTCGCGCGCCGCGGGGAGCGTGAGCGAGGAAGGGACAAGGATCACGGTCGAGGCCGCGTCCGGCCGAGCCGTGAGCCGGTGCGCCCGCAGGGCGCATGTCCCGATCGAGCGGAAGCGACGGATAGCGACGGACCCCCCCGAAAGTTAGGTCTCCTTCCCCACCTTTGGGCTCGTGACACGCGGCATCCCGCACTTCAGGATCCGGCTCCAGTTGGCCAACCGGGAAGGATACGGAATGCGTGTCGCGAAGCCTGCTCTGACCTGCGGACTCGTTTTCCTCATCGTCGGTGCCGCCCGCGCCGGCGCGCAGCCGGCGGCTCCCTGCAGCGTCCTGCCGTCCGCCGATCGCGGTGCCAATCCCCCCGTCCAGTGCACGGCGACGCCGACGAGCCCGACGCCTACTCAGACGTCCACGCAATCGCCCACCCCGACCCAGACCCAGACGCCGACGGTCACGCGGACGCCTTCCAAGACCAGGACGCCGGTGCCGACGATCACTTTCGAGCCTCCCCCGACCGACACACCGCCCCCGACGATTCCTCCGGTCACTCCGCCGACGGTCACCGTGCCGCCGACGGCGACCTTGCCTCCGACCAACACGCCCAAGCCGAGCGCCAGCGCGACGAAGGCGCCTTCGGCGACGGCCACGGCGACCAGGGCGCCGACGTCTTCGCCGACGCCCAAGCCCTCCACGTCGGCAACGGCGACACCCAATCAGACGAAGACCTCCACGCCCGCGCCGTCGCAGACTCCGACGTCGACCCCCGCGCCTCCCCCGCCCTCGCCGACGCCCACGTTCACGCCGACGGTCAAGCCGCCGCCCGATCCGTGCGTGATGCCCAAGGACCCGCCCGGCCCTGGCGCCAACAAGCGCTGGTACGCGATCGGCGTTACGACGACCGACATGAACAAGCCGTGGTTCGGCGGCTCCGTCGAGTGGACGAACCAGAACATGTGGACGCTTCCTGGAGCCGACCAGTTCGTCGACGAGACACTGTGGGTCACCGTGCACAACGCCGCGAAGTGCTGGATCGAGACCGGAGACGGCGAGTCGACCGACGGAGACACGGGCCTGCCCAAGCGCGCCTACTACTGGGCGGAGAACAAGCCGGGGCCCAACGGCTACGAGGAATACCCCGTGAACGGAGTCCCGTATCCCCCGGTCGGACAGTTCCAGCGCTACACGATCTTCCACCAGATTGGCGGCGCGTACGTGATCCTCATCGGGGGAAAGATGGTGGGCGTCTCCGAACAGCCGGGCGAGACGCTCCAGGTCCACGTCGGGCTGGAGACGACGACGCCGGTGTCCCGAGTCCGAGGCGCGGTGCGATTCCGCAACTTCCTCGTCCATGACGGTTGGGAGTTCGTGCCCTGGCCGAACCACACGCAGAGCGTCGATCCGCCGGCCTGGTGGATCTGGAACTGGCCGACAGCCATGAACGGGATTCCCAGACGCTTCCTTCCGCGCGCCGACGGCGTCCCCTTCCAAGGAGACAACCCATGACCGCTCGAACGCGAAAGACCGCGGCCTTCTCGGTCCCCTTCCTGCTCCTCGTCGCGGGCCTGATCTGGCTCGTACAATCCGCGCTCGCGCCGGCCAAGTCGCGCGTCGCTGCCGACGACCCGGAGACCGCCGCCGCCGCGAAGGCTGCCGGACGGTACGAGATCCCGCCGGCCCTCCACGCGACAGGCGGTCCCTACCGCGACGCGGAGGACATTCGGGCCATGGCGCTGCGTCAGGCTGTCGCGCGCAAGGCCGAGAAGCCCGAGGCGGAGAGCGTGCGTTTCATGACCTACGGCGAAGCCATCGCCTGGTACGACATGGGATGGTCGCCGGCGATCGACTTCTATCGGGAGGTCTACGTCGTCTCCGTGCCCGGCCGCATCACCGTCGGCCACCACGTGCGCATGTCCTACGCGCGTAGCTATTACATCTACGACGCCTCGACCGGAAACTTGATTCAGTGGGGCGCGACCGACAGCCCGGACCGGGTGACGGAGGGACGGCCGCCGAAACAGCGCTGAGCGTCAACGGGTCGGGCCGTTCACGGGTCCGCTCGAAAACACCTTCAGCTCCAGCGGACGCGGCGTCGCCACGCCGGCGCTCAGGCGTCCGACGATCTCACCCTCGGGCGTCAGAGTGTGGAGGCGCATTCCGATGTCGGGTTTCTCGGGCTGGACGTAGTAGTACTCCTGTCCGTCGGCCGGATCGCGCCAGATCGCTCTCGCCGTCAGGATCACGGCGAGCGATCTCCCGTCCCGCGTCAAATATCCCCGAACGCCGAGCTGGCGGTGCTGGCCCGTCTTGTCGTCCTGGACCTCGGAGCTGATGAAGAAGCCCGTCCCGGGTCGGAGAGCAACTTTCGGAGCCATCACGACCTCGCTCGCGCCGTCGTTGCCCGGAGACAGCACTTGGATCCCCGGGTACCGGGCGTCCTTGTCGGACGAGCCCGGCCGCGCCGACAGGACGTCCTGGCACCCGTCGCGGGGTTTCTCGGAAAGGATCACCTTGAGCCCGCCGGGAAAGTCTTCGTCGGTGTAGGCGACCGGCTGCGCCGGTCCGATCGCCAGGGCCGCGGACGCATTCCCGTACTCCAGGACGAAGTAGTGCACCTTCGAAACCGGCTCGTAACCAAACTGCGTGAGGGAGAAGGGTGCTGCCTCCGCTCCGGCGTCGAGCGTTCCCGAGAACGACGGAGGCTCCTTCTGCCGGACCACGAAGCGATAGCAGCTGGTCCCGCCCGATGTCACGATCGTCGCGTAAAAGGGCTGAGCTGCGGGCTTCTCGCGATCGTAATCAGCAACCAGCATCCGGGGCGCGCCGGCCAGATCGGGCGGGAGCGACGCCGACGTGAACAGAGCGTCGGTCGATCGCGACGCGACGAGCTTGCCGTTTTCGACCCGAACCCAGACGCCCGACCTGCGGGACACCATCTGGAGCACCTTCTCCAGGGGAACGTCGTGGAGCTGGATCGAGATCGAGCCCTGGACATCCGGGTCGACGTAAACCGGAAGATTCGACATCACGCCGAGGGTCGCGACGAGGTCGGAGATCTTCGCGTCGTGGAGCTCCAGCGTGACATGCTGCTCCGGATCGAACGCAGCGAGGTCGGAATGGCCCGCCTCCGCCGTCGAGCTTAGGGCGGGGCCGAGGGCGAGAATTGGGAAACCGGCCCGCAAGGTCCACAGCAGGATCGCCGCTCCGAGCAGATGCCTCTTCATCGCATGGCCTCCTTCGGAAGAGTCGAAGCGGTTCCCGTGAGAACGCCGTCCGGCGTATAGGCGACGACGCCCGAGCCGTCCCCGACGATGCGATAGCTCGCGGTCGGTTCGGCCCGCCTCGCCGGCGCCCCACGCATCCCGATCGCCAGGATCGCGACCGTCACCGCGGCGGCGGCCCAGCGGAGGATCTCTTCGGAGGTCGAACGCCGGCCGCGGTCGTCGCGGGCGAGCCGGCGGCCGATCTCCCGCTGCTCGCGCGCGCATGTTGCGCAGGACGCGACATGGTCGAGCACGAGCTGCGTCTCCTCCGGTCCATCGCCAAACCGTTCCAGCCCGGCGAGGTACTCGTCGTGCGTCATGTTCTTCTTCCTTTCGATGGGTTGAGCCGCCGCGCGAGAAGGCTCTTGCCGCGGCAGACGCGAGCGCGGATCGCGTCACCGGAGCAGCCGAGGACGTCCCCCGCCTCCTCGGAGGTCAGGCCGTCGAAGACCGTCAGGAGCAGCGCTTCGCGCAGCCCTTCCGGAAGGGCGGCGACCGCGTCGCGGATCTCGAAGGCGGCCGGATCCGGGCCGGTTGCGGCCATCGTCTCGGAGAGCTCGACCGTTCCGGCCTCCGCGCGCCGCGCCGAGACGAGCTTGCGATAGGCGATGGAGAAGAGGAGCGAGCGAAAGCGGCCCTCCTCGCGGTAGGAAGGGAGAAGCGAGAAGATCGCCAGCAGGGTCTCCTGGCGCAGGTCCTCGACGCGGCCGTCGTCGGGGAGGCGCCTTCGGAAATACTCGTCGAGAGGACGGCCGTACCGCTGCGCGATCGCGTCGAAGGCCTCCCGGTCGCCCTTCGCCGAGGCGGCCAGGAGAATCTCGTCGGAGGGGATTGCCATGTTCACTTTGCTACTGTTATCGCACCAAAGGGGGAAATCGTGACGCGAAGGGTTTCTTTCTGGGCCATCGCCCTTGGCTACCTCGTTCGCGTTGGCGCGGTCAACGCCCAGGAGCGCGCCATCCCGTTCTGGGACGACAAGGTCCCAGCGGCGATTCACGCCGAAATCGACGGCGTCGCGGCGCTCGAGACGATCCGCGAGCTCGGGCGCTTTCACCGCGTCCAGGGCTCGCCCGGGTTCGCCGCCGCGGCCGAGCACATGAAGCGCAAGGCCATCGCCGCCGGGCTCTCCGGCGCCGCGATCGAGCACTTCCCCGCCGACGGCAAGACGATGTACGCCCACTTCAGGAGCCACGTCGGCTGGAACCCGGTCGCCGCGACGTTCGAAGAGGTCTCGCCCCGCCCGCGCATGATCGCCCGGTACCCCGACCTTCCGGTCCTCCTCGGCGACTACAGCCAGGACGCCGACGTCACCGCCGAACTCGTCGACGTCGGCAAGGGAACCGACCCGCGCGACTACGAGGGCAAGGACGTCCGGGGCAAGATCGTGCTGGCCGACGGCGCTCTTCCGGCCGTCCACAGGCGCGCCTGCGAGGAGCGCGGCGCGGCCGGGTTCCTGTCCGACTTCCCCAACCAGCACACGCCGTGGTCCGACGAGGAGCGTGATGCGATCCGCTGGGGACATCTCTCTCCCTACCAGCCCAACAACCGATTCGCCATCATGGTCTCGAAACGCCAGGCCGACGAGCTGCGAGCGCGCCTGGCCGCCGGGGACAAGATCCGGCTCCACGTCTTCGTCCGCGCGAAGATGGTCCCCGACAACTACGACGTCGTCGTCGCCACGATCCCAGGCACCGACGCTGCGGCCGGCGAGATCGTCCTGACCGCGCATCTCTGCCACGAGTCGGCCGGCGCCAACGACAATGCCTCCGGAAGCGCGACGATCCTGGAAGTCGGCCGAGCGCTGCAGGCGGCCATCGCCAGGGGCACGCTGCCCCGCCCGCGCCGCACAATACGTATCTTGTGGATGCCGGAGATCACCGGCTCGCAGGCCTACCTGGTCCGCCATCCGGAGATCGTCCAGCGCCTGGTCGCCGGCATCCACATGGACATGGTGGGCGGACTCCTCTCCACCACGCGCGGCACGTTCCATCTCTCCCGCACCATCGAGACGCTCCCCCACGTCGTCAATGCGATCGCCCGCGCCTTCTTCGACCAGGTCGTCCACGCCTCGGCCCGCTACGCCGAGCGCGGCGACGATCCGTACGCCGGGTTCGTCTGGCCGCCCGGATCGCGCGAGGTGTTCCTCGGCGATGTGCGCGGCTTCGAGATGGGGAGCGACCACGAGGTCTTCCAGGCCGGCGGCTTCCGCGTTCCGATGGTGTATTTCCACGACTATCCCGACATCACGATCCACACGCAGAAGGACCAGCCCGAGAACATGGACGCGACCAAGCTCGGCCGCGTCGCGTACATGGGCGCGGGCGTCGCCTGGACGCTCGCCGCGCTGCCGCAGGACGAGGCCGGGCGCCTGCTCGCCTACACGCGCGGGTGGTGCCAGGAGCGCCTCGGAGAGGCCGAGATGGCCGGAGGCGGCGGGCGCGACCGCGAGCTGCGCCTGCGCGAGGCCGCTGCGGAAGGATCGGAAACGCTCGCCTCCCTCGATCGCCTGTGGCCCGTCTCGATCGTCCCCCTGCGGGGCGCCGGCGCGAGCGAGATCGCGATCGCGCGCGGCGGAAACGAGGACCGCCGTGTCCCGGTGCGCAGCCCCGACATCATTGGCCCCCTCGACGTCTACTACTACGACTTCTTCACCGAAGTCCTCGGCACCGACGTCCGCACCGCCAGGCTCGCGGCCCGCGACGGCGGCGAGATTCTCGCCTACGAGACGATGAACCTGATCGACGGCCGCCGCACCGTCTCGGAGATTCGCGATGTCCTCGCCGGCCGCTACGCTCCCGTGCCGGTGTCCGAGATCGCCGACTACCTGGATCTCCTGGCGAGGGCCAGGGCGATCAGCTGGAGATAGGACGCGATCCGTTCAAGGCCCTTGGCCGTTTAAGCCTTTTCGCCCCAGCCTCGAGCCTTCTTCCAGGCCTCCTCGAGACCGAGTGCCGCGATCCGCTCCTCCAGCTCATCCCGCTGAAGGATGTCGGCGGAGTTGTCGAGCATCGCCCGAATGTCGCGCAGGTGTTTCTCGGAACCGCCTTCGCGATAGAACTCGAGCTTGCGGAGGATCACGTATTCGGGAGGCGCGACGACGATCGGCTCGCCGTCCAGCTCCAGACGGCGCGTCCGCGCGAAGGCCCATGCATGCAACGGGTCCTTGCCGGCCAGGTACACGTCCGCCTTGAAACCGCTCTCGTGATGAATGATGTTGAAGTGCCCTCGCTCCTCCCGTGCGGCCTCCAACAAGATCTCCTCCTCCGACGGACAGGAGAACTCATCCGGCGAAAAGGCTTCCTGCAGGCCGGCGATGCGCTCGCGATCGAGGATGACGACCAGATCGACATCATGCGTCAGGCGTGGTTCTCCGTAAGCGATGGCTGCGGTGCTTCCGGTCACCATGTAAGGGACGCCGAGCTGATCCAGCCGGCGCGTAAAGAGCAGGAAAAGATTAGTTTCGGGAATGGAGGAAGGCCTCGCGAACGGCGCGGCGAATTGCCTCTTCCGTCCAGTCCGGGTGCTGCGCCCGAAGCGCCGCAGCCTTGAGTTGTCGCGCGGAGTGATACAGCCGTCCGGCGGCTTTCAGCTTCTGCACCGGAGACATGGCCCGCAGGATCTTCCGCGCCACCGTGCTCATATCGAACTTCGATGATCTCATAACGTTCTCTCGACGTCCCGCCGAGACACCCCGTCCCCCCGTCCCCCGGTCGTAGCTTCCGCTACCTCGGAGGCCAGGCGATCACGACCGCGCCGCTCGGGACCGCGCCGGCGGCTCCCGACTCGAGGGTGACCCGCAGCTCGTCGGGGCGCGAAGCCAGCGCCGGATGCTCGGCGATCTCCCGCGCGTGGCCGGATGCATCGGGGCGCGCGTCGCCCAACGGGATCCAGGCGCTGGCGTGGAGCGCCCAGGCGCGGTAGACGCGGCCGGCCGGCGCGGGCGGGAAGTTCGAGATGGTCAGGACCCCGATCGGCGAACCCAACCGGTACCGATAGACGCCATGGATGCGCGACTCCGGATTGCCCGGAGCCGTGAGACGCAGAGCCTGGGCGTCGCTCGACGTGAGCATGGTCAGCGCGCGATCGCCGCGTGCGAGCTCCGCGCGGCCGGAAAGCAGGCGTGATGCGAACACGCCTAGGATCGCCGCCCCGGCCACGGCCGCGATCAGCGGGGCGAGCCGAAGACGCAGCGAGCGCAGGCCCGCGCGGATGCGCGACTTGGCCGTGCCCAGCGGGAGCTTCAAAGCGGAAGCGATCTCGTCGTGGGAAAGCTGCTCGAAAAACGCCAGGCCGAGGGCCTGGCGCTGCGGCGGCGGAAGCTCTTCCAGCGCGCGCCGCAGCGCCGCCTGCCGGTAGGCGTTCCAGATTTCCTCGGATTGACCCGGCCCGGGCTCGGGAATGGAGGCGAGCCGCTCGCCGTCGGGGTCGGCATGGACTTGCGGGCGGCGGCTGCGTCGCCGTAGCTCGTTGGCGATCCGATAGTGCGCGATCTGGAGAAGCCAGGGCCGAACGGGCCCGCGCGTCGAGTCGTAGGCGGGCGCGTTCTTCCAGACGGCCAGAAAGACCTCCTGAACGATGTCTTCGGCGGCCGGGCGGCCCAGCGCCTGCGCGGCCATGCCGAGGACGGTCGGAGCGTAGCGGGCATAGAGAAAGCCGATCGCGTCCTGTTGGCCGGACACGAGATCGCTCATCAGCGTCTCGTCCGAGACGTCTTTCTCGATGCCCGCGCGCTCCATGCTACGGCTCCATCGCGAGCATATGCCGCTCGTCCTGGGAGAGGTGCGGCAGCCGGCGCAGAGCCGCGACGAGCTGCCACACTTCTTCCTCGCTCCGGGAGGCGCCGAAGGCCGGCATGCCGGTCATGCGGATGCCGTTGGAGACGATCCATTGGAGCTCGCCGTCCGATCGGGCCTGAACCCGCGCCAGGGTCAGACCGGGAGCCGGAGGATTGAGGCTGGCGCCCGCCTCCGTGGGATCGACCCCCGGAGCTCCGTGGCAGGCGACGCAGTGGGTTCGGAACAGGGCGAGCCCCGCGGCGGCCGCCTCCCGCGAGCGGCCGAGCGGGTTGGCCACCCTCGGGGCGTGCCGCTCGATCGAGCGGTCGAGCGCAAAGGTGGCCAGCCGCTGCTCCAGCCGTCCCGGCGGCTTCGACGCGGAGAAGTCGACCAGCGCCGGCTGCGAGGACGGCTCCCGCGCCGAGAGCGCCCAGCGCCGGGAGGAGAAGCAGTCCGGCCATCGTCCGCAGGGCTCGCATGACTTACTCGACGACGACGGTCAACTTCATGCCGCCGTGCCCCGTGCCGCAAAAGTGGTGGCAGATGGCCGTGAACGTGCCGGCCGCTTGCGGCGTGACAGTGATCTGCTGGGTCTCTCCCGGGCGTGAGGTCGGTGTCGATCTTCAACGGCCGAAGGAAGAGGCCGTGGGTGACGTCCTCGCTCGTGACGACGAGCTTGACGGTCTCCCCTTTCTTCAGCGTGATCGTCGCGGGAACGAACTCGAAGCGCTTGGCGGTGATCGCGATCGTGCGGGGCTCTTCGGCGCGGTCGGCCGCCCGGGCTGTCACGACCAGGGCGGGAAGCAGGAGAGGGCGAGCAGGCGAACGGACTTCATAGAGACACTCCTTCTTTCAGCAGTTGCTGGATGCCGACGGTGCCCGCGTATTCGCGCAGCGTCAGCTCGACGTCTTGGATTCGGGGCGCGGCTCCGGCGCGCGCTCCCGGCTCTCCGACGACCCGCAGGCCGAGGTTCTGGAACGGCTTCTGCGGGTCGAAGGGAATCGGCTTCTTGGGCACGCCCGTCTCGGGATCCGGGAACGCGAAGATGAGCGAGCGCGCCGCGTGGTGCGTCGCGTGTCCCTCCGTGTGCGTGTGCTCGCGGTGGATGTGGCCGTAGAGCACGGTCACGTTTTCGTAGGGGGCCAGCGCGTTCAACACCTCGTCTCCGTCTCCGGTGAACCACTCCCAGTCGGGCCGCAGATCGAAGAGCGGGCGGTGCGTGAAGACGACGATCGGCGCCGTCTTCGGAAAACGCGCGAGATCCTTCTTGAGCCAGGCGATCTGCTCCGGGCCGACGTTGGGCCGCGCCAGGGAGACGTTGTCGAGCGCGACGAAGTGCACGCCGCGGTGGTCGAAGGAATAGTGCGTCTCCCCGAAGGTCTCGCGGAAGAGCTTGCCGCCGTCCAGGCCGGCGTCGTGCTCGCCGGGAACGGACTTGACAGAGGAACCTTCAAGCGGCCGGCGATCTTCTGGAAGAGCCGCATCCGATCGGCGTGCTCGACCGGGTTCTCGCTGTCGTGCGTCAGGTCCCCGGTGAAGAGGACGAGGTCGGGCCGCTGCTTCAGGCCGTTGATGAGGTCGACCGCCTTCTCGAACGCCTGCGTGCCGAGTCGGGTTGGGCGGCCCCGAAAAGCCGACGTGCGTGTCGGAGAGCTGAACGAAGGAGAAGGGGGTCGGGGCCTCTCCGTTTTCCTTGCCGAGGAGCGCCGCGATCCGCCGGCCGCTCGGGGAAGCCGAGGCGCCCAGGAGCGGGGCCACCTGGAAGAGCGCGCCGACGCCGATCGACGTGCCGGCGATCTTCATGAATGTTCTTCTGTTGACCTGGTCTTTCATTTTTCCTCCCTGGAGACGACCGGCCGTCGAGACGGCACGGCCGCCGGTTTCTTCGTCTCGATCCGCTCCGGTCACCGTGAGGCGCGTCTTGCCGAAGGGATGGCGGCGGAGCTCGCGGACCGGCTCGAGAGCTGGGACGGCGCGGCCCTGGCCAACAGTTCCCCGGAATCCGGCTGTTGCGGCTTCGACTTGGATGAACCGCCCGAGGATGCGCAGGCCGCAGAGATCACGACGGCCGAAAGAGTCATGGCGAGGACACCGAGCTTCTTCTTCATGACGACTCCTCTCCGAATCGAACCCGGCCTATCCGGGGTTCGGGGAGGAGTACACCGGCCCGGCCGGCTGGATTGCGGGCCTCCGGCTTTTTCAGGAACTGTTTAGACTTGGCCCTCGACTGCTAAGATCCTTCCGACCAGCGAACGCGCGGAGGCGGACGATGTTCGATCTCGAGATTTTCATGGCCGACTGCCGCGCCGCTCTGAAGGAAACCCTTCCTCAGCTGGCGATCAAGGAGCTTCTCGAGCGCGCCGTGTCGCTGCCGGACGAAGTCGCGGCAGCGCTCGGGACGCCGCGGGAGGCGGGGATCAACACGCTCTCCCGCTCTGCCGAGATGACGATCCTCAACATCATCTGGGCGCCGGGCATGACCCTCTATCCTCACGATCACCGCATGTGGGCCGCCATCGGCCTGTACGGCGGCCGCGAGGACAACTTCTTCTTTCGCCGCACCCCGGAAGGGCTCCAGGCTGCCGGAGGCAGGGACCTCGAGACCAGGGACACGATCCTGCTCGGTAAGGACGCCATCCACGCCGTCGCGAATCCGCTGTCGAAGTTCACCGGCGGGCTGCACGTCTATGGCGGCGACTTCTTCGGCGTTCCCCGCAGCGAATGGGATCCGCAGACCCTGGACGAGCGTCCCTTCGACGTGGAACGAGCCCGGCGCGTGTTCGAGGAGGCCAACGAGCGCGCGCAGGCCGGCGAGTGCCGGTCTCTCGGCGAAAAAACTCTCTGACTGGCGGGCTCACCCCGCGTCAGCGCGTCCCGGTCGAGGGCGGCGGCACGCGGCGCTTCGTCGCCTGCTCGAAGGCATACGCCAGCTCGAGGAGCCTCGGCTCGCTGCAGGCCATCCCCGTGAAGCTGACGCCGAAGGGCGCCGGCTTGGCGTTGAAACCTGCCGGGAAGGGCGCGGCGGGCGCGGTCGGCGCGTTCGGCACCATCCCGAACGGGACGATCACCGTCGGATAGCCGGGCCTCGCCGCGATGCCGGCCCCGCCCGGCGCCGGGAAAGAGCAGCGCGTCGAGCTTCTGCGCCTTCATGACCTCGTCGATGCCGTGCGGGCCGGCGAGCGCGATGTCCTTCGCGCGATCCGCCTCGTAGCGCGCGCGGTCCGCCTCGACGTCCATCTCGTCGGAGATGTCGAGGTTGGACTGTCCGTACTTGATCGCGCCGGCCTTGGTGTGCGTCAGGTTCCACTCCCGCAGCTCGGTCAGCGTCTTGACCGGCGCCGCCGGTCCGAGCGTGGCCAGCCACTCGTTGAAGTCGCGCTTCATGCCGTACTTGAAGGCGACCGAGCAGTCGGCGTCCTTGCCCTTCCCTTCGCTCCAGCCCGAGCAGATGCCCCAGCAGAGGAAGTTGCTCTTCGCGTCCTTGTCGACGACGCTCGGGATGTCGGCGGGATCGACGACGCTCGCGCCCTGCTGCTTCAGGACGTCGATCGCCTCGGCCATCACCTTCGCCTGGTCGGCGTTCACGCCGCCGCGCGGCTCCTTGCCTCCGGGCGGCGTGAGCTTGTCGTAGAAGAACGCGCGCGGAATGCCGATGCGCGCGCCCTTCAAGCCGCCGGCGTCGAGGAACTTCGTGTAGTCGCGGCCCGGCGGCGGCGTGCACGTCTTCGTCGCCGGGTCGTTCGGATCCGGCGCCGCGCCCTCGAGCGCGCCGAGCAGGATCGCCGCGTCGGTCACGGTCCGCGCCATCGGCCCCGCCGTGTCCTGATCCGCGGTGATCGGGATGACGCCGTAGCGGCTGATGCGGCCCGACCGTCGGCTTGATCGCCGCCAGCATGTTCTGGTTCGCGGGCTCAGGATCGAGCCCGACGTCTCGGTGCCGACGTTGCCGGCCCAGAAGCTCGCCGCGGTGCCGATGCCGGAGCTCGATCCGCCGGTCTGAGCGCCGGCCGGCCGTCGACGGTCGCCTCGCGCGGATCGCGCCGCGGATCGTACGGGTTGAAGCCGTAGCCGCCGACCGCGTTGTAGTTGGCCGGCATCGGGCGCGGCGCGCCGGCCACCCAGTTGGCGAGCTCGGTCATGCCGGTCTTGGCGATGATGATCGCGCCGGCGTCGCGCAGGTTCTTCGTGAGCGTCGCCTCGTAGGGCGGCACGAACCCCTCGAACGCGAGCGCGCCGCCGGTCGTCGGCATGTCGGTGGTCTGGATGTTGTCCTTCAGCGCGATCGGAATGCCGTGCAGCGGACCGCGCACCTTGCCCTGCGCGCGCTCGCGGTCGCGCTCGTCGGCCTCCTCGAGCGCATCCGGGTTGACCGTGATCACGGCGTGCAGCTTGTCCTCGTACGTCGCGATCCGCGCCAGGTACTGCAGGACGAGCTCGCGCGACGTGACGCGTCCCTGCTCCATCGCCGCGCGCATGTCGGCGATCGTCGCTTCGACGACGGTGAACGACGTGGACGAGGCGGCCGGGTTCTTCCTGCCCGGCGCCCCGGCCGCAAGCAGAGCCGGCGCGAGCGCCGCGAAACCGAAGGCGAAGAGAACCGCGAGTCGTTTGATGGCGCGGAATACTAGCATCGGCCTTCGACACGAAGAGCGACGGGAGAGCCGCCGGCCCGCCGCGCCATCGGCTTGAAAGCAAGGACTTTGGAAGGCGGCTCAACCCGCGGTGGCTTCGTTCTGAGACAGCGTGCCCGAAACTGAGCCCTTCGTTCCTCGCGAAGCCGCTGCCGGATTTCGGCGTAATTCGCTCAAAACAAAGGAGTCGAGGCGGTCACGCGACAGTGGCGTTCCGGTTGCAATAGCATCCGGCAAAAGGAGGCTCAGCATGGTCGCGTCGAAATCCACCAGCAAACGGAAACCCGGCAAGCTCCGCCTCACGAGAGAAACACTGAAGGACCTGGGCGTTCGCGGCAAGGCCAAGGACGTCAAAGGGGGCTCGATAGTCAACTGCGCGACGCGTCGGCCCGACACGCAGCAGACGCGGTGAGCGGAGCGTCAGTTATCAGTTCGAAGAGAGCAGCACCGACTTGGAGCATCCGACAGAAGGAGGAAGCAATGGTCGCGTCAAAATCCACCGGCAAACGGAAACCCGGCAAGCTCCGCCTCACGAGAGAGACCCTGAAGGACCTGGGCGTCCGCGGCAAGGCCAAGGACATCAAAGGGGGCTCGCTCGTCGACTGCAAAACGCGCCGGCCCCAAACGCAGCAGACGCAGTGAACGGACCTCGCTCGTGGCTCGAATGGATCGGGTTCTGAGAAAGCGCACCGAGGCCTCGTAGCACCCGGCAAAGGGAGGAAGCATGGTCGCGAAGAAATCCACGAGCAAGCGGAAACCGAGCAAGCTCGGCCTCAAGAGGGAGACCCTGAAGGACCTGGGCGTCCGCGGCAAGGCCAAGGACATCAAAGGGGGCTCGCTCATCGACTGCCAAACGCGCCGGCCCCAAACGCAGCAGACGCAGTGAACGGACCTCGCTCGTGGCTCGAATGGATCGGGTTCTGAGAAAGCGCACCGAGGCCTCGTAGCACCCGGCAAAGGGAGGAAGCATGGTCGCGAAGAAATCCACGAGCAAGCGGAAACCGAGCAAGCTCGGCCTCAAGAGGGAGACCCTGAAGGACCTGAGCGCCGGCAGCAAAGCCAAGCAAATCAAAGGCGGCACGCTGATCGACTGCCACACGCGCGGCCCCCAGACGAAGTGAGCGGAACTCGCCCCCTCCCTCACCCCGGTCTGTCACCCCGGTTCACGCACCCCACCGTGCCGTAGGGGAGGGGCTCGCCCCCTCCCGCGCCCCGGTCTGTCACTGCGGTTTCCCGCACCCCATCGTTCCGTAAGGGAGAGGCTCGCCCCCTCCCGCGCCCCGGTCTGTCACCCCGGGTCCCGCACCCCACCGTGTGCTGATTGGGGTCAGTCACCCGTTATGCTATTTCGGGCTTGTCCGCCCTCAGCATCGATGTCGCGAACGGATCGCCGGATTCGTGATGACGGTCCCTGTCGAGCCTCGGGCCTCATCCCCGGTGCAGGAGGCTGCGTTCCGAAGGGACAACACCGGCTCGGAGAGGACGAGCCAGAGAAGCTCGAAGCTCAGGGGTGACTCGGAGGTTGTTCGCATTGGAGTCTCGGACCGAACCTGACGCACAGGACACCCGTCGCGGCTCCGCCCTTGACGTTCTTCCCGCGGCGACCATCGAGGTCCTTGAGACTCTCCTTTTTCACCTTCAGCTTCCGGGACGATTCCTTGGAAGTCGCCGTCTTCTTCTTCATCGTCTCCTCCTCTGTCTTGCCCGTTGACCCTGGCGATCTCTCGGTTCGCCTCTTCGATAATAATCCTGCCGCCGAGCCTGGCGAAAAGGCAGCGGGTCATCCGCAACGCCGCTGCCGCACGCTCCCGATGTTCCCGTGATGAGATAAACGCGTCCGTGGAGGCACTCTTGCTGTGAGGACACGCCCATGAGAGCCCGAACGGTCGCAATCGGCCTCTTCCTGCCCGCAGTCCTCGCGGCCCCTCCGGCCGGCGCGCCGCGCGAGACGCGCGTTCCCGTCGCGGGCGCGAGCCTCTATGCCCGCGAGATCGGCAGCGGACCGCCGATTCTCGTTCTCCACGGCGGGCCGGATTTCGATTGCCGGTATCTCCTGCCCGACTTCGACCGGCTGGCCGATGGGTACCGGCTCCTCTACTACGACCAGCGCGGCCGAGGCCGGTCGGCGGACGGCGTGCGCCCCGAAGACGTGAGCCTCGCCTCCGATGTCGCCGACCTCGACCGCGTGCGGGAACACTTCCGTCTCGACGCGGCGACGGTGCTCGGACACTCCTGGGGAGCGGTGCTGGCGCTCGAGTACGCGATCCGGCATCCCGAGCGCGTATCGCGCCTGATCCTGATGAATCCCGCGCCCGTCTCCGCCGCGGATTTTCAGCTCTTCCGCAAGGAGCGCGCCGCGCGGCTGGGCAAGGACCTCGAGCGGCTCAACGCGATTCGCGCGACCGCCGCCTTTCAGGCTGGCGATCCCGACGCCGTCGCCGCGTACTATCGGATTCACTTCAAGCCGGCCCTGGCGCGGGCGGCGGACCTCGAGCGGCTGATGGCCGTCTTTGCCCCGACCTTCACGGCCGAGGGAGTTCTCAAGGCGAGGGCCGTCGAGGATCGCCTGATGAAGGACACCTGGCTGACCGAGAGCTATGACCTGCTTCCGCGCCTTGCGGCGTTGAAGATGCCGGCCCTGGTCATCGGCGGCGACCATGACTTCATTCCGGCGGCTGCCGTCGAACACATCGCGCATGCCCTGCCCAACGCGCGGCTGGTGACGCTCACGCAGTGCGGGCACTTCCCCTACCTCGAGTGCCCGGAGAAGCTCCGCCCGGCGATCGACGCGTTCTTCCGCGGCCCGGCGCGCTGAATCGGCCGGTTCGCGCGGGGTCAGTCCCGGCTCAGGGGATTTCGGCCGGGGCAGGCTGCTATTCGTGTCTCAAAGCGACCATGGGATCGACGCTCATCGCGCGGCGGGCGGGGATGTAGCACGCGGCGAGCGCCACGACGCTGAGCAGAATCGCCACGGCCGCAAAAGTCGCCGGGTCGGCCGGCTTGACTTCAAAGAGCAGGCTGGTCATCAGACGCGTGAGCGCGAGCGCGCCCAGCGCACCGATGACGATCCCCGCACACGCGAGCCTGGCTCCGTCGCCCACCACGAGGCGCAGCACACCGCGCCTCTGCGCGCCCAGGGCCATGCGTAGGCCGATCTCATGGGTGCGCTGGCTGACGCCATAGGCCATGAGCCCGTAAACGCCCACCGCGGCGAGAACCAGTGCGAGCGCGGCGAAGATTCCGAGCAGCAGCATGTTGAACCGCTGCTGCGCCAGCGACACGGCCAGCAGGTCCTCCATGGACTGCACGTCGCTCACGGGAATCCGGCCGTCCAAGCTCCAAACCTGCCGTTTCACTTCCTGGACCAGTCCGGGGGACGGGCCCCGTGTCCGGATCGCCAGCGTCATGAAATGCCGCCACCTCTCGTCGTTCTGCGCAAAGGGGGCGTACACCGCAGGATCCGTCGGTTGATTCAATCCCGAGTGCTTCACGTCGGCGACCACCCCGACAACCGTCATCCACCGATGCGGTTCGTCCGTCCTTGCCCAGTCGATGCGTTCGCCGATCGGGCTCTCGCGCGAAAGAAAGTCCTTCGCGAACTCCTCGTTGACGATCGCCACCAACGGCTCGCCTTCGCGATCCCTGGGCGTGAAGCCGCGCCCCGCGCGAATCGGGATGCGCATCACGCGGAAGTAGTCGCCCATCACCGAGAGGGTCTGCACTTCGGGTTCCGCGCCGACGGGAACCGGGGGGCGCCCGTCGACGACCACGCGGTGGCCGACATAATTCCCTCCAAGGGGAATATCCGTGATCATCGCGGCTTCGACACCCGGGAGGGAATTGAGTCGCGCGAGCAATTCGCGGCGGAACTGCGTTTGCCGGGGAAAGCCCGCGTAGCGCGCGGCGGGCAAATCCAGATACATCGTCGTCACGTTCGCCGCCTGGAATCCCGGATCCACCGACCGCAGCCGCGAGAAGCCCTTGATCAACAATCCCGCGCCCACCAGGAGCACGAGCGCGAGCGCGAATTCCGCCGTGACCAGCAGCTTGCGCAACAGATGGCCCGAAGGGCCGGCCGTCGTGCCCCGGCCGCCCTCCTTCAGCGTCTCCGAAACGCTCGCCTGCGCCGCCGACCATGCCGGCGCGAGGCCGAAGAGGACGCCGGTCAGCATGGAGACGCCAAACACGAACAACAGCACGTTGGCATCCATTGGGATCCCGTTGAAACGCTCGAGCTCCGCCGGCCTCAGCGACAACAGCAGACGGGTGCCGCATTCCGCGAGCAGCAGCCCGGCGACGCCGCCGATGCCTGCAAGCAGCGCGCTTTCCGTCAGCGCCTGGCGAACCAGCCGGCCCCTTGCCGCCCCCAGGGCGGCGCGGATCGTCAGCTCGCGCCGCCGCGCGACGCCGCGTGCCGTCAGCAGGCCCGCGAAATTCGCGCAAGCGATCAGCAACACCAACGCCACGGCTCCGAAGAGCACGAGGAGCGCCGGGCGAACGTCGCCGACCAGCGACTGGTGCAGCGGCATGAGGATGGTCTTCCGGCTTCGTTCCGTATCGGGATATTGCTGCGCGAGCCGATCGTCGATCGCGGACATGTCCGCCTGCGCCTGGGTCAGGGTCACGCCGGGCTTCAATCGCCAGTAGGCATGCAGGAAATGCACGTCGCGGGACAGGGCCGCCCCCGGATCAGCCACCCAGAGAGAAACGAAGACATCGGCGTGGCCCCGGGGCAATTGAAAGCTCGCCGGCATCACGCCGATCACCCTGTAGACGTTCCCGGAGAGCGTGACGGTCTTCCCCAGCGCACGCGGGTCGCCGCCCAGGAAGTTCTGCCAGAATGGATGGCTGGCGACGATGTTTCGTGGGCCGCCTTTCACGTCTTCGGAGGGCGAGAGGATGCGGCCAAGCGCCGGCGCAACGCCGAGCGTCTCCAGAAAGCCCGCGTTGACGAGCCCCGCGTGAATTTGCGCCGGTTCGGCCGTACCCGTGAGCTCCATGGCCATCACGTTGATGCCGCCGCCCTGCGAGAACGAATGATTCTGGCGCTCGACATCCATCATGTTTTGCAGAGAATCGTTTTGCCGTGTCGCCGTGAGCTGGTCCGGCCTGGCATACGGAAGGGGACGGAGAAGCACGGCGTCGATCACCGAGAAGATGGCTGTGTTGGTCCCGATGCCGAGTGCGAGCGTCAGGATAGCGACCGAGGTGAAGCCGGGAGACTTGCGCAGGACGCGAAGGCCGTAACACAGGTCCTGCCAGAGCGAATCCAGATACATCTGGGCGTCGGCCGCCGTGACGCGTTCCTTCAGGGCTGCCCGATTGCCGAAGCGCAGAAGCGCATCCCGCCGCGCCTCGTCCGGCGACATCCCGGCCGCCATGTTGTCCGCCGCGCGCATTTCGATGTGCGAGCGCAGTTCCTCCTCGATCTCCTGGTCCAGCTCGCCACGGCGAAACAAGTTCGTGACTCGGCGAAGGAGGGACAAGGGCTCACCCCTGCGCGTACCGCAACACCGCTCGCACGCCCTTGACCAGCTGTTCGAAGCCGTCCTGGGCCTTTCGCAATTCCTTCTGGCCGGCGGCGGTCAGTCGGTAGTATTTGGCTTTACGATTCGTTTCCGTCAGCTTCCACTCCGAGCGAATCCATCCGCTCTGCTCCATCCGGTGCAAGGCGGGGTAGAGCGAACCCTCCTCCACCGACAACACCTCCTCCGACGCACGCTGGATGTGCAGCACGATGCCGTAACCGTGCAGCTCCCCCATCTGCGAAAGGGTCTTCAGTGTCAGCAGATCCAGATTTCCTTGAAGATCGTTTCTCGCCATTCGCCACACCCCTAGACAACTTAGCGTGAATGATTCCCTAGAACTCTAGGCATGTCAAGGACGTTCGGCGCGGGCGGTCGCTTCGCGACCGGCGCTGAGAGGGTTGGCTACCAGGGCTGAACCGTTCTTCGGTGCCCCCGCGGCGCGATCAAGTTTCGCCGGCTGGATCGGCGAAACGATTCGCCCTGGGGGCGATGGGGTCGGGGTCTACTTACACTCGTGGCGTTCCAGAACCGCCCGGCCCACCCCCACTCACCAGTCCCTCCCACGACCACCTCGGGATCCGCAATCCCGCCGGCACGTCGTCGGCCGAGCGGTGGTACTGAGCCATCGTGGTCGTGGTGGCCCAGGCGAAGTAGTCGTGGAGCACGCGGCGGAGCCGCTCGTCGCGGGCGAGGCCGGCGTCTTCCAGCGCATGGTCGAAGCAGGCGATCGCGCGGCGGTCCATCTCCTCGTGCACGCCGTTGCCGGCGTGGATCCGCTCGACCGATGTCTCGTCGCCGTAGCGGTCCGAGTACTCCGCCGGCCCGCCGAGCGCCTCCGCCCAGTACGCGGCCAGACGCTCGGTGTGCTGCGGGTGGAATCCATGGCTGAACGCGTGGGCGACCACGTCGTCTTCCAGCACCCGCTTGTGCCACGCGCCGGCCAGCTTCCGCATGCCGTCGCGGCCGCCGGCGGCTTCGTAGATTGTCTGCATAGGACCAGGATCGTACGTCACGTCCGCGCGGGACCGCTGCCGGATGGCACTCGGGCCGATGCGGAAGTCTGTTTCGATCCGGTACCATGTTTGTCCAGTTCTCAGACCAGGCCGCAGCCGGCCGGCGGAGTTGCCCGTCCGCAATCGCTTTGAAATCAAGACCTTGGAACACAGGGCCGGGCGGCACCAGAGTTGCGAGTGTAAGGGGGGAGAGCTGAGCTCGAGTATGATCAAAGACTCTTACTCAACTCATGAAGAAGAGAAGAAGGGAGGCGCCGTGAGGACCAAGAAGACCGGGAGGACCAAGAAGACCGGGAAGTCGCGGGCAACCAGATCGGCCAGGACTCTTCCCACGAAAACGCTGAGCGCCAAGGCCTCGAGGGGTGTCAAGGGCGGCTCTGGTACGCCGGCACAAGACGCAAAGCACAAAGGATGGGTCGAGGTGTCGAGCTTCAGCTTCGGCGTCACGCACCAGCAGACATTAGGACATTAGGGAGCTAGAATTAGGGTGGCTGACTGGGATCAGTCCCCTGCCGCCCTCCACGACGATCAGATCGGCCCGCTTGCAGGTCTCGACGGTGCCGAACCCGGCGTCGCGGTGCATGGCCCGCGCCAGGAAGCTCATTGGGGTCACTCTCCCTTTGTGGCGGCCCGCATCGTCGAAGGCGGGGAGGTGGATCACCGATTCAGCCTGGCCACCAAAGCGAAGATCCAGAAGCGCTCGGTGTACTAGCTCCCCTTCGCCATTTCTCGAACCGCGGATACGGCCCGCAACCGGAAGCCGAGTTCAACGCTGAAATCCTGTATTTTCGCTCGCCGCCGACACGACGACGGCGGCGCCGCTCGACTTCGCGGCGCCGCCGCTCCCCTTACCAGTACTTCTCGGCCGGCCGGATCTCCACCGCGCCGCCCAGGCGCGCCGCCGGGATCCGCTGTGCCAGAGCCACCGCGTCGTCCATGCTGTCGGCCTCGTACACGGTATACCCGGCCACGCCTTCCGGCAGGTACGTCCCCTTCTTCACGCTGGTCTTCCCGTTCTGGACCTGCACCGTCCGCGCGGCGTCGGGCAGCCCCAGCGGAAGGCCGTCGGCGAGCCCCTCCGCCCTGTTGACCTCGGCGTAGTCCGCGTAGATCTTCTTCTGGTCCGCGTCCGACAGCGCCTTCCAGCGATCCGATCCGGGCACCGGGGTGGTTCCTTGATAGATGAGCAAAACGTATTTCATTTCATCCTCCTTCGACAACAAGACGAACGGCGGCGGATGAATGTGACCGCGGACGCTGTTCTGTCACATTCGGGGGGTCTCGTTCGTCCTTACCCTGAGGAGACGGAGGACTGCCAGGAATGCTCACATCGGAGAAGATCGTCGAGGAATTCGAAGCCAACCGGGCGCACCTGCGCGCGGTGGCCTACCGGGTGCTCGGATCCGCAAGCGACGCCGAGGACGCGGTCCAGGAAACCTGGATCCGGCTCGGGCGGACCGACGTCGGCGCCGTCGAGAACCTGCGGGCCTGGCTGACGACCGTCGTCGCGCGCGTGTGCCTGGACATGCTGCGGTCGCGGACGTCGCGCCGGGAAGAGAGCCTGCCTCTGGATGTCCACGTGCCCGATCCCATGATCACCGGCGCCGACGCGGATCCGGAGGCCGAAGTCCTGCTCGCCGACTCGGTCGGCCTCGCGCTCCTCGTGGTGCTGGAACACCTGGAGCCGGCGGAGCGGCTCGCCTTCGTGCTCCACGACGTGTTCGGCATGCCGTTCGACGAGATCGCGCCGATCGTCGACCGCTCGCCCGCCGCGGCGCGTCAGCTCGCGAGCCGCGCGCGGAGGAGGGTGCAAAGCAAGTCCCCGGCCTCGGACGCGGACCGGCGGGAGCAGCGGCGCGTCGTCGATGCGTTCCTGGCCGCCGCCCGCGAGGGTAACTTCGAGGGGCTGCTCGCCGTGCTCGATCCGGACATCGTCCTGAGGGCCGATGCCGGCGCGCTGTCGGGCATGTCGCGGCTCGTTCGAGGCGCCGACGCCGTCGCCCAACAGGCCCGGACGTTCTCGAGGTCGGACCTCGTCAACCAGGTCGTTCTGATCAATGGGAGCATCGGGATCATCTCGCGCCGCCCGGATGGCCGGCTCTTCTCCGTCGTCGGCTTCACGATCGCCGGCGGCAGGATCGTCGAGATCGACATCCTCGCGGATCCCGACCGGCTCAGCCGGCTCGACCTGTCCGCCCTGAAGGCCTGAACGCCGGCAGCCTCGTCACGGTCTGGGTCACGTCTATATCTTAGGCGCGGAATACGAGCACCGGGAAACGAGCGGTCGCTCGTCCGCGCATCTTTCGAGCGCAGAGGACCACCTGAGAGGTCGCGCGCGGAGCTCGACATCGGGCTCAGATCCGAGTGGGATGGGCCACCTATACTCTGGACTCGTGAGCCGCATCGGAACACCGAGGCTTCTTCCGTCGTAGCAACGAGCTGGGCGCGCGGAGATAGCAAGATGGCAAGAGGGACTCCGACCACAAACCACATGCGCGCCAGTGACCACCTGCCTGAGCGCTTCAACGCCGCGGAGTGGTTCGTCGGGCGGAATGTTGCGGAGGGCCGGGGAGGGCGCGTCGCGATCGTGACGGACGAGGGAGAGACGACGTACGGCGAGCTCGAGGACCTCGTCCGACGTTTCGCCGCCGCTCTGGAGCACCAGGGTGTCCACCAGGGAGATCGCGTCGCCCTGATCCTGCCCGATGGCCCCCTCTTCTCGATCTCCTTCTGGGGCGCCATTGCGTCGGGCGCCGTGGCAGTCCCGCTCAACACGCTCCTGAAGCCCGAGAAGGTCAAAGCGATCCTCGCCGATTGCGACCCGCGCCTGTTCGTCTTCGACGGGAGCCTCGTGGATGCCTTGGCGATCGCCAATGACGGCTGCGCCGGTTGGGAGGCCGCGGAGGCGGAGAAATACCTCCGCGCGTGTTCGCCGGCCCCCCGATATGCCTCGACACATCGCGATGGAATCGCGTTTTTCCTCTATTCCAGCGGCACGACGGGAGAGCCGAAGGGCGTCGTCCACCTCCAGCACGATGCCTGGATCTGCTGTCGGACGTACGGCGACCAGGTCCTCCGCATGGGGTTTCAAGACCGCTGTTTCTCCGTGGCCAAGCTGTTCTTCGCTTACGGTCTCGGAAACGCGCAGTACTTCCCCTTCGACGTCGGCGCCTCGGCCGTGCTCTTGCGAGGCCGCCCGACGCCCGAGGCCGTCTTCGAGCAGGTGCATCGCCATCGCCCGACGCACTTCTTCGGCGTGCCGACCGCTTATGCCCAGCTCCTGGCGGCGATGGATCGCGGCGTGGCTTCGGATTTCGCGAGCGTACGCCTCTGCGCGAGCGCCGGCGAAGCGCTCCCCGCCAGTCTCTTCGAACGGTGGCGGGCGAAGACGGGCCTCGAGATCCTGGATGGAATCGGATCGACCGAGATCTGCCACATCTTCCTGTCCAACCGTCCCGGCGCGCTGCGAGCGGGCTCGAGCGGCACGCCCGTCTCGGGCTACGACATGCGCATCGTCGACGAGGCCGGCCACGACATGGCGCCGGGCGAGATCGGCGACCTTCTCGTCAAGGGCGACTCGACGGCGGCCTTCTACTGGAACCGGCACGAGGCCACGAAGAAGACGATCCAGGGAGACTGGATTCGCACGGGCGACAAGTACCGTCGCGATGCGGGGGGTTACTACTGGCAGGCCGGACGCAGCGACGACATGCTCAAGGTCCGCGGCCAGTGGGTCTCGCCGGTCGAGGTCGAGAGCATCCTCGTTGCGCATCCGGCCGTTCTCGAATGCGCCGTCGTCGGTCAGGAGGACGCCGATGGCCTCCTCAAGCCGCACGCCTTCGTGGCGCTGCGGCCCGAGGTCAGAGCCGAAGGCCTCGAGGAGGCGCTCAAGGTGCTCGCTAAGGAAAAGCTCGAGCCCTACAAGTGCCCTCGCTGGGTCACGTTCGTGCCCGAGCTTCCCAAGACGGCGACCGGAAAGATCCAGCGCTATCTGCTCCGGCAGAAGCGAACCGCGCCAGGAAGTCTGAGCTGAAACATCTTGGATGAAGCGGGGTCAGGTAGAGAGCCGCGCACGGCGGACCACGCGCGCCTGGGCGTGTTCATCGGCAAGTGGAACGTGGTGGGGAACATGGCGCCGAGCGCGCTGAGCTCTGGCGGCCGCTTCGCCGGCGTCAACAGCGGCGCCTGGGACTTCGGCGGTCACTTCGTCGTCGCGCGCTACAGCGGCACGGACAATGGGCGACCGGTCAGCCAGATCGATTTGTTCGGCTGGGACGCCGAGAACAAGCGCTACACGTACGACTCCTTCAACAGCCTCGGGCAGCGGCTCAATTTCACCGGCTCCGTCGCGGGAGACACGTGGACCTGGTCGGCGGAGAAGGGGGAGGGAGGCACTCGGCTGCGCTTGCGCATGGTGCAGCACTTCACCGCCGACGGAGCCATGACATTCACGGTCGAGACGTCGACGGACGGCACGCATTGGGCGACGGCGGTGACGGGCCACGCGAACCGCGCCCCGTAGCCGACCCTTGCCTTCCCGCTCCGCGGCCTCCCCGGCGCTCCTTCAGGGCGTCAGCTGCAGCGTGTGCTCGGCGACAGCGTCACCGGCGCGGACGCCGTCCGCCGTGAGGGACGCCCGGAGCGTCAGGGCCATCGGCGTCGAGCTCGGCAGCGTTCCCGTCACGTGGATGTGGAGCCTCGACTGCGAATTCGAGTCGAGCGTCCCGAGCATCCAGGTCACGGTTGCTCCGGCGCCGTTGGAGAACGTCGCGGTCCCGTCGGACGCTTCAACCGAGTCCACGTGCAGAGGGGCCGGGAGCGTGACGTCGACGCGCCCGTTGTGCACGTTGTTGATCCCAACGTTGACCGCGCGGACGTCGACGAGAACGCTCACGCCCGACTGGGCGGAGTCGGGGGCGTCGAACGTGACGTTGGCGAGCGC
Source organism: uncultured Acidobacteriota bacterium (assembly GCA_963825175.1). Classification (GTDB taxonomy): domain Bacteria; phylum Acidobacteriota; class Thermoanaerobaculia; order UBA5066; family Gp7-AA6; genus DATFTF01. Next base: position 29,909 of record CAWGSA010000001.1, read on the forward strand.
CCCCGGCGCGGTCGTCGTGTCGTCGCGGCACGCGGTCACGGCGAGGGCGAGCAGCAGGGCGGTCGAGAAAACGAGCTCTGCAGCGCGAAGGATCTTCAATGGAGTCCTCCCGAGGGAGCGCGGACGCGCCGCGCGGAGGAGCACAGAGCAAGTCGGGTGCCAGGTCGAATCGCCCCGCCACAGGAGGCCCTGAATGGGTACGCAGCGATTCGGCGTCGCCACGGCTCGTCAGTGGTGATCCGACGGACCCGCGGTCCCGTCCGACCACCTGGCGACCGGAATCAGGAACACGGTCATGTGGTCTTCGGCGTCCTCGACGCCGAGGACCGGGGAGCCTGGCAGGCCCGCGTCCCAGGTTGCGGGGTCCGTCTGGGGAGCGAAAAACATCAGGTGCGGACGCCATTGTCCATCCGGGTCGTTCAGGTACTGGTGCTGCCGTCCGAGGACGAGGATCTCGGCATCCCGCGAAATGGATTCCGGAGCTGCGCTGCGCGCCAGCGTGATCTCGGCCTCCCGCTCCATCCGATGCCGGTCCAGCGGCGCCATGGTCGGCGGAATCCAGTCGGTGCGCCAACACAATCCGCCGAGCCGTCTCACCGTCGAGGCTGCGGCATCAGGGTCGAGAGCTTAGCCCCGGCTGCGGGACGGACGCGCACGAGCCGGCGTCGTGCCGGATCGACCCGCATCGCCTCCGCCCCGCGCGGCATAGGCGCTCGCAATTCCAGGACAGCCAGGCTTGCCGCCGACAGACCGCTGATCGACGCGGTCCTCCGCACCACCGAATCCTTCAACGCCTCGGATGCCCGGCGCCGTTTCTCGGCGGTCAACACCGCATCGGAACCGGGCGAGCCACCGATCAGGTGATGGACGCCCCGGATCGCTCCAGTCTTCTTTTCGTAGACGACGAAAGTCTGCGGCGGCCTGGATGGAGGACGGCGTTCCCGAATGGTTCGCTCGGCACGCATCGGAGGACGCTCCTTTCGACTTTCAGCGGAAGTAGATCGTGACCGCCGCGTACGCCCAGGCGAGCCGGGCGGTGAGCGCGAAGGTGACCGAGTACGCCTGGTCGACGTCGATGGCGTTGTAGATCCAGTCGGCGGGCACATCGACATCCTCGATCGTGCCCTGCGCGTTGACGTGCTGGTAATGCGTGACGTTGGCGCCGACCGCGCCTGCCGCGCCGGCCTGGAGGTCGAAGCCCTGAGAGAATGCGGTGATCGCGACCATCCCGGTGATGTTCGGCTGAGGGAGGCCGAATTGAGGCTGAAACTGTACCGTGCAGAACACCGTCTGCGGGTCGGCCTCGGCGACGGTCTCGATCCAAAAATGCCAAGCGTCGTTGATCATGAGAGCGCCTTCTCTCTTCGTGGCGCCATGAGGTCAAACCGCGTCGCGACACACGCTATGCCCCCGCCGCGTATGGGTCAAGCGATGTGGTCCCTGGATCAGTCTCCCACTCCGCCGACGCCGCGGCTTTCTCAAAGAGTCTGCGGGCGGGCTTGCGCCCGCCTGCGGGCGGCCGCGAGGGCCGCCCCTACGGCAGGGAGGCGTCTAGGGATCTCCGTTACGAGATACTAGCTGTGGACCGGCTGCGGCGCGAACTGCTTCATCCACTCCTTCTGCCGCTGGTCCATCTCCTTTGGCGAAAGATCTTCCTTGCGGGTCGCGATCGTCCAGCGGTAGCCGTGCGGATCGGTGAACGTCCCGCAGCGATCGCCCCAGAACTGGTCTCCCATGGCCCCCATCGGTCCGGGGAGCACCTGCCCGCCTGCGGCGACGGCGCGCCGGAACAGGGCGTCGGAATCCTCGACATAAACCCAGAGCGAAGCCGGCGAGCCGCCCATCGCTTTGGGACCCTTGCCGCCACCCATCGCGTCGTTCAACATGATGAGCGAATCTCCGATACGCAACTCAGCGTGCATGATTTGCCCGTCGGGACCGACGGCACGCGTGACCTCTTCCGCACCGAGCGCCTTCTTGTACCAATCGATCGCCTGCGCGGCGTTATCGAGGATGAGCTGCGGCGTCACCGTGTGGAACCCTTTGGGGACTGCACTCTTTGCTTTCGCCATCTTGACCTCCTTGCCTCTAACCGAGACACATGTGCTAACCAACAACGTGCTTGCAAAGTTTGCGCCTTTGAACGCCGCGTTGCGTCCCGCCGCAGACGGGCGAGCTGCGTGTTCTCATCGGCAGAGATGAATCTCCAGGAAGTGCGCGCCTGGTCTGGTTACAACCGCTGGGCCAACCGGCGGCTTCTCGAGGCCGTGAGCCGGCTCTCGGCCGAAGAGCTCGGCCGGGACCTTCGAGGGAGCTTTGAATCGATCCGTGGAACTCTGGGCCATCTCTGGTGGGGAGAGCGTTCCTGGCTAAGCCGCGCTTGGGCCACCGGGTCCGAACCCCGCTCGAGCGGTCGACGCTCTCGGTTACGGATCGTCTAGTTACATCTGAACGAAACGGAAGCTCTTCCACCGGCGCCAGCCGCGCCGGTCACACTTGTCATTGCCAGGTCGCCTGCGGCAAATGTGACTGAGGGACTCACGGCCTGGCAAGTCGTTCCGCCGACTCCGATCTGGCAAGTGGCGTTTGTATCGAGGAACCCGGTCCCATCATTGATGTTTCTCTGAAGTGTGAAGATTGTCAAGACGGTGGGCGCCGTATCCATGAAGACAGAAAAGGCATCGACATGACAGGGCACCGGAATGGGTCCGGCGGATCGAAGCTCGTTCGGTGCGGCCGAATTGGTCGAGCCGCTGATTGCAAGAGAACTGTTAACAGTGGCGTTTCCGGTGTAGTTGAAAATCGTTCCAACGGGCGCCGCAGGAGCGTAGTAACCGTTGACATCGATGACCAGGTCAATCGAGCCTCCTCCCTGGTTCGGGGAAACGGCGATCGCACCGCCCGTCCCTAGCGGAACCACCGAGGCGTTGTCCACTTGCCCGGTGTTCGGTCCCCAGTTGACCAGCGCCTGTGACGTGCCGGTTGAGCCAGCCGGGGAGACCACGAGAACCCCGTTGGACGAAGTCCCCAATATGTCGAACACCGCGAAGTTCGCCGAGACGGCTTGAGCCGCGGGGGGAATTCCGCATGGCGCCCCGGTCAGCGTCACGGTCCTCGTCGTGCCAGAGGCTATGGGCCCTCCGGAAGAACGTGTGTCCAGCATTCGGCAGGGAGAGATCGCAATGAGCGGCAGCGGTACTGACGGCAGCGCGGCGGTCTTGCTTTGCAATGCTGCCGGCACTCCGATCGTTGGAGGCGCCCAGAGCAGGGGCGCAGGCCAGGTCTTGACTTGCGATGCCTCCGGGATCTCGTGGTTCTCCCAGGTCACTCCGCCAGAAGCCCGGGCGGCCGAGACCACACAAAGCCAAAAGGCACAAAGCAAACCGATCACCCGTACCATGAAAACCTCCTGCCTCATCACCAATCGGTTGGAAACGACGGAATATGGCGCGCACTACCATCCATCGGCAACGCAAGTGCAATCGGAGGCTATCGTCGAAAGGTTCGACGGGCACGACGGTTAAGTTCTCTTAATGACCAGCGGGATCTCTGCCGCAAGGGCACTTTGACTCACGATCCGCGTAAACTCCCTGTCCGGAGAAAAGCATGCGCAACACCGTAGCCGTCCTGTGCCTGATCTCGTTCCTGGCGGCGGCACCGTCCGATGCCCCGCAGGGTGGAATCGAAGTTTCGGACATCGATCGCACCGCAGATCCCTGCGTCGACTTCTTCGCATACGCCAACGGGAGTTGGCGGGCCAACAACCCGATTCCCCCGTCGATGTCCCACTGGAGCCGGCGCTGGGCGGCCGGCGAGTCCACGAAGGAGCAGCTAAGGCAGATCCTCGACGAAACCTCCTCGGCCGCCAGGCCGCCCAAGGGCAGCGTCGAGCAGCTCGTCGGCGACTTCTACGGCGCGTGCATGGACCAGGCCCGGGTGAATCGCCTCGGGGCCCGGCCGATCGAGCCGCTTCTGCGGGACGTCGCGAGGCTGAAAACCGCCGCCGACGTCGAGCGGATGATCGGCCGCTTTCACCGGATCGCGATCGCGGTTCCATTCTCGCTCTGGGGCGGCCCCGACGCCCACAATCCATCCGAAGCGATCACCCAGATCGACGCGGCCGGGCTCGGTATGCCCAACCGCGACTACTACATCAAGACCGAGCCGCGCTTCCAGGAGGCGAGGGAAAAGTACGTCGCGCACGTGACCGCGACCTTTCGTCTGGCGGGAGAGAGCGAAAGCCGGGCCAGGGCGGCCGCGGACACGGTCATGCGCATGGAAAAGCGGTTCGCCGAGGTCTCCCTGGACAACGTGGCGTTGCGAGATCCGAAGGCCACGGACCACAAGACCTCCGCGGCCGATCTTCAGAAGATGACGCCCCACTTCGACTGGGAATCCTACGGGCGGCAGCTCGGCATTTCGACGGGCGACCCGAACGTGTCCGAGCCGAAGTTCATGGCCCAGGTCGACCGCGAGCTCGCCTCCACATCGATCGACGACTGGAAGACGTACTTGAAGTGGCATCTGCTCCGGGTGGCGGCGCCGTTCTTGTCCGACGGATTCGTCGCCGAGGACTTCGCCTTCAATGGCGCGTTTCTCTCCGGAGCAAAGGAGATGAAACCGCGGTGGAAACGCTGCGCCGAGTCCACGGACCAGCAGCTCGGCGAGGCGCTGGGCAGGAAGTACGTCGAGAAGTACTTTCCTCCGGAGGCGAAGTCCCGCATGCAGGAGCTGGTCAAGAACCTGAGGCTGGCGATGGGAGAAACGATCGAAGGCCTGGATTGGATGAGCCCGGAGACCAAGCAACGCGCTCTCGAGAAGCTGTCCACGTTCAATCCGAAGATCGGCTATCCCGACAAATGGAAGGACTACAGCCACGTGGCCATCGTCCGCTCCTCCTACTGGGCCGACGTGATGGCGGGCCTCGAGTTCAACGTCCAGGACAACCTGAAGACGATCGGTAAGCCGGTGGACCGCGGACTCTGGGGGATGACGCCCCCGACGTCGAATGCCTACTACAATCCGCTCTTGAACGAAATCGTCTTTCCCGCGGGGATCCTCCAGCCCCCGGCGTTCAGCATGCAGTCCAATGACGCCGTGAACTACGGCGCGATCGGCGTCGTGATCGGGCATGAGATCAGTCACGGCTTCGACGATCAGGGGGCGCAGTTCGACGCCCAGGGCCGGCTGAACAACTGGTGGACGGAGGACGACCTCAAGAAGTTTCGGGAGAAAACCGCGTGCGTGGCCAGCCAGTACGACAACTACTTCGTCGAGCCAGGGATCCACCACAATGGAAAGCTTGTGCTCGGCGAGAGCATCGGAGACCTGGCCGGAGCGAAGATCGCCTACCGCGCGTTCCAGATCTCGCAGAAGGGCAAGCCGCCGCTACCGGCCGTCGACGGCTTTACGCCGGACCAGCAGTTCTTCATCGCATGGGGACAGTTTCGCGGCGACGCCGTCCGGCCGGAGTCGGCGCGGACGATGGTTCAAGTGGATCCTCACCCGATCGGGAAGTTCCGGGTCATCGGACCACTCTCCAACCTTTCGGAATTCCAGAAGGCCTTCTCCTGCAAGCCCGAATCTCCCATGGTCCGGCCGGAGAACGAGCGCTGCGAGGTCTGGTAGCCGTAACGAGCTCGTACTCAACGGTTGCACGTTAAGATCGTCGAGGGCGTAAGGGCCGTCCCCGACGCCAGGCGCGACCGGGCGTTCCCCTACAATTAGGCCGTTCTTCCTTTCTGGATGCAGAAGGACAGCCAGTCAGATTCCCCGGTTCTCAGAGCTTCGACCCGCGAAGCGTCGAACTCCGGGCGACGACGGAAGGATCGGACGGGCAGGCGCGCTCTCCGACGAGAATTGTGTTGCTGGTACCATCCACCCGCCCGCCTCCCCTGACCTCTTTGTCCCGTCAGGCCGTCAGGCTCGCGACCTTCAGACCCTTGACCCTCTTTCCCGCTTTCTTGCTCTTCGCGACCATCTCCGTTCTCCTCTTGTTGTCCGCCGTCTCTGAAGTCCGATGATGCCTTCTTGCCATCGAAGAGAGCATCGCTCTTGCCAGACGCGCGACGCGAGCGGAAGTCGCTCTTTCGGTGAGGGTTGAGAGAAACGACGACCCCGCCAAAGGAGATGCTTGGCCTCGAATCGAGACAAAGGCGAGCGTTACGACGCCGCTCATCCGAGCGCTCGTTCCGGGCAGGACGGAGTCCGGGCAGGACGGAATCGGTGCGGCTTCGCGCCCAAGATCAAGAGCCGGAAGATGATCGGCGGCACGCGCCGATGCCACGGCCATCTTTCGGCGTCCAATCAGCAGGTTCAGGCAGGTCGTTCGCGGGATCGAGGACACCCGGGTTCGCCGCTGACCTGAAGTCGCGGTTATGATAATCAGCGAAGCCCCGTGTTTTGCATGGCTGCGCTCGCGTCGCGGTCGCCGGGGCCGAGATACCAGTGCGCGATGTCCATGACGAGAGGAGTTGTGGCAATGAGAATTGGGAGCTTGTTCCTGGGAATTCTGACGGCAGCGGCTGCCAATGCCTTCGGACAGGACGCGAAAGCCCCGGCGCCGGTCAAGGCCAAGTATTCCCTCGAGCTGCCGGACGCCATCGGCGACGTTTCGCCGATCCATTCGAGCAGCGGCAACTATCCCGGTTTTGACGTCGTGAAGCTTTCGCTCAAGAGCGATGGCAAGCGCCTGACCGTCGCCGCGACGCTCCATGACCCTCCCGGCGATTTCGCCAGCGGAGTCCTGAACCTCTATTTCGACACCGACGCGAATCCGGCGACGGGCGCGAAGTTCATCTTCCCGAAAATTGGCGGCTTCGAGTATCAGGCCGATCTCGACGCTTGCGTGAGCTATGCGGACCACAGCGAGGCCTGCGCGGGCGGGTCGAAGGCGAAGGCGACAGCGCACTGGTCGGCAATGGAGGTCAACCGCTACAAGGGGGCTGGCGAGTACGATCGCGAAGAGGTCGTTTCGTGGGTGGACTTTCCGGGGAAGAAGGTGTCGCCGCACACGCCGATCAAGGGAAACGTCGTCGAATCGACGATCGAATATGCCGACCTCCACGTAAAGCCCGGCCAGACGATTCGCATCTTCGTGAGAGAGGAGCACGGAGCGTCCGCGCCGGACCATGGGTATTTCCCGGAAATCCTCTTCACTCTCAAGTAGGCCGTTTCTGCCGGCAACGGAGGATGTGGCGCGGGACGCGGAGCTCCTGACCCGTTTCGAGCACGAGGTAAGCACGCTCGAGCCGTTCAATTGCGGAGGGATCGGGGTCAGGTTACATGAAGCCGGACTTCGTGGAGGCGACGCGTTGGCTTCCGTTGGAGCGGACACGGAGACGGAATCGCAGCGTAGGGTGACCGGAGGGCCGTTGCTCGGCATCGCGCTGTTTCTCGGGGCCGTTGCGGGAGTGGCGCGGACACAGACGAGCCTGGAGGCGAGCGGGCATGAGCTCGTGGTGCCCGGACCGGGCGAAATCGACCTGGCGGTTTCCAGTGACGGACTGGAGATGCTCCTCGCAGTCCATGGCGCGCGTGACCTCGGCGTGCCGCCGTCGCGCGAGCGGCCCTTTCCCTGGGAGAGCGGGCCCTCGTGCCCGTCGGGGCAAGAAACTGCCGAACGGCATGCACACGTCCCGCGATCCGACGCTGACCTGGACCGGCTCGGCAAGTTCTATTTCGCCACGATGGCGGCGACTCCAATGGCATCGCCTGCGCGCAGGGCCGGGCTATTGCCGCCCGCCCGCGGCCACGTCTCTTGCCGGGAGAGCCCTGCCTCGCGGCGCGCGCGGATGGGGCGACGCATGGCAATCAATCCAGGTCAGAGCTTTACTTTATCTTCAGGAACTCCAGCGGCTTCTCGCCGGCCTTCCTGCCTCCGCGAACGCTCTTGGTGTGCTTGACACTGAGAGCCTTGAGCGGGAGATTCTTCACGGTCTTGGTTGCCCTGGTTTTCCTGGTCGTCTTCTTCTTCACGTCGCCCCTCCTTTCGTGACTTTGTAACTGGCCACGCCCCACGCTATCTCAGATCATCCCATCGGCAGGAGCGAGCCGCGCGCCACAGAGCCTCTCGAGAGCACACGACTGAGGACGCGCGACTGAGACCCTCGCGGCCAGCGGCCCGATCGCGAGACGTCACATTTCGAGACGTCGCGTTGTCTTGTTTCATCGCTGCGAGTTTCCCAAACCCCCGTCACGGCGGTCAGTCTCGCCATCTTGCGGTCGACGCCGAGCGCGTCGTTGACCCGACGGCCCCGGACACCCCCTCGAAAGTTAGGTCTTCGACCCCCACTTTCGGCTCGTGACTCAGAGCCGGACGGCGACTTAGCGTGCAGCCAATTGGACGCAGAAGGGATAGGACCAAGATGCGCGAATGCCGCGTCTGCCAGGCTTTGAATCCGGCCGGAGAAGCCTTCCTCTTCTCCCCTGCTTCCGCAAGCCGCGGCCTGCCCTCGGGGAGGGACGCCGCGCACTCCCGGGAGGCGGCCCCATGAATCAGCCGAGAGTCCCGAATCGCTTCGTTTCGGTTGGCGCCGCCCTGGCGTTGCTGTGCGTGGCCGCCATTGCCAGCGGTGTCCCCACAGTGCCCTGCGCGACGAGCCCGGTGGGAGACGCGGTCACCCCCGCTCCGTGCACGGCGACACCAACCTCGCCCACGCGCACGGGCACGTCGACGTCGACACCGACTCCCTCGCGCACAACCTCGCCCTCCACAACGCAGACGCCGACTCTCACGCGCACGACGTCTCCCTCTTCGACCCCCTCGCGAACCGCGACTTCGGTTTCGCCGTCCCCGTCGCCGACGCGCACGAACACCTCGGGACCGACCAACACGCCGACGATCAGCGGGACCGGCACGCCGACGGCGACTCCATCGCTGTCGCCGACACGCTCGGCCACGTCCACTCCGACACTCACCCCGACGCCCACTCAGACGATCCGGCCGCCGTCACCATCGCCGACCTACACCGTGACGCCGACGCCGACTCGCTACTATTCGTACACGCCGACGTACACGCCGACCTACTCCTACTCGGCCACCTACACGTCGACGCCGACTCAGACTCCGACGATGACGCCGACGCCGGAGTGCGTCGTTACCCTCACCAAGATCGATGGCCCCCCGACGCTCGTCGCCAACGGCGGCATCGGTCACTTCTATCTCAAGACGACCGGATGCCAGGACAAGGTCATCGTCCTGACGATCGACCGTGTCGCCGGACAGTCCGGATCGGCGATCTTTGCCGACTCCGGAATGGCCATTCTGAACGTGCTCGGCGACGCCGATCAGACCATCCGCGTCCAGGCGCTTCAAGTGAGCGACACGCCGCACAACATGGTCGTTCAAGCGAAGAACCCGGTGACCGGCGCATACTCGAACGTGACTTTCACGAACTTCTGGACGAACCCGACCGGCCAGTTCCTGGGGCCGGTTCCCGACGAAGCGACCGGAGCCGAGGGTCCCATCCGTAACCTCGTCATGCAGCTGCGGGGCGACGGTATGAACGCGCTCGGTTGGGCCATCGACAACAAGGGCCTCGCTCGAGGGTTCCAGTTGATGCGGTTCGCGATCACTCCCAACGGCCTGCCGAGCTGGGAGTTCAAGTCCGGAGGACCGGGCGACGGTTTCGACGCCAAGCGCCGGCGTTGGGCACGGCTCTATCAGGATGGTTGCGTGGTCCAGGCGTGGGACGATCAGATGGAAAGCTCGGCGCCGCAATTCAAGAGCTTGATTCCTACTGCCGAAGCCGGGGTGCTCACGATCTACGACTTCGACGCACCCAGTTCGCCCAAGGTGATACCGGGACGACCGCGGCCGAAGAACTTCGTCCGCAGCCGCGCCAACTTCATGGCGTGGTCGGTTTACACGGATGACGACGGAAACGACCGCCGCGCCTCAATCGATTACAACTGGTTCTTCCGTGCCTCGTGGAATGCGGCACTCGGCGACTGGCAAGGCGTGCCGAACCTCGACAACCAGGTCGGCCCTGACTCGACCGAGCTCACGTACGACTTGAATCCGCCGCCTCCGGCACAGGATTTCGACGTGCAGTTCTTCATCCCGCAGACAGCCAACAACTCAACGAGGAACTCCGACGGTACGTACACGGTCGACGTGAGCATCTCCGGCTACTTCCCCGACGTCCCGGGAGACACGTGCAGCTGGCTGGTCTACCTGCTCTCCGACAGCGGCGATCCAACGGGGAATCCGACCGATCCGACCGACGCCGACTACATACCCGGAGAAAACGTCGTCAAGAACAGCGACAGCAACATCACCGTGAGGTTCCCGCTCCGGAAGGGACCGTCCTTCCTCGGCGGCCCTTCCCTTCCGCTTCCGGCAAAGGCCTATACCCTTTATGTCGTGCGCGGCTCGGAAGCGAAGCCCGGCCCGGTGCCCTTTACGATCACGGAGGACGCCTTCGACCATTGGAAGATCTGGCCGTTCGCCTTCGTCAACGGCACCCTGCACACGAGCGTCCGCTTCGTCGTCTACGCGATGGATGCCAGCGATAACGTCGTGTCGCGGCCGGCCCAGCCCGATCCCGCCCTGGCTGTGCTCCGCAGCGACATTCCGCTCACTCCTCTCGGGCCGGTGATGGGCGCGTACGGCGAGTACTACGCCGATACCACGAAGAAGATTCCGGGCAGCAGCGGCTTTGCCAACGTGCAGGCGAGCGGAGGAGGCGTCAGTACCGTCACGACGTCGGTTGGAATCGTCAAATAAACGAGGCCGGGGCCTCAGCCGGTGCCGCTGACACGCCCGGGGTCACTCTGGGTCGCCAATGGGGGTCAGTCGCGAGCGTTTGCATCCTCGTCGCCGTTTTCCAGGTGAGGAAATGGGGCCGGTCACGCCGCCGCAACCCGAGCGCGATCGGATCGTAAGGCGTCCAGTTCCAGTTTTTGATGGGAAAGGAATCGAGAACCAGGCCCCGCGGTCTGAACTCGAGGACATAGTGAGAACGACGCTTCCTTGGTGTCGCGGCTTTCTCCCTCCGCTGCGGGACGTCGGAGAGGGTGGGGAGTGCGTTACTCTCCGCCCTCACAGGGATCACCCGAGTGCCCCGATCTGCGGTACATGCCACCCTTGACCGCGGTCGTTCTCTTGACCATGAGGTCCTTGAGCTTGCTGCTCGACTTCGCCTTCGCCTTGGGTTTTGCCCGCTTGACTGACTTTTTCGCTACCATTTCTCGCTCCTTTTGTCCGTGGGCATCGCAAAGGATCGGTCGAGGCGTCTCACGCGATCATACACGCGGCCGCCCGCGCAGACGCCTCTCCGACCCGACGATTCCCGCCTGCAACATTGCGTGACGCGATCTAGACAAAGGTGAGCCGGAGAGCCTCGCTACGAACGCCGCTCATCGTTCCCGACTTTGCCTCGCTCGGCCGCGTCTTCTCGCCGTGGTTTCCAGCGAGGGAGCGGAGCCGGTCAGGCCGCTCGGGCGCCGATGCGCTGCGGCTTCGCGCCCCAGATCACGAGCCAGAGAATGGTCGGCGGCTCCAGGAGAGTGAGAAATCTCGAGGCCTGGTGGACCGCGTGCTGGTACTGCGGGAGAACCAGCGCAGCAACGGAGCTGCCGAGGTAGCCGAACGCCGCGATGATCAGGAGGACGCCGAGAAAGCGCGGGATGAATCCCGATCGAATCACGCAGACCCCGAACGGAAACAACCAGAGCCCCCAGAAAATCTGCGCGACCATGATCCCATCACCGTGCAGGCCGAGGCACAGGTAAGCCAGGGCATCGCGCTGATGCGGATCGAAAGCCGACAGGTAATCGGCCCCGCCCCCGCCGCCGGCGAGCCTGAGCGAGGCGGTCTCGAAGACGACGTTCACGAAGGCGATCGGGATCGAGAGCAGGATCAGAACCATCATCCACAGCGCGGGTCCCGGGCTCACCGGCTTGAACAGGCGATACAGCACCAGCGCGACGAAAACGAACAGGGACATGCCGATGAGCTCGGCCCCGATGCCCATGCGAAGGAGGGCGCCCGAGGCCCGGATCAGATCGCCCGTCGCCGCCGCGTCGCCCCTCACGATGAGCTTGCCGGGGACATAGAGCAGCGCGAAGACGCCGGGGATGCTGCTGACCAGGTAGAGAAGCCCGGCCAGGCGAGCGGTTTTCTTGGGCGAGTCCATTCCTGTGTCCTGATACGAAACACGCGGAGCCGTGTTCCCGCGAATCGCTTCCCGACCCAAAGAGCCGCCGCCTCGCTCGGAAGCCGCGGGACGGTCGAAGTGGTATCACGCCATCGGCCGACAATGGTCATTGCCGCTCGGCGCGGGTGAAGCCAGACTGGGGCTGGCTCGAGAGGAGGACCAACGATGCCCATGCGCGTCCGCCGCCTGGTTCTGGTCTCCACTCTGTCGGCGCTCGTCGTGCTCGTGACACGAGGGTCATCGGCAGAGGCGCATCCCGGCCCCGAGCCGGCGGCAACGCCGGCGATGCCCCCTCTTCGCGACGGGCAGCACGACTTCGATTTCCTTCTGGGCAAGTGGAAGTACCACCTCAAACGGCTCGTGCATCCCTTGACGGGATCCACCGACTGGGTCGCATACGAAGCGACTAGCGACTGCCGTCCGCTCTGGGGCGGCAAGGCCCAGATCGACGAGTTCGACGCGGTCGGCCCCGCCGGCCACATCCAGGGAGCCATGCTGCGCCTCTACAACCCGAAGTCGCAACAATGGAGTCTCAACTGGTCCACCGCAAAGGACGGCTCGCTGTCGGTGCCGACGGTGGGCTCCTTCAAGGACGGCCGCGGCGACTTCTACGACCAGGAAGAGGTCAACGGCCGCATGATCCTGGTGCGCGCCATCTGGTCGGCCACGACGACGAAACACCCGCACTTCGAACAGTCTTTCTCCGTCGACGGCGGAAAGACCTGGGAGGTCAACTGGATCACCGACCAGGAGCGCGTCGGGGACTAGCGGCTCGGCTCACCTCGAATCGAGGTCAGGAACCTCGAGACGCGGCGCAACCACCTGGTTACTTGATCTTCAGGAACTCCAGCTGTGTCCCGCCAGCCTTCCGGACTCCTCCGCGGACGCCCTTGGAGTGCTTGGCGCTGAGAGCTCTGGTCGGAAGACTCTTGACGGACTTGGTCGCCTTGGTTTTCCTGGCTGTCTTCTTCTTCACGTCGTCCTTCCTTTCGTAAGTTTGTCAGGGAGCAGATCGGCGTCTGTCGCCCCACTCTACAACCATCGTCGCGTTTACACCGAGTGGTGATTTCTCAGACCGGGTCCGCCCTACGAAGGCTCCTCCTGTGCGTCTTAGACCTTCGGGCTGCTCATGTCGAAGATCTTGCTGACCAGGTCATCATCCTCACATCGATCGCGCTGCCGGACAGTCCGGATCGGTGGTCTTTGCCGGCTCCAGGCATTCGACAGCGGCGATTCATCTCGGGACGCTGGGTTTGGCTCGATTCCTCGCGCCTCGTGTTCGCCTGCCTCGGAAGGCCCCGCCTGCGGCGCGTTCGATGTCCGGCCCGGTCGGAGCAAATGACCTCACGCCGGCTTGGGCCGCGGGGCAACGCTTTGCCGGGATCGCCTATGATTCTCGGCTTCCGGAGGTGGAGGAATGAAGAAGTCTTTCGGGGGCCGGCTGGTGGTGGCGGCGCTCGCCCTGGCGTCGGTGGCGGGATCGGCGGCGGCCCAGAGCGCCGGCGACGAATTCCAGTGGCTCGAGGACGTGCAGGGCGAGAAGGCGCTGGCCTGGGCCCGGCAGCACAACGCGAAATCGACCGCAGTGCTGGAGGCCCGGTCGGAGTACAAGCCCATCTACACGCGGACGCTCCAGATCCTCGACTCGAAGGAGAAGATCCCGACGCCCGATCTTCTCGGCGACACGGTGTACAACTTCTGGAAGGACGACACGCATGAGCGGGGTATCTGGCGGCGCACCGCACTCGCCTCTTACCGCACCGCCGCCCCGCAGTGGGAGACCGTCCTCGACGTGGACGCGCTCGCGAAGGCGGAGGGGAAGGCCTGGGTCTTCCACGGGGCGAATTGTCTCCCGCCCGCTTATGCCCGTTGCATGATCAGCCTCTCCCCCGGCGGATCCGACGCTTCGGTCGAGCGCGAGTTCGACACCAAAACGAAGGACTTCGTGCCCGCCGGTTTCTCGCTGCCGGAGGCCAAGTCCAGGGTCGCCTGGCGCGACGAGGACACGCTTTGGGTCGGCACGGACTTCGGTCCGGGCTCGCTGACGACGTCGGGGTATCCCCGGATCGTGAAGCTGTGGAAACGCGGCACGCCGCTCTCCGCCGCGCGAACGGTCTTCGAGGGCAAGAGCGATGACGTCGCCTCGGCCGGAAACAGCGAGATCGTCAGCGACGGACGGTACGACATCGTCACGCGGGTTCCGGCATTCTTCCGCCAGGAGTCGTATCTTCTGCTCGGCGACCGCCTGGTCAAGCTGGACCTGCCCGAGGACGCGCGTCCGCGGCTCTTCTTCCGGGACCGTCTCGTCTTCTCCCTGCGAAGCGACTGGTCGGTGGGCGGCAGGACGTACCGCGAAGGATCTCTCCTGGCTGGCACGGTCGACGATCTGCTCCGCGGCGTCCGCCGATTCGACGTCCTCTTCGAGCCGAGCGAGCGCGTCTCGCTGGCCGGCGTGGACCGCACGCGGGACCGCGTGCTCGTTCGGACGCTCGACAACGTGAAGAGCCGCATCACGGCGCTCTCGCTGGACGGGAGCGCGTGGAAACAATCCGAGGTGCCGACGCCGGGCCTCGGAACCGCGGACGTGGCAACGACGAGCGATTCGACCGAGACGTTCTTCCTCACGTACCAGGATTTCTCGACCCCTGTCTCTCTGTGGCTTTCCGACAAGGCAGGACCGCCCGAGAAGATCAAGACGATGCCGGCGTTCTTCGACGCGAAGGGGATCACGACCGAGCAGCTCGAGGCCACGTCGAAGGACGGCACGAAGATCCCGTACTTCGTCGTGCGGCCCAAAGGCGCGAAGACCGACGGGACGGCGCCGACCCTGCTCAACGGGTACGGCGGCTTCGAAATCTCGGAGGTCCCCACCTACAGCGGAGTGATCGGCTCCGCATGGCTCTCCCGCGGAGGCGTGTTCGTCCTCGCGAACATCCGCGGCGGCGGGGAGTTCGGCCCCGCCTGGCACAAGGCCGCGGTGAAGGAGAAGCATATCCACAACTTCGAGGACTTCTCGGCGGTCGCGCGAGACTTGATCGCCCGGAAGATCACGTCCGCGCGGCACCTGGGCATCATGGGCGGCTCCCAGGGCGGTCTCTTAGTCGGCGGCACCTTCGTTCTCTACCCGGACCTCTTTCACGCCGTGGTCGCGCAGGTGCCGCTCGCCGACATGCGCCGGTTCAACCATCTCCTCGCGGGGGCGAGCTGGATGGCCGAGTACGGCGACCCCGACAAGCCCGAGGACTGGGCTTACATGCAGACCTGGTCTCCGTACCAGCTGCTCAAGAAGGACGCGACGTACCCGACGCCGTTCTTCTGGACCAACACGCGCGACGACCGCGTGCACCCGGCCCACGCGCGCAAGATGGTGGCGAAACTGGAGGCCCAGGGCCACCCCGTCTATTACTTCGAGAACACCGAGGGAGGCCACGGGAGCGGCGCGGTGAACAAGCAGACGGCGCAGGTCACGGCGCTCCAGTACGCGTACCTCTGGATGATGCTTCGCTGACCCCGGGGCGGCCGGCGGAGCGGACCGGAGGGCACGAACGCAGCGGATCGAGAACGCATCGCGTTTGCGGGACGCTTGCCGCAAGCTTGCGCCGCGGCACCGCTTCGCTGAAAGGCCGCAGCGCGTTGAAAGCGGAATTGCTCCGAGCAGGTTCGACCATCAAACAAGGGCCGAACGCAATGACCCGCTGGGAAGGCCTCGACTCCGATCGCAGACGGCCGGCACTCTCACTGCCTCACTGCGCGGGCAGGACGACGTTACGGAAGATCTTCCAGTCGCCGTCGGGCTGCCGCTGCCAGACGGTCAGGAACCGAGCCCAGCTGGTCGTGCGCCTGCCCTTTTCGACGCGGGTGACGGCGCCCCGGCCCCGCTCGTAGGCAAAGTCGCCGTCGAGCATGAGCTGCTGAGACTCGATTTTGGACTCGAGGGCGGGACCGAGTCTTGCGAAGCGGTCGCGGTAGAGCTGCTCGATCTGGATGCGCCCCTTGGTGGCCGCCCCGTCGGGGCTCACGAACACGGCGTCCTGTGTATACGGCGCAGCGATCGTGGCCGTGTCGGCCTTCGTCATGGCAACCTCGAAATCGGTGTTTGCCTTCCTGATCGCGGAGAGGAGCCGCGGGTCGGCCCCGGCCGGCATGCTTCCCGGACCCTCCGAGGGAAGCTTCGCCGTCGGGCCTGCGGATGCCAGAGCGGTCACAGCGAAGAGAACCGACGCGAGACTTTTCTTCATCAGGATGGACAAATCCTACCCTGCACCTCAGAAACGTGCCCCGCTCGCCCGCATGACCGGGTTGAGTTAGTCTCGCCCGAAAAAACTGGAGGACCCGATGCCGTGCTCACCAGACGTCCTGCGGCAGGTGCCGCTGTTCGCCCTCCTCGACGACGACGAGACCGCAGTCCTGGCCGCGCAGGTCGAGGTCCGAACGTTCGCCGCGCGGCAGCGCATCTACCGGATCGGAGATCCCGGCGACAAGGCCTACGTGCTGGTGTCGGGAACGGTCCGCGTCACGACCATCGACGAAGACCACCAGGAGGTCGTCGTGGACGAGCCGGCCCGCGGGGAATTCTTCGGCTTCGCGTCGATGCTCGACCAGACGCCGCACCAGACCAGCGCTGTGGCGGTCGAGGAGTGCGTGTGCGTCGAGGTGGACCGCCACGACATCAGCGTCCTGCTCGAGCGCAAGCCGATGGCCGGCATGGACATGCTGGCCGTGCTGGGCCGCCAATTCCACACCGCCCACCAGCTGGTGCGGCTGCGGGCGGCCCGCAATCCCAACGAGGTGATCGAGGAAAAGGAAACGACCGGCGAGCGCGTCGCCGACACCGTCGCCAGCTTCGGCGGTTCCTGGACGTTCATCATCGCCTTCGGGCTCGTGCTCACGGTCTACGCGGCCTTGAACGTCGGCCTGCGGCAGCGGGCCTGGGACCCCTATCCCTTCATCCTTCTCAACCTCTTCCTCTCGATGCTGGCCTCCATTCAGGCGCCGATCATCATGATGAGCCAGAACCGGCAGGACAAGAAGGATCGGCTGCGAAGCGAAATGGATTTCGATGTGAACCGCCGCGCCGAGTCGGAGATCCAGGGGCTCTCCCAGAAGCTGCATCTGCTGGGAGACAAGATCGACGACGTCGAGGCCCTGCTGCGAAAGGCCGACGGGAGAACGACGGGGTGAGCCGGCGAGAGCCGCGCGTTCGTCTCAGTCGCCGCGCCTGCCCGCGCGGCTGTTTCCACGCTCCGCGGCTCGCGCGGCGCAGCCGGGCCAGTCCGATTCGGAGAACACGATCGCCTCGATCGGCCGCGGGGCGGCGGCGCCGGCGGGGAGGCGGAGCACGGTCCGGCCTTCCTTCGTCAAGGGGACGAAGCCGCCCGAACCGTACTGGAAGTATCGGTATACCTTGCCGTCGCGCGGGTCGGTCCAATCCGCGCTCATCGAGAGGGCCAGCGCGATCGCCTCGCCGTCGGACGGCACATAGCTGGCGAGGCTCCATTCCTGCCTCGCGCCCCCGGAAGGATTTCGCGCGGCCGAATGCGTCGACGCGCCGCCGTAGCCCTCGGCCACGCACCAGCCCCAGACCGGCTTCTCGTTTCCCTCCTCCAGGATCTCGACCCGCGCCAGCACCGAGCCCGCGTTGGCCCCGTCCCCCTCGTGCCAGTGGCTCACGCCGATGGGGGCCGAGCCCGATATGGGCTCGCAGGCCGGATCGTCCTCACCCCCGAGCGTCATCTCACCGAACCCGAACGAGAGCGTCCCGCTACTCTCGAGGCTCGCCGAGAGGATCTGGCCGCGCGAGTCCGGACCGGCGTCGTAGAAGAGGTGGCGCGTCCGACGCGCCGGATCGAACGCCAGCTCGAGAAGCGTCACCTTCCGGTCGCCGCCCGGGAACGGGAGCGCGACGGCTTCCGGCCCCTCTCCGCGGAACCGGACGTCGAAACATGCCGAATCGCCGGCGGTGGAACGCACCCGCACGATCAGGGGACGCGGCGACGGCCGCGCGGCGTCGGAAACGGGGATCCGCGGAAATCCGGCCAGCGCGGCGGGGACCGCCGGAGCGGGTCCGGGCCCCGCATTCGGCTGCGGCGGCACGCGCTCCTGGGAGCGTCCCGGTGAGCTCAGTCCGAGAAGGATCGTCAGAGCCAGCAGCCCCGCCGCCCGCGGCCACCGAGACATCGCGGCATTATGCTCCCGTGGCGCCATGTTCGATTTCTCAGACACCGCGCTCGATCACGAGTTCCCCATCCGCAGGAACCTCGTGTACTTCAACCATGCCGCGGTCGCTCCGCTGCCGCGCCGCACCGCCGCGGCGATCCAGGCGCACCTGGAGAACGTCCGGGACCGCGGCGCGGCCGACTGGCGCGCGTGGTACACGCACATCGAGGCCGCCCGAGAAAAGACCGCCCTGTTTCTGGGCGCGAACGGCCGGGAGATTGCCTTCCTTCCCTCGACCTCGTGGGGGATCAACCTGGTGGCCCAGGCCTTCGACTGGAAGCAGGGCGACAACGTCGTGGGCGACGACATGGAGTTCCCCACGAACCATTACCCGTGGACGCTCCTGGCCAAGCGCGGCGTCGAATACCGGATCGCCGCCCACCGCGGCGGGAGAATCACCGTCGAGAACATCGCGGCCCGGATCGACGCGTCCACGCGGATCGTCGCGGTGTCCTGGGTGGCCTTCCACAATGGATGGGTCTATCCGATCGAGGACATCGGGCGGCTTTGCCGCGAGCGTGGCATCCTTCTCGTCGTCGACGCCATCCAGGGACTGGGAGCCCTGCCGATCGACGTCTCGAAGACGCCGGTCGACGTGCTGATCGCGGACGCCCACAAGTGGCTCCTCGGTCCCGAGGCCGCGGCCATCTTCTACGTGGCCGAGAGCGCCGCGCCACGGCTTCCGCCGCCGTTTCTCGGCTGGTGGAACTTGAAGGCCCAGGGCGATTACCTCGACTATGGCGGCGGGCTCGTCACTTCGGCGCGGCGCTACGAGCCGGGCTCACTCCCCACCGCCCAGATCGCGGGCCTCTCCGCGAGCCTGGACCTGCTGACGGAAGCCGGCTTGGAGACCGTGCGCGGCCGCATTCTCAAAGTCGTGGAACGCTTGAGCGAGGGTCTGCGCGGGCGCGGATGGACCATCACAACGCCGCTGCCCCTCGCGTCCGGAATTCTCGCGGCGGTTCCGCCGGGCGGCGGCGCATGGGCCGCGGCCAAGGGGCTCGAGGAGCGCGGCGTGATCGTTTCGGCCCGCGAGAAGGCGGTCCGTTTCTCCCCGCACTTCTTCAACGACGAAAGAGAGGTCGCGCGCATTCTCGAAGCGATCGACGGGATGTGACCCCGCGTCCGTCCTGGTCTCAATCCGCCAACCAATCGAATCCGTGCGAAGCGTTCGCCGCTCCGCCTTCGCTGACCGAGCCCCGACAGCCCGCGCCGGCGCGCGAGGCGGCGCGACGGTCAGCGTTCGGGCGAAGGCGCTCCCGCCGTCGGTTCCAGCGTAGAGAATCGTCGGATCGGCGGGATCGATCGCCAGGGACAGGACGAAGAGGCTCGTCAACCCGTCATTGATCGCCACCCACGTCGCGCCGGCGTCCGTCGAGCGCCACACTCCGGAGTAGGTCGCGGCGTAGAGCGTCGAGGATGCCCGGGGATCGACCAGGAGCGCTCGAATCGTCGAGGACGAGGGAGCGCCGGCGGTGGCCGCCCAGGTCCCCGCGGAGTCCGAGGTCTTGAAGACCAGTCCGTCCGCGGTCGCGGCGTAAAGAGCTCCGGCCTGGCGCCCGTCCAGCGCCAGGCTCGTCACGTTCTTGCCCGAGAGCGCAGTGGCGGCCGTCGTCCACGTCGTTCCGGCGTCGAGGGATCGAAAGACCCCGAGGGACGATCCGGCGTAAACCGTCTGCGGCGAAGAGGGATCGACGGCGACGGCGGAGACCAGAATGCCGCCCAGGCCCGCCGCGGTCCACGTCGCGCCCGCATCGACGCTCTTGAAGACACCTCCTCCGGTGTAGATGCCGAAGCCGAGGTAGGTCAGCGCGCTTCCGGCATAAAGAGTCGATGGCGAGGTCGGATCGGGGGCGAGCGCCACGATCCACGCCTGATCCAATCCGACGCTCGAAGGCGACCAGGTCGCTCCGCCGTCCGTGCTCCGGAAGACTCCGGTCGTCGTTCCGGTGTAGATCGTGGTGCTCGACACGGACGCCACCGCGAAGAAGCTCGCGTTGGGCAAACCGCTCCGAGCCGGTAACCAGGTCCTCCCTCCGTCGCGGCTGCCGTACACGGTTTGGGACGTGGCGGCGTAGAGCGAGTCGGGCCGGCCAGCCACGATCGCTGCGGCGTTCACCACCGCTTCGCGCATCCCGGCCCGGCCGGTCGCCCAGGAAGCGCCGCTGTCGGCGCTTCGTGAGACACCGACGCCGCCGGCGTAGATGGTCGCGGCCGAGACGGGATCGATGGCCAGGACGGCGACGGACGCTGGCCCTCCGGACAGCGCAGCCCAACGGACGCCGCCATCGGCCGTCCGAAAGACCGTGGAGCCGGCTCCCCCGTCGACCGACGCATAGACGACGCCCGTCGACGCGGGCCCGGCGGCGACGGCTCGGAGGAGGCCCGGAGCCAGATCGCCTTTCGCCGATTGCCACGTGATCCCGAGATCGACGGATTTCAGCAGATCGCCCGACACGCCGGCGTAGACGGCGGAAGGAGCGCCCGACGCGATCGAGAGCGCCAGCACCGCGGCGGTCGGGAAGTTTCCGGCCGGCGTCCACGACGCGGCGCCGTCCGGGCTGCGATAGACGCCGGTTCCGGTTCCGGCATAGAGGGTCGACGAATTCGCTGGGTCGATCGCCAGCTCCTGCACGGCCAGGCCCTGCAGTCCAAGGTTCGCCGCGGTCCATGTCGCGGCGCCGTCTACGGACTTGAAGACGCCGCTCGGCGTCGCGGCATAGAGCGTTCCAGGCGTCGCCGGATCGGCCGCCAGCGCGCTGATTCCGATGTCGGTGAGGCCGCTGTTCGCAGCGGTCCAGGACTGCGCGGCATCCGGCGAACGAAACACTCCCGCCGGCGTGCCGGCATACAGGACCGAGGGATTCGTCGGGTCGATCGCGAACGCGGTCAACACCCGGCTGGGCAGGCCTGCCGAGGACAGGGTCCAGCTGGCGCCCGAATCGACGCTCCGATAGACCGACCCACCGCTGGGACCCTGCGGAGCAAAGCGCGACGTCCCGGCGTAGATGGTGGATCGGGTCTTCGGATCGACGGCCAGTACGGAAACGACCGCTCCGCCGTCGGGCCCGATGCTCGTCCAACTCGCTCCCGCCGGCGAGAGACGCGCCTGGCCGGAAACGACGCCCGCCACGGCCGCGGCCGACAGGGCGAGGCAGACGGCCGTCGCTCTCACGACCGAGGCTCGAGGCGGCGCGGCTCTCCGCGAGATGGAGGGTTGGGGATCGGCTCTCGATCGGCCGATCCGGAAAGGAGGCGGAACACCCCGCCGCCGTCCGTGCCGGCGTAGAGAGCTCCGGCGGAGTCGAAGACGAGCGCGTTGATTCTCCGATTGGTCAAGCCTGAATTGATCGCGGTCCAGGAAACGCCTCGGTCCGCGCTGACGAAAGCGCCCGCGGTCGTGCCGGCGTAGACCAGGCCCGAGGCCGGATCGAGGGCGAAGTTGAAAACGGCCGCCGATTCGAGTCCGGCGTTGGCGGGCGTCCATGTCGAGCCGGCGTCCGCGCTCCTGTATGGACCCGCGGTCGTCCCCGCGTAGACCGTCGCCGGCGCGGCGGGATCGATCGCGAGGGCGTAGACAATGCCGCCGGGCAGGCCCACGCTTGCCGACTTCCACCCCGCCGCGCCGTCGGTCGTCTTGAAGATCCCGGCCGCCGTTCCCGCGTAGAGAGTGGAAGGGGAAGCAGGAATCAACGTCAGCGCAAAGACCATCATCGACGCCAGCCCGGTTGAGGCCGCGGCCCAGTTTTCCCGCGCCGTCGGTGGACTTGAAGACGCCGCTGAATGTGCCGGCGTAAATCGTCGAGGGGGAAGAGGGATCGATCGCGAGATCCTCCACGATGGTGTTGGTCAACCCCTGGACGTTCGTGTTGGGCAGACCGGTGTTGGCGGGATGCCAAGTCGCGCCGCCGTCCGTCGTCTTGTCGACCCCGAAACCGCTTCCCGCGTAGATCGTCGTCGGGGTCTCCGGATCGAGCGCCAGGGCGTCGAGCGTCCCGACGGGAAGAAGCGTCGTCCACGTCGTTCCCCGGTCGGATGTCTTTTGAATGCCCCCGTTCAGGGCCGCGTAGACCGATCCGTCGGGACCAGGCGCCAGGGCCAGGACGATCGAGTCATGGAAGCCCGAATACGAGACCTTCCACGACGCGCCGCCGTCGGTGGTCTTGGACACCAAGCCGGCCGCGATCGGCAGCCGTCCGGTCCCCGCGTAGATCGTGGACAAAGCCCCTGGATCGGCCACCAGACAGTTGACGACGCCGGGCACGCCTGCATCGACCGTCCAGGTCGCGCCGCCGTCGACCGATTGGAAGGCGGCCAGGTCGGTCCCCGCCAGAATCTTCGTCGACCCGCCGCCCACGAACGCGAAGGTGCTGACCGCCAACGACACCAGCCCATTGCTCGCGGGAGACCACTTCGATCCGCCGTCCACGCTCTTGAAGATGCCGCCGTTGGTCGTTCCGGCGTAGAGCGTGGACGGAGCCCCGGGATCGAACGCCAGGGCTTGAACGTGGAGATTGGCGAGACCGCTGTTGATCGCCGTCCAGGCCGCGCCGCCGGTGGTGGATCGGAAGACGCCTCCCTGGATCGTCCCCAGGTACAGGGTGCCGGCGGGAGAGATAACCAGAGTCCGTGGATTGGTCCCCGAGAGCCCGGCGTTGATCGCCGTCCAGCTCTGCCCCCGATCCGTGGACTTGTAGACGCCGACGTCGGTGCTCACCGCGTAGACCGTGGAGGGAGCGGCCGGATCGAAGACGACGGCGTTCATGATCGTTTGAGGGACCGCCACCGTCTCCCAGCTCGAGCCGCCGTCGGACGTTCGGAAGAGGCCGGTGAGAGCGCCCGCATAGAGCGTCGCGGGGTCGGTCGGGTCGACAGCCAGGGCGTGCACCTCGGGATCGGGAAGAGCGGCTTCGGAGAACCAGCTCCCCGCGCCGTCGGTCGACTTGTAGACGCCGCCGCCGTCCGTTCCGACATACACGATGGAGCTCGACCTCGGATCGACGGCAATCGCGAGAACCGCGACTCCAACGTGCGGGCCGAGCGGGATCCAGCTTGGACCGGAGGCCTGGACCGCGCCGTAGCTGGGCGAACAGAGAGCTGCCAGAAACAACAGCGTTAGGCTTGTCCTCGCGAAAAGACGTTTCGTCATCAAAGTCGGACGTCTCGTCATTGCCTCGAAGGCGTGGAACCTTCTCATTTTCAACGTATTGTGCTCCCAGTTTTCGGGCGAGCGTTCTTGGGTCCGCCTTTCTTTGCAAAGAGCGGTCCGCGCGGCACAGGCCTGCGCCGCCCGCCAAGGAGGATGTCATGACGAGGACCCTCATCGGCGCCGGAATGGCCGCGTGGGCTTTGGGTCTCTCCGCGCAGACGGCTCCCCAGGATCGCGTTCAGGAAAAGGTCCAAGTCACGGTGAGAACGGTCGTCGCCGTGGTGACGGATGGCGTCGGACGGCGGCTCGCTTCACCGCCGTCGATCGAAGACCTCGAATTCCTGGAGGGAGGACAGCCGGCGCCGATCGTCGGGATCGAGCCGTTGAATGGCCCTGCAGGTCCGGCGCTCGAGACTGCGGTTACGCAGCCGCAGTCCCTGGCCACCCCGGCTCATCCGTGGCCGGCGGCTCAGATTGCTCAGGTCCTCTACGTGGATCCGCTCTTCGTTTACCGGGGCTCGGCAAGCACTTACCGCGATACGCTGGCGCGGAGTCTGGATCCGATCCTGGCCCGAGGACCGCTCCGGATCGTCCTGGCCGGGAACCCGCCCAGGGATCTCGTGCCTTCGACGACGGATGCTGCGGTCGCGAGGGCGGGCCTGCAGCGACTCCCGCGGGAAGCCAATGGCCTTGCGAGCCTGCTCGAAGCGCGCCGAAAGCTGATTGACGATTCGAGGGCGCCCCTGCGCGAGTGGCAATTGGCCGCCCGGTTCGCCATCGCCCGGGATATCGAGCGCATCGAGTCGTCGATGGAGAGCCTGGAGCTCTGGGCGGCCCAGAATCCGCCGCCACGTCACACGATTCTCTATCTCATCACCGACGGCTTCGAGCTCGATCCGACCGATTTCTATTTTGCCTGCTCGAATCTCTGCCCGCCCGACAAGATGCTCGAGCGCGAGCGCTTCCGCAAGGAGTTCGGCCGGCGCATCCCGCGGCTCCTCGACCGTGTCAGCGCCGATCTCGTCAGCTTGAACTTCCTGGTCGTTCCGATCACCAACGGAGTGCCTCCGGAGATGGGGTTTCCGGAATCGCCCGCTAGCCAGCGAGTCTCGTTCCACGAGACGGCCGCGGACGCCGTGCGTCCGATCGCTTCTCCCCAGAGCCGCCTGGTCTTCCAGCCGACCGATCCTCTCTACACCGTCGCAGAGGCCACCGGGGGCGAGGTGGTAATCGGCGCGGGCAAGCTGCGCCAGGCCCTCGATCGCTTTAACGACGCCTACGTCGTCTCGTATCAGTCGCCGTCGGGAGCCGATGCCACAGCCCATTCCCTCGAGTTGCGGGCGAAGAGACCGGGGATGGTCGTTCGCGCCGCCCGCGCCATCGCCGGAGGCGCCGCCGCTCGAACGATCCTGGCCCACGGGCAGGCCATGAAGGCCCTCCAGGGCTCGACGGCGGGAGGGAGAGTCGGTGTGGCCGCCTCCCTCGAGAACGTCCGAAAAGAGAGGGGCAAGACCGCCGGGTCGCTCGTCGTCACCGCCGACCTCGGCGGAGTCGTCGAGGCCGTCTCCCATGACGTCGCTCCCAGGGCGCGGGTCACGATCGCGGTCGAGACCGACGACCCGACGCCGTTCTTCCATACCGAGGAGCTCGACGTCAAAAGGTCCGGCGAGGGCACGGTCTGGACCTACGAGACGCCGATGACCTGGCCGCGATCGGCCCGCCGCGTCACCGTGCTGGTCGAAGAGCTGCAGTCAGGACTCTTCGGCACCGCCGCCGCGGAGCTTCCGAAGTAGAGATGCCTGCTGGCGCAGGAAGCGCAGTCGAGGAGGTACACCATGGCACCCGTCGCTCGGGCTTTCGCGGTTCTGGCTCTCGCCGCTGCAGCCTTCGCGTCCGCCCAGGCCTTCCGCGAGAACGTGAAGGTCGGGCTGGTGGCCGTTCGGCTGGATGTTCGAGGAGCCGACGGCAAGCCGCTGCGCGACCTGAAGCCTTCCGAAGTGCATCTCTCGGTGGACGGCAAGAGCTGCAAGGTCGAAGGGCTCGATCTCGTGTCCTCGGCCCCCGCCGCCGCGAGCGCGGCGCCGGCGACATCCGCTCCGCCGAGCCCGACGGCCGATGCTCCCGCGGCGCCGCCGAACGTCGAGCTCTACCTGGACGTGCTCTTCGACGAGACCGCCACCAACTCTCTCGACCGGCGCGACATCTTCCGCGAGCTCGCCTCCTTCCTGAAGGACAAGACGTCCCCCGCCGTTCACGTGATGCTCCAGAAATTCGACGGACACGTTCGGACCGAATGCCCGTGGACGACCGATCCGGCCGCCGCGGTCAAGGCTCTCGAAAAGATGCAGAAGCACATGTCGGACTCCCGGATGCCGAGCCCGAGCGAGCTGGCGGACGAGGTTTCGAGCGGCCGGAAGGCCCGCGATATCGAGATGCAGGTCGACCTCCACGGTCGCCGCAGCATCGACGCGATGACGCAGGCGCTCATCCGGTTTCCGGAAGTTCCCGGCAGAAAGGGCCTCGTCGTCGTCACCGACGGGACCCCGCTTCTCACGCCCTACGAACTCGCGATGTCGCTCCACGACTCCGAAGCGTCGCAGCGCGCCGACAGCCTCAATTCGCTTCAGAGTCACGGCGATATGGACGCCGCCAGGCAGCTCGCGAAGGAGCTCCAGCAGGAGTCCTTGACAGCGTTCGAGCAGGCGACCGGATCGGTCGGGACGTGGGCCAGCCGGCTCGCACGCGTTACGAACAAAGCGCTCGCTCTCGACATCGCGTTCTACCCCGTCGACGCCGAGGCTCCGGACCGAGGGACGAACCCGGGCGTCTCCTCGAAGTGGCCGGGGCGATCGATGCCCGGCGTCTCGGTCGGTAGCATGCCGGGAACGGGCGACATGACCGCGCGCGTCGGAGTGACGCAATCGATGAATGCGTTGGCCGACATGACCGGCGGGCAGGCGATTCTGACGCCACGCCTGGTCTCGGGCCGGCTCTCGACGATCGCGGACGAGCGCGCCTCCGGGTACATCCTCACCTTCCGCGATCCCAAGCCGGGCGACGGCAGATACCACACGCTCGGAATCGCCGTCGATCGCCCCGGCGCCCGGCTGACCTACCGCCGCGGCTACCGCGTCCGCGGCGAGGATGAGCGCACGCTCGATGCCGTGCTTGCGCACCTGGACGAGCCGGCCTCCGTCAATCCTTTCGATCTCAAATTGTCCTTCGACCTCGTCGGCAAGGAGAACGGCCGGGACGTCGTCGCGATGCGCCTGGAGTACTCCCCCGCCGAAGCGCCCGGAGAGGCCGCGGCGTCCCGAGACATCCAGGTCTGGGCCGTCTGCGCCGACGACGAGGGGAACCGGGCGACGCCGATCGTCGTTCGGCGGGCGGCCGGGCGCGTTCCGGATGCTAAGAACCTCTCTTACGGCGACACCCTGCAGTTGAAGCTCCCGCCCGGACCGTACACCTGGAGCGTCGCCCTCCGGGATGCCGCGAGCGGGGTCACCTCGTACGCCGTGCTGCACAGGAAGCTGTGACGGCCAACAATAAATATATTGTGTCCCGGTTGGTCGGCGCCGCCGCTGTTCTCTTCCAGGGAGCAGCCCTTCTGCTATTCACGCCGGGACCGGCAGCGGCGCAGGAGGTGAAGCCCCCGGGCTACACCGAGAAGGTCGAGGTCAACGTCCGCACGGTTCTCGCCGTCGTCACCGATGAGAAGGGCAAGCCCATCGAGAGACCTCTCTCGCCGCAAGAGGTCGAAGTGCTGGAAGACGGCGTCCCGGCGAAGGTTCTGGGTGTCGATCCGATCCCGGCGACGGCGCATGCCGCGAAAGAGCCACGGCCCTCACCCGCGACGGAGGTCGAAGCGTCCGCCGCCTCGCGTCCGATCGAAGCGATCCCGCAGATTTTCTATCTCGACGCGAGTCTCCTTCAGGCACGGGGCGTCCAGAAGGCCGCCTTGGCCGTCGAGAAAAATCTCGCCGCGATCCTCCCGCGCGGCCCGCTCGCGATCGTGGTCGCCGATCCGGAGGCCGTGGTCGTCGTTGCGAGCACGACCGACGCCGGCCGATTGCGCCTCTGGCTCAAAGACGCCTCGGCGAAGGTCCCGGGACGGGACCGTCTGGGAGACGTCCGCAAGAGCCTGCTCGAAGCCCGCAGTTCGAGCCGGGCGGGGGCCGAGACGAGCCGGGAGCGAATCGCGCGAACGCGCGCCTCGGTCCAACAGGAGATCCGGATCGTCCAGCAGTCGCTGGAGCGGCTCGAGGCGTGGGTCGAGAGCGCGCGGATCCGGCCTCCGGCGATCCTCTACCTCGCCAACGACGGCTTCGACATCGACCCGACCGCTTTCTACATCAGCCTCCTCGACCCCGCCGGAGCGAGCGGCGAAGAAGCACGCGAGACCACGCAGCTTCGCGCGGAATTCTCCGCCGCGATCCCGAAGCTGGTGACTCAAGCCTCCGACTCTCTGGCCCGCGAGGGCGTCACCGCGATCCCGCTGGCGGTCGGTGGCTCGGAAGCGGTCTTCGGCAATGACGCCGCGACGATGGGCAAGAGAAGCTACGCCGAGTTCCGGCAGCCGCTCTCCTCCACGCCGACGTTTCTTTTCGTGCGCCCGCTCGACGCGCTGCGACAGATCGCCGATGCCACCGGCGGCGAAGTCGTCACGCAGGAGAAGAACTTCGCGCTGGCGCTCGACCGCCTCCGCCACGCCGTGGCCATCACCTACCGAATGTCCCATCCGCCAGACGGACGGCTTCATCGGCTGGAGGTGCGGTCTCTGCGGCCGGATGTCGCGCTGCACGTCGCGCGATCGGTCTTCGGAGGCTCGGAGCCTTTCGCGGCTTCGGCGCAAACCGCCGTGGCGGCGCTCCAGGAAAGCCCAGTCGCGGCGACCCTCCCCGTCGAGCTAAGCATCGATCTGCTCGACGTCAAGCCCGACAAGCGACGTGTCGGCGAGATGCACGCCTTCGTCGACTTGAGCTCGATCCTGGAGCCGCTCGAGAAGGTCGGTCCGGGGCGCATGCGTGCGACGGTCGCCGTCCAGACCCCGGGGAAGGCCCCGTTCATTCACCACGAGGAGATCGAGCTCGTTCGGGAGAGCTCCGGAGCCGACTGGACCTACGAGGCGCCGCTGGAGTGGCCCCCGGAAGCAAGACGCCTCGCTCTCACGGTCGAGGAGTTGAAGACCGGCACGCGCGGAGTCGCTTCCGCCGATCTGCCTTCGCCCGACGGAGCGGAAGTCGCAGCGCCTGAGGAAAAGCCCGCTCCCGCCAACGAGCTGCCGCTTCGGGTCGAGCTCCTTGGCGTGAATCGCCATTCCAAGCAGCTCGCCGCCACGCTACGGATCACGATCGGCACCGCCCAAATGGCCGAGGCGCTGACGGGAAGAGCCGGTCGGATCCGAGTCCAGGTGTTGGCTCGGTTCCCGGCGAACCCGAGAGTCTCCATCGTGGACGGATTTGCCACGCTGCACGGCGACACGGACACGTGGAGCACCGACGTCCCGGTGCGCTGGTCGGCGGACGTTCTGGGACTCACGGTCATGGTCACCGAGCTGGCGACCGGAATGCATGCTTCGGCCGTGCTCGAGCCGTCGAGCTGGAAGTAGCCGATGGACGTCCTGACCTATCCGATCGGACTCCTGATCGGCCTGTTCCCCGTCGTGGCCGACCTCGGGAACCATCCGGAGCCGGTCCAGGTGCTCCTGGACGGTCGGCCAGGCTGCGTCATGTCCGGACGCGCCCCGGGGTGCACTCTCGATCTTGGTCCCGATCCAAAGCTCCATCGCCTCGAGCTCGTACGCCGGGATGCGAAGGGCCGGATCGTCGAGCGTGCCGAGCGCTGGGTCAACCGCCCGGGCATCGAGGCCGAGGTCCGCGCCGGCGGCTCCTGCGATCCGAAGACGAAGTTCTGCGAGCTCACGATCAACTGGGCGCATCCGGGACACCTCGATCCTTCTTCCATCGCAGTCCAACTGGACGGCGTGACCGTTTCGCGCGGAATGGCCGCGAGCCTGCGAATCCCCTTTCCCGGCGGACGCGCCCCACAGGTCCTGACCGCGGAGGCGGCGTTCCCCGACGGGCGCAAGGCGACCTTCACGAGGCTCCTGCACGGCTCCTATCCCGAGGAAGCGGAAGCGTCGCTTCAAGCGATTCCCATCCGCGCGCCGCCGGAGATCTCCGACGAAGAACTGGCGGCGGGGTTGCGCGAGAAGGGATGGCCCGTTCGAGCGATCGAGAAAGGCAGCTTCGAGATCGACTTCGTCGTCGAGCCGTTGGCTTTCCGTTCAATGAGCTGGTGGAGCATCGCCTCGATCGGTATCCCTGCCACCGCGCCCCTCGAGGATGCCGAGGCGATTCACGCCATCGTCGCCAATGAGTCGATGCTGTCGCTGGGCGCTCTCGTCCGATCCGAGGAGGCGGATTCGGGAACGGGCTTCAACGGGCGGCGCATCCAGACGATCGGCGGCGGCCGGACCACTCGGCCTCGGGAGTCGAGGCCTCGGGAGTGGCTCCGGCACGTCTACAACGCCGCCGCCGCGCCATTGCACCGGCTCCGGAGCGCGGACGCCGTCGCGGCCGCTGGCTACGCTCTCGGAGGCTCGCCCCGGCGCCGGGCGGTCGTGCTCATCGCGGGAGCCGGGCGACCCGACGAGAGCACGTTCTCGCCCGATCAGGCGCGGAGCTATCTCCAGCAGATCGGCGTCCCCTTGTGCGTCTGGCGACTGACGGAAGATGCGGCCCCGGGATGGCCGGAGGCGGTGACCATCAAATCCGCGGCGACGCTCGTCGAACAGATCCGACTCTTGAAACAGGAGCTCGAGCGCCAGCGCATCCTGTGGCTCGCCGGCCGCCTCGATCCCCGCCGTCTCGATTGGCCGCTGCCGGAAGGCGTTTCGCTCGCCGGCAGGGAGAACGCTACGGGGCGTTCCGACACGCCGGCGGCGGGCGAATCGGAGAACGCCGCCGCGCCGGTCTTCACGGTGGCCGTCGATCCCCGGGCGCCCGAGAGGATGTATGCGGGATCTCGTGACGGCCTCGCGGCCTCCTCCGACGGCGGCAGGACGTGGCGTTCGATTTCGACCGGCGCCGGGGCCTCGGACGTGTACGCGCTCGGTTTCGGCCTGCCGAATGGAGAACTCCTCGTCGGCACGAGCGGCTCGATCGGACACAGCATCGCCGGCGGCGAGAACTGGGCCCTGGTCCCGACACTGGCGACCTTCTCGGTCGTGGTGGACCCTGAAAACTCCGCGATCGCTTACGCAGCGACGCGCGGCGGGCTCTTCCGGACGCTCGACGGCGGCAATCGGTGGACGCCCGCCAACGCGGGCCTCGAGCACGCCTTCCCGGTCAGCCTCGCCGCCGATCCGCGACACTCCGGTGTGGCCTACGTGGCCACGGCGGGCCGCGGCGTCTTCAAGACGACGAACAAAGGAGAGACCTGGAAGGCCACGGGAAACGAGCTCGACCGAACCGTCGTGCGGTCGCTGGCGGTCGATCCGAGCGACGGCAGTTTGATCTACGCCGCCACCGACGGCGGCGTCTTCGCGAGCACCAACGGCGGCCGAAGCTGGAAGCGCGCGAGCGCCGGCTTGCCGCGGGCGATCGTCTACGCGGTGCGGCTCGCCCCGCGCGATCCGGCGCACGCATTCGCCGGCACGGCCGCCGGGCTCTTCGAGAGCCGGGATCGGGCGGCGTCCTGGAATCGCGTCGCGGCGCCGGGAGTCGACGTCGCGATCACGGCCCTCGACGTCGACGAGGCGTCGGGAACCATCGTCGCCGGAACGCTCGATCGCGGGATATTCGTTCTCCCTCGGGCACCGGGATGACCAGGCCCGCCTCGTCTGATTCCATCCTCAAGGACGCCGACCGGCTAGACTCCGCTCCGTGAGGCAACGGCTACGGAGCTGGAAGACCCTCGCCACGGAGCGGGTGAACCCGCGGTCGGCGAAGCTCGACCGCCTGGGAATCGCCGGCGTCGTGGCCCTGATGCAGTCGGAGGACCGGCGGGTGCTCGCGGCGCTGGCCAGGGCACGGCCGGCGATCGTCGCGGCGGCGGAGGCGTTCGCGCAGACCTATTCCTCGGGCGGCACCTGCTTTCTTTTCGGCGCGGGGACGAGCGGGCGCCTCGCCGTCCTCGAAGCCGCCGAGCTGCCTCCGACCTTCGGGACGGATCCCCGGCGCGTTCGGGCGGTCATCGCGGGCGGCAATCGGGCGGTCTTCCGCGCCCGCGAGGGAGCCGAGGACCGCCACGAGGACGGCCGCCAAGCCGCGCGGGCCGCCCGTCCCGGAGACTTCGTCATCGGGATTTCCGCCAGCTCGGTCACGCCGTTCGTGCGCGGCGCCCTGGAGGAAGCCCGTCGCCGCGGCGCGACGACCGCGCTCGTGACGGCGAGCCGGTCGCCGGGAATCGCGAGGGCCGCCCAGATCCTCGTCCGCCTGGACACCGGGGCGGAGGTGGTGGCCGGATCGACCCGATTGAAGGCCGGCACCGCGACCAAGATGGCACTGAACCAGATCACCACGGCCGCTTTCGCCTCGTCGGGCAAGGTTTTCGGCCCCTGGATGGTCGATGTGCGCGCCGGCTCGGCGAAACTGAAGGACCGCGCCGCGCGGATCGTCGCCGCGGCGGCCGGGATTTCGCCTTCCCGGGCAAAGTCTCTCCTGGCGCGCGCCCGTGGGGAGGTCAAGACTGCGATCGCCATGGCTCGGCTGCGCGTTTCGCCGGCCGAGGCGCGGGAGCGGCTCACGAAGGCGCGCGGCGATCTGCGAAGGGCGATCGGGGAGAGGTAGTCCCGTAGTCCGAAGTCCGACGTGTATGCGGCTGCGTGGCAATAGCCGGGTCAGTCCCCAGTCTCCGGTCTCCAGTCTCCAGTCATCCCCGCGTCCCCCCGTCCCCGCGTCCTCCTTGGCAACCTCGCCGTCTCAATTTTTGTTATAGGCTCCTGTCACCAAATCCGGCGAAACCTCGAGTATTGGTACAACGGAGGACTCCCCGATGCTCGCCAAGCGAACACTCCTCATCCTGGGCGCCGTCCTTTCGATCGCTCGCGCCGCGGCCGCCGCCACCACGATCGAGATCAACGACGCGACCGACACGCTGCACAACACGCTTCCCGCCGACTGCGCCAACAGCGGCACGGGCACCTGTTCGCTGCGCGACGCGATCCTGTTCGCGAACTTCACGGGCTCGTCGGGACAGCCCTACACGTTCAAGTTCGACCAGCTGGGGGCGGGCAGCCACACCATCACTCTCTCCAACGCGCCGCAGCACGGCTCGCTCGACGCCATCACGGTGACCGTCGTCATCGACGGAACGACGCATCCCGACGGCAAGGTCGAGCTCTCCGGCGTCAACCTGACCAGCGGCTCGCCCGCAGGCTTCGTGTTGAACGGGACCGGAGCGAGCACGGTCAAGGGGATGGTCATCAACCATTTCGGCGGTGACGGCATCGACGTCGGGGCCTCGGCGGCCGGCTCCTTGATCACCGGCAACTTCCTGGGCACGGACTACCTCGGAACGAGCGCGGCGGGCAACGGTGGCGACGGTCTGGACGTCAACGCGACGCTCGTCACCGTCAACAGCAACGTGATCTCCGGCAACGGCCAGTTCGGCCTGCACATCTTCGGCAGCTTCCTGCCCACCGCCAACGCGGTCAACGTCCAGAACAACAAGATCGGCACGGACGTGACCGGACTCGCCGCTCTGGGAAACACCTCCGACGGCATCCGCATCGACACCGGGGCCAACGGCAACATCATCGGCGGCGCCAACGTCGTGAGCGGCAACGGCGGCAACGGCATCTTCATCAACGGAAACGGCAATTTCCCGGGCCTGAACGTGATTTCCGGCAACTTCATCGGCACGCGCATCGGCGGGGTCCTGGGCTCGATCCCCAACACGCTCGACGGCATCCGCATGGACCAGTCCAATTTCAACATCCTCGGCGGCGGACCGTTTGGCGGGAACCTCATCTCCGGCAACACGAAGAACGGGATCGAGATCAATGATTCCGACAGCAACCTCGTCGTCAACAACATCATCGGCCTCGACGCTCTGGGCGGGCTGGGCGGCGCCGAAGGCAACGGCGGCGACGGGATCCTGATCGCCATCTCCACCAACACCGATATCGGCGGGCCCGGCGGCGTGGCCACGTTCAATGTCATCTCGTCCAACACCGGCGCGGGAGTGCACATCAATGGGCAGGCGGGGACCACGACGGGCAACATCGTCGAGGGCAACATCATCGGCGCCAACGTCTCCGGCATCGCCAGCGGCAACGGCATCGGCGTGTTCGTCGAGGGCGACAACGCGAACAACACGACGATCGGCGGGTCGAGCTCCAACCAGGCCAACACCATCGCTTTCAACACCGGGCCGGGCGTGCGCATCGGCATCAACGCTTCCGATTTCGTGACGCCGGTGGACATCCTCTCCAACTCGATCCACGACAACGGCGCGCTCGGGATCGATCTGGGCAACGATGGAGTGACCAACAACGACCCCGGCGATATCGACGTCGCCGCGCCCAACGAGTTCCAGAACTTTCCGGCCTTCACGCTCGCGCTGATCTCCAACGCGACCGGCAAGGTCCTGATCCAGGGAGCCCAGGACTCGCAGCAGGCGATCAACCAGATCCAGATGTTCCTGGCGGCGGCCGATCCGTCCGGGCACGGGGAGGGCAAGACGCTCATCCTCGATCAGACCGGCGTGCCCAACGGGCCCTTCTCCTTCGGCCCGAGCACGCCGTCCTCGGCCGTGGCGGCGGGCAATCTTCTGACCGCGACCGCGACGACGGCGGACGGGACCTCGGAGTTCTCGCTCAATATTCCGTTCGTCGCCAACGTCCCTCCGGTCGCCAACGCCGGACCCAATCAGAACCAGCCCACCGGCGCGACGGTCGTCCTGGACGGCTCGGCCTCGGTCGATCCGGACGGGCTTCCCAGCGGACCGGCCATCGTCAACGGCAACTTCACCTGGGTGCAGACCGGCGGCCCGGCCGCCGGTCGTCCTGACCAATCCCACCAGCGTCAATCCGACGTTCGTCGCCGCCGTTCCCGGCTCCTACGTGTTCTCGCTCGTGGTCACCGACGGCATGGACGTCTCGACCAATCCCGCCTCGGTCACGATCACGGTCACCTCCCCGAGCTCGACGGCTCTCGTCTCCAGCGTGAATCCGTCGGTCTTCGGGCAGTCGGTGACCTTCACGGCGACGGTGACCGGGACGGGCCCGGTTCCCACGGGCACGGTGACGTTCTTCGACGGAGCGACGAACATCGGATCCGCTCCGCTCAACGGCGCCGCTCAGGCGCTGCTCACGACGTCCACCCTGGCGGTCGGAAGCCACCCCATCATGGCGGTCTACGGCGGAGACGCCAACTTCACCGGCAGCACATCGCCCGTGGTCGTCCAGGTGGTCAACCAGGCCAACACGACGACGGTTGTCGTCTCGAGCGTCAATCCGTCCGTCTTCGGCCAGCTCGTGAGCTTCACCGCGACGGTAACTCCAGTCCCGCCCGGCTCGGGGACGCCCACGGGCACCGCCTCGTTCTTCGACGGGGCGACCCTCCTGGGCACCCAGGCGTTGACAGGGAGCGGGGTGGCGGTCTTGACGACGGCCGCCCTGACCGTGGGCAGCCATCCGATCACCGCGGTTTACAGCGGGGACGCCGAACTTCGCCGGAAGCGTCTCGCCGATCGTCACCCAGGTCGTCAACAAGGACAACACGACGACGGTGGTGATCTCCAGCGTGAACCCGTCGATGGTGGGGCAATCGGTCACCTTCACCGCCACGGTCACGGCCAATGCGCCCGGGTCCGGCACCCCCACGACTACGGTCGACTTCTTCGACGGCGCGACGCTCCTGGGATCCGGCTTGTTGAACGGAGCCGCGCAGGCGACCTTCACGACGTCGGCCCTCACGCAGGGCAGCCACCCGATCACAGCGGTGTACGCCGGCGACGCCAACTTCAACGGCAGCACGTCTTTGATCCTGACGCAGGTCGTCAACGCCACCGGCGGCACGCCGAGCTCGACGGCGCTGGTCTCGAGCCTCAACCCGTCGGTCTTCGGCCAGTCCGTCACGTTCACGGCGACGGTCACCGGGTCCGGGCCGACACCGACCGGCACGGTCACATTCCTCGACGGAGCGACCAACATCGGCTCGGCGCCCTTGAACGGATCCGCCGTGGCCACGTTCACGACGTCGGCGCTCCTCGTTGGCAGCCATCCGATCACCGCGAATTACGCCGGCGACGCGACCTACGCGCCCAGCCTTTCCCCGATCGTCAATCAGGTCGTGAACAAGGCCGACACGACGACAGCGCTCATCTCGAGCGTCAATCCCTCGACTGTCGGCCAGGCCGTCACCTTCACCGCCACGGTCACCGCCGTCGCGCCGGGCTCGGGCACGCCCACCGGCTCCGTCACGTTCTTGGACGGCGCGACCAACATCGGCTCGGCGCCCTTGAACGGCGCGGGCCAGGCAGCACTGACCACCTCCGCTCTCACCCAGGGCACGCACCCCATCACCGCGGTCTACGGCGGCGACGCTAACTTCAACGGGAGCACCTCGTCCATCGTCGACCAGGTCGTCAACCCGGCCGGCGGAACGCCCAGCAACACGGCGCTCGTCTCGAGCCTCAACCCGTCTGTCTTCGGTCAATCCGTGACGTTCACCGCCACCGTCACGGGCACCGGGCCGACGCCCACGGGGTCCGTGACATTCATGGATGGAATCACGCCTCTCGTCACGGTGCCTTTGAACGGCTCGGCGCAGGCGAGTCTCACCACTTCCACGCTGATCGTCGGAAGCCACCCCATCACCGCGGTCTACGGCGGGGATACGACTTACGCCGGAAGCACTTCCCCGATCGTCAACCAGGTCGTCAACAAGGCCGACACGACGACGGCGCTCATCTCGAGCGTCAATCCCTCGACGGTCGGCCAGGCCGTCACATTCACCGCCACGGTCACCGCCGTCGCGCCGGGCTCGGGCACGCCCACCGGCACCGTCAACTTCTTCGACGGCGCGACCAACATCGGCTCGGCGCCCTTGAACGGCTCGGGCCAGGCCGCCCTGACCACCTCCGCCCTCACCCAGGGCACGCACCCCATCACCGCGACCTACGGCGGAGACGTCAACTTCAACGGGAGCATCTCGTCCATCGTCGACCAGGTCGTCAACGCGGCCGGCGGCACGCCGAGCAACACGGCGCTGGTCTCGAGCCTCAACCCATCCGTCTTCGGCCAATCCGTCACGTTCACCGCCACCGTCACGGGCACCGGGCCGATACCGACGGGAACGGTGAACTTCTTCGACGGGGTGACGCTGCTGGGGGCCGGAACCTTGAACGGCGCGGGAATCGCGACCTTCACGACGTCCGCGCTGGCCGTGGGGACCCACCCCATCACCGCCGCGTATGCCGGCGACTCGACGTACGCGCCGAGCATCTCGCCGATCGTCAGCCAGGTCGTCAACGGTGTGGGCGGCACACCGAGTGTCACGACGGTCGTGTCCAGCCTGAATCCTTCGACCGTCGGCCAGTCGGTGACGTTCACCGCGACCGTGACCGGATCCGGCCCGATCCCGACCGGCTCGGTCACGTTCCTCGACGGGGCAACGCCCCTGGCGACAGTCGGATTGAACGGCGCCGGCCAAGCCAGTTTCTCGACGTCGGCGCTGGCCCAGGGAAGCCATCCGATCACGGCCTCCTACAGCGGGGACGCGACCTACGGCCCGAGCACCGCGGGCCTGACACAGGTCGTCAACGCGGGGGTCGCCGCAGCCGGAATCCCCACCCTCGACGGGCGAGCGCTGGCGGTGCTGGCGACTCTCCTGGCCGCGGTCGGCATCTGGCTGGCCCGCAGACGGCTCTAGCGGAGACGAATCGGGCGGAGGCGGCCGTCAGCGACGACGGCCGCCCAGGCGGATGGCGTCGGACGCTCCGCCTGAAGCGGCGGTTTGCGGCGCCTCACGCACAAAGCCGGACTCGATGAGCATGTGTTCGATCTCCTCGCGCGTCGCGCCCAGCTTGCGCGCGCTCTGGAAGAGCGGCCGGGCTTCCATCGGATGCCAGTTGCGCCGATTGCGATCGGAAATCCCGGTGACGTCGAGCGGCTCGATCGTCTCGTAGATCCGATCGATCCAGAGGTTCCGCTCGTGCGCCAGCGTGCCCTTGACCCGCGCGTCGCGCACACCGAGGCAGCATCGCGCAAGCCCCGCGCCGAAATCCAGACGGTCCGCGGAGAGAAACGATCCGGCAAGCTGCGGTCGGGCGAGCCTGTGCGCCGCCTCCGCATAGCTCGACGCCGCGAAATAGAGAAGGGTCAGCGCGGCGAAGAGCTCGAAATCGCCGAAGGACGCGTAGAGCGCCGCGATGAGCCGCGCCGCCGTGTCCGCTTCGTCCAGGGTCGCTCGGGCGCAGGCAGACAGCCCCTCGGACAGGCCCGGCTGGTCCCAATTTTCCTCGAGCACGCGCGCCAGACGCCCGATGCCGAGAAGCGTCAGAGGGAAACCGGTCGAGAGGAGCGGGTCGACGAACGCCGCGGCGGACGGAAGGAGCGTCCAGCGTTCACCCGAGGCGACAGAGGCGCGGAACGGGAGGCGCGAGGCGTGCACGAACGGCCGCGCCGCGCGAGCCCCGGCGAACTGGTCGCGCAGGGACGGAAACCGCTCCAGGAGGCGGTCCCACGCCGCAGCTCCTTCCGAAAATCTCAGCTCCGAGGCCAGCCCGGGGACCGCCGCCGCGCCGGCGCTGGTGATCCCGTTCTGGAAGCGCAGCACCCATACCCACCCGCCCTCGAAGACATGGTGAACCGCCGCGTCATCGATCGGAAAGGGAGGCCATCCCGCGCCGCTGACCGA
Organism: uncultured Acidobacteriota bacterium; assembly: GCA_963825175.1. Taxonomy (GTDB): domain Bacteria; phylum Acidobacteriota; class Thermoanaerobaculia; order UBA5066; family Gp7-AA6; genus DATFTF01. Next base: position 68,302 of record CAWGSA010000001.1, read on the forward strand.
AAAAGCCTCCAGGTCCTCCAGGCGCCGGACGCCGGTGAAATGCGTGTACAGACCCTCCGTCGGCGGGAGGCCCGGAAACTCCGATTCGGGCAGATCCAACGCCCGGTGAAGGAAGCCGCGCGGGCCGGACGCGTCCACCACGAGCCGCGCGTGAAGGCGCAGCGCTTCTCGTCCGCGGAGACCTTCCAGCACGGCGCCGTCGGAGAGGAGCTCGCACCGATCGAGGCTCACGGAGTCGAGGAATTCGGCGCCCTGTGCCTGCGCCTCCCGAACCAGGAAGTGATCGAGGTCCGCGCGGTACCAGTGGGTGTCCGCCACTTCGTCGCGCGGGCTCGCCGCAACGAGCAGCTGGTCCCGCCGCCAGGGATCGGACCGAAAGGGCTCTCCGGCACGGTGGGCGTAGAAGGTGAAGCCGCGCTTCAAGCCGCAGCCGATCTGTGGATAGGCGCGCTGCCACGTTCCCCATGCCGAGAGCGGACGTATTCTGTCGAGGCCGTAGCGGTCGCACAGCTCTTCCAGCAGGAGGTTGGCAAGGGGCGAGGACGACTCGCCGATTGCGAAGCGCGGATGGGTTTCCTTGTCCAGAAGGACGACCGAGCGGCCCAGCCGCCGGCAGATCATCGCCAGGAGGGAGCCGGCGAAGCCCGAACCGACGATCGCGACATCGAAGTCGTGGGTCACAACGTCGCTTCCGCTTGCTCCGGACCTGCCGTCGCTTCCGCTCGATCCGGACCTGCGCCTTCGGCGCACCGGCGGTCCGCTCGGCCGGATGCGGCCTCGACGGCCCGCCTGGTCCCTCCCTCGCTCTCGCTCCCCGCGGCACGCGCCTCCTCCCTCGGTGACTTCGGGAGAGTTCGCGCGCCTCGGACCGGAGCTGGCTCGACCGGAGAGACCGAAGGCGTCACGATCGGCCCGCGCAGGCGACGCAGGGAATCTTCGGCGGCACGGTCTGCGTGAGGTTGAGGCGCCGCAAGCGTTCCCTCCGCGCCGAAAAACAGGACGGGCAACGACGGAGCCGTTCCAGCTCCCACAGATCGATGAAGACCCGGCCCCGCGCCAGGGCCACTCCGAACGCCGCGACTTCCTCCAGAGCCGAGAGCGTCGGTTCGACGAACTCGCCCCGGTCCTTGAGATCGTCCAACGCTCCGTTGCCCGAGCGGGTCGCGATGACCGAAACGGCGGTGGCGCCGGCGTCGAACGCGACCTCGACCGAGCGGCAGGCCCAGAGGAGCGACTCCTCCGCCGGCAGGAACGGCAGACCGAGCAGAACGAAGACACGCAGCGCGATCCCGTCGCCGCGCAGCCGATCGGCCGCGCGCCGGAAATCGTCGACCGTCATCCTCTTGTTCAGCTTCGGAAGCACATCCGGGTGCGCCGTTTCCAATCCCATGGCCACCTCGAGGTCGCCCTCGAGAAGTTCGCGCCAGTGCCGGCAGGCGTCGCCGACGAGGGCGGGGTGAGACTCGACGATCACCCGCTCGAAGCCGGCGAGCGCCGCGGCGATCCCCGGAAGGTCGGCGGTCGGAATCGCCTTCGGATCGAAGAAACTTCCCGCGTTGTAGAGCTTCACACGTCGGGGGCGGGGGCACGGGAGCGCGTCGAGCGCCGCCCGCACCTGCGACGCGATGGCTCCCGGAGAGACGCTGCCGTCGGTCGTGCTCTTCCAGAGATCGCACATCAGACATCGCCACGGACACTCGCGGTTGGCCAGAAAGAGAGTGGCCACCGCGGCCACGTCGCCGCGCTCGGTTCGCTCCTCTTCCACCAGCTCGGACACCACGCGGCCCGGGTCCACGAAACGGCGCGGCCCCCGCCGCTCCAGGATCCAGAGATCCCGATCCACCGGCCGCTCGGGATACGCCGGGCCCGTCTGGCTACTGGTAGAGAGAAGCAAGGTGCGCCCGGTAATCGGCCTCGGTGAGGGAGAGCCGGCTCTGCTCGCGCGACGCCAGCGCTCCGTGCTGGAAGCGCCGCTTCGGAAAAACCGGCATCGGGAGGCCCGTGATCTGGCGGATGCCGCGCGCGACGACCTCCCCCTTCAGAGCGTACAGGCGCTCGACGCTCCACCCGGTGAGCTCGATGAAAGGAATTCCCTCCGCCGCGGAGATCACGGAGGGGCGCGTGAAGGGGCTGAATCCCTCGAACCCGTAGCAGCGCAAGGGAGCATAGGTCCTCGCGTACGAACGGCTCTGCCCCCCCGAATAGGTGCGGGAGTGCTTGAACGTTCCGACACCCCACCCCTCCTGGTACAGCAGAGAGTTGTTCAGGACGCTGCGGATCGTGAGCTCGGGGTTCTCCTCGATCGGGTAGTCCTTCAGGTTCTCGTCCCCGCCGTCTCCGTCGGCGAGGTATTTCCAATTCGGATAGCGCTCGCGCACGCCGCGGCACAGAGCCAGAGCCATAGACGCCGACTGGACGTCGAGGGGCTTGTAGTCCTCAATGACCCTCGCGGCTGCGAGCGGGTCCGCCGCCTCCGGAGGCATCTCCACCGGCTCCAGGAACAGCTCGAGATCGAGGGCGCGGAGGAAGGCGCGGGCCTGCGCGAGATCCTCTCCTCCGCCCAGCGAGAGGGTGAACGCCTTGAGCCGGGCGGGATCGTGTCCGCGATCGGCTAACAATTTATAGATTGTGAGGAAGACCGCCCCGCTGTCCACGCCGCCGGAGAAGGACACGCCGATCGGGGCGCCGGCGGGAAGGCGGCCGAGCCACTTGTCGATCTCCCCCGCCAGCGCGCCCACGTAGCGCCGCCCCAGCGCGTCGAGATCCCCTTCGAAGACGCCCCGCTCGGGAGCGAAGAAGCGCACGTGGCGAGCGTCGGGATCGGGGCAGCCGACCAGACGGATCTCGACAACGTGGTGCGCCGGCACCATCCGGGTGTAGCTCGGATGAAACTGGGCGCCCATCCCGCGCTCCACGAGGAAGTCGCGGATCGCGTCGATGCGGTCGGACACGATCAGGGCGGGGCCTTCGGCGCGCTTGGCCAGGAAATACCGCATGGGTCGGTCCAGCGACCGGGCCATCCGGACGGTCTGCCCATCCCGCCCGACACCCACCAGCGCGAAGGAGCCGTCGATCCCCGCGACGGCGTCCGGCGATCCGCCCGCCACGCGGCCGCGGGCTTCCTCCAGGCTCATCGCGGTCAGCCGGTTGACCTCCGGATCAATCAGGTCGACGACGCTCTCGATCGGGCGCTCGATCATCACAGCCTCCCTCGGCTTGCCATGATCTTATTTCGAGGCGCTCTCGCGCGCTGCGGCGCCGGGCCAGGGGCGCCGTCTATTTCCGCTTGCGCGTCGCGGCGGCCTTCCGGGCCGACCGAGACCGGGCCGCCTTCGATCGCTTCGCCGCGGCGCCCCGGGCCTGCCTCGAGAGGGCTTTCTTCGAAGCCGCGCCGCGGCCCTCGCGCTTGAGCGCGGCGCGGACCGCCCGCGAGCGGGTCGGAGACGGCCGCCGTCCCGAGGCGGACTCGCCCTTGCGCGTGTCCCGGGCCGCCTGGCGCCGGGTCCGCGCCGAGGTCGTCCCCTTCTTGGGCGGCGGAAGCTTCACGCCGGCGCGGCGCGCCTTGGACAGGCCGATGGCGATGGCCTGCGTGGTCGATTCGGCGCCGTGCTTGCCCTCCCGGATGTGTTCGATTTCCTCGTGGACGAACTCGCCGGCTTGGGTGCTCGGCGATTTGCCTTCTTCCTTGTCCTTCTCCGCGCGCTCCAGCGTCTCTTTGTCCGGCATGGGATCTCCTTTGGTCGGGGACGTCCCCCATGGATGTCCTCCGTGAATCGGAAGGAGCAAGAGCGATGCCTCCGTCACAAGAGACTGAGGACCGGGGACTGAGGACTGAGGACTCGAGACGCTCGGGCCACAGTGCCGCTTCCAGGACGCAGCGAGAGAACGCTCAGAGCAGCCTGGCCGCGGCCTCGTCCGCGATCACCGCCAATCGCGGGTGCAGGGACAGGAAGGACGCCGGGAGACGCGGGGTGACGGGGCCGCGCAAAGCGGCGAAGAGCGGGCGCGATTTTTCCGCCCCCGTGGCCACCAGAAGGATCGCACGGGCCGAGAGGACGATCTCGATCCCCATGGTCAGGGCCCCCCGCGGGACCGGCCGCACGCCGTCCTCGGCGAGCTGCGACCGCGTCGCCGCGGAGAGGCGCACGGGAGCCGTTCGCGGGGGCAGAGCGCGGCCCGGCTCGAGATAGGCGACGTGTCCGTTCACGCCGATTCCCACGAGCGCGAGGTCGGCCGGGCCGGCTCGCTCGAGCTCCCGCTCGAAACGCCGGCACTCCGCCTCCGAATCCGCGGCGTCGCCGCGCAAAAAGTGGATACGAGCCGGATCGAGTCTCACCTTCGAGAAGAGATGGCGCTCCATGAACGAACGAAAGCTCCGCGGATCCTCCGGAGGAACCGACACCTCATCGAGATTCCAGGTCGCACATCGGCCGAAGGGTGCCTGCCCGCTCCGATGGAGCCTCACGAGCTCCCGGTACACCGGCACCATGGTGCGGCCAGACGCGAGAATCAGCCGAGAGGCCCCCCGCCGTTTGAGCGTCGCCGCGATGCGCTCCGCCGCCGCCTTCGCGGCTCGCCGCGGGTCGGGAAGAATCAGGATTTCCGGGGGTCGCGGCGCGGCGCGCGCCTCACGCCTCACGCCTTACGCCTCACGCCCGTCTACAGCCGATCGAAGCCGATCAACTCGATTCCGCGGCGGTCCAGAACCTGCGGAATCTCCGCATCGCACAGAAGCTCGATCTCCCGCGCCCGCTCCTTGGCGTAGGTGCTCGTGCGCAGGAGCTCGTCGTCGGGATGGCCCGGATGACACATCAGCTCGCTGGTTCCGTCGGGCAGGGCCTCGATGAGCATGTGGAGGTTCTCGCGGGAGGCGCCGTCGCCGTAGAACGATTCCAGAAACCAGTCCGGCACGCGCAGTCCGTCCGCGCGAAGCTGCTCGCGAGCCCGCGCGCTGGCGGCCCGCACCGGAAGGCCGCGCTGCCGCGCCACGTCGGCGAACACCGGCTGCACCGCCGGGTGGAGGGCGCAATGGTGATGCGAGTCGAGGTGCGAGGGCGCGCGCCCGGCGATCACTTCGAAGATCGCGATCTGGGCGGAGATCTCTCGCCGCACCTCGTCGGCCGGCAGCGCCTTGGGAAGCTCTGTGGCGTCCTTGACGAAGCGGCCGCCCGGCGCGAGCGTCGGCACCGAGGAAGGCGCGGAGGCCGGCGTCCCGCCCCCGGTCAGCACGACGTGAAGCCCGAGCGAGAGGCGAGGGGCCTGCTCGAGGGCCTGGCGGACTCCCTCGGGCGCGGCCCGCTCCAGGATCATGACGGTGGCCGAGGAAACGATCCCCTTCAAGTGCGCCTCGAGGGTTCCCTCGACGACACCGGGCGTCCGGCCGAAGTCGTCGGCATTGACGATGAGGCGTTTCATGACCGCCGACAGTCTAACTTCTCCCCGCGTTCCCGGACCCGGCCAGCTCTTCCAGAGCGAGTTTCACGGCTCCCGTCGCGGCCTCCACGTCCAGACGGCGGACCCGGGCATTCTTCGTCGACAGTCTCCGGGAGACCGCGGATTCCAGCCCGGGGAGCGCGGAGAAGGTGCCGCCCGCCATCACGACGTCGTAGGCCGAGGGCTCGAGGTCGAGCCGCTCGATCACGGTTCGGGCCGCGAGCACGAGCTCGCCCGCGGCCGCTTCGAGGATCTTGGCGGCCACGGCGTCTCCGGCCAGAGCGGCCGCCTCGACCTTCGCCGAAAAGATCGCCACCCGGTGGCGGGGATAGTCCGAATCGTAGACCGCGGAGACCAGACCGTCGACACCCGAGACGCCGAAGTGCGCCAAGAGCGCGGCAGCGAGCGACGTGTCCGGGCCGCGGCCGTCGGCGCCGCGCAGAACGGCGCGGATCGCCCGCTCGCCGATCCAGAAGCCGGAGCCCTCGTCGCCGACGTGCCAGCCCCATCCGCCCGCGCGCGCCACGTCCCCCCGCGCGTTGCGCCCCCACGCGATCGATCCGGTTCCGCACACCAGCGCCAGGCCCACCCGCAGCGTCGAGCCGGCGACGAAGGCGATGCGCGCGTCGTTGGTGACCAGAACGCGGCGCCGGAAACCGATGCGCCGCAGGACGCCGAGCAGCACTTCCTGGTCCCTGGGCCGGTCGGCCCCGGCGATGCCGAGCGCGACGGCGTCCGGGACCACGCCGGCCTGACTCTCCGCGTCCTCGATGACGTTGTGGAGAACCTTCTCCACCTCCAGCTCGCCGTGGGTCTTCAAGTTTGCGCCGCCCCCGCGGGCCTCCCCCACCACGCGCCCCGTCTCGTCGGCCAGAAGGGCGCGCGTCTTCGTTCCGCCCGCATCGATTCCCAGCACGTGGCGCATGGCCCAGGATTATGCCTCCCGCTCTACGCTCGGACGCCTCGCCGTGCGGCGATGACGGCACCGGCCGCCACGCCGACGAAAATTCCGAAGATGACGGGGCCCGCCAGGCGGAGCCAGTCCGCGGCGGTCACGGGCGAACAGAGCCGGGTGACTTCGGCCCAGAGACGGACGCCCGCCCCGGGGTGCGCGCGCGCCGATTTGAGCGCCGCGAGCAGGGCGGAGGTCGCGGCCGCCGTGAGAAAACCCACGGCTCCAGCGACGAATCCGGATCGCGCCAGGCTCGCCCGGCTGACCGGCTCCCTCCGCGCCTCGTCGCTCAGCTCGAGATCCGGCTCCCGGACCGACGGAGGCACGAAGCGGTAGAGCAGCATCAGCCCGGGCACCGAGGCAAGAACGCTCACGACGAAGAAGGGCGTCCACCCGATCGCGTCGACCAGGAAACCGGCCGGCGGACCGACGAGCGTCCGGCCCAGCGCGAAGACGCTCGAAAAGAGCGCGTACTGAGTCGCCGAGAACTGCTTCTGCGTCAGGCGCAGGAGCAGCACGCCGAACGCCCCGGTCGCCATTGCCTGACAGGCGTTCTCGATTCCGACTGCCCCATACATGACCAGGCGGTGGGAGATCGGCTGCGTGTGCGCCGCGAGCGCGGCCGCCCCCGCCAGGCACGGCACGCCCGGCGTCATCCGATCGACCACGACGTAGCCCAGGAACCCGACCGCCTGGATGGCGCCGAAGATCCACAGAGCGCGCCCCAGACCGATGCGGTCGGTGGCCCAGCCGCCGACGAACGTGCCGCCGATGATGGCCACCAATCCGATCGTGGCCGTGGCCAGACCGACGTCGCCGGGAGAAAAGCACTTTTGAATCAGGAAGGGCCGCGTCAGGGCGGTGGCCAGGTTCTCCCCGAACTTGTAAAGAAGGAGGAAGGCGACGATCTCGAGCGCCCGCGATTTGCGGAAGATCCCGACCAGGGGCTCGAACACGGCGTCGCGCAGCGTTCGGGGAGCGCCGGCGACCGGCGGCGGCTCCGGCGACCAGAGCACGACGCCCATGAGGGGCAGATACAGCAGCGCTAAACCAAAGAAGACGAAACGCCAGCCCAGATGCTCTCCCAGGGTGATGGCGAGGGCGCCGGACAACAGCGTGGCGCCGCGGTACAGCGCGACGCGGGCGCCGACCGCCGTCCCCATTTCCGATCGCTCGAGCACCTCGACGGCGTACCCATCGATGGCGATGTCCTGGGAAGCCGAACCGAAGGCGATGAAGATCGAGATCACGGCCACCACTCCGACGACCGGCGCGTCCGCCTCGACGGCCAGCAGCCCGATGGAGAGCGCGAGGAGCGCCTGGAATACGATCATCCACGACCGCTTGCGGCCCAGAAAGCCGGGGCTCCAGCGATCCATGAGCGGCGCCCACAGGAACTTGAAGGTCCACGGCGCCTGGGCCAGGGAGAAAAGGCCGACGGTCCGGATGTCGACGCCCCGGTACGTCAACCACGCCGGAAGCGCGATCCAGATCAGCCCGAGCGGCAGGCCGGAGGCGAAGGACTGCAGTGTGACCGCGCCGAGCCGCCGGGAGGTCAGCGCGCTCCGCAGGCTGGCGAATGTCGATGGCCGAGCCGATTTCGGCATCTGAGAGACAGTCTGGCTGAGCAACGGCATGGCTGTCATCAAGAATCGGTTCATTGATTCATCGGTCCATCGGTTCATTTGCCCCGGAGTAGACTCGGCTCAACGAAATCAATCGATGAACCGATGAACCGATGATCCGATGAACCGATCGGCCCGGAGGCGCACCATGCTTCGCTATGTTTCGATCGCCCTGACGATCCTCTTCGCCGCAAGCACGCTGGCCGCTCAAAGCGCGCCGCCGGGCCTGGACTCCCTCTATCCCGACCTGGAGAAGCTCTCCATCGACATCCATCAGAACCCCGAGCTCTCCCAGCACGAAGAGAAGACGTCGGCCAAGCTGGCGGATCGGCTGCGGGCGCTGGGATTCCGCGTCACCGACCACGTCGGGGGCTTCGGCGTCGTGGGGATCCTGGAGAACGGCAAGGGGCCGACGGTGATGGTGCGCACCGAGCTCGACGCCCTGCCGGTCGAGGAGAAGACGGGTCTCCCCTACGCCAGCCACGTGACGGCCAGGGACGACACGGGCGCGACCGTGCCGGTGGCGCACGCCTGCGGCCACGACATCCACATGGCGGCCTGGGCGGGGACTGCGACGCTGCTGTCCAGGTCGAAGGACCGCTGGCGCGGCACCCTGGTCATGATCGCGCAGCCGGACGAGGAGAAGGACAGCGGAGCCCGAAGCATGCTGGCCGACGGACTCTTCACGAAGTTCCCCAGGCCCGACTTCGCGATCGCCATCCACGACGACGCCGATATTCCCGCCGGGACGATCGGCTGGATCTCCGGCTACGCTCTGGCCAATGTCGACTCCGTGGACGTCACGATCTACGGCCGGGGCGGGCATGGAGCCGCGCCGTACCGGACGGTCGACCCCATCGTCATCGCCGCGCGCACGGTCGTCGCCCTCCAGACCATCGTCTCCCGCGAGATCAACCCGGTCGACCCGTCGGTCGTGACGGTCGGGTCGATCCACGGGGGCACCAAGCACAACATCATTCCCGACGAGGTCAAGCTCCAGATCACCGTGCGCTCCTACAAGGACGAAGTGCGCAAGCATCTTCTGGAAGCGATCGCGCGGATCGCGAAAGGCGAGGCCATGGCTGCGGGAGCGCCCCGAGAGCCGTTGGTCAAGGTCGCCGACGGCGATCCGGCCGTCTACAACGATCCGGCGCTGGTCAAGCGGCTGACCGAAGTCTTCCGCCGCCAATTCGGCTCCGACCGGGTCGTCGAGATGCCGCCCAAGATGGTCTCCGAGGACTTCTCGGAGTACGGACGGGCCGGCGTGCCTTCGGCGATCTTCTTCGTCGGAGCAGTCGATCCCGGCAAGCTCGCGGCGGCCAAGGCCGGAGGTCCGCCGATCCCCGGGCTCCATTCCTCGCAGTGGGCTCCGGAGCGGGAGCCGACGATCAAGGCCGGTGTGACGGCGGAAGTGGCGGCGGTGATGGACCTGTTGAAGAAACCGTCGTGAGGCGTGAGGTGTCAGGCGTGAGGCGAAGCTCCGGAGACGGCAGAGACCCCTCGTAAGACGGCATCAAATCTGCACTTCTCCGGGCCGTGGACACCTTCCTCGACCACCGCCTCTTTCGCGTCGGGGGCGCGCCGGTCACGGTCGGGAGTCTGATCGCGTTCGTCGCGATCCTGGCCCTGTCCTTCCTCGTGTCGCGCCTGGTCCAGCGGCTCGTGGTCAACCGGCTCCTCACGCACCGCCTGAATCTCGGCGTGCGCTACGCGATCGGCCGTTTCTTGCGCTACGTGATCCTCCTGGTGGGCACGTTCATTGCGCTGGAGACCGTCGGCGTCAGCGTCGGGGCTCTGGCAGCATTTTTCGCGGCGCTCGGCGTGGGAATCGGCTTCGGCCTGCAGGACATCGCCAAGAATTTCGTATCCGGTTTGATCCTCTTGGTCGAGCGGCCGATCCAGGTGGGCGATCGCATCGACATCGGTGACGCCAGCGGCGACGTCGTCGAGATCCGCACGCGGGCCACGGTCGTGCGCACCAACGACGATGTGCACCTGATCATCCCCAACTCGAAGTTCATCTCCGACACCGTGACCAACCGTTCCTACGGGAACCCGCGCGTCCGCTACCGGGCGCCGATCGGCGTGGCCTACGGCTCCGACCCCCGGCGCGTGGAGAACGCCCTTCTGGAAGCCGCGCGGTCGAGCCCCGGCGTCCTGGACAACCCTGCCCCCACCGTCCGCTTCCGCGGATTCGGCGAGTCGTCGCTCGACTTCGAGCTCCAATGCTGGACCTCGGCCATGCTCCACCGCCAGGGAGCCTTCCGCAGCGACCTGAATTTCGCCATTCACGATGTGCTGAAGGCCCGAGGGATCGAAATCCCCTTCCCCCAACGCGACGTCCGCGTCCGGCTCTCGAGCGAAGCGTCCTTCAGAGAGAAAGGCGACGCGCCGGCACGGAAGGTGCAATCCCCAGCGGCGGAGGATCACTCATGAACCGCGACGAGATCGAAGGCAAGAAAGAGAATTTCAAGGGCCGCGTCAAGGAGGCCACCGGCGTCCTGACCGGCAACGAGGACCTCGAGACCGAAGGCGCCGGCGAGCGCTCGGAAGGCGCTCTGCGAGAGAAGAGCGGCACCCTCCGACGCAAGGTCGGCGAGGCACTCGAGGACCTCGGCAAGAACGTCAAGAGATAGTCGTTTTCGCGCGGGAGGCGCGACGCGGAAGGCGGGAGGCGGAAAGCGGAAGGCGCCGCATCTGGGCGTTTTCTGTTTGAGCCGCGCCTCGGTTCGGGAATAATGCTCGAATGGCGAGCCCCAAACCGATCCGCCGCTCCGCCGAGCCGGCGATCCCCCGCATGCGCCCCCGCGAGCACCGGTTCGAAGACGCCACGACGTTGTACGGGATTCCCAACTGGGGCAAGGGCTTCTTCCAGGTCTCGGAGGAGGGCGATCTCCTGGTGCGCCCCACCCGCGAGGCCGCCAAGAGCGTGGCTCTCAAGGCCATCGTGGACGAAGTGGCGCTGCGCGGGATCACCACACCCATGATCGTGCGTTTCCCGCAGATCCTGGCCTCGGCCGTCAACAGCCTGAACGATGCCTTCGCCCGCGCCATCGAAGAGTACGGATATCAGAACGTCTTTCGCGGCGTCTTCCCGATCAAGGTCAACCAAAAGCGGGTCGTGGTGGAGAAGATCATCGAGGCCGGACGCCGCTACGGCTACGGCTTGGAGGCGGGATCGAAGCCCGAGCTCCTGGCGGCCCTTTCCGCCGACCTGTCTCCCGATTGCCTGATCACCTGCAACGGCTACAAGGACGAGACGTTCATTCGCATGGCCTTGAACGGCGTGCGCATGAAGAAGAAAGTCGTCCTGGTGCTGGAAAAGGTGTCCGAGCTCGATCGGATCCTCTCCGTGGCCAAGGATCGCGGCGTGCGGCCGCTGATGGGCATGCGCGCGAAGCTGTACGCACGCGGCTCGGGCAAGTGGGCCAAGTCCGGCGGGGAGGCCGCCAAGTTCGGCCTGACCACGCCGGAGATGCTCGAGGCGGTCAAAATCCTGAAATCGCGCCGCATGCTCGACGCGATGGTGATGCTTCATTTCCACATCGGCTCGCAGATCACCGACATCCGCAAGGTCAAGCTCGCGATCCGCGAGGCCGGCCGCGTGTACGCCAAGCTGCGAGCGCTGGGCGTTCCCATCCAGTACCTGAACCTGGGAGGCGGGCTGGGCGTCGACTACGACGGCTCGAAGACGGCGTTCGACTCGTCGATGAACTACTCGGTCTCGGAGTACGCCAACGACGTCGTCTATACCATCAAGCAGATCTGCGACGAGGAGAACGTGCCGCACCCGACTCTGGTGACCGAGTCCGGCCGCGCGGTGACCGCCTTTCACTCCGTGCTCATCACCAACGTCCTGGACGTGGCCGATCGCATCGACCAGGGGCGAAAGGTACGCGTCACGTCCAACGATCCTCCGGTCATCCAGGAGCTCGCCGGCATCCTGGCCGGCGCCAATGCCAAGAACCTGCGCGAGAGCTACCACGACGCCATCCAGTACAAGGAGGAGCTGTTCACGCTGTTCAACCTCGGCCACCTGTCCCTGGAGGACCGCTCCAAGGGAGAGATCCTCTTCTGGCAGATCTGCGAGCGGATCCACCGAGACCTGAAGACCTTGAAGGAAATCCCCGAAGAGTTCGAGGACATGGAGAAGATGCTGGCCGACACCTACGTGATGAACTTCTCCGTCTTCCAGTCGCTGCCCGATTCGTGGGCCATCGACCAGCTCTTCCCCATTCTGCCGATCCACCGGTTGAACGAGCGGCCCACGGAGGTGGCGACGCTCGCCGACATCACATGCGATTCCGACGGAAAAATCGACAAGTTCATCGACCTCCGGGACATCAAGGAGACCCTTCCGCTCCACGTCTTCCGACCGGACGAGCCGTACTACGTGGCCTTCTGCCTCATGGGCGCCTATCAGGACGTGCTGGGCGACCTGCACAACCTCTTCGGCGAGGCCCACGAGGTCCTGGTCACCATCGACGACGACGGGAAGCCGCGGATCGAGGACGTGCTCCCGGGCGAATCGTGCGAGCGCGTCCTGGAGTACATGAACTACGACAAGACCGAGATCCTCGACTCCATCGGCCGCCAGCTGCGCCGTGTCGCCAACCGGCCCATCAAGAAGGACGAGCTGCAGGCGATCTTCCGCGAGTTCGAGGCGGTGTTCCCGCGGTATACGTACCTGGAGAGGTAGTGCGAGGTTCTCCGTGCGAGGTTCTCCGTTCCCGGTCCGAACGGAGAACCGAGAGCGTCGCACGTGGCACGATCCGTATGACTTCGCCCTTCCAGGCCAGGAACTGGACGCCCCGTGAATGGAGCCGGCGAAGATGAGAAGAACGGTCTCCTCTGGAACGCCCTGGGAGCCGGTCGTGGGCTACTCCCGCGCGGTGCGGGTGGGTTCTGTCGTCCACGTCTCCGGGACCACCGGCGACCGGACCCGACGGGAAGATCGTCGGACTCGGCGATCCCTACGCCCAGACGGTCCAGGCGTTGAAGAACATCGCATCGGCTCTGGAAAAAGCAGGCGCCGCGCTCACCGACGTCGCGCGCACGCGGATCTACGTCACGAACATCGATGACTGGGAGAAAATCGGGCGCGCCCACGGGGAGGTCTTCGGATCGATCCGGCCGGCGACGTCCATGGTCGAGATCTCGCGCCTGATCTCGCCGGAAATGCTGGTCGAGATCGAAGCCGAAGCGATCGTCTCCGCGGAAAAGTAGAGACCGCCTTCCGCCTTCCGATCAATACAGCAGATACTTCAGTCGCCGCTTCTCGAACTCCTCGAGCTCCTTCTGCCACGAGGCGACGATGCGCGGTGCAGGCTCCCCGCGGTCAAGCCTGTCGTAGGCGTCCTGGTTGGCGAGAAGCTTGAGGAATCCCGCGCGCTCCCAATCGGCGGGGTACAGGTCGCGCAGCACGGCGGCGATCTCGATGCCCAGAGCGACCGCGCGCAGCGCTTCCCGCTCGACCAGGTCGACCCGGACCCCTCCGCAGACCTGACCGGCGTAGAGGCTCGCGTTCGGAGTGAAACGCGTCGGGGAGAAACGGACCCCGGGAAGAGCCCGCGCCGCGAGCACCCGCGCCAGGCGCGCCCCGTCGATCCACGGAGCGCCGAGGATCTCAAAGGGCGTGTCCGTGCCGCGGCCCACCGAGACGTTGGTTGTCTCGAGCAGCCCGATCCCCGGGTACAGCGCCGCCGCGGCGAGGGAGCGCATGTTGGGGGACGGATGGACCCACTCGAGCCCGGTCTCGTCGTACCACAGATGACGCGACCAGCCTCGCATCCGGACGACCTGGAGGTCCGCCCCGATCCTGCGTTCCGCGTTGAAGAGGAGAGCCAGCTCTCCCACCGTCATGCCCGTGCGGACCGGAATCGAATGGTAGGCGGTGAAGGACAGCTTGTCGGCGTCGGCCAGGGGGCCCTCGACCAGGTCGGCGCCGATGGGATCCGGCCGGTCGAGCACGACCACGGGAACCCTCGCTTTCGCCGCCCCTTCCAGGACGTATCCGAGGGTGGCCAGATACGTATAGAAGCGCGTTCCGACGTCCTGGATGTCGAAGACGATCGCATCGAGCCCTTCGAAGTCCTCCGGGCGCGGGCGCTCGCTCTCCCCGTAAAGGGACCGCACCGGCAGCCTCGTGGCGGCGTCGATGCCGTCGGCCACCCGTTCTTCGGCGCGGATGCTCAGGCCGTGCTCCGGCGAGAAGAGGCGGACCAGCTGCACGCCCGCCCGGCGCGCCGGCTCCGACGTCAGCGCCTCGACGGTCGTTTTTCCCTCGCGGGTCCGGCCGGTAGCGTTCGTGACGAGGCCGACGCGGCGCCCGGCGATCTGGCGAAAGCCGTCGGCCGCGAGCGCGTCGATGCCCGCGGAGACTTCGCGGGTGCGGTGCGGCAGCCGCTCCTCCAGCTGCCGGGCCCGAGCAGCCACATCCTCGTGGATCGAGGCCGCAACGATGTTGGACACGAGCGCGCGCAGGCGCAGCACGTCCCCCTTCCCGTCCGGGTGCACGCGGTTGGAGAGAAGCAGGACGTAGGTCTGAGAGGCCGGATCGATCCACAGCGAGGTCCCCGTGAATCCGGTGTGCCCGAACGAGCCGGGAGGGAAGAGATCGCCCCGGACGCCGGAGTAGCCGGTCTGCGATGTCGAACCCCAGCCCGCGCAGGTCCTCGTCGCCCTCGTCGCGGGGACGCGTCATCGCAGCCACGGTCAAGGGCGACAGAATCCGCGCGCGCCCGAGCCGGCCGTCCCCCAGGATCATCCGGCAGAATTTCGAGAGATCGTCGGCGGTCGAGAACAGGCCGGCGTGGCCGGCGACGCCGCCCAGCGCGTACGCCCGCGGATCGTGGACCTCTCCCCGCATCCATCGGCCCTCCCGCTGCTCGGTCGGCGCGAACCGCGAAACGCCGCGGCTGGGAGAAACGCCGGCGAGTGGCCGAAACCCCGTGTCCTTCATTCCCAGCGGGCGGAAGATCCGCTCCGCCGCAAACCGGTCCAGCGTCTCCCCCGAGACGCGCCGGACGACCTCGCCCAGCACTTCGTAACCGGCGTCGGAGTACACGAAGCGGCTGCCGGGCGGATTCGCCAGCGGCTGACGGAACTTCCGCGCGAAAATCTCCTCGGGAGTGCCGGTGTAGAGCTCCAGCGGATCGTCGGGCGGCAGACCGGCGCGGTGCGTCAGGAGCTGACCGATCGTGACCTTGGCCCGCTCGGGCCCCCCCGCGGCGAAGTCCGGGAGGAACCGGACCACCGGATCGGCCAGCCGCAGCCTGCCTTCCTGGACCAGGAGCATCACGGACGGCGCGGTGGCCACGGTCTTGGTCAGAGACGCCAGATCGAAGATCGTGTCGACGGTCATCGGCTCGACGGACGGCGCGACCGCGCGGTTCCCGAAGGCCTTCCGGAATACAATTTTCTTATTGTGTCCGACGAGGACCACCGCTCCGGGTAACTCTTTCCGCGCGATCGCCTGGCGCACGACCGCGTCGATTCCCGGGAGCTTGTCCGCCGCCGGGCGAGCCGGAACGACGGCCGCGGTCAGCAGGAGAACGGCGGCGATCATGCCTTTTCCCTGACCAGCCCGGTCACCAGGAGGGCGCCGGAGGCCGCGAGGATCAATCCGAAAACGAGGGTCTGCCGCGACAGGTGGAAGATCACCCCCTCCGCCGCGAACATGATCGAGTAGACGAAGGCGATGCCCACGATCCACATGCCGAAGTTGCGGGCGATCTCTCCCGGCGGCGGCGCGATCCCGGTCCGGCGCGCCACCGGCCCCCACCCCCTTCCCGCCGGTCGCACCTTTTCGTAGAACGCGGCCAGCGTGTCGTCCGGCTCCGGGCGGGTGGCGAATGTCACCACCAGCCACACCACCGTCGTCACGGCGGTCGTGATGATCAGGTTCAATGCGAACCCCCTCGGCGTCGCAGGATCGAAGACGCCGCGCAGCGTCAACGACGTCAGCAGGGCCGAGGCCATCGCCGCGACCTCCGACCACGCGTTCACCCGCCACCAGTACCAGCGCAGGATGTAGACCAGGCCGGTTCCCGCGCCGAGCGTCAGGAGGAGCTCCCACACCTTGCTGATCTGATTCATGAAGATCGTCACCACGATCGAGAGCACCAGCGTCACCATGGTGGCGAAGCGGGATGCGATCACGTAGTGGCGCTCCGTGGCGCCCTTGCGCAGAAAGCGGCGATAGAGATCGTTGACCAGATAGCTCGATCCCCAGTTCATCTGCGTGGCCTGGGTCGACATGTAGGCCGCGGCGAAGCTCGCGAGCATCAGGCCGCGCAGGCCGACGGGCAGGTCGTCCACCATCATGCGAACGTAGTTCAGGCCCGGATCCTCGGCTCCCGACGCGGTGCGCACCGACCCGCCGAAGGCGGCCAGCGAGCACAGGGCGGTGACGACCCACGGCCAGCTGCGCAGCGCGTAGTGCGCGACGTTGAAGAAGAGGGCCGCCCCGCGGCTGTGCCGCTCGTCCTTGGTGGCCAGCATGTTCTGCGCGACGTAGCCGCCGCCGCCCGGCTCCGCGCCCGGATACCACGAGGCCCACCAGTTGAGCCCCAAAAGCGCCGCCAGCGAGACGACGGGAAGGACCCAGACGCCGTCCGAGGCCGAAGGCCAGATCGCCAGGATCGCCGCGGCCGATCCGAACGTCGCTCCGGGAGGCGAGCCCGAAGGGTGGGCCAGCCCCACCCGCGATTTCATGGCCTCGATCCCGCCCACGGCTTCGACCGAGACGACCGCGAGCACGATCGCGCCCCCCATTTCGAAGAGGTACTGGATCCCATGGTTGGCCGCGACGCCCCAGTAGCCGGAGACGACGGTGTACAGAAAGGTCAGCAGGAGGCAGACCACGAGGGCGGTCCAACGGGAGACGCCGAGCGTCCCCCCCAGGACCTTGGCCATCCCGAGGTTGACCCAACCCATGATGATGAGGTTGACCATCAGTCCCATGTACGCCGCGCGGAAGCCGCGCAGGAACGCCGCCGGCCGCCCGGCGTAGCGCAGCTCCGTCAGCTCGACGTCGGTCACCACGGCCGCCCGCCTCCAGAGCCTGGCGAAGAAGAAGACCGTGAGCATTCCCGAGGGCAGCATCGACCACCACAGCCAGTTGCCGGCGACGCCGTTCTTGACGACCATCTCGGTGACCGCCAGCGGCGTGTCGGCGGAGAACGTCGTCGCCACCATCGCCGTGCCCGCCAGCCACCAGGGCATGGAGCGGGCCGAGAGGAAGTAGTCGAGCATCGACCGCTTGGCCCGGCGGGCGAAGAAGAGGCCCAGGCCGAGGATCAGCACGAAATACCCGCTGACGATCGCGAAGTCGATCGTGTGAAGTTTCATCGAGGCGCCTTCGACTGAGGACTGAGGACTGTGGACTGCGGACTCACGCGGGTTTTGCCGAGAGGCATCCTGGCCCTGGCCGTTTCAGTCCTCAGTCCTCGGTCCGCAGTCCTCGGTCCGATCAATGGGTCCTCTCGATTTGAAGCCCGCTGCCTCGCTCCGCGATCCCTGGGATCGTCACCGGCGTGCGACCGGTGATGGCGGCTTCGCCCAGGAGCGCCCGCGCGGCGGCGACCTGCGAATCGGACTGGCCGCCCCACGCCAGCAGGCACGTCTTCATGTCCGGGAGGTCGGCCACGAGGTAGGGAGAGCCGAACGAGAGGACGATGACCGGCACCCTGCCGGCGACGAGCACGCGGGCGGTCTGCGCTCCAATCTCCGGAAGGGCGATCGTGCCCCGGCCGCTCTGAAACCTCACGAAGAGCGCGATCAGGACGACGTCCGCGCGGGCCGCGGCGTCGAGCACGGTCTGTCCGTCGGCCGGCGTGGAGCGCGCGTCGAGCGTGACGCGCTCGAGGGATGCGGACACCTTGGGCTGGAGCGCGCCGGCCAGATCGTCCCCGGCATGGGCGGCCGAGTCCGTGATTGCCACGAGCAGGACGCGGCGGCCCGGCGCCAGCGGGAGGACCCCCGCCTCCTCGCGCAGCAGGGTCAGGGAGCGGCGCGCGATCTCCTCGGCCACGGCCCGGTGCCGCGGAGCGTCGACCACCCCGAAGATCCGATCGAGATCGGGACGCGGCGCGCCCACACGCTCCTTGGCCGCCAGGATGCGCGCGACGGACTGGTCGAGGCGCTCGCGGGAGATACGGCCGTCCAGGACGGCGCGGCGGACGCCGGCGATGGCGGCGTCGGTATCGGGCGACTTCACAGCCTGGTCCGCGCCGGCCAGGATCGCGCGCACCGCGGCCTCGCCGGCGTCATAGTGGTCGACGATGCCTCCCATCTCGAGCGCGTCCGTGACCACGAGCCCACGAAAACCGAGGTCGCCGCGCAGCAGTCCGCCCGTGATCTTCTCGGAGAGGGACGCCGGAATCGTTCCCCCCTGCGTCACGTCGGCGGGATTCCGGGTGTACGGATTCTCCTTTTCTCCACCGGGCCGCGGCGGCGCCGGCGTCGGATCGATGTTGGGAAGCGCCATGTGCTCCGTCATCACGGACCAGACGCCGGCCGCGATCGCAGCCCGAAACGGCACGAGCTCGACGCGATCGAGGCGCTCGCGCGTGGCCTCGGACACGGGCAGCGAGCGGTGGGAATCGGTCCACGTGTTGCCATGTCCGGGAAAGTGCTTGACCGTCGCGATCACGCCCCGCGACTGGACCCCCTCCACGAACGCCGTCACGAAGCGCGCGACGTCTTGCGGGTCCTCGCCGAAGCTGCGGACGTTGATGACCGGGTTGTCCGGATTGTCGTTGACGTCGGCCACCGGCGCGTAGATCTGGTTGATTCCCACGGCGCGCGCCTCTTCCGCCACGATCTCTCCCTCGCGCCGGGCGACCTCCGGGTTGCCGGTCGCCCCGACGGCCATGGCCCACGGCCAGTAGGTCGTGTCCACGAGCCGCATGCCCGGGCCGGCCTCCAGGTCGGCGCTCACCAGCAGCGGCACGCGGGACATGTCCTGCAGCCGGCGAGTCAGGAACGCCGCCTCGAGAACGTTCGAACCCGAAGCCCAGTGAACTCCGCCCACATGGTTGTCGCGCACCTGGTGGACCAGGGCTCGGTATTCCGGCGACTCCTCGTTCATGAATCCGGCCCGGGCCACGTAGACGAAGAGCTGCCCGATCTTCTCGTCGAGCGTCAGCTCGGGCCGCCTCGGGGCGAGGGTGGCGCAGCCGACGGCCAGGCCCGCGAGCAGCACGATCGGACCGCGAAAGCGCACTTCGGCGGAAGTCTAACCGTGAATCCCGCGCTCCGGCCGGCGCGTATCACCAGCAATCGAGGAGCCCGCCATGCCCTTGACACCCGCCGAGCGATCCGCTGCCGAGGCCGAGCTGACCGCATCCCGAGGACGGATGCTCGCCGCGCTCTCCGGGCTCTCCGACGAAGAATGGGGCGCCCGGCGGTCTCCGGAAGGCTGGTCCATCGCCGAATGCGCCGAGCACATCACCGCCGCCGAGCTGCCGATGGCCCGATTCGTCGAAGCAGCGAGCCCCGGGCCTCCCTGGGACGACGGGCCCGCCCGCGACGAGGCGGTGCGCCGCTTGATCCGCGACCGTTCGCAACGCGCGGAAGCTCCCGAGCGGGTCCGGCCGAAGGGCCGGTGGATGAGGAACGCGGAGATCGTGCGGACCTTCGAGGAGCGGCGGCGGGCCAACATCGAGTACGTCCGGACGACCCAAGAGGACCTGCGCGGCCGGTTTCTTCCTCACCCCTTCGCCGGCCGGATCGACTGCTACCAGTGGATCCTGTCACTGGCGGCGCATACCGAGCGCCACACGGCGCAGATCGAGGAGATCCGGCGGGACTCAGGACTCGAAAGGACGACTGGCGAAACTTGAACTTCGAACTTTGAACTTTGAACTTTGAACTTCGAACTTCTACGCGACCGGCGTGACCGCGGCCTGATCCTCCTCGCCCGTCCGGATTCGGTAGACCTTCTCGACCGGGAGCACGAAGATCTTTCCGTCTCCGACGGTTCCGGTGCGCGCGGCCTGCAGGATGGCGTCGACGGTCGGTTTCACGAAGTGGTCGGAGACGCCGATCTCCAGTCGAACCTTCTCCGAGAGCTCCATCTTGACGGTCGTGCCGCGATACGTCTCGACACGCTCCGTTTCGCCGCCGTGGCCCTCGACGCGGTGAATCGTGAGCCCGCGCACCTCCGCCCGAAAGAGGGATTCGAGGACATCGTTCAATTTTTCCGGCCGGACGACGGCCACCACGAGCTTCAGGAGGCGCCTCCACCCGGCGCGAGAACGGGCGTCGCCACGGCCGGCACGGGCAGCGGCGCGTCGGGGAGAACCAGAATGGCCCCTTCGCCCCGCGTGTACGCCTCTTCGCCGTGCTGCGTGACGTCGAGGCCCAGCCCTTCCTCGCGCGCGGCGGCCCGCAGCGGAACGGCCAGAGCCAGGAGCTTCAGGATCCCCCAGGTCATCCCCGCGCTGTAGACGATCGTGGCCGCGACGCCGGCAGCCTGGATCGCCAGCTGTCGGGGATTACCGAACAGCAGACCGTCGGCGACCCCGTTCCACGCCTTCTGGGCCAGCACTCCCGTCAGCAACGCTCCCACCGTCCCGCCCACGCCGTGCGCGGCAACGACGTCGAGCGAGTCATCCAGCCGGGTCCGCGCCCGCCACAGCAGGGCGAAGTAGCTGGGAAAGGCGGCCACGGCGCCCAGGAAAATCGCCGACATCGGAGAGACGTAGCCCGCGGCGGGAGTGACTGCCACCAGGCCCACGACGATCGCGGTGGCCGCGCCCACGGCGGTGGCCTTTCCGGATCGCCGCAGGTCGAGCAGCGTCCACACGGCCAGCGTAGCCACCGGCGCCAGCATCGTGTTGCCGAAGGCCAGGGCCGCGATCGGGCTCGGCGGCCAGGGCGCTGCCGGCGTTGAAGCCGAACCAGCCGAACCACAGGAGCCCCGCCCCCAGAAGCGTGAAGGGGACGTTGTGCGGCAGGATGGCCTGGCGCGCGTAGTCCTTGCGCGGGCCGAAGAACCAGAGCCGCGACCAGGGCCGCGGCCGCGGCGTTGACGTGCACGACCGTGCCGCCGGCGAAGTCCAGGGCGCCGAGCGTCGAAAGCCATCCCCCGCCCCACACCCAGTGCGCGACCGGAGCGTAGACGGCGATTCCCCACAAGAACAGGAAGGCCAGATATGGGCCGAAGCGCATGCGCTCGACGATCGCGCCCGAGATCAGCGCCGCGGTGATGATCGCGAACGTCCCCTGATAGGAGAAGAAGAGCAGATGCGGAATGGAGCCCTGCGCCTCCAGGCCCACGCCGCGCAAGAACGCGTGCGCGCCGCCGCCGATCCAGGGCAGTCCGGGGGCGAAGGCGAGCGAGTAGCCGATCAGGGCCCATCCGATCCCGACGAAACCGAGAGCGGACACACTCATCATCATCGTGTTCAGCGCGTTCTTGGAGCGGACCAGTCCTCCGTAGAAGAAGCCGAGAGCCGGAGTCATGAGGAGGACCAGAGCGGTGGCCACGAGCATCCAGGCGGTGTCGGCGGATTTCATGCGAAAAAAGGTAGCAGCCTCCGTTTTGCCTGTCTATAGAAAAATGCGAAAACTGCAAACTTTGATAGTCAACTTCACGAAATTATCGCCCAGCTGAGATATTCGACATCATGATCGAGCACTTTCTGCAGGATTCCTCAATCACTGTAGACAGGACGAAGCCGCCTTTCGGGGCAGCGTTCGGGCCGCCGGACCCGGTCGGCGACGCTCCTTTGCACAACTCCCTGTGCAGCGCGCGCCCAAATCACGGAGCGGAAAGAAGAAAGCGGCCGCTCGAAGAAAAAGAAAAAAACTTCACGCCATCTTCATGTACATTTCGCCTGACATTCCCGACGGTGCGACAAAAATCCGCGGCGCTCAGAACCGATGAGAGGAGGAGTTCGATGAGACGAGGTGTGCTTGCTCGATGGCGGGCGGGTTTCCTGACGGCCCTGGCGGCGGTCGTGATCGGAGGTTCTGCCGTGGCGCAAACCGACGTCACCACCAGCCGCATTTCCGGAACGGTGAAGGATGTGGACCAGGGCGCCCTTCCCGGGGTCACGGTCGAAGCAAAGAATCAGGGGACCGGCTTGATCGCGACGGCCGTCACGCGCAGCGACGGCTTCTACCAGGTGATCAATCTGCCGACCGGGGTCTACACGCTGACGGCGACCATTTCCGGATTCCGGACCGCGACCCGGTCCAACGTCCGCGTGGACATCGGCACGGTCCCCACGGTCGACTTTCAGCTCCAGCTCGCCAACGTGAGCGAATCCGTCACCGTGACCTCGACGGCCGCCGTCGTGGAGAGTCACGCGCACCGAGGCCGCGACCACGATCCAGACCGAGCAGCTGAAGTCGCTTCCCTTGAACGGGCGCAACTATCAGGACCTGGTGCTCCTGACGCCCGAGACGCGCAAGGACCCGGAGAGCCGCGGGACGGTGCTGGTGTCCGGACAGCGCGGCATCAACACGAACACGACCGTCGACGGCCTGGACTACGACAACGGGTTCTTCGGCGGAACGTTCGGCTCCGCCGAGGGACGGGCTCCCCTGTCGATCTCCCAGGAGTCGATCAAGGAATTCAGCGTCATCCGCAACGGCGCTTCCGTCGAGTTCGGCCCGTCGGGCGGCGGGGCCATCAACCTGATCACCAAGAACGGCACCAATGAGCTGCACGGCTCCGGCTTCTATTACATCGAGCCCCACTCGACGACGGCCAAGCTCGCCAATGGCGCCGAGGCATCGGACCAGAAGAAGCAGCAGTACGGCGGCTCGGTCGGCGGGCCCATCTTGCGCGACCACCTCTTCTATTTCGCCTCCTACGACCAGCAGAAACAGAACATCGGCATCCCCGTCAACTCGGTCGTGCTCGATCCGGACATCGCGGCCAAGTACCCCGCGTGGGCGTCGGATCCGACCTTCGTGCAGACCACGGACGGCCGCGTGCTCTTCGGCCGGATCGACTACCAGGTCTCGGGGTCCCAGCGCCTGATGGGCCGCGTCAACTACGCCCAGTACGAAGGGGACCACGGAACGTCGGGCGCACAAACGCAATCGAGCGGACACAACGGCATCGAGGGAATGCAGTCGCACGCCTACGTCGGCTCCTGGACCAGCCAGTGGGGCTCGAGCCTCTTGAACGACTTCAACGCCCAGTACCTCCTGGAACAAACGCCGCGCGCCCAGATCCCCCCGGATCTGCCGGAGATCCGCTACGGCAGCTTCAGCTTCGGCAGCGTCAGCTTCCTCCCGATCGTCTCGACGGCGGACCGCATCTCCTTCGGCGACACCGGGACCTATCTGCTCAAGAACCAGGTCATCAAGGCCGGCGCCGAGTACAACAAGACCTCGATCAGCCAGATCTTCAAGGGCAACTGGCGCGGCGTCTACGTCTTCGCCGGCAACAACAAGGCCAACCTCCTGGCCGGTAAGTGGACCCAGTACTTCCAGTTCGGCGGATTGAACGGCCTGACCGCCGACGAAGCCGGAACCGCGTCGTTTGCGCAGAAGGAGCTCGCCTTCTTCGTCCAGGACCAGTGGTTCATTACGCCCAAGCTGACCGCGACCGTCGGCGTCCGCTACGAGCGGCTCAACAACCCCGACAATCCGATCCTGAATTCCAACGACGTGCTCTCCAGCGGCGCCTTCGCCCTGGATGGGCAGGTCCCCGACCAGAACAACAAGTGGTCGCCGCGCGTCGGGTTCACCTACTCGCCCGATGCCAAGACGGCCGTCCGCCTCTCGGCCGGGCGGTTCTGGGCCCGCACTCCGGGCATTCTTTTCTCGCAGCTCCTGACCTCCAACGGCCTGCAGGGCACGCAGTACACCGTCAACGCCGCGGCCAGCGGACCGACCGATCCCCTCTCACCGGGCTGGGGCGCGAACTTCGATCCCACCGGCGTCGCGAAGATCGACTTCTCCAAGGTTCCCAACCCGACCGGTCTGGGCGTGTTCACGACCAGCCCGAACTACAAGGATCCCGTGACCAACCGCATCACGTTGGGAATCGACCGCGAGGTCTTCGCTGGAACCGCCGCGGGCATCGAGGCCACTTATGCCAAGGCCCAGAACCTCGAGCGCCTCAACGATCCGAATCTGGTCTATTGCACCAGCAACACCGCGCCCGGCTGCGTCGATCCGACCAACAAGATCATGGACTCCACCGGTCACTCGATCGTCAATGGCCAACCGGTCTATTCGACGGTCCGTCCCGACCCGTTCTACGGCCGAATCTCCACCTACACGACCGACGCCACCTCCAAGTACGAGGCGGTGACCTTCAATCTCCAGCACCGGTTCACCCAGGATCTCCAGTTCTTCGTCGCGGCGACGTGGTCGGAAGACAAGGACAGCGATTCCAACGAGCGCAACTTCGCCGGCGCCCAGGCCGAGGACCTGCACAACCTCAACGGAAGCTACAGCTGGTCCAACCGGGATCAGCGTTGGAAGATCGCGGCCAACGCGAACTGGAATACGCCGTGGTGGGGCATCGGGCTCTCCGGGACGTACCGCTTCAACACCGGCTCGCCCTACACGGCCACGACCGGCGCCGACACGAACCGCGACGGGTTCTTCAACGATCGCCCCACGATCGCAGGGGACCATTTCGCCCGAAACTCCTTCCGGCAGCCGGACTTCTACCAGCTCGATTTCCGACTGGCCAAGACCTTCAACATCGGGCCGGCGGGCCTGACCGCAATCGTCGAGTGCTTCAACTGCACCAACACGGGAAACAAGTCCGTGACCAACACGACCTGGGGCATCGGCCAGACTCCGTCCTCCCCGACCTTCGGCGTCGCCAACGCCGTGACCACGCTGCCGCGAACGCTGCAGTTCGCCGGACGGGTGGACTTCTAGGACGAGGAACGCTTCGAGTCTCGGAAGGGCGGGGGGAACGATCCTCCCGCCCTTTTCATTGCTCGGGAGGCGGGAGGCGGCCGAGGGCGGTGAGGATCCCGCTCTAGGCTGGTACCGTCGCTGGCTCCACGATCTTCACCTTCTGCGCGCCGGAGTCGAGCTCGGCTTCGACGCCGATGGGGAGCGTCACTTTCTCCTTGCTGTGGCCGAAGACGAGGCCGGCGAGGACGGGCTTGCCGAGCGGACCCAGGATCTCCTCGACGAGATCGGAGATCGAAAGGTTGACCTCGAAGCTCGATTTGGCCGGTGTGCACTCGGTGCACGTTCCCCACACGATCCCGGCGGCCTCCTGGAGCTTGCCGGCGAGCTTCAACTGGGTGAGCATCCGGTCGATGCGGTAGGGCGCTTCGCCGGTGTCCTCGAGGAAGAGGAGCTTCCCCTTCGTCTCGATCTCGTACGGCGTTCCCATCGTGGTCGAGATGAGCGTCAGGTTGCCGCCGGCGATCGTGCCGCGGGCCTTCCCGGACGTCACAGTATGGACGGGGAACTGAGGCGAAAGAGGATCGTCCTCCGGGGGGTTGAGCAGCTCGCCGATGGGTTCCGGCGCCATCAGGGCCTTCTTCAAGTTCTCGAGCGTCCAGGGCGGGAGCGCCGAGAGGGCCACCGGGCCGTGAAAGGTGACCAGCCCGGCCCTCTTCGTCAGGGCCAGGTGCAGGCCGGTGATGTCCGAGTAGCCGAGAAAAACCTTGGGGTGCTTGCGGACGAGATCGTAGTCGATCGCGTCGAGGAGCCGCTCGGTCCCGTATCCGCCTTCCAGGCAGAAGACGCCGGCGATCGAGGGATCCGCGAACATCGCGTGAAGATCGTCCAGCCGCTCCTTCTCGGTCCCGGCCATGTATCCGTGGCGGCTCCTGATGTTGCGGCCGAGGCGGCACTTCAAGCCCAGGTCCGCCTCGATCCGGGCGACGGCCTGCTCGATCTTCCAGGTGTCGAAGACGTAGGACGACGGCGCGATGAGCCCGACCGTGTCGCCTGGCTTCAACGCCCGGGGCTTGATCATCGGACGGACCGCCGCGGGGGCGGGCGTCGGAGTCTTCTTCGGTGTCGCTCCGAGGGTCCAGATGCCGGCGCTGGCGGTTCCGGCAATTTCAAGAAACTGTCTTCGCGTCTTCATGCTCCGATTAGAGCAGAAGACCGAGCTTCCGCCTTCCGCCTTCCGCCTTCCGTCGCTTCCGCTCGACCGGGATCTGCGCTTCGCGCACCGGCGGTCCGCTCGGCCGGATGCGGCCTCGACGGCCCGCCTGATCCCTCCCTCGCTCTCGCTCCCGCGGCGCGCCTCCTCCCCTCTGGGAGACTTCGCGCGCCGCGAGCTTAAAGACGAGTACTCCGGATTCGAGAATTCTCTTGACTAAGGTTTGAGGGAGCGGTTTTCTTTCGACGCCTTCCGCCTCACGCCTCACGCTTAGAAGATCACGCCCAGGTTCACGGGCACGAACGTGAAGCGGCTCCCGCCGGAACGGACGCTGTCGGAAAAGCGGTCGCCGTTGGTCGAGACGCTCGTGTACCGGGCCTCGATGAACAGACGGCTGTTGGAGCCGCTCAGTGGGAAGGCCAGACCTCCGCCGGCGTTCCAGCCGAACCGCGTGGTGCGGTCGGAGAACGTGTTGTTGGTCAGGTCTTCGCCGTGGAACCGCAGGTCGTAGGCCCCCACGCCGCCGATGAAGTACGGCTCGACGGATGTGCCGCGCGGCCCCGCCACCACGTCGTTGCTCTTGGTGTCCATGTGATGGTACGAGCCGTCGACCCGCAGGCTGACCGGCGACGCGCCGAAGTTGATGGGGACGAGGAGGCTGCCGTTCCAGCCCGTCTTGTAGGCATCCTTCTGGTCCTGAACCGGGAAATCCGCGTCGCCGGAAATCCCCACGTGGACGGATCCAATTCCTTGAGCCCGAGCCGCCGACGCTGTCGCGAAAAGTAACAAGGCCGCGCACACACCGACAGAAATCCGCTTCATGGTGCCTCCTGAGGCCAGCGATCACACAGTCCGCGCGCCGGTCACGCGCCGCGCGCGCCGTCCGGCACGGCGCCAGAGAGTGCAAGGGAAGTGCCGCAGGAGAGAACGGAAAAGACGGAATAAACGGAAACGAGGACTTATCTAGTCACGCCTCACGCCTCACGCCTCACGCCTCACGCCTCACGCCTCACGCCTCACGGTTTGACCGCCAACGCCTTCTTCCTCGCCTCCTCGAAGACTGGGCCGCGGCGCTCGCTCACTGCGAGCGGCGCCCGGACTTCTCACCCGAGGGCTTCTCAGTGAGGCGCGGTCGCCGCCAGGGCCTTCTTTCGAGCGGCCTCGAACTCGTCGCCTTTGTTCCAGTACGGCATCGGGTCGGCGTCGGCGACGGCGACGCCCAGATAGAAGTCGATCTGAAGATCTTCCACCGCGCCGGCGAGGTTCCAGCTGTCGCGGTACTCGTCGGACGGCTGGTGGTAGTCGGTCTTCTCGTAGTTCTGGATCTGCGTCTCGCCCCAGCCCGCGGGGTGGCCGACGAAGTCCGTGCCGGAGTCGAAGTACGCCGCCGGCACGCCGATCTTGGCCAGATTGAACTGGTCGGAGCGGTAGAAGTGCCCCTTGTCGGGGAAGGGATCGGCTTCACCACTCTCCCCTGCGTCGCCAGGATCGACCGGATCGTGGCGTCGAGGGACGACTTGCCGAAACCGATCATCGAGACGTCCTTGGTCTTTCCCCAGATGTTGACCTCGTCGATGTTGATGTTCGCGGCGATGTCGCCGGCCGGCACCGGCGGATGCTTGGCCAGGTACTCGGAACCCAGGAGACCCTGCTCCTCGGCCGTGACCGAGGCGAACAGGATGGTCCGCCGGGGAGGCTTGGGCAGCGCGGTGTACGCGCGCGCGATCGCCAGCAGGGCCGCAACGCCCGACGCGTTGTCCCGCGCGCCGTTGTAGATGGCGTCGGCCCCCGGCTGCGCCCCCTTCTTGACTCCGAGGTGGTCGTGGTGCGCGGTGTAGAGGACGACCTGCGGTGCGAGCCGGGGATCGCTTCCGGGCAGCT
Organism: uncultured Acidobacteriota bacterium; assembly: GCA_963825175.1. Taxonomy (GTDB): domain Bacteria; phylum Acidobacteriota; class Thermoanaerobaculia; order UBA5066; family Gp7-AA6; genus DATFTF01. Next base: position 96,248 of record CAWGSA010000001.1, read on the forward strand.
TGCCGAGGACGTTTCCGCTCTCGGTTTTCTCGATCTCGTTGTCGGTGGAGAGCGACAGACGCACACCGAGCGGCACGGGCCGGAATTCGCGCTTCTGCGCCAGCAGCCCGCAGGCTGTCGAGATTCTTGCCGCCGAGCTCGGCGATCTTCTTGGACGCCTCGTCCGTCGCCCACATCTTCATCTGGACGCGCGGGGCCGCCTTCGTCGGGCAGCTCGTACAGCTCGCCGGCCCAGGACGTCTGAATGACGTTCCAGCCGTAGCCGGCAGACGGCGTGGTGTGGATGATGATCGCGCCGGCCGCGCCCTTCTTGGCGGCCTGCTCGTACTTGTAGTCCCAGCGGCCGTACCAGAGGCGCGTCTTGCCGGCGAAGAGCTTGGGATCGTCCTCCGGATCGTTGTTCATGATCAGGAGGACCTTCCCCTTGACGTCCACGTCCTTGAAGTCGTCCCACTGGTACTCGGGCGCCACGATGCCGTAGCCGACGAACACGATCTCCGCGTCGGCGATCTCCGCCCGCGGCTGCTGCACGCCGGGGAAGGCCATGAATTCGTCGCGGTACTTGAAGGACGCCGTGCGGCCTTCCGGGCCGGCCACCGTCAACGTCTCCGGCACTTTCGGCGTGATGCCGACGAGCGGAACCTTCTGGACCCAGCCTCCGCCGGGCGCCGCGGGCTTCAGGCCTATCGCTCGAACTGCGCGGCGACGTACTCCCGGGCCAGCGCGTCTCCCCGGGTCGCCGGCCCCCGGCCTTCCAGGAGATCCGAGGCGAGAAACTTCGTGTGCGCGGCGATCGCCTCGGGAGTGATCGCCGCGGCGGCTGACCGCGCCGCCGGACCGACGACGGCGGCGGACGAGCCGCTCCTGGGAGGGGCCGCGGGCGGCGAGGCGAGAAGCAGCACGAGGCCAACGACAGGAGCCATCACGGTTCACCTCCCAGGAAACGAGGCGACGCTAGCACTGCCGGTTCGGGGCGGTCAAGATTCCGGGGACGGCGCGCCGCGAGACGATCGGCGGTCAGTCGGACGCGGCCGCCGGCGCCTCGCGCAGGGACGCCGACTTGGCCGGCTCCGACTTCTTCGGCTTCTCCGGCTTGGCCAGCGGCCCCTTCGGTGCAGCCGGCTGCTCGCCCGGGCCGGCCGCCTCCTTGGGCAGCGGCTTGCGCGGCATCATGGCCGTCGCGCATCGCCGCGTCGTAGACGAAGCAGGCCATCACCACCGAGGCCTGCATCAGGTCCTCGCGCTGGAGCCGCTCGTACACGTCCATGTTCGTGTGGTGCGTGCGCGTCTCGTACTCGACCTCGTCCTGGATGAACTGGAAGCCCGGCAGGCCCACCGCGTCGAAGGACAGGTGGTCGGTTCCGCCGGTGTTGCGGTTCGTGACCGTCGTCACGCCCAGATCCTTGAGCGGCTCGATCCAGGACTCGAAGATCGGAACGACGGCCGCGTTCTCCTGCGTGTAGACGCCGCGGACCTTGCCGGTCCCGTTGTCGAGGTTGAAGTAAGCGGAGAGCTTGGCGTGCTCCGGCTTGATCGTGAGAGGTCCGGTCGGCGGGCGCATGAAGGAGGGCAAGTCGTTCTCGCCCGTCTTGGGCTCCGGGCGGGAGCCGAAGTGCTGGGCGACGTAGGCGCGCGACCCGAAGAGTCCCTCCTCCTCGCCGCTCCAGAGGGCGATGCGGATCGTGCGCTTGGGGTGGACGTTCAAGGCCTTCAGGATCCGCACCGCCTCCATCGCCACGACCACTCCCGCTCCGTTGTCGGTCGCGCCGGTCCCACCGTGCCACGAGTCCATGTGGCCGCCGAGCATGACGATCTCGCCCTTCTTGTCCGTCCCGGGGATCTCGGCCACCGTGTTGTAGGACATCTCGTCCTGATCGTAGAACTTCGCCCGCACCGTGACGTCCAGCTGCACGTCCTCCTTGCGGTCCAGCAGGCGTGCCAGCCGCCCGTAGTGCTCGATGGCCATGACGATCGTGGGCACCGTCGCCGGAGCGTCCTTCTTCCACCCGTTTCCGGCGCCCTGGACCCGGAAGGTGCCGCCGTCGAGCTGTCCCGGCTCGATGACGACGGCGACCTTTTCCTCGGCCAGGAACTTGGCCACCTCGCGGGCGAACTGCCGGCGCTTCAAGAACTCCTCGCGGTTGAACGGGGGCATGCCCGGCCGCGAATAGGGCGTCAAGCCGGGGATCGGATATTGGGCCAGTTCCGACAGACTCTTCTCGTCGTAGCGCTGCGAGAGAGCCTTCTCGTCGGGATGCACGTCGCGCATCTCTCCCAGGAGAACGATCTTGCCGCCGAGCTTTCCCTTCTCCTTCTCCAGGTCTTCCTTCGTCTCGAGCTTCACTTTGATGGGCGTGCCGCGGATCGTTCCGTTGGTCGAGGGGGTCCAGGCCATCGGGAGGGCCAGGAGCTCGGCGGTGTCGGGCGCCGTCATGCGCACCGTGCACTCGTCGTAGCTCCAGCCGCGTCCGAACGGTCCCCAGCTCTCCAGGTGGGCGTTGGCCAGGCCCCAGTCCTCGAGCTGCTTGCGCGTCCAGTCGTTGGCTTTCTTCATGTTGGGCGAGCCCGTCAGCCGGGGGCCGATCGAGTCCATGAGGTGGCTCGCGGTGTCCATCACCTTCGAGTGGTGGAATCCTTCCTGGCGGATCTGCATGATCATGTCGAGATCGACGCGCTCCTCTCCCGGAAGGACGGGCGCGCAGAAACAGAGGAGCAGGGCGACGGCGAGGACTTTTCGCAAGAGAGCCTCCTTGGACCTGTTGTCAGCCACGGACGCTAACACGGCCCGCGCCGTGATCAAACGCCGGAATCCGAGGACGGAGCCCGGGGGATTTGATGTAAGACGGCAGCCCGCGGCAAAGGATTACACGGGAGCCGGACGGGCTACTCCGCCAGGAAGAGGGTCAGGGCGAACCGGGCGTCGGACTCGATCCACTGCTGCTCGCACCGGAACCCGGCCCTCGCCGCCTTCTCGACGACCTCTTCGGCCCGGTACTTGTAGGAGTTCTCCGTCCAGATGAACTCGCCCTGCGCGAACTCGACGGCGTACTCCGCCCGCGGGATGCGGACCCGCTGCGGCCGGATCGAGACCAGGTGCATCTCGACCCGGCTCTCCGGGCCGTTCCAGACCGCCCGATGGGCGAATCCGCCGAGATCGAAATCGGCCAGGAGCTCCCGGTTCATCCGCACCAGGAGGTTCTTGTTGAACGCCGCGGTCACGCCGAGCGGATCATCGTAGGCCAGGAGGAGATCCGGCTCCGGCTTGACCAGGTCCGCTCCCAGCAGCAGGCCGTCTCCGGGCCTCAGGGCCGAGCGAATTTTCGAGAGGAAGTCGTGCGCCGCGGGAGGATCGAAGTTTCCGATGTTGGAGCCCAGAAAAAGAACCAGCATCTGGGACGGGCCCCGCTCGGCCGCAGCCCGGCGCAGCCCCTCCTCGTAGGTGGCCCGGTGCCCCACCACCGAAACGTGCTCGAAACGGTTGAGCGTCCGTTCGGACAGTTCCAGCGCCACCGGGGAGATGTCGATCAGGTGGACGGCGACCCGGCGGCGGCGGCGGCGCAGAGCTTCCGCGAGCAGCGCCACCTTCTCCCCCGAGCCGCAGCCGAGCTCGACGAGCGTGAGCGGATCGGCGAGTCCCGAGACCACCTGGTCGGCCCACCGCCCGAGAAGCCGTCCCTCCGCCCGCGTGATGCGATACCACGGCAACCGGCAGATGGCCTCGAACAGGCAGGAGCCGAGCGCGTTGTAGAGGTATTTCGACTGGATCTGCTTGGGTGTCAGGGCCAGGTCGCGCCGCACGTCCGCGGCGAAGCCGGCCACCAATTCCGCCGGCGGCGTGGCGGCGTTGGCTTCGATCATGCGGGCCGCGGCGCCCCGTGAGGCGTGAGGCGTGAGGCGTGAGGCGAACGAAAGAGAGTCACCAGGCACTTTCGATACGCGATCCTTGCCACGCCTTACGCCTCACGCCTTTCGCCCTACGCGGACCGCACGGTCCGAAACGTCGCGTACACGTAGGGGTAGTTGCCGCGGAACCAGTTGCGGAAGCTCCGGCGCAGCAGCTCCCGCGCTGTCGCCGGCGAGGCGCCCTTCATGACCCAGTGCTTGCCGTCGAAGAAGTCCGCGGAGTAATTGGGATAGGAGGGCATGGGCCGAAAGCCGTCGAAGGCATCGAACACGGTCGACGTCCACTCCCATCCGTTGCCGACCAGATCCTGGACGCCCCAGGCCGAAACGCCCGCCGGGAACGACCCGACCGCCGTCGGTTCCCAGGATCGGAAGTCGAAGTTTCCCCGGGACGCGTCGGGCGGCTCTTCCCCCCAGGGGTAGGAACGCTCGACGCCTTCGGGCGTACCGTAGGCCGCCCGGTGAAATTCGGCCTCGCTCGGAAGCCGTCTGCCCTTCCACCGCGCGAACGCCTCGGCCTCGGCGTGTGACACGTAGACCGGCCAGGCCGCCGGAAGCGGAATCCGCTCGAACATGCCGCGCCACAGCCAGCCCTCGGCCCCGCGCTCCCAGAACAGAGGGTGCCGCACGTTCTCGCGAGAGCGCCACTGCCATCCCTCTTCGTCCCACAGCTGCCGCCGTTCATACCCGCCCGATTCGACGAATTCCTGAAAATCCCGGTTGGTGACGTCGAACACGTCGATCTCGAACGCCGGCACCTCGACCCGATGCTCCGTAAACTCGTTGTCCCACGCGAAGGGAACGCGCTCGGGAGTGGTGCCGAGCGTGGCCGCCCCGGCCGGGACCCGGACGGTCGCCGGCCGCGGAGGCGCCTCTTCCAGGGACGGCGACGCCGCGCCCGGAGGCCGCGTCTTCTTGTCGAACGCCAGCCGGTGCCACATGTACCGCAGCGTCTCCTGATGCATCGGCTCGTGCTCGAGAATCGTGTAGGCCGCCAGGCCCCGGCGCAAGACGGGATCGTCTTCGCGGGTCAGATTCCGTCGCTCCAGGGCGTCGAGGACGCGGCGGTCGGCGCGTTCGCCGTACTCCAGGATCTCCTCCCGGGAAGGCCACGCCGCCGCAGCACCGCCCACCGACGACGCCTCCTCGGGATCGATCCCCCGCTCGAAGAGCACTTCGTAACCGGCGTCGACTCCCGATTCCTTCAGGCCGCGCTTGATCAGAGTGTTGACGCTGAAGGCGGGCAGGTGACCCTCGTAGAAGCAAATCGGGTTGCGCAGCGCGATCGGGCGATCCTGGTACGCCTGTGGCGCCAGCGAATCGAAGAGCTGGCGCGAGCGCTCCCGATTGAGCCGGTACCACTGCGTGAGGCGGTTCCGATCGAGCGTCATTGCGGCCCCCCATGCTATTGCGTACGACGCCGCTCCGATGCGAGATTCGCGCTTTCCGCGCGGCGTGCCCGATCCAGGAACCTGCCACGGAGGTTCCAGACGTGCCAGAATGCGGGAGAAGCAGGGGCTCAGACGCGGCACGCTCCTTGAAAGAGCGGAAAACGACGGCCAGCCCGAGAGGAAACGCACGGTCCAAGGAGGTCGATCCATGGCCAACAACGACACAACCGCGCCGAGCGCATCGGGCGCTCCAGCGCCCGCGGGGTCCCGAAGGAAAACGTCCACGCGCCGCAAGTCGGCGGTTCGAAAGAAACCGGCGGCGAGCGCGGCGAAACGGCCCTCACCGAGAGCGGCTCGCGACGAGGGCGCGCTGGCCAGTCTCTTGGACGGGCTCTCTCGCCAGGCGTCCCGGACCGGCACCCGCATCGCCGCGCTCTCCGAGCGGGGAGTGTCGGGCGCGCGGCGGACGCTGCGTAAGGCGAGCGCCGGCTCGAAGAAGACCATCGATCGTCTGGCCCGCGAGTGGAAGGGCATGGACACCGCGCGCAGGGCCCAGTTCATCGCGGCGCTGCTCGGAACGCTCGCCGCAGCCTCGGCGCCGATCGTCCGAAGCCGCCTGAAGAAGAAGTGACCGGCTCTCGGCCGCGGCCTGCTCTCTGCAGGGGCGGCCGGGAGCGTTACAGGCGAGAGGAACGGAGCCGCGCCCCGGAGGCCGGATTCTGACCGATCGTCGAGAGTCGAAATCTTTCTTGGTTCCCGAATGACCGCCGCCGCCGTCCGCGAGCCCGACGCCGAGAAGCCCATCCGGGGAGAGCTCTTCTCCACCGAGCGGCTCGAGCAATTCGCCGAGACCCTCGCCAGCGAGCACGTCGTCCTGCCCGGCCAGCGCCGGGGGCGTCCGCTGTTGCCGCGGCTCGAGGAGAACGGCCGCGTGCTGCTGGCCTCGTACCGCTCGATCGCCGAAGCGATGCGCGGGGAACGGGCGGTGTCGCCCGCCGCGGAATGGCTGGTTGACAACTTTCATATTGTAGAGGAGCAGCTTCGCGAGATTCGCGAGGACCTGCCCTCCGGCTTCTACCGGCAGCTCCCCAAGCTCGCCGGCGGCATCCTGGCCGGCACACCGCGGGTCTACGCGATCGCCTGGGCCTTCGTCGAGCACACCGACAGCCGATTCGATGCCGAGGCGCTGCGGCGATTCGTCCGGTCGTACCAGCGCTCGATCCCGCTCACGATCGGAGAGCTCTGGGCCACAGCGATCTCCCTGCGGCTCGTGCTGGTCGAGAACCTGCGCCGGTTGGTCGAAGGGGTCGACCACCGCGGCGAGGCTCGCCTCCGCGCGGACGCCATCGCCGACGGCCTGCTCGGCACCGGCGGCCACTCCCCGGCCGACGCCGCCCGCGCCTTCGAGGACCTTCGGAGCCGGCCCCTTCCGCGCGCTTTCCTCGTGCAGCTCTTCTCGCGGCTGCGGGACCAGGATCCCGCGGTCACGCCCGCGCTGCCGTGGCTGAACCAGCGCCTGGAGGAGGAAGGGACCACGGCCGAGGAGGTCGTCCGCCTGGAGCATCAATCTCAGGTCGCCACGCACGTGACGGTGCGCAACGTGATCACCAGCATGCGGCTGCTCTCGGCCGTCGATTGGAACGATTTCTTCGAGAGCGTCAGCGTGGTGGAAGAGGCGCTGCGCGACGGAACGCGCGTGGCCGAGATGGACTTCGCCACGCGCGACCGCTACCGGCGCGCGGTCGAGGAACTGTCGCGCGGGAGCGGGGCCTCGGAAGTCGAGATCGCGCGGCGAGCGGTGTGGCGGGCCCGCCAGGCGGCACACGCCGGCGGAGCCTCGCGGCTGGCCGACCCCGGGTACTACCTGATCTCCCGGGGCCGCGCGGTGCTGGAAGAGGATCTCAACTACCGCGTCCCGGTCCGCCAGTGGTTGCGGCGCGCCTGGATCCGCGCAGCCACTCCCGGGTATCTCGGCAGCATCCTCCTCTTAACGGCCGCCTTCGTGCTGCTGCCGGTGGCCATCTCGCGGCTGGAGGGCGCTTCGCTGTGGGCCACTCTGGTGCTGGCCCTGCTTTCGCTGGTTCCGGCGTCGGACCTGGCCGTCGCGGTCATCAACCGGGACGTCACCGATCTGGTCGGACCCCGCCGGCTGCCCAAGCTCGAGCTGGCCCGGGGAGTGCCGGAGTCCCTGCGCACCCTGGTCGCGGTCCCCATCCTTCTGAGCAGCGACGTCGGAGGTCGCCGAGGCGGTCGAACGGCTCGAGGTTCACTACCTCTCCAACAGCGAAGGAGACGTCTCCTTCGGGCTCCTGTCCGACTGGACCGACGCCGCCGTGGAATCGGATTCCGACGACGAGACCCTGCTCGGCGCGGCCCTGGAAGGGATCGCCTCGTTGAACGCCAAGCACGGGAAGGGTCCCGACGGCCGGGACCGCTTCTACCTCTTTCACCGCCGGCGTCTGTGGAATGAATCCGAGGCGCTGTGGATGGGATGGGAGAGGAAGCGAGGCAAGCTGCACGAATTGAATCGCCTCCTGCGCGGCGCGACGGACACGACATTTCTTCCACTGGCGGGGGGCGCGGTCGAAGCTCCCCGGGGCGTGCGCTACGTCATCACCCTCGACGCCGACACCCGACTGCCGCGCGACGCGGTGCGCCGTCTGGTCGGGGCCATGGCTCATCCCTTGAACGAGCCGGCGTTCGACGAGGAGAGCCGCCGGATCGTCGAGGGACACGGCGTGATGCAGCCCCGGGTGACCCCGACGCTTCCCGCGGCCGGCTCGGGCACGTTCTACCAGCGGCTCTTCTCCGGGCCGCGGGGCATCGACCCCTACGCCTTCGCCGTGTCCGACGTGTATCAGGACCTCTTCGGAGAGGGGATCTACACCGGCAAAGGCATCTACGACGTCGACGCCTTCGAGAAGGCGCTCGAGGGCCGCGTGCCGGACAACACGCTTCTGTCCCACGACCTGTTCGAAGGTCTCTTCGCACGCGCCGCGGTGGTCACCGATATCGAGATCTTCGAGGAGTTTCCCGGACACTACGAGGTCTCGGCGTCGCGGCAGCACCGATGGGCACGGGGAGACTGGCAACTGCTTCCCTGGATCTTCGGGCGGATTCCGGACGCGCGCCGCGGGCGCGTGGCCAATCCCATCCCCGCGATCGGGCGATGGAAGATGATCGACAACCTCCGGCGCAGCCTCTCGTCGCCGTCCGCAGTGGCCGCGCTCGCCGCCGCGTGGGTCCTGCCCGGCGTCGACGGGGACCTGTGGACCGCCCTGATCGGAGCCACCCTCGCTCTGCCGGGCCTTTTCTCCTTTTTCGGCGGGCTCCTGCCGGGCCATCGGGGGATCGCCAAGCGCAGTTTCTTCCGCAGCCTCGGCACGGACCTCGCCCTGTGGCTTGGCCAGCTGGTCGTGCGCCTGATCCTCCTCGCGCACCAGGCCTGGCTCATGGCCGACGCGATCGCCCGGACGCTCTGGCGTCTCCTCACGCACCGGCACCTGCTGGAATGGGTGCCGGCGGCCCAGGCCCGGCGAGCCCTCGATCTGAGAGTCGCGGGCTTCACCTGGCGCATGAAGGGGGCGGTGATCCTAGGCGCGGCGATCGGCCTCGCGGTCGGGATCTCTCACCCCGCGGGGTGGCCCGACGCGAGCGCGTTCGTGGCGGCCTGGATTCTCTCGCCCCTCGTCGCGCGCGTCATCAGCCTCCCCCCGCGCGCAGCCGAAGAGGAGGCGTTTTCGCCGAGCGACGCGACGCGGCTGCGGCAGGTCGCCCGACGCACGTGGCGCTACTTCGAGTCCTTCGCCGGCGCGGACGAGAACTGGCTCCCGGCCGACAACTTCCAGGAGCTGCCCCGCCGCGCCATCGCGCACCGGACCTCGCCGACCAACGTGGGGCTGGCCCTTCTCTCGACGGTGGCGGCCAACGATCTCGGGTGGATCGGCACCACGGAAATGCTCGAGCGCCTCGAGGCGACCGTGGCCACGCTGGACAAGCTTCAACGGTTTCGGGGCCACTTCTACAACTGGTACGACACCCAGACGCTCGAACCGCTCGAACCGCGCTACATCTCGACCGTCGACAGCGGCAACCTCGCCGGCCACCTGATCGCGTTGCGGCACGCCTGCCTCGAGCGCATCGGCTCATTCGCCGTTTCGCCGGAAGCGCTGGAGGGGGTGGCCGACGCCCTCGGCCTGTTGCGCCAGAGCGCCGGGAGCCTGACACAAGCGCGCCGCGAGGGAACGATCACCCGGCGCCAGCTCGATTCCGCGCTCGGGCACATCGAGGCCCTCCTTTCCCCGCGGCCGCGGACCACGCTCGCGTGGATCGCCCGTTTTCGCGAGCTCGCCGCGAGCGCCGAGACGCTCGTCGACACCATCCAGGCCATGACGCTCGACCTTCCCCCGTCCTCGGCCCAGGAAGCCGTCGACTGGGCCCAGGCGCTCTCGGCCACGATTGCCAGCCACCAGCGCGACCTGGAGGCGACGCAGAGCTGGGCGCGTCCGCCCGAGACTCTCCCCGGACCGGCCGCGCAGATTCTCGAGGCCCTGGGCGAGTCCGACCTGTCGCTGGAAGCGGCGCCCGACCTTTACGAGACGGCGGCCAGGGAGCTGGCCGCGCTTTCTCCCGACGGCAGCCAGCCGTCCCGCGCCATCGCCGGCGTGGTGGCCGATCTCGAGCGCTGCGCGCAGGCCGCGGGGTCACTCTCTCGCCGTCTCGCATCGATCGCCAGGGCCGCGAGCCGGATGGTCGAGGAGATGGACTTCACGTTTCTCTACGATCCGGAGCGAAAGCTCTTCTCCATCGGTTACCGGCTCACCGACGGCCGGCTCGACTCCGGCTACTACGACCTGCTGGCCTCGGAGGCGCGGCTGGCGAGTTTCATCGCCATCGCCCGCGGAGACGTGCCGGCGTCCCATTGGTTCAAGCTCGGACGGTCCCTGACCCCGGTGGGCAAGGGCTCGGCGTTGGTGTCGTGGTCCGGCTCGATGTTCGAGTACCTGATGCCGGATCTGGTCCTGGAGGCGCCGGGCGGGAGTCTCATCGACCAGACCAACCGCCTGGTGATCGGACGCCAGATCCGATACGGCCAGGAGCACGGCATCCCGTGGGGCATCTCGGAATCGGCGTTCAACGCTCGGGATCTCGAGTTCACCTATCAATACTCGAACTTCGGCGTCAGCGGCCTGGGTTTGAAGCGCGGGCTGTCCGAGGACCTGGTCGTGGCTCCGTACGCCACCGCGCTGGCCGCGATGATCGAGCCGCGGGAGGCAGTCCGGAACTTCGAGCGCCTCGCCGGGCTCGGAGCGTCCGGGCGCTACGGCTACTACGAGTCGCTGGACTACACGCGGGCCCGGCTGCCGGAGGGGGAAAAGTTCGAAATCGTGCGCGCCTTCATGGCTCACCACCAGGGGATGACCATCGTCGCGCTGGACAACGTCCTTCTCCAGAACGTCATGCGGGCGCGCTTTCACGCCGAGCCGGCGGTGCAAGCCACCGAGCTGCTGCTCCAGGAGCGCACTCCCCGCGCCGTGGCGGTGGCCCGGCCCCGGGCGGAGGAAGTCCGGACTCCGCTCCACGTGCGGGACTTCGTGCTTCCGGTCCTGCGCCGCTTCACGTCGCCCTACCACCCGATTCCGCGCACCCATGTGCTCTCCAACGGGCGCTACAGCGTGATGATGACCGCCGCCGGATCGGGCTACAGCCGGTGGCGCGACCGCGACGTGACGCGCTGGCGCGAGGACATCACCCGCGACTGCTGGGGCACGTTCATCTTTCTGCGCGACGCGCAAAGCGGACGGGTGTGGTCGGCCGGCTTCCAGCCGAGCGTCGCGGAGCCGGAGGCGTACGAGGCGGTCTTCTCCGAGGACCGCGTCGAGATCCACCGCCGGGACGCCCATATCTCGACCACCATGCAGATCGTCGTGTCGCCCGAGGACGACGCGGAGATCCGGCAGGTCTCCCTGACGAACCTTTCGACCCGGCCGCGGGAAATCGAGGTCACGTCGTTCGCCGAGCTGGCCCTGGCTCCGTTCGCGGTGGACGCTGCGCATCCCGCGTTCTCGAAACTCTTCATCCAGACCGAATTCCTGCCGGAGCTCGAGGCGCTGGTGGCGTCACGCCGCCCCCGCGACCCCGACGAGAAGCCGATGTGGGTCGCCCACGTCGCCGCGGTGGAAGGGGAATCGGTCGGGGCGGTGCAGTACGAGACGGACCGCGCGCGCTTCCTGGGCCGGGGCCGGAACATCGCCCACCCCGCCTCCATGGAGGACGGTCGCCCCCTCTCCAACACCGTGGGGCCGGTGCTCGATCCGATCGTGAGCCTGCGCCACCGCCTGCGTCTGTCCCCCGGCGGCACCGCGCGGGTCCAGATGGCGACGATCGCCGCGCCGACTCGGGAGAAGGCCCTTGCGCTCGCGGACAAGTATCGTGAGCCGGCGACGTTCGAGCGCACCGGGACGTTGGCCTGGACGCAGGCCCAGGTCCAGCTCCACCATCTGGGCATCAGCGCCGACGAGGCACATCTCTTTCAGCGTCTTGCCAACCGCCTCCTGTATTCCGATCCGACCTTGCGGGCGCCCGCGGAAGTCCTGATTCGAAATCGCCGCGGTCCCTCCTCGCTGTGGCGGCACGGGATATCCGGAGACGTGCCGATCGTGCTGGTCCGGATCGATCAGGCCGACGACGTCGACCTGGTCCGGCAGCTTCTTCGGGCCCACGAGTACTGGCGCTTGAAGGGCCTGGTCGTGGACCTGGTGATCTTGAACGAGCAGGCCACGTCCTACGGCCAGGACCTGCGCGCCGTGCTCGAGTCGCTCATCCGGACCCGCCAGCGCGCGGCGGTCGAAGAAGGCCCGGGGGGGGTCTTCTTGCTGCGCGCGGATCTGCTCACGTCGGACCAGGAACGCGACGCCCTGCGCTCCGCCGCGCGCGTCCTGCTGCTGTCCCGCCACGGAACGCTCTCCGAGCAGGTCGTGCGCCTGCTCAAGGCCACGCCGGCGGTCAAGCCGCCCCGACCCGCGCCCCCGCGCCCACCCGCGTCGGACGTTCCGCCGCCCCACTTCTCTCTGGAGTTCTTCAACGGACTGGGGGGCTTCTCCGACGGGGGACGCGAGTACGTGACGATCCTCGGAGAGCGGCAATGGACCCCCGCCCCTTGGATCAATATCGTGGCAAATCCCAATTTCGGTTTTCTCGTCTCCGAGTCGGGCTCCGGCTACACCTGGTGCGTCAATAGCCGACAGAACCAGTTGACCCCGTGGTCCAATGACCCGATCAGCGATCCGCCCGGGGAAGCGATCCTGGTGCGGGACGATGCGACGGGCGAGATCTGGGGCCCCACCCCCCTGCCGGTGCGGGACGAGTGGCCCTACGTCGCGCGGCACGGGCAAGGTTACAGCCGCTTCCAGCACGACAGCCGCGGCATCGCGCTCGACCTGGTGCAGTTCGTCCCGCTCGAGGATCCGATCAAGATCTCGCGAATGACGGTGGAGAACCGCTCCGCCTCCGCGCGCACCGTGACGGTGGCGGCGTTCGCCGAATGGGTGCTGGGGACTCAGCGCGGAGCGGCCGCCCCGTTCATCGTGACGCATCGGGACGCGGAGACGGGGGCTCTCCTGGCGCGCAACCCGTGGAACGAAGAGTTTCCCCAGATCGCCTTCGCCGATCTGTTCGTTGCGCGCGGCGTCGGACGGCCCGTTCAATGGACCTGCGACCGATCGGAGTTTCTGGGGAGAAACGGAGGGCTCGACGCGCCCTCCGGCCTGGCGCCCGGCGCGGTGTGGTCCGGGAGGACCGGCGCGGGATTCGACCCCTGCGCCGCCTTCTCCACGGCTCTGCGCCTGCAGCCCGGCGAGAAAGCGGAGATCCGCGTCTTTCTGGGCCAGGCCGCCGACGAGAAGGCCGCCGTGGCGCTGGTCAGGCGTTATCGGGCCGAGAACCTGGATGCGCTCCTGGCCGGCGTCCACCGCCAGTGGGACGACGTTCTCGGCGCGCTCCAGGTGGAGACGCCGGACCGGTCCCTCGACCTTCTCGTCAATCGCTGGCTTTTGTACCAGGCCCTGGCGTGCCGCGTGTGGGGACGCTCGGCCTTCTACCAGGCGGGCGGCGCATTCGGGTTCCGCGACCAGCTGCAGGACGTCCTGGCCTTGACCGTGGCCCGGCGCGAAGTCACGCAGCGGACAGATCCTGGCCAGCGCCGCGCGCCAGTTCCGCGAGGGGGACGTCCAGCACTGGTGGCACGTCCCCTCGGGCAAGGGAATCCGAACGCGCATGAGCGACGATCTCCTGTGGCTCCCCTTCGCGGTGATCCACTACCTGGAAGTCACCGGCGACAGGGCGATCCTCGACAAGCAGATCCCGTTCCTGGAGGGCGACCTTCTGCAGCCGGACGAAGTGGAGCGTTATTTCCTGCCGAAGATCTCCTCCGAGGCGGCGACTCTCTTCGAGCACTGCGCGCGGGCTCTGGATCGGAGCCTCGAAGTCGGGCGCCACGACCTCCCGCTGATGGGCACCGGCGACTGGAACGACGGGATGAACCGCGTGGGCCGGGAGGGCAAAGGGGAAAGCGTCTGGCTCGCCTGGTTCCTGCATACCAACCTCTGGGAGTTCGCGCGGCTGGCCGAAGAACGGGGAGAGGCCGAGCGGGCCGGCCGCTGGCGCGCGCACGTCGACCGCCTGAAGATCGCGCTGGAGAGCGCGGGCTGGGACGGAGACTGGTACCGCCGGGCGTTCTTCGACGATGGAACGCCGCTCGGTTCCGCGCAAAACGCGGAATGCCGCATCGACTCGATCGCCCAATCCTGGGCCGTGATCTCCGGAGCCGGAGACATCGAGCGCAGCCGGCGGGCCATGGCCGCGGTCGAGGAGTACCTGGTCAAGCGCGGCGACGGCCTGGTCCTTCTCTTCACGCCCCCGTTCGACCGGTCGCCCGTCGACCCGGGCTACATCAAGGGATATCTGCCCGGCACGCGCGAGAACGGCGGCCAGTACACCCACGCCGCCATCTGGGCGCTCATCGCGTTCGCCGCGCAGGGAGAAGGGGACAAGGCCGGAGAGCTCTTCGCCATCTTAAATCCCATCAACCATGCTTCCACGCGCGCGGGCATGCACCGGTACAAGGTCGAGCCCTACGTCGCGGCCGCCGATATCTACTCGGGAATCCCGCACGTCGGCCGGGGGGGCTGGACCTGGTACACGGGATCGGCGGGATGGATGTACCGCGCCGCGGTGGAATGGATCCTCGGCTTTCGGCTCCGGGGAGCGAGCCTCCACCTGGATCCGTGCATTCCCAGAGCCTGGCGCGGGTATCGGATCTCGTTCCGCTACCACTCCTCGCGCTACGAGCTGTCCACGGAGAACCCGCGCGGCGCGACGCGCGGCGTGGACACTGTGGAGCTCGACGGCGTCCCCGTGGCCGGCGGAGCGCGGGAGATCCCGCTGGTCGACGACGGCAAGGACCATCGGATCCGGGTGGTGCTGGGGTAGTGCGCGGTGCGACGTACGACGTTCTACGTTATCGCCCGTGATTGTCCTCCAACGTAGTACGTCGCACGTAGAACGTCGCACTTTTCTACCTCTGCTAGGATCGCCTCCCCGATGAAACGCGTTTTTCTTGCGGCTTTCGCAGCCCTCTTCGCGGCAGCGTCGCTGCGGTCCCTCTCCACCGCTCCCGGCACCGCCCTGCCGCCGCCCTCGACGGGCGGAGTCGCCGCGGTCGAGCCCGCGCTCAAGAAGCTCTCGACCAACAAACGGCTGCTGGTGGTGGGAGCACATCCCGACGACGAAAACACCGCCCTCCTCGCTCTGGTGGCGCGGGGGTGGGGGGGCGAGGCCGCCTACCTTTCCCTGTCCCGGGGCGAAGGCGGGCAGAACCTCATCGGGCAAGAGCTCGGCGTGGGGCTGGGCCTGATTCGGTCACGCGAGCTCGGCGCGGCGCGGCAGCTCGACGGAGCGCACCAGTTCTTCACGCGGGCCTATGATTTCGGATTCTCCAAGTCCCTGGACGAGGCATTGCGGTTCTGGCCCAAGCAGGAAATCTTGAAGGACGCCGTGCGCGTGATCCGGCGCTTCCGGCCCCAGGTGGTGTTCGCAACCTTCACGGGGACGCCGCGCGACGGCCACGGGCAGCACCAGGAATCCGGCGTGATCGCGCGGGAGGCGTTCCTCGCGGCGGCCGATCCCGCGGCTTTTCCGGAGCTCGCGGCCGAAGGGCTGGCCCCCTGGAAACCGACGACGCTGGTGCGGTCCAACTGGATCGACAACGAGAGCTTCATCCGCCTTTCGACCGGTGACATCGATCCCGTGTCTGGCCGTTCCTACAACCAGATCGCAATGGCGGGGCGAAGTCTTCACCGCTCCCAGGAGATGGGCCGGCTGCAGCCGGCGGGACCGAGTGAGACGGGAGCGATCTGGGAGGCGGGGGAGAGGGGACCGCGACCAAGGACCTCTTCGGCGGCGTCGACACGCGGCTTGCGGGAATCGCCGAGGGCGTGACCGATCCCGACCGCCGCGGGCAGATTCGGGAGCGGCTCGCCACGGTGGAGCGTCTCGCGGAGACGGCCCGGACGCGGCTGGCGCCCGATCGCTTGGCGCTGGCGGTGCCGGACCTCGCCTCGGCCCTCGTCAACCTGCGGGCCGCCCGCGAGCTCGTCCACGCCGACGCCCCCGAGGAATCGGCGGTCGCGGCGATCCTCGACGAGAAAGCCGACGCCGCCCAGACGGCCCTGGTCGCATCGGCAGGCATCGCGTTGGACGCTTTGTCCGAGACGGAGACCGCGGCGCCCGGCGATGCCTTCGCCGTCACGGTTCAACTGTGGAACGCCGGCACGGAGCCTCTCGAGGTCGAGTCGGTCGCGCTCCAGAGCCCCGACGGATGGACGGTGCCCCCCGCTTCCCCTCCGCCGGCGCCCACCGTCGCGGCCGGGGCGCTCGCCGAGTGGAAGCTCTCGGCCTCGGTGCCGGCCGGGGGCGCGCCGACCGTTCCGTACTTCTTGAGGAAGCCTCTCCAGGGAGCCCTCTATGATTGGAGCGACGTCCCGGCGCCCGTCCGCGGCGAGCCGTTCCAGCCTCCTCCGCTGTCGGCGGCGGTGAAGGTCAAGGTCGGCGGCGTCAGCGCGACGCTGCGTCGCGAAGTCACGCACCGCTTTCGCAACGAAGAGTTCGGCGAGATCCGACACTCCCTGCGGGCCGTTCCAGCGGTCGAGATCTCCGTGGAGCCGGACCTGGTGGTCTGGTCGACGGATCAGAAGGAGCGCCGGTCCCTTCAGGTCACCGTGGCCTCCAACACGCACGCCGCCGTTTCGGGAAAGATCGAAGCCGCGATGCCGGCGGGCTGGCCGCCCGCCTCCCCCCTCCCCTTCACGCTGGCCAAGAAGGGGGACAAGGCCTCGTTCGATCTTCCCCTGCCGGCTCCCTCGTCCGCTCGCGTGGGCCGCTACGACGTGCCCGTCGCCGCCGTGCTGCAGGATGGCCAACGATTCGGCGGCGCGGTCCAGCTCATCGACTATGGTCACATCCGCCCCACGCCCATGCCGAAGGACTCCAACGTCGCGCTCACCGCGGTCGACTTGAAGCTCCCCCGCGTCAAGGCGGTGGGATACGTGCGCGGCGCGGCGGACCGGGTTCCCGAGGCGCTCACCGCGGTGGGCGTCCCGATCCACCTGCTCAACGCCCGGGACCTCGAGCACGGCGACCTCTCCCGTTACGACGCGATCGTGATCGGGAGCCGGGCCTACGAGACCGAGCCGGCGCTGGCGTCCTCCAACGCCCGCATCCTCGACTACGCGCGAGAGGGCGGATTGGTCATCGTCCAGTACCAGCAGTACCCGTTCGTCGAGGGCCGCTTCGCTCCAGACCAGATCGAGATCGCCCGCCCCCACGACCGCGTGACCGACGAGACTGCGCCGGTGAAGATGCTCGAGCCGGCGCACTCGATCTTCACCCGGCCCAACCGTATCGCTCCGAGCGACTGGGATGGCTGGATCCAGGAGCGGGGACTCTACTTCGCCCACGAGTGGGGCAAGACCTTCACGCCGCTGCTCGCGATGAACGACCCCGGCCAGGCGGAGCAACACGGGGCTCTGCTCGTCGCCGAGGTCGGCAAGGGCCACTACGTCTATACCGGCCTGGCCTTTTTCCGCCAGCTCCCGGCGGGTGTGCCCGGCGCCTACCGCCTCTTCGCCAATCTGCTCGCCTGGAAGGGCAAGGGTTCATAGAATCTCCCTCCGGGCGTCGCCACGGCTCGAAGCTCGAACCGGGAGGAGGATCATGAAAGTCGTTCGTTTGGCCGCGGTCGCATTCTTCGCGCTTTCGACCGCCGCGCTCGCCCAGTTTGAAGGAAGCGCGGAGTTCCGCGCCACCACGACCACCGGCCGGGGCGAGACCATCCCCGGCCACGGCTCGTGCCTGGTGTCGAAGAACGCCGTCCGGATGCAATGGGAGATGGACCTGCGCGGCAACGGCGAGCCGAAGAGCCCGGGCACGCCTTCGCAATACCGCATGACGACCATCCTGAAGGTCTCGGAGCCGGACAAGATGTACATGCTCAACGACGAGAAGAAGACCTATACGGTGGTGGACCTGAAGAAGGCGCACGAATCCGCGGCCAAGCAGCCGCTGGACTTGAAGGTCCGGAAACTCGGCCGCGACACCGTCGGGGGCCTCTCCTGCGACAAGGCCGTGGTCACCTCGCCGTCGGGGACCGAGACCGAGATCTGCGTCACGCGCGAGCTGACGCCCTCCAGCGCCTGGCTCGCGGCCATGAATCGAGAACGCTCCGGACCGCTCGCCGCGCTGCGCGCCAACGGTCTGGATGGATTCCCGATTCGGATGATCACGCGCGAAGGCCGGGACAAGAAAGTCTCCAGCACCTTCGAGTTGGTGCGTTTCGAGAAGAAGACGGTTCCGGCCTCGGCCTTCGAGGTTCCCGCCGGCTACCAGAGGTCGTCCGGCAGCACCATGACGCCGGAGCAGCGCAAGGCGATGAAAGACGCCCTGTCCAGGATGACGCCGGAGCAGCGCAAGCAGTACGACGAAATGATGAAGAAGCAGGAGAAGGAGCGGTAAGAGGCCCTTCCACCGCGCTGGCCGGAACGCCCGGATCGGCCTGCTATTCTTCGCGCCGCATGAAGATGCTGCGGCTGGTCCTCGCGGCGATCGCCGTGCTGGGAACCGCCTGCCGGCGGGACGCGCGCACGCCGATCGTTCTGTACTCCCCGCACGGCCGCGATCTGCTGGGGCTCATGGAGAAGACCTACGAGGCCCGGCACCCCGACGTCGACGTGCGATGGCTCGACATGGGCTCTCAGGAGGTCTATGACCGGGTCCGCTCGGAGAAAGCCAACCCCCAGGCGGACGTCTGGTACGGCGGACCGGACACGATCTTCGCGCGGGGAGCCCGGGAGAGCCTCCTGGCGCCATTCCGGCCGCGCTGGGCCGACGCCATCCCCGCGGAGGGCCGGGCCCCTGGCGATTTCTTCTTCGGCCTGTATCGGACTCCGGCGGTCATCGTTTACAACTCTGCGGCCGTGCCCGCCGACCAGGCGCCGCGCGATTGGGACGATCTGCTCGATCCGCGCTGGAAGGGAAGAGTCCTGATCCGCTACCCGCTCGCTTCCGGAACGATGCGCGCGTTCTTCGGCATGATCCTGGCCCGCTCGATCGATCAGACGGGCTCGGCGGAGCGCGGGTTCGAGTGGTTGAAGAAGCTCGACGCCCAGACCAAAGGCTACGAGATGAACGCGTCGGTGCTGGTGGAGCGCATCGCCCGGCGCGAAGGCCTGGTCACGGTCTGGGATCTTCCCGACATTCTGCTGGAAATGCGCCGCAGCCAGGGCCTGGCCTATGTCTTCCCGTCCAGCGGCACGCCCGTGATCGTGGACGCCGTGGGGCTGGTCCGGGGCGCGCGCCACGCTTCGGCGGCGCGGGAATTCATCGAGTGGCTGGGCAGCCCGGAGGCGCAGCTTCTGGCCGCGGAGAAAGCCTACCGCCTCCCCGCACGCGGCGATCTTCCTGAGGACCAGCTGCCGCAGTGGGTGCGGGAGGTCGACCACGCGCTCGTGCCGGCAAAGATGAACTGGGACTTGATCGAGCGCGAAGGAGCGCAGTGGATGGCGAGGTGGGACCGAGAGGTCAGAGGGAAGGGACGCTGATCTTTGCGATTTGTGATTTGTGATTTGTGATTTGTGATGGGTGATCTCGGATGAAGAGGAATGTCGGGACGACTCCTTCGCGAAATCGCAAATTACAAATCGCAAATCACAGATTTCTCCGGCATCCCATCGTCCGCACGCTTCTGTTCGAGCGTTTCCTCATCACTGCGTCGGCCACCCTGGCGTTTGCCGCCATTGCCATGGGACGGGTCCGTCTTTCCGAGATCTCCGGACTGATGGACCTGCGCCTGCTGAGCCTCTTCTTCGTTCTGACCGTGGCCATCGAGCTTGCCAAGACCTCCGGCCTGTTCGACCGCATGGTCGCGTCCGTGGTCGCCCGCGCCCGCACCGCCCGAGGCCTGGCCCTGAGCCTGATCGGAACGACCGCGATCCTCTCGGCTGTGCTGACCAACGACGTGGCGCTCTTCCTCGTGGTCCCCTTCACCATGTTGTTCCGACGATCGGCCGAAATCGAGCTGGCGCCCCTCGTCGTTCTGGAGGTCCTTTCGGCGAACCTGCTGGGCGCCGTCACTCCGATCGGCAATCCGCAGAACCTGTTTCTCTATGCGCGGGGCGGGTTCACTCCGGGCTCGTTCTTCGCCGCACAGTGGCCGATGGCCGCGGTATCGGCCGGGTTGCTCGCGGCGGCCGTGGTCCTGCTCGTTCCCAGGCACAGCCTGGCACCGCCGCCGGACCGGGATTTCGACATCGATCCGCTCTGCGCCGCGGGCTTCTTCGTTCTCCTCGGCGCCGAGGTCGCCAGTCTCCTCGGCCCGCTTCCCTACCCCCTGCCACTCGCGATGGCGGTGCCGGGGATGTTTCTGCTGGGCCGGCGGTTGAAGGAAGCCGACTTCTCCCTGGTCCTGGTCTTCGCGCTTCTCTTCGTCGGCGTGCCGGGACTGGAGCGCGGCGAACTGTACCGGCACTTCAACCCCGAGAGGATCTTCGGGCACCAGGCCGTCGGCTTGCTCTTCTCCGGGGCGCTGCTCTCGCAGATCGTGTCGAACGTGCCGGCCGCGCTGCTGCTGGCCCCGGCCGCGGCCGGGCCGCAGGGGTTCCGCGGGCTCCTCTCTGGCGTGACCGCCGGCGCCTGCGGCAGCCCCATCGGCTCGATCGCCAACCTGATCGGCGCCCAGATCTACGTATCCGAGGGCGGAAAGCCGCGCTCGTTCTGGAAGACCTTCTGTCCGTCCTCGGCGGCGTTTCTCGCCGTCCTCGTCCTTCTGGCCGCGCTGCGGCTGGCGGTGGACCGGAGATAATCGCCCCGCATGTCCGGCTCCTACCTTCAGCTCCAGGAGCTCGAGAAAAGCTTCGGTCCGTCTGTCGTGACGCGCGGCGTCACGCTTGCCGTCGAGAAGAGCGAGACGGTGGCCCTTCTGGGGCCGTCCGGAAGCGGCAAGACCACCGTGCTGCGGCTGGTCGCGGGATTCGAGACGCCCGACGCCGGCCGCATTCTGGTCGAGACCGAAGACGTCACGTCGATCTCCCCCGGCCGCCGGCGCTTCGGCATGGTCTTCCAGCACTACGCGCTCTTTCCGCACATGACCGTCGGCGAGAACGTGGCGTTTGGGCTGGAATCGCAGGGTCTGCGCGGACCGGAGGCGGTCCGGCGCGTGGCCGAGACTCTGGCGGTGGTCGATCTGCCGGGCTTCGAGAGCCGCCGCGTCACGCAACTGTCCGGCGGCCAGCAGCAGAGGGTGGCGCTGGCCCGCGCGCTCGCGCCGCGTCCCCGCGTGCTCCTTCTGGATGAGCCCCTGTCCAATCTCGACCCGACCCTGCGCGAGCGCACCCGTCGCGAGCTCCAGCGCGTGCTGCGAGCCACCGGAATCACCACCCTCTTCGTCACGCACGAGCAGGAAGAGGCGTTCGAGCTGGGTGACCGGGTCGCCGTCCTGAACGGCGGCCGGCTCGAACAGGTCGGGAGCCCGGAGGAGCTGTACGAGCGCCCGGCGACGCGCTTCGTGGCGACCTTCATCGGGCGCACCAATGCGCTGCCCGCGATATGGGAGCCATCGGACGGAGACGGCGTTCGACTCTCCAACGGAAGACGCTGGCCCGCGGCGGCGGCCGAGTCGCCCGTTGTCGGGTCTCGGGTCGATCTTCTGGTCCGGCCGGAGAGCCTCGCGCTCGAACGTCCCGACTCCTCCCAGGCCGTCGTTGGCGAGGTCGTGGCCCGCCGTTACGCCGGCCGGCTCTCGCTCTTCACGGTGAAGGTCGACGGGCTCGGTGAGATCGAAGTTCTGGCCGGCTCCGCAGAGGCCCGACCTGGCGATCGCGTCGCGATCGTGCCGGCTCCCGGAGCTCCCACGCCCCGCGCGTACCTTCCGGAGGGCTCTTGAGACGCCGGTGGCTCCCCGCCGCGTTGCTCGCGCTCGTGCTGGCATGGCTCGTCTGCTATCCGCTGCTGCTGACGCTGGCCGAGGCATTGGGCGCTCCGCACTGGACGCTCGCGCACTTTTCCGAGTTCCTGCACCGCCCCGACGAGTGGCAGGCGCTGTGGGCCAGCCTGTGGATCTCCCTGGCCACGGTCGCCCTCTCGGCGGCCGTGGGCGTCCCGCTGGCCTTCCTTTTCGAGCGAACGGAGTTTCCCGGGCGGCGGATGCTGGGGACGCTCATCGCGCTGCCGGTGGTATTGCCCCCGCTGATCGGCGTTCTCGCCTTCCTGTTCCTGTACGGCGAGAGCGGGTTCCTGGCGCGCGCGATCCAGGCCGTCACGCGATCCTCGCAGTCTCCGTGGCGCCTGTCGGGGCCGGTCGCCATCCTGTTCGTCCATGCCTACACCATGTTCGTGTACTTCTATCTCTTCACCCGCGCCGGACTGGCGCGCCTGGACGGCGCTTTCCTGGAGGCCGCGGCGGCCCTGGGCGCCGGCCGGGGACGCATTCTCCGCGCGGTGACCCTGCCGCTCCTGCGACCGGCGTTGACAGGCGCGGCGCTTCTCACGTTCATGACGTCGCTCGCGTCCTTCTCCGCTCCGTACCTGATCGGCGGAACGTTTCGTGTGATGACGACGCAGATCGTCTTTTCCCGGTTGAACGGCGACACCGAGATGGCCATGGTCGAGACGACCACGCTCGCCGTTCTGGCTGTCGCCGGACTCCTGCTCCTCCAGCGCGCGGAGGCGCACCGGGAGGTCGCCGGCGCGATCCGCGGCGCCGCACCGGCCCGCCGTCTGTGGAAGCGCGGGGCGCTCGTGGCCCTCGCCGGTTGGCTGCTGGCGGGGATCCTGCTGCTCCCCCATGCCACGCTCGTGCTGCTGTCGTTCGTACCGGCCGGCTCGTGGACCGATCAACTCCTGCCGCCGACCCTCTCGTTGAAGAACTGGATCTCCGTCTTCTCGGAGACCGAGCGTCTGCGCCCCATCGTGAACTCGCTGTGGATGGCCGCGGCGGCGACGGCGGCGGCGTTGCTGCTCGGATTTTCCGCGGCATACCTGGCACTGCGGGGCCGGACTCGCATGAAGGGAGTGCTCGAGACGTTGATCACGCTTCCGTGGGCGCTTCCGGGCACGGTGTTCGCCGTGGCCCTGGCCGCGGCGTTCTCCAGGAACGCGCCCTGGGCCGGGCGATTCGTGCTGGTCGGAACCGCGGCGATCCTCCCCCTCGCGTATCTCGCCCGAAACCTTCCGCTGACCGGACGGGCCGCGTTCGCCGGGCTGCGCCAGCTCGATCCCTCCCTGGACGAAGCCGCGGCGTCGCTCGGCGCCTCGGCGTGGCGACGCCTGACCCGGGTGACCCTGCCCCTGCTCGCGCCAGCCCTGGCCGCGGGAGCCGCGCTCGCCTTCCTCACCGCGCTCGGGGACTTCGTCGTCTCGATCGTCCTGTACACCTTCGACACCCGGCCGATCTCGATCGAGATCCTCTCGTCGCTCCGCATGGAGGAGACCGGCGTCGCCGCGGCGTACGGTGTGCTCCTGGCCCTGCTCTCCGCGTTGGCCTTCCTCGCCTGGGGCGCCCGCTCCCGCGGCGAATCCGGCACCGGCCTGACCGGCTGACTCGGGCTTCTCCAGCCCCGGTTCGCGGCGCGAGGAGTCTCCGCGAAGTCACCGAGCGGAGGAGCCTCGCGCCGCGGGAGCGAAGCGCGGCTCGGAATCAGGCGAGCGATCGAGCCCCTTTGGGCGAGTCGCTCGCCGATGCGCTCGAAGGGCGCAGATTCCGAGCAAGCGAAAGCGACGTGCGCGGCGCGGGAGCGAGAGCGAGGGAGAGATCAGGCGATCGGTCGAGGCCGCATCCGGCCGAGCCGATCGCCGGTGGCGAAGCCAGATCTCGACCGAGCGGAAGCGACGGCTATACCGACCGCAGCAACCGTCGGACCGCCGACCCTTGCTGGGCCGCGGCCTGGACGCCTTCCACGCGCAGCTCCAACTCCCGGTAGGGTTCTTTCTCCTCCAGCGCAGCGACGTTCAACGCGGTCCGGGCGCAGGTGAGCGCCGTTTTCAGGTTGCCCTGCTCCAGGAACGCTTCGGCCAGCGCCGCCTGGGCCTCGGCGCACGAGGGGTCGAGGCGCGCGGCTTCCTGGAGCTCCTCGATACCCTCTTCGCGCCACCACCGATTCTTCAGCTTGGCCTGCCCGAGGAGGAGTCGGTAGTCCGGATTGTCCGGCGCGAACTGCACGGCCTCTTCCAGCATCTGGATGGCCGGATAGAAGTCCTTCTGCTCGATGAGCTCCTGGGCCCGCCGGTAGTTGCAGGAGGCCGTCCAGCGGCGGATCTTTTCCCGCGAGCGCCGCTCGGCGGCCGGCGGCTCCGCCGACCCTTCCGACAACACCGCGTGGGCCTTCCGGATCGTCTGATCGTAGGCTTCCCGCGACCCGGGATGCGAAAGCGTCTCGTGGGCTTCGCGCAGCCGTCGCGCCAGGACCGTCAGCTCCCTTCCGCAGCTGGCCAGATCCGCACGGCGTCGCAGCTCCGGGTCGAAGAGCTTCGACAGCCGAGCGTAGGCCGCGTCGATGTCCGCCGGCGGCGCGTCGGTCTTGACGCCGAGCAGATCGTAGTGCGAGAGCCAATCGATGCGCCGGTACGTGCTGTGCACCAGGGCACGGTGCCCGACCCGCGGCTCCTCGATCGCCGTTCGGGCCCCATCCGGTTCGGTTTTCGTTCTGGCCGGCGCCGGCTTGAGCTCGACGAACCCGCAGTAGACGAGCGTGTAGAGGATCTTCGCCGCTTCGAGCCGGGAGGACGGGGTCAGGCTCAGGAGATCCTTGACCGACGTCGCGCCGTCCATGCGCGAGAGCAGGAAGTTGGCCTCCTCCGGAAGCTTCGTCGGGTTCATGCCCGAGGTCTCCGCGGAAGTCGCGGCCGGCCGTTTGTTCAGGTCGCCCAGGAGCTCCAGGAACTTTTCCCCTTCCGGGATGCGCCGGATTCCCTCGATGATCGTCTCCGTGATCGAGAGAGAGAAGGCGATGTCCTCGTCGCTGCGTTGCTTGCCGAGCCGGAAGCGAAAGCTCCCCTCGGGCCAGGACAGAGCGGAGGATACGATCTGCTCCATCAGCCGCCGGGCCTCCACGTCGAGCACGCTGCGGGCCACGAGCCCTCTTTCGACGAGGATCTGGTCCAAACGGGCCTTGCTCGTTTTTTGAGCGATGAGGGCGCGCTCGAGGTCGTACTCCGACAGGTAGCCCCACAACACGAGCGACCGGCCGATCCGGTGCTCCTCCTTCGATGAGCGCGCGGCTCGCAGCTCGCCGTCCTCGAAGGAGAGCCACCGCTGCTGGCCGTTGCGCGCCAGCTCCAGCGTCCCGGTCATGCGGGAGCGCTGGATGCGTCGAAGGATGGCAAACAGGGGGGTGCGCGACAGATCTCCGGAGAGTCGGTCGTGGCGGTCTTCGAACTGGATCGGGTTGGCGCTCATTGATCTTTACCTCACGCGAAGACCTGCAATCGCAAGGACGATGCCGCTTCGGCCGAACATCCAAGTCGCCTGTCCACAGAGGTTTGCGGCGACAACCTGTCCGCGTCCGCGTCTCAAGACACGTCTCGGATGTGTCTCAGAGCCTGTGACCGACCCTGGAAGAGACGGCGGCGGTCAGAGCTCCATCACGCTGTCGAGGCCGCGGTGCAGTCCGGTCAACGAGCCCACTTTTCGGATCCCCAGCAGCGTTCCAGCGACGTAGGGAGCGGCACCGGACGAGGAGTCGTGGCGAATCGAAAGCCTCTCCTCCGGGAGACCGAACAGAACCTCGATCGAGGAGACGAAGCCGGGCAGCCGAACCGAGTGCATCTGGGTGCCGTGGAGTGTGGCGCCACGGGCCTCGCGCAGACCCCGGGTCTCTTCGATCGGATGGCCCGAGGCGGGTCTCCCGATCCGCGAGAGCCGCGACGCGAGCTCGCGGGCAGTTCCCGATGGGGCGTCGGGCTTGGACGGCTTCCCGTAGTCGATGATCTCCCACTGGGCAACGTGGCGGGCCGCCATCTCGGCGAAGCGCTGGAGGAGCACGGCCGTCACGGCGAAGTTCCCGGCCGCGAGGACGCCGACGCCCCGGGCCCGGGCCGCCGCGTCGATCTCCGCGTACTCCTCGTCCGTGAGCCCGGACGTTCCGACCACCGCCCCGGCTCCGCGCGCCACGGCCGCGAGCACGTGGGCCCGCACGGCCTCGGGGCGGGTGTAGTCGACGAGGACGTCGCACGGCGTGTCCAGGGCTTCCTCCACCGTGGCACGCACGATCAGATCGAGCCGCGGATCGCCGGCGGCGTCCTTCAGCGGGCGGCCGGCGTGCCCCCGCGCCACCGCCGCCACCAGCTCCAGGTCGGGAGCTCCGGCGATGGCCGACGCCAGCGCCCGGCCGACCCATCCCGTGGCGCCGGCCAGACAGACGCGCAGTCTCGGGCTCATCGCGCCACCACCATGAGGAGCCCGGCCACGCAGAGCGCGACGCCGAAGGCGTTGACCATCGAGAGCCGCTCGCCGAAGAAGAAGAGGCCGACCGGGATCAGCAGCAGCGCGACGGTGGCGTTGGAAACCGCGGAACCCACGCTGATCCGCCAACCCGATCGATAGGCCAGCAGGAATCCGATCTCGATTCCCACGACCGTCGCGCCGAGCGCCGCGCTGGCCCAGTTGATCTTCTTGAACGCCTGGCCGAGGGGCTCCTTCACCGGAAAGAACGGGAGGAGCGCGAGCGTGACGACAAGAGCGACGGCGTAGGTCGTCAACAGGGAGATCACCGGATGGGCCCCGGCCGGAATGGACTTCTGCGACACGTGGTAGAGCACGTTGGAGACCACGATCACGAGGATGGACAGAACGAAGAGCGGCATCGATTTCCCCCGCAAGAGCGAAACGTCTCGCTCGGACTATTCATGGACGCCCGGTCCACGCTCGACCAGCGCGTACGCCCGCACCGGAAAGCTTCCCATACCCGCCACGGGCGCCGGGGCGGCATGGAGGCGGAAGCCCTGAGCGGGAAGTCGGTCGAGGCCGGTCAAGTGCTCGAGGATCGGAATGCCCGCCGCGAGCAGAAGCGTGTGAGCGGGACGGGCGGCATCCCCGGCGTCGTCGATGTTCACGGAATCGATCCCCACGAGGACCGCGCCTTCACGCGCGAGGAGCTCCGCCGCCGCGCGGGTCAGAAAGGGGTGATCCTGGCCATACCGCGGCGTTCGCCAGTGGCGGTCCCAGCCGGTGCGCACCAGCACCGCCCGGTCCCGCACGGGCCGTCCGACGAAGAGATCCACGTCCACGGCGCGCCCGGTCCGGTGCGACGCATCGATAGCCAGGCCCGGCAGATCCGCCACTTTCGCCAGTGGCAGCGACGCGATGTCCGCTCCCTCCGCGTACCGATGGAACGGGGCGTCCAGATAGGTCCCGGTGTTCCCGACCATTTCCACCCGGGCGATGTGAAAGGTCGTTCCCGGCGCGTACTTGCCGCGCGTCGACTCGCGGCTCCAGTGGTCGCTGACGACGGGCGCGGGAAGGCCCGGATACGTCGTCATGCCCGATTCGATCGGATGGGAGAGCTCAATGATCCGGCGCGCCTGATCGGCCACGGCCCTATCTTGCCGCAGCCGGCGGGATGGGGTACTCACTTCTCACGAAATCCTTGGTTCCCGCCTCGCCGGTCAGCCGCAGCCACACCGGACCTCCTCGAGACTCGACCCTCAATTCGAATTCCAGAAACGGGCAGCACACGCTCTCCAGCCGCACCCACTCGGCCAGGCGCGCGAAGAGCGTCCCGTCGTCGGCGAAGCGCAGCGCGAATCCGTCGGGAAGCTCGCGCACTTCCGCCAGCGAGGATCGGATCTGCTCGATCAAGCCGGCGTGGCGCGGCCGGCCCTCCGGCGGAAACACTTCGAGGCGGCAGACCGAAGGAGAGCAGCTCATCACGGATTCTCCTTTTCCGCGTAGGCGCCGGCGCCGAGCAGGTGGATCGAGACGTAGGGCTCGTCTCCCACCACCCAGCTGTCGTGACCGGCAGGGACCCAGAAGAGATCGCCGGCGGAGACGACGATCTCGGTGCCGTCGTCCATGCGGATCGCCGCGCGTCCCGCCAGGACCAAGCCGACGTGCTCGACCGCACAGCTCGTGGCTCCGACCATGGGCCCGACGTGCTCGGACCACTTCCAGCCGGGCTCGTAGGTCGCCCGGCCCACCGTCATTCCGGCCAGAGTGATCTTTTCGAAACCACCCCGGGGGAAGGAGACGGCCTCGTCGGCAGATTCGAAGCGGCGCACGATCGGTTTCATCGCCCGCTCCCGCGGCGGCCCAATGCTTTCAGCAGCTGGATCTGCCCGGTGTGGTAGACGTCATGGAGCGCGATCCCCGCGATCTCGCGTTGGGCGGTCCGGCCGAGCGTTCCCGGCAGTCGCTTTGGCAGGCGCGACGCGGGGAAAGATGCCACCGCGCGGCGCAGGGCGCGGTGCTCGCGCTCGAGCAGGTCCCGCTCCGCGCGCCATGCCCGCTCGCTGGCCGGTCCGAGCTCGAACCAATTGCTCCCCGCGATGGGGAATCTCCCGCCGGCTTTTCCCATGAGGCGGCCGCGCACGCGGTGCTTCCAGTAGGCCGCGTGGACCACGAGCTCTCGCATGTTGTGGCGCCCGGGAGCGGGCCGGCGATCCGCCGCCTTCGCCCCCACGCCCCGCAGCGCCCCTCGGAGATTCGTCCCGTGCCACGCGGCCTTCGCGAAGGCCTCGTCCAGGGCATGGAGCAGGAGCGCGATCCGCGGATCGGCCGTTCGCCGTTTCATGGTCGGTCCTTTCTCCCCGAGCGATTCACGACCGGGCCGACGACCCGCCCGCGGCCCGGGCCGGCTCGGGCGCCGCCGGGGAGGCGTCGACCCCGACCAGCCGCACCGGACGCAGGCGGGCCACGATGATGAGCGCCACCGCGCCGACGATGATCAGAGCGGCGATCAGGATTCGGGCCGTGACCGCCTCCCCCGCGATCGACGCGCCCAGGAGCACCGCGACGATCGGATTGACGTAAGCGTAGGTGGAGACACGCGCCGGGCTGACGACCTTCAGGAGCCACACGTAGGCCGTGAATCCGATCAGCGAACCGAACACGATGAGGTACCCCAGAGAAACAGCGGATCGCAGAGAGACCTGCGCCAGCCTCAGGGCCGACCATTCCCCCGACAGAAGGCCGGTGAGCCACAGCCAGGCGCCCCCGGCGATCATCTCGATGGCCGTCGCGGTCAGAATCGACGCGGGCAGCTTCGCTCGGCGGGAGTAGAGAGAGCCAACCGACCAGCACAACGACGCGAGGACCAGAGCGGCCGCCCCCAACGGGTCGACGTGGACGTTGCCGCCCCAACGCGTCGGCGCGACGAGAAGCGCAATCCCGACGAGGCCCAGAACCAGTCCCGCGATGACCGACGCGCCGGGCCGGCGCCGCCGTTGGATCCCCTCCAGGACGGCCATCCAGATCGGAACCGAAGCCACGATGAGCGCGGCGAGGCCGGATGGAACGCGCTGCTCCGCCCAGGTGACCAGGCCATTGCCTCCGAGCAGCATCAGGCCGCCGATGATCGCGGCGCTTCTCCAATGCCACAGCGTGGGGCGGGCCGCCCCGCGCGCGCGCATCCAGAGATAGAGCAGAAGCCCGGCCGTCAAGTGGCGGGTGCCGGCCAGAAGAAACGGAGGCAGGGTCTCGACCCCGAAGCGGATCGCCAGGTATGTCGATCCCCACAGCACGTAGACCGCGGCAAACGCCAGCATGACGCGGCTGCGGGACGGAGCCCGTTCAGGCACGCCTGGCCTCCGGCTCCTCCTCCGCCGCCGCGGGAATCGGCAGTGCCGCCGTCTCCTTGACCGTCTCCAGAACGATCGTCGTCCGGGTCGAGGTGATCGTCGGGATCTTCCCGAATTGCTCGCGCAGGAGCCTGCCGACGGCCTCGGTGTCCGCGGCCCGCACCTTCAGGAGAAAACAGTCCTCCCCGGCCACGTGGTGCACCTCGAGGACCTCGGGGATCTCCGCCAGCCGCGCCGCCGTGTTGGGGCTTCCGACCCGCTCGCCCGAGCGCACGAAGATGAAGCACACCAGCGGCAGCTCCATCGCTTTCGGATCGAGGCTCAACGAGTAACCGAGGATGACTCCCCTTTCCTCGAGCTTGCGGATCCGCTCGAAGACCGCGGAGGGGGCGAGCCCGACCTGGCGTGCAATCTCCGCATTCGAGGTCCGCGAGTTGGACTGCAAGATCTTCAGTATTCCAGCGTCAATTTCGTCGATCATTCTGATAACTTAGACAAATATGATTGATTCGTCAATAGAGTTTCACTTCACATGAACATACAGCCTAAGTCGAAGCGCGACCACGACTTGCGCCCGCCTCTTCCAGAAACCCGCCCGTCCCCTGCTTGGATGCAGGTTTGGCCGGCAAATTTCTCTAGGCCGAGAAGTAGCGGGCCTGGGGGTGATGGACGACCAGGGCGGAGACGGAGGCCTCGGGGTCCATCATGAAGCCCTCGGTCAGTTGGACGCCGATCCGCGCGCCGTCTAACAATTTAAATATTGTTGCCTGGTCCGCCAGGTCCGGGCACGCCGGATAACCGGGGCTGTAGCGCTTGCCGCGGTAGCGCCCCTGGAACCGGTCCGTCATGGTGGTCTCGGGCGGATCGGGGAATCCCCACCGCTCGCGCAGCTTGCGGTGCAGCCACTCCGCGGCGGCCTCCGCCGTCTCGATGGCCACGGCTTGCAGGGTATGGCAGAGAAGGTACTCGCCGGCCGCCTTCAGCTCCTCGGCCCGCGCCCGCACGCCCTGTCCCGCCGTCGTGAGAAAGAGCGCGACGCTGTCGCAGGACCCCGCCCCCTTTGGGCGCACGAAGTCGGAGAGACACAGGCGCTCCCCCGCCACCTGGCGGGGAAAGCGAAAGACCGCCTCCCCGTCGCTCGCCAGCACGTGGAGCGCGTTGCCGTCCGAATATGCCCGGAAGAAGCGGTACATCGCCCGCGCCTGGATCCAGCCCGCCGCCTGGACGCGCTCGACGACAGCTTCGAGCTCGGCCAGGCGCGGGTCACCCGACTCCTTGAGCTTGCGGACGCTGCCCCGCAGCCCCAGGTGATTCGCATAGAGCATCTGCGGATTGAGGTAGGTCCAGACCTCTCGCAGGTCGAGCTCGGAAAGCACGTGCGCGTCGGCGTCGGGCGGCGGCAGCGGCTCGACGACCGAGATCGCCGCGCTGCGCACCTCCGGCGCTGCGAGGGGATTCTCCACGGAAGGCTGGGCCGGCGTCGCCGCCGCGCGGCGCCGGTCCGCTTCCTCCTCCAGCCCGCGTCGCGCTTCCTCCCCGGACAGAATCCGGTCGGCCAGCGCCAGCCCCCGCATGGCGTCCACGGCGTAGGCCGTCAGGCCGCCGTACATCGGCGCGATCCGCTGGTCGGTGAACTTCTGCGACAGGGCCGCCCCCCCGACGAGCAGCGGCGGCGTCACGCCCGCGGACGTCAGGTCCTGCGCGGTCGTGACCATCTGCTGCGCGCTCTTGACCAGGAGGCCCGAGAGGCCGATCAAGTCCGGCCGGTGCTCCCGATAGGCCTCGATCAGTTTTTCCGGGGGCACCTTGATGCCGAGGTTGACGACCTCGTAGCCGTTGTTGGAGAGAATGATCTCGACCAGGTTCTTGCCGATGTCGTGGACGTCTCCCTTCACCGTGGCCAGGAGAACCTTGCCCTTGCGCGAGTCGGTCGCCTTTTCCATGAACTTCTCGAGATGGGACACCGCGGCCTTCATCGCCTCGGCCGACTGAAGCACCTCGGCCACAATGAGCTCGTTGGCGTTGAAGAGCCGCCCCACCTCCCGCATGCCGTCCATCAAGGGGCCGTTGATGATCTCGAGAGGCGCCATGCCGCTTGCGCGCACCGCCTCCAGGTCGTCGATCAGGCCTTCCTTGGATCCCTCCAGGATGTACCGGGGGAGGCGTTCGATTGGAGTCCCGGGCCGCGCTACCGGCTCCTTGGGGCGAGCGCCCTTGGCCTTGAAGTGCGCGGCGAACCCGGCGATCGGATCCTCGCCGCGGTTCCAGATGAGGTCCTCGGCCAACCGCCGTTCCTCCTCGGAGATCGAGGGATAGCGCACGATCTTCTCGCTGTTGACGATCGCCAGGTCGAGCCCCGCCTTGACGCAGTGATAGAGGAAAACCGAGTTCAGGACCTCCCGCCCGGCCTCGGGCAGTCCGAACGAAACGTTGGAGATCCCGAGGATCGTCTTGGTCTGGGGAAACTGCTCCTTGATGGCGCGGATCCCCTCGATCGTCTCGACCGCGCTGCCGACGTACTTCGCGTCGCCGGTCCCGCAGGGGAAGACCAGCGGATCGAAGAAGATGTCCTCCGGCGCCACGCCGTACTTCTCGG
The DNA here is from genome assembly GCA_963825175.1 of uncultured Acidobacteriota bacterium. Lineage (GTDB taxonomy): Bacteria > Acidobacteriota > Thermoanaerobaculia > UBA5066 > Gp7-AA6 > DATFTF01. The sequence continues at coordinate 128,477 of CAWGSA010000001.1, forward strand.
TCAGGAGCGTGAAGCTGCGCCGGGCGATCTCGAGCTTGCGTTGCCGCGTGACGCCCATGCCGTGCTCGGGGTCCTCGTCGATCGTGCCGACCACCAGCGCCGCGCCGTACTTCTGGGCCAGAGGCACGACCGCGCGGAAGCGCTCCTCGCCGTCCTCCAGGTTGATCGAGTTCAGGATCGACTTGCCCTGGCTCCACTTCAGGCCGATCTCCATCACCTTGGCATCGGTCGAGTCGAGCATGAGCGGCACCTTGACCATCCGGGTCGCGCGCGCGAGGAAGGCCTCGGCGTCGGCGGTCTCGTCGCGGTCGGGATCCTGGAGGCACACGTCGATGACCTGGGCGCCGCCGCGCACCTGCGCCCGCGCGATCTCCGCGGCCGCCTCGAAGTTGCCCTCGGCCACCAATCGCTTGAACTTGCGGCTCCCCAGCACGTTGGTGCGCTCGCCGATCAAGACCGGGCGGTTGTCCACGTCGATCTCCAGCGCCTCGATGCCGGACACGAGCGACTTCGAGTGGATCGGGATACGCCGCGGCTTCCTGCCCTCCACGGCGCGGGCCAGCGCGCGGATGTGCGCCGGCGTCGTCCCGCAGCAGCCGCCCACGATGTTGACCCAGCCTTCGTCCAAGAACCGCGCGAGCGCCGCGGCGATACGTTCGGGCGTCTCCGGATAGCAGCCGTCCACGTCGGGCAGGCCGGCGTTGGGGTAGCACGACACCAGCGTCCGCGTCAGGGCGGAGAGCGTGCGGATGTGGTCGGTCATGAACTCCGGGCCGGTCGCGCAGTTTAAGCCGATCGAGAGCAGCGGCGCGTGCATGATCGAGGCGTAGAGCGCATCGATGGCCTGGCCGGCCAGCATCGTTCCCATCGGCTCGATCGTGACCGAGGCCATGACGGGAACGCTCCAACCCACCTTCGAGAACGCCTCCTGGACCGCGATCAGGCCGGCCTTCAGGTTGCGCGTGTCCTGCATCGTCTCCAGGAGCAGCACGTCCGCGCCGCCCGCGAGCAAGCCCTCGGCCTGCGTCGAGTAATGTCCGATGAGCTCGTCGAAGGTCACGCCGCCGGTGACCGTGACCGACTTTGTGGTGGGACCCATCGAGCCGGCGACGAATCGGGGGCGATCGGGTTTGGAAAACTCCGCCGCTGTCTCCCTGGCCAGCTCCGCCGCGCGGCGGGAAATTTCCAGAGCCTTGTCCGCCAGGCCGTACTCGGCGAGCACGAGCGGCGTCGAGCCGAACGTGTCCGTCTCGACCATATCCGCCCCGGCTTCCAGATAGGCCCGGTGCATCCGCTGGACCACGTCCGGGCGCGTGAGCACCAGGTGCTCGTTGCACCCTTCGTATTGCTCGCCGCCGAAATCCTCGGCCGTCAGGTTCTCGCCCTGGAGCCACGTTCCCGTGGCGCCGTCCAGAACGAGAATGCGCTCGGCGAGGATCTCCTTGAGCGCTTCGGCGCGCTCTCGTTGGGACGCGGCTCGGGAGGCAACAGGGCTCATGGAGGAGCGATTATGCGGGATGCGGACGTCCCCTCGAAACAGATTGCAAGGAGAATGAAGGTCGTCCAAGGAGGACGCACCGCGGGCAGATCCTTCGTCGTCCGAATCCGGATGGGGCCCCGCGACGTGAACCGTCTCGCGAACGCGGGCGATTCCCAACGGTCTGCGCGGCCTCGCCTGTGTCACTTCGAAGTTTGGGAAGCTCGACATTCTCGACCACCTTGACAGCGGCAACGGGGTCGGTCCGTTCCGTGTGAGGCCGCACTGGTCCACACGACTTCGGAGTTCTCTCAGCCGATCCTCGTGACCAGATCGCGCAAGGCGATTGAGGCGCCCGAGGGCAAGCCTCCCGCGACGGTGGTGCCGTCGGCGCCCGCTCCTCGCGATGCCGGAATCTTTCGCCGCGGGAACGCCGTATACTTTCCTTGACCCGTGGGTGTTCGTGGGTTGGTTTCGCGTTGACCCGGGAATCCTTGGCCCGGGGAGTGCACTAAGAGGCGGACGGAGTTGAGCAGCAACACGGACCCGACTGAAATCCAGTCGGACACGGCCCTCGGGGGCATCGACGCTGCGGCCACAGCCGCACGCCGGTACCTCCTCTCTATCCAGCACGAGGACGGCCACTGGTGCGGCGAGCTCGAGGGGGACACCATCCTCGAGTCCGAATACATGTTGACGATGCACTTCCTCGGCCGTCGCGGCGAGGAGCGCTTCCGGAAGGCCGCGCAGTACCTGCGCCGGCAGCAGACCGCATCGGGTGGTTGGGCCGTCTACCCGGGAGGGCCGCCCGAGGTGAGCGCCTCGACCAAGGCTTATTTCGCCTTGAAGCTCGCGGGAGATGACCCGAGCGCGCTCCACATGGCGACGGCCCGCAAGACGATCCTGGACCTCGGGGGAATCGACGCCTGCAACTCGTTCACCAAGATCTACCTCTCGATCTTCGGCCAGTACGAATGGGACAAGTGCCCCGCCGTTCCGCCCGAGCTCGTGCTGCTGCCCGATTGGATTCCGTTCTCGATCTATCGAATGTCCTCCTGGTCGCGGGCGATCGTCGTGCCGCTGTCCATCATCTGGGCATGCCGCCCCACCTGCCCGGTGCCGGAAAGCGCCTCCATCGCCGAGCTGCGACTCGGCGGCCCGACGCGACCGGGCGCCTCGCCGCGGCGGCGCCTGCGCGAGCGCTTCTGGCGCGCCTTCTTCTACGGCATCGATCGGATGTTTCAGGAGCTCGAGACCTGGGGCTACACGCCGCTTCGCCGCCGAGCGCTCGGGGTCGCCGAAGCCTGGATCCGGCAAAGGCTGGAAAAGAGCGATGGCCTGGGGGCGATCTTTCCGCCGATCATCAATACCATCCTCGCCTTGCGTTGCCGTGGTTATGCTGCCGACCATCCTCTGGTGAAGAGCCAGGTCGAGGAGCTCCAGAAGCTGGAAATTGAGGAGGAGGATTCGCTGCGCCTCCAGCCCTGCTTCTCTCCGATCTGGGACACCGCGCTCGCCATCGTCGCCTTGCGCGAAGCCGGGCTCCCCCCCGACGACCAGCGCCTCCAGCGCGCCGCGGGATGGCTCCTGGACCGGGAGGTGCGGGCGCCGGGAGACTGGCAGCGTCGCATCCCGCGCACCGCTCCGGGCGGCTGGTTCTTCGAGTATCAGAACGAGTTCTATCCCGACACCGACGACACGGCCGAGGTCCTGGCGGCGCTGGCAGCCCTGCGCCTCTCCGATGAGCGGGAGGAAGGACGCCGGCGCGGAGCGGTCGAGCGGGGGGTGGCCTGGCAGCTGGCCATGCAGAACGGCGACGGCGGGTGGCCGGCGTTCGACCGCGACTGCGACAACGAGATCCTGACGTTCATTCCGTTCGCGGACCACAACGCCATGATCGATCCGAGCTGCGACGACATTACGGGGAGGACACTCGAGGCGCTGGGCCACCTGGGCTTCGAGCGATCGCACCGAGCGGTCCGCCGCGCGGCGGCATACCTGAAGGACCGTCAGGACGCGGACGGCACGTGGTACGGCCGCTGGGGGTGCAACTACCTCTACGGGACCTGGCTCGCCCTGACCGGTCTGCAGGCGGCGGGCGAAGACCTGTCGCAGGAGCGGTACCAGCGGGCGGGAAGCTGGTTGCGCCGCCATCAGAACGAGGACGGGGGCTGGGGCGAGTTGCCCCACTCCTACGACGAGCCCGGCCGGAAAGGAGTCGGCCCGAGCACGCCGTCGCAGACCGGCTGGGCGCTCCTGGCGCTGTTCGCGCTCGGAGACCGGTCCTCCCCATCGGTCCGCCGTGCCCTCGAGTACCTCCTGCGCAACCAGAGCTACGACGGGTCGTGGAAGGACCAGTACTGGACGGGCACCGGCTTCCCCAAGGTCTTCTACCTGCGCTACCATCTCTACGCGACCTATTTCCCCCTGTGGGCCATCTCGGCCTACCGGAAGGAAAGGGCGTCGCACGGCGCGGACTCCGCTGCGCCGCACGAAGGCGCGGCGCAAGAGCACCCATCGCGAAAGGTCACTTCATGAGATTTCCCCTGCACGTCACGGCGGGCACGGTCCGCCATCAGGTCGTCAACGCGCTCAAGGGGCGTCGGCGCTACCCCTTCGTGCTCATGCTCGAGCCGCTCTACACCTGCAATCTGGCCTGCCTGGGTTGCGCCACCGAGCGCCACACGGGGAAACTGTCGGACCGGCTTCCCCTCGAGAAGTGCCTGGAGGCCGTGGACACGTCCGGCGCTCCGATCGTCTCGATCTGCGGAGGCGAGCCGACGATCTACCCGGAGCTGCCCGAGCTCGTGGCCCAGCTGATCGACCGCAAACGCCATATCTACCTGTGCACCAACGGGCTCCTGCTGGACCAGAAGGTCTACGGCGTGGTCCCCCCGGACAAGCGCCTCATGATCAATGTGCACCTGGACGGGATGCGCGAAACCCACGACTCCATTTGCGCCAAGGAGGGGGTCTTCGACAAGGCCGTCGAGATGATCCGCGAGGGCGTGCGTCTGGGCCACCACCTGATGGCCAACATGACGATCTTCAAGGAGACGGACGTCGACGAGGTGGAACAGGTGTGCGAGCTTCTGACCGGGCTGGGGGTCGAGGGGCTCCTGGTCTCGCCGGGCTACCACTACGAGTCGGTGGAGCGGGACATCTTCCTGACCAAGTCCGAGGTCCAGAAGAAATTCCGCCGCGTGCTGGCGATTTCCAAGAAGTACAGGCTGACCTCGACGCCGATGTTCCTGGAGTTCGCCGCAGGGCTGCGCGAATACAAGTGCTCGCCGTGGAGCACGGTCACCTTCACCCCGCGCGGCTGGAAGGGTCCCTGCTACCTGATCGGGAAGAGTTACTCGTTCTCGTGGGATGAGTTCTGGAACGGCACGGACTGGAATTACTGGGAATCGCGCCAGGATCCCCTGTGCGCCAATTGCGCGATGCACTCGGGATTCGAGGCATCCGTGGTCAAGGAACTTCCCAAGCACCCCGGCGACATGGTGCGGCTGATGGCCTGGAACTTGACGGGGTGACGCCGGAATCGGTTCATCGGTTCATCTGTCCATCGGTTCATCTATCCCGAAAAAGACTCACCCGGGCACTTGAACCGATGATCCGATGAGCCGATGATCCGATTCTCCTGATGGACCTCGTCACCGGCGGCACCGGCTTCGTGGGGGCGCACGTGGTGCGGGCGCTTCTCGCGCGCGGCCGGGCGGTGCGATGCCTGGTGCGCCCTCAGAGCCGCCGAACGAACCTGGAAGGGCTGCCGGTCGAGATCGCCCTCGGCGACGTGATCCACCCCCAGTCGCTGCAGAGCGCGATGAACGGCGTCCAGACCGTCTACCACTGCGCTGCGGACTACCGCCTCTACGCTCGGGACCCTCGCTCTCTGTACGAGGCCAACGTCACCGGGACGGCGAACGTGATGCGCGCCGCCGCCGACGCGCGCGTCGAGCGGGTGGTCCACACCAGCTCCGTGGGGGCCCTCGGCGTCGTCTCCGACGGATCCTCCGCCGACGAAACGACGCCGGTCCGTCCGGAGTCGCTCATCGGCCACTACAAGCGCAGCAAGTACGAGGCGGAGCGCGCCGTCGAGCGTTGGGCCGCGGAGGGGTTGCCGGTGGTCATCGTCAACCCGTCCACCCCGGTGGGCGAGCGCGACGTCAAGCCGACGCCGACCGGGCAGATGATCGTCGACTTCCTGAACCGACGGATGCCGGCCTACGTCGACACGGGGTTGAACCTCGTGGACGTGCGCGACGTCGCGGAAGGGCATATCCTCGCGGCCGAGCGGGGACGCGTGGGCGAAAAGTACATCCTGGGCCATCGCAACATGACGTTGAAGGAGATCCTCGACACCCTGTCGAAGTTGACTGGCCTTCGCTCGCCCGGTCTGCGCCTGCCCCACTGGATTCCTTTGACCGCCGCGGCGCTGCAGACGGCCGGGGCCCGCCTGACCGGCGGAGTTCCCCGCGTCCCACTGGAAGGCGTGCGGATGTCGCGGCATCGCATGTTCTTCGACCCGTCCAAGGCGGTGCGCGAGCTCGAACTCCCGCAGACGCCGGTGGAGGAGGCGCTGGCGCGCGCGGTGAGCTGGTTCCAGGAGCATGGCTATGTCCGCGCCTGACGGCGAGGATCGTACGGGCGGCGGCGGCGAAACGCCCGCTGTGCCCGCGCACCGCCCTACGATCGCGATCGTCACCGCTTTGAAGGAGGAGCTGGAGGGAGTCCTTCAGCACGCCCGCGGAGTCCGGCGCCGTCCCGACGGTTATTTCGAGGCGCGCTATGGATCCGCCCCGGCCGTGCTCACCTCGACCGGCGACGGTTCGGGAAATGCCACCCGGGGACTCGCCCGGCTCTGCGACGCCATCCATCCGGCCGCGGTGATCGGCGTGGGCGTCGCCGGCGCTTTGTCGGGCCCCCTCAAGGTCGGAGACCTCGTCGTCGGGCTCAAGGTCCAGGACGACGTGGGCGAGTGTCCCGCTCCCGATCCTCGCCTTCTCTCCTGGGCGCTCGCTTCCGGAGCCAAGGCCGCCACCCTCGTCACCGTCGGGGCGCCCGTGGTGTCTCCCGAGGAGAGGGCCGACATCGCCGCGTCCCTCGACGGCGACACGTTCGGCGCCGTGGACATGGAGTCGGCGGCCTGGGCCCGGACCGCCGCGGCGCGGCGGATTCCGTGTCTGGTCGTTCGCTCGATCAGCGACCTGACCGACGAGGAGCTGCCCGAGTACCTGCGCCGCTCCGTCGGCCGGGAAGGCGGAGTGCGGCGGGGCGCCGTGATCGGCTTCGGAATGAGGCAACCCCGTTCGATCCCGACCCTGCTGCGGATGCGAAAGCGCGTCGACGAGTGCTCCGAGCGTCTCGGCGTGTTCCTCCAGAGACTGCTCGGCGAAGCCCCGTAGTCGAAGGGCGAGGGCGATGGCCGAACTCGAAGACCTGCTGGAGAAAACCAGCCGCACGTTCGCGCTGTCGATCCCGGTGCTCCCCGAGCCGACGCGCCGCCAGGTGGTGATCGCGTACCTGCTCTTTCGCATCGCGGACACGTTCGAGGACGCGGCGCATTGGACGCGCGAGCGGCGCATCGAGGCCCTGGAGGAGTTTGGCGCCCTCCTCGCTCCGGGCGGCGCGGCGCAGGATCGTGCTTTCACCGCCAAATGGACGGCCGCGGACCCGTCGCCCCATGCCGGCTACCGGGAGCTCATCGCCCGGGTCCCCTTCGTGCTCGACTCCTTCCGGGGTCTCGATCCCGACGCCGTTTCCTCGATTGCCGGGCACGTCCGGCGATCGGCACAAGGAATGGCGGGATTCGTGGCGCGCAGCCGGGACGGCACCCTGGCTCTGGGTGCATGGAGCGACCTGCGCGATTATTGCTACGCCGTCGCCGGCATCGTGGGCGAGATGCTCACCGACCTCTTCCTACTCCATCGTCAGGGACTCGAGCCCATCGCCAAAGACCTTCGGGATCGGGCCGCAACCTTCGGCGAAGCGCTCCAGCTCGTCAACATTCTGAAGGACGCCGCGGTCGACGCCTCGGAAGGACGCCGATTCCTTCCCCGTGAAGTGGCGCTCGCCGACGTGTTCGCCCTGGCCCGACGGGACCTCGGCGTCGCCGGCGACTACATCCTGGCCCTGCAGCGGGCCGACGCCCCGCGGGGCATCGTCGCCTTTTGCGCGCTCCCGGTCGAGCTGGCCTGGGCCACGCTGGAGAAAGTGGAGCGCCGCGGTCCCGGCTCCAAAGTCTCGAGACTCGAGGTCTTCGCCATCAAGCAGCGCCTCGACCGCGCCCTCGACCGCAACGAGCCGGCCATCGCGCCGCGCTGATTCAGGCGCCCTGAGGCTCCAGATCGCGGGCCTCGCCTTCGGGCCCGGTCAGGGGCGGAGCTTGACCTCCAACTGGTCTCCCGCCACCCGCACTTCATAGGAAGGCAAGGCCGCGCACGCCGGCCCCTCCCGCACGCTGCCGTCCTTCAAGGCGAACCGCGACGCATGCCAGGGGCACTGGATCGTGTCGCGCTGCAACGTCCCTTCCTCCAGCGGCGCGCCATAGTGCGAACAGACCGCTCCGAGGGCATAGACCTGGTCTCTGGACCGGACGAGCAGAATCGGTTGCCCATCGACGTCGACGCGCCGCGGCTTGCCCTCGATCAGCTTCGCCGCCGCGAGCGCGGGCGTGAAGCCCTCCGGGCCGCTTCGGTAGGCATTGCGGTTGATCATCACGCCCATGTGGTAGACCATCGTTCCCCCGAGAAACCCGCCGACGGCCATGAGCAGATAACCCGCGAGCGCGACAACGAACGCGGACGGCGTAGTCTGCCATCCCTCGCTCCAGCGCATCGCGAACGACGCGGCGAAAAGAAGCGTGCCGGCCAGGTTCAGGGTGGCGTGCACGGCTCCGACCGCTTTCTCGGGAGGATTGACGTCCATCCAGTCCATCAATCCGCTCGCCATGGTCGGCACCACCGCGAGCAAGCCGAGGCCGGCCGTAACGCCGGCCGCGAGCCCGACCGGAGCGCGGAAGACGAGCCCGATCACGTCCAGCAGGATGGTGACCGTCCACGCCCCGATGGGCACGTCGGTCAGGACGGAATGGAGAGGATGGCCGAGCCAGCCGCCGTTCAAGAAGAGCTTCACCGGACGCAGCGCGGTGGCCTGGAAATGGCGGTTCAACCAGGCATCGAGGGGTCCGGCCACACGCTGGACCGCCCGCGACTTGAGAAACGCGGATTCGAGCCGCTCGGAAAGGTCACGCTTCATGGCGACGGGGACATTTCAGGAGCTCTCACAGCGCGGCGCGGGCGGGCTCGCGGGTCCCGGCCGGTCGGGCCGAACGCGATGAGCCGAGCTCCGAATAGAAGGAGTACTCGCCCACTCCCGCCGCGCAGTCGCGGGCGAAGTGGATCAGGTGGTGGCCGACCAGGCCGACGTGGATGACGGCCTCGATGTTCCCCCTCTTCAACGCCGGCCAGGCCATCCGCCAGAAGGTCCTCCGGTAGTCGGAGAGGAGGCCGACCCGCCACAGGATGCGAGCGAGGATGCCGAGGCCGTGGGCCACGTCGCCTCTCCCGACCTTCCGCAGCTTTCCCGGATCGAAGCGGTTGGGATAGGTGTGCTCGATCTGGTGCTGGAACCGGCGGTACAGGGCCTCGGGCGCGTTGGCCCGCGTCACGCAGCTCAACCAGTTGGCGCGCACGATGTCACGCGGCAGGAGGAATCGCACGTTGGACTCGGAGCCCCCCGTCCCGTCGGAGAGCAAACGTCCCTCCGCTTCCAGGCGGCGCCAGAACGGGGTCTTCGGCAGCGCGTAGAGCAGGTTGATCGTCAGCATCGGGATGCTCGCCGCCTCGATGAACCGGAACACCTCCTCGCCCGTCTGCTCGGTGTCCTGGTCGAGGCCCATGATGATTCCGGAGACGACCTCCATGCCGTGGCGTTCAGGATCTTCACGGCTTCCAGGATCGGCAGCCGCAGGTTCTGGTCCTTGACCATACCGTGGAGGGCCTCTTCGTCCGGCGTCTCGATGCCGACGAAGACGGTGTGGAAGAACGCCTCGCGCATCAGCTCCAGGATCGTCGTGTTCTGCGCGATGTTCAGCGTCGCTTCGCAGGCGAAGCGCACGCGGTAGCCGGTCCTGCGCTGCCACTCGACCAGATGCGGCAGGAGATCGAGCGCCGCCTTCGGGTTGCCGATGAAGTTGTCGTCGACGAAGTAGATCGCTCCCGGCGGACCCGCCGCGACGATGGCGTCGAGCTCGCGGCAGACCTGCTCCGGCGTCTTCAGGCGCGGATTCCGACCGTAGAGCTCGGGGATGTCGCAGAACTCGCAGCGGTAGGGGCAGCCGGAGGAGAATTGCACGCTCGCCAGGAAGTAGTCCTGGATGCGAATCAGGTGATACGCCGGCGTCGGAAAATCCGACAGCGGCGTGCGCTCGGCGGTCGTCAAGCCGGATCTGCTCGCGCCGGTCGCTCGACCGTCTCGTCGAGATGCGCGTAGAGCGCTCGCGTCGCGTCTCCCAGCTCCCCGACGTGCAGGATGTCGAAGTCCGGGTACCACTCGGGCAGGCGGAGACCGACGGGCCTCCGAGCACGGTCACCTTGCCGAACCGGTGCGCGCGCTCGTTGACCGACTGTTGATCGTTTCGCGCTGGACGTGCATGCCGGTGACGAAGACGGCGTCGGCCCACTGGAAGTCCGGCGTCCGTGGCCGGCGCCATGTTTTCGTCCACGAACCGGATCTCCCAGTCGGAAGGGACCGTCGCAGCCACGAGCAGCATGCCCTGCGGCGGCATGAAGGCCTTGCACGCGCGGCATCAGCGGGTAGGCGTGGTGCAGGGTCCCGAACGACCGCGCGTACTGCGGAAACACGCAGAGGATGCGGCGATGGGAGCGCATGGTTAAGAAAAGCGTATCAGGATCGGGGTGGATCGTGCGACGGTCTACGACCAAAGAGTGCGACGTTCAATGTGCGAAGTTCTAAGTTATCGAGCCGACAAGTAGAACTTAGAACTTAGAACTTAGAACGTCGCACTTCGCACTACTTCATCGGCAGCGCCACCTCCGCCCCGATGGCCAGCGTCACTTCCGGCCCGCCCAGCAGATGCGACAGGCCGGCGCCGAAGACGCCCGAGCGCTGGATGTCCAGGCTCCGGGCGGGAAGGACGCCAGTGGGATCGGTCAAACCCAGCGTTTCGTCGCCCCGCGAGGAGCGCAGGAGCACCTTGACCCGGAATCCCGGCGACAGCGTCTGCCGGACAGTCAGGTCCCACAGGTCGATCTTCGCCCGCGACTCCGGGTGGTACCCCGATTCGAAGGCGGCGACCTCGGTACCGAGCACGGCGAAGCCGACGAACGGCAGGCGCGAGCGGTCGTAGGTCGCCTGGAAGAACGCCTCGGTCCGGCCGGCGGCGTAGCCCACGCCGACGCGGTAGGCCTCCAGCGTCGCCGTCGCGTCGAAATCGTGCGGCACGAAGGCCGGCTGATTCTGCTCATGCGCGCCGATCGATCCGGAGGCGCGTTCGGCCGACGCGGAGAGCGTCCAGCGGCCGCGCCGGACCCGCGCCTCGAGCGCGGCGCCGTAGACCGAGCCCTCCGTGAGCTGCGAAACGCCGGCCGTGGTGTCGCTCGCGGACGGAGCGACGTACCGCGCAGAGAGCGCGGCCTCGAAACCGGGCCAGCGATGGCGCAGACCCAGCCCGACGTCCACACGCTCGGCCGAGAGCACGCGCTCTTCGGTCAGGAAGAAGCGCTCCTGGCCCGTGTCGATGAGATCCGTCGACTTGTGGGACCGGCGATTCCACCCCGCCTCGAGCGAGTCGCGCTCGGTGAGCGGATAGCGCAGCACGATGGCGAAATTCTCGTAGCGTCCGGTGCCGGTGGCTGTGGTGTTGGACACGGAGAACGGCGTCTGTTCCTGCTCGTCGTGCGAAGGGCCGAGCGCGACGCGGACTCCCCACTCCGCGGCCGGAGTGCCGGCGCCCAGGTCCGCGGCGGCCGGACGCGAGAATCCCAGGCCGACCAGCACGAACTTGGGAGTCACGTCGGAGACGTCGTCGCGGCCTGTCCCGATCTGGTACCGCCGGGCCGCCGTGGCATACGAGAACCCGACCTCCGCGTGGTAGCCGGGCGGCGGCGGGAGGTCTCTGGCCAGAAGGAGTCCCGCGCAGAAGACGCAGGCGCTGACGAGATCGGAGCCCATCAGACGTGAGGCGTGAGGCGAGAGGCGTGAGGCGAACGAAAGCTGCTCATTCCGTCGCCTTCCCAGACGACGTGAGGCGTGAGGCGTAAGACGAACGTGAGCGACTCATCGACGCCTCCATCCTTTGGTTCAGCGTTCTCTTCATTGTGGCGCCTGACGCCTTACGCCTTACGCCTTACGCTCTTGGGCATCACCTTCAACATCAGCCGCACCGTTCCCGGCACCAGGGTCGGCCTCAGGAGCCGCTGGTCGTACGGGGCCAGGCGCCGCTCGTTCTCGGCCAGGCAGAGCTCCAGAAACGACCGCAGCGTGAAGTCCCCGAACGCAGTGTGGCTCTTCAAGGTGAACCCGTCCTGCGAACCGGCCGCCGGGGCCTGCCCCGGCTCCTGGCCGTTGCCCCCGCCGGCCATCTGCATCGCGCCCTTCACGCGGTCGAAGGCCTGGGCCGCGACGTTCCACGCACGGCGGGCATCGAAGGCGGGCCGCAGCGGCCACGGCCGGCGCGCCCGCAGGTACGCGGCCCAGTTGACGATGAAGAGAATGTGCCGCGCCTCCTCCTGCATGATCTGGTCGAACAGAGCGATCAGGTCCTTGTGAAAGAGCTCGGTGCGGCGCCCGATGTCGAAGAGCCCGAAGGCGAAGAAGGAATCCAGGCATTCGCCGTAACCGGTGCGCAGAAACGTCCAGGTGGGATTCCTCGGCTTCTCCGGCGTGCCCGCGGGCGCCGTCGCGATCCCGTAGCGCCTGGTCAGAAGCGCGATGATCTCGGCGTGCCGTCCCTCCTCGTAACCTTGCAGAGCGATGGCTTCCTTCCAGACCGGATCCTGCTCGGAATCACCCAGGGTCTGGACCTTGACCGCCGTGGCCGCTTCGGTCCGCGCGGCCTCGTCCCACACCGGCAGGTCCCGGAGCCGGGCCAGACCTTCCGGATCGAGCTCCGGCCACGCGATGTCCGAGGGCCGGAAGGGCCGATGCGTCTCTACGAACGTCCGGCACAGCGCGTCGCGATGCTCGTCGGAGCCGATTTCGAGTCCATTCATGCCCGAGGAACGCCTCCCCGGCCGGCACGCGGGCGGCCCGACGGGCCTTCCAAACCGAGCTGATATATTGGAGCATCCGGCCCGCGGTCCCTCCGGGAGGGCCGCCGGGCCCAGGGCGGACGGCCGCCGACCGGAGGCCGGACTTGGCGGAACGGGAGATGGAAAAGCATCGGCGTCGTTGAGTTCGCTTTGCGCGCTCCTTGCAGAGTTGATCCCAAGGGGCCTCGATTCGCGGAAACTCGCTCTCCGGAACCGGAGTATGTAGCAACGGACGCAAAATGAGAAAACGCACAACCGACGCCGGGAACGCCTCGCGGCGGACACCAGCGAAGAAGTCCTCCCGGATTCTCGACCGGGTGGCCGGGCCGGCGGACTTGAAGAGGCTCGGTCCGGACGAGCTCGCCCAGCTGGCCCAGGAATGCCGCGACACGATCGTCGAGACCATCACGAAGACCGGCGGCCACCTGGCCTCCAACCTCGGGGTCGTCGAGCTCACGCTGGCCCTCCACCGCGTGTTCGACAGTCCCCGGGATCGGCTGGTCTGGGACACGTCGAACCAGTGCTACACGCACAAGCTCGTCACCGGCCGCAAGGACCGGTTCGCGTCGATCCGCACGCCGGGCGGACTGTCCGGATTCGCCGAGCCCTCCGAGAGCGCGCACGACACGCTCGCCGCGGGCCACGCCGGAACCGGCCTGTCGTACGCGCTGGGCATGTCGGTCGCGCTGCAGCAGGAACCCGGCGAGCCGTACGTGGTCGACGATCGTCGGCGACGGAGCGCTCACCTCCGGGCCCAGCTACGAGGCCCTGAACAACGTCGTGCACCTGCGCCCCAAGCGGTTCATCGTCGTGTTCAACGACAACGGCTGGTCCATTTCCGAGAACGTGGGATGGCTCGTGCACTGGCGAAACCGCATGGTGCTGCACCCCGGCTACACCAAGCTGACCGGCGCCGGACAGAAGATCCTTTCCAAGCTCCCGCTGGGCGAAGAGGCCTGGCAGATCGCGCGCAAGATCAAGACCTCGGTCGAAGGGCTCATCCTGCCCAACGTGATCTGGGAGGAGATGGGCCTTTACTACGTCGGCCCGATCGACGGCCACAACTTCAAGGAGCTCGACGAGGCCTTGCAGAAAGCCAAGGACGACTCGCGCGACGGCAAGCCCGTCGTGGTGCACGTCCTGACCCACAAGGGCCGCGGATTCGCGCAGGCCGAGGACAACCCTTCCAAGTTCCACCAGCCGGGTAGCCCCGCGCCAGCGGCGGGACCGGGCGCGCGCTATACCTACTCGCAGGTTTTCGCGCGGACTCTGACCGCGCTGATGGAGCAGGACTCGAAGGTCGTCGCCATCAGCGCCGCGATGCTCGAGGGGACCGCGTTGATCGAGGTCAAGAAGCGCTTCCCCGACCGCGTCTTCGACGTCGGCATCGCCGAGGAGCATGCCGTCATCATGGCCGCGGGACTGGCCAAGGCCGGCTGGAAGCCCTTCGTCGCGATCTATTCGACGTTCCTGCAGCGTTCCTTCGACCAGCTGATCCACGACGTGTGCCTGCAGAACCTCCCGGTGACGATCTGCATCGACCGCGCCGGGCTGGTAGGCGACGACGGCAAGACGCACCAGGGCATCTTCGACATCTCCTACACGCGGTGCATTCCGAACATGACCGTGGCCGCCCCCAAGGACGAGAACGAGCTGCAGCACCTGCTCTTCACGGCGTACCAGTCGCAACGGCCCTTCGCCATCCGCTACCCGCGGGGCCTGGGCCTGGGCGTGCCGCTCGACACGGCGTGGCAGGCCCTGCCGGTCGGGAAGGGCGAAATCCTGTCTCGGGGCAAGGACCTGTGCCTCCTGGCCTACGGGTCGATGGTCGCCGTGGCCAACGCGGCGGCGGCGGATCTTCGGGCGCGGGGCTTCGACTGCGGCGTCGCGCACGCGCGGTTCGCCAAGCCGCTCGACGCCGGCCTCTTGCGCGAGCTCGCGGAATCGGTTCCCCGGATCCTCACGCTGGAGGAGCACCTGGGCACCGGCGGATTCGGAAGCGCGGTCCTCGAGGCGTTCGAGCGCGAGGGCCTGGATGCGTCGGGCCTGAAGGTCCACGCCATCCCCGATCAGTTCGTGGAGCACAGCCCCCAGGCCGTCCAGCGCGCAAACCTCAAGCTCGACGCCGCCGGCGTGGCGGAAACCGTCCTGGCCCTGTACCCCGACCTGGCGGCCGCCTCGGGCGCGACCGGCGGCCAGCCCCGGGGGAAGAACGGGGAGGAGAAGCTGGTGGAGGCGGTCACGTGGTGAACGAGCACGAAGAGCCCGCGTCCCCGCACGTCGAGACGCTCCTGATGGCCGGCCTGCGCGGCTTCTGCGCCGGCGTGGTGCGGGCCATCGACGTGGTGGAAAAAGCGCTCCAGGTCTGCGACGGCCCGGTCTTCGTCCGCAAGGAGATCATTCACAATAAATATGTTGTGGACGAGCTCAAGAGCAAGGGGGCGCGCTTCGTGGAGGAAGTGGACGAGGTCCCCGACGGCGCGTGGCTCATCTACTCCGCGCACGGGATCTCGCCCACCGTCCGGCAGGCGGCGCAGGACAAGCGCCTGCGAACCATCGACGCGACCTGTCCCCTGGTCACCAAGGTCCACCTGGAGGCGATCCACTACGCCCGCCGCGGATACACCATCCTCCTGATCGGGCACCGGGACCACGACGAGACGATCGGCACGCTGGGGGAAGCCCCCGGAGCGATCCGGCTGGTCGGAACGAAGGCGGAGGCCGAGCGGGTGGAGGTCCCCGATCCGGCGCGCGTGGCCTACCTGACGCAGACGACCCTTTCGCTCGACGACACGCGCGAGATCCTCGAGGTGCTGACGCGCCGCTTCCCGGGCCTGGTCGGACCGTCCAAGGGGGACATCTGCTATGCCACGCAGAACCGGCAGGACGCGGTCAAGGCGATGGCCCCGCACGTCGACGCGCTCCTCGTCCTGGGGGCCCCCAACAGCTCCAACTCGCTGCGCCTGTGCGAGGTCGCGGGCGCCAACGGCGTGCCGGCATACCTGATCGAAAGGGCCGAGGACATCCGGCCGGAATGGCTGGTCCGGGTCCGCGTCCTGGGCCTGACCGCCAGCGCGTCGGCTCCCGAGATCCTGGTGCAGGAGGTCGTGCAGTACGCGCGCGAGCGGCTCCATGTCCGGGAGGTCCGAGAGTTCCAGACCGTCCAGGAAGACGTCAACTTCGCGCTTCCCCAGGAACTGAACGCTCTGTTGAAGTCGAGCCTGCCGACGTATTCCTAGCGGCCGTGGCCACGCCCTCCCCCAGCGTCTCGGCCAAGGAGAGCGAGCCCGGCGCCGGAGAGGCCGCGGCGGCTCCTCGCCGGACCTTCCGCCGCGCGGCGCGCGTCCTTCTCTTCGCCGCCGGGATCGTCCTCGGCATCCTGATCTTTCGAGCGGTCGGCTGGCCCCCCATCGCGGCGAACCTCCAGCGAATCGGGCCGGCGCGGTTCACCTTCCTCGTCGCGCTCTATGGCCTGACGCAGGCCGCGTTCGCCCTGGGGTGGTGGCTCGTCATCGAACCGCGCCCGACGGCGCGCGACCTCCCGCGTCTCTTCGCCGTTTATCTGGCCGGCGACTCGCTCAACTACGCCGCGCCGGGGGGCGTGGCCGGCGAGCCGGTCAAGGCCCGTCTCCTGGGGCAGCGCACCGGCACCGGGGCCGCGCTCGCCTCGCTCACGATCCACAAGCACGCCGACCTGCTGGCGCAGTGGGCCTTCGTGTCGGCGGGAGTCGCCTTCGCGGCGTGGCGCTTTCCGATGTCGGGAGCCGCGCGGGGGGTCGCCGCGGCGGGGGCCGCCGGTCTGGGAGGCCTCTTGCTGCTCCTGACCTGGGCCATGCGGCGGGGAACGTACGGCCCGGTCCTCCGGTGGATGGCCCGCTGGAAGCCGATGGCCGCGCGGATCGAGCGCTTCCACCGTTCCGCGGAGATCGTCGACGCGCGCATCCGCGCGTTCACGGCCGCGCACCCGGGAAGCTATGCCGGGAGCGTCGCGGTCTGTTTCCTCGGCTGGTGCGGCGGCATGCTCGAGACCTGGCTCATCCTGCGCTTTCTGGCTCCGACCTCCGGATGGGGGACGGCGTTCGCCGTCGAATCGCTGGCCATGGCCCTGAACAACATGCTCCTCTTCATTCCCGGCCGTGTCGGCAGCGCCGAGGGCGTTCGCGCGGCGGTGTTCGTCGTTCTGGGGATGCCGGCGGCGCAGGGTCTGGCCTACGGGCTGGTGCGGCGCGGACGCGAAATCGCATGGACGCTGCCCGGCTTTGCCGTGCTCGCCCGCACCCACGCCCCCGACCTGCGAGAGGCCCGGCCATGACCGGCGCGCCGCGGAAAGGCGTGCGCGAGCCGGTGCTGCTGTTCGACTTCGGGGGCACGCTCGACGCCGACGGGATCGCGTGGAAGGACCGCTTCGCGCGCCTGTGGCGTCAGGAGGCCGGAGAGGTCGACGCCCGCGACTTCGACCGCGCTTTCTATGACGCGGATGACGCGCTGGTCGGATCGCTTCCGCCGGCGTCGACGCTCGGGCAGACCGCGCGCGGCCTGGCCGACGGACTCGCGGCGAGGCTCCGCCCGGCCGATCCGGGCGCCGCGGGGCGCATCGCGTCGCGGTTCTGCTCCGATGCCGCAGCGCATCTGGCCGCCAGCGCATCGCTTCTCGAGAGCTTGAGCGACCGATACCGTCTGGCCGTCGTCTCCAACTTCTACGGAAACCTTCAGGCCGTCTGCGAGGAGGCCGGGCTCTCATCGCACCTGGCGGCGGCGATCGATTCGGCCGCCGTCGGCTTTCAGAAGCCGGATGCCCGCATCTTCCGGGCGGCGCTCGCGGCACTCGACGCCGCGCCTTCCGACGCCGTCTTCATCGGGGACTCGCTCGCTCGGGACATGGCCGGTGCCCGCGAAATCGGCATGCGCCACGTCTGGATCGCGGGCTCGCATGTGCCGGAGCCGGAGCCCTGCTGCGCGCAGGACCGCGTCATCCGGCGGGTGCTGGACCTGCCGGACGCGCTGGCATGAGGCCGATCCGTTCCGGCGGCATCCTCGCGGCGGGAGAAGGAAGCCGCTTGAGGCGGGACGGCTGGACGGTTCCCAAGCCGCTGGTGCCGGTCGCCGGCGTGCCGCTGGTCGAGCACGTGCTGTCCAACTTCGCGGCGGCCGGCGTGACGCGCGTCGCGATCATCTTCAACGAGACGGAAGAGGAGTGCGCCGCGTTCGTGCGGCGGCGCTTCCCGGAGCTGGAGCTCTCGATCGCGATCCGCACGACCGCTTCGTCGCTCGAGAGCCTGCGCACCATCGCGCCGCTCTTGCCGGACGGCCCCGTCCTGATCTCCACGGTCGACGCGTGGTGCCCGCGGGCGGATTTCCTGGAGTTCGTCGCGGCCGCGAGCGGGGCGGGAGACAACGAGACCGTGCTGGCGGTGACGCCGTTCGTCGACGATGAGCGACCGTTGTGGGCGAGCGTCGACGCGGACGGCCGGGTGCGGCGCCTGGGGGAGGGCTCGGGCGACGCGGTCACGGCGGGGATGTACCTCTTTCCCGAGCGAGCCCGGCGGCTCGAACCGCCCTCCGGCCTCTCCCGGCTTCGGGAATACCTGGTGTGGCTGGTGGAGAGCGGCGAGCCGGTCAAAGCGGTCTCGATTCCAAAGGTCGTCGACGTCGACCGCGCCGCCGATGTGGCTCACGCGCAGTCGATGGAGCAACGGGATCGGCTGGCGCGGAGGATCGGATGAACGCCGCGGCCGGACGCCGCTCGTGGGGAATCTACCGCGAGCGCGCGCACTCGCCGGGACGGGAGTCCGACGACGCCGGGATCCTGCAGGCCGTTGCGCAGCGCCTCTCCGAGCACGGGTTCGACGTCGAGCTGAAGGCGCCGGAGGACCTGGCGGCCCTTCCCGAGGATTCCGATGCGCTCCCGTCGCTCTTCTTCGTCATGTGCGAGCGCGACGCGATCGTGTCCCGCCTCGCGGCGTGGGAAAAGCGGGGAGCGCGGGTCGTCAACCGCCCCGCGGCGATCCGCAACACGGACCGCGAGAGCACGATCGCGCGGCTCTCCGGCGACGGCATCCCGTTTCCGTCGAGCGTGCTGGCGCCGACGGCCGGGCCTGCCGCCGTGCCCCCCTTCGGGTTTCCCTGCTGGGTCAAACGCGGCGACGTGCACGCCACGCAAGCCGAAGACGTCTCCTTCGCCGCGCGGCCGGCGGAACTGGCGTCGCGCCTCTCGGCGCTGGCCTCGCGCGGCATCGCCCGCGCCGTGGTGCAGGAGCACGTCGCCGGAGACCTCATCAAGTTCTACGGAGTGGCCGGGACCGACGCCGGCGGCCAGCCGCTCTCGTGGTTCCAGTGGTTCTACCATCGCGACCAGAAGCTCGCCAACCACGCCTTCGATCCGGCCCGGCTGCGGGCGACGGTGGCCGCCGCGGCGGCGGCTCTCGGGCTCGACGTCTTCGGCGGAGATGCCATCGCCACGGCTTCGGGGACGACCTGCCTGATCGACCTCAATGCCTGGCCGAGCTTCGCCCTGTACCGGGAGATTGCCGCCGAAAAGATCGCCGCCCGCCTGGCCGAGCGGTTCGGACAGGCGACCCTCGACGCGCCCCTCCGCATGGAGACACAATGACCCGCGTCATGAAGCGCAACGACGTGGGCCCGCGCTCGAAGGCGATCTTCGATCTGGAATCGGAGCACATGGCGCCCGGCCTTCAGTCCTTCGCGCTCTACTCCGGCCTGGCCATGGCCCGGGGCGAAGGCAGCCGCCTCTTCGACGCCGACGGCAACGGCTACGTCGACTTCATCGCCGGCATCGCCGTGGGGAGCGTCGGCCATTGCCACCCTCACTACGTCGCGCGCCTGAAGGACCAGCTCGAGCGGCTCACCTTCGGCAGCTTCACCACGGAGACGCGGGCGAAGTTTCTGGAGCTCCTCGCTTCGGTCGCGCCGCCCGGGCTCACCCGGATCCAGCTCTTTTCCGGCGGCGCCGAGGCGGTCGAGGCTGCGTTTCGTCTTGCCAAGTCGGCGACGGGCAAGTTCGAGTTCGTCGGATACACCGGCGCGTTCCATGGAAAGACCGGCGGCGTCCTGCCCCTGCTGTGGGGGGACTTCAAGAAGGGCCTGGGTCCCCTGGCCCCGGGCTGCTCCTCCGCGCCCTACGCCTACTGCTACCGCTGCCCCCTCTCCCTGACCTATCCCGACTGCGGGATCGCCTGCGCCGAGAAGACGCGGAGCGTGATCCGCGACCAGACGTCCGGGGCGGTCGCCGCAATCATCGCCGAGCCGATGCAGGGCACGGCGGGCAACGTCATTCCGCCGCCCGGATTCCTCGCCGCGATCCGGGAGATCGCCAGGGAGCAGGGGGCGCTCTTCATCGCCGACGAGATGATCACCGGTTTCGGACGGACCGGAAAGATGTGGGGCGTCGATCACGACGGCGTGACGCCCGACGTGATGACGGTGGGCAAGGGAGTCGGAGGAGGATTCCCGCTCTCCGGCCTCGTCTCGACCGACGCCCTGACGTCGTATCCCCCCTTCTCCAACCCCTCGGGAAGCTCCTCCTCCTATGGCGGCAATCCCCTGGCCGCCGCCGCGGGACTGGCGTCGCTCGAGATCATCACCCGCGAGAACCTGGTCGAGAACTCGCGGCGGGTCGGACAGGCGATGCTCGAGAAGCTCCTCTCGATGAAGGAGAAGCACGAGGTCATCGGCGACGTGCGCGGGAAGGGACTGCTCCTGGGGCTCGAGCTGGTCAAGGACCGCCGGACCAGGGATCTCGTCGCCAGGAGCCAGACGCAGGCCCTCTTCCAGGAGTGCCTGCGACGCGGGCTGGTCGCCATGTCGTACAACCCGGTCATTCGCATCAATCCGCCGCTCAACATCGACGAAGCGACAGCGCTCGAAGGGCTGGAGATCCTGGACGAGGCGATCGGAGCGGTGTTCGCGTGAAGAAGACTCTTCTTCCGTTCGCCTCACGCCTCACGCCTCACGCCTTACGCGTATGCTGAGAGGCGCGTTCATCGGCTTCGGCCACGTCGCGCGGCTCGGGCATCTGCCGGGCTGGCTCGCTCGAGAAGACGTCGCGATCGTGGCCGCGGCCGACGTGCGGCCGGAAGGGCGCGCGGCTCTGGCGCAACGGGTCCCCGGCGTGCGCTGGTACGACTCCGCCGACGCCATGCTCGAGGGAGAGAGGCTCGACTTCGTCGACGTCTGCACGCCGCCCGCTTTCCATGGCGCGGGAATCCGGGCGGCGCTCGAGCGCGGGCTCCACGTCCTCTGCGAGAAGCCGCTGGTGCTCTCCCCGGAGGAGCTCGAGGACCTCGCGGCGCTCGCCCGCGGTCGGAGTCTCGCCCTGACCACGGTCCACAACTGGCGTCACGCGCCCGCCCTCCGGCGATTGACGGCGCTCGTCGGGGAAGGATCGATCGGCGCGATCTGCCGCTGCC
Source organism: uncultured Acidobacteriota bacterium (assembly GCA_963825175.1). Lineage (GTDB taxonomy): Bacteria > Acidobacteriota > Thermoanaerobaculia > UBA5066 > Gp7-AA6 > DATFTF01. Next base: position 149,656 of record CAWGSA010000001.1, read on the forward strand.
GCTGGGAAACGTTGCGCGACCGGCCGGCGGTCGCGGCGGGCACGGAAGCCGACGGAAACTGGCGCGTTGACCCCGCCGTCGCCGGCGGCGGGATACTCGTGGACCATGGCTGGCATGCCTTCTCCACGATCCAATCGTGGCTCCCCGGCGATCCCGAACGCATCGGCGCGCGGCTGGAGACCCGCCGACACCTGCAGTGGCCGATCGAGGACACCGCCACCGTCGTTCTGGAATTTCCGCGCGCCCGCGCCGAGGTCTTCCTGACGTGGACGGCCGCCGAGCGCGCCAACCGCGTCGCCATCGAAGGCTCCGAGGCGTCGCTCCTGCTCGACGGCGCGACCCTGGAGCTGCGATCGCGCGAAGGCGCGGTCATGACCCGGGAGGAGCTCCCCCGTTCGCTGGCCGACGGATCCCATCACCCGGACTGGTTCGCCGCGACGGCGCAAGAGTTCCTCGAAGAGATTCGGGAACCCTCGCGGCGCGGACGAAGCCTGGAGGAAGCCGCGCGGTGCCTGCGGTGGATCGAAATGGCCCGGGAATCGAGCCGCCGGGCCGGACAGCCGTTGGAGCACGGGGGCGTTGCGCCGGCCTCGACGTCGGGAGCGTCCCAGTGACGGCGAAGCTCGTCATCGGCTCGGACTGGCCGGCCGGCGTCGGACCGGAGACAGTCTTGCTCGGACTTCCGCTTCTCCGGCGGCAGGTGCTCGCCGCGGAGCGCGCCGGCTTCGATCGGATCGTGGTCGAGCCGGTGCAAGGATCGGATTCGACCGCTCTTCTCGCCGGCACCCGCGCCGAAGTCACCCGCTCCGAGCCCGCGGATGCGACCCGTCTCTCGGCGCGCGTGCTTCCCCGGGTGGCGTGGCTCAAGGCGTTCCGGCAGCGGACGCCCGAGAAGATCTCCGACGACGATCGTTTCGAAATCCGCGGACCTCAGGACCTGCCGGCCGCCGAGCGCTGGCTCCTGGCGGGCCTGGTCAAGGAGACGGAGGGATTCCTGTCGCGGCACTTCGAGCGCAAGATCTCGCTCGCCGTCAGCCGCCGTCTGGCCTCGACGTCGATCACTCCCAATGCCATGACGCTTGCGTCCGTCGGGGTCGGGCTCGTGGGGGCGGCCTTCTTCGTCTCCTCCCGGCCGGCCATGCAGCTTGTCGGCGCCCTGCTCTTCCTGGCCCACTCCATTCTCGACGGGTGCGACGGCGAGCTGGCCCGCCTGAAGTTCCAGGAATCCCGGTTCGGAGGCGTCCTCGACTTCTGGGGCGACAACGTGGTGCATTCGGCGGTCTTCGGGACCATCGCCGCCGGCTGGTGGAGGGCCTCGGAAGACCCAGCCGCCCTTCTCTTCGGGGCGGCGGCGATCGCCGGAACGCTCCTGTCGGCGGGATTCGTGTACTTTCAGACGATGCGCCAGGCGCGGGAAGGCCCGCTTTTCACATCCGTGACGCGCTCGGCGCAATCGCGCCTCTCCCGGGTCGCCGACGCGCTGGCACGCCGCGACTTCATCTACCTGGTCATCCTTCTTTCCGTCTTCGGCAAGGCCCGCTGGTTTCTGGTACTCGCCGCCGTCGGCGCCCCCGCCTTCTTCCTGGTGCTGGTGGGGATCGCGTTGTCCGGCCGCCACGCGAGCAGGGAGATCGAGCGGGCCGACAGGAGTTACACATGAGCGATCAGACTTCCTTCTATCCCGAGCTGGCCAAGGACATCGCTCCGGCCAGGGGAAAGCTCGGCGTGCTGCTGCCCGGCATCGGCGCCGTCTCGACGACCCTGGCGGCCGGCGTCCATCTGATTCGCAAGGGCCTGGCCCGTCCTTTCGGGTCGGTGACCCAGATGCAGCAGATGCGCCTGGGTAAACGCACGCAACCCCGCTTCGTGCCGATCCGGGAGCTCGTGCCTCTGGCCGGGCTGCCCGACCTCGTCTTCGGCGGGTGGGACATCTTCCCCGACAACGCCTACGAGGCCGCGTGCGGCGCCGGCGTCGTTCCGCCGGAAATGCTGGCGGCGGTCCGGGAGGAGCTTTCGTCGATCGTTCCGTGGCCGGCGGTATTCGACCGCTCCTACGTGCGCCGGCTGGACGGGCCCCACGTGAAGACCGCTCCGACCAAGCGCCACCTGGCGGAGGCGCTGATGAAGGATATCGACGACTTCCGCGCGGCCCAGCGCGTCGAGCGCGCGGTGATGCTGTGGTGCGGCTCGACGGAGGTGTACCTCCAGCCGTCCTCCACGCACCAAACGCTGACGGCGTTCGAGAAGGGGCTGGAGCGCAACGCCCCGGAGATCTCGCCGTCGATGATCTACGCGTACGCCGCGCTGAAATCCGGCGTCCCGTTCGCCAACGGAGCTCCCAACCTGTGCGTGGACATTCCCGCGCTGATCGACCTCTCGCGAGAGAACGGCCTTCCGATCGCGGGCAAGGATTTCAAGACCGGCCAGACTCTCATGAAGACGATCATCGCTCCAGGGTTGAAGGCGCGGATGCTGGGGCTCCAGGGATGGTTCTCCACCAACATCCTGGGCAACCGCGACGGCGAGGTGCTGGACGACCCCGGCTCCTTCCGCAGCAAGGAGGTGTCCAAGGCCTCGGTCCTCGACGCCATCCTCCAGCCCGAGATCTACGGCGAGCTGTACGGAAACTACTTCCACAAGATCCGCATCGAGTACTACCCGCCGCGGGGCGACGCCAAGGAGGGATGGGACAATATAGATATTGTTGGATGGCTGGGCCAGCCGATGCAGATCAAGATCAATTTCCTGTGCCGGGACTCGATCCTGGCCGCTCCGGTGGCCCTGGACCTCATCCTGTTTCTGGACCTGGCCCGCCGCGCCGGGCTCTCCGGCATCCAGGAGTGGCTCTCCTTCTACTTCAAGTCGCCCATGGCCCGCGCCGACTTGAGACCCGAGCACGACCTCTTCATCCAGCACCTCAAATTGACCAACACCCTGCGCATCCTGGTCGGCGAGGAAGTGCTGGATCATTCCGGGCTCGACTACTACGAAGGAGAATCCTCCGAGGCGGCCGACGAGGAGCGCCGGGGCACCGGCAGCCGGTGAGGGCGGCAACGGCGTGAGCGGCGAGCCGCATCGGCGCCTCCCGGCGCGGCCCTGGGTCATCGGGACCGGCCTCGCCCTCGTTCTCCTGGCGGTTGCCGTGCTGCGTCCGGCCGCCGTGGCCCAGGTTTCCACCGCCCGCGTGGCTCGCACGGATCTCCTGGTGCCGGTCCTTTCCGACGGGAACCTCGAGCCGCCGCAAGGCGGCGAGCTGCGCGCGACCGCACCGGCGACGGTCGCCGCGATCCTGGTCCGCGAGGGCCAGCGGGTGGACCAGGGCACGGCGTTGGTCCGGTTGGACGATCCGGAGTTGACGGAGTCCGCGCGCAAGGCCCGCGCGGAAGCGCTGCAGATGACCGAGGAGAAGACGCGCGCCTCGGCCGAGCTGGAGGAGGCCCGTCGCGCCGCTGCGAACGCCCGAAAGATTTTCGAGGCCGACACGCGGCTCTTGAAGGAGGGCGCGATTTCGCGCGCCACGTCGGAAGCCGACGAGCTCGCCGACCGTCAGGCCCACGACCGGCTCCGGACGGCGCAGGCGCGTCTCGAATCGATCGATGGATCCGGACGCGGATCCCGGCTGGCCCTGGCCCGCGACCAGGCCGACGATCTGGTCAAGCGCGTCGCGGCCCTGACCGTGCGCGCGCCGATCGACGGCGTGGCCTATGGCCTTCCGCGCAAGATCGGAGAAGCGGTGACCGCGGGCCAGATCGTCGCGAGCGTCGCCGATCCGGACCACTTGCGGGTCCGAGCCCGCGTCGATCAGCCGGATCTGCCGCGTATTCAGGTCGGGCAGCGATTCCTGGTCACGTTCGACGGCCTGCCGGAGCGCCGCTGGGAGGGGAAGGTCCTCGCGGTCTCCACAGGCGTGCGTGAATCGGGCGGGCGCGAGATCGGGGAGGTCCTGGGAGAGGTCCGGGATCCGGACCTGCAGCTGCCCCCCAACGGATCGGTCAACGTTCAGATCGTCGTGGGCGAGCGCCATGGAATCCTGGCCATCCCGCGGGCCGCCGTCCTGCGCGACGGCGACAAGCGGTTCGTGTACCGCCTGGAGGAGAAGAGGGCGCGGCGGCGGGACATCTCCGTGGGCCTCGTCGGTTTGAACGACGTGGAGGTCACCGGCGGGCTATTGGAAAGGGACGAAGTGATCCTGCCCGGCTCGGTTCCGCTCTCGGAAGGGGTGCGCGTCGCCCCCGCCAAGAAGCACGGGTAAGTCCTGATGTTGTTTTCCGCGGAGACCTTCGAGACGGCGACCCACCGGTTTCGAACGCATCCGGTGCAGACCGCCCTGACGCTGGCCGGGCTGGTGGTGGGGACCGCCGCGATCATCGTCATCGTCGCGCTGGGGCTGACCGGACGCACGTTCGTCATGGCCCAGATCGAAGGCGTCGGATCGCATCTGGTCTGGGCGGGCTACGAAGGAACAGTGACGTCCGGCGTTTCTCGAACCCTGGAGGACCAGATCACGGACGCCGACGTGCGCGCCATCGAGGCCAGGCAGGACCTGTTCGCCGGCGTGATGCCCTTAGTCGAGCTTCACGGAACCGTCTCCGCGCTGTCGCGGGCGGCCGATGTGTCCGTGCTCGGCACCACTCCCAACTATCCGGCGGTCCGCAAGAACCTGCGCATTCTGCAGGGGCGCTTCCTGGACGAGGACGATCTGGGGGAGCGCAGCAAGGTCTGCGTCGTCAGCCGGGAGCTGTACCAGGATCTCTTCGGCGGCGCCGCGATCGGCGAACAGACCGTGCGCACGCTCGGCATGACCTTCCAGGTGGTGGGAGAGTTCGACAAGCCGGTGGACACGATGGGCCAGGGAGAGGTGACGCCCTACTCCCTCTTCATCCCCATCACCGTGGCCTGGTTCTTCACGCCGACCCGGCGTGTGGACACCGTTTTCGGGGAAGTCCGCGATTTTTCGGAGATCCCCAGAGCGGCCGAGACGATGGAGGACCTCCTGCGCGAGCGCCACCATCAGGGCTCGGTCTTCAAGGTCAAGACGATGACCACGGTCATCCAGGTCGCCCGGACGATCTCGTTCGGGCTGATCCTCGCGTTCATCGTCGCGGCGGCGGTGTCGGTGGTGGTCGGCGGCGTCGGGATCATGAACATCATGCTGGCCTCCGTCGAGCAGCGGACGCGGGAGATCGGCGTGCGCATGTCCGTCGGCGCGCGCCGGCGGGACATCCTGCGGCAGTTCCTCCTGGAGGCGCTCCTCATGGGAGCGATCGGCGCCTCGATCGGCGTGGTCGCCGGATTGGGGCTCCCGCTTCTGGCGAAGCTGGTGGTCAAGGGAGTCGAGATCCGCGTCTCGAGTCTTTCGGCGCTCCTCGCGTTCCTGTTCTCCTGCGGCGTCACGCTCGTCTTCGGCGTCGTTCCTGCCTATCGGGCGGCCAACCTCAATCCCACGGAGGCATTGCGCTATGAATGAGAAGTTCGAAATCCGACGTCCGAAGTCCAACGTCGGGGGCGCGCGTGGCGCCCCTCGGGCATGCCGCCTTGCCGGGATCGCGATCGGGCTCTTCGGGGCGCTCGCCGCCCGGGGCCAGACGGAGCCGCCGCCGGCCCTGACGCTGCGCGTGGCCGCCGAGCGCGCGCTGTCGCAGGCGCCGGAGATCGTCGGAGCCCGGGCCGAGGCGGCGGACGCGCTGGCGGGGGCGCGTTCGGCGTCGGCGAGCTTCTCCCCGCAGGCCTTCGCCACGGCGACGCCGGGCTACTCGAGCGGGCTTCCCGTCGCCGTCGCCGGGCGCGTGCCCGCCCTGTTCGGCGTGGAGATTCAACAGACCATCTATGACCCGGCACGCCGGGCCGAGGCGCTCGAAGCGCAGGCTCGGGCTCAGGGCCTCGAAGGCGCCGCCGTCCGGTCGAGCTCCTCGACGGCGCACGCGCTCGTTCTGGCTTACGGACGAAACTGGTCCGACCGCGAGGCGGTGGAGAACGCTCGCCAGGCGCTGGAGGCGCGGGAGGCGATGTCCCGGCGCGTTGCGGCGCTGTTGCGAGAGGGACGCCGAACGCAGCTCGATGCCGAACAGGCCGGCCTGGAGGTGGCGAGGGCCAAGCAGACGCTCGCCGACCGCGAGTCTGAATTCGATCTCGACCGTCTCGAGCTCGCGCGGTTGATCGATTGGAAGGAGAACGCCGCGCCGGTCCCGGCCGAAGACCCGCTTTCCGCCCTTCCCGCGGCTTTCCCGGGCGACAACCTGGCCGCGGCGCGGGCCGCCGATCCGGAGCTGTCCGCGCTCGGGCACCAGGCCGACTCACTCGATCGGGCGGCCTTTCTGCAGAAGCGCGCCTGGCTCCCGACGATCCAGGCGGAAGGCCAGTACCTGAGGCTCGCGAACTACAACAACTTCGACCAGTACTTCGTCAAGTTCAGGACCAACGACGTGGCGGTCGGCGTCTCCGTCGCCATCCCTCTGTGGACCGGAGGTCGCCTGATGCACGGCCAGGCCGCGGCGAGCGCGAGGCTGGACAAGATCCGCGCCGACCGGCATCTGCGCGAGCGGGACCTCGAGCTCGCCGTGCGCCGCGCGGAGCTGCAGGTCCGGCATGCGGAAGGCGAGACCCAGCTGGCAACGCGGGCCCTGGCGGCGGCCCGCGAGGCGCTGCGCGTGGCCCAGGCGCTGGCCAACGAAGGCCGCGGCGAGCCGGATGACGTCGACCAGCGCTCTCTGGCGTTGGTCCGGGCCCAGGACGATCGGCTCCAGGCCGACCAGGGATTACTCGCTGCGCGCGCCGCGCTGCTCGATCTTCGCGGAGATCTGCCGGGCGTGCTCCTCACGCCTGGCGCGAAACCAGAGAGCCCGACCGCCCGATCCTCGCGCTAGCAGGCTGCTGAAAAAGGGTGTGGAGCGGCGTTGCGAGCGCCGCGGGGTCGGATCCGATCTCAGGGCGCGCGCCTTCGGCTCTGCGTCGGACAGGTGGCGATAGAACGAGGCCATCCGATCCCCGGTCTTGCGGTCGTTCACGCTCCAGAGGCTCGCCACGGCCGACCGCGCGCCGGCTTAGAAGAAAGCCTGGGCCTTCGATTGCACACCCTCACCGGCCAGGACCCGGCCCCGGGCGGTCTGGCAGGCCGACAGAACGACGAGATCGCTCGCCAGCTTCAGGTTCGAGATCTCGCGAGCCTGCAGGAAACCGTCGTTCCCCTCCCCGCCGGAGGACGCCATCTCGAGAGCGGAGCGGGCGGGATACATCGCGCTGATGAGGCCGTGAGTCGCGAAGTGCAGGACTGCGGCGGCGAGCGCGGCCACCCATTCTTCCCGATCGGGGTGATCCCAGTCGCGCTGCGAGACGCGCGCGCTGTCTTCGATCTGCCGCTCCCACAGAGTTTGCCAGTGCTCCGGTCCCGAGCCGCCGAGGCCGGGGAGGATGAGCGCCCGCGGGTGCATGGGACTAGGATATTCGACGGCGGACGGAAGGAGCGACACCGGGATGGCCTCGCGGGAGGAGCGTTTTGCGGCTCTCACGCAAGACTATGCCCGCGTCGTGGCGAGCGCGATCCGGCGGGTTTGCAGCCGCCGCCACCGGGCGCTCATACCGGACATCGAGCAGGAGGTCCGTCTGGCCCTGTGGAAGCGGCTGGAGGGTGGGAAAGAGATCGAGCATCCCGCCTCCTACCTCTACAAGGCGGCTCTCACGACGGCCCTGTCCGTCGTCCGCAAGCACGCTCCGGAGACGATGCCGATCGAAGACGACGACCTCCCCCGCGGAACGGAAGCGCCGGGCGACCTACTGCCGGCCGAGCGGGCACGGCTTCTCGGCGAGGCCCTGGAGCGGCTTCCCCTCGACCAATCGCGCGCCGTCCGCGCCCATCTGGCCGGGTTCAGCCATGTCGAGGTCGCCGGGCTCTTCGGATGGAGCGAGTCGGTGGCGCGGCACCGGATCTACCGGGGGATCGAGGCCCTCAAGGAGAGAATGAAAGGGGGAGCGCATGCGGCAGCAGCCGCCGATCGGGCCTGAGGACCAGGCGCTCTCCCAGTCGTACCGGAGCATGCAACGCTCCGGCTCCGACGGGTGTCCGCCACCGGATCGGCTGACCGACCTCGCGGTCGGCGAAGAGCTCGAGGCGGAGCGCGCCGTCCTGGCCGACCACGTCGTGTCCTGCCGCCGGTGCAGCGAGGACCTCCAGATCCTGCTGCGGACCCACGCCGTTGCGGGCGGCACCCGGCGATCGGTGGCCGGATGGCTCGCCGCAGCGGCAGCGCTAGCCGTGCTTGGAATCGGAATTCTCTTCGCTGTCCGCGCCCGGCCGGCCGGAGATGCGGTGCGGGGAGGCCGCGACGCAGCGAGCGCCGCGGGGGTGTCTCCCGCCGCCGGATCAACCCTTGCCGCGCCGCCCGAGACGCTCCGGTGGCTGGGGCAGAAGGGCGCCGAGACCTATCGGGTCAAGCTCTTCGACCAGTCCGGCCGTGCGATCTGGGAAAGCGGTTTCCTGACCAGCCCGTCGGCGAACGTCCCGGCCGCGGCGCGGGCGAGTCTCCAGGCAGGGAAGAGCTACTTCTGGACCGTCGAGGTCTTTCAGGCCGCGGAGACCTTGCGCCTCGGGCCTTATTCATTTTCGCTTCTCCCGCGCTAGCTCTACAGGCCGAGTGATCCGAGAACGCGTTCCCACCAGCGCGGTGAGCGCAGGGGAACGGTTCCAGCGGGTTCGCCGAGAAGAACGAAGGAAGCCCAGGATCTCGGCGCCATCGCCGGGTTCCGCCGCAGCAGGTCGACCTTGGCCGAGCGAAGGGCCTGTGTCTTCGCCTCCCCCTTCGCCAGGTGACCGTAGAACGCCGACATCAGGTCCGCCGTCTGCCGGTCGTTGACGTCCCAGAGGCTGGCCACGACCGAGCGTGCGCCGGCGTGAAAGAACGCCTGTGCCAGGCTCTCGACGCCCTCTCCCGCCAGGATCCGGCCGCGCGCGGTCCGGCACGCCGAGAGCACCACCAGGTCGCTGTCGAGCCTCAGCCGGTAAATCTCCCGCGCGGTGAGCAACCCCTCGCCCTTCCGATCGGCCGCGAGCAGGAGGGCCGAGCGCGAAGGGACGCGCCGGCTGAGAAGCCCGTGTGTGGCGAAGTGGATCACGCGAAAGCCCGACAGTGGGCGCCGCTCGAGCCGCGCCTCGCTGGCGTCGGCCCCGACGTCGATCTCGCTTCCCGAACCGCCGAAACGGGCCACCGCTCGGGCCTCCGCCGCGGCATACGAGAGAGGAGCCAGATCGAACGTCTCGCCCTCGAAGGCCCCGCTTGCCCCCAGGGTTCCTGCAGAGAAACGGGGGGCGGCCACCACCAGCATCCGCCCCAGCTCTCGCGGCGGCGACGCGAGCGAGATCTCTCGCAGCAGCGCCAAGACGGTCGCCGAAGGAGCGTAGGAGACTGTCGAAGTCCTCGATCATTCGCCGGGGCGGTCGTCCGGGCCGCTGCAACGCCTCGAAAGGGAGCGAACCGAGGACGCCCTCGGGCAGAATGATGAGTCGGTGGACGTCCGGCGGGAGGCTGTCGCGCCACGGACCGACGACGTCCGCGTACAGCCGCTCCGAGAGCGGCCCCCAGAGATCACGGTTGTCCCGAGCGATCAGTCCGACATAGTTCTCGACTCGCTCCGCAAGCTCCGCCGGAGAAACGGTCAGCCGCCGGACGTCCAGCCGATTCTGCGTCAGAACGAAGACGAGAACGTGCCTTGCGTCGATGGAGAACGAGACGAGGGCGCTCCCGGGGTCGAGCAGGCCGCGGGCCCGCTCGAGTGAGACGGGCTCGGGGTACCGCAAAGAGGCGTACATCGGTTTGCGGCGCCGCATCTCGACGATCAGGCGGCGCCAGTCCTCTTCCGCCTCGACCAACCGGTTATCGGGATCCGCCCGATTGGCTCCCCGCGCCGCAGGCTCTCTCTCCAGCCGGCGAATGCGATCTCCCACGTCCTGCTCGCGCCGACGCAGGTCGTCGGGCAGGTCTCCGGACAAATCCACGTGTGCCTCCAGGACCCCTTCGGCCATCTCGCGCGCGCGCCCTCGCTCGCTCGACCGGAACGCCTCGGCGTCGTAACCCTCGCCCGGCGAACGCTCATGGAGGCGCAGCAGGACCTCGCGCTCGATGGCGTAGACGTTCTGTTTGGAGGAGAGGAAGGAGGCGCGCAGCGGACTGAACTGAATCTCGCCGCGCGCCCGCTCCAACAGCGTCAGCGCCCTCTCGATCTCGGAGCGCGAAAGCTCCAGATCGCCACGCTCGACGTCCGCGCCGGCCAGGAACGCCAGGGCCGCCGCCTGATGGTCGCGCAACCCGAGACGGACCGCCAGATCGCGGGCCTGCTTCCAGAAGGCGATCGCACGCTCCTGCTGATGGAGCCTCTCGGAAACCAGTCCCAGGTTCAGAAGTGCCAGAGTCCGGCTGCGCGCGTTGCCCTGCGCCGTCCAGATGGAGAGCGCCTCCTGAAAATTCTCTTGGGCCGCTGCGGCCTCTCCCAGGGAGAGGTGGGCCAGACCGATGTTGTTGATCAGAAGAGCGACTTCCTGCTTCTCTCCCGCGGCGCGGCGCCCTGGAAGAACGGCCTCGAAGCACTCCAGGGCTTTCCGAAACGCGCCGAGTCTCCAGTACGCGTAACCCATGTTCTGGCGACTGAATGCTTCCGTCGCAACGTCGGAAACCGCGTGCGCCAGCGGGACGGCCCGTTCGAAGCGGTCGAGGGCCTTGTCGAGCTCTCCCACCGACGCATACGCCAGCCCGAGCCCGTTCCACGTCCACGCCAGGCTCTGACGATCCTGGAGAGCGATGGCCAGAGAGAGCGCCGGCTCGTAGTCGTCGAGCGCCTTCTGGTACTGACCCTGAAGCCAATAGGCCCATCCCCGACTGCGCAGAGCATCCGCCTCGCTCTGGCGATCGCCGACCGACCGCGCCAGCCTCAGAGCCTGGCTCTGAAATTCCACCTCCTTGTCGAAGTCTCCCAGGTAGCCCAACGCGACTCCCAGGCCGTTGAGCGTCTTGGCATGGAGCTGCACGTCCCCACTCGCCGAGACCGTGTCGCAAGCCGATCGGTAGCTTTCCTGGGACCCGCGCAGGTCCCCCAAATTCCTCCGAAGGGTCCCCAGATCGTAGAGGACGAGTGCCTCCTGCCTCGGATCTCCCAAGGCTCGCCACAGAGAGGCGGCGCGCCGGAAGCGCTCGACGGCGGTCCGCCGAAAGGATTCTTCAGGCGAGGCCGCGAGGCGCGAGCCCTCGAGCCACAAGGCCTGCGCCCGCACGCGAACGCGGTCTTCGGCAGTCGCCTGGCGGAGCGCTTGAATCCAAATCCGGTAGCGCCCTGAAACGACCTTCGGGTCGAATGCGGCGACCCGGATCGCATACGCGCCCGTCTCCCTGGCGACGAGGCAGGCGCGCTCCTGGCCCGCCGATCCGACCGAGGAGTCGATTGCAATCGATCCGCGGCCGCCCGGCGCATCGACCTGGAGAACGACATCGATGCCGATCTGATCGACCCGCAACTCTACGAACTGTCCACCGGCCAAGAACGCCACGAAGCCGTGCGACTCGCCGCCGGCCAGGGCTCGATCGATCGGCTGGCCTGGCGCGAGCCTCGCCGGCTGACCGCAGGCCCACCCGGCGAAGAGCGCCAGCATGCCCGCGGCGACGCCCGCGGCGCGGCCCGCGCCGGCCCGGCGTTCCAAATCCTCTTTCGCCATAAGCGGAAATCCGTTCGACCTGATGAAAAGTATATGGCGCGGGAAAATCTGCGCTTTCCGCGATCTCTCGGGGAAGGGCCCATGCGACGGCCCCGATCGCTCGAACGACGGAATGGGTCTCTGATCCTCATCGGCGTAACGCTCGTCCTCGCCACCGGGACTCTGGCCATTCTGGGCCAGAGCCGACGGTGACGGTCAATGCGGTCGCGGAGACGACCACGATCACCCCCCCGTAGCCGGGCTCGGGAAAAAGGAGCTCCTCGCGATCTCTTACCTCGGAGAGAGACGGAATCTTCAAGGGGAGAAGGAGATGAGCATGGCACAGTCCCGCACTTCGGCCGCCCGGCTTGAAACCGCATTCCTGCTCGCTGGAGGCCTCGCCGCCGCGGCGGCAATGGCCGCCCAGACGATCACGGAGTATCCAGTGCTGTTGCCTTCCAGCGAGCCTCGGGGGCTCGCCGCCGGACCCGGCCAGACGGTCTGGTACGGCACGCACAGCACCCGGAAGATCGGCCGGATCGACCTCACGAAGCTCGACGGCTGCCAGGCTAATCCGGCCGCCTGCATCACCGAAGTCCAGATCCCCAACGCTTCGTTGGCCACCGATCCCTATAACCTCGTGAAGGGCTCCGACGGCGCGATCTGGTTCACGGAGGGAGGCGGCAGCAAGGTCGGCCGTCTGGACCCCGGCAAGCTCTCTGGCTGCGCGGCGAGCCCGTCGCTCTGCATCACGGAGTACCCGAGCCCCGGCAACTTCCCGTTCAGCATCGCCGCCGCATCCGACGGCAACATCTGGTTCACCGCCGCCGGCAAGATCGTGCGCGTCGACCTGACGAAGCTGCTCGGCTGCGAGACCGTGCCGACGACCTGCATCACCGCGTTTCCCATCAGCGGAGGAAGCCTGACGGCGGGGCCCGACGGAAACCTGTGGTGCACTCTCTTCTCGCCCTCGGGAATCGGCCGAATCGACCTGTCCAAGATCGCCGGCTGCGAGACCGACAGCTCGAAATGCCTCACGGAGTTCCCGACGCCGGCCGGCACCAGTCCCGACCACGCCGTGACGGGCCCCGACGGCAACATCTGGTTCACCGACAACGGACCGAAGATCGGACGGGTGGACTTGAAGGCCCTGTCCGGCTGCGCGTCGGGCTCGTGCATCACCGAGTTCCCGCTGGCCGCGCCCTTCGGGAACCTCGCCGATCTCACTTCCGGACCGGACGGCGCGCTCTGGTTCATCGACTTCTCTTCCAACAGCGTCGGCCGGTTCGCGACGGCCGGCCAGGTGACCAACCAGTACGCGATCCCCACGGCCAGCGCCAATGCGCAGCGGATCCGGACCGGCCCCGATGGGAGCCTCTGGCTCACCGAAGATCTCGCCAACAAAATCGGCCGCCTGGCCGTCGGGCCGCCTCCGCCGACGAGTGTGACGATTCCCGTGGCCGCGTCGCTGCACGGGGCGGGAGGGAGTTTCTTCCACTCTGACGTGCGCGTCTTCAACCGCTCGGGCTCGTCTTCCGTCAACGTCACCGCGAAGTACCACTGCTTCGCGCCCCCCTGCGGCAACTCCCCGCAGACCTTCATCCTCTCTCCCCGCGAGATGCGGGTCTTCGACGACATGATCGCCGTCACCTTCAGCGCCGCGGAATCCGGAGGCGCGATCGAGTTCTCCTCCTCCGGCAGCCTCGTCGTCGGCAGCCGCCTCTACACTCCTTCTCACCCCTCGCCCACCAACGGGATGGGCGTCCCCGGCATCCCCGAGTCGGAGGCCCTGACCTCCGCCGTCGTGACCTCCCTTTCCCACTCCGCCAACGCGTCCCAGGGCTTCCGCTCCAACGTCGGCGCCTACAACGCCAGCGACACCGCCCAGATCCTGACCTTCACGGTGTTCGATGGATCAGGCACCCAGCTGGGGCACACCACCGCCAACGCCCCCGCCCGCACCGCCGTCCAGGTCAGCAACATCTTCAGCGTCCTCGGACTCGCCACCGATGTCGCCCACGCCTATTGCGTGGTATCCGGCGACCACAATCTCCCTCTGCTCGTCTACGCCGGCGTCATCGACAACCAGTCCCAGGACCTCGCCTTCGTCCAGGGACAAACCAACTTCCGCTCGCCCGCCCCCGACCGCGCCACCATCCCTGTCGCCGCCTCCATCCACGGGGCCGGCGGCTCCTTCTTCCACACCGACGCCGCCGTCCTGAACCTCAACTCCGCCGCTCCCGCCAACGTCACCGCCCGCTACCGCTGCTTCTCCGGCCTCTGCGGCGCCGCGACCAACACCTTCAGCTTGAAAGCCCGAGAGATGAAGTCCTTCGACGACATCATCGCCACGACGTTCGCCGCCGCCGAGTCCGGGGGAGCCATCGAGTTCTCGAGCGACCAGCCCATCGTCGTCGGCAGCCGCCTCTACACACCCTCACGTCCGGCTCCCACCAACGGCATGGGCGTCCCCGGCCTCCCCGAGGCCGGCGCTCCGACGACCGCCGTCCTCCTCTCCCTCTCCCATTCCGCCAATTCCACAAAAGGCTTCCGCTCCAACGTCGGCGCCTACAACCCCAACGACGTCGCTCAAACCCTGTCCTTCACTCTCTACGACACCGCCGGCACACAGCTCGGCCACGTCTCCGCCCCCGTCCCCGCGCGCACCTCCGTCCAGGTCAGCAACGTCTTCGCCGCCGCCGGCTTCACCACCGACGTCCCCAACGCCTACTGCATCGTCCACGGCGACCAGAACCTCCCCCTTCTCCCCTACGCCGGCGTCATCGACAACCAGTCTCAGGACCTCGCCTTCATCCGCGGCGAAGAGGACCAGTGACTCCGCTCGCTGCGCTGCCCCGGTCGGATCGTGCGGAGGTGCGGCTCGCGGCGATCGTCTGCGCGATCGCTCTGGGCGCGGGCACCGGATGCCGGGATGAGGACTACGTCAAGGTCGATCGGATCGAAATCACACACACGGCGACGCTCCAGTCGTTGACCCCCGAGCAGCAGAAGCTCTTCCGGCCGAGCATCGTCCTGTGGAAGCCCGTGGAGGAGGACGCGATCCTCTCCTGGGAGGTGATCGCGACGGCGCGCATCCTGGCCGTCTCCCGGGGACTCGGGGAAGGAGTGATCGGCGGACCGGTCCCTCCGATTCGGATCGCCGCCTGCGACAACCGCAACGCGGACACGAACCAGCCCTTCGACCCCCCGCTCGTCACCGCATCCTGGGCGCCCTTCTTCCCGGGAAGCTTCCGACAGTGCGGTCATCAGAACTTTCCCCCGGGCACTTACCCGTACGACTCGGGCATCAACCCCGTGGCCTTCGCCAGCTGCGTGGACCTTCCGAGCTCTTGCCCGGAGCAGACCGCAGGCAATTTCCCCTACTGTCAGAGGACCTGCGCCGTCCGCGCCGACACGGACTCCGTCTTCGCCTTTCCGTATCCGCCGGGGATGACGAACGCGCCACCGTTCGGCAAGATCTACCTCTCCCCGGCCTACAAAGTCGTGAGCACCATCCGCGCGCTCGGACGCCGCATGAAGTTCGATCACCGCAACGACGGCGCCGACTGGGACGTCTGGACCTGGGCCGGCGAGCCGACGGCCGACGGGACGCTCTTCGAGAACTTCAGCCCGGCTCTCTTCATCTCAAAGGTACGGGCGTTTCTCCCCGCCCCGACCGCGGTCGATCCCGAAGCGAAGCGCTACCTCACTCTGTACAGGTTCGAGCCCCAGGACACTCAGATCGAATGCGCGCCTGGGGCCAACGATGCCACCCAGATCAGCGACCAGGACTGTCCGAGCCTGATCGCCTTCACCCCGACGTTCAGCAAGGAGAGACCCGAGGACATCGGCCAGACGATCACCTGGCAGCTCACGCTTCGCCCCGGTGATCCCGGGAACCAGGGCCTCGACACGAGCTCGCCGGTGTACGTCGAGTTCACGCTCGGTAACTCGATGAACCGACGGGCCGGCCCGAGGCTCTCGTCGGCCACTTTGGATCTCGGAAGCACGCCCGCCGGTGTCCCGATCGACAACCGCTCGCTCGTCCTGGAGAACCCGTTTGCGGGAGGGAAGTGGAGACTCGAGCGCATCGAGTTGATCGGTCGCGACGCGGCGCAGTTCTCCGTGGACGTCGCCGGTCTCCCGCCCGCGGGACGCGACCTCTGGCCGAGCGCTTCGCTGCCGATCGGTATTCACCTTCGGACATCCGACCCCGGCAGCAAGGAAGCCGCGATCGCCTTCCGGCTGACCGATCCCGACGGCGGCGCGGCTGCTGTCTCCGCGGGCCTCACGGCCCGGGTCCTCCCCCTGGCCACGCTGACACTGGAGCCGGATCATCTGGACTTCTCGCGCCAGCCCGACTCCCCTCTTCCCTGGAGAACCGCGTTTCTCATCGCCAACGATGGCGCGCTTCCGCTGTCCCGACAGGGAATTCTGCTGGAGGGACCGGACGCGTCGAATTTTCATGTGTTCGCCTCGGACGGCATTCACGACCCGCCGGCTCTCGCGACGGTCGACTCCGGGCAGAGCGAGCGCTTCGTGGTCGAATACTGTCCGCGTCAAAGCAACCACGCGCACCACGCCGAGGTGCACATCTACGCATCCAACGGCGCGGGAACAGGCCTCCCGGTCGAAGCCTTTCTTCCATTGACCGGGAACGCGCCGCCACGGGTCGTCGTGTGCCTGGAACGGGCGGCGCCGCCCCCGGTTCAGCCCGCCCGGTGATCGATTTGGCACCACGCGACTCCCGGACAAATAACGCGCGTCCCGAGAACGTTCGTTTCGAGGAGGTCTTCGTGCCCAATTTCGTGATCGAGCGCAACATCCCGGGAGCCGGCAAGCTGACGAATGCGGAGATGAAGGCCATCTCCCAGAAATCGTGCGGGGTTCTTGCCCAGATGGGGCCGCGATCCAATGGGTTGAGAGCTTCGTCACCGACGACAAGATCTACTGCGTTGACGTCGCGCCGGACGAGGAGACCGCCCGGGAGCACGCCACGCGGGGCGGGTTCCCGGCCAATCGGGTCTCGGTGATCCACCGTATGATCGACCCGACAACGACCGACGAGGGCTCCGGCCCCGGCCGCACGGGGCCGAGTCCTTCCCCGGAGAGCGAACGGCGTGTAGAATGCGCGGCCGTTGGAGGACCGATCCTGGCGCCGTTCGGGAGGGGGGCGGCGCGCGGGGGCGGCGGATTCTCCGAGGAGGGCTCCGATGCGGCGCTTCCTTCCCGGATTGGCCCTGGCGTTCCTGTCCCTGACCCCGGCGGTTTGCGCAGAGACCATCACGGAGTACAACGGGGGCTTCCCGGGGGCCGAGCCGCACGAAATGACGGCCGGGCCCGACGGCACGTTCTGGTTCGCCGAGCGCGGCGCCAACATGATCGCGCGTATTACAGTGGCCGGAGTCATCACCGAGTATCCCGTCCCGACGCCAAACGTCAATCTCGACGGCATCACGGTCGGGCCGGACGGCAACATCTGGTTTGCCGAGAGGCTGGCCAACAAGATCGGCCGACTGCACCTTCCGGTTCCCACCGACGGCTCGGCGGTCATCATTGACGAGTTCGCAGTTTCCGGCCAGCCGGGCGGGCTGGCTTCCGGTCCCGACTGCGCTCTCTGGTTCACCGAAAGGCTCGCCAACAAGATCGGGCGCATCACCACGGCCGGAGCGGTCACGGAATTTCCTCTCCTGACCCCAGCCGCGACGCCCGCCAGCATCGTCACCGGCCCGGACGGCGCGCTCTGGTTCACCGAGAACACGGGAAGCAGCATCGGCCGCATCACCACCTCGGGCGTGGTCACGGAGTTCGCCATCCCCGACGGCGGGACCTCCCAGGGGATCACGTCGGGTCCGGACGGGAATCTCTGGTTCACCCACACGTCCGGCGCCTCTGTCGGTGAGGTCGGGAGAGTGACGCCGGCCGGAGTCATCGCCACCTTCGCGATTCTCGCGCCCAACAGCCAGCCCCACGGCATCGACGCGGGCCCCGACGGCGCACTGTGGTTCGCCGAGCTCGGAGCGGACCGGATCGGACGAATCACGACGGCTGGCGTCGTCAGCGATTACCTTTTGCCCTCGCCGGACAGCCGCCCCACCGGCGTCGTCGGAGGTCAGGGGACTCGGTGTGGTTCACCGAAGACAATGCCAACAGGATCGGGCGTCTCAACGGCTTCCTGACGAGAATCACCGTGCCGGTGGCTGCATCGATCCACGGCGCCGGCGGGAGCTTTTTCCATTCCGACGTGCAGGTCTTCAACCGTTCCGGCACCGATTCCGCCGACGTCACGGCGACGTACCATTGTTTCACCGCGCCCTGCGGCCACGCGGTCCAGGTCTTCACCCTCGCCCCGCTCGAAATGCGGTCGTTCAACGACATGATCGCGGCCACGTTCCAGGCGCCGGAATCGGGAGGGGCCATCGAGTTCTCGAGCACGGGGAACATCGTGGTCACGAGCCGGCTCTACACGCCGTCCCGTCCCTCCCCGACCAACGGCATGGGCGTGCCGGGAATCCCCGAGGTCCGCGCCGTCCCCATTGCCGTCGTGACTTCCCTCGCGCATTCGGCGGATCCGACGAAGGGCTTCCGCTCCAACGTCGGCGCCTACAACGCCAGCGACGTGGCCCAGACGCTGACGTTCGCGGTCTACAACGGCTCCGGAACGGTGCTCGGCCACACCTCCGCTGCAGTCGCGGCGCGCACGGCCGTCCAGGTCAGCAACATCTTCAGCGTGATCGGCGTCACGACCGACGTGCCTGACGCCTACTGCGTGGTCTCGGGAAATCTGGGCCAGCCCGTGCTGGCCTATGCCGGAGTCATCGATAACCAGTCGCAGGACCTCACGTTCGTCCAGGGCCAGACGGACCTTCCGCTCTCGGCGATCCGGGTCACCATTCCCGTGGCCGCATCCATTCATGGAGCGGGCGGAAGTTTCTTCCATACCGACGTCACGGTCTTGAACCCGTCGGCCTGCGGACCGGCCAACGTCACTCTGCGTTACCGCTGCTTCTCGGGCTCCTGCGGGAACGCCACGCAGAGCGTGGCCCTCAGCCCCCGCGAGATGCGCGAGTTCGACGACATCATCTCCACCCTCTTCGCCGCCGCGGAATCGGGCGGCGCGATCGAGGTCGACACGGACCGGCCGATCGTCGTCAACAGCCGGCTCTACACGCCGTCCCGTCCCTCGCCGACCAACGGCATGGGCGTCGCCGGGCTGCGCGAGCAGGTCTTCACCCGGCTCGTCGTCCCTTCGCTGTCGCATTCTGTGGCCACCACCCAGGGGTTCCGCTCGAATGTCGGCGCCTACAACGCCAACGACGTGGCGCAAACGATCACCTTCAAGCTCTTCGATCCGACCGGCGCGGTGCTCGGCCAGACCAGCGCCGTCGCGCCGCCGCGCACCTCGGTCCAGGTCTCCAACATCTTCGCCGTGGCCGGGATCACCGTCGATGTGCCCAACGCCTACTGCGTCGTCCACGGCAGCCTGGATCTGCCCCTGTTGGTCTATGCGGGGGTCATCGACAACCAGTCGCAGGACCTGACGTTCATCCAGGGAGTCGCCGACTAGCGCCTACGCTCCGCTTCGGGATCTGCGCCCTCACTGGCGCACCGGACCGCGGCTCGCCTGATGGCGCGACCGCGGTCCTGATCCCGAGAGCTCCGCTCCGGCTCCCGCGGCGCGAGTCGTTTCGCCGATCCAGTCGGCGAAACTTGGTCGCGCCGCGAGCTGCAGTACCAGGCGAGACTACAAGGTATACATTGTTATCGTGTGCCATCCGATGACCGTCGCCGGACTTCACCCTTCCGGCTTCGCTTCCCGGCGTTCTCGGCGTTCTCGGCGTTTCCTACTCGATGCTCCGGATCGCGGCCTCCGCTGCCCAGCGGGCGCGCGGCAGCTTGGCCAGTTCCTTCAGGTCCGGCAGCGCGGGCGCAGCGGCCTTGCCGATCGCGGCCAGGGCCAGCGCCGCGGCGCGCAGAACCTGGACGTCCTCGCCTTTGCGGCGGATCACCTCGATCAGGTCCCCCAGGGCCGGTTCCGCGCCGGACCCGATCGCGGCGATGGCATTGCCCGCCATCATGCGGACGTTCGCGTCGGGGTCCTTCAGCCGCTCGATGAGCGCCGGCAGGGCCGGCCGCGCCGCCGGTCCCCGCTCCTTCAGGACGAGGGCAGCGAGGCCGCGTTCGATGCGATCCGGGTCGTTCAAGACGGCAGCGACCTCTGCGACGGTCCCGGACGGCATTCTGGGGGCGTGGACCTGCGCCGCCGCGGCCCAGGCCTGCGCTCCGGTCCGCGCCAGGATGAGATTATCCACGCCCAGGTTGAAGCCGGTCGAAAGGTTGTTCTTCCCGGTGCAGACGAACGTGATCGTGTGCCGGCCCCTGGTCAGGCGCGGCCAGCCCAGGAGCACGTCCATCCCCACGTAGGTCTCGTCGTGGTAGCCGTCGAACTCGCCGATCGAGAAGACGTCGGCGCCCGGCTCGTGCTCGAGCTGCGCGGAAGTCACCGGCTTCCCGTCCAGGAGCGCCTTGTACTTCCCGTAGTCGTAGCTTTGGGCCACCTGGGTCACCAGCTCGTAGTCGCCGTCCTCGGGAACGTCGAGCGGAACGTCGACCTTGGCGCCCGGACCCTCGGCCTCGAAGAAGAGCACGTCCTTGGACCAGAAGAGGTCCTTCTGCACCGAGACTTTTCCTTTCTCGGCCTTCGCGTCGGAAACCGAATCCTCGACCTCGATCTGGCGGGCGTTGCCCTGCGGGAGCCGCGCCGCGCCATAGGGCAGCTCGGGCTGGTCCCTGGCGATTCCCAGCTGATACCAGAAGGCGACGGAGGAGAGCAGGTCCGTACGCTCCCCGAACGCGGACTTGACCGCGCCGTCCGCATTGAAGGTCCAGCCCTTGTGCTCGATCTCGAACTTCAACGAGCGCTGGAAGGGGATGGGATCCACCAGGTGCCAGCGGAAGGCGGTCATTCGGGCGCCCAGGCCCGTGCCCTCGGCGACCGAGGCCCCGGCGTAGGGCCCGTCGTCCACGCGCAACCCCCAGGCGTCATTGAAGTAATCCTCCGTCCCGGTGCCCTTGATGGAGGCCTGCTTCTCGCCGTCGATGAAGAAGTGATCGTCCCCTTCCCCGAACCACCCGGCCTCGGCCTGGAC
The DNA here is from genome assembly GCA_963825175.1 of uncultured Acidobacteriota bacterium. Lineage (GTDB taxonomy): Bacteria > Acidobacteriota > Thermoanaerobaculia > UBA5066 > Gp7-AA6 > DATFTF01. The sequence continues at coordinate 170,476 of CAWGSA010000001.1, forward strand.
CACCGAGTAGACCGTGCCGACGTAGTGTCCCCGGCCGTGGAGGCTGGCGATCTCGTAGTCCTTGCCGCAGCAGGCCGGGAGCTCCTGCCGGTAACGGGCATGGAAGTAAGGCGTGCTCTCGGGGAGAGCCTTCACTTTCTCCCAGTCCACGTGGAAGTAGAGGTTGGCCACGCGGCGGCTTCCCTCGTTGGTGACAGCGATGCGGCAGGAACGGCGAAACGGCATCGGCCAGTAGCTGTTGCGCGAACGCCCCTCGGAGCTGTCGCGCAGGATGATCGACTTGACCGGCCGCTCGAACCCATGGCCCACGGCGAAGAAGTCTCCGATCGGGGCATCCACCGACGGGACCCGGCTCCCGTCGTAGTACACCCGCAGACGCAGCAGGCGCGGCCACCCGTATTCGTTGGCGGCGATGGTGATCCAGATGTGCGTGACGATCCCCGGCCCGGTCAGGTCAGCCAGAGTCACCGTTTCCCCGGGGATCGGCCGCTTGCTGTCGTCGTTGCTGTTGGGATCCGGGTTGTCCGAGGAGGCGCGGTGCGCGGTGAAGTCCTTCAAGCGGGTCAGGTCGAAGGGGTCGACCCGGGAACCCCCGGTCTGAGCCCACACCCGCGCTCCGGAAACCAGCAAAAGGGCCATGCCCAGGGCGAACCTCCTCATCAGGATCCTCCTCGTTCCCCCGCGGTCGCGGGAGAATCTGCCTTCGGTTCCGGCTTTTGCGCGCACTATAATCCCGGCGCCTGAACCGTCGGTTCCGGGAACCATGAAGGATCTCTTGGAACAAAGCGCTTTTTCAGTGGGCTCTCGAGCGTATACGTGGCGAGATGTCGTCACCGCGGCAGTTCTGCGCGGGGATTGGTCCGTCCTCGAACAGCAGACCCGGCTGGGCCTGGCGCTGGTCCAGAAAGCTCAAGCGCAGGACGCCCGGCCTTCGGAGGAACAGATCGAAGCCGCGGGACAGGAGTTCCGCTACGAGCGGGAGCTCATCACGGCCGAGGAGATGGAGGCCTGGCTCGGCCGCTTCGGCATCACCGTGGACGACTGGGCCGACTATGTCGAGCGCTCGCTTCTGCGCCAGGCCAGCCGGGGCTCGAACACAGCGGGCCCTCCGGACGACCCGGATCCGGATGAGGTTGCGCAGAGCGTGGTCGCCGAAGCGGCCTGCTCCGGGGCCCTCGCGGATTTCGCCCAGAGGCTCGCCGCGCGCGCCGCGATCGCCGAACGGGCCGCCGGCGAGATGCCCGACGGCACCGCCGAGGCCGATCCGAAAGCCATCGCGGCCGAAGGGCGCGAGGTCGCCGCCGCCTTCGAGCGGATCGGGCTGCCCTCCCCGCCGGAGGAAGAGGTGGACGCGCTCTCGCGACTCGAGCGGACGTTCGAGACCTACTCGCGTCGGATCTCGACGCCGGCCGCGGTCCGCGCCCAAATCGAGGCGCACCGGCTCGATTGGATCCGCCTGGACGTCTTCTCGCTCACGTTCCACGACGAGACCGCCGCCCGCGAGGCATGGCTCTGCCTGGAGGAGGATGGCGTGTCCCTCTCGGAAGTCGCCGCCAGCGCCCACATACCGGTCGAGCGGACGCAGTTGTATCTGAGCGATCTCGACGCGAGCGCGAGGCCCGGCCTCTTGAGCGCCCGCCCGGGCGAGCTGGTGGGCCCGCTCGCGTTCGGAGACGGGTTTCACGTCTTTCTCCTGCACAACAAGTCCGCCCCTTCCGAGGACAACCCGGATGTCCGCCGCCGCGCGGAAGAGGCGCTCCAGGCGAGTTTCGTCGAACAGGAGCTGGCGGCGCGCGTGCACTGGCAGGAGCGGGTGTAACCCGAAGGAAGGGGCAATGGAAGATCGCGAGCTGCTCGATGGCCTCCCGATTCTGAGACTGCTTCCGGCCGACGCCCGGGCGCTGGTGGTCGGCAGCTTCGTGCCGGTGACGTTCACCTTCGGCGAGACGATCGTCGCCGAGGGAGACCCGGCCGACGCCTTCTACGTCCTCGCATCGGGCAAGGCGCGCATCGTCAAGCGGTCGGAGCGTGGGGAAGAGATCCCGCTCGACACGCTGCGCCCGGGGGACGCCTTCGGCGAAATGGGTCTGCTCGAGCATTCCACGCGAACGGCCACGGTCCGGGCTTCGACCGATCTGCGAGCGCTGCGCCTGGACAAGTCGGTCTTCGAGGCGCTGGTCTCACAGAGCCCCGAAATCCGACAGTACCTGGAGCTTCAGATCCGCCACCGGCGCCTCTCCAACTTCTTCCACAATTTCACTCCGTTCGCGCAGCTGCCGGCCGAAGCCCTTCGGACGATGCTGGCCGACCTGCAACCGGTCTCGGTCGCGCAGGGCCGGCTCGTGCTGCGGCAGGGCGACGCGGCCGGCCCCATGTATTTTGTCGAGGAAGGGCGGCTGCGCGTCTTCACCGAGGAGGGCGGCCGGCGCCAGTACGTGGCCTATCTTCGAAAGGGCGATTTCTTCGGGGAGATGTCGGTGCTCCGCGGATCGGCCCGAACCGCCAGCGTGGAAGCCGTCTCCGACTGTCAGCTCCTGGCCCTGCTTCCCGCGACGATGCGCAAGCTGCTCGAGGCGTACCCCGACTTCCGCACTCAGATCGAGGAGCGCATCGCGCAGTACGAGTACAAGCACGTCGCGCGCGTGCCCCTCGATTTCGCCGAAGAGAACCTTCCGGCCGAGACGACCGTGACGATGAAGGTCTCCCTGGACCAGATCGACCAGGGAGAGGAGGAGACGGAAGAGCGCACCCAGTCCGGGTACGGGCCCTTCGCCGAAGGAGGGTACTTCCTCAAGAAGTCGGACCGGATCCGCCGTTTCCCGATGGTGCATCAGATCGACGAGATGGACTGCGGCGCGGCGGCCCTGGCCATGGTGTGCCGGCACTTCGGCCGCGCGGTCAGCCTCGCGCGCATCCGCCAGCTCGTCCACACGTCACTCGACGGCACCAGCCTGCGCGGCCTCTGCGCCGCGGCGTCCGAGCTGGGACTGGCCGCGCGATCGGTCAAGGCTTCGCCCCGCAACCTCGCGCAGATGCCGGTGCCGGCCATCGTGCACTGGGAGGGCAACCACTGGGTCGTGCTCTACGACGTGACCGAGACCCACTGCCGCGTGGCGGATCCCGCCGTGGGACTGCGCCGCTTCACGCGCGAGGAGTTCGAGAAACGGTGGAGCGGCTACGCCGCGCTCTTCGACTACACCAGCGCGTTCGAGAAGGCTCCGGTCAGCGTCTCCAACCTGGCGTGGGTGTCCCCCTTCTTCCGCCCGTTCACGCGGATCCTGCTCCAGGCCTTCGGCCTTTCCATCATCGTGGCCGCGCTCCAGATGGTCCTGCCCGTCTTCACCCAGGTGGTCGTCGACCGCGTGCTGGTGGAGCAGGACGTATCGCTCCTGAACATCCTCATGATGTCCATGGGCGTGGTGATGGTGTTCCTGGTCCTCTCGCTCGGGCTCCAGCGCTACCTCTTGAGTTTCGTGGCCGTCCGCATCGACGCCTCCACGCTCGACTTCTTGACGCGCCGGCTGCTGTCCCTGCCCATGACGTACTTCACGTCGCGCCGCACCGGCGACATCCAGAGGCGCCTGGAGGGAGTCCGGCAGGTGCGCGAATTCCTGGTGCAAAGCGGCGTCGCCGGCGTGACCGCCGCGACGCAGCTCGCGGCGAGCCTCCTCTTGATGGTCCTTTACAGCCCCAAGCTGACGCTCGTATTCCTGGCCACCGCTCCGTTGTACGCCGTGATGATGTTCTTCTCGTCGCGGTGGCTGCGTCCGATCTTCGACACCCTCGAGGACTCCTTCGGCAAGTACCACTCCCATCAGATCGACGCCATCAAAGGCATCGAGACGGTCAAGGCGATGGGGGCCGAAGGCTCCTTCCGCCAGTTGATGCTGACCGAGTTCCTCGGCGTGGCCCGCAAGCTCTTCCGCTCCGACTTCACGATGATGGGTTATCTCGGCGCGGTCCAGGCCGTGACGCTCCTGACCACGGTCCTGTTCCTGTGGGTGGGGGCGCGGCAGGTCATGGCAGGAGCCCTGACCATCGGCGGCCTGGTGGCGTTCAACTCGATCGTCGCCCTGGCCAACGCTCCGATCCTGACGCTCTTGACGATCTGGGACAACTGGCAGCACTCCGCGGTTCTTCTCAACCGTTTGAACGACGTCTTCGAGCAGGAGCCCGAGCAGGGCGCCGACCACTCGCGCCTGACGCCGGTGCGGAGCCTGGAAGGCCGCGTCGGCCTGTACGGCATGGGCTTCTCCTACGGAGGGCCGGAATCGCCGGAGATCCTGAAGGAGATCACCTTCGAGGCCGCGCCGGGCAAGTTCGTGGCCATCGTCGGCCGGAGCGGCTCGGGCAAGACGACGCTGGTCAAGTGCCTGGCCGGCCTTTTGGAGCCGACGGCGGGCTCGATCAGCTTCGACGGCGTCGACTTGAAGACGTTGAACTATCGCGATCTGCGCCGGCAGGTCGGATTCGTCCTGCAGGAGAATTTCCTCTTCGCCGACACGATCGCCCACAACATCGCCTTCGGAGAGGAGGAGCCGGACATGGACCGCGTCCTGTGGGCAGCCCAAGTGGCCAACGCCCACGAGTTCATCGACCGCCTTCCGCTGGGATACGAAACGAAGGTCGGTGAGAGCGGCCTGGCGTTGTCCGGGGGCCAGAAACAGCGCGTGGCCATCGCCCGGGCCGTCTACGCCCGGCCGCCCGTCCTGATCTTCGACGAAGCCACCAGCTCGCTCGATACCGAGTCGGAGCGGGCGGTCCAGGAAAATCTCGGGCGACTCCTGGAAGGGCGGACCTCGTTCGTGATCGCCCATCGCCTCTCCACGATCGTCAACGCCGACTGGATCCTCGTATTGGAAAAGGGACGCCTGGTCGAACAGGGCACGCACGACGAGCTGCTGAAACGCAAGGGTCTGTACTACTACCTGTCCAGCCAGCAGCTGGGAGCCTCAGACTAATGAGCACACAAGCCGATTCCGCGATCCCGGCCGATGCCCCGTTCCTGGGCTCCGATCCGCCGCACTGGGCCGCGCGCGGGCTGGCCATCACGTTGATTCTGTTGTTCGCGTTCGTGGCCGTCGCGTCGGTGTCGCTCCACGTTCCGGAGACGATCACCGCGCGGTTCGTCCTGGTCCCGGTCCACGGAACCGACCCCGTCCGCGCGTTCAAGGACGGGATCGTGACCGACGTTCGGGCGGCTGACGCGCAGCCTGTCCGAGCCGGAGAGGTCCTCGTCGTCCTGGCCTCTCCCCCGGTGGGGGACCGTTCCGCGGAGTGGCAAAGCCTGAAGTCCGAGCTCGCCGGGGCCGACAGCAAGCTTTCCACCGCCCGGGAGCGCTACCAGAGCGAGGAGCGCGCCCAAGGCGAGGAAGAATCGAGGCTGAAGAACAAGCTGGACAACCTCCAGAAGACGATTCGCATGAACACCGAGGAGCTCTCGATCGCCAGCGAGCTGGCCCAGCGTCAGAAGAAGGCATTCGAGGAGGGGATCTCGAGCTGGACGGACCTGGCCCGGCTGCGCATCGAGATCAATCGCCTCCAGGTGGAAGCCCAGCAGGCGAAGTCCGACCGGGAGGACACGCTGCGGGCTCTGGAGAAGATCAAGTACGAGCGTCAGGCCAAGCAGCTGGAGTTCCAGCAGACCGAGCAGGGACTGACCGATGACGCCGACAAGGCGAAGATTCGGTCGGCCATGCTGGGAACGGAGCTGGCTCAGACCGGAAGCCAGTTGACCGCCGTCGCTCCGTGCACCGGGAGCGTGTTGAAGATGTCCGTTCGCGCCGTCGGCGCCACCGTGCGGGAGGGAGACCTTCTGGCCGAGGTCGCTTGCCAGGGACAGAAGGTCGAGGCCGAGCTGACGATCCCCCAGGATGGGTTGGCCCTGCTGCGGACGGGACAACCGGTCAAGCTTCTCTACGACGCCTTCCCCTATCAACGCTACGGCGTCCACTATGGGACGATCCGCTGGGTGAGCCCCGCCTCGATGGGAGAGAAAGACGGGACGTTTCGCGCGCTCGCCGATCTGAAGGACGACTCCGTGTCCGTCGCCGGATCGAGGCGCCCGGTGCAGCCCGGCATGGGAGGCCGCGCGCGGGTCATCGTCGGGAGACGGTCGCTCGTGTCCTATGCCTTCGAGCCGCTGCGCCAGCTGAAGGAAAGCCTCGGCGGAGCGCCTCCCAAGTGAGCGCGGAGAGCGATCGGCCATGACACCGGCAACCGACGCGCTGCGCTGGACCCTCGACGACTACCAGGGCATCGACGAGCCGATGCAGAAGTGCCTCGACCAGGCGCGCATGGCCGCGAGGATCGACCTGCCGATCCTCATCCTGGGCGAATCAGGCACCGGGAAGACGCTGCTGGCCCGGGCAATTCACAACTCGTCCTCGCGGGCCCGCGGCCCCTTTGTGTCGTTCAACGCCGCGGCGCTCTCCGACACGCTGCTGGACAGCCAGCTCTTCGGCCACGAGCGCGGCGCCTTCACCGGCGCTCAGAACCGGGTCAAGGGAAAATTCGAGCTCGCCCACGGCGGGACGCTCTTCGTCGACGAGATCGCCGACATGAGCCCGACGGCCCAGGCCAAGGTCCTACGTGCGATCGAATACGGAGAGTTCGAGCGGCTGGGATCCGAATCGATCCAGGTGGCGGATGTGCGGGTCCTCTCCGCGACCCACTTTCCCCTGGACCTCTTCACGGAACCGGAGCGGTTCCGGCGGGACCTCCTCTTTCGGATCGGAGGATTGACCATCACGCTCCCGCCGCTGCGCGAGCGTCGCAAGGCCCTGCCCCTGCTCCTCGCGGCGGAAGTGGCCCGTGCCAGCCGCCGTCAAGACAAGTCGATCGTGGGCCTCGAGCGCGAGGCAGCGCAGCGTCTCTTTTCCTATCCCTGGCCCGGCAATCTGAGGGAGCTCTCCCGGGTGATCGACGCTGCGGTGGCGATGGCACCGGACGAGGTCATCCTGGCGGAGACCTTGATTCTTCAGCCATTGACGCAAGGCGGTCTCTCGCCGCTCGCCGTTTCCGGCCCGACCGGGGCCCCTCCGACTCGGGACGAGGGAAACCTGACTCTCGCGGCGGCGGAGCAACGCCATGTGCGCGATGTCCTGGCCCGGATGGGAGGGAACAAGCGGCGGGCGGCCAAGGCTCTGGGCATCTCCCGCTCAACGCTCGACCGCAAGCTCGCCGAGGCCTAGCCGGTCGATTCGCGAAGTGCTTCAAAGTCGGGTTGAAATGGTCGCGAAACGAGACCGCACCGCCGAGGCAGTCCGAGCCGAGCCGCGTCGAACCTCTTTGCCCGCAACGTTTGGCGGCCCCGAGCCCGATGGCAAGGAAGGTGCTTTCTCTAGGCGCAGAGATCGAGAGGAAGGCACCATGAGCAACAGCGAAGGAATCCAGGTTCCGATCCGCAAAGTTGGCGATCTGAAGACCAGAAACGTGAGCAAGGCCGAGGCCCGGCGCGTGAAGGGCGGGCCGATCAACTGGCCGAACGACCCTCGAAGACTGGACGGTCCGGACCGTGGCCTGCCGGCGGTGCAGAGAGGCGTGAAGCCGTGACTCTGCCTTGCGCTGGAGGAGACGCGATGAATACGAAGCACGCGAAAAGGACGGCGCCCAGGGTCCCGGAGCTCGAGGTCAAGACCCTGGCCGGCGAGAAGGCCAGGCTGGTCAAGGGCGGCCCCTGTCCAGGGACCAATACCAGGCCGGCCCGCTTGGGCTCCGCCTGAGGCGCTCCGGCGTCGCACCAGAATGCACCCACGAAGCACGAAGGAGGAGATCATGAAGGCCAAACGGGCGACGAAGACGGGAAAGAAGGTCGCCGATCTGCCCGCCGGAAAGACGCCGGCGGCGCTATCGGGGAGCGTCCGCGGCGGGCGCGACGCGGCGTCGGGACTGCCGACCGGCAAGCGGATGCACAAGCCGTGACGTCTCCAGCGATCACCATGCCAGGACGAAAGGACGCCGCACCCATGGATCACTCCACGAGGGAACTGCGATGAAAAAAAGAGAACGCGGGAGAACGACGGAAGTGCTCCTGCTCAAGGACCTGGCGCCGCGCGATGAGGTCAAGGGCGGGGCGGGGAAACGGATCTTTGGAGACGTGGACGTCCCGAAAGAGAAGCCGGAGGCATCGCCCCGCAAACGCAAGCGCAAGTAAGGAACTCGATGCGACGAATCGGTCTGCGGCATTCCCGCCGCAGCATCGCGGGAGGACGACCCATGGCAACCAAGCGAGGGAAGAAGAAGAAGATCGGCACGCTGGCCGCGAAACAGCTCTCGGCGGACGGCGCCCGTCGTGTCAAGGGTGGTATCACCAAGCTCGTCGACAAGTCCTCGGCCGTGCTCTTTCAGAAGTGCGCGACGGGAGAGCATTTCGGCAAGTGAGTGGGAGAGGCGCCGGCGGCGAAGTCCGGGCCTCGATCGCCTGAGTACGTTCAACGAAGGGAAACGAAAATGCCCGAGAGGAAGCCGAAAGCGGTTGGCAAGAGGATCAAAGCGCTATCGGCCAAGCCGGTCCGATCGAGACGGGCCGGCGAGGTCAAAGGCGGCGCCATCAAGGGCGACAAGGCCGACGCCAAGACGGGGGTTGCCAACATCACCAAGAAGGCGTGACCGGTACGCCTCGGCAAGATCGACGCATCCGGAGCTTGCGAATCGAGAGGGCGGCAAGGAGAACGAGATGGCCACAAAGCAAAAGGCTCGGGCAAAGAAGATCAAGGATCTGCGGACCAAGAGCCTGGAGGCGAATCGGGCCAAGGGCGTCCAGGGCGGCTACATCGGCGAGACCGAGAAGGTCCGGAGCCGGCCGCTCCCCTGCGACGGATCGAGCAAGGATCCCGCCTACTAGGCCGCGGGCTCCCCGAGCGAGCAGCAATCGTAAGCAGAGAACGGGTCACCCTCAGGAACGAGAAGCAAGAAAGGAAGTTAATCATGGCGACTCCAAGCGGAAAGAAACCAGCCCGCAGCGTGAAGGATCTCCGCGCCAAGAAACTGACCGGCAAGCAGGCCAAGGCGGTCAAGGGCGGAGGCAATATCCACCTGCAGTCCACCCGGATGGCCGACGGCAGCGTCCGCCCGGCCTCCGGCTGGGATCTCATGGCGAACAAGAAGGCCTAGTCGACGTACCAAGCGCGCTTCGGGCGAGGACGGCCGCGCGGGAACACCGAGCGGACGACCTCACCGGAGCAAACAACAACCATCGAGAAAGGAGCACAACTCATGGCGACCAAGCGGGGAAAGCGTCCGACCAAGAAAGTCAAGAGCCTCAAGTCCAAGAGCCTTTCGGCGGGCAAGGCCAAGGGCGTCCGGGGCGGGTCATTTTCCTTCGGCGTCCGGAGTCAGGGCCTTCACCAGAAGGCCGACAACGCCACCCTCAGCCGGCTCTACAACAAGTAGCGGCGGATTCTCGCGCGGGGAGGGCCGCCCGTCGCGGCCCCCGCGCGGGGACGGATTCGCGTCGGGAAGCGCGGGGCGGACAGCCGGATCGATGAGGTGATTCCATGCGGGTCGTGTTCGTCGACAATCTCCTGCTCGAAAACGGGCGCGCCGAGAATCTCTACCTCCAGCCTCATCTGGGCCTGATCTCGCTCATCGCCGTGGCCAACGGCGCGGGGCACACCGCCTGGCTCTACGACCCGAAGGTCGATCTGGCCAGCGGGCGCCTCAACGTCGGCGAGCCGCTCTATCGGGAGATCGCCGACCGGCTCCTGGAGAAGGACCCCGACGTCGTGGGGTTCACCTCGCTCGGCTGCACCTTCATCTGCGCCGTCAAGATCGCCCGCCACCTGAAGGCGCGGAAACCGGGCCTTCCGATTCTGCTCGGCGGGCCGCACGCCACGATCCTGGATCGGGAGATCCTGAGCGCGTTCGGCGAGTTCGACGTCATCGTGCGGAACGAAGCGGAATTGACGCTCCTTCCCGTTCTCGACGGGCTCTTCGGAGGCGATCTGTCCCGGATCCCGGGCATCACCTATCGCTCGGCGGGCGGCGTGGCGGCTAATCCCGGCGAGCCGCTCATCGCGGACCTCGATACCCTCCCCTTTCCGGCGTTCGACAGCTATCCCCTGGCCAGCCTGGCCCTGCCGTACATCCAGATCGAAGCCGGCCGCGGCTGCCCGTTCAAGTGCTCCTTCTGCTCAACGGCCACGTTCTTCGGCCGTCGATACCGGCTGAAGTCTCCCCAGAGGATCGGCGCGGAGATGGACCATCTCCACGCGCGCTACGGCTTCACCCATTTCGCCCTGACCCACGACCTGTTTACCGTGGACCGGCGCAAGGTCCTGGCGTTCTGCCGTTTCCTCCAGGGCAAGGGCTACACCTGGCAGTGCTCGGCGCGGATGGACTGCGTGGACGACGAGCTCCTCGCGGAGATGGCGGCCTCGGGCTGCCGCTCGATCTACTACGGCGTGGAGACCGGATCTCCCCGGATGCAGAAAATCGTGGACAAGCACCTGAACCTCGACCTGGTCGAGCCGCGGCTGGCCGCGACGAGACGCCTGGGCATGACCGCCACCGCCTCCTTCATCACCGGCTTTCCCGAGGAGGAGCAGAGCGATCAGGACGAGACCCTGGACATGGTCGGACGCTGCCTGGCCCTCCATCCCCAGGGCGTGACCGTCCAAATCCACCTCCTGACCCCCGAGCCCGGCACCGGCCTGACCCAGCGTCTCGGGCACGCCCTGGAGTACGACGGCCACGTCACCGAGTACATCTCGCCCACCGTGGAAGAGGACGACGCCTCGATCATGCAGGGGCACCCGGGAATCTTCATGAACCACCACTACTACCCGACGGTCGTCCCGCGCCGGCGGCACGTGTTCGTCACGTCCGCGAACCTTGCCCTGCAGACCTTCGGCTCGGAGCTGGTCGCGCACCTGACGGAGTTCTACGAGGGCCGGTTCAGCCGTCTCCTCGAGGACATGGACCGCTGGTTCGTGGCGACGGGACGCACCGGGCCCTGCGACGGCGAGCTTGTCTGTGCGTACGTCCGCGACAGGTGGAAGGACCACTACCTGGTCTCGCTTTTTGAATACCTCCAGTCCGCCCGATCCCTGAGCCGAGCCTCCGTTGGCGCGGCGCCGCGGCCGGTCCGGCGGCCGCTCGTCGCGCAACCGCGGGTCGTATTGAGCCCCAGGGCCGCGGCGCTGACCGACATCCACAACGCGCCCCGGATTCTGGAGGCGCTCAGCGAGGCCGCCGACGGCAGGACCGGGGCGATTCCTCCCGCGCTGCAGCAGGGGCGCCTCGACCTCCTGGTCTTCGTTCCCGAAGGTTCCTTCGAGATCCAGACGTTCGAGCTGGACGCCGGGGCCCGGGAATTGACGCGGTTTCTCTCGTTGCCCCGCTCGATCGCCGAGGTGGGCGACTTCGCACGGTCCCTCGGCGGCGACCCCTCGCAGGCCCTCGCCTGTGTGCGAACGCTTCGGGAGGGCGGCGCCGTGATCGCCGCCACCGAACCGACGAGATCGGCTCCGCGCCCGCGCGGCGGTCTCTCGGACTTCCGCGAAGCGCGCGGGTTCGCGCAAAGCAGGCAGGATCAAGCGTCAAGGAACCAGGCCAGGACCGGGCGCGCGTCCGAGGACAGGACGTTCACCGGCAAACGAGCGCCGCTCCGCTCGAGAGTCGAAACGGATCTTCGAGCGGACACGACCCGCTCGCCCGGCCGATGAACCGAAGAGAGGAGGGAGACATGGCGTGGCGTCAACCCCTAAGACGAAGACCCCGAGGAAAGCCAAAGCTCTGGCCTTGAAGACGCTCAGGGCGGACCACGCGAAGCGCGTCAAGGGCGGGACCGGCCATCATTTCAAGAAAGGGACCTGATCCTCGACCCGACTCGCGGCACTTTTCGCAGACGGCTCGGCCGACCCGGCCACAAGAAGCGACGTCTGGAGCCTCAGAATCGATGTGACGGCGCACCCATTCCGTTGAAAGGAGGTCGAAATGGCAGCGAAGAAACCCCGCAAAACCCGGACAAAGGTATCGAGTCTCAAGCCGAAAGCTCTGAGCACCAACAGCGCAAAGAGAATCAAGGGCGGCGGCTGGGACGTCAAAGCCAACAGAAAGTACTGACCATCGCTCGAGAAGAGCGGTGCCGGTGCCCTGGGCCCCGAAGCAGCCGAAGCTGACCGACGAAGAACCGAAGAAAAACACGACCGGGAAAGGAGTTCACCATGGCCACCAAGCGAGGAAAGCGTCCGACGAAGAAGGTCAAGAGCCTCAAGTCCAAGAGCCTATCGGCAGGGAAAGCCAAGCGCGTTCGCGGCGGCAGCTTTTCATTCGGCGCGGCCTACAAGGAAAGTCCGACGGTGAAGATCGCAGACGCGAGCTCGAAGCGAATCTTCATCAAGTAGCGAGCAGCGGGGGGCGGGGACCGGTCGGGTCTTCGCCTCCTCCACCCCGCGCATCATTCGTCCGAGCCGGATCGAGACTGGTGGATCCTCGACGGCGGATCCGTCGAGACATTGCGGCCCGACCGGGGTCGTTCCAGGGAGGTGGTCATGCGCCTGATTCTCGTCGACAATCTGCTCCTGGAGGAAGGCCGCGCGGACAACCTCTACCTGCAGCCGCACCTCGGTCTCATCTCGCTCGTCGCCGTCGCCCGGGGAGCCGGGCATACCGCGACGCTCTACGATCCGAAGCTCGAGCTGGCTCGGGGCCGCCTGCGGCTGGGGGCATCGCTCTACCGCGATACCGCCAATCGTCTCCTGGGCGAGGAGCCGGACGCGGTCGGGTTCACGTCTCTCGGCTGCAACTTCATCTGCACGCTCAAGATTGCCCAGTACCTGAAGGTTCGGAAACCGCGTTTACCCATTCTCCTGGGCGGACCGCATGCAACGATCCTCGATCGTGAGATCCTCAGCCGCTTCCCCTGCTTCGACCTCGTCGTGAGGAACGAAGCAGAGCTCACCCTCCTGCCCGTCCTGGAGGCGCTGTCGGGCGGCGACTTGAGCAAGATCCCCGGTGTCACCTACCGCACCTCGGCCGGCGTCGCGGCGAATCCGGGCGAGCCCCTGATCACGGACCTCGACACGCTGCCCTTCCCGGCGTTCGACAGCTATCCGCTCGAGGGCCTGGACCTGCCCGAGATGAAGATCGAGGCGGGACGAGGGTGCCCCTTCCAGTGCACGTTCTGCTCGACGGCCACCTTCTTCGGCCGGCGTTACCGCCTGAAGTCCCCCGAGCGCATCGGCGCCGAGATGGACTACCTGCACGCGCGCTACGGCTTCACGCGGTTCGGCCTGACCCACGACCTCTTCACCGTGGACCGCCGCAAGGTGCTGGCGTTCTGCCGGTACATCCGCGGCAAGGGTTACACCTGGGGCTGCTCCGCCCGGATGGACTGCGTGGACGAGGAGCTGCTGGCGGAAATGGCGGCCTCGGGCTGTCGCTCGATCTACTACGGCATCGAGACCGGCTCCGCGCGGCTTCAGAAAATCGTGGACAAGCACCTCGATCTCGCGCTGGTCGAACCGGGCATCGCCGAGACCCGGCGCCTGGGAATGGAGGGCGTCGCCTCTTTCATCACCGGATTTCCGGACGAGGAGCAGAGTGACCAGGACGAGACGCTGGACATGATGGGGCGGTGCTTCGCCAGGCATCCGACGGGCTTGACCGTCCAACTCCATCTGCTCACTCCGGAGCCGGGGACCGGCCTCTCGCAGCGGCTCGCGGCGACCCTCGACTACGACGGCCACATCTCCGATTTCAACTTCCCCACCCTCGAGCCCGATGATCCCGAGGTCATGCGCGGCGCCCCCAGCGTCTTCCTGAACCACCACTTCTATCCGACGCGCGTGCCACGTCGGCGCAACGTTTTCGTGACCTCGCTCTACCTCACCATGCAGGGGCTCGGGTATGCGCCGATCGCCCACCTCGTGCAGTTCTTCGAAGGCCGATTGAGCCGGCTCTTCGAAGACATGGAGCGTTGGGCCGTCCAGACGGATCGAGCCGCTCCCTACGACGATTCCTTCGTCTGCGCCTACGTCGAACAGAAGTTCGGATCCCACTATCTCGCGTCCTTGTTCGAGTACCTCCGCACGGCCCGGATCCTCTTCGAGCGCCCCACCGCTGGGGCGCCCCTACCCGGGACGGGACGATCGACCGAAGGACCCGCGCGGGGTCGCCGCCTCGTTCTGAGCGCGCGCGCCGCGGTCCTTCGCGGCGTCCACGACGCGCCGCGAATTCTCCAGGCAATCCAGGAGGCCGGCAGCGAATCGGCCACGATCTCCTCGGCCCTTCGGAAGGGGCGCCGGGATCTCCTGCTCTTCGTCCCTCCGGCCACCGACGAGATTCACAGTTTTGAGCTGGCGCCCAGGACCGCGAAGCTTTTGGAATTCCTCGCGTTACCGCGATCCGAGCGTCAGATCGCAGAGCATGCCCGGCGCCTCGGAGGCGATCCGGAGGATGCCGGGAAGCTCCTGGAGGAGTTACGGGGACAGGAGATCGTGGTCGTTCGGCCGGAGCGCGACGTTCCTGCGGTCCGTCCGGCGATCCAAGGGGTCTTTCGAGAGCCGGCGCCCGCGCCGGTCTCCTGCTGACAGCAGCGTCGCGGAACCAGAAGGGAGCCGAGTCATGGCAACCAAACGCAGAAGAACGACGACGACGAAGGTCAAGAACCTCAAGGCGAAGAGCCTATCGGCCGGCAAAGCGAAGCGCGTTCGCGGCGGAAGCTTCTCTCTCACAAGGATCTCCAGGGAGGGAGCCAGCCAGAAGATCGCCCCCCGCGGCAGCGGGATCGTGATCTCATAACGGCTCGGGCTCCTCGCGCCGAAGTCCGCCGGACTCCCGGAATACCCGGCGACTCCGCGCACCTCCTGAGCCCGCGCCGGGCTCGTCAGGCTGGCTTGGACGCCTTCAGGATCTCGAAGTCGGCGAGACGGCGGACCAGGTCTTCCTCCACACGGACATGGAGGTCTTTCTCGATCGCCGCGAGTGCCTGCGACGTGGGCCGTCCGTCGAAGTAGGGAAGGATCTCGAGGACCGCGGGATCGAGATCGAGGGGATCGCTCCCCGAATAACCCACCACGCGGACTCCCTCCACGCCGGACGCCACGATGTGAAACGCGCCGGCCTGCAGCCTTTCGGGAGGCTTCTCCGAGCTCATCTCCTCGAAGGCGAACCGCGTCATCCGTGCCTGGACGGCCACGTCCGCGCCGCCGATCCGCGCGACGTCCTTCCAATCGAGCGCCGAAACGCGGGCTCCGCATTGCCGGTAGAACTCGCGTTCGCGGCCGAGCCAGCGCCCCCACAAGCGGCGGGCCAGGGCGGGATCGACACGGCCGTCCATGTCCGCCGCGCTCATCGACGCGCGGGGGCCCGCCCTGTGACGCATCGGAAACAGGACCGGGAGCGCGGCTGGCTCGAAGTCCGCCTCCAGGACGCACCAGGCGGCGAGCGTCTTCTCCACCGCCAACAGGAGATCGCGCATGTGATGCCAGAACGACAGACCCAACACGCCGCGCTCGTGCTTGCAGAACCAGGTGGCGCAGATGGAATTGCGGTTGCGCCACATGCCGCAGCGCCCGCCCCCTTCCTCCAGGTAGTGCGGACACCGCAGCGAGCTGGCGAGCCCGAAGGCCTCTTTGCCGTTTTCGTAAAGGACCTGGAAGATCGCCGACTGCTGGAGGCCGAGCGGGATCACGCCGACGCCGTCATCGATGCGCTTCTCCAGCGTCTTGCGCCCGGCGCTGAAGGCGAAGTCCCGGTCGTCCAGGGCCCGGCCCACCAGAAAATTCGCCAGCTCCGGCTGGTAGGTGCAGCACTTGGTGACCGGACTGAAATACATCGACTCGTTGCCGTCGCGCTCGCCTTCCGGCGCGCACATGGCGCAGTCGTCGCAGGTGGCCCGCGTCTCGTGGGGGATCGGCGACCGCAGGAGATCGTCCATCCAACGCGCGTAGAGAGGAGGAAGAGTGTCGGTCGGCTTGTCGGACTTCATGAAATGTTCCTCACCCATGATTATAGGGATCCCCGCCCGAGTTTCGGCGTGAGAGTCCAGAGTCCAAGGGCGAACCGTTCCGTCGGGCTCTCAAGGGCTCGAAGCGAGACCAGGATCGAGTTCCACCGCGCGCCGGTCCTGACACGGGACGCCGCCTCGTTTCGTAAGGCATTGGCAACGTGCGAATTTCCGACGCCTCCAGGCTGGCAGGGCTTATGCTCGAGTCTGAGAGGAGAGAAATGGGGACCAAGCGCAAGAAGAGATCGACGAAGGCCCTCACGAGTCTGCCCGCGCGCAAGCTCACGGCCAAGGACGCCAAGGCCGTGCGGGGCGGCAAACACATCGCCGGCGTGAAGTACGGGGACATCACCGTCGACTGCGGCAGCGGGATGTCCAAGATTTCTTGATTCGCCCGAGCGATCACCGCCCGGTGATCGCCTCGAAGGGGATGTCGAGAATCGGGTACTGGGGCCAGTCCCTGTAATTGAAGTGCCACCACTCGTTGGGCTCGACGGAGAAGCCCTGCTCCTCCATCACCGCGCGCAGGAGGTCGCGCCGGCCGCGCTGCTCGGAGGTTCCGCCGGCGTAGTCGGGCGAGGCACGCTCGGACGTCTCGTCGTACGCGCTGGGCATTTCCATCTCGCGCCCGGTGGCCAGATCATAGAGCGACAGATCGACGGCGCATCCGCGGTTGTGCTTCGATCCCTTGCGCGGATCGGCCACGAAGGCCCGCTGGTCCGGCCGCGCGAGGTCCCAGAAGAGCTTGGTCACGCTCCAGGGCCGGTAGCCGTCGAAGACGAGCGCACCGTACCCCTTTTCGGCGAGCGCTCGGTTGGCGCGCGCCAGGGCTTGGGCCGCCGGACGCTGCAGGAAAGCGCGGGCCTGACGGTAGACTGGCCGGTGGACGAGGTTCGCCGATGTCGCATAGCGGACGTCGAGGTGGATGGTGGGATCGACCTTCACCAGCTCTACCAGGTCCGGCTTCTGGAACGATCCTTGCTCGGTCGGAGGCCGATCGCTGGCGCAATGAAACGCGAGGGACAGAACCAGGAACGCGCCTCCCGGCGCGACCGACCGGCGGAGGAATCTCATTGAATCCAAGCATACGAAAGAAACGGACGGCTCGCTGGATCTGGGTGCTCGCCCTGAGTGCCGGGATCGGTGGGCGCTTTCCCGCTCTCGGACAGAGCGACCCGGCCTCGGCCCGATCCGCCGGCGACACGGTCGTGATCCAGTGGAACGACGCACTGCTGCAGGCCATCCGGGACACGATTCCCGGCCCCACGATCGTGGCTCGCTCGATCGCCGTGGTCAACACGTCCATGTACGACGCCTGGAGCGCCTACGAACCCGCCGCCGTGCCGACCATGTTCCAGCGGGGTTGGCGGCGTCCGCCCGCGGAGTCCACCGATGCCCACAAGGTGCAAGCCGTCAGCTTCGCAGCCTACCGGGCGCTCGTTGATCTCTTCCCCGCTGAGAAGATCCTTTTCGACAATTTGATGAGCCAGCTCGGTTACGCCGCCGCCGATCTTTCCACCGACCCGGCCACGCCGACCGGCGTCGGCAATCGCGCCGCGGCCGCGGTGCTCGGCTTCCGGCATCACGACGGATCCAACCAGCTCGGAGACCTGCACCCGGGCGCCTACTCCGACGACACCGGATACGCCGCGGTCAACACGCCGACGACGATCGTCGACCCCAACCGGTGGCAGCCGCTCTCCCTCGTCAATGCGCAGGGACAGCTTCAGACGCAGGTCTACACGACGCCGCAATGGGGCCTGGTTGTTCCCTTCGCTCTGGCCTCCGGGTCGGCCCTGCGACCGGGACCGCCGGCGGCGTATCCCTCCCAGGCGTACGTCGATCAGGCCAACGAGATCATCGCAATTAGCGCGGGCCTGACCGACACGCAGAAGGTGACCGCGGAATATTTCGCCGACGGCCCCAATTCGGAATTTCCGCCCGGCCACTGGGTGCTCTTCGGCGAGTTCGTCTCCCGCCGCGACGGGCATTCCCTCGACGACGACGTGAAGATGTTCTTCGCCCTGGGCAACGCGCTGCTCGACGCCGGCATCGTCGCCTGGGACGCCAAGCGAACCTACGACTCCGAGCGGCCCGGCACGGCCATCCATTTCCTCTACGCCGGGCAGATGATCACGGCCTGGGGCGGCCCCAATCAGGGAACCCAGGTCATCCGGGGAGAAGACTGGCGTCCGTACCAACTGTCCACGGTCGTGACGCCGCCGTTTCCCGAGTATTTCTCGGGGCACAGCATCTTCTCGGCGGCGGCCGCGGAAATTCTCAAGTCGTTCACCGGAAGCGACGCGTTCGGCGATTCCGTGGTCATCCCGGCTCGATCGTCGCGGGGCGACCCTGGGACGGTCCCTGCGACGGACATCACCCTGTCCTGGCCCACGTTTTCCGACGCCGCAGACGCGGCCGGCATGTCGCGCCGCTACGGCGGAATCCACTTCGCGCAGGGCGACCTGACCGGGCGCGCTCTCGGCCGCCAGATCGGCGCGCTGGTCTGGGCCCGGGCGCGGACCTACTTCGACGGATCCGCGTACGCGGCGGAAGCGGTCCCCGAGGGCAGCCCCCATCCGCCGGCGCGCACGGTCAGCCGGTAGCCGGAAGCCATCGGGCGGCGCCCCGAACGAGAAGCGCCGGCTCGTGACTGCCGACGAGGTCGAGACAAGAAAAAGCCCCGAGAGCCAAACCCCTCGGGGCGCGTTTTTCCGCGGACGGAAGGACCCGCCGCTACATCTTCCCCTTGCCCCCGGACATCACGATCTTGGACACGGTGATCGTGTCGCCGCTCATCTCACCGCTCAACTTGACGCTGTGCCCGGCGTGCTCCTCCAGACCGGCGAAATCCTGGTTGGAGATGTTGTAGATCTTGCTGCCCGCCACGAAGACGTACTTGCCGCCTCCCTTGACGCAGGCGACCACGCAATCGTGGTCGCTCATCTTCTTGCCGGCGTGCTCGATCGCCGCCTTGTGGGACCGTCCGCAGTTGCTGTCGCTGATCTTGCCCGACCAGGTCTGCTCGGCGGCAAGAGCAAACGCCGCGGAGAAGAGAATCCCGATAGCGAGACAAAGAGCCCGTTTCATGTCGACCTCCTCTGAAGTTGTAAAAAGCACGCTGTCTTCCGATGCAAGAAACCTACCGGGCTTTGAGCCGGGCCCGGCGCTCGGGCCGAACCGCTCCGCCCCCCTCTCAGATCGGGCGTAGCGATCCGGGCCGCCGGCCGTCGTGGCCGGCGCTAACTTCCATTCCGTGTGTGTGTTCCGTCGCCCCGGAGGCGGCCAGGAAAGACGAAATTCCTCTCCACCTACTCGCACCGCAGGGCAATCACCGGATCGACCGCGGTAGCCCGCCGCGCCGGGATGTAACAGGCCAGCAGCGCGATCACGCCCAGCAGCAGAGTGACCGCCACCAGGGTTGCCGGATCGGCCGGGCGGACGCCGTACAGCATGAGGCGGCGCCGCCACGAGCACGCCTCCCCCTCTTCCTCCCTCAGGAGCCGAGGCCCAGAAAGGCTCGCACGCGATCCAGCTCCGCCTCGAGCTCCCGTTTGAAGGTGCGGTCGCGCGGCGGCGACCCGACGTAGCCGAGCTCGGACAGCAGCTCGCCGCCCTTCACGGAGAGATTGCCCCAGCCGATCACGCGGTCGCGCCAGAGCAGCGGCAGGGCGTAATAGCCAAGCTTGCGTTTGGGCGCCGGCGTGTAGGCCTCGAAACGATAGACCCATCCCCACAGAAGCTCGAAGCGGGCGCGGTCGTGGACCACGGGATCGAAGGGCGTCAGCAAACGCACGGATTCGTCCGAAGCGGCGCGAGCCGGATCTTCGTCGACCGGCCAATACCATTCGACACCTTCGACGCGCGCGTGCGAGAGCCGTTCTTTGGCCCGCGCCAAGGCGCTCTTCAGCTCACCGCGCCACTGCGGAACGGCAAAGCGCAGCCGCCGCACGACGTACGCCAGGCTCCGCGAGGGGAGCGGCGCGTAGATGCGGACGGCCGCGTCGACCAGCGCGTCGATCCTCTCCCGGCGCGCCGCCGCACCGGGTGCGACGCGACCGTGCCGATGGGCGGTATAGACGCGGATGCCGCCCTCGCGCCGCGCCACGCGCAGCCAGCCGCGGTAGTGCATCGCGTCCAGCAGATGCGTCGTGGCGTTGGACGAGCCGCCCCAGTAGTTCCGGACCGTGCCGTGCGCGAAATGATCGTCGACCTCGCGCGGGTGGACCTCGCCGCGTTCGCGCACGAAGTCGAGCAGGAGCCGGGCTCGCTTGTGGCGGTCCGCCGGCCAGGGCGCCGGCGAATCGGCCGGGACGCCACTCTCCGAGCGCGGGTGCATCAGCGCCTGAAGGGGCCTGGTCACGAAACCGTACGTGAGGAAGAAGTCCTCTTCGACCCCGAGCCTCGCGTATCGGCGCTCGAGATCGCCGGCGCGGTAGTCCTTCACGCGATGGCGCAGAATCAGGTCCTGGGCGCGCGCCGGCGCGCGGATCGGATCGGCCTGCACGAAGCCCATCCAGTGGAGGGCGCGTTTCAAAGAAGTGGGCTGAAAAAAAGGGCGCCCCGCGGCGAATCGCCGCAGGTCGTCGAGAGTGATCAGCATGGCCGGACGTCCGCGGATCGCGGCATCACGGGAGTTCTCGAACGCCGGAAGGCGCATCGGAGGCCGGCAAGGCGTCTGAGTGGTTGTCGAGCGGCGACGATGACAGAGCCGGTCCCGCGCCCCGGAGCACCCTGGCTAGCGCCTTGCGCGGCCTCCGGACGGCCCGACCGTCATGCCCGGGCCTCCCCTGAAACCGCCGCCGGAGCGTCCCCCGCCCGAAAAGGGCGGACGCCCGAATCCACCCGGCGCCCGGAATCCATGGGGGGAGCCCACGCGGGCGGAACCCGTCGCCCCGAATCCGCGATGGCCCGACGAGCGAGTTCCCGGACGGCCGGCGACGAAACCGCGGCTCGCAAAGACGGGACGAGCCGATCCTCGAGGGCGAATGACGGCCGGACTTCCTCGACGAGCGATGAGACCCCGCTCCCGCCAGGCCTCTCGAAATCCGCCATGGTCAGCGCCGTTTCCGCGATGTCCCCGAAATCCACGGCCCGCGTCGAACCCACGGCGCGGGTGGAACCGATGGCCGCGACCATGAAATCGGCCGACGAATCCTTCGTTCTCGACGAAGAAAAGAGGATAGGGGGAGTACCCGAAGCCGTACGGTGAGTCGAAATCGTAGTCCACCGGATAGTCGTCGTAGCCGTTGCCGGCGTCGCTGTCGGCGGAGCGGTCCGGATAACCCGCTGCATATCTCTCCGAGAAGCCGGAGTCCTCCTCTCGGCTCTCGGCAGACGGAGACGCCGCGCGCGGTTGGCTCCCTCCCTCGGAGGAGTCGGTCTCGAGCGCTTCCGCCTCGCCATCGGAGGCTCTCACGTCGATCGCCGTCATGTAGCCGACCACCCTCGCGCTGACTCCCGAATCTCGGAGCCAACGGAGATCGTCGTCGCTGACCTCGGGAGGAAGTTCCGTGCGGTGGGCCCTGGCGTAGGCCAGGACCGCCACGTCCGACGACCCGGCTCGGGTCATGCGGACGAGCTCCTCCAGGAGTGGAGTCGGTTTCCCCGGCGGCATCGGAGAGCTCGGCGCGTCTCCCAAGAGGACGCCACCGCAGGCCAGCAGACAAAAAGCGACGACCAAGGGTTTCATGGCAGGGCCCCCAGGCAAGAGCCTATCTCTCACTGATACGTTTGGAAAGTCTGCGGCGTCGCCGCCGATCGCTCGGAAATCGCCCGGCACGGGGTCTGGCCGACGGATTCGCGGGAAGGCGCGGGGCACCGACTCCGCTATCGTGCCGCCAGTCATGGATCACGCGGCGGGTTCGGCAGCCGTTCGGAGCCTCTCCTGAGCCGGCGGGGCTGGGTCACCTTCGCCGCCGTGTCGGTCCTCTGGGGATTCCCCTATCTCCTCATCAAGATCGCCGTCGACGACGGCGTTCCCCCCGGTTTCGTGGCCTGGGCACGGGTCACGATCGCCGCGACCGTGCTCCTCGGTCTGGCATGGCACGCCGGTGTCCTGGTCGGTTTGCGCGGACGGCTCAAGTGGCTCGCCGCTTTCGCACTGACCGAGACAGCGGTCCCTTTTCCGCTGATCGCGGCCGGCGAACGGCACGTGGACTCGTCCTTGACCGCGATCCTCATCGCCGCGACGCCTCTGATCGCCGCGCTGCTCGCCCTGCGCTTCGACCATTCCGAGCGCGTCGACGGCCGACGCCTGGCGGGGCTGGTGATCGGGATGGCCGGCGTGATCGCCCTGGTGGGCGTCGACATCCGAGGTCGGGCCGACGAGCTCCTGGGAGCCGGCGAAATCCTGCTCGGGGCTTTCTCCTACGCCGTCGGTCCGCTGATCCTGAAGCATCACTTGACCGACCTCGATCCGCGGGCGTCCATGGGCGCCAGCCTGGCCCTGGCCGCAGCCATGCTGACACCCGTGGCGGTGATCGACCTGCCCAGGGAAATGCCGGGAGCGGCCGCCGCGGCGGCGCTGCTGGGCCTCGCCCTCCTCTGCACCGCCGCCGCCTTCGTCCTCTACGTGCTCTTGATCGCGGAGGTGGGCGCGAGCCGGTCTCTGGTGGTGACGTACGTCAACCCGGTGATCGCCGTCCTGCTGGGGATGGCCATCCTCGGCGAGCGCCCCGGAGCGGGAGCGTTCCTGGGTCTGGTATTGATTCTCGCGGGATCGTGGTTCTCGACGATGCCTGCTCGGAGGAAGGCCACGGCGCTCCGAGCTCTTTCCTGACCGCTCCGCCGGGTCTGTGGAACGAGGTCGGCGCACTGCGGGACGGCCCGCTCCTCCGGATATGATCGGCGCCAGAACCCTGGGGACCGATGGTGTGGATCTGATCCTGCGGCGCGGCGCTCCTGGAACAGTCACGCTGTAAGACGGACGCGCCGCGCGGAGGACTCTTATGCCTGCACAGGATTCCGTAACGATTCGCGACGTGAACCGCGCGGACTGGCGCGAGTGGCTCCCCCTGTGGGAGGCCTACAACGCGTTCTACGGCCGCTCCGGTGCGACGGCCCTTTCCGCAGCGATCATGTACGCGACGTGGGAACGCTTCTTCGACCCCGGCGAGCCCGTGCGCGCCGTCGTGGCGCAGGACGGCGCAGGCCGGCTCGTCGGACTGGCCCACTATCTCTTCCACCGCAGTACCATCATGCTGGCCGACACCTGCTATCTGCAGGACCTCTTCACCGAAGAGGCGTTCCGCGGTCGCGGCATCGGCCGGGCCTTGATCGCCGCCGTCTGCGAACGGGCGAAGGCCGCCGGCTCGACGCGCATCTACTGGCACACCCACGAATCCAACAGCCCGGCGATCAAGCTCTACGACGAGGTGGCCGAGCGGTCGGGATTCATCGTTTATCGAAAACAGGTCTAGCAGGGTGCGGAGAAATGGCCCAGGCGTCGCGTCAGGGCTCTTGCACTTCGCGGCGCACGGGAGTTCCGAGGCCCGAGTCCCGCCTCCCGGACGGCGTGACCGCGGCTCCATTCACCTCTGATACCCGCTCTTCAGCCTGTCGAACTGAATATCCCGTAAGATTTCGTTTGCTTCCTTCTCGGAGCTCAATTTCGCCAGGAGCTCGAAGGCAGCCTGACAGCTAATGGGGCCTCCGTTGGACGTGATCAGCCCGTCGTCCATGACCACGTTCCCCGCCTGCACCTTGATCTTTGGATAGGCCGCGGCCAGCGCCTTCTCCCCTCCCGCCCACGTCGTCGCATTCTTTCCGTCAAGAACGCCGGCTCGAGCGGGCTGCCAAGTCCATGAAAACGCGGCGGTCCGCGAGAGCGCCGGGGCGATCCGAGAGGCCTGTTCCGTGGGGACGGAGCCGTCGCGGCGCGCGAGACCTCCCGACATCTCCAAAGGGAAGAGGCGCGCGCCGCGAGGCCCCGCGCCGATCAGGCCATTGCCGGAGCGGGTTTTCTGTCGGAAGAGAAAGCGAGATAGGGAATGTAAATAAAGCCCAAGAAGAGAACAACGAGGACCATGACCGGACCCCGGCCGAGCGCCTTCAGGACATTGACCCACACCATGATCGCGACGACGAGATTGGCCACCGGCACGAGCATCACGAGAATGAGCCATGGGTTCATCTTCGCGACTCGGAAGAGGGGAATCATCTGGAGCAGCGGGATCCAGATGATCGCGCCGGGTTGCTCGCCGCACTTCTCCACGATCCGCTTGAGGCAATAGCAATAGAAGAGGTAGACCGCGAGACCGAAGACCAGCATGACGAGGAAAACGACGGGGCTGCCGGATGAGGTCGACTGCATGAATCCCTCCTTCTCATTGTGACCGAGGCGTTTCACCGCACTTCCGATGACCGCTCGCCCGGGGGAGGCGTCGGATCCGCCAGACCGACGTTCCCTATCTACGCACGCTTCCGTCTGATTTCAGAACGAAATCGGGCACCCACGACCCGGTCTCGCTCGGATGTCTTCGTTGACCCGAAGTTTCTTGGACCCATCATCCCTCTTTTTTGAACTCGACAAACGAACCAAGAGCGGACAGGAACTCATCAATCGCCTCGTATTGGGCGATCCTCCCCGAGTCCCAACCCTCCCAGGGCATTGAAAACGAAGGCGGCAACGACCGGCAACCTCTGGCATTGGCTTCGGAAGTGGCGGACAGAACGCCTCGAACGAGGGACCGAGACCGGATCGTCGTGAAGTCTTCCTTATTCAGCGCCCCGGACCTCGATGACGCAACGCGTTCCCCTCAAAGGAGATCGGGCGCCGTGAGACTTCGCGTATGACTCCCAGTCAGCTGCGGTGCTCCGGGGGCGGCGGCGATTCCCGCGAAGACAGGCGACCGACTCCCAAGCCCGGCGCCGCCGCGGGAAGGTGGTTGCTCCGCGTCGTCCGCGGCCAACTGGCCGACAGGGCGCTTTCGCCGGTCAGGGCCTGGTGCTCTCGATCCCTCTGTTTTCGCCTGCCTCTTCCTGGTCATCGGCTGGAGGATCGGTCCGCAAAGGCTCATCGACGCCGCGCGGCTGCGCAAGCCAAAGGCGGCAACGTCACCGGAGATCCTGGTGCCTGCTCGGAGCTCGCGCACCTCGATCCAGAGCGGCTCCGTGCCGACGCCGGGCCCGGGCGCCGTCGACGCCTCCGCCGCGAGCAGGTAGGCGCGCTCGGAGCTCTCGACGTCCACGATCCAGTAGCCGGCGAGGAACTCCTTGGACTCGGGAAACACGCCGTGGTGATCGGCTTGCCGTCCTTGCCCGCGCGGACGAGCTTCGCTTCCAACGGGGACGCCGGTCCCTCCCCGCTCACGAGCTCCCCCGCGGCGGTCAACTTCTTGCTGAAGGCAATCATGAAGGCGATGTTCGCCTCGATGTCCTTCTTCGGCCAGCTCATGTACCTGGCGTAGCCGTCGCACGGCGTGTCCATGATCAACATGTACTTCATGGCTGTGCTCCTTTTCCCGGCGCCCCGGCATGGGTCCGCCTTCGAAGGTCAGTCGGAGCCGGAGCGCCGTCCCTCGACATTGGACGTAACGTTTCTCAAAACTTCTGTCGAGATCGACGACGGCCTCCTTCTTGCTCTATTCTCCTGCCCCGGGCCGAGACGCGCGAGCCTTTCAACCAGGCTCGGGTCCGGCGCGAAGGCCAGATCGATCAGAAGGGAGCGCAGGACAGATGTTCGTGATCCGCGATGTGTTTCGGGCGAAGGCGGGCAAGGGCAAAGAGCTCGCGACGAAGTTCAAGAAGGCCTCCGCGTTCATGCCGAAGGAAGGAGTGAGCGCGCGGCGCATCCTGACCGACACGGTCGCCGCCTACTGGACGATCGTGATGGAAACGGAAGTCGAGAAGCTCGACACGTACTTCGCGATGCTGAGCACCCGGCCCTCGAACCCTCAGGCCGAAGAGGCGATGAAGGGTTACACGGACCTCGTCGAGGGAGGCTATCGAGAGATCCTCCGCGTCGAATGAGGCGCGTCGGAGCCGTCGGGCAGCGAGCCGGGCTGATCCCCGCGTGATCGCCCGCGCATCCCTCTCGGCGCTGCATGTCCTCACCCTCGCGCTCGGTCTCGGCGCCGTGTTCGCGCGAGGGAGACGTCTGCGGGATCTTCGGCGCACGCCGGAGGACGCCGGCGTTCTCAAGCGGGTCCTGCAGGCGGACAGCCTGTGGGGCGTGGCCGCGCTCCTTTGGATTGGAACGGGCCTCGGGAGGGTCTTCGGCCGTCTGGAGAAGGAGCCGGACTTCTATCTCCGCAACGGATTCTTCTGGCTGAAGATGGCTCTTTTCGGACTCGTTTTGGCGCTCGAGATCCGCCCGATGCTCACGTTCATCCGGTGGCGGACGGCGGCGTCTCGCGGAGGCGCCCGGCCGGCCGAAGCCAATCTGCGCATCCTCATCACGCTCAACGACGCCGAGATCGCCGTCGTAGTGGTCATCCCCTTCGTCGCTGCTCTGATGGCAAGGGGCGCCTGGCTGTTCTGAATACCGCTCGCGGCTCGGGCGAACTTTGCCGGGAGCGGAGACCTTCAGGGACCTCCGTCTCGCTTCGGGCGCCCCCCGTTTCGAAGATACGAAAAGACGTTCTCGGTGAGCTCGGCCATTTCGATTCGCAGGTCTTCCCGACCGCAAGGCTCATAGCAGGGCCCGTCGAAGCTCTGGAAGACCATCAGGATCTCGCCGTCGAGATCGAAGAAGCCCGTAATTTGCGTTTGGTCGCGGATATTCGCCATGAGCCGCTCGGGCAGCCAGACCACCCGCACCCCTTCTTTCTCGGCGAGAATCAGGGGCTGAGAATTCCAGACCAGCCAGGAGGCGGCGTCCGCGTCCGAGGCGTTGCGCGGCCACGCAGCCGGCCGAAGCGGAAGGGGGCCGCTCGATCCGTGAAGACTTCCCGCGCAGCCGAGCTCGGCCAGACGCCAGCGTCCTCCAGGATCGACCCATGCTCGTGCGGGAAGCCAATCGAAGCGACAGCCGCGCGGGACGAATACCTTTTCGATGAGCGGACGGAGCTGCTCGCTCGGGACGCCGAGAAGGGCGGCGAGGGCGGCGAAATCGGCGGCGCCATTGGGAGGCCCGGTGCTGCGGGCCGCCGGCCGGAATTTCCACGCACGCGCGAATTGCGGATCGTGAAAATCGACAACGGCGTCGCCGGTGGCGTCGAGATCGAGGCGAAATGCGGGCGGCTTCACCTCCTCTCGAATTGCGCGACCGAGGGCCGGATCGGCGAAGTCGGCGCAGCCAGGTCGAGGATCTTCGGTGCAGAAGCGAAGGCTCTCCCGATCACTGCTTCCCGACCAATCGCCATCGACGAAGAGATGCGGAGCGAGTGCTTTGAGCAGGATCTCACGCCGAAGGCCGTCTCCGGGCCGATCGGGATGGGCGACGAGCCTCCGAACGGCGTCGGGACGCCCGGCCACGATCTCGGACACCGGAGCCCAGTGCGGCGGATACCAGATGCAGAGCGCATCGGCGCTTTTCACGAATCGATCGAGCCACAGCGCCGTCAGAGCCTTGCGGGAGATCGGCAACAGCTCCTCTCCAAAGTTCGGGCAGGCCTCCTGCGCGGCGAGCTCGAGGAAGCGCGACTCGATCTCGCGGATGATCGGCTCTTCCTTGTTGGTGTAGGTGGTGTACATCCGGCTCATGGGCGGGCCGTCGCGGCCGCCGGAGAATCGAGCTTCTCCGTCGACGATCAGGTCGGTCGCCGGCCGAACCAGCGCCGCCCGGTCGGAATCCGTATGAGCCTTCTCGGCGGCGCCCAGGAGCGTTCTCCCCAGCGTGATCTGCGCTGCAGGCGACCAGGTCCCGTTCGATTGGAGCAATGAGGCAACTCGCCGCGCATCGGCGGCGAGCTGTGGATCCCCTGCCCGGGCGCAGACGAGAAGCTGGAATTCTGCAAGCGGTGATCCCAGAGAAACGGCCGGAGAGGCGGGATCGTTCTTCCAGGCAGCGAGGTTCGCCCGAACCCGGTCGGCCACGATGGCCGCGGCCGCCGGATGGTCCGCCGGATCCCCGATCCAGGCACCTCGAAAGTCGAGCCGGTTGAACGGCCACTTGGGATCGTCGACGACCGGCGACGGATTGGCAAGCTCCGGCATGACTCTATGAACCGCGACGAGCAGCCACGCCTGGGATTCCGGGGACAGCCCGAGGATCGCGCTGTTGTACGCGCGCAGGGGGTTGGCCGGATACGGGCTTCGCCAGGCGTTGGGGCGGGCCTCGAGCCAGGCCGCGACTTCGGCGGTGGACCGATAGGTCAGGATCCCGCGGCGAAGCGCCTCCTGGAGAACCTCGGCTGCGCGCTCCTGGGGAAGGCTGTTGAACGTCTTGGGCTCGAGCTCTCGCTCGAGGGCGCTGCCCCGGCAGTCGATAGCCAAGAGAGCCAGAAAGAAGAGGGAAACGACCGGACGAAGGATCCACAGGGCCGACCCCGTTCGGAGGACGATCCGCGGGGCCCTGAAGCGGCTCCTGGCCATGCACTCACCTCCTCGAAGAAACTCCGCGAAGACCGCTTGTACGATCTCACCGTTTCCATGAGGCGTGGCCAGAGCCGCAACGGGGCGATTCCAAGAACAAATGTGGCGAAGCGGGGGCGACGACATCCGCCGGGACGAACCCGAAGTCCCTCTCAGGGAGTATGGAGCTCTCCCGAACCATGAGGGCGGCCGCACCGGGGCCTATTGGAAATATCCATTGATGTCCAGGATGAAGTGGACGGAGTTGCCGGCGCCCACGCCGCAGAACACGTCCAGGCTCCCGGAGGTCCCCAGCGGGATGATCGTGTTGTTGGCCCGAGTCTGCCCTGCCTGAAAATTGATGCCCGCGGCGACCGGGCGGGTCGACCCGGTCGGATAGAGCGTCAGGTGTCCGCCGCTCGTCGGCTGGGTCACGGCGATGTTTCCGGAGATCGCCTTAGCGGTCGAGGGGATTCCGCAGTGGGTGGCGATGTCGAAGGTCCGCGTGTCTCCGCCGGCGAGAGCCGGGCCCCCCAGCGGGCCGACCGGGTTGCGCGTATCGAGAACGCGGCAAGGCGCGACGGTGAAGAACGACGCGGGAGGAGGCGTCGAGACGCCGGGATTGATCCGACCGACGGTGTACCCGTTGGCGAACCAGATCGCGCCGTCCGGACCGGCGGCGATGCCCCGGGGAATGCTCCCGGCCTGCAGCGGAAACTCCGTGACCTGGCCGGAAGGAGTGATGCGTCCGACCCAGGAGTCCACATAGTCCGTGTACGTCACCCAGAGGTTGCCGTCCACCGCGGCGGCGATGTCTTGAATGTCGAGACCGGAAGTCACTTGAAACTCCGTGTAGACGCCGGCCGTCGTGAGCCGGCCCACGCTCAAGCCGCTCTCGTACTGAAACCAGAGATTCCCGTCGGGACCGGCGACAATCTTGTGCGCACAGAGTCCGGGAACAGGGTTGGGAATGGGGAAGTTCTGATACTGCCCGCCGGGCAGCACGCGCGTTCAAGTCGGGCTGTCGGCGGAGCAGCCGGCCAGCCACAGAGCGCCGTCGGGGCCCAGCGTGATCCCGGAGGCCAGATTGTTGACGATAAATTCCGTGAACGACCCGGTGGTCGTCATCCTGCCGACGACATTGACGTAATACTCGGTAAACCACATT
Source organism: uncultured Acidobacteriota bacterium (assembly GCA_963825175.1). Classification (GTDB taxonomy): domain Bacteria; phylum Acidobacteriota; class Thermoanaerobaculia; order UBA5066; family Gp7-AA6; genus DATFTF01. The sequence goes on from CAWGSA010000001.1 coordinate 200,052, forward strand.
GCGCCGTCCGGGCCGGCCGCAACGCCCTCGAAGAAGCTGCCTGTGGTATTCGGGAACTCGGTGGCGACGCCGGCGGGCGTGACCCGACCGATCTTGTCCGGAGCTTGTCGGACGTACCAGACGTTGCCATCCGGCCCCGGCGCGATGTCTCGCAACAGACCCGCGTCGGTCAGAGGAAAGTTGGTGAACGTCCCGGACGGCGTCATCCGGGCGAGGCCGTCGGGATTCAGGGATTCGCCTCCGTTGGTCAGGAACCACAGGTTTCCGTCCGGGCCTGCCGTGACGTCGGTCACTGCCACGTCGGTAACCGGGATCGAGAGATACTGGATGGAGAGCTGCCCCGACGGCACCAGGTACTTGTAGGCGTTCGCGAGGCTTCCGACCTGAGAGTTCGGATTCGTGACGGAGACCGACACCGGCCCGGCGGAATGGGCCGGCGGCTTGGCGGTCAGCGCGGTCGCGTTGACGACCTGGACCGACGTCGCGGGAACGCCTCCGAAGGCGACAGTCGCGCCGGCTGCGAAACCGGTTCCGCTGACGATGATGACGTTGTTCCCCGCGGCCGACCCAAAGGCCGGCACCAGCCGCGAGACGGTCGGCGTCTGACCAACGGCGGAGAGGGAAAAGAGCAACAGGACCGCCGCGCCCGCAAGCGCCTTTCCAAGCAACCAACTCCGGCCCGGCATCAACCCACCGATCCACTTCATGCTCGCCTCCCACCCGGGCGGACCCGGCTCCCGGGACGTTCTCCAGGAATTTCCCGCCACCTTGAGACGCGTCAAACGCGAAAAGAACGGATCACTCCGCCGGCGCGGCAACTTCGGAAGCCTCCGCGGCGCCTAGCCCTTCGCAGTGCCTTGCGGTCGGCACGACACGTGCACGGATTCCCGTGGAGGAATCCTATGCCGACTCTCACCGTCGAGAAAGAAGTTCTGGAGCTCGAGAATGAATTCTGGCAGGCGATCAAGACCAGGGACGCCGACACTGCGGCGCAGCTCACGGACTTCCCGTGCCTCATCGCGGGAGCCAAGGGTATCGGGCGTGTGGAGAAAGAAGCCTTCGTCAAGATGATGAAGACGGCGCGCTACACGCTGCACGATTTCAAGATCGAAGATGCCGAGGTTCGTCTCCTCCAGGACGGCGTCGCGCTCGTGGTCTACAAGGTCCACGAGAACCTGACCGTCGACTCCGAGAAGGTGAGCATGGACGCCTCCGACTCTTCGGTGTGGGTGAATCGCGAGGGCCGGTGGCGATGCGCGCTGCACACCGAATCGCTCGCGGGAGACCCCTACGGACGCGACCAGAAGTAAAGTTCGAGTTGGCCGAGCCTGAGCCACGCCGCCCTCCGGAAAGACCGGAGGTCCTTGTCTCGTTCACGGACACCGAGGGCAACCGCGTGAGCGTCCTGCAGCCCACTCCCGCCGATCGGCAGCCCGAACCCTGAAAGAGGAGTCAGAGCGCTCTTCAGGCCGGGCCGAGCGTCTCGCGCACCTTCCGCGCGAGCGCGACGGACGAGAACGGCTTCTGGAGGAAGGCGACGCCGGACTCCACGATTCCGTGGCGCATCACCGCGTCGTTGGTATAGCCGCTCATGTAGAGCACGCGCATCCCGGGCCGCATCCGCGTGACCTGCTCGGCCAGCTCGCGGCCGCTCATCTCCGGCATCACTACGTCCGTCACGAGGAGATGAATCGGGCCCTCGTGCCCCCGCGCGACCGCGAGGCCGTCGGCTCCGCTGCGCGCCTCGATCACGCGGTAGCCGGCGGATTCGAGGACGATCTTCACGATGCGCCGGACGGCATCCTCGTCCTCGACCACGAGCACCGTCTCGGTGCCGCTGGGCACGGCGCGGACCGACGCGGACGGATCGTGGACCGCCGCCGGCGGTTCCTGCGTGGGAAGGAGAATCGTGAACGTCGCGCCTCTCTCCGGCTCGCTCTCCACCGTGACGTCGCCACCGCTCTGCTTGACGATGCCATAGACGGTCGCCAGCCCCAGGCCCGTCCCCTTGCCGACCGACTTGGTCGTGAAGAACGGCTCGAAGAGATGGGGCGTGACCTCGGCGGAGATCCCCGTGCCGGTATCGGTGATCGCGATGGCAATCCGGGGACGGGCGAGTGGCGAAGCGATCTCGTCCGGGTCGGGTCGGGGAATGGCCGCGTTCCGGGTCCAGAGCGTGAGCCGGCCGCCGCGCGGCATGGCGTCGCGCGCGTTGACGACGAGGTTCAGGACGACCTGCTCGAGCTGGCCCTGGTCCACCTTGACCCAGCTCGAGGCCGCCGCGAAGTCGGTCACGACCTCGATGTCCTCGCCGATGAGCCGTCGGACCATCCGTTCGAGACTCTCCAGCGCGACGTGGACATCCACGAGCTTCGGCTCGAGGATCTGCCTGCGGCTGAAGGCGAGGAGCTGGCGCGTCAAGCCCGCCGCGCGCTCGCCGGCCGCGCGGATGTCCGTGAGGGGCCCTCGCCGGGGATCGCCGGCGGGCGTCTCGGCGAGAAGGAGCTCGCAGCTGCCTCCGATCACGGTCAGGATGTTGTTGAAGTCGTGGGCCACGCCTCCTGCGAGTTGCCCGACCGCCTCCATCTTCTGGGCCTGGCGGAGCTGCTCCTCGAGGCGCACACGCGAGGTGACGTCGGTGAAGAAGCCCAGGACGATCTTGCGATCACCGGAATCGATCAAGCTCCCATGCACGTCGGCGACAAACGCTGAACCGTCTCTTCGCCGGCAGGGCATCGAGACGGAGGTGCGCGCCGTCCCGCCGATGATGGTGCGCATGTCCTCCTGGACTCTCCCTGCGACTTCTTTCGGGTGGAGGTCCTCGGGCGTCAGCTGGACGAGCTCGTCGGGCGTATAACCGAACATCGCGCAGAACGCCGGGTTGAAGAACTGGAACTTCCTGGTCTCGGCGTCGAGCGCGACGACCCCCTCGGCCGCGTTTTCGAAAAGCACGCGGTAACGGGATTCCGAGGCGGCCAGAGCTTCGGCGGCTCTCTTGCGTTCGGTGATGTCGCGGGCCGCCGTGTGCATGAGGTATCGCCCGCCCACGAGGACGCGGCTGTTGTTGAACTCGACGGGGACCTTCGTCCCGTCTTTCCTCCGGACCGGCGCCTCGGTGAGCACGCGCTCACCGTCGAGGATCCGCTGCTGGAACGCGCGGAAGGCCACGAGGTCCGCCTCTTCGTGGAGATCGGGAATCCGCATCGACAGCAGCTCTTCCCGGGAGTAACCGGTCATCTCGGTGGCCGCGCCGTTGACGGCGACGAAACGACCCCCGTCGTCGGTCAGGAAAACCGCGTCCCGCGATCCCTCGAAGATCTCCTTCTGCCACGTCAGCGCGGCCTCGAGATCCGCATTCAGCCGAAGGGCTTTCGCCGCAGCCGCACGGCGCTCCGTGATCTCCTCGATCATGCCGATGGTGCGCGTGGGCCTTCCCTCGTGGTCGCGCAGGACGACCATGTTCACGTTCACCCACGCGATCGAGCCGTCCTTGCGCACGTAGCGCTTCTCGAGCCGGTATTCCAGCGCCTCGCCCTTCACCACGGCCTGAAACAGCGCCCAATCCCGGGCGCGGTCCTCCGGATGCGTGAGCTCCGGCACCCGCATGGCGAGGAGCTCGTCGCTCGAATACCCGGTGATCGCGCAAAAGCGCGGGTTGACGGCGACCCACCGTCCGGTCGCCGGATCGGCCTGCGCGATGCCGATCGGCGCAGCTTCGAAGATCGCACGGAATCTCTCCTCGCTCTCGCGCAGCGCCTGGTCGGCTATCCGCCGGTCCGTGATGTCCTGGAACGAGCCGCCGACCCGCACGACCTTCCCGTTCTCGACGACGGGGTGGCCGATCGTCCGAATCCATTTGTTCCGGCCCTTGGCGGAAACGATCCCGAGCTCGAGGTCGAACGGCGTTCCCTGGGCAACGGCCTCCGCGACGGCCGCAACGATCTTGGGCCGCGACTCCGGCGTATAGAAGGTCAGTCCCTTTGCCACGTCGATCGGATCGTCGGGATCGAGGTCATGGATCCGGGCGGTCTCCGGCGTCCAGGTTCCCTCGAGCGACGCCGGATCGAACTCCCAGCCCCCGACCTGGGCCATCTCGCCCGCGTCGCTCAAGAGGGACTTCTGGCGGCGCAGCTCTTCCTCGGTGCGCCGCCGCTCGGTGATGTCCTCGATCGTGGCGAAGGTGCGCGTCGGGCGGCCGGCCTCGTCGCGAAGAACGACCATCTTCACCAATCCCCAGGCGACCGAGCCGTCCTTGCGCACGTAGCGCTTCTCGATCGAATGCTCCAGCGTCTCGCCCGACACCGCCCGCCGGAACCCCTCCGCGTCCCGCGCGCGGTCGTCCGGATGGGTGATGTCGGTGATCCGGACGCCGAGCAGCTCTTCCTTCGAGTACCCGGTCATGAGGCAGAGCCTGGGGTTGACGTCGACGAGGTGGCCGGTACCGGGATCCGCCTGCGCAATACCGACGGGCGCGAGCTCGAACATCGTCCGAAGGCGCTCCTCGCTCTCGCCAAGAGCGGTGACGACCGCCTTCTCCGTCGTGATGTCCTCGCTGAAGATGAGGATCCCGCCGACCAGGCCGGAGGGGGCAAACCAGGGCCGCACCTCCCAGCGAAGCCACTGGGTGGACCCGTCGGCGCGCTCGAAGCGGTCCTGATCTTCGCGCAGGGTTTCCCCGGCGAGCGCACGGCGGTGGACCGCCTTCCACCGCTCGGAGATCTCCGGGAAGACCTCGTAGTGGGACAGCCCGGCAAGGTCGCGATCTCCCAGTCCGTAGTCGGTGAGCCACCGGCGGCTCCAGTTCAGGTATCGCATCTCCCGGTCAAACATCGCGAGGGCGACGGGGGCGTGCCGAATGAAGAGCCGGAGGCGCGCTTCGCTCGCGCGCGCCGCCTCCTCGGCCGCCCTGCGGTCCGAGACGTCGGAGAGGACTCCGTGCCAGAGGATGCCGCCGTCGGGCGCGCGCTCCGGAATCGCGTGCGCCTCGAGCCAGAGCGCGCCCGCACTCGGCACGAGCCGGAATTCGAAGCGAAACGGGGCGAGCGCCGCAGCGGACTCCGCGATCGCGGCGCGCAGAGGGCCGGCGTCGTCGGGATGGATCTGAGCGAAGGCGCGCACGGCCGTTTCCCGGGGGTCGCAGGCGCCGATGCCCATCCGCTCGCGGAAATACGCGGAGGCCACCGGGAACGAATACGTCCCGTCCGGGGCGACATGGAACGAGTAGAGCGATCCGGGCGCTTTGCGGGCGACCTCGTCGAGATCGACGGACTCCGACCTTGCCCGTTCCGTGAGCACACCCCCATCACGGTCCATCCGGACCTGTGGTTTCCGAGCAGGTTAGACCGAAGTTCCCAGGCCTCCCTGATACAAATGACCCAGACACGTCCCCCTTCAGAGGTCGGCGTCCCTTTCCCGGGATGTACGCCGGCGGTCCACCCCTCGTCAGGGGCTGGACGGGGTCCTTATCGGCAGCGTTTTGCCGCCGGCACCCGTTGAAGCGTGGTCAGGAACACGCTCGCCCGTGGTCACGAAAAGGGTCTAAGGCGCGCTGTGCCCGTCGCAGTGCATGACCCCGAGGTACTGGCTCCACGGCCCCACGGCCGCCCGGTACTGGTGGGCCAGGACCCTCGAGATCTGGTGCAGATGAGTCAGGTCATGAGCCGCCCAGGTCGCCAAGAGCTGCGACAGCGTCACAGCTCCGAGAGAAGGATGGAGTCCCCGTTTTTCGAGGTCCTCCTCACGCAGATTCAACGCACGCAGCTCGTCGAGGTTCGCGGACCGGAGCCGCGCGAACTCATCCAGCAACTGAACCAACGACTTGTCTTTGCTCTCTCGCTCGTGCCCCCAGCGATCAAAGGGTTCAAACGCCAGAGTCTCTCCGAATTCCAGCACTCGCCGCGCTCGCGGCATCCAGTCGGTGCGCTCGCAGTGAATGAGATGGCCGACGACATCGGCCGCGCTCCAGGTGCCCTCCCCTTCATTTCGGAGCGTCCACGCTTCCGGGAGATCACGCAGAAGCGCGTCGAGAGCCGCCGGGGTGCGAGTGAGCAGGGATGTTGTCTGTTGGACGTTGTGTCCCATCGCGACCCTCACTGGAAAGAGGACATGATATTGCGGTCCGGCCCCAGAACCGCCCGCCTGAGCCGCCCCTCGGGAGCGGCGCGTCCTCGAGATGAGGTCACGTCCAATCCCACTCGCTGCACATCGGTGATGCTCGTCAGTTCGCCGGCGCGGAGGCATTCCGACTTTCCTGGGCCGGCACGAATTCCTCCATGACCGCCCGCCGCATCAGGTCGGGAGGCAGGAGGCCCTGGGCCAGCAGGAAATCGTGGAACGCTTTCTGGCGAAACTTTGGTCCGAGCGCTTTTTCCGCGTCCTCCCGCAGCTGGATCAGCTTCGTGTAGCCGTAGAAGTAGCTGTTGGCCTGCCCCGGCATACGGTAGGTGTAGCGCTCGACCTCCTCCTGCGCGAAGGCGTGCGAGGCGACGACGTCCTGTTCGAGCACTCGGTAGGCGTCCTCCGGTTTGATCTTGCCGGCCTGCAGCTCGGGATCGAGAAAGGCCCGGGCCGCTCGGAGGAGACGGTAGTCGAGGGAGATGAGCTGCCCCTCCAGGGGCATGAAGGGCTTCACGAGGAATTCCGAGTACAGCCCCCATCCCTCCACGTTGGTGCTGTTGAAGGCATAACGCGCCCGCGCCAGCGACACGCCATGCTCGAGCATCGAGTCGAACTGCAGCTCGTGCCCGGGGCGCGCCTCGTGGGCCGTCAGCGTCCAAGCCGCGGCGTCGAAGGCGAAGTCGTCGTACTTCTGCGATTCGGTCTGCCCCGGGCCCGCCGGAATGTTCAGCGGCAGCACGAAGACTCCCTTCTCTCCGGTGTTGTGCAGAAAGGGCGGAGGCTGCATGTGCGGCGCGGGCTGCTGCGCGGTCTCCGCGGCCGAGGCGATCCGAATGCGCGCCGGCCGTTCCGGAAGAGAGACGATCTGCTGCTCGACGATGATCTTTTCGATCTGCTTCAACCGATCTTCGTAGAACGGCAGGATCGCGTCGCCGACGATCTGCTGCTTCTTGAGCTCGCGGATCACATCGCGATAGTCGCTCGACGGCAGATGACGGCCTTTGGCGATCTTCGCCGCGATCGGGATCATCTCGGCCTGGATATCGAGGAATGCCTGGTGCGCCATCGTGGCGAGCTGGGCCGGCGGGATGTCGATGCCGAAGTTCTCCAACTGTAGAGCGTACTCTTCCGGCGGAAGGCGGAAGTCGGCACGCGCCTTCGGCAGGATCGCCGTCCGGACCCATGCGTCGTAGCCGGTGAGCTGCTTCTTGAGCGTGGCGAAGGGTTCCTGCCAGCCGGCGAGACCGTACTTCTGAAGCAGCGCCGCGATTCCGTCGAGATAGTTGGAATTGCGCGCCATCTCCGTCTCGACTTCCGTCTTCGCCGGATAGAGCATGTCGGGCTTGGCCATCCGCTCCAGAACCCGCTGCTTCAGAATCTCGGTCAGAGCGGTGTAGCCGCGCTCCAGGCCGGCGTACTCGCGGATGCGCAGGACCGCCGCCGGACGGCGCGCCGCGGGCGTTTGCTCGTCGAGAAGCATGCGCAGACCGCCGAACACACCCCCGCTGGCGTTGAAGAACGGCACTTCGTGCGAATGCTCGAAGTCCTGCCGCTTGAAATCGAGCTCCGTCCTGCGGATCATGATCTGAAGGTCCTGGACCACGTCCCTGGGCTGCTTCTCCACGGCGGCACGCTTCAACCGGGCAAGCACCGCCTCTGTTTCCTGCCTTTCCTGGTCCTCGTCGGCTTTCGTCGGCTGAGAAGCCTTGGTGTCGAATTGGCTCAGGCCCTGGGCCGAGGCCGCCTCGGGGTGGTGCCGGAAGCTGACCTGGATCAGCTCGTCGGCGTACTTGTTGCTGATCGCGATCCAGCCGTCGTCGACGGATCGGGAGGGCGCTCGCTCCGAGGCGCTCGGCGCCGGCGCGCTTTTCGCCGTAGCGGATTGTCCGCCGGTCTCCGGGGAACCCGGCGTCGAAGGGCCCGGGCCGGACCACGGACGGCCTCCCGCCGAGGCGGCCAAGAAGAAGGCCACCGATGCGGAGATCAAGAACGTTCTTCGGATCACACGGCCTCCATGAACCCTGGAAGAGGACAGTAAATCACGACAGGTCGCTCCCCGAGGCGCGCCCCTTTCCCGGTCAGCGCTTCCTCGGCAGCCGGACCGAGTGGAGCGCCGAGACAGGACCGGTCACGCCATCCCGGACAGATATTCTTCTTTCAGGATCCGGTGGGCAGCATGACTTTGATTTCAGATGGGCAATTGGAAAACCCACTTATCGAGGCTCGAGAAACCGCTGACCGGTTCCACCAAGTGGACGAGTTCGATGGCACGATCGTCTCTCGGCTCGTCTGGAACGGCCTGGCCAACATCGACGAGTTCGATGCGGACGGGCCGGGCGCGCGTATCCAGGGACTGACCTTGCGTTCGTACAACCCGGAGTCCCATCAGTGGAGTCTCTACTGGGCCAGCTGCAACCCTTCGTGGGCCTCGCGCGACGGCTATTCCGACGGTGCTTTGGACGAAGGGCTCGCCCATCCCGGGCACGGGGAACTCTCTGCGCCTCGTCCGGAATCGCGGCTACTCGTAGAGCTTCGGGCTTGCTATGTCGATGTGCTTCGTTATTTTCAAGTCGCCGTGGTCGACTCTTGGCGTCGTATCCCCGCCCTTGACAGCCTCGCCACTCTTTCCGTCGATGGCTTTCGCGGGAAGGTTCTTCACCGGGACTGCCTCCGGCTTCCTTGTCTTCTTCTTACTCATACCGGCCTTCCTTTCTTCAACTTCTTCCTGTTCCAACCCCGGACGGCCAACTCTCTCTGCTGACTGCCGGTGCTCCTCGTCTTTTTAGGATCGGTGCCATCCAGAGGCTTCGCGGGATCGAGCCTTTGGAGACAGGATGTTAAGGCTTCGATGGGAAACGGTGCGCGACTCGAATGGTTCAGAGATCGCACGCCAGGACAAGGCCAGGTCCTCGATTCGAGACCATGAGCCGCCGGAAGCCCCGGCCGGCCGTGGCCGGGTAAATTCCACTCGGATGGTGCGAAAGTGGTCATTGCGGTCGAATCCCTCTCCCCTGAGACTGCGGCCGATGAGAACTGCCTTGTTCAAGGGCACCCTGAGGCTCGCTCCGCGAGGGAAACGCGAGGAGGCGGATCGCTTATGAACGCCATGCCTGCAGCTCGGCCTGCCCGGACGGGCGGGCGAGCGATCCTGTGGGGCGGCCTGATCTGCGGCGTGCTCGACATCAGCTCCGCGGTCATCATCTCAATCGCGAGCGGCGCCTCGCCGGTCCACATGCTGCAGGGGATTGCCGGTGCCCTGCTGGGACCGGTGAGCTTTCAGGGCGGCTTCGCCACGGCCGCACTCGGGCTCGCGATGCACTTCGGCGTCGCGTTCAGCGCCACGTCGACCTTCTATCTCCTGAGCCGCCGATTTCCGGCGATGGTCGAGTGGGCCGTGCCGAGTGGCCTCGTCTACGGCGTCGTGTGGCTGCTCGTCATGTACCGCGGGGTCATTCCCCTGGCGGCCGCGCTGCGGACGCTCTACCTCTCCAACGTCAAGCGATCACTGCCGCCCCTGTGGCCTCTGCCATTTTTCGTTCACATGACCTGCGTGGGATTGCCCATCGCCCTGGCGATCCGGCACTTCGGGCCGCGGCCGGGGGACCCCACGGTGGCGGAACCGAAGAGCGCCTAGCTGTCAGTTCTCAGGACGTTGTTCCCGTAGGGTTGGGCAGGGGTTTGTCTACCGAGTGAAGCATGAGGTCTCCTGTGATTGTAGAAGGAGAGGAACTTGGGCAGTCTCATCGAGTGTTGGGTGGAGGTTGGAGAGGCCCTTTGGTAGGCCCAGCCTCTGAGAAGCGTTTGGATGAAGCGTTCTACCTTTCCGTTGGTGCAGGGGCGGTAGGGCCGGGTTCGCAGGTGACGCAGACCGAGTCTTCTGCGGGCAGAGACGATGCCGCAGAAAGCAACGCTCGTCATCATTGCCGCGATCGGGATCCTGGCCTCAGCTCTCGGTGGCCAGAGCCTCTCCGGTAAACGCCCCGACGATCATCCCCTGGCCAAGACGCCCGTAACGACCGCCGACCTGCGGATCGTTCAGCGCGCCTCGGACCTCCTGAGCTCCCCGAAGATCTGGAAGCGTACCGGCGCCGGCGACTGCCCGGGGAAAGGCGCCACCTTCACCGTCTCTTGTGCGATGGCCAGGGCCGCCCAGGAACCAAGCGTCTTGCGCTTGCACGCGACCCACGGGTGGCCGAAGGAAGGCAGCCGCTGGCGCATGGTGGCGGCTCAGGTCAATCAGATCAAGAATGGAGACTTGGGCCGCGGGATGAGCGCTCCACCCGCCGGCTTCGGGCATTCTCATCGATGGAGCTGGCCCTCGGACTCTCCGCCGGCACCAAGGTCCATCGTCGGCGGTTCCGGTCCGGGAAATGGAAGAGGAACACGCGCGCCGGAATGCTGAGCCCTATTTCGGCCACAGCCAGCCGAAGACTCCTCCGGTCAGGAGCGCGTAGACGAGGCCGTCGATGTTGGATTTCAGAGTCGTTGTCCAGGCTCGGCCGAACCAGATGGTGGTCGGCCAGAGCCCCAGAGCGTAGCTGATGAACGCGGTGGCGCCGGCGAATCGGAAGACGGAGAGATAGGGCGCGCCGGGCTGAAGGGCCCGCCCCGCGATGTAGGCAGAGAAGACGCCGGTGACGACGCAAAAAAGGAACCACAGCCCGAGAGGCTTCCCCATCGAGGGCGCTGCCCCGCTCTTCATGACCGTCATCATGCCGACGGGCCCCGTCTTCCATTTCTCGAGAAACGCCGGAGTCTTCATCTCCTTCGGACCGTCGGGCTTCGGGAACACGTAGTCGCCCGGTGAGACGCCGAGCTTCCGGAGCGCGGCCAGGACGCCGTCCTCGTCCGGCAGCTTCTTGTAATCGCTGCGATGGTAGGGAAGAACCATGTGGACGATCGAGCTGGCGACGAATACGATGATCGCGGAAAGAACGATTGGGAGCCACAACGACGTTATGGGAACCATCGCGACCTCCTCTTGCGCCCTCCCGGGCTGCCAAAAAGATATCAGCGGAATCGAATGGTGAAGGCACGCGCCGGCCGCGCGCGCATTCGAGCCGCGGCGTCCGGTCGATGGACCTCATGCCGCGGAGCTCGAGGCGGAGGTCGGCCCGCCCCAGCTGCGTGAATGCAATCGATCAGAGCTGACCCCGGAAGCTCACCGGCCGCAGCCGTCGCGCCCCGCACGGCCTGGCTGAGCGCCGCGGCGAGCGCGCTGATGCCGGCCGCGACCGCGATCGTCTACGCGCTGGCCGCGCGCGAGCCGCAACGGGTGCCCGAGTCCCTGGCGCTGGCATTGTGCACCTTGTTCATCGCCCAGCTGCCGCTCGCCGTCCTGGGGGGCGCGTTCTCCGGAGTCCTCTACATCGAGGGCTCCGCCGTCCGGCGCGTCGTCGTCTACCTCGGCGTCGTCGGCTTCGTGGCGGCTGTGGGCTGGCTGGGAATCCGCACCTCGGCGTCTTTCCTCGCGCCGGCGCTCGGCCTCGCCGTGGCGACCCAGGTGCTCTCGCTCCTCTTCCTCGGCAACGACGTATCGCGCGCGCGCAAGCGGATCAGCGCGGCCGCCAACGACGCCGTCAACCTGATCGTCCTGGCCTTTTGGGCCGTTTTCGTCGCGCTCGTGGCGGGGGGTCTGGTCCAGCGATACGCCGCGGCGACGCTCGCGGGTTTCCGGATCGAGCTCCGCCTGGGGCACCTCGCGTGGGTGGTGGCGGCCTATTTCGCGCTGCGGGCCGTGAGCGCCGCGTACGTCCACACCGCCGCCTTCGCGCGCCGCGGCAAGGGGTACTTCGAACGGCCGTGGATCGAGTGGCTCGTCCAGCACCTCGGACGGTCGGAGTCCAAGGACGATGACTAGGGGGTGCGCTCCCGGAGGTCGCAGAACGTCCGCCCATCTGGCCCTGGCTGCGAGAGAATCGGGCTTCATGACGACTCGCAGGGCACGGCAAGCGCTTCGAGCCATGTCGGTCCTGGCGCTGATCTGCGCGGCGCTCAGCGCCGCGCCCTCTGCGAAGCCCGACTACTCGATCCAGGCGATTCGCTACGGAACCATCCGGGACTTTCCCGTGTCGGCCCTGGTGATGGGCGCGCCCAAGGACGGGAAGACGGACATCGCCATGGTCGTCTGGCTGATCCGCGGCGGAGGCCGCAACATCCTGTTCGACAGCGGCTTTCATCGAGAGATCTGGCTGAAGGAATTTCCCAGCGCCGACTACCTGCGCCCCGACGAAGCCGTGAAACTTGCCGGAGTCGAGCCCGAAGACGTGACCGACATCGTCATCAGCCATGCCCATTGGGACCACATGGGCGGCATCGACCTCTTCCCGAAAGCGACGGTCTGGATCCAGAAGCAGGAGTTCGCCTACTACACCGGAGACGCCTGGCAGCCGGGCGGACGCCATGGAGGAATCGATCCCGACGACGTGAAGGCGCTGGTGCAATGCAACACCGAGGGCCGGTTACGCCTGGTCGACGGCGACAACGTGGAGATTCTCCCGGGCATTCACGCCTATACCGGGGCGCGCCACACCTGGGCTTCGCAGTACATTCGGGTTGCCGGCGATCCGCCCTTCGTCCTCGCTTCGGACAATTGCTACCTCTACCGGAACCTCGCCGAGCGCAAGGCCAGCGCCACTTTCAGCGAGACCGATCAGCCCGCCAACATCCGAAACCAGGCGCGCATGATCGAGCTCGCCGGCTCCGCCGACCGGGTCGTTCCCGGGCACGACCCGCTCCAGTTCGAGCGCTTCCCGACCCAGGGACGGATCGCAAAGATCCGGTAGCCGCAAGACCCGTCGGAGGCGCGGTCTACCGAATCGGATCGATCGGAGTCCGCTTGGGCTCCTTGCCGAAGCGCGCCCGCGACCGCTCGATCAACTTTCGAATCTCGACGTCGCGGTCCTTCGGCGGGGCGCCGGTGACCCAGTCCCGGATCAGGCGCCCGGCGGCCGCGGCCACCTCGTCGACGGTGCGGGCGAAGAGCTCCTCATTCGCCTTCGAGGGCTTGGTGGCTCCGCTGACTTTCCGGACGAACTGCAGGGACGAGGCGCGGATCTCCGCCGCGGTCGCCGGCGGAGCGAAGTTGGCGAGCGTACGAATGTTGCGGCACATGCCCCGACTCTAACCCGATCTCCTGGAGGCCCTGGTCATCCGAGCCTCTTCTACTCGTATCGCAGCGCCAGCGTCGGCGCGATCCGGGATGCTCTTCGCGCGGGCACGTACGCCGCCAGCATGGTCACCACAACCATCGCCGGCACGACGATGAGATAGACCAGCAGGTCGATTCCGCCCGCGTTGAACAGCATGGAATTCATGAACTGCTCGAGGCCGAAGCCCATCGCCAGCCCGATCGCCGTTCCGATCCCCACCAGCACGAGGCCCTTGCCCATCACCAGGCGCAGCACGTCCGCCGGTCTCGCGCCGATGGCCATGCGAATGCCGATCTCGCGGGTCCTGCGGCTCACGTTGTAGGCCACCAGTCCGTACAAGCCGGCGATGGCCAGCAGGAGGCCCACCGCGCCCAGGGTGCCGACCAGCTCGATCGGCGACGCGCCGGACCGTCCACGGCGTGCGTACCGGTAGAGGTCCTCATACGTCCTCGTCTCCAGCATCGGCAGGTTCGGATCGAGCGCCCGGACGACGTCCTTCACGGCCTGGACCAACTGCAGCGGATCGCCGCTCGACCGCAACAGCAGGACCATTCGCGCGACGGGATGCTGGGCCAGCGGCAGATACACGAAATCGATCGGCCTGTTCGAAGGTGTCCCGATACTTGATCGGTCTGCGCGACGCCGACGATCTCGACCGGCGTGCCGGTCGGGCTGCTCGAGCCGGATGCGCTTGCCCACCGGCGTCGGCGCCCGGCCAGTAGTGTTTCGCGAACTGCTCGTTGACGACGGCGACACGCGGCGCATCCGCGGTGTCGGACGCCAGGAAGCCGCGGCCGCGCAGGATCGGTACCCCCATCGTCTCGAAGTACCCTTCATCGACGGTGTCCATCGTCGACGTGAAGTTCTCGCGATCGCGCGGCATCCGAAAGCCCTCCGGCACGAAGGCGACGCGGTCGAAGTCGTCCAGTCCGAGCGGAGGGTTCTGCGTGAGGGCCGCGCTCTCGACTCCGGGCGCCTCCCGCACGCGTTCGGTCAGACAGCTTGTAGAACTGCTGGGTCTGGGCCGCGTCGTACTGCACCAGGCGCGGATCGAACCTCACCATCAGCAGGTGATCCTCGTTCCTTCGCGAATCCGATTCCCTCCTGCAGGCTATTGTGGAAGCCCCGAAACATCAGGAAGGATGCCGTGAGCAGCATCAGGGACATGGAAACCTGCGCCACCACCAGCGCATTCCGGCCCCACAGGCGCTTGCGTCCGGGCACGTCGACGTCGGCCGCCTTGAGTCCGTTCACCAGGTCCGCGCGCGTGCTCTGCAGCGCCGGCGCCAGACCGCAGAACAGCGCGCTCAAGACGGACAACGCGAGGCTCGCCAGCAGCACGCGCGCATCCATCCGGAACGGGATCTTGAGCGGCAGCTCGGTCGGAATGCTGAAGGTCGTCGATGAACTTTATGCCGGCGTAGCCGACGGCGATCCCGCCCAATCCGCCGAGGCAGCGCGAGGATCAGGCTCTCCGTCAGAAGCAGCCGGATCAGCCGGAAGCGCCCGGCGCCCATCGCCAGCCGCACGGCGATTTCGCGCGTTCGCGTGCGGGCGCGGCTCAGGAGAAGTCCCGCCACGTTGGTGCACGCCACCAGCAGCACCGCCAGCGCGAGGATCGTGAAGATCACGCCGAATTTCCAGTTGACGTCATTGTCCTGTGTCCGCATTTCGAACTGGGTGCGCACGGCCGCGCCGCGGTCGCGATTGAGCTTGGGATACTCGCGCTCGAAGTTGCGCGCGAGCACGGCGAGCTCGTTCTGCGCCTGCCGCCGCGTCGTGCCGGGCTTCAAGCGCGCCCTCACGACTCAACTCGCGATCGTCGCGGTCCGTCGAAGAAATTCTTCTGCGGGTTGGTCGAGAACACCCGCGCCATCGCCAGCGGCATGTAGAAGTCGGGACGAATGAAGATGAACATTCCCGGGAACGGTCTCCGGCGCCACGCCGATCACGGTGAAGTTCGTGCCGTTCAAGCGAATCGTCCTGCCGACGACGGAAGGGTCGCTCGCGAATTCGTGCTTCCAGAAGTCCGGCCCGAGCACCACCACGGCATCGCGGCCCGGGCACCTTGTCTTCGTCCTCCCGAAAGCCGCGTCCCAGCCGCGGCTCCACGCCGAGCACGCGGAAGTAGTTGCCGGAAACCATCATTCCGGCCCGGACCAGCGGCGTGGCCCGGGGCTCGGCGCTGAAGCCGACCGCGCTGACGGTCGCGTTGGCGATCACGCCGTCGTAGCTCTTCGTGTGGTCGCGGATGTCCAGGTATTCGCGATACGAGAAACGAGTCGAAGCTGTTGTCGCGCGAAGTGCTCACCAGCGTGACCACGTCGCTCGGATGCGGCACGGGGTACGGCCTGAAGATCAGCGCATCGAGCATGCTGAAAGGCGTCGCGGTCATCCCGATGCCCAGCGCGATCGTGACCACCACGAACGCGGTCAGTCCGGGCGTGCGGCGCAGGCTCCGGATCGCGTAGCGCACGTCGTCGAGGAAATCCGTCAGCCAGTGAATGCGCCGCATGTCCCTCATCTCCTCTTTGCGCTGATCCAGTCCGCCCATCGCGCGCAGGGCCCGCTCGCGCGCCTCGTCGGGGGAAAGGCCCTCGGCGATGCCTTCCTCGATCTTGTGCTCCAGGTGGAACTGGAGCTCCTCGTCGAGCTCCCGCTCCACCCGGCGGCGGCGGAGAATCGATCTGAGCCGCAACGGCGCCGTGAACCACCAGTGTTCCATTCGCATGGCTCACAGCCTCCGAAAGCTGGACGACGTGCGAGATGGCAGACGACAGCCGCTGCCAGTTCGCCGCCTCCGATTCGAGTTGCTTTCTGCCCAGGCGGGTGAGCGAGTAGAACTTCGCGCGCCGGTTGTTCTCCGTCTGCTTCCACTCGGCCTGTGATCCAGCCTTCCTGCTCCAGCTTGTGCAAGGCCGGGTAGAGAGATCCTTCGCTGACCTGCAGCACGTCTCCGGAGATGGACTTCAGGCGAAGACTGATGGCCCACCCGTGCAGGGGCTCGAGCGCCAGGATTTTCAGAAGGAGCAGATCGAGGGTTCCCTGGACGAGATCGTTGGGTTTACTCATATCGGTTTCCTAGGGGAGTCTAGAGCATCTTCCCCTCGGTAAGCAAGGGGTGCGAGGATCAGACACGAAGCTATTTATTTAGAGTCACTTGGAGAGCAAACGCGCGACGGCCCGGCCGACCGCTTCCCGTCGCGATCGGTGAGGATCTCGTCGATTCATGGGGTTAAGAGAGGGCTTTGCGTGACTTTGCCGGCTCCCGCGCCGCCGGCGCACATGGGACCGATTTCGCTTTTCCTTCTTGCGAGCCTCTTGCAACCGTCTCTTTAACCGTCACCGCAGGGCGCAGCCGGTGGACCGCCACACCCCACTCATGAGAGGAGCGTGGCGGTCCTCGCGCGCCATCAGGCGTTGACCTTGTTGCCGACGAGATCCCATCCGCCTGCCACGTTGCCGCCGCCGGTTCCGTCGGCCCTGCGGCCGCCCCTGACCGAGACAGCCTGGTTCGCGGTGAGGCGCTTTGCTGCAAGACCCTTGATTCCACGCTTCGCTGCCGACGGGGCTCTCTTGGATCCCTTCTTGGAAGCCATCTGCTTACCTCCTTTGCTCGTTGTGACCCACTGCAATCAAACTGCCACGGTGTCCCGATAGGAAATGCATGTGCGGAAGCAACTTAGCGAAGGGACAGCGACTGGTCGTTTTTCGTTCTGAAGCTCGCCGTGCCCCGATCTGGGACCTTCTGTTTCCAATCGAGACATTTCAATCGCCTGCAAAGCGGGCCGGCGGGCCGTCTCAGGCTCGCCGTCATTCCATTCCTCCTCCTGGCTCCTCGAAACAACTCGAGCCGAGTCGAATCGTCGGTGTCAGGTTCAGAGTGAGCCGAACGGCCGAACTATCTCAGCCCGGGGAATGCAGTGGCGGGACGGTGAAGGAGGCGAGATTCCCTTCAAGAGGCTGAGGCGACCGGAGTATGGCGATGGGCTGAACCCATCCTCCCCGGCCGCGGGTATCCGCTCCTGAGAGCCCTCGATCCGGGCTCCGGGAGGATGCGATGACGCTCGCAGATGTGCTGGCCGTGGTTTCGGGATTGGCGCTGGGCGGAGCGGGGTTCGCTTCGTTCTCGATCGTTCTGCTGCTGTTCTTCCCGCGGACGGTCGATCGGGCCGCGTCGAAAGTCTCGCAGCGGCCGGGCCGAAGCCTGCTGCTCGGGACGGCCGCGTTCTTTCTTCTCTTCTTTGGTATCGCGGCGACGCTCAAGGCGCCCGGCGGCCCCAAGCCGTTGCCCGCGGTCCTCCTTCTCCTCGGCGGCCTGACCTTCGCGGCGGTCGGCGGCGCCGGGCTCGCGGCGGGCCTCGGTCAACGCTCGAGCAAGAGCCCGGGAGCCCCGCGCCTGCGGGACGTCGCGATCGGAGCGCTGCTCCTCGAGGGCGCCGCGGCTCTTCCGCTGGTCGGCTGGTTCGTCCTCGCGCCCGCCGTTCTCCTGCTCGCTCTGGGCACGGGGCTGCGAACGATCTGCGTCCCGTCCCGCCGCGCCGAGCTGTCGCCCTCCCCTTCCGCCTGAGGCCCGCCATGCAAGACCGCCGTCTGTTCCTTCGACGCGCCGGCTGGGCGGCGGCCGCCGCGGCGGCTTCCGCCGCTTGCCGCCGCGGCCCGGATTTCCAGGCGCTCCTCCCCCGCTTCTCCGGGAGAACGGCCGTTGCGACGGCCATCGGCAGCGGCGCGGTCGCTTCCGTTCCGCGCTGCCTCTCGCGCCTCGCTTACGGCCCCCGGCCGGGCGACGTCGAGCGGGTCGCCGCGCTGGGAGCGGACGCCTGGATCGAGGAGCAGCTGTCCCCCGCTTCGATCTCCGACTTCTCCACGCGCTGGAAGATCCGGTCGATCGAGACGATCGCGCTCGGCCTGCCCGATCTCTTCGACTACGCGGGCCCGACCGTGATCGCCGATCTGCGCCGCGCCGCGATCCTGCGGGCGGTTTATTCGGAGCGCCAGCTCTTCGAGCGCATGGTCGAGTTCTGGACCGACCACTTCAACGTGTCCGTCGGCAAAGCCGACTGCGCCTGGTTGAAGGTCGTCGACGACCGCGAGGTGGTCCGCCGCCACGCGCTCGGGAACTTCCGCGATCTCCTGCGCGCCTCGGCCACCAGCCCGGCCATGCTCGTGTACCTCGACGGGGAAGCCAACGCCGCCGGCAAGCCCAACGAGAACTACGCCCGCGAGGTGATGGAGCTCCACACGCTCGGCGTCGACGGCGGCTACACGCAGCGCGACGTCATGGAGCTCGCCCGGGCCCTCACGGGCTGGCGCGTGCGCAGCGCATTCTGGCGCGGGCGCGTCTTCTTCGAGCAGATCCGGCACGACGCGGCGATCAAACAGGTCCTGGGCATGCGCCTGGATTCGGGGCCGGAGCGCGATCTCGACGAGATCCTGGATCGCCTGTGCGCGCATCCTTCGACCGCGCGGCACATCGCCGGAAAGCTCGTGCGCCGGTTCGTCTCCGAGGATCCGCCGGAGTCGCTGGTCGTCCGCGTCGCCGCGGCCTTCACGGCGAGCCGCGGAGACATCGCCAGGACCGTCGCGGCGCTGGCGCATTCGCGGGAGCTCCAGGTGGCTCCGCCGAAGCTGCGCCGTCCGTTCGGTTTCACGATCGCCACGCTGCGGTCGGTGGGCGCCCGGACCGACGGCGGCCCCGCGCTCCAGGAGGCGCTCTCCCGGATGGGACAGCTCCCGTTTGAGTGGCCGACGCCCGACGGCTTTCCCGACGCGGCGGCGCCGTGGAGAGCGAGGCTTCTGCCCCGCTGGAACTTCGCCCTGGACCTCGCCGCGGGCCGCATCCGCGGCACGAGCGTCGATCCCGGCCTGCTTCAGGATCCCGCGCGGCTCGCCGGCGCGCTTCTACGTCGCCCGCTCGAGGCGTTCGAGCGGCGGGCCCTCGCGCTGGCCGGTCCGGGACCGGAGTCCGCCGCGCTCGCGCTCTCCCATCCGGAGCTTCAGGTCTGTTGAGTCCGGAGGAGGAAACGCCATGACCCGTCCCATCCTCGTCGTCGTCAGTCTCCGCGGCGGAGTGGACGCCTTGAACGCGGTGATTCCCTACCGCGACGGCGACTACTACCGCCTCCGGCCGTCGCTCGCGGTCGCCCCGCCGGGCAAGGCCCGCCGGGCGGCCATCGACATCGACGGCTTCTACGGCTTGCACCCGTCGCTGGCGCCGCTCGTCCTGCTGTGGGAGCGTCGCGAGCTCGCCATCGTCCACGCGGTCGGCTGGCCGGGTGTCTCGCACTCGCACTTCGAGGCCTGGGAGGAGATCGAGGCGGGCGCCCTCGGATCGGACCGCCCGCCGTCGGGATGGCTGGCCCGGGCGTTGGCCCTGTTCGGCACGGAGAACGAATCCGCGCTGCGGGCGGGAAGTGAATCGGCCCTGAGGGCCGTGGCCTTCGCCGACACAATGCCGAGATTGTTAGCCGGCGCTCTCGGCGCCACGGCGATCCGCTCGCTCGAGGAGCTTCGCCTCGCGGGCGCGGAGGATCGCCGCCGCAACGTGGAGAAGGGCCTGCGCCTCCTCTACGAGCGCGCCGCGCTGCCGGTGGGCGGATCCGGGATCGCCGCGCTCGACGCGGTGGCCGCGATCGATCGGTGCGGGGGCGTGGGGAGGACCTCGGCCGGCGGCCAGACGCCTTTTGCCCGCCAGCTCGGCATGATCGCGCGGCTGATCCAGGCCGGCGTGGGCCTGGAGACCGCCACGGCGGAGCTGGGCGGCTGGGACTTCCATTTCGGCGCGGGATCCACCGACGGCCCGATGGCGCGCCTGCTCTCGGAATTCGCCGGAGGCGTCGCCGGCTTCGCCCGAGACCTCGGGCCGGATTGGAAACGGGTCGTCCTGGTGGCGATCTCGGAGTTCGGGCGCCGGGCGCAGGAGAACGGCAGCGGCGGCACGGATCATGGCCAGGGCGGGCTGATCTTCGTCGCGGGCGGCGCGGTCGAGGGCGGCCGCGTGGCCGGAGAGTGGCCGGGCCTCGCCGAACGGCGCCTGGCCGGGCCGGGCGACCTTGCCATCACGACCGATTTCCGCGACGTCCTTCTCGAGGTCCTGCCGCGCGGCCTCTCCGTCGGCCGAACGCGAGCGCGTCTTTCCGCGTTATCAGAAGACGAGGGACCTGGGCCTTCTTCCGGCGTAACCTTGAGGGAGACGACCTTGAAGGCCACGAGAGGTGAGCCGATTGACCGCTTCAGCGGCCGGCCGGGGAGGAGGGAGCGCTCGTCGCGCGCGTCCTCGCGGGCGAGCGCACCGCGTTCGACGAGCTCGTTTCCCGCTACCATCGCATCGTGTTCGCGATCGCTTACCGCATGACCGCCAACCGCGCCGAGGCCGAGGACGTCTCGCAGGACGTCTTCCTGCGGATCTACCGGGGCCTGCCGTTCAGTTCGACACGCGCCTCCCGCTGGCCCCCTGGGTGCGAAGGATCGCGAGCAACGCTGCGTCGAACCACCTGAGGCGCCGGAATCTCGAGCGCCGGCACGCGCCCCCGCAGGCCGAGGAGGATATTGCCGAAATGCCCGACGCCGCGGCCGATCCCGAGAAGAAGGCCGAGCGGGCCGAGGAGTCGCGGCGGCTCGAGAGCGCGCTCGCCGGCTTGCCGGAGAATCAGCGGATGGCGATGACGTTGAAGTACGTCGAGGACTTGACCGCCGAGGAGATCGCGCAGACGATGGGCGCCCCGCGCAACACGGTCAAGACCTGGCTGCTGCGGGCACGCGAGCGGCTACGCGGGGAGTTGAAGAATGAGCTGTGAGCGCGCGCTGCCCTTCCTGTACGACCTGGTCGACGGCGACATCGAGCGGGAAGACGCGATCTGGCTGGCCGAGCACGTCGCTTCGTGCGGAGGATGCGCCGGACTCCTGACGCAGTTGCGCGCAGCCGAGACGGCCTACGCGAAGGCGATTCCCGTCGCGCCGCCCGCGGGCCTGGCCGCTCGGATCGCCGACGCGGTCTGGGAAGCCGCTCCAGCGCGGGCGCCCGGAGGGTCCTGGGAGCCGGCGGCGGTGTTTCTGCTGCTCGCCGCCCTGATCGCGGCGGCGCTACTGGCTGCCGACCTGGGCGGGTCGGGCGCGACCGTTGCGCGCGGGATCGGCGCACTGCCCCGCCTGCGGCCGAACGCGGTTTTTGATTTCGGCCGCGCGATCGCGGCCGCGGTCCGCGAGATCATGTCGCGGCTTCCGGGCTCGGCGGCCGGCGTGGAATGGATGCCGCTCGCCGCGGCCGCGGTGGCCCTTCAGATCGCGGGCAGCGCGTGGCTCCTGGGCCGACGGCGCGCAGTCAAGCCGGAGGCACGATGAATCCAGCGATGGTTCCGCCGACGCTTCCCGCGGAGATCACCGGAAAGCTCGGCCCGGTGCTCGACGTCGCGCACACGCTCGGCGTGGCCGCGCTTCTGGTCCTCGCCGGGATCGGGCTGACCGCGACGCTCCTGCTGCTGCGCACGGGGCTCACGCGGCTGGTTGGCCGCTTCGACGACGCCGCAGACCATCGTTCCGGGTGGCGCCGCTTTGCCATCGGGGCCATCAACACCGCGGCGCTCCTCCTCGTGGCCGTGGCGCTGGGAAGCCGCCCGGACACGAAGGGACTCGGCGTTCTCGTCTTCGCGCTGTGGGCCGTCCTCGCCGTCTTCGGCCTGACCGCCGAAACGGCGAGGCTGGGGCGCTGCCTGCTCGAGCTCGCGCGCCGCGAGCCGACCGACGCGATCGGCACGATCGTCGGCGGACTGATCCTGACGGGGTGCCTGCTCCTCCCGTTCCTGGGCTGGGCGGCGCTGGCCGGGCTCATTCTCCGGGCCACAGGAACCGGCGTTTCCGGGCTCTTCACGCGCCGGCCGCGCGTGGGCGCCTGAGCTATCGCGGCGGGATCGTTCTGGTCGGCCGGTCGCCGACCGGGCGCTCCGGGGCGCTGCGGGGAGCGGACGCGGCCGTTTCGTAGCGAAAGCCGCTTCCGAGCACGCCGGCGCCGACTCCCGGAACCGAGACCACGACATCGACGGGGCCGACGTCGTGCGGCGGCGTCCGGGCGATGAGGACCTGACTGGTCAGGACGGAGACCTCCGCCGCCGCCGTGCCGCCGAAGGAGACCGAGGCTCCGTCGACGAAGCCGGCGCCCTCGATCACGACGAGGGTGCCGCCCCCCGACGGTCCGTGCGACCGGCCGACGCGGTCGACCTCGACGGCCCTGGGATCGGCGGCCAGGGAGATCGTCATCCGCACCGGGCCGACGTTCTCGTCGACGATGCCGCCCAGCAGGACGCGCACCGTCTGATTCGCCTGGAGCGCGGCGGTCAGGGACGTCGTTCCGAATCCGCATTCGCCCAGTCCGCCGATCGGAGGGCACGCCTGAGGCAGAGGCGTGTAGGGTCCGCACGCCGCGCCGGTGAAGAGCGAGATCGCCGTGTTGACGTCCGTGCACGTGGAGAGCTCATAGGTTCCGCTCGCCGCCGGGGTGAACTCGAACCATGTCGAGCCCGACCGGCCTTGACCGGCATGACACGGCGAGTCGGGGTCCGTGCTCTCGGTCTGCCCCGCGATGTCGTTCCACGAAACGGTGTAGGGAAACGGCCCCGATCCGGGAACGACCTGCGGCGTGGCGCAGGAGTCCGCGGGCTCGCGCACGGAGACTTCGACGGTCGCGCAGGCGCGCGTTCCGCGGCGGCTCACCGCGGTCAGGGCGACGGGAAAGACGCCGCCGCGGTAGAAGGTATGGCGGACGCCGGCCGAATCCGGCTCGACCACCGCCACCGTCCCGTCGTCGGGGAAAAACCACTCGACCACGGCGTCGTCCGTGGGATCGGGATCCGCGGCGCTCCCGGCGAACAGGACAGACGTGCCGGAGGCGACGGAGATCGGTCCGCCGGGCGCCTGGATCGCAACCGTTGCAGACGGGCTCGGAGGTTCCGACAGCGCCATCTCCCAGACGCCGCGGCCGTGGGTGGCGACCCGCAGGAGCGCGCCGTCGGCCGAGATCAGAATGTCGTGGACCGAAGAGCTCGGAAGCGCGGCACCGACGCGGCTCCACGACGCGCCGGCATCGGTGGAACGAAAGACACCGACGTCGGTGCCGCAGTAGAGGATTCGCGAGTCGGTCGGATCGACCCGCAGGACCTGCGCCGCAAAGGCCGGCAGGCCGCTCGCGCTGGGCGTCCAGGTCCGGCCGCCGTCGGCGCTCTTGTACAGCGACGGGCCGGACGTCGTGGCCAGGCAGGCGTAGGCGATCGAGGGATCGCGCGGGTCGATCTCGAGGTGCGTCACCACCTGGGCCGGAAGCCCCAGCACCGCGGACCAGGTCTGGCCGCCGTCGCCGGAACGGAAGACGACGCCGGTGCCCTTGGCCACGAGCACGACCGGAGAGCCTGCGGCGGGAACCGCGATCGCTCGGATGGTGTCCTTGGAAGACCAGCTCGATCCGTCCACGGTCGTCACCGGCAGGGGCTGCCAGGTCTCGCCGAGGTCGCGCGATTTCCAGAGCCGCCAGGAGCCGGTGTAGAGGGTTTGCGGTTCCCGCGGATCGAGCAGCACGATCGTCAGAAACGGAACGCGCTCGTCGTCGTCAAACGGAGGTTTAACGCTCACCACCCGCGGGTTCGCCGCGCCGGCAGCGCTCGTCCGCTCGATCGAGCCTCCCTGAAAACTCATCCAGGCGATCTCCGGCGACAACGGGTGAATCGCGCAGCCAATGCCATCGCCACCCTCGAGAGACCGCCAGGCGGTTCCGGCGTCCAGGCGCTGGAGCGTCCCGTTGTCCTGCGTGCCTCCGACGAGCCTCTCGGGGCGCGAAGGGTCGCTCGCCAGCGTATAGAACTGCCGCGTCACCAGGCCATCGTTGTGCGAGGTGGCGGTCTTCCCGTCGTCGTCGCTCGTCCAGATTCCTCCGTCGTTGGCGATCCACAGCGTGGCGCCGATGTAGCGCAGGTCGTGGCAATCCGGATGCACCACCGAACCGGCGAAGGCCTGAGAAAACGCGCTCCCCCCGTCGCCGGTCCGGACGTATCCGACGCCTCCGGAGATCACGACGTTCGGGTCGTTGGGCGAAACGACGATCGCGTTGTCGTAATAGGACTGGTCGCCGAAGTAGCCGTTCGGGACGGAGGTCAGGTCCGTCCAGGTCATTCCGGCGTCGGTCGTCTTGTAGATGTGGGCGAGCAGCGAGCCGGTGTCGAAGAGGTCGCGCAGCCCGCGCGCCGCGTACAGAATCTGAGGATTCTGCGGGGCGATCGCGATGGAGGTGCGCTCGTCCGGGCCGACCTCGGTCGAGGGCAACCCGGCGCTCCGGTCCGACCAGGTCACCCCGCCGTCGGCCGAGCGCAGGACGTGCGCGCTCCGATGCGTGCAGCCGCCGCGCGGACAGAACGTCACGGCGTAGAGGACGTTGGCGTCCGCGGGATCCCGGACCAGGTCGGCGACGTCGCCGTAGTCGGCGTGAGAAATGACGCTGGTCCAGGTGGCGCCGCCGTCGACCGAACGGAAGCCTCCGGCGCCGGTCCCCACGACGAGCTCGTCGGCGTTGGCCGGGTGCACCAGGATTCGGTAAAAAATCGGCGACAGAACGGATCCCGGAAGGGCCCACGTCTCTCCGCCGTCCGTCGACTTGAGCAGGCCGATCCCGGGGACGAAGTCTCCGTCGTATCCTCCCTCTCCGCTTCCGAGGTACACGACCGAGGGATTCGACGGCGCGACGGCCAGCGCGCCGACCGACAGGTCGTGCAGTCCGTCGGTCAAAGACCGCCAGGTGCGGCCGCCGTCCGAAGTCTTCCAGACGCCGCCGCCGGCCGCGCCCGCGTAGACCACGTTGGGGGAACGCGGAGCGGAGGCGATCGCGGTCATCCGTCCCGCTCCATTCGTGGGCCCGAGCGGCGTCCAGTCCGCGGAGGCGGTTCGACCCCGTGAGAGCGCCGACACCCGGCGGAAGCGCGCGTATTCCGCGGCTACGCGCCGCAGCTGGGCCTCGGGGTCGATGCGGCCGCGGTCGCCGTGTCTCTCGAGGTAGTCGAGGACCCTGGCGTGGATCTCTTCCGGCCCGTCGTCTTGCGCTTCTCCGTCCGCCCCGCGGAACGCGCCGAGGGCAAGGAGAGCCGCGCCAGCGAGCACGGCCTTGGACCGGAGAACACGAGGACGGATCGTCATGCGTTCACGACAATCGTTCGAATCTTAGCTGCGGGACGGCCGTCTCCGGAAACAGACGGTTCGTCCCGAGCAACAGGCACTCTGTCCCGAACGGCGCCGCGAGTCGCCCGCGCCCGGGCGACGAGACCCTCCGGGAGAGAGACGAGTCGCTTCACATCGCCGGTTCTTCGATGTGGATTGGGTCTCCAACGAAGAGCGTGGGCACTCCCTCGCCCGACGCCAGCTTGTTGTACGCCGGAATCTCGCCGCCGAGCAGGGCGTTGAACCGGGCCAGGTACTCGTCGGCCTCCTTGCGGATTTTCGCGAGGTGCTCGAGGGCGACCTCGCGCGGGGCATCGCCGTAAGCGCCCGCGATGAACCCCAGGCGCGAGGCCTTCCCCTCGAAATCGGTGTGGAAGTGGAGCGAGTCCGACGGTGTGTCGCGCTGTACGTCGCGGCTGTAGACCTTGTCCTTCAAGTCCTTCACCTTCTTGTTGAGCTCGCGAGCGGCTTTCAGGACCGACTCGTACTTCGCCTTGGCCGGCTCCGCATCCTCGCCGGCGCCGACGATCTTGGGCAGGGCGGTCAACTGGGTCTCCCATCCGTCCAGACGGTTCAACATCTCGTTGATCGCCGTGCCGGTGTTGCGTCCCTCCAGGGCCGCCCTGGCGCGGGCTTTCAGAGCCGCCGCGTCGACCGGCCAGCGCGGATCGGGCTCGACGGTGACTTCGCCGCTCTGCGTCTGGCCCGCCACGGCGACGGTGACTTTGTACGTGCCGGGCGGCACGTCCGGGCCGCGGTTGGGATCGAAGAACTCCGACGGCGGAGCTTCCTTGCCGAACGCGATCTTCTTCGGGCCCTCGTAGCGCAGCTGCCAGACGTGGCGGTTCATTCCCTGGCTGGCCTTTCCATACTCCGTCGCGACCGTGCGCCCCTGCGCGTCGGTGATCGTGATCTTGACCGGCTCGCGCTTTTCCTTCTTCTGCTCCTCGGTCTGCTTGATCTCGTGCTTCAAGTAATAGTCGACGGCGGCGCCGGGCGGCGGATTGGGGGCGATCCATTGGCCGACGCCGAAGCCGCCGCGGTTCCAGACCTGCCAGAGGCGCGCCGGAGGAATCGAAAAGAGATGCAGATCCTGCGCTTCGATCGCGGCGTCCATCTCCTCGATGGGCGCAATGCCGTCGAAGACCCACATGCCCCGCCCATGCGACGCGACGACCAGGTCGCGCGAGGCCTTGACGAACTTGAGATCCCAGACCGGCACGCGCGGGAACTCGACGGGGAATTTCTTCCAGGTCGCGCCCGCATCGGCCGAGCAGTGCAGGCCCTCGTCCGTCCCGACGACCAGGAACCCCTTCTTGTTGGGGTCTTCCCGCACGACGTAGGCCGTGCCGTCCTGCGGCAGCCCCTTGCCGATCGCCGTCCAGCTCGCGCCGAAGTCGGTCGTCCGGTAGACGTAGGGCTTCCGGTCGCCCAGCATGTGCGCGTCGTAGACCAGTTGCGCCGTGCCGGCCTCGAACGGCGAGGCGTCGATCTGGTACACCCGCGCCCATTCCGGCGCGCCCTTGGGCGAAACGTTGTTCCAGGTTTTCCCGCCGTCGCGGGTCAAGTGAACCAGGCCGTCGTCCGAGCCGGTCCACATGACTTTGGGATCGACGGTCGAGATCGTGATCGAGAGGAGCGTGTCGTAGGTTTCCGCGCCGGAGAGATCGAGGTGGACCGGCCCGCCGGAGGACTTCTGCTTGGACTTGTCGTTGCGCGTCAGATCCGGGCTGATCGCCGACCAGTGCGCCCCGCCGTCGGCGGAATGGAAGACGACGTTGCCTCCGAGATAGACCTCGTTGGCATCGGTTGCGGAGACGGCGATGGGCGAGGTCCAGTTGAAGCGGTACTTGAGCTCGGACGGCGCCATCTCGGACACGCCGGAGAGGTAGGGCCGGATGTTGTGGGAGATCCGCGTCTTGCGGTCGAAGCGGTTGATGTTCCCGTTCTGGGAGTCGGCATAGATCACGTTGGGATCGGAGGGCGCGGGCACGGCCCACTCGCCGTCGCCGCCGGCCACCACGAACCAGTCCGCGTCGGAGACGCCGCCGCGCGCCAGCGAGTTGGACGCCCCGCACCAGGCGTTGTTGTCCTGCAGGCCTCCGCAGATCGTGTACGGCGTGTCCGTCCCCACGGCCACCTGGTAGAACTGGCCGAGCGGCAGATTCTCGAAGCCGCGCCAGGACTTGCCGCCGTCCGTCGAGAGGAGCGCGAAGCCGTCGTTGCCCTGGAGAATGCGCTCGGGGTCCTTCGGGTCGATCCACAGCGCGTGGTAGTCGGGGTGGATCCGGCGGTTATTGGTCTGGAACGTCTTGCCGCCGTCGATCGAGGTGACCAGGTTGAACGACCCGAAGTAGAGCTTGTTCTCGTCGGCCGGCGAGACGGCCAGGACCGAGAAGTACCAGGGCCGCACGTCGATCAGGCGCGTGTCGGTCAGCTTCTCCCACTTCTCGCCCAGGTCCTTCGACTCGAAGAGCATTCCTTTCTTGGCGTGGATCAGCGCGTAGACGTGGTTGCCGTTGGTCGGCGCGAAGGCGAGCGAGATCCGCCCCAGCGGCCCTTCCGGCATGTCCCTGGAGAGCTTCTTCCAGGTCGATCCGCCGTCGGTCGACTTCCAGACGCCGCTGCCCGGTCCGCCGCCCACGAACTCCCAGGGGAAGCGCCGGAACTGCCACATCCCGGCCAGCAGGACGCGGGCGTTGCCGGGCTGCATCGCGACGTCCGAGGCGCCGGTCTCCGCATCGACGAAAAGCACCTTCTTCCACGTCTCGCCGCCGTCGGTCGTGCGGTAGACGCCGCGGTCGGCGTTGGGCTTCCAGACACTCCCGAGCACGGCGACGAAGACGGTGTTGGGATCGCCGGGATCGATCACGATCCGCGAGATCTGCCCGGCGTCGGCCAGTCCCATGAACCGCCAGCTCGCGCCGCCGTCGGAGGAGAAGTAGACGCCGTGGCCGTCGATCATGTTGTTGCGCGGATTGGCCTCACCCGTGCCGACCCACACCAGGTTGGGATTGGAAGGGGCGACGGCGATGGCCCCGATGGACGGCGGATATTTCTCGAAGATCGGCTTGAAGATCACGCCGTTGTCGACGGTCTTCCACACCCCGCCGGCGGCGGAGCCGATGTAGATCACGTTGGGGTTGCCGGGGATGCCGGCGATCGCGGTGATGCGGCCGCCACCGGCGGCGGGGCCGAGGTTGCGGAACTTGAAGCCGCGCTGCGGACCGGTTCCCTCCTCCTCGCTCGCCTTCTCCGGCTCCTCGGCCTGGGCGATCGTCTTCGACTGCTTGGAGGGCATCGGCGTCTTTGAAGGGGCCGGCGTCTTCGACGGCTCCGGCGGAAAGGCCGCGGCGAGCGCGGCGACGAGGCTCAGAACGACTCCATAGGACAGACTTCGCGCGATTTTCATGGCTCTCCTCTGAAGGGACCGATTATTCCGCCGGACCGGCCGCCGGACAAGCTCGACTTGCCACGGCTTTTCGAAGCCTTCCATGGGAGACTCTCCGCAAAGCATGGCCGGGGCACGGCGACGATCTCCCTCCGGAACGCGCAGGGCGCCGGCGTCGAAGCTCCTCCGTCTGCTGGCGGCGCTCCGAAAGCTCTACGGTCGGGTCCCCCCGCCGCCGGCGCAGGGGCCCTTCGAGCTCATCCTCTACGAAAACGTCGCCTACCTCGCTGACGACGCCGGGCGCGACGAGGCCTTTGGAGCTCTTCGGGATCGGGTCGGCCTGTTTCCGGAGAAGATCCTGGCGGCGCCGCACGCGGCGCTCCACGAGGTCGCGCGCCGGGGCATCGGGCCGGATCAGACCGTCGAGAAGCTCCGCGCGATCGCCGCGATCGCGCTCGAGGAGTTCGCCGGTGATCTGGACGAGGTGATTCGCCGGCCGGCGAAGGAGGCGATCCGGGCGCTGCGCAGGTTCCCCTCGATCGGCGAGCCGGGCGCGCAGAAGATCCTGCTGTTCTGCAAACGCGAACCGGTTCTCGCCCTCGACTCCAACGCTCTGCGCGTCCTCCTGCGCCTGGGCTACGGCCGGGAGGAGAAGAACTATGCGCGGTCCTACCGCACCGCCCAGGAGGCGGCCGATAACGAGTTGCCGCGCGACTGCGCGACGCGCATCCAAGCGCACCTCCTCCTGCGCCGCCACGGCCAGGAACTCTGCAAGAGCTCCCGTCCCCGGTGCGAGGTCTGCCCGCTGCGGCCGGCGTGCGCGTTCGCGCGCGCCCAACGGCCTTGAGCTACGGGCCCCCCGTTTGGCTGGCGGAGGCGCCGGCGCCTTCGAATCGTTCCGACGCTCGAGCGCGCGCTCGGTCAGCGCGAGATCTGGCCCTCGGACCTGGCGCGCGTCCACGCCGCATTGGAAAACAACCGATCGCGCGTTCGCCCTCCTCGATGGCGCGCTTTCGGAGCGCGTGGGAGACCTGGTCTGGCTGAAGGCCGATCCGAGGCTCGACGATCCACGGCACGATCCGCGTTTCGCCGTGCTGCTGCGCCGCGTGGGTTTCCCCGGCTGACGCCGCGCCGCGCGCGCGTCCGGAGACCGCGGGCCACGCGCCGATTCCCCGAGGGTCGTTTTTCATTTTCTTTTTAGCGTTAACGCAATCTAAGTCGACCCACCTCGGGGCACTCCGATTGCTTGGATCGTCGGTGTCGATCGTTCCATCCGGTCGGCGCGGCGAGACGTCGCCGGAATGTTCACTCCTGATCCGAGGTGATCTATGAGTCTTCTCCATGTCCTTCGGTTTCCCCGCTTCTCTTCGATTCGCTGGGCCTGCGGCCTGATGGCCTTCGCCTTTCTTCTCTCCTGCCATAGCGACCATTCCGCTCCGACGCAGCCGGTCGTCAACCCGTCGCCGACTCCGGTCGGGGCGGCGCCGACGCCGACCCCCTCCGCCGCGGCGCACATGGTCAACGTGGGGCAGGGCGGCGGCAACGCGTTCATGGATCTGCAGACGGGCAGCACCACGACCACCGTTCGCGCGGGGCAGACGGTCCAATGGGTGTGGGTGAGCGGCTTCCACTCGACGACATCCGGTAACTGCTGCAGCCCGGACGGCAGGTGGGACTCCGGAGCGATGTCCGGCGGAGCCTTCTCGCATACGTTCGCCACACCGGGCAATTTCCCCTACTACTGCACGGTCCACGGAACGATGATGACGGGAATGGTCGTGGTCATGCCGTAGACCACATCGCTCTCGCCTGATCTTGGTGCCTCGGCTCCGGTTCGCGGCGCGCGAAGTCTCCCGAAGGACGATGGAGGAGGCGCGCGCCGCGGGAGCGAGAGCGCAGCTCGGAATCAGGCGAGCCGTCGAGGCCGCCACCGGCGGCCCGCCGGTGCGCCGCAGGGCAGATCCCGCGCAAGCGGAAGCGACGTGCGAAGCGACGAGTCAGAGCTGGACGCGCGCCAGAGGATCGATGCCCTGGATCTCACCCGATCCCGCGCCGAGCGCCTCGATCAGATCGAGAAAAACCAGCACGTTGGGAACCTTGTCCGATCGAATCTTGACCGCGTCGAGCATCTTTCCCTTGCGCCTCAAACGCAAGTACTGCCCGACGATGCGCGCCGCCGAGAGCTCGGCGAAGGGGATCGGTTCCCTCCCCTTCCACGACACTCCCGCCCGCGAGACCGCCAGGCGCCCGAACGCGACGGTGTCGCCGCCGTCGACCCTCCTGCGAGCCTCCGCGAGCATCGGCGGCTGGACCTTGCCCAGAATCACTCCGATGGCCTCAGTCGCCTGGCGATAGTTGGAGGTCACCAGGATCGAGCCCCCGTGGCGCGACAGCACCTGCAGCCGCAGGGACGTCGCCGCTCCTTTTCCGCCGACGCGCTGCGCCGCCGCGCGCGCCGCGATCCCCACGAGACCACCCGCCTGGATGGGGATCACGCGGTATCGCGTCTCGCCGACGTCCTCCCACGCGATCTCTCGCCGCCCGAACGCGGTCGTCTTGCAGATGCCCTCGGGGTGGATGGCCAGCTGCGTCTTGCCGATGAAGATCCAGAGCGCCACGCAGAGAACGACCAGCGCCGCGGCCACCGAGAAGGGCACCGCCTCGACCCGACCCCTCTCGGCGAACGCCGCGAACGCCAGCGGGACGATCGCCAGGAGGAGCAGTAGCGTGAGGCCGAGGCGAATGGCGATCGTCTGCCCGTGGGTCTGTTGGGGCGGTGAAAGAAACACCGGCCACCTCTTCTGGATTTTTTTGTTCGAGTTGTCTGGAGAGGATTATAACTCGCCGGCCGTCACGATCCGGCGCACCGTCTCCCATCCCACGTTGCGGCCCGAGAGGACGGCGACCGCGGGCCGATCGATGGAACCGGCCTTTCCGGTCAGGCACGCCGCGACGGTCACCGCGGCCGACGGCTCGATCAGATACTGGTGCTTCTCGAGCATCCACCGCACCGCGTCGAAGATCTCCTGTTCCGAGATCAACGCGACTCCGTCGACCCGTGAACGCAGGATCTCGAACGGTTTCGCACCGATCCCGCCCTCCAGCCCTCCGGCCGACGTCTCGACCGCCGGAAGACGGGTCACCGCGCTTCCGGACTCGAGCGACATCTTCAAGGCCGGCGATCGCTCGAGCTGACAGCCGACGACGCGTCCGTCGGGAAGCTGCTCCTTCACCACGTAGGAGAAGCCGGCGGACAGGCCCCCTCCTCCGACCGGCAGGACGAAGACGCGGGCCTGCGGGAGGTCCTCCAGAACCTCGAGGGCGAGCGTCCCGCCGTTTCCCGCCATGACGTCCTCGTCGTCGAAGGCGGAAAGGAAGACCCTGCCGCTCCGGGCGATCTGGTCGAGCGCCCAGACCTCGGTGTCGTCGTAGCCGTCGTAATCCGAAACAACGACCTCGGCACCCATGGCGACGATCGAGTGGTGCTTGGCCGGATCGATGCTCCGTGGGACATAGACCGTCGGCGAGAGGCCCAGCGCGCGGGCGGCCCAAGCGATCCCCTTGCCGTGATTCCCCGCGGAGCAGGTTGCGATCCCGGCGCGCCGCTGCCCCTCGTCCAGGCGCGAAAGCTTCCAGAACGCGCCGCGCACTTTGAACGACCCGGTGACCTGGAGGCATTCGAGCTTCAACCAGACTGGCACGCCGGCGATCTGCGAGAGATCCGGCGACTCTTCGACCGGCGTGCGCCGGATGCGGCCGACCAGAAAGGCGCGGGCCTCCTCGATCCGTTCGACGCTCAGAGGCATGATGGGCGATCGGAGTCTACCCGCACCCGCGGCGAGAGCGTGCTATAGTCGATATCTCCGATTCCTCCGACGGCCCCACGCCTCTCCTGGCACAGCTCGTCGCCGGTCTTCGGCGAGAAAGCGGGGTCCCCCATGAAGTATGCGTTGCGAAGCTGGAAGTGCAGGAACTGTGGACGATCCAACAATACCGAAGTCGCGGTCGACGGGACCGTGAAGTGCGAGTTTTGCACGGACGTGATGTGGATTCAGCCGAGCCGAATCCGTGGCGGCGAGGCTCCGGGCCAGCTTCCCAGACAGACCCGGCCATCGCCTTGAGTCGTCGGAACGATCAGGGCGGAGGGAGAGACGCAGAGAAACGGGAGTCTCTCGCCCACCTGCGCGAGCAGTACGTGGAAGCACAGAAGTTGGTGCCGTCGGACAGGCCGTACGCGAATCTGCGTTGGATCCTTGGAGTCGAGCGAAGCGTCCCGCAGGACCCTCTGGCCCTGGAATCGAGGACGATCGAGATCGTCGCCCTCTGGCTGCAGGACCTCGCCCACGAGATCGATCTCAGACCCGCAGCGCCGCCCACCAGCGGGATCGGCGCCTCCCTCCGCGTGCCGGGAGCTCGAAGCCTGAGGGCCGCGACGCAACGGTTCCTGGTCGCGTTCGGGTACCCGGCGGGCGCGTTGGTTCGCGAATACTGACACACCCCCACCGGCTCGACGACGCGGCCACGCCTCGCGGGACATTGAATGGAGCAAATCTCATGACCAAGTCTTCCTGCCTCAAGTGCGGGCATACGAGTTTCGAGAAGGCCGAAGCCACCATCTCCGGGCTGCGCTTCAAGCGCGACGTCCTGCAGTGCGCCAAATGCGGCGGCGTCATCGGCATCATCGAGTCGGACGATCTCAACGCGCGGCTCGACACGATCGAGGAACGGTTGAAGACCCTGGCCGGACGGCGTCTGGCCTAGCAGTCGAAGACTCCTTGCCCGTACCCCTCATTTCCGTTTGAAGTACTGAACGGCCCGCTCGTGTTTCTGCGCCGCGGCGCGAGACGGGAAGGTGCCGAGGTTCTTGCGTCGGCCCGTCCCGGGATCTTTCTTGCGCGAGGAGAGCCGGTAGCCTCCGGACGCGAGCTTTCGAATCATGCGACCTCCTTTCGCCTGATTGGGGAGAGCCTTGCGACGAGCGTGCCGGCCTGAATCCCACGGATCGCGGCGAGCATATGAGAGGTCGAAGGACTCGAAGGCCGGCCAACGGCGTTCGGCGTCGCGGCATGGAAATAGCAGGCGAAAGGTCCTCATGGCTGCATGCAAACATCTCAATCAGATTCGCGACGTGACGCCCTCGGCGGACGGCTGCGAGGACTGCCTCGCGATCGGCGCCACCTGGGTCCATCTGCGTCTTTGCCTGGAGTGCGGGCACGTGGGCTGCTGCGACTCCTCCCCCAACCGGCACGCCACCAAGCACTTTCACAAGACAAAGCATCCCATCATCCGCTCTTTTGAGCCGGGCGAGGATTGGCGCTGGTGCTACGTCGACGAGGCGGAGGTCTGAGGAGTGCAATCTGAAGGGATGGAGCGGACGGTCCGCATCCTGATCCAGACGACGACGCCCGCGCGCTCCGACGACTGGTCGGTCGACAGCCTGACGCTCCTGCGCGGCCACCTCTCGCGGCTGCGCGATGGAGGAACGCGGTTCGCGGTCACGGCGCGCAATCGCGAGACGCCCGCCGGCGTCCCCGATCCGCTCCTCTCGCGGCTGGACGAGACGAGCTTCGATGAGCTGTGGCTCTTCGCCCTGGACACGGGCGAGGGGCTGACGTCGGAGGACTGCGCCGGCATCGCGCGATTTCGCCGGCTCGGCGGCGGCGTCCTCGCCACGCGCGACCACCAGGACATGGGCGTTTCTCTCTGCGCGCTCGAAGGCGTCGGTGCCGCGCACCACTTCCAGACCCGGAATCCGGAGCCCGACCCTGCCCGCCATTCGCGCGACGACTCGCAGACGTCTCAAATCTCATGGCCCAACTACCATTCCGGCCGCAACGGCGACTTCCAGCGGATCGTGCGGACCGAGCCGGACCACGACCTGCTGCGCGATCCCGACTCCCCTTCGGGATTCATCGAGCACTTCCCCGCGCACCCCCATGAGGGCGCGGTCGGCGTTCCTCCGGACGAAGCCGCGCGCGTCGTGGCCGCCGGCACCAGTGTCGTCACCGGCCGCCGGTTCAACCTGGCCGTGGCCTTCGATCGCCGGCCGGACGGCTCGGGTCACATGCTCGGGCGAGCCGTGGCCCAGTCGAGCTTCCATCATTTCGCCGACTACAACTGGGATCCGTCCCGCGGATGCCCGTCCTTCGTCACCGAGCCTGCCGGAGACGGCATGCGGACCCATCCGCGGGCGGCTTCCGACATCCGCGCCTACGTGCGCAACCTCGCGGCGTGGCTGGTGCCGGCGTGGCCGGGACAGGCCGAATCCCGCGAATCGACCGAGGCGTATGTGTCGACAAAGGAGGGTTAGTCCATGGCGATCGACTGGAGAAAAGACCCGGACGAGGCCCTGGCGCAAGCCCGCTCCTCGAGCAAACCGCTGCTTCTGGACTTCACCGCCGCCCCCGCTTGAAGCGGATGCGCTCGGCTGGAGGCCGAGACGTATCCCGACCCGCGGGTTGAATCTCTGATCCGTGGCGTCTTCGTGCCCGCCCGGTTCCACATCAAGGAGCAGCCCAAGGCCTTTGAGCGCTTTGGGGCGCAGTGGACTCCCACCGTGCTCCTGCTCGACTCCAACGGCATCGAGCGGCACCGAATCGAGGGCTTCCTCCCGGCTCCCGACTTCGCGGCGCAGCTGCTCCTGGGACTGGGCCACGCGGCGTTTGCCGCCGGCGACTTCCAGCAGGCGCAGCGCCGTTTCGGCGAGGTCCTGGAGAAGTACCCGGACACCGAGTCGGCGCCGGAGGCGCAGTACTGGAAAGGCGTCTCGCGCTACAAGGAGACCGGGGACGGAGCCGCCCTGGGCGACACGGCCAGGGCGTTTCAAAGCCGGTACACTGAGACGAGTTGGGCCAAGAAGGCCTCGGTCTGGGCCGCGCCCCACTGAGCAGGGAGACGCAACATGGCGAAATGGTTCTTCGAGCCCGGGCACACCGCCGCGGAGTTCTGCGCCCGCCACATGATGGTCACGTGCGTGCGGGGGCACTTCAAGAACGTCCACGGGACGATCGATTTCGATCCCGAGAAGCCGCTGGAGACTTCAGTCGACGTCACCATCGACGCCGCCGGCCTCTGGTCGGGCGAGCCGGCCCGGGACGCTCACCTGAAGAGCGTTGATTTCCTGGACGTCGCCAATCACCCCACGATCACATTTCGGGGCAATCGCGTCGAGCGCATCGGCGCCAATGACGCCACGCTCGCCGGAGAGCTGACGATCCGCGGCGTGACCCGGCCAGCGACGCTCGAAGTGCGGTACCTCGGCCAGTGGGAGACGCCGTGGTGGGAAGACGGCGTGGACAAGGGCCCCAGGACGCGGGCCGGGTTCCTGGCCCGGGCGCACATCAACCGCAAGGATTTCGGCGTGAGCTGGAACGGCGCCCTCGACCGGGGCGGCATCGTGGTGAGCGACGACGTCGACATCACCATCGATGCCGAGGCGATCCGGGAGGCTTGATACGGCAATGACCCGGAGCAGCGTCCCTCAAGGTTGGCGGCGGATCGACAGGTCGCAATGCCCTCATCTCTCGACGCTCGCGGCGGAGGCCAGACCGGACAAGGACCGGTGCGAAGCCTGCGGCGGGACGAGCGACCTCCGAGTCTGCCTGACGTGCGGCTATGTCGGGTGCTGCGAGTCTCACGGCGCCCACGACACGCGACACTTCGAGGAGACCGGCCATCCGTTCATCCGGCCGCAAGGCCTCCCGGACCCGTGGCTCTGGTGCTACGAGTGCAAGGCCTTCCTGCACTGATTCGCGAGCAGGCTGCCAGCGATCGCGACAGGAAGGGAGTCGGCCTCCTCAATCGGGCGAGGAAGTTGCGGGGATGCTCCCTGCGGCCAGGCCCCGCGTCCGCGCGTTGGCCTCGATCAGGACGCGCCGGACGAAGTCGACGAGGTACGTCGTGAAGATTCCGTTGTGGCCATGGACGACGTCGTCGGATGCCCGCACGATCCAGAACGGGCTGTCGGCAACGGCCGAGGCAAAACACGTCAGGCGCGCCCGGCCGTAGGCCATCGGGGCTCCGCCCGGGTCCGGGGCGGGAGGGGCTTTGGCCCGAAAGAGCGAGATGAGATCCGAGGCCTCGGCGTCTCTGACCGGCTCGAGCGGGAGCTTGCACGAACAGCTCCTGCCGGCCACGCCGAAAACGTCCGGGCGTCGCCGGGGACCCGGAGCCGGGGACGCGGCGGTCAAACGGTGCGTCCAGAACGCTTCGTGGTTTCCCACCGCCGTGACGATCTCGCTCCGGGGGCTTCGGTCCCCGGTCTGCTCGAAGAGCGTCTCCAGACGCCGGCCCAGCGGAAACCAGAATCGGTTGGGGCCGTCCGTCTCCGAGGCGATCGTGATGAGCACCGGCGGCTGGAGCGGCGAGAATCTTCGAAACCGCCCCGCGATCTCCTGCAGCGGCGCGTAGAGGGATGCCTCGAAGGCGGGGTTGATGAGCACGACGAGGTCTCCGAAGCCGTGGATCACGCTCTCCCTCGGATCGGAACTGTCCTGCCGATCGAGCGCCTCGAGCGCCCGCATCTTCAAGATGTTGGCGAGCGCCTCGTAGACCATCGTTCCTCCCAGGCTGTGCCCGATCACGGCGAGCCTGGCCCGGTTCGGATCGGAGGCGTCGGCACGATCGACGAAGAGCTCGATCCGGGTCAACAGCTCGATCAGGTCTCCGCTGGCGATGCGGTTGGCGACCCGCTGGCGGGCCCAGAAGGAGAGGTCTTCCAACGGCTGCACGTTCGCCGAAAGCCCCCGCCAGCCGATATAGACCGCGACGATCCGCTTGGGCCGGATCGTTCCGCCGGCAACGCGGGCGACCGTCGCCGCATCGGCCTGGACCTGCTTGAGGAACGTGCGGAAGCAGGCGACGTTGTCGTCGCAGACCCTCGAATCGTGCCGCCAGCCGTGCGCGAACACGACGACCGCCACCCCCGAGGTGTCGGGCCTGCGGTTCTCTTCCTCCAGGGTCTTCTCCAGCAGATCGACCTGCTGGCGATTCCAGAAGCGGCCCTGGTCGTCGAACTCGACGAACGCCAGCGTGAACTGAGGATGGACTTCCACGGAGTGGCGGCCGACGTCGGCGCAAACAGCCGGATCCGCCAGGACCTCCACCGTCGTTTCGACCGCCGCAGCGCGGGGCTCGGTCGGGGCCAGTCGAATCGGGCGGTGCGGCGTGGACACCAGGGCGCAGCCGCCGGCGGCGAAGGCGGCGAGAGCGGTCGCGGCACAAAGACGTCCGTTTCGAATCGATCCATTCTACGAAACGGCCGGCGGAGATCCTGCCGCCGACGACCCGCGCGGGGGCGGACGCGGTCAGAGCGTCGGACCGCCGGGAACGCTCTCCGCCGCCCCGCGCGCAGGGTGCGCGAGGGAACCCGGGCCGGAAAAACCGAGCACCATCAGTCCGGCCGCGGCCCACGCCAGCTCGCGTAAGCGCCGCACCAGCGCCAGGGAGAATCCGGTGACCGGATCGAGCCCGAGGACGGAAAAAATCGCGTACAAGCCCCCCTCGAGAACTCCCGCGCGCGCCGGAACGAAGAAGAAGACGCCCTCGACAAAGACCATCAACACGGCGATGGAGAAGGCTGTGCCGGCGGATGCCGGCGCTCCGAGAAAGCGGAGGATCAGGAACACCTCCAGGCCCGTGACGAGCCAGCCCCCCAGAAAGAACAATACGGAGATTGTGAGATGCCCGTTGCGGCCGCGAACGGCGTCCGCCACGCTCGCCTTCAGATCGCTCCACAGCCAGGCGCGGGACAGCCGGCCTCCGGCCAGGGAATCGACGCGCTCGAATACCCGCGGCCAGAGCGCGCGGGGCCGAGGACGGTTGTCCGAAAGCCGGACGACGAGCGCCACAAAAAGGGCCAGGAGCCCCAGGAGCACGATCCCCATGATCCGCAGGCGCGGCTGCAGGCCCGGCACCGGAACCACCAGACAGCCCGCTCCGACGAAAAGAACCTGCGCCACGAACTGTGCCATGGCCGCGAGGCTGACGGAGGCCAGGACGTCGGCCGGCGGCAGAAAGCGCGAGAGCAGCTTCCCGCGGACGATCTCCCCTCCCAGCACCGCCGCCGGCGCGACGGCGTTGATGGCGTCTCCCGCCAGACGCATACCGAGGAGCGAACGCAAGGGGACATCTCGGAGACGGCGGCGCGTCGATCGCCAGCCGAGCGTCGCCAGGAGGAGCGGCGCGGCCTCGAGCGCGAGGATCGCCGCGAAGCCCCAACCCAGCCGCCCGAGGTTTCGAGCGATTGCCGTGAGCCCGATCCGCGACACCAGCCACGCGAACAGCGCGAGGCCCAATACGAAGGAGACCCTTTCGAGCTTCACGCGGACTCGTCCAGCAGCCTGCCGCCCGGCCCGATGCGGAACTTCCTCCCCCGCCACGTGACGGTGCGGCTGAAGAACGCGGCGAGCCAGATCAACGTCGACAGGACGTCGCGCACCGGCACGAGCCAAAGAAGCCGCGCCATGGCCCGGTCCCGGAGGCAGACGACCGAGAGAATCCACGCCACGGAAAGACGCACCGCCAGCGTCGCGGCAGCGAGCCCCCACGCCGCCGCAGCTCCGGCCGAAACGATCGGCAGGAGAAGCGCCGCGGCCGTCCCTTGCATGAACAGCATTCCGGCGTAGCTCCAGGGTCTCGAGGAGCGGATCCCCAGATTCCACCGGATCTGACGGGCGATCAGATCGCCAAGGCTGCGCGTTCCGAGGCGGTGATCGACGATCTCCCGGGCCAGCTCCACCCGATAGCCCGCGCGGGCCGGAAGGTTGCCGAGCAGGTAGTCGTCGGCGAGCGAGCTGGCGACGGCGGACAGCCCGCCGATCTCTTCCAGCACATCCTTGCGGATCAGAATTCCCGAGCCCATGGCGAACGTCATGCCCTCGAGCTTGCGGGCGACGAGGGCTCCCGGGATGAACTCGGTCGAAAGCGACAGGGCGTCGATGCGCCCCCACAGAGTGTCCGCCTCCGTCCGGTAGAGACACGTCACGACGCCCACGCGGGGATCGTCGAACGGCTCGACCATCCGCTTCAGGTGCGACGGCTCGACGCGGATGTCGCTGTCGGAGATGAGAAGGAGCGGATGGCGCGCCTCCCTCACCAGGTTCGTGAGCGTCCGAACCTTCGGATTGGTCCCGGCGACGCCGTCGCCCACGACGATCCGAATCGGAACCTCCGGGTGCTCCCGCGCGACCTGACGGACCACTTCCATGCCGGCGTCGGCCTCGTCCTGCGCGCCGAAGAGAATCTCCCAGGTCGGATAGTCCTGCCGGCAGAACGAGGCGAAGCTCGCGGCGGCGTTCGGGTCGAGCCCCCGAACCGGCTTCAAGATCGAAACTCCGGGCCAGGAGTCCCGCGCCTTGCCCTGCGCGCCGCGGCCGAGAAACTCACGCGCCACGAGGACCGACCAGCCGTAGAACCCGATCGTGGACACGCAGACCGTGGCCAGCAGAAATCGCACCATGGAGAGGATGAAGATCCAGAGGTGAGGGTGCATCGCTTGATCTCCTGGTGGGCGTCAGGGCGTCGCGGACGATGCGGCGGGCCACGAGCCGCCCTCCGAGTCCGCGAAATTTGTCAGAACGAATCCGCTTCGAGACAGCGCCTCCTGAACCGGGACGCTGAGAAGAGCGGCCAGCTCCTCATCGCCTCCCGAACGGGCCGCCTCGAAAATCCCATCCGAACGTTTTCCGGGGTGGCAGTACAGCTCCGCCAGGTCGGCGCGGATTCTGGGAATGAGGTGGAGCAGGTAGCGTTCGCGAATCCGGCCGGTCAGCAGGAGCCCGTAGACCCGCGGCGAGAAACCGATTCCCGCCGCGCGCAGCCGTTTGGCGCCGGAACGCCGCAGCAGGCCAAAGACCGCGCTCCAGAAAACCTTTTCCGCGGTCCGGCCCTCTTCCGCGCCGAGAGCGATGCCGAGCTCTTCGGAGGGAAGCCGGATCCAGCGAATGCCGAACTCCCGAGCCGCCTCGATCAGGATCCCGAGCACCACCGGATGGAGATGCATATGGTGATGCCCGTCCACGTGCGAGAGCCGGAGCCCCGTCTCTCGAAACCTCTGGAGCTGTCCGCGGATCTCTCGCGCCAGCTCCCGCCGGACGCGCGAAGAGAACTGATAGCGCATCCCGGTCGCGAACGCCGCGCAGCCGAAGTTCCCGTCCGCGTCGACCAGCCCCGGAATCTCCGCGGCTGGAAGCGAGGCCTGGCCGTCGAGAACGACCAGGTGAAGACCGACCGCGAGTCCGGGATGCGCGCGGGCGAGCTCCACGGCGTCGAGAGCGGCGGGAGCGCCGATCATCAGGCTGGCGCTCCTCAGAATCCCCCGCTCGTGCGCCTCGATCACCGCGCGGTTGACCTCGCGGGAGAGCCCGAAATCGTCGCCGGTGACGACGAGCCTTTTCACGCCGCGCGCTCGCGGCGATAGAGAAATCGGAAGAACTCGGCGCCCTCCCGCAGCCGCCGGACCAGCATCTGGCGGCTGGTCAGCATCTCCGCCGTCATCTCCAGGATCTTTCGGGGCCGGAAATAGAAGCGCCGGTAGAACCGCTCGAGCGACGAGAAGATCTCCGCCGCCGGCAGCTCGGGATAGGAAAGCGACGCGACCTGGATACCCTCCTCGCTCACGAGAGGGTCGCCCGCCGCGCTCAGCCATCCGCGCTCCTGGGCCTGGCGATACAGCTCGGTTCCGGGATAGGGAGCCGCGAGGGAGACCTGGATGGTGTGGGGATTGATTTCCTGCGCGAATCGGATCGTGCGCGCGATCGTTTCCTGCGTCTCGCCGGGAAGACCCACGATGAAGGTGCCGTGGACGGTGATCCCCAACCGGTGGCAGTCCTCCGTGAACCGCCGAGCGACGTCGATCCGCGTGCCCTTGCGAATGTTGTTCAGGATTTCCTGGCTGCCGGTCTCGTAGCCCACCAGCAGCAGCCGCAGCCCATTCTCGCGCATCACTTGAAGCGACTGGAAGGGGACGTTGGCCTTCGCGTTGCAGGACCAGGTCACGCCCAGGCGTCCGAGCCGCCGCGCGATTTCCTGCGCCCGCGGCAGGTCGTCGGTGAACGTGTCGTCGTCGAAGAAGAACTCCTTGACCTGAGGAAAGGCCTTCTGCCCGAGCGCGATCTCGGCGGCAACGCTCTGCGGGCTTCGCGTCCGGTAGCGGTGGCCCCCGATCGTCTGCGGCCACAGGCAGAAAGTGCAGCGCGACCGGCAGCCCCGGCCGGTGTAGAGCGAGACGTAGGGGTGGAGGAGATAGCCGATGAAGTAGTCCTCCGGCACGAGGTCGCGGCGATAGACGTCCATGACGAAAGGAAGCGCGTCCATGTCTTCGACCGTGGCCCGGGGGGCGTTGTGAACGACCCGCGATCCGTCGCGGAAGCTCACGCCGTCGACCTGCGAGAGCGGGCGCCCCTGCGCGACCTCCTGGATCGTGTAGTCGAACTCCTCGCGCGCGACGAAATCGACGGCCGGCGCTCCTAGCAGTGAGATCTCCGGAAGCACCGCCACATGCGCTCCCACCAACCCGATCGTGAGCCGCGGATTGGCGCGGCGCAACGCCTCCGCCACCCGCGCATCCGACGGGAACGAGGGCGTGCTTGTGTGGAGGATCGCCAGTTCGTACTGCGAAGCCAGCGGGAGAACGTCCTCGAGCGTCAGTCCCCGCGCCGGGGCGTCGACCAAACGGCTGCCGGGAACCAGAGCCGCCGGCTGAGCCAGCCACGTCGGGTACCAGAAGGACCGGATCTCCCGGCGGGCCTGGTATCGGGATCCGGCTCCTCCGTCGAATCCTTCGTAGGACGGCGGGTTGAGAAAGAGCGTCTTGAGATGAGTCATGGAGTTCCTCCTTGAGGCCGCCCCGCCTCAGCCCTCGCCTGCGGCCGGGGCTTCGGCATCCAGCGCAGCGCGGCCCGGACTGCTCCGGGGATCAATCGGGGGCGCAGAAGTCTCTCGTCGTAGAGAGCGAGGCGACGCTCGTTCTCGCTCATGCAAAGCTCCAGGAATTCGCGGCCCGA
Source organism: uncultured Acidobacteriota bacterium (assembly GCA_963825175.1). Lineage (GTDB taxonomy): Bacteria > Acidobacteriota > Thermoanaerobaculia > UBA5066 > Gp7-AA6 > DATFTF01. Next base: position 242,903 of record CAWGSA010000001.1, read on the forward strand.
GATCTCCCCGAGCTCCTTGTGGCTTCCCATCTCGAAGCCTTCTTCCGATCCGCCGCGCCCGAAGGAAAGCGCGTGGAGGGCGTGCTCGACCAGCTGTGATCCGACGACCCACGCCCTGCGCGCGTCGAAGAGAGGCCTCCACGGCGCGCGAGAGCGGCGGCGTAGATAAGCGGCCCAGTTCACGAGGAAAAGAATGTGACGCGCCTCTTCCTGAACCACGCGCTCGAACACCTCGATGATCGGCGCGGGAAAGTATTCGGAGCGGCGCCCCATCTCGAACAGGCCGAAGGCAAAGAACGAATCGATGCACTCCCCGTAGCCCACGCTCAGAAAGGTCCAAACGGCGTCCTTCGGCGGACGGGGTTCCGGGAAGGACGCGACCGGAATCCCATAGCGCCGGGTCAGGAGGCGGATGATTGCGGCGTGACGGCCCTCTTCGTAGCCCTGCAGCGCGATCGCCTCGGCCAGAAGAGGATCTCTTTCACGCCGGCCGAGAGTCTGGACCTTGACCGCGGTCTCGGCCTCCGTCCGCGCCGCCTCGCTCCAGACCGGCAGGCTCTTGAGCCTCTGGAGGTCTTCCCACTCGAGCTCCGGCCACCGGATCTCCTCCGGCTCGAACGGCCGATGGGTCTCGAGAAAGGTCCTGCAGAAGAGCTCCTTATGATTCTCCGAGCCGATCCAGAGCTCGCGCGTTGTCACGATGTCGCCTCTCTTTCCGGCCTGACGATGGCGAGGCCAATGGCAACAGACAGGAAGCGTCGCGACCGAAGAGTCGACAGATCGTCGCGCTCTCACGGGCAGCGCGGGACCGCCGAGTCGGGAGGACGCCTAGGAGACGATCGGAGGAGAGCGGGAGGAGGTTTCGGCGGGAATCAGGGCCGGCGTCGCCGGCTCCGGCCTATCCGAAGGCAGCGTGAGAGGGGCGAGCTTCGCGACGAACAGGAACGACGCCGCCGGACCGCACACGAAGTCGCCCAGGAAACAGGCTGGACACGGCACGTCGCTGACGACATGGGCGGCATGAAGGGCGGACACACCGACCGCCGGTGTTCCTTCGGCCACGACGATCGTCCCGGAGTCGCTGCGTTGATCGAGGAGTAGATCCTCGAGGCTATTGAGATGGTGGTGCGGCGCAGCTGCCACCGCCATGAAGAAGAGGGCGAGGTAGGCGCTCGCGCCACGACGCCACCGGATCCACGTCATCGTCCACACTATAAGCCCTCTCTCAGGACGACGGAGCGGCTTTCCAGAACGGGTGCTCGAACGACAGGTACAGAATGATCGCGTGCTGGCCGCGGCTCGGGCCCACGCCCAGAGGCACGCCGATGCCGGGCACGATCTGAAGGCCGCTGGCGAGGTCGTAGGACCAACGGATTCCCGGGCTCACCAGAAACGTGGTCGTCCCCCGCGTCCGGCCGGGCCCCGTCACGGCCTCCGACCGCGACCACACCGTCTCCAGCATCGCGTTCACGCGTCGGCCCAGCCAGATCACGCTGGCACCGAAGTTGTACCCCCGCGCGTCGGCCTTCTCTCCGCGCTCGTCGCGTGCCGAGGGCGTGAACGTCGCTCCGGCGTTCCAGTGCGCGACCCAGGAGTCGGACAGGACCGTGCTGACCGGAAGCGAGACTTGAACTCCGGTCGAGCCGGCCCCCAGCCCCCGGCGCGCGTCGCCGGTCGGCAGCAGGAGCGTCAGACGGGGCGCCACGGCGACCTTCGCCCCGCCGTCGCCCACCAGCTGGTAGCGGTAGTTGAGGGCGATGTCCCCCAGGCCGGTGACCGTCCCGGAGAAAGAATCGATCCGCTGGGCGGCGATCGTGTAGCTCAACTGGTGCTGGATCCGCGGCACCGGGTATTCCTGGGTGAACGTGGAGAGCCATTGCGCCGTCCGACCGTCGCGCTGAAAGAAGTTAATGTGCTGCACCACGCCCGGATCCTGGTTGTAGGCCTCCTCGACCAGGAAGCTGTTGTCCTGGATCGGTCTGTCTTCCTCCGCCGGCTGAGGCCCCCCCGGCGGGGTCTGACCCGGAGCCGCCGCGCACACCGTCACGAGAAGGAGCGCGAACAGGACGCGGCGCATCGGGCGGCTAGAATACCCGCAACGTGGCGCGCTCCGTGCGGAAGCACCTGGCCGAGAAAGGCGTCGGCGCCGGGCCGGCCGGTTTCCGCTGGCGCGGGGGCACCGAGATCTCGCGGCTGGAGGGATTCACCGACGCCGTGTTCGCTTTCGCCGTGACGCTCCTGGTCGTCTCGCTGGAAGTACCCCGCTCCTTCGACGACCTGAAGCTCACCATGAGCGGCTTCTTCGCCTTCGCCATCTGCTTCACGCTTCTCTTCACGATCTGGTACCAGCAATACGTCTTCTTCCGACGGTACGGGCTGGAGGACATGACCGTGGTGGTCCTGAACGCGGTCTTGATCTTCGTGGTGCTCTTCTATGTCTATCCGTTGAAGTTCCTCTTCACGTACCTGGTGGCGGGCCTGCTCCACCTCCCCGGGGCGCCGACGATTCGCAGCGACGCGGAAATGTCCCAGCTCATGGAGATTTTCTCCGCCGGATACGTCGCCGTGTTCCTGATCTTCGCGCTGCTCTACGGCCACGCCTTGCGAAAGCGCGCGGTCCTCGGCTTGAACGAGATCGAGCGCTTCGACACCCGCAGCAGCATCTTCTCCGCCCTGACCGAGGCGGCGGTCAGCGTCGTGTCGCTCTTGATCGCCGGCAGCAGCCTGCCGCGCGCCGGATCCTGGGCCGGCGTCGTCTATCTCTCGCTGGGACCTGTCAAGACGTTCGAGGGAATGGCCCAGGGCCGAAGGCGGCGGCGCCTGGAGCAGCGAATCCTGTCGCGGGGAGCGGCGAGCTAGCGCCCTTCGGGCGCGACCTCGAGCGGGTCTCCCGTCTTGTGGTCGCGAATCTGAAACTTCAGAAAAGCGTGGATCGCGGCGAGCGCGTGCGCGTCCTTCGTCGTGATGACCACCCGACCGCCCCGCGGCGTCTCTTCCATCTGGTAGCGAATCGCGGACTTGAGCTTCTTCATCTCCGGCACGCCGGGCGGGATGCGGTCGTGGATGAGCATGGGCGCGTCGAAGTTTCCCTCCGAGAACATCCGGGCGATGTGGACGAAATGCATCCGGATCTGATCGCGGCTGCCGGTGTCTTGTGGGTCGATGGCCTGCGCCTCGATCACGCCGCCGGTCCCGGTGAGTCGGAAGTGATGCGCGGTCTTGGAGTGATCGAACCCCATGACATGGTCGCCGCGTTCGGTCACGCCCGCAGCGTGCGAGCCGTGATCCTGCGCGGCCCCCGACCGGGCCACGGCCGCCAGAGAGAGGGCCGTCAGGAGAAACAGAGCTCTTTTCATTTCTACTCCTTTCGAGAAAGGCGCCGGCGGCGCGAGGGCGTCGCCGGAGAGGGTTCGTGAGCCAGAGACTCGAGCAGACGCGCCGGCTTTCCGTCCGGCGTCGCCGCCAGGCGTCTGTCCCAGTCGCGGATCGTGCGTTGCAGGAGACCGCGCAGCTCTGCCAGTTGAGTGAGCCGGGCGTCGAGCTCTTTCAATTTCTCCTGCGCCAGGCGGCGGACCTCGCGGCAGGGGGGCGTTCCCCGCTCTCGGGAAGCCAGCAGGCGCCGGAGCTCTTCGAGCCGGAAACCGACCGCCAGGGCCCGGCGCAGCAGAACGACGCGCTCGAGCGCGGCGGGCTCGTACTGGCGGTAGCCGTTGTCGCCGCGGCGAGGCCGGGCCAGAACCCCCATGCGCTCGTAGTGCCTCAGGGTGTCGGAGCTGACGCCCGTCCGACGCGCCAGGTCGCCGGACCGCAACTTCGTCGATGCCACGGCGCCGACTCTAAACCCCGGAACCGATTCCAGGGTCAAGAGGAATTTGTGATTTGTGATTTGTGGTCGGCGGCCTGGGAACTTCCTTAGAATTCACGGAAATGCTCCGGGTCCGGTTGATCGCGGCGGCCGTGTCGACGCTGGTGTGGGCGTCGTATGTCGCGATCGTGATCGCATGGACGCCGCTGGTCCTGCTCTTTCGCCTGGTCACCTTTCCCTGGGACCGCGACCGATACCGGGTGGGAAGGCTCATGCACGGCTCGGCGGCACTTGCCGCCCGGATCAACCCCTTTTGGACGTTCCGGATCGTGGATCGGGTCCATCCGGACGATCGCCACCCGTACGTGTTCGTGGCCAACCACAGCTCGTTCACCGACATCTTCCTCGCGGCCACGCTCCCCGGAGAGCGAAAATTTCTCTCCAAGCAATCGATCTTCCGGATTCCGCTTCTGGGCTGGCAGATGCGCGTCGCCGGCGACGTCCCCCTGGTGCGGGGCAACCGGGAGAGTGCGCGGCGGGCCATGGAGGAGATGCGCCGGACCCTGGGCCGGCGCGTCTCGGTGATCTTCTTTCCGGAGGGCACGCGCAGTGCGGACGGATCGCTCGGCGAGTTTCGCGAGGGAGCCTTCCGGCTGGCCATCGAAGCGGGCGTGGACGTCCTGCCGCTGGCGATCGTGGGAGCCGCCGGCAGCCTTCCCAAGCATTCGTACGTGTTCCGACCGGCCGCGGCCACGCTCTTCGTCCTGCCACCCGAGCCGACGGCGGGCCTGACGCCCGCGGACGCTCCGGGGCTCGCGCAGAAGGTGCGCGGACGGATCGCCGAGGCGATCCTCGGAGAACGCGCTGCAGCTACGGTTCCTTGGTAGGAGCCTGTCTTCGGAAGAGCAGATCGACATCGATCGCCTTGCCCCCGCGCTTCACCGCAAGACGCCCGGAATCGCCCCAGCTCTTGCCGGCCACCCAGCGGTTGAGCGCCTCACGGTCCGGCACCGGCGTGGCGTCGGCCGACACCAGCACGTCGCCGACCTTCACGCCGTCGCGCTCCGCAACGGAGTCTTTCTCCACGTGGATCACGGTCAAGGGCTTGCCCCCTTCGCCGCCGGTCACTGAGAGGCCCGGAGCCGGATAGACCGGATCGCTCTCTGCCGGTACGCCCCAGACGAAGTCCGCGAGCGAAGCCTGCACCCGGGCCACCGGCTTGCCCTTGTCGTCGCGGACGGGCACCGGCACGAGCGAGGCCATTTTCCCCGAGAAGATCTGCGCGGCCTGCCTTTGGGCCCCGAGGCCGTAGCGCACATGGCCCGAGCCGATCAGCAGGACCAGGATGGCGCGTGGATCGTTCTCCAGCTTGCGCAGGGCGGCCACCGCGTTGTGGGCGAAGGTCGCATCCCAGGCGCACTGGGCGGCGAACATCCCCTTCCACTCCTCTTCGGACATCGAGGCGTGAATGCCCTCGCCTTCGAGCTCGGCCCGGAAGAGGCGCATTCCGTCGGGGCTGTCGGTATCGATCTTCGCCGGAAGGTGAGCGGCCTCGTCGGCGGACAGGCCCTGCAGGCCCTTCTTGCGGACCGCGGACACGACTTCGCGCGGCGCGTTGACCGCGACCAGAGGCAGCTGCGCTTCGCCGGCGAGGAGAAAGATGTCGCGGTAGTAATTCCAGTTGTAGCCCCAGTTCTTGTACCAGTGCGACTGATCGAGAAACTCCCTCTCCGAGACCTTTCCCGCGACCCAGAGATCGAGCGAGGGCTGAGCCTCGTAGGGATACATTTCCAACCCGACCAACACTTTGCGGCCCGAGCGGGCCAGATCCTCCAGGACCCGCCGCTCGATCCGGTGAGACTCCATGTCGGTGTGCTCTTCGCCCAGGAAGAGAAGACGCACTTCCTTCAAGCGTTCCGGAAGATCTCCTGGAGTGCGCACCGTGCCCGTCGCCGTCTCGGTGATGCCGTCGAGCACGACCGGTGCCTCTCGATCGCGCCTCGCCGGATCGCCGACCGGGAGGTGGAGAGGGTCTTCGGCGACGAGTATCGACGAGAAGCTCATCACGACCGTTGCAAGGAGTCCGACCTTCCGTACGAGCATCTGACGGGGAGACGGGGGGACTGGGAGACGGGGCGAAAGGAAGATCCTCTCCCCGTCACTCCGTCTCCCCATCACCCCGTCCCTCCCCCTCACCGCCACGCCACGATGGAAAGAACCTCCATGTCCTCGCCATGCCACCGGAAGCGGTCCCCCACGTGAAGGCCCAACAGTTCCTGGGCGAACTCGGACTGATACGAATACACCGATTGCTCCGGCTGCGAGTCCCACGGCCCCAGGATGGTCACGGACTGCTCGGAGGGGTTGCCCGATCTCTTCAGGCCGACGCGCGTCCCTACCCGCACCTCCGAAGGATCGACATGGGCGGAATCGAGAGGGCGCGCCCTGGACAACTCGTCGGCCAGCGTCGCGATCCGGGCCGACAGGTATTCGTGCCGCTGGCGCGTGGCGTGGTACTCGAAGTTTTCCGAGAGGTCTCCCAGTTCCTTGGCCGCCTGCATGGCCTTGGCGTTGGCCGGCAGCTCCACCGACTTCAAATGAAGAACCTCCTGCCGCTTCTTCTCGATCGCCTCGGGCGTCGAATAGACCCACTCCCGGGCCGGAGCGCGCAGCCCGGGAAATTTCATGAGAAGCGCCTCGCGCGCCGTTGCCCGGCGATGTTCCTCCAGCCCTCCAGCCCGATTCAGGGCTTCCAGCATCTCCCGGGCTTTCTCCTCGCCCGGCGCGAGGCGCACCAGGGAGACGGCAAGCCCTCCGGCATCGAAGAACTCCTTGACGCGAGATCGGACCCCCGAGAACTCCTCCTGCCTCAGGGCCTCCAGCAGCGAAAAGAAGAGGCCGGGGGGAGGGTTCCCCTCGACGTGCAGCCCCTCGGCCAGCCAGACGAACGCCCGCGGAGCCATGCGCGGAGATCGAAGAATCCGCCGCGACAGGTCGGCCCGCCGCGGCTCCGACAATTCCTCGAAGATCGCGGCAAGAACGCGTTGGTCGTCTTCGCGAAGGAACTGCTCGAGGAAGATCTCGATCCAATCCTCGCGGTGCGCCCGGATCGCCTCGAGCGCTCGGATGCGTGCGGCCTGGTCGCCGATCTCGGAGAGCAGAGTCAGCGTGTTGCCCGCGGCCAGCAGCTCTTCGGCGGGATAGGCCTCGGGTTCGCCGGGAGCGAGCCTCGAGGCGATCTGCGAGAGCTCCCACGCCAGCGCCGGAGACCTGGCGGTCGCCTTCCGGGCTTGCGCCACCAGCCCATGGGCAAACTCCAGTGCCAGATCCTTCGACCGTTTGCCGTGCTTGCGCGCCAGGTCGATCTTCTTCTCGGGGGAAGCCTCCGCGAATTCGCGCCGGATGGACTCCTCCGCGGCGCCGGCGCTCTCCGACCAGTCCACCAGGGCGGACTTCCCCGCGCCAGTCACGAGAAGCTGCTTGTGCTTGCGGGCACCCGTCCAGAACGAGCTCCACTTCGCGTCGGAGACGAGCCCGGCAAAGTGCTCCTTGACTTCCGACAGAGGAAGCGGTCTTCCAAAGCTCGCCAGAAGGCGCCGGACCGCTTCGGCTGGCTCTCGCTCGACGAGGGTCCGAGCTTCGTCCGGCCGCTCGAGCTTCTCGCGGAGGAAGTGCCCTTCCGGAAGAGGAACCAGGGTCTTCTCCGCCGAGACGAGGGACAACGGCAGCTTCGCGGCGCCGAAATCGACACGAATGAAATCCAGGGCCGGATTCATCTCGACCACGCGGCCGGGACCGCGCCCGGGCAGGAAATAGATCCCCCCCTGGGTGAAGGCCAGCCACCGACGGATCTTCGCGGCCACGGCGGCGGGATCCTTGCTCTTTTCCAGCGGGTTCTGCGCCAGGACGGCGGCGAGCGTCGGGTGCGCGGCGTACCGGGCGCGCAGGGCCTGCTCGAGCTCCTTGCGGATCTCCTCGTCGGTGGGAAACATCCGCGCGATCTCGACGAGCACGTCCAGACGCGCGTCGGGCCTGCCCTTTTCTTCCTGCTCGTCGGCCAGCAGACGCAGCCAGGAAGTGGCCTGCGTGCCGCCCCCCTTCTTCTTGACGGCCGCGGCGATGCGCAGGAAGAAGGGAATGTCTTCGGAACGGCCCTCGACCAGCTGTGTCCACTGGTCTTCGAGCTCGGAAAACTTCTTCTGCTCGATGAGCTGGGCCACTTCGGGCGGCAGCTCGGGATCGGACGCGCTCATGAAGAGGTGATACTAACCCGCCCTCCGGGCGGATTCAGGATACCGGCCACGGCTCCGCCCCCTCGCACTCCGCGAGGAGGCGGCGCAGCCGCGGCTCGGCCGCCTTGCAACGACGGAGCGAGGCGATACATGATCTCCTCCGTCACTTTCAATCGAGGCACCGGACAAGACGTGGACTTTAACGAGTCGAACGGCATTTTGCGACACATCCATTGCTCCTCCTGTTGGAGGATCAGGGAGGGACTCATGCTTCGTTTGCTCCGCACTTGTGCTTTCCTTCTCGTCCTGGCTTGCGCGGCCGGCGTCACTTTCGCGCAGGACGACTCCGAGACGCCGACTCTGCGTTATTGGCCGGCCGCTTCCTTCTGGTCTCCGGCCCGAGCCGAGCGATCCCCGCAGCCTCGGGCCGTCAGACCGGAGGACACCGCGACGACCGCCGCGGCGTCTCCGGCATTTGCGCTGGTCTCGATCGCACCGTGCCGCCAGTACGACTCCCGAAACTCCAGCCCTCTGGCCTCGGGAACCTCCAGGACCATTCCTCTGACCGGCGCGCCCTGCAACATTCCCTCGGGCGCCGCCGCCGTGTCCGTCAACGTCGCCGTTTTCAGCATCGTCGGCGCCACCGGCAACGGCGTCTTCACCGTGGGCATCCCGTCGGGCAGCTCCGCCTCCTTCCTGAACTTCCCGCCCACCCAGGGCCAGATCGACAACGCCGGGACCGTTCCCGTGGACGGAAGCGGCCAGATCTCGGTATCCGTCAACCAGGGCGGCGGTTCCGTCAACTTCGTCGTCGACGTCAACGGCTACTACACGGCAAGCCGCATCGTGAACAGCCTGACGCCGGGGACGGGGATGGCCGGCAACGCCACCACCGGCGATGTGACTCTCGGTCTCGCGCCGGGAGGCGTGACATCCAACGAGCTCGCGGCCAACGCCGTGACCTCGCCCAAGATCGCCGCGAACGCCGTCACCGCCGGCGCGATCGCCTCGGGCCAGGTCGTCAAGAGCGTCAACGGCGCCACCGATGGCGTCACCATCGCCGGCGGCGGAGCGACTTCCGTCTCGGCGATCGGCAACACGATCACGGTGTCCTCGCCCGTGGCAGCCGTCCCCTCGGGGACGTCCGTGCTCGGCCCACCTGGGGACACCACGCTGATCGCCGCGGGTTTTGGCGACACCGGGCTCACTCAGGACTTCTGGAAAGGCACGGCCACGGCCTCCGCTCCGACCGGGCGCTACAACCACACGGTCGTCTGGACCGGCACGAAAATGATCGTCTGGGGTGGCCTGGACCCGGCCGGAATGGAGAATACGGGAGGCCAGTACGATCCCGTGGCGGACTCCTGGACGGCGACCTCGATCACGTCCGCGCCCCTCGTACGCTCTGAGCACACAGCCGTGTGGACCGGCACGAAAATGATCATCTGGGGCGGCTTCGGCATCGCAGCCCCCCTGGACACGGGAGGTCAATACGATCCTGTGGGCGACTCCTGGACGTCGACTTCGACCGCCTCGGCGCCGACGGCACGTTACGAGCACACGGCAGTCTGGACCGGCTCGAAGATGATCGTCTGGGGCGGCCAGGACCTCGGGGGAATTGTAAATTCCGGCGGTCGGTACGATCCCGTGGGCGACTCCTGGACGGCGACCTCGACCCTCGCGCCGACCCCACGTTACGTGCACAGCGCGTTGTGGACAGGATCCAGGATGATCGTGTGGGGAGGGTTTGACGGCGCAACCCGCTTCAATACCGGAGGCCAGTACGATCCCGTGGCCAACACCTGGGCGCCGACGTCGACCGTCTCGGCGCCGACGGCCCGATATCAGCACACGGCGGTCTGGACCGGATCCAGGATGATCGTGTGGGGCGGCTCGGACGGATCACCGCTGACGAACACCGGGGGCCAGTACGACCCGGTGGGCGACGTCTGGACCGCGACTTCCACCGGCTCGGCACCGCCGGGACGCTACCTGCACACGGCGGTGTGGACCGGCACGAAGATGATCGTCTGGGGAGGGTCTGACCTGGCCAACGTTCTCAATACCGGTGCCCAGTACGATCCGGCGAGCGACTTCTGGACTGCGACTTCGACGGTCTCGGCGCCATCGGCACGCTACTTCCTCACCGCCGTGTGGACCGGCACGAAGATGATCGTCTGGGGAGGCTATGACGGGACAAACCGTTTGAACAGCGGAGGCCAGCTCCGGACGCTGTCGCTCTATACGAAGAATTGATCGTGCCGACGGGAGCGATCGTTCTTTTCGTCGTTGCCGCGGCGTTCCCGCTCACCGCCGGCGCTCGCGTCGATGACGAGCGGGCCGTCGAGCGCGCCCGCTACCGTTTCGTGATCGGGAATACGAAGCCGTTCGACGAGGTGTATCCGCGAGCGATCTTCGAGAAGCGGGTGGCCCGGGAAATGGCCGAGGAGCGCGCGCTCCATGATGCCTTCGGTTTGACCGTCACGCCGGCTCTCCTGGCCCAGGAGTACGACCGGATCGAGGGCTCCACCAAGGCTCCCGAACAATGGGAGGCGATCAAGAAGGCCCTCGGCGGCGACCGGCGGCTGATCGAAGACGTCTTCTGCCGACCAATCCTCGTGGATCGCGCTCTACGGGCGCGGTTCGCCTTCGATCCGAAGATTCACGCGGCGCCACACCAGCAAGCGCGGGAGGCGCGCTCGGCGCTTGTGGCCGGGAAGATGCCGCCGGGAGCGAATGTCGTACGGCTGGCCCGCAAGGCATCCCGTCCCGCAACGACCGAGCAGCTTCTCGGCGGCGCCAAGGCCGACTCCTCCACGCCGCGTCTGCTCTCTCCACGGCCGGACAGGGCCCCCGACGAGCCGATCGCACCCGATCCCGAAGTGGCCGCGGTCCTGGAAAAGGAGCTCCAGCGCCCGGGCGACGTCACGACGATCCTCGAGGAGCGCGACCGATTTCAAGTGCTTCGCCTTCGAACGATCACTCCCGATTCCTGGGAGGTGGAGATGGCGACCTTCCCCAAGGTCGACTTCGACGGGTGGCTGGCCAGGCAGATTCGCAGACCCTCGGCGCGTCGGTGAAGGCCGCGAGCGGGCCGTGAAAGCCCACACCGCCACGCAGTCCTACCTCGTCACCGGAGCCAATCGCGGCATCGGGCTCGCCTTTGCCCGGAAATTGTCGGAGCGCGGCGATCGAGTCGTCGCGACCGCGCGCCATCCGGGGAAAGCCCGGGACCTGATCCGCCTGGGCGTCCGGGTCGAACCTCTGGACGTTTCCGACGACGCCAGCATCGCCGCGCTCTCCCGGCGATTGTCGGGAGAGCCCCTCGACGTGCTGATCAACAACGCGGCGGTCGGCGAAACCGGTCCCGGAATCGCCCGACTGCGGATCGCGGATCTCGAGCGCTCGTTTCGCGTCAACGCGATCGGGCCGGTGGCGCTCGTCCAGGCGCTTCTCCCCAACCTGCGGGCCGGGCAGCGCCGCCTCGTGGTCAACCTCTCGAGCGGACTGGGCTCCATCTCCGGCAACAGCGACGGCGGCTGGTCCGCCTACCGGGCGTCCAAGGCGGCGCTGAACCAGCTCACCCGAACCCTCGCCGCGGAGCTTCGCAACGAGGGGTTCACGTTCGTGGTCCTGAGCCCGGGGTGGGTGCGGACCGACATGGGAGGCTCCGGCGCCTCGTTGTCTCCCGAGGAGAGCGTCGCGGCCATGCTCCGTGTGATCGACCGGCTGGATCCCTCGGACACCGGTCGATTCCTCGACCATCAGGGCAAAGAGCTCGACTGGTAAAGAAAGGCCCCGGCATCCACTCTGGCAGGGACACCGGGGCCTGGAGGCCTGGATCAGAGAGTCCCGTCAGTTTTTCGACGACCGCTCGTGCGCCTTCTCCGCCATCGACCGCAGCAAGGATGCCGGCAAGGTTCCACGAATCGTGACGCCGGAGTCGTCGCTGGCGATCTGGAACTTCCTCAGCGCCGAGACGAGCTCGGGAGATTTCTCCTGCACCGCCAGCCGCCACATCGCCAGCAGACCGCGCAGCGAGTCCTCCAGAAGCTGGCGCGTCTCTCCATCGGCCACCAGGCCGGTGGCCGCGAGATCGAGCCCGTCGCTGCTCGGCGTCGCGTCGGCGGTGAAGAGAGTCACCGACTTCATGGCCGAGACGACGGCCGTCACGGCCTCGGCGTCGCCGCCCGCGTGGACGTGCGCGTCCCCGGCTTTCCTCTGAAGGCCCGGATAGCGGTTCACGTCGACCAGAACCCACGCCGCCGCGTCCCGATGGACCCGGGAGAGCTGCCGGCCCAGGCCCGCGCCGGATACGAAACCCGTGCCGCCCGCAGCGCGCGCGGCGAGCGCGTCGACGACCTCCGACTCCGTGCCTGCGATCACCAGCCCGGGGTCGACGAACGCGACCGCGCCCTTGCGGGCCTTCTCCGACTTCTCGGGGAGAAGCTCGTAGTCTCCGGCCGGGGACGACCGGCGCTGGGCGCCGCGCTCCTCGGCCGCCGCGGTCAGCCGCGCCGGGTCGAACCGGCCGAAGAACAGGGCCAGCACCGGCGTGTTCCCCATTTCCGCCGGCTGGCTGGAGATGACGACCGTGTCGACGTCCCGTTTCGGATTGAGGTTCGCCTCCGCCAGGAACCGGGCCGCGTCGCCGTCGGCGGTCATGTGGTCCGCGTCGGTGAAGAGCTTGGCCGAGAGCGGGCTCGAGCGCAGGCGGTCCAGATGCACGACGGCGACCGAAGCCGCGCCGGGCGGAACGAGCGACAGCGGATCCTCCGCCCGCCGGGCGCCGCGCGCGGACGGGGCCGCCGCAAGAGCGAGAAGCGCGAAGAGAGACGAAGCCGAAGCGATCCTGCGAAGGGTCCTCATCAGAAATCCTTTCTGGAAAAGATCCGACAGGCGGCCGCCAGAGCCGCCAGGCCGAAGAGAGCCGTCGAGCCGTACACCGCCAGGCCATTGATGCTGGACAGAGAGCGCGTTCCCGGACCCGCCACCAGCGCCACCGTCGCCCGGCCGAGCTCGGCCGTCTTGGGAAAGACCCAGTACAGACCGTCCACGACCTTCGCCGCCCAGTCCGCCGACATCGCCGCCGCGATCTTCTGATGGGCGGCCAGAATCACCGACAGGAAGAAGAGCGCGTAGGTCATCATCAGCGAGACGCCGGTCGAGGAGGTCACCACGCCGACCAGGAACGCGAACGCCAACAGGGCCGCCGTCGTGAAGAGAATGGAAAGCCCGGCCAGCAGGAAACGCGGGTGCGCCACGCGGGTCTTCCACAGGATGATCAGATAGAGCGAGCCCAGCAGATAGGCCAGGTTCGCCGCGGCCAGAAGGAGGCCCCCGGAGTAGCGCGACAGGAGCATGGGGACGCGGCCGACCGGGCGCGAGAGGTAGAGGTCGACGGTTCCCTTCTCCTGAAGGCGGGGCACCAGGTGGGCCGTCGCGAAGAGGGCGAGGAAGGTTCCCACCACGTACAGGAACCCGGAGAAACCCGATTCGAATCCGAGGACCAGCCGGTCGAGGTCGATGGTGCGGTTGCCCATCTCGACGGACTGGCCGAAAAGCTTCGCGCCGGCCAGAGCGCCATTGACGATGTCGAGGTTCACCGCCAACGCGAAAAGCGCGATGAACAGACTCGACGTCGCGAAGTAGGCCACGAGCGTCCAGCGCGCCGCCGCTTCGCGGAAGACTTCTTCCCAGCTCGCCAGAATGGCTTTCATTTCACCCTCTCCCCCGGCCCCCCGCTCTCCCCCTCAAGGACCGTCGCCCCAACATCACCGGAGGGGGAGAGGGGGCGAGTGGGCGAGGGGGCGACTAACTCGACGAACACGTCCTCCAGGCTCGACCGGATCGGCGTCAGCTCCGCGAGCATCGCTCCACGCACGCGCACGCGATCGACCAGGACGTTCAGGTGCTCCAGATCGCGAGCGGAGACGACCAGGTGGCCGTTTACGCGCTCGACGCCAGCGCCTCCATCCTCGAGGGACGCCACGAGGGCGTCGTCGATGGGCGTGACCACCATCCGATAGCTCGAGGCCGGAGCGGTCAAGCTCTCGACCGACCCTTGCGCGGCGACGCAGCCGCCGCGCAACACCGCGACGCGGTCGCAGGTCCGCTCGATCTCCGAGAGCAGGTGCGAGTTCAGGAGGATCGTGACTCCCCGCTGCGCCTCTTCCCGCAGAAGGTCCCGGATCTCCCGGCGCCCGACCGGATCCACCCCGTCGGTCGGTTCGTCCAGGAGCAGGATGTCGGGTCGGTGCACGAGCGCCGCGGCCAGCCCCAGTCGCTGCGTCATTCCTTTGGAGAATTTCTTCACCCGCACGTCAGCCCACTGCGAGAGACGGACGCGCTCGAGAAGTTGGGGGATCCGCTCGGTCAGGGTCGGACGGTCCACGCCGGACATGCGCCCGAAGATCGAGAGCGTCTGGCGGGCGGTCAGGTATCCGGGAAAGCGGTGCCCTTCGGGAAGGTAGCCGACACGACGGCGGCTTTCCGGATTCGCGGAAGGAATGCCATCCAGACGCGCGTCACCCGCGGTCGCGTGCGTCAAACCGAGGAGGATCTTGACCGTCGTCGTCTTTCCGGCGCCGTTGGGGCCCAGAAGACCGAAGATCTCCCCCTGGCGCACGTCCAGATCCACGCCCGCCAGTGCCTCGATCCGGCGGGTCCCGAAAATCGACTTGTAGACCTTGCGCAGGCCGGCAGCCTGAATAGGGACAACACCCATGCAGGTTTAAACGAAAAGACGGGCAAGAAGTTCCGGCCCGGGGACGGCGGACCGAGGACTGCACACTGAGGCCCGAGCGCGGGCGACCCTGGAGTCCTTTCCATTGAAACTCCTGCCACTTTGAGTCCTCAGTCCTCAGTCGAGCTCACAAAAAAAGAGGCCCCCGAATTTCGGGGGCCGGAGGAGGAGCCGATGCAGGTTACTGACGCTGCGTCTGTCCGTCGTGCTTCTGGCGGTAGATACGGCGCGAGAGCTGGTTCTGCTGCTGGTCGATCGTGCGGCGGTCCCGGGGCGTCAACTTCCCGCCGTCCAGTTTTCGCGTGTCGCGCTCCTCCTGGTTGAGCGTCCGCTCCTTCGTCTCGAGCCTCGCCGTCTCGCCCGCCGTCAGCTGGCCGCTCTTGACTCCCTGGGCGATGCGATCCTGCTGACGCACCCTCCTGTTCCGGATGGGGCCCGCCGCGGACACATCGGAGGCCACGAGCAGGGCGCACGCGATCGCGAGGATCGAAATTGCCGACATTCTCCTGAGCGTTCTCATAACGCCTCCTTTCGACCGTTGAGACGAGCTCGGAAAGAGAGAGGTTTACCCGCTTCCCCTCGCGGTTGGCTCGACCCTTGCGATGTAGGCTCGCCATCTCATGGAGAAGCGGCCACCGCGTGTCTCCCGGAAACCCCTCGGATGGGCGCGGAACGCCGCATCGCGATTGCGCCGCTTCGCCGCGGCTCGCGAACGCCTGGGAATTGCCCTGGCGCTCGGCGCGATCGGAATCCTCATTTGTGCGTTCGCGGCGATCCACGTCGTGCTCGCGGGCCCCTTGCTCCGCGGGTGGGTCAACACCAGTCCGCAGGAGCTCCTCTTGAGCTATGACTCGGCCTCCTCCTGGGTTCCCGGCGTCATCCACGTTCACGGCTTGACGATGCGGGGAAGCGACGCGAACGTGCAGTGGACCTTCCGCATGGAAGACGCCACGATTTCGATCTCGCTCTTCGATCTGCTGCGCCGGCGGTTCCATGCGACGCGCGTGCGCGCTCGGGGCCTCGTCTTCCGCCTGAGGGAGAAGGTCGAAAGCAACGATCTCTCGCCGGCGCACCTCGCGCGTTTGCCGGAAATTCCCGGGTTCGCCGATCCGCCGCTCAAGAGCACCCCGCCACGGCCTCCTCCGTCGCCCTCCTTTGCCCGGCAGCACTTCTGGTCCGTGCTGGTCGAGAATCTGGTTGCGGATCCCACTTCGGACATCTGGATCGAGATCTATCGCTTCCGCGGCCAGGCCCGGTTGACGGGCAGCTTCTTCCTTCATCCGCACGCCGAGACGTGGATCGGGCCGGCCCTCGTGCAGTTTCTCTCCGGCCAGATGGAGCTCGCCCCGGATGGGCCGTTGTTGTCCGAAGCGTCAGGACGCGCCGATTGCGTGATCGAGCCGTACGATCCGGAGCGGGTCGCGGGTCCCGAGGTCTGGCGCAAGATCTCCGGCGGCATCGCGATAGCTGGCCGGCTGGAAGACCTCCGTTTCTTGAATTACTTCCTGCGCCATTCGCCGGAGCCTCGACTGCAAGGCGGCGGCGGAAAGTTCCATTCCGCTTTTCAATTCGTCCACGGCATCGGCCGCGGCCGGGCGGAGTTCGACGTGGCCCGGGTCCGAACGGTCTACGACAAGGGGACATTGAGCGGCCGGGCCCGAGGACGACTCGAGGTTCCGCGCTGGGACGTCGCGCGCGACGATATGGAGATCTCCGGGACCCGCGTCGATCTTTCCGACATCGTGACGGAGGGCACTCGCAAAGACGAGCGAGACTGGTGGGGGCGTTTCCAGATCGTGTCGGGGCGCCTTCACAACGGCCTCACCGCCGCGACGGCCGTCCAGTGCCGGGATGCGCGGCCCCTCTATACGCTTTTTGGCGCGGGTCTTCCGGGCTGGGCCCAGGGAATTCTGAAGCTCGAGGGCCTGAAGGCGAGCGCGAACGTTCGGCTCGCGAGCGGAAGGCTCGACGTCCACGACCTCGCGGCGTCGGGCGGGAGCTTTCAGATCGCCGGGCAATATGACCAACAGGGTTCTCGCCGCCGTGGAAGCTTCCTCGTCGAGACCGGGCCGCTCGCGGTCGGCGTGGCCATCGACGGCCCCTCGAGCCACGTCAAGCTTCTGGGCGCCCGAAAGTGGTTCCGCGAGAGATCGAGCGTGGCGAGCCCCTCGCGGGCTGCCGCAGAATGATTGCGGCGGCGGACGTGAGCCCGCCGCGTTCTCCCGCCGACGCGCTCAGGGCCTGACAACCTCGACCACTACTGCGGTCCCATACGCCAACACTTCCGCCACACCCTGGGCGATCTCCGTCGTGTCGTAGCGCATCGCGACGACGGCGTTGCCGCCGGCGTCCTGCGCGTGCTGGGCCATCAACTGGAAGGCCTCGGCCCGCGTGTGCTCGCAGAGTTGCGTCCACAGGGTGATGTTGCCGCCGAAGAGACTCTGCAGTCCAGCGCCGATCGTTCCGACGATCGAGCGCGAGCGGACGATGATGCCGCGCACGATTCCGACGTTGCGCACGATCCGGTAGCCCGGCAGCTCGTTGGCTGAAGTGATGAAGTTGTTGGGAATCACGAGCGATCCTTTCTCGATTTCTTACGCCTCACGCCTCACGCCTGACGCCTGACGCCTCACGGCGCCGTGAGGCTCTAGGCCGTGATCATTTTTCGGCCCTTGAGCTCCGTTAACAGTCGGTCGATCTCCTTCTCCTTCTCCAGAGCGGCGAACTTGTCTTCGACATCGTCTCCCGACATCTCGGCCCAGGCCTGGCTGACGGCCTCGGCGTGCGCGACCTTGTTCTTCATGCGGTCAAAGGCGTTGGCGTCCGCCCCTTCTCGCAAGCCCATCTTGGCCTCGCTCGCTGTCCTGGACGCCCGCGCGCGCCGGTGCCGGGCGATTAAGAGATCGCTCTTGGCCTGCGCCTCGGTGAGCTTGCCTCCGAGCTTGGTGAAGGCGGTCTTCAGGCTTTCCACTTCCGACTTCTGGTCCGCCACCTGCTGATGAAAGTTCTCGGCCAAAGATTTGGCTGCCAGCGCCCGGTCGAGCGCCGCGCGGGCCAGCCCGTCATCCTTCTTCTCCACCGCCAGCTCCGCCTTGCGCATCCACTCGGTCTGGCCGTCCTCGCTCTCCTTGGCCTTCTTGGCCAGCAGATGCTGGTCGGCGAGGGCGATGGCCACCTGCGTCTTCAACTGCAGGAGCTGGTTCTGCATGTCCAGGATCACTTGCTTGATCATCTTTTCCGGGTCTTCCGCCTTGTCGATCAGATCGTTCAAGTTCGCCCGAATCAGAGTGCCGACTCTTTCCAGCAATGCCATGGGGTCCTCCAATCTGAGTTCTCGCTTCGAACCTCTAAGGTCTAAGTTCTGAGTTCTGAGTTCTGAGTCCGCCTTTCGCCTCACGCCTCACGCCTCACGCCTCACGCCTTACGCGCTTCGCCCTGCGTCTTCTCGATCGCAGGCTTGTCCCCGATCGCTCGCACCTTCGACAACAGGTCCTTGATCTGCATTCCCGACAGCGCTTCGAACAGCGCCGGTATTTGAGCCGCCATCTGGGTCACGTCGCCGGTGATCTTGTGGACGCCGGCGGAGTCAGCGTTTCCGGTCGAGACCACGGTGATCCTGTCGACCTTGGACAGGGGCTCGGCCAGCGCGCGGACGACTTCCGGCAGGCCGGAGAGCAGCTTGTCGACGACCGCGGCCTGGTTGTACTCCTGGAACGCCTCGGCCTTGACGTTCATGGCCCTGGCCTCGGCATCCCCTTTCTTGAAGATGATCTCGGCCTCCGCCTCGCCCTGCGTGCGGATCGACGCGGCACGGCCTTCGGCCTCGAGCGACAGCCGCTGCGACTCCGCCGTGGCCAGGGTCTCGATCCTCTTTCTCTCGACCTCGGCCTGCTTCAGGACGGTGGCGATGAGCTCCTTCTCGCGCCGCGAGATCTCCGCTTCCTGGACTTTGATCTGCTCCTGCTTCTCGACCTGCTGCACGCGGACGGCTTCGGCCACGACCTGCTGCTGCATGATGTTGCTCTGGATCTCGTAGGCCTTGTCCGCCTGCGCCTGCTGCTTCTTGACCGCCTCGGCGTAGGCCGCCTTCTTGACCTCCATGTCGCGCTGCGACTCGGCCTGCTTGGCGAGCGACAGCGTTTCCGCCAGCACGCGTTCCTGGTCGGCCTGCGCCTTGGCGATGGCCGCCTCGCGCGTCGCCGCCGCCCGCTTGATCGCCGTGTCGCGCTCGGCCTCGGCCGCGGCCACGTCGGCGTCGCGCTTGATGCGCGCGATGTCGGGGCGGCCCATGTTGACGATGTACTCGTTCTTGTCCCGGACTTCCTTGATGGTGAAGGAGACGACCTCCAGCCCCATCTTGTTCATGTCGTCGGCGCAGGTCGAGCGCATGCGGTCGGCCACCATCTCCGGCTGCTTGACGATCTCTTCGACCGTGAGCTGGCCGATGATGCCGCGCAAATGCCCTTCCATGACCAGCCGGATCAAACCCTCCCGCTGCGGCGGAGTCTTGGTCAGGAGCTGCTCGGCGGCCGTCTCCACCGACTCCCGATCGGACTTGATCTTGATCTGGGCCACTGCCTCGACGGTCACCGCCACGCCCTGCTTGGTGTAGAGGTCCTGCTGCGGCGCGACATCGAAGGACATCAGCTCGAGCGAGAGCTCCCGGCACGCCTCGACCATGGGGAAGATCAGCGTGGCGTGCCCCTTGATCACGCGCGTGCCCCGAATTCCATACACGATGAGCGCCTCGTTGGGCCCGGCCTTGCGGTACATGCGCACCAGCATCGAGATGATGAGCAGCGCCGCCAGGACGATGAGCCCGGCGAGGATCCAGGTCTCCGGCTTCAATCCCAACATGACCAAACCTCCTTGCCGCCCGCGCGGCATGCGCACGGCCGGGAACTTACTGAATGAAGTACCCCGCGACCCTCCAGGTTCCGTCCTTGTCTTTCATCGGGGTCACCGTCTCCACCGCGGACTTCTTCTGCTCGAAGGACGTCTCGTAACGGATGACGACGTACTCGCCGTCCGGCACGCCAGGAAGGGTTCGGCTGAACTGAGCGCTGACCAGCTTGCGCGCCCCGAGCTTGCCCAGCGGCTCGCGCGCCGACCGCACCGCGGACTCCCACTGCGCGGACGTGACCTTTTCGCGGAAGAGGGATGCCGCCTCCTTCCAGCTCTCCGCGTAGCGGCCTCCGTCCACGAGCGCGAGCCAGGTCTCCGCGGCCTTGGCCGCGGCGGGATTCGACGCCGGCTGCGCCAGCAGCCGCTCCGCAGCGAAGATCCAAGCGCCGACCGCCAGAATCGGGACGACCATCTTCATCCGCCTCATCTCTTCCTCCTCCTGTTCATGAGATCGATGGTGTGACATCGCTCTTCTCCGTTTCGGAGCGCTCCGGTCCGAGGGGCGCGTCCATGCCCGACAGCTCCTCCCACAGGCGCACGTAGGCGATCCCGCGGTCGTAGCGCGTGACCACGACCTCGCGGCCGCGGTCGATCGGAGACCCCGACTCGCTGCGCGCGCCCGCCGATCGGCGGGTGCCGGCCTGGGAGTACACGATCTCGCCCGTGCCGCCCGAACGGATCGGAACGGTCACGCGGCCCAGCACGCCGACCATTTCGAAGTCGGCGGAGTCGAGGGCCCGCTCGTGCTTCAAGAGAACTCTGGTCAGGAACCCGAAGACGATCGAGGCGCCGACGGTTCCGGCCGCCAGCGCGAGCGCCAGCACGATCAGGCGCGCGAGGTTTCCCCGGGTCGTGAGGAGATACCCCACGCCGCCGAACCAGGCGAGAAAAGCCATCAGGCTGGCGAAATTGAAAGGAGAGACCGCCGATCCGGCCTGTGCCGCCGCAAGCCCCGTCCCGCCGTGCCCCGCCCCGCCGGCGTGCGCGTGGATGCCCGGCAGGTGCGCGCCGTGGAGATGCGGAAAGTGCGCCATTCCGCCGAGAAACCCGATCACCGCGAGCGCGAACCCCACGACGAAACAGATCAGATAGAAGGTCTCCCAGGTCACGACTTCCTCCTCCCTCGGCGGCGCGCGGCGGCCGCCGCCGGATCGGCCTCGGTCTTCGGCGGAGCCAGAACCTGCAGGAGACGCTCGGCCAGATGCGGCGTCTGCAGGATTTCCTTGAGCAGCACGAGGCACTGGCGCGAATCCGGATGCTTGGCCACCTCGAGCAGCGCCTGAGAGACGTCGACGTCACGCCGGAAGCGCTCCGAGCCCTCGATCAGCCAGAGGTCCAGCTTGTCCTCGAGCCCGCGCACGTCCGACGTCAGCTCGGTGTGGAAGCCCTCCGGATCGTCGACCAGGTATCCCGGGTGGACCTTGAAGAACCGGGCCAGGAGCATCCGGGTCGTGTTGGTCAAGTGGGGACGGCGCCCGCCTTCGATCTGCGAGAGGTAGGCCTGGCTGATCGACTGGCCGAGCTCGTTGCGCAGCGCCCGGGCCACTTCTCCCTGGCTCATGTCGCGCTCCAGCCCGCGCAGCGTCCCCTCCACCAATCGGAGGTAGCGGAGTTTCTCGCCAAGCTTCATAACGAATTGCTATTAGCAAATAGCAATTCGCTATTGAAGTCAAGGCACTTCGTTTCTCCTTGATTCTTAGAGACTTAGTGGCCAAGCTGCACCGCGGTCAGCTGCTCGGCTTCTCCTGGTCTGGAAACAGAACCGCGAAGTGCTCCGGGTAGAGCCGCCGCGCGCACTCGGGGCAGATCGAGTGGGAGAACTCCGCCTCCGTGTGCTCATGGAGGTAGGACTCGATCTGGCTCCAGTAGCCTTTGTCGTCCCGAACCTTCTTGCACGAGGCGCAGATCGGCAGCATTCCGCTCAGGGTCTTGACCTTCGTCAATGCCGTCTGCAGCTCCGTGATCAACCGCTCGCGCTCGGCCTCGGCGCTCTTCCTCTCCGTCTCGTCGTGGAAGACGACCACGCCGCCGCAGACCTTTCCCTGCGCGTCCTGAAGCGGCCGGCCGACGGAGACGTGAAGCCGTGGAGGACGGCCGGGAATCCGCACCAGCACTTCGACGCCGTCGACCCGCTCGCCCCGAATCGCGCGGGCCAGGGGAAGTTGGTCCGGCGGGAATGGAGTGGTCCCGTCCGGCAGGTAGAGCCCGTACTGCGCGGTCCACTCTTCAGGCCCGGTGTCCGTGACACCCAGCCCGAGGATCTCTCGGGCCACCGGATTGAACAGGAGCAGCTGGCCCTGGGCGTCGCCGACGATCACGGCATCCCCCATGCTGTCCAGAATCGACTTCAGGACCGCCTTCTCCTCCGCTTCGGCCTTCTCCGCCTGGTCGCGTTCGGCCTCGGCGCGGGACAGCCGATCGGTGTTCCAGAGAATGGTCGCCCCGAAGAGCGCCATGACGGAGACGGCGAAGAGCGCCTCTCCCAGCCCTTCCTCCAGGAAACCACGGGCTTCGCCCACGACGCGCAGCCACCCCAGAACGAGCGGGATCAGGACCGCCGCGGGAAGCAGACGACGCGCGACGCTTCCTGCGAACGAGTCGGAAAAGATCCCGGCCACGATTCCCTCGCCCGGCCGGAGAAGGAGGATGCCGCCGCAGACGGCCAGGAAGGCGAGCGATGTGTTCAACGCGACCGGACCGAATCCTCCCGGAAGGGATCTCTCCGAAACCTGATACGCATAGGCGAACACGACCAAAAATGCGCCGAACGCCACCGCCAGAACAACTCCCTCGCGGACCCGGTGCCTTCCAGGACGATCGAGAAAAAGCACGGCGCAGGCGAGTGCCACGAAGTTCACGGAGGTCAGAAGGGCCATCCGCCCGACCGGGGGAACGTGATCGGCGCCGGGGAAGAGAAGATTGTCGATGCCGAGCGGTCTCGAAAACACGTGCTCGAGAAGATTCCAGGCGCCCGCGATCCCAACGGCCGCCGCGCACGTGGACGCGAGGAGGCGCTGGCGGCGCCCGGCCGTCGACCGCGCCAGGATCAGGATCCCGCAGAGAGCAAAGGCCAACGCCGTGATCGGCTTCATGGGCGGGAACCCCGGCGCCACGCCCTTCAGGTACGAAAGGCCAAAGTACCAGCCCGCGAGAACGACGAGTCCGACCGCCAGGGCCACGGCCCCGCAGACGCGCACGGCCGTCCGAAGGGAAAGCGCCGGGACTTGCCCAGGGGCCGTCACCACCCCGAAAAGCTTCTCACTTCTCGACCTTGGGCGCCGGCGCGATACGCGGCACACCTGCCGCCTCGACAGCCCGATCGAACTCGGCCACGTCTGCCGCCAGCAGCTTCCTGTACTCCTCGACGATCCCGTCGAGCTTCGTCTTGAGCGCCGCGTAGTACTTGACCGATCCCGGCGTGGGCCGGGTGTCGGCGGAGGCCACGATGCCCGCCAGGTTGGTCCAGTCGTGGTCGAGCTTGGGCTCGTAGTTCAAGTCGTCCTCGTCCGCCTTGATGTTCGGGTTGATCAGCTCCTCTTCGACCGCGGTCAGCTTCACCGACACCGCGGTGGCGCGCTTCTTGAGCGCGTCGCCCCTTCCGAGGCGCTCGGCGCGCTCACCGACGTCCTTGATCTGGGCCTTGAGATCCCGGATGGCGAGAACGGTCTGATGCGTCTCGGACAGCCGGTCGCGGATTGCCGACAGCAGGTCGTACTGCGCCTTCAGGTCCTCCGCCGAAGCGAACCCGCCCGGGTGCGGTCGAACCTCGAAGGACTCGGTCACGGCACGGCCGGCCACGGTGAGGCGCACCTTGTAGGTTCCCGGGCCGACCTTGGGCGGCGACTTGTCCCCTTCGTTGAAGACGGCCTTGGGCACGAGCGTCGGCTTGAAGACCCGCATGTCCCACACGAAGCGGTTCAATCCGACCTTGAGCTCCAACGGCTTGTCCTTGTCCTTGTCTTCCTCTTCGCGGGCGGCCTGCTCCTTCAAGTCCCCTTCCGGCTCCTTCTTCTCGTTGGAAAAGGTGCGGATGACCTTGTCATCGGCCAGGAACTCGAGCGTGACTTTCTTCCCCTTGGCCGGCTTCTCCTTCAACCAGAAGTTGACGACGACGCCGTTGGGCAGATTCTTTCCGATCGGCTGCGGCACCGCTTCCTCTTCGTCCTCCGGCTTCTGCGTCTGGATGCGCACGGCCGGGCGTGGGGCGAAGAGACGCGCCTCCTCCCCCGCGACCGACGCCCCCCACTTGCGCAGCGGCGTCAGGTCGTCCAGGATCCAGAAGGCCCGTCCCTGCGTCGCCACCACCAGATCGCCATTCTTGACGGTCAGGTCCGTGACCGGCGTGTGCGGCAGGTTGCGCTGGAACGGCTCCCAGGAGCCGCCGTCGTCGAACGAAATGAAGAGGCCGGTCTCCGTCCCCGCGTAGAGCAGGCCTTGCCGGATCGGGTCCTCGCGCACGACGCGGGTGAAGGCGCCGTCGGGGATTCCCTGCACGATCTTGGTCCAGGTCTTGCCGTAGTCGGCCGTCTTGTAGAGGTAAGGCTTGTCGTCGTCCCACTTGTACATCGTCGCCGCGACGTAGGCCGTGCCCTTGGCGTGCGGGGAGGCGTCGATCGCGTTGATCTGGATCCACTCCGGGATCCCCTTGGGCGTCACGTTCTGCCAGGTCTTGCCGTCGTCGCGCGTGACGTGCACCAGCCCGTCGTCGGAGCCGGCCCAGATCACGCCCTTCTCCAGCGGCGACTCCGCCAGCGCGAAGATCGTGCCGTAGAGCTCGACGCCGGTGACGTCGATCGTGATCGGACCGCCGGACTTGCCCTGCTTGGAGACGTCGTTGCGGGTCAGGTCCGGGGACATCTCCTCCCAGTTCTCCCCGCCGTCGCGGCTCCTCAAGAGGATCTGCGAGGCGTGGTAGAGGACCTTCGGATCGTTGGGCGAGATCAGGATCGGGGCGTTCCACTGGAAGCGGTACTTCAGATCCTTCGTGGCGTGCCCGTCGGCCAGCTGCGGCCAGGCCATGATCTCGCGCGCCTGCCGCGTCTTGTGGTCGTAGCGGGTGAGCTGCCCGCCGTACTCGCCCGCGTACACGATGTCTGGATTGTTGGGATCGGGGGCGATCCAGCCGCTCTCCCCGCCACCGACCGGGTGCCAGTCGGTGACGTCGATCCCCTCGCCCGGCACGCCGCTGGGAATCCCCACGCTCGAGTTGTCCTGCTGCGAGCCGTAGACCCAGTATGGAAACTGATTGTCGGTGGCCACGCGGTAGAACTGCGCGGTCGGCTGGTTATTCTGGGTCGACCAGGTCCGCCCGCCGTTGAAGGAGATCGTCGCGCCGCCGTCGTTGCCGAGAATCATGCGGTTGGAATCGTCCGGATCGATCCAGAGGTCGTGGTTGTCGCCGTGCGGCACGCGCAGGTTGGAAAACGACTTCCCGCCGTCGGTCGACTTGTGCATGTTCACGTTGGGGAGGTACACCGTGTCGGCGTTCTTCGTGTCGGGATAGACCCAGGTGTAGTACCAGGCTCGCTCACGGATCTTGTGCTCGTCATTGACGTGCTTCCACTTCTCCCCGCCGTCCTCGGAGACGAAGAGGCCGCCCTTCCTGGCCTCGATCATGGCGAACACGCGGCCCGGCCGGGCCTGGGACGCGGCCACGCCGACCTTTCCCCAGATCCCCTCGGGCAGGCCGTTGTCGTCCTTCGCCTCGAGACGCTTCCAGGTGTCGCCGCCGTCGGTGGACCTCCAGAGCGAGCTCCCGGGGCCTCCGGAGACGAGCTCCCACGGATGGCGCACCACCTGCCAGAAGCCGGCGTAGAGGACCCGTGGATTGTTGGGGTCCATGACCAGGTCGGACGCGCCGGTCTTGTCGTCGATAAAGAGGACCCTGGTCCAGGTCTTCCCGCCATCCCTGGAGCGAAAGATCCCGCGCTCGGCGTTGGGCCCCCACACGTGCCCCTGGGCGGCGACGAACACAAGTTCTGGATTGTTGGGATCGATCCGGATCCGGGAGATCTGCCGCGTGTCGGAGAGGCCGACGTTCTTCCAGGTCTTGCCGGCGTCGGTGGATTTGTAGACACCGTCGCCGTGGGAGACGTTGCCGCGGATCGGCGCCTCCCCGGTCCCCACGTAGACCACGTTGGGATCGGATTCCGAGACCGCGATCGTCCCGACCGACCCGGTGCGGAAGGTCTTGTCGGAGACCGGCTCCCAGTTGGATCCTCCATCGGTCGTCTTCCAGACGCCGCCTCCGGTTCCGCCGAAGTAGAAGGTGAGCGGCTGGTGCCGCACGCCGACGACGGCACACGACCGGCCGCCGCGGAACGGCCCGATGTTGCGGAATTCGAGGCCCGGGAACTGATCGGCGAACGTCCTGGGCTGGTCAGACGCGGCCGGCTTGCCCGCGGCGGCGCGGATCGGACCGGCGGCGCACAGAAAGGACGCGAGAACGGCGGCGGTTTGCGCGAATCGCTTCACGGCGTTCCTCCACGAAAGGGAATGACGAACCGAGGCCGCCGAGTATAACGACAGGGACCAACGACAAAGGACGAAGGACCAGGGACCGAGGACTGAGGACTGAGGACTGAGGACTCCAGCGGCCGGAGCCCTGGAGGCTCTGGCCGAGCTCCTGGTCGAGCTGGTCCGCCGACGAGGACTCCCGCCGGCGGACGCGGCGGTGGCGATTCTGCGCGAGCGGGGGGCCAGACCGCGAGCTGCCATGTCTCAGAACGAGACCCATCCCGTGCTGAAGTGAGGCCGCGGGCCGTGGGATCAAACGGATCGCCCCTTTCGAAGATGTTTGCCTGCAAGCGATTGACGCGAAGAAGCCGCGTGGCAAAGAATCTGCTCCGTCTTCCGACGGAATTCGGAGGGAAGGGAGATCCTAAGGAGGAGCGACATGGCGTCCAAGCACGGGAAGACTTCCGGGAAGAAAGTCAGGAGCCTGGCTGCGAGGGCGGTTTCGAACAAACAGGCGCGCAAGGTCAAGGGCGGAATGAGTGACATCGTGATCACCAAGAAGATGGACTCCAACTCAGGGAAATTGATGAGATAGATCTGATCGGGGAAGTGAGCCGAAGCGGCGGACGACCTTCCGGGAGCCGCGGACTTCCAATCGGGCGGCAACGAGGGAGACGGAATCGGAAGCGGAGTGCGGGAGGGGGCAAGCCCCTCCCCTACGGCGCGGGAGGTAGAGCCCCACGGAGCAATGGAACGGGCGCGAACGCCGCGCCGGCCGACGGGCGGGTCAGTTCGCGAAGGTCAGGCTAACGGCGTGGACTTTCTCGCGCGCGATCCTGGCGGTGGCTTCCAGACCGATCGGCACGAGCTTGACTCCCCCGCCCACGGACCCGTCGACCTCGACGGCAAACTTCAGATCGATCGAGACCGACTTCGCCGGCATCGGCGCGGCGCCCTCCGCGGCGCGCGACACGCCGATCTTGGCCAGGTGGATCGCGCTGGCCAGGGCGCTCTTCAACGTCTCCTTCGACAGGCCGCGCTCGTGGAGGATCTCCGGCGGCTTCAGGTTGAGCTCGAGCGTCGAGGTCGTGTCGGCCGACACGCCGCTCGACAGGGAGGCGACCAGGTAGCGCACTTCCCCGCTCGCCGACCGCGAGACGGTCGTCTGGAGCTTGACCTCGACGGACTTGAGGGGCGGAAATCCTGGAACGTCCCGCGTCTGGGCCTCCAGGATCGCCTCGCGGACGCCGTCGATGACGGCGGTCAGATCCGCGCCGGAATCCGATGCGCCCGCCGCGGCCGGCCCTCCCGCGGTGGCGCAGGACAAGGCCAGAAGGAGCAAGGAAACCGGGGCGGCGAGCCGCCCTGCTTTGAGGATCGCGCGCATGGTCGGCGTGACTGCTGCGGCCAGTATACCGGACCTCTTTGGCTCCTCGACCGGAGCCGCGGCGGGCTCCGTCCGGAGAAACGCGGCGCCCGTCCCCGAATCGCCGACGGCCAGAACCCGCCGGTGCGAGCTGCGTAAGAGTGCAGATATGCGCATGAAAACTCTTATCCTTCTCGCGGCCATGACGGGAACCTCCGGCTTCGCGGGCGCCCAGGATCTCGAGGCGCGGCGCCAGGCGTTCCAGAAGCTCCTGGATGAGCAGTGGGAGTACACGCTCTCGCACGCTCCGGAGTTCGCTTCGATCCTCGGGGACAAGCGGTGGAACGACAAGTCCTCGGATCTCTCCATCAAGGCCATCCTGGCGGACCAGGAGATGGACAAGGTGTTCGTCAAGAAGTTCGAGGCGATCGACGCGGCCGGCTTTCCCGAGCAGGAGGCGCTGACCCGGACTCTCTTGATCCGCAACTACCGGGACTCCATTGAGGACGCCCACTGGAAGACCTGGGAGATGCCGGTGACGCAGATCGGCGGGATCCATCTGAACGCGCCACAGCTCGTTTCGCTTCTCTCCTTCGAGACGGTCAAGGATTACGAGGACTACGCCGCGCGGTTGAACGGGCTTCCCCGGCAGTTCGACGACGTGACCGAGGCCATGCGGCGCGGGATGGCCGACAAGCTGATGCCGCCGAAGTTCCTGCTCTCCAAGGCCGCCGACCAGGCCGACGGGATCGCCGCGCAGAAGCCGGAGGAGTCTCCCTTCGGGGCGCCTTTGGCCAGGATGCCCGACTCCTTTTCGGCCGAGGACAAGGCGCGGCTGCGCAAGCTCGTCCTCGACGCCATCGCCGACCGGGTCCAGCCGGCCTACCGGACGTTCGGCAAGTTCGTCCGCGACGACTACGCGCCGCACGGCCGCACCGAGCCCGGGATGTGGTCGCTGCCCGACGGAACGGCCCGCTACGCCACCGTGGTCAAGCGCCAGACGACGACCGATCGCACGCCCGAGGAAATCCACAAGATCGGCCTGGAGCAGGTCGCGCGGATCGAGCGCGAGGCCAACGC
The DNA here is from genome assembly GCA_963825175.1 of uncultured Acidobacteriota bacterium. GTDB lineage: Bacteria > Acidobacteriota > Thermoanaerobaculia > UBA5066 > Gp7-AA6 > DATFTF01. The sequence continues at coordinate 271,492 of CAWGSA010000001.1, forward strand.
CGTCGCCGGCAAGCTCGGCTTCAAGGACTGGAAGGCCTTGAACGCGTCGATCGCCAGGGATCGAGAGCGCCACTTCCACTCGCGGGAAGACGTCCTGGCTCTCTACAAGAAGTTCATCGACGGCATGAAGCCGCAGCTTCCCAAGCTCTTCGGGCGGCTGCCCCGGGCCGACGTCCAGGTCATGGCGGTCGAGGAGTTCCGGGAGAAGGAAGCCTCCGGCGCGCAGTATGACCAGGGGACTCCCGACGGCTCCCGCCCCGGCCACGTCATGATCAACACCGGCGACCCCGAATCGCGCAAGACGATCTCGGTCGAGTCGACGGCGTACCACGAGGGCGTGCCCGGCCATCATCTGCAGATCTCCATCGCCCAGGAGCTCGAGGGCCTGCCGCCGGTCCGGCAGCAATCCTTCTACACCGCCTTCGTCGAGGGATGGGCTCTGTACTCCGAGCGGCTGGGCAAGGAAGTCGGCTTCTACCAGGATCCGTACAGCGACTTCGGCCGGCTGCAGGACGAGATGCTCCGCGCGATCCGCCTGGTCGTCGACACGGGCCTTCACGCCAGGAAGTGGACGCGCCAGCAGGTCGTCGACTTCTTCCACGCCCACTCCGCGATCGACGAAGTGGAAGTGCAATCGGAAACCGATCGCTACATCTCCGATCCGGGCCAGGCGCTGGCCTACATGATGGGCCAGTTGAAGATCCTGGAGCTGCGCGCCCGGGCCCAGAAGGAGCTCGGCGCCCGCTTCGACATCCGCGCCTTCCACGACACGGTCCTGGACGCCGGCGCGCTGCCGCTGGACGTCCTGGAGGCCCGGGTCAACGCCTGGATCGCCGCGGCGAAAGCGAAGGCCTGACGCCGAGGCACCGACTGGCCGATCGCGTCCGCCGGTTGAGCGGCCGCGGGCAACGTGTTTGAATCCGCGCCAGCCGATCCGCGGGGCCCGTTCCAGTCTCCTTTGAAGCCGCCGCGGATCGCGGGAGGACGCATGCGGACAGCGGCGAAGAGTCCCCGGCGATCCGGAGCGCTCGCGATCGGCGCGGCGGCGCTGGCCCTGGCGGCCGGCGTCTGGACCGGCGGCGCGCGCGCCGCGACCAACAAGCCGCCGCTCCACGCGCGCAAGTGGCTCGCGATCACCGGCAAGCCCCTCGCGGCGACCGCGGGCGCGATGATTTTCCAGAAGGGTGGCAACGCGGTCGACGCGGCCTGCGCCATGATCGCGGCGACCTGCACGATGTGGGACACGCTCTCCTGGGGCGGCGAGACCCAGGCGCTCATCTACAACCCGCACACTGGAAAAGTGATCGGCATCAACGCCCTGGGCGTCGCACCGTCGGGGGCAACGCCGGAGTTCTTCCACTCCAAGGGAATGTCCTATCCGCCCGAGTACGGCCCGCTCGCGGCTGTGACGCCAGGAACGCCCGGCGGAATCCTGACGATGCTGGCGGAGTACGGGAAGCTTTCGCTCGCCGACGTGCTCGCGCCGTCGATCGAGATGGCCGACGGCTACGCGGTCGAGCAGCAGCACGTTTCGACGGTGACGCGCATGCGGGACTGGCTCCTGAAGTGGCCGGACTCGCGCCGCGTGCTCCTCCCGCATGAGGGAGACCGGCCGCCCGAGGCCGGTGAGGTCTTCCGGCAGCCGGACCTGGCGGCGACCCTGCGCAAGCTGGTCGTGGCCGAAGCGGCCGCGCGCAAGGCCGGCAAGAGCCGCAAGGAGGCGATCCAGGCCGCCTACGACCGTTTCTACAAGGGCGACATCGCGCGGGAGTTCGTCCGCGGCTCCCAGGAGGTCGGCGGCCTCCACACCATGGAGGATCTCGCGCGCTGGAAAGTCCACATCGAAGAGCCGGTCAAGACGACGTACAAGGGGATCGACGTCTACAAGCTCGACTTCTGGACCCAGGGGCCGGCGATGCTGCAGGCCCTGAACATCCTGGAAGGCATGGACCTGAAATCGATGGGCTACAACAGCGCGCGCTACCTCCACGCGATCTACCAGGCCATGAGCCTCGCCTTTGCCGACCGCGACTTCTACTACGGCGACACGTACCTGCCGCCCGAGGAGCCGCGCCAGGGTCTTCTCTCGAAGGAATACGCGAAGGCGCGCGCGGCGGCGATCGACTGGGGCAGGAACGATCCGAAGATCAAGCCCGGGGATCCCTACCCGTACCAGAACGCGAAGAACCCGTTCGCGGACCTTCTGGCGAAGTGGCCGCCTCCGCCGGCCAAGAAGCCGGCCGCCGGCGCGGCGTCCGAAAGCGAGAACGAAATCGGCTCGTTCCGGGAGGCCTTCTATGCCGGCACCACGTCGGTGGAAGCCGCCGACGCCGAGGGGTGGGTCGTCTCGGTGACGCCGAGCGGCGGCTGGGTGCCCGCGGTCATCGCCGGCAAGACCGGCGTCGGGATGAGCCAGCGCATGCAGAGCTTCGTGCTCGACTCCGCCGAGAGTCCCTTCAACGTGCTCGCGCCGGGCAAGCATCCGCGCGTGACGCTGACGCCGACGCTGGCCCTGAAGAACGGAAAGCCGTACCTCTGCTTCTCCGTCCAGGGCGGCGACTCCCAGGACCAGAACCTCCTCCAGTTCTTCTTGAACGTCGTCGAGTTCGGCATGACCCCGCAGGAGGCGGCCGAGGCCCCGAACATCAACAGCTACCAGATGAGGAGCTCCTTCGGCGACCACGAGTCCCGCCCGGGAGCGATGATGATCCACCCGTCCCTTCCGGCCTACGTCCGGGCCGAGCTGACGAAGATGGGATACAAGTTGGAAGTTGTGCCCAAGACCTCCGGGCCCATCAACGCGATCCTGATCGACCAGGTCCACGGCACCCTGTGGGGCGGCTCGTCCGACCACGGCGAGGACTACGGGATCGGGTGGTGACCGTCGCCGGAGCTGCGGTTCGCGATCTGCCCGCTGCTGCGGGCACCGGCGTTCGGCTCGCCCGGCTGCGGGCTCGACCGAACGCCTGATCGCGAGACCTCCGCTCCGGCTCCCGCGGCGCGAGTCGTTTGGCTTTCAGCGCAGGCGGTCGCTGCGCGACCGGCGCTGAGAGGGTTGGATACGAGGGCTTAGGAACGATAGCCACAAAGGTGATCGCAGCGGGATCGACGTGTCATGAAAGAATCGAATCAAGAACGCCCTGGACAAGACACGTTCCCAGAGGAGGTCGCCATGCGGATTTTCGTTGCCGCATCCGTGCTCGTTCTCGGCCTCAACGCCACGGCGGCGGCCGGCTCCAACCCGAAGGAATGCCTCGACCTGTCCGCGTCGCGGGACCAGGACGTCAGCAGCCCCAGCGGAATCCGCGTCACCGTCGTCGGCCGCAACCATTGCTCCGATTCCGTCAACAGCTCGAGCGTCTGGTTCACCGTCAAGGCGATGGATGGCGCCAACAATGTCGTCGGATCCCAGGGAGGTCGCTTCGGCCCGGTCCTGTCTCCCGGAGGCCAGGCCGAGACCAAGGTCTTCGTGGTGTGCGATCCGGAGAAGGTCGCCTTCGTCCGGGTCGAGTAGCGATGGGGATAGTGACGAGTGACGAGTGACGAGAGAGACAAGCTGATCAGGCTCGGTCCGCGGCTTGTCTCCGGACTCGCAGGTCACCTGTCACTTGTCACTTGTCACTCACTTCGGAGCGCCTCGAGCGGCTCGAAGCGCGTCGCGCGCAGGCCCGGAATCGCGCAGGCCGCTGCGGCGATCCCCGCCAGGAGCAGCGCGACTGACGCAAAGGTGGCCGGGTCGCGCAGACCGACGCCGTAGACCAACCCGGCCATCACCCGCGTCAAGGGGATCGCGGCCAGGACGCCGCCGGCGATCCCGGCGCCCGCGAACGTCATTCCCCGGCCGAGAACCATGGCCAGCACCCGCGTGCGCGAGGCGCCGAGGGCCATGCGGATGCCGATCTCCCTGCGTCCACGGTTGACCAGATAGGCGAGCACGCCGGCGATGCCGACCCCGGCGAGAACCAGCGCGAGCCCGGCAAAGAGCGACAGCAGAAATCCGGTCCAGCGCTGCGTGGACATGGAGGCCTGGACCACATCGGTCATGGCGCGCACATCGGCCATCGGGAGGTTGGGATCGAGCTCCTTCAATCGAGCGCGGACGGCGCCGGCGAGTGCGAGCGGATGGCCCGAGGTCCGCACGGCGAGGGACATACCGCGAATCGCGCCGATCGAGGCGGCCGGAAACTGCGCGTACGGAACGTAGAACTTCCCCTTGATCGGGGCGGTCACGCCGTTGTGGCGGACGTCGCGGACAATTCCAACGATCGTCATCCAGGGGCGCTCGGGATTGTTCGAGCCCATCCGCATCCGCCGGCCGATCGGGTCGCGGCCGGGCCAATACATCCTGGCCATGGTCTCGTTGACGAGCACGACCGGGAGCGACTGGGCGGTGTCGGACGCCGCGAGTGCGCGCCCCCGCGCGACGCGCTCCCCCAACGCCTCGAGCGCGCCGTCGGAGGCGACCTGCCAGTCCCCCTTGGCGTGGTCTCCGGGAGGCGGAACGTACCCTTCGACGGTCAGACCCCAGTCGCCGATGGGCGAAGCGAGGGGAAGCCATCGAAACACGCCGGCGGCCCGCACGCCCGGAAGGCCCCGCACGCGCTCGAGAAGCGATCGGTACAGGGCCACCACCTGGTCCGGTCTGCGGTAAGTCGCCTCGGGGAGCGAGAGCCGCGCGGTCAGGACCTGCGACGGATCGAAGCCCAGATCCACCCGCAGGAGCGCATCGAGGCTCCGCAGCATCAGGCCGGCGCCGGCAAGCAGGACGACGGCGAGCGCCATCTGCGCCGCCACCAACGTCCCGCGCAGCCTCTGACGTTTCCAGCCGGCGGAGGCGCCGCCGGCGCCGTCGCGCAGCGACTGCGCAAGGTCGAGCCGCAGGAGGCGGAGCGCGGGCGCCAGGCCGAAGAGGAGCGTCGTCGCCACCGACAGCGCCGCGGCGAAGAGAAGCATCTTCGAGTCGATTCCGATCGGGGCGAGGATCGGCAGCTTCCAGGTCGCTCGGGCGGCGATCCAGCGGACACCTCCCCAGGCCAGCGCCAGGCCGAGCGCGCCGCCGCACAGCGCCAGGACCAGGCTCTCGGTCAGGAGCTGCCGCGTCAAGCGCGCCTTCCCGGCGCCGATCGCCGCGCGCACCGAGATCTCCCGCTGCCGCCCCTCCGCGCGAGCCAGGAGCAGATTGGCTACGTTCGCGCAGGCCATGAGGAGCAGGAAGCCGACCGCGCCGAAGACGAGAACGAGCGCCGCGCGCGCGGAGCCGCGAATCTCGTCGTCGAGAGAAACCGCGAACGGCACGAAGCGCATGGTTTCGGGATAGAGGCCCCGCCGGGTCCAGTCGGCGGCAAGGGACTTCAAGGCGGCGTTGGCGCGCTCGAGGGTGATGCCGGGAGCGAGGCGGGCCGCGGCGAAGAGGCCGTGGCTCCCGTGATCCGCCTGGGCCGGATCGAGCTGCAAAGGAATCCAGGCCTGCGACGGCTCGGTGGCGTTGACCGTGAAGTCGGTCGGCAGCGCGAAGCCCCGCGGCATGATTCCGACGACTCGGCGAGCGACCCCGTCGATCTCGACTACGCGGCCGACTGCCTGGGGGCTGCCTCCGAACCGGCTCTGCCAGAGGCCGTATCCCAGGACGGCGACCGGAGCCCCTCCGGGCCGGTCTTCCGCCTCGGTGAATCCGCGGCCCAGCAGCGGCCTGGCCCCCAGCGTGTCGAAGGCGTTTGCGGTGACGAGCGCGATGCCGATCCGGGCCGGGCCGCCGCCGCCGGTCAGATTCGCCCCGGTGGGATCCCAGGCCGCGACGCTGTCGAAGCTCGGGCACTGCCGGCGGTAATCGAGAACCTCGCCGTCGGCGACCCAGGTCTTCTCGAAACCGACCCAGCGGCTCCAGATCATCACCCGGCGGTCCGGGTCGCGGTAAGGGAGCGGCGCCAGAAGAACCCCGCGGATCACGGAGAAGATCGCCGTCGTTGCCCCCATCCCGAGCGCGAGCGTCAGGACCGCCGCCGCGGTGAAGCCCGGCGCCCGCCGCATGCCGCGCAGCGCGTACCTCACGTCCCGATCGAAGACGTCCATCGTCACTTCCTTGGACGAGCAGCCCGCCGAAAGGTTCCTGTCCGGCGGGGCTTCTTGGATATCTTCGCCCCGGGGCAGTGCGCTCTCCCCTTCCCAATGAAGGTGTCCACGACGCCGGCGATGGTGTCCCTCGCCGCGCTGGCCGACGAGCCGAAGGGCCACCTCACAATCTAAATATTGTTGAGCGGAGGCCGGGTTACTGGAAGTACCCGTTCACGTCGAGAATGAGCTGAACCGTTCCGGATGACTGCCCGCAGTGGATGAGAAGAGAGCCATCCGGCGAGAGCGGGAGGATGGCGTTGTTGGCGCGGGTCTGGCCCGAGCCATAGTTGATCAGCGAGACCGACGGCGGCGTCATGCCGGGCGGATACGCCGTCAAGTGGCCCAGCCCCTCGCCCTGCGTGACCGCGGCGTTGGCGGCGACGGCCCGGGCGCCGACCGGGATCCCGCAGTGGCCCGCGAGCGTGAAGAGGCGCTCGGTACCGGCCAGAAGACCGGGGCCGCCCAGCGGACCGGCCGCGTTGCGGGTGTCCAGAATCCGGCAGGGAACGACAGTGTGGAGGAAGGATCCGGGGACGGGTGCGGGCGGCGTGATCTTGCCGATTCTGCTGGCCTGCGATTCGGTGAACCAGACCTCGCCGTCGGGTCCGGCCGCAAGGCCATAGGGCTGACTGCCGGCCGTCAGGACCAAGAACTCCGAGACGGCCCCGTCCGTTGTCACGCGCGCGACCTTGTCATCGCTGCTCTCGCTGATCCAGAGATTGCCGTCGGGGCCCGCCGCGATCTCGTAGTTGCTGGTCGTTCCGGGCAGCTGAAATTCGGTCATGGCCCCCGCCGGCGTGATCCGGCCGACCTTTCCGACGCTGCGCTCGCTGAACCAGAGATTCCCGTCGGCGCCGGCGGCGATGCCGAAGGGATGGGAATTGGCCGTCCGCGTCGGGTATTCCTGGAAGGACCCGTCGGTCGCGATGCGGCCGATCTTGTTCGCGCCGGCCTCGGTGAACCACAGGGCGCCGTCCGGGCCCGCGGCGATGGCATAGACCGATGGACTCGGAGTCGGGACGGTGTACCCGGTGAACGCGCCGGCCGTCGTCAGGCGTCCGATCTGGCCGCCGAAGGATTCCGTGAACCACAGCGCCCCGTCGGACCCCACCGCGATCGCTTCCGGATGAAAGGGAATCGGGAACTCGGTCAAGGCCCCCGCGGTGGTGAGACGCCCGATCGCGCTCGCGCCCGCATCCGCGAACCAGAGCGCCCCGCCGGGACCCGAGACGATCCCATGCGGAACCTGGACCTGGCCGATGGCGTACTCGGTGACCGTTCCCCCCGTGGTGATGCGGCCGATGCGGTCGACCTCCGTGAACCAGAGCGCCCCGTCGGATCCGGCGGTGATCCGATACGGCTTTCGGCCGGGGGCCAGCGGGAATTCCGCGTCCACCTGGGGAGGAGGCGTTCCTCCAATCGACAACCGCCCGATTTTGTCTCCGAGGATCTCCGTGAACCACAGTGCCCCGTCGGGGCCGGCGGTGATACCGAACGGAGCGCCGCCCACCGTTGGGACGAGAAAGCTCGTACCGACGCCCGACGGTGTCATCCGCGCGAGTCGGTTCACGTCATGCTCGGTGATCCACAGATTCCCGTCCGGCCCCGCGGCGATCCCGAAGCTCGAGCTCCCGTCCGGCAGGGAGAACTCCGCCACGACGCCGGCGGTGGTGATCCGGCCGACCTGACCGACCTGCGACTCGTTGAACCAGAGATTCCCATCCGAGCCCAGGACGATTCCATAGAGACCGGCGTTGGGCGTCAGCGTCGGAAACTCGGTCACCGCTCCTCCGGTGGTGATGCGCCCGATCCTGCTCGCGTTGTATTCCGTGAACCACAGAGCGCCGTCCGGGCCGGCCACGATCCCATACGGCTGGGCGTTGGCCGTGAGCACCGGATATTCCGTGACCGCTCCCGAGGTTGTGATGCGTCCGATCTGGTTGCCGAATTGCTCGGTAAACCAGAGCGCTCCATCCGGTCCGACCGCCATCTGCTCGGGACTGGCGCCGACGGCGAAAAAGCTCGGGGTGCCCGATGTCGTCAACCGAACGATCCGGGTGTGGCCGCTGTCGGCGATCCAGAGTGCTCCGTCGGGGCCGGCCACGATCCCATGCGCCGAGCTGACCACGCCGACCGCATAGGCCGTCACCGTCCCGCCGGTGGAGATGCGGCCGACGCGGTCCAGGGCCGTGAACCAGAGCGCGCCGTCCGAACCGGCGGTGATGGAGTAAGGGATCAGCGTGCCGGAGATCGGAAACTCGATGACTCCCTGGCCCAGCGCCGGCCCCGCCCCCGACAGCCAGAGCGCGGCGGTCAGGACGAGCAGGCGCGGCGGCCCCAAAAAGCGACCGACCCGTCGCCCGGCGGCGAGAACGGAATCGAAGAACATCCCGTTTCCAGCGGTCCCTCGAGTGTACCAGCGCACTGCGGCCGGCCCCGATCCGGCGAGCTTGCTGCTATTTCGCCGTTGCCCGGAACGACACGTCCAGCCCGACCGGCTCCGTGAGCGTGGCAGCGGCCTTGTTCGACCGGGCGGTGCCGGAAAGGGACTGCCCGGAACGCTCGAGCTTCAGGTCGAAGAGCCCGCTGGTGCTCGTGGGGAAGCTCGTTTCATCGTAGTACTCGCACCGGTAGACCTGGTTCTTCGGATCGATCCAGAACGCGATGCCCATGAACGCATGCTCGTGCCGGTACATGCTCATGTCGGAACCGGTCTTCCATTGCGCGACGGGGAGCTCCTTGTCCGAAAGGACGAGTATGACCGGCTTCTCCGATGCTTTCGAGTCGTTGAACGCGGCGGCGTGCGTGAGCTGGATGGGCTTTCCCTGGACCGTGAGCGTTCCGGCGGCCTGGCCGTTCTGGAGCGGAGCGCCCGCGGCGGCGTCGGCCAGCGAAACCATGAAAGCCAGACCCGCGAGGATCGAGAACGGCACCCGTGTCCCGGCAGTCCGAGCTTCTTCGCGCATCGGTTCCTCCTCTTTTTTCGTGTTCGGTTCGTCGTTCGACCTGGATCGGACGGGCCGGACCGGCTGTCGGGGAAAATTCTCTGCCCCTACCATACACTCGCGCCTCGCGCTCGCGCCGGACGATCGCGCCGGAAGGGAGGGATCATGAGGAAGACGACGACATTTTCCGCGGTTCTCTGGCTGCTCGCTTCCGGGCTGTGGGCGCAGGAGGCGGGCAAGGCTCATGTGCCGGTCCCCGCGGTCGCGCCGCGCCCGGAAGACGTGGCATCGATCGACGGAATGATCAAGGCCTACTACGACGTGATCTCGGGACCGGCGGGCAAGGCCCGGGAGTGGAGCCGGGACCGGACTCTCTACATCCCGGACCTGCGCTTCGTCGCGGTGGATCTCGACAAGCAGGGTCGCCTCGCTCCCCGCGTCATGGACCACCAGTCCTACGTCGACGCGACCGACGCCGCTTTCCGCAGCCGCGGGTTCTTCGAGCGGGAGATTCACCGAGTCGCCGAGCGGTTCGGCCCGATCGCCCACGTGTGGAGCACTTACGAGTCGCGCGAAAAGGAGGGCGGCCCGATCATCGCCCGCGGCATCAACTCGATCGAGCTCTTCTGGGACGGCCGGCGGTGGTGGATCGCCAATGCGATCTGGACCGACGAGACGAAAGACAGCCCCATCCCGAAGGAGTACCTTCCGGGCTAGGCGCGATCACGGCCCTCGACGGGATCGACCGACGCGCTTTTCCGCGATCAGTTCTTCTTGTAGAGCGACAGGGTCAAGAGCAGCCCTCCGCTTTGGAGAACTCCGAGCGAGTCGTTGCCCCCCCAGACGATCAGGTTCGATCCGGTCCAGACCCCGACGTGGGAAGCGCGGCGCGAAGGAGCACCGGCCAGCGTGGTCGCCGTCCAGCCATCCGCCGCCGGATCGTATTGTCCGCCGGTGTTCAAGCCGTCGGGATTCACTCCGTCGTACCCGCCCCACAGGATCATCTTCGAGCCGGTCCACAACACCGGCATGTAGGCCCGGGGGCTAGGCGCTCCGATCGTGCTCGTCGCCGTCCAGGTATCGCCCGCCGGATCGTAGAGTCCGCCCGTGTTGAGGTAGGCCGAGCTGCTGTTGACGCCGCCGAAGACGATCATCTTCAACCCCGTCCAGATCGCCCGATGGGCGAATCGTCCCTCGGGCGCGCCTGTGATGCTCGTCGGCGTCCAACTGTCTCCCGCGGGGTCGTAGAGTCCTCCGGTGTTGTAAAACGAGACGCGGTTTCCGCCCCAGACGATCATCTTCGAGCCGGTCCAGACTGCCGTTTGGTAATCGCGCGCCAGCGGCGCGCTGGACGTCGTCGTCGCCGTCCAGCTGTCGCCGCTGGGATCGTACTGCCCGCCTGTATTCTCGAAACCGCCGACGCTGAATCCCCCCCATACGATCATCTTCGAGCCGGTCCAGATCGCCGTGTGGTACCTCCGTCCGGTCGGCACCGCACCGCTCACCGACGTCGCCGCCCAGCTGTTGGTCAGGGGATCGTAGCGCCCGCCGCTGTTGAATGGGCCGCCCGATCCGGTTCCGCCCCAGACGACCATCTTCGTGCCCGTCCAGACCGCCGTATGGTCCGTGCGAGCGACGGGGGCGCCGACAGTCGTCGTCGCCGTCCAGCTATCGGTCACGGGATCGTATTGGCCGCCGGTGTTGGTGTAAGAGCTCGGGCCAAACCCGCCCCACACGATCATCCTCGTACCGGTCCAGATCGCGGACGGGGATTGAGCTCCCGGGGGCGCCAGTATGGTCGCCGTGGCCTTCCATGCATCCTGGCCGCTCGGACCGAATTCGGTGTACCCCGCGCCGATGAGCGTCGTGTCGCCGGGATTGCCCAGGACGAAGCTGCCCGAAGGCGCTCCGCCGCCGACGGTGATCGTCGAGCCCGCGGTGCTCACCGTGACCGCTCCGCTGCCGGCCACGGTGACGCCGTCGGTCGCACCGTTGACGCTCTTGACCACCTGGCCCGGCGCGATCGCTCCCGCCGTCACCGCGTTGGCCGCGATCTTGGCCGACGTCACCGCGTTGGCCGCAAGCTCCGTCGACGTCACTCCCCCCGCCGCGATCCCCACCGACACCGTCCCCGACGTCCCGCCACCCGCAAGCCCCGTCCCCGCCGTCACCCCCGTGATCAAACCGCTCCCGTCGTAGTACCCGTTCACGTCGATCACCAGGTCGATCGTTCCGCCCCCCTGGTTGGGCTGCACCGTGATCGCTCCCCCCGTCCCCAGCGTCACGATCGACGCGTTGTCGATCTGTCCCGCCGTCGGTGACCAGTTCAAGAGCGCCTGAAACGTCGACGGCGACCCCGAAGGCCACACCTTCAGCACCCCGTTGCCGCCGGCCCCCACGATGTTGAACAGCGCGAAGTTGCCCGACACTGCCACCGCCGTCGACGGAATCCCGCACGGTGCCCCCGTCAACGTCGCGTCCCGGCTGGACCCCGAAGCGATCGGACCCCCCGTCACGCGCGTGTCCAGCATCCGGCACGGCGAGATCGCGATCAGAGGCAGCGGACCCGACGCCGTCTCCAGGCTCTGCGGGCGCGCCTCGCCCGCCTGCCGCGCGACGGCTCCCTTCCACAGCAGCGGCGCCGGCCAGTTGCCAACCTCGTCCGCGTCCTGGATCCCCTGGGCCAAAGACCAGCTCGCGCCGAGGCCGACCGCGACAAAGGTCACCAACCGAAGAACCTGCGTCATTTCCCCTCTCCTTTTCTCGATGTTCCGGCGCGCATCGGGCATCCCAGGCGGGCCATGTCTCGTCTGGCCTTCTGATCGTCGATCGTCGATTTCAAAGCTTTGACACGTTGCCGCTGTTGAAGTTCGGCACCCAGATGTTGGCGCCGTCGAAGGCGATCGCCGCGGGGCGCGCCCCCACGCCAAACGTGCCGAGGTTCGCCCCGTCGCTGGCACGCAGCTTGGTGACGTCGTTGCTCAGGGCGTTCGTCACCCAGATATTCGCGCCATCGAAGGCCACCCCCCACGGCCCGGAGCCAACGTTGAACGTGCCAAGATTCGTTCCGTCGCTCGCACGCAGCTTGGTGACGGTGTTGCTGTTGTAATTCGCCACCCAGATGTTCGTCCCGTCGAAGGCCAGACCGCGTGGGAAGGTTCCCACGTTGAAGGTCCCGAGATTCATTCCGTCGCTGGCGCGCAACTTCGTGACGGTACTGCCCACACCGTTGCCGGAATCCGCCACCCAGATGTTCGTCCCGTCGAAGGCGATGGCGGCTGGATACGAGCCGGCGCTGAACGTCCCCAGCGGTGCGCCGTCGCTGGCCCGCAGCTTCGTGACATCGTTGCTGAGGAAGTTCGCCGTCCAGATGTTCGCCCCGTCGAAGACCAGACCCGCCGGCAACGAGCCCACACTGAACACACACGTTCCGACGCAAACCCCGTCGCTGGCCCGCAGCTTCGTGACGCTGTTATCGCCCTGGTTTCCCACCCAGATGTTCGCCCCGTCGAAGGCCACGCTCTCCGGACCGGTGCCCACGCCGAACGTGCCCAGGAGCGCTCCGTCGCTGGCCCGCAGTTTTGTCACGTTGTTGCTGGCGTTGTTCGCCACCCACAGGCTCGCGCCGTCGAAGGCCACGCCATACGGATGCGTGCCGGCGACGAACGTCGCGCCTTGGCTGGCGGGATACCATTTCAACAGCGCGATCTGAAGGGGGTTGGCGGTCACTCCCTGAGTGTCCACGCCCGTGCTGTCGTAGTAGCCATTGACGTCGATCACCAGATCGATGGAGCCGCCCCCTTGACTGGGCTGCACCGTGACGGCGCCTCCCGTGCCCAGGACGACGACGGAGGCATTGTCGATCTGTCCCGCTGTGGGCGACCAGTTCAGCAGGGCCTGGGACGTCAAAGGCGAGCCGGTCGGCCAGATCTTCAGCACGCCGTTGCCGGTTGCGCCGACAATGTCGAAGACCGCCAGGTTGGCCGAGACCGCGGCCGCGGTCGGGGGAATGCCGCAAGGGCTTCCGGTCAGCGTCGCGTCGCGGGGGCTCCCGGAGCCGATCGCGCCGCCGCTCGATCGAGTGTCCAGCATCCGACACGGATCCACGGGTACGAAAGGCAAAGGGGCATTGATCGTGGCCTGGGCCATTGTGCCGGAGCGAGCCCCGGAGACCCGGAGAGAGTCATTGACCGCGGACTGCCAGAAGGCAGGCGCCGGCCAGTTGGGAATCGCAGGCCGCACCGGCCCTTGCTGCCCTGTCATGGCCGCACGGAATCCACCCGCCAGGAGGAGGGCCGAGAAAAGGGCGCGGATCTTCATGTGTATCTCTCCTTGTTGCCGTCATGGATGAGGGTCGAATGCTTCAATGACCCCGTTGGATCAGTCCAGCTGCAGGTCGCACTCGGAGTGCTTCGGCGTCCTTTCGCGGCCGGCCGACGAACGCGACTTGCCCCCCGAACGAGCGCGTTCGGGACGAGTCGTCGAGACACTCTCGACGGCTTCGGCCGGCACCGGCGCGGCAGCTTCCACGGCGTGGACCACGGCCGCCGGCGGCACGGGCTTGGGACCGGCGGACTTGAGCCCAAGAGTGCCGAGCGAAGCCAGCGGCACGAAGACCACCATCGCGCCAAGGAGCGCGCCGGCGGCGAAGCTCCATCCCCTCGACATTTTCTTCTCTGCGATCGACATGGTCCCTCCTCGCCTCGAATGTGCCGCACGGGCCCGGCGGCTCCGGGCCGCGTCGACGATCTCCACCTTTCTTGTGCTCTTTCTCGCCACTGTTCGCCCGCGAGGACGTGGTTCTCCCGGGCTACCCAAGGATTGAAAGAGCCCCACCCGGCTACAGAGTGAACGGAGGACGTCAACTATCCCAGGGCGTCCGGAAGAAAACGGAAACGGGAGAGGAACCCTAGCTCCTGCGGGCGACGCGGATGCCGTATCTCGCGACCGCCTCGGCGCGGCCCGGCCCGGCCGCCGCTTCGACCACCAGGACGTAGTCGCCCGCCGGCAGCAAGGTCGCCGGAAAGCTCGCCGCCAGCATGCCGGCCGAGCTCGGGGTTGCGTTCACCGGGTCTCCGACGGGATGTCCGTCGTCCGTCGAGAGCCGTACGCGCCAGGTCCGAACTCCGGGCGCTTCGGGGCGATCGAAGATCCAGACGACCCAGCCCGAGGACGGCGCGAGCTCGATTCGATTCTCCGGCTGGGTCGCGGTTGCTCCCCTGGTCCGGTTGAGCATGAAGACCGTCGCCGCCATCGGCGCCGCCCGAAGCGCGTTCGCCGCCTGGGAGGCGACCGCTCGCGCCGCGCGTTCCTTTTCGAGCGCCTGCTCGAGCTCGGCCTGGCGGCTCTGGGCCCGCTGCGACGAAAGTCGGACGCTCTCCAGTTCCCGACGGGTCCTTCGGACCTCGCCGTAGAAGAAGATGGAGGAGAGCGCGGCCAGGAGAAAGCACGCGGCCGCGAGAAGGGTCCATAACGATCGTGCTCTCGGCAGTTGCCGGATGGCCGGCGCGCTCGAGCGCCCCTCTCCCAGCGGGACAACCTCTTTCAAGCCGGCCCGAAGCCCCGCTGCCGCGTCGAGTCGATCCAGGCAGTCGCGGCACTCGACGAAGTGCTCTTCGAAGAGCCGCCGCTCCTCGCCGTCGAGCCTCCCCATGACGTAACGCTCGACGATCAGGTCCTTGTCGATCAGGCCGTGATCCATCCCTCTTCTATGTGCATCGAGGAGCCGCATTATCGCGTTTGCCGCCGAATTCTTTTTGTACTCTCCAAGTACAATTCTCGATATCGCTCGCGCGCGCGAAACAGGACTCGGTTGAAGTGAAGGCTGGTCAGACCCAGTTCGCGGCAGATGTGCTCCTTCTCATCTTCCTCGATGTAGAAGAGCAGCAGGATCCGTCGATCGCGCTCCGACGGCATTTCGGAGAGCACTCTTCGAACGATCGCGGCCCGCTCCGCGCACAGCAGGTCTTCGAGGGGATCCGGCTCCGGGCTCGACACGCCGGCTTCTTCGGCCAGGCCGGAGATCCGCCGGGACGACACCCTGCGGAAATGCTCGATGACGAGATTGCGCGCCAGGGCGCAGATGAAGCCCGAGAGCTTCTCCGGCTCGCGGAGATCTCCTTTGCGGATCTTCTCGAGCGCGATCCGGAATGTCTCCTGGTGCAGGTCGTCGACCTCGGCGGCGTTCCCGCTGGCGCCGCGCAGGATGGCCAACACGCCGCGCCGGTATCGCCGGACCAGCTCCTCCTCGGCCAGCCGGTCTCCTGCCCGGATCCGCCCGGCCAGATGCGATCCGCTCAGGTTCGAGGGGTCCTCCACAGGTATCGGCATCAGTTCCAGTCACCCTCGAGCGTGAAGGCCGCCCAATAGTAGGGAGACGACCAGAGCCTTTCCTTGCGAATCGACATCTGAGCGGCCCGCAAGGCCGCCGCGGGTCGAAGGCCCTCGGCCAGGATTCCACGATAGAAGCGTTTCATGAGCTCTGCGGTCGCGCGGTCGGGTACCTGCCAAAGGCTTGCCAGGACACGGGGGGCTCCGGCGTACATGAACCCGCGCGAAAGCCCCAGGAGCCCCTCGCCCCGGACGTCCTTGCCCAGGGCGGTCTGACAGGCCGAGAGGACGACGAGGTCCGCCGCCAGCCGCAGCTTATAGATGTCCCGTGTCTGCAGGAATCCGTCTTCCGGACGTCCGTTCTCGTCGACGAGCGACAGGACGATCCCGGACAAGTCGGGATGCCGGGTGTTCAGCAGGCCGTGACTCGCGAAATGGACGATGCGGGCATTCGCGACGTCCGCCGAGAGCGCCGTGTCGCGGCTGGCCCTGAAGTCCAGGGCGGTGAAGCTCTGGGCCGGCCCCGCCAGAGCCGCGATCGTCTCCGCCTCGCGCCGGCTGGCCGTCAGCCGCTCCAGGCGGCGAAGCCCCGACTCCTGCATCGAACGGGTGAGCGCATCGCTCCCGGCGGAGGCCGACTCGGGCGCCTTCGAAGACCGCCTCGCGCCATGCACTCTGGGATCCATCCGGTCGAACACGGGATCCGCGAGCACCGCCACCTGCCATTGCGGCGGCCGTCGCCCCGCGGCCTGCGCCCGCAGAACCGAAAGCGTGGTGGCCGACGGGAGGCTCACCACCTCGTGCCGGGCGACCAGGGGAACCGACGGGGCGCCGTCGGGCTCGGGCAGCGCGGCGAAGGGGATGTACTGGAGGGCTCCCTCGACGACGACGGCCAGCCGCTTCTTCCCGAGCAGATCCGCCACCGGGCCGAGCAGCATTCGGCTCAAGGCGCGAGCGCGGCGATTCGTCTCCGTTTCGCCCGCGGCATTGGTGGTGCTCCAGGCCCGGTACAGCCGGCGAGCGGCCTCCTCGATGACCGCCCGCCGCGGCAGCTCGCGGCTGACGAGCGCCTCCGGCGTCGCCGCCCACAGAAAGCTTCGTTCGTCGCCCAGCTCGTACTCGAGCAGCAGCGTGTCGTCGTTCAAGACCTGACGTCGGATCTCCGTCAACGTCAGTGGCTCAAGGCGGGCCAGCGCGATGTAACGCGGGTTTGCGGCCCGCAACCGGCCCATCACGTCGTCGGACTCCGCCAGGAGAGCGTCGAGCGGACGGCGGCCCGGATCCGGCGCGGGCGGCGTGCCGCCGGTCAACCGCAGCTCTTCCTCCCGCCGCCGCGCGTCGATCTGGGCCTCCAGAGACCGTTCCTGCTCGAGCAGAGTCTCATCGAGGCCTTCTCGAAGATCGATGCGGGCCTCCGCCAGGAGCTCGATCAAGCTGCGCGCCTTGGCCCGTTCGCTGGCGCGCAGCCCCTCGGCGGCCCATCCGTGACCCGGCTGCCTCGCATCGAGGTCCATCAGGACGCTGATCAGGAGGTCGTAGCGGTCCCGCGTCTGGGCCATGAAGGCGGCCCTGTCGCCGACGGCCGGGATCGACCCGCGCAAAGACTCGGTCAGGCGCAGGGCCTCCTCCAACTGCGTCCGGGAACCTTCCAGATCGCCCAGCGCTTTTTCCGCGCGGGCCAGATGCACGAGCGTCTTGGCCTCGTGCATTCGGTCGCCCGTCGCTCGGACCTGCGGGAGAGCTTCCTGGAGCCGGTCGCGGGCCTCCCGGGCGTCGCCCAGCTCGAGCTGCGTGCGCCCGATGTTGGCCAGAATCATGGCCTCGGCGCGCTGGTCCTTGCATTCGTGCAGAATCTTTCGCGCCAGCTCGAACTGCTCGAGCGCCGGGCGCGGCTTTCCCGCGGCGAGATGCACCAGCCCGATGTGGTTGTACGTGAACCCTTCGAACCGCTTGTCGCCGGTCTCGCGCAGAATGGGGAGCGCCAGCTGGTAGCGGCGCAGCGCCTCGGGCAATTCGTTTCGGTCGAGGAAAAGGCAGCCGATACTGTACTGCGTCACTCCCTCGAGGTGGCGGTCCCCGATCTCGCGAAAGCGCGTCAGGGCGACCTTCAAGTCCGCCAACGCGCGCTCGGTCTCTCCGAGGCTGGCGTGGTCGACGGCCCGGTTCTTCAAAAGCATCGCTTCCATGACCCGATCGCCGGCGGAGCGCGTGAGTTCGAGCGCTTCGGTATATCGCGCGATGGCCTCGGGCTTCTGTCCGAGGGCGCCGAGGGCGACCGCCATGTCGTTCAACGTCTCCGCCTGGCCGCGGAGATTGCCCTGGGTCCGCCGGAGCGCCAGAGCCTGCTCCAGGTACTCCAGACCCTTGCGCTGCTCGCCCACCTCGGAATAAGCAAGGCCGAGCCGGGACAGCGCGGCCGCCACGCCCCGCGGATCGTTGATCTGCCGCCACCGCGCCAGGGCCTCGTCCGCGCGCGCGAGGGCGGGACGCAGATCGCCGAGCTCGCCCAGCGCATCGCTCATCCGACCGAGCGTGCCCGCTTCCATGCGAGGGTCGCCGATCTCCCTCCAGGCGGCGAGAACCTTCTCGTAGCTCTCGAGAGCCTGCTTCATGAAATCGGCCGTCCCCCGGGTCACCAGCTGGTCGGCCTGCGCCAGGGAGCGCTCCGCCTCGACGCGCTGGCGATCCTCGGGGACAGCGGCGTGCGGCGGCTGCGCCGTCAGACGGTACCTGCCTGGCACCGACTTCGGGCCTCGCAACCGGATCTCGACGCGGACCTTCTCGTCCCGTGGCGTCACGAGCGAGAGGGAGAGCGGTTCCTCTCTGTCCACGGCGTTGTCGACTTGGGCCAGGATCGTCTTGTCGGGCGACAGGGCTCGGACGACGGCGTCGAGGTGGATCTGTTCGACGTCGAGATGGAGGAATTGACCGGCGAGGAGCGGGATTTCGTAGTCATGAACTTCTCCCGGCGCGATCGTTCGCTCGACCGCAACGCCCGGCGAGAGCGCGGAAGTGACCTGCGCCAGCGCAGCTCGCGGACAGGCCAGGACCGCAAAGGCCAGAGTCTTCCCGACTACACCCAGAATTCGATCAGACATTGGAGTCCCACCTCCCTCCTCCCGGTCTTCTCGAGACGAAGTCCGGGACGAGGAACACAGGCCATCCGCCTGTGCGCAGTCTACCGCCGTCGACCGACCCCTGCCGACGGCCGGTTCCCGGGAGCCGGCGCCCTGGAGTGGGCGGTCAACCGCGCGAGCAGCGGAAGGTCGATCGGATCGACCGGAGATCGTTCCAGACCGGCGCTTCCGGCGGCGCCGGGGACAGGATAAAGAGAAGCGCGGTGTGGCCGGCTTGCGCGCACGGGCGCTCCTCGACCTCGACGTGCAGGGTGATCCGTTCTCCCTGGGAGTTGTCGGTGATCACGTCCCGGCGGTAGGCCGAGGCCCTGAATAATTTTGAGATACAGATCGGCAGCGTTGCGAACGGCTGCGGGTCGCCGAGGTTGGAACATTCCGTCCCCTCCCTGCGTATCGTGTGGCGAGGAGGAAGCCATGCCCCGACAATCGATTCGGCGGATCCGCCCCCTGCTTGCCTGCGCCGCGGCGGCCGCAATCTGGTGCGCCGCGACACGGGCGGAGGCGAAACTCGCCCAGGACGGAAAGGACATGAGAGAAGAGCCCACCCCTGGACCGTCCACGCTCGCCATCTCCTTCCCCTGGCAATGGTTGGCGGCAAGCGGCGGGACGATGAAGTTCGAGTGTGAGGCGAATAAGCCGGCCAACGACGACGGCGTGAAGATGATCGAGGCGCTCAGCCGGAAGGCCCGTCACGGGCACTACGCCGGAACGGGAGACGACGGCGGCACGTTCACCGGCGACCGCAAAGGCGACGACTTCACCTTCGAGGCCGTCGGAAAGGATGGATCCCGTTTCAGCCTTCAGATGCCATGGTCTGCGGCTCGCTGCATCTTCGGCGGCGCGAAGGAAGCGGGCGCATCCGGAATCGAGCTGCGGGCCCGCGATCTGGGAGGGCGCCTGCGGCTGGAGATCGCCGGAGAGAAGAAAGGCGTCCGGGTCGACGTGAAATAGGCGTCCGGGTCGTGGATCGGGCTCCGCTGAGCTATTTCACCGGACCCTCGAAGGACCAGCGCCCGTCGGTCTTGCGCCAGACGCCGTCGGTCTTCTTCATGTCGACCTTGCCCCAGACAGGCTTGCCCATCTCCTCGCCCGTGACGTCGAGCGTCGCGATGTCGCCGAGGATTGTCCCGCCGGAAATCCGGACCTTCTTGACCTCGTCGCCGCGCTTGCGCTCGATCCAGACCTTGATCTCGTCGTCGGCCCATCCGTCGATGTCGGCGATCTTCAAGGCCTTGAGCCTGGCCACGTCTCCTTTTTCCAGCGCCGCGAAGTAAGCGAGGTATGTCTTGCCGGGCTCGCCGCCCCCCGGCGTCAGCTTCTTGCTCTTCTGGGCGGAGCCGGCGGCCGAGGCGCCGACCGGGACGGCGAGAGCGAGCAGGAGCGCGGCGGCCAGGACCCGGGACAGGCTCGCGCGCGGGGGGTGTGTGGTCATGGAATCTCCTGTCTTCGAGGCCGCGCCGATTCCTACTTGAGCGTCAGAAGGATCTCGGGGCAGAACTCGGGGATGTTGCGGGATCCGGCCTTGCGTTTGGTGTATTCGGCGGCCACGATCCGGATGGTCTGGCCCGGCTTGACCTTCAGATCGGCGTAGTCGACGGAACCCTGCAGAACCGCCCCGGCGACCGGGGTCTTGACCGAAGCCTTGCCGCGGACGAAGTCGCCATCGTCGACCACTTTCTCCTTCTGGAAGGAATTGGTTCCGTTGTAGCGCTCGACCACCACCGCTCCCCAGTTAGCCGTGGCGTGGGCCTTTCGGGAGACGGCGCAGGACGGCCCGAGGTGATCGTCGAAGTTGACGCAGGAGTCCAGGTGCAGCGAGTACTCCATTCCGCGCAGACCCAGGGCCGGCAGGTCCATGCCGGTCCTGGCGTTGGCGTCCGTGTCGACGTGGAAGTCCACGGCCTCCCCGGCGCTGGCTCCGGGCGGCTGCGTCAACGTCGCGGCAAACGTGATCCGCTGGCCGTCGCTCCTGATCGATAAGTGCACCATGTCGAACCCAGGGACCTCGACCATCTTGTCGGCCGTGCCGACCGAGATGGGGCCCACATCTCCCCTGGGGTCTTCAAGCTCGATCGCGTGTGTGGCCCGGATCGTCCTGGAAGCGGCGGCGGCCGCGAACGCGAACGGCGCCCACGCAAAGAGCGCCGCGATCCACAGAGCGTGGAGCCGGGTCCGGTGCTTCATCGAAGGCCTCCTTGTCTGCCGTCGGGGACCCGCGTCGCCAGCGCGCTCAGAGCCCGACCTGGGCTTTCGCCGCGACCTTGTCGTTGACGAAGGTGACCGTGATCATCTTCCCGCCGCTTTGCCAGGTCAGGACCCTCCCCGACACCGATCCCGTCATGCCGGGCATTCCTGCCATCTTCCCCGGCATCGAGACCGGCGGCGTGGGAATTGCGACCGAGGTGCTGGCCTGCTCGGTACCCGGACCCAGGATCGCCTCCACCTCTTTCGGGGTCATCCCCGTGGCGACCTTGTCATAGTTGTCCCTGGTCACCTTGCCGGAGCAGGCCACTACCGTCCCGCCCACGGCCAGCAGCAGAATCCATCGAGATACCCGCGAGACCTTCATTGTTCCTCCTCTGAAAGCCATTTCCGGCGTTCTGACCAATCCTCTCGCAAGTCCGGCCGAAGGGCGACAGGCAACTGCGGACGGTCTGCGCCATGCTCGGCCGACCCTGGCAGGCGGTGTCCAAGTCAAGAGCGACCATCACGTTTCCCGGCCCCCGGCCCAGCCCGGCCCGGGTGAGCGCGCAGCCGCCGGGAAAAGGAGTGGCTCCTGGACTGAGCTCCGGATCGGTCGATCGCGCGGACCGCGATCCGGCGAGGCTCCGCCCGAAAGCGGAGAAATGTGGGAGGTCCGGTTCGGCGGGATTCTTACCTTAACTACGGATCTCGAAGCGCCGCCGTTTCACGGCTTAAGAATCCCCTTAGCTCGCGCCGCGCCGCTCTTGGACAAAGACACCGTGCGGGAGAACACCCGGCAGCGCCGCGCCAGGGCCGACGGACGCTGCGGTATGCTCCGGCGTCGCGTGCTGCCCGGAAGTCCGCGGGAGAACCTCCCAATTCGGTCGGCGGCTCGCCGAGGAGACTCTCAATGAAAGCTCGCACCGCCGTCACTCTCGCGTTGCTGGTCGGAGTCGTCCGCACTGCCGGCGCCCAACCATCCGGAGCCGCCGCTCCCGCCTCCCGGCTCGACTATCCCCAGGCCCACCGCGACGAGACCGAGGACACGTACTTCGGCAGGCGGGTCCCGGATCCCTACCGCTGGATGGAAGAACTCGACAGCCCGGCGGTCCAGGAATGGGTGGAGGCGGAAAACAAGGTCACGTTCTCCTATCTCGACAAGATCCCGGTGCGGGGCTGGATCCAGCAGCGTCTCACGAAGCTCTGGAACTACGCCAAGGTCTCGACGCCGGCGCAGGTCGCCGGAGGCCGGATCTTCTTCCGCAAGAACGCCGGACTGCAGAACCAGTCGGTCCTCTATGTGCAGGAGGGACCGGCCGCGGCACCGCGCGAGCTGCTCGATCCCAACACCCTCTCCCCGGACGGATCGATCGCGATGCTCGGCTACCAGCCCTCGCCGCAGGGCGACCACATCACCTACGATCTCTCCCAGGGCGGCTCGGACTGGATCACCATCCAGGTTCGCGACGTCGCCAGGGGCAAGGACCTGCCCGACAAGATCGAGTGGGTGAAGTTTTCGGAGGTGGCCTGGACCGCCGACGGCAAGGGGTTTTTCTACTCGCGATTTCCCACGCCGCCCCCGGGCAAGGCCATCAGCCAGCAGATCTCCAACCACAAGCTCTACTACCACCGCCTCGGAACGCCCCAGAGCGCCGATCGCCTGATCTACGCGCGGCCCGACTTGCCGCAGTGGGTCATCGACGGCAACACGACCGAGGACGGGCGCTACCTTTTCATCTTTCTCAACAACGGGAGCGCGTCCCAGAACGAGCTCTTCTATGTCGACCTGGGAAATCCCAAGAAGCCCAACCTCGCCGCCAAGCCCAAACCCCTCTTCACCAAGAACGACGCGATCTACGCTCCGGTGGGTCATGACGGAGAGACCGTCTTCGTGCAGACGACGTTCGGCGCTCCCAAGGGGCGCATCGTCGCGGCCCGGCTCTCGGACCCGGATCCCGCCCGCTGGCGCGTGGTCGTGCCCGAAAGCGACGGCGTGATCGACAGCGCGTCCCTGGCTCACGGCCGCCTCCTCGTGCACCGCCAGATGATCGCCAAGAGTCAGCTCTCGCTCTTCGCCACGGACGGGCGGGCGCAAGGGACGCTCCCGCTTCCGACGCTCGGCTCCGTCTTCGGCATCTCCGCGCGCAACGATTCGAACGCCGTCTACTACGCGTTCACGTCGTTTCTCTATCCCACTTCGATCTACCGCTACGACCTCCAGACCGGCAAGACCGAGACGTTCTTCCGCCCCGATGTCGACTTCGATCCGTCGGCGTACGAGACCAAGCAGGTCTTCTATCCGTCCAAGGACGGCACGCAGGTCCCGTTGTTCGTGGTGGCACGCAAGGGAATCACGCTCGACGGAAGCCATCCTACCGTCCTGTACGGCTACGGCGGTTTCGACATCACCATCAACCCCAACTTCGATCCCATGCTCCCCGTCTGGCTCGAGCTCGGCGGCGTCTATGCCGTGGCCAGCCTGCGCGGCGGCGCGGAAGAGGGGGAAAAGTGGCACGAGGCCGGCAAGCTCGGCAAAAAACAGAGCGTGTTCGACGATTTCGCCTGGGCCGCGAAATACCTGATCTCGGAAAAATACACCGCGGCGAGGCATCTCGGCATCGAGGGCTACTCCAACGGAGGCCTGCTGGTGGGCGCGAGCATCACCCAGAATCCGGAGCTCTTCGGGTCGGCCTACGCCGGCGCCGGGGTCATGGACATGCTGCGGTACCAGAAATTCTCGGGGGGCGACCTGTGGGTGCCGGAGTACGGCAGCTCGGACGACCGCGAGGCCTTCCAGTGGCTGTCCGCCTACTCGCCGCTCCAGAATCTGAAGAAGGGGGCGTGCTACCCGCCCACGATCGTCACCACCGCGGACCACGACGACCGCGTCGTGCCGAGCCACTCCTACAAGTTCGCCGCCGAGCTGCAGCACGATCAGGCCTGCGACAACCCCGTGGTGATCCGCGTGGAGACCAAGACCAGCCACGGCTACATGCCGACGGACAAGCGCATCGCGCAGACCGCGGACGTGTGGGCGTTCCAGGCCTATAACCTCGGAATCACGGAGCCTCCGGCTCCGGCGCACTGAAGCCCACAATATACATATTGTCGGCGGCGGGGAGACCGTTCCCGGCGCCGCGCGTCGGCGACGCCGGGACGGCCGCCCGAATCACCTCGCGTCGTGCCCCGGAACCGCCCGGAACGCCGGGCGCTCGTTGGCCGGAGTCAGGGCCCTGCCGGTGATCACACCGAAATCGTTGATGTCCTGGGCCTGGGTGAGCAGGTCGGTGTAGGCCGGCTGGACGAGCGTGTTCAAGTCCGTCATCCTGCCGTTTTCCCAGAGGAAGGCGCGGCAGACTCCGCTGCCGTCGGCGTTCTGGCAGGACAGGCCCACCACCTGGCGGCGGACGTTGATGCCCAGGGCCTCGCTGAAGAGGTCATTCTTCAGCGTGCCCAGGTCCTGCATCGGGTGCCCCCGGGTCCACAGGAACGCGTGGAGCTGCGGGTTGTCCGGGTCGGTGTCGTCGATGGGAGCGAACCCGACGACGTCGCCCTCCTGATTGATCGCCATCGGCGTGTTCCAGGACAGGTGCCCGAGGTTGCCCAGGTCGATCGGCTGGCCGCGGTCCCACAGCAGGGCGCGGATGGCGGTGAACCGGCCCACCGCCTGGTCGCATCGGCCGGAGATGCCGACCACCTGACCCCTGTCGTTGATCGCGGTCGCCGCGCTGGAGGTGTCGCCCGACGGGATGGGCAGCTCGCGCACGCGGTCTCCAAACGAGTCCCACACCACTGCCCGAAACTGGAGGACCTGCGGCGGCACGCAGGTGGGATCGTGCACCGTGTTCTCCGCCCAGCCGGCGATCTGTCCCCAATCGTTCGAGCCCGTCGCAAAGCCGTTGTTGCCGCCGAGCGTCGGAAGCGGCTTCATCTTGTTGTCGTGCCAGGCAAAGCCCAGGCACGTCGGGCCGGTCCCCGTCGCGGGCGGAAAGAAGGCGGCGCAGCTCCAACTCTCCTTGAGCGGATCCGGTTTGTCCGTCTGCGAGATGCCGGTGATCAGGCCGATGCTGTTCTTGACCGGCCACGCCACGTTGCTGTCCGCGCCTCCGAGCGTTCCCAGGTCGGAGAGCGAATCGTTGAACCAGGCCGCGGCGTGGCGCGTCTGGTTGCCGGCGAGGTTGGAGTATCCCGCGATGACGCCGAGCTCGTTGATGCTGTTTCCTTTGCTGTTGGTCCCGCCGAGCGACGAGAGGTTCGTGACCTCATAGTTGGGCGCTCGACCGCCCTCGCCACCGCCGGGATCGCCCGCGGTGGCGATGCCCGCCAGGAGCAAGCCCGCAAAGACTGCGGATCGCGTGACGACGATTCTCATGGTGACCTCCTTTGGTCCATTGCGCTCTCGGCGACATCGCGAGAGAGCGGCCCGAAGCTACCGGCCGGCCGCACACAGGAGTCGCCAACTTAGGACCTGATCGTTCCGAAGCCCCTTCCGGGCGCCTGTCGCCGCGGCTCTTGCGGCGCGGACTACAATCGCGCGCAACAGCCATGCCGATCCGACAGGGAACGATCAACGTCCGGTGACGCGTGATCTCCTCTTGTCTTCTTCTCGTCGTCCTCGGCGTCCTCTTCCTTCCCTGGATCTTGCGGCTCGTGCTCGCACATCGGACGCTACGGCAGTCCGCGAGCCCGCAGCTCGCGATCATGGACGCGGGGAGCCCTGCCCTGCCGCAGGAGGTCGCGCGATTCTTCGACGCCGTGATCGACGAGACACGGCCGCTCGGCTTCGAAGTCCGGGGACGGCTGCACGTTCCCCGCATGACCGGGCGCGTCGAAGCTTTCGCCCTGGTCCTGATCGACCGCGCCGAGAAGGCCGCCGCTCTGGCCTCGGCGCTGCACACCCGGCTGCCGGGCGAGGTCAAGGAGGTCCGATTCGTCGAGTTCGCGACCCAATATCGGGACGAAACCTCGGTCCAGACTCACAACGCCGACCGGCTCCGGCCGTTTCCTCCGAAACGAGGCTCCGCCGTCGCGCAGCTGCCGTCGGTTCGCGAGGCCGCGACCCTGTACCGCGTCCACCGCATGCTGGTCGCGCGGCACGCAAGGAGCTCGGACAAGATCCTTCTGCTGGATGAGACCTTTGGCGGAGACGTCGCCGCCCACACGGCCCACTCCTTGACCGAGGGAGTCCGGCGGCAGGCCGCGGCCGGCCGATTCGTTCTGACCGCCGACGGCTCGCAGCACCGGCCCACCTGGAGCGGGGCCGCGTGGATCTCGTGGAATCGGCTCTGGCCCGTTACGGCCGTGCGAAAGGCGGCGATCCGCCGCGGTGAGCGCAAGCTTCTCGCGGACCTCAAGCGCGAGGGAGTCTGATTCTCCGCCGTCCCGTTCGCCGCGCCCCGGGGAGAGAAAAGGAAAAGAGGCCGTCTGACTGTAACGAAAGAGCCGGGACAACCGTCCCGGGCCTGGACGCCGCGTTTCGCCGACAGTCCCGGTGAGAACCGCGCTCTCACGATTCCGGCATAACGATTCCGCGCGCCGCGTTGGATGAATCAGGATGCGGTCGAAGGCGGTTGTCCCTCGCACGGTCCGTGGGGCGGCGGCGGTGATCGGATTCGGCGTCTTCCTCGGGGCGGCGTGGGCGAGCGGCCTGGCGCCGGCCTCCGGCCCGACTCCCGTCCGGGCCCCGCTTCCCGCTCCCGCCCCGACTCCGATTCCCGCGACGCTGGACACGGGCGCCATCTCCGACGTCGCGCTTCTCAAGCTGGCCGAGAAAGTGGGACCGATCACCTCGATCGCGAACGCCGGGGATTTGAGACTCTTCCTCACTCTCCGCAGCGGCCGCATCCTGATCTGGAACCGGACACGCCTCCTTCACGGGGCATTTCTCGATCTGACGGATCGCGTCTCCGCGGCCGGCGCGGGAGGATTGTTCTCCGTCGTCTTCGATCCGGCATACGCCTCCAACGGCCTGTTCTTCGTCGCCTACACCGACAAAACGGGCAACCTGGTCCTGGCCCGGTATCGGCGGTCGAGAGCCAGGAAAAACCGCGCCGATCCCAAGAGCGGCGTCGTCCTTCTGACGATCCCGTTCCCTCCCGACTCCGACCACTACGGCGGCGCGCTGCAGTTCGGGCTCGACGGGTTCCTGTACGCCGGCATCGGGGACGGCGGATCAGCCGACCGGCTCTCCGACAACGCGCAGCGGGACGACGTCCTGCTCGGCAAGATCCTCCGGTTGGACGTCGACGGAAAGATCTCGTCGCCGCCCTTCTACCGGATCCCGCCGTCCAATCCCTTTGCCGGCGGGAGCGCGCGTGGCGAGATCTGGGCCAAAGGGCTGCGCGACCCGTGGCGGTTCTCGTTCGATTGGCTGACCGGCGATCTCTATATCGGCGACGTGGGACAGGGCAGGTCCCAGGAAATCGATTTTCAACCGGCCTCGAGCACAGGAGGGGACAACTACGGCTGGCCCGCGCCGGCGCCGGTCTCCGCCGATCTGCGCCCGCCGATCCTGACCTATGCCGACAAGAAGGCGTGCGCGGTGGTGGGCGGCTACGTCTACCGCGGATCGCGGGACTCGCGCCTGGCCAGCGTCTATTTCTACGGCGACTACTGCACGGGATTCATCTGGGGCCGCGGCCAGCTCACCAACGTGGTCGCGCCGAAACTGACGACCTTCGGGGAGGACTCCGCCGGCGAGATCTACGCCGGAACCGAGACCGGCGTTCTCTATCGCCTGACCTCGACGTTTCCTTCCGCGACGGACTCGGAGCCGGCGGCCGCGACGCGGCAGACCCCGTACGAGCCGCCGCCCCCTCCTTTCGAGCTCGACTTCCGATCCGAACCCTCGGAGCCGACCTACCCGGTCGGGACGTTCGTGCCCCCCAGGATCGAATCGCCATTCGCGCCGCCGGCGCCGATCTACGCCCCGGAGGCGCCGCAGGACGTGCCGCCGCCCGAGGAGCCGGCGCCTGACGACCAGACACCTCCCGACCAGCCGTCTTCGCCTCCGCCCGCGCCTTCACCCCCGCCGGCGCCCACGCCGCCGCCCGGCCACGACATGGGACCCGACCGGCTGCCCCCCGCGCCGCCGCCGGAGCGCCCGACGCCGCGCGTCGTCGAGCCGCACGGCTAGCAGCCCGACCCCGGGATCTCGGCAGCGACCGGCTCGCCGTCTCAGCGCGCGCCGTGCATCGCGAGAAAGAGACGCCAGAGGGCGCCGCCGCCGAACCAGAGCGCGGCGACGACCAGGATCAGGAAGAGACAGAGCACCATGGCCCGGCTCTTTGGCATGAGGCCTCCTCTTCGCTATTCGAACGCCAGCCCTTCCCGGGGAGGCTGCCGCGAAGCGCGCCACGCCGGCCAGGCGCTCGCCAGGACCGCGAGGACGACCGACACGGCGAGCCACAGCGCGAGACCGCGAGGCTCGTACACCGATTCGAGGCCGCTGCGGAACAGGACCCGGGTCAGTAGATTTCCCACCGCCCAGCTCACCGGCCAGGCGCCGAGCGCGGCAAGGGCCCAGGCCAGAACTCCGACGCCCACGGATTCGGCGGCCACGATCGTCCAGACTGCCGCCGGCGTCGCGCCGAGGACGGCGAGCACCGCGAGCTCGCGCCGGCGCTCCAGGACATTCAAGCTCGTCGTCGTCGCGAGACCGAGCCCGCCGACGCCGCCGATCAACGCCGAGACCACCACCAGGAAGACGTCGATCATCAGCATGTGCTGGTCGAACCCGAATCGGCTCTCGGCCTTGCTGGCGCTGAAGACAGGGCGGACTCCTTCCCGCTCGAGGTTCCGCTCGAGGTCGGCACGCACGCGATCGACGAAGTCGGGATTCGAGCGGGGCAGCGCGAGCCGCACGGTGTTGGCCACGCCGACGTGGCCGTGCGCTTCGAAGAAACGCATCGGCACATAGGCCGTGGGCGGAGCAAAAGGCTCGCGCGCCACGCCCACGACTTTCCAGGCCGCCGGCTCCGGACCCATCCGAAACGTCACCGTCTCCCCTGGTCGCGCCGCCGGCCATCGTGCGATCAGGGCCGAGTTGACGACGAGGGCGTCACGGTCGCCCGGGGCGAGAAACCGGCCGGACGTCATGTCGGGGGCGATCAGGGACGATCCGGCCGGCGGCGCGAGAACGGTGAACGTCTCGTTGCCCGCCTTCCCGCCGCGCCCGTGCGGCGCGACGGATCCGGATCGGTCCGCCGCCCCGGCGGCCGCCTGCGACGCGGCGGCTCCGGCGAGCTCGGGCCCCGGGATCTCCCCTTGCGACACGATCCAGCCTTCCGCCCGCGAGACACCCGAGGTTTTCCGCACGGCGCGCTCGACGTTCTCCATTGGCTGCAGCGCGCCGAGTCCGAGGGAGAGGTCGTACCGCCGAGCGGCGAAGAGGCGATCGAGGGTCGCCACGAAGGACGTCCGGACATTCAAGGCCGATAGAAAGAACAGTCCGCCGGTCGCCAGCGCGATGGTGGTCCCGGCCAGCCGCGCGCGCCGCCGAGAGGCGTTGCGCACCGCGAACAGGATCAGCCGCGCGCCTCCGAGCCGGTCCAGACTTCGGACGAAGCCCGGCGCGATCAGCGGGATCGTCCTGCCCCGCGCGGCCCCGGCGACGCCGTGATCCCCGAGCGCCTCGCGAATCGTAATCGCCGTCCCCTCCCAGACCGGGAGGAACGCCGCCAGGAGCGGCGCGGCGAGCCCGGCCGCCGCGACGAGGGCGTACGTCGACGCGGGAACGGCGAAGCTCGTGATGTCGAAGTTCAGGAACACGGCCATGGCCCGGGAGAGGACCCTGGCGCCGAGGTTTCCGGCGGGCAGAGCCAACGCGACCGCGGCGAGCCCGAGGAGAACGGCCTGGCTCATGTACACGGCGGTGATCTGCGCGCGCGTCGCCCCCACCGCCTTCATCACTCCGATTTGACGAACCTGCGAAGCCATGAGCGCGGTCAAGAGGCTGACCACCAGGATTCCCGAGAGAGCGAGCGCGAAGAGGCCGAAGACCGACATGACCAGGAGCAGAAGCCCCATGATCGCGGCGTGGGGGTGTTTCCCCGGGGCGGGAACATCGAGGCGCCGCACCGGATGGCCCGAACGCTCGACCACGCTCGCGACCTCCTCGGCCACGCGCCGGACGTGGGCGTCGTCGAAGCGGTTCTCCGCGACGACGATGTTCACCTGGTCGAGGTAGGGCTCCTCGCCCAGTCTTTCCAGCGTCGGGAGCGTGATGTAACCGTAGACGAGGTTCTCCATCCGCGCCTGCGCCTGCCCGACGTCGTGAACGCGGCCGGCGATTCGCAGGCGCGCTTCCCGGCCGCGGGCGGTCTCGACCGAGACCGTGTCGCCGACGCGGGCGCGCGCGACCTGCAGCGCGTCGCGCTCGATGAACAGTTCGCCCGGGCCGGGAGGCCAGGCCCCGACCTCGGGAACGAGCCGGTTGACCCGGATGTGCCCGTCGTCCTTGACGACGAAGAGCTCGAGGTTCTTCCATTGCGCCGGCCCGACCCGGATCCGGCCGGACACCGTCCGCCGGGGCTCGGCCTCGGCGACCCCGTGCCCGGCGAGCACGCTGCGCACGAGGGCGTCGTCGATCCGGTCGGCCCAGAGGGTGGCTGAGGCCGGGTTCGTCGCGAGATAGCCCTCGTTCAGGCTGCGGGTCAGGATCGCCCGGCTCGAGAGAACGGCCGAGAAGGCCGCGACGCCGGCGGCGATCGCGAGCACGACGAGGGCGTTGCGCGAGATCTCCCGCCGGAAGTCCCGAAGCACCTTGTGAAACGCGGTCCTCATCCGGCCGATCCCTCCGCCTCCGCGCCGGGCCCTGATCGCCGGCCGCGCCCGCCCGGGCAGATCGCGACGACGGCGCCGTCGGCGAGCTCCACGGTGCGGTCGACGAGCGAACCGATGTCGCGTTCGTGCGTCGCGATCACGACCGTCGTGCCGCCCGCGGCCAGGGCACGCAGGAGATCGAGAACCTGCGCTGCCGTCGTCGAGTCGAGGTTCCCCGTCGGCTCATCCGCCAGGACCACGGGCGGATCGTTGGCCAGCGCCCGCGCGATCGCCGCCCTCTGCTGCTGGCCGCCCGAGAGCTCCGCGGGGAGCTTGTCGGCCTGATCCGCGACGCCGACGCGGCCGAGCAGCTCGATCGCGCGGCGCCGGCGCCCGCGCGCCGGGAACGTCCGGCAGAAGTCCATCGGAAGCATCACGTTCTCGGCCGCGGTCAACGTCGGGAGGAGCTGGAAGAACTGAAAGACGAAGCCGATCGTGCGCCCGCGCCACTTGGAGAGCGCGCTTTCCGAAAGACCCGAGATCGCGGCGCCTGCGATCAAGACGGTGCCCGAGGTCGCTCGATCGATGCCGCCGACGAGATGCAGGAGCGTCGATTTGCCGCTCCCCGACTTTCCGACGACGGCGACGAGCTCGCCGGCTTCGATTTCGAGGTTGATCCCGGAGAGCGCCGCGAAGGGACCCCTGGGAGTCCCGTAGAGCTTGGCGACGTTGTGCAGGCGGATCATGGCCGCTGCCGCCCGGGCTCGTCGGTCCGCATCATGATTTCGGCCGGTGCGTCATGACGAGGCGATCGCTTCCCGGAAACGTCGGCGACCACGCGACCTCTGCCTCGCGAAGCACCTGTGTCGCGACCCTCTCGGAATCGAGTGGGCGGAAGACCTGACGAAACCGGGCCGTCGCGCCCTTCTTGCCCGCCGCGCGCTGGCCGATGGGCTGGACGGTGTGGCGACTGCCTGGCCGACGAGACCGGAGCGATTGAGGCGGCCGCGAACGCGATCGCGGCCATCCGGCCCGCGGATCTCACCCTCGTGCGATGGCGTAGCATGGAGCGTCCTCCTTTCGGTGAAACGGCCCGACGCTAACGACGTCGCCCTGAACGGTCCCTGAAGCAGCCGTTCAGCCGCCGTTCAGGTCCGCGATGTTCCCGTAGGGGGCGGCAAGGAGTCGATCGCGTGCGCGTGCTGGTCGTCGAAGACGAGGAAGGGCTGGCCAAGCGGCTCGCGAGCGCGCTGGGTGAGGCGGGCTACGCGATCGACCGCGCGGCCGACGGCGCACGCGCCGAGTTTCTCGGCCGGACCGAGGCGTACGACGCCGCGGTGCTCGATCTCGGCCTGCCGAAGATCGACGGCCTGACGGTGCTGCGCCGCTGGCGCGACGCGGGGGTGGCGTTTCCGGTGCTCGTGCTCACGGCGCGCAGCAGCTGGCACGAGAAGGTGCGCGGGATCGACGGCGGGGCGGACGACTACGTCTCCAAGCCGTTTCGCATGGAGGAGGTTCTCGCGCGGCTGCGGGCGCTGATCCGCCGGGCGAGCGGCCAGGTCGCGTCCGAGATCGTGTGCGGCGCCGTCGTCCTCGACCCGCGCAACGCCCGGGTCACGCTGGAAGGAGCGCCGGTGAAGCTCACCGGCCACGAGTACCGAGTTCTGTCGTACCTCATGCACCACCGCGGGCGCGTCGTGTCCCAGGGCGAGCTGACCGAGCACATCTACGCACAGGGGTTCGACCGGGACTCCAACACCGTCGAGGTCTTCATCGGACGGCTGCGCCGAAAGCTCGGCGTGCCGCTCATCGAGACGGTCCGCGGGCTCGGGTACCGGGTCCCGGTCCCACCGGAGGGTTGATGGCGCGCTCCTTCCGCTCGCGGCTTCTGGTGGGCTCGCTGCTGTGGACGATGGGCCTCCTCTTCGTCGGACACGCACTTTCCCTGTTTCTGATGCGCCGGGGCCAGATTCACGTCCTCCGGATTTCGCCGATCGGGCTCGTGATCGCCGTCTTCGCCATGGCCGTCGGGATCCTGCAGGTGCAGCGCGGGATGTCGCCGCTGCGCTCCCTGCGGGCGCGCCTGACCGCGGTTCGAGAAGGACGCGAGAGCCGCATCGAGGGCGCGCATCCCAACGAGGTGCAGCCTCTGGTTCAGGACTTGAACGCCCTGCTCGCCCAGCGGGAGGAGATCGTGCGGCGCGCGCTGGCGAAGGCCGGCGACCTCGCCCACGGCCTGAAGACTCCGCTCGCTCTTCTGGAGCAGGAAGCCGAACGCCTCGAAGCCCAGGAAGAGCGCGATCAGGCCGCGGCGATCCGAACTCAGGTCGAGCGCATGCGCCGGCAGGTCGAGTACCACCTGGCGCACGCGCGCGCCGCGGGCTCGGGACCCGCTCCGGGCGCCCGCTCCTCCGTGAGCGAGTGCGCGGAGGGTCTCTCCCGCACGCTGCGGCGTCTCCATGCGGATCGCGGCCGCGTCATCGATCTCGACGTTCCCGGCGAGCACGTCTTCCGGGGCGAGACGGAGGATCTGCACGAGATGCTCGGCAACCTCCTCGACAACGCCTGCAAGTGGGGCAAGACACGCGTCCTTCTCCGCTCCGAGCTCGCGGAGAGCGCCGGCCGGATCCGGATCCTCGTCGACGACGACGGTCCGGGGCTCGAGCCCGCGCTGCGCGAGCAGGTGCTCGCGCGCGGCGTCCGGGCGGACGAGGCCGCGCCCGGCTCCGGGATCGGCCTCGCGATCGTGCACGAGCTGGCCGTGCTCTACGGCGGGTCGATCGCCCTCGAGCCGTCGCCGCAGGGCGGCCTGCGGGCCCGGCTCGAGCTCCCCGGCGGAGAGTGAGCCCGGGCCCTCGGAGCTCAAAGGAATCACGCATAATATCGGCCGCCGATCCCACACAATTCTTTTCGAGGCGGTCAGGATGGGGCAGAAGAGATCCGGGCGGCGGCCGGCACAAACCTCCGCGGCGATACCGGAGTCCGCCGCGGACGGCTCCGGTTCGCGCGGAGCGCGCTGGCGGAGTTTCTTTCTCGGCGAGCTCCTCGGCGCGACGCTCGGCCGATTCACCAACATCGTCATCGCGCCGATTCTCGGATTTGCCGGCCTCATGCTTGTGATCGCCTGGCAGAGCGGACCGCAGCGAATCATCGATAACGCGCGATACGCGAAACTGACCGCGCGCGTGGACGGCCGGATCGTGGAGAGCTGGCTGGCGGTCGAGTTCGACCCCTCGGACATGGGTCAAAGACTCCTCTGGCGGCCGCACGCCTACGCCTCGCCGTGCGCCGTCGTCACCTACGAGGGAGCCAGGGGCGCCCCTCAGCGGCGCGCGTTCTGCGGAACGCGTCTCAAGTTCAGCGACTCCTACACGCTGCCGGATCTGTCCGAGCTCGCACCGAATGTTCCCTTCGCCTGGATGCGCGATACGAATGGATTCGCCCTCCCGGAGATCCGAATAACGCCGGCCGGCCGTCAATGGCTGGCGACGCACCGGCCCGAATCGACGTTCGGCCTTCCCAGGCCGCCCGCGACGGCGCTCGAAGAGCTGCGGCTCCTCGTCGACAGGCCCGTCGACCTCGCCATCATCGGCTGGGGTGTGCCGGCTCCGAAGTTTCCCCTGGCCTTGAACCCCTGGAAGCCGGCAGGGGCGATTCCCGCCGGGTTCCTCAAGGATCGCTGGGGACCCAACTGGCTCGTGTTTCCGATGGCCGCCATCGTCGGCCTCGCCGTCTGGTACGAGGCCATGGCCCTTCTCTTCGGCGATCTGCCGCGCGCCTTCGGATACGTCCTGCTGGTCCTGCCGCTCCTCGCTCTCCCCTGGTGGGGCGAGCAGTTCCCCCGCTTCCTGAGCCGCTTCCACAAGGGTTTCGCCAGTGTCGTGGCCGAGATGTTCCAGGACATCGATCCCCTCGGGCGCCTGGTCGCGAGTGATCCGGAAGACGCGACACTCGCCGGCGGCGACCGCCTGGTCTGGCGCCTCTCGGACAGCGTGTACGCGGACACCCTCGGCCGCTTCCACTTCGCCCGGCCGGATCCGGCGCCGGCGTCTGCCGATGCGGCGGTCGTGGCCCTGGCCGATACGGTCACGGCACAGACACGGCTCCTGCCCGAAGGGGACCGGGTGGCGCTCTTTCGCCGGCTTCGCGAAGAAAAGGAGAACTGGTGGCTGGGCGCGGGATTTCTTTTTCTTCCCGCGGCGCGCGAACGGATGATCGATCCGCAGAGCAGTCCCACCGAGCGGCTGACCGCGAAGAATTTCCTGACCGCGTGGTTCACACAGCCGGAAGAGACCGTGGGCCCGAAGGACCTCGGATCCACGGCGCGCCTGGATATCTATCGGACGCTTTCCGACGTCTCGGATCCCTACATCGCGCTTGGGGCCAAGAGCTTCGCGGGGCCGGCGCGCAAGCCGTAGTGCTCCAACGTCGCCGGTTGCTCAGCCGCCGCGGCGCACCCGGCGCTCCAGGCGCTCGAGGTACGGAAGCCACCCCTCCCGGAAGACCCGGTCCATGTCGTAGTGGGCGACGGCGAAACGGCGGGCCCGCGACGCCAGCTCCCGGCGGTCGGCCCGAAAGATCTCCTCCATCTTTTCGACGAGCGACCGCACGTCGGCC
This sequence comes from uncultured Acidobacteriota bacterium, assembly GCA_963825175.1. GTDB lineage: Bacteria > Acidobacteriota > Thermoanaerobaculia > UBA5066 > Gp7-AA6 > DATFTF01. The sequence goes on from CAWGSA010000001.1 coordinate 306,578, forward strand.
TGCCGCTCGAAGGTCCCGCGGCCCGTCCACCAGGTCCAACCGGTCTCGCAGACGGCGCCGGATCCGACCAGCTCGGGCATGGAGGTGGTGTTGTTGACGATGACCGGGACGCCGCAAGCCTGCGCCTCGATGATCGGCAGTCCGAATCCTTCGCGCGACGAAGGGCAGAGCAGGCAGTCGAAGGAGCTGTACAGGCGCGCCATGTCCGCGGCGCCGAGCTTCAGAGTTCGAGTGTACTCCGGCAGGCCGTACACGACGTCCTCCAGGCCGAGGGCGGTCGCGTACTGTGGAATCGGAAAGCCGCGCTGCGGGTCCACGGCGTTGGTGTGAAGGAAAAGGACGCTTCTCGGATGCGCGGCATGAAACGTCCGGAAGGCTTCGAGCGCTTCCTGAAATCCCTTGCGCGACGGATTGTCGATGTTGACGGCGACCATTCCAAAGACGAAGGCGCCGGCCGGGATCCCGAACTCCCGCCGCGCTGCGCGGCGATCGCTCGGAACGAACACGTCCGTCTCGACGCCCAAGGGAATGTACGTCGAAGCAAAGCCGTGCCGCGCGAGCAGGTCATGCCCGAACCGGCTGTGCGTGACGATGTCGAAGGCCAGGGGCAGGCGCTCGGCGACCGCCGGCATCAGGGGATCGGAATCGATAGGAACGTAGGGAACCCAGCGCCGGTACTTCCCGAGTTTCTCGCGATCGAGGATCCAGATGTCCTGGTACGTGAACGTGACATCCGCGTCCCAGTCGGCCGCGTGCGCGACGCAGGCGTCTTCTCCCAGGGGATCGATCAGGCGCGGATAGATCCGGAGCCCGTCGAGCTCGAAGATCCCCCCCTCGATGTCCGAGAACGCGACTTCCGCCGTCGGATAACCCGCGTCGAGCATCCGGTAAAGAATGTTGCGGCTTTGGGTTCCGTAGCCCGAGGAGACGGTGACGCTGTTGGAGGACCAGAGAATTCGCAGCGCGCCGCGCGCCGCGCGGCTGGTGTTTCCGCGACGGCGCATTGTCCCGCGGACCTTCTTGGGGCCGCGACTCGGAAATCGGCTCAGATCGTGGGTCTTTGCGTCGGAACCGTCTTACTTGATCGTGACACGATTGCCAGGCAGCGAAATGTGAGTCGAGAACGCCCCGCCCTTGACGGTCCTGGCCTTGGGGCTGGCCGGCAGATCCTTGACCTTCGTCGTTTTCCGGCGCCGGCTCGTGGAACTCTTTGTGCTTTTCTTCGCCATCGCAGCCCTCCTCTCAGACTATGAGCGGAATTCTATCCGCAGCTAAACGCGACCTGCGCGTCAGATGGTGAATCGCAGGAAGGGCGAACCGCCGACCGTGTTGCGGAACCCGGCTGAGGACGGAGTCACGGTAAACGCTCCGCCCTTGACCGTCTTGGCCTTCCGGCCGGCAGGAAGATCCGCGGTCCCGGACTTCTTCTTCCCGACTTTCCCACGACTGACTGAACCCTTGCCGCTCTTCTTGGCCATCGCGTCCTCCTGGCTTGAGGTCATGTTGTTCAGCGAATTCTCGCCTCAGTCGGAGCATCTTCCCTGCCAGGTCGTGCGAAATCGGAACCCACTGGCCCAATGGGGCTTATGCAGACGCCGTCCGCCGCCAACGTGAGGCGCGCGTCAAAAGAGGACGGTCGATGGTTCGGAACTGAGACCACCGGCAAGAGCGTTCTACGCCTGGACCGCCTTCGGGTCCATCCACATCACTTCCCAGTGGTGGCCGTCGAGATCGTAGGAGCTCCAGCCGTACATCATTCCTTGATCCATCAGCTCCATCGCCTTCTTCCCGCCGGCCTCGAGGGCCTTATTCACCATCGCGTCGACCTCGGCGCGGCTCGCGCAGGAGAGCGCGAACAGCCCTTCGGTCTGGCGCGTCGTGTCGCAGACGTCGCGCTTCGTGAAGGTCTTGAAGAAGGGCTCGCCCAAGAGCATCACGAAGGCGTCCTGACTGATGACCATGCAGACGGCTTTCTCGTCCGTGAATTTCGGGTTGAACCCGAACCCGAGCCTGGAGAAGAACGCCATCGACTTCTTCAGGTCGCGGACGGCGAGATTGACGAAGAGCATTCGGGACGCGTTGCCTGCCATGCGCCGACTCCTTCCTGGCCGCCGAGCCCCGTCTCCGTGGGCGCGCCGGTGAAATGCCGGATCGAACCGGCGTCTCGAAAAAAAGGCCACAGACCTCGCCGACGGACCGCCGCCGCCGAGAACGCAGCTGCTGGCCGCCGTCCAAGGGATGCACGCCGCCTGCGAGCCGCACGGCGTTGGCCACGCCGACGTGGCCGTGCGCTTCGAAGAAACGCATCGGCACATAGGCGGTGGGCGGAGCGCGGGCGATCCATCGAGGTCGACGTCTCTCCCGGGTCGTTCTTCGCTGCGAGCCGGCCGGGGACTCCGCCCGGATTCGGATTTTCGTCGACGACGACGGTCCGGGCCTCGACCCCGAGCTGCGCGAGCAGGTCCTCGAGCGCGGCGTGCGCGGCCGACGAAGCCGCCCCGAGCTCGGGAATCGGGCTGGCCATCGTGCGCGAGCTCGCGCTGCTCTACGGCGGGTCGATCAACCTGGAAAAATCCCCGATGGGAGGCCTGCGCGCGCGGCTCGAGCTTCCGGGCGGGGAGTGAGCTCGGGGCGCTCGCTGGACGACGGCAGGCCCCGTCGGACCCGCGTCAGATCGTGTTTCTGAACGTCGTGGGGGGGACGCTGATCGTGTAGCGGTTGCCCGTTGTCAAGGTGCCTGCCTGGAACGCGCCGCCTTTGACGGTCTTCGCCTTGCGGTCAGCCGGCAGGTCCCTGGCCCTGGACGCCTTCCCGTGCCGACCCATGGAACCCTTGGTGCTCTTCTTGGCCATCACAGCCTCCTGTCTTGCGACGTGCGGTGCTTGGATTCTCGTCGTCCTTGACAGCAGCTTCCCTGCCACGTCACAGAAAGAATCGGATCCTGCTCCAACTGCGCGACTTGGGAACCGCGGGGCTCGGACGCCGGCGGACGACACGCCTCAGAAGAAGGCATCGACGGTCCAACTGTGGGACCAGGTCGCTTCGCTCGGGCGGGATCCCCTTCTGGCTCGACGCCCACGGCGGTAGAGTTCCCGTGAGCTGATCCGATCGATGCCTCGAAAATGAGGATCCGTTGAGCAAGCAACCCGCCGGCGGCGTGAGCCCCCAAGGCTGGCGCTGGAAGACTGCCGCGGCCTTCGCCGTCCTGGTGCTCGAGATCGCCTGCGGTGGCAGGAACGAGCCGGCCGGCGGAACGACGCCGGTGAGCTCTCCGCCGCCGGCGCCCGGACTTGGCTCCATCTCGGGCAGCTATGTGCATCCACCGCAGCACAACCGCGTCATCATTTTCGTCAACGGCGTGTTCGGAGACGGGGCCTCGACCTGGACGAACGACACTACCGGCAAGTACTGGCCGACGCTCATGGCGTCCGATCCGGATTTCGCCGACGCCGATATCTATGTCCACAGCTTCCTCTCGCCGCACCTGACGACCGCGCAGCAGATCCTCGAGCTGGCCGGGAGGATGAAGGACTATCTGGAGACCCAGGGCGTGATTTCGAAGCACGGGGAGCTCGTCTTCCTGTGCCACAGCATGGGCGGGCTCGTGACGCGGGCCTTCCTCCTTTCGGCCAGGCTGCCGGCGGCCAGGGTGCCGATGATCTACTTCTTCGCGACTCCGACGGCCGGCGCCAACGTGGCGGGCATCGCGGCCCACCTCTCCGATAACCCGCAGTTGAAGGACATGGAGCCTCTCGAGGAGGGCGGCTACGTCAAGGATTTGCGCGAGCAGTGGCTCCAGACCGCCAACGAGCCGGCGCTCGACTACCCGAACAAGATCGCCTCGTTCTGCTCCTACGAGCTCAAGGACACGTACGGTTTCCGAATCGTCCCGGAGCTGAGCGCGACGTATCTCTGCAATCACGAGACGCGGGCCGTCGTCGAGAACCATCTGGGCATCGTCAAGCCGTCCGACGTGAACGCCGATCCCTACGTCTTCTTCAAGGCCGCCTACCAGCGCCAGTTCGGCGCCGAGGCGGCGCCGATCCGCTCGGCGTTGGCACTCCATGCCGTGGGGCCGATCACGCTCGAGGCGCGCGAGCTCAACCTGGGGCAGTTTCGAGCCGCCGACGTGATCTTGCGGCCGGTCAAGGCCACGAGCCAGTCGATCGACGTGGGATGCGGCGAGGAGAAGAAGGGAACGCTCGACGCGAAGGTGGATCTCGCGACGGGAGAGACCGTGAGCCAGGTCAGAGCGGTGATCGCGAACTCGAGCAACGTGAAGGCATCGAGCGCCGCTGTCGTCCGCCAGAGCAACGGATCGGCGACGGTCGGCTACTCCATTCGCGGCCTCGACAAGGTCGGCCCCGACTGTCCCGGCGGCGGGCACGCCGACGTGGTCGTCGACTTCGTGATCACGCGCGCGCCCCTCGTCCGGCCCGGCCTCAATGTCCCCGTCAAGACGCTCGAGCCCCTCAGACCGATTCGGGAACTCGTCGCTCGTACGCCGGCGCGGCCGGGTTGAGAGCCGAGTGGCGCCGGCTCCGCTTCCGAGGTGTGAGTCAATGGATCGACCTAACCGAGGAGCATTCATGAAAAGGGCCCTCTTCTTCCTGCTGGGTCTTTCCCTGTCTCTGCCGGTCCTGGCCGATTCCGCGCTCGGGACGTTGACGGTGCGCGGAAAGACGACGACCTTGCGCGAGGTCGCCGCCGCAGAGCAGGCCGATCCGGAAAACGCGTCCGATCACTGGCTCGTGATTCTCGCTTCGGACAGGAAGGTCGTGGAGGCGGACCGCACCGTCGCGCGGCTCACGGAACTGGCGAAGGATGGGAAGCTGCACGCGGTGAGGATTCTCTGGCACGTCGGTTACGATTCCGTATTCGCCGTTCCGTACGACGCGACTCTCCCCCAGAGCGGCCGACGAGGTCTCGAGCATCCCACCATCAACTTGCGACGCTACGGCGACGGCCGCGTCGACGCCGAGTTCAATTCGAAGATGCTCGGACAGGACTGGCATTTCCACGCGAACGTCAAGGCTGCCGTGAAGTCCGGGGGCGTCGTCGAGCTCGAGCCGGAGGCCGAGGAATCCGCGGATGCGACCCTACCTCCGGGCGCCGGAGCCACGGATGCGACGAGCCAGAAGGTCACGCTGGGCAAGCTCGGCTACCAATATAACGAGAGCTTCTTCCGGAGCGCCGTGGCCGACGGAAACCTGGACGCCGTGCGGCTCTTTCTTCAGATCGGCATGTCGCCCAACGCCCACGCCAAGGGCGAGGGGCACCCGATCCTTCTGGCGGCACAGCTTTGCAGCAATCAGCCGGGATCCAAACCCCGGTCGCAGGTCCTCGAGGCGCTCGTGACCGCCGGTGGAGACGTCAAGGCGAAGGACGGCAATGGCTCGACGCCTCTCCTCTGGGCGGTTCAGACCGGCTGCTCTCCGTCCGCCGTGAAGGCGCTCCTGAAGGCGGGCGCCGATCCGAACGCCAAAGCGGCCGGCGGTGCGACACCGCTGATGTTCGCGAAGATCTTCGGGCACACCGAGCTCGAGGACATCTTGCGGGAAGCCGGGGCGAAGGACTAGGCCATCGCTCTCCATGTTCATTGGTCTGGCTCAAATCACATCGAACGCTTCCGACCTCCCGCTCGTCGGAGGCTGCCTGGCCGCCTTCTTCCTCCTGGTGGTTCTCTTTCTGGTGTGGGTTTTCGTCATCGCGCCGCGCCGTGCTCACAGACAGTTTGCCGAGTATCGGGAGCGAGGCGACGAGGAGATCGGCGTGAAGACGCCCGAGCTGGCCGCGGCCCTCGAAGCGCTCACTCCGATCATGCCCGAGGGGACGCTGCGATTCACGAAGGCCCGCGTTTGCCCTCAATGCCTGGTTTCGAAGTCTGGCTTCCATCCCCGGTATGGGGTCCACCTCGCCGAGCACGTCGACGATAAGGGCGACGCCATCACGGTTTGGCGGACGCTCTATCTCGACACGAGCCGCTCACGATCGATACGGAGTTCAGCGCCCACTTGACCGCGATCAACATCGGCCAGAGACGCGAAGAGCGGTTCGGGTTTCAAAAGGTCGAGGTCTCGGGATCCTTGCCCGAGTTCGCCTCCACCTATTCCGGTTCTCCAAGGACGGCCGCCCGGTCACTCTTTCCGGCAGGCTCCAGGAGGTTCTCCTCGACGCCGGCCGGAGTCTCAAGGCATCGAGCCGTTTCAACACGCGCTTCACGCCGGGCGGCTGGGGAATCTCGGTGTCCAATGCCTATCTGCAGCCCAAGCCTCTCCGCACCCTCGTCGACACAGCCGAGCGCATATCGGGAGCGCTTTGACTCCGATCGAAGGCCGAACGGCGCGGCTGGGGTACCGAAGGCGACGCCAGGTTCCTCAGCACGGCAGAAGGCAATGTTCGCCGTCGGTCCGAGGGTCTCGAATCGAGACAGCCCTCGGCCCTCTCGCGGGACCCTGATTGTCCAGACCCGCTTCGCCCAGGACTCGTCACCAGACGAGGAAGTCCGCAAAGTCCTTTCCCACGAAGCAGCAGGAGAGAATTGGCCTCGGTGGCCTATCGGTTGCAGTGGACTGGCGTCATCGATGGTCTGACGACAGCTCCGTCGAGAGGAAGGGAGTCAAAATGGCTGGTACCAAAAAGACCCGGGGCTCCAGGAGAGTCAGGGCGCTCGCGACGCGGCCGGTCGCTCCTCAGAAGGCGAAGTCGGTCCGAGGCGGCTCGCAAAGCAGCGGAGCCGGCGCCGGCAAGGTTACATTCAATCCGTATTAGAAGAGAGATCGTTCGAACGCCCCGGAGCTGACGCCGGGACTCCTCCTGTCGCGAAGTTTGCTGCTGCCGATAGGAAAAGGAGGGTGCGTCGTGGTCAGGAAAGAGACGTGCTGACCTTCCTGCTTGTGGAGTTCCAACCGTGCTGCGGCGTATATGATTGTGTGAGACGCCTCGACCAATTCTTTGCGATGCTCACAAGACAGAAGGGAGCGAGAGATGGCTAAGAAAAAGACAGTCAAGAGCTCGAAGTCGAAGTCGAGCAGAGGGCCCAAGGACCTCGCTGTCAAAAGGGCAACCGCCGTCAAGGGCGGCATGTACCGCAGAAGCGATCCCTGTACCGGCGAACAAGCCAAGTAACGCACTGGGGGGCAGTCGAAACGCTTCGGGGCGTGGACCGTGCTTCGAACAACCGTTTTCGATGCCCACGGTCAAAAAGGAGCGAGAAATGGCAGCGAAAAAGACAGTCAAGCGCGCGAAACCGAAGGCGAAGGCGAAGGCGAGCGGCAAGCTCAAGGACCTCATGGTCAAAAGGGCGACCGCGGTCAAGGGCGGGATGTACCGCAGGAAGGGCTCGAGCGATCCCTGTGAGGGGGGAGAGTAACGCACTCTCCGCCCTCTCCGACGTCTCACAGCCCAAGGGAGTAAGCCGCGATACCGAGGAGCCGACGTCCTCACTATGGCCTCGAGTTCCGAGCGCGCGGCCTGGTTCTCGATCCCGTCCCCGTCGAGAACTGGAACTGGACGCCGTACGATCCGATCGCGGCTCGCTTGCGGCCCGCCGATACGCCGCGGCCGTCTCCCAACGCCGTCCAGACGAACTACCGGCCGTCGCGCCGCAGTCAGAAGGTCGTGCTCGTCTTCCAGGCCGGCGTCGAGAGCGAAGGGCTGATCTCCGCGCTCCGCTCTCAAGGGCTCAAGTTCTTCTTTCTCGACTATCTCGAGTTCATGGAGCGGGGCACGGTGCAGATGAGCGTGGCCAGCCGGGAGCCGAGCGCGCTGCGTCTGGGTCCCGCCCGGCTTCTCCTGCGCGACGTGGCGGCGGTGATCTGGAAACAGCCGCTCGCGGTGGTCAACCGCATCTCCAGGAGGCAGGCGGCCCGCCATCTGTATCTCCACCGGTGGATGCAGGTGCTGCGAGACCTGGTTGGAGTCCTGCCGGAGCGCGCTCTGTGGCTTCCCTCCCATCCGCTCAAGGGTTCCAATGACTGGCAGGAAAAGCTCTGCGAGCTTCTGTACGCCCGCCGCCTCGGTTTGAAAGTCCCGGAGACGATCTGCACGAACGATCCGGCGGTTGCGGCGGCGTTCATCAGGCGTCAACGGGGCCGGGCGCTTTTTCGGGATTTCAGCAAGACGCAAATCCGGTTCCGCACCGCCTTCGCGAAAGCGTCGGCCCGACAGCTCCGGGGCCTCGCCAATTCGCCCTGTGTGTTCCAGCGCTACGTGGAGAAGGAGTACGACGTCCGCGCGGTCGCCATCGGTGGCCGCATCTTCGCCTGCCGCATCGATTCGCAGGCGTCACGGGCGGCGCGGGTGGACTGGCGCGTCTACGACAACGAGAATGTGCGGTGGGACCGGATGCGCCTCCCGCGCTGGGTCGAGCGAGCGCTTCTGCTTCTCATGAAAAAGATCGGAATCGCCTGGGGCTCGTTCGATCTGGTCAAAGGCAAAGACGGCCACTTCTACTTCCTGGAGGTCAACCGTCCCGGATTGACATATTGGCTCCTGCCCTTCGTCGGCCTGGACGTACCCCAAGAGATCGCCCTCTACCTCGAGAAGAAGCTTCGTCGGCGCTGACCTCGGGAGCCTGATGAAACGGACCCGACGCAATCTCGTCTTCAACCCCACGCTCCAGCTCACCGCCGTGGCCGACGTTTCGCGCCGCAAGATTGGCCGCCGGCAGATCGAGATCGCCGATGCCCGGGTCATCCGCTACCTGCTCTCGAAACTGTCTCGACGTGGCAGGCCTCCGCGGCTCGATGAGTCTGTGCGGAGACAACTCGTCGAGGATGGCATCCTCGTCCGACCCTCGGAGGTGCCGCGTGACGTGCACCTCGATCCGCGCCTGGGGATCGATGCGCCCGCGGGGCCGCCGGGAGCGCACGCCCCCGAAGCGATCTCGCCTGCTCTCAGCTCCGGCTGCTTCCTGCATCGCGGGCCGCGCCTGCCGCCACGTGTGGGGCGCCAGACGCCGATCGCGGAGGCCTTTCTGCCCCGAGAGGAGGTCTTGTGGGTGCGGCGGGCGGGAAGCGGAATCGCGCTGCCCTATACGCTCGAGCCCGGAGTCGCGGGCGCGTTGCGCAACCTGTTGCGAGGCCGTCGCGCGCGCTCTCGCCTTCCCCAGCAGGCGATCGCCGACCTGCGGCAGATCGGAGCGCTCGAGGACCCGCATGAGGCCCGGAGCCGCCGCGCGGCCTGGCGAAGCCAGGTGCAGGTCTGGCGGCGTGAGCTTCGGACCAGTGGGTGCGTCGCTCTGCGCGGTCTCTTCACTCCGATCTTCCTCGCGGCAGTCCGTGATTACTGTCGCCGGCTCGATGCGGAGGGCTATGTTCCTGGTGGCGATCGCCGGCGAGCGCGTCAAGGTCGAGCCCCGCTGCTCTACGACGAGCCGCTGCTGTGCTTCCTGGGCGGTCAGCTCACCTCCGTCGTGAGCCAGGTGACCGGGGAGCGCGCGCCGTGGACGTTCTCGTTTCTCCGCCTGTACGAACCCGGCGCTGTCGTTGCCCGCCACCGCGACGCGCCAGTCTGCCGCTGGAACATCGACCTCGTCGTCGGCGGCGAGCCGGCGCCCGAACGCCGCAGCGCCTGGCCGCTGTGGGTCGACGGACGAGGGCGAGCCCGGCCGATCCGTCTCGGCCTCGGGGACGGACTGCTGTATCGAGGCGCCGACCTGCGGCACTGGAGGCGAGCCCAACCCAAGTCCCACACGACCGTGCTCGCCGCCTTGCACTACGGGTTCGCCACGCGACAAAGCTCTACGGCGCCGGATCGGACGCCGAGAGCGTAATCCGCGCTTCGGGTTGCGGGGGCACGCCGGAAGAGGCCTCGCGTATCTGAGCCCTCGTTCCGCGTTGTTTCCGGGCTCGAGGCTGGCAGAGGCACGTCGGGAAGACCCACGGCCTTTCGCCACTGAACGAGAATTCCGCGCCACCGTTGCGGCCGGTCTCCCTTGGGATCGATTCCACCTTTCGGCATCAGATAGGAGAGCTCGTCGGGGCGGTTCTTTCTGGCCCACTCCTTGAACTCTGCGAGCCGGCTGCGGTCGGGAGGCCCCGCGACGGCGTGGAACAGAAATCCGGAGATCTTCCCGTTGGAATCGAAGAACCAGACGAAGCGGATGGGCTTGGGCTCCCAATCCAGAAGGCGGTAGTAGTCGTTGCTCTCGTGGCCGAGGGCCGACACGCTATCCGCCTGCTCGCTCCAATCCGAGTAATCCGTCGCGCTTCGAAAGAATTGATCCCAGCGGTCCCAGTCATCCGCCTCGAGAGTCCAGGGTTTTCCGGGTCCCTTGCGCTCCTCGGCATCGAACCAGATGCGCGCGTCCGGCGCGAGAAACCGGCGGGCCGCCTCGAGGTCGCCTCGCTTGCGGGCCGCGAGGAACGTTCGGACGGTGGCGACGCGGCCGGATTCCTCGGCGGCGAGCGATCCGGCGCCGACGATCGCTACGAGAACGGCAACCGTGGTTCTGACACGCATTCTCTCCGCCGAAACGCCAGTGACGGGTCGGCTATTTCAACGGTTCTTGCAGGCCAGTTTCGCCTATCCGGAATCACCGGAGATCGGTTTCGCCGAAAGCGAAAGGAATTGGATTTGAATCGCGCCGTAGGATACGGCATGGCGTTTCTCGTGGTGACGGCTTCGGAGTCCCGCTTCCGGCGCGCCAAGAACCTTCGGAACGCGTCGATCTCGGCGCTGATCGGCGTCGGCGTCCTCTTCCTCATGTATCTGAACCAGGCGAGAGCTTTCGAATGGCGCCTAGCGTCTTACGGCGCGCTGGGCGGACTGTCGATCTACATCGCCTGCCGAACCCTCAACGCATCCCTCGGCAAGACCCTCGAGAAGCGCTACGGCTTGCCGGGTCGGCTCGCCACGGCGATCTCTCTTTTCCTCGGCGGCATTTCGGGATGGACCTTCGCCACGTTGATCGCCGGTTCGACTCGGCTGCTGCATTTCTCCTTCTCCACCCACGACGTCGTCCTGACGCTCGCTCTGACCGGGGGCATGGGGTTGCTCTTCGGGTTTGCGATCTATTCCTTCGACGTGATCGAGGATCGGCTGCGCAGCAGCGTGTCGCGCCTGAAGGAGGCCGAGTTCGCCGAGAAAGAGCTCGAGCTCGCGCGGTCGATCCAACGTCGCCTGCTCCCGCCCGCCCTGATCGATGGCACTGGCTATCGCGTCTGCGCGCGCAACCTTCCCGCGCGTTTCGTCGCGGGTGATTTCTACGACGTCTTTCCCCTCCCGGATGGAAGCGTGGGCCTGGTCACCGCCGACGTCTCGGGCAAAGGAATCGGCGCCGCGCTCATCATGGCCTCCGTGAAAGCCGTCGTGCCGCTGGTCGCTTCGGAGTCCTCGGCGGCGCAGACGCTGACGAAGCTCAATCGCAAGCTTTCCGCGGAGCTCGGCCCGAGGGAGTTCGTGGCGCTCTGCTTCGCGAAGTTCGACCCGGCCGGCGGCACGCTCGAGATCGCCAACGCCGGCCTGCCCGATCCGTACGTGCTGAAGGACGGCGGTTTCGTGGAAACGATCTCGGTACCGGGCCCGAGGTGGCCGCTCGGCGCCCGCGGCGAAGTCGATTACGAGCAGGTCGCAATCGCCTGCAGGCCTGGAGAACGCCTCCTCTTCCTGACCGACGGTCTGCCCGAGGCGCCCCTGCGCGACGGCGGTCCCCTCGGATACGAGACTCTGGGGCGATTGATCGCGGCCGCCGCGCTGGCGCCTCACGGCGGTGGTGGAGAGTTTCTCGACCGCCTGTTCGACGACGTGCGCGCGGCGACGTCGGCCATTCTCGAGGACGACTGGACGGCCCTGCTCCTGGAGCGCGTCGACGAAGCGCCCTTAGCTCGGCGCTGAAAGAGAGTGTCGAGCAGATCCGTGGATGTAGAGTTGCCCGGCTCCTTTCATCGCCGCTAAAGATCCAACCGGTCCGTGGAGGTCGCCCGCTGTGTTGATCGTCCAGGTTCGAGTCTCGAGCGCCGACGCCTTGAAGACCGTCGCCGCCCTTGTGCGGGGAGACGTCGTGTCCTCCAAAGCCGAAGGCAAGGACTTCGTCGCGAAGCTCGTCGTCCACGATGAGACCGAGCTCGCGAAGCTGCAGGCCTCGGGAGCGGTTTTGGATATTCTCTTCGACTCCCGGACGCGCCCCGATCCGCGCCAAGAAGTCTCAAAGGGCAACCGCTACGCCGCCGAGGTGGAGCGCTTGAAGGCCAAGCGCGGCGAAGACGAAAACAAAGACAAGTCCTGATGCCTTACCTCAACGTCGGCGAAGCCAACTCCCTGATGGAGCTGCTTGCGCTGCAGTTCCCCGGCTTCTGCGAACGGATCGCGCTTCCCAATCCATCCTTCGAGGGGCGGGATTCGTTCGCTTTGCGCATCCGCCTCGGGCAGGAAGAACGTCGGCCCGCGGTCCTCCTGATCGGAGGCCAGCACGCCCGGGAATGGGGAAGCACGGACATCCTTCTCTTCCTCGCCCAGGAGCTCCTGGACGCCGCCGCCCACGGGAACGCGCTCCACTTCGGCAACTTCACGCTGCCGGGAACGACGGTCAGCCAGATGCTCGAGAAGATCGAGCTGATCGTATTTCCGGTCGTCAATCCCGACGGCAAGCACTACAGCCAGACGACCGATGTCTTCTGGCGAAAGAACCGCGGTCCCACGTCGAGCCCCAACCACGTGGGCACCGACTTGAATCGAAACTACGACTGGCTCTGGGACGCGACCGCCCAGTTTCGAGACGGCGATTCCACTCCATTCGTGGGGTCGGAAGATCCGTCCATCGATCTCTATCGGGGGACCGCTCCTTTCTCCGAGTCGGAGACTCGAAACGTCAGGCAGCTGCTCGACGCGAACCCGCAGATCCGGTTCTTCGTCGACGTTCACAGCTTCAGCGGCTTCCTCATGCATCCCTGGGCCGACGACGAGACGCAAACGGCCGATCCGACGATGAGCTTCGCGTCCGAGCGGTTCAACGGACTGCGCGGAGTCCTCGGAGACGCGGCTTACCGGGAATACATGGGCCCGGGCGACCTGGCCCGGCACCAGCTTCTGGTTCACCGGATGAACGACGCGCTGGCGCAATCGCGGGGAACCGTCTACACCGAGGGCCCCGAGGCGACGGTGATGTACCAGATGTCCGGCTCGGCCGCCGACTACGCCTTCTCCCGTCACCTGGCCGACCGTTCGCTTCCGAAGATCGACGCTTTCACGATCGAGTGGGGCCTGGCGCCCGAGTTCCAGCCGCAGTTCTCCGAAATGACGTTGATCATCCGCGAGGTCGCCGCGGCCCTGACCGCGTTGTGCCTCTCCGCCAAGGACATGCCGCTGGTGGAAACGGACCCCGATCCCGTCCTCTTCGGCAACGTCGCAGTCGGCAGCGGGCGCGCGGCAAACGTCGCGATCCGGAACCGCAGCCGTATTTCCGTGCAGCTCGAGCAGATTCGCGCCGAGGGACCCGGATACCACGTGCCGCCCCCACACGCGTTGACGCTAACCACCGACAGCACGGCTTCGGTCCAGGTCGTGTTCGCTCCCGGGCAGGAGGGCTCAGCGGAGGGCGCGCTGCGATTCAATGCGCGATTCTTCGACGCCGACTTCGCCGACAACGTCGAAGTCCAGCTCGAAGGGGGCTCCTGCAAAGAGAAGACGGGAGAGTGCTTTGCGCCTCTGCTGGAGCCTCACGGCCCGACCGCGTGCGCCTTGATCATTCTGCAATGCAAGCTCCTTCTGGCTCTCCTGATCCTCTTCGGCGGCTCGGAGTGCGATAAGGCAAAGCTCCGCTTTCGCATCGCGCATTGCAGCGCAGGAAACGGCGATCCCTGTCTCCCCCTGCTGCCCCCGGAATCTCCTCCAAGACCCCCTCGCAGACGGTGATTGGCGGGTCACGCTCCAGCTATAAGCGTAGAGAGGTTCGCGGCTGAGTGGTAGCCTCACGCTCCAACCGCGGCTGTATCATCCCGCACGGACCTGATCCGGTCACGCCTCGCCCGAGAAACGGAGAGAGCGATGAAGACGACGCGCCGTCAGTTCGTGAAATCCGCCGGTGCGGGCGCGCTCGGCGCCTCCCTGATCCCTTCGGTCGTCCGCGGCCAGGCGCCCGCTGCGGCGGCGAGCGACGTGTACGACGTGGCCGTCGTCGGAGCGGGCGTGTTCGGGGCCTGGACCGCCTACCGTCTCCGCAAGGCGGGACGCCGTGTCGCTCTCCTGGACGCCTACGGGCCCGGCAACGCGCGCGCCAGCTCCGGCGGCCAGACCCGGGTCATCCGAATGGGGTACGGCGACCAGGAGATCTACACCAAATGGTCGGCGCATTCCCTGGACGTCTGGAAGTCCGCCTTCAGCGACGTCGGCCGGCCGTCGGTCTTTCAACAGACCGGCGTGCTGTGGATGGCCCGCGGCCAGGATCCGCTGACGACCAAGACGCTGGCGACGCTGGAACGGCTCGGCATCGTGCACGAGCGGCTCGAGCGTCCGGAGCTCGAGCACCGCTGGCCGCAGATCGACTTCGGCCCGACGACGTGGGCGATTCACGAGCCCGACAGCGGCTTCCTGGTGGCCTTCCACGCGGTCCAGGCCGTCGTGCAGCTCGCCGAGGCCGACGGCGTCGACTACTTCCAGGAGGCCGTCGCGCCGCCCACGGGAAAGGGACGGCTCGCCTCGATCGCGACGAAGTCCGGCAAGACGATCAAGGCGGGCACCTTCGTTTTCGCGTGCGGCCCATGGCTGCCGAAGGTGTTCCCCGACCTGCTCGGTGAGCGCATCTTCCCCACGCGGCAGGAAGTCTTCTACTTCGGCCCCCTGCCCGGCGATGTGCGCTTCCGCGCGCCGGCGATGCCCGTGTGGGTGGACTTCGCCGAGGAGATCTACGGCATCCCGGATTTCAAAGGACGCGGTTTCAAGGTCGCGCCCGACCGCCACGGCCCGGCCTTCGATCCGGACACGGGCTCGCGCGTGATCACGCCCGAAACGCTGGCCACCGTTCGCGACTTCGTCGCGCGGCGGTTTCCCGGCTTGAAGGACGCGCCGCTCGTCGGGAGCGAGGTGTGCCAGTACGAAAACACGTCCAACGGAGATTTCTTGATCGACCGGCATCCCGAGCGCGAAAACGTGTGGCTGGTGGGCGGCGGCTCCGGCCACGGCTTCAAGCACGGTCCGGCTCTGGGCGAGTACGTCACGGCTCGCATCCTGGAGGGGGGAGGCGTGGACGCCCGCTTCAGCCTGGCCACCAAGCAGAAGTTCCAGAAGCGCGCGGTGTACTAGCCGTCGCGAGCCCGAGCGGTTCGGACCCATTCGCGCATCGGAGCTTTCGTGCGCGCGGACGATCCCCGATCAGCCGCCGGGGCTGCGGCGCTTCGCGCTGGCAATCATGTCCGGGGCGCCGCTCTCTCAGATATGGTCGGAGGCTCGGAAGGAGCCTGCGATGAAGTGGACGGAGTTCTTCCTGGACCAGCTCGGGACCGAGGCCGCGGCGAGTCGCAAAGCCGTCGAGCGAGTGCCAACCGGGCGCCCGGGCTGGAAGACCTGGAAGCCGCACGAGAAGTCGATGGAGATGGGCTATCTCGCCAACGTGGTGGCGACGATGCCCGGCTGGATCGACCTCGTGATCCGGCGCGACGAGCTCGACATCGCCGCCAAGGGCGCGGAAGGCTTGGGCACGATGGAGCCCTCGACAGCCGAAGAGCTCGCCGCGGCCTGCGACGCCGCGACGGCGAAGGCGCGGGATGCTCTGTCCGGCACGACCGACGAGTTCCTCATGACGAAGTGGAAGCTTCTCGCGGGCGGCCGGGTCGTCGACGAGCCGGTCCGCTGGCGCGCCATCCGCGACGTGTTCACCCACATGGCGCACCACCGAGGGCAGCTCACGGTCTACCTGCGTTTGAACGACGCGAAGGTGCCGTCGATCTACGGGCCGTCCGCGGACGAGAAGACGTTCGGGTAACGGCCCGGCGTCTGGAAGTCTCGGATCCTTCCGTGACTGCCTAGTACTTGACCTTGCTGTCCCCCGAGGCGCGCTTACCGCCTTTGACTTCTCCACTCCTGCGAGGGCTGAGCTCTTTGGCCGGAAGGCTGCGAATCTCCTTGCGCGCCCTGGGTCGGACCTGCTTCTTGACCACGTCGACCCTCCTTTGTTCCAAATCCGCTGCCGCTTTTCTCATCACGATCGCTGCCATGAGACGCCGAGGATAGCAAGCCTCACGACCTCAGCCTGGCAACCCGGGGGCATTTGACGGAACCCGTGAGAAACCGGCAAAACGCGAATTGCGAGCCTTCGTCGCGGTGCTTGCCCCTCTTTCTCTCTGTTTCGTCCTCGAGATTGCGTACGGTGAATCGATCGGCCCTAGTATTTCGCGCGCGTGAGGAAGGCAGCCGGGAACACGTGGAGTCTCTTGCGGATCGCCGTCGCCCTCGCCGCGGCCTGGTGCTCTCGACCCGGCCTCGCGGCGGGCGGAGGGCGCGCCTTCGAGAGCTACGCGATCGCCGAGGTCGCCGACGGGATCTTCACGTTCGTCGCGCCCGATTCGTACACCGGGCTCGTGAGCGGCAACTCGACGGTCGTCGTCGGGGACGATAGCCTCCTCGTCTACGACACGGGGAACTTTCCCTCGCTGACCCGGAAGATGGTCGCCGACATCCGGAAGCGGACGAGCCTGCCGGTGCGCTTCGTGGTGAACAGCCACTGGCACTTCGATCACGCGCTCGGCAACACGATCTACAAGGAAGCCTATCCGGGCGCGGCCTTCGTAAGCACGGCGTTCACCCGCGGCCGGATGGAGAAGAACTTCGACAAGTTCGCCAGAGGAACCGGCGACGCGATCGCGGAAGACCTTCCCAGGGTCAAGGCCGTCCTGGAGTCGGGCAAGAAGCGCGACGGCAAGACTCCGCTCACCGATTCGGATCGGAAGTTCTTCGAGATCCAGCTGCGCGACGAGGAGGGCGCGCTGCCGGAATACCGCGCGGCGAAGCTCGTGCTCGCGGACCTGACGTTCAAGGAGTCGCTGACGGTCCATCTCGGGAAACGGGAAGTTCGACTGATGCACCTCGGGCGCGGCAACACCGGCGGCGACGCGGTCGCCTTCATCCCGGACGCGAAGGTGCTCCTTTCCGGCGACATCCTGGTCCTGCCGACGCCGTACGGTTACGGCTCCTATCCGGCGGAATGGGCCGCCGTGCTGAAGAAGATCGAGGCGATGAACCCCGCAGTCATCGTCCCGGGCCACGGCCCGATCCAGCGCGATCTGGCAGCCGTCCAGCGGCTCGGCGAGCTCATCGAGTCGGCGAGGACCCAGATGGGCCCGCTCGTCGCTCGGGGGCTCGGCCTCGACGAGGCGCGCAAGGCCGTCGATCTGTCTTCTTATCGGCAGGCTCTCGCGGGAGACGACGCGGATCGCGGCAGGGCGTTCGACCACTTCTTCGCCGGACCGTTTCTCGACCGCGTCTACCAGGAAGCCAAGGGCAGCCTCGCGCCGGAGTGACGCAGGCGCGCGAAGGAAATGAGGTTCAGTCCTTCGAAGGTACCGACGGGGTGACGGTCCGCGGCGGGGACGTCTCGCGGTATCGCTCCGCGAGATCCCGAACCTTCACGCCCGCCTCCAGGATCTCGTACCACCGCGGGGAATAGAGCCAGTCCTGGAAAAACGGTGACAGATCCCTTCCGGCGACGGACTGCGCGAGATGGACGAACTGCTCGGTCGTCGCTCCGGCCGCCTGGTGCGCCTGGTAGTACCCGCCGATGATCGCGTCGAAGGACTGCGGGCCGACGAGCCGGTAGAGCGCGTAGAACATGAGCATCCCGACGCGATAGGAGTAGCCCGTCACGTCGGCTTTTCCGTAGTCGATCATGGGGACGGACTTGAGGCGCGGATCCTCGCTCGCGCGGCGGACCAGCCACTCTGCCGCCGCCTCCGCGCGCTGGTCCAACACCGAAACACCGTCGAGCTTCTCCTGCGTCAGGTCCTGGAGGAACGACGCCAGACCTTCGTTCCAGCGGCAATACGGCCGATCGAGCGAAGGAACGTTCCAGAGGTGCGAGATCTCGTGGTACACCTCGAAGATCCGAGCGGGATCCCGCAGCGCGGCGGCCGCCTGAAGAATCGAGGTGACGTCGGCCTGCGACCCCCAACCGTCGGGGATTTCGATGATGGTGAAGTCGGGCGAGTTGCGCAGCGGCCCGAACCACTCCTTGAAGAGATCCATCGAGGCGCGGGCCGCCTCGAGGACCCTCCGGGCGCCTTCGCGGTCTCCCGGAAGATAGAAGATGCGCAGCCCGGGGCGCTCGAGGGTCCCGAACCGGGCGATGGCGAAATCCATGCGCCAGGCCGGCTTGATGTTGCGGTAGACGTACGTCACGCGGCCGTCGTGGACGGACTTTTCCACCAGCGCTCCCCCGTTGGCGACGACGTGGGACTCGGGCACGGTGATGCGCGCGACGTACTCGAATTCCGGCAGCCCGGCGGCCCGGTTCTCGGCGAACGAGGGCACGCCCACGGCGGGATAGGCGTCGGCGTCCTGGCGAATGATCGTGAACGCCTCGTCCACGCGGTCCTGGATGTAGAGCGATCCGGTCTCGACGTATCCGGCCAGGTACCCGCCGTACTCGACCTCGAGGACCGCGCTCTTTCCCGGCGGCAAGGGCGGGGACAGCGGCACCCGGATGTGGTTGGCCTGCCGTTTGGGCTCGTCATCGAAAGCGACGACCGATTGCCGAAAAGGAATCCGCGCGCCCTTCCCGTCCCGCACCGACGTGACGGTCATCAGCCGATAGAGAAGAAAGGAAGCTTCGCGCGCCGGCGAACCGCCGCCGTTCGTCAGCTGGATCCGCGCCGCGCCCCAGATCCGCTCTTCCTTGAAGTCGACGTTGAGATTGAGCTCGTAGCGCGTCGGCCGGAGGTGCGTGCGCGCCGAAGGCGCCGGCGTGCCAGCCCGCGCCATGCCTGCGCCGGCCAGCAACGCCGCTGCGGCCAAGAGCCCTCGGGACTTCGTGCTCATCGGCCTTCTCCTCACTGGACGCGGCTGGACGGGCTGCAGACTGTACCGGATACGTTTGGCGGCGCAGGGAGGTTTCGGCGTCGCAGACCTGTCTCATGACACGTCGCGCGGCCGACGCGGCGTGTCTCGCCCCAACTCGTCGCCCCTTCCAACCGACGTCGTCTCAGTGGATTGAGCTCGACGATCCCATGGCCCGGGTCTTGCGCTTTCCTCCTCCAAGAAGCCGCATCGCCCAAGACGGATCGACGAATTGCCTCGCCACGGGGAGACCGATTCTTCTCGTCTCCGCGCGGGAGCGGGCGCTGCGAGCCTCGAAGGAGAACGCTCATGGCCGACCAGCGTCTTGTCCTTTCCGCCGCGATTCTCGTGTGCGCCAGTCTCGCCGCTTCCGCGGCCGGGCAGCCATCGCCCGCCGACGTCAGCGTCGGACCGGCCGTGTTCCTGCCCGAGACTCGGGTCGCCCGGGAGACACCGAGCGACCTGGCCTTCGCCTGGGCCCTCCTCGCACCCGGCGAGCGGCATTGCCTTCCGCCGCTGTCGGACCAGGAGAGGGAGAGCCTTCGCTCCTCGATCGGCGGGCCGGCCCGCCGCCTCAAAGTCGGCATCTCGCGGGACATCTCGCCTATCGTGCGTCTCGCGATGTCCGACGACGGGTCGGGTCCACGATCGTTGGGGCGCGCGGCGGATGACGGGCTCTTGTTCAGAGATCCGTCCGGCCGACTCACCTGGACGACCGGTTTCACCTCGCCCGGGGCCACGGCCCTGCGCCTCTTCTTCAGCGCGGGCGGGTTGCCCGTCGGCTCCCGGATCTACGTCTACTCCAGGGCGGGCGAGGTCCATGGGCCCTACGACTTCGACCGGGGATTTCCCGCAGGAGGTTTCTGGACGAATACCGTCTTCGCCGATGAGATCTTCGTCGAGATTCAGTTGCCGCCGACCGCGCCGGGGGCCGACGCGTCCGTCCGGCTCGACATTTCGAGGCTTGGCCACCTCGACATCCGATCTCCCATGGCCATCGGTTCGCTCTCCTGCCTCGTGGACGAGACCTGCGTGTCGGCGAGCGAGTTCGGCCTGATCGACTCCGCCTCGCGATCCGCCGCTCGCCTCCTTTTCGAAAGCGGCGGGAGCTTCTACTTCTGCTCGGGAGCGCTGCTCAACACCACCAACGGCTCGCTCCTGCCGTACCTGTTGACCGCCCACCACTGCTTCGATTCACAGGCCTCCGCCAGCTCGCTCGAGGCGACCTGGAACTACAAGACCAGCACTTGCGGGGGCGGCTTTCCGGATCCTTCCGCGTTCCCCCGCACTCTGGGCGCGACACTTCTCGCCACGAACGCCGTCAGCGACTTCACGTTCGTTCGACTGGCGCAGAACCCTCCCAGCGGAAGCGTTCTCCTCGGCTGGACGACGAGCGACTACAGCAGCGCTGAGGGAACCGCCACCTACCGCGTCTCCTACCCTCAAGGCGACCCGCAGTTCTATTCGCGTCACCGGATCACGTCCGTCCCGACGCCCGCGGCGTGCAGCGGATTGCCGCAGGGCGATTTCCTCTACTCCAAGAATGTCGTCGGCGCCATCGATCATGGAAGCTCCGGCTCGCCCGTCTCCACGTCGGACGGAAGAGTGATCGGCCAGCTCTACGGCACATGCGGCACGGATTCCAACGACAACTGCGACATGTCGGCCAATTCGACCGTCGACGGCGCGTTCCGCGTCACCTATCCGTTCGTCTCTCAGTGGCTGAGTCCTCCGAGCGGGACGGTCCCGGCCGCGGGCTTTACTTACGCGCCCGCGAGTCCTTCCGCCGGCCAGCAAATCACGTTCTCCGACTCCTGCACCGGAAGCCCGTCCTCCTGGTCCTGGACGTTCGGAGACGGCACGGTCTCGTCGGCGGAGAACCCGGTCAAGTCGTACACAGCGGCCGGCACCTATACCGTGTCGCTGACGGCGGCCAACTCCTTCGGTTCGACCACCGCGTCTCGAGCGGTCTCCGTCCTTCCGGCGAACCTCCCCAATCTCGTCCCTTATCAGCCCAAGGGTTGGTCGGCCAAGATCGTCGTCGCGCGCTCGGCGGGCCTGACGGCGGACAGCCCGAGCCTTCAGCCGACCGACACACTCTACGTGAGCTGGGCCGTCGCGAACTCTGGACCCGGAGCGACACAGGCGACTTTCCGGACCGAGCTCTCCGTGGACGGAGTCCTCAAGGCCACGTGGCATTCCGATCCGCCCTTGAACTCGAATTTCTACGTCTTCGTCACCGACTTTTCGATCGGCTCTTTGCCCGCCGGCACGCACACCCTCAGGCTCAGGGCCGACCCAACGGACGCCGTCGCGGAAACCAACGAAACGGACAACGATTTCACGCGGTCCGTCGTCATCGATTCGGGCCCGTGCGAACGGTGTCCCAGAGTCGTGCGGTTCCGCTAGCGGACTCCGGAAGCCGCCCTGCGGCGCACCGTTCGGCTCTCTCGGTGCGCCGCTCGACGGCTATTGAAAATACCCGTTGACGTCCAGGATGAACTCGTCAGTCCCGGCGCCCTGCTGGCAGAAGACGGAGATATCTCCGGAGGCCCCCAGCGGCACGATCGCGTTGTTGGCGCGGGTCTGGCCGGCGCTGTAGTTGATCGATGAGAAGAGCGGCCGCGCCGTACCGGCGGCGTAGAGCGTCAGGAAGCCGGGCCCGTTGGTGGACTGAGTCACCGCCATGTTGACCGCCACGCTCACGGCGCCGGAAGGAATGCCGCACTGTCCGGCGAGGACGAAGGTCCGGGTTCCCGCGTTGGCGAGCGCCGGCCCTCCGTAGGGACCGGTCGCGCTGCGCGTGTCGATGACGCGGCAGGGCGTCAACGTGTGGAACAGAGTGGCGCCCGTGGTGATGCGCCCGATCTGGTTGGCGTCCACTTGGGTGAACCACAGGTTGCCGTCGGGGCCGGCCGCGATGCCGAATGGCCCCGAGCTGGCGGTGATGCCGGTGCTGAACTCGGTGACGACGCCGGCGGTGGTGATCCGCCCGATCCGGTTGCCGACCTTTTCCGTGAACCACAGGTTGCCGTCGGGGCCGGCGGCAATGCCCCTTGGCAAGCCGGTCGTGATGCCGTTGCTGAATTCGGTGACGACGCCGGCGGTGGTAATCCGTCCGATCCTGTCGTTTCCTTCGGCGAACCAGAGGTTGCCGTCCGGGCCGGCCGTGATTCCGAAGAGCGCTCCCCCGGCGTGATGTTGGCGCTGAACTCCGTGACCATGCCGGCGGTGGTGATCCGCCCGATCCGGTTGCCGATATTCTCGGTGAACCACAAGTTGCCGTCCGGGCCCGCGGTGATGCCCTCCGGCGTCGCATCGGCGATGAGGCCGCCGAACTCGATGACTCCGCTACCCGCGGTGCTGATCCGCCCGATCTTGTTGATGTTCGCTTCGGTGAACCACAGGTTGCCATCGGGCCCCGCGGTGATGGCGAAAGGCCCCGCCCCGCGGGAGATGCCGGTGCCGAACTCCGTGATCACGCCGCCCGGAGTGATCCGCCCGATCTTGTCGTTGCCTTGCTCCGCGAACCAGAGATTGCCGTCGGGGCCCAGCGTGATGCTGAGGGGAGCAGCGCCGGCGGTCAGGCCGGCTCCGAACTCGGTGACGACGCCGGCGGGAGTGATTTGCCCGATCTTGCTGGCGTTCTCTTCCGTGAACCACACGTTGCCGTCCGGGCCGGCGGTGATGCCGATGGGAGTCGAGCCCGCGGCGCTGCCCCCATTGAACTCGGTGATGACCTGGCCCCGCGCCGCGCCGATGGCCAGTCCGATCAGTACGATTCCAAGCCAGGCTGCCCGAACCCGACCGCGCCCGGACCGGCCGCCAGGCGATGGGAGGCCTGAAACAGCATTCTCCGTCTTCCATTTGCGCAGATTGCGAGCGGTCGCGCAGTCCGAAACACGGGCGACGGGGCTGGACGACATATGAGGGTCCTTTCGCAGGAAGGCTCGCCGCATCTCTCGCGGACGAGAGAGAAACAGGGCCCGGTGAAAATTACCACACCGCGTCGTCCCGGATTCAGTTCCAGTGCTTGAAATCGGGCTCCCAGTAGTCCGCAAGCGGACGCTTCAAGCCGCGGCAGAGATAGATCGGACGATTTTCCTCCGCCATTCCCCACGGATGAAAATGCTCGCCGACCTGTTCGACCGACCGGCAATGATCCTCCACGCCCCGGCGGCCCCACTGGAGCCAGATGAGGTTCTCGGGATCGGTCTTGGGAGGGCCCCAGAAATAATGGTTCTGGTGCGCGCAGATCGGGGGCGGCAGGCCGTACGCCGGACCGAAGAGATTGAGCGCCCCAGCCTCGCCGTAGTTGGAGGCGAAGATGCCGGTGCGCGCACGCTCCTCCGGCGGAAGAGACCGGTAGATCCTGGCGACGTCGGCGACGAGCTCCGGCCAGCCGAACTGATCGCCCAGCCGCTGCTCGAGAGGCCCTTCGTGCCGCACTTCGGTCTTGGGCGGAACGAGCCCGAGGCTGCGCTCGTACGCCAGGAGCTTTTCGGGCGGCAGGATCGGAAGGATCGCGGGGACGAGGACCGCGCCAGCGGCGAGAACGTATGCGCAGAGCGCCGCCCTGGGCCAGAGACGGCCGCGGCTCCTGCTCCAGCCGTCGAGCCATCCTTCGATCGCGACGGCGCCGGCCGCGAGGAGCATCGGGATAGATCGGCGCGAGGTAATAGTTCTTCGCCTTCAGGGCGATCATGATCGCGAGAAGCGCGAGATACGCCCAACCCACGAGGCGCAGCCGCGAGAGCCTCCCCAAGAGCAGGGACGCCAGCCCCAGAATCCAGAACGGCAGCAGAAGCGGATGCAGAAGAAGAATCTGCTGGCCCACGAACGCCCCCGGAGAAAGAACGACGTTCTTGCCCGACCGCTGGACGTTTCGCAGATCCTCGATGGTTGGGAAGTGGTGACGAATCTGCCAGAGCACGTTGGGAAGAAAGAGAAGGAGGGCGATCGCGCCCCCGATCCAGATCCACGGCCTCGCCAGCTCGCGCCGCTCGCCCGTCAAGAGGAGGCCGGCCAGCATGGCGGCGCCGAAGAAGAGCGTCGAGTGCTTGTTCTCGATCCCGAGACCGGCCAGCACGCCGAACCAGACCCAGAGCTTCGAGTTGCCCGTGCGCACGATGCGGATGACGCAGAGCACGCAGCCCATCCAGAAGAGCGACTCGAAGCCGTTCATCGTGAAGATGCTGTCCTCGCCGAGATAGATCGGGGCCGCAAGCGCGAGCAGGCCCGCAAGGCCCTGCGCCAACCGCGCACCCCCCATCTCGCGCGCGAGGAGCACCGTCAGAGCCACACGCGCGGCCCCGGCCAGCGCCGCGATCGTGCGCAGGACCGGGAGCGAGGCCCCAAGCAGCAAGGCGATCTTCGCGTAAAGGCCGATGAGGGGCGCCGTGTCCACGTATCCCCAGTCGAGGTGGCGGCCGAGATCGAGGAAGTAGAGCTCGTCGCGGAAGTACCCGTATCGGCCGGCGCTGACGAGATGAACGGCGAGCTTGGCGGCCACGAGGAGGGCGAGGAGGAGCGGATCGAGGCGCTGGATGCCCCAGACGGGATTGGCCCGGCCGGCCTTCGCCGATGATTGTTGCATCGAGCCGGAAGCTTATCTTCCAATCGGGCTCCGTCGGGGACGCCGGGACCCAGCCTCGGCGTCGTGTTCCTGCGAGCGCATCCGTGGACGGCGGCCGCGCGCTGAGGATCCGCCGGCCAGCTCCTCGTGCTCGGAGACCGAGAGGATGTTCCCGTCGGGATCCTTGAACCAGGCCACCTTGTCGCCGTTGGGCGCGGTCCAGATGCCGAGGCCCTTGGGATCGTTGACCCACGGGTATTTTTCGAATGAGACGCCCTTCCTGGCGAGCTCCGCCACCGCTCCCTCGATGCCGGAGACCTCCCAGCCGAGGACGGTGGAGTCTTCCGGCGTGAATCCCTTGCTCCGGGAGAGCCGGATCATGTTGGCTCCGGACTTCAAGACGAGCGCGAAGTCGTCCTGATGGACGAACTCGAGCCCGAGGACCCCGTCGTAGAAGGCGCGAGCCCTGGCGTAGTCGGTGACCCGGGCAAAGCCGATTAGCCGCGCGGAATCCATCGTTCGATTCTCCTTTCGAAAGGCCACGGTCAGACACAGGATCAGAACCGCTCCGGTCAGGACCCGCCCTCCCTCGCGCCGCAAAGCTCACTCCGCCTTCGGGTCATATTGCATCGCCCCGGCGACGTTGCCCTCGGAGTCTTCGAAGAAGACCAGGTGTCCGACGGTACGGATCGTCGTGCGCTCCATCAAGATCTTTCCCCCACTGGCCTTCACCGCGGCCGCCACCTTGTCGACGTCGGCCACCGAGATCGAGCATTCGTAGCCGATCATCCGCTTGCCCGGTACGAGCTCACGCCGTTTCTGGAGCGCGCCCTTCACTCCCGGATCCCTGGCGTCGCCGGTCTCGATCTGAAAGAAGTCGGGGGGGCCCCCAGGCGTGATCTTCCAACCGAAGACCCTCTCGTAGAATCGGCGGGCCCTGGCTATGTCGCCGGCGTTGATCGCGAAGTGCTTGACGTTGTTCGCCATCGTTTTCCTCCGAGACTGGGAGCATCCTAGACGGTCGGCCGCTCTGCGGCTTTGCGATAGATTGCCAAGGTATGTCGAGAAAACGACACGCCCCTCGCCGCCCCGGCCGCCGCCGGGCAGGCCGTGCCGAAGACGACGACCTCGTGGTGCGCACCTGGGCCACGACGCATTCGCCGGGCGCGTCGCTGCCGCCCCGGGTCTCCGAGTGGCACCGGCTGGTCTACGCGTCGGAGGGCGTAATCAGCGTGCACACCGCCCCGGGCACCTGGGTCGTGCCGCCGGACCGAGCCGTATGGGTGCCGGCGGGCGTCGAGCACTCGGTCGACATGTCTGGACGCGTTTCGATTCGCATGCTCTTCTTCTCCACGCGATTGCCGTGCCGGATGCCTCTGGAATGCCGCGCGATCAACGTCCCTCCCCTGCTCCGGGAGCTCGTCCTCCACACGATCGACCTCGGTCTTCTGCACCGCGGCGTGCCGCGGGAAGCACGGCTGGCCGGCATTCTCCTCGATCAGCTCGAAGCGTTGCCGTCGGTCCCGCTGCAGCTCCCGCTGCCGCGCGATCCCCGGGCGCGCGCCATGGCGGAGATCCTCGAACGGCATCCCGGCTCGACCCGCAAGCTCACGGCCTTCGCGCGGGACGTGGGCGCCAGCCGCCGAACGCTCGAACGGCTCTTCCGGGCCGAAACCCGCCTGACGCTGGGGCGCTGGCGCCAGAGGCTTCGCCTGATCCACGCCCTCCGCCGCCTGGCCACGGGCCGGTCTGTGACCCGGGTGTCGCTCGACCTCGGCTACGACAGCCCGAGCGCCTTCGTCGCGATGTTCAAGCGCGAGTTGGGCACGACGCCCGGCCGATACTTCCGAAGCGCAAGCCTGAGCCCGCCCCCTGTTCCGACGGGAAGCGGTGGAGCGCGCGTCTCATGATCAGCGCCGCGACGCACCTGCCAGGATCGGGTTCCGCGACGCGAGGTGTCGCCGCACCGACGGTCTTGTCCTGGAATCCTGGTTTCAGGAACCGAGCCGGCGTGTCCCGAGCGGGGACGGAGGAGTCCGACGCTATCGGACCGATCCGCGCCGATCCAGCTCGTCGACGAAGAGGACGGCCCAGCTGCGACCCTCGTCCTCGGACGCGAATTGCGTACGCCGCCAGGAATCTCCGGTCACGCGCTCGGACGAGCTGCTCCTCCTCCCCGGCTCCGCCGAGGATGCTCGTGACGTCCGTCGTCACGCGGGCCCGATCACCGCTGGAGGGTTCGGTCCGTGTTCCATCCCGGTGACCGAGAGTCCAACAAGGGCGTCGGCTTCGAGACCCGCTCTCCTGGCCGGCTGCGTTGCGCAACCGCTCGCCAGAACCAGCACGCCCGCCACGGCGAGTCTGCACGCTGTCGGGATCGTCGCCCGGCGATTCATCTTCAGGGAAAGACTACATTCTCAGAGCGACCCGGCTCTTCGTCCTTCGTGAAAGACGTTCCATCCTGCCGCCGGCGCTCCTTCTCAGCGGAAGTCGCCGTGGACTCGAAAATCGATGCGCGGGCGCACGCCCGGCGAAGTCACAGGATGGCTGGGATGCGGCCCGCTTGACAGAGCGTCGCGTTGCGAGAAGAGTGCCCATCGGGAGGATTGTGATGAAGAGCTCCAGGCACCAGTTTCTCGATGCGGTCGAAGAAGAGTCCAAACGCACTCTGCGCGTGCTGCGCGCCTATCCGGACGATCAATCGGGTTACAAGCCGCACGAGCGCAGCCGCAGCGCCAGGGAGGTCGCATGGCCTATGGCTCTGGGCCTCGAACGGCTCATCCTGAAGGCGTTGACCACGGGCCTGGACTTTTCACCCTCGTCCATGCCGCCTTCCCCGCCTGAAAGGATCAGCGAGATCACGGCCGCCGTCGAGGAGTCCTTCGGAAAGATCGCGGCCCGTCTCCGGGACATCGACGACTCGAGGCTCGAAGGCACCGTGAAGTTCTTCGTCGCTCCCAAGACCATGGGAGACATTCCGATGACGGACTTCCTCTGGTCGATCCTCTTCGACCACGTTCACCACCGCGGCCAGCTCTCCGTTTATCTGCGGATCGTGGGCAAGGTGCCTTCGATCTACGGCCCGTCGGGCGACCAGCCCTGGAGATAGCGCATACAATTTCCAGATTGTGAGATCAGAAACCGAGCGAGCCGGAGCGAGGAGCTCCGGACCCGCAGGCCTCTGCAGCAGGCTCCTCAGGCGCTCGCGGAGCTGGCCCGCTCGGCGGCCCGCTTTTCCATCTCCTTCGCCGGCACGTCTTCGATGTGGGTCATGACGTGCCAGGTATGGCCGAACGGGTCTGTGACCGTGCCGATGCGATCGCCGTAGAACTGATCCTCGACCGGCCGCTGAAGCGTCGCACCGGCTCGGACCGCCTGCTTCACGACGTCGTCCACCTTCTCGACGTAGAGAACGAGGCTCACCGGCGAGCCGCCGTACGACCCGGGGCCCCGGTGGCCCATTTCGAGAGACTCGTCCGCGAGCATCACGTGCCCTCCACCGATGACAAGGTCGGCATGGCCGATTCTTCCGTCCGGACCCGGCATGCGCATGACTTCTTTCGCTCCGAACGCCTCCTTATAGAAGCCAATGGCCTTCGACGCGCCGCCCACGATGAGATAAGCGGTGGGAGCCTCGTAACCCTCGAGAACCGGTTTGACATTCGTCTTCATGCATCACTCCTTGCGAAAGGAAGCTGCAAGCCGCGTGCCCTGGATCCAGGGATGCCCCGGAGACCGGGCCGAAGGAGGGATCCGACGCTGCGGGAAGGAGTCAACAATATATAACTTGTATGTCCGGGTGATCGCTCCGCGGAACGCCGGAAGGCCGGATCGGCGAAGAGGCGGCGGGAATGTTAGATTGCCGGAGTGAGCCAGGCGCGTTTCGAAACGTCCTTCGACCTGCAGCCCACTCTGAAGGGTGAGCGGCTATGGCTCCGGCCGCTCTCGCCCGACGACTTTTCGCAGCTCTACGCCGTCGCATCCGATCCGCTGATCTGGGAGCAGCACCCGGCCCGGGACCGCTACACGCGCGACGTCTTTCAGGAGTTCTTTCGCGAGGCCCTCGAGTCCGGAGGGGCCTTCGCGGTCATCGATGCGAGCGACGGACGGATCATCGGTTCGTCCCGCTACCACGGACACGACCGCGACCGGAGCGAGGTCGAGATCGGCTGGACGTTCCTGGCCAGATCGCACTGGGGCGGCCCTTTCAACCGGGAGATGAAGGACTTGATGCTGCGGCACGCCTTCCGATTCGTGGACCGGGTCGTCTTCCTGGTCGGTCCGCAGAACATGCGTTCCCGCAAGGCGGTGGAGAAGATCGGAGGGGTTCCCGCGGGAACGAGAACCGACAGGACAGGACGCGTCAGCGTCGTCTACGAGATCACGCGCGAGGCGTTCGCCCGGCAGGACGCGCGGGAATTTCCCGGAGAGGGACCGGCGATCCTCCTCACCCCGGTCGGGAGGGTGCAGTCGCCGCTTTCCGAGCGCGCGCTGGCTCCGAAGCAGGGAGACGAAGGAGCGCCCGATGCCTGGCTCGTCTTCGACGAGGAGGCGCGCCAGGCTCTGCGCGGCCTCGAGACCGGCATGGACGTGCTGGTTCTCACATGGCTCGACCGGGGGCGCCGGGACGTTCTGACGGTCCACCCCCGCGGAGATCCGTCGCGGCCGGAGACGGGCGTCTTCGCCACGCGCTCGCCCGATCGGCCCAATCCGATCGGACTGCATCGGGTCACGATCCTGTCGATCGACGGCGCGAGGTTTCGCGTCCGAAACCTCGAGGCCCTCGACGGAACGCCGATCCTGGACGTCAAGCCCGTCCTCGGGCCGGCCTCCGAGCGGTAGGCCTCGGCGAAGCCCTCGGACCGCCTGAACCTCGGGAGCGCTGCCGCGCGTAGGAGAAGGCAGGCCGCGACGCGCGGCCAAAGGCAATCATGCTCCAGGATCTCGGGAAGCTCCTTTCCGTCAATGTCGGTACGCCGCGCGAGTTCACGTTCGGCGGCCGTACAGCCCGAAGCGCCATCTGGAAGACGCCCGTGGCCGGGCGCGTCGCCGTCCGAGGCGTGAACCTGGCGGGCGACGACCAGGCCGACCGCGGCTCGCACGGCGGCCCGGACAAGGCGGTCTACGCCTACGCCGTCGAAGACACCCGCTGGTGGGAACGGGAGCTCGGCCGGCCGGTCGAGCCCGGGGAGTTCGGCGAGAACCTGACGACGGAAGGGATCGATGTCAGCGGAGCCTCGATCGGCGAGCGCTGGGCGATCGGCAGCGTCGTGCTCGAGGTGTCCGAGCCCCGCATTCCCTGCTGGAGGCTGGCGGTCCGCATGAACGATCCCCTTTTCCCGCGCCGCTTCACCGAGGCGCTGCGGCCGGGCTCCTACCTGCGCATCGTCGTCGAGGGAGAGCTCGGAGCCGGAGACGCGATCCGCGTCCTCGAGCGGCCGGACTCCGGCCTGACCGTGCGGGACGTCTTCCGCATCTACACGCGCGACCACGACGAGGCCGGGCGGGTCCTCGCCGTCGCCGGAATCTCCCAGGCCTGGAAAGAGTGGGCCAGCGACTCGCTCCGGCACACGCGGGAACGGAGCGAAGGCCCCCGGTGAGCTCGACCATGTATACTGAACGTCACCTGATCCGCTCGCCTTCGCCAGAACCGTTCTGACAGAACCCGAACAGACAGGAAGCCCGGGAGGGCACCATGGCGAGCGAGTGCAGGATTCTGGTCGCCGGCTCCGATGTCGGGCCGTTCCAATACAGCACGCGGTTCCTCTTCGACGGACTGGGGGCCACGGCCGACCCGCTCGAGTCCCACTATCTGTACGGCGACGGAGATCTGGCCGTCTTCCTGGAAGACCTGGGCATCGATATCCCAATCATCCTCCTGCTCTTGAACCGCTTGAGCGCGGAAGGATCCGCGGAGACGGCCGTCCGAGTGCCGGCGGAGGTGCTGGAAGTCCTCTCGCGCCACGCCCGGGACGGGGGTTCCTTCGACAGCGAGGCCTGATGATTCGGTTTCCGCCGGGAGACCTTATTCCTGAAGGGCGTCGTGAACGAAGCTGATCGCGATCGAGCCCTCACCCACCGCCGAAGCCACGCGCTTGACGCTTCCGCGGCGTACGTCGCCGACCGCGAACACACCCGGTAGGCTCGTCTCGAGCAGACGCGGAGACCGCGCGGGCGCCCAGCCCGCGGCCGCGAGATCCTCCTGCGTCAGGTCCTGCCCCGTCTTGATGAAACCCTTTTCGTCCATCGCCAGGCACCCGTCGAGCCAGCCCGTGGTCGGGATCGCACCGGTCATGGAGAAGACGTGCCGGACGTCGCGGGTCTCGACGGCTCCGGTCCGCGTGTCGCGCCAGGTGACGCGCTCGAGATGGAAATCGCCCTCCAGCGCCACGATCTCCGCCTGGGTCTTCAGCTCGATGGCCGGATTCGTCTCGATCCGCCGAATCAGATATCGGGACATGCTCTCCGCCAATCCGTCGGCGCGGACAAGGACGTAGACGTGCCGCGCGCTCTGCGCCAGAAACACCGCGGCCTGCCCCGCCGCGTTGCCGCCGCCGACGACCACCACCTCATCGTCGCGGCACAGTTGCGCCTCGAGCGGCGTCGCGCCGTAATACACGCCGGCGCCTTCGAACCGGGCCAGGTTTTCCACTCGCAGCTTCCGATAGCGCGCGCCGGTCGCGATGATCACGGTTCGCGCCGGAATGCTTTGACCGTCTTCGATCTCGATCGCGTAGGGCCTCTTCTCGCACGCCAGCCGCCTGGCCCCCTTGGCGATCATCAGATCGGCTCCGAACTTCTCCGCCTGGGTCAGCGCTCGCGCCGCGAGCTCCTGGCCGGAGATGCCCGTCGGAAACCCGAGATAGTTCTCGATCTTCGAGCTCGCGCCGGCTTGTCCGCCCGGCGCTTCGGATTCGAGCATCAGAACGTCGAGACCTTCCGAGGCTCCGTACACCGCCGCCGCCAGACCGGACGGCCCCGCCCCGATAATGAGCACGTCGCGGATGCGCCCGGAGTCGATGGCCTCGTTGAGGCCGAGACAATCGGCGATCTGCGAGTTGCTCGGGTTGCGGAGCACCAATCTCTCACGGCAGATGAGCACCGGTACATCGCTGACCCGGACTCCGAAGCGGTCCAGCAGGTCCTGCACCCCGGAGTCGTTGTCCAGGTCGACGAACGTATAGGGGTGCGCATTGCGGGTCAGGAACTCCTTGACCCGCAGCGTGCCCTGGCAAAAGCTCGAGCCGATGAGCACAGCGTCGCCCAACCCGTGCGCGATCAGCTCGATCCTTCGAAGAATGAAGGCCCGCATGAGAATGTCGCCGATCTCGCTGTCGGTCTGGACCAGACCGAGAAGATCGTCACGCTTCACGTCGATCACTTCGCCCGCCTCGCCCGACCGGAGAGTGACGAAGCCCTGCCGCCCCGAGAGCATGTTGATTTCGCCCGTGAAATGGCCGGGCCTCAGGGTCCCGACGATTTCCTCGCTCTCGCCGGATCGCCGGACGAACTCGATCGAGCCCCGGGTGACGACGAAGAAGGACTCGGCCTTCTGGCCCGCCGACGCCAGCACTTCGCCGGCGTGAACCGAACGGAGCTGGCCATGTCCGGAAACGCGCGCGATCTGCTCGGGCGTCAGGGTGGGAAAAACGTGCTCGGTCCGGGACGAGAGCGTCAGCGGGGTGACCGGTCTGTCGGTGTTCATGAAGGCTTCCTCGACGCCCGGTAAAGGATTCAGACCTTCCGACTCTCCGACGCGGGATCCCGAGCCAGGCTGGGACGGCGTAATGGAATTCGAGCGCACGGTGCCTCCGCGGATTCCGTCGCGGCATGCGTCTTTCGCCCCAACGGCGAAAGGCTTCGCGAGCCGGTTCCAATCTTACCCCTCGCCGCGCCCGAAGCGGCCCGAGCGGTTCTGATACCGTTTCCGCATGCAGCGTCGCGCCCTCGGCGGCACGTCCCCAACGGTCTTCCCGGTCGGTCTCGGCTGCATGGGCTTCTCGTGGGGCTATCGGGACCAGTCGGTCGATGAGACGGCGGCGATCGACGTCATCCGCCACGCCGCCGATCTCGGCGTCGACTTCTTCGATACGGCCGACGTCTACGGGCCTTTCACGAACGAGTCTCTTCTGGGACGGGCGATCGCCGGCCGCCGCGACCGCATCGTCGTCGCCACCAAGGTCGGGCTCGTGGTCGAAGACAAGGCGACGTACCGCTTCGGACGCGACGGGAGGCCCGAACACGTCCGCGAGTCCTGCGACGGCTCGCTCCAGCGCCTCGGCATCGACGTCATCGACCTCTACTATCTGCACCGCGTCGACTCGAAGACGCCCGTCGAAGCGACGTGGGAAGCGATGGCCCGGCTGGTCCAGGCGGGCAAGGTCCGCGCGCTCGGGATTTCCGAGCCCTCCGTGGACGAGCTCGAGCGCGTTGCGGGCATCCATCCCGTCACCGCGGTCCAGTCGGAGCTTTCGCTCTGGACGCGCGACTACTTGAGAGACGTCGCGCCGTGGTGCGCCGCGCACGGCGCCTCGTTCGTGGCGTTCGCGCCGCTCGGGCGCGGCTTTCTGACCGGCGCGATCTCGGCCGACCGGCGGTTCGACCCGGCGGACTTCCGCGCGACACTTCCCCGCTTCGGACCCGAAGCCCTGGCCCGCAACCAGCAGATCGTCCAAAGAGTCCGCGCGGTCGCCGACCGCCGCGGCGCGACGTCCGCCCAGATCGCGCTGGCCTGGGTCCTGGCGCAGGGCGATCATGTCCTCGCCATTCCCGGCACTCAGCGCCGCAAGTACCTCGAGGAGAACGTCGCCGCGGCAGCGATCACGCTGACGCCCGAGGATCTCGCCGAGCTCGACGCCCTCCCCGTCCCCGCCGGCGGACGGTACTAGCCACACTGGCCCCTCGATCGAGCCGATCAGTCTGGACTCGGTCCATGGCGCGCATGACTCGTCGTGAGGCCATCGCGGCCGCGGCCGCGTTGGGGGCTTCGCTGGCGTTCCCGGTACGCGCGCGCGGCAGCCGCCCGGCGCCCGGGCAACGGCGTTGACCCCTATCCGCAGGATCCCCTCCGTTCGATCTATCTCTACCGGCCTGCGGCCGGCGCGCCCGCGCGGCCCGCGTTCTCATCGATGCACGGCATCCACGCGAGCCTCGCCCTGCAGGCGACGAAGGACGTCGGCAGGGCGCTCGCGGCGCGAAACCCGGACCTCGCGCCACCTTTCCTTTCTCGACTGGGGCGGGCACGGCTACGCCGTGGTGCGCGCCGCCGAGTCCGAGCTCGAGGTGGAGTTCGTCTGCGTCCCCCGCCCGATCGAGCGCAGCGCGGCGCCGGACGGCGGTCCCCTCGCGTACCGGGTCACGCACCGCGCGAGGCTCTGGCCGGCAGGCGGCGCGCCACGGCTGGAAAGGACGGCCTCCTCCGGCGAGCTCCCGCTCGTCGTCGGGCCCGGCGAGGGCCCACCGGGCCGTCTCGAATCACAAAATCGAAATCCGACTCCGCGCCCAATCTGATCTTCGGTCCGTAGACGCTCCGCCGCGGACGTCGCTGGAAAGATCTCAGCCGGCTCGGCGCTTCGCGGCGACGAATTCCTCCGTGGCCCACCCCGCGGGACGCGGCGTGATCGGATTCCTGGCCGGAGTCCGGCTCGCCCGCACGGCACGCGCGCGGCACCCGTTCGGCGACGCTGCGATCTGCCCGAGGCAAGCCTGGTCGCAGCCCTGCTTTTCCGGCCACCGCGAGCAGGATTTCAGGCGCACGTTTTCCCGGCCCGCGAGCGCGCTCGCCATCGCCCGGGCGGCCTTGATCTTGACGGCCACCTGTTGAGAAGTCTCGGGACAGGTGACGAGTCGGAGCCCGCCATACAGGCGGTAAGCGCGCACCCCCGCCATCGCGACGGGGGTCGAGGCGGCGAGGCAGCTCGCTGAGACGATCACGGAAGTCGGTTCCATCGGATCTGACCTCTTTCTTCCGCTCGGGCCGTGTCGCTCGGCGGACCCTACGAGAGGCCAATCAGCGCAGATCCCATGCCTGTTTCCGCGCCACGTAAATGACTGATTCCAAAGAACGGTCTCACCGCACTGTCGCTCCGGGACCGTCTCGATCCATGTCTCGAGACATCGAAAGGCAGCATCAGGAAGACGCCTTGGCCTCCTTCCTCTCTCTCCACCAGAGCTTCGCCTTCCCCTCGGACCAGGGCTCGACGTCGTCGCACTCGGCGAGTCGATCCATGAGTGCCTGCGCGCTCTCCGGCCGGCGATTGGGATCTTTCTCGAGGCAGTCGAGGACGAGGCGCTCGAGCTTGGCCGGCAAAGGCCGGCCCAGGCGCGCGGAGGGCGGCTGCGGAGACGCCTTGAGATGGCTCTGGATGACATCGATCGGACGTCCATCGAAGACCGGCGTCGCGGTCAGGAGGTAGTAGGCCACGGCACCGAGCGCGTAGAGATCGCTGCGCGGATCGGGAGACCGGCCGTCTTCGATCGTCTCGGGCGCGAGGTATTGCGGAGTGCCGGCGAACACGTTCTCGCGCGTCAGCCGCGCGTCCTCCGCGGCATGGACGTCCTTGACCAGACCGAAGTCCAGGACCTTGGCGAAATCGGGAACGCCCCCGAGCCGCGAGAGCAGAATGTTGGCCGGCTTGATGTCGCGGTGGATCAGTCCGACGCCGTGCGCCTCGGCCAGGGCCTCGCACACCTGGCGAAGGATGTGAACGACCCGGCCGGCCGGAAGCGGCCCCTGCTCGCGGACCAGGCGCTCCAGGTCGACGCCGTCCAAATACTCCATGACGTAGTAGAAGACGCCCTCGGGCGTGCGTCCGAAGTCGTAGACGGAGACGGTGTGGGGATTGGTCAGGCGCGCCGTCAGTTGCGCCTCGCGCTCGAAGCGCCGGAGGCTTTCCTCCCCCGCGCTCTGGGGCGCCAGGAGCTTGATCGCCGTGGGACGCCGCAGCATCTCGTGCTCCGCCCGGTAGACGACGCCCATCCCGCCCTGGCCGATCTTCTCCAGGAGCGTGTACTGGCCGAGCCGCCGAGCCCGGACCACCGAGCGCCGCAGGTGGAAGGTGACGTTGGAGATGAGCGTCGCGAGCACCACCGTAAACGCGGCCCACAACAGCGCCTGAACGGTGATGGGTCCGGGGAGAAGGTCGGGCGACGCGGCGCGCCGGAAGACGAACAGCGTCACCACCGGAATCGCGACGACCGAGGCCCCGGAGATCCACGCGGTGCGGCGCGGATCGCTCGGCACCAGGGCCGCCCGGCCCAGGAGCACCGCGTTTAAGATCAACAGGACGAGCTGGTCCGGCCTCCAGGCCAGGGGCATCGTCAAGGTCATCACGGCGTAGGCCAGTGAAGCACTCACCGTTCCCACGGCGTCCACCCGGCGAAGGCTCGCGTCGGACAGCGCCCGGCTTCCAGCCAGAATCCAGACGAGCAGGAGGATCGCCGTCGCGGCCAGGTGCGCAAACGGAAAGTACTCGAGCCGGGGCGTCCGCTTCGAAACGGCGTCGAGCGCCAGCCGCATGACGAGGAATCCGCTGGAAGCCAGGCACGCGATGCGGCCGAAGAGCGCCAGGCGTTCCGCCAGGAAGTCGCGCTCACCGGAGGGCCCCGACGGCGCGAAGGCCATGGACGGGGTCGTGCCGCGGAGGCCGAGCGGCTCGACCCGGCTCGACAGGACCCGCGATTCTCCGGCCGTGGCTCTCGCCGCGGCGCTGTCGGGCGTGCCCACGTCTCGCATCAGCGGATTCTCGCGCTTTTCGCGATCCCGCGCCCGATGTTTCCGATCACCCGGAACAGAGCGGCCCCCTTCGAGCGCCTCCCGGCCGTGCGCCGGCCCCCGACTCAACAATATGTCTATTGTTGCCGCGAGGCGAGACCGGTCCTCACCCCGCCAGCTTCCGGACGATCTCGTTCAGATGACGGTTGAAGTCATCGGGCCGCTCCAGCATCACGTAGTGGCCGGATTCGGGCAGGATGACCGCGTCGAAGTCCGCAACGAGCTTGCGATTGTTGGCCACGCTGGTGGGCCAGAGATCGCCGTTGATGCATCGGATGGGGACGCCGGCATT
Organism: uncultured Acidobacteriota bacterium; assembly: GCA_963825175.1. Taxonomy (GTDB): domain Bacteria; phylum Acidobacteriota; class Thermoanaerobaculia; order UBA5066; family Gp7-AA6; genus DATFTF01. The sequence continues at coordinate 343,202 of CAWGSA010000001.1, forward strand.
GCGGAACGATTCGGCCATATCGTATCCGGCGAACCCTTCCATCATCCCGACCCCGATCTCCGGCGGCAGTGCGCACATGCGCCGCTCGGCCCAGGCGCGCAGATCCAGATGCGCTCCGGAATGAAACAGGGCAGCGGCCATGCCGCGGCAGGCCCCGGCGAAGTCCTTGCGAAACGCCTCGGCCCGGGCGCGCGAATGCGCGGGATCGATCCGCACCATCGCGTCCTGGAACGTGTCCACGCCGACGACGCCGAGCACGCGTCCCGGAAGGAGCGGCGCCGCCTCGAGCGCGACCGGACCGCCGAGCGAGTTGCCGATGAGAACGACGCGCCGCAGGTCGAGAGCTTCCACCACCGCGCGGACGTCTTGGGCGAAGGCGGGGATTGTCCACGCGGCGCGGCCGCGGCCCGATTCGCCGTGGCCGGCGAGGTCCAGCGCGACGACCCGATCGATTCCGGCGAGCCCCGCGAGCTGGGGGGCCCAGAAAGTGCGATCGGCGAAGCCGCCGTGAATGAACACCAGCGCGACGGCGCCGCCGCCTCGCACCACGTAGACGATCTCCGTTCCGTCGGCGGAACGGGCCCTTCCCTCGATGTCGGCTTGGGATGCCACGGTCCCGACAGCATACGGCCAGGCAGAGAGCGGCCGCGGCCCTCGAGACGGCGCCGGAGCGGCGCACAGTCGATGCTCCATCCGATCGCCGGCCACATTCCGATGAGATAGTCTGCCCCGTTCCACCACTTCCTCTAACGTCTCGAGTCCCCGTTATGAGGAGGACGCGATGAAGAGGGGACGCTCTTGAACGGCCGGCCCATCTTCGGCCAGCTCGATCTGACCGACGTCGACGCCAACGACTGCCGCGTCAACGCGATCCTCGGACGGGCCGTCCCGTTCGGCGCGCGCGTGCGCGTGACCGGCGTCCTCGTGCTCGACTGCGGACACGGCTGGACGCGCCCGTGCGACGAGGACGACGCGGGAACGCAGAACCAGGAAATCCATCCGGTCTACGCGCTGGACGTCGTCCAGGACTTCCGACAGCCGCGGCCGTTCGCGAACCTGACCGGCGTCTGGAGCGCCAACGACGCGGGCACCTATTACGTGCGCGAGATCGGAAACACGGTGTGGTGGCTGGGCGTCTCTTCCAACGAAGGACGCGCGTTCGCCAACGTGTTCAAGGGGACGCTGGACAGCGGCCTGCTGACCGGGGAATGGGCCGACGTCCCGCTCGGGGCGACGTCCGGCTCCGGCGCTCTCATGCTCTTTGCGGGTCCCGCGGGTCCGACCAGCACGGTCCTGCTCCGCAACACCGTGACCGGGGGCTTTTCCGGCTGGTCCTGGCAGAAGCTCTACGACGAAGGCACGCGGAGAATCATCGTGGTCTTCGAGTCCGCCACCGCCGGCGGGCAACTGCCTGCGTCCGACCGTCCCGAGCCCTTCGAGCTCGCCGTCGGGGACCGGCGCCTGGAAGCCCGCCCGACGAATCCGCGAAAGGTGCCCGCGCCTGGCGGAGGGCCGGCCTCGCAGGTGACGCTCGCGGCCCGCGTCCAGGTCAACGCGTCCCAGGCCGGCCCGCTCCAGATCAGCGCCCGATATGCCGGCTACCGCGCCGCGTGGTCGATCCCCACGGACGCCCGCCTGAAACCCGGCGTCTACGTCCAGGACATGACCGCGCCGTCGCGGCTGCCCGAGAGCTTCGGAGAGAGCGCCGGGAGGCCCGCGGGCCTCCTCCCCAAGCTGTCGATCACCTACCGCGTCGAAGTCGCCGAGGGCCCGGAGCGGTAGAGACGATGCTTCGATGCTTCGATGCCCCGACGTCCCAAGCCCGGCCGCGCGAGGCTGCCGCGTTTCGCGGAGATCCGCCTACGCCGTGATCTCCTTGGACGTGATCTGGTACTTGAAGTTGTCCGGGTCGAGCGGATCGAGGCGGCCTTCGGCCGTTTCCGCCTGAGGGTACATGAAGAAGTTGATCGGCGGGCCGCTCGATCCGGGCAGGGCCACGTCGTGCCCGAAGTTCAGGGCCATCCAGTTCATCTCCCAGGAGCCGAAGAGGCGCGCCCGGGCCTTCTTGACCATCTCGTCCTCGAGGGGACGATTTCCCGGCGGCTCTTCCAGCACGACCTTGCGCACGTCCGCCGGATCCACGGGGACCCAACCGTAGCCGGCCAGGTACACTTCGGCACGGCAGTGCTGGGCCTTGGTCACGTTCTCCGTCGCGGCGCCCAGGCTCTTGTACCCGAGCTCCGACTTGGCCACGCGCAGGCCGTAAACGTCCCGCGCCGGAAGATTGACCGAGCGCGCCAGCGCCACGTAGAGCGCGTTCAAGTCCGCGCACTTGCCTCCCAGGTCCTTGGACTCGAGCATGAAACGGACGTCGCCGATGCCGCAGCCCCGGGTCTTGGGATTGCGGAACGTGTTCTCGACGATCCACTCGTAGATCGCGCGCGCCTTCTCGACGTCGGTCTTCGCGCCGCGGGTCATCTTCTCCGCTGTCGCCTTGACGATGCCGTCGGTCGGCATGACCTTCGTCGGCTGCAGGAAGTTCGCGAGCTCGGCCTTGTCGGCCCTGGCAGCCTTGCCGGGCGCGGAGAGATCGACCGCGGCGTTGCGGGTGGACGCGCGGCAGGTCAGGCTGACCACCGGTTTGACGCCTTCCGGGAACTTCGCGGAGACGATGCCGAGCGCGTCCGGCCTGCTCTCGACGACCAGCTCGGCGGCGCCGCCCTCGGCGCGGAAGTCGTTGGCCAGCGTTTTCTGGTAAGGCGTCTCGCGGATCAGGGCCGCCGGCAGCCAGACGCGGGTCGCCCCGGAGGATTTCAGCACTTCGACGGTTGTCGTCACCTCGAAGGTCCGCCATCCGTCGGGTGTCTGGCCCAGAACGAAACGGCCCATTGTTCTCGGCAGAGCCAGGCTCGCGGAGGCCACGCCCGCCGTCCGAAGAAAGTCACGACGATTCATACCCACCTCTTGTTGGTCTTCAATCCCAATTTCCCGTCCCGGAGACAAACCTATAAGAGATCGCCCCTGCCTTGCAACGCGTCGCCCCAGGGGGCCGGGGCTCCTGCGTCCTCCGGAACCCGAAGGTCCGGGCTCAGTCCGCGCGCAGGACGACGACGGGGTCGACTCGGAGGGCGCGCAGGGCGGGAACAACGCTCCCGAGAAGGGTCATGGCCACAGAGAGCGCCATCGCGGCCGCGAACGTCGGCGCGTCGGCCGGACTCACGCCCGCCAGAAGAGCCTGCATCGCGCGGCCGGCGGCGTAGGCGCCGGCGGAGCCCAGGGCGATGCCCAACCCTGCCAGGAGCGTCCCCCGGCCGACGATCATTTTGAGAATCGTTTGGCTTCCCGCGCCCAGGGCCATGCGCACGCCGATCTCGCGGCTACGCTGGGACACGGCAAACGCGAGCAAGCCGTGGATGCCGATCCCGGCCAGGAGAAACGCCACCGCGGCAAACGCTCCGAGCACGCGCACTTGAATCCGCCGGGGCGCGGTCTCCGCATCGACGATGTCGGAGAGCGGCCGCACGTCGGAGACCGGAAGTTGAGGATCCACGCGCGCGACGATTTCGGCAATAGCGGGCGCGAGCGCTCCCGGGGAGACCGCGGATCGGACGGCCAGTTCTTGCGGTACGTACCCGATGATGTTTCCATCGTCGACCTGCGCGGCGGAGAGATACACCTGGGGCTCGCTCGCCCGCTCGAGGCCCCGGACGCGGACTTCACCGACCACTCCCACGACCGTCCGATTTTCGAGGGCGACGCGGATGCGTCGGCCGAGCGGATTCGCTCCGGGCCACAGGCGGCGAGCGAGCCTCTCGCTCACCACCGCGACGGACGGCGCGTCGCGCGTGTCGGTGTCGGCCACGTCACGGCCGAGACGCAACGGGATCTCCATCGTCGCGAAGAATTCCGGCGTCAAGAACCGCATGCTCGCGCGCAAGGCGTCCGCCTCCTCCTGCGGCCGCTCCTCCTTCATCACGGACCAGATTCCGCCCTTGGCGGCCATGGGCAGAAAGCTGATGTACGCGGCGCTGGAGACGCCGGGCAACCGACGAACGTCGAAGAGCACCCGCGAGTAGAACAGAACACGCTTCTTCGTCTCCTGGTACTTCGGCATCGGCAGCGAGGTCCGCAGCGTCAGAACGCCGTCGGATCGAAACCCCGGGTCGGTGTTCTGCAGACGCCACAGCGCTCGAATGAGCAGGCCCGAGGCGATGAGCAAAGCGACGGAAGCGGTCACCTCCGCGACCACGAGGGCGGCACGCAGCCGCTCGGTTCGCCGGCCGGCGCCGGCACGGGAGCCTTCCGTCAAATCGGCCGCCGTGCCGCCCCGGCTCGTCCTCAGAGAGGGCACGACGCCGAACCCGATTCCCGTCGCGACGGTCAGCAGCGCGGCGACGGCGAGCATCCGCAGGTCCAACGGCGGGGTCGCCCCGATCGGCAGCGAGTTGGGGACCAGCCGCGCGAGGAGGGACCCGGAGGCCGCGGCGATCGCGACACCCAGCGCGCCGCCGCATGCGGCCAGGACCAGACTCTCGGTCAGGAGCTGCCGCACGAGCCTTTCCCGCCCAGCGCCGAGAGCGGTTCTCACCGCCAACTCTCTGCGACGAGCGAGCCCGCGCGCCAGCAGAAGACTTGCCAGGTTCGTGCAGGCGATCAGCATCACGGCCAGGGCCGCGCCGAACAGGGCTTTGAGCAGCAGGCGCGCCTGCCCGGACACCTCGTCACGAAGCCGGTTGATCACGACCCCGACGCGGCGGTTCGATTTTGGATACGCCCGTTCAAGCTGGCCCGCAATCAACCGCATTTCCGAACGCGCGGCGTCGAGCGAAACGCCTTGCCTCAAACGACCCACGACGCAGAGGTAGGTGTCGGTCCGATCGGCGAAGTCGTTCTCGGCCAGCCGAAGGGTCGTCCAGAGCTCCACATCGCGCCGGGGAAACAGAAATGCCGGCGGCATCACGCCGACGATCACGTAGGGCAGGTCGTCGAGGACCACTTTTCGCCCCAGCACATCGGGGTCTCCTCCGAATCGCGCCTTCCAGAGGCGATGACTCAAGAGCACTGTGCCGCCGGCGCCGGGAAGGTCGTCCTGCGGAAGGAACAGGCGTCCGAGCTCGGGGTGCGCACCCAAGATCGGCAGGAGGTCGGCGGTCACGACGACTCCTTCGACGCGCTCGGGGGCACCCGATCCGACGAGATTCATCGAGAGGTTGCGGTAGGCGCCCATCCCGGAAAAGGATCTGGCGAAACGCTTCCAGTCTCGAAAGTTCGCCGGCGAGGGGTTGTCTTGTCCGGCCCGGACGGTGTCCGTCTCCCACAAGTCCACGAGGCGCTCCGGGTCGGGAAACGGCAACGGTCGGATGAGGACGTGGTCGGTGATGGAAAACGCCGCGGTGACGGCGCCGACCCCCAGGGCCGCCACGAGGATCGCGGTGAAGGCGAACCCGGGCGTTCGACCGAGGGTGCGCGCCGTGTACCGCAGATCCTGACGGAGGTAGTCCCCATGCACGCGGACGGCGCTGGCGACGGTGTCCAGGAACGCGCCGGCCCACAGCGCGGCCGTGGCCGAAGGGCCGGACGCTTCGCGCAAGCGCCGCGCGAAGACGGCGCACATCTCCTCGCCGTACTCCTTGCGGAAGGCGGAGGGATACAGACCAAGAAGGCTTCGGTAGAAACGCATCACGCGTTGCCCGGAGCAAACCCGCTCGCCCGCGCCAGCCGGACCAGGCCCGCGAGGCGCCGGGCTTCCGCGCGCGCGACGTCGGTTCCCAGGCGCGTGATCCGGTAGTACCTCCGGCGCTCGTCGTCGAGCTCCGGCGCGGGCCTCTCCCGCGTCTCGACGATCAGGCCTTGCTCGAGCATCCGCTGGATCGAGCGATAGAGAGTCCCGGCGCCGATCGTCACCTCGCCGCGCGTGCGGCGGGAGACGTCCTGGATGATGGCGTAGCCGTGACGGTCCTCCTCCGCCAACGCCATCAGGATGTGAAAGGTCGCCGGAGGCAGCGGCAGGAGATCGTCGACCGTCCGCGCGCCGTTCATGCGCACGACTATAACCGAACTGGCTATATCTCCTACGAATACAGTTGCCCGAGCGTCTCCGGCCCGACGATCCGGCCCCGGAGCCTGCCGGGACTGACCGGCAGGTCCGCGCCGCGATCCAGGCGCGCGCCGCGGCAGGGCGGAAGGAGGCGAAACGGGCCTTTCCGTTCGCGACGGCCCTGTCGGGAGCGGCTCTTGACAGGTCTGCCGCTCGGTGATCGACTCTCGATAAGCAGCCCAGACAAGGAAGTTCCCCCCGGAGGAGGTCCATGGACGCTCCACGGCGGACACGCAGCGAGGAGAATCTCCGGGTCGACCCCGATGACTCGATTCGCGCCCACCGCGCGTTGATCGTCCGGACCTGTCAGTACGCGGGATTGAGCGCGGCCGACGCGGACGACGTGGCCCAGGATCTCTGCGAATGGCTGATCCGGACCGGAGTTCCCGTGGCCGCGGTGACCGCGGCGTGGCTCAAGGGGGCCGTCCGTAACTACGTTCTTCGATTCCGGCGCCGGTCTTCCTGCCGACGAGCGCGGGAGGGACGGCCGCTCGATTCGACACCCGAGCCTGAATCCCAGCCGATGCTGCCGATCCTCGAATCCAACGAGCTGCTCGATCAGGTGGCCGCCGTCCTCCCGAAGACCGAGAGGCGGATGCTGGCGTTGATCCGCCAGGGCTACACGATCGCCGACGCGGGTCGGAAGCTCGGAATACCCGCCGGCAGCCGCGACTTCTACAAGGGCCGGCTGGTCGCCTACGCCCGCCGCGAGCTCCAGCGGCGACGCCGAATCCCGGTCACGCGTAACGGAAAATAGGCCGCGAGCCGCTCCCCGCGGCGAAGGAGCTGCGATGTTCAATAAAAAAAGAGGCCCCTCGCGGGGCCTCACAAGAACGAGCGCTCACGCGCGCTCATTGTTCGATCAGGATCGAAGGGCTAAGCCCGAAGATACGTCGAAGCCGTCTCGTAGGTCTCCACCCTGGGAGTTCCATCGATGAACGGTGTGAGCTTGGCCAGGGCCTGCGGATAGCTTCCCTTCTCGTAGGTCTCGGCATTCTTCCGGTTGTCCCACAGGCTGATGAACTGCGCGCCCTTCGGGTTGACCAGCGTTACTTCCTCCTGAAACCCCTCCTGCTTGCGCAGCATCGGCAGGACTTCTTTCTCGAAAAGGCTATTCAATTCCGTCTCTTTACCGGTCTTGATGTGGAATTGAACGTTCCGTGCGAATCTCATGGCTCTGACTCCTGAGTCCTTGAGGTGGAGAGCTTCATCGGGGATTTCCCGACACCGAAGGAAGAGCGGCGTCGTCAAGGTTTCGGAGCCGCAGGACCTTTGAAGGAACTCAACGTTATCACACATAGGAGCGCGGTGCTTGTGTCAGCCATACTCTTTTCGGATTGTTTCCCCGAAATAGTGTAAGCGCTGGTGACGACGACACATACACGGCCGCGCATTCGCCGCGCCAACTTTTATTGCTCTCTCCTTCGACAAGAGTGGTGCCAATCCTTCCTATCGAGACGTCTCGGCGATCTCCGCCGAGCTCGCATGATCATCTCGATAGGGTGGTCTCGAATGTGCGGAGGGCCGATGGCACGCGCGGACTTGCAGCGCTTCGTCGAGCGCATGACGCGCGGCGGTCGCTTCGCCCTTCCCTTGCACGGCTTCCGCTCTGGTTTCCAGATGCCAGGTGCGGCCAATCGGTCCGGTTACCTGCGCGAGGCCGCGCTCGCACGCGGCGAGCGCCTGGCCGTAGAGTTTGGAATCTTTCGCCATTTCCGCCAGACGCAGGGACGCGTTCGAGTTGCCGGGCAGCCCGGCGAGCCTGCGCGCCGGCACCGCAGCCCTGGTGACGGCGGCGTCCGAAGGACGGCCCTGAACGGCTATCGCGGCCGCCCCGCCGGGACACAATATATGTATTGTGGACCGCCGGTTTCGAGCGGCGCGTCACCGCCCGCGCGGCTTGCGGACCGCCAGCCTCCAGAACCGCGCTTCGTCGAGCACGGTGATTCGATGGCCCTTCTCGCGCTGGCGCTTGATCTCCAGGAGCTTCCGGCCTCCCTCGCGTCCCGCTGCCTGCAGCGGATTGGGGCGCCCGCGGACTACGACGGTGGTGCGGGCGGAGGGAGCGCCGTGAACGATGGCTCCGGCGCGGCGCGCGGCGCGGACGGCGTCGGCGCGGCGCCTGCTCAGGATGCCGGTGAAGGCCAGATGAACGCCCGCGAGCGTCCGCACGGCGCCGACCTTCAGGGCGGCAGGGCGGTGCCGCAGGGCCCGGATCAGCTCATCGGCGCTCTCGTAGCGCTTGCGGCGCTCGCCGATGCAGCGGTAGACGATCTCCTTCAGATGGTCGGTGCACGGCAGCCCCCGGATCTCGGCGGTGCGAATGCGCGCGCGCGCGTCCCCTTTCACCAGCATTCCCAACAGCTGCCCCACCTGGTACACGTCGTCGCGCGCCTGCCACTTGGGAGCGGCGCCCTGGAGGATCTCCAGGGGCGCCGTCAAGCGGTTGAGCGTGCGCGCCCGGATCCCGCGCCGGTCCCCCTGGTGGCGGACGATCCCGAAGTCCCCGAGCTTCAGCGTCCGTCCGTCGCACACGAACACGTTCATCGGGGTGAGGTCGCGGTGCAGCATCTGTCCGCGGTGGAGCTTGCCGAGAACCTGGAGGATGCCGGCGATCTCGCGCCGGGCGTCGGCCTCGCGCCACCTCTTGTTCGTCTGGTGAAGGAACGTTCGCAGATCCCCGTGGCGCGCGTACTCGAGCGCGAGGCAGTACAAAACGGGACGGCCGGTCCGCATCAGGGGAAAGGCATCGTAGACTCGGATGGCCCGGGAATCTCCGTGCAGGAGCTGCCCGAAGTACGCTTCGCGCAGCCATCCGTCGATGTGCTCGCTCACTTTGATGCACAGGGCCGCGGGTACGCGTCGCGCGCGGGTCAGGCAGGCTGCGAGATACGCCTGCCCGTAGCCGCCTTCGCCGATTAATCGATCGACGCGGTAGGAGAGCCGCGACTCCGGGCTGACGATGGTCTCCGGCGGCACCAGCAGATATCCCGATCGCTCGAGCAGCGTCCGTCGGGACGCCGGCGCGGTCGTGGACTCGGAAACGGGCTTCATCGCAGATCCATCGGCTTGCCGGGCGAGCATAGCTCGGGCGGCGCGCAAGAGCGCCGAAGTCGCTCTCCCCCCGGGATGCGGCTCGATCTAGGATGGGGCGGGAATCGGAAGGGAGAGGCCCAATGCCTTACTTGTTATTGATCGTGGAGGACCCGGAGCAACGCCGGAACCGGCCGGAGCCGGAAGGGCGTCTGGCGTATGAGCGGATGGTGCGCTTCACCGACGATCTCAAGGCTCGCGGCCTGCGCAAGGCCAGCGACTCGCTGCGATCCGACGCCGGCGCCGCGCGCGTCGAGGTCCGAGGCGGCAAACGCGTCGTGCGGGACGGGCCCTTCGCGGAATGCAAGGAAATCGTCGGCGGCTTTTTCCTCATCGATTGCGCGACGAAAGAGCAGGCCATTGCCATCGCCGGCGAGTGCCCCGCCGCGGAATGGTCGACCATCGAGGTCCGCGAGGTCGGCCCGTGCTGGGAGAAGGGATGACGGCCTGCGGACCTCGCCGGCCCGAGGCCGAGGGTCAGGCTTTTCCGGCCGTCTTTGCCTTCCGGGCCTTCGACGGCTCTTTGCGGCTCTTCCTGTAAGCCTGGAGGTATTTCCTGGGCGGCACGGCCGCGACCACGTCGCCGATGACCTGCAGCGGGAGGTCGTCGAGCGAGCGAAAGCGGATGCAGGCCTTGCCCATATCGAGCTTTTTTCCGGCCCTCCGAAAGCCGTCCTCCAGCTTCTTGCGGAGGGAGGCGTCGGCCCACGCGCCCATCAGGTCGATCGCGAAATGACTCTTCTTCGACGCGAGCGCCGCATAGGCGAGCGGCTGACCGTTGTAGGTATCCGGAAAAACCTCCAGAGGGATGGAGTACGAAATCGCGCCCCACTCCATCGATTCGCCGTATCCCTTGGGAACACGACGCCGCAGCAGCGCGCGGAGCCGCGTCATGGCCGGGCGCCGGTCCTGGGGCCGGCGCGCATCCGATCCTCCCGGCGGTTGCCGCCGATCCTCTCCCATCGGCCGCCCGGCGGCAAGGAGTTCGGGAGGCCCGGTCTCAGGCGGTCTCCGCTCCGGAAGGTCTGGACTGAATCGAGAGGATGTTGTCGGAGGGGTCCTTGAACCAAGCGACGCCAAAACCGTCCCCGCGGTGAATATCTCCCTCCCGTTTCAGGCCCGGGAGCTCATCGTAGTGCTCGAACGCGACGCCCCTGGCCTTGAGCTCCTTCACGGTACCGTCCAGATCGTCGACCTCCCAGAGCGCTGCCGTCCCCTTGTTCGTGCCGGCGAAGTCCGAGAGGTAGACGTTCAGCGTCGTGCCGCCGCTCCGATAGGTGGCCACGACGCCGGGCTCCTCGTGAACCCTCCGCAGCCCCAGAACTTCCTCGTAGAACGCCCGCGCCTTCGTCAGGTCCTTGACCGGAAGCATTGGCTGAGCATTTGCGTCATCAAGCATGGCACTCCTCTCATTGCGTCTTCTTCGGGACCTTGGCGCCGGAGCGCCTCGCTTCCGACAGGCCGATGGCGATCGCCTGCTTGCGGCTGGTGACCTTCTTGCCCGATCGGCCCGAGCGCAGAGTTCCTTTCTTTCGCTCGCGCATGGCCCGCTCGACCTTGCTCGAGGCCTTCTTTCCGTACTTCCGACCGCCGCTCGATCTCCTCGCCATGAACACCTCCCGCTGCTGTTGCGTTTCGTCCGCTGCGCCGTCGGTCCCATCGCGTGCCTCCCCGCCCGGAACCTCCACCGCGTGGAGCCGAGACTCCTCTCGAGGATCAAGCAACAGCGCTGCCAGGCCTCAGCGACTCGAGGACTCGAGCAGCGAGGCGAGCTTCGCTTCGACCTCCGCGTGCAGCTCGGGCGGCGCGCCGTAGAAAGACGCCTCGGCGCGGCCGGAGCCGCCGAAGAGGTGGAGCGTGGGCAGGGCGGCGACGTCTCCGAAGGCCCGGGAAAGATCCGGAGTTCCCATGGCCCAGACCAGCGGGAGCTGCAGCTCCTGGGTGAGCTTCCGGACATCGGCCTCCTCGGACCGAACCGCAATCGCGACCACGGCGACGCGATCCCCATACCGTTTCTTCAACCCGCCCAACCAGCCGAGCGTCCCGCGGCACGGGGGGCACCAGGTCGCCCACATTTCCACCAGAACCACCTTCCCGGCCAGGCCGCCGAGCGAGAGGCGCCGGCCGTCGAGGTCGGTGAGCGCGACATCCGGCAGCTTGTCGACGGCGCTCATCTTGGCCGGGGCAGCCTCCGACCGCGCGGAATCCTTCCGGCCAGCGAGAATCAGCCCGATCGTGCGCGACAGGTCGGCCCGGAACCGCTCGTGGGAGGCGGCGCTCTTGAACGGAATGTAGCGGCCGCCGGCCTTCTCGTCGTCGTTGTCGAAGTCCTTGGGCGTGGCCACCAGCACGTCGTCGACGAAGATCGCCGGATAGAACGTCACGCCGAACCGCTTCGCCAGCCTGGAGTCTCCGTAGTTCTCGGCCACGAAACGCGCCTGGCCCTTGAAATCCTGGACCACGCTCTGCGCCAGCAAACTTGCCGGGTCGGAGAGGTTTCAGGTGTAGGGCCAGCGCACGAGCGTGACGGTGACCCGGGGCTCGGGTTTGGGCGGCTCCCGCCGGGCGGGCTCGAGCGCGGCGAAGTAACGGGGAAGAACGTCGCCGACGACGGCCGCGGCGGTGCCCGAGCCGACGCCCGTTGGGGCTCCGGCTGTCTCGGACTGTGCCGCCTCGAGGAAAATTCGGCCGATCGTGTGGTCGACGTCGCCCGAGGTCAGCCGCCGGTCGAACTCCGCCAGCCGTGCGGCGAGGGCGGCGGCGGCGAGAGGCGGGCCGGACGGACGCAGCGGCGCCAGGCCCAGCGCCGCCTGCAGGTAGCGCAGGAGAGCGCCGTAGCGAAGGCCCGCGGCGTCGAGCTGCCGAGCCTCGTTCAACGTCGCGCTCGCCGAGATGAACTCGCCGTGTCTGTCGATGGAGGCCGGGGGCCGATAGGCCTCGAGGATCTCGCCTTCCAGACGGTCGAGCTCTCCGGCGATCGATCGAAGCCCAGGGGCGCGGCGGCCCGAAGCGGTCGAGAGGCTTCGGCAGAACCTCACGAAGTCGCGCTGCCCCAGAGCCGTGCCGATATAGAAGAGTCCGGATCGGGCCATCGTGTTGCGCCCGAAATCGAGGCTTGCCTCGTAGTAGGCCTTCACCTGCGGCAGGGCCGCCTCGCCGACCGCGCGAACCGCCGCCGGCTGCACGCCGGAGAGCGCCCCGGGAGAGAGCCCGCCCAGATCGTCACGCAGGGCGAGGCCCGTTCGGGCCCATTCCGACTCGAACGCGGCGGGATCGTTTAATTTCGCAGGCGGTATTTCGCTCAGGTACCGGGACGCCGAGAGGTAACCGCTCACGGCGGCCAGACGGGCCAGAGCGAAGGAGCGGCGGCCGGCGCGCAGGCCTTCCGCGGCGGCCGCGAGCACCGGTTGGCTCACGGCCTTGACCTGAGTCGAGTCCTGGTCGGTGGCCGCGCTCTCGCGCAGAAACGCCGACCAGCGCTCGATCTCGGCGGCGAGCGGATCCTTCGCCGCGCCGGATCGGTCTCCGGCGGCTCCCGTCGCCGCGAGCGCGCAAGTCAGGATTGCGGTCTTGAGCCCCGTCGAAAGCCGTCGTGTCTCGAGCATCGCGGCCAGAGCATGCCATCGACCCGCGCCGGCGCGCTTTGTCCCCACCGCGCCCCCCCCGATCCCCAAAAAGGAAGCGTTGATCTTCACGCCCCAAAGCGCGGACGGCACGCACGCGCCGGTCGCGGGCGAGGAATCGGCCGCGGGGGAAAACCCCTCCACCGACGTGGATGCCGGCGAGCCCGAATCCGCGCCGGCGAGCCCGAATCGTGCGCCCACGGCCGGACGTTTGACCCGGTCGCGGTTGCTCCCGCCGGTGCTCCGATGACGATCGGGGTTGCTCGAAGGCAAAGACCGAGTTAGCGTGGAGAGGAGAATCGGGACAGCCGGGAGAGCGGTCGGGACGATTCCGCTCCCCCTCGGGGGCATCCGGCCTCCCGTTCGGCTCGCGGACCAACCGCAAGGAGACCGTATGGCCAAGCTCTTCGCAACGGTCATTGATGCCGCCGACGCCATGGTGCGCCGGCTCGGGGGTCAGCGCCTCTGCGACTATTGCCAGCAGTGGACGAAGCATCCGCATGCCGCCGGCGGCTTCTACTTCTGCGACAAGATCCACGCCTCGATCTACTTCAACAAGCAGCAGGAGGCGATGAAGCAGGCCATGGAGAAGAAGCGGAGCTCCGAGAAGCCGCCTCCGGGACGGGAGTAGACGCAAGCCTGACCGGCGCTCCCGCCCCTCGCAATTCCCGTCTCAAGCCGTCCTACCGCGTTCCCACAGCACCGCGAGCACCCGTCCCGTGGCTCATCTTTCTGGCCCATTCCGTCGGCGTGGCCCACGGTTCGGCGTCCGCCTCCGCCGCAGGCGCTGCGGGACTGAATCGCGACCTCTCGCATTCCCGCGGAGGCCCCACTCTCCATCTCCGTCTCCTCAGAGGATCGGACCGAGCCGTCGCGCGAGAGAGTCGCCGGCTCGGTGGAGGAGAGAACGGCGCGCCCAGAGCTCGGGAGTGATCTCGGTAGAAACCTTCAAGTCCTCCTCGAATGCATTGGAGAAGGTCCGGCCGGTCTCCGAGTCCAGGATGAGGACGTTGCATTCGGCGTTGAAATGGAAGGACCGGAAGTCGAGGTTGCTCGATCCCGTCAACGAGAGGAAATCGTCGGCGACCGCGGTCTTGGCATGAAGGACCGCGCTCTGGTATTCGAAGACGCGAATGCCCCGTCGGAGCAGGGCGGCGTAGAAGCCATGGCCGGCATGTCGCACCAGCGGCACGTCGCTGCGGCCGGGCAAGAGAAGCCGAACGTCGACTCCGCGCCGGGCTGCGTCACCGAGGGCTTCGACGGCTCGCCATCGCGGCGCGAAATAGGCGTTCGTGATCCAGATCCGCTCCCGCGCCGCGGCGAGGATCGCCGCCAGCGACGACGCCATCTCGCCGGTGCCGCGAAACGGGCGCGAGTCGAGGACGAGGATCGGAACGCCGCCCGTCGGCGGCTCCAGCGACTCGAGTGCGACGTCGCTGCCGCCGGCCGCGTGCCAGGCCTCCGTGAACACGATGGCCATGGCCCACGCCGCTGGCCCATCGACCTGCACGTGCGTGTCCCGCCACGGGCCGCCGCGCCCGGACAGGCGGGAGGAGCCGTACTCGTCGCCGATGTTCATGCCGCCGGTGAACGCCGTGACGCCGTCGACAACGAGGATCTTCCGGTGGTCGCGAAAGGGCTGAAGGAAAAGGTGAGGAAAGAGGGGGTTGAAGAGGCGGACCTCGATGCCCCGCTCGCGCATTTCCTTCCAGAACTCCCGCCGGGTGGCGATCGAGCCGAATGCGTCGGCGAGCACGCGAACGGTCGCACCGCGAGCGACGGCGGACCCCAGGCTTTCCAGGAGCGAACGCCCGGTCGCGTCGTCCTTGAAGATGTAGGACTCGAGCAGGACGTCCTTACGAGCCCCGTCGATCGCCGCGCGCATGGCCTGGAAGGTTTCGGGGCCGCGAAAAAAAACTCGCACCCCGTTGCCGTTCAGGATCGGCGACTCATCGATCCTTTGAAGAAGGATCGCGAAGCCCGGATCTCGCAAACCTTCGGCAAGCGCGGCCGCAAGGTGGCCAACGTTGCCGACGCGCAGCTCGCGCGGGAGCTTGCGCCCGGCGCGCGGCCGGAGCCTTGGCCGCCACAGTTTCCCCTTTCGCCTTCGCCGCTTCACGACGTCCGCCTCATCCCTGATTCTGCTCCATGCTCCGGGCCCTCGAAACGCTCCACCGGCCTCAGATAGCGGCGCCTCGGAATGAACGACGGCGCCGTCGCGTTCCATGAGAATCGAGCCGCCGCTGAGGAGGAGAGCCGGATGCTCCACGCCGACACGATCACCCGCCGCAGCTTCCTGACCTGTGTGGCGGTCGCGGGTGCCGCTTCGATGCTCCGTCCGTGGAAAGCGCAGGCTCGTCCCGCGGCCGGCGTGGCTCGTCCCGGACCGGTCCTGACCCGGCCGATCCCGTCGACGGGGGAGAACTTGCCCCTCGTCGGGCTCGGCAGCTGGATCACGTTCAACGTCGGCGACGACCCCGCGGCGCGCGACTCCTGCGCGGAGGTGATGCGCGCGTTCTTCCACCAGGGCGGGCGCCTGATCGATTCCTCTCCCATGTACGGATCGTCGCAGGGAGTGATCGGATACGGCCTCCACAAGCTGGGAAATCCCGCGCAGGTCTTCGCGGCCGACAAGGTCTGGATCGCGTCCGGCGCACGCGGCCCGGAGCAGATCGAAGAGTCGCGCCGGCGCTGGGGCGTGGCGCGGTTCGACCTGCTCGAAGTGCACAACCTCATGTCGTGGGAGGAGCATCTTCCCAGACTCTTCGCCATGAAGGCCGCCGGACGGCTTCGCTACGTGGGCGTCACGACGTCGGAGGGGCGCCGGCACGACGAGGTGGAGCGAATCCTGCGAAGCCAACCGATCGACTTCGTTCAGGTCTCCTACAACGCCCTCGATCGCGACGTCGAGGCGCGGATCCTGCCTCTGGCGCGCGAGCGCCGCATCGGCGTGATCTGCAATCGGCCCTTCCGCCGGGGCGAGCTGATCCGAAGGGTCGAGCGCTCTCCCCTGCCGGCCTGGGCCGGGGAGATCGACTGCGCCAACTGGGCCCAGGTGCTGCTGAAGTTCATCGTGTCGCATCCGGCCGTCGTCTGCGCCATCCCCGCGACCACCCGCGCGGACCACGTCTTGGAGAACATGGGGGCGTCCTGCGGACGGCTGCCCGACGAGGCCCTGCGCCGCCGCATCGCCGCGCACGTCGAGAGCCTGTAGCCCATGTCGGAGTGGTGGACCTACACGCTCTCCGATTTCCTGCTCTTCTCCCCCCGGACGTACTTCCGGCTGTTCGAGCTCTACAACCGGGACATCTGGCCCCTCCAACTCGTGGCGTTCGGCCTCGGGCTGACGATCTGGATCGTCCTGCGCCGCTCCGAGGCCCGGCGCGGCCGCGCGATCACCGCCGTTCTCGGGGCATGCTGGCTATGGGTCGCGATCGCCTTCCACGCGCACCGCTACGCGACGATCAATTGGGCCGCCGTCTCTTTCGCGTGGGGCTTCGGCCTGGAGGCGGCGCTCCTGCTCGGGTTCGGGACCGTCGCCGGCTGGCTCTCGTTCGACCGGCCCTCCGACCGAACGAGCCGCGCGGGCGCGTGGATCCTCTTCTTCGCGCTCGCCATCGAGCCGATGGCCGGCCTTCTCTCCGGCCGCGGATGGCGCCAGGCGGAGCTCTTCGGCGTGGCGCCGGATCCGACCGCCGTCGCCACGCTCGGCGTCCTGTTGCTGGCCGGCGGCCGCGGGCGCTGGGCCCTGTTGGTCGTACCGGTGATCTGGTGCGCAATCGCCGGCGCGACTCTGCTGGCCATGAAGGAAGCCGACGCCTGGATTCCGCCGGTGGCCGCGGTGCTCGCCGTCTTCCTCG
This sequence comes from uncultured Acidobacteriota bacterium, assembly GCA_963825175.1. GTDB lineage: Bacteria > Acidobacteriota > Thermoanaerobaculia > UBA5066 > Gp7-AA6 > DATFTF01. The sequence continues at coordinate 359,875 of CAWGSA010000001.1, forward strand.
CTGCCCGCCCGAAGTCGGCGCGGCACGGCCGGGACGCCGATCTGAGAGCGTCCGCGGCGCCGTCGGCCTGACCCGACCCGGCGGCGCCCCGCGTCAGCGGAGAGCCGGCGGCCGAGCGAGCTTCTCGAGGAGGTCCAGGGCCCGCAGCCAGACCAGCCAGTCGCCGTCGCCGGTCGGCGCCGCGAGCCCGCCCACACGCTGAGGCTCTTCGCGAACGAGAGCCAGCGCTCGACCGGAGCGCGCCGGAGAGCGCCGGTCGCCGCCCGGCAGGAATCCGCGCCACGAACCGGACGGGCGCTTCATGGCCCCATCACCGGCGACGCCGGGACGACGCGCGCATCCGGCCAGGCCCGCGCCAGGATTTCGCGAAAATCGGCGCCTTCGGCCGCCGCCGCGGCGGCGCGCGTCAGATCGAGGCCGGCGCCGTGGCCTTCGCCTGTCCCGCTGAACCGAAACTCGCGGGGAAGGGGCGTCACACTTTCCGGACAGGACGGCAGCCGGAGCTGGTTGCGAAGCACCTCGCACGGAAAGCGGCGCGCGGCAGGCGCCGCGACTTCGAACGCGCCGTCGGCCGCGCGCAAGAGACTTTCCGGCTCTGCCTCGAGACCCAGGGCCTGCGCGACCACGGCGCGGCTGCGAACCTGCGTCCAACCGCCGCTGCCGCCGAGGAAGAAAGGCATCCACGTTCGTCCCGCTTCGGGTGCCGCGATCTCGAAATCCGCGGTCAGCCTCACGGCGCGCCGCGCCCGCTCCCGCTCCGCGGCGGTCACGTTCCCATCCTGGCCGAAAAGATTGCAGTGGGTCGTGTCGCAGGGAGGACGGTCGCCGTGGCGGTGCGCGAGCCGGTTGTTGCGCACGATCAGAGACAGGGCGGCCAGGAGCTCCGTGTGCCCGGCCGGCAGCTCGGACAGGAGGCTCGAAGTGGCATAGGACCGCTCGCTCGTTACGAGCACGAACCGCGAGCCGCGGCGCGCTCGGGCACTGCGCGCCCGCAGCGGCACGGAAGAGCGCACATCGTCGGCGGGCTCTGCTTCGACCCGCAGCGCGCCGAAGGAACGCCGACGCCGCGGTTCCCCGCGGCCGTCGCCCCAGGTCATGGCGAGCGCGGCGGCGGGACAGACGTAGAGCTCACCCGGCACGAGGGTTCCCGGAGCGACGGCCTTTCCGGGGCTCTCCAGCCGCCACTCGCCCGACGCCCCGCGAACGGCCAACGGCGCCGAGTCGTCGCACGCCAGCCCGACTCCGCCGCCCGGCACGAGCGCCAGGATCTGAACTTCCGCGGGCCGTTCGAGTCCGGTCAAGGCGTCGAGGACGCGGCGTTTCAAGTCGGGCAGGAGCGAGCCCGTCGCCCGCCCCGTCGCATGAAGCGCGGCGACAAAGGCTGGCGCTCCGGTGCCGTCGCGCGGCCCGACCGCCAGAATCCACGCGTGGAGCGGCTCGCTGGCGGCGTCGCGCACCGTGCCCGTCTTCAATGCGATTCCCCGCGCCGCGAACCAGCCGGCCTCCGCGGCGCAAGCCAGCGTTCCGTCTCGGGCCGTGCGCCGGAGCGCATCCACAACGAATGGAGCCTTGCGGTCGAGCCAGGCAAAGAGGCGGACCGCCTCGAGAGGCGAGACCGTGATCCCCTCGGCCAGACCGATGCGCTCCTCCATGTCCACCGTCCGGTCCGCGAAACGGAGGCCGAAACGCCGCATTTCCTCTTCCCACGCGGCGAAGCCTTCCGGCGACGCGGCGCCGAAATCGAGAAAGAAGCCGTTGCAGGAGGAGGCGAGCGCGCGCTCCCATGTGAAGACCTCGCCGGGTTTCGGCGGCCCCGGACAGTGCCATTCCAGGCCATTGCGCGCGGCCCGCGGTTCCATGAGCGCCGGCTGCGCCGCCACCAGCGACGGCTTCAAGATCGATCCGACGGGAAAGCGGCCGCCCGGACGGCCGTCCTGGGCCAGCATCTCCCCCGAAAGACCATCGATGAGCAGGAAGTCCACCCGCGACGGCGCCGGGGCCTTACCCGCGCCGCGGACGGTGTCGAGAAAGTCGGTCAGAGCGCCGCTCGCCGAGAAGGTCGCGCCGCCGCAGGATGAGAGCAGACGCGTGAAGAGCTCCTCCCAAGCCCGCGAGGGCTCCGACTGCGCCAGGACGCGCGCGAGCGCCTGCTGCGCAACGCGCGAGTCCGCCCGCGCATCCGCCGCGTTGGCCAGAAGCCAGTCCCTCGCGGCCGATGCGTAGAGGAAGCGGGTGCCCTCGAACGTGCGGCGCGCAGCGTCGCCCGAGACGAAGAGCGCGAAGGCCTCCGAGAGCATCGGCGCGCCGCTGGCGAGGTCCGCGCAGCGGCTCTCGAGGAACACGTGCGCGAGCTCGTGGCGAAAGACCGCGTCCGCGGCGCCCCGGGCCAGGAGGCGATGGAGCTCGATCCTGCCGCCGCGGGTCCTACCGAAGTCCGACGGCATCGCGGCCGTATCCGCGAGCGAAACGGACAGCGGCGGCCGCTCGACCCGGACGCCCAGCCGGCCCTCCCACGAGGACCACGCGTCGCGCGACAGGGATTCCCACCGCGCGGCGTCGGCGGCGGGAATCTCCGGCGCGAACCGGACGTCAGCGGCGCGGGCCGTCGCGCAGAGGATCCACGCCGACGCGGCGAGAAGCCGTCTGCGAGTAGAGCGACTCATCGTAGAAGTCCTCGAGTCGGGCCACGCCCGTGGCGAAGTCGCCGGCGTACTGCGCGCGCAGGATGTACCCGGTCTGGTACGCGCGGTCCATCCAGTTGCGCGCGAAGGAGAAGGTCCAGGCAATGCGGTCGTTGCGGACGTCTCGGGTGGTGTACCCCCCGGCATGGAGGCTCAGCCGGAAGGGCGCGGCGTCGTAGACCCGGTCCTGCTCCACGACCGCGAGCCCGGCCGGGATCTCGTCGGTCAAGGCGTAGTACGACGAGCTCCACCAGGGAAGCGATCCCCGGCGGGGCCGGAACGTGAGCTTCACGTACACCAGGTCGCCGATGCGGACGCGTCCACCGAGCGGCGCGAGCGCCCCGGTCTTGCCGTCGAGCCGGAAGTACTCCTTCTCCAGATTCCATCCGCCCGGCACGGCCGGCGCGCGGTCGAGCGGCACGTTCCGCGCCACGCGCGCCTTGAGAACCACGGCGTCGCCGGCGCCGGAGACGGCGATCGGGCCCCCTGCCGCGGCGGCCGGGTCCACGTCGATCTCGACGCCCCCCGGGGTCTGGCGCACGGTGAGCCGGGCGCTCTCGATCTCCCGGCCGCCGGCCGTGATCCGGGGAGGCGGCAGCGCGCGGGCTTCGCGCATCGCCTCCTGGAGGAGCCAGGCGGAATGGACGAGGACGCCCGACGTCTCGAACGTCGACCCGAAGTGGCGGCCGTCGAACGACGCGAGAAGGCGCCGGGACAGCTTGCCCGTGGCAGCCGCGTCGAGGCGGCCGTAGTCGTGGAGCGCGTGCGCGGCCACGGAGAGCGTCGACGGAAGCCGGCCCGGGTAGCTCGGCCAGTCGCCGACGAGCGGCGTCCACTTCTTCGGGTCGGCCGGAGCGCCGTTCAGGGACGCATGGACGGCTCCGCCGACGTCCGCGAGGAGATCGCTCGCGATCCGGCCGAAGCCCGGCTTCACGTCGAATCCAAAGCCCTTGAGCGCCAGCAGGAAGAGAGACTCGTCGAGCACCGTGCCGCTGCCCTTCACCCAGTCGGCCTGGAAGCGCAGCGTCGCCTCCAGAGTCCCGCCGGCTTCGGGCAGGAGCCCCAGCACGCGCAGCCGGGCCTCGATGTAGGTGACCGCGATCCCGAGCGAAGACGCCCGCTCGGGCACCTGAGACTTCAACCAGCCCAACGACCGCGGGCCGTCGAGAGCCTTCAGCGGCTCGGGATCGTCCAGAGAGGAGAGCAAAGAGAGGACGATCGCCGTCATGGAAGGATCCCCTTTGCCGGTGCCGGGCCACCACACGAAGGAGCCGTCCAGGTTCTGAAGAGACTTCAATCGCGCCAGCCCGGCATCGGAGAACGCGAGCGCGTTCTTGCGCATGTCCTCCTGCTCGCGCGTTCGAACGCCGTACTGAGGATCGAGGAGACCGCGCGCCAGCAGGCTCGGCACGGTGGCGCTGGCGACTTGCTCGGCGCATCCGTACGGGTAGGCCATGAGCCAGCGCAGCGCGGGCAGCTCCGCCGCCGCCAGATCGCTGGTGGCGAAGATGCGGACGCCGGCCAGGGTTTCCCCCTGCGCCAGCGGCGGCGTCATGGCTTCGCCGGCCTTGACGTCGCGAGTCTCCACGAACTCGACGGTCGACGAGAGCGTGCGCACCGAGCTTTCGAATCGCTGGATATCGCCGTCGGAGGACAGCGTCGTCTTCAGGGCGACGGCGCCCGAGGGATCGGATTGTTTGAGGGTCAGCACGCCGCGGCCGGAGGCTTCGCCCTTCGGCGCGAGCGTCGCGGAGACGGAGGGCGGCGCCGCGGACGCGACGATCGCGGGCAGCTCGAGGAAGGCCTTCACCGCGCGGGCCGCCTTGTCCTGGTTGGAAACCAGGAGGCGCACCTGCGCGCTGTCGCCGGCCCGCAGGAACGGCGGCGCCGCGACGGAGAACGTGACCTTCGCGTTCGTGCCGAACTCCGCGCCTCCCTCGCCGAAACGGCCGCGCGTGTCCACGGCCACGGCCGACACGTTCCACGTCGTCTGGTTGGCCGGCAGCCGAAACGAGACCGCGGCCCGTCCGTCGGTGTCCGTGAGGACGCGCGCGTTCCAATACGCCGTGTCCTCCTCCTTGCTGTCCTTCTTGTCGGGCTTCGTCGCCGCCATCCAGAAGTTCGGGCGGAAGAGGCGCGCCAGGCGCTCGCCGTAGCCGTAGGACTGAAACTCGCGGCTGTAAAAGCTCATGAGGTTGAGCCGCTCGACGGGATAGAAGAACGCCAGGAGCGACGGGCGGAACTCGGGCTGCAGCGCGAGGACCGCTTTGTCCACCACGGAGATCGAGACCTCCGCTTCGACCGGCTTGCCCGCGGCGTCCACGACCCGCACCGAAATGCCCTGGCGCTGCCCGGGCTTCACGAACGCCAGCTGCGGCTTCACCGCTACGGCGAGCGCCTTGTCCCTGGGCGGCACTGTCAACGTGAGGGTGCGCTCGATCCAGCCACGAACCGGATCGGCGTAGCCGAGGACGACGTAAGCGGCCGTGCCGTACGCCGGGACGATCGGCACGGAAATCCACGTCGAGAGGCCGTCGACCGGTTGGACGCGGTGCTCGTAGATCTTCCTTCCGGCGATCGTCAGATACAGGCGGCCGTGGTTCTCGCCGCGCTCACCCCAGCCTTCCGGGAGGAGAATGAGCGCCCGGGCCACGTCGCCGGGCGCCAACACGCTGCGCTCCTGGAGAATCGTGACCTCCGAAACGTCCACCACCGGCGCGCCGGGCTCCCGCGGCGCGACCACGATCGTCGCCTCGGCCGTCGTGGGTTTTTCGAACCGGTCGCGGAGCGTCACGAGCGCGTCGAGGCGGCCCGACGCATCCACCGGGATCGCCAGGTCGAACCGTCCGTCCTCCCCCGTGGTGAAGCTCGTCTCCCGGTGAACGGGCGGAAGCTTGTAAGGCGTCAGGGTCCAGGCGATCGAGCCCCTGGTCTTTCCGTACGCCTTCCCGGACGGATGCACGGCGCGGATCGACAGCCGCGCGGCATGCTCCGGGCTGGCGTAGACGGAGGACATACGCGCCAGGGCCACGACCTCGCTGCGGACGTCGAGGAAGGTCTTCGAAAACGCGGACGCGTTGCCGTCGGGGTCCTGCCCGAACAGGCGGAGCACGAAGCTGTAGTCGTAGTTGGGCGGCCCCGGCAGCGTCTCGGGCAGTTTCAGCTGGAGCCTCGCCTTGCCCTCCCCGTCCATCTCCACGTCCTCGACGCTCGCCACGGGATAGGGGACGGAGACGGCGTCGCCCTCTCCCCTGGCGTCCCATCCATACGTCGTGGCGCTCCCCGCCTCGCCCAGGCCGGCGTCCTCCACCCACTGCGGCGTCTGCGCACGGACGCGGAAGAGCTGCGCCGAGACCTTCACGCCCGGAGGCACGCCGCCGGCGTAGCGCTCCACGGCCACGGACGCGGTCAGCGTGGCGCCCGCTTGCAGCGTCTCCTGGTCGGTCTGGACCTTGAAGAAGAAGAGCGGCTTCACGTACTCCCGCACGCGGAACTCGCCCGCGTGGCTCGCCCCGGCGATCGTCGCCCGAACCCGGTAGACGCCGTTCAAGTCGCCCGAACCGATCGGCAGCGATCCGGAGAAGGTCCCGAAAGGCGTGACGCGGGCGTCGACCTCCTGGACGATCACTTTCCCCGAAAGATCGACGATTGACACCCGCGCGGCGTCGGCGCGTCCGGTCAGCGAGCTCCACAGCCGGCTCAGGCCGTCCGCCGGCTGCCGAAGAATGCCCTTGAAGCGAACGGTCGCGCCGTTCCTGTAGAGCGGCCGGTCGGTGTAGAGGTAGACGTCGGGGAAGACCGCCGTCGTTGGAAAGAACTCGGTGTCCACGATGGCGACCGAATCCTTCTCCCGCACCACGACCAGAAGCTCGGAATCCTTCCACCCCTGGAGAGCCAGGACGCCGTTGGTGTCCGTCTTTCCGGTGGCGATCCACTGGCCGCGCAGGTTGCGCACCTCGACCTCGGCGCCCGCCGCCGGGCGGCCGTCGCGCCGCGCCACCCGCACCAGCGCGGCGCCGTCGGTCTGCTGGACCACGGCCGAGAGGTCGTTGACGACGAGAACGACCTGGCCTTCGAGATCTCCCTGCAGCACCTGCACCAGATAGAAACCCGGCGCGAGCTTCGGAAGCCGGACCACTTTCTGCCGCAGGCTTCCCTCGCGCGAGAACCACCAGTCGAAACCGGGCACGTCGAAGGGCGTGCGCACATCGGCCGCGTCGGGCTCGAACGAGAGCTCCGTGACGAGCGTGAAGTTGGCGGGGCCGGCGACGATTTTCGCCGGGCCTTCGGAGAGACGGGTCCCGGAGGGCGCGGAGGAACCGCCGAATTCGCCCATCAGGCTCCGGCGCATCTCGAGGTTCGCGGCCGAGCGCAGCCACTCGAGTTGAAGCCGCGTCTTGTTGAGACCGGCGAAGAGATACTTCGCGCTGTTCCACTCCACGGCCGGCTCCCGCCACGCGCGCCGCAGATCGATCTGGCCGGTGACGAACTCCTTCATATCCCTGGGCCGGTAGATGCGCACCGTGAAAGGCGCTTCCCGTCCGTAGTGCAGCTCGATCTCCGGCGCCTCGGCCGCGCCGAAGTCGCGACGCACCGTGATGTAGAGCTCCTTGGCCACGAGGCCCGCGGCCTGAAAGCAGAGGAGGAGCGCGAAGACGCGGCGCTTCATGGCTCGGCTCCGGTCAAGACGACGGCGCTGCCCTGGGCGCGGCCGGCGAAGGCGTACATCGGGAGGCGCTCGAGCAGCTGCATGGCCTCCACGAGCTCGCGGGGAGGCGGTGTCTCGCCGCGCCGCCTGGCCGACTCGTCGCCCGCGCGGTCCGGCGTGTCGCGCTGCCAGCCCCACGCCACGGCGGACTTGAGAAACCCCCCCGCGTTCCAGAAGACTCCCGAGGACAGAGGCTGCCGCGTGAACGCCGCGAGAAGTCGGGGCGACATCTGCCGGAACGACGGCTGGCGTCCGGCGCAGACCTCGCCGATGCGGTCGAGCGCCGCTTTCGACGGCGAGAGCGCGACGAATCCCGGGCAGGCCCGCGAAGCGTGAACCTCGTACGCCGCGCTCTGATTGAAGAGGGCGTCCAGATCGGCGAGCGCGCCGTCATCGCCGCGGGGCTGCGCCACGAGCAGGACCGAGAGCGCTTCCGGCTTGTCTCCTCTGGCGGTCTGCATCCCCAGGTAGACCACGGAAACCGGGACCGCGCGAGCGTCCTTTCTTTGGGCCGCGGTCTTGAAGTACGTCTGGACCGACGCGATCGAGAGCGGGCCGGGATCGGGCAGAAAGACCGTGGCGAAGAAGAGCGCGTCGGCGGGAATCGCACCGAGGAGCGCCGCGTCGGCGGGGCCGACGCTCAGCAGATGATCCCTGGCCAGCGCGAGCTCGCCGCCCGACGGCGTGAACCGCGCGCGCCGGGAGTCCCAGTCGAACGTCAGCGTGAGTCTCCGTCCCACGCCGAAGAGACGCTCCACGACGGTCGACCACGCCGAGAAGAACGCGCGCGTGTCGACGTCGATGACGGCTGCCGCCGGGCGCGGCTCGGGCGCGCAGCGGCGCGAGAGCGCGGCGGCGACGCGCGGGTCGCGGCTGATCGCCAGGCAGGTGGGCGTCTGGGCGACCGCGAACCGCTGGAACTGCAGGGCGATCGGCGTGACGGCGACCTCTTCGACACGGCCGCCCTCGAGAGCGATGCGCGTGGGCACGTCGTCTCCGGATCGAAGCGCTCTGACGACGAGAGCCGCCGCCTCGCGCTCTGCCGAAGTGAGCGCGGGCAGCGAGACGCCGAAGGGACTGACCAGACCGGGCGCGTGGAAGTAGGAAAGACGCAGGGCGCGCCCGTCCACGAACCGGTCCGCGAGGAAATCGACGAGACGTCCTTTCCAGGAGTCCTTCGCGCCGGCGGCGTAGAGGACCGGGCCCAGGCGCACCATCGAACCGCGAAACAGGTTCGACGCTTGAAAGTCCTTCATCCAGGCGTTCTCGCGCAGGACCTTGCGCAGGCGCGCGCCGTCGGAGACCGTGACCTCGTATTCCGGCGCCAGGACCGCCGGGGCGGGGGCCTCGTCGGCGAAGGCTCGCAACGCGCCGAGAAAGACGCCGACGACGGCCAGAGCGATCGGGCGGTGCCGAGGGGTCATGTCAGGGCTCCCTGCGCGGGCGCTCGCGCCAGCCATTCCAGCGGAAGGTGCCGAGAAAGCGCGGATTCGACGCGGCGGGCCGCCACTCGGGCGGCCCGGTCGCCAGGTCTTCGAGCCAGACCTTGCGCACGGCGCCGTCGGGTCCGGCCCCGCCGTTGTGGTACACGACGAGAATGCGGTCGGGCACGGCCCCCGGAGGCCGCAGCAGCAGCATGAGGTGCCACGCGTCGGATGGAGGCTTCTCCGGGTTGTAGAACGCGAGGAGATCGCCGGTCTCGACGCGGTCGTCCGCCGGCGCTCGCGAAACGGGCGAGAAGTTGTAGCCGAGAAGCTCCTCCGCCGTCACGAACGCCACGAGTCGGCCGCTGCGATCGCGCCACAGGGCACCCTTCTCGCCGACGGACTTCTTGTAAAGGAATCGCACGAAGCCGGCGCAGTCGCGCTGGCCGGGATCCCAGTCGGGGCGCGGGCTCTGCGCCTGCGCCAGCGCCTCGTTCAACAGACGGAAGCGGGCGCCGTCGACGGTTGGCGCGCCGGTGATGAGCAGCATGAGCGGCAACAGGAGCGCGCGCATGTCAGTTGTCCTCGCTCATCCCGTCCTCGCCCTGCTTGTGCCGGAAGTCGGTCACCCACGCCGGCCAGACGCGCGCGTCCACGGGCTTCTTCTCCAGGGTGGGAAGGTAGACGTGCGCCTGCCCTCCGCGGTCCACCCGAATCCACGCCAGGGTCTGCGTCTCGCCGGGCTTGACGAGCGGCAGCCGCACGCGCCGCCGGATCTCGTTGGGTGTGCCGCCGAACAGCACGACGTTCAGCGTCGCGACCGTGTGCGCCTTGTCGCCGCTCGGCCAATAGTTGACGTCTACGCGGTAGAAGCCCAGAGGCGGCGACGTGTGCGTGTAGAGATACGGTCCGAAGCCCGGGCTGTCGAAATCGCCGCCCTGCTCGTTCAGATAGAACCGACCCCCCGACGGGGAGCTCGTGCGCGCCCAGAAAACGTGCGTCGAAGTGTTTCTGCCGGCGGACTCGATGTCGGCCGCGTCCGGGGGCGGCTCGTAGACGTGAAGGTCGGTGTACACGCCGTCCGTGTCGCTGGTCAAGACCAGGAAGATGGGAACCGGAGGCACCTGCGCGTAGATGGTGCGCTCGGCGCGCCCGGTTCCGCCGACGTTCGCGCCCTGGACCACGATCGCGTTCTTGCCGGAGGTGACCGGAAACTTCCGCTGGAAGGCGCCGTGGACCGTCTTCAAGAGATAGCGGTCGCCATTGATGCTCACCGTCACCGGATCGATCGTGTCGTCGCTCACGCGGCCTTCCACCAGGACCATGCGGTCGACCGTCCAGCCGCCCATCGGAGCCGTGAGCGTGATCACGGGCGCCGCCTCTCCCTTGCCGAGCACCTTGCCGGAGGCCCGCTGTCCCGGCGCGGCCGCCGCCGGCAGCGCCGCGAGGACGAGGCTCAAGAGAGGCGCAAGAATCATGCGGTTCTCCTGCAGTTGCCCTGGGGGACGTTGAAAATGGATTTGGCGCTCCCTCTATAGCGCATGGCCGCGGAATCATCAACCGCGGGGGACGGGAAAATCCGGAAATGCGCGACGGGCGCTCTCGGAATTCGTCGGCTGGCTCGCGCGCGTCTCATGACGACATCTCCTCGATGTCGAGCAAACCGCAAAGAAGCGCGTCCGCTGCAGCGCCGCCGCGGAACTTTCGAGATCAATTGTGGCGAAATCGTGACCGCGCCGATCCGCCGCGCTCGATCCCATCGCGGCCCGCGCCGGCCCGCCGACATTCGAGTCCGAAAGTGGCGATCCACCGGCCGGCCGGAGGCGTACCCTACCGGAACCGTGGAGCTCGACGAAAGGGTCTGCGACCGGGCGAGGCTGGCTCGCGACGCGCGATTCGATGGACGCTTCTTCATCGGCGTCCTCTCGACGGGGATCTACTGCCGCCCAATCTGTCCCTCGCCCACGGCCAAGCGCGTGAACGTCCGCTTCTTCCGCTCGGCGGAGGAGGCGGTGGCCGGAGGGTTCCGGCCGTGTCTGCGCTGCCGGCCGGAGACGGCGCCCGGCACCCCGGCCTGGAACGGAACTTCGACGACTGTCAGCCGTGCCCTGCGCCTGATCACGGAAGGAGCGCTCTTGAACCAGGGCGTCGGAGAGCTGTCCCGGCGGCTGGGGGTGAGCGCCCGGCACCTGGATCGCCTGTTTCAGCTCCACCTGGGCGCGTCTCCCCTCGCCGTCATGCGGACCTGGCGCCTGCACTTCGCCAAGGAGCTCATCAGCGACACCGATCTCCCGATGGCGATCGTGGCGCAGGCGTCGGGATTCCGGAGCGTCCGCCGGTTCAACGACTCGGTGCGGAAGCTGTTCGGCCGGACGCCGTCGGCGCTTCGCCGGATGCGGCCGGTCGCGCTGCGAACGCGTCAGGACGAGTACGTCTTTCGGCTGTCCTACCGGCCGCCCTTCGACTGGGAAGGGATCCTGGCGTTCCTCGCCGCGCGCGCCATCCCCGGTGTCGAGGAGGTCGTTTCCCGCGTCTACCGCCGCTCGTTCGAGCACGAGGGCAAGCACGGCATCCTGGAGGTCCGGCACGAAGGGCACGCCCGGTCGCTCGAAGTGCGCATCCGCTTCTCGGAGGCTCTGTCGCTCTTGCCGATCGTGACGCGGCTGCGCGGCATGTTCGATCTGAACGCGGACGTGACCGTGATCGCGGGCCATCTGGGGCGCGATCCTCTCCTCGCGCCGCTCGTTCGCAAGTACCCGGCCCCGCGTGTGGCCGGCGCGTGGGATGGGTTCGAGCTGGCGGTCCGAGCGATCCTGGGGCAGCAGGTCACCCTGGCCGCCGCGTCGACGCTCGCGGGGCGGCTGGCGCTGGCCTTCGGAGAACGGCTGACCATCGCCGACGCCGGCGGTCTGACCGTCGTGTTCCCTCCGGCCCACGCTTTGGCGCAGGCCCATCTGGCCGGGATGCCGCAAGCCCGGGCCCGAGCCATCCGCGCACTGGCGCAGGCTGTCGTCTCCGGCCGCATCGGCCTGGCCGGCACCGACGAGGCATCCCTCGACGCCCTGGCGCGCATCCCGGGGATCGGCGACTGGACCGCGCAATACATCGCCATGCGCGCGCTGCGCCAGCCCGACGCCTTCCCCGCGGGCGATCTGGTCCTTCGCCGCATGGCGGGTGAAGGCCGGTTGCTGGCGCCGGGTGCGCTGCGGGAGCGCGCCGAGCGGTGGAGGCCCTGGCGGGCCTACGCCGCGATCTACCTGTGGCGAGCCGCCGCGGACGCCGCGAAGATCGCGCGGCTCGAGGTCGTCCGCCGGTCCTCCCCGACGGCCGCGGCGCCCTCGCAGGACCGGAGACACGCGCAGATATGATCCGATACTGCGAGATCGCGACGCCGATCGGCCCATTGCTCCTGGCGGGCGACGACGCGGGCCTTCGCCTCGTCTCCTTTCAGGGCGGTCCGCACAGAATCGAGCCCGCAGCCGACTGGCGCCGTTCCCGGGAGCCCTTTCGCGCGACCATCGCGCAGCTTCAGGCGTACTTCGCGGGAACGCTCAAGGATTTCGACCTGCCGTTGGCTCTCGAGGGCACGGCTTTCCAGCAGAAGGTCTGGGCGCTCCTGCGAGCGATTCCCTACGGCGAGACGATGACGTACGCCGAGCTCGCGCGGCGGCTCGGCCGATCCACCGCGTACCGCGCCGTCGGCGCCGCCAACCGCCGCAACCCGATTCCGATCATCATCCCCTGCCACCGCGTCATCGGCACGGACGGATCGCTGACCGGCTTTGGGGGAGGGCTCGCGGTCAAGCGCGCCCTCCTGAGGCTCGAAGGCGGCGACCGGCGGGCGCTCCAGCGGCCGCTCTTCCAGATCGACGAAAGCTGGTCCCCCCGAGACGCCGCCGGGAGGCGCGACGACGCCTGATGCGAACGAGCCTTCTCGCCGCGGCCACCTTGTTCTGGATCGGCAGCGGAGGGGCTCCTTCTCTTGCGGCGCCCGCCGCGGAAACGAAGCCCGCGCCGTGCTCGGCCCCGGAGTACCGGAGCCTCGATTTCTGGGTCGGAGACTGGGACGCCTATGACGTCGAGGATCTCAAGACGCCGGCGGCGCGGGCGCGCGTCGACGTCATCCTGGGCGGATGCGCGCTGCGCGAGATCTACGAAGGCAACAACGGAGTCGTCGGACAGAGCTTCACGGCCTACGACGCCGGCCGGAAGCTCTGGCATCAGACCTGGGTGACCAACCGGGGAAAGCTCCTCACCATCGAGGGGCGATTCGAGGGCAACAGTCTGACTCTCGAAGGGCCTCAATCTTCGCCCGACGGCGGCAAAGAGCTCCTGCGAGGCCTGTGGAGACCACAGGACGGCGGCGTCCGGGAGGTCGCCCATTCCTCCTCCGACGCCGGCGCGACCTGGAAGCCGCTTTTCGACATCCTTTTTCTTCCCCACAAGGGGGGAGCGGGAGGAGCGATTCCGTCCGCGCGGCCGACGCCCTGGAGATTCCCTGGCGCCGCATCCTCCCATCCGGAGCGCGTCGCACTCCCGGCTTACGGGCGGTAGGCGGCGTCCAGGCTCGATTCGGTCCTGGGCCGTCGTCCCGGACCCGCGACATTGGGGTCCGAAGTTGGCGACCGGATCTCGCTGCCCGACGGTATCGTCGCGCCATGAGAAAGATTGCCGCCTTGCGTCCGAGGGCGCTCGCCGCCACCGTCTTGCTGACCGCCGTCCTGCTCCCGCACGAAACTCGCGCCCGGGCCGCCCAGGCCGACGACTCGAAGGCCGTCGCCGCGCTCGACGAGCAGTACCAGGCCGCGGTCAGGAACAACGACGCCGACACGATGGCCAGGATCCTGGCCGAGGACTTCGCGCTGGTCACCGGACGGGGCAGGATCCATACCAAAGACGAGCTTCTGGAAGACGCGCGCCGGAAGAGCGCGACCTACGAGCATCAGGAGGACACACAGCGGACGGTCCGCGTGTGGGGCGACACCGCGGTCGTGACCGCGCTCTTGTGGGAGAAGGGCGTCGACAAAGGCCAGCCGTTCGAATACCACGTCTGGTTCAGCGACACCTACGTGCGCACGCCCGGCGGCTGGAAGTACGTTTTCGGCCAGGCCTCCCTGCCTCTTCCCAAGCCATGATCGACCGCTCGAGCAGTCCGCCCGCCGCGCGGCGGGCGCCGCGTTCGCGTCACGGGCGTCCGGCGCGGCAAGGCTCCGCCCTGCGAAGGCCGCCGGCGGCCCGGGGCGCCCGGGAAACCCGGGTCGCCGACCACACTTCGGAAATCGTGGCCGACGCCTTCAATGCCTCCTTCGAGGGTGACCTCGTGCGCCTGGCATTCACGCCGCAAGCTTTCGAGCGGCGCATGCGCGCGGAGAACCTCGATCCCTACGCGAGCACCCTGTACTGGCGATCGGGCAAGCCGGCCGGGATCATCCTGATGGCCCGCCGCGGCTGGACCGCCCGCGTGGCGGCCATGGCCGTCGCTCCGCCGTTTCGAGGACTGGGGCTGGGTCGGCGCATGCTCACGACGGCCATCGAGGATTCCGGCAAGCGCGGCGATCGACGCATGATCCTCGAAGTCCTGGAGAACAACGCCGCGGCGCGCGAGCTCTACGAGACCTGCGGGTTCAAGGTCCGGCGCCGCCTCGTCGGCTTCATCTGCCCGCGGACCGCCGCAGCGCCTTCGATTGCCGCGGCCCTCGCGGACGCCGATCCGTTCCGGGTCGCCCGCCTCATCGCCCGGGAGGCGAGCCGGGAGTGGCCCTGGAACCTCGCCCCGCAGACCCTCGCCGCCCTGGCGCCTCCGTCTCGAGCGCTGGCCCTCGGCGACCACGCCTTCGCCATGCTCGGCGATTTGGACTCCGAGACGATCCGCGTCCACGCCTTGTTCGTTCCGCCCTCCCGGCGCCGGCGCGGACACGGCACCCGCCTTCTCCAGTCTCTCGCCGCGACCTTCCCGACGCAGGCCTTTTCCTTCGCGCCCCTCATTCCGGAGGGACTCTCCGACGGGTGGTTCCTCGGGAACGGCTGGTCTCGCCATCCGCTCGTCCAGTTGGAAATGGAGCTGCGCCTGCGCTGATCGCGCGCGATTCCGGAACCCGTCGTCCGATCCAACGCTCCGTATCGTCTTCGCCGCGCGTTGACCGTACAATATTCGTATTGTATGCCGCGGCGCGCCACGATCCGCGCTCAGGCCGGAGGACGGGGGCGCTCGAGGCTCAGAACCATGCGGGAGAAATCGAGCCGGACCTTGAAGCGCGACAGGAAGGCGTTTCCGACGATGCCGTCCTCGAAGGCCACGGTGTCGTCGAGCACCAGGAGACCGCGGTAGCGGGCCCCGAAGCCGGCCATCGCCACGGTCACGTCGGAGACACGGCCGTGCTCGGCGCGCGCCTTCCCCAGCCCGTAGACCCGGTCCGCGGCGTGGAGCGTCGAGAACGCCACGCCCATCCGGGAGAGGCCCGCCGACGTCACCATGGTGGTCTCGCTCCCGGTGTCGAGGAGGAACTGGAAGAAGCCGGCGCCGTTGACGCTCGCGCGGGCGAAGGCGCGGCCCCGGCGCCAGAAGAGATTCTGTTCCGGGTCGCCCTTGGGCGCTCGGAAGTCGGCCCGCGTCAAGGTGATCGTCCGCCGCGGATAGTCGATCTCGGTCGCGAACTCCTTCAAGAGATGCAGTCCGATCACGACGGGCACGGGGAACGGGCCGCGGGCCGTCTCGAAGAGAAGAGCGTCGTCGGGCATGATCATGACCGGCACGTTGGTCAGGGTGAAGCCGGCGAAGTCCAGCCAGTCGATGGTGCCGAAGGTGACAGGAAACTCCTTCCTGTGGAGACCTCGCCCGTAAGCCAGAGAGTCGGGAATCTCGCGCACCTCCGCCTTTCTGGCGAAGGACCGCGTCACGATGGAATAGACCGCGCCGGAGTCGACGACGGCCGCCGACGCGACGCCGTTGACGGCCACGGGAGTCTGGATCAGGTCGAAGCCCGGCTGCTCGAAGGCCGCCGTGCGCGATTGCCCTGCCGCCGGCCCGCCGTAAAGCTCGGTCCCGGCGAAGGCGGCGAGGAATCGGAGGAATCCCGGAACGAGGCCGTACCCATCCTGCACCGCGGTCGACGCATACACCTGCGCGGCCGCGAAGTCGTTCCACAGGATGGCGCCCTGGGAGAGCGCCCACTCGATCTCGGCGCGGCGCGAGGACCGGGCCTCCAGGCGCCGCGCCCGCTCGAGCAGGGGGCGCGCCGCGCGATAGTCGCCGCGCGCGAGCGCGACCTGACCGGCGAGCATGGAAAGGGACGGGCTCTTCTCGACCGCCGCCGCTGGAAGCGTCGCGAGGTAGGCCTCGACCTCCGGGTACAGGCCGCGTTCCAGGCTCTCTTGCGCGGACAGGGGGCCCACGACGGGAGCGGCGCGCGTGCCTTTCGGCGAGTCCGGAAAGACCCGGATTTCCGGCGCGACCGAGCAGCTCGCAGCCAGCCCCCAAAGGAGCAGGCCAAGAGCGTTTCGGGCTCGCCCCGAGATCGTCCCCGAGCGAGAAAGGACGCCGGCCCGTGGCCTCAAAGGGCGCTCATGGGTCAGCTCCGAGGAACTTTCACGGGCAGGCAGATTCCTGAATGGACGCTCTCATGGAGGACCGGGCCCGTCGAGTCTCCACACTCTCCTTCGATCTGGCGCGACGGATCAGCGCGTCGCGCGGCGCTTCGGCTCTGCAACGACTCTGGCAGACAGGAAGCTCACAACGAATAGCGTCGGACGGCGAGCGCGATCGGAAGTCCCACGGCGAACCAGTGCTCCACGAATTCGCACGCCTTGTAGGTCAAGGACATGTGACCCGCCGGAGCCGCGGACAGCGGCAGGACCACCCAGTGCATGAACACGTAAACGAGAGCTCCATAGACGAGACCGCAGAGAATCGGGCGCAGCACGAGGATCGGAAGCTTGCGGCTGGCCAGGTAATACACCGCCGCCGCGCCGAGCGCGATCGTGAAGTGGAGGACCACTCCCAACGCGGCCGACGCGACACCGCCGTCGTAGGATCGCCGTCCCAGGATCCCGCTGGCGATCGCTTGTGGGATGCGAATGGGAGCTCGGGGACTGTAAACGGCGATTGCGTAGAGCAGGTCGACCACGCCAGCGGCGAGACCGCCGATTCCAATGGCCAGGAGAGGCCTCGGCCGGCGGGCGGGTCCCACTTCCATGATCTAGCCGGTCCGCCCCTTCTCGCCGCCTTGAGCAACAGCGCCTGCTCCCACCGGCGGGAAGTCCGCGAAATGCCGAGCCACAAAGCGTAATCGGGTTGCGCGCGGCGGATTCGCCATTTTCGGACGCGAATGTCGGCGCGGTGCGTTGGCGAACCTGGCATGCCGAGCGTGTGCCCTCGAGGGACACGATCGATCTCTCGCTGCCCACGAGGGCTCCAATCGCGGGACACGGCTCACCGGCGGCAACTCTGGCAGCGCGAGAAGTCGGCGTCGATACCCACTTGCCGCAGGGCCCCTGATGACCACTTCAGGCCAGCACCCCCCGAGCAGGCATGGGATGACCGGGCGAGCTCATCCGGCGGCCGGTGGCAACGATGGGCGAGCGTTCTCAATGGCCCGCGATCGGCCTACGGCAACTGGAAGCGCCCGCTCTTGACCATGTCGTCGAGCGTCATGGCCGGCGCAAATGTCGTCTTCTTGTAGGTCGCCTGGATTTCCGATTCCTTGAACGCCTTGAGCTTGGCCTGGGCCACCGCTTTGCCGTTGCCGGCCTTCCAGGCGCTGGCCCACAGGCGCGCCAGCGTCATGACGCTGTCCGCCAGCGACTGGACCGTCGCGGTGCGAACCTTCGTCGCCGCCCACAGCCGCTTGGCCCGGGCCGAGTCGGAGAGGGAGGGATCGTCGTCGTCGATGATCGTCTCCGGCGAGAGACGGTCGTGGGCATCGCTCATCAGGGCGAACGCGGCGCACGCCGCCTCCCACCCGTTGGCGACGTCGTCCTTGACCCTGGCGCCGGAGAGCGCCGCATCGACCCCCTGGAGCGCGGCGAGCGTGTCGACTTCGAGCATCTGCTCCTCGTAGATGCCGTGGACCTTCGCGGCCGGCGTCTTCTTGTAATCCGTGTACGCCTTGCTGCCGTGGGCCACCGGGTACTCGCCCGCGGGCTGCTCGACCATCGGAAGGCGGCCGTGGTGCAGGTACGAGCAGTGCAGCGGCTGGGAGGCGTCGCCGACGTAGTGCGCCATCACGCCTCCCGCGGCCACGAACGTCAGGACGTCCTTCTTCTTCAACGCCGCCACCATGGCGTCCCAGAGCTGCCACACGCGGAACGGAAGGAGGCCCTCCTCGGGCCCGCATCCGGCTTGCGCGAATCCGGCGAAGTAGTCGCGCCAGACGGCGGGGTCGATCTTCTTTCGGCTCTTGCGGCCGGCTTCGAGCATCGACGGCCCCCCGTCGATCGACGGGATGTCGATGTCGGCGAAGTGCTGTCCGGGCTCCGCGTTGCGCGCGGCCACGAACTTGGACGCCGCGATCCAGACATAGTCGGGCACGTCGGCCAGCGGCACGAACCCGCCGCGCCCCATGGCGAACCCGCTCCCCTTGGACAACGCAGCGTTGTCGAACCCGATGTTGGACTGGTTGGCCTTCATCAGGCCGCCCAGCTTTCCACCCACCAGGTCGCACGCCTTCCAGCCGATGGCAAAGTGGCCGAGTTTTCCCCAGTATTCGTCGTGGCCCGTGCTCCATGTCCGGACGATCTCGACGTCCAGCACGCGGCAGACGGT
The DNA here is from genome assembly GCA_963825175.1 of uncultured Acidobacteriota bacterium. Classification (GTDB taxonomy): domain Bacteria; phylum Acidobacteriota; class Thermoanaerobaculia; order UBA5066; family Gp7-AA6; genus DATFTF01. The sequence goes on from CAWGSA010000001.1 coordinate 378,448, forward strand.
GGACACGAACGTGGCCAGCGCGAACGCCGTCTTCTCGCCGTCGGGCAGCGCGACGCGCTGTCCCCCCCATTGAATGGCGATGGGACGCAGGCGCCGCGCGCGCAGTCCCCGCTCCGGCGGATCGGCGGGGTGCAGGATCGGACCCTTCTGTTTGGGCCTGGGCGTCAACGGCGGATCGTAGAACCAGAGCGTCCCCGAGTCGCCGGGGTGCGTCTGCGTGCTCGACGCCATCGGACGGCGAGGATCGTCGCTCGCCGCGGGCCGGCGAGGCCCGATGAACACGTCGCTGACGTAATCGAAGTCGCCCTGCGACTGGTATCGGAAGAAGAGAGCCTTGATCTCGCCCTCCAGCACCCCGGACGTTCCGCCGAACGCGCGCACCGGCAGGCCGACGAGATCGAGCGTCAGGTTGGACGCGGTCGCATCGAAGACCTCCCCGATCTCGCCGATGCCGAACACCTGCGAAGTCCACCGCGAAACGTCGTCCAGCCGCACCAGCCCGGCATCGACGTTGACGTACGTCTGCGAAGCGCCGAACGCGGGGAAGAGACTGCCGAGCAGCTGCTTGTTCACCGCCGCTCCATCCGCCTCGCCGATGCGCGTGGCTTCCCCGCGGACGCGCGCATACACCGGCTCGCCCGCGGTTCCGGCCACGTGCTTGTTGGTGAGCGCGTAGGTGTTGCCGTCGCGGCTGACCAGACAGCCCAGCGTCCCCAATTCGACCAGGCCCTGCCCGTGGCGCTCGCAGCGATACCCGCCGCCCAGGAGCTCGCTGGCGAATCCCGCTTCCATGACCGGCGGCGGCAGCGACTCGTCGGGCGTTCCCAGGACGACGCAGGTCGGGACCTGGCGGCCATCGGGCAGGTACAGCCGCTTGGGAACAGCTTGATCGCCGAGGGCGAGACTCCGCTCCCATCGGCGCAGGAACACCAGCACGCACGGCCAGGACCACGACCGCATGATCGAGTTCGTCAGCGTCCGCGGCTCGCTCGGCCGGCCGAAGCCGTCGGGCCGCGGCTCGTCGGGCGGATGGGTCGCATACCAGTCGTCCACGTGCAACAGGTAACGGCCCACGGCGGTCGCGATGACGTTCTCCAGGTGCGAGAGGTGAACGTGGTACGCGTCCCGCGCGTCGAGGATGTCGCGCAGCGAAAGCGAGGCGAAGTCGCGCCGCGGGGGGAACGGAGGCGGCTGGTCGCCGGGGCTGTGCGGGGCAACGACGGGCTCCTCGGGTTTCGGGCGATTTCGGATCGCGCGGGATTTCGGAGCTTTCGGCGGCACGGTGTGCTCCTTTCGCGGACGGAATGGAGGGGTCGGATCCCCGAAACCGGAGCTCCTTCTTACTACAATCGCCGCACCGCACCGATCAGACGAGTTGGAACGAGCCTTCTTTCCTACCAGTCATCCCGAGGAGCACAGCGACGAGGGATCTGCTCCGTCCTGTAACCGAAAGTTCCGTTTCGAACGGGCCGACGTAGAGGCAGGTCTGGTCCCCGCCCGCGGGCGGCCGTGAGGGCCGCGCCCCTACGGCACGGAAGCGAGAGGTCTCTTCGTGACAAGACCCTAGCGCGTTCCGAGATACTGGACGTGGACGTAGGTGCCGGTGCGGACATTGTAGGCCAGGTACCAGCCGTCGTGGTCCGGATCGTCGTAGAGCACGATCTCGTCGCTGTCCCACAGCCAGTCGCCGCAGTAGTCGAAGTCCGGGGCTGCGACCTCGAACCAGAAGCTGCTGAACCGGAACCGACGCGGACCTCCTCCCGCCAGCCGGAAAACATGGCGCGGCCCGAGGCCGCCGGAAAAGCGCCCATGCTCAAAGGGATGGTCCAGGTGGAACCGGCCGTCGGCGCGCCCTCCATCATGGCCGATCCAACGATCGTCCTGATGGACGTGCGGCGCGTTGGGGTGACCGGGCTGATCGCGAAAATCGGGACGCGGTGGGTTTTGAGGCGGCGCGGGGCGGCTGCCGGGCGCGGGAGCCGCCGCGTGGGAGGGCGCAGGTCCCCGGGCTGGGATGTGCCGCGTAGCTTGCGGACGCGGGGCCGGCGCAGGTGCGGCCTTCGCTCGCTCTCGGTTTCGGTCCTGAGCCGTCGCGCCAACTGAAAGCAGCATTAGAAACAAAAATCCGAAATACGCCGAGAGTCTTCGCATGAGTTTCCTCCACGAGACGCAAGAGCCCGCCGCACAGCGGGCTTCGGGTCCCGAAGAGCTGAGCCGCAAGGATCATGCCGCTTCCATGCAGGGCCGCGGCGGCGCGACATTCCCCGATACGATCGATCACGCTCCGATCCCGGTGCCATTGTCCGATCCCGTGGCGGTGATCCGGAAATCTTCCTCCGGATGCACTTCCAGGAATGGGCCGTCGGTGTCGATGACGACGGCGCCGCCGAAGGACAGTCGCGCCAGCGGGCCGATCGGAGTCGATGCGCAGACGGCGTGAGCCGCCGTGTCGGGCTCGACCTCGATGCGGACGAAGCGTAACGGCGCCGGATCCGCGGCCATCGCACCGATCCGGAAAGTCTCGAGCGCGATGTCGATCGTCCAGAATCCGTCGGTCGAATGCTGGGCGTCCCGGACTGGGAGCCCGACCGCCTCGGCTGCGCAGCCGGTCTCCTTCCATCCGGAAATGCCCAGGAACTTGAAGGGAGTCGTCAGAAACGCGATGAAGCGGCCGAACCAGGAGATCGGGGGCTGAGGCTGCCGCGACAGCATCGCGATCGTTCCCGCGGCATCGCACGCGGGCGTCGCGGCGAAATGTTCGGGCTTCACGCGCCGCAGAGACCGCCGCCAGTAGTGACGAATCCGCATTGCCGCTCACCACCGCCCGCCGCGACCCGGTCGCGCGTCGCGTTCGCAGACCGGACACTATACTGATACGGAGCCCCGCGACCGATCCCACATCGCCGAGACATGGCCAACCAGATCAACGAGTATCCTCCGCCGACCCAGCACGCCCTCGAGCGCTACACCGCGCCGCCGGAATCGGTGCGACAGGGGATCGCGCTCTGTCTGTCGGGCGGCGGGTATCGGGCCCTCCTCTTCCATCTGGGGGCTCTGACGCGGTTGAACGAGCTCGGCATCCTGGCCCGGCTGCGGACGATTTCGTCCGTTTCGGGGGGCAGCATCCTGTCGGCGCGGCTGGCGTCGGCCTCGTTCTACCCGTTGTTGGGTCCCGTCGCCGCGCCGCAATGGGAGCGCGAGGTGGCCGGGCCGCTGCGCGCCTTCGCCGCGCGCAACATCCGCACGCCGGCAATGCTTCGGCGGCTCCTTCCGTGGAACTGGTTCCGCACCTCGACCGGCGTCGAAGCGCTCGCCCGCGCGTACCGTGACGTCACCGGAGTGCCCATATCGGCGCTGCCGGAGGAGCCCAACTTCCTCTTCTCCGCGACAGACATGGCCTTCGGCGTGAACTGGGTCTTCGAGCGCCGGCGCATGGGCGACTACCAGGCGGGATACGCGCTGCCGCGGGCGCGCGATCCGTTGGCCCGAGCCGTGGCCGCCTCGTCCTGCTTTCCACCGATCTTCAATCCCCTGCCGATCCGGCTGCGCCCGAAGGATCTGACCGGCGGCAAGATTCCGAAGGGCCCGGAGCGGGACAAGCTCATCCGCGGCCTGCGGCTCACCGACGGCGGCAATTACGACAACCTGGGGCTCGAGCCGGTCTGGAAGAGCCACGCCACGATCCTGTGCTGCGACGGCGGCGCGATCTTCGACTTCGAGCCCGATGGCGGACTCTTCTGGAGGCTGAAGCGCTACCTCGCGATCATCGACAACCAGTTGCTGGCGCTTCGCAAACGGTGGCTCGTCGGCGGTTTCATCGACGGCCAATTCGACGGAACGTACTGGGGAGTGGCGAGCGCCGTGTCGAGCTTCGAGGTCGACGTCACGCCGTCCTACTCCAAGGAGTTCGCCGAGTCGGTGATCGCCCACATCCGCACGGACCTCGATGCGTTCTCCGACGCCGAGGCAGCGGTGCTCGAGAACCACGGCTACGTGCTGGCGGAATCCGCGATCCGGCGGCACTTGCCGCAGCTGCTGCCGTCGCCGGCTCCGCCGCTCGCGCTGCCGCATCCGTGGATCGAAGAGGAGGAAGCTCGCCGCCTGCTCGTCCGATCGGCCACGCGGACGTTGTTCGGGCGCTTCGGGCGCTCCGCGCCCACGTGAGGCGGAAGGCGTGAGGCGTGACGTGCTGAAAACGCTCGTCGCCCGAATACGTCCTGCGCCCTCCTCCTACTTCAAAAGCTCGTCGAGCTCCCGCTTCACGTCTTCCATCTTCACTTCGTGATCCGGCTCCTTCCACAAAACCTTGCCCGCCGCGGAGCGGATGACGAGTCCATGGTTCTGGAAGCCGAGCTGCTGCACGATCTTCTTGTTCTCTTCGGTCGTCGCGTCGAGATTCTGGCCGTGAACCCTTCCCTTGTAGTCCTGGTCCAACCCGCTCACGGCGGGCTTGATCTTGGCGCAGATGGGTCAGCCGGGAAGAAAATAGTAGGTCACATCGAGCGGCGCGGGCCTGGAGGGCATGGCCGCCGCCAAAGCCGCGGTGAGAGATCCCAGCGCACCGAGAATCACGTCGCGTCGCGTCGTCGTCATGGCTCCCCCTCTCACCGGAGACTATACTGAGGATCCTCTCGATGCGTTCGCTCTTCGCCGTCTGCGCCGTCGCCCTCGCTTTTCCGCTCGACCTTGCCGCGCAGAGCTCTCCGCCGCATCCGGCGCCGGCGCCGGCGGCGACGTCCCCGGACGTTCAGACGCAGATGGCCGCCGGCAACGCGTTCATCGCCCGCCAGCAATTCGCCGAGGCGGCCAAGTCGTACCAGGCCGCGTTTCGCCTGTCCGGCGGGAAGTGCTTCGCGTGCCTGGAGGCTCTGGCCGCCGCCCACATCCGATTGAACGCCGTCGACGAGGCGATGGACGACGCTCGCCACGCGCGAACGGTCGCGGCTTCGGACCAGGAACGCGCCCGGGCCGACAATCAGCTGGGCCTGGCCTATGCCGCCAAGGCGAAGAAGGACGTCAAGGATTCCAAGGAGCTGCGGTCCGCCGAGGAGGCGTTCCGAAAGGCCCTCGCCGGCGACCAGGCTCTCAACGCCGCGCGCTTCCACCTGGCCAAGGTGCTGATTCGCGAGGGGCGAGACAAAGACGCCGACGCGGTGCTCGAGGACTACCTAAAGCGCGAGGCGCCCGGGCCCTTCGCCGACCAGGCCCGAGCCCTCCAGAAGAACCACCGCCGGGCGACCGAGCTGCTGGTTCCGGACTTCACGCTGACGACCCTGGACGGCAAGACGATCACTCCCGCCAGCTTGAAAGGAAAAGTGGTCTTGCTCGACTTCTGGGCGACGTGGTGCGGCCCCTGCCGGCAGGCCCTCCCCGAGCTGAAGGACATCCAGAAGAAATTCGCGAAGAAGCCGTTCGAGATCATCAGCATCAGCGTCGACAGGGATCGCAAGACCCTGGAGGACTTCATCCAGAAGAACGCAATGACCTGGCCGCAATTTTTCGACGACGGGTACCGGGTGTCGCGATACGCCTTCGGCGTCAGCACTTTTCCGAGCTACTTCGTGATCGACCAGGGTGGCGTCGTGGTCTACTACACGCATGGATACTCGATGACCACCGCGGGCAAGCTCACGTTCGAGATCGACGAAGCCTTGAAGAAGGCCCCTGCTCACGGCTAGCGAAGGCTGCGCCCCGTCCTTCTAGGCGCGCGCTCCGGCCGCCGCCTGTTCCCGGGTCGCCGCGGCCCTCTTCTGGAGCACGGCGGCGCGCTCCTGGGCCCGAGGAGACGACTGAATCACCTTCTCGACGTTGGTCCAAAAGGTCGGCGTTCCCAGATCCGCGCGGATCTGCGGCACCAGGTGGGCCAGCTTCGCCCAGACGAAGACCATCTCCCCGCCGGAGTCCAGAAACAGGTCCAGGTTCAGGACTCCGCGCACGACGAAGGACGCCGTCATCTCCCAATACGACGTCACCATGCGGTAGAACGCGTTCTCGGGGCCGGTCGAGGCGGAAACGGCCTTGACGTCATCGATCGTCGCGGGGGAGAACTTTCCGAACCACGCCCGCGCCTCTCGCATCTTCTCCTCACGGCGAAGCTCGTACAGCTTGAGGATCAGGTGGGCGTCCTCGTAGGTCGGCACCGAGTGGTCCATTTCTCATCTCCTTCGAAGGAGGCTAGGTCTATCACGACGGCCGTTGCTTGTGTTAAGACTCCGGCGGGAGGCCTGTTGACCACGACCGTCGGACTGGTTGGGTTCGGGAGGATCGGTAAGAACCTCTTCCGTCTGCTCTACAACCGCGACGATATCCGCGTCGGCGCGATCACGGACCTCGACGATCCCGCCGGGCTCGAGTATCTGCTGCGTTTCGACACGGTTCTCGGCCGGTTCCCCGATCTCGTGTCCATCAAGGATGGCCATCTCTATGTCGTCGGTCGGCAGATCCCGTTCCTGACCGGCCCGAAGGCGGACGACGTCAGTTGGAAGGATCTGGGGGTCGACGTGGTGCTGGAGGCGACCGCCCGGTCGCGCACGCGCGCCGAGCTCGAGCGGCATCTGGCGGCCGGCGCCCGCCGGGTGATCTCGCTCGCTCCCCCGCCTCCCGACGCCGCGGATGCGCCGGACCTGATGGTGGTCGGCGGAGTCAACGACGACAAGCTCGAGGCGCGCCACCGGATCGTCTCCAACGCCTCCTCCACCGTGCACTGCGTGGCGCCGATCACGAAGATCCTCAACGAGGCGTTTGGGATCCGCCGCGCGATCTTCACGACCGTGCACTCCTACACCGCGCACCACCGCCTGGCGGACGTTCCGGAGGAGGACAAACGGCTGGGCCGCGCCGCGGCGGAGAACATCATCCCGCAGCAGTCACGCTCCCCGCGCATGGTGGTCGAGCTCCTCCCCGAGCTGAAGGGAAAGTTGACCGGCTACGCCATGAACGTTCCGGTCCGCAACGGCTCGGCCGTCGATCTGGTCTGCTGGTTCGAGAAGAAGGTGACAGCGGTCGCGATCAACGAGGTGGTGCGCACCGCCGCCGCGTCGGGTCGTTGGAAAACGATCCTGCAGTACGAAGACTCTCCGATCGTTTCCGCCGACGTGGCTCTCTCCAGCTACTCGGCCATCTTCGACTCCCTGGTCACGATGACGATCGGAGACCGGCTGGGCAAGACGGTGTCGTGGTACGACTCCGGTTTCGGATACACGCACCGGGCGATCGACCTCATCCGCCGGTTCGCGGCTCTCGATGCGGGGAGCGCCGCCGCGGCAGGAGGCAAGCCATGATCCGCGTGGGCATCAACGGCTTCGGGCGCATCGGCCGCACCGTCTTCCGCATCCTGTCCGACCGCCCCGACGTGGAGGTCGTGTGCATCAACGACCTGTACGACAACGACCAGCTCGCCTATCTCTTGAAGTACGACACCGTCATGCGCGTCTTTCCCAAGGAGGTTCGGACGGAAGGCGACGCCATGTACGTGGACGGCAAGAAGATCCTGATGACCGAGGAGCGGGACCCGGGCAAGCTGCCGTGGGGCAAGCTCGGCGTCGAAGTCGTCGTCGAGTCGACCGGCGTCCTGCGCACGCGCGAGAAGATCGAGCCGCACCTGAAGGCCGGCGCGAAGCGCGTGATCCTGACCGTGCCGGCCAAGGACGAGATCGACGCGATGATCGTGATCGGCGTCAACGACGCGGACTTGAAACCGGAGCACCGCATCGTCTCCAACGCTTCCTGCACCACCAATTGCCTCGCTCCGATCGCCAAGGTCTTGGACGACGCGTTCGGGATCGAGGAAGGCTTCATGACGACCGTGCACGCCTACACCAACGATCAGCGCCTGGCCGACGTGCCGCACAAGGACCTGCGGCGCAGCCGGGCCGCCGCGGAGAGCATCATCCCGACCACGACCGGCGCGGCTCGGGCCGTCGGCAAGGTTCTGCCCAGGCTCAAGGGAAAGCTGGACGGGATGGCGATGCGAGTCCCGGTGGTGGACGGGTCGATCGTCGACCTGACCTGCCGGTTCGCGAAACCCGCGAACTCAGCCGAGGTCAACGCCGCAGTCAAGGCCGCCGCGCAGGGGCCGATGAAGCGGATCATCGAATACAGCGAGGTGCCGCTGGTGTCCTCGGACATCATCGGCAATCCTCACTCCTCGATCTTCGACGCTCTCTCCACCGCCGCGTCGGGCGACGGTTACGTCAAGGTCATGTCGTGGTACGACAATGAGTGGGGCTACTCCAACCGCGTCGTCGACTTGATCGACCGGCTCGCGGCGCTGGGTTAGCCGTCGCTGCCGCTCGCTACGGGACCTGGCTAACCCTCTCCCCTGCCCTCTCCCTCGGGGAGAGGAGGAAGACACCAGCGACTACGCCTTACGCCTCACGCCCCATCACCCTCGCTTCATCACCGCGAACTTGCCCGGGCCCGCGAGCAGAATCCCCAGACAGACGATGCACAGCGTCAGCGGGTACTCGAAGCCCATCTTGTCGGCGAAGAACCCGTTCTTCCAATGGACGAGCAACACGGCGCCCAGCATCTCGATGAACATGCCCGCGGCGGCGATGCGGGTCAGGACTCCGAAAATGAGGCCCAGGCCCCCGAGGAGCTCTCCGAACGAGACGAGGTAGGGAACGATGACCGGCATGCCGCTCTTGGTCATCGCGGCGACGGTTCCCTGGAGCCCGTAGCCGCCGAAGACACCCAGGACTTTCTGCGCGCCATGTGCGAAGAAGACGACGCCCACCACCAGGCGAATGAGTAGAAGAGCGGTGTCGGTGTTCCGGCTGTTCATGTTCTCCTCTTTCTTGGCTGGGACTCTGTGCAGCCTTCGTGCCCGAAAAAAAAGACGTCCGCCGGGAAACGCGCCTAGGCGAGAGCGCGTCGGAAGAGCTCGACCGCCATCCGCCAGACTTCGTCGGCACCCTCGGGATCGTAGCGGGGGCCCTCGTCGCGCATGAAGGCGTGCTCGCCGGGCGCGAGATGGATGCGGTGATTCACCTTTGCGGCCGAGAGCGCGGCCGAGACTTTGGCACGGCCGTCTTCGGCAACGTGCGGGTCGGTCGCGCCGAACACGATGAGGAGCTCGCCCCGGATCTCGCTGGCGCGCGCGAGCGTTCCCGCGTCGGCGTCCTTGCCGACACGGCCATTGTGAAGCCCGGTTGGATAGCAGCAGACCGCCGCCTTCACGCGCGGATCGAGCGCGGCGCGAAACGCGAGATGCCCGCCGATGCAGAAACCTATCGCGCCGAGCTTGCCCGACGCGACGTCCGGCTGCAACGCCAAGTGATCGAGGACCGCGGCGCGGTCCGCGTCGAAATCGGCGACCGAGGTGCGCGCGGCGCCGTCCTGTCCGCGCATCCGTCCGGCGTCGTCGTAGCCGATGACGGTCCCCGGCGGCTCGATGCGGTGGTAGATCTCCGGTCCCGCCACGACGAAGCCGTAGCCGGCGAGCCGCTCCATCGAGCGGCGGATCGGGGCGGTCAACTGAAAGATCTCGGAGTAGAGGAGGATGCCGGGATACCGGCCCTCGGACTTGGGCGAAACGACGACGGTTCGCATCGGCCGGCCGTCGACCCTGACCTCGGCCTCCCGCGTCTTAATCTGCATTCGAAGTCACTCCAGCCAAGGAGCTTATCCGATCCGTCCGCCTCCGTCCGGAGCGGTGGACAGTCCGGGGGAAATCCGAAATACATCATGCCGACTTCCGGCCGGAGTGCGATAATCCGCGGCACTTCAACGTTTCTTTTCTCGCCGCGCACGAGGCGCGTCGAGTTTTTTTGGCGAAAAGGAGACTGCATCATGGCTTCTAACAACCAGGCTGCCCGCGTACCCGAGAACCGTCCGGTCGAAGTCAGCGCCAATGCCCGTCCGTTGCCGAAGCGGGAGAGCAAACCGACAAAGTTTGTCATCAAGATCGCGACCGCGATCCCGGTGTAGTCAAAAAAGTCTTTGATATCAGCAATTGCGCCTAACAGGGGCGACTTGAATTGCTTGGCTCGATTGCTGCGTTATCAGGTTTGACCAATGACTGGAGAACTTAAGCAGTTTCGTCGCCGGCGACTGACTCCCGAGGAGGGCACCCGGGCTGCCGCTGAGATTCTGGCGATGCCATTCGACGTTCGACGTCAGCATCTCCAGGAGCTATCACTCGACGACCCGGAGACACTTCTGCCTCTTCTCGAGTCGATTCGTCAGCAATTGAACTCGGCACCGGAGAGTGTTCTCGCAGAGGCCGAGTTCATTTATCACTTTCTGGAGTCAATAGAGACTGCTTACCCGGTAAGCGCGTTTCTGCTCGACGAACGAGAGTATTTCCTCGGGGAGACGGCCCGGATAGCCGGAACTGCATGCCGACAGATATCGAGGCGGGACGATTCCCGCAACTGGTTCGATCTGTCCGAGGTTTGGTTCCTCCAAACCGAGAATGCATCAGGAAACCTAGCCAAACTAACTTACCAGCGACTCGCGCTGCGAATAGAGGAAAGAGACTTCGACGCAGTAATGCAGCTTCTTCCGGGCCTAACAGCGACGTTTGAGAAACTGGGAATGACCGAGGACTCGGTGAAATCCCAATTCCTGAAGGCGGCCGTTCTCAAGGAGACAGACCACCTTTCGGAAGCGATTGGGGTGTACAAGAAGATCATCGGGGCTGCTGACTCCCCGAGGAATGAGGGCCTCTTAGCGCTTGCATATGTCAATCTCGTGCAGCTGCACGGATTAGTGGGAGCGGCGGAGGATGCGTGGAGAGACGCGAACAAGGCTGCGCCACTTCTGCGGCGCAATGGTGATCACGTCGGGCTGGCCAAACTTTTTTGGGGAATTGGCTTCCTGATGAGATCCCAAGGCGAGAGCGTTCGAGCCATCGAAAGCTATCGAGCAACACAGCAAGAGTTCCTTCAACTCGGCATGCGCGCCGACGTGGCGGCGGTCCACTTAGTCATCGCCGACCTCCTCCTCGACGCCGGCCAGGATCGCCAGGCCGAATGGGAAATCCGCCAGGCCCTCCCGATCATCGACGAATACAAGCTCGTCCCCGAGGGCTTCGCCGCGTTGTCGCTCCTGCGCGAGTCGCTGCGCCGCCAGAAGATCGACCGCCAGGCCCTGCGCAACCTTCACGGCTACTTCGAAGAGCTCGGCTCCTAGCCTCTCCTCTTCCTCCCGCTCCCTTCCCCTCCGACCTTTTCGCTATCCGACGGAAACATCCGCGCGGTACTCGTTCCGCCCCCGCGTCGCGCCTGCGGGCCGGGCGGCCGCAGGGGCCGCCCCTACGGCATGGCAATCCCGAGACGCCTCTTCGTTCCGTAGGGGCGGGGCTTGTCCCCGCCCGCGGGTAGACCTTCCGAACATTTCGCGTCATGAGTTCCACCTTCGCAACCCTCCGGCTCTCTGCGACTTGCCCCTCATGACAGTATGTAAGTAGAGAGCCGATTGGATCCAGCCAAACTCACGGCGCGCTCCCGCGGGAGGCCGCCAGGCAGGAGTGCCGCGCACGTTCGCCCGGAGGCGGCTGCTGCGGCCGCGGCCGGCGCCGTCGAACCGGCTAAGGAGAGAGCCTCTGCTGAATCAACTGGGAAATCGAATCGCTGCAGTAAAGTTGCATTGGGGCATTGGGTACCTGCAGAGGTCACGGGGCGACGTTGCATCTTCAATTCAAGCGTACCGGACCGCTCAACTGAATTTTCCCGAGATCGGCCTGCGCGCCGATGTTGCAGCAGTCCACCTCCTCATCGCCGACCTCCTCCTCGACGCCGGCCAGGATCGCCAGGCCGAATGGGAGATCCGCCAGGTCCTTCCGATCATCGACGAATACAAGCTCGTCCCCGAAGGCTTCGCCGCACTGTCGCTCCTGCGTGAGTCGCTCCGCCGCCAGAAGATCGATCGCCAGGCCCTGCGCAACCTCCACGGCTACTTCGAAAAGCCCGGCCTGTAGACCCCTGCGCCGCCCCCGCCATGCCCGCCCCCCCAAGTCCCGGGGTCGGGGTCAACGCTGATTTCATGTATTACGATCTTCGGCTGGGTTTTCCTCGCGCAGCGACCCGCCACCATAGACGTGGGCCGCTTGCCGCCCGTAGTTCTACCGGCGCGACGTCTCTGACGACCTTCGATCCATCTTCCCCCGGGATCGGACTTCGCCAAGACCGATCTCGAATTGGCGTGAGCGCGAATCAGGCGTCGGATCGCCGAAGACCATGGCCGCCCTGCGCGACCTCTACGGCCACTTCGAAGCCGGGGCCGTAAGCTTCGCGTCGATGGCTGATGCCGCCTCGGCTAAAACGGGGACGATGAGCGCCGCCAAGAACGAGGTCCGCAAGACAGCCCGAGAGCACTTCGCTCGCGGACCGATCGATCAATCCTGGCCGGGGTCAACGCTGATTTCGTGTATTCTGAGATGCACGATGTCGCGTCCCCTTCGCCTCGAATTCTCGGGAGCTCTCTATCACATCGTCGCTCGCGGCAACGAGCGCCGCGAGGTCTTCCGCGAAGATCGCGACCGGGAGCTCTACCTGGCTCGTGTCGCGCACTACCGCGACAAGTTCGGCTTCCGCTTCTACGCCTATTGCCTGATGGGTAATCACCTTCACCTCGTTCTGGAGACCGGCAAGACTCCGCTCTCGCGCATCATGCTCGGAATCCAGGGCTCCTACACGCAGGTCTTCAACCGGCGGCACGATCGCGTCGGGCACCTGTTCCAGGGTCGCTACAAGGCCTTCCTGGTCCAGAAAGACAGCTACCTGCTCGCTTTAATCCGGTACGTCCACGAGAACCCGGTCGTCGCCGGACTTGTTCAGCGCGTCCAAGACTATCCGTGGTCGAGCGACCGGTTCTATCGACGGGGGCGCGGGCCGGAGTGGATGGACGTGGACGACGGGCTTCGGATCTTCGCATCGAAAAGGAGCGTGGCTGTTCACGAATACCGACGCTTCAGCGCGCGCCGGTCCGGCCGATATGAGGAGGCGCAGCGGTTCGGCCAAATCGTCCGCGGAGACGAGGACTTTGCGCATTGGGCCTTCGAGCTCGCCGGCGAGCCAGACCTGATCGTCCGGAATCTGGACGCGGCTCGCGTCGCAGGGGCGGTGGCTCGCCACCTCGACCTCGACGTGAACGCGCTGCGTGCGCCGGCGCGGGGCCGTCAGGAATCGGAGGCGAGGGGCCTGGCTGCCTATCTGGGGCGTGAGCTGGCCCGAATTCCGATATCGCGCACGGCCGAATACTTCCGGCGTGATGGCTCAACCCTCGTGAGAGATGTCCAGAGACTGGAAGAGCGGATCGCGAAAGATCCGGAGGTGCGGCGCAAAGCGGCGGTGATTCGCAAGATTCTGGAGAGACGTAATACACGAAATCAGCGTTGACCCCGGCCAGAACAGGTGGAGGGGATGAATCGGATTGCGGAGGCGTATGTCCGGATGGTGCTGGCGCTGGGGCGGCACGATCCGGACTACGTCGATGCGTACTACGGGCCGGCGCAGTGGAGGAGCGAAGCGCAGTCGCGAGAGACGCCGCCTGCCGAGATCCGGGACGCGGCGGCCGCGCTCGCCGGGAGGATCGAGGCGGAGACGGAGCCGGCGGACGAAATGCTCCATCTGAGGCACCGGTATCTGGCAAAAATGCTACGGTCGCTCGCCGCGCGCGCCGACATCCTCGCGGGTGCCCGCTACACGTTCGAAGAGGAGTCGCGCGCTCTCTATGACGCGGTCGTGCCGCGGCGCGCGGAGGAGGACTTGCGCCGGACGCTCGACGCTATCGCGGCGGAGCTTCCCGGGCCGGGCGCGCTCGTCGACCGCTACGAGGCCTTCAAGAGCCGCTTCGTGATCCCGCCCGAGAGGCTCGATCGCGTCTTCGCCGCGGCGATCGACGAGGCTCGGCGGCGCACGCGCGAACACATCGACTTGCCGGCCGGTGAGAGCTTTCGCGTGGAGTACGTCACCGACAGGCCGTGGTCCGGCTACAACTGGTACCAGGGCACTTTCGTCAGCCTGATCCAGGTCAACACGGACCTCCCCGTCTCCATCGACCGCGCGATCGACCTCGCCGCCCACGAAGGCTACCCCGGCCACCACGTCTACCACTCGCTCTGCGAGAAGAACCTGGTGCGCGATCGCGGCTGGATGGAGTTCACGATTTATCCCCTCTTCTCGCCGCAGTCGCTGATCGCGGAGGGCAGCGCGAATTTCGGAGTCGAGGTCGCCTTCGGCGAGGAAGACCGCCTGGCTCTCGAGCGCGCAGTCCTGTTCCCCCTGGCGGGCCTCGAGCCCGACAGCGCGGGCCGCAACGAGCGCGTGCGGACGCTCGTCGAGCGGCTGTCCTACGCGGGCAATGAAGCGGCCCGGCGGCTGCTCGACGGCGAGATCGGCGAGGAGGAGGCCGCCCTCTGGCTGACCGATCATGCGTTGATGTCCCCGGCCAAGGCGCGGCAACGCGTCCGCTTCATCCGGAAATACCGCAGCTACGTCATTAACTACAACCTGGGGAAGGACCTCGTGCGTGCCTACGTGGAGTCCCGGGGCGGAACGGCCGACCACCCGGATTGGCGCTGGCGCGAGCTCGCGAGCCTTCTCTCGTCGCCGTGCCTCCCGGCGGACCTGAAGGTCATGGCATGAAGGAAAGGAAGGGGGGCACCATGCCCCCCCTCCGGAACTCCCTGCGCATCAGGACACTGTATTAAGAGGGCTTTTCGCCTTTGGCGACTTTCGAGTTGTCCTCGCGCGCCATTCTCAAATGGTCCTGAAGCGTGGGGAGGGTCCTGGCCGCGAAATTCTTCACGTCGGGGTCTCGCGCGTTCTGCGACTCCTTGTTGAACTCCGCGACGTCTTTTTCGTGATCGGAAAGCATCAGTTTCGCGTAGGCCCGGTCGAACTCCGGTCCCGACAGCTTCGACAGCCGATCCATCTCCTTCTTGGACCTGGAGTCCGGCGAGCTGGGAACCAGGACGCCCTTCTGCTGCGCCAGCGCCTTCAGCTCTTCGTTGGCCCTGGAGTGGTCGTCGACCATCCTCTGCGCGAACTGCTTGACGTCCGGATCGGACGCCTTGTCCCTGGCCAGATTGCCGAGCTCGACTTCCGCGGCTCCCCCCGCCGCCGCCATCCTCAGAAAGCTCGCGTCGGATGCCGTGAGCTCCGAGGCGCTCGTCATCGGTGAGGCCGGCTCGCCGAACTGAGTGGGAGGACTATCCGAGCTCGGGTTCTTGGGCTGCGGGACGCTGCGGTTCATCTGCGCCAGGAGCGTCGATCCCGAAAACAGCGCTCCGGCGGCGAACGCGGCCGCGGCAGCGAGAAATTTCTTCACCATCATCAACCTGCCTTTCTCCAAAACCCCCAAAAAATGTTCCGCGGCGCGGAGAGCTCACCCGTTGAGATCTCGATGCGCCACGCACAAGAAAAGGAGCAAGAGAGGTGCCACGAGAA
The DNA here is from genome assembly GCA_963825175.1 of uncultured Acidobacteriota bacterium. Taxonomy (GTDB): domain Bacteria; phylum Acidobacteriota; class Thermoanaerobaculia; order UBA5066; family Gp7-AA6; genus DATFTF01. The sequence continues at coordinate 393,843 of CAWGSA010000001.1, forward strand.
AAAGCGAGAATTTTCCGAGTCGATCAGGAGTTCCCGGGCGAGTTGCCCCCGCCTTTCTTCGCCGTGAATTTCTCGCAGGCCCGGACCGGCTGCGGCGGATAGCGCTTGAAGAGAGGGCAGTAGAGAAAGGTCGAGCGCGCCGTCCGTATGAGCTTGATCGGCGCGGCGCACGCGTGGCAGAGGCTGTCGGGAAACGGAAGATCCGTTCCATTCTCCGCCGGAGCGGCGTCGGAAGGCTTCTCCGGACTCATCCGGAAAAGCCTATCGCTGCTGCCATGGAGAACGGAGCGCCGCTTGCCCGATATGATCCCGGCAACCGCTCGGACGTCATCTGCGAAGAGGAATGATCACCGCCGCCGTCCTCCTCCTCATCGTGGCCGGCGTGCTGACCCTGCTCGCCGCCAACGAGAGCCGCTTCCTCTACTTTCCGATCCGACAGTACGAGGCCCTGCCGGCGGACTACGGGCTCGCCTCCGAGCCGCTGGAGCTCGTCTCGGCCGGCGGTGTCCGGCTTCGGGGCTGGTGGATCCACGGCCAGGGCCGGGTCGTTCTTCTCTACTTTCACGGTAACGGCGGCAACATCAGCCATCGGCTCGAGCGAACCAGGATGCTGGTGGACGGGCTGGGCCTCGACGTCGTCCTCGTCGACTACCGCGGCTACGGCGCGAGCGAAGGCCGGCCGGACGAGGCGGGCCTGTATGCCGACGGTGAGGCGATGTACGAAGCGGCGGGCGCCCGAGGCTTTCCGCCCGATCGGATCGTCCTGTTCGGGGAATCGCTCGGATGCGCCGTGGCCATCGAGACGGCGCTCCGAAGACCCTCACGGGCGCTGATCCTGGAGGCTCCATTTCTCTCCGTGCGCCGGATGGCCAGATCGGTCTTTCCGCTGTTCCCGGCGTTCCTCCTGCGCACCCGCTTCGACAACGAGGCGAAGATCACGCGGGTGTCCATCCCCAAGCTCATCGCGGGAAGCGACGCCGACGACGTGGTCCCGTTTTCTCAGACGCGCCGATTGTTCGAGAAGGCCGTGGAGCCGAAGACCTTCTATCTAATCCGCGGAGCCCTGCACAACAATACATATATTGTAGGTGGCAAGGAGTATCTGGAGGCGTGGAGGAAATTCCTCGCGTCCTGACCGAGGACCGCGGACCGAGGACTGAGGACTCGAGAGGCTTCCGCCCCCATATCTCTATCCCGGCTTCAGCGCCTTTAGGTCCGCAGTCCTCAGCCCTCAGTCGCGTCAGCGAGCGCACGATCCTCCGCCTCGTAGTCGAACTGCGCGGGGTCGACAGCGGCGGGCGGGTGATCACGCTCCCAGGCGATCGCCCGAAGCAACCCTTCCTCTTCCGAGACCGGCTCGGCATATCCCAGCTCGCGGCGCATGCGAGCCGTGTCGTACTCGATGCTCTGTTCGAAGCGCAGGGGCAGAGCCAGGCCCGGCGGGAGCTTCGCCGCGGGAAGCGCGACAACACGGCCCTGCCAGCCGCACGCCTTTCCGATCTCCGCCACTCTCTCCGCGACGGTCGGCGTCGCGGCTTCCCCCACGTTGTAGATCCTTCCGGCTGCCTTCTCACGATCGACGGCGAGCGCGATGGCGCGCGCGACGTTCTCGACGTACCCATGGGTCCAGCGCCAGGCGGCCATCCGCTCCTCGAGCAGGAGGGCGGGACGGCCGTCGTCCATGCGCTTGACGGTGGCGAAGAACCGATGCTGGTCGTCCCCGGGGCCGAAGACCACGGGCAGCCGCAGGACCGTCGCCGGGAGATCGGCGTGCCGCGCGATCTCGCGCTCGACCAGGATCTTCTCGTACGTCTCAGGATCGTACGGACCGGGACGGCCGCCTCGATACGGGTAAAGCTTCGAACGCAGAGGCGCGTCTTCCGTCAATGGCGTCGGATCCGGCGGTCTCTCCTCGGTCCCTCGCAGAATTCCATACGCGCGGTAGACGTCTCCGGAAGAGAGGGCGACGACCCGGCGGGCGATCCCGCGGAACGCGTCGGCCAGAGCGCGGGCGTCCTTCTCGCCGACCGCGTGCATGGCGACCACCACGTCGCAGGCGAGCGAGGTCAGCTCCGGCGGAAATCGCATGACCGGTCGGGCGGCGAGCGGGCTGTGCACGTGCTCGACGCCGAACGGAAGTGCCGGCTCGTGGTCCCCGCGGTGAAAGACGGTGACGCGGTGCCCCATGCGCAGAAGCTCCGCGGCGACATACGGACCCAGGAACCCCGTCCCGCCGACGAGGATCACGCGAAGCTGCCGCAGCTGGTTCGTCGGCATGCGCAAAGAATCAGAGGCGGTCGAAGTCGAGCAGACAGCGGTTGGTGAACGTGAACGAGCAGATCCGGGCGCCCTTCTTCGCCGGCGCCAGAAGGAGCTCGTGGGTCGCCGTGTCGTCTTCGCTGGCGACGACGTAGTACATGCGGGACTCGTCGATGGTGATCACCGTCGTCCCGTCGGGTAATTCGTGGACGTCCCTTCCCCGCTGCGCGGGCGGAATCGGAACGCCATTGCGCAGGACGGCGACGTCGACTGGATCTTTCGTGGACCGGTCGAGCACGGCATAGACCTCTTTTCCGCGATAGGAGATGCCGAGCGAAACCGGCCGGGACGGCGCCGGATCCTCCGCCGCCTCGAAATCGTCGGGTCGATTCTTCCAGGGACCCTGCGCGAAGAAGCCGCGCACGACGCGCACCTCCGTCGGCTTGTAGTCCACGATCCGTCCGTCATGGAAGCCTTCCGGGTTGGCGATCCTGCCGCCCCAGAGCGCGCCGCGCGCGGCCCCGACGTAGGTCTCCGGGCTGACGTCTCCGCATCCCTTGCCCTCGATCGGCCGGTCCTCCGGTATCGCGTACGTGGAGAAGTCCAAATCCTTGTGTCCCTGCTTCAGGAGCTCCTGGAGGAGCCGTTCTTCTTTGCCGTAGTCGCCTTCGCCCTTGTGAACTTCGCGGATGATCCCCGCGCGGTCGACGACGAATGTATCCGGCCAGGAGTTGCAGTCGTAAGCGCGCCAGATCTCGCTCCGGGTGTCAGCGATCACCGGGTACGGGAGCGCGAACCGCGCGGCCGCCCGCGAGACGTTTTCCGGATCCGAGGCGAAGCCGAACTCTCCCTTGTGGACGCCCACGATCTCCAGGCCGCTCGCGTGGTAGCGCCGGTACCACTCCTTCAGGTGCGGGAACGTCCGGACGCAGTTGATGCACGTGTACTCCCAGAAATCGACGATCACGACCTTGCCACGGAGTTCGCGCATCGAGAGCGCGCGCTGACTTGCTGGCAGCCAGCGGAGGCCCCTCGGAAACTCGGGGGCCGGAGTGCCGCGGGTCAGCTCGCCCGAAGCTCCGTGCGCGAGGGCGAGAAGGAGGAAGGAAAGGACCGCGGATCGCATCGCACCGCCCAGACTAACGAAGATCACACCGCCCGAGAAGCGGCTAAGATCTTCCCCATGAATGCCGCCGAGACCAAGGACCTCCTCGAACGCTTCTACGGGGCTCTCGCTCGCCGGGACGGCGATGCGATGGCGGCGATGTACACCGAGGATGCCACGTTCGAAGACGAGGTCTTCCGGCTGCGGGGAGCCGACATCGGAAAAATGTGGATCGGCCTGATGCGCCGTGCCCGGGAGTTCTCCGCTTCCTACACGATCGCGCAGGCCGGCAACGGCCGCGGGACCGTCGAGTTGACCGCCCGCTATCTCTTCGCGGGAAAGCGTCCGGTCGTCAACGTGATCCTCGCCGAGCTCGAGCTGGAGGGGGGGAAGATCCGCCGTCATGTCGACCGCTTCGATTTTCCTCGCTGGGCCGGCCAGGCGCTGGGCGGCTGGGCCAAGCCGCTGGCGCGCTTCGCCTGGTTTCGGCGCGGGGTGTCCCGCAAGGCCGCGCGGGGACTGGGGCTGCCGCCCAAGGCGTGAGGCGTGAGGCGTGAGGCGTGAGGCGTGAGGCGTGAGGCGTGAGGCGTGAGGCGTGAGGCGTGAGGCGTGAGGCGTGAGGCGTGAGGCGTGAGGCGTGAGGCGTGAGGCGTTGAAAAGTAAACCAAGCCACGATCTCGTTCGCCTTTTCTTATTGCTCCCTGTCGTTGTTCATTGCGGACTCGCTCGAGCCGAAGAGATCCTCGCCCGCGGGACGATCGTCGACCGCGTCGTCTGCAAGGCCGACGCGCAGCAGAGCTACGCGCTCTACTTGCCCAAGGGCTACGACGCCGCACGGACCTGGCCGATCGTCTACATCTTCGATCCGGGGGCGCGCGGGCCGCTGGCGGCGGCGCGGTTCCAGGCCGGCGCGGAGGAATTCGGCTTCGTTCTCGCCGCGTCCAACAACTCCAGGAACGGACCGGTGGACGCCAGTCTCGCCGCGGGAGCGGCGATGTGGGAAGACACGCACGCCCGCTTCGCGATCGACGACCAGAGGATTTACACCGCCGGATTCTCCGGAGGCTCTCGAGCCGCCACGCTCATGGCTCAACTGCTCAAGGTGCCGGTCGCCGGAGTGATCGCCTGCAGCGGAGGATTTCCCGAGGGACGGCCTCCGACCAGGGACACGTCCTTCGCCTACTTCGCCACGGCCGGCGACAGCGACTTCAACTATGGCGAGATGCTCTCGCTCGACCGGGCCCTCGAGAAGCTCGGCGTGCCCCACCGGCTCACGATCTTCCCGGGGCCGCACCAGTGGGCGCCGGAGCCGATCGACACGGAGGCCCTCGCGTGGATGCGTCTCCGGGAGGTCGCGCGCAAGATCGCTCCCGACGCGGACCTGGTCGCCCGGAGCTTCGACCGGAGGCTCGCCGCGGCTCGGGAGGCGCGGGCGGCGGGCCGGCTCCTCGAAGCGGACCGCGATCTCCAATCGATGGCTCGCGACTATCGAGGCCTGCGCGACACGACCGCGGTGGCCGCCGAGGTCGCGCAACTGGAAACCGAGACGGGCTATCGCGCGGCCGCCGCGGCCGCGGCCAAACGCGACGCCGATGAGAGAGCGGCGATCTCGCGCGTCTTGCAGCGTCTCGACGCGATGGTGAAGGGCGAACCGCCGACGCTTCCCCGGCTTCTCGCGGACCTCGAGATCGCGCGGTGGAAGAAGCTCGCCGCCGCGTCCGATCGAGAGGAGGCGCTGTCCGCCCAGCGTGTCCTGGCGACGCTTTTCTTCCATGCCACGATCACCTTTCCGGAGCCGCTGATCGAGAGTCGAGACTTCCCGCGCGCAATCCTGGCGCTGTCGGTGGGGGCGGAGATTCGACCCGAGAACGCGACGGTCTGGTACAACCGGGCCTGCGCCGAGGCGCGCGCCGGCCAGAAGAAGAAATCCCTGGAGGACCTGCGCGCCGCGGTCGCCCGGGGATTCCGCGACCGCGCCGAAATAGAGCGGGACACCGACCTCGAATCGCTCCGCGCCGAGCCGGAGTTCCGCGCGCTCCTGGAGAGCCTTCCCGCGGAGGCGCCCCGCCCGAACTAGCCTCCTGTAACGAAAGTTCCGTTTCGATCGGGCGAAGCAGGGGCGGGGCTTGTCCCCGACCGCGGGCGGCCGCGAGGGCCGCCCCTACGGCACGGAGGCGCTAGAGGGATTTTCGTAACCGACACTCGCCTCCGGCCGCGCGCCGGACCTGCGATTCTTCCCGCGCCCGCACCACGTAGCGCAGCGGTCCGCCCGGCGCGACGCCGGAGAAGGGATAGCAGGTCACGAGCGTCAGCGTGGGATCGGCGGTCTCCTCCAGGACCGCGACCTCGCGTTTGTGGACGACCCGCCGGTCGAAGACGCGGTAGACGTGGCGCAGGCCGTCCGGCGTCTCCAGCTCCAGCGGGGCGCCCGGCTCGATCCGGCGCAGGAAGGCAAACTGCGTATCGCGGTGGGCGGAAAGAACGCAGTTGCCACGCTCGCCCGGCCGCGCGCTGCCGTCCAGGTGGCCGGGCCCGAAGGCGAGCGTCCGGCCGGACGCTCCCGCCAGAACGATGAAGTCTTCGTGCAGTCGTCGCGCGCGCAAACGGGCGATGGGCCAGGTGTCGGCCCAGGGCCATGGGCGAACCTCCTTTCCGCCCCGGACCGTCCTGGCCCACGCCCGGCGCAAAAGGACCTGCGCCAGGGAGGCCTTGGCGTAGATCCACACGCCCCGACCGAAAAAAAGGACCGCGGTCGCGAGGAAGACTCCCGACGCGGCTCGCATCCACATGCGGCTCACGTCCGGCTCCCTGCCGCCCGCAGCCCGACTGCCGCGAGACCCGCGGCGAGGGCGATGAGAAGGAAGAGCCGCCCGGGCGTCGCCGTCTGCGGAATCTCGCCAAAGACGTGGCCGAAGTCCCAGCCCGCCGGCAAATGCACCGGGATGGCTCGCGGGGTGCAGACCGTGCCGATCGCGAGCGTCGGTGTGACGTCGACCGCGACCAGGCTGGTGAAGCTCGACACCAGGTGATGCCGAACGGCGACCTCGATCGCTTCGCGCTTGAGCTGCTCGCGATCTGCTCCCTGCGTCGTCTCGAGCGACCGATCCATCAGCGCCGCGATCTTGCGGCGGGCCCACAGCCGGTCGACCCCGCGATCGCCGGCGGAGAGGGCGATCGGCACGCGCTCGCTCCATCGCTCTCCGGAACGCTCCCCGGACACGGTGACGCCCCCCGCGGCCCGCGACAGCTTCGCGGTCACGACGATCGGCTCTCCGGCGTAAAGATCGGGAACCTTCTCCGGCCACGCCTGCGCCCCGGCGTCGTCCCATTCCACACGCACGTTGGTCAGAACCGGCGACTCGAGCTTGCGGAAGAGGCCGCCCATCTTCTCCTCCACCTCGGCGCGGTCGCCCACGTAGGTGAACGTTCCCCGGCCGAACTCGGCAGCCTTGGTCATGAAATGCGAGTTGGGCGCGGAACCGATGCCGACGGTGAAGAGGCGGCTCATGCCCAGGTGGTCGTGGATGTAACGAAAGAGCTCCTCTTCGTTGCCGACGCCGCCGTCGGTGATAAAAACGACCTGCCGGACCCCGGAGCCCTCCGAGCCTCCGTCGGCGCCCTCCAGCGCCGCCTGCAGCGCCGGGAGTATCTCCGTTCCGCCGCTTGCCTGGAGCCTGGAGACCCATCCCCTGGCCTCGGCCACGGCGTCGGGAAGAGCGCGGCGGCTCTCGCCGTAGAGCCGATGCATCACGCTGTTGAACTCGATGACGTTGAACCGGTCCTCCGGGCGCAGGCGGTCGAGCGCGTAGAGGAGGGATCGCCGGGCTTGATCGATCGAAGGGCCGTACATCGAACCGGACGTGTCGATGATGAAGACGGTCTCGCGGGGAAGGCGCGCGGCCGGCGTCGAGGAGGCGTCCGGCGGCAGCACGATCAGGAGCGCGAAGATCTCGCCGTCGCGATTCTCGGCGAAGAGAGCCGGGCGCGGCCGCTGCGAAAGATCCGGCTCCCAGTGGAGCTCGAAGTCCCGATCGGCGGCCAGCGACTGGTCGGCGAGCGTCACGGTGTAGGACATCTCGCCGGCGGCGTCGGTTCGAATCGCATGCGTCGTGCTCTCGACCTTGCGCAGCGGCACGCCCGGCGAAAGCTCCACGCGCATCCGAACCGGATTGACCCTCGTTTCGCCAGGCCTCACGACGGCCGGTGTGATGCGCTCGGCGTCCGGGACCTGGTCGGTGTTCGAGGCCCAGCCCAGGCCCTGGTTCGAGGCCGGCGAGACAGCTCGGGCGTGTGCTTCAGAGTCTGCCGCCTGGACCGCCGAGCCGGGAATGTAACGGGGCGCGACGACCATCGGAAAGCGCAGCCGGAACCTGCCGTCCTCGTAGCGGAGCGTCTCCTGGTACTCGATCTCGATCGCGAGGTCTTCGTTCGGCCCGATCGAAGCGACCGAGGCGGTGAAGACGTTGGGACGCTCCTGTTCCAGAAGCGAGGCTTTCTTCCCCTCCGACTTCGCCTGCGCGTAGACCTTCCTGGCCTCCTCCCGCTCGCGGACCTCCCCTTCGATCACCCGCTGCCCGATGGTCAGGCGCATCCGATCGACCGCGGCGCTCTCCGGAAGCGGAAAGACGTAGAGGCCTTCGACGCAGTCGCCGGCCGTGTTGGCGAAGCGCTGGCGCACGGTTGCGCGGGCCACGATCCCGGTCACGCGGATCACGACGTCCGTTTCGAGCGCCGGCGCCGGAAGAAACACCCCGGGCTGGTCGGTCGAGACCAGAAGCGTCCCGGACTGAACCTGGTCCAACCGCGCCGGCGGACCCAGGTCCGGGCGCTGCTGCGCCGTGCCGTGCGCGGCCAGCCAGAACATCAGGAGAAACCGCGGGACGGATCGGGCGCCCAGCCTGGAGACTCGCTCGCGACTCATCACGACACCTCCTGATGGGAGATGACACCGTGCGGCGGGGGATCGGCGCGGGCTGTGGCGAGGCGTTTTCCGGAAACTTTGTGGCGGAATCGTGGCAGGACAGGCTGGGGTTACACTCGAGGCCTCGGAGAGAATCGATCAGCCGTGAAAGAACCGCGCAGCGAGCTCGTCGCGATCGTGGAGGACGAGAAGAACATCCGCGAGACGGTCGCGTTCGCGTTGAAGCGCGAGGGCTACCGCGTGAACACGTACGGCGATGGGGTCGAGGCGTGGGCCGCTTTCCGGCAGCAGCTTCCGGACCTCGCGGTGCTGGACATCCTGCTGCCTCGGATGGACGGCCGCGAGCTCTGCCGCAAGCTGCGGGCGCAGTCGGAGACGCTCCCGATCATCTTCGTCACCTCCAAGGACGAGGAGCTCGACCGAGTGCTCGGCCTCGAGCTCGGCGCCGATGACTACCTTTGCAAGCCCTTCTCCGTGCGCGAGCTCACGGCGCGCATCAAGGTTCTGTTCCGCCGCGCGGCGCTGTCGCGGGATCCGTCGCAGCGCGAGGAGGAGAAGATCGTCCGGGCCGGCGCGCTCGAGCTCGACAACCTGCGCTACACCGCCCGCTGGAACGGGGAGCCGGTGGCCCTGACGGTGACCGAGTTTCTCCTGCTCCAGGCACTGGCCCGGCACCCCGGCCACGTCAAGACGCGCCAGCAGCTGATGGAAGAGGCCTATCCCAACGACGCCTACGTCTCCGAGCGCACGATCGACAGCCACGTCAAGCGGCTGCGACGCAAGTTCGAGGAGCGGGATGCGAAGTTCGTCGGGATCGACACTGTGCACGGGCTGGGATACAGGTGGCAGGAGCAGGGCTGACACTTATCTTCTGACGAAACCATCCGATCACCCGATCGCCAGATCACCCGATTCGCCGTGAGCCGCCTCTCCCTCCGCCTCCTCCTCTTCAACCTGCTCCTCGTCTTTCTCCCGGTTGCGGGATTCCTGTACCTGGATACCTACGAGAGGCAGCTGCTGGAGGCGCAGGAGCGGTCGATGGTCCAGCAGGGCCGGGTCCTGGCAGCGGCGTTCTCGGGTCGCGGCTCGATCGACGCGAAGGAGACCGCGCGCCTGCTGACGAGGTTGAATCGCAGGCTCGACGCGAGGCTGCGGGTCGTCGACGCCGATGGAAACGTGCTCGCGGATACCAGCCGGATGGGCCCGGAGCCGGTTCCTGGAGCGGCGACGCTTTCCGAAACCGGTCCCGTGCGGCGCAACGCGCTTTACCGGATCGGCGCCTTCCTCTACGACATCTACCGGCGGCTTCTGCCGCCGGAGCCCGGCATCGAGCCCCGGGAGACCGCGTCGCCGGGGCGTCTGGACGGGAGGGAAGTCCGCGCGGCTCTGGCCGGACGGTACGGCCGCGCCATACGGGTCACGCCCGGCCAACGCTCGGTGACATTGTCGAGCGCCATCCCCATCGAGAGCGCGGGGCGCGTTGTCGGCGCGGTGGTCGTCTCCCAGTCCACGTACCGGATTCTCCAGGATCTCTACGCCATCCGGCTGCGCATCTCCGAGGTCTGCGCTGCCTCGCTCGCCGTCGCCCTGATCCTCTCGCTCTTCGTGTCGGCCACCATCGCCCGGCCGATCCGGCGCCTGCGCGACGAAGCCGAGGCGATTCTGGATCGGCAGGGCCGGCTCAAGCGCAAGTTCCGCGGCCTGGCGCGGCGAGACGAGATCGGCGATCTGGCCCGGGCGCTCGAGGAGCTGACCCGGCGTTTGGAGGAGCGCGTGCGCTCTCTCGAGACGTTCGCGTCGGACGTGGCCCACGAGCTCAAGAACCCGCTGGCCTCCATCCGCGCCTCAGTCGAGATGCTCTCCGATGTCCGGGATCCGGAAGAGCGGCGCCGCTTTACCTCCGTCGTGCTGGAGGAGGTCGCCCGCATGGAGCATCAGATCTCGGAGCTCGCCGAGATCACGCGCATCGACGCGCACCTGGAGGCGGAGGAACAGGTCGCGGTGCCGCTCAACGGGCTCCTCGGGCAGATCGCCGAGCGCTTTCGGATGCGCGAGAACGGCCGGATTCGGTTCCTCCTCGAGATGCCGGAGGAGATCGTCACGGTCCGCGCCGCTCCGGCGCGGTTGACGCAGGTCTTCGAGAACGTCTTCGACAATGCGGCGAGCTTTTCTCCCGACGGCACAGCCGTCCGCATCGTCCTCACGCGCGCGCCCAACGGCGCGGCGGCGGTGACCGTGTCCGACGAAGGCCCCGGCATCCCCGAACCCCATGCCGCGAGGATCTTCGAGCGCTTCTTCAGCTACCGCCCGGACGGCGTGCCCGGCGACCGCCGGCACACCGGCTTGGGGCTCGCCATCGTGAAGACCATCGTGGAGGGCTACGGAGGCACGGTGTCCGCGGCGAACAACACGGGGGCCGGCGCCTCCTTCACCTTGCGGCTTCCGGCGTCGCGGACGGGAGTGTTTCCGGGCGCGCCGCGCTCGGCGTGAGCGCGGAAGGCGCAAGGCAGAGCGATCATACGGAGCCCTCTGCGGCCTCGCCCCGGTGCAGGGCCGCGGCCAGCGCGACACCGGCCAGGATCAGCAGCGGGGCCGTCGCCGCGCCCGGAACGTAGCGGCGAAAGACTACCGCGCCGGTCAGATGTCCCGTTCCGTTGGCGATCTCCACGATCGCGGCGATCCAGGCGGCGGCCCTGGCCCACGGCCGGCCCGCCGCGACGAACGGAGCGATCCCCAGGACGAAGGCGATGATGCCCATGTTGACGGCGGCAAACGTCGTCGCGGACATACCCATCCGCGGAAGCCCCAGCCGCTCGGTCGCGACCCACATGAAATCGTAGAGCCGCGCGATCATCTCCTCGATGCTGTGCGCCGCCTGCGTCAGGCCGAGAAGCCAGAACCGGAGGCCGATACGGCCCGAGCCAAAAGCATCAGTGCCCATTGCGGAGGATGGACACGATCATACGTCTCGGCGCATGTCGACTGCGAATGTCACGGACGGGCCGGCCCGCTCACTCCTTCTCGACGACCGTGTCGGGCAGCAAACCAGTCCTGCCGCATCGCGATCTGCCGGACCGCGTCCGGCGTGAAGAGGGACGCGCGGTCGGCCAGAAGACCGTCGGGGGCCGGGGAAACCTGCGCGGACGCGAAACGGATCCCGGCGAGAAGGCCGGCGAGGGCCGCGAGGACGGCGGCCGCCCTGCCGCGGCCCGCCGCGCTCAGGCGCCGCACCGGCCCTCGGGCTTCATCCGATCGCCTTTGCGATCGCGAACGCGGCCGCCGCGGCGAGGCTTCCCACGAGCGCGGTCTGCCAGGCGCTGCGCAGCGGCTTGCGCACGGTGAATCGGCCCTTGACGTACCCGAACACGTACAGGGCGACCAGCGTGATGCCGACCGAGCCGAAGAGTGCGGTCCGCATCGGGTGAAGGAAGAAGTACGGTGCCAGAGGCACGAATCCGCCGGCCATGTACGACAGCGCGATGGTCAGGGCGCTCGTCCGGGCGCGCAACGGGTCGGGCTTCTCCAGCCCGAGCTCGAACCGCATCATGAAGTCCACCCAGCGCTTGCGGTCCTCCCGGATCGCATGAGCGGCCTGAACCGCGATCTTGTGCGGAAGACCGTACTCCTCGAAGACGTCCACGACCTCTTTCGTCTCCTCGGCCGGCATCTCGACGGTTTCGCGGTCCTCGCGGGCGAGCTCGGAGGCGTAGTGCTCCGCGTCGGTGCGCGCGGCGAGGTAGCCGCCCAGCCCCATCGCGATCGAACCCGCGGCGATCTCCGCCAGCCCAGCCGTCACAACCACGCGGGTCGAGTCGATCGCGCCGGAGAGGCCGGCGGCGAGCGCAAAGGGAACGGTGAGGCCGTCGGACATGCCGATGACGATGTCCCGGACCCTCTCCGAGGCCGTGAAGTGTTTCTCGATGTGCGGCGTTTGGGGCATGCGGTTCCTCCGGAACCGATTTGATCATCGGTTCATTGATTCATCGGTCCATTGCGTCGGACAAAGCATGATCCGGGCACAGAAACAAATGAACAGATGGATCGATGGACCGATGACCCGATGGCCCGATTCCTCAATTCACCGTCTCGTCCTCCGCGCCGGTCTCGGTGGGCGAAGCGGACGCATGGTGGTGGATCAGTTTCCAGGCGCCGTCGACGTGCAGGAAGACGTTGGTGGCCTGCATGCGCGCGGCGTCCTCCTCCTCGTCGCCGCCGAACGGAGTGATCACTTCGACGCACGTCACGCAGGCCAGGTCCTTGGCCACTGACACCCGGACGTCGCGGCAGGAAACGGTCCACGGTCGCGAGTTGGAAAAGATGTTCTCCCAGGAGCGCCGAATTTCCCGCCAGCCATCCAGACGGTGCCATCCCGGATGCACGCAGGTCGACGCCTCGTCGTGGGCCCAGACGACCTCCATGGCCGAGAGATCGCGCGCCTCCAGAGCCCGGTAGAAACCGAGGTTCGCAGCGACGACCGCCGTCTCTTCGGGAGCGCTGACCGGCTCCATGCTCAGGCCGCTCCGACCAGGGCCGCCGCGACCCGCTCGAGGTCGACGTTTCCCCCGGACACGATCGCCGCGACGCGGGCGCCGGCCGGGAAGCGGACTTTTCCCGACAGGAGCGCGGCCACGGCGGCCGCGCCCGAGCCCTCGACGTACAACTTCGCGCGCGTCATCAAGAGCCGCATGGCATCGAGGATTTCCTTCTCCGTCACGCCCACGATCTCGTCCACCGTCTCCCGAGCGATGGAGAGGGGCAGCGCTCCGACGAAGGGAGGAGTCATGCCGTCGGCGATCGTGTCGTAGGGCCGCGGGACCGTCACCGGTTTGCCCGCAGCCAGGGCCGGGGCGAGGCCGGGGCCTGCGGCGAGCTCGACCGCGATGACCCGAACCGAAGTGCGCAGCTGCTTGACCGCGGAGGCGACGCCTCCCAGCAGGCCCCCTCCCCCCACCGGCACCACGACCGCATCGAGATCCGGGAGGTCCTCGGCGAGCTCCAGTCCCGTGGTGCCCGCGCCGGCCAGGACGACCGGATCGTCGAACGGATGAATGAACGTCGCGCCCCGTTCCTTCTGGACTTCGTTCAACCGGTCGAACAACGTCGCCCGGTCGTCATGGAGAATGACTTCGGCCCCGTACTCGCGAACCGCGTCGATCTTGGTCTTCGGAGCGCTGGTCGGCATGACCACGGCGCACGACGCTCCCGCGCTGCGCGCCGCCCACGCCACGGCCTGGGCGTGGTTGCCGGCCGAGACGGTGACCAATCCCCGCGCCCGTTCGCCTTCGGACAGCGAGAGGACCTTGTTCAAGGCGCCGCGGGGCTTGAACGAGCCGGTCTTCTGAAAGCTCTCGCACTTCAGATGGAGCCGGACCCCACACCGGCTGCCGAGTTGCGCGGCCGAAAGGACGGGCGTGCGGTGGACCTTCCCGGCGATGCGTGCCGCCGCCGCCCGGATCTCCTCGAGCCCGATCATTCGCAGCAGCTTATTGCTTCTGCGCGCTCCGAGGAAGAAGCTGTGCCGCGTGCCGTCCGCTCCCCGGCGCTGGCTCCGGCTGGCTGCCCTTGCCGCCCCGCCCGTCCTGGGCGGCCTGGTGCTGAAGCTGCACGGCCCGATCGCGCAGGACGCCGCCTATCACCGCTTCGCCGATCAGAGCGTTTGGGCGGGCATTCCCCACGCCGGAGATGTTCTCTCCAACGTCGCGTTCCTCGCCGCCGGCGCGTCGGGTCTCGTCTTTCTCGCCGGCCGGCGCTCCCACCGAGCGTTCCGTGACCCGCGGGAGCGGCCGCCCTACGTCGTCTTCTTCACCGGGATTCTGCTCACCGCGTTCGGCTCCGCGTGGTATCACGGGGCCCCGGACACCGACCGACTGTTCTGGGACCGGCTGCCCATGGCGACCGCCTTCCTGGGGTTGTTCGCGGCTGTCATGGCCGACCGCGTGAGCGCGCGCTGGTCTTCCTGGCTGCTCTGGCCGCTGCTCGCCGCCGGTGCTGCGAGCGTCCTGTACTGGCGTGTCACGGAGCGGGCCGGCCGGGGCGACCTGCGTCCCTACGCTCTCGTTCAGTACTCCACCATCGCCGCGGTCGCCGTGATCCTGCTGCTCTATCCTGCGCGCCACACGCACTCGGGATTGCTCTGGGGAGCGGCCGGCGGCTACGCCCTCGCCAAGATCTTCGAGCTCGCCGACCTGCCCGTTCTGCGCGCGACGGGCCTCGTCAGCGGACACACGCTGAAGCACGTCACGGCGGGACTGGCGAGCGGTTGCGTGCTGTGGATGCTCGCCCGGCGGCGGCCGCTGCCTCCCGCAGCGACGGCCGCCTCGTAGCGAAGGCCTCTCACGGGGTCAGGAGGCGTGGATCCGGAGACTCCCCTTGTAGGTCGTCATACGAAGCCTCGGGCCGCCGCCGTTGACGGCGCCCGACATGCTGCTCGAGCGCGAATGGCTGGCGCGCGTCGTCATCGCGAAGTCCGAGTCGACGTCCCCGCGGCGGCCGGCGTCCGCGTCGAGATCGAATCGGCTGTCTTTGGGCAGTCGCACTTCCACCTCTCCCTTGTGCGTGTCGAAGTGGCTCTCGTGTCCGTACCGCGCGAACTCGACCCGGACGTCTCCCTTGTAGGTGTCGACGCGGGCGGCCCCGTCCAGGCCGCTGACCCGGGCGGTCCCCTTGTAGGTGTGGAGCTTCAGGTCGGACTTGAGATCCACGACCTTGATGTCCGATTTGTGATCCTCGATGTCGACCCGCGCCGTGGCCGGCAGGTGGATGGTGTAGCGGACGAACGGAAGCGTTCCGTCGTCTCCCCAGAAGAGACCGAAGAAGTGGCGATGGTGCACCTCGTGATAATCGGACCGAATCGACACCGACCCCCCGGAGCCGGTGACTCGAACCTCCGTCAGCTGCACCTTCTCCCTTTGATCGCGGTCGTCGCCGTCCGGTTCGATCCGCGCGTCGATCGAAACCTCCGGACGATTCCACGGAGTGATGTCGATGCTCCCCTTGAAGCTCTCGACGGAGACCCTGCCATCCCGATCGAGCGGGACGATCCGATGAAACTCTTTCGTATCAGAGGCTTGTGCCACTGAGGCGGTCAGCAGGAAGGCTCCGACAACCGCCAGGCCCCTCGTGAGATTTCGCATGACACCTCCCGGTCCTGATAGGCACATACGTTGGGGCCGGGGGGAAGTTCCCTCGTGGAAACCTTCGATCCGCCCGCGCGCGACATCGGGGCGTTCGAGCGTGTCGGTTATTTGTGCCCGCGCACGGAGTGCGGGCGATAGCGCTCTTCGAGAAACCGGCACTCCTCGTCGGAGAGAGTCACACGCAGGGCGCCGACCGCTTGCTCCAGGTGCTCCATCTTCGAAGCGCCGACGATCGGAGCGGTCACGCTGGGCTGGCGCAGGAGCCAGGCCAGGGCGATCTGGGACGGGGGAAGATCCCGGCGTCGGGCCAGCTCGCACACCCGATCCACGACGTCGAAGTCGGAGTCCTCGTAGAGTGTCTGCGCGTACTCGTCGGTCCGGGCGCGGACCGTCGCCTCCTTGTCGCCGCGCCGCCGGCTTCCGGTCAGAAGGCCCCGGGCCAGCGGACTCCACGGAATGACACCGATCCCCTCGGCGCGGCAGAGGGGCAGCATCTCGCGCTCCTCTTCCCGGTACACGAGGTTGTAGTGGTTCTGCATCGAGACGAAACGCGTCCACCCATGCCGGTCCGCGGTGGACAGCGCCTGGGCGAACTGCCACGCCCACATGGAAGACGCCCCGATGTAGCGCGCTTTGCCGGCGCGCACGACGTCGTCGAGGGCCTGGAGCGTCTCGTCGATGGGCGTGTGCGGGTCGTAGCGGTGGATCTGATAGAGGTCGACGTAGTCCGTGCCCAGGCGTTTCAACGACGCGTCGATCGCGTCGAGGATGTGCTTGCGGGAAAGGCCCTTGTCGTTGGGGCCGGGACCCATCGGATTGAAGACCTTCGTCGCGAGGACGATCTCGTGCCGGCGGGCGAAATCCTTCAGGGCCCTGCCCAGCACTTCCTCGCTCGCGCCGTCGGAGTACATGTCGGCGGTGTCGAAGAAGTTGATGCCGAGCTCCAGAGCGCGGCCGATGAACGGACGGCTCTCCTCTTCGTCGAGCACCCACGGCCGCCAGCGCGGCGACCCGTAGGTCATCGTGCCGAGGCAGAGGCGCGAGACGCGAAGGCCGGTCTTGCCGAGGTGGACGTAGTCCATGGAGGTCTCAGGCCAGGTTCAGCGCTGGGTCGCGAGTCTGCGTTTGGCCTTGATCCACACCGCGATCTCGTCGGGCCTTCCATTGACGAAGTCGAGGCGGATGCGGCCATCGGGCAGCTGGGAAATCGTTGCCGGGATCGCGCTCGCGGTCAAAGACCAGCCCGCCGGCAGCACCACGGCGTTGCGGGAACGCCCGAAGCTGCGGTCGAAGACGAGCTCGTCGCCTTCCAGCCGGTAGCTCTTTTCGTCGGTGTACGTCTCGGAGATGCGCAGACGGGTCGATTTCCCTTTTTCCACCGCAGGGAAGCGGATGACGACAGCTTCGGAGTCGGCGGTGACCGGTTCGCCGAGATCGACCTTCGCGCGCGCGATCTCTTCGCCGCGCAGGGTCTCCGGTATCAGCGTCTGGCCGGTGTCCAGGATCCGGGCCGAGGGCTTCGACGAGCGGCTCCCCGTGCGCACGACGTTGACGTACTTGTCGACTCCCGGACGCGACTCGGTGTAGTCGTGGTACAGATCGAACGAGTGCGTCTCGGGCTGCTGCAGGAAATAGACGATGTCGCGGTCCTGATGCGCGCGCTCGGTCAAGCGGCGCTCCCCCTCCTCCTGGCCGGTCACACCCGCGGCCAGGCAGAGCAAGCCCGCGAATGCCAGCGTCCGCCTCACGACGGCAGCCTCCGCGCCTTGACCGTCAGCGGCGCCGGTCCGGGGCCCGGGTTCATGAAGCTCACCAGGATCCGGCCGTCCGCTTCGCTCAAGACCTGTGACGGCACGTTGCACTCGACGAGCTCGTAGCCCGCCGGCAGAAGAACGCCGTTGCGCCTGATGCCGAGCGAGCGCGTGAAGACGATCGCGTCGCCCTCGGTGAAGTAGCTCTTGGGATCCTGATACGTCTTGTCGATCATCAGGCGGACCTGCCCCCCGTCAGGCGGAACCGGGCGCGGCAGATGGATGCGGATGTAGTCGGTGCCGGCGTCCGCTTCGGCGAGGCCGCTGCGGCGCGCTTGCTCTCCCGTGACGACTTCCCAGACGAGCGGTGCGCCGGCCATCCGATCGAAGACGCGCTCGCCGCTGGCGACGCTGCCCTTGCGGATCGGGTTGAAGAAGAAGGTGGCCCCCGGCTCGATGGCCGTGACCTCGTACAGGATGTGGAAGGAAGCGGTTTCCGGAGCCAGGAGCTCGTAGCGCGTGTACTCGTCCGTCTCCACGGGATCCCGTCCGGCCGGGGCTCGTTGTGCCGAGGAGGCCGCCGAAGGAGCCGCCGGTGTCACCCCGCGCGCAGGCGCTCCTGTCCTGTGCGAAGCGCACGAGAAAGCGACGACCGCCAGAAATGGACCGATTCGGCGCAAGACGGGGCCAGACTATATCGGCTCTGCCCGAAGGCGGTATCTCGACGTGCATTCCTGGAGATCCCGTCGCGGCCGGCATCGCCGACGACGAGAACGCGTTCTTCCGCGCGATCTCCCCGGCCTGGACCACGCGCGGCGGCGGCAGACGAAGGAGGCGGGGACCGCCGATCCGCGATCAAGCACTCCGGGTCGGCCGGGCTTCGTTCACGATGAGCCGGGAGAGGCGCCGCTCGGCCGCCGAAAGGACCCGGGACGAGGCGCGCACGAGCTGGCTCAGATCGGGCGGCTTATCAAGCACGCGCCCCTTCTCGAATGCCGTGATCACGGCCGGACAGACGTAGGAGGTCCGACAGACCGCCGGCGTGTTGCCGAGCAGGGACGAGGTCTCGCGCATGGCCGCCTGGACCCGCCGCCGGAGGGAGCTGGCGGAAACGACCTCCGGGGGGGCTTGCCGCGCGAGGGCGCAGGCGCCCAGGAGAGTGCCGGCCCAGGTTCGAAAGTCCCTGGCCGTGAACCGCGCGCCGGCGATCTCGCGGATGTACTCGTTGACGTGACGGCGGCGGACGTCGCTCCAGGCGCCCGCGGAGTCGGGGTAGCGAAAGACCCGGCGCCCGGGAACGCGCAGAAGCGCGGCCACGACCAAAGCGGCGTCCGCGTCCTGGATCTCGCGCACCTGGATCTTCTTGCCCTTTCCGGGATAGGTCAGGATGATCCGTCGCCCGCGGACGGCGACGTGGCGCGAGCGGAGCGTCGCCAGACCGTACGTCCCGTTGTCCCGGGCATAGACCTCGCTTCCCGGCCTCAGAAAGCCACGCATCAGAAGCCGCACCATCACGGCGAGCACGCGCTCGCGGGTCATCTCGCTCCCATGGAGATCGCGCGCGACGCGCGCGCGCAGCTCCGGCAGCGCCGCCAGGAGCTTCAACAGGCGTTGGCGCTTTCGTTCCTCGCGCAGGCGGGTCTGCTTCTCGGAGTAGCGGTACTGCCAGCGGCCCGCACGGTCCCTGCCGATCGCCTGGACCGCCGAGGCCGGCGACGCGCTGATCCTGACGTCGGTCCACGCGGGAGGGAGCACGAGTGCACGGATGCGGGCCAGCTCTTCCCGGGAGGGTGTCCCGCCGTCCGATCGGCGGTAGCGAAAGTCCGCCCGCGAGGATCCGGTCCGGCGGATTCCGCTGGTCTGAAGGCGTTCGACGATCGTCATCGGTGGGCGTGGCTCGTTTCGTTTCGAGAGCGGACCATCGCGGGCTGCAAGCACCGTGCCGTCGGCAGGTGAGCCGGGACCTCGGCTCGCGGCTGGCGCGCATCTTGAATTCGTGCGTCTCATGAGCTGGCTCTTCTGGTTGGGCGTCGCGGTGTTCGTCGGCGTCGTGGCGGCGGTGACGGGAGCGAAACCGAGAGGAACTCGCCCGGTCGCCCACAGCCGCTTGATGGGAATGGGGCGGATCGCACTCTGGATTCTGGCGGCCTTGATTCTCTGGATCGCTTATCGCGCACGCGCGGGCGGATGAGCGCGGGGTTCGCGAACCGCGCCTCGCCCACGCGCATATGATTCGAGGCCGAGTCCATGAGTCGAGCGGCGGCCACGAGTGGAACCAACAATATGGATATTGTTTCGCTCACCGCGAGGCATTGGCAGGACGTGCGGCGCATCTATCTCGAAGGCATCGCCACGGGACACGCGACCTTCGAGACGAAGGCTCCGTCCTGGGCCAAGTGGAACGCGGGGCACCGGCGCGAGGCGCGGCTGGTGGCGCGCGACGGCCCTGGCGTCGTGGGATGGGCCGCTCTTTCTCCGGTTTCGTCCCGAAGGGTCTACGCCGGAGTGGCCGAGGTCAGCATCTTCGTAGCGGAGGCGGCCCGCTCGCGAGGGGTCGGCGCTTGCCTTCTCCAGGCGCTCATCCGCGGGGCGGAAGAGGCCGGCCTCTGGACGCTGCAGGCGGGGATCTTCCCCGAGAACATGGCGAGCCTGGCCCTGCATCGGCGGTTCGGATTCCGCCTCGTCGGCGTCCGCGAGCGCATCGGGCGACTGAACGGCGTCTGGCGCGACGTCTGCCTACTGGAGCGTCGAAGCGGCTCGCGCCCGCGGCCAACGTCGGGCCGGGCGATTACCTCGGGAAGAAGATCGAAAGCGTCAAGAGGGTCCCGATCCCGATCGACAGCCAGACATTGGACACGAAGTAGCCGTAGGCCATGAGCGCAATTCCGAGGAAGAGTGGGCGGGGCTCGCCGCTCTTCTTGCCATAGCGGAACGCGGCGAAACCGACCAGGCCGAAAAAGATGGCCACGGCGATCGTGGCAAAAGAGGGGACTTCCAGCCCGAGATTCGGCACGCCAGGGGCAACAGCCCGAGCGGTTGTCTCCTTCCCGCAATCGGTCGGTCGTCACAACGGCGCGAAAACACCGAGCCGGTCATCCTCCGATCGTAGCCGGCCGCGGCGCGGTCGAGGAAAAGGACGCCGGTCCCCGCGGCGAAAGCCATCGTGTCCTCCGAATCGACCGCCCTTCCCGAGGCCCAGCCGCTGACGCGCCGTCACCGGGCAGGATTCGAGGAGGGGCGGCCTGAATGCGGCCTAGCTTCCGCAGCCCGCGCCGGCCGCGGCCGACTTCGCCGGCAGGGGCAGGTCGAAGTCGATCTGCCAGGAGTAGGCTCCCTGGCTATCTTCTTCCCTGGTCTTGCCTCCCGTCACGCGGCCCGCGAGCCGCCCCCCCAGCTTGAGGTCGCCGGAGAGCTTCTCGAAGCGGATGTGCTTGTCCTTGGATGGGTCCAACACCCACTGCCGCCCGAGCAGCGGAGACTCGGCATTGTTCATGCCGATCTCCACCGATTTCACGGCCGCCGGACGCGGCACCGGGGCTCCTCCGCCAGGACAGAAGGCGAGGTGCATGAGGGTGCGAAATTTCCCTTTCGCGTCCTGATCGCTCGCATACGAGGACAGCTGGAACGCCTTCTCTTCCTCGGCAGAAATCGGCGCCTCGCTGAACCAGATCGTGACGCTGTGCTGATCGTCGTAGTAGGAGATCGCGCAGTGTGTCATCGAAAACGCCTTTCCTCCCATCACTCCCTTGGCGGAGCACCTGCTCTCCGCCCGGACTCCCCCCGCCACCGACATCAAGAGACCAAACGTGAGAATGCGGCGCATCGTGTACTCCCTTTCGTTCCGGAACAGGAGAACCCCCTCAGATAAGAACTCGCAGAAACACCCGGGGAGGTGACAAAGCGTATCCGGCAAAGTCCGCTCTGGTCCCCGCCTCAGGGCGGGCGAGAAAATTGCTAGAGCTTCTTGACTCATGTTCATCGGCCACTACGGCGTTTCGCTCGCCGCCAAACGCATCCGTCCGCATCTTTCTCTGGGGTGGCTCTTCCTCGCCGTCCAGCTCCTCGACGTCCTCTTCAGCGTCTTCGTCCTCCTGGGCGTGGAAAAGATGCGCATCGTGCACGGGTACACGGCCTACAACCCCTACGACCTTTACTGGATGCCATACTCCCACAGCCTCGCCGGCGCGCTCGGATGGTCCGCACTGGCCGCCGCGGTCGGTTTCCTGGCCCTGCGCCGCTGCGCGCCTCGGGATCGCTTTTCGGCCGCGCTCGTGGTCGGGGCCGCGGTCTTCTCCCACTTTGTGCTCGACGTCCCGGTGCACACTCCGGACCTGCCTCTCTGGCCCTCCGCGGGATCACCCCGGATCGGCCTGGGTCTCTGGAACCACCCCGCCGCGACGATGGTTCTCGAGCTCGTGGTGCTGGCCGCGGGCGGAGCCGCCTACCTGCGGGCGTCGCGCCCAAGGAGTCGCCGCGCCTCGGTGTCGACCTTTCTCTTCGCCTGCGTTCTCGTCGCGCTCACGATCGCGACGCCGTTCCAGCCCGATCCCGCGAGCGGGCCCGCATTTGCCGTTCGAGCCCTGACGCTCTACGCCGCGCTGGCCCTCGCGGCCGGCTTCGTGGACCGCGGCCGCACCGATAAGGCCTTGCACGGCGCCTTGCGCTGAGATCTGCTTGCCGCAACCTCGTGCCGTCGTGGATCCCGAGCTGCTCTGCGTCCTGATCGTCCTCGTCCTCCTGGCCGCCGGGGGGATCTATTGGGGATTCTTTTCCCGCGGACGCACGCTGCTCACCTCGCGGCTCCAGGCCGGAGC
This sequence comes from uncultured Acidobacteriota bacterium, assembly GCA_963825175.1. GTDB lineage: Bacteria > Acidobacteriota > Thermoanaerobaculia > UBA5066 > Gp7-AA6 > DATFTF01. The sequence goes on from CAWGSA010000001.1 coordinate 415,829, forward strand.
CCTGACCCTGATCTTCCTGGTGATCCCGGCCGTCCTCCTGGTGCTGGCGGAGCAGCGGCACGCCGTTGCCCGGCTGGCCAGGGAGGGCATCGTTCCGCATCCCTCGATCGAGAACGCCGTCGGCGTGGCCGCGGGCAAGGGACCGGGGCCGCTCTCAGTGCTCTTGCGACGCGCGGGCCTGCGCGGATCGACGTGGCTCTTCGACCTGAAGGGTTCACCGGAGAACGTGCTGGCGTTCTACCGGAACCCCGCGCACGCTCCGGGGTGGACGCTCACCGAGGATGGCCCGGCGATGCTGATCCTCCGCCGCGGACCCGAGACCATGTCCATCTCCGCGCGGAAAGGCCTGGCCTCGCGCCAGATCTCCTACACGGTCAGCGACAGCCGAGAGCGACCGTGACGCGAGAAGCGGCCGCTCACCCGCCCGCGATCGCCCCCAGGACCAGAAAGGGCTCCGCGCCCCGGACCACGGCGTCGGGCAGGGGCGCGTCGGGCGGTTCGTGGGAGAGGTCCTCCCCGCAGGCGAAGAAACGCACGAAGTCGCGCCGTTTGTGGGTCACGTGATCGCGGATCGCGCCGCGCAGGACCGGGTAGCGCTCTTCGAGCGCGTCGAGCACCGCGCCCTGCGTGGCCCGGCCGGAGATCTCGATCTCGACCTCGGTTCCGACATTGGCCAGCGTCCGCAGGTGCTGCGGCAGCTCCACCCGGATCATCGGAGCGTCTGGGCCTCGACGGAGAGGACTGCCGGGAGATCGCGCACGATCGGCGCCCAGCTGTCGCCGGCATCGGACGAGGCGTAGACCTGTCCCCCGGACGTTCCGAAGTACACGCCGCAGGGATCGCAGGAGTCGACGGACATCGCGTCGCGCAGCACGTTGACGTAGCAATCCTTCTGCGGCAGTCCCTTGGTCAGCGCCTCCCACTCGTTGCCGCCCTGGCGGCTGCGGTAGACGCGCAGCTTCCCGTCGGGCACGAAGTGCTCCGAGTCGCTCTTGATGGGGACGACGTAGACCGTCTCGGGATCGTGGGCATGAATGTCGATGACGAACCCGAAATCCGTCGGCAGGTTGCCGCTCACTTCCTTCCAGGTCTCCGCCGAGTCGTCGCTCCTCATCACGTCCCAGTGCTTCTGCATGAAGAGGACGTTGGGCCGGGCCGGGTGCATGGCGACGTGGTGAACGCAATGGCCCACCTCGGCGTTCGGATCGGGGATGTACTGGGAGACCAGGCCCTTGTTGACCGGTTTCCAGGACTTGCCGCCGTCGTCGGTGCGGAACGCGCCGGCCGCGGAGATGGCGATGAACATCCGGTCCCGGTTCTTGGGATCGAGGATGATCGTGTGCAGGCACATTCCCCCCGCGCCGGGCTGCCACTGGGGACCCGTGCCGTGCTCTCGCAGCCCGCGCAGCTCCTGCCAGTTCTGGCCGCCGTCGCTCGAGCGGAACAGGGCGGCGTCCTCGACCCCGGCGTAGACGGTGTCCGGGTCGGACAGCGACGGCTCGAGGTGCCAGACCCGCTTGAAGGCCCACGGCTTGAGCGTGCCGTCGTACCACTGGTGCGTGCCGGGGACTCCCTCGTAGACGAACTTGTTCCCTACCGCTTCCCAGGTCTTGCCGCCGTCGTTCGAGCGCTGGATCTGCTGGCCGAACCAGCCGGAGGACTGCGAGGCGTAGATCCGGTTCGGGTCGGCGGGCGATCCTTTCAGGTGATACATCTCCCAACCGGCGAAGTGCGGGCCGGAGACGTCCCACCGCTCGCGCCTGGCGTCCGACGTCAGAATGAAAGCGCCCTTGCGCGTCCCGACCAGCACCCGTACGTCCGTCATTCCGCACTCCTTCCTTGCGCCGCCCGAAGGGGGCGCCGCCGTCGGATTCCACTATATCGACGGATGGAGCGTCGCGGAATCGACACCGCGCCGAGAAAAATCGCTCCACGGCCCTTGCCGGCCGCGGCCGGGAACGCCCTTAGAATCGCCAACCGATGAGCCTGACGCCGGGATCCAAGCTCGGGCCGTACGAGGTGATCTCGCCCCTGGGGGCAGGGGGTATGGGAGAGGTCTACCGCGCGAGGGACGGACGCCTCGGCCGCGAGGCGGCGTTGAAAGTGCTGCCGGACGCGGTGGCGCGCGATGCCGTCCGCCGCTCTCGATTCGAGCACGAGGCGCGGGCCGCCTCGGCCCTGGCCCATCCCAACATCGTGACCGTCTTCGACGTCGGCGAGACCGACGGCGCGGTCTGGATCGCGATGGAGCTGGTCGAAGGACGGACGATTCGAGACCTGGTTTCGGCGGGCGCACTGCCGATCCGCCGCGTTCTCGAGATCGGGACGCAGACGGCGGAGGGCCTCTCCGCGGCCCACGCCGTTGGGATCGTGCACCGCGACCTGAAACCCGAGAACCTCATCCTCTCCAAGGACGGCTACGTCAAGATCCTGGACTTCGGGCTGGCCAAGCTCGCGGAGAAGTCTCCGGCGTCCGAAGAGGCGCCGACGATGACCGCCGGAGCTCCGGGCACAGAGCCCGGCACGGTGATGGGCACGGTCGGTTACATGTCGCCCGAACAGGCCGCCGGCCAGGCCGTGGATTTCCGCTCCGACCAGTTCTCGTTTGGCTCGATCCTCTATGAAATGTCCACGGGGCAGCGGGCCTTCCAGAGAAGGACCGGCGTGGAGACGCTCGCGGCGATCTTGCGCGAGGAGCCCAGGGCGGTGGCCGAGTTGAATCCCGCCGCCCCGCCGCCGCTGCGCTGGACGATCGAGCGTTGCCTGGCCAAGGAGCCGGACGAGCGCTACGCCTCGACCAAGGACCTCGCCCGCGACTTGAAGAGCGTGCGCGACCACCTGTCGGAGACCTCGGACGTCGCAGTGACTGCTGCGCCGGCTCGGCCGCGCCGCGGCTGGCTGGTTCCGGCCGCGGCGGCCCTGATCTCGGGAATCCTCCTGGGAGTGCTGGCGATGCGCCTCGCGGGCTCGCCGTCGGGTCCGACGCAGCCGGTCTTTCAGCAGATCACGTTCCGGCGCGGGACGATCAGCGGAGCGCGCTTTGCGCCCGACGGGAAGACGATCGTCTACGCCGCCTCGTGGAATGGCCTTCCCTCAGATGTGTTCGCCACCCAGCCCGATTCGCCCGAGTCGCGCTCCCTGGGCCTGGCTTCGTCCGGCATCTTCAGCATTTCCTCCGCCAGCGAGCTGGCCGTGGGGCTGAAGCAGCGGTCGGTTCTGGGATTCGAGACCTCGGCCATGCTCGCGCGGCTCCCGTTAAACGGCGGCGCGGCGCGCGACGTGCTGGCCGACGTCACGGGAGCCGACTGGTCTCCCGACGGACAGGACTTCGTCGTCGCGCGGCCCGAAGCCGGCCAGTGGCGGCTCGAATATCCGCCGGGCAAAGTTCTGGCCACCTCGCCCGGCTGGATCAATCTTCCTCGGTTCTCGCCCGACGGGCGGCGCATTGCATATGCCGAGCACACGCAACGCGGCGACCAGCTCGGACGCGTGGTCGTCCTGGACACGTCTGGGCGGCGCTTGTTCCAGAGCGAGATCTGGCCGTCCCTATCCGGAATCGCGTGGTCGCCGTCGGGAGACGAGGTCTGGTACTCCGCGGATGGAATTTGGGCGCTTTCGCTCTCGGGTCGTTCGCGCGCGGTCATGCGACTGCCAGGGTTTGCAGAGCTGCGCGACGTCGCCCGCGACGGCCGCGTGCTCATGAGCCGGAGCGACCGGCGGCGAGAGACGGTCGGGCTCGCGCCCGGCGAGTCGAACGAACGAAGCCTCACCTGGCACGATTGGTCGTTCCCCGCGGATCTCTCCGCGGACGGCCGCACGCTTCTGTTCGACGAGCAGGGCGCTGCCGCCGGCGCGAGCTCCTATCTCGCTTACATCCGCAACACCGACGGCTCTCCGGCGGTCCTTCTCGGACGAGCGCGGACGATGTCGCTCTCCGACGACGGAACGAAAGCACTGGCTGAGGGCTTGCAAGAGGGGTCACCCATCGTCGTCCTCCCGACCGGCGCCGGATCGCCGCGGACGGTGCCGACCAAGGGCATTTCGTGGCAATGGGGCACCTGGATGCCCGATGGACGGCATGCCATCGTGCAAGGGAGCGAGCCCGGCCGCAAGACGCGCCTCTTCCAGGTGGACACCGAGACCGGCGACGCTCGGGCATTCACTTCCGAAGGCGTCTCGCTCTACGGCGGGAAGATTTCGCCCGACGGGCGGTTCGTGGCGGCGGCCGGGCCAGACGGCAAACAGACGCTTTATCCTCTGAACGGCGGGACCCCGATTGCGATCCGAGGCATGGTCGAGCCGGAACAGGTCCTGAGATGGTCCGCCGACGGCCGCGCGCTGTTCATCAACTCGGGTTGGAACCTGCCGTACTCGATCTACCGGCTGGACCTGGCCACCGGGCGGCGCGAGCCCTGGAAGACGATCGCGCCCCCGGATCCCGCCGGGGTCATCAACGTCGGCCCGGTGCTCCTCTCGGAGGACGGCAAGTCCTACGTCTACTCCTACCGCAGGATTCTGGACACGCTCTACGTCGTGACCGGTCTGAATTAGGAACGGGGCGAATCCCCGCCGAACCGCTTTCGAGACGTCCCCTACTCCTCGCGCAGCGCGATCATCGGATCGAGCGACGCCGCCCGGCGCGCCGGCCAGAGCGCCGCCGAGACCGCGACCGCGGCCAGGCCCGCAGCGGCGATTGCCAGGGTCAACGGGTCGGCCGGCCGCAGGCCGTAAAGCAGCGCCTTGGCCGCTTGACCGCCGGCCAGGGCGAGGACGAGGCCGATGACGAGGCCCGCGGCGAGCAGGCCGGACGCTTCCATGAGGATCAGGACCAGCACATCCCGCCGGGAGGCGCCGAGCGCCATCCGAACACCGATTTCGTTGCGGCGGCGTGCGACCGTGTACGAGATGACGCCGTAGAGTCCGATCATCGCCAGGAGCGCCGCGAGCGCCCCGAAGAATCCCGAGAGCGTCGCCATCAGGCGCTCGCGCAGGAGACTCTCGCGTATCGTCGTCTCCAGAACGCTGAACCGAAATCCGACCGCGGGGTCCATGTTGGTGAGGGCCCGCTTGACCGAGGCCGCGACGCCTGTCAGGTCGTCGTCGGAACGGAGAAGAACGCGCTGCTGCAGACCCGGCTCCCGGTCCTGGTCCGCCGCTGTGAACACGATGGGGGTGAACTCCTCGCGCAGAGCGCCGTACTTGTTGTCCGTCACCAACCCGACAATCTGATAGATCCGATCCGGCTTGCCCCCCTCCCGAACCACACTCAATGACCGGCCGATCGGGTTGCCTCCGGCCAGGAACTTTCGCGCGAAAGTCTCGGTGACGACGGCCACGGAGGGGGAAGACATCGAGTCCTCCGGTCCAAAATCGCGGCCTGCGAGCAACCGCGTGCCCATCGTCCGAAAATAGCCCGGGCTCACGCGGTTGAAATTCGCGTAACGCCGTTGGACTCCCGTGCCGGGGATCCCGACGTTCTCGTTCCACCCCATTCCGCTCAACGGAACGATCAGCGCATCGGCGGCGGCGGTCACGCCGGGGACGGCTCGCAAGCGGGACAGCACGTCCTGCTTGTAGAGCAGTCGGCGGTCCATGGGGATCTTCAGGGGAGCCAGGTCCAGGCTGACGACGAGGACCTGGGTCCGTCGAAACCCAGCCTCGACGGTCATCAAGTTGCGCAGCGTCCGGACGAAGAGGAGCGCGCCGACGAGCAGGACCAACGACAGGGCGACCTGCGTGACCACCAGAGCGCGGCGAAAGATCATCCGGTTGCGGCCCGCGGTGGCCCCCCGCCCGCTCGATTTGATCACGTCGCCGGGAGACGTGCGCGCCGCTTGAACCGCCGGCGCCACGCCGAAAACCGCGCAGGTCAGCGCGGCGGCGAGGGCCGCGAACGCCAGCACATGCCAGTCGAGCGCCAGGTTCACCGCCCAGCGGTCTCCCTGTGTGCTCAGGAACGCCATCAGGGCGCGGCTGAAGGCCTGAGCCAGAGCCACGGCACAGACTCCGCCGGCCAGGGTCAGGAGAACGTTCTCGCAAAGCATCTGCCGGACGAGCCGGGACGGCGAAGCTCCCAGGGCCAGACGGACGGCCATCTCGCGCTGACGGACGCTCGCCCGGGCCACGATCAGGCTCGCCAGGTTCGCGCAGGCGATCAACAGGACCAGTCCGGAAATGGCCAACAGGATCCAGAGCGGAGACTCGTACTGCTCGCGCAACTCGGAGAGCCCCGAGGAGGCGTGCTGCGCTCCGAGCCGGAAGCCCAGGTAGTGCTTGGCGTCGACGGCGTCGTATCCGGGAGGGAGGGTGGACTCGAAGATGGAGCGAGAATCGGCGGACAGCTGCGCCGAGGCACGCTCGACCGACCAACCCGGCTTCAGACGCCCGATGGCCGCGAGCCACCAGGCTTCCCGATCGCCGACCTTCGGCCGTTCCGGATCAAAGAGAGGCTCGGCGCAGAGAGGAAGCGCCACGTCGAAGCGGCGCCCCACCTCGACCCCGAAGAAGGCGGGAGGCGCGACGCCGACGACCTCGAGCGGATGGCCCTCCAGGGTGAGCTTGCGTCCCACCACGCTCTCGGCGCCGCCGAATTCCCGCCTCCAGAACGCGTCGCTCAGGACGACGCCGGAGGCCCCGCACCCGGGCCGGTCGTCGGAGTCCTGCAGGAGCCGGCCTGCCGCCGGCCGGACGCCCAGCGTCGCGAAGAAGCTGCCGCTCGCCCAGAGAACTTCCGCGTCCCGCATCTCGCCGCCGGGGCTCAGGTTGCGCGTGTCCATTCCCCACGCCACGATGCTCGAGAAGCCCTTCTGCTCGAGACGCACCTGCTGCCAGAGGGCATAAGTCAGTTGGGGGAAGTTTCCGGAGAACCCTCCGGTCCGCCCGTACGGGTTGTCCACGATGCGGACCTCCGCGAGCCGGCCGGGATCCTCGACCGGCAACGCGCGCAGACGAACGGCGTCGAGGAGCTGGAAGATCGCGGTGTTGGCGCCAATGCCGAGCGCCAGCGACAGAATGGCCGCCGTCGCGAAGCCCGGGTTCAGGCGCAGCAGTCGGGCTCCGAAACGGAGGTCCTGCCAGAGGCCCGTGAGCGAGCGGCCGGGCTCGTCCGCACCGGGAGCAGAAACCTCGCGTGACGGACGAGAGAGCGATCGGAGCTCGGCGACCAGGCGCCCGTCGGCCACGCCCTCCATCGCGCCGCGCCGCGCTTGCTCGGGGCTCGCACCGCTGGCCACGATCTCCTCGTAGCGGTCGTCCAAGTGCTGCCCGAGCTCTTCGGCTAACTCGGCCTGCCGAGCCGGGTCGAGGCCCAGGCCGTCCAGAAGGGCTTCGAGCTCGCTCTTCCAGTCAGGCATGTTCGGCCGATGTGATCTGACTCATGGCGCGGACGAAGGCTCTCCAGGCGCCGCGCTGCCGGACCAGGGCCTTGCGCCCCGCCGGCGTCATGCGGTAATAGCGGCGGCGCCTCTGACCGGCCTTCTCCACCCACCGGCCATCCAGGAAGCCGCGCGACTCCAGGCGGTAGAGCAGCGGATACAGGGAAGCCACGTTGAAGGAGAGAGCGCCGCCCGAACGGGCCTCGATCAATTTGCCGATCTCATAGCCGTGGCGCGGCCGCTGTTCGACCAGCGACAGGACCAACAGCTCGGCGCTCCCCTTCTTGAGTTCGCGGTCGAACACATGTAGAGCCATATATAGCTTTACTATATATTTGACCACGAGACTCGAGTCAAGCCAGGGTCGGCCTCTCAATAGCCCCTGCCAGGAGTCGGGGTCGGGCCGGGACCCGGCGTGCCGACCGTCCCGGGCGCCGTCGGCGACGAATAGCCGCTCCCGCCGCAGGCCGCATATCCCACCACCACCAGAAGAGCGATCGCGATCCACAGGAGTTTCTTCATGACACCTCCTTTTCAGTCGCACAGGCGATACCGCTCCCTCGAAGAATCGAGCAATCAAGAGGCCACGGCGGCCCGGCGGGCTGCGCTCCGAGAACGGTTTGCGGCGCATCGTTTTGGAAAACAGCGGCTTGAGCGTCGCTTAAGAACCGGTTAGCTCGACGCGCTCCCCGTGATATCTCTTCGAAAGAGCTCGGAGGACAGATGAAACGCAGGACCGTCGGCTCGGAGACCGCGGGCATCGATCGAAGGGCCCTCTTCCGATACGGGGCCATCACCGGAGCGCTTGCCGCGGCGGGCCCTGCGATTGCCAGACAGACGCCGCGTCCGGCGCCGGTCGGCGCTCGGGCCGAGGCCTTCGAGCTCGATGAGCTGACGATCGCGGATCTGCAGAAACGGATGCAGTCGGGAGAGGACTCGGCCCGGTCGCTGGTGGAGAAGTATTCGCGCCGTATCGAGGCGCTGGACCGCCAGGGCCCCAACCTGCACGCCGTCCTCGAGATCAACCCGGATGCGCTCGCGATCGCGGAGACCCTGGACGCCGAGCGGAAGGCGGGCAAGGTTCGGGGACCGATGCACGGGATTCCCGTGCTCATCAAGGACAACATTGCCACCGCCGACCGCATGAACACGACGGCCGGTTCGCTGGCGCTCGAGGGAGCGAAGTCCGCCGCGGACTCGCACGTGGCCAGACGCCTTCGCGACGTCGGCGCCGTGATCCTGGGCAAGACCAATCTTTCCGAATGGGCCAACTTCCGATCGACCCACTCCTCCTCGGGCTGGAGCGGGCGCGGCGGACAGTGCCGCAACCCCTACGCCCTCGATCGCAATCCTTCCGGATCCTCCTCGGGCTCCGGCGCCGCGGCCTCGGCCAGCCTCTGCGCCGTGGCGGTGGGGAGCGAGACGGACGGCTCGATCGTGTCGCCGTCGAACAACTGCGGCCTGGTCGGCATCAAGCCGACGGTGGGACTGGTGAGCCGCTCGGGGATCATCCCCATCTCGCACACGCAGGACACCGCCGGTCCGATGTGCCGCACCGTCACGGACGCCGCGATTCTCCTGACGGCTCTCGCCGGTGTCGATCCAAGCGACGCCGCTTCCCGCGGCGCGCGCGTCGAACCGAACTACACGAAATTCCTCGATCCAAAGGGCCTTCAAGGGGCTCGTATCGGTGTGCCGCGCAAAGGCTTGTACGGTCAGAGCCCGGCCGCCGACCGGATCGCCGAGGCAGCGATCGCCGAGATGAAGAAACAGGGAGCGGTCATCGTCGATCCGGCCGACATCGAGACCGTCGACGATTTCGTCGGATTCGGATCGAGCGAGCTCGAGGTCCTGCTCTACGAGTTCAAGGCGGATCTGAACGCGTATCTGGGCGCCCTGGCGACCTCACCGGTCAGGACGCTTCAGAACCTGATCGACTTCAACGAGAAGAACAAGGACCGGGAAATGCCTTTCTTCGGGCAGGAGCTGTTCCTCCGCGCGCAGGCCAAAGGGCCCCTCTCGGACAAGGACTACCGCAAGGCGCTGGAGAAGGACTCGAAGATTTCGCGCAAGGACGGCATCGACAAGACGATGGACAAGCACAAGTTGGACGCGCTGATCGCCCCGACGTCGTCTCCGGCCACTCTGATCGACCTCGTCAACGGCGACTACGGCGTCAACGGGAGCTCGACGATTCCGGCGGTGGCTGGCTATCCGGACATCACGGTGCCGGCCGGCTTCGACCACGGACTGCCGGTCGGCCTGTCGTTCTTCGGGCGGGCCTGGAGCGAGGGCAAGCTGATCTCGATCGTGTACGCCTTCGAGCAGGCGACGAAGCACCGGAGGGCGCCGAAGTTTCTGGCGACGGCGGAGGTGACCTAGTTCAATGTTCAATGTTCGATGTTCGATACTTCCTCTCCAAACTTGGAACATTGAACTTCGAACTCTGAACTACCTCCTCCCCTGCGGTGACCTAGTTCAATGTTCAGTGTTCAATGTTCAATGTTCGATGTTCGATACTTCCTCTCCAAACTTGGAACATTGAACTTCGAACTCTGAACTACCTCCTCCCCTGCGGTGACCTAGTTCAATGTTCAATGTTCAATGTTCAATGTTCGATGTTCGATACTTCCTCTCCAACTTGGAACATTGAACTTCGAACTCTGAACTACTTCCTCCCCTGCGGTGACCTAGTTCAATGTTCAATGTTCAATGTTCAATGTTCGATGTTCGATACTTCCTCTCCAAACTTGGAACATTGAACTTCGAACTCTGAACTACTTCCTCCCCTGCGCGATCTTCACCGCCTCCGGCAGTCCTCGCAGCCTCAGCATCGTGGCGACGCCGAGCGCGGGGCCGGGTGCGAGCGCGGCAAACGCCCACCGCCACCCGACGTGGGCGACGAGGATCGGAATGAGCTCGATCGAGACCGTCGTCAGCAGGAAGCCCAGGCAGGTCTGGATGGTCAAGGCCGTGCCCATGTACTGCGGGTCTCCCAGCTCCGTCACGCACGCGGAGAACTGAGCCGAGTCGGCGACCACCGAAGCGCCCCAGATCACCCCGACCGCGATCAGCAGCCATGGCGGCCCGCCGAACAAGAATCCGACCGCGACGCAGCAGGACCCGGAAATGGCCATGGCCCAGGACGTGACCACGGTCCGGCCCACCCGGTCGGCGACAAAGCCGGCCAGCGCGCAGCCTGCGGCCCCCGCCCCGATGACCAGGAAGGACGCGGCCTCCGCGAGCGACGCCGGTTCGCCGCGGTGAGCCAGGCTCGCCCGGATCATGACCGGCGCCCACGTCCACATCGCGTACAGCTCCCACATGTGGCCGAAGTAGCCGAAGTTGGCCAGGCGCACTCCGCGGTTGCGGAAGATCCGCGGAAGCTGCCCGATGTCGAAGCGGGCGACCGGGGGCGTGTACGGGCCGTCGGCGACGAAGAGAAGCACCACAAGCCCGCCGGCCGCCGCGAGGAAAGAGACGAAGAGCACGTTGCGGCGCCAATCCGCGCTCCCGACGGCGTTGATCAGATACGGGGACGCTTTTCCCAGCGTGAGCGCCCCGACCAGGATCCCGAGGGCCAGGCCGCGGCCGCGCCGAAACCACGTGGCCATGATCTTCATCCCCGGCGGGTAAACGCCGGCCAGGAAGAATCCGGTGGCGAAGCGCAGCGGCACGCCGAGCTCCGAGCCGCGCGCGAAGAGCGCGAAGGCGGCGTTGACCGCCGCGCCGAGAAACGCGGAGACGGCGAAGAGGCGGCGGGTCGAAAGGATGTCGGGCAGATTCCCGACGGCCGACGCCAACGTTCCTGCGACGAAGCCGAGCTGGACGGCCAGCGTCAGCCACGCCGCGCCGGAGTCGGAGAGGTGCCACTCGCCCTTCAGGGCCGGAGCGACCGCGGAGGCGGAGAACCACAGCGACATCCCCAGAAGCTCCGCCGACGCCAGGAGCGCCAGGGCGCGCCAGCGTCCCGGAGGCGGGTGCGGGAGCTCGGCCTGAGTCGGCGGGGTCGCGGTCGCTTCGTTCATCGTCGCGCGGGCAGCGCGCCGCCGATCCTAGCCTGAAGCGTGGCTCTCGGGAGTCAGGGCCTCAACGGGCGGAAGAAGTCCCGAAGATCCTGCACCAGGAGCTCGGGTTCCTCCAGCGCGGCGAAGTGCCCGCCCGAAGGGAACTCGGTCCACCGGATGACGTCATAGACGCGCTCGACCCAGGAACGCGGCGGCATGGGTGCTTCGAGCGCGAAGCACGCGATCGCGCAGGGAACGCGGATGCGCTCGCCCGCCGCGAAAGCGAGGGGCGTCCGGCGGGCCTCGGCGTACAAGCGCATCGACGAGCCGATGGTGCCGGACGTCCAGTACAGCGTCACGTTGGCCAGGAGCTCGTCTTTGGTGAATCGCGTTTCCACGTCGCCTCCGCAGTCGCTCCACTCGGCGAACTTCTCGACGATCCAGGCGGCGAGACCGGCCGGCGAATCCTGCAGCGCGAAGGCGAGCGTCTGAGGACGCGTCGCCTGGACGTGGCCGTACGCGCCGCTGTCCTCGCGCCACCGATCGCGCGCCTCCAGGTACCGCCTCTCCTGGGCCGTTTCCGAGCCGGGTAGAACGTGGGGCGCGTACGAGCCCGGGATGTCATTCAGGTGCAGTCCGGTCACGCGACCGGGGAACCGACGCGCCAGCCAGGTCGACACCGAGGCTCCCCAGTCGCCTCCCTGAGCTCCGAATCTTGGGTAGCCCAAGTCCTCCATCAGCTCGGCCCACAGAGAGGCGATGCGCTCGGGCGTCGTACCGGCGCGGGGGGGACGCTGGGAGAACCCGTAGCCCGGAAGGGACGGAACGACGACGTCGAAGGCGTCTCTCGGGTCGCCGCCGTGCGCGCCGGGATCGGTCAGGAGCGGCAGGATCTCGAGGGCCTCGAGGAAGGAACCCGGCCAGCCGTGCGTGAAAAGGAGCGGCAACGGAGACGGGCCCTTTCCTCGAGCATGCACGAAATGGATCTGGAGAGGATCGGCGCCTCCCACGGGCGCGAGGAAGTTGGGCCACGCGTTGATCCGGTCTTCCCACGCCCTCCAGTCGAAGCGCGTGCTCCAGTGCTCGACGAGGTCCCGAAGGTCCTCGGCGCGCATTCCGAGCGCGCTCCCGGCGTCCTCCGGCTGATCCGGCCAGCGGGTGCCGGCCAGCCGGAGACGCAGATCCTCGAGGATCCGTTCGTCCACGTGGACGCGGAAAGGCTCTCTTCGCACGTGCGCCTCCAGCTTTCCCTTGAACCCGCGCAGGGGCCGAAAGGTTTCGGTACACTCCCGCCGCATGAACCTCGCCGGCAAGACCGCGGTGGTCACGGGAGGCGCGGGAGCGCTGGGGATCGCCATCGTTCACGCGCTGCTCGGGGCGGGAGCCCGTGTCTCCGTCCCTTTTCGCAAAGCCGGGGAGCTCGATCGCCTGCGCCGCGCGCTCGGAGTCGACAGCGAGGTGCCGCTTTCCGGCGCAGCCGTCGACTTGACCGACGAGACCGCGGTCCTCGACTACACCGAAAGCGTGGCCGAAGACCGGGGAGGCCTCGACATGCTGATTCATGCGGCGGGCGGTTTTGCCGGAGGACAGCCGGTCCACGAGACCCCGTGGGCGGTCTGGCAGCAGCAGCTGGACGTGAACCTGAAGACCGCGGTGATCGCTTCGCGCGCGGCGGCCGTGCAGATGATCACGCGCGGAGGTGGATCGATCGTCCACGTCTCCAGCCGCCCGGCGACGCAGGCCGGCGCCGGCATCGCCGCCTACGCCGCGTCCAAACGCGCGCTCCTCGCTTTAACCGACGCGCTGGCCGCGGAGCTCCTGGAGAAGAACATCACCGCCAACGCCGTGCTCCCCTCGACCATCGATACGCCCGCCAACCGCCGCGCGAATCCCGCCGCCGATTTCTCGCGGTGGGTGCCTCCGGAAGCGATCGCCCGCGTCGTCCTGTTCCTCGTTGGCCCCGACGCCCGGATCATCAGCGGCGCGCACGTGCCGGTGTACGGGAAGGCTTAGGGGTTCGAATTTCGAACTTCGAACTATTTCCCCACCGGCCTGGTGGCGACCGGCTGAAACTTCCCGTTGTCCGGCCCGAAGTTTGCGGTCAGATAGGCAATCAGAGCCTCCCTCTGATTCTCCGGCAACGGCGATCCCCAGCCGACCATCTTGTTCACCTCGGTGGTCCACTGCTGATCGGTCAGGCGCTGCTGCCAGAGAATGTCGCCGGAGTGACAACCGAGGCAGGCATTCTCGACGATCGGCCGGACCGGACCGGGCGGAAAGTCGAGCAGGTGGGTTCCCAGAACGGGGAGTTTCGTGTCGAAGTTGGCGACCGGCGTCGGCGTTCGTTTGCGGACCTTCTTGTGCCGCTTGGCCGCCGACGCGGGGCTTTGAAGGAGCGTCGCCGCGACGAGCGTGACGACGAAGAATGGCCCGAGAAATCCGCTTCGCTTCAAGGGGTCACCGCGACGTCGACCCGGTGCCAGGCGTTGAAGAGGTAACCGCCCGGATTCCAAACGGCTTCCCTGGGCTGGACCGCGCCGAGGCTGTCCGTGGCGCGCGCCGAGAGCGTCACGTTGCCCGCCGCTCGGGGCGTCCAGGAGAGGCTCCAAAGGCGCCAGGCATAAGGATCGTGCTGGCGGTCGAGCTCGGCTTCCTTCCACGTCGCTCCGTCGTCGTCGCTGACTTCGACTTTCGCGACGTCGGGGCTCCCTGAGAAGGCGAAGCCGCGAATCGTCGCCACGCTGCCGATTTTCGCCGTCGCAGGGGCCTGTGTGATGTTGGACTTCACCAAAAGCTCACCGATCGGGTGCATCTGAGCCGGCGGAATGCCGACTCCCGGATCGCCGGGCTTGTCCGGATATCGGTAAGCCGTCTCCATGTAGAAGCCCTTCTGGGAATCGGGCTGGGCCGACAGGCGCACGAGCCATTTCATCCAGTTGTCTCCGGCCCATCCCGGGACGATCAGGCGGGCGGGACCGCCGTGGATCAACGGCAGCGGCTCGCCGTTCATCTCGTCGGCAACGATCGCGTCGGCCAGCGCCTTCTCCAGCTCCAGGCTTCGGTGGAACGGCGGGACCTTGCCGGGGGGCCGGTCGGATCCAAAACCGTGCAGATGCCGCGCCGACGCCTTGAGCCCGGCGCGCCGGAAGATCTCGGCCACGGGGACACCCGTCCAGCGCGCATTCCCCACGGCCCCGTAGCGCCATTGGACGCCCGGCACGAAGGGCCGGTGCAGGGCGCGGCCGTTGCCGGCGCATTGGAGGACGCAGGTCACTGTGGTCCGGGGCAGGTGCTTGAGCTCCGCGGCCGTCAGCGAAAAAGGCTTCTCGACCTCCCCGTCCACCGTCAGGGCCCAGCTTCGGGCGCTTGGATACATCGGGCTCCAGTGATGACGGACGAAAAAGAGATCGTTGGGCGTGATGTAAGTGGTCAAGGCATCGAGGGGGGTCTCGGCGTCGACGGCGTACCCGTTCAATTGCAGCATCCGGCGTCGGTCGCGGGGAATCTCCTCCACCGCCGCGGGCTTGCCCGAACCGGGCCGTACCGCGGAAAAAGCCGCGCGGGACAGCAGCGCGGCGCCCGTCGCCGTCGAGAGGAAGGCACGCCGGCTCCAGCCAACGTCGACCGTGTGCGCCCTGGGATCCTCCATCGTGATGCCGGAGTCTATGCGGAGGCTGCGGCGCCGGACAACCGACGGTCATAGAATCCACGGTGTGCGACGTCTGATCCTGGCGACGGGGAGTCTCCTTCTGGCCTCGGCGGCGCTGGCGCAGGCGCCCGCGGCAAAGGAGAAAGCCTCCCCCACTCGACCGTCCGAGCTCACGGTCGATGAGGCGTTCGATCCACCGGTCTCGGACCCCGCGTTCCCGGGAGGACAGGGCCCGGTCGTCCTCGTCGACGAGCACCACCGCGACGTGGTCTCGCTCGCGAGCTACTTCCGACCGGTCGGGCGCTTTCTGGCCAGGGACGGCTATACCGTGCGGCCGTGGAAGCAGCGGTTCGACAAGAGCGGGCTCGCCGACGCGCGCATCGTGGTGATCGCCAATGCGCAGGGGCCTCCCGGGGCGCCGGCGGGAACACAGGCTTTCCCGGAACAGGAAGTCCACGCGTTGGAGAAGTGGGTCGGCGCGGGCGGCGGATTGCTCCTCATCGCCGACCGCGCTCCGTTCGGAGGGCCGGCGCGCTCTCTGGCGCGCGCCTTCGGCGTGACGCTCGACGACAACACGATCCTGACGCCGGGCGCGGACGGGAAACCAACGGGCGAGCTCACGATCGAGGTCGGACGGGACGGCGATCCTTCCCATCCCGTCCTGGCCGGAGTCATCCGCCTGCTCTACGTGGTCGGGGAATCCGTCGGCGGACCCGGCGTGATCGTCAAGGCACCGCCGGGGACCTACAGCGGACCGACGGCGCAGGCGTCGAAGGGACCCTCGGCGGCCGGCAAGCCGCTCGTTCTCGCGTTCGCGCACGGCGAGGGCCGGATTGTCGTCATCGGCGACGCCGGAATCGCTTCGGCATTCGGCACCGTCGGCGGATCCGAGCACCGCGGCATCTCGGAGGCGGACAACGCGCGATTCGTGCGCAACGTGTTCCGGTGGTTGGCGAAATGAGGACGTCGGCGGCAGGACGGTTCTAAGTTCTAAGTTCTAAGTTCTAAGTTCTAAGTTTTACGTTTGACGAGTCGAAGACGGCGACCACGGGCGCATGGTCGCTCGTCCCGACGTCCTTGAGCACCGGACAGGACGTCGCACGGCTGGCCAGGCCCTCGCTCGCGAGCACGTAGTCGATACGCCAGCCGATGTTGCGCTGGCGCAGGTTCCGCCAGGGCGCCCACCAGGTGAAGAGCCCGTCGTTGTCCGGATCGAGCGCACGGCCCACGTCGATCAGGCCCTGTCCGATCAGGCGTTCGAGCAGGGCGCGCTCGTCCGGCCGCTGTCCGATGGCGCCGGCCTTGAGCTCCTTGGAATGCACGTCCCGATCCGTCCGCGCCACGTTCAGGTCGCCGCAAAGAACCAGCGGCGTGCCGGCGGCTCGCAGTTCGCCGGCATAACTCCCCAGCGCCTCGAGGAACCGGATTTTGGCCGGATAGTCCTTTCCTCCGTTGGGAACATAGACCGACGCGACCACGAGCCCCGGCAAGCGGGCCGCGACGATCCGCGTCTCGTGATCGAACGCGGGGTGCGAGAACTCCGGTTTCTCCGGGAATCCGTCCTTGCGCACATGGAGGGCGACGCCGGAGTAGGCGCCGGCCCCGTGCCAGTAGCACCAGTAGCCTTCTCTCTCGCACAGTGCCGCGGGAACCTGCGCCGACGAGGCCTTGATTTCCTGCAGACACAGGACGTCGGGACGGTCGCGCTCCAACCACTCCCGCAGCTGCGCCTCCCGCGCGCGGATTCCGTTGACGTTCCAGGTGGCGATCTTCATGAGAGACACGGGACACGATAAGCCGGGCGCGCCCGCGGACGCGCGCCTCTCCAGCGCCGGCGCCCGGGGATCTTCTAGAGATCCGTCAGGCTGTGAAGCAGGTCCTCGCGCGCCGTCTCCAACGCCTTCCGCCGCTCGGTGTTGCGCATCGTGCCGAGCTGCTCCTGGATCCGAGCCAGAGACAGCTCGATCGAGCGTCTCTTTCTCAGTTTCCGGAGCTCGTCAGGAGGCGGGGACGAGAGAGATGTACGGCTAACGCTGGCCTGTTCCTTGTCGCCGGGCTGATCTTCCTCGTTTCTTCCCCAACCACGGGCCATCGTACCAACCGAGATTGTCCCGCTCCGGGCACTGGATGTCCAGAGGCTGGGGATCTCCTCTCGTACGAGGCGGTTCGGGCGGATCACCCTGGGATGCTCCTCCCCCGCTCGGAGCGGGTAGGGATCTCTTTCCGCTGCCGTCTTACGTCTTGCGTCTTGCTCCTTGCGTTTCACGTTTCTCACGTTTTACGGCTTCTGCAGCTTCATCGCGGCCGAGTTCATGCAGTAACGCAAACCCGTCGGCTCGGGGCCGTCCTCGAAGACGTGGCCGAGGTGGCCTCCGCACCTGGCGCAGTGCACCTCGGTGCGGCGCATGAAGAATCGGGAATCGTCCCGCGTCTCCACCGCGTCCGGCGACAACGGCTGCCAAAAGCTCGGCCAGCCGGTTCCGGACTCGAATTTCGTCTCGGAGGAATAGAGGGGGTTTTCGCAGCCGGCGCAGAGATAGGTCCCGTTGCCCTTGGATTGGGCGTGCTCACCGGTGAAGGCCCGTTCCGTCCCTTCCTCCCGCAGCACGTGATACTGCTCGGGCGTCAGCGAGCGCTTCCACTCCTCCTCGGACTTGGACACAGGGAAAGTCTTGGAATCGGTTGTCATGCTCTCAAATACGGCGCGGTGGCGGAGGCAGATTCTCGATGAACTCCGCCGCCGCCGAGATCGCCTCCTCCAGGTGATCCTGCTCCGAACGGCCCGCGCGGGCCTTCGGCTTGAAGGAGTGGTCTCCGCCTTCGATCCAGTGGACCCGGATGCTCGGCGAGAGGCGGTATCCCGCGACGTCCTCGGGCGATCCGAACGGATCGCGCGTGCCTTGCAGGACGAGGGTGGGAACGGCGAGCGATTCGAGGTGCTGGGTCCGAAGCCGCGCCGGCTCACCGGGCGGATGGAACGGATAGCCGAGGCAAAGAAGCCCGCGTGCCCCGGCCTCTCCGGCCACCAGACTAGCGATCCGCCCGCCCATCGACTTGCCGCCGATCACGACTTGTCCGCCGCCGCCGAGGCGGCGGATGACGTCGAGCCAGATTCGCCGCAGAACGGGCTCGCGATCCGGCGCGCGGCGGCCCCCGCCCGTGCGGCGCTGGGCCATGTACGGAAACTCGAAGCGCACCACGCGCAGTCCGCGCTCGGCAAGTCCGCGCGCCATCCTGTTCATGAACGGAGAGTCCATCGGGGCGCCGGCGCCGTGGGCCAGAACGACGACGTCGGAGCCGTCCTCCGGCCCGTCGAAGAGGAGCTCGCGCTCGTCCCCTGCCTCCATCTCGTCGCTTACCGCGCGGCCAGGAACGTCCCCACTGCTTTCGACTGATCGGCGACGAGCGCCGTGCACTGATCGATCTCCTCGAGCGTCTCGGCCAGGGCGCGCGGCGCGCCGGTCAGCGCGTTCAAGCGCGTCCGAAAGAACGCTTCGACCTCCCTCCGGTGCGCCGCGTCGCAGAAACCGGAGCCCAATCGCGGAAGGACGCCCCGCATCTCCTGGGGAAGCCTCGCGACGAGCGCGTCGAAGTTCGCCTGGAAGAATTCCCAGGCCGTTGCGCGGGTCTGGCGATGAAAGATCGCGGAGAAAAGGATCGACAGCGACTCGCGAACGTCGATCTGATTGGAGAGCATCAACGCCAGGGCCTCCTTCTCGAGCGCGGGATCGCGAAAGCGGCCCAGAGCCGCGAACAGAGCGCGCCGGTCGGTGCGATCGGCCACTTTCGGGACGTGGTCCCGAAAGCGCTCGAACAGGGCGCGGTCGCCGTCCTCGGCGGCGATACCCAGGACGATCCTCAACGTGTCCGGCCCCACCGCTTTCGGATCCTCGAGCCATGCGAGAGCCAGCTTTCGAGCCTCTCCCCGAAGCTCCGGATCCTTTCCCGCTTCGGCCACGAAGCGGACCAGCTCCGGCCTCAAGAGCTCGACCTCCTCCTTCTCTCCGGGCTTGGAGTTCCAACCGAGCTCGCGCGCCCTGGCGCCGAACTGCGTCCGCACGAAGCGCTCGTAAGCGGAGCGCTCGTCGTCGGGAACCAGGTCGTCTTCGATGCCTTGCGCGATCCGGACCGCGGTTCCAACAATGTGGGGGTTGGCGTCGCCGGCGAACTCCGGCACGACCGCCAGAGCCTCCGGCCAGGGGAGCCGGCCGGCGCCGGCGAGGGCGGCGACTTCTTCCAAGACGCCGACACGCTCGGGCAGGGTCAGCTCCGGCGCGCCGCGGGTCAGGAGATTGCCGAGCAATCCTCCCGCGTAGAGAGCGGCGTAGTACCCGCGCGCTCCGGCGTCGGCGAGAACCCAGTCCGGACAGGAGCGCGCGCCTTCCAGCGGCAGACGCGCCGTCCCGTTCGTGAGGAGCTCGCATCCGTTCCCCGACCAACCCTGGCCTCCGTAGCGGACGCACAGCGGGATGGACCAGATCTGCGGCGGAGCCGACGGCGAGCCACGGGGGAGCAGCCGCCGCTGCGAGAGAACCAGCTCGGGACGCTTGCCTGTGTCGCAGGAAAGACCCACGGTGACCTCGGGAACTCCGGACTGATCCAGGAACGTCGAAAAGGCCGGACCCAATCCCTTTCCCCCTTCGGCTTCGAGCGCGGACAGGAAATCGTCCGCCGTGGCGTTGCCGTAGGCGTGGGCCGCGAGGTAGCGGCGAACTCCCTTCTGGAACTTCTCCTCTCCGGCCCACGACTCGAACATGGAGAGAACGGCCGAGCCCTTGCCGTAGCTGATGTTGTCGAAGGCGTTGTCGATGTCTCCCTTCGTCAGGATCGGCTGGCGGATCTTGCGCGCCGATACCAGCGTGTCCCCCTCCATGGTCTGGGCCCGCGAAACTGTGCGGAGCACCGGAATGTTCCATTCCGGCTTCCACTTCTCCAGCACCTTTCCCGACATCCAGGTGGCAAACGACTCGTTCAACCAGGTGTCGTTCCACCATGCGAGCGTGACCAGATCGCCAAACCATTGGTGCGCCGTTTCGTGCGCACAGATCGACGCGTACCGCAGCCGGAATTCGGGCGTTTCCCGCTCCGAACCGGCCAGAAGGATCGACTCGTTGTAAGTCACCAGTCCGGCGTTCTCCATCGCACCGAAGCGAACGGTCTGCGGGATGACCAGGTTATCGAGCTTCTCGTAGGGATAGGGGATCCCGAAGTAGTCCTCCAGGATATCGAGGAGCGGGCCCGTGGCCGCCACCGCGTACCGCGCCTCGGACCCGCGGCCTTTCGGGACGATCATGCGGATCGGCGTGTGGTTCCTGCCGGCGCGGCCGGCGTCCACGACGTCGAAGGGCCCGACGCCGAAGGCCACGAGATAGCTGGGAAGCGGCTTGGTCTCCCCGAATCGAACCACCTTCAGGTCGCCCGCGCCCGCTTCCTGCGAGACGACGGGAGTGTTGGAGACCGCGATGTCTTTCTTCGGAATACGCAGCGTCAGCCGCCAGGGAACCTTGTCCGAGGGCTCGTCGAAACAGGGAAACGCCCTCCGCGCGTCGATCGATTCGAACTGCGTGAAGGTGTACCAGTCCTGGCCCACCTTCTGGCGAAAGACACCGGTGGTGCTGGTCCCCGAGACCTTGCCCTGAAACTCGGCGTGGAAACGGCCCCGGCCCGGACCGACCGGGCGGCCGAAGGCGAAGCCCGCGAAGTCGGCGCCCCCGAGAACGACGCGGGCCGTCTGGACCCGGCCCTCCAGGTCCAGCGTGGCCCTGGAGATCGTCAGCTCCGTCGCGTTCAGCCAGAAGAAGGAGGTCGGCCCGGCCAGCTCGAGGTCGATGTCGACGGAGCCGGAAAAGGTGTCCCGATCCGGCGCAATCGTCAGATCGACCGACTCCTTGAGGGGACGGACGCCCGGCGCGAGACGCAGATCGGGAGGCTTGGGGTCGGGTCCCTCCGCAGCGGACGGAATCTCCCCGGCCGCGGCCATTGCGCCGACCAGCAAAAGACAATGCACGAGATAAGCCGTTCTCTTCATGGCCCCCCCGGCAACGAATCATACGGCGGCCTTCGACTTGCTTCGAAACCTTCCGATACCCCGATCGTATCTTCCTGTCGAATGACTAGGAGAAGCCGGCCTTTCCCCTTGACCTTCGACAGGAAGCGGGCCAGACTCCCGGAACTCTTTTCGAAGGAGCTGCCATGACGCCTCCGCGGACCGACCTCCTGCAGGGAACCCTGGACGTGCTGATCCTGAAGACCCTCATTGCCGAGCCGATGCACGGCTGGGGCATCTCCCAGCGTATCCTCCAGCTTTCGGGTGAGGTTCTCCAGGTCAACCAGGGATCTCTCTATCCCGCGCTGTACCGGCTGGAATCGCGCGGCTGGATCCGCGCCAGCTGGGGCAATTCCGAGAACAACCGCCGGGCCAAGTTCTACGAGCTGACGCGCGCCGGGCGCAAGCAGCTCGCCGAGGAGAAGCAGAGCTGGGAGCGCTTCGCCGCGGCCGTCGGACGGGTGCTGCAAGCCACCTAGGAGGAGCGCCATGAAGAGCCGGATCGCCGCCGCCTTTCGCGTCTTCTTTCGCCGGGAAGTCCTCGAGCGGGAGATGGACGAGGAGATGCGCTTCCACGTCGAGATGGAGACGAAGAAGAACATCGGCCGGGGAATGACGCCTGGAGAGGCGCGCACGGAGGCGCTCCGGGGCTTCGGCGGGATCGACCGGCACAAGGAGGAAGGGCGCGACGCCTCCGGGATCCCGTGGCTGGAGACCCTGTGGCAGGACGTCCGGATCGCGCTGCGCGGCCTGAAGCGCAATCCCGCCTACGCCGCCGCGGCCATCGCCACGCTGGCCCTGGGGATCGGCGCCAACGTGGCGGTTTTCAGCGTGGTCCACTCCGTGTTTCTCCAGGCTCTCCCCTACGGCGGCGGCGAACGCCTGGTCCGCCTCCGGCAGGACGCTCCCGCCGCCGGCATCGAGGACGCCGCGTTCTCGCCCGTGGAAGTCGCCGACTACGCCTCCCAGACCCGCGCCCTCCAGGGCGTGGTCGAGTACCACTCGATGTCCTTCATTCTCCTCGGGCACGGCCAGCCCGAGCGCGTGCGCACCGGCGTGGTCTCGGCGAATTTCTTCGACGTGATGGGGATCCGCCCGCTGTTGGGACGCCTCTTCCTTCCCGGGGAGGATGCCCACGGTGCCGAGCCGGTGCTGCTCCTTTCCTATGACTACTGGATGAAGAGCTATGGCGGTGATCCCCACATTCTCGGCCAGGCGTTCCGCATGAACGACAAGATCCACACGGTCGTGGGAGTGCTGCCTCCGATCCCTCCCTATCCCGACGAGAACGACCTGTTCATGCCGACTTCGGCCTGTCCGTTTCGGGGAAGCGCCGCCGCGTCCAACAACCGCAACGCCCGGATGCTGAACGTGTTCGGCCGATTGAAGCCGAAAATGCGGCTCGCGGACGTCGATCGGGATCTCGCTTTGATTGCGGGCAGGCTCTCGGCGGCGTATCCCAAGGACTACCCCGGCCCGGGCTCCGGTTTCTCGGTCCAGGGCGTGCCGCTCTCCCGCGAGCTGACGCAGCGCGCGCGGCCGACCTTCCTGATCCTGCTGGCGACGGTGGCCCTGGTCCTCCTGCTGGCGTGCGCCAACGTGGCGAATCTGACGCTCGCCCGACACCTGCGGCGCCATCGGGAGGTCGCGCTGCGCTCCGCGCTCGGAGCGGGACGTGGTCGCCTGGTGCGGCAGATGCTGACGGAGAGCACCGTGCTTTCGGTCCTGGGCGGCGTGTTCGGACTCGCCCTCGCTGCGGGGATGCTGCGCCTCCTCGTCGCCTTCGCCGCGCGCTTCACGCCCCGCGCCGGGGAGATTCGCATCGATTCCCCGGTCCTGGTCTTCGCCCTGGCGATCTCGATCGCGACCGGCCTCGTCTTCGGACTGGTCCCCGCGCTGTCCCGGCAGGACAACCTCGTCGCCGCCTTGCAGGAGTCGGGACGATCGACCGCGGGCAGGTCGCGGTACGGATTGCGCCAGACCCTCATCGTGGTCCAGGTCGCGGTCTCCTTCATGCTCTTGATCGGCGCCGGGCTGATGTTGAAGAGCCTGTGGAAGCTGCAAAGCGTCGATCCGGGCTTCGACGTTCAGCGGGTGGAGACCATGCGCGTCGCCCTGAATTTCTCCAAGTACAACGACGGCGAAAAGCGCCGTGCCTTCTTCCAGCGGCTCCTGGACAACCTCTCCGGGCGCCCCGGCGTGGATGCCCTGGGCGTCGTCGGAACGCTCCCCCTCAATCAGAACGGCGGACCGCAGAACCAGAGCTACGAGATCGAGGGACGGCCCGCGCCGACTCCGGACTTGCAGCCACAGGCCGACTTCCAGCAGGTCTCGCCCGACTATTTCCGGACCATCCGGGTGCCGTTGCTCTCCGGGCGCGGGGTCCAGACGTCCGATCGCCCGGAGACCCCGAAGGTCGCGGTGATCAACCGGACGATGGCGCATCACCGGTGGCCCTCGGAAAGCCCGCTCGGACGCCGCATTTCTGTCGATCAAGGCAAGTCCTGGATCGCCGTCGTCGGCGTGGTCGGAGACGTCCGGCAGAACGGTCTGGACCGCCTCCCCGGTGACCAGGTCTATGTCGCGCTCGACCAGTTCCCCACTCTGGCCGGATCGGTCCTGGTGCGCAGCGCCTCCAGTCCCGAGACGGTGATCCGGCTGGTCCGGGACGCGGTCCATGCGATCGATCCCGATCAGCCGGTCGATCAGTTCCGCACGCTGGACGAGCTTCGCGCCAACGCTCTGGCCTCGCCGCGGCTGACCTCGATCTTGCTCGCCGTGTTCGCGGCGCTGGCCCTGCTGATCACTTCGGCCGGCATCGCCGGTGTGATCGCGTTCTCGGTGAGCGAGCGCACGCAGGAGTTCGGCATTCGCATGGCCCTCGGCGCCCACCCGCGCCAGGTCCAGGGCATGGTGCTGCGACAAGGCATGACGATGGTGGCCATTGGACTGGCCCTGGGATTCCTGGGAGCGCACCTTCTGGCTCGATTGATGTCCGGCCTCCTGTTCGAGGTCCGGGCCACCGATCCGCCGACGTTTCTGGCCATGTCGGCCGTCCTCGCCGCGGTCGCCGCCGCTGCCTGTCTCGGGCCCGCCCGCCACGCCACGACCGTCGATCCGATGACCGCGCTGAGAACCTCCTGAACGAATGAAAAATGGAGGACCGATCATGAAACGGAGACAGTTCCTCAAGACCACGACGGGCTTCGGCCTGATGGCTGCCCTGCCCGCCTCGGCCCGGCGCGCGCTCGCCGCCAGCCTGCATACGGACGGCGGCGCAACAGCGACGAAATCGGTGATCCCCCTCAAGCCCCCCGCCCAGGGCTCGATCCCCGTCGCCTTTCTCCTCTCCGACGGCGCCGTGGTGATCGATTTCTGCGGGCCGTGGGAGGTTTTTCAGGACGCCAACGTGCCCGGCCGGACCGAGCAACCCTTTCACCTCTATACAGTCGCCAAGACCACCGACGCGATCCGGACCAGCGACGGCATGAAGATCCTCCCCGAATACACCTTCGAGAACGCTCCCCCTCCGAAGGTGGTCGTGATCCCGGCGCAGGGAGACAAGTCGGAAGCCCCGGTCGCCTGGATCCGCAAAGCCGCTCGGTCGGCGGACGTCGTCATGTCCGTGTGCACGGGCGCGTTCCTGCTGGCCAAGACCGGCCTCCTGGCGGGCAAGAATGCGACGACGCACCACTCCGGTTTCAAGCAGTTCGCGATGAGCTTCCCGGACATCACTCTCCGGCGCGGAGCCCGATTCGTGGACGAAGGCAACGTCGCCACGGCAGGTGGGCTCTCTTCGGGAATCGATCTCGCACTGCACGTCCTCGAGCGTTACTTCGGACGCGAGGCCGCCGAGAGCACCGCTTACTACATGGAGTACCAGGGGGAAGGGTGGAAGAATCCCCAGTCCAATGCGGTCTATGCGACGGCGCGGCTCTCGACGGATGAGAACCCGCTCTGCGCCGTTTGCGAAATGGACGTCGATCCCAAGACTTCGCCCAAGTCGGTCTACAAGGGCAAGACCTACCTCTTCTGCTCCGACGATCACAAGAAGCAGTTCGACGCCAATCCGGACGTCTACATCAGCGCGGTGGCGAAGAAGTAGTCGTCGTTTCCCGACTGCGGACTGCGGACTGCGGACTGCGGACTCGAGGGGCTGGAGTATGGAAAAGTTTTCTCGAGGCGCCGGCCGCTTTAGTCCTCAGTCCGCAGTCCGCGGTCAGGGCCGCGTCGTGTTCTTGTACACCACTCCGCCCTTCATCACGAAGCGCACGCGCGACAGGGCCGTGATGTCCTGGGCCGGATCCCCGTCCACGGCGATCACATCCCCCTCGTAGCCGGGCGCGATCCGGCCGATCTTGTCGGCCATCCCGAGCGCCTCCGCCGCGAGCGACGTCGCCGACACGATCGCGGCGAGCGGGTTCTGGCCGCCCTCGCGCACCCGGCAGACGAGCTCCTCGGCATTGCGCCCCTCCGCGCCGGCCACCGCGTCGGTGCCGAAGACGACCTTGAGGTTCGACGTACCGATCGCAAGTCGAAAAGTCACCGGCGCGAGCGCAAGCCCTTTCTCCATCGCCGCGAAGCCTTCGGCGTTGTAGTTGCCGATCCCGAAGTACCTTGCCTTGTTCTCGAGATAATTGCGGAAGACGAGGCAGCACTGCGGATCGAAGTAAGTCCCTCGCTCGGCCATGAGCTTCAAGACCTCGGGCGTTGCGAAGATGCCGTGCTCGATCTCACTGCACCCGGCCTCGACCGCTGCGCGCATGCTTTCCGGACTGTGCGCGTGGACGAGCGTGCGCAGGCCCAGAGCCCGGGCCTCCCCGCACGCCGCGGCGAGCTGCGCCGACGTCATGGTCTGGGCGCCGCCGTCGCGAATGCTCTTGGAGGCGAAAAGCTTGATCAAATCCGCGCCGGCGGCCTTGCGCTCGTGCACGAGCTGACGCAGCTTCTCCGCATCGCCGCTCTTTTCGGTCAAAGGCTCGAGGGATGTCAGGATCCGAGGGCCGGGGAGGGATCCGGAGTCGATCGCCTGCTTCAAGTCCAGATCCTCCGGCGAGCCGGGGCTCTGGATCGTGGTAAAGCCGGCCCGGAGCGTGGCCCAAGCGTTTCCGGCCATGGCCAGCGCCCCGCGGCCCGGGCTCTCGCCGTCCTCATCCGTGTGGAGCTTGCCGGCGGCGTTGAAGTGCCAGGCCACGTGCGCGTGCAAATCGATCAGGCCCGGCAGGACGGTCAGGCCGGTCAGGTCGTAGGTGGAGGACTTCTCCACGCCGACCGCAGATCCTGTCTCGACACGGGCGATGCGGCCGTGCTCGATCGCGATTCGCCGCGGCCCATCGAGGACCGAGCGGCCGTCGAGGACGCGACTGCAGCGCAGGACAACGGAGTCCGGTCCGGAGGCGCCGGAATCTGCCGGAACCGACGCGGCACCGATCGCCAGGACCGCCGCGACGATCAGACGCATCGAATCAGGGTTTCGCCCGTATCCGTGCGTTGAACTCTTCGGACTTGCCGCGGGGAACCGAGAGCGATTCCCAACGCGCGCCCGCGAAATGCTTGGCCAGGAACACGATCTGCCCGACGTGGTAGGCGTAGTGCGCGAGCTGCCGGTTTACCGCCTTGACCACGGAGTGCGGCTCGCCGCGGATGGTCACGTTGCGCTCGAGGTCCGCCGGCTTCATCGGGTCGATGACGTCGAAGAGGATCTTCCAGGACGCCTCCCACTTTTCCATGAGCGACGCCCGCGTGTCGCCCGCGTCGGCCGCGAACTCGGTGTCGCGGTGCCGGTCCGGCTTCTCGCCGTCGGACGTGAAGAAGTCCTGCCAGCGCGAGCGGAGGTTCCCGGCGATGTGCTTGACCACGAGCGCGATCGAGTTGGACTCGGGATCGAGCTTCTCGAAGAACTGCGCGTCGGAGACCTGGGCCATGGCCTTCTCGGCGAGCTTTTTCTGCCCGTGAAACTGCCGCCGCGCGTCCTCGAGGTAGGAGTCGCCGAGCATAGGGGCATTTTCCCTCAATTCGAGCGGCCGCCCTTCGTTCCGAGGCCCTGGCCCGGACCTTCGCGCAGGACGCGAAATCCGTAGTCGGAATAGCGGTAGGCGGGCGGAAGGCTGCTCCTGGCCGAGGGGGCCGACCAGCGGCTCTCGTGGCGCCAGGATCCGCCCCGGCTGGCGCGGCGGGGAGGCAGGTCCGGGCGCCCGGTTTCGCGCCAGTCCGAGCACCACTCGTGCACGATCGTGCCCATGTCGAAGAGACCGTAGCCGTTGGGCGCGCCGCGTCCTGCCTCCCACGGTCCCGCGAGCGCCCCGTCCGGAATCTCTCCGTGCGGCAACGCGTCGCCCCAGGCCGTGCGGGGCCGCTCGAGACCGCCGCACGCGGCGAACTCCCATTCGACCTCCGTCGGAAGCCGCCATCGGCCGGGGCTCTCTTCGGAGAGCCACTGCGCGTAAGCGGCCGCCTCGCTCCAGGTGACGCCGACGACGGGCTGACGCGGAGAACAGAACGCGGCGTCGCCCCACCAGTGAGGCGGCGCGATCCCCCGCGCGGCGAGGAACGGTGCGTAGTCTCCATTGGTCACCGGCGTGGCCCCGAGCAGAAATGGCCCGACGGCGACCGCGCCGCCCGCAGCCAGGTGCAGGGTCCCCGCCGGGATCGCCACGACCCGGGGAGCCACGCGATCGGCGCCAGTCGCGGCCGCGGGAGGTCCCACGCCGCGATCCTACGCGAGGGCGGCTCTACAATGCGCACGTTTCCCCCAACATCATGGACTCGCCGCCGATCGATCTGTCCAGCCCCGCGTTCAAGGCCGACCCCTTCCCGACGCTGGCGCGCCTGCGCGCGGAGGAACCGGTCCACAGGACGGCTCTCTCCGACGGGACGCCGCTCTGGCTCCTGACGCGCTACGCCGACGTGCAGGACCTGCTGCAGGACGGCCGTTTCGCCAAGGACCGGCGCCGCGCGCGGACTGCGCAGGAGCGGGCGCGCGGGCCGTGGATCCCGAAGATGTTCCGGCCGCTCGAGCGCAATATGCTCGATCTCGATCCGCCGGATCACACCCGCCTGCGCGCGCTCGTCCACAAGGCGTTCACGCCGCGGCTGGTCGAGCGCATGCGCGGCCGCATCGAAGAGCTCTGCCATGGCTTGATCGATCGGATGGCCGCGCGCGGGCGAGCCGACCTGGTGGCGGACTTCGCGCTGCCGCTGCCCGTGACGGTCATCGCCGAAATCCTGGGAGTGCCGGCCCGGGACCGGGCGGGCTTCCATCGCTGGTCCAACGCGCTCGTCTCCGTGGACAGCCCCGGCGCGGGCTGGCGCGTGCTGCCGCACGTCTACTTCTTCGTGTTGTACCTGCGGCGTTTCTTCGCGCGCCGCCGCGCCGAGCCGGGCGACGATCTGGCCAGCGCGCTGATCCAGGCCGAGGAGCAGGGCGACGCGCTCGACGCGGACGAGCTCCTGGCCATGATCTTTCTCCTGCTCATCGCCGGCCACGAAACGACCGTTCATTTGATCGGCGGCGGCGTCGCGGCTCTCCTGGAGCATCCCGACGAGGCCGATCGCCTTCGGGGCGACCCCTCGCTCGCGCCGGCCGCCGTCGAGGAACTGCTGCGGTTCGTCTCACCGGTCTTCCTGACCACCGAGCGCTACGCGCGGGAACCGGTCGCCCTCCACGGCGTGACGATCCCCCGAGGAGGCCTGGCCTTCGGCGCCCTCGCATCGGCCAACCGCGACGAGGCCGTGTTCGAGCACCCCGACGCGCTCGACCTCGCCCGCTCGCCCAACAAGCACCTCGCCTTCGGCCACGGCATCCACTACTGCCTGGGAGCGCCGCTCGCCCGGCTGGAGGCGCAGATCGCCATCCCGGCGCTGCTCACGCGCCTTCCCGATCTGCGCCGCACGCGGCCGCCGGCTTCCCTGCGCTGGAAGAAGAGCCTCGTCTTGCGCGGGCTGGAGACCCTTCCCGTCGATACCGGCGCCGTGAAGACCTGACGGTCCGCCCGCGCGGGAGTCGCGGCGGGCCGGCCGCGGACTATTCCGGCTTGAGCGGCGGAAGGCGCGCGGCCTCGAGAGCCTTGTTCGCCTCCGGCAGATCGCGTGCGAGGACGTCCTTCCATTTCGCCAGGCCCTCCGCGGTCATGGCGCGGCGCCGCTCGAGGCCGGCCGCCGCATCGGCGGAGGGGGCGCAGTCGGCGCTCTCCACGGCGGACTGCAGAGCGGCAAGCGCCGGAGAGAGACGGCGCAGCGTGGTCGCCGGGATCTCCGGGCCGTCGAAGAACTCCTCGCCCGGGACGAGGATCGGCGGACCCGCGGCCTGGTCGACGGCCTTCTCCAGAGCCTCGAGGGCGGACGCGGCTCCTCCGGCGGCCTTGTCTTTGAGGGACGCCATCTGCTTGCGCAGCGCGGAGGCTTGCCGCACGGCGACCGCCACGGAGACCCGCTCGGCCTGGATCGCGCGTGCGAGCTCGTGCTGGCGCTCGAGGTCGGCATCGGTCGCCGAGATCCGCGGATCCCGCGCGATCACCAGAGGCTGAGTCCAGGTCCGTCCACCCACCGAGAGCGCCACGGTGTAGCGGCCGGGTGGGGCCCACGGCCCGGTGGATTCGCGGAAAGGATTGACCAGATCCTCGGGCGCGGCCTCGTGGAGATCCCAGACGAACCGGTGCATTCCCGCGGCGGCCGAGGGCGGCTCCGGCGCCGGGACCCAGTCGGCGGTGACCTGGATGCGGGCCACGTCGGGCTGCCGCCTCCGGTCTTCGCTCGAGAAGCGGCGGACCGTCTCCCCCCTCTCGTCGCGGACCTCGAGCGTCACGGGACCCCGGGCCGCGGACTTCAAGGAGTAATCGAGCACCGCGCCGCGGGGAGGATTCGCCGCCGACGGCTCGTCCCTGGGCTCCGGAGTCCCCTGGAACGGGGCGGGATGGATCCGGATCGCGTCGCGCGGCGCGAAGAGCCACGCGTCCGCCGCCGCCACCTTCGCGTCGATCTGCCGCAGCGGCGACAGGTCGTCCAGAACCCAGAAGGACCGGCCGTGCGTGGCGGCGACGAGGTCCCCGTGGCGCGCGTCGAGATCGCGGATCGAGCAGTTGGGCAAATTCATCTGCAGCGGCTGCCAGTGATCGCCGTCGTCGAAGGAGACGAAGACGCCGGTTTCGGTGCCGGCGTAGAGGAGGCCCCGCCGGACCGGATCCTCGCGCACGACGTTCACGAAGCTGCCGTCGGGAATCCCCTGCGCAATGCGCGTCCACGTCCTTCCGTCGTCGCGCGTGCGAAGGATCTCCGGGGCGACGTCGTCCAAACGATGCCGGTCGATCGCGGCATAGGCCGTCTCGGCGTCGAAATGGGACGCCTCGATGATCCCGACCTTGGACCAGGCGGTGAGATCTTTCGGCGTCACGTTCTGCCAGGTCCTGCCGTCGTCCCTGGAGATCCAGATCAGCCCGTCGTCGGTTCCGCACCAGATGCGCCGGCCGACCACCGGGGAGATCGAGATCGCATAGATGACGCCGCGGCGGGGACCCTTGACCGCGGAGTCCTCGGCGGTGATCGGATCGAGATGGGTCGGAACCCCGGGTTGCTCGCGGGTCAGGTCCGGACTGACCTTGTCCCAGTGGCCGCCGCCGTCGATCGACTTGAACAGAACTTCGCGCCCGAACAGGATCGTCTTCGGATCGCGTGGAGAGATGGCCAGCGGCAGCGTCCACTCGCCCCGATAGTCTCCGGGGAAGGCGATGGTCGGATCGATGTTGGCCTCCTGGAGCGTTCTCCAGTCGAAGCGGCCCACCGTGCCTCCCCAGACCACCTCGGCGTCCCGCGGGTCGGGAACGATGTAGCCGCTCTCGCCGCCGATGGCAATGTCGCGCCAGTCGCGCTGCGTGATCGTCGGGTAGTCGGTCCGGACCGGCGTCGCGGCTGCGCCGCTGTCCTGCTGCGCGCCGTAGATCCAGTACGGGAACCGGTCGTCGGTGGCCACATGGTAGAACTGGGCCGTCGGCTGGTTGTACCAGGAGCTCCACGTGCGAGTCCCGTCGACGGAGACCACCGCGCCCTGGTCGCTGCCGAGAATCATGCGCGAGGGATCCCGCGGGTCGATCCAGAGCTGGTGATAATCGTCGCCACCCGGCGCGCCCTTGATCGGCAAGAAGGTCTTGCCGCCGTCGCTCGATCGGTACATCGTCGTGTCGAGGACGTAGACCACGTCGGGATTCTTCGGATCGACGGTGACACCGCCGAAATACCAGCCGCGCTCCCAGATGCGCCGGTCCGAGCTCGCCCGCTTCCAGCTCGCGCCGCCGTCCTGCGAGACGTAGAGCCCGCCCTCCCTGGCGTCCACGACAGCGTACACGCGCCTCGCGTCGCTCGGGGCGAACGCGAGCCCGATGCGCCCGAGCCTGTCCGACGGAAGCCCGTCGGTCACCCGCTTCCAGCTTTCCCCGCCGTCGGTCGAGCGGTAGAGCCCGCTGCCCGGCCCGTTGGAGGGGGGGTAGACGTTCCAGGGCGGCCGGCGCGTCTGCCAGAGGGCGGCCAGAATCGTCTTCGGGTTACGCGGGTCGAAGGCCAGATCGATCGCGCCGGTGTTCTCGTCTTTGAACAGGATGCGCTTCCAGGTCTTGCCGCCGTCTCGCGAGCGGAAGACCCCGCGCTCGGGGTTGGGACCGTACGCGTGCCCGAGAGCCGCGACGAAGACCTCATTGGGATCGGCCGGATCGACCAGGATCCGCCCGATCTGCCGGGTGTCCGCGAGGCCGATGCGGGTCCAGGTGTTCCCGGCGTCGACGGACTTGTACACGCCGTTGCCGTACGAGATGTCCGATCGCATGTCGGCCTCTCCCGAGCCGACATAGACGACGCGCGGATCCGACGGGGCGACGGCGATCGCTCCGATGCAGGCCACCGGCTGGCTGTCGAAGATCGGCTCCCAGGTCCTTCCCGCGTTGTCGGTCCTCCACACCCCGCCGCCGACCGCGCCGAAATAAAAGCGGTCGGGATCGGTCGGCACGCCGGCCACCGCGAGAACGCGGCCGCCCCGGAACGGCCCGATCAGGCGCCAGCGCATCCCGGCGAAGAGGGACGGGTCGTACGGTTGCGCCGGGAGCGCCGAGGACGCTGCCGCGATCGCGCACACCAGGAGAAGGACACGCCGGGCTCCAATCACTCTTCACCTCCGAAAGGCGGAATTATAGGACGCGTTGCTAACAATATGCAGATTGTGCCCGAGCGGCTCCTTCACGAGGATCCCGTCCCGGACCCGGATCGCGCCAACCGGACCCGGACGAGCTGCAGTGCGTCCCGGACGCGGGGGTCGGCCAGGCTCGCGCCTTCTTCGAGAAGGCGAACGCTCATCCTCCGGGTCCGCGCAAGGGAGACGGCGTCCACCGAGTCGATCCAGACCAGCGCCGAGCCGGTGGGGCTCTCCGCTGCGGCGCGCCCGACTTCGGCCGCGGTCTTCCAGACCTCGACGCGTTCGGCTCCGGCGTAGTACGCGAGCGCCGCTTCCTGAATACGCAGGCCTCCCAGCGGCTCGCCGGGTTGCCTCGCCGCGCGGGAGGCCGACCCGAGCCGATTCGTCGATCGGAGGCCGTCGAGAATCGGAATGCTTCCGAGCACGACGGCGGCAGAGGCGAAGAGAGCGGCAGCCGGAAGGAGCCGATTCCATCTTCGATCCGAAACGAGCAGCGGCAACAGAAGAGCGAGAGAACCGGCGGCGCCCAACGGAAGGAGAAGAGAGAAGGCCCTTGGATGCGCCGCCAGACAGACCGCCACGACGCAGCCCCCCCACAGAAGAACACCAGTGGCCGCCGTGGCCCAGGCCGCGGCGCGGCATTCTCGCTCGGAAGGCCGGGGCTCAGCCGCGGCGAGCAACGCGACCGCCGGCAGCGCCGGAAGGAGATAGTGCGGCAGCTTCGTCGCTGCGACGGAGAAGAAGAGAAGAACGCCTCCCGCCCAGAAGAGAAGTCCCCGGCGCGCCGGGCCGCCGCGCCAGAGACTCCGTCGGGGCAGAATCACGAGGAGACCTGTCCACGGAAAGAAGCCGAGCCAGACCGCCAGCGCGCCGTACAGAACCGGGCCGCGGTGTCCTTCCATGGGGTGAAGAAACCGGCCCACGTTCTCCCGTAGCCAGAAAGCCCGGAGCACTTCGCCTCCCGTCGACCGGGCCGCCAGCCAGAACCAGGGGGCCGCGACAGCGAGCGCGATGGCCACGGCGAGAAGGAGGCGCCCGAGCGTCCGGGCGGATCGGCTCGAGTCGCCTGCGAGATATCCCGCGCCGAAGAGCCCGGGAGCGAGAAATGCCACCGGCCCCTTGGCCAGGACCGCCAAGCCCAGCGCCACGCCGGCCAACAGAATCGGCCATCCACGACCACGGCCTTCCAGAATCACGACAAGGCCGAGAATCGAGAGGAGCGTGAAGAACAGAAGATCGGAATCGGTCAGGAGGAGACGGCCGTAGAGAACGAACAGGAGAGAGCTCGAAAAGAGGAGGCTCGCGATTGTGCCGGTGCGCGCGTCGAAGAGCCGAGAGCCGAGCAGGAGGAGCAGCCCCGCGCTTCCCGAAGCGAGGAGCACGTGCGGCAGCCGGCCGGACGCCTCTCCCTCGCCGAAAACGCGGAACGACGCGGCCGTGAGCC
Source organism: uncultured Acidobacteriota bacterium (assembly GCA_963825175.1). Taxonomy (GTDB): domain Bacteria; phylum Acidobacteriota; class Thermoanaerobaculia; order UBA5066; family Gp7-AA6; genus DATFTF01. Next base: position 449,521 of record CAWGSA010000001.1, read on the forward strand.
ATTCCGAGAGCGGAGGCTTATCCGGGTAAAGCCGACCGAACAGTCGGGGAACCACGTAGTTTCCGGTCGCGTTCATGGCATGGGCCACGCCCGCGTACTCCGCCTCGTCGCGCCCCCAGTAACCGGTTCCGATTCCCGGAAGGAGAAGGGCAAGGGCGAAGAGGGACGCCAGCAACGCTCTGGCAGGAAGAGACGCCGGGCCCATCGGACCGGCACTGTAGACCAAGCCTGCCCGGCTCGGAGCAGGATCTGCTCCGAATCGGCTTCGCGCGTGGCGAGATCGGCGAAAGAGGAACGAAGACCATGGGATCCGGGAACCGTTCGACCGCCGTTCTTCGTTCACCGCGCTGCCGCACGGAGTCGGATTCGTCGCCCGCTTTCTTGAAGTGAACCGTCCGAAGCGCCGCAGACGCCTGGTGCGATCACTGCGCGGTGCCGGCCCAGGGCGAACGCCTCACCCTGATTCGGACCTACTCGCAGGCTGCCGAAAGACGATTGGGGGGCGTCGCGTCAGAGCTTTTCGAGCAGCCTGCTAGAGCGCCGCGGCGAGGCGGTCCGCGGCATCCACGAGCGCGCGCATCCGTGTCCGGTCGAGCCAGGCGTCCGAGGCGCAGATGCCCCAGCCGCGGGGGCCGAGCCGGGCGTTGAAGAAAGCGCTCGCCGGGAACATCCGGCAGACGTCGAGAAACGCCCGCTGCAGATCCGCGGCCATCGCGACCTGTTCTTCCCCCCGGGAGAAGACGCAGCAGAGCGACTCGAACTCCGGCAAACCGTCCGCCGTCCGCCCCTGCCGGAACCCGAACTTCTCCTCGCGGCCGGGGCTCATTCCCTGGAGGCCTCGCGGATGGACGATGATCTCGGAGTCGCGCCCCAGCGGCCGCTCCTCCAGCACGAGCGTCTGCCAGATCTGCCGGTTGTCGCGCCCGCGGCCCGGAATCCGCTGCCCTTCCTCCATCTGGGAGACGTTGACCACGTATCGTCGGTGAAAACCCGAAGTCGCCGCCAGGGCCTCCAGGATCTCGCGCGGCCATTCCTTGTACTTGACCGTTCCTTCCAGACAGAACGGCGCCAGCGACTCGACCGCCGCGGCGAGATTTGACGACTTGCGGTCCGTCCCGGCGTAACCCCGCGGACCGAGATCCATCAAGATCCGGTGCGCCCGCCGCGGCGCGATCACGAACTTCCAGACGAGGGCGAGAACGGCGACGAGCAGAAGCAGAGAGACGCAGCCGATCGGGACGCCCTTGCCGAGACCGGAAGCGACGCGCTCGAGGAAGCCGCGCAGCGCAGGGGCCCGTTGGAGCGCGTCGTCCAGGTTGCGGATCGGCCCCCGCGGCGGTGGCGTCGCGCGGAAACGGACGGAGTAGATCAGGCGATGGCCCCGAATCTCACGCGGAGCGGAGAGCGACAGAGTCCCCACGACGAGGTCCGGCGACAGCCTGGACGTCGCGAAATCTCCGACCGCGTCGTTGTTGAGGACTCCGTCGGGCAAGCTCCCCTCGCGGACATAGACCGAGGTGGCCCGCCCGCGGGAGTCGACGCGGATTCCCAGAACCACGATGCCGGCCGGCAGGTCACCCAGGTCGATCCTGCTCAGGAGACTCCGGTCGAGCCTCGATGTGGACAAGGTCACTTCGAGCGTCGACGGCTCGCGGACGCAGGCGAAGCGCAGCGCATAGGTCTCTCCGTCCAGAACGAGCGTCCCCTCGGCCTGGCCCGGGGGGACGTCCACGGCCTGGCCGGCGGACGCCGCCGCGCAGGCGGCGACCACGAGCCACGCAAGACGCGCCCGACGCATCGATCCGCTCCTTCCGGTCTTCGAAGTTCCGGTCCAATCCTACCGGGTCGGCGGCCTCACCGCGCGATCGGCGTCGACAGATACCAGACGTTGCCGGACGGATCGCGCAGGCTCGCCACGCGAGCGCCGTATGGCTGATCGGCCGGCTCGGCGAGGGAGATCCCTCCGGCGGCCAGGGCATGGCGGTAGAGGGCATCGGTGTCGCGGACACAGAGATAGAACATCGTCGTCATCGACGTGAATGGGCCGTGGGCCTCCGCGAGCTGGACGACCGAATCCCCGATGCGGACACACGCATGCGTGACCGTGTTCGAAGCGGAGAGGACCCGATCCAGCGTCTCCCCGCCGAACGCTTCCCGCAGGAAATCGATGAGGCCATCCGCGCCGCGCGGATGCAGAGAGACCGTGACCGACCGCAGCCCCTCCGGCGGCCCGGGAGCGCCCCGGCGCGCGCCGATGTACCACCGGTTGCCGAAGGGATCCACGACGCCGGCCTCGCGATCGCCGTACGGCTGGTCGACCGGGCCGTAGAGAGGAGTCGCGCCGGCGGAGACGGCCTTCCCGAACAGGGCGTCGGCGTCCTCAACGTAGAGGTGGAGCGCCGTGGGCGTCGGTTCGGCGCGCAGGGCCGGTCCGCCGCCGATCATGACCGTCGAGTCTCCAACCCGGACCTCGCAGTGGATTCCGCCGGCCGACCCCGTGGTGCGCAAGCGCTCCTCGGCGCCGAAGACGCCCTTGACGAAGTCGATGAGCTCCGCCGCCCGCTCGACGACCAGATACGGCGTGATCGTATGGAGCCCTTCGGGCGCCGCGGAAGGCAGGGCGGCGGCCTCGGCCGCGGACGGACCCTCCGCCGGCGCGATGAGCCGCCGCCGCAAAGCCTCGCGGAAGCCCGGGCTCGGGAGATCCCGCAGAGCGGCGGCGACCGCGACCAGCGGACCGATCTCCGGATCGCCGGAAACAGGGATGGCACCGCCGGCCAGAACACGCTCCACCGCGTCGTCGAGGGCGACGAGGAGTTCCCGCTCAGTCATGCCTGCCTCCCCAACGCTCCCGCAGAGCCTTCAGGGCGCGAAACTGGAGCTGCTTGACCGCTCCCTCGGAACGCTGCAGCTGCGCCGCGATTTCCCGAATGCTCTTCTCCTCTGCAAACCGCAGCACCACGACGCGGCGCTGGTCGTCGGGCAGAAGGTCCACGAGGCCGAAGAGCTCCACGCGCGCCTCGAGGCCTTCGGTTTGGGACGGTCCGCACAGGCCGGCCTCGTCGGAATCTTCCAGTGGACGCTCGCGACCGATCTTCTGGAACCGGTCGGCGATGACGTTCGCCGCGATCTGGAAGAGCCACGCCGCGAAGGGCGCTCCGCGCCATTGGAACCGCGGAAGGAAGGCGAGCGCACGCTGGAACACGTCCGCGGTCAGGTCCTCGGCGTCGGCCCGGCTTGCGACGCGGCGCGCCACGAAAGCGTAGATCCGGGCGAAGTGCCTCTCGTACAGATCTCCGAACCGGCGTGGGTCGGCCTGAGCGGCCTCGATCGCGAGCCGCTCGTCGAGCCGGGATTGCTCTCCCGGCGACCCCGGTTTGCCGGCGTCCATATGTTCAACGAATTAAACCCCGGCCGGAGCGAAAAGTTACGGCCGCGTGGGCCGGTCGCAACGCCGTCCTGCGCTATCCTCCCGCGGATGCCAATCGGGGTGGCCGCGCTGGAGGTAAACGGCGCGACGGCATGGGACTGCTGGGCGGCCGCCTCGCCATGATGCGGCGCAGGGGACGCGCGTTCCTTCTCCCGCTCCTCCTGGCCGGCGCGGCGCGGCCGGCCCGCGCGGCTGACCGCGCGCGGTTCGTTCTCGACCCCGCGCGCACCACGATCACGTTCCAGCTCCCCGCGTTCCTCCACACCGTGCACGGCAAGATGCCGTTGAAGGCGGGGACCCTGGAGCTCGACCCGGTTTCCGGAGACGCGAGCGGCGAGGTCGTCGTCGATGTCTCCGCAGCGGAGACCGGCAACGCCTCGCGCGACCGGCGCATGCATCGGGAAGTCCTGGAGAGCGCCCGCTATCCGGACGCCTCGCTCCTGTTCGACCGCGTCGTCGGCGCGATCCGCTTCAACGGCGACTCGACCGTCGAGGTCTCCGGACGACTTCGGCTGCACGGCGCGGAGCACCCGATCACGCTCCGGACCGAGATCCATGTCGCGGACGGGGAAGCGACCGTCCAATGCCGCTTTGAAATCCCGTACGTCGCCTGGGGCTTGAAGGACCCGAGCACCGCTCTCTTGCACGTCGCTGACCGCGTCACCGTCGCGATCCGCGCCGCGGGCCGCGTCCAAACGCCTCGCTGAAGCGCCGCGCCCGCGGTGGCACAGGCGTTGCTCCTCCCGTCGATGAGGGAGGTCCTATGCATTTTCGCACTCTGTCTCGGACGATCCTGGCGACGCTGGCGTTTGGCGTCGCGCTTTCGCTCCTGGCCCAGGGTCCGCCTCTGCCGGGCCTGGAAGTCCGCATCGCGACGGAGGCCCCGCCTCCGCTGCGGCACGAGCGCCGCGAGCACCGGCCGGGGCGCGATTACCTTTGGGTCAACGGGTCCTGGGACTGGCAGGACGGGCACTGGGCCTGGGTCCGCGGGCGCTGGGAGCGCAGCGGAGAACGCGGCGTCACGTGGGTCGGTCCGCGCTACGTCCGGCTCGAGGACGGCTACCGCTACGAGCCCGGGCATTGGTCGAACCAACGCTTGATCGTCAACGAGGACGTCCGCCGTCACCGTGAGTGGCGCGAGCACCATCGCGATCACGACCGGGATCACGACTCCGATCGGGATCACGACCCGTCCTAGGCTCCCCCCGCGCCGTTCTCACGCGCCGGGCAGACCGCCGCGTACGGCGACCACGACCAGCCTCTTGGGCCCGTGGACGCCGTACGCGAGCGTCTGCTCGATGTCCGCGGTCTTGCTGGGCCCGGACACGAGGAGGGCGTTGGGCGGGAGACGGCCGGCCCATTCTTCCGTCCGCATCGCGGCCCAGAACGTGTCGTGAATCCTGGCGACGTCGAGGAGCGCCATGTGCACCGGGGGGACGAGGGACATCAGGCGCGGCTCCTGCGGGGACGGCCACACAATCAGGCCTCCGGTCTCGGCGATCCCTCCGAGCGTCGTGGTGAAGCCTGCGTCGATCTCCTCGAAGAGCTGCCGCTTCATCTCCTCGATCGGCCGGTCGTAGGCCACCAGGCGCGGCCCGCCGTCGGGCCATTCCCGCGCGAGCCGACGGCCGGCGGGCGTTTCCGGTCCGTACAGGAGCGTCGAGAGTTCCTCCCGGCGCAGGAAGCCATGAACCGCACGCGGCCAGTCCTCGACGGTCGACTCGAGAAACTCCGCCTGGACCGCCTCCATCATCCGCTTGAGACGGGCGTACCGCTCCTCGACGGGCCAGGACTTGCGGGCCAGGACACCGAAGTCCGAGACGGGAGCCTTCGACGAGCGGCTCCGCAACCGGTCCAGGATCCGCTCGCGCGCGGCGTCAGGCATCGGGAGTCCCGTGCTCGCGCGCCAGCTCGTGCAGCGTCTTCGCGGCGGGGCGCGGCGTGGATCGCACACTCGTCCATGCGGACAGGACCGGCAGGCGCCCGGGAAGGAAGCGGCGCAGGCGCGTCGCCGCGAATCCCATCAGCCGATAGAGCGCGGGGTACGCGTGCACCGCCCGCCACACCGCCCAGACCAGAGACTCCAGTCGGCTCTCCCCTTCGCCCGCCCCGAGCACTCCGGAGGACGGATCGGCGCGCACGGCCTCTCTCCTCAGCCGGAGGAGGAGCTCGGTGATCGGGATCTCCACCGGGCAGGCCTCGACGCACGCGCCGCAGAGGCTCGAGGCCTCCACGAGCTCGTGCCGACGCCCGACGCCCTCGACCTGCGGCATCAGAATCTTCCCGATCGGGCCGGGGTACATGGTCTCGTAGGCGTGGCCGCCGACCCGCGTGTAGACCGGACAATGATTCATGCAGGCTCCGCAGCGGATGCACTTCAGAGTCTCGGCGAGCTCGGGGTCGGCATGGATGCGCGAGCGGCCGTTGTCCAGAATCACCAGGTGCACTTCGCGGGGGCCGTCCTTCTCGCCGGCGCCGCGGGGGCCGCTCACCATGTTGAAATAGGTCGTGATCGCCTGTCCGGTGGCCGAGCGCGTCAGCAGGCTGTAGAGCGGCGGCACGTCCTCCAGGTTCTCGACCACCTTCTCGATTCCCATGAGCGCGATGTGGACCGGGGGGACGTGCGTGGACATCCGCCCGTTGCCCTCGTTCTCCACCAGGCACAGCGTCCCGGTCTGCGCCACCGCGAAATTGACGCCGGAGATCCCGGCCTGCGCCTCGAAGAACTTGCGGCGCAGCACGCGGCGCGCGATGGCGGTCAGCTGGTCGACATCCTCGGTGTACTGCGCCTCGCGGATCTTGCGGCCGAAGAGCCGCGCGATCTGCTGCCGGTTCTTGTGGATCGCAGGCATGATGATGTGGGACGGGGTCTCGCCGTCCAACTGGATGATGTATTCGCCCAGGTCCGACTCCAGGCACTCGATCCCGTGGCCGTCCAGGAAGTCGTTCAAGTGCATCTCTTCCGACACCATCGACTTGCCTTTGACCACGCGCGTCGCACCGTGGCGGCGGAGGATCTCGAGCACGACGGTGTTGGCCTCGTCGGCCGTCTCGGCCCAATGCACCTCGATGCCGTTGGCCGCGCAGCGCGCCTCGAGCCGCTCCAGGAGCTCCGGCAGGCGCGCCAGGGTCCGGGCCCGGACCGACGCCCCCAGCGCGCGCAGCTCCCGCCATTCCTCCGGGTCGGTGAACATCGCGGCCCGCTTGGACATCAGACCGTCCATGGCCCGCCGGAAGTTGGCCCGAAGCTGCGGATCGTTCAAGGCCTTCGAGGCCTCGCGCCGAAAGTGGGGCCGAGCTCCGTGTGTCACCGGTCCTCCGCCTTCCGCGTCCCGCCTTCCGGACCCGCGGTCCGCTCCCACAGAAACTCCGCGACGTGCCGCGCGGCGACGCGATCGCCCCGACGTTCCATCCGTCCGGCGATGTTCAAGAGGCAGCCCCCGTCCGCCGAAAGAAGAATCGGGGCTCCGGTCGCGGCCACGTCGGCGGCCTTGTCCTCGACCATGGCCGCCGAGATCTCCGGTTCCCGGACCGAGAACGTCCCGCCGAAGCCGCAGCACTCCGTCTCCCGCTGTAGTGACACAATCTCTACATTGTGGAGCTGCCGGAGCAGGAGCTTGGGCTCCTCCCCGATTCCCATCTCCCGCAGCGCGTGACAGGAGGCGTGCCAGGTCACGCGCGTCTTTTCGCCCCGATCGGCCAGCCGCACCTGGAGAACGCGGCTCAGGAACTCGGTCAGCTCGAACACGCGGGCGGCGAACTCGCAGGCTCGGGGCGCGAAAGGGTCGCCCTCGAAGAGGGCCGGATAGTGGCGCCGCATCATCGCGGCGCAGGAGCCCGACGGGACGACAATCGGATGGGGCTCGGCGAAGAGCTCGATCTGGGCGCGGGCCACGACCCGGGCGTCGTCGGCATAGCCGCTGTTGAACGCCGGCTGCCCGCAGCACGTCTGCCCCTGGGGAAAGATCACCCGCAGCCCTTCCCTCTCCAGAAGTTGAATGCCCGCGAGCCCGGCCCGCGGAAAGAACAGATCGACCAGACACGTCCCGTAGAAGTAGACGGCCGTCGGCCGCGTGCTGCCCGTGAGACTTCCGCGCTCTTCCATCGGCGAGGGAATCATAGGACCCTTCGCCACCGGAGCGGCCTTCGCGGCCGCCTCGGGCCGGCTACTTCCCGGCTACTTCTTCGCCTTCTGGAAGAGCGGCAGGTACTTTCCGTACCCCTCGTCGGCGAGCTTCCCCGCCGGCACGAAGCGCAGCGCCGCGGAGTTGATGCAGTAGCGAAGGCCCGTCGGCGGCGGCCCGTCAGTGAAGACGTGCCCCAGGTGCGAGTTCGCGTGGGCCGACCGTTGCTCGACGCCGAAGAAGCCGCCGAGATCCTGACCCTTCTTGACGTTGCCCGGCTCGAGCGGCCGGGTGAAGCTGGGCCACCCGGTCCCCGAGTCGAACTTGTCCAGCGAGGAGAAGAGCGGCTCCCCGGACACGACATCGACGTAGATGCCGGGCTCGTGGTTGTTCCAGTACTCGTTGGCGAACGCGCGCTCGGTGCCAGCGCGCTGGGTGACCTCGTATTGAATCGGCGTCAGTGTCTTGCGCAGCTCCTCGTCGGACGGTTTTTGAAAGCTCCCCGTCCAGTCCTTGCCCGCCGGCTGAGCCTGGGCCGCCAGCGCCGCGGCCAGGACGGCCGCCGCCAGAATCGTTCGGTTCATTTCTCGCCTCCCGCGTCCTTGCCCCAGATCTCCTTCAACCGCGCGTCGCGGCCGCAGCCGCTCCGGTACTGGTGGTACCGGAACGGGTTCTTCTTGTAGAAGTCCTGGTGATACTCCTCGGCCGGATAGAACGCCGTCGCCGCCACGACCTGCGTCACGATCTTCTTCCCGGCGAACCGGGGATCCTGCTCCACCTTCGCCTTGGAGGCTTCCGCCGCCCGCTTCTGCGCGTCGTCATGGTAGAAGATGGCCGAGCGGTATTGCGTGCCGTGATCGCAGAACTGGCCGTTGGCCTGCGTCGGATCGACGTTGTGCCAGAAGATCTCCAGGAGCTTTTCGTAGCTGATCTTCCCCGGATCGTAGAGAACCTCCACCGACTCCGCGTGGCCGGTCGATCCGGACGAGACCATCTCGTAGGTCGGATTCTTCGTCTCCCCGCCGGTGTAGCCGCTGGTGACCGAGACGACGCCGGGAAGCCCCTCGAAGGCGGTCTCCTCGCACCAGAAGCAGCCCCCCGCGAAGATCGCCGTGTCGCGGTTGGAGGGCGGCGAAGCCATGCCCAGCACGGCGACTCCCATCCCGACCAGGACTGCGATTCGAGACCGCATGTTCAAGACGCGCCTCCTTGCTCTCCGGAATACGGACAACGAGCGGTCCACGGATTAGATTCCGGAGGCTCTCCGCGGTTCACCCCTGGCCCTTGCGGCCGGCGGCGAACACGCGCGTCAGCCAGAAGAACGTCCGGTCGTCCTCCAGGACCGTCCGGGTGCCGGCCTCGATCGCCGCGAATTGCTCGGGAGTCAGCAAGCCGGCCTGGATCAGCGGGCGCAGCGGCGCCGGGTCGAGCTGGTCGGCAAAGGCAGCCTTGCCGAGCTCGTCGCTGTGGAGGGGCAGGAGCTCGAAGCGCAGGTCGGCGAAACCCGCTCCCCGAAGAATCCGGATGAGCTTGCGGCCGACGCTGCGGTCCCCGCCGCGCTGGGCCTGGGACTTGGCCAGCCCGGCCATCAACTCGTGGAGCCCGGCCGGCTCCGGGTCGATGACGAAATCGAGGGCTTTGTCCACGTCGACAACGACCGCCCATCCTCCCGGCGCCAGGAGGCGGTGCATCTCCCGGGCGGTGGCCGCGGGATCGGACAGGTGCTGAAAAAGCAGGCGCGCGACGGCCAGGTCGAAGGACCCATCGGCAAGCCCGGTCTCATCCGCCAGGGCCTCGACGAACCGGACCTGCCCCGCGGGAGCGGCGGCCAGGGTCCCGCGCGCCGCGGCGATCAGCGCCGGGTTGGCGTCGACACATGTGATCGACACGCCGGGAAAAAGCTCCCGCAGCCGGACCGTATAGAAGCCGGGACCGCTTCCCAGCTCGACGATCCGCGAAACATTCTCCGCGCCGAGGGCCGAAAGCGCCCGCCGCTCTCGATCCCAGGAGAGCTCGACCTGCCCTCGAAGGCGCCGAAGCTCGTCGGAGAGGTCGCGATGAAAGCTGGCCGGATCGTAGGAGCGCGTCACGGGCACACCGGGAGCATACCCAACCGGAGCCGGGCGCGATCGCCGAGCGACCGTGACAGAATCGGGGCCGCTCGAGCGATTCGACTTCGAGACGGAGGGTCACGATGCCGAACTCCGAGACGTCCTCCCGGCACTTGCTCCGTCATGCCCTGGCCACGCTGGCCTATCGGGGGGGCAAGGCGCTTCGCCACGTGCCCCCGGCGTTCGGCGATTTCCAGGCGGCCGCCGGGATCCGCACGCCGCACGCCATCCTCGCGCATCTGGGTGACCTCCTGGACTGGGCCCTGTCGCAGGCGCGGGGCTCGAACCAATGGCGCGAGGCGCCGCGCTCGCACTGGGAGGAGGAGACCGAGCGCTTCTTTCGCAGCCTGGCGGCGCTCGACGCCTGCCTCGCGTCGGACGAGCCGCTCCAGGCTTCCGCCGAGAAGCTCTTCCAGGGCCCCGTGGCGGATGCTCTGACCCACGTCGGCCAGCTCGCCCTCCTGCGGCGCATGGCCGGCGCGCCGGTGAAGGGCGAGAACTACGCCGTGGCCGACATCGCCGTGGGCCGCGTCGGGCCGGAGCAGGCGGTTCCCCGGCGCGAGTTCGACTGACTCCGGGCTCCGAGCCGCCGCCGGCCTATGAAAGACTCAACCCACCCCATTCGTCGTCCCGCCACGTCCTGATGGCAGCTGAGGAGGTTCCCGTGAGTCGGAACGGAGCCCGGATGTCGCCCCCAACCGCCGGACGCTGGGTCTTGACATTGTTCTTGTCGGTCCTCGGCCTCACCCTCGTCCGCGGCGCGGCCGCACAACCGTCCGACCGCGACGTGGCTGGCCGTCTCAAGGGCTTCGACGCCTGGATGAACCAGACGTTGAAGGACTGGAACGTTCCCGGGATGGGCGTGGGGATCGTGGTCGGGGACAAGCTCGTCTTCGCCAGGGGCTACGGCTACCGCGACTACGGCCAGAAGCTCCCCTTCACGCCGAACACGCTCTACCAGATCGCCTCGAACTCGAAGCTCTTCACCGCCGTGGCCTCCGGCCTCCTGGTCGAGGAGGGCAAGCTCACCTGGGACCGGCCCATCCGGGAATCGGTCCCCTCGATCCAGTTCTCCAACGACTCTCTGAACGCGACCGTGACGCTGCGCGACATGCTCTCCCACCGGACGGGCATCACGCGGCACGACACGATCTGGTACCAGGCGCCGGACTCGCGCAAGGAGCTCTTCGGCAAGTTGAAGTACATGGAGCCCAAGGAGCCTCCGCGGACCGTCTTTCTCTACAACAACATGATGTACGCCGCGGCCGGATACGCGATCGAGCTCGCGTCCGGAAAGACCTGGGAGGACTTCGTCCGCGAGCGGATCCTCCAGCCGCTGCAGATGTCCCACACGGTCTATTCGGTCGCCGACATGGTGACCCGGCCCGACCACGGCGTGGCCTACACCGAGAAGCGCGACAGCTTCGAGATCTACAAGATCCCCTACTACGAGGACACCGCGGGGATGGCTCCCGCCGGCGCGATCATCTCCAACGTCGAGGACATGAGCCACTGGCTCATCGCGCTCATGAACGACGGGAAGTACGGCGGCAAGCAGGTCCTTTCCTCCTCGGTCCTGAAGGAGACGCTCAAGCCGTCGATCGCCCTGCCCGACACGCTGGGGGACGCGTACGGATGGTGGGAGATCCTGAATCCCGCCTACGGCATGGGACGCATGACCTCGTCCTACCGCGGCCACCTCCTGACCTACCACGGCGGCGACCTCGACGGCTTTCACTCTCAAGTTTCGTTCCTGCCGCAGGAGAAGATCGGCGTCCTGACCGCCGTCATCGGCGATCACGCCGCCACCCTCTACAACGTGGTCGGGTACAACATCTACGAACGGCTTCTCGGACTCGATCAGACTCCCTGGTCCAAACGCTGGCTGGAGGTCCGGTTGAAGGGCAAGAAGGCCGAGACCGAGTCGCGGACCAGGGCCGGCGCGGACCAGGTCAAGAACACGCGCCCGTCCCATCCGCTCGAGGACTATGCCGGCGAATACGAGCACCCCGCATACGGCCTCCTGAAGATCGACCTGAAGGAGGGCCGGCTCCAGTTCGATTTCCACAAGATCGTTCTGCCGCTCGCCCACTTCCACTACGACCGTTTCGACACGCCCGACGACGAGCGCTACGGAAAGTTCGCGGTCAATTTCGGAACCAACCCCCAGGGCGACGTCGACAAGGCGGTCCTTTCGCTGGACGAGGCGGAGGCCGCGTTCGTGCGGCGTCCCCAGTGCCTCGACCCCGACACGCTCCGCAAGCTCGCGGGCTCTTACGTCACGCCGCGCGGCATCACGGTCCAGATCGTCCTCAAGGAAGACGGGAACCTGGTCCTCGTCGGCGCCGGCGGGACGGAGCAGAAGCTCGTGCCCTACAAGGGACTGCGGTTCCGCGTCCCCGAGTTCTCCGACGTCGTCTACGAGTTCGTGCTTGAGAAGGGACAGGTCAAGGCCCTGAAGCAGAGGGATCCCTCGGGAGAGTTCACGTTCCCGCGGAAATGAAGCCGGGCCCCGGCGGCCGGGCGGCGCCGCGGCGCCGGTCCGGAAACGGAAAGGAGAGCGCCATGCCCCGTGCCCTTACTTTCGCAATCGCGTGGCTCGCGTTGGGCTCGGGGCTCGCGGCCGCGCCCCCGGAGACGCCGCTGGCGGGATTCTCCGCGCAGGGCTCGGCGGCCGAGCGCGGCTGGGAAGAGAAATTCCGCGCGCTTCCGAGCGCCCAGAACCAGCGGGAGTGGATGCGCCGGCTCGCTGCGCGGCCGCACCACGTCGGCTCCCCGTACGACAAGGAGAACGCCGAGTGGATCCTCGGCAAGTTCCGGGAGTTCGGCTGGGACGCCCGGATCGAGACCTTCGACGTGCTCTTCCCCACCCCCAAGGAGCGGTTGCTCGAAATGGTCGCGCCTCGGCGATTCCAGGCCAAACTGGAGGAGCCCTCCCTCGCCGCCGATCCCACCTCCGGACAGAAAAGCGAGCAGCTTCCCACGTACAACGCCTACTCCATCGACGGCGACGTCACCGCGCCGCTCGTCTTCGTCAATTACGGCCTTCCCAGGGACTACGAGCAGCTAGAGCGGTTCGGGATCTCGGTCAAGGGCGCAATCGTCATCGCCAAATACGGAAATTCCTGGCGCGGGATCAAACCGAAGGTGGCCGCGGAGCACGGAGCGGTCGGATGCCTGATCTACTCCGACCCGGCCGACGACGGCTACGTCGTGGACGACGTGTTCCCGGAGGGCCCCATGCGCCCGCCCGCGGGCGTGCAGCGCGGGAGCGTGATGGACTTTCCCTCGTCCAATCCCGGCGACCCGCTGACTCCGGGCGTGGGAGCGACCCGCGAGGCCAAGCGGCTGGCCATCCGCGACGCGGCGTCCATTACCAAGATTCCGGTGCTGCCGATCTCGTACGGCGACGCGCAGCCGCTCATCGCCGCGCTGCGCGGACCGATGGCGCCTCGCCCGTGGCGCGGCGCGCTGCCAATCCCCTACCACCTGGGTCCGGGACCGGCCCGCGTCCACTTGAAGGTCGCCTTCCACTGGGACCTCAAGCCCGTGTACGACGTGGTGGCCCGCCTGGCCGGCTCCGACGCGCCGGAGGAGTGGGTGATCCGGGGCAACCACCACGACGCCTGGGTCAACGGCGCGTTCGACCCGGTGTCCGGACAGGTGGCCATGCTCGAGGAGGCCCGCGCGCTGGGCGAGCTCGCGAAGAGCGGATGGAGGCCCAAACGGACCATCGTCTACTGCGCCTGGGACGGGGAGGAGCCGATGCTGCTCGGCTCGACCGAGTGGGCGGAGACCCACGCCGCGGAGCTGACAGAGCACGCCGTCGCCTACTTGAACACCGACGCCAACTCCCGCGGATTCCTGGATACGGAAGGGTCCCACACGCTGGAGCGATTCGTGAACGACGTCGCCCGGGACATCGCCGATCCCGAGACGCGCCTCTCCGTGCTCGAGCGGCGCCGCCTGCACGACATCGGCGAAGCCTCGAGCGACGAGGACCGCCGGAAGATCCGCGAGCGGCCGAACGTTCGCTTGAGTCCGCTCGGCTCGGGCACCGATTACACGACCTTCATCGATCACCTCGGCATCGCCGCGCTCAACCTCGGCTTCTCGGGCGAGGACGACGACGGCATTTATCACTCGATCTACGACGACGACTACTGGTACACCCATTTCGCCGACCGCGACTTCCTCTACGGCCGCGCTCTCTCCCAGACCGTCGGAACCGCGGTGATGCGCCTGGCCGACGCCGATCTGCTGCCCTTCGAGTTCACCGGCCTGGCCGACGCGGTCGTTCTGTACCTGCAGCAAGTGCAGAAACTGGCCAAGGACCAGCGCGAGGAGATCGCCGAGCGCAACCGGCAGCTCGAAGATGGCGTGTTCGCCGCGGGCAACGATCCCCGGAGGCCGACCGTCGCCCCGGCGCGGGAGGCACTCCCCCCGTTCCTCAACTTCGCTCCGCTCGCCAACGCGTCGGAGGGCCTGACCCGGAGCGCGCGCCGCTACGAAGCCGCCGCGGCTCGGCTCAACGCCGCGGACATTCCCGCGCCGGTCCTGCGGACCTGGAACGAACGGCTCCGCCAGAGCGAACGCGCGCTCACGACCGAAGAGGGCCTGCCGCGCCGCTCCTGGTACAAGCACATGCTCTACGCGCCGGGCGTCTACACCGGCTACGCCGCCAAGACGATGCCCGGCGTCCGCGAGGCCATCGAGGGAAAGCGCTTCGACGAGGCCAACGCGGAGATCCGCCGGCTGGCGGCAACGCTGGAGGGCGAGGCCTCTCTCATCGAGGTGCTCGCGCAGGAGATGGAGCGGCTGCCTCGCTAGGGATCTTGGAGCGAAGATCCCTGGAGCGCCGACGTGCCGTGGGGACCGCCCGGTCGAAACGGAACTTCCGTTACAGGACGCTCGTGTCCGTGAGCTCGCGTTCCCAGATCTCGGCCACCAGGCGATGGCCGAAGCTCGAGTGCCGCTCCCGGGCGACGAGGTGGAAACCGGCCTGTTCGTAGATGCGCCGGGCCGCGACCAGCACGCTCTGCGTCCAGAGGACGATTTTCGTATACCCGGCGGCCCGCGCAAACGACAGGCACTCCTCCACCAGGCGCCGGCCGATGCCGAGGCCTCGGGCGCGCGGCTCGACGTAGAGCATCCGCAGCTTGGCCACCCGGCGTGACTTCCGGACCAGGAAGACCGAGCCCACGATCTCCCCGTCCTGCTCCGCGATCCAGCACCGCTCTCTCCGGGGATCGAAGTTCTCGATGAATCGCGCGGCGATTCCTGCGACCAGGGCCTCGAAACGCTCGTCCCAGCCGTATTCCGCCGCGTACAGCGCTCCGTGGCGATACACGATCCACCCCATATCGCCCGGCCGGTGGGCACGGAGCGTCAACGGAGCGGGCGCCTTCGTCCTCTCGTTCAAGAGACTCTCGATCGCCCCCATCGATGCGGCCAGCCGCCCCTGCCCGGCCTCCGAAAGATCCTCCAGCATCCGCGCGACCCGGCGGTCGGACGCCGACTCGAGCGGCGCCAAGGTCGTCTTCCCCTTCCGGGTCAGGGTCAGAAGGCCCTGCCGTCTGTCGGCTGGCGCGGCCTCGCGCCGGACCAGGCCCTTCCGGCGGAAGCTGGAAAGAATGCGGCTCAGATATCCCGCGTCCATGGCCAGCTCCCGCGAGATCGCGGTCGCGGTGGTGGGAGGCCGGTGGGCCAGCTCGTAGAGAACCCGCACCTGCGTCAGGGAGAACGGGCTGTCGAGCAACCCCTCCTCCAGCAAGCCGATCTGTTTCGTGTAGAACCGGTTGAACCTGCGGACGGCGGCGATGCGCTGGGCGGGACCGGATGGAGTCACGGCGGCGACCTCCGGGCGGGGACAAGGGTCGCGCAATGAGTTGACTCTGTCAAGTAGTTTCGGAGGGCCCCTCCCGGCCGGCGAAGAAGCGCTCGACCGCGCCGGCCAGCCGGTCGAACGTGATCGGTTTGACCAGGTGTTCGCCGAACCCCGCCTCCCGGCTCCGGCGGACGTCCTGCTCCATCCCGTACCCTGTCAATGCGATCCCGGAGAGCCCGTGTCGGACGCGCAGGAGGTTCATCAGGTCCAGGCCGCTCCCGTCGGGAAGACCGAGATCCGACAGGACCAGGTCGAAAGGCGCGGACTCCGCGGCGGCCAGCGCCTCTTCCAGCGTGGTCGCCACCGCCACGTCGCAGGAGAGCTCCTGCAGGAGCTCGCGCACGGCCAGCGCCGTGTCGGCGTGGTCTTCGACCAGGAGAACACGGCGCCGGGCGGAAGCGAAAACCATGGCCGGCGATTCGCTGGGGTTGGTCGCCGCCGGCGCGGTGCCGGAAGGGGCCGGCAGCTCGACGCGGAACGTCGACCCGCGGCCGTTGCCCTCGCTCGCGGCCGTCAGCGTCCCGTCCTGGGCATCGACCAGGGCCGCGGAGATGGCCAGACCCAGGCCCAATCCCCCGGCCGGCTTTCCGGCCTGCTCGAACGGATGAAAGATGCGGTCGATCTCCGAGGGTTCGATCCCCAGTCCGTTGTCCGAGATTTCGATCGCCACGCGCCCGTAGGCCGGCGCAAACGCGCGCAGGCGGATCTGACCGCCCGCCGGCGTGAAGCGAATGGCGTTCTTGACGATGTTCCAGAGAACCTGGCGCAGCCGCGCCGGATCCGCCCAAACCCACAACTCGCGTCCCTGCGCGAGCCGGCGTTCGAGGGAGATTCCCTTCTCGGAGGCCTCCGACCGACAGATCTCGAGAACGTGGTCCACGGCGTCTCCCAGCGAGATCTCCTCGGGCTCGACCTGGAGCTTGCCCCGCGCGATCCGGGTCAAATCCAGGAGATCGTCGATCAAGCGGGCCTCGAGCTCCGCGTTGCGGCGCACGATCTCGACCCGGCGGCGCGTTTCGGGCCTCAGAAGCGCGTCGCGCTCGAGGACCGACGTCAGCGCGAGAATCGGGGTCAGCGGCGTGCGCAGCTCGTGCGACAGGGCGGCCAGGAATCGGTCCTTGGCCCGGTTGGCGGCCTCGGATTCTTCCCGCGCCCGCCGGCGTTCGGCCGTGAGCGCTCCCAGGACGAGGAACGTGCCCGACGTCAGAGCCATGAAGGCCTGCAGCGCGAAGAGGCCTTCCTCGACCGAACCACCCGCGAAGGGCCCGTGCCCTCGAACGGTCGCCCACACCGCGATCACCGCGATCAGAAAGACCGACCGCGCCGCTCCGCGCTGTTCGAACCGAATCGCCGCCCACACCAGGAGGGGCGACAGCAGGGCCGCGATGCCGCCGGTGGTCAGCTCGAAGAGCAGCACGCTGGCCAGCAGCAGGGAGAATCCGAGCGCTGCGGCTTCCGCCAGCCGCGGGCGGACGGGCCGTGGGTCGGGCGCCGCAAAAAGGGTCAAGAGGAGCGGAGCGACGATCAGATCTCCGATCGCGTCCCCCAGCCACCAGGCCCGCCAGGTCAGAGAGAACTGGCCCGGTGCGACCATCTTCGCCACCCAGAGGCTCGAGACGCCGATCGTGGCGCCCAGCGCCGCGCTGGCCACGGCAGCCAGCGAAACCAGGCCGACCACGTCGACGAGACGGTCCAGCGAGGAACGAAAGCCTGGAATGCGGCGCAGCGCGTAGGCTCCCACCACCGCTTCCAGGGTGTTGCCGGCGCAGATGGCCAGGGCCACGGAGATCGGCGCCCCGGTCCACAGGTTGGCCAGAAAAGCGCCGATCGCGATCGCGGGCCAGAATCGGAGGCCGAGCACGAGCATGGCCACCAACGCCACGCCGCTCGCGGGCCACACCAGGGTCGCGAAGCTGTTCACGGCGTGGATCTGCAGCCCGAGCTTCGCCAGAAAGGCGTAGATGAAGGTCAGGACCGCGAGTTTCCCGAAGAAGCCCAGGCCCCCGCGGCCAGAGGCGCGACGCTCGCCGCGGCCCTCGACGCCGAGAACATCGGCCGAGACCGCTTCCGGGAACTGGCGACCTGCGCCGGTCGACATCGGCATCTCCGGTGATTGCGAACGCCACGTGAATGCGACGGCCCATTATGACTCTCGCCGGGTTCCCGGCGGCCTCCGGTTCGCCGGACGCCCGCTGGTATCGTCCGTGCCATGAAGATCGAGACCTTCGCCCTGGAACGGTGGATGACGGCCTGGGAGACCAAGACTCCCTTCGACATCGCCGAGAGCGGCATCTACCCGATGACCGCGAGAGAATTGCTGGAGTTCGAGCCGCCCGAGCAACGCGAACGGATCCTGGACCGCCTCCTCGACGTGCGCCTGGGTTACAGCGAGGCGTGCGGCACACTCGAGCTGCGATCGGCCATCGCGGCAACGTACCGCGCGACCGGGCCCGAGGAGATCCTGGTCACGACCGGAGCGATCGAGGCGAACTTCCTGCTTTTCCACGTGCTCCTCGAGCCCGGCGATCACGTGGTGGCGGTCTACCCGGCCTACCAGCAGCTCTACAGCGTCCCCCGGGCCATCGGCTGCGACGTCGCCCTCTGGAAGCTGCGTGCCGACGGCGGGTTCCGCTACGACGTGGAGGACCTGGAGCATCTGGTGACGCCGCGCACACGCCTGATCGTCCTGAACACGCCGCACAACCCGACCGGCGCGATGCTCCGGGCGGAGGACCTCGCCCGCATCGATCGCCTTGCGGCCTCGGTCGGGGCGCGCGTGCTTTCCGACGAGGCCTACCGGTGGCTGGAGATCCCCGGCGGCGAGCCCCTGGCGCCGCCCATGCGCGACCTCGCCGGCGCCGGCGTGAGCGTGGGAACGCTGTCAAAGCCGTTGGGGCTGCCCGGTCTGCGCATCGGCTGGATCGCCGCGCCGGCTGAACTCGTCGCGAGGTGCTGGGGCATGCGCGACTACGTGTCCCTCTCGCCGGGCAAGTTGAACGACGCGCTGGCCGTGCTCGCCTTGAAGCACCGCGCGCGGATCATGGAGCGGACGCGGGCGATCGTGGAAGTCAATCTGGCGGCGGCCCGTGCGTGGTTCGACAGGCACGCCGATCTCGTGTCCTGGACGCCGCCCCGGGGCGGTCTTTTGGCCCTCATGCGCTACGCCTTCGACATCCCCTCGCTCGAGCTTTCCAACCGCCTCGCCGAAAAGTACGGCGTCATGCTGGCGCCCGGCTCCGCCTTCGGCGTCGAGCATCACCTGCGGATCGGCATCGGCCAGGAGCCCAGGACGTTCGCCGAGGGGCTGCGACGCACGGCGGAATGCTTCGGCCTGCTTCTGCGCGAGGGCGTGCCCCTGCGCGGGCCGCGCGAGACCGACAGCGTCGGAGCCTGAAACTTCGAGAACCCCGCTTCGCATATTTCGTC
The DNA here is from genome assembly GCA_963825175.1 of uncultured Acidobacteriota bacterium. GTDB lineage: Bacteria > Acidobacteriota > Thermoanaerobaculia > UBA5066 > Gp7-AA6 > DATFTF01. Next base: position 468,499 of record CAWGSA010000001.1, read on the forward strand.
TCTAGAGGTGAGATGAGAGCCGTGTTGGTCGGCGCCCTCGCCGCGTTTCTCCCCGCCGCCCTTGCCGCCCAGCGGGTTTCGCCGATCCGCATCTCCCGCGCCGCCGGAGGAATAACCGTCGACGGGAACCTCGACGACCCGGGATGGAAGGGCGCCGCGCAGGTCGACACGTTCTACGAGATCACGCCCGGGGACAGCACCCCGCCCAAGGTCCAGACGACCGCGCTCATCACCTACGACGATCGCTTCTTCTACGTTGGTCTTCGGTGTGAGGACCCGGATCCCTCGAAGATTCGAGTCCAGTACGTGGAACGGGACCACCTCTTCTCCGACCAGGACTTCGCCGGCATCATGCTCGACACCAAGAACGACGAGCGCACCGGCCTCGAGTTCTTCGTGAACGCCCGGGGGAGCGTGGACGACATCGCGCGCGACGAATCTGTTCTCTCGGGCAACCAGGAGGATTTCTCACCCGACTTCTACTGGGACGCCGCGGCGAAGATCACCGCTACGGGCTGGCAGGTCGAAATCCGGATCCCGTTCTCGACCCTGAGGTATTCCCAGGCCGATCCTCAGACCTGGGGAATCATCTTCTTCCGCAACTACCCGAGGGATTTCCGCTACCAGATCGCCAGCAACCCGTCGCCCCGGGAGTCCAATTGTTTCGCCTGCCACGAGCTCAAGATCGAAGGGCTCACCGGGCTCCCCCGGGGCGCGCACTTCGTGGCCGCCCCCTACGTGACGCTGACCGAGAAGGGCGTCCCCCGGGACGGCGTGGCCGGCAGCGCCTCCGTCAACCGCCCTGCGCGCAGCAACGCCGGCCTCGACGCCAAGTTCATTCCAAACGAGAACACCGCTTTCGACGGGACGATCAACCCCGACTTCTCACAGGTCGAGTCTGACGTGGCGCAGATCTCGGCCGACGCGCGGTTCGCTCTGTTCTATCCGGAGAAGCGGCCGTTCTTCATGGAGCAGTCTCAGCTCTTCAATCTGCCGATCCAGGCGGTCTACACGCGCACCTTCACGTCTCCGCGCTGGGGCGTTCGCGCCACCGGCCAGTTCGACGCGAACTCGTACACCGTCCTGACCGGCGAAGACCGCGGCGGCGGCACCGTGATCCTGCCGGGCCCTTCCGCCTCCGCCACGGCGCCGCAGGACTTCCACTCCTTCTTCGGAATCGGGCGGATCCAGCACGCGTTCGCGGGGCGATCGTTCGCGAGCTTCCTGGTCACCGACCGGGAGATCGAAGGCGGCGGACACAACCGTGTCCTCGGACCGGACTTCCAGTGGACACCCGGGGACAAGAACCAGGTCGTGGGACAGTTCCTGCTCTCCGCGACGCAGATGCCTGACCGGCCCGACCTGACCTCCCAGTGGATCGGCCAGAAGAGCGACTCCCACGCCATGTCTGTCACCTGGAACCACACGAGTTATCACTGGAACTGGTCGACGACTTATCGCGATCTGGGTGACACCTTCCGAGCCGACGACGGGTTCGTTCCCCAGGTGGGCATCCGCGAGGCCACCGGCAACGTCAACTACGCCTTCTACCCCACGGGTTTTCTGTCGCGCGTGACACCGGTTGTCCTCGTCGACTACGTCGCCGACACCGACGGCCGCATCGTCACGCGGGACATCGAGCCGGGCGTGTCCTGGCAGGGCAAGGGCGGCATGAACGGGGAGATCGACTACAACGCCCACGATCTGGAGCGCGCCGGCCCCAGTCTCATCCCCGACGATCGGTGGCATTTCAATTTGTCCGCGAATCCCCCGGCCCTGGTCAGCTCAGTGTCCCTGGACGGACACGTCGGGCGCGCCATCGATTTCATCGATTTTCGCGGAGGGCGGGGCGGCGACTTCACCTTGTCCGCGACCGTTCGTCCCACGCCGCATCTCCAGCTCGATTGGAACGTCGCCGGCCAGTGGATGGATCTCCAGGACCGCCGCCTCTTCACGGCCCAGGCCGAGCGGCTCAAGGCGACCTACGTGTTCAGCCGGACGACGTTCGTGCGGCTGGTCGGGCAGTACCTGCGCACCGATTCCAATCCCGCGCTCTACACATCGTCGGTGCCCGAGACGTCGGGAAGCTTCCAGGGCTCGGCGCTCCTGGGCTACCAGTTGAACTGGCAGTCCGTGCTGTACCTGGGCTACGGGGACACGCGCCTGCTTTCGGACCGCGGAACGCTCCAGACCGGCGGGCGCGAGTTCTTTCTCAAGATCTCGTACGCGTTCCAGCGCTGACGCGCCGGCGGGTCAGGACTTCGTTTCCTCGGGGACGCCGCGGGGCGCGAGCGGAAGGGCGCGCAGACGGATTCCGGTCGCGGCGAAGATGGCATTCCCGATCGCCGGGGCCAGGCCGATCAGCGGGGTCTCCCCCGCGCCGGAGGAAGGAAGATCCTTTCGGTCGAGGAGGACCGTCTCAATCGGCGGCACATCGACGAAACGCGGCACCCGGTACTGCGCGAAATGGGGATTGGCGATTTTCCCGCCTGCGAAGCGGATCGCTTCGAACAGCGCTCCGCCGATCGCCTGCACCACCGCGCCCTCGATCTGGTTGCGCAGGCCGTTGGGATTGACGACCGCGCCGCACTCGAAGGCCTCGACCACGCGGCGAAGGATGACGCGCCGCGTGGCCGCTTCGACCTCGACCTCCGCGCAGGTCGCGACGTAGCCTCCCTTCTCCACTCCGCCCGCGATTCCGAATCCGCGCCCGGCGGCGGGCTTTGACTTTCCCCAGCCGAACTTCTCCGCGGCGGCCCGAAAGACCGCCTTCAGCCGGTCATCGGCCAGATTCTTCAGACGCAGCTCGAGGGGGTCCATGCGCAACGCCTGCGCGATCTCGTCCATGTGCGATTCCCGGGCGAAGTGATTGGCCGTCGCGGCGAGGCCGCGGTAGGAGCCCTGGCGCAGCGGGGAGTCCACCGGATGAAACTCGATCTTCCGGTTGGCCACGGCGTATGGCGTCCCGATTCCCGCCGGCCCCGAGTTGTAGTTGTGAAACTCCCAGGCCGTGACCGTGCCATCCTTGCGGGCGCCGCTCTCGACCTCGATCACGCCGGCCGGCCGAAAGTAAGCCCAGGTGAACTCTTCCTCGCGCGTCCAGACGACCTTGACAGGCTTGCCGGCCGCTTTCGCCAGGCGCGCCGCCTCCACCGCCGCGTCGCCGGTGTGCTTGCCGCCGTAGGCCGAGCCGGTGTCAGGGACCAGGACCCGCACGCGCCCGGCGGGAATCCGGAACGCCTCCGCCAGCTCCTCCTTCACCGCGAAGGGGCGCTGCGTTCCGGTCCAGACCGTGAGCTTGTCGCCGGCCCACTCGGCCACCGCCGCGCGCGGCTCCAGGGGCGCGTGCGCGATGTAGGCGACCGTGTAGCTCGCCGAAAGCTTGACGTCCGCCGCCGCGCGCGCGTCCTCCACCGAGCCGGCGGTCTCGGCCCGCGAGCGGTCGCCCGTCTGGGCGTTCTTCTTGAGGTACCCGAACAGCTCCTGGTCCGACGGCTGGGCCGGCACGGCCCACTTCGCGCGCAGCGCCGCGACGGCCCGCTCGGCGCTCCATTCGTCGGGAGCCGTCACGCCGACGAAATCGGCGTCGTGGACGACACGGATTCCGCGGATCTTCTCGGCGGCCGCGGCATCGATCGACTCGAGCTTCGCCTTGAAACCGGCGGGACGGAGGATCTTGCCGTGAAGCATCCCCGGGCGAGAGAGGTCGGAGGTGTACCGATGCGCCCCGGTCACGAAGTCGCGGCCGTTGACCTTGGGCACGGGGCCGCCCGCCACCGTCCAGTCCCTGGGCGGCGCGAGGGGCATCTCCGCCGAGATCGTGCGGACGAGCTGCCGGCCCTCGGCGAGCTCTCCGTACGAGATCGAGCGGCGGGCGGCGCGGTCGGCGATCTTTCCGTCGGCGGCGGTGAGAGCGGTCCGGTCCACTTTCCAGCGCTCCGCGGCCATGTCCAGGAAGAGCTCGCGAGCCGCCGCCGCGGCCCTACGCAGCTGCGGGGCCATCGTCGGCGTCGTGCGGCTGCCGAACGTGCCCATGTCGTACGGCGTCCGGTCGGTGTCTCCCATCACCATCTCGACTGATCCGACCGGAACCCGCAGCTCCTCGGCCACCTGCTGAGACAGCGAGGTGCGGATGTTCTGTCCCATCTCGACCTTCCCGGTGAAGACGGTGACGCGCCCATCAGCCCCGACGTGGATCCAGGCCGCGAGATCCGTGGGCGGCTCGTGCCCGCCGCGAACCCGGCCGGACTCCTGACCGGAGACCGCCGACGCGGGGACCGCCGCGCAGACCAGGACGCCGCCTCCCAGGATCCGCAGGAATCCGCGCCGGTCGACGTCGAACCGGTGCAATCCGGCGACTCCGTGCTCGGCGAGATCCTCCCGGAGATCGTCGCGATCCAACGGCGCCGTCACGAACGGTTCTCCGTTCTCATCGCGGCGGAAGCCTGCCGCACCGCGGCCAGGATTCGCGGATACGTGCCGCAGCGGCAGATGTTGCCGGTCAACGCCCCGATCACGTCCTCATCGGAAGGGTTTTGGCTCGTCGCGAGCAGCGCGGCGGCCGCCAGGATCATGCCCGACGTGCAGTAGCCGCACTGGAGGGCTTCCTGATCCAGGAACGCCTGCTGCACCGGGTGCAAACGGCCGGAACGCCCCAGGCCTTCGATCGTGACGATTTTCTTCCCGGCGGCCTCGGCCACCGACGTCCGGCACGCGCGCGCCGCCCGCCCGTCGATCAACACGGTGCACGCGCCGCATTGCCCTTCGCCGCACCCGTACTTGGTTCCGGTCAGGTCCAGCCGGTTGCGCAGGACCGAGAGGAGAGTCTCCCCGGAGGGCGCTTCCACCGAGCGCTTCGAGCCGTTGACGATCAGAGCCTGCGAAGGCATGGACGCCTCCATCTCGAGCGAGCCGTCCGATTATAGGTGGACGCCCGGACGCGGAGATCCGGCCGACAGGATGGCCCGAGTCTTGTATGGCGGAGGCCTGAGCGGTCTCTAAGCTCTCACCGGCCGCCGGAGCGGATCTTCTGTTCGAGGTACCACGAGAACCAGCCGCGGTATTTCTCCTGAAGGTCCGGGCGCCTCCAGTCCCGCCCGGTGACGGTCCCCCGGCACGCCGCCGCGCCGCAGCGGCAGTCCATGCGGCCTTCGTCGTCGTCGGTCATGGCCCAATCGTGCGTCAGCTCCTCCCCCAACGCGATGTCTCGCAGGGCGGCGAACACGATCTGGCCGCGCACGCCGATGTTGGGCTCGCACGAATGGTTGCTGAAGATCATCGATCCCTCGCGATCCGATGTTTCCACCGGTCCGATGAAGAGGTCCTCGCCGATCTGGATCTCCGCCGGCCCAAGCTCGGGAGCGATCCGGGCGAGCGTGGCGCGATCGAAGATGTGCCCGCCCTTGACCGCGACCACTTCGCCGGCGGCAATGGGAGCGGCGGCGAAGAGACCGCGCCCCTGGATGGGAGATTCTCGCACCACGGTCTTGGGCGACAGATACGACATGCGCATTGAAGAATCTCCCTCATAGGATGAGCCCGACCGCCATGGGACGACCGCGCCGTTTCGGAGCCTTGCTGCTCCTGGCAATCTGGGTGACGCCGGGAACGGCCGCCGGCGCCGACGACGATTCTCTCCCACCGCCGACCCTGGAAGAACAGACCGCGCCGCCGACGGCCCGCTCTCTTCCCGGCCGCGTCTTCGACACCCTCGTCGATGAGGCCAGGCGCTATGCGGGCGACGCGGTGGCGTTGGCGACCGCTCCCGGATCCTGGAACGGATCGGACTGGCGGCGGGCGGGCGAAGTGAGCGCCACGCTCGGGGTGCTGCTGGCGGCCGACGAGTCGATCGACAGCTTGGCGCGGCATCGAAGATCGCACTTCACCGATCGGGTCTCGGGCGCCACGACCTGGATCGGCGGCGGACTCGGATTCCGCGTCCCCTTCGCGCTCCTGGCCGGCGGCTTCGCCTTCTCCGACACGAACGTGCGGGACATGGGGCGGGACGCGATCGAGGCCTGCCTCATGAGCGAGCTTCTCACCAAGGGGGTCAAGCGCGTCGCCGGCCGCGAACGCCCATTCGAAACCGACGGCGAGACGACGTTCCAGCCGTTTTCCTCGCACGATTCGTTCCCTTCCAGCCACACGACGCAGGCATTCGCCATCGCCTCGGTGATCGCCATGCGCTCGGACGGATGGCTGGTTCCGACTCTCTCCTATACGGCCGCGACCCTCGTCGCCTTCGACCGGATCAACGACCGAGTCCATTTCTCGAGCGACGTCTTCGCCGGCGCAGTCGTCGGTACCGTCACCGGCCGTTTCCTCGTTTCTCGTCACCGGAAACGGTCCCCGCCGCCGCCGCGGAAGGTCCGGATCGAGATCCTCCCCATTCCTTCCGGCCTCTCGGCGCGGGTCCGATTCTGATGCCGAGCACGACCCGAGCGGCGTACCGCCAGGAGTCGTTCTGAGTCTGGCGGTGAGAAGCCCCTGCGACGAAGGGAGCATCCGCTCGGCGGGCCGGGCATTGCCCTGCGACCCGAGCGTCCGTCGATGGGTGCTTGCGGCGGCGATTCTCGGCTCGAGCATCGCGTTCATTGACGGCACGGTGGTCAACGTCGCTCTGCCGATCATCCAGGAGCGGCTGTCCGCGTCCGTCACCGGAACGCAGTGGATCGTGGAGGCTTACACCCTGGGGCTGTCCGCGCTCCTTCTGGTCGGAGGAGCCCTGGGCGACAGACTGGGCCGCCGCCGCGTCTTCGTCGTCGGGGTGTTCGTCTTCGCGCTGGCGTCCGCCGCTTGCGGCCTCGCGCGCGGCGTGGGCGAGCTGGTGGCGGCCCGCACCCTCCAGGGCGTGGGCGGAGCGCTGCTGATTCCTGGCAGCCTGGCGCTCATCGGATCGGCCTTCCCCCCCGACGAGCGCGGCAGGGCGATCGGCCTGTGGTCCGGGGCGACTTCGGTCGCGGTGGTCATCGGTCCGGTCCTCGGCGGGTGGCTGGTCCAGACCGTGTCCTGGAGGGCCGCATTCTGGATCAATCTGCCGCTGGCGGCGGCCGTCATCGTGATCTCGATCCGAAAAGTCCCCGAGTCGCGACAATCGGGGACGCCGCCGCTCGATGCGGCAGGCGCGGCGCTGGTGATCGCGGGACTGGCGGGAGTCGTCTTCGGGCTGATCGAATCCGCCGGCTCCGGCCGCCGAGACCCGTGGATCCTCGGCGTTCTCGTCTCGGGCGCCGTGATTCTCGTTCTGTTCCTGGTCGTCGAGCGCCGGAGCGCTCACCCCATGGTGCCTCTGGATCTGTTTCGATCCCGCCCCTTCACCGGCGCGAACCTCGTGACCTTCTGTCTCTATGCCGCGCTGTCCGCGACGATGCTCTTCCTCTCCTTCGACCTGATCGAAGCCCAGGGCTTCACGCCGACGGCCGCCGGAGCGGCCCTGGTCCCTCTGATCCTGCTCGTCTCTTCTCTGTCGCGCTGGTCGGGCAGCCTTCTGGATCGTGTCGGCCCGCGACTGCCCTTGACCGCCGGACCCGCGATGGCCGCGGTCGGCTTCGCGCTGCTGGCGATTCCTTCGACTGGAGCGAGCTATTGGTCCGGCTTCTTCCCGGGGATCTGCGTTCTCGGGCTCGGCATGGCCGTCACGGCCGCTCCCCTGACGACCGTGGTGATGAACAGCGTCGATCCGTCGCGCGCGGGCCTGGCCTCGGGAATCAACAACGCGGTGTCGCGCATCGGTGGTCTTCTCGCGGTCGCTGTTCTGGGGCTCGTTGTGACGACGGCGTTTTCGCGTTCTCTGGACAGGAGGCTCGAGCGCGCCGGGCTCGGGTCCGTGGCGCACGAGATTCCGGCCGCCGAGCGGTTGAAGCTGGGAACGCTCCGGCCTCCGCAAGATCTCTCCGTCGGCGAGGCCCGCGCGTTTTCCGACGCGACCGCCGCCGCGCTCGCCGATGCGTTTCGAGTCGTGGCCCTCGCCTCGGCCGCGCTGGCCCTCTGCGCGGCCGCGACGGCAGCATGGCTCTTCGCCTCGACACCGCGGCCGGCGGCTCTGCGCCGCCTCTGACGGGACCAGCCCACTTCTCGTGCCCTGTAACGGACGTAGGGGCGGGGCTGTCCCCGCCCGCGGGCGGCCGCGAGGGCCGCCCCTACGGCAGGGAGGCGCTACTAGTGCATTCGGATCAGTCGGCGTTCCCGATCCTTGAGTACATTGACCGATGGAGGAGATGCCGATGTCGACGATCCAATCGAAGGTCCTTGGCCGCCGAAAACCGACGGGAGCGAGGCCCCGCTCTGCCGGAAAGGCCGCGAAGGCCTCCGCGCCGAAGGACGAGTTCGTTTACACCAACCCGTTCGCGCACGGAGAGGACACCACCAGGTACCGGCTCGTGAGCCGCAAGCACGTGCGGAAGGCGACCTTCGCAGGGAGGTCCGTCCTCGTCGTGGAGCCCGAGGCCCTGACGCTCCTGGCGCGCGAGGCGATGCGCGACGTGTCGTTCCTGCTGCGCCCGAAGCACCAGCGGCAGGTGGCCTCGATCCTGGAGGACCCGGAAGCCTCGGGCAACGACCGGTTCATGGCGACGACGCTCCTCAAGAACGCCGTCGTCTCCTCGAAGTTCGAGCTCCCCTTCTGCCAGGACACCGGGACCGCCACGGTCGTGGCGTGGAAGGGGCAGCAGGTCTGGACGGGCGGCGACGACGCGGCGTTCCTCTCGAAGGGAATCTGGAAGACCTACACCGGGGAAAACCTGCGTTACTCCCAGACGGCGGCGCTGACAATGTATGACGAGGTCAACACCGGCAACAACCTCCCCGCGCAGATCGACATCTACGCGACGCCCGGACGCGATTACCGCTTCCTCTTCGTGGCCAAGGGGGGCGGCTCGGCCAATAAGACCTACCTGTTCCAGGAGACGAAGGCTCTCTTGAACCCGGCGAGCCTGGAGACGTTCTTAGTCGAAAAGATGAAGAGCCTCGGGACGGCGGCGTGTCCTCCGTACCACATCGCGATCGTCGTCGGCGGGACCTCGGCGGAGGCGTGCCTGAAAACCGTCAAGCTCGCCTCGACCGGCTACTACGACTCGCTGGCGACGACCGGCGACCGGACGGGCCGCGCCTTTCGCGATCGGGAGCTCGAGGGCAGGCTCCTCGAGGCCGCGCAGAAGCTCGGATTCGGAGCTCAGTTCGGCGGCAAGTACTTCGCTCACGATGTTCGCGTCATCCGGCTCCCCCGCCATGGCGCCTCCTGCCCTGTCGGCCTCGGCGTCTCCTGCTCGGCGGACCGCAACGTCCTGGCCAGGATCGACGAGAAGGGCATCTGGCTGGAGGAGCTCGAGCGGCATCCCGAGAAACTCCTGCCGGTCCGGAACGCCGCGAACGTCCAGGGACACGACGACGACGCGCAGATCGTCCGGATCGATCTGAACCGGCCGATGCCGGAGATCCTGGCCGAGCTCTCCAGGCACCCCGTCGCCACCGCGCTCGCCTTGACCGGACGCCTCGTCGTCGCGCGCGACATCGCCCACGCGAAGCTGAAGGAGCGCCTCGACGCCGGCGGCGGCCTTCCGCAATACTTCAAGGACCACCCGGTCTACTACGCGGGGCCGGCCAAGACACCGAAGGGAAAACCTTCCGGCTCCTTCGGCCCGACGACGGCCGGGCGCATGGACTCCTACGTCGACCTCTTCCAGTCGCAGGGCGGCTCTCTGATCATGATCGCGAAAGGGAATCGAAGCCCGAAGGTGACCGAGGCCTGTCAGAAGCACGGCGGCTTCTACCTCGGGTCCCCCGGCGGCCCGGCCGCGCTGCTCGCGGCGGAGAACATCAAGAAGGTCGAGGTCCTCGAGTATCCGGAGCTGGGGATGGAGGCGATCTGGGCGATCGACGTCGTGGACTTCCCCGCCTTCATCCTGGTGGACGACAAGGGGAACGATTTCTTCCAGCGGCTGAAATAAGCGACGGCGCGCCGTCTTCATCGCGGCGTCGTGTCACTCCTGACCCCACGGAGGAGCCGAGGGAGCTACTTCCCTTTCGGTTTTAAGTCGTTGAACGAAACCTTGCCGGCCCCGGCGCCGCTGGAGGCAGAGCCGATGTTCAGAACCTGCTCGACATCAAAGGAGTAGTCTTCGACTTCGAAGAGTTTTCCTTTGCCGCCGCCTCTGACACCCTGGGCCTTCCCGGGCGTCAGGCCTTTGACAGGCAGACTCTTCGACGCCTTGCCTCGCTTGGTCGCATTCGTTCCGCGCTTGATCGCCACGTATTCCTCCTTTTACGACTTCCACCACGCCTTCTTACGAGGCCCTCATTATCGCAACATGGGTGCCAGCTGCACGCACCCTGGCCAACCCGTTGCTTTCAGAGACTTTGGCCGCAAAACCACTCCACGAACCGGACAGCCTGGGCGAATCGAAACGAGACCAGGACGGTATCGACTTGAGCCGATCGTCACGTCCTGGCTGTCGCCTGAGAATGCTCATCCCGAGGTTCGAACGAGCGGAAGACAGCGACAGCACGGCATACCGGCCGCATTCGGTGGCGGCAGAGGTCCAGGGTTCCGACGGTCACGCCAACCGGCTGTCCCTCAGACGCTTACGAAAATCTCAACTTTTTCCGGTTCGGTCGTCTCGTTTTTCCATCGCGCCCGCCAACACCAGGATCGTTCCGCAGAAGAGCAGGGTGTCGAAAAAGTAGTTCAGCGCAACCAGGCTCTTCGGCGCCGCGATGAGCATCGGCAGGTAGATCCACAACACCGCCAGCAGAATCGTGAGCCCCAGCACGGTGGCTGCCTCGCGCGGCCTCTTGTTCACGATCAGGGCGGCGCCCCCAAGAACGAGAACGACGCCGACGAAATAGCTCAGGACAATCCGCCCGGGAATCCATTCCGGAGTCAGCAGCTTCAGTGGGATTCCCGGCACGTTTGCCGGGTGCAGCAGATGCTCCACGCCGTAGAAGACCGAAGGAATGCCGATGAAGAATCGCGGAACGGCCAGCCATGCCTCCCTGCGCTCCGTGGGCCACGGCCGCGGCGGCCGAGCGCTCCACCGCGACATCGCGAGAGCGAAACCGCCGCTGCTGAAAACGAGCTGCCGCAGGGCCAGGGCCCAAGAGAACCTGTTGTCCGTGTGCGCAAGGAGGCCTGGGATGTCCATGACGAGCACGAAGATCAGCATCGTGGCTCCCACCAGAGCCCCAGCCAGCCGCGCCTGAACGCGGGCAGCAATACCGAGCCCCGCGCAAATAAATCCGCCGCCCACCGCCAGGACCCAAAACAGATGCGCGGGTATCCAGCGAGGAACGAGAGTCACAATGTCCGCCGTGTCCGTGAAATGCTCGGTGCCAAAAACCGCCATCGGAATCGCGAAGAACAGCAGGCCAAACGGCAGGATGCGGTCCACGCCGCGCAGCTCCCGCACATCCGCGGCAATTCGGATGAGGCCGATGACGAGAAGGAGCGACGCGCAAACATAGATCCAGAACACCGTCGCCGTCATGCCGAACGGCAGGGCGGCCAGAGGAGGTACCACGGCAGCGAACTTCGCAGTCGGCCGAATCGCTTTCCAGGACATGCGCCTCCCGGGCAGGAAAGCGACCCGTCCCCAAGGTGATCGCCCCGTCCTGCGGGCGGTAGGTTGGCCCGGGAAGCGGGGATGCGCAATAACTACTTGTCGAAGATCTGATATGACCACTCGCGGGCTGCGGGGCCTTTCGCCGCTGATCACGGCTGATCCGAGGCGGCAAGACCACTCGACCGACAGATCCACGACGCCTGTGGATCGCCGCCTCACGCGTCCCCGATTGCCGGCTCCCGACCGTCGCCGGGGCGCCGCGCCGTCCCTGCCCGACCTTCTGGGTGTCGGTGAGCTCGGACCTGCGTTCTTGACGCCAATCGATGGAACGATTTGGGATCGTCCTGGTAACAATCTCCATATTGTAGGGACGGCTTTGGCGGAGAACGGTCCAAGTCCGGTGGTCGGAGATTCCTCGGAAAGCCCGCAGCGCGATACCGTTCAGAACGGGCGTCGAGGAGCTCAAGGTTTGAGATTCACAAGGGCCTGGCCATGTTCGAGGTCTGCCGGGACCGACACGTGATCGTGCACGATCAGCCAGACGCCGTCGATACGCCGGAAGCACGCCGTCCAACGCACCCACATGCCGCTGACGTGACCGCTGGCCAGAGCGCCGCTCACGTGGTTGAAGCTATGAACGAAGGCCAGGTCGCCCTGCGCCGTGACGTTCAGGTCGCGAACCTCGTAGGTGATGGGGCCGCTCTGTGCAGCGAAGGCTTCTCGCCAGGCTCTGCGTTTCGCGTCAGCCCCAGCGTATCCCAGAGGAGGATTGAGATCGAATGAAACGATGTTGGCTGCATAGAAGGACGTGACGCCGTCGACGTCCTTCGCGCTCACCGCCTTCGCCAGGTCCTCGACGCGCTGTCGAATGAGCGCTTCCGTCACGGCATCCTCCTTCTCGCTCGAGATGGTTCTCGCTCGCTCGAGAATGGTTCTCGGCGTGGTTCGATTGGAATTCCTCAGATCGCCCTTGTTGCCTTCGGCACTGGCCAGTGTCGTGAACGCGAGCGCGGCTGCCAATGTGCCGCTCAGTACCCATTTCCCATTCAGCTCGTGCCTCATGTCGCGTCCTCCGGTCGTTCCGGTCGGCAAGGGCAGGTCGCTTGCCGCTGACGGCCCGGCTCACCCCTCACCGCGAGCTATTCGAGAGCAAACCTCATACCTTCCGCGCGGAGCGTCTGTGGCCACGGCACGACCGCAGGCTCCAGGGATTTTCGGGCCCGCGCGGCCTGGGTCAAAACCCCAAGTTGCCCGGCGCTTTGCCGCGCGTGGTCAAGCGTCACCCGTCCAGACTGTCGACGAATTCGCGGGCGGTCGCCGCTCGAGCGCCTTTCGGAAGACGCGCCTTCAACCGCTCGTCGCCGGTGATCCGCAATGCGTCCGGAGCGGCCGCCAGAATTCGAAGCAGGTGATGATCGTTCCTCTTCCGTGATGCCGACTCGGGCGCGACCTTCACGATGACAGCGTCGGCGACGACTTCATTCCGTCGGAGGCGGCTCTGCGGCGCACGGTTTACGTCATCGTCAACGCCGCCGAATTCTTCGAGGACGGGACGTTCTTCTTCGAGGTCGGATCGGGCAACTCCATCCGGCAGTGCGCGGAATCGAAGGGAGCCCGCGAAAAGCCGACGGATTGCGTCTTCAAAACGCCGGCTCTGATCGCGCGGCGGGAACTGAGACGCCGGCGGCTCGCCCCGCCCGGCGTCAGCCGTTGACGAGGATTCCCAGGATGACCGCGCCGTCGATCGCGATCCAGCCGAGGCAGGGCAAGTAGACGTTGCGGTCGCGCTTCTTCAGTCCATAAATGAGCCAGGCGACTGCCGACAGGAGATAGGCGATCCAGGAAACGAGCGAGACGCCTGTTGTCCGATGCGTGACCCAGATGGTCACCGCCTGCGGGATGGACATCACCAGCGTGAAAATCGAGAAGGCTCCCAGCAGCCGCTTCATCTTCGACGCCGGCAACGATCCGCTGGACTCGTGCAAGGCCGGGTTGGGTGGCATCGCGCACCTCCTGTCGACGCCTATTCTCGTCCGGTTCACTCGACGCATGACCACGGCCAGATCGTCGTGATGCTGCGGCAGGGAGACGGCCCCGCGCCGCCGCAACCGCTTGCGGTGGAAGGGCTTTTGCTCGCTGGACACAAATCTTATCTGGAGCAGCGCGAGCCGACGAACGCAAGCTTCCCTGTCCGGCTGCGAGTTGCAAAAGCCCTGACGCGACGCCCGCAATCATTTTTCAACAGCCTGCTGGGGGGAGGCACTGAGGCAATACACGATTTTTGCGTCGAACCCGGCTGAGGATGCGGCGCCCTCGGTCGAACGGGAGTGGCCATACCGATTGACCGGCAAGTGGTCATTGAAACCGGCGGCCTTCCGGTGAAGAGTGCCTCCGCGAGTGCGTCGGAAAGCATTGGGCGTGTCTCCCGGTCTGACCATGCATGGGGCCATCCAGGTGAAGATCCTCTCCGTCATCGTTCTGCTCGGCGCGGCCGCTGCCGAAGCCCTCGGCCAGAGTCCAGGGACACCTCCGCTCGCCACCGGCGTCCGCCTCGATTCGGTCGGGGAATTCGTCGATCTCGGAAGCATGCCGATCGGAATGGCTCTCTCGCCGGACGGCAAGAGTCTCATCGCGGTCTTGAGCGGCTGGCGCGAGCAAGGGATTCAGGTGATCGATCTCGCGTCGAGGAAGGTGAAGCAGACCCTCGAGCAGAAGGCGGCGTTCTACGGGGCCGCCTTCTCCCGTGACGGTGAGCACCTCTTCGTCTCCGGAGGCAATGAAGACGCCGTCTTCGTCTACAAGTGGAAGGACGGCGCCGCGACGCTCGAGCGGCAGATCGTTCTGGGCAAACAGAAGGAAGACAAGACAGGCTCTCGCTATCCGGCGGGCGTTGCCGTCTCGGGCAACGGCCACTTTCTCTACGTCGCCGAGAACGAGGCCAGCGCGCTCGCCGTCGTGAATCTCCAGACCGGGGACATTCAGCGCCTCGGTACGGATCGCTACCCCTACTCCGTCGTCGTGGCGTCCGACGGTAGCGTCTATGTCTCCGCGTGGGGAGCGGACACGGTGTCCGCGTTTGGCGCCCGGCCCGACGGCACGCTCTATCCGACGCGGCGTCTCGAGGTCGGGAGACATCCCTCCGAGCTCGTCGTCAACAAGTCGGGCTCCCGCCTCTACGCGGCATTGTCGGGAAGCGACCGGATCGCCGTCGTCGACACGAAGTCGCACAAGGTGCTGACCGCGCTGAAGGATCCGGCGCCGGCAGGGCCCTCCGAAGGAAGCACTCCCAACGCCCTTGGTCTTTCGCCCGACGAGACGCGCCTCTACGTGGCGGAAGCCAACAACAATGCCGTTGCCGTCTTCGACCTGAAGACATCGCGCCTGGTGGGCCGCATCCCGACGGACTGGTATCCCACGGCCGTCATCGCGACGCCGCGGCGCCTTCTGATCCTGACGGGCAAGGGACATGGGAGCGGACCGAACCCCGACGGGCCCACGCCCGGGCGGCCCATCGAGAAGCCGACGGGTTATGACCTCGGACAGTTGAACGGGACGCTCCGGACATGGACGATCGATCCGACGAAGCTCGCCGACTACTCGAAGCGGGTCGCGGCCGCCAACAACTGGAATATGCGTCGGCCGCCGCGGAAATATCCTCCGTTCAAGCACGTCGTCTACGTCATCAAGGAGAACCGCACCTACGATCAGATCTTCGGCGACCTGCCGCAGGGCGATGGCGATCCGAAGCTCGTCTTCTTCGACAAGACCTCGACGCCCAATCACCGCGCCCTCGCCCTCCGGTTCGGCCTTTTCGATCGCTTCTTCACCAACGCGGAAGTCAGCTCGCAGGGGCACATCTGGTCCACGGCCGCCTACGTCACGGACTACGGCGAGAGGACGATTCCGTCGGGCTACTCCGATCGCCGCGACGACATCGACGGCGAGGAGATCGACGAGCCGGAGGCGGGTTTTCTGTGGACGCTCGCCAGGCGCAAGGGCGTCTCGTTCCGGGACTACGGCGAGATGGTCAACGGGCCTCAGGGCTGGCCGGTCACCCAGCGTGATCTCGGCCCGGACATTTCACCCACGTACTCGCCCTTCAACCTGGAGATTCCGGACCAGAGGCGCGCCGACGCCTGGATCGAAGAGCTCAAAGGGTTTGTCGCCGACAAAAACATGCCCGCGCTCGAGGTCATGCATCTGCCGTCCGATCACACGGGCGGAGGCAACCCGAAGTACCACACGCCGCGCGCTTTCATGGCGGACAACGACTTCGCGCTCGGCCGGATCGTCGAAGCGTTGTCCCGGTCTCCTTACTGGAAGGACACGGTGGTGTTCGTCCTGGAGGACGATTCGCAGGACGGCCCCGATCACGTGGACTGCCACCGCTCGCCGGTGCTGGTGATCTCCGCCTACAACCGCCCGGGCACGATCCATCGCTTTGCGAACACGACCGACGTGGTCGCCGCGATCGAGGACATCCTCGGGCTCGGACATCTCTCCAAGTTCGACTACTTCAGCCGGTCGCTCGCGGACGTCTTCGCCGACCGCCCGGACCTCGCGCCCTACCCCGCGATCCGCCCGGAGGCGGACATGGAAGAGATGAACCCGCCCAAGACAGCGGCCGCCCGATCGTCGGAACACCTCGACTTCAGCCAGCCCGACAAGGTCAACGACGCCGCGTTCAACGAGATCCTGTGGGAAATGCTGAAGCCCGGGCAGCCCTATCCGACCGTCCATTCGACCGCGCCGCTGCACGCGCTCGCGATCAGCCGGTAGGGCGCTGCGTCCCGGGACGAACCCGGGTCGATGGCGGTGCGATGTCTGGACTAGTTCGCTGCCCGCGGCAAAGGCGGGACCGGTCAGCGATCGAGCCGGTCGATGAATTCACGGGGAGTTAGAACGCGAGCCCCTTTCGACAGACGTGTCTTCAACTGTTCGTCGCCGGTCACGAGGAGGGCGTTGGAAGAGGCCGTCAGGACTCGAAGGAGATGGTGATCGCCTTTCAATCGCGATGCCGGCTCGCGCTCGACCTCCACGATGACCGCATTGGCAACGATCTCTTTCAGGATCGCGTCGATCTGCGCGTCAGAGAGACCGTGTCTGGATCGAATCTTCGCCCGCGTGAGGACGTCCCGATACTCGGAGATCAGATCGATGGAGAGGACGAATCGGAAGCGACCGGCGATCATCCCATCCAGGACCTCGGCGGTCGGAGACGCTGCCGAGCCCGTGATGAGGCCGCTGACGACGACGTTCGTGTCGACAAGCGCCGGGCCATCGATCATCGGCCGCGGCGGCGCGCCCTGGTCTCCGAAACTGCCAGCCGCAGCGCATCCTTCTCAGGCAGCGCCGACCGTTCCCGCGCACGGGCGACGAGAGCCATCGCCTCGCTAGCCGTCTTCACTCCATAGGCGTCGAGGCTCTCTTCGATCACGCTCCGGATGGTCTTGCCCTGCCGAACGGCGGTCTCTTTCAACGCCCTGTGCTTTTCGCTCGAAAGCGTGATCGTCAATCGCGGCATCAGTTTCTCCTCGATCACCATATCACCAATACACCAGGTCACCAACAACGCCATAGAGCCTGCCGAAGTCGAAGGGCAATCCGGCGTCGTTCGCGACAGGCCGTAATGCATCGTCATCGCAAATCCGCCGATGCAGTGCAGGTCAACCCGAGAGCCGAGCCTGGAATCGAGAGCTTTCAGAAACGACTTCCAGGGGTCCTGCGGCGCTATCACCTTACCCATAGGGGAGGCCATCGGCTGTCAGGCTCGTGAGCACGTTCCAGTGCGCGGCTTGGGGCGTGCGATTCTGGCGGAGCCAATTCCTTTCGGCGAGCGGCATCGATTCTCGTCCCAGAGTCGTCTCCGCGGCGAGACGCGCTCTCTTGCCACGCTTTTCGCCAGGCCCGCGGCGCCGTTCTCTGGAAGACCCTCCTCGCAGGATTTCAGCGTTGACCCCGGCCTCTGGAGAGTGGGGGACGGGCCTATGGATCCGGTTCTTGTGAAGTATCATCAGGCGTTCTCGAGGCCGGGTCCCACATCGTCGCCGCACGGAGGAGGGCATGGCGTTCCCGGATCTGTTCGTCAGCAACGCCGCTGAAGTCGCGGACCATCGCCGTCTGATCTTCTACGTCGACTCTCCGCCGCGCGAGATGCAGATCTTGAGCGGGATCGCGATCCCTATGTGGGATTCACAGCTGCGCTTCGACGTCGCCGAGATCAAGATCCACTTCGAGCAGGACAAGCCGCCGGGCAATTACCCCGACGACTGGGAATACACGGCGATGGTCGCCTTGGCCGGCATCAACAGCGAAGGGGAGGACTTCACCTTCACGGCCGACGAGTGCGAACTGCGGGTCAATGAGGGCAACGACGAGCTCTACCTTTGGGTGAAGATCGGCGTTCTCGGTGAGCCCGCGGTCATCCGGCGCGTCTCGTACCACGTCGAAGTGATCTCCAAGCTCCCGATCCAGGGAGCGATCTTCGGAACGATCCGCTGGAGCGCGGATTACGGCGACCCGAAGCACGGCGGACCGGCGCCGATGTTCAAGGTCGGGCCGGCGACCTACAACGCGGCGCCTCCGCTGGGCGGCGGAGGGAGCGGAGGTCCGTACGGGTGGATCTGGGATTCCGAGTTCACGGTCGAGACGTCGGTCACGCCCGAGCTGACCTCCGGAAACGAGTGGGCCGTTCCGTACGCGATCTACGGGCTGCCCATCGACGTGCCGCTCCAGATCGTGCCGGACCTCCTGCCCGACGCGCTCGCGGGTCCTAACCCCTCCAAGTACAGTCCGACGCCCGCTTTCGCGCCGAGTTCACGTCCGATCACGCTGACCGCAGCACTGCCATCGGTCACCGGAGTCGACTTCGAGCTGACGTTCCCGTGGGCGCCACACTAGGAAGGCGCGCCCATGGCCGATCAGATCTACCCCAAGAACGGGGCCGACAACGTCTACATCAACCCCCGCTGGATCAGCGTTCCGGTCCACGTGCCCGGCAGCATTGCTAACTGTTACATCAACGGGACCGGCGTGGCGGACTTCACCGACGATCCGCCGTGGGACGATCATGGAGCTGTCCGGCTCATGTCCTTCGAGTTCAATCTGACGTTCCTCAGCCATTTGCCGGCGCAGCCCGGCGACTCTCCCCTGGAGCCGCAGGACACGGTCTTCGAGGACCTCGCCAGCGTCATGGTCGGGCTGGCGCACATCGACCACGACGTCGAAGGCGCACCCACGGCCTTCGGGTTCGAGCTGCTCGGGACCGAGATCAAGAAGGTGCCGCGCGGGGAGACGACGCTCCAGATCGTGGTCTCGGGCACATACTGGCTGGACGTCTGGATCGACCGGCTTGCGTACCAGATCGACATGCTCGTCTACCGCCCGGAGTTCGACCGGCCGGATCCTCAGTATCACCCGTTGTCGCGCGGCGAGCTGGCGCGGATCCGCAGCCGAAAGGAGCCATTCTTGCCGGGCGGTCCTTAGGCTCGCCACGCTCGCCACGCGCGCCGACGCGCCGCGAGGTCGTACCCACATTGAGGACCAATTGCGGTGGCTCGCCGTCTTGCCTCATGAGGATTGCCCCCGCCCGTGCCCTGGAAATCCCTCGTTCTGCCGGCTCGACCACCTTCGCCGCCGCCGTTAACCCCACCGACTCAAACGCTTACGAAAAATCCCCAAAACGAAAGCTCTCGATGTCGATCCATCCCTTGTGCTTACCTACTGGCGACTTTTCCTGCGATTCAGTACCGCCCTTTACGTTTCTCGCAGCCTTGGCGGTCAGAGTTTTCGCGGGTAGCGTTCTGGCCGATCTGGTCGCCCGCGCCTTCCTCGAGACAGCGCGAAGAAATTGGGGTTAGCCTGCTTCGAGGTATTGTCGGCACCCGCCGCCCGGATTCCCCAGCGTTCGAAGCGAACCACAAAATGTGACCAACCCCAGGCAGGCGAGAATCCGTGAGACGGCTTGCTCGATCGAGGGGCCTACGAACAGCCCCTCGGCACGCAGGTGTCGCCCTCGGCCGCAGGCGGCAACGTTGGGCGTCCTTCGGCTGCCGCGAAAGAATCCTGATCGCCGGTTGTCGATTCTGGCCGGTGTCGTTCGTCGCCCTGTCAGAGAACGGGATTTCGGACCGGCGGATGTCCCCGGTGACCCGGTTCGCACGGAAAATGAAAGGAGTGAGCAATGCGTTTCATGGTGATCCTCAAGGCGAACAAGGATTCCGAGGCCGGCGCGCCGCCCAAGTGGGAGCTCATCGAGGCGATGGGCCGGTTCAACGAGGAGATGGTGAAGGCGGGCGTGATGCTGGCCGCCGAGGGCCTCCTGCCGAGCTCCAAGGGCGCCCGCGTCCGCTTCGACCACGGGAAACGGTCCGTGATCGACGGACCCTTCACGGAGACCAAGGAGCTCGTCGGCGGATTCTGGCTGATCCAGGTCAATTCGAAAGAGGAAGCGATCGAGTGGATGAAGCGTTGCCCCGCCCCGTTCGGCGACGACGAGGTGTCCGAGATCGAGATCCGGCAGGTCTACGAGATGTCCGACTTACCTGCAGACGACGTGCGTACTCACGAGGCCGTAGCGCGAGAGCAGAGGATGCACGACGAGGCCGCGGCGCAGGCGGCGAAGCGCAGCTGAGCTGTACGGTGTCGGAATCGAGCAGGCAAGACATCTGACAGGTGGAGACGCAAAATGAGAAAGATCAGGATCTTCGAACATATCTCGCTGGACGGCGTGATCGAGCACGACGACGGGTACGCGTACGGCGCATGGACGACACCGTATCGAAGCCCGGCCGGGCTGCAGGCCCTCCTCGAGGCACAGGGCACGGGCTTCGATCTGCTGCTGGGCCGCCACACCTACGATCTCTGGTCCGGCTTCTGGCCCAAGGCCGGGAACAGTCCAATGGCGGACCGTCTGAACGCCGCGACGAAATACGTCGCGACCCACAGGCCGGACAGCCTCGGATGGGGTCCGGTCGGGCACCTGGGCGCGGACATCATGGAGGGTGTTCGCGGTGTCAAGTCCAAGGACGGCCCTGACCTGGTCCTCTGGGGAAGTTCGACGCTGACGTCCGTGCTGCTCGGGCAGGGACTGGTCGACGAGGTTGTGCTGATCGTCTACCCGGTCTTGCTGGGCCGGGGCAAACGCCTCTTTTCGGACAGTGTTGACGCGCGCGAGCTCGCTCTCGTCAGCACGAAGGCCACGCCAACGGGTGTGCTCCTCAACACTTATCGATACGTTGGATCGCTGCGAACCTGATCTTTGGCCTGCATGTCGAGCAGCCAGGCGGCTGTGGTTCTCGGTGCATCGGGATCGGTCGGCAACGCGCTGATCAAGGAACTGATTCGCAATGGATCGTTCAAACCCATCGTGACCCTGGTGCGTCGTTCGCAGCCCGATCAGGTCGCGATGGCACGTGATGCGGGTGTCGAGCTGCGCGAGACGCTCGTTCCCGCAATGGATCCAGCCGGTCTGGAAACTGCGACTACGGAGGCCATTCGTTCGCTCGAAGGCGACGTCGTCGGGTTGAGCGTGTTGGGCGTCGGGGCCGGCACCGCGAAACTCACGATCGACGAGCATCGCGCGGTCGACGTGCAATTGAATGCGGCCTTTGCGCGAGGGCTGAAGGCATCGGGGCGAGTGAAGCACCTGGCGTTCATGTCCGCCGCCGGCGCCGATCCCACCGCGGCGGCGACCGGATCAGGCGCCGCGGGGATGGCGCGCTACGCTCGTGTGAAAGGCGAGGCCGAGGAGGCGGTGAAAGAGAGTGGTCCGGCTGTCGTGAGCATCTTCCGCCCGGCGATGATCATCGGATCGCAACACACACCGTGGCTGCTCGAGAAAGTGCTTCCTGCGTTCTCGTTCGTGACGCCCGCGAAATACAAATCGATCACCGTCGAGCAGATCGCGAAGGCGATGATCGCGACGTCACTGAACACGCCGGCGAAATCGGACGTCTACCATTACCCCGAGATGATGGCGTTGAATCGGTGATTGCCAGAAGGTTGATCGAGGTCAGTAGACCCCTGACTGACCCCAGAGACCCCCCTACAACAGGCTTTCGACTATGGCGTTGAGCGTCGGGCTCGGCCGCATCGCTCTGGCGGCCTTTGCCGGGTCCGGCTGATAGTAACCGCCCAGGTCCACGGGGCGACCCTGGGCGCCGAGCAGCTCGGCGTTGATTTTGGCCTCGTTGCCCGAGAGATCCCGGGCCACTGCGGCGAATTGGGTTTTGAGCTCCGGATCCTTGGATTGCGCGGCCAGGGCCTGGGCCCAGTACAGGGCCAGGTAGAAGTGACTGCCGCGGTTGTCGATCTCGCCTACCTTGCGGGCCGGCGACTTGTTGTTGTCCAGGAAGCTGCCGATGGCCTGGTCCAGCGTCTCGGCCAGCAGCGCGGCCCGCGGATTCTGGAATGAGCTGCCGATGTGCTCGAACGCCGCCGCCAGAGCCGAGAATTCGCCGAGCGAGTCCCAGCGGAGATAGCCTTCCTTGACGAACTGCTGCACGTGCTTGGGAGCCGATCCGCCGGCGCCGGTCTCGAAGAGGCCGCCGCCTGCCAGCAGCGGCACGATCGACAGCATCTTGGCAGAAGTGCCGATTTCGAGGATCGGAAACAGGTCCGTCAGATAGTCACGCAGGACGTTTCCCGTGACCGAGATGGTATCCAGGCCCTTGCGAATCCGCTCGAGCGAGTACTTCATGGCCTCGACCGGCGGCAGGATTCGGATCTCGAGACCCGCCGTGTCCTGATCCCGGAGGTAGGTCTCGACTTTGGCAATCACTTCTCGATCGTGGGCCCGGTTCTTGTCCAGCCAGAAAATGGCGGGCGCGCCGGTGGCCCTGGCTCGCCGCACGGCCAGCTGGACCCAGTCGCGGACTGCGACATCCTTGGTCTGACAGGCACGGAAGATGTCCCCTCGCTCCACTCGTTGCGCCAGCAGCGTCTCACCTGAGGATTCGACGACCACGCGAATCGCGCCCGTGTCCGGCGCAACGAACGTCTTGTCGTGCGAGCCGTACTCTTCCGCTTTCTGCGCCATGAGCCCGACATTGGGCACGCTGCCCATGGTCGCCGGATCCAGGGCGCCATTCTTCTGACAGTCTTCGATGATGGTCCCGTAGATGGTGGCGTAGCAGCGGTCGGGGATCATCGCCTCGGTGTCGTGTAGTTTGCCGTCCGGCCCCCACATCTTGCCGCCTTCGCGTACGACGACCGGCATGGAGGCGTCGACGATGATGTCGTTGGGCACGTGCAGGTTGGTAATGCCCTTCTGGGAGTCGACCATGGCCAGGGCCGGCCGAGTGGCATAGACAGCCTGAACGTCCCTCTCGATCTCCGCCTGTTTGTCTGCCGGGAGGCCCTTGATCTTCGCGTAGACGTCGCCCAACCCGTTGTTGGGGTTGATCCCCAGCTGTTTGAAGGTATCGGCGTGTTTCGTGAAGACCGGCTCGAAGAACACGGTCACGGCGTGGCCGAACATGACCGGATCCGAGACTTTCATCATGGTGGCCTTGAGGTGCAGCGACAGCAGCAGGCCTCTGGCTTTCGCGTCCGCGATCTGCGAGCCGTAAAACGCCCGCAGCGCTTTCACGTTCATCACCGAGGCATCGAGGATCTCGCCTTCGATGAGCCCGAGCTTCTTCTTGAGCACCGTGACCGCTCCGTCCGGGCCCACGAACTCGATGCGGACGTCCGTGGCCTCCCGGAGGGTGGTGGACGCCTCACTGCCGTAGAAGTCGCCGGAGGTCATGTGAGCCACGTGCGACTTGGAGTCCGGAGCCCAGGCCGCCAGCTTGTGCGGATGTTTGCGGGAAAACGCCTTGACGGAGAGTGGGCAACGGCGGTCCGAGTTGCCTTCGCGCAGCACCGGGTTGACGGCGCTGCCCAGGACCCTGGTGAAGCGCTCCTGGAGCCTCTTGTCGGCGTCGGTGCTCGGGTTCCCCGGATATTCCGGAACCTCGTAGCCGTGCGCCCGCAGTTCGTTGACCGCCTCCTGGACCTGCGGAACCGAGGCCGAGATGTTGGGCAACTTGATGATGATGGCTTCGGGGTCTTGCGTCAGCTCGCCTAAGAGGGTCAGGTGATCCGGAATCTTCTGTGCCTCGGCGAGGTGGTCCGGGAAATTTGCGATGATGCGGCCTGCAAGAGAAATGTCGCGCGATTCAACCTGGATGCCCGTGCCTCGGAGGAAGGCGCGAACGATCGGCAGGAACGAATAACCGGCCAGCGCCGGGGCCTCGTCGGTCAGTGTCCATTGAATTGTCGAGGTTTTCATGGCTTCTCCGTCGGAAATTCGCAGTCGTCCGCTCGCAAGGAACCAATGGGCTCAACGCCTGGTGGCCCTGGGCCGCGCCCGGAAAGGTCGCCCATCGGGATCAAGCGCTCCAGATGCAAATATATTAGCCCGCAGTCATTTCGCGCAGGACGCGCAGGAATTGGGGTCGATCTTGTGAAGGCGATCGGGTCGGGTTCACGGATCTGATTCCTTGCCTCCCGCGCGGACACCTTTCGAAACCAAGCCGGGAGTCTAGCCGGCGGTCGCCGGCCGAGTGCGCCTCATGGGCTGCGCTTGCCAGTAGGTCAGGGTTCGCCAGAGCCACTCGGCGGGGCCGAAGGCGAAGCGGCGCATCCACGCGTGCGCCAGCCACACCTGAATCGCATAGCCCGTCAGAATGCGGCGCGCTCCTCCTCAAAGCCGGCGTTTCGAAGCTCGTCTGCAAGAGATTACTTTTCGAAGTCGACTGGCACGAAGGCGACGTTGCCGGGCTCTGAGATCCCGGCCCGGGCGAGCGGCTCGCGCTTGCTTGCCTGCGTGGCCGGATGGTCGACCTCGAAGATCCGCAGCGGCTCGCCCGAACGCGTCCGATAGGCCGATGTGTCGAAGCCCGCGCCGAGAATCACGTACAGCCCGACGCCGCTGGCGACGGCCCGGCCGAGCTCCTCCTCGCAGAAGCGCCTCCGCGCGACGAGATGGGCTCGCAGCCGGGGGCGCGCGAACCGGCCCTCGCGTTCACGTGCCTGGGCGCGCACGCTCTCCTGCATCTTCGGACTGAGGATCCGAATCGCGTGGGGATCCTCGAAGACGAGCGGATCATCCAGCAGCTGATGAGCCGCCCGGCGCATGGCCACGCGCATCGCCGTTGTGCTCGCCCGGCCCTCCATACCGAGACTCTAAACCGTCGGCGTCGCCTGCTGGAGAATCTGCGCCCTGACGGGCGCACCGGCGAGCGGCTCGCGCGGGTGCGTCTCGGGAAGTTCGACGCTGATGTCCCCGCTGCTCGGGCAGGGACTGGTCGACGAGGTTGTGCTGATCGTCTACCCGGTCTTGCTGGGCCGTGGCAGACGCTTCTTTTCGGACGGTGTTGAGGCGCGCGAGCTCGCTTTCGTCAGCACCAAGGCCACGCCAACGCGGCGTGCTCCTCAACACGTATCGATACGTTGGATCGCAGCGAACCTGATCGTTCGCCGACGCGAACAGCCGAACGGGCGCCCAAGTCGCCGATGAACCCGGGATTCGACTGATTCATTGCCGCGGGCGGGACGGCACCGCGAACCTTCGCCAATTTGTTAAGGACAGGCCCTCGAGGGACAAAAAATATCCCGGGTGCATTTAGCACTGATGGTGCCCCAGGGCTCTTGCTGCTGTCCGCCCTTCACCGCCCCGGTCTTCTTTGTCACGTCGAGATTCTTCAGGGTCTCTCTCCGAAGCTTGAGTTTCTTGGCCGCGCCCTTACTTGCCAAGGTCTTTCTTTTGGTCGTCATCGTCGTCTCCTTTTCACCAGTCCTCTCGATTCACCTGTGCTCTCCTGGCCGCCTCATCTCGAAGGTGCCCGACGCGGCCTCTCAACTCTCGAAGAAGATGGGGCTGCTGGTGTCGACCTTTCGCATGATCTTGAACTGGTTGAACGTGACCTTCCCGGCACCGACGCCGGAGCTTGCGCTTCCACCGCGGACGGCTCCCACCCGCTTGTCGGCGATCGATCGGGCCGCGAGAGTCTCCGCCTTCTTCGACGATTTCCTCTTCTTGGCACCAGCCATCTTGGGCCCCCTTCCTTCCATTGGTCTCCAGAGCGCCAGAACTCGACACGACACGGCGAGTCGCCGCACCGGAATTGCAATCGGCGCGCCACGGAGCGAAATAGCGCTTACCGCTGACGGAACATGACTTGGAGGCCTGCGCTGACTTTGCTGCCTTGTGTATCGAGTTGAGACCGCCGTCGTGCCGTAGGGGAGGGGGTTAGCGGCGGGCGGACCCGCCGCTTGTCGCGCTCTTCGAGCGCTCGGTGCGTCCCCTCCCGCGCCCCGGTCGTCTCGTTCCCGCGCCCCGCCCACCGCCGTCGTACCGTAGGGGAGGGGCTCGTCCCCTCCTGGGGCAGCGGGGTAAGGTCTATAAAATATATTAGCGGCCGACGACAGCCGCGGCACAAGAGATATATTGTAGCCGCCCGCCGACCAGCGCTACAGAGAGCCTACACCGGCTACCGGTTCATCGAATACGGCCTAACCGCCCGGGCTCCAGGCTGCCCATCCGCCCCGCTCCGGTAGTCCTCCATCGCCTTTCGGATTTCCGCTTGGCTGTTCATGACGAACGGTCCGTGGCCGACGACCGGCTCGTCGATCGGCGCTGCCGAGAGAAGGAGAACCGTGGAGTCGCCGCCGGCCACGATCGAGACCGCGTTGCCGTGGCGGTTCCGTACCGCGAGGTCTGTGCCGCCCCGCAGCCTAAGGGTCTGGCCAGAAACCCTGATCTCGTCTCGGGGATTGAGGCGGTAGTCCGGTAGCGGATCTCCCGCGGCGGCCGTCTCCCTGGTAACGGGGCTGCCCCAAAGAGCAAAGACCCGAACGAGACCAAAGTGTATCGTTCTGAGGCACGCTCCCATTGGTCTCGAGATTGCGAATCCGTCGAAGCCCTTGAGAACGCGTACACTTCGCGCTCCGTGGCCTCGTGGCACGGTTCGTGGACTCGACGAGGGTGCTCAACCGAAAGGAGCCGAACATGACGAAGCAGAAGGCGCGAAAGACGAAGGCACGAGGCGGCGTGAAGAACCTGTCGGCGAAGACTCTGAGCGTTCAGGAAGCCCGCACCGTGGAGGGCGGCGACGCCAAGGCCCCGACCAAGACCCCGACCAAGACCAACAACCTCGAAAAGTACCTTGAGGTACGCCTCGAGAACACTCTGATCAGCAGCTAATCGGCACTTCCCGGCCGAGGACGAGAAGAGAAACGCACGAATTCACCTCGACAAATGAAGTAAGGAGAGGGGCATGAACAAGAAAACTCGGAAGACGCGGAAATCCGGTGCCGCCGCCTCAGGGAAAGACCTTTCTCTCAAGACACTGTCTGCCAAGACAGCCAAGGGCATTCTGGGAGGAACCCACTCCGTGGATAAATCCAGCCCGGCTCTGACGCTAAAGTGCGCGAACGGGGCGCACTACAAGGAGTGAGGAGAGCTCTGTTCTTGCTCCCGCTTGCTGACCGCTGCCGGCCCTGGCCTGTGACGCGGCCTTCGGGCGTCACACGCCTATAAGGGGAAGCGTCATAGGCGCCTCACCCTGACCCTCCGCTCAGAGGCTGCCCATCCGGCCGCTCCGGTAGTCCTCCATGGCCTTCCGGATCTCCGCCTCGCTGTTCATGACGAACGGCCCGTAGCCGACGACGGGCTCGTCGATCGGCGCTCCCGACAGGACGAGGATGGTCGAATCGGTGGCGGCTTCGATCGAGACCGCCTCGCCGTGACGGTCGAGCACCGCCAGGGCTCCCTCGTCGACCGCGTCGGCCCCGTTGACGAGGCCGCCCCCGCGGAGGAAGAGCAGAGCGGCCGCGTGCCCTTCCGGGATGCGGAAGTTCGCCGTTTTCTTCGCCTGGAGGCGCATGTCCCAGACGTCGATCGGGGTCTGCGTGCGAGCGGGGCCTCTGGCCTTTTCGAACTGGCCCGCGATGACCCGGACGGTCCCGGCGCCGGCGGGTAGATCTGCCGTGGGGATCGCGGGACTCACGATGTCCTGATATCCAGGCGGGGACATCTTGAGCTTCGCGGGCAGATTCACCCAGAGCTGGACCATCTCCATCGTGCCGCCCTTCGCTGTGAACTCGCGGCCGTGCATCTCCTCGTGAACGATGCCGGACGCGGCGGTCATCCACTGGACGTCCCCCGGGCCGATCCGGCCCTTGTTTCCGGTCGAGTCGCGATGCTCGACCTCGCCCTGATAGACGACCGTCACGGTCTCGAAGCCGCGGTGCGGGTGCTCGCCCACGCCCCGGGGGGTGAGGGAGGGAAGGAAGTCCGCCGGAGCCGCGTAGTCGAGAAGCAGGAAGGGGCTCAAAGACGGGGCGGAGTCGTACGAGAACATGGAGCTGACCGGGAATCCGTTGCCGACCCAGTGGCGGGGCGGAGCCTGCTCGATGCTCAGCAGGCGCTTCTGCTTGGCTTTTGTGATCGTCATGGCACCTCAAATACGCCGTTCTGGGGCAAAGGGGTTCGGACCGCGGCGGGATCAGGCAGGACGCTCGAAGGCCCGATAGGCGTGAACCGAGCGGATGGCGACCGGGCCGCGAGCGAGGGCCCGGAACGACCCCTATACTTTGGGGCAACCGACACCTGCGACGGGCGACAAGCAATGCCGTTTGAACGAGACCCTCGAGGGTCAGGCGCCGAATCGACTTTGGAGGAGAGCTGGTCTTCGAAAGTCGGATCGATTGCGATCCCGTCGATGGTCGGCTGCGCGGCTCTGCTGTTCCTCTACCTCGTGGGAAACTCATCGATTCCAGGGCTGGGCTGGATTGGGTTGAAAACCAGCATCCCTGAGACGGTCGCGAAATTTGGCGTGGCGGCTCTGCCCGGATTTCTGGTCGGCTTCGCCTCCCGCCCCGGCCGACGACTCTTGCCGATCCTCGTCACGTTGATCATCTATCTCGCCCTGATCATTCCGCCCATGGCCTACTTCTGGATGATCGGGATGGTGGTCATCCCGCCGGTCTTCCTCCTGATCGCGGGCCTGGGCGTGTGGGCGAGGCGTCTCACGCGCGGCCGCGTGAGCGCAGGCGCACTCCTCTCAGTCCTCGCCTCACTGATCGTCGGGCTCGCGTTCTACCTCTGGTTTGTCGATGGATGGCATTTCATCCTGATGGACACGGACGAAATCGCTCGGGTGGGATTCAAGCGGCCGGTGCTGATTCCGTTACCGACTGAAGGGGACTGGTGGGAGGGTCTCGAGCAAGCGTTTGAGAACAGCATGGCGCGAGGGGATGTCGAACGAGCCCGCAGGATCCTGCCGGCCCTCGAGCGGGCAGCCTTTGTCACCGCCAGGAATTCATTCGGTTCTCAGGGATTGGCCAACGACGACGGCCTGGCGAAGGTTGCCGGGCTCTACGTCGCGGTCGGAAACCCGAAGAGGGCCAGCAACGTGATGGTCGAAATGCGAATGGCGGCGGCCAAGCGTCCATTCGTCTTCTTGAGCGGTCAACTTCGGAAGGGGGACTTTCAGGCCGCGACGGCGATTGCGCATGGGCTTCCGGACCCCGATCGGTCACGGGCCTACTACCAAATCGCCCACGCTCAGGCCAAAGGCGGAGGCTACAGCGACGCGATCGCGACGATTACTCAGCATCCCGGGGACGGACAGATGAGCGCTTTCAGCGATATTGCGGAGGTCGCGTTCCTCAGCAAGCGCGCCGACCAGACGAGCGTCATCTTCCTCGCGGGTCGCGGCATCGTTGAAGCTCGCCCCTACGACCGGCAGCGTGATTTGGCCCTGGCGGCGATCGTCGTGGCTCAGGACTACTACAGCCTCTTCGACGACGCGGAAAAAACGGCGGCCATGATCCAGAGCCCCGAGGTGCGCGCACAAGCAACCACGCACCTTCGCGATCCGGCCATCTTTCGTCCGCGCTGAGCTCGACGCGCGGGACCGTCCCGAGTCCGGTCCCTTCGGTCGCCACCTCTTGAGTCAGTCCGATGAGGAAGACTGTCTCAATCCAACGCCCCGTTTGTCCAGTTCTCAGACCATGGCGCTGCCAGCCGGCGGAGTCCTCCGTCCGTAATCGCTTTGAAATCAAGACTCTTGGAAAGCACGGCCGGCCGGCACCAAAGTTGCGAGTGGTACCGGGGAGAGCTGAGGCCGAGTATGATCGGAACACTCTTACTCAGCTCACGAGAAAAAGAAGGGAGGCGCCGTGAGAACCAAGAAGACCAGAAAGACCGGGAAGACCGCGAAGTCGCGGGCAGCCAGATCGCCCAGGACCCTTCCGGCGAAGACGCTGAGCGCCAAGGCCTCGAGGGGTGTCAAAGGCGGCTCTGGTACGCCGGGACAAGACGCAAAGCACAAAGGATGGATTGACATATACAGCTTTAGCTTCGGAGCGTCACAGACCAAAGTCTAGTAGCGAGGCGTGCCGCGGGCCTCAGCCAACCGGAAGACGCCCGGCGGTGTCGGTCCGGCCTCCTTGTCGGAACTGAAATCCCGCAACGGCCGCTCGCGAGATGTTCGCGCCCGCGCGAGCGCCGCCGCCACGTCCTCCGTCGGCGAGAACGCCCTGGTCGGAGGATCCGAGCGTCCGAATCCGCGGCGGTCGTAGCGCACGACGTGGTACCGGCCGCAGAGGCCCGGCCACTCGCCATCCCCCACGACGGAGTGGAGCAGGCCGTCGTGCAGGAGGATGATCGCACTTCCTTTCCCGCACTCCTCGACGTAGAGCCGGGCCGCCCGGGAAAGGACCGGGGTCAGTCTTGCAGGATGGCATCTTGCAACATGGCTGCTCCGATCCGCGTTGAAGTTGCCGGAACACGGCCTTTCGCTCGTTGCCGCGGACGGTGGGCTCTACCCTGTCATCGGCGAGACGGCTCCGATCGAGAGCGGTATCCGAAGCGCCTTGCGCGCGAGGTGGTCGGGGACGGTCAGCCGATCATCTCGAAAACCATTTTCGAGCGCCCCGGAGCCTCGGGAATTATCATTCGTACCGGAAACGAGAACTTGGGGCTGAACCAGAACTGCAAGGTTCCCGCCGTCGGATCTGGCATTTCAACAAGATAGGCGTCCACCATCCCTCTGGCACCAGCCTGCACCTTCTCACGGCGCACAACTCTGAAGGGAATCCCTCGCAGAGGATGATCCGGATCGCCAATCGCAGGGATGACGCCGGAATAGCCGACCTTCAGATCCATGCCCGTGTAGTAGAAGGGTAATACTGGTCCGTCGAAATCATAGGCCGGGATGGGGGTGTCGAAGCGTTGGACCACCTCCTTGGCACCCGGCTCGGCGCCGACTATGTGGTGCTCAACATGAATGCCATGGACGATCCATTTTTCCCAGCTTCCATCGAAATTGTGGTGCTCGCTCCAGACCGGCGCGAGAGTATCCGCGTCGACCACATTGACGAAGGCGTTGTAGCCGAGGATCTTTAGCGAAGCATGGCCGATGACGACGGCACCGGCTGTCCGCACCAGCACTTTGCGGCCGTCCACCTCCAGCGCCCGCACCTCTGTGTTCCAGATTCCAGCTTTGACGGGCGCCCCCTTTTCCACATAGGTCACGCCGCTCCAAGCCATGGCAGTAGGAGTTATACGTTTACCGCTGATCGCTCCATCGCCGAGCTTGATCGTCAGAGCTGCGTCGGGCTGATGGTCCCCGATGGTCGGCACGACCTGTGCCGCCGCCGAGCCGCCAATCGCGACCAATGCGCCGAAGACGATAAGCGAAGGAGTTAACGCGGTAGCCTGCTTGGTCACAAGCAATGGTGAAGCAATCGGCATGTCTTCATCCTTTCAGGCGTTCCGTGCGCGCGGCATCGGAATCCGCGCCCCACGGACATGATTTTGTGGCGTCATGCGCATGTTCGATCCTCGCTCGGCGCCATTTCATCGGCGCACCCTCAGAATAGCGATTGCTCGGTATTGTGAAAGATCCAAGATTTCATCGCGCCACCAGACCAAGCCTCGGGCCGCCCGGCGGGGCCGGCGCCGCTTGGACTGGGCAATCCGACGATTCTTGGATCTTGGCCTCGTGGCGAGGGGTCGTTAACGTCCGATCGAGGACGCCGCCACGTCGGGAGCTCGAAGAAGGGAGAGGCGATGACCACCAAGACCATCCATCGCGCCACCGCGATCGAAAACCGAAAGCGCGGTCCTTCGCTCGACTGCTACGGCGCCGACTCTCTGAGCCTCGAAACCGCCCGGACGAAGCACGTGGCGCGGGATCTCTGCCTCGCCGAGGGGTACGAGCTCACCGAGCAGTTCGATTACTGCGCGTTCGTCTTGTGACCACGGCTCGTACGCGGCGGCCGCTCCAGGACCTCGCGCAGGCGGTGCACCCCGGCTCGCAAGTCACGCGGCGGCAGCGCCGCGAATCCGAGCAGGATCGCCGGCGGAAACCGGGCGCGCAGGCAATATCGAGACAGGGGCGAAGCCTCGATTCCGAGCTCTCTCGCCGCGCGCGAGACTCCGACGTCGTTCACTCCGTTTCCCTGCAGCCAGCCGATGGCGTGCATACCGGTGTCGGCCGCCTGCATCCTCAGGGCGCCGCCGAGCTCGCGCTTGGCCGCGTCGAGGAGCGCCTCCTGGCGATCGCCGTACAAGATGCGCATGCGGCGTACGTGGCGGGTGAAGTGGCCTTCCGTGATGAACTCGGCCAGCGTGGCCTGCTCGAGCGTCGGCGCCAGGTGATCGACAGCGCCCTTCATCTCGAGGATCGGACCCACGAGCTCCACTGGGGGAATCAGGTAAGCGAGCCGCAGGGCGGGAAAGACTGTCTTACTGAAGGTGCCGACGTAGACGACTCGCGCCGCGGTGTCGAGTCCTTGCAGCGACGGGAGCGGAAACCCGGCGTGGCGGAACTCGCTGTCGAAGTCGTCTTCGATGATCCAGCCGCCAGCACGGCGCGCCCAATCGAGGAGCTCGAGCCGGCGCGCGAGGCTCAAGCTGTGGCCCAGCGGGAAGTGGTGCGAGGGCGCCACGCAGACCATGCGGGCCGCGCGCGCGGCCCGGATTCCGGCCTCGATCACGAGACCTTCCGCGTCGACCGGCACCGGAATCGGGCGCGCTCCGGAGATTTCGACCAGGCTGCGCGTCGCGAGATACCCGGGATCTTCGACCCAGACCTCGTCACCGGGGCGCAGCAGAACGCGAGCAGCGAGGTCCATCGCCTGCTGGGCGCCGCGCACGAGGATGACCTGCTCGCTGGTGGCGGCGACGCCGCGCGACACCCTGACGTAGTCCGCGATGGCCTGTCGCAGCGGCTGGAAGCCGGCGGGATCGCCGTATCCCAGGAGATCCCCACCGGAGCGCCGCGCGCAGCGGGCGAAGAGTCGCATCCAGAGTCGCAGCGGGAAGGCGTCGAGAGCGGGTTCGCCCAGCCGGAAAGGCACCGGGGCGGCTCCGAGCGGGCCGAACTCCGTCTCGTCCTGCGCCCGACGGCCGCGAGGAGTTGGGGAGGAAGATCGAGCCGGGCGCGCCGCGGGGCCCGCTGTGGGAAGGCGCAGCTCGGCGACGAACGTCCCCGCGGAACCCCGCCCGATCACGTAGCCCTCCGCCTCCAGGTGCTCGAAGGCGAGCACGACCGTCGTCCGAGCCACGTCGAGTTCCGCCGCCAGCGCCCGCGACGGCGGCAGCCGGCTGCCGGTGGCGAGTCGGCCGGAGAGAATTGCCTGGCGCAGCCCGAGGTAGATCTGACGAAAGATCGGCGTATCGGATGCTCGGTCGAGGTCGAGGTGCGGCGACGCTGCGCTGCGCCCTGCGTTGCGCGCGGATCCGTGGTGCCTCATGGACTGTGGATCGGGAATGGAGGGGTCACGCCGTCGCCCGTCTTCGAGTGTCGGCGCGAATCCAATGATCGAAGCGCCCCCGGAGCTTCGCCCAACAGGAGGAGCACGGGGCGGTTCCCTCGCCCACGCGCTGCCGTATATCACAGGGGTGTCGCCGGATGACGGAAGGAGTCGAGCATGACCCTCATGACAACGCCGAGGATCAGAAAACGCTGTGGCTGCCGGGAAGGTACCGCGCGATCGCCGTACGGCGCCGGATCGGCGAGAGGGAGAGCCTGGCTCGCCCGACTCGGGATCCTGGCGCTCGCGGTCACGACGGCCGCCGCGGCAGGGGCCGCGGCGCAGAAGAGATCAGTCGCCGTCCCGGCAACGCCGTCGCCGAGAAGCGACGGGCGCCGGAACCTGGAGCTAAAGGTTGGGGACGGACCGGTGAAGGGCGCCGGTCTCCATCCCTATGCCAACGAATGGCGAGTCGAGGTTCGGAACGCCCAGGGGAAGCTCCTGGGCCTGTCGGCAAAGTGGACCGACGAACTCCGAATCGTCGACATCGACTCGACCAAGTGTCTCCAACGCACGCAGCGAGCCGTGTTCTCGAAGGATGGCAAGGAGGTCGGGACCACCGAGACCGTGAACGTCTTCGACCGTAACACGATGGCGCCGCGGTCGCGCCACTTCGCGAAGCATGCCGTCACCCCGGGCCAGGAGGAGGAGACGAGAGTCGAATTCGCGGGCCGATCGGTGCACTGGACGCGGACCGCGAGCGGGAAGAGCGAGGACGAGAAGGCCGACCTGCCGGAGCCCGTCTTCGACTTCTACGGCGGTCTCTACGGACTCCTGTTCGCCGCCCTGCCGCTCGAGCGCGGACTCTCGGTGGAGTTTCCGTCGCTCGCGGAGGACGGGCCGCGACCGACCTCCGTGGCGATGACCGTGACCGGAGAGGAGGAGATGGACGCCGGCCATCTGGGGAGACGTCATGCCTGGATCGTGGAGAGCGATACGGCGCTCGGGCCGATGAAGCTCTGGATTTCCGAAGAAGCTCCCTACATCCTCCGACTGGTCTACACCGCGAAGGACAACGGACTGACCTGGACCTACATCGAGACCTGAGAGGGCCGAGAATGCCGTCGCAGCTCAGCGGCCCCCGGTTCGGGCGCGCGAGCTACGAGGATGCGGGCCGACTGCCGCGAACTCAGCGTGGCTGCACAGGCCATCCGGCGTCAGGCTGGAGATGATCACCGCCGAGAATAGGCGGCGCTTGAAAATCTCCGGTCGGATTGCCTGGCTGCCGGCGTGCGCCTTCGCCTTCCTCGCGATCGCTTTGCTCGGCTCAGGGGCGGGGACTGCCGGATCTAGGAGCCCGCGCTCCCCCAGAGCTGTTCGAGCCGACGATGGCGGCCGCAACCCTCGGCGTACTTGCGGTACTGATCAGCATTCTTCTTGTAGAAGTCCTGTTGTGGCGCGGGGGCCTTCAGGAATCGCGTTGCCGGCGCGATCTCCGTAACGACCGTGCCGTGAAGTTGTTCCGCGACGCGTGCTTTGGACTGCTCGGCCAGACGGCGTTGGGTCTCGTCGTCGAAAAAGATCGCCGAGCGGTACTGCCGCCCCCGATCGCAAAATTGGCCGCCCGCGGACAGCGGGTCGATGTTGTGCCAGTACGCGTCGAGAAGCTGCTCGTAGGTGATCTTTGACGGATCGTACTTGACATCGATCGCTTCCACGTATCCCGTGGAGCCCGATTCGATCTCCTCGATCTTTGGATTGGGCTCCGTGCCGCCGGCCCAACCCGCGGTGACGGACAGAACGCCCGGGACCTTTTCAAAGGCCTCCTGCATGCACCAGTAACAGCCGCCGGCCACCGTGGCGTGCGCCGTCCCGGATGCGCGGCCGATGGCCACGAGGCTCAGGCCGGCGGAAAGGCAGACGACAAGGGCAAGCGTGTTCTTCATCATGCCCTCCAGTCTGGTGAAGCTCGAGGCCGGTCGCAATAACCACTGGACGACCGATCGGCATGACCACTTCTCTTGCCGGGACCCGAGCGCACTCGAGCAGGCGGTCGCACTACGCCGGCGTCGTCGTCTCCTCGTCCGGGCCGCCGCGTCGCTCGCGCACCTCGCGCGAAAAGAGCGTGATTGCCGGGTCGCCCAGGAATCGAAGCAGCAACCCGCTCCACGACCGATGGAAGACCAGACCGTCGTACGCCTCAGGCGCTCCCTTGCGGATCCGAGGAAGGCGGTTCCAGGGAACCGAGGGGAAGTCATGATGCTCGTTGTGATACCCGACGTTGAAAGCGACGGTGTTGAGCGGACCGTAATAGCTGTAGGTCTCCTGAGGAGGCTCGAACACGTAATGCTCCTGGATCCACCGGGCGCCCAGCGGATGCAGCCCGAGGCCGAAGAAGACCGACAGGAGGAGATAGAAAAAGGCCTTCGGGCCAAGCCAGGCGTAGACGGCGACGTCGAACGCGATCTGAATCAGGAAGTTCAGGACCACCCAGCGATCGACAGGGCGAATTTCCCGAAGCCTCGGCGGGCGCGTGATCTGGAAAATCGGGAAGAGGAGCATCCAGACGGCCTTCGTCAGAGGGGAGTGCCCGATCAATCGCGCTTCCCAGCGATTCGGCAGGTCCGCATCGAGCTCGTAAATTCCTTGATAAGCGTGATGCTTGAGGTGGTAGCGCTGGAAGGAGACCGCACTCGGCAGGATATGAGGTAGGTTCGCCAGGATTCCCGCGAAGACATTCCACCGCGGCTGGCGAAACAGCAGGTTGTGCGTGCACTCGTGGATCATCACCCAGAGCGCGTGGCTGACGAATGCGCCGACCAGGACCGCGGTGCCGATCACGAGCCACCAGGATTGCGACCTGAGAAGGAAGGCGAGAGCGAGCTGCAGGCCCACCGCCCCAAGGAT
Source organism: uncultured Acidobacteriota bacterium (assembly GCA_963825175.1). GTDB lineage: Bacteria > Acidobacteriota > Thermoanaerobaculia > UBA5066 > Gp7-AA6 > DATFTF01. The sequence goes on from CAWGSA010000001.1 coordinate 504,714, forward strand.
GATCGCCAGGCTAAAGGGATTGGTGCCGATAAAGGCCCGGATCTCGGGGTGCGCGGCGAGAATCCGTGATGTCCTCCCGCGGTGCGGCGGAGAGTCGGGGGAGTGCAGGAAATCTCCGCTCATCGCCGACTCCGTTGCGCGACCCGCGGGTAACGAGGCTTCATTCGCGACGGACGAGAGGCAGACGGCGTTGGCAGCGCCATCCTAGAAGAGATCATCTCATCACTGTTTCTACACCCTGCGCCCTGCATCGCGCAAGGGACGTGGTGGGGTCGACTGCGGAAAGGGATCGGGGTCAGTCTTGCAAGATGGTATCTTGCAACATGGCTCGTCCGATCCGCGTTGAAGTCGCTGGTGGGCTCTACCATGTCATCGTCCGGGGCAACGAGCGAAAGGCCGTGTTCCGAGACGACTCCGATCGAGAGCGGTACCTGAAGCGCCTGGCCCACTACCGAGAGAAGTTCGGTTTCCAACTGCTCGCCTACTGCCTCCTCGACAATCACGTCCACCTCGCGATGGAGACCGGCAAGATTCCGCTGTCCCGAGTCATGGCTGGCCTCCAGTCCTCCTACACGCAGTACTTCAACCGTCGCCATGAGCGGGTCGGCCATCTTTTTCAGGGCCGGTACAAGGCGTTCCTGGTGGAGGAGGATCCGTACGCGCTCGCTCTCCTTCGCTACATCCACGAAAACCCGGTGAAGGCGCGAATCGTCGAGCGGCCCGAGGAGTACATCTGGTCGAGCGACAGATCCTACCGACGAGGGAGGGGACCTGAATGGCTCGACCTGGACCGAATGCTACGGATACTCGGCAATCATCGCACCGCGTCCGTCCGGTCCTACCGACGGCTCATGCGCGAAGAAGTGAAAGAGCCGTACGAAAACGTGCCAAGCTGGGGACAAGCGGTCAAGGGAGACGAGACGTTCGCGGATCGGGTCCTCCAGGCCGCGGGAGAGCCGCCCGTCGTCCCGAAGGGAGTGACGGTGGACCGCGTCGCCCGCCTTGTAGGGCGGGAGGGCAAGGTCAGCATCGCAGCGATGTCAAACCCGGGTCAGCAACGAGAGGTATCCCTGGCACGATTGATGACGGCTTGGCTGGCTCGCGAGATTGGGAAGATCCCGGTGGCCAGAGTCGCGAAATACTTCGGTCGCGATACGTCCACGATGGTTCGCGGGCTAGCCCGGCTCGAGTCGCGCATGGCGTCCGATCCCACCCTCCGTCGACGCGCGATGCGCTTACTCCATCGCCTCCGGGCTTGAAAGTACAATCTGACAAGACTGACCCCGATGGTGATCCTAAAGAGCGAGAAGGCGTCATCGGGAAGCCGGCGAGCGAGATGATTTCATCCTTTGCGAGGCTCGGATCGGGTTGGCCTCAGGGAGCGGCATCGGGCCCGCAGCGATAGGCGCCGACCTGACACGAGCTCGTGGTGTCCAGATCGAAATGCAGGTCGAGGGCGATCTTTTCGACGTCGGTCTTCAGCTGTCCTCGGATCCGACCGGGCGAACGCGATTCGATACTCAGCCCTTTGGTAATGTCGAGTGTCTTGCGGGAAGATCCGTTGTAGTACTCGAGCTTGCCGGATTTGCCGCCCGGAGCGATGTCGAGCGCAACGACGGGCCACGCGAGCCAACCCTTGACTTGCTCCGGATCGCTGCTGGCGGCGACGGCCTCCGGGTTGATGCCGTTTCCCGACAGAAGAACGAGCGTGCTTGCCAGCTGTTTCTTGTCGTCCATCATCCGCACCGCCAGGCCGTCGATCACGCGATGGCTTTGCGTTTCAGGCGCGTCGCTGTGAGGCGTCATCGTCCCCCACACCACGCTGTCAGGCGCGGTTTTGGCCCCGCACGGAAACACGGTGCCTGTCTTGCAGTCGCGGATCTCGCTCTTGCTGAAACTGCTGCCGAGGTCCGTGGGTGAATCGAAATGCCAGGCGCCGTCCGCCCGCGTCGCGCTCATGTAGCGAAACTCGAGGGGATTTCCGTCGGTTTCGAGGAGGAAGAGGGTCGCGCGGTCGCCCTGGCGCCGCCCTCCGGCGGGTTTCTGCCTTTCCATGTGGTCGAACATCTGGAACCAGCTCTTCTCCTTGTTGCCAAGATGCCACTGCTTGGGGTCGAGCAAGCGTCCCGCGCGCTCCTTGTCGCCGGCCTTCATGGCTGCCGCAAGCTCGACGTAGGCCTTGCCGAGATCGCCTCCGTCCTTTGGCAGCACCTCGGTCCTGGCCGGACCGGCGTCCCCTGCGCAGGCGGCTTGCAAGAGCGCGAAACTTCCGAGGACGAAGCCGATCCAGCAGCGATTTGTCATAGTGGGTCTCTTCCCCCGGCTGCCACCAGCGCCGGTTCAAGTGAGGAATGTGTGTCCTTCATCTCGTGCCCTCTCTTCTGAGTGAGCGCAACGGGGAGCAGCCTGGGTTTGATCCTCAGGCCATTGCCGGAGCGATCTTTCGGTCCGAGGTGAGAGCCAGGTACGGGAGGTAAACGAATCCGAAAAGGAAGAGAACGACGACCATGACCGGAGCCCGCCCCAGGGTTTTCAGGACACTGACCCAGACCATGATGGCCACGATCAGGTTCGCAAGGGGTACGAGCATCAGAAGGATGAGCCAGGGATTCATCTTCGCGATCCGGAACAGGGGAATCATTTGGAAAAACGGGATCCAGATGATCGCGCCGGGCCGCTCACCGCACTTTTCGACGATCCGCTTGAGGCAATAGCAATAGAAGAGATAGACCACCAGGCCGAACCCAAGCAGGAGCAGGAAGGCGATGGGGCTGCCGGAAGTGCTCGATTGCATACTTTCTCCCTTCGTTTCAAATTCGTCGCCGCGCCGCCCTCCGGCTTCGCGGAGTGTGCGGCCGATGGGTTGCGGACGTCAGACCTTATTTAATTTGAAGCCGGCGGCGTTTCGGACGCTGCCGTCGGCCATCGATACCTGACCGGCCCTTCGGACGGCGGGAAGCAGATCGGCTCCGCCTTTGACTCGTTTTGCCTGCTTGGAAGTCAAACCCCGGGCAGGGAGATTCTTGACACGGTTCGATTTCTTTCCGACTTTCGCCATCGCTCTCTCCTTCTGGTGGACGCCCGCCGAGGGACCACCGTGTTACGGGATCGCGCAAGCGTCCCTGACCTTATCTGCGCTCGAGATCACCGATCGCGGCGCCTCGATTCCATCCACGGGGAACTTTCAAACTCGGGCGCGTCGCGCCAGCGCTGCGGCTGAGAACGCGCATGCCCGTCTACTTCGCCGAGTTCCACTCTCCACGACCTACCTTCCACTGTCCGGCCTCTTGCGCGAGCTCGACAGTCCCCTTCTGCGCCTGCCCGTCCGACTTTCCCGTCGTCGACAGCGTGGCCTTCTTCCCATCGACCTTCAGGGCCGTAAACCGAATGTCTTGAGGCATGAGCATCGTGTAAAGCTGCAGACCCTCCTTGGGAGTCTTGCCGAGCTCCTTCATCTGCTTTTCCATCATCGTCACACCTTCCGCGGTCGTGACCTTCTTGTACGCCTCGTAGTCGCCCGCCGCGGCCGCCTGGATCTGAGCGCGGAAGGCCTTCGCCTGAGGGGTCTTTTCGAGCCCCGCCGAGCTCGGGCCGGCAAGGGCAGCCACCGAAACGGCTGTCAGAAGGACGAGCCCGGATCCGATTCTTCGCGGGATTCGCATGAAATCCTCCTGTTTTCGCTGTCGCTTCAAGACTCGCCAAAAGGAGCGGAGAAGGGACACCAGGTCACGCCTTTTTTTCTGGGTTGAGCTATGCTTCCCCGGATCGGAGCCCTCCAGGGTGCTGAAAGTGTATGCGGGGAGGACATTTGGCCACCGGCATCGACGTAGTCAGCGGCGGCCGCGAAGGCGCCTAACCGCGGCCAGCGATGGCCTCCTGGTCGCCGTCCCGGACTCGTCCACCTGGGGCTCGCCACCTCGCCTTCCGCCCTCTTTCGGCGCGCCGCTGGCACCCCGATGACGGGGCCGGGCAGCATCACGGATCTCCTCCGCGCGGTCGAGGCGGGGGACCCGGAGGCTCGCCAACGATCTCTTCGCGGCCGTCTACGCGGAGATGCGTCGCATCGCGCGCCGGCAGCTTTCCGCGTCGGGGCGGCTACGGGAATCTGGACACGACCGAGCTCGTCCACGAGGCCTACCTGAAGCTCTCGCACGGAGCGCCCTGGTCGATTCGAGACCGGTATCACTTCTACGCGGCGACGGCGCGCGCGATGCGGCAGGTGATCGTGGACGACGCGAGACGCCGGTTCCGCAGCAAGCGCGGATCGGGGGTGCCCCCGCGCGCGCTGGACGACGTGGCCGAGACGCTTCCACGCTCCGAGCGGCCGGAGGAGCTGCTGGCGCTCGACGAGGCGCTCACGCGGCTCGAGACCGCCGACCCCGAGCTCGCGCGGATCGTCGAGTGGCGCTTCTTCAACGGGCTCTCGGTCGAAGACATCGCGCAGGACTCTCGAAGTCTCCGAGCGAACGGTCAAGCGCCACTGGAAGATCGCCCGGGCGTTTCTCTTCCGGCAGCTCTCCGGCTCCGGCGGGGAGCTGCCGGCGTGACCGATCCGGCCGACCGGCGGATGCGTGAGGCGGCGCCGCTCTTCGAGGAGCTGGCGGATCTGCCGGCTGACGAGGCCCAGGCTCACCTCTCGGACCTCGGAAGCCAACGGACGCACCGCTCGCGGCGCTCCTGCGCGGGCTTCTCGAGGCCGAGCGCGGCGCCGGCGATTTTCTCGAAGGCGGAGCCGTCGAGTACGTCTCACCGACGCTGGTACGCGAGCTCGACGGGCGAGGACCGCGCGGCCACGGCTTCCGCCCGGCGAGTGGATCGGTCCCTACGTTCTGGTCTCGCTCCTGGGTCGCGGCGGCATGGGCGAGGTCTGGATCGGCGAGCGCAGGGACGGCGAGTTCGAGCAACAGGTCGCCGTGAAGCTCTTGATGGGCGGAAGGGACTCCGAGGGGGTCCGCCGGCGCTTTCTGCAAGAGCGCCAGGTCCTCGCGAGCCTGGAGCATCCTCACATCGCCAGGCTCCTCGATGGCGGGACAGCCTCGGACGGCCAGCCCTATTTCGTGATGGAGCTCGTCCGCGGCGATCCCATCACGGAGTACTGCCGCAAGCGGATTCTTCCGCTCGAGGATCGACTGCGCCTCGTCGCGACCTGCGCCGAAGCCGTCGCGGCCGCTCATCGACGGCTGGTGGTTCATCGCGACATCAAGCCGTCCAACGTGCTCGTGGACGAGCAGGGCGAGGTCAAGCTCCTGGATTTCGGAATCGCCAAGGTTCTCTCGGAGGAGCCCGACGCTTCGCAGACGCGAGCCGAGGAGACGCGTGCTCACGCCGAGCTATGCCGCTCCGGAGCAGATCCTGGGCGAGCCGATCACGACGGCGACGGACGTCTACGCGCTCGGCGCGGTTCTCTACGAGATTCTGACCGGGACTCCTCCGCACGAGCGAAGCGCCGCGTCGGCCGCGCAAGCTCGCCTCGCAGGTCGAGCACGAGACGATCGAAAGGCCCAGCCGGGCCGTGTTGAGCGGCCGCGCCGAGGCGGAGTCGCCGCGCGAGGCGCGCCGGCTCTCGAAGCAGCTCGAAGGCGACGTCGACGCGATCGTGCAGAAAGCCTGCGCCGCGAGCCCGAGCGGCGTTACGCCGGCGCGGGGGAGATGGCGCGAGGACATCCGGCGGCATCTGGCGGGTCAGCGGGTCGAGGCCCGCCCCGACACCGTCGGCTACCGCGCGCGCAAGTTCGTGCGCAGACACCGCGCCGGCGTCGCGGCGGCGGCGCTCGTCTTCGTGTCGCTCGTCGGCGGACTGACGGCCGCCCTGTGGCAGGCGCGCGTGGCGCGAGTCAATGCGCGGCGCGCCGAGCGCGTTCAGGCCTTTCTCATCGGCATCTTCCAGGGATCGGACCCGACCCACAGCCGGGGAGAAACGGTCACCGCGCGTCAGCTCCTCGCGGACGGGACGCGCCGCATCGAGACGGATCTTCGCGCGGAGCCGGAGGTTCAGGCCACTCTCTACGACACCGTCTCCCAGATTCAGCGCAGCCTCGGCAGCTCTTCCCGAGGCGCGGGTCCTGGCGGAGCGCGCGCTGGCGGGGCGCCGGCGCCTGTTCGGCGACGACGATCCGCTGACTCTCGCGAGCCGCGTGACGCTCGCCGAGGCGCTCTCGGCGCTGGGAGACGAAAAGGCCGCCATGCGCGAGCTGCACGCCGTGGTCCCGAGCCTCGAGGCGACGCTCAGGCCCGGACAATGCCGAGACGATCCGGGCGAAAGGAAGCCCTCGCGATGCCCTGGCCAACAACGGCCAGAACGACGAGGCGATGCGGCTCGCCACGGACCTCGTGGCCTCCCGACGCCGGCGCTCGGGCGCCGCGACGCCGGAGCTCGCGGCGGACGTGAACCTGTCTCGGCATGATCCAGGAGAGCGCGAGCCGGTTCGACGACGCCGAGAAGTCGTATCGGCGGGCGATCGCGATTTCCGAGCGCGTCGCTCGGCGCGAACGATCCGCGGACGGCGAAGGCGCATGGCTCGTTGGCCGAGCTGCTCGCCTATCGCGGGCGACGCGGCGAGGCGGAAAAGGAGTTTGCCGTCACGATCGCCGCCAAGCGAAAGAGTCTGGGTCGCGAATCATCCCGAGCTCGCGGCCACGTTGATCGATGTGGGGTTGCTCCACGTCAATCAGCGAAAGTACCGGGAGGCGGATGCGGACTTTGCCGAGGCGCTGCGCATCTATCGGCCGCTGCACCACGCGGACACCACCACCGTTCTGAGACTGCTCGGCCTGTCTCTGATTTCGCAGGAGCGGTATCCCGAAGCCGAGCAGCACCTCGAAGAAGCCCTGGCGATGGCCCGCGCGGCCTTCGGGGAGAAGCACCTGTCGACCCTGACCGCGCTGGGAAACCTGGGAGAGGTCCAGATGCGACGGGGCAAGCTCGCCGTGGCCGAGAAGACGCTCACGGCGGCGATCGCCGGCCTGGAGGGCATGCTGGGAAAGGAATCGGATAACCTGCGCTCGCCTCTCAACAGCCTGGGGGAGCTTCGCCGCCTTCGGGTCGATGGGACGAAGCAACGCTCCTGCATCGGCGGGCGCTGGCCATTCAGCTCGAGACCGTCGGCGCGAAGAACCCTGCGGTCCCCGGGACGCGACTTCAGCTCGCTCTCGACCTGCTGGCCCGGCCGACCGCCGCGCGCCTGGCGCAAGCGCGGGCCGAGCTCGACCAGGCCATCGCGCTCACGCGCAAGATCGACGCGGACCACCCGCGCCTGGACGAGATGCTCCTGGCGAGCGGGCGCGTGGCCAGGTCGCAGGGAGATCGCACGCGCGCGCGCAGGGACTTCGAAGAAGCGCTCGAGCGCCTCCGCCGCCACCACGGCGAGAAGGATCCGCGCACGACCGCCGCGAAGGCGGCGTTGGCGGAGCGCACGTGACACCCAAACGGCCGCGGCGCTCTCCAGGCGGCGACAACTCGCAAGCGGGCGGGCGGCCACCGCGCAAGGGCGGCAGCTCGGCCGCCGGCGGCCTGCTCGGCGCCATCCGCGGCGAGCTCGTCGGCTGGGCGCTCTCGCCGGTCCGGGGATTTGTCCTTTCGATCCCGCTTTTCTTCGCCTGCCTCTTCCTGGTCATCGGCTGGAGGATCGGCCCCCAGCGCCTGATCGACGCCGCGCGGCTGCGCAAGCTGACCGCGCACGTCGATGGGCGAATCGTCGAGAGCTGGCTGGCCCTCGACTTCAACCCCGCCGACATGCACAAGCACCGCCTCTGGCGGCCGTTCGCCAGGGAGTCCCTGTGCGCCGTCGTCGAGTATGACCCGGGCTGGACCAGCGGCCCGGTGCGCAGGGCTTTCTGCGGCCCGCGCAGCGCTTACAACACGTCGTACGCGCCGCAAGACATGCGCCAGATCTCGCCGCATGTGCCGTTTCGCTGGGCCCGCGACGCCAACGGCTTCGCCGTGCCGCAGCTGCGCCTGAGCGCCGCGGCGCGCGACTGGCTGGCCACGCATCCCGAGCCCGATCCGCTCCCCAACGATCCCCCGACCCGGTCGGCACTGGAGTCGCTGCGGCTCGACCTCGACCAGCCCGTGGAGCTCGCGGTCGCGGGCTGGACGGCGCCTCCCGCGACCATGCCGCTGGCTTTCGATCCGCACGACCCGCAGAGTGCGATGCCGGCCGGGTTCATCGAGCAGGTTCTCGATCAGCCGCCGACGCTGGTCTCCTGCGTGTTCTTCGCGATCCTGCTCGCGCCGGGAGTCTTCGCCTGGATCGTCGCCATGTCCTTGATGTTCGGCCAGATGCCGCGAGGGGGTTTCTGGTTCCTGACGCTGGTGCCGCTGCTCGCGCTGCCGTGGTGGGGCGACTGGCTTCCGAACTACGTCGGAAACATGAACTCGAGGCTCGGCGAAGTTGTGAAGAGCTTTTCTGGACGACCTCGACCGGCTGGGGTACATGGCCTCCAGCACTCCGGAGAACGCGTTGCTGGCGCATGGCGAGCGCCTCGTCTGGCGCCTCGACGACAGTCTCTATGCCGGAACGTTCGGGCGCCTTCGCTTCGCGCCGCCCAAGGAGGCGCCCCGGTCGAAGGAAGACGCGATGCGTAGGCTGGTCGACGACCGTGACGGCGCAAGTGCACGCCCTCGATCCTTCCGAGCAGGCGGCGCTCTTCGTGCGCCTTCGCCAGGAGAAGGAACACGGGCTGCGTGGCGCCGGGTTCGTGTTCATGGACGCGGCCGGCAAGGCGGTGGCGGACGCCGAGGCCAGTCCGGAGCTGCGGCGTTCGGCCAACAGCTTCCTCGAGGCCTGGGGTCACTACTTCAACTATCCAGCCCCGGCCAAGGGCCCGGCTGGCGGAGGCAGATGAACTCCATCTGGACCGCACCCCGGTGTGGTGAGTTGCGTGAAAGGTTCAGAGGCCGTTCCAGGGTGAGGACCTTCGCGGGATAGTCGATCGGAAGGGCACGCCGGCGAGGCGGCAGCGTGGAGATTCGCTGGTCTTAGCGCGGCCGTTCTTTCCGAGGACGCTTGGAGGGAGCCTTCCGCACGCCGGGCTTTTTCTTCGGAAGCGCCGACACGAAGTCGATGCCGCGCCGGACCCACGCCGTCAGCGCGGTGTCCGTGCGATAACCGGGAGGGTCGACGCACACGAAGCCGCGCGGCCGGCGGCCCGCGAATTCCAGGGGCCGCACCTGCGCCTCGCGCACCGTTCGTTCGTAGGCGTCCGGTCCAACGCGCACCATGAGGGCCGCGCCGGAGACGCCGCAGCACATATTGCCGTCCAGCATGAAACACACGCCGCCCATCATCTTCCGCTCGACGACGCTGCGCCGCCGCGAAAGGACCCGCCGCACCCGCTCGGCCGCGTTCTCGTCGTAAGCCATTGTCGGTGTTCGCAGATCTCTTTTTTCAGCGGGGGCTCGGCTCCCCGTCGCGGCGGCGGTTGAGCTTCATTGTTGGATATACCTGCAAGTCGTCCGCGCGAATTCTATTCGACGTTGTCCGCGCCGAAAGCGTCGGGTGGGTTCCCCCGAAGAGGTCGCGTGGTTCAGGGACGCGATGCGCTGACTCCATCGCCTCCGGGCGTGAAGGTACAATCTGACCAGACCGACCCCGATGGGGATCCATCCACCAGGCCCACCCGGTCTCGCAGACGGTGCCGGATCCGACCAGCTCGGGCATGGAGATGGTGTTGTTGACGATAACCGGCGGGCGAATCAACCGCTTCCACGGGGGCAGCGAAGACCACTTCCTCGTTCGTGAGCCGGCCGCAAGCCGTCTTCTTGATGGACCATTCAAGGCCGTCGTGATGCGGTGCCTGGATCATTGCTTGGCGAAGTGAAAGACCGGATAAGCCCATCTGCCAAGACTGAGCCCACTCCCTACGCCAGGAGAATTCCCTTCGAGCCGATCAAGAGCCGTATCTGGCTAGGCGCGCGACCCTCGGACGAGGTGAACGATGATCAGAATCACGCCAAGGACGATGAGTAGATGGATAAGGCCGCTCCCAACGTGAAATGCAAAAAGTCCTAACGCCCAACAAATCAAGAGAATGATGCCGATCGTGAGCAACATGATGCCTCCTTTTTATGATGGTCTTTCTTTCGGAACCGAAGATAGCAGAACTCTTCCGCGAAACGACGGATCGGGCGTCTCGGTTCGTGACGGATGAGAGCGGAGGTGGCATACATCAGGCTTGCGCTGGCGGGCTGGGCGCGGCTCCGAGCTGCCGGTACCGGCTGAGTAGTCGCACGCGCGCGAGGTACGCGACGATGAAGAGATTGATCAGCAAGACGATGGCCCTCATCAAGGTCGCCCGCTTGAAGATCTCGTAGACCTCGAGCGGCAGGTAAACCGACCCGGCGATGATGGCGAGCCACTCTGCCCACACTCGCGTTTGCCATAGCCCGTACGCCTCGATGAGACGGAAGGCGGCGTAGAGAAACGCGAGAGCGGCCAGAGCTCTGAGCCGAGAGTCGCTCGTATGCGACGCCGCCTCGAGGAAGATCCGGGGGTAATGGTGAGCGGGGTTCAGGTGTGAATGCCGGACGAGGCGCTCGGCCGTGGCTTGGAGATCGTGGTGCACCAGGGAGAGCAGGCCGAGTCCCGCGCTGAGCACGAGCGCACCTTTCAACGCCTCGAACACTGCGACAACACGTATGCCACGGGCTATCTTGCGCAGAAGTGGCGTCCGGCTCGCCACCACCATCGGGACGCGCCTGGGGCTCGCAGCAAACATGGACAGCGCACTAGATAGCACACCCGGTCCCCCGTTTCAGGGGGTCGGCGGCTCCGGCCCGGCGATGACGACCAGGCGCTTGGGAGCGTGGCCGATGAAGCTAAAGGGATCGCAGGTAATGAGTGTCAGCCACGGCGTCGCGGTAGGAGCCAGTCCGCCGACGAGGGAAGATCGGGGTCAGTCTTCCCGGCGCCGGTCCCAACAACCGCCGTCGAAAGGAGGCGCGGCGGTCTCAGATCAACGATCTCGGTTCGGTTGGCTGACGGTGCCTGGACCTCAGTGATGTTTGTCGCGATCCGGGTGGGAAGGCCGAGCGGGTTGGGGCTTCGCCCTCTGCACCTGAGGTCTGGGACTGTGCGTCTCGGCCCTCGGACTGTGCTCCTCGTGCCTGACGTGCTCCTCGTGCCTGACGTGTTCCTCGTGCCTGACATGCTCCTCGTGCCTGACGACGGAATGCGGCCCGTGAGCCTCGCCGGGATGAACGATCACATGTCCCCGAGAAACGATGCGGGGCCGGAATACGGGGACAGGCCTGCCGATCCAATAGGAGCGGCGCCCGTACCACGGCCGGCCGTGGTAGTAGGTATCCCAGTAAGGACCGATCGCGAAGGTCACGATCGGAAAGCCGAGGACCGGGCCCTCGCTCAGAATGGTCACGCGGCGGTCTTCGTACGGGTAGACCAGATTGCCCGCGTAGACCCAGCCGCGATCGTCTCCGGCCGAGACGTCGCACCAGGACCAGTCGTTGACGCAGCCATGCACCTCGACCGGTGCATCGGTAGGAATCTGCGCGACGAGGTCGTAGTCCTTGGCCGGGCCGGCGCGCAGGTTCGCGACGCGGGTCGTGTAGGCCGTCTGCGCCGACAACGCGGCGGGGACGATGAGGCCAAAAACGATCGCCAGACGAAGGACGGTGGTCCGGACCATATCGACCTCCCAGCTGGATGTTGTGTCGCGGCGAGCTGCCGCGCCCACACAGGATAACCCGACGCCGACAGGGCGTGGAGATGAGGCCGCTCCACCCTGTCCACTGCTAGATGGCTGCGGCGAGCGGTCGTTGGGTGAGGCGTCAGTCTCCGCTCGCCCCGCCCGCCCGCTGACGGCGGAAGCGGCGCTCGCCGGCTTCGACGAAGCTTTGCGGGGCGCTTCGGACCGAATCGGCCGAGGACTTTGAATTCGCGGCCGCGCTCCTCGTTGTACGAGACGAAGAAGTGCTCGAGCTCCTCGAGCAGCTTGCCGGAAGGTCTTTGAGCGATCGGACGTCGCGGTAGGCTCGCGATCGGCCGGCCGCTCCGTGGACATAGCGTCCCTTCTTGGCTTCTCAGCTTCTCGGTGTTCCAGCGACCCTTTCGTCAGAACCGCCAGGCGTCCCAATACGATCCGATCCACGCCGCGAACGCTTTCGGCTTCTCGCTGGAGATCCGCGCTCCGAGGGCCCGCTCGTCCGCCTAAAGCTCCGAGCGGCGGCGGTCGATCAACTCGACGATGCGCGCCACGCCTTTCGCGCCGCGAGTCAGCCTGGGCGAAGTCGTCAGGACGCGGCGCAGGTCGCTCAAGTCATGGTGGTCGCCGAGGCGGTCCGTCAGCTGGTGGAGCGTTTCTCCACGTTCTCCATCACCTCCGGCCAGACGGGCTCGAGCAGATCGACGTGATAGCGCAGGTCTTTGGCGCGCTTGCGCCACTCGTGAAACGCCTCGTCCGTCCGAGACGGCATGCGCCTCAGCCCCCTTTCCTCCCCTAGCGGTACTGCGCCGGAGTCCCGGATCGAGAGGGGTATCCCTCCTTCCTGAGGGGCCAGGAGCGGACGACGCCTGACGCCGAGCGGCGAGAGCGTCGGGAACGCCGGTGCTCAGGCCCGATCCGCCGTTCTTTTCATGATCCAATCGACCTAACCATATCAAATATCAATATTAAACTTGCCGATGAACGATACGTATATATCGTTAATCAATAAGAAGATCATCAGTTCCCTACGGAGTAAAGGAGAAGGCCCAATGCCCCACTCGCACACAGACACCCTGGCACTTTCGCGGAGGGTGCTTCGCGTACTGATCATCCTGAACCTGCTCATGGGCGCGTTCATCCTGGCACTGCTGGTAGCCAGCCTGGTTTCCGAAGGCCCGGTGATGGGAGCGCTCGGTGCGCGGCCGGTTCCCGGCAATTCGATGCTCTTCGTGGGCATGCGCCTGATCATGGTGATCGGCCTTTGCGCGATTCCAGTCGCGCACTTCGTCCTCACGCGGCTCCTTACCATCGTCGACACGGTCACCGTCGGAAATCCCTTCGTCGTGGCGAACGCGGAGCGCCTGCAGATGATCGCCTGGGCGGTGCTGGGGCTCGAGCTGATGCACTTCGCCGTCGGTGCGGTTGCGGCCAGTGTGTCCACGACCGCCACACCGCTCCACATCAGCTGGGGCTTCTCGCTGACGCGATGGCTCGCGGTGCTGATGCTCTTCGTGCTCGCGCGGGTCTTCGAACAGGGCGCACGCATGCGCGAAGATCTCGAAGGAACGGTCTGACCATGTCGATCATCGTCAAGCTGGAAGACATGCTCCACGAGCGCCGACTGACGCTGACGGAGCTGTCAGAGAAGATCGGTATCACGCTCGCCAACCTGTCGATCCTGAAGACCGGCAAGGCACGCGCCGTCCGCTTCTCCACCCTCGAGGCCATTTGCGAAGCATTGCAGTGCCAGCCCGGTGACCTGCTGGAATTCGCGCCAGCCTCGGAAGAGAAAGAGATCATTCCATGACCACGACGGCACGCCTCGCGGAATTGCGGCGAGCAGGGCCGTGCTCCTGCTCACCGGCTTGTCGCAGGGAAGGCCGATGGGGTCAGTCGTGGATTATGGGATCATCTGGCGGACCCGCTAACTGGCTCCGACCAACCTGCTGAATCCTTGATGGGTCATTCAGGCCAGGTCCTGATGCGGTGCCGGGATCAGCGCTTGGCGAAGCGAAAGGCTCGATAAGCCCTTCTGCCAAGACCGACCCCACTTCCCTTTCTTGCCTTGCGGAATCGAACGGCTGAGCGGCCGGACCCGAAAAATCGACAGAGCCTCGACGCGCGGAGACGTTCGCTTCACGGCCCGCGGTAATCTTAGCGGCGGCGATGAACCGAAGACATTTTCTGCAGTCGGCGGCCGCCGCGGCGGCGGTGTGGAGCCTTCCGGGATGCCGAACGACGCGGAGCGCGGTGCGCCCGCTCGGCGATCTCGCTCCGTCGCGCTGCGCGCTGCCGCCTGTCCGCGTCTCCGCCGACCGCGAGATTCGCACGATCGCCGGCCTTCGTCCCTATCGGCCTTCGGGCTTCGTGGTCCGCGCCGAGAAGCTCGGCGACACCCTGGTCATCCACAACTACGGCCACGGCGGATCCGGGATCACCCTGTCCTGGGGCACGGCGCGCCTGGCCGTCGACCTGGTGCCTCCGGACTACCGCGGGACGGTCGCCGTGCTGGGCTGCGGCGCGGTCGGCCTGGCGACGGCGGCCCTCCTCCAGGAGTCCGGACGCGCCGTCGCGCTCTACGCCAGGGACCTGCCGCCGAACACGACCTCCAACGTCGCCGGCGGGCAGTGGTTTCCCTTCTTCCTCTTTCACCGCGCGGAGACGACGCCGGAGTTCCTTCGCCAGTTCCAGGCAGCCTGCGAGTTCGCGTATCGCCGCTACCAGATTCTCGTCGGCCCGCGCTACGGCGTGCGCTGGATGCGCAACTACCAGCTCAGCAAGACGGCCTCGAACGAGAACGGCCTGACCGGGCGACAGGGCCCGATGGCCGCGATGATGCCGGAGCTGCGCGACCTCGAGCCGAGCGAGCATCCGTTTACGGGATATCCCTTCGTGCGCCAGTTCGACACCATGGTCATCGAGCCCCCCGTCTATCTCGCCGCTCTGCTCGACGAGGTTCGCGCGGCGGGCGCCGTGGTGCGCGTCGCCGACCTCAAGGACCGGCAGGCCGTGCAGGCGCTCCCGGAGAAAGTCGTCGTCAACTGCACGGGCCTGGGCGCCCGCGATCTCTTCGGCGACCAAACGCTCGTGCCCATCAAGGGTCAGCTCACCTTCCTGCTTCCGCAGCCCGAAGTCCGCTACGCCATGCTCCGCGAGGAGTTCTACATGTTTCCGCGTTCGGACGGCATCCTCCTGGGAGGCACACACGAAGAGGGTGTGTGGTCGCTCGAACCGGACCCGGCCGCCAAAGAACGGATCCTCGAAAGCCATCGAGCGTTTTTCCAGGGTTTTCGCCGCTGCTGAGGCGATCCGTTCCGACGATGCGGCGAGGCCGAGCGGCCCCAATTCTCTTCGGCCTGGCCGACTGAGTGAAAGGGCTCGCGTGTCGGCGGACATTCGTGACACGCTTGGGGGCAGGGCACCTCGAGAAGGCGCGCCGAACTGGAGGAACGCGATGAAGGCACGAACTCTTGTCCTGGCGATCGCGGTTGGATTGGCCACGGTCAGGGGCGCTCCGGCGGTGGAGGCCTGCAAGGCGCAACAGCTGAAGAACCCCGAGCCCACGCTCTCGGAGATGTACACGATTGCCGAGAAGCTCGCGAAGGCATGGAAGACGGACGTTGTCCCGGCGCGGCTGGGGAATACGGCGCTCGGGCCGCTCAAGCCCAACGGGAGCTCCGCATCGTGGGACCTGATGTTCTATTCGGCGCAAGCCAAGACCAACTTTCTGATCAACACTTTCCGCGGCTCGCTGACGTGCTCGACCGATCCCCAGTCCGCGGCCCGCGTTCCCGACTTGAAGCCCGATTTCCTGCGCGACGGCGCGAAGCTCTACACGATTGCGAAGGAGCACGGCGAGAAGTACCTCGGGGAGGGGTACATCGTGATGATCCAGACCGCGTTCAACCACGAACGGCACGCGACCTGGAACATCAACTACTCGAAGAACTACAAGAACGCCCCTGTGTCCGTCCTCGTCGACGCCAACACCGGGCGCCTCGAGCAAGTCATCAAGAACTGATCTCGCTCGCGCGGGCCGACCGGAGCTGATCGGGTCCCGGGAGGACGGCATTCATCGAGCGCTCATTCACCCTGGGCCGCGGCGCGCGTGTCCTCGTTCCAGGGAAAGCACCATGGCCTCCTCGGCGGCAAACACTTCGCCATCGAACTCCTCGCGGGCATCGGCGACAGAGCCCGATCGGTCGGTGCCGGGCCAGAAGTGGGTGAGCATGAGTTGCCTGGCGCCGGCGAGTGCGGCCCACCTGCCCGCTTCGCGTGCGGTGCTGAGGTAGGGAGGGTCCGCGGGCTTCCCACGCAGAGTGGCTTCGATAATGAAGAGGTCGGCGTCGCGGCCGAGGTGAATGAGCGCGGGAGTTGGACCGGTGTCTCCCGTATAGGCGAGGGTGAGTCCGGGAGCAGTGATCCGGACGCCTACGCTGGGTACATGGTGACGCAGCGGAATGCCCTTGACGCTCAAGGGGCCAAGAGCGTAAGAGCCTGGAAACCCGCGGATCGCAAACACTTCGGTGAGTCGCGGCGACGGCTCGATGGCGCTCAACCGCATCAGCACGCCGGACGGACAGCACAGCGGAATCCGTCCCGGGCGGGGACGCATGTCGAAGCGAGCTCGCAACAGCGCATTGAGGTCCACGCAGTGATCTGGATGCTCGTGGGTGATGACCACTGCGTCGACCGAGCCCGCGGGGCAGACCGCCAGCAGGCGAGAAGCCGCGCCGAAGCCGAGATCGATGACCAGCCGAAAGCCGTCGTAGTCGAGAAGAAAGCCGCTGCAGGCCCGATTTGCTTCGGGCCAGGCGCCGCAGCTGCCGAGAACCGTCAGACTCCTCACCAGCTAGGCTGAGCTATCCCACAAAGGTGTTGACACCTCGTGGAGTCTGGATGTGGCAGATGAAACGAGGGTCAAAGGACCTAATCTTCCGAGAGTTTGTTCCTCGGCAAAGGAACTCAAGGAGGAAGGCCGATGACCCTCGAGGAAAGGATACAGGGGCTTCGTCTTCGGGCGGTGTACCGGGCAGTGGAAGTCGGCAACGCCAGCCAGGTGTGTCGGGAGCTGGGGATTTCGTGGTCGTTGTTCTATCGGTGGAAGAAGAGACTGGCTCAGTATGGTCCGGAAGGATTGCACCCGTGCCGGCGCGGGCGGCCGCCGAAGGTGGAAGCCCATGAAGAGCAGGCCGTGCTGGGGATGGCGCTGTCGTGGCCGACGTGGGGTCCGCGGCGCTTGTCGGCGCAGCTTTCGCGCACTTCGGTCCGGGTGGCGCCAAGCACCGTCCATCGGCTCCTTCGAAGGGTGGGCCTTGGAACCCGCCACGAGCGCCTGGCCGTGCTGGAGCATCACAGCGCCCGCTCGGCGGGTCTTCTCACCGACCGCACTCGCCGGCGGCTGTGGCAGGCCCGCTACGGCCGCACCCGCCACGTCGAAGCCAAGACTCCCGGTGAACTGGTCTGCCTCGACTGCTTCTACATCGGCAAGCTCAAGGGTGTCGGCACGCTCTGGCAGGTCACGGCCTGCGATGCCGCCTGCTCCTTCGCTTTCGCCCAGGTCATCCCTTCCGTCGAGGCGATCCACTGCGCCCGATTCCTCAAGCGCGTCCTTCTGCCCGCCTACCGAAAAGCTGGCTGGAAGCTCCACCGCGTCCTTACCGACCACGGCAGCGAGTTCAAGGGCCTCTTCGATACCGTCTGCTCCGAGCTCGGTATCCGCCACACTCGTACCAAGCCCCGCCACTGCTGGACCAACGGCTTTGTTGAAAGACTCCAGGGAACCATCCTTCACGAGCACTGGAGAGTCGCCTTCCGTCGCCGCTACTTCACCTCGGCTGCTACCGTTGACCGCTCCCTTCAGAGCTTCGTGGACTTCTACAACCACCACCGACCTCATCAGGGATACCGGCTCCAAGGCCGCGTCCCCGCTGACCTCTTCTTCGCTGCGATACAAGTGAACTCAACGCCTCTCGGATCAAAAAGTGTCAACACCCTTCCGAAGCTGGACAGGCTAGGCCGACAGGCGCCGTCGCCGGCGTGACCCAGCCAATCTGGCGTAAGTGATCTTCATCTTGGGACTGTGGCCGGCCAAAGCGTCATCGTCAATGTCCGCTTTGGACGAACTTGACATGACCATTCCCTGGAGCCCGTCGGAAGCGCAGAGACGATGTCGGACCTCGGATCAGGCGTCCATGCTGCTGCAGAAGCGACCGGGGAGCGGCGACGTCTTGCTGGGTTCCAAGTCCTGCCGCGCGAGCGAATGGACTCAGGGCGGCTGAGGCTCCGACGGACTCCAAGCAAACCTGGGCTCTCCTCGAATCAGGATCAGTCCTGAAAGATGTCGATCACGACCCGGTCCACGAGAGCCCACGATCAGCGAGCCGCGCGCGGCAGGAGGCCTAGCTATGGACCGGCTGCGGGGCGAACTGCTTCATCCATTCCTTCTGCCGCTGGTCCATCTCCTTGGGCGAAAGATCTTCCTTGCGGGTCGCGATCGTCCAGCGGTAGCCGTGCGGGTCGGTGAACGTCCCGGAGCGATCGCCCCAGAACTGATCTGCCATCGCGCCCATCGGTCCGGGAAGCACCTGCCCGCCTGCCGCGACGGCGCGCCGGAACAGGGCGTCGGAATCCTCCACATAAACCCAGAGCGAAGCCGGCGAGCCGCCTATCCCTTTGGGACCTTTTCCGCCGCCCATCGCGTCGTTCAACATGATGAGCGAATCTCCGATACGCAACTCCGCGTGCATGATTTGCCCGTCGGGGCCGACGGCACGCGTGACCTCTTCCGCACCGAGCGCCTTCTTGTACCAATCGATCGCCTGCGCGGCATTGTCGAGTGTGAGCTGCGGCGTCACCGTGTGGAACCCTTTGGGGACTGCACTCTTTGCTTTCGCCATTTTGACCTCCTTGCTTCAACCGAAAGGCAAAGCGATAACCAGTGACTCACTTGCAAACTTTGGGCCGTGGAATTCCGCGTGACGCCATCGACGCCGGCCGCGCCCGATCGGCTCGTCCTCGCGTTTGCTCCAGGTCCTACCGCTTCGCCGGCGCGTCCTTCGCGACCTCGCCCGACCAGTTGAGCACCACGTTGATCCTCGTTCGGACCCGGCCGGACGCGTCCCTGACGAACACGAACGTCTGGCCGTCTCGTGTGACGTCGTAGTTTCGGAACGGCATCGCGCCGCGGTCGTACGGCGTCTCGAAGAGGTCGCGGCGCGGACCGGCCCGGAAGGTCGGCTGGGTCTGGGCCTCGACGGCGACGACTTGTCTGTCGGCCAGGAAGATGAGCTCCTTGTCGGTCCAAACGGGGAAAGCGCCCTGGTCCGCCGTGATCTGGATCTTGCCTCCCCCGCCCGTGAGCGGCCGGACCAGGACCTGCGAAGGATTGTCGGGGGTGGGAAGGACGAAGTAGGCGAGCCAGCGGCCGTTTGGCGAGAAGACGGACGCCGCGGCGCTCCTCTCGATCGGGATCGGCTTTCGATCGGCGAGCGAGACGGTCCAGACGTCCGTGGTCGGGAAGTTCTTCGTGATCGCGAGCGTGGCTCCGTCGCGGGACCAGTCTGTCGCGAGGTCGGGGCCGGCCGAGGGCTCGAGAGGCTCTTCGTTGCCGGTGCCGTCCGCGTTCTTCAAGAAGATGCCCTGGTGCTCGCGGTCGGAGCTGTACGCGACGCGGCGGCCGTCCGGCGACCAGACGCCCGAGTAGTTCCCGTTCTCGTCCCCGAACGTCAGGCGCCGGAGCGCGCCGGTCGCGACGTCGCAGATCCAGACTTCGTCGCGGTTGCCGTGGCCGAGGCCGATCGTGACGGCCAGCTGCCTTCCGTCCGGCGAAAAGCGGGGGTAATGGTACGGCCTCGGAGGAACGGGCAAGACCGTCGGCTTACCGGCGCGATCCGTCAGGACGAGACTGGAGGCGCTCACACCGTCGCCGGCCGGAACGTACGCGAACGTCCCGTCCCCTCCGATGGCCGCGTAGGTGACGCCGCTCGAGGGATCGCCGGCCGCTCGGTCCGGGAGCGCGGCCGCATCCCCGACGACCTCCCGGCGCCTCGCGTCGAACGGCGCGGCCATGAGCGTCTCGGAGCGCACGTAGACGAGATGTCCCGACGGCGCCCAGCGCGCCATGCTGCCGCCCGAATGGACGACGCGGATCTTGCGAGTCTTGGCATCGAGGATGGCGATGCGCGCGTCGTCGTAGCTGCCGGGGTTCTTGATCGTGCCGATCGTGAAGAGCACCGAAGCGTCCCCCGGCAGCCAGCTCGGCCACCGGTGCGTGCGCTCGCCGGCCTTCGCGTCGGGGGTCGTCAGGACTTCCGGCTTGCCGCCCGCCGCAGGGACGCGCAGGAGCCCCGTCGTGAAGTCGGGCGCGTAGACGATCGAGTCGTCCGTGAGCCAGACGCCGCCGCGATTGTTCGGCGCGTCGGCGAGCACCAACGGGACGCCGCCGGCGGCCGGGATCTTCTTGAGCTTGGCATCCGCGAAAAAGCCGATCCATTGACCATCGGGCGAGAAGAAAGGCGAGAACGCGCGTTCGGTCCCCGGCAGCGGCCGGGCTTCGTCGCGATCGAGCGAGCGCACCACGAGCCGGTGCGTGCCGTCGCGGTCCGACGCAAACACGAGCCGCCGGCCGTCCCGCGAGACGTCGAGGACGGGGCTGTCGTCGAACGGAATCTGGTCCCCTTCGGGGAGCGTGACGGAGAGGGCCGTCCGCGCCGGAGAGATCGCGGTCTTCGATCGGAGCGCCGCCCACCAGCCGGCCGCGGCGAGCGACGCGAAGAGGACGGCGAGGACGAGGGGCAGCCGAGGGCTTCCGGCTCGCGAGGAACCTCGCGGTGGACGAGAAGCAGACGCAGCGGCGGTCCCGGCGAGCGGCGGAGGAAAGGGAGGAGCCGGCGGCGGCGGCTCCGAGGGCTCTTCGAGCTCCAGCCTCCCGTCGGCGATGTCGTGCAGCCGGCGGTTGCGGTCGCGCTCCAGGCAGCGCCGAAGGACCTTGCGCACGTGGGCCGGCGTCTGCGCCGGGAGCGCCGACCAGTCCGGGTCCGCCCTGAGCACCGCCGCCAGCGTGTCCGAGACCGTCTCGCCTTCGAAGGCGCGGCGGCCGGTGAGCATCTCGAACAGGACCGCGCCGAAGGCCCACACATCCGACCGCTTGTCCACGGGCTTTCCGCGCGCCTGCTCGGGCGACATGTAGGCGGCGGATCCGAGGATGAGGCCCGCCTCCGTGGGCCTCGCGGTCACCGTCGGCGAAGAGGTCACGTCCGGCGACGAAGCTTCGCCGGAGACCGCCTTGGCGAGACCGAAGTCGAGGACTTTGATCGTCCCGTTGGGCGTCCGCTTCACGTTGGCGGGCTTCAGGTCGCGGTGGACGATCCCGCGCTCGTGGGCCGCCTCGAGCGCGTCGGCGATCTGGCGCGCCATCGCCAGGGCTTCGTCGAGCGGGATGGGCCCGGCCGCGATGAGGTCGGCGAGCGTCTCGCCTTCGACGAGCTCGAGGACGAGGGCGCGAGCGGCGCCGGAGCTTTCCAGCCCATAGATCGCGGCGATGTGCGGATGATTGAGCGCCGCCAGCATCTGCGCCTCGCGCTGGAACCGGGCGAGCCGGTCGGCGTCCCGCGCGACGGCTTCCGGGAGCACCTTGATGGCGACATCGCGGCCGAGCTGGCCGTCCCGAGCGCGGTAGACCTCTCCCATCCCGCCCGCCCCAAGAGGCGCGAGGATCTCGTAGGGTCCGAGGCACGTTCCGGCGGTGAGGGCCATGGGTTGGGGCGATTCTAACGGTCGGGAGTTGGGAGGACGAGGTCAGTCCGATCCGCCGCCACCGGGATGGCGGAAAGCGAGTCGAGGTCAGCCGATCCGAATTGACCCCTGGCTCTTGCCGAAACCTCCGGCTCCCGGTTCCCTGGCATTACGGTTCGGCGCGCTCATTCCAGCTCAAGGGCGATTGCGAGGGCTCGGTTGAGATCGCTCAAGCGACTCGGGCTCAGGGCCCGGAAGGTCGCCGTCGTCAACGATCATTTCGCGACCCACTCCTGGCCCAACGCGGACGCCTCGGCAAACGGTTCCGGCTCGCGCACCCCGGCTGAAATTGCCCGCTCGCCCCAATATATACCTTGACACGTATATGCTCTAAAAGGTATATTAATGGTATGGAATCTGTGTTCGAAATCATTGCGGAGCCGAACCGCCGCGCGATCTTGAGCCTTCTGGTCTCGTCACAACAGTCGGTTGGAGAGATCGAGCGTCAACTTCGTATGCCGCAGCCGACCGTGTCCAAGCACCTGCGAGTGCTGCGAGAGGCCGGTTTCGTGGAATCCACGGTGGACGCACAGCGCCGTCTCTACCGGCTGAAACCGGAACCACTTCAGGAGGTGGATGCCTGGCTGGCTCCGTTCCGCCGGTTCTGGTCCGCTCACGTGGATGCTCTCGAACGCCACCTCGACCGCATGGATCAATCAACACCAACGAAAAGGAAGACAAGGAGAAGAAGATGACCGATCGCGAGCAGTACACACCGGGTCCGGCCAGCGGGGCGCAGGTACGAAAGGACGGAGAGAAGTGGACGCTCATTCTCGTCAGAGAGCTGCGCCACTCGCCGGAAAAAGTCTGGCAGGCGCTGACCGACCCGGCGCATCTGCGCGAGTGGGCTCCCTTCGATGCCGATGGGAGCCTGGGTACGGCTGGAAGCACGGTGAAGCTCACCACGGTGGGAGCGCCCACGCCGCAGGTTTCCGAGACTACCGTGACGCGAGCCGACGCGCCGAGGCTGCTCGAGTACAACTGGGGCGGCAGCGATATCCGGTGGGAACTCGAAGCCTCTGGCGGCGGCACGCGCCTGACGCTGTGGCACAACATCGATCGCCGCTTCATCTCGATGGGTGCTGCCGGGTGGCACATCTGCTTCGACGTTCTGGATCACCTTCTCAGCGGAACTCCCATCGGACGCATCGTCGGCCCCGAGGCCATGAAGTTCGGCGGCTGGCAGCGATTGAACGCCGAGTACGCAAAGCAGTTCGGCGTTGAGACCCCCGGTTGGCCGCCCAACGCCCCGAAGCGTTGAAGCGTAGGAGGAAGAACCCATGGAATCGACCCTGCAGAAGCCGGCCCTCGCCGCCGCCACGACCACCCCCAAAGCCAGGACCATCGTCTATTGGATCGTCACCGCGCTCTTCTGCCTGCAGATGAGCTTCACCGCCTACGCGCAACTGCGCCTGCCGCAGGTGGCGGAGGTGTTCACCCACCTCGGCTTCCCCGCCTACTTCCGGGTGGAGCTCTCGTGGGCCAAGCTCCTCGGCGTGGTGCTGCTGCTTGCGCCGGTGCCGGCGCGGCTCAAGGAGTGGGCCTACGCCGGCTTCGCCATCAACCTCGCCTCGGCGCTCATCGCCCACTTCTCGGTGGGCGATGGCCCGGAGGCGTGGGGCTGGGCGGCGGGCACCGGCGTGCTCTGGGGGCTCTCGTACTTCTTCTGGCGCCGCGTGCCCGAGATATCCGGAACTTCTCGTCTTAGGATGAGGACATGAAAAAGTCGGACGCGAGCCAGGGTCAGCCGGCGCCCGAGCTCATCTCGAAAAGAATCGCCGAGCTCGGGGACTGGCGCGGGGCAACTCTCGGCAGAATGCGCAAGCTCATCAAGAAGGCAGACCCGGACGTCGTCGAGGAGTGGAAGTGGATGATTCCGGTCTGGTCGCACAACGGCATCATCTGCACCGGCGAGTCCTACAAGAATGCACGTGAAGCTCACCTTCGCCAGGGGCGCCTCCCTGAAGGATCCGGCCCGTCTCTTCAACTCGAGTCTCGACGGAAACGTGCGCCGCGCGATCGACATCCACGAAGGAGAAGAAGTGGACGAGTCCGCCTTCAAGGCGCTCGTTCGCCAGGCGGTCGCCTTCAACGGTTTTGGCAAGTCGAAACCCTCGAAGAAAGCGAAGTCCTGAGAGGAATAAGGGGGGCGGGTCTTTTCAGCGCGTCGGGATCACCGCCAGCTTCGAGCTCCCAGCCTCGAGAAGCTCCTTCAACGTGTGCATCTGCCCACAACCTTCGCACCGGATGAGCTCGAGGCGCTTGTCGTCCGCGACGCGCATATTCCAGGTCTGTCCCGTTTTCGGGCACCGAAGCGGCTCGGGCATTCTGTAGTCGCCCATCTTTCACTCCTCCCGTCGGATCGTCCATAGCCTACATCCCGCGCGGGGACGGCTTTCGCGGACAGGGATGAGGATACGTCGGCCCGAGCATCCAGGAGTCGACCGGCCAGAGCGGCGAGTGCGACGCGAATAGGATCTCCGGCGCCCCCCTGATAACATTCGAAATCAGGTTGCTCCTCTCATGCCCGGCCGCGAAGGCGAGGAGGCGCCATGTATTGCGAAAAATGCGGCAAGCACGTCGCCGCGGACGCCCAGTTCTGCGCCGCTTGTGGAGCGTCGATCCTCGGCCCTGCCGCGCCGTCGCCGTCGAAGCCCCATGATGATCGATCGCCGCTGGTCCTGCGGCCGGTCTTTCTGCCCGTGCCGACTCTCCTGATCATCGTTGTGCTCGCCGCCTTCATCAGCACGTGGGCCGGCGGTTTCCTGGGGGTTGTCGGCTTCATGCTGATCGCGTTCTTGAAGCTTTCCGTACCGAGGTATGTGCCCTTTGTTCTGAGCAGCGGTCTCATCTTCTTGGTCTTCACATCCATTGCTTTCCCGCTCCGGAAGAAATCCTACCGAAAGATCGAATATCGATTTTTCCCGGACCGCGTGGAGTACACCTCGGGACTCTGGACGATCAACAAACAGACCCTTCCTTACAGCAAGGTAGCCGACGTCACGATGGTGAGCGGTCCCTTTCAGAAGCCTCGGGGATTGGGGACGATCATCCTCAAGACGATCGGCGGCTCGAACGACAGCGTCTCCATCCGAAACATCCCCGAACCAGACCGCGTCTACGATCAGGTGCGCTCGATGGTTCTCAACCGTTAATTGGATGTTTTGCCACAAGTGCGGAGCGCGCGTGGCTCCCGACGGCCGGTTCTGCGGCTCCTGCGGCACAACGGTTTCCCGAGAGCCCCCCTCCGCCTCCTCCAAGGTCAGCGATGATTATCCGGTCCTCATGCTGCACCCGGTGTACCTCATGGGGCCGAATATCCTCATGATGATTCCTTACTGGGGCTGCTTCGGGCTCTTCCTGGGATTTCTCGGCATCTCCGGCTATCTCGGTTTCGTCGTTCGATCACTCCTTCGCCGCCCGACTCCGATTTGGATGTCTTGGGCCGCGCTCGCGCTTCTCATCGTGATCGCGGTCCACGCCCTCGTTCTCTGGATCGGAAAGAAGACCTACTCGTTGATGGAGTGGCGGTTCTACAAGGATCGGCTCGAGTACACCATCGGGATCTTCGGCGGGGTCAACGAGACGATCCCATACGCCAGGGTCGTCGACGTGAGCCTGGCCAGAGGAGTCATTCAGAAGCGGCGAGGGCTGGGGACGATCGTTGTCACGAGCACAGGAGGCCAGAGGGACACGGTCACCGTCAGCGATATCGAAGACTCGGAGAACGTCTACGAGCAGGTCCGCGCTCTCGCCCTCGCGCGCTAGGTGTTAGTTCTCAGGACGTTGTTCCCGCAGGCGTGGAGCTCGAGTGAGGGGTGACGTGGGGTCAGCAACTGTCTTGGAAGTCAAGGGTGAGTGGCATGAGTTGACTCGCGCGGTGTTCATCGTGAGGTTGCGAGGGATGGGGTCCAAGAGGTCTGGTTCTTCGCCATGGCGTTGAGGACCGTGAGAAGCTTGCGCATGCAGGCGGTCAGGGCGAGTTTCTTGGGTTTTCCGGCCGCGCACAGCTTGGCGTAGAAGTCTCGGATCACATCATTGTGGCGTGAGGCCACGACGGCGGCCATGTAGAGGACGGCGCGGACCTGAGCACGGCCACCCCAGACGGCCCTCTTACCCCGCCTCTGGCCACTATCCTTGTTAAATGGGGCAACGCCAGCCAGCGCGGCGATCTGCTTGCGGTTGAGCGTGCCCAACTCCGGCAGGTTAAGGATCAGAGAAAGGGCCGTCTGATTCCCAACGCCAGGAACGCTCTTCAACCGCTCTCGCTTGTCCAGGTACAGAGGACTGTTGCGTATCTTCTTGTCGAGGTCCTCGTCGATCTTCTTGATGCGGCGGCTAAGCCAGCTAAGGTGCGCCAGTATCTCCTTGCGAACTTCTCCGCGAGCATGCTCCAGCCGGTTGTTCTCCGCCGTTTTCATCTCGATCAACTGTCGACGCCGAGAGAGAATGTCCGCCATTTCCCGTGCCTGCGCGTCGCGAAGTCCTCTCGCCTCGGGTCGGTAAGTCTCGCCGTATTCAGCCAGAACAGCTGCGTCCAGAGAGTCCGTCTTGGCCAGGAGACCTTTGCCCTTGGCGAAGTCGCGAACCTGTCGAGGGTTCACAATACGCATCGCAATCTTCGCTTCCACCATGGCCAGAGCAAGAGCCGTCTCGTAACCGCCGGTGGCCTCCATGACGACCAGCGACGCTCCCATCGGCCGGAGTCGGCTGACCAGCTCCTTGACGCCGCGTTCGTCGTTGGTCGTCCGCCATCGCTCGCCGCTCGGCCGAACGGCCACATCCAGCATCTGCTTGGACACGTCGATTCCCACAAAGGTTCCGCTCGCGTTCATCCCGGCCCTCCTCCCGGGACCTCTCGCCCTCCCATCGCCCGGCCTTGCGTGATGCGGGCTCTTGGCCCCGGCAACTGTTCGGGCTCTCTAAGAGAGATTGAGCCCGGCGATCCACGCTGACCCACGGTCTCGATAAAGACCTCGTCATGGTCGGTCCGCCGGGCTCTTGAGTACCGAAACCCTTCTCGAACGAGAGCGCCCCGCTCATCCATCGAGCCTACGCCCTTACCCATTACGCCGGTCCTTCGGGATTTCCACAAAAGAAAAGAACCAAAAGAAAATTGCTTCTACCACTGCTCCCAGATCCCTGACCTCAACGTTCGTTCCTTCAGAATCCAAGATACAAGTCATGTTTTGAGGCATGAGTGCATCCAAGCGCCGTCCAGGACGCGAATCCCTGACGTTCCGGGGTCAGACCGGACGCCGGCCAGAGCCCGACGGCCGCGCCCCCGTCTTGTCTTCAGAATGCCACGCGATCGCCACATGTCCGCGGCAGGATGCGGCCATGAGAATGAGACGGCACCTGTGGCTGGCGTTTCTGGCGGTGGTTGGCACGGCTGCTCCATCGCGAGCCGAACTGCCCTGCGACAAGACGCGGGATGAAACCCTCATCGAACCGATGGTGGCCCGGAACGCGCGGGCCTACTTCTATTCCCGGCCGCCAAAAGAATCCGCTGCTCCCGAGAGGCTCAAGAGCTTCGTCGTGCTCGGCGATCTCGTGGAAGCGAGCCGCCCGAACCCGAACGCGACTCCGGACCCGCTCGTCTGCGCGGTTTATCTCGGCGCCCACGGCAGCCGCCACTACGGCTGGGTTCGAACGGCGGACTTCGTCGCTCTTCCCTCTATGGAGGAAAGTCCCGAACCGTCGCCCGACTTGAAAGAAGTCCTCTCCCGATTGGCGACGGTGAAATCCTGGCCCACCTCCGGCGTCACGCCTTACCCCTGCCACGACTCGGAGGATTTCGTCGGCAATTTCGTCTGCGTCCATCGCGCCGACTTCGAGAAGAAGGAGCTGTGCGTCTCGACGACGCACCGGGCCTACAGTCCAGCGGAGTGCGGAACGCTCAACCCGGGAAACCGTTGGGCGAGCTTCGACTCGGACGGCTGGTACAACGTCTATCTCTTCAACAACGCGATCGCGATCGTGTCCCAACAAGGAGCCTGGGGAAACCACGGCCAGAGCGATCCGGAGGGCGTCTACATCTTCTCCGCCGCGGCCGAGCGCGCCTGCCGGACGGGCCGGATCGCACCCGCGGTGCCCTACGACCCGCGCTGATCGCCGCGCCGGCCGACGTACGAGCATCGGCGACGTCCTTGACGTTGTCTCAGAATAAGACGCCTTGTGGGCTCAAATTGCCGCATGTCGCGAAGGCCGGGACGCGCAAGCTCTGTAGAATCAGACCTCGCCTTCGGTGGTGCGCTGTTTGCTCTTCCCGGTGGCAGGCAAGGAGGGAGATATGGTCGCTAAGAAGTCCACGGGCCGTCAGGGGGCCAAGCCGCTCAAGCTGAAGAAGGAAACGATCCGCGACCTGGATTCGAAGAGCCAGGGAAAGAACATCAAAGCGGGCAGGGGCGCCGGGACGGCTGATACCTGCGGCGATTTCTGCAGCGTCGGTTGCATCCGTACCCTGCTCGTCTGCCCCGGCACCAAGATTGGTTGATCCCGTCTCGTCGCTGCTGACGCGAGGGGACAGCGGACCTACTTCCGACTCCCCTGCCGATCCGCCGCGCCCCGGCGTGCTCCTCTAGGCGATTCCGTAGATCAGGCCGACACGCCCGCCCGGAAGCTGCTGGACCTTCCGCAGCTCCATTGGACGACGGCCCGTCGCCGCCGCGAAGAGCGCCTTGCCTTCACCGGCGATCAGCGGATAGACGATGAGGCGGAGCTCATCCACGAGCCCGGCCTCGATGAGGCTCGCCGTCGTTCGCGCGCCGCCGACGAGAAAGATGTCCTTGCCGGATTTCTGCTTCAGCGCGAAGACTTCTTCCAATCCCCGGAGGAAGATCGTCTGCGGCCAGCGAGCCGACGTCAGGGTGCTCGAGAGAACGGAGTGCGGGGTCTGGGCGGCGAAGCGAGCGTATTCGACCTCCGCCGGTGTCGGCGCCTTGCCGGTGATCCAGGCGGGCTTGTCCGGCTCGTTCCTGATCGTGGTCCAATACCCCTCGTAGCCGGGGTACATGTTTCCCCGGAGCAGGCACGCGTCCACCTGCGGGATCACGCCGTAGTCGTCCGACCATGCTTCGACCCAATCCGCCACACCGTCGGAGCCTTCCATCTTCCCGTCGGCGGAAATCTTCATTCCCGCGATCAGCTTCCGCATGTTGCTCTCCTCAGGGCTTCTCGTCCATCGAGCACCTCCCGGAACGACAATCTATGCAGGCCGCCGGACCGCACGGCGCGGCCGGGCCGCTCGCGCTCAGGGAGACAACGCGGCAACGACCACTTTGCTCGGAGTCTTCCAGTCGATTACCAGCGCATACGTCTCGCGCCGCCAGCGGTAAGGCAGGTCGAGGACGAGGCCGGGACGCGGCGCGGCGACCGCCATCGAAAGCATGTCGTGAAGCATGGTGCGCTGCTGCGCGACGTTGCCGGGCTCGCCCATGGCGTGGCCGAAGGGCCAGTGCACGTACAGGAAGCGCGGCGCGCGAGCGGCCACCGCGACTTCTTTCACCAGGGCCAGCGCGACAGTCGTCACGCCCTGTGCCTCGATCTCTCTCGCCAGCAGTCCGACGGACCGCGTGCAGATGGGTCAGGCGGGGACCAGCAGAGCGAGATCGACGCCCGAGGCCTTGACGCGCCGCGCGACCTCCTTGATCGACGGCATGAGTTTCCGCGCGCTGCCCATCAGGCCGAAGCCGTAGTGCTCGGCGGCGAGCCGTCCGAGGACTCGCTCCCTCTCGAGCTCGCGCAGCCTCTCGATCGGAAAGACGAGGTTGATGTCCTTCAACGCGTCCGTGCGGTCGTAGGCCTGGTGCGAGATGGCCAGATTGCCCTGTTGCGCGTCTTTCGGAATGACGCGGAAGGACGAGTCGCTGTTCAAGTGAAACGGCGGATCGCTCTTCAAGTGCACCCCGCCTGTGGTGATCAGGACGACGGTCGCCTCCGACCATGGCTTGCGAAGCGGCGTCCAGGGAATCGGTCCCTGGACCAGGCGCTTCAACTGCGGCAGAGCGATGGCCCGGCTGACCCAATGGCCGAAGGCTGCGCCCCGGTCGCCGTTCGTGATGAAGCGGGCGAGGAGCTCGTTGAGCCAGGGAGCGTGCGTCCGGGCCGGGTCGTTGTTCTCTTTGACGGCCTCTTGCCCCGCATCGCGTACTGCAACTTTCAGGACTGATGGTGTCTTCATGTTCCTTTCTCCAGGTCAGGGATTGGCTTTCGGGAACGCCCTTCGCGGGCGGCCTCGAGGGCCGCCCCTACGGCTCGTACGGGCGCCGATTCTGGGGAAAAGGCGCCCCGACGTCCTCCTTGGGATCTTGGCTCGCTGGTTAGACAAGTCTGGTCAGACAAATCCGTTTCCAGTCTTCAGCCAGCCGCCCGCGCCAGCTCCGGCGCATCCCGCTCCGGCTCCTCCATGTCGCTCGACACAGCCCCTCGCCGCCGCGCCACCAGCACGTAGATCGACGGCACGACGAAAAGCGTGAAGGCCGTTCCGATGATCATGCCGGTCACCAGCATCATGCCGATCGAGTTGCGCGCGCCGGCCCCCGGGCCGGTGGCGAACACCAGCGGAAAGTGCCCCATGACCGTCGCGGCGGTGGTCATCAGGATCGGCCGCAGCCGGGTCGTCGCGGCCTCGATGACCGCTTCGAGCTTGGTCTTCCCTTCCTCCTGAAGGTTGTTGGCGAACTCGACGATCAGGATGCCGTTCTTGGCCACCAGGCCGACCAGCGTGATCAGACCGACCTGGCTGTAGATGTTCAGGGTCGTGAAGCCCAGGAAGGAGAAGAGCAGCGACCCCGAGAGCGCCAGCGGGACCGAGCCGGCCAGAACGATGAACGGATCGCGGAAGCTCTCGAACTGGGCGGCGAGCACCAGATAGATGAGGATGCCCGACAGCAGGAACGTGCCGAGGAACTTGCCTCCTTCCGTCCGCAGTTGCCGCGATTCGCCGGCGTAGTCGACGGTGAAGCCCTTGGGCAGAGACCTGGCCGCTTCGTCTTCCAGGAACTTGAGCGCCTTGTCGAGCGACACGCCCGGTGGGATGACGCCCTGGATTCGAACGGCGTTCAACTGCTGGAAGCGCTTCAACTCCCGCGGCTCGGTCGTGGTCTTCAGCGAGGCGAAGGTCGAGAGAGGCACGAGCTTGTCGCCCGCGCCCTTGACGTAGATCTGCTCGAGCTGCTGCGGCGTCAGGCGCTCCGCGCGCTTGACCTGAGGGATGACCTTGTAGCTCCGGCCCTGGATCGAGAAGCGATTGACGTAGTCGCCCCCAAGCATGGTCGAGAGATCCCGACCCGCCTGTGAGAGATCGACGCCCTGGGCCCGGACCTTGTCGCGGTCGAACACGACCTCGGCCTGCGGCTGGTCGAACTTCAGGTCCGAGTCGGCGAACATGAAGAGGCCGCTGGCGAAGGCCTTCTGCACGAGCTGGTTGGCGAACTCGGTCAGGCGCTGCGGCTCCGCGGTCGAGGCGATGACGAAGTCGACCGGGAAGTCGCCGCCTCCCGGCAGCGCCGGCGGAATGAGCGAGATCACGCGCACGCCGGGAATCTTCGAAACCTTGCCGGCCGCTTCGACCTGGAGCTGCTCGGTCGTCTTCTTGCGCTGGCTCCAGGGCTTGGTGACCATGCCGCCGAATCCGCCCGTCGGCGACGTGATCTGGAAGATGCTGTCGGCCTCGGGAAAGGACCGGTAGGCGTCGTGGACCTGCGAGGCGAAGAGCTTGGTCTGGTCGATGGTGGCGTTGGGCGCGGCCTGCACGATCCCGAACACTACGCTCTGGTCTTCGTTGGGCGCGAGCTCCTTCTGCGAAAACATGTAGAAGGGAACGATCAGCAGGGCGACGATCGCCCACAGCGCGAAGACGACCGGCCGATACTGGAGCGTGCCGGTCAGGAGGCGCGCGTAGGTCCGCCGGACGCCTTCGAAGCGCCGGTTGACCCAGCCGGCGAATCCGCGCTCGGTATCTCCGGAGCGCAGGAGCTTGGAGGCCATCATCGGCGAGAGGGTCAGGGCCACGATGCCGGAGATGATCACGGCGCCGGCCAGCGTGAAGGCGAACTCCCGGAAGAGCGCGCCGGTCAGGCCCCCCTGGATGCCGATGGGGGCGTAGACCGCGGCGAGCGTGATGGTCATGGCGATGATCGGGCCGCGCAGCTCGCGAGCGGCGCGGATCGCCGCTTGGTACGGCGTCTCGCCCAGGTGGAGGTGCCGCTCCACGTTCTCGACGATGATGATGGCGTCGTCGACCACCAGGCCGACCGAGAGCACGATGCCCAGAAGCGTCAGCAGGTTGATGGTGAAACCGGCCACCAGCATCAGGAAGACCGCGCCCACCAGCGACACGGGGATCGCGATGATCGGGATGAGCACCGAGCGGAACGACCCCAGGAAGAGGAAGATCACGACGATGACGATGAGAAGGGTGATCGACAGCGTCTTTAAGACTTCGTTGATGGCGTCCTGGATGTATCCGGTCGCGTCGTACGGAATCCCGACCTTCATCCCGGCGGGAAGCTGGGACTGGATCTCCGGCAGCGCCGCGCGCACCTTGTGGATTACGTCGAGCGAGTTGGCGGTCGGGAGGACCCAGACGCCCATGAAGGTCGCGGTCTGGCCGTTGAAGCGCACGTCGGACTCGTAGTCCTCCGCGCCGAGCACGACGTCGGCGATCTCGCCCAGGCGGACGATGACGCCCTTGTCCTCTTTGACCACCAGGTTCTTGAACTCCTCGGGCGTCTTCAAGTTGGTGTTGGCGACCAGGTTGACCGAGACCATCGAGCCCTTGGTCCGGCCCAGAGCCGCCAGGTAGTTGTTGTTCGCCAGCGCGTCGCGGACTTGCGAGGGCGAGATCTGGAGCGCGGCCATCTTGTCGGGCTTTAACCAGACGCGCATGGCGAAGGTGCGACTGCCGAGAATGTCGGCGCGCTGCACCCCGGAGATCGCCGAGAGCTTGGGCTGGACGACCCGAGTCAGATAATCCGTGATCTGGTTCTGGTCGAGCTCCGGCGAAGAAAACCCGATGTACATCGACGCGAACTGCGTGTCCGCGGTCTCCAGCTCGATCACCGGCGCCTCGGCCTCCGGGGGCAGGTCATTGCGGACCTGGGCCACCTTGGCCTGGACCTGGGTCAGGGCGGCGTTGGTGTCGTAGTTCAACTTCAGGTGCACGGTGATCGTCGAGACGCCCTGGGCGCTCGAGGACTCCATGTAGTCGATGCCGTCCGCGCTGGCGATCACGCGCTCGAGCGGCGTGGTGATGAACCCGCGGACCAGATCGGCGTTGGCGCCGACATAGTTGGTCGTGACCTTGACCACGGCGATGTCGCTGCGCGGAAACTGGCGCACCGAGAGCGAGCGGATCGCCTGCACCCCGGCGATCAGGATCACCAGGTTGACCACGACCGCCAGGACGGGCCGGCGGATGAACAGATCGGTGAATTTCATCTTAGGAATCCTCGGGCTTGGGAGCCGGGTTGTCGGCCGGCTGGACCTTGTTATTGATCTGGACGGCGGAGCCGTTGCGGAGCTTGAAGACCCCGGAGGTGACGACTTCTTCACCCTCCCGGACGCCGGACGTCACCGCGACCTGGTCGCCGCGGGCGGGGCCGAGCTTCACGAACTGCTGGCGCACGCCGCGATAGGCCTTCCCGTCGGGGGCCTTCAGGTCCGCGACGACGAAGACGGAGTCGCCGTACGGCGCGTAGTTGATCGCCGAGGCGGGAAGGGAGACCACCGCGGAGGACGCCGGCAGCAGGACCTGCGCCTGCACGAACATGCCGGGCTTGAGCTTCTGCTCCGGGTTGGCCAGCGTCGCCTGAACCTGGACGTTCCGGGTCGCCTCGTTGACGACCGAATCGACGGCGGTGATCTTCCCGGCGTGCTCGGCCCGGCCGGCCGCCGCGGAAGCCTCTCCCGGCGAACCTTCCGCGCTCACGCGGACCGCGGCGCCGATCTGAAGACGGCCCACGTCCTGCTGCGGGAGAGAGAAGTTCACATAGATCGGATCCAGGGACTGGAGCGGCACGATCGCCGCGCCTCCGGCCAGGTATTGCCCCAGATTAATCTGGCGAATCCCCAGGACTCCGGAAAAGGGCGCGCGGATGGTCTTGCGCGCGATGGTGGCCCGGATCTCTCCGACCTTGGCCTCCCCCTCCGTCTGCTCGGCCGCGGCCTTGTCGAAGTCCGACTCGGAGATGACTCCCTTGTTCCGGAGGCCGCTCAGCCGGTCGAAGTTCAGGCGCGCCAGCTTCTGGGCCGCGACCGCCGCGGCGAGCTGCGCGCGCTCCTGCCGGGTGTCGAGCTCGACCAAGACCGTCCCCTCGCGGACGAACACACCCGACTCGAAGGGGATCTGATCGACAACCCCCGGAAGATCCGCGCTGACCGTGACGCCGTGGACGGCGGCTACCGTGCCGATGGCGGAGAAGCTCGCCGGCCATCGCTCTTCTCGGGCGACGATCGTCGTCACCGCCTCGGGAGGCGGCTGAAAGGACTTGTAGTGCGCGATGGCCGCGCGGACCTGCGCGGCCTTCACCGCGCCGATGGCGGTGATGAAGACGACCACCGCGATCAACATGAGAATCATTCGTTTTTTCATGGCAGAGAAACCTCCCCCTTCATCGAACACCTCCGGAACCCGAAGCGTTGCTCCTCCCCGAATCGTCGATTGCGATGCCGCGGTGCTCGAGCAGGATTCCCTCGGCCCGGTCGAGCTCGGTCTCCGCTTTGCGGTAGTCCGTCAGCGCCGAGGTCTCGGTGACCCGGGCGTTGGTCAGGTCGTTCTGGCGCGTCAGAACCAGGAAATTCGTCGAGAGCCCCGCCTGAAACCGCTCCTCTTCCGAGGCGAGCTGCGTCTGCGCGGCCGCGCGCGCGGCGCGGGCGGCCTCGATGCGCTGCACGGCCGTCTCCAGAGCGAAGACCGCGTTGCGCACCTCCGCGCCGACCTGCTGCTCGGCGGCGGTGATCCCGTACGAGGCCTGTGCGACCCGCGACCTCGCCGCCGCGAGATTCGCTTTCGCGGTCCGGTTCCCGAGCGGGAACGAGATGGCCAGGCCCGCCGACGCGTCGGGGAATCGGTTCTCGCCGATCGTGCTCCAGGACCGACCGGTCCCGCCCGCCAGTGGCGCGGGCACAACGACCGGTTCGCCCGTGAAGCCGGTCGCGTCGGGATTCACGTTTCCGGCGAGCCCGCGGCGCTGGTAGGAGGCGACGACGTCGAGCCTCGGAAGGACGTCGCTGCGCCGCGCGTCCGCCTGGACCTGCGCCCGTTCCCGCTGCGCGCGCGCCTCCGTGATCTCAGGCCGCTTCGCCAGACCCGCGGCGAGAGAATCGGACAGGCTCGGCTTCTGGATCTCCTTCTCCGGAGCGTCGCCCGGCACGAGGTCCGAGGCCCAGTCCGGATCGCTCGGATCGCCGAGGACCAGCAGTTTCAGGGCGTTCTCGGCCTCTTCCACCCGTCGGCGCGCCAGCGCGAGGTCACCCTTGCGCCGCTCGAGCTCCGCCGTGGGCTGCGCGACGTCGGTCCTCGCCAGCGTGCCGGCCTCGGCCCGGGTCTTCGTCTCGGACAGCTGGCGGTCGGCCAGCTCGACGGAGCTCTCCAGGGAGACGACGTCCCGCCGCGCGGCGACCAGGCTCCAGTACGCCGCGTCCACCGCCGCCACCGTTTCGGAGACGGTCCGCGCCAGGCGCGCCTGCGACGCGCTCGAGTCCGCCGCCGCGACCCGAATGGCCTCGCGGGCCGGATCCACGCGAAGATTCCGAAGAAGCGGCTGCGCGAACGACACCCCGACGCCGGTGTCATAGGCGGGCGAGAGGATCGTGAAGACGCCGTTGGTCGTCACGCGTCCCCAGTTGCTGAAGAGCGAGACCGATCCGCCCGTGGGCAGAAGCTGCGAGAGTTCGGTCGAGGCCTCGACGCTCTGATTGTCCGGGGCGAGCAATCCCGCCGGGGCTCCCGAGAAGATCGAGTTGACCGGATCGGTGTTCTTCTGCCACGTGAAGCTCCCGCTCCACAGGACGTCGTACGCGCCCTGCGCGCTCTTCACCCCGGACTCCGCCTGGGCCGTGTTCTCGCGCTCGACCGCCAGACCGGTATTGCGCTCGAGGGCCCGCCGCGTGGCGTCCGCGAGGGACAGCGTCAGCGGCCGCGGCGCGGGCTCGGCGGCGGAGAGAATTGCGCCGGACAGAAGCATCGGAACAAGCACACGCACACGCACAAGCAAAAGCGAAAGCCGTTTCATGAAAAGTCCTTGGTTTCGCACCGCGCGGTGGACGCCGGCGTCTCCCGCGAGGAGACGTTCGACCGCGCGATGCGGGGATCGAGTGTCTCGGCGATCAGGTCGAACCGCCGGCGCTTCAACGTCGACAGCGCGCTCTTCTCGACCGGCGTCAGCTCCAGGCCCTGGGACGCGGCGAGCTCGAAGTTGGGCGTCCGATCGGGGAACGCCCGTGCAGAAAAAAAAGACCGGCGAAAATCCTCGTCCGTCAGAATCTTTCCCAGCAACATTTCCACGCATCGTTGAGACATCCGAGTCGCTCTCCTTGAGTAGGACGAACGGCGAGTCTCGAAATCGACCGCCGCCGTCGCCGCTCAGCAATCCCACGTTCCGTGCCACGGCGGTTCGGCGGAGAAAAAGACGAGGAAGACTCCTGCAATGAGAGACCTGCGCGTTTGGATCGCGGACTCTCACCGGTCGCTCAGAGAGATTGTGTCTGCGGGTTTCTCGACAGTGTGATGAGAAATCGGCACTCGGGGGACGGGAGCCGGCTCGGCGGCCTACGATCCCGGCCGTGCCAGAATGGCCCTCTTGGAGAAGAAGAAGAAACAACCGCAGGTGGACGCTCGCCCGGCGGAAGCGGTCGTCACGATCGAAGCCTCGGGCTGGGCGAAGCTCGTGGTCCTGGGAGCGCTCTGCGCTCTCTGGTCGGTGTTTCTCTGGATGGAGCTCGTCCTGCTCCGCTCCGGAGGGAGCTCGTTCTGCGCGACCGAAGGCAAGCTCGACTGCTCGGCGGTCTGGAACGGCGCGTTCGCCTCCGCGATCCAGCGGTGGACAGGGCTTCCGATCGCCGGTTGGGGACTGGTCTGGAGCGCGGCGGCCTTCGCGCTCACTCTGGCCGGGCTGCTGCGCGCCGCGCAGGGAGGGCCCGCGGCGAGGGTTTTCTCGGCCGTCCGTCTGACGGCGCTCGCGGGCGTCCTCGCCGTCGTGGTGATGCTCGCGGCGAGCGCCGCGGCCGGCGCGATCTGTCTCGGCTGCCTGGCAATGGACGTTCTCGTTGCGGCCTACGCCGTGGTCGCCCTACGGCGCTGGCGCCCGGCCGGGCTCCCGCAGTGGCCGAGAGCGGCGGCCCTGGCCGGCGGCGTCGCCGGGGCCGCGTTCCTGCTGCTCCTCTATCCGGGTCTGCAGACGCCCAGGTCCACCGAGGAAGCGGGTCGCCGCGCAGTGGAGACGGCCGCCCGGTCTTCCGATTCACCCGATTCGGAGGCCCCCGCGGAGAAAGCCTCGAGCGGGACGGGCAACGCCGAGCGAGACAAGGCGCTCGTTGACCTCGTCCAGTCTCTGGACCCCCAGTTGAAGCAGACACTCGCGGACTCGCTGGCGATTTACCGCGCCTCGGCTCCGCAGCCGCTGCCGCCGCCGCGCGCGCTGGTCGGCGCGGAGATGGCGCCGGTGCGCATCACCGAGTTCACCGACATCCTGTGCGAGCATTGCGCCGCTCTGAACCAGACGCTCCATACGCTGCGCGAGAGCGTTCCGCCCGGCAGCTACAGCGTCGACGCCCGGCAATTCCCGCTGGACGGCCGGTGCAACCCCCTCCTGTCGCCCGGCAAGCAGGGGGACGACGTGCGCTGCGTGGCCGCAAAGCTTCGGATCTGCGCCGAGCCGACCGGCAAGGAGCCCGACCTCGCCTCGGCTCTCTTCGAGAAGCAGGAGGGCCTGACGGGCAATGCGGCGATGTCGATCGCCTCCCGGTTCCTGTCCCCAGACCAGATGGACTCGTGCTTCGCGTCCGCCAAGGTCAAGGAAGAGCTCCAGCAGGACATCGCCGCGGCGGCCCACTTCGATTCCGACGGAACTCCCATCGTCGCGGTCAACGGCCGGAAGGGGACGAGCTTTGCCCCGTTTCTCTACGCGATCGTCCTGACGCGCGGCAAGCCAAACCACCCCGCCTTCGACGCCCTGCCGCCGGGAAACCCCAACGCGCACCTGCACTGACGCCGCTGTCCTTCGAAGGACTCTTTTCACCCTCACGCTCAGAAGCCCCTCTCACGTTCATGTCATTCCGAGGAGCAGAGCGCCGAGGAATCTGCCCTGAAGAAAATGACATGAAACTGAATCTCCCGGAGCCTGCCCCGAGAGCAGCATCGGCCAAGCAGAGACTCAGAGGAATGGATCCCTCGCTCCGCTCGGAATGACACGAAAGTTGAGGGGCTCGGGATGACACGACGGTGGAGGCGCCTGGGATGACAGCGCAGAGTCTCGAGTCGGGACTCGCGATGCTCTCTGCGTCTCTCGGAGAGCGGTCCCATCCGATTCGTCGGATCCGTCAGATGCTGATGCTGTACTTCTGGATGCGGGAGTAGAGCTGCGAGCGGGTGATGCCCAGGCGCCGTGCCGCGAGGGCCTTGTTGTTCCGAGCCTCCTTCAAAGCGCTCTCCACGAGGCTGCGCTCGACGTCCGGAAGGTTCTGATCCGGTGACTCCGCCGGCGACCCGGCGCCCTTGCCGTTTCCCGGTTTCGGCGCGGGCAGGTGCTCGGCTGTGATCAGGCCGCCATCGCAGAGGATGATCGCCCGCTCGATCGCGTTGCGCAGCTCCCGCACGTTGCCGGGCCAGGAGTAGGCGAGCAGGGCCGCCCCGGCGTCCCTGGACATTCCGGCGCAAGGGCGGCTGACAGTCTTTCCGATCTCCTCGGCGAAGGCCTCCGCCAGCGGCAGGATGTCGTCCTTTCGATCCCGCAGCGGGGGCAGGGCGATCCCGAAAACTCCCAGGCGGTAGTAGAGGTCCTCGCGGAAATCGCCGCGCGCGAGGGCCGCGGACAAATCGCGGTTGGTCGCCGCGATGACCCGGACGTCGGCCTTCTGAACCCGCGCTCCCCCCAGCCTCTGGAACTCCCGCTCCTGGAGCACGCGCAGGAACTTGGCCTGGACGGCCGGTGACATCTCGGCGACTTCGTCCAGGAACAGCACCCCTCCGGCGGCCTGCTCGATCTTCCCGGCGCGCGATTGCAGCGCGCCGGTAAACGCGCCCCGCTCGTACCCGAAGAGCTCGGACTCGAGCAGCTGCTCGGGAAGCGCGGCGCAGTTGATGGCCAGAAAGGGATTGTTCGCACGCGGCGACGCGGTGTGGATCGCGCGGGCCACGACTTCCTTTCCGGTGCCGGACTCGCCGGTCAGAAGCACCGTCGTCTCCGTCGGCGCGACCTTGGAAACAAGGTCCAGGACCTGGCGCCAGCTCTGCGACTTCCCGATGATCCTTCGTGGATCGCCCATGTACGAGGCCAGCTGCTCGGACAGGGCGGCGAGCCGTCCCTCCAGACGCTCCGCCTCTTCCCGGGCTGCCGCGGCGAGCCGGGCCTCCTCGGCGAGGCGTTCGTGCGAGAGCACCAGCGCGACCTGATCGGCGATGCGGCGCGCGATGTCGGCATCTTCTTCCTGATACTGGCCGATCGTCCGCGACAGGAAATTCAGGCCCCCGACGATTTCCCCGTTCAGGCGCACCGGCACCCGCAACAAGGACCGCATTCCGTCCTGCCTCATGCTCTCGTATTTCTCGCCGCAGCAGCCGGCTTCCACGCGAAGGTCTCGGACCAGAAAGAAGCTCCAGTCCGCGTCGGTCGAGGGATCGCCGTCGACGCAGATGGTCTCCGGGAGATCCGGCACCCGCTCGCCGGTATAGGCGTGGATCCGGATCGACTTGCGGTCCTCGGAGAACAGACCGAGCGCCATCCGGCCGTGAGGCAGGATCTCGCGGATGGCGACGGAGAGCTGGTCGAAGACGTCCCGGATGTCCAGCGCCTTCGACAGCGTCGGGAGCAAAGCCTCCAGCGCCTCGCTGCGGCGGCGGCGCTCCCGCTCCTGCCGGAACAGCCGATCGTGCTGAAGCGCGATCGCGACGAGGTCGGCGATTGCGAGCACAGCGGCTTCGTCCTCTCGATCGAAGACGCCGGCCCGGGACGAAGCGAACCAGATCGTGCCGAGCGGGCGCGCAGCGGGAAGCAGACACGCCATGAGCGACCGGCAGTCGAGGCTCTGGATCCGGCGATCGAGGAGAAAGGACGGATCGAGAATCCCCGAGACGTCGGAATACCGCGACACCTTTCCGAATTCGGTCAGGCGCACGCCGGGCGAAACGTCGGACCTCCGGTACTGGCCGATCTCCTCGACCGTGGCACTGCCTGCCACGGCGTAGGCCGAAAACGTGACGTCGTCCACGTTTTCGAAGGGGGTCGCGGGGTCGTGGACCACGCTGACTCCCATGGTTTCGAACGGGAGGACCTGCCGCATGGCCTCGGCGACGCGGGCGAAGATGTCCTTCAATTCCAGGCTCCCGGCCATCGTCCGCGCGATCGCGGAGAGGACCAGGCCGAGGCTCTCCTCGCGAGAGGATGGCCGGCGGGCGAGAGAGGGGCTCAGGATTTCCATGGGTCCAACTCCAGAGGTTCCAACTCTACATAACGATTTCCCGGCTGCCGGGTTTTATTCCCGGTATTCACCGGCTAGCCGCCAGACTTCGCCGCCACCGCCGCCTTCACTGCCGGAATCGCGAGCCGCCGAAAGAGCGTGCTGACCTCGTCCGCACGCATTCGCACTTTCCCTTCGAGCCAAGACATCAGCAGTCCGAAGAGACCGGCCCCGACGAACTGTACGAGCGCCTCCATCGGGATGGAGTCCGCGTCGCCTGGCGGAACAGTGGCCTTCACGTCCTCTCGAACCAGATCCACCATCATCTTGTGCAACACCTGCTGAATCACGGCACCGCTCTGCTTGCCCACCATCGCCCGAAACAGCCCGCGATGCTCGTTGGTATGCAGGAATATCTCGTGACTAAACGCGAACAGCCGTTGGTCGTTACCGCGCGTGAGCGCTTCGCGCTGCCGCTCCTTGAGCGATGCCCGCAGCTCATCGAAGCCGACGAGAAGGAGATCCTCCTTGTTGTCGAAATGCGCGTAGAACGTCGCACGGCCGACGTTGGCGCGATCGATGATGTCCTGAACAGTGAGCGCCTCGAACCCCCGCTCCTGGATCAGTGAGAACAGAGCCCCCCGAAGGAGCTGCCGCGTTCGTTGCACCCGTCGATCTTCTTTTCTCGCCACTTTGACCCCGCTTTCCGAACAGTTCACGCCGATGTGTCCAATACGAGACAAGGGCTGCCCAACCGTGCTTGCCGTGCTCACGGCATTTTCGTAAAAGAGACTTGTGTTCACTATAGAACAGAATGTTCGAAATCGAAAGCAATCGAAAGGGAGGCACTTCCATGTCCGACACAAGACTCGTCTCGTCCGAACGGCCCGTACGCCGGGTGTTGGGGATGGCGCTCGCCGTCCTGTTGCTCACGAGCGTCCATCATGTCTATGGAGCCTTTGTTTACGACACGCCATGGCGACTCCACGTTGTTTTGTTCGCCGGGCTCGCTGCGGCGGCACTTCTCGGGTCGCTCCGGGTTTTTCAAGGACGGCCGGCCCACCGGGCGGGCAACATCGCGTTCCGGGTGTTCGCCGCGGTCGTCCTCGTTGTTCCGGTCGCGGCCATCGGCGTCTTCGAGGGCGGCTACAACCATGCCCTCAAGAACGCGCT
Organism: uncultured Acidobacteriota bacterium; assembly: GCA_963825175.1. Classification (GTDB taxonomy): domain Bacteria; phylum Acidobacteriota; class Thermoanaerobaculia; order UBA5066; family Gp7-AA6; genus DATFTF01. Next base: position 545,961 of record CAWGSA010000001.1, read on the forward strand.
CTTCTTCGCAGGCGCGTCCCCGGCGGTGATGCGAAGCCTCTTCCCGCCGCCGGCCTACGAGCTCCCCAACGACGTCTTCTTCGAAGTCACAGGTGTTCTCCAGCTGGTCCTAGGGGCGGCGACCGCCTGGAGTCTGTGGTCGCTCATCCGGGAGCGGTCCATCCGCCGTGCCAAAAGGGACCCGTCCTGCGCGGCTGCGTGACAGCGCGGCCATCGATGCCGACGGCTCAGGCGACAGGAGACGCCGCGCGGGAAGCGCCGAGAAGGTAGAGAAGGAGGCCGGTGGCCAGAGCGATTCCGCCTGCCGCCGCCTGATCTCGGGTCACGCCGGTGAGGAGCCAGACGGAGAGCACGGCTGCGGCCAGAGGCACCACGACTCCTCCCGGCACGCGGAAGGGAGCGCGCGGCATGCGGCGGCGAAGCACCGGCACAGCCAGGCAGGTCGCCGCGGAGAAGACGAGGCGAGCGATTGCGCTCACCGCGGCGAGTGTGGCGAAGGAGCCGGCGAGCGCGGCCGCGAGCGCAAGGGCGGCGAAGGCGGCGACGGCGACGTGCGGCGTGCGAAAGCGCGGATGGATCCGTGCGAGCGCACCGGGGAGCGGCCCATCGCGGCCGAAGGCGTAGAGGATTCGCGGCCCGACGAGCGCCAGCGCGCTCTCGCTTCCCAGGGTCGAGAGGACCGCGCCGAGGGTCAGGATCGCGGCGCCGGCCGGGCCGAGAAATCGCGCCGCGGCAGACGCCAGAGGAGTCGGGTCCAACGCGAGTCCGGGCAGCGTCCCCTGCGCCACGATCTGGATCAGCACGTAGAGCACGGCGGTCACGGCGATCGCAGCGACCAGGGCGATCGGCAGATGGCGCCGGGGATCGAGGGCTTCCTCGGTCGGAACGTTGGCGTTCTCGAAGCCGCCGAAGGCGAAGACGAGCAGCAGGCTCGCCTGCCTCCAGGCGTGCATGGGAGGAAGGGCGAGGAAGGTGAAACGCGACGGATCCACGGCGAAGAGCCCGGCGCCGACGAAGAGCAGCAACGGGAGCATCTTGGCGACCGTCAGGGCGTTGACCGTGCGCGCTCCGGAACGGACGCCGACGGCATTGATGGCGGCCAGCGCTCCGATCGCGAGCGTCAGGAGCGCCGCGCGGCCGGCTCCCTGCGATGCCCCGGGCCAGAAATAGCCGACGTACGCCACGAAGGCGTTCCCGATCGCGGCGGCCGCGGCCAGGCGCGAAAGAAAGAACATCCACCCCACCAGGAACCCGGCCATCGGGCCGAAGGCTTCGCGCGCGTAGACATACGGCCCGCCGGTCTCCTCGAACAGGCTCCCGGCTTCGGCGAAGCAGGCCACGACCAGGGCCATCAGCACCGCCGCCACGACGTAGGCGGCCGGGCTCGCCGCGCCGGTCAGGGCCGCCACGGTGGCCGGCAGCACGAAGATGCCGGACCCCACGACGCCGTTGACCGCGATCGCGGTCAGGCCGAGCAACCCGACCGCCCGGACGAAACGCGGTGAGGACCCGCCGCCGTCTAACAATCTAAATATTGTTACAGATCGAGAGCGCCGTGCCGCTGAAGATGCGCTCCTTCTCGGAGTCCGGGATCGCCAAGGCGGCGATCGACGAGACCGCCCGGTCGATGGAGCCCAGCATGTGCGGGTAGTCGCTCCCCATGGCCATGTGATCGGCGCCGACGAGATCGCGGGCCATGCTCAGCGTGTAAGGACTAAACGTGACGGTGTCGTAGTACAGGCGCTTCAAGTACACGCTGGGCAGCTTGTCGATCCTGGCTCGGCACTCCGCGAAATCGCGGAATCCGTTGTCCAGCCGCTCCATGAGATAGGGGATCGCCCCGCCCAGGTGACCGATCAGCCAGCGGATCCTCGGAAAGTCGCGGAACATCCCGTCGAAGCACATGCGGGCCACCGCGAGCGTCGTGTCGAAAGGGAAGCCGACGAGCGGACCCAACACGTATTCGTTGAACGGCTCGGACTGCGCCGGCAGCATGGGATGGAGGAAGATGCAGAGTCCCATCCGGTCGGCCTCTTCGAAGAAGGGGCGGTACAGCGGGTCGGTCAGCGCGCGCCCGCGGATGTTTGAGAGAAGAATCACGCCGTTCAATTTCAGGCCGCCGACGGCGCGGTGCAGCTCCGCCAGCGCCGCGTCGGGCGCGTCCATGGGAATCGAGGCAAAACCTCTGAAACGTCCGGGGTGACTCGCCGCGAGCTCGGCGTAGGCGTCGTTGACCATCCGAGCGATCTCGGGCTGGCCCGCCGCGTCGGCGAAGAAGACATTGGGGGTCGAGAGGGACACGACCTCCACGTCGATGCCGACGCGGTCCATGTCCTCGACGCGCCGGGCGGGATCCGTCATGGGCGGCGTGATCCCGAAGAAGCGGGCGCCGCGGTGGCGAATGATGGTCCGGCCGGTGGGATCCGTGCCGAATGAGAAATCACCGGGCGAGTCCCGGATCATCTCGAAGTAGCGCGGCGGGTAGTAATGCGTGTGCAGGTCGATCTTCATGCGTTTTCTCGCGGGGATCCGGGGGGAGCTTAACCCGACGGCCGCGCGGAGGCGGGCGCTGGTCCGATCGCCGTACAATCCTCGCCCGAGGCCGGGTGTGCCGCGGAAGGAGACGACGATGAGGATCGTGGTGATCGGAGCCAGCGGAACGATCGGAGCCGCCGTGGCGCGCGCGCTCGAGGGACGCCACGAGATCGTCCGAGCATCCCACTCGCGCGCCGAGCATCGGGTGGATCTCGCCTCGCCCGATTCGATCCGGAAGCTGTACGACGCGATCGGCGCGTTCGACGCGATGATCTGTGCGGCGGGGCTCGCCAAGTTCGGCCCGCTCGCGAGCCTGTCCGACGCGGACTTCCAGCTGGGGCTCGGGAGCAAGCTGATGGGGCAGGTCAACCTGGTCCGCTTCGGTCTCGGCCTTGTGCGCGACGGCGGGTCATTCACTCTGACCAGCGGCGTTCTCGCGGCCGAGCCCGCTCCCGGCGGCTCGGCGATCTCCCTCGTCAACGCGGGCGTCGAGGCGTTCGCCCGGGCCGCCGCGCTGGAGATGCCGCGCAAGGTCCGGATCAACGCCGTGAGCCCCCCGTGGGTCTCGGAAACACTGGCCGCGATGGGCCGCGATCCGTCCGGCGGCCTTCCCGCGGGCAAGGTCGCCGCGGCCTACGTCGAGAGCGTCGAAGGCCGGCGCACCGGCGAAGTCTTCGACGCCCGGCGGTTTGCTTGAAGAAGACGACGGAGGCCCGAGCGCGTCCTTCCGGCTCCGGCCGGTCCACGGCGACCGACCTGTCCCGCGCCTCGAAGACCCTCCGGGAGTTCGCGCTCGGATTCCCCGGCGCCACCGAGGATTTCCCGTGGGGAGAACGGGTGGCGAAAGTCCACGGCAAGGTCTTCGTCTTCCTGGGGGCCGATCCGGTCCCGGGCGGGAGCATGGGGCTGTCGGTCAAGCTGCCCCACTCGAACGAAGAGGCCCTGGACTTGCCGTTCGCCAGGAAAACCGGCTACGGACTGGGCAAGTCCGGCTGGATCACCGCGACGTTCTCCTCCGGCGAGGCCCCGCCCATCGACGTCTTGAAGGCCTGGATCCGCGAGAGCTACCGCGCCGTCGCCCCGAAGAAGCTCGCCGCCGAGTTCGACTCCCAGGCCCCCTGACTCTCCCGCTGCGGTCTACCGAATCTTCCGCGACCTCTCCGCGCCGGGCGCGGAGAACGGGAGCACGCGGGCCGCTCCCCCTTCGACCCAATTTCCGGGCGCGATGAAGTCGACTTCGAGCTTCCCGCAGGCCGGGCATCGACTCGGCCAGAACTCGCCACCCTTGAGCACGCCGGGGACCTCGCTCAGGTACGTCTTGCGGCATCGCCTGCATTGGCGGCGGAGAAGCTTCGTCGGCTGCTGTTCCATCGGCGCGCGTGCGAATGTCCGTTTCCCCGCGCATGCAAAAAGCGCACCGGGCCAGTCGCCAGTCGCCAGTCGGCAGTCGGACCCGATGACTTGCAAGAGCCCCGACGCGACGCCCGCAATCATTCTTCCGCAGGCTGCTAGGTCTTGAGCTTGGCCAGAGCGTCCTGGATTCGCTTCTTCTGCGTCTCCGGAGCCATCGCCAGCGCCTTGGAGTAGTTGTCGATGGCCGCCTTCTTGTTCCCGGTCGTGGCGTAGCCCTCGGCCAGGCTGTCCCACACGTTCCAGGACTGGGGATGCTCACGGGTGTTGCGCTGGAAGATCGCGATCGCGTCGTCGGCTTTCTTCTGTCCCAGAAGCTGATACCCGTAGGCGTTCAGGTCGACTTCGGTGGCGATTTTCATGGAGCGCGCTCGGAGCGCCTCGGCGGCCTTCGCGTCGCCGCTCTTCTCCAGCAGCGCCGCCTTGACCCTGAGGTTCTGGAAGTTTTCGTTCAGGCCGATGGACTGATCGGACCATTTCAACGCCTCGTCCAGGTTGACGCCGTGCTGAGCGCAGTACGCCGCTGCCTGGTTCCATCCCTGCCACGAGAAGCGCGGGAGTCCGCGCAGTTGGTTGCGAAGGTCTTCCACCACCGCGGAGGGCGTATCGGCCTCGATCCGGAACGGGACCGCGACCTTTTCCCAATGAAGCGAGGCGGTCACGGCGGTCTCGGTCGGGTCGTCGAATCGATAGGAAAGCCTCTCCTCGAACGGGGCCTCGCGGGGAGTCACCGTCACCCGCAGCGCGTCCTCCTTCGGATCGTAGCTGAAGCTCCCCCAGGCCCAGCTGACGTTGGAGAAGGCGATCGTCCACTCCTTCTCGCGTGGGATCATATGGAGCCCGTAGGTGCCCGCGGCGAGCTTGTGCCCCTCGACCGTCACCGTCGTGGAGAACTTGACGGTGGTGTTCTCATTGGCGCCGGCCCGCCAGACCTCGCCATAGGGCACGAGCCCGCCCCAGACCTTCCGCCCGTTGACCGCCGGCCGGTGGTAGACGATCTCGATCTCGGTCAACCCGACGGTCTGGCTGACGGCGGCGGCGGGGCTGGCCTGCGGCAGTTAGAGCGGCACCTGGGCGCGCACGGCCGCCGCCGCCGTCCAACAAGCCGCCGCCAGGACCAGTTTGCGAGGGCGCAGGGAAGGCGACATTGTGTCCTCCTTCCAGCCTTTTCGGATGGTGGCTGGTACGAAAACCATCGGCCCCGGTTTCGTCAAGCCTGCGCCGTGGCCTTCTCCGCGATGTCCCAGAGCCGTGCGGCGTCCGCGTCGTTTCGGGCCCGCTCCGACGGGGTCGCTTCGCGGAAGCGGTCGAAATACCGGCCGGTCACGCCGTCGAGCTCCGGCGCGGCGGCCAGGCGAGCCACCGGGGCAGCGCCCTTCTCCGCGCGCGGAAGGACGGCCGTCAGAATCCGCCTCAGAAGCCCGGGCGCCGCGCGCCAGATACCCGTGGAAATCGTGCCGGGATGGACCGCGTTGACCGCGACCGACGGCTCTCTGCGCGCGAGCTCGCGCGTGAAGAGCAGCAGCGCGAGCTTCGAGTTGGCGTAGGCCTTGAAGGCGCCGTAGCCCCGTTCCAGCTCCAGATCGTCCCAGTCCAGACGGCCGACCCTGTGGGCCTCCGAGCCGACGTGGACGACCCGCGGCCTGGGAGCTGCTCGCAGCGCCGGCAGCAAGAGCCGCGTGAGCAGGAACGGTCCCAAGAAGTTCGTCTCCCACGTCCGCTCGTGCCCGTCGACCGAAAGCCGGCGGGAGCGTTGGACGATCCCCGCGTTGTTCACGAGCGTGTCCAGCCTTGGATGCGCCGCCGCGAGCCGCCGCGCGGCCTCCCGAATCGACGCGAACGACGCCAGGTCGATCGTCAGGAGCTCGGCCCGGCCGCCGGCGCGCAGGAGCTCATCGACGACGCCCTGGCCGCGCGCGGCGTCGCGGGCTCCGACCACGACCTCCGCGCCCATCCGGGCCAGGGACCGGGCCGTTTCCAGGCCGATGCCGCCGGTGGAGCCGGTGACGAGGATGGTCCGGGCGGATCCTGGATCCAACAATCTAGATATTGTTGGCCCGGCGGCGGTCGTCCGCGGGGCGGTCGGTCATCGCCCTTCCGCCGGAGCGGCTCCCCGCGTCCGCAGGACGCCTTCGAGCGTCGCCTGGAAGATCTCGTAGGGATACGCGCCCTCGATCATCCGAACCGCCCGAACCGTGGAGTCCCCGGCGGTGCGCACCCCGATCACGAACTGGGGTGTCCCGGCGATCCCGAGCGCGGCCGCCTCGCGGATCCCGCGTCGGATCCCGTCGGCGATCGAGGCGTCCTCGACGCACCGGTCGAACCGGTCGGAATCGAGTCCGATCTCGCGTGCGTCGCGGGCGAAATCCTCGGAGGAGAGAGCGGCCGGTTCGCGCAGGATACGCTCGTTCATGGCCCAGAACTTCCCTTCCGGGACCGCGCACTCCGCGGCGATCGCCGCCGGAAAGGCTCGGGGATGCATCTCCAAGGGGTAATTGCGGAAGACCAGGGCCACCCGACCGGAATCGATGTACTCCTTCTTCACGCGCGCCAGCGTCTCGGCCGCGAACCGGCGGCAGAACGGGCACTGATAGTCCGAATACTCGTACAGGACGATCGTGGCGTCCGGGTTGCCGAGCGTGTGCGCGGGGTCGGAGGGAAGATCGAACGCGACGTCCCTGGCGGCATACGGAGGCGCCTCGTCCGATCGCTGGGACACGACCAGTCGCCAGCGGCCCTCGCGGCGGACGTACGTGTTGGTTTCCCGAAACGTGCGCGCGTCGGGACGCCCGTTGAGCTCCCAGGTCTGCTTCTTGCGGGACGTCACGACCGCGGCGTCGCCGAAGATCTTGACGGCGACGTCCCTGGTCTCGATCGTGAAGTTCATCGACGGAGGCGATTTCCCCACGCGTTTCAACCGGTGCTCCTTGTCCAGGACCGTCTCTCCGTCGTCCAAGGACATCATGTCGTCGGCCAGAATGGCGGCGACCGCTTCCTTGTCGCCGGCGAGGATCGCCCGGTCGAGCTCCGCGTCGAGCTTCCGGAGCTCCTGCGCGGCGGCGTCGGCGCCGGCCGGGCTCGGAGCGCCGGACACGCCCGGCATCGAACAGGTGTCGCACTTTTGCTGGCCGCCCGCGGCGGAGGCGGCCAGGAGCGCCAGACACAGGATGGGAATGCGGATCATCGGACACCTCTCGAGGTTTCGCTCCTGTCGATTCGTCGTGGCTCCCGGAACGATATCAAGGGGCTCGCCCGGACACCGCGACATAAGGAGAGGCGTGAGGCGTGAGGCGTGAGGCGTGAGGCGTGAGGCGTTGATCAGCAGGCCACCGCGGCAAGCCCTAGTCAAGCGAATTTCTCGAATCCGCCCAGCCCTTCCTTCAGCTCCCGGCGCGCGAAGTCTCCCGAGCGGGAGCGAGGGAAGAGGGTGGCGGTAGGCGTTAGGCCAGGGACGACTCTTCGAATCGGTTTTTCGCCTTCCGCCTTACGCTTTACGCTTTACGCCCCGTTTAGGGCGCGAGCTTGGACAGCGTGCTCGGCGGGACTCCTCCGGAGGGCCACTGGACGAAGTTGCCGTTGGAATACGCGATGTCGTCGTTGAAATCAGACATCGGGCCGCACAGAAGCTTTTCGAAGTCGCCTCCGTCCTCGCCCCGCGACTGAATGAGATAGAACGCGCCGGTCGAATCGAGCGTATAGCCGAACAGCCGCCCCCAGCCATCCCGGGAGGGCGGCTGCGCGATGTAGGTGGGGACCAGGCCCGAGAAAGCGCCGGGCTTCAAGGGCTCGACCGGCGGGAAGGAAACGCCGGGCACGCAGGAGGCCGCCGAAGCGGACGGATACACGTTGTGGTCGGCGGCGTACGACTCCAGCGCCGCCCCGAGAACCCGCATGTCGCACATCGTGCGCCGCTGCCTGGCTCGTCGCAGGGCGCTGGCCACGTTGGGAATGGCGATCCCGCTCAGAATCCCGATCACGGCAACTGTGATCAGAATCTCCACGAACGTGAAGCCCGCCTGCCGGTGTCTTCCCTTTCTTCCAAACATCTGTCCTGCTTGGAGCGCAAGGGCCATGCCACCACATCGGAGGAGCAAGCGCTTTCGACAGAAGATTTTATCTCGAGAGAGGTCGTGACTCGACTGTCTCAGCGACATGTCCGGAGACAGGTCCCGGGACCTGGTCGCGCCCGCCGCGATTCGGCGCCCGGAATCGGGCAATCCTCTTCTTTCCGACACCTGCGCGAAAATGAGTCGATGCGATTCGCGACGGCTGCGCTCCTGTTCTCGCTTCTCGTTTCTCCGGCGCCGGCGTCCTCCCGTTCCCGGTCCCATCGCCGGAGTCTCCACGCCGAGATCACGGCAGTGGCCCGTGTCGAGACCGCGCCGCGCCGCACGACGCACACCAACCACCGCGAGTTCGAGGAGCTCGACGTCCTCATCGTCTCCGCCGAGCCGGCTGCCGATCGAGGAACGGGCGATCCGATTCTCGCCATCGACACGAAAACCCCCGTTCACGTCGTGCACGACCTGTCGTGCGGCGGAGAGTGGCTCGACGCCAAGCCGGGCGACCGGTTGGAGATCAAAGGTGAATACGTTCATCCTCCTCGCGGAGGAGACCTGATTCACTTCACGCATCCCGCCAGCGCCGCCGGCTGCGGCCCCGCAACGCACGCCGACGGATACATCCGCCTGGCCGCGGTTCCTTCCGCGGCCGGAGCTCCGGCCCCGGCGGGCGGCGAAGACCTCTTCGTGACCGCGATCCGACCCGTGCTGGCCCGCCACTGCGCTCCCTGTCACGAAAAAGGGGGCAAGATGTACGCCCGTCTTCCCTTCGATCAGCCGTCCGTGCTCTCCTCGCACGCAGCCGGCGTGCGCAAGCGCCTCAAGGGAGACGATCTCGCCGCGTTCGAGAAGTGGATGGCGACCCTCTCCGCCAGCCCCGCTTCCTGAATTCGTCGTCGCCTACGGCTCGATCCAATCTCGTGAGCGTTCCACGGCGCGCTTCCATCCGCGCAGCGCTTCCTCGCGCCGCGCCTCGTCCCACGCCGGCTCGAACGTGCGATCCGCCTTCCACAGCCTGGAGAGATCCCGCGTCGATCCGAACACTCCGGCCCCCAGCCCCGCGGCAAACGCCGCGCCGAGCGCCGTGGTCTCGCGTACGACCGGCCGCACGACCGGAACACCGAGGATGTCGGCCTGCATCTGCATGAGCAGATCGTTGACCGTCGCTCCGCCGTCGACCTTGATGGACTGGAGCGGCCGGCCGCAATCCGCGGCCATCGCATCGGCGACTTCCCGGCTCTGAAAGCAGATGGCTTCCAGGGTGGCGCGGACCAGATGCGCCCGCGTGGCGAAGCGGGTCAGTCCCACGATCGCTCCCCGCGCCCGCATGTCCCAGTGGGGCGCGAAGAGACCGGAGAACGCCGGAACGAAGTAGACGCCTCCGGAATCGGGAACCTCTCCGGCGATCGACTCGGTCTCCGCCGCGCTGGCGATCAGCCCCAGGTTGTCGCGAAGCCACTGCACCGCGGAGCCCGTCACCGCCACGGAGCCCTCCAAAGCGTAGGCGCGCTCCTGCCCTCCGGCTCCGGCCGCCGTCGCCAGCAGCCCCGAGACGCTCGCCGCCGGGATCTCCCCGGTGTGCTGCAAGAGAAACGATCCCGTGCCGTACGTGTTCTTGGCCGCGCCGGCCTCGAAGCAGGCTTGTCCGAAGAGCGCGGCCTGCTGATCGCCCAGATCTCCGCACACCGGGACGCCTCCGCCGAAGGGCCCGCCGGACACGGTGCGCCCGTACGGCTCGCGAGCCACGGACGGTCGGATCTCGGGAAGCGCGCCCTGGGGCACGCCGAAGCGATCGAGCAGAACGGGATCCCAGCAGAGCCCGGCCAGGTTGCACAGAAGCGTTCGGGATGCGTTGGTCGGATCCGTCACCAGCGTCCCTCCGCGCGATCCTCCGGTCAGGTTCCAGATGATCCACGCGTCCATCGTCCCGACGCACGCGCGGGCCGAGGCGATGCGCTCACGCAACCCCTGCGTGTTCTCGAGGAGCCACCGGATCTTGCTCGCGGAGAAGTAGGTCGAGATCGGCAGGCCGGTGCGGGCCCGCGTGTCTTCCTCCCAGCCCTCCTCGATCCAGCGGCGGCAGAGCTCCGCGGTGCGGGTGTCCTGCCACACGATCGCCGGGGACAGGGGATGCCCGTCGCGGAGATCCCACGCCACGACCGTCTCGCGCTGATTCGTGACGCCGACCGCGAGGACCTGGCCGAGCGGCGCTGCGCTCAGGGCTTCGGCCACGACCTCACCCGTCCGCTCCCAGATTTCGGAGGCGTCGTGCTCCACCCAGCCGGGCCGCGGGAAGATCTGGCGATGCTCCCGGTACGCCGACCCGGCCGGTCTCCCTTCCCGATCGAACAGGATGCACCGCGTGCCGGTCGTTCCCTGGTCGATCGCCGCAAGGTATTCGCGCATTGGAATCAGTGACGAGTGACGAGTGACGGGTGACGAGTCAGATTCCAGAGATCGCGAATCACAAATCTCAAATCGCAAATCATTCGGTCCGGCTCCAATCGATCAGGATCTTGCCGACGTTGCGGTTCTCGCGCATCCGGGTGAAAGCCGCGGCGGCATCCTGCGGCGCATGGACGGAATCGATGAACACCCGCAACCGGTCTCCGTCGAAAGCCGGAAGGATCTCGCGCCGAAAGCGCTCGACCAGAGCGGCTTTCTCGGCGCGGGAGCGGCCGCGCAGCACCGAGCCGATCAGCCGCGCCCGCTTGGCCATGAGGCGGCTCAGATCGAGCTCGGCCCGCGCTCCCGACATCGTGGCAAGAACGACGACGCGCCCTCCCGGGGCGAGCACCCGCAGATCCTCCGCCAGCGTCTGCGCTCCGATCGGGTCGAGCACGACTCCGACGGCGTCCTGTCCCCAAGCGGACTCGAGCGCATCGCCGAAAGACGCCGCCGTCGCGTCGATGGCGAGGTCGGCCCCTGCGTCTTGGAGCGCCTCCATCTTTCCCGCCGTTCGTGTCGTCGCCGCGACCCTCGCGCCCAGCAGCTTGCCCGTCTGGATCGCGGCCAGTCCGACGCCGGACGCGCCGGCGTGGACCAGGAGGGTCTCTCCGGGGCGCAACCCTGCCTCGCCGGCGAGATTGACGAACGCCGTCAGGAACGCCTCGGGGATCGCCGCCGCGGAAATGAGATCCATGCCTCGGGGGACGGGAAAAATCTGACCGCTCGGGACCGCGCAGAGCTCGGCATGGCCCCCTCCCGCCAGCAGGGCGCACACGAGCTTGCCCGTGCCCACGGCCGTGCCAGCGGCCTCGAGACCCAGAGTCTCCGGCTCGCCGGCCGGAGGCGGATAGTGCCCGGCGATCTGGGAAAGATCCGCGCGGTTCACGCCGGACGCCGCGACGCGAATGAGAACTTCGCCCGCCGCCGGACGCGGGTCGGGAACCTCGACCAGGCTCGACGCGTACCGTTGCCCGGCCTCCGTCACCTCGAGACGTCGCATGCGGGCCTGTGGGGCGAATCGCTCAGGCCGGTTTCGTCTTGCCCTTGCCGCCCTTGCGCAACTTGTGCAAGACCCGTCCGAGACGGACGTTCACGGCGTTGTCGCGCGGGAGAAATGGAACGGCCGGACGGTGGCGCTCGCCGAGCGTCTCACGCAGCTCGACGAGCTCCCGATTACGGGGCGCGAGCGCGAGGCCGCGGGCGATCGCGTCCACCGCCTTCTTGCGCATGCCGGCCTGCATCGTCAGGCGGGCCATCGCGGTCCAGATCTCGGCGTTGCGGCGGTCGGCCGAGAGCGCTCGCTGACACGTCTCGATCCCTTCGCGCACGTCTCCGGTCATTCCGATGGCCAGCCCGTAGGCCGCCATCACCGACGCGCCGATCGGCTGGTCCTGGGCCACCTGCCGCGCGCAGTACTCGGCCAGCATTTCGTGGCCGAGCGAATACTGGCGCCGCCGCACCAGATCCCGGCCCCGCCGGGCCAACTCCTCGTCGGAGAGTCGTTTCCAGTCGGTCATGGGCTCCGGAAAGAGGATAACGCGAAACCAGTGGGCGGGAGACGTCGGATCGAGAAACGAAGAAAGAAGACGCCGCCGAGAGCTCGGCCGCGACGCCGGAGGCGAGACTTCCTTATTCGAGCTCGGACCAGTCCAGATCGAGCGTCAGGCCCAGCCGCCGATCCGGAAGCCGCCGGCGGTCGCCGGAGTCGCGGCGCTCGATCGCCATGCGTTGATCCTCGCGGGGCTTGGACGCGCCCGACCGGCGAACCGATCCCAGACGCCGCGGCACGCCGTTGCGCCGCTGGTTCCGGCGGCGCTCGTTGCCATTCTTCCCGGGCTCGATCGGGATCAGCACGACCCTTTTCATTGGTCCCCTCGCGGCCGGACCGCTCCGGCCTCCATGATGATACCCCCGGAGCCGGCCGCTCCTTCTCGCCAGGCTTCTAAAAAGGGTGTGGAGCAGCGTTTGCAAGGGCCGCGGGGTCGGATCCGAGGCGCCGCGACGCCTGCAATCATTTTTCAGCAGGCTGCGAGATCTTGCAGGTCGCCAGCCCGCGCTTCTCCAGATAACGCTGGTGGTACTCCTCGGCGGGAAAGAACGGCGCGGCGGCGGTGATCTCGGTGACCACGGGCTTCCTGTAGCGGCCGCTCGCCTCCAGGGCCTCCTTCGAGCGCTGCGCCGCCGTGCGCTGCTCGGGCGTGTGAAAGAAAACAGACGACCGGTACTGGGTCCCGATGTCCGGCCCCTGCCGGTTCCACTGCGTCGGGTCGTGCTCGTTCCAGAAGACGTCCAGAAGCTGGTCATACGTCACGCGCGCGGGGTCGAATTCGACTTGCACGACCTCGGCATGGCCGGTCTGGTCCGTGCACACGTCCTTGTAGGTCGGATCCGCGGTGTGGCCGCCGCTATAACCCACCGCCGTCGCGACGACGCCGGGAATCTGCCGGAACGCCGCCTCCACGCCCCAGAAACAGCCGGCCGCGAATGTCGCTTTCTCTGTACCCATGGGAGCCTCCGGAAAGGAAAAGTCTAAGGTTCAAGGTCTGAAGTTCAAGGCCGGACGAATCCTAACTACACCTGGGGGCGGATGTTGGATTCGGGCCGAGCCGGCGACGACGACACGACCTCGGTGTCGATCACCGGTCCTGTCCCCCTCGGGCCGGCGATGTCGGACTTCGGACTGGCTCCTCCCCGCGTGGCGAAGAAGACGGCCGCCGTCCAGGTCGGGACCAGGTCGAAGAACGGGACGAGCTCCGCAAGAAAAGTCGGAAGAAAGGCCCAGTGCCATCCGACCAGGGCCAGCATCGCCAACGCCACCGCGGCGTCCAGAGCGTCGTTGACGATCGAGGCCGCCCCGGGCAGAAACACGGGAAACACGACGATCTGGAGGAAGTCCGCGGCGATCGCGATCCCTCGCGCCGCCCGCACGCGGCCCGGCGTCACGGTCCGCTGAGGTCGATGTTCCCTGGAGCTCACCGGTCGAGGCTAGGACTCGGGCCTTCCGAGGTCAAGCCGTCGGTGTCTCCTTCGCCGGGCGCGGCGGTCGAGTTGCAGCCCCGCCAGCAGACCCAATCCTCGCGCCTTAATCGCCCCGACATCTCGCGCCTGGGCCGCCACGTCGCGCCGCACTTGCGGCACCGAAACTGCCGGTGAGAGCCGCGCGGATCGAGCACCTCGACGCCGACGGAGTCGAAGAAGGATCTGGTCATGGGTCATCGCTACTTATATGTCAACATCCCTGGACCGAGGTGCTCGTTAACGCCGACGGCGGCCCCGCGTCCTTCCAGGCATGAGAATGCACTGGGCCCTCCTGCCGGCCCTTTCCCTTCTCGTTGGACCCGGCTCCCCACCGCGGCAACCGGCCTCGCCGTGGCGGCCGGCCCGAACGATCGACCTGGGATCGGACCACCAGCCGAACTCGCTCGCCGCGGGCGATTTCGACGAAGACGGGAAGCTCGACCTCATCGTCGCCAGCAACCTGGCGCAGGACGTGGTCGTGTTTCGGGGAGACGGCCGCGGAGGATTCCAGCGCGGCAAGAGCTTTCCCGCCGGGCCGTCCCCTATCCAGATCGCGGTCGCCGACTTGAACCGGGACGGCCACCTCGACCTGGCCATCGCCAATCACGGCACTCCCCTCGTGACGATCCTTCTGGGAGACGGCCGCGGGGGATTTCGGCCCGCGCCCGGGTCGCCGCTTCACGTCCGCAGCAATCCTCATCCCCACACGATCGGCGCCTGCGACGTCGACGGGGACGGGTTCCTCGATCTCGTCATCGACAGCTGGGCCGAGAACCGATTCACCCTGCTGCGCGGCGATGGGACCGGGCGCTTCGCCACTCCTGGCGTCCCGATCGAGGCCGGGCGCAAGCCTTATCGCAACCTCGTTCTGCGCGACGTGGACGGAGACGGCCGCTGCGACATCGTGGCTCCCAACATGGTCGAGCGCGGAGTCACCATCCTCCACGGAGACGGGCATGGCCACTTCACGGGCGCCGAGAATCCTCCGACATCCGCCGGCCCATCCCCCTTCGCGGTGGCCGTGGCCGACTTGAACGGCGACGGAAAACCCGATCTCGCGGTCGCCAACTACTCCGGGCAGATCGTGGACCCCTCCGGCGACGGCCTGACCTTTCTGCTCGGGGACGGCCGCGGCCACTTCCGGCTGGGGGTCAGGATCGCGACCGGCCGCGCCCCGGGGGACGTCGCGGTGGGAGACGTGAACGGAGACGGCATCGCCGACGCGGTCACCGCCGACGCCGACAGCAACGCGTTGACCGTGGCCTTCGGAGGACCGGACGGCCTCTCCGCCTCTCGCGTGGTCCATGTTCCGCACGGGGGCCGCGGGACCTGGCGTGTCCTTCTCGCCGACTTCGACGGCGACGGACGCGCCGACGCGGTCACCGCGAACAACGAAGCTCACTCCCTCTCGATCCTGCTGACCCGCTGACGGAGGATCGACCGCGAACTCCTACTCCTCGGGGACGCCGGCGGCGTCCATGACGAAACGCGGAGCCCGCGGCTCTCCCGGCAGAACGCTGTTCTTCCCGCGGGAGAGAGCCCATCGGTGGAGCCACGAGATCCCGCCAGGACCGATGAAGGTGTCGGCCGAGGCGTAGGCCGGATCCTCGAGGGCGCGGTCGAGCGAGACGAACGCATACCCGCGCGCGCGGAGGGCGCGCGCGAGATCGACGAAGTGGTCGGCGTTCAACGCATTGGCGTGGACGAGAAGAATCTGTCGGATGTCCCGGGAGAACAGAGCCGACGACTGGCGCTCGAAGTAGCGGACCTTCTCCTCCATGTATGGGACGTATGCCGCGGCCACGGCCTGCGCGCCGGCGGAGTCGCCCCGCCGCCCGGCCAGAGCGTAGGCCCGGGCGAAGATCCAGTCGGAGTTATCGACGGTCACCGGTGCGACGCGGTAGCCGCGGCGCGCCAGGAAGTCTTCGAGCCGGCGCCGTGTGTCCAGCGACCGGCCGGTGTGCAGGAACGGGTGGCGAAAGTATCGGAGAGTGAGACCCTTCGCCGACAGCAGCCGGCGCGCCGTCTCTTCGCCGCTCACGACGTCTTCTTCGTACGCATCGAGCGCGGAGGCGTGCAGGTCCAGGTGCGAGAAGGTGTGGTTGCCCAGCTCGAGCCCGGCGTCGAGCCAGACCTCGAGCAGCGCGGCCCGATCCGGCTGGAAGACTCCGCCCGGCGCCAGCTTGCTCTCGTTGACGAAGCCGATCGCGGGGATCCGCTCCGCGGCGAGGGACCGGACCAACCGGTCCGTCAGCCGCGCCAGCTCCGGCAGCCCCTCTTCGGGCGCGACCACGCCCGGCAGATCGTCGAATGTCACTGCCATTTCGCGCGCCGGCGCCGGAGCCGGCCGTCTGCCGGAAGAGAACGTACCCGGCGCCGCCACGCAAGCGGCCAGCGCGAGACAGAGAAGAATCGGCCCGGAGCGCGTCATGCGTCACACGATACGCGAGCCGGAGCGCGGGCTCCGCAATGCGATCGCATCAGGCGAGGGCCTCCGGCGCGGAGTAATCTCTCCCGCAGCGTTCCGGAGGGCGCCCGATGGCCTCATTCGCCGACCTCTCGCTGAAGGAACGGCTTTTCCTGCTCGGCTACCGATTCCGGAAAGTCGATCCGGTGCCGTGGACGACGCCGCGAAAGCCGCTGGCGCAATCGCGGGTCGCGTTGATCTCGACCGGCGGCGTGTCCCTGCCGGACCAGGCCCCGTTCGACGCCTCGATCCGAGGCGGGGACCCCTCCTGGCGCGAGATCCCGGCGGCCACCGACGTTTCGCGCCTCCACATCGGACAGCGGTCCGAGGCGTTCGACCACGCCGGCTTCGAGCAGGACCGCAACCTCGGGTTCCCGCTCGATCGCCTTCGCGAAATGGCCGAGCGGGGCGAGATTGGATCGGTCGCTCCCCGCGCGTTCTCCGTCATGGGGTCGATCACCGCACCGGGCCGGTTCGTCTCGCGCACCGTCCCGGCCCTCGCCGACCGGCTGGCGCAAGACGGCGCCGACGCCGCTCTGCTCGTGCCGGTGTGACCGATGTGTCATCAGACGGTCGGTCTGATCGCGGAGGCCCTCGAGCGGCGTGGCATCGCCACGACCTCGATCACGATGCTTCCGGAGATCACCCGGAAAGTCGGAGTTCCGCGGGCTCTGTCCGTGCCCTATCCCCTGGGCTACCCTCTCGGGCGGCCGGACGACCCGGCGCTCCAGAGCGAGATCGTGCGCGCCGCGCTCCTTCTTCTCGCGCACCCGGGGCCTCCTCCGGTGCTCACCGCGTTTCGCGAACCCGCGCGAGCTTGAGGCCGGGGCGGGAGCTCCATGATCCGCGGAGAGATTTTCAACAGCCTGACCCATCTGGCGGGATCGCTCTTCGCGGTGGCCGGGCTGGGCGCCCTGCTCTCGGCGTCGATCCGATCCGGAGACCCGCGAAAGATCGCGAGTTTTGCGATCTACGGAACCGCGCTGGTGGCGCTGTATCTCTTCTCGACCCTCTACCACTCCCTCTCCGGCCCGGCCAAGCGGGTCTTCCGCCGTCTGGACCACACCAGCATCTACGTCCTGATCGCCGGCACGTACACGCCGTTCGCGCTCATCAGCCTGCGAGGCAGGGAGGGGAACTGGCTCCTGGCCGTCGTGTGGTTCCTGGCCGCCGCGGGCATTCTCCAGGAGTTCCTGCTGCCAAAGAGAGTTCGTCCCCTCTCGGTCTCGCTCTATCTCCTGATGGGCTGGCTCGCCCTGGTGGCCGCCGCACCCTTATACCGGTCGATCGGCGCGGCGGGAATGGCCTGGCTCGTCACGGGCGGCATCCTCTACACCGCCGGCGTCTTCTTCTACCTCGTCGACGAGAAGTACGCTCACAGCCACGGCGTCTTCCACCTCTTCGTGCTCGGCGGAAGCGTGGCGCACTTCGTGACCGTGCTCTTTTACGTGGCTTAGTGTCTTGGAACGAAGATCCCCATAGCGCCTCCGTGCCGTAGGGGCGGCCCTCGCGGCCGCCCGCGGGCGGTGACAGGCGCCGCCCGGTCGAACCGAAACTTCCGTTCCAGGACATTCGCAGGCGGATCGGCGCGGATCAGCTCGCGGCGGCCAGCTTCTTCTTCAGTCCGGCGATCGTCCGCTCCGAGCGCTGGCCGGGCGGGAGGCTCTCCGCGTAGGCCACCGCGTCCTCGAGGGTCTTGCGCGCCGCCGCTGCGTCGCCCTTGCCGGCGTAGATCTCGGCCCGCGCGGTCAGGATCCCGATCTTTCGCGGTCCATAGGCGCGCGCCAGCGCCCGGTCGGACGCGGCCAGGGCGTCGTCCCATCGCTTCATCGCCCGATAGGCGAGCGCCAGACGGGCCGGCGGGTTGTAGTCGTCGGGGGCGTCGCGCTCGGAGGCTTCCAGCATCGGGATGGCCCGCTCGGGCTCGCCGAGCTCGAGGTACGCGCCCACCCGGTGCGAATCGAAGACCATCCGCCCGGCCGGGCTTCCCGCGGCGGCAGCCTGCTTTTCCAGATAAGCGGCCCAGGTCATGAGGACCTTGCGGCGGCCCTCCGCGTCCTTGGCGTCCTCGCGCTCGTCGGCCAGCGATTCGTAGACGGATGACACGTCGTCCGCCGCGGCGTCCGCCGGCGGCGCGGCGACCACGGCCCGGGCATCCTCGGCCAGCGCGGAGACGAGTCCCGCGCGGGAGGCGTCCCCGGCATCGATCCGCGTCGCGCAGGTCAGGCCCAGGCTGGCGATGTTGGCCGCGGACGACGTGTGCGCGAGCCTTGGAAACGCCTCGCGGGCCGTTTCGGCACACGCCTTGGACTCCCGGAGGACGTCCAACGCGAAAAGGAGCGACTCGGTCGCGCGCGCGTAGTGCGGCCATCCTGCCGGCGCCCGGGAGAGGGCGAGACGGTACTCCCGGGCCGCATCGGCGTTTTTGCCCTCGCCGTACAGCCGATCGGCGCGGGCCAGGACATCATCGACTCCCCGTTCCCGGCCTCCCGCCGCGGCGCGGCCATCGTCCAGAATCTTGCCGACCTGCGCGACCGTCGCGCTGCCGACCCAGCGCAGCACGACCTTCTCCGACTTCGGATCGATCACGAAGAACGAAGGCCAGGCCTCGACCGGAAACTTCGCGAGAACGGGGGCGTTTTCCTTCTTCTCGGTGTTGATGGAGAGCCAGACGAACTGTCCGGCGCGCCGCTCGAGATTCTTGTCGGTGAAGACAAAAGCTCGCATCGAGCGGCACGTGTGTCACCAGGGCGCCCAGGCCTCGAGGAAGATGGGGACCTGCCGCGAGCGGGCCAGCGTCAAGGCTCGCGCGTAGTCGTCGTCGACGAAGGGCAGCGCTCCGCGCGCCGCCGGCGCCACAGCCGCCGCAAAAACCGCCGCCGCGAGCAAGGGCAAGGCTCGAAAATGCTTCATCTCCGGGATTGTAGCCCGCCCGCCTCAGATGATCGGCGTCGGCGTCTGAAAGATGGACGTCGGGCTGGGCACCGGCGTCGGCGTCTGGAAGATCGGCGTATCGGACGCCACCGGAGTGGGCGACTGAAAGATCGATGTCGGTGACGGAATCGGCGTCAGGAACGGGGTCGGCGTGGGAGGAGCCGTGGCCACGGCGGTCGCCGTCGGCACGGGCGTCGCCCCGGTCGGGACCGGGGTCGGCGAGGAGCCACCCGGCGGCTGGGGTGTCGGCGGCGGGGTGCCGACGGTCGGGGTCGGGGGAAAAGGAATGACCGATGGGATCGGAGTCGGCGTGCCGGAGTCCGAGGCTGGAGTCGCGGTCGGAGCAACGGGGTTCGTCATCGTGTTGGAGTCCTTGCAGCCGCCCGCCGCAGCGAGCAGGACCGCCGCTCCGAGAAGGCCCGCTCGCTGGATGGAGGTCACGTCGCTGCTCGCTTTCTCTTGATCGATCGACGCTGCCAGAGCCCTGAGGATTACAGAGGAACGCGACGCGTGCGATGGCGATTGATCCAGTAACCCCACGGAAGGACGACCAGCCAGCCCATGACCGCGCCCGATATCGCCACCACGCGCGCGTCCGGAGGTGGAGGTGCAAGCATCGCGCCGATCCAGAGCGCCGCGAGCATCCCCAGCAGCAGCCAGAGCGCCCACACGCCCCCCCGATCCACCGGCCGCGTCGCGCGGACGTAGACCCCGATTCCAACCGCGAAGACCGTCCCCTCGAGGAGCACGGTGGCCGGGATCGAATTCCAGAGGCCGAGTCCCAGATACGGCCCGTGAAAGAAGACGGGCATGTCCGGCCGGTGCATCAGGACGTCCAGGAACCAGTGGCTGATCACGCCGGCGAACAACAGGAGCGCCGCTCCGGCGTCCCTTTTTCTTGCCCAGTGAAGAGCGGCAAAGAGCGCGCCCCACGCGGTCAAAGCGACCAGGCTGTGGCTCCACGGATAGTCGTAGAAATCGAGCTGGCTTGCCGCCATGAGCCCGGGAGCGATCCGCACGTGCTCGACGCCGGCCAGCAGAAGGACCGGCCAGACGAGATCGGCCCACTGCACCGCCAGCAAGAGCGTCCCCAGCGAAACCCGCGGAGCCGCTCGCTTGGCGGCGAGCCCGACTCCGAAGTGCCCGACGAACACGCCCTTCGACCTCCTACCGGATCGCGACGGCCAGAGTGTCGTGGTGCAGCAGGATCAACGAGCGCAGATACGGGCCGATGTCGCTCGACGAGGTGAAACCGGCGGCCTTCGCCGCCGCCTCCTGATCGGCCGGCGGGATGTCCGCGCTCTCGGCGTAGTGCTTCAAGTCGCGATAACAGCCGACCGTGAAAAGGTCCCACGCCGCCCCCTGGTCCCGTACGAAGATGAGATTTTCCGGACGACCCAGGCGTTTGGAATAGGCGTTCTCCATCTCCCGCTCGCGCTCGAGATCGGTTCGCCGGCCGGGCAGGGCCTCGAACATCTCGACGTGAAAGAACCCGGCCTTGTCCGCGCGCGCGCGCACCTCGCGCAGAGGCGGCCCATACACGAAGACGTCTTCCTGCCACGCGATGTCCTGCGCCAGCCTGGCCGCCATCGGCGGCGAGAAGGGGGAAGCCTTATGGCGCCGCTCGATCCGATCCGGCCTTTCGTACTCGGCCCACGAGCCCATGGGAAAGAGCAGAAGAAGGTCCCACCTGTCTCCCTGGCTGTGGCGCATCCAGATCGGGGCCTCGTCGCCGTTTTGCGCCAGGGACGGCAGGCTCGTCTTGTACCCGTCGATCAGGTCGAGAAGCTTTCCCGGCGCGGCCTGCACCAGCGCGGCGCGGTAGAGAAACGGCTCCTCACCCTTGGCCAGGGCTTGCGCGCAAAGGCCCGCGCAGAGGAGGACGACCGCTCTCGCCGCCGGCCGCATGGTCTATCGGACGAACCAGACTCGCTGGATCCTGCCGGCGCGAACTTCCGAGATCGTCGTGAGCGACGAGATCCCGCGCCCGGCCAGGCCGGCCATATCGCACTGCTCGATCACGAAGTCCCCTTGCACGATCCGGCGGACCAGCGTTGCCGTCGCGGTCGGAGACTCGGAGAACTCTCGGGCGTAGCGGGCGCGGATCTCTCCGACTCCCGATTGCCGCGGGCCGTCTGGAAACTCCGACAGGACGGCGTCCGGAGCGAAGAAGCGGAGGAATCCTTCCAGTTCGTGACGGTTGTAGGCCGCCCGCTGCGCGTCGAGAACCCCTTCGGCCTTCGTCGGCTCGGCGGGCGAGGCCGCGGTCGGCGCCGGCGCGCGATCCGGCGAGGGAGAGGGAGCCGGGCTCCCTGCCGGCGGCGGCGGAGCGGGCGTCGGAGCCGGCGCCGCGGCCGGTTGCGGACCGGCGGCGGTGGGCGTGGGGGTGGGATGGGAGAGATCGATCACGATCGGCTGGACCGAGCCGCCCGCGCAGGCACAGAGGCCGACGACCCACAGACAGGCTCCGGTCCACCCCCAACGTCTCATGCGATCCTCCCCTTCTCTGTCATCCCGAATGGCGGCCCGGGGCCCGAGACCTCATGTCGCCACGCTCCGTTGGCGGACTTCCTCTTCCGTCAGGCCGTAGAGAGGCGGCGTCGAGATTCCGAGCATTCCCAGATAGACGTACATCTGTCCACGGTGATGGATCTCGTGCTCCACCATCGCGCGCAGCCACTTCCACGTCGCGATGGGCGCCCCTCCGGGCGGCACGCACTTTCGCTCGAGGTCCTCGGGGGCGAGCGAGCGAAAAATCGCGACGGACTCTTCATGCAAGCGTTGGAAATAAGCGCGCACGGCCTCGGGACCGTCCGCGAGCTCTCGGCCGTGCCCCGGATACCGGCTGGGTCTTCCCTGCACATTCTCCGCATACATGGAACGCTCGATCCCGGCCAGGTGACGGACCAGATCCCCCAGCGTGTATTTCCCGGGCCGGTAGGTCCACTCGAGCCGATCGGCTGGGATGAGCGCCGCCACCCGCGCGGTGCGCTCGCGGACGCGCTCCCAGTACGAGAGAAAGGAATCGACGTCGCGAATCTCCACCGTCACCTCGGCGAAAGTTTCGGAGGAAGTCTCTCACACGCCGTTGCCGCGCCGCCGGACCTCGTTCGAGCTAGACTCCCGGCATGGAGAAGATCGGTATGGACAAGATGAAGATCGGGATTCTCGGGTCGGGAGACGTCGGCAAGGCCCTGGGCGCCGGTTTCGTCGCGCTCGGCCATGAAGTGAAGGTGGGGGCGCGCGACGCGGCCAACGAGAAAGTCGCCGCGTGGGTGTCCAAGGCGGGGCCGAAGGCCTCCGGCGGAACGTTCGCCGACGCGGCGCGGTTCGGAGACGTAGCGGTCGTCGCGACTCTCTGGAGCGGCACCGAGAACGCGCTGCGCCTGGCCGGACCCGAAAACCTGGCCGGCAAGGTCGTCATCGACGCGACCAACCCACTGATCTTCAAGGAAGGCGCCCCGCCGTCGCTGGCGTTGGGCCACACCGATTCCGGCGGCGAGCAGGTGCAGCGCTGGCTTCCGAAGGCGCGCGTGGTCAAGGCCTTCAACATCGTGGGCAACGCGTTCATGTTCCGGCCGGAGTTGCCGGGAGGGCCTCCGGACATGTTCTTCTGCGGCAATGACGCCGGCGCCAAGAAGACGGTCGCCGAGATCCTCGACGCCTTCGGCTGGCCGTCCATCGACATCGGCGGCATCGAAGGCGCGCGTCTGCTCGAGCCGATGTGCATCCTGTGGGTGCTCTACGGCATCCGCAGCGGCACCTGGAGCCACGCCTTCAAGCTGCTGAAGAAGTAACTCGTACTTGGGATGATTTGGGGTCTAAGGTCCAAGGTCTAAGATTCCGGGCCCCGGTTCGCGGCGCGCGAAGTCTCCCAGAGGGGAGGAGGCGCGCGCCGCGGGAGCGAGAGCGCAGCTCGGGATCAAGCGGACCGTCGAGGCCGCATCCGGCCGAGCGGAGCGCCGGTGCGCCGAAGGTGCAGATCCCGAGCAAGCGGAAGCGACGTTACGGACAATACGGGTCGTACGGGTCACAGTCGTAGTAGATCCGGCGAACCACCCAATGCGGGAAAGGATCGTAGACGAAGACCCGAACGACGCGGAAGGGATGGAACCCCGCGCCGAAGAAGCGGTGATGGAAGCGGGGGCCCGCGACGAAGCCTCGGTGTCCGAATCGTGTCGGTCCGACGAACGCCCGGCCGTGTCCACGAACCGGGCCTCCTCGAAAGTGCCCGCCGAAACGGCCGGAGTTGGAGACTCTCGGGCCGCGATGCGCGCCGCGTCCCCATGTCTGGGCCGACGCTCCGGCCGGCAACAGGGAGAGCCCCAGGGCCAGAGCCGCGACGCCGATCAGTGATCTCGATTTCCTGGTCATATCAACCTCCCCGCTCGTTGGAGTCGCAACAGCCATGCCGTCGAGCCCGCGCCCGCCTGATCTCCAACCGCCGCCGCTGGAGAGACTTGGCGATGACTCCATTCGAGGACGCCGAAGCCGATTGTCATCGCCGCGTTACAGCATGACTCCGACGGGAGGCAGGGAGGCTAATCCGGGAGCGAAGCTCCGATCTCGACAGGCACGGCATAGTCGATCCCCTCGACCTCGAACCCGAAGAGGCGCCGGAAATCGCGCTGGAACCCGGCGAAGTCCGCCAGGACCGGAAGGGTCTCCGTGGTGACCGCGCGCCAGCGCTCCGACACCACTCTCTGCACATCCTCGCTCATCTCCCGGTCGTCGATGCGGATCCGTCCCTCGGCGTCCAGCACCGGCGTCGCGCCCGGGCCGACGTGCTCGGCGAAGAGCCTCAGGATCTGATCGATGGGATATTCGAGCAGCTTCTTCTCGTCGAGAATCTTGCCGGCCAGAGCCAGGTACAGAGGGACGCCCGGAATCGCCGACGAAGCCTGCGTCACCATCGCGGCGTTGACGGAGACCCAGGCGTGGCCGCCGAGCGATTGTGCCAGCTCGCGGTCGAGGTCGCGGACCGTCTTTTCCAGGTCCGCCTTGGCCCGGCCGATCGTGCCGGTCCGATAGATCGGCCACGTCAGCCTGGGCCCGATGTAGGAGTAGGCCAGCACCTTCGCTCCGGGAGCCAGCAGGCCCTCCGCCTTCAGCGCACCAATCCAGCGCCGCAGATCGTCTCCGCCCATGACCGCGACGGTGTCGGAAATCTCTTCCTCCGTCGCCCGCTCCAGGGTCACGTCAACGACGCGTCCGCGATCCAGGTCGATGGTCTTGGTGGTGTAAGGCTGGCCGACCGGCTTCAAGGCCGAGCGGATCGTCCGCCCGTCGTCGGGATGAACCCGCACCGGGGACGCCAGGCTGTAGACCACGAGATCGACCGGGCCGAAGTCCTTCTTCAGGCGCTCGATCACGCCGGCCTTGACCTCGTGGGAGAAGGCATCGCCGTTGAACGCGGCGACCCGGCGCTCCTTCTCGGCCGCCAGCCGCGCCACGGCCACGGCGTTGTAGAACCCGGCCGATGCCGTCTTCTTCTCCGTCGGAGGACGCTCGAAGAAAACGCCGGCGGTGTCCATCCCGTAGGCGAACGTGGCGGTGATCCACGACGCCAGGCCGTAACCGGTGGACGCCCCGATCACAAGAGCGCGGCCTCCGCACTCCGACGCCCGGCTTCGCCGCTCGGCACGCCGCACCTGCTCGGCCACCGATGCGGCGCAGCCGGCCGGATGAGCGTTGGTGCACAGGAAGCCTCGGATGCGCGGCGCGACGACTTCGAGGGGCATTCTGGACCTTCCTTCGGTTTCCTACCGGCTCCGGTCGAACCCGATGGAACGGTTCGAGCCGCTGCGCGCTTCGTACAGGCCGCGCAGCTTCTGGGCGAACGCCAGCTCCGATTTGACCGCCTGGATGGCCAGGCGCGCCTCGCGGATCAGCAGAAGGCACCCGTAGAAGAGGACCATCGTGCCGGCCACACCGAGGCCGAACGGAATCCACCCGGCGAACGAGGCGAAGAAGGAGAGGCCGATCGCGATCGTGGTGGCCACAAACGTCGAGAGCGCCACGTACAGGGAGGCCAGCGAGCCCTGGATGAGCAGCACCCGGCGGGACTGGACCTCCAGCTGCCGGTCCACCTCCTCCCGGCGCTCGGCCGCAAAATCCGGGACCCTCCCCGCGGCCAGATCCTCGACCGCCGCCGCGAGCTTGCGGGCCCGATCGACGACGCGCGCCAGACGCGCGGACGTGGAAAAGATGAGGGCCCCGCAGGCGGAGATCAGGACTGCCGGGGTGATCATGGCGCTCAACAGCCCGAGCGCTGGCAGGTCCGGTCGCATCGTGGCGCAAGATATCCCGAATGAGAGCGATAATTGTGCCCCCGTGCGCATCCGGGACATGGTGTCCAACGATCTCCAGGCCGTCTCCGAGCTGGCGGTCCAGCTGGGCTACCCTGTTTCGCTGTCCGAGCTCGAACCGCGCTTCGACCACGTGCGGCGGTCGGGCGACGAAGCGCTCCTCGTGGCGGAGCTCGAGGACGGCGCGGTCGCCGGCTGGATCCACATCGGCGCGGATTTTTCTCTCACCCATCACAGCGTCGCCGAGATCAAAGGGCTCGTCGTGAGCCAGGACCGGCGGGGCCAGGGATTGGGCGGCGAGCTGGTGGCGGCGGCGGAAGCGTGGTGCCTGCGCCGCGGTTTCCGCACTGTTCGGGTCCGTTCCCGCGTCGAGCGCGAGGCGGCTCACGGCTTCTACCGGCAGCGCGGCTACCACCCGCAGAAGACGCAGCACGTCTTCATCCGCAAGCTGTTCTGATCCGGCTTGGTCGCTGTCTCGCCTAATGCGCCTCCTTATCGCTTACCTCGTCGCCGCGGGTCTAGGTCTCCTGATGACCCACCGTCTCCTGCTGAGGCTGCGTGTGCCTGTGGCACTCTTTCTGGCCTTGTTGCCGGTCTTGTTCCTTGGCGAGGCGTTCGCCCGCAATGGCGTCTACGCCCCGCTCGATATCGCCTACCGATGGGAACCGCTGGCCAGTTACAGGGATCGTTACGGAATGAGCCGTCAGCGCACGCCGCTGCTTGGCGATGTCGTCGATCAGCACATACCGTGGCGGAAGGCGGTGCGCGAGGCCGCCAAGAACGGACGTCTTCCACTGTGGAATCGTTTCCAGCTCGCCGGCGAGCCTCTGCTAGCGATGCAGATGCCGCAGGTCCTGTATCCCGGTACGTGGCTGGGGTTCGCGCTGCCGCTGGCCGAGGCCTGGACCTTCGACATGGCTCTACGGATCTTTCTAGCGCTCGTGGGAGCCTACGTTCTCCTACGCGACATGGATTGTGGCGATATCGCGGCCTGTTTCGGCGCCACGGCGTGGGCTCTTTCTGATTTCCTCGTCTTCGCACTCGGATATCCGCACGGCCCGGCCGCTGCGGCCCTGCCCCTTCTTGTCGCAGGGCTACGTCGAATCGTCCTTTCGAATGGCGACCACGGCCGCGGTTTGACGACGGGCGCCACGGCCCTGATCATCTCTTCCGGGCACCCCGAGACGGCCCTGCATGCGGTTTCTGCCGCTGGATTATTTTTCTTAGTTGTCGTGGCGCAGCGACCGCCCGGTCTCCGGGCACGGCCCATTTTTCAAGCGTTGCTCTCCGGTGTGGTAGGCGTCGGTTTGATGGCAGTCGTCCTCGCACCCTTCCTGGAGGTCTTGCCGCATACGACCGAATACAGTCTGAGGTCCGGATACTTCGCGCACACGCGGCAGTCAGTACCCCTTAGCCGGAGTCTTGTCAATCTCGAAAACCAGATCGTGCCATATAGCCAGGGTGTATCCGGCAAGAGTTTTCTCGACGAGCACATGGAAGAGTCTTCCTACGCCGGATCACTTGTCCTGCTCTTTGCTGCTGTCGGGCTCGCCGGTTCGGACAAGCGTCGGCTGCCTGTCACCCTCGTTGGCTTGCTGGCCATTCTGGTTGCAGTTGGTTTTCCGGGTGTGGCCGATGCGGCTGGATCGCTTCCGTTATTCGACATCGCAATCAATCAACGGCTCGTGTTTGTTGGAGCCTTCTCTTTGGCAATCCTCGCCGGCCTCGGCATGGAAGAGATTCTCAATGGCCGCAAGTTGCGAATTGCGGTTCTTGGTGCCATCGGAATCAGCGCTGTCGTCCTGCTCGTGTGGATCGATCGGCGGTCCACGATGCTGGGCCTGAAGATGAGTGGACGGTACATGGTTGCTCGGTTGGCGCTCGAACTGGTACCACTGGTCGGAGCTCTCGCTGTCTTGCTCTCGCGGCATTCCTGGCGGTTACCGGCATGGTGTGCGTGGACGCTACCGCTCTTACTCGCAGGACTGCGGTACCCTGAAATCGGCCGCCTTTATCCGGTTGCGCCAGCGAAAGCCTTCTATCCTCCTCTGGAAGTC
Organism: uncultured Acidobacteriota bacterium; assembly: GCA_963825175.1. GTDB lineage: Bacteria > Acidobacteriota > Thermoanaerobaculia > UBA5066 > Gp7-AA6 > DATFTF01. Next base: position 573,199 of record CAWGSA010000001.1, read on the forward strand.
TTGGCGCCGATTCCGAGGAACGAGCCTTACCGGTTTACTTCGCTTTTCCTCACGTTTGTCCCGAACATCGCTGCCCTGTACGAACTGGAGGATGTCCGCGCGTATGAGGCGATGACTTTGCGACGGCTCGTCGAGACCTATCCCCTGTGGTGCGTTCCGCAAGCCGTCTCGTTCAACCGTATCGACGATCCCACGAGACCGTTCCTCTCCTTTCTCAACGTGCGTTACCTGCTTGTCCCGATCGACTACGCGACGCCGCCGGGTTGGTGCTTTGTCAAGGAAGGTCCGGGAGCGCGCCTCCTCGAAAACGAGCATGTGTTGCCGCGTGCTTTCGTTCCCCGACGGATCTATTGCGACGGGAGCGGCGCGGGAGACTTGACCATTCTTCAGTCCATCGCAGACTTCCATGACCAGGGCGTTGCAAGTCTCAAGGGCCCGCCACAGGGTTGGCGGGACAACGGTGCTGCGAGTGCGGTTGTCCGAAGCTACGAGCCAAGTGCAATGACCGTGGCAGTGGATGCTCAAGCGCCGGCGGTGCTTGCCACGTCCATTCCGGCTTGGCCCGGCTGGCAGATACAGATCGACGACCGAGCCGGCGAGTCGATCTTCTACAACCATGCCTTTCTGGGAATCCAAGTTCCGCCGGGCCACCACGTCGTGGCCCTCCGCTACCGCCCGGTCGGTGTCATCGTGGGGAGCCTCGTCACCGCCCTTGCGCTGGCGTGGATTGTGGTCGCCGCCGCCAGCCGGCGCATACGCAACTCAAAACGCGTCGGGGCAACGTTGTGAGGGGAACAAGTCAGGGAGTCCGTTCCTCCCGTCGGGCAGGCGGGGCCGGCGTCCCGGCGATCAGTCCCGCTCGAACGCCAGCCCGTCGACGATCTCAACGCCGGCCATCCGGCGGAACACTTCCGGATCGACGCGGAGCTTGGAGGAGCGGCTGCCTCCGCCGACGATGACTTGCGCGAGCCCCACGATCCGGCTGTCGACGTACACGCGCAGATTGGGCGGCAGGCCGAAGGGGGTGACGCCGCCGATCATCATCGCGGTGACCGAGATCGTCTCCTCCCCCGAGGCAAAGGAGAGCTTCTTGATCCCCATCAGATCCGCGACCTTATGGTTGACGTCAAGCTTCGTCGTGGCCAGGGTCAGGCAGGCGGCGTACCGCTTCGGGTCCTTACGCGAAGCGACCAGGATCGTGTTCGCCGAGATCGCCGGCGGCACGCCGTAGTGCGCGCAGAAGGCGGCCGTGTCCGCCAGCGCCGGATCGCACGGAAGGACCTCGTAGCGGGCCGCCAGGCGGCCGAGGGCCTCGTGCACGCAGCGCTCGATCGCTTCGACGTCGCTCATGATCGGAGGGTCGCCGTCTCGCGGCGACGCGACCCGGGCCAAGGATACTGCGTCAGCCTTCGTCGCCGAGGGGAGCGGCGGTTACTTTTCGGAAGCCAGAGAGTGCTCGCCCCACTCTTCCCACGCTTCCGACTCCGCGGTCTCGTTGGCCGCGGTGACGAGCCGGACGAGCGCGTCGAGAACCGGCTGGATCTTCCCGGGATTGTCGTCGGACCGGCAGGCGAACCAGACGATCTTCTTTTCCGGATCCAGATGGAATCGCCCGAACCCCGGCGTGTGGACCCGGGCCAGGGTGTAGCAGCGCGTCCAGCGCTCGTCGACCGGTCCCGACAGCTGGACGGCGAAGCCCGTTCCGTCGCGGCCGAGATCCCACGTCGCAACCGAGTCGCGGTCGACCGAGACGTCGTACGACGTGAACGGAAAGACGGCCTCGGTGGTCCCCGACTGGCGCGACATTTCGTTTCGACTGAAAGCTCGGCTCCTTTTTCGTGCAAGGAGAAAGCCAGCAGGGGCGGGTTGGCCAAATCCCTGAAGGACCGTCGATTGGGCGCGCGGCCGCGCAGCGACGCCCAACCGGTGTCACCGGACGCTCTTGCGGAGTGACGAAAGAGCGTCCCTTCCGCCTCGAGCCGGAGCCGGTCCCTATGCCTTCGGCGGAAACCGGCCGGCCTCCACGTCCCGCACGAACCCGAGCAGGTGTCGGAAGTACGCCTGCTGGTCGTCCCACATGCAGAGATGGCTGCCGTTCTCGCAGATCCCGACCCGCGAGCGCGGGATGGCTCGGCCCATCTTCTGGATGTCCTCGACGCTCATAGTGTCGTAACGGCCGACGATCAGGAGCGTGGGCACCGTGATCTTCGGCAGATCCGCCCAGCGATCCCAGTCCTTGAACGTCCCGTTGACCACGAACTCGTTGGGGCCCTGCATCGTGTTGTAGACCTTCGGGTTCAGGTGCTTGAACGCCCGCTGCACGGGATCGGGCCACGGATCGAGCCGGCAGAGGTACTGACCATAGATCTGCTTGTCCATGACCTTCTGGTACTCGGGCGCCTCGAATTCGCCTTTGGCCTCGTACTTCTCGAGGATCGCGATCGTGGCCGGCGGGAGCTTGGCCCGCAGCTCGTTGACGTAACGGACGTAGGACGCGATCGAGGCGGTCATATCGGAGATGACCGCGGCCCTGACGTGCTTCTGGTACTTCAAGAGGTAGTCGATTCCGAGCATCCCGCCCCAGGACTGCCCGAAGAGATAGAAGTTCTCGAGGCCCAGCGCCTTGCGCACCTGTTCGACCTCCTCGCGGAAGCGGTCGACCGTCCACAGGGACGGATCGTCGGGCTGATCGGAGTACGCGGATCCCAGCTGGTCGTAGTAGAAGAACTCGATCCCCGCCTGCGGCAGAAAGTCCTCGAAGCACTCGAAGTACTCGTGGGTCACGCCGGGGCCGCCGTGGAGCGTGAGCATCTTGATCCGCCCCGCCCCGACCGTCTTGGTCCACACTTTGTACTTGCCGTCGACGTCGATCAGGCGGATTCCCGCCGTTTTAACCGGCTCCGGCGCGCGGGACTTCGCGGCCTGCGCCGCGATCGCGCGGCCAGCCGCCCCGGCCCAGGCCCCCGCCGCCACCGCCCCCGCGCCCAGCCGCAGGAACCCCCGCCGATCGAAGTCCGCCATGGCGTCCCCTCCGCTTTTTCGCGAAGGATACCGCGGCGAAACCTTCCCCCGGGAGCGGCGTCTCCCCATTTCGAGAAAGGAGCTCTCACCCGCCATGACCACGGCACTGACGAAAGCCGCGCCTCTCGCTCTCCTGATGCTGCTTCCCTCCCTCGCGCCGGCCCAGGCCGGAGATCCGCCCCGCGCCGCCAAGGAAAAAGTGATCGTCGCCGACGACGATCCCGTGACGCTGGACATCGACGACGAGGACCAGCCGGTCGTCGTCGAGTCCCGCAGCGACGACGACGGACCGATGGTCGTCCGATCGCATCGGGACAACCGCCGCGGTTTCCTGGGCGTCCAGCTGATCGACATCACCGAGGATCTGCGGGCCCACTTCGGCGCGCCGCGAGACGCCGGTGTCCTGGTGGGCGAAGTCGAGAAGGACAGCCCCGCGGCCAAGGCCGGCCTGGCGGTCGGCGACGTCGTGACCCGGATCGACGGCGACCGGATGGAGTCGGCCGGCGACGTGTCCCGGGCGATCCGACGCAAGAAGGGCGGCGACTCCGTCAAGATCGAGGTCGAGCGCGAAAAAGCCGGAAAGACGTTGTCGGCGACCCTGGAGGACCGCAAGGGCGGAGACTTCGACCTCGGTGACCTGCCGGGACGCCTGAGGGAACGGATCCGCATTCCGCGGGATCTCGAGGTCCGGATCCCCGACATCCGTTTGCACGGCCTCGACGGCTTGAACCGGCTCGAGGAGAAGCTCGACGCCCTCGACAAGCGCCTGCGCGACCTGGAGAAGAAAGTCCACTAGTTCTTCGTTCGCAACCCTCCTCCTCGGCCCGGGCGTCGTGCCCGGGCCGTCTCTTTTTGATGGGCGCCGAATCTGGCCCGGAACCGACAACCGCTTCTCTCGTAGAATCCCCCGAAACGGTACGGCATTTTGAGAGGAGGATTCATGAAGACTCGGTGGTTAGGGGTCGGACTCATTGTTCTGCTCGCGGCGGCGGCCGGGGCGCAGGAAAAGGGGAAAGCGGCGGAGAAGGGCAAGAAGGCCGGTCCCATGGACGAGAAGGCGGCCATGGAGATGATGCAGAAAGCGGCCACTCCCGGAGACGCACACAAGAAGCTCGAGCCGGTGGTGGGCACCTTCGAGGCCAAGGTCAAGATGTGGATGGACCCGTCCAAGCCTCCCGAGGAATCGACGGGAACTTCCGAGAACACCTGGGTTCTGGGCAACCGCTTCGTGCAGATGAAGTACGAAGGGACCATGATGGGTCAGCCGTTCTCGGGGATGGGGTTCCAGGGGTACGACAACGTGAGCAAGAAGTACGTCGGCTCGTGGATGGACACCATGAGCACCGGGATGATGACGTCGACCGGGACGATGACGGGCAACGTGATGAAGGCGACCGACACCATGTCCGACCCCATGAGCGGAAAGGCGATGAAGACCACCTCGCAGGTCACCGTCGCCGACAACGACCACCACACCATGGAGATGTGGGGGCCGGGACCCGATGGAAAGAACTACAAGATGATGGAGATCACGTACACGCGTAAGAAGTAGGGTTTCTTCGGAGATTTCGAGGGGCGGGCCCGCTGGCCCGCCTTTTTTTTGCGGCGCGATCTGGAGCGGAACGGAGTCTCCAGCCCCGCGCTGTTGTATAATTCGCCGTCCCAAACGCAAGCGATCCAAAAAAGAGCGGCGAAGCGAGGCTCCAGAGGGAGGATCTCGTGCAGGAACACGTTCCCGGACTTTCGGCGTCGGGCAACGCGAAGTGGATTGCCCTCTTTCTGACTTTCGCAGTCGCGCTGGTGGGCGCGGGCGTCCAGCCGAGCTCGGCCGGGGTCCCAACCCCTCCCACTCCGGGAGCCAAGTACTTCACGGTGACGCCGTGTCGGCTGCTGGACACGCGCAGCGCGACGCCGCTGATGAGCGGGACGGTGTACGGGATCCAGGCCACGGGCAACTGCGGGATCCCTGCGGGCGCCTTTGCGGTGGCGCTAAACGTGGTGGCGATCAACCCGACGGGCGGAGGGCACCTGACGCTGTACCCCGGGGCGGTGGTTCCGGCGACGGCGACCTTGAACTTCCTGGCGGATCACATCCGGGCCAACAACGCGATCGTGACCGTCGATGCCGCGGGTTCGTTCAACCTCCTTGCGACTCTGGGCGGCGGGACGCTGGATGTGGTGATCGACATCGCGGGTTACTTCGTGCAGGTGCCGCAGGGCGTGGACGATACGTACGCGACGCCCAAGGACACGCCGTTGAACGTCGTGGCGCCGGGAGTTCTGGGCAATGACGTGGGGACGGGGCTCTCGGCGGTAGCGTTCAACGGTCCGACGACACACGGCACGGTGAACCTGGCTGCGGACGGGAGCTTCACGTACACCCCGACAGCGGGCTACATCGGGACCGACAGCTTCACGTACACGGTGCAGAACGCGGCGGGGAGCTCGACGGCCACGGTGAACCTGACGGTAACGGAGTCGCCCTCGATCACCAGCGCGAATGCGGTGACGTTCAAGGTGGGCGTGGCGGGGACGTTTACGGTGACGGCGACAGGGTTCCCGACGCCGTCGCTGTCCGAGACGGGATCCTTGCCCGCGGGTGTGACGTTCGTGGACAACGGCAACGGGACGGCGACGCTGGCGGGGACACCGGCGGCCGGGACGGGCGGGGCATATCCGCTGACGCTGACGGCATCCAACGGCAGCCTGCCCAACGGGACGCAGGGGTTCCACCTGACGGTGGACGAGGCGCCATCGATCACCAGCGCCAACGCGGCGAGCTTCACGGTGGGCGTGGCGGGGACGTTCACGGTGACGACGACGGGGTTCCCGACGGTGGGCTCGATCACCGAGACGGGATCGCTCCCGTCGGGCGTGACGTTCGTGAACAATGGCAACGGAACGGCGACGTTGTCGGGGACGCCGGGTCCCAACACGGCGGGGACGTACCCGCTGACGATCACGGCGTCCAACGGGGTGACGCCGGACGCGACGCAGAGCTTCACGCTGTCGGCGGTGTGCGCGGGGATCACGGTGAGCCCGGCGAGCCTGCCGGGCGGAGTGGCGGGGACGCCGTACAGCCAGGGGCTGTCGGCCATCGGCGGCAACGGGCCGTACTCGTTCACGGTCACGTCCGGCGCGCTGCCGACGGGGTTGACGTTGAGCCTGGCGGGACTCCTGTCGGGGACACCGACGGCTGCCGGCTCCTTCCCCTTCACCGTGACGGCGACCGACGCCAACGGCTGCATCGGGACGCAGCCCTACACGGTCGTGATCGTGTGTCCGACGATCACGGTCCTGCCTCCGGTCCTGCCCGACGGGACGTTGGGGGTGGCGTACTCGCAGACCTTGACGGGCAGCGGCGGAGTCCCGTCGTACACGTTCCTGGTGACGTCGGGAGCGCTTCCCGACGGGCTGACATTGTCGACCGCCGGTCTCCTGTCCGGCCCGCCCACCGCGGTGGGGACGTTCACCTTCACCGTGACGGCGACGGACGCGGACGGGTGTTCGGGATCGCAGGCCTACACGGTGCGGATCTGTCCGGCCATCGTGGTGTCGCCGGCGTCGCTGCCCGACGCGGTGATCAACGTGCCCTATCCGACCCAGACGGTGACGGCATCGGGAGGGACGGCTCCGTACACGTTCACGGTGAGCGCGGGAGCGCTGCCGAGCGGGTTGAATCTCGATCCGAACACCGGGGACATCACCGGGACGGCGGACACGCTGGGGACGTCCACGTTCACGATCCGTGCGACCCAGGCGGACGGGTGCTTCGGGGAGCGGGCCTACACCGTGCATACCTGCGTGGCGCAGGCCCTGGCTCCGCCGCCGGGCACGCTGGTGGGCGGCACGACGGGCACGCCCTACAATGCAAGTATTGTTGCCTCGGGCGGCGCGGGGCCCTACACCTACGCCGTGACCTCCGGCGCGCTTCCGCACAACCTGTCCTTGAACGTCAACACGGGCGCCATCACCGGCACGCCGGACACGGTCGGCAACGCGACGTTCACCGTCACGGCCACCGACACGGCCACCGGGTGCACGATCGCGGGCGGCTACACGATCCTGATCTGCTCGACGATCACGGTCAACCCGGCCACCCTGCCGGGCGGCACGGTCGGATCGAGCTATTCCCAGACCGTCAGCGCGGTCGGCGGCACGGGGCCCTTCACCTTCGCCGTCACCGCCGGAGCGCTGCCCGACGGCCTCCTGCTCAACGCCTCGACAGGAGACATCACCGGGACGCCGACCGTCGCGAACCTCTTCAACTTCACCATCACCGCCACCGACTCGATCGGCTGCACGGGCAGCCGCGCCTACTCCGTGCGCATTTGTCCGGTGATCACGGTCAATCCGCTCCCGTCCGTGTGCGCCACGGCCGGCGGCGGCTACAGCCAGACCATCACGGCCACGGGCGGAACCGGTCCCTACACCTTCGCGGTCGCGAGCGGCTCGCTTCCGCCGACGCTTGTCCTCGCCTCCGGCGGCCTGCTGAGCGGCACGACCACGACGGCCGGCAACTTCACCTTCACCGTCACCGCCACCGACTCCAACGGCTGCACCGGCAGCGCGTCGTTCACCATCCCCGTCCTGACTCTCGCCCCGGCCGGACCCGGGCTGCCCGATGCGACGTTCGGATCCGCCTACAGCCAGGCCATCACCGCCTCCGGCGGCTCCGGCGGCTTCACCTACGCCGTCACCGCGGGATCGCTGCCGAGCTGGCTCTCACTCAACCCCGCCACCGGCGCCCTGACCGGTACGCCCGCCAACGCCGACGGCACCGGATCCTTCTCCTTCACCATCACCGCGACCAACACCGCCACGGGCTGCACCGTCGCGCGGCCCTACAGCTTTGTGAGCCGGCCCGTCGCCACTCCCGACGTCCTCTCCAACGGCGTCGGCAACACCGAGTACTACGAAGGCGGCTTCTCGCCGACTCCGTCCACACCCTTCGTCTCGACTGCCGCCAACATCCTGACCAACGACCTGGGCCCGGGCCTGACCGCCACGCTCGTCACGCAGCCGGGCAACGGCACCGTCACGCTCAACTCCAACGGCTCCTTCCGCTACACCCCCATCGCCGGCGCCACCGGCTCGGCCGTCTTCAGCTACAAGGTCACTTCCAACGGCATCGACTCCGCCAACGGCACCGTTACGGTCCCGCTGACCAGCCTCGTCTGGTACGTCAACGGGTCCGGCGCCAACGGAATCGGCACCTCCAACAGCCCCTTCAACAAGGTCAACAACGCTCAGGCCCCATCGGCTTCGGGTGACACGATCTTCGTCCACTCCGGCGGCGCCTTCCCGAGCTCCGACACGATCGCTCTTCAGGCCAATCAGACCCTGTGGGGCCAGGGCACGACCTTCACGCTGGGCAACCTCACGATCGGCGCGACGAGCAAGCCGATTCTCACCGGAACGGTCACGCTCAACACGGGCGTCACCGTCAGCTCGCTCGACGTCACGACCAACCCCGGAAGCCAGGCCGGCATCAACGGCCCCGGGGGCGCCATCTCGGGCGTGACCATCAAGAACAACGTCGCCGTCACCACGACCACCGGCACCGCGGTGTCGCTCTCGAACGTCGACAGCACAGCCGGCGGCGCCCCGAACAATGGGATCAACTTCCTCTCCGTCTCCGCCAACGGTGGTTCCAACGGAATCTCGCTGACGAACGTCAACGTGACCACCGGAACGTTCACCGTGCTCGGTAACGGCTCAGCCGGATCCGGCGGCACCGTTCAGCACATGTTCGGGGCGGACGGCGCGGTCGCCGGGAGTGGCGTCTACCTCTCCAACGCCAAGAACGTCTCCCTGTCCTGGATGCAGCTCAATGACTTCCAGAACTTCGCCGTCCGAGGCACCACCGTAAACGGCTTCACCTTGAACAACAGCGTCATCAACGGAGTGAACGGGGATAACGCTGGCGGCGCCTTCAACGAAGGAAGCGTGGCATTCGATGAGCTGACCGGCTCGGCCTCTATCTCCGGCACGAACGTGAGCGGCGGCTTGACGGACAACTTCCGCGTCAACAATACGACCGGCACGCTGAACCGGATCACGTTTTCCAACGTCACGATCGGCACGAACAGCACGGCCAACGGAAACGCCGGCATTCTGCTGGATGGTTCCGGAACCGCCACGATCAATGCGACGGTTCAGAACAGCTTCTTCACCGCGTCGCGGGCCGATCTCTTCCACCTCAACCTCAGCGGCGGCACAGCCGGCGGGGATCTCGTGTTTACCGGCAACACGCTGTCGAACAATCATCCGGCCATCGCCACCGGCGGCGGTGGTGTGACCATCGGCGGCGGGAGCAACACCGGCGGAAACAATTTGACGTTCAACATTTCAAACAACACCTTCCGCGACGCGGTCGGCGCCGGCGTGCTGATCTTCAAATCGACTGACCCTGGCACGTTCTCGGGAACGTTCGCCAACAACATCATCGGTGTTGCGGGTGTCGCAAACTCCGGCTCGTCCGCTGGAGATGGACTCAAGCTCCAGAACGCCGGACTCGGCGCCGTGACGGTCCACGTCACCAACAATCAGATCTTTCAATACAACAACTTCGGGATGGATTTCGAGGCGGGAGGGGGCGCTTCCGCGACGGGCGGAGCGCTCAACCTCACAGTCACCGGAAACACCGTCGGAAACCCGGGGAACCTGAGTGGGTTCACTCTGCAAGGAGTCATGCTGAACGCCGGCACGGTTCCGGGCGACACCTACGCGATCTGCCTGACACTCGGCGGCGCCGGTGCCCTCAAGAACTCGATCCAGAACTCGGGCGCAGGAGGAGGCACAGATTTTCGGCTCCGCCAGCGGCAGAGCACCACCGTCACGCTGCCGGGCTACGGCGGAGCCGCCACCGACACCACGGCAGTCGCGAACTTCGTGATCGCGAATAACAACGTCGCGGTCGCCGGCACGGCGTCCGTCAATTCCCCACCCGGTGGCGGGTTCGTCAATGGAGGGCCCTGCCCCTGATCGTCGAGTTGTGCTTGACCACGAGAACCGATCGACTCTGTGAGAGACCCGGTGCGTCTCCCACAATGTGAAGGGAAGGGCTATGGCAGAACCTTTCTTGTCCGAAATCAGGATCATGAGCTTCGGCTTCCCTCCCAAGGGTTGGGCCCTCTGCGATGGGCAGCTGCTGCCGATCAACCAGAATCAGGCGCTGTTCGCGCTTCTGGGGACCACCTACGGCGGCGATGGGCGGGTCAACTTCGCGCTGCCGAACCTGCAGGGGAACGTGCCGATTCACATGGGCAGCGGCCACACACTGGGGGAGCGTGGCGGCCAGCAGGCCCAGACGTTGTCGATTTCGGAGCTGCCCACCCACGTCCATAGCGCCCTTGCGTCCTCGGTTGCGACCGGAGGCGGCGCCGATCCCACGAATCGGTTTCTGGGAGGCGCCACGAATGTCTACAATCCGCCTGTCAGCCTGACATCCATGAGCCCGACCCAACTCGCCACCACGGGCGGCTCGCAGGCGCACCTGAACATGCAGCCGTTTCTGGTGCTGAACTTCTCCATCGCCCTGCAGGGCATCTTCCCGAGCCAGAACTAGGAGGCTGCGATGTCGAGTCCCTACGTCGGCGAAATTCGGATGTTCGCGGGCAACTTCGCCCCGGCCGGATGGATGTTCTGCGACGGCCAGCTCCTTCCGATTTCGGAGAACGAGACCCTCTTCAACCTGATCGGGACGACCTATGGCGGCGACGGTCAAAGCACGTTCGCGCTTCCTGATCTCCGGGGTCGCATTCCGCTGCACTTCGGCAATGGATTCACGCTCGCTGAGACCGGAGGCGTGGAGACTGTGACGCTCACGGTCAACCAGATACCCTCGCACACCCACGCCTTCCTCGCATCGAGCGAGACCGGAGCCCTGACGACACCGGGTGGCAACGTGCTGGCCAGCTCGTTCAACGTCACGCCGTACATCAACGACGTAACCAACAGCAACATGAACGTTGGAGCGATCACCCAGACCGGCGGAAGCCAGCCACACAACAACTTCCAGCCGTATCTGTGCATCGACTTCATCATCTCGCTGTTCGGGATCTTCCCGAGCCAGACCTGAGGAGAAGAAGATGGATCCTTTCGTTGCCGAGATCCGAATCTTTCCGTTCAACTTTGCTCCGAAGGGCTGGGCCTTCTGCGACGGTCAGCTTCTGCCAATCTCGCAGAACACGGCGCTGTTCTCCTTATTGGGAACCACCTACGGCGGAGACGGGAAGTCCAACTTCGCGCTTCCGGACTTGCAAGGCGACGCGCCGATGCATCCGGGGCAAGGACCGGGGCTGTCTCTGCACGACCTCGGCGAGACGGGCGGTTCGGAAACCGTGACGCTCCTGGAGTCGGAGATCCCGGCACACAGCCACCAGTTACGAGCGGACAACCAGGATATCGCCGACACCAATGTCGTAGGCCCGAATGCCTCGCTGGCGGAATCGTCGAACGGTACGCTGTACCAGAACGCTAGCAATGTGACGATGTCGGACAACGCCGTCGCGCCCGCCGGCGGCGGCCAGCCCCACAACAACATGCAGCCCTATCTGACGCTCAACTTCTGCATCGCCATGCAGGGCATTTTCCCGCCGAGGCCCTGAGCGAGTTCCATGACCGACGCGACCACGACAATCGCCCTGCGCCCGGTTCGGCCCGAGGATCGTGCGCTGCTCTTTCGGATTTACGCCTCGACGCGCGCCGAAGAGCTCGCGATCGTGCCGTGGACAGACGAGCAGAAGGAGGCGTTTCTCAGGCAGCAGTTCGAGGCGCAGAGCAAGGATTGGGCAGAGCACTATAGGGATGCCGACCTCTCGGTGATCGAGATCGAGGGCCGGCCCGCCGGCCGCTTCTACGTCCAGCGCCTTGCCGAGGAGATCCGCCTCGTCGACATAGCGCTTCTTCCGGACTTCCGCCGCCGCGGTATCGGAACGCAGCTGCTCAAGCGGCTTTTCGGCGAAGGATCAGCTCGGAACGTACCAGTGACGATTCACGTCGAGATCTTCAACCCGGCGCGCGAGCTCTATCAGCGGCTGGGCTTCGTGGCCAGGGCGGAGCACGGAGTGTATCTGCTGATGGAATGGCGGCCGGCGTCGCTGAGGCAGGTCAGTTGAAGACAGCCTCGTATCGCATCCCCTGCTCGTCCGGCCCGATCGGCACGAGAAAGATCTCGAGCCGTCCGAGCGCGTCGTTCTCGAGCGGATATATCCGCTGGGGAAGAAACGGCTGGAGCGGTCCACGGAAGATCAGCGAGAACGGCGTGCGCCGCGAGCTGTCCCCTTGTAACCGGCCGGCGAGGTCCGTCGCTTCCGCGAGGACGAGCGCCAGGGGTCCGTTTGGCGACTCGACCCGAAACGTCTCCCCTACCCGTTCCCGGAAATCACCGACCGTCAGCTTGTCGAGCATGCGATCCATGGTCGCACAAGAGTCTCTCGCAGAGAACCCGCCGCGATTTCGCGCGACGACGACCGGAGGCCAGTCATGAAGTTCACCCGCAAACAATTTCTCACCACGCTCGCCACCGGTCTCGCGGGCACGGCGCTGCGCCCCGGAGCTCTCCATGCGGCGATCACCCCGAAGACGAGCGTCAACAAGTTCACGAACCTGGTTGGAACTTCCTTCCTGGTCCAGCCTCCCGGCCGCGAGGCCATCACGCTCACGCTCGTGGGAATCGAGGATCAGAAGCCGTCGAACGGAACGACCCAGTTCTCGCTCCAGTTCGTGGCTTCCTCCGGCGAGAACCTCCCGTCGGGGACCTTTGACATCGCGCATTCGACGCTCGGCGATCTCCAGATGTTTCTGGTGCCGGTCGGCGCCGATGCCAAGGGGCAGACCCGATTCCGGGCCGACTTCAACCTGATCGACCAGGCGCCTCAGAAGAGACGGTAGATCGTCACGGTGCCGCTGCGCTCGTGCTTCCCGAGCACGAGCAGGCGGTCCTGGCTCCCGAAGGCCAGATCCACGGGTTCTCCTGAGGACAGCGGCCACCCGCGCAGAAAACTCCCGGATCGGTCGAACACGTCGATGCGGGCGGCTTCTTTCCCGGCGGCCGCCTCCAGAACGTAAACGTTCCCGTCGGGCCCGACGCGGCACGTGCGCGCGCCCGCGATCGCGCCGAGGCCGTCCCCGGGACCCGCCGCGACGAAGACGTCCCGGGCGGATCGGATGCGCAAGAGCTTGCTTTCCGGAGGCGACGTGACCGCCCAGATCGTTCCGTCGGCATCGACGTCGAAGCCGGCGGCATGCAGAGGCTGACCTGCGGCGGTGAAAATCTCCTCCCTGATCGAAAGACCTTCCAGGCGCACGAGGGCCTGCGACGGCGAGCCGTAGAGGAATCCTTTCCCCCCGAACCGGATCGGTCCCAGGGCGCGGCCGACGTCCTCCGTCCGCGTGAGCTTGCCGCCGATCGGAAGGCGCAACAGAGTCGAGGCCTCCCGGCACGATGCGTAGAGCTCCCCCGTCTTTCTCCGGACGGCGACGCCCGCGACCGCGCAGCCGGCGGGAATCTTGACCTGCCTGGCCGCCTCCGGCCCCAGTCGAAAGATCGCCTGCCCGGCGGCGTCGCCCACGTACACGCGCCCTTTCCCGTCCGAATCGATGGCGATCGCCCCGGAGGCCTCGGGGATTTCGACGGTCCCGCCCGCCGCGGCGCCGGTGACGACTCCGCGCACGACCGCGATGGCCGATCCGGGCGTCAGTCCCAGCGGTCCGACGCGAAAGGGCACGGCGGCATCCGCTGTCGGGTCGAGATCGCCGAAGTACAACGGCGAGTCCAGAGTCAAGGGACGGGTCTTGCCCTGTGCCGCGACCCGGACGGGCGCGCCTTCGGAAGCCGGAGCGCTCTCGGAGATCTCGAGCAAATCGAGACGAAGCCCGCCGACAAAAACGCCGCTGTCGTTGCGAAGGCGCGCGGTCGCCTCGAAATATCCCGCCTCGAGCCTCGGCCTCTCCAACGAGAGGCGGAGCGGCTTGGCCGCTCCCGGGATCCGAAGCGCCCAGGGACCGGCCAGGATGCTGTTGCCGCCGCCGGTGATGGTCAGGGCAAAGGACAAGCCGCTTTCGACAGGCGCGGCCGCGACACCGCGCGCGAGAAGCTGGCGCAGGGGCGACGGACCGGAGGACGCCGGGCCGGCCTCGCCCGGCGACGAACCCGTCCTCAGCGCGAGGCAACCCCAGAGAAGGAACAGCGCGCTCCGCCGGGTTCGATGCACGCGAAAAATGTACCATCGGGTCCGTGTCGAGCCTCCGCTCGCCTAAGATAAGGAGAGTGGGCCGAGCGCGCTGGAAACCGTCCTCGTCATGAAGACGCAGGGGCCCGAGACCGCCCCGGTCGAGCACGAGAAGAAGGGCCAGGAGTACCTGGCCAACGAGCGCACGTTCCTGGCGTGGATCCGGACGAGCGTCGCCGTGCTGAGCCTGGGATTTCTGATCGCGCGGTTCGGACTCTGGCTGCGCGAGCTCGCCGCGAGCTTAAACGGGCGAGGGGGACCGGCGGTGACTGGCACTTCGCTCTGGATCGGCAGCGCGATGATGGCGTTCGGCGGTTTGCTGGCGGTGCTGGCGGCGTGGCGCTACCACGTCGTCAATCGGGCCATCGCGAAGGGGCGCGTCTCCGCGGACCGCGGGCTGGTCCTTCTCGTGACCGTCGGCGTCGCGCTGCTCGCCGTCGTGATGATCGTCTATATGTCGCGAACGGCCCATTGACGGCCGGGTTTCACTTCCAGGCGCGCAGGTCCGCGGAGGCCATGGACTGAAGGTGCAGGTCCTCGACCAGTCGGGTGGGAGAGGGCGAATCGGAAACGAGCTTCTCGGCCAGCGCCACGGCCTGCGATTTCTCCGCCGCCGGGCCGGAGGCGAGCGCCTCCGCCAGGAAGAGCCGATTGGCGAAGTTGGCGGGGTCCATCTGGATCGCCAATCGAAGATTGCGGATCGCTTCCGCACGCGAAGCCCACTGCGTCTCCACCTGCATGCGCGGCGCCTGGTCGTGAAGCCGCCCCAGGACCCGGTAGCCGCCGCCATCCTCGAAACGGCGGTCCAGGGCCACCAGGATCGTCGCATCGGTCCGGATCTTGTCCGCGGCGCCGAGCTTCGTTCCGTCCTCCTTGCCACGGGCCAGGGCCCATTGTGCCCAGGAGACCGCGGCCCAGTAGAACGTCGGCGCGGCGTCGGAGTCTTTGCGCACCGCTTCGGCGATCTCGTCGGGAGAGGCTCCGGAGAATTCGCGCGCGCCGGCGCGTTTGGCGCGGCGCTCCAGGACTCCGACCGCGTCTTCCGAAACGCGACGGGCCTTCTCGAAGACCGCCTGCCGGCCGGACACGTCGAGGTCCGTGTACATGCCCTGGAACACGAGCGCCCGCGCCAGCTTCCACCGGGCTTCGCTGCTGTCGTGGGCCTCTGCCGCCGTATCGTAGGCGCGCACGGCGGCCGCAATCTCGCTCTTGTCCGCCACGGCTCCCACGCGCTTGTCCTGCCGGCGGGCGTAGTGCGCGTCTCCCTCGCGGATCAGCGGATTTCCTCCGTGGGACTCCAGCGGGTTGGGCCGCTCCATTCGCTGCTGACCCAGGCACACGCTCGCGCCGAGGCACAGGGCCCAGACCGCCGTCCGATGCGCGGGCTTCACAGAGAGAAGTCTACGCCCGATGACGGTCGACCCCTTCGGCTGGAAAATCCGGTTCCCATTGCAACTCCTCCCTCGGGCATATGCTCTGGGCCTTCGGAGGATGAAATCGAAATGAACACGCGCCCGTCGACGATTCTTGCTCGGCTGCTCCTTCTCCTGGCGGTGCCGCTCTGCTCCTTGGCCCAGCCGCTGGATCCGTCGCTGTGGTCCGGCTTGCGGTGGCGCCTGGTCGGCCCGTTCCGCGGCGGCTGGGCGACCTGCGTCGAGGGCATCCCTGAGCAGCCGGATACCTTCTACTTCGGAGCCGCGGCCGGCGGCGTCTGGAAGACCGACGACGCGGGCCGCACGTGGACGCCGCTCTTCGAGCACGAGTCGTCCGCCTCGATCGGAGCGCTCGCAGTGGCGCCGTCGCGCCCGAGCGTCCTGTACGTGGGCACCGGACAGGTCGAGGCGCGCTACGACCTCGCCTCCGGCAGCGGGGTCTTCCGTTCCGACGACGGCGGCAAGAGTTGGCGGCACGCAGGTCTCGCGGCGACGGGCGCGATCGGCCGCCTCGTCGTCGATCCTCGGGATCCGGACATCGTCCTGGCGGCGGCGCTCGGCCACTATTACGGTCCCAACCGCGAGCGCGGCGTCTTCCGCTCGCAGGACGGCGGTCGCACCTGGAGCCAGACTCTCTTCGTCAACGACGACACGGGGGCAGTCGACCTGGCGTCCGATCCGCAGCATCCCGAGATGGTCTTTGCCGCCGCGTGGCAGGCCCGGAACTATCCATGGCTCTCGTATTTCAAACCCGTGGCCGGACCCGGAAGCGCCGTCTACAAGTCGAGCGACGGAGGGCGAAGCTGGAAGAAGATCTCGGGCGGCGGCTGGCCGAGCGGAGCCCTGGGCCGCATCGGTCTGGCGGCGGCGCCGGGCGGACGCGTCTACGCGCTGGTCGATGCGCAGCCCGCGCTGGCGGCTCTGGAACGGGGGCGGGCCGAGGAGTCCGCCGCGGGGCTGTACCGCTCCGACGACGGCGGCGCCACGTGGCTGCGCGTGAATCACGAGGACGGCCTGGCGTCCAGCTACTTCGGCCGGATCACCGCCGACCCGCGCAATCCCGATGTCCTTTCTGTCGTCGGGCAGTCCATCCGGCGCACCGAGGACGGCGGCAAGTCCTTCCATATCGTCAAAGGAGCCCCGGGAGGAGACGACTATCACTTCCTGTGGATCAACCCGGCGCACCCGGATCACATGGCCACGGCCAGCGACCAGGGCACCGTGGTCACCGTCAACGGAGGGCGGACCTGGAGCGATTGGTACAACCAGCCGACCGGCCAGTTCTACCATGTGACGACCGACGAACGATTCCCCTACTGGATCTACAGCGGGCAGCAGGACAGCGGCACGGTCGGCATCGCCAGCCGCGGCGACTACGGGGCCGTGACGTACCGCGAGTGGCGCCCGGTGGGAGGAGAGGAGCGCGGCTGGGACGTGCCCGATCCGGCCGATCCGGAAACCGTGTTCGGCACCGGTCTGGGGGGCACCGTGACGCGCTTTGACGGGCGAACCGGACAAGTCGCGAACGTCTCTCCCGTGGTCGAGAGCACGTACGGCCGCCGCCCGACCGACGTCCGTTACCGTTACACGTGGATCTCGCCCCTGGTGGCGTCGCCGCGTCCTCCGCACGCCCTCTACTTCGGCTCGCAGGTCCTCTTCCGCTCGACCGATCGCGGGCAGAGCTGGACGGCGATCAGCGGCGACCTGACCGGGGCCGTCCCCGGCACGCAGGGTTGCCAGGGAGAGGTCACGGTGGTCAACGCCGGTCCCTGCGGCTTCGGCGTGATCTTCTCCATCGCCCTCTCCGCGCGGGACGAACGGGAGATCTGGGTCGGCACGGACAGCGGCCGGATCGCCGTGACCCGCGACGGCGGCGCCAGGTGGCAGGACGTCACGCCGGGCGCCGTCGCCGCCTGGAGCAAGATCTCTTCGCTCGACGTCTCGGCGCTCGAGCCCGGCACCGCGTACGCGGCCGTGGACCGCCATCGCCTGGACGACTTCTCCCCCCACGCTTATCGCACGCGAGACTTCGGGCGCTCGTGGACGCCGATCGCCGCCGGCATTCCCTCGGGGCAATTCGTCACCGTGGTGCGGGCGGACCCGATCCAACGAGGGCTGCTCTATGCCGGAACCTCCGCGGGGGTCTTCGTCTCCTTCGACGACGGAGATCGATGGCAGCCGCTGGAGGAGAACCTGCCCACGGTTTGGGTGGGCGACCTCGCCGTCCACGGCGACGACCTGGTCGCGGCGACGCAAGGGCGCGCGATCTGGGTGCTGGACGACATCTCGATCCTGCGCGAGACGGGGCAGGCGTCCTCCGCGCCGGTGCATCTCTTCCGCCCGGCGCCGGCCGTTCGCGTCCGCGCCAACGAAAACAAGGACACGCCGCTGCCGCCGGAGACGCCTCAGGGCGAGAATCCCCCGGCCGGCGCGGTCGTCGACTATTTCCTGAAGGCTCCGGCGGGGAACGTCCGGATCGAGATCGTCGACGCGCGCGGAGCCATCGTCCGCGCCTTCGCCAGCGGCGACAGGCCGGAAGAGACGGGCGCCCACCGCTACTTCACGCGGGAATGGGTCCGTCCGCAGGCGGCGCCGTCCGCCGAGAAGGGCCATCACCGCTTGGTCTGGGATCTGCGCTTTCCACGGCCGAAGTCGGTCCGATCCGAGTACTCGATCGCCGCCGTGTGGGGTCGGGACACGCCGGTCGAGCCCGATGGCGTTCTCGCGCTCCCCGGCGCCTATACCGTTCGCCTCACGGTCGACGGCCGGAGTTTCACGCAGCCGCTCACTCTGCGTCCGGATCCGCGGGTCAAGGTGACCGAGGGAGACCTCGACAAACAGTTCGCGCTGGCCACACGCGTGGCCGACGCGATGAACCGCGATTTCGACGCTCTCCAGAAGATCCGCGCGCTGCGCAAGCGGATCGACGCGGGCGGCCACCGCGCCGAGCGGCCGGCCGCCGCCCTCGACGAGAAACTCCGGGCTCTGGAGGACGGCGCCGGACCGGGCGCGGTCCGCGAGGAGAGCCTTTCGCGTCTGGGAGCGCGGCTGGCGAGCGCGTTCCTGGCGATCGAGAGCGCCGACGCGGCGCCGACCGCCGAGGCCGCCGCGACGTCGGAGGAGCTGACGAAGGCCCTGGCGCGCCAGCTGGAGCGCTGGGAGGAAATCCAACAGAAGGAGCTGCCGGAGCTCGATCGCGGACCCGGAAAAGCGGAATCGCCAAAGTCTTAACCGACCCGGCCAGGCCCCGGACGGCCGACGCACTCTCTCGGGGTTATCCTCTGGTTCTTCGGAGGATTCGATCGAGATGAAAGCGCGCCGCCGTTCCCTCGTCCTGTTCAATCTGTGCCTGCTCGCGGCGTCCGCGATGCTGC
Source organism: uncultured Acidobacteriota bacterium (assembly GCA_963825175.1). Taxonomy (GTDB): domain Bacteria; phylum Acidobacteriota; class Thermoanaerobaculia; order UBA5066; family Gp7-AA6; genus DATFTF01. Next base: position 592,264 of record CAWGSA010000001.1, read on the forward strand.
CGCCGCGTCCGCTCCCTGCGCAGACGTACGATCCGTCGCTCTTCTCCGCGATGCGCTGGCGCATGATCGGCCCCTTCCGCGGCGGCCGGACCGTGGCCGTCTCCGGCGTCGCCGGCCAGCCCAACGTCTTCTACATGGCTCCCAACAACGGCGGCGTCTGGAGGTCGGACGACTTCGGGCGGACCTGGACGCCCCTGTTCGACGAGCAGCCCACGGGCTCGGTGGGGGCGCTGGCCGTGGCGGCCTCCGATCCCAACGTGATCTACGTCGGGAGCGGCGAGGGGCTGCAGCGGCCGGATCTCTCGGTGGGGGACGGGATCTTCAAGTCCACCGACGCGGGAAGGACCTGGAGGAACATGGGCTTGTCGGAGGGGCGTCAGATCGCGGCGATCCTCGTGGACCCTCACAATGCAAATATTGTTATGGCCGCGGTGCTCGGGCATCCCTACGGGCCCAACACGGAGCGCGGAGTGTTCCGGTCGAGCGACGGCGGGAAGAGCTGGCAACGGGTGCTGTACAAGGACGAAGACACCGGCGCGGTGGATCTCGCCTTCGATCCCTCGGACGCCCGGCACGTCTACGCAGTCCTGTGGGCCGCGCGCCAGGGCCCGTGGGAATACGGCAACGCCTACAGCGGCAAGGGGAGCGGCCTCTTTCACTCGACCGACGGCGGAACGACCTGGAATCCTCTGACCAAGGGCCTTCCGACCGTGGAGCAGGGACTCGGCCGCATCGGAATCGCCGTGGTTCCCTCGGATCGCAAGCGCCTGTATGCGGTCGTCGAGGCCGCCCGCCTCTCCGGCGTCTATCGCTCGGACGACGCCGGAACGAGCTGGAGCCGCGTGAACACCGAGAACCGGGTCTCCGGCCGGGGATCGGACTTCGCGGAGGTCAAGGTCGACCCCCGCAACCACGACGTGGTCTACGTCGCCAACACTTCGACGTACAAGTCGACCGACGGCGGGAAGACCTTCACCGCGATCAAGGGAGCTCCCGGCGGAGACGACTACCACCGGATCTGGATCAACCCTGAAAACCCTTCCATCATCCTGCTGGGCGCCGATCAGGGGGCCACCCTCTCGGTCAACGGCGGACGGACCTGGAGCTCCTGGTACAACCAGCCCACCGCGCAGTTCTTTCACGTCGCCACCGACAACCGCTTCCCGTACCGCGTCTACGGGGCGCAGCAGGAGAGCGGCTCGGCACAGGTTGCCAGCCGCGGCAACGACGGCGCGATCACGTTTCGCGAGTTCCACCCGGTCGGCGTCGAGGAGTACGGCTACGTGGCTCCCGACCCGCTCCATCCCGGTGTGGTGTACGGCGGGAAGGTCTCGCGGTACGACGAGGCAACGGGCCAGACTCAGCAGATCGGCCCCGTCGCGCTGCGAAACAGCGCACACCGCTTCGACCGCACTGCCCCGGTCGTCTTCTCGCCGGCCGATCCGCACGTCCTGTTCTTCGCCTCGGAGGTGCTGTGGAAGACGAGCAATGGCGGCCGGAGCTGGCAGGCGATCAGCCCCGACCTGACGCGGGAGAACCCCGGCACGCCGGCGAACCTGGGACACATGGCCGACGCCGATCGCGGCCCGCACCGGGGCGTCATCTACGCGATCGCTCCCTCGCCCAAGGACGTCGACCTGATCTGGGCCGGGACCGACGACGGCCTGGTCCACGTGACGCGCGACGGCGGCAAGACCTGGCAGAACGTCACGCCGGCGGACCTTTCGCCCTGGAGCAAGGTGACGCAGATCGACGCCTCTCATTTCGACCCGGCGACGGCGTACGTTTCCGTGTCGCGCTTCCGGTTGGACGACCTCTCTCCGTACATCTTCCGCACGCACGACGGCGGCAAGACCTGGCGCAAGATCGTCGCCGGCCTTCCCGGCAACGCCCCGGTCAACGTCGTGAGGGAAGACCCCGTCCGCAAGGGCCTCCTCTTCGCGGGAACCGAGCGCCAGGTGTGGGTCTCCTTCGACGACGGCGACCACTGGCAGACGCTGCGCTTGAACATGCCGGCCACTTCGATCCGCGATCTGGTCCTCCACGAGGACGACGTGGTCCTGGGAACCCACGGCCGTTCTTTCTGGATCCTGGACGACATCACGCCGCTGCGGCAGCTCGACGCGTCCGTCGCCGCGTCGCCGGCCTTCCTGTTCCGCCCGCAGACGGCCCGCCGCGTACGGTGGAACACCAACACCGACACGCCGCTTCCGCCCGAGGAGCCCGCGGGTCAGAATCCTCCCGACGGCGCCGTCGTCGACTACTGGCTCCCCGCCGCGGCCGCGGGACCAGTGACTCTCGAGATTTTCGATTCTTCCGGCGCCGTGGTCCGCCGCTTCGCCAGCACCGATCCGCCCGAGCCCTTCGACCCCGGGGAGCTTCCCGTCCCGACCTACTGGGTCCGGCCTCCCCAGAGGCTCTCCTCCGCGGCCGGCATGCATCGGTTCGTCTGGGACGTCCATTACCCGCCGCCCGAGGCGATGGATCACCAGTACCCGATTTCGGCGATCGTCCGAGACACTCCCCGGCATCCGCTGGGCCCGTGGGCCCCGCCTGGGGACTACACGGTGCGCTTGACCGCCGCCGGCCAGACGGTCAGCCAGCCGTTGCGGCTCGAGATGGATCCTCGCGTGACCACGCCGTCGGTGGATCTGCTCGAACAGTTCGAGCTTTCCCGCCGCATTGCGGCGGCCATGCAGCAGGACTTCCGCGCTTTGCAGCAGGTCCGCGCTCTGAGGGCGAAGCTCCAGGCGATTGCGCCGCGCGCGGGGAAGGAGCCTCTGGCCGAGGCCGCCGCCGCGCTGGACAAGAAGGCGGCCGCTCTCGAGCAGAGCGGGCCTCGATTCGCGGCGGCCGGTCCCGACGAGGCCGCGGCCCCCTCCTTCGCCGCTCTCAACCGGTCCCTGGCCACGCTCCTCTCGATCGTCGAAGGCGCGGACGCGAAGCCGACGACGCAGGCGGTCGGGGCGGTGGAGGAGACGGAGCGAACTCTGGCGCGCCAGATCGCGAGCTGGACCGAGATCGAGGACCGGGACCTGCCGGCGCTCAACGAGAACCTGCGCGCGGCCGGCCTGCCGCTCATCCGACTGGGCGGCGAGACGCGATGAAGCCGGGGGCGGCGTTCACCACCGCGAGACGGCGCGGAATCGCCTCGCGATAGTCTCCCTCGTCTCATGGAGCAGGCTCTTCGGGAAACGGTGCTCGCGCCCCGCGTGCGCGTGTTAACTCTGGGCGGCGATTCGATCGCGACGAGCTACGGGTCAACAGCACGGTGATCCTCGGGCGGGAGTCGATCCTGTTGGTCGATCCGCTGATCGCGCCGGCCTGCGCGCGGCGGCTCGAAGCGGCTCTGCGAGACGTCTCGCCGCTCCCGATCCGCTTCGTCGTCCTCACCCACCACCACACCGACCACGCGCTCGGCGCGGGGTACTTCGCGGCTGGAGGGTCGGTGGTCCTCGCGCACCGCGCCTGCCGCGACCGCATGGCGGCCGAGCATCCCCGCCTGATCGAGGAGCGCCGGAAGCGGCCGGACATCGCCGGCCTCTTTGCCGACGCCGAGGCCTTCCTGCCGGCCGTGGTCTTCGAGAAGGACCTCTCCGTCGACCTGGGCGGCATCGAGGCGCGGATCCTCCATCCCGGTCATGGACACACCTGCGGCGACGCGGTCGTCCAGGTCCCCGAGGAGTCTGTGGCGATCTGCGGCGACCTGGTCTCCTCCGGGTACCACGTCAACTACGAGGACGCGGCGGCCGCGAATCTGGAGCCGGGCCTGCGGGTCCTCCGAGAGCTCGGCGCGCGGACGTTCGTCCCGGGACACGGCGAACCGGGAGGGGTGGAGATCCTCGACCGGCAGGCGGCCTACCACGCGGCGGTCCGCGACGCGGTGCGCGAAGGAGGCGGCGCCGCCGGGGTCGAGGAGCGCCTTCGCCGCGCGTTTCCGCGACACCTCCTCCCCGAGGTGATTCCCGCGGCGCTTCGCGCGTGGTCGCAGGCCCCCCGATAGAATCGCGCGAACGGGAGGCGCGATGAAGCTGCTGCCGGTGGGGAACAAGGCTCCGGGCTTCGACGCGGTGGACCAGGACGGCCGTCCGATTTCGCTGAAGTCGGAAAAGAAGTAAGGCCTCGCCGTGCAGCGGCCAGGCGCCCTCCCCCCGAAGAGCTCCGCCCGTGTCGAGGCCTTCAGCGACGGCGTCTTCGCCATCGCCATCACGCTCCTCGTCCTCGATCTGAAGGTGCCCAGGGCCGGGCAGACTTCCTCGGCCGGCCTCGGGGCGTCCCTCCTGGCCCAGTGGCCGACGTTTCTGGCTTACCTCGCGAGCTTCGCCACGATCCTGGTGATGTGGGTCAACCACCACAAGATGCTCGACCACATCCACCGCATCGACGGCACGTTCCTTTTCTTGAACGGCCTGCTGCTTCTTTTCATCACCTTCGTGCCGTTCCCGACCGCGCTCGTCTCGGAATACCTGCGCCAGCCCGAAGCGAGAACGGCCGCGGCGATCTACGCCGGGACCTACGTCCTGATCTCGATCGCGTTCAACCTCCTGTGGAACTACGCCTCCGCCGGGCGGCGCTTGATCGCTCCGGATGCCGACCTGGCGCGCGTTCATGCGATCACGCGCCAGTACCGCACGGGCCCGGCGCTCTACGTCCTCGCGCTTCTTCTGGCATTCTGGTCGGCACCTGCGAGCTTCGCGTTCTGCATGCTCCTCGCGGTGTACTGGGCCTTCAGCGGCGCCCTGGCCGTTTTTCACAAACGCCCGGAAGCGGCGGACTCGCCCTTCCGGTAAACCGGCCCGTGGAACGTCGGGGGATAATGTCCGGACAGTCTTTCCTCCGGGCGATGGCGGCGTCGGCACAAGGAGGCGTTGATGGGGTCTCTTCCTTCCTCCCGATCTCTTTGGATCCACGCCCTGGCCCTGCTGCTCCTCGTTCCCGCCGGCGCTCGGGCCCAGATGAAGGCGACCTGCGCGGCGAGCAGGACCGGCAAGCCCGCCGCGATCACCGCGCGCGAGGCGTGGGACCTGGCCCGGGAACGGGCGCGGACGTGGCAGGCCGACGCCGTTGCCTTTGACGTCACGACCACGTCGCCCGGGCCGCTGGACGCCGAGGGCAAGTCCAAGGACTGGGACCTCAAGTTCTCCTCCCGGAGCGCGAAGGCCGTCGACATGATCTCGATCAGCGACGGACAGATCACCTGCTACGCGGTCGCCGGAGCGGGAGGACGCGTCATCGAATCCGTGGACCGGGCGACGTTCGACAGCAAGAAGCTCTACGACACCGCTCAAAAGGCGGGTGGAGACAAGGTGGGCGCCGGCGCGAAGGTCATGGCCGGCCTGGTCCAGAACAGGGCCGGCGGCCAGACTCTGTGGTATCTCAATTACCAGAACGCCGCGGGCCGCGAGGTCCTGAGCGTCGTGATCGACGCCCGGACGGGCAAAGTTCGCAACGTCTTCCACAGCGGAAAGTGAGCGGCGTCGTCGCAGGCTCGTTCGTTCCATGAGCACTCGCGCTGCGATCGGATGGCGTGCGCATTCCGGTTGGGCCGCTCTCGTCGCCGTCGCCGGGAGCCGCCAAAGCCTCGAGGTCGTCGACCGCCGCCGCGTCGAGCTCGGCGACCCTCATACCGCCGGACCCAAGCAGCCGTATCACGAAGCCGAGGGGCAACCGCTCGGCAAGGCTCGCCGGATCGTCGACGGCTATGCGCAGGACGCCCGGCGCCGGGCGGCGGAGTCCCTGCGCCAGACGGTCAAGGATCTGCGTTCCCGAGGCTACGAGGCCGTCGGCGCGGCGCTCCTCCTGGCGTCGAACAAGCCGCTGCCCGCCCTCGCATCGATCCTGGCGTCTCATGCCTTGATCCATACCGCCGACGGAGAGCTCTTCCGCGACGCCCTGGCGCACGCGGCGGCGAAGATCGGATTGCCCCTGCGGCGGGTCCGCGAGCGCGAGCTTTCGGCCGAGGCCTCCGCAACCCTGCACCGGTCCCCGCTGGAGCTCGAGAGCCTCGTGGCTCAGGCCGGCCGCGCCCTGGGTCCTCCCTGGACGCAGGATCAGAAGCTCGCCGCTCTGGCCGCCTGGCTGGTCCTCGTTGGCGGCGCGGGCTAGGAGCCCGGGGTCGGCGTTGGCTCGGGCAGGGCCCTTTCTCCGGCCGGGGGCGCCACGGACTTGTAAGCGCTCCAGGTCATCGGGGCAGCGCTGCCGCCGCGGCCGGAGCGGTGCCCGCGCCCGCCGCGCATTCCACCGCCTCGTCCCCCGCCCTGCGGCGGCGAGTCTCCGGATCCCTCTCCCGAGTCGCCGCCTCGGCTCCCTTGACGCCGTCCCCCGCTTCGCCGGACCGTCCCCTTCATCGAGGTTCCGCTCACCGCGCCCTCGTAGTGAAGCGTTCCGCCCTGGCCCTCGACGTCCCAGCTGACCTTGTCTTCGTGCAGGGCGATCTTGGAGAGCTCGCGGGCGTTTCCGTCGGGACCTGTCAGACTGCCGGCCAAAACTCCGCCGGTCGCCGAGAAGTGAAGGCTGAACTGAATCGGATCCCCGCCGCGCGTTGCTTCGAAGAGCCAATCGCCCGCCAGTTGTTTCGTGGTCACCGCGATCGGCGTGGCCGCCGGAGCGGGCGACGAGGCGGTCGTCGACGGCGCGGGCTGCGAAACGGCGGCCGGGGGATGAGACGTGGCACAGAGACAGGAGGCCGCGCTCATCGCCGACAGCAGTCCGCGGACCATCCAGCGTCCATGGGTTCCCGCCGGGCGAGTCGATCGGTGCGGCGCCGCCGAGATGACCATCACCGAACGAGACGTGCCGGAAGGCCGACGGATTACACAGCGCGCGAAGTATCTGTCACCGGGCGCCGACGGACGGTCCGTGGCACATCGATTGCTCCTTGTCGATCGGAGGGCTTCATGGTCGGCAAGAAACTCATTGCGCTCCCGACGGTTCTCTTATCGATTTCGATCCTCTTCGCCTGCCGGGCGAATCAAAGTCTCGAGGGGCAGGCCCGCGACGCCAGGATCGCGGCCCAGATCAAGTCCAGGCTGGCCTCGCAGGTCGGGGCAACCACCCTCACCAGCGTCGAAGTCAACGTGACCAACGGCGTCGCGACCCTGGCCGGTCCGGTGCATAGCGCCCAGGAGAGTCAGCAGATCGAGCAGGTCGCCCGCGGCGTCGAAGGCGTCTCCGTCGTCAAGAACGCGCTGCAGATCCTGCAGCAGGAGGTGGTCACGCCTCCCGCGGCGGCCGCGCTCAACCCGACCCCGGACAACTCGGCTTCGCCGCGGTAGCAGGAGCGCAGAGGGGCGTCGGCCGACGTGGTCGCAACCTCTCGCAGGCTGCTGAAAAATGATTGCGGGCGTCGCGTCAGGGCTTTTGCAACTCGCAGCGGACCGAGAGGCTTGCCTTCGCCGACGAGCGACCATTCCGATGAGAGTCACGTCGCTGCGGGCAAAAGCCCTGCCGTCGCAAGCGGTTGCGGCGGCGCGGGGCCGTCTCCGTCGTTGCCGCTCCTCCCCGATGCGCCCCGGCATCGCCTTCGTCGCGTCGCCTCGGATCCGACACCGCGGCGCTCGCAACGCCGCTCCACACCCTTTTTCAGCAGCCTCTAGCGCGCGCCGCGCGCCAGGGCCTTGACGTTGGTCCACGTCCATTCATAGACCACGTCGTGAGGCCGCGCGCCGCTCGGTTTCTGGCAGGGGCGGTCGCTGCGGCCGGCGAGCAGCACGTAGGGCACGCTTTCCTGCTGGGCCATCCACAACTCGGCGGTCACCCCTGCGGCCTGCACCGTCTGTTCGCCGCAAATCACGATCAGGAGCTCCATCTGCCGCATCCGCGCGCGCACTTTCTTGTCCCAGTCTCCGGCCATCTCCCGGTGAATCGACCAGTCTTCGATCTCGAAGGGCGAGTCCGCCTGGCGGGACTCGGTCAGCAGATCGTGAAGAAGGTCTTCGTCCCGCTGGCAGTCGAAGCTGACGAATGTCTTGATCTTACGCAACGGACCCTCGGAAGAACGGGAGATCCTGGCTTGGACCCGGCATTCACCGGGCCGAGCCCGGCCCGCCTTCGGCCGGAGGAGTCGTCTCCGCGATCTTCTTGTCGTACGCCGACCGCTTGGTTCGATCCGACAGGACTCCGTAGGCGACCCGGAGCCACTTGGCGAGGACGGTCAGCTGCCGCCACAGGTCCACCAGCTCGGGGTGCGCCTTGAGCGACGGATCGAAGAGCCGAGACCGGGCCTTGAACGCCTGATCGATCTCATCGGGCGTGGCCTTGCGTGTCACGCCGAGCAGGTCGTAGTGGGAGAGCCAATCGAGCTGGCGGTACGTATCGAGCACCACCTGGCGCGCGTTGATGGAGCCGGCCGCGATCGCTCCCGACCGGCTGGTCGATACGCCGGTCTCCGTCGTCGACCGCCGCCCCACTGGACGGGTCTCGTCGCCGAAGGCCTCGCCCGGCGGCGGCGATGCCGGGTGGGCCGGAGCCAGCACGAAGGCCTTCACTTCGCCCGCGGACTCGGTCTCGATCAAACCGGCGAAGAGCAGCGAGTAAAGGATTTTCGCCGCCGCGCTGCCGCCGGTCGACACGGACTTGAGCAGCCGGTCGAACGGGGTCTTGCCGTCGATGTGCTCCAGCACGTCCACGGCGTCCTTCAACAGACGAAACGCGGAGGACGTCATCGGGTCCTTGGTCAGATGTGGGACCGACTTGAGATCGCCCAGCAGCTCGACGAACTGCTCGCTCTCCGGGATGCGCCGGATTCCCTCGATGATCACGTCCTCGGAGAACGAGATGTCCATGTCGAGCTCGACCGGCCCCGTGTCCGGCTCGAAGTGGAACGCGCCGTCGGGCCACGCCAGCGTGGAGAAGATGACCTGCTCCATCTGCCGCCGGGCTTCGCTGTCGACGACCGCGCGCGTGACCAGACCCTTCTCCACCAGGATCTGATCGATCCGCTGGTGCGTCTCCCTCTGCACCTGGAGGCCTTCGGCGAGATCCCGCTCCGAGATGTAGCCCCAGCGGACGAGCGTCGCGCCGATGCGGTGGTCTTCGCGCGAGGACCGCGCCGCCCGCAGCTCTCCGTGCTCGAAGAAGAGCTGGCGCACCTGCTCCTCCCGCAGCACGGACAGGGTTCCGGAGAGGCGCTCTCGCTGGATCCGTCTCAGGACGACGAAGAGCGGGGTCTGCGCGAGCGACCCGGAGAAGCCGCTGATGGCCGGCGGCGTGGTCCCGGGCGAACCCGATGGATCGTTATCCAACCTCGATCCGAACTTCGGTCATCGTCCGACGGCGGTCTCCGAGGCGGCGCTCCCCTTTCCGCCGGTCGGCGGGCTGATTCTCGGTGAGCAGGACCGATTCGAGCTCGGCGGCCAGATCGTTGATCGGATCGGAGATCACTCCGACCGTCCATCCCTCCAGGGCCTCCGTCGAAACGCAGTCGACGAAGTTGACGGCCGCGACGATGCGGCGGGCGTCCTGCGGCGAGCGCGCGCGGGCCACCAGACGCCCCTCCCCGTCGAAGACCGCGGTCTTGACCTGAGTCCACCGGGGAGCCGGAGAAGGCGTCGTCGTTTCTTCCATAACAAAAGGGCGCCCTCCTGGCGCCTCCCTCTCACAGCCGCTCTTGCCCCGCGGGCGCCTCTTCAGAATAGCGCGCTCCTTGCGTGAAAGCCAGACCCGCGGGCGCGGGGACGCGCACTTGTGCGGCGCATGGGAGAGCGGCGTCTGGATTGTGTCCTGCTAAACTCGCCCGGCTTGATCGCCGGACCGAGATCGCACCGTTTCTCGTCCGCCGCAGACTGGATCCTTCCGGCCTCGGGCGTCGCGGTCTTTCTCGTGCTGTGGGACTTGGGCATCCGGACCGGGCGGGCCCCCCTTCTTCCCGGCCCGCTCGCCGTCGCGCGAGCCATCGGGGAGCTCGGCCGGAAGGGGTTTCTCGTCAAGCACGTCGTGGCCTCGCTGTTTCGCGTCACCTGGGGATACCTCCTGGCTGTTGCCGTCGGCACACCGCTCGGAATCCTCCTCGCCTTGAACCGCCGGCTCGGCATGGCCCTGGCTCCCCTGGTGGAGGTGCTGCGGCCGATCTCGGCCCTGGCGTGGATTCCCCTGGCCATCCTGTGGTTCGGCGTCGGCGACCTCGCCGCCATCTTCATCATCTTCGTAGCGTCGGCCCTTCCCCTGACGGTTTCGGCCATGAGCGCGGCGCACAACGTGTCCGCGACGCACTGGAACGCCGGCTTGAACTTCGGCCTCACCCGGCGCCAGATCGCGCGCCGCGTCCTGTTGCCGGCGATTCTTCCGCGCCTCCTGGTCGGCCTTCGCCTCGCGCTGGGAGTGGCGTGGCTGGTCGTGGTGGCCGGCGAAATGATCGCCGTCAATTCGGGCCTGGGTTTTCTGATCATCGATGCCCGCAACGCCGGAAACCGGTACGACCTCGTGGTCGGGGGAATGGTCCTGATCGGGGCCATCGGGCTCCTGCTCGACGTGGCCATGCGGCGCATCGAACGGCTGCCGGCCCTGCGCTGGTCCTATGCCGCCGCCGGGACCGAGGAACGATGATCCCCGCCGTCGATCCGAGGCCTTCGACCGCCAAGCTCGAGATCCGCGGACTGCACATGGTTTTTCGCGCCGGGGAAGGCGCGGTGCGCGTGCTCGAAGACATCGATCTGGACGTGCGAGACGGAGAGTTCGTCTGCATTCTCGGACCTTCCGGCTGCGGAAAGTCGACGCTGCTCAACCTCGTGGCGGGATTCCTCACGCCGTCGGCGGGATCCGTCCGCATCGACGGCGAGGAGGTCCGGGGGCCGGACCGGCGCCGGATCTTCGTCTTCCAGGAGCGCGGAGTGTTCCCGTGGCTGACGGTCGAAGGGAACATCGGCTTTGGACTGGCCGGGCTGCCCCGGCCGCAGCGGGAGGCGCGGATCGCGCATTACGTGCGCCTGGTGGGCCTGGAAGGGTTCGAGACGGCCTATCCCCACGAGCTCTCGGGCGGCATGAAGCAACGGGTGGAAGTGGCCCGGGCCCTGGCCGTCGACCCGGACATGCTGTACCTGGACGAGCCGTTCGGCGCGCTCGATTCGATCACCCGCCTGGTGATGCGGGCGGAGCTGCTGCGCCTGTGGCGGGCGGAGAAGAAGACCATCCTCTTCGTGACGCACGACATCGAAGAATCCGTCCAGCTGGCCGACCGCGTCGTCGTGCTCGGCGCGCGTCCGGCCCGGATCCGCCGCATCGTGGAGATCGACCTTCCCCATCCCCGCGATCTCTCTTCGCGCCGTTATCTCGAGCTGCGCGACGGAATCTTCGAAGAGATCGGGCTGGCGCACCGGATTTGATGACACCGCCGCGCCGGCTGGAAGCGATCGTCTGGCCGGTCCTGGCGGGGGCGGCGGCGGTCGGACTGTGGGCGCTTGCCGTGCGCTGGACCGCGACGAGCGTCTTCCCGTCGCCGGCCGCCGTGGCGCGCGGACTGGCCGAGCTCGTCCGCAGGGGCGTTCTCGTCCACTATGTCCGCGACTCCCTCCTGCGAGTCGCCGCCGGATATGGCTTCGCTCTGGCCATCGGCATTCCGGCGGGCATCTTCCTGGGATGGCACCCGGCGGCGGCGCGCGCCGCCAATCCCCTCATCCAGTTCCTTCGGCCGATCAGCCCTCTGGCGTGGATTCCCGTCGCCATCGTGCTCTTCGGCGTGGACAACACCGCCGCGGTGTTCCTGATCTTCCTCGCCTCCCTCTTTCCCATCCTGGTGTCCGCCATGAACGGCGTCCGGGGCGTGCCGGCGATGTACCGGCAGGCCGGGCAGAATTTCGGGCTCTCGGGACCGAGGCTGCTCGCGCGGGTCATCTTCCCGGCCGCCTTGCCGGAGATCCTGACGGGCCTGCGCATCGCACTGGGCATCGCCTGGATCGTCGTCGTCGCCGCCGAGATGATCGCGGTCAACTCGGGTCTGGGTTACCTGGTCATCGACTCGCGCAACGCCGGAAAGCGCTACGATCTGGTCGTCGCGGCCATGTTGCTGATCGGAGTGATCGGCCTCCTGTTGAACCTCCTCCTCCAGGGCGTGTCGCGCCTGCGCGCGGTGCGCTGGGGCTTCCGGGAAGAGTCGGCATGACGGCCGGCCGCCGGATCCTCTTCGGACTCCTGCTGTGGACGGGTGCCGTCAGCGCCGCGCACCTGTCCTTGAACGTCGACTGGGCCGCGGTCTGGAACGACCGTCTGCCGCCGGACAAGCGCAAGTTGAACGTCGCCTACATCCCGGTCACCTGCCACCTGGCCTGTCCGGTCACCGACTTCATCTCCCGCTATTCCCTCGACGGCGCCGTCTTCATTCCGCGCATGTTTCAGGGCTTTCCCGAGATCAAGGAAGCGCTCATCTCCAACCGCATGCAGGTTGGGTTCATGGTCGCGCCCATGGCCATCGCGCTCGCGGCCCAGGGAGTTCCGATCAAGATCGTGTACCTGGGACACCGCTACGGAAGCGCGGTCGTCGTGCGCAAGGATGGACCGATCCATTCGGTGCGGGACTTGGTCGGCAAGACGATCGCGGTGCCGAGCCGGTTCTCCGACGAGCGCCTGATCGTCTTCAAGGCGCTCAGGAAGAACGGTCTCTCGGGATCGGACGTCCGGATGATCGAGATGGCTCCGCCCGACGTGGCCGGCGCGCTGGCGGCAGGGGCCATCGACGCGTTCTCCATGGGCGAGCCCTATCCGTCCCAGGCCGAGCTCGGAGGCTTCGGACGAGTCCTGTTTCCCGCGCGGGAGTACTGGCCCGACTTCATGTCGTGCGTGGTGGTCGCACGCCAGGACGTCATCGACACGCGGCCGCAGGCGGTGCAGGTCTTGGTCGACGGGATCGCCCGCTCCGGTCTGTGGCTCGACGAGGGGCTCGCGCACCGCGAGCACGCCGCGGACTTCGTGGCGCGCTACTACTACCGGCAGCGGCCCGAGGTTCTCCGGCACGCGCTCACGCAGCCGCTCGACCGGGTCATCTACACGCGCCTGTCTCCGCGCAAGCCCGACTTCGACATGGTGCGCGATCTGATGATCGAGACGGGGGTCCTGGACCGCAAGATCCCCTTCGAGGACTACGTCGACGTCCGCTTCGCCGAAGGCGCGGCGGGCGAGACGGCCTGGAAGTACGAGCCGGGAAGCGGAAAAGCGGAGTGAAGGTCTCGTCCCCGAGGGAGGGCGTCCGCGACGGCCGCCCCTACGAACCGGGGCGCACGACGACTCTTCGCGCTTCAGATTGCGACGTCGCCCCGCGGGGCGAATCGTGAGGCGTCGGCGGAAGGTCTGGGCTCTGCTGGCTCTCGCGATCGCCGCCGGGATCGGGATCTGGTTCTACCGCAACGCCTCCATCCAACGGCTCCGCCGCGAGTTCGTTCCCTGGATGCACCGCCTGGAGCGGTGGCGAAACGCGGCCGAGGACACTCGCCGCGCGCTGCGAAGCCGCGAGCCGCTCCCGTCGGACCCTGCCGGGATCGACCGCCTCCGCCAATGGGCCTGGAACGGTCTCGACCACATCGCCTGGATCTCGTATCGCGTGGAGAAGCCGACCCATGACGTCTCGGAACAGCGCGAAGTCACGCGGGGGCGCGTGCGTTTCACGGTGGGAGGTTTTCGAGCCGACGGCGCCCGCGTCGAGCGAAGTGCCGACGCGCTTCTGACGGCGCAGTGGGACCCTCGCCGGGACCCCTCGCCGATCGCGGCCACGCCTGAGGCGGTGCCCGAGTCCGTGCCCGTTCCCGTCGAGGTCACGGTCACGCTCGAGCGCGTCGGGGAGGAGCGCTCCAACGCCTTTCCCCGCTTTCACGACGCTACGGTCGAGGCCGGACTCGGCGCCCCGCGCCACGACCCCCCGCTGCCGCTGACCAACCGCTTGATCGCCGACATCTGGCCGGGCTCGGGAGTGGCCGTGCTCGACTACGACCGGCGACGGGTTCGAGGACCTCTTCGTCGCCGACGGCGTGCGCTCGATCCTCTACAAGAACGACGGCCACGGCCGGTTCACCGACGTGACCGTCGCCGCCAGCCTGGCCACGCCCGACGGCAAGGGCATCGCCGCGACGGGAGTGGCCGCCGGCGACGTGGATGGAGACGGATTCCCCGATCTCTTCGTCACCGACGCCTTCGGTCCCGCTCGCCTCCTGCACAATCGCGGCAACGGCACGTTCGAGGACGTGACACGCCGGTCCGGCATCGCGATCTCCGGAAACATGCGGTCAGCCGCCTTCGCCGACGTGGACGGAGACGGCGACCTCGATCTCTTCGTCTGCGTGGCCGGCGACTACTACCGACAGATGCCCGAGCCTCCGTTCGACGCCAACGACGGCCGGGAGAATCGCCTCTACATCAACGACGGCCACGGCCACTTCACCGACGCCACCGCCGCGTGGGGCCTCTCCGGCACGACTCGCTGGTCTCTTTCCTCGCTCTTCGCCGACTACGACGGCGACGGCCGGCCGGATCTCATGGTCACCAACGACTTCGGCTTGAAGAATCTCTACAGAAACGACGGCGGCCGGCGCTTCGAAGACGTGACGCGCAAGGCCGGAGCGCAAGTCCGCGCCTACGGAATGTCGGCAGCGTGGGCCGACTTCGACGGAGACGGCCTGCTCGATCTCTACACCACCGGATGCGACACGCAGTGGTCCTTCCTGCACGACTATCCGTCTCTGCCGATCGGTTTCACCGGCCGGCTCTTCCTGCCCATCGCCATCCGCTGGTGCGAGACCATGACGGATGGCAACTCGCTTCTCGTCCAGAGGGCGGACCACACGTTCGAGGACGTCACGGCGCGCTCGGGCGCCGCGCACGCCGGGTGGAACTGGAGCGCGGTGGCGGCGGATCTCGACAACGACTCGTGGCCCGACCTCTACGCCACCAACGGGATGTGGGGAGACGGGCGCGATCACGATCGGGAGCTCGAGTTCTGGTGGGAGACGCTGGCGTACTGGGACGACTACGTCGCGGTGAAGAGGACGTTCGACCGCAAGGGCGCCGGAATCGCCGGCATCGAGCGCGACCGCTTCTTCCGAAACCGCGGGGGGGATGCCGGCCGGTCGCCGGGAGACGCGATGTTCGAGGAGCGTTCGTTTCTGGAGGGGCTGGATCTGGAGACCAACGGCCGCGCGGTCGCGGCCTTCGATGCCAACGGCGACGGCGCGCTGGATCTCTACGTGCGCTCGATCGGAGCTCCGGAGGCCCTGTTCCTGGGAAGCCGACGGGCCGGCGAGCACTTCCTGCGGGTGCGCCTCTCCGGAACTCGCGACAACAGGGACGGCGTCGGGTCCCGACTGACGGCCGTCCTTCCAGGGGGACGGCGCCTCGTTCTGGAGACGGGCAACGCCAGCGGGTATCTCTCGACCGGCAGCCCCATAGGCCACCTCGGCCTGGGAGCGGCGACGCGCCTCTCGAGCTTGACCATTCGCTGGCCTTCGGGCAGGGTTCAGAACCTCGGGCCGATTGAGAAGGTCGACCGAACGATCGTCGTGGACGAGGACCGCGGCCTCGTGTCGGAGAGACTTCCGGCGCCGTCGCGGTAAAATCCGCGGCGTGGAACCGGACCCCTCCTCCTCGACCTCGTCTCCCGCTTCGTACGACGTCGTCATCGTCGGCGGAGCCGTGGCCGGCGCCTCGACCGCCATCCTCCTCAAGCGGCGCCTGCCCCACCTGCGCGTCCTGGTCGTCGAGAAGACCGATCGGTTCGACTGGAAGGTCGGCGAGTCAACGGTCGAGATCTCGGCATACTTCTTGACGCGCGTCCTGAAGCAGTACGACCACCTGTCGCGGGAGCAGCTTCCCAAGCAGGCCTTCCGCTACTGGTTCGTCAACGACCGGGTCAAGAGCCTGCGCGACGCCTCCGAGGTCGGCCCGACGCAGCTGACGCGCACTCCCTCGTTTCAGCTCGACCGGTCCAAGCTCGACGAGCACCTTCTGAAGGTCGCGGCGGAGGAAGGCAGCGAGGTCTGGCGCCCGGCCCGGGTCACCGATTTCCACCTCGGCGGCGACGCCGGCAGCCGGCTGACCGTCGAGAACAGCGACGGCGAAACGGTCGAGGTCGCGGCGCGCTGGATCGTGGACGCGACCGGCCGCCACGCCATGCTGGCCCGGCGGCGCGGAGGCGTGACGCCGATCGAGTCGCATCCGATCTCCGCGATCTGGGTCCGATACCGCGGCGTCAAGGACATGGACGGCCGCGAGGTCGCCGGCACGAATCCGGCCGATCCCTTCTCCCGGGCGGTGCTCGCGTCGCGGCGCCTGGCCACGAATCACTTCACCGGTTGGGGCTACTGGATCTGGTTCATTCCCTTGAAGGACGGCGAGACCTCGGTCGGCCTGGTGTGGGACAAACGCCTGGTCCAGCCCGAAGGCGCGACGCCCCTGGAGAAGCTGCGGCGTTTTCTCGACGGCAACCCGCTGACCCGCGAGCTCCTGGAGCACGCCGACGCGGTCGAGGGGGACTGCCGCTCGTACGGGCACCTCCCCTATTTCGTCGACAAGTTCATCGGGCCGGGGTGGACGTGCGTGGGAGACGCCGGCGGATTCCTCGACCCGTTTTACTCTCCCGGCCTCGACCAGATGGCGTTCTCCGTCCACGCGCGCGTCGCCCTCCTGGAGAAAGCCTTTTCGGGAGCTCCACCCGAGGAGATGGAGAAGGAGTACGCGGAGCACAACCGCTGCTACGGCCGCTTTTTCCGCTACTTCTACGAGTCGATCTACCGCGACAAGTACTACGTGATGGGCGACTACGACCTGATGACGGCGGCGTTCCTCCTGGACACCGGCCTCTACTATGCCGCCGCGATCATGCCGGTCTACCGCTGGTCGCACGACCGGCTGGGATTTCCGCCCTACTACCAGGATGGCGCGGAGATGGGTTACTACCCGATCCGCTTCTACAACCGGCGGCTCGCCGCGATCTCCCGCCGCAAGAAGGCCCTGCGAATCTACGGCAACCACAACGCCGGACGCCGGCCGGGATTCGTCGGCTTTTCCGTGCGCTCGGCGCTCTTCGTGATGATTGCGCACGGCCTTCTGCGCTGGTGGAAGGCGGAGCTGGCCAACGCCTGGACCTACGTCGTCCGGCCGCGCCCGATGGCGGCGCCCACCGAGGCCGACGTCTCCCCGACGGCCGCCTCCGCGGAGACTCCCGGCGCGATCTCGGGATCCTAGCTCAACAATATATATATTGTTGGATACGGGACCGGCGCCGGCCCATTACAATCCTATTCAGGAGGTGAGCCATGAGACTGCAAACGGCGTTCGCGGCGTTGATCCTGGCCGCGACGGCGGCGGGACCGGCGGCCGCGTCCGACCCGGCCGCCTCGGTTCGCCGGATCATCGAGAAGGTCAACGACTCCTGGATCGAGGCCATGAAGCACGCCGACGCGGGGCCGATCGGCGCGAGCTTCGATCCGGAGGGCGTCAACGTCGCCAAAGACGGAAGCTGCCAGAAAGGCCCGCAGGAGATCGCGCGGTCGTTTCAGGAGTACCTCGATCGCACCGGGCCGGCCGTTTCCGGAAGCGTGCGCATCGGCGGTGTCCACATCGATGGAAACCTTGCCTACGAATGGGGACACTCCGACTTCCGTTTCGCACCGAAACCGGGCGGCCCGACCGCTCGCACCGGCCGCTACCTCACGGCCTGGCGCCGCCAGGCCGACGAAAGCTGGAAGATCCTGCGCAACATCGGCCTGCCGGAGTGACGACGCCCGGAGGAGGCGGCGCCGCGGGATGATGCATTTGGCCGATGCCGCGCGGGAGGAACCGGTGACAGAATAAATACCGTACGCGGGAGGTTGTCATGATTACCATGAAACGCACTCTGGCCCTTTCCGCGATTCTGCTTCTGTTTGGCTCCCTGGCGGCCCTGGCGCAGCCGGCGCCTCGACGCCACTTCTCCAATCCGTTGCTGGACGACGTCGCCCAGATGACCAAGGCCGGACTGTCGGACTCGACCATCATCGCCTATGTGAGGGCCCGGCACACGCGGCTCTCCGAGGATGTGAGCGCCGACGACCTGATCCGGCTTCGCGACGCCGGAGTGAGCGACAACGTGGTTCGCTACCTCGCAGGCGCCGCGGGGATCGAGGATTGGAAAGAGCCGTCGGCGCGCGAGTCCCG
Organism: uncultured Acidobacteriota bacterium; assembly: GCA_963825175.1. Classification (GTDB taxonomy): domain Bacteria; phylum Acidobacteriota; class Thermoanaerobaculia; order UBA5066; family Gp7-AA6; genus DATFTF01. The sequence continues at coordinate 610,372 of CAWGSA010000001.1, forward strand.
GGGCGACGTCGACTATCAGGCCAACGACCAGGCCAACGAATCGAGCGTTTCCGACGATCAACCCGTCGACGGAAGCGACGGCGACGTCTATCCCTACTGGTACGGCTATGGATACGGGTATCCCTACTGGTATGCCTATTCGCCCTTCTTCTCGGGAACCGTGATCGTCGGAGGCCACGGGCGGTTCCGCGGCGGCTTCCACGGCGGCGGCCACTTTCACGGGGGAGGGCACTCTCACGGCGGCGGATCCCACGGCGGCGGCGGCCACTCCCGTGGCGGCGGCCACGGCGGCGGCCACGGCCATCGCTGATCGGGAACGGCGGCGCGTTTCAAGAACGCCAACAATACAAATATTGTAGAACCTGCCGGACAGAACCTGCCGGACGCCGCAGCCGTCCGGCCCGATCAACGAACCGGCGGCTGCGTTCCCTGCCCCGACGCCCGCGGCCGGGCGATGCCTACGGTTGCGTCGCGCGCGAGACCCAGGCGTCGCCGGTGATGTTGTCCGCGGTCACGGCGTAGGCGGACCACAGCTCGCCGGCCATTCCGGCGTCGGGCGTGAACTCGGCGAAGAAGCTTCCCGGCGCAAACGTCGTCGGCGCCGCGACCTGGACCATCGAGAGCGCCGGTACGGTCACCGTGAACGTGGTCGACTGGCCGGGCCCGGCCACGCGGACCGTCCACGAGTGGGGGAAATTCGGGTCGAGATTCACGATTCCAACGTTGGACCGGAAGCTGGCGTCCTGCCGGGCCCCGATCGCCGTGGCCGTCGAGGTCCCGAAGACGTCGCCCAGCTGCCCCTCCATGGTGAAGGAGTTCGTGCCCGAGGAGCCCGGCTCGAACGTCCAGATCCTGTCGGAACCCTCCAGGATCGCGTTGGTGTCGACGGTGTTCGTCCCGCTGAACACGCCGCTGACGAGAAGGGAGCCGACGCCTGTTTGATTCAGGTTGCCTGCGCCCGGGGCGAGAAAATCATTGAAAAAGTAGACCGTGTTTGCGCTGAGCGTGAAGCGGCTCGCACCCAAACCCGCCGCCGATATCCCCTGCGGAAGCCAGGCGATCAGGACCTGCTGGTCGACCAGCCTGTTGTTGGTGATGAAGAAGTCGGTCTTGAAGAAGGTGCCGTTCTTTCCAGGCGCGTTGATCGCCGCCGGGAGAACGAACCCGTCGAGGCTCGTGGACTGGATGACGACCTGGGGATGAACGGCCCGCCGCGCGGCCAGGATGTCCCCGACCGTGGCGGGAGGACCGGCGGCCTCTCTCAACTCGGTCGCAAACTGCCTGTTTTGCGCAAAGACGCCTGCTGAAGAAAGGAACAACAGAACCGCCAGAACCTTTCTCATCTTCCTCTCCTTATCGATGTATCCGTTGTCACACATTTGTTGCGAAGGAGACGCCTTCCGGAACTCGACCGCCGACGACACCGGACCAGGGCTGGGAATGGTTTGGGCGGCATTATACCAGCGCGGCGGGCCTGCGAGGCTGCCCGGCCCTCCACGGGTATCATCGCGTGATGGGTAAGGAGCGTCGGCCCTTCGACCTCGCTTCAGCCGTCGTCCAGGCAAGCCTCGCCGCGCGCCGACAGCCGGCTCGTCCGAGTCCCACGGTCTTTCTGCGCCGTGCGCCTCTTTTTGCGGCCGTCGGACTCTTCCTGGCTGCCGCCGCCCGGGGTCAGGCCGTCCTCGAGTTTCCGCTTCCGACGGCGGGTCTGCCGTACGAGATCGCGGCGGGTTCGGACGGGGCGCTGTGGTTCACGGAGGTCAATCGGATCGGGCGCATCACCACCGGCGGAGTGATCACGGAGCTCGCCGTCGGATCGGTCAGCAACCCTCATGGCATCGTCTCCGGCCCCGACGGCGCGCTGTGGTTCGCCGAGTCCGGCGCCTCGCGCATCGGCCGGCTCACCACCGCCGGCGTCCTCACCCACTTCACCGTCGGCGCCGCCCCCGAGGGCATCACCGTCGGCCCCGACGGAGCCCTCTGGTTCACCGAGCAGTCCGCCAACAAAGTCGGACGCATCACCACCGGCGGCTCCGTCAACGAATATCCCGTCTTAACCGCCAACGCCGGCCCTTACACCATCGTCGCCGGTCCCGACGGAAACCTCTGGTTCACCGAGACGTTCGTCAACAAGGTCGGCCGCATCACCACCGCCGGCACCGTCACCGAGTTCCCGACGCCCACTCCCGCTTCCAGCCCCTACGGCATCACCGCGGGGCCCGACGGCAACCTCTGGGTCGCCGAGTCCGGCGCCTCGCGCATCGCCCGCGTCACCACTGCCGGCGTCTTCACCGAGTTCCCGCTGCCCGTCACCACCCGCATCTTCGACATCACTCCGGGCCCCGACGGCAATCTCTGGTTCACCGAGTTCGACAACAACCGCATCGGCTCCATCACCCCGGCCGGCGTCATCACCGATTCCCTCATCCCCACCGCCGACAGCAAACCCTACGGCATCGCCGCCGGCCCCGACGGCAACCTCTGGTTCACCGAGTTCCTGGCCGCGCAGATCGGACTCTTCGTCGTCGGGGGGGCCCCGCCTCCGCAGATCGACGCCGAGTTTCCGCTTCCGACGGCGGGTCTGCCGTACGAGATCGCGGCGGGTTCGGACGGGGCGCTGTGGTTCACGGAGGTCAATCGGATCGGGCGCATCACCACCGGCGGAGTGATCACGGAGCTCGCCGTCGGATCGGTCAGCAACCCTCACGGCATCGTCTCCGGCCCCGACGGCGCGCTGTGGTTCGCCGAGTCCGGCGCCTCGCGCATCGGCCGGCTCACCACCGCCGGCGTCCTCACCCACTTCACCGTCGGCGCCGCCCCCGAGGGCATCACCGTCGGCCCCGACGGAGCCCTCTGGTTCACCGAGCAGTCCGCCAACAAAGTCGGACGCATCACCACCGGCGGCTCCGTCAACGAATATCCCGTCTTAACCGCCAACGCCGGCCCTTACACCATCGTCGCCGGTCCCGACGGAAACCTCTGGTTCACCGAGACGTTCGTCAACAAGGTCGGCCGCATCACCACCGCCGGCACCGTCACCGAGTTCCCGACGCCCACTCCCGCTTCCAGCCCCTACGGCATCACCGCGGGGCCCGACGGCAACCTCTGGATCGCCGAGTCCGGCGCCTCGCGCATCGCCCGCGTCACCACCGCCGGCGTCTTCACCGAGTTCCCGCTGCCCGCCGCCACCCGCATCTTCGACATCACTCCGGGCCCCGACGGCAATCTCTGGTTCACCGAGTTCGACAACAACCGCATCGGCTCCATCACCCCGGCCGGTGCCATCACCGACTTCCTCATCCCCACCGCCGACAGCAAACCCTACGGCATCGCCGCCGGCCCCGACGGCAACCTCTGGTTCACCGAGTTCCTGGCCGCGCAGATCGGACGCGCGATCCCTCCGGTGCCCTTGCCGGGCGCGCGGCTTCATACCGTCACTCCTTGCCGGCTTCTGGACACGCGCCGCGCCGACGATCCCCTCGGGGGCCCCGCGCTCATCGCCGGCACCGATCGGCTTTTCCGTCTGACGGGAACGTGCTCGATCCCGGCCACGGCTCGGGCCCTCGCCGTCAACGCCGCGGTGACGCAGAGCACGTCGCTCGGGCATCTCACGTTCTATGCCGCCGGCGCCAGTCTTCCGCGCACCGCGACGATCAACTACGACGCGGGCCAGACCCGGGCCAACAACGCCATTCTTCCGCTGGGCGTGGTCGGAGCTGTCTTCGTCCACTGCGGCCAGTCTCCGGGTACGGTCCACCTGATCCTGGACGTCAACGGCTACTTCCAATAGATCGGCGTCCACCGAAGAGGACCCCGGTCCGGCCGGCTATCGGAAGGCTTGCTCCGCGGTGACCTCGTGACCAGCCCCTGATACCGCTCCTTGAGCTTCCGGAGCTCGACTTCCGACAGATCTTCGATGTTGACGATCCCCTTGCTGGCGCCCTGCATCGCCGTGATGAGCTCATTCAACTTCAAGTGAAGGCGAGCGTGTCCTTGTTCTGAGCCCGCTGGATCAGAACACCATCAGGAACGTCACGATCGACGAGGCGGTGTTCATCACGAGCTGCCACGCGTCGGACCAGTGGAACAGCAGGCCCGCCGCGAGCCAGGCCGCGGTGCCGCAATGCGAGAATCCGAGAGAAGAGGCCGATGCAAACGTCTTTGCCGGCCTCGGGAGGATGGAATGAGGCATTGGAGGACTCAACGCGTGCTGGTGGCCGTTTTCCTCGCGCTCGGTCCGGCTTTTCCGGCTTTCCCGGCGCCGCCGCCCGTCGACGCCGCGGTGAAGGTCGAGGAACTCGAGCAGGAGCTCGTCGAAGCCATCGCGCGGACCGATCTCGCGACGTACGACCGCCTCGTGGCCGAGGATTACGTGGCCTTCGAGGCTTCGGGCAAGGAGAGCACGAAGTCCGAGATTCTGGCGTCTTACCGCTCGGGAGCGCGGCGCTATTCCGGGCTTCGGATCTTCGATGTGCACGGGCGGGTGTTCGGGGAGACGGCCGTCGTCAGCGCCCGCACGGAAGGGATGCGCCGGGAGGGAGATCACGAAGTGCCCAACCGCGTCCGCTACATTCGGGTCTACGCCCGGAGAGCCGGGCGCTGGCGGGCGGTAGCGCAGATGGCGGCGCAAGCGCCGCCTCCCGAGGACGGCGGCGGCCACTGATTCGGCCGCCCGGCCGTCGTTCGCCACGCCGCTTCTCGGCCTCGATCGTGCATGCAGGACGGTGCGTTCGCCCCGCCAGCTCGCCCCGGCAAGACTTCGCGGGCGCATCGGGCAAGGAGGTCATCATGAGAAGGAACCGCCTCGTCATCCTCTTCGGTGTCACGGCCTTCCTCCTCGGGGCCGTCGCCTCGGCTCAGAAGCCGATCGAAACCTTCACCGCCTTCGCCGCCAGCCTCGGAACCGGCAAGGCCGGTACCGTCGAGATCCTGGCGTACCGCTGGTCGACGGACGCGGAGCGCGAGTCTCTCCTGACGACCTTGCAGGAGTTCGGAACCGACAAGCTCCTGGACGCGCTTCAAAAAATCCATCCGCCTGTCGGGGTGATGCGGGTTCCGGGACGCCTCGGCTACGACCTGTACTATGCCCGCAACCACCCGAGCCCGGATGGATCCCGGCGCGTCGTGTTCGCCACGAACCGCCCGGTGTCGTTCCGCGAAGCCGCCAACAACACCCGCTCGATGCAATACCAGTTCACGCTCATCGAGATCCACCTGGATCCGAGCGGAAAGGGGGACGGCAAGCTCGTTCCCGCGGCGAAGGTGAGCTGGAGCCACGAGGCCAAGCGTCTGGAGATCGAGAATTACAACGCCCTGCCGGTCGATCTGATCCAGGTCACGGCGAAGCACTGATCCGAAGCGACACCGGCGGAAAACAATTTCCGTATTGTTGGCAGACCGCTCCGCGCCGGGGCGCTCGGCGCGAGCGCCCCGCGCCGGAGGCGCACCGGACGGACGACGCGTCGCGACGCCTCCCGGCCTTGGGCCGGACACCGGAAGCGGCGACGACCTTTCCGGTTCCGCCGCGGCGGGCGAGCGCGGCCGGCCGCCTGAGCGCGATCGCTGCCCTTCGGGCCGGACCCCGGGGCTCTCGCGGGTTCAGATCGACGCCTTTCGAAGGGCCAGAATCGGAGCGCCGCCCCCCACGACGCCCAGCGCCAGGCCGGCGAACCCGATAGCGCCGGCCGGAATGCAGCCGAGCGAGCCGGCGAACCCGAGCGCCGCGAGCGCGCTGCCCCAGAAGGGAAGTCCTCGGCCCGTGCGGCTGCGCAGGCCGAGGATCACGCCCGCCGCCAGGCCGCCCAGGCCGCACACCCACGGCCCGTAGCCCGAAACGAGCGCGCAGAGATCCGCATCGAAGATCCGCACGACGGCGGGAAGCAGACACGGGAGGATTCCGGCGAGCGCCCCGGCGCGCGCTCCTTCCTCAAAGCCCTCTCCCCGGACCCGGGCCGCCGCCACCGTCAGCGCGAACCCCGCGACGCAGATTGCCGCCCACGGACCCTGATTGCAGACGAGAAAGCCGGGCACGGCCAGAAGGGCGGCGGCTACGCCCCGAAGCAAGGCGCCATGGAGACGGCCGCGCTCGTACGCGCGCCTCGCCGCGACTCTCAGGCTGGCGTCCATGAGCTCAGAGACGGCCATGGTTCATTCTCCAACGCGCGCGCAGGCGGCCGAGCGCCCTCTCGACACGCTTGCGGAAAGTCGCTGCGGGCAGATCTGGCCGCTCGCCGCGCGCAAAGGCCACCAGCGTCGCCGCGTCCGCGGGCGGCAGCTCTCCCAGGACACGCTCCAGCGCGGCGGTCAGCTCCCGGGCCGCCGCCGCGCTCTCCGGGGATGGCGACGGATCCGCGCGGTCGGGCATCGCCTCCGGCGGGTTCTCCCGCCGGCGCCGGGACCGCGCGCGGTGTGTGCGCAACTGCCACGCGGCGATGCCCAGAACCCAGGACAGGGCGTCGCGCCGCGCGTCGAACTCGCTGGCGCGGGAGAACACGCGCAGCAGGACCTCCTGGGCCGCGTCGTCGGCCTCGGAGTCGCGAAGACAGCGTCGCGCGAAACCGCGCAGGAGCGGCCACAGCCTCGCGAAGAGCGGATCGAACGCCGCCCGCTCGCCGCGGGCGAGCGCGGTCAGCTCCCGCTGAAGCTCTGCGCGCCCGCCCGCGTCCACCCGTGCCCGGACGCTACTTCGAGCAGGACGGACCGCAGCAGGAGCAGACGGGGTTGTCGGGACAGGCCGCATGGGTCTTTCCGCTCTTGCCCTCCCCCCACGCCACTCCGACCGAGATCACCAGCAACGCGAACAACGCCATCACCCACTTGCGCATGCCCGAATCTCCTGTTCCACGCGCGGCGGCCATTCGCCGACGTTCTGCCGGAGATAGGCGCGGGGCGGGGAAAGCGTGACCGGCGACCCGTCTCGGGGACTCGACGACAACGCCCTGGAGTCCCTCCCGGACTGGATCTCGAGCCTCCCTCGGCTGCGGGAGCTCCACGTGGACGGCCATGCGCTGACCTCGCTCCCGTCGGGGCTGGAGCGCTTCGGGAGAATCGGCTTCAAGTTCTGCCCGGCCGGATCGGCGAGCTGCCTCGCCTGGAGAAGCTCGACCTGCGCTGGAACAAGGTGACGTCGCAGCCGGCGTGGCTCGAGCGGCTCGAGGAGCGAGGGTGCGTGGTGTTGCGCGGAAGGGCCGAGGCCTCTGCCAGTCTCGGAACAAGGCCATCGGCCACACGCTTTGAGACCATTAGTGTCCCGGGCTGCTCGGCACCGGAGGTTCCCGCGCAGCCCCTTGGAGCCCAAGTCCTTCCCTGGCAATCTCTTCCCGTTCTTGGCCGGCGCTGGCATCGATCGTGGAACTTCATGCCCACGCGGACGCCGGAGACAGAAGCGGCAGGAGCGTCCATAGCAAAGAAGGAGGGCACCATGGTCCAAAGGAAGTCGGCGAGAACAAGGACCGCAAGCGTCAAGGATCTGCGAGCGCAGGGTCTCGATGTCGCGAAGGCGAGAGCCGTCCGCGGCGGCCGGAAGGCGGGTGGTGACAAGCCCGTGAAGTACCTCGAGTACAAGCTCAAAGAGGTGCTCATCTCGGGATAAGGCCCTTCGAAACAGCGGCGTGCGGGAGAGGCCGGCACCGCGCCCCTCCCGCTTCGACGCCATCCCTTTGCACCCGGCCCCGCCGAGCTGATCTCGGCGCGCTCCGACTATGATTCCAGGCCGAGTGATCGACGAGCTGCGTCACGAGCGGGTCACGGCGCGCCGCTACCGTCGCCACGATGCCGCGGAGCTGGCCCAGGGCGCTCGCGAGTCCACGGAGCGCGTCCACCCCTGGCTCCCCTGGTGCCGTCCCGGCTACGGGATGGCGGAGGCCGAGCAATGGATCGAGAGCCAGATCGGCCTGTGGGACGACGGAAGGTCCTTCGAGTTCGTCCTGCGCGACCCCGCCGGCGGGCTGGTCGGCGGCTGCGGCCTCAATCAGATCAACTCCGAGCACCGACTCGCCAATCTCGGTTACTGGCTGCGCACCGGCTGCACCGGACGCGGATACGCCTCGGCCGCGGCCAGGCTCCTGGCCGAATTCGGCGTCCGCGAGGTCGGGCTCCAGCGCATCGAGATCCTGGCGGCGGTCGGAAACACCGCGAGCCAACGAGTGGCCGAGCGCGCCGGAGCCACGCGGGAGGCCGTCCTCAGGAATCGCCTGTTCCTCCACGGCCGCTCCCACGACGCCGTGGTGTTCTCCTTCGTTCCGGAGGACTTCCCCAGCCCTCCCTCTCCGGATCGCAGATCCGCCGGTTACAATGTGTGAATTGTGAGCGACGGGTGTCCATGAATCGCCGGTCCTTCCTGCTCGTCGCGGGCATGGCTCTGCTCGGACTGCCGTCGTGCCGCTCCCATTCCGCCCCGACCGGCGGACCCGACCCGTCCTCCGAGACGCCTCGCTTCGAGTCGGCGCATTGGACTTGTCTGCGGAGCCGGGAAGGGGGGAGCATCGGCAATCGCCCTACCGCGCGGTTCGAGGTCTGGTTCAAGGGCCGCAACGCTCTCATCGCGGCAACCGTCGGGGGAGGAGACCGCCTTCGGGTCTTGAGGTTGAACAACGAGACGTACTCCTGGAAGGAGGGAGACTCCAAGGGACTTCATTGGATCGGCCTGCCGACCGACGAGCGCCGGCTCGTCGCTCCGTCCGTCGACTACATGTACCGGGCCGAGCCCTGCCGAACCGCCGGCAAGAAATTGAACAGCGGAACGATCGACGGCCATCCCATGACCAGCTACGCGTGCGTCGACGCCGCCGACGACACCCGGCGCGTCTACTCGTTCGCCTCGGATCTCTTGGACTTCCCCATCCGGGCATCGATCACGTATCCCGACGGCAGCCGCATCACTTACGAGGCCCGGTCCGTGGAGATCCCGGCTTCGGTTCCCGATGCGATGCTCGAGCTGCCTCGAGGCATTCAGTTCGAGCCCTTCGATCTGGGAAAACCGCAGTAACGCCGCCCTCGTTCACGAGCCGTTCATCGGGTATTTCGATAGGCTGAATTCCAGCCGGGGCAATCCGTGGTCCCGGTGCATGTCGTATCGCAGATGGGGCCGCAATCCGGCGGCGCCATCAACCTCTCGAAGGAGCTTCCATGAAACGGTTCTTTGCGGTGGCCCTGGTGCTCGGCCTGGCGCTTTCGGCGATAGCCCTGGCGAATGACGCCAAGATGGGCGGCAAGACCATGAGCGGGACGATCACCAAGGTGGACAACGACCAGAAGATGATGACGGTCAAGGACAAGTCGGGTAAGGAATGGACGATCTACTGGAACGACAGCACCAAGGTCGAGGGCAGCGCTCCGACCGACGGCGCCATGGTTTGGTTCAAGGCCACTTCCAAGGACGGAAAGATGTGGGCCACGTGGGTCAAGACCGGAGAAGCCAAGGGGAAGATGTAACGCAGGCGTCCGGACGGGGGACGCCTCCGCGCGTTCCCCGTCTTGCCTTTCTCTTCTCATCGGACCGGATGCTCGACGCTGCTGGGTGCGGATCGGATCGAGGGCCGCGAAGGATAGGATTCCGAGAGGAGGACGGAAGGAGCAGGCATGCCACAGCGCAAGAAGGTCGGAGCTTCCTCGAAGCGGCGGATCGACAAGCGCTCGCGCGCGGTCCGGGACGTCGCTCCCAGGACCGTGGCCGCCGGCGATGCAGGGCCGGTCCGCGGCGGGGCCGGAGAGGTGGGGGCGAAGATGACCATGAAGATCAAGCCGGAGTACACCCGGCACAAATAGGACGCCGCTCGAGCGCCGCCCACCGCTTCTGCGGTTCCCCCACGATTTCGCGCCCGCGAGACCGAGATCTCCGGGATCGGGAGATCGATCAGGCTTCGAGACAGCGTCCGGCGCTGCCGATACCCGAGGTCGCTCTCGTCCCGGTCCCGAACCGCTCTCGCGATCAGGCCTCTGCTAAAATTTAAAGCATTCGATTCGGCACCGCGGGAGAGAACCCTGCGGTCGAGGAAAAAAGGAGACGGGCATGGCCGCCAAGAGCAAGGGAAAAGCGAAAAAGGTTTCTGCCAGGACAAAGGTCAGAGATCTGCGGGTGCACAAGGGTCATTCGAACAAAGTCAAAGGCGGAATGGCGCCCGGCCCCGAAACACTCCCAGGGTGAGCATCCGCCTCGACCGACCCTTTCGGGCTTCGGTCGCCGGCGTGCGGGCGGCCCTCCATGAGAGAGAGCGCCCGCTCTTCGATCTGCTCTGCGCGGCCGGGCAGCTCTGCTACAGCCTGCCCCACGACGACATCAGCCTCCGCCACGTCTCCGGAGCGAGGGATCCCCGCAAGCGCCTGGCGCGCGAGTTTCCGCATCTGTGGCGCGGTCCTGGTGGCGGGGCGCCGGATCGGAAATTCTGGTCGCGCATCGGCGGCCGCCTCGCACGGCGCCTGCTGCGCGAGCTCTCGGCCCGCGGTTCCGGAAAGGACCGTCCCCTGCGGGTCCTCCTGGCCTACGCGCCGGGTTCCCTCGCGCCGGACGGCCGGATTCCCGGCGACGACGTTCTGCGCGCGGCGTGGGATGCGGTCGTGCGCGTGTTTGCAGACCTCTTCCCGTCGACCGTCCGGCGAATCGGCCCGCTCCGATGCGTCGACGCCGTCCGCCTGGCTGTTCTCAAGCGCGAGACCACCGCGGGCCTGCGCAAGGGGCGGCCGGCGAGCGGACAGAGAGCCGGCCCGGAGGGGAGACGCCTGGCGGTGGACCCGCACCTGATGGCGCTCGCCGGCCGGGCACTGGGAAAGAAAGTCGCGCCTGGTTACCAGGCGCGGTATCTCTTCTACTCCCGGCCGGGCGACCATTTTTGGCCCCATCCCGACGACCCGACCTACGCGGCGCAGCTGCTGCTCTGCATCGAGCACGTTCATCCGCCGCGGGCCTCGAGCGGGTCCGCGTTTCTCGCATACCGGGCGGGCGGCTCGGTGAAGCGCTACGAGCTCGCCCCCGGTGAAGCGCTGATCGTTTCGCCCGGCCGGGTGCACGGCCGTGAGCCCATGCGGCGCGGTGAGCGCCTCGTCATGCTCTCGATCGGTCTGGGCGTCGGCCCGTAAGATCTCCTCAGCTTGAAAGCCGCATTCGTCATCGTCGCTTTTCTCGCGGCGATCGCCGCGCGGGTCAAACCTTCGTCTCCCCGCACATGGTTCCTCGACGACCCGGACTCCCTTCGGCAGGAGCATCGTTAGCAGGCCGCTCTCGACCATGCAGGCCAGTTCCTACGCTCGCATCTACGCCGTCGTTTCGCTCATTCCGCGCGGCCGCGTGGCCACGTACGGGCAGGTCGCGCGCATCGCCGGACTGCCCGGCCACGCGCGTCTGGTCGGCTACGCCTTGAGCGCGCTTGGCGAGGGCAGCCGGATCCCCTGGCACCGCGTGGTCAACGCCCGTGGAGAGATCAGCCTCCGCGGCGACGGCGGCCCGGCCGGCATGGTCCAGCGGCTGCGCCTCCAACGGGAGCGGGTACGCTTCGACCGCCTCGGGCGCATTCGCCTGGACGTCTTTCGCTGGCGTCCCCGGCGTGTCACCAGTGGACCACCCTTGACGAGTATTCTTCCGGGAAAGAAGTTTCGAACCGGAAAGGAGACGATCCGATGACCAGGTTCCGTCTTCAGGCCGCCGTCGCGTGTGTCGCGACGCTCGCCCTGACCGCCTGCAACAAGGGTCAGCCTGCGCCGCAGGCCGCCAGCCCGACCGAAAAGCCTGCCTCGGCGCCAGCCGTGGCTCGCAAGGCCGTCGAGGAGAAGCCCGCCCCTTACACCTATCCACCGCCGGTCAAGGGACATTACAAGGAGATCAACACCGGCAGCTTCGATCTGGTGGACGGAATCGCCTTTCCCGCCGGCCGGGGCGCCGGCACCGTCGTCTACGTCACCAGCAAGCCGATCGCCTCGCCGGTGCTGGTCTCTTCCGACTGCCCGATGACGCAGGCCCGCGTCCTGACGGAGCTGCGCAACGGCAGCTACGTCGAGGTCACCCTCGACGCTTCGGGACGATCGAAGTACTTCGCCGCGGGCATGGCGTTCGGCGGCAGCAGCCGCGAGCAGGAAGTCGGCGGACACTCCTGGTCGTCCAAATTGGGCAAGGGCGGGACGGGACGCGCCACCGGGAGCGTGCGGCACAAGCAGTACGGCGGATTCGAGTTCGATCTGCCGCTCTCGAGCCCCAAAGTCAACGAGGTGAGCCAGGGAGACTGGTCGCAGGGCCACCGGGCGGACGAGACGGCGCCGCGGCCGACCGAACAGGCGGTGGTGGCGGCTTACCGCGCGGTGCGGGAGGCGGCGCTCAAGAAGGATCTCAAGGCGCTCCTGGCGGCCCTGGGTTTCGACGAGAAGCAGATCGCCGCGATCGCCGGGTTGGACGGCATTGACGCCGACCTCGCGGTCTACGCCGACCGGTTCCTGCAACCGGGCGATCCGGAAGAGTTCACGGCCCGGCCCGGGACGGCCTACGTCGCCAGTCGCGGAACGAACTCCCAGGGCAAGAAGTTCGCGAACTTCTATCACTTCGCGCCCTGCGGCGATCGCCTCGTGCTGGTGAGCATCGCCGAGAATCCGCAGTAGACCCAGGAACTTGCCGCGGCGGCCCGAGGAAAACGGAGGCGGGGGCTCTTTCCCTGCTCTCGCGACCACCCTTGCCCTCATAATCTCTCCGCGCAACCGATAGAGGAATCTGTGCGACCGATCGACAACGACCAGCCCGTGTCAACTCCGCACTGCCCAAATCGTCCAATCCTTGACGGAGAGGAGAGAGTCATGAGGCACCGAGCAAGGAGAGCCCTGTCCATTGTGGCGTCCGCCGCGCTCTTGGCGCTGAGCGGAGCCGCCGCCGCCGCCGCCCCGACCGCGCCACCGGCTCCCCGGGCCGCGAGCGCGGGCCAGGACAACTGGCCGAAGAAAGTCCGGATGGGAGAGTTCACCATCCTCCTCGACGCGCCGCAGGCCGAGAGCCTGGACGGGACAAAGCTCAAGGCGCGGGGCACGTTCCGAATCGAAAGAGCTGAAGGAGCCGCGCCTGCCTCCGGAACCGTCTGGTACGAGGCCGATGTCCAGATCGACCGCAACCAGCGGATCGCGACGCTGGTGTCGGTTCAGGTTCCCAGGGTCCAGCTGGCCAGCGCGCCGCCGGCGCGGCAGCAGCGGATCGCCACCCGCCTGTCCATGGCGGCGACCCGCATGCAATGGAAGCTGTCCCTCGACGACGTCCTCGCGCAAACCCGACTGGCCGGGAGCCGCGACGAGGCCCCGCCCAAGCTCAACACAGCGCCGCCGCGGATCCTCGTCGAATCCGAGCCGGCGATCCTGGTCCTCTTCGACGGCGAGCCGCGGTTCCGCGCCGTGGAAGGCACGGGTCTGGAGCGGGCCCTGAACACCCCGTTCCTCGTTCTTCACGATCCGAACGGCAATGCCTATTACCTGGACGGCGGAACGGTCTGGTTCCGCGCGTCCGACCCGAAGGGGCCGTGGGACAAGACCGACAAGCCGCCGTCGGAGGCTCTCCAGATCGCCAGTCGGGATCTGAAGGAAGGCGGCGTCTCGGCCAGTGACGTGGATCAGGCCAAGAAATCGGCGGACAAGCGCGTCCCCAAGATCCTCGTCGCGACCGAGCCGACCGAGCTGATCGTCTCCGACGGCTCGCCGAAGTGGGCTCCGGAGGTCGAGGGCGAGCTCGAAGGGATGAGCAACTCGGAGAGCGACGTGTTCCGGACCCTATCCGACCAGGCGTACTGGGTCGTCCTCTCCGGACGGTGGTTCAAGAGCGGCTCTCTCGACGGGCCGTGGACCTATGTCGAGCCCGATCGGCTTCCCGGGAGCTTCCGCAGGATCTCCAGCGACTCGCCGAGGGCCGACGCGCTCTCCTTCGTGCCCGGCACGGAGCCGGCGCGGGAAGCGCTTGCCGACGCGACCAAGCCGCGCACCGCGGCGGTCCGCCGCAGCGAGGCGCACGTCACCGTGACGTACGACGGCGATCCGAAATTCGAAGCGGTTCCCGGCACGCACGTCGAGTACGCGCTGAACACCCCCGACCAGGTCCTCCGCATCCGCGGCCGCTACTACGCCTGCGACCAGGGCGTCTGGTTCACGGCCGGATCCCCCACCGGCCCGTGGGCCGTCGCGGATTCCATACCGGAAGACGACATCCAGGCGATCCCTCCGGAGAGTCCCGTCTACAACACGCGCTACGCCTACGTGTACGACTCCACGCCCGACGTCGTGTACATGGCCTACACGCCCGCCTATCTCGGTTCGTATCCGTGGTACGGCACTGTCGTCTTCGGAACGGGCTGGTACTACCGGCCCTGGTCGGGCGGCTTCTACTACCCGAGGCCGTGGACGTGGGGCTTCCATGCGCGCTACGCCCCGTGGGGGGGAGGCTGGGGCTACGGCTTTGGATGGGGACCGGCGTGGGCCGGCTTCCGCTATGGCTTCGGATTCGGCTGGGGCGCGCGCTGGTGCGGGCCGGGCGGCTTCTTCCGTCCCGCGTTCCGTAACGTGAACATCACGCGCAACGTCAACGTCACACGCAACGTCACGGTGAACCGAAATCTTTATACGTCCGGAGCGAACGCCTCGCGCGCCACCGCCACGCACACAGTCACCGCGAGAACCAGCAGCACGGCTGCCGCGAGAACCGGCACCTCCGCCCGATCGACGAGCACAGCGAATTCCCGTTCCACTCAGACGACGGCAAGAACCGCGCAATCCCCGCGCGCGACGAAGGCGAGCCCTCAGGCGCGGAAGGCCAAGCCCGCCGGAGGCCGGGCCGGCGGGCACGCACCCAAAGGGGGCGGCGGCCGGAGAAAATAGGAAACCGACGCGGGGCGCGAGGATCCGCGGGGCGCCGGCGTCCACTGACCCTACTGGACCTGGGTCGTGAGGGGCTTTCCCTTTTCGGCCACGAACACGACCGACAGCCGCGCCGTGGTCGTCCCGTGGTTGCTGCCCTCGTGGACCTGGCCCGGGGCGATGTAGAAGACGTCTCCCGGCTTGAGCGTCCTCGTCGGCATGCCTTCGACGAAGAGCGTGACCGTTCCTTCCTGAACGAACGCGAATACCTCAGCCGGATGGGTGTGCTTGCCCTCCGAAGCGCCCGGCGGGATCTCGACCGCCGCCATGACCGCTTCCCGGCCCGGAATGGTTATGTCCTGTTTCAACACGACGTTGCGCTTCACCGCCGGCGCCGCCTGCTGGGCCTTCAGCCCGTGTATCCCCGCCGCGGCGGCCACGATGGCCACCGCCGCCCATACTGCCGTTCTCGAGCCCGTGCGCTTCATGGTGACCTCCCTCTTTCGCGCCGATCATATCGGCTCTCCGAGCGACGACGCCCGGAGCCGTCGGAGAGACCCACGAACGACCGGCCGTATATCCTAGCGTCCGAATTTCTCGCGGCCCGGCCGACGACGCGTGCGGGGTTCGTTCCAGGCGAGAACGTGGAGGTGTTGTGATGTGGCTCTCGGCCGTGGGGGTGACGACCACCGTTCTGCTGGCGGCCGCCGGTCTGACCGGAGCCGGCGCCGATTCTCCTCCCCGCCGGGCCTCGCGCCACGAAGACCTGGTCGCTTTCTTCCGGGAATGGCGATCGTTCCAGAGACCCCGGCGGATCGACGGCGTACCCGATTACACGGCCGCCGCGATGGCCGCGCAATACCGCGAGCTGGCGGACTACCGGCGCCGGCTGGAACAGATCGATCCGAGCGGGTGGCCCGTCGCGCAGCAGGTCGACGACCAGATCGTGCGCGCGGAGATGAACGGCCTGGATTTCGATCACCGCGTCCTGAAGCCGTGGGCCAACAACCCCGCCTTCTACGTCACCGTCTTCACCGAGGAGAGCGATCAGCCGGCGCGGGAGGGGCCGCACGCCGACGGCGCGGTGGAGCTGTGGACCTATTCCTTTCCTTTGAACGCCGAGAGCGCCGCCCGGATGGACGCCGGCCTGCGCGCGATCCCGAGGCTTCTGGAACAGGCCAGGACCAACCTCGTCGGCAACGGCCGGGATCTCTGGATCTTTGGAGCGAAGAGTCTCCGGCAGCAAAGCACCGACCTCGCGCGGCTTGCGACGCAGATGAAGGATGCGCCGGCCGCTTTCCGGGCGGACGTCGAGCGGGCCCGAACGGCGACCGACTCTCTGGCCGCCTGGGTCGAGTCCCAGACCGATTCGAAGACCGGACCGTCGGGCGTCCAGATCGAGAATTACGACTGGTACCTGAAGAACGTCCAGCTCGTCCCGTACACATGGCAGGAGGAAGTCGCGCTCATGGAGCGCGAGCTCGCCCGGGCCGAGGCCGCCCTGGCTCTCGAAGAGCACAAGAACGCCAGGCTTCCGCCTCAGGAGCCCATCGCCAGCGCCGAGGAATACGCGCGCCGGTTCGACGCCGCCGCCGTGGAATACATGGCGTTCCTTCGAGATCACGACATCCTCACCATCCGGGACGACATGGAGCCGGCGCTGCGCGCGCGGCTGGGCAGCTATAGCCCCGGCCCGCGCGAGTTCTTCAGCGAAGTGGACTACCGGGACCCCGAGGTGATGCGCACGCACGGGTACCACTGGTTCGACAAGGCGCGGATGGCGCACGCGCCGCACGCCAGCCCCATCCGCCGGGAAGCCCTCCTCTCCAACATCTTCAATACCCGCACCGAGGGGCACGCCACCGGCTGGGAAGAGATGATGATGCAGGCCGGCATGTTCGACGCGAGGCCGCGCAGCCGGGAGCTCGTCGCAATCCTCATCGCGGAGCGGGCCGCCCGCGCGCTGGGAGAGTTGCGGATGCACAGCGGCGAGATGACCCTGGAGCAGGCCGCGGCCTTCGCCTGCGCCCACACGCCGCGCGGATGGCTCCGGATGGACGGGAACCTCGTTCGCAGCGAGCAGCACCTCTACCTGCAACAACCAGGCTACGGGACGAGCTATCTGATCGGAAAAATCGAGATCGAGAAGCTCCTGGCCGAGCGGCGCCGACAACTCGGAGAGGGCTTCACGATGAAGCGATTCATGGACGAGTTCAATGCCGCCGGCCTGATTCCCGCGTCCCTGCTGCGATGGGAGCTGACCGGCCGCAAGTCGGACGAACTGCGGCGCGTCCTCGGGGACGGCGGCTCACGGTCCAACGCCGCTCACCAACGTCAGAAGTGAAGCGGCTTCACCACGAGCGGCCCTCGCGAGTCACTCGAAATAACCGCTGACGTCGATGACGACCTGTGCGGTGCCGCTTCCCTGCTGGCAACGCACGACGAGGTCTCCCGCGGCGCCCACAGGCACGACGGCGTTGGTCGCGCGCGTCTGTCCGGAAGAGTAGTTCAGCGTCGACACGACGGGCCGGCTCGTGCCGCCTGGATAGAGGCTCAAGAACCCGGGCCCCGCGGTCGGCTGCGTCACGGCAACGTTGATCGCGACGGCGCGAGCGGTCGACGGAATGCCGCACTGCCCGGCGAAAACGAAGATCCGGTCGGTGCCGGCGCCGAGCGCCGGACCGCCCCACGAGCCTGGCGCGTTGCGCGTGTCGACCACGCGGCACGGGGTCAACGTGAAAAACCCTGCTCCGGCGTTGTAGGTGAACGCCGAAGAGAGCACCGCATTCTGCGTATCGGGGTTGATGACCGTGAGCCCCACCGTCTGTGCCGTCGCCGAAAACGGGCTCCGAGCGATGATGCTCGAGCCGCTGACGACGGCGACCGAGGTCGCCGAAGCCGCTCCGAAATGGACCACGGCGCCGTTTTGAAAGTTCGTGCCCGAAATCGCCACCAGGGTTCCTCCCGCCAGCGGCCCGAAGGTCGGCGTGATGGACGTGATCGAAGGTGGGGGCGTCCCGCATGGAGGCCGCGGGTTCCCGCCGCCCAGCGGCGGGCCGCTCCCGGGCGCGGTTCGCTGCATCGCTCCCACATCGGCAGAGAGGCCTCGCGCCGCGCACAGAAAGTCCTCGGTCACGCGCCAGGGCTCCGCGCCGCTGCCGGCCGCGCCGATCAGAGGCCCGCCCGCCAGGGGCCAGAGATCGTACGGCGCCGTGTCGGGCTGCGCGAAACAACTTGCCGCCGGACTGCAGGACACGTTTCCCAGGAGCGGATCGGCCAGCGGGGACGCCGGCGTCAGCGAAGGCGTGCCCGCCAGCGGCGCGATCGCGTTGAAGGCCAGGACGTTGCCGGCGCCGGCTTGCCAGTTGCTCACCTGGATGCCGCCGGTGTGGTTGGCGAGGACCGTGTTCTCGACGATCCAGACGTTCTGCTGGAGGTGGCGGCCGCCGTAGTCCTGGGCCCAGATCCCGTTGTACTGGTTGCCGACGACGATGTTGTTGCGCACGATGGCCGGCCCGCCCCCGACGTTGATTCCGGCGTCGGTCCGGGAGCCTTCGACGTCGTTGCGCTCCACGACGCTCGCCGGATCGCCCCGGTTGGAGCCGTACACGTCGATACCGGGACCCTGCGAGTTGGTGATCGTGTTCTCGACGATCGTGGCGTAAGAGTTGAGCTTGATCTCAAGTCCGTAACCGACGCCGTCGCCCGGCTGTACGCCGTCGATCCAGTTGCCCTGGATCAGGATGTTCAACGCGTGGCAGGAGGTCCCGTCGTGACACCCGAAGTAGAGCCCCGTCGATTGCAGGTTGGTCAGGACGTTGTTGGTCACCGAGATGTCCTGATACGTGCTGCCGGTGGAATTGGCCGCGACGGCGATGTCCGTCCCGTCGAAGACGTTCTGATCGATGACGACGTTCTGGACGCTGGTGCGCAGCTTGATGGGATTGACTCCCGCCCCGGCCGCCGTGGGTCCGAACGTCAGCCAGCGGATGACGAGGTAGGAACCATACACGTCGATGATGTTGTTGCTGGTGCCGGGGTACGCCAGGACCGCGCGGTCCGAGAGTGCGGCGCTCTGCGAGCGCAGCGTGATGGAGGCCCCGGACGAACCGGAGACCGTGAGGGAGCAGGTGCCGAGGTACGTTCCCGCGGAGAAAACGATCGTGTCGGCGGGCGCGGCGGCGTTGACGACGTTGCACCACGCGCTGCTCGGGTTCACGACATAGGTGGTGCCGTGGACGGCCGCGGGAACGAGGCCGGCGATCGCCGAGACGACGAGAGCGCTCGAAAGAAGCTTCACGGCTTCCTGACTGACTGGAAGTGCCCGGGTTTGGGACACTCGAGTATAACGCCGGCCGCGGTGGAACGGGCGGCGAGGACGGGGCGCATAAGATCGGCCGGTCTCGAACCGACAACGCAAAGACCATGATCGTCCATCTCGTCGACGGCACCTACGAACTGTTCCGCCACTTCTACGGCCTTCGCCGCTCCCAGCAGGGCGAAGACCTTCCTTTGGGCGCCGTGGCCGGCGTTCTCCATACGATCTTGGGAATGCTCGAAACAGGAGCCACGCACGTCGGCGTGGCAACCGATCACGTGATCGAGTCCTTTCGAAACCGCGTCTGGCCCGGGTACAAGACGGGCGACGGCGTCGAGGCCGCGCTGCTGGCCCAATTCCACCCACTGGAGGAAGCGCTCTGCGCCATGGGCGTCGCGGTGTGGCCCATGATCGAGCTCGAGGCGGACGACGCGCTCGCTTCCGCCGCCGGGTTGGCCTGCGCCGACGAGCGCGTCGAGAGAGTCTGCATCTGGACGCCGGACAAGGACCTGGCGCAGTGCGTGCGCGGCGATCGGGTGGTCCAGGTGGACCGCCGAAGCCAGAAGATCCGCGACGCGCACGGAGTACGGGAAAGGTTCGGGGTGGAGCCGTCGCTCATCCCCGACTATCTCGCCCTGGTCGGCGACGCCGCCGACGGATATCCCGGTATCCCGAAGATCGGTCCGGTCACGGCAGCCCGACTCCTCAACCGGTACGGTCCGATCGAGAACTTCCCCTCCGCCGTCCTGGGCCAGAACCGCGATCGGGCGCTCCTGTTCAAGGATCTCGCGACACTGCGGACCGATGCGCCGCTCTTTGCGAGCGTGGAGGAGCTGCGCTGGCGCGGCCCGACCGCCGGGTTCGCGGTGTGGGCGACGCGACTGGGAAACGCTCGGCTGCTGGAGCGGAGTCTGAAAGCGCCGGTGGCCTGACGCGGGCGGCCGCGTCGATGCGCCACCGGTAGCGCACCTTTGCGGATTTCGCCGCGCCGGTCCGATCGTAGAAGCGGATCGCGGCCCGGTTCCATGCAGGCGTCTGCCATTCGACGAGGTCGCAGCCGAGCGCGGCGGCGGCCCGACCGACGCTTCGAAGCAGAAGGCCTCCGAGACCGGCGCCGCGGAACGCTTTCCGAACGTAGAGGCAATCCATGTGCACGTACCCGGTTGCCCGCCAGGTCGAGAACTCCAGCGCGTAGGTGGCGTAGCCGACCAGAGATCCGCCGACCGGCGCGACCAGACATCGCGCCCGCGGCGACGGTCCGAACAGGCTGCGCCGGAGCGGACCGCGCGCGGCCTCCGGACAGAACGACGCGCGCTCGAACGCGGCGTGCTCCGTGCACAGAGCGAGGATCGTTTCGAGATCGGCCCGCACCGCGGGCCGAATGACGGCGGACACCGACACTCAGTCTCGCGAGAGGCCGAAGCCTTCGTCCTTCCATCCCTCCATCCCGCCGATCATCTTCTTGACCGGACGGCCGAGCCGAGCCACCCGCGCCGCCGCCTTGTCCGCCCCGTTGCAATGCGGTCCGGAGCAGTACACGACAAAGAGCGTCTCCGACGCGTAGCCGGCCAGACTTCGCTCGTGGATCTTCCCGTGCGGGAGGTTGACGGCTCGCGGGACGTGCCCGGCGGCGTAGAGGTGCGGGGCGCGGACGTCGAGCAGGACGAAGCCGGGCTCGGGCGATCGGAGCGCCTCGTGGACGTCCCAGCAGTCCGTCTCGAAGCGAAGCAGGCCCTCGAAGTGCGCGGAGGCCTCCTCGGGATCGGCGGCGGGCACGGCGCGGACCGTGGCGGATATGGGCGTGGCGGACATGCGGTCCTCCTCTTTTCTGGAGATCACAATGCCACGCCGCGGCCCAACGAGGCGAGTGTCAGAACTGACAATATTCGTTAAGATTCTGCCATGCGCCGATCCGCCCACCGCCGCGTCGCGGCCCTGGTCTACGACGGCTTGTGCACGTTCGAGTTTGCCATCGCGGTGGAGGTCTTCGGGCTTCCGAGGCCGGAGCTGCCGGTGGACTGGTACCGCTTCTCGGTTTGTTCTCTGGAGGCCGGGCCGGCACGGGCCACGGGAGGCGTGCGGGTGACCGCGAAGTCCGGCCTGGCGTCCCTGCGCGGCGCAGGGACGATCGTCATCCCGGGCTGGCGCGATCCGGACGAACGGCCGCCGGAAAAGCTGTTGGCCGCACTGCGCCGCGCGCACGGGCGCGGAGCGCGGCTGATGTCGATCTGCTCCGGGGTGTTCGTCCTGGCGGCGGCCGGGCTTCTGGACGGAAAACGCGCCACGACCCACTGGCGGTACGTCGAGAAGCTGCGCGTTGGCTATCCCGAGATCGAGGTCGAGCCCGACGTCCTGTATGTCGACGAGGGGCGGATCCTGACGTCGGCCGGAAGCGCGGCCGGCATCGACCTGTGTCTTCATGTCGTGCGGCGCGATTACGGAGCAGACATCGCCAACGTCGTGGCACGACGGCTGGTCGTGCCGCCCCACCGCGACGGCGGCCAGGCCCAGTATGTTCGCGAGGCGGTCCGCCACGACGCCGCCCCGGGGCTCGCGCCGGTCCTGGAATGGGCCGTCGGAAACGTGCGCCGGCCGATGACCGTCAACGATCTCGCGCGGCGGGCGCGCATGTCATTGCGCACCTTCGCCCGGCGCTTCGCAGACGAGACAGGGACGACGCCGTACCGGTGGCTGACAGAGCAGCGCCTGATCGCGGCTCAACGGCGGCTCGAGACGACCCACGATGCAATCGATCAGGTGGCGGAAGCGGCCGGCTTCGACACCGCCGAGACCCTCCGCCACCACTTCCGCCGCGCTTTCGGCACCACGCCGACGGCCTACCGGAAACGCTTTTCCGTCTCGGTCAGAGCGGTCGGTTCGTCCTCGAAGTTTCCGTCAGCGCGACCGAAACGATGAACCTCGCCGGTGGGTTGGCCCCGTCCCTTACTTTCGGCCGGGGCTGTGAACGCCCGCCTTCGCGCACCCCTGCTGGAAGCCGAGCTCGCAAGCCTTTCGAAACAGCTCGGCCGCGCGGCGGGAGTCGTGGGCAACGCCCCTACCCTTTTCGTAGGCGACACCGAGGTCATGACAGCCTTCGCCGTCCCCGGCCCGGCAAGCCTGGTCGAGGAAGGAAGCGGCTCTTTCGGGGTCGGCATCGACACCCGTGCCGCCGGCGTAAATCGCTGCGGCGTTGAAGCAGCCGAAGGAGTCCCCGCGGCCGCAGCCGAGCTCGGAGAGCTCTCTGCCTTTGGCGAGATCCCTGGCGATGCCGTCGCCGGAGAGATACAGCGCTCCGAGGAGCGAACAGGCGCGCGAGCCGGATTCCTCGGCGTCGACATCGCCGGTCACGATTCTTCGTTCGCAGGCGTTCTGAAAAACGGAGGCCGCCCGCGTCTCGTTCTTCTCGACGCCGATGCCGTCGCGATAGGCGCGTCCGACATTCACGCAGCCGCGAAGGTTCGAGGGCTCACAGCTCGTGCCGTCGCAGCCTCGCTGATAGAGCGCGAAGGCCCGCGCGCCGTCCTTCTTGACGCCGCGTCCGTTCTCGTGCAGGAAGCCGAGGTTCGTGCAGGCGCTCGAGCTTCCCATCTCGCACGCCTCCCCGTAGGCCGCGATGGCGCGCGCCTCGTCGTGGGGGCCGCCGCGGCCCGCGTCGGCCATCAACCCGACGTTGTAACAGCCCATCGCGTCTCCGAGATCGCAGCTCTTGACGTAGAGCCGCACCGCGCGGTGGTCGTCCCGCTTCACGAGCTTTCCCGTCGCAAACAGGAACGCGAGATTGGCGCAGCCGCCGCCGCTTCCGAGGTCGCAGGATCGCTGGATCACGGCCAGGGTGTCGCCGGCCCGGTCCGTCCTCCCCAGGAGGTGCAGCCCTCCCTGCGCGCAGGCCTCGGCAGAGCCGGCCCGGCAGGCCGCCTCAAAGAGCTCGAGCGCGCGCTCCCGGTCGGTCCCCTGATTGCGGCTCCAGAGGCTCCAGGCCTGACGAAAGCAGCCGCTCTGGACCCCATTGCGGCAGCTCTGTTCGAAAAACGAGTCCTGGTCGACCGGGACGAGCGTGACCTCGGAGACCGCGCCGGCACGCCGAAAGACGATGCGGACCGGCTCGCAGGCGCGCCCGTAGGCGGCGTCGACGAACTCACAGTCGTTGGCGATCCGAGCAGAGCCAATCTCCTCGACGAGATCGCCCGCGCGTATCCCCGCAGCCGCGGCCGGACCGCCGGGGAGCACCTCGGCAACGACGGCTCCCTGGAATCCCTTCGGGAGCGCGAGCTTCTTGCGCAGCTGCCGCGAGACCGGAGCGGCCTCGAGGCCGATGGTCCCGCGGCACCCCGCCGGCGGCTCCGCCGCCTTCGCGACGGCCGCAGGCGCGCCGGCGGGCCGGGACGCCGTACACCCGGCGGCGAGGACGAGAGCGCCTGCGATCGACGCGGCCAGGAGCTCGCGGCAGAGCCGCTTCCTTTTCTTCAGCAAACGATGCCTTGCCTCATTCGCGCCGTGAGCGCGGGCGGATCGGCGGTTCTTGGTTCTCATCGGCATCCAGAGTTTAACGAACGTTACACCCAAGCCCCCCCGAAACCTCCGGCCGCCCGCATAGGGAGAGTGGCTCTTGACATATCAACATTCTTTGATATGTTGGGCCTGATGAGGACTTCGCCAAAGGTGACTCGCATCTTCCACGCCCTTTCCGACGAGACGAGGCTGGCGGTGCTCGATCGGCTCCGCAACGGCGAGCGCTGCGTCTGCGACCTGATGGACGTCCTCGGGGCCGGGCAGTCGCGGCTTTCCTTCCACATGAAGGTTCTGAAAGACGCCGGGCTCGTGGCCGACCGGCGGGAAGGCCGCTGGATCCACTACGCGCTGAACCCGGAGGGCCTGGAGGCGGCCGGGCGTGCCATCGCGTCGCTGCGAGACAGCAAGGGCGCCGCGGAGGCCGCCGCGTGCTGCGCGAAGTGATTTCGCTTGCTCAACATATCAAGAATTCTTGATCATTTCTTGGAGGGACCATGATCGACCAGAACATCACCGAAGTCGTCAAAGAGAAGTACGGCCGGGCCGCCCGGCAGGCCATGACCGGCAGGGCGTCCTGCTGCGGAGAGAAATCGCCGTCCGGGATCTCCGGGGATCCGATCACGTCGAACCTGTATGCCATCTCGGAGACCGGAGAGCTCCCGGAGAAGGCGCTCCTGGCCTCGCTCGGATGCGGCAATCCGACGGCTCTGGCAAAGCTCGAGCCGGGCGAGATCGTTCTCGATCTCGGATCGGGAGGCGGCATCGATGTGCTTCTCTCCGCCCGGCGCGTCGGACCTTCGGGCAAGGCCTACGGGCTCGATATGACCGATGAAATGCTCGAGCTCGCCCGGGAGAACCAGCGAAAGGCAGGGGTCGAGAACGTCGAGTTTCTCAAGGGACAGATCGAGAGCATTCCCCTGCCCGGCGCGAGCGTCGACGTCATCGTCTCCAACTGCGTCATCAACCTCTCGGCCGACAAGGACCGGGTTCTCCGCGAGGCCTTCCGGGTCTTGAAGCCCGGCGGCCGCTTTGCCGTCTCGGACATTGTCCTCTCCGGGGAGATCCCGGAGGCCATCCGTCAGAACATCCTGCTGTGGGTCGGATGCGTGGCCGGCGCGCTCTCCGAGGACGAGTATCGGGAGAAGCTCGCCAAAGCGGGGTTTGTCGACGTCACGATCGAGCCGACCCGGATCTACAGCGTCGCGGATGCCCGAGAGTTCCTCGAGTCGGCAGGTGTCGATATCGCCGCGATCGCGCCGGAGGTGGATGGAAAAATCCGGAGCTGCTTCATCCGCGCGCTCAAGCCCGCGACTGACTGAGACCATCGGTCGAAAGGCCGCGAAAATGGCCCCGCCAGACCCGGCGTTCCATCTGAATCTTCGGGACACCGCGGGACTTCTTAGGGAGCGCTGCGTTCACCGAAGTCGCCGTCAACAAGATCGGCCGACTCGATCCTCCTCCTGCTGGTCGCTGCCATCGGTGCGCGACGACGGTTCCATTTCGGTAGAAGGCCATCGAGCCGGCGCTCCCGTCGAGCGTCTCGCGCCGTTCCGGACGATGCTGTAATCTCGCCGACATGGTCGGGGCCAAGCCAAAGGCTGCGATGGCCAAGCTCGCGCTGCTCGATAGCGCCGCCGCGGAAGTGGCGTTCTTCCTTGCGCTCTCATTGGTGCCCTTTGTCGGGATCGCCATCGCGCTGGTCGGACGGTGGCTCTCCGCGGGCATGGGCGCGTCCATCGGCAAGGTGATGCGCGACGTGCTGCCGGCGGACTCTCCGGTTGCCGCCGAGGTCCTGCGATGGGCGCGCTCCTCGGCCAGCAAGGGGTGGCTGACGGTCGGCTTCTTACTCGCGCTCTGGAGCTCGTTTCGCTTCATGTCTCTATGCCTCCGCGCGCTCGGCTCGATGATCTCCGGAGGTGCTCGCCCGTCGGCCTGGACATGGCGCTCGACCGCCCGATCGCTGCTGCTCCTCGTGGTTTGGATGGTCGCGTTGGTGGCGACGGCGCTCTTTCTCCTCGCGTCGCCTTCCATCGAGCGTGGGCTGCTCGGGAAGTCCGCGATGTCGGATCTTTCGTCTTCGGTTTTTTCGGGACTGCGGATCCTCGTTGTCCCCGGAATCCTGTTCGGCGCCATCTACCTGACCTACCGCATGATCAGCGGCTCACGCGCAGGCCACTGGCGGGTGGCCCTCGTTGCGCTGTTGGCCGCATTGGCCTGGATCGGCGCCAGCCTGGGCTTTTCCCTCGCCGTGCCTGTCCTGTGGAGTGCCGCGCGGCTCTACGGCACGCTCGGGAGCCTGGTGCTCCTCCTGATCTGGGCCTACCTCATCGCCTGGATCCTGCTGCTCGGAGGAGTCATCCTGTCGCGGCCCAGTTGGGCGCCAGGCAGCTAACGGAGAGGGGCCGCTCGGCTCTCGATCGCGTCAGAAGGCGGCGATTCCGCGGGCGCAACCCCGTTCAGCCCGACTCGCTCTGAGCCTCCGCCGCGCGGTGGTCGCGGTAATGCCAGTAGACCAGTGTGAGCACCGCAACGGCGGGGATCGCGAGGAAGATTCCCGCCAAACCACCGAGCTCCGCGCCGCACAGGATCGCGAGAATGACGACGAGGGGATGCAGGTGAATTCCGGTTCCGACGATCTTCGGATACACGATGTAGTCCTGAACGGCCCGAAGAACGAGCAGGAAGAGCAGGACGACCGCCGCAGTCCCGAGCGAGTGAAAGGCGGCGAAGCCTGTCGCGAGAACCCCGATTGCCAGTGGCCCGGCCAGGGGAATGAACTCCAGGAGACCGGCCACGATCCCCAGCACGATCGCGTATGGCACCCCGATCACGAGAAACCCGATCGTGCAGACGACCCCGATGAGCAGACAGGCCGTCACCTGGGCGCGGATGTAGGCCGCCAGCGTGTCGTTGAGCTCCACGAGAAAGACGTCGCCGCGCGATCTCAGGTGCCCGCGGGGGACGATCCGCAAGGCCGCTTTACGGAGGACTCCCGCGTCCTTGAGCAGAAAGAACGCCAGAATCGGAACGAGAAGGAGCCAGGGCAGATAGATGAGCCAGCCGGCGAGGCGCGGGAGCAGGTCATTGGTCACGTACGTCCCTCCAGCCGTGACCGCCTGACGAAGTCCGCGGTCGATGGCATCACGCACTGCCGGCGGAAGGGCGCGGTTCTGGTAGCCCGCCTGCCAGCTCTGCCAGCGGTCCTGGACTCGCGCCAGATAGCTGGGAGCCTCGCGCTCGAGCTCACCGAGCTGGTCTCCGAGGGTCGGAAGGAGGAGAGCCAAAGCAGCCGCCAACGATCCGAAGATGAGGACATAGACCATGCCGATCGCCGCCGGCAGAGGGAGGACGAATTTGCGGCCTCTCACCACCATCGGCCGGCGACAGAAGCCGACAAACGGAGCGACCAGATAGGCGAAGAACACCGCGAGCACGATCAGAAGGAGGACCCCTCGCAGACTGTAGAGAGCCCAGAGCGCCGCCGCGGCGCCGAGCACGACCAGCAGAACCTGCAGAGTCGTCCGGAACACGAAGCGGCTGGACGGAAGCGCCTCGGGGTCCCCTTCCAGAACTCCCGCCGTGGGGCTTCCCTTTCGATCGGACCTGGCGTCAGCCATGAGATCGAGCCCTCTTCGATGACCCCTTTACATCTCTTGACAGCCTACTGCGTCCCCGACCGCGGATACTCATGTTTTGTTCAGCTCAGTGAGGAAGCAACAAACCGTCGGGCGTGGGTTATCCGGTCTTGTCGTGCGCGATCGTCGGTCCATCTCCATCTCCGAGGGTTCGTGAGACAAAAGAAAGAGGACGCGCCGTGTGAAACGGAGCGTCCCCCGGAGTGGAATTCTCGAGTTGCGTTGGAGCCCTAGGCGGCGAGTCGATTCTCGCCTTTTCGCCCTGACGACCGGCGCGACACGGCGAGGCCCGCGATGATCAGAGCGAGGCCCGCCAGGCCTACGCGAGGGGCCGCCGACGCCGTTTGCGGGAGCGTCCGGGCCGCCACGTTCGGCTCGGGGGCCGTCGTGACCGGGGCCGCGGCGACTTCGGCGGCTGGCGGAGTCTCCATCGTCGGTTTCTGCTCGCTGGTCGAAACAACGGACGCCGTCGTGGAGCCCGCCGCGACGGTGTTGAACCGGATTTCCTTACGATCAATCACCTCTCCGCTCGAGTTCAAGGCCTCGACGACGAGCCGCTGGCTCCCTACGGAGACGTTCTCGATCGTCAGGACGTTTTCGTCGCGCTTGAGCTCGCCCTTGAGCGTATTGCCCAGGTAGACGCGGAACGACGGGTTGGGCATGTTGGCGGTGCCTGTGCTCTCTTGAGTGGTCCGCGGAAGGCTGTTGGCCACCGTCACGCGCACAGTGCTGCCGACGATGGTCGCGCCGTCCGCCGGCTCCACGATCTTGAGCCGGACGTCGTTTGCCGTCGGTCCGGCGGAGTTCTTGTCCGCATTCTGGCCGAGGGCGAGGCCGGCGGCGAGCAGTAGGAATGCGATGCCGACGGGGAATGCATAGTGGCTTTTCTTCTTGAACATGCTGTCTCCTGGCGTCTGAAGTCGTTCCGACGTCCCGGCGGGACGCCCAAACCAGAGCGTACCGCCTCGAGGCCGCGAGGAGTCATCGTTTGATCCTCTCAGTGAGAGAGGAATGAACGATCGATCCGAACTCCGGTGATCAGAACGCCGGACTCGGCACTCTTCGGACCTGGACCGGACGGTCAGACGCGGACGCCGCGGCTCGCCGGGGGCTCCAGGGAACGCCCGGAGGAACGCGCCGGCTCGGCCAGAAGGCGCAGCAGTCCCGGAAGACAGGCGACGGTCACGGCGGTCACGCCGACGACCGCACACCAGCGAAACCCCGACTGGAACATGAGCGCGCCATCGATTTCGGCGACCGTCCAGCACACGGCCATGTGAAGGGTATTCGGCCTCCGGCGGCCGTCCCAGAGGATGGCCACCGCAAGACCGAGCGGAAAGAGCCACCGGAGCCAGTCGCCGAAAGAGCTCACGATTCTTCCTTCCCCACCGATTCGCCCAGACGCCACGCGTCCCTGAAGGCGCTTTGCGCAGACAGTATCTCTCCTCCCGGCCGATTTGAATCCTGGCGGGATGATCTCTTCCCGGGTGAAGGGCCGCCCGTCAGGCCCTTCGATCTGGAAAGACGCCCTTCGTCCGTCTCCGCTGATCGATTTCCGGTCTCGACTCGATCGGAACGAACGATTGGACGCCGGGGCGCGGCACGGACATGCTCGAGGCTCCATCGTGCGCCGCGATGCCGCGGCGATTCCATGGATCAGGAGCAAGACCATGAACAAACCCTTGAGCGCAACTCTCTTTCTGTCGACCCTCGCAATCCTCGCCATGTTCGTTCCGGCGCGACCGGCCCATGCCCAGGTCGACGTGAACGTCACGATCGGTGGGTTCTACGATGAGCTCGCGCCGTACGGCCAATGGGTCGACTGTTCCTACGGCCAGTGCTGGGTTCCCGCGCGGGTCAGCGCGGACTGGCAGCCGTACACCAACGGGCAATGGGTCTACACCGACTACGGGTGGACCTGGATGTCCGATGACCCCTGGGGAGGCAACCCGTACCACTATGGAACATGGACGACCCTCGACCATTACGGATGGTGCTGGGTTCCCGGAACGGTCTGGGCTCCGGCGTGGGTGACATGGAGCTATGGCAACAACTATGTCGGCTGGGCTCCGTTGCCTCCCAACATCGCCTTCGGCGAATCCGGATACTCCGGGCGGGCCGTCGTCGTCAGTCCGACGCAATACGTCTTCGTCCCGATGAATCGGTTTGCCGGCGCGAACGTGAGGTCGGTGCGCGTCTCGGCGCAACAGAACGCGACGATCTTCCGGCAGACGACGCCGGTGACTCGTTTTGGAGTGTCCGGCGGCATCGTCCGGAATACGGCCATCGATGCGGCCACGATTCAGCGCGCGGGAGGCGCCAAGATCGAAACGCACAACATCAGCGAAACCAGATCCACGCCACGTTCGATGACCGCGGGGACCGGCGGGGGCCGGCAGCTGGCCATCGTGGCGCCGGCGCGGGAGGTCAAGGCCGCAATCGCCGCCCGGCCGCAGGCGATCTCACGTTCTACAGCTCCCTCGCAGGAAAAGGGTCCAAAGGCACAGGTCAACAACCAGGGACCCAGGAGCGCCGTGCAGCAATCGCGGCAAGGTTCCACCGTCGACCGCGCACCCGTGCAACCAGGGCGTCAGGAGCAAGTGGCTCCAAAGGCTCATCAGGCGTCGCCAGCAGAGTCGCGCGGCCAGACGATTCAGGCGCCCGCGCAGCATCCGCAAGTAGGGTCGAACGCTTCGGGTCGTAGCGAGGCGCGTAGAACGGCGCCGGGCCGCGAAGCCGCCCCCGCGCAAAGCCACCAGGGGCCGGCCCCGGTCGAGGTCCATTCGCGGGCCCGCCAGGCTCCGGCCCAGGTCGGGCAACATGTTCCGCCCAACCAGGGCTCCAAGCGTGAAAAGCCGGCCGAAAAGGGCAAGAGCGAAGAGAAGCACCCGCAGGGCCCTGAAAAATGATTGCAGGCCTCGCGACAGGCTTTTGCGAGCTCACAGCGTCCAGCCTTGCGCCCGAATCGAAGAGAGCAATTGCCCTCGCATGAAGAAGTAGGCTCTGGTTGAATGGTGCCGGCGGTCGTGGTCGATCCGACGCCGAGGACCCTCATTCCACTGCTCGAAAGTGACGACGTGGTCATCGACGGCCCCTTCAGGTCGCGCGGCGAGGCCGACTTCGCCGACCTGGCGCGGTCGGCCCTGCGCGACGAAGAATTCGGAGGCCACGAAAAGGCCGCCCCCGAGAAAAGGCCCGCCTGATGACTGCGTCCCGTTCCGACGCGCTGGTGCTCT
The DNA here is from genome assembly GCA_963825175.1 of uncultured Acidobacteriota bacterium. Taxonomy (GTDB): domain Bacteria; phylum Acidobacteriota; class Thermoanaerobaculia; order UBA5066; family Gp7-AA6; genus DATFTF01. The sequence goes on from CAWGSA010000001.1 coordinate 640,872, forward strand.
TCGGTGCGACGGGCGATCTCGCTCACAAGATGATTTTCCCGGCGCTCCATGCGATGGCAAAGCGGGGCACTCTCGAGGTTCCGGTCATCGGCGTCGCCTTTCCCGAGTGGAGTCTGGCGCGGCTGCGCAAGCGCGTGACGGACAGCGTCAAGAGATCGAGCGGGATCGAGAACAAGCGAGCGCTCCGCCATCTTCTGTCCCTGCTCAGGTATGTGAGCGGTGATTACAACGACCCGAGCACGTTTACGGCGATCAAAGAGGCGCTCGGAAACGCTCGGCGCCCGGCGCACTACCTCGCCATCCCGCCCTCGCTCTTCGAGACGGTGATCAAAGGGCTCGGTGCCGCGAAGCTGGCCGAGCAGGCGCGAGTCATCGTCGAAAAGCCGTTCGGGCGCGACCTCGCCTCCGCGCGAGCGCTCAACCGCGTCGCGCGGTCGGTCTTTCCGGAAGACTCGATCTTCCGCATCGATCACTTCCTCGGCAAGGAAGCGATCATGAACATTCTCTACTTCCGCTTCGCCAATTCGTTTCTGGAGCCAATCTGGAACCGCAACTATGTGGCCAACGTTCAGATAACCCTGTCCGAGGATTTCGGCGTGGGTGGCCGGGGCGCTTTTTACGAGTCTGCCGGGTGTCTGCGCGATGTGATCGAGAACCATCTCTTCCAGATTGTCGCTCTGCTTGCGATGGAACCGCCGGCCGGTCGGGACTTTGGAGCCGTACACAGCGAGAAAGCCAAAGTCTTTCAGGCCATGCGTCCCCTGAAGCCGGGCGACGTTGTGCGCGGGCAGTATGCCGGCTACCGAAAGGAGCGCGACGTGGCAAAGAGGTCCGATGTCGAGACCTTCTGCGCCCTGCGGCTTTTCATCGACTCCTGGCGCTGGGAAGGCGTGCCGTGGTACTTGCGCTCCGGCAAGTACCTGGCCGAGACCGCGACTGAGGTCTTGGTGGAACTCAAGCCGCCTCCTCAAAGGCTCTTCGCCGATTCGGCGCCGGCCACCGGCCGCCGCAACTACCTGCGCTTTCGCCTCGCGCCCAGCTCGGCCGTCGCCCTCGCCGCTCGCGTCAAGCTCGCGGGCAAGGAGTTCGTCGGCGAGCAGCGGGAGCTCTACCTGTTTGAAGAGCAGCCGGGAGAAGAAGCACCTTACGAGCGCCTCTTGACCGATGCCATGGCCGGCGATGGAGCACTGTTCACACGGGAAGACGCGGTGGAAGCGGCCTGGGCAACAGTGGATCCCGTTCTCCAGACCCATTCCCGGGCTCTCCCGTACAAGCGCGGCAGCTGGGGGCCCAGAGAGGCAGACGTCCTCATTGCGGCAGACAGCCGCTGGCATAACCCCACGCTCGATGAGGCGAACGCGTGACCACGCCCGATGACGTCGTGTTGCTCCTCGACCGCGAGCCGATGTGGAAGACTCAGTGCGTCCTGACAATCAACGGTGGTTCGTCGAGCATCCGGTTCGCCGTGCATGAGGCGGCCGAAATGCCGCGGCGGCGGCTCACCGGGAAGGGGTGAATGGGGTCAGTCAACACTTATGCGATTGCGCTGGTCGTCCTTAGATAGCCTGCCCTGGTTCCGCTTGAGCCGGCCAATTCAGATCGCATGCGGGCCAGCGCTCGCCGGAGGCTGGCGTTGGAGATCGCTGCCATCTCCAGCCGGTTGAGCCCGGTGATCATCGCTCCACCGCTACGCCCGAAATACTTCGCCGACGCAGCCACGGAAACCCCTCCCACCTTACGCGCCAACCATGCCGTCATCAGGCGAGGGGGTATTCGCGAGCTGCTCAAGGGACGGCTTCCCGACGAAATTCTCGCAACGGGGGGGCGGAGGCGACGATCGCGGCTGACGCCAGGGTTCCTTGTCAATTGGGGCCAGCCGTCCGTTGGTGTATTCGAGCCAGCTTTCTCTGCAGGCTCAGCGTCCTCTAAGACATCGACGCACGATTGACCTCACTCCCGCCGCACCACCAGGGGCTAGGTGATCTTACCTCGGTGCCTCGACGCGAGGCGAAGAATGGTGATGGGCGATGCGCCATTCGCCGTCGCGCTTCGTGACCAACATGGTAAAGCGCGAGGGACCGGGTACCGGTTTGCCTTCTTGCATCCTTATGAACTCGTAAAACCCGGTGACCAGTACAGCGTTATCGTCAATTGGAATGGTGTGTCGCTCCTGGATTACGTTCTTGTTGCCGCTCCCTTGCAATTTCAGGTCAGTGAAGTATTTCTTGATCGCGTCCGCCCCCAAGGGCTATGACCGGACTTTTCGTGCCCAGCAGGATCGCGTCCGGCCAATAGCTTTTCACTAAGGCTTCCACGTCATTCGCGCTATACGCCGCCGACCAGCGGTCGATTGCCGCATTCGCCTCTTCCGCCGGACCGGCTATAGCGAGAGCCGGCAACATCATCAGCAGTCCTGCCAAAAGCAACCACCCGACTCGGGTGTCCTTTCTGATAACCCAACGCATAGCACATCTCCTAACTGGGATCTCCTTTCCCAGCTCTGAATCGCGCACATTCTAATGCTGGTTAGCGGCTTTGCAAGGCCAGGGCGGCGTCCGAGTGTGAGATGGGGTCAGGTTACATGAAGAGGTGAGGGAGCTCATTGGGGTCCGGTAACATGAAAACGGGGTCAAGCCTTTCCGGAGCGATGGTGATAAAGGAGTCATCGACTTGGAAAGGAGGCGACCTCGATGTTGTCAACGGGACTGGATTTTCACAAAACCGCACTCGCAGGTTGAGGTTTGGCCGAGAGAATAGCGCTCCTGCTTCCATTATTAGCACACTGCGAGGAGGAGCAGGCGCAAGGGAGGCTGTTCACTATGTCAACGACGCCGAGGCAATTCGCAGCCATGCCGGCACCTTCCAAACCGGAAAGCACGAAGCCCCCGAGCATCGCCTCCGCGTCGATTCCCGACACGCTTGCGGCGCTTCATGTCAACCCGGACACCGGCCTCACGCACGCGCAGGTCGAGGCCAGCCGTCAGGCGAGCGGCTACAACGAAGTCGCCGATAAGAAGGGGCACCCGCTGCTCATCTTTCTCGGCAAGTTCTGGGGCCTGTCGGCGTGGATGCTCGAGCTGATCATGGTGCTGTCGGCCGTGCTCGGGAAACTCTCTGATCTGGCTGTCGTGGGCGCGCTGCTGGTGATCAACGCCGTGTTGAGCTTCCTGCAGGAGCGGCGGGCTGCCGGTGTCGTCGAGGCGCTGCGGCGACGGTTGCGGGTCAATGCGCGCGTCCGGCGCGATTCGACCTGGCAGGTCATCGCCGCCCGGGAGCTGGTCCCCGGCGACATCGTTCGCGTGCGTCCCGGCGACATCATTCCGGCGGATGTCAAGCTGCTGACGGGAGGGCTGAAAGTGGACCAGTCGGCACTCACCGGCGAATCGAAGGACGCGGACAAGGCGCCCGCCGACGTGCTCTCGTCGGGGTCCGTCGTCCGCCGGGGCGAAGGCAACGGCGTGGTCCTGTTGACCGGGGCAAAAACGTACTTCGGCCGCACCACGCAACTGGTACAGGAAGCGCGTCCCAAACTTCACATCGAAGCGGTGGTGGCCAGGGTCGTCCGCTGGCTCTTCGTCATCGTCGGCGCGCTGCTGGGCATGGTGGTCGTGCTTTCGCTCGTCCGCGGCGCGCCGCTGCTCGAGATGGTTCCCCTCATGCTCGTCCTGCTGATGAGCGCGGTGCCGGTGGCCCTCCCGGTCATGTTTACCGTGAGCATGGCATTCGGATCCAAGGAGCTGGCCAGGCGCGGCGTGCTGGTCACTCGCTTGAGCGCCGCGGAAGATGCCGCGACGATGGACGTGCTCTGCGTGGACAAGACGGGTACGATCACGAGGAACCAGCTGGCCGTCACCGGAGTGATTCCGCTGGAGCACGCGACGGAATCCGACGTGCTGTTCGCCGGCGCGCTCGCGTCGCGGGAAGCCAACCAGGATCCGATCGACCTGGCGTTCCTTGCCGCGGCGAAGGACCGGCACATCTTCGACGGTGTGCCCGCGGTCACGCCCGTCTCCTTCGCGCCGTTCGACGCGAAGAACCGGAGGACGGAGGCCATGGTCGAAGAGAATGGGCAGCGTTTTCGCGTGATGAAAGGGGCCGTGCGAACCGTCGCCGAAGCCTGCGGACTCCAGCCCCCGGCGATCGAGGCGTTGGAGGCGCGCGTCAGCCTATCGGCCGCGAAGGGCTACCGGACGCTGGCGGTCGCGCGCGGCCCCGAGACGGGCGCCCCCGCCCTGGTCGGACTGGTGTCGCTCAACGATCCGCCCCGACCGGACGCGAGGGATCTCATCGCAGCGCTCCGGAACCTCGGCGTGGCGGTGAAGATGCTCACCGGCGACGCGCTGGCGGTCGCGAGCGAAATCGCGCGCGGCGTGGGGCTGCCCAGGATCCTGCGCATGGCGGACCTGAAGTCCGCGAGCGCCCAGGCCGGCAGCAAGACGCCCGATCTTCTCGCGGGCGCAGATGGTCTCGCGGAGGTCTTTCCGGAGGACAAGTACATCGTGGTCAAGCAACTGCAGGCCGCCGGGCACGTGACCGGGATGACGGGCGACGGCGTCAACGACGCGCCGGCGCTTCGCCAGGCCGAAGTGGGCATCGCCGTCAGCACCGCGACCGATGTGGCAAAAGGCGCCGCGAGCGTCGTCCTGACCGAACCAGGGTTGACGAACATCGTGGCTCTGGTCGAGCAGGGGCGCACGATCTACCAGCGCATTCTGACTTGGATCGTCAACAAGATCAGCCGGACGATCCTGAAGGCGTCGTTCGTAGCCATCGCGTACGTGGTCACCGGCAAGTTCGTCGTCTCCGTGTTCGCCATGCTGCTGCTGACCTTCATGACCGACTTCGCCAAGATTTCACTGGCCACCGACCACGTGCGGTCGTCCAGGAAGCCCGAGACGTGGAACATCGGGGGCTTCATCACCGTGTCCGTGGTCCTGGGCATCGCGATGGTCGCGGAGGCGCTTGGTTTCTTATGGATTGGATGGTCGCGCTTCGGTTTGGCGTCCAACGACGGCGCTCTCTACACCTTCAGCTTTCTCCTGCTGCTCTACCTCGCCGTCTTCTCCGTGGTGTCCGCGCGCGAGCGCCACGCGTTCTGGTCGACGATGCCAAGCAAGGCCCTTACGGCCGCTCTCACGGCGGAGACGCTGACGGGCACCCTTCTGACGCGCGTGGGTCTTCCGGGACTCACGCCATTATCCTGGTCGCAGACGCTGGCGATTTTCGCCTACGCCATGGTCTCGTGCCTGGTCGTGAACGACGCCGTGAAGGTCGTGATGATCAGATGGCGCGTCGGAGACGTCCTGTCCACCGAATCGATCGAAGTGACTCCGCAGATCGCCAAGCATGCCTAGCAGGCTGCTGAACAGTGGATGCGGGCTGCGTCAGGGCTTTTGCAGTTCGCAGCGGTCCTTACAAACCCTGTCTTCATTCCGGGATTCGGGTTGACGGTGGGTCTTCGCACCGGGGAGGGGTGAGCGCGCGATGGAGATGTCGATCCATGTTTTCCCGCTAGGAGCGCTCAGCAGCCAGCCGACGGTCGCTTTGGTCTCAGAACAAAGATCGACAAGCCGCCACGTTACGGGAGGAGGGTTCGAAGCAGCGCGATCATGCCTTGATCATGACGAGGAGCATCTTGAAAGGAGTGATTGCCTTCACCGCGTGCGGTTGTCCGGCAGGGAGCTTCAGCAGCTGGCCGGCGCTGAGATGGTGGGCCGTGCCGGCAATGGAAACGTCGGCTTCGCCTTCGAGGTTCAGCGCCAGCGCGTCAAACGGCGCGGTGTGCTCGCTCAAGCCCTCACCGGCGTCAAACGCAAAAGCCGTGACCGTTCCCGCCGGCTTTCGCACGAGCGTGCGGCTGACCACGGTGCCAGCCTGGTAGCTGACCAGAGACGACGCGAGCACGACGCCTTCGAATCCCGGAGCTTGATCTTGCGACATGGGACTTCCGATCATGAGTGTAATGAGTGTCGTTGGGAGTATCTCCCAGATAGGCAGCCACCGCCGGCGCGGCGAAACCGGGCAAAATTATATCGTATTGAGATGTTTCCGTGATATCTGTGTGCGATGGCGGTCCGGCTCAAACGGGCGTACGAGCGCGCGGCACGCAAGGATGGTTACCGGGTCCTGGTGGACCGCCTCTGGCCGCGCGGCGTGACGAAGAGGGCGCTGGCGCTCGATGACTGGCTTCGAGATCTGGCCCCGAGCACGCAGCTTCGCAAGTGGTTCGGCCACGACCCGGCGAAATGGCGGCAGTTCGAGAGGCGCTACCGGAGGGAGCTCCGAGAGCAGAAGCAAGGCCTCGAGCTGCTGAAACAAAAGAGCAGAGGACACACCGTCACGCTCGTGTACGGAGCGCGGGACGAAGAGCACAACGAAGCGGTGGTCCTAAAAGCGGTGCTCGAAGGCCGCAAGTGACGGCGTCGGTGGGGCCGGAAGCCTGCGGCCTCGTCCAGGTGCTTTGACGCGATGCGCATTCGGCCGAAGACGCTTCTCCTCCTCGTGTCGCCTGTCCTGCTCCTGGTTGCCGCTGCTTATATCCAGTGGGGCGCGGTCGGTCTTCCGCGGCTGACATCCAGCGCCGCGCTGGCGCCCGAAACGGCTTCGGGGCCTGTCGGCTTCCCGGCATGGCTTCGCATCACCCACTACGTCAACTTTCTCTTCCTGATCCTGCTCATCCGCAGCGGTCTACAGATCCTCATGGATCATCCCCGCCTGTACGGCAACGTCCACTGCACTCCCGGAACCGAGTGGCTCCGGTTGACGCCAGTCGAGGTGCCCCGGGACCGGGTGTGGACCGCCAAGGACGACTCCCGCCACCTGTCGCCCTGGATCGGTCTGCCCGGCTACCGCCACACGGTCGGAATGGCCCGGCACTGGCATTTCCTGAGTGTCCTGTTCTGGGTGGGCAACGGCCTCGTGTTCGTCGTGCTGCTGTTCGGCACGGGGCAGTGGAGGCGCCTTGTGCCAACAACCTGGCGGATCGTCCCCGAGGCCTGGGCCGTCTTCGTCCACTATGCCACTCTCCACCTGCCGCCGGAGCCAAATGGCTTCTTCCGCTACAACGCGCTCCAGCAACTCGCCTACTTCGCGGTGGTGTTCGTCCTGGCTCCGCTCGCGATCCTGACCGGTCCCTCGATGTCGCCCGCCCTGACGAACCGGTTCAAGTGGTATCCGCATCTGCCGGGCAACCGGCAAGTCGGGCGGTCGATCCACTTTCTCGTCATGTGCGCCTTTGTCGTCTTCGTCGTCGGTCACGTCGCGATGGTCACGATGACGGGATTGGTTCGTAACATGAACCACATCGTGCGGGGAACCGACGACGCCAGTCCCGCCGGCCTGTCTCTGGGCATCGTCGGCATCGCCGTCGTCGTCGTATCGAATGCGCTCGCCAATTGGGCGGCGTGGAGACGCCCCAGGGCGGTCCAGCACGCCGCCGGAAGGATCGTCACGCCGGTCATGCGGTTCGTGCTCGATCGCCCCGTGCCCGTGGCGCAGTTCGGCCGCGAAGACATCTCTCCTTTCTTCTGGATCAACGGCAAGATGCCGACGTGCGAGGAGTGGAAGACGCTCGCGACCGGCGATTTCAAGGACTACCGGCTCAAAGTGTACGGTCTGGTGGAGAACCCCGTGGACCTGTCCCTGGAAGACCTGCGGGCCCTCGGCAAGGACACCCAGATCACGCTGCACCACTGTATCCAGGGCTGGTCAGGCATCGCCGAATGGGGCGGAGTGCCGTTGGCGCAACTGATGAAACTGGTCCGTCCGACACCTGTGGCAAAGGCCGTGGCGTTCTACTCATTTGGCGAGGGCATCGAGTTCACGACCGGCGTGGCAAACGGTCAATACTACGACAGCCTCTCGATCGAGAACGCGCTGAACCCGCACACCCTGCTCGCCTACGAGATGAACTATGAGCCGCTCGGGCGTCTGCACGGAGCGCCGGTTCGGCTGCGCGTCGAGAACCAGCTCGGCTTCAAGATGGTCAAGTGGATCCAGGCGATCGAGTTCGTCGAGGACGTCCGGTCGATCAGCGAGGGCGAAGGCGGCTACGCCGAGGACCACGAGTACTTCGGCGAGCTGGCCAACATCTGACGACCCGGGGTGAAGGAGGTGCCGATGCCAAGGGACTTCGAAACGGGCGATCACGTTTCGTGGAATTCGGAAGCCGGCCGTGTCCGGGGGGACGATCCGGACTGCGCTTGGGCCGGCGGCCACTGGAGCGCGGCCTTCTACGAGACGCTCTCAGCGCGCGACCTTGCTCCCGACGTTCTGCAGGCGGCGAGTCTCCGGTTTCCGATGGTTTCCGTGCCCTCATGCGGGTGGCTCGACATCGGTACTCCCGGTCGGCTCCGCAGATTCCTCGAGCTCTGCCAGGCGCCTTCGCAACTTCGGCAACGTCTCTCGAGAGGACGTGATCGTTCCGAAGGTCTCTGAACCCCGAAGGCCGCGCCGAGTGTCTCCTCACCCGGCGATCGGCTCGGGAAGCTCTTTGGAATCGAGATCGAGATTGACGCGAGCTGGTTATTCATCTTCGTCCTCGTGACATGGAACCTGGCAGCTGGATTCTTTCAGTGGCATTCGGACTGGGGCCTCGGCCTCCAGGTGGCGACGGCCCTGGCCGCCTCGCTTCTGTTCTTCGCCTCCGTGCTGGCGCACGAGCTGGCCCATTCGCTCGTCCGTGATGCCATTTGGAGTTCGTTCCGATGAAACGACCGGTTGTAAAGCTTCTCGGTGTCAAGACGCAGTACGAGATCGATGTCAGAGAGCCATATCGGCTCGATCTCACCGTGAGCGTGCTCCGGCGGTTGTCTACGAACATTGTGGACGTGCTCACCACCGAAGGTCACTACGTCCGCGCACTCGGTGGGCGTCACGAACCCGTAGTCGTTCGCGTCACGAAGGAGCGGCCCGGCGCACTTGCCGTCTCCTTCGATCGCGGCGAGGCTGTCCGCGGTGATCACGCTCGCGCGCTTGCCGTCGTGCGACGGATGCTCGGCGCCGAGTGCGAACTCTCACACTTCTACCGTGAGGCCACAGACATCGCCTGGCTACGACCGCTGGCGATCCGGATGCGCGGCGTGAAGCCGCCTCGATATCCGACCCTTTGGGAAGCATGCGTCAACGCGATCGTGTTTCAACAGGTCAGCCTCATCGCCGCGAGCTCGATCTCACGGCGACTGATCATGGCGCTCGGTGTGCCGACCGAGTCGGGCGCGATCGCGCTCCATGCGTTCCCGACCGTCGAGAGCTTTCAACGCGCGGGCGATGACGTGTTGCTGGCCGCCGGCTTGAGCGCGAACAAGCTGGCGACACTGCGGCGGGTGGCCGAGGCGCTGCGGTCCGGCGTGCTCGATGAAGGGGCTCTGGAAGCGCTGGCGAGTCCGGACGCCGCGCAGCTGCTCTGCCGGATCAAAGGAATCGGTCCCTGGACAGCCACGGTGATCCTGCTACGGGGGCTCGGCCGGCTCGATGTCTTCCCCAGGAACGATTCGAGCGTTGCTCGCAATCTGGCTCTTGTCGCAGGCTCCATCCCTCTGGATATCGACCAGGTTCTCAGTGCGCTGGGTCCACAGCGGGGAATGCTCTATTACCACCTGCTGCTCAGTCGACTCGATGCGCGCGGCGACGTAGGCCGTGCTTCTTCTATGTAGCCCGGCTCCGCATCCGAGGGCCCGGCGGGGTCAGGGCCCGTCCGAAGAGAGTCTAGCGTCACCGATGGAGGAGGACCCCTAGGACCACCGCCCCGTCAAGGAGGATCCAGCCGATGCAAGCGAGGTAGATCGTTTTGTCGCCCTTCTTGATCCGTAGACGAGCCAGAGGAACGCGGAAAGGAGGTAGGTAAGCCACGTCGGAAGTGAGACCCCGCTGACTACGGAGCCCTTCCAGACGGTCACGACTTGCGGCACCGTCATAAGCATCGTAATCACGGAGAAAAAGCGCATAACTTCCGCGAGGTGGCGTGCGGAAGGCAAGTCCTTCGAGAAGGGAACGACCGGGCCACCGGGGTGGACTGTCGTCATCGGATCGCTTCTCGATGAAAAAGGTATTCTAAATAGGCCTCCGTGTCAGACCTTGCGCACGGGCTCCATCGTGTCGAAGGCGCTCGCCTTCATGAATTCGCGGTTCAACCTGGCGATGAAGTCGATGCTGATGCCCTTGGGGCAGACAGCCTCGCATTCCCCGTGATTGGAACAGCTCCCAAAGCCCAACCGCTCCATCTCGTGGACCAATCTCAGGGCGCGCTGGCTCCTCTCGGACTGGCCTTGCGGCAGCAGGCTCAGGTGAGAAACCCGAGCGGCGGTGAACAGCATCGCCGAGCCGTTCGGACACGCCGCCACGCAGGCCGCGCAGCCGATGCAGGCTGCGGCGTCCATCGCGCGGTCGGCCACCTCTTTGGCGATCGGGATGGAATTGGCCTCCGGAGCGCTCCCGGTCCGCGCCGAGATGAAGCCTCCCACCTGCTGGATCTGGTCGAAGGCTCTTCGGTCGACGACGAGGTCTTTGATCACGGGAAGGGCGCGCGAGCGGAAGGGCTCGACAACGAGGGTGTCGCCATCGCGGAAGTGGCGCAGAAAGAGCTGGCAGACCGTCGTCAGCTTCTGCGGCCCCTGAGCCACGCCTCCGATCAGGAAGCCGCACGCGCCGCAGATGCCCTCGCGGCAGTCGCTGTCGAAGGCGATCGGCCGTTCCCCCGCCGCGAGGAGCCGCCCGTTCAAGACGTCGAGCATCTCCAGAAACGACATGTCCGGGCTCGCGTCGTCCACGCGATACGTCTTCAGGCCCCCCGGCACCCGCGAGCTTTCCTGCCGCCAGATCTTCAGGGTCAGCTTCATTTGTAGCTCCGCTGGGTCGGGTGGGCGGCCTCGAACTCGAGTGGCTCTTTGTGCAGGATCGGCGCGCGCTCGGGTCCCGTAAACTCCCACGCCGCGACGTATGCGAAACGGGCGTCGTCGCGAAGCGCTTCACCGTCGGGCGTTTCGTGCTCCTGGCGGAAGTGCGCGCCGCACGACTCGTCCCTCGCAAGCGCGTCGGAGACCATGAGCTCGGCAAACTCCAGGTAATCCGCCACTCGACCGGCTCTCTCGAGCGACTGGTTGAACCCCTCCCCCTCGTCGGACACCCGGACGTCCTTCCAGAACCTTTCCCGCAGGACCGGAATCCGCTCGAGCGCCGCCTGGAGCCCTTTTTCGTTGCGCGCCATGCCGCAGGAACTCCAGAGAAGCTCCCCCAGCTCGCGGTGGAAGGACTCGGCGGAGCGACTTCCGCGCGCCGAGAGAATCCGCAGGATCCGCTCGTGGGCCTCCTTGCTCGCTTCTCGGAACGCCGGGTGTTCCGCCGGCATCCGGTCCTGGGGCGAGACGCGGGCGAGAGAGTCGCCGATCGTGGCGGGGATGATGAAGTACCCGTCGGCCAGCCCCTGCATGAGCGCGCTCGCGCCGAGCCGGTTCGCACCGTGGTCGGAGAAGTTCGCCTCGCCGATGACGTAGAGGCCCGGCAGATTGCTCATCAGGTTGTAGTCGACCCAGAGGCCCCCCATCGTGTAGTGGGGAGCCGGGTAGATCCTCATGGGCTGCCGGTAGGGATCCTCTCCCGTGATCTGTTCGTACATCTCGAAGAGGTTTCCGTAGCGCTCTCGGATGACCTCTTGTCCCAGCCGGCCTAGAGCCTCGGCGAAATCCAGGTAGACGCCGCGGCCACCCGGCCCGACGCCACGCCCTTCGTCGCAGACTGCCTTGGCCGCCCGGGAGGCAACGTCGCGGGGCACCAGGTTTCCGAAGGTCGGGTACCGGCGCTCCAGGAAGTAGTCGCGCTCGGCCGCGGAAATCTCCCCTGCCTGTCGCGGGTCTTTTGCCCGAACGGGCACCCAGATGCGGCCGTCGTTGCGCAGGGACTCGCTCATCAGGGTGAGCTTCGACTGGTGGTCTCCCGAAATGGGAATGCACGTCGGGTGGATTTGTGTGAAGCACGGGTTCGCGAAAAACGCTCCCCGTCGGTGCGCGCGCCAGATCGCCGTGACGTTGCATCCGATGGCGTTGGTCGAGAGGTGATAGACGTTGGAGTAGCCGCCCGTGGCCAGGACGACGGCATCCGCCGCGTGGCAGGTCATCTCGCCGCTGACCAGGTCGCGCGCGACGATCCCGCGGGCGCGGCCGTCGGCGGCGACGAGATCGACCATCTCCGAGCGGGGGGACATTTTCACCTGCCCGACGGCGATCTGCCGGCTCAGGGCGGCGTACGCGCCGAGCAGCAACTGCTGGCCGGTCTGGCCTCGGGCGTAAAAGGTGCGGGAGACCTGCGCACCGCCGAAGGATCGGTTGGCAAGGTACCCGCTGTATTCCCGCGCGAAGGGCACGCCGAGTGCGACGCACTGGTCGATGACGGCGTTGGAGATCTCGGCGAGGCGGTACACGTTCGCTTCCCGGGAGCGGAAGTCGCCTCCTTTGATCGTGTCGTAGAAGAGGCGGTACACGCTGTCGCCGTCGTTCTGATAGTTCTTCGCCGCGTTGATCCCGCCCTGCGCGGCGATCGAGTGCGCCCGGCGCGCGCTGTCCTGGAAGCAGAAACAGAGCACTTCATACCCCAGTTGCCCGAGCGACGCGGCGGCCGCTGCTCCCGCCAGCCCCGATCCCACGACGATGATCTTGTACTTGCGCTTGTTCGCCGGATTGACCAGCTTCATCTCGAAGCGGCGCCGGTCCCACTTCTTCTCGATCGGTCCCCCGGGAATGTTGCCGTTCAAGTCCATGAGCGCTCCGGCGTCACCGAATGAGACCCGTCAGGACGGCGACGGGGATGGCGATGTAACCGAGGGCAATGGCGATCGCCACGATCGGCGCCACCGTCCGGCGGAGGACGCGGTACCTCGGATTGCTCGCCCCGAGGGTGTGTAACATGCTCCACGTGCCGTGGTACAGGTGCATGCCGAGAAAGACGATCGCCAGAACGTAAACAGCAGAGATCGCCGGCACGCGAAAGGCCAGCACCTCGTTGCGGTAGACGTCGGTCGGGCTGTAGCCAGGCCCCGTGGCGAGGAACGTGAACATCGCCAGGTGGTAGACGACGTACACGAAGAGGAGGGGCCCGCTCCAGAGCATGGTGCGGGCCGCGTAGCCGGTCTCGATGTTCTTCTTGACCGCGTAGGGAATCGGCCGGGCCCGCTTACTCGCCAGAGACACTTCAACCGCCGCGACGATGTGGAGTATCAGGGCTGCCAGCAGCACGGCACGCACCGCCCAGAGGATCTCGCCGGTGCCTTTGAGGAACGCGGAATAGGCGTTCAACCGTTCCGGCCCCGCGAAGATCTGGAGGTTACCCAGAAGATGCCCGACGACGAAGAGGAAGAGGATCACGCCGGTCACGGCCATGACCACCTTCTTCCCGAGGAGGCTCCGCCAGAATGCCGTCAGGCGACCCCATTTTTTAGCGACTTTGCACCCCGTTTTCGAGCATATCGCGCGGAGTCACGGCCGGCTAACAGCTTCGCCGCCGGAAAGTCCCCTCGTAGATGACGGGACCGTCCTGTGTCATTGTGCGGCCGGCGACGGGACGGTTGTATTCGGTGAGAGGCCCGGGCGGGTCCTTCTCCCATCCCGCTCGGAACAGCTCCTCCTTCACCTGGGTCTCGGTCAGGAAGCACTGCGGTTCGCCCGCGAACTGCGTGAACACAAAGGGTTCGCCCGAGACGGGGTTGTCCTCGGGGGTGAGGGTGGTGCGGGAGAAGGTGAAGAGGAAAAGACCCGCGCCCGGCCGGGCGACGCGGGCAGCCTCGGCGACCGCGCGACGAAACTCGGCGGCGGAGCGTGCGAGGTTCCAGACTCCGTGCGCGACCACGAGATCGACGTTCGCGTCGCGCAGCGGCAGGTAATCCATGGACGCGCGCACGAGGCCGACCCGCGCGGCGACCCCTTCCGAGGCGACCCGCCGGCGTGCCCCCTCCAGCATGAGCCAGGACACGTCCGTGCCGACCACGGTGCCGCCACATGCCGCCATGGGTGCGGCGTTGCGGGCCGCGCCGCAACCCACATCCAGGATGCACAGGTTCGGGCAACGAGCAATTTCGGTACGGACAAACGCGAGGAGGACCTGGTTAGCGGGAGCCGTGGAGAAGCTCCCGACGATCCCCACCTCCTCCCATCGGCTGGTTTCGGTCATCGGAAATGCTCTGCCGGCTCCGCGGTAGGCGCATCCACGGAACGAGGCGGGAATGGGCTCATGCCTTGATCATGACCAAATGCATCTTGAATGGGGTGACTGCCTTCACTGCGTGCGGCAGTCCTCACGGAAGATACCCGAAGGCTACCGTGCGGGCTCCGCCGGGAATTGCGGGAGCCGAAAGGAGACGGTTCGGCGTCCGTCGCGCTCGTCGCTCACTTCGGCTGGGATCGGAGCGTGACGGATGGTTTCCTCGGAATCGGTCGTTTCGTGAAACTCATTACAGAACGGGCAGTGAACCTGGCCCCTCCAATCCGACTTCTCGAGAAGGCTGAGCGGGAACGCCTGGCCGCAGTAGAAACTCCGGCCCGTCGATTCACACCGGAAGCCGCCGAATGCGAACGTGTCTCCCAGATCGGCCCCGGCGGTCTCGAGCGGCACGATCATTCTCAATTTCACTTTGCTCAATGGATCCCTCCTTCGAGAAAACCGGTTCGGGCGTTGCAACGGATTTCACTCTACCTTCCCGCTGGAGGACGATCGCCGCGGCGATCCCTGCCGCGACCTCACGGCGCATCTCGCCGTCTCCAGGCGGTAAAGCAAGGCCGCCGCCGGCGAGCGGAATCGCGGGGAATCATGGAAACCGGGCCATGGCGAGGAGCATCTTGAGAGGAGTGAGTGCCTTCACCGCATGCGGTCGTTCCGCAGGGAGCTTCAGCAGCCGGCCGGCGCTTTCGCGCGAGTATGCGCGCATCACCATACCCGGGCTCGTCACTGACCAGAGCGGGCGAGCACGACGTCTTCGAGTCCCGGTGCGTGAACTTGCGACATGAACTTCCGATCATGAGTATGGGAGCGAATCCCCCAAAATGGCCAGCGACCGCCCGGCGCGGTGGAGACCGGCAGAAATTATATCGTGTTGGGATCTTTCAGTGATGTCTGTTTGCCATGGCGGTCCGGCTCAAACGGGTGTACGAGCACGCGGCACGGGAGCGTCGCTCTCGCTGCGTGTCGAGAACCAGCTCGGCTTCAAGATGGTCAAGTGGATCCAGGCGATCGAGTTCGTCGAGGACGTCCGGTCGATCAACGAGGGCGAAGGCGGCTACGCCGAGGACCACGAGTACTTCGGCGAGCTGGCCAACATCTAATCAACTGGAGAGTGAAGGAGGCGCGAATGGCAAAAGACTTCGAGGTGGGCGATCACGTTTCCTGGAATTCGGAAGCCGGCCGTGTCCGGGGGACGATCCGGAGGAAGATCACGTCGGAAATCAGGTTCAAGGGGTACACAGTGCGCGCTTCGAACGAAGAGCCTCAATACCTGATCCAGAGCGACAGGACGCCGCATCTGGCGATGCACAAGGGCTCGGCTCTTCACGGGCTGCGCTCCGCGGCAGGGCGCACAAAACACCCAGGCCGTGCATCCAGGAGTTGAGGCAGATTCACGACCCCGGGGCGTCGTCGAGGGGTCACGAGGCGATGGTGAGCCGGTTGCCAAGAACGTTTGATTGTTCCTTCCTATCAGACTGAGAGGATCAAACGATCACGGGAGAACCTCGGGCAGAGGTAGCCTTCCGCCTCAGAGAAATCGAATTGAAAGCCTCTGACGGACCGCGCCGGGCGATCGCCAGTTCCCGAACCGACGAGAGTCTGGAACGAGAGCGCCGCCTGCTCGACGCGATCGTTCGGGAGCGCGCTCCGGGGTTCTCCGAATCGACCATCCGAGCCGATCAAGCACGCCGGCAGACCGACCTGGGACTCGCCGACGAACGCGCGGAGATGATGGCGGCCTTCTTCGACTGCTCGAGAGATCTGCTCGAGGAGCAACGGGCTCGTGGCTCCGCCGATGCCGCCTTGGCGGATCAGGAGAAGCTGCTCGCCACGTTCGGACACGATCTGAGGAACCTCCTCAACGTGCTGGCGTTGAACGTCGAGCTGTCTGCGAGGCAGGGAGAGGGGAACCCGAAGAGGTTGGAAACCCTCCAGCTGACCGTTCGCCGCATGGACCGTCTCATTTCCAACTTGCTCGATCTTGCGAGGCTGAAGGCGGGGGCGTTCCACGTGACGTTCGATCGACGCAACGCGGCCGAGGTCGTCCGGGAAGCCGTGGAGATATTCCGCCCGCTGGCTCTTGCCAAGTCGATCTCTCTCGACGCGACGCTCCCAGGCACGACTCTTCCGGCCCGAATCGATTCCGATCGGATCTTTCAGGTCCTCTCGAACCTCTTCTCGAACGCGATCAAGGTCACTGCCGAAGGCGGAGCGATCAGCGTGAGCGCCGCGAAGATCGATGACGTGGTTCGGATCGCCGTTCGAGACTCCGGGCGGGGAATCGCCGAGACCGACCTGGAACGCATCTTCAATCCTTACTGCCAACTCAATCGCGCCGACCGCGGCGGATTGGGCCTCGGGCTCTTCATCTCGAAATCCATTGTTCGGGCGCACGGAGGACGGATCTGGGCGGAGAGCCAACTCGGGGCGGGGAGCACGTTTTTCTTCACCGTTCCCGGAACCCATGGTGTCTCGAGGGCAGCGGCGCCGCTCGCCGCAACCGCCGCGGTGGCGTTTTAGCGCCGCGGTACCGATCGGGCAGAGACCGACCGCATCTTCTTACGCCCGGGCGGCCGAGTCCGAACCGGTGCCTTTTCCTTTCTGGGAACAGGGAAAGGGGCCGGCAAGTCAGTGAGCTGGTGGGGCGTAGCCCTCAATTCGTGAAGGAAGGATGCGAGGATCAGCGACGAATCGTCTCGTCGATAGATGACCCCGGTCTCAGTGAAGACTCCTGGGCCCGCGAGCGGGCGGAAGACCACTCCGGACGCCGACATCTGCTGCAAGGCCGGGTCGACGAGAGCGATTGTCAGGCCGGCCGCGATCATCCCCAGAACGGTTCGGGTCGAGGGAATCCCTCCCTCCATGGAGATCGGCGGTCCGAAACCGGCCCTGCGAAAAACGCCGATCAGGTGATCGTAGCTCCCCGGCGACAGGTGTCTCGGCCACAGCACATAGGCCTCTTTCGACAGGTCCTCCAGCCGGAGAGGGTTCTTGCGCGCCATCGGGTGCTTCTCGGGAAGGGCGACGATGAGTTGGAACCGGCCCGTCGTCTCGGTGACCAGGCCTTCCGCCTCGAGTGGAAGGCCGACGAATCCGATGTCGATCTGGCCTTCGCGAAGAGCGTCGACCTGCGCCTCCGGGGTCAGGTTCTGGAAGACGACGTCGACCGAAGGAGCGTGCTCCGCGAAGAGGCGGAGAACCTGGCCGAGGAAGAGCCAGTCGGTCTCCTGGGATATGCCAAGGACCAGCTTCCGGGACTCGCCCCGCGCCGTCTCTCGGGCGAGGCCGGCGGCGCGATCCGCCGAGGCGAGAATGCCGCGGGCTTCCTGCAGGAACCGCTCGCCCGCCGGCGTCAGTCCGACATGACGCTTGGTTCGGACGAGGAGGTTCACCTTGAGCTCGCGCTCCAGGTTCTGGATCTGCTGGCTCAGGGAAGGCTGTGAGGTGTTCAGCCGGCTCGCCGCATGCCCGAAATGAAGCTCTTCCGCGACCGCGACGAAGTATCGAAGATGGCGAAGCTCCATGCTGAGGCGTCCTATCCGACAAGCTGGTCGTGGTGAGAGCGGATGAGCCGGTAACACTCACAGGCCGCCCTTTCGAGTCCTTTACGGTCGAGAACCCGGATCTTTCCACGATGATAGTCAATGATCTTTCGACGTTTCAGCTTGCCCGCTGCTTGTGTCACGCTGGCACGCCGAACTCCAAGCATCTCTCCGAGGTACTCATGAGTGAGCGCAATCTCATCGCCAAGGACTCGGTCATGGGACATGAGCAGCCATCGTGCACACCGCTGCCCGATCGAATGAGCGCGGTTGCAGGCAGCAGATTGCCCGACCTGGGTCAAGAGGGCTTGCGAATATCGGCGGATGACCTCGCGCCAGGCGTTGCTCGCCCGGATCTCTCGAAGGAAAGCGTCGGTGTCCATGCGCAGGGCCTCACCGGGGATCTGGACAAACACTTCCATTGAGGAGTGGCCGTTTCCGAGGTACGCGGAGAGACCAACGACGCCCTCGTTTCCGATCGTTGCCACTTCAAAGGTGCCACCCTCCACCATCCGAGCCACCATCGAGGCGACCCCGGTCCGTGGAAAGTAGACGTAGGAGATCGGTTTGTCAGGCTCGTAAAGCGGTAGCCCCCGCCGAAAAGACGTCGGCTCGAGCTTGGTCAGCGCCCGGCGGTGCTCGGCAGCAGGCAGGGCGGCCAAGATCCTATTCGCATCCCTTTGCTTGACTCGAGGTTTGGACACATCGCCTCCGAGTTCCGCTGCCTGCTCGCCCTGGATCTTGCGACATCCTGCGATGAAAAGGCGACTCCGTCCGTACGGCGGCGTACAGACCGGGTCTCCGCCGGCTCCAGGACACGTTCAGCCGCTTCGTGGCGTGCCCGAAATGAGGTTCTTCCGCGACCGCGACCGGAGATCGAAGATGACGAAGCTCCAATGTCGACTCCTTCTGATCCTTTTAAAGTCTCAACCCGAATGGAACAAACGATTGGACGCGTTCCCGCGGGTGCCCCATGCTGTGTGCTCGGGGCTCAGAGGTATGCATCGAGAGCTCTTCATCAGATTTTTCGTCGAGATTCTACGATCTCGGCTCACGCGAAGACAAGGATGGAAACAATGAATCGCGCCCGTAAGCTGACGGATCCGGTGACCTCCAAGGACCACGTTCGGGGTTCTCCGTTCGCGCAGGTGACCCTGGTGGGATACGGCGACTTTACGTGCCTGGAGTGCGCGAGATCCTACCGAACCGTCAAGAAAATCCAGGCGGAAATGGGCTCGAAGCTCCGTTACGTCTTTCGCAGCTTTTCCCAGGCCCCGCTGAACCACGAATCCGAGGGCGCCGCCGAGGCGGCGGAATCCGCGGGCGCGCAGGGAAAGTTCTGGGAGATCCACGACCGGATGTTCGAGAACCAGGGCGCCTCGGACGAGTCGAAGCTCGAGAAGCACGCCGAGGCCGTCGGACTGGACGCCCCTCAATTCGGGCGAGAGATGCGGGGACACGTTCATCTGGCGAAGGTTCGGGTCGTACGGAAGGGCGGCGTTCGAAGCGGGGTCGTTGACGTGCCCACCTTCTTCATCAACTCCCTCAAGCACGAGAGCGCCTTCGGTCTGGCCACCTTGCTCCCCGCGGTCCAGGCTGCGGCGGGCGGCTCGTGATCCGAAGAGGTCTGACAAGGCGCAGGCCGGTGGGGCCTCTTCCCAGCCGAAGACGGACCTCACCGAGTTTCTGAAATCCCTCTGAGACTCCGCGATTCAAAGGAGAAAGACCATGCCGACATACACGCTCCCGGACCTTCGGTATGACTATGCGGCTCTGGAGCCCCACATCTCGGGCAGGATCATGGAGCTGCACCATGACAAGCACCACGCCGCCTACGTCAAAGGGGCCAACACGGCCCTCGACCGGCTCGAGGAGGCCCGCCAGGGAGGGCAGTACGACAACATCGCCGCTGTCGAAAAGGCCCTGTCCTTCAACCTGTCGGGACATGTCCTCCATTCGATCTTCTGGCAGAACATGGCGCCGAAATCCGGCGGGCGGCCGAACGGGGAACTTGCCGCCGCGATCGACAACGACTTCGGCGACTTCGAGAGCTTTCGCAAACAGATCAACGCGGTCGCCGGAAGCATCATGGGCTCCGGCTGGGCCGCCCTCGTTTGGGAGCCTCTGGGACAGAAGCTTCTCGTGACGCAGATCTACGATCACCAGTCGAATCTGGCACTGGCGGGCACTCCCTTGCTCGTGCTCGACGCCTGGGAACACGCTTTCTACCTTCAGTATCAGAGTCGAAAAGCCGAGTACTTCGACGCGGTCTGGAATCTGTGGAACTGGGACGATGTGACAGCGCGGTTCGACGGACGCGGCAAGACGGCAGAACAGGAAGTTCTCGTCGGCAGAGCCAACTGAGGAGAAACACTCGATGAGGAGAATCACGATCGCGTCACTGCGTCACTCTCGCTTCTGGCCCTCCCACAACAAGCAACTCCTACCTGGTGACCTGGGAGGGGGCGATCGTGGTTGCGACACTCGATGGGCTGAGCGGCCTTGTGCCAACAGTGACGCTGGCGACCCGTGCATCCGTGGACAGTGACAAGAGAGGCCTGGCGGCCAAGAATGCCCTGACGAAGGAGAAGTTCTCATCCGTCTTCATCTCTAAAGTGTTATGATCAATTTGCCTGATCCCCTCCGACGGCCCCCAGTCCAGTTAATAGCTGAATCCCGTTGCCGGCTTCCGGCAGAAAGCGGGTATCCCATGCGTCGAGTCCTCTCGGTCGCTCTCTTCCTGATCGCAGGATGGATGCTTCTGTCCGGGATCGCGTTTTCACAGGGTCAGGCGCTTCGGCCGCTGCCGGTCGTGACGCGGGGTCTGCCTCAGACCGTCACGGCTGTGGCGACGGATCAGGCAGATCTCCAGCGAGCCGGCTATATCCTGGTCGAATTGGGAGGCAGCCCGAGGCCCGCTGACCGAAGAGAACGCTCTTACACGTTCCATGGGGCATCGGGCTCCTCGGCGGTCCTCGTCGACAACGAGTATCCACCGCTCAAGGCAATCCGGCGCGAGCTCGTGTTCGACATCACTTTCGCCGTCACCGACGGTCGTTCCCCTGGCAAGATGGCGGGAATCGCGCCGAAGCTGCTGGCGGAAATGCGCAGGGCCGTGAGCCAGGATCCCGCGCTCGTGGCCGGCCTCGGCTACCTCGCCACGGCAGCCGCCTCGGGTGTTACGCCGGAGGTGCTGCAGTCGGCCGTGATCGACTACTTGCGGCGATACCAGCAGCCCTCGACGCCGATGCACGAAGGCTGTGCCGGCTGCGGCCCGCAGGACGGTTTCGGCGACGAGTACGTCGGCGGTCCCGACATGCATGCCGCCCTCGACGTCGGCAGCCCGGATTGGAAAATTGCCGGCGTCCGGCACTCTCTGGACGGGGACACCACTTTTCGGGTCGAGGTCAGCGCGAGCATTCCGAGGAGCTCGCCATGAGTACGCAGCTCCAAAGCCTACGGCGAGGCGTGACCCTCCGGCATTGGACAGCCGGCAACTCGTCGCAAGGGGTTCAACAGCGGCCGAGTCCGGCCCTGGAATACTGGGACCTGGCCCGCCGCCGCCGGCGCGACCTCGTCGCCTCGATGTTGAAGCTCATCACAAAGCCGGTCGCGGCTGAAAAATGACAGGCCGCCGTGACGAAGGGTTTGATCCGCGCGACTCGAATGGTCGGCCCGGCGGTTACGACGGCCCTGACGACATCTATGACCAGCCGGAGAGCGCCTACGATGGCGCGAGCGACGGATACGACTCGATGAAGCCCTACGACAGCCCTCGCCCCGGCTACGACGGGCCGGCGTCCCGAAAGAAGGGTTCCGAAGACTCCCGCTGATCCGGGTTGGCTTCGACGATTCCCACTCGAAGGAGTCACAGTCGACGCGAAGTCGACCGATCTGAAACCGGCTGCGTCGGCACCGGGAATCCTTCTCGACGTCGCGGCCTCTGTCTCGCAGGCTGCTGAAAAATGATTGCGGGCGTCGCGTCAGGGCTTTTGCAACTCGCGCCGGGTCGAGAGTTTGCTTCGAAGGGTGGCGAATCTTTCCGATGAGAGTTGCATTGCTGTGGGCAAAAGCCGTCTCCGTCATCGTCGCCCGCTCGACAGCCACTCGGACGCCCCGTCGGCGTCCGATGCGCTCCGGCATCGCCTTCGTCGCGTCGCCTTGGATCCGACCCCACGGCGCTCGCAACGCCGCTCCACACCCTTATTCAGCAGCCTGCTAGAGCTCAGACCGAAAGGGCGCCACGAGCCACTCCGTCACCCGCTTCTTCAGTGAGCGCGCGTTCCACATCGCTCTCGTGTAGGGCCTGCAGCGCGACTCGTCGCGCCGGTAGCGTTCCTTCATCAGGGCGGCGAACGCCGGATCATAGACGAAGAGATTGATCTCCTCGTTCAGATGGAAGGACCGATCGTCGAAATTTGCCGATCCCACGGTCGAAAAGATCCCATCCACGACCATCGTCTTCAAGTGAAACATCGTCGGCTGGTACTCGAGAATCGTCACCCCTCCCTCCAGCAGCGGCCCGAAGGAGGAGCGTCCCGCCGCTTTCGTGGCCGGGACGTCGTTCTGCTCGTCCGACGGGACGATCACCCGCACGTCCACGCCTCTCTTCGCGGCAGCGACGAGCAGACCGGCTGTCGTCTCGTCCGGAAGGAAATAGGAGTTTGCGATCCAGATTTCCTTCGCCGCCGCAGCGAGCGAAATCGCGTAGACGCGTCCCGCACCGGACATTGCGGCGAGCGCGGACGAGGGCACGACCGCGACGGCCGTCGGGCCGGCCTCACGGAGGGCGGGAAAGAATTCGTCCCCGACCAACGGCTCGCCCGTCACCTCGGACCAGTTCTCCTGAAACGCGCGTTGGAGGCCGCGTACGGCGGGTCCTTCGACGCGCACCTGCGTGTCGCGCCAGTGCTCCCGCGAGTCCGCGTCGCCCCGCCACTGGTCGGCGAACCCGACGCCACCCGTGAACCCCACCGTGCCGTCCACCACGAGAACACGCCGATGGTTGCGATGATTCACGACCCACACCATCCACGGCTTCTTCGAATGGAAGAACTCCACCCGACAGCCGGCGCGCCGCAGAATGCCGACGTCGCTCGCCTTGAGGCGACGACCCGGCGAGCCGACCGCATCGAGCAGGATGCGCACCGCGACGCCGTGTGCCCCCCGTTCGGCAAGAGCGTCCCGGAACCGTGCGCCGACCTCGCCCGACCAGAAGATGTAGGCCTCGAAATTCACGGTCTTTCGGGCGGATGAGATCGCCGCAAGCATCGCCGGGAAGATCGCGTCGCCGTTTTCGAGAAGGTCGAGCCGGTTGCCGACGGTCATCGTCGGGCCCGGCAGCGCCGACGGCAGAAACGTCGGATCGCTGACCGTGAATCCGTGAGGGAGCTCGTAGAGAGTCTGCTTCGGGGCGCCCGACTTCGCGACGGTGACGGCGAAAAGATAACCTGCCGCAACCGAGACGAGGGCGACCCCGAAAAGTCGCAGCGGCCTTCGGCGTCGCGGGCTGGATGTTGCCACTCCGCTCCACATTACTCCTACTCCCCGGGCCCCATTGGCCGCCGGATCCCTTTGGCGCATGGCGCTGCCTGGAGAGACATCGCGTCGGACGAGGCCGGAGTCCGGCACATAGGCGCCTGTTTTCGGGAAAAAAGAAGGGGCCGCACCGTGAGGAACGGCGCAGCCCCGCGCGAGGGCTCGAGGGAGCGTTAGCTGGTGTGCGGAGCCTTGATCTGAAGCTCGTTGTGGACGCGGAGCACGCCATTCACGGCGCGCGTCTCCGTCTCGGCGTCCGTTCGCACGCCGGCGTTGGGAACCTCACCGGCGAGTGTCACGACTCCATTGGTGACATTGATGTCGATGTTCACGATGTTTGAAAAGCGAGCTGCCGTCAGCCTGGCCTTCACCGCCGCGTGAATCTCGTTGTCGTCGACCTGGCGGGAGACCGGCTGGGTCGTGGTGCAAGCGGCCACCGTGATCGCGACCGCGGCAAACGCGGCGAGTCGCAGGAGTCTGTTGGTAGAGGTTTTCATGATCGCCTTCTCCTTCGGTTTGAAACTCGAATTCTCGAGCCGCCAGCGTACTGCGGCGCGCGCGTCGTCGGTGATCGTTTGATGTTCTCAGTCTGAGCGGATCAAACGATGAACGGTTCGCTTCCGCTGCGAGTAACCTGATGCGGAGAAAAGAAAGGAGGATTCCATGTTATGGACCATAGCGGTCGTTCTGTTCGTCCTGTGGGCGCTCGGGCTGTTCGCCTTTCACGTCGGCGGCGGTCTCATTCATGGGCTCATCGTTTTGGCAGTGATCGTCGTGCTCTTCCAGCTGTTCGCCGGACGCCGACGCCTCGCTTAACCGCCGCGGGGTCGCTTCACGATGGACCGCCTCGCGACAGAGCAGGTGGTCAGCTCGGTAACGGGGCGGTCGGTTCCGTCGTCACGACGAGATTCGCGGACTAACGTTCGCGCCCGGCGCCGGAACCGCCTTCCTGTCGGCCAACCCCCGAGCCGCCGCGCTTGTCCGGATGGGATCCCTTCGGTCCACCCTCGTGGCCTCGGAATCCCACAGATCCACGGCTTGCGTCCCGGCCTCGATCCTGCGAGCCCGGGCGATTCGGTTTGCGCTTCGTCCCGCCGGAGACTGTTGTCTTCCTGGTTCGCACCATGCCCCTCCTTCCATCGGACGAAATGGATTCCACTTTCTCCGGCCACGCCTACGGGGCCGACGCCTTCTTGATGAGCGCCAGGGCCTTGGGATTCTTCTTGTAAGCCTCGGCCCACGACTTGGCCTTGGCCGCGTCCAGGCGCGCGCCGGCCGCGATCAGCTCCTCCACGCCGGGGTTTCCGGTGACGATCCCCGACTCGAGGGCGGTCAGGCCCGACTGGTTGCGCGCGTTGAGCTTGGCCCCCGCCTTCAAGAGGAGGCGCACCGTCTGGCGGTCACACTTGTCCACCGCGAACATCAGGGCGGTGTTCTTGTTTTCGTCGATCTGGTTGACGTCGGCTCCGCGCTTGAGCAACAGCGCGACGATCGCGTGCCCCTGCTCCGGCCTGGCGCACGCCTCGCCGGAGAAGAAGAGAAGCATGAGCGGCGACCGGCGGTTCTCGCCCGCGAAGGCGTGCCTGGCGGACATGCCGGCGTCGAGATACGCTCGGATGGCCTCGGCATCCCCGTCGTTGAGCGCCTTGGCGTAGCCCGTCTCGGTGAACTCGAGATTGCGCTCCCGAAGCGCCGCGAGCCCGCGCTCCTCCCCTGCCGAGGCAGCCGCCGGCTCCCGCGACGCCGCGCCCGGCCGCTCCGCGGGCGCAGGGGCCGCGGACGCTGTTGCCGGCGCCGAGCCGACGCCCTTGATCACCGCGGGGCTGCCGGCGCCGCCGCGCTCGATCCATTCGATAGCGGTGCGCGCGTCCTCGGCGATCAGCTTTTCCGACGACCGGGTCAAGGGACGGATCGTCTCGACCGCGGCCCTGGCCTGGCCCTGCCGGTTGCGCAGGCATTGGAGCGCCCGCTGGCGAGCGGCGACATCGCCGCCGGACACCGCCGCATCCGCCAGCCCCGCCACGACCTCGGTGGTATCCAGATACAGAACGTTGTAGGCCGCCACCGCCGCCGTGGCGAGGTCGTGATCCTTGTCCTTCATGGCGCTCGCCAGGGCGGTCCTGGCCGTCGCCCCGACGGCGATCTTGGCCGCCCTGGGGATGGGGTTGGACGCGTTGCCGATCTCCTCGAGCGCGCTCGCCGCCCTCGCCCGGACGCTCATCGAACGATCTTCGGCCAGCAGGCGTGTCAGCTCCGGTGCCGCCGTATGGGCCAGGCCCCTGACGTCCTTCAAGACCCAGCCGGCCTCCATCCGAACGCTTTCGTCGCGATCGCCCAGAAGAGCGATGGCTTCGGGGACCCAGCGCGCGACCTCGCGCTCCGTTTTCACCTTGCCGGCGAGCGAAATCGCCGCCGAGCGCGTCGCGGCTTCGGAGGACTGCGTGTACTTGAGAGCCAGGTCGACCGTGCCCGGCGGGAGCTTGGCGACGCCGGCCAGCGCACCGAACACGTATCGGCCCGACTCCGGGCTCCGGCGCACCGTCTCGTCGAGGAGCGGCAGGACAGATCCCGCCTTGTCCTTCAGGAGGTACCCGAGCGCCTTGCTCGCGGCCTCGGCGCTGTCGGAGTCGTCGAGGTTCGATTGGCCTCGATGGGGCCGCGCGGCCTCCTCGGCGTTCTTGGCCAGGTAGGTCAGGATCGGCTGGGCCAGTTTCTCGGGCGGATCGATGCCGATCAGGCCCCGCGCCGCGACAAACGCGGTGGCGTCGTCGCGCGCGCCCTCCAGGGCCCGCCTCCACGCCGGCGCAAGCTCCTTGTCCGGCACGTCCATCGCCGCGAGCGCCCCGGCGGCCCGCGCCACCACGGCCGCCTCGCGATCGTCGAGCGCCCTTTGGAGATCGGGCTTCGCGGCCGCCGCGTCTTCGCCGGTGTCCCACAGGGCCGAAGCCGCCGCCTGGCGAACCGTCGGGTCGGAGTCCGACAGAGCCCTGGCCAGCGCCGCCACGGCCTCCGGATTCTTTCGCCCTCCCAGCCAGTGCGCTGCCGAGGCGCGTTCCTTCGGATCCCGCTCCTTGGCCAGCTTCTTGGCAAACTCCTGGATGAGCTTGTCTTCGTCCTTGTCGGCGCTTCCCACGCAGGGTTGCAGAATCAGAAGGACGCAGATCGCCCAGGCCCGCGTACGCATGGTGCCCCCCGTTCGTTGGGTCGAGCTTATCCCCGGGCGGCCTTTCCTTGCCGTCCCGAAGGCTCGGGATGAACCGGAGGTTGCAGTCTCCGGGGGTTCTTTGGCGGATTTCGTTGACCCTGGAGCGACCGGGGCATAGCCTTCCGGTCGGCAAACCACGGCCCAGCGATCCCAATGATCGGCACTTCCCTCAAGCACTACCGGATTGTCGAAAAGATCGGCGAAGGCGGGATGGGCGTCGTCTATCGCGCGCTCGACTCTCACCTCGATCGAACGGTCGCCATCAAGGTCCTCCGCCCGGAGGCGGTCGGCGATGCGGAACGCAAATGGCGATTCGTCCGCGAGGCCAAGGCGGCATCCGCGCTGAACCATCCGAATATCGTCACAATCCACGACATCGATTCGGACCAGGGCGTCGATTTCATGGTCATGGAGTACGTCGAAGGGACGCCGCTCGACCGGCTCATTCCCAGGGCCGGACTGCCGGTCCGGGAGGCGCTCGATTACGCCGAGCAGATCGCGTCGGCGCTCGGCGCGGCGCACGCCGCGGGCATCGTGCACCGCGACGTGAAGCCCGCCAACGTGATCGTCGGGCCCGCCGGCCGCGTCAAGGTCCTCGACTTCGGCCTGGCCAAGCTCGTGGAGCCGGGCATCGCCTCCGGGGAAGCGACCACGGACTCGACGGCCACGGCCGGCGCCGCCTATCAGCGCACACGGCAAGGGGTGATCCTCGGGACGATCGCCTACATGTCGCCGGAGCAGGCGGAAGGCAAGCCGGTCGACGCGCGCTCGGACGTCTTCTCCCTGGGCTCGGTCGTGTACGAGATGCTCGCCGGCCGCCGGCCCTTCGCGGGCGACTCGCACCTGCTCACGCTGACGGCGATCCTCCGGGATTCGCCGCCGCGGCTCAGGTCGGTCCGCTCCGACATTCCCGAACCGGTCGAGGCGATCGTGCGGCGCTCCCTGGAAAAGCGTCCCGAGAACCGGTTTGGGTCGGGAAACGAGATGGGGAAGGCGCTGGTCTCCGCACGCGCCGTCGTTCCCGGGGCCGCCGACGGAACCGGGGCTCGGCGATCGCCGCTCGCAAAGGCCGCCCTGGCGACCGCCGTCCTCCTGCTGGCGGCCGCCGGGACGTCCTGGTTCCTGCGCGCGGCGAGGGTACGCCGGGCCCGCGAGGTGACCCTGCCCGAGATCTCCCGGCTCGTCGAGCAGCAGAAGTACGGCGCCGCTCTGAGGCTGGCCCGGGACGCGGAACGCTCCGTTCCCGCCGACGTCGCGCGCATGCGGCAGGAAGCATGGCAGGCCGTCTCGATTCGAACCGAGCCCGAAGGCGCCGACGTCTCGATGAAACCGTACCTCGACGTCCATGCCGACTGGATGCCGGTCGGCCGATCTCCGGTCGAGACGCGGATGCCTCTGGCGTATTACCGCTGGAGGATCGTGAAGGAGGGATTCGCCCCGATTGAGATCGCGGCGCCCACGTTGTGGGCGCCGGTCCGGCTCGATCCGGCCGCCTCCGTGCCCCCCGGAATGGTCCACATTCCCGGCGGCAAGTTCGACGTCAGAAGCCTGTCGCCCGTGTCGATCGACGACTTCTGGATCGACCAGCACGAGGTGACAAACCGTGAGTTCAAGCAGTTCGTCGACGCCGGCGGCTACTCGAGGCGCGAGCTCTGGAAAACTCCGTTCTTCCGGTCGGGGCGGGAGCTCTCGTGGGAGGAGGCGCAGGCGCTCTTGCGCGACGCGACCGGCCGCCCCGGGCCCGCCTCGTGGGAGCTCGGCGGCTACCCGGAGGGACACGGGAACTACCCGGTCAGCGGCGTGAGCTGGTTCGAGGCCGCCGCCTACGCGGAGTTCGCGGGCAAGAGTCTTCCGACGATCTATCACTGGTACAAGGCCGCAGGCATCTCGAACTTCTCGGAGATCCTGCAGCTCTCCAACTTCGCCGGGAAAGGGCCGGCCCCGATCGGGACGTACGCGGG
Organism: uncultured Acidobacteriota bacterium; assembly: GCA_963825175.1. GTDB lineage: Bacteria > Acidobacteriota > Thermoanaerobaculia > UBA5066 > Gp7-AA6 > DATFTF01. The sequence goes on from CAWGSA010000001.1 coordinate 669,320, forward strand.
CCTCTCTCCCGACGGGGCCTACGACATGGCCGGGAACGTGAAGGAGTGGTGCTGGAACGAATCCGCCGGACGGCGGTTCATTCTCGGCGGCGCGTGGACCGATCCCAGCTACACGTTTCTGGAGCCCGACGCCCAGGACCCCTTCGGGCGCGCGGCGGCCTACGGCTTTCGCTGTGCCCGCTATACGAAACCGCTTGCCGACGAGGCGCTGACGCGTCCGGTGGGCACGGTGGCCCGCGACTACAGCAAGGAGACACCCGTCCCCGACGACGTCTTTCGCGTCTACCGCAGTCTGTACGCCTACGACCGGACGCCTCTGGACCCGCGCGTCGAGAGCCGTGAGGACGCACCCTCCTGGCGCCGGGAGAAGGTCAGTTACCGCGCCGCCTACGGCAACGAGCGGGTGCCCGCCTTTCTCTTTCTGCCGAAAAACGCCCGCCCGCCCTACCAGACGGTCGTGTATTTCCCGAGCACGGTGGCGCGTCTGACGCCGTCGAGCGCGGACCTCGACCTGCGCTATCTCGATTTCGTCATCCGCGGCGGCCGCGCGGTTCTGCATCCCATCTACCAGGGGACGTACGAGCGCCGCCGAGGCCCGCTCGACCAGGGGCCGAACGACCGGCGTGACATGGTCATCCAGTGGTCGAAGGACCTGGGCAGATCGATCGACTACCTGGAAACCCGGCCGGACGTCGACAAGACCAGGCTCGCCTACTTCGGGGTCAGCCTCGGCGCGATCGACGGCATCAACCTGCTCGGCGTGGAAGACCGCTTTCGGGCAGCCGTGCTTCTGTCGGGGGGGTTTCGGTTCAACCGGACGCCGCCGGAAGTCGAGCCGATCAATTTCGCGCCGCGCATCAAGCTGCCCGTCCTTCTGATCACCGGACGCTACGACTTCGCGCATCCGTACGAGACGGCGCAGCTCCCGCTCTTCCGCCTCCTGGGAACCCCGGAGAAGGACAAGCGCCACGTCGTCTTCGAGGGCGGACACATTCCGCCGAAGATCCAGCCGATCATCAAGGAAATCCTCGACTGGTTCGATCGGTATCTGGGGCCGGTGACCTGACCGGCTCTCTCTGGCCCGCGGAGTTCCTCGAACCACGCCTGGCCGCCGTCGGGCGCGGGAGCGGCCCTTTCGAACGGCCGATTCGTCCGAGGGCGAGTCCCCTTTCCGGTCCCTTGCCGCCGCGGCGGCGGGCTCCTCAGTGGGAGCGCCCCGATGAGCGCCCGGACCGGCCCCGTGCTTTCAGCATGGGATTGTCGACCTTCGTGTAGCCGGCGGGAATTTCCCACGCCGAGGCCGGGATGGGGCCGCGCCGGACCTCGGTAACCTCGCTCACCGTCGTGGTCGAGTGCCCCATGACGTTGATGGCCGTCGTCGTCGCCAAAGGGATGCCCCGCATGCCCTTGAACTTCTCCTGCATGGCCGCCATGTTCTTCGCCATCGGACCCATCGCGGCCATCAGGCTCTTCATGCTCTCGGCGTACGTCTTGTACATGTCCCAGGCCTGGACCGGGAACTGCAGCTCGTTGGTGAGGCACTCTTCGGTCTTGGACATTTCGCCGAAGGTGATCTTCCAGTTCTCGCACGTGTAGCCCGCGATCCTGCGGGTGGTGCCCGTCTTCTGCACGTCCAACGTGAACATCGCGCTCATGGCGTCCATTTTCTTCCGGTCCTCGGCCGAAAGGCTCTTCATCTGCTCCTGGGCCCGCTTCATCTCCGGACTGTTCAACTGCTCCTTCACTCGGGCCGTCATGGCATCCATGTCCTGCTTCGTGATGACGTAATAGGTTCTCGTCTTCGAATCCAGGATCGTCATGTGGGCGGTCTGAAAGTCCAGGATGGACTCCTTGCCATCGCCCTGCGACATCCGGACGTGATCGCGGGAGAGGTAGCTGCTCCTCGGCTCCGCCGGCCTCCCGTCGATCGTGACTTTCGAAATGATCGTCAGGTCCTGGGCCGCCGCGGGCACCACGGCGGCAAACACCAGTGCGGCAAAAGAACGCAACACGTATCGCATCATTCCCTCTCGTCGGTGCGGACCCTGTTGGAGGGTGGACAATTCGCCGGTGATTCCTCTGTCACACGCCTGCCGCGAGAGACTATACCCTCGGGCAGGAGAGTCGTCCGGCGCGGTCGCAGACCCGGGGCGGCCGCCGCGTGCGGGTGTATAAAACACACGGGATTCAGGGCTTCATCGTGAAACAGCGCGTGTGCGCAGCATTACTCCTGCTCGCCTGCCAGGCCGGTGGCGGCACAATTCAAGCGGAATCTGTGGCCGTGCTCTATCCGGAGGGGCTTGTGCGCGGCTTTCTCTTGCTCAAATCGCTCGACGGCGTCGTCATTGCCAACGGCGATCTCAGCCAGGCTCTGCGGGGCACCCGCGTGACGAGCCGCCTCGTGTTTCACTTCAAGGACGGGTCGCTCCAGGACGAGACCGCTGTTTTTTCGCAGGTTGGGCGGTTTCGGCTCCTGAGCGACCATCTCGTGCAGCGCGGTCCGAGCTTTCCGAATCCGATGGAGATCTGGGTCGACGCGACAAGCGGCCAGGTACGGGTGCAGCACCGAGAGGACGGCAAGGAGAAGACAATCGAAGAGCGGATGGATCTGCCTTCCGATCTGGCCAACGGAATGGTCTTGACGCTCATGAAGAACATCGCCTCCGGTGCCGTTCCGACGATCGTGTCGATGCTGGTCGCCACGCCCAAGCCTCGGCTCTTAAAGCTCGTGATCACGCGGGGGTCCGCCGAGCGGTTTACCGTCGGCCGCGCGACGTACGGCGCGACCCGATTCAACATCAAGATCGAGATCGGCGGAGTCGCCGGTTTGGTTGCGCCGCTCGTGGGCAAGCAACCGAAGGACACGGCGGTCTGGATTCTTGGCGGGGACGCTCCCGGCTTCGTGAAGTCGGAGGGTCCGTTCTACCAGGGCGGGCCCGTCTGGCGCATCGAGCTCGCGGCCCCGGACTACCCGCGGACAGTGGCCAGGCCCTGAGACGCTCGACACCGACGGAGCAGGTTCCTGACCCCGACCGGTCCCGCGCCGAGTTGAGCGGGGAGTCCAATCGACCATTGATCGGTCGGGCATCCTAGATTCATCGGAACCAGGTATTGGACGACGCCCATTCTGGCGTCCATGCTGTCTTTGGTCGAGCCGGGCGGCATACCTCGACAAGAGCCCGCACGGCGTCTTCTGTGATTGCAGAAGCGGTGGTCATAGACAGAAGGAGGTTCATCATGGTGGAAGAGAAAGATCAACTGACGGGGAAGCCGGGTTCTCATCCGGTGAGCACCGGAGTGGGAGCCGCCGGCGGCGCGGCTGGCGGCGCGGTTGTTGGCGCGGCAGTGGGTGGTCCCGTGGGAGCAGCCGTGGGGGCTGCCGTGGGAGGTGTGGCTGGAGCCGCGACGGGTCACAAGATCGGTGAAGCGGTCAAACCGACAGGACAACCGGGTACTCATCCGGTTGTGACCGGAGTGGGAACCGCTGGCGGAGCGGCGACAGGCGCAGTCGTTGGCGCGGCCCTTGGTGGTCCCGTCGGCGCCGTTGCGGGTGCCGCCGTAGGCGGTGTGGCCGGAGCTGCGGCTGGACACAAGGCCGGAGAAGCCGCCAACCCGACGCCGGAGATCCAGGAATCGTCCCCTCTCGGGCGGAAATCCCAACTCGGTCTGTGAAGCAGCGTGCGTAAAGCGGTCTCAAACGCGAGTCAGACAAGGTGAAGCACTCTTGGGGTCGGTCATCCCTGCGGTTGGCCGACCCCGAGAGCTTCCCCACAGTCTCCGAAAGAAAGCAGGACCACTCATGAGCAGCCAACCTCTCCATGCGAGAGCGGGTCGAACCCTTCGCCACTGGACCATCAATAGCGGGGAGTTTGTCGGGGGGTCCCAACAGCCGGCGCCCGTTTTGCCCTATTCGGAACGGGCTGACGGCGGACAGTCTCAACGCATCGCGTCCAAGCTCACCCAGGTGAAATCCGAGCTCGGGCACCCTCCCGTTGAAGGCTAGTCTCCACGAATCTGTCGCGGCCGCTCTTGGATGGCATACGGAGGCCGCTGTCTCCTTGAGGCTATTGGCGTCGCGTTCCTTCACAGTCCAGACACAATATATAAATTGTTTGCGAATCCTGCAAGGCGCGACGCGCAGCCGTGATACAATGACTCTTGTTCTAGGCTCTCTCGACCTCTGGCACGTCGGCCTGCCACTCTCCGAAAGTTGAACAAAGGACAGATTCCGGGACCTTGAATCAGGCCCGAAATGAAAGACCTATGAAAAGACCTCTCACATTCAGCCAGGCCGAGTCCGAGGCTCGATGGCGGTGGGGCGGAATGTTCGAACGCGCCTTTGCCCGCTACAAGAGCACCGAGCGCAAGCCGTTCCAGGTGGGCACGAAGCTCTTCGGAAAGATCAAGGTCCGAGGTCAGGGCACTTCCTGGGAAGGCGCCTTCGGCAACGCCGACAGGGAAACTAACCTCCACAGAGCTCAAAAGTAGTCCCCCGCCTTTTCCTTGAGCCCCGTACGCCGGGATCGTTCGACGCACGGGATTCGTTGAGCCGGAACCGGCCGCCGAACGTGTTTCGAAGTATCGTTCGCGGTCAGGAGGCTCGATCCCCCATGTTGAAACGCTTCTTTCAGGGATCCCTGGGCGCAGCCGTGGTGGTTCTCACACTGGCGGCGCCGGTCCGCCTCGCCGCTCAACTGCCGCCGGTCATTCCCCGCGACGTGCTCTTCGGGAATCCCGAGAGGAGCCAGCCCCGCCTCTCGCCTGACGGCCAGCGCCTGGCCTGGCTCGCACCCGACAAGAAGAACGTCCTTCAGGTGTGGGTCAAGACCGTCGGCAAGGACGACGACAAGGTCGTGACGGCCGACAAGAAACGCGGTATCCGCCGGTTCTTCTGGGCCCAGAACAACAAGACGTTGCTGTACCTCCAGGACAACGACGGGGACGAGAACGACCACGTGTACGGGGTCGACCTGGCCTCCGGCAACGTTCGCGACTACACGCCGTTCCAGGGCGTGCGGGCGGGCGTGGACGACGTCAACCCTGACTTTCCCGACCAGGTTCTGCTGGAGATGAATCTGCGCAGCCGGGAGGTAATGGACGTCCACCGCCTCGATCTGGCCAGCGGTGCCCTCACGCTCGACACGGAGAATCCCGGAGATGTCGCCGGCTGGGCCATCGATTCCAGGATGCAGGTGCGGGCGGCGCAGATCGCGACGCCCGACGGCGGGACCGAGATTCGCGTCCGCGATGACGCCAGGGCGCCGTGGAAGACCCTCTTGAAGGTCGGGCCGGAAGAGATCCTGGAGTTCGAAGACTTCGCCGCCGACGGAAAGTCCGCGTACCTCAAGAGCTCGATCGGGAGCGACACGGCCCGCCTCGTGGCCCGTGATCTCGCCACTGGATCGGAGAAGGTTCTGGCCGCATCGCCGGAGGTGGACGCCGGCGACGTCGTGATCCAACCCCGGACGCACTTGGTCCAAGCGGTGTCGTTCGAGCCGGGGCGATCCACGTGGAAGATCCTGGATCCCTCGGTTCAGGCCGATTTCGACGCGATCGGGAAACTCCACGCAGGAGATTTCGCGATCGTCAACCGCACCGCGGCCGATGACGGATGGCTCGTGGCGTTCACGTCCGATCGCGGGCCCGTCGCCTGGTACAAATGGGACCGGGCGGCCAGGAAGGGTTCCCTTCTCTTCACCGCGCAGCCGAAGCTGGAAGGCCTGCCCCTGGCGGCGATGACGCCGGTCGCCATCAAGTCGCGCGACGGATTGACCTTGAACTCCTACCTGACGCTCCCCGTCGGCGTCGTGGCGAAGAATCTTCCGATGATTCTCTTCGTTCACGGCGGACCATGGAGTCGCGACACCTGGGGATACAACTCGTACGCCCAGTGGCTGGCCAACCGCGGATACGCGGTTCTCCAGGTGAACTACCGGGCGTCGACGGGCTACGGCAAGAAATTCTTGAACGCCGGGAATCGCCAGTGGGGCTTGAAGATGCACGACGACCTGATCGACGCCGCGAAGTGGGCGGTCGGCAAGGGTTACGCCGATCCGAAGAAGATCGCCGTCTTTGGCGGCTCCTACGGCGGTTATGCCGCGCTGGCCGCGGCGACCATGACGCCCGACTTCTTCGCCTGCAACGTGGATATCGTCGGCCCCTCGAACTTGAAGACGCTCATCGGCTCGATCCCGCCGTACTGGAAGCCGATCCGTTCGATGTTCGACGTGCGCATGGGCAACGTCGACGACCCGAAGGACGCCGACCTCATCCGCAACGCTTCGCCGCTCTTCCGGGCCGACAAGATCACCAGGCCTCTCCTGATCGGGCAGGGCGCCAACGACCCGCGGGTCAACGTAAAGGAATCCGAGCAGATCGTGGAGGCCATCGAGAAGCACAAGGGCAACGTGACCTACGTCCTCTACTCCGACGAGGGGCACGGATTCGCGCGCCCCGAGAACCGCATCGACTTCAACGCGCGCGCCGAGAAGTTCCTCGGGCAGTGCCTGGGCGGCCGCTCCGAGCCGATGGACGGGGACCGGATCGCCGGCTCGACGGCGGTGGTGAAGGTGGTGGGTGTCGCCGGGAAGTAGCCGGCCGGAGGAAAGGCGCCGGTCGTCGCACCGAGGGGCGGACACACAATTTAGATATTGTTAGGCCCGTACCGCACCATGCCCGCGACCGCTGGACAACTCCTGGGACGATACCGCCTCGGCCGGAGAGTCGGGTCCGGAGGCATGGCCGAGGTCTGGGAGGCGCTGGACGAGAGCCTCCAGCGGCCGGTCGCGGTCAAGGTCATTCTCGAATCCGTCTCGCGGGAGCCCAGCTTCACCGAACGGTTCGTGCGTGAGGCGCGGACGATCGCCGGCCTCGAGCATCCCAACATCCTCCCCGTTTACGACTTCGGCCAGGAAGGCGAATCCGTCTACCTGGTCATGCCGCTGGTCCCGGGAGGAAGCCTCCAAGACCGGCTGGGCGCCAGCGTGACCACCGCGGCCGCCCTGGAGTGGGTCGCCGGAGTCGCATCGGCTCTGGACTTCGCCCACGCGCGAGGCATCCTCCACCGCGACGTCAAGCCGGCGAACATCCTGATGGACAAGCACGATCGGCCGCTGCTGGCGGACTTCGGGCTGGCCAAGAGCGTGAGCGATACCTCCGCCGGGTTGACCGCGACCGGAGCCGTCATCGGAACTCCCACGTACATGTCGCCGGAGCAGGCGATGGCGATGACCCTGGACGGACGCTCCGACCAGTACGCCCTCGGAGTCATCGCTTTCCAGCTCGTGGCGGGCGTCGTGCCGTTCTCCGCCGACTCGCCGCTCGTCGTGCTGCACAAGCACCTTCAGGAACCGCCGCCGCGGCCGTCGAGCCTGAACCCCCGGCTGACGCCGGCCGTCGATCAGGCGATCGAACGGGCCTTGCGCAAGAACCCCGCGCAACGGTACCCGTGTTGCGGTGATCTGGCCAGGGCGCTCGCGCTCGCCCTCGGCGGGTCGCAGCAGATCGACCTGCAGGCCACGACCCGATGGAGTCTGTCGGGTGCGCCGCGGGCCGCGACGCCGCCGCCGTCGGAAGAACAGGCCACCGTTCGCTACGGCGTCGAGACTGCCGCGATTCCTCCGGACGACCGACCGGCCCTGGGCGGAGCGGGTACGGCGCGGTCGCCGCGCCGGCGCAGCGCCGTTTTCGCGGGATTGGTGGCGGTTGCCGCGATGGCCGCCACGTTTTTCGTATGGCGGCGCCTGGAGACGCAGAAGTCGGTTATGGGAAGGGACACCGGCGCGACCGCCGCTGCGGTCCGGACAGCCCCGCCGGCAATCGCACGGCAGCCGCCGGTCAGCTCCCCCGCTCCCGCTCCCGCGACGGCTCCGGCGGCCTCGGCGCCTTCCGTGAACGCCTCGCCCGCGGCGCCGGGTCGGGAAGCACGAGGCGCGCCCGCTCGGCCGATCCCTCACGCGCGTTCCGCCGTAACCTCCGCTCCGATGGTCAGGGAGAGACAGCCGCCTTCGACCGGCGATATCCGGTCGAGGTCGACCCCCGGCGCTCCCCCTCTCACGGCCTCGTCCGACGCGGCCTGGGCCGCCGCCTTCGAAGACGGACAATCTCAATTCCGATCGGGCAACTATCAAGAGGCGCAGAAGCGCTTTCGCGAGGCCGTGGCGAAAGCCGAGACGCTCGGTCCCAAAGACAAGCGTCTGCCTCAGAGCCTTCAGAGACTGGGGATGGTCCTCGCCAACCTGGGCCAAATCCCGAGAGCGGAGAAGCTCCTCCGCAGCGCGCTTGCGATGCGGATGGAACAGGCCGGCAAAGAGGACCTGGAGGTTGCCGACTGTCAATTGTGGCTCGGCTTCGTCCTGGCCCGGCAGGGGAAGGCCAGCGGCGAATCGGAAAAGCTCATTCTCCAGGCGCTTGCGACCAAGGAGAACGCTCTCGGTCCGAACGCTCCGGCCGTTGTTTTCGCTCTCCAGCAACTCGCGTACTGCTACGAGATGCAGGGTCGGCATGACGAGGCCGAGACGCGCCTCAAACGGGCGCTGTCGATCCTCGATACGGCGTCCGGCGACAACAACGCTCTCCACGCCGGGGTGCTCAACGACCTGGGCTGGACTTATCAGCGCAAAGGTGAGCCCGCCCTCGCGGAACCGGCCTTTCGGAAAGCGCTCGCGCTGCGGCAGAAGGCGCTGGCGCCCGGTCATCCGCTCATCGCGGTGTCTCAGTTTGGCCTGGCCGGCGCGGAGATCGAACTGAAGAAGTATTCCGAAGCGGAATCCCTTCTGAAGCAGTCCCTGGCGATCCGCGAGCGGTCGCTCGGTCCCGACCATCCCCAGGTCGCCGCGACCTTGAGGGAGCTGGCCCGACTGCTCCGGCTGGACCACCGGGAGGCCGAGGCCGAGCAATACCAGGCCCGCGCCCGCGCCATCCGAGCCCGTCGGCAGGAAGAGGAATGAGCCAATCGCCCGGAGCCTTCTCTCGGACCGCCTCCCGCCCGTGGTATCCTCCTCCGTTCCTGGCTTCGCTCGCCCTCTGGCAGATCACCCTGCCACTCTCCGAACGTCGCCCAACGAACCGACTTGACTGTGTGATCGGGCCTCGAAACGAGAGAAACGCTTGAAACGACCGCTCACGATCAATCAGGCCGAGGCCGAAGCACGGTGGAGATGGGGGGGAATCCTCGAGCGAGGCTTCGCCCAATACAAGGGCGCCGAAAGCAAGCCTTTCCAGGTCGGAACGAAGCGCTTCGGACGGGTGACGATTCGAGGCAAAGGCACCTCCTGGGAGGGCGCCTTCGGAAACGCCGACAAAGAGACCAACCTCAAGAAACCGGGTTCGTAGCCGGACCCGTCCCGTTTCGAGCCGGTTTCGGGTGAATCCACTTGACCGGCCCAAGACGCCGCGCCACCGGCGCTGGCTGCCGCGCTTTCACGTCTCAACTCCAGCGGAACAAACGATTGGAGATGTCCCCGCAAAGCGCACATGCTCATCGGTGCTGAAAGACTTCGTTTGAGAAAGGTCGAATATGAGCACCATCGTCATCGTCGTTCTCGTCATTCTTCTCCTCGGCGGCGGCGGATTCTGGTACCGCGGCAGACGGGTGTGACGGCGCGGTTCAACGTTCGGCCATCCGATCCGTTGACCTGAGCGGCTCGGCGGAGTCCCGCGGCCCTCTTGAGGAGCGAGCCAAGAGGCCGCTCAGTGCGTGGTCCAACCTCGATTCATTCATCGGGCGAAATGATTGCGGTGTCGGGGGCGAGGCCTCCGGCACGGTTACTCGGGCGCCGCATTCCGCGGCGACCCCCATGAGGAGGTTCTATGAAGAGGGTTTTAGCGCTTTCGGTGATTCTGGCGGTCTGTCTGGGCGCCGTCGCTCTGGCCGGGGAAAAAATGGGCAAGAAGGACGGCACGTTGAGCGGGACCATCACGAAGGTCGACAACGACCAGAAAATGATGACGGTCACGGACAAATCGGGCAAGGAGTGGTCGATCTACTGGAATACCGACACCAAGGTTGAAGGCGACGGCCCGAAAGAGGGCGTGAAGGTCTGGTTCAAGGCCACGGAGAAGGACGGCAAGATGTGGGCGACCTGGGTCAAGACTGGAGAAGCCAAGGGCAAGATGTAACCGCGGAGCCTTTGACCCGTTCAGCAAGAGGCGCCTCGGCGCCTCTTTTTCTTTTCTGAGCTGGTTGTTCCGTCAAGCTCCCGTTTTCCACTTTCGATCGACACTCATCGTTTGAATGTCCCGAACTGATCGAAACCAAGTATTGGACCGACCGGAGCCGTCCGTACATGCTGTTTGTGGTCCACGAAACGAATTTTCGATCGCGGGGAGGTCTTCATGATCAAGAGGATATTGGTATCGATGGCGCCCGTCGCGCTTCTGGCCCTTGCCGTGCCGGCCGCGGCCCAGCCGGGCCCCAATCTCGAGATTCGCATCGCCCACAGCGCCCCGCCACGGGTTCGCGTCGAGCGCATCCCGGCGCGGCCCGACCGCCATGCGGTCTGGGCGAGGGGCTACTGGCATTGGGAAGGCAGCCGATGGGATTGGGTCTCCGGCCGCTGGGACCATGCCGAGAACCCCCATTCCCGCTGGATCGCACCGCGCTACCGGCATGAAGGACGGATCTGGCGTTACGAGCCGCCGCACTGGTCGCACCAAAGGCTGGTCGAGGGGGACGAGTACCACCGCTGGAAAGAGGAGCGCCGCCGCAACTGACCGGCGACCCGACGCCTGAAGAGGCCTCGCCTCATTGGGGCTCGCCGGCGGCGCGGCTCCAGCGAGCGCCGATCAGCCTCTTCGAGCTGCCTCCGCGCGCGGATTCATCGCACCACGACACCGAACCGATTCTGCATCTCCCGCCGGCCCTTCGCGGTGACGCTCAGGATCCGGCTGTCCAGGTCGTGCACGATCCATCCTCGCCGCAGCGCGAGGCTCCGCAGGGCCGCGCCGAGCGCGCCGCCGATGTGAGGCTGCCGCTCGCTCCAGTCGATGCAGGCGTAGGCAAAGCGCCGGCGCAGGGAGCGGGTCGCGCCGATGTCGACGCCCAGAGCTTCGAGCTCCGTCGCTCCCTTCCGGGTGACGTCGTAGGCGTCGTCCGCCGCCGGATCGGACGACAGCCACCGCAGGTGCAAGAGGAGATCGTGCAGGGACACCGCGAAGGCGCCGGCCATGTGGTCGTAGCAGGTGCGCGCGGCTCGCAGTCGGCTCGGAGTCTTGGGCACGAAGCGCTCCCGGGGCCCGCCCGCGACGACCATCAGGGCCTCGAGCGCCTTCGCCACGTCGGCGCCCTCCAGGCGGTAGTAGCGATGCTTGCCCTGCGCCAGGGTCTTCACGAGCTGCCGCTCCTTGAGACGCGCCAGGTGCACGCTCGCGGTCGAAGGGCTCACGCCCGCCACGGCTGCGAGCTCGGTGCTCGTGCGCGCGTGCCCGTCCAGCAGGCAGCACAGCATGCGGGTCCGCGCCGGCTCGGCGATGGCCGCGGCGATGGACGACAGGTCGGGGGCGTCGGACTTCATACTTTGACAGCGGACGAAGCGTCCCGGCTCGGCATCGAGGATACTTCGGAGCGGCCGCGGTCGAAAGCCGCGTGAGACCCGGAGGACCGATGACCATCACCTGCTTCATCCGCTACGAGATCGATCCATTCCAAAGGGACGCCTTCCAGGAGTACGCCGCAACCTGGGGCCGCATCATCCCCCGCTGCGGAGGACACCTGGTCGGCTATTTCCTTCCCCATGAGGGGACCAACAATGTGGCGTGGGGCCTGATCGCGTTCGACAGCCTGGCCTCCTACGAGGCCTACCGGACGCGTCTGCGCGAGGATCCGGAGTCGCGCGAGAATTTCGCCAGGGCTCGAACCCAGCGGTTCATTCTTCGCGAGGAGCGGACGTTCGTGGAGGTGGTCGAGGGCACCTTCGGCGTCCCCGCGGGCCGCGCTGCGGGCTGAGGCCCGCGACTCCTTTTGACAGCCTGATCGGGGCCGCCTTAGGCTTGCATCCGCTCTCCTGTCAAGGGACCGGCGAATCGGCGGAAGGAGCACCCTGCGCGTCGTCACGGCCATTCTCTTTCGAGCCGATTGAACGCCAGGGCCGGCCGCACCCGGCGCGGATCGACTTCCCGGCCAAACCGAGGCTGACTCGATGCGGTGGATTCGCCGGATCGCTGCCGCGCCGCTTCTCCTTCTGACCTTCATCTGCATGATCGGGACGGTGCGGATCTTCGCCCGGAACCTTCCGGATTCGACGATCGGCGAGGGATTCACGACCGCGTTCTTTGCCGCCGTCACCGCGACGGGCGCTTACTTTCTGCTTCGCCCCGACGTCCGCGCGCTCGAGGGGCTGTCGTTTCCGCAGGTGCGGAAATGGTTCTTCACCAACCCTCTCGGGCAGGCCGGGCGGTTGTGGGCCGCGGCGGCGGTGATCATGGCCGCGGCCCCGAGATCCTCGCTCCTTCCCGGATTCGTCGCCCGGTGCGTCTCCTCGATTGCCTCCGCCGGGAGCGCCGTCGCCGCGCGCCGCTGGTGGGCCGCCGCGCTCCTCGCGGTTCTCGGCTTCATTCTCCTGATGGGCGCCCTGGCCGCGACCGCCGAAGGTCTGGCGCCCCGGGGGGTTCGGGGAGGGCGGCATGATCTTCCTCCTCCCGATGGAGGGCTTACCGATCCTCCTCGCGGTCTCCGGCATCGTTCGCAGGCTCAAGGCCACGAAGCGCGCGGGCTAGAAGGCGAGCACCCGAGGCACGGCCAGCGGGATCTCAGCCTCCCTCGGGTCACGCCGCTGTCTTCTTTGCCGGCCCCGCGCCCGCCTTCGCCTTGGACCGCACGAAGGCGTAGTTGACGTTCGGCATGGAATAGAACTCGGCCGTCTTCTTGCAGAACTCCGCCGCCTTGGCCGCGTCGCCCTTGGCGCCATAGGCCTGGCACAGGCGATAGAGGTTCTGGGGATTCTGCGGGTTGGCCTGGGCGAGCTCGGCGATCGCTTTGTCATAGTCCTTCTCGGCGAGCGCGATGGTGCCGTCGAGCTCGTGGGCGTTCTTGATCGTGAAAGGGTTCCTCGCCGACGCGGCGGCCCGGCGAAACGCGTCCGCCTCCGTCTTGGCCAGGGCGAGGTCCTTCCTCGCCAGCGCGACCCGGGCCATGTTGTAGTGATGGACGTTCTTCCCGTTCTCCTTGACCTCCGGGGAGAGGCTGGATTCCTGGACCAGCTGGAGCCCGGCGTCGAATTCCCTTTTCGCCGCGTCGGCCTTCCCGCTCTCGACCAGGATGAGCCCCTTCAGCCCGCGGTCGAACGCCATCGCGGGGACGTCATTGGTCTTCTTCCCGAGCGCATACTGCTCGTCCACGTCCGCCAGGGCCCTGGCCGTCTTCCCGCCGTCTAAGTGAACGATCGTCAGAGCGAAGAGGGCCGCTCGCCTCTCGGCGTCGGTCCGGGACACCTTCATGGACTCCTGGAGCTCGGCCGCGGCCTGGTCGGGCTTTCCCGAATACAGCAGATCCATGGCGATTCCCTGGTGCGCGTTGGTGAAGTTCGGGTTGATCGCCAGCGCCTTGCGGTACTGCGCGATCGAGTCGTCGAACCGCCCCATCTTGAGCAGCAGCTCGGCGTACGAGTCGTAGGGATTGGGGTCCTTCGGAATGAGCTCGATGTACTTCTGGAACGCCTTTTCCGCGCCGGCGTAGTCCCCGCTCTGCCGGTACGCATAGCCCAGGATGTTGTAGGCCGTGGAGTAGCCCGGAGCGAGCTCGATGGCTTTCTTGTAATGCTCGATCGCCCGGGGGAACTCCTGCTGACCGAAGAAGGAGTTACCAAGATTGAAGTGCGCACGCTCGTCGTTGGGGTAGGCGGCCACCAGCTCGTCGAGGTATCCCTTCTGCTTCACGGCGTCGTTGTTCGCGCCGGCATGCGTCGCGAGTATGAGAAGCCTCTCTCCCAGGGAGGCCTTGTCGGCCAGGGAGACCGCCTTGTTCAGATGCTCGAAGAACTCCTTTCCGGTCGGAGCGGAAATGGCCAGGTTGAGCTCGGCCGATGCGAAGCCCGGATCGAGATCCGCCGCCTTCTGGAAGTGCTGGATCGAGTCGGTGACCTGAAGCTTCTCGGCCAGATCGCGCCCCTGCAGGAACTCGGCCTTCGCTTCCGCGGATGCGGTCGTGACCGGGATCTTCCCGTCTCCGGGCGGCGCCGGCGTCTTGCCGGCCTCCGCCGCGACGGCCGCGGGCGCCGTGTCGGCCGGACCCTCCTTCCTGGCGCAGCCGCCGATCGTCGAGCCGCCGACCATTCCGAGGGTCAAGAGAAGAGCGAGGGATGGATTCCGGCGCATCGATGCCTCCTTCTCGCTTCGGAAGACGTGGGTGCCCACCGAATGGAGATGAGTACGAAAGCGACGGCGCCGGGTTGCGCCGCGTGATGATGGACGGCCCGCGCGCCGCGTTCGCGGCCGCAGAGGGAGGACGAGCGGACGTTTCAGAGGGACGGAACCGGATGCGGCGCCTTCTCCGGAGGGTCCGTAACGGGCGCCTGCGTCGCTTCGGCCATACCGCCGAGCCTTCGATCGATGTGGCCTCGCCCCACGCGCGGACGGTCTCGACGAGCGGAAGGAGCGAACGGCCGTACTCGCTCAATTCATACATCACCGGCGCCGGAACCGAATGACCGGCTCGACGGCGTGGGTCGAGTACGAGGGCACGACCATCGTCCGTAAGGTTTGGAACGGCCGCGCCAACCTGGTGAAGCTGGTGGCCGACGGCCCGGCGGGTCACTTCGAAGGCCTCAACCTGCGCCTCTCCAATCCCCAATCCCGCCAGTGGAGCCTCAACTTCGCCACCAGCAGCGGCGGCGCCCTCGGTCAACTCACGATCGGCGAGTTCAAGAACGGGCGCGGCGAGTTCTTCGATCAGGAGACCTTGAACGGCCGGGCCATGTTCGTGCGTTTTGTCATCTCCGATATCACCCCGGATTCCTGTCACTTCGAGCAGTCCTTCTCGGATGATGGCGGCAAGACCTGGGAAGTGAACTGGAAGGCAACCGACACACGCGTGAAGGAGGAACCGGGGAAAGCGCGCTCCCGCTGAGCACGCGAGACGATCGGCCGGCGGCGATCCCGACCGACAGTGGTCATAGGGATCGGCGCGCGAGTGGCTATTGGCATCCGCCCATTCCGAAGTCAGGCTCTCCATCCGTGACGGCGGTCTTGGCCAGGGGCGCCGGTGCCGATTCCATGCCTTTTCCGCTGCCGTCGCTTCGGGAGAGCCATTGAAGGAGAGATCAGCTGGTTTCACGCGCCTCTTCGCCGCGACATCGGTTCTGCTTCTGGCTGCGCTGGCAGGGCCCGCCCCTGGCGCCACGATGACCGCGCCGGAAGCCGCGATGCAGCAAATGGCGCCCATGGCCCCCGTGCAGCCCATTGAGCCCATGCCGCCCATGCCGCCCATGCCGCAGACTAAGTCTCTTCCGCCGCTGACTCCCGAGGAACAGGCGCAACGCCTCTACGCCGACGGTCTTTCCGACCGCGACAAGGCGGAAAAGCTCGAAGACGAGGCCGCTTCCGCGACCGACGCGAAAAAGAAAGGGAAACTCGAGGCCAAGGCCAGGGACAGGTACATCGACGCCATCAAGAAGTTCGCCGAGACGACGAAAAAAAACCCGTACCACTATTCGGCCTGGGGCAATCTCGGTCACGCCTATCTGAAGACGGGCGACGACGCGTCGGCCCTCGAAGCGTGCGGAAAAGCGCTGGATATCGAACCCAGCGACACCGCGGCCATGGAAGATCGCGCGGAGGCGTTCCTCGCACTGAATCGCCTCGACGAGGTCAAGGCGGCCTACGCGTCGCTCCGCGACATGGACCGATCCAGGGCCGACGAGCTGGCCGCTGCAATCGCCCAATGGGTCCAGAAGAAGAAGGTCGATCCCTCCGGGCTGGATCCGGCCAGGGTCGAAGATTTCGCGCAGTGGGCCGCCAAGAGAAAGTAGCTCGCCCCCCGGACATCCCAGCGCGGGACCGACCGCTTCGCCTTGCCGCGGCCATTTCCGGGATCCTTTCCCGAGGGACCAGGCGGGAGCGAAGAGTGTTGCCTCCGGGTGGGCGAAGCCTTAACATTTCGCGCGGCGTGGATCCGCGCCCAACCTCGATGGCCTTCCCCCAGCGAAGGCCCTCGCCGAGGCAAAGGGGGGCATACTCCCGGATCGGCAGGACGAACCTTCGTCGTCGCGGACGATGGCGCTGGGGGACTTCGCTCGCGAGTGGAACGAAGGAGACGTTATGCCGAAGCAGAAAGACCTCAAGCGGCTCGTCCGCTCCCGGATGAAGAAGACCGGCGAGGCCTATACCGCCGCGCGGCTTCGAGTACTCAAGAGGAACGAACCCGCTCCCGACTACGCGCACATTGCGGGCATGAGCGACGCGTCGGTTCGCAAGCAGACCGGGCGCTCGTGGGCGCAGTGGGTCGGCTTGCTCGACGCCGAGGGGGCAGCAGAAAAATCGCACCGAGAGATCGCTCGGTACGTTTCGTCGCTGGGCACGCCGAGCTGGTGGTCCCAGATGGTCACCGTCGGCTACGAACGCGTACGGGGCTTGCGGGATCGCGGACAGCGCCGGGGTGGCGGCTACAGCGCGACCAAGAGCCGAACGTTCACTGTTGCTGTCGGAGAACTGTTCCGGGCCTTCGCCAACGCGCGGGTCCGCAGCCGATGGCTCCCGGTGAAAGTCACCGTGCGGTCCGCAACGCCGCGGAAGAGGATGCGTCTGGCGTGGGAGGACGACACGGCCGTGGTGCTCGGTTTCTCTTCGAAGGGACGTTCCAAGAGCGCCGTGGCCCTTGCCCACGAGAACCTTCCCGACAAATCCGCCGCGGAGGCGATGAAGAAGACCTGGAGCGAGTACTTCGATCGACTCGGCCTCCTTCTCTCCTGATGCGTCGCGAGGCGCGGGCCGCCCACCCGCGCCTCATCCTTTCGCCCCATCCCTCTTCTTATTCGATCGTCACTTCCGGGAGGTGCGTCCCCTTGCAGCATGCCTGGGAGAGCTTGGACGAGGCCTTATCGATAAGCTTGCCTCCCCGGACCGATCCGGCCTGCTTCGCGCCGACGGCGTGCGCGGAGAGATTTCGAAGACTCTTTCTCGACTTGGTCCTGACGGATTTCTCGGATGCCATGGGATCCTCCTGATCGTTCAAATCCTATTCCGGCTGTTGCGGCGGCTTCGTCTCAAGCCCAAGCGCGGGGAGCGGGAGTGCAGCTCAGGCGCTCCGAGCCTCCCTTGATTTCCTTGGCCCTGCTCTTCGGGTCGAGGTCCCTGAGCGTCTCCTTCCGGAGCTTCAGGTTTCCGACCCGTTCGTTGTCCGCGACCTTCTTTCTCTGGGCGACCATGATGCGTCCTCCCTTCTTACCTGATCCGTCCAGGGAGCATCACCGGTGCCAACCGGAGCGACATCGCCCACTTCCTTGTTCCCAGAGGAGTTCCCGAGAAAGCCGCCTCCGCCGCCTGATCCGAAACGGAACATCACGGTATCGAGGTGGGACTAATGGTTCGCAAGAGCGCGTCGCCCCCGCGATGGGCGAACCTTGGTCAGAGTGAGCGGCCGCAGCCTGGAGACGTCCCCGCTCCGCGCCACACCGAGAGAGCTGCGGCCTTCCGGCCCGCCGCCTCTCCCCGATGGAGCCCTCTGCCGCCTTATCGGGGCTTGTCGCGGAGCCGCGAGACGAGATCCTCGTATTCGGGAGATTCTCCGTCGAGACTCAGACCGAACCCGGGCGACGTACCGGGCGATGAAATCGCCAGAGAGCCCCGAACGACTTTCCCATTCAGGACCAGGGTTCTTCCCTCAGGCAGGTTGACCTTCAGCCGCACGATCGGTCCGGCGCCGGGAATGCGCTCAGTGCGCACGAACATCCCCCGGGGCGAGACATCGCCGATGGTGCCCGTTCCGTGAAAGGTGCCCTGCGTGAATTCGACGCTCATTTCTGCCTTGCGCCGTCGAGACGTCCGCTTCTCGACCGCCCCGGTGTCTCTCCGGGCCTGGATCGGACGGGCCGTCGGGATGCGGGCCATGTCGCGCGGATCCCCCGGTGTCGCGGCCGGATCTCTCGAAATGATCGGCGCGGGTGGGCCGGACGCCAGATCCCTCGAAGACTCGACGCTCTCGATACGGCCGCTCACGGTGCGGCCGTCCACCGGCACGAGGCATCGGAATGAGACCGGGAAGATCTCCGGCAGTTCCTTGCCGAGCGCTCGCCACTGCTTCGACAGCGCCTCGGGCATGGCCGGGCCGTCGAACCAGAAATTCACCTGACCCGACGGGCCGATGATGACCGGCTGGAGGTAATCGATTCCGGAGTCGTCCGCCGGAAAGCAGAACCCGAAGTGGCGGCTCGAGTCGAAGAGCTCGAACTCCGTGGCGGCGAGGAAAATCTCGTCGTCGCTCTGCGACAGCGAGACCCGCTTGGAAGGAGTCGCCGTCGCGGAAGCGCCGCTCCCTCCCTCGTAGCGCCATACCGGACTCGCCACGAGGTCATCGCAAGTCAAATCGGCCAGTCGTTTCACGGCGTCCAAGTTATCTCAGATCGGCGCCCGAAGGGCCCAGTCCCCCTGCGCCGGCGGGCCGGGGCCTCAAAAATGACCAGCCGGCGTCACACGCTTGTAATGATGACTTCGTTCATCTTGATGGTCAGAAACTCCTTTTGTTCCCCGCCTGCCTTGCGTCCGCCCCGGATGCCTGTTGCGCTCCTGGCCGTCAGCGTCTTCTCGGAAAGATTGCGCAGACCTCGTACCGCCTTTGCCTTGCCCTTCTTCTTCTGACTCATGAGCGTCCTCCTTTTCCTGACCCAGCCTGATAGCAGTACCGGTGCCATCCGCGCTCACACGATCTAACTCTTTGCTGTCAGAGACCTTGCCGAAGGAACGGCGCCGGCCGCGTGAGTGCCGACGCGCTCGAAACGGAACATCCCGGTATCGAATCGCGACCCGGCGGACGAGGCGACCACGGGCCGCGGTCCTCTTCCGGTTAGGTGTTCCGGGTCGGTGCCTTTCCTGTTCCTACTTCTGGGCCGGCGGCGCCGCCTTCGGCGCCTCAACCACCTTGAGGTCGAACTTGCCGCTGCTTTGGACGAAGAAGACGCAATCCGACGCCTTGTCGCAGGCGGTGGTGTGCTTGTAGTTCCCCCCGGGTTGCATCAGGTAGGAACCCGGTCCGAGCCGAAACTCCGGCTTTCCCTCCGGCGCCTGGACGAGCGTGCCCGACACGACCACGATCTTGAAGTCGTTGGTGTGCGTGTGCAGGGGCGCGGCGAACCCCGCCGGAAACTTGAGGAACGCGCCGAATGCGCCCTTTGCATGGTTCCCCCAGACATCCGCGATCTTCACTCCCGGAGCTCCTTTTGGATCCAGGTCCACCCACTGGATGTCCGCGGCCGGACGGACGACCAGCCGACTCGCCGCGCCCTTCATCTTTCCTTCCGCCGAGCCCTGTGCCAGAACCGTTGCCGCCATCAAGATCGAAGCCGCAGCCGCCAGGGCGTGTCGTGCTCTCATGAAGCCCCCCTTTTTCGTGTGAGTCCTTGGGGCGAGGCTATCAGGTCGCCGGATCGCCGTTTCTTCACGAACCGAGGCACTCGACTCGCGCCCGGCCGTTCGAGGACCCCGGGGCTTCTCACCAGCGTCGGCGGGGTAGAATCCGCATCTGTCTCCCTTTCGACATTCACAGCCATCGGCCCGTTTGGACCCCCGCGCGCCACGGGCGTTTCCGTGCGGCCTGGTGCTCGCGGCCCTTGTCTTCGCCGCGGCGTGTCAGGGCAACGCCGACTTCTCCGACGCCATGCCGGCGCCGGTGCTTCTCTCCGCCGAGGCCTACCAGCCGGAGATCATGGCCATCGACCGCCTGGTCTTCGAGCCCCAGGCGGTGACGCCGGATCGGCGCGAGGCGCTGGCGAAGTCCCTGGAGGAGCTGTCGCGCCGGGTGAAGGCCGAATCGAAGTCGCGCTTTCTGGCGATCGAGGCGCTCGAGATCCGCCGTCTCGCGGAGGCGGCCAAGGGTCTTCCACCGGCGCCGCCGCCGCCGGCTCTCCTGAACAACTGGATGCGGATCCGCAACAATCTCTTCGACGACCGCGCCTGGTTCGCCCGCAGCGCCTCGGACCTCGAGCCCCGCGGCGCGAGTATCACGACGCAGCCGCTGGCCGCGCCACCCCGATAACAGGCGTCTGAGGATCGAGACAAGCCGGGCCGACGGCCGCACGCCCGACCAGGCCGGGGTCTCTCTACCTCTGCGGTGAAGCGACGACCCTCTTCTTCGTGGCGGCTTTCCGGACGTAATCGATGATTTCGGCCTCACGCTTGCCGGTCGTAACGCAAGTCAGATTCAGCACAAGGTCATACCGGTCCGACTGGATGTGCTTCTTGCCGACCGCGACGCCGCCGAAGAACGCCTGCACCTGCACCCGGGTTCGTCCGTCGGCGGCGGGGAGAAGAGCGACCTCGGCGACTTGCGAAATTCGAGTCTCCGATCCGTACACGTCCGCGAGCTTCTGCGTTCCGCAGTCACACCACTCGGTGCGCACGGCCCGTTCGGTTCCGGTCAGCGAAAAGCCGCCCTTGTCGTCGGCGATCGAGATCGGTTGCGTTCTCAGACGCAGCTTCTCATCGTCTCGCAGGTCGATCGGAATGTCATTTTCATTCAGATAATCCAGAACGCCCCCCCACACACGCATCGGCGGCTCGTCCAACTCGAACGCCGGCACCACCGTCGGCGGAGTCGAAGGCGGAGTGTACGAAGAGCAGCTTGCGGAAAGCGCCAAAGCGAGAAGGCCTGCCGCAACCCGTCTCCGCGCCATCTCAGTTCCAGCGGAGATTGCGGAGCTGATCGAGGTTCAAGTTGCCGCCCGACAGGACGACCGCCACGCGGGAGCCGGCGGGCAATGGCACCATCCCATGCAGCAACGCGGCGACGGGCGCCGCGGCGGCGCCTTCCACCACGAGCTTGCAGCGCTCCATGATCCAGATCACCGCGTCGAAGATCTCGCGATCCGGAAGGGCCACGATCTCATCCACGAACCTCTGGACGACGGAAAAATTGATCTCCCCGACCCTGCGCACGCGCAGGCCGTCGATGATGGTCCGGCAGTCGATCGTCGTCAGCTGTCCGGCCTCGATGCTCGTCTTCATCGCGGGACCGTCCGACGACTCGACCCCGATCACGCGCACTCCCGGATTGTGGCTCTTGAGCGCCATCGAGACCCCGGAGATCAGTCCTCCGCCGCCGATCGGGACGACGACCGCATCGACGTCCGGCCAGTCCATCGCGATTTCCAGGCCGAGGGTGCCCTGGCCCGCGATGAGCTCCGCGTCGTCGAAGGGATGGACATACGTGAGCCCCTGCGATTGCACGAGCTCCTTCGCCTTTTCGTTGGCCTCGTCCCAGATGGTGCCATGCAGCACGACCTCCGCCCCATAACCCTTGGTGGCCGCGATCTTCGCCGGCGTGGCGTTCTCGGCCATGCACACGACCGCGCGAATGCCATGAATCTTCGCCGCGAGCGCGACGCCCTGCGCGTGGTTGCCGGCCGACGAGCACACGACGCCGCGCTTCTTCTGCTCCTCCGACATGAGCGCGAACTTGTTCAGAGGTCCGCGTATCTTGTAGGACCCGACGCGCTGGAAGAGCTCGGCCTTCAGACGAACGTCGAGCCCCGTGCGCTCCGAGAGCTGCCGCGACGTCAGAAGCGGCGTGTGCTTGATGTGCGGAGCGATCCGGGCGCGCGCCTGCTTGAAGTCCTCGAGCGTCAGGGTGAGCATCGTCCGAGGCTAGCACGGGGCCGCAGACGGGCCGCTGAAGAACCCCCGGTTAGAACGTCCGGCTACATCTTCGCGGGCGCCTTCGCCGCCCCGACGACATTGAGATCGAATCTCCCGTTGCTCTCGGCGAAGAACACACAATCGGCAGCCTTGTCGCAGGACGTCGTGTGGCGGTAGCTCCCGCCAGGCTGCATGAAATAAGACCCCGGTCCCAGCCTGAATTCGGGCTTTCCCTCGGGGGCTTGGATGTACGTACCCGACACGATCACGACTTTGATGTCGCGAGTGTGCGTGTGGAGGGGAACCGCGAATCCCGCCGGAAGCCTGAAGAACGCGCCGTACGCGCCTTTCGTGTGGTCACCCCAAAGATCAGCGATCTTGACCCCGGGAGCACCGGTCGGATCGAGATCGGTCCATTTGAGGCCGCTGGCCGGCATGACGATGAGCCGGCTCGCCACCGCCTTCGAGGCGCCTCTCGTCTTTCCTTCTCCGGATCCCTCCGCGCACACCGCCGCCGCCAGAGCGAACGACATCGCCAGCGCCATGACGTTTCTTGTCATCACCGGGCCCTCCTCATCGATAGAGTTCCGATCCGCAGAAGAGTGTTTGAAAGGCTCTCTCTATCTCACGACCGCTTCGGCGATTCCCGGAACCGCGCACCCGAGGACAGGAATCGAAAAGAAGATAGACTGCGCCCACTCTGGCCAGAGCCCGACAGCCGCGCCCGCGCCGGAAATTCCTGAGCCGACAAGAGAACCACAGAAATCGGATCCCGGGGGTTACTCACCGGTGAGGGTCAAGGAGTCTCGATGAACAAGTGTCTGGGTGGATCTCGCCGTGCTCTCGCCGCATCGTTTGCGATGGCGCTGGCCGCAGTGGCCTCCGGCCAGGTCGTCATCGAATTTCCGATCCCGACCGCCGCCTCGCAGCCCGTCGGGATCACGGCCGGTCCGGACGGCAACCTGTGGTTTGCCGAGCTTTCCGGCAACCGGATCGGTCAGATGACGCCGCTCGGGGTCGTCACGGAGTTCACCACCGGCATCAGCCCCGGCGCGAGCCCTCGCCGCATTACGACCGGCCCCGACGGCAACCTGTGGTTCACCGAAGAAGGCGTCCACCGGATCGGGCAAATCACTCCTGCCGGAGTCGTCACCGAGTTCAGCAACGGCATCACCCCGAACGCTCTACCGGCCGGCATCACGGCCGGACCCGATGGCAACGTGTGGTTCACGGAAACGACCGACCGGATCGGGCAGATCACTCCCGCCGGCGTCGTTACCGAGTTCCACATCGGCATCACCTCGGGAGCGAGCCCCGAGGGCATCACGACCGGACCCGACGGCAACCTGTGGTTCACGGAATTCGTCGGCAGCCGGATCGGGCAGATCACTCCCGCCGGCGTCGTCACCGAGTTCCACATCGGCATCACCCCGGGCGCGCAGCCGGAATCGATCACCGTCGGCTCCGATGGCAATCTGTGGTTCACGGAACCGGCCCTCAACCAGATCGGGCGGATCACTCCGCTCGGAGTCATCACCGAGTTCGGCGGAATCACCTTCGGCGCGAACATCGGGAGCCTCACCGCCGGCCCCGACGGCGCCCTGTGGTTCACGGAATTCAATGGCAACAGGATTGGGCGCATGACGACGCTCGGAATCGTCACCGAATTCACAGCGGGCATCGCTCTCGGCGCAAGACCGTTCGGCATCACGACCGGCCCCGACGGCGCCCTCTGGTTTACGGAAGTCTTCGCCGATCAGATCGGGCGGATCCCGGCCGCGGCGAGCTTCTACACGCTCACGCCGTGTCGCGTGATCGACACCCGCAACCCCGCCGGCCCCTACGGCGGCCCGGCCATCGCCCATCTCGGCACGCGCAACTTCACGCTCTCCGGCCGCTGCGGCATCCCTTCGGGCGCACAGGCCGTTGCCGTCAACACCGCGGTGACACAACCAACCAACGGTCCCGGCTTCCTGACGCTTTATCCGGCGGGAAGCACCCGGCCCGTCGTCTCGTCGATCAACTACTCGGCGGGTCAGACCCGCGCCAACAACTCGATCGTCCCGCTCAACACCTCCGGAGACATTTCCGTCTACTGCGCTCAAGGAGGCGGAACGGTTCACCTGATCCTGGACGTCAACGGCTATTTCCAGTAAGCCTCGAGTCAGGCTTCCGGGGTTCGTGCGGCGGCCTGGAGAGACCGGTCTCCGAGCCCCCCATCCCGATTGCGTCCAGTCGCGGACCTGAGCTCCATCGAACTGCTCTCCCTGGCTGATCGTGCGGGCGGGGTCGGGCCGGCTTCGCCATCCAGGGAACTCCGCGATCGCCTGGGCCGAGTGGTTGCTCAGTCCGGCACGACAACCTTCCCCGGGTGCTGGGTGCCCTCTCTTCCGCCCCGGACGTCCTTCGCGGTCTTCGGGTTCACAGCCCGAGTGCGCAGTTCCCTGACCTTCTTTCCGGACTTGTTTCCGGACCTGGTGCCTCTTTTCACAGCCATAACGGATCCCCTTTCGGACCGTCGACCGGCCTCCGTTCTTCTCTTTCTCTCGGACCTAATGTACCGGAAGATGCCCGCCGGGCCTCCACAAACCCGGATGCCTCGCGCCCGTCCATGATTTCGGACATCGGCTGACTCCTGGGGTCGGTGCTCGCGAAACTCGGTCTCCCGCGAGGCCATGTCCTCCGCCGACAGGGGCCCTCGGATACGCTTCCGGACGTTCTGTGGCAGATGGAATTCCCGGACGACGCGGCGCGGCTGCGCAACCTCAAGATCAGGATCGAGTCGCGGGAATTCTCGGCGGTCCGGGATCACATGAAGGTTCTGATCAGCCGCGGTGAGTTGAGCCTCTGGCAGAAGGAATGACGGGCAACAATATTCAGATTGTGAGATGATCCGGCGGCTCGCAGGGTAGACCGGGGAGCGGGTCGGAGGCCTCCTCGAGAGACGCCGCAATCGGGTCGTCCATCCGCGGGGCTGATCCGGCTGTGCGCCAGGTCGCTCGGCGGAAAGAGCGAGACGGCGTAGAATCCGAGCTGGCGCAGAGGATGAGAGCTCAGGTGGATTCCAGACCGTCTCGCTTCGTCGTTCGAGTTGGGGTCGTCCTGTTCTCCTTCCTCATCTCGATATCGGCGAACGCGCAGTCCCCCGGGGCGGAGCTCTCCGGAACCGTCACGGATCCATCCGGCAAGCCCGTTCCCGGCGCCCGAATCCTGGTCAAGAACGTGCCCACCGGACAAACGACGGAGACCCAGACGGGCCCCACGGGGTCGTACGACGCTCTGAACCTGACGCCGGGAGAGTACGAAGTCTCCGTGGCAGCACCG
Organism: uncultured Acidobacteriota bacterium; assembly: GCA_963825175.1. Classification (GTDB taxonomy): domain Bacteria; phylum Acidobacteriota; class Thermoanaerobaculia; order UBA5066; family Gp7-AA6; genus DATFTF01. Next base: position 694,421 of record CAWGSA010000001.1, read on the forward strand.
GGCTTCAGCACCACGACGACCCGAGTGACAGTCGCCGCAACCGGCCGCCAGACGATGGACTTGACGCTGCGGGCCCTGCTCTCGCTGGAGGACCTCGGGTTTCCGGTCGCCCAGGCAAAGGGAAGTGCCCAGGACCAGGCGCTTCTGGACAAGCGATCGCACATGCTCAAGCTGCACCAGCGCTACGGGCTGATCGCCGCGATCCCGATGGCCGCCACTGTCCTCACCGGCTCCTTCGCCGGCGGCAGGAACACCAGCTCATCCGGCCGAAACATCCACGCAGCCCTGGGCCTGACGACGGCCGGGCTCTATTCCATCAGCGCCTACTACGCGATCGCCGCTCCCAGGATTCCGGGCAGCCGGACCACCGGAAACACCCGCTGGCACAAGACACTGGCCTGGGTTCATGGAGCAGGGATGATCGTGACTCCCATTCTGGGCGACCTGGCTTATCAACAGAGGAAGCGAGGCGAGAAGGTCCACGGCGTCGCCAGCGCCCACGGGGCCGTGGGGATCGTGACCGTCGTCTCCTATGCGGCCGCCATCCTGACCGAGACGCTGAAGTAGTCCGATGATTGGCAGACTCTTACTGGCTGCCGCTCTCGCGCTTTCCACGCTCGCCGGGGGCGACAGCCAGTGGGTCCTCGAGCGCTCGACGCTCACGTACCACGTGTCGCACCCGCTCCACGAAAGCGAGGGCATCAGCCACGCCGCCCGGGGCAAGGGCCTTTGCCACGAAGGGCTGTGCGACTTCCTGATCGCGGCCCCCGTCAAGTCCTTCGATTCGGGGGACAGCAACCGCGACCTGCACATGCTCCAGGTCACGCGCGGCGGGGAGTTTCCGGTCATCACGGTGCGCACCCGCCTGCCCGAGACCGCCTCCGGCAGCGCGACGATCCATGCCGACCTGGAGGTCGAGTTTGCCGGTCAGACGGTCCCGTTCAAGCAGATTCCCTTCGAGCAATCCACGAAGGACGGCGCGACGCGGATCGTGGGCACCATCCCCGCGACGCTGGCCGCGTTCAAGATCGAGCCGCCGTCGCTCCTGGCCATCCCCGTCAAGAACGAGATCCCTGTCCGCGTGGAAATGATCTGGCGAAAGCAGAACTGACGGGCAGGGCGGAGCCACGGGGCTCCTCGCCGGCGGACCGGCGAACCGCCTCTCCGGCTACTTCTTGTCGGGGCCGCCGATGTACTTGGAAGGCCACGCGCGATGGGACGCCGCGCCCCGGACCTGCTTCGCGGTCTTCGCGTCGAGCGCCTTGACCCGAAGGGTTCGGGCCGCAGTGCCCGCTTTGACTTTCTTCACTCGCAGTTTCGGCAAGCCGTCCTCCTCTTCAAGACTGATCAGCGGGCACCGAGAATCTCCAACGGAAACGCGTTAGCGGCCACGGCATAGCCGGCGTCGTTGGCGTGCAGGTGGTCGCCGCTGTCGTAGGCCGGAAAGCCGGGACGGGTGATCTGGGTCGCGCAGGACGCCGTCCAGGTCGATCACGCCGTCGAAGTCGCGGCTGGTGCGCATCCAGGCGTTGACCTGCTGCCGGACCGCTTCTTTGGCTGCGGTGTAGTAGCCCGGCGCCGCGGTCGTGTTTTCGAAGGGGGTGATCGTCGTGCCGACCACGCGGATTCCGCGCTGGGGGGCGCCCGCGACGAGATTGCGAAAACCCGCGATCAGGTGTCGGCGGCCGTGACGGATTCGGCCGCGGAGGAAAACGCCCCCGGAAATCCCAGGTCGTTCACTCCGAGGTGCACGACCAGGGCCGCGACTCAGGGCTGATCGAGGACGTCTCGCCCGAGGCGCTTGAGGCCGGACTCGCCCAGAGCGTCGCCGAACTGGGTTGGCGGTTCCCGGGGGCTGTCGCGCAGCAGCCGATTGCCGATGATCCCTTCGTTCAGAACCCCGAACCGTCGTCCCTTGGAGTCCTCCTGGAGCCGCCACGCCAGAAGGTCGGGCAGGCGGTGATTCGTGTCCGGCGTCGAGCCGTCCCCATCGATCCAGGAATCTCCGAAAGCGACGTCCACCGCGGCGCCGCCGGGCGCCTCGACCTCAACGCCGGTCAAGAACGGCCAGGAGCTGATCTTCCTGGCCGCCGGGAGGGTCGCCCAAGCGGTGGAGTCTCCGGCCTCCGCCGCGACGAAGCTGTGTTGCTGCGCGAGCAGATGGCTCGTGGCCTCAGCGGTCTCCTCCGGATGAAGGTAGAGGCCTGATCGCGAGATCGGACAGGGCGGGAGCCGCCACCTGCACGGCGTCGCTGACGGCCGTGGCGCCCCGGCGGACCGTCACCGACGGTTGCCCGGAGAACGTCAGATTCCGGTCGGACGCCGGATCGATAGCGGAATCGGCGGTCCGCCGCGCGACGTGCGCAGCCCCGATCCTCAGGGGCCGGTCTCCGTAGGTGTTCGACAACCGGACCCGGAGCCGCTCGCCGCCGAGACTGGTTCGGACAATCAGCCGGAGGGTCTGGTCGTGGAACGTCTTGAGGCTCCCGGGCAGGAACGGCTGCGGCGCGGCCGCCCAGGTCCCGACCCAGTGGACGCCGGCGCTCCTTGCTTCGAGGCCGGCGCCGACCGTCCGCCCGAAGAGGGCCAGGAGAAGAAGCGCCGTGGCGGTCGGCAGAGCTCGAGCGCTCGCCTTCGCCCGCGAACCGGGCGGCGAGGCACGGTCTCCTGACCGCAGAGTCACGCTCGAGGTGCGAAGCGCACTACTCGGTCGGCGTGTCGTCGCCGTGGGAGCCGCCGAGCTGATGGCTCGTGACGTAGACCTGCTGCATCTTGATCTTCAGGTTGGGTGCTCCGCCCCCCCCTTTGATGCCGCGCGCGGCGCCGGCCGACAGGGATTTCGCGGGGAGGCTGCGTTTTGCCCGGGTTGCCTTCGTTCTTGGGGTGCTCTTGCGGCTCATGGCGCGTCCCTCCTTTGTGTTTGCTAACTGCTGACGATGAGGTCTTTCATCGAGATCAACGATCTGGTTTCGAGGACCGGTTCACTCCGATCAGAACTCGATGACGACTTCCGGGATATGAGTTCCCTTGCAGGCCGCTTGGCGCAGCTTCGGTGAAGCCGTATCCACGCCTCCCTTGACTGCCGCGGCCCGCTTGGCTCCGACGGCCTCAACGGACATCGTTCGAAGAGTCCTCTTCCGAGTTTGCGGTCTGGACTTTTCTCGCGCCATCGGTATCTCCCTTCTGTTCAAACGCGCGGTTCAACGCCTCGTTTCACGGCCGGATCAGGAACACGATCGATGCCAAGGTGGCGTCGGACGCGCAACTCGCGCTCGGCCAAGATCTTCGGCGCGATTCCACGATTTCACGAGGTCTCCGAAGGGCCGAAAATGAACTCGCCTCTGACCCAGGGCGGAACCCCGCGCTTCGTTTTGAGACCTTCCGCTCGGCCCTCCTCCCGGACCTGCGGCTGGATTACGATCGCGTCGTGACCATGAAGAAGCCGGGCCGGCCTCCCGCGAAGTCCGCGACTCCGAAGCGGGAGCCTGCCAGGGGGGCGCCGAAGTCTTCCTTCGAGCTCGCGATGGAGCGCTTGCGCGCCGCCGATCGGGCCTCCGGAGCCGCCGAGGCTCCGCTGACTTCCGCTCAGAAGAAGGACATCGCGCAGGCCCGACAGATCGCGGCTTCGCGCCTGGCCGAGCGCGAAATCCTGTTCCTGGACGCGATGGGGAAAACGGCCGATCCCGCCGAGCGCGAGAAGGCCGAGCGCGAGTATCAGATCGACCGCCAGCGATTCCAACGCGATCTCGAGAGCGCGATCGCGGCGATTCGCGGTCGAGACGGCTGACCGGCACCGGAAACGGGACCTGCTCGCGCCGGTCCTCCGGCCGAGAGACCAGGCGCTCCCCGCAGTCGAGAGTGAGATAAACGGGGAGGTCGCCCCACCTAATTGTCGACGGCGGCAGCCACGGCGATTGGCGGCGGCCGGTCTCATTTTGCGGCGTAGCAGGAGACCCGTGTATGCGTCAGATCGACCCTCTCGGCGGGTTTGCTCCTCTTGCGGTCAAAGCGGCGCTCGGGACAGCCCTGCTCGCCCTGCTGGGATACGCCGTCTCCACTCTCGCCGCACCGCCGGAGTCCGACGGTCGGGTGACGCACACCGTCAGCGGGAACACCGAGACCTGGCGCATCGACGAGCCCAACGTCAAGAAGTCGATCATCGAGTTCCAGCAGATCCGTTTTCAAGCCGGCGACAAGGTTCGCGTCACCGGCGGCGGATGCGTGCAGACGGGCGGATGGGGAAAGACCTGGAAACGCTACGTCGACCCGGCCCCAACTCGGACAGGCTGTACCACGGGATGGTCCTGGTCCCGGGCGCCATCGGCGAATTGCCCGCCAACAGCCTCGACCGTTTCGCCCGCATCCTGATCATCAAAGGGCACGACTTCGACGTCAAGGGAATCACCGAGCCCCGCAAGCAGCACCTGTGGCTGGGCTACGAAGACGACGGCTATGGCGACAACGGGTATTACTCCCAGGACGAGGGCACGCAGGGTCAGTGCAAGATCGGCAATTCCAACCTCCCGCACGCGTTCGTCATCGTGACGATCACGCACGGAGCGGCGCCACCGCCGGGCAATCTCGCCCCCTTCGACATTTCCGTGAACACCGTCACTCCCGGAAACGCACCCGTGGACGACAACTTCATCTTCTTGAATCCCATGTGGGGGCGGCAGATCACCAACCACGAGCTGCCCGACACCAGCCAGTGCAACGGAGGAGCCCCATACGCGTCGCCCTGCACGACGCAGCCCACGGAGGAAGACCACGGCATCCTCTGCAATTACGGGACGCTCGGCATCGTCGACGGGCATCACAACTGGGTCGCCGGCACCTACGAAGGCACCATCTTCTGGAACGACAAGTCGAGCTGGATCGCCGACGGCGATTACAATTTCCGTCTTGTGCGCCCGGACGACGCTGGCATGACCACGGAGAATAAGGTCAAGGCGGGCCCGGACCGCAAGAGCATGAAGCTCGAGTTCTCCTCGGACGAGACGATCGACAACTTCGAGACGCCCTGGTGGGACCGTTTCCACCAGGCGGTGGACGACAGCTTCGGCGCCGCCAACGCCATGATCGTCGGACCCGACGGAAACGCGGGCGCGTTCGGAATCGTGAGCGGGCTGATCGGCCTCGACTGCCCCCATACGTGCGCGAGTGAGATCCATCCCGTCTGGGCCATGGCCATCCAGGTCAAGAGCGATCCGGCCGACGAGACCTGGGCCGTCTTCGTGCGCCGGTCCGGCAACGAGGGATTCTGCAGCGACCACCAGCATGACCTGGACGATCTGTTCAACGACACGTTCACGTTCCGGCTGCCCTGGAAACCGGGCGCGACGGACGTGGCCATGAGCTCCTCCACGGACTTCGAGTCGCGGCTCGGTCAGGCCACCGGAGGCCTGGCCGTGGCCAGGAGCCAGGGAGTCCTCCTGTCCTTCACCATGCCGCTCCAGACCAATCCGCTGTTTCCCCGGGGAGATGGTCAACGGCGAGCTGCATCTGAAGTGGACGATCCCGCCGGGCGGGACGCACCGGCCGCCGTTTGGAGGAACGATCGGGGTCTTCACGGACGGCCGCGCCTCGCATCCCGTCGTCGAGGCGAAGGAGGACGAGCCGGAGGACCGCCTGGGTCAGCTGTTCGCCGCGATGACTCCAGCGCAGCGGCTGATGATCTCGACGAAGGCGCCCCAGCCTCCAATCGCGCACCAGAAGACCGCGCTGCGCCTGGCCGCGCCCCGGTTGATCGCGAGTCTGCCCATCCGCACCGCCCGTGTCCGCGGACCCGTCGCGCGTGCGGTCGCCCGACCCCCGGAAGACGGCGCAGGATCAGCAGCGGCTCGACGCGCTCCACGCCGTCTTTGGGACCCAGATCCCGGGCTTTTCCAACACCCGAGTCTTTGTGACGCCCCGGCCGCGGGTCCCCTGACGGCCCGAGGGACGGGCGCCGCAACGGGTCCGTTGCATCGAAACGAGACAGGGGACCTCTGGTTGGACCTTCGCCTGTCAAGAAAACGCACAAGGCCTGTCCGGTCGAAATCGCGTAAACAATTCCTCCGCCTGCAGTTCGAGCGTATCGCGAGGATGGCATCCCGAATGCTTTTTACAGGCGCGTATCGGGGTTGTCCGAAAAACGAAGGAGGTCGCGATGGTTTCCAAGTCCAGGGGCAAGAAGATCAAGGGTCTGGGAGCGAAGTCCGTTTCGCCAAAGAAGGCGAAGGACATCCGCGGCGGAAAATACGACGCCTTCGCGAAGATCGGCGACATCAAGGGCGAGAGCCAGGAAAGCAGCCACAAGGACTGGATCGAGATTCTGAACTACAGCCACTGAAGGTCGCGTCCGGGCGCTCGCGGGGGGTCCGCAGCGCCCCGAATGCTCTTCCAAGTGCGTGTCGGAATTGTTCGAAAGACGAAGCGTCCGCCAACCCTGGCGGCGCGGTACAGGGAGGGCTTGGACTCGGGCGTCGAGCACCCCCGGACTCTTGGTCGGCTCGAAGAAACCTGAGCCTCGGGGCAAGAGATCGGCGGGCTCTTGGGGCTCCCGGGGTCAGGTCCGCGTCATGATGCTGTCTGGGACCGACGGACGCACTGTTCGATTGGAAAGGGAGGGGGAGATGGTCGCGAGGAGCAAGGCCACCACGGGCAAGGGACAGGTCAAGAAGCTGAAGCTCAAGAGGGAGACCCTGAAGGATCTGGACACCGGCCGCCAGGCGAAGAACGTCAAGGGTGGGGTCATTATCGAGCTCGGAGTTTCTGCGGTCGTTATGGCCTGCATATCCGTACTCGTCTGCCCTGAGCCTCCTCGGAAGACGAAGAAGTGAAGCCCGGCGTCCTTTCATTGCACACCTGAGCCCGGGCCCCAGGATCACGTGGCGAGAGAAGCCTGCCGGCTCAAAGGGCTCGCATGGGGCTGTCGAACTCGCTTTCACTTTATGATATAGAGTACATTATGCCTACCGCACGACGCGCGACCGCGGCGGCGGAAGTCCTGCTGATTCTTCCCGCGGCCGTCTTCATGACCGCGCTCTTCATGCGCAACCTGCAGCCGGTGCAGTACGAGCCGGCGCACACGGCGCAGCGCATCGTCCTGTGGTTCGCGGTGCGGCCCCACCTCGGCCTCTGGCTGCTCCTCATCGCCTTGCCTCTCGCGGTGCTGGCCATCGGCTGCGCCGCGTTGCTGCGCGCCTGGCACGGCGATGCGAATCTTCGGCAGGCCGCGCGGCAGACATTCTCGACGGTCCGCGCGAACCTCGCAATGCTCTTGATCGCCGTAACGACGCTCACAGCCGGAGGGATCCTGGCGGCCGTCGCCCTGCACGTGCTCACGGACTGACAGCCTCGGAAACTCCGGATTTTGACCTCACCGCGGGTCAGGTTCAACGCCCACGAAGCGGCCGCTTTCGATGGTTCATCGCGACGGACTGGGTCGATGACCTGGAGATGGCGAAGTGCAACGGCCAGTGGAAGATCGTCAACGTGCTGTGGGACTTGAAACCCGAGGCCAGGGCCACGCGCGCGGCGGCCCGGGGGAAGCAGGGCTTCCTCGGGACGGGAATCGAGCCCCGCTCCTGCCTCACCACACCTTGCACACCTTCGACCGCACCATCGGCTTGCCTTCGCCGCAGCCGAACGCCTTCTGGAACTGCGGGAGGTCGGAGACGACGCCGTTGATCCGGTACTCGCCGGGCGAGTGCGGATTGGTGATGGCGTTGACCCGCAGGTTCTCGGGCCGCTCGTTCTCGCAGGCCCACTGCGCCATGCCGATGAAGAAGCGCTGATCGGGCGTGAAGCCGTCGATCGCCTCGAGCTTCTGGTTCTCCGTGGCGTCCTTCCAGGCGATGTAGGCGAGAAGCGTCCCGCCGAGGTCGGCGACGTCCTCGCCGGACGTGAGCTTGGTGTTGATCTTGATGTCGTCGACGATGGTGTACTGCGCGTACTGGTCGCGCACGCACTGGACGCGCTCCTCGAAGGCCTTGGCGTCGTCCGGCGTCCACCAGTCCTTCAGATTGCCCTGGGCGTCGAACTGGCGCCCCTCGTCGTCGAAGGCGTGCGTCAGCTCGTGGCCGATCGTCGCGCCGGTGTTGCCGTAGTTGGGCGCGTCGTCCATCTTCGGGTCGTAGAGCGGCGGCTGCAGCACGCCGGCCGGGAAGTTGATGTCGTTCATCTGCGGGTTGTAGTAGGCGTTGACCGTCGGCGGCGTCATGTCCCACTCGCCGCGGTCGACGGGCTTGCCGATCTTGGCGAGGTCGCGGTTGGACTCGAAGACGGTCGCGCGCGTGACGTTGCCGAAGAAGTCGCTCGGGCTTGATCGTCCAGGGACGAGTAGTCGCGCCACCTGTCGGGATAGCCGATCTTGTTGGCGATGGCGTGCAGCTTCTCCAGCGCGCGCTGCCTTGGTGGCATCGGTCATCCAGTCGAGCGTCTGGATCTCGCTCTCCATCGCCTTCTCGATCCGCTGCGTCATCTCGACGGTCTTCTGCCTTGGTCTCCGCGGTGAACGTGCGGCGCACGAACTCCTGGCCGAGCGCCTCGCCCAGGTCGCGGTCGACGTAGCGGACGCAGCGCTTCCAGCGCGGGCGCATGCTCCGCCACGCCGCGCAGCGTCTTGCGGTAGAAGTCGAAGTCCTCGTCGACGAACGCTGGCGAGAGGTAGGGCGCCCGCGCGTCGACGACGTGCCAGCGCAGATAGGTCTTCCACCGCGCCAGCGGCACGGCCTTGAGCTCCGTCTCCACCTCCTTGAAGAACGTCGGCTCGGTGACGTTGAGCGTCGCGACGTCGCCGAGGCCGCTGGCGGCCAGGTACGCGTCCCAGTCGAACGACGGCGTCAGCTTCGCGAGCTCGGCGCGGCGCCATCTTGTGGTAGAGCTTGTACGGGTTGCGCCGCTCGACGCGCGTCGAGCGAGGCCTTGGCCAGCGCGGTCTCGATCGCCATCACGCGTCTTCGCGTCCGCCGCCGCCCGCGGCCTGGCTCGCCGACGAGCTCGCAGCATCCTCGCGACGTGCTCGACGTACTTGCCGCGGATCTCCTGCGACTTCGCGTCGGTCTTCATGTAGTAGTCGCGATCGGGCAGCCCGAGGCCGCCGGCGCCGGCGAACGCGATCACCTGCGTGGCGTCGCCGAAGTCCTGGTTCGAGCCGAAGCCGAAGAGCAAGCCCGCGGCCGCTGCTTCGCAGATGCTCGCTTGCCAGCAGGAACGCCAGATCGCGCTTGCTCTTGAGCGCGGCGATCTCGCTCGAAGAGCCGGCTGCAGCGGCGCGGCGCCCAGCTGCTCGACGGCCGACTCGTCCATGCACGCGGCGAAGTAGTCGCCGATCTTCTGCTGAACCGGGGTGCGCTCGGCGGCGGCTCGGCGGCCTCCTCGAGGATGCCCCAGAGATACTGCGTCGTTCTCCTCGGTGAGCTTGCCGTAGACGCTCCAGGCGGCCTGGTCGGGCGGGATCGGGTTCTTCGGCCATCCATCCGCCGCAGGTGAACTGGTAGAAGTCGATGCACGGATCGACGCTGCGATCCATCGCGGACAGGTCGAGGCTCGGCGTGTACGGGAGCTCTGTCAGCGGGTGTTCCCCCGTCGCCGTCGCGGCAGGTGGCGGCGTCGGCGGGGCGGTCTGCGCCGGGATCGTCGCGGCGGCGAGAAACAGAACGGCGGAAACCCTCTTCATCGGAATACCCCTTTCGTCTGTCCTCAAGGTGTACGCAGAACCGGCGCTCGGGTTTCTCAAAGGACGCTCGGCGGGCCCCTTCGGGCTCCGCCGCATTCGCCCTGCTAGCATGTCTCCGTGGCGGGCGCTCTTCTCCTTCTGGCTTCTCTCCTGGCGGCGGTCCCGCCCCTGGAGATTCACGTCCTTCCCGAAACGGATTCGATCACGATGCGGGTCCGGGGCGCGATGCCGGGCGCGGCGTCCGGCGCGTTCTCCGGCTTTTTGTCCTTGAACGGATCCTCCTCGGAGGTCCCGGTGTCGGGAACGGCGCGCCCGGTGCAAGGCCGGGTCGAGCTGTCCATGACAGTGCGATATCGAGACGTGCCCGAAGACTGGGTCAGCCGATTGCGAGCTCGGGATTTCGACTATCGGCTTCGCGCGACGGTCGCCGGCGGGTCCGCGTTCGAGTGGTCGGGCACGAAGGACTGGGACCAGGTGATCGTCGAGCGGAGCGAGGGGAAGATCCCTACCATGATCGATCTCCGGTCGATCGAGATGACCGAGATCTCGCTGCTCTCGAGCGAAGGGCGCGCGGACGTGGCGGTTCGAAATCCCCTCCCCTTTTCGCTGAAGATCGCGAGCACGCGGTATCGCCTCCTCGCCAACGGCCGGGAGGTCGGACGCGGATCGACGCCCGGCCTGCTCCTGCGGCCCGGTCAGACCACGGACCTCGCTTTGCCGATCGACTTCGATCACGGCCGGCTCCTCTCTGCGGCCGGCTCCGCCATCGGGTCGGGAGGCGAGATCCATGGGCGGCTGATCGGCGAGCTCGTCGTGCGGCTGCCGGGGGGCGATCTTTCCGTGCCGCTCGATCTTTCGGGCCACTTCTCCCCCGCTCGCTGAAAGCGGATCTTCCGGATAAGCTTCCGGGCACGACGGAGGTCCCGACATGCTCAAGAATCTCTTCCAGCCTGCCACGCGGGACGCGGTCCTGCAGCGCTTGAACGCCCTCTCACCGGCATCGACGCGGCAGTGGGGAAAGATGGACGCGGCGCAAATGATGACGCATTGCTCGGTGGCCATGGAGGCAGGCACGGGCGACAAGCCGCGCAAGCAGGCTTTCATCGGCAAGATCCTCGGGCCCTTCGTTCGATCGTCGATCGTCGGGGAGAAGGCGTTTCCGAAGAATTCCCCCACCGATCCGACGTTCGTCGTCACGGACGCGAAGGACTTCGCGCGGGAGAGGGAGTACCTGACCGCGCTGATCGGGCGCTTCTGCACCGCCGGGCCCGCGGAAGCCGGCAAGCACACGCACTCGTTCGTGGGACGGTTGTCCGGAGACGAGTGGGGCGTCGTGATGTACAAGCACCTCGACCATCACCTGCGGCAGTTCGGGGTCTGACGCAAGAAGACCTCCGACGTTTCACGCGCCAAGGAAACCGAACAATACGGAGATTGTGCGCGGCCGCGCCCTGATCAGCCCCCGGGGCCGGGACCAGGACGCGGACCCTTGACGACTCCCATTCCGCCTTTGACGGCCTTTGCGTCGCGGCGAGAGACGTTCTTGGCCGAAAGACTCTTGAGCTTGGTCGGACGGGACCTCTTCTTGGCTTTCATCGCGGACCCTCTCGAGATCGTCGAGCTCCGATCCTCTCGAGCCGAGCAGCCGGTCGGCGAATCCGACGGGCCTGACGCGGCGGAACCGTCACCTGGGCAGGAGCTCCAGGGTGGTCTTGCGGCGGCGCGGCAAGCGGAAGCCGCGGACCCACTTCTGCGACGCCTTGGTGTCGTACTTGGCGGCGTAGGCGGCGTCGACCGCGTCGAAGAGGCGCCCGCCGCGGACAGTTTTGGCGCGGACGCGGAATTCCTTGCCGGCGACGGTGATCGCGCCGCGAGGCTCGCCGGCGAACGCCCGATGCCAGCCGGTCGCCTTGTCGTACCACGTGCGGACGAAGACGCGATCTCCGATCATCACGAACCAGATACCGGTGAATCGGTGACCGTCGCCGGATCGAATCCCGAGCATTCGCGAATCGGCCAGGAGCCTGAGCGCCCGAGCGGGGAGGGATCTGCGAACACTCATGTGCCCTCCATCGAGATCCGCGGGGAGTCTACCTTTCATCGGACACGTGAACGTCGAGACGAGGAAGACCGGACGTGCGGCGCTCGGAGCTATCCTCGGGTTCACGGCCATGGCAGAAACGCCGGAACGGAGCAACGCGGCGGGAGGAGCGGGCGCAGCAGCGGTCGTCTCGCGCGTCGATCATCTGATCTACGCATCGCCGGACTTGCGGGCCGGGATCGACGCGATCGAGAAACGGCTCGGCGTGGCCACGACGCCGGGAGGGCAGCACCCGGGCCGCGGCACGCGCAACGCGCTCGTGGCGCTCGGCCCCGCGATTTATCTGGAGATCATCGGCCCGGATCCGGAGCAGCCCAGACCCGGAGAGCCGCGGACATTCGGGATCGACGATCTGACGTCTCCGCGGCTGGCGACCTGGGCTGCAAAGGGACAGGACCTCGACAGGATCGCGGCCGAGGCGGCCGCCGCCGACGTCCGACTCGGCCCCGTGGGCGCGGGAAGCCGAGAGCGTCCGGACGGACTGCTTCTCTCCTGGCGCGCCACCAGCCCCACTGCGATGTTGGCCGACGGCCTCGTACCGTTCTTCATCGACTGGGGAACGACGCCGCATCCGTCGCAAACCGCAGCCTCGGGAGCGCTCCTCCTGGCGCTGCGCGCGGAGCATCCGGACGCGCCGCGCGTTGCCGACATGCTGCGGAAGCTGTACCTGGATCTTCCGGTGTCCCTCGGCTCGACGCCGGCCCTCATCGCGACGATCGAGTGCCCGAAGGGGCGGGTCGAGCTGCGGTAATCGGGTCGCCGGTTCCGGCTCAGCCCCGGCGGCCCTGAACGGCCTGGGCGGATCCCTTCGCGCGGCGGATCCTCTGGGCTTCCTCGCGCGAGCTGCGGGACCATTGGACGCGGTCTGCTTCAGTACGGCAGGCGGCGCAGGCTGAAAAGTGGGCACCTCGCCGGGGAAGCGCCTCGACTTGCTCGTAATTGGTCGTGCCGCACTCCCCACAGCTCCACTGGATCCAGGGACGGGCACAGGCGGTGCAGACCAGAGGCGTCTTGCGGCCGCCGCGGCGGCCCAGATAGACCCTCTGCACCAGCCCGCAAATCGAGCAGGCTTCGATGAGAACAAGGGCGTTCGTCATGATCGGGTATTGGTCCTTTTCGGTGTGGTCTTCGTGTCTCAAACAACCCAGGGGCTCAGCCGATTCCGCCGGCGCCATGAATCGGGTGCTCGACCCCCTTTCCGGGTTCTGGCCGGGGGATTCTAGCGCCTTGGGGGCCGGTCCGCAGTCCCCGGTTCCTCAAGACCTGGCGGTCGTTCGGGCCCACGGAAAGAGCGGCGAAGCCTCTGCAACCTTGCCGGGGGAACCCGGGTTTCAAGCGGCATCATGAGATTCTTCGAATTCACCTTCCCGATCCTCGCCTCCTCGATCGCGGCACGGGAGGCCATGCCAGCCTTCTCGATCTGGCGTCCCTTTGCCGGGGAGAACCTGTTTCCCGGCGCGACGTCGGCCGAAATCGGACGCCGACCCGTTCCCCGGGCGAAAATCGGGAGACGGAGGGTTGCGGGGTCTCGCCGCCCCGCTCAGATCATCGTATAGGTGATCGTCACGCCGCCCTCGCTCTCCGGCGTCACGAGGACGGCCTTGAGAACGTAGGGCGGCTCGCGGGTCAGCCACCAGGTGCTGGAGTCGTAGAGCTTCGTCTCGACGTGGACGACCCAGGCGTCGAAGGATTGGCCCGCGGGGCCGGCGAGGGACTCGCGGCCGGTGACGCGGACCTGGATCCAGTCGACCGAGGCGCGGTCGGTGTCGAAAGCCGGAATCTTCGCGGAGAAGCCCTCCTTGAGCGGGAGCGTGTCGAGCAGGATTCCGTACAAGCCGTCGTAGTAGTCGAGCACGCCGTGATCGAGCTTCGCCGTGTACTCCTGTGCCGGTTGATCGCTGGTCCCCGGCTCGCGGCGGAAATGCGCCGACCTGTCTCGAAACTCCAGGTGCCGCCTCTCCCCGGTGTCGCTTCTCGAATAGTCGAAGGTGAGCGACGCCATCGTCTTCGGGTCGAAGACGTTGACGAAGGTGAGACGGATGCCTTTCTTGTACTGCGCCACCTGGGTGCGCTTCAGCGCCGGACGGCCCTCGTGGATGACTGCCTCCATCGTGTCGGTCCAGACGCCCGCCTCGACAGGATTCGCGCCCGGCTTCTGCATCGAGAATTTCCACTTGTTGGTGTAGGGCCGGAGGAACGATCCGTGGACGGAGGGATCGCCGCCCTCGATGCGCGGCTCCTCGGGGAGCGCCTGAGCCGCCCGCGCGGCGAGAAGAATCCCCAGCACCGGGATCAGCGCGGCGGCAATTCGGGCTCGCATGATGTGCTTCCTTTTCTCCAGGGCGGAAAGCCTCCTCCGCCGATCGGAGGTTCCCGCCTTTCCCCTAGACTGTCAACAGGAGAAGGACCAGATCGGGGCGCTCGGGGACGACCCGCCGTCTGGCGCATGCCTTGCTACCTCCTGCCTAAGGGCGCGTCGCCCGCTGAGGAGGTCTGTATGAGATGGATGGGCGTCTACCTGGCCGGCTACGTTCTGCTCGTCGTCGCCGCTCTTCTCGCGCTATGGAAAACCGGAGTCCTCGCATCGATCGGCTCGTTCTGGGTCGGCGTGGGGCTCCTGGCCGTGTTCGGCATCGGGATCATGATCGCGGTCGCCAACAGCGGACGGAAGGAATCCGTCGAGATCGACCGCGGCTGACCTCGCCAGCGCCGTCGCGCGGTAGGGGGATAGCGTCTCACATCTCGTGCCGTAGGGGCGGCCCGCGCGGCCGCCCGCCCGAAAGGCCCGAAGACGGGCGGGGACAAGCTCCGCCCCTACGGGACCGCTACTTCGGCAATTCCGGCAGCGGGTTCCCGGGGCCCTCGTTGTTCCAGGCGATCGAGAGCACCCACCACCGGGTCCCGTCGTGCAGGAGATCGATCGAGTTGACACCGCGCACGAACGGCTTCTCCCCCGGCGCCCGCGAGAGATCGTAGGCCGAGAGCACGTGGGCGAAGTGCCCGAATCGGAAGGTGTGCCGCGCCGTCTCGGTCTCGAAGAAGGAATCCTTCACGAACATCGGCGACCGCGACGCGATGTAGCCCTCGACATCGAACACGTCGGCGACTCCCCCGCCGCCCTCGGGCTTCACACGCGTGGGTACCAGGCGGGCCCCCGGATAGAGAAGCTTCTTCTCGCGCTCCCAGTCCCGCGGCGCTCCGGCGGGGCCGGAGATGACCTCGTAGAGGGCCTGGATGATCCCGTCGATCGAGGCGGTGTCGGGGTCGATCTCCGGCGGCATGCGTGCGTGAGGATACGCGGACAGTCCGCGCTCAGCCTCTCCGTCTGGCGGCCTGCGGATCGTTGCGGTGAACCGGGTTCTCCCGATCTTCCTGGCACCCGGGACAGATCAGGGGCGTGCGGCGTCGGGCCTGATACCGGGACGAGGCGCGGATCACTCGGCCGCAGCGCGTGCACGCCTCCAGAAACACGACATCGTGGCTCATCGCTTGAGACTCCTCCGGATCGCTGGATTTAGCTGCAGCCGCTCGTGGCGCCGCAGTTCATGCACTTGTAGCAGGCTGCGCTGCGCACCATGATCGAGCCGCACTCGTGGCAGGCCGGAGCGTCGGCGGACGTCTCGAAGGTCACGCGCTGGCCGCCGGCCGGGTCGGACTTGGCCACGACGACCTGCTCGGTGACCGGCACAGGCGCTTCCGAGGCCGTGTCGCGCGCGATGACGCCGATGGCCTTCTTCTCTTCGGCGGTCAGGAATTTCGAGCCCAGCCACTTGAAGATGTAATCGACGAGGGACTTGGCCATGGGAATCTCGGGGTTCTTGGTGAATCCCGCCGGCTCGAAGCGCATGTGCGTGAACTTGTCGACCAGGGCTTCCAGGGGCACGCCGTACTGCAAGGTCAGGGAGACGGCCGTGGCGAAGGAGTCCATGAGGCCGGAGATGGTCGAGCCTTCCTTGGACATGGTCAGGAAGATCTCGCCCGGCTTGCCGTCCTCGTAGAGGCCGACGGTGATGTAGCCCTCGTGCCCCGCGACGTTGAACTTGTGGGTGATGGCGCGGCGCTCGTCGGGAAGCTTGCGGCGGAAGGGCGCCGCGATCGGCGCGACGGCCTTGCCCATGTATTCGAAGGACGTCCGCTTCTCCGGCGACTTCGAATCGGAGGCCGAGGCGGCCGTGTTCAAGGGCTGCGTGCGCTTGCAGCCGTCGCGGTAGATCGCGATGGCCTTCAGCCCGGCCTTCCAACCCTCCACGTACACGCCGGCGATCTCGTCGGGCGTCGCGTCGGGCGGCATGTTCACGGTCTTGGAGATGGCCCCGGACAGGAAGGGCTGCACCGCGCCCATCATCCGGACGTGCCCGGAGTAGTGGATCGAGCGGGTGCCGTTCAACGCGCGGAAGGCGCAGTCGAAGACCGGCAGGTGCTCGGGCTTGAAACCGGGAGCGTTCTCGATCGTGCCTTTTTCATCGACGTAGTCCACGATCTCGTTGATCTGCGACTCGGTGTAGCCCAGGCGCTTCAAGGCCAGCGGCACGGTGTTGTTGACGATCTTGATCGTGCCGCCGCCGACCAACTTCTTGTACTTGACCAGCGCGAGGTCCGGCTCGACCCCGGTCGTGTCGCAGTCCATCATGAAGCCGATCGTGCCGGTGGGCGCGAGCACGGTGACCTGTCCGTTCTTGTAGCCGTACTGCTGTCCCGACGCGAGCGCCGCGTCCCACACCGCGCGCTCGGCCTTCAACAGCTCCGGGGGCACGCCGACGACCGGCACGTTGTAGGCCGCGTCGCGGTGCATCCCGATGACCTCCAGAAACGCGTCGCGGGTCGGGGCGTAGCCGGCGAAGGTGCCGAGCTCCGCGGCGATCCGCGAGGACTGCAGGTACGCCTCCCCGCACATCAGCGACGTGATGGCCCCGGCGTAGGCCCGGCCCTCGTCGGAGTCGTACGGCAGGCCGGTGGCCATCAGGAGCGCGCCGAGGTTCGCGTAGCCCAGGCCGAGCGGACGGAACTTGTAGCTGTTCTCGGCGATCGCCGGGGTGGGATAGGAAGCGTTGTCGACCAGCATCTCCTGCGCCGAGATGACGATGTCGCAGGCGTGCCGGAAGGTCTCGACGTCGAAGGATCCGTCCTCGGCGTTAAAGAACTTCATCAGGTTGAGCGAGGCGAGATTGCACGCGGAGTCGTCGACGAACATGTATTCCGAGCACGGGTTGGACGCGTTGATCCGGTGCGTGGTCTTGACCGGGTTCCACTTGTTGATCGTGGTGTCGTACTGCATCCCCGGGTCGCCGCAGACCCACGCGGCTTCGGCGATCTCGGACATGAGCTTGCGGGCCTTGTACTTCTTGAAGGGCTTGCCCGTGAGGACTTCTTTTGTCCACCACTCCCCGTCAGACTCGACCGCGTGCATGAACTCGTCGGTCACGCGGATGGAGTGGTTGGCGTTCTGGTAGAAGATCGAGCCGTAGGCTTCGCCGTTGAAGGAGCCGTCGTAGCCGGCGTCGATCAGGGCCCAGGCCTTCTTCTCCTCGTTGGCCTTGGACAGGATGAAGTCCTCGATGTCGGGATGGTCGATGTTCAGGATGACCATCTTCGCGGCGCGGCGGGTCTTGCCTCCCGACTTGATGGCGCCGGCGAAGGAGTCGAATCCCTTCATGAACGAGAGCGGTCCGGAGGCGGTTCCGCCCGCCGACAGCCCCTCGTGGGAGCCGCGGATGCTGGACAGATTTGACCCGGTCCCCGAACCGAATTTAAACAGCATTCCTTCCGTCTTCGCGAGATTCAGGATGGAATCCATGCTGTCGCCGCAGGAGTTGATGAAGCACGCGGAAGCCTGGGGTTTCGGCTCGATGCCCACGTTGAACCAGACCGGCGAATTGAAGGAGGCGACCTGATTCACGAGGATCGCGGTCAGCTCGTCGCGGAAGGCGTCGCGGTCGGCGGCCGTGCGGAAGTAGCCGCCCTTCTCGCCGTAGCCCGTCACGGTTTTGACGACGCGCTCGATCAGCTGCCGGACCGAGCTCTCGCGCTCGGGCGTCCCGACGCGGCCGTGAAAGTACTTCTGGGCGACGATGTTGGTGGCGGTCTGGGACCACGACTTGGGGACCTCGACGTTCTTCTGCTCGAAGATCGTCTCCCCCTTTTCCGAGGTGATGGCGGCGGTGCGCAGCTCCCATTCGATCGCCTCGTACGGCGAGATCGAAGGGTCCGAGTAGACCCGGCGAACCTCGAGCCCCCGCAAGCTCCTGCCCGCCGGGGCTTTCTCTCCGGCGGCGGCCGTGGACTTCGTGGTTTCCCTGGCCTCTTTCTCGGTCGCGCTCATCCTTTCGCCCCCCTTTTTCTGCGTTTTTTCGGAATGCTCCGCCCCACCACGCGCGCTGAAACCCTTCTTTCGGAGGATTGCCGGCTCCCGGCCGACGTTGCCTTTGACGGTAAGACCGGCATGAAGCCAAGTCAAGCAAAAATACAAGATGTTGTGGCGTCTGCCCGACGCGACGCTTGGAATAGTGGCACATCCTTTGCTGTTTGAGGTAACGTGAGAAACGTGAAAAGCGAGCAAAACCCGGCTCGGATCGAAGCGAAGTCCGTCTTCGAGGTGAACAACTCGAGGCTCGCGATCGGTGTTTTCAACCGACCGCTGCTCGACGCCGAGTGCCGGAAGTTCCGCAAGGCGTGGGAAATGGAGCCGCTGCCGGGATTCGAGGAGTACGAGCTCGATCGCGGGCGGATCTCCTTCGTGGCTCCCGAGGAGAACGTCCCGGTGGCGTGGAAATCGATCGACCGCATGCTCGCCTTCGCGACAGAGGACGTCAAAAAAGCCTCCTAGATGGTCCTTTTTTGACGCCGTTTGACGGCGGCCGATGAGCCGCCGGATAATGGTCGGGAATCGGCCCGGTAGCCGGTCTGTTGAGCGCTGAGTCGACCGAAAGGAAGGGAAACCCAAATGTCCTCGATCCCCGAATCCTCGACCCCCGTCCCCATCAGCGCGCCCAAGCCGTTGCTCGAGCTGACGCCGGCCGCGGTGGACAAGGTCAAGTACTTCGCCAAGTCGATGCCGGACTCGGAAGGAAAACCCCTGCGCGTGTTCGTTCAGGGCGGCGGATGCTCCGGGTTCCAGTACGGCTTCACGTTCGACGAGAAGAAGGAAGGCGACAACGCCTGGGACCAGGACGGCGTCACGATCCTGGTGGACCCCCAGAGCGCGACCTACCTGAAGGACGCGACGGTCGACTACGTGGAAGATTTCCGCGGCGCCGGCTTCTCCGTGACCAATCCCAACTCCACCGGCGGCTGCGGCTGCGGTAAGAGCTTCCAGGCCTAAGAATCCCTCGACGGTCTGCTGCAAGCCCCGCGCAAGCGGGGCTTTTTCGTTCGGTCCGATCCTTGGGCCAAATTGCTTCGTGTGGCCCCCGGCTCGGGGGCGACCGTAAGGGCCGGCCTACGACGCGGGCTGGTAACGCGGCGACAGCTCGGTCGAGTTCCACACCTCGGCCGCGATCCGCCACTCTCCATGGTCGCCGCGCTTGACGCCGATCGCGAAGTTGAGGCCGGTGGGGCCGTCACGGCGGATGGAGGAGCCGATCAGGTAGCCGACGTCCGCGCCCACGTTCCTCTCGAGCGTCTTGACCTCCAGCATCCGTCCCATCTGCCGAAGGTGGTCGCCGGAAAGCCGGCGGCGCCAGAACTCCTGGATGTCCCTGCGGCCATGGACCATCGGCCGCTCGTGCGGCAGGAGCCACGCGTCGTCGGCATAGAGAGCGGCGAGCGCTGCGGCGTCGCCGCGGTTGTAGGCGGCCACGTACCGGTCGATCAGCTGATCGGCCTCGTCCCGGTCGGCCCGCGCCGGATGCGGCGACGCCAGAACGGCAAGGCAAAGCACAGCCAACCCTGTTCCGAGTAGAGCCTGGATATTCCGTCGCATCGCGCCGCTCCTCCGTTTGATGCCGAAAACGCGAGGCCGCGGACCGTCATGCCCGCTTTCTTGAGACAAATGAAGAAGGACTAGCAGGCTGCTGAAAGAGGGTGTGGAGCGGCGTTGCGAGCGCCGCGGGGTCGGATCCGAGGCGCCGCGACGAAGGCGATGCCGGGGCGCATCGGGGAGGAGCGGCAACAAAGGAGACGGCCCCGCGCCGCCGCAACCGCTTGCGGCGGCAGGGCTTTTGCTCGCGGCGAGGCGACTTTCATCCAAAGCATCGCAAGCCGACGAACGAAAGCTTCTCGGTCCGCTGCGAGTTGCAAAAGACCTGACGCGACGCCCGCAATCATTTTTCAGCAGCCTGCTAGGCCGGCGCCACGGCGGCGGCGGGTCGGTCCAGGCCCAACCGCGTGAGCTCGGCCGCCATTTTCCCCCTCCACATCAAACCGTACATTTTGACGTCCCCGAGGAAGGACCAAAATGGATATTGGAAGGTCGCCGGGCGGTTCTTTTCGACGAAGAAGTGGCCGATCCACGCAAGGCCGTAAGACCCGACGAGCCCCCACAGGAGGAAGAACGGCTGTCCAGCGGCGATCGCGCGGGCCAGGCCCAGGAGGCCGAGTGTCGTGCCGGCGAAGTGGAGCACGCGTGTGCCAAACCGCCGGTGCTGACCGACGTAGAACGGCCAGAAATCCGCGAACGTGACGAAACGCTCGGCCCGATCCATGCGGATATTCTAGTGCCCGAAAGGGGAAGCCGATGATGCGATCCCGGATTCCATTCCTCGCCGTGGCGGTGATCCTCCTCACGCTGGCGCCGACCGCGCTGGCCCAGAAGAGCAGGAAGTCGCCGTCGCCGACGGCCGAGCCCAAGCCCTGCACCGCGGCAACGTACCGGCAGTTCGACTTCTGGCTGGGCGATTGGAACGTGATCAACGCGGCCGGAAAGCCGGCCGGGAAGAACCACGTGGTCTCGCTGTTCGACGGCTGCGGCCTTCAGGAGAACTGGGAATCCGCGCAGGGCGGCCGCGGCACGAGCCTGAACGTCTATGACGCGGTGACCGGACACTGGCACCAGACGTGGGTGGACGATCACGGAGGGTTGCTCGAATTGAACGGCGGCCTGGAGGGCGGCAAGATGGTCCTGATCGGCACCCGCCCGTCGGTGAAGGAGAAGGCTACGCGCGTGGTGCACCGGATCACGTGGACGCCCCTCGCGCCCGACCGCGTCGAGCAGCACTGGGAGGCATCGACCAACGAAGGCCGGACCTGGTCGACCGTGTTCGACGGGACCTACGTGCGGAAGTAGTCGAGAGGGAGGATGAAGGAATAACAATCTAGGAATTGTTATCCACCACGCCTCACGCCTTACGCCTACGCAAGCACGCTCGAAAACGCGGAAGAGAACGTCGGATAGGCCCAGACCATCGTCTCGAGATCCGCTGCAGTCAGGCCAAACCGCATGGCCATGGCGAAGACGTGGATGAGCTCGGCCGCTCCGGCGCCGTAGAGATGCGCGCCGAGAATGCGGCGGGTTCCTTCCTCCATCACGACTTTGGCCCTGGCCGGCCGCTCTCCGGCGATGGCGTAGACCCTCCAGGCTTCCATGTCGTTCGACGTCACCTTGACCTCGTGGCCGGCTTCACACGCCTGGGCCTCGGTCTGTCCCACCCAGGCCAGGGGAGGCACCGTGTAGACAGCCTGCGGGATGGCGTCGTAGGACACGCGCTCGACGTCCCCCTGGAGGAAATTCTTCGCCACGATGCGCCCCTCGTAGGACGCGACCGGCGAGAGCTGTCGCTTGCCGTGCGCGTCGCCTCCGGCGAAGACGCGGCGGTTGCCGGGGCTGCGCAGGTAATCGTCGACGAGGACCCCGTGCTTATCCGCCGCGACGCCGGCGGCCGGCAGATCGAGACTCTCGAGAGCGGGAACCCGTCCCGCCCCGTTCAAGACGAAGTCGGCCTCCAGCACGCGGGTCTTGCCGCCGATCTCGGCGTCGACGAAGAAGCGGGCCTCGCTCGCCGTCACCGCGCGGACCCGGGCGTGCGTCACGAACTCGATTCCGAGACTCCGCGAATGCTCGACCACGGCGGCGACGAGAGTCTCGTCGGCGCCACGGAGGGCCCGGTCCGACGGCATCAGAAAGACGACGCGGGAGCCCAGCCGCGCGAACACCTGGCCGAACTCGAAGGCCACCACGCCGGCGCCGAGGATCACGAGCGACTCGGGGACGCTCGGATGGCTCAGGATGTCGTCGGTCGTGAGAACCAGATCGGCTCCCGGGAAGGCGAGCGGGCGCGGCTTCGATCCTGTTGCGATCAGAAAGCCCTCGGCCGAGAGTGCGCGGCCGTCCACGGCGATCGCCTCGTGCGAGACGAAGCGCGCCTGCCCACGCACGCGCTCGACGCCGTTCTTGGCCAGGGCCTCCTCGGTCGCCGCGGGGACCGGGTCGGTGAAGCTCCGCTTGCGCGCGAGGACCGCGGCCCAATCGATGCCTTCGACCGACGCGTGGATGCCGTGCTGTCCGGCATGACGCACCTCGTCCAAGACCTCGGTGGCTCGCACGAAGACCTTCTTGGGATTGCATCCGGCGAGCGAGCAGAGACCGCCCACGGGACCCCGGTCCACCAACGCGACCTTCTTGCCGGCCGCCGCGATCCGGTAAGAGGCGGCCAGGCCCGTGTTGCCCCCGCCGATCGCGATGAAGTCGTACCGGGAAGCCGCGGCCGAACCCATGGCTACACCGGCACCCGAGAGGACCCCGGCGCCGCCGAAATCCGAGAAACCGATACCTTCTTTTTCACCCGCGCGTCCTCCGCAGGGGCGTCAGTCTATTCCTCCTCGGCCCGGCCACGGTTATCCTGACGACACGGAGGCTCGTTGGAAGAGAAGGGAAGGGGCGTCTACAACGTCGTCGTCATCGGAGCGGGCACGGCCGGGCTCGTCACCGCCGCGGCGACGGCGGGCCTGGGCGGCCGCGCGGCGCTCGTCGAGCGCGCCCGAATGGGAGGCGATTGCCTGAACACCGGCTGCGTCCCGTCCAAGGCGCTTATCGCCTCCGCGCGGCTGATCCACCACGTCCGCCGCGGCGAGGAATGGGGACTTTCGCCGCAGGAGCCCATCTACGAGTTCCCGAAAATCTTCCAGAGTTTGCGCGACCGCCGCGCGCGCCTCGCGCCCCACGATTCGGAGGAGCGCTTCGAGAGCCTGGGCGTCGACGTGTTCCGGGGCTCCGCGCGCTTCGTCTCTCCGCACGAGGTCGCGGTCGGCGACGTCGTCTTGAAGGCCCGCAACATCGTGATCGCGGCCGGCTCCCGGGCCGGCATTCCTATCATCGAGGGGCTGCAGGACGCGCGCGTCTACACCAACGAGACGATTTTCGACGAGCTCAACGAGAAGCCCCTGCGCATGGTCGTGCTGGGGGCCGGGCCGATCGGCTGCGAGCTCGGACAGGCGCTGGCGCGGCTGAAGGTCTCGGTGACGATCGTGCAGCGCGGCCCGAGGATCCTCCGAAGGGAGGACGCCGACGCCTCCGACGCCGCCCTCGGCGCCCTTCAAGCGGACGGCGTGCGCGTCGTCCCCAACGCCGACGTGAAGATGGTGACCAAACAGGGGGCGCGCACGCGGGTGTGGGTCGAGGTGGAGGGCAAGGACCGCGAGCCGGTGGATTGCGATGCGATTCTGGTGGCGGCGGGCCGGATCCCCAACGTCGATGGACTCGATCTGGAGGCCGCCGGCGTGGCCTATACCGAGCGCGGGATCACCGTGGACGAGTGCCTGCGCACCTCGCAGCCCCACATCTATGCCGCCGGCGACATCGCCGGCTCCCTCCAGTTCACGCACGTGGCGGACCTGCACGCGCGCACCGTGGCGCGCAACATCCTTCTCCCCTGGCTCCCGGCGAAGGTGGACCTTTCGGTGATCCCGTGGTGCACGTACACGTCGCCCGAGATCGCGCGCGTCGGCCTGAACGAAGAGCAGGCGATCAAGCGCCGGGTCCGCTACGACGTGTACAAGGAGCCGATGCTCGACGTGGATCGCGCGGTCGTCGAGGCCGAGGACGCCGGGTTCGCCAAGGTGCTGGTGGCCAAGGGGACCGACCGCATCCTGGGCGCCACGATCGTCTCGGCGCGGGCCGGCGAGCTCATCCACGAGTTCGCGCTGGCCATGAAGGCGGGCGTGGGGCTGAAGGCCATCTCGGACACCGTCCACGCCTACCCGACGTACTCGGAGATCGCTCGCCACCTGGCTGACCAGCAGCAGAAGAAGCGGCTGACGCCGCGGGCGAAGAAGATCTTCGCCTGGTTCTACCGTCGGGCGCGCCGCCGCGGCTAGCCTGCCCGACCGCTCCTCCCGATCATCACATCTTGACAATCAAGATGAGAGCGGGCTATGGTCTCGAGGCCGCGCGGAGGAATCCGGGGGAAGCGATGGACCAGCCGAACACCGACGTCATCCAGGGGACGCTCGACATGCTCATCTTGAAGACCCTGAGCCTCGAGCCCATGCACGGGTTCGGGATCGCCCGGCGCGTGGAGCAGATCTCGCGAGGGGTCTTCAAGGTCAATCCGGGATCTCTTCTGACCGCCCTGCAGCGCCTGGAGCGCTCCGGATGGCTCCAAGCGCAATGGCGGCGCACGGAGAACGCGCGGAGGGCGAGGTTCTACGCGCTCACCCGGGCCGGCAGGAAGCAGCTCGAGGTCGCGACCGCGGACTGGACGCGCCGGGCCGCGGCGATCTCGCGGCTGTTGAACGCGGAGGCCTGACGTGTCTGCCTGGAGGCAACTCATCCGCGGCCTTTCGGTCCTGGCTCGCCGCGCGGACGCGGACCGCGACATCGCCGACGAAGTCGAACACTACTTCGAAGAGGCCGCGGCCGAGCTCGAGGCGAACGGTCTGACCCCGGAGGAGGCCCGCCGGCGCGCGCGGCGGGATCTGGGCAGCGCCGCGCGGGTGCGGGAAGAGGTCCGCGCCTTCGGATGGGAGAACGCCGTGGCCGTCGGCTTCGCCGATCTGCGCTACGCCGCCCGCCGGCTGCGCCAGAGCCCGGGTTTCACGGCCGTGGGCGCGCTCACGCTGGCCCTGGGGATCGGAGCCAGCACGGCGATCTTCAGCGCGGTCAACCCGATCCTCTTCGCGCCGCTTCCGTATCCGCACCCCGAAAGGGTCACGATGGTCTGGGAGTCGCAGGGCTCCGGCTCCCGCCAGTACCCCTCCTTCGGAACGTATTACGGCCTGTCCGAGCGTAGCCGCTCGTTCGAGGCGCTCGCGGTGGTCAAACCGTGGCAACCCACGATGATCGGCGGGAACCAGCCGGAGCGATTCGAGGGACAGCGCGTCACGCCGGCGTACTTCCGCGCGCTCGGGATGCCCCCGGCCCTGGGCCGGGACTTTCGGGCCTCCGACGACCTGCCCGACGGTCCCCGCGTCGTGATCCTGAGCGACGTCCTGTGGCGCGCGCGCTTCGCCGGCGATCGCGCGATCGTGGGACGGCCGATCACGCTCGACGGCGACAGCTACACCGTCATCGGCGTCATGCCCGCGGCGTTCGAAAACGTGCTGGCCCCCTCCGCGCGCCTCTGGGCGCCGCTGCAGTACCGGCCCTCGCTCCCGTCCGATGGCCGGGAATGGGGGCACCACCTGCGCATGGTCGGCCGGCTCAAGCCCGGCGTCGGGAGGGAGGGAGCGGCGAGCGAGCTCGCGGTGATCCTGCCGACCCTCGGACGGCTGCATCCCAAGGGCTACGAGAGTTCCGGCGGCCCTCCCAAGACATTTCTCCTCACGTCTCTCCAGAGCGACCTGACGCGCGACGTCAAGCCCGCGCTGCTCGCCATCCTGGGTGCGGTCATCCTGCTGGTGGCGATCGCCTGCGTGAACGTGACGAACCTCCTCCTGGCGCGCGGCGCGCAGAGACGCGGAGAGGTCGCTCTGCGGCTCGCGCTCGGCGCGGGGCGCCATCGTCTGATCCGGCAGTTCCTGACGGAGAGCCTTCTGCTGGCCCTGATTGGAGGCACTCTCGGCGTGGCGGTCGCCGCGGTCGGCGTGCGGGCGCTGGTCGCGCTTTCCCCTCCGGAGCTTCCGCGCGCCGGCGCGATCGGCCTCGATCTCGGTGTCCTCGGGTTCGCCGTCGGGATCACCGCCGCGATCGGTCTGGCCGTCGGGCTGATCCCCGCGCTGCAAGCCTCGCGGGGCGATCCGCAGGCGCAGCTCTCCCAGAGCTCGCGCCGCAGCGCCGGCGGCCACCAGCAAGCCCGCCGCACGCTCGTCGTCTCGGAGGTCGCGCTCGCCCTGGTCCTTCTGGTGAGCGCCGGACTGCTCTGGCGCAGCTTGAACCGCCTGTTCGCGGTCGCGCCCGGATTCCAACCCTCGCACGTCCTCACCATGCAGGTCCAGCTGTCCGGGCACGCCTTTGACGACACCTCGGCCGCGCCTCGCTTCTTCTCGCGGGCGCTCGAAGAGGTCCGCCGCGTGCCGGGCGTGGAGGCCGCCGCGTTCACCAGCCAGCTGCCCTTGAGCGGCGACTACGACGTGTACGGCGCTCAATTCGAAAAGGACGGCGGCGCGCCCCGAGAAGCCGCTTTCCGCTACGCCGTGAGCCCGGGCTACTGCGAGGCCCTGGGAATCCCGCTGCGCCGCGGCCGACTGCTGGACGCCCGCGACGACCTTCCCGGCGCTCCACCGGCGGCGCTGATCAGCGAGTCCTTCGCGAAGAAGGAATTCGGCGCCCGCGATCCCATCGGCCAGCGCTTCCACATCGGCGCCGACGTCGGCGCCTGGAACACGGTCATCGGCGTCGTCGGCGACGTCAAGCAACAGTCATTGGCCATCAACGACGGCAACGCCATGTACGTCACGCCGACGCACTGGCCCTGGCCCGATCTGGCCATGTCCCTGGTCGTCCGAGGGCGAGATGCGCCGGCGCTGGCCGCTCCGCTGCGCGAAGCGATCTGGTCGGTGGACAGGAACCAGCCGGTCGTCCGGGTCGCGACCCTGGAGGAGCTTCTCGCGCGGTCTGCCGCCCAGCGACGTTTCGCGCTGGTCCTCTTCGAGGCTTTCGCCTTGACCGCCTTGGCGCTCGCGGCGATCGGCATCTACGGCGTCCTGTCCGGCAGCGTAACCGAACGGATGCGCGAGATCGGCGTCCGAGCGGCTCTGGGCGCCTCCCGCGCGAGCCTCCTCGCCCTGATCACGCGCCAGGGAATGGCGCTTGCGGGCCTGGGCGTGGCAATCGGGATCGCCGGCGCGGTGATCGCCAGCCAGGCCATCGCCACGCTGCTCTTCGGCGTCTCGCGGCTCGATCCGGCGACCTACCTCGGCGTGATCGCGGCGCTTCTCTCGGTAGCCGGCGTGGCCTGCGCGATCCCGGCCTGGCACGCCGCGCGCGTCGATCCCGCGATCACGCTGCGGGCCGAATAGCCGTCGCCGGAGCTGCGGTTCGCGATCTGCGCGCTCGTACGCGCCCACCGGCGTTCGGCTCGCCCGGATGCCGGCTCGACCGAACGCCTGATCGCGAGACCTCCGCTCCGGCTCCCGCGGCGCGAGTCGTTTCGCGAATCCAGTCCGCGAAACTTGGTCGCGCCGCGAAGGCACGGGAAGGTACTACGTTCTACGTTGAATAGCCGTCGCCGGAGCTGCGGTTCGCGATCTGCGCGCTCGTACGCGCCCACCGGCGTTCGGCTCGCCCGGATGCCGGCTCGACCGAACGCCTGATCGCGAGACCTCCGCTCCGGCTCCCGCGGCGCGAGTCGTTTCGCGAATCCAGTCCGCGAAACTTGGTCGCGCCGCGAAGGCACGGGGAGGTACTACGTTCTACGTTGAATAGCCGTCGCCGGAGCTGCGGTTCGCGATCTGCGCGCTCGTACGCGCCCACCGGCGTTCGGCTCGCCCGGATGCCGGCTCGACCGAACGCCTGATCGCGAGACCTCCGCTCCGGCTCCCGCGGCGCGAGTCGTTTCGCGAATCCAGTCCGCGAAACTTGGTCGCGCCGCGAAGCCACGGGGAGGTACTACGTTCTACGTTGAATAGCCGTCGCCGGAGCTGCGGAGGCACCACCGGGGCTCCTGTCCGTTCCCCTCTGCGGCGAGCCGGAGCGAGTGAAGGTGACGTGTCGAGGTCCTACGATCTACATCGGTGATGCCAGCTCAACGTAGAACGTCGCACGTCACGCGCGTTCCCGGCGATCGTTTCAGCTCTTCTTCTCCCCCGCCGCCGCGGCCCACGCCGTCGCCTTGCGCGCGCTCTCCAGGGTGTTGAGCGTCGCGGCCTCCCGCTGGAGCACGTTCTGGCCGTAGCCCTTGCGGGTGATGAAGTCGAAGTCGACCTGCTGGTAGGGCACGCCGGGCGGCAGGAGCTCCTTACGGTAGTGCCAAATCTCGCGCCAGCTGTTGGCGGAGCTGTCTGCCATCTGGGTCCCGGGACCGCTCACGCGGTCAATCGCCGCGGCCGTCTGCCCGCTGGAGGCGCGGTTGGCGGCGCCCAGGTGGGCCGCCGTTTCCGCGTCGTGACGCCCGACCGTGGAGTTGCCGGAGGCTTCCGAAGCGTCTTCTCCGGCCCCGATCGGTTTTCGTCCGACGTAGGTGGGCGGGCCGAGCAGGAGAAAGACCATGCCCCGATCGGTCAGGGCGCCGCGCGTTTCGCCCTGCGCCAGATTCTGATCGGCGAACGCGACGCGCCGCTCGAACTCCTGGCGGAACTCGTTCTCCGGCGTCTCCGGCTTCGGGTCGCGCGCGGCCCAGAACTTCGTGACGAATTCCGAGCGCGCCACGGCGTCGGACTGGCGCTCCCACTCCCGCTTCTCCTCCGGCGTCATCAGGAACCGCGCCGGCCCGTTGCCCCAGTCCTCTCGCGGCGGCTCGACCGGAACGGCCTGGCTCAGGCGGAAACCCCGGTACGCGCCGGCCAGGGAGGGCATGCCCGGAGCGGGCTCTCCCCGCTTGGCCACCGTCTTGCGCGCATCGTCCAAAGCGGCGATGACTTTCTTCGAGTACATCGCGCGGTCGAGCGAGGCGTTGGGGGTGAACCCCAGGAAGATCTCGAACTGCTCCTGGGCCGGCCCGGGTTTGTCCAGATTGGCCAGGCACACCGCGCGGTAGAATGCCAGCGCCGGCTCGAGTTGGGTACGGGCCTTCTCCAGGCCGGGCTTTCGGCTCTCCGTGTCCAGGGCGTCGAGCGTCTTCAGGGCCGCGTCGAAGGACGACGTCTTGACCTGCTCCTTGGCCTTCTGAAAGAGGGCGCCAAGGTCCTGCGCGCACGCCGGCCCGACGAGCGCGAAAAAGAGGGCAAAGCCGCCGGCCAGTCGCTTCATGGTGATCCTCCGGAATCTCGATTCTAGTTCCCTCTCCGATACTCCAGATGCGGCGGTCTCACCGTGCGACCACCGCTTCGGTGACGACTCGATTTCGAGTCCTTCGGAGAGACGGCTCGGCGCTGTCCTCTTTTAATTCACTGAAGACACAGCCGGTTGCCGTCTGGCACGCGTTGTGAACTTCCAACGGTGTGTTCGCGAGGGGACAACTCGCGGGCGCGGTCGACGAAAGGAGGTATCGATGAGCTCCAGAAAGATAGGAAGGACCGTGATGGCCGGCCTGATGGCGGCGGTCCTGTCCGGATCGATGGCGCTGGCGCAGGACCAGACGCACAGCGTCCGTGAGCGAGCGCAGGCGAAACCGCTGAGTCGCGCGGAAAGGACGCAGAAGAGCGTCGCGTTCCAGAACGAGCACACCGATTCCTGGCTGTGCCTGTACGTCAGCCCGTTCTTCTGCTCGAATCTCTACCCGACTCTCGACTCGGCGACGGCCAACTCCACGGCGATGAACCCCACGCCGGCGGTCCCGGATCGGAGCCGCCGCTAGGGATTCGAGTTCCGTCGATCCGGATTCCCGCGCCGCGGGGGTCTCGACCGAGGGAAGCCAGGACGGCCCCGCCCCGGCGGGGCCGTTTCATTTCGAGCCGTCGTCACGCCTCGTGCCTCCCGCGCGCGAAGCGCGTGTGGCACCAATCCTCGTGATTCACGACCGAGGATGAGGTCTGAGGACTGAGGACCGAGGACGGAGGACTCCCGTGGCTCGGCCGCGATGAGTATTTCTCCCCGATCGCGCTCGCATCGCACATATGCTCTCGAAGTTGCGAGAGAAAGACTCATCGTGAAGAATCGCCCCCCCCTGTCGAGCGTCCCGATCGATTCCGCCAATCTCCGCAAGGGCCCCATTCGCTTCGACGTCGACGCCGCGTCGCTCGAGCGCGAGCTCCTCCGCTCGGTCCGCGGAGAAATCCGCTTCGATGCCGGGAGCCGCGCTCTCTACGCCACCGATGCATCGAACTACCGCCAGGTTCCCATCGGCGTCGTCGTTCCCCGCGACAAAGAGGACCTGCTGGAGGCTCTCGGGGTGTGCCGTCGGTTCGGAGCACCGATCGTGTCGCGCGGCGGCGGCACGTCCCTCGCCGGGCAGTGCTGCAACGTGGCGGTCGTCCTGGACACCTCCAAATACTTCCACCGAGTCCTGTCGATCGATTCCCGCCGGCGCCTGGCCGTGGTCCAGCCGGGAACGATCCTGGACGACCTCAAGGCCGCCGCCGCCCGACACGGCCTGACGTTCGGTCCCGATCCCGCCTCGCACGACCGCTGCACGCTGGGAGGAATGATCGGCAACGACTCGTGCGGCGTGCACTCGGTCATGGCCGCCTTCGACGGCGAGGGCGCCAGGACGGCCGACCAGGTCGCGGAGCTGGAGATCGTCACGTCCGACGGCGTCCGCATGCGGGTCGGAAAGACGCCGCCGGAGGAGCTCGCCCGGATCGTCGCGGAGGGGGGCCGCCGCGGCGAGATCTACCGCGACCTGAAGGCTCTTGCCGATCGCTACGCGGATCGGATTCGAAAGATGTACCCGGACATTCCGCGCCGCGTTTCCGGGTACAGCCTCCCGTACCTCCTCCCGGAAAAAGGCTTTGACGTGGCGCGCGCGCTGGTCGGCTCGGAGGGGACGTGCGTGGTGGTGCTCGAGGCGGTGGTGCAGTTGCTTCCCAACCCTCCGGCCCGCTCCCTGGTGGTCGCCGGTTTCGAGAGCGTCTTCTCCGCGGCCGACTGCGTGCCGCACGTCCTCGCGCATCGACCCATCGGCCTGGAGGGGATGGACGACCGCCTGGTCGGCGACATGAAAGCGGTCCAACTCCATCCCGCAAGCCTGAGGCTGCTGCCGGAGGGCAACGGCTGGCTGTTGATCGAGTTCGGAGGAGATTCCAAGGAGGAGTCCGACGCCAAGGCCCGCCAGGCCATGGACGAGCTCAAGCGGCGCGGAGCCCTCGGCGTCCGGCTGTACGACGATCCCGAGGAGGCGGCCGGGATCTGGAGGGTTCGAGAGTCCGGCCTCGGCGCGACCGCGCACGTCGCGGGCAAGCCTCTCACCTGGGAAGGGTGGGAGGACTCCGCCGTGCCGCCGGAAAGGCTGGGCGGTTACCTGCGCGACTTGCGCGCCCTGATGGAGAAGCACGGCTACGAAGGCGTCTTCTACGGGCACTTCGGCCAGGGGTGTCTGCACACGCGCATCGACTTCGATCTGGAAACCGAACCCGGTCTCGAGAGGTTCCGAGCCTTTCTCTATCGGGCGGCGGATCTGGTCGTCTCCTACGGCGGTTCGCTCTCCGGCGAGCACGGCGACGGGCAGGCGCGGGCGGAGCTGCTTCCCCGGATGTTCGGGCCGGAGCTGATCGAGGCGTTCCGGCAGTTCAAGCGCATCTGGGACCCGCAGGGCCGCATGAATCCGGGAAAGGTGGTCGACGCCTACTCGGCGACGGAGAACCTGCGCCTGGGAACGGATTACGACCCGCCGCCGGTCAAGACCGTTTTCGGGTATCCCCAGGACGAGGGAAGCCTGGCCCGGGCGGTTCTGCGGTGCGTCGGCGTCGGCAAGTGCCGCCGCACGGAAGGCGGAACCATGTGTCCGAGCTTCTTCGTCACGCGCGAGGAGGAGCACTCGACGCGCGGGCGCGCGCGCCTGCTCTTCGAGATGCTGCGCGGAGACGTCCTGACCGAGGGGTGGAAAAGCCGCGAGGTGAAGGACTCACTCGACCTGTGCCTCTCCTGCAAGGGCTGCAAGACGGATTGTCCGGTCGGCGTGGACATGGCGACGTACAAGGCGGAATTCCTCTCCCACTACTACGCCGGCCGGCTGCGGCCCCGCTCGGCCTACGCGTTCGGCCTGATCGCGTGGTGGGCGCGCGTGGCGAGCGCGGCCCCCGGTCTGGCGAATCTCCTGACTCACGGCCGCTCGACCGCGCCTCTGGCGCGCTGGGCCGCGGGCATCGACGGCCGCCGCGAGATCCCCGATTTCGCCGCGGAGACGTTCCGACACTGGTTCCGGCGCACGCGGCGGGCCGAGGCCTCCGGGTCCCGCGTCCCGCGTCCCGCGTCCCGCCTTCCCGGCCGCCGCGTCCTTCTCTGGCCCGACACGTTCAACAACCACTTCCAACCGGGCACGGCGCGCGCCGCGGTCGAGGTTCTGGAGGCCGCGGGGTTCGAGGTCGCTCTTCCCGGCCGCCCGCTGTGCTGCGGCCGCCCGCTCTACGACTTCGGCATGCTCGGCCTGGCCCGATCCTTTCTGCGCGACGTCCTCGCCGCCCTGTCTCCGGAGCTCCGCGCGGGCACCCGGCTGGTGGTCCTGGAGCCGTCCTGCGCTTCGGTCTTCCGCGACGAAGCGGTCGAGCTCCTCCCTGACGACGAGGAGGCGCGCCGGCTGGCGGCGCAGACGGTCCTGTTCTCCGAGCTTCTCGCCGAGAAGGCGCCCGACTGGTCCGCCGGCACGCTGAAGGGCCGGGCCCTGGTCCAGACGCACTGTCACCAGAAGTCGGTCCTGGGCACGCAGGCCCAGGAGAAGATCCTGCGGGGCCTCGGGCTCGAGATCGAGGAGCCCAACGACGGCTGCTGCGGGATGGCCGGCGGCTTCGGCTTCGAGCATCGCGACGTGTCCGTTGCCATCGGCGATCGAGCCCTCTTCCCGGCGGTGCGCGGCGCGGCCCCTGAAACTCTGGTCATGGCCGACGGCTTCTCGTGCCGGGAGCAGATCCGGCAGGAGACGGGCCGAGAGGCCCTGCACCTCGCTCAAGTGCTCCATCGAGCGATGACCGGAGAATCTCCCGTACTGGGGCCGTTCCCCGAGTCGGACTACCGCGAGGCCCGTCCCCGCGCGCCCGGAGCGCGGGGGCTCGTTTTTCTCGCCGGAGGCGCTGCGGCCGGTTTCCTGCTCGGGGCCGGCGCGAAGAGGCGCAAGAGATAGGAAACCGCGGCCGTCCGACCGCCCCCTGCCCCGAGCGGCATAAATCTCGCACGCCGCTGCTCGAGAGGAAAATGGCGGACCATGTGACGGCTCTGTCTCCGCGCCCGGCGACGGCGGCGACGCCGAGGCTTGCATGAAGACGGGATCCGGCTTGCCGGCACCCGACGCGACGCCGACCGAGGACGACCGGAACATGCTCGACCGGGTGGTTGCGGAGGGCTTCCCTTACTTCGTCGAGCAGGCCAATCCCGACAACGGCCTGGTCCGGGACAAGACGGATCCCGCCGCTCCCGCGAGCATCGCCGTCGTGGGCCTTGCGCTGACCTGTTACGCCGCAGGTGTCGAACGCGGCCTCTGGAGCCGCGGGGACGCCGTCGAGCGTTCGCTCGCCACGCTGCGTTTCTTTCACCAGAGTCCGCAATCACGCGCGTCCGACGCGACCGGGTACCGCGGTTTCTATTACCACTTCCTCGACATGGCCACCGGCCGCAGAGCGTGGAACTGCGAGCTCTCCACGATCGACACGGCGCTGTTCATCGCCGGAGCTCTCTTCGCCGCCGAGTACTTTGACCGCGACGATGAGAAAGAGGCGCAGATCCGCCGACTCGCCGATCTTCTCTACCGGCGGATCGACTGGACCTGGGCTCTGAACCGCGGGGCCACCGTCTCGCACGGATGGAAGCCGGAGACCGGATTCCTCCCCTGCAGTTGGGAAGGGTACAGCGAAGGCCTGCTGCTCTACGCGCTGGCCCTGGGCTCGCCGACCCACCCCCTTGGCGTGGAGAGCTACCAGGCGTGGGGGTCTTCGTATTCCTGGAAGAAGATCTACGGGACGCAGCTGCTCTACGCCGGGCCGCTCTTCATCCATCAGCTTCCCCACGTCTGGATCGACCTGCGCGCGATCCAGGACGATTTCGTCGGAAGGCACGGTATCGACTATTTCGAGAACAGCCGGCGGGCCACGCTCGTGCAGCAGGAATACGCCATTCGCAATCCGCGGCAGTTGCGCGACTACAACGAGCGATGCTGGGGCATCACCGCCAGCGACGGCCCGGGCCCCGCGATGCGGAAGGTCGACGGCATCGAGCGGCGGTTCTACGGCTACCTGGCGCGCGGAGCGCCGTTCGGCCCGGACGACGGGACGATGTCTCCCTGGGCGGTGGTGGCCTCGCTCCCCTTCGCTCCGGAGATCGTTGTGCCCACAATGCGTTATCTGATCGAGAACGTGAGGCTCAAGGAGCGACAGGAGTACGGGTTCGATGCGAGCTTCAACGCGACTTTTCCGGAGAGGACCAAATGCCCCTTCGGCTGGGTCTCGCCCTGGGTCTTCGGCCTGAACCAGGGGCCGATCGTCCTGATGATCGAGAACTTTTCGAGCGAGCTCGTCTGGAGCCGGATGCGCCGCTGCCGGTACCTCGTTGCCGGGCTGCGCAAGGCCGGGTTTCGGGGAGGATGGCTCGCGTGATCGCGTTTTCTCGTGATGCCTGTCAGGACGCCGTCGCGCTGGCAGAGTCCGGGGCCCGATTGCTCGCGGCCGGAGGGCCGTCGGCGCCGTACCACACGCCGTCGGCCGGCGCGGGCCGCACGGTGACGACCTCCTCCATCGCCCCGGACACGAGAAACCGCGCGGAATCCGCGAGCGCCGGAGCGGCCAGCCACACTCGGGCCGCGCCCTGGCGGCGCAGGGCCCGGGCAGCCGCGACCCATTCGCCGGGGTCTCCCAACCCGTCGTCGACGAGAATCGCCGTCTTTCCGACGACGTTCTCGGACGGCCTTCCGCCGCGCAGGTCGGCCTCTTCGCGCGCCAGCTCCCGGCTCGCCTGCGAAGCGAGCGCCTCCACCACTTCCCGCTCCAGACGCATCCTTCCGATCAGGCCTTCGTTGATCAACATCACGCCACGGGCGACGGCGCCCACGGCCGTTCCTCCGGCGAGACGCAGCCTGCGTACCAGCGCCAGATCGAGAGGAGCGTCGAGGAGGCGCGCCACGATGCGAGCCACGGGCAGGGCTCGCTGCGAGATCGCGAGCAGCAGCGCGCCGCGGCTCGGGAGGCGCGACGGCAGCACCGCCGCCAGCGAGCGGCCGGCTTCCTCGCGCGTCGCGAAGAACGGGCCGTCGCGAGCTGTCGATCCGGGCGGGGCGATGACGAGCTCCTCTCTCCTTTCGAAGGGACGGCCGTTTCCGATGCAAGAGCGATACCGAGACGCGGACACGGCCTGGTCCGGACGGCGCCGCCTTGCGGGGTATCGCAATGGGATACGATCGCGGCCGGTCCGAGGAGCTCGTCGATAGATTCATGCCGCAGATCTTCCATCGCAGCACCAATACCATCTCGCGCGTCTCGATCTTCGGCGCTGTCTTCGTCCTCGGTTTCCTGGGATGGCTCTTCTACGTCCTCGAAGCGTCTCCCTACACCACGCAGCAGAACGTCGCGCGCGAACAGCCCGTGCAGTTCTCCCACGCGCACCACGCCGGCGCGATCGGGATCGACTGCCGCTATTGCCACACTTCGGTGGAGAAGGCCGCGTTCGCCGGAATCCCTCCGACCAAGACGTGCATGAACTGCCATTCGCAGATCTGGGCGCAGAGCCCATACCTCGAGCCGGTGCGGGAGAGCTTCCGCACCGGGCGGTCGCTCGAGTGGACGCGGGTCAACGACCTGCCCGACTTCGTCTATTTCGACCATTCCATCCACGTGAACAAGGGGGTCGGCTGCGAGACCTGCCACGGGCGCGTCGATCAGATGCCGCTGGTGTTCCAGGCGGCACGGCTGCAGATGGGATGGTGCCTGGAGTGCCACCGCCACCCGGAAAAATTCCTCCGGCCCAGGGAGGCGGTCTTCACCATGGGCTGGCAGCCGCCCGCGGACGTGGACCGTGAGGAGTACGGCAGGACACTGGCGAAGGAATATGGATTGAGAAGCCGAAGAGTTCTGGAGAGCTGCTCGACATGCCATCGATGAGGCGGAAGGCGAACGGGTGACAAAACTGCCGAGTCATCGGGGAACGGGGGCCGGGCCGCGGCAGTGGCGCAGCCTCGAGGAGCTCGCGCGCACGCCGGAGTTCGAGCGGGCGCTGGCCGGGGAGATCTCGATCGACGAGCTGGCCCACGCCGAGGGACTCGACCGGCGGGACCTGATGAAATTCCTCGGGGTTTCTTTCGCCCTGGCCGGGCTGACCGCGTGCACCCGGCAGCCGGCGGAGAAGATCGTGCCCTACGTCCGGCAGCCGGAGGAGGTCGTTCCCGGCGGCCGGCCGCTCTTCTTCGCCACCGCGCACACCCTCTCCGGAACCGCGACCGGACTCCTCGTCGAGAGCCACATGGGGCGGCCGACCAAGGCCGAGGGGAATCCCCTCCATCCGGCCAGCCTGGGCGCGTGCGACCTCTATTCGCAGGCGTCCCTGTACGGCCTGTACGATCCGGACCGCTCGCAGACGCTCACGTATCTCGAGGAGATCCGGCCCTGGCCGGCGTTCCTGGGCGCAATGCGCGCGGCGGCCGAGGCCGAGCGCGGGCGGCGCGGCGCGGGCCTGCGGTTCCTGACGGACACGGTCTGCTCGCCCACGCTCGCCGCGCAGATGGAGGCCCTCCTGGCCGAGTTCCCGGCCGCCCGATGGGTCCAATGGGAGGCGGCCACACGCGACAACGCGCTCGCGGGCGCGCGCGCCGCGTTCGGGCAGCCGGTCGATGTCGTGCCGCGGCTGGACCGCGCCGACGTGGTCCTTTCGCTCGGATCGGATTTCCTCGCCAGCGGCCCGGGCCACCTCCGCCACGCGCGCGATTTCGCGGCCCGGCGCCGCGAGCTCGCGTCGGGAGGGCCGGGAATCCGGCTCTACGTCGTCGAGTCGACGGCGACGGTGACCGGAGCCAACGCCGATCACCGCCGGCCGCTTCGAGCCGGCGATCTGGAATCCTTCGCGCGCGCGCTCGCCGCCGCGGTCGGCGCCGCGCCGGGGGCGGCCCCGTCCGCGGATCCTTTCCTCGCCGCCCTCGCCGCCGACCTGAAGGCGCACAAGGGACGCGGCGTCGTCCTGGCCGGCGACGCGGAGAGCCCCGCCGTGCACGCCCTGGCCCATGCCATGAACGCCTCCCTGGGCAACCTCGGCCAGACGATCGTCGCGATCGACCCGGTCGGAGCGCGCCCGAGCGATCAGCTCGCGGACCTGACGCAGCTCACCGAAGACATGGACGCCGGCCGCGTCGCGACCCTGGTGATCCTGGGCGGCAACCCTGTCTACGATGCGCCGGCGGACCTGCGCCTGCCCGAGCGCCTGGCCAGGGTGAAGCTGCGCGTCCACCAATCGCTGTACGCCGACGAGACGTCCTTGCTCTGCCACTGGCACATCCCGGCGGCCCACTATCTGGAGGCGTGGAGCGACGCGCGGGCCTTCGACGGGACGGCGTCCATCGTGCAGCCGCTCATCGCTCCGCTGTACGACGGACGATCGGCCCACGAGATGCTCGCGGCCTTCTCGCAGAATCCGGAGAAGTCCGGCTACGAGCTGGTACGCGCCACCTGGCAGGCCCGGATGGGGAAGGATTTCGAAGCCGAGTGGCGGCAGGCGCTCCACGACGGTGTCGTCGCCGGGACGGCCTTCGCGCCGAAGAACGTGTCCGTCGGCCCGGGAGCTCTCTTGCCCGACGGCGGGCGGGGACAGGCCCCGCCCCTACGGCCCGAGGATTCCGCCCGCCCACCCGACGCTCTCGAGATCGTCTTCCGCCCCGACGTGAAGGTCTACGACGGGAGGTTCGCCAACAACGGCTGGCTCCAGGAGCTGGGACACCCCATCACGAAGCTGACGTGGGACAACGCCGCGCTCTTCTCGATCGCCACCGCACAGCGCCTGGGCCTGGCCAAGGAGGACGTCGTCGAGCTGTCGGTGGGCGGGGCGAAGGTCCGGGCGCCGGTGTGGATCGAGCCGGGGCTGCCGGAAAATTCGATCACCGTGCACCTGGGCTACGGCCGCCGGCGCGCCGGACAGTTCGGCAACGGCTCCGGCTTCGACGTCGCGCCGATCCGATCGTCCAAGAACCTGTGGTGGGCGCCGGGCGTCGCGCTGCGCAAGACCGGCGACCGACGCGAGCTCTCGTGCACGCAGCTCCACCAGAACATGGAGGGACGGGAGATCGCGCGGGCCGCGACGGTCGAGGACTTCCGAAAGAGTCCCGGTTTTGTCCATGAGCGCGAGAAGGAGCCCCCGCCCGACCTGACGCTCTATCCCAACGTCCCCTCCGACACCTACGCCTGGGCCCTGTCGATCGACTTGAATTCCTGCATCGGATGCAATGCCTGCGACGTCGCGTGCCAGGCCGAGAACAATATACCTATTGTGGGCCGCGACCAGGTCCGGCGGGGCCGGGAGATGCACTGGATCCGCGTCGACCACTACTACGGCGGCGATCCGGCCAACCCCCAGCACTTCTTCCAACCCGTCCCGTGCATGCAGTGCGAGAACGCCCCGTGCGAGGAGGTCTGTCCGGTCGGGGCCACCGTCCACAGCGCCGAAGGCCTGAACGACATGGTCTACAACCGGTGCGTGGGGACGCGTTACTGCTCCAACAACTGCCCGTACAAGGTGCGAAGGTTCAACTTCTATCACTACGCGACGCAGTTCCGCGCGCCGTCGCTCAAGATGCTGGCCAATCCCGACGTGACCGTGCGCTGGCGCGGCGTCATGGAGAAGTGCACGTACTGCGTCCAGCGCATCAACGCGGCCAAGATCGGAGCCGACGTCGAGAACCGCCGGGTCCGGGACGGAGAGATTACGCCGGCCTGCGCCCAGGCCTGCCCGGCGCAGGCCATCGTGTTCGGGGATCTGGCGGACAAGGGGAGCCGCGCGTCGCGCCTGCGCGCGGACCCGCGCACCTATTCGCTCCTGGCGGAGCTGGGAACCCGGCCCCGCACGACGTACCTGGGCGCCCTGCGCAATCCCAACCCCGCGCTGCCGGGCGCGGTCCGCACCGATTTCCCGCACACCGAGCTCGACAAGGAGACCGGACAGAAATGAGCGAGCGCGCGTCGCGGCCGACCGGGAGCCGTCCTCCCATCCTCGAGCCCGGGTACACGTTCGCGTCGGTCACCGACAAGATCTCGTCGATCGTCCTGGCCCGCAAGACGCCCCCGTTCTGGTGGCTGGGATTCGCGTTGGCGTTCTTCGTGACGCTGGCGATGTTCGGCTCCATCGGCTACCTGCTCGTCCGCGGCATCGGCGTCTGGGGGGTCAACGTCCCGGTGGGCTGGGGCTTCGCCATCGTCAATTTCGTCTGGTGGATCGGGATCGGACACGCCGGGACGCTGATCTCGGCGATCCTGCTCCTGCTCCACCAGGAGTGGCGCACCTCGATCAACCGATTCGCCGAGGCCATGACCCTCTTCGCCGTGGCCCAGGCCGGCCTCTTCCCGCTGCTCCACCTGGGCCGGCCGTGGCTCGCGTACTACCTGCTTCCGTACCCCAACACGATGGCCTTGTGGCCGCAGTGGCGAAGCCCGCTGGTGTGGGACGTGTTCGCGGTGTCGACGTACGGAACCGTCTCGCTCCTGTTCTGGTACGTGGGGCTCATCCCGGATCTGGCCACGCTGCGCGACCGGTCCCGGCGCAAGGTCGCTCAGATCATCTACGGGATGCTGGCCATGGGATGGCGCGGCTCGGCGCGGCACTGGCACCGCTACGAGACGGCGTACCTGCTCCTGGCGGGTCTGGCCACGCCGCTCGTCGTCTCGGTCCACACCGTCGTCTCCTTCGACTTCACCGTCGGCATCATCCCCGGCTGGCATTCCACGATCTTCCCGCCCTACTTCGTGGCCGGCGCGATCTACGACGGCTTCGCCATGGTGCTGACGCTGTCGATCCCCCTGCGCGCGGCGTACGGGCTCGAGGACTTCATCACGTCCCGGCATCTGCAGAACATGGCCAAGATCATGCTCGCCACGGGGCTCATCGTCGGGTACGGATACATGATCGAAGCCTTCATGGGCTGGTACAGCGCCAACACGTTCGAGAAGTACACCGTGTGGAACCGGCTGACCGGACCCTACGCCCACTACTACTGGGCGCTGATGCTCTGCAACATCGTCACGCCGCAGACCCTCTGGTTCAAGAAAGTCCGTTCGACGCCGATCATCCTGTGGTGCGTCGCGATGGTGGTCAACGCCGGAATGTGGCTCGAGCGTTTCGTGATCGTGGTCACCAGCCTCCACCGCGACTTTCTCCCTTCCTCGTGGGGGATGTACCAGGGCACGTTCTGGGACTGGTCGCTCTTCCTCGGCACGATCGGCTTCTTCCTGGCGCTGGTCTTTCTGTTCATCCGCTTCCTGCCGATGATCTCGATCTTCGAGATGCGTACGCTGGTGCCGGAGGCGGAGATCGCCGGAGAGCCGACGGGCGATCCCGGGCGCCGGGAGGGGAAGGCATGAGCAGCCTCTCTCCGTCCGAGAACGGCGAGATCTACGGCCTGGTGGCCGAGTTTCAGAATCCCAATGAGCTCGTCTCCGCCGCACGGCAAGCGCACGAGGCCGGCTTCCGCAGAATGGACGCCTACAGTCCTTTTCCGATCCACGAGCTGACCCATGCCCTGGGGGTTCGCCGCACCAAACTGCCGCTGGTCGTCCTGGCCGGCGGTCTGACCGGAACCGGGACGGCGCTCCTGATGCAGTGGTTCTCCGCCGTCGTGCACTATCCGTTGAACGTCGGAGGACGGCCCCTGGCGAGCTGGCCCGCGTTCATCCCGATCACTTTCGAGCTGACCATCCTGTTCGCGGCGTTCGCCACGGTCCTGGGGATGCTCGGGATGAACGGCCTGCCCATGCCCTACCACCCCATCTTCAACGCGCCGCGGTTTGCGCTCGCCTCGCGCGACCGCTTTTTTCTCTGCATCGAAGCGAAGGATCCGCTGTTCGAGCTGGAGAAGACGTCCAGGTTTCTCGAGACCGTCGGCGCGACGGTGGTATCGGAGGTCGAGGAGTAGGTATGTT
Organism: uncultured Acidobacteriota bacterium; assembly: GCA_963825175.1. Classification (GTDB taxonomy): domain Bacteria; phylum Acidobacteriota; class Thermoanaerobaculia; order UBA5066; family Gp7-AA6; genus DATFTF01. The sequence goes on from CAWGSA010000001.1 coordinate 735,334, forward strand.
GGTGCGACGTTCTCCGTGCCACGTGCAGGCGTTCGACGCAACGTCGAACTTCGCACGTCGAACTTCGCACGCGCGGCGGCGGGCTCCGATCGCTCTCCTGACGATGCTCTTGGTCTTCGCCGCCGCCTGCCGCAACGAGATGTACGACCAGCCCAAGTACAAGCCGCTCGGCAAGAGCGACTTCTTCCCCGACGCGCGCAACGAGAGGCCTCTGCCCGACGGAGTCGTGGCGCGGGGATTCCTGCGCGCCGACTCCAGGTTCTACCGGGGCACTGCGCCGGATGGGAAGTCGCTGGTCACGGAATTTCCGCTTCCGGTGACGCCGCCGCTTCTCGCCCGGGGACGGGAACGCTTCCAGATCTACTGCACGCCCTGCCACGACCGCACGGGCGGCGGCCGTGGGATGGTCGTCCTGCGCGGCTACCGCCCTCCGCCCTCGTTTCACATCGACCGGCTGCGCGACGCCCCGGTAGGTCACTTCTTCGACGTCATCTCCAACGGCTTCGGCGCGATGCCCGACTACGCCGCGCAGATCCCGGTCGAGGACCGTTGGGCCATCATCGCGTACATTCGCGCCCTCCAGCTCTCGCAGAACGCGCGGATCGCCGACGTTCCGCCCGGCGAGCGGGCGCGGCTCGAGGCGCTGCCGGCCGTCGCTCCGGCGCCGGGCCCGACGCCGCAGCCGCCTCCGTTTCCCTTCTCCCAAACCAGGCCGGAGTCGTCCCAATGAGGACCGGGGAAGAGGCGGTCCATGCCGCCGTCGATCGCGTCCGACGGCCGGCCCTCGTCGCGGGCGTGGCCGGGCTCCTGCTCTGCGCCGTGGGCGCCGCGTTTGACCCGGCGCAGTTCTTCCACTCCTATCTCTTTGCCTGCATCTTCTGGTCGGGCGTCGCGCTGGGCAGCCTCGCCGTCCTGATGCTCCGCACCATCACCGGCGGGAAGTGGGGCGTCTCGATCCGGCGGCCGCTCGAGTCGGCCACGCGCACGCTTCCGCTGGTGGCGCTTTTCTTCGTGCCCCTCCTGTTCGGCTTGAAGAGCCTCTACGAGTGGGCCCGGCCCGAAGAGGTGTTGAAGGATCCCGCTCTCCAGCACAAGAGCGCCTACTTGAACGTTCCTTTCTTTCTCGGGCGCGGCGTTCTCTATCTGGCGGCGTGGTTCCTTCTGGCGTACTTCCTGAACCGATGGTCGTTCCTGCAGGATCGGTCGCCGTCGCCGGCGCTGAATCGCCGTCTTCAACTGCTCTCCTCCGGAGGCCTGGTGGCGTACGGCCTGACGATCACGTTCTGGTCGATCGACTGGATCCTGTCGCTCGAGCCCCACTGGTACTCGACGATGTACGGGGTCCTGCTGATCGCCGGCCAGGGGCTGTCGGGCCTGGCGTTCGTCACGGTGGTCGCCGTGCTGCTGTCCCGTTACGAGCCGCTGGCCTCCTTCTTCTCGCCCGAGCAGCGGCACGACCTGGGGAAACTCATCTTCGCCTTCGTCATGTTCTGGGCCTACGTCGCTTTTTCCCAATACCTGATCATCTGGGCCGGCAACCTGCCCGAAGAGATCCCGTGGTACTTGAAGCGCCTGCAGGGCGGATGGGGCTGGTTCGGAATCGCGCTCATCGTTCTCCACTTCCTCCTGCCGTTCTTGGTCCTCCTGCCGGCCGACGCCGACCGGGATCCGCGGGTGCTCGGGGGCGTCGCCATTCTCATCATGGCCATGCGGGCGGTCGATCTCTACTGGCTCATCCAGCCGGCCTTTTCGCCGGCGCGGTTCGCGGTGCACTGGCTCGACGTCGCTGCGCCGATCGGCCTGGGGGGAGTCTGGCTGGCGGTTTTTCTCTGGCAGCTCAAGCAGCGGCCTCTTCTGCCCTTGAACGATCCGGAGTTCGCGGAGGCTCTCGCCGATGGACAGCCCTAGAGAGCCCGTCGCTCCGGCGCCGCACCGCGACGACGTGGACACGCGCGGCGTGCTCCTCTTCGGCCTCGGCCTGGGCGTGAGCATGCTCCTCATCCTCGGCGCCGTCTGGGTCCTCTTCCGAGTCCTGGAGAAGAGGCAGGAGCGGTCGGACACCTTGATCCAGCCGCAGGTCGCCGAGAGCCTCCGGCGCACGCCACCCGAGCCGCGGCTGGAGCCCGATCCTCTGGCGCTCCGGCGCGGCCTGAGGGCCCGGGAAGACGCGCAATTGTCGAGCTACGGCTGGGTCGACCGCGGATCCGGGGTCGTGCACATTTCGATCGACCGCGCCATGGAGATCGTCCTGAAAAGGGGTGTTCCGGGCGGAAAGCCCTTCCCCGCGGAAACCGCTCCAACACCGAGCCCGGGCGTGAAGCAATGAGGAGCCTCTTTTTGGCTGCTCTCTGGTTCGGTCTTCTGCTCGCGGTCGGGTTGCCTGCTGCCCTCCCCGCCGCCGATTCCTCCACTCCTCCCATGCTGCGCGATGTCGGCATCGACCAGCGGCTCGATCAGCGGCTCCCGCTCGACGCCATCTTCCAGGACGAGGACGGGCGGGCGGTCCGGCTGGGCCAGTACTTCCACGGCCGTCCGGTGGTCCTCGTTCTGGCCTACTACAACTGCCCGATGCTCTGCACGCCAGGTCCTCGACGGGCTTGCTCTCGGCCGCCGCGCGTGCTCTCCTTCGACGCGGGAAAGGAATTCGAGATCGTCGTCGCGAGCTTCGACCCCCGCGATCGCCCGGCCGACGCGCGCGGCCAAGAAAGAGCCGTACCTGGCAGAGTACAAGCGGCCCGGGGCGGCGGCGGGATGGCACTTCCTGACCGGCAGCACTGCGTCCATCGAACGCATCACGCGGGCCGTCGGCTTCCGTTACCGCTACGACGAGGACCAGGGACAGTTCGCTCACGCCAGCGCCATCTATGTCGCGACGCCCGACGGCGTGCTGTCACGCTACTTCTACGGCATCGAGTACGCCCCGCGCGATCTGCGCCTCGCGCTGGTCGAGGCGTCGCAGGGGAAGATCGGATCCGCCGTCGACCAGATCCTTCTCTACTGCTACCACTACGATCCGAAGGCGGGGAAGTACAGCGCCGCGGTGATGAACGTCGTGCGGCTGGGAGGCGTCGCTCGCGGTCCTGATCCTTTCGACGTTCCTGATCGTGATGTGGCGGCGTGACAAGAAGCGCGACGCCGTTCGAGACGCCGCCCTTCCGGCCCGACGCCCGTCTCCGGCTGCGGCCGCTGCCAATCCCCCGCCTCCCGACCCGAGGACGGTCTGATGGGACCGACGCTTCCCCTCTTTCCCGATCAGGCCTCCACCATGGCCTCGAGGGTGGACGCACCTCTATTTCTACCTGCTCGCGGTCAGCGCGTTCTTCTCGGTCCTGATCGCCCTGACCATCATCGTCTTCGCCATCCGCTATCGCCGCCGCTCCGAGAGCGAGCTGCCCCGGCGGGTGGAAGGCTCCCTGAAGCTCGAGATCGCCTGGTCCGTGATCCCGCTCGTCATCGCGCTTTCCTTCTTCTTCTGGGGAGCGAGGATCTTCTTCGCCATGAATCGCCCTCCCAACAACGCGCTCCAGGTCTACGTCGTCGGCAAGCAGTGGATGTGGAAGATCCAGCACGCCGACGGCCAGCGGGAGATCAACGAGCTGCACGTCCCGGTGGGGCGCCCGGTGCAGCTCACATGACCTCCGAGGACGTCATCCACGACTTCTTCGTCCCCGCCTTTCGCATGAAGAAGGACGTCCTGCCGGGGCGCTACACGACAGAATGGTTCACGGCCACGCGTCCCGGCCGGTACCATCTCTTCTGCGCCCAGTACTGCGGCACCAAGCATTCGGCCATGATCGGCTGGGTGGACGTGATGGAGCCGGCGGCGTTCCAGACCTGGCTCTCGGGCGGAAGCTCCAGCGAGTCGCTCGCGTCGGCCGGGGCCAAGCTCTTCCAGCAGCACGCCTGCAACACCTGCCACCGCCCCGACTCGCTCGCCCGCGGCCCGAACCTGGAGGGCCTCTTCGGAAGCCCGGTCCGCCTGTCCGACGGCCGCACGGTCGTGGCCGACGAGACCTATATCCGCGAGTCGATCGTGACGCCCGGCGGCCAAGATCGTCGAGGGATTCCAGCCGATCATGCCCACGTTCCAGGGGCTGATCGACGAAGAAGGGATCCTGCAGCTGATCGCCTACATCAAGACCCTGTCCAAGCCCAGCGCGGCCGCGGGGACGATGATGCTCTCTCCCAACAACCGGGGCAATCCCCCGCTCCACCCGACCCCAAAGGAGACACGTTGATGTCCGCCGTCGCATCTCCCGAACCCGAACCGATCGAGCCGCGCGACAACTACTTGAACGCCGGCTACGGCATCCGTTCGTGGCTCTTGACGCGCGACCACAAGCGCATCGCGCTCCTGTACCTGGCGTCGATCACGTTCTTCTTCTTCCTGGGGGGCGTCTTCGCGCTCCTGATCCGGCTGGAGCTGCTGACTCCGGCGGGCGACCTGGTGCAGTCGGAGACGTACAACAAGCTCTTCACCATGCACGGCGTCGTGATGATCTTCTTCTTCCTGATCCCGTCGATCCCGGCGGTGCTGGGAAATTTCCTCATCCCGATGATGATCGGCGCCCGGGATCTGGCTTTCCCCAGGCTCAACCTCCTCTCGCTGGTACGTCTACATGGTCGGCGCGTGCTTCACGCTGTGGGCCGTGGTGCACGGCGGCGTCGACACCGGGTGGACGTTCTACACACCGTACTCGACGGTGTCCTCCAACACGCACGTCATCACGACGGCCGTGGGAATCTTCATCACCGGTTTCTCGTCGATCCTGACGGGGTTGAACTTCATCGTGACCATCCACACCATGCGGGCGCCGGGCATGACCTGGTTCCGCCTGCCGCTCTTCGTGTGGTCGCACTACGCGACGAGCCTGATCATGGTCCTGGGAACGCCCGGTGATCGCCGTGACGCTCCTGATGGTCGCGGCCGAGCGGGTCCTCCATCTGGGGATCTTCAATCCCGCCCTGGGTGGCGATCCGATCCTCTTCCAGCACCTGTTCTGGTTCTACTCGCACCCGGCCGTCTACATCATGGTGCTGCCGGCCATGGGCGTCGTGTCGGAACTGGTGACGACGTTCTCGCGCAAGAACATCTTCGGCTACAAGTTCGTGGCCTTCGCCTCGATCGGGATCGCGGTCCTGGGCTTCCTGGTGTGGGGCCACCACATGTTCGTCTCCGGCCAGTCGGTGTACGCCGGCATGATCTTCTCGGTGCTCTCGTTCCTGGTGGCCATTCCCTCGGCGGTCAAGGTCTTCAACTGGACCGCGACGATGTACAAGGGATCGATCTCCTACCGCACGCCGATGCTGTACGCCTTCGGGTTCATCGGGCTCTTCACCATCGGCGGGCTGACCGGCCTCTTCCTGGCCACGCTCGGCGTCGATGTGCACGTGCACGACACCTACTTCATCGTGGCGCACTTTCACTACATCATGGTGGGCGGCGCGATCATGGGGTACCTGGGCGGCATCCATTACTGGTGGCCGAAGATCTCGGGCAAGCTCTATCCCGAAGGGTGGGCGCGTTTCTCCGCCCTGATCGTTTTCCTCGGATTCAATCTGACCTTTTTTCCGCAGTTCATTCTGGGATACCTGGGAATGCCGCGGCGCTACCACGCCTATCCCCCGGAGTTTCAGGTCTTGAACGTCATGTCGACGGCCGGGGCGTCGGTCCTGGGAGTGGGGTACCTGCTCCCGATGATTTATCTCATCTGGTCCATGCGCTACGGGCGCAACGCTCCCGACAACCCGTGGGGATCGACCGGGCTCGAGTGGAAGACCAGCTCTCCCCCGCCCACGGAGAACTTCAAAGTGCCGCCGGTCGTGACCGAAGATCCTTACGTCTACTCGCACGAGGAGGTCGAAATCTTTGGCTGACGCACGGCCGCTCCCCGACGTCGCCGCCCCCGGGCTCCAGCACCAGTTCGACTCGATGGAGCAGCAGAAGGAAGCCTCGTCGCTGGGGATGTGGGTGTTCCTGGTGACCGAGATCCTCTTCTTCGGCGGGCTGTTCCTGGCCTACACCATCTACCGCTGGCAGAACGTCGCCGGTTTCGCGCGCGCCAGCCGCCACATGGACATCACGCTCGGCACGATCAATACCGCCGTGCTGATCTGCTCCTCGCTGACCATGGCCATGGCCGTCCACAGCGCGGCGGTCGGACGCAAGCGGCTGCTCATCGGCTTCCTCGTGGTGACCATGCTCCTGGGCGGAGCGTTCCTGGGGATCAAGGCCGTGGAGTACACCGACCACATCGAGCACCATCTCCTTCCGGGCCCCCACTTCCATTACCCCGACGCGCGTGACGCGCGTCCGGCGGAGCAGTTCTTCTCACTCTACTTCGCGATGACCGGGCTCCACGCGCTGCACATGATCATCGGGCTCGGCCTTCTGACGACGCTTCTGGTCATGGCCTGCCGCGGGCGCTTCACGCCCGAGTACTCGACCCCCGTCGAGATCTCCGGTCTCTACTGGCACTTCGTCGATATCGTGTGGATCTTCCTCTTCCCGCTGTTGTACCTGATCGGGAGGCATCTGCGATGAGCGGGGAGGCGGTTCACGTGCGACGTTCGACGTGCGAGGTTCTACGTTGGATCGCGCGACACACGCGTCGACGTTGGGCGTTAGAACTTAGAACTTAGAACTTAGAACGCAAACATGAACACGCACATCGTCCCGGTCAAGAACTACGTGGGAGTCTTTCTGGTCCTGTTGCTCATGACGGCGACGACGACCGCCGTCTCCTTCGTCAATCTGGGGCCATGGAACACCGTCGTGGCGCTGGCCATCGCCTTTTTCAAGGCCACCCTCGTCGTCCTCATCTTCATGCACGTCAAGTACAGCCCGCGGCTGACGAGCACGGTCATCGCCGGGGGACTCTTCTGGCTGGCCATCCTGATCGTCCTGACGTTCGGCGATTTCGCGACCCGGGGCTGGATCCCGACGCCCGCGCTTCGTTAGCGCCACCGAGAGCGCGGCAAGTCAGGCGCGCGGCTCTCAGCGCGGCTGTGTGCGCCGCCCGGCGGTCCCTGCCGCGCCGGCGACGTTTCCCGCCCGTGCGCGGCGCGGCGTTCGCGCCACGGAAATGGGGAAGGCATCGCGCAGATCGGCGAGCTCTCGCAAGTGCTCGAGGCTCAGGTCGTTCAAGAGCCTTTCCGCCCGTCCCGTCAGCCGCACCCGGACTCGCCGGCGATCGCCCGCATCCCGCTCGCGCCGCACCAGGCCGGCGTTCTCGCAGCGGTCGACCAGCCCAACGGCGCTGTTGTGGCGCACGTGCAGCCGCTCCGCCAACTCGGAGACCGAGGGCTGCGCGCCCGGGAAGACTTTGACAAAGAGCAGGAGCGTGTGCTGGGCGCGGGACAGTCCGGCCCGCCTGGTCGTTTGCTGCGAGAAGTGAAGGAACTGCCGCAGCGCGTAACGCCATCGCGCCAGCCGTTCGTAGTCGCCCTGGGTCAGCCGTCTGCGTCGCATCTCCGCTCCGAAGCACCGAGCGAGCCCCTTCGGGGCGCCCGCTATATGTCGTCCTACGATACGACAAGCCGGAGGTGGGCGCCAGCCGTTCCGCGCCGGCGTCTCCGGGCGCCGCTCTCGCCGACCGAATCCGTCGCCGCGCCCGGTCACTTCCGGGGCTTCGGGACGTTAGAATCGAGCCATGTTCGCCTCGGAGATCGACCGCACCCAGCCCAAGCCGTCGCTGTATCGGGATCTGGCCCTTTCCGTGGGCTCCCTCCTTTCGGGCGAGAGCGATCCGACCGCAAACCTGGCCAACGCCTCGGCGCTCCTGGCGCAGGCGCTCGAGGGGATCAACTGGTGCGGCTTCTACCTGCTTCGCGGATCCGAGCTGGTGCTCGGCCCCTTCCAGGGCAAGCCCGCCTGCGTCCGGATCCCGGTCGGCCGGGGGGTCTGCGGCACGGCGGCCGAGCGGCGCGAGACGCTGGTGGTCGAGGATGTCCAGGCGTTTCCGGGACACATCGCGTGCGACGCGGCTTCGCGCTCGGAAATCGTCGTCCCGATCCTGGACGGCCAGACGCTCCACGGCGTGCTCGATCTCGACGCTCCCGAAACGAGCCGGTTCGACGATGCGGACCGGGTGGGGCTGGAGAGTTTCGTAAAGACGTTGATCCCGCTGGTCGATTGGGAATCGTTCGATTCCGGACGGGCAGACGGCGAGACGGTGAGACGGGGGGACGGGAGATGAGCGAGAGGACATTCACCGGGAAGATCACCTGGCTCGGGCATGCCGCGACACTGATCGAATCGCCAAGCGGCTCGCGCATCGCGATCGATCCCTTCACCAAGAACAATCCGAAGTTTCCGAAAGGCTTCACCTGGGGCCGGCTGGACATCCTCGCGGCGACCCACGCCCACTTCGATCACTTCGGCGACGACGCGATCGAGCTCGCCAAGACGTCGGGGGGCACGGTCCTGGGAATCTTCGAGATGGCGCTGCACGTCGGCTCGCGCGGAGTGGAAAAGGTTACCGGCTTCAACAAGGGCGGGAGCCTTACGCTCGGGGGCGTCGAATTCCGCATGGTCCACGCGGACCATTCGGCGGGCGCCTCCCCGGGCGACCGCCCGGCAACGTACGCGGGCGAACCGTGCGGCTACGTGATGACGTTCGAGGACGGATTCCGCGTCTACCACGCCGGCGACACCAACGTCTTTTCCGACATGGCGCTGATCGCCGAGCTGTGGCAACCCGATCTGGCCCTCCTGCCGATCGGCGGCTACTACACCATGGGGCCCCGGGAGGCCGCGAAGGCCTGCGAGCTCCTCCGCGTGAGGCGCGTGATCCCGATTCACTGGGGCACTTTCCCTGCGCTCACGGGAACGCCGGCGGAGTTGCGAAAAGAGATCGCGCAACGCCAGCTGGCGACAGAGGTGGTCGAGCTCGTCCCCGGGTCGCCGTGGCCGGTCTAGCGGCGAAGTCCAGTGCCCAAGGAAAGTCCAGACCTCGGGGTTGGACCCTGAACCTTGGGCCTCAGGCCTTGGACCCTCACTGCAGCGGGATCCTCCCGGCGAACCCTTCCTCGTAGCCGTGGAAGTACTCGAGGGCCGGCTCGGGATATTTCCAGCAGTAGTAACCGGCGCCCGAATCGAAGTCCACCAGCCAGAGGCCCTTGATCTCCGCCCCCAGAGACGTGATCTCGCGGACCCAGTCCCGCACGATCTCCTGCCGTTCTTCCTCGCTCTCGCTTCCCGATGTCAGACGCGTGTAGCGGCTCACGGCGTCCGACGTGAGCTCGCGGACCCGAGGCAGCGCCTCGCGGACTTCCCCCAGCGTGAAGATCTTCTTGGACGATGGCTCACCGGTGACCGGTTCGCCCTCCGGCGTTCCGGCTCCGTGCCGCACGATCTCGATGAGCTTGACGACGGCCTCGGCATCCTCACCCTCGGAGAGCTCGGCGTACGTTTCCAGGCTTTCCAACGCCTCTTCCGAGCGGCCCGCGCGCAGCAAGAGCAGTCCGCGCTCGCGCAGCAGGCTCAAGTCTCCCGGAGCCAGGGCCTCGGCGCATGCCAGCGCCGCCAGCGCCTCCTCGAAGAGGTCGCGACGCTCCCAGGACCGCCGGAGGTTGAACATCACCCGCAGGAGAATGGCCCGCGGCGAGTCGGGAGAGAACGCTTCTTCCGGAAGCGCGATCGGGGATCCGAAGATCGTCGAGATGCGGCGGGTCAAGGCCTCGGCATCGAGGAGCTGCCCGCCGTCGAACGGGTCGAGAAACCGTCCGTCGGGCAGATCCGGGCCTCCCACCACGAAATGGCCGGGCAACCCGACGCCGGTCAAGCGTAGCCCGGCGCGTCGGCCGGCCTCGATGGTCACGATGGAGAGCGTGATCGGCATTCCCGACTTCTTGGCCAGCACCCGGACGACCGACGAGTTGGATGGATCGTCGTAGGACTCGGCGTCGCCGGAGAGACCCTCCTCGGCAAAAAGAACGCGCGTGAGGTCCTCGTGCGTGGGAGACCCCGCCGACGACTCCCGGATGCGGCGGGCCAGACGCTCGATCTCGGCGCGGGCGGGCTCGAGGCTCTCGGAGGGATGGACCAGCGCGGCGGCCAGAAGCGCCCCTTCCCACAGATCGAGCGAGCTTGCGACGGCGAGAGCGCGGAAGCGCGCCGCCACTGCCGATCGTTCGCTCAAGGACTCCGCCGGCGCGCGATGGCCACGCCATCGCGAAGAGGAACGATCGCGGCGTCGAAGTCAGACCGCGCGAAAAGCCGGCGGTTGAATTCGCGGATGCCCTCGGTCGCCCCGTCGGTGGCCGCCGGGTCGGCCACGCGGCCCGACCACAGCACGTTGTCGGCGAGCAGGTATCCGCCGGGCCGGACCCTGGGCGCCGCTTCCTCCAGCGCGCCCGGATAACCCTCCTTGTCGATGTCGATGAACACGACGTCGAAGAGACCGGAAGTCTTGCGCAGCAATCCGACCGCCTCGCCCGTCCGAATCTCCACGCGCGCGGCCAGACCCAGCCGCTCGAGATACCCCCGCGCCTCCCGCGTGTTGGCCTCGCCGCCGTCGGTGTAGAAGACGCGCCCTTCGACCCCGACGGCGCGCGCGAAGAACGCGGTCGAGTAGCCGATGGCGCTTCCGAGCTCGAACACGCGCCGCGCGCCGATCGATTCCGCCAGCGTCGCCAGCAGCGTGGCGACCGCGGGACCCACGATGGGAATGTCGCGCTCCCGCGCCTGCGCCTCCATTTCGAGGATCACCGGATGGCGCGGAGGCAACAGCTCGAGGATGTATCGGTCCAGCTCCGCCGAATACAAAGGGGTCATGGGCCCAATATAGTCCCGCCGCTCGGTCGGGCCCGACGGAATCTATAATCCGCCCGTGCCGCCTTCCGTGGACGAGCTCCTCACCCAGTTTCCCGACGCGGAGCTTCGCCGGCTGATCGAGACCCGGCGGGACCTTCATCGCCATCCAGAGCTGGCGTTCGAGGAGACGCGAACGGCCGGAATCGTCGCGGCGCGCCTGGAGGCGTCGGGACTTCCGACCCGCACGCGCGTGGGCCGCACCGGTGTGACGGCGGACCCGGCCGGCCCGGCGTCGGGCCGGATCCTCCTGCGCGCGGACATGGACGCCCTCCCCCTGACCGAGGAGACGGATGCTCCGTATGCCGCCGGCGTTCCAGGGAAGATGCACGCCTGCGGACATGACGGGCACGTCGCCATCGCCCTCGCTCTTTCGCAGCGCCTGGCCGGCGAACCCGCGGCCGGTCGCTTCCGTTTCCTTTTTCAGCCGGCCGAGGAGGGCGCGGGGGGAGCCCTGGCGTGTGCCGACGATGGAGCGCTGGAGGGCGTGACGTCGGCGTTCGGCCTCCACCTGTGGAATCAGCTTCCGGTGGGCAAGATCGGCGTGAATCGCGGCGCGCTCCTGGCGGCGGTCGACGAGTTCGCGATCGACGTCACCGGCCCCGGAGGGCATGGAGCCTCGCCCCACGAGACGTACGACACGATCCTGGCGGCGGCGCGCATCGTCGACGCCCTGCAGTCGGTGGTGGCGCGCGAGATTTCGCCGCTCGACGCCGCGGTCGTGACGGTGGGCTCGATCCACGGGGGCTCCGCCTTCAACATCATCCCCTCCGTGGTCCGCCTGACAGGAACGGCGCGATCCTTCACCGACTCCGCGTGGCGCGCCCTTCCCCAGAAGATCGAGCGCATTGTCCGAGGCACGGCGGAAGCTGCCGGCGTCGCGGCAACGGTCACCTACAAGCGCGTCAACCGCGCCACGATCAACGACAGGACCATGGCCGATCTGGTCATCGAGACGGCGGGCCGGCTTCTGGGAGAACAGAACGTCGACGCCGACACGCGCACCCTGGGAGGCGAAGACATGTCGGTTTTCCTCGACCGCGTTCCAGGCTGTTTCTTCTTCGTCGGCTCCGCGCCGGACGGTCCCCACCGGCCGCACCACTCTCCCCGATTCGACATCGACGAGCGCGCGCTCGCGGTGGGCGTGCGGGTCTTCGAGGCGGTGGCGCGGGAAGCGGCCAAGAGGGTGTAGCTCTCAGTCGTTCGCTCTCAGTCGGCTCGTCCCGGCTGAAGGCCGAGCCTGGAAGCGAGGCGAGATGCCCGCGCTCACCCTCATCCTTCTCCTTTCCTACCTTCTGTCCGTCCTCGTGATCGGGGTCCTGTCCAGCCGCCGCGCCGGGCGCGACGAGGCCTCGTATTTCGTCGCCGACCGTTCGTTCGGGACGTTCTGGGGATTCATCGGCCTGGCTTCGCTGACGACGGGAGGGTCGACCACGATCGCGCTGGCGGCCTTCGTCTTCCTGCATGGCCTGTCGGGACTGTGGCTGGATCTGGCTGGAGCGCTCGGCCTTTTTGCTCTCGCCGGCTTCCTCGCCCGACGGGTGCGGCGGGAGAAAGCCGTGACCCTGCCCGAGATCGTCGGCCGCTACTTCGGCTCCGGGGCGAGAACCGCGGCAGCTCTTCTGGTCCTGGTTTCGGAGATCGTCTGGTTTGCTCTCCTGATCGAGGCCACTCAGGTGGTCCTCACCGCGGCCTTCGGCCTGTCGCCCATCCCGGCCATCGTCGGCTCGACCGCGGTCTTCGTCCTCTACACCAGCCTGGGCGGGCAGTTCGCGGTCGTCCGGACCGACCTCGTCCAGTATGGATTGATGATCGTCGGCATCCCGGGCATCGCTCTGGCCGCGGCGCTCGCCCACTGGCGCAGCCTGGCGAGCCTTCCGGGCGTGGTCTGGAGTTTCCCCACGTCTCCCACTCTGCCGCCCGAGGCCGTGTTCGCGTTGCTCATCACCATCGGCCTGCCGCACTTGGTCGGCAGCGACGTGTATGCGAAGCTGCTCTCGTGCCGCGACGAGGCAGCGGCGCGCCGGGCCGCGGCTCTGGCCGGCCTTTCCAAGATCGTCTTCGGCGTCTCGGTGGCCGCCATCGCCCTCATCGCTCGGGCCGCGCTCGCGCCGGGACCCGCGATCACCACTCTTCCCCGCGCGGTGCTGGCGTTCGTTCCGGCTCCGCTGGCGTCGCTGGTGCTGGTCTGCCTGGTCGCCACGATGCACTCCTCCGCCGACGCCGTGCTCCTGTCGGCCTCGGCGGTCACCGCGCGGGATCTGGTTCCCGCGGTGACCCGCCGTCCGTTGCCCCTGGCGGCGGCCAGGGGGCTGGCGCCCCTCTACGGCGCGCTGGGGCTCGCCGTCGCCCTGGCCATGGACCGCAACGTGATCGAGACCCTGAAGCTCGGGTACTCGATTTTCGCCGCGGGGCTCATCCTTCCGATCCTCGTCGCCCTCCTGCCCGCCAGGCGCCGGGTGGCGCCGGCCGCCGCCATCACCGCGATGCTCGCCGGCGGGACCATCGCCGCGATCGGGCGCTTCTGGGCTCCGCTCGCGCTGCGCCGGGATCCCGTGATCGTGGGAACAGCGGCCAACGCTCTCGTGCTGATGGCGGCCTCGGTCTGGCCGCGGAAGAAGAGAGGGCATCGCTCGACGTCCGAGACCGCCTGACGGCGCCTCCCGCGACGTTTGCTGTATCGTTGTCGGCCCATGTGGCGCCTGCGCTCGGCTTGGGGCGTTCTCCTTTTTTTCCTGGCCGTGGGAGTCGTGGCCCAAAAGGACGAGCCTTACCCTCCCAAGGGCTCCTACAACCACTCGCTGCATCGCTTCTTCCCCGACCTCGACGCCCGGTTGAACGCCGTTCGCTATGGGCGCTGGCGAGCCATCGAGGTCGCGTGGGTCTCGGGCATCGACGCCGGGCTGGACCGCGAGTGCTCCCGCTACCTGACCCGGCTGATCGACGATCCGCCGCGGTTCCCGCCGGAGGCCGACCGCGTCGCGCCCCGCTTCGCCCGGGAAGCCGCGCCGATCTTCCGGGCGCTGCGGTGGGGTCAGGTCCTCGAGCAGCAAGTCCTCGACATCCTGGCGGCCCCCGACGCCTCACCGTACGCGGACGAGGAGAGGCTGACGCGGCTCTTCGGTCTCTACCGCCGCGAGCGCTGGGCGCTGTCCGAGCCGCAGACGGAGCGCCTGCCGGTCGGAGCGGTGCGAGCCGCGCCGGCATCGGCCCACATTCTTCAGTCCGGCACCCGCCTCTTCGCCCTGGCCGCCGAGGACCTCGCGACCGGGGACTTCGGCTCGCAGAGGTGGCTCGTCAAGCAGACCGTCGAGGACTTCGATCGGTCCTTCACGATCGAGCGGTCGCCGGAGGAATCGCGATACCGCTCCGCGGCGCCGAAGGTCTTTTCCCGCTTCCCGCAGGTGGCGGACACTCTCGATCGCATCGCGGAGTTCCGAGGAGAGCTGTTCGAAGCGCTGGTATCGGGAGGCCGGAGCGCCGAGGCGCGGCGCCGGCGCGACGACAGAGTGCGACAACTCGCGCGCGAGTGGGGTCTTCCGGTGGGGGGGATTGGTGGACGGTAGGCTGGGACGGGGGGACAGGGGGACAGGGAGACGGGGGGAGTCCCATTTTCTCGATTCTCCCCGTCTCCCAGTCTCCCCGTCTCCCCGTCCACCGTTGGCGGCCACGCTGATCTTCATCGCCCTTGTGATGTCGGCGGGCAAGAGAGCGCACGCTCAACAGCTCTCCGACCTCGAGCCGGATCGGCCGATCTCGATCGAAGACGCGCGTCCCGTTTCGTTTCGCGCGTTTTCGGGCGCGGTCGACTGGTCGTTCAACGAGCGCCGCGACCACTCCAACGACTACGGTCCGGGGTTCTCGCTTCTCTACGGCGCCGCCCGCGGCCTGGAGGTCGGCGCCGCCCTTCGTTACGTGACGCGCCCCGAGCGAAACGCCGGAAGGGGCATCTCGTCGGGCGACCTCTTCGTCCATGCCCTGTACGGCCTCCACTCCGAGACCGCCGGCCTTCCCGCCCTTGCCGTCCGCGCCGACCTCCAGTTTCCGACCGGGCTCGATTCCAAGGGCACCGACCTCCATCTGGCTCTGCTCGCGACACGATCCTTCGACTCGTTCCGCCTCCATGGGAACTTTCGCTTCACGCGGCTGGGAGACACCGGTCCGACCGAGCGCGCAGAGAGGTGGGAAGGGGTCGCGGGCATCGACGTCCTGGCCAGCCGCCGCGGACTCACCGATTCGCTCCTCCTGGCCGACATCGTCGTCCGCACCAATCCCGTCATCGACGGCCGGGCCGTCCTCGGTGCCGAGGTGGGGACGCGCCGCCGCATCGGGCCTCAGACGGTCCTCTTCGCCGGCGCCGGCTCCGAATTTTCCGGGGGCCGCGACCGGCGTGTCCTCACGCTGCGGCTGGGCGTGTCGCAGATGTATTAGATCGACGGGTTCCGGGTTAACATAGCATTTCTGCTATATTCCCAACTACTTCTTGACAAGAAACTCGACTTCGGACTCAGGACTTCGGACTTAGGACTCGGTCCTACCGCGCGAACGCGAGAACCGGTTCCTCGAGGCATTCGAACGGTCCGTCTTTCTGCCCCCGGATATTGGCGATCTCCCAGAAGCTCTTGTCGCCTTCCCACTCCCGCAACGGCTGGAAGAGGACGGCGTGCCCGTGGCAGCCTCCGGCCCGGTCGAAGTAGGCGATGGTCACGCCGGGCGCCCGGGTTCCGATTCGCAGGCGGGCCACGTCGGGATAGCGCTTGCGCAGCACTTCCAGCGGGTCCAGGGTCCAGGCCTCGGGAGCTTCCTTGCGGCTCCGCTCCCGCATGCGCTCGATGTCCACGGTGAACGTCGGTTGATGCACCAGACCCCAATACGCCAGCTCGGATTCCGCGCGCTCCCCCCAAGGCTCCTCGATGCTCTCCGTGGCGACGCGGAATCGCGCCTCCCCGAACACGAAGAACGATTTCAGGGTGAAGCTGCGGTAACGAGAGGGCAGCTCCCGATTCACGAACGTATCGACCGCCAGGCGCCGCGTGATGCCGTTGGGCTCGATGGTCACGTCGACGGAGGCTCGCGGCAGCGCGACGCCGAAGGTCGTTTCGAGCTTGGAGCCGACGAGCCGGTAGACGTAGCTCTCGTTGGTGCCGGACTCGCCCGGATGAAGAATCTGCAGCACGACCTGCGGCCGGTCGTCGAAACGGAAACGGACGCTGCGAAACTGGGTGACCTGATCGCACGTGGAGACGTCCTCGCTCTGTCCGCAGCGCAGCGGCACGTGCGCCAGGAGGAGCGGCTTCCACTCCTCCCCCACGCGCTTCATGACCGCCAGGATGGGGCTCTCGAAAGGGAGCCTTTGCCGCGACACGAAATCGACCGCCGGGACGTCATCGGGCAGTTTCTTGACCGTGCCGATACCTTCGACCAGCGCTTCCATTTCCCCGTCCCGGTCCAGATCCACTTCCTCGATGCGAAGGAGGCGCGAGAACGCCACCTCGCGGCCGGGGAAACGGGCGATGCGCGCGGCCGCGATGCCGCCCTTGCGTCCCTCTTCGATCCGGGGAGGAGGGATCGGAGTCGGGGCCGGCGTGCGGCGCGGCTGCGCGGGAGCGGCCTGCGCCCACAGGCCGAGGAGCAGAAGCCCGGCGGCCGGGACCCGTAGAACGCACTGTCGGGACATGGAGAAGGAATGGTAGCGGAAGATCACGTGACAGAATAGCGCCCTCTTGCGAGTTTTCGACTGCCATATCCACATTCAGCCGTGGGAGCAGTTGAAGCCGGAAGCCCGGGCGGTCATGACCGGCGGGCATCCCGACCTTCCCCGCGTGGAAGAGGCTCGCCGGGACCCGAACCGCCTGCTCGCCCTGATGGACGAGCAGGGCGTCGAACGGGCCGCCTTGATCAACTACGTCGCCCCCGAGGTCATGGGCTTCACCGAATCGGTCCACGACTGGGTCTGCCGCTTCGTGCGCGGCCACGAGGACCGCTTGGTGGCAGTTGGTTCGGTGCACCCGGAACGCACCCGGCAGCCTCGGGAGGACACGCTGCGCCTGTTCGACGCGGGCGTCCGCATGCTCAAGGTCCATCCGCCCCATCAGCTGTTCGCCGCCAACGCCTACCTGAGCGGACTGGAGGCTCAACGGGCGATCTACGGGGCGGCGCAGGAGGCGGGGCGGCCGGTCATGATCCACACCGGAACGTCGATCTTCCCCGGGGCCCGCAACCGTTACGCCGACCCCATGGACGCGGACGACGTCGCGGTGGACTTCCCCGCCCTTCCCCTCATCCTGGCCCATGCCGGGCGGCCGCTGTACATGCCGACGGCCGTCTTCCTGGCCCGGCGCCACGCCAACGTGCACCTGGACCTTTCGGGAATCCCGCCGCGAAAACTGCTCGAGTATCTGCCGCGCCTGGAGGACTTCGCCGACAAGTGCCTGTGGGGAACCGACTATCCGAGCCCGGGCGTGATCTCGATGAAGAAGAACGTGGACGAGTTCCTGCGCCTGCCCATCGGGGAGGCGGCCAGGGAGCGGATCCTCTGGAGCAACGCCGCCGCGCTGATAAGGTGAGTCCGTCGCTTCCGCTTGCCCGGTTCAGAGTTGGTTCCGTGTCCCCGCGTCCCCGTGTCCCCGCGTCCCCGCGTCTTCCCATCCCCCCGTCGCCCCGTCGCCCCGTCCCACGGTCGCCCCGTCCCCATCCCCCGTCGCCCGTGCCTCACCAAGGTGTCCATATAATTTGAGGAATGGCTGCCCGAAGCATCCTCGTCGTGGGCGGCGGCACGATGGGCCGGGGGATCGCGGGGTTGTGCGCGCTGTCGGGCTGCTCCACGCGGCTGTACGAGTCCGACGCTGCCGCCCGCCGCGGCCTGCGCGCGGCCATCGAGTCTTCCTGGAGAAGGGCGGTCGAGAAAGGCAAGCTCGCGAGCGAGTCCGCAGCGCTGGCCGGCGGCCGATTGGAGGTGTCGGAGACCCTCCAGATCCCGGCGGGGTGCGATTTCGTTCTCGAGGCGGTGCCCGAGGATCTGGCGATCAAGACGAGCCTGTTCGCCGAGCTCGATCGATTGGCGCCCGAGGCCACGATCCTGGCGTCCAACACGTCCTCCCTCTCGATCGCTTCGATCGCCTCCTCCACCGGCCGGCCCGACCGCGTCCTCGGGATCCATTTCTTCAACCCCGTCGCTTCGATGCCGCTGGTCGAGATCGTCCGCGGCGCGCAGACGTCGCCGGAGTCCCGGTCGCGGGCCGCGGCGCTCGCGCGCGCGCTCGGCAAGCAGGCGATCCATGTCGTCGATTCTCCCGGCTTCGCCACGTCGCGCCTGGGGGTCGCTCTGGGTCTGGAGGCGATGCGGATGGTCGAGGAGGGCGTCGCCTCGGCCGCCGACATCGATCGCGCCATGGAGCTCGGTTACGGCCATCGGATGGGACCGTTGAAGACGAGCGACCTCGTGGGCCTGGACGTCCGGCTCGCCATCGCGCAGGGTCTCGAGCGCGAGCTCGACGAGGTTCGCTTTCGGCCGCCCGAGCTTCTGAAGAAACTGGTCGCCGGCGGCAAGACGGGCAAGAAGGCCGGACAGGGCTTCTACCGATGGTCCGGCGACACGCCGATCGAGCTGGCCGAGCTGGCCGAGCCGGAGAAGGGGTCATGAACGACCGGAGCCTGGTCGCCGGCATCGTCCTCGTCGCGGTCGGGTTGTACATCGTCCTCTCGCGAAGCCTGGGGTTCGGCGGCGCCGGACCGCTGCTGCTCCTGATCGGCGCGATTTTTCTGACGTTGTCCGCAGCCCGCCGGTGGCGGGGTCCGATCGCGCCGGGCGCGATCCTGATGGGGCTCGGGGCGGGAATTCTCCTTCAGGTTCCGCTGGAGGCCTGGGTGCCGCGCTGGGCCACCATCGTGTTGGGGTTGGGCGCGGGATTTCTCCTGGCCGCCGTTCTCGAAGCGGCCGCCGGAAGGCTTCGCCGGCCGGGCCCCATCGTTCCGGGCGTCATTCTCGTGGTGATCGCATTGGTCGCCGCGGCCGGTGAACGCCTGAGCCTGGACCGATTCTTCCGGCATCTCGAGCTGTGGTGGCCCTGGGCGCTGGTGGCCGTGGGCGTGGTGCTGCTGGTTCGAGCGTTTCGCGGACGCCACACCTGAGGGTTCGCGCCTCCGTCTCGGGTTCGACGCCTCTTGGCTTTTCGCCTCACGCCTTCCCCCTCCCGCCTTGCGCTTTCCGCCCCGTCACACGTCGCTCAAGTCGAGCAGCTTCGCGACGGGGGGACGTGACGCGGCCGGCGCCGGCGGAGCTGCCCGCCGCCGCGCGATGAGACGAGCTGTGACGATCAGGATCAACAGGGCCGCGACCATCTCCACGCCGAAGAAGGCCGTGGAGAGACGGTGATACCGGTCGAGAAGGATTCGCGAAGGATCGGCCGCGGGAAGGTTGTCGATCAGGCCCGGCGCCTCCTCCCGAATCTTGTCCATCGGCGGGATCAGGAGCTTCTCGATGACCGCCGAGGCGATCATCCCGAGGATCGCCGCGCGCGTGGCCAGCGAGCGGGAGAAGCGCGGAGCGCCCCACCACTTCGCGAAGAGCCACGACGTCACGAAGAGAAGGGCGAAGCTCCCCTCCGCCAGCCAGCAGGCCTTGGTCAGGATCGGGCTGACGAGACTGGCGGCCATGTCCCGCGTCGGCAGGACGTGAAACGCGGCCGGCGCCACGGCGAAAGCGAAGAAAAGGCTCGGGACCAGAGCGAGCGCGATGGCCAAGATGTGCCAGAAGAGGAGGGGGGCCTCGAGACCACGGACGTGAGGCGTGAGGCGTGAGGGGTGAGGCGAAGCCATAGAGCTCGCGATCGGAAGTCCGTCTTACGCCTTACGCCTTACGCCTTACGCCTCGGCATACTCGGCCTGAACCGCTGGAATGAGACCGGCGGCGTGACCGCGGTCGAGCAGCGTCTGGACCGCCTCGCGTCCCCGCGGCCCGTAGCTCCGAGTCCAATCGTTGACGTACATTCCCACGAAACGGTCGGCATCCCCCCGGTCGAGACCGCGGGCGTAACGCAGGGCATGCGACAGCGCATCCGCGCGATGGGCCAGGCCGTACTCGATGGAGCGGGAGAGGGCCCGTGAGACGCGGGCGATCCGCTCCGCGCCGAGATCCCGGCGGACGACGTTGCCTCCCAGGGGAAGGGGAAGGCCCGTCTCCCCTTTCCACCACCGTCCCAGATCGACGATTTCCGTCAGCCCTTCTCCGGCAAACGTCAGCTGCCCCTCGTGGATGAGCAATCCCGCTTGCGCGCTGCCTTCCTGCACCGCCGGAAGGATGGCGTCGAAAGGGAGGAGAGACGTCGCCGCTCCCGGCGCCCAGAGAGAGAGACTCAGGTGAGCCGTGGTGCGGGCCCCCGGAGAGGCGACGACCACGGCTCCCGATGCGATCCGCTCTCGCGAGATGGGGCCGCGCGCCACGACGACCGGACCATAACCATCGCCGAACGAAGCTCCATGCGGCAGCAGCAGATATCGGTCTGCAAGGTAGGCGTAGGCGTGGAAGGAGACCGCGGTGACGGGCAGTTCCCCAACCAGCGCGCGCCGGTTCAGACTCTCGATGTCGGAGAGCTCGTGTCGGAAAGTGAGACCTTCCGTGTCGACCTTCCCTTCCGCCAGGGCGTAGAACATGAAGGCGTCGTCGGAGTCGGGACTGTGGGCGACGGTGATCACGTCCGAGTCGAGCACGCGCGAATTGTATCCGCGCGGCGCGCGTCGCGAGCTGTCCTCCGAGGTCCGCTTCGCGTTCTCTCTCCTCGCCGGACGCGCCGATCGCTTGACTTCCGTCTTGGGGAACGCGAGAATGAGCGCCAAGGAAATTGCAAGAGATTTTTGTTGTAATGCCGGAAGAACCCTCTAAAATGAATCGCCGGATGGGTGGCAGCCCATCCGGCGACGAAACAGAACGTATGACCCGTCAATCGATCGGCAGCGACAGACTGAAGGCGATACGCCCCTCCACGGGGGCGGCAAAATTAGCACCTCGCCCTCAGGCTGTCAATCAGCTGTCGGGAGGGAGGTGACACGATGGCCACGAAGAAGAAGGCCGCGAAGAAGGCGAAGAAGGCGACCAAGAAAAAGAAGTAAGTCAAGCACTTACGAGAATCTGCCTTTCTTTCGGGGGCCATCGTGCCCCCTTTTTTTTGTCCTCATTTTGACCTCCCGCCCCGACCGGCGACGCCATTGGAGGACGGTACTATACATATCTTGATATAGTTCGGGCATGTCCCTTCCCCATGTCCTCCTCGGTCTTCTCGCCGACCAGGCGCGCACCGGGTACGATCTCGAGCGGGCCATGCGCGAAGAGCTCGACGCCGTCTGGCGGGCCGAGTACTCCCAGATCTACCCGACGCTGGCGCGCCTGCGCCGGGCGGGATTCGTGCTCCTGAGGGTCCTCGGTCCCCGGCGGGGGCCCCGCCGGAACCTCTACCGGATCACGGCCGCCGGCCGGCGCGAGCTCCGGAGCTGGATCGGCGAGCTCCCTTCGGACTGGCGCATGAAGGACGAGATTCTCGCCCGAACGGCCTTCCTCGGGGTCCTTTCTCCGGCCGAGCGGGAAGAGGCGATCGTGAGACAGGAGCGGATGGTCTCCGAGGAGATCGCGCGTTTGCGCGCGGCGCCGGCTCCCCGCGGGTTCTACTGGGAGGCCCGCCGCGGCGTCATCGAGAGGCTCGAGGCGAGCCGTCGTTGGCTCCGAACGATCCAGCGCTCCCCGGCCGCCGCTGCGCCGTCGGCGAAGGGCCTCCTTCCCAAGAAGAGATGACACTGGAGCTCGGCGCCGTGGTGCCGGCCGCGGGCCTCTCGCGCCGGATGAGGAGGGAGAAGATCCTTCTCCGTTTCGGTGCGTCGACGGTTCTCGAAGCCGTCCTGGACAAGCTCGCCGGCGCCGGGGTTGTCGAGGTCGTCGTCGTCCTGCGCCGCGATCTGGCTCCGGCTGCCGAGCTGGCCCGCCGTCACCACGCCCACGTCGTCTTCAACGAGAGACCGGACGAAAGCATGCTCGTCTCGATGCGGCTGGGTCTCGATGCTCTTTCCGATGGCGTCGACGCCTTCTTCTTCTGGCCCTGCGACCACCCGGCGGTCGCCCCCCCGACTCTGCAGGCGCTCGCCGCGGCGGCCGACCGGCTTCACGCCGTGATCCCTCGCCACCATGGGCGGCGTGGCCACCCCGTCGTCGTGGGAGCAGATCTGCGGGCCGCCATCGCATCGATCCCCGAGGGGCAAGGTCTGCGCCACCTCTGGCGCATGCGCCCGGAAGCCGTTCGCGAGATCGACGTCGAAGATCCCGGCATCCTCGTCGACCTCGACACCCCGGAGGACTACGACCGCCTCATGAAGCCGGACACGGACATCCCCTGAGATCTCTCGACCTTCGCGATCTCCGTCCCCTGTCCCCGCACGTCGCTTCCGCTTGCTCCGAATCTGCGCCCTACGAGCTCTCGAGAGTTTGTTCCTTGTTCGAGCTTGAGTTGGGTTCCCGTGTCCCCCGTCCCCCCGTCGCCCCGTCGCCCCGTCCCTCCGTCCCCCGTCCCCCCATCGTCCTTTATGGACGTATGATTGCCCTCTCGCCAGGAGGTCTCATGAGCCACTCCAAGAGCGACGAATCACAACCCGGTTTCACGCGCCGCGATCTCGTCCGAGGCGCGCTTGCCGGCGCGGTTGCCGCCGGCGTCGGGAGCAAGGCCGTTGCGGCAGAGCCGTCCGCGGCCCTCGGCCCGAGGGACGTTCCCATCGAGATCAACGTCAACGGCCGGATCCATCGCCTCTCCGTCGAGCCCCGAGTGCTCCTGGCCAGCGCGCTGCGCGACCGGCTGGGGCTCACCGGCACGAAGGTCGTCTGCGACCGGGGCGCCTGCGGCGCATGCACCGTTCTCGTCGACGGGCAGACGGCGTGCTCCTGCCTCCTGCTGGCCACGGAGATGCAAGGCAAGGCCATCACGACGATCGAAGGCGTGGCCGCCAACCGCGAGCTCTCGCCGATCCAGAAGGCGTTCGTCGAGGCCGACGCCCTCCAGTGCGGCTTCTGCACGTCGGGCATGGTGATGTCCTGCAAGGCTCTGCTCGACCGCACCCCGCGTCCGTCCCGGGAGCAGATCCGGGAGGGGCTGGCCGGCAATCTCTGCCGCTGCGGGACCTATCCCCACGTGTTCGAGGCGATCGAGCGGGCGGCGGGAATCAAGACGGCCGAGGGAAGGGGCGCGGCGCAAGGCGGATCGTTCGTTTACCGCCTCTCGCCGTCCGGGCTCGTCCACGACGCCCGGATCGACGCGGCCCTGGAAGACCTGTCGGAGCTGGAGGAGGCGTGAGATGAGCAAAGAGAAGCTGCGCCTCGGATTCAACGGCAAGTTCGAAGAGAAAGAGGTCGAGATCGCGCCGGACGATCCGGTGCCCTGGGATCCTTCCCACACATTCACCATTCTCGGAACCCGCGTCCCACGCCTGGACGGAGCCGCCAAGGTCACCGGCCAGGCCCGCTACTCCATCGACCAGCGCCTTCCGGGGATGCTCTACGCGAAGATCCTCCGCTCCCCCCACCCGGCGGCGACCGTGAAGTCGGTGGACCTGGCCGCGGCGACGAAGATGCCGGGCGTCCGCGCCGCCCTCGTGATCGCGAAGCCGGGCGAGAAGGTCCGCTTCGCCGGTCAGGAAGTGGCGGCGGTCGCCGCGGACACCCCGGAGCGCGCCATCGACGCCCTCTCCGCGATCCGCGTGGAGTATCAGCCCGGGCCCTTCGTCGTCGACCTCGAGGCGGCCAAGAAAGAGAGCGCGCCTCCGGTCTTCGAGGGCCAGGCCACCACGAAGTCCTCCGCCGGCGATCTTCCATCCGCTCGCAAGGCGCTGCCTCGCAAGGGCAACGTCCAGGGGCCGCGGCTCTCCGAGAAAGGGAACCTCGAGGAAGGATTCCGCCGCGCCGACGCGGTCGTGGAGGGGACGTACGTGACCCAGGTCCAGACCCACACGGCCCTGGAGACGCACGGCCTGGTGGCCCGGTGGGAAGGAGACGAGCTGACCGTCTGGGCCTCGACGCAGGGCATCTTCTCCGTGCGCGACGAGCTCGCCGAGGTCCTCGGGGTTCCGGCCTCGAAAATCCACGTCATCACCGAGTACATGGGCGGAGGTTTCGGCGCCAAGTTCGGCGCGCGCGTGGAAGGAGTCACCGCCGCCAAGCTGGCGAAAGAGACCGGTGCGCCGGTCAAGCTCTTCCTCGACCGCAAGGAGGAGCACCTGGCCACGGGGAATCGTCCCTCCTCGGTCCAGTGGATCAAGGCTGGAGCGACCAAAGATGGAACGTTGACCGCCCTTCACCTGATCGTGCACGGGACGGGCGGCACCAATGGCGGCACCGGGACCTCCGGCCCGCTCAAGAACATCTACGCCTGCGACAACGTCAAGACCGAGGAGTTCGACGTCTTCACCAACGCGGGGCCCTCGGCGGCGATGCGCGCACCGGGGCATCCCCAGGGCTCCTTCGCGCTCGAGGCCACGATGGACGAGCTCGCCGCCAAGCTCGGCATGGATCCTCTGGAGCTGCGGATGAAGAACGATCCGTCCGAAGTCCGCCGGGAAGAATTTCGCATCGGCGCCGAGCGGATCGGCTGGACATCGCGGGAGGCGCGGCGTCAGTCCTCCGATCCGACCGTCCGGCGCGGCTTCGGCATGGGCGCGGCGCTCTGGTACAACACCGGCGGCACCGGTCCCAAGGCGACGGTCACGATTCATCGGGACGGATCGGCCGAAGTCGTCCAGGGCGTCCAGGATCTGGGCACCGGATCGCGCACGATGGTCGGCATCGTGGCGGCAGAGGAGCTCGGCCTGCCGCTCGAGCGCGTTTCCGTGCGCATCGGAGACACCCGGATGCCGTACGGACCGGGCTCCGGCGGATCCACCACGACGCCGTCGAGCGCTCCGGCCATACGGGCCGCCGCCGCCCACGCCAAGCAGAAGATGGCCGAGCACCTGGCCGGAGCTTGGGGAGTGCCGGCCTCCCAGATCGAGTTCGCACCCGGCTCGGTCGCCGTGCGCGGCGACGCCGGCAAGAAGCTTTCCTGGAAGGACGCCTGCGCCCGTCTTCCGGAGCACGGAATCTCCGGCGCCGGCGAGCGGGCCGAGAACCACGCCGACGCCTGGAAGCGGTTCACGGCCGGAGCGCAGTTCGCGGAGGTCGAGGTGGACACCGAGACCGGCCTGGTGCGCGTGAAGAAAGTCGTGGCCGTCCACGACTGCGGCCTGGTCGTCAACGCCCTGGCCACGGAGAGCCAGGTGCACGGCGGAGTGATTCAGGGGATTTCCTACGCCCTCTACGAGAACCGGATCCTGGATCGGGACCGCGGGCTCATGGTCAATCCCAACGTCGAGCAGTACAAGATCGCCGGGGCCAAGGACGTTCCGGAGATCGAGGTGCACCTGGTGCAAGTGTGGGACGGAGTCAACAACACGCACTCCGTCGGGATCGGCGAGCCGGCCACCGTACCCACGTCCGGCGCCATCGCCAATGCCGTGTCGCACGCAATCGGCGCGCGCATCCGCCGTCTGCCGATCACTCCGGAGTCCGTCCTGGCGGCGCTGGAGGAAGCGCAGGGACACGCGAAAGGGGGCCGCGCGTGAAGAACTTCATTTTGCTTCCCGCCCGTTCGCTCTCCGAGGCGGCGCTCGAGACCGCGAAACCGAAGACGCTGCTCAAGGCCGGCGGCGTCGACGTCCTCGACCGCCTGAAGGAGGGCATCGACTCCCCCGACCGCGTGGTTTCGATCGCGCATCTGACCGGCCTCGACCAGATTTCGGTCGGCTCCCCGACCCGCATCGGGGCCATGGCGACGCTCGCCCACATCGCTTCGCACAATGAGCTCCTGAAGGCCTACCCGGCTCTGGCCCACGCCGCCGGCGAGGCGGCCACGCCGCAGATCCGCAACATGGCCACGCTCGGCGGAAACCTGTGCCAGAAGCCGCGCTGCTGGTATTACCGCAACACCGACTTCGATTGCCGCAAGAAGGGCGGGGCGACCTGCTTCGCCCAGGACGGCGAGAACCGCTTCCACGCCATCTTTGACTCCGACCTCTTCTGCTGCTGCATCCACCCCTCCGCCTCGGGCGTGGCCCTCCTCGCCTACGGGGCGAAGCTTCAGACGGTCTCGCCGCGCGGGAAGCGCACCATCGCGATCGACGACTTCTTCGTGCGCCCGACCGACGACGCCTTGCGCGAGAACGTGCTCGGGCCCGGAGAGATCATCGAAACCGTCGTCCTTCCGCCGCCGGTGTCCAACGCGCGCTCGGTCTACAAGAAGTTGAAGGAGAAGGAGTCTTTCGACTGGCCGCTGGTGGAAGCATGCGTGAACCTGACCGTCTCGGGCGGGAAGATTGGAGAGGCCCGGGTGGTCCTGGGCTCGGTCGCGCCGACGCCGTGGCGCGCGAAGGCCGCCGAGGCGATCCTCACCGGCGCCAATGCCGGGCCGGAGATCGCCCGCCGCGCCGCCGAAGCCTCGGTCGCGGGCGCCAAGCCTCTGGCCCAGAACGCCTACAAGGTCCGCCTGGCCCGCGTGATGGTCGAGCGCGCGATTCGGGAGGCTCTGGCCTGACGCCGGCGCGGTGACCAAGCGTCCGGCACCGGAAGACCCTCTCCACGGGATGCGGCGATTCGCCCGTCCGATCCGGGACGGGCAACGGGAGCCCGATCCCTTCCTCTGCCGCCACCTGCGGACCAAGACCTGGTACGTCCCTGACTCCTACGCCGAGCGGGACGTCTCGCGTTCCTCTTCGACCGCTCAGTACTGGTGCTTGAAGACCATGCGCGCGGACGGCCCGGACGGCGCGCTGGCGCTGCCGGAGGACTGCATCGATGAGAGGGCGTGCTTCGAGCCGGCGATGGGGAAGGGGGGGGTCTGATCGAAGGTCTAGGGTCGAGAACGTCGGCTCGAACTTGAGGTCTTAAACCTCGAACCTGAGACTCATTTCTTTTTCAGCTCCATCAGGACCTGCCGCGCGACGGCCTTCAGGGTGTCGAACACGCCCACCCCGGTCGTCGCCGTCGCCTCGAACGTGGGCTCGCCCTTGATGTTGAGCTTGCGGTACATCTCGTCGGTGGGAACGGCCGTCGGCAAGTCGCGCTTGTTGAACTGCAGCACGTAGGGGACGACGGCGATCTCGTAGCCCTGCTCCTTCAAATTCTTGTCCAGGTTGCGGATCGACTCGACGTTGGCCTCCATGCGCGCCTCCTGCGAGTCCGCCACGAAGACCACTCCGTCCACACCTTTCAGGATGAGCTTCCGGGAAGCGTCGTAGAAGACCTGTCCCGGAACGGTGTACAGGTGGAAGCGGGTCTTGAACCCCTTGACCGTGCCGAGGTCGAGCGGGAGAAAGTCGAAGAAGAGCGTTCGGTCGGTCTCGGTGGCGAGCGAGATCAGCTTTCCCTTCGCCGCCGGATTGGTTCGATCGTAAATGTATTGGAGGTTCGTGGTCTTCCCGCAAAGACCGGGACCGTAGTAGACGATCTTACAGTTGATCTCCCGAGCGGCGTAGTTGATGAACGTCATGCGGCTCTAGACGAATCGGATCGAATGACAAATGGGTTCACTCGGAGAAGAGCCGATCGATGTCGTCGTCGGTGATCTCCGAGAAAGGGGACTCGAAGTCCACGTGAAGGGTTTCCTTCTCCTGCTCGACCTTGCGCGCAATGTCTTCGAAGATCTTCTCGAGCTCCGCCGTGGCCCGGCGCACCCGCAGGCGCACCAGCCCGAGCGAGGAACGCTCGTCGAAAATGACCACGAGGATGACCCGCTGGGCCACGATCGAGATGTGGATGTTGTCCTTTTCTCCCTCGTGGAAGAGGATCGAGAACTCCTTCTCGCCGATCAGCCGGGCCAACCCGTCGGTGGCCGCCACGTTGCCGGCGGTCAGGGAGGCGAGCGAGGTCGTGTCCAGCGCGGCCAGGTCGCCGATGGCCGCGATCTGCTGGCCGTTCTTGTCGACGAGGAAGACAACGTTCGCGTTGGCGTCCTGACGGAGACGCTGAAGGGCCTCTTTGATCTTTTGGAACTCCTCCTCGTAGAGGACGAGGTCGGGGGTAGCCACGTTTTTAACTATTTCTCCTGTTGAGACTTATTCTAACAGAGCAATCCGCCGACTGGAATCCGGCCGGGGGGAAGGGCTCCGCCCCGCTTTTTTGGCCGAACGCGGGGTCCTCCTCGCACACTCTCACAATTCCCGCCGGTTCTCCAGGGACCGGGCCATCGTCACCTCGTCGGCATACTCGATGTCTCCGCCCACGGGAAGTCCAAACGCGATGCGCGTGACGCGGACCGCGCTCTCCTTGAGCTTGCGGGCGAGGTAGAGAGCCGTCGCCTCCCCTTCGACGTTCGGATTGGTGGCCAGGATGACCTCGCCAACGTCGGGCGTGACCCGTCTCAGCAGGCCGGCGACGTCGATCTCGCCGGGACCGATCCCCTTCAGCGGCGACAGCGCTCCCCACAGGACGTGGTAGCGGCCCTTGTATTCCCGGGTCTTTTCGATCGCCAGCACGTTGCCAGGCTCCTCCACGACGCAGATGACCGAGCCGTCCCTCTGCGGGTCGGAGCAGAGGTCGCACGGATCCTCCTCGGTCAGCGTATTGCAGACCGTGCAGCGCCGCACAGCCTCCCGCGCTTGCGCAATTGCCTGCGAGAGCCGCTGCGCCTCTTCCAGAGGAGAGCGCAGCAGGTGGTACGCCAGCCGCGAGGCGCTCTTGGCGCCGATGCCCGGCAGCCGCTGCAGCTCCGCCGCCAGGCGCTCGAAGGACTTGGGAACGCCGTGCATTCAGAAGATCGTGAGGCGTGAGGCGTGAGGCGTGAGGCGAAGCGCGCGAAGCGTCCCTCTCGTCCAAGCTTTTCGGGCCACGCCTTACGCCTAACGCCTTCGCTTACGCCTAACGAAGTCCCGGCATCATTCCGCCCAGCATGCTGCTCGTCTTCCTCTGCACCGCCTCGTCCACCAGCCGGCCGGCCTCGCGGACCGCGGCCAGGACGAGATCCTGCAGGGTCTCGACGTCGTCCTTGTCGACGCACACCGGATCGATCTTGACGGCCAGCACTTCCTTGGTTCCCGACATCGTGATCTGAACCATTCCGCCGCCGGACGACGCCTCGACCCGCAGGGCCTCCAGCTCCGCCTGCACCTTGGCCTGCATGGCCTGGGCCTGCTGCATCATCTTCTGGATGTTCATTGCGGTGTCATTCCCAATTTGTGATTTGTGATTTGCGATTTGTCAGAAACAGACATTTTGAGCCGCAATCGCCAGTCGCAAATCGCAAATGTCTTCTTCACTCCTCCTCCTTCACCTCGGTCAGCTCGGCCCGAAAGAGCTCCATGGCCGATCGGACGATGGGATCGCTTTCCACACGGCTCGAGGCGCGCTCGCGCGACAGCGACTCCCCCGGGACGTCGCGCGCCGCCTTGCCCAGATCCCCATCGGCCGGAGGGCCGGTCTTCAAGACGATCTTCAGCGGGCGGCCAAAGGCCTCGCGCGCCACTTCGGCCAGAAGCTTTCGCGTCGCCGGTTCCTCCAGTGCCTCCTTGGCCGCGGCCTTGTCGATGCCGAACCGCAGGACGAGCTCGTCGGCGCCGGGGTCGATCGCCTCGGCCAGGCTGACCTGGGCCGCGGTCACCCGCCGGCGGCCGTTGAGCAGCTCCGAAAAGCGGGACAGCCCCGCTTCGGGCGTCGGCCCCGAGGAAGCCTCGGAGGAGGCGGGGGACGATCCGGCGGGCTCCCGCTCGGGCTCCACGGGCACGATCGAGACGATCCGAGGTCCGCGCGACTCGTCGCGCGCAGGCATCGGCGAAGCGACCGGTTCGCGCGCGGCGGCCGAGCCCGGCCGGACTCCGGCCAGCGCTTCTTCCAGCTTCCTCAAACGCGGCAGCTCCGCCAGCTTCAGGACCAGCATCTGAAGCACCAGACCGGCGTCGTCGGCCCGGCGCGCGAGCTCCTGGGTATCGACGCACAGGGAGACGGCCCGCAGCAGGTTCTCGTAAGGCATGGCCGAGGCGAGCGGTTTCAACCTCTTGCGCTCGAGCTCGGTCAAATCGGAAGCGGCGCCGGCCGAGAGCAGCAGCAGGCGGCGCAGGAGGTGGAGCAGCTCCTTCAAGACGTGCCGCGCGTCCTCGCCCGACTCGAGCATTCGGGAGAGCGTGGCCAGCGCGGCGCCCCGATCCCCCGAGGCAATCGCCGAGCACACCGCCTCGAGCAGCTCGTGATCGACCAGGGCCAGGATTTCCGCGCATCCCGCCTCGTCGATCTCGCTTCCCGACGCGAGGGTCCGCGCCTGGTCGAGCAATGACAGCCCGTCCCGCAGGCTCCCCTCCGCCGCGCCGGCCAGGAGCGCCAGCGCGCCCGGGGCGATCGCGATCCCCTCCTGGGCCGCGACCTTGGCCAGCTGCTGCGAAATCTCGGCCGCCGTCAAGGAACGAAAACGAAAGCGCTGACAGCGGGAAACGATCGTCGCCGGAATCTTGTGGAGCTCGGTGGACGCGAGGATGAACCGCGCGTGGGGCGGCGGCTCCTCCAGGGTCTTCAACAGGGCATTGAAGGCTTCCGTCGTCAGCATGTGCACTTCGTCGATGATGGCGATGCGGAACCGGTCGCGTTGCGGGGCGTAGCGGACGGTCTCGATCAGTTCCCGCGCATTCTCGATTTTTCGATTGGAGGCGCCGTCGATCTCGTGGACGTCCAGCGAATCCCCGCGCTCGAGGATCTCCCGGCACGAGGCGCACTCTCCGCAGGGCGAGACGGTCGGACCCTTTTCGCAGTTGAGCGCCCGGGCCAGGAGCCTCGCCGTCGAGGTCTTTCCCACTCCCCGCGGCCCGGTCAGAAGGTAGGCCGGAGCCACCCGTCCTTCGGCGATGGCGTTGGAGAGGGTGCGCGCGACCGCTTCCTGACCCACCAGGTCGGCGAAGACCCGCGGCCGCCACTTTCGAGGGAGCGAAAAAAATGCCGTCATCGTGTTCTCAGAGTGCCGGATGGATCGCAAGGCACGAACGGAGCCAGGGGCCGGGAAGTCCCGGCGGCCGAAGATGAGTTCAGGTTGGCCTGCGGCGCACGGGGGCGCCTCCTGATCGCTGCTTCCTTCCGGACCTGACGAGGTTCAGAGGCTTCCGTCGCACAGGGCCCGAACCCATCTTCGGCCGACGGGGGGTTCATTCTATCTCCCTTGTCTCTCGGGGACGAGCGGAGATGTCGGGTCCACCGGGGATTGGGTTTCGGACGGGGGGACGGGGGGAGTGGGAGACGGGGCGATCCCTGTTGGACCCGCTGGACCTTGCTGATTTTCTTCTCTCCCCGTCGCCCCGTCACACTGTCTCCCCGTCCGCTGGGCGACGCCACGCGCGAGCACGAGCAACAGAGCGACTCCCGCGGCCAGGCCGGCCCAAAGATCCGTGTCGTGCAAGGCGCCGGCGGGAAGACGGGGCCAGAGATCCTTGTCCGCCAGGAGGCTGAACAGGAGCGAGAAGACGGCGAGCGCGGCCAGCCCGATCCAGGCCGTCCACCGGAGGCTTCGCGTTCTCACTTCTCTTCTTTGGAGCGAGACCGGACGAACGAGACCACCGCCCTGGCCAGGTCGGCCGGAATCTCCCGGGGTTTCAACAGCTTCAACGTCCGGCCGGTCGCTTCGTACGTGGCCAGGAATTCGACGCACGGCGGGCACATCTCGATATGGCGCCGAAAGGCCGTCCGTTCCTCCTCCGGCATCGCCCCCTGCTCGTAGGACAGAAGGTAATCGAGGATGAGCTTGCGGCAGCTGACGTCGTCGCTGGCGTGGCAGCCCGGCTCGGGGTGCTCGTCTTTCATCCCGCCGCCTTCTGCCAGGCGTTCGAGCCTGCGATCTCCGCCAAGCGCTGGCGCACGTAGAGACGCGCCCGGTGCAACCGCGACTTGAACGCGGGAATCGAGATCTCCAGAGTCTCCGCGATCTCGTCGGCCGGCATTTCCTCGACGTCGTACATCCAGATCACGTCCCGATAAGGGGGCGACAACTCGGCGATGAACTCCTCGGCGCGCGCAGCGAGCTCGCGGGCCGCCGCCGCATCCTCGATCGCGACGCTCCAATCGCGCGGATCGACCGACTCCAGGTGCCCGTCGGAGCGGAACCGCGGCAGATACTCCTCGATGGATACCGTCGGAGCGGACGGACGGCGGCGGACGCGGCTGTAGGCATTGTTCAATGCGACACGGTAGAACCAGGAGAAGAACTTCCTCGACTCGTCGAACATCCCGATCTTGCGATACAGAGTCAGAAACGTGTCCTGCGTGGCCTCCTCCGCGTCTTCGGCGTTGCGCAGCACGCCGTAGGACAACGAGTAAACGCGGGCGTGGTATCGCTCAACCATCTGCTCGAACGCCCGCTCATTCCCCGCCTTGATGGCCTGGACGAGCTCCAGGTCCGTGGGCGCGGGCTTTTCCGCAGCTTCCATGCCTAACTACGCGCCTCCCGTACAGGACGGTTCATGCATGCTCTCGGCCTTCAACCATTCCTGCGTTCGACAAAGTCCGATGTCGGCGGAGAGGAGGGGCTGAGCGCCGGCGGACCCGGCGCTGCCAGGGGGTCTGCCTCTGGTGGTCGGCGACGACCCCCCGCGAAACTCGACTCTTCGACAACGTATGTCATATCCTTTGCCGCCCGCCCGGAGAGGTGTCCGAGTGGCTTAAGGAGCACGCTTGGAAAGCGTGTGTACCCAAAAGGTACCAGGGGTTCGAATCCCCTCCTCTCCGCCATCTCTACTTCCCGTCCGCCAGCCCTTTCAGAGTCTCCCACGAATAGAGGCCGTCGTTGTGCCCGTCGGCCCAGTCGATCTGGAGAGCGTAGGCGCCCACGCGCCGGTGCGCGACGGGACGGAACGAAGCGGGCGTGTACGGCCGATCGGGCCCCTTGTACAGGTTGCCCATGATGTCCTTCTCCCCCTTGCACAGGGCGCAGGGGCAGCCGCGGCGCAGCCCTTCCAGCGGGATGTAGTCCTCCCGGCCGTCCTCCCAGACGATCGCGAGCTCTGTGCCGACGATCAGGATGTCTTTGGGAACCGGGTTGGTCATGAGCGTCCGAAAACCGGGGCGGCGCTCCTGGCATTCCATCTCACGCCTTACGCCTTCCGCCTCGCGTCATTCATACCGCAGCGACTCGATGGGGTCCAGTCGCGAGGCTTTCACCGCCGGATAGAGGCCGAAAAAGACGCCGACGGAGAGCGAAACGAGCAGCCCCACCAGGATCGACCACAGCGGGGTCTCGGCCGGCAGCGCTTCGAACGCTTTCTTCACCGCCGCCGGGATGGCGACTCCGACCGCGACGCCGATCGCGCCTCCCAGGAGCGAGAGAGTCGCCGCCTCGGTCAGGAACTGCATCACGATGTCGCGGCGGTGGGCGCCGACCGCCTTGCGCACGCCGATCTCGCGGGTGCGCTCGGTGACGGAGACCAGCATGATGTTCATCACGCCGACGCCGCCGATCACCAGAGAAACCAGAGCCACGAACACCATGGCCAGGGTCACCCCGCCGGTGATCCCGCGGAAGCTCTCGATCAACTTGTCCGGAGTCACGATGGCGAAGTCGTCGGGCTTGTTGAAGGGCACCTTCCGGCGCGCCCGCAGGAGCGTCCGTCCCTTGTCGATGATGGTGTCCATCTGGTCCGGCCGCACCGGGATGGCCGAGATGCGCAACGCGTCGCCGTCCTCGACCCCGAACTTGACCCACGGGAAGTGCTGGTCGAAGGTCGTGATCGGGATCAGCACATAGTTGTCCTGGCTGTCGTTGAACATCTTCCCCTTCTTCTCCAGGACGCCGACCACCAGGTACTGCACCGGGCCGACCTTGATCGTCTTCTGAATGGGGTCTTCCCGGGGGAAGAGCTTCTCGCGGATCTCGTCTCCCAGGACGACGACGTTGGAAGCGTGGGAGAGGTCCGTGTCGGTCAGGAAGCGGCCTTCGGCGATCGCGCGGTTGTTGGCGATGGGATAGTCCGGCGTGACGCCCCACACCCGCGGCGACAGCGCCTCGAAATCGCGGTACCGCGCGTGGTAGTCGGTGTTGTTCCAGAGGTACCGCGTGGGCGAGACGGCCCGCATCTCCGGAATGGCCTCCTTCAGGGCCATGGCGTCCTCGATCGTCAGCTCGCGGCGGCGCAGCTCCCCTTCCGGAAAGCCTCCGCCCCCGAACCGCATCTCGTACTTCTGAAACGTCACCACCGTGGCGCCGAAGCTCTGGAAGTTCCGGACCATGTTGTTGTTGAAGCCGGTCACGATCGAGACCATGGCGATCACGGTGGCGACCCCGACGACGATCCCCAGCACCGTCAACGTGGCTCGCAGCTTGTGCGCCCGCATCGCCAGGAGGGCGAAACGCAGGTTCTCGCCAAAGCCGCGGCGGAGCAGTTCGAAAGAGGAGGACTTCGTCATGCGTCGGCGTCAGGCATCCGGCGGGCATGCTGCGGCACTTCTCGCCCCGAACGCCGAGTGCATCTGCTCATTCATAGCGGAGCGCGTCGATCGGATCGAGCCGGGAGGCTTTCACCGCGGGGTAGAGACCGAAGAAGATGCCCACCGACAAGGAGACCAGCAGGCCCACCAGGACAGACCAGAAGGGCGTCTCGGCCGGGAGAGCGTCGAACACCCGCTTGATCACCGCCGGAACCGCGTACCCGATGAAAACGCCGACCGCCCCTCCCAGGATCGAGAGCGTCGTGGCCTCGGTCAGGAACTGCATCACGATGTCCCGCCGGAACGCGCCGACCGCCTTGCGCACGCCGATCTCGCGGGTGCGCTCGGTGACCGAGACCAGCATGATGTTCATCACGCCGACGCCGCCGATCAAGAGCGACACGAACGCGATGAAGACCATGGCCAGGGTGATGCCCCGGGTGATCCCCTGGAAGCTCTCGATCAGCTTGTCCGGGGTGAAGATGGCGAAATCGTCCGGCTTGTTGAAGGGAACGTGCCGGCGGGCCCGCAAAAGAGCCCTCCCCTTCTCGATGATGGTCTCGACCTGGTCCGACCGGTAAGGAACCGTGGCGATGTGGATCGTGTCGCCGCCGCTCGTCCTGATGAACGGGAACTGCCGGTCGAAGGCGGTGAAGGGGATCAAGACGAAGTCGTCGTTGGAGCGCCCGAACATCTTGCCCTTCTTTTCGAAGACGCCGATCACGCGGTACTGGGTCCCGTTCAAATCGAGCCACTTGTCCAGGGGATCTTCGCGGGCGAACAGCGCCTCGCGGGTGTCCTCGCCGATCACGGTGACTGGCGCGGAGTGTTCCAGGTCCGTCTCGGTCACGAATCGGCCGTAGGCCACGAAGTGATTGTTGGCCATCGAGTAGTCGGGCGTCGCCCCCACGATGACCGGCGACGTCGTCTCCGATCCCCGGTACTTGACGTGGATGTCGACGTTCCACAGATACCGCTCCGGCGACACCGCCCGCATCTCCGCGATGGACGCCTTGAGCGCCATGGCGTCTTCAAAGGTCAGATCCTTCCGGGCCCGCTCCTCGGGAGGCCGGTGCCCCGGCCCGAAGCGCGACTCGTATTTCTGGAATTGCACCAGGGTCGCCCCGAAGCTCTGGAAGTTGCGGATCATGTTGTTGTTGAAGCCCGTCACGATCGAGACCATGGCGATCACCGTGGCCACGCCGACGACGATCCCCAGGACCGTCAGGAAGGCCCGGAGCTTGTGGGTGCGGACGGCCAGCAGGGCGAAACGGACGTTCTCCCCAAACCCCCGCCGCAGGTGGGAGAACAATCTAGACATTGTGATCTATTCGTAGCGCAGCGCTTCCACCGGCGGGAGGCGGCTGGCCTGGGACGACGGGATCCAGCCCGCGAGCAGCCCGGTGAACGTGGCCACGCCAATGCCGATCACGATGAAGGAGAACTTGACCTGCGCGGGAAAGACCTGGTTGACGGCGAGCGCGATCCCCGATCCGATCAGCACCCCGATCGCGCCTCCCACCGCGGCGAGCAGCGCGGCCTCCAGCAGGAACTGCCACCGGATGTCGCGCCGCCGCGCGCCCAGGGCCCGGCGCACGCCGATCTCCTTGGTCCGCTCGACGACGGACACGAACATGATGTTGGCGATCACGATCGCGCCGACCACGAGCGAAATCCCCGAGATCAGGATCATCAGCAGGAACGCGCCGCGCGAGATCTGCTGCCACAGCTGCTGAAGGATTTCCGCGGTGACCAGCCCGAACGGATCGTCCTTGTTGAACTTCGTCTTGCGCAGCGCGCGCAGGATCGCGCGGACCTCGTCGGTGGCCGCGTTGACCCCTTCCACGCCCCCCACCGGCTTGACGAAGATGCCGATGTCGTCGGTCGGGGCGATGTGCTTCTTGAAGAGAGTCAGCGGCACGTACACGACGTTGTCCTGGCTCTGGCCCAGCACGTTGCCCTGCTTGGCCAGCGTCCCGATGATCTTGATCGGATATCCGTCGATCTTGAAGATCCGCCCGATGGGATCCTGATTGCCGAACAACTGATCCTGGACGTCCCATCCGATGACGCCGACGGCGGCGGAATGGTCGTACTCGGTCTGCGTGAAGTAACGGCCGCTGGCGATATCGAACTTCATCGCCTCGCCCATGTTCGGGGTGTGACCCTGGATGCTGACGTCGGACAGCTTCTTGTCTTCATACTTGATCGGGCGCGTGCGGTCCCCGCGCGCCCCGACCTGCTCGCACAGCCGGCACTCGCGCCGCACGACGCGCATGTCGTCGAGCGTGACCGGGGCGCGCTTGCGGGCGATCAGCCACTCCTCGCGGCTGGTGATCACGCCGTACTTGGTGAAGATGACGATGTCGGGATTCAACCCGATGACCTTGTCCTTGACGTAGGCGTTCAGCCCGGAGATCACCGAAACCACCGCCACGACCGTGGCCACACCGATGATGACCCCCAGGAGCGTCAGGAACGCGCGCATCTTGTGGCGCGAGAGCGCCGACGAGGAGACGCGGAAGAGCTCGGCGGTCGTCACTTCGTCACGTTGTCAGGCGGAGGCGGGAGTCGGTTTCTTCTTCCCGTCTTCGTTCTCGATGAAGACCTTGTCTCCCTCCTTGACCTGGCGCAGCACCTTGAACGGCCCCGTGACGATCTGGTCTCCGACGGTGGGCCCGGTGACGACCTCGATCATCAACTCGCCGGCCAGCCCGGTCTTGACCTTCTTGAACTCGAGCTTTCCGGTCTTGACCACGTAGACGCCCTCCTCGGTCTCGGGACGTCCGGACGTGGGCGCCTTCTTGCCCTTCTGCGGGACGTCGCGGACGACGAGCGCCTGGATGGGGACGGCGGCCGCGCCCTCCTTGCGTCCGGTGACGACTTCGGCGGTCACCGAAAACCCGGGCCGAATCGTCTCCGGCGGATTCTCGACGCGGATCTTGACCTTGAAGTTGATGGCTTCCGAGTTGGCCACGAGCGAAGCCAGATCGGGATCGTTCTTTTCGATGGGAGAAGAGCCGACCTCCGTCACCGTCCCCTTGAAGGTCTTTCCGGGGTAGGCGTCGATCATCAGGTTCGCGGTCTGCCCGAGCTTGACCTGCGGCACCGATGTCTCGTCGACCATCATCACCGCCTCGACCTCCGACATGTCGGAGATGGTCAAGAGCTGGGTGCCGGCGTTGTTCATGGTCCCGATGACCGTGACCTCCCCCTCCTTGATCGGCAGGGCCGTCACGACGCCGGCGATCGGCGCGGTGACGGTGGTCTTGGACAACGAGTCGCGGCTGGCGGCCAGATCGGCGCCCGTCGAGCGCATGCGCTGCTCGGTCGCCGAGAGGTTGGCCCGGGCCGTGACGTACGTCGACCGGGCCTTCTGGAAGTCCGCCTCCGCCAGGATCTTGGCGTTGTAGTTCTGCTTGGCGCGCTCGAAGTCGAGCCGGGCCTGTTCGGCGTTGGACTTGGCCGCGTCCAGGTCGTTGTGCATCGCGGCGAGCGTCGCCTCCCGGCCTTCGGCCTGGGCTGCCAGCTGGGCGCGGTCAATCTGGAGCAGCAGGGCCCCCTTCTTGACCCGGTCGCCCTCCTGCACCGCCAGGTTGACGATCTGCCCCATCACGAGGGCCGACATGTCGACTTTTTTGCGCGCCTGGATCTTCCCGTTGGCGGTGACCTTGGCCACGAGGTCCACCTTCTCGACCTTGGCCGTCGTCACTCGCGGCAGGTTGCGGTCCCGGCCGGTCAACGAAAACGCCAGAATCGCCCCGAGCCCCACGGCGATCAAGACACCCAGAACGATTTTCCCCTTTTTCGACATCAGCCTCTCCTCCGACCGTAACTCACGAGCGTATCGGTTTTTACGGACGCGGACACGGAAAGTTCCGCCGAATCAACTCGTTCAGCCCGCGGGTGTTAACAGAACAGAGCGGCCCTGGAAAGCCTTCCCAGCCCGCCGCCGCCGCCCCAGACCGTCATTCTTCAGGCGAGAAAAGTTGGTGCGCCCAGGAGGATTTGAACCCCCAACCTCCTGATCCGTAGTCAGACGCTCTATCCAGTTGAGCTATGGGCGCAGGGGGGGCGAGGGTAACGGAATCGATGCGTGTATTTCAAGGGTCTGAAGGTGCTCCTGCGCTAAGAGCCGTGGAGGGGGTGAGCGGGAGAGGGGGTGATCCGCTTCTTCCCCACTCCCCCACTCTCCCCCTCTGCTCCCCTCGCGTGAAGTACCCTCTCGC
This sequence comes from uncultured Acidobacteriota bacterium, assembly GCA_963825175.1. Taxonomy (GTDB): domain Bacteria; phylum Acidobacteriota; class Thermoanaerobaculia; order UBA5066; family Gp7-AA6; genus DATFTF01. The sequence continues at coordinate 773,822 of CAWGSA010000001.1, forward strand.
CACATGCCCTTCACCGCCGACGACGCTCAGTTCATGCGCGAGGCCCTGGCCTTCGCCCGCATCGCCTTCGCCGAGCAGGAAGTCCCCATCGGCGCGGTCGTTGTCGCCGGCGGGAAGATGGTCGGCCGCGGGCGCAATCAAAGGGAAATGCTGGCCGATCCCACTCACCACGCCGAGATCGAGGCGATTCGCGAAGCGGCGGCCGCGGCGGGCACCTGGCGGTTGGACGGCGCGACCCTCTACGCCACCTGCGAGCCCTGTCCCATGTGCGCGGGAGCGGCGGTCAATGCCCGCATCGCCCGGATCGTCTTCGGCTGCGCCGATCCCAAGGCCGGCTACTGCGGGACCCTGGGCAACATCCCCGAGGACGCGCGCTTGAATCATCGCTGCCGGGTGGAGGGCGGCCTCCTCGCCGACGAATGCGCCGCGCTGCTCAAGCTATTCTTTCAGGGGCGGAGAGGGAAGCAATGACAATGGCGGAGAGGGAGGGACATGGCGGAGAGGGAGGGACATGGCGGAGAGGGAGGGATTCGAACCCTCGGAACCCTCTCGGGCTCACCGGTTTTCGAGACCGGCCTGATCAACCACTCCAGCACCTCTCCGGGCCGAGGGGAATGCGAATCCTAACGCATCCAGGAGTATTGACAAATGTTTTACGAGGGTTCGTCGCCGGCCACCAGAGGCAGACCCACGGCAGTAGGCAGCGCCGGGTCCGCCCGGCGCTTATCCCTCCCTCTCCGCCATGAAGAATTTGTCAGCAGTCTGCACCGGCGTCGTTGACTCACTTCGCAGAGAACGCAAGCGTCGGAACCCGATCACCTATCGCCCAGGGAATTCTGGAGCCCGTCCCCGATAAACTCCTTCTCGTCCGAGCCGTAGTAGAGAGGCAACAGATCACTCATGGACGCAACGATCGAGCTTCAAGACGTCTCCAAGTCGTTTGGCAAGTTCAAAGCCGTCGACGGCCTGTCCTTCCAGGTTAGGAAGGGAGTGGTCTTCGGGCTCCTCGGCCCCAACGGCGCCGGCAAGACGACGACCATCCGGATGATCATGAACATCATGGCGCAGGACTCCGGGGAGATCCGGGTCCTGGGTCACACGATGGACCGCCGGACCCAGAACCGCATCGGCTACCTGCCGGAAGAGCGGGGCCTGTACCGCCGCATGAAGGTCATCGATCACCTCTATTTTCTCGCGGCGATCAAGGAAGTCCCCCGCGAGACGGCCCGCGCGCGAATCGCCGACTGGGCGGACAAGATGGAGCTGCGGCCCTGGCTCACGAAGAAGGTCGACGCCCTTTCCAAGGGGATGCAGCAGAAGGTCCAGTTCATCGCGACGATCATCCACGACCCGGAGATCCTGATCCTGGACGAAGTCTTCTCCGGCCTCGATCCGATCAACACCGCGATCATCAAGGAGTACCTGGCCGAGTTCCGCTCCAAGGGAAAGACGATCATCTTCTCCACGCACGTTCTGGAACAGGCGGAAAAACTGTGCGACGAGATCTGCCTGGTGTCCAAGTCGAAGAAGATCCTGGAAGGCGACATGAAGGGTCTCAAGAAGAGATTTTCTCAGGGGCTTCTGCACCTCTCCATCGCCGCCTCCCCCGCCGAGGTCAGCGCGCTGCCCGGCGTCGTCGCGGCCCAGTCCGTCAACGGCTCTTACATCGTCTCGCTCGCCCCGGGCACGGACCGGCGTGTCTTCCTGCGCCACGCCATCGACCGCTTCGACGTCACCGCCTTCTCCGACAAGGAGCCGGAGCTGGAGGAGATCTACCTGACGGCGGTCAAGGCGGCCGGAATGGAAGAGACCCGAACGATCTGAAAAGGACGCCATGAACTGGAAAAAGATCTTTGCCGTCGTCCGCCGCGAGTATGTCGAGCGGATCCGCACCAAGGCCTTCTGGATCGCCACTCTGCTGATCCCGATCCTCTTCTTCGGCTTCATCCTGGTCCAGATCGCCGTCGGGCAGCGCGCCGGCGGAGAGCACCGGGTCGCCGTCGTCGACGTCGGCGGCCACCTGTACGAGCCGCTCCGGCAAGAGCTCGCGGCGACCGCGGCGAAGCAGAAAAAGGACGGGACCTCGAGGCCCGTTCACTGGGCGCTCGAGAACCGTCCCGTGGCAGGGGACCTCGCGGCGACGAAAGAGGCCCTGCGCAAGGAAGTCCTGGCCAAGAAAATCAACGGCTATCTCGTCCTCGATCCCGCGAGCCTTCAGAAGAACGAGGTCGAGTACTACTCGACGACGGTGTCGGAGTTCGTCGCCTTGAACCAGCTCGACGGAGCGTTGAACCGCATCCGCCTGCGTCAGAAGATCGCTGACCGCGGCCTCCCGGGCGACCTCGCTTCGGATCTGGAGAAGCGCCTCGACCTGAAGGCCTTCAAGGTGACCGCCACGGGAACGGCGGAGGAGAAGGGCGCCGGCATTGTCGCCGCGCTCATCTTCTTCTTCCTGATGTACTCGACGTTCTTCATGTACGGATATCAGGTGATGCGCGGAGTCATCGAGGAGAAGAGCAACCGCATCGTCGAGGTCATTGTGGCGTCCGTGCGCCCCACCGAGCTGATGCTCGGCAAGATCATCGGGATCGGCTGCGTGGGCCTGACCCAATACGTGGCTTGGGCGTTCATCGCCATGAATCTCTCGTTGCCGGGGATCGCCACGGCCATGGCGTCGACCGACATGGGCGTGCCGCACGTGCCCGCGTCGATGGTCGGATTCTTCATCCTCTTCTTTATCCTCGGCTACTTCCTCTACGCCAGCGTGTACACGGCGATCGCCGCGCCGTTCAATACGGACCAGGAGGCGCAGCAGCTGGCCATGATCCCCATGTTCATGATCCTGGCGGGCATCGCCGTCTATCCCGCCGTCATGAACAACCCTTCCGGAGGCATCGCGGTGTTCTTTTCGCTCCTCCCCTTCACCGCGCCGCTGACGATGTTCCTGCGGACCGCGTTGTCGGAGCCGCCCATCTGGCAGATCGCGCTGGCGTGCGTCCTGCTCGTCGCCACGACGGCCGGGCTGGCGTGGTTCGCCGGGCGGATTTATCGCATCGGCATCCTCATGTACGGAAAGAAGCCGACCATTCCCGAGATCGTCCGCTGGATCCGCTACTCCCCCGGCAAGGGGGCCCAGCCCACCGTCGCGGAGACGACGTAGGGGCGCACGCCCGCCGACGAAACAGGCTCTCTCGGCCTCCGCCGCGTCGCTCCATCACAGACGCCGCGGCCTCTCACCCCGTCGAGCCCGACCTCACCGGTCTGTCGCAACATACATCGGATTACAACGTATAATGTAATGCATGGCTACGATCCAGAGCCCCGAGAGCCCGGATAACTGGGAGCGCCAGGTCAAGAAGGGCTGGCTGGAGCTCGCGATTCTGGCAACCCTCTGGAACGAGAAGGTCTACGGCCTCGACATCCTGAGACGCCTGGAGAAAGACACGGACCTGGTCCTGGCGGAAGGGACCATCTATCCGATCCTGGCGCGCCTCAAGGCGGAAGGCCTGGTCGACACGAAGTGGGTCGATGCGGATTCCGGCCACCCGCGCAAGTACTACTGGCTCACCGCGAGCGGACGCCGGCGAACCGTCGCGATGGCCCGCTACGCCTCGGGCTTTCTGACCTCGATCAACGCTCTCATCGCGCCTCTGCTGGCGAAGGAGGAGAAGTGACGCAGTCGGAGAAGTTGCAGCGCAGGATCGACGCGTATCTGGCGGAGCTTCGGCGGTGTCTGGGGGATCTGCCGCCGCAGGAGGTCAACGAGATTCTGCAGGAGATCCGCGGACACATCTTCGAGCGCGCGGAGGCGAGCGGCGAGCTGACGGAGGATCGGGTGGTCGCCATCCTGACGGCCCTCGGACGGCCGGACGTGATCGCGCCGATGTACCAGGTCGACTCGGTCGTGGCGAGAGGACGGACGAGCTTCTCGCCCCGAGTCGTCATGCGCGGCATTCATCGATGGTCGATGGTGAGCGTCTGGGGGTTCGTTCTCTTCGTGATGGGCATCGTCGGCTATGCCACCGGGTTCGCCCTGATCCTCGCGGGCGTGGGCAAATTCATCGCTCCCAATCAGGTCGGCGCCTGGGTCGGCCCTCATACGATCTTCGACATCGGCGTCAACAACGACCCGACAGCCCGGGACGTGCTCGGCTGGTGGCTGGTCCCGGTCGGCCTGGCGGGCGGAGCAGCCCTCGTCGTCGCGACGACGCGCCTCTTGCGGTGGACGCTGCGCTTCGCGCGAATTCGCAGACCAACCGAGCACCCGGCGCCGGCGTGACCTTCTTGGCGCCGCTCCGTTGGCGGAATCGTCTTCGCTGACTCTCGCCCGCAGACGCTTGCGCTGCGATCTCCGTAGAGCCTGGGAGAGAGTCCGCGTCTAGGACCCTTTGCGTCTTTTCGAGGACGAGCCCTGAGGCGCAAGCCTTTAGGCACAACGACTTGAGGTGCTCCACGCTTGGAGCCTTGGGGTCCGACGCAACAGTGTAGGAGGTGCCATGAATTTCGCCCACGGCCTCGTCTACCGCGCGGTTCTCGTCTTTCTGCTTCTTGGGCTGGCCACGCCGCCCCTCACAGGCCAACCCGCGTCGCTCAACTCGTTCGAGGGAATCAGCGTGACGACCGCGGACCGCTCGGATCTTTCGCGCCTCACCGACGGGGGCGTCGTTTCCGTCGAGGGCGCCAGCGGCTTCGTCGTGACCCTCGCCGGCGAGCTCAAGGGGCGCGCCGATCACGACGGAGTCATCGGCGTTCTGCTGGTTCCGGAACTGCCTTACTTCACAAACCTCTATCGGAGCCGCAGGATGGTTCCCTCGGCCGCCGAGTTCACCGTCCCGGTGACGGCCGGCGCGTCGAGCTATTTCATGTCCCCATCCAGGCACGCGGCCGCCGGGTTTCCCGCGTACCACCTCCTCTTGTTCAATACGACGGGCACCTCGGCCACGGTCAACGTGTACGTCTACCCCACGCGGAATTGAGGAACCCGGCTCGCGAAAGGTAGCGGACTGAATCAGAAGCTGCCTAGTTCCTAGGATCTTGGGGCGCTCCGAGCGGCGTCACGTCGCCAACATGCCGTCGGGCAAAAAGGATGGAACGACGGCCCGAGGGGCGGGGTCGAGAAGGTCTCCTTAGCGGCGCCAGGGAACCGTGGAGCTCTTTCGCTGGATCCGGCCGGCAGCCGGGTTGATGGCGGAAATCGGCATGGCCCAGAGCTCCGTCCCGGTCTGACCGTCGTCCGCGGTGAAGAAGACGAGCGATCCGGCTGTCGTGAAATTGGCTGGCGATGACGAGGCCGCGCCGGGGGAGATGTCTTGTACGAGGTAGGTTCCGGCTTCCGTTCCATCGCTTCGCCAGAGCTCCTCGCCATGGATCGGATCAAGGGCGGAAAACAAGAGCACACCGCCGATCGCGGTCAAGTTCTGCGGTGACGAGTCCGACGGTCCCGGAGCGATGTCCTTAACGATATGAGTTCCGCTTCGCGTCCCGTCGCTCGTCCAGAGCTCGAAGCCGTGTTCTGACTCTCCCGCGACGAAGAAGAGTTTCGTCCCAACGACGGCGAACTGTGCGGGTTGGTAGAAAGAATCGAAGCGAACCAGGTTGGACGCCTCCACCCCATCTGAGCTCCACAGCGTTACCGTGCCCGCATCGTCGATGTCCGCAAAGAACAGGAGATTCGATGTGTGCTCGAGAATCCAAGCGCCCGGCCGAAAGAGTGCCGTTCCGGCTGCAGAGCCGTCGGTCGTCCACACTCCCCTTTGGACCTCGTCGTTTCCCACGAAGAAAAGTCGACCACCGAACACGGTCAGCGAAGATGCCACGAGATCTCGAACGCGCTGCGTTCCTTCGGGTGTTCCGTCCGTCCGCCAGAGGCCGGGCCGGAAGTCCTGGTCGTAGGCACCGAAGTAAATGCTTCCCGCGAAGGGAACCATCCTTTGGAGACAGTCAGTGATCACGTCGCTCACGAAGACCGTTCCTGCCTCCGTGCCGTCGCTCTTCCAGAGCCCAAGTCCATGGTCGCCATCGAAAGCCTGAAAGTACAATGCGTCCCCGACCACCTGCAATCCGCAAGGATTCGAGCTGTCCACGGAACCAAACCGCCCGCCGGGTATTGCGATGTCGCGAACCATCCGCGTCCCGGAGACCGTTCCGTCGGTTCTCCAAAGCTCGTCACCGTGTATTCCATCGTTGCCACTGAAAAACAGCGATCCTCGAAAGAGCGTCGAGAAACCTCCTGCCTGGAGGGAATTCGCTCCGTATCCGACGGGCGAGAAGAGACCGGTCTCCGGAGCTGTTCCATCCGTGGTCCAAAGTCCCCAGGAACTGCCGTCGTTCGCCCCGAAGATCAGGCGCTCACGGATGCTTCCCACAATCGCCGGCAAGGACGACGAACCCTCTGCCGGCGTCACCGACCCGACAAACGCCGTCCCGGCCGAAGTGCCATCGGAGCGCCAGAGGGAAGTGCCAGACGGGTCAACCTCGAGGAAGAACAGAGTTCCACCAAGATCCACGACACCGCCAAGGGAGTACACGCTGGTCGAGAGAAGTGTCGGCGAGAGGCCCGCGGCGGTCGTTCTCCAAAGAGACAACGGTTGATCCTGCCTCCCGGTGACGAAGAACACGTTGTCGCCTGAAAAGACGATTCGGTCTGGACCGCCGCTCGGCTGGGCTGGGTTCAGGTCGGGTACTCGAAACGTACCGGCCTGCGTTCCGTCCGACCTCCAGAGCTGGGATCCGTGCGCGCCGTCGTCGGCGGGAAAGAACGCGACGTTTTGCGAAACAGCCATTCCATAACCCCACGAGGAGCTCCCGGAACCAGTGTTGAGGTCCGCGACGAGCCTCGTTCCGGCCAGGGTTCCGTCGCTCGTCCAGAGTTCGCTTCCATGAATGCCGTCGTCGGCGAAAAAGAGAAGTTGGCCGTTAAGGACCTGCAGAAGAAGTCCGTCAACCATCGAGAGTCCGTCCGAGAATGGAAAAGCATTGCAAGCGCCTGGGCAGATGTCCTTGACCATCCGTGTTCCGTCAGGCGTTCCGTCCGTTCGCCAAAGCTCGAGCCCCGTCGTTCCATCGCTCGCGATGAAATAAAGAACATTTCCGACGACGACGAAATCGCTCGGGGGCCAAGCGGCACAGGCACCCGGACACGGGCCCGGGCTTGATCCGTCAGCGAAATCGGCAACCAGTTCGGTCCCGTCGAGAGTCCCGTCGGTCGAGTAGATCGCGTTCGGACGAGCGGGGTCGCGCGCCGAGGAACCGACGAACAAGATCCGGTCTCCGAGCACAGCCATACCGCCGAGTCCGGTGCCGTTGGGTCTCGTGTTCACGTCCAGGGCCCGCAGTGTGCCAGCCGACGTGCCGTTGGTCTTCCACAGCTCGAATCGAGACCCGTCCGAGGCAGAGAAGAAGAGCTCTCCTTGAAACGGCACGAAATTGGAAGCGAAGGAGCTCGCGCCCCCTGGGGCGATATCTCGGAGCATGGTCGTCCCGGCAGCAGTTCCGTCAGTACGCCACAATTCTGATCCGTACGGACCGCTGCTCGCCGTGAAGTAGACAATCCCCTGGTACGACGTCAGAAACGCACCGACCTGGACGTCTGCCATGGCTCCGAACGGCAGCGTCCCCTCGACCGATCCGTTCGTCTTCCAAAGGCGGCCACCGATCGAGAACAGCAGGCCGTTTCCTGTGGAAATCGAGAAAACCGGGCTGAGAGCCGTCGGCAACTCCGCGGTGTTGATGTCTTTGACGAGGTGAGCTGGCCCGGGAGGGCCTGCGCCGACCAAGAGAAGTGAGAGACCTCCGACGACAAGGAGGTTGCGACCGCGGAACATATCTCTGGAATCCTGTTCTTCGTCGGAGGCGATGTCCAGAGCCGAATGAATTACCGCGCGCTGAGTCAGACCTGCGTCGGAGGAGAATCCACCTCAAGAGGGCTTCTTCCTATTGGGACATGGCGTGAGGCTGTAAGTGGCACGACAACTGGTAGCCCATGCGGGGCTTAGGTGGAACCAGCTGGCCCCCTTCCTGCGGGATCTCGGGTCGCTTCGGGCGGCTTAGCCGCGGCGCGGAGCGCCCGCCATCGTTGCCCAGTGCCCACACGCTCGGAGTGGGAGGGTTGGGCATCGCGCTTCACGTAGGCCACGAAGGGCTTTTCGGTGAGCCGGCTGGCGATCAGGATCCCAACGGGATCGTCGCCGCCGCCGTCGAGCCGGACATCGATGGGCGAGCAGCGCCGCGAGGTCAGCCATGAGGACCGATTGCCCACTCGCTGATGGTGTGCCACGAGGGATCGAAGCTAGGACGAATGAGCCAGGCGGCGGACCGGAAGGTCGACGAGTTCATGACCGTCCCACGCTCGCGCCCAGGGTGACGAGAAGCTCGTCCAGTTGCTCGAACGTCTCTCCCATCGCATCCGCCGCCCCGGTGCCGGCGGCGTCGAGAGCTTCCTTCGAGGGATAAAGCTCCTGCATGACCAGCAACGTCTTGCCGCCTTTTTCCGCGAAGGTCACCGTCGTGACGGAACCCTCGTCACTTTCCTCATTGGTCCAGACGAGGCGCGAGTGCGGTGTTACTTCCTTGTACGTGCCGAAGAACGCCGCCTGTGAGTCCCCGTGTGCGAACTCCAAACGGTACCTGCCCCCGACACGAACATCCATTTCGCAGGAAAGCAGGGACATTCCCAGCGACTTCGGCACCCACCACTGCCTGAACAGCTCGGGCTTGGTCCACGCCTCGAACACGAGGCGCGCCGGGCCGTTGAAAGTTCGCGTGACGACGAGCTCACGCTCGGACTTCCGTTCCACGGTCGTTCGGTTCTTCATCGGCGTGGCTTCACTCTCTCTGCTTGCGTCCATCGACTTTCTCCTTCCGTTTCAATTCCTCGACAACCCTGTCCAACTCGTCGAAGCGTGCGTCCCAGAGCTGGCGATATCTCTCGATCCAGGCCGTTTCTTCCTCCAATCGGCGCGGGCCGAGCTTGCAGGTCCGCACGCGCCCGAGCTTCTCCGTGGTGACGAGCCCGGCCTCCTCCAAGACGCCGACGTGCTTCTTCATGCCCGTGAGGGTCATTTGGAACTTTTCGGCAAGCGCCGTGATCGAAGCGTCGGAACGTCCGAGCTGCTCGAGAACGCCGCGTCTTGTGGCATCCGAGAGAGCGGCGAACGAGTCATCGAGCCGAGCCCGCATATACTGAACCATGTGGTTCAGTATAACGCAGGGATTGGGGGCAGGCAAGGGGAAGGCCGAGCGCGGGCTGCGCGTCAACCGATCAGGGTGAGGCCAAGACCGAGGCTAAGCCCTTTGATTCGAGTGGTAGCGTCTCTAAGGCGCGACTTTGGTGGCGGTGCCTTCTACGATGGTTACATAACGGCCGTTCGGGTCGAGCATTTCATACTTGACCGTGAACTGAGAGGCTGATTTGACGGTGACTGTCGTTCTTCCTTTGACTGCTTGGCCAAGCCACTTGTCTTCAAGCATCCACGTCCAAGTATTTCCGTCAACCGTTCCTGTGCCGCCACCCACGAGTCCGGCACTGCTCACGTAAAATGTTGTGTAGAGCTTCGCATTGCTGTCGTAGGCCGTGATCCCTTGGGTTCTCGGTATTTGCCCTTCAGGGCGGTCGAACTCGAGAGAGAATCCCCCCGGACCCAATGTATATGTTTCAGTGGTGACACTCTTACCGGCCGGCACATAATCGTTGGCTTTAATCTCGCTTTCCGTTTTCCACGCGCCAAGGAAGTACTCCAACTTCTTGTGCTCGGGGCCTGGCTTCGGGCGCTCTGGCGGAGCTTGTGCGAGTGAGAGTGCTGTGAATCCGCAGCTCAGAATGAGGGCGACCGACGATCGGGTGCTCATTTTCTTCTCCTTTGAAAGCGCGTTCATGACAGCTATCCCGGCCGTGCCGCGTCCTTAAGGAGTTGTTAAGATTCGCCTAAGTCTGATGGCCAGCAGTGAGACATTTCATTTCGACGAGTTCACGCTCGACGTGCGTGAGCGGCGTCTCCTGCGCGGCGTGGAAGTCGTCCGCTTGTCACCGAAGGCCTACGATGTGCTGGTTGCGTTGGTGCGACAGCGGGGCCGTCTGGTCACGAAGGATGAATTGCTGACGCGCCTCTGGCCCGGGTCATTCGTCGAAGAAGGCAGTCTCAACGTTTACGTGTCGGCGCTGCGCAAGGCGCTTGGCGAGGACGCCCGCCGGCCGACCTATATCGAAACGGTGGCGCGATCCGGGTATCGCTTCATCGCTGCAGTCAGGTTTGATTCGCAGGACGAGAAGCCATTCGCACCGAGCGCCGTGGCCCGTCCCGTCGAACTTTATGAGCTTGTCGGCCGCGGCCGGTCTCACCTGCTGTCAGGCTCGTACTTCGAGCTGCCTGGCGCCGTGGACGCCTTTCGCTCCGCGATCGAGATCGATCCAACCTACGCACCGGCACACGCCGGCTTGGCGCGCGCACGGTGCGTGCAAGCAGTGTTTCGCGCGGTGCCGCACCAGGAAGCGTTTGCAGAGGCGAAGGCGTCTGCCTTACGCGCGCTGGCGATGGACAGCGCCTCGGCGGACGCTCAGGTTGCCCTTGGCACGGTCCTTTTTCTCAGCGAGTGGGACTGGACGGCGGCGGAGCGCAGCCTGCAACGTGCGCTCGAAATCAATCCGGATCACACCGAGGCGCTCCTGCAGTATGGGTCGCTCCAGGAAGCGCTCGGACGGCTCGACGATGGGCTTCGTTGCAAGCAACAGGCGCTCGCGCGCGATCCGCGATCGCCCGGCGTTCTGGTGCAGATCGCCATCTCTTATTGGCATCAACGGAAGTACGACGACACGCTTGTCTGGGCTCGGCGGGCGCTGGAGGTGGACCCGAAGCATGTGCAGGCGTCCCAATTCATCAACCACGTCTATGTGAAGATCGGGGACATCAATCGATTCGCGGCCTGGACCGTCAGTATGGCCGTCGAGTTCGGCTTTTCCGAAGAGAGGGTGGCGGTGTTGAAGCAGGTCACCGCGGACATGCAGCACGTGTACGCGACGGCCGGCCTCTCCGGCGTGCGAAGATTCCTGGTTGAGCAGATCACGAACCCGCAACTGGACTTTGACATTTTGCTGAAGATGGCATTCTTCCGCGCCGTTCTGTATGGGGCAGCAGGCCGGCTCGATGAAGCGTTCGACTGCCTTGATCAGGCCATCGCGCACCGCGACCCGGCACTGGTTCACCTGGCGGTCGCACCGGATTGGGACAGCCTGCGCGATGATCCGCGATTTGACGATCGCCTGAAGAAAATGGGCCTGCCACGCGAGCTCTGACCGCGCTCACGACGCCGATGCTCGGCGGCAACGCCCTCGATTGCCTCCATCGGTTCCGGCGTTGGGAATCGAACCCGTGTCGCGCCCAAAGGGGCGCGCGCGCCGCGAAGCCTCAAAGCGCGTCGCCTTGAGGGGGCCGCGTCCTTAGGACGCGGCGTAAAGCTTATGAGGCTCGCAAGTGGTAGCCCATACGAGAATCGAACTCGTGTCGCGCCGCAAAGGCGCGCCGCGGCAGAGCCGCGCTGGAAAAGAAGCCGCCTTGAGAGGGCTGCGTCCTTAGGACGCGGCGTAAAGCTTATGAGGCTCGCAGGTGGTAGCCCATACGAGAATCGAACTCGTGTCGCGCCGCAAAGGCGCGCCGCGGCGAAGCCGCGCTGGAAAGGAAGCCGCCTTGAGAGGGCCGCGTCCGGACGCGGCTAAGGATGAGAGAGCTGAAAGTAACTGGTAGCCCATACGAGAATCGAACTCGTATTTCGGCCTTGAGAGGGCCGCGTCCTAACCGTTAGACGAATGGGCCAACGGGTTCGGAAAAGTAGCACAGTGGTTGGTTTTTCGCCACGCTGGAGAGAATCGAACTCGTGTCGCCCCGGCAAGGCGCGCCGCGGCGAAGCCGCGTTTAGAGTCAGCAGCCCGGCGCGCAGCGCCTTGGGAGGGCCGCGTGTCGCGGCGGCGAGCCGCGCAACCAAGAAAGCCCGTGAGACGAATGGGCCAACGGGGCAGAAAAAACTAGCACAGCTTCCAGATTTTCGCTACGTCGGACGGGGTCGCCCTTATCCCAGAGTAAGGAATCGGCCCTTCCCGTCGCGGCGTCGGAAATAATGGGCCCATGCGGCGCACGAAGATCGTCTGCACGATCGGACCGGCCTCCGAGGCTCCGGAGACGCTCGAGCGGCTGGTGGACGCGGGCATGGACGTGGCGCGGCTGAATTTCTCGCACGGCACGCACGACTGGCACGCCCGCGTGCTCCGGACAATCCGAGAGATCAGCCAGCGGCGCGGGCGGCCGGTGGCCATTCTCCAGGACCTCTCGGGCATCAAGCTTCGCATCGGACCCATCGCCGCGGGCACCGTGACGATCGAAGCCGGGGCGCCGTTCGTCCTGACCACGCGCGCTGTGCCGGGAGACGCCCGGGAAGTCTCCCTCGACTACCCCGATCTGACCCGCGCCGTCGCTCCCGGCGACCGGTTGCTGCTCGCCGACGGCAACCTGGAGCTCGCGGTGGTCGAAAAATCAGAAGACGAGATCCGCTGCCGCGTGGTCGCCGGCGGCCGCCTCTCGTCGCACCAGGGCATCCATCTGCCCGGCCGCTCGATCGACGCGCCGGCCCTGACGGCCAAAGACCGCGAAGATCTCGCGTTCGGGATCGCGCAGGAGGTGGACTACGTCGCCCTGTCGTTCGTGCGCACCGCCGCCGACGTCGCGGAGGCCCGCCGGTTCCTGGAGGAGCGCCGGTCGCGGATCCCCTTGATCGCGAAGATCGAGAAGCACGAGGCGCTGGACAACCTCGACGCGATTCTCCCGATCGCCGACGGAATCATGGTCGCTCGCGGAGATCTCGGCATCGAGACGCCGCTCGAGCACGTGCCGCTGCTCCAGAAGATGCTCATCGCGCGGTCCAACCGCGAGGGCATTCCCGCCATCACCGCCACGCAGATGCTGCGGTCGATGGTCGACAGCCCGCGACCGACGCGGGCGGAGGTCGCCGACGTCGCCAACGCGATCTTCGACGGAACCGATGCGGTGATGCTCTCGGAAGAGACGGCCAGCGGCCGCTACCCGGTGGAGGCCGCCGCGATGATGAGCCGCATCGCGCAGGACGCCGAGGGCGGCTTTCCCTTCGAGCACTGGGAGGCGGGCGCCCGTGATCCGGCCTTGGAGAGCCTTCCCGACGCCATTGCCGACGCGGCCTGCACGCTCGCCCGCGACATCGGGGCGGCGGCCATCGTGGCCTGCACGCAATCCGGATCCACCGCGCTGCGCGTCGCGCGTCACCGCCCCCGGCAGCCGATCCTGGCCCTGACTCCGCTCGCGGCGACCTATCGCCGGCTGGCCCTGGTGTGGGGCGTCGTCGCCGTCCAGACCGACGTCCTCCAGTCGGGCGACGGCGTCCTGGAGGGGGTCCCGGCCGTCGCCGTCCAGACCGGGCTCGTGCGCAAGGGCGAGCCCATCGTCATCACCGCCGGCATCCCCATGGGGGTCTCGGGCAGCACCAACTCGATCCGCGCCGTCGTGGTATGAGACGTCGCCTTCACTGTGCGCGTGATCTGCGCCCTGACGGGCGCACCGGCTCGCGGCTCGCCCGGATGCGGGCTCGACCGCGAGCCTGATCCCGTGCTCGCTCCGGCTCCCGCGGCGTGCGCCTCTTCCCTCGGCTACTTCGGGAGACTGCGCACGCCGCGAGCATAAGGACGACTCAGCGAAAAGCCCTCACCGCAGCACCAGTGAGAGAGTCGGTGAACAATATATAAATTGTCACCAAGAATCGGCGGGGGGCGCGGTCTGTTCCTTGGCTCGCCGGATGCGTGCCAGGCGTTTCTGGCGGCGGCGGCCCCTCCATTTCCTGTAGGCGTGGGCGATCTTCGGATGGTGGTGCAGGAAGCGGCGCAGGCGGCGCCGGACCGAGGGGAAGACCAGCGACAAGAAGAGCAGGCTCATCACGAAGAACGGAACCTGCGGCATGATCGGCACCATCACCCCGATCACGCCGACGATGAAAAAGACGACGGCCCAGAACAGGTTCTTGGCGCGGGAGCGTCGGAGGCTCGTTCCGGACGGGACGGACGCGGTCAATCCATTTGTCGGCGCAAGACCGTCGGAATGTCGAAGTCGTCCCGCGCGCTCGCGTTCGGCCCGAAGCCGCCGGAATCGTCGCCCCGCAGGAAGGGCGCCCGGGTCGCGCGCGACGCGCTGGGCACCTTCGGCTCGTCGTCGATCTGGAGCTCTTCGGTCTCGGCCCGGTCGAAGCCCGTGGCGATGACCGTCACCTTGACCGAGCCCGACATGCGCTCGTCGTGCACGCAGCCGAAGAGGATCTCCGCCTCCGGATCGGCCGCCTGCTGGATGATCTCCGCGGCTTCGTTGACCTCGAAGAGCGTCAGGTCGGCGCCTCCGGTGATGTTCATCAGGATGCCGCGGGCCCCTTCGATCGAGGCGTCCTCCAGCAGAGGCGAGCTGATCGCGGCCTGGGCCGCGTGCACCGCGCGGTTCTCCCCTTCCGCCACCGCCGTGCCCATGAGCGCCCGACCCATGTCCGACATGACCTTGCGCACGTCGGCGAAGTCGAGGTTGATCTCGCCCGGGCAGTTGATCAGGTCGGAGATCCCCTGGATGGCCTGGCGCAGCACGTCGTCGGCGATCTTGAAGGACTCCGCCAGCGGGGTGTTCTGCGCGACGAACGACAGGAGCCGCTGGTTGGGAATCGTGATGAGCGTGTCGACGTGGTCGCGCAGCTCCCGCGCCGCGCGCTCGGCCTGACGCATCCGCTTCTTCCCCTCGAACTGGAAGGGCTTGGTCACGACCGCGACGGTCAGGGCTCCGGCCTCGGCCGCGAGCTTGGCGATGATGGGGCCGGCGCCCGAGCCCGTTCCGCCGCCCAGGCCGGCGGCGAGGAAGACCATGTCCGCTCCCCGGATCACCTCCGCCAGCCGCTCCTGGTCCTCGAGCGCGGCGTTCCTTCCCACGTCGGGATCGGCGCCCGCTCCCAGGCCCTTGGTCAGCCGCGAGCCGATCTGAAGCTTCATCGGCGCGGTGGCCTTCTTCAAGGCCTGGAGGTCCGTGTTGCACGCCACGTAGTCCACGCCGCGCAGGCCGGCCGCGATCATCCGGTTCACGGCATTGGAGCCGCCGCCCCCGATGCCCACGACCTTGATGACGGCCGGCGAGGCGTCGGTGTCTTCCAGCTCGATGGAGATGCTCTTGCGTTCCTCGTCACCAACGAACTCGATCATGCGTTGGCTCCTCCCTCCCCGTTCCCGTCGATTCCCACTCTTGCTCAAAAGAAATCTCGAAAGACCTTCGCCACCGAGGTCGTGATCCGGGTGATCCCGGCCCGGCGCCGGGCCGGCTTGTAGCGGTGGCCGTAGAGAAGAAGCCCGGTGGCCGTGGCCCACTCGGGCCGGGACACCACGTCGACCAGGCCGCCGACTCCGGTGGGAATCCCCCGCCGCACCGGCCCGTCGAAGATGGTTTCCGCCACCTCGACCAGCCCTTCGAGCTCGGCTCCGCCGCCCGTCAGGACGATTCCCGAGCGGATTTCCTTCTCCAGCCCCAGCCGCTCCAGATCCTCGCGGATCAAGCCGAGGAGCTCCTCGGCCCGCGGCTGGAGGATGTCCGACAAGGTCGTACGCGGGCACAGTTTGGGGGCCCTGCCGCCCACCATGGGCACTTCCACCATCTCGTCTTCGGCCACCGCGCTGCGAAGCGCGCAGCCGAACTTCTTCTTGATGCGCTCGGCGTCCGTGATCGGGGCCCGCAGCACGACGGCCAGATCGTTGGTGAAGTGGTCGCCCCCGATGGGGATCACCGCGGTGTGCGCGATCGAGCCCTTGTGGTAGATCGCGACCTCCGTCGTGCCGCCGCCGATGTCGACCAGACCGATGCCGAGCTCTTTCTCATCGTGCGTCAGGACCGCCTCGGCTGCGGCGAACTGCTCCAGCACGAGCTGGACCACTTCGATGCCGGCCTTGTTGGCGCAGGTGACGATGTTCTGCGTGACGGAGACCGGCGCGGTCACGACGTGGACGTCCGCTTCCAGGCGGGTGCCCACCATCCCGACGGGATCGGCGATCCCGTCCTGCCCGTCCACGGAGAACTCGCGCGGGATGACGTGGATGACCTCGTGGTCCTGCGGAATCTGGACGCCCCGGGCCGCGTCGATGACCCGGGCCACGTCGTCCTTGGTGATCTCCCGGTCCTTGCCCGCCACCGCGACCACTCCCCGGCTGTTGAAGGACCGGACGTTGGAGCCCGACACGCCAACCCAGGCGCGGGCGATCTGGACTCCCGCCATGATCTCGGCTTCCTCCGCCGCGCGTTTGATCGCCTCGATCGTGGCGTCGACGTTGACGATGTTTCCCTTGCGGGTGCCACGATTGGCGCAGGAGCCCTTCCCGATGACGTCCAGCGCGCCCCCGGCCCCCTGCTCTCCGATGAGGACACAGATCTTGGACGTCCCGATGTCGCAAGCGACGAGGAAGTTCTCGGGCTTAGCCATTGGGAGACCCGGAGCCGTGAGGCGTGAGGCGTGAGGCGTGAGGCGCGCTCGGGCGGGAGGAAGTATCCGTTGCCGACTGTCGAGAGCTTCGCCTTACGCCTAACCCCTTACGCCTGACGACGCAGAGGCGCATCAGAGCGTGTGCCCCGCCCCGTAGGCGCCCTCGAGAACGATTCGATCCGCGAAACGTAAGTCGATGGCCCGCGCCTCCCAACCCCGACTTTCCATCAAACCACGCGCTTTGAGCAAGGCGTCGATTTTTTCCGGAGCGTCTCGCCGAATAATTCGAACCGGCCGTCGGAAGATGGAATCCATCATACCGAAATCGCCATCCTCCAAGGCATCAATTTCCGAGAGCGCCGCGAAATACTCCGGCGAACGCGCGCGCAGATCCTCGAGCAGTCCCACCGCATCGGGAAGATCCTTTTCGCCGCCGGAAACAACCACGTAATCAGCGGGATCGGAGCGCGGGTCGTAAGGCGCGATGGGAAGGCCTTGCGCGTCGAGCCACCACAGACCGCCCTTGCTCTTCCAGACCGCGACGGCCGCGCGCTCCCCGATTTGAACGGAAAGGCCGTCGGGAAATCTCTTGGAGAGCGTCACCCGATCGATCCACGCGAGACCGCGGAGCTTCTGCGCCATGGGAGTCAGGTCGAGCACGACCAGGTTGCGGCCTCGCCATGGCTCGAGCGCTCGAAGAATCTCCCCGGTGCGCGTGCGGCGGTTTCCGGAGATCTCGAATCGCTCGAGCGCGAAGAGGGAGCCGCCGAGAAATCGGGCCAAACCGACGATCGAGAGCGCGCCGACGAGCGAGAGCAGCGTCCAGCGGCGCCACGCCAGCGGCTTGCGGCGTCGGACGGGGACTCGGCCCCGGCGCAGGAAGACGGCGTCACGTTCCATGGACGCTCCGAGCCAGGTATTCCTCGCCGAACCGGACGACGTCCCCGGCGCCGAGAGTCAGAAGGAGATCGCCGGGGCGTACCAGCCGCTCGATCTCGTCATTAACTCTTTTCTTGTCAGCGAGATACACGACACACGGCTGCCCTGCGTTTCTCGCGGCGCCGACGATCAAATCGCCCGTCACGCCCGCGATCGGCTTCTCCCTGGAGGGATAGACATCGGTGATCAAGGCCAGATCGCAGCCGGTCAACGCCTTGCCGAAATCCGCCGCGAAGTCGCGCGTGCGCGAGAAGAGATGCGGCTGGAAGAGGGCCACGAGGCGGCGGCCCGGGTACACCTGCCGCGCCGCGGCGAGCGTCGCCGCGATCTCGGTCGGATGATGCGCGTAATCGTCGACCACCAGGACACCGTCGCGCTCTCCCTTCGTCTCGAACCGGCGCACGACGCCGGTGAACTCGGCCAGAGCGCGCGCAATGGTGGGGAAAGGAATCGACAGTTCCCGGCCGACGGCGATCGCGGCGAGCGCGTTGGCGACGTTGTGGCGGCCGGGCAGGCTCAACCGGACCGATCCCAGGCACCAGGTCTCGCCTTCCCACACCTCGAAGGCCGTTCCGCCGGCCTCCAGGCGCAGCTCCCGCGCCTGAAGCGCGGCCTCCTTCGAAACGCCGTACGTCACCACCCGGCGCTTGACGCGCGGCAGCACGCTGCGCACACCCGGGTCGTCGATGCACGCCACGACCGCTCCGTAGAAGGGGACGCGGTTGGCGAACGTCGTGAACGCGTCGAGGATGTCGTCCAAGTCCCTGTAGCAATCGAGATGGTCCGCCTCGATGTTGGTTATGACCGCCACCACCGGCGTCAGCTTCAGGAAGGAGCGGTCGAACTCGTCCGCTTCGGCCACCAGGAAGTCTCCCTGGCCCAGACGGGCATTCGTGCCAAGGATCCTCACGCGCCCTCCCACGACGATCGTCGGGTCGAGCCCCGCTTCGGTCAGGACCATTCCGGTCAGCGACGTCGTGGTGGTCTTTCCGTGAGTTCCGGCGATCGCCACGCCCTGCTTCAGCCGCATGATCTCCGCGAGCATCTCCGCGCGGCGAATGACGGGAACGCCCCGTTCGCGCGCCGCGGCGACCTCGGGATTGGAATCCTCCACCGCCGAGGAGGTGACCAGCAGATCCGACTCCTGGACATGCCGCGGGTCGTGCCCGTAGGCGATCCGCGCGCCCAGCTTGGTCAGCCGATCGGTGTTCTCGGAGCGCTGGAGGTCGCATCCGGAGATCTCCAGCGGCGTCGACAGCAGGAGGATCTCGGCCAGCCCGCTCATTCCGACGCCTCCGGCCCCGACGAAGTGAATGCGGCGCAGGCGGAGAAATCTCACTTCG
This sequence comes from uncultured Acidobacteriota bacterium, assembly GCA_963825175.1. Taxonomy (GTDB): domain Bacteria; phylum Acidobacteriota; class Thermoanaerobaculia; order UBA5066; family Gp7-AA6; genus DATFTF01. The sequence continues at coordinate 792,604 of CAWGSA010000001.1, forward strand.
CGATCTCCAGCAAGAGATCCGCCAGTCGGGACGCGGCGTCGGGCCGGGCCTGCGATCTGGCCGCGCGTCCCATCTCGGCCAATCGAGGACGGTCGCCGAGCAGCTGCCGCACGGCGTCGGCCAGAGTCTGCGCCGTGAGGGCCTCCTCTTCGATCACCACGGCCGCGCCGGCGGCAGCGCACACGTGCGCGTTGACCCATTGATGCCCATGGGCCGCGGCGGCGAAAGGCACCAGAATGGCCGGCCGTCCGGCGGCCGAGAGCTCGGCCAGGGTCATGGCCCCGGCCCGCGCGACGACCAGGTCGGCCCACGCCAGCTCTTCGTAGAGACGCGGCAGAAACGGCTCGAGCCTCCATCCCGGCGGGATCGCTCCGTAGGCGGCCCGCGTCGTCTCGAGGTGCCGATCGCCGGTCTGATGGATGACTTCGAGCCCGTTTCCGGACAGGAGCGGAGCCGCGGCCGCCAGCGCCCGGTTGAGCACAGACGCGCCCTGGCTTCCGCCGAAGAGAAGGATCCGCCGCGTCGTCGCCCTCGGATCGATGGGCGGGATCGCGAAGAACTCGCCGCGCACCGGAGTTCCCGTGACGACGCCGGGACGCGTCAGGCTCTCGTTGGCTTGCGCCACCCCCACCGCGGTCCGCGTGGCGAACCGGTTGACCAGCCGGCTGGCGACGCCGGGCAGAGCGTCCGAGTCGTGTACGAGCGTGGGGATGCGCAGAGAGCGGGCGGCGGCGAGGACCGGCACGATGACGTATCCTCCCATTCCGGCGACCGCCCGCGCCCCGTGGCGCGCGAGCAGCCGGCGCGCCTGCAGGAAGCCGCGCGGAAGACGCGCCAGCGCGCCGAGCTTGCCGGTGACGCTCTTGCCGACGAACCCCGAAGCCTCGACGCACTCGAGCGCAAAGCCCGATTGGGGAACCAGGCGCGACTCCAGCCCTCCGGCCGTGCCGAAGAAGACGATCGGCGCCTCCGGACGGCGCGCGCGGATCTCCTGGGCCAGGGCGATTCCCGGAAAGATGTGCCCGCCCGTCTTTCCTGCCGCGATCACGTACGCACCCTGCGGGACCCCATCGTGAGGCGTGAGGCGTGAGGCGTAAGGCGAAGGAGGCGCCTCGATACTCACTGCGGCAACCGCTCGTCCCGACGGGGCGTCACGACTCGGTGACCTCGTGCTGGGAAATGTTCAGGATCAAGCCTCCGGCGATCCACGACGCCACCAGGGACGAGCCTCCGTACGACACGAAAGGAAGGGGAATCCCCTTGGTCGGCATCAGGCACAGGACGACGCTGACGTTGATGGCGGCCTGCACGACGAGAAGCGACGTCGCGCCCGCGGCGAGCAGCGCGGCGAAGGGATCGGGCGCGCGGCGCGCCGCCCGCAGGCCCCGCCAGGCCACCACCGCGAAGGCGACGACCACCGCCATCGAGCCGATGAAGCCGAGCTCCTCGCCAATGATGGCGAAGATGAAATCGGTGTGCGGATAGGGCAGGAAGAAGAGCTTCTGCCGACCGCTGCCGAGACCGTTTCCGACCAGGCCTCCGGTTCCGACGGCGATGAGAGACTGCACGGCCTGGAAGCCGGAGCGCAGCGGGTCGGCCTCGGGATTGAGGAAGGTCAGGATGCGCGCCCGCCGATAGCCCGCCGAGAGCACGAGGCCGGCCAGAATCGGGATGACGGCCGCGGCGCTCAGCCAGAAGACCCGGGCTCGCACTCCGGCCAGCCACATCAGGACCGCGCACAGGATGACATAGCACGTGGCCGTTCCCAGATCCGGCTCCCGCACCACCACGACCGCGGCCACGGCGGTGAAGATCGCTCCGGGCAGCAACGCGCGCTCGGGACTGCCGGTTGTCCGGGTCTTGCGTGTGATCTGGTAGGCCAGGACGAACACCAGTGCGATCTTCAGCATCTCCGAGGGCTGCAGCGTCACCGGCCCCAACGGGATCCAGCGGCGGGCCGAGTTGATCGGAGCATGGAACAGCGCCACGACGCACAGCGCCAGGGCCGCCCCGTAGAGTCCGTACACCACCCATGGCCGCCCGAAGAACCGGTAGTCGGTTCGATAGACGATGAAGGCGGCGGCGCCCCCGACGGCCAGCGCCAGGATCTGCTTGAGCAGGTACCGATAAGGGCTTCCGGCCGTTTCCGCGGCCGACACGGCCGACGCGCTGTAGATCATCACGCAGCCGAAGAGCGACAGCGCGACGAGCGCGGCAAAGAGCACCTTGTCGGAGGAGAGCTTACGAGCCATGGGACCTCGTGAGGCGTGAGGCGGAAGGCGTCAGGCGTGAGCCACCCATGGTCCCTGCCTGCTTGTCCCAGTTTCGCCTCACGCCTTACCCCTTACGCCTTACGGGCCGCGTTCGCGGCGGCCCGCGCCAGCCGCGCGAAGTGCTCGCCCCGCTCCTCGAAGTTCCGGTACTGATCGAACGACGCACACGCCGGCGAGAGCAGGACGGTGTCGCCCGGCCGCGCCAGCTCGGCGGCCCGCGCGACGGCACGCTCCATGTCCAGGGCCCTCTCGATCGGCGCGGCGCCCGCGAGTGCCGCCTCCACGACCGGAGCGGCCTCGCCGACGGTGAGGACGCGGCGGGCCGTCCGCCCGACGATCGGAGCCAGCGCCGCGAAATCTCCGTGCTTGTCCCGTCCTCCCAGGATCAGGAGAACGCTGCCGTCCGGGTAGCCTTCCAGCGACTTCTTCGTCGCGTCGACGTTGGTTCCCTTCGAGTCGTTGACCCACGCGATGTCCCCGGCATTCGCCACGAGCTGCATGCGATGCGGGAGCCCCTCGAAGACAGACAGGGCCGATTGGATCGCCGCCTCGGGCGCCCCCAGACAATCCGTGGCCGCCAGGGCCGCCAGGGCGTTCTCGAGATTGTGCGCCCCGGGAAGCGAGACGTTGCGCGCCTCCAGGACTTCGCGGGGCCCTCCCCGCAGGGCGGAACGCAGCCAACCGCCCTCGACCCAGGCGCCCGACCGCTCCGCGCCCGAGCGCGAGAACGGGACTCGCCGCGATCGCGGATGCACGCCCGCCGATGCCGGATCGTCCGCGTTGATGATCGCGAAGTCCTCCGCCGCCTGGTTCTGGAAGACGCGCTTCTTGGCGTCGGCATACCGCTCGAAGCTCTCGTAGCGGTCCAGGTGATCCGGCGTGATGTTGGTCAGGACCGCCACGTGCGGCCGGAAGCGATCGATCGTCTCGAGCTGAAACGACGAGAGCTCGCAGACGAAATCGCGCGCCGAGCGGTCCGAGAGGAACGACGACAGAGGAACCCCGATGTTGCCGGCGAGGGCGACAGGCCTGCCTCCCCGGCGGAGGATCTCGGCGATCCAGGCCGTGGTGGTCGATTTCCCGTTGGTCCCGGTCACCGCGATCCAGCGGTTCTTTCCCTCGGACTCGGCCTGCGCGATCCGCCACGCGATCTCGACCTCCGAGAGGACGGACAGACCCCGCCGCCGCGCCTCGGCGACCAGCGGCGCCGCCGCCGGCACTCCCGGCGACAGGGTCAGGAGGCCCGCGCCGTCGAGAAACCCGGAGTGATCGGCGCCGAAGGAGAGGCGCGCGCCGCGCCGGCGCCATGACCCCGCGTCGGGGAAGTCCGACTCGGCTTTGTCGTCGTGGACGGAGACGTCCACGCCCCGGTCGAGCAGGGCAGCCGCCAGAGCCTGTCCGCTCCGGGCAAAACCCAGGACGGCGATCCGCCCCGGCAGTCCCGCAATGCCCTGCGTCACGCCTTCCGCCCTGGGCTCCATGTTCATCGCAGCTTCAAGGTCGAGAGCCCCAGCACGGCGAAGAGAATCGCCACGATCCAGAATCGGATGATGACCCGTGATTCCGCCCACCCCGCCAGCTCGAAGTGATGGTGGAGCGGCGCCATGCGAAAGACGCGCCGCCCGGTCGTCTTGAACGAGACCACCTGAACGATCACCGAGAGCGTCTCGAGCACGAAGAGGCCTCCCACGATGGCTAGGAGGATCTCGTGTTTGGTCATCACCGCCACCGCCGCGATCGCGCCGCCCAACGGCAGGGAGCCCACGTCTCCCATGAAGATCTCGGCAGGGTGGCAGTTGAACCACAAGAATCCCAGCGCGGAACCGACGATCGCGCCGCAGAAGACGGCCAGCTCTCCGGATCGGGGCACGAAGGGAATCTGGAGGTAGCGCGCGGTCACCGCGTTGCCGGTCAGATACCCCAGAATGGCATAGGTCCCCGCGGCGATCCCGACCGCGCCGATGGCCAGACCATCCAGCCCGTCGGTCAGATTGACGGCATTGGACGAACCGACGAGGACCAGCGCGACGAAGGGAAGGTAGAAGGCGCCCAGCGGAAGAGCCACCCGCTTCAAGAACGGGAAGGTGACGACCGTCGAGATCGCACCCTGGCCGGCCCAGGTTTCGATGGACCAGGCGACCGCGACCGCCACGAGAAACTGCGGGACGAGCTTCGCCTTCCCGGTCAGCCCGAGACTGCGGCGCCGGGTGAGCTTGACGAAATCGTCGGCGAAACCGACCACGCCGAGCGCAAGAAGCGTCGCCATCGCGATCCAGACGAACCGATTGGACAGGTCCATCCAAAGAAGCGTGGCCACGAGAACCGCCAGCAGGATGAGCAGGCCTCCCATGGTCGGGGTCCCGGCCTTGGCCAGGTGCGACTTGGGGCCCTCCTCGCGGATCGACTGGCCGATCTGCCGGCGCTTCAGGAACCGGATCATCGGCGCCCCGAGCACCAGCGCCAGCAAAAGCGCGGTCACCGCAGCCATCGCCGTTCGAAAGGTGATGTAGCGGAACACGTTGAACGCCGGAATCGACTTGGCGTAGGGGAAGAGGAGGTAGTAGAGCATTCAGGACCGCCGGCCCCGGAGAGGAATGAGGGGGTGACGGGGTGACAGGGTGACAGGGCGAGAGGACCTCTCCCCCCGTCTCCCCGTCTCCCAGTCTCCCCGTCTCGCTTCCCGTTTCACCGCGCCCCCCGCGTCGGCCGTCCCATCAGAGCCATCACCGCGCGCTCGAGCCCGATGCCCCGGGACGCCTTGAACAGAACGGTGTCACCCTCGGAGATCGTTCGCGTCAGAAGGTCCGCCGCGTTTTCCGGGACTTCGAGCGTGTGCACCATTTCGGGGTCGAAACCCTCCTCCAGAGCGCCCTGCGCGATCTCGCGCGCCCGATATCCGACGCACACGAGGATGTCGGCGCGCCCTTTGGCGTAGCGCCCGACCTCCCGGTGAAACCAGGCGTCCTCGCGGCCGAGCTCGAGCATGTCGCCCAGCACGGCAATCTTCCGGACCCCTGCCAGTCGCTGCAGCGTGTCCAGGGCCGCCCGCATGGAGGGAGGGCTCGCGTTGTAGGCGTCGTCGTAGATCAGAGCCCCGGAGGGCAGACGATGCATTTCCCCGCGGTGGGCGGCCGGGATCAGCCCGGGCGCGGCCGCGGCGCACTCCTCGACCTCCACGCCGCAGGCGATCGCCAGCGCGGCGGCCGCGAGAAAGTTGGAGACCTGGTGCATCCCGGGAAGCGGCAGCCGGACATCGGCCGAGCCGGACGAGGCGCGCAGCCGGAATCGAGACTCCGTTTCGAGCGTCTCCACACCTTCGACCGTCACTTCCGCCGAGGGCCCGCGGCCGAAGCGCAGTCGGGTCCCGGGGAACGTCGCTGAGAGAGCGGCGACCCGCGCGTCGTCCGCGTTGACGACGAAGACGCCGCTCGGTTTCAGTCCCTCGAGAATCTCGGCATTGGCTTTCGCCACGTTGTCGAGCGAGCCGAGGAACTCCAGGTGCTCAGCGGCGATCATCGTGATCAGCGCCGCGTCCGGCTCGAACGTCCTCGAGAGCAGCGCGATCTCGCCTGCCGCGCTCATCCCCATCTCGCCGACCATCCACTCCGGCCACCGGGTCAGATTGATGATCGACATCGGAAATCCGATGGCGCTGTTCTGGTTGCCGGGTGTTTTTTCTGTGGCGAACTTGTGGCCGAGGATCGCCGCCGCAAACTCCTTGGTCGTGGTCTTACCCGCGGAGCCGCCGATCGCGGCGAGGCGGAAACCCGCTTCCTTGCGCAATACCCCTGCAAAATCGAGAAGCGCCCGACGCGCGTCCGGCACGACCACCACCGGGTAATCGTGCGGAAGGCCCGCAGGCCGCCTCTGTCCGAGGACCGCCCGGGCCCCGGCCGCCGCCGCGTCGCGCGCGAAGTCATGGCCGTCCACCCGGGCTCCCGGGATGGCGACGAAGAGGTCGCCGGGGCGCACCCGGCGCGAGTCCACCGCCACGCCCGACAGCAGCGCCTCGCCCCCCGGTGCCGCGCCGAGGACCGCTGCGAGCTTGGAGAGCGTAAAGTCCATGACGGTCAATCCACGAGCCGCATCGCGGTCATGCGCCGGCCGCCGGCGTTCGCCGCGCCGCGAGCTCCGCCGCGACCCGTCGGTCGTCGAACGGCACCTCCCGGTCGCCGATCACCTGTGTCGTCTCGTGGCCTTTTCCCGCGATGACCACCACGGTGCCGCTGTGCGCGAGCTCGAGAGCCTTGCCGATCGCTTCGCGTCGGTCCGCGATCTTCAGATACTTGGTCGCGCCCGACGCTCGGAGGCCGCGCTCGACCTCTGCCAGAATCGCATCGGGGTCTTCCGACCTCGGGTTGTCCGACGTCGCGATGGCGATGTCGGCAAGGCGGCCGGCGATCTCGCCCATCGGAAAGCGCTTCCCGCGGTCGCGGTCTCCGCCGCAGCCGAACACGAGCAGGATCTTCTTGTCGGTGACCTCCCGCACGGCGGAGAGCAGGCGCTCCAGGGCGTCGGGCGTGTGCGCGTAGTCGACGAGAATCGGGTACCGTTGCCCGGCTTCCACCGGCTCGAAGCGTCCCGGAACCCGGCGGACCGAAGAGAGCGCCTCGACGATCTCGTCGTGAGGCATTCCCAGGGCGAGGCCGGCCGCGGCCGCGGCGAGCAGATTCTCGACCTGAAACCGGCCCAGCAGCGGCGAGACCACGCGCCAGGAGCCGCCGCCCGCAACGACGTCGAACGCGGTCTGGGTCAGGTCGGACCCGACGGCGGCGGCGGAGACGTCGGCCCGCTCTCCGGAAGAGGAAAACGTGACCACCGGCGGATCGATTTCGCGCGCCAGTCGCGCTCCGTAGGGATCGCCGACGTGAACGACCGCCGGGGCGCCCGGCTTGCGCAGGGCGAAGAGCCTGGCCTTGGCCGCGAAGTAGTCCTCCATATCGCGGTGGAAGTCGAGGTGGTCGCGGGTCAAGTTGGTGAAGACGGCCAGGTCGAAGCGGCATCCCTCCACGCGGTCGAGAGAAAGCGCGTGCGAGGACACCTCCATCGCCGCGGCGGGAACATCCCCGGCCACCATCTCCGCCAGCAGCGACTGGATCACGTTCGCTTCCGGGGTCGTGCGCGGCGCCGGTTCCTCTCGCCGTCCCGTTCGATATCCGACCGTACCCAGGAAACCCGCCCGGCCGTAACGCCTCGAGAGCAGAGCCTCCAACAGCATCGTGGTGGTGGTCTTCCCGTTGGTCCCGGTCACGGCAGCCAGGACCAGCTTCTCCGCGGGATTCCCGGCCAGGGTCGCGGCCAGACGGCCGAGGGCTCGGCGCGCGGACGGCACCCGCACCCACGGCACCCCCGAGGCGGGGCCTTCGGGAGAAGGACGGTCCGCCACGATGGCCACGGCGCCCCTTTCGACAGCCTGCGCGGCATGGGCGCGGCCATCGTCTCTTTCGCCGCGGATGGCGACGAACAGATCGCCAGGCTCGACCCGGCGCGAGTCGTGTTCGACGCGCCGCACGACGGGGTCGAAACCGCCGGCCCCGCCGGCGATCTGCGCCTCCGGGAGGGCCGAGAGGATTTCCATCAGGTTCACGGGGGCGGAAGCGGGGAACTCGTCTCCTCGCGGCCTTGAGCGCCCCGGGTCGCTGGCGCGGCTTCCGAGAGCCGCAACAGGACCGGCCGTCCCGTGCGGAGGGGATCGCCAGGGGGCGGAGTTTGTGACACGACGAAACCGGTCCCGTCCAATCGCGGCACGATGCCCAGGCGCGCGAACAGGGACAGCGCCTGTCTGGCAGAGAGTCCCGTGGCGTCGGGAATCAGCCCGAGAACGGCCGAAGCCTCGCGCGGGCTCGGGTGGGAAGACGTGTCGGCCTGGATTCCCTCCTCGCCTTCGCGCCGCGCCGCGGGAACGACCTCCGGCGGGTACGCGGGCGAAGAAGGAGCCGACGCCAGAACCGTCTGCGGCAGCCGTTGACCCTCGGGCGCGACACGGAGAATCCCCAGGGTCTGCGAAAGCACGCGCGCGAAGAGAGGGCAGGCGATGTCCGCGGCGTAGTACTTGCCTTGAGGCTCTTCGATCACGACGACGCCGACCAGACGCGGATTCTCCGCGGGCACGAACCCGACGAAGTTCGGAACGTGGCGCCCGGCCTGGTATCCGCCAACTCCCGCCTTCTGAGCCGTTCCCGTCTTGCCGCCGACGGTGAAGCCGGGGATCGCCGCGCTCATACCCGTTCCCCGCTCGACGACGCCCACCAGGATCTTCCGAAGGGCCGCGGCCGTCTCAGGAGAAATCACGCGCAGCGGTGCGGCCTGGGCCGGCACCTCGACGCGGCCGTCGGAGCGGACGATGCGGGTCACCAGGCGCGGCGTGACCAGCATCCCGCCGTTGGCGACGACCGCCGTGACGCGCGCCAGCTGGAGAGCCGTGACCGCGACCTCCTGCCCCATGGAGATCGAGGCGTTGGAGAGGAGCGACCACCGTTCCAGCGGACGGAAGATCCCGGTGCTCTCGCCCGGCAGGTCGACGCCGGTCGGCTTCCCGACCCCGAACGACGAGGCGCCGGCGTAGAGACGCTCGGGGCCCAGGCGAAGGCCGACCCGGATGATCCCGACGTTGGAGGAGCGCTCGAAGATCCCCTCGAGCGTCAGATTGCCGTAGTCGTGGTGCCGGTCCTCGTTGATCGTGACGTTGCCAATCCGAATGGATCCGTCGGTCGGGAAGACCTCGTCCAGGCTCACCAGGCGGTCTTCCAGCGCGGTGGCGCCCGTCACGATCTTGAAGGTCGAGCCCGGCTCGTAGGCGTCGGCGATGGCGTGGTTGCGTCGCGTCTCCGCAGGCGACCGGGCGTACTGGTTCGGATCGAACGACGGGGCGTTGGCCATCGCCCGGATCTCGCCCGTTTGCGGATCCATCAGCACGATGCTGCCGGACCTGGCGTGCGACTGCTCGACCACCGCCGAAAGCTCCCGTTCCGCGGCGAACTGAGCGCCGGAATCGAGCGAGAGGACGAGGGTCGCTCCCTCCTCGCCGCGCTTTTCTTCCGTGGCGTCCTCCCCGTACATCGACCGTCGCGCGTCGGTCAAGGCCACGATTTCGCCGGGCTTACCGCGGATCTGGCCGTCGTACGCGTACTCCAGACCGGCCAGGCCGACGTTCTCCGTGCCCACATAGCCGAGCACCGCCGCGGCGAGCGAACCCTTGGGGTAGTAGCGTTTGGGCTCGGGCACGAGCTGCACTCCCGGGATCTTGCGTGCCCGGATGCGGTCCGCGACGGCCGGATCGATCTGGCGCGCGACCCGCGTGTAGGCCTTCTTCAACTCGATCCTCTGCCGCAGCCGGACGGCCAGGGCGCGCGCTGGAACATCGATGTAAGGGGCCAGCGCGTTCGCGGTCTTCTCCGGCGTGTCCATCTCCTCCAGCACGACGTAGACCGAGGACGCCTCCAGGGACACGGCGAGCTCCCGCCCTTCCCGATCGAGGATCGGCCCCCTGCGGGGCAGCACTTCGATGCGTCTCTCCTGCTGGCGCTGCGCCCGGGCCCGGTACCGGGGAGCCTGGGCGATCTGGATCTGCACCAGCCGTCCCGCGACCACCGCCGCCCAGACGCCGAGGCACAGGCAGAGCAGGCGCAGCCGCTTCGGGGGAATCGTGGTCACGGCAGCGGCCCCGGCGCCGGCGGGTCGACAAACTGCACCTGTCCCGGTTTCGGAGGTGCGAGCTTGCGGCGTGCCGCGACCGTGGCGATACGCTCGGGCGAGGACGCGAGCAGCGTCTCCGCCTCCAGGCGACGGTTCTCTTCCGTCAGTTGCGCGACGGTCCGGGCACGGGCCTCACGGATGTAGCCCACGCGCACCGTTTCGATGTGAAGGGCCGCGTAGATCAGGAGGGCCGTGGCGACCGGAACTCCGGCCAGAAGGAACGTGGCCAGCTCCCGGCCCCGGCGCCGGTCGCGCTCCCGCGTCAAGTGAAGGTTCTCGACGCGCTTGGATTGAACGTAGCTGAGCGAGCTCATTGGAGAAGGTCCAAGGTCTAAGGTCTGGGGTCCAGAGTTCCGATTCGACTTAGGGTCTCAACTCGGGTCTTGGAGCGTCGGCGATCTTCTCGGCGACGCGCAGGCGGGCGCTCCGGGCCCGCGGATTCGCCCGGCGTTCCCATTCCGAGGGAAGAATGGGCCGTCGGGTCAGGACTCTCAAGATCCGCTGCGAGCCGCACACGCAGCGCGGCAGCTTCGGGGGGCACAGGCAGACTCCGGAATCGCGCCGGAAGGCCTCCTTCACCATGCGGTCTTCGAGCGAGTGGTACGACAGGACGGCCAGTCGGCCGCCGGCGTTCAAGTGGTTCACGGCGGCGGCGAGAAAGCGCGCCAGGGCGACGAGCTCCTGGTTGACCTCGATGCGGAGGGCCTGGAAGACTCGGGTGGCCGGATCGATCTTCTCGCGCGTGCCCTTGGTGCTGGCCACGATCCTGGCCAGCTGCCGGGTCGACGTGATCGGGCTCCGCGCGCGTTCCGCCACGATTCCCCGCACGATCTTGGCTGCCATCCGTTCCTCCCCGTATTCACGCAGGATGCGTGTCAGTTCCTCGACCGACGCCGTCGACACGATGTCGGCGGCGGTTCGGCCGCTCCGGCTCATCCGCATGTCCAAGGGACCCTCGCGTCGAAACGAGAATCCCCGTTCCGCCTTCTCCAGCTGCATCGAGGACATGCCCAGATCCGCCAGGATTCCGTCGGCCGCCGGCCGAGCCGCAAAGACGCTCTCGAGCTCGCCGAAGTTCGCTTCGAGGAGCTCGACGCGATTCGCGAACCGGTCCAACCGACTCCGCGCCAGCGCCAGGGCCTCCGGATCCTGATCGATCCCGAGCAGCTGGATCCGCGGGCCTCTCTCGAGGAGCGCGGCCGCATGCCCGCCGGCACCCAGGGTCGCGTCGACGAAGAAGCCTCCGCGCTCCGGTGCGAGTGCCCCGAGCACTTCTTCGAGCAGGACCGGAACATGTCCCGGCTTCTCAACGTCTCCCGTCTCCCGTCTCCCGTCTCCCGTTTCCCAACCCGTTTCTCAAACTCCCGACTCCCGGCTCGCGACGCGCGCTTCTCACGACAGCAGCTTCGAAAGCTCGTCGTAGTCCTCGGCGGTGAAGTCCTCCGAGGACAGGCGCTTGGCGAGCGCGCCGCGGTCGGATACGACTAAGTGATCGATGTTTCCGGTCACGACGACGTCGGGCGGCAGCTTGGCCGTGTCGCGGAGGATCTGCGGCACGAGGACGCGGCCCTGTCCGTCGATCGAACCGTCCTGGCCGAAATAATTGACGCGCTCCAGGAACTTCGTCTTGGCCCGATGGATCGCCGGGAGCGAAGCGAGCTTCTCTTCCAGCGCGCGCCAGATCGCCAGGGGGTAGAGAAGCACCTCGCGGCCGTGCAGCGAGGTCACAAAAATCTCCAGCCCGAACGCTTCTTCGATCTGCTGGCGAAAAAGCGTCGGCACCTTCAGTCGCCCCTTCTCGTCCAGGCGAGCGGGGGCGCTGCCACGGAAGCGATCCATTCTTCAGTCGTGTTTGCCGGGATCGTAGTGATCTCGGACCACTTTCTCCCACTTTTATCCAGATTGGGCCACTGGCGGGGATGTTAGGTTCGCCGAGGATTGTTAGTCAAGGAAAAGGTTTCGCCTAAAAAAATTAGGGGCGCTAAAGTGGCGTAAGTCGGATGGCGGCTTTCGAGCCAGATCTGTACCGCAAGATTGTCTCCGATTCTCTCAGATTTGGACGGGGGGACAGGGCGCGAGTGGGAGACGGCGGGAAGAGAATCGCGTTTTCTTCGTCACCCCGTCCCCCCGTCACCCTGTCCCCCCGTCTCACCGTCTCCCCGTCTCCCCTTCCCCCTCATACCAGTCCTTCGTCATATCGAGCCAGAGAGCCAGGCCTCGGTACGCGCCGAAGCGGGCGTAACGACGAGCGATCGAGGAGTCCGTCGACTCGACCGGTCCCCGATACAGACGCCGATACTTCTGACGCACCCAGGAGTCGATCGCGAGGAATTCGTGCCGGCCGAAAATGCGAAGCAGGCCTTCGGCGGCGTAAGGCCCGAACCCGTTCTCGACGAGGATCGCCGCACGCGCCTCCTCCGCGGGAAGGTCGCGCCGCTCCCAGGACTCGAGATCGAGGCGGCCGGCGGCGACCCGCCTCGCGAACCGCGCCAGCGCCGTCGCGCGATATCCGCAACGGACCCGTGACTTCAGGCGCGGCGCGCCGAGGCGCGCGACGGCGTCGGGGGACGGAAAAGCGCCGTCCGTGCCCGCCTCCGCGATGAGGCGGACCACCATCCCTTTCGTCGCCGCCCAACTGCAGTTGGTCGTCAGAAGCATCTTGACCGCGTCCTCGAACGCGGTGGGCGCGCGCAGCATCCGTCCACCGGCGCGCGCGAAGGCCCTGGCCAGATCGGGCGTCGCCGCGAGGCTTGTCGCGAAGCCGTCAAATGCGGCGTCGAGCGAGAACACGCGGCGGGCGATCGCGGCGACCGCTCGGCGGTCGAGCCCCGAGGCCTTCGCTTCCAGGACCCCGCCCGCCTCTCGAAACTCGATCCTGGCCACCCCGTCCCGCGACGTCACGAGCGTCGACAACGAGCCCGCGGCGCGGTCGTAGGCGAACGGAAGCAGGTCATACCAGCCGTGGGAGCGAACCACCGCGTCGAACTGAAAGTCGGGAGGGAGTTGGACGCGAAGGATCATGAGGGGAGGATTGGAGGAGGGGGCGAGAGGGCGAATGCGCTCGATCTCCCCTCTCCCACTCTCCCCCTCATCCCTTCTTCTCTTCCTTCTTCTCCTCCAGCTTCTCCAGGGACGGATCGTAGATCTTGACGAAAGCCTCGCGGCGAAGCTTGTCGATGTATTCCGTGAAGCGCTTGTCGTACAAACCCTCGCCGATGCGCTTCTTCAAGTCCTCGCTGACTTCGTCGAAAGGCTTGTAGCCGGCGGCCTTTCTCTCCGTCACGTGGAACAGGTGCGCGGAGCTCGGAAGAAGGACCGTGGGGGGATACTCGGCGGGCGGATCCGAGAACACGGCGGCGTCGAGAGCTGCGAGGAGCTCGCCCTTGGCCACCATTCCCAGGTCTCCGCCCCGATTTCGCGCGTTCCCCTCGGAGTATTGCTTGGCCACGTCGGCGAATCCGGTCCCCGCGGTGATCTTCGTCCGGGCCTCCTCGATTCGGGCCATCGCCTTCTGCCGGGCGGCGGGGTCGTTGGGCTCGAAATTGATCACGATCTCGTAGACGCGGGCCTGCTCGGGGACCTTGTAGAGCTTGTCCTTCTGCCTCTCGTACTCGAGGCGCAGGGTGTCCTCCCCCAGCTCGAGCTTGGACGTGACGTCGCGGCCGATGACTTTCTGAATGGTGATCGTCTGCCGCATCTGACGCTTGAGCTCGTCCCGCGTCAGCTTCGACTGGGCCAGGGCCGCATCGAACTCCGCGTCGGTGGCCAGGTTGTACTGCCGCTTGACCCGCTCGACCGCCTCCTCGATCTCGGCGTCGGTCGCGGAAACCGACAGCTCCTTGGCCCGCTCCTCGATCAGCTTTTCCTTGATGAGCTCGTCGAGCACTTCTTTCTTGAGGGAGTCGCCGGTCGGCACCGGCGCCGGACCGTGCTGGGCGGTCTCCATCCGTTTCTCGAACTCGGAGTTGGTGATCAGGCGGTCGTTGACGCGCGCTACGATCTTCTCGACCAGCTCCGCGGCGGGGACTGCGCCGGCCAGGAAAAACGAGGCGGCCAGGATGGCGGGAAAGCGGGATTTCATGAGGGCATTCATAACAAAGGGACTCTACCGGAATTCCGCGGGACACGATCGGGCGCATTCGGGACGCCGCCTCTCGCCAGGTCTACGGCTCGACAAGCGGCTCGGCCGGGTCCATCCCGATGGTCGTAGGATATTCCGCGGATACGCCCTTCAAGAAGAGTTTGCGATGACTCCAAACCGCGCTGGCACCCCGACGCCGTCTTTGCGAAAGGAGGAGCCCATTTCGCTTCCGTCCCTGCTCGACTTTCGCCGGTCCAGTTTGCGACTCTTCGCAGCAGTCGTCTTTGCGATCGCCGCCTGCGGGAAGGCGCAAGCGCGGGCGGGCCCGGCGAGCCCCGCGGGGTCCCTTTCCCAAGCCGCTTACGAGGCCTTCGCAAAGTCGTTCGCGACGAGGGCCGTGACGACCCTACGGGTCACGGATGGCTCGACCGGAGGCACCCGATTGAAGGGGGCGCCGCTTCAGGTGTGTGCCGATCTCACCGGTTTTGGCGCAGCGGTCTACCAACTCGAGGGGGAAGACAACGGCTGCTTCGCCCTCATTCGCTTTCGACTCGACGACGCGAGCGATGCCTTTCTCCTGCGGGTCCCCGGGGCATACGAATCCAACTCGAAGCTTCTGGTCGTCTTCCAGGGCCGATCGATCGTCACTCACCTTCTGGTCGCCTCGGGAATGGCCGACGCGGGTGAGGAGCGCGTCGACGAGTCGATCATCTCGGATTTCGACCACGATGGCGATCTGGATGTTCTGATGCGCGAACGAACGACCCATGATCGTAGCCTGGGTCTGACGGAACCAGACAGCGACACGTACGCACTGCATTCCTGGGCTCACGACCACTTTGAAGAACGTGCACTGAGCGCATCGGATCCGTTGGCGCGCCTCTTCCGGCAGACCGTTTCCCGTTCACCAAAGGCCGCTGATTAAGGCGTTCTCGAGGCGATCGCCGGGGCTCGCCGGCTCCTGCTCCTCCGAATGCGGCCGTTGACAATTCCGGAATCACGCCGCTTCCTTCCGCTCGAACTCCTCCAACCAGCTCACCAGCTCCGTCAGCACGACGTCTCCAGGAGGGGACGGCAACGACAGAACCCGCTGCGGGGAGAGTCGCGCGCCGCGCGTGCGGCGGACGAACGCAAGAACCTTGTCCGCGTCGAGCGAGGCGTCCTCGGCGAAACGCAGATGGATCTGGCCGGCCTGCCGCGTGATGGCCGTGACTCCCAGTCGTTGGGCGCGGGCGCGCAAACGCGCGTAAGACACCAGGCGAAGGACTGACTCCGGGAGGGGCCCGAATCGATCGCCGACTTCGCGCGCGGTCTCCTCCAGCGCGGCGTCGTCCTTGGCCCGCGCGATCTTCTTGTAGATCATCATGCGCCAGTTCTCGTCGGCGACGTACGCCGGCGGGATGGCCAGGTCGAGCCCCAGGGCGAGCGTCACCGCGCGCTCGGGAACGGCCTCCTCGCCCCGCATCTCTCGAATGCTCTCTTCCAACAGCGTCAGGTACGTTTCGAAGCCCACCGCCGCGATGTGCCCGGACTGCTCGCCGCCGAGGATATTGCCCGAGCCGCGGATCTCCAGATCCTTGGCCGCGATGCGAAACCCCGCACCCAGATCGCAGAACTCCTGGATCGAAGCCAGGCGACGGCGCGCGGTGTCCGACAGCGCGGCGGTCTCGTCGACCAGAAGGTACGCATGGGCCGGCTTATCGCTGCGCCCGACGCGGCCGCGCAGCTGGTAGAGCTGGGCCAGGCCGTAGTTCTCGGCGCGGTCGATCAGGATCGTGTTGGCCGTTGGAATGTCCAGGCCGTTCTCGATGATCGTCGTGGCCAGGAGAAGATCCGCCTCGCGCGCCAGGAATCTCATCATGCCCTTCTCCAGCTCGTTCTCGCGCATGGCCCCGTGCGCCACGGCGATCCGGACCGACGGGAGAAGCTGCTCCAGCTCCTCCTTGACCCGGCCGATCGACTCGACCCGGTTGTGGACGAAGAAAACCTGTCCCCCGCGCTCGATCTCCGCCTCGATCGCCTCCCGGATCACCTGGGATCGCCGCGGCACCACCTGCGTCTCGATGGCCAGACGGTCGCGCGGGGGCGTCTCGATGACGGAAAGATCCCGGATGCCGGAAAGCGACAGATGGAGCGAGCGCGGGATCGGCGTCGCCGACATGGCCAGAACGTCGATCGAGGCGCGCCACTGCTTCAACTTCTCCTTCTGCGCCACGCCGAAGCGCTGCTCCTCGTCCACGATCAGGAGGCCCAGGTCGCGGAACGCGAGGTCCTTTCCCAGCATCCGGTGCGTCGCGATCAGGATGTCGATCGAGCCGTCGGCGACCTTTTCCACGATCGCCTTCTGCTCCGAGCGGGAGCGGAAGCGCGACAGGAGATCGATCGTCACGGGAAAAGCGGCGAAGCGGCGTCGAAAGGTCCGGAAGTGCTGATCGGCAAGGATCGTCGTCGGGACGAGCACCGCGACCTGCTTGCCGTCGAGAACGGCCTTGAACGCGGCGCGCATGGCGACCTCCGTCTTGCCGTAGCCGACGTCGCCGCACAGGAGACGGTCCATGGGCTTGTCCGACTGCATGTCGCGCTTGACGTCGGCGATGGCCTGAGCCTGATCGGGCGTCTCCACGTACTCGAAGGCCTCCTCGAACTCCTGCTGCCAGGGGGAGTCCTTGGAGAACGTGAAGCCTTCCGCCACGCGCCGCCGCGCGTACAGCTTCAAGAGCTCATCGGTCATGTCGCGCATCGCGCGCTTGACGGACTCCTTGCGGCGGGCCCAGCCCGCGCCTCCCAGGCGGTCGAGCACCGGCGCGACGCCTTCGACACCGGAGTACTTCTGGACCAGGTCGAGGCGCTCGACCGGGAGCAGAAGCGTCTTGTCGTCGGCGTAGCCGATCTCCATGAACTCGCGCTCCTCGCCTTCGACGGCGACGCGCGACAATCCCTTGAACAGGCCGATCCCGTAGTCGCGGTGGACGACTGCGTCGCCGAGCTTCAGGTCCCTCAGGTCGGAAAGGAACGCCTCGGACGGGCGGCCGCGCGCCACGCGCGTCTTCTTTTCCTCCCCGAAGATCTCGGCCTCGGCGTAGACCGAGATCCGCGGCTCCCGCAGCCGGAAGCCGGCGGAGATCTCGGCGGGGACCGAGATGAGCGCCCCCTCCCGGCGCTCCGAGGAGACGTGCAGGCCGTACTCCAGGGCGAACCGGCGGAGCTTCTCTGCGCCTCCCGTCGGCTCTCGGGCCACGAAGACTTCCTCTCCCTGCGCGAGCGCCCGCGACAGCTCCTGCGCCGCGTCCGCGGTGCGGCCGGCGTGCCCGGGAATCGCCTCAGCCGGAAAGCGCACGGGATGTCCGCCGGCGGCCATGCCCAGCCGGTCGAAGACCAGGGGGGCGTCGGCGATCGACGCGGCGATCCGGTCGACCGCGTGCGTCAGCTCCTCGGGCAGGAAGGGGTCGCGGTCCGGGTCGCGGTCGGAGGCCAGGCGCTCGCCGAACACGGCGATCTCCTCCTCCACCGCCTGAGGCTCGAGGACGACGACGAGCGCGCCGGCGGCATGGTCCAGCCAGGACGCGGGCAACGGAGAGACGGCCGGGGCGAAGACGATGCGTTCGACCTCCGAGGGAAGCCGCCCGAGCCGCTGCTCCATCGCCTCCCGGCCCTCGTCGGACTCCTCGGCCGGCGCCAGCGGCGCGATCCGAAACGACGAGAGCCGTTCGACCGAGCGCTGCGTGTCGGGATCGAAGGTCCGCAGGGACGCGACGCGGTCGCCGTCGAGCTCCACCCGGACGGGCATCTCCCGGTCCGGCGGGAAGACGTCAAAGAGGCCTCCGCGCACGGCGAGGTCTCCCGTTTCGATGACCAGGTCGCTGCGGCGGTAGCCCAGCGCGGTCAGGCGGGCGATGAGACGGGCAAGCGCGATCTCATCCCCCTCGGAGAGAGGCACGAGAAGCCGCGCAAAGGCCTCCGGAGAGGGCAGGCGCATGAAGAGCGACCGCGCGGGAAGAACCGCCGCCTCGACTTCGCCCGGAGTCTGCAGCGCGGAGAGCAGGGCGAACTCCTCGCGGCGCGCCTTCAGCGAGGGGACGATGCGCTGGTACGGCGTCAGGGACGGGGAAGGGGCATGGAAGAGCCGGCGCAGGCCGCCGGCGAAGAGATCTCCGCGAAGGCGCTCGGCCTCCTTCTCATCGGCGACGATCACCGCCAGCGGCAGGCCGAGGTCCCGGACGAGCGCCGCGAGCAGGATACCCGGCAATGCTCCGACGCCGCCGGCCGCGACCACGCGGTCCTCTCCCTGCCGGACCCGCGTGAGCAGGTCCGCGTAGGAAGGCAGGCCGACGAGGACGTCCCTGAGCACCGATGAAACTCCATGATCCAGAAGCGAACCGACGAGAAACCGAACAAGAACCTCGCGGGCGGACGCCGGCTAGGCCGGGGTGGACGACGCGGGGTATAACGGCGCTTCCCGACGCAACCGTTCCACGACCCGGACGGTCGCTTCGGCCACGAAGTCGACTTCCTCCTCCGTGTTGAAGCGGCCCAGGCCGTAGCGGATCGAAGAATGCGCCAGGTCGTCGGGCACACCGATCGCCTTCAAGACGTGCGACGGGGCCAGGGAAGCCGACGTGCACGCCGATCCGGACGAGACGGCGACGTCCTTCAAGCCCATCAGGAGGGCCTCACCCTCCACCTGCTCGAACGAGAGATTCAGGTTGCCGGGCAGCCGCCATTCGGCCTCCCCCGACGCGAGCTCTCCATCTTCCCCGATTCGCGGCAGCGGCGCGCCGTTCAAGAAGATTCCGTCCAGCCGCTCCTCGATGCACTCGAAGAGACGCTGGCGCAGCCGCCGCAGCCGCCGTGACTCCCCCGCCATCTCCTCCATCGCGATCTCGACGGCCTTGCCGAACCCGACGATCCCCGGAACGTTCAACGTCCCCGAGCGCAGCCCGCGCTCGTGTCCGCCGCCGTGAAGGATCGGCGAGAGCCGCACGCGCGGATTCTTGCCGCGCACGTAGAGCGCGCCGACGCCCTTGGGGCCGTAAAGCTTGTGAGCGGTCACGCTGGCGAGATCGACGGACATCGCCTCGACGTCGAAGGGGATCTTGCCGAACCCCTGGACGGCGTCGGTGTGGAACAGCACGCCCCTGGCCCGGCACGCCGCGCCGATTTCTCCGATCCGATGGATGGTGCCGATCTCGTTGTTGGCGAGCATCAGGGTGACCAGGATGGTCTTCTCGCCGATCGCTTCCCGCAGCCGGTCCGGAGCGACCTGCCCGATCCGGTCGACGTCCAGGTAGGTCACCTCGAAACCTTCCTTCTCCAGGACCCGACACGTGTCGAGGACCGCAGAGTGCTCGGTCTTGCCGGTGACGATGTGATTGCCCTTCTGCCGATACATGTGGGCCGCGCCCAGAATGGCCAGGTCGTCGGACTCGGTGGCGCCGGAGGTGAAAACGATCTCCTTGTCCGAGGCGTTCATGGCGCTGGCCACCGCGTGCCGGGCTTCGTCCACCGCCGCCTCGGCCGCCCACCCGAAGACGTGGTTGCGGGACGCCGCGTTGCCGTAGACGTCGGTGAAGTACGGCAGCATGGCCTCGAGCACGCGCGGATCGACCGGCGTGGTCGCGTGGTGGTCCATGTAGATCGGCAGTTTCATGTGCGTCCGGCCGGGCTGCCACTATAGGGCCGATCGGCCTGCTTTTCAGCACCCTGCCGGTGCAACGCGCGGCACCGCGCCGGAATTCACGTCCGGCAGCTGCGGGAAGCGGCTCGCAACGCCAGCTGATCGTGGTGATCCATCAAACCGCCGAACTTGTCCGGGTAGCGGCTCAGACGTAAGAGGTACTCCCCCCGATCCAGGT
Organism: uncultured Acidobacteriota bacterium; assembly: GCA_963825175.1. Lineage (GTDB taxonomy): Bacteria > Acidobacteriota > Thermoanaerobaculia > UBA5066 > Gp7-AA6 > DATFTF01. Next base: position 812,505 of record CAWGSA010000001.1, read on the forward strand.
CGCCCCCGAAGATCGGCCACCGCTGGTTGTCACTCGCCGCAATGTCATACATCGCGCCGTCCAACGGCTTACGGCTCAACGGCAGTGCACGTGAGGGCTCTGCGACCGCCTGTTATGCGGGACGGGTGCCCGAAAGCTCGAAATCCTGAACGAGTTTGCGCAAGTCGAGCGACTGGAGTGCGCCGATCGCCGCCTCCCAACGCCCCTCTTCGCAGAGACCTTGAACCCCAGCGTCCTCATAGGCTGCCATAGCGACTCGTATGCAGGCCGAGCGGATAGATTCAGCGAGTTGGAGTGAGTCCATGGTGAGTGGGGCAAGCGCCTGACGGCTCGAGGCTCAGTGATGGACGCACCGGACTGCAACGGAATCTCATAGACTGAATTTTACGCCGATGCTTCCATGGCGGCGCTCAGCCGCCTCCTCGTAGGATCGGAGAAGATCACCACGTCCGGCTCCCATCAACGCTGCTGCTCGGACCAGATTTCTTAGAGATCTAGCCCCAGACCTCCTCGATCGGAAGCATGAAAACGTGGAGCCGGCGGTCGAGCTTCGACTCCACCAGACGGACCGCTTCCCGGACCGGTGCAAGTTTCTCCTCCGCAATCGCCACGAAGATGAGATCCGACACGCCCGGCGCGATGCGCGAGCCGAAGCGCGGCCCGCTCGATCCCTCTCCGTAGACGCCGGGCAACTCGGTGAAACCGGCGGCCCCGGCCTGCTCCAGCACGGCTTCGACGTCGTCCCGGGCCTCGCGCGGAACGACCAGCACGAGGAGCTTCATGCGCGGGCAGCCGTTTCGCGCACGCCGAGCTTTCGCAGAAAGGCCATCATCGGGCAGGTCCGAGTGAAGGCCGATTGAAGCAGGTTCGCCCCGACGAAGGCGGTGAAGAGGAAGAACGCCGGGTGGACGAAATACCCCAGGGCCACGGAAGCGAGGACGAAAAAGCCGGCGATCCCGCGGAGCCACTCGTTCAAAGTGAGACTCATGCCAGACTCCTTTCTGGTTCGAGGCGAGGCGTGGACGATTGCTCCGGCGAGGCCTTTCTCTCCTCGGAGCGTTTCAGCATGTAGTACAGGACGGGCACCGCGGCGCGCGAGAGAAGCGTCGCGGCTACTTCTCCGGCCATCATCGAGACCGCGAGGCCCTGAAAGATGGGATCGAAAAGCATGACCGACGTTCCGACGACCACCGCCGCCGCGGTCAGCAGCATCGGCCGGAAGCGGACTTCTCCCGCGTCCAGCACCGCCTCGGAGAGGCCCATCCCTTCGCGGCGCCGCAGCTCGATGAAGTCGACGAGGATGATCGAGTTGCGGACGATGATCCCAGCCCCGGCGATGAACCCGATCATCGAGGTGGCGGTGAAGAAGACGCCGAAGAGAGCGTGCGCCGGAAGGATCCCCACGAGCGTCAGCGGGATCGGCGCCATGATGACCAGTGGCACGGTGAAGCTCTTGAACCAGCCGACGACGAGCACGTAGATCAGGACGAGCACGACGGCAAAGGCCAGCCCGAGGTCGCGAAAGACCTCGTACGTGACCTGCCACTCGCCGTCCCACTTGATGCCGTAGCGGGAGGTGTCGAAGGGCGCGGTCGCGGTCTGGGCCCGGATGCGTATAGCCGCCGGGCACGCGGATCCGCTTCAATCCCTTGGTCAGCGCGGCGATGGCGTAGACCGGGGCTTCCTTCGCGCCGGCGACGTCGGCCGTGACGTAGACCACGGGCTTCAAGTTCTTGTGGTAGATCGACGTCTCGGCGGGCTCGCGCTGGAAGCTCCCGAGCTCGGAAAGCGGGACGAGCCGTCCTCCGACTCCGGGCACGGTCAGCGCTTCCAGAGCGGAGAGATCGTTGCGGCGCTGCGCCGGCAGGGTGACGACCAGAGGGATCGGCTCCCGCGAGCCCGGCAGCTGGATGTCGGTGACCGCATCGGCGGAGAGGGCCAGGCGCAGCGCGGCGGCGACGTCCGCTTCGCGGATACCGGCGAGGCCGGCCTTGGTCCGGTCGAGCCTGTACACGGCCTTGTCGCGAGGACTCTCCATGTACCAGTCGACGTCGACGACGCCTGCCGTGCGCGCAAAGAGGTCCTTGACCTGGTGCGCCACGTCGCGGCGTCCGGCGACGTCCGGCCCGTAGATCTCGGCGACCAGCGTCTCCAGCACCGGCGGACCGGGCGGCACTTCCGCCACCTTCACGCGCGCGTCGTACCGGCGTCCGATCGCCGCGACCAGCGGGCGGGCGGCCTTGGCAATCTCGTGCGAGGACCGGCGCCGGTCCCCCTTCTTCTTCAAGGTCACCTGGACGTCGCCCTGGTGCGGTCCGGAACGCAGGAAGTAATGCCGCACCAGGCCGTTGAAGTTGTAGGGCGCGGCGGTGCCGGCGTAGACCTCCGTCGAGACCACCTCCGGCAGCGCGCGCAACGAATCGGCCATCTCGGAGAGCGCGCGATTGGTCGTCTCGAGCGTCGTCCCTTCCGGAAAATCGACGACGATCTGGAACTCGTTCTTGTTGTCGAACGGAAGCATCTTCACGTGCACGACGGACAGGGGCACGAGCGCGACCGCCATCAAGAGAAGCGCGGCGATCGTGGCGAAGAAGAAGAGACGGGCGCGTCCGCTTCCCTCGGTCACCAGCGGCGTCATGGCCCGGCGGTACAGGCGAGCCAGAGCCCCGCGCGTCTCTTCGCCATGTCCCGCGGCCGCCGCCGGCGCGCCGCGGAACAGGAGCCGCGTGGCCCAGGGGGAGACGGCGAAGGCGACGGCGAGCGAAAAGAGCATGGCCGCGGAGGCCCCGACCGGAATCGGGCGCATGTACGGCCCCATCAGGCCTCCGACGAAGCCCATGGGAATGATCGCGGCGATGACCGCGAAGGTCGCGAGCAGCGTCGGATTGCCGACCTCGTCGGTCGCCTCGACCGCGATTTCGGCCAGGCTCCGCCCGTGCGCCGACGGCATCCGCAAGTGCCGGACGATGTTCTCGACGACGACGATCGCGTCGTCGACCAGGATTCCGATCGAGAAGATCAGGGCAAAGAGCGTGATCCGGTTCAATGTGTAGCCGAAGAGCTCGAAGACGAAGAGCGTCAGGGCGAGCGTCACCGGAACGGCCAGCAAGAACGACGCCGGCCTCGCGGCGTCCGAGCGCGAAAGCCATCAGGAGCGCGACCGAAAGCGTGGCCAGCGCCATGTGCTTCAAGAGCTCGTTGGATTTCTCCGAGGACGTCTCTCCGTAGTCGCGGGTCACCGTCGTTCGCACGTCCGGCGGCGAAGAGGCGGGGCTTCAACGCCTCGATCTTCTTGTCGATGGCACGCACCACCGAGATCGCGTTGGCGCCGCGCCGCTTGGAGACCGACAGCGTGACCGCGGTGAAGCGGCCGGCGGCGCCGGGCTCTCCGTGGGTGACGTAGGCGGCGGGCTCCTCGGGGCCGTCCACGACGCGCGCGACATCGGCGAGCCGGACGGGCTTCCCGCCGCTCTGGGCGACCACGACCGCGGCGAGCTCCTCCGCGGAGCGCAGGAACCCGCCCGCCTCGACCAGGACTTCCCGGCCGCCGGAAACCAGAGGCCCGACCTCGTCGCGCCGATTGCCGGCCTGGATCGCCGGAATCACCGCTCCCACGGACAGGCCGCGCGCCGCGAGCCGCGCCGGATCGAGCTCGACGCGGAACTGCCGGCGAAGGCCGCCGATCAACTTGGTGTCCGAGACTTCGGGGATCGTCTGGATCTCGTTCTCGACCTCCGCGGCGAGCTGGCGCAGCGTCTGGGAATCGAGCGTCGGGCTCCAGAACGTCAGCGCCCAGATCGGCACGTCGTCGATCGACCGTGGCTTCACCAGTGGGGGCGGGAGGTCCCTTGGCCACGCGTCGGCCGCCGAATCGAGCTTGGCGCGCACGCGCACCAGGGCACGATCCGGGTCCTCTCCCACCCGGAACCGCAGGATGACCAGGCCCCCCTCCGGCGACGAGGTCGAGTAGACGTACTCGACACCCGGAATCGACCAGAAATTCCTCTCGAGCGGCGCCACCAGCTGGCGCTCGACCTCGACCGAGCTTCGGCCGGGAGCGGCGACGAAGACGTCGACCATCGGCACCTTGATCTGCGGCTCCTCTTCCCGGGGCGTCGTCACGACGGCCAGCGCCCCCAGTCCGATGGCGAAGACCACGATGAGCGGCGTCAGCTTGGAGCCGACGAAGGCGCGGGCGACGCGCCCGGCGATTCCCAGCGGCCGCCGTTCGAGCGTCAAACGCGTTTTGGGATCGAGGGTCACGACCGCACCCGGGCGCCGGCTTCGAGGTCGGCGGGAGGATCGATCACGACTCGATCCCCCGCTTCGAGTCCCGAGCGAACCTCGACGAGGCCGTCCGCCGATCGAGCGCCGGTGCGCACGTAGCGCAGCGCCACGCGCTCGTCGGAACCGACGATCCAGGCGAGCTCGAGGCCGCCGCGCTCGACGACCGCGCGCCCGGGGACGAGCAGGCGCGGCTCCATCGGGCCGGGCAGCACGACGCGGGCAAAGGACCCGACGGCCGGCTCGAGCCCGGCCGGAAGGTCCACGCGGATCGTCCGGCGCCGGGTCGATGGATCGACCGCGCCCGACGATCTCCGCGACCCGCCCGGCCACCGTCCGGGTGTCGGCGCCGGCGCCGGAGGAGAGGACGACGTTCACCGTGTCCCCGACGGAGAGCCGCGCGGTTTGCTCTTCCCCGGGCGCCGCCTCGACCCGCCGCCCGGAGATCGAAGCCAGGCGGACCAGAGGCCGGCCCGGCGCGGCGAGGTCTCCCGGCGAGACCATCTTCTCGACGACCACGGCATCGAATGGAGCCGTCAGGGCCGCCTGCTCCTGGTCCGTCTCGGCGCGCCGGGCTTGCGACCGCGCGGAAGCGACCGCAGCGGCGGAGGCGGCTTCTTCCTGGCGCGCGCGATCGAGCTCGATGACCGCGGCCGCGCCCCGCGAAGCGAGCTTCTCGTAACGTTCCCGATTCTTCGAGGCGACTTCCCACGCGGAGCGCGCCGCGGCGAGCGAAGATCGCGCGCTCGCCAGAGCGGCCTCCGCTTCCCTCGTCTCCAGGCGCACGAGGACGGTTCCGGCTCGGACCCGCAGGCCCGGCACCGCCGAGACCTGAGTGACCGGCGCCGCCAGCCGGCTGGCCAGCACGGCCTCTTCGCGCCCCACGACCATGCCTTCGACCTCGATCCGTCCCGGCGCGTCGCGTCGGATGACGGCGGAAGTCTCCAGCCGCATCTCCGGGCTCTCCGCCGGCGTCGGCGTCTTGCGCGCGCAGGCGGCGGAGAGGGCCGCCGCTGCGGCGAGCGATAGAACGAAGATTCGCTTCATCTCTTTTCCTCTCCTTCCGGGGACAGCCCCAGGGCCAGACGCAGGCGCGCCCGGCCGACGATCCGCTCCGCGCGGGCCGCCGCGGCCGCCAGCCGCGCCGAGACCTCGGCGCCTCTGGCCTCGATGAGATCCGAGAGCCTTCCGACTCCCTCTTCGTAGCGAGCCTGTTGGATTTTCGCGGCCTCGCCGGCCGCAGCGCGGGCGGCCGAGTAGGACTCTTCCTTCGCGTCGGCCGCCGCGACGGCCGCGCGCGCGCCGGCTGCCTGGCGGACCGCCCCACGCCGGGCCTCCTCGGCTCCTTCCTGCGCCGCGCGGGCGGAGGCCGACGCCTCGGCGATTCCGGCTCGGACGGCGCCGGAGGCAAAGAGCGGTACCCGCAGGCCGCCGAAGATCGATGAGGAATCTCCCCAGCGCTCTCCGGGCCGGGGAGCGTGCGCCTCGTAGCGGCCTTGAACGAAAGCAGCCGGAAAGCGCCCGGCCCTCGCGGCCGCCGCCGTCTCGTCCGCAGCCCTGGCCGCCAGCTCCGCGGCCAGGACGTCGTCGCGCTGGCCGGGCTCCCCTTCATCGTTTCGCATCGTTGCGGGATCCGGAAGCTCCGCCAGGGGCCGCGTCGCCTGCTCCGGTCCGATCAGGGCCGCCAGCGCCGCGCGTGCCTCCGCCAGCGCTGCTCGCGCCGCGGCCTGTTGCGCTCCAACCTCCGCCAGGGCCGCGCGCGCCCGGGCCGGATCCGCCTGCGTGGTCATTCCCTGCTCGAAGAGCGAGGAGGCCAGAGACGTGTCGCCCTGCGCGTTGCGCTCGCGCTCCGACAGGATGGCCAGAGACTCTTGGGCGGTCCGAGCCTTCACGAACGCTTCCATCGCCTCGACCGCGGCTCCGTCCCGCGCCCGACGCGCGGCGTGATCCGCGGCCGACACCGACGCGTCCGCCGCCCGGGCCTGGCCGCGCGCGGTGCCGAAGAGATCGATGGCCCACGACGCGGTCAACGATCCGCTCCAGTCCGTCGTGCTCGACGGGTGGTTGGGGTCGGACGCGAAGAAGGACGCCGCAGAGAAACGCTCCTGCTTGAGCGCCAGGGCGAAGGCGTCGACCGGATCGGTGGAAGAGAGAACGCCCGCTTCGGCGGTCAGGGTCGGAAAGAGGTGCGCGCGGGCGGCATCGCGGCGGGCCTGCGCCGCCTGCGCCTCGTCCGCCGCGCGGCGGACCGCGGGCGCGCCGTCGGCGGCGAGCCGGGCGGCCTCGGCAAGGGAGAGGGGCCCGGTGGAGGCCGCCAGAGCGAGCCAGATCCCGAAGAGCACCATATGACTTGACTATATGGCTATTTGGTTATATCGTCAAGAGGTATGAAAGAGCCCTCTCCCCGGCAGGCCGGCGGCGCAATCGGCTACTCTCTCTGCATGGACCGGCCGCACTTTCTTTCCGACCGCGCCCGCGAGCGCGTCGCCGCCCGTTTCAAGGCCCTGGGAGAGCCCATGCGGCTGAAGATCCTGGAGCGGCTCTTCCGAGCTCCCGCCTCCGTCGGCGAGATCCAGGAGGCCGTCCAGGGAATGCAGGCCAACGTCAGCAAGCACCTCTCGGTGCTGCGGGCGGAAGGATTGGTGCGCCGGGAGAAGGCGGGCGGCCGGGCCGTCTACGCCATCGCCGATCCGACCCTCGAGCGCATCTGCGCGGCCGTGTGCGACGCCGTGGCCCGAGAGGCCACCGCGGAAGTCGCGCAACTCGGCCCTCCGGCCGCGCGGCGCCCGCGCCGCGGCTGAGCCGCGATTCGCTCTCCGCGCTCGCGCCCGGGACTAGAATGGCCGGATCGATGTCGAGCCTCCCCCGTCCCGAGTCCCATTTCACTTTCTCGTCGCCGCCGCCTCGCGTGCGCCTCGTCCACGCCTTCGAACGCCCGTTCGAGAACGTCGTCGCGACGGCGCGGACCTGCTACTCGTCCAAGGGCATCGTCACGGAGGACCAGGCGTCGGCCAGGCCGGAGCGGCGGGACGCCCTGGCCCGGTCGATCTACGAGGCCGGCCACCACACGACGTTCCAGCACGCGCACTTCCAGTTCTCGCTGGAGAACGTTTCGCGCCAGTTCCTGTGGACCTTCCTGCACAGCCACCCGTTCTACAACTCCGAGCAGGTCTCGCAGCGCTACGTCGAGGTCAAGCCGGGCAACTACGCGATCCCGCCGCTCCACGCGGCCGAGCGCGAGATCTATGAAAAGACGGCGCAGAGGCAGCAGGAGGCCTATCGGCGGCTGACCGAGATCCTCACGCCCGCGGCCGGGGAGCGCTACTTCGGGATCTTTCCCGGACGCCTGCGCGGCGAGGGGCCGAAGAAATTCGCCGGCTCGGTTCAGAAGCGGGCCCAGGAAATCGCCCGCTACGTCCTTCCCGTCGCGACCTTCGCCTACCTGTACCACACGGTCTCCGGCGTCACGCTTTTCCGCTATTGGCGTCTGTGCGAGTCGTTCGACGCCCCGACCGAGCAGCGCGAAGTCGTCGGCCGCATGGTCGAGGAGATCCTGCGCCACGATCCGCTCTACCGGGCTGTCCTTCAGGATCCGATTCCACTGGAGGAAACCCCCGAATTCGCCGTCTTTCAATCGATGTCGGCTTCTCCGTCGAGCGGCAAGGACTTCCGCGAGGAGTTCGATCGCGAGCTCTCCGGCCGCGTCTCGCGCCTGGTGGACTGGAAGGCGAACAACGAAGAGATTCTGGCCTCCTCGGTGCGGGAGATCCTGGGCCTGCCCCGGGCCGGTCTCTCCGACGGCGAGGCGATCCGGCTGGCGCTCGACCCCTCGAGAAACCGTTTGCTGGGCGAGACGCTGACCCTCACGACGCACGGGAAACTCTCCCGCGCGCTCTTCCATCCTTCGTACACGTTCCGCAAGAAGCTCTCCCACACCGCCGACAGCCAGGACCAGCGGCACCGCATGACTCCCGCCTCGCGGCCCGCGCTCCCGGCCTACCTCGCCGACGAGCCCGACTACGTCACGCCGATGCTGGTCGACGACATCCCCGAGGCGGGCGAGCTCTATCGCCGCACGATGGAGGAGAGTTGGGAGGCGATCGGGCAACTGCGCTCCCACGGCGTCCCCGACGAGTTCGCCGCATATCTCCTCCCCAACGCCGTCGCGATCCGGTTCACCGAATCCGCCGATCTCCTGAACCTGCACCACAAGTTCGCCATGCGCCTCTGCTACAACGCGCAGGAGGAAATCTGGCGGGCCTCACTCGACGAGGCCCTGCAGATCCGCGAGGTCAATCCGCGCATCGGCCCGTGGCTCCTGCCTCCCTGCACGCTGCGCAAGCACGCCGGCGTCCGCCCGGTCTGCCCCGAGGGGGACCGCTTCTGCGGCGTGACGGTGTGGAAGAAGGACGCTTCGGAGTTCGTCCGGACGCTGTGATTGGTCCAAGGTCTCGGGTCTAAGGTTCAAAGTCCAGGGTCCAGGGTTCAGCCGCGCCGCTTGACGGACAACGTCAATGTGAATCGGGCCACGGGCTCGGCACCGAAACGCGAGGGCACCGTCGCCGCCACGTGGACCGGCATGTTCTCGCGCTCGCCGGACGTGAGCGCCCGGGAGAGGAGCTCGCCGATCTCCCGTCCCTGCTCGCAGGAGAAGTGAACGTCCGCCTCGGCGCGTTTCAAAAACTCGCCCGTGACGTCCTTGAAGATCACCGCGATCCGACCGCCGGCGGCTTGCGATGCCCGAAGCCCGATCAACGCCGCCGCGGCGTCGGCCCCGGTGCAGAGGGCTCCGAAGTACATGGAGCCCAGGTGATTGCGGGTGCGCCGGTCGAGCGGGATCCGGATCTCGCACCGCTCGTCGGTCAGCGCCACGACGCTCGGGCGCACGAAGGAGATCATCCGGATGTTGGCAAAGGCCCACGCTCGAAGAGCGAGGGTCTCGCGCAGGCGGCGCCAGCGGGTCATGTGAAGATTATCCGCCGGGCGTCGCCTCCCGATGCGGGCCGCCCCGGCCTGAAGAATAGAAGCCGCCCCCGACCGGCGATATGCTCCCGAGCGCGTGAAGAGGGGAAGGGTCTTTGGGATCGCCTCGCTGGCCGCCGCTGCGCTCCTGGCTGCGGCGACGTGCCGCACGACGCGGACCATCGTCGCGAAGGTCGTCACGCCGACACCGGGCCCGGCGCCTGTCGCTCCGACCGCCGCTCCTACGACGCCGGTCCCGCGGCGCCCGACGGCCACGGCCACGGCGATGCCGGTGGCGACCGCGGCACCCTCGATCTACGACCGGACTCCGGGCGTTCTCTATGAGCAGACCGTCGGACCGAGCCCGACCGCGACGCGGCGCGCGAGCGTGCCGGCTCCGCAGGTGCGCGTCGTCCCGCCAACACCGACCCGCACCCCGACCTCGCAACCCAAGCCCGTCGCGCGCCGGGCAACCCCGCCGCCGCCCACGGCCGTGCCCACGGCGCCTCCGACATCTGCGCCGACGAGCACGCCGCAGTCCACCGCCACGCGCCCGTTCCGGCCGACGTGGACGGAGGTTCCCACGTCGACTCCGGTCATCACGTACCGGATCGTGACGCGCGGGCCGGAGTCGGCCAACCCGACCCCCACGCACAAGCCGGGCGCCTACTACGAGCCGCAGGACTTCCAGCCCGCGGTGACCTGGACGCCGACTCCCAACCGAAGGCGTTAGCCCGACGACGGAGCCGAGCCGGGAGGCCCTTCTTCGCCACTTCCGCGGCGCGTTCGCGGCAGACCCTGTCGCGGCGTATCGCGACTGGTATCGGTCCCAGGAGGAGCTCGCCGACCGCGGGGAGAGCGCCGCGGCGATCGCGCTGGCGGACGATCTCTGGGCCTTGCTGCCGCAGCTGACGTTCGCCTCGGGGACGGCGCGCGCCCGCTTCCATCACAACGTCGGCGTCTTCTTTGGCGCCGCCGGTCCGGCGGCTGATCTCTCCCGGGCCCGGGCCGCCTTCAGCGCGGCTCTCGACCATTTCCGCGCCCACGACGACGGCGGCTGGCGGGCGCGCACGCTCCACAACTTCGCGACCGCGCTCTCGAATCTCGGACGGACGCGCGCGGAGCTGGAGGAATCCGTGGCCCTCTTCGAGGAGGCGCTCGGCTGGCGCACCCGGGAGCGCGCCATCGCCCGCGGCGTCACGACCCACAATATGGGTATTGTATGGCGGCGCCTGGCCGAGCTCGACCCCGACCGGGCCCCGGCGCACCTGGAAGCGAGCGCCGCCGCCCTGCGGGAAGCCGTCTCCATCCGCGAAGCCCAGGGGCTGGCCGAAGGCCATGCGCTCTCGCTCTTTCATCTCGGGCTGAGTCTCGAGGAATTGGCCGGGCGCGGCGATCCCCCGAGCCGGGCCGCGGCGCAGGAGGCCTTCCGGAGCGCCGCGGAGGAGTTCCAGGCGCTTGGAAAGACGGATTCCGCCGCCGCCGCCCTGCATCATCTGCGGCTCAAATCCAGTTGATCCTCGCCGTCAGTGCTAGGCTTGGCAGCGGAATCCTCCCAGGGAATCATTCACATGAGAAGGGGACATCCCGGGCGCGTCGCTGGCATTGTCGCCGCGTGGGCGGTCGGAGTCGCCGCGCTCGCGTCCGCGCAGGTCTACGAGGTCGTTCACGCCTTCTCCGTTCCGCCGTCGGTCCCCGCGACCGGACTCGTGCAGGGAACCGACGGCAGTTTCTATGGCACGACGAAGGGCGGCGGAGGCAACGGTGGCGGAACGGTCTTCAAGATCGACTCTTTGGGAACCCTGACCGTGCTTCACACATTTTCCGGCGGCGACGGATCTCAACCGCTCGGGAGCCTCATCCAGGCCAGCGACACTCGTTTCTACGGCACGACCAGCCAGGGCGGAGCCAGTGGCAACGGCACCGTTTTCAAGATCGACGCCTCCGGCAACTTCACGACCCTTCACAACTTCGCCGGAAACGACGGCGCAAACCCTGCCGGCAGCCTGGTCCAGGGCACGGACGGAAACTTCTACGGAACGACCGAGTACGGGGGCAGCGGGTTTTTCAATATCGGCACCGTCTTCAAGATGACCGCCTCGGGCTCCGTGACGACGCTCCATACCTTCACCGGACCCGACGGCGCGCTGCCCGTGGCCGGCCTGGTCCAGGGCACCGACGGGAAGTTCTACGGAACGACCTCGACCGGCGGCAGCGTCGTGGGCACCGTGTTCCAGATCGATTCCAGCGGAACCTTCGCCACGCTCCGCCTGTTCACCGGCCCCGACGGCGCGCAGCCGTCCGCCCGCCTCATCCAGGCAACCGATCAGAAGTTCTACGGAACGACGTACGGCGGCGGCGACAACAGCGATGGAACGGTCTTTCGGATCGATTCGGCCGGGACCTTCGCGACGCTCCACAGCTTCACCGGCAACGACGGCAACGCCTGCCTGGCCGGGCTGGTCCAGGCAGCGGACGGAAAATTCTATGGCACGACCGAGGCCGGTGGGCCGACCGGCCACGGCAACGCGTTTCGAATCGACACCGCCGGCAATCTCACGTCGCTCCACGACTTCTCGGGAGGAAGCGACGGATCGCAGCCCATCGCGAACCTCATCCAGACCTCGGACACGAACTTCTATGGAACCAGCCAGGGCGGCGGCGCCAATGACGGAGGGACCGTCTTTCGAATGACCTCGGCCGGTGCCGTCACGACGCTGCACGATCTCGGCGGCACGGGAAACGGTTACGAACCAGAGGCCGGCGTCGTCCGCACGAGCGACGGTACGTTGTACGGAACGACGTACCGGGGAGGGTCGAGCAACCTCGGCACGGTCTTCAAGATCGACTCCGCCGGGAATACGACCGTTCTCCACAACTTCGCCGGGGTCGCCGCCTCCGACGGCTCCAACCCCCAGGGCGGACTGGTCCACGCCACCGACGGAAAGTTCTATGGAACGACCGTCAACGGCGGAACCCACGACCTCGGAAGCGTCTTTCGCATCGATACCTCGGGCACCCTGACGACGCTTCACAGCTTCGCCGACTCTGACGGCACCGGACCGATCGCGGGCCTGATCCAGGGCACCGACGGCAAGCTCTACGGAACGACCCAGTACGGCGGCACCAACAACCTCGGCACCATCTTCCGGATCGATACGTCCGGAACCTTCGCGTCGCTCCATAGCCTCGCCGGCAGCGAAGGCGCCTATCCCGCGGCAACCCTCCTCCAGGCCGCCGACGGCAACTTCTACGGCACGACCTGGGCCGGCGGCGACAACTCTCAGGGCAACGTCTTCAAGATGACGACGGCCCTCGTCGTGACCTCCCTGTACAACTTCACGGGCGCCGACGACGGGAACTTTCCCTTCGGCAGCCTCGTCCAAAGCGGCAGCAACTTCTACGGCACGACGCGCAACGCCGGCGCCAACGGAGACGGCACGGTCTTCGAGCTCTCCTCCTCCGGCTCCCTGACGACGCTCCACCCATTCGGCGGCGGCGACGGCGCCGGGCCGCTGGCCGGCCTCATCAAAGCGACCGACGGAAACTTCTATGGAACGACCTACAGCGGCGGCTCCGGCGGCAAAGGCACGGTCTTCCAGATGACCCCGTCCGGCACCCTGACGACGCTCCATGATTTTTCGGGCTCCGACGGCAACGGCGCCGCGTCGAGCCTCATCCAGGGTTCCGATGGGCTCTTCTATGGAACCACCAACCAGGGCGGAGCGGGCGCGGCGGGGGTGGTCTATCGCCTCTCGGTGTGCACGCCGCCGCCGGCGCCGACGGCGGGCAACGACGGACCGATCTGCGCGGGGCAGACGCTGCATCTGACCGCCTCGGCCGTCGCCGGCGCAACGTATAGTTGGACCGGCCCCAACGGATTCACCTCCAGCCTTCAGAACCCGTCGATTGCGAGCGCGACCGCCGCGGCCTCCGGTCTCTACAGCGTGACGGTCACCGTCGGAGGCTGCACGTCGGCCCCGGGGACAACGAACGCGACGGTCAACCCGCTGCCCTCCGCGGTGATCACGGCGCCGACCTCGATCTGCCCCAACTCCACCGGCTTGATCGCCTCGGTCCCCGACGCCGGACCCGGCGCGACGTACACCTGGTCGATCACGAACGGGACGATCACCGCCGGCGCCGGAACGCGCCAGATCACCTTCTCCGTCTCGACGACGACGCCGGCCGGTCTGGGAGTCATCGTCACCAGCGCCCAGGGCTGCTCCTCCAACGGGTCCGTCTCCATCCCGGTGGGCGGAGCCTGCCAGCAGAGCTTCCACACGCTGACGCCCTGCCGCGTGCTGGACACGCGCCAGCCCACGGGCCCGTACGGAGGACCGTCCCTTTCCGCCGCGACGAGCCGGACCTTCGTCTTTCAGGGACAGTGCGCGATTCCGGCGGGCGCGAAATCCATCTCGCTCAACGTCACCGCCGTCAACCCGACGACCGGGCCCGGATTCCTGACGCTCTATCCCGGAGGCACGAGCCGGCCCGTCGTCTCGACCATCAACTACAACTCCGGCAAGATCCGCGCGAACAACGCCATTGTGACCCTGGGCGCCGCCGGAAACATCGCGATTTACTGCGGCCAAGGCAGCGGCACAGCCGACGTCGTGGTCGACGTCAACGGGTACTTCCAGTAAGGGGCCATCGGAATCGCGCTCTGCCGGAGAAACCCGGGCACTTCGCCGGAAGGCGCACGAAATCCAACCGGCCGAGACGTCGAGGGGCGGCCTCCGCTCTTCTCTTTGGGGGGACCTTGCGGTTGAGCCGATAGAGACCTAGGATTGCTGAAAATCAGCTTCACGATGAAGAGAGGCAAGGCTCCAAACCGTCTTTACAGCCGGATCCCTCCCTCCACGACTTCGAGCTGCCCTTCGAGACGAGGCCTCCGATGCAACCCTTCTTCGAAGGGGAGCTTGGTCCCCCTTGCTCTCGGAAGACTGCGATGACGGAGGGGACGATGTCCTGCGGCGCACTGGCTTCTTTCTTGCTGTTCGCAATTCCGCAGGCGGCGTCGGCCGCTCTCCAGTGCTCCCCCTGCAGCCAGCCCTCGTTCGGTCCCGCCTCCAGCGCATTCACGACGCGGTTCGACGGTGACTCGTCCTCCAACGGCGCGGCCTCGACGTTCGTCGCGGTCGGCGACTTCAACAACGACGGGATTCCCGATCTCGCCGTCGACGGAGGACTCCTATTGATTTACATCGGAACTGGAAGCGGGTCTTATCACCCACCCATCTCGCTACCCTACTCCGACCCGCGTGCGATCGCAGTCGGCGATTTCAACGGCGACGGAAACCTCGATTTGGCGATCGGCTCCTCAGGAGGCATCATCCTTCTTGGAGATGGCAAGGGCGGATTCTCGACCAGCCAGAAGCCAGTCGGCTTCGGAGCCGAGTACATCGCGGTTGGCGATTTCGACGGCGACGGGATTTTGGATCTCGCGACTGCTGACTACTTCGGAAACGAGCTGAGGCTGTACCACGGGACTGGCGACGGAAACTTTTCACTCATGCAGATGATTCCCGTTGGGTCAGGAACCAACTCCTTCTACGACCTTGTTCCTCGAGTTGCGGACTTCAACCACGATGGAATCGACGACCTCGCTGTCGCAAGCACTGGCGATGGAAAGATCGGGATCCTGCTTGGCCGCTTGGGCGGAGGGTTGACGGTCTCCTATGCGCCGTCCACGGCCGCACTCGGCGGAGATCTCCGCATCGGCGATTTCGACGGTGACGGCATTGCCGACATCCTCGCGGAAGGGTCGGATCGCTTCGGAGGCCCGAAGTCGCTCACAGTTTTTGTTGGGAACGGGGACGGCACGTTTCATGACGGAGGTTCTTTCTTCGCCGGGTATTCGATCCTTTTCGAGACCGGGGATTTCAACGGAGACGGCAAACGCGATATTGCGATCATCAAGAGTTATGACTCCGACAGCCAAGACTATGGGCTATTCGTCTATCCCGGTATCGGAGACGGCACATTCGGAGCCCCTATCTCGACACTGACGTTCGGGCCCCAGGGTCGCATGTTCACCGTTGCCGATGTGAACCTGGACGGAAAGCTCGATCTCGTCGTCCCGACCTCGAGTGGCGAAACGGTTCAGGTTCTGCTCGGAAGCGGAAACGGCCACTTCGAGGAATCGCCGCGATTCTCGGCAGGCGTGCAGTACCTGCAGGGAATCGCGGCGGCCGACTTCAACAACGACGGCATCCCGGATGTCGTGGTCACTGGCTTTCTCAATGGCCAGGTCGGCGTTCTACTGGGAACTGGTGCAGGTGGATTTGAAAGTCCTCGCATCGCCAGCGTTCCGGTCGACGGCGGCGTCGTGACGGCGGATTTCAACAACGACGGCAAAATGGACGTTGCCGTCTCAGACGGATTTGACGATCTGTTCGTCCTGCTCGGGAGTGGAGACGGCAATCTCGGTTCGCCAATCCGCACGGAAAAAGATCACGGACAGGCAACACTGGCCGTTGGCGACTTCGACGGAGATGGGAAGCAGGACATCGTCGTAGCCCTTGGGAAAGTGGTTCTCTTCCGAGGAAGGGGCGACGGAACGTTCGAGCTTCCATCAACGATTACGACGCTCGTGCCGTCCGGCATTGCCGTCGGCGACGTCAATGGAGACGGCCTGGCCGATATTGTGTTGACGGTCTCTGCGTTCTCCGGTTCGACGCTCCAGGTTCTTCTGGGGCATGGCGATGGAACTTTTTCGGATCCCGTCGTGACGACTCTCGATGACGATGCAAGCGCGGTGGCTTTGGGCGACATGAACGACGACGGCAAAGTGGACGTCGTTCTCGTCTATCCATACCTGAATTCGGTCGGTGTCCTCCTGGGCGATGGTTCAGGGTCTTTCCAATCGTCACTTCGGGCGGAAACGAATGGATACTACAGGACCCTTTCGCTGACCGACATCAATGGCGACGGATTCCTCGACGTCGTGATCACGTCGCAGGACAATGCCGCGATCCTGCCCGGAAAGGGTGACGGCCACCTGGGTCGCGGACACCTTTTCGGAATGCCTGGAACGCCGATGGGGGCGGCGGTCGGAAGCTTCGACACCGGAGGTCAAGTCGATGTGGTCGTCGGCTGTCAAGGAACCGTCTATACGCCGCCCGATTTTATCGCGCTCCTTTCGAATACCTCTTGCCATCCTCGCCGGATGGCGCTTACGTCAGAAGAAAACGGCTGCATACCGCCCGCGACGGCATTCCCGTCCCAGCCCATTCTCCAAATCCTCGACGACGGAGACAACGTCATCACTTGCGCGGGAGGGTCCGTTTCGGCGTCGATCTTACCGGGATCCGGAACGTCAGGCGCAATTTTGGGCGGGTCGACCTCCAGTCCCGTGGCGAACGGAATGGCGGCTTTCATCGACCTCTCGATTGACCGAGCCGGTGCCGGCTATCAGCTCGAGTTTCATCATCCGGCTGCCTCGACGACACGAACGGTCCCCTTTTCGGTCGGGAATTCTCCGGCGCCTCCTGTGGCCGGCAACAATGGACCCATCTGCGCCGGGCAGACCCTTCAACTGACGGCCTCGATGGTCGTCGGAGCGACCTATACGTGGAAGGGGCCAAACGGCTTTATCTACAAGAAGCAAAACCCTTCGATCTCCGATGTCACGACAGCAGCATCTGGGGATTACAGCGTCACCGTCGACGTCGCAGGCTGCGCGTCGGCACCGGCGACTACGACCGTGGTCGTGCATCCGCTGCCTTCTTCTGCTCTGACTCGGCCAGCAGCCGTCTGCCCGGGCTCCGACGGCAACGTTGCATCGGTGCCGGACGCCGGGGCAGGGGCCACTTATGTCTGGTCGGTCACCAACGGAACCATCACGACGCGGGCCGACGGAAGCTCGATCGGTTTCGCCGCCGGCCGCTTCGGGCCGATCACGGTTTCCGTCACGGTCACCGACGCCAACGGCTGTTCCTCGAGCAGCAGCGCCGTGGTGCTCATCAACCAGGCGTGTCCGATGGTCTTTTACACGGTCGTCCCGTGTCGCCTGATCGACACGCGCCGCGCACCGGGACCCAACGGGGGGCCGTCCCTCCAGTCGGAGACCGAGCGCACGTTCATCCTGGCCGGCAGCTGCGGGATTCCCGCCGACGCCACCGCGTTCTCCGTCAACGTCGCGGTCGTCCAGCCCACGGCGGGGCCGGGATTCCTGACGGCCTATCCGGGAGGGACACCGCGCCCGCAGGTCGCGACGATCAACTACCGCGCGGGGCAGATCCGGGCCAACAACGCGATCGTCAACCTGGGCAATGCGGGCGACGTGACCATCTACTGCGCTCAAGGCAGCGGCACGGTGGACGTGGTGGTCGACGTCAACGGATATTTCCGTTAAGTCCCTGTCGGCGATTTCGGTCAGGTCTTGACTCCCCGGCGGGCCGGCGAGCGGCCCCGGCGAGTGACCTGATCCATCGTGCACTGCTTCGGCGCCTTGTCCGGGCGCCAGCGCAGGAACTTCGTGCCGTGCCGGAAGCGGCCCTGCGAGAAGTGGTCGTACTCGATTTCCACCACGAGCCTGGAGGCGAGGGGCTGCCACTCTGCCGACCGTTCGGTCGACCAGCGCGAGGGACCTCCCGGGGCGCGGCCGGTGAAGCCCGGCCGCTCTCGCAGAGCCTCGAGCTTCGGCGTCAGCTCCTCGCGCTGGCCGGCGGTCAGGCCCGAGCAGAAACCGACGTGGTCGAGCCGGCCCTCGTCATCGTAGAGACCCAGAAGGAGCGAGCCGACGACCTTCCCTCGCGAGGCGTAGCGGAACCCGCCCACCACGCAGTCGGCCGTCCTGTGGAGCTTCACCTTGCGCATCGCCCGCTCGCCGGAGCGGTAAGGCTCGTCCAGCCGCTTGGCCACGATGCCGTCCAACGCCACGCCCGCCGCGTCGAGCCACTTGCGGGCCGCGGCGAGATCGCTCGTCGCCGGAGAGAGCTCGACGCCCTTCAGCCCCGCGAAGAACTTCCTCGCGAAGGCCTCCAGCCGGGATCGGCGCTTCTCCAGGGGCTCGGCCACGAGCGAGCGGCCCTTCTCGTCGGCCAGGAGATCGAAGGCGATGAAGACCGCCGGTCGTTCCGCGGCCAGCTTCCGAACGCGGCTCTCCGCGGGATGAATCCGCAGGAGGAGGTCGTCGAAGGAAAGCGCCCCATCGACGGGGATGACGATCTCTCCGTCCAGCACGAAGCGCTGCGCCCGAAGGCCCGAGAACAGGGCGACTAACTCCGGGAAGTAGCGCGCCAGCGGCTGCCCCGATTTCGACTGGAGCTCCACGGATTCGCCGTCGCGGAAGATCAGACATCGAAACCCGTCCCACTTCGGCTCGTATTGCCAGCCCCCGCCGGCCGGGATGTCGGCGATGTTCTCCGCCTCCATCGGCGGAAAGGGCGGAGCGATCGGCAGGGTCAAAAGAATTTCTCCAAAGCGAACCGACCCGTCCGCGCGAGCAGCGGCTGCCACAGGTCGCCGAGCTTCTTCACTCGGGCCGGCACATTGGCCACCGTGAAGTCGGCGATCGCGACACCCTTCTCGAACCTCGCTCCACGAGACCGGCGTCGAGACTGCCGCCTTCGGCGTCGGGCGCACGGAGTAGATCGACGCGAGCGTGCGGCCCCAGGCGTTCTGGTTGTAGTCGACGAGGACACGGCCGTGCGGGCGCTTGGCGATCTTGTACTCCGCCGTGACCAGCTTGGGCTCGCGCGCCTCCATCGCGCGGGCGAACTCCTTGGCGAAGGTCCAGACCTGCTTCTGCGTCGGGCCGCGCACGATCGGCACGTAGACGTGGATGCCCTTGGAGCCGGTGGTCTTGGCGAGATTGGGCATCTCCAGCGCATCGAGCGATTCGTGCACGAGGAGCGCCGTGTCCCGGACCTTTTCGAAATCCGCTCCGGGACCCGGGTCGAGATCGAAGTGGAGGTAGTCGGGCCGGTCAACGTCGTCGCAGCGCGCGTACCACTGGTTCAGGTCGATGCAGCCGAGGTTGACCACCCAGAGGAGCGAGGCCAGGTCCTGCACCATCGGAAAGTCGATCACGTTGCCCGAGGAGTGCTCGATCGAGCAGAGATCGATCCAGTCCGGGCGCGGCGAGGGCGCCCGCTTCATGAAGAAGAAGTCTCCCGCGGCGCCGTTGGGATAGCGCTTCATCACCATGGCCCGGTCCGCGCAGGTGCGGCAGGAGGGCCCCGGAGACGTCGGCGTAGTACTGGAGAAGATCCCGCTTGGTGAGATGGAGCTCCTGCCAGAAGACCTTTCCGAGATTCGTGAGGTGCACGGTCCGCTCTCCGAGCCGGACGTCGAGCTGCTCGGCGTCGGAGGGCAAGCGGACGCCTCCGGCGGATTTGGGCGAGGGACGGCCCGCGGCGGCGTGCCGGCGCGCGGGATGGTAGTCCCGCGTCGCCTTCTCGTCGGTCATCCGACGGAGTCCCGGCGCGGAAGCGGCGGAAGCTTCGGGCGGCCGCGACTCCGTGGCGGATCGCCCCAGCGACCGGAGACGTAGTCGAGCTCGCGTCCCTCCCGCGCGCAGCGCAGCATCAGACCGCCCCGGCTCATGTCGCCCCGGCCGACGAAGTCGCCGGGAAAGAGGAGCCGATCTCCGATCACGCCGAGGAGGACGTCCACGTACTTGCCCGTCGCGATCGAGCCCAGGAGCACGAATTCCGTTTCCGGTCCGGCCCGCTCGGCGAGCTCCCGCGCATCGCGCGCCAGAGGCCGCCGGTAGCGGAGCTCGTCCGCGTCGATCGAAATGCGCGACCATCGGCGCATCCGCGTGGCGGTCGCCGCTTCGTACGCGGGGAGCAGCCCCTCGCCCGCCGTGATCACCAGGACGCCGGGCAGACCCTCCGGCGGGCGCGCGAAGGCATGCGCGTAGGCGTGCTTGCCGCGGAAATACAGGCCCGAAAGAAAGGAAAACACTTCGCCCACCGGAGCCCCGCGCGGCTTACGCAGGCGAAGCGCGAGCTCGAAGCGCGCGCGCGGCGAGAGAATCTGCCGCGCCCGCAGCCCCGAGCAGCTGGCCGGTGAGAGCAGGAAGATCCGCGAGGCTGCCACGGCTCAAGCTTACGCAACAAGCCAGCCCGATTTGATAGGCTCTTTTCGAAAGACCCCAGTCGTGGAGGAGACCATGAAGACTTCGCGGATTCTCGGGATCGCCCTGCTCGTCCTGTGTCCGGCTCTCTCGATCGCCGAGGACGCCTCCAACCCCGCCTGGGAAAAACTGAAATCCCTCGCGGGCAACTGGGAGGGCGTCGCCAACGGGAAGACCCAGGTCTCCTACAAGCTCGTGTCCAACGGCACGGCGCTCATGGAGACGATCACCGGGCCGGACGCGTCGGAAATGGTGACGGTCTATCACCCCGACGGAAAGAACATCCTCATGACCCATTACTGCTCGATGGGCAATCAGCCGCGGATGCGGGCGAGCACGCTTTCCGATGGCAAGCTGGCGTTCCAGTACGTGGACGCCGCGAATCTGTCCTCCCCCGACGCGCCGCACATGTCGGGCCTGGTCCTGACCTTCACCGACGCCGATCATTTCGGAGCGGACTGGAGCTACAAGACGGGCGCGAAGGAGGAGGTCGGGCACTTCGCCTACGCGCGAAAGAAGTAGAAGCCTCCCCGAAAATCTACTTCGGCGCCGGCTTGCGCCGGCTCTTCTCGAATTGCTCGATCCGGCCCTGGATCTCTTTCATCAGCTCGTTGGGGATGGGCACGGACAGGTCATAGTGAGCGATCTTCCACTCGCTGCCGACTTTGATCAGGACTCCGGAACCTCGCGCCGGCCCGAGGTTGGGCGTGTCGAGCTTCTCGTCGAACCAGGCCACCGCGCCGTCGGGTGAGAAGGAGACGTGCCGCTCGATGGCACGGAAGCTCCAGGCCTTGCCCTTGGCGAAGTACGGATGGGCGTAGCGCCGGAACTCCTCGACCGTCCAGCGCTCCGAGGCGTCCGTGCCCAAGAACACGCCGTCGCTCGTAAAGTACCCGAAGTACCGCGCCTCGTCCGCGGCCGCCGCGGCAGCGTGCCAGTCGTCGAGGACGGCGGCGACATCCGCCTCCCGGCCCGCGCCGGCCGTGTGCAGAACCAGAGCGAGAATCAGACCAATCATCGCACGTTCCTTTTCCGGCGCCTCTACCGACTCGCGGACGCCGCTGCGCTCTCCGGCTTGCCCGCGCCGACGTCATGGGCGGAGGCTGTTTCCTGCTCAATGAGATCACGGGGCAAATCCACCGCGGTCGGCGGATCCGGTGAAGCTCCGGCTCGTCGATCTCGAAGAATTGCCAGATCTCCAGGTCGTACAGCGAATTGGCTTCCTCCCAGGCGCTCATGGAGTAACGTTCCAAGTGAATCCTCTGCGCATCGGACAGGTCGGCGCGACATGCCAGCACATGTCGGCAGAATGGCCGACGGGTCGTCCGTGTGAGTCGTCCGAATTAGACCACAGGCTTCCGCTTCGCCGTCCTGGGACGTGATCCCGTTCCAGGCGGCCTTGCGCGTAAAGAGATATCGAGGAGGACACCATGTCGCGAGGTCGGACCGCCGCCGCTCTTCTCTGCTCTTGCCTCACAGTCTCCGGTCTCTCGCAAGGCCAGGAGAACGGACAGGAGCCGGCTCTGCGCAACTGGCCGGCTCCCCTCTTATGGTCCCTCGGCGAACGGAGCCGTTCGCAGGACAAGGCCGCTTCCGAAACCAAGAACGGGAATGGGGTTGAGCCCGAAGCGGCTCAGACCGTTTCGTCGCCGCTTCCCTTCGTCGCGATCTCGCCCTGCCGGATGCTCGACACGCGTGTCACCGGCGGACCCATCGCCTCGGGCTCCACCCGCGATGCCACGTTGACCGGCCCTCCCTGCGGCATTCCACCGACCGCGATCGCGGTATCCGCCAACGTCGCCCTCTTCAGCATCGTCGGCGCCGGTGGCAACGGGGTGCTCAAGGTCTGGCCGACGGGATCGCCCTCGACCTTTCAGGCGCTCTTGAACTGGTCGCCCACCATCGGCCAGATCGACAACGCCTCCGTCGTGACTCTGGGCACGGGGGGCGCGATCACTCTCCAGCCCAACCAGGGCGGAGGCACCATCGACCTCGTCATCGACGTCAACGGCTACTACGACAACAGCGGGCTGATCACGCAGGTCACCGCCGGAACGGGTCTGACCGGCGGCGGGACGTCCGGCAACGTGACACTCGGCATGGCGGCCGGAGGCGTGACCTCCAACGAGCTTGCCGCCAACGCCGTCACAGCTCCCAAGATCGCCGCCAACGCCGTCACCTCAGGAGCCATCGCCTCCGGTCAGGTCGTCAAGAGCGTCAACGGCGCCCATGATGCCGTGACGATCTCCGGCGGCGGCGCCACGACTGTGTCCACCGTCGGAAACGCGGTCACGGTTTCGACTTCCGTGGCGATACCCGCGGGCTCCTTTGTCCTGGGAGTCCCGGGAGACACGACCTTGATCGGCGCGGGCTTTACCGAGTTCGGGTCGAGCAGCCAGGATATCTGGACAGCGACCACGACTTCCGGCGCGCCCACGGTTCGCCAGTACCACACGGCGGTCTGGACCGGCACGAGGATGATCGTGTGGGGAGGCTATGACGGATCATCGCTCCTCGACACCGGCGGTCAGTACGATCCGGCCGCAAACTCCTGGACGGCCACGACGACCACCGGAGCCCCAACGGGACGCTACGTCCACACGGCGGTCTGGACGGGCACGAGAATGATTGTCTGGGGCGGATTTGACACGACGGCGCCGTATACCAATACCGGCGGCCAATACGATCCGATCGGAAACGCATGGACGGCCACGACGACTTTCGGAGCACCGACTGGGCGGTATTACCACACAGCTGTCTGGACCGGCGTCACGATGGTCGTCTGGGGAGGTTTCGTGAGTTGTTGCTCCGACACAAACACCGGTGGCCAGTACGATCCAGCCGGAAATTCCTGGGCGGCTACAACAACCGGTGGGGCGCCGACGGCGCGCTATTACCACACCGCAGTCTGGACCGGCTCGAAGATGATCGTCTGGGGCGGCTACGACGGGACCAAAGCGAATACAGGCGGCCAGTACGACCCGACGGGAGACTTCTGGACAGTCACAACGATCACGGGAGCGCCTACGGGGCGTTATGACCACACAGCGGTGTGGACGGGCACAAGGATGGTCGTGTGGGGCGGCCTGGACGTGACGTCGTTCGCCAATACCGGCGGCCAGTACGATCCAGCTGGAGATTCCTGGAAGGCCACGACGACCGCGGGAGCGCCGTCGGCGCGTCGCTACCATGCTTGCGTCTGGACGGGCACGAAAATGTTCATCTGGGGCGGGAGAGACGGATCGAACGTTTTCGATACCGGCGGCCAGTACGAACCTGTCAGAGATTCCTGGACGGCCATGACCACGACCGAAGCGCCGACGGGGCGCTACTACCCCTCGGCAGTCTGGACCGGCTCGAAGATGATCGTCTGGGGCGGCTACGACGGGATGCAGAACAGCAATTCGGGAGGCCTGTACGCCGTCCTCTCACTCTACGTGAAGAACTGATCGATTCATCCACCGGCGCGTTCTTTTGACGCCGACATGGGCTTCGTGGCCCAGGACATCGAGGCCCTGCTCGGCGAGAGCTACAACGTGCTCACCGTCGGCGGCGACGCCGACCGGACCCTCTCGCTGCGCTACACCGACCTCATCGCGCCGCTGGTCCGAGCGGTTCAGGAGCAGCAGCGGAAAATCGCCGAGCTCTCAGCTCGGGTGCTCGAACTCGAGCAGCGAGCCCGCGAGGCCGCGTCAAGAACTCCAGAAGCCGAATTCCCTTCATCGGTCGCGACGTCGGCGCGCTGAGACGCTCGACCGCTGTCGTATCAGTGGGAGTAGCCCGGGCAAGGCGCGAGAGCGGCTGCCGCGCGTTCGCGGTCGGTCTCGTACTCGCCGGATGCCCGCCCCTCGCTCTGCAATGCGTTCCACAGCTTGATCGAGCGCTCGAGAACCTCGCAGCCTTCGGCAGCCTCGCGCGTCCCCGGCCGATTCTGCCGTAAAGCCCTCCCCAGGTTGAAATAGACCACGGCTAGCTCATTGCGCGCGTTAGCGTTGGCCGGGTCTCCTGTCACAACCTGCTCGGCTGCCTGCGCCGCCTGCCGGAGCCGCTCGATACCCGCGCGCGTCAGGCCCGACGCGACGAGAGTCTCGCCCAGGCCGCCGCGGACCATCACTACGGCGACCTGGTTCCAACCATTCCGCGGATCGGCCGCGAGCTGAGCCTCTGCCAGCGCGAGCGCCTGCGCGTAACTCGCGAGCGACTCTTCCTTCTTGCCGAGAGCGAAGAGGTACTTGCCCTCCGCTCCGAGAGTTGCGACGAGGTCGCCCTGGAAGCGCGCGTTGTTCGGATCCGCGCGAATGAGCCCTTCCTGGATGAGGCGCGCCTTGTGGCTGCTCTCCAGCGCCGTCTGAGGTTGCCCCGCTCGCCAATAGCGGTCAGCGAGATCGGTGCGGACATAAGCGAGATTGGCGCGCGCACTCGTATTGTCGGGGTGGGCGACACAGAAGGCCTCGCCGTGAAAGATCGCTTTTTGCAAGGAGTCGAGGGCGGCGCGCTCGTCTCCTCGCCGAGCCTGCGCGGTGCCGAGCCAGTGATAGGCCGCCGCGAGCTTGCCGCGTCGATCGTTGGCGCCTCGTTCCGACGCGATCAAGGTCTCGACCCGCTGAGCAGCCGAGCGAAGACTTGCCTCGGCTCGGACGAGTTCGCCCGTCTTGATGAAAAAGCTGCCCAGCAGAAACTCCAGCTCGGCTAGTCCCTCGATGTCGGCCCGATCCGCCGGGGTGCGCGCCGCGAGCGCCTGACGAATGGAGAGCGCCTTCTCGTAGTTCTTGAGGGCCCCTTTTGAGTCACCGAGATTGGCCCCTCCCCCGCCGCCCTGGATCTCGCCCAGCCGCTTGAAAGCCACGGCCAGCTCGCGCTGTAAGGCTGCGTCTCGCCCTGTCTCCATCGACAGGCTGTCGAGGTAGTCGGCGGCGCGCTTGACGACTAACTCGCGCGCGGGCGTGGAGCCCGGCAAGTTCTGAATCGCGTCGTGGAACTCGAAGAGAAACGAGTTGGCCAGCTTCCTCACGTCGTTGAAACGCCGCTCGGCCCGCGCCCGGTTGGCCTCGGCGATACGCGCTTGCCTCGCAGTCGCGACGATCCCCCCCACCAGACTCAAAGCGATCAGTCCCGACGCCGCCACCGACGCCCTGTGCCTTCGAATGAACTTCGCTGCTCGGTAGCCGGGCGTGTCCGTCCGCGCGAGGACTGGACGGCCGTCCAAGTGTCGGCGGATATCCTCGGCGAGCTGCTCGACCGTGCCGTAGCGGCGCGCCGGCTCCTTGCGCATCGCCATCAAGACGATATTGTCGAGGTCTCCGCGGAGGCGGCGCCGGAGTCTGGCCGGCTCGCCCTCGCGCGTGGCGCTCACGGCCCAGGACGTCTCGACGATGTTGCCTTCCGAGCCCGGGCCAGCCACCTTTGCGATGCGGGTCACCGCCGTAGAGGGTTTTTCCGGCTCCTGCTGGCAGACGACGCGCGCGATTTCCTCCGGCTCGCCGGTCTTGACGCGGTAGGGGCGATGCCCGGTCAAGAGCTCGTAGAGGACGACGCCGAGAGAGTAGACGTCGCTCGATGTCGTAATCGGCTCGCCCCGGACCTGCTCCGGGCTCGCGTAATCGGGCGTCATCAAACGCAGAGCGCTTGCCGTCTGATCGGGCGTCTGGGAAGAGAACTCCGGATTCAAGAGCTTTGCGATCCCGAAGTCGAGCAGCTTGACGGAGCCATCCGCGGTCACCAGCAGGTTGGCCGGCTTCAAGTCTCGGTGAACGATCAGATTCTGGTGCGCGTACTGGACGGCGGAGCAGATGTCGAGGAAGAGCTTCAACCGTTCGGCAATCAAGAGTCTCCGGCTGTCGCAGAACTCCGGCAGCGTTTGCCCCTCGACGTACTCCATGACAAAGTAAGGCTGGCCGTCTTCGGTGGCACCTCCGTCGAAAAGCCGCGCGATATGAGGATGGTCCAGGCTCGCGAGGATCTGCCGCTCGTTGCGGAAACGGCGCAGCACGAAGTCCGTGTCCATCCCACGGCGCACCAGCTTGATCGCGACCCGCTTGCGGAACTCTTCGTCGGCGCGCTGTCCGAGGTAGACCGTCCCCATCCCGCCGTGACCGATCTCCGAGACGATCTCGTAGGCCCCGATCCTCTGCCCCACGCGAGACTCTCTCTCCTCTTCGACCAGAAGTGGGGCCGGGCGGTCGAGGGCGGTCCAGGAATTCTCCTGAGAGGCGATCAGAGACTCGGCCTGTTGGAGCAGTTGCGCGTCCCCCCCGCAGGCTTCCCGGAGGTACGCCTCGCGCGTTTCGACCTCCCGCTCCAGGGCGCCGTCCAGAACGGTCTTCAGCCGTTGCCAGTTCTCCGGAGTCATGGTTCGGGAACGCCCGCGCGAATGCTCGGTCGGCTCGCCGGATCTCGTCACGCCTCGCTCACCGCTCTTCCTTCTTCCCTCTCGAGATTTCGTGCCGGAGCCAAAGCTTGGCGGTCGCCCACTCGCGCTTGACCGTGGCGGGCGACACGCCGGTCACCTCCGCTGTTTCATCGACCGTGAGACCGCCGAAGAAGCGCAACTCGACGATCCGGCTCTGCCGCGGATCCAGCGCCGCGAGTCCCGTCATCGCGTCGTCCAAGGCCAGGAGGTCGAGCTCCTGCTCCTCCGCCGCGACGACCCCCTCCGCGACCGACAGTCGGTAAACAACGGCGTCTCGCTTGATCGCGTGGCGCTTGCGCGCATGATCCACGAGAATCCGCCGCATCATCTGCGACGCGATCGCGAAGAAGTGCGCGCGATTCTGCCAGTGCACGCTCTTCTGACCGATCAGCCGGAGAAAAGCCTCGTGGACGAGCCCCATCGACTGAAGGGTGTGATCCGGGCGCTCACTGCGCAGGTAGTGGCGGGCGACCCTGCGAAGCTCCTCATAGACCAGTGGCATCAGCCGATCGAGGGCATCCCGATCGCCGTGCGTCCACTCCTTGAGGAGCCCCGTCACATCTCTGGGCGGGAGCGAAACCATCAACCCCCCCGCTACCTTGGAAACTGTGGTGTCAGCATATTGCCTTTCGCCGCCGCGCGGAGCGTCATCGCCATTCCGGATGTAACCCTCTTCAATTCAGCGACTAGCGGTCATGCTGAGAGGCCTCCGCTGACCCTCCGAATCAGCTCGTGACGCGCAGATTGGAATCAGAGCCTGATCCCGTTTCGCCACAGTTGCCGCGTCTTGGTTGTAGGGCTTCGAAGGTTTCGCCTTTCGGCAAGGAGGAAGTGATGGGCCGCTCGAAGAACCAGGCCCGATCCGAAGTCAAGGAAGCTCTGCTCGAGAGAGCTATGCAAGCCGCGGCCTTGCTCCTGAATTATCACGTCTGTCGATTCCTCGTCGCGTGCCGGGCGGACCTCTCCTTCTTCCAGGGCCAGGTTCTCCGCAGTCTGTCGCTCTACGCCCGTGCCGAGGGACTGCGTCTCTACAGCGGCTCCTTGCGCCGGTCGATCGAGATCGACGAGCGCGACCTGCGCCGGTCAGCGGTCGGCCTCGCGCGTCTGCGGATGCTCGGACAGCCGGCCGCCGCCCAGATCCTGGAGCAGGAAGTCCTCTCGCGGGCCGTGTCGACTCGCAGTGCTGCGTGCGGGCAGGGGTGAGCCATGTCCGACCCTGTTTGCGCGTCACTATCGAGAAGGGTTTGCAAAGGGAGGTGAGGGCGATGATCAGGAATTCGTCATGGGTTCGTGCGGTCTGCCTGGGATTCGCCCTGCTCGGGCTGAGCAGCGCCGCCGCGCAGGCCCAGGTCGTCACAGAGTTCAGCGCCAACATCACCGCTGGCGCAGGCCCTTACGGCATCACGGCCGGCCCCAATGGCAACCTGTGGTTCACAGAAGCAAGCGTCGACCAGATCGGACGGATTACCCCGCTCGGAGTCGTTACCGAGTTCAGCGCCAACATCACCGCCAGCGCGATCCCTTACGGCATCACGGCCGGCCCAGATGGCAACTTGTGGTTCGCAGAATTTGCCCTCGACCGGATCGGACGGATTACGCCGCTCGGAGTCGTCACCGAGTTCAGCACCGGTATCACCCCCGGCGCGAACCCTTTCAGCATCACGGCCGGCCCCGATGGCAACCTGTGGTTCACGGAATTATTCGGCAATCGGATCGGACGAATTACGCCGCTCGGAGCCGTCACCGAGTTCAGCGCCAACATCACCGCTGGCTCGCAACCTAACGGCATCACGGCCGGCCCCGATGGCAACCTGTGGTTCACGGAAACCTCCGGCAACAGGATCGGGCAGATTACCCCGCTCGGAGTCGTTACCGAGTTCAGCGCCAACATCACCGCCGGCGCGAGCCCTGAGGGCATCACGGCCGGCCCCGATGGCAACCTGTGGTTCGCGGAACAGGGCATCGACGGGATCGGGCGGATTACGCCACTCGGGGTCGTCACGGAGTTCAGCGCCGGCATCGCCGCCGGCGCGGGCCCTTACGGCATCACGGCCGGTCCCGATGGCAACCTGTGGTTCACGGAAACCTCCGGCAACCGGATCGGGCAGATTACCCCGCTCGGAGTCGTTACCGAGTTCAGCGCCAACATCACCGCTGGCTCGCAACCTAACGGCATCACGGCCGGCCCCGATGGCAACCTGTGGTTCACGGAAACCGTCGGCAACCGGATCGGGCGGATCACCACCGTCGGAGCTTCCTTCTACACCGTGACGCCGTGCCGCTTGTTGGACACGCGCCATCCGGCCGGCCCCTATGGTGGTCCGGCGCTTTCGGCCGGGACCGCACGAGCCTTCGTCCTGGCGGGGGGGAGCGCGCCATGTGGCATTCCGGCGACGGCCACGGCGGTCTCGGTCAATGTCGTAGCGATTTTGCCGACAGACGGGCCGGGATTCCTCACGATCTATCCCGGAGGCACGACTCGACCGGCGACCTCCACGATGAACTACAACGCAGGCAAGATTCGGGCGAACAACGCGATCGTGTCGCTGGGAGCGGCTGGAGACATCAACATATTCTGCGGGCAGGGGACGGGCACGACCGATCTGATCATCGACGTCAACGGATATTTCCAATAAGTAGGGAACGTCGTGAAGAAGGATCTGGCAGTTCGTTTGACAGGGTTCAGTTTGGCGGCGCTCCTCGTTTCGAGTGCCGCCTCGGCGCAGACAGGACCTCTTCAGTTCTACTCGATCACCCCGTGCCGGATCGTGGACACGCGGGGGCCGACCGGTCTGACTGGGGGCCGGCGCTCTCGGGACATACGACGCGGGATTTTCCGATCGATGTCGCTCCGGCTCCGTGCGGGATTCCCAACGATGCCAAAGCAGCGGTGTTGAACGTGGTAGTCGTCGGTCCTACGGGTGGCGGGCACATTCGGATCTGGCCATACAACACGACAATGCCGACGGTGGCGACGTTGAACTTCGATCCGAATGAACCGGCGATCGCCAACGGTGCGATCGTTCCGTTGACGCAGGACCTGCAATTCAACATCACCATTTACCTTGGATCGGGCGTCGGCACGACCGCCAACGTCGTCTTCGACGCAAGCGGCTACTTCAAATAGCTCGGGGCCCCTGACAGGAGCTGATTCGCATTCTGAGCTGGAGAAATCATCATGATCGACCGACGACATCTCGTGGCTTCGTTACTGGTGCCCTTACTTGGTTCGGCGGGGCTTCTTGCTCAGGAGTCTCTCCCGGCGGAGAAACCTTTGAACTGGCCAGCGCCGCTCTTCTGGAATCCTCCGGAAGGACTGACCGCCCCGCTGGGCAAGAGCTTCCTCGAAGGCAAGATCCCGGCGGGACTCCATCCCGAAGAGGCCCAGAGCATGACAGCGCCACTTCCCTTCATCTCCATCTCCCCCTGCCGCATGCTCGACACGCGCACAACCGGCGGCCCGATCGCTTCGGGCTCCACTCGCGACGCCACGCTGACCGGAGCACCTTGCGGCATCCCTTCCTCGGCCGCCGCCGTCTCCGCCAACTTTGTCGTCTTCAACGTCGCCGGCGCTCCGGGCAACGGCGTCCTGAAGGTCTGGCCGGCAGGCTCTCCTTCGACTTTTCAGGCCCTGATCAACTGGTCGCCCACTGCCGGACAAATCGACAACGCCTCGGTCGTGCCGCTGGGAACCGGCGGTGCCATCACGCTCCAGCCCAACCAGGGCGGGGGCACTATCGACATGGTCATCGACGTCAACGGCTACTACGGCGGCAGCGTTGTGACCGACATCACCGCCGGAACGGGGCTGATGGGCGGCGGCACGGGCAGCGTCACCGTCGGCATCGCGCCCGGCGGCGTCACATCCAACCAGCTCGCGACCAACGCGGTGACGTCGGCCAAGATCGCCGCTAACGCCGTGACGGCCGGCGCGATCGCAACCGGACAGGTGGTCAAGAGTCTCAATGGAGCGACCGACAGTGTGACGGTGGCCGCCAGCGGCGGGGCAACTGTCTCGACCGTCGGCAGTACGATTACGGTGGGTGCGCCAATGCCAGTGGGTGTGCCGTCGGGGACGTACGTCCTGGGAAAGGCGAACGACACGACGTTGATCGGGGCGGGGTTCACGGAGATCGCGCCCAATCAGACGGACTTCTGGACGGCGACCACGACGACCGGGGCGCCGACGGGGCGCTTTTACCACACGGCCGTATGGACAGGCACGAAGATGATCGTCTGGGGAGGAACCAGCGCAGGCGTGACAAATACCGGGGGCCAGTACGATCCCGCGGGCAATAACTGGACCACGACAACGACCACCGGGGCGCCGACGGCGCGCCAATTCCACACGGCCGTGTGGACGGGCTCGAGGATGATCGTCTGGGGAGGAGCAGGCGCAGGTTTTCCAAACTATCTCAACACCGGCGGCCAGTACGATCCCGCGGGCAATAGCTGGACGGCCACCATGTCGACATTCGCGCCGACGGGACGCTATTTCCACACGGCGGTGTGGTCCGGCTCCAAGATGATCGTCTGGGGAGGACAGGACACCAGCGGAGACGATGTCAACACTGGCGGCCTGTACGATCCAGGCGCTGACACCTGGTTGACGACAACGACCACCGGGGCGCCGACGGCACGCGAAGTCCACACAGCGGTGTGGACCGGCTCGAAGATGATCGTTTGGGGAGGACTCGGCGGAGGCTATGTCAACACGGGCGGTCAGTACGATCCGGCCGCGAATAGCTGGACGACGACGACGACGTCCGGGGCGCCCACGGGACGCAATGCCAACACCACCGTGTGGACGGGCTCGAAGATGATCGTTTGGGGAGGAGCCGACAGCGGAGGCCTCGCCAACACCGGCGGCCAGTACGATCCCGCGGGCGATAGCTGGACGGCAACGACGACGACCGGGGCGCCGACGGGACGTTTTCTCCACACGACGGTGTGGACGGGCTCGAAGATGATCGTCTGGGGAGGATCCGACGGAGGCTATGCCAACACCGGCGGCCAGTATGATCCCGCAGGCAATAGCTGGACGGCGACAACCACCACCGGGGCTCCGACGGCGCGTGAATTCCACACGGCCGTGTGGACCGGCACGAAGATGATCGTCTGGGGAGGATACGACGGAAGCAGCCTTATCAACACCGGCGGCCAATGGGGCCTGCTGTCGCTCTACGTGAAGAACTGACGGACGGGCGCTGCGGCGCTGCTCGAAGCCGTGCTGCCGCCCCAGGAGGCCTTTCATGACCCGTATTGGCACCTCTCAGGTCCTGGCACTCGTCGCGGTGCTGTCTCTCTCGGCAGGAGTCGCCGCGCAGGAGGGCGCGAGCGAAGCCTCCCGCAACTGGCCCGCGCCGCCGTTCTGGTCGCCGACTGCGGCGCGAGCCGCCCAACCGGAATCCACCCGATCGCCGCAATCCCTCCCGACCACTCCCCTGCCCTTCATCGCTACCGCGCCCTGCCGGATGCTGGACACCCGGATCACCGGCGGCCCGATCGCCTCGGGCTCCAACCGCGACGTCACTCTAACGGGAGCCCCTTGCGGCATCCCCTCGGCAGCCGCGGCGGTCTCGGCTAACTTCGTCATTTTCAACATCGTCGGCACCTCCTCCAACGGCGTCCTGAAAGTCTTTCCCGCCGGCTCCTCTTCCTTCCAGGCCCTCTTGAACTGGACTCCCAATACCGGCCAGGTTGATAACGCCTCGGTCGTCCCGTTGGGCACCGGCGGAGCCATCACGCTCCAGCCCAACCAGGGCATGGGGACAGTCGACATGGTCATCGACGTCAACGGCTACTACGCCGGGACCGTCGTCACGAGCCTGACGCCGGGCGCCGGCCTGTCGGGCAACGTAACGACGGGAGACGTCGTCCTCGGGATCGCCGCCGGAGGTGTGACATCCAACGAGCTCGCGACCAACGCGGTGACTTCGTCCAAGATCGCGGCCAACGCGGTGACGGCCGGGGCGATCGCCTCGGGGCAGATCGTCAAGAGTCTCAACGGGGCGACCGACGCGGTCACGATCAGCGGCAGCGGCAGCGCGACAGTGACGACCCTCGGCAGCGCCATCACCGTGGCCGCGCCCGGCGTCGTGCCTTCCGGAGGTTTCATTCTCGGCAAGCCCAACGACGTGACGTTGATCGGGGCGGGGTACACGGAGCTTGGGCCCAATCAGGATGCTTGGACCGCGACGACGACGACCGGAGCGCCCCCGGGACGTTACCGCCACACCGCGGTGTGGACCGGCACGAAGATGATCGTCTGGGGAGGAATCCCTGATACCAACACCGGCGGCCAGTACGACCCGGCGAGTAACTCCTGGACGGCGACCATCACGACAGGGGCGCCGACAGCACGCAACGACCACACGGCCGTATGGACCGGCACGAAGATGATCGTCTGGGGAGGAAACGGCGGGAGTGTCCTCAACACCGGCGGGCAGTATGACCCCGTGGGCGATACTTGGACAGCAACCTCGACCGCTTTCGCGCCAACGGCGCGCCAACTCCACACGGCCGTGTGGACCGGCACGAAGATGATCGTCTGGGGAGGAAACGACAATCCTGGGGGCTCAAACCCATTTAACACCGGCGGACTGTACGATCCGAGCACTGATACATGGTTAACGACGGCGACTGCCGGGGCGCCGGCGGCACGCGGCTTCTACCACACGGCCGTGTGGACCGGCTCGAAGATGATCGTCTGGGGAGGATACGACGGAAGCAACTACCTCAACACCGGCGGCCAGTACGACCCGAACGCCAATACCTGGACGGCGACGACGACAGCCGGGGCGGCTACTGCGCGCCTTTACCACTCCGCGGTGTGGACCGGCTCGAAAATGATCGTTTGGGGAGGATACGACGGAGGGTGGACCAACACAGGCGGGCAGTACGATCCCACCGGTGATAGCTGGACGGCGACCACGACGACCGGGGCGCCGACAGGGCGCGGTTTCCACACTGCCGTGTGGACGGGCTCTCCCCTCAACAAGATGATCGTCTGGGGCGGTGCACCGAATGCTAGCAGCGGCCTCAACACAGGCGGGCAGTACGATCCCGTGGGCGATAGCTGGACGGCGACCACGATGACCGGAGCGCCGACGGGACGCGAATTGCACACGGCGGTGTGGACCGGAGCCGGCACCAGGATGATCGTCTGGGGGGGTTACCCGGGCACTCTCAACACCGGCGGCCAATGGATTCCGCTCTCGCTTTATGTGAAGAACTGATGACTGGCGTCGCGGCACTGCTTCTGGGGCTCTCGCTCACAAGTGGTCGCGCCGCGCTCTCCGTGGCCGCGCGCGTGGACGGCGAGCGAGCCGTCGAGCGGGCGCGTTACCGGTTCGTCATCGGCGCCGACCGTCTGTTCGATGAAGTCTATCCGCGAGCATGTTCGAGAAGCGCGTCCGGAAGGAGACCGAGGAGGAGGAGGTTCTCGCGCGGTATTTCGGCCTTGCCGTGACGCCGGAGCTTCTCTCGGCGGAGTACGACCGCATCGAGAAGACGACGAAAGCGCCCGATCAGTGGGAGGCGATCAAGGCGGCGCTGGACGACGATCGGCGGCGCATCGAGGAAATCTTCTGCCGGCCGATTCTCGTCGAGCGCGCGCTTGCGGCGAAGTTCGCTTTCGACCAGAAGATCCACGGCGGGCCGCACCGGAAGGCGAGGGAGGCTCGGGCGGCGTTTCTCGCGGGTAAGTCGCCTCCCGATCTGACTGTGATTCGTCTCAGAAGAAAGGCGGAGACGCCTCCTTCGACCGATGAGATTCTGGCCAAGGCGCAGAGTGAGGCAACCGGTCCCCGGATCCTGGGCGGCCCGGAGGGGCGCGCCCCGGAAAACGAGCCTCTGCCGACTGACCCGGAGGTGGCCTCGGTGCTAGAGAAGGAGCTCGCAAAACCCGGCGACGTGACGACGATCCTCGAGGAACGTGACCGCTTCGAGGTCTACCGCCTGATTGCAGCGACGGCCGAGACCTGGAACGTGGAGGCCGTCAGCTTCCCCAAGCTCGACTTTGATGCCTGGTTCGAGAAGCAGAGGAGACACCGTTAAGCCAGACGCGGCGACAGCTACACCTGCAAGCTCCCACCGCCACTGACTCATTGTCCAGGTCATCACGACGAACGGCTGCGGAGCACTTCTCTTAGCTCCTACGTGATCCGCTTTGGCCCACTTCTGCGCGTTTTGGGTAGGAGAACGCCATCATGACTGATCGACGACATCTCGGGCTTTCGCTGCTGATGTCCTTAGTGCTGAGTTCGGCCGGGCTTCTTGCTCAGGAGGCACCCGTTGTCGAACGGCCCTCCAACTGGCCGGCGCCGCTCTTCTGGACCCCCCGAGGGCCCCCCGAGGAACTGACCGCCCCGCAGGGCAAGAGCTTCCTCGAAGACAAGACCCCCGCGGGACTCTATTCCAAACAGGCTCAGAGCTCGACGACACCACTCCCCTTCGTCTCCATCTCCCCCTGCCGCAAGCTCGACACGCGCACGACCGGCGGCCCCATCGCCTCGGGCTCCACGCGCGACGCCACGCTGACCGGCGCCCCCTGCGGCATCCCCGCCTCGGCCGCTGCAGTCTCCGCCAACTTCGTCGTCTTCAACATCGTCGGCGCGCCGGGCAACGGCGTCCTGAAGGTCTGGCCGGCAGGCTCTCCTTCCACCTCCCAGGCCCTCATCAACTGGCCGCCCACGGCGGGACAGATCGACAACGCCTCGGTCGTGCCGTTAGGGACCGGCGGAGCGATCACGCTGCAGCCTAACCAGGGCGGGGGCACGATCGACATGATCATCGACGTCAACGGCTACTACGCGCCGGAGACGACGCTCGACACAGGGGGCAACAACACGGCGTACGGCTACAGCGCGCTGCACTCCAACCCAACGGGCGGTTTCAACTCCGCGTTCGGCGACGCGGCCCTTTATTTCGACACGACGGGCCAAGGAAACTCGGCGTTTGGCTCCAACGCTCTTTCATCCAACCAGACCGCCTCGTACAACTCGGCGTTCGGCGACCTCGCCCTTGTTAGCAACCAGACGGGCGACAGCAACGCGGCGTTTGGCCGCGCCGCGCTCTCCAACAACAACAGCAGCTTCAACTCGGCGTTCGGCAATAATGCCCTTGTACAAAACCAGACGGGCGGCAACAACGCGGCGTTTGGCTCCGGCGCTCTTGCTTTTAATACGGCGGGCGGCAGCAACCTGGCGTTCGGCACCAGCGCGCTCTACAACACGCAGGGCGACAACAACATCGGCATCGGCACCAACGCGGGGTTCGACCTCATCGGCGGCAGCAACAACATCTACATCGGTTCGAACGCGGGCAGCGGTTCCGAAGGCAACGCGATCCGGATCGGGCAGGCCCAGACCGCCGCCTTCATCGCAGGAATCAACGGAACCCATCTCGGTACGGGTGTCTTCGTTCAAGTCGACCCGTCCGGGCAGCTCGGAACAGTGTCGTCCTCGCGCCGCTTCAAGCGGGATATCCGCGACATGGGCGGGTCGAGCGGCGGACTGTTTCAACTTCGGCCGGTGAGCTTCCGCTACACACAGAACATCGATCCGACCAGCCTCGAGCAGTACGGTTTGATCGCCGAAGAAGTGGCTGAGGTCTATCCCGATCTCGTGGTGTACGACAGGGACGGGCAGCCCGAGACTGTTCGCTACCACTTTCTCGTCCCGATGCTCCTAAACGAAGTCCAGAAGCAGCAGAAGACGATCGAAGATCTACGCAGCCGGTTGGAGGACCAGAGCCGCGAGATCGAGGCCTTGAAAAAAGCGGTGGCTTCACTCACCACGCGGTCGGAATAGGGCGGGAGGTTTCCGAGCCGACTCCCTGTGCCGGAGCGGACGCGACGATTCACGGGACAGACCAGCGCGTTTCGCCACTAGGGCATTGGCTTCTCGATCTTCCAGAGTGTTCGCCGTCGAGACGGGGTAGCCGCGCTGCACCCCGGCAAGTTCATGCTGGTTCTTTCCGCCCGCGTGATCCGCTCTAGCCCGTTCCTGCGCGTTCTGTATAGGAGAACGCCATCATGACTGATCGACGACATCTCGGGCTCTCGCTGTTGGTGACCTTGCTGGGTTCGGCGGGGCTTCTTGCTCAGGAGGCTCCCGTTGGCGAACGGCCCTCCAACTGGCCGGCGCCGCTCTTCTGGAGTCCTCCGGAGGGACTGACTGCTCCGCAGGGCAAGACCTTCCTCGAAGGCAAGACCCCGGCGGGACTCCATCCCGAACAGGCACAAAGCGCGACGGCACCGCTACCCTTCATCTCCATCTCACCCTGCCGCATGCTCGACACGCGCGTCACTGGCGGCCCGATCGCCTCGGGCTTCACTCGTGACGCAGTGCTGACCGGAGCACCCTGCGGCATCCCCTCCTCGGCCGCCGCCGTCTCTGGCAACTTCGTCGTCTTCAACATCGTCGGCGCCCCCAGCAATGGAGTCCTGAAGGTCTGGCCGGTCGGTTCTCCCTCGACATTCCAAGCCCTGATTAACTGGTCCCCCACCGCGGGACAAATCGACAACGCCTCGGTCGTGCCGCTTGGAACCGGCGGAGCGATCACGCTTCAGCCCAATCAGGGCGGCGGGTTCGTAGACATGGTCATCGACGTCAACGGCTATTACGGCGGTAGCGTCGTCACCGACATCACCGCCGGAACGGGGCTGATGGGCGGCGGGACGGGCAGCGTGATTCTCGGGATCGCTCCAGGGGGCGTCACGTCCAACGAGCTCGCCTCCAACGCCGTGACCTCATCGAGGATCATACAGCGGTGTGGACCGGCTCGAAGATGATCGTCTGGGGAGGCAGTCCCGACCCAAGCAGCTTCTTCAACACCGGCGGCCTATACGATCCCACGGGCAACTTCTGGCTGGCGACCTCGACCGCCGGGGCACCCACGAACCGTTATTACCACACGGCCGTCTGGACCGGCTCGAAGATGATCGTCTGGGGAGGATTCGACGGAAGCAATGTCAACTCCGGCGGGCAGTACGATCCCGCGGGCGATAGCTGGACAACGACGACGACGATCGGGGCGCCGCCGGGACGGCAGTTCCACACGGCCGTGTGGACCGACGCGAAGATGATCGTCTGGGGAGGGTCCGGCAATGGAGGCTTAGTCAACACCGGCGGGCAGTGGAGCTTGCTGTCCCTCTACGTGAAGAATTGATGGACCGCACTGCATCGTTGCTCATCGGCCTGTGGCTAGCGGCGGGCGACGCTGCGCTGCCCCTGCCCGAGCGCGTGGACGGAGAACGAGCGGTCGAGCGCGCTCGGTATCGGTTCGTCATCGGCGCCGACCGGCCCTTCGACGAAGTCAGCGCCGGCATCACCGCCGGTGTTGGGCCTGCCGACAAGCGTCCAGTCCAGCGGCCAGCCCAAGTGCGCGAATACTCTTGTCAATGTTCCGGTGGGCGGTTCAGTCACCGGGTGCACCTTCACGCTTCCGTAATCGTGGAGTGCGAGCGAACGCGTCAGCTCGCTCAAGTGGTCATGCCCTCCTCGACACGGTCGCCTGAGTGAGGACGTGAGATCCTCATCCTCAACCGCCGCCCGCGCTGCCGAAAAGGACGAACTCTTTGCGAGCGTTTTCTTGGAGGTGAGCCGTGAATCAACGCAAGGTCTCGGTCGCGGCCGTACTCGTTCTTCTTTGCGTCGCGACACGACTTTGGGCCGCGGAGGACGCGCCGGCGGGGAAGATCTTCGTCTTCGATCAGGGCGACCACAAGTTGGTCGCCGTCGACCCGAGGACGGGCTCCGTCCTGGGAAGCTCGCCGACCGTTCCGACACCGACGCGCGTGGTGAAGAGTCCGGATGGACGCCGCGTTTTCTTGCTCTATTCGGGCATATCGGACAAGACGGACGATAACGAAAACGCGCCCATCACGAAGGCCTCCGTCACCCTTCTCGACGGCGACACCCTCCAGCAGGTCGCTAGCGTCGAGCTGGCCTTCGGGCTTGGTGAGTGGACGTTCGACCGCGCCGGAAAGCGGCTGGCTGTCCTCTCCCTCGGCTCTCAACCGGATCAGGAAAGCGGCCCCACCGAAATCACGATCCTGAGCGCCCAGACCGGCGAGGTTCAAGGACGTGTGAAGCTCGAGCGTCTCGCCCGGAACCTGGACCTCGCGCCCGACGGAGAGACTCTCGCGGTCTATCACAAGGGACGGGAGGAAGGTGGCTCCTCTCAGCTGCAATTCGTCGACATTTCCTCTCTCCGAACCGTCGGAACGCTATCGCTCGAGGGGGCGCCCCCCGGCCCGATTCCCTCCTCCGATGGCGAGCTTCTCTACTTCGTAGAGCCCGGGAAACCGCACAAGAAGCGCGCGAAGAACGTGGACGGCAAGATCTACGTGGTCTCGCTCGCCAAGCGGTCGCTCGAGAAGACGCTGAATGCCGGATCGAGCCCGAGAGGGCCCTGGATCGACTCGAGGGGCCGGCTCCTGCTACTGAGCGATGTTCCGGAAGAAGACGGCGGCAAGAAGCCGGACGGTGAGCTCAGAGTCGTGTCCGGAAGCGATCTGAAGACGTTGCGGGTGGCCTGGTCTCCTCTAGCGATCCGGCTGTCCGAGGATTCAAGCCGGGCGTACGTTGCCGGGCCTCTGCACATCTCAACCGTCGACCTGGATTCGATTCAGACCACCGGACAGACCGACGCAGACACCGGCACGGTCTGGGGCTTCGCCGTCTCGCCGGACGGCAGACGCGCATACGTATCCTACCGGAACGCGGAACGCCTGGCCGTCGTGGACCTCGAATCGCACAAGCTCCTCGACAGGATGAACCTCGGGCGAGCGGGGATGCGACTGCTGGGTGGTGGCGTCATCGGCTTGATTCAAACGGAGGCCCTTTCGGCCGCCACGCGCGCCGCGGCAGGCCGCAGCGGGCAGATTCGCTCGTACTACGTCGAATTGCCATCGAAGGGCCCGTCTGACGGCTCCGTGCTCACGCGTGCCGACGGAAAAATCGCCTTCGCGCTCAATCCGCGGACGCAGGACATGACGCTTGTAGACGGCGAGACAGCTAAGGCGCTCGACCATATCCACGTCGGCCACGCGGCTACGCTTTTTCGGCTGAGAGGGGGCAACCTCATCGCCGCCTGTGACAACGGCGAGCTGTACCTCTTCGACGCCCAGACGCGGGCGCTCGAAGAGGTCAAGGACTTTGGATCGATCAACGCCGTGCGCTTCTCGCCCGATCGGGCCCGGCTTCTCTTCCTCGGAACGAAGAAGATCCTGTTTCTGGACACGGCGACCGGTAGGCCCGTCGGCGAGGTGAAGGGCCTGAAGAACCCAACGCAGGTCGCGTTCTAACGCAATTTCGTGTCCGAGGGAGACTCTGACATGTCACGAGACGAAACGGGCGATCCCGCCGAAAGGCTCAAGCCCGGCACTGTCCGGAACGCCTTGACTTCGGAGGCTCGGGATAGACAGCTACGACACCGGTGGTTTCGGAGATTCGTCTTTTGGCTGGCTCTCGGCTGCGGCTCCTGGATTCTGTGGTTGCTCATCGGGGAAACGAAACGATTCCCACTGGATCCGAACCTGCTGATCTACTGCATTGGAGCCGGATTTTTCTTCGCCTTCCTCTATGGGCTACTTGCCGCATCGAGCTTCTTGCTGACCGTAACGCGCACCAAAGACTCAATGCTTCAGCAGGAGGCGTCTCAGGCTCCTTTGGCCGCTGCCCCCCGGCAAGTGGGCATCCGAGGGAAGGTGCTGATTACCCCGATCATGACCGTGCTCGTCTTCGGGCTGCCCTTAACGTGGTTTTTGCACCTGGTGGCCGGCAATTACAAGCTTCAAAGGGCTCTGGCGACCGCGGGTCTCGAGACTCAGGGCACGGTGAAGAGACTGGTCTGGTCCAATCCGCGGTCGCGCTACGGCGGAAGAGATGACCCCGGGTTCCACAACTACGCCTTCGAATACACAGTTGCTGGCCGTACCTTTTCGGCCTTCTCGCCGCGTCTTGCGGAGCGGAATCTGCCTGCTCCGGGGTCGAGAGTCACTGTGACCTACCTGCCGCAAGATCCGAGGACTGCTCGCCCAATTGCGAGATCGCAGATTTCGGTCTGGCGCTCGATTGACTGGATTCCTCTGTTGGCCGTCGCGGTCGGCGCAATCGGATGGGGTTGGGGCCTGCTCCTCCCGGCCGCCCTCGCAGTCAGGCGGGAGTACCTCATCGCCCGCTACGGCGAAGCCGCCGTCGGCACGATCACGGACTTGAGGGTGCTGGCCCCTCGGAAGCGGCGTCTGTTCGGTGTGCAGGTGGATACCGGAAAGACATCCCTGGCCGCGCCATCAAGGCTGACTTACCAGTTCCGCTCACGGGAAGGACACGACGTCTGGGGAGAGTCGCGCAAGTTCTCGAGTGAACACAAGAAGGGATCGCAGCTTACGATTCTCTACGACCCTGCCGATTCCAGCCGAAACATCCCGCTGGTGGCTTTGTCGTACTTCGAGATCTGAAAGCGCGTGACGAGCGTTACGACGCAGGCTGGGCCGCTCTCGGGATCTCGACGGCGGGCACCCGCGACGCCGCGTGCTCTTTCAAGTACGCCTCGGGCTTCATCATGCGCTGTGTGCGGGCAAGCACACGTGTCAAGTAAGGGATTTGCGACGCGCGGACCTGGCGCATCCAGTCGACCCAGCGCTTTTCGCCGGCGGTGTTCAAGATCGACCGCCGCCAGGTCTCGGCATAGAGCTCGAAGAAACGCTTCGCCCCCAGCCTCGGCTCCCACAGGACGTGGTGCATGTCGTACTTGAACCAGGGCTGACCCTTCAGGATCGGCGACAGCTTCTGGAAGAGCTCGGTCCCGGGCAAGGGCGTCAAAATCGTGTAGCCCGCCCGCTGGAAGCCGTGGCGCGCGACGAAATCCCACAGCTCCTGGAACTCCCGCTCGCTCCAGTCGGGGTCGACCAGGAAGTTCCCGGTCACGCCGTAGCGCATCGACCGCGCGACCCGCGCCGCCTCGACCGAAGAAGACACGAGGCTGTCCTTGACCACGTGGGCCAGCCCCTCGTCGGACGCCGCCTCGAGGCCGAAGAAGATGTCGAAGTCCCTGGCCAGAGGGCGCCACGCCTCGAGAAGCTCCGGACGCCGGCACACCAGGTCGGTCCGGGTCTGCACCAGGATCCAGCGCTTGCGCACGCCGCGCTTCCTGAGCGCCTGCGCCAGCTCGAGACTGCGCTCGGGGTGGTTCCAGAAGAGATCGTCCGCGACGAAGATCGCGTCGCCGACCGAGGTGAAATCCTCGACCACGGCGCCGATCGACCGCTCGCGGAAGCTGCGGTCGTAGAGCTGCCACACGGAGCAGAAGTTGCAGCGAAACGGGCAGCCTCGCGCCGTCTCGATCAGCCAGACCGGCTTGAAGAGCAGGCAGTGGTACCCGCTCCGGTGGCGCTCGACGAGGTCGCGGGCCGGCAGCGGCACGCGGTCGAGTCCGGTGCGCTGCGACAGCGGCGCCGTCGAGATCCATCCCTCCGGCGTGCGCAGCCGCAGCGCGGGAACCGAGGAGACCGGGCGCCCGGACGCGATCGCTTCGACCAGAGCTGGCATGACCTCTTCCCCATCGTCGACGCAGACGGCGTCGAGGTCGTCGGTCTCGAGCGGCGCGGAGTAGGCCGCCGCGGCGTGGCCGCCCGCGAGGACGAACGCGTCCGGCGCGCACCGCCGAACCTCGCGCGCCGCCTCGAGGATCTTGTCGTACTCGAGCGCGTGCATCGAGGAGAGACCCACCACGCGCGGGCGCGTCCGCCGGATCCAGGAACGGATGCTGCCGCCCAATCGCAGATCGACCACGGTCGGTTCGTGTCCTTGCCGGCGAAGCGCCGCGCCGATGTATTCGAGACCCAGCGGCTCCACTCGAAAGAATGGGCCGAGGCCGAAGCGTTCGTTGCCCGGATCGGGACGGAGCAAGAGCACCTTCATGGCCGGCTTGGATTGTATATTTCCTCATCAGTGGCGGAAAGGGAAGACGGAAAATCGACGGAGGGTCAGGCCGGCGCGCGCGCCCGCACGAAGTGGGTCAGCCATGGCCTCTCCAACGCGATCGTCTACGGCGGTCTGCACTACGGCGCGCGGTGGCTTCCGATGCCGGTCTTAAACGGCATCAACCTCGTCGGCAACTCGCTGGCCATCGCGTTTCTGCGCGAGACCCGGCGCGGGATCCGGGAAAACTTCCGTCTGGCTCTGGGGGTCCCGGCGCGGAAAGCGGCCTCTCTGGCCCGCCGGATGTTCTTCGACTATGGCCGGGCCACCATCGACACCTGGCGACTGCGGAGCGAAGCCTTCACGCCCCGCATCACGACCCTCCGAGCAGGACGCCCGCATTCTGTCCGAGGTTCGCCGCGGTGGCCGCGGATTCCTCCTGGTCACAGGCCACGTCGGCAACTGGGAGATGGGAGCGGTCACTCTCCGGCAGCACCATCTCGTTCCCGCGGTCGTGGGGCAGCCGGAGCTCGATCCCAACGTTCAGGAGATGCGTCTCTCGCTGCGACGCCGCCTGGGGGTCGAGTCGATCGACATCGGAACATCGATGGCCACGGCCTTTCGCGTGCGCGCGGCGGTGGACGCCGGCCGCGCGGTGGCCCTCCTCGTGGACCGGGCCTACCCCGAAGATCAGGTCCTGGTCCCCTACTTCGGGCGTCCGACCCCGTTCCTGCGCTCTCCGGCCCTGCTGGCCCGCTTCTGCAACTGCGAGATCCTTCCCGGCTTCTTCCTCCGGTCGCCGGATGGCTCCTATTTCAACGTGTGGGGCGAGCCGCTCAAGGGGGACGTCTCTCTCTCGCCCGAAGAGGATGCTCGAAGGATCCTCGGCCGCGTGGCGATGGACCTGGAGAAGGTCGTCCGCGAGCACCCCACGCAATGGTTCAACTTCTACCGGTTCTGGGGAAACGGAACCGAGCCCGCGCGAGACGGCGGGGCCGGACGCCCTTGAGACGCCTGCTTCGAGCGGCCGCGCTGGCGCTTCTCCTCGCGAGAGGGTCGGCTGCCGCCGCCGAGATCCCGGCACCGGCTCGGGAACGGATCGAAGAACACGGCGCGTCCGGCCTCTTCCGCCTCCGGCTTCCCAACGGCCTCGTCGCCGTCGTCGACGCGCGCCCCGGCCGCC
Organism: uncultured Acidobacteriota bacterium; assembly: GCA_963825175.1. Taxonomy (GTDB): domain Bacteria; phylum Acidobacteriota; class Thermoanaerobaculia; order UBA5066; family Gp7-AA6; genus DATFTF01. Next base: position 856,361 of record CAWGSA010000001.1, read on the forward strand.
GCACGGTGTACTGCGAGATCGGCGTTCGGGTCGGCTCGCGCAACGAGCCCCTGGAGCTCGCAGGGATCTCGCACTTGCTCGAGCATCTGCTGTTCAAGGAGGGAGAGGGGCCCGGCGCCCGCAAGAACCCGGCCTTCTCGGCGATCCGGGCGGCGGGCGGCGAGGTCAACGCCACGACCGCCTTCGAGCTGACGAACTACTTCTGCGACGTATCCTCCGACTCTTTCGAAGAGGGGTGGAAAGGACTCGCCAGCATGGTCACGACCACCGCCTTCGACGCGCACGACGTCGACGTCGAGCGCCAGGTCGTTCTCCAGGAGGCGGCTCGCGACAAGAGCAACCCCGCCTCGGTCGCCGCGTACTCGGTGCTGAAGCGCATCTTTCCCGGCGACCCGCTCTCCCAGCCGATCATCGGATTTCGCAAGACCCTTCAGCGGATCACCTTTGCCGACGCCAAGGCCTATTACGGCCGTTACTACGCGCCGGAGAACGCGTACGCCATCGTGGTGGGCGACGTCGACGCCGAACGCGCCGCAGACCTCGTGGCGAAGACGCTCTCGTCCTGGAAAGGAACACCGGCCGCCTCGGCGGTTTCGTTTCCTCCGGCGCCCAGGATCTCCGCGGAGAAACGGTTCGTCTTCGCCACCCTGATCGAGCAGGTGTACTACGCGCTCGGCGCGCTGACGCCCGGACATGCCGGCCGGGACCGCGCGGCGGTGGAGCTCCTGCGGCGCGTCCTGGGCGAGGGACGGACCTCGCGTCTCTACCGGCGCCTTGTCGAGAACGAGGGACTGACCTCGCAGTTCCTGGCCGAGAGCTACGATCTCTCCAACCTCGGTGTCTTCGCCGCCGGCGGCGCCGTCGATCCGGCCAGAGCCGACCGTCTCAAGACCGTTCTGGCCGAAGAGTTCGCGCGGATCGCTCGCGAGCCGATCGAGCCCGCGGAGCTCGACCTCGCGCGGCGTCTGTTCTCAGCAGACCTGACCCGCCAGTTCGAAACGAACTCCGGAATTGCCGCTTTCCGGTCGGAGAGCCTCCTCTACGATCTGCCGATCTCCAGGGACGCCTACCTGGAGGAGGCGGGTCGAGCGACGCCGGCGACGCTGCTCCAGACCGCGCGGGCGCGGTTTTCACCCGAGCGCCTGCGTGAGCTGGAAGTCGATCCTGCGCGGGGACTGGGCAAGTTGACGGCGATTCTTCGGTATCTGATCTTCCGGAGCATTTGAAGAAGTGACGAGTGACCAGTGACAAGTGACGAGCCTCGAAGGCGCCGGCCCGCCAGCCGGGCGAGACTCGGCGCGAGAGGCGCCTCGACGATTTTCTACGCCGCCCTGCTCGCCTCGGGCGTTGTTGCGTCCGGCCAGGAGCGGCGGCTCTCCAACGGCGTCCGGGTCGTGGTCGAGACCCGGCCGGCGACGGAGACCGTCGCAATCCGCCTGGTCGTCGGCGGCGGCGATCTGGACGACCCTTCGGGGAAGGCCGGTGTGGCCCGCCTGCACGCCGCGATGCTCCTTCGAGGGACGAAGGAGAAGACCGGTTTTGCCCTCGCCCGCGCGGCCGAGGAGCTGGGCGGGCGTCTCACGGCTTATTCCCGCCCGCTCCACGAGACCATCTCCCTGACCGTTCCGGCGCAAAGCGCGGAACCGGCGATGCGATTGGTCGCCGAAACCTTTCTCGCGCCGCGGCTGGACCGGCAGGACCTGGACAAGGAAAAGGACCTCCTCGCCGGCGAGATCGCGACCGAGCGCGATCAGCCTTCCACCGCGCGGCGCGACGCCGTCTATCGCGCCGTCTTCCGGGATCATCCACTCTCCCGGCTGGCCCTCCCATTGGAAAAGCAGATCCGTGCCGTCACCGTCGAAGACATCCGCGCCTTTCAGCATGGCCGACTGGCGGGCGGCCGCCTGGCCCTCCTCATCGTCGGCAACTGCGACGCGCGGCGCGTCCTCGCGCTCGCTCAAGAGCTTCTGGACGCCGTTCCCGCGGGCCCCTTTTCATCGGACGCCCTGATCCGACCTTCGTTCTCCCCCCCGCCCGCGCTCGCCGCCGACGAATCGGAGCACGTCTCCCGGCGCACGACGCAGGCCGAGCTGACGGTGGCGCTTCCCACCTCGGGCATTTCGGACGCGGACCGCCCGGCCTTTGCCTTGTTGTCTCACGTCCTCGGCGGGTTCCAGGAGCGGCTGTACCAGGAGATCCGCGAGAAGCACGGTTGGGCCTATTCCGTGGACGCCGGAGGCGAGAACTTTCCCGGGGCGGGGCTCTTCGAAGTCACGACCGGCGCGGAGAAGGAACATCTCTCCGACATCGAGCGCGGAGTACGCGAAGAGCTTGCGCGCATCGCATCGTCGCCGGTGAGACCCGAGGAGCTCGGCCGCGCCGTCCGATATCTCCAGACCTCCGAAGCGCGTCGCGATGCGACCAACGCCGGCCGCGCCGCCGTCCTCACCGAAGAGCTCCTGGCGGGATCGCCGCGACGCACCTACGAGGAACGCATCGCGCGGCTCCGGGCGGTCCGGCCCGAGGAGATCCAGACCCTCGCCCGGCGCCTCTTCGCCGGCCGGCATGTGGCGGTGGTGAGGATGTACTAGCCGTCGCTTCCGCTTGCTTCGGATCTGCGCCTTCGGCGCACCGGTCCGCGGCTCGGCCGGATGCGGCCTCGACCGCGGCCCTGATCCGTCGCTGCGCTCTCGCTCCCGCGGCGCGCGCCTCCTCCTTCGCTTCCGCTCAGGAGACTACGCGCGCCGCGACCGGGGCAGGTACGGGGGGCCTTCGCAACGCGACCAAGTTTCGCGACGTTCACCGAGCGAAACGACTCGCGTTGCGGGAGCCGGAACGCAGCTCGGGGTCAGGCCCCGCGATCGAGCCCACAGGCGAGTCGCGGGCCGGTGCGCCCAAAGGGCGCAGATCCCGAGCGGAGTGGGAGGCGACGAAAAAGAGGCGGGGACTGGCCCCGCCTCGTGAAAGACAAACCGAGAGATCGCTTAGTAGCGGGAGCGTCCGCCGCCGCCTTCGGTCTTGGGCCGAGCTTCATTGACGGTGAGCGAGCGACCGCCCATGTCGGTACCGTTCAACGAGAGCGCCTGCTTGGCCTCGTTGGGGTTGCTGAACTCGACGAAACCAAACCCCTTGGACCGGCCGGTGTCGCGGTCGGTGATGACCTTCGCGGAGTCCGGCGTGCCGAACTTCGAGAACATCTCGTTCAACTTGTCGTCGGAAACATCGTACGGGAGATTACCTACATAGAGCTTCATCAGATCCATCCTTGCGCCGGGCAAATAAGACCGGAAACACCGCCGGCACGGCGCTCCGCATTCTCGTGGCTTATCGATCGGGATTCGTCAGAGCGAATCTGACAAGGCGAGCGAAGCGAGAACCACGCCAGTGTAGCACGCTTGCCTCCTGGAAACCAACGTTGCCGACGGATCGGGGCGGGCGTCCCGCAGGCCGCGCCCCGCCGCGTGATACGCTGTCTTTCTCGGTTCCCTCCGACGGACCCAATTTCCAGTCACAACTGAACTCCGCCGGCCTGCGCCAAGGTAACCGACCGTCCGAATCGAGAGCCCGTTCCACGACGAAAGGTGACCAAGTGCACGACCGACAGCACGGAGGAAGTCGAGACCATCGAATGCCGCAGGACCTCCTGCCGAGGGAGACGGGGCATGGAGCTTAAAATCTCCGACGGTGAGCGCTCCCGGTACACGGAGATCTACGGCGTCGATCCGCTGGCGTGCGACGGCTGGCTGACTCGCCGCATGAAGCACGAGCTCACGGTCCTGGGCTGCGACATCGCGGGCGATTTCGACCTCCTCGGCGCGGCGGACGGACAGATCGTCGAGGCGCCGGCCACGCGCGGGGGATGGAGAGTGGTCGTGCAGATCGAGAAAAAGCGGGACAAGGACGCCAGCATCTTCTCCGTGGCTGTCCGATCCTGATGGAGCTGCAGATCGAGCGGGCGCCCCGGCCCGACGCCTTGCCGCCGGCCGGCATCCGCGCGGCGGAGCTCGCCGATGCAGGCTCGGCGCCGCGAAGAAAGGCGCCTCCGCCTGGACCGCTCACGGAGGTCGAGAAGACCTCCGACCCTCTCCGCATGTACCTGCGCGAGCTCGGCGCTGTCCCATTGCTCGACCGGGAAGGCGAGGTCGCGATCGCGAAGAGAATCGAGCAGGCCGAGGCCCGCATCTACGAGGCACTGGCGGACAACCCGGCCACGCTGGAGGAGCTGCTGAAGACCCTCGATCACGCCCGCGGCTCGCGGGCCCCGGTCGAAGTTCCCCCCGCCTCGCGCGAGTCCGCCGTGGACGCTTCGGCCGCGCACCGAACGCGGGAAATCCTCGGGTGCTTTCGGAAGATCGCGGTGATCAACGGCCGGATGCAGAAGGCGAAGGTCGATCTCAAGGCGCTCAAGCGCGGAAAACGAGCCGCGCGGCTGGAAGCATCCATCGACCGGAACGTCGCGCAGGTGACGGGACTGATCAAGAAAATCGGATTCACCCCTCCCGTGCTCGACCGCCTGATCGCTCTGTGGACCGACGCCGAAAGAGCGTTCGCCACGCAGTCGACCGCGATCCGCCAGGCGGCTGCGGCCCTGGAAAGAGAGAAGAATCCCGTGCGGTGCAGGCTCCTCGAAGAGCGCCTCGGCGCGTCGCGACGGACCCTCCGGCAGTTGGAGAAGCAATTCGGCATCTCCGCTCTCGAGATTCAGAAGACCCTGCGCAAGATCCGCGCCGGCGTGGCCGCGACGGACCAGCCCAGACAGGAGCTGGTGGTGGCCAACCTGCGCCTGGTCGTCTCCATCGCCAAGAAGTACCTCCATCGCGGCCTGCAGCTGCTCGAGCTGGTGCAAGAGGGGAATCTCGGTCTCATGAAGGGAGTCGAGAAGTTCGACTATCGGCTCGGATACAAGTTCTCGACCTACGCCACCTGGTGGATCCGGCAAGCAGTGACGCGAGCGATCGCCGACCAGGCCCGGACCGTTCGGGTGCCCGTCCACATGGTCGAGTCGATCAACAGGCTCATGCGCGCCTCGTCCGCTCTGGTTCAGACGCTGGGCCGCGAGCCGACGGCGGACGAGATCGGCCGGGAGATGGGCTTGCCCATCGCGAAGGTCCGGTACATCCTCAAGGTCTCGCAGCGGCCGATCTCGCTGGAGAGCCCGGTCGGCGAGGATGAGGACGCGCGCTTCGGCGATTTCATCCCGGACAAGACGGGCGCCTCTCCGGCGGACTCGGTTCTCTTCTCGCACCTTCGCACGAAGACCCATGGCATGTTGAAGACTCTGACGCCGCGGGAGGAGCAGATCCTGCGGATGCGCTTCGGCATCGACGATGGAACCGAGCGCACGCTCGAAGAAGTCGGCCGCGCGTTCAACGTGACCCGGGAGAGGATCCGTCAGATCGAGTCCAAGGCGCTGCGGAGACTGCGGCACCCCTCCCGGGCCGGTCAGCTGCGCGCCTGCTTCGAAGCGATCCGGTAGCGGACCGGAACGGGGCAAAGCCCTGCGGCCGCGACCGGTTGCGGCCTGCAACTCCTTCCGGTTCAGCGCAGCGCCTTGCTCCTGAACGGATCCTCGGTTACCCTGATCGAACGACGACGCGGCTGGGGGAGCCAACCACGTCGCCGAAAGCTCAGCAATTCAACAAAACGAGGATCATCCTCGATCTATCGCCCTCGAGGGGCGGAAAGGGACCTATCCATGAACCGAATCGGACCAAGACTCCTCGGATTGCTGGCCGCACTGGTGGCGGGCGCATGGGCGCAGACGGCGCAGGCCCAGGCAACGCGAACCTGGGTCTCCGGGGTCGGCGACGACGCGAACCCGTGCTCGCGAACCGCCCCGTGCAAGACATTCGCCGGAGCCATCTCCAAGACCGCGGCGGCGGGCGAGATCAACGTGCTCGATCCGGGCGGATTCGGAGCGGTGACGATCACGAAGTCGATCACCATCGACGGGGGCGGTTTCATCGCCGGCGTCCTGGTCTCCGGGACCAACGGCATCGTGGTCTCCGCCGGCGCGACGGACAGGGTCGTTCTCCGCGGGCTCCAGATCGACGGGCTCAACACCGGACTCAGCGGAATCCGTTTCCTGGCCGGCGGCGCGCTCCACGTCGAGAACTGCAACATCTTCGAGTTCACCGGCGTCGGGATCGATTTTGAGCCCAATCAGGCCACCGCGTCGCAGGTGTTCGTTTCCCACACGAGGATCTTCGCGAACGCCTCCCATGGGATCCTGGTCAAGCCGGCAGGCGGCGGGACGGCCGTCGCCACGGTCGAAGATTGCATCATCAAGAACAACACGCTCACCGGCGTGCGCGGCGAGGACAACGCCACGGTCTCGATCCGGCGCACCTCCGCCGCCTCGAACGGCAACGGATTCGTCGCCACCGCCACCAGCCTTGCTTCGGTCATGAACATCGACGACAGCCAGGCCACCGGCAACTCCAGCAGCGGCGTCGCGGCCGGCTTCGGAACGGCGGCCGCCACGATTCGGCTGGGCAACTCGATGATTACCGGCAACACGTTCGGGCTACGGCTGGGCGCGGGGGGAACGCTCATCACATGGGGCGACAACCACGTAGCCGGCAACGGCACCGACGGTCTGCCCACGTCCGTGATGGGGAAGATCTAGCCGCGCCGCAGGGTCGATCGGAAGAGACGGAGCCCGGGAAACGACGCCTCGGCCGGTTCCCGGGCCCTCTCCAGGCAGTCCGACGCCGTCCACAATCTATAAATTGTAGGAGGAGGCCCGGGTCACCCTCCCGCGCCTCGGGTTTTGCCCGTCTCCACGGGACCCGAAATCCCATAGAATGGGCGCCCATGAGCCCCTGCCCTCGTCAGCCGGCCCCAACGATCGAGCCTCGGGTGAGGACGGTGGAGATGCCGACGGACCGTACCCCTGAACCTCAACCCGCGGGCACCCGTGCGTAAGCTCCGCGTCGGCGTCATCGACCTGGTCACCAAGGGGCCGACCCGCGCCCTGTACGCCCGCGTCATGAACGCGAATCTCGCCAGCATCATGCCCCAGGTCGTGGCGGTGTGGTGCGAAGCGGAAGGGCACGACGTGGCCTTCGTCTGCTATACCGGCCTCGAGGACCTCGCCGACGAGCTGCCGGACCAGGTGGATCTCGTCTTCATCGGCGCGTTCACGCGAGGCGGCGCTCCTGGCCTACGCGCTCTCCAATCAGTTCCGATCGAAGGGGGCCGTCACCGTCCTGGGCGGGCCGCACGCGCGCTGCTATCCGGAGGACGCCCGGAAGTACTTCGACTACGTCCTCGGCTTCACGGACCAGGCCGTGATCCGCGACGTGCTGCAGGACTGCTCGCCGCACCGGCCCATGGGCGTCCACCTGGCGGCGAAACAGCAGCCGGCGGCGCTTCCCGGTGTGCGGGAGCGGTGGAAGTTCATCGAGCCGACGCTGCGCAAGGCGCCGCTCTTCAAGATGGTGCCGATGATCGGCAGCCTCGGGTGTCCCTATACCTGCAGCTTTTGCATCGATTCGGTCGTTCCCTATCAACCCCTCGACTTCGGCGTGCTCTCCGACGACCTCCGGTTTCTCCTGGGCAAGTTCAAGCGCCCGCGCGTGGGCTGGCACGATCCGAACTTCGGCGTCCGGTTCGACGACTACTTGAACGCGATCGACGCGGCGGTGCCGCCCGGCCGCATCGACTTCGTCGCCGAGAGCAGTCTCTCGCTCCTGTCGGAGCCGCATCTGCAGCGACTCCAGCGCAGCGGATTCAAGGCCCTATTGCCCGGCGTCGAGTCCTGGTACGACCTCGGCAACAAGTCCAGGACCGGGCAGAACAGGGGGATGGACAAGGTCCGCCAGGTCTCCGAGCACGTCAACATGATCCTGCGCTACGTCCCGTACGTGCAGACCAACTTCGTGCTGGGACTCGACTCCGACGAGGGCCCCGAGCCGTTCGAGCTGACCAAGCGCTTCGTGGACTCGAGCCCGGGCGCGTTTCCCGGATACTCGCTGCTCTCGGCTTTCGGAAGAGCGGCGCCGCTCAACCTGGAGTATCAGCGGGCCGACCGGGTTCTTCCGTTCCCGTTTCACTTCCTGGACAACAACCACGCCATGAACGTGAAGCCGAAGCACTACTCGTGGCGGGAATTCTACGATCACGTGATCGACCTGACCCGGTACACCTTCTCCTGGCGCGCCATCTTCAACCGCTTCCGGTCCACCCGGACGACGATTCCCCGGTGGATGAACGCCATCCGCGCGGTGTCGTCGGAAGGGTCCGGCCGCATCGCGTATTTCACCGAGCTACGCCGTCGCCTCGACACCGACCGGCAGGTCCAGCGCTATTTCGACCGGGAGACGACCGAACTTCCCGCGTTCTACGTCGACCAGGTCCGCCGGGATCTCGGGCCGCTGTGGGAGTGGCTGCCGGCAGGAGCCCTGGAGCACGACAGCCAGGCCTATCGGAAATCGCAGGATGCACAATCGCCTGCGGCCGGGGGCGTGTCGGCAGGATAGCGGCCCGCAGGGTCGGCCCAAGGCCGCCCGGGAGAGCCTTGAGAAAGGCTCTTGGGACGGCAGCCGGAGATTCCGCCCCTAGTCGTATTCAAGACCCCGCCCCGGGTTGCTCGTTCACACTTTCCGGCGATGAGCAACCCTTCGCCTGGTCTGAATAGAACGCGGCTCACACTCCCTTGCGCACGCGTCCCGTTTCAGGGTCACGCGTGGGCCCTCTCGGCCGCCTCCGCGTCCGCCTTGGTCTTGTGCACCGTTCCGGCCGGGTGGTTCGGCGGAGAGTAGATCGTGTAGAGATTGAGCGGCGCCGTCTTCGATGCGTTGATCACGTTGTGGTAAGTCCCCGCCGGCACCACGATCCCGTCGCCGTCGTGCACCCGGCGTTCCTCTTTCTCGTCGAAGACGAATCTCGCCTCCCCGCGCTCGATGCGGAAGAACTGATCGACGTCGTTGTGAACCTCGTCGCCGATCTCCTCACCCGGTTGGAGGCACATCACCACGAGCTGGGCGTGCTTGGCGGTGAAGAGCACCTGCCGGAAGTAGGTATTCCTCAGGGTGAGTTCCTCGATCGCTCCAACGTATCCGGTCATCGTCGTGCCCTCCTTCAGCGGACCCCTGCGATAGGGATTCGGCGGCAGCGAATCGCCCTAAAGAACGCGTCGCCCGGAAACGAGCCTGATGATCAGAATGACCACCGCCACCACCAGCAGGATGTGGATGAAGCCGCCCATCGTGTAGGAGGTGACCATCCCGAGCAACCACAGCACCAAAAGGATGACCAGGATTGTCCACAGCATCACAGTCCTCCAGTCTCGCCGAGCCTTCGCACATCACGTTGCCGACCAAAACCTATCGCGTCCTCGTTTCCGGTTGAATGATGCGAACTCATCGAAAACGGCGCGTGACGGACGCGGACAGAATGGTGCGAGGACGACACAGGTCTGGACGATCTTACGTCCTAGTTTCCCGCGATCAGGAGCTTCCCCAGGGCATCATCCACACGAACCCGGCGATCCGCTCCCTCCTCGAAGGCCGTCGCCGCGCGCGGGCCCATCGAGGTTCCGCGATCACCATTGCAGGCACCGTCCCAGCAGCGAAATCCCTGCTCCATCTCGCCATAGGCCAATCCCAACTGCTGATTCTGGCGGTCCAATGCCAGCCGCGTGACCCACGGCGCGCCAGACGCAAAGGCCTCCTCGGCCAGGTCGAGACGAACGTGTTGCAGCGTGGTCAACAGATTCGAAAACGCCTCCGCACACGGACCTGTGGCGCGATTTGTGTTGCACGCGGCGGCCCACACCTCGATGGCCTGATCGACCCGACCGGCGATGGATTCGGAAACGGCGGTGTATCGGATGACCATCGCTCGCGGCGTCTCCGTGACGGTGCCCACGAAGAAGTTCAGGGGCGTGGTTGCGGTCGCGCCGAGATCCAGGCCGGAACGTGTCTCGAAGTTGCGGCCCGGGCTCCCGCCGATCGGCTGGAAGGCACCGTCCAGGGTCTGGCGAGCCTTGCCGCCAACCCTGATTGCCGGCTCTGGCGGAGCCGCGGTGAAGACAGGTCTCGAGGAGCCCGGAAAGCCTTCCACCCGGTCAACATCCAGTTTATAGGGCCGGGGCGTCGAGGCGCCGACGAGTTGGAAGCCCGAGCCGAGGCGGAAGCTGAGAAAGGCCGTGCCGCACGAGACCAGCCCGTTGAAAGGACAGGCGGCAGGATCCTTGACGGACGAAACCCGCACCTGGGAGAACAGCGGCATCGATGGAAGCAGCAGAAGGACGAGGGCGGCTCGCAGGGACACGCTGAAGCGGTCTGTCGGGATGGATCTGGACATGGACACTTCCCTTTTTCCCAATACCGGCGGTTGACCTCGGAGGCACCGCTCGTCGGTGAGCGATGCGCCCTACCGCCCATTCGGAGACCGTCAGCGGGCGGGCGATGGCCCAAATCAGTGTGCGGAACCGGAATGAAGCCAGTGAGAACGCGAACGAGTGAAGCAAGAAGGATTCAGCCCGCCAGCCTTCCTTCTTTCCCGCATCAATGATCTACGCCCGATGAACAGGAGTCCAATCGTTTGTGGCGATGGGATTAGGACCTCCTGCCGATAAGGATCCACATGTGTACGAAAGGTTCGCCACGTTCTCCCAAGAGCCGGGCGGTGCTGCGCCGCTTCGTGCAGGCGCGCGGGCTCTCATCGCTTTGCCGGTCCAATCCCATCGGAACAAACGATTGGACGGTGATCGGCAGAGCGCACTATCGTGAAGCTCCGACTTCCCCGACGGAACCAGTTCAGCTCGCAACGGAGCACCCGCCGCCGGTTCTCGGCAGAAAGCGAGCGCCTCATGAACGTCACGCTTCTCGCAGCGGTCGGTGTATTACTGCTCACCGGGTGCGTTACGTACCGCGACTCCCGGACGCAAACGGAGCTCGATCGTGACACGGACACCTGGACGCGCGCACACGGCCTGCGCGTCGCCGTGAGTCCCGACCAGCTCAAGAACTGCTCGTCGCTCGGCGTGGTGAGCGAGCGCTACTATGAGGGTCCGCCCGGGGATCCGGCGAAGCGGCCGATGGGCACAGCGTGGCCCGAATACGTGCTCAGATTCAAGACGGCGCAGCTCGGCGGGAACGCCGCGTTCCTGCGTCCGACCATTACCAAATGGTCCGGTGAGCTTAACGAGTCGCGCGTGCTCGGTGAAGCCTATTCATGCGGTCCGCCGGCGCTCACAACGGCGTCCCGTGAGGTGACGAGATGATTGCTCCAATTCTGTTCGCTGCCATGATCACCCGCGGGCCGGTCGTGATGGCGAAGCCGCCGCCCGCTCCCTCCGACTCATGGCTCTGTGCCCACGCCTCGGTCTTCTTCTGCCCGATCTTTCCGGGCCTCGGCGCGCCAGATCCCTCGCCGGCGACACACGTTGTGAGACCGAGGAAGTCGTGAGGACTGCAAGATGGTATGTTCTCTTGGCATACCCACTGCGCCGGCCGGCGTCATCTCGAGAAGACCTGGCCCGTCGCCGCCCCTGGGAGAGAAACGAGCGCTGATGCAATACCTCATGCGGAAATGGAACTGCAGAAACTGCCGCCGCCCCAATGCCACCGAGGTTGCCCTCGACAGAGTGGCCAAGTGCGACCACTGCGCTGTCGCGGAGAAGATTCAACCGAGCCGAGCGCGGGGCGGCGAAACCCCGAGCCAGCTGGCGGAATTCATCCAGGCGGGTGCCCTGTGTCGACAGGGTGAATGGACGTAACCCGGCACCTCTGAACGGCTCCTTCGTGGACCGGAGTTCACGCCGATGCTTTCGGTCACTCCCGCCATCGTCATTCCCGATCACGCGCTCGAGGAGCGCTTTGTCCGCGCTTCCGGCCCCGGAGGTCAGAACGTCAACAAGGTGGCCACCGCGGTGGAGCTGCGCTTGGACCTCGCCGCGTCGACCCTGCCCGCAGACGTCAAGGCGCGGCTGATTGCTTTGGCCGGAAGAAGGATCAGCGGCGATGGGACGCTGCTGATCGACAGCCGCGAATATCGCACGCAGGCCCAGAATCGGGCCGCCGCGCGGGCCCGGCTCTTGGACCTGCTCCGCCGCGCCGCCGCGCCGCCCAAACGCCGGAAGAAAACCCGCCCCGGCCGCTCCGCGGTCGAGCAACGCCTCGCAGCCAAAGCCCAACGTGCCCGCGTCAAGTCCCGCCGCGCCCCGGTCCAAGGCGATGAGTAAACGCGGGCTTCGCCCGCGCGTAAGGCGGAAGGCGTGAGGCGTGAGGCGTGAGGCGTGAGGCGTGAGGCGTGAGGCGTGAGGCGTGAGGCGTGAGGCGTGAGGCGTGAGGCGTGAGGCGTGAGGCGTGAGGCGTGAGGCGTGAGGCGTGAGGCGTCGAAAGATGGCCTCCCCTCAAACCCAAGTCAAAAGATTTCTCGAACTCGATCTACTCATCCTGAAGCTCGCGGCGCGCGTAGTCTCCTGAGCGGAAGCGAAGGAGGAGGCGCGCGCCGCGGGAGCGATCGCGGAGCGAGCGAGCAGGCCGGCGATCGAGGCCCTTTGGCCGAGTCGCCGGCCGGCGGCGGAGCCGGCTCGCTCGCGCAGCGATCGCGACGGTCAGAAGTCCACCCGCGTCGTAATTCCGAACGTCCTCGGCTGATTGGTCAGGTACCCCACCCGCGCCAGCAGCCCGCGCTCGCGATCCAGCGCCAGGAGCGCCTTCTCGTCGGTCAGGTTGTTGATATAGAGCGCCAGGTCGATGCCGGCGTGGCGCACGCCCAACCGCAGGTTGACGATGTCGTAGGCCGGAAGCTCGGGATTGAACGTGAACGTGTTCTGCGTCAGCGGACCTCCGATCGTGTTGGGCAAGGCCAGGAGGTTGACCGTGCCGAACCCGGGCACATCGTCGCCGACCTCGGTGAAGCGCGAGCCCACGTGCTGGTACGCCCCGGTGACGTAGCCCTGAAACACCGGCGTGATCGGCTGCTGATAGGTGGCCGCCAGGGCGGCCTGGAACTTGGGGACGCCCGGCAGCCGCGATCCGCTCCGGATCCCGGACACCACGCTGACGTTGCCGTTGGGGTCCGTCGACGTCACCGTCGAGCGAAGGGTCGAATCCGCGTAGCTGCCCGAGAGGGCGAAGTCGAAGCGGTCGCTCGGCGTGAGCGCCAGCTCCACTTCTCCACCGACGCTGCGGGCCTTGGGCACGTTGAAGATGAGGCGCGACGAGCACGTTCCCGCCGTCACGGTGACCTGAAGATCCTTGATGTCGTCGTAGAACGCCGAGACGTTGAACGAGCCGCGCCCGCCCAGGATCGTCGTCTTCGACCCGACCTCGTAGTTCCAGGACGTCTCGTCCTTCCATTGGTCCCGTCCGCCGAACGTGATCAGGTCCTGGGCCGAGCAGAGATTGACGTTCAACGGATCGTTGACGCCGCCCAGACGGAATCCTTTGGAGGCCTGGGCGTTCAAGTTCGTCGTGTCGCTCACCTTGTAGCTCGCGATGACGCGGGGCGCCACGCCGTCCGCCTTCACCGAGCCCGGCTGCGATTGGGGCTTGCCGTTCGCATCCGAGCCGAACAGCCCGTCGAAGACCTGCGCCTTGTCCTCGTGGTAGTGGTAGTAGCGCAGTCCGCCGGTCACGCTGAACGCGTTGCTGAACTTGAACGTGCCCTCCCCGAACAGCGCGTACTGGCTCAACTTGTAGTTCAGGGCCGAGAAGAAGAGATCGTCCTTGGGAGCGAAGACTCCCTGGGTCGGAATTCCCGACAGCGCCTCGAACCCGGTCACGAAGAGATTCTGCGCGTACTCGCGGCGGGAGTCGCCGTAGAAGGCGCCGGCCACCCATTGGAAGCGGTCTTTGCCTCCGTTGAGCCGCAATTCCTCGGTCCAGCCCTGCGCTTTCGTGGCGTCGTTGAGCGGCGCGTTCAACGTGTAGACGTTCTCGGGCAGACCGATCGAGCCGCCGGTGATGCTGGAGGTCAGGGCGCCCGCGTCGCGGACGACCAGGATGTCGCGATGGGTGTAGGTGGTGACCGAGGTCAGCGCGACGTCGCCGAAGTTGTACTTGACGTTGACGTCGCCCAGATAGAACTTGTCCGTGTACGGCTCGTCGATCTGCGTGAAGATCTGGCGGTCTCCGAGGGTGACCGCCGGCCGCGTGGTGGTGAAGGGGTTGGCCAGGATGTTGTAGGCGTCCTCGCGGTTCCAGCCGTCCATGTTCACCTGCTGGTAGACGAAGCGGGGCGTGATGGTCAGGCGGTCGTTCGGGGCGATCTCGACCGCGGCGCGGACGCCGGTGCGGTCTCCCGTGTTGACGTTGCTCTTGACGCTCAGATCCGGCTGCACCGCGTCGGTATAGCCGGCAAAGCGGTCGTAGTAACCGACGATGCGCAGGGCCGCGGTGCTGCCCAGCGGCGCATTCACGCCCACCTTGGCGTAGCCGCCCTGATTGCCGCCGGTCAACGTGCTGCCTTCGAGCTCTCCGAAGTAGTGCGTCGCGCCGAGCTCGGGCTGATTGGTGATGTAGCGGACCGTCCCGCCTTCGGAGCCGGAGCCGAACAGGGTTCCCTGCGGCCCGCGGAGCACTTCGACGCGATTCACGTCGAAAAGGTCGATGTCCGGCGTGAAGAGCGAGAGCGAGATGACAGACTCGTCCAGGTACGCGCCGACCGACTCCTTGACGCCCGGTTGATCGCGGGCGATCTGGCCCGAGGAGATCCCGCGGATGGCTACCTGGCTCTGGCCGGGTCCCAGGTTCTGCACGGCAAAGCCCGGGACGTTGGCGGCGACGTCCTCGATGTTCTGCGCGCCGCGCTCACGCAGGGTCTCTTCCGATGGCGCCGCGACGGAGAAGGGCACGTCCTGCACGGTCTCTTCGCGCTTTCGCGCCGTGACGGTGACCTGCTCGGAAACCTTCACTTCCAGCGCGATGTCCACGGTGAGCGCGCCCGACAGCGTGACGACCCGGGTCACCTTGCGAAATCCGGGCATGTCGGCCGACACCGTGTAGATCCCGGGCTTCAGATCGGACACCTCGTAGGACCCGGCCGCGGACGTCCGGACGACGCGTGTGGCTCCGGTCGCCTGGCTCGTGACGGCGACAGTCACTCCGACGACGGGCGCCCCGTTGGGATCGCGCACCGTGCCGTCGATCTTCCCGCCGGGCGCCTGCGCCGCGCTCACCGACGGAAACGCCAGGACGAAAACCGCGAGAAAAGCGAGAACCGCGAAGGGGAAGAAATGGAGTCGACGCATCTGGGCCTCCCTCCTCAACGAATTCGCCGAAGCGAAAAAAAAAGAAGAAGCCGCTCCAAGAGTCAGTTCCCGAATTTTAGCAGCTGGCGGCGGCGGGGGAAGCGGGCGCGGACCGGGCCGCGGCGTTTGCCGGCGGGGAGGCGAGTCTAAACCGGCGCGCCGGCGGCCTGGCCGGGCCGTTCCCACTTTCCATACACGAACGAGCCGCAGCAGCGGTTGCAGATGGGGAGCGGCTCCCGGGCCAGCTTTCGCCGGAAGGCCCACGCGCGCTCGCCGGTCCAGATTTCGCGGAACGAGGTCTTTCGGACGTTCCCGATGAAGTAGTCGGGAAAATCGCCGCAGAAGCAGACTTCCCCGTCCGGCTCGACCTGTGCGAAATACCACGCCACCGGGCACAGGCTGTGGCCGAAGGTCTGGGAGAAGTCGGAGAAGTAGTCCGGGACCTTCTCGGCTGGCACGTCGGGCACGAAGGAAACCCAGGGCCGCCCGGCCGCGGAGTCGAGATAACGCCGGCGCTTCAGGCCCTTCAGCAGACGGACGAGCTGGACCATCTGCTCGGTGCGCCCGGCCAGGGCCGTTCCGCCGTCGAATTCGAAGCCCTTCCACGAATCGGCCGACACGCCGAAGGTCTCGCGCATCACGTCCTCGTACTCCCGGCCGGCCTGGCCCGGCACGAACCAGCGCAGGCCGACATTGATCGTGTCGAGCGGGAGCTCCCGCAGCGCATCGATGGCCTTCCGGATGTCGCCGAGATTCAACTCGGTCACTGGAAGGATCGCGATCTGCATCGGAAGCGGCCGGCCGAGCTCCCGGCGCCATTTCGCCACGGCCCGGATCCCGTCCGCCGCGCGCGAGAAGGAATCGTCCTTGCCGCGGATGCGGTTGTGGACCTCGGGCGGCCCGTCGATGGAGATCGCGATCGTGTCGATGCCGGCCTCGACCAGCTCGCGGGCGCAGTCGGCCAGGCGCCAGCCGTTGGTGATGATCGTGCAGGTCAGGCCGCGCTTCTTGACCTCGCGAACCAACGGAAGGATCTCGGGGTAGAGCAAGGGCTCGCCGCCGAAAAGCGAGATGATCGGCTGCGCCGGAGCGATCTCGTCGAGCAGACGCACGTAGTCGGACAAGGCCAGCTGGCGCCTGGCCCCGATCAGCTCCCGGATGCGCGCCTTCTCCGTCTCTCCGTCCGTGGCCGAAGCGGAGAACCCGTCGGCGCGGTAGATGCCGGTGTCCCCCCACTGGCCGCACATCTTGCAGCGCAGATTGCACAGGTTCGTGACCCGCAGCTGCACGAACGTGGGCATGGGCAAATTGTCCGGACGCGGCTCGGTCAGGTGCGCCATCACCTCTTTGCGGCCGCGGCGCATGCGGCCGAGATGGCGGCGGGCGAACCCGGCGAGCTGCAATCCGCGGCGGAAGCTCATAAAGACGTGAGGCGGAAGGCGTGAGGCGTGAGGCGAAGCGCAGAGGACGTGAGGCGTGAGGCGTGAGGCGTGAGGCGAAGCGCAGAGGACGTGAGGCGTGAGGCGTAAGGCGTAAGGCGAAGCGCAGAGGACGTAAGGCGTGAGGCGTGAGGCGTGGGGCGGACCGGCCTCACGGCTTACCTCCGGCGTACAGCTCGATCACCCTCTCGAGCGCCCGGCGGCAGACCGCGCAGAAGGCAACGTCGTCCCGCGTGAACATGATGCAGTCTTCCTGCGGCCGGTAATAGCCCTTCCCCTCGTACATCGCCCCTTCGAACGCGCCGACCTTGCCCGAGTACTTGTCGGAGGACAGGAGCTTCTCCTCGGCCCTCTTTTGTTCGGTGAAGAGGACGTCCATCTCACTCTCGGGCTTCCTCTCGGCGCGGATCTGATGCCGCTTCTTCTGGACCTCACGGGCGTGCGACTCGAAGGCCTCTTTGGACCACGGCGTCGGCAGGGGCGTGCCCGATGCGACCAGATCCTTCCACTTGAAGCTGCCGGGATCGTGCAGCGCCGTGACATTGGGCTCCCACGGCTCCAGCCGCTCCGTCGCCGACTCATAAGCCACGTCGGAGGTGTAGTACTCGTCGGCCAGGCCGGCGAAGTGGTGGCCGAACTCGTGAATGAAGACGTAGGGAGACCACAGGCTGTCGGCCGCCACCGTTGAATAGAGGTTGAAGATGCCTCCGCCTCCGTACGTGTTGCTGTTGGTCAGGATCTCCACGAACTCGTACGGGGCGAATGAGGCCACGTCGCGAAAGGCCCGGTTCTCGAACGTCAGCACGTAGCGCTCCGAGCCGAAGGCGTCATAGGACGCCCCCACCGGAGAGCGCCGATGGACTCCGGTCGAGGGACGGGAGATTCCCGACTCGGCGGCCGGGGGGCACAGGCCCCAGACGTTGAAGTCGGCCCGGTGCTCCTTGAACGGCGCATGCGCAAAGAGAATCTCCATCAGCCGCCGCGCGTCCTTTTCGAACTTGCCGCGCTCCGCGGCGGTGTAGCCGTCGCCCAGGATCAGGAAGTCGACCTTGTCGGACGAGGGACCATGCTTCTCGAGCTCCAAGAGCGCTACGGGCGAGGAAGGCTTGGAGTCGTCGATGAAGGGGTCCTTCGGGTCGAGAGTCAGGCTCCACACTTCGCGAAACGCGTTCTGGGCGTCGCGCTTCTTCAACACGATCTGGACCGGCGCCGACGGGGCGGGGAAGCGCAGAGACTCGGAGAAGGCGCGGCTCCTCTCCTTGGCTTCGCCGGTCGTCTCCCACTCCCCGTACACCGAGGCGAACCCTCGCGAGTAGACGACGCGGTTGGAGCCGCGGTCGACGACCTCGAAGAAGTACTTCCCGAGGTTGGTGTCGTCCAGCGGCCGGAAGGGATTGCCGGGCCACTCCAGCGGCTCGACGACCACGCGATCGAGGGCGAACTGCTCCTGGGACGCGTTGCCAGTGTGGACGTAATCGACCCGCATCGTGCGCGGAGCGGCCGCCGCCGCGGAAACCCCGGCAGTTACGGAAGCGTAGAGAATCATAAGAGACAGTCTGTGCTTCATTGAATCGCTTATCCTACGCCCCTTGGCGACGTTGAGCCCAGTCGTCAGCGCTGCGGGCACGGCAGAAGGCGCACGGAGGTCTTCCAAGAATCCCCGAGTGCGTCCGTGATGCGCAGCTCCTTGAAGTAGGTGCCGCCTCCGTGCAGAACGCCTCGGTATCTGTAGATGTTAACCGCCCCGCCCACGCTGGTCGTCGTCGGCAGAGAAATATCGCCGGTCGGCTGAAAACCTCCGCGGGTCCTGACCGCCGACTCCTCAACACGCACCAGGGTGAGGTCCAAATCGCCCCCATTGACGACCCTGCCTGAGATTTCGAACGGCTCATCCTCATGAGGTTCCGACGGCCTGACCGAAACCTCTATCTGAATTCGAGCCGCATCGGGTCGTGGCGCTCGTCCCACTTCTCCTTGATCTTTCGAAAACCCGATCGGGGCCTCCTTGGCCGTTCCTTGGACGTAGGCGGTCGGTTCGACCGTCGCGCAGTACAGGATGTTTCCGGCCGACGGGATGGAAAGAACCGGCGCGGTCGGTAGGCTCTTCTGGATCAAGGTGGCCTCCTTCACGGTGTCCGCTCTCTTCTCCGGAAGATGGCGCGACGCCTCCTTGCTCGCGGCCCTTCCCCTCGGACTCCGCTCGAGATCTTGTAAGACCTCCAGCTGGGAGAGCACGGCTGCAGTCACGGTCGGCATCAACTGCGCCCCGGGAGTCTCCGGCGTCGGTATGGCTCTGGTTCCGGCGGCAGTAATCGGAGGCCGAATCGTCGCAGCCGGAGCGGAGGTCGAGTTACTCCAGCGACGGAGCAAAGCCCAGCCGCCTGCGGCCGCGAGCAATACAAAGAGTCCCACAACGGCCCATCCTCGCCGCCGTCGCCAGCCATCGGACCCACTGGTTGGGCGTTCGATCGCCGTTACGTAGGGAGTCGTCCGGGCGTTCGTGGCCCTCGAATCGGGCGCCGTTCGGATCGTCGCGTCGAGCTCGGGCGCTCTTTCCCTGGTCCTCGCGAACGGCGCGGGCCGTGAGCTTCGCAGCAAGCGCTCCCGCGGCCCGAGGTCGCCGATGCAAGCTTCGAGCGCGTCGCGCATCTCGCTCGCGCTCTCGAATCGCTCTGCCGGGCCGCGGGCAAGGGCCTTCATAATGGCCGCTTCCAGCTCCGCTTTCAGCTCGGGCCTCTTTGGGTGGAGCGGCTCCGGCGCCTCCTGCAACTTCTTCATCGCCAGGCCCAAGGCGTCATCGCCTCGAAAGGGAAAGTCGCCGCTCAGCGTCTTGTACAGCGTCACCGCGAGAGCGTACAGATCGGTCCTCCCATCCACCGCTCCGCCCCTGATCTGCTCTGGGGCCATGTAGGCGGGCGAGCCGATCAAGAGACCGGACCGGGTCTTCACGAGGCTGTCCTCAGCCTTGGCGATGCCGAAATCCGCGAGGTAGGGGCGCCGGGAAGCATCCATCATGATGTTGTCCGGCTTGATGTCCCGGTGAATGACACCGCGTCCGTGGCTGTATTCCAGGGCGTCCAGAATGAGCACCGCGATGCGGATGACCTCCGGCTCTTCCATTCTCCCAGTCCCGGCATTCAGCTCGCGGGCGAGGCTCTGCCCGTTGATGAACTGCATGGTGAACCAGGCGATCCCTT
Source organism: uncultured Acidobacteriota bacterium (assembly GCA_963825175.1). Taxonomy (GTDB): domain Bacteria; phylum Acidobacteriota; class Thermoanaerobaculia; order UBA5066; family Gp7-AA6; genus DATFTF01. Next base: position 876,205 of record CAWGSA010000001.1, read on the forward strand.
CCGTGACGCCGTAGTCATAGATCTTGACGATGTTGGGATGGTCCAGAGAGGCAGAGACCCGCGCCTCCTGCTCGAACCGCCGCGCGAAATCACTATCCTCGGTGAGCTCTTGCGATAGGACCTTCAGCGCCTCGATCCGCCCGAGGCGAAGATTCCTCACCTTGTAGACCGCGGCGAACCCTCCCTGACCAAACAGCTCCAGAAGCTCGTAGCGATCCGCCAGCAGATCGGCGATCCGATTCTCACGACTTTGGAAGGGCGACACTGGCGCGAATCGTACGCCCAAAGTCCCCCCTCACAGAGCACCGGAGAAGCGTCCGGGGAGCCGCCTTCGGGACAAGGGCCGGCTGGGGTCACAGACGGTTGACATCCCCAGACGCCGGTGATCTCATGCCGCCACTACTCCGAGCAAATGTGAGGCTGCGCCTCGCCCCTGCGGCCACACGACGCCTGGCGGCGCCCGCGAGCTTTCTGCGCCCAGCTTCATTTCTGGGCCGTCATCCCTCCGGTTCTGCAGCGGAGGAGACGATCCACATCAGTCAGAGGAGGGAGGAAGCTCCATGAAAGGCCGATGGGCTCGACGCCTTCTTCCGCTTATGCCTCTTCTGCTCTGGGCCGGCTCGGCGGCGGTCTTGTCCGCTCAGTCCTACCGCATCACCCACCTTGTGGGTGGACCAGGGGGAGGCGGCTTCCTGGACGGACCCGCGGCGAACGCCCGTTTCAACCGGCTGGTAGGCGTGGCGGTCGATTCCTCGGGGACTGTCTATGTCGCCGACTCGGGCAATGACGTCATTCGAAAGATTGGTCCGACAGGGGTCGTTACGACACTTGCGGGGCTGCCCGGGGTCGCCGGGAGTAGCGATGGCACAGGCAGCGCGGCGCGCTTTGCTTTCCCCCAAGGAATCGCCACCGATTCCGCAGGTAACGTCTTCGTCGCCGACAGTTCCAATAGCACGATCCGAAAGGTCACGCCGGTCGGGGTAGTCACCACGATTGCCGGCACACCCGGAAGGACGGGCGGCACCGACGGTACGGGAAGCGCCGCTCTGTTCTTCTTTCCCACTGCCATCGCCACGGATGCCGCCGGTAACCTGTACGTTGTTGATTCGGACTCCGATTTCGAGCCCAATGGGAAGGGCTTCAGCACAATTCGCAAGATCACGCCGGCGGGCGTCGTCACGACGCTTGCAGGCTCGGCAACAGTACGCGGCTATCGTGATGGCAGCGGAACGGATGCGCTCTTCGATTTCGGCGACGAGGGAGCGCTCGTCGCGGACAATGCCGGGAACCTCTACGTTGCCGACTCGGACAATCTGACTGTTCGCGAGGTCACGCCGGCAGGCATCGTCTCGACTCTTGCAGGCAATCCGAGCTGTCCGAACCTCACGGACGGTACCGGTAGCGCTGCGTGCTTTCTCGATCCGAACGGCATCGGTTTCGATGGCGCAGGCAATCTCTACCTGGGCGACGGCGGAGTCGCGATACGAAAGGTCACACCTTCGGGAGCCGTTACGACGATCGCCGGCGCGCAGACTCTCGGTTTCGTGGACGGGACTGGAGCCGACGCACGGTTCGACGGCACCGAGAATCTGACTTCGGACGGCGTGAACCTCTTCATTCCCGATACCATCAACAACGCGGTTCGGAAGGTCGTCATCGCGACGACAGTGGTGACGACGCTCGCCGGCGGGAGCCCCATATTCGCAGGCTCGACCGACGGCATCGGTACGGCGGCACGCTTTAGCTTCCCGACCGCTCTGGCAACCGACGGCAGGAACCTCTACGTGGCCGACTCCGGAAACTCGACCATCCGTCAGGTAAGTCCCAGCGGGCAGGTCACGACACTCGCCGGAACTCCAGGCGTCCTCGGCTCGGCCGACGGGACCGGAAGCGCCGTCAGCTTCGGCTTCTCCCAATCCACCGCCGCGCCTTACAGTCTCGCGACCGACGGAACGAACCTTTACATACCGGATAGCCAGAATTCGACCATCCGAAAACTGGTCATCGCCACCGGCCAGGTCACGACCATCGCCGGAACCGCGGGCGTTCCCGGCTCGACCGATGGCGTCGGTGCCGCGGCCCGCTTTCTGGCCCCAAGGGGAATCACGACCGATGGGACCAACCTCTACGTGGTGGAGACAGGAAACTCGACGATCCGACAGATCGTCATCGCTACCGGAGAAGTCACGACGCTTGCCGGGAGCCCGGGTGTTACCGGCTCGAGCGATGGCGTCGGAAGCGTGGCGCGCTTCAACCTCCCCACGGATATCACGGGCGATGGGACGAACCTCTATGTAGTTGACAGACAGAATTCAACCATTCGTAAGATCGTCATCGCGACAAGACAGGTAACGACAATCGCCGGCGTCGCAAGCCCGCCGGGCTCGGGCTTCAGCGATGGAATCGGGAGCGCAGCCCGCTTCAATGCTCCTCAGGGCATCACGACGGACGGAGCGAATCTTTACGTAACGGATGGAGTCATCCGCGGCATCGTGATCGCGACAGGACAAGTCTCAACTGTTGCCGGGACGCCCGGATGGCGCGGCGGAATGGATGGCACCGGGGCTGGTCCCCTTTTCTTCGCGCCGGTAGGAATCGTTTTCGCGAACAATTTCATCTTTGTCGCCGACACCCGAAATAACGATATTCGTGAGGGTGCCTGCACGGCCGACACGCCGGTGAGCCCAGTCGCGACTCCGCTCGGCAACTCCACGGGTCCCGTAACAGGGGTCGACTTCTTGGATCTGACCTGGTCCCCGCCAGCCTCCGGCCTGACGCCCAACGGGTACGACTGGGCGATCAACGGAGATTCATTCACAGCGGAAAGCGGGATTTCTGTGACTGCTCCTCCACGAGGGAGTAACGATCCGATTACGCTGCACGTTCGCGGCCGCGCCTGCAACCCAGAGGTCGCGGGCAGCGCTGTGGACAGCCCGACCTACTCACCGGCGCCGCCAGCGGCCAGCTTCTCGGCCTCCGCACCGGCCTCGCCAGGTGCCACCGTGACCTTCACCGACACGAGCGACCCTCAGGCCACGAGCTGGTTGTGGCTCTTCGGCGATGGAGCCATTGCCACGACACAGTCCACCAACCATACTTTTCCGAGCAGGGGTATCTACAGTGTCGTGCTGGTCGCTTCCAACGGTGCAGGGTCGAGTCAGACGAGTCATCCGCAAACCGTCCAGTCCATCGCATCGCTGCCCCAGGGCATCCGTTCGACACGCGTTTTCGACACCACAGATCCAGAGCGCCAGCGCCTCGAAAGAGCTCGAATAGCCGGTCCGGGCGGCTCGTGGCTCCACATCTTCTCCGGCGAGGGCGAGGAGATCGTCGTCTATCTGCGTTTCCGTGATGCCTTGGGCCGGCTGGCCAGGGAGCGGCGTCTCTCCGTCGCGCCCGGTCAGGAAGCCCTCTACGACCTGGGAGCCTACGGACTCCACGGTGTCTGGACGCTCGAGCTCGTTTCCGCTCACAAGTTCGACGCCTTCCTCGAAGAGCGGGACTCTAATGGGCCGAAAGGAGAGCGCAATGGGCTGCGCTGATCGCCTCTCCTTTCGCAAGGCTGCGGCTTTGGCCACGCTCCTGATCTTCGGTCTGAGTTCGACCCTGGGGGCTACGGCTCAATTGCGGCCGACGCCCAGGGGCGGAGCGCGCGTGGAGATCCAGCACGATCCGCTGACCTGCGTCACGACGGTCATCGCGCCCGAGGTCGATGCTCGGATGCTGCCCGGACAGGAGCTCTCCAGCAGTTATGTCTACTTCCGCGCCGCCGGCACGCCCTACTTCTACTATGCCATCATGACGGGAACCCCACCTGATCAGCGGGCCACCATACCGAGACCCCTTCCCGAGACCAAGAGCGTCGATTACTTCGTGCAGGCCACGGACAAGACCGCCCTCTCCCGCAAGACACCCGACTACTTACCACCCGTTATTCGGCAGGATGCCTGCAAGGTGAAAGGGAGCGTCGTCGGACCGCAGGGCGCCGGTTTGACCATCGGGCTGACGGACCCTAAGCAGCCGCTTCTTCCCCCGGGGTTCAACAAGAATGACATCGCCAAGATCATTCTCTTGACCGGCGCGGTCGTGACGGTGGCCGTGGCGATGCAGATGACGGGCGGAGGGGCGACGGCGGCCGGAGCGTCCACAACGGCAGGAGGGTCAACGGGAGCAGGCACGAGCTCGGGGGCAGGCGCCGGCGCAGGTGGAGGCGCTGCTGGGGGAGGTCTCAGCACAGGTGTGATCGTCGCCGGCGGGGTCGCCGTCGCGGCAGGGGTCGCCGTCGCAGTGAGCAATCACGGGAACAAGTCGTCCCCACCATCACAAATCGTCAACCGATTCGTCGAAGTGGAAGCAACCTGGAGCGGCCTGGGCGACATCGACATCCAGTTGGTCGGACCCACGGGCCAGATGGTGGGCCAGCGCCTGCCGGTCGGATGCGACCCGGGCGGCGCCAGCCGCACCGAGCGCGTCGTCCTTCAGGGCTCCAGTCTCCCCACCGGCAGCTACCAGGTGCACCTGGTCGCGAACTCCTGCGGAACCGGGACCCCCGCCGCTATCTCCACCCTCCTGACCGTCCAGTCCGACACCGGACCAAAATGCTCCAGCGCCTTCGTCAACGTCCCCATCGGCGCCACCGTTCCAGGCTGCTCCTTCACGCTGCCGTAAACGTCTTCCGGCCAGTGGAAGACCCTGCGTCATGCACGCGGGGACATAGGTTCTCTAATCGGTTAGGCTCTGCCTTCGGTTCTTCTGCCATCAGTATGGAGGCACGATGATCTACGAAAATATCCTGGGCACCATCGGCAATACCCCGATCGTCCGCATCCACAAGCTCGCCCCCGCCGGCACGACCATGTACGTCAAGTGCGAAGCGTTCAATCCCCTGTCCTCGGTCAAGGACCGGCTGGCCATTGCCATCATCGAGGACGCCGAGCGGCGGGGGACGTTGAAGCCGGGCCAGACGGTGGTCGAAGCGACCTCCGGCAACACGGGCATCGCGCTGGCGATGGTCTGCGCTGTCAAGGGCTATCCCTTCGTGGCCCTGATGTCCGACAGCTTCTCCGTCGAGCGCCGCAAGCTCATGCGGATTCTGGGGGCGAAAGTGGTCCTCGTTCCTGCGGCCGAACGGGGAACCGGGATGGTCAAGAAGGCCGAGGAGCTGGCGAAATCGAAGGGATGGTTCCTCGCTCGCCAATTCGAAAATCCGGCTAACCCCGAGTACCACCGTCAGACGACGGGGCCGGAGATCATCCGCGACTTCGTCGGCAAGCGCCTCGACTGGTGGGTGACGGGTTACGGAACGGGCGGCACGCTGACGGGAGTGAGCGACATGCTCCGCAAGGCGCGGCCGGAGACGAAGATCGCCGTGGTCGAACCGGAAGGAGCGGCGCTCCTGGCCGGGAAGGAATGGAAGCCGCACAAGATCCAGGGCTGGACGCCGGACTTCATCCCCGCGGTCCTGGACCGCAAGAGCTTCGACGAGCTCGTGACAGTCTCCGACACGGAGGCCCGCGACGCCGCGCGCGACCTGGCGTCCAAGGAAGGCATCTTCTGCGGCATCTCCTCGGGCGGAACGTTCGCCGGCGCCCGCAAGATCGCGGAGAAGGCGGGCAAGGGCGCGGTCGTTCTGGCCATGCTCCCCGACACCGGCGAGCGTTACCTGTCGACCATCCTCTTCGAAGGGATCAACGAAGGAACGGACGAGGTGGCCTAAGGCGTTGGATCTTCGTTGGAGCATCGCCACTGCTCCATCGATCAGAGAAGTGCTTTGGCCGGCACGCCTGCGCCGCAAAGGTACATCGGGAACTCTTTGACGCCGTCCAAGCCGATGAGCTTCTCGACGTAAGAGTCCTGGATGGCTGCGGTGGTGAAGGGGCCGAGTCCGCGTGCCGTGGCCAAGAGGCAGAAGGTCTGAGCGAGGTGTCCGGCCTCGAGCCAGAGCACGCGGTACGCGCCCTCGAAGTCGTACTTCCAGAGGGTCCGCCCAAAGACAGCGGTCATCACGCACAGGAAACCGGCCTTCGCGATCCAGCGCTGACCGGAAGCCGTCTCCACCGCGGCGAGTCGGAGGTCGCCGGCGCGGACGAGTCTCAAGTCGTCCACGGGCACCTCGTAGTGGTAGAGCCCGGGGCGGAGACCTCTGACGTTCCACGCCAGGACGTAAGCCTCGATGGGATGAAGGGCTCCGGCCGACGGGCTCGACTTGACGACCCGCCAACCCAGGGTACCGCCGTCGATCCATCCCGTCTGGCCCCAGGTGCCCCGCACGACGGCGGCCAGATCTTCGAGCGCGACCGGTTCCTTTCGAAAGGTCCTCACGGTCCGCCGCGCCTGAATCACCCGGTCGATCCCGATCTCATTCCGACTCGCTGCAGTCGACGGGAGGAGCGGCGGGGACGTTCCTCGAGAGCGCTTGAATCGCCCGGGAGGGCGTCTTGGAACCACGTGCTTGCGAAGGAAGGCGTCGATTCCGGCGGAGGTTCGAAGGAATCTCGGGTTACTGGTAGCCAGGTGGTAGTAGGCGGACGCCAGGTTCTTTCTCCAGGGTTTGAGTCGTGAAATGCGCCGGGATGCTTCCTCCTGCGGCAGAAGGAGGCCCAGGCGAACCAGATGCCGGACTCGTCCGAGGAAAGCTCGTTTCTCCAGGGGACGAAGGCGTTTGGCAAGACGATCCGGATCGCGGGCTCTGGCGAAGAGATCGAGGACGGCGATGACGGAAGGCGAGGCCTGGAGGGACAGGGACCTCGCCAGATCTTCGACGAGGAGCGATCCTTCGAACCACGAGATCAGGAGATCTGGAGCCCGGACCAGACGCCCCAAGGGCGGCGATCCCTATCCGCTGCGGCGGTTGCTTGGGGGCTTCAAGCGCGGGCCGATGGGTTTGCGCGGGATCACCTTTATGAATTGGGCATTTGCGCCGCAACTGCTCTTCATCGGAGAAGCGGCGTAGTACGTCGCCTTCGCGGTCCAATCGGAACCGAGGCATGCCTTGATACACCGATCCAGGGCTCGATCAGGGATGATCCACACGGTGTTTCGCGGAGAGTCTTTCGGCATGAGCTCCTCCTTGTTTGCCGCTCATTCTAGTCCCGCACAGTAATAGAGCCCGGACGACGAGCGCGCAATCGAGTACGCCTGGACTGTCCCGTCATCGCTGAACGCGGCGCCGTAGAAGGCCCCGTAGATACCGCCGGCCGGAACCGGGAGCGTTTCCTGGAAGAGCACGCTTCCCGTGGACGCGTTCATCGTCAAGAACTGGCGCTCGCTCGTTGCCGCGAAGATCCGGTCGCCGGATCCGCTCCAACGAATGGAGGCAAAACGGTCTTTGCCGGCCAGACGGTAGAGCCGCCGCCCAACGCCCGGATTCAAGGGATACACGAAAAGATCTTTCTTTTCCGGGCCGCAGATACAAAGGAATTCGGTCAGCGACGGATCGGCCCGCGGTTGATCGCATCCGATCGCTCCAAGCGCCTGCAAACCGCTTCCATCGCTGCGAATCCGCCAGATCTGGTTCCTGATGCCATCGGAGCTCACGAACAGGATCGTCGACGGCCCGGCAAAAGAAGGAGACCAGCGACTCTTGTTCGAAGGAGCCACCGCCAGCGGACTTCCAGCACCATTGGAAACGATCTGAAGCTGCGCCGGGCCTGTCAGGGGACTGGTGAGCGCAGCGATCGAATGCCCGTCCGGGGAGAAGGCTCCCGGCTCTCCAGGTCCCAGGAGCACCGCGTCGCTGCCGTCGAGCGAACGAGTCCAGATGGTCGGCGCGCCGCGCGTGGGCAGGCTGTCCGAGAACAGGACCGCGCTCGCGTCCGGAGAGAGGTCGGCCACCATGGTCAGGCCGAGCCACGACAAATCCCTCAAGGGCTCCGTCGGGCGCCGGACGATCAGGCTGATCCTGCTCTCGTTGAGGATCAAGAGGCACGCCGATCCATCCGGCGAGACGTTCTGCAAAACGAACAGATCGGGGAGCGAATAGAGCGCGCGCGGGCGTCCGGACGTGCGGACTGCCCAGATCGTGCTGCTGTAGGGACTCCCGGGGGATGCGGTGAACCAGATCTCGCCGCTCTTCCGGTTCCAGTCCAGACCCAGGCAGCGTTCGTACTGGGGAGAGAGCGCCTTGGACCCGGATCCGTCGGTGAATGCCAGGTAGATCTGGCCCGCGTCGTCGAAGCGGGAGGGGTGATGGATGAACGCGACGGCCCTCTCGTCCGGCGAGAGACGCACGCGCGAGATGGCTCCCTGGGTTCGGAAAAGGGTCTTCGTCTCTCCATTCTCCGAACGGGTCTCCAGCACGCGTTCATTGCCGGTGTCGCGCACGACCGCAAAGAACCGTCCTTTGGGCGCCCAGTCCGCCCAGCCCACTCCATCGAGAAGCGGGCGTGGTTTTCCGCCATGCAGCGGCAGCCACGCGAGCATCCCGCGCAGATCGATCGCGGTTCGTGAGACGCCCAGAAGCGCGAGAACCTGAGAGCCGTCGCCGGAGTAGGCCATGGGGATCTGCGGCTCGGACTCCAGCCGAAGATCGAATCCCGGCGAGTCCGGAAGCGTCAGAAAAGATCCCGGCTGCTGCCCTTCCCACGAAGCGCTGTAGAGGATGGAGTTCGAATTCGGAACGAAGAGAGCGCGTGAGATCAGGCCGCTCCGGAACGTCAGACGCCGGAACTCGGGACGGCTCGAACGGTGCCCGCCGAAAAGAAGCAGAACGGCCGTGCCGGTGAGGACCGCGAGAACCGCAGCCGCTCCGAGACGCCTCCCGAGGAGACCGGTCGAGTGCGAGGGCGCCGCGGCCGCCTGGCCAGTCGAAGTCTCACCGATGTGGTCCCGCAGTGTCTGAAGATCGCGCGAGAGATCGCGAGTCGAAACGTACCGATCCGCGGGCGACTTCGCCAAACACCGCTCGATGATCCATCGCAGGGGCGCCGGGGTGTCCGAACGCAACGGAGCGATCGGCGCCGGCTCCTGCTGCAGGATGGCAAGCAGGGTATCCGCGCGGGTCTCTCTTGCGAAGGCGCGCCGGCCCGTCACCATTTCGTAGAGAACGGCCCCCAGAGAGAATTGGTCGGAGCGCGCGTCGATCGCGCCGCCGCGAGCCTGCTCGGGCGACATGTAGTCCGTGGTGCCCAGGACAGCGCCGGGAAGCGTCTCCGGATCGGTCACGGTGTCGGAGGGCGCCCGGGCCCGGGAGCCGGTCGCCGATACCTCGAGCTTGGCCAGGCCGAAGTCGAGAATCTTGACGAACCCCGAGCGCGAGATCATGACGTTGCGCGGTTTCAGGTCCCGGTGCACGATCCCGGCTTCATGCGCCGAGGCGAGGCCGTCGGCCATCTGTACGGCGAAATCGAGCAGCTTGCGGATCGGAAGCCGTCCGGGCGCCAGGATCTCGTGCAGCGTCTTGCCGTCCACGAGCTCGATGGCCATGTACGCGACCGAGCCTTCCCGACCGACATCGAAAACCGTGATGATGTTCGGGTGGGAGAGGGCCGAGGCCGCGCGCGCCTCGCGCTCGAAACGCTGGAGACGCGCCGGCTCGGAGGCCATGTCGGACGGAAGAACCTTGATCGCGACGTCACGGCCAAGGCGAGGATCGCGCGCGCGGTAGACCTCCCCCATTCCTCCGGCGCCGATCGGAGAAAGGATCTCGTAAGGACCGAGATGCTGTCCTGGGGAAAGAGACACGCGCTTGAGTCGATTCTATCCCCCGGACGAGTCAGGGAGTCCGCGGCGGATCTTCTCTGCCGGCGGCTATGCGCGCCTTCCCGCTCCGCCGGCGATCACTCGAAATAGCCGCTGACGTCGATCACAACGTGGACGGTGCCGGAGCCCTGCTGGGGCCGGACCTGGAAGACCGTTCCCGGGCCGAGAGTGACGACGGCGTTGTTGGCGCGCGTCTGTCCGCCGCTGTAGTTGAGCGTGGCCGTCGAAGGAAGATTCGGTCCGGGATAGACCGTCAGGTGGCCCGGGCCGGTCGGCTGGGTGACGGCGATGTTCAGAGCGAGGGCCAGGGCCGTGGCAGGGATTCCGCACGACGGATTCAACCCGAAGGATCGCTCGACTCCCGCGGCGAGCGCCGGGCCGCCGAAGGGCCCATCCGGCCCGCGCGTATCCACCATGCGGCACGGCGTCAAGGTGTGGAAGCTCGGCAAGACAGGCAGGCAAACCGAGAACTCGGACGTGTTGCCGAGAGCGTCCGTGGCCGTGGCGGTGAGCGTCGCCGGCAGGACGAAGCTCGCGCTCATGGTGAACAACGCCGTTCCGCTTGCGTCGGTCGACGTTGTCGTCGAGCCGAGAAAGGTCTCCCCTTCCCCGTTGCCCGAGGGATCGCAGGACGCCGAGCTGTACAGGTCGATCCGGTACGAAGCATTCGGAGCGGACTGCAGGGATCCCGAAACCGACCTCGTCCCGCCCGAGGCTCCCTGCGAAAGGAGGATCGGGAAATTCTGCAGCCCGTTGGGCCCGGTGTCGGCGTCCCCGGGGTCGTTGGCCGTCACACCTGCGGGCGCCAGATCGATTCCGAGCCCGGCGTTGGCGCGGATCGAGTTGCCGCCGAGATCGTTGCCGGTTCCCGCTCCGACGAAGATTCCCGCGCCGCCGTTGAAAGCGATGGTGTTGCCGGAGCCCGCCGCGGTACCGCCAATTCCGTTGTTGCTCGATCCGGTCTCGATGAAGACACCATGGCCGGAGTTTCCGCGCGGGGTCTTTCCGTCCAGCGTCGTCCCGATGAGATTCCCGAGCACGGTGTTTCCCGTCGTCGTCGCGTCGACGAGATGCACGCCGTTTGCGGCGTTGCCCGAGATCACGTTCCCAGCCCCGGTGGACGTTCCGCCGACCGTCGTTTGCACGGCCCCGTCGTTGATCTGGACCCCGTCGGCAAAGTTCGAGAAGACCACGCCGCCCGAGCCGATGCCGACGAAGTTTCCCTTCACCACGCTCCCCGTCGCACCGCTGCGGATTCGTATGCCGTTCGTGCCGTTGCCGCCAACAACGTTGCCGACGATCGTGTTGTGGTCCGCCCCCGACGCGATGATTCCGTTGAAAGCGTTCCCGCTGACCTGGCCCGCGGCGCTGACTCCGACGAAATTCTGCTCAATCAGATTCCCGTTCGCCCCGCTGATCAGGAGAATCCCATTGGCTCCGCTGCCCAGGATGGTGTTCGAGCCGACCAGGTTGCCCGAAGACCCGGAGATCTGAACGCCGTCTCCAAGATTGGGAAGGATGGCGGGAGCGAGGCCTCCGATCGAATTGCCGGCGATCGATGTCGCCGAAGCGGAGCCGCTCACCAGAACTCCGCTGCGCTTGTTTGCCCCGATGACGTTTCCATAGATCCCATTTGCGTTCCCGGCGTCGACGGCAACGCCGTCCTGGGCGTTTCCGACATCGCTCGTGAACGACGAGGAGCCGACGCCAATGGCGTTGGCCTGGATGACGTTGCCGTTGGAGCCGCTGCCCGAGATGAGGACTCCCGTCGCATTGGCACCGATCGTGTTTCCTTGACTGACAGGCGGCGGAGCGACGTTGACCTGACCGATCTGATTGGAAGCGGAGTTGAGCACGAGAACTCCCGCCGCGAGGTTTCCAAGCCCGATCGTTCCGGTCGGGTCCGTGCCGATGGCGCACAGCAGGACGGCGTTGGAGCCGCCCGTCTCCAGGACGATTCCATTGCCGCCTGCACCCAGGAACAGCGGCTGGAACCGATTGACGGCCAGCGCGATCAGCTGACTGCTTCCCGAGATGACATGGAGACCGTCGACGCCGCCACCGGCGCTCGCGCCCGACAGTTCGATGAGCGGCGTCGAGATCCAGCCCGGCTGCGTGCGGCCGTCGATCGTGACCGGATCCGTGATGGTGGGCAGCGCGGATGTCGGCGCGATGGTGTGAACTCCGCCGCCCGGAATCTGAAACTCAATCGTGTCGGGCCCGGAATTCGTGTTGGCGTTCAGGATGGCCTGGCGCAGCGACCCGGCGCCGGAATCGTTGGTGTTGACGACGGTGAAGATCGCCGCCCCGGCCCGGGAGGCGAGAAAGAGGAGCCCGACCGCCCAAAAAAGCTGGAGAAGGGTGCGCAACCGCATGGGATCCTCCCGTACTCTCTCCGAATGTCCCCGAGAATCCTTGCCTTGTCTATATGGTTTTATACCATGCAGCCTATGGTGCAAAAGCATTAGACAGGCCACTCGATAACCTCTTTATTCAGAATGTTTTGGTTTGAATCGCCCCCAGGACTGGGCGGTTGGTAGGGTCTTAGATTGCGGCCAGAGTCTTTTCCGTCGATCTGGAGGCCCCTTCGCCCGCGAGCGCAGCGGCCATCTTCTCCAGCTCGCCGGTCGGCGCCAGGCCCTCCTCGAGCCAGAGGTGCGAGCCGTCGAGAACCCGGCGGGCGGTTTTGTATTTGCGCACGTCGTCGTTGGCGCGGATGTCGTGGAAGTGCGCCGCGATGCGCCGGCGCATCATGCGCGCGAAGACGTCGGCAAGCTCCACCGCGTCGGAAGCGTGCGCGTGACGGGACACGCGCATGGCCTGCGCCCGCGACAGCGCCGCGGACAGGGCGAAGAGATCCGCGCCGATATCGACCGCTCGAAAGAGGAGTGCCTGCCGCTTCTCGAGCTTCGGCCCGTGGCGCGCCATCATGTGGAAGATCGCTCGCGCCAGATGCCGGCTGGTCCGCTCCGCGTACTGAACGTGCCTGGCCAGCGGCCCGAACTCGGAGAAGCGCGGCGCGTGCCCCCAGCCGAGCCAGCGCGAGGGGTACCACTTCGCGTAGAAGCCGACGAACTTCGGCAGGAGCTTTTTCACTTTCTCGGCGCGGGCGACCTTCGGGTTGAAGAGGTCGCCGGCCACCGCAAGATGCCGGTCCAGCGCTTCGCGGGCGATGAAGAGGCGCATGATCTCCGACGAACCCTCGAAGATCAGATTGATGCGGAAGTCCCGCATCATCCGCTCGACCGGGACCCCCGGCTCTCCGCGGGCGCGCAGAGAATCGGCCGTCTCGTAGCCGCGCCCGCCTCGGATCTGGACGGTGCGGTCGACCATTCGCCAGCCTTCCTCGGAATTCCACATCTTGGCGACCGCCGCCTCCAGGCGGATGTCCCGGTCGTGCAGGTCGGCCATGGCCGACGCGAGATCGGTCACCGCCTCCATGGCGAAGGTCGTCGCCGCCATCTCCGCTAAGAGCTGCGCGATGGCATCGTGGCGGCCGATCGGCTGGCCCCACTGCACGCGCTCGTTGGACCACAGCCGGCAGATCTCCAGGCAGCGCTTGGCGAACGCGGCGCAGGACGCCGGCAGCGTCAGGCGGCCGGTGTTCAGGGTCACCAGCGCAAGCTTCAACCCGCGCCCTTCCGCCCACAGCAGGTTCTCCTTCGGCACCCGGACGTTGGTGAAGCGGATGACGCCGTTCTCGATCGCTTTCAACCCCATGAAGTGGCACCGGACGACGACCTCGACGCCGGGCCAGTTCTTCTCGACGATGAAGGCGGAGATCTTCTTGGTGTCGGGATGGCGGGCCATCACCACGAACAGATCCGCCACCGTTCCGTTGGTGCACCACAGCTTCTCGCCGTTGACGACGTAGTCCCCCTCCGGCGTCCGTACCGCGGAGGTCGAGAGATTCGCCGGGTCGGAACCGACGTGCGGCTCGGTCAGCGCAAACGCGGAGATCGCGCCGGCGGCGAGCCGGGGAAAGTATTTCTTCTTCTGCTCCGGGGTTCCAAAGAGCTTGAGCGGCTGCGGCACGCCGATCGACTGGTGGGCCGAGAGAAGGACGACCAGGTTTCCATCCTGCGAGGAAAGAAGCTTCATCACCTCGCCGTACTCGCGCTGCGTCAGCCCGAGCCCGCCGTATTCCCTGGGGATCTTCATGCCGAAAGCGCCCATCTCGGCCAGCCGCCGGACGATGGCGGGCGGGACCTTGCCTTCGCGGTCGATCGCGTCGGAGTCGACTTCCTCGACCAGGAACTTCTTCATTCCTTCGTAGAACGCGCGGAACTCGGCTCGTTCCGGCGGAGCGGGGGGGAAGGGATGGACGAGATCGAGGCGAAAGTTGCCGAGGAAGAGCTCCTTCAGGAAGCTCGGAGCGGTCCACTCCGTCTCCCGCGCTTCCTCCGCGACCCGACGGGCCTCGGCCTCGGAAACAGGGCCGTCCTTCTTCGGCTCAGCCATGATCGATCCAGACTGTACCTCAGGTTCTTTCATCACGGCGCCGATCGGCTCGCGCTCCGCGCGGGATGACGGCTGAGCGCCTCTTCGCAGCGGGCGAGCGAAGCGGAAACTTCCTGAGGACGGTAGAGCTGTTCGGACACGTGCTTCCCGCCGGCCCGAATCGTGTTCCAGACGCCGAGGCTGCGCCGGTACCACCCGCGCGCCTGCTGCCACCTCTCCACCTCGGTCAGGCCGGGCATGGGGGCCGGCGTCGCCGACGGCGATAGTGCATCGCCGCCGGTCGCGTAGGCCCTCGCCAGATCGACCTGGGCGTAGCCGTTGGCGGGCTCCGACGCGAGCAGCTGCTCCATGGCATGCGAGGCTGACCGAGCCAGCGCAAGGGCGCCGGCGGGATCGCCCCTCTTCTCCAGGACGATCCCGAGGTCGATCTCGTAAACGGCCAGCGCCAGCTGCGCCTGGACGTTCCGGGGGTCGGCGGCCACGAGCTCCACCGCCATTTCCATGGCCCGGCGCTCATGGCCGAGCGCGTCGTCGAGCGACCCCAGCCCGACCTCGTATTCGCCGATGTCGTGGATCGTCATGGAGAGCTCGATCTTGACCCGCGCGTCGTTGGCGTCTTCCGAGAGAAGGGACTCGTCGATGCGCTGAGACTCCAGCGCACGAGACAGAGCCGCCCGAAGATCTCCCATGTTCTGCGAGACGGACGCCATTTCGAAAAGCGAGCGCGCCTTGCCCCGCCGTGCTTCGACGTCCGCCGGGGCGGCCCGCAATGCCTCCTCGAAAGAAGAGGCCGCGCGCCCGAGCTCCATCAAGGCCTCCGGTTTCCGGTCCATCATGTGCAGAATCAGGCCGATGTTGTGCCGGGCCTGCCCGAGCTCGACGTGGGAGCGCTTGGTCGGCGGGACGGTGCGCAGGATGCTCTCACGCACCGCGAGGGCCTTGCGTCCCTCCTCCAGCGCGGCAGGCAGGTCCCATTCGGAAAGGAACAGCCTGGAGAGATGCAGCTGGCAGGTCGCGAGGTCTTCGCGGTCGCTTCGGATCGCGCCGGCCCGGCCGCCGAGCCGCTCCAGGATCGCCTGCGCGGCGCGATAGCTTCGAAGGGCTCCGGCCACGTCGCCCAGGTTGGCCGATCCTCCCAGCCCCTGCACGTCGCCGACCTTCTGGTACGCCGCGGCGAGCTCACGCTGGAGGGAAGGGTTGTCGGCCTCCACGGCCAACGTCGCGAGATACTCCAGGGCCCTGCGAACGATGAGCTCCCGCGCGGGGGTCGAGCCGGGCAGCCTGGCGATCGCATCGTGGAACTCGAACAGAAACGAGTTGGTGAGCCGCTGTAACTCCGCCAGACGCTTCTCCGCTTTGGCTCTCTCGTTCTTCGCGATCTGAGCCTGCCGGGCCGTCGCGGCCATGCCGGCGAGAAGCGTCGCGATCACGAGTCCCGCCGCGGCGGTGCCCACCTTGTGCCGCGTCAGGAATTTTCGACTCCGATACGCGAGAGTGTCCTTGCGGGCCGCGACCGGCCGTCCGGCCAGGGCCCGGGCGATGTCGTCGGAGAAGCGCTCGACGGACGGATACCGCCGCTGGGGCTCCTTGCGCAGAGCATGAAGCACGATCGTGTCGAGATCGCCCTGGAGCATCCGACCGACCCTTCGCTGCTCCGGCAGGCCAGAGGCGCCCTCTCCGGACCGCCGGCCCATCACCGTGCTGGGCTTTTCCGGAGCGTCCTCGCACACCGCCCGAGCCATCTCCTCCGGAGTCAGGTTCCGGAATCGATACGGACGCCGGCCGGTCAGGAGCTCATAGAGCAGGACGCCGAGCGAATAGACGTCGCTCGCGGTGGTGATCTCCTCTCCCCGGATCTGTTCCGGGCTCGCGTACTCCGGCGTCAGGGCCCGCAGTGCCGTCTCGGTCCGCTCGGCGCCCCCGAGGCCGTCGCGGGCCAGCACCTTGGCCAGGCCGAAATCCAGGAGCTTGGGGAGGCCCTCGGCCGTCACCAGGATGTTGCCGGCCTTGATGTCGCGATGGATCACGAGACGTTGATGGGCGTATTGGATGGCCGCGCACACCTGGCGGAAGATCGTCAGACGTCCGGCGATGTCCAGGCCTTCCTGAGAGCAATAGTCCAGCAGGTGCCGGCCCTCGATCAGTTCCATGACGAAGTAGGGCAGGCCGTCATCGGTCGAGCCGCCGTCCAAGACGCGCGCGATGTCGGGGTGATCGAGGCTGGCAAGAATCCGGCGCTCGCTCTCGAACCGGCTCAGGATGAAATCCGTGTCCATGCCGCGCTTGACCAGCTTGACCGCCACGAAACGCTCGAAACCCTGGTCCCGGCGCACGCCCCGGTAGACGACGCCCATGCCGCCCCGCCCGATCTCCTCCAAAAGCTCATACGGGCCGGCCCGCGTCGCCGCGAGGCGCGAAGATCCCAGGCTCTGGCCGGCCGGCTGCTCCAGGAACGCGCCGGCGGCTTCCGACGCCTCCAGCAGCGAACGCACCTCCGCCTCGAGCTCCGCGTCCCCCCCGCACTCGCCGGCCAGGAACGCGCTTCGCTCGGCCGGCTCCAACCGCTCGACCGCCTCGAAGACTCGGCCCACGTCGGTCCAGCGCTCCGGCGTCATGCCACCGACAGCTCCCGGTAGAGCCACGCCTTGGCCAGCCGAAAGGCCCGGCCGACAGTCGACGGCGAGGTCCCCAGGATCTCCGCGGTCTCGTCGAGCGTCAGGCCTCCGAAGTAGCGCAGCTCTACGACCTTGGCCTGCGTCGCGTCGAGCGCGGCGAGCTTCTCGAGCGCTCGATCCAGCGCGACGACGTCGAGGCTCCGCGTCGGCGCCGCGGGGTCGGCGTCTTCCAGCGGGATCCGAGCCGGCGTGCCGCCGCGCTTGGCCGCGTCGCGCCGCCGCGCGTGATCGACCAGCAGGCGGCGCATGGCCTGAGCCGCCACCGCGAAGAAGTGCCCTCGATTCTTCCAGGTCACGTGCTTCTGGTCCACCAGCCTCAGATACGCCTCGTGAACGACGGCCGTCGGCTGCAACGTGTGGCCGGCCCGTTCGCGCGAGAGGTGCCTCTCGGCGAGGCGGCGCATCTCGTCGTAGACCAGCGGAATCAGTTCTTCGAGAGCCTTCGCGTCTCCGCGGCCCCAGGCGAGAAGAAGTCGGGTGACCTCTCCGGGGGAGGAGGCCGGCGCCTTCGGAGGTTCGCTCGCGTCGGACATGTCCGTTTTGTGCAAAGAGTATCCCTTTTCCTCACGCCAGACGACTCGTCCCAGGCGCCAGCAGGCGGCCGGATCCGTCGACCTCGTCATCGACATCAACGGCTACTTCCAGTAGACGCGGCCGATCCGCGCCGCCGGCCTCAAGCCATAATCGGGCGGAAGGTCCGATGCCCAACAAGTACCTGTCCTACGACGACCGCCGAGCCCCGAAAGTGCGGGAGATGTTTTCCCGTCTGGCGCAGCGCTATGACCTCGTCAACGACGTCATGAGCTTCGGGCTGCACCGCCGCTGGAAGCGCCGGACCGTCTCGCTCGCGGCCAACGGCCATCCCCGCGTGGGGACCTGGCTCGACCTGTGCTGCGGCACCGGCGACATCGCCTTTCTGGCCCGAGAGAGATCGCCGGGCGCTTTCGTCGTGGGGCTCGACTTCACCCTGCCGATGCTCGCCGTGGCCCGACGCCGGGGCCGCGACGGAGGGAAGACGGTCTCGTTTACGCAAGGGGACGCCCTCCAGCTCCCGTTTCGCGACGGCTCGTTCGACGTCGTCACGGTGGGCTACGGGCTGCGGAATCTGGCCGATCCCGAGGCGGGCCTTGCGGAGATGCGGCGCGTTCTCGCGCCCGGAGGCCGCGCGGTCATTCTCGATTTCGGCAAGCCCGGCAACCGCGTGGCCGGCGCGCTGTACCAGGCCTTCCTGTACACCATGATGCCCGCCGTCGGCTGGCTGTTCCACGGAGATCCCGAGACCTATCTGTACATTCCGGAATCGCTCAAGCGCTATCCGGCCCAGCGGGGAGTCCTCGACCTGATGCGGCGCGTCGGCTTCGCGCAAGCCCGGTACGAGGAGCGGCTTCTGGGGACGATGGGGATCAACATTGGCGAGGCGCCCACTTCGTGAGGCGTTAAGCGTAAGGCGTCAGGCGAAGCATCCCCGGCTTCATCCCGCCTCACGCCTCACGCCTCACGCCTTACGTCTCGCCTCGTGTAGACTCCCCCGCTCCAATGGCTCGCCAGTACATCTTCACGATGCAGAATCTGCGCAAGGTCGTCCCTCCGCAGCGCGAGATTCTCAAGGGGATCTATCTCTCCTTCCTGCCGGGAGCCAAGATCGGCGTCCTGGGCCTGAATGGAGCCGGCAAGTCCACCCTCCTGCGGATCATGGCCGGAGTCGACAAGGACTTTGCCGGCGACGCTTCTCCCGCCGAGGGCATCTCGATCGGATACCTCTCGCAGGATCCGAGGCTCGATCCGACCCGAGACGTTCTCGGCAACGTCGAGCTCGCGGTGGCGAAGACTCGAAGCCTGCTCAAGCGCTTCGACGAGTTGAACGAGAAGATGGCGCAAGACCTCTCGGAACCGGAGAGCGCGAAGCTGATGGCCGAATACCAGCGCGTCCAGGACGCCATCGAGGCGGCCAACGCCTGGGAGCTCGACCGCCAGCTCGAGATCGCCATGGACGCACTGCGGTGCCCTCCGTCCGACGCCGACGTCACGAAGATCTCGGGAGGTGAACGCCGGCGGGTGGCGCTCTGCCAGGTCCTCCTCGAGCGGCCGGACCTTCTGCTGTTGGACGAGCCGACCAATCACCTCGACGCCGAGTCCGTGGCATGGCTGGAACGGCATCTCGCGGAATACCCAGGCACCGTCGTGGCCGTCACGCACGACCGCTACTTTCTCGACAACGTCGCGGGCTGGATCCTGGAGCTCGACCGCGGCGCCGGCATCCCCTGGGAAGGCAACTATTCGAGCTGGCTCGAACAGAAGGAGCAGCGGCTCGAGATGGAGGAGAAGCAGGAGTCCGCCAAACGCCGTACGCTGAAGCGCGAGCTCGAATGGGTGAAGATGTCGCCCCGCGCCCGCCACGCCAAGAGCAAGGCCCGACTGGAAAAATACGAGGCTCTTCTCGCGGACAAGGGGCCGGAGGCCCGCGGGGAAACTCAGGACCTCTTCATTCCCCCTGGACCCCGCCTGGGGGACGTCGTCGTTCGGGCTGACGGCGTGCGCAAGTCGTACGGCGATCGCCTGCTCGTCGAGGACTTGTCGTTCGACCTTCCCCGCGGCGGGATCGTCGGGATCATCGGCCCCAACGGGGCGGGCAAGACGACGCTGTTCAAGATGATCATGGGCCAGGAGAAGCCGGACTCGGGCACGCTCACCGTGGGCGAGACGGTCGTCGCGTCGTACGTCGACCAGGACCGCGATCGGCCCGACCCCTCCAAGACCGTCCACGACGAGATCTCCGGCGGCCAGGACCGCATCATCGTCGGCAAGCGGGAAATTCCCTCGCGCGCCTACGTCTCGATGTTCAACTTCAAGGGCTCCGACCAGCAGAAGCGCATCGGAGACCTCTCGGGGGGCGAATTCAACCGCCTCCACCTGGCGCGGACGCTCAAGAAGGGGGGCAACGTCCTGCTGCTGGACGAGCCGACCAACGACCTGGACATCGACACGCTGCGGGCGCTGGAGGACGCGCTGCTCGACTTCGGAGGGTGCGCGGTGGTCATCAGCCACGACCGCTGGTTCCTCGACCGCATCGCGACCCACATCCTGGCGTTCGAGGGAGACAGCCGCGCGGTTTGGTTCGAGGGCAACTACCAGGAGTACGAGGCGGACCGAAAGCGGCGCCTGGGCATCGAGGCGGACCAGCCGCACCGGATCAAGTACAAGCGCCTGGCCGTCAGCTAGACAGCGATCGTCGAGACTCTCGAGGGTCGTGCTCTTCGCGGCGCGACCAAGTTTCGCGAACTGGATTCGCGAAACGACTCGCGATGCGGGAGCCGGAGCGGAGGTCTCGCGATCAGGCGTTCGGTCGAGCCCGCACCCGGGCGAGCCGAACGCCGGTGCCCGCACCAGCGGGCAGATCGCGAAACCGCAGCGCAGGCGACGTTAATCGCGGCTCGCCAGGTAGAGACCGACTCCGGCAACCGCTGCGAACCCCAACATGAGCTTCCAGGGAAAGCGGCGGCGGCGGCGCGGGCGAACGCCCTCCAGGATGTCCTCGGCCAGGGTGGAGCCCTTCTGCGCCAGCACTTCGAGAAGCTCGGCGCCCTGCTTGCGGGCCTCCTCGTAGAGCTTCTGTCCCCGCTCGACGAACTCTTCTTTCACGTCCTCGAGATCGGCCCGCGATTTCTTGAGTCCCTTTCCCAGACCCTCTTTGGCATCCTGCAGGTACTCGTCCGGATCGAACTTCCGGCGGCGAAGGCTCTCGATGACGATCGGCAGCGCGACCTTCGTCAGGAGCGGGACGAGAACCGGAGCGAGAGCGCGGACGGACTCCCGGGAAAGGCTGCGACGTGACATGACAATTCCTCCACCGTCATTAGAGCAGATTCCGTGCCCGATAATAGATTCGCATGCATCAGACGTGGGCCGCGATTCTCGCCTCGGCCACACTGGCGGCCGGCACGGTTGCGCCGCGTCCCGGAGCGGAGGCCGTGGTCCTCGGCGTGGCGCAGGACGGCGGTGTGCCGCACCTGGGATGCACGCAGGAACTCTGCCGGCAAGCGCGGCGCGACCCCGCCAAGCGGCGTCGCGTCGCGGCGCTGGGAATCCTGGATCGGGAAGCCGGAAAGCGTTTCTTGATCGACGCAACGCCGGACTTCTCCCAACAGGTCGAGAGCCTGGGAGGACTCCCCGACGCGATTCTCCTGACCCACGCTCACATCGGCCACTACCTGGGCCTGGCCCAGCTCGGCCGGGAGGTCTTGAACAGCCGCGGCCTCCCGGTCTACTGCACGGCCGCCATGGCGAAGTTCCTCAAAGGCAATGCCCCCTGGAGCCATTTGATCGAGCGGGAGAACATCGAGATCCGGCAGATCGAGCCGGACTCCGAGTTCCCTCTGAGCGCAAGCCTGCGCGCGACAGCCATCCGCGTCCCGCATCGCGACGAAGACTCCGACACCGTGGCGTACGTCGTGCGCGGGCCGCGCCGAAGTCTGCTGTGGCTGCCCGACATCGACAAATGGGACAAGTGGGACCGTTCCGTTGAGCAGGTCGTCGCCGGCGTGGACGCGGCGTACCTGGACGGGACGTTCTTCTCCGCCGACGAGATCCCGGGCCGTTCGATCGCCGACATCCCGCACCCGCTCGTGCCCGAGACCATGGACCGCTTGATGTCGGCCGGCGTGGCTCCGGGCAAGGTGCGCTTCATCCACTTGAACCACACCAACCGGCTGTACTGGGACCGCGCGGAGCGCCGGCGTCTGGCCCGACAGGGTTTCCGCGTCGCGACGGAGGGAGAGCATTTCGGGCTCTGACCGCGGCCGACTCTTTCGCGATAGCATTTCTCCCGATGGAAGCCCGCCGCGCCGACTCTCCGATCGGCTCTCAGCCGGTTCTGCCCTGGCGTGGGGCAACCGCTCGCCGCCGCGCGGGATGGCCGGAGGGTTACTGGCGGCGGGTCGTCCTGCGCGGATTGCGCCTGCGCTGCCCGGTGTGCGGCCAGGGAAAGCTCTTCCGGACGTTCTTCACCATGCACGAGCGCTGCGCGTGCTGCGGCGTCGGGTTCGCCCGCGAGCACGGACAGTGGGTCGGATCCCTCGACATCAACACTCTCGTCACGGCGATCGTCTTGATGGCCGGCGTCGGTTTCGGCCCTTTGTGGTCGCTCACGACGAGCCTGATCGTGTGGTGCTCGGCCGCGGTCATCGTGCCGATCGCGACCTTTCGCTTCAGCCGCGGCCTGTGGACGGCAATCGTGCACCTGACCGGCGGCGTGTACTGACCGGGCACCGCTCTTCGGGTGCCCGTTCCTCGTCGTTATTCGGCCGGCCGCTCAACAATATTCGTATTGTTTTGTCAAGACTGTTTCTTTTCGATCGGCGATCGCACAATGTCCGGGTGAGCTCGAAGCCATCGGAGAGACAGGACCAGGACCGGCGCTCCGGCGACCGGCGGCACTCCGACCGCCGCACCGATCCCAGGTTCGCGATCCGTCCTGCCGCCGGAAACCGCCGACAGGGAGAGAGAAGGCGAGACAGCGGCGCCTGACGCGGCGACCGGCATCCCGGGCCCGTCCCTCGGCCCCGTTCACCAGAGCGTTTACGGTTGCTCTTCCCTTTCCGTCCACGCGATCCCGCGCGCCTTGAGGCCCGCGAGCAGCACCGCCGAGGCCTTCTCGTCCAGGGCCAGAGCCTCCGGCGCGCTCACGCCGGGCTGCCGAAACTCTCCGCGCGCCAGCATCGCGGCAACGATGGCGCAGGGAAACCCGGTCGTCCGCGCCATGGACGTCGTGCCGGTTGCCTCGTCGGTGCGGTCGGACAGCTCGAACGAGAAACGAAAGCTTCGCTCCCCCTTCACGCCGGTGACCGCCACCCGCAACCAGGTGAACTCCTTCTCCTCCGGGCCGAGCTTCCAGGCCCGGAACAGAAGCCGCTCGGTGACGGCTCGCGGCGCGATCTTCGTGCGCCCGATCTCGATCGGCTCTTCCTGGAAGAAGCCGGTGTCCCGCAGCAACCGCATCTTCTCGGCGTGGCCCGGATAGCGCACCGTCTTCTCGCGCATGGACTGCGCGCGGACGGTGGACAGGAGCGTTCGAAGCCCATCGGTGAGAAAGGCCTCCATCGTTCCGACGCCCGGCACCTCCACCGACTCGACCTCGGACAGCGCGGGCCGCGTGACGATGCGTCCGTTCTCGACCACGCGCGCGGGCCGCGTGTATTCCTCGATCACGTCGGTGGCGGAAAAGACGATGGCGTACTCGTAGGGACGCTGGCGATCGACCGGCAGGCCTCCCACCAGGATCGTGACGTCGTCGACCCGATCGAGCCGCGCGGCCGCGCGCCCGACGGCGAAGTTGGAGAGCCCGGGCGAGACGCCGCAGTCGACGATCGCTGCGACGCCGCGCTCCCGCGCCAGCGCGTCGAAGGAAAGCGGATCTTCCGGGGAGAAGGAAATGTCCGCGAGCGGGCGTCCCGCTTCCAGGACGGCCCGCAGCATCGCCGCGCCGTAGCGGCCGGGGAGCGCTCCCACCACCACGTCGGCCTCGGCGGCGAGATCCCGGATCTCGAGCGGCTGGGAGAGATCGGCCCGGCGCGCCTGGACGCGCGCGAGGCTCTGCAAACGCGCCAGCGCCTCCTTGTCGCGGTCGGCCACCAGGACGTCGAGATCGTCCTGCGCGGCGAGATCTCTCGCGATCACGGCCCCGACCAGGCCGCACCCGAGCACGACGACTCGCTTCTTCACCGGAGGCTCGACGATCCGATCAGCGGCGCGGTCCCCGTCCGCTATGCCGTCGCGGCCTGCGAGACGCGCTCGTAGGCCTTCTCCAGCGCCTGCGCGACCTGCTCGGCGGTCCGTCCCTCGATCTCGTTGCGCTGGAGCAGGAAGAGGAGACGCCCGCCCGCGAGGATGGCGACCTGCGGAGAGGAAGGGGGAAAGTCTTCGAAGTAGCTGCGCGCCCGGGCCGTCGCCTCCACGTCCTGGCCGGCGAAGACGGTGGCCAGCTTCTTGGGGGCCGCGGGGTGCTTCAACGACAGCGCCACGCCGGGACGCGCGACGCCGGCCGCGCAGCCGCAGATCGAGTTGACCACCAGGAGCAGGGATTCCGGCGAGGACGCGACCTCGCGGTCGACGTCTTCGGGCGTCTTCAGCTCCCGGAACCCGAGCCGCCGCAACTCTCCGCGCATCGGCTCGACCATCAGCTCCGGATACGGCATGTCATCCCCCTTCCGCGGGCCTTCCCGGCCCGGAACCTGTATCCTACCCGCGAAAAGAAACCAGGAGGCCAGCGTGAATTGGAGTCGTCGTCGTCTCATCCTGACCGCCGGTGCCGCCACGGCCGCGAGCTTCCTGCCGGTCACGAGGGCCGCCGCGCTGCCCGCCGACGCGCCGCCCCTCCCTCCGCCCTTGAAGCCCGACACTTTCCGGGAGAGACAGGCGCGGCTGCGGGCGCAGGCGAAGAGCCGCGGGATCGACGCGCTGTTCGCCATGCCTTCGACCAATCTGGCCTACGCCGCCAACCTCTCGATCGGCCGCAGCGAGCGGCTGACCGCGCTCGTCCTCTTCACCGAGGGACCAACTGTCCTCGTCACGCCTTCGTTCGAAGAGGCCAATCACAAACGCACGGCCGTCGTGGACGACGTGAAGGTCTGGCGGGAGGACGAGGACCCCATCGCCATGGTCTCCGGGCTGCTGCGTGGGAAGAAGACCCTGGGAATCGAGGGCACGACCGCGTACGCCACCGTGTCCGCGCTTTCCGCGGCCGCGTCGGCCAGGCTGGAAGACGCCACCCCTCTCTTCGACTCCCTCCGGATGGTCAAATCGGCGGACGAGCAGGCCTTCATCAAGGAGGCCTCGAAGCGGACGAACTTCGCCATCACGGCGACTCACGGTCGGCTGCACGCCGGAATGACCGAGAGCGACGTGTCTCGCATTCTCGAGGAGGAGTACGCCCGGCTCGGCGTCCATGGCGGAGGCCTCGTGCAGTTCGGCCCGTCCTCGGCCTTTCCGCACGGCGCGCCGGCGGAGCGGCGCCTGGAAAAGGGCGATCCGGTCCTGATCGACTCGGGGTGCAAGGTGCACGGCTACAACTCCGACATCACGCGCACGGTCAGCTACGGAAAGCCTTCCGACGAGTTCCGCAAGGTCTACGGAATCGTCGATCGCGCCCAGCTCGCCGGGATCGACGCAATGAAGGCCGGCGCGATTCCCGAGGAGGTCGACCGCGCGGCGCGCAAGGTCATCGAGGACGCCGGCTACGGCCAATACTTCACGCACCGCCTGGGGCACGGTCTCGGAATGGACGGGCACGAGCAGCCGTACCTCGTCCACGGCAACAAATCGCCGCTCGCGGCCGGCAACGTGGAGACGGCCGAGCCGGGCATCTACATGCTGGGAAAGTTCGGAGTGCGCATCGAGGACGACTACGCCGTCGGCGCGACGGGACCGGTCAGTCTCTCGGTCCGGCCCGGCGAGATGGTGATCCTGGAAGTCTGAGCGACGAGTGACCAGTGACGAGTGACGAGCGCGCGACCGGCTCTCAACGACTCGTTTCTCTGGACGTCCTTCGAGGATTGACGATCGCCGGAATGCTGGTGGTCAACACGCCCGGATCGTGGGACCACGTGTTTCCCCAGCTCCTGCACGCCGAGTGGAACGGTTGGACGTACACCGACACGATCTTTCCCTTCTTTCTCTTCATCGTCGGCGTCTCGATCGCGTTCTCGTTCGGCAGGCGGCAGGCGGCAGGCGGCAAGCGCGAGCTCTTGCTCCACACCGCACGACGAGCGGCGATCATCTTCCTGCTCGGGTTCGGGATCAATTGGCTCTCCGTCCTGCTCTTCCATCGGGCGCAGGTGCGCATCCCGGGGGTGCTCCAGCGAATCGCGGTCTGTTTTCTTCTCGCCGCGCTCGTGCATCTGGGACTCGGCCGCAAGGCTCTGCTTCCCGTCGCGGCGGCGCTCCTGCTCGCCGACTGGGCGCTCATGACATTCGTGCCCGTGCCCGGCTACGGCGTCGGCCGGCTGGACAAGGAAGGCAACCTCGCGGCTTACGTCGACCGCGCGGTGCTCGGGCAGCACACCTGGAAGCACGATCCGGGCTGGGACCCCGAGGGCCTTCTCTCCACGCTCCCCGCCGTCGCCACGACGCTCCTGGGGATCGCCGCCGGACGGGTCCTCAAGGACCAGGGCGATCGCGGGCGCTCCCTCGTGGTGCTCGCGGCCGGCGGCGCACTGGCCACGACTCTCGGTCTCCTGTGGGGCCAGTTCTTCCCGATCAACAAGAACCTCTGGACCTCGTCGTATGCGCTTCTCATGGCCGGCCTCGCCGCGATCTGCCTGGCTCTCTGCCTGTGGATCGTGGACAGGAAGGGCTGGAAGGGCTGGGGCCGCCCTTTTCAATGGCTGGGCAGGAACGCCATCGCGCTCTTCGTCGCTTCGGATCTCGCGACGATCCTGCTGATCTGGGTCAAGGTCACCGGCCCCGACGGCAAGCGGCGGTCCCTCTACGGCACGATCTTCCGCTCGGTCTTCGACCATTTCGCCGATCCGAGAATCGGCTCACTTCTCTTCGCCCTATCGTTTTGCGCGATCTGGGTCGCCGTCGGGGGCGCGCTCTACCGGAAGAAGATCTTTCTCAAGGTGTGATCCTCGGGGCGCGTCGGCCGCGCGCGCCCGCCGGCGGGTAACAATACAGATCTTGTTTTCCGGAGTGTCACGGCGGCTGGGCCGACCGCGAGCGCGGACAGGAGCGCGAGATAAAGACGGATCATCACGGTCGCATTCCTGATGACCCGTTCCTTTGCGTCACGGCTTCGGATGAGAATCCGGATGACCGGGAGCAAGGGCGTGAGAAAAGAAGGGCAAGGCTCTGGTCTCCAGGCGTTCTCCGATTCTGCTCATGTGAGTTCCCTCGTACTCTTCGAACTGGTGGGGAATGCCGTTGCGGGTCAGACCTGCATCGAAATCGCGAGCGCCGGCTCGAATGCCGGAGTGCTCATCCTGGCTGCCCACATCGAAGGCGATCGCGTGGAGACGGGCGAGATTCGAGCGGTACTGGCCGAGCATCGCGACCGGCATGTTGGCGGACCAACGGGCCTGCGGCATTTCCAGAACCTTGCGCGCATCGCCGCTGCCTTCGACGAGCAGATCCGCATAGAGGGGAGGACGCTCCGGGTCGGGCGACCACGCGGCGGACAAGGCCACGAACACGAGGGCGAGAAACGTTCGCGGGACCTCTGGATCTTTGAAGTCGTAGCCCCTCTTGACGATATCGTTCTGGGCAGCGGCGACGTCGTCCAGGGTCTTGAAGCCCACCGTCTTGTCCCAGGCCGGGTTGGCGGGTGACATCCCGCCGCTCCATTCCATGCAACACGCGCTCAAGCCATACACGGCGCCATAGATGTCCGGATGCTTCATGGCGAGTTTGAGGGCGCCGTAACCGCCCATCGAATGGCCGGCGATGCCGCGACTCGCGGCGCGCCGGATCGTTCGGTACCGGGCGTCGATGTCGCTCACGAGATCACGCGTGATGAAGTCTTCCCAGTTCCCCGCCGCGACCGAATTGGTGTAGAAGGCGCCGCCCAGCTTGTCGGAGGCGTCAGGCATGACGACGATCATCTTGCGAATCGTTCCTGCGGCGATCAAGCGATCCATCATCTTGGGCACGTTGGCCCAATCCCCTTTGGTCCAGGCACGATTGCCCCCGTTCGTGCTGCCGTATCCGTGGAGGAGATAGATCACGGGGAACCGCGAAGCACTGCTCGCGTAGCCCGGAGGAAGATAGATCGCAACGGGCCGATCGGGAGAGTCACCGAGCAGATTGCCGACGAGCGCAGGGCTGTGCACGGTCGCGTTGACGACGATGCCCGAGAGAGGGTCGGCGGAGGGAGCGTGACGCGCCGCTGGCGGCGGCGGCGACCCCGCCAAGATGGCGCAGAAGCCGCAGAGCAGGACACCGATGAGCAGGCCGGGTCTCGTTTTCATATTTCCCTTCCTCGACCGCCGGGTCATGTGCGGCACAGCCATCGATCGCCTTCCGTATCGGCCGACCCATTTCTCACTTTGGCCGAGACTCCGGATCGCCGGTCTGCCAGAGCAGCCTGGACGGGATCATAACCATCGGGGAACTCCGATTTGTCCCGGCCACAAAGGTAATCGCGGCCGGCGATCAGTGCCGATCCGGAAAGCAGGGCTGCCGTCAGTGGACAGGGTCGCCGGCGCGATGACTGTTTCTTTACGGCAGACACCTGTGACGTATTGGCAGTGCCCTTGCGTTCAACTCCTCAGTTAATCGTCCCCGCGCGAACAGAGAATGGCGGAATAATTCCCGGTGGCCTGACCGGTCGCCAGATCCAGATTTCCGGCAGCTATGAAGCCTCCGGTTTTCGCGTCGCGGATTTTGGTCTTATGAACAAGAGCTTTGGTGACGAAGTCGCCGGTGGCGAAGTTGATGACGCTGACGTCGTCGGTGTCAATCACACCCGCGGCAGTTGTGACAATGCTCTTTCCAGTCAGGGTGACGATATTCGGATCGTTAGGATCGGTCATCTGCGTCAGGGCCGTGAAATCGTAGGTGGCCGGGAATTCGCCAACCAACGTGCCGTGAGTGCAGAGTCCCACCGGCGACTTGCAGTCGGGCGGCGGCACGACGACCGAGGTAAACGGACCGTAGAAGGCATGACATTGCGCTTTCTCATTGTCATCCGCTCTTGCGGGAAGGATCGACAAAAGCAGAACGATGGGAAGTAACAAAACGAGACGTTGCGTTTTGTTCTGCTGGGTCTTGCCGGTGTAAATGTGGTTATTCATAATGGATTTCCTTTCATTTGATGCGGTGCGTTATTGTTGATCACCGACCTTGAAATCTCTCTCATGACTCCCCCGTTCTCTCCAGAAACTCGATTCCTGCCGTCCGCCGGAACCCTCAGCGGACGCCCGGCGGCGGCTGTACGTTCCCGTACTCGTAACGATTGGTCGTCGTGCCGCGCGGCGTCGTCACGTCCATGCGCAAAGGAAGGCCCCGACTCCTGGAGATCCAGGACTTGCTGTCGACGGTCCCGGATTCGGTCTCATCGTGCTCGATGTAGACGACGGCGGCCTCGCCGCCGACGTTTTCCTCGCCGATCTGCCGGCAGGTTGCCTTGGACGTCTGGGCCTTGCGGCGAATCTCGGCGACATTCTCCTCGGCGGTTTCCGGAACCATCTTCCAGTCCCTTCCCCGGATTCGGATGTACAGGGCCGTGCCGGTGAAGACGATGTCCTCTTCCGTCGGCTTGTCCACCCCAGGAGTCTTGCCGGACGGTGATCGGCTGCCCGAGAGCGCAGGCACGATCGTGGCGTGAACCCGGTAAGGCATCTTCACGGCTTTGATCTGCGCGTCCATCAGAGCCTGACAGGCGGAGTCGAGCGCGCCCGCCCGGCTCGCGTTGCCCACGGACCATGCTGCGGCCAGGCCGCAAGCCAGAACGCGAGGGAGGATCCTCATGGTCTGACTCCATCCCGGCGGGGCGCTGCGCCTCTCGATGTGACCGGCCTGGAACGGATGTCCCCGTTCATGGTTACCTCCCCATGGACGACGGCATCGTCGGAACGAACGCGATCTGCGTCTTGCCGGCGTGCGCATAGATCATGATGCTGCCGCTCGGGCAGGCGTACTTGACGCCCTGGGACGCGGTCGAGCGGGCGCAGGACTTCGGAGCGTTGGCCTTGTACCAGGCGTCGACTGTCTGGACCGAGTCGCCGGTCTCGAGGACCATCGGCACGCCCCTCTCGACCGCCGACGCCGGCATCTCGTTCAAGTTGCGGCCGCGCGGGTACATCGGCAGTTTGCCGTTGCTCTGAACGGCGGCGGCGCCGGCACGAACGGGCTCCGCGGACGTCCATCGATAGGCGATGTGGCCTTTGCCCTTGCCGGTCACGTTGCCGTCCTGCTCCTCGCGCAGCACCAATCCGGAGGACTTGGAAATCCAGATCTGCGCGTCGGTGCTGCCGGTCTTCGACTGATATTGCTCGCGATACACGGAGGCGGCCTGGCCGTCCACGGTCTCGTCGCGCAGATAACTGCAGGTGTGGGTCCCGGGACCGTAGATGGCGGGCGTGTCGGGGGCAAAGTTGTATCCCGTCGTCTTCATCTGCCCGTGGCTGCTGCCGGTCTTCCTGTTCGCCTCGAGGATCCGCTCGCAGGCGGCTTGATCCGCGTGAGCGCTGACGCTCGCCAGCGTGGACAGGGCGATGATCAATGCGGGGAGTTTCATGACGCGATCTCCTCTGTGTGAGTGTTGTGAATTGCTCCGCTCTCGTTCCTCGACGACCACCATTCACGCCGTCTTCCCGTTCGACGAAGTCGAAGCCGTCATTTTGCGGCGGCAAAGATCTTGTTGCACAGGCCGCCCAGCCTCTTCTGGATCTCGCTTTTCCCGATCGCGAAGTCCCGGCCGGCGCCGTTGGCGGTGACGACGCAGAGCGCGTTGTTCTTCTGAGCGTCCACCTCGTGGAGATCGTCCACCCACACGGCGCTGTCGCCGACGCCTGAAAGGGGCGTCGCCCTGGACGGCATCCTCCCGGCGGCCCAGGTTTCGACCGTCACCTTTCCAAGGCCGGGGCGAAAACTGACCGTGATCGAGGGAAAGCTCGATGTCTTGAACTCACACGATTGGGGGTCTCCCGGAATGTCTTTGACGGCGGTGATGGGCGGGCGGAGAATGCCCGCGACATCTCCGGCGGTCACCCACTTCTGGTCGCACGGGCTGGACGGCTTGGCCGGCGCCGCCGGACTCGCGGCCGCGACGAGAAAGAGTCCCAACGAAATCCACCGTGGAATGCTCCGCGCCGCTTCGCGACGTGGGTCTCGATCTTTCACCTGATTTCTCCTTCTCATCCGCCGAAGTTCGGTGACTCCAGGACCTTTCTGGCCGCGGCGATGGCGACGCCATGCGGGTCCTTCACGAACTGGGGCTGGACCAGGATGTAGTTGGCCCCCTTGCGCACGAAGAACATCCTCCCCATGCCCATGAAGAAAGCCTCGTCGCCGATGCCAGGAACCGCCTCGCCGCCGGTCGCCGGGTTGCTCGCGTTCTTTCCGGCTTCCATGCTCGCGGAGAGCGCCGCGGAGCAATGCACCGAAAACAACAGCCGCTCCCCGCCGGGGCCGGCCCGCGTGCCGGGATCCTGCGCCTCCACGTGCGCACGCATGGCGCCGGCGACCTGATCGATCATCCGGGAGGCCTGAGAATCCGGGGCGACACCCGGCAGACTCTTCATCGCGATCGCTTCCGGATTCAGGGACGGATCGGGTACGCCAAAGTACGCGCAGGAATCCGACGCTGTCTCCGTGCGCGTGATCGGAGTCCCGGCAATCGCCGCCGCGTCCTGCTTCGACAGCAGACTGCAGCCGAAGGTGGCGTCGCGCCTCTCTTCGCGCTCCATCTTCCCGACGCTCCGGGCCACGCGGCCCAGAGCACCATCGGTCCGGGAGTCGACGGCCTTGACCACCCGCCGGCCGACCACGTAAACGCCGGCCGCGGCGGCGACGGCGACCACCGCCACGACGGCGAGGACCGAAACGATTACTCTCGCGCCGGACGAGCGGCCCGGCGGACCGCTCGGAGCCGCCTGCGGCGCAGCTTGGCCGACGCGCTCGCCGCAATTCGAACAGAACCACTCGTTTCCGAGGATCGGCGACCCGCATTTCCGACATTTCGCCAGGTCGTTCATGGACACATCTCCTTTCCGGTCGGCGTCAGTTCGACGCCGCCCGATCCCATCCCGGGCGCTGGTCCCAGCCGAGGCGCCGAGCGGTCTCTTCGTTGATCGAGCCGTCGTCGTTCAAGATTCCGTTGGCGATCAGCCGCCGTACGCTTTCCGGCGGAAGGCCGACCGTGAGCGCCTTCGCGTCCAGCGATCGCGGCACGAAGGCGACGTTGTCGTGGATCGACTGAAAGCCCACGAACGCCTTGCGGATGCCGTTGACCTGATAGTCGAAGTCGACGTCCTCCGCGCCGGCGACGTCGATCCGATCGAGAGACCGCGAAACGCAGTACAGTCCGGCGGCTCGGCCAATCGGCGTCAACTGGACGGTGAGGCCGTCGCCGTCCGTGACCATCCGGAAGTCTTCGGGCACGACGATCGTCGCCTGGCCCTGGACCAGATGGCCGGTGCCGCGAAAGTACGTGCCGACCTCGTTGCCCTCGAGCGACGCGTATCGAATCTCCTTGCTCGGATCGGTCGGGTGCGGCTCGACGAAGTACTTCGCCATCGTGCCTCCGAAGTCGCCGCGGGAGAAGACGCCAAAGCCGGTGCTCTGACCTTCCACACCGCTGCCTCCGGAGCTCAAGCCGAAGACGCCCTTGCCGCCCCCTGTGTTGTTTCCGTAGACGCCGGAGGTGATTGCGGAGTTGGTGTAACCCTGCACACCGTCGCCGCCGAAGCTGGCGCCGTACATGCCCACGCCATTGTGCGCTTCTCCCAGAACTCCGACGAGAGCGGGAGCCCCGGGGTAGGAGTTCTCGCCGGTGAGGCCCTCGACGCCGTTACCCGTCGACGTGATGCAAACGCCAAACACCCCCAGGTTTCCGGCACCGACGACGCCGAACCCTGCCGTCGAAGTGTTCTCCCCCCGGACGCCGGCGCCCGAAGTGCTACTTCCGACGACGCCGTCTCCGCCAGCGCTCAAGCCAAAGACGCCGGCGCCATTGCTGCTGTTGAAGCCGGAGACGCCGACCGCC
The DNA here is from genome assembly GCA_963825175.1 of uncultured Acidobacteriota bacterium. GTDB lineage: Bacteria > Acidobacteriota > Thermoanaerobaculia > UBA5066 > Gp7-AA6 > DATFTF01. The sequence goes on from CAWGSA010000001.1 coordinate 908,737, forward strand.
GATCCGCTGGCGGTCTGACCCTGAATGCCGTCGCCCGAGGCGCTGTCGCCGTGAAGCCCGGGGCCGCTCGTGCTGTGACCCGAGACCCCGATGCCGCTGACGCTGATACCCAAGACGCCGTTGCCTTGAGCCGTGTGGACGCCGGCCACACCGGAGGAGGAGGCGGCGCTCGCCTGTCCGTGCACGCCGTCGTTCTGGGCGCTCCCGCCGAGCACGCCGTAGCCGGTATCGGAATCGCCGAAGACGGCCGTGTGCCCCGGCGCGACCACGCCGCTTCCCGATCCTTCGCGTCCCTCGACGCCGATCCCCGTGAAAGACGTGCCGAACATGCCCACACCCGTCCCGTCTGCCCCGTAGACGCCGTAGTTGGCGCCGTCTGCCAGGCCCGCGACCCCGCTCGCGCAGCAGCCCGCGGCGGAGGTATGACCATGGACGCCGTCGTTGGCGGAGCTCTCCCCCCAGACGCCGACGCCGGCGCTGTTGACTCCCCGGATCGCGCCGCCGCCCGCGCTCGCGGTGATGAGCAGCTGCTCTCCGCCGTTCAAGGTGGAAACGTAGTAGCCGTTGACGTCCACGGTGAACTGGACCGAGCCGCCGCCCTGGTTGACCTGGACCACAATGTTCCCGGAGCCGACCGACACCACGCCGGCGTTGGCCCTTTGAGATTCCGAGGGCGGATAGTTGATCCAGGCGCTCGCCGGCGGCGAAGAGACGCCGACCTTGAACACGCCGTTTCCCGTCGCGCCGGCGATCGAGAAGACCGTGATGTTGACCGAGACCGCGCCGGCCGAGGAAGGAATGCCGCACGGCGCGCCGCTCAGGCTGATGGTCCTTGGAGTGTTATCGGCCAGAGCGGAGGTGTTGCGCGAGTCGTATTGACGGCACGGCGTCACCGCCACGAACGGCAACGCTCCCGTCAGGTCGCTCTGCACGGTCAGAGGCCGCGCCGAGCCCGCCTTCGCGGATGCCGGCAACCACGACGCCGGCGCGCTCCAGTTCCGAATCGCCGCCGGCTGGCTGGCCGCTCCGATGACGCTCGCCGCGCCGAGCACCAACGCCATCGATGTACGCAAGAGAGATGAAGTCACGGATGGTCCTCCTCATATTTGGATCGGCAATGAGCGCCGCATGCGAACCGACGCTCGCGGCCGGTCAGTTTGAAACTTGAGCCGACCTGGTTTCGCCCTCCGGCGTCCGAAGCGTTCGATTCCAGCCCGCGCGCTGATCCCAGCCGAGCCTGTGCGCCGTGTCTTCGTTGATCGAGCCGTCTTCTTTGAGAACTCCGCTCGTCTTCAGCCGCCGGACGGTCTCGATGGGCAGACGCGTTAAGGAATCGTCCGAAGCGTTGCGGGGAACGAACGCGGTGTTCTTCTGGATCGGTTGGTAACCGTCGAGGCCGGAACGCACGCCGCCAACGACGTAGTCGAAGTCGACGTCGTGAGAGCCCTGGAACACGATTTTGTCCAGCGTCTTGGAGACGCAATAGATCGAGGCCGGAGCGCCGACCGGCGTCGCGACGGCGGTGAGACCGCGCTCGGACGTGACCAGACGGAAGCTCTCCGGCACGGGAACCTCGGCGTATCCTCCGACCAGGTGCGCGGTGCCCCGGAAGTAAGTGCCTGATTCGGGGCCTTCCATGCATAGGAACGCGATCTGCTTGTCCGGGTCCGTCGGGTGCGGCATCACGAAGGCCTTCAGCCCGGCGACGACGAGGCTGCCCGAGACGTATGCGTTTCCGTCGCCGTACAGCGCATATCCATCGATGGTTTGGGCGAAGACGGCGTACCCGTGATCGCTTCCACCATAGACGCCGTGGGTCGACAGCGTCGCGCCGCTGGCATCGATGCCGGCGACTCCGGACAGGCCCGCACCGGTCGCCTCGCCATGCACGCCGTCTCCGTGCAAGCTCAAGCCCAGCACGCCGTAGCCGCCGTCGCTATCGCCGAGGACACCGGTGTCCGTGGCCGCGAGAAGCTGGCTTCCCGCTCCCGCACGTCCCGCGACGCCGTAGCCTGACCCGCTGTCGGTTGCGCCGTAAACGCCGCTGGCGGAGCCCGTGGTGTGACCCTCCACGCCGTTGGAATTGCTCTGACCAGAGACTCCCGGACCGGACGCGCTATCGCCGCGCACGCCGGAACCGCCCGTGCTCTGACCTTCGACGCCGTTGCCGCCGCCGCTCGCGCCGAAGACACCCTTGCCGCCGCCGGTGTTGTTCCCGTAGACGCCCGACGAGCCGGCCCCGGCCGTTTCCCCCTGCACGCCGTCGCCCGACGCATTCACTCCCCGGATCGCGCCGCTGCCCGCGCTCGCGGTGATAAGCAGCTGCTCCCCGCTGTTCAAGGTGGAGACGTAGTAGCCGTTGACGTCGACGGTGAACTGGACCGAGCCCCCGCCCTGGTTGACCTGGACCACGATGTTCCCGGAGGTGACCGACACCACGCCGGCGTTGGCCCTCTGAGTTTCCGACGGCGGGTAGTTGATCCAGGACGTCGTCGGCGGCGAAGAAACGCCGACCTTGAAGACGCCGTTGCCCGCGGCCCCGGCAATCGAGAAGACCGTGATGTTGACCGAGATCGCCCCGGCCGAGGAAGGAATGCCGCACGGCGCTCCGCTCAAGCTGATGGTCCTTGGAGTGTTATCGGCCAGAGCGGAGGTGTTGCGCGAGTCGTACCGACGGCACGGCGTCACCGCCACGAACGGCAGCGCTCCCGTCAGATCGCTTTGTGCGCTCAGAGGCCGCGCGGAACCCGTCTTCCCGGATGCCGGCGACCACGACGCCGGCGCGCTCCAGTTCCGAATGCTCGCCAGCTCGCTCGCCGCGCTAACGGCGCTCGCCACCCCCAGCAACAACCCGATCGCGGTTCGGAAAAGATGGGAAGCCATGGATGGTCCTCCTTCAAGAAGATTGAAAAACGCGCAGTTGCATCCGCTTTGGCACCGTCGCAATCCGTCAGTTCGAGGTCGGAGCCGGCTTGAGAGCGGCGATCGGCGCCGGAAGCGGTTGATTCCAACCAGGCCGTTGGTCCCAGCCCAGTCGGTGCGCTGTCTCTTCGTTGATGGACCCGTCGGCCTTCAGGATGCCGTTGGCCTTGAGACGCCGGATGCTCTCGGCGGGCAGGCCGCGCAAGAAGAGCGGGTCGGACGCCGAAGACGGAACGAAGATCGTGTTTGCAACGACCGGCTGGAAGTCCTTGAAGGCTTTCCTCACACCGTTGACGGTGAAATCGAAATCGACGTCGGCCGATCCCTGAATGACGATTTCATCGAGCGAACGCTTGACGCAGGCCAGAGTCGCCAGCGAACCGACGGGGGTGACTTGAACGGTGATGCCCGCTTCATCGCTCACCATCTTGAAATCCTCGGGAATCGCGATCGTCGCGAAGCCGTCGGTAATGTGTCCGCTTCCGCGGAAGTAGGTCCCGACCTCGGGCCCTTCCAGACACGCGTAGCGAATTTCCTTTGTCGGATCCGTGGGATGGGGTTCGACGAAGGTCTTGTCTCCCGATGCACCGATATCGCCACTGGCGTAGAGCCCGTAGCCGCCGGTGCCTGCAACTCCCCAAACTCCGGGCCATGCGCCTGTGGCGATGCCTGTACCCGCAACTCCCTTGACGCCCGGTCCGCCTTCGGCGCTCGTACCGCCGCTACCGCCGATCCCCAGCACACCGATCGAATCAGGAGGGTCGTTCGTGCTATCGACATTGCCTCCGAAGACCCCGATCCCCGTCTGCGAGACGCCAAAGACTCCGTATCCGTGGGCGGTGTTGATCCCGGCGACGCCGGAGTTGTTGTTGTCGGGCGTGTCGCCGTGGACGCCGTCGGCGGCCTGGCTGTGGCCATAGACGCCCCAGCCGAACGTGCTCGAGCCGTGAACGCCCGTCGCACCGGTTCCGAACACACCGTCGCCGCTGTTGCTCGCGCCGGAGACTCCCGCCCCCGACGAGCTGCCGCCATTCACGCCGACGCCCGAGGTGCTCTGACCTTCGACGCCGTTGCCGCCGCCGCTCGCTCCGAAGACTCCTTTCCCTCCTCCGGTGTTTTTCCCGTAAACGCCGGATGAGCCGGCCCCGGCCGTCTCCCCCTGCACGCCGTCGCCCGAGGCATTCACTCCCCGGATCGCGCCGCCGCCAGAGCTGGCGGTGATGAGCAGCTGCTCCCCGCTGTTCAAGGTGGAAACGTAGTAGCCGTTCACGTCGACGGTGAACTGGACCGAGCCGCCGCCCTGGTTGACCTGGACCACGATGTTCCCGGAGCCGACCGACACCACGCCGGCGTTGGCCCTCTGAGTTTCCGAGGGCGGATAGTTGATCCAGGCGCTCGTCGGCGGTGAGGAGACCCCGACCTTGAAGACGCCGTTGCCGGTCGCTCCGGTGATCGAAAAGACCGTGATGTTGACGGAGACGGCGCCCACTGACGACGGGATGCCGCACGGCGCGCCGCTCAGGCTGACCGTTCTCGGCGTGTTCTCGGGCAGCGCGGAGGTATTGCGCGAGTCGTACTGCCGGCACGGCGTGACCGCCACGAACGGCAGGGCCCCGGTCAGGTCGCCTTGCACGCTCAGAGGTCGGGCCGATGCCACATCGACAGACCTCGGCGACCAGAACGCCGGCGCGCGCCAGTCGCGAATCGTCTCCGGTTGGCGCGCTTCTGCGAAGGCGCTGGCCATACCGAGCAACAGCCCAATCACGATCCGGAAAGGTGAAACCATAAATCCTCCTTCATGAAGTCTCAGAACGCGCAATCGCATCGACTTCCGCTGCCTGCAACCGCTCAGTGTGATGTGGAGGCCGGCTCGTTCTCGGCGGGCCGGGTCGGAGGGACTCGATCCCATCCAGGCCGCTGGTCCCAACCGAGCCGATGGGCCGTCTCGAGATTGAGCGTGCCGTCGTCGTTCAAGATTCCGTTGGCCTTGAGCCGGCGAGCGGCCTCGTCGGGCAACTGCATGAGCGTCTTGTCCGACGCGCTTCTCGGAACGAAGGCGACGTTGTCCTGGATCGGCTCATAGTTCTTATAGCCGGCCCGCACCCCGTTGACCACGTAGTCGAACTCCACGTCCGCGGAACCCTGGACCACGATTTTGTCCAGAGAGCGACTGATGACCGCCAGAGTCGCGAGCTGGCCGACGGGCGTCACCACGGCACTCAGTCCAACAGGTGACGTCACGAGCCGGAAGCTTTCCGGGACGTCGATCTCCGCGTATCCGCCGGTGAGGTGACCGGTCCCTCGGAAGTAGGTTCCCGACTCCGGTCCCTCCAGGCTCACGAACGCGATCTGCTTTGTCGGGTCGGTGGGATGCGGAGTGACGAAGTTCTTGTTGTCGACGACCCACAGGGCCTGATACATCGTTACGGTATTGTTGAAGTGCGCGTCCCCTTCCGCCAGCAGGGCGAGCGAACCCGCGAAACAAATAGGATGCCCTGGAACGCAATCCACTTCGGTACCCACGGCGTGGACTCCGACGCCAGCCTGCGAGTTTCCGGTCGCTGTTCCGAACACTCCATTCCCGTTGTTTGTCGATCCAAACACTCCGTTGCCGTCGTTCGTCGACCCGAAGACTCCATAGCCGTTGGCGGTATTGATCCCGGCGACGCCCGCGCTGTTGTTGCTGGGGGTGTCGCCGTGGACACCGTCGCTCGCCTGGCTGTGGCCGTAGACTCCCCAGCCGAACGTGCTCGAGCCGTGAACGCCCGTCGCGCCGGTTCCGGAGACGCCGTCTCCCTGCGCGCTCAAGCCGAAGACGCCGTTGCCGTTGCCGTCATTCACCCCCGCGACTCCCGATGCGCTGCCTCCAGCCGAGTGTCCGTGCACGCCGTCGCCCGAGGTGCTCTGACCTTCGACGCCGTTGCCGCTCGTGCTGGCGCCAAACACGCCCTTGCCCCCGCCGGTGTTGTTTCCGTAGACGCCGGACGAGCCGCCGCCCGCCGTCTGCCCCTGAACGCCGTCGCCCGACGAATTCACTCCTCGAATCGCGCCGCCGCCCGCGTTCGCCGTGATGAGGAACTGCTCCCCGTTGTTCAACGTGGAAACGTAGTAGCCGTTAACGTCGACCGTAAATTGGACCGAGCCGCCGCCCTGGTTGACCTGGACCGCGATGGTCGGAAAAGGGCTGTTCACCGGCACGACGCCGGCGTTGGCTCTTTGCGTCTCCGAGGGCGGGTAGTTGATCCAGGCGGTCGTCGGAGGGAAGGCGAGGCCGACTTTGAAGACTCCGTTTCCCGCGGCTCCCGTGATCGAGAAGATCGTTATGTTGACCGAAACCGCGCCGATCGAGGACGGGAGGCCGCACGGGGCGCCGTTGAGACTGATTGTTCGCGGCGTGTTGTCGGCCAGCGGCGAGCTGTTGCGCGAGTCGTACTGCCGGCACGGCGTCACCGCCACGAACGGCAAGGCCCCGGTCAGATCGCTCTGCGTGCTCAAAGGCCGCGCGGAACCCGTCTTCGCGGCTGCCGGCGACCACGACGCCGGCGCGCTCCAATTGCCGATTGCCGCCGGGCGGCTTTCTGCGCCAACGGCGGCCGCCGCGCCCGAAATCCCCAGGACGCTCAAGATCGACGGGATGACCAGGCGAACAGAACGGGACAACATGGGCGGTTCCTCCTTCGCCGCGAAGGATGCCCGCATGGAATAATTCGGTCCTTGGGCTAGCGCTGGGTTCTCTATGGATTTCTTCTGGCCAGACGATGGATAGCTCGGCGAACGCCCCCGCCGATCAGTACGGCTTTGGCTTGTTCCGCCTGGAGGCCCGGGAGCGCCGCCTCTGGCGGGACGGCGAGCTCCTGGCTCTGCAACCCAAGGTCTTCGACACCCTCGTTCTTCTCGTCGCGAACGCCGGGCGCCTCATGACCAAGGAAGCGCTCATGGCGGCTCTCTGGCCCGACGCCGTCGTCGAAGAGAGCAATCTCACCAAGAACGTCTGGTCCATCCGGAAGGCCCTCGGAGATTCCGACGGCGGAGGTCTCTATATCGAGACGATCCCGCGGGTGGGTTATCGCTTCGTCGCGCCGGTCCGGGTCGGTCCGGAGAAAGAGCCCGCCGCGACCCGGGCGGAAGCGATGCCGGCGGTCAAACCCACGCCGGCCGAAGCGGCGCCGGCGCCCGTTGGCATTCCCACGGCGCCCGTGGCGCCTCCCCCCACGAGCCACACGACGCGGCTGGGCCCTTACGAGATCCTCGCCCCCATCGGCGCCGGCGGGATGGGAGAGGTCTACCGCGCGCGTGATCCCCGGCTGAACCGAGAGGTCGCGATCAAGGTTCTTCCCAAATCCCTGGCCCAGGATCCGGAACGCTTGCGGCGCTTTGAGCAGGAGGCTCGATCGGCCAGCGCGATCAATCACCCCGGCATCACGGCGGTCCACGATTTCGGCTCGCACGAAGGCTCGCCCTACATCGTCACCGAGCTGCTCGAGGGCGAGACGCTTCGACTGAGGCTGGCCGCCGGGCCGTTGCCCCCGCGCAAGGCGATCGACTACGCGATTGCCGCTCGCGGAGGGCCTCGCCGCCGCTCACGAAAAGGGGGTCGTCCATCGAGACGTGAAACCGGAGAACGTTTTCGTGACCAGAGACGGCCGGGTCAAGATCCTGGACTTCGGTCTGGCCAAGTGGACGCCCGGCGGTCCGGGCGTTGAAGCCGCCGATGGCTGGGCGTCCGCCGCCGCCACCGAGCCCGGCTCCGTGATGGGAACCTCCGGCTACATGTCGCCGGAGCAGGTGCGGGGACTGCCGGCCGACCGGCGCTCTGACATCTTCTCCTTCGGCGCCGTCCTCTACGAGATGCTCTCGGGCCGGCGCGCGTTTGCCCGCGAAACGGCCGCGGAGACGATGACGGCGATCCTGAAGGAGGAGCCGCCGGAATTCTCGGCGATCGGAATCAGCATGCCGCCGGATCTCGAACGGATCGTCCGTCACTGCCTGGAGAAGAATCCGGAGGAGCGGTTCCAGTCGGCCCGCGATCTGATCTTCGGTCTGGCCAGCGCCAGCATCACGGCCGTTTCGGGGACAGCGCCGCGAGCGGAACCAGGCTCGGCCGCCGGCCCGGCATCGAAACCTGGCCGTCGCCGGATTTCACCCGCGCTCCTCACCGCTGGTCTCGCCGCGGCCGTCCTGGTCGGTCTGGCTCTTCTCATCGCCTACCGCGCGAGGCCGCGTTCCGCGCCCTCCCCGACGACCGCGAAGTCTGTTCCTCACGCACGGCGCTCGATCGCCGTTCTCGGCCTGCGCAATCTCTCCGACCGCCACGAAGCGGACTGGCTCTCGACCGCGCTCGCGGCGATGGTGACCGCCGAGCTTTCCGCGGGAGAACAGATGCGGATCGTGCCGGCGGAGAACGTCGCGCGCCGCCGCCTGACGCCCGCGACGGGCGCTCTTTCCGCCGAGACGCTCGGGACGATGCGCAACGACCTCGACGCCGACGAGGTCGTCCTCGGCTCTTACGTCGCGATTCCCGCGCCGGGCGGCGAGCAGATCCGCCTCGACGTCCTGGTGCAGGACACCGGGAGCGGCGAGACGCTGGCGGCGGTCTCCGAGACGGGGACGGAGTCGGATCTCTTCCGCCTCGTTTCGGCAGCGGGACAGATCCTGCGCTTGAAGCTCGGTCTGGCCGGACGAACGGACGTGGAGGCCGCGGCGGTCGCGGCCGCCCTCCCCAGGAATCCCGCGGCGGCCCGCCTCTACGCCGAAGGGCTCGATCGCCTGCACCGCGGCGAAGCCTCCGCCGCGCGCGACCTTCTGCTCCGCGCGACGGCGGCGGAGCCGGGCTTCGCGCTGGCCCACTCCGCGCTCTCGGAGGCCTGGGTGACGCTCGGGTACGACGCGCGCGCGGAGGACGAGGCGGGCAAAGCCGTCGAGCGGTCGGAGGGACTGTCCCGGGAAGAGCGTTTGGGTGTTCAGGCGCAGCGCGCGCAGGCCCGCAAGAAATGGGACGAGGCCGTCCAGCTCTACCAGGCGCTTTGGACCTGGTTCCCCGACGACATCGAATATGGTCTTCGCGTGGCGCGGATGCAGATCGCGGCAGGCCGCGCGAACGCGGCGCTGCAGACCGTCGCTTTGCTCCGAAAGTCGCCCGGCATCCAGGCCGAGGACCCGCGCATCGACCTCGCGGAGGCGGCCGCCGCTGCCGCGCTCTCGGATCACCGGCGCCAGCTGGCCGCGGCGACACGGGCCGTGGACAAGGCCCATCGGCTCGGGACCAAGATGATCCTGGCGCAGGCGCGCCTGGAAGAAGGCAGCGCGATGGAAGACCTGGGCGACTACGCGGGCCCGCTGCCGAAGTACGAGGAGGCGCGGTCCCTCTACAGGCAGGTCGGCGACCGCGCCGGCGAGGCGTCCGCCCTGTCGAGCCTCGCCGGATTGCGCGCCGCCCGCGGCGACATTTCCGGATCGCGCGCGCTCTATGGGCAGGCGTTCGACATCTTCTCCGACATCGGCGACCGGCACGGCCAGGCGGCCGCCCTGACCAACACGATCAACCTCGACTGGCTCTTGGCCGGCGACCTGCGCTTGATCGGCCAGGAGCTCGAGCGGCTCCGCGCGCTCTACCAGGAAGTCGCCGATCGCTCGGGCATCGCCTGGGCCTTGAACGGGATCGGCACCGTGGCCTGGGACCAGGGGGATCTGGCCCGCGCCATGGATCTTCACCGACAGGCGCTCGCCATTTCCCGCGAGATTGCCAAACCGACCTGGGAGGCCTGGAGCCTGGAGTGCATCGGCGACGTGAGCCACTCCGGGGGAAACCTGCAATCCGCGCGCGAGAGCTACGAGCAGGCGCTGGCGATCCGCATCCGCTTGAAGGACGAGGCGGGACGGGCGGGGGTTCTCAACGAGCTCTCCAGCATCTTCTTCGACATGGGAGACGTCGCCCGCGCGCGCGCCGCGGCCCAGGAAGCGATGGCGATCGCGACGAAGCTCGGGGACGTCGACACGCGCGCGCAGATCGCGCTCTCGGTCGCCGACGCGCTGACGGCTTCGGGACAACCGGAGGAGGCCGCGCGCCTGGCCCGCGAGGCGGGCGAGCACTTCCGGGAGCAGCGCGAGAAGGGAAACTCGGCGCTCGCGCAAGGCACCCTCGTGCGCGCGCTCTTGGCGCTCGGCCGGCGCCGCGACGCCAAGGAGATCTCGGACCAGGCCCGCCCCCTGCTCGAGGATGCGCAGCAGAACGAGGTCCTTCCCGCGCGTCTCGCCTTCGCCCGGGCCGACGCCGCCGCCGGCCTCGCCGGGCCGGCGCGCAAGGAGATTCAGCAGGTCCTGCAGAAGGCGGATCGGATCGGCTGGGTCAATTTTCAGCTGGACGCCCGCTTGGCCCTCGCGCAGCTCGATCTCGACTCCGGCCAGGCGGCGCGGGGCCGCGCCGAGCTCGCTTCGCTCGCGCGCGACGCGACGTCGAGCGGCTTCGGCCGGTTCGCGGGCGAGGCCTCACGCCTCCTCGAGGCGCCGGCGCACTGAGCCGGATATAGCAAATCTGATATATTCGGTGGGGCTGGGGTTCCGCTACATCGAAAAGGGCCCCTACATCGCCAGCTTGATCACCGCGAAGACGGCTCCCTGCGGATCCGCGAGCACGGCGAAACGGCCGACGTTGTCGATGGTGGTGGGCGGGACGATCGGCTTGCCGCCGAGATCGCTCGCCTTCTTCGCCGTCCCGTCGCAGTCTTCGACCGCGAAGTAGGTCAGCCAGTTCGGCGGCACCGAGCCCCACTCGGGGGGAATCTTCATCATGCCGCCGATCGACGTTCCGGCGCGCTGGAACTCGGTGTAGTCGCCTCCGGCCTTGGCGCCCCAGCCGAAGAGGCCCGTGTAGAACGTCTTGGCCGACTCGGTGTCGGTCGTGTCGAGCTCGCACCAGCACATCGCGCCGGGCTCGTTGACGACCTCCGCGCCGATGTGCTTCTTCGCCTGCCACACGCAGAAGGCCGCGCCTTCGCGGTCCCGGATCGTCGCCATGCGGCCCACGTCCATCACGTCGAACGGCTCGGCCAGAAGCGTTCCTCCCAGGTCCTTCGCTTTCTTCGCCGATTCGTCGGCGGACGAAACGGTCACGTAAATGTTCCAGTGCGGCGGCACGCCCTTTTGCTGCGGCCCCAGCCCGTACATCGCCCCGACGCTCTTGCTCCCTTTCTTCCACATCGTGTAGACCATGTCGGGGCCGGCGGGAGAATCGGCGAAGCTCCATCCGAAGAGAGCGGCGTAGAACTTCTTGGCGCCCTCCGAATCGCTCGTGGCCAGCTCGGCCCAGGAAAAGCTGCCGGGTTCGTGACGCGTGACTTCGGTCATGGTGTTTCCTCCTCGGCTCTGCGACGCACAGACTATCCTCGACGCGCGGTCCCCGGCGACTGCTGGGGCAAGAGGGTCGCTTCGAGGGACCAGGAGCCGCGAATTCGATGCCAGGCACCGCTCATGGAGTCAGACCTCCGACGATGGAAACGGCTCCGTCGGAGTCGATCGTGGCGGCGTAGCCCCAGATCAGGCTCCGATCGTCGATCCGGGTCACACGGATCTGTCCCAGTGGAAGCGTCGTGACGCCGAGCCAGCCGACGACGTCTCCGATGTAGACCGACCTCCCGGCGATGAATTCCACCGTCTTCGAAGCGACGGCGTTGCCGTCCGCATCGAACAGATCGACGCGCAACGACACGATCCGGAACGCGCCCACCGCAAAGTCGCCGTCCTCGCGGGTGAGCTCGCAGAGCATGAGATTCGTCCGCGCGCCACCGCCCCGCGCGGCTCCGGGAAAGGAAAGCGTCGAGGGATTCAGGCTCGTCAGCGTCGACAGGCGGATCGTCGGGATGACCGCAGACTGGCCGGGGCGATCCGCGTTGAAGATCCGGGCGCGGACGGACGGCAGCTCCGCCTCCTGTTCGCCCCGGACGTAGTACGTGAAGAGCCCGTTGGGATTCGACGGTCCGAGATCGAACCGGGCGGACCCGCCTGGTGGAAGATTCGCGGCTGGCTCCGGAAGGCTCCCCTCGATCGAGATGCCCGAGGGCCTCACCGAGATTCCGGCAAAGACGGTGAGCGGCCGCGGCAGGACGTTGGAAACCTCGATCGCCGTCCTCCACGGACCGCTCGTGCCGACGCCCGCGGCGACAACGGCGTCAGGCCGGACTTCGGCCAGGCGCCCTGCGCGCGACTCCAGAAACTCCGCGCCGAAGAGCGAGAGGGTGATTCCCGTCGGCTGGCTCGCGCGGTCGGGGAGCGGGTACTCGGTGATGCGAAAGTCTGCGGACATGAAGCCGATCTGGCCGGCGGCCCTCTCGGAGAACCAGGCTCCCGCGCCCGGTGAGAAGTCGGCGACGATTCCGAGGGGCTCGCTCGCGGGAGTCGGAATGGGGATCTCCTGGAGCGCCGCGTGTGGCACGTCACTGGGAAAGCCAAAGCTCAGTACGCCGATGCGGTTGCCGGTCGTCTCCGTGAACCAGAGGTGTGCGCCGCCGTCGGAAGAGAACTCCTGTGGGCCCGACCCCGGTGTCAGCGCGACCTCCACGATCTGGCCGTTGACGAGGCAGCCGAGCCGGTCCGCTCCGAACTCGGCGAAGCACACGCCGCCTTCCACGGCCGTAATGCCTCGAGAGCTCGCGTTCGGTGTCGGAATCGCATACTCGATGACGGATCCGTCGGCGTTCAAGCGTCCTATCTTGTTCCCCGCGGATTCGGTGAACCAGGCGCCGCCGTTCTCGGCGGGCACGATTCCCCACGGAGCGCTCTGCGGCGTGGGAATGGCGTACTCGGTGATCGTTCCGTCGGATGCGAGCCGGCCGATCTTGCCAGCCTTAAGCTCGGTGAACCAGACCGCGTTGTTCGAGCCGAGAGCGATGCCGTGCGGCCCGGAATTCGGAGTCGGCACCGGAAACTCCTGAAACTGTCCGTCGCGCGTCAGCGTCGCGATGCGGTTGGCGTCGAACTCAGTGAACCAGTATGCGTATGCGAAACCGACCAGCTGCGTCGCGCCGCCCGGAGAACCGGGGATCGCCAGGTCGCGAAAGACGCCGGTCGCCGCACCGGACACCGAGGCGACCGAGAGAAGCAGAAGCGATCGCAGGACGCGTCCGAGCGTCGGCATGAGGACCTCCTTCTGCGGAAAGGCGACGGCGAGCTAGCTCTTCTGGTAGATCTCCGCGCCCCGGTCGCGGAATTCGCGCGACTTGTCCTCCAATCCACGCTCGATCGCCTTTTCCTCGGCGACGCCGAGCGAGGCGGCGTAGTCGCGCACGTCCTGGGTGATCTTCATGGAGCAGAAGTGCGGGCCGCACATGGAGCAGAAGTGGGCGAGCTTGGCGCCCTCCGCGGGCAGGGTCTCGTCGTGGAATTCGCGGGCGGTCTCCGGATCGAGAGCCAGGCGAAACTGGTCCTCCCACCGAAACTCGAAGCGGGCCTTGGACAGCGCGTCGTCCCATTCCCGGGCGCCCGGATGCCCTTTGGCCAGATCCGCGGCGTGCGCGGCGATCTTGTACGCGATCACGCCGTCCTTCACGTCCTTCTTGTTTGGGAGTCCGAGGTGCTCCTTGGGCGTCACGTAGCAGAGCATGGCCGTCCCGAGCCATCCGATCATCGCCGCCCCGATCGCGGAGGTGATGTGATCGTAGCCGGGAGCGATGTCCGTCACGAGCGGTCCCAGCGTGTAGAACGGCGCCTCGTGGCAGACCGCCAGCTCCCTCTCCATGTTTTCCCGGATCAGGTGCATGGGAACGTGTCCCGGTCCCTCGATCATCACCTGGCAGTCGTGGGCCCAGGCCTTCCGCGTCAGCTCGCCCAGGGTCTCGAGCTCCGCGAACTGGGCCTCGTCGTTGGCGTCCGCGGTCGAGCCCGGCCGGAGCCCATCCCCCAGCGAGAAGGAGACGTCGTAGGCCGCCAGGATCTCGCAGATCTCGTCGAAGCGCGTGTAGAGGAAGGACTCCTGGTGGTGCGCCAGGCACCACTTGGCCAGGATCGATCCGCCGCGCGAGACGATCCCGGTGACGCGGCGCGCGGTCAAGGGAATGTAGGCCAGGCGCACGCCGGCGTGCACCGTGAAGTAGTCCACACCCTGCTCGGCCTGCTCGATCAACGTGTCGCGGTAGATCTCCCAGGTCAGCTCCTCGGCCTTGCCGTCGACTTTCTCCAGCGCCTGATAGATCGGCACGGTTCCGATGGGAACGGGGGAGTTGCGCAGGATCCACTCCCGCGTCTCGTGGATGTTCCGGCCGGTGGAGAGGTCCATGACCGTGTCCGCTCCCCAGCGGATGGCCCAGGTCATCTTCTCGACTTCTTCTTCGATCGAGGACGTCACCGCGGAGTTGCCGATGTTGGCGTTGATCTTGACCAGGAAATTCCGGCCGATGGCCATCGGCTCGGACTCGGGGTGATTGATGTTGGCGGGAATGATGGCCCTGCCGCGCGCGACCTCGTCGCGGACAAACTCCGCGGGGATGCTCTCGCGCAGAGCCACGAATTCCATCTCCGGCGTGACGACGCCCTTGCGCGCGAAGTGCATCTGGGTCGCGTTGCCGCGGCACCGAAAGACCCTGCGCGGCCGCGTCAGCGCGAGCTCCGGGGCGCCCGGCCGCACCGGCGCGGTCTCGTCGTACGCCGCGCGGGCCAGGATCCAGGGTCGGCGCATTTCCGGGAGCCCCTGGCGCAGATCGATCGCCGCGGCGGCATCGGTGTACGGACCGGACGTGTCGTAGACCCTCAGCGGGCGGTTGATCTCGACCTCGCCGCGCGCGCCTCGGGTCGGCGAAAGCTCGATCTCCCGGAAAGGCACGCGCAGACCGCCTGGACCGGCGGCATAGACCTTTCGAGATCCGGGCAGCGGCTCGCGGTTGGCGACCTCGTTGGCGGGAAGGGATTCCGCTCGCGTGCTCATCGAAACCTCCCTACGGCGGCATTACCCGCATCAGGTTTGGGGTCTTCCTCCACGGGTACCGTGAGGAACTCTCAGCCGTTCCGCCCTCGGGCGGAGTGGGCTCCCCCGACGCCCCAAGTTTATCCCGATCGGGTCATCCGGGCGCGGGAATTGAATAGACTCTCCAGTCATGGATCCATCGAAAGACTCGAAGGCTCCGCGGACGGGCGAAGCCGCTTCCACGGCCGACGAGAAGATGACGAAGAAGGAAAAAGAGGAGCTCGAGGAACAGGTCGAGCAGTTCGAGGGGCCCGACCGGCGCGAGATCCGCGGGAGCGACCGCGAGCCGGAGAAGGACCCCGGGGTCTCGCACTCCTAGATATCGCGAGAGCTGCGCGAAGGATCTGCGCCTCTTGGCGCACCGCCCCTCGGCTCGCACAAAGGTGCTCGACCGAGGGGCTGATCCTTGGCTCCGCTCTCGCTTCCGCGGCGCGCGCCTCCTCCGCTGCCTTCGCGGAGACTTTCGCGCGCCGCGAGCTCTAGATCCGGTTCGGCTGGCTCGAGACTCTTCGCGGCAGTAGGGGCTGTGGGAGCGTCCGCTTCCACAGTCGGCGTGTGGAGGACAAAGGGCCGCGTGGTTTAGAACCGAAGCCGTCTCGAGAGCGTACTTCTCAAAGGTCGGGCCGGTAAGATCTCCAGGAACCATGAGCTTCATCCTTCGCAAGAGGCAGTCCTCGGGCGCGCGGCGCGTCGCGGCGGAAACGCCGACGGCTTTTCTGCCTCCGGAGCTCGTTTCGGCGGGAGCCCAACGACTTGGAGTCCTCGGTCTGATCGCCGCCAGCGTCACCGTGCTCCTTTCCGTGGTCGACTGGCACACCTTCTCCAGGACCGCGCCGTTGCCCGCTGCCTCCCAGACGATCTGGCTCGCGGCGGGGATCGGCGGAGTCGTTCTTTCCCTCGCCATCTCGTGGGCCGCCTTTCGGGAGATGGCGGCCCCGGAGACGCTCCTCGACTTCGGGCTCCTGTACGAAGTGGCCCTCGCCCTTTGCATCTCCCTGGGGTTTCACGCCGTGCCGGTCGCTTCTGCCGTGATCCCGCGGGGCTGGAGCGCGGTCGCGGTGTGGATCCTGGCCTATCCCCTGATCGTGCCGGGCACGCGGGGAAAGACCCTGCTCGCGACGATCGCCGCGGCGGCCATGGATCCGCTGGGCCTGGCCATCCATGTCCTGGCGGGAAATCCGGCGCCGTCTTTTCCTCGGGCCACCGTCCTCTTCCTGCCGACCTTCGTCTGCGCGGCCGTCGCGATCATCGTTTCCCGGATCGTCTACGCCCTGTCCGTCGAAGCCGGAAAAGGGCAGGAGATGGGCAGCTACAACCTCGAGGAGATGCTGGGACGCGGGGGCATGGGAGAGGTCTGGAAAGCGAGCCACAGGCTGCTGGCCCGCTCGGCGGCGATCAAGCTGATCCGCCCCGACACTCTCGGAAGCGACGCGCGCGAGTGGTTGAAGCGCTTCGAGCGGGAGGCCAGGGCCACGGCCGGGCTGCGCTCCCCTCACACGGTCGACATCTACGACTATGGAACCACCGAGGACGGGACCTTCTACTACGTCATGGAGCTGCTGGAGGGCTTCGATCTGGAATCGCTCGTGACCGACTTCGGCGTCGTGCCTCCCGAGCGCGCGGTCCACATCCTCGTTCAGGCCTGCCATTCCCTGGCCGAAGCGCACCAGGGGGGACTGATCCATCGCGACGTAAAGCCCGCCAACATCTATGTGTGCCGTTACGGCCTCGATTGGGACTTCGTCAAGCTGCTCGATTTCGGGTTGGTCAAGGCGACCGGCGTGCCCGACGACCGCCGCCAGCTCACGCTCGCCGGGGTCATCGCCGGCACGCCCGGGTACATGCCGCCGGAGATCGGCATGGGAAATCCCGACATCGACTGGCGCGCGGACATCTATGCCCTCGGCTGCGTCGGTTACTGGCTCTTGACCGGGCACCAGGTCTTCGACGGCGCGACGCCGATGCAGGTCATCATGGCGCACGTCCAGGCGTCGCCGGTCCCTTTGTCACAACGCGCAGCCCAGAAGATCCCCCGCGAGCTCGAGCAGCTCGTCATGTCCTGTCTGCGCAAGGACCCCAACGACCGACCGCAGACGATGCAGGAGCTGGCGCACGCGCTTCAGGCGATCGCTCTGGAAGCGCCGTGGACGCAGGAGCGGGCCCGTCGGTGGTGGTTCGAGCACGCCGGCGCGGCATCCAGGCGCAGGCCCGAACCGGCCGCGCAGGTCTCGGCGCCGGGCGCCGCATCACTCTCGGCCTGATCTCTTCGACGCGATCGGTCGTCGACCCGCCGCTGCGGTTCCCGTAGAGATCCACGCCCTCTCCATATCGCCACTTCGGAAAAATGAATTTAGATCCCAATAATTGGATAAACGGCTACTAAAACATGTCGCGTTTATTGACGCCATGCAAAACAAACACCTTGTTTTCATCAGTTTAAATTTGAATATTTTTGCCGCGCTGTTTGGAACACCTTTCGCTTAGACGTCCACAACCAACTCATGAGGAATCAAGGACTGGGAACGCTTGACCACTCGAAGGAAAGGAGGCGGGAGGGTAACTGGACTTTGGCGAGGTCTGGTCGACCTCAACGAGCACTTTCGAACGATCGTGAGTTTCCAACAACGAAGAGAGAGGGAGGAAGAACGATGAGAATCAGAAGCCGGGGCCTCGCGGCGTTCGTCGCCGTGCTTGCGCTCCTGGCCGTCGGCAGCGCGCTCAATGCGCAGCAGCTGACGGGAAACATTTTCGGCTACGCCGCCGACGAGCAGGGCGGACGGCTGCCGGGCGTTACCGTGACGCTGACCGGAGGCGGGGCTCCCCAGGTCTTCACCACGGACTCCCGCGGCGAGTACCGGTTCCTGAACATCCCTCCGGGCGGCAACTACACGCTGACCTTCGACCTCCAGGGCTTCACCAAGGTGACCAAGTCGGGCGTGCAGGTCTCCATCGGCACGCGACACGCAGACTTCGGCCACGCTGAAGCTCTCGAGCGTCGAGGCCACGGTCACGGTGCACGGCGAATCGGCGCTGCTCGAGACCCGCAGGGTCGAGACCGGCGCGACCGTCAGCCAGGTGGAGTTGAAGTCGATCCCCTCGGCTCGCGACCCCTGGGTCGTCCTGCAGTCGGTCCCGGGCATCCAGGTCGACCGCGTGAACGTCGGCGGCAGCGAAAGCGGACAGCAGTCCGTCTACGTCGGCAAGGGCGCGCAGACCAATCAGGGCGTGTGGAACGTGGACGGCGTGACGATCACGGACATGGGCGCGCTCGGCTCCTCGCCGGCCTATTACGACTTCGACTCCTTCGAGGAGATCCAGGTCGGCACAGGCGGAACGGATCTCTCGGCGGCCACGCCGGGCGTGCAGCTGAATCTGGTGACCAAGCGCGGCACCAACGATTACCACGGCAGCGCGCGCATGCTGCTCGAGAAAGGACAGGTGGCAGGCCGACAACACGCCCGACGAGCTGCTGGCACCAGGGCGTGGGCGGCGCCGGCGCGGCAACCACATCAACGAAGTGCAGGACTACGGCGTCGAGGTCGGCGGACCGCTGTGGAAGGACCACGCCTGGTTGTGGGCCTCCTATGGGCGCAACCAGGTCGACCTCGATCACCGCCGGCGACGTGTCGGACAAGACGACGCTCGAGGGCGTCAACGGCAAGTTGAACGTCCAGTTCCTGGAGTCGACGGCCGGAACGCTCTTCTACTCGCGCGACGACAAGTTGAAGTTCGGGCGCAGCGCCGGCACCGCTCCGCCCCGCTCCGACCTCCTGGAACCAGGACGGCCCCACGACGATCTGGAAGGGCGAGCTGTCCCAGGTCTTCTCCTCTCAACTGTTCGCCACGGCGTCCTACTCGTTCGTCGACGGCGGGTTCGAGCTGATCCCGCAGGGCGGCGTCAACGTGGACGCCTTCCGCGACGCGAACGGCAGCTAGCAGAACAGCTATTCCTTCTACCAGACCAGCCGCCCTCAGCATCAGGTGGCGGCCAACAGCTCGTTCTTCTTCAACACGGGCTCGCTCGGGCATGAGCTCAAGTTCGGATTCCAGTACCGGCACACCCCCGTCGCTTCCCACTCCGGGTATCCCGGGCCGACGGCGAGCGAGGGGCTCTTTGACAGTCGGCAGCGACCACAGAGCAGATCGCCTCTTTGAGCCGGGTTGCGTCCTATTCCAACAACGTCGAGTTCTACAACGGTTTCCTGGGCGACACGATCACAGCGGGCAACCTGACGATCAACGCCGGCGTGCGCTATGACGTTCAGAGGGGCAACACCGGCGCGGCCACCGTTTTGGCCAACCCGATCATCCCGGACATCATGCCCGGCTTCTCCGTCTCGGCCGGACCGACGGTCATCAAGTGGAAGAACTGGGAGCCCCGCGTCGGAGCGACCTACGCGGTCGGCGACGCAGAAGAAGCTGCTGCTCAAGGCGAGCTACGCCCGCTACGCGGACCAGCTCGGCAGCGGCACGGTTTCCAAGGTCAACGCCATTCCCGGATACTCCTACCTCCAGTACTACTGGACCGATCTCAACCACGACCACAAGATCCGCGCGATGAGATCGATTTCGGCAAGGGCATCTACGACTTCTACAACATCGATCCCGACCAATACCGATCGCCACGAACGTCTTCAACGCGATCGATCCGAACCTGAAGGCCCCCACCACCGACGAGTTCATCGTGGGCGCGGATTACGAGCTCATGCCGGACCTGGTCGTCGGAGGCCGCCTACACCTACCGGAAGTACAAGGACTCCCTGACCAGCCGGGCATCGGGCTGACGGCGGCGGACTTCACGTTGGGCTCGACGTCAGCACGAACGATCTTCACCGATTTCCATGGGA
This sequence comes from uncultured Acidobacteriota bacterium, assembly GCA_963825175.1. Lineage (GTDB taxonomy): Bacteria > Acidobacteriota > Thermoanaerobaculia > UBA5066 > Gp7-AA6 > DATFTF01. Next base: position 928,456 of record CAWGSA010000001.1, read on the forward strand.
CGTCCACCACGGTCAGATTCCCGTCTACAAGCTGAATCCGGGCGTGGATGTCCCCAGCGGATCACCGCCACGAACGCTTCCGGTTACGACGAGACCTACAACGGCGTCGAGCTGACCTTGAACAAGCGTCTCTCCAACAAGTGGTCGGCTCGCGGCAGCTTCACCTACACCGACTGGAAGCAGCACGCGGACAGTCTCGATGCCTGCAACGGCCTCGGCATCCAGAAGTCCGGACAACGTGCTCTCCAACAACTCCTTCGGCGCGAAGCTGCGCCAACGGGGACATCGTGGCTCCGCGCTCGGCCGGCAGCGGCAGCAAGGGCAACGTCTTCCTGAACTCCAAGTGGCAGTTCAACGTCAGCGGCCTCTATCAGCTTGCCGCTGGGCTTCGACATCGCCGCGAACTTCTTCGGCCGTCAGGGCTATCCCTTCGTCCGCTGGATCAACACCAACGCCGGGCGACGGCCTGGGCACGCGCAGCATCATCGACGGGAAGCTCGACTCGGTGCGCAACCCGAACGTCTACGACATCGATCTGCGTTTCGACAAGAATATCCAGGTCAACCCGTTGACGATCACCCTCTCGGCGGAAGTGTTCAATCTCACCAACCAGTCCACGGTTCTGCAGCGCCAGGGGCGCGAGGACCTCTCCTCCTACAACCAGATCATCGAGATCCAGGCCCCGCGCGTCCTGCGGCTGGGAGCCCGCATCTCCTTCTAGCTTCGCCTCCTTTCGATTCGATAGACTCCTTGCCCCGGCGGCTTCCGGCCGCCGGGGCTTTTTCTTTGGAGGAGGGACGTTATGCGAGTTCGGTGGACGGCGCTCCTGGCTCTGGGCTGGCGGCGGCGTGTGCCCCGGTCGCTCTGGCTCAGGACTGGCGCGGCACCGGCCGGCTGGACGGCTGGGTCAAGGACGACAAGGGGCAGCCGGTCGAGGGCGCCGTGGTCCAGATGGTCGATGGAAAACCGCAACAGCGGCCCCGAAGGCCAAGACCAACAAGAAAGGGTACTGGGCGATCCTCGGAATCGCCGGCGGGAAGTGGAACATGGACATCTCCGCCTGCGGGCTACGAGACTCAAGAAGCTCTCCGTGCACGATTTCCGAAGCCGAGCCGCACGCCGCCGATGGAGATCCAGCTGAAGGCCGAGGTGGCGCAGGCGGCGCCGGGAGGACAGGGCGTCGCCACGGCAGCCCTCCGCGACCGGACAGCAGGTCAAGGAGGCGATCGAGACCGGCAACAAGCTTCTGGGAGACAAGAAGTACGCCGAAGCCCGGGCCGAATACGAGAAGGCCCTGGCGCTCGTGCCGGACAATCCCGCGATTCTCAAGGGGATCGTCCAGACCTACCACGGCGAGAAGAACACGGACAAGGAGATCGAGCTTCTGCGGAAAGTCACCCAGCTCGATCCTGCCGACTCCGACACCCGCCTCCTGCTGGGCAGCGTTCTCCTCCAGCAGGGCAAGCTCGACGAGGGCAAGACGCATTCTGGACGGGCTGCCGCCCGGAGCGGTGAAGGATCCCGCGGTCTACGTCAACGTCGGCATCCTGTTCCTGAACAAGAACGACCCGGCGCAGGCCGTCGCCTACCTGGGCAAGGGCGATCGAGCTCGACCCGAACCAGGCGGACCCGTACTACTACCGGGGCCTCGCCCTCATGCAGCAGAAGAAAAACGCCGACGCGAAAGCCGACTTCCAGAAGTATCTCCAGATCGCTCCCAACGGTCCGGAGGCCAAGGAGATCAAGCAGGACCTCCTGCCAGCCGTCAAATGATTCTCGAACCTCCGGCGCAACGAGCCGCTCGCTCCCGGGCGCGAGTGCTCGTTCTCGCAGGAGTGGCTCTTCTCGCGGCTTGCCGCGGGGGCGGTCGGGCTCCGGCGCCGGCCGGAAAGACACCACTCGGGCGCCCGGACGTCGTTCTCGTCACCATCGACACCCTGCGGGCCGACGCAGTCGGCTTCATGGGAAACCGCCGCGTGGAAACGCCACAGCTCGACCGTCTGGCCCGGGAAGGGGCGGTCTTCGAGCAGGCCCACGCCTCCAACGTCATCACGCTCCCTTCGCACACCAACATCCTGACCGGGCGCTACCCCTTCGAGCACGGCGTGCGCGACAACGCCGGCTTCGCCCTGGGCGACCGCCTCCCGACCATGGCGACGCTGCTCAAGGCCGACGGATACGTCACCGGCGCGTTCGTGGCCGCTTTCCCGCTCGACTCCCGATTCGGGCTGAACCGCGGCTTCGACGTCTACGACCAGCGCTACCCGCCCTCGGGCTCGCCATACGACTTCGTCATGCAGGAGCGTCCCGGAAAAGAAGTCGTGGCCGCCGGTCTGACCTGGTTTTCGAGCCAGAGCGGAAAGCCGCGCTTCCTGTGGGTCCATATCTACGAGCCGCACGCCCCGTACCGGCCTCCGCCGGAGTTTGCCGCGAAGTTCGCCGACGACCCGTACCTGGGCGAGGTTTCCACGGCGGACGCCGCGCTCGCGCCGCTCTTCGACGCGGTCCGCCGGGACAACGTGCTCGTCGTCGTCACGGGCGACCACGGAGAGGCGCGGGGCGGCCACGGCGAGCTGACCCACGGCCTCTTCGCCTACGAGGAGACGCTCCACGTGCCCCTGCTGCTCTGGTCTCCCGGACGGGTCGCCGCGCAGCGCAGCCGGCGCCTGGCGCGGCACGTGGACATTCTTCCGACGGTTCTTTCCGCGGCCGGCGTGACCCCGCCCAAGGACCTTCCCGGCCGCTCGCTGCTCGGGCCGGAGGAGAGCGTGACGGACTACTTCGAGTCGCTCTCGAGCTCCTTCAACCGCGGCTGGGCGCCGCTCGCCGGCATCTTCGACGGCCGTTACAAGTTCATCGATCTTCCCATTCCGGAGCTCTACGACCTCGCCTCGGATCCCGGCGAGACGGTCAATCTCTTCTCCAAACAGCCGGAGATCGCCGCCCGGCTGAAGCGCCTGCTTCCGAAGCCCGGCTCGGCCGCTCCCAGCCCCGACTCGGAGACGGCCCGGCGGCTGCTGGCGCTCGGCTACCTCTCCGGCGGAGCCAAGCCGAAGGCGGTCTACACGCCGGAGGACGATCCCAAGCGCCTGGTCGGCGTGGACAACCAGATCCATCGCGTCATCGAGCTCTTCCAGACCGGCAAACGCGCGGAGGCGATCGCTCTCGCGCGCCGGATCGTCGCGGAGCGTCCGGCCATGCCGACGGGGTACGAGTTCCTGGCCTTCCTCCTGCAGGACGCGGGCGACGACCGGAGCGCCGCCCGGGTGCTGCGCGAGGCGGACCGAAAGGGTCTGGCGTCCGAGCCGATGCGCGTACGGCTGGGGCTCATCCTCTCGGAGGAGGGGCAGAGCCAGGAAGCCCTGGCGGTTCTGCAGCCGCTCTCATCCAGGTCCGATCCCGATGCGCAGAACGCCCTGGGGATTGCTCTGGCGGACGCCGGAAGGATCCCGGACGCCCTGGCGATTTTCGAAAAGATCCTGGCTCGGGACCCCAACGACGCGGTCGCCCTCCAGAACGAGGGAATCACCCGATTGAAGGCAGGGGACGCGGCGGCGGCGGTCGCGCTCTTCGCCAGGGCTCTCGCGATCAACGACAAGATGCCCCGGGCCTTGAACGCCAAAGGAGTGGCGGAGGCCGAGCTCAATCGTCCTGTGGACGCCATCGCGTCGTGGAAGCGCGCCGCGGAGCTCGACCCGCGCCAGTACGACGCGCTGTTCAACATGGGTCTCGTCGCGGACAAGATCGGCGACCACGCGACGGCGCGCCTGGCGCTCCAGCGGTTCATCGACACGGCGCCCCCGGCGGTGTACGGCAAGGACGTGGCCCAGGCGCGTCAAATCCTGAAGGGACGCGCGGGATCCTGAGGCTTCGAACCCGAAACTCGTGTTGTGAATCGAAAGTTGCTCTCCAACGGACAATGCGGGGAGTAGGGGCGGCACGTAGGCGCTAAAGGGACTCTCGTTACGAGGCACTAGCGCTCCACGGGAGTCGGCGCGCCGCGAACGACTGCCACGTACCGCTCGGCCTCGGCGAGCCGCCCGAGCTCGGAGGCGTTTTGCAGGAAGAGGCGGGTCGCCGGCGCATAGGCCGGCGCGGCACGCACGAGATTCCGCAGGATCGCGTCCGCCTTCAGGCGGTCGCCGCGCAGGCGGGCCAGCATCGCCGCGGCCAAGCCCACCGCGGGCGCCTGGGGCGAGAGCTCCTGGGCTCTGCCCACCGCCGTCGCCGCGCCGGGCGCGTCCCCGGCCTCGAGCCGGATCATCGCCAGGAGAGTCCATCCCTCGGCGTTCTCCGGGTCGAGGCGCGTCGACTCTGTGGCCTCCGCGATGGCGCGATCCCTGTCGTGTCTTTCCCACGCGATCCGGGCGAGGCCCCGGTGGGCCCCGGCATCAGCCGGAAAGAGTTGGAGGAGCCGCCGAAAGGTCTTCTCCGCCTCCGCGACGTCGCCGCCGGTGAGCTCGCTCTGCCCGAGCGCCTCGAGGCTCAAGGGGTCGTCGGGGCGCAAGGTGACCGCCTGCTGAAATTGCTGCCCCGCCTCGGCCTGCCGCCCTTCGCGCTGGAGGAGGAGGCCGAGATGATACCGCGCTTTCTGGCTCTCTCCGCCCTGCGCGAGCGACGCCCGAAAGAAGCTCTCCGCCTCGGGAAGCGCGTGCCGCTCCACGGCGAGAACTCCCAGTCCGTCGAGCGCCGGCCCGAAGGCGGCATCCTCGGCGAGCGCGTGGCGGAAGGCGGCCTCCGCGTCCGCGTTCCGGTTTTCCCCGAGCAGGGCTTCCCCCGTATAGAACCATTCTTCCGCCAGCCCGTGGCTGGGACCATGGCGCCAGACGTGCGAGAAACCGAGCGCCGCCAGAGCCGCGGCCGCGCCGATCGCCAGGCGAGTCCACGATCGCCCCCGCAGTGACTCGAGGCCAGCGGCCACCGTCTGACCGGCGAAAGGGACCAGAAACACCGTGAGCGGGAGCCGATAGCGCGTCCCGACCACCAGAAAGACGCAGCCCGCCGCCAACCCGATGACCGCCGCGAAGAGGGGCCCCGGCCGCGGCCGCCGCCGGGCAGCGAGAAAGACGCCGGGCACCGCCAGAGCGAACACGAGACCGAAGCCGGGAAGAACAGCGAGCAGGGGCACCGCGGCGGTAAAGAACGCAAAGCTATGGGTATCCCGAATCTCATCGCTCTGAAACGTCCAGACGAGCTTGCGGCCGAGGAGGGCCGCGTAGGCGAGAGGCCGATGCCCGATTTCGGCGAGCGTCTTACGGAAGTAGTAACGATCCTGGTCCGCCGGGCTCTGGCGGCCGTGGCGAAGGGCTTCGCCTTCCAGGGCGTCCCAATCCTTTCCCGGGCGCGCGCTCGCCACCCCGCTGCCGGCCGGCGAATTGCCCAGATAGAAGTTCATCCCACCGTGCGACTGGACGAGGAGGAGACTGCCCGTGGCCCGCCGGGTGGCGACCGCGACGGGAAGAATCGGAATCACGACGCCGACGGCCAGGAGCGCCAGGGCAAGGGCCCGGCGGTCGACTGCCGACCGGCGCCAGACCCAGAGAACGATTGCGGGGGCCACGACCAGCGCGGTCGGCCGGACGACGGTCGCAAGCCCGACCAGGATTCCTGAGAGAGCCGCCGCCAGCCATGGCGGCCGTAGAAAGCCGGCGGCGAGCGCGGAGAGAACCAGGAGAAGGATCAGCAGGCCCTCCCCGAGCACGGAAACGTCGATCCAGATCAACGGAGCGAGCGCCCCGGCGAGAAACCCGGCGGCGGCCCCGGCCCCTCGACCGAAATGCTTCGCGGTGAGAACGCCGAGGGCGCAGCACAGCGCCGCTCCCATCGTCGCCTGCGCGATCCAGACGGGCGGCAGCGATCCGCCGAAGAGCGCGAGCAGGCCTGCCAGGAAAAAGGAATAGCCCGGTCCGTGCACCGGAGGATTGGGAAAGGCGAAGTCTCCGGAAGCGATGCGGCGCGCCCGGATCAGGTATTCGAGCGAGTCGAGCTGCGGCGATCGATAGATCGGCAGCTCCTGCAGCCGCGAGGAGACGAAGAGCCGAAGCGCGAGGGCGGCGACGAAGATCCCGACGGTCCAGAAGAGACCGAGCGCATCGCGCGGGAGCGGCGGCGGACCCGGCTGGGCGCTCGACGCGGCGGATGTTCGTCGTTCGGCGGTTCGCCGTCGCGCCCGCTCGCGCTGCCTGCGCTTCACGCGGGAAAGGGTACCAAACGCCTTCCGGAGACGCCGGATCCGGCGATTCGCGTCGGCCCGCCGGCGCGGCTAAGCTAGAGCCGGATGCGCATGCCGCGTGCCTCGAGAACCGCCGGGAACTTCTTCGCCGCAGCGGCGGCGGTCCTCGCCCTCCTCGTCCCGGCATGCCACTCCCGGCGGGCGCCGGTCATCCTGATTTCCGTCGACACGCTGCGGTCCGATCACCTTCCGGCCTACGGTTACCGGGGCGTGGCGACACCTTCGCTCGAAGCTTTGCGCCGGGACGCCGTGCTCTTCGCGCGCGCGTACGCGCACGTCCCCTTGACTCTTCCCTCGCATGCGACGCTCTTCACCGGCCTGGCTCCTGCGCAGAACGGCGTTCGGGACAACTACGGTTTTCCGCTCCGCGTCGGATCGCCCACTCTGGCCGAATGGCTCGGACAAGCCGGCTATGCGACCGGAGCGGCGGTCTCCTCGTCCGTCCTGGAGAAGGGCACCGGCATCGCCCGCGGGTTCGCCTTCTACGACGATTCGGTGGGCTCGGCGGACAAACGCGACGGAGCCGTGGCGCAGGCAAGCCTGACGCGCTGGATCTTCGAGCACCGGCGTGAGCCCTTCTTCGCATTCCTGCATCTCTACGAGCCGCACGCGCCTTATGCGCCCCCCGAGCCGTACCGCGCCCGCTACCCCAGTCCGTACGACGGTGAGATCGCCCGCGCGGACGAGATCGTCGGAGCGTTCCTCGCGAAGTTGAAGGAGTGGGGCCTCTACGACCAGGCCCTCATCGTTTTTCTATCCGATCACGGAGAAGGCCTCGGAGAGCATGGGGAAGCGGAGCACGGAGTGTTCCTCTACCGGGAATCGATCCAGGTGCCTCTCCTCATCAAGTTCCCTGGCGGCGCGCGCGCCGGGGAAAGGGTCGAGGGAGTCGCCGGCTTGACCGACGTCTTTCCGACCGTGGCCGGCGCGCTGGGCCTCGCTCCGCCGCCGTCGCTGCCCGGCCGGGACTGGTCGCACGGCGCGACGGGCGCGTCCGCCGACCGGCGAATCTACTCCGAGACGCTGTATCCGCGCCTGCGCCTGGGTTGGAGCGACCTGGCCTCGCTGACCGACCAGGCATACGAGTACATCGAGGCCCCGCGTCCCGAGCTGTACGACCTGCGTCAGGATCCCGGCGAGCGAACAAATCTCGCGCCGCGTCTCGATGCCGAGTTTCGCCGCCGCCGGCTGGAGATGGCGTCCATCCCGAGGTCCCCCGCCGTCCAGGACTCGGCCGATCCGGAGCGCGCAAAGAAGCTCGCGTCGCTGGGATACTTGACCGGGTCCGCCGCCGCGACCGGCTCGCTGCCCGATCCCAAGGACCGCATCTCGACATTGCAGCTGCAGACTGCGATCGGACGCCTCTTTGCCCAGAAGAACTATCCCGAGCTGATCCGAGCCTGCCGCGCCTTCCTGGCCGCCAACCCCGCCACCATCGAGATCTCGCGTATGCTCGCCGACGCTCAGGAGAAAACCGGAGACCGGGAGGGAGCGATCGCGACGCTTCGCCAGGGACTGAAGGACAGCGAGGCGACCGCGGCTCCCGACCGGCGAGTCGCGGCGCGCGAACGCCTGGCCTACCTGCTCGTTCAAACGGGGCGGACCTCCGAAGCCCTCGCGCTCGGCGACGGCGCGGATTACTCGGACCCGGCGTCCTTGAACGCCCTGGGGGCGGCAGAGGCGCAGTCGGGGCGCCTGGCCCAGGCCCGTGCGCTGTTCGAGCGAGCCCTTTCGCTCGACCCCAACGACCCTCTCTCCAACCGGAACCTGGGCACGGTCCTGCTGCGCCTGGGCGAGATCGCGCCGGCACGCGACCGACTGGAGCAGGCCGTGCGGCTCGATCCCGGGAGCGCGCCGGCCTGGGCCTCGCTCGGCAGCGCCCGCGCGCGGTCGAACGACGAGGCGGGCGCCGCGGCGGCCTGGCAAAAGGCGGTCGACCTCGATGCCTCGCAGTACGAGGCGCTGTACAACCTCGCCATCGCCGCCGGCCGGCGGGGCGACGTCGCTCTCGCGCGGACTGCCCTGCGGCGATTCGTGGTTGAGGCTCCGCCGCGCCTCTTCGGCCGCGAGCTCGAGGAGGCGCGCCGGCTTCTGGGCGCTCTTCCGGGATGAGCGGCATGCGACGATCGCTCCGGATCGGAATCCCGATTTGCCTGGCTCTCCTCGGACCGGTCGCGTGCCGCAAGAGCTCGCAGCGGACTGTTTTTCCCGGAGCGCCGGTCCTCCTAATCTCCGTCGACACTCTGCGCGCCGACCATCTTCCCGTCTACGGCTACACGGGCGTCGCCACGCCGCATCTGGACGCCCTGCGCAAGGACTCCATCCTCTTCCAAAACGCGTACACCCACGTCCCCCTGACTCTCCCCTCGCACGTCGCGCTGATGACCGGCGTGCTGCCGCCGCAAAACGGCGTGCGCGACAACATCGGCTACCGCCTGGGCCCGGACCGACCGACCCTGGCCGGCTTCCTGGGCCAGCATGGATACGCGACCGGCGCGGCGGTCTCCTCGGCGGTGATCTCTCACGTCACCGGCATCAACCGGGGCTTCGCGTTCTACGACGACGACGTCGAGCCCACGGCCATGGACCAGACCATCGGGCGGCTGCGGCGCGACGGCGGCGAGACGGCGGAGCACCTGAAGAAGTGGATCGCCTCCGCGGCGTCCCGTCCTTTCTTCGCGTTCTTCCACACCTACGACTGCCACACGCCCTACGAGCCGCCGGAGCCCTATCGCAGCCGCTATCCACTCGCCTACGACGGCGCGATCGCGCGCACCGACGAGGTCGTCGGCGGCCTGCTCGACGCGCTGCGCCACAGCGGCCTCTACGACCGGGCCGTCATTGTCTTCCTGGCCGACCACGGCGAGGGGTTGAAGGACCACGGCGAAGAGGAGCACGGCGTGCTTCTCTACCGGGAGACCATCCACGTTCCGTTGATGATCAAGCTGCCCGGACAGCTTCGCGGGGGCAGGAGCGTGGCGACGCCGGTGGCTCTGACCGACGTCTTCCCGACCGTGGCTCGCCTGCTCGGCCTCGCGCCGCCGGCGGGACTCGCCGGAATTCCGGTGATCACCGCGGACGGGACTCTGCCGGTCCGGCGCATCTACAGCGAGACCCTCTACCCGCGCCTTCATCTGGGCTGGAGCGACCTGGCCTCGCTGGAAGACGACCGCTATCACTACATCGAGGCGCCCCGCTCGGAACTCTACGATCTCCTCGCCGACCCGGGGGAGCGCAAAGACCTCTCCCGGGGCCTTCCTCCGCCTTTTCGCTCGATGCGCATCGCGCTCTCCCAGATGTCCCGCCCGGTTCAGGCGCCGGGGTCGGCCGATCCCGAGCAGGTCAAGAAGCTCGCCGCGCTCGGATACCTGAGCGGCAGCCCCACCGACCTCACCAGCCGGAACCTGCCCGATCCCAAGGATCGGATCGGCGCCGTGGACGAGCTCAAGCAGGCCTTTGGCGCCTTGAAGGGCGAACGCTACGAGGAAGCGGCCCGGCTGTTCAACGAGCTGGTGAAGCAGAACCCGCGGATGGTCGACGTGTGGCAGCTCCTGGCGCAGGCGGACCTGAAACTCTCCCGCGACGAGCAAGCGCATGAGGCCCTGGTCCAGGCGGCCAGGCTCTCGCCGGGAAATCCGCAGGTTCTCCTGGCTCTCTCGGAGTATTACCGGCTCATCGGAGACTTCAAGCAGGCGCGCCAGCACGCCGAGCTCGCGCGCAATGCCGGCGCTCTGGACGCCCACGAGAACCTGGCTCGGATCGCGCTGGCGCAGGGGGATAACCAGACCGCGGAGAGCGAAGCGCGCGCGGCGCTGCAGGAGTATCCGACCCGGCGGATTCCCCACCTGGTGCTGGCCCGCGTGATGCGGGACCGGGGAAAGCTTCCGGAGGCGCTGTCCGAGATCAACGAGGTGGTCCGTCTGGCGCGCCCCTTCCAACCTCCCCTGTTCAGCCTGAACTACCTCAAGGGAGACGTGCTCGCGCGTCTCTCTCGCAACGCCGAGGCCGCTGTGGCCTTTCAGCAGGAGATCCATGACTTTCCCGAGTCGGCCCAGGCCTACACTGCGCTCGCGGTGCTGTACGCCAGTGAGGGCAACGAGCGGGAGGCCCGGCGGACGTTGGACCTGTGTCTCACCAACGCGCGGACGCCCGGGCCCTACTTCGCCGTGGCCCAGGCTTACCAGGTCCTCGGAGATACGGGCCGCGCCCAAATCGTGCGTCTGGAGGCGTCGCGGCGCTTCCCGGGCGCCCGTGAACGGAAGACAGGCGAGGGGGGCTGAAGGCCTGCCGAGCCCTTCCTCAGGATCGCCTGAAGTTCGTCCCTAAAGGGTTGCATGGCACCCGGTCCGGGAGGAAGATAGCCTTCCGGTAACTTTCCCGGGGGGAGGCTCGCCATGCGCCTGCCGAAGTCCGTTGTCGCAGTCTCGCTCACGCTTCTCGTCTGGCCGCTCGCGGCTCGGGGAGGAGACAAACCGAAACAGGAACAGGCCGACACCACGGTGCGCGAGGAAGCCCGCGTCACCGTCGTCGAAGTGCCCGTCAACGTCCTCGACCGCCGCGGCAATCCCGTGGACAACCTCAAGGCCGAGGACTTCGAGGTCTACGACGACGGAAAGAAGCAGCCCATCACCGGGTTCGAAGTCATCGACCAGCGCCAGCCCCTTCCGGCGCCGGCCCCCGACGAGCCCCCGGTCAATCCGGCGGCCCGGCGACACTTCGTCCTGGTCTTCGATCAGAGCTTCAGCTCGCCCCACGGGATCGCCATCGCCAAGAAGGCGGCCCGCGACTTCGTGGTGACCCGGATGAAGGAATTGGACGAGGCCGCGATCGTCACTTACTCAGTCGAGCGCGGCATGCGTTTGCTCGTGAGCTTCACCGAAGATCGAACGCAGCTGGCCGCGGCGGTCGACTCCATCGGTTTTCCGACGCTGGCCGAGCGTGCCTCCGATCCCCTCGGATTCGTTCTGCTGCCACCCTCCTTCTCCAACGACTCCGGGTTCTTCAACGTCAACAACCTTGGTCCCCGCGGCGCCGGCAACGACGCGGTCATGGACGAAGCGCTGGAGAACATGCAGGTCCTGCGGGGGCGCAACCTCCGCCAGGTCTATCGGGAACGGGTGATGCGGTTCCTCGACGCCTTCGGAAAGATGGCTCGCGCCCTCGACGCCGTCCAGGGAAGAAAGCACATCCTGCTCCTCTCGGAAGGCTTCGACAGCCAGGAGCTGTCCGGCTCCGCGTCGGGCGGAGCGCAGCAGGCGGAGTGGATCGTCAACGGCGAATCGTGGAAGTTCGACTCGGATTCGCGCTGGGGCAACTCCCAGTTGAAAACCTTGATGGACCGGGACCTGGCGCTCTTCAACAAGTCCGACTGCATCATTCACTCCATCGATATCGGCGGACTGAAGGCGCTTTCCGACGTGACCGGCGGCGCGCAGACCGTGGTCAACGGAGAGGATTCGCTCTACTACGTGGCCGAGGAGACCGGCGGCGAGTTCCTCCACAACTCCAACGACCTCTCCAATTCTTTTGAGAAGCTGCTCGATCGGACCGGCCTCATCTACGTCCTCGCGTTCCAGCCGGTGCGGGTGCCGGAGAACGGCAAATTCCACGTGCTCAAGGTCAAGGTCAAGAACAGTTCGTGGCATGTCTCGGCCCGATCGGGCTACTACGAGCCCAAGTCGGAGAAGACGCTCTCGCCGATCGAGCGCAAGCTGGCTCTGTCCTCGGCCATCGCCTCGGCGTTACCCAAGACCGACGTCCCGTCGTGGGTGCTCGCGGCTCCCGTGCCGACCGACCACGAGGCTTCGCGCGTCGCGGTCGTCGTGGAGGTTCCCGGGGACCGCCTTCTGACCGGACACTCGGATCCAAAGATGGATGTCGACCTCTTCGTGTACGCGATCGACAAGAAGGGCCAGACCCGCGACTACCTCTATCAGCCGGTGACGATCGATCTCAAAGTGGCGGAAGAGAATCTCGCTCGAAACGGGATCAAGTATTACGGGCAGCTCAATCTGCCGCCCGGCGACTACACGCTGCGCACGCTCGTCCGGGACAATGAAACGGGCCGTTACGGAGTCAGCATCACTCCGCTGAAGGTGCCCCGGCCATCCGATCCGATGGCCCTGCCTCCGCTCTTCGTCGACTCGGGAAAGAACTGGATTCTGGTGAAAGCGAAATCGTTCCACAAGACCGAAGATCCCGGTGAATATCCCTTCGCCTTCTCCGGTCAGTCCTTCGTTCCCTCGGCTCTCGCGGACCTGCGAAACGGCGCGAAGAGCCGTGTCTGCGTGATCGCGTACAACTTTCCCGAGGACGGGGCGGCGCTCGAGTACTCCGGGCGTGCGGTCGGCGTGGACGGGAAAGCGCACGGACGCGTTCAGTTGAAGCTCTTGGGCGCTTCCGACGCGGAAAACGCCGGCGCACGCAAGCTGATGCTCGAGTTCCAGCCCAACGGCCTCGATCCCGGCCGGTACGCGCTCTCGGTCAAGGTGAGAGACCCCAAGACCGGTAAATCGACGGAGAGTTCGTTCCCGTTCGACATGCAATAAAGACGTCGCCGGAGCTGCGCTTCGGGATCTGCGCCCTGACGGGCGCACCGGACCGCGGCTCGCCTGATGGCTCGACCGCGGTCCTGATCCCGAGAGCTCCGCTCCGTCTCCCGCAACGCGAGTCGTTTCGCGAATCCAGTTCGCGAAACTTGGTCGCGCCGCGAGGGGGCACGAGGGAACCGAAGCGCGGGCCGCGACAAGCCTCCCCTACACGATCTTTGGCATTCGTGCCGTAGGGGCAGCCCTTGTGGCCTCCCGCTCTTAGCCCCCGTCCGCAGCGCGCGAAGCTCCCGCAGTAACCAAGGGAGGAGTCGCGCGCCGCGGGGAGCCGGAGCGCAGGCAAAGGGTCAGGCCGGCGGTCGAGGCCCTTTGGCCGAGCCGCGGCCGGTGCGCCAAAGGCGCAGACCCTTCCCGAAGCGGAGGCGACGTTAGGGGATGGGCCGGATCTCCCTCAAACGGTCGTCGGCAAGGACGAGCTGGACGTGGGTGCCTTCGATGAAGCGCTGATACTGGGCGCGGGTGACGGGAAAGCGGAAGTGGGCGGTCGCCCCCCCGTCCTGGGCTTCGAAGTCGAGGTAGTAGGTCCCGGAGCTTCCGAAGCTCGTTCCGCCGCTGCCGGGCGGATCGAACGTCCGATCCACGACGACGGCCTCGAGGGTCCGGAATCCCTTGCCGGCCTGCGATCCGCTCGACGGATTGGGCTTGGAGGAAGCACACGAGACCAGATCGAGACTCAGGACCGCCGAAAGGACGGCCGCCGCGGCGCGTGTCGCCGCCTTCCCGCTCCCGCTCATTTCCGTTCTCCCGTCAGCCGTTCGATCTCTTCCCGGGCCCGGTCCACGATGCCGCGCGTCGAGCGGAGAAGCTCGGCGGTCAGCGAGCGCCCCTCCCGAAACATCGTCCTGCCGAGGGCGGAGAAGGACTGTCCCAGCTGCCGCAGCTCTTCGGCCACGTCCGTGCCGGGCTGGGGCGGGGGTTTTTCCGTTGGCTCCATGTTGCACCTCTCTGCGCAGAGACCTTGCAAGACCTCTACCGGATTCTCTTGCCGTTCTTGATGACCACGTCGACGCGCTGCAGGAGATCGATGTCGGTGAGGACGTCGCCGCGCACCGCGATGACATCGGCGTAGCGGCCGGGCGCGAGCGTGCCGAGGTCCTTCTCGCGCTTCAACCACGCCGCGGGCCACCGCGTCGCCCCGGAGATCGCCTGCATCGGGGGCACGCCCAGCCGGACCCAGGTTGCCAGCTCCCGCCAGGTGGAGTCGGTGTGGAAGTTTCCGGGCACTCCCGAATCGGTGCCGACCAGGAGGGTGACGCCGGTCTCGCGCAGCTGCTGAAACTTGTGAGCGAGCGTCGGGATCCGGCGGCGCACGAGCTGGAAATAGGAAAGGCTCGAGACGTTCACCAGCGATTGACGGATGTCGCGCACGACGTCCTCGGCCAGCCCTTCCTGCCAGCGTGGATCGTTGAGCCGCTCGGGAAACGTGTCCGCGGTGTACTGGGCCAGGAAGAGGCCCTCGACCGTCGGACACCAGGCCAGGGACTGGTTGCGCTTGCGGATCCCCTGAAGGATGTCCTCGGGGTACCCCGGCTCGGTCCCCAGGCCGGTGTGCTCGAAGCAGTCGACACCGTATTTCAAGCCGATGCGAATCTCGTCCTCCCGATGGGCATGGGCGACGACGGGCCTGCCCGCCTTGTGCGCGGTCTCGATGACTGCCTGGACCTCCTCCTCGGTCATCTGGTCCTGATCGATCAACTTGACGACGTCGACGCCGGCGTCGACGACCTTCTGAACCTTGGCCCGGGCGTCCGCCGGCCCGTTGACGCCCCACCGGTATTCCTTCTCCCGCTCGGTGTACGACTTGTGCTGGATGAAAGGGCCGGAGACGAAGAGCCGCGGCCCGGGGATCTCTCCGCGATTGATCCGGTTCCGAACATCGAGCACGTCCTCCAGCGGCGCGCCCAGCTCGCGGCCGAACGTCACCCCGCTCTGGAGCAACTGCCGCGCCGCGGCCGGCATGATTTCCTTGCGGAAACGGGAGCGGTAGGTCAGGTCCCAGTGCTCGTAGTCGCCGTGGCCGAGGATCATCAGATGAACGTGCATATCGGCCAGGCCTGGCAGCACGCTCATTCCCCGGGTGTCGATCGTGGGGATCCCGGCGGGAACCACGATCTGCGAGTGCGGCCCGACCGCCACGATCCGTTCGCCTGCGATCAGGACCACGCCGTCATCGATCGGCGTTCCCTCGTAGCCGTCGATGATGCGTCCGCCCACCAGCGCGAGAGTCGGTCGCGCCGCCGTCTCCTCCGCCGAGAGCGCCGCCGCACCGAGCGACGCCAGGACCACCGTGACGAGCAGCCGAGAAGCGATCGCCCGCATCTTTTCGGTACCTCCGTTGGCGTATATGCTAAACGGGAAACGGCGTGAGAGGTGAAGCGTGAGGCGTGAGGCGTAAGACCAGGGGATGACCAAAGAGCCGTTTCGCGCGCGGGTCGCGCTGGTCGGACTGGGGCCGATCGGCATCGAGGTGGGCAAGGCCCTGGCCGTTCGCGAGTCGGTCGAGTTTCTCGGCGCGGCGGATCCGAACCCCGAGATCGCCGGCAAGCGCCTGGCGGATCTTCTCCCGATCGCCGGAAGCGCCGGCGCGCTGCGGGTCGACGGTTCGGCCCGGGAGCTGTACGAGCGGTCGGCCGCATCGCGGCAGAAGCACGACGTCGTCGTGCTGTGCACCGGCTCGCGTCTGGAGTCGGTGACGCCGCAAATCGAAGAGGCGATCGAGGCCGGGTTTCACGTGGTCTCCACCTGCGAAGAGCTCTCGTACCCGGAGCTCAAGCACGCCGTCCTCGCGCACCGGATCCATCAGAAGGCGTCGGCCAGAGGCGTGGCGGTGCTGGGAACGGGCGTCAACCCGGGTCTGGTCATGGACCGGCTGGCGCTCGTGGCCGCCGGGGCCTGCGTGCGGGTCGAGAAGGTGGCCGTCACCCGCGTGGTCGACGCGGCCAAGCGGCGCGGCCCGCTGCGCGCCAAGGTCGGCGCCGGATTGACGCGCCAGGATTTCGACAAAGGGGTTGCCGACCACCGTCTGGGGCACGTCGGGCTCTCGGAGTCGGCGGCGATCATCGCGCTGGGGCTGGGCCTGCCCATCGACGAAATCACCGAGACGATCGAGCCGGTCATCGCGACCCATGACACCGACGGCATCCCCAAAGGGCACGTGCTCGGACTTCACCAGATCGCCCTGGTCCAGGCCGGAGACGAGGCGAGAGTCGTCCTCGACCTGACCATGGCGGTCGGCGTCGCCGAGCCGGCCGACTCGATCGATATCGAGGGCGATCCCCCCGTCCACCTCAAGGTGACCGGGGGGTTCCACGGCGATCGGGCCACCGTCGGCTGCGTCGTCAACGCCATCCCGTTCCTGGTCGCGGCCACTCCCGGCCTGCACAAGGTCGTCACCCTGCCTCTCTTCGGGCTCTTCCCAGAGCCGACCGCGTAGGGTCCTCCTCCCGACGCTCGATGCACGTTCTCGAGCGCACCCAGTCGATCGGCGCGCCGATCTCCGAGGTCTTCGCGTTCTTCTCCCAGCCGGCCAATCTCGGGCGCCTGACTCCTCCGTGGCTGAACTTTCGCATTCACGGCAATTCCCCCCAGGCCCTCGCGCCGGGCGCGCGCATCGAGTATCGGATCCGCTGGCTCGCCTTGACCCTGCGGTGGGTCACGCGCATCAGCCGGTGGAGCCCGCCCGTCGAGTTTCAAGATGTCCAGGAGAAGGGTCCTTACCGGACCTGGCGGCACACGCACCGGTTCGACCCGGCCACGGGCGGGGGCGTGGTGATCCGCGACCGGGTGGAGTACGAGCTCCCGCTCGGAATTCTGGGCCGCCTGGCGCACCGACTCGTCGTGCGCCGGCAGCTGGAGGCGGTCTTCGATTACCGCGCGGCAGCGGTCACCCGCCTCTTCGCTCCGCCGGAGTCCGCGGCGCCGGAGGTCCGGCCGTGATCGGCGGATGCCGGGGCACAATCTTTATATTGTTGACAGCGGCAGAGACGACGGCGTGACGGCGTCATGAGCGACTGGCTCGCACCGTTGCTGGAAGCGCGCCCCGAAGGGCTCTTCGCCCCGGCGTTCGAGGCCTACCTCGATCCTGCGACCGCGGCGCCCCGGGCCATCCTCTCGCACGCCCACTCCGATCACGCCGCGGCGGGCCATGGCGAAGTGTGGGCGACGCCCGAGACGATCGCCCTGTACCGCCGCCGGAATCCCGAATGGGCGGGAGAGGCGCATCCGATCGCGTTCGGGGACCGGGCCGAGGAACGCGGCACGGTGCTCGAGGCCTTTCCATCGGGGCACATCCTGGGCTCCGCGCAGTGGCGATTCTCCGACGGCGGCTCTTCCCTCCTCTCCACCGGCGATTTCAAGCGCCGGGGCGGGCGCACGACCCGGGCCGGGGAGGCGCCGCGCGCGCGTGTTCTCCTGATGGAGTCGACCTTCGGTCTGCCGGTCTTTCGTTTTCCTCCCCGCGAGCAGGTCGAGGCCCGGCTCGCCGCAGCCTGCCGCGACGCCATCGCCGGCGGCCAGACGCCGGTGGTGCTCGCGTACGCCCTGGGAAAGGCGCAGGAGGCGGCCCTCGTCCTGGCCGACGCGGGGATTCCCGTCGTGCTCCACGGCGCGGCGTGGAAAGTCCTTGCTGAGTACGAGGCCGCGGGTTTCGTCTTTCCGCGAACGCGCCCCTACGAGGTCGGACCGGCCGAGCCGGGCGAGGCCCTGATCGTGCCGCCGCGCTGCGCCCGGTCGCCGATCGTGCAGAACGTGAAGCGCCGCAGGGTGATCTACCTGTCCGGATGGGCGGTGCGCTCTGCGGCGCGCGCCGACTTCGACGCCGACGTCCTCCTTCCCTTCTCGGACCACGCCGATTTCGGCGAGCTCCTCGAGCACGTCGCCGACGTCGGCCCGGAACGGGTCGTCGCGCACCACGGATTCGCCGATGAGTTCGCACGGATCCTGGCCAAGCGTTCCGTGGCGGCGCAGGCGCTCGCCCACGGCGCCGAGCGGGCGGTGGAGGACGCGTGACGGCTTACCGCTCGATCGCCGAGGCCCTGGAGGCGGTCTCCGAAGCGCGCGGCAGGCTCGCCAAGATCCAACGGCTCGCCGCGGCGCTCTCGGAGCTGGAGGTCGAGGAGCTCGCGGTCGGCGCGCGGCTTCTGGCGGGCTCGCCCTTCGCGCAGTGGGAGGAGACGGTCACGTCGGTGGGATGGGCGACCGCGGCGCGCGCGGCCTCCGCGGTCACGGGCTGGGATCTGGAAACGGTCGGGGCCTGCGCCGGGGCGATCGGCGATCTGGGCGAGGCGATCGCGCTGCTCTTGGAAGCCCCGCGGGGCGAGGCCCTCGCGGTCGCCGACGTGGACGCGCTCTATCGCCGGCTGGCCGGTCTGCGCAAGGCCGTCCAGAAGCAGCAGGCTCTGGAAGAGGCCCTGCGGCGGGCTTCGCCGGTCGAGGCCAAGTACCTCTTGAAGACGCTGTCCGGCGGTCTGCGCATCGGCGCCGATGTCACCACGGTCGAGGAAGCCGTGGCACAGGCCTTCGGCGCGGACCGCGAGGCCGTGGCTCGCGCGCGGCGTGACTGCGGGGACATCGGCGAAACAGCCCGAGCGGCGAAGGAAGGACAATTGGAGCGGATCGGTTTCCGGCTCTTTCATCCGGTCGGATTCATGCTCGCCTCCCCGATCGAAGAGGCCGCCGAGGTGGCCGAGGAGCTTCCCCTCTTCGTCGTCGAGGACAAGTTCGACGGGATCCGCGCTCATGCGCACAAGGAGGCCGGCCGCGTGGCGCTCTTTTCGCGCACGCTCGATGACGTGACCGCCCAATTCCCGGACGTGGCCTCCTTCCTCGCGGCGGTTCCGGGCACTTTTCTCCTGGACGGCGAGATCGTGGCCTGGTCCGGCGATCGGCCCGAGTCCTTCTTCAAGCTGCAGCGGCGGCTCGGACGCAAGTCTCCCGCGGCCGACATCCTGGCGGAGGTTCCGGCGGTCTTCATCGCATTCGACTGCCTCTTTCGCGACGGAGCGACGCTCTTCGAGACGCCCTGGACGGAGCGCCGCCGGCACCTCCAGGAGATCGGACGAAGCCTCCGCGTGTCGACGGTCTCCTCCGCCGCGTCGCCGGAGGACCTGGAGGCCCTGTTCTCGGCCGCCCGCGCGCGCGGCAACGAAGGGCTGGTTCTGAAGCTTCGGGACTCGCTGTACCAGGCGGGCAAGCGCGGACGGGCGTGGCGCAAGTGGAAGAAGGCCACCGCCACACTCGACGTCGTCGTGACGGCGGTGGAGCAGGGGCATGGCAAACGGGCCGGAATGCTCTCCGACTACACCTTCGCCGTGCGCGACGGCGAAGGTTTCCTCAACATCGGAAAGGCCTATTCCGGCCTGTCCGATGAAGAGATCCGGACGCTCGGAGCGCGCTTGCGTAAAATCACGACCGCCCGCTACGGGCCCGTCCGCGCCGTCTCGCCCGAGGTCGTCCTCGAGGTCGCCTTCGACACCATCCAGAAGTCCGCCCGACACAAGTCCGGCTACGCGCTGCGGTTTCCGCGAATCGTAAGACTGCGCAGCGACAAGGGTCCCGCCGACGCCAACACACTCGAGGACGTCGAGACGCTCTACGCCCGCTTGACGGGAGGCTAGGACCAGACGCGCAGTCGAGGCTGACAAGCCAAATCGGAACCTTTCAGCAACGCGGCGCGCGAAGTCTCCCGAAGTCACGAGGGAGGAGGCGCGCGCCGCGAGGAGCGTGAGCGAGCGAGGGATCAGGCGCGCGGTCGAGACTTTTAGCCGCGGCGGTCGCTGCGCGACCAGGCGGCTGAGAGGTCCAAGACCAGAGCTTTCAGCACCGCGGCGCGCGAAGTCTCCCGAAGTCATCGAGGGAGGAGGCGCGCGGTCGAGGCCGCGTCCGGCCGAGCCGAGCGCCGGTGGCGAAGCGCAGATCCCGACCGAGTGGAAGCGACCAAAAAAAAGGCGGCCCCGGCTTATTTTGTGCCGGGGCCGGGAAGGAAGGTATCGCGTGCTGATTCTTAAAACGCCCATTCCGGGCTCTTCATTCCAAGTCTTCAAATAACTGATATTAAAGAGCTTATTGCCTTAGAACCTCGAACCCTGCAGAGGCCAGAGACGGGTCTTCGACAAGCTCGATCCGGACTCCGAATTGCTCGAGGAGGTCGCCGAACAGGTCCGACTCCTCTTCCTCCACAAGGCGCAGGAGCGAAGGCCGGACGCGCACCCGGATCGTCTCCCCCCGAGCGTAGAGCGGGGCGGCCCTGATCAGCGCGCGGCGAATGTCCAGGGCCACGGAGAGATCGGTCTTGACGCGGCCGGTCCCCGCGCAGTCGGGGCAGGGACGCGTCAGCGTGCGCTCGAGGTTGCCGCGCGAACGCTGACGCGTGATCTCGACCAGGCCGAAGTCGGAAATCTTGAGGACCCGTGTGCGCGCGCGATCCCGGGCGAGCTCCGTCTCGAAGCGCTCGAAGATCTCGCGCCGGTGCTCGAGGTTCTCCATGTCGATGAAGTCCACGACCAGCAATCCGCCGAGGTCGCGCAGGCGGATCTGCCGGGCGATCTCCGGAATGGCCTCGAGGTTCGTTTCGAAGACCGTCTGCTCGAGCTCGTCTTTTCCCAGGAACTTCCCGGTGTTGACGTCGATCGCCACGAGCGCCTCCGTCTGGTGGATGACGACCGACCCTCCGGAAGGAAGGAGGACGTGGCTTTGCAGCGCGTTCTCGATCTCCTGCTCGATGCCCAGGCGCTCGAAGAGAGGCTCGGGACCCCGGTCGAGCTCGAGCCGGGAGAGCATGCGCGGGGCGACCGCGGCCAGAAACTCCGCCAGGCGCGCGTGCGTGTCCTCGTCGTCGACCCGGATGACCTCGGTGTCAGGCGTGGCCAGGTCCCGGACCACGCGCACGGCCAGATCGAGCTCGCGATGGAGGAGGACAGGCGCTCCTCCCTGTTCCGCCTTCTTCGCGATGTGCGCGGCAAGGTCCGTCAGGTACCGCCAGTCCGCCTGGAAGTCTTCCGCCGAGCACCCCTGCGAAGCCGTCCGGGCGATGAAGCCTCCCAGCGAAGGAAGCGCTTGCAGGATCTGGCGCAGACGCTCGCGTTCGCTCTCATCGGTGATGCGGCGCGAAACGGCGGCCTCGCGCATTCCCGGCAAGTAGACGATCGTCCGGCCCGGAAGCGACAGGGTCGCCGTCACACGCGGGCCTTTCCCCGACAGGGGATCCTTGGTGACCTGAACAACGAGCTCCTGTCCCTCCTTGAGCACCTCGTCGATCCTGGGACGGGCTCCACGCTCTTGCGCGGAAGGGAGATCGTCCTTGTCCGGCTCGGTCTCCAGATCGATCGGGCGCGGAATCGCGTCCTCGACGTACAGAAAGGCGTCCCGGTCGAGCCCGATCGAGACGAACGCCGCCTGGATGCCCGGCAGGATGCGGTGGACTCTCCCGAGGTAGACGTTGCCGACCAGTCCGCGCCGCCGCTTCCTTTCGTGGAAGACTTCGACCGCCCGCCCGTCCTCGGTCACCGCCGCGCGGGTCTCCGGGGCGGTCGCGTTGATCAGGATCTCCCTTCTCACGCGTTGGCGAACCGGCGGTACTCGACGCCCAGGATCAACCCGATCGCCACAAACGTGGTGGCGACGGAGGAACCTCCGTAGGAGACCAGGGGAAGGGGGATGCCGGTGGTCGGGAGAAGACCGATCATCATGGACGTGTTGACCACGACCGAGAAGAAGATCGTCGCGGCGAGCGTCAAGATCAGGAAGACGCCTCCCCGATCCCGAGCCACCAGAGCCAGCCCGAAGCTGCGCAGGACCAGCGTGGCGAAGAGGCACAGCACCACGATGACCCCCAGAAACCCCCACTCCTCGGCGATCGAGGCAAAGATGAAATCCGTATGCGGCGTCGGGAGGAACCGCAGCTGGCTCTGGGAGCCCGACCGGAAGCCCTTCCCCGAGAAGCCGCCCGATCCGACCGCGATCTTGGACTGCCGCACCTGGTATCCCGCCTTCAACTGGTCCTGATCGGGATTGAAGAAGGTCGAAATGCGCTGCTTTTGATAGTCCTTGAGGAAGAACCACGCGCCCCCGGCCGCGACCACGACGATCAGGATGATCGCGATCCAGCCCTTGAGCGGCATCCCGCCGAAGAAGAAGCCCACGCCGAGGATCGGAAGGAAGGTCAGGGCCAGACCCAGGTCGGGCTGAAGGAACACGAGCAGGAACGGGACCCCGACGATCACCCCGAGCTTGACGAAGGCGGAAAGGCGCAGGCGCGCGTCATCTTCGTTCTCGAAGAGATAGGCCACGAGCAGAGCGGTCGCGATCTTGGTCAGCTCCGCGGGCTGGAACTGAAAGGTCCCGATTCGAATCCAGGATCGAACATTGGCGATGCGCTGGCCGAAGACGAGCAGGTACAGCAGGGGGACGAGGCTCGCCAGATAGAGAGGAAAGGAGATCTTCAAGAGCGTCCGGTAGTCGACCAGAACCGCCGCGCACAGCAGCGCGAGACCGACCCCCACCCAGATGGCTTGACGCGCCGCCAGCCCGTGGAAGCGCCCGACGCCGGTGGCCGAGGCGACGAAGAGAATCCCGAGCGCCGAAAGCGCGAGGGTCGACAACAGGACCACGAGATCCAGCCGTCGCGGGATCGGCAGGACGCGGGAGATCATGACGGCGCCTCCGGCGCCGCGGGAGGCGGGAGGCGTGAGGCGGGAGGCGTTCCAGGGATACAGGGATCCGTCGGCCGCCTTCCGCCTTCCGCCTTTCGCCTTACGAAAGCCGTCATGGTTGGCCGTTCCGGTTCGAGACGGCCTGCAATCCGTCGCGCACGCCGCTTTGCGCCCGCAGCGGCGGGGGGCCTTCCGGCTTCACGGTCGGCTTTCCGAATCGCTTCTCGAACAGATCGCGGGCCAGCGGAGCCGCCGCGGAACCTCCGTGGCCGCCGTTTTCGACGAAGACGACGACGACCATCTGTGGATCGTCGACGGGGGCGAAGCCCGCGAACCACGCGTGGTCCTCGAGTCTCTTGCGCTCGGCGCCCGCGCGGATGGTGGTCTCCCGTCCGATGACCTGCACGGTGCCGGTCTTTCCGGCCGCATCCACTCCGGGGGGCCGCGATCCGAAGGCGGTGCCGCCCGGCTCGTTCAGAACGGCCCACATCCCGCTCTTGACGATCGCCGCCTTGTCCGGCGAAAGGGAGATTCCGGCCTTGGGCTCCGCGGCGTATTTCAGCTTCTGATTCGTGGCCGGATCCTGGGACGCGAGAAAGAGGTGCGGCGTGGGAAGCTTTCCGGTCTCGATCAGGCCGGCCAGGCCCCTCGCGATCTGAATCGGCGTCACCAGGACCGGCCCCTGTCCGATCGCGACGGAAATGGTCTCCGAGGGGTACCACCGGGCATGACGCTTTTCCCTGGCCCACTCCTCCGAGGGCACGAGGCCCGCCTTCTCGTAGGGCAGATCGATGCCCGTCGGCTCGCCGAAGCCGAATCCTCTGGAGATCTCGGCGATGCGATCGATGCCCAGGCGGTGTCCCAGATTGTAGAAGTAGACGTCACAGGACATCTTGATCGCGTCGCGCAGATTGACCCATCCGTGACCCTGCTTCTTGTGGCACTGGAAGGTCCGCCCGTAGAACGTGGCATGGCCGGGACAGAAGACCTTCTGCTCCGGATCGACCAGCCCGAGGGAGAGCGCGCCGTACGCCTCGAAGATCTTGAAGACCGAGCCGGGCGAATAGGCGTTCTGGATCGCGCGGTTCTGGAGCGGCCGGTGAGGGTCGGAGAGCAGGCTTCCCCATTGCCCGGCCGTGACCCGCCGCGTGAACCAATTGGGATCGTAGGAGGGGGAGGACACCAGGGCCAGGATCTCGCCGTTCCTCGGGTCCATCGCCACGGCCGAACCGACGCGGTCCTTGAAGTAGTTTTCTGCGATGGCCTGCAGCTCCAGGTCGAGCGTCAAATAGAGGTTTTGACCGGGTCGGGCCTCGACGCGGCGCTCCTCGGCGATCTCGTGTCCATGGGAGTCGACGATGACGCGGCGCTCGCCGTCCACTCCGGCCAGCAGGCGCTCATAGGATCCCTCGATACCCTTCTGCCCGACCCAGTCGCCGACCCGGTATCCATCCTCCCCGGAGTGGATCTGTTCGGGGCCCGCCTCCGACAGGTAGCCCAGGGCATGGGCCGCCTCCGAGCCGCGCGAATAGAGACGCCGCTGCGACACCGTGATCGCGAATTCCGGATGTTCGGGGGCATGCGCCTCGATCGCGGCCACCTCCTCGATCCCCAGGTTTTCGGCGATGGGAATCGGGAGAAACTCCGGCTCTTTCAAACCCCTCTCCACGCGCGCCAGCACCTGATCCCGCGGCAGCTTCAAGACCTGCACCGCAAGGTCGATCGAGGCACTCAAGTCCTTCGCCTCGCGTCGATAAAGATGAAGGGTGTAGGCCGGCTCGTTGTCCACGAGGATGGCGCCGTGGCGATCCAAAACGTATCCGCGCGGAGCGTTGATACGCACCGAGCGCAGGCGGTTGTTCTCCGAGAGCGCGAAGAAGTAGTCGCCGCGCACGATCTGGAGATACCAGTAGGCGGACGCCAGCACGGCGAAGACGACGCCGATGACCAGGCGGAGGGCCTCGATCCGCCGCGACAGATCGCGCCGATTCTCGCGGACCTTTAACACGGCGCCTCCGGCGCCGTGTCGTAAGGCGTAAGGCGTGAGGCGTGAGGCGAGGCGACTCTCCTCACCGTAATCTCCTCAGGCGACGCCGCTCCCACCAGTCGCGCCAGGGAAAGAGCCGCGCCGCTTCCAGGAGAGCCCCCGTCACGCCGGTCGCGACGGCGCGCCAGAGGGCTTCGCGGGTGAACAGGACGACCGGCGCCTGGAGCAGGAGCGCCGCGAGCAGCGCCACGATCACGTCGTTGACGAGCGAGGCCGCCGCCAGCGCTCCCCCGATGGCCCAGGGGCCTCCGAACATCACGCGCACGGAAAGGAATGCCAACCCGTATCCGATGGCGGCCTTGGCGAAGGCGTTCATCCCGATCAGCTCGTGGTTGAGCGCATCCTCCAGGAGCCCGACTCCCCCGCCCACCAGCACCGCCCGAACGAAGTCTCCGCCGCGCGCGACCGCACCCGTGGCCAGGAGAAAGAAGTCGACTGGCCACGTCGCCCGGTGCGAAGAGCCTCCCACCAGGAACTGCAGAGCGGTCGCCCCGGCCAGCAGCAGGGCCAGGCGTCTGAACTTCACGGTCGGCCACTCCGGGCTCCCTCCATGGCGTCCGAGACGGCGAGCGACGGCGCCAGCACCAGGACGTCGGTCAACTGCGAGAATCGGGCCGCCGGCGCGACTTTGATCTCCAGGAAAAGGCTGCCACGGCCGACCGCCGTCACGCGACCGATGGGCACGCCGCGGGGATAGATGCCGTCGATGCCCGCGGATTCCACGAGGTCGCCCGCGTGCACCGTGGATGTCGTCGGGATGTTGTTCAATCGAAGCCCGCCACGCCCGTCTCCGCGCACCACGCCGAGCTCGCCGGTCCGCGTGAGGCGAGCGCCGGCGGCGGCCGAAGCGTCCACCAGAAGCTGCGCACGGCTGATCGAATGACCGACCGTCACCACGCGCCCGACCAGCCCTTCCGTCACCGCGATCGGGCACCCGGGCGACACTCCCTGGGCCGAGCCGGCCCCGATGACCGCGCTCTGGATGCCGGCCCGATTCTCGAGCAGAAGGACCGATGCGGCTCCCAGCAGGTTGGGCAGCGAGGCCGACGCGGCCAGGAGGCGCCGGTCCTCGCCCGTCTGGGAGGCCTGGGCCCGCAGCTCGAAGAGCTCCCGGTTCTTCCGGGCAAGCTCCTGCTTGAGCCGGCCGTTCTCGGCCCTCGCTGTCAGGAGGCCCTGGAGGGAGTCGACGCTTCCCGAGAGAGCGCGCGAGAGCGTGGAGACGGCCGAAGCGAGCGGGGCGGCGGCCGACAGGATCCAGGACTGCAGCACGGACCCGCGTCGCCCGCGGGCCGGGGCCTGGGCCGACAGGATCAGGATACAGAAGGCGAGCACCGAGGCCAGGACCATTTCGCCCCTTCTCCGGCGAGGGCCGATGACTTCCGTGCGCGGACTGGTGACTCTCATCACGGGGCGTAAGGCGTAAAGCGTAAGGCGTAAGGCGTCAAGGATTTCTTCCAATGCGATCGCTCTGCCCGAAGCTTCGCCTCACGCCTCACGCCTCACGCCTCACGGAAAGCTTCACGCCTCTCGCCTCACGTGATGCTGATCTTGCGCAGCAGGTCCATGTCCGTCAGCATGGCTCCGGTCCCCAGGACCACCGAGGCCAGCGGATCCTCGGCGTAGGAGATGGGAAGGCCGGTCTCCTCCCGCAGCCGGCGGTCGAGGTTGCGCAGGAGCGAGCCTCCGCCGGTGATGATGATGCCCTTGTCCATGATGTCGGCGGAGAGCTCCGGGGGCGTGCGCTCCAGAGCCACCCGCACGCTCTCGACGATCGCCGCGACGACCTCCGACAGCGCCTCGCGGACTTCCTCGTCGGTCAACGTCAGCGTCTTGGGAACGCCCTCCACCAGGTCGCGCCCCTTGATGTCCATGGTCAGGGGCTCGTCGAGCGGATGGGCCGAGCCGATCTCGATCTTGATCTGCTCGGCGGTGCGTTCCCCGATCAGCAGGTTGTACTTGCGCTTGACGTACTGGATGATCGCCTCGTCCATCTCGTTGGAGGCGATGCGCACCGAACGGCTGTAGACGATGCCGGCCAGCGAGATCACCGCCACGTCGGTCGTCCCGCCCCCGATGTCGACGATCATGTTGCCCGCGGGCTCGGTGATCGGGAGGCCGGCGCCGATCGCAGCGGCCATGGCCTGCTCGATGATGAAGACCTCGGACGCCCCCGCGCGCAGGGCCGAGTCCTGCACCGCCCTCTTCTCGACCTGTGTGATCCCCGAGGGGACCGAAATGACGATGCGCGGGCGGACGAAGAGCGATCGGCCGTGCGCCTTCTTGATGAAGTGATCGAGCATCTTCTCGGTCACCTCGAAGTCGGCGATGACGCCGTCTTTCATCGGACGGATGGCCACGATGTTGCCCGGCGTGCGGCCGAGCATCTCCTTGGCCTCCGTGCCGACCGCCTCGACGCGGTTGGTGACGTTGTTGACCGCGACGATGGAGGGCTCGCGCACGATGATGCCCTTGCCCCGAGCGAAGACCAGCGTGTTGGCCGTCCCCAGATCGACGGCGAGATCATTGGAAAAGATCGAAAAGACCGATTTGAATGCCAAGAAGACCCCCTGTGAATCGTAAGGCGTGAGGCGTTAGGGGTAAGGCGTCGGGGCGAAGCGAACTCCGGCTATAACCGAATTCATTCCTTCGCCTCACGCCTCACGCCTCACCTCTCACGCGCGTCACAATGACTCCACGAACACCCTGACCGGCCTGACCGTTTCGTTTCCGGCGGCGTCGACCGACTTGATGATCAACGTCGCATAGCCTTCCCGGTCGATGGTAATCGTCTTCTTGAAGGAACCGTCCGGCTCGACGTCGGCCGGCTCGGCGTTGACGGTCACGATCGCGCCGGGATCCGTCTTGCCGAAGATCAGGAAGAGGTTTCCCATCTGCTGGGGAGTGGAGACCGTCAGGCCCGGGGGCCGGCCTCCCGCGATCAGGCGGGGCGGCTCGGTCAGCATCTTGAAGCGCCGCACGAAGCTCCAGTCCGAAGCGTTGCCATCGGAGTTGATCGACGCGACCCGCCAGTAGTAAGAGCCTTCCCGCGAGACCTTCACCCGCGCGGAGGTCTCCACGCGGTCGTCCAGATCGACTTCCGTCGCGTCCGGGACGAAGAGGCGCGAGCGGGAGATCTGCATACGGTATCGGACGGTGTTCGGGACAGGGCTCCACTTGATCTCGATCTGATCGCCTGTCTTGAGGTCGTAGATCCGATTGTCCGCCGGCAACAGCAGCAACGGCGCCTCCGGCACGACCTCCTTGGCCGAGATGGCGCCCGACTTCACGCCGGCCACCACCTTCTCGCGATCGTTCAGCACGACGGTGTCCTTGCCCGTGGAGACCGTGGTCCGGCCTCGATACGTCGTGACCTGCGTTTTTTCTCCGGCCTCGACGTCCAGGCCGACCCGCGACTCGCGGTCGATCGCCGCCGTGGCCGCGTCCGTCGCCACGGTCGAGTTGGACGCGGCCGTGTAGACGTTGACCGCTCCGGAGATCATCTTGACCTGGCTTCCGGAAACGTCGGTCGACGCGGGGCGGCGGACTTCGAACAGAGAGCCGGGCCGAATGGTGTAGAGAGTGCCATCGGAGAACATGATCTCCGCCGACCCGGTGCGCCCGGTCTTGATGAAGTCGCCGTCGTAGAGCGCCTGGCGCTGTTTGGCCGGATCGAACGTCGTCCGCCCGGCGGTCTGCAGCGAGACGTCCCCCTCGACGAAGATGAAGGAGGCGTCGCCCGTCTCCTCGCCGGCCGAGCCGGACAGGGCCCTTCTCGAATACGATTCGGATTCCACCGCCAGCCGAAACGCCTCGTCGAATCCCTTCTTGTCGAAGGAATCCTGGGCGTTTCGCAGGAGATCCCGCGCCTGGGCCACCGCGGAGCCGGGCCGCGCGGAGGATGGAGAGGAAGAGGCGCGGATCAGCAGCTTGCTCGCGCTGGCCACCTCCGTGCGCGCCTTGTCCTCCGGCGACCGCCGCGTGCGCAGGTAGATGAAGTAGCCCAGGCCTCCGGCGACCACGGCGATGATCACGACGATCGCCGTCTGCCGGATCCTCTCGATGGGGATGACGAACCAATCGATATCCCCGCCGACAGGCTGCGCGGGCTTCTTATGGGGCATAAACCTCCGGATTTGCGAGACTTAACCAGTTTGCTTATAGCATAAACGCGGGGATCGTGAGGCTTTCGGCGTCCGGCATGAGGCGAAACCGGAGCCGGACGCGGGCCGAGAAGCTTCGCCTAACGCCTTACCCCTCACGCCTTACGAATTCTCGACTATAGTCACGCGTTTCTTTGCCCGGAGGTCAGGAATGCTCAAGGTCATGCGGGACAGCTTCCATCAGCTCAAATGGATTCTGTGGGCCATCGTCATTGCGTTCGTCGTCAGCTTCGTTTATCTGTCCGGCGGCAGCGCCACGACGGCGGGAATGGCCAAGAACGAGGTCGCCCGGATCGGCGGCGACACGATCAGCGCTCCGGAGTTCGATGCGCGATACCGACAGGTCTACCAGCAGCAGCAAAGCCTCTACCAGGGCAATCTCTCCCCCGACCTGGTTCGGGCCATGGACCTTCCCCGACAGGTTCTGGACGGCATGATCGACAACCGGCTCCAGATCGAAGAGGCCAGGCGTCTCCACCTGCGAGTCTCCGACGACGAAGTGTCCAACTATGTCGTCTCCCTCAAGACCTTCCAGCTGGACGACGGCCAGTTCGTGGGGCGCGAGCGGTACCAGCAGATCCTGGCCGCCAACCGTCTGACCCCCGATCGCTTCGAAGACGAAGTCCGGGAGAGCCTGCTTGGTCAGAAGTACCAGGCTCTGGTGAAGGCATCGGTCCTCGTCGCGGACGCCGACGTGCGCAAGGAGTTCGCCGCCCGCAACGAGAAGGCCACGATCGAATACGTCAAGATCCCGACCAGCCGCATGGACACCGGCGCCGGCCCGACCGACGCGGACCTGAAGGCCTACTACGACAAGCACAAGGACCGCTACCGCTCTCCCGAGCAGCGCCGCGTCAAGTACCTGATGGTGGACCGAGGCCGTGTCTCGGCCAAGATCGTGGTTCCCGACGCGGAGCTGCGGGCGGACTACGAGAATCGTAAGGACACTTTCTCGGTGCCGGAGCAGGTCACCGCGGCGCACATCCTGATCAAGGCCGATCCGTCCAAGGGACCCGCGGCCGACGAACAGGCGCGGGCCAAGGCGGAGAAGCTGGCGGAGCAGGCCAAGAGCGGGGCGGACTTCGCCAAGCTGGCCAATGAGAACACGGAGGACCCTTCGGGCAAGGGCAACGGCGGCCAGCTCCCGCCCTTCTCCCACGGCCAGATGGTGCCGGAGTTCGAACAAGCCGCGTTCGCGCTCCAGGCGGGCCAGATCGCGGGCCCCATCAAGACGCAGTACGGCTACCACGTCATCAAGCTCATCGCCCGCACCGCTCCGCGCGTGCGCACGTTCGAGGAAGTGCGGGCGCAGATCGCGTCGGACCTCGCGCAGAAGCGGGCCGACGCGGAGACCGAGCGCCGGGCGCGCGATCTCTCCGATCGGGTCCAGCGCTTGAAGACGCCGTCGGACGAGGAGCTGCGCAAGCTCGCCGACAACGACACCATCTTCTACAACGAGACGCCGTGGTTCTCCCGCGGAGAGTCGGTCCCGGGGATCGGATCCAACCAGCAGTTCAGCGATCAGGCCTGGGGGCTCAAGGTGGGACAGCTTTCCAAGACGGCGGTACCGACCAGCCGCGGCCCGGCGTTCATCCGGATCTCGGAGGAACGCCCGGCGGGCATCATGCCGTTTGACGAGATCAAGGCTCGGGTCGGCCTGGACTTCCAGACCGAACGCCGGGAGAAGGAAGGCATCGACAAGCTCCAGCCCGTGGTCAAGGAGATCAACTCGGGCGTGACGCTGGCCGCCATCTCGAAGCGCTACGACGCGGAGGTCAAGACCACGCCGGAGTTCTCTCCGGGAGGACCCGTTCCGGAGATCGGCAACGCTCCCGCGCTGTCTTCCGCCGTGTTCGCGACGACCCAGGGACAGGCCGGCCCCCCCGTGTCGGTGCCGGGAGGCTTCGTCCTGTTCCGTGTTCTGACCCGGACCACTCCGGATCCCACGGTTTACGACAAGCAGAAAACCGACATCGCCGACGGGCTTCGGGCCCGTGAGGCGGACCGGCTGGTTCGGGCCACGCTTCAACAGCTGCGCGCGGAGAAGAAGGTCGAGATCAACGAGGACGTCCTCGCGACCTTCATGCCCGCGAAGGGCGCCCGGGGCTGACCCGCGTGAGGCGTGAGGCGTGAGGCGTGAGGCGAATCTAGAGCCGAGTCGCGGTCAGCACGCCCCGTTATGATCGGACGCCTGACCGGCCGCCTGGCGGAGAAGAATCCCGACCAGGTGCTGCTCGACGTCGGCGGCGTCGGATACGTCGTCCACATCCCCCTCTCGACCTTCTACGAGCTGCCCGAAACGGAGAGTCCGGCATCGCTCTGGATTCACACGCACGTGCGGGAGGACACGCTCGCTCTCTACGGATTCCTGACGGAGCGCGAGAGGGCCCTCTTCCTCATGCTGCTGTCGGTCGCGGGAATCGGGCCGCGGGTGGCCCTGACCGTCCTCTCCGGAATACCGCCCGCCGAGCTGGTCGAGGCGCTGAGAAAGCAGGACGTCCGTCGGTTGGTCGCCGTTCCCGGTGTCGGAAAGAAGACCGCCGAGCGCATGGTCCTGGAGCTGGCGGAGAAGGCCTCGCGCTTCTCCGTCGAGCCGGAATTGGCGGCGCCGGCCGCGGTCGCCGCCGATGACGTTCTCTCGGCGCTGGTCAACCTCGGCTACCGCAAGGCCGACGCCGAGCGCTCCGTCGACGCCATCGCGCGAACCGGGGCGCCCGCCGACTTCGGGGAGTACCTGAAGCTGGCCTTGAAGCGGCTGACGGGGGGATAGGACGCTCAGAGTTCGGCGTTCGAAGTTCGAAGTTCGAAGTTGGGGGTAACCTTGAACATTGAACATTGAACATTGAACTTCGAACATTGAACTCTGAACTTTGATCTCGACTCCATGACCGAAGATCCATCCCTCCTCGCCGGAACCGCCCTCGACGACGACGTCGCCGTCGAGCCGAAGCTGCGCCCGCAGACGCTGTCGGAGTACATCGGCCAGAACAAGGCGCGCGAGAACCTCGCCGTCTTTCTCGCCGCGGCGCGGCGGCGCGAGGAGCCCCTCGACCACGTGCTCCTGACCGGCCCTCCCGGGCTGGGAAAGACGACGCTCGCGCACATCGTCGCGCGCGAGATGGGAGCGGGCCTGCGCCTGACCGCCGGGCCCATGATCGCGCGGGCCGGGGACCTGGCCGGAATCCTGACGAACCTGCAGCCCAAGGACGTTCTCTTCGTCGACGAGATCCACCGCCTCTCCCCCGCGGTCGAGGAGATCCTGTACCCGGCCATGGAGGACTACCGCCTGGACATCCTGATCGGCGAGGGCCCGATGGCCCGCACCATGAAAGTGGACCTGCCGCCCTTCACGTTGATCGGCGCCACGACGCGGCCGGGCCTTCTGTCCCAGCCGCTCCATGCCCGGTTCGGAATCGCGCTGCGCCTGGACTTCTACGACGTTGCCTCGCTGGCCAAGATCATCGCGCGCTCGGCGCTGATCCTGGGCGTCGCCGTCACCCCCGAGGCGGCGCAGGAGATCGCAGGCCGCAGCCGCGGCACGCCGCGCATCGCCAACCGGCTGCTGCGCCGGCTGCGGGATTTCGCCGAGGTGGCGGGCAAGAAAGGCATCGATCGGACCACGGCCCGCGAGGCCCTGACACGCCTGGAGGTCGACGAGAACGGGTTCGACGAGCTCGATCGCCGGATCCTGCACACCATCATCGAAAAGTTCGGAGGCGGGCCCGTCGGCGTCGGGTCCCTGGCCGCGTCGCTCGGCGAGGACCGCGGCACGCTGGAAGACCTGTACGAGCCGTACCTGATCCAGGCGGGCTTCTTGCAGCGCACGCCGCGCGGACGGGTCGCCTCGGCCGCGGCCTACCGCCACTTGAAGATCACCCAGCCGCCGAGAAACGGGTCGTTGTTCTGATGTCCGCGGTGAGCTCGCCCGAAGTCGCGCGCCTCGCTCCGGGTGCCCGGATGAAGCGCGGTCTTCTCATCTACAACCCGACCGCCGGCCAGCGGGACCGCCGCGCCCAGATGTCGGCGCTCATCGATCGGATGCGCGGGCGGGGACTCGAGCTCGTCAACGCGCCGACGCAGGGCCCGGGCCATGCCACGCAGATCGTGCGCGAGTTCCTGGCGAGAGGCGTCGACATCGTCGCCGTTTGCGGCGGAGACGGCACGATTTCCGAGGTCGCCTGCGGCCTGGCCGGCTCGCCCGTGCCGCTGGCCGCCCTCCCGGGAGGGACGTCCAACGTGCTGGTGCGGGAGCTCTCGATTCCGCTCGACCTGGAGGGAGCGACCGAGCTGTTGTCCGAAGGCGTGCCGCGCGCGGTGCGCGTTCTCCTGGCCAACGAGCGCCCCTTCCTTCTCTGGGCCGGAGCCGGCCTCGACGCCCGCATCATGGGCAAGACCAGCCCCTTCCTGAAACGCTGGCTGGGCCGCGCCGGAATCTTCGTGACCGTGGCCTCCGAGTTCTTCCGCTACGAGTTTCCACGGCTGGAGGTCACCGTCGACGGCAAGGCGCACGCCGCCACTTTCGCCGTCGTCTGCCACGCACGCCACTACGCCGGAGACTGGCTCATCGCGCCGGACGCGTCTTTGTCCTCCGACGAGATGGACGTGCTCCTCTTCACCGGCCGCGGCCGGAAGAACTTTCTCACGCTCTTCCGCCAGATCCAGCTCGGGCAGTGCGGCCATCTCTCCAGAGGCCTCGCCACGATCGTGCGCGGCAAGGCCGTCGCCCTGCGCTCGCTCGAGGACTATCCGGTCGAAGTCCACGTCGACGGCGACTGCGTCCTGGAGACGCCGGTCACCTGCCGCCGGGCCGATACGACCGTCCAGATCCTGGTGCCCCGGGCTCCGGCCGCGGGCTGACAGCCGCGCCGCACCGCTCCAACAATCTCTATATTGTCAGGAGCTACCGGAAGTAGCCGTTGACGTCGACGATGAGCTGGACGGTGCCCGAGCCCTGGCCGCAGTGGACGGCGATGTCGCCGGCCGCCCCAAGGGGCGTGACGGCGTTGTTGGCGCGCGTCTGGCCGGAGTTGTAGTTGATCGTCGCGACCAAGGGCCGGGTGGTGCCGCCCGGATAGAGCGTCAGGAAACCCGGACCGGTCGTGGGCTGCGTGACGGCGACGTTGATGGAAACTGCCTTGGCGGTCACCGGGATCCCGCACTGACCGGTGAAGGGAAACGTCCGCTCCGTGCCGGCGGCGAGAGCCGGTCCGCCTTGCGGGCCCGATCGGGTTGCGCGTATCGAGCACTCGACAAGGCGTCAACGTGAAGAACGAAAGGCAGGCCCCGGAGGTCGGGATGCTCGCCGAGCCGTTGGCGGCGCAGGCGTTGGCGTCCGTCACGGTGACCGACAGCCCGACGGAACCTGTAGCCCCGGCGGTAAACGCGATCGATCGGGTGCCGGCGCCCGCGGTGATCGTCCCGTTGGTGATGCCCCAGGAGTACGTCGCGCCGAGCCCGGCATCGGGCACCGAGGCCGCGTTGGCGGTCGAGCCGCCGCAGACGGACGCGGGCGCGGAGATCACGGCGGACGGAAGCCCGTGGACCGTCGCCGTCGTCGTCGCCGGCGCGGACTGGCAGCCGCTCACGGTCGCGCGCACCGAGTAGGTCCCTGTCGCCGCCGCCGTCGCGTTCGCGATCGAAGGATTCTGCGAAGTAGACGTGAAGCCGTTGGGCCCGGTCCAGGCGTACGTCGCGCCCGGCACCGTCGACGCGGTCAGCTGCAACGTCCCTCCGGCGCAGATCGGGCCGTTATTGCCCGCCGTCGGCGCCGGGGGAACCGCATTGACCGTGGCCGTGGTTGTCGCCGGCGCGGACTGGCAGCCGCTCACCGTCGCGCGCACGGTATAGGTCCCGGTCGCGGCCGTCGTCGCGTTCGCGATCGAGGGATTCTGCGAGGTGGACGTGAACCCGTTGGGCCCGGTCCAGGCATAGGTTGCCCCGGCCACCGTCGTGGCCGTCAGCGTCAGGGTGCCTCCGGCGCAGATCGGTCCGTTGTTGCCCGCGGTCGGGGCGGCCGGAACCGCGTTGACGGTGAGACTTCCCGTGACCGACGTCAGAGGCTGTCCGAAGCTGTCGGTCACGATGACGTCGTAGCTGCCGGTGTCGCCGGTCGCCGTCGGGTTGATGGTCAGCATCGCCGTCGCCGAGCCGGAGATCGAACCGCCGTCGGAAAGATTCACCGAGTTGTGCCGCCACTTGTAGGTGAACGGCCCGTTCCCACTGGCCGTTACCGAGAAACTGATCGAGGTCCCCGCGCAGACGGTCTGCGGCGACGGGGACGGCGCGGTGACCGAGATCGGGACGCGCTCGTTGGCGCCCATGTCGACGATGGGTGGCGTGCCCAGCCCCGTGTTCGGAGCGATAGGGTCGTCGAAAAATCGCGGCAGTCCCGCGATGTCGGTCGTGACACTGCCAGGCACGGCGGAGTTGTTGCCGCAGTCGATGGCCGGCGAACCGGAACCGAGCCTCAGATCGCCGGTGCCGGCGTTCAGAAACAGCGGGTCGGCGTTCTTGTTGCCCGTCCCGCCGAAGCCCGTGCCGCCCACGTCGCTGTAAGTCACGCTGATCGTTCCGAACCCGACAAAAACCTCGTCGACGATCGAGTCGGCCCACAGGATCGAGTTGACGATCGTCCCGTCCTGAATAAAGGCCACGCCGTAGGAGCTGTTGCCCGTAAAGGTCGAGTTGATGACAGTCCCGCCGATGTTGAAGAGGAGCCCGTTGCCCGAGTTGTTCTGGAAGACGCAGTTGATGACAGTGGCACCGCTGTCCGCTTCGAGACCGGCGCCGTTGTTCGGGCCGGTCGAATTGCCGCGAAAGGTCGTGTCCTGGACGGTGAACGTGCTGCCGGATCTGGTCCCGAGGCCTCCCCCTCCAGTCCCGGCGGAGTTGGACGTAAAGAGACAGCCGTCAATCGTGAGGGTGACGTTTGTAAGGCGCAACCCGCCGCCTCGCTCGGATGCCGAATTGCCGTTGAAAATGCAGTGCGAGATCGTTGCGCTTCCTCCGTTGACCCACATCCCGCCGCCCCTGTCCTGGTTGGCGCCCGCACCGTTCGCGTTGCCGCCCGTGATCGTGAACCCGTCGAGGACGCCGGTCGCAGTCACTGTCGAATCGGAAGTCACGACGTGAAAGCTGTCGTCGGACGCGTTTCCCGCCACACCGATGTCGCCGGAAAGAATCGTCACGTTGACGGCGGGATTGCGCTGGCTGCGCAGAGTCTCCGTACCGGCAAAGCCGCCATAAACGCCGACCGCGTTCTTCAGCGCGAAGGAGATCGTGCGATCGGTCGTGGCCGTCGGCTTGTAAGTGCCCGCCGCGACCCAGATCTCGTCGCTGGCAACCGCCGCCGCGAGCGCCGATTGCACGCTCGTGAACGCGTTCGCCCAGGAACTGCCGTCGTTTGTCCCCGACGCCGCGGCATTGACGAAGATCGTCTTCCCCTGCGCCGCGGCCACGCACAGCGTGAGGAGGCACCCAAAGAGAGCCGACCTCGTCAGCGCGCGCATGTTGATGGACTTCCGAACGGCTCATTCTAGCGCGCGATCGACGCGGGAGCGCGAGAGTCAAAGACACCAAACCAAGATTTCAATCATTGTGTTCCACGGCGGAGTGTGTTCAGCTCTGCGCAAGGCAACACAATGAAGACGGGGGCGTTCTCGGCGCTCGCCAGAACCCTGACGCTGGCCGCGGCCGCCGGCGCCCTGGCGATGAGTGCCTCCGCGGCAACGTTCGTCGTGAACAGCGTCGGCGATGAGTCGGACGCCGATCTGATGGACGGCATCTGCCTGACCGCCCTCGGGACTTGCACCCTGCGCGCGGCGATCGAGCAGGCCAACGCGTCGGCCGGCGCCGACACGATCGCGTTCAACATCCCGGGATCCGGCGTCCAGACGATCTCGCCCGCGTCGCCCCTTCCGCCGCTGACCGACGACGCCGGAGTGACGATCGACGGCTATACCCAGCCAGGCTCCAGTCCGAACACGCTGGTGGTTGGGGACGATGCGGTGCTGCTGATCGAGATCGAGGGGACCAACGCCGGAATGTCGGCGAATGGCCTGCGAGATTCAAGGTCTGTCCGCGACCGTTCGAGGCCTGGTGATCAATCGCTTCGCTCTTTCGGGAGATCCTGGTTTCGCAGGCTTTGGCCATCAGGTCGGCGGTTACTTTCTCGGAACGGATGTCCTTGGCTCTCTTGCTCTTGGCAACCGGTCGGGCTTGACCGTCAACACCACTGCGGCAGCGACTCAACACCCCTCTCTCGCAAGTATTCCGGTCCTGGCGACAGTCGGTGGAGCAACCCCGCCCGATCGAAATCTGTTGGTGGGAAGACCGCTCCGATGGGATCAACCTCTCGGGCGACCGACTGCGACGTCGAGAACAACTACATCGGCCTGATTCTTCGGGACGTAGCGAGGCTTCCGAACAATCGGAGTTGCGTTGCCGCATCGAGCGGATGCCTGGACCTGGCACGATCTGGCGGTCGCGAACCCGTGTGACGGAAATGTCATTTCCGGGAGCACGAATCGACGGCCGACAATCGGTGGTTCACGGCGGCCGGTTCGAACAGACTGGCGCAAGGAAATCTCGTCGGCACCAACCCGACCGGGACGCGAGCTGTTCCGAACGGGGCTATGGTGTCGTAGTTTTTGACGGGTGGGCCGCATCATCGGCGGGTGTCGGCCGGCGCCGGAAACGTGATCTCAGGCAACGTGGCGGGATCAGGGTCTTCAATTCTCCCCGTAGCGGACATAGACCACGAAACGAGTGGCGCCATCGTGCAGGCCAACCGCATCGGGAACGATCCTTCCGGAGCCTTGCCCATTGCCAACATGGGCCCGGGAGTATCGGTCTTTACGGTGTTACGGCAAGCACAGATCGGAGGCACGGGGCCGGGCGCTGGCAACGTCATCGCTTACAACGCCGGCCCGGGGATCGAAATCGTCGCAGCCGAGGGTCCGCCCTCGAGATCGCTGTGCGCGGCAATGCCACTTCTCGAATGGCGGACCGGGCATCGATCTCGACACCGACGGCGTGACACCGAACAACGACTGCGACAGCGACCGCGGGCCAAACAACCTGCCAGAACTTCCCGATCCTGCTCGTCGCGACGTCCGACCGGTCCGAATATCGCTATCCGTGGGCACACTCAACTCCGTGCCCAACACGACCTTTCTCTGGAGTTCTTCTCCAATTCGCGCTGCGATCCATCCGGGCTACGGAGAAGGCGAGACCTTCCTGGGCTCGGCACAGGCGACAACGGACGCGACCTGCAACGCCGCGTTCGAGGTCACGCTCCCGGTCGCTGTGTCACCGGGCGCGTTCATAACGGCCACGGCCACCGATCCCGCCGGCAACACCTCGGAGTTCTCCGCCTGCCGACCCGTCACGACCGGGATGAGCTTCAACACGATCACGCCCTGCCGCGTCGCCGACACGCGCGGCGCATCTGGCCCGTACGGCGGCCCCGCGCTCATGCCCGCAGTCGACCGCTCTTTCGTCGTCGCAGGCCAGTGCGGCATCCCGGCGGACGCCCGAGCCGTGGCCTTCAATTTCGCCGTGACCAACCCGACCGCCGCCGGCGACCTGCAGATTTTCCCGGCAGGCACTCCCCTGCCGGTCCCGCCGTCGGTCTACTACTCCGCCGGCCAGACCCGCGCCAAGAACTCCGTCCTCGGCCTCGGCCTCTCCGGCGACATCGGGACCCGCGTCGACCAGGCCTCCGGCACCGTCGATCTCGTCATCGACGTGACCGGGTACTTCCGCTGACGCTGGCGGGCCGACGGATTTACAATATATAGATTGTGTCTGATCCGCGAGCCCTTATCTCGGGTTGACTTCAGTCGTCGGGTGGGGCCGAATCGGGCGCTGCGGCGGCAGCCGGGCGCTGGATCTACTTCTTCCCCGCCTGGACCGCCTTCTCCACGTCTTCGGCTTCCTTGGGGGCGCCGCAGGAGAGGCAGTCGAAGCCTGTCGGGGTGACGAGCACGGTGTCCTCGATGCGCACGCCGATGTTCCACCACCTGGGATCGACGCCGGGCATGTTGGCGGGAATGTAGATCCCCGGCTCGACCGTCAGGACCATGCCGGCCTCGAGCTTTCGGGACTGGCCTGCGATGCTGTAGCGGCCGGCGTCGTGAACGTCGAGGCCGACCCAGTGCGAGATGCCGTGGACGGTGAACCGGCGGTAGGAGGCGTCGGCCACGAGCTTGTCGACATCGCCGGTCAAGAGCCCGAGCTTCACCAGGCCCTCGGTCTGCAGGCGCGCCGACGTCTTCTCGACCTCGTCGTGCGTGACGCCCGGCTTGACCGTGGCCATGGTCCCCTTCTGCGCCGCGAGCACCGCTTCGTACACCGCGCGCTGCTCGCGCGAGAAGTGGCCGGAGACCGGATACGTGCGCGTGATGTCCGTGGCGTAGTAGCCGTACTCCGCGCCGGAATCGTTCAACAGGACTTCCCCGTCCTTCATCTGCCGGTCGTTCTTGTGCCAGTGCAGGAAGATCGAGTCGGGGCCCGCGCCGACGATCGAGGGATAGGCCATGCGGCGAGCCCCGTTGGCCATGCAGTAGGAGTCCAGCGCCGCCTGGATCTCGTACTCGTACTTGCCGGGAGCGGCCGCCCGCATCGCAAGGGTATGCGCCCGGACGCTCATGTCGGCGGCGCGGCGCAGGAGAGCGAGCTCGTCGGAATCCTTGACCAGGCGCAGCTCGTGCAGGATCTGCCTCGGATCGATCATGATCGGCGAGACGTCCCTCGAGCGCAGCCGATTGATCGTCGCGCGCAGCCTCTCTCCCCACTCGGTGTCGCCGCCGTCGGCGAGATAAAGGGCCTCCGGCCCCACCAGGTAACCGGACGGGACCCTGGGCGAGTCGGGACGAAAAAGCATGTTCTCGAGGTCGGCGATCGGGAAGGCCGCATCGGCTCCGTACTGGGAGACCGCCCCGTCCGGACCCAGGCGCGAGCCCTGGAAAGCCTCGGCGCGCGCATCGTGGGGCTGCACGAAGAGGATGTAGCGCTTTCCGTCGGCGGCACCGGGACGAAGGACAGCGATCGCTCCCGGCTCCTCGAGCCCGGTCAGGTAGTAGAAGTCCGAATCCTGCCGGTAGACGTACTCGACGTCGTTGGACATGGTCCGCTCGGGGGCCGCGTGGAGAATGACGATGGAGTTGGGAACGAGCTTTTCCAGAAAGCGCTCGCGATGCCGTCGGAACATTTCGGCCGGTGGCTTGAGCACGGGAAAGTCGACGGCCTGGGTGACCGACGCGGCGAGGAGTAGGCCCAGGAAAAGCGACGCGGGGACACGGGGACTCGGGGACTCGGGGATTGGCTTCGGTTCGCGGCGCGCGAAGTCTCCCAGAGGGGAGGAGGCGCGCGCCGCGGGAGCGTGAGCGAGGGAGGGACCAGGCGGCCCGTCGAGGCCGCATCCGGCCGAGCGGGCCACCGGTGCGCCGAAGGCGCAGGTCCCGATCGAGCGGAAGCGACGGGGGGACGGGGGGAGGGTCACGGTCACCTCTTGGAAATGAACGCCCAGGGAGCCGGGGACGGGGGAACGGGGAGACGGGGGGACGGCGAGGCGGGGTGGATGACCGCGGCGATGCGGTCGCGGTGCGTCTTGACCAGCCGGCGCACGGCGACGCCGGAGGCCGCCTCCTCCAGAATGTCCGCACCCGATTCGTCCATCTTGGCCAGGTAGGCTTCCCACACCG
This sequence comes from uncultured Acidobacteriota bacterium, assembly GCA_963825175.1. Lineage (GTDB taxonomy): Bacteria > Acidobacteriota > Thermoanaerobaculia > UBA5066 > Gp7-AA6 > DATFTF01. Next base: position 968,855 of record CAWGSA010000001.1, read on the forward strand.
ACTCGGTGACGGACATGCCGCGGAAGACGACGTTGCCGATCTTCTCGAGCTCGCCCTGGAGATAGGAGAGCTGGCGCTTCAAGTAATCCTCGTCCGCCAGGGACTCCTCCTCGTACGGAGTGTGGGGCTTGGGAATGAACGCGTTGACCGACGGCACGAGCTGCGGGACGCGGCCGAAACGACGGCCCTCCGCCACGGCAATGTCGTGGAGATCGGCGACCAGACGCACCAGGTCGCGCACGTCCTCCTCGGTCTCGGAAGGAAGTCCGACCTGCAGGTAGAGCTTCAACCGCGTGAAGCCGCGGGCGAAGATCATGCGGACCTTCTCGCGCAGCATCGCGTCGGTCACCTTCTTGTTGATGTGGCGGCGCAGCCTCTCGTTGCCGGCTTCCGGAGCGATGGCCAGGGCCCGCTCCCCCTGGCGCGACAGGACCTCGAGGATCGAGTCCTCGATCGCGTCGATCTTGATGGAAGAGAGCGCGATGTGGTACCCGAGCGTCGAAAGCCCCTGGAGGATCTCCGCGATCTCGGGATGGTCGCAGACGGCGGTGGCGATCAAGCCCGTCCGGTCCGTCAGCGGACGCGCCTCGCGGGCGACCTTCAGGATCGACGTCGCGGGGTACTGCTTGATCGGCGCCATGGCGTAGGCCGCCCAGCAGAACCGGCACATCTCGGTGCAGCCGCGGGAGATCTCGATCAGAAGCTTGTCGGCGAGCTCGGTGCGCGGCGTCAGGATGGTCGAGTGCGGGACCTCGAACGAGGGGGTGATCTCGCTGCGCGACATCGGCTGCTGGATGACGACCTTGCCGTTCTCCGCCGCTTCCGCCCGGAGTCCGTGGACGGCGGGGACGAAGAAGCCGGGCAGCTTCGCCGCGGCCTCCAGGAACGCATCGCGAGAGAGGTTGCTCGCGGCGAGCTGCGCGATCCGGGGCACCAGCCGCTCCCCGTCCCCCATGGCGAAGATGTCGACGAACGCCGTCAGGGCGGAGGGATTCATGCGGGCGATATCGCCGCCGACCAGGATCAGCGGATGCCGCTCGTCGCGCAGCGCCCGGCGAGGCGGAATGCCGGCGGCCGCGAGGCTCTTCACGATATGGACGATGTCCATCTCCCAGGAGAGCGACCAGGCCAGGAGCCCGAACTCCGCCAGCGGCGTTCCCGTCTCGAAGGTGACCGCGGGCTCTCCCTCTTCGTGGAAGAAGCGCTCGCAGACCAGGTCCGGCACGCGGTTGAACAGGCGATAGACCCACTGGAAGCCGAGGTTGGACATCCCGATCTCGTAGGAGTTGGGGAAGCCGAGCGCGATCCGATGGGCGCCGAACCGGTTCGGGGCCTCGGTAAACCGCTCGAGAGCGGCCAGTTCTCTGCTCTTCGGGGTCGGCTTCATGACGAACCGTCCATTATAAGTGCGGCGGTCCTCACGCCTTCCGCGCGCGAACGGCGAACGCCCAGTCCCCGACGTTGGTCCCGGTTGGCCCGGTGACGAACAGGTCGCCCAGGCGCTCGAAGAAGGGCTCGGCGTCGTGGCGGGCGAGCGTCCGCCGCGGATCGAGACCGGCGTCAAGCGCGCGGCCGATCGAGTCGCCGTCGACCCACGCGCCAGCCGCCCGCGAGCTTCCGTCGATCCCGTCCGAGCCCGCCGCGAGAATCGCGATCCCTTTCCGGCCGGCGAGGACTTCGGCGGCGCCCAGGGCGAACTCGAGACTCCGGCCCCCCTTGCCCGGCCGCGGCGACAGAGACACCGTCGTCTCCCCTCCCGCCAGCAGAGCTCGCCCCGGAGGCAGGCGAAGGGCAGCGATCGCGAACCGCCGGCCGGCATCCGCGGCCTCCCCGGAGATCCTTTCTCGAACCGTCCGCGCGGCGAGTTCGAGCCGGGACGCCGCGCGCGAAGCCGCCTCGAGGCCCGATCGGTTGGATCCCACGACCTGCACGATGTCTCTACGACGTCCCCGCACAGTCGGGCCCGAGCCCACCACCGCCGGATCGTCCCCGGCAACGTCCGAAAGCACCAGTGTCACCAGCCGCGCCCGCGTGGCCCGGCCCAGGCGGCCTCCCTTGACGGCCGAGAGTCGCTTTCGCAGACGGTTGATCTCGCCGATCGCCGCCCCCGCCGCCATCGTTCGGGCGATGGCGGCGCGTTTTCGCGCAAGAGTCCAGCCGGGGCGCGGGAGACAGAGCAGGGAGGAGGCGCCTCCCGAAATGAGACACAGGATCACGTCTCCCTCCTCGAATCCGGCGAAGAAGGACAGGGCCCGACGCGCCGCGGCGAGGCTCGATCGGTCGGGGAAAGGATGGCTGGCGAAGAGGATCTCGGACTCCTTTCGGCGCGGCGGCGGATATCCCCGCGGCACGATCACGAGCGACTCGTCGGCGCGGGGCGCCGCCAGGGCCATGCCGGCCGCCGCTTTTCCAACCGCGAAGACCCCGAGGCGGCGCGCCGATCCGAGCGCCCGGACGATCCGGCGGCTTTCGAGCGCCCGCTCCACGGCGGGACCGGGGGCCGCTGCCGAAAGAGCGGCGCCATAGAGAGCGGCCAGGGAATCCCTCGGAAAACCGCCCGGATTCCTCAAGCGGGGGCCCCAGTCGATACCCGGCCCCGCCCTGCTCCGTTCATCCGCGGTTCACAATCGCGCCGTATAAGATATCGATCCCGGGACTAGCCCGGGCCGTCCAAAAGCTTAAGGGGGGAAAGAGCATGAAGAAAGTCATTTCTCGGGTGCTGGTCCTGGCCGTCGCTCTCGGTATCGCGTCGTACATGATGGCGGACGACTCCTGGACCGGCTGGGTCACGGAAACGCACTGCGGCGCGAAGGGCGCCAAGGAAGCCCATGCCGACTGTGCCATCAAGTGCGTCAAGGAGAAGGGCGCGAAGTGGGCGCTTTACAACCCCACCGACAAGTCCGTCACGGTGATGACGGGCGACGCCGCCACGATGGAAAAGATGGCCGGCAAGAAGGTCACGGTCAAGGGAACCCTGGACAAGGGCAAGAAGGAGATCGCCGTCTCCTCGATGGAGCCCGCTTCCTAGTATCCCCACTCGATTCGCGATCGAAAGCCCCGCGCGAGCGGGGCTTTTTCTTTTGGGCCCCAATAGGCCAGGACTCCGGGCTCGAGGACGTCGGACTCCCGCCGTAGAATAGAGACGCGCCGCAGGGGGTTGTTCCCCGGTGCGAAACGCATGAGCGCCAATCCGCTGCCCGCCCCAGCTCGACCCGAGGAGTACCCCCCGATGGGGGGGGACCATCACTGGGCCGTGGCGTCGCGGGCGCTTCGGGCGCGGCTGGCCCGGGAGATCCCGCACGAGCGCCTGAAGGAGCTTCACCGCAAGAGTCCCGCCCGCCACATGGCCATCGCGGCCCGGCAGTTTCTTCTCCTCGCCGCGGCCTCCGCCGTGTCCTGGAGATACCCGGAGCCGTGGATCTGGATCCCCTCGGCGGTCGTCGCGGGGTGGACGGCCTTCAATTTCACCGTCCTCCTCCACGAGGTCGTCCACCGGGCCGTCTTCAACGGGCCGCATCCGCGGGCCGAGCGATTCCTCGCCGTCCTGTACGCGGTTCCCTCGGGCATCTCCGCGCTCCAGTTCACGCGCTGGCACCTGACGCACCACGCGGAGCTGGGCGACGCCGTGGCCGATCCCAAGCGGCACTACCTCTCGCCCCGGATCAATCGCGCCTGGTTCAAGCTGCTCTACTTCACCCCGGCGCTCTTTCCGATCTACTTTCGAGCGGCGCGGCGGGAGACGGCGAGCTATCCGCCGCGCCTGCAGAAGCGCATCGCCCGCGAGCGCTGGGGAACGATCCTGCTTCACGTCGCGATCATGGGCGGGCTTCTCGCGGCGGGAGGCTTCGGCGTACTCGCGCGGGTCTATCTCGTTCCTTACTTTCTCGTCTTTCCGATCGCCTTCGCCCTGAACCGGCTGGGACAGCACTACGCGATCGTTCCGGGGGATCCGGCCAAGTGGGGAACGGTTCTCCGGCCCTCGCACTGGTGGGACTTCTGGTACCTCTACTCCGCCTACCACATGGAGCACCACTACTTCACCGCGGTGCCCTTCTACAACCTGCGCAAGCTTCACTTCGCGCTGCGCCCGTTCTTCGAGTCCATCGACTGGAAGCCGACGACGTACCGACGGCTGTTCCGGGCGTGGATCTTCGACAACCAGGCGCCGCACACCGACTGGCATCTGTCGCTGGAGGGATGACCGCAGACCGAGGACCGAGGACTCAACGTGCTCAAGAAGCGGCACCTCGACTTCAGCGATTCGAGTCCTCAGTCCTCAGTCCTCAGTCGGCACCGGGTTAGATCCCTTAGACTTCCCGCGTGGACGACACGGAGGACATCAACCGCCTCATCCAGGAGTTGAACGCCGGAGTTCGCGTGGAGAACGGCGGCTCCGAGGCGGAGACGCTGCGGCTGTCCCGGTGGCTCGCGCAGCTGCTCGAGCGGCGGGGCAGCGACCTCCTGCTCGTGGCCGGCGCCCCTCCCTCGGTGCGCGTGGACGGGCGCGTGCTGCCCTTGCCCGAGGCGCCCCTGTCCGGCGAGGAGATCGACGAAGCGGTGCTTCCGGCGCTGCCCGCGCACGCGCGCGCGGCGTACGCGCAGCAGCACATCGCGGACGGATCCTACAAGGGCGGCGGCCAGGGCCGCTTCCGTATCAACCTGCATCGGGAACGGGGACGCGCCGCGGCCACCGTGCGCGCCCTTCCCTCCGAGCCCCCCCGCCTGTCCACGCTGAACCTGCCGCCGGGCGTCGAGGCCCTGACGAGGCTGCCCCGCGGCCTCGTGCTGGTGGGAGGGCCGACCGGTTCGGGCAAGACGACGACTCTCGCCGCGATGGTGGAGGAGATCAACCGGCGCGACGCCCGGCACATCGTGACGATCGAGGACCCCATCGAGTACGAGCACCCGCACCGCTCGAGCCTCGTGGAGCAGGTGGAGATCGGGTCGGACGCGCCGGACTTTCCCACCGCGCTGCGCGCGGCGATGCGCCAGGCTCCCGACGTGATCGTGGTGGGCGAAATGCGCGATCCCGAGACGATGCGCATCGCGCTGGCGGCGGCGGAGACCGGGCACCTGGTCTTCTCGACCGTCCACACCACCGACGTCGCTTCCACCGTGTCCCGCGTCGCCGACTCCTTCTCGATCGAGCGGCAGGCGACGATCCGGCAGGAGCTGTCGATGGCGCTGGCCGCCGTGTTGACACAGACGCTGCTGGCGAGAAAAGGGGGCGGCCGCGTCCCCGCCGCGGAGCTGCTCGTGCTGGGCTACGGAGCGCGCCAGCACATTCGCAAGAATGCCTTGCAGCACCTGCACCAGGAGATCGCGCTGACGCGAAAGTCGGGCTCGGTGACCCTCGAAGAATCGCTCGCCCGGCTCGTGAAGGAGGGCCTGGTCGAAGCCGAGGAAGCCCGGGCCCGGGCCGCGCATGTCGAAGAGCTGGAGAACCTCTTGAGACAGTGACGGTTTCCGTTCTCGTCACTCGTCACTTCATACTTCCCTCCTGAACAACACCTTCGTCAGCACGCCGCAGACGAGTGAGAAGGTGAGCAGAAACACCCAGCGCGGGTAGGCGGTCGCGGCCGGCGCGCCGCGCAGAATCAGGTCCCGGAGCGCCTCCACCCCGTACGTCAGCGGGTCGACGTTGGAGATCGCCCGCAGCCATCCCGGGTAGGACTCGACCGGATAGAGCGCGCCGGAGGGGAAGAAGAGGAGCGCGTTGATGATGCCGAACATGCCCCGCAGCACGCTGGCCTGACGCGCGCGGGCGAACAGAAGGAACCATACCGAGGCGATCGCGAGCGACGTCAGAAAGACCGTGACCAGCGCGGCGAGGACCGCGCTGAACGCCGGCGAGGGCCCCGGGGCGAGCATGAGGATCGCCAGCAGGACGAGCCCTCCCGCGAGCGAGGCGACGACCGAACCGGCCAGGATGTGGCCCGTCACCAGAGTTCCCGTCGAGATCGGCGTCACCAGGTACCCCTCGTGATAGCCGTACATGCGGTCCTCGATCACCTGCAGCCCGCCCGAGACCATCGAGCCCATGAAGATGGAGAGGCAGACCACCGCCGGGCCCAGGTACGTCAGGTAATCGAGGTAGGGATAGGCCTCCAGGCGCACTGCGGGCGAAGTCCTGGCCGGCTGTCCGCTCTGAGCGACCTCGTCCCAGATCGCCGCGAGCGCGGCGTCCACGGCGTCGTAGGAGAACCGCTCGGTGTTGTCTCCGACGAACGCGGGCACCGGTCCTCGCGGGCCGAGCCGATACGGCAGGATCCACACGCCGCGATAGCGGCCTCGGTGGAGGTCCGTCAGGGCCGCGTCGCGATCGGACAGAAACACGACGGTGACCAGATCGCGCCCGCTCGAGAGCGCCATCACGCCCCGCCGGCACGCCGAGGAATAGGCGTTGTCCGCTTCGTCGACGACGGCCAGGGGGATATGGCGCATCTGCCGATTGAGGGCGTTGCCCAGGATGACGAGATACACCAGCGGGAAGAGCATCGTCGAGATGATCAGGACGGGCTGGCGCCAGAGCGTGAGGTAGGCCCGCTGACAGATGGCGAGGATTCCGAGGACCGCGATCCTCGCCCTGCCCGCTCCCTCCCGCCGCGCGCGCTCGCTCACGATTCGCGCAGCGCCCGACCGGTGTAGGAAAAGAACACGTCCTCCAGGGTGACCGGCGCGATGGTCAGGTGGAGGACGCGGTACCCCTTCTCCTCCAGTGTCTGGGCGGCGCGCCGGCCCACACCCTCGCCCGGGCGGGACTGAAACTCGACGACGCACGGCGTGATCTCGCGCCAGTTGATCGCGCCCAGAGACTGGATCGCCGTCCGATCCGCCGGCTCCACCGCGCGGTCCGTCTCGATCTCCGCTCGCTCTCCCGTGGCCAGCCCCCGCTTCAACGCTTCGGGAGAGCCTTCGCAGAGAATGCGGCCCCGATCCAGGATCGCCACCCGATCGCACAGGAAGTCCGCCTCGTCCATCGCATGGGTCGTCAACATGATCGCGAGGTCCTGATCGGCGGTCTTGAGCTCGCCCAGCATGTCCCAGATCGAGCGCCGGCTCTGCGGATCGAGCCCGGTCGTGGGCTCGTCCAGGAACAGGACGTGCGGAGAGTGCAGGACCCCCCGAGCAATCTCGAGGCGACGGCGCATCCCTCCCGAGAGCTGACGGGTGAGCTGCCTGCGCCGGTCGACCAGCCCCACCTGCTCCAGGCGGCGCGTCATCCGCTGCGCCAGCTCGCGGCCCCACAGCCCGTACATCTTTCCCTGCACCGAGAGGTTCTCCTCCACCGTCAGGTTCTCGTCCGTCGTCACGGCCTGGGAGACGGTCCCGATCGAAGAGCGAACCGCGGCCTTGTCGCCGATGAGATCGTGGCCCCGGATGCGCGCGGCTCCGGACGTCGGCGGAAGCAGCGTGGTCAGCATTCGAATCAGGGTCGTCTTGCCTGCGCCGTTGGGCCCGAGAAGCCCATAGGTCTCGCCGGGAGACACGGAGAAGGACACCGCGTCGTCCGCCACGAAACTTCCGAAGCGTTTGGTCAAGCGATCCACTTCGATCGAGAGGAATTGATTCATGGACTCATGGATTCATGGATTCATGGATTCATTGTTTCGTGGACTCGCGTCGACCGATCATTTTCGTTGCCGCCCCAATCCGACAACGGGTCGATGATTCAAGGAATCGATTCTTCTCAATTCTTCCGTGCTTCGACCACGAACGTCTGCCCGGCGATCACCCCGGAGGCCTCCGGGAGGAGTCGGACCGAGAAGGTCTTCAGGTCCCGGCTCTGCAATCCCCAGTTCCTCCGCGTGGCGAAGTCCGACCGCGGCTTGACGGACATCACGCGCGCGAAGAAGGGCGCGTCGGGGCGGGCTTGAGGCCAGGCTCGGACTCGCGAGCCGACGCCGAAAACAGACAGGCGCTCCTCCGGAACTTCGACGCGCAGATAGGGAGCCGAAATCTCCAGGGTGAGAATGGGACTGCCGGCCTCGACGAACTCGCCTCGCCGGTGGAGGCGGGTCAGCACGCGGCCCGATGCGGGCGCGATGAGAGTTCCTTCCTTCTCGAAGCGGCGCACCTTTTCCTGCCGGACGGCGAGGGCCGACTCCTCCGCGTCCAGCTGCTGCTTCTCGGTCTCGCGCGCACGGATTCCCGCCAGCGCGGCGTCCCGTTTGTGCTGCAGGGTTTCCAGATCGGCGGAGGCCGCGATCCCCTCCTTGGCCAGCCGCGAGAGACGGCGCTCGTCGCTCTCGATCTGAGCGAGATCGGCCTTCAATTGCGCAACCTCCTCGCGCCGGGTCGCGTCGCGGGCCCGCACCTGGGCGCGCTGACGGTCGAAATCCGCGGCGTCCTGCGACAGGCCGGGCTCTTCGATGCGGGCCACCACGGAGCCCTCGCCGATCGGCTCCCCCTCGTCGGGAACGCGGGTCACCAGCCGCCCGCTGCGCGAAAAGGAGAGATCCAGGCTCTGCTCCTCGGCAATGGCCAGGAGGCGAAGCGGACGACCGGTGTCGTTCTCCTCGCGCATGAGCCCGCCATAGACCCAAGCCCCGGCCGCGGCGATTAAGACCGCCACGGCCACCCACCAAGCTTTTCTCATTTCGCCGTCGAGATCTTACCGCCGCCGGAGCGTCCCCGGGCGGGGACACGCCGGAAACGGGTATCGGAATTGCTCTGTCCCCGGCCAGGGTCATGCAAATGGACTCCGTTCCGTCCGCTCGCCGCATCCTCCTGGTGGAAGACGACCGCAGCCACCGCTGGGTGCTGCGGAGAGTGCTGGAGAACTCCCTGGGAGAGGAGATCGTGATCGAAGAGGCCGAGACGGGAGAGAGCGCTTTGAGGCGCGCGACGCGGCGGCCCGGCGTCGACCTGATCCTTCTGGACCTGAATCTCCCGGACATGTCCGGATTCGAGGTCTTGAAGCGGCTGCGCGGCGAATCGCGCACCCGAGCCCTGCCGGTCGTTGTCCTCACCAGCTCGCAGGAAAAGGAGGACATCCGACAGGCCTTCGAATGCGGGGCCAATTCTTTCGTGTCGAAGTCGGAGACGCCCGAGCTGATGCTGCGCCGCCTGCAGATGCTTCCGGTGTACTGGCTGGAGCTCAATCGCCTGCCGGATGACTCGGCCTGAGTTCAGGGCTTGAGGTCTAACAGCCCGTGGAAAAATGGATGCGGGTGTCGCGTCAGGGCTCTTGCATCTCACGGCACGCAACATCCGGGTCGTGTAACGAATCTCATTCCGGTGTAGATGATCGGAGCGGGGCAGGCAAAGGCCCTGCCGCCGCAAGCGGTTGCGGCGGCGCAGGACCGTCTGCGTCGTTGCCACTCCTTCCCGATGCATCTCGCATCGCCTTCGTCGTGTCGCCTCGCATCCGGCCCCACGGCGCTCGCAACGCCACCTCACACCGTTTTTCCACGGGCTGCTCAGGTTGAGCACGACGGAGGACTGTCGATTTAGACTTTAGACTTCAGACCTTAGACCTTAGACTCCCCCGCATGGCACAACCTCTCGTCTCGGTCCTGATGGGCAGCAAGTCCGACTGGGAAACGATGCGGCATTGCTGCGAAACGTTGGACCGCTTCGGCGTACCTCGCGAGGCGAAGGTTCTCTCCGCCCACCGCACACCCGGACCGACCGCCGAGTACGTCTCACGGGCCGAGGAACGCGGCATCCAGGTCGTGATCGCGGCGGCCGGAGGGGCCGCTCATCTGGCGGGCGTCGCCGCGGCCCACACCATCCTGCCGGTTCTGGGCGTCCCAATGGAGAGCGCCTCCCTGAAGGGCCTCGACTCCCTGTTGTCGACGGTTCAAATGCCGGGAGGGATTCCGGTGGGCACGCTCGCCATCGGTAAACCGGGAGCGATCAACGCGGCGCTCCTGGCGATCGCCATGCTCGCCCGCAGCCGCCCCGAGCTCGCCGACAAACTGCGCGCGTTCCGAAAGGAACAGGCCGAAAAGGTGCTCAACGAGGAATTGAAGAATTGAACCATTGATTCATTGTTTGACTGGGGCCGAGATTTTTCGACCGCCCCAATTGGGTCCAGCGGTCAACGCTTCGATGGATCAATGAATCAATGAATCAATCCTTGTCAGGACCTCTTCCGCCTTTCCGGCGATGGCCAGGTCGAGCCCGTCCGCGCCCGGTTCGGGGTTGATCTCGGCGGTGAAGGCCCCTCGCCGGGCTGCTTCCCGGGACAGGCCGGCGGCGGGATAGACGATCGAGGACGTGCCGACCACGAGGCACACGTCGCAATCGAGCGCGGCGGCCGATCGCCTCAGGACGGCCGGATCGATCGGCTCTCCGAACCAGACCACGCCCGGTCGCGCGATCCCTCCGCAGCCCGGGCAGCGCGGAGGCAGCTCGGGCAGGGACGCCCTGTCGTCCTGCCAGAGGGCCGCGCCGCAGCCGCTCCAGCACGCGAGCTCCCAGATCGAGCCGTGAAAACGGACGACGTTGCAAGTACGGGCGAGCTCGTGGAGACCGTCGACGTTCTGGGTGACGAGAGTGAAAGCGGGGAAACGACGGCTCCAGGAAGCGAGGACCTCGTGAGCCGGATTGGGCCGGCAGCGGGCGATCGTCTGGCGGCGCCAGTCGTACCACTCCCAGACCGTCCGGGGGTCGCGGGCGAACGCCTCGGGAGTAGCCAGATCCTCGGCGCGAAAGTTGCGCCACAGGCCCTCGGCCGCACGGAAGGTCGGGATGCCGCTCGCCGCGGACACACCGGCGCCGGTCACGACGGTGACGCGGGAAGCCGCGCGCAGCCGGCCCGCCAGAAGGTCGAGGTCCGGGTCCCCCTTCAAGGCGGTGCTCCGTCGGGCTCGATCCTGGCCTCGTCCGGCTCGTGAGCTCTCAGGCATCACACTCATGGTAGCGCGAGCTTCACCGTCGGGTCCTTGCCCCCGGTTCGCGCCCCTGACCAGGTTCCGGCGCTTACACCCCCGGTTCGCGGCGCGCGAAGTCTCCCAGTGGGGAGGAAGCGCGCGCCGCGGGAGCGTGAGCGCAGCGAGGAATCAGGTCTGTGGTCGAGCCGACAGGCGAGCCGCGGACCGGTGCGCCCGAAGGGCGCAGATCCCTCGCAAGCGGAAGCGACGGATTACGGCCCCCCTCGAGCCACCACGCCGATGTTCGCGATGGTGTCTCCCTTCTTCATGGAAGGGACCCCGCACACGTAGAGAACGATTCCAGCGGCCGGCGCTTTGGCCTCGAACACGGGCTTTCCAAAAAAATCGGTCACGGTGCCGATCTTCATCCCCTGCTCGACGTACTGGCCCCGATGGACCGTCGGGCTGAAGATCCCGCCCACGTCGCTGACGACGGAGCGGACGTTCTCGATCCACACCGGATGATCGATGCGCGTGGGCGCGCCGGGCAGCATCTTCAATTGGCGCATCACGGACAGGCATCCCCGGAACAGCTTGTCGACATCTTCAGGATCGGTGCGCCCGGAGTAGCCGGCTTCCGCCGCGATCGACGGCTTGCCGCGCGAGGTCGCGGTGTTGTCGAGGTACCGCGACGCGGCGGGATCCCGAGGACGATCGGTCACGATGATGATGTGATCCAGGCCGAAGGCGAGCGCCATGTCCCGCGAGGCCGCGTCCTGGGCCGCGTTCCCGGTTTTCGTCCAGTACGCGTAGGGCCGAAGACTCTCATCCATGTCACCGCCGTGGAGGTCGATCAAGAAGTCGCTGACGTCAACGACGTTCTTGGTGAGAACGAAGGCGGCGCGCTCCGTCTGCGTTCCGTCGGCCCGGCCGGGATAGAAGCGGTTCATGCTCTTGCCGTCGACGGGATTGACGTGCATGACTTTCTGCTCGAAGGAGTTCACGTTGACCACCGGCAGGAGGATGAGGGTTCCCGACAGCTCCGTCGGATCGACCCGCTCCGCCAGGCGCTCGACGGCAAGGATCGAAGCGTATTCGGTGCCGTGGGCCCCCGAGACGACCGCGAGCACCGGCCCCGGCCACGCGCCGTGAAAGAGGATGACCGGGATGCGCATGCCCGGATCGGCGCCGGCCGGCACGTCGAGAAATCCGTTGCCGCGGTGTCCCTGTGTGGCCGTGGCCGTGCCCACGGTGAACGTCGCGCTTTGCGCGCGTGCCCCGGCGGAGACGAGCGGGAGAGCCGTCAGCAAGAGAGCGAAAGTGCGTCGCATGGGACCATAACTCTATCGAAGACCGGTGCCGAGTGCGGCGGCCCTCGTGGCCGCCCGTTCGATCGCATTCAGCGAATTCGAAGAGCTCCTCCGGGCCTTGCGGACGGCCGAACCGAACCCTCTCCGGAGATCAGACCGGGCACCCGGAACTCGAGAGCCCGTGGCAGACCGCGCGAGGACGTCTCCACGCGCCCGATCCGACCCGCCGCAAACTCCGCGAACCACATGGCCCCGTCGGGACCGGAGGCGATTCCATACGGAGCGCTGCCCGGCGTGGGCGCCGGCCATTCGGTGACCGTGCCGGTGCGATCCACGCGGCCAACCCGACCGGAGTTCGTTTCCGTAAACCACATGCCGCCGTCCGATCCGGCCGCCAGGGCCGTCAGACCGCCGCCCGGCGTCGGCACCGGAATCTCTGTCACCACGCCGGAGGGTGTGATCCTTCCGATCCGACCGGCCGAGAGCTCGGTGAACCAGAGGGCGCCGTCGAGGCCCACGGCGATGCCGAGCGGGCTCGTCCCGGAAGCGAGCCGGAACTCGGTGATCTCTCCGGCCGTCGTGATACGGCCAATCCGGTCGGCGGATTCCTCGGTGAACCAGAGAGCGCCGTCGGGCCCCGAGGCAATCCCCCGCGGCGCGCGGCCGGAGGATGCGAGCGCGAAAAGCGTGACCGCTCCGGAGATCGTCATCCGGCCGATGCGGTCGTAGTAATCGGTGAACCACAGCGCTCCATCCGGGCCGGAGACGATCTCGATGGGCTCGGTGACGCCTCCCGGAATCGGAAACTCGGTGATGACGCCGGCGGCCGTGATGCGGCCGATCCTCCCGGGCAATTCGGTGTACCAGACCGCATCGTCCGGCCCCGCGGTGATCCCGCGCGCGAAGCTCCGCGCAAAAGGCAGCGGAAACTCGGCGACCTCGCCGCGCGGCGAGATGCGTCCGATGCGGTCGCTGTGCTGCTCGGTGAACCAGAGATTTCCGTCGGGCCCGAGGGCGATATCGACGGGATCGGCGCCGGGACCCGGAATCGAGAACTCGGAGATTGCCGGCTCCGGGCCGAGCGTGCCCAGGGCCCAGAGGAGAGCCGCGCCGAGAACCGCCGGTGTGTTCATGTTTGCGTCCGGGTGCAAGTTGCGTGCATCCGCGGGCGCGAAGCGCTGGCGGATCCGGGCCGCACCGGACGCCGGGGGACCGCCCTACCCGGGAAACGCGTCGCGGCGGGCGATCGGTTCGGCGATGGGCTCGGGGCAGCGGCGCGCTCGCGCGTTGACGAAATCGACCAGCAGCCCGAGCCTGCGCAGAACCGCGGCCACCTCGGCGGGACCGTCGCTCATTTTCGACGTGAACGAGACCGTGCGGGAGGTCGAATCCAGGCGGAAACGGGAGAATTCGGCCGATTCGAGGCTCGCTCGCTCGAAGCATGCCAGCCAGGGCCCGTCGGCTTCGCCCGACAGCGGGACACGGTACCGAGCGAAATGGGGAGTCGCAGATTCCCAGGCCAGCGCCGAGATCTCGACCGCCACTTCGTAGGCTTGCTGTTCCAGTTCCGCCGACATCAGACCTCCGTGGGCTTCCCGCCCGATTCAAAAAGCAAAGCCGAAGCCAACGCGGAAATCATTCAAAAGACGCATCTTTGCTCCGTCGGCGGCAGGCGGAGTGACAAAAGTAGTTAGCGCAGGCGTGTCGCCGACAACAGTTCACGTGTCGCGCACGGGACCGAATTTCCGACGCCGCCCGATCTCACAGACGCGAGCGCGCGGCGGGGCACGAAAGGAAACGCGACGGCCCGAAGGCGCCGCAGCGAACCGGGCCGCCGCGGACGGAAAGGTAGAATCGCGCGGACCAGTGCAGGAATCGACCTCGGACTGGGCAAGGAGAATCTCGATTGGCAGGGCTTCTACCCCCGCTCTGGTTGATCCGTCTGGCGGTGGCAGGCGTATGGCTGTACGAGGGCCTCTGGTGCAAGCTTCTGGGTGGGGAGCCGAGGCAGTTTCAGGTCGTCGAAGCGGTGCCCCGCCTCGGGCCGCGCGTCGGAGCGCTTTTCCTCAAGGTGCTCGGTGCCGGGGAGGTCGCCCTGGGCCTGTGGGCCCTGAGTGGAATCGCCCCGCTGCCCTGCGCGGCCGTTCAGACGGTTCTGCTCGTCGCGCTCAACGTGAACGGCCTGCTCTGGGCCCGTCACATCATCCATGACCCGGGCGGGATGGTGGTCAAGAACTTCTCATTCCTGGTGCTGGCCTGGGTATCGGCCGGTTTGAGCGGCCGTCCGTGAAGGGCGAAAGACCGAGGACCCAAGAAACGGCCATGATGGAAACAGCCGAAACCGCCGAAGCGTCGTTGCCACCGCGCGCGGCCCCGCGTCCGACATCGATCGTCACACGGATGAGGTTCCCAGCCGACGTCCAGCAGGTCTGGGACCAGTTGATGTTCTATGAGCAGATCCGGGAACGGCCGCCCCTTCATCTGCGGTTGCTCCTGCCCGAGCCGATCCGTACCGAGGGACGCGTCAGCCAGGTCGGCGACGACGCGCGGTGCCTGTACGCGCGCGGGCATCTGCTCAAGCGCGCGACACGAATCGATCCGGGATCCCGCTACGACTTCGAGGTCATCGAACAGAACCTGACGGTCGGCGGAGGCGTGAGGCTGTTCGGCGGGGCCTACGCGCTGACCCCAGCCGAAGGAGGCGGGACGGAGGTCGCACTGGAGACCCGCTACGTCAGCCTCCGGCGTCCACGCTGGTTTTGGAAGGTGATCGAGGCGGCCGTGTGCCACATGTTCCACCGCCACATCCTGCGCGCGATGCGGCGCGACGCCGAGCGCCATGCCGCCATGACTCCCAGGACAGAATCACAGTGAGCGCTTCCGCTCGATCGGGACCTGCGCCAAGAAAAGAACGCCGGGAGTCTCCACGTCGCTTCCGCTCGATCGGGACCTGCGCCTTCGGCGCACCGGCGGTCCGCTCGGCCGGTCGCGGCCTCGACCGCCCGCCTGATCCCTCCCTCGCTCTCGCTCCCGCGGCGCGCGCCTCCTCCCCTCTGGGAGACTTCGCGCGCCGCGAACCCGGAGCCAAGAAAAGAACGCCGGAAGTCTCCACGTCGCTTCCGCTCGATCGGGACCTGCGCCAAGAAAAGAACGCCGGGAGTCTCCTCCCGGCGTATCAAAAACATGGTTGCGGGGGGTGGATTTGAACCACCGACCTTTGGGTTATGAGCCCAACGAGCTACCAGGCTGCTCCACCCCGCGTCAGGGAGGCGAAAGATATCGGAGCATTGAAGAGCGGTCAAGCCTCCCGACTTTTGAGTTATGAGTTGTGACGATGGCGACGCCCCAGCGCATCGCGGAGGAGCACTGACATAGGATTCGCCGGAAAGGACCCGGGCGGGCTGGGATGCTCCGCGCCGCGTCAGGGAGGCGAGCCATATCGAAACCGGCCGACCCGGTCAAGCCGAAACGGGCCAGAGTGATACATGAGATTCCGGACCGTCCGGGCCGGGCCTCGCATTCCGGATCTCCCGGCAACGAGGACCCAACTTATAATCGCCGGTCCGGCGGTCCAGCACAGAGACGGGGAACCGACATGCTCGACGAACTTCGCCAAATCGACGTCTCGGCTATTGCAGATCTCGCTCGGATCAAGCAGGAAGAGGAGCTCTTGAGCTCGCGCCTGTCCAAGATGGAGGAGAGCAAGGAAAAGGTCTCCACCGCCGTCTTCGACCGCGTTCGCGGCGACTATCGAAAACGTCAGTCGGCCCTCGAGCTGGAGTCTCGGCCGCTCAAGGAGCGGGCCCGGCAGGAGTACGCAAAGCTCCGCGCCCTGCGCGCGGAGATCGAGCACGCGCTGGAGACGGCGTCCCTGGACAAGGAAGAGCTCGTGTTCCGTCACGATCTGGGCGAGTACCAGGGCGACGAGTTCGAGACCCGGCTCACGCAGAGCGAGACCTCGCTGGCCGGGCGGCGCCAGGAACTGGCGGAGATCGACCAGTTGAAGCAGCAGTTCATCGACGCCTTTCACTCGGAGTCGGATCTCGACGTCCCCGCCGTCGCCGGACCGGGGAAGGTCCCTGCACCGGAAGAGCATGAGGGGGAAAGAACCCGGATTTCCTCGCCGGGCGTGCCCCTGCTGCCGGAATCGGTTCCCGACGCGACGTTCGCCGCGGCCAAGCCCACCGCGATCGATCCCGCCGCGACCCGACCGGACGTCGTGGTTCCGCCCGGCGCCGGCGCGACAGCCCGCGTCGCCATCCCGCGGATTCTCAAGCTCGTCGACGACGGGCCGCCCGAGGAGTTCGTCCTGACGCCGGGCACGATCATGATCGGCCGGTCGCCGAAGAACCAGATCTCGCTGCCGTTCGCCGAGGTTTCCCGTCATCACGCGAACATCGTGTTCAGCGCCGACGGCTATCGGATCGTCGATCTGAACTCGGGAAACGGGGTGCTGGTCAACGGCAAGCGTGTGACCGACCACCTCCTGGCCGAGGGCGACGTGATCCAGATCGGGATGCAGAAGCTCGCCTACAAGGCCTGATTCGGGTACCGGGCGCCGCGCCGCCCGCGGTGTTGGAACCTCTGCGCGAAGTCGGTCGGCTCGACGCACACGGCGCTGACCGGCTGATAGGATTCGGCCTGCCCTTCGGAAAAAAAGCCCGATGAATGAACCGCTGCCCCTCCTCGGGTGCCTGGCTCTCGGGATCCTGGGGCTCCCCGTCTGGGCCATCGTCTCGGCGTTGCGGGCCGGGAAGCAGGCGAATGAGAACCGCGCGCGCCTGGAGACCCTGACCGGCCGGCTCGATCAGCTCGAGTCGCGATGGACCGAGCTGCGGCGAGAGCCGCGAAGCGAGTCTGCCGGGGCGGTGCCTTCGCGGCCCTCGCAAGCCGAGAAACCGGCCCCGCCGGTGGAGCGGCCGGTCCTGCCGACGGCGCCGCCGAGGGCGGCCGCTCCCGACGCTCCCGCGCCCTTGCAGCCCCCGCCTCCACCGCCTCCACCTTCTCTGGCGTCGCCGGTCCCCGCTCGCCAGCCGGCCGCGCCCTTCGACTGGGAGAGCCTGATCTCGGTCCGCGTCTTCGCCTGGCTGGGGGGAGGCGCTCTCTTTCTCGGCGCCGCGCTCTTTCTTCAGTATTCGATCCAGCACGGCCTGATCTCGCCCGCGGCTCGCGTGGCGATCGGGCTCGTGGCCGGGGCCATCGCGCTCTCCGGAGGAGACTGGCTGCGAGCCAGGGCGGCGTGGGCCGGCCAGGCCATCTCGGGGGCAGGAGTCGCGATCCTCTACGCCTCGCTCTTCGCGGCCCATGCCCGCTACGGGCTGCTCTCGACGACCGCCACTTTCGGCCTGATGGCCCTGGTGACGCTCACCGCGGGTGTCGTGGCCGTCCGACGCAACGCCTTCGTGATCGCGGTGCTCGGGCTGCTCGGTGGATTTCTCACTCCGTACCTGCTGTCGACCAACGAGGACCATCCGATCGGGCTTTTCGGATACGTCCTGCTGCTGGACCTGGGCGTCGTCGTCGTCGCGCGGCGCCGCGGCTGGCTCGGCATCCGCCTGCTCGCGCTCGCCGCCACCGCCGTCCTCTACGCCGGCTGGGCCGCCGCCCATCTGGATGCCGAGAAGCTTCCCTGGGCGCTCCTTGCCGCGGCCCTTCTGGCCGGCTTATTCGCCTCCTTCCGGCCCGGCGACCAGCCGGATCCGCGCAAGCGCGAGCTCGCCCGTGCCGTTCCAATCCTCGCCGCCGTGGCGCCACTGCTTCTTGCGCCGACGGTCTGCGCGTTTCCGTCCCTGGCCCCGGCGCCGGCGCTGCTCGTCGCCGACCTGTTGATGGTGGGAGCGGGAGCGTTTCTGGTGTCGCGCAGGGTCGCCTTCGCGCCCCTGACCGCGCTCGGCGCCGGTCTCTCCGTCGCGGCCCTGGTCTTCAGAGCGCAGACCGATCTCTTTCCGGCCCGGCGAACCGAGACGCTCGTGCTCTTTGCCCTCGTGCCGGCAGCGTACCTGGCGTTGTGGGTCGTCCGGCGGTTCGCCGATGCGGAGCCGGTGCTGCGGGTCGCCGCGGCGATCACGCTCCTGGGCGGTTTCCCGATCCTTCTACGCGCTCTGTCCTTCGAATCGACGGCCGAGCCGGTCGCGCCGCTGTGGCTCTTCGCGCTCGCTCACGCCGCGGGGCTTCTGGTCGTGGGTGCGCTGCGGTTCTCCGGTTCGTGGATCCTCGCCTCGCAGGGGCTCCTCTTCGCCGCGCTCTTGTCCCTCTCGAGCCGGTTCACGGCGGCGCGCCTCTCCGAATTCCTGCCCCTGGTCGCCGTTGCGACGCTCGCGTACTGGGGCCTTCCTTTCCTCGCCGCGCGCTTTCGCTGCGATCACCTGTCGTGGTGGTCCTCGGCCGCCTCTCCCATGCTCCACTACCCCGTGCTCTATGCCATGGCCAGGACCGCGTGGGGCACCGACGTCCTCGGCGCGGCGGCGGTGCTGTTCGGATTGGCCGCGCTCGGCTCCTTGAAAGGCGCCTCGGTGGTCTTGAGGGATCCCGCCGATCGACGGTTCAGCGCCGCGCTGTTCGGAGCGGTCACGCTCCTCTTCGTGACCGCGGCGATCCCCATCCTCCTCGATAAGGAGTGGATCACCGTGGCTTGGGCTCTGGAGGCGGCGGCTCTGGCCTGGCTCGCCACGCGAATCCCGGAGGACGGGCTGGTCAAGGCCTGCGCCGCTCTGGCAGCGGCCGCCTTTCTGCGGCTCGTCGCCAATCCGGCGCTGTGGGGCTATCACCCGCGAAGCGGAACCCCGATCGTCAACTGGTACCTCTACACGTTCGCCGTTCCGGCAGCCGTTTTTCTCCTGGCCGCGCGCTGGACTTGCAGCAACGCATGGGCTTCGCGGGCGCGGCTTCCCGAAATTCTCCGCGCCGCGGCCGGCATCCTGCTCTTCGTGCTCGTCAACGTCGAGATCGCCGACTTCTACTCTTCCGGTGTCGGTCTCACGTTCCGTCTGTCCGGAGGCGGTCTGGGCGAAGACATGACCTATTCGCTGGCGTGGGGTGTGTTCGGCATCCTGCTGTTCTTCATCGGCCTGACCCGCGCGTCCAAGGCGACGCGCGCCGCGGCCCTCGTCGTCCTTCTCCTGACGATCGCAAAAGTCTTTCTCCACGATCTCTGGAACCTCGGGGCGCTCTACCGGGTCGGCTCCATCGTCGGTCTGGCCTTCGCGCTCCTGGCGGTCTCGTTTTTGACGCAGCGGTTCGTCCTCTCCCGGGAGCAGCCGTGAAGCCCGCAAGACCCATGACGCCGGCGCCGGCGTGGATCACGGCGGGCCTTCTCCCCATCGCCGCGCTGGCCGCGGCGGCGGCGCTGTCCGCTCCGTTTCGCTTTTCGCGCCCGGTCGAGGCTCATGCCGGCTGGTCGCGGCTCGAGCTGCCCGACGACGTGCTCGACGCATGCCGGCCGAACCTGCCCGATTTGCGGCTGGCCGACTCGGCAGGGCAGGAAGTCCCCTACGCATTCGAGGAGAGCCTGGGCGGCAGGACAACGCGCGTGGAGCTTGCCAACGTCGAGTCGACGGCCAGGCGTGAGACGACGGCCGTGCTCGACCGGGGACAGCGGCCGCCCCTGGCGCGCTCCGTGGACCTGGAGATCCGCGAGTCCGAGTTCTTGAAACCCGTCGTGCTCGAAGCGTCGCCGGACGGCCAGGCCTATCGAGAGATCGCCCGGGGCTCGCTCTTCGCGTTCCCCGGCGGGCGGGCGACGACGCTGCGGTTCCCTCCCAACGATCGCCGGTACTGGCGCTTGCGCTTTGACGACCGCAATGGCGATCCGATCCATCCGGTGGCCGCCTCGATCCCGGCAGCCGGAGCGGCGACGGAGACGCGCGCGATCTCCCTCGCGCGGACGCCGGCCGGCGACACCGGGTCGGCCATGGCCGCTCGCCTGCCCGCCGCCAACCTCGCGGTGACGGCCCTGCGGTTTTCGATCCAGGAGCCCGCGTACGAGCGTTTCGTCCGAGTCTTCGAGCGCGTCCTGTTTCGCGACCAGGTCGCGCGGCGGCTCGTCGGAGGTGGAACGATCCGGCGCGCCCCGGACGGGCCGGCCGAAGCGGAGGTCCCGGTCTGCGATCTCATCGGACGCAACCTGGAGATCGAGATCGAGAACGGCGATGCCCCTGCGCTCCACGTGAACGATCTCACGGCCCTGGCCCGGCCTCGTCGCGTCCTCTTCTTCTCACGCGGCGGAGACCTGACCCTCTTCTACGGATCGCCGACAGCACCTCCGCCGCGCTACGACCTGGGAGCGGCGCTGTCCCATGGATCTCCCCGCTCCGTTGCCGATGCGTCGGCGGGCCGGGCCACGGAGATCGGGTCTCCGTCGCCGGTTTCTCCTCCGCCTCCGGGCGCGCCGGTCGATGCGAGCGCCTGGAAGGGCCGGCAGCCGATCCAGACGCCGTCGGGGAGCGTCGCCTATCTGGACCTCCGCCAGCCTCTGGCCGGAGACCTGTCCGCGCTGCGGATCGTGGACGCGGAGAATCGCCAGATTCCCTACATCGTGGAGCAGGCCGCCCGCAGGACGACCCGTCCGGCGGCGCTGCGCGTTGCCCAGAACGGAACCCGGACCGTCGCCGAGATCTCCGGGATCGATCCCCGAGAGCCGCCCGACGCCGTGACGCTCTACGCCTCCGCGCCCGAGTTCTTCTCCCGCGAGATCCAGGTTCTGGAACAGGAGCACGACGCCCGCGGCGCGGCGGGAGAGCGCTTCCTGGGCTCCGCGCGGTGGGAGCGCAGGCCCGGCGAGCCGGCGCGCCCCGTCACCGTTTCGCTCGCGCCCGGCCGCGAGCGGACCCTGCGTATCGAGATCGAGAACGGCGACAACGCCGCGCTGCGCCTCGATCGGGCCGAAATCCGGATCCCGTACGTTCGCATCGATTTCGTCTTCACGCCCGGGGAGCCGCTCTTTCTTCTGTCGGAGAACCCGCTGGCGTCGGCGCCGCGCTACGACTTTGCCATGATCGCCGACCGTGTGCTGTCGTCGCCGGCCAGGGCCGCGGCCCTGGGCTCGTCCGAGCCGGGCCCGCCGCGGGCGAGAGTTCCCAAGTGGTTCTGGGTCGCAGTCGCGGCCGCCGCGATCCTGGTCGGGCTCGCGCTCGTGCGCACGCTCTCGCCGGAAAAATAGGGAGCGGGTATCTCGTCACGGAGATCCCTCGAGCGCCTCCGTGCGGTCGGGGCGGCCCTCGCGGACCGCCCGCGGGCGGGGACGAGCCCCGCCCCTGCGTCGCCCGGTCGAAACCGAACTCTCGTTGCAGGACACTAGGGTCTGGGAGCCGGGTTCTTGGCTCCGGCCGCCGGCGGAGCGGACGCCTCGGGCTTCTTGCCCGAGAGGCTTCCCTGGGGATAGAGCAGGACGATGTCTTCCGGATGCACCAGATGGAGCTCCTCGCGGGCCACGCGCTCGGCGGGAAAATCGTGGCGCCGCGCCCCTTCCATGGCCGCGCGCAGCCTGAGATTCTCCTGTTTGAGCTGCGCCACGCGGCGATCGAGATCGCGAACGTCGGCGTGTGCCTTCTTGAGCTCCAACATGCGTCCGTCGGAGAGCACCAGCAGCCCGAGCACGACGGCGGAGCCGACCAGAGAAAAAAAGAAAGCCATCAGCGGACGCGGCCCGCGCCCCGGCACGGGCGTTCCTTCCGCGCTCACCGGGCGAACGCTCCGGCGCCGGCGAAGACGCCGACCTCGGCCAGGTCGTCCTCGATCTCCAGGAGACGGTTGTACTTGGCCAGGCGCTCGCCGCGGCAGGCCGACCCGGTCTTGATCAATCCGCCGTTGATCGCGACGGCGAGGTCGGCGATCGAGTCGTCGCATGTCTCGCCCGAGCGGTGGGAAACAACCGCGCGGTAGCCGCTGGTCTGCGCCAGACGCACGGCGGCGAGGGTCTCCGAGACCGTGCCGATCTGGTTCAGCTTCACCAGCAGCGCATTGGCCACCCGGTCGGCGATGCCCTGCGCGAGGATGGCCGGGTTGGTCACGAAGACATCGTCCCCCACAAGAAGGATCTTGTGTCCGAGCTCTTTGGTCATCGCGATCCACCCGGCGCGATCCGACTCCGCCATGCCGTCTTCGATCGAGACGATGGGATAGTCGTGGGCCAACTTCGACCAGTACGCCACCATCTGATCGGAGGAGAGGGTCTTCTTCTCGCCGGTCAGCGCGTACTTGCCCTTCTCGAAGAACTCGGAGGCCGCCGGATCGAGGGCGATGGCGACGTCCTTTCCCGGCTCGTGGCCGGCGGCCGCGATGGCCGCGACCAGCAGATCGAGCGCCTCCGCGGAGGAGGAGATGGCCGGCGCGAATCCCCCTTCGTCTCCCACTCCCGTCGAGAGACCCTTCTTCTTGAGGATCTCCTTGAGCGCGTGGAAAACCTCGACCCCGGCCCGCAGCGCTTGCGCGAAACTCTCGAAGCCCACGGGACAGACCATGAACTCCTGCGGGTCGAGGGGATTGTCGGCGTGCACGCCGCCGTTGATCAGATTCATCATGGGAACGGGGAGGACGCGGGCGCCCGCTCCGCCCAGGTATCGGTAGAGCGCGAGGCCCGACTCCTGGGCCGCGGCCTTGGCCACGGCCAGGGAGACGCCGAGGATGGCGTTGGCGCCCAGACGCCCCTTGTTCTCTGTCCCGTCGAGCTCGATCAGGATCCGGTCGATCAGCGCCTGGTCCCGCGCGTCGGTGCCGCGCACGGCATCGGCGATCTCCCCGTTGACGTGGGAGACGGCGATGGTCACGCCCTTGCCTCCGTAGCGTCTCTTGTCGTGGTCCCGCAGCTCGAGCGCCTCGCGCGCTCCGGTCGAAGCTCCCGACGGAACGCCGGCGCGCCCGGTGGCGCCCCCCGACAACAGGACCTCTACCTCGACGGTGGGGTTCCCGCGGGAGTCGAGGATCTCGCGCCCGAACACCGCTTCGACGGCGAAGCTCATGCCGAAGCGCCCAGGAACGCGCGGCCGGCGCCGGCCAGCGCTTTCGCATCCTCTTCGGATCTGGCTTCGACGTACACCCTGGCCAACGGCTCGGTCCCCGACTCTCGAACCAGAATCCACGAACCGTCCTCGAAAAGCAACTTGATTCCGTCGAGCGTATTGACCGACGCGACCTTTCGGCCGGCGAACGAGTCGGGCGGAGAAGAACGCAGAACCTTCAACTTCGCGCGCTCCTCGGGGGACAGCGGAAGGTCCAGACGCAGCGAATGGAACGGCCCGATCTCCCGCTCGAGATCGGCGGCGAGCTGACCGATCGTCTTGTCCGTCGCGCCGACCATCTCCGCGGCGAGAAGATCCGCCAGGATCCCATCCTTCTCCGGCACGTGCCCCTCCACCGTCAGGCCCGCGCTCTCTTCACCGCCGAAGATGATCTCGCCGGCGATCAACTTCTCCCCGATGTACTTGAAACCGACGGGAGTCTCGAAGTGGGGCACCGCGAACTTCTCGGCGATCGCGTCGAGCGCGTGGGTCGTGGCCACGCTCCGGGCCACTCCGCCCCGGCGCCCCTTGCGGGCGAGGAGATCCCAGAAAAGGAGGGCCAGCATCTGGTTGGGCGCGACATAAACGCCCTTCTCGTCGCACACACCGAATCGGTCCGCGTCGCCGTCGCAGGACAGCCCCAGCCGGGAGCCGTGGCGGCGCACCTCCTCCCCCAGGCGGACGAGCTCCTTCTCCCCGCACTGCGGGGACTCGCCCCCGAAGAGCGGATCGGCCTTGCCGTTCAAGCGCAGGACCCGCACCGGCGCGGCTTCGAGGTACGCGTCGAGAAAGCCCGAGGAGGTCCCGAAGCGAAAATCGAGACAGAAATGAGGGCCGCCGCGCGCCACGTCCGCAGCCGCGACCTTGCGGCGCAGGTCGTCGAGATAGCCGGGCACGGGGTCGAACGCGGCAACGTCTCCAGGCTCCGGCGAAGGCACCTCGCCGATCCGGGCGATGTGAGCCTCGACGCGCGCCGTCACCTCCGGCAAAGCAGGCGCTCCCTCGGCTGTCGAGAACTTGATCCCCAGGTACTGGGGCGGGTTGTGGCTGGCGGTGAAGTTGAGCGCGCCAGCGGCGCCCTGCCGACGGATCTCGAAGGCCAGGACCGGCGTGGGAACCGACCTTGTGGAGAGGCCCGGATCGAATCCCGCCGCCTTCAGGAGTCGCGCCGCCTCCGACGCGAAGCGGCCAGCGAGAAACCGGGTGTCGTAACCGACCAGGACCCGGGAGCCCTTCTTTCCGTCTTCGGTGAGAACCCGGGCGATCGCCTCGACCACCCGTCTGGCGTTGGCGAACGTGAATTCTTCGGCCAGCACCGCCCGCCAACCCGAGGTTCCGAAGCGAATTGGGACCATCTGCCCCCCAGTCGAGGATTTCCGCGCGGGAAGAGCCGCGACCCCTGGAGAGTTTTCATCCCAGAGATCGAACGGGAATGCCGCCGACCAATCATAGCCGGGGATCGAGCCGGCCAGCCCGCTATCTATTCGGCTTGCTCGTTCCCGCCGTCGCGGTGCTGGCCGCCGCCGTGCCGTCTCACGAGAGTCGTCCTCTCCGGCTCAGGGCGCCGGACCTGCCGGCGCAACGGGTCGAGCTCTACCCGGAGGAGTCCCACCCGCGCGATCCGATCAAGGAGCGGGTGTTCGAGCAGATCAATCGGGACCGCGCGACGGCGGGCCTGGCGCCCGTGGCGTGGGACGAAGCGGCGTCTCGCGCCGCGGACGAGTTCTGTCAACGTCAGGTGACCGAGAAGACGCGGGGTCACTTCCTGACCGACGGCCTTCCTCCCTACGCGCGCATGTCCTTCGCCGGGGTCTTCGGATTGGATTCGGAGAACTCCGTGTCCTGGATCAGCACCGGCGATTCCTTCGACGAACCTCTGGAGAAACTCGCCCTCGAAGGCCACGCGGAGATGATGCTGGAAAAGCCGCCCCTCGACGGCCATCGCCGGACGATCCTCGATCCCGACGCGACCCACGTGGGAGTCGGATATGCATCGGGGCACGGACGATTTCAGATGGCCCAGGAATTCCTGGTCCGGGGACTCGCGCGTCTGTCCCTCTCTCCGATCGGCAAAGGGGCAAAGGCTGTGCTCTTCGACGGCCGCCCGGGGAAGGGCCAGACGCTTCGCTTCGTGACGGTGGCCTGGGAGCCGACCCCGACGCCTCTCACCCGCCAGGAAGCGAGCGGACGGACGAGCTACACCTACCCGACTCCCCGGGTCTCCTTCATTCCGGAGGGCTATCTGATCCTGCGCGTTTCCGGCACCACGAGCGAGGATCGACTGCGGATGCGCCCGGACAGGTCGTTCACCTTCGATTTCCAACCTTCCCGCAGCGGCCTCTACACACTGGTCTTCTACCTGTCCTCCAACCCCATCGCCGAGCCTCGACCGGGCGCCTCGACCGTCCTCTGGTTCGACTGAGGCGAGCCCAATGTGGACTGTCCTGGTCGTCGCCTCCCCGGAGCAGAAAGGGCGCCCCGCCGAGGAGCACAATCCTTCCGTCGAGATCCTCCACGCTCGCGGAATGGAGGATGCACTGGAAAAGCTCGGCCGCAACCGCCGCATCGACGCGGTCCTGCTGGCCGCGGGCTCTGAGAATCGGCAGATCGCGCGCTCGATTCGGGAGGACAACCCGGCTCCGCCGCCGCTCTTCGTCCCCCAGGGGGAGCCCATCCCAGGCGCCCGCAACCTGCCCGCTCGCGAGTTGCCCGATCTCCTGAATCTTCTTCTTCTCGAATTAGGCTGACCCCGTCCCCGCGTCCACCCCCCGCGTCCCCCCATCCCCCGTCCCCCCAATAACGCCGTGCTATCGTAAGAGTTTAGGAGTGACCCATGTCTGGCTGTGGCGGCGGCTGCTCGACCGGCAACTCATTCAATCCCGGAGGCCACTACGTCGGCGTCCGGATCAACGAAAACGAAGACGGCCGGGTGGTCTTCTGCGAGGCGCAGGGCATCCCGGTTTCCAAGGGCCAGCGAGTCATCGTGGAAGGCGACCAGGGCCTCGAGTACGCCCAGGTGATGACGCTGCGTCCGATGATCTACAAGCAATGCCAGCTTCGGGACGCCCGCAGGCTGGTCCGGACGGCCACCGAAAGCGATCTCGCCAGCTACAACGCGAAGGTCAACCGCGAGACTCGGTTCTACGCCGACGTGATGGAGTTGACCGAAGAGCGGCGTCTTCCGCTCAAGTTGATCCGGACCGAAGAGAGTTTCGACGGGCGTAAGTACACTGTCTATTACACTTCCGAGTCCCGCATCGACTATCGAAAACTGGTCTCGGACATGGCGCTCAAGTATCCGTTGCGCATCGAGATGCGGCAAGTCGGGCCCCGTGACGAGACCAAGATGAGGGGGGGGCTGGGTCCCTGCGGTCTGACGCTCTGTTGCTCGACCTTCCTCAAGGGCTTCCACCCCGTGACGATCAAGATGGCCAAGAACCAGAACCTGTCGCTAAACCCTTCCAAAATCTCGGGGATGTGCGGCCGCCTCATGTGCTGTCTGGCCTACGAGGACGAGGGGGGTCGCCCGGCCTCGGATTCCGCCCCCTCGGCACGAAAGTCGCAGAATATTTCTCCCGAAGCCTCGGTTTAGCCGTTCAGAGCGTCCCGCCTGACCGGGAGCAAGAGAGACAGTCGTGCCGAACCGGAATCCGCCCGGTGGCGCTTTCCGTCCTGAAGACGAAGCACCGGGCAACAGAAAACTGATCCGCCCCAACCTTTCGGATATCGCCGAGCGATATCCGACCCGGACCTTCCAGCAGCGCAAGCAGGCTCCGGCGGAGCAGACCAACGCCGAGAGCTACTACTACCTCAAGCAGATGGCTGCGAAGACTCCCATGGTCGTCGTGCTGAACGACGGCGAGGAGATCCGCGGCTGGATCGAGTGGTACGACAAGAACTGCCTGAAGGTCAACCGCGATCGCGGCCCCAACCTTCTCATCCCGAAGAGCTCGATCAAGTACCTCTTCAAGCAGGACGAGGAGCGGGGCGGAGGGAATCGGTAATTCAAGGTTCTGAGTTCGACGTTCGAGGTTGATACTCAGAACTTCGAACTTAGAACTTAGAACTTAGAACTTAGAACTTCCTCACCGCGCCCCTCTTCCAGACAACACCGCCGGCACCGTCTTCAGCAGGATCTTCAAGTCCAGCATCGGCGACCACGTGTCGATGTACTTGAGATCGAGCGCCATCCACCGATCGAAGTCGACCTCGTTTCGTCCCGAAACCTGCCACAGGCAGGTGATGCCGGGCGCCATCGAGAGGCGCCGGTGCTGCCAGGACTCGTAGCGCGCGACCTCTTCGGGAAGCGGCGGACGCGGGCCGACCAGACTCATATGGCCGCGGATCACGTTCCACAGTTGCGGGAGCTCGTCGATCGACAGGCGCCGGAGGAGCCATCCCACCGGCGTCAACCGTGGATCGCGGGAGATCTTGAACACCGGTCCGGTCATCTCGTTCAAGTGCGAGATTTCCTGGAGGTGCTCCTCCGCGCCTTCGTACATCGTCCGGAACTTCAGGAGCGTGAAGTGCCGGCCGTTCAAGCCGCAGCGCGTCTGGCGGAAGTAAATGGGTCCGCGCGAGGAAAGGCGGATGGCCAGAGCCGCGACCAGCTGCACCGGCAGGGTCGCCAGGAAGAGCAGGAGCGAAACGGCGAGATCGATCGCTCGCTTGACCACCAGCTGGCCCGGATTGGAGGGGGTCGTGGTGAAGGAGAGCAACGGGATGCCGTCGAGCTCCTCCAGGACCGGGCGGGCCAGAACGTGCGGGAAGATGTCGAGGGAAACGTGTGCGCGCACGCCGTGCCGTTCGGCCACCAGCAGGGCCTGCTCGTATTCCTGGAGCTTGCCCTTCTCGATCACGAAGACGAGCTCGTCCACGACCTCGCGCATCAGCATCGACTCGAGATCGGTGATCTTGCCCAGGCACGGCCAGCGGCCGTCCCGGCGGATCTCCCCTCCGTTGTCGTCGTCGAGGTATCCGAGAACCCGGAATCCCCAGTACGGACGCCCCTCCAGGAATTCCGCCAGCTGGGACGCCTTGGGCCCGGTGCCGACCACGAGAACGGTTCGGAAGTTGAAGCCCCGCGCGCGCACGTAGCGGGAGGTCAGGCGCAGGGCGATCTTCTCCGTCGTCAGGAAGCTGAAGTTGACCACCCCGAAGACCAACAGGAAGAAACGGCTGACGAACTCCAGCCGCAGTCCGTAGACGGCCAGCGCCAGAAGGGCGGTGCCGCCGAAGGCCACCTTCATCGCTCCCCAGATCTCCTCTCCCAGCGGAAGGGTCCGGTGGCTGCGGTAGAAACCCACAGCCGAGAGCATGAGTCCCCAGATGGGCAGAATCAGGATCAAGAGCAGACCGTAGCGGGAGATCGGATGCAGCAAAGAGGGGAAGAAACCCGGGAAGAGCCTCGGCAGGAGGCCGTGCCGGACCAGGTACGCCACCGGCAGGGACACCGCCGTCAGGGCCAGATCCCCGACGAGCACGCCCAGAGCGATCGCGCGAGCTTTCTGTTTCAGCATGGAACCTGCCCGCGGCCGCCGGGCCACAGGGCCGGAGGAATGCTATGGCAGGACGCTCTTTCCTTCAAGGACGGCTTCGTACCGGTCGGTGACATCTTCCCAGCGGTAACGCTCCTCGACCCTCTGGCGCGCCTTCTCCTTCCATACGGAATAGGCGGCTGGATCATCCAACACGTCCCTCAATAGACGGCTCAAGCCGGCGGGTCGGTTGACATCGAAGGGAAGGCCCGCCGAACCGGCCACTTCTTCGTTCTCCGGGGAAGCGTGATAGCAAACGATGCGCCGGAAGCCCAGGGCCTCGACCAACGCCGGATGGGTGCCGCCGACCTCCGTGGCCTGGACATACACCGCGGCGTGGGCCAGGAGTTGCCGGTAGCCTTCTCCGTAGACCGCCCCGGGGAAGAGCACCCGGGAATCCGCCTCCGCCCGGACCCTGGCGATGTACTCCCGGGCGTAGGGAGCGTCTCCGACCACGACGAGCGGAACGGACCCGGGCACGTCCCGGTAGGCCCGGACCACAATATCCGCATTGTTTTCCGGCTCGAGCCGCGATACGTACAGGACGTAGCCTTCGGGCTCGAGCCCCAGCCGCTCGAGCGTCTCCGTCCCGCGAGGAGCGGGCAGGTCTCCGCCGTAGGGGATGAAGACGGACGGCGCCCCATACCGCTGGCGGTAGTAGTCGCGGATCACGCGGGCGTCGGAGACGACGACGTCGGGGGCGATCGTGGAGAGGACTTCCGAGACCCGGTAGGCCAGCCGGCCGGCCGCGCTCCACTTGCGCCGGTTCCGCTCGAGGCCGTCCACGTTCAAGACCACCCGCGCGCCTCCCGACCGGGGCGGCAGGCAGAACAGGGCGTTGATCGCGTTGCACACCAGCACCGCGTCGTAGTCCTGGAAGACGGCGTCGAGGCTCGACAGGAAGGCATGCGTGACGGTGTCGAGATACTTGGAGGAAATCGCCGGCAGCACGCGGATGTGCGCACCCCGCCAGCGCCGGAGGTTCGGCAGGGCGTACCGCGACCGCGTGTAGACGGTGACGTCGTGCCCCCGCCCGGCCAGCCGAGCCGAGAGCTCCTCCGCCAGCGTCTCGAAGCCGCCGTAGCGCGCGGGGATGCCCCGCGTGCCGAGAATCGCGACCTTCACGGCCGGAAGCTATCAGGTGACAACGTCAAGAACGGGGCGTTCGAAGCCGGACCTTCTCCCGGATCTCTCGCCTCTTGGTCCACAGTCTCCTCCGATTCCTCCACAGCCAGCCAAACGCGGGCAACGACGTCCGTTCGACCGTCAGGCAAGCGCCCAGGACCACGGCGTCGCGCGCGACGGTCGGGACGAGGGTCGCCAGGAAGTGGCCGGCCGACTGATTGTTGATCCGAAGCAGAAACCGGTTCTTGACGGAGTGATAGTTCACCAGAGCCGACATTCCCCGCCGGCGCTCGGGAAGGTTGCGCCGCCGGTGATAGGCCACGGCCCCTGGCACGTAGAGGCACTTCCAGCCGAGCCGGGAAAGCCGCCAGGCCAGGTCGGCGTCCTCCCGATAGAGAAAGAAATCCGAATCGAAGTATCCCGTCGAAATCTTCGCGCTTTCCAGTGCCTCCCGCCGGTAGAACCCCGCCGCGCCGCTCGTTCCGGCGATCTCTTCGGGCTCGAGGAATCGGCCGGCGCCCTCCTGTCCCGCGCCGCGGTCGAAATGCCGCCCCGCCGCGGTGAACCGGATCCCGGCCGAGTCGAGCTCGGACGTCGGCGCGAGCGCGGGGCCCTGCGCGCGGAAGATGCGCCCCGAGGCGGAGCCCGCGTCCGGCCGGGCGTCCAGGCGCGAGACGAGCTGCGACGCGAAGTCGGGCTCCAGGCGGCAGTCCGGATTCAAGGCCAGCACGTAGCGGCCCGAGCCCGCATCGATTCCGATATTCATCGCGCCGGCGAACCCCACGTTCTCGCCGAGCGCGATCACACGGACCTGCGGCATCGCCGCCGCGACGCGCCGCGAGCCGTCGGAGGAGCCATTGTCGATCACCAGCGTCTCCACGGCGACTCCTCGCTGGGACAGGGTCGACGCGAGCGAGATCGGAAGATCCGATTCGTCGTTGTGCGAGACCACCAGGATCGAGACGTCGATCATGCTGGTTCGGGAGGCGCGAAGCGTGAGGCGTGAGGCGTCCAGCCCAACGCCACGGCGAGAGTTCCCAGATAGGCTCTGGCCGCTTCCCGGCGCGGACGAGGCATGGAGGACCGGATCGGCAATGCGGCCAGACGCAGAAGCATGCCGGCGGCCAGAAGTCCTCGATAGGCCCAGCGAGCCGGAGCGGCATAGCGCCGCCGATATCGCAGCGCGTTCCGATAGTAGATGGGAAGGAAACGCGCGTAGCCGAGCGTCTCCGACGACACCCGCCCGCGATGCTCGAATCGCGCCGCCGGCCAGTACAGGATCGTCCCCATGCTCTGGAGCCGCGCGCACAGATCGACGTCTTCGAACCACGCCGGAAAGAAGCGTTCATCGAAGCCTCCGGCCTCGCGGAATGCGTCCCGGCGGACGGCCAGCGCCGCGGCTGCCGCCTGCTCGACGGGGAAAGGCGACTCGCGGTCTCGATCGGCGTAGCGCTCGCGGCGGCGCCCGGCGTTGTCGGGAAAAAGATGATCGAACAGCAGAAGGTGGCGCGCGTCGGAAGCGAGCGTGGGAAGGCGCCGCAGCTGAAACGTGCGCTGGTCCTCGCGATCGGGAGGCGCCAGCGCCCCGCTCCCCGCTCCGGGCTCTCGATCGGCGTCGAGGAGGCGGGGAGCGACCGCCGCGGCCTCGGGGTGCGACGCGAACGCCCGCGCGATCTCCGTGAAGGGATCCTCCCTCGCCCGCGTGTCCGGATTCAGGAACAACAGGACGTCGCCGCTCGAAGCGTCCGCCGCCTGGTTGGCCGCGGCGGCCAACCCTCGATTGGCCGGGTTGACGAAAACCGAGGCCTCCGGCCAGAGCTCCTGGATGCGCGTGCGCCGGGCCAGCTCTCCGGCGTTGTCCACGACGATGAGCGACACGCGGAGGCCGCCGCCGCTCGCCCTCGCGCGCGCCTGCGCCAGGGTCTCCACGGCCGCCTCGACCTCGTCCGCGTCGCGCCAGGAGACGAGAATCGCGGTGATGTGCGCCATCGGCGAGACCGGGACGGCGGTTCCCGGCGCCGCGTTGGACGCCGTCAACGCGAGGCCGGAGTGTCGCCGCACGCGGGCCATTCCGTGAGCAAGGCTTCTTCCTGACGGGCTCGCCATGCCAGCACAGGCAGAGACGGCCAGACCGACAGCGGCAGGAGCACGCCGCGCCACCCCAGCTGCCGGGCGTGCGCGAGGTCGGCCTGAAGCAGCGGACCGAGCCGCCGCGCCAGCAGTCCCGAATCGAAATTGCGAAAGAGCGTTCGCCAGCGGTTGCGGCAGGTCCACAGCGCGCGCCGGACCGGCGTCCGGCGTCCGGTGCGGGACCCCTCATGGCGCGCGACGGCGCCGGGGTCGCACACGAAGCGCCATCCCGCGCGCGCCAGCCGCAACGAGAGGTCCACGTCCTCGTAGTAGGCGAAGAACGACCGATCGAAGACCTCTCCCGCCGTCGAGACCGACTCGAGCGCCCGCCGCCGGTACAGCGTGGCGGTGGCGGAGACGCCGGAAATCTCGAAGGGCGCGCGCGGAGCCCGGCTCGGGTCCGCTCCGGCCAGGGCCGGGATCGCCTCTCCGCGGCCGTTCCACGTCAGCCCCGAGGTGTCGACGCGTTTCCCGTCCATCGTCAGAACCAGGCCCTGGGCCGCGCCCAGACGCTCATCGAGAGCCAGCCGCGCCGCCAGGCGCGACACGTAATCGGGCTCGAGCACCGCGTCGTTGTTGAGCAGGAGCACAAAGGGAGCGCGTGTGCGAGCAAGCCCCTCGTTGACGGCGCCGGCGAATCCGATGTTCTGCGCGAACGGGACGAGCCGGACCTCGGGCGCTTCCCGGGCCAGGCGTTCGCGTTCGGCGGCGCTCGACCCGTTGTCGACGACCACAATCGAAAGGTCGACCTGGGTCTGGGATTCGAGCGACCGCAGCGCCTGCAACAGCGCGTCTCCGCCGTCGCGGTTGACCACGATGCCATCGACGTCGGGCAGTTGGAAGGAGCGGCTCAAACGTTGCGACGGTTGACTCGGCTGGCCCGGCGAGATCAAATCGCCACTTTCATGCTACCACGCGAGTTTCTCCGCGAGAACGCGGCGCGCCTTTTGGCCGAGCTTCCCGAGCGCTACGCCGGATCGGGGCTGGAGCGTTTCGTCGAGCTGGACCGGCGGCGGCGCGACGCCGTCACGCGCCTGGAGGCCCGGCGCCGGCGCCGCAACGAGCTGTCGCAGGTTTCGGGCAAGCCGTCCGCCGAAGCCCTCGCGGAGATGAAGGCGCTCAAGGACGAGATCCGGCAGCTCGAGTCGGAAGTGGAGGAATGCGACACCCTGGTCGCCGACGTCGAGCGGCGCGTGCCCAACGTCCCGGCCGACGACGTCCCGCGCGGCAAGGACGAGACCTTCAACCGCGTCGAGCGCACCTGGGGCAACCCTCCGGCCTTCGATTTCGAGCCCCGCGCGCACTGGGACCTGGGGCCGGCCCTGCGGATCCTCGACTTCGACCGCGGAGCCAAGCTCGCCGGCGCCCGCTTCACCGTGCTCATGGGAGCGGGGGCCCGTCTCGCGCGCGCGCTTGCCGCCTTCTTCCTCGATCTCCACACGCGCGAGCACGGCTATCTCGAGGTGCAGCCGCCGGCCATGGCCAATGCCGAGTCTCTCTTTGCGACCGGAAACCTGCCCAAGTTCGAGGAAGACCTCTTCCGCACGCGCGAGGGGTACTACCTGATCCCGACCGCCGAGGTGCCGCTCACCAACCTCCATCGCGACGAGATCCTCTCTGCCGCAGACCTGCCGCTGCTCTACACGGCCTGCACTCCGTGTTTCCGCTCGGAAGCCGGCGCGGCCGGGCGCGACACCCGCGGGATGATCCGCCAGCACCAGTTCGAGAAAGTCGAAATCGTGACCCTGACGACGCCGGAAGACTCCGCCGCCGCTCTGGAACGCCTGACCTCCCACGCCGAGGAGGTGCTGCGGCGTCTCAACCTGCCTTACCGCGTCGTGACGCTCGCGACGGGAGACCTGGGGTTCGGCCCCACGAAGACGCACGACCTGGAGGTCTGGCTTCCGGGACTGAACGGCTACAAGGAGATCTCCTCCTGCTCGAACTACACCGACTTCCAGGCGCGCCGCGGCCAGATCCGCTTTCGCCGCGCGGAAGGGGAGAAGCCCGAGTTCGTCCACACCCTGAACGGCTCGGGCCTTCCCATCGGCCGCACGCTCGTGGCGGTGCTGGAGAACTACCAGAGGAAGGACGGCAGCGTGGGAGTGCCGGAAGCCCTGCGGACCTATTTCGGAGGGTCGGAGATCCGGTAGACGCGCCTGGGCTCGATGGGAGTCCTCGTATCCGATCAGGGGACGCTGATCTCCGCTGTCTCTCTTGAAGAGCGGCCCACTCGACTTGTCCCTCGCCGAGGACACGAAAAGTCTTCGCTTCTCCAAAATAATTTGTGTGGATTTCGGCCCCCACGCGCCACTTCATGGGGTGAAGGAGGAGGCGTCGTGGCAGGACGGAAGGGTCGATCTGCGAGTAGTACGGGGGAGCAGCTCAGCCGAAGTGATAAGCGTAGCGATCTGCCAAGGGGTTGGCTTGAAGGGGTGGAGGCATACCTCGACGACTGCTTCGGCCGCGAGTCCCCTCCCCGAGTCAAGGAGTTGGCGCGGCGCCTCGGGATTCCGCTCGCTCGATTCGTGGTGGCATTTCATCGGGCCATCGAAATGCCTCCGTCCGAGTATCTCAAGTGGCGCCAGATCGGCGCGGCCAAGATCCTCCTCAGGAGATCTGATCTGCCTGTAGACAAATGCGGTTACGCCGCTGCTTTCGGCACGCGGACGACGTTCTACCGGGAGTTCCACCGGCGCACCGGGATGTCGCCCGGCGAGTATCGAAAGACTCCATGAAATGCGTCTCGATCCCTGACCGTCGTTCCTGCCAAGCTTGCCTCAGCTCGGAGGCAACAAATCATGGCCGGTATAACGACACGTCGTGCAGCTTCGATCTTGACTCTGACTATCGTCGCAGCTCTCACCCTTGCCGCTGGACGAAAGGCACCCGCAAAGGCGGGTCGGTTGACCGACTTAAGGACCGGGGACCGATTTCACTTCTCAATTCGAACCGTTCCCAAGCTGGGACAAGCACCCGAGAAGGAGGCCGGCTCACGTTCGGAAGAGGAGGTGGAGATTGAAGAAGTTTCTCTTGGCCCTCACGTTCTGCGCCGGAGCAATGGTTTTATTTCCGTCGATTAGCCAAGCTCGTGCTGGCTGCATAACCCACTGCGACTGCGATTGCGATGCCGCGTGGGGTCACACCGATTGCGCGGCCAGCGGATGCGACGTCACACCAAAGTGGTGTAGCGAATACGGTTCGGACTGTGCCTGGGTGGAGTACGTCAAGCCGAAGAACGTCACCCGGAAAGAAACGGTCCAGAACTTCATTATGGTGGCGCAGCAACAGCGGTCATCGTCGAAGACAACCCGCCCAAGGGCATAGCAAACGAGGTCGTTACGTTCCTACCTGCCGCCCTCCTTCTTTTTTTTCTCCTTCCGAGCGCGGACTCCGCGAAGTTCGAACCCCTGCCCGGCAGGAATTTCGATCACCTTAATCCGATCGGTGAACCAAGAGACTCCAAGGATCTCCGCTTCACGACAGAAGGAAATGCAATACCCCGGCGATTTGTCTACTTCTTTCCGAAGTCCTACCGTTTGGTCACCTGGAAGATCACGCTCCCGGTTAAAGGACATCGGCCTGGCGAGACGTGGCGTGGTGAACTCTTGACCGCGAACGTCAAAGAATCTTGGCAATTAGCGCAGTCATTCAAGGTGTCAGGTTCGTTTGACGCACCGACATTGAAGGCGGGACTTCCGCCCGGGGAATGGAAGGTCGCGCTGCTCTTACGAGGCTATTCGCCGTTGCTTGTCACGACGACGATCGAGACCGCCGACGTGGAGTTGCCCGCGTCAACTGCCTCACCGGCTGCCAACCTGAAGGCGCGTTTTCAAGACGCGGCATCCGGGAGCCTGATCACAACTTGGAGGGCCTCGTTGCGGTCTCTCGGTTCTTCATCGGACGTCGCCAGACTGCTTGCCGAACGGCCGATCGGAGAGAACGCGCAAGCGCTGGACTTCGGTTCTCTGCCGCCCGGAAGGTGGGTGTTGTCTGTCCGAAGCAACAACGACGGGGCTTACGCGAATAAATCAATTCCCGCGTTCTCAGCCGGTGACGTTGTCGACCTCGGCGTTGTCTTCTTCTCTCGTCAGGCGGGGATCCACGTAAAGCTCATGTTTCCAGATGGTCTGCCAAGTAGCGACCTGTCGCTCTCAGCTTACGAGATGCTTACTGGTGGCCAACGAGGTCGGCTCGAGGTCAAAAGGGATCTGGAGCCGAAGCTGGAGCAAATGGTGAAGTTCGAGGCCTTGGCCGCCGAAAGCATACTTCTAGTTGCCGAGGCACCGAGCAGCGGGCTATTTTCCCAGAAGGCGGTCGAACTCGTTGGCGGCGGCATCGTCGAGATTGACTTACCCCTCTCTCCGATTCAAGTCCGGGGGACGGTCCTGCGCGGCGACGGGCCGATCGCTGGCGCGAAGGTACAACTGGCGAGGGGCGGCCGAGTGCGGACAAGAGGCACCTCGGACGAGAGTGGATCTTACCAACTGAGAACTTGGGAGCCAGGCCGCTACCTCGTCGTCACGGAACTCTCCGACACCCCCTCGCCGTCGTTCGAAACGATAGAAATTCCCGACGATTCGACGTCTTTCGATCACGATGTCTTGCTACCGTCAAATCGGATCTTCGGTGTCGTCTCAGACGCCGACACGGGTCAGCCGGTCGGCGGCGCCGAAGTGGCGTTCGAGTACCGTACCGGCAGCGGAGCGACAAGCCTTAGGTCAACCTTTGTGGTCAATTCGAACGCGCTTGGGATGTACGAGGGTACAAACCTGCGAAGTGTACCCGTGGACCTCACGGTGATGGCGGATCACTACTCAACGGCGGAGATCAAGGGCGTGATGCCGTCTGAGTCAGGCCAGCAAGTCGATGTGAAGCTTGAACGGGGCGACAGCCTTCGGGGCCGTGTCGTCGACGAGGTTGGCAATCCTGTCGCCGAGGCTGCGATCGGCGTCGACACTGACGGTGACGACTACCTTCAGACCGGCAGTACCGACGGATCTGGGCAGTTCGAATTTCGCAACCTCCTGACCGGCCCGCACACGCTGGTTGTCGAGAAATGCGGTTTTGAGCTGGTTCCCCAGGTCGCGACTGTCGCTTCATCCACCGAAGCCCAAGTTCCGCCGACAGATTCAACGGTAACGATCGCTCTCACTTCGCGCGTCCACCCGCTCACCGTTCACATCGATCGTAGGGGGTCGCCAGCCGCGAACGTCGGCCTCTGGTTCGAGATAAACGGCCTCCGACTTCCAAGGGCCGCCGTGGTTCGGTTTGCCCGGCGCTGTGGTTTTCCCATCGTATCGGATTCGGTTGGGGACTTGAGACTCGATTACTTGCCGGAGGGTCCACTACGAGCTTTTGCCTACGACGGGTCGCCGGTCGGTAGTTTTGCGCACGACGCCTCGAACTCAGTTTGGCGAATTTCGCTGCCGTAGGCCGGCTCCGGCCAACAGACCCCGGCAGGCTTGGCGGCTGACCGGAGCCTCCGACTGGATTTCAACGAATCAGGAGGCGGGAAGCGCCTGCCTCCCATTATGGTCGCCGTCGTCCTCGGCAGATGCGCCCCGCTCGAGGAAGCCGACCGAAAAACAATTGGGACTCGTCGCGTCCCAATGCATCCTCGAGTCAATGAGTCCATGAGCCAATGAAGCAATTCCTCGGCGCCCTCGCTGTTGTAGAGTCGACGGGAAGGGACACAAAACATCGCGGACTCCTTGATCGGCACCCGTCTGTCGAACCGCTACGAGATCGTCGGCGAGCTCGGTCGCGGCGGCATGGGCGTCGTGTACCGCGCCCGCGATCCGCTGCTCTCCCGCGAGGTGGCGATCAAGCTGATCTCTTCGACCGATCTCGCCGCCGAGATCGAGGAGCGGTTCCAGCGCGAGGCCCAGATCGTGGCCCAGATGGACCACCCCGCCATCGTCCCCATCTATGACCTGGGGCGCCACGAGGGGTCGCTCTTTTTCGTCATGCCCGTCGTCTCCGGCACGAACCTGCTGCGTCTGATTCGGGATCAGGCTCTGCGCCTGGGCGAGGTCGTCGACATCGGAATCCAGGTCGCCGATGCCCTGGACTACAGCCACTCCCGCGGCGTCGTGCACCGCGACATCAAGCCCGCCAACGTCATGGTGACGCGCGAGGACGGCTCGACGGTGCGGGTCCGCGTGATGGACTTCGGCCTGGCCCACGCGACCTCCGAGTCGCGCCTCACCAAGACGGGGACCCTCGTCGGGACCGTCGCCTACATGTCACCCGAGCAGGTCGTCTCGCGATCCTTCGACCTGCGGTCGGACATCTACTCTCTGGGAACCGTCCTCTACGAATGCCTGGTCGGGGAGCCGCCGTTCACCGGAGAGGTCCAATCGATCCTCTACCGCATCGTTCACGAGATTCCCCAGCCGCCCCGCGCCCTGGGCGTCGAGATCCGCGAAGAGCTCCAGGACGCCGTCATGCGCTGCCTGGAGAAAGATCCCGGCAAGCGCTTTCCCAAGGCCGGTCAGCTCGCCGAGGCGCTCCGGCGCCACCGGGCGAGCCTGGCGAGCAACGAGTTCCGCATGTCCATGGTCTTGAGTCCGAGCCGGATGATCCAGCGGCCGGCGATCTCGCCCTTCATCGGCCGCGAGCGGGAGTTTGCCGAGCTCCAGCGCCGCTTGAACGCCGCGATCTCCGGCGACAGCCAGTTTGCGGTCGTGGCCGGAGAGCCCGGAATCGGCAAGACCCGGCTCCTCGAGGAGCTCAAGAACCTGGCGGCGGCCCGCAAGATCCGTGTTCTCTACGGCCGATTCATCGAGCAGGACCGCGCCTTCCCCTATCAGGGGTTCTACGAGCTCATCGCCGATTACTTCCGCTCGCGGGATTCCGGCGGCTCCTCGGAGCGGCCCGACTTTTCCGATCTCGCGGGCGAGCTGATCGCCCTCTTTCCCCAATTCTCCGAGATCACCGAGCTTCGGTCGGCGGTCAGCGCAGATGCGCGCAGCGCGACGGCCGGCGATCGCAAGCCCGAGGATCGGATCCAGATCTTCGAGCTCTTCGCCCGGGCCCTGACCCGCATCGCCGGCGGAAAACCGCTCGTCCTGATCCTGGAGAACCTCCATGGCGCGGAGATCTCGATCGAGGCGCTCCAGTACATCGTCCGCCGCCTGGGCTCGACGCCCACGCTGATCGTGGGCAGCTACCGGCAGACCGAGACCGACAAGAGGCACCCTCTCATCCGCACGCTCGACTCCTTTGCCGACGACCCGCGCTTCGTTTCCCTGTCGCTCGGACCGTTTTCGCCCTCCGAGCACCAGGCCTTCGTCGAGTCCCTGGTCGGGGCGCCGAAGATCGCCCAGGACCTGGCGCGGCGGCTGCGCGACGCGACGGAGGGCAACCCGTTCTTCACCAAGGAGCTGGTGCGATCCCTGGTGGATTCCGGTGGAATCCTGAAGGACGACACCGGAGCCTGGAGCTTCTCCAGGGAGGCGGAGATCTCCGCCGACGCGCTGCCCGCGACGATCCAGCAGGCGGTGGAAAAGCGCGTCGAGCGGCTCCCGGAGGACTTGCGCGCGCTCCTCTCGATCGCCGCCGTGCTGGGCAAGACGTTCGACGCCCGCGACCTGGAAGCCCTGGCGGAGGGCGCCAAGGACCTCGACGACGACATCGACCGCCTGATCCGGGAGGGAATCCTCGAGGAGGAGCGCGAGTCCCGGGGCGACCGGCTGACGTTTGCGAGCGGAATCGTCCGCGATGTGCTCTACGGAGCGCTTTCCCGCCGGAAGCGACGCTCTCTCCATCGCAAGTACGCCGAGCTCGTCGAAGAGCGCTACGCCGGCCGGCTCGAGCGCGTGTACCCGGAGCTCGTGCATCACTTCTCGCAGGCCGACGTCGCGGACAAGACGGTCGCGTACGGCTTGAAGCTCGCCCGCAAGTCGCTGGAGGCCTTCAGCCCGGAGGACACGATCCGCGTCGCGAAGATCGTCATCGAATTCCTCGACGACGAGGAATGGGCCGGACCGCGCTCCCTGGAGGGCGAGGCGCGTCTCCTGCTGGCCCGGGGACAGCTCATGGCCGGCAACGTCGAAGCCTCGCTGCGCGAGGCCGAGGCCGCGGTCAAGGTGTTCGAGGACGAGAAGAGCTCGCCGGAAGCGGTCGAGGCGATCCTCTTCGCCGCCGAGACGGCCTGGCAGTCCCGGCGCATCGACGAGGCCCGCCGCTACGTCGAGAAGGGGATCGAGACGGCGCGCTCGGCCGGACGGTCACAGGTCCTGATCCAGCTGCTGGGCCTGGCCACGACCGTCGCCAACCTGCGCGGCGAGTACGCCCGGGCGGCGGAGCATCAGGCCGAGATCGAGAGGCTGACGCCCGGCGAAAAAGCGGCGGAGGAAGAGATTCCCCGCGGCGGCACGCTCGTCGTCCCCATGGCCAACCCGGTCATGGCGGCCGAGCCGGGCGAGTACGAGACGGTGGAGGAACACGAGGCGCTGGCCAACGTCTTCGAGACTCTGGTGACCACGGATTCGCAGGGAAACCTCGCTCCGGCGCTCTGCGAGCGCTGGTCGCTCGACGACGAAGCCCGGACGGTGCGGCTGACCTTGCGCCGGGGAGTCCACCTCTCCGACGGCACGTCGCTCACCGCGCCCGGGGTCAAGACCGCGCTCGAGCGCTCGATCCGGCTCTCCAGCGACGCCACGCCCGCGGCCTTCGGCGCGATCGTGGGCGTCCCGGAATACCTCGCCGGGTCAGCCGCCGGCGTCGCCGGCATCGAGGCGCCCTCCGCGGACACGATCACGATCCGCCTGCGCGATCCGCTCCCCATCTTTCCCGCGCTCTTAACCGACGGTCAAACCGCCATCGCGGTTCCCGCGGGGCCCGACGATGGAGCCGGGCCCGGGCGCGTCCTGGGTACCGGCCCCTTCCGCGTGGTCTCCCACGCGCCCGATCGCGTGGTGCTCGAGAAGAACGATCAGTACTCCCGGGACCCGGCGCGCCTCGACCGGATCGAATTCCGTCCCTCGCTCTCCGCCGAGTCGATCGCCCGAGGGTTCCGCTCCGGGGAGCTCGACCTGGCCCGGGATCTTCTCCCCCAGGATCTCGACGCCATCACGCGCGAGCCGCAGTTCCGGTCCGGGCTCGTGGAGACGCCCAAGAAGAACACGTACTTCGCGATCTTCCCCACCGGCAGCGCCGCCGGCTCGAACGGTTCTCTGCGGCGCGCGCTCGCCGGCGCCGCCCGCGCGCAGGACCTCGTCTGGTCGACCCTGGGACGCTTCGCCTTGCCCGCCACGGGTCTTCTCCCGCCGGGAATCCTCGGGCACGATCCGGGCCGACGCCACGCGCACCTGGCGCGGGAAAAGGCCGTCGACCTGATCCGCTCGTCAGGGCTCGCTCTTCCCCTGCGTCTCTCCGCCGCCGTGCACCCGACCCTCCAGAACCAATACGCCTCCCTGACGCAGGCGCTCTTCCGAGTCTGGTCGGACCTGGGAATCGAAGTCGACGTCGTGAACAAGACGATGCCGGAATTCCTGGAGTCGTGGCACGGCCGGACCTCGATCGATCTGCTGCTGGGCCGCTACATCGCCGACTACGACGATCCGGACAATTTCACGTTCACCCTGTTTCACTCCGGCAGCGGCATCCTGCGCAACCATTTCTGCTCGCCTCAGACCGACCGCATCCTCGATCAGGCTCGGAGCGAAGGCCGGCCGGCGGCCCGGGAGAGCCTGTACCGCCAGTTCGAGCACATCCTGCTCGACGACGCGATCCTCCTGCCGCTCTTTCACGACGTGGACTACCGTATCGGAGGTCCGCGGATCCGCGGCCTGCAGCTGCGGAGCACGGCGCCGTACGTCAACTATGCCGAGCTCGGCAAGGCGCCGGCGGCGGCGGCGGCGATTTCCGAGCGCGCGGCGGGCGGCGGGGTTCTGAACGTGCCGATCGCCGGAGTCGTCCGCACCCTCGACCCCTCCTTCTCGACGACGCA
The DNA here is from genome assembly GCA_963825175.1 of uncultured Acidobacteriota bacterium. Taxonomy (GTDB): domain Bacteria; phylum Acidobacteriota; class Thermoanaerobaculia; order UBA5066; family Gp7-AA6; genus DATFTF01. The sequence continues at coordinate 1,010,729 of CAWGSA010000001.1, forward strand.
GGAAGACGCCGAGGTGCTCCCCTGCGTCTTCGAGACGCTGACCTTCGCGGTGCAGGGAACGCGCATCGTGCCCGGCCTGGCCTCCCAGATCCTGGCCGAGAACGGCGGAACGCGATTCCGGTTCCGGCTTCGCTCGGGAGTGCGATTCCACGACGGCCGCCGGCTCGGCGCGCGCGACGTCCGCTATTCTTTCGAGCGTCTCCTCTCGAACACCCAGAACAGCAGCCGCTGGCTGCTCTCGCCCATCCGCGGAGCGCGGCGGCTGCTCGAAGGCGCGTCCACGGACCTGGAGGGGTTCCACATCGTTTCGCCGACGGAGTTCTTCATCGATCTGGACAAGCCCGTCTCGTTCTTCCCCGCCGTGGTCTCCTACAGCGCCGCCGGAATCCTCCCGGAGGGATCGGACGTGACGGGCCCGAGCTGGCGCGACGGCATCGTCGGAACGGGACCCTTTCGGGTGGTCGCCTTCGAGCCCGGCCGCCGCCTGGAGCTCGAGCGAAACCCCCACTACTGGCGCGACGGCTTTCCCCGAAGCGAGGGGATCGTCTTCCGATTCGGAGTTTCGCCGGAGGAGATCCGCGAGGAATTCCTGGCCGGCCGCCTGTCCCTGGCCTCGGATCTCCTCCCGGCGGACGCGGAAGCGTTTCGCCAGGATTCCCGATTCGCCGCCGGTTACCGCGAGAGTCCCCGCCTGTCCATCTATTTCGTCGCCTTCAACAGGCACCGAGGGCTCCTGCGCGACGTCGAGGTGCGGCGCAGCCTGGTCCGCGCCGTGGACGTGGCCGCGATCGTCCGGCGCGCCCTGGGGAGGCTGGCGGTTCCGGCCCGCGGGCTGATTCCGCCGGGCCTCCTGGGCTATTCGGCCTCCGCCGCGGGCCCGAGAGGCAGCTCGCCCGACGCCGTCGGCGCTTCGGACAGCTCGGTCGAGGCGACCGTCGCGCGGGAGACCGTCGAGCTCACCGCGGCGATTCATCCCATTTTCTTCGGGGAGTTCTCCGCCTTCGCGCGCGAGGTGGCCGACGCCTATCGCCAGATCGGCTTCTCCATCCGCCCGCAGAACAAGACGATGGCCGAGTACATCCAATTGAACCAGGAGTCCAACACGGATCTCTTCATCGGGCGCTGGAATGCCGACTTCCCCGACGCGGACACGTTCGTGCACGGCGCGCTGCACTCCCAGGCCGGCTTTCTCGGCCGCTACGTCGGCGACCCGGAGATCGACGCGCTGGCCGACCGGGGGCGGGCGGAGACCGATCCGCGCGTGCGCCACTCCATCTACCGCCAGATCGAGGAGATCCTCGCGCGGGACGCGCTGCTGCTTCCCCTGTTCTACGATCAGATCTACTGCTTCGCCCGGCCCGAGGTCGAAGGACTCGACACGGTGAGCCAGGGAAGCCCGACCGTCGACTACGCGAATCTTCGGGTCCGGCGGCGTTGACGGACCGCCACGAGTCTTCTCAGACCTTCGCCGGCGGCACCAGAGCGCCCGCGGAAACGATCATCTTCATCGCCTGCTCCGCGGTCATGTCGAGGTAGCGGACCTTCTCCTCGGGCACGAGCAGCAGAAATCCGGTCGTCGGGTTGACCGCCGAGGGGATGAAGAGGCTGCAAAGCTTCTGACCGGTTCGACCGTCGGACTCGCCGGCCACCGTCGCGGTCACGAACCCGAGCCCCCAGGTCCCCGGCGAGGGGAACTCCACGATCGCGACCTTGCCGAACGCGCCGCCCCGCTCGGGACCGATCAGGAGCTCGGCGATCTGGCGCAGCGTCGCGTAGATCTTGTTGATGAGCGGAACGCGGTGCATGACCCGGTCCCACAGGTGGAAGACGCGCCGCCCCAAGAGCGACGCCGTCAGCCATCCGAGCACGAGAAGCAGGAGGTTCAGGAGGACGAACCCCAGGCCGAACACCGAGATGCCGCGCGCCCGCAGCTCGTCGCCGAGGATGTTGTCGAAGAAGGTGAAGAGGCGCCAGACGACCCACAACGTCAGCGCCGTCGGCGCGAGGATCAGGATGCCGGCGAAGTAATAGCGCCGCACGCGGGCCCAGAACGGCGTGGCCACGGACAGATCCTATCCGCGGGATGGCACTCTTTCTGCAGCCATTCGCTCGAGCCTTGGGTGACCTCCTGTGAGAAGGAGCGGTTCGCCAGGCTCTCCGATCGGCAACAGCAAGAAGAGAAGCCTGCCCTGTATTGTCCCTGCCAGCCTTGCCGCAAATGCTTGATCCTTCCGCGCCGCGATCCAGCGGGCTGCGGCTCACGAATTTCGCGCGACACTTCAAGCTTCCGCGATCGCGACACGTTCGAAGTCGGCGTCGAATATCCTTTTCTCGTCGCTCCCAGCCTGTTCTGGCAGAACATCTCCGAGCACTCGAAAGCAAGGGTCGGGCCGAGACGGTGAAATTGCCCGACGATGGTTCAGGGATCCGCCGCGCCTTCACTGCGAATGAGTCTTCATCCTCGAGGCCCGCAGCGTTCCTCTTCGGCGCGCCCGTTCCTTCATCAGGAAGAAGATCACCGGCGTCACCAGCAGCACGTGGATCGTCGAGGTGACCATCCCGCCGACGATGGGCGCGGCGATCGGACGCATGACCTCGGAGCCGGTGCCGCTGGACCAGAAGATCGGGACCAGCGAGAGCGTCGCGGCGCAGACCGTCATGAGCTTGGGACGCAGGCGCAGCACCGAGCCCTCGCGGGTCGCCTCCAGGATGTCCTCCCGCGTCAGGGCGCCGCCGCCGGCCACGCGCCGATCGAGCGCCTCGTGCAGGTAGATCACCATCACGACGCCGGTCTCGACTGCCACGCCGTAGAGCGCGATGTAGCCGATCCAGACTGCGACGGAGAAGTTGTAACCGAGGAGCCACTGCAGGATCAGTCCGCCGGTCATCGCGTAGAGGACGGAGAGCATGACGATGGAGGCCTCGGAGGCCGAGCGGAAGGTCATCGTCAACAGCACGAAAATCGCGACCAGCACGATCGGGAGGACGACCTGGAGGGTCTTGCGGGCATGGACCTGGAACTCGTACTGGCCGGTCCAGTCGAGCGTGATGCCTGCAGGCAGCTCCACGCGCGCCGCGACGCGCCGCTGCGCCGCGGCGACGAAACCGACCAGGTCCGAGGCATCGGTATCGACGTAGACAACTCCCGCCAACCGGCCGTTCTCGTCGCGATACATGGGGGGACCGGTCGTCACTCCGATTTGCGCCAGTTGCCCGACGGGGACCTGCGCGCCGGAGGGCGTCATCACCAGGATGCGCCGGAGCCGCTCGAGATCGCTGCGGAAGTCGCGCGGATAGCGAACGAGAACCGTGAACCGGCGTCTTCCCTCGACGGTGGTGGCCGCGATCTTGCCGCCGGTGGCCGCCTCGAGCGTGTTCTCGACATCCATCACCGAGAGGCCGTACCGGGCCGCCGCGTCCCGGTCCACGGCGAAGTCGAGATACGAACCCCCGGTCGTGCGCTCGGCATAGACGCTGCGCGCGCCCGGCAGGTCCTTCAGGGCGTTCTCGACGTCGAGGCTCACCTTCTCGATGGAGGCGTAGTCGGCGCCGTAGACTTTCACTCCCACCTTCGTCCGGACTCCGGTCGCCAGCATGTCCAATCGGTTGCGGATCGGCTGGGTCCACGCAACCGGCATGCCGGGAACCTGAAGCTTCTCGTTCATCGCCGCCAGCAGCTCATCCTGCGTTCGGACGCGCATCTCCGGCCAGAGCGGGCGAAGAATCGGCTTGGTCCAATCGGGCCAGCCCGAATACCAGCGTCGATGGAAGGCCCTGGGCCAGTCCGCTCGCGGCTTCAAGACGATCGTCGTCTCGAACATCTCGATTGGCGCCGGGTCGGTCGAGCTCTCGAACTTGCCCGCCTTGCCCAGGACCGAGCGGACTTCCGGAAACGTCATGATGATTCCGTCGGTCTTGACCAGGACGTCCCGGGCCTGCTCGACGGCCATCATCGGAAGCCCGGTCGGCATGTACATGAGCGAGCCTTCGCGCAGCTGCGGCATGAACTCCGACCCCAGCGAAAGCGCCAGGGGAACGACCGCGGGAATGAGCAGGAAGTTCGCGAAAAGCGTGGTGCGGGGGAAGCGCAGCGCCCAGTTCAGGACCGGGGCGTAGAGGCGCCGCGTGAAAAGCGCGGCGGGATTCTGATCTTCGTGACGGATTCTGCCCCGCATCCAGACCACCATCAGGATCGGAACCAGCGTGATCGACAGAATGGAGGCCGCGGCGATCGCGAAGGTCTTGGTGAACGCGAGCGGATGGAAGAGCCTGCCCTCCTCCCCGGTCAGGAGAAAGACCGGCAGGAAGGAGACCACGATGATCACCAGCGAAAAGAAGATCGCGCGCCCGACCTGTTGGGCCGCGGTGACCACGACCGCCTCGCGGGCGATGCCGCGGGGATCGCCGGCCGCCGCGAGATGGCGGTGCGCGTTCTCCACCATCACGATCGATGCGTCCACCAGCACTCCGATCGCCAGGGCCAGCCCGCCGAGCGACATGATGTTGGAAGAAACGTGGAGCAACGCCATCGGCAGGAAGGAGATGACGATGGCGACCGGCAGGACCATGATCGGCACGAGGGCCGAGCGGACATGGAAGAGGAAGATCAGAATGACGAAAGCGACGACAATCATTTCCTCGATCAGGGTGCGCTTCAGCGTCGATACCGCCCGCTCGATGAGCTCGCTCCGGTCGTAGGCGACGTGAAGCTCCACGCCCGGCGGGAAGGAGGAGGAGACCGACGCGATCTTTTCCTTGACCGCCTCGACCACGCGGGCGACGTTCTCCCCCGCGCGCACCACCACGACCCCGCTGACCGCCTCCCCCTCTCCGTTCCAATCGATGACCCCCCGCCGCATCTCCGGGCCGAAGTGGATGTCCGCGACGTCGGAGAGATAGACGGGGGTGCCGGTCTTCGCGCGCGTTTTGAGCGCCACCTTGCGAAGATCCTCCAGGCTCTGGATGTAGCCGCGGCCGCGCACCATGTATTCGCGCCCCGTCCACTCGACCACGCGACCCCCGACGTCGCCGTTGGATTGCCGGACAAGTTCGAGCACTTCGTTCAGGCCGATTCCGTAGGAGGCCAGCTTCACGGGATCGACGTCGATCTGATACTGCTTCTGAAATCCGCCGGCGGAGGAAACCTCCGCGACGCCCGGCACCGCGCGCAGCCAGTAAGAGAGGTCCCAGTCCTGGAACGTTCGCAGATCCGCGAGCGAGTGCCGGCCGGTCTTGTCCACCAGGACGTACTCGAAGCCCCAGCCGACCCCGGTGGCGTCGGGGCCGAGGTTGGGATTCACACCTTCCGGAAGCTGGCCTCTCAAGCCGTTCAAGTATTCGAGCACGCGGCTGCGCGCCCAGTAGAGGTCGGTGCCGTCCTGGAAGATGACGTAGACGTAGGAGAAGCCGAAGAACGAATAGCCGCGCACGGTCTTGACGCGCGGGGCGGAGATCAGCGCCGAGACGATCGGATAGGTCAACTGGTCTTCGATCAGGTTGGGGTTCTGGCCCTCCCAGTTCGTGTAGACGATGACCTGCACGTCGGAAAGGTCGGGAAGAGCATCGAGGGGAATGCGTTTCAACTCCCACAGGCCGGCAGCGAAGAGGCCGGCGACCAGAAAGGCCGTCAGGAACTTGTTGCGGACGCACAGCGCGATCAGTTTCTCGATCATCGCGACGGCCCTCCCGGCGTGGGCTTGCCGAGCGACTGAGCGGGCTGGCCCGCGGCTCCCGCAGGCGCGGCGCCGATCGCGCCAATCCGAGACTCCGAGTCGATCAGGAAATTCGCCGACGTGACGACCGCCTCCCCCTCGGAAAGGCCGGCCAGAATCTCGACAGAGTCCTTTCCCGAAACTCCCGTCTTGACCTCGCGCGGCGCGTAGACGCCGGGCGATTGCTCGACGAAGGCGATCTGGCGCTCGCCCGTCTGGATGAGAGCGGATCGCGAAATAGCCAGGACGTCCCTGCCTCTTCCAGAGAGCGAGACGTTTACGAACATCCCGGGCTTCAACAAGCCCCTGGGGTTGGGAACGACGAGTCGGACCTTGACCGTGCGAGTCTCCTCGGTCAGCGTCGGGTAGACGAAGTCGACGCGGCCGCGGAAAGCCTGGCCCGGAAGGAAGGACGCCGAAGCGGTCGCCGCGTCTCCCGGCGCGGTCATGGCCATCTCGGACTCATAGACGTCGGCCAGGACCCAGACCTGGGAAAGGTCGGCGATGGTGAAGAGCGGCATACCCGCGGCGATCGCCATTCCCGGCAGGGCATCCTTCTTCAGGACGACGCCGGAGACCGGCGAGAAAAGCGTCAGATTCTTGGCGACCTCCCCGGTCTTCTCGACGCGGGCGATCTCGGCGTCCGGGATGTCCCAGAAACGGAGCCGCTGCCGGGAAGCCTCGAGAAGCGCGCGGGCGTCGGAGGCCGTCTCGCCGGATGAGGATCCCGACAGCCGCCGGGCATTCTCGACGGCGAGCAGAAGCTCACGCTCCGTGGCGACCAGATCGGGGCTGTAAACGGAAAGCAGCGGCTGTCCCTTCCGCACGTTCTGGCCGGTCGCGTCGACAAAGAGCCTCTCGATGTATCCGGAGAACTTCGCGTTGACGGCCTGGACGCGCCTCTCGTCTTCGGCGACCACGCCGTTGGTCTGGATGGCCCCGGCAACCCTGCGCCGCTCGACTTTCTCGGTCGTGACGCCGATCTCCTGCCGGCGCTCGAGGGGGATGCGGACGGCGGAGAGACCGGAAGGCGAAAGGCCGGAGGCGGAAGCCGACGTTTCGGGAGCCTCCTGCGCGTACTTCGGGAGCAGCTCCATGTCCATGAACGGGGACTTGCCAGGATGATCGAAGTGCACCTCGGGCTTCATCGGGTCGTACCAGTAGAGGACGCGCCGGGCGGCAGGCGCGAGGCGGGAGGTGGAGGGCGCGGCCGAAGATTTCGCCGCGGAATCGACGCGCTTCTCTCGACAGCCGGCCGCCGCGAGCAACGCGACTAGAACCGCCGAGACCAGCACTTCATTCCTTCGCATGGGCGGCCTCCTTTCCCGGCGTTCCGACAATCAAGGCAAGCCCGGAGGCTCTCTGAAGCGCGGCGAGCGACCTGCCGATCCCGGCGACGCGCTCGGCCTGCTCCCCCGCGTAGCCGTCGAGGTCGGTCGCCGCTCGCACGTAAGTCAGAAAATCGATCGTCCCGACCATGTAGGCCTCGCGGGCGGCACGGTAGTTGATCTCCGCCTGAGGCAGGATCGAGTCGCGGTAGAGCCGCGCCTGCTCGCGATTCTGTTCGAGCATCGCGAAGGCCTGGTCCAGGTCCCGCCGCAGACCGTTGCGGACAGCGGCCAGGTCGGCGCGCGAGGACTCGATCTCCGCCTGTCGCTCGGCGCGGCGCTCGTCCAGGCGGCGCGGGTGGACCCAGGGAAGGCTGAAGGAGACCGACAACCCGGCGAGATCCTCGAACTTCTCGCGTCGCCCGTAGTAGCTCGAGAGCATCCAATCCGGCCGCCGCTCGAGGCGCGCCTGCTCGAGACGCTCCTCGGCCTGTCGAATCTGGGCCCGAGCGGCGGCGAAGATCGAGCTGTCGCGCTCGGCCTCTCCGAGCAGATCCTCCTCCGTCGGGATCGGCCGCGCCAGCAGCCGCGTTTCGAGGTCGGCGTCCAGATCGATCGGAGAAACGCCGGCCGAGGCCGGCAGATTCTGCAGCGAGTTCCAGCGAGCGGCCTCCGCCCGGCGCGAGGCTCGAAGCGACGCCAGCCGATCCTGCAGAGCGGTCTTCTCGAGATCCGCCCGCAGGACGTCGGCCTGCGCCCCCTTCCCGACGCGATAACGCTCGCGGGCCGAGGCCACCGCGTCGGACAGCCGCTGCTGAGTCTGGCCGAGAATCGCGATGCGGCGATCGAGCTCCGCCAGGCGGAAAAAGGAATCGGCAACGTCCGCGGCGATCTCGACGACGTGGCGCTCGTGGCCCGCGAGCGCGCCCTCGAGCTCGGCCTGCGCGCCGCGCTTCTCGGCCGCCAGCCGGCCGAACGCGGGAAAACGCTGGCGTGCGGCGATCATCTCCATCGTGAAGTCGTCGCGCGAGAGCGAGAGGCTCGACGGCGGGATGTCCTTGATTCCGATCTCGATCTCCGGATCCGGCAGCGCGGTCGACTGCGCGACCCGTTGCCGCGAGGCCTCGATGCGCGCCTCCATGGAGACGACATCCGGGTTCTGCGACGTGGCCCGCTCGATGGCGCCCTGCAACAAGGCTGGCCAATCCTTTCCCGGCGGCGCCGGGGCCGCCGCGCCCGCCGCGAGCGCGACGCAAATCAGAAACGTCATGGGAGAGCTCCTCACTTATCGGCCGGACGATTCCGGCCGATCGGCCGTCAGAAGGCGCGGAGGAGTCTCAGAGGCGCAGCGGGCTCGTGCCGTCGCGGGCGGAAGCGGGAAGCCAGAGGGGGCGAGGGAGGACGAGATTCGCCGAGATCGAACGGACGTCGGGTTGCGCGACCGTCACCCGCAGCGCCTGCCAGGGCACGGACGCCGAGCGCGGGCTCGCGAGACAGACGCGCTCGTCGGCGTTCGTGAGCCGGGGAACGCAGTCGTCGCCGCAGCAGGCCATCGAGGAGATCACCGACCCTCGCGCGTCGGGAACCGGACAGCACGACACGCAGGCGGGCCCGGACAGGCCGAACACCGGCGCGAGGCCGAAGGCCGCGATCAGGAGCGTTGCTGCGAAGCGATATCGAGCCACTGCACCCTCAACAATACGCTGCTTCGCGCTATTCACTTGATGCGAGTTCATCAGACGGATCGCGTTTATCCACCAGCCATTGCTCCGGAGAGCTGGGTGAGTGGCTACGCCGAGGCCGACCAGAGGAGGCCTCGGAGACGTCGGCTCCGCCGGCGGCTACCCAGCGGCGCCGCGCATGCGGCGAACCGCTGGTTTCAAAGTCGAGGCGTATCCACTCACATCAGCCGCTCGGCCGTACCCGCCTCGGGGATAAGCTCTCGTTTGGAACTCTCTCGGCGCCGGTCGCAAGGCGACCGCCCGCGCCGAAAGTCGGTGAGTGGCTAGAGCCGGAGGCCGCCGCCAGGCGGCCGGAGACAGCGCCGGCCACGCCGGCGCTTACCCAGCGGCGCCGCGCATGCGGCGAACCGCTGGTTCCAAACTCGAAGCGTATCCACTCACATCAGCTGCTCGGCCGTACCCGCCTCGGGGATGAGCTCTCGTTTGGAACTCTCTCGGCGCCGGTCGCTAGGCGACCGCCCGCGCCGAAAGTCGGTGAGTGGCTAGAGCCGGAGGCCGCCGCCGGGCGGCCGGAGACAGCGCCGGCCACGCCGGCGCTTACCCAGCGGCGCCGCGTAGCGGCGAACCGCTGGTTCCAAACTCGAAGCGTATCCACTAACATCAGCTGCTCGGCTACTCGCGGAGAGGTGGGTGAGTGGCTTAAACCAGCGGTTTGCTAAACCGCCGTAGGGCTAATAACTCTACCGCCGGTTCGAATCCGGCCCTCTCCGCCACACCGTCGCCTTCGCTGCGGTTCGCGGTCTGCCCGCTTACGCGGGCACTGGCGTTCGGCTCGCCCGGTTGCGGGCTCGACCGAACGCCTGACCGCGAGACCTTCGCTCCGGCTCCCGCGGCCCGAGTCGTTTCGCGAATCCAGTTCGCGAAACTTGATCGCGCCGCGAGGGGCACGAAGAAACCCAGGGCCGGCCAGCCTCCATCCGCGGCGCGCGAAGCTCCTGAAGTAAACCGAAGGAGAAGTCGCGCGCCGCGGGGAGCCGGAACCGAAGGCAGACCCACGGCAGTAGGCGACGTGTCGCTACTTCGTGAGTTCGACCTTAACTTCCCGGCGTTCCCGGCGATCCCCCGCGTTCTCGGCGCTGGCCCCGCCCCTCACGCCTCACGAATAGACTACCCCCGTGCCCACCGCCCTCGTCACCGGCGCGTCGAGCGGTATCGGCCGCGAGCTCGCCATGCTCCTGGCGCAGGACAAGAACGACCTGGTCCTGGTCGCCCGCGACAAGAAGAAACTGAATGAGCTCGCCCGCGACCTGACCGCCGCGTTCGGCGTCGCGGTGCGCGTCGTGTCGCGCGACCTGGGCAAGCCGGCGGCGCCGGTCGCGATCGCCAGGGAGCTCTCCGAGGCCGGCATCGAGGTCGAGACGCTGGTCAACAACGCCGGCTTCGGCGTCTACGGCCCGTTCGCCGAGACCGACGGAGCGCAGGAGCTGGCGATGATCCAGGTCAACATCGCCGCGGTGACCGCTCTGACCAAGCTCTTCCTTCCCCGCATGCTCGAGAAGAAGCGCGGCCGGATCTTAAACGTCGCCTCGACCGCGGCCTTCCAGCCGGGTCCACTCATGGCGGTGTATTACGCCACCAAGGCCTACGTCCTCTCGTTCTCCGAGGCGCTGGCCAACGAGCTCGCCGGCAGCGGCGTCACCGTGACCGCGCTCTGCCCCGGTCCGACGGAGACGGAATTCCAGAAGAAGGCCGGCCTGGAGGAGACGCGGCTCTTCGCTGGACCGCTCGTGTCCGACGCCCGGTCGATCGCGCTCGCGGGGTACGAGGCCATGAAGAAGGGAAAACGGGTCGTCATTCCCGGGCTTCCCAACAAGATCCTGGCCCAGACCGTCCGGATCTCGCCGCGACGGCTCGTGACGGCGGTGGCCCGGAAGATCCAGGAGAAGAAAGGGCGTTCGGGACGGTAATGCCGGCCGAACCCCCGGCGTTCTTCTTGCAGAAGGGCTCGTGCTCGGGGAGAGAGCCGGAGGTGACCATGGACCGAAACGAGAAAGCGCGACCGGATCGCCGCAATCTGTTCCGGGGGGCGACCGCCCTCGCCGCGACCTCGGCGCTCGGCCTCCCCCGCGCCCTCCGCGCCCTCAACGCAGCGGCCCCCGAAAAGAAGCCGCCGCAGAAGGAAGAAGACGTCTCGCCGGCGGAAGACCTCATGCGCGAGCACGGGGCGCTGAACAGGATCCTCCTCCTTTACGACGAAGCCGTGACGCGCCTGGAGAGCCGAAAGGACTTCCCGCCGGACGTTCTCGCCTCCGCGGCCGGCATCGTCCGGCGGTTCATCGAGCAGTACCACGAGAAGCTGGAGGAAGAAAACCTGTTTCCCCGCTTCGAGAAGGCCGGCAAGCTGGTCGATCTGGTCCAGACGCTGAAGCGCCAGCACGAAGCCGGCCGGACTCTCACCGGACACATCGAAGCGGGAGCCACGGTCGCCGGCCTCAAGGACGCCGCCGGACGCGGCAAGACGGTGCGATCCCTGCGCCTCTTCATCCGCATGTATCGGCCGCACGAGGCCCGCGAGGACACCATTCTCTTTCCCGCCCTCCACGAGATCGTGAGCAAGCACGAGTACGACGCTCTCGGCGAGGATTTCGAGAACCAGGAGCACAAGCTCTTCGGCGAGGACGGATTCGAGCACGTCGTCGCGCAAATCGCGGAGCTCGAGAAGAAGGTCGGGCTCTACGACCTCGCGAAGTTTACGCCGCCATAGACGAGGATTTCGCATGAACCCTTCGTCGGCAGCTTCGCGTATTTCAGTCGTGCACGAACCCGGGCCTTCCTCCAACCGCAAGCTTCTCCTCCGCCGAGCTGGTGAGCGCGGACGCACGCGGTGGGACTGGCTCGACAGCCGGCACACGTTTTCCTTCGGCGAGTACGACGATCCGGAGCACATGGGATTCGGGCCGCTGCGCGTCCTGAACGACGATCGCGTGCGGCCGGGCGCCGGCTTCGGCACGCACGGGCACCGCGACATGGAGATCCTCTCCTACGTGCTGGAGGGAGCGCTCGAGCACAAGGACAGCTCCGGCGGGGGCGGCGTCATCCGGCCCGGAGAGATCCAGTTCATGCGGGCCGGCTCGGGCGTGATGCACAGCGAGTCCAACCACTCGAAAACCGACCCGGTGCACTTCTTGCAGATCTGGATCGTGCCCGCCAAGAACGGGCTCGCGCCGGCGTACGGCCAGCGGGAGTTCGACCGCGGCCGCGCGCGCGGCTCTTTCCTTCTTCTGGCCTCGCAGGACGGACGGGAGAACAGCCTCCAGGTCGCGCAGGACGCGAGCGTCTGGATGACCGAGATCGCGGCGAATCAGGATCGCGAGCTTCCTCTGATCGCCGGCCGCCGGGCCTGGGTGCACGTGGCGCGCGGATCGACCTCGTTGAATGGGACCGAGCTTGGTGAAGGCGACGGCGCCGGGGTGACCGGGGAGAGGATCCTGCGCTTTCGCGGCGGCCCGGCGGAGATCCTGGTGTTCGATCTGAAATAGGAAAGGAGAGTCCGAATCATGAGCAAGTCGAGAAGCGTCGAGGCCGCGAAGGAGGATCGGGCGCGTCCCGTCGGTGGTCAGAAGGCCCACGAGATCCAGGCGTTCGGGCATATCACCCGGCTACCGATCGCCCTCTCGGAGAAGGTTGCCCAGCAGAGCGTCGAGAACCTGAACCAGGTCCTCGCCGACACCATGACCCTGCGCGACCTCTACAAGAAGCACCACTGGCAGGTGGCCGGGCCGACCTTCTACCAGCTCCACCTTCTCTTCGACAAGCATTACGAGGAGCAGAACGAGCTGGTCGACACGATCGCCGAGCGCATCCAGTCGCTCGGGGGCATCACGCTGGCCATGGCTCCCGACATCGCCGAGACGACGATCGTCCCGCGGCCTCCCAGGGGGCGCGAGGAAGTTCCGGTGCAGATCTCGCGGCTCCTCCACGCCCACGAGATCATCCTGGAGGAGGCGCGCTCCATGGCCCGCCAGGCCGCGGAGGCCGGGGACGACGGGACCAACGACCTGCTCGTCTCGGACTTGATCCGCTTGAACGAGAAGCAGGTCTGGTTCGTCTCCGAGCATCTGGTCGACGTGCCGCTTGTGAAGGCCGACTAGACTCCACCGCGAAGCGGGCGGTGGCTTGAAAGTCATTTCAAGTTCCACCGCCGCCTGAAAGCCGGGTTCGTTCTCGGACGCAAAGGCTAAACTCTAGAGCCCTACGGAGGAGTGGCCGAGCGGTTTAAGGCGGTGGTCTTGAAAACCACTGTACCGAAAGGTACCGGGGGTTCGAATCCCTCCTCCTCCGCCAGAACCTCGCGGCAGGAACAGGTTCGACCAACCGCCTGATCCACCGCTCCACTCCGGCGGGGATGGTTCGCTCCGAGCGTTGGGCCCGCGAACGCGTCACGCCGCAGCGCATGCGGCATCCACACTTCGGATCTGAGTGAAGGTTAGAATCGAAAAATCCCGATGGAAGCCGTCGCTGCCTCTCGCGCCAGGGCCGAAGCCGAGACGCGCCTCGTCGTCCGCAAGCACCACGCCCTGGTCCGACTCTCGCACTGGCTGAACGTTCCGATCCTGGCGGTCTTAATCGTGACCGGGATCTCCATTTACTGGGCCTCGCCGGTCTTCCTGCATGCGCCGGATCGAAAGACCGGCTCGACGGACTACCTCGCCGACGCCGGCCTCTGGATCGTCCGGCACGTCCCCGGCGTCTCGCCGTCGGCGCATCCGCAGACCTGGATCTACGACCATCTCGGTATCGGCACCTTCCAGCTGGCGCAGGCGCTGCGTCTGCACTGGCTCTTCGTCTATCTCTTCATGGCCAACGGAGCGCTGTATCTGATCGGTCTCCTCGCCGGAGGCGGTTGGCGGGCGCTCCTTCCGCGGAAAGCCGACTTGCGCGACAGCCTGCGCATGATGCGCTACTACGCGGGCGTGGTGCCGGCCACGCTCCTGCGGCGGCCCTGGCCGCACCCGGAGATCCGCGGCAAGTACAACGCGCTCCAGCGCGGCGCCTACTTCTCGATGCCGGTCCTGGCACTCCTGGCGATCGGCTCCGGGTGGGCCATGCACAAGCCGGCGCAGCTCCCCTGGCTCGAGCGGCTCTTCGTCAATTACAACGGCGCCCGGGTCGTCCACTTCTTCGTCATGATCGCGTTCGCCGCATTCGTGATCCCGCACGTCGTCCTCGTCTTCGCCGACGGATGGGATACGTTCCGGTCCATGATCGTGGGCTGGTCGGGCCGACTGCCGAAGGGAAACGATGGACGACACTGACGATCATCCGCCCGCCGACGCGAGCAACGAGGCCGCCCCGGCCGAGGCGGCGGAGAACCGGAGCGAGGCCGCTGTGCCCTCCGAACTTGAGCCCGCGGCTCCCGCGTCGGCGACGCCGGCAGAGCGGCCCGAGCCCGAGGATGAAGAGCCCTCTCCTCCGCCGCAACGCCCGCGGGAGCCTCGCCGATCCTGGCTCGCCGAGCCCCCCGAGACGCCGGTGGCTTTGCCGCCCTCGCGGCTGCGGCGGGCGAGCCGCCGCGATTTTCTCCTCTTCGGCGCGGGAGCCCTCGCGTCCGCGGCCGGATTCTGGTTCCTGCTCCCGGACGAAACGCGCCAGCTCCATCTGACGCCCCGAACCCGCGACTGGCTCGATTCCCTCGAGGCTCGCATGGGCGGCACGCGCGGTCGGCGCGAGCGGCTCTTGAACCGCGTGCTCACGTTCGACGACGACGTGGCCGAGGCTCTCGACTCGCCGGACCGGACGGTGCGCACCTATCGCAGGTCGCAGATCACGCCGCTGCGCAACAACTACAACGGGCAGACTCCCGGACCGGAGTACCTGGCGCGGTGGTCGCTCGCCGTCTCCGGCCTCGCCTCCGGACGCACCGAGCGGCTGGGGATCGAAGATTTGCTCCGGAAGTTCCCTCGCCACGACCAGGTCACCCGTCTGTGCTGCGTCGAAGGCTGGAGCGCGGTGGCCTGGTGGGGCGGCCTCTCCTTCGCCGACTTCCTCCGGGCCTACCCGCCGGCCGCCGATGCCCGGTGGGCCAGGCTCGAGGCCGCGTTCAATCTCGATTTTCAGGGCAACTCGGATCCGTACTACGTCTCGATCGACCTTCCGACCGCCAACCATCCGCAGACTCTCCTGGCCACGCACTGGAACGGCGCACCTCTCCCGCGGGAGCACGGAGCGCCGCTGCGGCTGGTCGCGCCGATGAAGCTCGGACTGAAGAACATCAAGGCGATCACCGCGATCACGTACTCGCGGCAGGAGCCCGCGGACTACTGGGCCGAGCGCGGCTATTCCCGGTACGACGGGCTCTGATTGGCGGCCCGCAGACACCTCGCCGCCGCTGCCCTTTGCGCAGCCCTGACCTGGCCGGCCGCCGGCGCGGACGAGGCGCCCGCCATGCTCGGCTACTCGCCGGCGCAGGCCCGCGCGGAGCGGAAGTGGGAGGAGAAGTTCCGAGCGCTTCCGGACGCCGCGAACCTTCGCGAGAGCATGCGGCTCCTCGCGGCGCATCCCCATCCTCTCGGCTCGGCGCGGGACAAGACCAATGCCGCGTGGATCCTGGCCCGCTTCAAGGAATGGGGCTGGGACGCTCACATCGAGACGTTTGACGTTCTCTTCGCCTCGCCCAAGGAGCGGATCCTCGAAATGATCGCGCCGAATCGGTTCACCGCGCGCCTGGCCGAGCCGCCGATCGCCGGGGACGCGACCGCTCCGCTGACGGACGAGGTCCTGCCCCCGTACAACGCTTACTCCGCCGACGGCGACGTGACCGGCCCGCTCGTGTACGTCAACGACGGGGGCCCCCGGGACTATGAGGAGCTCGAGCGCATGGGAGTCTCGGTGAAGGGCGCGGTGGTCATCGCGCGCTACGGGCGGGGCTGGCGCGGCATCAAGCCCAAGCTCGCCGCCGAGCACGGCGCCATCGGATGCGTCATCTACTCCGATCCCCGCGACGACGGATTCTCGCAGGGAGAGACCTATCCCGACGGGCCGTGGCGGCCGAAGGACGGCGTGCAGCGCGGGAGCGTGCTGGAAACGCTGTACGAGGGGGATCCGCTGACCCCGGGAGTGGCGGCGACTCCCGGGGCGAAGCGGCTCGCGCTTTCCGACGTCAAGGTCTTGACGAAGATCCCGACCCTGCCCATCTCCTACGCAGACGCCGAGCCCCTGCTCGCGGCCCTGCGCGGCCCCGTCGGACCGGAAGAATGGCGGGGCGGGCTCGGCATCACGTACCACATCGGTCCGGGCCCGGCCAGGGTCCATCTCAAGGTCGTTTCCAACTGGGAGCGCAAGCCCCTCTTCGACGTCATCGCGCGGATGCCCGGGACGACCGACGCCGACCAGTGGATCCTGCGCGGCAACCATCACGACGCGTGGGTCGACGGGGCGGCGGATCCCGTCTCCGGCCTGTCGGCGCTCCTGGAAGAGGCCCGGGCGCTCGGAGAGCTTTCCCGCCAGGGCTGGCGGCCGCGGCGCACCCTCTTCTACTGCGCCTGGGACGGAGAGGAAGAAGGCCTCTTCGGCTCGACGGAGTGGGCGGAGCTTCACGAGCGGGATCTCGAGGCGCACGCCGCGGTCTACGTGAACTCCGATTCGAACGCGCGCGGGTACCTGCGAGCCTCCGGATCCCCGACGCTCGAGAGACTGGTCAACGACGTGGCCCGCGCCGTCGACGACCCCGAGACGAATCTCTCGGTGTGGAAGCGCGAGCAGCTGCGCCGCATCCGACATTCCGGCTCGGCCAGGGACCGCGAGGAGGCTCGCACCCGGGAAGACTGGTCGATCGGGGCTCTCGGGTCCGGCTCGGACTACACGACCTTCCTCGACCACCTCGGCGTGGCCTGCGCCAATCTCGGATTTGGAGGCGAAGGAGGGCCGGGCGGCGTCTACCATTCCGCGTACGACGACTTCGCCTGGTACACGCGGTTCGCCGACACGGATTTCGCTTACGGAAAGGCCCTGGCCCAGACCGCGGGCAGCATGATCCTGCGCCTGGCGGACGCCCCGATGCTCCCCCTGGACTTCTCCGGTTTCGCCGACACCGTGCGCCGGTGGGTCGGCGAGGTCAAGAAACTCGCGGCCGACCGACACGACGAGATCCTGGAAACCAACCGGCAGATCGAGGAGGGGGCCTACGCCGCCACCTCCGACCCGCGCCAGCCTGCGACTGCGCCGGCGGCCCAAGCCCCGCCGCCTCCGATCGACTTAGGCCCGCTCGAGCAAGCCGCGCAAGCGGTGTCGGACGCCGCGCAGACGTGGTTCGAGGCCGTCCAGGCCCTGGGAAACGCCGACGCCCCGGAGTCCGCACCTGCCTCGTGGCGCGACGTCGATGCGTTGCTCATCCGCAGCGAGCGCGTCCTGACCGATCCGGCGGGACTTCCCGGCCGACCCTACTTCCGCCATCTTCTCTACGCGCCCGGGATCTACACCGGCTACGGCGTCAAGACGCTGCCCGGGCCGCGGGAAGCGCTGGAGCAGGGAAACTGGAAGGAGGCGCAGACCGAAGCCGCGCGCGCGGCGCAGGCGCTCGAACGCGAGGCGCGGCTGATCGAAGACATCGCACGGCGCCTCGAAAGATCCGCGGGGCGCGCCGCGCCCCGACCCGAGAACTGACCCTAGGAGGCGTTCCCATGCCGAATCGTTTCGCCCGAAGTCTGGTCCTGGCTCCGTGTCTCTGGATCGCGGTTTGCTCCCAGGCAGCGCCGGCAGCAGCCTCCTCCGACGCCGCGCCGCGTGGCCATCTCCTGATCGTCGGAGGCGGTCCGATGCCGGATCGAATCTTCAGCCGTTTCCTGGAGCTCGCCGGCGGGCCGGGGAAGGCACGTATCGTCGTCTTTCCGATGGCGTCGTCCGACCCCGACGCGGGGATCGAGATGACCGCGGATCTTCGCAAGGCCGGCGCGCAGGCCGAGCGGATCGTCCTCGACCACGCCCGGGCCGACACGGACGACGCGGCCCGGCGCCTGGACGCCGTGACCGGGATCTGGTTCGGCGGCGGCGACCAGACGCTCTTAACCGCCTCCCTGCGCGGCACACGCGTCGAGGCCGCGATCCGTTCGCGCTGGCGCGACGGGGCGGTCGTGGGAGGAACCTCCGCCGGCGCGGCGGTCATGTCGACACCGATGATCACCGGCGATGAGCGCAAGGTCGGAGGCGCGCGGCCGCCCGCGGACCCCAAGGATTCCCTGTCCGCGTTCATGACGATCGCCCGCGACGACATCATCACGGAGGACGGCTTCGGCCTGATTCCCGGCGCGATCGTCGACCAGCACTTCATCCGGCGCCGGCGCGCCAACCGCCTGATCAGCATCGTCCTGGAGCACCCGACGCTCGTCGGCGTCGGGATCGACGAGTCGACCGCGCTCGAAGTCGATCCGGACGGCTCCTGGAGCGTCCTGGGAGAAAGCGCCGCCGTCGTGTTCGACGCGCGGCGGGCGGCGGTCACGCCTCCGGGCGCGGCGGCCCTGGGCGCCGCGGACGTGCGGATGAGCGTTCTACCGGCGGGAAGCCGCTACGTGCTGGCGACCGGACAGGTGACTCTTCCGTCCGGCCAGGCGCCGCCCAAGAACTCGGCGGCGAGCCGGTAACCGGTCACCTCCCGGCGCCTCCACCCGCGCCGGCCGCTGGAGGCTCGGCGTCGCGCTCGGGCAGGACGCGGCCAGGCCTCGCTCCGGTCGCCGCGCGGTTCTCCCAGACCGGCCGGCCGTTGACGGCGACCAGGCGAATCCCCTCGGAGAGCTTGCCCGGATCTTCGAAGGTCGAACGATCGACGATCGCGCCGGGATCGAACAGCACCAGATCGGCCTTCATGCCGCGCGCGATGCGGCCACGGTCGGCGAGCTTCAGGCGGCGGGCCGGCAGCGCGGTCATCTTTCGGATCGCCTCGGCGATCGAAACGACCTTGCGCTCGCGAACGTAGCGGGCCAGGACCCGCGGGAAGGTGCCGGCCCCGCGCGGATGGCTCGACCCGATTCCGCCGTCGCTCGCCACCATGACCCAGGGCTGCCGGTAGAAGACCTCGACGTCGCGCTCCTGCATGGCATGGGCGATGACGTCGGCTCCCCCGTCCTTCACGATGCGGATGAAGAGATCGACCGCCGTAATCCCCTGCGCCGCGGCCAGAGACTCCAGATCGCGGCCGGCGTAATCCGGATGGGCCGGGCAGGCTGTGACGGTCACGTTGCGCGCGCCGCCGACGTCGGACAGAGCGCGCCCGACGCTGTCCGGATCGTCATACTTCTTGTCCGGCACCAGGACCTCGATGTTGGCGTGCCACGCGGTGTAGGGATAGCAGTCCGCGGTGACGTCGAGCCCGGCCGCGCGGGCCTGCTCGAAGAGCCGCACGGCCTCTTCGGCGCGGCCCCAGACGCGCACGGTGCCCAGCTTGATGTGGGAGATCTGCACCGGAAGGCCTCCCTCGCGGCCGATCCGAACCGCCTCGGCAAACGCCTCGAAGCTCTTGTCCGCTTCGTCGCGGATGTGGGTCATGTAGAAGCCGCCGGATCGCGCCGCCGACCTGGCCAGGGCCGCGAGCTCGGAGGTCTCGCTGTAGCTTCCGACCTCGTACTCCAGGCCCGACGACAGGCCTATGGCGCCTTCGCGCATGCCCTGATCGACCAGCGCGGCCATCGCGGCGACCTCGTCCGGCTTCGCGGCGCGGCGATAGTCCGGACCCATCACACGCTCGCGCACCGTCGCGTGGCCGACCAGGACGGCGACGTTGACGGCGGCGGGGCTGGCCCGGCGTGCGGCCAGATAGTCCGCGATCGGCCAGGGGGACTCGCCGTCCGCCCCGACCACCAGGGTCGTGATCCCCTGGGAGACCTGGCTTTCCGCGGCAGGGTCGCGCGCGAGCTCCGAAGTCGAGTGATTGTGGATGTCGATGAAGCCCGGAGCGAGGAGGAACCCCTTTCCCTTCACGACGCGGTCGCCCGAGACCGGCCGAACGCGGCCGACGCGGACGATGGTGTCGCCGCAGATCTCGACCGACGCCGCGCGCAGGGGTCCACCGGAACCGTCGGCCACCCGCGCGCCCACGATCGCCCAGCAGCCCTGGCCGGACAGGGTTCGCACCGCGAGCAGGGCCAGGGCCGCCGCGGCTCCGGCTCCTCGGGTTCGCGAGCCGATTCTCTTCAACACTACCTCCAGCGGGGCTTCAGTCCAGCCGCCGCAGCATCTCGCGCACCTGCGCGATGTCCTTCCCGTAACGCCCGGGCGGCGCCGTTTTCACGAACCGATCGAAGGCTTCCCGCGCGCGGGCCCGGTCGCCGTTTTCCGCGCTCACAATACCTATATTGTAGAGGGCGTCGTACTGCCTCGGATTGTAGGCCAGGCAGTTGGTCCAGGCGTCCAGGGCCTGGGGCGCGTTGCCCTGCCGGAGGAAGGCGACCCCCAGAGCGTTCCAGGCCCGGGGATTGCGCGGATTGATCGACAGGGCCTTCTGGAGGCTGGCGCTCGCCTGGGCCGCGCGTCCTTCCCCCGAGAGCTTCAAGAGCGCGATGCCGCGGTTCTGGTGGGCCAGCGCGTTGCCGGGATCCTCGGCCAGAATGCGGTCGAAGACGTCCAGGCCCTCGGGCACGCGGCCCGCGTCCGCCAGGGCGATCCCGAAGGCGTTCAAGGTCTCGCCGTCGGTCGAGGCTGCGTAGGGCTGCAGGAGCTTGACCGCCTCGGCCGGCCGGCCGTCCTCGCAGAGCAGAAGCGCCCTTCGCCGGTCCATGTTCTCGCCGCCGGCGCCGCGCTCTGCGCCCCGCGCGAGAAGCGCGATCGCGCCCCGGATGTCGCCGCGCTCCTGCATCAGGAAGGCGAGCTGCTGGTAGGCCATGGGCATCGAGGGATTCGCCCCGACCACCCGGCTGGCCAGGGCCATGGCCTGATCGGCGTGTCCGCCCTGGAAGAGTTCGACGACGTCGTGGAGCTGCCGGTCGACCGCGATCAGGTTCTTGGGATCCCGCTCCGGCCCGTAGGCTGCGCGCGGCGCCGAGGAGCCCGAGAGGTAACCGAGGCTACGCAGCTTGGCCGCTTCTTCCGAACCGACCGCGCCCCGCTCGGCCGCTCCTCGCGGAATCCGGGCCAGCCGGGCCCGGATCGGGCCGGCCGCCTCGGGGCGGGAGGTTGCCAAATTGACCGCTTCGGCCGGATCCTGGGCCAGGTCGTAGAGCTCGGCCACCGGCAGCTCGACGTACTTGAGCCGCTTCACGATCATCCCGCGCAGCGGCGCCCAGCCTCGGTTGAACGAGGCCGAGAGCGACTCGAAATACGAGGGCTCGTCCGCGGCGCCCGGAGCCTGCGCCAGCAGCGAGCGGCCGGACAGCTCCCCCGGGGTCTGGACGCCGACCGCGGCGAGAATCGTCGGGAGCACATCGACGTGCCGCGCGGGCCGATCGTCGCGGCCGCGGCGCGCGAGATGCCGCGACCAGAGGAAGAGCGGCACGTGGAGGGTCGCTTCGTAGGCGAAGAGGCCGTGCGTGGGCTCGCCGTGGTCGCCGCGGGCCTCGCCGTGGTCGGCGGTCACCACGAGCAGCGTCTCGGGGGCTTCCGGCCGGCGCAGCAGCGCCAGGAGCGGCGCCAGCGCGTCGTCGGCGAAGGCCACTTCCCCCAGGTACGGGTCGTCGGCGAAACGCTCGCGAAACGGCCCGGGGGGATCGTACGGCGCATGCGGATCGTAGAGGTGGATCCAGAGAAATCGGGGCCGGCCGGCCTGCTTGCCGTACCAGTCGATCGCCGCGCGGACCACGGCGTCGGCCCGGCTCTGCTGGATCCGGAAGTCCTGCGGCTCCTCGATCTGGTGGTAGAGCTCGTCGTAGACGTCGAAGCCGCGGGAGAGGCCGTACCGCGAGTCCAGGGGAAACGCCGCGATGAACGCGCCGGTGGCGAACCCCCGGTGCTGCAGGAGCGTCGCCGCGGTCTCGAAGCGGCTGGCCAGGCGAAAGCCGGAGTTGTCCCGGACGCCGTGCTCGTAGGGATAGAGGCCGGTCAGGATGTTCACGTGCGAGGGGAGGGTCAGGACGTTCTGCCCGTGGGCCTGCGAGAAGACCAGGCCTTCGCGCGCCACGGCGTCGAGGTTCGGCGTCGTGCCGCGGGGATTGCCGTCGAAGCCCAGCGCGTCGTACCGGCAGGTGTCGATCGTCACCAGCACGACGTCGCGAGCGCGGTCGGCGGCGGGAGCTGGGCGCGCCTCGGACGGCCGACAGGCCGTTGCCGCGGCCAGAGCCAGGAGGAGGCCGATCGCGCAAGCGCCCGGTCGTGCCGTCGCAGTCATCGGAGTCAAGGAAAGGGGCGCGCCCGGCCGTTATTCCCGGACGAGCGCGTCCTCGAACTGCTTCCGGTCAAAAGGCGATGCGCAATCCGACGCGGACGATCCGCGGACTCTGGACCTCGGTCACCTGGTCGAACGTGCTGCTGTTGACCTGCGTGTCGCGGGCGAGGATGGTGGCGTTGTTGGTCACGTTGAAGACGTCGATCGAGCCGACCACGTTGAGGGGCCCCAGCGGGATGTTCTTCTCCACCCGCATGTCCAGCTCGTAGACGTTGTCCAGCCGGAAGTCGTCGACGCGCCCGATCTGCAGATTCTGTCGGGTCCGGTCCGCGTACCCGCTGGGCGCCCGCACCCGCAGATAGAAGGGAAGCGAATATCCCTGCCTCCCGAAGAGGTTGGCCGCGACGTTGAATCCCAGGGGCAGCTGGTACAGCCCGGTCACGTTGAACTGCCAGTGCGCGTCGTAGCCGGGGTAGCCGGTTCCGCTCGGGACGGCCAGGCCCCCGTTGTCGTTGGTGCCTCCCTGCAGGTTATTGGGGTTGAAGAGCGTGTTCGCCGGAATGTGCTGGACCCAGTTGTTGTAGCCGAAGGTTGCCCGCAGCATCCAGTTGTGCGAGAGACGCTTGACCAGCTGCAGGTCGATCCCGTTGTAGGTCTGGGTGACGCCGGACTGGTTGAAATACTCCGTTCCCGGCGAAGGGCCGTCCTTCAGCGAATAGAGCGGGACGTTGTAGTTCAGCGTGAACCCGTTGACCGAATTGGTCGCCGTGTCGCTGAAGTTGCCGGCGAATTCGTAGCTGGAGAGATCCGTGCCCACCGGTTTGTCCCGCTGGATGTTGCCGATGTGGCGGTAGGTGTAGTTGATCGCCGCGGCGAACTCCGGAAGGATCTCGTGGTCGACACCGAAAATGAGCTCGTCGGTGGTGGGCGCCCGGTAGTTCCGGTCGATCACGTTGGGCGTGCCGGGCGCGACGCGCGGATCGATGTGGTAGAAGCTGACGATCCCGTCTTCGATGTCGACTTCGTTCTTCTGGACGTGCTTGTCGTTGTTGGTGTCGGTCCAGTAGTAGTAGATGCCGCTGACCACCGGCAGCCCGTTGACGTGGTAGATGGTGTTGCGCAGCTGGTCGGCGAAGCGTGCGTAGGAGGCCCGGGCCACGGTCTTCTTGCCCGGCCCGAGGGCGTACGTCGCGCTCGACGCGCGGCTCGAAGTTGCGGTAGGTGATCGGGTAGCTGCTGTCGCCGGGATAGTTGACCGCCGGCAGGATGTCGGGGAAGACCGGATTTCCGGGCCACCGAGCCGGGAAGGTTCTTGGCCCGCTGGTAGTCGTAGCGCAGGCCCGGCGTTGACGGTCAGGTTGCCCGCCGTCATCGTGTCGCTGACGTATCCCTCGAGGTAGTCCATGCTGGAACTTCGTGTCCGCCGCCCGGGTGATGGCCGCGTAGGTCGAGTCCTCGGAGATCTCCGAACCGAAGATCTGGTCTCCGGGCCATGCGGAGTACGACTCCGAGACGGTGTGGCGGTAGCCGAACCCGAACTTCAGCTCGTGCCCGACCGTGCCGGTGTTGAAGAACTTCGACCCGGACAGGTTGACCTGGTGCTGCGGCCGGATGCGCGACTCGAATCAGCGCGCTGTTGTGCTCGGTCACGCCCCCGTTGTCGAAGAAGACCTGCGCGTTGCGCCCGCCCACGGGGTCCAGGAAGAAGGGCTCGTCGACGTAGGCGAAGAACGCCGATCGCGAAGAGGCTCGGGGAAAAGACCTGGTCGTCCTCGACCTTCAGGATGGTCGTGGGGCCGCGCTGGTTGTAGGTCGTCTCCTGGGGATGGTTGATGTCGGCACCGCGGCCGTTGACGAGCTTGTCGTTGCGGTTGTAGAAGAGCGTGACGGTGTTGGAGGGAGCGGGATTGGCGGTCAGCTTCCCCGTCCAGTTCTCCAGCGTCGAATCGGTATGGAGGGGATTTCCGGCGAAAGTCGGTCTGCCCGGTCTCGTTCAGGTTGATGTCCTGCCGGGACGCCGCGCCCCAGATCCAGACTCGGTCCTTGACCAGGATCGGCGCGCCGATCTCCGCGCCGTACTCCCGGATGAATCGGGTCTCGTTGCTGGTGAAGTCGCCGCCGGGAAACTCGCTGCGACCTCGTCGGGGGTGTTGGAGGACTGGAGCTGGTGCGGCGCGTAGAAGAACCGGGCCGGAGCCCTTCAGCTCGTTGGTGCCGCGCTTTGTGACGACGTTGATGAGAACGCCGCCGGTGTTCAGGCGGATGTCCGATCCCCCCGTCGCGATCTGGAGCTCCTGAGATGGTGTCGAAGTCGAAGTACGACGAGCTGAAGCCGTTGGCGGCGTTGT
Organism: uncultured Acidobacteriota bacterium; assembly: GCA_963825175.1. Lineage (GTDB taxonomy): Bacteria > Acidobacteriota > Thermoanaerobaculia > UBA5066 > Gp7-AA6 > DATFTF01. Next base: position 1,035,101 of record CAWGSA010000001.1, read on the forward strand.
CGGTGACGTTGACGCCGTCCAGGACGTACTGTGCTCTGGTAGGAGCCCTTGCCGACGAAATCGGCCTGGTCGAGCGCTCTGGTTGCCGGCCACGTTGACGCGGTCGATCAGAACGCCGGGGACCTGCTGCATCATGACCCAGACGTCGCGCCCGGTCGGCATCTTCTGCAGCTCCTCCGGTGGAAAACGTCGCGCCGCTCTCGGTCTTGCGGGTGTCCACGATGGGCGTCTCGCTGGTCACTTCGACGGACTCGGAGACACGGGAGAGCCTCGAGAACGAGCGTCAGCTCGGTGTTCTTTCCGAGCGTGACGACGACATTGTCCCGAACCACCTTGGTGAATCCTGGAAGGTCCGCCGTGAGACGGTAGGTCGCCGGGGCGAGGCGCAGAAAATGGAAATCGCCGCGCGCGTCCGAGGCCGTCGTCTCTCCGCCGGTGGTCGGACCGGACAGGGTCACCGTCGCACCCGGCAGGCCGGCGCCCTGCTCGTCGGCGACATGGCCGTACACGTTGCCGGTGCTCTCCTGAGCTATCAGCCCCGCCGCCAGACCGATGAGGAGCACGACGGCACTGATCGCTCGTTTCATGAGGTTCCTCCGCAAAAAAAGTTAAAGAGGAAGCGTGCGCAAGGTTGTTTGAGCTGTTGACGGGATTATTAGCGTCCCCGGCGGGAATTCCAAGGTCTTTTCGTCCGGCTCCCGAACCTCATCCTCGCCTCGGGGCGGGGACTTCCCGATGCACGAAGATCGCGGCGAGCGCCCGGCCGTATTCGTCGGTGTGGGGAACCACGAGCGTCTCGCAGGTTCCCTCCGACCCGTTCTCACGCCGGAATCGGATTTCGCCGGCCCACTTTCCGAACCGGCGCACCGCGTCGAGCATGCGTCCGGTCAGCGCCCCGTCGGGATCTCCGGCGTGGAACAGGGCCGGCGTCTTGCCCAGAACCGTGTCCCGGGAGTAGCCGAAGAGACGCTCCGCCCCAGGGTTCCAGTCGAGGATGCGGCCGGACAAATCGGTCACCACCACGGCGTCGAAGACGTGCTCGACCGTCTTGGCCTGCCGGCGCAGGATCTCCTCCATGCGGGCGCGGTCGGTGACGTCGCGGAAGCTCCAGACGCGGCCGGCCACGGAACCTCCGATGCGGTGCGGCTGGGAATACCTCTCGAAGACCCGGCCGTCCTTGAACTCGAGCCAGTCGTAGCTCTGCGAGTCGGGATGTCCGTACAAATCCCGCACTTTCTTGAGAAACCGATCGGGGTCCTTGAGCTGATCGAGGACGAACCTCAGGGCCGCCTCGTCCTGGCGCGAGGCGACGACATCCTCGGGCAGGCGCCACATCTCGACGAACTTGCGGTTGTAGCGGACGATATTGCCTTCCGTGTCTACGACCAGGAGACCGTCGGCGGTCGACTCCAGGGTCGCCTTGAGCAGCGCCAGGGAGCGATCGGCCTCCTCCTCCGCCCGCACTCGCTCGGTGATGTCTCGGAAGCTCCAGACCCTTCCCGCCGAACCCTCGGCCGGACACGGCGGCGAGTAGCGCTCGAAGACCCTTCCGTCCTTGAACTCGAGGATGTCGTAGCTCTCCCGCGCCGGCTGCGCGTACAGGCCCATCGTGCGCGTCACGAAACGGGCCGGGTGCTTGAGCTGATCGAGCACGAACGCGAGCGCCCGGCTGTCGTCGCCGGACGCGACGACGTCGGCGGGAAGCTGCCACATCTCGACGAATTTCCGGTTGTAGGTCACGATCTGTCCATCGTCGTCGACCACCAGGAGCCCGTCCGCCGTGGAGTTGAGCGTGGCCTTGAGCAGCGCCAGCGACCGTGCCAGGTCCTCTTCCGTCCGCTTGCGGTCGGTGATGTCCAGAGCGACGCCGACGACGCCGCGGATCTCTCCGGACGGACCGCGCAGGGGTTCCAGGTGGGCGGCGAAGACCCGGCCGGCCCGCTCGAACTCGTAAGCCACGGACTCGCCGCAAAGAGCGCGTCGGTGATCCTCGACCGGCGAAGCGTCGGAAGCCTTCGTCCCGAAGTAGTCGCAGACACTCATTCCGGTCGGGTCCGAGCCGTTCCCACCGAAGACCGACATCGAGCCGCCCATCGACGACGTGATCTTCAGCTCCGTGTCGGTCGACCAGAGGATCCCCGGCATCTGCTCGACCAGATCGCCAAGGCGCGCCTCCCGATCGTGGACGGCACCACCGGAGTCCGCTGCGGTCTCCCCCATCCCCTCCCTTTCCGGTCTGGACGAATCTTAGCCCGGCGGCAGCGTGGCGGCGGCTCTTTTAGGCCTTGAGGAACAGGGTCCGAGGCTCTGTCATCTCCCCGATCGCCCAGCGGATCCCCTCGCGTCCGAACCCGGACCTCTTGACGCCGCCGTAAGGGAAGTTGTCGATGCGCAGTGTGGGCGCTTCGTTGACGATGACCGCTCCGACCTCCAGGGTCTCGAAGGCCGCCAGGATGCGTCCGGCGTCGCGCGTGAAGACCGATGCCTGCAGGCCGTACGCCGAGTCGTTGACCCGTGTCAGCGCCTCGGAATAGTCCTGGAACGTCTCGACCGTCGCCACCGGGCCGAAGACCTCCCGGTCTCTGATCTTGGCGCCCGCCGGCACGTCGGCGGCAACGATCGGCCACAGGCGCGATCCCTCCCGCCGCAGCGGAAGCAGGAGGCGGGCGCCGGCCGACCGCGCCTCCTCGACCCAGCTCTCGACCCTGCGCGCGCTCTCCTCGTCGATCATGGGGCCCACCACCGCCGCAGCGTCCGCCGGATCGGCGGGGTTCATGCCTCGGGCCGCGTCGAGAAAAGCCTGCAGAAAGGTCTCCGCGATCTCCCGCGACACCAGGAGACGCTGCGCCTTGATGCACACCTGGCCGGAATAGGCGAACGCCGCGATCGCCAGCTTTTGGGCCGCGTCGCGAGGATCCGCGTCGGCGCACACGATCGCCGCCGCGTTTCCGCCGAGCTCCAGGATGACCTTCTTGCCCGACGCCTCCTGTTTGATCTTCCAACCCACCGCGTCCGAGCCGGTGAAGCTCACACACGCAACGCGCCCGTCGATCCAAAGCGGACGCGCCACGTCCGGGTCCGCATGGATCAGAGAGAAGGCGGCCTTGGGCCAGCCCGAGTCCTCGACCGCTCGGGCCAGCAGATCCGCGGTCAGCGGCGTCCGCGGAGAGGGCTTGAGGATCACCGGGTTGCCGGCCGCGATCGCGGGAGCGACCTTGTGGAGCGCCAGGTTCAATGGGAAATTGAAAGGGGTGATCGCCGTGACCGGGCCGGCGGGGAAAGGCCGCACGACGCAGAACGCGCCTTCGCCCCGCGGCTCGATGTCTACGGGGAGAAGCTCGCCTCCGATGCGCGTGGCCTCCTCCGCCGCGAGGGCGAGCGTCGTCAGTCCGCGGTCGACCTCCCCCTCCGCGTAGCGCTTCGGCTTCCCGGCCTCGGCGACGATCGTCGCGACGAAGCGCGCGCGTTCGGACCGGACGCGGTCACCGATCGATCGCAGGACGTCGGCCCGCCGAAACGCCGGCAGCCGGCGCACGGCCTCGCATCCGGAGACGGCCAGGGAGAGCGCGCGTTCGACGTGAGCGGGAGCGGCCTTCGCCACCCGGCCGAGCAGCCGGCCGTCGTGCGGCGATCGCACCTCGATCCACTGCCCGGTCGCGACCTCCTCGCCGCCGATGCGCAAAGGAAGTTCGGGGGAGGATGGACTCAAATCATCCGATCGCCCAATCACCCGATTCACTTGAGTTTGTCCCGGATGGCCTTGCCCAGGGGAGTCAGCTCTTTTCTCTTCTGCGCCGCCCTGTCGTACGCGGCGAAGAAGGCCCGCGGTCCCTGCTGCAGCGCGGCGCGCAGACCCGCGGGTCCGGCGTCCTCTGCGATCGCGTCGGCCAGAAAGGCTCCGATGGGGGCGGCCACGCGGCGACCGAAGTCCGGCCGGCGAAGCTCTGCCGCCAGCCCCATGCGCGCTTCCAGGTTCTCCTGCGCCTGCGCGAACTGCTCCGCGCGGTGGTTCAGGTCGTCCAGCGCCCTCTTCATCGGATCCTTCAGCCACGCGGAAAGCGGAAAGAAGCTTTCGTCGATGCCGAAGAGTCCGATCGGCGAGGCGGCGGCCACGATCTTCAAGAGGGGGTCGAGCTGGCCCAGCTGCGGGTCCGTCTTTCTCCACGCCGGACTCGTCTCGCGATACGCGTTCCAGGCGAGGCGGCAGGCTTCTCCGCCGATCAATCGCGCCAGGCGCGAGATGTGCGCGTCGACGGTTCCTCCCTCGGACTCCGAGAGCGCTTTGGCCACGTCGATGATCATTCGCTCCGTCCCTCCCGGCGTCTGGACGACCAGGTCGTCCTCGATGCCGGCCAGCGCGAACGTGAAATCGACGTCGAGCTTGACCGACACCGCGGCGTCCCCCGGAAGCAGCGACGCGGCCCGCGATTGGGAAAGGCGGGTGAGCTCGGTCTGCCGGGCCAGGATTCCATCCAATAGCGGCTGCCAGCGGTCCCGCCGGTCGCGCACTGATTTGAAGTCGAACACCGCGGGGCGCGTGTCGTTCTGGAACGCCGCCGCGAAGTCGCGCTCGAAGACGTCCGACGTCCGGCTCGAGTCCCGGATGGCGGCGGCGACGGCGGGAAGATCCTGAAGCACCTTGGCGTCGGCGGGATCCATGCGGGGACGGGCCAGGGACTCCAGGATCTGCCGCGCCGGCTTCGCGTCGATCGCCAGCCCGATGGTGACCCTGGCCTCGGGAGTGGCATCGTACGGAGCCTTCGTCGCTCCGGGAACCGCCGGCGCCGCGCTGGGGGCGGCCCCTCCGGCGCAGCCCCAGGCCGCCACCAGTGACAGCACCAGCCAGCGTCTCATGACAGGATCGCCGCGAGGCCGCGCTCGACGTCCTCGAAGCTCTCCAGGAGCGCGTCGGGCCCGGCCGCCTCCAGACGCTCCACGCCGGTCGGTCCGGTGGCCACGGCCACGGCTCGAACGCCGAGGTCGCGGCCGCACAGGACGTCGTGCACGGAATCTCCGACGATCACGACCGACTTGCCGGCGAAATCGCGGCCGGTGTGGCGGCGGGCCCGTTCGACCGCCACGGCCGGCAGGCTATAGCGGTCGGCACTGTCGCTCCCGAACGCTCCAAACGGAAAGTAGCGGTTGAAGCCCGGCGGCGCGAGCTTCAAGCGGGCGCCCCGCTCGAGATTGCCCGTCAGGAGGGCCAGGGTGACGCCGCTCTCCCGCGACAGACGCTCGAGCACCTGCGCGATGCCGGGCTTAGGCACCACGCTCTCGGGCGAGAGACGCCGCTCGAGCTCGCCCAGGTACGCCTCGAGAACCGTCGTCAGGCCGCGCTCGAGCTCGTTCTCCCCGATGGTCTCGGCCACCAGCTCTCGAACGATCTGGGGGTCGGTCTTGCCCGAGAAGTCGTGCCGGTCGCCCGGGCCGTCCCAGTCAAACACCGACCGCAGCGCGGCCAGGATCGACTCCCGCGCCGCGCGCCCCGCCGAGAGCAGGGTGCCGTCGATGTCGAAGAGGATGAGCTTGGGGCTTTCGGCCGCGGGCATTGGCTTCGCCAACGGCGGCCGACAGTTTTCAACACGAGAGCCAGGAAGCGGGCGCTGCGCGAGCCCTTTCATAAGCATCACTTTGCATCATATGAAAACTGCTTCCCATGCCACTCTGCGATTTCGATCAGCCCGCGCCTCCAGTAGCTCCAGTCGTGGCGTCCGGGCTCGAGAACCACCGTCGCAGCCACGCCATGCTCGTTCAAGAACGAGCCGAACTGCAAGGCAACCTGATCCAGCCGGTAGTCGTCCTCCGTCCCTGCGCGCAGTTGCGCGGCAAAAGGGGAACGTTCGAATCGCGAGCGGCGCAGGATCTCCCAGACGTCGTTGGCCGCCAGACTGTTGTCCTCGCGGTGCCGACCGAAGACCCGCTTCAGGGACCAGCGCGCGATCCAGCTGTAGCGCTGGAGATCCTCCCATCCGAAAGGGATGAGGGCGCCGGAGAGCGCGGACACCGACCCGTACAGATCCGGGTGCTTCAACGCGATCTTCACCGCGCCGTACCCGCCCATCGAGATCCCGGTGATGCCTCGGGAGGCGGATCCCGGCACGACGCGGTACCGCGACTCGATGTCCCGGATGAGATCGCCGGTGATGAACTCCTCGTACCGCCGCTTGCCGTCGTGGGAGTCGGAGAACCACGACGCGGGCGCCGACGGCGCGACGATCAGGAACTCCGGCAGCCGGCCGTCGGCCATGCGCGCCTCGAGATCGGCGGCGAGGCCCCGAGAGGCGAGAGATCCACTCCCGCCGTAAATCTCATGAAGGAAGTAGAGAACGGGGTAACGCCGCTGGGGCTGGCGGGAGTACGACGGCGGCTCGAGCACGAACACGCGGTCCGGCCGGGGCAGATCGGCCGTGGCCATACTCTGGAACGACGCGCCGGGCACGCGCGGCGACGCGCAGGCGGCCGCGAGCCACGGAGCCAGCGCCGCCAGCGCCAGGAGCCGCAGGGCGCCGCACGAACGGCGCGGAGAAACGGGCGGCGAAGCTACGGGGCCTGGAACAGCGAATCGCTGCGGTTGGGAGAGACGGAGACGTTCTCGAAGCGGATGACCGCGTTCTTGCCGACGATTTCCTTCTCCTCGGACAGAGACATGCCCGAAAAGGACTTCCAGTTCTTCCATAACGCGGTGGTCGGTTCTTCCTGCGCTCCGTTCAAGACGTACTGCCATTGCACCATGTGCCGCCCCTCGCGGCTGATCCAGAGCCAGTAGATATCCTTCGGCGTCATCCCGACGTTCTCGAAGGAAAGTTTCAGGATGTCGCAGGTCCCTCCGCCGGGGCACGGCTTCTCACCGTCATAGGCGAGGTTCACGCCAGGATCGAAGATCTTCCACGGGGCGAGAAGCCAGTACGTGTCGTTGATGAATCGCCCGTACGCGGATTTCAAGAGCCGGTCCTCGTCCTCCCCGGTCGCCGGTTTGCCGTTGACGAATGCCTTGCCTTGCCGCGTGTTGACGTTGAAGAGGACGACGAACGGCGCGCCGGTCTTGTCCGTTCCCGACACCCGATAGTCGCCGGTGTACCGGTCCCAGGCGTGCGAGAACCGCGCCACCGTCTTGCCCTCCCGGTCGACCACGAAATCGAACTGGAGCTGGCGCGCCTTGTCCCAGGCCTGCTCTCCGCCGAGTGATCGGACGAGCTCCTTGCCGATGGCGTCGGCCTTCGCGTCGCGATCCGCCGCGGAAGCTGCGAGCGCGAAAGACAGGAAGAGCGATGCGCAGGCGAAAGTCTTGATCGTTCTCATGGGGGGATCATATTACCGTCGCTACCCGTCGCGACCGATCGATCGGAATCTGCGCCTTCGGCGCACCGCATTCGTTAAGCTGTAGGGGGGTCAACGCACTTAGACTTGCCCTGCCTCTTCGTTGAAAGCCGTGATGCAAGCTCAGGCCGAATTCGAGCGCATGCCCAGGGACCTGGAGACTCTCTTTTCCGGAGAGGGCTTTGCCGCGCGGCACGGCGTGGCGCTTCCGTTCGTGACGGTCGACCCGGAGGGCTACCCCAGAGCGGCGTTGCTCTCGTTCGGCGAGGTGCGGGCCCGATCCCGCAGCGAGCTCACCGTCGCCGTCCGAATCGGAAGCCACACCGCGGCCAATCTCATTCGCCGCAAGACAGCTCTGCTCACGTATCTGGCGCGGGGCCACGCCATCTGGGTTCAGGTTCGAGCGGGCCGCGGCCGGACGTCGGCCTGCGACCCGGAGCGCCAGATCTTTCCGCTCTCCGTGGTGCGCGTCAAGATCGACTCGACCGGACCGGAGGAAGGCTCGGCCGAGCTCCTGACCGGGCCCATTTTCTCGGCCGGCGATCCCGACCGCATCTTTTCGCCCGTCCTGTTCGACGAGCTCGGACGGGAGCCGGAACCATGAAGTTCCGCGACCGCGTCGTGCTGGTGACCGGAGCGGGGCGCGGCATCGGCCGCTCGATTGCCCTTCGGTTCGCGGAGCAAGGGGCCTCGGTCGCGCTCGTCTCCCGCACCGAGCGGGAGCTTCTGGAGTCGGCTCGCCAGGTGGAGAAGGCCGGCGGCCGCTGCCTGGCGATTCCCACCGACGTGCGGTCGCCCGAGGCCGTGCGGGCGTGCGTGGCCCAGGTGGAAGAGAGACTCGGCCCGACGGACATCCTGATCAACAACGCGGGAGTGTTTCTCTATCGCCCCTTCCTGAAGATCAGCCCGGAGGACTGGGATCTCGTCCTGGCGACCAACCTCTCCGGCGCGGCGAACTTCTGCCGGGCCGTGCTGCCCGGCATGGTCGCGCGCCGGCGGGGGCGCATCGTCAACGTTTCTTCGGTGCACGGAATGCGCGGCGACGCGAATCTCTCGGCCCACAGCGCCGCCAAATTCGGTCTGATCGGACTGACCCAGAGTCTGGCGCGAGAGTTCCGTCCCCACAACATCGCGGTCAACGCGGTCTGCCCCGGTTCGGTGGAGAACCGGCTCGACGAGACAGGCGCCGCCAATCGCCGGTCTCCGCTCGAGGAAAAACTGTGGCCCCGCGACGTGGCCCGAACGGTGCTCTTCCTCGCTTCCGACGACGCCGCCGCGATCACCGGCGTGGCCCTGGAGATCCCGGGAGGCACACATCTGGTGATCGAGACGGGTGCACGAAGATCTCGTAAAACGTAAAGCGTGAAACGTCAAACGGATCTTTCGCCCACGTTCCTTCTCCGCGCTTCGTCTTACGTTTGACGTTGGACGCTTAACGGCTCTGGACAGGAGCCTCGTGCCCGGCTGGGGCCGTCTCCCGGCGCAGGCGCAGCGCCAGGTCGGGCAAATTGGTCGTGATCGAATCCACCGCGAGCTCGAGCAGGCGCCCGATCTCCTCGGGCGAGTCGGCCGTCCAGGGATGGACCGAGAGCGCCGCCGCGCGCGCCTGCGCGACGAAGAGCTGCGTGACCAGGTCTGCCCGAGGGCCGACCGCGTCGACTGGCGGAAAGAGCGGCGTGCGCTGACCGGGCTCCGGGAGCGCGACGGGATGATCCATGAGGAAGCTGGTGGCGACGTCCGCGTCGGCCTCTCGCATCTTGCGCAGGAAGTCGGCGGAGAAGGAGGCGATCAGGCAACGGGATGTCAGGCCGTACTCGGCGGCCAGCCGCGAGATCCGCCGGGCCATCTGCGCCAGCTGCGTGTCCCGGCCCACCTTCACCTCCACGACGTATTTGAGCGCGTGGCCATATCGGTGGAACACCTCTTCCAGCCTGGGGATCCTGTAGTCGCCGAGATCGGAAGGCAGGCTCAGCCGCTCGAGCTCCCGCGCGGTGAAGCTGCGGACCGCGACGCGCTGGGATCCGAGCACGATCTCCTCGTCGTGAAAGAGAACGGCCTCCCCTTCGCGGGTCTGACGCAGGTCGAACTCGACGGCGTCGACCCCCATGCTCTCCGCCCAATCCAGGCTCTCGATCGTGTTCTCGCGCGCGTGGCGCGGCGCGCCGCGGTGGCCCACGATCCAGGTCGGATGCGGTTGTCTCCAGTCGCTCATCGGTTCACGACTGAGGACTGCGGAGTCAGGGCCGAGGACGGAACGGGCAGAAGCCAGGATGCATCCTGGCCAGAGCCGGTTGAGTCCTCAGTCTCTCGTCCTCGGTCCTCAGTCCCCCTTTTCTCCGGTTGCCGATTCTATTTCCTCCAGCAGCGCGGTCAGCGCGCCGTCCGGATCGGGCGCCGCGGTAATGGGACGACCCACGACGAGGAGATCGGCTCCCGCCGCGATCGCGCTCGAAGGGGTCGCAAGACGTTTCTGATCTCCCGAGGGCGAGCCGGCCGGCCGGATTCCGGGAACCACGGTCATGAACGCGTCGCCGCAAGCGGCGCGCACCGTCGGAAGATCCGTCGGCGCGCAAACCACACCGTCCAGGCCGCAATCCTGCGTCAGCAGAGCCAGACGCCGCGCGATTCCCTCGGGGTGTCCGGCCATCGGGAGATCCGCGAGAGCGCGCGCGTCGAGCGATGTCAAGAGAGTCACCGCGACGAGCAGCGGGCGGTTTTCCGCGGGAAGCGCACCGCGCGCGGCGAGCAGCATCGCCCGCCCTCCGGAGGCGTGCACGTTGATCATCGAAGCGCCCGAACGAGCTGCCGACACCACCGCCCCGGCCACCGTGTTGGGGATGTCGTGAAACTTCAGGTCCAGGAAGACGCGCGCGTGCCCGGAGACCTCGGCCACGATCGACGGGCCTTCGCGGACAAAGGCCTCGAGCCCGATCTTGAGCCACCCGACCCGGGGGCCGAAGCGCCGCGCGGCGGCCAGGATCTCCATCCGGTCGGAGCAGTCGAGCGCCAGGCAGACGCGGTCGGCGGCTCGTCTGAGTCCTCTCGAGCTCACGCCGTCCTCATCCTTCCGCTCCGGCGTCGGCGGCGGGGCCCGCCGACTCGTGCGCCCGACCGACCAGCGAGGCCGCCGAAACGCCGCGCGCCGCGCAGTACTCCGCGAGATCCTCGACCAGACGCTGCGAGATGCCGGGATCCTTGAAGTTGGCGGTCCCCACCTGGACGGCCGTGGCGCCGGCCGCCAGGAACTCGAGCACGTCGGAGAGCTCGGAGATTCCGCCGATGCCCATGAGAGGCACCCTGGGCAGGGCCCGCGCCACCTGGTACACCATGCGCACCGCCAGCGGCTTGATGGCAGGGCCCGAAAGGCCGCCCGTTCCGAAGGAGAGCCGCGGCCGGGCGGTCTGCGGGTCGATGACCATGCCCACGAACGTGTTGACGAGGGAAAGCACGTCGGCGCCGGCGTCGGCCGCAGCGCGCGCGGACTCGACCAGGTCCGGCGCGTTGGGCGAGAGCTTGACGATCAGGGGCCGCCGGGTCTCACCGCGCACCCGCGCCACGAGCGAAGCCGTGGCCGAGGGGGAGTTGCCGAACAGCATCCCTCCCTTCGCGACGTTGGGACAGGAGATGTTCAGCTCGATCGCGGCCAGGCCCTGCGCCGACTCCAGAGCGCGGACGACCGCCACGTAGTCGTCCTCCACGTCTCCCCACACGTTGGCGATGACGGTCGCGTCGAGCGCGCGGAGCCTGGGAAGCTTCTCCGCCAGGAACGCCGCCACGCCGACGTTCTGGAGCCCGATCGCGTTCAACATCCCCGCCGGCGTCTCGCAGATGCGCGGCGGCGGATTGCCCGCATGCGGCTCGAGCGAGAGACCCTTCGTGCAGAGGCCCCCCAGCCGGGCCAGATCCACGAAGTCGGTGAACTCCAGGCCGTAGCCGAAGGTGCCGCTCGCGGTCAAGATGGGGTTCTTGAGCGACAGCGGTCCCAGTTGGACCTGCAGGAGCGACGAAGAATCCGACGGGGGGACAGGGGGACTGGGTGACGGGGAGACCCCTGGACGACCCTTCTCCCCGTCCCCCCGTCTCCCCATCTCCCCGTCTCGCCCCTTCACCACCGCACGACCTCCGGCGCCAGGATCGGCCCCTCGGCGCACGACACAATATATGGCTTGTGACTGCCCGGAATCACGCAGCCCAGGCACGCGCCAAAGCCGCAGCCCATCGCCGCCTCGGTCGAGAACTCCGCCGGGATGCCCAGGTCCGCGACGATGCGCGCCAGCGCCGCGAACATCGGCATCGGCCCACAGGCGTAGACGCGCTCGTACCTGTCCCGCGCCGCGCCGCGCCGGAACGCCTCGGTGACCAGGCCCTTCTCCCCCCGCGACCCGTCGTCGGTGGTCACGACCGTTTCTCCCGTGACGAGGCCGGCGAATCGGCCGGCCAACGCGACGTCGGCCGCGCTGCGTCCGCCCAGGTACAGGTCGGCCACGATCCCCCTGGCCGCGAGCGACTTGACGAGCATCGGAAACGGCGCCGCCCCGATCCCTCCCGCGACCACCGCAACGCGGCCGCCGGCGGCGATCCCCTCGACCCCGAATCGATTGCCGAGCGGCCCGAGGAGGCGGGCCCGGGCGCCCTCGACCAGGACCTCGAGCGCCGCTGTTCCGGGGCCGACCGTCTTGACCAGGAACTCCACCTCGCCGCCCGCCGCATCGGCATCCGCCACGGAGTAGGCGCGGCGCAGGTACGGGCGCACCCGCGAAGGGATCTCCAGCATGACGAATTGACCCGGCCCAATTTCGCGCGCGAGAAGCGGCGCGGAGAACATCGCGGAAAAGAGGCCAGCCGAGAACTCCTGACGGCGAAGAAACAGGGCTCGGTGGTCGGACCTCACCGGCTGGAGATTCTATGTCGGGACGCGATGGAAAGGGTGTCGAGACTCGCGGGGGCGCGCCGCGTGCCGGCGCGCCGCGCCTTCAGACGACGAGATTGGCTGGCCGCTGATTCAGATCCTCGTCCTCGTCGCCGGCATCGCGCTGCGCTTTCTGCGCGCAGCGTTCGCATCGGATGGCGCCGTTGACCTCGTCGAACGGCCGGGCGTAGGCGCCGCAGCGGCAGCATCTCCGAAGAGCGCGGTGATTGGCGTCGTTGTCCAGCGTGATCTGCATCTCTCGTCTCATGGTGTTGCTTTCTCTTCTTTCTGGCCCGGGCCCGGCCCGGCCCACACCCCAACAGGAGCAGGGTCCATACCAGCCCCCGGACGACTGGATTTCCAAGGACTTAGGCGAAACGGCCCCCTCACCGATGTCGTCAAAATGATTCGGCTGTCCTACGCTGAGGCCATCGGAAAAGCCGCGCCGGCCACCCGCACCACGGGCTTCCGTCGCGCACGTCAGAACGCCGTGACTTTCTCCAACGCCGTGCGAATGTGGCTCGCCTGGGGAAGAATGAAATCCTCGACGCGGGGCTGGTAGGCGACGAACGTGTCGGCGGCCGCGACGCGCTCAACCGGAGCGTCCAGATAAGAGAAGAGCTCGGTCGCGATGCGCGCCGCGATCTCCGCGCCGTACCCCCACGAGAGCGGATCCTCGTACACCACCAGGGCCCGGCTGGTCTTCTTGACCGAATCGGCGATCGCGCTCCAGTCGTACGGGGAGAGGCTGCGCAGGTCCAGGAGCTCGACGGTCTTGCCGGTCCCCTCCGTGAACGCCCTCGCCGCCTGCCACGACCGGTACACGGTCGCTCCGTAGGTCACGATCGTGACGTCCGCGCCCTCCTGAACGACCGACGCCTTGCCGAAAGGCACCATGTAGTCAGGCCCGGGAGAGGTCCCCTTGTTGTGCGTCTGCCGGTAAAGGTGCTTGTGCTCCAGAAACAACACCGGGTCGTCGCACCGGATCGCGGTGCGCAGAAGGCCGTTGGCGTCGACTGCGTTGGAAGGAAGCACGACCCGCAGCCCGGGAATGTGCGTCATGAGCACCGCCCCGGACTGGGAGTGGTAGACCGCGCCTCCGCCGATGTAGCCGCCGATCGCCGCGCGCACGACCATCGGGCATGCGAACGTGTTGCCCGATCTCCAGCGCATGTTGGAGAGCTCGTTGTGGATCTGCATGTAGGCCGGCCAGATGTAGTCGTAGAACTGGATCTCGACCACCGGCTTCAATCCGCGCACCGCCATTCCGATCGCGCGGCCCACGATGTTGGCCTCGGCCAGAGGCGAATTGAAGACGCGCTCCTTGCCGTACAGGCGTTGGAGGCCCGCCGTGACCTTGAAGACGCCGCCTTTGCCCTTGCACTCGGACAACACCTCGTCGCGGGAAGCGTCGGCCACGTCCTCGCCGAAGAGGACGATCCGCGGATCGCGTTTCATCTCGTCGCGCAGGCACGCGTTCAAGAGATCGACCATGGTCGTGGGCTGCGCTTCGGGAGCGAAGGCCGGCGCCGACTCGAAGGCCGATGAGGTCGGGTCGACGTCGGGTGAATAGACGAACTCGTAGGCAGATTCGGGCACCGGCAGCTCCGCCGCGAGCGCGCGGTCAGCCGCCTGGTTGATCTCCTCCTCCAACTCGGCGCGGAGCTTGTCCAGATCCTCCTCCGAGGCCAGGCCTTCCGATTTCAGAAAACCGGCCAGGAGGCGGAGGGGATCGCGTCGCGCATCGCGCTCGCGCTCGTCGCGCGGCCGGTAATTGGCTTCGTCGTCGGACAGAGAGTGGCTGTAGGGTCGGACCACGTGCGCGTGCACCAGGGCCGGGCCCATCCGCGAGCGGCAGTACTGCGCGGCGTAGCGCAGCGCATCGTAGGACTGTAGAAAATCGCAGCCGTCCACCTCGGCCAGGAAGAGATTGGGGAATCCGCGCAAGAGCTTGGAGATCGATCCGCCCGGCGTGTTGACCTCGACCGGGACGGAGATGGCGTAGCCATTGTCTTCGATCAGGAAGAGGACGGGAAGCTTCAGGTTGGAGGCGCTCGAGACGGCTTCCCAGAACTCCCCTTCCGAGGTCTGCCCCTCCCCCCCGGACACGAAGACCACCTCGTCCTTCTCGAAACCGCCTCGCTCGCAGAGCGCGGGGATCTGGCTCATCCGCCAGCCGGCCTCGGCCGCCCCCACCGCGTGGAGAAATTGCGTCCCGGTGCACGAGGATTTGGAGATCAGATTCAGGCGTTTGGATCCCCAGTGGGAGGGCATCTGCCTTCCTGCCGAGGCCGGGTCATCCTTCGCTCCCACGGATTGGAGGAACATCTCGTAAGGGGTGACGCCGATCTGGAGACAGAACGCGCGGTCCCGGTAGTAGAGATCGAACCAGTCGTAGCCGGGCCGGGACACCATTCCGGCGGCCGTCGAGACCGCCTCGTGGCCGACACTGTTGATCTGAAAGTAGATCTTGTTCTGCCTCTTGAGCTGGATCTCCTTGTCGTCGATCTTGCGCGACAGCAGGATGTTGCGATACGCGGCCAGGAGCTCGCGGGGCTCCAAGCCCTGGTACTTGCTGGACTGAACTTCGGTGGCCATGGCGGGGTCCAAATATACCAGCCGCGGCGTACCCCCGGTTCGCGGCGCGCCCGAGGCGCAGATCCCGAGCAAGCGGAAGCGAAAGTTCAACGAGCCGACAGCAGCGTGGTCAGGGAGGAGCGGATTCCCCAGGCCTCCAGGGCCAGAAGCAGCAGGGCCGCGACAAGAATCGCAAAGGCCCAGCGGCTGGGTCGGGCACTACCCCCCAGTGCAGTCATGCTGTTTTGCAAAGCAGGAGGTGTGCCAGACGCCTCTCGGGCGCCGAAAGGATCTCGACGCCGCCCGTGTTGTTATGCTCGAGAGGATCATGAGCGCCGATCACCCTTCTGTTTCTACGGATTTCCCCCTACCCGCCGCTCACCCGGCGCCGCCCGACCTGGCGTCGGTCGACCCGACGCTCGATCTTCCCGAGGAGATCCGCCGGCTCAAGCGACAAAAAAAAGCAGTGCTGCTCTCCCATTACTATCAAGAAGAGGACATCCAGGACCTGGCCGATTTTGTCGGCGACTCGCTCGACCTTTCGCGCACGGCCCAGAAGTCCGACGCCGAGATGATCGCCTTCGCCGGCGTGCGGTTCATGGCCGAGACGGCCAAGATCCTGAACCCGACCCGCAAAGTCGTCCTGCCCGACTACGAAGCGGGCTGCTCGCTGGAGAGCTCCTGCCCGCCCGAGGCTTTCCGGGCCTGGCGGGCGCAGCATCCCGGCGCGGTTTCGCTGACCTACATCAACTGCTCGGCAGCGGTCAAAGCCCTGTCCGACATCATCGTGACCTCCTCCAACGCGGAGAAGATCGTCCAGTCGATCCCGGCGGACAAGGAGATCCTCTTCGCGCCGGACCGGCACCTGGGGCGCTATCTCTCCCAGAAGATCGGGCGGCCCATGATCCTGTGGCCGGGCACCTGCATCGTCCACGAGCAGTTCTCCGAGCGGGAGATCGTGCGGTTAAAAACGCAGCACCCCGACGCCAAGCTCGCCGCGCATCCGGAGTGCCCCGAAGCGATCCTCAGGTACGCCGACCACGTCGGATCGACCCGCTCGATCCTGAACTACGTGACGACCGCGCCGGGCCGAAAGTTCCTGATCGCGACAGAAGAGGGGATCATCCATCAGATGAAGAAGCTCGCGCCCGACCGCGAGTTCATCCCCGTCCCTCCCGACAATGGTTGCCGCTGCAACGAGTGCCCGTTCATGAAGCTCAACACCCTGGAGAAGGTCTACCTTTGCCTGCGCGACGAGCGCCCGGAGATCATCCTGCCCGAGGACCTGCGCCGCGCCGCGGAAAAGCCGCTCTTGAGGATGCTCGAGCTGTCCTGAGACGTTCGCCCCGTCTTCCCCGTTCTCGGCACAAATCCTGCTCTGACCTGTCCCGGCGAAAGGAGAACCTATGTCCAAGTACGTCCTGCCGGATCTGCAATACGACTACGGCGCGCTCGAGCCGCATATCTCGGGGAAAATCATGGAGCTGCACCACGACAAGCACCATGCCGCGTACGTCAAGGGCGCCAACACGGCGCTGGAGAAGCTCGACGAGGCGCGGGAGAAGGAGGACTTCACACGGGTGGCGGCGGTCGAGAAGGCGCTGGCCTTCAACCTGTCCGGCCACGTCCTGCACTCCCTTTTCTGGCAGAACCTGACGCCCAAGGCGGACGACCGGCCGGCGGGAGACCTGGCCGAGGCGCTCCGGAAGGACTTCGGGAGCTTCGAGAAGCTGAAGAAACAGATGAACGAGGTGGCCGCAACGATCATGGGCTCGGGCTGGGCCGCTCTGGTGTGGGAGCCGATCGCCGGGCGGCTGCTGACCACACAGATCTACGACCACCAGTCCAACCTGGCCCAGTCGGGCATCCCCATCATGGTCATCGACGCGTGGGAACACGCCTTCTATCTGCAGTACCAGAACCGCAAGACCGAGTACTTCGACGCGATCTGGAATTGCTGGAACTGGGAGGACGTGGCCGATCGGTTCGAGGCGGCGCGGGCAGTGGACCTGGAGCTGACGGGGGCGGCAAAGTAAAACGTCGCTTCCGCTTGCCCCGGATCTGCACCTTTCAGGCGCACCGGTCCGCGGCTCGGCCGGATGCGGCCTCGACCGCGGCCCTGATCCGTCGTTGCGCTCTCGCTCCCGCGGCGCGCGCCTCCTCCCCTCCGGGAGACTTCGCGCGCCGCGACCGGGGCCACGCCTCACGCCTTACGCCTCACGCCTCACGCCTCACGCCTCACGCCCGGTCAATGCATCGTCACCGGCGCCGGCGCGGCGCCGCGGCGGCGCTTGAAGAGCAGCAGCAGCGGGATGCAGCAGAGGAAGAAGACGCCGACGATGCGGAAGGCGTCCATGTACGTCAGCAGGAAGGTCTGCTTGACGACGATCCCCTCCAGCGCCCCGTAGGCCTGGCGCTGCGCCTCGAGGAACGTCGACCCCTTCGCCATGAGTCCGGCGATGACGGCGTTCAAGCGCTCGCGCACCGGCGCGTCGTAGATGGAGACGTGGGCCAGAAGGCTCTGACGGTGCGACCAGGAACGCTTCTCGACGTACGTCGCGATCAGGGCCACGCCGAAGGAGCCTCCCAGCTGCCGCATCATGTTGGTCAAACCCGCTCCCTGAGCGATGTCTCTTCCCCGCAGATTGGAAAGAGCCAGCGTGGTCAACGGCACGAACAGGAGCCCCAGTCCCACGCCTCGAAAGATGAGCGGCCAGAAAAAATTTGCCCGGCCCGAGGCCAGGGTCGACCGCGACAGCAGGTAGGTGAAGACGAAGAAGGAAATGAAGCCGAGCGCGTTCATCAACTGCGCCGGGACTCTCCTCTGAAGAAGCTTGCCCACGATCGGCATCATGAACGCCGTGGCGATACCGCCGGGCAGAAGGATCAATCCGGTCTGCATGGCGGTGAAGCCGAGCAGGGTCTGAGCGAAGACCGGGAAGATGAAAATCGAGGAGTAGAGTCCGAACCCGAGGATGAAGGTGAAGAGGGTGCCCACCGCGAGCGACCGGTCCTTCAAGACCCTCAGCTCGACCACCGGGTGCTCCGCCGTCAGCTCTCGCCAGATGAACGCCGCGATTCCAGCCGCGGCCACCACCGACAGCACGAGGATGTAGGTCGCGGAGAACCAGTCATCCCGCTCGCCGCGCTCGAGGACCACCTGCAGGGACCCGATCCCGACGACGAGCAGGCCGATCCCCGCCCAGTCGATCGAGGGGGTCTTCCCTTCCTCCTTGCTCCCTCGGATGAAGGAGAGGGCCAGGATCGTGGCCACGATGCCGATGGGAAGATTGACGTAGAAGATCCAGGGCCAGGAATAGTTGTCGGTGATCCAGCCGCCGAGCGTCGGGCCGATGGTCGGGCCCATGACCACCCCCAGCCCGAAGAGACCGTTGGCCAGGCCCAGCTCCTCGGGCGGGAACGTCTCGACCAGGATCGACTGCGACGTCGAGAACAGCGCGCCGCCGCCGATTCCCTGAACGAAGCGGAAGAACACGAGCTCCCAGATATTGGTCGCGTGGCCGCAGAAGAACGAGGCGATCGTGAAGAGAACAATCGACCCGGCGAAGTAGTTGCGCCGGCCGAACATCCGGGAAAGAAAACCGGTCATTGGAACGACGATCACGTTGGCCACGACGTACGAGGTGACCACCCAGGCCACCTCGTCCAGCGTCGCGCTCAAGTTGCCCATCATCTGCGGCAGCGCGACGTTGACGATCGACGTGTCGATGAGCTCGATCAGCGAAGCCAGGATCGCCGTGACCACGATGATCCACTTGCGCGCGCCCTGTTCCGCCATCGCCGTCGCCTCCGCTACTCGTCGCCTGCGCTGCGCCTGGGGCCTGCGCCCGACGGGCGCACCGGCTCGCGGCTCGCCTGTGGGCTCGACCACGCGCCTGGCCCCGTGCTCGCTCCGGCTCCCGCGGCGCGAGTCGTTTCGCGGATCCAGTCCGCGAAACTTGGTCGCGCCGCGAAGGCACCGGAACACCGGAACACCGCGTGAAGTCTGTCCACCGTTTCCTGACGCCTCACGCCTTACGCCTCACGCACCTCAGTCCAGCTTCACGATCGCGTTGACGCTCATGCCCGCGCGCAGAGGACGGGCCGGATCGGGCGGATCGGTGAAGACGATCTTGACCGGCACCCGCTGCACGACCTTGGTGAAGTTGCCAGTGGCATTGTCCGGAGGTAGCAGCGCGAACTTCGCGCCGGTGGCCGCGGAAAATGATTCCACCTTGCCGTGGAAGATCGCCTTGGGGTAGGCGTCGATCTCGATCTCGACCGGTTGGCCGACGCGCATCTTCTTCAACTGCGTCTCCTTGAAATTCGCCACGACCCAGCTCTCGACGTCCTCAACGATCGCCAGCAGCGGCTGCCCCGCCTGCACGAACTGGCCGACCTCGACGTTCTTCTTCGAGACGGTCCCGGAGGCCGGGGCCAGAACCTCGGCATAGGAGAGCTGCAGCTGCGCAAAATCGAGATCCGCCTTCTTCTGCCCGGCCTCCGCCTGAGCCGCCCCGACGCCCTGCTCCGCCGCCGTCACCGCTTCCGCGGCGGAGTCGGCCGCCGCCCGGATCGCGTCGTACTGCTGCTGGGAAACCTCCTCCTTCTTTCGGAGCGCCGCGTAGCGAGCGAAATCCGCGGCCGCCTTGACACTCTGTGTGCGGGCCGACGATACGTTGGCGCGGGCGACCGCGACTTTCGCCCGGGCGTTCTCCAGAGCGGCGCGGGCCGTCTCGGCTTTGGCCTGAAGATCGCCGGTGTCGATCTTCAGCAGAAGCTGCCCCTTCTCGACCTTCTGATTATCGCGAATCAAAACCTGGGTCACGAAGCCAGAGACCTTGGGCAGCACCGGATCGATGTGCCCTTCCACCTGCGCATCGTCGGTCTCGGCATGGTGCCTGTAGAAGACGACTTCCTTCACGCCGAAGCCGACCCCGGCGAGGACGGCCATGACCAGAAGCAGCAGGCCGATCTTGCGGCCGCCGCCCTTGCGTCCGGCTGCCGGCACCTTTTCGCCGTCGGCGCCGACGACGCGCGGCGCCTCCTTCTTCTCCGGCTCGACGGGTTTCAGCGCCGGTTGCGAGGTCTCTCTCTTCTCGCCGTTCATCGCGTCTCCTTGTTCTCGATCAGATCCCGGATCCCCCCGGTGGCCCTGGCCAGGTCGAAGCGGGCCTGGGCCTGGTCCGCGAGCGCGGCGATGCGGTCGGCCTGCGCCGCGGCGTAGGACGTCTGCGCGTTGTCGACCTCGATCGACGACGAGACGCCGTTGGCGAAACGGTCGCGCGCGAAGTCGAGCTCGTCGGAGGCCAGCCGGACGTTCTCCAGCGCGACGCGGACGCGGTTGGCCGCGCTCCGCACGTTCAGGAGGGTCCGCCGGACGTCCTCCTCGACCTGTCTCTCGGTCTCCGTCCGCTCCAGCAACAACTCCCGGCGCCGACTCTGGGCCTCGGCGATGGCCGAGGGGATGCGTCCGCCGGTGAAGACGGGAACGGAAACCGTCGCTCCGATTGTGCGATTCCACGAGAGGTCGCCCAGGTGGTTTCCGTTGTAGCCACCCTGAAACTGGGCGCCGAGCGTCGGAAGTTTCTCCGCCCTGCTGGCGGCGATGGACAGGTCGGCGGCCCGCACGCGCTCCTCGATGGCGCGCAGCTCCGGCCGTTGCCGGCGGGCGGCGGCCAAAGACTCCTCGACCGTCCCGGCCGACGCCGCTGCCTCTTCCAGAGGATCGGTCAGCTCGACGTCGAGGGCCTGCTCCGCTCCGATCGCATGGAGAAGGGCCAGGCGCGCGGCGTCGCGGCGATTCTCATCGACCAGGAGCGCCTGGCTCTGCCGCGACAGCGCGACCTGGGCGCGGGTGGAATCGAGCCTGGTGGCCACGCCGGCCTGACGCTGGTCCTCTGCCAGATCGCGCAGCTTGGTGAAGAGATCGACGTTCGCCTGCGTCGCCAGGACGCTGGCCTGGGCGCGAAGCAGCGCGACGTAGAGCGTGGCGACCGCCGCGGCCACTTCATTCTCCGTCCTTTGCCGGTCGGCGTCGGCCACCGCGATTCCCTGCCGGGCCGCCTGATAGCGCCGGTAGGCCGCAAGGTCGATCACGCGGGACGCGAGCGTGACGTGGGCGTCGAAGACGTTGAACGGCCCGACCAGGCTGGGAACGCCCGGAACGGAGAGCCCGAACGTCTTCAGGTTCAGGATCTCGTTGGCGTCCTGAACCTCTCCGGTCACCTGGGGAAGCAGCGCCGCCCGCGCCTGGCCTGCCTGGGCCCTGGACGCGCCGACTCGCTCGACGGCGATGCGCGCGGCGGTCCCGTCGGAAAGGGCCCGTGAGACCGCATCCCGCAGAGAGAGGCGCAGCGTGTCCGCGGCTCCGGTGCCTGCGAGCATCCAGATCGAGAACGCGATCCCCGCCACGACCCTTCGGCGGGAGGGTGGCCGCTCCGTCGAGAGTTTGCGCGCCAAAGGAGGAAGGTAGCCGAGCGATGGGGTTTTCATCATGTCGCTTTCTCCAGACACGGGCCGTACAAGAACGGTGCCTTGCGGCATCCCGGACTCGGGCGCCGGCCGCCCGCCGCGTCTCTTCCGGGGACGTCTCGCTCCGTCGTTCTCGAGGTGGTCCTCCCGCGTCCGCCGCACGGGAGCGGGCGGCGCAAGCTAGAATAGTAAGATAATCAAAGTTGTCAACTACAAATATTATGTTTTTCAAATAAGTGCTAGAATTCCGCCGTGCCCGATGAACGAAGAGGCCGGACCGGCGAGGATCGGACCGTCGAGATGGACCGAAGACGTCACGGCAGGGCACCCGCACACGGGCCGGCGCGGGAGGCGGCGGAGCTGCTCTTCGATCTCCTGATGGCTCAAAAGAGGGTCACGCAGGGGGTGGCCAAAGAGTTCGGCCTGACCCTTCAGCAGCTGGCGGCCCTTCGAAATCTCTCGCCCCAAACCGGGATTTCGATGACGGCGCTGGCGGAGGCGCTGTCTTGCGACGCCGCCAACGTCACGGCCGTCGTCGACAAGCTCGAAGCCCGGGGGCTGGCGCGCCGTTCCTCCTCCCCGGATCGCAGGGTCCGGCTGCTGGAGACGACAGAGAAGGGCGATGCTCTCCGAACCAGATTTCTGGCGCGCCTGCACGAGCCCACCCCCTGGATCCTGGTCTTGAGCGACGACGAGCAGCGACTGCTGCGGGACCTCCTCCGAAAGGGCCTGGAGGGCGCCCAGCCCGGAACGAAGGGGGTCAGCCGCTCGTAGGGCGCGTTCGGCGCCACTCGAATTCCCGGGCGAAGGTATTCTTTCGCCACGGCATGGACGAGCTCTCGGGGCGGTTTCTCGACGCGCGGCTGCGCGACTTTCTATCCGAGGACGTCGGACGAGCCGACGTGACCACGGAAGCCACAGTCGCCGCGGGCACTCCGGCTCGGGGCGAGGTGGTGACGCGGTCGGCCTGCGTGGTCTCGGGTCTCCCCGTCTCCCGCCGGGTCTTCGAGCTGCTCGACGCGGAGCTCAGTTGGTCCGACCAGACGCCGGCCGGCTCTCGCGTGGGCCCGGGGACGACGCTGGCGAAGCTCTCGGGGCGCGCGCGGGCGATTCTGACCGGCGAGCGCGTGGCCCTGAATCTGCTTCAACGAATGTGCGGAATCGCCACCGCCACGCGACAGCTCGTCGATGCCGTGGCCGGGACCGGCTGCCGGATCCTCGACACGCGCAAGACGGCGCCCGGCCTGCGCCCGTTCGACCGCCAGGCCGTCCGCGACGGAGGGGGCGTCAATCACCGCTTCAGCCTCGCGGACATGGTTCTCATCAAGGACAATCACCGGCGGCTGGCCGGCGGCGTGGCCGAAGCGATCGCGCGAGCCCGGCGCGCGGCGCCCTCCGGCAGGACGGTCGAGGCCGAGGTCGAGACCGAGGAGGAGCTGCGCGCGGCGCTCCAGGCCGGCGCGGACGCCATTCTCATCGACAATCAGAAACCGGAAACCGTCGCCCGTTGGTGCGCGATCGCCCGGGCCGCGGCGAAGGCGCCGACGCTCGAAGCATCGGGGAACGTGCGCCTGGACAACGTCCGCGCGTATGCCGAGGCCGGCGTCGACGCGGTCTCGGTCGGCGCGCTGACGCATTCCGTGGCCGCCGCCGACATCTCGCTGGAGCTCGAGGCGTGAGCGACTCGACCGACGTTCTCGTGCTCGGAACCGGGGTCGCCGGTTGCGCCGCCGCGCTCGCCGCGGCCCGCCAGGGGACCCGCGTCACGCTGGTGACCCGGGCGACCGAGGCCCGGGAATCCAATACGTACTATGCGCAGGGCGGGATCGTGGGGCGTCCCGCCGGCGATTCCCCGCAGCTCCTGGCCGCCGACATCGAGCGGGCCGGCGGAGGGCTGTGCTTCCCGGAAGCCGTCGAGCTGCTGGCCCGGGAAGGCCCGGACCTGGTTCAGAAACTCCTGGTCGATGAGCTCGCCGTGCCCTTCGACCGTGAGGGCTCCGGGTTCCACTGGACTCTGGAGGGCGCCCACTCCGTGGCCCGCGTCCTTCACGTCAAGGACGAGACCGGAGCGCCGATCGAGCAGGCGCTCCTGGAAGCCTGCCGCAAGGAGCCCCTCATTACGTGGCGGCTGGAGACGACGGCGGTTGACCTCTTGACGCTGTCCCACGATTCGATCGAGCCGACGGACCGCTACCGCCCGCCCGCGGTCGTCGGGGCGTACCTGCTCGATCGCGGAATCGACGACGGCGTGCATCCGCTCCTGGCCCGCGAGACGATTCTCGCCACGGGAGGCCTGGGCCAGGTCTACCTGCACACGACCAATCCCCAGGGTGCGCGCGGCGATGGGATCGCCATGGCGCGGCGAGCCGGAGCCCGGCTCTTGAATCTCGAGTTCATCCAATTCCATCCCACCGCGCTGGTGCACTCCCGCGGACGGCTGCTCCTGACCGAGGCCTTGCGCGGCGAGGGAGCGCGGATCACCGACGCTCAGGGCAAGGAATTTTTACGGCAGGTCCATCCCGAAGCGGAGCTTGCTCCTCGCGACGTCGTCGCGCGCGCCATCCACAAGCGCATGCTGGAAAAGGACGAGCCGCACGCGCTCCTGGACATCTCCCACAAGCCTGCCTCCTGGATCCGTGAGCGTTTTCCGGGGCTCACCCGGCGATGCCTGGAACTGGGCTTCGATCTGACCGCCGGCCCTGTGCCGGTCGTTCCGGCGGCTCACTACTCGTGCGGAGGCGTGGCCGTGGACAACAACGGCCGCACGACGCTCGGACATCTGCGGGCCGTGGGCGAGGTGTCGTGCACCGGAGTCCACGGAGCCAATCGCCTGGCTTCGACCTCGCTTCTGGAGGGCCTCTTGTGGGGCTGGCGCGCCGGGGAAGCCGCGGCGCTGGAAGCGCGCCGGAGGGCGGATCGACGCTTCACCGGCGTCCGCCCCTGGCAGCCGGAGCACGAGCCGGTCGATCCGGCCCTGATCGCCCAGGACTGGATGGTCATCCGCCACACCATGTGGAACTACGTGGGGCTGCTCCGGTCGGAAAAGCGCCTGGACCGCGCCGGCCGGATCCTCTCGGAGCTGCAGGTCGAGATCGAAGACTTCTACCGCCGCGGAACGATGTCGGACGATCTCTTGGGCTTGCGCAACGGCGTCCAGACGGCGCTCGCCATCCGCCGCGCGGCGTCGGACAACCGCGTCTCACGCGGCTGCCACTACCGGGAAGACTCCCTCCCGAACCTGAGCTGACGCGGCGTCATGCGTCATGGTCGTTGAGCTATAGTCCGGCCCGAAGATGAGCGTCCTCTATCTGCACTACGACAGCGCCGAGCGCAACGGCCGCGCCCAGAAGCTCGCCAGGAGCGGCGCCCATATCGTGTTGACCGAACCCCGCTGGCCCGGCTTCTTCGAGCTCGCCAAGCGAGAGAAGCCGTACGCGATCGCGGTCGACTTTTCCTACGCCCCGTCCCACGCCCTGGAGACCGCGGACTACCTGGCCAAGGCCAAGGAGACGCGCGAGGCCTCCTTCTTCCTGTTGCACGTTCCCGAGGAGCGGACCGACATCGTCAAGAAGCGGCTTCCGCACGCCGTGATGGTGAGCGAAGACGACCTGGTCCGGCTTCTGGAGCAGAAGGAAAAGGAAGCGCAGGCCCGGGCGCTGGAGAAGAAAGAGGCCGCGGCGCTCGCGCGCAAGAACGCGCGCGCCAAGCGGGCCGCCGCGGGGATGGCCGGCCGGCCGCAGAAGGGCAAGCCGGCGGCCCCGGCCAAGGCCAAGAAGCCCGTCGCCAGGAAGGCGCCGCCCAAGAAGAGCGCCAGGCCGGTCAAGAAGACGTCGAGGAAGAGCCCCAAGCCGTCCAAGAAGAAGTAACCCCTCTTCTGCGCCTCCACTGCTACCGGAACGCATCGCCGAACGGATCGCGCACGCGGTACACCCGCGCCCGTCCCGACCGATAGGCGAGCAAGACCCGGGGGTCGTGGTCCAGATCCTCGGCCGTCCAGCGGCGCTCCCAGGCCGGAGCGGGTTGAGAGCCGACGAACACGTAGCCAATCCGCGCGCTCGCGCGCCACGCCTCGACGTCGGGCCGATCGAAGAACCAGTAGTAGTGAGGCTCCGTGATCTTCCGATGCGCCGCCGCGGGAAGCAAAGCGCCCCCGTCGCCCGGGTTGTTGGCGAAGACCGCGTCCGGCGGAGTGTGCGTCCGCGCCCACGCCAGCGCCGGGAGGTCCTCGGGCGTGACGGCGGCGACGTCGCTGCAAAAGGTCGTGATCCAGAAGGCGCCGCCCATGGCTTCGTGGGTCAGGAGCGCGGCGATCGAGGTCCGGCCATCGCGGGCCTGCCCGTAGAACGCGGTGCCGAAGCGGTTCGCGGAAAGCCGCCACCCTTCGACCAGGAACGCCAGCCCCCAGCAAACCGCCGCCAGACGCAGCGCGGATCGCGGCCAGCGGCCGGCGAGGGACGCGAGCTCGGCCAGCGCCACGCCCAGAGGAATGACGAGCCAGAGACCGGTGCGCGTCGGATAGAGCGCGGGCCATCCGGGCAGGAACTCTCCGAGGGCTCCGGCGAAGAGGAAGGCCTCCAGTGCGAGGACCAGGAGCGCCACGCGACCCGCTCCGGCCCGCGCGCCGAGCCACGCCGCCGCCAGACCGCCCGCCATCAGAACGGTCGGGAGAGCTCCCAGGTAGGACACGAGAAAGAAGGGCCAGATCGCCGGACCTCGAGATCCGAGCCAGGGCGCGAAACGCCGGGCCAGCGTGGCGGCCGGGCGCGTCTCCGCCAGAAACCAGTCATGGGCCCAGGCCACCGCGGCGGCCGACGGCGGCCGCGCGAAGAGCACCAGGAACGGCAGCGCGCAGAGGAGCGCGGCCAGAGCGGCGACGGCTCCATCGCGCGCCAGGTCCCGCCAGCGGCCGCGGGTCTGGCTTGCCAACGCCCACTGAGCGGCGAGCGGCAGGCCGATCCAGAGAAGGCCCACCGCCGGAAGCGGGTGGACCAGAAGGACTCCCGCGGCCAGGATTCCCACGCGAACCGCCCGGCCCGGGTCAGAGGGACCCCGGGCAAGCGCCACCAGGTCGCGCAGGACGAGGATCCCGATGGCGGCGGCCAGTATCGATGGAGCGCCTCCCCACTGGAGAAAGAACTGCGGGTTACGCGCCAACCCGAGCGCGATGAGCGACCCGGCCGCCGACGCCGCGGGAGAAAACGCCAGCATCCGCAGGAGCGCGTACAGGGCGAACGCCATTGCGGCGGCGGCGAGACACAATATGTATATTGTTGACCGGTAGGTCGGCGCGCCCGACCACAGGGTGACCAGCGCGGACAGAGCGTGAAAGCCCGGCGGGACCTGTCCAAAGCGTGGGATCGGGAGCAGCGGCTCCTGCGTCCGCGGAAACCCGTCCGCCAGGACGATCTCCTCCGAGAGGGTGGCGTGCTCCGACATGTCTCCGCCGGAGTAGGCGACGTGGACCGCGGCGAAGGCGAGGCGCAGAACGATCACCGCCGCGACCAGCGCCGTCTGCCAGAGCGCGAGCGCGGGATCGCGGCGCCACGCGACCGCTGCGGCTCGGAGCGCGCGCCGCCGCGACCCGACTCCGACCGCCGCGCCGGCCACCGCCACGATGCCCGACGCCAGCCAGGACAGGGGAACCAGGCGCAGAAGCCAGAACGAGATCGCCCACAGCGCGGCGGAGCCGGCCATGCAGACGCCGGCGAGCTCGATGGGCTCTGCCCGCACCCATTCCTCCTGCCGGACCAGCAGGGCGCCGGGCAGGAGCAGCAGGGTGAACGCGGTGAGCGGACCGACGAGATGTTCGATCCGGGAAAGGTAATAGAATCTCGCCCCTCGCGCGCGGGCGAAATCGGGAAGTCACGGTCCGGGCGCGAACGGAAAGGGGAAGCCCAATGAACAACGGCTTTTCGCGGCAGGACCTGAAGCAGTACGCCGCCGCCCGGCGCGGCGAGTTCGAGAAGATCCTCTCCGAGATCGTGGAGATCCCGACGGTGTCCGTCGAGCCGGACCGCAAGAGTGAAGTGCACCGCGGCGCGCAGTACGCCGTGCGCCTGATCGAGTCCTGCGGCGGCAAGGCGCAGCTTCATGAGACCAAGGGGCATCCGATCGTCTACGGCCGCTTCGACCGGGGAGACGATCTCCCCACCATCACCGTCTACAACCACCTGGACGTGCAGCCGGCAGAAGGGGACGATTGGAAGACGCCCCCCTTTCAGTTCACGCTCCGCGAGGACCGGTACTTCGGCCGGGGCACGACCGACGACAAGGGGCCCGCGATCACCGCTCTCTTCGGCGCCCGCTACGCGTGGGAGCACGAAGTGCCGATCAACATCCGCCTGCTCTGGGAGTTCGAGGAAGAGATCGGAAGCCCCCATTTCGAGGAGACCATCCGGGCCAGGGCCGCGGAGTTCGCCACGGATTCGGTCGTCGTCTCCGATACGGTCTGGGTGTCCCGTTCCCGCCCGGCCCAACCGGCGGGGCTGCGGGGCCTTCAGGGTCTGCGCTTCGAGCTCCAGACCGGACAGACCGATCAACACTCCGGCACGGCCGGCGGGGCGGCGCGCAATCCCGTGACCGAGCTCTGTCAGCTCATCTCCGAGTGCGTGGACGGCAAGACCGGACGCGTCAAGATTCCCGGCTTCTACTCCGACGTCGTCCCGCCCACCAAGAAGGAGCTCGAAGATCTCAAGGGCTCCGGGTTCACGGTCCAGGGATTCAAGAAGGATCACCTGTACAAGAAGCTGCGGGTCGAGGATCCGTTGGAGGTCATGAAGCGCATCTGGATGATGCCGACCTTCGAGGTGCATGGAATCGCCGGCGGCTACCAGGGGCCAGGCGTCAAGACCATCATCCCGCCCAAGGCCACGGCCATCGTCTCCTGCCGTCTGGTCCCGAAGATGAACCCGAAGAAGATCGTCAAGCTCGTGACCGACTTCGTCAAATCGAAGAACCCGGACGTGAAGATCTCCGCCGAGCACGCGCTGCCGGCCTACGAGGGAAAGACGACCGGCCCGTACGCCGACGCCATCCGCGAGGCGATGAAGTTCGCCTTCGGGAAGGAGCCGGTCTTCGTGCGCGAGGGAGGCTCGATCGGCGCGGTCCTTTCGATGGAGAAGGTCCTGAAGACCCCTGTTTTCTTCCTGGGCCTGTCGCTGCCCGAGCACGGCTATCACGCTCCCAACGAGAACTACGACTGGCCGCAGGCGGAGGGGGGCATGGCCGCGTTCGCCCGGTACTTTCAGAACGTCGCGTCGCTGCCGCGGTCCCGCTAGAAGGCGCGCCGCCGCGCGTGCGCGCACCGATTCGGGCACCGCGAGTAGATACCGTCCGCCCAGCTTCCGTACCAATGCGGGAGGTGGGCATGGCCGAAGCGATTGCGCCGCGCAGCGCCCGGTACTGGGACGAGAATCGCGAGAAGGTCAAGGACCCGACGTTCTGGATGGCGCATCCTCTGTGCCGGGAGGCCATCAATCGCCGCGTGACCGGGTCGCCGGATGAATGGCCGCTCGACTGGTTCCGCCGGATCCACGCCACCCGCCCGTTCGCGCGCGCCGTCTCCTTCGGCTGCGGTCTGGGAGCCTTCGAGCGATCGGCGATCCGAGCGGGAATCGCCCTGGAGATCGATGCGTTCGACATCTCGCCGCGCTCCGTGGAGGCAGCCCGCGACGCCGCCAGGGAGGAGGGCATGCACTGCATCGCCTACCGGATCGGCGACTTCGACAACCCGCGGCTCTTGCGGCAGCGCTACGACGTCGCGCTCTTCCATGCGTCCCTCCATCACGTCTCAGAGCTCGAGCGTCTCTTCCGAAGGCTGGCCTTCGCCTTGAAACCGGGCGGCGCGATCTACTTCGACGAGTATGTCGGGCCGTCCCGAGACCGATGGACGGACCGCGCGCTGGCCGTTGCGCGCGCGCTGCTCGACCTGGTTCCCCGGGAGGCGAAAGTCCAGACCCACCTTCCGCCTCCCATCGAGCCGAACGACCCCTCCGAGGCCGTCCGCTCGCAGGAAATCCCGCGCTTCTTCCACCGCTACTTCGAGACGGTCGATTGGCGGCCGTACGGGGGACAGATCGCCGACCTGCTCTTTCCCTGCCTGGATCCGGAATGGCTGGCCACTCCGGAAGGAGCCGACGCGGTCCGCGCCCTGCTCCGGATCGAAGACGAGGAGCTCTCGCGCGACCCCTCGATGACCCATCACGTCGTGGCCCACGGCCGGCTCCGACGGAACGCTTCGTCGCCTCTCCGACAAGTCTGGAGTCGACTCGCGGGCTGACTCGAACTCCGAGGCCCGGCTCCGATCAGTGCCCGCGGAATCCCAGGAGCCGGCGCAAGAGCCCGCGCCGGTGCTCGTCCTGCCGCAGGAGAAGCGCCGCAAGCTCACCGCGCTCGAGAAAGATCCCTTCGCACAGAGAGCACTCCTCGACGTCGGTGCCGCCGATCGATGCGGTCCGCATATCCTCTCCGCAGCGAGGGCACTTCCTCCAATGAAGCCGGCGCCGCCGCTCCGCTTCGTCGTCCGCCCGAGCGCGGGCGGCAGCCAGGCGCTTCTCCCGCGCCTCGGCAATCATGCGAGCCTCGTTCTGCCGGATCCAGCCGTATTCGCGCTCCCGCCGGATCTCCTCGGTATCCCAATGTCTTCCGTCGGACGGATGCAATCGATCCAACGGATCCATCCTTCCGGAGGCGTGGCCGCCTCCAAATATCGCAACACGATAGAAGCCGCCGGGATTCCGGCGGCAGTCCCGACTGGGGACTGCGGACTGAGGACTGCGGACTCCAGGGGCTGTGGTACGAAGACATCTTCCTGTTGCACCGGTTCCTCGAGTCCTCAGTCCTCGGTCCTCGGTCCTCGGTCCTCGGTCGCTGGCGCCCGGGGACGCCGTGAAAGCTACCGGAGCAACTCCTCCAGAGCGACCGAGGCGTCGGTCTTCGCGTCGCGGTACTTGACGATGACCGGAGTCTGCAGCGACAGGCCCCACTGCGCTCCGCGGCCATGCCGGATCGTCCGCGCGCCGGGAACCACCACCGCTCCCTCGGGAATTTCCAGGGGCTCGCCGGGGCGTCTGCGGTACTCCGTTTCGCGCACCAGGTCGTAGACCGGCGTGCCGCCCGTCAGGATCACGCCCGCCGCGAGCACCGCTCCGGCCCGAACGATCGTCCCTTCGTAGATGCCGCAATTGCCGCCGATCAGGACATCGTCTTCCACGATCACCGGCAGCTCCCCCACCGGCTCGAGCACTCCGCCGATCTGCGCCGCCGCGGAGAGATGGACGCGCTCCCCGATCTGAGCGCAGGAGCCCACCAGCGCGTGCGAGTCGATGAGCGTGCCCCGTCCTACGTGAGCGCCGATATTGACGTACGCCGGAGGCATGATCGTCACGCCTGGCGCGAGGTAGCAGCCGTCGCGCACCGCCGTCCCTCCGGGCACCACGCGCACGCCGGAATCCGGGCCCAGGTCCTTCAGCGGCATGGTGTCTTTGTCGAAGAAGGGAAACCCCGCCTCCGCGACGGCCCGAACCACGGCACCGATGCGGAAGCCCAGCAGGATTCCCTTCTTGACCCAGGGGTGGACGACCCAGCGATTCCCGGCCCGGCTGGCGGCTCGGATCGAGCCGTCGTTCAAACCTTCCTTCAGCTCCTCGAACGCCGCGCGCTCCTCGGCGCCGGCGAGCCCGGCGGGGCGGGCCGCGACCGCCTCGATCCTCTCGGCCAGGGAGCCCGCGCTCAACGAGCGGACTTCCTGGGAAGGAGCCGGGCCGAAGACAGGAGCGCCTGGATCTTCCTGCGCGTGTCGTCGCGCACCGGGGCCAGCGGAAGGCGCAGCGTTTCGCCGCATTTCTTCATCATCGCCAGCGCGCACTTGACCGGGCCGGGGCTCGACTCCCAGAAATTCATCTCCATCAGCGGCAGCCACTGGCGCTGGAGAGCGAGGGCCTCCTCCGGCTCTCCATGCAGCGCGGCCCGGATCAGGGCGCTCATCTCCCCGGGGATTTCGTTGGAGGCGACGGAGATCAAGCCGCGGCCGCCCAGCCCGATCAGAGCGAGCGCCGTCGCGTCTTCGCCGGAGTAGACCACGAAGTCCTCGGGCAGAGCCGCCATCAGGCGGGCGATCTTGCCGAAGTTGGGAGAGGCTTCCTTCAGCGCCGCGACCCGCGGAATCTCCGCAAGGCGCAGGATCGCCTCGACGTCCAGGTCGGAGCCGGTGCGGCCGGGCACGTTGTAGACCACGAGCGGCAGATCCGTGGCTTCGGCGATCGCCGAGAAATGGCGAAACAGCCCCTCGGAGGTCGGCTTGTTGTACATGGGCGAAACCGAGAGGATCCCATCGGCGCCCGCGGCCGCGGCGTCCCGGGCCCAGAAGACGGCCTTCGCG
The DNA here is from genome assembly GCA_963825175.1 of uncultured Acidobacteriota bacterium. GTDB lineage: Bacteria > Acidobacteriota > Thermoanaerobaculia > UBA5066 > Gp7-AA6 > DATFTF01. Next base: position 1,066,756 of record CAWGSA010000001.1, read on the forward strand.
GTGTGGTTGCCGCCCGCGCCGGCGACGACGGGAACGCGCCCGTCGGCGGCCTTCACCACGGCGGCGGTGACGGCCTTGCGCTCGGAGCCCGAAAGGGTCGCCGACTCGCCCGTCGTGCCGCAGGGCACCAGGAAATCGATTCCTTGAGTGATCTGCCAGTCGACCAGCCTCTCCAGCGCGCCGAAATCGATGCGGCCCTTGTCGTCGAAGGGGGTGATCAGCGCCGTGCCGCACCCCGCCCAGTCCACCCGGTAGCGCGGTTTCTGGACCGCTGCCGTTGCAGCTTTCACGAGACCTCCTTGCGTGAAACTTCTTCCAGCAGATCTCCAAACTCGTAGACCCCTTTGCGGCCGGCGATCCGCTCGGCGGCCCAGACCGCTCCCTTGGCGAAGCCGCCGCGGCTGCGAGCCCGATGAACGATCTCGACTTCGTCCTCCGGCGACTCCAGCACCAGGCGATGCGTTCCGGGAATCGACCCCGCGCGCACGCTGGTGACGGGCAGAGCGGCGCCGGTCTCCATCTCGAAGATCGTCGCGATCGTGCGCGCGGTGCCGGAAGGAGCGTCCCTTTTCGCGGCGTGATGCTCCTCGACGAGGTACGCGGCGTACCCGGCCGGGGGATACAGGCGGGCGGCACGCGTTGCGAGGTCGAAGAAGTGACGCACGCCGACCGAAAAATTCGCCGCGTGCACCAGCGCGCCGCGTCCGGCGAGGAAGGCCTCGGTCACCCGCGGGAGATCCTGCGCCCAGCCGGTCGTCCCGCACACGACGGTCGCGCCCGCGGCCGCGAGCGCGAGCAGGTTGGGAACGACCGCGGAGGGAGACGTGAACTCGAAAACGACGTCGCAGGCGCCGACCCGCGGGCCGGTCACGCCCGCGCCGCCAGGATTCTCGGCGGACGAAAGCGTCCAGACGATGTCATGCCCCCGGCGCGTGGCCATCGCCTCGATCTCGCGCCCCATCTTGCCGGTGCCAATGATGCCGAATCTCATGTGCGACGTTCGACGTTCGACGTCGAAGCTTTGTCAAGGTAGAACGTAGCACGTCGAACTCCGAACGGACTATCCGAAGAACTCCTTGTGGAGCCTCCGCACGGCGTCCTCGACGTCCTTCTCCTCGACCACGAACGAGACGTTCCGGCGCGAGGCGCCCTGGGAGATCATCAGGATGTTGATCCTCTCGACCGCCTTGAAGATCCGCGCGGCGATGCCCGGAGTGAACTTCAAGTCCTGGCCCACCAGACAGATCATGGCGCGGTCCCGCCCGACGTCGACGTGCGCCAGCTTCTCGAGATCCCGTCGGATCGCCGGAAGCCGGGAGGAGTCGTCGAGCGTGACGGAAACGGAGATCTCCGAGGTCGTGACCATGTCGACCGAAGTCTCGTGGCGCGCGAACACCTCGAACAGGCGTTGGAGAAAGCCGGCCGCCATCAGCATCCGGCTGGTCATGACGTCGACGGTGACGATCCCCTTCTTGCAGGCGATCGAGCGGATGTGGCTCGCGCCGGAAGGGGCCGAAGCGTGGATCTCGGTGCCCGCGGCGTCGGGGCGGCGGGCGTTGCGGACCCGCACGGGGATTCCCTTCTCCATGGCCGGCGCGAGGGTGAGCGGATGAAGGACGCGGGCCCCGAAATACGCGAGCTCCGAAGCCTCCTCCGACGACATCCGCTCGATGACCTGCGCCTCGGGAACGATGCGAGGGTCGGCCGTCATCATGCCGTCCACGTCGGTCCAGATCTCCACGACCGAGGCGTCCAACGCCGCGCCCAGGATCGCGGCGCTGTAGTCGGATCCGCCGCGCCCGAGCGTGGTGGTCTGCCCCTCGCGCGTCGCACCGATGTACCCGCCCAGGACGGGGATCCGTCCCGAGTCGCACGGCGGAGCCAGGCGGCCGCGGGCGCGCGCGCCGATCTCCGCGAAGTCCGGCTGGGCGCGCCCGAAGCGATCGTCGGTGATCACGACGTCGCGGGCGTCGAGGCGGACCGAGGGAAGGCCGTAGAGGGCCAGTGCTTCCGCGGCGACGACGGACGAAACGAGCTCGCCGTGTGCCAGAAACTGGTCGCGGCTGGCCTCCGGCACCGATCGCAGCACGGCCACGGCCCGCGCCATGCGGTCGAGCTCGGCGAAGGATTCCTGGATCTGGCCGGCCACCCGGTCCGCGCCTTGCCCGAAGAAGACCTCGACGATCGCCAGTGTGTCCCGGCGCAGGCGCGCGATTGCGCTCGACGCTGCGCGCTCGTCTCCGGAGACCGCCGCGTCGAGGGCCTCGGCCAGCCGGTTGGTGGTCTTTCCCATCGCCGAGACCACGACCACCGGCTTTTCCTCCCGGCTTCGTGAAACGATCGCGCAAAAGCGCTCGAGCGCCGGGCCATCCTCGACGGAGGTCCCGCCGAATTTCTGGACGATCAGTCGAGCCACCCTCGGGCCGCGGCGTACTCCGCGTTGAGAACCGACGCGCCGGCCGCCCCCCGGACCGTGTTGTGCCCGAGGGCCGTGAATTTCCAATCGAGCACCGGGCACGGTTTCAGCCCCCCGACCAAGGCGACCATGCCCTTCTCGAAATCGACGTCGCGACGGGGTTGGGGACGGTGAGGAGCCTCGAGGTAGTGCACCGGCCGGGAGGGGGACGTCGGCAGGTCCCGCGCGGCCTCGGGCCCCTGGAACTCGCGCCACGCGGCGATGACCTCCGACGACGACGCCCGCCGGCCGAGAGAGACAGAGATCGATTCGGTGTGCCCATCCTCGACCGGAACGCGGTACGTCATCGCCGAGATCCGCATCGGCGCCGGCTCGATGTGCGTGGTCCGCGTCGCGCCGAGGATCTTGACCGTTTCCCGCTCGATCTTGGCCGCCTCCTCGGGAATGTCCGGAATCACGTTTCCCAGGATGTCGAGCGACGCCACGCCGGGATACCCCGCTCCGGAAACCGCCTGGAGGGTCGTCACGAAGACCTTCTCGACGGAAAACAGCCGGTCGAGCGGCGCCAGGACCATGGCCAGAAACATCGTCGAGCAGTTGGCGTTGGTGACGATCGCCCCGCTCCATCCCCGCTGGCGCCGCTGGTGGCCGACCACTTCCAGAGAATCGGCGTTGATCTCAGGGATCAGAAGCGGGACGTCGGACTCCATCCGAAATGCCGAAGCGTTGGAGAAGACCCACTTTCCCTGGCGGGCGCAAGCCGGCTCGAGCTCGCGGGCCGCCGCGGCGTCCAGGGCGGAGAAAACGATGCGGCAAGGCAGGTCCGCGTCGGGGGGCGAGAGGATCATGCCTCCGACGCTCTCCGGCAGCGGCGAGGGGAGGCGCCAGTGCGCCGCCTCGGCGTACGTCTTCCCGGAGGACCGCTGCGAGGCGGCGACCGCCGTCAAGTCGAACCACGGGTGACCCGACAGCCGCTCGACGAAGCGCTGGCCCACGGTGCCGGTCGCGCCCAATAACCCGACGGGAATCTTCTGCTTCATCGCTTCCGAGCAGCAGAATATCGAAAGACGTTCCCGGTGCGGCATTCTCCGTGCGACGTTCTACGTTGAGCGCCAGGCCTCGTAGAACCTAGAACGTCGCACGTCGCACCCAACAGTATGATTCTCCACGTGAGTACCCCCCCTCCGCTCCCGGCCTGCCCCAAGTGCGGACGCCGCATCGCAGCCTGGAGAAAAGACCACTGCGTCTACTGCGGCACGGAGTTTCCTCCCGAACTCAAGCAGGGAGTGCCGGAACCCGAAACGCTCAAGTGGGTCGACCGGCCCGGGATCCCGCCGGAGGCGGCCCGCCAGCTGGAGATGATGAAGGTCGTCCCTCTGGACAAGAGCGTGCGGCCGCGCTCGATCGCCGCGGTGGTGCTCCTGCTCTCGATCCCGCTCTTCGGGATCGTCTTCTATCTGCTCTATTCACTGGTGAAGCGCTTTTCGCCGCCGACGGCGATCCTGGTGCTGCTGGCGGGAATCTTCCTCCTCGGCTATCTCGGCTGGACGGCGTTTCGAGCGCGCCGCTCGTAATGCGCAGACGAAAAGCCCCGCGCGCGGCGCGCGGGGCGAGAAGCCGCTGCCTGGCCCGCAGGCCTCAGACCACCGGTCGGCCCTGGATCAGGCGGATGATGAGAACCACGACGGCGATCACGAGAAGGATGTGAATGAAACCGCCGATCGTGTATCCCGAAATGAGACCGAGCAGCCAGAGAACCAGCAGGATGACGAAGATGGTCCACAGCACGTTGTCTCTCCTCCTTCCGTTGTTCCGTCCCTTGGCGGAGGGCCGCGTTCTTTCGAGGCCCGAACCCGATTCAGCGAAGGTCATGCCAAGTCCGGGAAAGGCCCCCTCCCAGGGCCGGCTGCGATGAAAGACGTGACGCTGAAGAATCCCGCGGATCTCGCAGCGCGGCTCGATCTCGAGTCGGCCGGGCGTGTGCTTCTGATCGATGCCCCTGATTCGCTCCAGGCCCTGCTCGGCGCCCGTCGGCCGCAGCAGTCCCCGATCGAGGTGGTCGAGGCCAAAGCGATCCGGTCGATCAAGACGACCTTTGACGCCGTCCTCCTCTGGCGCGAAGATCGGGTCGGCTCGCGCTCGGTCCTCGAATCCGCCGTCAAGCGGCTCGAGAGCTCCGGTGTCCTGTGGGTGGTCACGGCGATGAAGAAAGTGATCGGACCGGTGACACCCGCGGCTCACCGTCTCGAGCGTTCTGATCTGGAGAAGGCCTTCGCCGCCGAAGGCTTCGCCTGCGACCGGGAGGTGCGGGTCTCAGCGTGGCACGTGGGCTACAGATTCGTGAGGCGTGAGGCGTGAGGCGTGAGGCGTGAGGCGTGAGGCGAAGATACGATAACAATTCCTGAATTGTCTCACCGTCGGCTCTACTCGACGTAGGGATAGAACTTCCCTTCGATCCGAAAGAATCTCCCTTCCGACTCGAGCGTGAGCTTGCACCGCGTGACCTCGAGCGTCGAAGAGAAGGACACTCCCGGAGCGGACAGGCTGATGGGGTAGCGCAGCCCGACTTTGAGCGGGCTGTCGAACTCGAAGCCGACGCCCTGTGGCGTGACATTGAACACTCTGCGCGCCCGTTCCCAGCGGATCTTCAGTTCGTACTGATCGGGAGAAAGACGCTTGCCCCCGCTTCCCTTTCGGGGAGCCTCCGGAGGGCGCGGAGGATCTTGGCTATCGGGCATGACCAATTTCGACTTGCTCTCACCCGTTCCTGCGGGCGCGTCGGTCGCGATCGATCGGGACCGGGAGTCGAGCAGCGGCGCCGTGCGGGTCCCGCTGCGGAGCCCTGCTCACTTCCGGGCCAGAGACGACGCGAGACGGATCGCCGCTTCGATTCCTTTCTTCTCTCTCAGCGCGCGCACGCGCGCCTTCTGAGCCGGCTTGAGCCGCCGGACAAATCCCATGTACCGGCCCTGCCGGCGCCGCAGCGCGCGCACCCGCGGTGAAATCCGGCGACGGGCCGACGGGGCCTTGCGCCGGCTCGACCCGGCCGACCCGGTGCTCGCCGCCAGGGACTCGAGAGAGGCCAGCCGCTCCTTGAGCTCGCGGATCTCCTGGTCGCGGCTGCGCAGAGCCTTGGCCACTTCGGCCGCCCCGACCCGCCGCCGAGACAGGAGGGTCTGAAGGACGTAGTGCGACTGCTCCGGCGTCAGTGTGATCATCTGCGCTCTCTCCTCTTCCGCCAAGAAAATCGAATCTCGAAGACCGACCGAATCCGGCGCGAGTCTACATCACGCCTCGAGCCGGCCCGCCCGGAAGGGTCACTTCTTGCGTCCCGCCACGGCCCGTTTCGGCGGCTTGGCGCCGGTCCGACGCCGCGAGGGAGACGCCGTCCGATCCTTGGATCCGCCCTTCTTCGCGCGCGGATCTTCCCGGGGCAACAGCGACTCGACGACGTCGGGACGGATGATCTTCCCCTCGGTCATGACATAGGCTCGATGGACCACGTTGCGCAGCTCGCGGACGTTGCCGGGCCAGCCATAGGACTGCAGCAAGGCCAGGGACGCTGGATCCCAACCGGTCACGCCGGCGTGCTCCTGGTCCTCGATCAACTTGCGGAAGTGCTCCGCCAGCAGGGGAATGTCGTCCGGACGGTCCGCCAGCGTGGGCAGGGCCATGGGAAAGACGTTGAGGCGATAGTAGAGATCCTCGCGGAGCTTCTGGACCGAGATCGCTTCCTTCGGATCCCGGTTGGTCGCCGAGATCAGACGCACGTCGACCTTGAGCTCCTGGGAGCCGCCGACCCGGCGCAGCGTCCGATCCTCCAGGACTCGGAGCAGCTTGACCTGGAGCTCGGCCCCCATTTCGGTGATCTCGTCCAGAAAGAGGGTGCCACCCATCGCCTCTTCGAAATAACCGACGCGCCGCTTCTCCGCCCCGGTGAAGGAGCCCCGCTCGTGCCCGAACAGCTCGCTCTCGATCAGGGTGGGAGAGATCGCTCCGCAATTGAACGCGACGAACGGTTTCCCCGCCCGCCGGGACAAGCGGTGAATCGTGCGCGCCACGACCTCCTTGCCCGATCCGGAAGCGCCGGTCACGAGGACCGGGGCGTTGGACCGCGCGACCCGCCGGATCACGTCGAAGACGCGCGCCATGGCCGGGGACCGGCCGACCAGGTCGCCCAGCCGCCCGGTCTCCTGCAGCTCGGCGCGCAGCGTCTCCACTTCGCTCTCCAGGCGCCGGCGGTCGGCCAGGCGGTTGAAGACGACTTCCAGCTGCGCCGGCCGCAACGGCTTCAACAGGAAGTCGAAGGCTCCCGCCCGCAGCGCCTCGATGGTGTTGTCGATCGACCCCTGGCCGGTGATCACGATGCCCTCGCGGTCCGGATCGCTCTCGCGGGCCGCGCGGAGGACCTCGATCCCGTCCCCGTCGGGCAAATGGATGTCGACGATCAAAACCCGCGGATCGAACTCCTCGATGGCCCGGATCGCCTCCTTGGCCGTGCCCACCGAGTGGGGCTCGCCTCCGAGATCCTTGATGGATTCCTCGAGTCCCTTCCGGGTGGCCAGGTCATCTTCGACGATGAGGATCTTCACGTTGCTCCTCCGGAAGTCTGAGCGTGGCGATCACGCTCTCCTCGTTCTGTTCCAGGCGAACCGTTCCACCCGCGGCGGCTGCCTGTAACCGCGCCCGCGGCAAGCCCATTCCCCACTGCCGCCCGGCCCGAGCGACGCGCGGCGAGAACAGGGACTCCGGGTCGGCGACCGGAAGGCGGCCCGGGTTTTCGATCTCGACCTGCAGCCATGGCCCGTCCCGCTTCCGGCGCACGCGGACGGCATCGGCTCCGGACGCTTCCACCGCGTTGGCCATCAGAGCCATCAACGCCTGCGACAGCGCGCCGCGATCACTCGTGATCTGCCCTCCGGTCCGGCCTTCCAGCGCGATGCGCGGGCCGCCGTTGGTCTGGATCGTCGACTCCACGAAGTCGTCGAACGAAAACGTCTCGGCCGATCCCTCCGGCGCGAGCAGGCAATCGCGCGCGTGCTCGAAGAGCTCGATCGCTCGGATCAGCTCCGCTTGCGCGATGCCGAGCGGCTCCGTCGGGTCCGCGCCCCTGCGGATCCGGCGGTCCGCACCCTGCAAGTGAAGGGAAACCGCGGAAAGCGGGGTCGCGAGATCGTGGAAGAACCGGCGAAGGAAATCGCGCCGGACGCTCGTTGACAAAGTTCCGTCCTGGCCCAAGTTAGGCACCCTTTGTGCTAGACAAACCCAGGGACGCATCGTATGACAGAACCGGTCGAGGACGGCATGCCCCGACATGAGAGTCCGGCCTCGAGTCCGGACTCGATCTCCTCCAAGTCCCGCTCTTCGCTGAGGACGCGGCTTCGCATCTACGCCTTCGTGGGGCTGGCCGTCATCGCGGCCTGGCTCTACTACACCGTCAACGCCATTCTCGGCCTCTACGACATGACGCTTTCGATCGAGCGCGCCACGGACATGCGGGAGCAGGTCGGCGACGCGCAGGGCGGTTTGAACGAGGCGGAGGAGGCGATCGACCGTTACACCTTGAACGGGCAAGGTTACGACCTCTCGCGGCACAAAGCCGGACGCACGGCCCTGGCCGCGGGACTCGGCGCGATTCGGCGCCGCGCCGCGACGCCCGGCACACGGGGTCTGCTGGAACGGGCGGAGGCCGCGGCGGACATCTTCTCGCAGGCCTCGGATCGCGCGATCCAGAGCTGGAATCCGGACCAGCCCGCCGCCGCGCGCGCCGTGCGCAACGACGAGGTGGCGCCGGCGGCGGAACAGCTGCGCCAGATGCTCGGAGATCTGCAGCAGGACTTCGCCCGCAGCGAGACCTACGCCGAGGAACGCTTGAAGGACAGCCGGGACGCGGCGTGGGCCGCGGTCGCCGTTCTGGCGGCGCTGATCGTGGCCGGACTGTTGTGGCTGCTCGCCGACGTGAACCGGCGCATCCTGGCACCGTGCGCCGCGGCGGCGGAAGGCCTGGCCACGCTGACCGCCGACCAGCGGCCTCCGCGGCTGCCCGACAGCGCATCGGACGAGATCGGCGACCTGGGCCGCCATTTCAACCGCCTGGCCGACCTGCACTCCGATCGCAAGCGCATGCTCGAGGAACGGGACAACGAGGCCTCGGTCAACGCCGTCCTCTCGGAAGCGGCGGCGGTCAACGACCTGAAGGGTTTCGAATCCCGAGTGCTGGAGAAGGTTCTCCAGGTCTCGGGCGCGTCGTCCGCCGTGCTCTACCTTCCCGAGAGCAACGGCTCGTTCCAGTCCGCCATCGCGGTGGGGGGCAGTGGCTTTCCCGACGACGGCGTCGGCGAGGAAGAGGCCCGGCGCGCGGCCCGTCAGCGCCAGCCGATCTTTCTTTCGGTCGATCCGAAGACCCCGACGATCAACCTGTTCGACGGTCGGGTCCTGCCCCGCGAGACGGCCCACATTCCGCTGGTGTACTTCGATCACGTCGTCGGCGTTCTGGCCCTGGGATCGGCGCAGTCCTTCCACAGGCGCTCCCGCAACACGCTCACCGTCATCGCGCCGTCGCTCGCCGTGGCCGTGGCCAACGCCGCCGCCAACGAACAGGTCACCGAGCAGTCGCGGCGGCTGGCGGAGCAGAACGAGATGCTCGAGGAACAGCGCTCCCGGATCGAACGCACGGCGCGCGAGCTCCAGCGTGCGTCGGCCTTGAAGGACCGCTTTCTCGCCTCGGTCTCCCACGAGCTGCGCACGCCGATGACGGTGATTCTGGGATTCACCGGCGCCCTCCTGCGGGGGGATCAGGGAGACCTGAGCGCGCCGCAACGGGAGAGCCTCGGCCGCGTCGAGCGCAACGCAAGGCTGCTGCTCGGCCTCATCAACGACGTGTTGGACATTTCAAAGATCGAAGCCGGCAAGATGGACGTGGCCCGGCAGCGGGTCTCCGTGGCCTCGCTTCTCCAGCAGGTCGAGGCGGACCACGCCGAGGCGGCCCGCAGAAAAGGGCTGCGGCTCACGACCGAGCTCGAGCCGGGTCTGGACCAGGTCACCACAGATCCCGCCAAAGTCATGCAGATCCTGTCCAATCTGGTGGGCAACGCGCTCAAGTTCACGGAAGGGGGATCGATCCGCATCCGAGCTCGCGCTCAGCCTCCAAACCGATGGGCCCTTTCGGTCACCGACAGCGGGATTGGAATCCCGGAAGAGGAGCAGAGCGCGGTGTTCGAGGAGTTCCGGCAAGGGGAGACCGAGGCCCATCGCGGACACGGGGGAACCGGGCTGGGCCTGGCCATCGTCCGCAAGCTCGCCCTCGTGCTCGGGGGCACGGTCTTCCTGGAGAGCTCGCCGGGAGCCGGCTCGACCTTCACCGTGCTCCTCCCTCTCGAGGCGCCGGCCGACGCCCCGTCCGACGCGCCGCTCCAGGCGATTCCGGAGCCCGACGGCAGGGGCCGCGTCCTCCTCGTGGACGATGACGAGAACATCCGCAAGCTCATTGCGTCCGAGCTCTCTCCCTTCGGCGTCGACGTGATCGAGGCCCCGGACGGAAAGACCGGCCTGGAGATCGCGCGGGAGCACAAACCCGACGCCATACTTCTGGACGTCCTGATGCCGCGCCTGGACGGCTGGCAGACGCTGCGGCGGTTGAAGGACTCGGCCGAGACGCGGTCGATCCCTGTCATCATGCTCTCCGTCGTCGAGAATCGGGCGTTCGGAGTCTCGCTGGGAGCCTTCGATTACCTGGTCAAGCCGGTCGACCGCCAAACGCTTTTCGCGACCCTCGCGCGCGCCGGCGTCCTGGCCACGACCGGATACGTCCTCGTCGTCGACGACGACGAGGACGTGCGTCGGATCTTCGAACAGGATCTCGTCGCCGCCGGATACCGGGTTCGGACGGTCGCTGGCGGCGCCGAGGGGCTCGAGCTGATGGAGCGCGAGCCGCCGGCCGCTGTCGTCCTCGACTTGATGATGCCGGCGCCGGATGGATTCGAGGTTCTGTTCCGGCTTCGCCAGCGTCCGACTCTGCACAACGTCAAGGTCATCGTCGTGACCGCCAAGGAGCTGACGCCGGCGGACGAGGAACGATTGAACGGGTCGGCCGAGCGCGTCATCCGCAAGGGAGCGGACTCCGCGCGGCTCGTCCAGGAAGTTCTCCGCGCGTTCTCCGTCGGTCCCACCGCGAGCGGAGTCGCCTGATGGCCCGCATCCTGGTCATCGAAGACTCGCCCGACATCCGCGTGCTGCTGCGAATGCTTCTGGAGGCCGCCGGGCACGACGTCCTGACAACCAACGACGGCCGGGCCGGAGTGGACACGGCGCGGCGGGAGCGGCCCGATCTCATCCTGATGGATCTTTCGCTCCCTCTGCTGTCCGGCTGGGAAGCGACGCGCGAAATCAAGTCCGATCCGGGCACCGCGTCAATCCCCGTTCTGGCGGTGACGGCGCACGCCATGCAGGGAGATCGCGAGCGGGCGCTCGCCGCGGGCTGCGACGGCTTCGTGGCCAAGCCGATCGACGGGGAGACGTTCGCGTCGCTGATCGGATCCCACCTGAACCGCCGCGCGGGGGACCGTCTGCTCGCCGCGGGGAGGAGTCCTTTGCCGAGGCCCGGGGTCGAGAAGCCCGTACCTGGCCGGATCCTGGTCGTGGACGATCAGGCCGAAGTCGCGCGGGTGCTCCAGGCCGATCTCGAAGGGGAGGGGCACCAGATCACGGTGGCCACGTCGGCGACGGAGGCTCTGAAACTTTGCCAGCGGGACCGGTACGACCTGGCGGTCATCGACGTGATGCTCGGCGACGACTCGGGCTACGAGCTGACCCGGCAGCTCACTGCGAGCTCGCCGGTGTACCAGCCGATTCTCCTGGTGACGGCCGGAACGATCGATCGGGAACGGGGCTACGAGTCGGGCGCCGACGATTTCATCGGCAAGCCCATCGAGAGCGCCGAGTTGAAGGCTCGCGTCCGGTCCCTGATCCGCATCGGCCGCTCGATCCGGGAGCAGCGCCGAGCGATGGAGGAACACGCCGAGGCCTACGATAAGCTCGCCGAGCTCGACCGCCTGAAATCCGACTTCCTCTCGACCGTCTCTCACGAGCTGCGCACGCCCCTCAACACGATCATCCTTCTCTCTCACCTGATCGGACGGGAAGGAGAATCCCCCGCCGACGAACAACGTCGGCTTCACGACATCAAGGTCATCCGGGAGAGCGCGGAGACGCTTCTGCGCATGATCAACAACATCCTGGACCTGGCCAAGCTCGAAGCCGGCCAGCGGGACCTTCATCCGCAGCCGGTGGACCTGCCCGCGTTTCTGCGCGAGATGGCCGATATGATCGAGCCCGAGGCCCGGAGCAAAGGCATCGTGCTCTCCCTCGAGATCGCCTCCGATCTGCCGGTCGCCGCTTTTCTGGATCGGGAAAAGCTCTCCCGGGTGCTCATCAATCTTCTGTCCAACGCCGTCAAGTACACCCACGAGGGTCGCGTCGTCCTGCGCGGCATGCGCTGGCAGGACTCCTTGACCTTCGAAGTGGAGGACACGGGAGCGGGTGTGCCCGACAATCTGATCGCCGCGGCGTTCGAGCCCTTCCGTCAGATCCGCACCAGCTCTCAGGAAGCCGTTCGTGGAACGGGGCTGGGGCTGCCCATCGCGAAACAACTCGTCGAGCTCATGGGCGGCGACCTTCTCTTCGACAGCCACGAAGGAAAGGGCACGCGCGTTTCCTTCACCCTCCCCGAGCTTCCGCCGCCGGCCGAGCCGGTCGCCGAGCCGCAGCGCTGGAACAAGGGGCCCGTGCCGCAGGGGATCGATGCAAACGGCCGGCCGCATGACGTGCTCATCGTCGAAGACGACGCATCGTCCAGGTACGGGTTGAAGAGCCTGCTCGAGTCCGAAGGCTACCGGGTGTCCGAAGCGGCGACGCTGGCCGAAGCCGAGCAGGTCATCGGTCGAGACTCTCCCGACGTCGTGGTGCTCGACATCACCCTTCCCGACGGGGACGGCGCAGAGTGGCTGCGGCTGCGCCAGAAGAGGCGTCCGCTCGAATCGCCGGTCATCGCGCTGACCGGCATCACGGCCGACGAAGACCGGCGGCGCATCGAGCAGGCCGGAGTGAAGACGGTCCTGCAGAAACCGGTCAACGTGAACCTTCTCTTCGAAGCCCTGCGCGAAGTGAGGCGTGAGGCGGCAGGCGTGAGGCGGAAGGCGTGAGGCGTGAGGCGTGAGGCGTGAGGCGTGAGGCGTGAGGCGTGAGGCGTGAGGCGTGAGGCGTGAGGCGTGAGGCGTCGAAAGAAAGCCACCTCGTCAAGCTCTAGTCAAGAGAATTCTAGAACTTGCCCTGCCGTCCCTAAGCTCGCGCGCGCAAAGGGCGGGCGGGGACAAGCCCCGCCCCAACGGCACCGAGGAGGACCGAGTTTGTCCGCTCACCCACTCGAGGCTCGCGGCGCGCGAAGTCTCCCGAGTGGGAGCGAGGGAGGAGGTGCGCGCCGCGGGAGCGAGAGCGCAGCGACGGATCAGGGCCGCGGTCGAGGCCGCATCCGGCCGAGCCGCGGACCGGTGCGCCTGAAAGGCGCAGATCCGGAGCAAGCGGAAGCGACGGTTACGCCAGCACGTCCCGGCGCACGAAGACCACGAACGCCGTCGCCAGCGCGGCGGCCGACCAGACCGCGAGCACGGTCACGGCAAACGGCAGCGTGATTCCCGTGATCGGGGGCGGAGAGCCGGAGTAGTAGTCGGCCAGCGGAAGGTTCGTCACGAACAGATACTTCTGCGCCTCCCAGGTAGAGGCCAGACGCGGAAGGATGGTGCCCACGATGAGCGCCGCGAACATCGTTCCCATCGCCGCCGCCGTGGAGCGCAGGAGCACGGAGGTCAGAAACGCCAGGGCCCCTACCGACAGCGTCGTGAACCACGCCAGCCCGTACGCCAGCACCGCGTCCTCCCACAGCGGCAGAACCCGAACGGACGATGGATCGAGCACGTCGCCGGAGACATGGAACCCCGTCAAGACCGGCGCTCCCCACCCCCGGTACCCGTAGGCCAGACCTCCCAGCAGGTAGGCGATCACCCCGGCGAAGAGCACGGTCAGGGAAATCGCGACTCCCAGGGCCACGACCTTGGACAACAGGATCCGCGCCCGGCCGATCGGCCTCGTCAACAGCAGCTTGATCGTGCCCTGGGAAAACTCCGAGGACACGATGTCCGACGCGAAGACCAGCGCGAGAAGCGGCAGCAGCAAGTAGCTCGCGGCGTTGGCGAATCCCCGAGCAAAGAGCGGCCCGGAAATCGCGTCCGGATCGATGTTGCGGTCCAGGTGGTACTGCAGCCGGGCGATCTCGAAGCGGGTCCAGCGCGCGGAGGTCGCCGGCATCCGCCCCGATCGCAGCCAGTTCTGCATCGACGCCACGCGCTCCTGGGTGCGCACGCGCCAGTCCTTGCCGGCGAAAACCCTGTCTCGCATCCGGGACTGCGCGAAGACGATCAAGCCGAGCAGAGCGACCAGGATCAGGATTGCGACGCGAAAGCGCCGCCGCTTGAACAGCTTGACGACTTCGTTTTCCACGAGCGGGAGGACTTTCATGGCCGTGCTCCAGCTTCCGTCACATCACCCGATCACGCTGCGATCCCGCTGCGATCACCCCGATTCCCTAGACCGTTTCGCCGCCCGTGACCTCCAGGAAGACTTCCTCCAGCGAGGACCCGAGACGCTCGACCCCATAGACGGAAACACCAGACGCGATGAGAGACGCCAGGGCCTCCGGCACGCGATCGGCGGGCATCCGCGCGCGGATGGCGTCCTCCCCTTCCGGCTCCGCCTCGCCGCCCTCGGCCAGGCGGCGCAGAATCGGCAGCGCCGGTTCCACCGGGCGCACGCGAAACAGACGGCGGCCCGACCCCGCGGTCTCGACGAGGTCCCGCACCGTCCCCTGCGCCAGAGTGCGTCCTCGATGGATGATCGCGACCCGATCGCACATCTGCTCGACCTCGGCCAGAAGGTGGCTGGACACGAAGACGGCGATCCCGTGCTCGGACGCGAGACGGCGGACCAGCTGACGGATTTCCCGGATGCCAGCCGGGTCGAGCCCGTTGGCCGGCTCGTCCAGGATCAAGAGGTCCGGCGCGCCCAGGAGGGCCTGCGCGATGCCCAGGCGCTGGCGCATGCCGAGGGAGTAGGTCGAGACTTTCTCGTCCAGCCTTCCTTCCAGATTCACCAGCCTCGCCAGTTCGCCGATGCGCTCCCGCGCCCCGTTGGGGAGCATCCGGGCGAACTGCTCGAGGTTCTCGCGCCCGGTCAGGTAGCGATAAAGATCGGGAGCCTCGACGATGCAGCCGACCCGCTCCATGGCGCGCGCGTAGTCCTTTTGAAGATCGAATCCCCGGATCCGGACGCGGCCCCGGTCGGGCCGGGCCAGCCCGACCAGCATGCGAATCGTGGTCGTCTTTCCGGCCCCGTTGGGCCCCAGGAAACCGAACACCTCGCCCGCGGAGAGCTCGAACGAAACGTCGGCCACGGCCTCCCGGCGCCCGAACCACTTGACGAGGTTCTCCGCGACGAGGACGGGCTCGGTCATCGCCGCGACTTTCTCACAGAACGTCCGTGCGTTGCCGGACGCACGACCGGCACCAGGCCTCGGGCTGAAAGCTGACGGCTGACGGCTGACGGCTCGGTCCCCGTATCATGCGCACCGTGCGCATCTCCTCGCGCTTCGTGCTCTGGTTCCTGCCGGCGGCGGGCTCCGTCGCCGCGGCGCTGCTCTTCGCGATCGGCTTCTGGTACGCGCTGCGGGGATCGACGGGAGAACCGCTGGGAGAGCCGGCGCCTTCGCCGGTGACCCCCCGGCCGATTCCCTCTTCTTCCGGACGGCGGCTCCTGCTCGTGCTCGGCGACTCGCTGGCGAAGGGCACGGGCGACGAGACCGGTCGCGGTTTCGCCGGCGATGTCCACGACTTCCTGGCCCGCCGCGGACCGGTCGATCTGGCCAACCTCGCGGTCAACGGAGCCGAGTCGGAGGACGTGCGGCAGCTCATGGAGAGTTCCAACGTGCGCACCCTCGCCGCCTCGGCGCAATGGATCCTTCTCTCGGCCGGCGGCAATGATCTCTCCCATGCCGTGCCTCGGGCCGGCTCCCCGGTGGAGGCCATCGAGGACGTCGCCCGCGCCCGCGCGCGGTTCCTGGCCAACCTTCGCCGGATTCTCTCGGCGCTCCGCGATGCCAATCCGAAGAGCCCCATCTACCTGATCGGACTGTACGACCCGTTTGGCGACGCTGCCGCCGGAGCGCGGGCCGGAGCCTCGGTCATTCTCGCGTGGCGCTCGGCGGCCGAGGAGACGGCTCTCTCCTTCCCCGATGTCTTCGTCGTTCCGACATTCGATCTCTTCTTTCAAAGGCCCGACCGCCTGTCGGCCGACCACTTTCATCCCAACCGCAAGGGCTACGAGGCGATCGCGCAGCGCGTCGAGCAGCTTCTGCCGCCGTCGTAGACACGGACAAGAAGAGGGCCCCGCTCTTGCGGGGCCCTTTGGGAATCCAGGGAGTGCCGAATCAGCGCCGGTCGTCGTCGCGATCCCGATCGCCGCGCCGGCGATCGGCGCGGCCGCGGTCGAAGTCCCGCCGACCGTTCGAGGCGTACCGGCCGTCGCGATCGAAGGGGCGGCTCTCGAAGCGCCGGTCGTCCCGGTTGTCCCGCGAGATCCGAGATGGACGCTCCGTCACGATCCAGCGGCTGCCGTACGCGCGAACCGGGACCCACCCGGCATCGCACGCAAAGCCGTAGCCGTAGCCGGCCTGGTACACGACCTGATTCGCATACGGCGCCGGAACGTATGTCCCGACCGCGAAGCTCGGAACGCCGACGCCGACCGAGATCCGACCGTGCGGCACCGGGAAATTTCCTCGAAAGACCTGGCCTTGTGCCGGCCGGGCGCCGGCCAGCGCCAGCGCGGCGGAAAATCCCGCCGCAACGAGTGACCTGCGAATCGAGCTGCTCATGACAACCTCCTCCGCGCTCTTTCACGGCGCGGCATGGGAGGAGATCGCAACGGGAGTGCCATGGACGGAAGTCGCCAAACACAGGGGTTACCGCGCCCGCCGCCGCGAGTCGTGTCCTCGCGCGGAGCCGGGTTGCCCCTTCCCCGCCGCAAGGAGGTGAACCGCAGATGAATGCGCGCGGATCTAGAAGAAGAAGCGGCGCAGGCGCAGCGCACCGCGAACGAGGCCGAGCAGGAGCGAAGCGGCCGACGAATAACGTCCCACTGTCGCGGCCAGGGACCTTTTCCCGAAGAGCTTGTAGGCGGCAGTGAGGCCCGCGGCAATCCCTCCGGCGATCCACCCGGCGATGCGCAGCTGCGTCTTGCGCAGATCCAGCTCCTCGCGCATGTCGCCGATGACGACCGCGAGCGCGACCCGCTCGTTCTCCCCGCGGGCGAGCAGGTCGGCCATCCGCTCTTCGGAGGCTTTCATTCCGACCCCGCCCGGAAACGCGCCTCGAAGTCGTCGACCGCGGACGGGGAATCCACCGGCCTTACCCGCTGGGCCCCCGGCGCAGCCGGGCGTTCCTCCGCGTCGCCGGGCGGGACCGGGGCCTCGACGGATCGCGAGAGCGCTTCCCAGTCCTTGCGCAGTTCGTTGCGGGTGATCGGAAAGTCCAGGGGCCGCACCTTCGACAAGGCCTTCCATCCGAGCCACGCCGCGGCGGCCACGGCGGCCAGATAGAGCAGGAAGGTCGCCAGGATCCCGGCCCAGACCCTTCCGAACAGGAGCGTGAAGAGCGAAACCAGGAGGGCGGTCATGAGAAACGTGGTCATGAACGCCGCGGCCACCGCGATTGCGAACGCGGCGAGTCCCCGCGCCAGATGAGCGGCTTTTTCCGAGGCCTCCGCGCCGAAGATCTCGACCCGCGTGGAGAAGAGATCGGCCGCCACGGCCAACGCCGCTCCCAGTCGGTCGCGCAGACCCGGGGCCTGCGGCCCGTCGGCGCCTCCCCGGGCGCGGTCAAACATGGCGGGGAGAAGTCTCCGCGGCCTCGACCGGCGGGCGGGACCGCAGTCTTCGATCGAGAGGAGCGACCACGACCCCTTCCTTTTGCAGCACCTCTCGAATGCGACGGGCCATGACGGCCGCGCCGGGCGTGTCTCCGTGGATGCAGATCGTGCGCGCCGCGACTTCGACCCGGGTCCCGTCCTCGGCCAAAACGAATCCCTCGCGGGCGATGGACAGAGCCTGGGCCGCCGCCGCGTCCGGCTCGGTCAGCAGAGCGTTGGGCTTTCCGCGCGGGACCAGGCTGCCGTCGGCCTGATACCGGCGGTCGGCGAAGGCTTCCGCCGCCACGGGCAGACCCGCCTCGCGGCCCGCCTCGAGCAGCATCGAGCCGGCCTGTCCGACCAGCACCAGCGTGGCGCGGAATCGGCGCACGGCTTCCGCGATCGCGCGCGCCACGTCGGGAAACTCGCCGGCCGCGTGGTACAGAGCGCCGTGCGGCTTGACGTGCGAGAGATGGGCGCCCCGCGACCGCACGAAGCCGTCGAGCGCTCCGATCTGAAAGAGGACCAGCCTCTCCACCTCTTTGGCCGGCATCTCGATGGCGACGCGGCCGAATCGCTCTCGGTCCGCGTATCCCGGGTGCGCCCCCACGCGGACCCCGTGGCTCAGAGCCCGCTCCACCGTTTCATCCATCGTCGAGGGATCCCCGGCATGGAGGCCGCAGGCCACGTTGGCGGAGGTCAGAAACGGAAGCACCAGGGCGTCGTCTAAGCCCTCCCCCACGTCCGCGTTCAAGTCGATGGCCACTGCCTCATCCTACTCTGGCGGCGAGCGCTTCCGCGAGATCCACGGCGGCAAATCGCACGCCGGACCCCGCAACGGCCTGCGCCAGCAGCGGGAAATCCGCGCGGATCACGGTTGCGATTCTCGCGTATCCGCCGGTCACCGGCCGGTCCGGACCGAGAACGATGGGCAGTCCGTCGCTCGCGACCTGAATGCCTCCCAGAGGCGTCCCCTCCGGAGCGATGTCGGGTGGTCGCGCCAGTTCGATGGGCGCGCCCTCCAGTCGGATGCCGCGGCGATCGCTCGCCAGAGAGACGCGATAGATGGATGACAGGAATGTGGCGAGACCCTCCTGCGTGTAGCGGTCTCGCTGTGGGCCAAGCACGACTCGTACCACGGTCTCTGAAGACCGAGAGAGGCTGCCGGACCGGACGCGGGGACACGGGGACGCGGGGACGCGGGGAGGATAGGGGACGGGAGGACGGGGGGACGGGGGGACGGGGAGATGGAGGACGTCGTCTTTGTGGACCCGTGGAGAGAGTCGGGGCCGTGAGGACAGGCCGAGGCCGCCTTCGACGCACAGGTAGGTGCGGGCGCCGCCCTGAATGCGCGCGACCTTGAGCCGGTCTCCGGTCCGCACGCGCCGCGGCTCATCCATCTCCATCGCGCGGCCGTTGAGCTCGACTTCCGGCTCGGCGCCGGAAACGAAGACGATCGCGTCGGCGAGAACTGCCAGCTCCGATCCAACCAGCGTCATCTCGAGAGCTGGCGCATCGGCCGGATTTCCCAGCCGCTCGTTCCCCCTCGCCAGCGCCTCCGGGTCCATCGCTCCGCCCGGCGGCACTCCCCACCGGGACCATCCATAGCGCGGGCCGCCTTGCACGGAGCCGAAAACGCCCGGCGAGACGACGCGGAAAAGCGGCGGTCCGCCGGTGTCGGCCGGCGCCGGGATGAGAGCCGGACGAGGCGTTTCGAGTCCCATCGCCGCCGGCTCGAACACGATGCGGTCGCCCGGCGCGAAGATCGCCGGCGGATCGGAGTCCGCGTCGAAGAGTTGCACGGACGTACGCCCGATCAGTCTCCAGCCCCCGGGCGTCTCGCCGGGATAGATCCCGGTATAGGCGCCGCCGATCGCGACCGTGCCCGCCGGCACCCGGGTCCGGGGTGTGGCCAGCCTCGGCGCATGGAGCGCGTCCGGCAATCCGGTCAAATAGGCGAAGCCCGGCGCGAACCCCAGGAACGCGACCCGATAGGTCTCCTGCGCATGGCGGCGGGCGAATTCGTCGGCCGAGAGGTTCGCCCGGCTGGCCAATTCGCCGAGGTCCGGACCCGCCTCTGCGCCGTACACGACGGGAATGGTGAGCGTGCGCCGGAGCGGAGCATCCGAAGAGGTTTCCGCGGCACCGAGCAGCGATGAAAGCTCCTGTCGGTCGCTCGCCTCCGGATCGAGCTCCACGTACAGGGTGCGCGCACCCGGCACCGCACCGAGAAATCCCCGCGGCCTTTCGCGCTCCAGCCTCGACGCCGCAGCCACCGCGCGCGCATTGGCCTCCGTGTCGGGCAGATCGGGATATTCGACGAGGAGGGAGCCATCGGCGAGGTCGTGGATCGTCCGGCGTGAAACACTCACGTCGCTTCCGCTCGATCGAGATCTGCGGGGAACCGCCTCACGCCTTACGCCTTACGCCTCCGGTGCCACAGGAAGTACACGGGCACTCCCGTCAGCACCAGCGCGTACCCAGGCCAGGTCGTCCGCGGGTTGCCGGCGAGAAGAATCGCGATCAGGGCGATTCCAGCCGCGGCGTAGACGAGGGGGACCACCGGATAGCCCGGCGCGCGGAACGGCCGCGGCCATTCGGGACGCCGGACACGCAGGACGATCACCGCGAGCACCAGGAGAACGAAAAACAGAATGTCCACGGAGATGACGTACTTCAAGAGATCGCTGTAGCTTCCGGAAAGGACCAGCACTCCGGACCACAGCGCTTGAGCCCACAGGGCGTTGCCCGGAACCGACGCCGCGTTGACGCGCGCGAGCGGCGCGAAGAACAACCCGTCCCGGGCCATGGCGAAGGACACCCGTGCGCCGGAGAGAATGAGCCCATTGACGCAGCCGAACGTCGAAACCATGATGGCCGCGGCCGTGACCGCCGCCGCGCCCGGGCCGAACATCGACGTGGCGGCGGCGGTCGCCACGCGGTCCTCCACGGCATGCTGGACCTCCCCGAAGGAGAGGACGTTTAAGTAAGAGACGTTGGCCGCGACGTAGATGGTCGTGACGATCAGGCAGCCCACCAGCAACGCCCAGGGAAGCGTCCGGGTCGGGTCCTTCACCTCCTCGCCCGCAAACGTGACGTTGTTCCAGGCCGACTGCGAGAAAAGAGGTCCGACCATGGCCGTTCCGAGCGCGGCGACCAGAGCGAGGCCGGCCAGCGACTGGCCCGACGGCCCCGCGGCCTGGAAGAAGCCGGCGCGATGCAGGGCGACTCCGTGGCCTCCGCCGAGAAAGAGACCGAGCGCGGTCAACGCGAGCAACGCGGCGAACTTCGCGATCGTGAAGACGTTCTGCGTCCGGGTTCCGGTCTTCAAACCGCTGGCGTTCGTCGCGGTCAGCAGGACGACCACGACGAGACCGACCGCCTGGACCGCCGAGATCGAAAAGTTTCGGAAGACCACGAGCCGCCGCGACCCGCTCACCGCGGGCCAAAGAACGCCGAGAAACTTCGCGAATGCCACCGCCACCGCCGCGATCGTCCCGGACTGCACGACGAGAAACATCGTCCAGCCGAACAGGAATCCGGCCAGCGGACCATAGGCCTCGCGAAAGAAGACGTATTGACCTCCGGCGCGGGGAAGCATCGCAGCGAGCTCGGCGCAGGAGACCGACGCCAGGAGCGTCAGCGTGCCGGCGATCGCCCAGGCCGCGAGGAGCCACCCCGGCGATCCCAGGACCCGCGAGCTTTCCGCCGAGACGATGAAGATCCCCGATCCGATCATCGATCCGACGACCAAAGCGGTCGCGTCGAACCGGCCGATAGCCCGGTGGAGATGCGGCGAGCTCACGGCGAGGCCCTGGAGGACGGCGGCGGCCGTTCCCGTCGGATCTTCGACTCGATCTTCTGCAGCCAGCGCAGGGCGATCAACGTCAGGATCGTGACGCCCACGGCCAGGGGAAACTGGCGCAGCCCGGCGGCCAGGCCGATGATGGCGGCCAGGAGCATCGACGCCGCCGTGGTGAGTCCCTCGACCCGGTCTTCGTTGGCCCGGCGGATGATTGTGCCTGCGCCGAGGAAACCCACAGCGGTGATCACGGCGCTCAGGATGCGCAAGGTGTCGGCGCGGACGATCGCAGCCGTGGCCGGGTCGAAGAAGCGCAAAATGATCGGCTCCTCCAGAGCCACGAGCATCGCCGAGGCGGCGGAGATCAGCATGTGCGTGCGCAGGCCGGCCGGTTTGTGAGCGATCTCCCGCTCCACGCCGAGGACCGCGCCGAGAACCATCGCGATCGCCACGCAACCCAACGCCTGCATCTGCGCGATCCAGCTCATGGCCGCCTCCTCGAGCCCAAGCACCGGCGGCGCCGCGGCCGAAGGAGAGCCGCGCCCACGACGAGAACGCCGAGGCCGAGGCCCGTGGCCAGCCAGATCCAACCCGTCGCGGCGGCGGCCCGGCGCGGCGGCGACTTCCCGCGGACGGATCCGCCCCCCGCCCGCCGCCGGGCGAGCTCGGCCTTCAGGCTCTCTTCGCCCTGGCGCATGGCCCACCGATGGTTCGCGGCGAAAACCGGCTTCAGAATGGGCGAGAGCTGTTTGACCCCGGGCTTTTCCACGGAAAGACGCCAATCGAAAGTGATGTCGACCCAGGCGCCGGCCTGTTCGAACGTCCAGACGCCGCGCCCGACGAAGTCGCCGACCGCATCGATCGTGAAGCCGTGCGGGCGCCGCGACTCCACGACCCGGAACCGCCAGGAAAGCGTGTACGGAAGGAAGCCCTTGGTCAGGACCCGGACCGTCCGGCCCACCCCGGCCTCGTCGCCAGGCTCCAGCGTCTCGACTTTCAGATAGACCGAAGGCCACCAGCGCGCGAGATCCTCGGGACGGCCGAGGACCTCGGAGACCTCGTCGACCGTTCCGACCACCCTCCAGCGGGTCACGAAGTGGTATTGGGAAGCGCCCATGCGATCTCCGGGGGTCTGGCGGCCGAGCTTACCGCAGGCTCGAGGTCCGGCCGGGTCCCTAACGAAATCCGACGTCGGACGTCTAAAGGGGAGGGGGAAAGGTCCATGCGCGGGAGAGCCGCCGGCTGCGGCGAACCTCCGCGAGGCTGGTGCGTAACTAGAGGACGAGCGGTGTCTTCCCGGCGGCCGCTCTCCGGGGGTTGGTATGCGTAAGCTCGTCAAGACAGGGATTCTTCTGGTCATCCTGGCCGCCGCGGCCGCCGGGCTCTATGCGTGGGCCCGCGGGTCCAAGGACGACAAGGACGGCATCAAGCTGATCACGGTGCAGAGCGGCGCCATCACCGAGAAGGCGATCGCGGTCGGCCAGATTCAGCCGCGGCAGAAGTTCTCGGTGAAATCGAAGATCTCCGGGATCGTCCGTCGTTGCATGGCCGAGGTCGGCGACCACGTCAAGGCCGGCGATCCGCTCTTCGAGATCGCGCCCGATCCGACGCCGCAGGAGCTGACCGACGTGGACCGCCAGATGGACTCGTCCCAGGCGTCCTACGATCTGGCCAGGACCGAATTCGAGCGAGCCCAGCAGCTCTCCAGATCCGGCATCATGTCCAAGTCGGACCTGGACGCCAAGCGCCAGACCTTCGAGCTCTCCAAGATCGCCCTGGCGCGCTCGGAGCAGCAGCGGGAGCTGACGCGCAACGGGCGCATCTCGGGCGCGGGACTCCAGATGGAATCGATCATCCGAGCGCCGTCCGCCGGGACGATTCTGACCCGGGCGGTCAACCCGGGCGAACCGGTGGTCCCCCTGACCTCCTACCAGCCCGGGACCGAGATGGCCACGATCGCCGACATGTCGAACTTGATCTTCAAGGGAACCGTCGACGAGATCGACGTGGGCAAGCTGCGCGCGGGGCTCCCGACGCGCATCAAGGTGGGGGCGCTCCCGACCGACGTGGTGACCGGCAAGGTCTCGCGCATCGCGCCGCAGGCGCAGCAAAAGGACGGAGCCACGCTCTTCGACGTGGAGATCGAGCTCGATCCGGGCACCAAGATCGTGCTGCGGGCCGGCTACTCCGCCAACGCCGACGTCATCATCCGCGAGAAGAAAGACGTCCTGACGGTCCCGGAGCGTGTGATCACCTTCGAGGACGGCGGCAAGAAAGCCTCCGTCGAGATCCCCGCGGCCGACCCGAAGGCCGAGCCCAAGAAAGTCGAGATCAAGATCGGCATCTCCGACGGGATGAACGCCGAGGTGGTGTCGGGGTTGTCCAAGGGGATGAAAGTGGTCGAGCGGCCGCCCAAGAAGATTAGCTAGATGCGGACGAGAGTGACGGAGAGGGAGAGAGGGCGAGGGGGTGAGGGGGGGAACTTTCGGGCCCCGTTCCCCCACTCCCCCACTCTCCCACTCCCCCGCTCGCGACCCAGAGCCACCGACCGGGCGTAGGGATGCTCACCTTCAAGGACGCCCTGCGCCAGATGCTGCGGGACGTGCGCAGTCAGAAGCTGCGGACGTTCCTGACGATCTTCGGCATCATCTGGGGGACCGTGGCGGTCACCCTGCTCGGCGCCTTCGGGCAGGGCCTGCAGAAGCAGATCGTCAAGAACACGGCCGGCCTGGGGGATCGGATCGCGATCGTCTGGCCCAGCCTGACGTCGATTCCCTACGAGGGACTCGGGCGCGGCCGCCGCATCCGCCTGATGGAGGAGCACATCGACGCGGTGCGCCGGGAAGCCGCGGGGGTCCTGGCTGTTTCCTCGGAATACTCCGACACGTTGAAGCTCCACTACGGGATGAAGACCGTGGCCGTCGACGCGTCCGGCGTGAATCCAGAGTTCGGCGCGATGCGCAACCTGATTCCGCAGGACGGCGGCCGATTCATCGACGTGTTGGACCAGGACCAGCAGCGGCGGACTCTTTTTCTCGGGGACAAGATCGCCGAGGAGATCTTCGGCAAGGAGCCCGCGGTCGGAAAGACCGTCCTCTTCGGGGGCTCGCCTTTTCTGATCGTGGGCGTCCTGCAGAAGAAGACCCAGAACTCCAGCTACAACAGCCGCGACAACGGGCGGGCCTACATGCCGGGCACGACCTTCCGCGCGCTGACCGGCGCCAAGTTCGTCAACAACTTCATCTATCGGCCGGTGTCGCCCGCGCAATCGAAGGCCGTGATCGAGAACGTGCGCGGGGTCCTGGCCCGGAGCCTCCGTTTCGATCCTCAGGACAAGGAGGCCCTCTCGGTGTGGGACACCGCGGAGGAGTTCCAGTTTCTGGACGTCTTCTTCCTCTCTTTTCGCCTCTTTCTCGGCATCGTCGGGTGCTTCACGCTTGTGGTCGGCGGGATCGGAGTCTCCAACATCATGAACGTGGTGGTCGAGGAGCGCACCAAGGAGATCGGCATCAAGATGGCCCTGGGCGCGCGCCAGCGCTGGGTGCTTCGCCAACTGCTCCTGGAGACGCTTCTCCTGACCGGATTCGGCGGCGCCATCGGCTTCGCCATCTCCTGGGTCGTGTGCGCCGTGTTTCCTTCGCTCGGGGTGACCGAGTCGGTGGGCAATCCGGAGATCTCGTTTTCCGTCGCGGCCCTGACCGCGCTGGTTCTCGGCACGACCGGGCTCGCGGCGGGCTACTTTCCGGCGCGCGACGCCGCCCGTCTCGATCCCGTCGTGGCGATGAAGCTCTAGCAGGCGAGACCGGCAGTGACGCGACGCGACTGGTCCCTCACGTTTCGCCTCTTCCTCGCCTCGGCGCGGCTCCAGAAGAAACGCGCCACGCTGACCATCGCCTCGATCGCCTGGGGCACGGTGACCATTCTGCTCCTGCTCGCGTTCGGCGAGGGACTGAAGCGCCAGTTCGCGCGCAACGAGCAGTCCATGGGCGTGAACCTGGCCATCCACTGGCCCGGCGAAACCTCCAAGGTCTGGAAGGGCCTGCCCGAGGGCCGCCCGATCCAGCCCCGCATCGACGACATCCCGCTCCTGCGCGAGCGCATTCCCGAATGCGACGCCATCTGGGGAGAGATGCGCAACAGCCGCACGTCGCTGACCTACGGGCGCACCACCGTCAGCGGCGCGGTGACCGGAACGAGCTGGGTGTACGGAGACGGCCGGCGCCACTACCCGGTGCGCGGCGGCCGGTTCCTGGACGTCCGCGACGAGGAGGAGCAGCGGCGGGTCATCTTCCTGGGCAACGAGCTGGCGGAGGACATCTTCAAGAAGGAAGACCCCGTCGGCAAGACGCTCCTCGTCAACAACTCCCCTTTTACCGTCATCGGCGTCATGCAGAAGAAGACCCAGACCTCCTCGTACGGGAATCCCGACCGCATGCACGCGGTCATTCCCATCACCACGTACAAGGCGCTTTTCGGGCGCGACAAGCTCTGGGTGCTGGTCCTCCACACGCGGCGCCCCGAGGACATGGAGAATGCGCTCGCCCGGGCCAACGAGGTCATGGCCGCCAAGTACGGCTACGACCCGAGCGACACGCACGTGTGGGGAATCTGGAACACCGTCAAGGGGCAGGAGACGGAGGCCAAGGTCTTTCTGGGGATGGAGATCTTCTTCGGGATCGTCGGAGCCCTGACGCTCATCATCGGCGCCGTCGGCGTGGCCAACATCATGTATGCGGTGGTCAAGGAGCGCACGCGGGAGATCGGCGTGAAGATGGCGCTCGGCGCGCGCCGGCGCTGGATCACCGGCCCATTCATCCTGGAGGGTCTCTCCTACACCCTGGTCGGGGGCCTCGCCGGCGCCGTGATCGCGATCGTGATCGTGACCGGCCTCGGATTGATCCCGCCGGACAAGGCCGAGGTCATCGAGTTCCTGGGGAAACCCACCCTTTCCTGGCCCATCGGGGCCGCGACGGTCGTCATCCTGGGGACGGCCGGGCTCCTGGCCGGTTACTTCCCGGCGCGGCGCGCGGCCTCGATCGACCCGGCGTCGACGTTGCGTTATGAGTAATGAGAGGTGCGAAGAGATGCGTGCGACGTTCTACGTTGTGTGGGAATAGCGGTCCTTTCGCGGAACGTAGAACGTAGAACCTAGAACGTCGCACCCGAGGAGCCGATATGGTTGACAACGTGAATCCCGTCATTTCGATGAGCTCGATCCGAAAGATCTACGACACCGGCAAGGTCAAGGTCGAGGCGTTGAAAGGCATCGATCTTTCGATTTCCGCTGGAGAGTTCGTCGCGGTGGTCGGGCCGTCGGGCTCGGGCAAGTCGACAATGATGAACCTGATCGGCTGCCTGGACACACCGACGGACGGCTCGTATCGGCTGGCCGGAGAAAACGTGGCGGGCCTCGACCGCGACCAGCTCGCCGACATCCGCAACCGGCGCGTGGGGTTCGTCTTCCAGAACTTCAATCTGCTCCCACAGATCTCGTCCTTCGAGAACGTCGAGATGCCGCTTCTCTTCGGCGGCGTGCCGCCCAAGAAGCGGCGCGAACGGGTGGCCGAGCTCCTCTCCCGCGTGGGCCTCGCGGACCGGATGGAGCACAAGCCGACCGAGCTCTCCGGCGGGCAGATGCAGCGGGTTGCGATCGCGCGTGCCCTGGCCATGGAGCCGGACATCGTGCTCGCCGACGAGCCGACCGGCAACCTCGACACCTCCTCGGGAAGCGACGTCATGGGAATCTTCACCGAGCTGTGGCAGCAGGGACGGACGCTGATTGTCATCACGCACGACATGACGCTGGCCCGCCGGGCCGGCCGCATCGTCGAAGTGCGCGACGGCAAGATCATCTCCGACGGCGCGGCCGCGGCCTAGGCCGTCGCCTTCGCTGCGCGTCGGGGTCTGCGCGCCACTGGCGCGCACCGACGTTCGGCTCCCCCGGATGCGGGCTCGACCGAACGCCTGACCCCGAGAGCTCCGTTCCGGCTCCCGCGGCACGAGTCGTTTCGCGGATTCAGTCCGCGAAACTTGGTCGCGCCGCGAACCGGGACGGGCACGACCGGAACAATCCTCACCCGATCCGCCCTCGTCTGGCGGCCCGGAATCCCTTATTCTTTGCGCCGCGTGCTTCATCGAGCCATGAGCGAAAGAATCGGGGTGTGGCGACGCTGTGTCCCGACCGCCGCAGCGGCGGTCTTCCTTCTCGCCGCGTCGGCCGCGGTGGGCGCGCCGTGCCGGACCTCCGTCGCCGCGGCGCTTCTGGAAACGCAGAAGTATGCAGAGGCGCGGGCCCTGTTGGAGCCCTGCCTCCGGGCCGAGGCGCGGGACCCGCTGGCCGCGGAGTACCTGGGCCGGGCCATCCTGGCTCAGCACGATCAGGCGGGGGCGATCTCGTGGCTGGAGCGCGCCGCGCGCCTCGATCCGGGGAAGGCCGAGTATCAGGTCTGGCTCGGACGCGCGTACGCGGAACAGGCCGAGCACGCCAACTTCTTGAAGCAGGCGTCGCTGGCCGGGAAGATCCATGCCGCCTTCGAGCGGGCGGTCGCGCTCGATCCGGCGTCGGTGGACGCCCGCATGTCGCTGCTCGAGTTTTACCTGCTGGCGCCGGGTATCGTCGGCGGCAGCATCCCGCGGGCGCGTGAGCAAGCCGCCGAAATCGCCGCGCGGGACCGCCTGCAGGGGTACCGGGCCGCGGGAAGAATCGCGGAGACTCAGAGCGATCTCGCCGCGGCCTCGGCACAATACGACCGGGCCATGGCGCACTTTCCGCAGCGCAATGAGCCGGTGTACTGGCGCGAGAACGTTGCGGTGCGGCAGAAACAATGGAAGGTGGCCTTCGACCTCATGGAGAGCCTGCTCCGCTCCAAGCCCAAGGAGATCGCTCCCTGCTACCAGATCGGACGCGTCGCGGCGCTCTCCGGAGACGGATTGGCCCGCGGCGAGGAATGTCTCCGGCTCTACCTTCACCACGACCCGGCCGGCAACGAGCCGGCGCTCTCGTGGGCCCACCTGCGGCTGGGAAACGTCCTGGCGCGTTCGGGGCGTCCGGAGATGGCGCGGCAGGAGTACGCCGTTGCTCTGAACCTCGACCCGGGCTTTCCCGAGGCCAAAGAGGCCCTGGCGAAGCTCCCGTAAACGACGCCGCCCCGGCTGGCGCGCTCACGACCGAATCGGTTACTCTCCCGCGCGCGTACTGGACAAGGAATGAGCGAACGAATCGGACCGTGGCGCCGCCGCGCCTGGATCGCGGGGATCCTCGCGGGGCTCGCCCACGCCGCCGCGGCGGAGCCGTGCCGGCTGGACGAGGCGCAGGCGATGCTCGCGGCGCGGCGGACCGCGGAAGCCCGGCTCCTCTTCGAAGAGTGCGCGCGCGCCGGCACGAACGATCCCGCCACGGCCTCGGCGCTGGGCCGCTTCTACCTGTCGCAGCGGGACGACAAGCGTGCCGTGGACTGGCTCGAGCGGGCGTCCGCCCTGGACCCCTCGAGCTCGGAGACCGAGCTCTGGCTCGGCCGGGCCTACGGCTCCGCGGCCTTGCACGCGAGCGTCGTGCGCCAGCCCTTTCTCGCCCGCAAGGTCGAGCGCGCGTTCGAACGCGCCGTGGAGCTCGATCCCGAGAACCTCGCCGCCCGTCTCTCGCTCGTCGAGTACGCCCTGCGCGCGCCGGGATTCCTGGGCGGCAGCTCCAGCAAGGCCCTGGCGCAGGCGCAGGAGATCCGACGCCGTGATCCGGTCAAGGGCCACCGCGCGTTCGGGATGATCGCCGAGCACGAGAAGCGCTATGCGGACGCCGCGCAGGAGTACGACGCCGCGATGCAGGAATCCCCCGGAGCCCCCGATCCCGTCCACTGGCGCGCGGACCTGGCGATCCGGCGCAAGGACTACCGGACCGCCTTCGCGCTCTTCCAGATCCTGGCCCAGGACGGCCGCGACGGCGAAGCGCTCTACGACATCGGCGAGCTCGCCGCCCTCTCCGGGCGGGAGCTGCAGATTGGAATCGAAAGCCTGAAGCGCTACCTCGCCCGGCAGCCCACCGCGGAGGAACCGTCCCTGGCGCAGGCGCACTTGCGGCTTGCCGCGATCTACGAGCGCCAGAAAGATCGCGAGGCCGCGCGCCAGGAGTACTCGACCGCGCTCGCGCTCGATCCGATGCTGACGGAAGCCAGGCAGGCGTTGGCGAAGCGATAGCTGATGAGAGTTCAGTGCGGGGTTCTAAGTTCTAAGTTTGAACTTTGAACTTGGTGAACTGACCGGTCACAATATATCTATTGTCCTCTACCTGACCACCACCACGTCTCCCGCTGAATACGCCGCGAATTCCGGCGCGTACATCGATTGAACCGTGGCCGGGCCGACGCGGAAGGTCCCGCCCATGTTCGCCCGCAGGCGGTACTTGAAGGTGTACTCGCCGGCCGGCAGCTGCTCGAAGAAGAAGTTCGTGCCCGAGTCGCGGGTCTCCTCGTACCAGGAGATCCCCAGGTCCCACTTGTAGCGCGAAAGGACATTCTCCGGCTCCATCCCGGCCGCGCGCGGATCGCGCAGGTGCACGTACTCGGCGGCGTGCTTGGAACGCAGGCTGATCTGCACTTCCACTTCGTCGCCGGGCGCGACGGCGGTCCCCTCGGAGAGCGGCTTCAGGACGAAGCCCGACGCGGTCGCCTCCCGCCTGAAGTAGCGCCGGGAGACCGAGAAGAAGTCGCCGCTCTCTTTTTCGGGGAGCTTGTCGGTCGCGAAGTGCCACGTCGCCGAAGCGAAGGCGAGCCCGGGCCCCTCCTTGGAGACAGAGATGGTCGACGATGTCTTCGGATCGATCTTGTCGCCGGGCACGACGATCTGGTTGTGCTTTCCGGTGTAATGGTCGGGCTCGAACGTGAGGGTCACTTTTTCCCGCCCCACCGCCACCGACACCGCCTCCCGCGCCGAGAGCGCCCCCTCGGACTTCAGGTAGTGGGCCAGCGAGGCGATGACCTCCGCGGTCGCCTTGGTCGATTTCCACTGGTTCAGCTTCTTGTTCAAGAAGAGCCACTGGACGAGGCCGTCCCGCCGCGGGTCCTTCGGGGCGAGCTCGGTGAGCGTCCGCAGCGCGAACGCCTGCGTTTCGATCGTGTCGTTGTACCAGAGCCAGGAGCGGTCCTCGCGCGCCCAGTACGTTCCCAGGTCCGGATCGGTCCTGGCCGAGTCCATGACGCTGTCCCAGACGAGCTTCGCGTCGGTGACGCGACCGGCGCGCTTCAAGACCAGGGCGAGCTGGGCCTTCAGATACGGCGAGTGCTCCTTCCAGTGGCGGAAGGAAAAATCGAGCAGACGCTTGCGGTCCTCGGGCGTGAACGCCTTGGCGTACCAGGCCGGGTCGGGGTACGAGGACATCGTGTAGTTCAGAAACGTCGCCGTTTCCCAGCAGCCGTTCTGCGCGATGCACCGGTCCAGGTCCTCGCGCACATAGCGAGCCAGGTAACCCCAGCCCCTTTCCACGGCGTCGCGGGGCGCCGGCCCGCCGAACTCGAGCGAGGTCGCGAACCCGTGGAGGATGTAGAGGGTCATGTAGGGCGAGGGCGGTCCGCCCGGCCACCAGGGGAACCCTCCCGAGGCGGTCTGGGCCTTGATGAGCTTTGCCAGCGCGGCCTCCTGCTCCGCCCTGGCGATCATCGGATCGAGGATCCGTACGAGCTCGCCGCCGGCGTCCCGGCCGCCGCGCGCGGTCTCCAGCCAGGGCGTTTCCTCGAGCGCCATCTTGCGGTTGGGGTCCTGGGTGTCCCAGGTCTCCAGGCGCGTGTCCCGCCGCGACAGCTCCTGCGCCATCTTCGCCACCGCGGGGTAGTCGCGGAAGAGAGAGGAGACGATCGCCGTCGGCACGAAGCGGTTCAACGTCTGCTCGGTGCACTCATAGGGGTAGTGCACCAGGTACGGCAGCGCGTTCAAGACAGACTCGAAGAGCTGGGCGTCCACGGTGACGACGAGCTGCTCGTTCACGCGCGACGGATCGCCCCCTGTCGCCATGTCCGGAAAGGTCATGGTGCGCGGCGCGCCGGGCTTCAACGTCACGAAGCGGGATTGCACGAGGTGCAGGCGCCCCGGCAGCACGGGGACGGGCCGCAGCTCTCCGTCGCTCGCGCTCCCGGCGGCAGCGGTGACCTTGAAGGAGTAGGTGCCGATCCGCCGTGGCGCGGCGATCGGAAACGTGACCGCGCCGCTGCCTCCCCCGCCCGCCTCGAATGCCGCGGACGCGCCCCCGGCCGGAAGACCGAACTCCGCCGACGCGCTCGCCTGCGTGGCGGCGTCCAGGATCTCGATTGCCACGCGGCCGGACAGCTTTCTGTCCGTGGCGTTGTTGACGACCACCTTCAGATCGGCCCGATCCCCCTCGCGCAGAAACCGCGGCACGTAGGGGCGCACCATCAGATCCTTGACGCTTCGCGTCTCCTTCTGGAGCGACCCGGCTTTCAGATCCCGCGTCACCGCGTGGACCCAGACGTTCCAGGAGGTCACCGAGTCGGGAACGGTGAACTCGATCGCGGCGACTCCGCCGGGGCCGGTCAGCAGGTGCGGCTTCCAGAACGCCGTTTCGGAGAACTCGCTCCGCAGGGCGGCCGGCGCCGCGGCCACGGCCGAGGACGCCTCCTTGTCCTTGCGCTCCTCGTTCAAACGGCCGGCGACGGCGCTCTTGGCCACGGCCATCGGCGCCGACGCCGGTGCTGGCGCCTCCGCGACCGTGAGCGCGTCGGCCACGCGCCCGTTGGCGCCGCCTTCCTGGAGGAACCCGCCCCTGCGGCCCGGACCCCCGATGCCGTAACCGTCGAGAAACTTCAGGCGGTCGCCGGAGAAGACCGGCCCCGACGGGGAGATCCCGTAGCCCTCGCTGGAAACCCATTGCGCGGCCGCCTCGCCGAGGCTCGACCGCGCGTAGCCCGGGGAGGTGTGGTTGGGGTAGATCGCCAGTGGGTCGGGAGGGCTCTGCGGACGGAAGGCATCCAGGCTGCGGTCGTACATGTAGGCGAGCAGCTCCGCCGTCTTCTCCTCGACCGGCTTGCCGTCGGGGGACTTGACCGTCACCCGCCACGACTCCGTCGTTCCGGGCCGCACGCGATCGCGGAACGTGGCGAAGGAGAGATCGAGCTTCTTGTCGTCCCACGGCACGAAGACCGAAGCGGTCTGCGCGATCCACTGATGATCCCGGAGGATCGACAGGCGCACGCCGAATCCGCCGCGGTCTTTCTCGCCGATCGGAAACTCCAGCAGCGGGCTCTCCGAGCCCTTGAGCGCGCGCCGCTCCACGAGGCGGCCGTCGCGGTAGAGCTCCAGGGTGACGGCCTGGTCGGGAAACCCCGAAAGCGCGAGCAGCCGCGCGGTCTTGCCCACGGCGACCGACGAGGACTCGGCCAGCAGGACCGCGGCGACGGGCAGCCGCATGCCCCGCCCCGCGACGACGAAGTCCCGGGCCAGCTCGAACTTCGCGCCCAGCTCGTCCGCCGTTTCGTAGCGCAGGCGGTAGGCTCCGGCGGGCAGGTCCGGCAGCGCGATCGACGCCTCGCCCCTGGCGTCGTGCGACACGGCGCCGTGGGCGCGCTCGGCTCCGTCCGGCCACTCCGAAAGGATCGGGTCGAGCGACTCCTCGACGTCCCAGCGCGGGCGTTGGCGGTCCCCGGGCGTCGCGAACCGCTCGCGCGCCGGATCGATCGGGAGAGGGCGGTCGGCCGGCAGCGCTGCGGCGGACGGGGGCGTCAGGGCCAGGAGCCGCCACGTCCCGGCGCCCGCGCGCGGCGCGCCGTTCAAATCGGTGCGGACGACCGTCATCGCGGCGGGCTGCCCGGCGCGGACGAACGCGGTCTCCATCCGCGCGGTCGCTTCGACGCCGACGAACCCGACGCGGAAGGCGCGGGTCGCGCCGCGCGTCTCTCCCCCGTCGTCGGTCACGTCGGCGGTGGCGACGTAGCGGTACACGATGGCGTTGGACTTCTCCTTCAACCGCTCGTCGGCCTTCGGCGTGAAGGCGACGCGGAAGGCGCCGTCGGCCGGCAGCGGCGCGCTTCCCTGGGCCACGGTCTCGGGCTCCCCCCAGTTGGGATGGATCCACCCCCAATGGCGCCACCACCACGGGATCTCGGCCTGGCGGGTCACGCGCCAGACGACCGTCCCCTGCGCCACCGGGAGGCCGAAGTAATAGCGCGCGCTCCCGGAGAGGGCGAGGGCGTGGTTGAGCCGCACCGCCCCTTCGGGGTCCTTCCACGAGACCTCGAAGGTCGGCCGCTTGTATTCCTCCACGCTGACGAAGCACATGCCTCCCGCCGAGCTTTCCAGGCGCCAGTTGCCGAGGGCGCGTCCGGAGGGGATCCGAAACTCCCCCGCCGCCGTTCCGAACTCGTTGGTCGAGAGCGACCTCGACTCGACCGTCTGGTTGTTCGCGTCGATGAGTTTCACCGTCACCGGCGAGGACGCCAGCGTCTGGAACTTCCCGAGGTCCGCGCGCCCGCGGTACACCAGGACCTTCCAGTCGATCGTCTGCGCCGGGCGGTAGATGGCGCGGTCGGTGTAGAGGAGCGACTGCGTCGTCTCGGCGGGCGCGACGCGCCGGGAGAGCGAGAGGTAGTTCGCGTCGAGCGTCACATCGCTCCCCTTGCGCGCGAGGAGAAAGTACGAGCGCCCTTCGCTTCCCGGCGTGTATTCGAAGCGGGCCGCGCCGTCCGGCCCCGTCTGCCGCGTCTCGACCGGAGCGTGCCGGTGGTTCCAGTCGAATCGGTAGAGGGTCACCGCCGCGGAAGCGACGGGCTGGCCCGAGCGCCCCGCGAGCACGCGCGCCTCGATGAGGAACTCCTCGGACCGCGTGACGATCACCAGATCGCTCACGATCAGGTTCATGGAGACGATCCGGTTGTTCGACGCCGCGAAGTCCGGACGCGCCGACAGGACGATGACGTAGAGCCCGGGGGTGTCCATCGGAGGCGCGACGAACGTCCGGTGCGGCTTGAAATCGGGCGTGGGCGGCAGCGCGACGCTCCAGGAGGCGGCGGGACTTTCGCGTTCGATCAGGGCGCGGGCCTCCTGGCCCGAGGGGAGCAGGTTGTAGTCGGTCGCGGACTCGACGCGGGTCACGAGGTTGACCGGATAGGCCCGCAGGTACAGGGCGCCGACGTTCTTGTGCGTCAGCTCGATCGATCGGCGCCGGGGGCCGTCTTCCGACATCGATGCGGCCTGGAAGTCGGGCGCCTCAATCGCCGCGGCGATCGCGCGGCAATCCTCTCCGCCCGGAGAGCCGGGATAGGCCTTCTCCCCCTGCCGCGCCGCGGCGAGCGCCCGGATCAGGTTGTCCGGAGCTTCCTCGGCCTGGCGGAACCGGGCCAGCGTCGCCATCCCCTCCGACCACCAGGCCACGTCCCGAAAGCGCGGGAGCCGCGCTTCCAGATCGCTGCGGATCGCGGCGCGGTCCTGCTCCTGCGTGAATGAAGCGTGGAGCCGGTGCAGGCGCTCCAGCCGCGCCTCGAACGCGGCCTCCTCCCGGCCGGCCGCGGCGTGCCACGCCTCGAGGTCCGCGAGGGCCGCGACCATCTTCTCCAGAGGATGGCCGGGGCCTTCGAGGCGCCCATCCGCCGCCGGCCCCTCGCGGGACAGAAGGCGCGCCAGGGCCAGGCCCTCGACCGCACTCGATTGCGCGGGCGTCCAGCCGGAGGTGTCGGCGAGGAGGTCGACGGAGAGGTAGGTCAGGGCGTCGCGGAGAGTTCCCCGCACGGCGGTCGGATAGGAATTCGGGACGACGTATTCGGAGAGACTGCCGATCGGAATTCTCGACAGGTCGGCGCGATGGACCCAGGCATCGCCGTAGGCGCGCCGGGCCTCTTCGAAGATCTGCTCGCGGGTCCAGGCCTTGAGGTCGACGCCTGGCGCGTCGACCCGCTCGCGCTGCGAGATCTCCCAGGAATAGGCGCGCGCGTACGTGACGAGGGTTTCTCCGTAGAAGAGATCGAGCGTGACGCGGGAGAGAAGTCCTGGCGGCCGGGGCTGCTCTTTCAGGAAACGGACGGCCGTCTCATACCCGTGGAGCCCGATCTCGAGCTGCACGCGGCGCACGAGGGCCCGCGTCCACCCGCTCTCGTCGTTGGAGGTCCGGGCCCGGTTCAGAAGGTCGTCGACCAGCTTCGCGGCCTGCGCGAACTTCTGCTCGGCGACGAGCCGGTCGACCTCCCTCCAGTCGCCTGTGGGCGCGGCGGCCGCGGCCTTCGGGCCGGCCGTGACGGGAGGGGCCTTGCGCGAGGCCACGGCTCCGGCGGAGCCAAGAAGGAGCGCCGCGGTCAGCGCCGGCAACAGACCTCGGGAGAGCCTCTTCATCGGGCGCATTCTGTCAGGGGAAGACCCCGCCCGAGGGCGGAAGTTCCCGTCCGAGACCGGGCCGGCCCGTCCCCGGATCGCTTACAGTTACGCTGTCCGACGACCGACAGGAGGACACTCGCCCATGCCCGAAGGCCCGGAAGTCGAGACCGAAACGCTCAACGAGAAAATCCACGAGGAGGTCGAGCGCGAGGGCGGAGCCTTCTTGAAGGCCATCGCCCTGACGACGGCGCTCTTCGCCGCGCTCGCCGCGATCGCGGCCCTGAAGGCCGGCGCGACCGTCAACGAAGCCCTGGTCTTGAAGACCGAGGCGACGCGTCATCAGGCCGAGGCCTCCGACCAGTGGGCCTATTACCAGGCCAAGGGGATCAAGGCGGCAACGGCGGAGGCGGCGCGCACGTCCTGGCTCGCCATCGCCAAGGAGCCGCCGGCCGAATACGGCGAAAAGGTCAAGCGCTACACGGAGGAGCAGGCGGAGATCCAGAAGAAGGCGCGGGAGCTCGAGAAGGAACGCGACGAGAAGTCGACCGAGGCCGACCATCTGCTGCATCACCACCACGGTTTCGCCAACGCCGTCGCGCTGTTTCAAGTTTCCATCGCGCTCGGCGCCGTCGCCGCCCTGACGCGGAGCCGCTGGGTCTGGTTCGCTTCTCTCCTCCTGGGCGGCGCCGCTTCGGTGCTGTTCGCGATGACGTTCTTTCGTCCGTAAAGGCGTCGGTCGGCGGCAGGGTCCGGGCCCGGAGGCGGCCGGCTCCGCGGAGTCGTTCCGGGTGTAGGCTCGACCGGAAGTCCGTAGGCGCGGTTCCGCGCCGGGAGGTTCCGATGAACGTCGTCGCCAGATCGCTGTCCCGCCTGGGGCTCGTCCTCCTTGTGCTCGCCGTCGGCGCGCCCGCCGCGCTGGCCGCGGGGAAGGCCAAGGGACCCGCGGCCAGGGTCGACCTCAACACCGCGAGCGAGAAGGATCTGGAAGACCTGCCGGGAGTCGGCGCGGCGACGGCAAAGAAGATCATCGCCGGCCGGCCCTACTCGTCCGTCTCGGATCTTTCGCGCGCGGGCGTCTCGGAGAAGACGATCGCCAAGCTCGGCGACCGCGTCACCGTCTCGAGCGCGGGCTCCGCCTCGAAGTCGACCGGCTCGGCCGCCGCCGCTCCGAAGTCCGGCTCGAAAGGCGCCGCCGCCCCGTCCTCGTCCAAGCCGGCGGCCGCCCAGTCCGCGCCCGCGGGAGCTCCCGTCGACGTCAATTCCGCTTCTCAAAAAGAGCTGGAGGACCTTCCCGGCGTGGGTCCGGCGACCGCGAAGAAAATCATCGCGGGACGGCCCTATTCCTCCGTGGACGATCTCTCTCGAGCGGGGGTTTCCAAGAGCACGCTCGCGAAAATTTCCGGACGCGTCACCGTGGGCGCGCGCTCCGCGTCGAAATCGTCCGGACCGGCCGCGCCGGCCGGCTCGGCTGCGTCCTCCAGCGGGACCTCGCGCCCGGCGTCTCCGGCGGCTCCCTCGGGGTCTTCGGGGTCTTCGGCCGGCTCCGCGGCTTCCTCCGGATCGTCGGCCGCAGCTGCCCCGGTTCCGGCCGCCGCGCGGGCGGCGACTCCGAAGTCCGCGTCCGCCGCTCAGGATTCTGCCGGCGGGACCTCGGCGGGCGAGGTCGGGGCGCCCCAGGCGCCGCCGGCCAAGGGCATGGTGTGGGTCAATACCGCCACCAAGGTCTATCACTACGAGGGCGACCGCTGGTACGGCAAGACCAAGTCCGGCAAGTACATGACCGAGCAGGACGCCATCGCGGCGGGCTACCGGGCCTCCCGCGAGGGCCAGAAGAAAAACTGAGAACGTTGTCGTTGGACCGTTTCATCTTTTCGACAGGAGGAGCGACATGAAGAAGGCCGCGGTTCTTCTCGCAAGCGTCGTCCTGGTTCTCCAGCTCTCGACCTCCCTGGCGGCGGGCGCCACGAAGACCTACCAGGTCACCGGGCCGGTCCTGGAAGTCTCCGACACGATGATCGCCGTCCAGAAGGGGAAGGACCGCTGGGAAATCGCGCGGGACGCCTCAACCAAGATCACCGGAGACCTGAAGGTGGGCGCCAAGGTGACCATCGAGTACCGCATGACCGCGACGACGGTCGAAGTCAAGGCGGAGAAGGCGACCAAGGCTAAGAAGTCCAAGTAGCGGAGGGCGCCGGCGAAGCCCCGGAGGCGTCGCCGGCGCTTCTTTCCTCGCCGAGAGGCGACGGGGAAAGGCAATGAGGGAAAAAACATGCTCAAGGGTTTTCGGGATTTCGTCGCGCGGGGCAACGTCGTCGATCTCGCCGTCGGCGTCGTCATTGGAGTGGCCTTCTCCGGCATCGTGGACTCTCTGGTCAAGGACATCATCACGCCGATCATCGGAATGCTGGGCGGACAGCCGGACTTTTCCTCGATCCGGATGGGCTCGGTCGGGATCGGCAACTTCATCAACGCGGTGATCGCGTTCCTGATCAAGGCCGCGGGCATCTACTTCCTGATCGTTCTTCCCTTCGGGCGATTCGCCGCCCGGCTGGCGGCTGCGCCGCCGCCTTCCCCGCAGGAGGTACTCCTGAGAGAGATCCGGGATCTGCTCCGTCAGCAGACGCAGACGCAGAAGGAGTAGAGAAAGCGTCAGCGGAAATCGTGGCTGGGAATCGGTTCCAGGGACGACAGCGCCCAGAAGCGCTGTCCCTTGACCGAGAGCGTCCCGTCCTGCTTCTGGAGCGTTCCCTCCACGATCAGGGACCCCGATCCCACGATGATCTCCCGATTCTCGCGGAAGAGGTCGGGGCGCACGATGGCCTGGCACAGTCCGGTTTCGTCCTCCAGCGTCAGGAACACGAATCCCTTGGCCGTGCCGGGCCGCTGGCGCACCACGACCGTCCCGGCAGTCGTGACGTGTTTCCCGTCCGGCAGGCGAGTCAGCTCCGCGGCGGAGAGAATGCCCCGCGCGTTCAACCGTTCTCTCCAGTGCTCCATCCAGTGCGGCCCCGTGGTCATGTGCGTGGCCGCGTAGTCCGCCGCGGTCTCTTCCTCGGGAGACATCTCCGGAAGCGGCGACGGATCGTCCACGGGGAGCTCGGCTAAGAGCGGCCCGGCCGGGCGCGCCACCTTGGCCACCTGCCAGAGGGCCGAGCGGCGCGTCTTGCCGAAGGAGGCCAGCGCGCCGGCCTGCGCCAGCAGGGTCAGCTCGTGCGGCTTCAGGGCCGCGCGGCGCGACAGATCGTCGGCGTCGCGAAACGGCGCACGCCCCTGCTCCTCTTCGACGCGCCGGCCCGCCGCTTCCGAAAGTCCCTGGACGAAGCGCATCCCCAGCCGCACGCCGCGCGCTTCCCACCGGCACGTCCATCCCGAGTGCGCCACGTCGATCGGATGGAACGGCGTGCCATGCCGTTGCGCGTCTTTGATCAACGTCGCCGGGTGGTAGAAGCCCATGGGCCAGCAGTTCAAGAGCGACGCGAAGAAAGCCGCCGGATGCCGGGCCTTCAAATAGCAGCTGGCGTAGGCGATCAGCGCGAACGACGCCGCGTGGGACTCCGGAAACCCGTAGAGGGCGAACGAGGTGATCGACTTGACGATCTGCTCCTGCGCCGCCGCGCCGATGCCGCGCGCGGTCATTCCCGCGCGCAGCCGCGCCTCGATTGCGCCCATCCGCTCCATCGAGCGCTTGAAGCCCATGGCCCGCCGCAGCTCCTCGGCCTCGCCTCCGGTGAATCCGCCGGCGACCATGGCGATGCGCAGCAGCTGCTCCTGGAAGAGCGGCACGCCGAGCGTGCGCTTCAGGATTGGCTCCAGGCACGGGTGCGGATACTCGACCGGCGCCCGGCCCTGCCGGCGCTCGAAGAACGGCCGCACCATGCCGCCCACGATCGGTCCCGGGCGGATGATCGCGACCTGCACCACGATGTCGTAGAACTTCTTCGGCGCGTTTCGCGGGAGCGAGGCCATCTGCGCGCGGCTCTCCACCTGGAAGCAGCCGACGGTGTCGGCGTCGTTCAGCATGCGGTAGACCGCCGGATCGTCCGCCGGCAGGTGCGCGAGATCGACCTCGACCTTCTCGTGCGTGCGGATCATGGGGATCGCCTCCTCCATCGCCGCCAGCATCCCCAGGCCCAGCAGATCCACCTTCACGATCCCCATGTCCGCGCAATCGTCCTTGTCCCACTGCACGACGACGCGACCGGGCATGGAGGCCGGCTCGAGCGGCACGACCTCGTCCAACCGTCCCTTGGCGACGACCATCCCGCCGGAGTGCTGGCCCAGGTGCCGCGGGAGGTTCTGGATCTTCAGGAACAGACGGAGGAAATGCGGCGTGCGCGCGTCGTCGGGATCGAGCCCCGCCGCGGCGACTTCCTTGGAGAGCTCGGCAATTGGTTCCTTGATCTCGCCGAAGTTCCAGCTTCCCAGGTGCTTGGAGAGCCGGTCGACTTGCTCAAATGAATACCCCAGAGCCTTGCCCACCTCGCGCGCGGACGAGCGGTCGCGGTAGGTGATGACGTTGGCGGTCATGCCGGCGCCGTGGGGGCCGTACTTCTCGTAGACGTGCTGGATGACCTTCTCGCGCTGGTCTCCGGAGGGCAGATCCAGATCGATGTCCGGCCACTCCCCGCGCTCTTCGGAGAGGAAGCGCTCGAAGAGCAGATCCATCTTCACCGGATCGACCGCGGTGATCGAGAGCGCGTAGCAGACCGCGCTGTTGGCGGCCGAGCCGCGCCCCTGGACCAGGATCCGGTTCTCCAGGCAGAAGCGCACGATGTCCCAGACGATCAGGAAGTAGCCGGGGAGATCGAGCTTCTCGATCATGGCCAGCTCCTTGGCGATCTGGGCCTGGGCCCGCGCGGTCAGCGGCCGGAAGCGCGAGCGCGCGCCGTTCCAGGTGATCTGACGCAGGAACGACTGCGGCGTCTCCCCCGGCGGGAGCGGGTAGTCGGGGAAGCGGTAGCCCAGGTCCGCGAGCGTGAAGTCGAGCCGCCGCGAGAGCTCCCAGGCGCCGGACAGGGCCTGCGGCAGATCGGCGAAGAGCCGCGACATCTCGTCGGCGGACTTGAAATGGCGCTCGCGCTGTCCGGCCAGAAGCGTGCCGGCCCGATCGAGCGTCGTGTGGTTGCGGATCGCGGTGAAAACGTCGTGGAGATCCTTGTCCTTCTCCCGCGTGTAGCGCACGCCGTTGGTCGCGGCGAGCGGCAGGCGCAGAGCGCGTGCCAGATCCACGAAGGCCTGGTTGCGGTGCTCCTCTTCGCGAAGCTGGTGTCGCTGAAGCTCGACGTGGAGGCGCCCGGGGAAAAGATCTTTCAGGCGTTCGAGCTCGGCCCGCGCGGCGTCGAGCCCGCCCGCGGCCAGCGCCCGCGCGGCCGGCCCTTCATTGCCTCCGGTCAGGCAGTGGAGCCCCTCCGCGTGCGCCGCGACCTGCTCCCACGTCACCGCGGTCTCGCCCTTGGCTTTCCCGAGCGCCCCCGCGGTGATCAGGCGGCAGAGGTTCCTGTAGCCGGCGCGGTTCTCGACGAGGAGGGTGATTGAAAGGCGAGGGGGGAAGTGGGGGAGTGGGGGAGTGGGTGATCTCTCTTGTCTCCCCCTCTCCCCCTCTCCCCCTCTCCCACTCAGCGCCACCTCCGCGCCGACGAGCGCGCGCAGCCCCGCCGCCCTGGCTGCCTTGTAGAAACGCGGCGCGCCGTAAACGCCGTTGGAATCGATCAGGGCGACGGCGGGAAGGCCCAGCCGCGCGGCTTCTTCCACCAGGTCCTCGGGCGGCGACGCGCCGTCCAAGAAGGAGAACGCGGACGCGGCGTGGAGCTCGGCGTAGGGCGAGGCGCCGGCCCGGGGCGAAGCCGGCTTCCAAACGCGCTCCTTCAGCTTCTCCTTGCGCGCCCCCGCCCCGACGATCGCCGGGATCGACGGCGGTTTTCCGGAGACGCCGAGGTTTCTCGAAGGAGGCTCGGCGCCGGAGCTGGCGGAAGAGCGCATGCGGTTGGCCACGCCCGATTATGGCGTAAGAAAGGCGTAAGACTAATCGAGAAATTTTCAAAATAGTTTGTGTGGAAGACGCCTCGCCAACAGCACTTCAAGAGCGGAGGAGTTTGCCTCCAGAAAGATCCCGTGCGTATGGCAACAGGAAATGACTCAAAGAGGGGCTTGAGGCGTAAACCGCTCGTGGCGTTCGAGCGAGGACCGATGGCGCAGGAAGGGTATCGAGGAATTACTAACGGCGCAGGGCCTCGAAATTGGCGGCCGTCGCGCAGGCGTCGTCCTGCTCGATGCGCCTCGCCCCTGGGCCGACATACGCGAAGCGCTCCTGCGAACCCGGGCACGATTTCCTGACGCGGCGATCCTGGTCTTCGTTCCAGAGGTCCGCCGCCGCTTCGTCGAACCATGCCTGCGCACTGGTGCGATCGGTGTCCTCGGCTTCAACGCCGAACCTCCCGAGATCCTGGA
This sequence comes from uncultured Acidobacteriota bacterium, assembly GCA_963825175.1. Lineage (GTDB taxonomy): Bacteria > Acidobacteriota > Thermoanaerobaculia > UBA5066 > Gp7-AA6 > DATFTF01. The sequence goes on from CAWGSA010000001.1 coordinate 1,108,731, forward strand.
GGCCATTGAGGCCGTCGCTCGAGGAGACATGTGGGCTCCGCGAAAACTGATGGCAAACGCGATTCAATCGCAAGAGCCTTCGAGGGAGGCCTCCGAATTCGACTTGACGCGCGCCGAGCGCCGCGTACTGGAAGCACTTCGAGACGACCCGACGAACAAGGAGATTGCCGGCCAGCTCGGCGTCACCGAGTCAACGGTGAAGTTCCACATCGGCCGTCTCCTTCGCAAAACGGGCACCGCCCATCGCCGTGATCTGGTCCGCCTAGCTCTTGCCGGACGATCCTGATGGGTCAACCGCGAGAAGTCTCGGGTGTCAAGAGTCGTTCTCACCTAGCCGAAAACTAGACCAAGACTAGCCGTGCGGCTAGTTCCATCTGCCAGGTTGTCCGGGTAGCGTGGGTCCGGAAATCGAATCCGGAGGTGGAGCGTGAATTCCAACCCAGCATTCCGTCTCGGCAGACGGCTTTCTCCGTTCAGCGCCGTCGCTCTATCCGCGGTTGTCTTCGGCGTGTTGGCGAGTCTCGGATCGGCCACCCAGCCGCAGGAAAAGAGGATCGTCGTTTACAAGGCATTCTCCGCGCCCGGCCAACCGCTCGCCATTTCGACACGTGTTCTTGACCCATCGCCGCAGCCGGCTATGCTGCTCTCGCCGACTACGGGACCATGACGGTATTCAAGGGTCCGGCGTCGGCCGCAGCCGCGGTCGTCACGGCCGTGCAGGCCGAGGGAACGGACGCCGAGATCGCGACCGACATGGACAAATTCAGCTACCACGATCAGATAATCGACGCGGACGTCGGGCCCAATCCGCCGTCCTCCGTTGCTGGACCTGTCTGCTTCTTAACTCTCAACAGCTACGCAAAAGACGTTTGGCTGCAGGACTTGGAGCAGCACGGGATTCGGTTCCTGCAGGCACTGGGTCCAGTCGCCTATGTTGTCAGAGTCAACGGAGTCGATCCCGCCACGCTAAAGACAGGGCGTCCCTGGTTGCGCGGCGTCTTTCCCCTGCCGGCAGGTTTGAAGGCGTTTGGCTTCGATCAGGAGACCGCCGGCGAGAGTCCCTTCCGTGACGTAGTGCTTCGCGTATCAGAAGAGACGGCCGAGGAATCGTTAGTTCCTTTGCTGACGTCGCTCTCGCCGACTCCTGTCCAGCAGTTGAGCCGCGCCCCAGGCGAGGCCTTGTACCAGGCATCGCTGACCGACATGGACGCCCGGAATCTAACCAGCATCGACCGCATCTTCGAGATTGAGCCGGTCGGCCAACCCTCGCTATCGAGTGAGCGGCAAGCCCAGCTGATTGCGCAGCCAGGAACCGTCACAAACGGCGAATCGACTCTTCCCTCGACCAATTCGAGTACTTACCTGCAATGGCTCTCGAATCATGGGTTTGCGATCGGCGCTAACACGTTCAGCAATACAACAGTCGGCATGATAGATACCGGATTCGACAACGGAGACATCAGCTTTGCAGGCATTCATCCCGATTTCAAGTATGTCAACGGCGGAAATCAGACGATTGTAATCAACCAGATTCATGGTCTTTGGCCCTCTCCCGAAGATCGTGATTATCACGGCACGCTAACTGCCTCTGTAGTGGCCGGCTATCCCGCAAGCGACAGGACAGATGGCACAAACGGCTATCTCTTTGGCCTGGGCATAGCACCGACCGTTCGGCTCATCGAAGACAAGTATTATCAGTGTCGCACCACGGACGGGACCTTTTCGAGCACCGTCGACAATGTCGTTAATGCTGGCGCGAACGTCGTGAACTACAGCTTAAACATCGACGCCACCTCCGGTGGATGCGCCTATACCTCTCTCGACTCGGCCATCGTGGATAACAAGGCAGCCGCTGGCACGCTGTTCACGCTCGCGGCCGGCAATGGACATACAGACAACCCCCACGAAGGCTGTACACCCACCAATTTCGTCAGGGCGCCCGCGACAGCAAAAGACGGGATCACCGTTGGTTCGACGGACAACTTCACTCTGAACTGGACGAACGTTTTGACGGGAGGCACGTGCGCTTGGAATACCTTTCCGTCGCCCCAGGACGCGCGGCGAATTCCAAGCTACTCTGATGTCTGGGATCCGAGCAGTCTCGTTAAGCCCGACCTGGTTGCTCCAAGCACCCGTGTTACAGGCCCTATCGACCGCAGCATATACATATGCGGAGGGGCCAACCAGATCCTATGCAACGGCACCACCCCGATAGCCACGATCGACGGCGTAGGATATGCTATGGCCGCCGGAACAAGCTTCGCGGCTCCAGCGACCGCCGGCGCCTCCACCCTGGTCCGGAAGTGGTATCGGACCAATACCGGGAGCGATCCGTCGCCGGCTCTGACGAAGGCGATACTAATTAACGGCGCGAGAGATATCGGCAGCGTGCCCAGCTCACATTCCGGACCCATACCAAGGCTGGGGCATGCTTAGTCTTGAACCCCTCTTTGGTACGTGGACGAACTACTACTTCTACAATCAAGGCACAAGTTTCATCACATCGGGATCCATATGGACTAGCCCAACCCTCACGGTCCGCGACCTGACGAAACCCGTCAACATTACGCTCGTGTGGACGGACCCGGCGGGTTCTGCCGGCACGCACTACGTGGCCCTGAATGACTTGAACCTGAACGCGTACGCCGGACCTAATACGGCGCTGAATTGGCAAGGCAACTACCTGAGTAATGGAATTACTCAACCTCGGCCGCCTGGAGTCCTGTACCGCGACTCGGTCAATAACGTCGAGCGGGTCGTGATACCGGGGAACGAGCTCAACCCGACCCACAATACGGTTGTAATTACGGTGACAGCCTTTTCGCTGCCGACACCGGGGCAGACGTTCGCTGTTGCGGTGACAAATGCTGGCCAATAAACGATTTGCTGTGGCTCGCGTCTTCGCTATGGCCGCAGTCCTGATAGCGGTGTCGGCAAGCCTCTGGGGACGCCAAATCTGGGTCGTCCAGTTCCAAACGCAGTTTCCGTTCGAGCCTCCGCTGTGCGACGCCTTCTACGCCTGGCAGAGCCGGCTTCTTCTGACGAATACGACGGATCTCCCTCAGACAGTTCGCCTCATGAGTGTGAGCAACGGCCCCGTGCGAGCGGATGCGCGGGACCTGACGCTTGCTCCCCATCACACGACCGAGATCCTTGGCGATTCACCGACGGATCCGCACTGGGCACCCGACGCGTCACGATCCGTCGCGCCGATCTGGGTCGACCAGCTCGAGGTACCCGATGGGGTCGTCGTGTCGGATCGGGGGGAGGTCTTCATCAACCAGCCCGCAGCCGGAAGCACGTCGCCGCCCTGTGAGTTCGAGGCGTCCGTCAGCGGCGGTCTGTCTCTTCAGGTGGTGAACGCGCTCGTTCCCGGAGGGACGTCCCAGTACCACCTGGGTACGGATGTGGGTGACGCTGCGATCACTGGAACGCCGCGAATCGACGCGCGGATCAATGTTGGCGTGTACAACGCCGGCACGGTGCCAGCCCTGGCAACAGTCCAAATCCGCTGCAGCGATAGTGTGGCCGCTCCAGAGGTCGCGAACGACGTCGATCCCCTCATAATGACGGTCCAGATCGCGGTGCCGCCAAATTCCGTGGTCCAGAAGACCGTGCTTCCGTCGATGGTCGAAGCGGCACCGTGCAAATATGGCTTCCCCTCGCCCTACCATGTCATTGTAACTTCCGACCAACCCGGGTTCAGCTACGCCGCCGCCCTCAAAAACGGAAGCTTGCCGCTGTTTGTAGGCTACAGTCCTGTGACGTTCTAGATCTTTCGGGGGGCGGGGCACGGCCGGCCTACGAACTTACGTGGCCGACGGCTCGACCCAGCGGCGGACTTCCGGAGGCTCGTAGGAAGACAGCCTCTCGACCATCCGGACCGGATCGGATTCGACGACCAGCATCCGCAAGCTCGCCTCGCGCACGAATCCCTCGGCGGCGGAGTGATCGAGGAACGCGAGCAGCGGATCGTAGTAGCCGGCGGCGTTGAAGAGACCGCAGGGCTTCTCGTGGACGCCCAGCTGGGCCCAGGTCCAGACCTCGAAGAGCTCCTCGAGCGTCCCGATCCCGCCGGGCAGCGCGACGAAGGCATCGGAAAGCTCCGCCATCCGCGCCTTGCGCTCGTGCATCGTGGACACTACCTCGAGGCGCGTCAGGCCGGTGTGTCCCATCTCCCGAGCCAGCAGCGCCTGGGGAATGACGCCCACGACCTCGCCTCCCGCGGCGAGCGCGGCGTCGGCGACGACGCCCATCAGTCCGACGCGGCCGCCGCCGGTCACGATCCCGATCCCTGCGCCGGCCATGTGCGCTCCCAGAGCAGCGGCCGCCTCCGCGTAGATCGGATCTCTCCCCGCGTTGGCGCCGCAGAAGACGCAGATCTTCTTCAACGACGACCCGGACTCACTTCGGCGGCGCACCCGATCCATGCGCGGAGACCGTGATGTTCCTGGCCGAATACCACGGGTGGATGTCCGGACTCGGCGCGAGCGGGGAAGACGCGCCGTTGGCGGCCGGGGCGGACGTCCGCGGCGCCGCGGAAAAGACCGCTAACAATATTCTCATTGTGTCCCTCCCGGTGCCGGAGCGGCCCCCGTCCGCGGACCGATCGTCTTGCGCATCAGGATCTCGGCGTGCCCGGAGACGATGTAGTCGGTGAGCTCGCCGACTGACCGGTAGCCCAGCCGCTCATAGAGCCGCCGGGCGTCCGGGTTGAAGTCGGAGACGCAGAGGAAGACGTTCGGGGACTCCCGGAAGACGCGCTCCTCGGCAAACCGCAGGAGCGCCGTCCCGAGCCCCTTCCGGCGCGCGTGGGGCGCGACGCAGATCGTCTGGACGTATCCGGCGAAGGCGCCCTGCATGTTGAGAACCAGGAATCCGGCGACCGCTCCGTCTTCGATCGCGACGTAGCGCTCCCGTGTGGCGTCGCGCAGGAACGCGAGCGAGGCCTTCTCGTCCCGGCCCAGCGTCACCCACGGCTCGGAGGCCGCCATCATGCGGGCGCACTCTCCGGCCTCCGCCTCCGAGCCGAGCCGACGGATGGCCGGGTCCCGCGACGTCACCGAGCCAGGGTGCTCCGGCGATCGCTCCGCGAGATAGACGAAACGGGACAGCCTGCGCTCCCGCGCCAGCGTCTCGCAGGTTTCCAGGAATCTCTGCTGACCTTCGTACAACGCTTCGCCCTCGATTTTCCGCAGCTCCTCGGCCCGCTTCGAGCGCGCCTGCCTCCGGCCCTGCGCGACGACCGCGACGCTTTCCGTCTTGTCCTCCTTGCGGAGAAGCCGAAGCCCGGCTTCGGCCAGCAGCCGCTCGTTCTCTCCGTCCGGCAGAAAAAGGTACGAGCCGATCGAAGCGCGCAACAGAATCTCTTCCGCCGAGACCGGCCCCGTCAGCACGATCGGGTCGCTGAAGAAGAGGCGGCCGCCGGGCTTCAACCATCGCGCCCACTGTGCGAAGACGGCGCGGCGGTCGGGCAGGTGGTTGAGGGCGTCGACGCAAACGAGGGCATCAAACGCGTCCGGACCGAATGCCAGCGATCCCGTGGCGTCGGCCAGATCGAAGCGGACACGCTCGCCCAACCCATTGGCCGCCGCCGCCGATCGCGCCTGAAGGATGGCGCGCTCGTCGCGGTCGATCCCCACGACCCGGCAGCCCGACCTCTGCGCCAGTCGAATCGCCGGGCCGCCGGCACCGCACCCTACGTCCAGGGCCCGCGACGCGGCGGTGAGCCCCAGGCTGGCGGCCATGCCGGCCAGCTCCTGCGCCGTCAGCCAGGAGTTGGAACCCAGGTCCTCCCCGAACGCTTCGCTGCGGATTTCCGCGTAGAGAGGCTCGGCAAAGCGGGTGTAGTTGCTCCCGTAGATGTCGACGATGGTCCGGCGGGTTCCGGAGTCTGAGGGCCTTGCGCCGGCCGTTCCTGCTTTCGGGACGGTCGGATCTCCCGTCCGTCCGGGGGGCGAAGGCATCGCGCCCTACGCCTTCTCCGCCGGCGACCTCCCGCTGAGGCCGAAGGAGCTGCTCTCGAGGAAGATGCCGCCGATGCCGGTGACTCGCCTCATCGGTTCCTCCGCCGAATCCGAGGACGATATCAAGCCTTCGACTGGTTCGACTCCTCGGCCGCGGACCCTGGAAGCTCTCGCGCCGCCTCCTCGATCGCCCGCCACGCCTGCAGGACGTGGCGCTCCTGCGTCTTCGTCTGCCCGATGCACAGGCGCAAGGTGAAGCGCCCGTCCAGAAGCGTGTGCGTCAGGTAGAGCTTGCCGCTGCGGTTCACGCTGTCCAGCAGCCGGCGGTTGGCGTCGTCGCCGGCCTTGTGCCGGAAGCAGATCAGATTGAGAGGCGCGGGCGCCGCCAGCTCGAAACGATCCGACCTCTCGATCTGCCGGGCCAGCTGCTGGGCGAGCTCCACGTGGCGCCGCACGTGGTGCTGGAGCCCCTCCACTCCGTAGTGGCGGATCACGAACCAGAGCTTCAAGGCCCGGAACCGGCGGCCGAGCGGGATCTGCCAGTCGCGGTAGTCGATCACCGCGCCCGACTCGGTGGCCTGATTGCGCAGATACTCGGGCAGCACCGAGAGCGCCTGGATGAGAGCCTTGCGATCGGCCACGTAGAAGCAGTCGCAATCGAAGTTCGTGAACATCCACTTGTGCGGGTTGAAGCAGTAGCTGTCGGCCGATTCGAGCCCGTCGTGGATCGAGCGAAACTCCGGGCAGAGGGCGGCGGTCCCCGACATCGCCGCGTCGACGTGGAGCCAGACGCGCTCCCGGCGGCAGATCTCGCCGATCGGGACGAGGGGATCGAGCGCGTTGGAGGAGGTCGTCCCGACCGTGGCGCAGACGAAGAAGGGGAGGAGCCCGCTCCGGCGATCCTCCTCGATTTGCCCGGCCAGGGCGTCCGGCCGCATGGCGAACGTCTCGTCGACCGCGACGAGCCGCAGGTTGCGCGCTCCCAGGCCGGCGATCTTGACCGCCTTCTCGATGGAGGAGTGGGCCTGGGTCGAAGTGTAGGCCACGAGCTTGCCGTCGCAGCCGCGGTCGTTGCTGGCGAATCCGGTCGACCGCTCGCGCGCGGCGAGCAGCGCGCAGAGCGAGGCGCTCGACGCGGTGTCCTGGATGACGCCGCCGCCGGACGCGCTCGAGCGAAACTGTTCCGGCAACGCCAGCATGTCGGCCAGCCAGTCGAGGACGTGCGTCTCGAGCTCCGTGCACGCCGGGCTGGTCGACCAGAGCATGCCCTGGACCCCGAGGCCGGCCGACAGCAGCTCCCCCAGGATCGCCGGGCCGGAGGAATTGGACGGGAAGTACGCGAAGAAATTCGGGGACTGCCAGTGCGTGATTCCCGGCAGGATCAGCCGGTCGACGTCGGCGAGCATTTTGTCGAAGGGCTCGCCATGCTCCGGCGCCTGCGGCGGCAGCGACGCCCGGATCTGGCCGGGCTCCGCGCGGGAGAGGACGGGAAAGTCCTCGATTTTCTCGTGGTAGTCGGCGATCCAGTCGATCACCGCGTGTCCGTGCCGGCGAAAATCCGCCGGACTCATGTGGAAGCTCTTGTCGTGCTTCTCGTCGGCCATGGCGATCCCCCCCGGCGCGCTGCCGCGCTCCCCTCAGGCCCTCACGATGCGGCAGCGGCCGGCGGACACCCCTCGGGCTTGAAGACACGCAAAGTCGAGGCCGGGAACCTCGACAGGAGTCGCGCCGGCCGTGCCGGGCGGCGCGTCAGCTCTCCGCCGCAGTTGGGGCAGCGCAGCACGAGCCGCGTCCGCGCGCAGTCGCGGCAGAACGTGCACTCGAAAGAGCAGATCCAGGCCTCGTCGCCTTCCGGCGCGAGGTCGCGGTTGCAGCATTCGCAGTTGGGTCTCTGTTCGAGCATGGGGATCTCCTCGTCGGTCCCTGAGGCGAAGGATCTTAAGCCTTAAGCCAATGACCTCAGCGCTCGAATTCCCAAACGCCCGGATAGCGCCGGACGAAGCCGGCGCCGTCGACCTCGAGATCGGCGGTGAACCGTCCTCCGGCGCTCTCGTACCGGTAGGCGCGGTCGCCCGTGCGGCGATAGAGCTGCTCGAGCGGCTCGAGCCGGAAGCCGGGAAACCGCAGCCAGGCCGCGCGCACCGACGCCTCCGCTCCCACGGCGAGATTCAGGCGGCGGATCGGGAGGAGGTTCGTCGAAGGGCTGAAGTTCAGGTCCAGATCGACGCAGCCGTCGACCTGCGGCTGATCCGCGCCGTTCAAACGCCACCGCCCGTCCGGAGACGACGCCAGCTCGACCGCGATCGTCTCCGACCCGACCCAACCCTCGACCCGGGCCGAGAGGGAACGCCACCGCCCATCGCAGAGCACTTCGTAATCGAGCCGGCAGCTCTGCCCTTCCTGCGCGAAGACCGCCGTGCCCCGGAGCCGCCACATTCCGTTCTCCGGATCGAGCCGGGCGGCCTCGTGGCCGAGGCGGTCGAGCCGCCGCCAGAGAATCACGCCGTCGGTCATCGCGGCTCCTCGGCGTCCGGATCCGCTTGGCCGGGCCGCTCCCCGCGCGACGGCCGGACCTTGAGCACCCGCTCACGGCGGATCGCGACCGTTCCCTCCGGCGCGCCGCGCGGCTTGGTCACGTCGCGGGCCCGCGTGCAGGAGACCGGCACCACGCCCGCCGCCCGCGCCTTGCTGTGGTAGGCCGCGATGGCCGCGGCCCGCTCGAGCGTGGCGCGGTCCGGCTCCGCGCCGGACGGCCCCTGGAGAATCACGTGGCTGCCGGGGAGGCCGCGCACGTGAAACCACCAATCGCCGGGCTGCGCGACTTCGAAGGTCAACCGCTCGTTGTCCGAGTCGGTGCGCCCGGCCCGGACGGTCCATCCTCCGGGCAGCGCGTACTCGAAGGCGCGCACGGGCCTGGACACGTCAGGCTCCCGCCAGGGCGCGGCGGGCAAAGCGGCCCAGCAAAGCCGCCGCTACGCACGGCATCCAGACCCAGAGGAGCTCGGAACGGACGATGTCCAGCCCGCGCCGGGAGAAGAAGCGGCCGACGCCGATGGGAGAAACGAGGATCACGCGCCAGGGAAGGAAGAATCGCGTGTTGGAGAACGGGCTCAAGAACGCCACGCCCAGCCCGCCGGTCGTCATCGCGTCGAGAAGGCCGTGCGACGCGGCGCTGACGAACACGAGGAGGAAGGCCGCGACCGGCCGCGCGCCCAGCCGTCCGGCGGCGGCCGCCGCCGCGATCGCGAGCAGGAACGCGAAGACGAGGGAGTGTGTGAAGCCGCGGTGGCCGAGGGGATCGCCGTAGGGGATGCCGGCGAAGTAGCCGAGCGCGTCCGCGTCGGGAAGCACGCTCGCGGCGCAGGCGGCCGCGACCAGCGCGGGAGGCGCCGCGCGCGGGCCCAGCGCGACGGCCATCGCCAGCGGCACCGCGGGGTGCGAGAGGACCGAGGCCATGACGCGCTCCAATCTCGAAACCGGTGGTTCAGTGGTTCGACTGTTCGGCGGTTCGACGGTCCGACGGTCCGACGGTTCGACGCTCCGAGGCAAAGCCAAGATAGCCCGCCTCTTCAAGCCGCTCAACTCCGGGCGCCGAGCGCCGGGGCTACAATTGCTCGATCCCCGCATTCCTGTTTTCCGATCGGCGACCGGCCGCAGCACCGGAGGTGAGCGTCATGGCGACCAAACGCAAGAAGGCTTCGAAGAAGAAGGCCGTCAAGGCCTCGAAGGTCCGCGTCCGCGACCTCGACGCCCGCAAGGGAAAGGTCACCGGAGGCGGGATGATGGGAGGCTACAGCGGCGGCGGCTTCTCTGGCGTCATGAAGAAGCCGGTCTGAGCGGCTGGATCTCGAGATGGCGAAGCGCGGCGCTTCGTCGGCGGCGGCAAGCATGGCGGCCGCGACGGACCCGGATTCCCTGGCGGACCTGGTGGTCCGCTCGCCGTTTCTCGTCCGGGTTCCGATCGATCGGCGCGAGACGGTCCTCTTCCACTCCTTGTGGGGAACGAGCCTGATTCTCAATCGGGAGGGGGAGGACCTCCTCGATCTCTTTCGAACGCCGGCGCGGCCAGCCTCGGTCCTGACGCGCGCGGCGCGGCGGCTGCTCGCGGATACGCTGCGGACCCTGGTGGCCCGGCGATTCCTGGTGCCTCCGCACGCCGACGAGCGCGCGGACTTCATCCGCGCGATGCGCCCGAGCCGGCCCGCGTCCGGCGCCCACCTGCGCGGGCTGGTCCTGCTGGCCGCGGAGCAATGCAACCTGGCCTGTCCTTACTGCATCAAGGACAAGCTCATGGACCTGCGCTCGGGCCGCGCCCAGACGCGCATGTCGATCGAGACGGCACGCCGGGCCATCGACCAGTTCTTCGCCGTCGCCGACGGAAACGGGCGAGCCGGCGTGAGCCTCCAGTTCCGCGGAGGAGAGGCCCTCGTCAACGCCGACGTCGTTCTCCAGGCCGCGCGCTACGCGCGGTCTTTCCGGCCCCGCGGCGCTCTCGACATCTCGATGGTGACCAACGCCACTCTCGCGACCGAGGCCGCTGCGGCCGAGATGGCGGAGCTCCAGATTTCCGCGGAGGTCAGCATCGACGGAACGCGGGCCGTCCACGACTCGATCCGATACACCAAGGCCGGCCAGCCCACGTTCGATGCGGTCATCGCCGGGCTCCGGCGCCTCCTTGCCGCGGGAGTCGCGGTCACCAACGTCAACGCCACGATGACCGTGGAGACTTTCCCGCGCGTCGGACTGCCGTTCCTCTCCCTGCTCGCTCGACTCGGCGTCCGGCTCCTGAACCTGGAGCCGGACGTTCTCGCCCCCGTGCACCCCGACCCGCGCGTCGTGACGCGCCGCCTGCTGGCGTTGCGCGAAAGGGGTCGAGCGCTGGGGATCGAGGTCGGCGGATGCTGGGCGCGACCGCTCAAGGCGATCGGCGAAGTCCGGCGAGGGGCCGGCCTTCCGCCGCCAGCCGACGATGTGCTGCTGGTGGTGGACGCGCTCGGCCAGGTCGTGCGGTGGGAATACAACCCGGAACGAGAGCTGGGACCGGTGGCGAACCTTCCCGCCGTCCTGGCTTCCCCTGCCTTTCGCCGGCACGTCCAATCGCGCACGCCGGGACAGATTCCGGAGTGCCGGGGCTGCGAAATCGAGGGTGTCTGTCAGGGCAACGCGAGCTTCGCGCTGCTCTATGAGAGAGCGACGGGCCGGTCCGGTCTCTTCGAGCACCGGTGCGCGATCCTCCGAGCCATGACGCGCGGCGCGCTGGCGGAACCAAACGATCTCCGGGCAGCGCCTCGCCGCCGCCCGCGCGATCAACGCGCGGTGCCGCGCTCGCCGCCGGCCATCACAGGCGCCGGTACATGATCAGCAGGTCGATCCGCCCGAGGCGGCCGTGGCGAAACCCCTCCGGGATGCGTCCCACGACCTCGAAGCCGTGTTTGCGCCACACGCGAATGGCCGCGGCGTTGGTTGCAACGACGGCGTTGAACTGCATGGCCTGATACCCCGCCGTGCGCGCGATCGCGAGCGAGTGCTCGCACATCGCGCCGGCGATGCCTCGGCCCCGGGCCTCCGGCGCGACCATGTACCCCGCATTGGCGACGTGCGCACCGAGGCCGGGCTGGTTCGGTTTGACGCAGTAGCAGCCCACCACCACGCCGCCGTCCTCGGCCACGAAGCACCGCGCGGGCGGCGTGGTCCACAGCTTCCGGGCCTCCTCCAGCGTCATGGCGGGATCGTACGTGTAGGTGTCCGCGGCGGCGATGACGGCGTGAAAGATCGGCCAGACCAGCCCGAACTCATCGGCCCCGATTTTGCGGATCTCCAGAGGCATCGCGTCGCGCGAGATCTATCGAACCTGCGCCTGGAAGAACTTCACGATCACCCGTGAGGCTCCCGCTGGAACGATATGGCCGCCGGGATGGACCAGCGCGATCACCGGTGTCCGGTTCGCCGACGTGTAGATCGTGCATCCCTGCCCGCAGGGCTTGCCCCGTTCTTCCGTCCGATCGAGGCGGCGCGCGACGGCGATGGTCGCTTCCTGGTCCGCGAACGGAACGAGGGGATCCTGCTTGCCCGCGATATGCAGGAGCGGCCTGGGCTGCGCAGGGTGGACCGTGTTCCGAATCACCGCGGCGCACGGCGCCAACGCTGCGAAGACCTGCGGCCGCTCATCCCACAGCAGGTAGACGAAGAAGGCCCCATTGGAGAAGCCGGTGGCGTAGACGCGGCGATCGTCGACCCGATACTTGCGCTGGAGCGTCCGGAGCACCGCGTCGAAGAAGTGGACGTCCCGATCGCCGAGCTCCCCCGGGTCGCGCTGCCAGCCCGCCTGCAGTCCTTCGGGATCGACATCGGTCTTCGTCGGCAGCCCTTGCATGTAGACGATGAGCGCGTCGGGCCAGAGCTCCTGGAATCGGAACCCGAGCGCCGCCCCGCGCGTGTTTCCGCCGTGGCCGTGAAATGCGAAGACCACGGGGATCTTCCCGGAGGCGTTCTCCTGCGATGCGGGAAAGACGAGCGCCTCCCGCTGTGCGCCCTGGACCGTCCATCGCATCGTCACCGGCCCGGCGGCGGTGGCGTTGGAGACCGCGGCGCACGCGAGGAAGAACGCGAGGAGAACGATCGGCCGCCGGAAACGGCTTCTCCAGCCCGGCGACGTCCTCAACGCCTCACTGCGCGCCGCCGGAAGGCTCGGCCAGCATGTACTGAAAGTCGTAGAAGTGTTTTCCGTCGGTGATCTGGATTGTCATCGCTCCGGCCAGGCCCGCGAGCTGGCCGGTGCCGGAGTCCGGCACCACGATGATGGTCAGATGCGGGTCGCCACGGTTCATCATGCCGTCGTGTTGAAGGACAAAAGTCCCGCTGCGTCCCTGAAGCTTGCCGGTGACTCGCTCCAGAGCCACGTAGCCGGCCGAGCCCTTGACCGCGGTCACCGCCGAGAGCATCTCGCCCTTGCTCACGCCTTCGAGGTCCCCGTGGAACTGCTTGTCGACCGACATCCTTCCCAGGGTCGCGCCCTCGGTCTTATCCTCGGGCACCTGAGGCACGAGCTTGACGTGGAACTCTCCTTTTGCGTGCATCGTTCCCGTTCCCTTCCGGCCGACCGGATTGTCCGGCGAGGCGGCCAGGCACACGAGCAAGGCGAGAAAGCCGCTTCCCAGCCGCGATCGCCCCGTCATGGCGGCGTCATATCACGACCCACGGCATCCCGAACCGGGCCGGCGCACCGATCGGCGGGGGCCTCTTGACATGCAAGTATTTACTTGCATATTCTTGCGAGCGTGAAATGGACGACGTCTTCAAGGCTCTCGCCAGCCCCGCCCGACGGCGGCTGCTGGACGCCCTGCGCGCGCACAACGGACGGACGCTCGGGCAGCTTTGCACGCATCTGGCCATGACGCGTCAGGCCGTGACCCAACACCTCGAGCGGCTGGAGAAGGCCAACCTCGTCGTGACCGTTCGCCGCGGACGCGAAAAGTTCCACTACCTGAACCCCGTTCCCATCCACGAGATCTACGAACGCTGGATCCGCAAGTACGACAGGAAGCCCCTGGAGGCCCTGCGCGATCTGAAGAAACGCCTGGAAGGAGAGGACCGTGAATAAGCCCGAGTTCGTGTACGTCACCTACATCACGACGACGCCGGAGAAGCTGTGGAACGCCTTGCTCGACCCCAAAGAGACCTTCCAGTACTGGCAGCACGAGAACGTTTCGGATTGGAAGCCCGGCTCGAGGTGGGAGCACCGGGCCTTCGACGAGAAGAGGACGCTCCGTCTGGTGGGCCGCGTCATCGAGAGCTCTCCTCCGAGGCGCCTGGTCCTGACCTGGGCGTACCCCAACGACACGGCTCCCGAGGACAAGCACTCCCGCGTCACCTTCGACATCGAGCCCGTCGGCGAGGTGGTGCGGTTGACCGTGACCCACGAGAACTTCCAGCCGGGATCCGACATGCTCGACCGTATCCGCGAGGGATGGCCCAAGGTCCTCGCGAGCCTCAAGTCGCTGCTGGAGACGGGCCGGCCCCTTCCCAAGCTCTGGTAGAGAGAATGTGACGTGCGACGTTCTAAGTTCTACGTTCTACGTGTGGCGTTTCTACGTGCTCCCAACTTAGAACGTCGCACCCGTCAGACCGCCCTGGCCAGAAGGTAGCACCGTCGGCTCGGATACTCCGCGCCTTCGTACGGCTCGCGCTCCACGGACTCGAGGACGGCCAGAGAAGCCGATCGCAGCGCCGCCGCGACCTGGATCGGCAGGTGGAATCGAAAATCGAGCGAGACCGGCCGCCCGAAAAGGTCGTCGACGTGCACGGTCTCTTCGCCCACGTGGAACGCCGTCAGGACGGCGCCGCCGGGCGCGAGCGCCCGCCGCATGTGCGCGAACACGGAGGCGAGCTCGGACGGTGCGAAGTGCACGATCGCATAGAAGGCCACGATCCCGGCCAGACTGGCGTCGGGCACGTCCAAGGCGCGCATGTCTGCGACCCGGAACTCCAGGCCTGGATTGAGCCGCCGCGCGCAACGGACCATTTCCGCAGACAGATCGATCCCGAACGCGTCGACTCCCCGCTCGTCGAGGTACCGCGCGACGTGACCGGGACCGCATCCGACGTCCGCCACCCGGCCGCGGCCGCGAACCTCCTCGGCGTAACGGTCGAGGAGATGGCGGTCCAGAGGCTTGCGCTCGAGCTCCGTGAACAGGTGCTCGGCATAGGCCTCCGCGGCCGAGTCGTAGCTCTCCCGGACGTCCACGGTTTACCGCCGCTCGATCAACGCGTCGAACTCGTTCAAGAGACCAAGCAGGCCCCGGGCCTCGGGCACCTGCTGGTGGTAATCGTACTGGCGCATCGCCATGAGCCCGACCTGGCTCTGCCCGGGAAGGGAGTGCGCGGCGACGGCCTCGCGGGCCCGGGGCAGAAAGACGCACTGGAGCCACAGCTCGAAACTGGGGGCATCCAGATAGCTCTGGATGCGGCCGTCGTCGATCTGCGCCAGCAGATCCGGCGGATTCGGATCCCACCATTTGAGCCGCCGCATCTCCGCCTCGACCGCGTCGAGCTTCGCCGTGATCGAAGCCGTCCGGCTGGCCTCTCCCGCTCCGCCGGACTCATTGCCCGCGGTTCAAGACGATGGGGAGAGTCGAAGCCGCCAGGCACATCTCAGCGCGACAGAAGTTGAAACGCGACTCCCGCGGTGGCGCCCGCGAGCACGCCGGCGACGGCCTCGCCGGTATTGTGGCGAGCCAGGGCCACGCGGGACCAGGCGACGAAACCCGAGACGGCCAGGAGAATCGTCATCGCCGCGATGTTGGGCAAGGCCAGCAACGCTGCGAACACGCCGAAGGCGGAGTGCAGGGAGACCTTGAGAAAGCGGCGCGCCGCGTGCGCGAAGATCACCAGAGCGGCCGCCGCCGCCATCCCGCCCGCGACCAGTCGCGGCCAGCCGAGCCACAACGCGGCGCCGACCGCGGCGAGAAGCAGGAGCGCCAGGAACGGGTTGAGCTGGCCTCGTTCGCGGGGAGCCGAGGCATCGACGTGCGACCAACGCCCCGACCGGACTTGGAGCCAGGAATACGCGAGGACGCAGAGCCCCAGACCGGCCGACGCGGCGACGGCCGGCCGGCGCACCGCCACAGATGCCCCCTTCGCGGACGCGCCCAACGCGACGGCGATGGGCAGGAGCACGGCCGGATGTCCGACCGTGGAGACAACACGGGCAAGACCAATTCGCGACATGCCGGCAGCTTTGAGCAGGCAACGCTATCGCACCACGAGGAACACATCACGGCCCGGTCTACCGTTTCTTCTTCGGTCTGGGCGGCAAGAGCGCTCCGGTCACGGCGGAGCCTGGAGACCTCCCTGTCCGAACCGTCCTTTCGCGATCTTCCAGAAGGCGCCGCTTCTTGACCGCGGCGAGCATATCCCTGGCCACGAAATAGTCAGGCAGCGGCTTCGCGCCGATGGCCTCGACGGCCTTCAGCGCTGCCTCGGCACGCGTGATGTTCGGGTCGGCGGAGAGCAGATCGCGGATCACCGCCGACAACAATGCCCGGTCCTTTCGTCCGAAACCGTCCCGCGCCAGCGAACGGAACGCGCCCAAGAGCTCCCGCATGGCCGCGGCGATGACCTGTCCTTCCCAATCGTGCACGTCGCCTACGCTCCGCTTCTGGATCTGCGCGCCTTGCGCGCACCGTCGGACGGCTCGCCCAAAGGAGCTCGACCGTCCGCCTGATCCAGAGGCTCCGCTCCGGCTCCCGCAACGCGAGTCGTTTCGCGGCGTGCGTGCCGCGAAATTTGGTCGCGTTGCGAAGGCACGAGGACCCAAAGACCAAAGACAAAAGCCAACGATCCGTGCACGTCGCCTACGCTCCGTCTTGGAATCTGCGCGCTTCGCGCGCACCGGCGTTCGGCTTGCCCAAAGGGTCGCGCCGCGACCGGGAGCTTGGCGTGAAGAAAGAAAACCGTGCTCACGGGCTGATCGTGGCCGGCCGAGTCGGACACTTGGTTGCTGATCGCGGTTGGGGTCACCAGACAGTCAGGTTTGGAGGGGTGAGAATCCACGACAAGCGGACTTCCGGCGTGGTCGCCGACCACGGCGTCGCGTCGGTGCCGTAGGGGCGGCCCCTGCGGCCGCCCGTGTCGCGGCACACCCCGCCCTCCTCTATTCGTCGTCCGTCAGAGAGGACTCGTTACACGAAGCGAGAGAATCTCTCTTTCCTCCGTCACGAAATAGGCCGTGCGGCCTGGATCGACGAAGTGGACTTCGTCTGCGGTCGCCGCTTTCCACTCCTCGCAACGGCGGGCGGCGAGCAGAGCCGCGGCGTCGTCGAACCAGAGCTCGACCATGCCGTCGAAATCCGGCGCGGCCGCGTCTCCAGGCACGGAGATCGCGCGGCTCTGGACGAACTTCCGAAGACCGGGAATCCGTGCTCCGATCGGTCCGTGCTTGTTGAGCCAGTAGTCGGAGAACTCCTCCGGGCTCAGGCCCGGCTTGCGGGTGATGCAGTACACCAGTTTGATCAAGAAATCTCCTCCTCCCCTCTCAAGAGGAACATATTCGTAGCTTCCTCTACGGTTTCCTTTGTGCCCTTCGCGGCGCGACCAAGTTTCGCCGACTGGATCGGCGAAACGACTCGCGTCGCGGGAGCCGGAGCGGAGCTCTCGGGATCAGGGCCGCGGCCGAGCCAAACGGGCGAGCCGCGGTCCGGTGCGCCCGCCAGGGCACAGATCCGGAAGCGCAGCTCCGGCGACGTGCTAATCATAAATTCCGTCGGAGAACCAGGCGTCGCTCCGGCGATCCCGGTAGATGCGGTACAGGGCTCCGTCGGAGAGCTCCACGTCCCAATAGTCGCGTCGATCGGGGGAATCGGACCACCATTCCTCCTCCATGAACCAGGGACCGGCGGCGACTTTGACGGCGCCGGCAATGCGTGGGACCGCGTCGGGCGCGCGCGTCTTCAAGGACACGGGACGGGAAAAAGGAGACGGGGAGACGGGGAGACGGGGGGTCGGGGGGTCGGAAGGGGACGCGGGGACCTGAGGGCGGGGAGCTGAAGCCTGAGGACCCAGAGGGTCTGCCACGATCACCTCCAGCTCGACGGGCGGGCGCAGGACGCGCACGGCGAGAAGGCCGTGGCCCGTCTTGCCCTGCGAGGGAAAGACGGGAGGTGGCGCGGGCTCGTAGCTCGCCAGCGCGAAACGCTCGGGCCGGTGGCCTTCGACGGCGCGCGGGGAGCCGATGCGGTCGGCGCCGAGCATCGCGGCCAGGCGTGCGATGGTTGTGGCCAGGCGGTCGGAGGAAAGCGCGGGCGGTCCGAAGAGGGCGAGCTGCGCGCGGCGGGGACGATCGGGATGCGCGGCGAAGGTGAAACCGGCGACGGGCGAGCCGGGAGGCCGCGCGTCGAGCTCCAGGCGCACGAGGGTCAGGAGCGTCTTGACGTCGCGCGTGGGAGCGGGAAGCCGGATGGCGCGCGCGTCGCAGCCGTCGGGATCGAGCTTCAACGTCACTTCCAGGCGCGTGCAGGCCAGGGCCTGCGACTCCAGCCGCCGCATCAGCCTCTCCAGGGCGGCATTGCCCACGAAGAGGAAGGGCTCGAGCGCGACGAGCGGCCACTCCAGATCCATCCCTTCGGAGAAGGAGAGCGCCGGAAAGCGCGGCTCGAGCGGACGCGGATCGATGCCCCGGGCGGTCGCGTGGAGCGCCCGGCCGATCTCTCCCAGGCGGCTGGCGACCTCGCCTTCCGGAAGCCTGGCGAAATCGCCGATCGTGCCGAGTCCCCAGCGCGCGAGCGTCTCTGCGATCTCCAGGGCCGGCGCCAGGCGCGCGAGCGGAAGCGGCGCCAGAAAAGACGCCTCTTCTCCAGCGGGGACGACGGTCGGTGATCGCGCCAGGCTCGCGGCGACGCGGGCGGAGAGCTTGGAGCTGGCGATTCCGACGCGGGCCGGCAAGGAGTTTTTGTCGGCGCAAGCCCGAATCTCGCGGCCGAGACGGAGCTCGGCGTCGGGCTCGGACGGGGGGACGGGGAGACGGGGGGACGGGGGGAGGAGCGCCGGGATTCCGTCCAGGTCGATGTAGACGATGCCCTCGCCGCCGTCCTCGACGCGCGGAGAGTAAGACTCGGCGATCTCGAGAAGCGCTTCCTGAGCCGAGCGCTCGCTCTCGCTATCGCGGGGGCGCGCGACGAGCTGGGGCAGGATGGCCCGCGACTGCGGGAGCGTCATCCCGACCTCGATCCCGGCCTTGCGCGCCGGGCGCGTGGCGGCGACGACCCGGGCGGCGTTGCCGTTGCCCTCGCAGACGACGACCGCCTCCCCCTTCAGATCCGGTTCGCTCCTCAGCCGCGCGGCCAGCGGAAAGAGGGGAACGCAGAGACAGGCGAGGCGGGCCGGCATCTCACGCACCGCGGGTGATCCGGGCGGATGGCCCATCGGTCATCGGGTGATCGCAGCGTGATCGCAGCGTGATCGGGTGATCGAAAGAAGGCGCGCTCGCCGGGGGAGACGGAAAACACCCGAGCGTGAGTGGCGCGGATCGGCCGGAGGCCACGCGGCCGAGCTTCTCGAGTGTCAGGCGCGAGAAGAGACCGAAGAGAAGACGCGGCCCTCGTGTGCTCCCCCGCCAGACCGGACGCGCGGCGCCGGCGGCGACCACGGCGTCGGCGGCGATCCCGCTCATGCGGTAGGGGGTGAGAAGCAGGAGCGTCGATTCCTGGGCGGCAACCGCCCGGGAGAGACGGACCCAGGCCGCGTCGGGCACGAATCGGCCGCCGCGCGGCGAGAGACCCATGTCGGCAACGACCAGGCGAAAGCCCGTCGACAGGAGCATCTCCGCCGCGGAGAGCGCTTCCTGGACCTTGCGGGGACGCACCCACAGCAGACGCGTCAGATCGACGCCGACAGACTCGGCCGCCTGGGGATCGAAAGCCCCTCCCAGGTCGACGAGCGCCGCGTCCTGGCCGCTTCCCGTCGCCGAGGCCAGGGCCGCGACCGCGATCGAAAAACGGCCGGCCGATCGCGCCCCCACGATCTCGACCAGCTTCGAGTCGGGAAGCCCGCCCAGAAGAGCGTCGAGGGGCGAGCGGGTCGGCAGCGCCGCCTGGGAGCACGCGGCCGCCGCCGGAAGGTCGCGAGCGCGCAGGAGCCGGGCGCCGGAGCCGGACAGCAGGGTCCCGTTCGGCTTTTTCGTGAAGCCGCGTCCGGCGAGAAATTGCTCCAGCGCGAGAGCTTGTGCAGTCGCCATTGAGGACAAGACCTCGATCCCCGCGTCGGGCAGGGAGATGCACATTAGGCGTAATAAAAGCGTAAGTCAACGATGGCAAGCAGATTTGACAAATAGTCAAGCTAGCTTTACTTTTCAAGGTCCAGGAGTCATCGGATGGAAGAGCATTCCGGAAAACTCGTCTCGCTCACGGCCACCGTGCACGTCGCCGCGCTCGTCGTGACCGGACTCGGTCTGCGCCTCGGCCTGGCCCAGGCGACTCTTCCCGCGACGGGAACCCAACACCTCGTGTACGGCCTGGCGGCCTTCGCCGCGGCAGCTCTCTTTCTCTGGACGCTGCTGCGGTTGGTCCAACTCGGTGAATGGGCCTGGTATCCCGCAGCGTCGCTCCTCCTTCTTCTTCTCTACACTGCCGCGAGATATCCGGCGCGGATGTCCGGCTGGGTCGCGCCGCTCGCCGCGATCTTCGTCGGCTCCGCGGGAGTTCTCCTGTGGCGATTTGCTCAAGCCGTCCGCCGCGCCGACGAGCTGCAGAAGCGGATTCTTCATCAAGCGTTCGCCGCGGGCTTCGTCGTCGAGCTCGCCGCCGTCCTGATCGCCTCGATCGCCAACGACGCCGGAGCACCTCGCCTTCATGCGATCTGGTGGGGCGTCACGCTGGTCGCGGCCTGGAGCGCGGCGCTCACGGTTTCCGCGGCTCGGTACGAATGACCGCGACGGCGCTCATTCCATCGTGACCAACCACCTGCGCGTCCTGCGCGCCGAACGCGGCTGGTCGCAGGCGGAGGCGGCCGGCAGGCTCCGCGTCTCGCGACAGACCGTCAACGCCATTGAAACCGGCCGCTACGATCCTTCCCTGCCGCTCGCCTTCGCCATCGCGCGGCTCTTCGGCAAGTTGATCGAGGAGATCTTCGAGCCGGACGCGCGCACCCGCGCCTGACCTCGTCGGAACTTCGCCAGTTGCCGGACAGGACCCGACATCGGGAAAAGTTCCTCCGTCCGTGAGAGCTTTCATCCCGCGCCTCTCCCGCGCCGCG
The DNA here is from genome assembly GCA_963825175.1 of uncultured Acidobacteriota bacterium. Classification (GTDB taxonomy): domain Bacteria; phylum Acidobacteriota; class Thermoanaerobaculia; order UBA5066; family Gp7-AA6; genus DATFTF01. Next base: position 1,129,442 of record CAWGSA010000001.1, read on the forward strand.
CTCGCGGGCAACGTCGCCGCCGTTTCCCATAGAGTACCGGGGCAAGAAATCCGTCTCATGAGCGAATCGATCGAGCTGCCCCCGACCGACGCCCCGGCCGCGGCCCGTCCGCCGGCGTTCTGGCCGACGGTGCTCGAGGCGCTGCGCGGCTCGCGCCAGGACTTCACGCAAGGTCCCATCGGCCGGGCGGTGCTGCTGCTGGCCGTGCCGATGGTCCTGGAGATGGTTCTCGAGTCGGTCTTCGCCGTGGTCGACGTGTTCTGGGTGGCGCACCTGGGCGCCGACGCCATCGCCACGGTCGGAATCACCGAGTCGATGCTGGCGCTGCTCTACGCCATCGCCATCGGGCTGTCGATGGGGGCGACGGCCACGGTGGCCCGCCGGATCGGCGAGAAGAATCCGGACGGGGCGGCGCGGGCGGCGGTGTCCTCGATCGCGCTCGGAATCTCGATCGCGGTGCCGATCGGGATCGCCGGTTTCCTCCTCGCGCCGCGCCTCCTGGCGGTCATGGGCGGCTCGCCGGGGCTCGTCGCCACCGGCCACGGATTCACGCGCGTGATGCTGGGCTTCAACGTCGTGATCCTGCTCCTTTTCCTGATCAACGCGATTTTCCGGGGGGCGGGGGACGCGGCCATCGCCATGCGGGTGCTGTGGCTGGCCAATATCATCAATCTGATCCTCGATCCGTGCCTGATCTTCGGCCTGGGACCGTTTCCGAGGCTCGGCGTCATGGGCGCGGCGGTGGCCACCACGTGCGGCCGCGGGACGGCGGTCGCGGTGCAACTGGTCATGCTCGCCCGCGGAAAAGGGCGCATCGCGATCCGCCGCGAGCACTTGAAGATCGAGGCGGCGGCCATGCTGCGCCTCTTGAAGATCTCCTTCAACGGAATCCTGCAAGCGGCGATCGGGACCGCGAGCTGGATCGGGCTGGTGCGGATCCTGTCGGCGTTCGGGAGCGCGGCGCTGGCCGGCTACACCATCGGCATTCGCGTCATCGTCTTCGCCATCCTGCCGTCCTGGGGGCTCTCCAACGCGGGGGCGACGCTGGTGGGCCAGAACCTCGGAGCGCGCCAGCCCGACCGCGCCGAACGTTCGGTCGTCATCGCCGGGCTCTACAACATGATCTTCCTTGGGACGATCGGCGCGTTCTTCGTCCTCTTCGCCGAGACGGTGGTCCGCCTCTTCACCGCCGATCCGGCCATCGTGCCCATCGGCGCGGCGTGCCTGCGCACGGTCAGCTACGGCTTCCTCTTCTACGCCTGGGGCATGGTGCTGACGCAGGCCTTCAACGGCGCGGGCGACACCTTGACCCCCACGATCATCAACCTCTTCTGCTTCTGGCTGTGGGAAATTCCCCTGGCGTATGTCCTGTCGCGGCACACGAAGCTGGGACTGCGCGGCGTCTTCTTTGCCATCACCATCGCCTTCTCCACGCTGGCCGTCGTCTCGGCGGCCGCCTTCCGGCGGGGGCGGTGGAAGGCGAAGAAGGTCTAGATATTTGCGATTTGTGACTTGAGGTTTCGACTTGATAAGAACGAACGTTCGTGCTTTTATTGTGGCGGTGCCAAAGGCAGCGATGGCCCGGAAAGGCCAGACCACCAAAACGGCCATCCTCGAGCATGCCGCGCGGCTGGCCCGGCGGGTTGGGCTGGAGGGGCTCTCGATCGGCCGCCTGGCGCAGGACCTCCACCTTTCCAAGAGCGGTCTTTTCGCGCATTTCCGTTCCAAGGAGTCCCTGCAGATCCAGGTGCTGGACACCGCGGCCGGCCAGTTCGTGGCCACGGTCATCCGGCCGGCCCTCGCCCGCCCTCGCGGCGAGCCCCGCCTGGCGCGTCTCTTCGAAGCGTGGCTCGACTGGTCCCGGTCGCAGAAGACGCCCGGCGGCTGTCTCTTCGTCGCCGCCGCCGTCGAGCTCGACGACCGTCGCGGGCCGGTCCGACGACGGCTGGTGCGCCTGCAGCGCGAGTGGCTCGCCGTCATGGCCAACGTGGCCCGCACGGCAATCGACGAAGGGCATTTTCGCCGGGACGTCGACGCCGAACAGTTTGCCCATGACCTCTACGCCGTGATGCTCGGCTACCACCACGCCTCGCGGCTGCTGAAGGACCCGCGGGCGGAGTCACGGGCGACGGTCGCTTTCGAGCGTCTCCGCGACGCGGCGCGGACGGCGATTCGGATTTCCTCGAGAAAGCGGGCGGCGGGATGAAGACCGGCCGGCAACGCGAGGCGGCCGGCGGCGCGAGGATCTTCCTCGCCGGCGCGGGTCTGCGGGCCGCGGCGCGGGTGAGCCCCGATCTGGCGGCCCGGGCGGCCGGCGCGCTCTTCCGCCTGCCGCCGCGCCACAGGACGTCCGAGGCCGAGCGGCGGTTCCTCGCGACCGCGCGACGCCGCTTCCTCCAGACCGGCGCAGGGCGTGTGGCGGTCTGGTCGTGGGGCGAGGGACCGCCGATCCTCCTCGTGCACGGCTGGGGAAGCCGAGGCGTCCGGCTCTCCTCCTTCATCGCGCCGGTCATCGCCGCGGGCCGCCGCGCCGTGACGTTCGACGCCCCCGGCCACGGCGAATCCGACGGGCGGCTCTCTTCGCTCCCCCAGTTCGTGGAGGCGCTCGCTGCCGTGGCCGACGCGGCCGGCGGCCCGCGGGCGGTCATCGCGCACTCGATGGGAGGAGCGACAACGGCGCTCGCGATCCTCCGCGGACTGGCCGTGGAGCGGGCCGTGTTTCTCGCTCCGGCCGCCAACCCGGGAGCGTACTCGCGCCGGTTCGCGCAGGCGCTGGGACTCTCCGCCGACGTGCGCGACCGCATGGAGCGTCGCTTCGAGACGCGCTTCGGCTTTCGCTGGACGGACCTGGACGTGCCCAGCCGGGCCGCGGCGATGACCACGCCGCTCCTGGTTTTCCACGACGAGGAGGACCACGAGGTCCCGTGGAGCGACGGCCAGGCGATCACCCGGGCCTGGCCCGGCGCCCGGCTCGTCACGACGCGGGGCCTCGGACACACGCGGATCGTCCATGATCCGGAGGTCGTGGCGCGGGCCGCCGCGTTCGTCACCGAGCCCGCGGACGCAATGGCCGCCCGGCTCACAATTTAGATATTGTGAGAGCGGACCGGGCTCAGCAGGCCGATGGCTTTGCGCAGCGCCCGCCGCACCGATTCGTCGCCCCCTTCGGCCAGGGCCTCGACCGCGGTGAACCAGCGCGCGTCCCGCACCTCCGCCGCAGCCGGCGAAACGGCCTCCGCCGTGGTCGTCAGCAGGAAACGCACGTCGTGGTGCACGTGCCCGGGCTTGCCGCCGCGCGGCGGAACCGGATGGACGTCGACGTCGAGGATCCGGCCGCCGCTCGGGGCGTCGAACGCGGTCACGCCGGTTTCCTCGGCCGCCTCGCGCCGGGCCGCCTCGAACACCGACGCGTCCTCGGGCTCGACGTGACCGCCCGGCTGAAGCCAGCGGTCGAGCCGGCGGTGGTGGACCAGAAGGAACATCGATCCGTCCGACCGCGCCACGACCGCGCTCGCCGTGACGTGGTCGGGCACGTCGCGGGTGAAGGGATCGGGGGCCCGGGCCAGCAATTCGCGCAGCCGCTCGACGGATGCCGCCTCCGCAGCGTCGGAGGGAGCGTAGGAGAGGAGCTCCTCGAGAAGCGCCGACGGTTCGATCACTTCAACACCTGAAACAGGTTGCTGTAGTCGTCGGTCCACACCCGCACGGTCTCCCCTTTCTCGTTACGGCTGCAGGCTTTCTCGAAGACGGGGGTCTCGAAGAGATCTCCGTCGCGCGTCAGGAGGACCCAGGTCGTGCCCCACACGGCGTCCCCCATCCTCGGCTTGTCGACCACGCACATCGGGAGCTGCAGCGAATTTGCGAGCCCCCGCACCACGGGCTCCAGATTCAGCTGCCGGTTGGAGATGTGGATCGCCAGGATGCCGTCCGGCGCCAGATGGCCGAGGTAGATCCGCAGGGCCTCGCGCGTCAAGAGATGCACCGGGATCGCATCGCTCGAAAACGCGTCGACCGCCAGCACGTCGTAGCGCTGCGATCCCCGCGCGAGCTCCCGCTCCATCGAGAGCCGGGCGTCTCCCAGAACGATCTCGATTCGGGCCCGGCTGTCGGCGAGATAGGTGAAGAGCCGCTGCCGCCCCATGGAGAGGGCGACCACGCCCGGATTGATGTCGTAGAAGCGGAACGTGTCTCCCGGCCTCCCGTACGAGGCGATCGTTCCGGTGCCGAGCCCGACCGCGCCGACCTTCAGGGGCCCCGCCGACCGCCGCGGGTGATCGAGCAGGGCCAGGCCGATACCGCTCTCCTGCGTGTAGTAGGTCGTCGGCGACCGGCGCTTGTCGCCGTTCTGATACTGAAATCCGTGGACGATACGGCCGTTGCGCAGATCGAGCCGCTCCAGATCCGGATCGTCGGCGTTGACCCTCTCGACGGTCAGCACCCCGTAGAAATTGCGGGAAACGGAGACCGCCGCGGCGAGGAAAGACTGAACGTCTGAGATCAGCAGAAAGGCGAGGCATCCTGCCGCTCCCAGCAGACAGCTTCCGGCGAACCACGGCCGGCCGGATGCGGTGAGCATCTTCAGCCGCAGGAGGACCAGAATCGCCGCGACGCCGGCGCCGGCCGCGAGCAAGCCGCCGCTGGTCTTCAAGAGATCGCGCACACCGGTCAGTCCGGAGGCGAAGACCTCCGGATCGCGCGCGTCGTACAGGACCGCCGCCAGGCCGACGAGGACGACGAGCGCCGGCCACGGCCGCCGCCGATGAATCCAGGAGGAGCGGTCGCGCACCAGGGCCGCGATCGCCAGCAGCGCCGTGAGCACGAGCGCAACGTGGATCTCCAGAAACGTCCGAAAGATCCGGGGCGCGATGAGAGCGACGAAGATGCCGCCAGCGGCGCCCCCGGCGGCGATCGTCAGGTAGAACGCGGTCAGGCGGCGCGGTTCCGGCTTGGAGCGCGCCAGCTCGCCGTGGAGCACCATGCAGGCGGCGAAAAGCGCCGCGCAGTCGGCCAGGACCTGTGTCCGGATCGAGACCTCGAATCCCCGGAAGAGAACGAGTCCCGCCCAGCCCAGGGCCGCGGCGAGCGCCGGGCCGAAGAGCCAGCGCGCGTAGAGCCGATCGTTCTCGAAACAGATGACGAATGACAGCAGATAGAGACAGAGCGGCAGGATCCACAGAAACGGGATCGACGCGACCTCCTGGCACATCTGGTTGGTCGTCGCCAGCAGCATCATCGAGCCGCACGCCGCCAGCGCGAACCAGAAGAGATAGGGAAGGCGCTTCGATAAGACCGGCGCCGCGCCGCCGCCCTCCGGTGCCTCCTGCGGACCGAGCCTCCCCGCCCGCCAGGCGCACAGAAGCGAGCCCGCGCAGAACGCGGCGTAGGTGCCGGCCCAGACCCAGCCCTGCGCGCGCAGGGGAAGGAACCGCTCGACCAGCGGCGGATAGGTCACCAGGGCCAGCAGCGACCCGAGGTTGGACAGCGCGTACAGGCGATAAACGCGGGTGCCGGGATGCGTGCGCGCGGCCCACGCCTGGAGAAGCGGGCTGGTGGAGGACAGGAGCAGGTACGGAAGCCCCACGCTCACGGCGAGCAGAACGAGGATCCGCTCGACCGGCCGCTCCGGATCGACAGGCTTCCACCCCGGGCCCGGCAGGATCGGAGATCCCCAGGAGAACGCCAGCGCCACCAGCGCGGACAGCGAAAGAAGAACGAGCGAGACGTGGACGGCGCGGGCCGCGCGCGGGCTCAAACGGCTGACGAGGCCGTGCGCGTAGAGGTACCCGGCCAGGAGCACCAGCTGGAAGAAGAGCAGGCACGTCGACCACACCGCCGGCGCTCCGCCGAACCACGGAAGGATGTACTTGCCGATGAGCGGCTGGATCTGGAAGAGAAGGAACGCCTCGAGGAAGATCGTGACCGCGTAGGCGAGCATAGGGCGGCGCGATTATCCGACACGTCGATCCCGCCTGTCCGGAGGACGCGATGGCGCCTCTGCGTTCTCCCTTTCTAACGGCGAAAGTCGACGGCTGGAGGCGAGACGCGCCGATTGGGGGCGTCGCCAAGGTCGCGCAGCGCAATGACCCAGAGCTCGCGGCCGGTGACGCCGTCGTTGGCGGAAAAGTAGACCAGCGGGCCGACGTCGAAGAAGTCGGTGGGGGACGACGAGTACGGCCCGGGCACGAGGTCTTCCACCATGGAGGTGCCCGCCTCCGTGCCGTCGCTCCTCCAGAGCTCCTTGCCATTCACTCCGTCGTCGGCTCCGAAGAGGAGAATCCCGGCCACGTCGACCATGTTCGCGATATCCGAGCCGGCGGGCCCCGGCCGAATGTCCTTGACCAGGTTCGTTCCCCCGGGCGTCCCGTCGCTCGCCCAGAGCTCGGTGCCGTGGTCGTCATCGCGAGCGAGAAAGAAGATCCGGCCGCCGGAGACGACCGGCGAAACGGGAAAGTCGACGAGCTGGGCCGGCCGGATATCGCGGACGAGGTCGGTGCCGGCAACCGTCCCGTCCGATTTCCAGAGCTGTCTTCCCCGCTCGGCGTCGTCCGCACCGAAAAAGACACTCGCGCCCAGCGTAAGAAGATTGATCAGGCCGATGCTCGACTCGCCGCGTGGAATCGTCTTCACGAGGATCGTGCCGGTGGACGTCCCGTCGCTCTTCCAGAGGCCGTCCGGATTCGGCGACACGAAGTAGAGCGTTCCGCCGGCGTCGACCATCCGCTCGGCCGGAACGTGCCTGACCTCGACCGTGCCGGCCTCCGTCCCGTCGCTCTTCCAGAGCCCGGGACCGTTTTCGAAATCCTGATATGCCTCGAAGAAGAGCGTCGACCCAACGGCTGCCAGCCACTGTGGGATCGACCCGACGGCTCCCGGCTCGACGTCCTTGACCAAATGGGTCCCGTTGGGTGTTCCGTCGGTGACCCATAGCTCGTCCCCGTGGTCGACGTCCGCGGCCGAAAAGAAAAGCTGGTTCCCGGCGACCGTCAAGGCGCTGGGATAGGACTCGCTGCTTCCGGGACTGCCCGGTCCGGGCACCGCGATGTCCTTGAACAGGCCAGTCCCGGCGATGCTGCCGTCGGTTCGCCACAGCTCCAATCCCCTGTTATCCCGAGCGGCGAAATAGAGAGCACCGTGGAAAAGGGTTGGAACCGACGGTGCTCCCGAAAGGAGCGCGTCGGGTCCCGGCGTTGCGTTCGCCAGCTCGAACGTGCCCTCCTCCGTCCCGCTGGTCAGCCAGAAGCGCCGATCGAAGGGCTCCTCCTCGGCCGTGAAGAGGAGCGTCCCGCCGACGCTCGCGCTCGGAAGAGGATTGGACGAGACGTCTCCTGCGTCGAGCCTGCGGACGCGCGAAGTTCCGGAAGCAGAGCCGTCCGTTCTCCACAGGAAGAAGCCGTCGTCGGCTGTGGCGCCGAAGTACATCCAACCATCGAGCGCCTTCAGGAGAATCGGGTCCGAGTCCCCCGGTCCCCGGCGCAGGTCGGCGACGAGCGCCGTTCCCTCCGGAGTGCCGTCGCTCCTCCAGAGCTCGCGCCCGTGTACGAGCTCGCTTCCCGGAAAGTACTCGAAGCCTCCGCCCGACGCGAAAAGACCGAGAGCCGATGGTCCTCCAAGCCGGACCGTTCCCGCCGCGGTCCCGTCGCTGATCCACAGATCCTGGCCGAAGCCTTCGTCGACCACGAGCATCATGCGGTCCTGGAGCTCCGGCACCGCCGCGAGAAAGATGAGCGCATCGCCGGGACCCGGATTGATGTCCACGACCAGGCGCGTGCCGGCTGTCGTTCCGTCGCTTCGCCAGAGCTCGCTGCCGTGCTCGGGATCGCGCGCGGCAAAGTAGATCGTCCCATCCACGGAGAGCAGACCCTGGGGATAGTCGAAAGCGTTGCCCGCACCCGGAAAGATGTCCGCAACGAGTCTCGTACCGGATCGCGTCCCGTCGCTTTTCCAGAGCTCCAGCCCCGCGGTTCCGTCGTCACCCATGAAGTAGGCGATGCCGAGATTGTCCACGAGCCCGGCGGGGCCGAACGTCGGACAAATGTCGGGACAGACTCCGCCGAAGACTGTGCCCACGAAGTCCGCGAGGAGCCGCGTTCCGCCGTTGGTCCCGTCGGTCGTCCAAAGGCCGTACGGCCGAGCGGGGTTCGGAGCCGTGCCGAAGAAGAAGAGATGCCCGCCGACCACGGTCAATTCACGAGGTCGGAGACCGACGGGCGCGGGAAAGAAGTCGGTGACGCGAACCGTGCCGTCTTCGGTTCCGTCGGTCTTCCAGAGCTGATCGCCCCCGACCGGGTCGGCGGCTCCAAAGTACAACTCTCCGCCAAACACGGTGAGTCCGCCATCGAACCTGCTGGCAGGGGGCAGACGCACGACCATTCGAGTGCCGTCCGCCGAGCCGTCGCTGCGAAACAGACCGGCTTGGGAGTCTCCATTCCCCGCGACGAAGTAGAGAAGGCCCTGGAAAACCGTCAGGCTCGACGGGCCTGCGTTTTGCCCCAGGTCCTTGACCAGACCGGTTCCCGCCTCCGTCCCGTCGGTCCTCCAGAGCTGCGAGCCGTCACTGGTCGTCGACGCGGCGAAAAAGAGCACATCGCCGACGACGGCGGACTCGCCGACCGCGTCGACGGTCGTTCCGAGTGTCGTGCGGATGTCTTTGACCAGATGCGCGTGTCCGCTGGCCTCTGGGACGAGAGCCAACGACATGGCCAGAGGCGTGAGGAGCCCGAACCAACGCGGGAGAACCATGAACATGGGACCGTGTACCTGCCGCTCATTCTAGCCGAGGCCCGTGCCCGCGACCGGCGAAGGCTTGCTCCCTTCAGCGCTCCCGCGTTCGATCGCCCAGCCACGCGGCGGCCAACGCGGCCAACCCCACGAGAACATACGCCGCGCTCGTCGCGGCGCTGGGGCTCCGGGAGAGCGCGCCGGCGAAATCCGCGGCGGGAAGGCGATTGATCGCGGCGTACCACAGGATCAGGAAGAGCGCGGAGAAGAGCTTTCCGCCGCCTGTCAGCCAGCCGCAGGCGGTGGCGACGAAGGCGAAGAAGAAGAGGCCGAATACGAGCTCGATGCCCTTGATCGGCGCCGCGGCAAACGCCCGGACGATGGCCGGCGAGCCGAGCGCCAGAAGGAACAGGACAAGGCTTCCCGCTTTCCACAACAAGGGAGAAGCGGGGACTCCGGGCTGTGAGAAGACGAGCCCGCGGGTTCCGGCGAGCTCTTCGCGGGCCGCCGATTCCGAGACGACCGGGATGAGCAGCAGAAAGAAAGCCGCGAGCGACGGCGCGACGGCCGGAGCGGGAAGGACCGCGGCCGCGAGCGCGCTCGCCGCGAGCGGCCACTTGATCCAGTTGGCACCGCTCCAGATCAGTCGCGCCTCGGCCAGGAGGGCCGCGGCGGCGGAAGGCCTCGCGGGATTCCCGGCCAGAGCCATTGGACCGACGTGGATCGCCGGCGGGGAAGCCGCTGCAACCGCCGTCCCTTCGGGCCGTTGCCCTTCCCGAGCCCGGCGTCGGCGTCCCCGGCCCGAGCGCGCGGGGTCGAAGCGGTCGAAGAGCAGCGCCGCCAGCGCGAGCGGCGCCAGGGCGAAGATGCCGTTGAGGGCCCGCACCGCGCAGAGACGCGCGGTAACCTGCACTCCGGGCCACGGGACCCGGGAGACCGGCCGGTCGTGGATGATGAGACCGGTCGAGATCGAAACTCCCGAGGGAACGGTCTGGCGCACGAGCCAGTCCTGTGTGGCGAAACCGGCGGGGTCGAAAATCGGCAATCGTCCCGGCCCGGCGCGGGAGACCCCGGCGAGGGAGTGCGGCAGGGCGACGAGCAGGAGAAGGAAGGTAAAGAACCAGATCACGAGGCCGGCCCTGCCTCGCAGCCCCGGCGTGACGTCGAAGAGAAGAGCCAGTGACGCGGTGACGGCGACCGCGGGAATCGAGATCAGGATCGGCAGTGCGAAGAAATCGAGCGGAGCGAATGGACCCGCTCCGAATCGCCAGAACGCGACGAGCCCCGCCGAAAGCGTCATGGCGGCGACCAACGCGAGATACAGGGCATGTGCCGCGAACTTGCCCAGAATGTACTGCCCGCGCGAGAGAGGTGTGGCCGCGAGGATCGCGCCGACGCCGCAGTCCCGGTCCCGGCGCACCGCTCCCACCACCAGGTAGAAGCCGAACCACGCCACGAGACTCGCCACCACCAGCGAGGCGGCGAACCCGACATAGGAGGAGGTGTAGACGGGCGCGAGATCCGTTCCCCCCGGCATCCTCCAGCTCAACGAAGCGACTCGGCCCCTCGGGTCGGGGATCCAGAGAAGGGAGCCGGCAAAGGCGGCCAGGATCGCGACGAGGGTGCCGGGCGAGCGCAGCCGGGTCCGGACCTCGGCCTGGACCTGCGCGCCGACGACGTCGAGGATCCTCACGCCGCGAGATCTCCTTCGGAGGAGAGCTGCATCGCGAGGTACGCGTCCTCGAGCGTCGGCTCGACGGCCCGGGCCGCGGGCAGCGCGGCGCCGCTGCCGACGTAGCGCACGTGGACTCCGTCCGCCCGCCGCATCAGGCTCGAGACATGCACCGCGCTCTGGGCCTGGCTCAGGAGCTCGGAGGAGACGACGGCGGAGAAGACCTGCCCCTCGGCCCGGGACAGGAGGTCCTCCGGTGAGGCGTCGGCTAGGAGACGCCCCCGGCGCAGAACTGCGATCCGGGAAGCGACCGCCTCGACGTCCGACACGATGTGGGTCGAGAGGATCACCACCCGACGCTGCGCGATCTCGGAGAGAAGGTTGCGAAAGCGCACCCGCTCCTCCGGGTCGAGGCCGACCGTCGGCTCATCGACGATCAGGAGCCGGGGATCTCCCAGGAGGGCCTGCGCGATACCGACACGCTGCCGCATCCCGCCGGAGAAGCCGGCCAGCCGCCGGTTGCCCGCCGTATGCAGGTTGGTCAACTCGAGCAGGCGGCTCAGACGCCGGTCCAGATCCGCACCGGAGAGGCCCTTCAAGCGGCCCAGGTAGCGCAGGAACTCGCGGGCCGTCAGCTTTTCGTAGACTCCGAAATCCTGGGGCAGGTATCCGAGCTGACGGCGAACGCAGAGCGGATCGGAGACCGCGTCGCGTCCCTCCCATAGAAAAGTCCCCGACGTCGGACGCGTCACCGTGGCCAAAATCGACATCAATGTCGTCTTTCCCGCTCCGTTGGGCCCCAGGAGGCCCAGGACCCCCTCTCCGGCCGTGAGCGAGAAGTCGGAAAGTCCCACCGTGCCGCCCCGATAGCGCTGCGTCAGAGATCGGATTTCGAGCATGGACGTCTCCCTGGGGTTTGCTAGCGATACGGAATCGGTGGGGTCTTGTTCCGCATCTCCCCCCGCGGGCGCCGCCTCCCACTGCGGCTTTGCGAACATTTCCGGCCGGCCTGCGTATCGAAAGGATGCAGGACAAACGGATGGCGGCAATGGAATCGAAGTCCCCGGAGGGCCGGCGGTTACCGGCATTCTTGAGGTTTTTCATGAAGAAAAAGCGTTGGATCTGGATCACCGTCGGCGCCCTGGTCGTGGGAGGCGCCTTCGTCGCCGCGCGCGGGAGGGACAAGGCCGATCCGAAGGAGAAGGCGAGTCCGTTCCGGCTCGGAAAGGTCCAGCAGGAAGACCTGCAGGTTTCCGTCCGCGAGGTCGGCGTGGTCGATCCGGTCACGAAGGTCGACGTCAAGTCCGCCGTCTCCGGGCGCGTTATCTCGCTGCGGGTGCGCGAGGGCGCGGTGGTCAAGACCGGCGACGTGCTGGCGGAAGTCGAACCGGACGTCAACCAGGCCCAGACCCTCTCCGACACCCAGGCCGGGCTGACCCAGGCGGAACTGAAGCTCCAGGACGCCGAACGCGAGTACGGAATGCAGAAGGCGCTCTTCGACCAGGGGCTTCTGGGAAGCGACGCGTTCAAACAGGTCAAGAACGCCCACGAACAGGCGGTCGAAGCGTTGAAGGCGGCCAGGATGCGCTACCAGATCGTCGAAGACCGCGGTATTCCGATTTCCGGGAGCGCCGCTTCGCAGAACGCGCGCGTGACCTCGCCGATGTCGGGGGTGGTGATCAAGAAGGGTGTGGAGCTGGGCGAGACGGTCACCTCCGGCGTCTCCTCCTTCAACGCGGGGACGGTGCTCTTCACCGTGGCGGACCTGAAGTCGCTCATCATCCGCGTCAACTTGAACGAGGTCGACATCGCCAAGGTCCACGTGGGCCAACCGGTGCGCATCACGCTCGACGCCTATCCCCAGAAGGTCTTCACCGGACGCGTGAGCTTCGTGGCTCCCTCCGCCGATCTGGTCGAGAAGATCAAGGTCTTCAAGGTCGAAGTGACGCTCGATCAGCTCGCCGACGCCTTCAAGACCGGAATGACCGCCAACGTCGAGATCCTCGGCGAGAAGCGGGACAAGGCGGTCTCGATCCCGCTCGAGGCTCTGCAGAAGCGCGACGGGCAGACCATCGTCTATAAGTTGAAGGATGGCCTGAAGCCGCAGCAGATCGCCGCGGCCAAGGACGGCCTCTCCGGCCGCAACAAGTTCATCTGGCTCTCCGATCACTGGAAGGAATACTTCGATGTCGCTCCGGTCAACGCCGGCATCGCCACGCTCGAGCGCATCGAGATCCTCTCGGGCGTCAAGCCCGGCCAGCAGGTCTGCCTCGAAGACCCGACCAAGAAGAAGGTCGAGAAGGACGACGACACGGACTAAGGGAATCGGGTGATCGCAGCGGGATCGGGTGATCGCAGCGGGATCGGGTGATCGCAGCGAGATCTCAGGTCACCGGTCGCCGATCACGCTGCGCTCCCGTTGCGATCATGCTGCGATTCGGAAGAGCGAGCCATGAACATTATCGAGACCAATGAGCTGACGAAGACGTTCGGCACCAACGGCGTGGCGGTCCACGCCCTGCGGGGGATCGACCTGGCCGTGGGCCGGGGAGAGTTTCTGGCGCTGATCGGACCCTCGGGATCGGGCAAGTCGACGCTCATGGCAATCCTGGGCTGCCTCGACTCGCCGACCTCGGGCAGCTACGCGTTGGAGGGGCACCGCGTCGAGGGCCTGTCCGGATCGGAGCTCGCCCGCATCCGCAACGAGAAAATCGGCTTCGTGTTCCAGCAGTACAACCTTCTTCCCAAGGCGTCGGTTCAGCGCAACGTGGAGCTGCCGATGCTCTACGCCGGCATCGGCAAGAAGGAGCGCCGCGACCGGTCCATGAGCCTGCTCGAGAAGGTCGGGATCCCGGAGAAGGCGAAGGTGCTTCCGTCGGCCCTCTCCGGCGGCCAGCGCCAGCGCGTGGCCATCGCCCGCGCCCTGGCCAACCACCCCTCGCTCCTTCTGGCCGACGAGCCGACCGGCGCGCTCGACTCCCAGACGGGACACGAGGTCCTGGCGCTTTTTTCCGAGCTCCATCGGCAGGGCAACACCATCGTCATCGTGACCCACGACCTCTCGATCGCGGCTCTGGCGCAGCGGCAGGTGGAGATCCACGACGGACTCATCCGTCAGGCGGAGGCCGCGTGAGGAAATCGGATCATCGGTTCATCGGCTCATCGACTCATCGGCCCCTCGTCGAGCCGCAATCGACCGCTGGACCGATCGACCGATGGACCGATTCCCCATGACCGGCGCTTTCACCGAGCGCGTCCGCAATGCGTGGGTCGAGATGCGGGAGAACCTCGGCCGCGCCACCCTCCAGTCGCTCGGCGTGATGCTGGGAGTGGCCTCCGTCCTCGGGGGCTTCTCCATTTCCGACAGCCAGAGAAAACGCGCCGACGAGCTCTACATCCGCTTGGGCGGTCTGGACAAGTTGAACGTCCAGCCCTCCGCAGTGATCAAAGACGGCCAGCCCACGGCGCTGCAGATGGCCAATCTCGGACTGCGCCGCGACGATGCCGACGAGGGACAGGGGCTCGACACCAAGGCGGTCAGCGGGGTCAGCCAGCAGAAATTCTTCCGGGCGCGGGTCCGGTCTCCCCAGGCCGACCAGGAGCGCCCGATCATCGGGATCGGAGGGGACTACCTTCCGATGGACGGCTACGCCATCGCGCGCGGGCGCGCCTTCACCGCGGAGGACCTCGCGTCCGCCGCGCCGGTGGCCGTGCTGGGGACCGAGGCCGTGGAGACGTTCTTTCCCGACGGCCACGCTGTCGGCAAGACCCTGCGCGTCGGGGACACGCCGGTCCAGGTCGTGGGCGTCCTGCAGGAGCGCGTCTTTCGGTTTCGCAACTCGGGCCGCAACATCTTTCGCCGACGCAACCGCGTCATCGCGCTGCCGTCCACGCTGGTGGCGCGCCGGTTCCAGGGAGACCAGTATCACCGCCTCGACCGGGTGACGTTTCGCATCCGCGACCTGAACGCGATGGCGATCTTCTCCAAGAGCCTCTCGTCGATGTTGAAGGCGAACCACCGCCAGCAGGATGATTTCCGGCTGGACGACGTCGCGGCGCGGGTGCGCAAGGAGCAGAGCCAGGGCGACATCTACAACATCATCTTCATGCTCTCCGGCGTGCTCTCCCTGATCGGCGGAGGGCTGGTCAACGTCAACATCCAGATGGCGACGTTGAAGGAACGGGTCCGCGAGGTGGGCGTGAAGATGGCGATCGGCGCCTCGGGCCGCGAGGTCTTCAAGGAGTTCATGACCGAGGCGCTTCTCTTGACGGGGTTGGGCGGCGCCGTGGGGCTGGGCCTGGGAATCGCGTTTTCCAAGATCATCACCGCGTCGCTCGGAATCCCCCTGTTCATGCAGGGCAAGAGCTTCCTGTGGGCGTACTTCCTGGCCTCGGTCTTCGGCTTCTTCTTCGCGCTGTACCCGGCCTTCAAGGCCAGCCGCCTCTCTCCGATGGAGGCGCTGCACTATGAGTGAGGGAGGGATCGGTTTATCGGTTCATCGGTCCATCGGATCATTTGCCCGGATGGAGCGACCCCAGCCGAGATCAACCGATGAACCGATGGATAAATGGACCGATTCCAGGGAGGGATCGGTTTATCGGTTCATCGGTCCATCGGATCATTTGCCCGGATGGAGCGACCCCAGCCGAGATCAACCGATGAACCGATGGATAAATGGACCGATTCCCCATGAGTAGCCTCGCCGTCCCCGCCGCCACACCGGCCGTCGAACGCCCCGTGCGTCGTCTGGGCATCCGCCAGCATCTCGCTCTGTACGGCGAGGTCGTGCGCGGGGGGTTCGTCGAGCTGTGGGCGCACAAGCTGCGGTCGACGCTGACGCTGACGCTTCTGATGCTCGGCGTCTTCGCGCTGGTCGTCATGACCTCGGTCCTCGACGGCGTGATGGACAAGATCGCGACGGGTTTTTCCGGCATGAGCTGGGATGGGACGATCCAGGTGTCGCCCAAGAGCCCGGAGACGACCGAGGAGCAGAAGCGGTTCGCCATGAGTCCCGGCCTGCGCTACGAGGATCTGTCCCGAATCGCCGCGCCGCATCCCAAGGTCCTCGGGTACATCCCGCGGGCCCAGAAGACTTCCGCCGTCCGCGTCGCCGGCGGCAGCGAGCGCATGTTCGTGATGGGCGTGAGGCACGATTACGCCAGCCTGATGAACCGGCCCATCGGACTGGGCCGGGGACTGACCGAGGACGACGAGCGCCGCCACTCGACCGTCGCCGTGGTCGGCGCGACCCTGGCCTCCAAGCTCTTCGGCGGTTCCGACCCCGTTGGGCGCGACATCACGGTCGAAGGGGTCCCGTTTCGCGTCGTCGGCGTCCAGGCGCCGGGGCAGCTCTTCTCCGACGAGAACTGGTACGACGCCAACGGAATCCAGATTCCGCTCGAGACGTACATGGACCGGATCGATCCGGACCACAAGCTCGCGCAGCTCTCCGTCAAATTGAAGAAGAAGAAGGATCTGGGCGAAGTCTCGGCGATGCTCCTGGCGCGGACCCGGGAGGCCCACCACGGGATCGAAGACGTGGAGATCGTGGACCTGGAAGCCGAGGGCGCCCGCTCCTGGCAGAACTTCCTGAACCAGATGCACGGATGGACGGTCGTCCTGATGAGCCTGGCCGGGACGGTTCTCTTAGTCGGAGGCGTGGGGATCCTGTCGGTCATGCTCATCTCGTTCTCCGACCGGCGCTACGAGATCGGCTTGCGCAAGGCCATGGGCGCGTCCGACGGGGAGGTGTTCGTGCAGTTTCTCCTGGAGGCGTGCGTGCTCGCGGCGGTCGGGGCCTCGGTCGGAACGTTCTTCGGATGGGGCCTTTGCACCGCTCTCGCCTCCAAGTTCCCGTACGGGCTGGTGGTCAATCCCGTCGGTCTCGTCGTGGCATGGGGCTCGGCGCTCCTTCTGGCCGTCGTCTTCGGCATGTATCCGGCCGTGCGCGCGTCGCGGCTGTCGCCGATGGAGGCGATGAGGTAAACGTCGCCTCCGCTGCGCGGCGGGATCTGCGGCTTCGGCCGCACCGGTGTCCGGCTCGGCCAAAGGCCTCGACCGGACGCCTGAGCCCGCCGCTTCGCTCCGGCTCCCGCGACGCGAGCCGTTTCGCTCGGTCAACTTCGCGAAACTTGGTCGCGTCGCGAAGGACCAACCAAGCCCGAAACCAACGTCGCCTCCGCTGCGCGGCGGGATCTGCGGCTTCGGCCGCACCGGTGTCCGGCTCGGCCAAAGGACCTCGACCGGACGCGAAGGCACCAACCAAGCCCGAAAACCGGTGTCCGGCTCGGCCAAAGGCCTCGAGCGGTCGCCTGAGCCCGCGGCTCCGCGACGGCACCCCGAAGCCAGGCCCGTTTCCGGGGCCCTGAGGCACGAATCGCAACTAACAATACTTGTATTGTTAGCCGGCGCGGTCACCGCTCTTCCTGGAGGAACTCCTTCAACTGCTGCGCGGCTAGGGTGCGATCGGCTCGGCTCAGCTGATGGGGATGACGATGGTCGGATGGGCGCCACGGCGGGCCGTGTTGGCGCCGGCCGGGGCCGGACCGATTTCCAGGCGGCCGACCCGCGGATTCCAGAAGGCCATGACCACCCCGGACGGCAGGCGCGTGTCGAGGAGCCACTGCCACTGCGAGCGGGCGGCGTCCGGGGCGTAGAGATCGAACCGGTGGTCGCCGTTGGCTTCGCACAGAAGCCTCTGCAGAACCAGGTACTCGGGAACGGTCAGGCCGTTCCACCCCATCGCCGCGAAGAGCTTGTCCAGATCGGGCGGGCTCTTCTCGCGCGTCTCGCGCGGAAACGGACTCGTCCGGTACATCAAGAGATAGGCCCCGGCCGGGCGGTTGCGGGACGGAGCGGTCTTCAGGTTCCACAACTCCGGCAGCGACGACGCGCTGTACTGCTCGCTCCTGGACAGGCCAAAAGCGGGGGCGATGGCGAGCTGCTTGACCATTGCGTCGAAGTGAATCTTCTGAGCCGCCATGGGCGGAAAAACGAAGGCCGCGTCGAATCCCTCGCCCAGGGCCTGGTCGAAACGGCTTTGACGCTCCGGACCGAGGTCGATGGCGGGCGGCAGTTCCTTGGCCAGCGCGACGAGCTCATGGCTCCGGAAAAACGCAGCGCTCGCCGCCAGCGACGTCTTGGGGTCGGTCTGTCGTTTCACCTTTGGAGCCTCCCGGGTCGACCCTCTTCGCCGTCGGTTCGAGCGCGGCGCCCGCCGGCGACGCGAAGATTAGCAGGTTGGCCGGAGACCGGTACGGCGTCGAGGGGCCGACGCCGATCTGCTCCGGCGTCAGCCCGGCGCGTCGGAGCCGAAGACGGGACGGCCCCCCAGGGCAGTGACGAATCCATAAATCGCGATCCCCATCAGGACCGCGAGCGCGGCGAATCCGATGCCCCAATACCAGGCCGACGCGTCGGTCGTGATCGGGTACGAGTCGCCCAGGGAAGCGAAATAGAGCATCACGATGACGGCGACCAATCCCAGGCGCATCAGGACGAAAAAGATCAGGAGCCATGTCAGCGAGACGAGCGCCAGGGTGATCACGAGCCGGTCGCTCCCGAGCGAGTTGGCCACGGCCAGGAGCGCTCCGCAAACGACGAACGCGGCCATCTGGCTCCGCAGCAGGAAGCGCATCCACAGGAGCAGAAGGAGGAGGGCGAGCGCGACGAAGACCTGGCTGTCCAACGACGCGAGGAGGCTGGCCACGACCAGGCGGAAACCGCGCAGGAGCGAGCTCGAGAACACGTCCGGCTTGCCCGGCGGCTGCCCGAGCCACGACGGAAGCAGAACCTCGATGCGCGACAGGACCAGCATGACGGCACCCGCGAGGGAACCGACGAGCACATCGCGTCCGACCAGAGGATCGCGCACGGCGCCGGAAAGGACCCGGGTCCACGACACGATCGTCGCCGGCCAGTGGCGCCGCAGCTGCGGCTCGAGCGCCACGTACAGCACCCACAACGCGCCGGAGACGAAGAGGGCCCACGACAGCATCTGGATCGAGAGGGCGACTTCCCATGCGGAGGCGACGTGGTGCGCGGCGAAGAGCCACGCCACGCAATACGAGAAGAACACGAACACCGCCAGCCGCCCCGCGCCCTGCCGGTCGCCGCGTCCCGCGCGCAGGTTCCGGCGCGCCAGGAGCGCGGCGCCCGCGAGAACCGCCACGAAGAGAACCACCAGGATCAATTGGCCGACATGCCGTCCGGCTGCTCCCGAGTCCGGAGCCGCAAGGGCCGCCGCCGTCCAGGGACCGATCAGCTCGAAAGACACGGGCCGGCCGCGGTAAGAGGCCGCTTCGATCCGCATCGGCGCATCGGGTCGTTCCGACAAGGCGCCGGTCCACGCCGCGCGGGCGTCGGCGAACGCGGGCGGCGTCCAACGGGCAGCGGCCGGCGTCCACGCGGCCGGATCGAGGCCCGCCGCGGTGAAGAGGGGATTCCAATCGGTCGCCGCCGGATGGCCGGCCGGATCGTCGACCCGGGGCGGCACGACGAAGAGCTTGACCAGGTGTCCCTGGGGGTTCAACCACACCGCAGCCATTCCCGACTGGTCCGGGCTCGGATCGGTCGGCGTGACGACGCCGCCGCCCGCGTCGCTGGTCAGGAAACCTCTGGGCTCCAGGATCTCGCGGCTCTGGCGATACCAGAACGTCACCGCCCCCGTGGCGATGTGGTCCCAGCGCCGTGGCGAGCGATCATGGTCGACGACATAGCTTAAGAACTCATTGCTCTGCTGGAAGCCGAACGCGCTGTCGGCGAACGAGCCGCCGGCGCCGACGCTCTGGAGGATCTCGCGGGATCGGTCGATCAAGACCTCGGGCGGTTTCTCCAGCGGCGCCAGGCGGTAGAGCTTCGACGCTGGCGTCCAAAGGATTGCCACGATCAGGCAGACCGCGGTCGCCGCCAGGCACGCCCAGGCCGGGCCCGCGGCAAGGCCCTGCGAGGCGCCCGACGCCGCGACCATCTCGGGCGAAGGCGTCTCCCCTGCGGCGAGCGCCGCGGCGAGCGGATCTCCGCCGGGCAGCGCCGCCGCGACCTGCAGGGCGGCAGCCGGCCGATTTCGCGGATCCCGGTCCAGGCAGCGCAGGATCACCCGGTCGACGATCGGGTCGACGTCCCGCGTCGTTTCCAGGAGCGAGGGCGGCGCCTCCTCTTCCTTCTTGCGCTTCAAGTCCGAAAGGGTCGTCGCGGTGAACGCGCGCCGACCGGTGAAGAGCTCGTACAGGACGAGGCCGAGCGCATAGACGTCGGAGCGCACCGAGGCCCCCTTGCCCGCGAGCTGCTCCGGGGCCATGTATGCCGGCGTGCCCGACAGCTCCCCCTCCGTCGCCTCCCCCGCCGCGACCGCGAGTCCGAAGTCGGTGATGCGCGCGTGCCCGCGCCCGTCGATCATCACGTTGGCCGGTTTCAAGTCCCGATGCAGCACGCCCTTGTCGTGTGCCGCGGCCAGACCGGCGCAGAGCTGTCGCGCGATCTCGAGGGCCTTGTCGTTGGGGAGCCGGCCAATGCGCTTCAAGAGAGAGGCCAGATCCTCGCCGTCGACGAATTCCATCGACAGGAAATGCCGCCCGTCGATGTCTCCGACGTCGTAGACCCGGCAGACGTTGGGATGGGAAACCTGGCGCGCGATGCGCACCTCGGCGTAGAAGCGGTCCAGGCGCGCCGGATCGTCGGACAGGCCGTGCGGCAGGAACTTCAAGGCCACCGGCTGGCCGAGCTTCAGATCATCGGCCCGGTAGACCTCGCCCATGCCGCCGCGGCCGAGCAGACCGATGATGCGGTAGCGCTCCCCGACGACCGCCCCGGGCGTGAAGCCGCCGGCGTCGGCCGCGCCGGAGGCGGCCAGACGGCCGATCCCGGAGGGGGGCGGCGGGCGCGCGGCGGCGGCAACGGCGGAGGCAGTGGCGAGCCCCGTCTCCATCCGCGACACCGCTTCCATCGGCCGGCCGCAGGAGGAACAGAACCGGCTGTTCTCCGCAACCGCGGCCGAGCAGAGCGGACAGGACGTCAAGCGAGCTCGATGCTACCGCAGGGACGAAAGCCCGGGCTGCGGTGATCAGGAGAGCGGTGCCGCCGACGAAGGTGTCGGATTCCGCCATGACCTGAAATCCGAAAATCTTCGTACTCAGCCCTAACCTTTTTCATTCCGATACGTCTAAAACACTCGAATGGCGGTTGGAGGGGGGAGGCTCGCTCTGGCGGGGGCGTGCTGCATGGCAGCGCTCGCGCCAGCGGTGGCCCGCGGGCAGGCCGATCCGGGCAAGCCCGAGATCCACATCACGCGCGCGCGGGGAGCGATCACGGTCGACGGCGATCTCTCGGATCCTGGATGGAAGGCAGCGACGAAGATCGAGACGTTCTTCGAGACGAACCCCGGCGACAACGTGCCTCCCAAGGTCAAGACCGTGGGGTATCTGACGTACGACGATCACGCTCTCTACGCCGCCTTCGAGTTCTTCGATCCCGATCCGTCCAAGATCCGCGCCCCGTACGGCGACCGCGACGACGTGCCGAGCTACACCGACTACGGCGGCATCATCCTGGACACTCGCAACGATCACCGCACGGGAGTGCTGTTGCTGGTCAACCCCCGCGGCATCCAGTACGACTCGATCACCGACGACACCACGGGAAACGAGGACAGCTCGCCCGACTTCTACTGGGACTCGGCGACGAAGATCACCGCGCACGGATGGGTGCTCGAGATGCGGGTGCCCTTCTCGTCGCTGCGCTATCCGCGAACCGACCCGCAGACCTGGGGCATCCTCCTCTACCGCAACTACCCGCGGGACTTTCGTTATCAGATGTTCTCGGCCACGCTGCCCCGGGGGGGCAACTGTTTCATCTGCCGGAGCAACCCGCTGACCGGCCTGGAGCATCTGCCGCCGGCCGGCCATCTGGTCGTCGCGCCGTACGCCACGCTCAAGGAGGACGCCGTGCCGCGGGGCGACATCGGCTCCTCGATCGTGCAGAAGCCGATTCGGGGAAACGGCGGCGTCGACGCGAAGTGGACGCCCAACGAGAACAACGCCATCGACGCGACGCTGAACCCGGACTTTTCGCAGGTCGAGTCCGACGTCGCCCAGGTCGCCGTCAACCAGCGCTTCGCCCTCTTCTATCCGGAAAAGCGGCCGTTCTTCCTGGAGGACCTGGAGCTCTTCTCGACGCCGATCCAGGCCGTCTACACGCGCAGCATCACGTCACCGCGATGGGGCCTGCGCGCGACCGGCAAGTTCGACTCCAACCAGTACACCGCCTTCGTGGCCGAGGACCGCGGCGGCGG
Source organism: uncultured Acidobacteriota bacterium (assembly GCA_963825175.1). Taxonomy (GTDB): domain Bacteria; phylum Acidobacteriota; class Thermoanaerobaculia; order UBA5066; family Gp7-AA6; genus DATFTF01. Next base: position 1,151,120 of record CAWGSA010000001.1, read on the forward strand.
GAGCGTGATCCTCCCCGGCCCCAACGGCTCGAGCTTCGCCAACCAGGACTTCTCCTCGTTCGTCGGCATGGGAAGAATCCGCCACGACTTCGGGAAGTCCTTCGCCAGCTTTCTGATCGCGGACCGGGAGGTGACCGGGGGCGGCTACAACCGCGTGTACGGGCCGGATTTTCAGTGGCGGGCCGGCGACCACGATACGGTCACCGGACAGTTCCTTCTCTCCAACACCCAGACTCCCAACCGCCCCGACCTCGCGGACCAGTGGACCGGCAACCGGCTCGACTCGCACGCCGGGGACGCCTGGTACTCCCACAGCGGTCTGCACTGGGACTGGTTCACCGAGTACAAGGACTACGGCGACGGCTTTCGAGCCGACGACGGCTTCGTGCCCCAGGTCGGCTACCGGGAGAACTATCTCGAGACCGGCTACACCGTTCATCCGACGAACTTCCCTGTCTCGCGGCTGCGGACGTACCTGATCGCCGACTACCAGGCCGACACCGACGGCCACCTGATCAGCCGGGAGATCTCGCCCGGCTTCGGCATGGACGGCGTGTGGAACTCGTTCACGCGCATCCGGTACGCGTTCGACCGCGTGCGCGCCGGATCACGGACGTTTCCCCGCCAGCAGCTGGTCTACCAGACGCAGTTCTCCCCTTCCCGATGGATCTCCCAGATCGTCATTCAAGGATCGGTGGGCCAGCAGATCGACTTCGACAACTCGCGGGCCGGCACCGGCGCGGACATCAACGTGCAGGCCACGCTGCGCCCGACCTTCCACCTCGCGCTCGGGCTGGTGGCGGAGGAGAGCTGGGTCGACGTCGACGTCCAGGATGGACGCGGCTCGCGGCGGCTCTTCACGGCCGACATCGGGCGGTTGAAGGCCACCTACACCTTCACGGCCCGCGCCTTCCTGAGATTGATCGGGCAGTACGTCGCGACGCGCCGCGATCCCTCCCTCTACACCTTCGCGGTCAACCGTAAAGACGGCGACTTCGCCGGCTCCGCGCTGTTCGCCTACAAGCTCAACTGGCAGACGGTGATGTTCCTCGGCTACGGGGACAACCGCACGCTCGACGACAACCAGCGCTGGGCCAAAGCCGACCGGCAGTTCTTCCTGAAGCTCTCCTACGCCTTCCAGAAATAGCCGCGGTGCCGGGGTGAGGGGGGCAAGTCTCCCCTCGTGTTCCACGGGCGCGGCGCGGTTGGCCTATGGCAGACTCGTCGGCGTGGGCCGATCCGTGGCAATTCTGCTCGGTCTCCTTCTCGGCGCCGGGGCCTCGGCCGGCGCGACGCGGCGCATCGTCGTCCAGGACGTCACCGTGATCGACGGGAGCGGCGGACCGGCTCTGCCTCACCGGGACGTCCGGATCGAAGGCTTCCGGATCTCGGGAATCGCTCCGACCGGCGCCATTGCGCCGACGAGGGGGGCCGAGGTTCTGGACGGACGGGGAAGGTTTCTCGTTCCCGGTTTCGTGGACATGCATGCCCACGTCACGTATCTGGAATGGACGCGCGACGCCGAGGGACGCTCTATCGGCGTCTACGACCGCGCCACGACGGAGAAGGCGTTGAAGCTCCTGCTCGCCTTCGGCGTGACGACGGTGCGCAATCCCGGAGCTCCGGCCGAGGAGGCGGTGCGGCTGCGGGAGGACCTCGCTCACGGACGCGTGATCGGACCGAAGCTCTTCACCGCCGGGGAGCCGCTCGACCGCGCCGCCGACTTCGACGGGTTGATGCGCCCGGTCGGCAGCGTCGAGGACGTGCGCCGCGAGGTCGCGCGCCAGGCGAAGATCGGCGTCGACTTCATCAAGCTCTACGCCGGACTGCCGCCGGCGCTGGTCGCGGCAGGGATCGCCGAAGCCCACGGGCACGGCCTGAAGGCGATCGGCCACCTGCAGGCGACTTCGTGGAGGGAGGCCGCCGACCTCGGCATCGACGGTCTGTGCCACGGCGCCTCGTGGGCCCCGGAGGAGCTTGCGCCCGAGCGGCGCGAGGCGTACCGCCGCGCCGTTGCGTCCCGGGGCCCGATGAAGGCGCGGCTCGACTGGCTCGACGCGGCCGAGCCGCACGGCCGCGTCCTGACCGCCACGATCCGGTCGCTGGTCAATCACGGCGTCTCGGTCGACCCGACCCTGGTGGCCTACGAGTCCAAGTTCAAAGGCGACGATCCGAAATACACGGAAAGCGCCGATCTGGAGCTGGCTCCGGGCCCGATGCGGGCCTCCTTCCCCAGGATCTCCTTCGTTTCAGACTGGTCCGTCCACGAGTTCCAGCGGGGCCACGATCTCTGGAGCAAGATGATGACCCTCGCCCGCCTGTACTCGGAGGACGGCGTCCTCCTGACGGTGGGATCCGACGAGCCCAACGCCTGGCTCGTTCCCGGTCCGAGCTTCCACCGGGAGATGGCGTTGCTGGTCGAAGCCGGGATCGCTCCCCGCGAGGTCCTGAAGATGGCGACCGCCAACGCGGCCCGGGCTCTGGGGATCGCCTCCCGCGCCGGCACGATCGAGGCCGGCAAGCGGGCCGATCTGGTTCTTCTCTCCGCCGATCCGACCGCCGACATCGCCAACACCCGCAAGATCGAGTGGGTCATGAAGGCCGGGGACCGGTACGATCCGCAGAAGCTGCTGGCCCAGGCCCGGTAGAGGGTCGAAAGCGGAGAGCCGCCCGTTGCGCATGCAGGCCCTGGTCTTCGAGGACGGTCGCGCCGGCGTCCGCTCCGTCGACCGGCCGGCGCCGCGACGCGGACTCGCCCTGGTGCGCGTCACCCTGTCGGGCATCTGCAACACGGATCTCGAGCTCCAGCGCGGGTACCACGGATTCTCCGGGATTCCCGGCCACGAGTTCGTGGGCGTGGTGGTCGGTCCCCGAGGATCCCGGCTCCTGGGACAGCGCGTGGTCGGCGAGATCAATCTCTCCTGCCGCCGGTGCGGCTGGTGCCGCCGCGGTTGGGGCCGCCACTGCCCCCGGCGGACCGTGCTCGGCATCCTCGAGCATCCGGGCGCGCACGCCGAGTTCCTGACGCTTCCGGAACACAATCTCCATATTGTTCCGGCGGGAATCGCCGACGAAGAGGCCGTGTTCGCGGAGCCTTTGGCCGCGGCCTGCGAGATTCTCGATCAGGTCGACGTCATCCGCGGGACGCGCGCGGCGGTTCTGGGTCCGGGCAAGCTCGGAACGCTCTGCGCGGCGGTCCTGGCCCGGGCCGGGGCGCACGTCGCCGTGCTCGGCCGATCGGACCGCGCCCGCTCCGGCTCATTCGACCTGGTGGTCGAGGCGACCGGCTCGCCCCAGGGCATGCCCCGGGCCATCGAGCTCGTCCGGCCCCGCGGCACGATCGTCTGGAAGTCGACCCATCATGCGCCGGCGCGGTTCGACGCCGCGCCCGTCATCGTCCACGAGGTGACCATCGTGGGAAGCCGCTGCGGGCGCTTCGAGCCGGCGCTCGACCTGCTGCGGCGCCGGAAGGTGGACGTGCGCGGTCTGCTCTGGGCCGAGTTTCCGCTGTCGAAGGCGGCGCGCGCTCTGGCCGCCGCGGCCCGTCCCGGCGTGCGCAAGGTCATTCTGCGCCCCGGTGCCTGAAGCGATATCCTCTTGCCCATTCGGAGGGAACCGCGATGAAGCGAGCGAGCCTGACTCTGGCGACTTTCTTGGCCTGCACCATGGCAGCCCTGGCCCTGGACGGCATGGCGGGCGGCGTGAAGTGGACGGTCCCGGGATCCTGGAAGGCGCAGGCCGCGCGGCCCATGCGCGTGGCGACCTACGACATTCCGGCGGCCCCCGGCGCCGAGGCCGGAGAATGCGGCGTCTTCTACTTTGGCACCGGCCAGGGCGGCGGCGTCGACGAGAACATCGCGCGTTGGGCTCAGCAGTTCGAGAACGCGCCGGCTCCCAGGAAGACCGCGAAGACCGTGCACGACCTGAAGGTCCACTTAGTCGAGGTGGCGGGAACCTACCTCGCCCCTTCCGGCCCGATGATGCAGTCCGCGGGGAAGAAACCCAACTCCCGCCTGCTCGGTGCGATCATCGAGGCGCCGCACGGGCTGGTGTTCTTCAAGTGCGTCGGCCCGGCCGCCACCATCGCCAAGGCGCAGCCCGAGTTCGATCGTCTGGTGGCCTCGCTCGCCAAGTCGCCGGGAACGGCTTTGTGAGGAGGCGCGAGCCGGCACGGGCCCGCGTCGCGCTGCGCCTCGCTCTCGCGTTTTTCTCGTTCCTGCAGGGCGCCCTCCTCCTGGCCCAGGAGGGCTTCTCGCCGTTCACCTCCGATTTTCCGCCGGCGGAGTTCGCCGCCCGGCGCGAGAAGGTGTACGACGCGATCGGGGGAAAGACGGTCGCTCTTCTCCAGGGCGCGCCGACGCCCGTGGGGTACACGCGCTTCCGGCAGTCCAACGACTTCTATTACCTGTGCGGCATCGAAGTCCCCAACGCCTACCTCCTGCTCGACGGCGCCTCCCGCAAGACCACGCTCTATCTGCCGCACAGGAACGAGGGGCGGGAACGGGGCGAAGGAAAGGTACTCGCCGCCGAGGACGCGGAGGAGGTCCGCACGCTCTCCGGCGTGGACGCGGTCTTCGGAACCGACCTGATGGCCGAGCAGCTGGCGCGGCTGGTCCAGCGCTTCGACGGGCTGGCCGTTTCCACGCCCCTCTTTCCGCCCGAGGGGTTCGCCGAAAGCCGGGACCTGGCTCTGCGCCGCGTCGCGGAGCTGGGATCGGATCCGTGGGACCAGAGCCCTTCGCGGGCCGGCCGCCTGGTGTCGCTCTTGAAGGAGCGTTTCCCCAACGTGGCGGTGACCGATCTCTCTCCGGCTCTCGACCGGCTGCGCGTCGTCAAGAGCCCGCGCGAGATCGCGGTGATCCGCAAAGCCACGCGCCTGGCCGATCTGGCCCTGCTGGAGGCGATGCGCTCGACGGAGCCCGGCCAGTACGAGCACGAGCTCGACGGGTTGGCCAAGTTCATCTATTACAGAAACGGCGCCCAGGGCGACGCCTACTACTCGCTGATCGCGTCGGGGCCCAACGCCTGGTGGCCGCACTACAACGCGGGCAAGCGCAAGATGGTCGACGGCGACTTCCTGCTCATGGATTACGCGCCCGACTACGGCTACTACATGAGCGACGTCACACGGATGTGGCCGGTCAACGGAAAGTACTCGCGCGCGCAGCGCGACCTCTACGGGTTCTACCTGGCCTGCTACCGCGCCATCCTGAAGGCCATCCGGCCCGGCGTGATGCCGCCGGCGGCGATGCAGGAGGCGGCCGGCGAGATGGAGAAGATCCTGGCCTCGTCGAAATTCTCCAAAGAGATCTACCAGAAGGCCGCCCGCCAGTTCGTGGACGAGTACAAGAAAGGCGCCTCGCGGCAGGGTGCGGCGCTGGGCCACTGGGTCGGCATGGCCACGCACGACGACGGCCCCCACGACGCGGCGCTCGCGCCGGGCAACGTCTTCACCATCGAGCCCGCGCTGCGCGTGCCCGAGGAGAAGATCTACATCCGCCTGGAGGACGTCATCGTGATCGGAGACAAGACGGCCGAGATCGTCAGCCACGTGACGCCGGAGGATCCCGACGCGATCGAGAAGATCATGAAGGAAGCGGGGCTTCTGAAGAAGTATCCGAGGGCGGACTTCGCGAAGCCGTAGATCGTGAGGCGTGAGGCGTTAGGCGTGAGGCGGAAGAGACGCTAAGAAATCCGTGAGCGATTCCGGCTGGCGCGGATTCGTCTTCACCGTCGCTCTCTCCGCGGCGGTCGCGGCGGCGGCGATCTGGTCTCATGAGCCGCGCGCGCCGCGCAACGACCCGGCGCCGGGCGCGTTCTCGGCGATCCGGGCCCGCGAGATGCTCCAGCGGCTGGTCGGCGACGGCGTTGCGCATCCCGTGGGGAGCGCCGGCAACGCGGCGGTCCGACAGCGTGTGATCGACGAGCTCACGCGCCTGGGCTACGCGCCGACGACGCAGGAGGCCTTCGTCTGCGGCGACTCGGGAGTCTGCGCGACGGTGACCAACGTCCTGGCCCGATTGCCCGGAAACTCCGGCGCGAGAGCGGTCATGCTCGCGGCGCACTACGACTCGGTCCCCGCCGGCCCCGGCGCCTCCGACGACGGTATGGGCGTCGCCGTGATGCTCGAAGCGGCCCGGATCCTGCGTCAGGAGGGTCCGCGCAGGAACCCGGTCCTCTTCCTCATCGACGACGCCGAGGAGGCCGGCCTCCTGGGGGCGCGGGCGTTCGTGCGCGACCATCCCTGGGCGCGGGACGTCGGCGCGGTCGTCAACCTCGATTCGCGCGGCACGACGGGGTCGAGCCTTCTCTTCGAAACGAGCGACGACAACCGCTGGCTGATCGACCTCGCCGCGGCTTCCCTGCCGCGTCCCGACACGAGCTCGCTCTTCGACACGATCTACAAGTGGCTCCCCAACGACACCGACCTGACCGTCTTCCGCAGAGCCGGGCTCGCCGGCGTGAACTTCGCGCACATCGGCGACGTCGAGCGCTACCACACGCCGCTCGACAATTTCGCCAACGCGTCCGCGGCGACGCTCGGCGAGCACGGCGCGCACGTCCTCGCGATGGCCAGGGCGCTGGCGCAGGCGGATCTCGAAGCGCCGCATCGGGGCAACGCGGTCTTCTTCGACGTCTTCGGGCTGGGCATCGTCCGATGGAGGGATGAGGCAACGCCTTTCCTCGCCGCGGCCGCGGCCCTCCTGGTCGCCGCGGCGATCGGATCGGCGCTGGCCCGGGGCACGCTGCGGCTGGCCGAGCTCCTCTGGGGGATTCCGGCCGTCCTCCTGGCCCTCGCCGTTTCCGCCGCGGCCGGAGCGGGGGCGGCCGCTCTGATCCGAGCCGCCGGCCACCTCTCGACGTCGTGGATCGCGCATCCGGAGCCCACGCTGATCGCGGTGTGGACCTTCTCCTGCGCCGGCGCCTGGCTGGCCGCTCATTTCTTCGCGCGGCGCTCCGGCTGGCGCGGCCTGTGGGCGGCGACCTGGGCGTCGTCGGCCGCGCTCAGCCTGGTCCTGGCGTGGGCCGAGCCGGCCCTGGCGTTTCTGACGCTCGTGCCCTGTGCCCTCGCCGGCGCCGCCGGACTCCTCGCGCTGCGGAGCCTGCGTCCGGCCGCCGCCGCGTTCGCCGCCGCGCTGCCCGCCGCCGCGGCCGCGTTCTTCTGGCTTCCGATGGCCTGGCTCCTCTACGGAGCGCTCGGAGCACGCAGTCCCGCGATCGGCGCCGCGGTGGGGATGTGGGCCGGCGCGGCCGCCCCGGCGTTTCTGTTCCTCTCCGCCACGCAGCGCCGCCGCCTCCTTCTCGCGATCGGCGCCTCCGGACTCCTGGCGATCGTCGCCGGATTTTTCGTCTCGCCGCACGATGCCGCCGTGCCGGAGCGGATGCAGATCGTCCGGGAACAGGAACCCGGCGCCGGGACCGCCCAATGGATGATCTTCCCGGAGTCCGATCGCCTCCCGTCCCGATTCGCCGAAGCCGGCTTCCGCGCCGCGCGCGAGCGTCGAGCCGTGGGCCGGCGGCCGCCGTGGCTTCGCCGCGCCGGCGCCGCCCCTGGACCTCCCTTCGCCGCGGCTGGTCGTCCGGGAGACGACGCGCACGGCCTCGGGCCGCCGGGTGCGGGTCACGCTCGTCTCCGACCGATCCGCGCCGATCGTTTTTCTCGCCTTTCCCCCTTCCGCGAACGTCTCCTCGGTGACGATCGCCGATCAACCCCTCGTCTTCGATCCGCGCATCACCGCCCTGCGCGGCGGATGGCGGCTGGCGTCGTGCCTGACGACGCCCACCGGAGGGATCGACCTGGCCTTCACCGCCGCGGACGACGATCCGCTCGAGGTCGTGGCGGGCGATCGTTCCTTCGGCCTGCCTCCGGGCTCGCAGCGGCTGACCGCGCTTCGCGGCGACTCCGCCGTCACGAGCCAGAGCGGCGACCTGACCGACGTTCTCCGGCGGCTGAAGATCTAGCAGGCTGCTGACGCCCGCAATCATTCTTCAGCAGCCTGCTCGTTTAGGACGCGCCCCCCGACAGCAGCTCCGCAAGCGCGCGGATGGTCGCCGGCGCGCACCCTTCCGCCTTGTTGTTGACCAGGACGAAGACGTCGCGGCCCTTTTCCGCGGCGCGGCGGGCCAGGCCGGCGACCTGGCCGCGCATCGCGGGATCAAAGTCCCGGATCCGATCGAAGGGAGCCAGCGCCTCGCGCCGCTCCTCGTAGCGGGTCGCCGGCGGAAGAAGCAGACGGATCACGACGAACGGCACGGCGGGCGGCAGCGCCTCCTCTTGCTCGGCCGGCAGCGGCATCGCCGTAGCCAGGTTGTAGACGTGGGACACGCCGCGGCGCGCGAGGACCCGTCCGTACTCCGGGGTCAGGAGGCGCTTCTCGCGCAGCTCGACGGCGAAACGGACGCCGCGGGGGAGCGCCTCCAGGAAACGGTCCAGCGCCTGCGCGAACGCGCCCGGCGCGAGCGCCGCGGCGGCGGGCGCGGGCGGAAACTGCAGCACGAACGGCCCGGTGTGGTCCGAGAAGGCGCCCGCGAACGGCTCGAGCATTTCGGCGGTCAAGCGCGCGGCGTCGAGAAAGTCCGGATTGGCCCGACGCGAAGCGCCGTCGCGGATAACGACGTCGGTCACCGCCGCGGGAGCCTTGGCCACGCAGAGAAAGCCGGCCGGCAGCTGGCGCGCGTAGTCCGCCAGATCGTTGGGAGGGATGGGAGCGTAGAAGCCGCGGTCGATCCCCACCGTCGTCAGCAGGGGATGGCGCGCGTATTCGACCAGCCCTTCGCGGGCCAGGACGGACGGCGACGCCCGGCGCGAATAGACCAGCCCGGCCCATTCCGGATAGCTCCAGGAGCTCGTCCCGAAGAAGATCCGCGGCGGCAGCTTCGCCGCGATCGCGGCGCACTCCGCGTGCTCGCGCTCCAGCCGCTCGCGGAGCGCCCGGTCCACGGCGCGCGGCGGCGCGGCGAAAAGATCGAGCTGCGCGTCGGCGTCGCTCACGCGGCGATTCTCCCACCGCGGGTAGACTGCGGGCGAAGTGGAAGAGATCGGGAACGCGGCGCTCGCGCCGATCGAGCGAGAGCTGGTCGAACGATACGGGCAGGCGCAGCGCGCCGCCGTCGGCCGGGGCCTGGCCCAGGCCGCGCGGTTCTGGCGCGCCGCGGACGGAACGGCGGCCGACTTCGCCGACCTTGCCCGGACCCACTTCGCCGGCGACACAGCCGCGCGGGATGCCCTCTTCTCGCGGATGGAGTTCGCGTTGGAATCCCTGGACGGCCACATGTTCGAAATCGCACGCGATTTTCGGCGCCAGGCCGACCTGGACCTGGGAACCGTCCACCCCTTCGACGAGATCCTGGCCGGGTACGATCCGTCCGCGCACGTCGCCGACGACTGGTTCGCCAACAAGCTCGCCTTCGCGGTGCTGCTGAACTTCCCGCTGACCACGCTGGCAGAGCGCCTGCGCGAGGGAGACAGTTGGACCCGGCGCCAGTGGGCAGAGACGCGCCTGGCCGAGCGCTTCTCCAAGCGCGTCCCCGCCGACGTGCATCTGGCCATCGGCAAGGCCGCGGCGGAGGCCGAGCAGTACATCGCCGGCTACAACGTCTGGATGCACCACGTCCTCGCGTCCGACGCAAGCCGCCTTTTTCCGCCCGGGCTGCGCCTGCTCGCGCACTGGAACCTGCGCGACCAGATCAAGGCCGACTACGCCGAGCCGGCGTCCCGCGGCCTCCCCCGCCAGCGCCTGATCGCCGCGGTCTTCGAACGGATCGTCACGCAGACGATCCCCGCGGCGGTGATCGACGATCCGCGCGTCGACTGGGAGCCCGCCGGCAACACCGTCGCGCCTTCCACAGCCGACGACGTGGATCGGTCCGTCCCGATTGCGAGGTCCCCCGACTCCGGACGCGAGCCGGACACGCGGTACGCCAAGCTCCTCGCAACCTTCCGCGCCGCGCGGCTGGCCGATCCGTTCTCGCCGACCGCCCCCACGATGATCGCCCGCCGCTTCGAAGAGAGCCGGCAGATCCCCGAAGACCGCGTCTGCGGGATCCTGGAAGATGTCCTGGCCTCCCCGCTCGCGCCGCGCGCCGCGCGCCTGATCGAGAAGCGGTTGGGCCGTCCGCTCGAGCCCTTCGACATCTGGTACTCGGGATTTCGCCCCGCCGCCGGCCGCGCGGAAACCGAGCTCGATCTCCTGGTGCGGGAGCGCTACCCGACGCCCCAGGCCTACGAGCGGGACATTCCGCGGCTGCTCGGGCTTCTCGGATTCTCCGCGGCGAAGGCGCACCACCTGGCCGATCACATCGTGGTCGATCCGGCGCGCGGAGCCGGCCACGCCATGGGAGCGGCCCGCCGCGAGGACAAGGCGCACCTGCGCACGCGCGTGCCCCCGGCCGGCATGGACTTCAAGGGCTTCTCGATCGCGGTCCACGAGATGGGGCACAACGTCGAGCAGGTCTTCTCCTTGAACGACATCGATTCGACGCTCCTGCAGGGCGTTCCCAACACCGCCTTTACCGAGGCCCTGGCCTTCGTCTTCCAGAAGCGCGACCTGGAGCTCCTCGGCCTGGCCCGGCCGGACCCCGCGGAGCGCTCCTGGAAGACGCTCCACGACTTCTGGAGCACCTTCGAGATCGCCGGCGTGGCGCTGGTCGACATGGGCGTGTGGCACTGGATGTACGACCATCCCGACGCGCCGCCAGAAGACCTGCGGGAAGCGACGCTGGCGATCGCGCGGGACGTCTGGAACCTCTACTACGCGGCGGCCTTGCGTTCGCGCGACCAGGTGCTCCTGGCTGTCTACTCCCACATGGTCTCCTCCTTCCTCTACCTGCCCGACTATCCTCTGGGCCACTTGATCGCCTTCCAGATCGACCGCCAGATGGAGAAGGCGGGGGCGATCGGGCCCGAGTTCGAGCGCATGGCCCTGATCGGCAATGTCACGCCGGATCTCTGGATGAGGCGAGCCACCGGCTCGCCCGTCGGCCCCGAAGCCCTGCTCGAGGGAACCGAGGAGGCTCTGGCGGCATTGGCCCACTCCTAGCAGCCCGTGGAAAAATGGATGCGGGCGTCGTGTCCGGCTTTTTGCATAGGAAGTCTCGGCAACTCCAGCGGAGTCGAGAGGAGTCGAGATCTTCTTCCGCGGTGAGTGAAAGATCGCAAAAAGCCGGCCACCCCAAGGGGTTGCGGCGGCGCGGCGCTCGCACGCCACGCCGCCTCACACCCTTTTTCCACGGGCTGCGAGGAGACTTCTCGCGATGCGAGAGCTGCGACTTCGGCCCTGGACGTTCGACGCGCGCCGGCCGAGTGTCGCGATAGACTTGCGCCCGCCTCGATGGATCGGGGATCCGAAAGAAAGGAAATGCGAAAGATGAAGAAGTCGGGCTTTCTGTTGCTGGCGGCCGCCCTCGCCGTGGCCCTGTCGATTCCGGCGATTGCCGACGAGAAGAAGGACGACAAGAAAGGCGAGTCCAAGATGCACAAGACGCCGAGCGGCCTCCAGTACGAGGACACGGTCGTCGGGGCCGGCGATTCCCCCAAGACCGGTCAGACCTGTGTGATGCACTACACCGGCTGGCTCTGGGAGAACGGCGCGAAAGGAAAGAAGTTCGACAGCTCCGTCGATCGCGGCAAGCCCTTCAAGTTCCAGATCGGCCGTGGCATGGTCATCAAGGGATGGGACGAAGGTGTGGCCACGATGAAGGTCGGCGGCAAACGGACTCTTCTCATCCCGCCGCAGCTCGGCTACGGCACGCAGGGCGCCGGCGGCGTCATCCCGCCCAACGCCACGCTGATGTTCGACGTGGAGCTGCTGGGGGTCGAGTAGGGCGGTCGGCTTCCGGCTTGGCAAGGGCGAGGTGCAGGTCGCGTCCGCTCGATCGGGATCTGCGGGCCGGAGCGCGGACGGGGACTTGACGCGGGCGGCCGCGAGGGCCGCCCCTACGGCACCAATCGCAAACGTTCGTAGGGGAGGGGCTTGTCCCCGCCCCCGCTCCGGTTTGCCCGCGCTTTCGCGGCGCGACCAAGTTTCGCGGACTGAATCCGCGAAACGACTCGCGTCGCGGGAGCCGGAGCGGAGCGCGCGATGAGGCGTTTGGTCGAGCCCCTTTGGGCGAGCCAAACGCCGGTGCGCCGAAGGCGCACATCGCGAGCGAAGCGGAGGCGACGGTATTAACATCCCACCCCGTGGAACGCACGACCGCTCCGCCTGCGCCATTCCGTGCCGCCGCCCGCGTCGGGCTCTCCGAGCGCTTCGCGGCCTTCGTCGCGGAACGGCAGCCGTTCGCGCTGCGCCCGGCCCTGTCCGCCTTCCACGCGGTCTGCGACCGCGACCCCGGAAGAAACCCCGCGATGATCGAGGCCCTCCGCCCGGCCTTCGCGGTGGCCCTGCGCCGGGAGCTCGCCGGCGCCCCGCCGGAGGGTCTGCCCGAAACGACCCCCGGCGTCTCGGTGGAGGAACGGCTCGTTCTGGCCAAGGCCGATCTCGCGCAAGCCTGCGACGGCTTTCTCCGGCGGGAGGCGATCGCGGCGTCCCTCACGGAGCAAGAGCGCGTGGAGATCCTGAAGGGAATGCTCCTGACCCGCGCCACCGACAACCGGCTGAAGGCGTTCTTCACCGGCAACGAGGTGCGGTTCCGCGGAGTCTCTTTCCAGGGCAAGGGGTTCCGCTCGCTTGGACAGGAAGCCATCTATGCCGCGCCCCTGCGGTTGAAACGCGGCGCGCGGCACCGGGGCGAGGACGGCACGTGGCAGGGCGACGTGGTCGCTCCCCTGATCCGAGACCTCGGCGCGGCGCTGGCCATGCGCCCGGAGCCCGAGGCCGTGCGCATGGTCTTGAACGCCCAGATGGGGAAGGCCGGTCCTCCCATGGACGGCAAGGACCTGCACGTGGGCGACTTCGCCTGGGGAGTCCTGCCCGCGGCCGCGCCGCTGGCCATCTCTTCGCTCGCCGCCGCGGGAATGGCCATGGCCTTCGCGCAGCAGGCCTCCGGCCGCGTGGCGGTCTCGTTCATCGGCGAAGGCGGCACGTCGCTCGGCGAATGGCACGAGGCCATCAACCTCTGCGCGGCACGCCGGCTCCCCGCGATCTTCTGCGTCCAGAACAACCAGACCGCTCTCTCGACGCCCGTGGCGGACCAGTCCGCGGCGCGGGTCTTCGCGGAGAAGGCCGCCGGATACGGCGTGCCCGGCGTGACGCTCGACGGCACGGATCCCGACGCCATCGCCGCGGCCTTCGCCTGGGCCGCCGAGCGCGCGCGCGCCGGCCTGGGGCCCGCTCTGATCGAGCTCGTCTGCATGCGGATGTGCGGCCATGCCCACCACGACGACATGCTCTACGCCGGCAAGGAGCCTCCGATCTCCTGGGACTATCCGCGCCTCTCCGAGGGCGGCTATGCCGACGCCGATCTGTACGCCTTCTGGTCGCGCCGGGACCCGATCAAGACGTATGCGGCCCGGCTGGCCGCGGAAGACGTGATCGATCTCGAGGACCTGGCGCTCTGGAAGAGCGAGGCGCAGGCCCTGGTCGACCGCGAGGCGCGCGCCGTGATCGATGCCCCCTGGCCCGATCCTCTGCGGGCCGGTGAGAACGTCTTCGCCGCCGAGCCCCGGCGCATCCGCGTCGAGCTCCTGGAGCGGCAGCGCCGCGGCCGGCTGCCCGAGACCCTGCCTCCGATCGAGGCCGGACCCGCCTTCGACGCGAAAGGCAAGACCTTCCTGGAGGCCGTGGCCATGGGACTCGCCGACGCGCTCGCGGCCGATCCGCGGGTCTTCGTCTACGGCGAGGACGTCGGCGGCAAGTACGGAAACGCGTTTCTTCTGCTGCGGCCGCTGCTGCCGAAGTTCGGCGATCGTATCGTGAACTCGCCGCTCGCCGAAGGGGCGGTGCTCGGCGTCTGTGTGGGCGCGGCGCTCGCGGGCCAGCGCCCGATCGGCGAGATGCAATTCAACGATTTCGTCGCGACCGGGTTCAACCAGCTCGTCAACAGCGCGGCCAAGATCCGCTACCGCTGGGGAGGAGAGGTTCCCATGGTCGTGCGAATGCCGTGGGGCGGCCTGCGGCACGCCGGGCCGTACCACAGCCAGAACACGGAGCCCTGGTTCTACCGGACGCCGGGAATCAAGATCGTCGTCCCGTCCACGCCGCACGACGCGCGCGCGCTCCTGGCCTCGGCCGTGTCCGATCCCGATCCGGTTCTGTACTACGAACACATCGCGCTGTACCGCGACCCGCGCATCAAGCAGAGGCTGCCCGACGAGAGACCCGCTCCCATCCCCCTGGGGAAGGCCGCCCTGCGCCGAGCCGGCCACAATGTAGGTATTGTGTCCTACGGCGCCTACGTCCACGTGGCGATGCGCGTGGCGGAGAAGCTGGCCCGCGACGGCATCGAAGCGGCGGTGCTCGACTTGAGAAGCCTCGTCCCGCTCGACCGCGAGGCTCTGCTGGCCGTGGCCCGCCATTGCAACCGCGTGCTCATCGTGCACGAGGACACGCGCACCGGCGGCATCGGCGAGAGCCTCGCCGCGATCCTGCAGGAAGAGGCGTTCGAGTACCTGGACGCTCCGGTGCGGATCATCGGGGCCCTCGACACGCCCGTCCCGTACTCGCCGCCGCTGGAGGAGGCGTTTCTCCCGTCGGAAGAGGCGATCGAGCGCGCCGCGCGGCTGCTCGCCGGCTATTGACGCTTGCGGAGCATCGGCCGGTGCCGGTCACTGCCGCGCTTCTGATCCTTCTCCACGCCGGTCCCGCTCCGACGCCTCCGCCGCGGCCCACGGGACCGCTCGCGGTCACCGCCGACTTCCCTTCGGAGGACACCGGCACGATGCACTTTGCCTCGCGCCTGACGATCCGGTGGGGCGACGCCGAGCCGCTCACGCTCGGGGCCGACGCCGGCGACGCCGAGGAGGACGCCGCGGCGACGATCATGGTCCCCGGCCCGAGCTTCCAGCTCTCGCAGGATCGCGCGCTCCTCCTGGGCTGGTCCTCGACCGGCGCGGGAATGCAGGAGATGCAGGCCCTTCTCATCGAGCGCACGGGCTCGAAGCTTTCGATCGTCGACCGGCTCGACCTGCAGTCGGACAGACCCTCCTCGGCGCTCCTCGTCCGGCAGGACCCCGGCGGTCTTCGGATCGGGATCTTCCGGCCGGAGAAGATCGTCTTCGACGAGGACGGCTGGTTTCTCAGCTGCGGAGGCGCCTCTCTGGACATGGCCGCGCTCCGGCGCCTGCCTTACGACCCGCGCGGCCGGTCGTCGAGCGATTTCCTCTACGAATCCATGAGCCCGCCCAGTCCCATGCCGCGCGACGTGGCCTGGATCGAGATCGGTCCCCGCGGCTTTCGGCTTCCAGCGGCCGTGAAAAAGTCCAGGCGCCACTGAGGGCAGCGGAGGCGGCGCGGCCTTCGACGCCGCCTTGCCCCCGGCCAATGCCAGAATACGCCGCGTGGAGACTTCGCTCCGCCGCATCCTCCACGTCGACATGGACGCGTTTTACGCCTCGGTCGAGCAGCGCGATGATCCCGCGCTCCGAGGCCGGCCGGTCGCCGTCGGCGGCAGCCCCGAGACCCGCGGCGTCGTCGCGGCGTCGAGCTACGAGGCCCGAACCTACGGCGTGCGCTCGGCCTTGCCCATGGCGCGCGCGGTTCGCCTGTGCCCGGATCTGGTGATCGTCCGGCCGAACTTCGAGAAATACGCCGCGGTATCGCGCCAGGTGTTCGCGCTGTTTCGAGAGGTCACGCCGCTGGTGGAGCCGCTCTCGCTCGATGAGGCCTACCTCGACGTCACGCAGAACTCCTGGGGCCTGGCTCTCGGCGTCGCGGTCGCCCGACGGTTGAAGTCCCGCATCCTCGAGGAGACGCGCTTGACCGCTTCGGCCGGCGTCGCCCCCAACAAGTTTCTGGCCAAGATCGCCTCGGGCTGGAGGAAGCCCGACGGCCTGACCGTGATCGCGCCGGAGCGCATGGAGCAATTTCTCCACCGGCTGCCCGTCGACGCGCTGTGGGGCGTCGGCCCCAAGACGGCGGCGCGTCTGCGCGCGGCCGGTTTCGAGCGGCTGGTGGACGTCCGCAACGCGGACCTCGAGGTCCTGCGGCGCGTCGTCGGCAGCTGGGCCGAAGGGCTGCAGCGGATGGCCTTCGGGGAGGACCTGCGGCCGGTCGATCCGCACCGGGAGCGCAAATCGATCGGGTGCGAGGAGACTTACGCCAAGGACCTGGCGGACCTTTCGACGATCCGCGACGAAGTCGAGGCCCTGGCCAGGCACTCCGCGGAGATCCTGGCGCGCAAGAAGATGACCGCGCGCACGGTCACGTTGAAGGTGCGCTACGCGAACTTTCAGACCGTCACGCGCAGCGAGACCCGCGACCCCGCGACCTGTTCGGCCGAGGAGATCGCCGCGCGCGCGGCCGCTTTGCTCCAGAAGACGCAGGCCGGTCCGCGAGCGGTGCGCCTTCTCGGCGTGTCCGTCCACGGCCTGCAGGACGCCGACGCGCCGGCTGGCGCCGAGCCTTCGACGGAGCTTCCCTTTTCCGCGGACCGGCCGGACGCCGGCTAGAAGAGACGGCGGAGCCGATTCCCCGTGGAAGCGCGCCGCATCGAAGGACCCGTCACTCCAGCCGCAGCGCCCGGTCCAGGTGCTCGATCAGAACGTCCGAGCCCTCCAGACCGACGGAGAGCCGCACCAGGCCGGGAGTGATTCCCCGGGCGATCCGGTCGGCCTCGGGAACGCCGGCGTGGGTCATGGAGTACGGGTGCTGGATGTAGGAGATCGCGGAGCCCAGGCTGACCGCGAGCTCCATCGGCGTGTCGGGGCGCGCGAAGTAGTTCATGAGCCGCTCGCCGGCCGCCGCGCCTCCTTCGACCTCGAAACTGATGAGCGCGCCCCCGTTGCGCATCTGCCTCTTGGCGATGTCGGCCTGAGGGGAGTCGGCGAACCCGGGGTAGAAGACGCGGGAGACGTGCGGATGCGTCCGCAGGAACCGGGCGATGGCCTCCGCGCTCGCGCACTGAGCGGCTTCGCGCACGGCCAGGCTCTGGATCGTCATCCCGTTCAGCCAGGAATCAAACGGCGAGGGCGTCGGCCCCAGATCCCGGTACCATGGGAAGACGTTCTCCCGCATCGCGCGGAAGGGGCCCAGCACGGCGCCGGCCATGGACGTCGAGTGCCCGTTGACGAACTTCGTCAAGGAGTGGACCACGAAATCCGCTCCCAGCCGGAAAGGCTGCTGGACGTAGGGCGAGCAGAACGTGTTGTCCACGACGAGAAGGGCGCCTCGTTTCTCGGCGGCCCTCGAAATCTTCTCGATGTCCGAGAGTCTCAGCGTCGGGTTGTCGGGGGACTCCAGGAACACGACGCGGATCCGCGGGTGCGCCTCCAGGGCCGCCTCGACCTCGTCGATCTGCCCGGTGTCGCAGAAGACGGTCTCCACCCCGAACTTCGACAGGCCGCGCAGGAGGCTGTCGGTCGAGCCGTAGACGCTCCCGGCCAGGACGCCGTCGCCCGAGCGAAGGAGAGAGAGAAGAAGCGTCGAGATCGCGCCCATCCCCGAGCCGAAGATGAGCGCGCCGATCGTCGGCTCCCGCTCGTCCACCGCCAGAGCCTTTTCCACGACGTGATGGGCCTCCAGCTGCAGCAGGACCTTTTCCAGGTACGCGGTGGTCGGGTTCCCCAGGCGCGTGTAGACGCGCACGTAGGGACGCTCTCCCTCGATCGACTTGCCGAGAAAGCGCTCCGCGCCGTCCTGCACGCTCCCGAAGGCGAAGTTGGATCGCTGCTGGATGGCCGGGAGCCCCGTGCCCACGGCCAGCGCTCGAAAAACGCTCTCCTCCAGCTGAGGTCGGGCGTCGCGGACCCAGCGGGTCTTGCGGTCGATCCACCAATCCCACCAGGGCCATCGGGAAGCGCCGACCGGGGCGGGCACCAGGAGGCGGTCCGTTGCAAGGGTTGTCATGCCTGTTCTGTACCGCCCCGCCGAGCCGCGGCACAGATCCATTTGCATCAGAGAACTAGAGGCCCATGCCCGCCACGATGTCTCGCGCCGCTCGGGGCCGTGCTGCCTTTCGCGCCGCACGGCGCATGCGCTCGCGTCGGACGCGATCCCCGAGGAGCTCTCCGACTTTGTAGGCCAGCGACGCCGTCCCGATGGCCTTGACGCCGGCGCCGGCCTCCAGGAGGAAATCGGCGTTGCGTTCCTCCTGTCCGGGAATCGGATTGAAGACCACCAGCGGCAGCCCCATGGCCAGACACTCGGACGTCGTGAGCCCTCCGGACTTGCCCACGGCAAGGTCCGCCGCGGCCATGACCGAGGCGACGTCCTCGACGAAGCCGAAGGTGCGCAGGGACGAGCCGCGGGGCGGACGCATCGCGCCAAGCCGGCGGCGGAGCTTCTCGTTGCGGCCGGCCACCGCGAGAATCTGGACCGGAGAGCAGTGGAGGACCGTGCGCACGGCGTCCGCGAACGCTCCGACGCCCGCTCCGCCGCTCAGGATCAGGACGACGGGCGAATCGCTTCGGAGCCCGAGCCGGCGGCGGGCGTCGGCCCGATCGTGCCGCTGCCCGAACGGGGCCGCGATCGGAATGCCGGTCACCGCGATCCTGTGCCGTTCGATACCGCGTCCGGCGAGCACCGCGGCCACCTCCTCGGTTGCAACGAAGAAACGGTCCGCCGTCGGCTGCACCCAGAACGCGTGCGCGTCGAAGTCCGTCACGGCCAAGCCCAGGGGAAAACGGTCGCGGCCCCGCTTGCGGTACGGCGCGAAGACCTGGCAAGCCAGGAAGTGGGTCGCGAGCACCATGTCGGGCCGGAAGGAGCGCACGAAGCGCCGGAAGGACGCGAACTCCACGCGGTCGAACAGCCGGACGAATGCGGAGGCGGACGCCGGGCGCGCGCCGCGGTCGCTCGTCCGGTAGAGGTATCCCCACAGCTCCGGCACGCGGTGCACCATCTGCAGATAGCCATCCGCGTAGGCCCGGCGATAGAGCGGCGTGGTGAATTGCAGAATGTCGGCGTGTTCGACCACGACGCCTCTGCGGCGCCGGGCCGCCTCCGCCAGCGCCTGCGCCGCCCGGGTGTGCCCGGCGCCCGCCGACACCGACAACACCAGGAGCCTTTTCAACGCCGCGACTGCTCCACCAGCAGGAGGGCAGCGACCAGGATGCCGATGACGATGACGGCCGCGCGCGCCTTCTGCCGGCCGATGCGCCGCGCGAACCGGGCCCCGGCGTAGCCTCCGGCGATCGCCCCGATCACCATGATGAGCGCGGCCGACCAGTGGACGGCGCCGCGGACGATGAAATAGGCGGCCGCGACGCCGTTGATGCACATCCCGAAAAAATTCTTGATGCCATTGGCCGCGTGGATGTCGGACAGGCCCAGGAACCCGAGGACCGCCAGCATCAGGATCCCGATCCCCGCACCGAAATAGCCGCCATAGACGCTCACGCCGAACTGAAAGAGCCACGAGACGAGGAGCCGTCCGGGCGAGCGGCCGGCGTGGTGGGCCGCGCCGGTCCAGCGGGCCACCGCCCCCTGGAGCATGAAGAGACACGTGGCGAAAAGGATCAGGAACGGCGCCAGCCGGGCGAAGGCCTTGACCGGAGTCATCAGCAGAAGCACCGCGCCGAGCGCGCCGCCGAGGAGGCTCGGGATGAGGAGCGTCCGGAGCCACTCCTTGTGCTCGGCCACTTCGCGCCGGTACCCGTACATCGAGGAAAGCGCCCCCGGCCACAGTGCGACCGTGGAGGTCGCGTTGGCGGCGATGGCCGACTCTCCCAGCAGCAGCAGCGTGGGATAAGTCAGGATCGTGCCGCCTCCGGCCATGGCGTTCATGACGCCGGCGCCGAAGGAGGAAGCGACCAGGGCACCGATCTCTCCCGGCGTCATGCGAGGCGGATTGTATGACCTGGGACGCGGGGATGAAGGACTCGGTCCTTAAGACCGAGGACCGCGGACGGAGGACCGGGGACTCAACGGGCTTGCACGCGAAGCAGAAGCATCTCCATGGCCTCGGCCAAGTCCCGCGCCAGGAAGTCCGGACCCGACGCGCGCAGGGCTTGCGCGTTGGGGAAGCCTCCCTCCAGGCCGACGACGTACACCCCGGCCGCCCGCGACATGAGCACGTCTTCCGGGCTGTCGCCCACGTACGCGGCGGCGGAGGACTCGACAGAAAGACGCGCCAGCGCGAAGCGCAGCGGCTGGGGATCGGGTTTGCGCGTCTGGACGTCCTCGCAGCAGACAACCCGATCGAACTCTCCGGCGAGCGCGAGCGCGGTGAGCTCCCGCTCGACGCGTGGCCGGCTGCCGCTCGTCACCAGGGCGGTGGCGAGCCCCGCGGCCCGCAGCCGCGCCAGGGCTGCCGCCGCGCCCGGAAGCAGGCGCGCCTCTTCCGCGCCGTAGAGCGCGGTCCACCGTCTGTCGGCCTCGTCCCACCGATCGCGAGGGAGGCGAAGCGCCTCATAGGTCCGGTACCAGTCCGGCGAGTACGTGCGGGCGAAGAGCTCGCGGTCGAATGCGATCCCGTAGGCGGCAAAGAGGCGGACGTAGGACCGGTAGCTCGCCTCGGCCGAGTCGACCAGCGTGCCGTCCCAGTCGAAGAGCACGGCCTGCAGCGGGGTGCTTCGCCTCACGCCTTACGCTCGAGGCGCCGCTGCGTCAGCGCTTTTCGATCGGCACGAAATCGCGCTCCGCGGCGCCGAGGAACACCTGCCGCGGCCGGGCGATCTTTTGCTCCGGATCGGCCAGCATCTCCCCCCACTGGGCGATCCAGCCCGATGTGCGCGGAATGGCGAACAGGACGGTGAAGGCCGCCGTCGGGATG
Source organism: uncultured Acidobacteriota bacterium (assembly GCA_963825175.1). GTDB lineage: Bacteria > Acidobacteriota > Thermoanaerobaculia > UBA5066 > Gp7-AA6 > DATFTF01. The sequence goes on from CAWGSA010000001.1 coordinate 1,171,928, forward strand.
CCGATGGCCTGATAGATCAGGCCGGAATAGAAGTCGACGTTGGGGTAGAGCTTGCGTTTGACGAAGTAGTCGTCCTGCAGGGCGATGCGCTCGAGCTCCAGCGCGATGTCGAGCAGCGGATTGCGCCCCGTCTCGGCGAACACTTCGTCGGCGATCTTCTTGATGATCTTGGCCCGCGGGTCGTAGTTCTTGTACACGCGGTGGCCGAAGCCCATCAGCCGCTTCTCGCTCTTCCCTTCCTTGACCTCCTTGATGAAGCCCGGCACCTGGGAGATGGACCCGATCTCCTGGAGCATCTTCAGGACTTCCTCGTTGGCGCCGCCGTGCAGGGGTCCGTAGAGCGCCGCCGCCGCGCCGGCCACCGCGGAATACGGGTCGGTGTGGGAGGAGCCGATGCCCCGCATCGCGTGCGTGCCGCAGTTCTGCTCGTGGTCGGCATGGAGGATGAACAGCACGTCGAGCGCCTTGACCAGGACCGGATTGGGGCGCCAGCTCTTGGACGGAATGTGGAAGAGCATGTTCAGGAAGTTCTCGGCGTAGGACAGGTCGTTCTCTGGATAGACGTACGGCATGCCCATGCTGTGGCGGTAGGCGAACGCCGCGAGCGTCGGCATCTTGGCGATGAGCCTCCAGGTCTGCTTCTGCCGCGACGCCGGGTCGTGGATGTTGCGGGCATCGGGATAGAACGTCGACATCGCCGCGACCGTCGCGATCAGGATCCCCATCGGATGGGCGTCGTGGTTGAAGCCGTCCATGAACTTCTTCAACGACTCCTGGAGCATGGTGTGGAAGGTGATGTGATGGACCCAGTCCTCGTACTGCGCCTTCGTCGGCAGCTCGCCGGTCAAGAGCAGGTACGCCACTTCGAGGTAGTTGGACTTCTCGGCCAGCTGCTCGATGGGGTAACCGCGGTAACGCAGGATCCCCTTGTCGCCGTCGATGAAGGTGATCCGGCTCTTGCAGGAGGCGGTGTTCAGGAACGCCGGGTCGTAGGACATGAGCCCGAAGTCTTCCGGACCCGTCTTGATCTGGCGCAGATCGATGGCGCGGATCGTGCCGTCGGAGATGGGAATCTCGTAGGACTTGTCCGTTCGCCGGTCGATGACCGTGAGGACTTCTTTCTTTTCGGCAAGGGCCACACCGGTGGGGTCCTTCTTCTCGACTTCCGCGATTGGCATCGGAGCCTCCTTCGGGCGTTGTCGCGAAGAAGGATTATACGAGCCGGTGTTTGGGCTCCCTGATCCGTTTTCATCAGGGCCGGGACCCGACGCCGGCCGGCGCGCGAAATTCCCTGCGAATCGAGAGCAGAAAGACGAGAAGGGCGCACCACGCCGCGGCCATCAGGCCCAGAAAGACGGGACTGCCGAACAGGTCCATCTGACCCGCCATGCGGGCCTGCTCCGCCGGATAGCCCATCTGGGTGAGAAGGGCTTCCATGTCGATCTTACGGAACGTGAAGAAGTTCACCAATCCCAGAACCTGCATGGCCATCAGCCCCCACCAGGCGGCCGGCTTCCGACGGTAGGCGGCGAAGGCGAGGAAGGCGCTGACGAGCCCCAGGGCGATACAAGCGGCCGCCGCGCTCGCGCCGGTCAGCACGATTCCGCCGACGGGAAGCGCCCGGATCGCCAGCGGCGCGATCCCACACATCACGGCGGCGGCGGCCAGGGCCAGGACGACGCTCAGGATCGACACCGGCACGGCGTCGGTCCAATCGGAAGGGCTGGCGGCCTCGACCGTGCGCAGGACGTCCGGTTTTCGGTAGAAGAGCAGCAGGAGCAACGGAAGCACCACGAAGAACGAGAGCGCAAACGCGATCAGGAAAACAGCCATGCAGGCGAAGAGCCCCGGCGCAGACGAAGTCCCCGGAAGCATCGAGGCCATCCGTGGCAGGAGAACGGCCAGGCCAAGCGTGCTGACGGCTCCGCCCACGAGCCAGACCCAGGCCAGAGTGAGCGTGAGCGCGCGCGCCCATCGCCGGGCCCGAAGCGACCCCACTCCGAGCGTTCCCAGAACGGCCGCCAGACCCGCGTACATCAGGACGTCGAGGGCGACGCTCCTCGCCGGGAGCGGCGCGGCGGTCGGCAGCCCGCCGCGGGCGGCCAGGACCAGCAACGCCAGAAAAAGAAACGCGAACAGGAGGGCGAGGCCGCCGGCCGCGATGAGCACCCATCCCCAAACCCTGAGCCCCCGGCGGCGATCGCGAAAGGAAGGGACTGGGGCCCCGGTCGATTCCATGGCGCCTCAGTACCGTCCGAAGTAGCGCGTGATGTCGAAGTAGAACGTCTTCTCCGTCCCGTCGGAGAGCACCACCATCACCTGATCGAAGGTCCGGCCGTTTTCCTGGACCACCAGGTTCTGCCGCTTGCGCTTGGCGTCGCCGAAGTGCGCGCGGATCCAGGCGTACTCCCAGGCCACTCCTTCGCTCTCCGTGTCTCGGGGCACCGGGACCGCCTTTTCGATGGACGAACCGTCCGCCCGGTCGACGTCTGCCGCGGCCGCCGGCGTGGGAGGAGACGGCCTGGGGGGCGACGCCCGCTCCGGCCGGCCCGAGGTCGCGGAGCAACCGACCCACGCGGTCAGAGCCACGACCCCAACGAGCGGCCGCGGAAGTCTGCGCATCGGTGGAAGAATATCGAAAGGCCGCCGGGCCCCCGGGGCAGCGCTCCCAACGCATCTGGCTCCGGACCCGGTGGCATAGTGTGGAGGGAGGACCGATGACGACAGGCAAGAGTCTTCAGGAGACCTACGCGCCGGGCAACCGCTGCTTCGGCTGCGGGCCGGCCAACGAGAAGGGTTTGAGGATCGCAAGCTTCATCCAGGGGGAAGAGTGCGTGTGCGACTGGAAACCGCAGCCGCATCACCTTGCCTTCCCCGGCGCCGTCAACGGCGGGATCTGCGGCGCCCTGCTCGACTGCCACAGCAACTGGACCGCGGCGCACCACCTGATGCGCAAGGCCGGAGCGGCCGAGCTTCCGTCCACGGTGACCGCCGACTTTCACGTGAAGTTGAAGCGCGTGACCCCGATGGACGCCATGCTCCATCTGCGAGCGCACGTCGTCGAATCGACCGACGACAGGGCGGTCGTCGAAGCCGAGATCTCCGCCAACGGCAAGGTCACCGCCACGTGCCGCGGAACTTTCGTGGCGGTCCCGGAAGGACATCCCGCACACCATCGGTGGGAATAACCGTCGCTTCCGCTCGATCGGGATCTGCGCTACGCGCACCGGCGTTCGGCTCGCCCAAAGGGGCTCGACCGAACGCCTGATCCCTCCCTCGCTCTCGCTCCCGCGGCGCTCGCCTCCTCCTTCGCTTCCGCTCAGGAGACTACGCGCGCCGCGAACCAGGCCTGATCGAACCTCAAAGCGTAAGAGTCTCCGCCTCACGCCTCACGCCTTACGCCTCTCGCCTTACGCCTTACGCCTTACGCCCTTAACGCTTCAAGATCTCGATCGTGCCGTTGCTGTCGGTGAGCGTCATCGGGCAGCGGCCGTCGCCAATCTTCCCCGACAATGACTCGCCGGAAACGTCTCCGGAGGTCGAGATGGGAAGGTCGCTGTGGATCCGTCCGAACGAGGTCCGAGCCGTCACGGCGTAGCTGGCGTTCTCCGGCACCGCCACGCGGATGGGAGCGAAGGACGTCTTGACCGAAACCTTCTGACAGGTCTTTCCCGAGAGGCGCACCTCGACGGTTCCGTTCTGGCTGTCCACGTCGACCGCGCCGGAGACCGACTCGAGCGACGTCGGCCCGAAGGAAGTGCGGACCGAGGCGTCTCCGGCGATGTCGCTTGCGCGCACGGATCCGTTGGCGTTCTCCACGGTCAATGCGCCGGCGATGCGAGCGGCCTCCGCGGGACCGAAGCTCGTCTTCACGTAGCTTGCTCCGCCGATGTCGGCGAGCATCACCCTCCCGTTGCCCGAGACGACTCTGGCTCCCTTGCCTACGTGCGTCACATGGATCTCGGCGAAACCGCCATGCACGTCGGCCGAGCCATCCACGTTGGCGAGCGTGACGGCCCCATTGGAGTCGGAGAGTGTCGCGTCCCCCCCGATGCCCGAGGCGTCGATCTCGCCGAATCGGGTGGACAGCCGCGCGCCGCCGCGGACCTCACGCACGACGATGCGGCCATTGGTGTTCTCGACCTCCAGAGATCCGGCGACGCTTCGCACTTCGACCTTCCCGAAGGAGTTGGTGATCCGGGCCTCACCCCCGACGCCGTCGACCGTGACGTCCCCGTTTCCGTTGGCCACCGTGCAGCGGCGCGCGGCCCTGGTCACGCTGACCCTGCCGAAACGATCGGTCACGTCCAGGTCGCCGCCGGCGTCCGCAGCGGTCACCGAGCCGTTGACGTTGACGACGGTCGTCGGACCCGCGCTGCCCGCGACGTCCACCGACCCAAAGGAGTTCTCGATCCTCGTCGATCCCCGGCCGCTGCGGACCTGGACCTTTCCGTTGCCGTTGACGATGTCCGTCCCCCCCTTGATTCCCTGCGCGTCCACATCGCCAAAGCGGTTTCGGACCTTCAAGGCCGCCCCTTCCGGCGTCGCGATGTCGTAGTCGACCGAGTAAGAGACGTACCCCCGCCCCGAAAAGCTCCATTTTTTCTCCGGGAAGACCGTTCGCACCGAGACGCCGCCCGGCACGGCCTCGACCTCGATGCGAATGTCGTTGGCGAACTTCTCCGCCCCTTCGCGATCCGAAGACGAGACACGAATCTTCGCGTCGATGGAAACCTCCGGCTCGGGGTGCGTGCGGACGCGGATGTCGCCGTTGCGATGCTCGATCGACAAGGTCTGGCCGGGCTTCAGGGGCAGCGTCTTCTGAAACGTCCGGGCAAATTCCTCCCGGCCGGCCTCGGCCCGGGCGATCGCGGCGGCCAGGACAATCGCGAGGATCGCGGCCCACCGGGCGACGTGTGTGCGGACACGAGTGCGTGCGTTCATGATTTGACCTCTTGGACGACCTGCTCGAGGGTGCGCTGCTTTTCCTGGTACATCGCCAGGAGCTCCTTTCGCAGGTGCGTGTTGAAGCTGTTCTGTTCCAGCTGGGACCGGAGATCGGCGATCGCCCCGTCGATGAGCTGAATCTTCTCGCGGTACGAAACGAGGAGGGGACTCGTCGGCTCCTTCAGCTTGGGCCCGGCCAGAAGCGACAGGCGCTCGATCGCCGAGACGTAACGCTCCTCCGACTTCTCCACGTCCGACAGCGCGTTCTCCGTCAACAGCGGCTCCTGGAGGTTTCGGGCCGGAATCAGCTCCCGCTCTCCGAGGCTCGGGCGGAAGACCTGAAGGCCGATCATCGCGACGACGAAGAGAACGGCCGCCGCGGCGAGCGGGAGCCAGGACCGGAAGAAATGGCGCCCGGGTGCCGGCCCGGCGGCGGATCGCGAGGCCGGCGCTCCGATCTCCTTCTCGATCCGGGACCACATCTGCCCGCTCTCCCATTCCTTCCTCAAGGACGGCGCTGCCTGGGAGATCGCGTGCCACAACGCGAGCCGCTCGCGGCATGGCTCGCAGCCCCGCCCGTGCGCTTCCAGCTCGGCCCAGACCGCCTCGCCGCCCCGGGCCAGAACGTCGTCGAAGCGCCCGCAAGCCCTCATGCCCGAGCCTCCCGCTCCTGCCACAGTCGACGCTGGAGCTCGCGCTTGGCCTCGAAGAGCAGAGACCGCGACGTCGCCTCCGGCACCCCGAGAATGTCGCCGACTTCCCGATGGCTGAAGCCCTCGACCTCGAAGAGGAGGAAGGCCGTGCGCCGCTTGGGATCCAGGGCGGTCAAAGACGCCTCGAGATCCAGGCGCAGCGGGTGGTCCGCCTGCGCCGCGGCGGTCTCGAGCGCTCCCGCGGCATCGAGCGATGGTGCCGAAGTCTCGAATGCGCGCGAGCGCCGGCGCAGCGCGTCGTAGCACGTATTGACCAGGACCCGGTAAGCCCACGTCGAAATCCTGGCAGAGCCGCGGAAAGACGGCGCGGCCCGGTAGATCTTCAGGAACGTTTCCTGAACCGCGTCCTCGGCGTCGGGGCGACTGCCCAGGAGGTTGGCGGCGAGGCTCTTCATCCGCGCTCCGTGAGACTGGTAGAGCCGCTCGAAAGCGGATACGTCTCCCCGGCGGCAGGCTTCGAGAAGGTCCGCCTCGGACTCGGACGCCGCCCCTCCATCAGTCTCTTGCCCCAGGGAGTCCCTCCTCTCCCGTGGAACGACGGGCAGCCCATTCTGCAACGCAAAGGCAGGCGCCACACTGTTTCATCCTTTCCACCCGTTGAGACGCCCGGGCCGGGCGATTCGTTGGGGGCATCGGAGGCCGTTATAGAGTCGCCACGTGCGCGGCGTTCTGCTCCGGCCGGCCGGAGCGGTCCTTCTTCTGCTTCTTCCGTCCCTGGCGCAGGGCCAGCGGGCCATCTTCGTCGTGCGCCACGCGGAGAAGGCGACCGAATCCAATGACCCGCCTGTGCCCCTGTCGCCCGCCGGGACCGAGCGCGCCCGACGGCTGGCGGCCATGCTGAAGGACGCCGGCGTCACCGCGATTTTCGCGACGGACTTCGTGCGGACGCGGGCGACGGCGCAGCCCCTGGCCGAGATGCGTCACGTCGCGGTTCGGATCTACGCCCCCAAGGACGCGCAGGGGCGGCCCACGGCGGAGCCGCTTCTCCAGCAGCTTCATAAGCTCCGCTCCGACGACGTCGCGCTCGTCGTCGGCCACGGCGACACGGTGCCGGTTCTCCTCCAGGGCCTCGGTGTCGCGGAGCCGATTGCGATCGGCGGCGGCGAGTACGACAACCTCTTCGTGGTCGTGCCGCAACCCGGCGGACGTCCGCTCCTGCTTCGCCTGCGCTTCTGACGTCACCGCCCTCCAGCGACCACTTCGACGGCCGCCGGTTCCACAATCGGGAGCGTGACGAAAGAACGCTCTTCGATTTTCTTCGCTGGATGCGCAAGCGCCGCCCGGGCGCGTGGCGGCCGTTCATCGACGCGCCGCCGGGACCAGCGCCGCCGCGCCGCGTGGCCGACCTGCGCGTGACTTTCGTCAACCACGCGACTCTGCTGGTCCAGGCCGGCGACGTCAACATCTTGACCGACCCGGTCTGGTCCGAACGCGTCTCCCCCGTCCCGTGGATCGGCCCGCGCCGCCGGCGGCCGGCCGGGATCCGCTGGCGCGACCTGCCGCAGATCGATCTGGTTCTGGTGTCGCACGATCATTACGACCACCTGGATCTGCCCACGCTGAGGGCTCTGGAACGCCGCGACCGGCCCGACTTCTTCTGCGGGCTCAAAGTCGGAGAGCTGCTGCGCCGGCAAGGGTTTTCGCAGGTCCTGGAGCTCGACTGGTGGCAGAGCGTTCCTGCCCGGCCGGGCCTCTCCGTGACGTCGGTTCCCGCCGAGCATTTCTCCGGCCGCGGCCCGATCCTGCGCAATCGCACGCTGTGGACCGGATTCGTCCTGTCCGGGTCCGCGGGCGGAGTCTATTTCGCCGGCGACACGGGATGGGGCCCGCACTTCGCCGAGATCGGGCGCCGCGCCGGGCCGATCCGTCTGGCGCTTCTGCCGATCGGTGCCTCCAGGCCGGAGTGGTTCATGGGTCCGGTGCACCTTTCGCCGTCGCAGGCGCTCGACGCGCACCGGGATCTCGACGCGGGCACCTCCGTCGGGATGCACTACGGCACGTTCCGCCTGGCCGACGACGGGCAGGACGAGCCGGCGGCGGAGATCGAACGGCTCCTGGCCAGCGCCGCCCCTGCGCCCCCGCGCTTCTGGCTCCTCGAGCACGGCGAGGGTCGCGACGTGCCGTCGCCTTCGCTGCGCGCGGATCCTGCGCCCTGACGGGCGCACCGGCGTTTGGCTCGCCCAAAGGGGCTCAACCAAACGCCTGGCCCCGTGCTCGCTCCGGCTCCCCGCGGCGCGCGACTCCTCCCTTGGTTACTGCGGGAGCTTCGCGCGCCGCGGACGAGGGCTGGCCCCGGCGGCCTTCGTGCCTCCGAGCGAAGGTCGCGCGCAGATCACGAATCGGAGCGGAGGCGACGGCCTACGCGGCCGCGGTGTGGCTGCTCTTCTCGATCTCGGAGACGACCACGGGCCACCCGTCGCGGACGCTTCCGTAGCGCGGCGCCCAGGCCGACGCGGCGCGCAGCTTCCGGTTGGAGATCCGTTCCGATCGCCCGAGAAGTTGGCCAGTCGAGCCGAGGAGACGGAAGGTCCAGGCCGGCGCAAATCGGGGGCGCTCCACGCCGAGCGCGCCGGCGAGCGCGTCGAAGTACTCCCGCCGCGTCACCGGCTCGTCGTCGCTGACGTTGTAGACGCCGGGCGGCAAGGCGAGAGCCGCGAGCGCCGCCGCGGCCGCGTCGTCGTGGGACACCGAGGCGACGAACGCCTCCGGCTTTCCGGGCAACGGCACCCAGCCGCGCCGCACCAGACGGATCATGTCGATCGAGAACAGCGAATCCGGTCCATAGAAACCGGCAAAACGCAGAACGACGCCCGCGCCTCCGGCTGTCGTGAAGCGGACGGCGGATCGCTCGGCGTCGGCGACCGTGCGGTTGTAGCGGGTGGGCTCGAGCGGCGTGTCCTCGGAGATCCATTCCGCGCCGCGGTCCGGATAGACCGGCGCAAACGACTCCTGCACGAAGCGCCTGACGCCGCCCGCGAGTGCCGCGTCCACCAGATTGGCGGATCCCTCGCGCCGGATGCGGTCGTTCTCCTTCCAGGCGCCGGGCAGAAACACGCGCGAGGACGACGCGGGCATGTGCGTGGCGAGATTGTAAACAGCGTCATGGCCGGCCACGGCGGCGGCGAGCGATTGCGGATCGAAGAGATCGGCCTCTGCGGCCCGCGCCCCGAGGCGCTCGAGCTCCGCGCGCTTGGCCGCCGAGCGGCCCGTCGCGGTGACCTCATGCCCCGCGGCGGCGAGAAGAGGGACAAGCCGGCGGCCGACGACACCCGTCGCGCCGGTCACGAAAATCTTCATGGGACCACCTCCGAAAAGAACCGCGAACCAATCGGGCGCAACGCGCGGCCGCCCCTTAGTGTGACGGCGCGGCGTCCAGCGGGCGGCTCTTCGGCTTCGCCGCGGTCTTGGCTCGCGAGACCGGCTCATACGCGCCGGCCGGCGTCCGAAACGCGATATTCAAGCGATTCCAGCCGTTGATGGCCACGATGCCAAGGGTCAGATCGGCCAGCTCCGTCTCGGAGAAGAAACGACGCGCCTCTTCGAAGACCGCGTCGGGCACGTGCCCGTCAGCCAGGCGTGTCACCGCTTCCGTCCACGCCAGCGCGGCCCGCTCGCGATCGGTGTAGTAAGGAGACTCCTGCCACGCGTCGAGGCCGTACAGCCGCTGCTCGTTCTCCCCTGCCGCGCGAAGGTCCTTCCAATGCATGTCGATGCAGTAGGCGCAGCCGTTGATCTGCGACGCCCGCAGGTTGATCAGGTCGAGCAACGCCGGTTCCAGTCCGCTCTGGCTCAAGTATTTCGAAAGGCCCAGCATCGCGTGCAGCACGCCGGGCGCGACCCTGGTGTAGTCGACTCTTTGCTCCATGGAACACCTCCTCGGTCCTCAGGTCCATCGGTTCGTGCGGACCGGCGCGGAGGAGATCTCGGGAGTGCCTGCCACCGGCGCTCGCCGGAGCCGGCCGCACAAAATGTATATGTCCCGAGCGGGCCTGAGGATTCCCGCCGGCGGCCGCTGTGGCTTTTGGAGGACGGACCGGAGAATCCGAGCCGGCTGCGCTATCCGGGGCGCCGGATCCCGGCCGCGCGCTTCTCGGCGTCGACCTCCCGACCCAGGCGCAGGACGATTCCCGGCAGCGCCTCCACGTCGCCCAACTTCGTGCGAAAGTTGACGACGCAGGCGCGCAGGAGGAACTTCCCGCCGACGACGGCGTTGGACACGAACGCCTCTCCGCCCGCCTGCAGCCGGTTGAGCAGCTCCTGGTTGAGGTCGTTCAAATACTCGTCCTCCGACGCGCTGCGATCGGACCGGCGCAGGTCCCGCGGGACGAATCGGAACGTCGAAATGCTCAGGTTCTGCGTTCCCGCTTCGAGCTCGTCCTCGCCGGCGACGGTGTCGAACAGGGCGCGGGCCAGGGCACAGTCGTCGCGGATCATGCGGCGGAGCCCGTCCCGCCCGGCGTGACGCAGTCCCAGCCACACCTTGAGCGCCCGGAACCCGCGGGAGTTCTGAGGGCCGTACTCGTGGAAGTGGACGCGCTCTTCCTGGTCCGCGCTCTCGAAGTGGTAGTACTCGGGGTGGAAGCGGAACGCGTCGGCCAAGTGCCGCGGCTCGCGGACGAGAACGCAACCGGCCTCGAGCGCGCTGTAGAGCCACTTGTGGGGATCGATTGCCACGGAGTCGGCCTCCGTCAGCCCCTTCAAATCCGCCGGCGCTTCCGGCAGGCATGCGGCAGGCGCTCCGTACGCGCCGTCGACGTGGAACCAGAGCCCGTGGCGGCGGCAGACGTCGGCCATGGCCGGCAGGGGATCGACCGCGCCGACGCCAACCGTTCCCGCGGCTCCGACCGCGAGCAGCGGGAGAAAGCCCGCGGCTCGGTCCTCGACGATCCGCCGCTCGAGCTCTCCGACGTCGATCCGGCGCCGCGCGTCCACGCCGATCCACCGGATCGCGGCCGTCCCCAGGCCGAACAGATCGGCGGCTTTCTGGATCCACGTGTGCGTCTCCCGCGACACGTACGCCGTCAGCTGCGGCCGCCCGCGCAGCCCCTCGGCCCGGACGTCCCACGGAGCCCTGGCCTTGCGGGCGGCGAGAAAGCCGACGAAGTTGGCCATGTTGCCGCCGCTGACCAGGAGGCCGCCGCACCCGGCGGGATAGCCCAGCAGCTCGGCGATCCAGGCGATCGCCTGCCGCTCGATCTCCGTGGCCATGGGCGAGAGAGTCCAGGCTCCGCAGTTGGGGTTGACCGTCGCCGCCAGCAGGTCAGCCAGCGCGCCGATCGGAGCGGCGGAGGACGTGATGTAGCCGAAGAACCTCGGATGGCCGTTGAAGAGGGAGTGCTCGAAGAGAAGGTCCCCGGCCTCCGCCAGCAATTCGGCGGCCGGGGTCGGTCCGGCGGGCAGGCCGCCGGCGGGGAGGGCCGCGCGCACCACTGTCGGAGTCTCATCCGGAGTAATCGGACGCCGCGGCAGGGTCTCCAGAAAATCGGCAATCGCGTCGATCGTTTGGTGTCCGGCCCGGCGGAATTCCTCGCTGTCCATCTCCAGCGCAGCGTGGCGCCCGCGCAGATCCGGATCGCGGCTCTCGAGGCTCATCGTCGTGTCCCTCCCAACGGGGCAGAGCGTATCGCGTGATCGCAAGGAGCATCCGCTTGCGCCACGGCTTCGGGTCTAGGATGGACGCCGTGGTCGGAGAAAGCAGACTCTCGAGATGCCTCGGCGTGTTGAACACGGCCGACATCGAAAAGGTTGCCGGCGTCTCGGGAGTCCACAGCGTGGTCCGCGACCCGCGCAAGAGAAAGCCCAGGCTCACGGCGGCGCAGCTCTCCGACCTCGGGCGCGTCGTCGCGTCGCAGCTCTCGGGCGAGAAGGAGGTCACGTCCTGGACCAAGTCGAGCACGACGTCGCGCGCCGCCGATTCGTGATCCGCCGCCCGGAGGGCGAGAGCGAGCTGACGTACGAGGACATCGGCGGGCGCGTCATGGACCTGCGGCACACCGCCGTCCCCGACGCCCTGCGCGAACACGGCATCGGATCGGCGTTGGTTCGGGAAGCGGCGTCTTACGCGCGGAGGCGCGGCTACCGGATCCTCCCCTCGTGCCCGTTCGTCGCTCGCTGGCTCGCGGATCATCCCGAGGAGCGCGATCTGGTGGCCGGGGCGTCCGAAGGCCGCTAAACCGCCGGCGGCGTAATCTCGCCAGCCCCTGCGCGCGTCTCTTCTAGAGTCACCCGGGACGATCCTGGAATGGTTCCCGACGCCCCGGTCGACGAAGGAGTTCTCGATGAAAGGTCTTCCCCGGTTTGTCGCTTTCGGCCTGCTCGCTTGCGCTGCGCTGGCCTCTCCGGTGGTGGCGCAGAATCCCCCGGCGGCCGGCCGCGGCCAGGGTCTGCGGGGCATCCGCCGCTGTCTTTTCCAGCTCGACCTCGACGCCGACCAGAAGGCGTCGATCCAGGCGCTCGTTTCCGACGCCCGAACCGGCCTGCAGTCGGACGTGCAGGCGCTTCGCGCCGACCACCAGAAGCTTCGGGCGGACATCGCCGCGGGCGTGGAGGCGTGCGCGCTCGGACAGGACGTCCTGACTCAGCACGCGGATGCCTTGAAGTTGAAGAAGGACGTCCAGGCTTTGAAGGACCAGGTCCTCTCCAAGCTCACGGCCGATCAGCAGACGGCCCTGACCGGGTGTCTCCAGTCTTCGCGCGCCGCAAGGCATTGGGGAGGTCCCGCCGGCGGCCTGTAGCATCGGCCCGTTCTCCACGGGGCTTCGAAAGGCAGCCCGGTCCGCGCTTGCCGTCCGGGCTGCCTCGTCTGGCCCTGTAACCGAGTAAAGGACGCGTCGATCCCGTCGTCGCGCTCAAACGCGAGTGAAACCAGGACCGCGCTCACTGCGAGCCGCCCCATGCCTCCAGCGTCTCCTGAGCGGAGAAGGCCCGCCACTCTCCCGCCCGCCTCACGAAGACGTCGGTGAATCGGACGCGGGCGGTGACGTCGGGCGATGCACCGGAGACGGCGTTCACGCCCGTCACAACCGCGACGTCCGGTGCGGCGAGCCGCACGCGCAGATCCTGAAGTTTCTGCTGCATCGAAGGGCGCTCGAAGCGCAGCGATCGCCGCATCCCGATTGCGGACCTCGCCCTTCCAGGTGATGTCGACGAATTCTTCGGTCAAGAGCTTCTCCAGCGCGCCGGTGTCCCGGCGTTGGAGTGCATCGACCCAGCGCCTCGGTGTCGAGGACGGAACGCTCCTCCCGGATCGACGCGGTTGGCGCAGGGGGCGACTGGGCCACGGCGATGCCGATGCTGCAGGTAAGAAGGACTGGAACGCGGCGCAGGCGCGCCACGGTCGACAGCGGTTTCGGCATCCGCGCCCTGATCGCGCTGGGGCCCGAGCGCCTGCCGCGGCGTGCTGCTCGCGGCCTTTGCCGCGATCGCACTGGTGCTGGCGGCGGCGGGCATCTTTGGAGTCATGAGCTACGCGGTGTCCCGGCGCACGCACGAGATCGGGATCCGAATCGCGCTCGGCGCCCAGCGCGTCGACGTGCACCGGCTGGTGATCGGCCAGGGCCTGGGCACCGCCCTGTCCGGAGCGGCGGCCGGCTTCGCAGCGGCTCTCCTTCTGACGCGCCTCATGAGAAGTCTCCTCTACGGCGTCGGATCGACGGACCCGACGACCTTTCTGCTGGTTGGTCTCGTCCTCGCTGTGGTCGCGCTCGTGGCCAGCTGGATCCCCGCGCGCCGCGCCACGAGGATCGATCCTCTGGAGGCCATCCGGCACGAGTGATCTTTTCGCTCACGGTTCCTGACGTCTTCCGGTACCTTTCCGGGTGGCGGGGAGATTGCAGCGGATCAGGGTTCTGGAGGTTGCCGTGAAAAAAACGATCGAACTGTCTCTGCCGGAGCTTGTGTTCGTCGCCGCGACCCGTGGAGCGCTGGGATGCGGCGTGGGGCTCCTGGCCGGCCAAAGACTGGGGCGCCGCACCCGCCGCCGCCTCGGCACTGTTCTGCTGGCTCTCGGCGCTCTGACCACGGTCCCCGCGGCTCTTCTGATCCGCGGTCGCCTGGCCGCCGCGAGGCTCAGGGCCGCGCCCGCCGCTGCCTAAACGTCGATTGCGCTTGGTCGGGACCTGCGCCCAGTGGGCGGCTGCTAGACGATCCCCACCTTGTTCCAGGCGTCGCGCACGGCCTTCTCTTCCTTGCCGCCCGCTCCGAAGAGCTCCGCCGCGCCGGCGATCGTCTCCTTCGCGCAGGCGGCGAAGTCCGAGTCCTGCCGCAGGCGATTGGTCAGGGCGTCGTACCAGATCCTGCCGGCCTTCTCCCAGGCGAAGCCGCCGATCGCGACCGCGGCGAGGTAGAAGGCGTGGTTGGGAATCCCGGAATTGACGTGCACGCCGCCGTCGTCGTCGGTCGTCTGCACGTATCCGGCCATCGTGGCCGGCTGCGGGTCCTTCCCCAGCACCGGATCGTCGTACGCGTTCCCCGGCGCCTTCATCGACCGCAGGGCCGTGCCCTTGACCTTGGGGGCCAGGAGCCCCTCGCCGATCAGCCAATCGGCCTGCGGCGCGGTCTGCTTCAGCGTCCACTGCTTGACGAGCGACCCGAAGACGTCGGAGAAGGATTCATTCAAGGCCCCGGGCTGGTCCTGGTAGTCCAGGTTCGCTTCGGCCGCCGTCACGCCATGCGTGAGCTCGTGGCCGATCACGTCGACGGAGCGGGTGAAGCGCTCGAAGAGCGTCCCGTCGCCGTCGCCGTAGACCATCTGCGCGCCGTTCCAGAACGCGTTGTCGTAGTCCTTCCCGTAGTGGACCGAGGAGTCCAGCCGCATGCCCTGGCCGTCGATCGAGTTGCGGCCATAGACCTCGAAGTAGAGGTCGTATGTCGCGCCCGCGCCGTCGTAGGCCTCGTTGACCTCGGCGTCGGAGGAGCCGGGATCTCCTTCGCTGCGCACGAGCGTCCCCGGGAGCTTCGTGGAATGCTTGGCGTCGAAGACCGTGCGGCGCTTCTCGCCCACGGGCGTCGCCAGCTTGAGCGACGCCAAGAAGTGGCGCCGCTGGCGAAAACGCTCCGAGAGCGCGATCGTCCGCAGAGCCGCCCGCCGCTCGTTCGCGGACCCGTTTTCCGCGATGGACACCAGGACGTGCGGCGGGACGATCGAGCAGAAGGCCATGACGTCCAAAGTCTATCTCTGCAAACGCGTTGGATCGATGGCGCCACGGTGAACGCTTTGATCGTACCGAAGCGATCTACTTCGGCTGAAAGTCCGGCATTCCCAGCTGCCAGAACAGGAACGCCTCCTCGTCGGCGAGCTCCACGTCGTGCTGCGACTTGGTCGAGCCCATGCCGTGGCCGGCGTCGTAGTCGACGCGCAGGAGGATGGGCTTGCCCGAGGAGGTCGCCGCCTGCAGGCGCGCGGCCATCTTGCCGGCCTGCCACGGGGCGACGCGGGGATCGTTGGCGCCGGTGGTCAAGAGGACCGCGGGATACGCCGTGCTCTCCTTGACGTGCTGATAGGCGTCCATGGTGTAGAGGGCCTGGAATCCCTCCTCGGTCTTGACCGTCCCGAACTCCGGCACGTTGGCCGGACCGGACTCCATCGTCTCCGAGCGCAGCGCGTCGGAATCGCCCACGCGGATCAGGGCCGCGGCAAAGAGATCGGGGCGCTCGGTCACCGCGCCGCCGATGGTGATGCCGCCGGCCGACGTTCCCTCGCCCGCCAGGTGGGCCTGCGACGTGTACTTCTGGTCGATCAGATACTGGGCACAGGCTATGAAATCGTCGATCGTGTGGTGCTTGGTCAAGAGCATCCCGGAGCGGTGCCAGTCCTCGCCGTACTCGCCGCCTCCCCGCACGTGCGCCACGGCGAAGACGCCCCCGCGCTCGAGCCAGGCGAGAGCAGTCGGGTTGAAACTCGGATCGATCGTGATGCCGTAGGCCCCGTATCCCTCGAGCCAGGTCGGATGGGACCCGTCCAACACAATGTCCTTCTTGTATACGATCGAGAGAGGAACCATGGTCCCGTCGGCGCTCTTCGCCTTGACCTCCTCCGACTCGATCCCGGAGAAGTCGACCGGCGAAGGGGGCGCCAGATGCGTATCGGTCAGGGTTCCCGCCTTCGGATCGTAGGCGTACCAGAGGGGCGGCCTCGTCCAGGAGGCCATTTGCAGGAGCGCGCCGTCCCGGCGGGCGTCCGTGGCCAGGTTGGAGATGGCTCCCTCGAAGGGGAGGGACACCGACTCGATCTTGCCTCCGGCTAGCGGAACGCGCCGGAGCCTTCCCAGACCGCCGTCGAGATCCTGCACGTACAGAGCGTCCCGGGCGACCGCGATGTTGACGACCACGGCGTCGGAGGCCGGCACGAGCTCGGCCGCCTTGGTCTCCCGATGCGCCAGGTCCCGGGTCTCGACCCGGAACCGCGGCGCGTTCTTGTGGGTCACGAGGTACGCGGTGTCGCCGTGCAGATCGAGGCCGGTCACGGCGTCGTCGACGTCCGCGATCTTGCGCCAGGAAATCGGACCTCCCCGCGCCACGGCTGCGCGCGCCGCATAGAGAGTGCGCTCGTTCTGGACGCCGTGCGCGACGACGCCGACGAGCCACGGCGAGACCGGCGACGAGAAGACGAACGGGATGTCTTCCGCCGTCATGGAGACGCTCTTGGAAAGCCCGAATCCGAAGACCGCCCGGTCCTTGGCCGCCGACCCCAGGACGTGGAGGCGGACCATGCTCTTCAAGTAGCGCGCGGTGGGAGGCGCCCCGGCTGCGGGCAGCGCGAGCTGGTTGTAGTAGAAGCTCTTGCCGTCGCCGCGCCAGGCCACCGCCCCGAACTGCGCCCGCGCGATGCGGTCGGGCAGCGACTTGCCGGTCGCCGTCTGCACGATCTGGAGCACGCTGTTCTCCGAGCCTCCCACCGAGACGCCCACCGCGACGAGCTTCCCGTCGAGCGACGGCGCGAAGTAATCGATCGACGTGTGCTTTCCCTGGCTCGACCGCTTTTCCGGATCGAGAAGAACCCGCTCGGTCCCGGAGAACCCCTCCCGCACCATGAGCTTGCGGTTGTCCGAGCCGGGCTCGGCTTTCAAATAGAAGTAGCGGTCGCCCACCCAGTACGTGCCGGTGACAGCGACGCCAGCGTTGTCGAGCTCGCGGATCCGCTTCTCGAGCGCGCCGCGGCCGGGAATCCGGTCGAGGGCCGCGCGTGTGAAGTCGTTCTGTGCCTTCATCCATGCCGCGAACTCCGCGTTGCCGGGCTCCTCCATCCAGCGGTAGGGATCAACGACCTTCCTCCCGAAGTAGTCGTCGGTCACGGGGCGCACCGACGCAGCGGGAGGCGCGGCGGGGGTCTGCGCCCGGACCGTCCCGGCGCACGCCAGGGCCCAGGGCATGAGAAGCGTCGAAATCCGGCGCGGAAGAGCGGTCCAGCGGCGCATACGAGACCTCCTGTTGCAAAGCGCTGAATTCGAGTACGCAGATCGCTGTCGAAGGTTGAGCCCCCGAGGTTCCGGCGCCCGTTCGGGAAGGACCGGCACGTCTGGACAGGGGCTATCCTACGGCCGCATGCGGGGACGTTTCTGAGCGGCCGGCCGGAAGGCTTTCCCGGTTCCCCGCCGCGGCCGATCCGTCTCGCCATGCGCGGTCTGGCGATTCTCTTCTTCGTCAAGGCCGCCGCCCTGGCGCTCTTCGTTACGCCGCTCTGGGACGTGCCCGACGAGGTCGGACACTTCGCCCTGGTCGCGGATCTGGCCGACGGGCGGGGCCTGCCGACGCCGGGCCGGAGCGTCCTGCCCGAGGACGTCGTCCGCGACTGGACGAAGGGGAAGACGCTTCCGATCGAGCAGCGCTGGAACTGGGTGGCCCAGCATCCGCCCCTCTATCACCTGCTGGCGGTGCCGTTTCTGGAGGCCGCGCGGGCCCTGACTTCCGACGTCCACCTCCAGTACCGCGCGCCGCGTCTGCTCTCGGCTCTGTCGGGGGCCGCGGCGCTGCTGGTCTTCTTCGCCGTCTTCTGGGAGGCCTCCGGCGACGCCCTCTTCGCCTTCGCCGGCGCGGCCGCGGTCGGATTCGTGCCGATGTATTCCCACATGTCCTCGGGTACCAATCATGACGTGTTTCTGGCGCTCCTGTGCGGCGTGGCCGCGCTGTACGGCGTCCGCCTGGCGCGCAGCGGCCGATTCTCCGAGGGAATGAAGATGGGCGTGGCCCTGGCGCTGGCCGGAGTGACGAAGCTCTCGGCGCTCGTGGTCGCCGGGGCGCTGCTGGTCTTCGCGTGGCGATGGCTTTCCGCGCGGGGAGCCCGGCGGGTCGTGCAGTGGATCGCCCTTGCCACGACCTCGGCGTCTCTGCCCGCCGTGTGGGCCCTGCGCCACTTCCTTCTTTTCGGGAATGTCCGCCTGCACCCGATCTCGAAGAAACCGCTGTCTCTGGCGAGCTTCCTCACCTACCTGCGCGACGACCCGGTGGTCGACCACACCTTCAAGAACTTCGTCGGTCTGATCGGATGGACCGGGACAGGGGCCGGAAACGTGCGCTGGTTCCAGATCTCCGGAATCTTCCTCGCACCGTATCTGGCGGTGTCCCTGGCCGCCGCGCTGGCGGCCGCGATCTGGCTGTGGAGGACGGACCACGGGCGCGGCCGCACCGTCGCCCGCACCGCGGCGATCCTTGCCTTTCTCTTCTGCGTGTTCTGGCTCTTCGCCGGCGCGGACGGCGCGGCACCGCCCAAACGCCTTCTCTATGCGCTCCTGGCGTCGGCGCCGCTGCTCGCGCTGCCCCGGCTGGCGCGCGCGCCCGACGATCCCGACCAGGCCGCGCTCGCCTCCCACGCGGTTTTCCTGCTCTTCGCCGCGGCCTACCTGGTCAACAGCTGGGAGGCCTACGCCATCTACGGCTCCCTGCGCGCGACGAACGGGCGCTACTTTTTCGCCGTGATTCCCTTTCTCGGTCTGGCCTTCCTGTGGCCAGCGGCGAAGCTGTGGAAACCGGGCCGGGTGCGCGACGCGGCCTTCCTCGGCGGGCTGGCCCTGCTGGCTCTCGACGAGGCCGCGTTCTTCCTGCTGAAGGTCGTCCCGTTCTACAGGGGCGCGCCGTAGCGGAACCGTGCTTGTCGCCGGCGCCGGCGGTCCGTTAGTCTCCCTGCCGTGACACGGGGAAAGAACTTTCGCGTTGGCCTCGTCCAGATGGCCTGCGCGGCCGGATCCCGAGGCGAACCTCGCACGCGCCGTCGGCTTCGTCCAGGACGCCGCCCGCCACGGGGCCGAGGTCGTGTGCCTCCCCGAGCTCTTCCGGTCCCGGTACTTCTGCCAGCGGGAGGACCCGGCGACGTTCGACCTGGCCGAGACGGTGCCGGGGCCGACCACACAGCGGCTGTCCGAAGCCGCCCGGGCCAACAATATAAGTCATTGTGGCCCCGATCTTCGAGCGGCGGGCGCCGGGCCTGTACCACAACAGCGCCGCGGTCCTCGACGCCGACGGGAAGCTGCTCGGCCTCTACCGCAAGATGCACATCCCCGACGACCCGGCCTACTACGAGAAGTTCTATTTCACGCCGGGCGACCTGGGCTTCCCCGCGTTCGACACGCGCGCCGGGCGCATCGCCACGCTCATCTGCTGGGACCAGTGGTATCCGGAGGGGGCACGCCTGTCGGCGCTCGCCGGCGCCGAAGTCCTCTTCTATCCCACCGCCATCGGCTGGCATCCGCACGAGAAGGCCGAGCACGGCGCGGCCCAGCGCGACGCCTGGATCACCGTGCAGCGCGGCCACGCGATCGCCAACGGGCTCTACGTCGCCGCGGTCAACCGCGTCGGGCACGAGACGCCGGAAGGCGGCGGCGCGGGCATCGAGTTCTGGGGATCGCTCTTTCGTCGCCGACCCCCAGGGCGTGATCGTCGCGCAGGGCTCGCCCGACCGCGAGGAGATCCTGGTCGCGGAGATCGACCTGGCCCGCATCGAGGACGTACGGCGCAACTGGCCGTTCCTGCGGGACCGGCGCATCGACGCCTATTCCGGGATCACCCGCCGCTTCCTCGACGAGGACCCGTGGCCGAAAAAGACGTAGCGCCCGCCGCGCTGGGGTTCCGCCTGCCGGCGGAATGGGAGCCGCACGAGGCCACCTGGATCGGCTGGCCGCACAACCGGACCGACTGGCCCGGCAAGTTCGCGCCCGATCCCGTGGGTCTACGCGGAGATGGTGCGGCGCCTCGCCGCGGGCGAGCTCGTTCGGGTCCTGGTCGAGTCCCGGCCGCACGAGGACGGCGTCCGCCGCGTCTTGAAGCGCGCCGGCGCCGATGGCACGCGCGTCGAGTTCTTCCGGTTCCCGACCGACCGGGGATGGACCCGCGACTCGGGCCCGACGTTCCTCGTCCACGACCGCTCCGGAGAGGTGTCCATCGCCCGCTTCGCCTTCAACGGATGGGCCCGCTATCCCGACTTCAAGAAGGACGCCCGCCTCGCCGACCGCATCGCGAAGACCTTCGGGACCCGCGTTTTTCGCGCCGAGGTCGACGAGCGCGACGTCGTGCTCGAGGGCGGCGCGATCGACGTCAACGGGCGCGGGACGCTCGTGACCACCGAAGAGTGCCTGCTCGACCGGCGGATCCAGGCGCGAAATCCGGATCTCGACCGCGCACGGCTACGAGAAGGTCTTCCGCGATTTCCTGGGCGTCCGCCAGGTCCTGTGGCTCGGCCGCGGCATCGCCGGCGACGACACGCACGGGCACGTCGACGACCTGTGCCGGTTCGTCAACGCCACGACCGCGGTGCTCTGCCGGGAGGAAAACGCGTCGGACGCCAACTACGGCGCGCTCGAGGAGAACCGCGAGCGCCTCGCCGGCGCGCGCCTGGAGGACGGGTCGCGGATCGAGGTCGTGGACCTGCCCATGCCTTCTCCCGTCGTGTTCGACGGCCGCCGGCTTCCTGCCTCCTACGCGAACTTCTACATCGGCAACGCGGCAGTGCTCGTGCCGACGTTCAACGATCCCAGGGACCGCGTCGCGCTCGGCATCCTCTCCGAGCTCTTCTCCGATCGCCCGGTGGTCGGCATCCATGCGGTCGACCTCGTGTGGGGTCTGGGGACGGTGCACTGTTTGACGCGACAGCAACCCTTGCTCCGCCTGCGCGGCTGACGCGGCTGCGCCGCCGGCGGGCGGCTCTGCCAAAGGGCCTCGACCGGGCGCCTGACCACTTGCTCCGCTCCGGCTCCCGAGGGCGGCCGCAAGGGCCGCCCCTACGGCACCACACGAACGGGCCGAGAGTTCTCCTTCTCGTCACTTGTCACTCGTCACTCGTCACTCCCTCCTCGCCGGCCGCCGGACATAATAGAGACACATGACCCCCATCGAAGACTTGGAGACGCCCGCCATCTTGATCGACTTCGACGTGCTCGAGGCCAACATCGCCCGGCAGGCCGAGCGGGCGCGGGCCGCCGGCGTGAAGCTGCGGCCACACGGCAAGACGCACAAAGTTCCCGAGGTCGGGCGCATGCAGCTCAAGGCCGGAGCCGCGGGGCTGACGCTCGCCAAGACCGGCGAGGCGGAAGTCTTCGCCGGCGCGGACTTCGACGACCTCTTCCTGGCCTATCCCATCGTCGGCGCGGACAAGGGTCGCCGCCTGCTGCGCCTTTGCGACCGCGTCCGCCTGCGCGTGGGCGCCGACAGCGTGGAGGGAGCCGCGACGCTGGCTTCGGTGTTCCACGCCGCGGGACGGCGGCTGGACGTGCTCCTGAAAGTCGACGTCGGGCTCCACCGCGTCGGCGTTGCGCCGGAGCGGGCCCTGGAGACGGCCCGCCGCGTGGCCGCGCTGCCCGGCATCAACCTGGCCGGCATCTTCACGCACGCTGGCCACGCCTACCGCGAGGGTTCTCCCGAGGGCGTCGCGGCGGTCGGCCGGAGCGAGGGCGAGATCCTCACGCGGGTGGCGCAGGAGCTGAGGCGCGAAGGGCTGCCCGTCGGCGAAGTCTCCGTGGGATCGACGCCGACCGCGCCGCACGCGATGACCGTGCCCGGCGTCACGGAATGCCGGCCCGGCAACTACGTCTACCATGACGCGTCGCAGGTCAGCCTGGGGACCTGCGCTCTCCCCGACTGCGCCCTGACCGTGCTCGCGACCGTCGTCTCGGTTCCCGCATCCGGCCGCGCCGTCCTCGACGCCGGCTCCAAGACGCTGTCGACCGATCCTCTGCGGCCGAGAGACGGCGGACACGGGTTCGTCCTGGGCGGCTCCTCGCGTTTGACGAGCCTCTCCGAGGAGCACGGCGTGATCGGCGTCGCTCCCGGCGAGTCCTTCCGCGTGGGCCAGCGCGTCCGGGTGCTTCCCAACCACGCCTGCGTGGTGTCGAACCTTCACGACCGGGTCCACGCCGTCCGCGGCGGGCGAGTGGAGGAGACCTGGACCGTGGCCGCCCGCGGCCGCGTGGACTGAAGCGCCCATCGCATGACTTCGACGGTCACGCTTCCGCTGTGGCTGGTCGTTCTCCTGGCCGCGCTCGCGCTGTGGGCGACGCTCGACGTCCTGCTCCTCCCATCCGCGCGCTGGGTCCTGCGGCGGCGGGTCCACCGCGTGCTCGAAGAGATCAACACGAAGTTGAAGATCCGCATCCCGCCGCTGACCCTGACCAAGCGCGACGTCCTGATCGACCGCCTCCTCTTCGATCCGCAGGTCCAGGAGGCCGCCGACGCGGAGGCACGGGAGACCAGCACTCCGCGTGAGATCGCGATGGGACGCGTCGACCACTACGCCCGCGAGATCGTCCCTTCATTCAACGCCTACGCGTATTTCCGGATCGGCTACGCGCTGGCCCGCAATCTGGCCCGGTTTCTCTACCGGGTCCGGCTGGGATACTCCGACGAGGCCGGCCTCGCGACGATCGCAGACAAGACGACCGTCGTCTTCCTCATCAATCACCGCAGCAACATGGACTACATCCTGGTGGGGTATCTCGCAGCGGAGAAGGCGGCGCTCTCGTACGCCGTGGGCGAGTGGGCTCGCATCTGGCCGCTCCAGACGCTGATCCGGGCCATGGGCGCCTACTTCGTCCGGCGCAACTCGCGCGACGCGCTCTACCGCAAGGTCCTGGAACGCTACGTGGCCATGGCCACCGCGGCCGGCGTTACGCAGGCGGTCTTCCCCGAGGGAGGACTCTCCAAGGACGGGCGACTGCGCCCTCCGAGGCTGGGCATCCTCGACTACATGCTGCGGGCCTTCGATCCTGCGGGCGACCGCGACATTGCCTTCGTGCCGGTCGGAATCAACTACGACCGTGTCTTCGAGGATCGGACGCTCCTGGCCGGTCTGGACACCGCGACCGCCCGCCCGGGGGCCCTGCGCGCCGCGGCGACCACGATCGGTTTCGTTCTGCGCAACCTTCTTCTCATGGCCAGCAACCGGTGGCATCGGTTCGGTTACGCCTGCGTCAATTTCGGCTCGCCGGTGTCCTTCGCGCGGTACGCCCGCGAGCGCGGGCTCGACCTGCGCGGCCTGACCAAGGAAGAGCGGTTCGCCCAAGTCGATGCCCTGGCGCACAATCTGATGGCCTCGATCGCCCGGATCATCCCGGCCGTGCCGGTGCCCCTGGTGGCCACTGTCTTCGTCCGGGATCCCGAGCGCAGTTGGAGCGAGCTCGAGCTGAAGGCGGAGGTGTACCGGCTGATGGAAGAACTCGAATCGCGTGGCGCGCACGTCTACGTCCCGCGCGGCGACCAGGACTACGCGATCGACGTCGGCCTGCGGATGTTGACGCTGCGCCGCCTGGTCCGTGAGGAAGAGGGACTCTTCACCGCGCAGCGGCAGGAGCTACCGCTGCTGGCCTACTACTCCAACTCGATCGCCCACCTGTTCGGCCCGAACCCCTGAGACGGGGAAGGCCGGCCCCTCCCGGGAGAAGTCCTCCGCCCGGCCGACACGGACGCTTCCCCACAGGAGCGAGCGATCCTTCGCCGCGCGCGCGGACGCCTCGTGGTCGGTCGGCTCGCCGAACGTTCGAAGAACGACGATCGCGCGGGGCGCCGCGGCGTGGGCCACGGCGGCCCGGAGCCTCGCTGCGTACGCCGCCGACGCTCCGTCGAGAATGTTCGAAAGCGTGAAGGCGTCGAAGCTCCCGGGCGCGCACCCCTCGAGAAATTCGGCGGCGTCGGCGCAGACGACGCGCGCGGGCGTTCCCCGGGGCGGGACCTCGTCACCGGCGGGGTCCTGTCCCAGGAACAACTGCCAGGCGTACGGGTTGGAGGCGTTGGGGTGCAGCGCGAAACCCCGCTCCAGCCGGCGCAGCAGGACGTTGGAGAATCCATCGGGGAGCGCGCGCAGAAACTCCGGCGCGTAGACCAGCCGCAACGTGGCCGGATGAAACAGAAAGGCCAGGAGCCGGACGAGCGCGGACCGGGCCAAGCGGGTGCGCCAGAAGATCACCTGCCCGGCGGGATCGGAAAGGGAGAGGAATTCTCTGGCCGTCGAACGCCGCAGGATTCCGAGCGTCCGCAGGAGCGCCCTTCCCTGCGCCATCCGACGCTCGGCGGAACCCTCCCGCAGGGGCGCCCCCGAGAGACGCTGCTCGACGTAGGCGATCTGCGCAGGGTTCACGTCGACGGCGGTCACGCGCGCTCCGAGCCCGGCCAGCGCGAAGGCGGTGCAGCCCGCCGACGCGATGGCGAAGACCCGCGACGACGCGGCGAAGGCCTCCTGCTCGATGCGCCAGTCCTCGTGCATCCGCCCGAAGAGAAGCGTTGCTCCCGCCGGGCGGCGGTCGAAGCGGCCGCTGCGCCACGGGGTCTCCATCGACGCCTCGGGAAGAGCGCGGGGCACGGTCACAGCTTGGCCGCGTCGGGCCTATTGGGCCCGGTCCGGATCCGGAATGAGCATGGACAGCGCCACGCTGACGATCGTCACGACCAGGGCGCCCCAGAACGCGGCCCAGAATCCCGCGACGCGGAACCCGATCCCGAGCGATTCCGAGAGCGTCGAGGTCATCCAAAGGATCACTCCGTTGATGACGAACGTAAAGAGACCCAGGGTCAGGATCAGGAGGGGGCAGGTCAAAAGCTTCAGGATCGGGCGCACCAGCGCATTCAGGACGCCAAAGACCAGGGCCACGACGAGGAGGTAACCCGGCTCGCCGGAGAAAGTCACGCCGGAGACGATCCGGGTCGCCACCCACAGGGCGGCGGCGTTGAACAGGAGGCGCAGCAGAAAGCGCATCACCGGCGAGTCTATCGCCGGTTCCGAGTCCCGGCGAGGGCATGGCGCCGCATGTAAGCTTGGCGCGTTTCTCGCCATGAGCGCACCCCGCCGAATTTTCGTCGCCGGAGCCACCGGGTACATCGGCCGCGCGGTGATCCCTCGGCTCCTGTCCCGGGGACATTTCGTCCGGGCTCTGGCACGCCGCGGCTCGGAAACCAAAGTCCCCGCCGGCGCGGAGACGTTCTTCGGCGACGCGCTGGACAAGGCGACCTTCGCCGCCGGCGTCGCCTCCTGCGACGCCTTCCTGCAGCTCGTCGGCGTGGCGCATCCCTCTCCGGCCAAGGCCCGCCAGTTCCGCGAGATCGATCTGGCGTCGGCCCGGGCTTCGGGAGAGGCGGCGCGCGAGGCCGGTGTCTCGGACTTCGTCTATCTCTCGGTGGCTCAGCCGGCTCCCGGCATGAAAGCTTACGTCGAGGCCCGAGCCGAAGGGGAAGCCTTCCTGCGAGGCCTCGGCTTCGCTTCGACGACGTTCCTGCGGCCCTGGTACGTCCTGGGGCCCGGGCACCGCTGGCCCTCCCTGATCCTGCCCGGCTACTGGCTGGCCGAGCTCCTGCCCGCGACGCGAGAGACCGCGCGACGCGTGGGGCTGGTGACCCTGTCCCAGATGGCCGCCGCCATCGTCGAGGCGGTCGAGCATCCGCCGGAGGGCGTCCGGATCGTGCCGGTGCCGGAGATCCGCGCTGCGCGTCCCGAGCCTGCGCAGGACTGAGGACCGCCGTGGAGTGGACGCGCGGCGCCTTCACGATCTCGACCGATGCGGCGCGGATCGACCGCGGTCTTGTGCACGGCTTCCTCGAGGAGTCTTGCTGGGCGGCGGGGATCTCCCGCGACATCATGGACCGCTCGATCGACAACGCGATGTGCTTCGGCGTGTACGAAGGCGCGGCCCAGGTGGGCTTCGCGCGGGTGATCTCCGACTTCGCGACGGTCGCTTACATCGCCGACGTGTTCATGGTGGAGTCCCGGCGCGGGCGGGGCCTGGGCGAGTGGCTGATGGAGGCGATCGTCGCCCATCCCCGTCTGCAAGGCCTCCGGCGCTGGATGCTCGTCACCCGGGACGCCCACGGTCTCTACCGCAAGGTCGGCTTATCTCCCCTGGCTCATCCTGAGCGGATGATGGAGATGGCGGACCCGGATATCTATCGGAAGCCCCGGCCCTGAGGCCGCGCCCTGGGATATCCTCCCCGACGAACTATGACTGCCGTCCGCTGACCCGAGCGGTCCCCTCAGACGTCCTCACGCGCCAGGACCAGGCACGCGAGCGCCGGGACGGAAGATCCCGCGCCGCGGCCGCACGAAAAGGATGGCAGTCATGAGCTCCCGAAACGACTGGTGGAAGAATTTCTTTGAAGGCTTGATCGTCGACTTCTGGCGGGCCGCCATGCCCCCGGAAGCCACACGGGCCGAGGCCGACTTCCTGGAACGCTTCCTCGCGGCGCCGGCGGGCGGCCGCTTGCTCGATGTTCCGTGCGGAGACGGACGGCTCGCCCTCGAGCTCGCCCGCCGCGGATTTCGCATGACCGGCGTGGACCTGTCCGCCGAGTTTCTGGCCGCCGCGCGGGAGAGCTCGCGCGCCGAGGGCTTGCCGATCGAATGGCGGCACAGCGATATGCGCGACCTCCCCTGGGAGGAGCGCTTCGACGGCGCCTTCTGCGGCGGATCGAGCTTCGGGTACCTGGGCGACCAAGGCGACAGCGACTCCATCGCTGCCGTCGGCCGCGCCTTGAAGCCGGGCGCCCGGTTCGTCATCGACGCGGTCAAGGCCGCCGAAATCGTGCTCCCGCCTCCCGCGGAGCCCCGAACGATGGAGGTCGGCGACATCTCCTTCGCTGGAGAGAATCGCTACGACGCCGCCGCAGGATGGATGGACAACACGTACACCGTCTCCCGGGGCGACCGCCGCGAGGTCCGCACAGCCGCGTTCCGCGTCTACACCCGCGACGAGGTCGTGGCCATGCTCGCCGCCCGCGGATTCGGAAAATGCGAGAGCCTGGGCGCGCTCTCCGGAGAGCCGTTCGGCCAGGGATCCTCCCGGCTCATCCTCGTGGCGACCAAGACCGCTTCGACGTGAGCCGGCGGCGGCTTTCTCAACGCTCGCGCGGTGTTTCAGGCGTGAACGGATAACAGCCCACGACCAGGCGAAACGGATCGCCGCGTCCCGGAGATCCATCGGGGCGCGCATACGGCGCCGTGAAGCGCGCGATGACGCCTACGACCGCTTCGCGCAGGGCGACGGCGAAGGCCTCGCGGCGCTCCTGCGTCTCGAACCGGAATTGAGACTTGATCGAAAGGACGGGGGGGCGCCCGCCTTCCGCGGGGGCGGCCCGCTCGACCCGCAGGAGGTCGGTTTGGATCTGCGCGCAAAGCGCCAGCAGGTACGCGGGGCTGCCCGCGTCCTCGATCCCGCGCCAGTCGGCGCCGATCGGGCCCAGAAGGGAGGGCGCCAGAAGAAACCCGCGGGCGCAGATCACGTAACGCTGCTCGATCATGTTGCGCCGGCGGCGGCGGCCCGCGCGCTTGACGAAGCCTCCCCGGGCGAGCTTGCGGAGGTGGTAATTGACTTTCTGGCGCGTCAGGCCGAGACGGGATCCGAGCTCGGTCGCGGAGACGGGCTGACCGGAATGCTGCAAAATCGCCAGTCGGACCGGGTTGAGGATGACGGCAGCCCGGTCGATCTCGGAAATGCAGTCCAGAGACAAGGGCCCGGTCATTTGTATGACAATTTTGTCTTGAAAATATTATTTGTCAATAAGGAACTCCGCGGGGCCTTCCCGGCGTAGTTCGTTAGTAGAAATGAAAGCGTTGAGGCAGTCTGTTGCGCAGGAAACGATGTTGCGAGACGACCGCTCGTCGGCAGAGAGCGAAAGGTAGCCGTGGCCCGTTCTCCCCTCCTCGGCGGAGCGGTGTCGTCGCGTTCCGCGCGCGGGCAGGGACAGGGCCGGGCCGGCCGGGCCGCGCCGGAGGAGAGCACGAAGAAGAAGTCGCCTCCGCTCCGGATCGTTCTGAAGGACGCCGCCGAGCTGATCCACGCCCGGCGCAGCCGCCTGGCGATGGGGTTGGCCATCCTGATCGTCAACCGGGTGTCCGGGCTCGTCCTGCCGGGAGCGAGCAAGTGGCTCTTAGACGACGTCATCGTCAAGGGGCGGCGGGAGCTTCTTCCGCTCTTAGTCGCCATCGCCGGCGGGGCCACGCTCATCCAGGCCCTGACGTCCTTTTCCCTCTCGCAGCTCCTGGGCAAGGCCGCCCAGCGTTCGATCACGGAAATGCGGCGGGCCGTGCAGCGCCACGTGGGACGCCTCTCGGTCTCGTACTTCGATCAGACCAAGGTGGGATCACTGCTCTCGCGGGTCATGACCGACGCCGAAGGAATCCGCAACCTGGTGGGCACCGGCCTGGTCGAAGTCGTCGGCGGGCTCCTGACCGCGGTCCTGGCGATGGGGATCCTGTTCTACAAGAACGCCCGCCTGACCGGGATCGCGCTCGGCGTTCTCTCCCTCTTCGGTTTCGTTCTGTTCTACGCGTTCAAGACCCTGCGCCCGCTCTTCCGGGAGCGCTCCAAGATCAACGCCGAAGTCTCCGGGCGGCTGACCGAGTCCTTTTCCGGCGTGCGGGTGGTCAAGGCGTACCGCGCCGAGCGCCGGGAGGCGATGGTCTTTTCCCGGGGCGTCCACCGCCTCTTCCGCAACGTGGCCAAGACGATGACCGGCTTCTCGTTCGTCTCGGCGTTCTCGACCCTGCTGCTGGGCGGGGTGAGCGTCACCATCATGTGGATCGGCGGCCACGACGTCCTGGCCGGCCGCATGACGATCGGCGATTTCGTCTCCTTTACGCTCTTCCTGGGGGTCCTGGTCGGACCGATCGTCCAGATCGTCTCGATCGGCAGCCAGATCACCGAGGCGTTCGCCGGACTGGAGCGCATCCGTGAGATCCGCAACGAGCTGACGGAGGACTCGGACGACTCCGGGCGAGAACGCCTCCCGCGCGTCGTCGGCAAGGTCGAGTTCCGCGACGTGCACTTCGAGTACCAGCCCGGAGTCCCGGTGTTGAAGGGGATCTCATTCGTCGCGCAGCCCGGGACCTCCACGGCCCTGGTGGGACCCTCGGGCTCGGGGAAAAGCACCATGATCGGACTGGTCGCCGCCTTCTACCGCCCGACGGCGGGAGAGATTCAGGTCGACGGCTACGACCTTTCCCGCGTGCGCCTGTCCGACTACCGCTCGCAGCTGGGCGTCGTGCTGCAGGACAATTTCCTCTTCGACGGCACGGTCTTCGAGAACATCGCCTATGCCCGGCCCGAAGCGTCCCGCGAGGAAATCCTCAAGGCCGCCGCCATCGCCCGCTGCGACGATTTCGTCCGCACGCTCCCCGATTCCTACGAAACCGTCGTGGGCGAGCGGGGCGTCAAGCTCTCCGGCGGGCAGCGCCAGCGGGTGGCGATCGCGCGGGCCATCCTGGCCGATCCGCGCATCCTGATCCTGGACGAGGCGACCTCGTCGCTCGACAGCGAGAGCGAGGCTCTGATTCAGGAGGGGCTCGCGGAGCTCATGAAGGGGCGCACCACGTTCGTCATCGCGCACCGCCTCTCCACCATTCGCAAGGCCGACGCGATCCTGGTCGTCGAGGACGGACTGGTCGTCGAGCGCGGGCGGCACGAGGAGCTGCTCGCCCGGGGCGGCCGCTACGCCGATCTCTACGAGCGCCAGTACGGCGTCGAGGCGAACCTCTTCCGCAATCCCGGCGAGACGGAGAAGACCCCCGAGAAGGAGGCTCCCCGGACCGCGGCCGACGCGCTCATCGGGCGCCTGCCGCTGGTGGGAACGGGCCCTCGAGAGTAGGAAACGTCGTTTCTACTCCGACCTGCGTTCCTAAGCCCTCGTATCCAACCCTCTCAGCGCCGGTCGCGCAGCGACCGTCTGCGCTGAAAGCCAAACGACTCGCGCCGCGCGAGCCGGAGCGGAGGCCTCGCGATCAGGCGTTCGGTCGAGCCCGCATCCAGGCGAGCCGAACGCCGTTGCGCCGAAGGCGCAGATCGCGAACCGGAGCGAAGGCGAGGTCCTAGCTGCGCCGGCTGCCGCCGAGGAAGCGGAGCAGGAACAGGAACAGGTTGATGAAATCGAGGTACAGGGACAGCGCTCCGACGACGGCGTAGGAGCCTGTGCTGCCGTCGGGGAGGGCCGTGGCCATGACTTTGAGCCTCTGCGCGTCCCAGGCCGTCAAGCCGGTGAAGACGATCACGCCGACGATGGAGATGGCAAACTGCAGCGCGGCGCTGTGCCAGAAGACTCCGACCACCATCGCCAGGAGCAGCCCGATCAAGCCCATGAAGACGAACTGGCCGACGCCGGCCAGGCTGCGCTTGGTGGTCGAGCCGAAGAGGGCGAGCGCTCCGAACATCCCCGCCGTGACCACGAACGTCGTCGCGATCGACGTCAGGCTGTAGGCCAGGAAGATCATCGACAACGTGGCGCCGTTCAACGCCGAGTACAGCACGAAGAGAGCGGCCGCCGTCGCCGGAGCCAACCGGCTCACCCGCGCCGACAGATAGAACACCAGGCCGAGCTCGACGATCGCGGCGCCGAAGAAGGCGAACGGGTGCTGCGCGAAGAAGGCCGGGCCGATCGAGGCGGTGACCGCGAAGGAAACGATCGCGGTGATCCCGAGCCCCAGGCACATCCAGCCGTAGACCTTGCGCAGAAACGCGGTGACGCGCTCGGCGCCGGCCACCGTGGTGGTGGTGAAGGCCGATTGCGGCGTCATCGAAAATCGATCCATCCCAAAGCGATCCATCTTGTTCTCCTTGAGGCGCTGAGCGCCTCATATCTCAACGCGTTGGGCGTCCTCGGGATTCCCCGCGGTGAGGGACGTGAGACCTCAAAATCAGTTCACCTGAAGTTTGAGGGCTTCCAGGTACTCCAGCGCGGTCGGATCGCCCGGGTTCTCCGCCAGCGCACCCTCGAACTCGGCCACCGCCTGCGCCAGCTCGCCGCGGGCGGCGTAAAGACGACCGAGATTCAGATAGGGAAAGTGGCGCGGCTCGTACCGAAGCGCCTTCTTGGCCCGCTCGAACCAGGACTCCGCTTCCTGCGCCTGCCCCTTCTCGATCAAGTAGCAGCCGATGTCGTTGTACGGGTTGCCGAACGTCGGATCGGTCGCGATCGCCTTTCGGCACTCCGTGATCGCGTCGTCGAGCTGCCCGCCGAACGAGTAGGCCCAGCCGCGGAACGTATACGCCTCGGCTGTCGGGAAGACTTGCAGCGATCTCGTAAAGAGCGCGATCGACTCCTCGACCTCGCCCGCCAGCAGGCGCGCGGTCCCCTGCTGCCACAGCTGGAGGGCTTCCTCCCGATCGTACATCCCCCACGATTCTAACGCTCTCCGCAACCCAGGTACCATCCTGGCGCAGGACGTGAAAGGGCGCGAGTGGGTTCGAAGGAAATGAGGATACGACGCCTCGTCGGGACGTTGCTGATCGCGAGCGGAATCGCGCTCTGCGCGGCCGCGGCGATCTATTACCTTCGAGGATCGATGGCGCAGCGTCAGGGCCGGATCGAGTTCGAGCGGCGCAAGGCGCTGTCGCCGTCACCGGCGCCCGTGACACCCGGACCGGCGGAGAATCCGGGCATCGTTCAGGCCGTTCCGCCGCCGACCCCTCCCGCCTATCCCTACGGTCAGCCCCTGGCTCGGATCCGGATCCCCGTGGCCCGGATCGACGACATCGTCTTCGGCGGCAGCGACTCGGCCACGCTGGCGAAGGGACCCGGCCATGTGCCGGGCACGGCGCTTCCCGGCATGGACGGCCCGCCCAACAACTGCGTGATCACCGGGCACCGCGATTCCTATTTTCGGCGCCTCGGCTGGCTGCGAAAGGGGCATCTGATCCTGCTCGAGACACCGTCCGGCCAAAGGACGTACCGGATCGTCCAACGCGAGATCGTCCAGCCCGACGCCGTCTCGGTGCTCGCTCCCACATCGCAGCCGCGCTTGACGCTCATCACTTGTTATCCCTTCACCTACATCGGGCCGGCGCCGCAGCGACTGGTCCTGATCGCGGAGCCGGCCGGCGCCGACCCGAGCGCGGACGGATCGTGATGCCCGCCGTTCCCGTCAAGACGCGCGGGGCGCGGCTTTGTCCCGTGCTCCTCCTCGTGGCGGCCGCGGCGGTCGCGCTCCCCGGCCGGGCCGTCCGTCCAGACCGCCGCGCCGGGCGGCAACCCCGGGAAAAGGCTCT
Organism: uncultured Acidobacteriota bacterium; assembly: GCA_963825175.1. Lineage (GTDB taxonomy): Bacteria > Acidobacteriota > Thermoanaerobaculia > UBA5066 > Gp7-AA6 > DATFTF01. The sequence goes on from CAWGSA010000001.1 coordinate 1,204,026, forward strand.
GGATCCCGACCGGATCAACGACGCCACCCTGACTCCGGCCATCGGGCCCGGAGCCCACGGCTCGGCCGTGTTGCGAGCCCAGATCCTTCTCGACCGCGCCCACTTCTCCTGCGGGGAGATCGACGCGTCCTACGGGCAAAGCCTGCGTGGCGCGGTCGCGGCGTTTCAGCGGGCGCAGGGTCGGACGCCGACCGGCGTCCTCGACCCGGGCACGTGGACTCTCCTGAATCGGGACGGCGCGCGGGCGTTGACCTCGACGGAAATCGCGCCGGAAGACGTGGCCGGGCCCTTCACGCCGATCCCCGACGACCTCCTGGAAAAGGCGAAGCTTCCTGTGCTCGGCTTCACGTCATCGCTCGAAGGTCTCGCCGAGAAATACCACGCCAGCCCCGTTGTGCTTCGGCGGCTCAACCCCAACGCGTCGTTCGACCGATCCGGCGAGGAGATCCTCGTTCCCGACGTCTCTTCGCCTCTCCTGGAGCGCGCTGCGACGATCGTCGTTTCCCAGACGCGCGACTGCGTCGAAGCGATCGATACCTCGGGACGCGTGATCGCGCACTTTCCGGCGTCGACCGGCAGCCGCCATGATCCGCTTCCCCTGGGGCGCTGGAAGGTCGTGGGCGTCGCGCACGATCCCGTGTTCCACTACGACTCCGAGCTCTTCTGGGATGCGCCCGAGCATCAAAAGGCTGTTCTCGCCGCGGGACCCAACAACCCCGTCGGCGTCTGCTGGATTGATCTGTCCAAGCCGCACTATGGCATCCACGGGACCCCCGAGCCCTCGCATGTCGGCAAGACGCAATCGCATGGCTGCATCCGCCTGACCAACTGGGACGTCCGTGAGCTGGCGCAAATCGTGCGGCCCGGAACGCCGGTCATTCTGGAAAAATAGGCGTCGGAACCATGCGCGCACGCACCGCGGCCTCCCTTCTCGCCGGCTTCGTCATCGGAGCTCTGGTCCTCTACTATGTGCTCTGGCGAACCGGCGGGCTGGTGCCCGGCCATCCGCTCACGCTGACGACGCGTGAGATCGTCGGCAAGGTGGCGTCGACGGCGCCTCCGCTCCCGACCATTCCGTTCCCGACTCCGTCGGCGCCCCCTTCCGCGCGGCCGACCTCCACGTCGGTGCCCGATCCCGAGGCGACCCCCCCGCCGCTCTCGACTCCGTCTCTCTCCGGCTTTTCGCTCTCCGGCGACGTGGTGACGATGCCGGTGGAAGGGGCCGGCCGCCAGGATCTGCACGACTCGTTCCTGGAATCCCGAGGCGGCCACCGGCACGAGGCCATCGATATCCTGGCCCCTCGCGGCACACCCGTCCTCGCCGCCGTCGACGGATCGATCGCCAAGCTCTTCACCAGCGCGCGCGGAGGGCTCACCATCTACGAGTTCGATCGCGACGGAACCTATTGTTACTACTACGCGCACCTCGACCGATACGCGGAAGGGCTTCACGAACGGCAGGCCGTTCGGCGCGGGGATCGCATCGGCTACGTCGGCACGAGCGGAGACGCTCCCCCCGAGACTCCCCATCTGCATTTCACGATCTTCCGCCTGGGACCCGACAAGCGTTGGTGGGAAGGCGTGGCAATCGATCCCTACCCGGCACTGCTCGCGGCGACGGCGAGCGAAGCGAAGGGCGTACACTGACCGTCATGAACGATCGGAAGTATCGCCACCGCGGCTATATGGACTCCGAAGGAGAGTCGCGCGGCCGGTCGGCGCCCCGGCCACCCCGCGAGGATGGTGCTCCCCGCGGGCGGGGGATTGACGTGAACAAGGCGGTCGTCTTCGCCTGCCGGGCATGCGGCGAAAAACACCGCGACCTCGACGAGATCCGGGCCGAGACGCGTTGCGCCAAGTGCGGTGCCCCTCTCCACGCCTGCCGCCAGTGCACCCATTTCGACACCGCGGCGCGTTTCGAGTGCGGTCGGCCGATTCCCGAACGCATCGCTTCCAAGAGCGCAGCCAACACGTGCACCTTCTACTCGCCGGCGCGCTCGTTCGACCTGACCGGCTCCCGCCCCACGTCCACGCCCGACGACGCCCGCAGCGCCTTCGACCGGCTCTTCAAGAAATAACCACCCGATCCGCGACGGCCTGACGCGGAGCCCTTCGTTCTCTCGTTCGCCACTCGTCACTTGTCACTCGTTACTTGTGTTCCTCAACGCCTCTCTCCGCGCTCGCCGCAGAACCTGCCGCAACATGCGCTGCGTCAGCTTTCCGGTGAACGTGTTCTGCTGACTTGGATGGTAGGAAGCCATGAGCGTGCGCCGGCCGATCGGGTACCGTGCCCCGTGTTGGAAGCGGGGCCGCGGCCGGGAAATCTCCTCGCCGCATTCGGCCAGGGCCTTGAGGCAGGCGTCGAAGGCGAGGCTTCCCAGCGCCACGAGCACGGAATCGGATGGCAGTAGAAGAATCTCCCGCGTCAGATAGCCCCGGCAATTCTCGAACTCGATCGGCGTGGGCCGGTTGTCCGGCGGCGCGCACCGGCAGGCCGCCGAGACGAGCGCTCCGAACAGGCGCAGCCCGTCTCCCGACCGGATCGATTCGGACCGGTTGGAAAATCCGGCCGCGTGGAGGGCCTGGAAGAGAAAGCGGCCCGACTCGTCTCCGGTGAAGACCCGGCCGGTCCGATTGCCCCCGTGGGCCGCCGGCGCCAGTCCGACCAGAAGCACGCGGGCGGAGGGATCACCGAAGGCCGGCAGCGGACGCGCCCAGTACGGCTCGTCCCGAAAGCGCCGGGGCGGATGGCGGGCCGCAGCCTCTCGCCACGCGACCAGCCGCGGGCAGAGCCGGCAGGCGATCACCTCTTGTTCGAGCGCGGTCAACGCCCGCGCCACCTTCGGACTGACCCGGGCCGTCTTGCGCCGGCGCCCTTCGCGGATCGGCTAACTCCGACTGCGAGCGTAGCGGCCCGTCAGACGAGCCTCGCCCAGCACGTGGCCCTTCATCGCGCGACCCACGGCGGCGCGGCTCGCGCCGGGAGGCAGATTCAGAAGGTCATCCAGAGCGGCCAGCACGAACACGTAGCGATGGGTTCCAGACGGCGGACACGGGCCGCCATATCCCGGATTCCCAAAGTCGTTGACGCCGTGAACTCCTCCGCCCGGCGGTCTCGAATCCGAAGGGACGCCCTCGGGAAGACCTGTGGCCGAGGCCGGCAAGTCAAACAGCACCCAGTGAACCCACGTCTTGGCGGGAGCGTCCGGGTCCTCGACGATCAGCACCAGAGAGCGGGCCTTTTCCGGAACGCCGGTCCACGAGAGGGGCGGAGACACGTCGGCGCCGTCGCAGGTGTGCTTTCGCGGAACCGAATCCCCCTCGGAAAACGCGGCGCTGGCAAGGGTCAAGGACGCCATCAGACTCTCACGACGCAGAGTCGAAGGGCGGCGGCCACCGGGTCACTTCCGAGCGGGCATCGCGGAGGGAACACCCATCTTTCGCCATTTGCGCTTCTTCTCTTCCCAGTCTTCCAGCGTGCGTTTGCGGTTGGTGGCGGCCGCCGCCGCACGCCGATCGTCGTCGTTTCCCGCCGCCGGACTCTCCGGCTCTTTCGGCGATGCTTCGGTCTTCTCGGCCATGATCGAATTCTAGCCCGTCTTCATTGGATGATGAGGATGGCGATCATTCCCTGGTGCGATTCCGCGTCGCCGCCGCAGGGCGGGCTCTCCTGGGTGCAGCGGAAGGGCCAGTTGCCCCGTTGAAACGGCTGCGGCGTGAAGGAGGGGATCACGAAGTCAGGCCCGCCGCGGGCGAAGTTTCCGGCCGGCAGACCGAGGTCGGAAATGCCGGAGAAGCCGTGCATCGGCGTCATCGTCGATGAGGAATCCACGTCGTGAAAGACGAGCCTGTAGGTGGTTCCGGCCTGGAGAACCAGGGGCTCCGAGACGGGCCCCCCGGGGCTGAAGTCCCAGGCCCTGACGTCGACCGTGATCGTCTGGACGTTTCCGGCGGGGGGCGTGGGTGTGGGCGTCGGTGTGGGCGCCGCAGGGGTCGAAGACTGGGTTGGCGTGGGGGGATGGAAGCCGGGCGGGGCGGCCACGTCTTGGGCTCCGACCACCAGCACCGGGTCCTGCGTCGTGTTGTCCGCCGTCGCCGCGTACGTAAACAGCGGGTTGGCCGCGTTGTCGCTCTCCACCGTCGCGTACCCCGACGTCGTCACCAGGTTCTCGAATCCCACCGTCTTGTAGATGTTGGAAACCTGCGTCCCCGTTTGCGGCGCCAATGTCAACGGCACCACCCCCAGAAGCACCGGCGGAAAACTTCCCTCGAAGTCGTACAGCCGGATCGTCGCCACCACCTGCACCCCGTTGGGGTTGTACACGCCGATGTTCGTCCGGAAGCTCCCCGTCGCCGATCCCGCGTTGGACAGATTCGTCAATACGCTCACAGGTTGCGCCGCGCTCGACGACAGTCCGGGTATGAACATCCCCACCGACCCCACCGTCCCGCTGGGCCACGGCGGACTCGCTGCCGGCGAGTACAGACGCGACGTCACCACCAGTCCCGTTGAATTGGAAGAAAACTCCACCGCCCCCAGCGAGTTGGGCACGTTGAACAGACTCACGCAGATGTTGTCAAACGCCTTGGCCTCCCGCGGCGCCAGGGAAAACGCCTGCACCGGCTGCGTCGCGCACCCCGCCGACCCCGGCGCGCACCGGTACGTCGCCGTCACGTTCAACACGTCCGTGTACGACGTGTTGAACACTCGCACGTCGGAGAAAAACGGCGCCGCTCCCACCACCGACGCCGCCACCGGCAGCGTCACCGTCTCCGCGTGAAGGGAAAGCGCGGGGAAGACCAGCCCTGCGGCCGTGAGGACCAACGCCCACGCCCAAAAGGAGACCCGACGCCTGGATCCCACGAGGAAACCTCCCGTGCGGACTTTGCCCGACTCTCTGTTAGACGACGAGTTCGAGCCGGCGTTGACAGCCTGCTAGGGCAGGATCTGGATGGCGCCGATCATGTTGTCGTGACCGATTCCGCAGCTCGACTGGTCGCAGATGAAGACGAACGCTCCCTGCTGGTTGGCGGCCGGAGTGAAGCTCACGATGAACGGCGGATCCCCGGCCGTCAGAACCTGCGCGGAAAGTCCGAGCGCAGGGATGCCGCCGAAGCCATGGGACGGAGACCCGGGCGCGTCGCCGTCGCTGATACGCAGCTCGTAGGCCTGTCCGACGTGCATGGTGAACGTGTTGGCTCCGCCGTTGAACGACCATTGGAACTCCGTGGCCACCAGATCGACAGCGATGGACGGAGGGGGGGTCGAGGTCGGCGTGGGTGTGGGTGTGGCGGTTGGCGCGGCGGAAGTCGGCGTGATGGTGGGCGTAGGCGGGTGGAAGCCGGGCGGGGCGGCCACGTCTTGGGCTCCGACCACCAGCACCGGGTCCTGCGTCGTGTTGTCCGCCGTCGCCGCGTACGTAAACAGCGGGTTGGCCGCGTTGTCGCTCTCCACCGTCGCGTACCCCGACGTCGTCACCAGGTTCTCGAATCCCACCGTCTTGTAGATGTTGGAAACCTGCGTCCCCGTTTGCGGCGCCAATGTCAACGGCACCACCCCCAGAAGCACCGGCGGAAAACTTCCCTCGAAGTCGTACAGCCGGATCGTCGCCACCACCTGCACCCCGTTGGGGTTGTACACGCCGATGTTCGTCCGGAAGCTCCCCGTCGCCGATCCCGCGTTGGACAGATTCGTCAATACGCTCACAGGCTGCGCCGCGCTCGACGACAGTCCGGGTATGAACATCCCCACCGACCCCACCGTCCCGCTGGGCCACGGCGGACTCGCTGCCGGCGAGTACAGACGCGACGTCACCACCAGTCCCGTTGAATTGGAAGAAAACTCCACCGCCCCCAGCGAGTTGGGCACGTTGAACAGACTCACGCAGATGTTGTCAAACGCCTTGGCCTCCCGCGGCGCCAGGGAAAACGCCTGCACCGGCTGCGTCGCGCACCCCGCCGACCCCGGCGCGCACCGGTACGTCGCCGTCACGTTCAACACGTCCGTGTACGACGTGTTGAACACTCGCACGTCGGAGAAAAACGGCGCCGCTCCCACCACCGACGCCGCCACCGGCAGCGTCACCGTCTCCGCACACACACGCCCCGCCAGGCACACGAGGAGTGCCGCGGCGAGATGGGAAGTGTGGAGTCTGGCTTTCATGAGAGAAGGGGCCTTGCGCGGTGGGGATCAGCGGGCGACGGCGCCGCCGGACCGGGGTCGGTCGTGGGCGAAATCATGGGGGGCCGTGGCAATCATCCCAGACAACGGCGTCGTTGGCTCGGTCCAAAGGATGGCGCCTGTCGCGGGCGAAATCAAGGGCCCGGCCGGGCCAGTCGTCTTCCGATTCACGCCGCGACTGTACAGCTCGACCTGCTCTCGGAGCTCCGAATTTAGCTGCTGTTAAACCCGCCGCCCGGGCGCAGCGCAGATCGTGACGCCCACATATAATTCCCGCCCGCCGTGGATTCCGCCTCACAGCTCGAGCTTCTCCGTCGCGGTGTCGTCGATTTCATCGACGAGAAGGACCTCCTGCGCAAGATCGAGCGGGGCCCGCTGACGGTCAAGGTCGGTTTCGACCCCTCGGCGCCGGACATCCACCTGGGCCATACGGTCGTCTTGCGCAAGATGCGCCACTTTCAGGACGCCGGCCACCGCGTCGTCTTCGTGATCGGAGACTTCACCGGGATGATCGGAGACCCGTCGGGAAAGAAGACCACGCGGCCGCAGTTGACGCGCGAGCAAGTCGAAGAGAACGCGCGGACCTACACGACTCAGGCCTTTCAGATCCTCGACGAGAGCAAGACGGAGGTTGCCTTCAACAGCCGGTGGCTGTCGGCCCTGGGCGCGGAGGGATTCATCCGCCTCGCCTCGCGAATCACGGTGGCCCGGATCCTCGAGCGCGACGACTTCCAGAAGCGCTGGACGGCGCGACAGCCGATCGCCCTCCACGAGCTGCTGTATCCGCTGGGACAGGGATACGACTCGGTGTTCCTGAAAGCCGACGTCGAGCTCGGCGGCACCGACCAGCTGTTCAACCTTCTGCTCGGACGCGACCTGATGCGGGAGGAGGGGCTGGAGCCCCAGGTCGTCATGACGCTGCCTCTGCTCGTCGGCATCGACGGCGTCGAGAAGATGTCCAAGTCGCTCGGCAACGCGATCGGGATCGGAGAGCCGGCGAGCGAGATCTACGGCAAGCTGATGTCCATTCCCGACACTCTGATCTGGAGCTACTTCGAGCTCCTGACCGACGTGGCGACGTCGCACATCGGAGAGCATCGCCGGCGCATCGAAGCGGGGCAAGAGAACCCGCGCGACATCAAGGCCGATCTGGCGCGGCGCATCACCGCCCAGTACCACGGCCCGGAGGCGGCCGCCCGTGCCGAGGAAGACTTTCGGCGGGCATTCTCCAGGGGGGAGCTCCCCGACGTGATCGAGGAGGCCTCGCTCTCTCCAGCCGACGGCGCCGCCGCTCGCGCTCTCGTCGCCTCCGGACTCGCCGCCTCGATGCGCGAGGCCCGGCGCAAGATCGCCGAAGGCGCGCTGACGATCTACGAGGGGAGTGAGCCGCGAGCGGTGCGCGATCCCGAGGAGCGCCTCGACGCGGGCGGGAGCACGACGCTACGGCTCGGCCGCCGTTTCCGCCGCATCGTCTGGAGAGCGTGACCGAAGAAAGTGGGCGCCGTAGGCGAGGGCGAAGACGAGCCCCGCCGCGGCGTGGACCCAGCCCGTCCACCGGCGGGCGGCCTCGCCGCTCATCGCCTGGATCAGGTACCCGCTGAAGGCCAGCGGAATCGCCAGGTAGGTCAACGGGCTTCCGGACCGGCGGCCCCGTTCCTGTTCTGCGACGAAACGAGCCAGTGCGTGCCGGCGGAAAATCAGCCCCAGTGCGAAAACCGCGACGGGCGCCGCCAGGACGTGCACGGCGAGCGCGGCTGGCTGCCAAGGATGCGCCAGCCGCGAGTCGGGATCGGAGCCGGTCGCAAAGTACTTGAGGATTCCGTACACGATCCCGCTCGCCGCGGTCAGGCCCCAGCCCAGGTGATTGACCCATGCCTCCCAGCGACTCATGGAGCGGGCGCCTTCGCCCCCTGGAGCACGCGGTGCACCGCCAGGATCCGGCGAGCCGCCTCCATCGTGGCCCGCGCCGTCAGGGTGGCGCCGGAGACGGGGCGGATCCCGCGCTGGGTCGAGAGCTCATCGTCGAGTTTCTTGCCCGGGAACTGTCCGTACCAGTGTGCCCGCGGCAGGTACTCCTCGGGCTCGGCGAAGGCGAGGACCTCGATCCGCGCGATCGCGCCGGCCGGATCGACTGCCACCATCAGAGTCTCTGCCTGCGTGCGCACGACGTGCGTATCGAAGTAGGCCGTCCCCACCACCTGTCCGCCGCGAGTGCCGACGTAGAAGGTGACCAGGGCACCCGGCAGACGATCCGCGCCGCAGAGCCGGCGCGCCTCCTGCTGCTGGCTCGGCGTGAGAAAGACCGTCTTTCGTTCGACCTTCACACCGGCGGGGAAGAAGAGATGCAGCGCCTCTTCCTGCGTCAGGAAGACTCCCGCTGCCGCGGCGGCGGCGATGCCCCAGACAAGGGCGCCGCAGATTCTGCGGCTCAAAAGATGTACCCCAGGGCCACGTTCCATTGGTCGACTCCGGTTCGGGCGGCGTTGCGCTTCTGCTGCCAGTCGACCTTGACGATCAGCCGATCGATCGGTTTGTACGCCAGGCCCAGGGTCGACACCCGATCGTCGTTCTGCGGATCGCGCTCGAACCCCGCGGGGACCGAGGCCTGCGTGTCGAGCCGCTCGTACCGCGCATAGGGAAGGAGAGCGCCTCGCGAGCCGACGGCCAGGGATAGGACATCGAACGCTGCCTGGAGGTACCACCCTCTTTGGCGGCTCCCTACGGACTGATCGCCGGACAAGCCATTCAACTCGTTGACTTGCGCTGCGTCGGCGAGGGTGGAGGCGGCGTAGAGGCCTCGCAGCCACAGCCCGCGCCATCGCCAGTCCGCGTGGGCGTCCCAGACCGTCGTCTCCGCGCCGACGGCCCGGCCCGAGGGCGTCACCTGACCCTGTCCCGCTTTTCCCGAAAAGACGGCGGCGCCCACGGTCAGCCCGGCCGTCGCGGTGTAGTCGAGGCGCCCGGTGAAGGCCCAGTTCCTGGCCCGAGCCTCCGATCCTTCCTGAGAGCCCTCACGGATTCCCTCCGCGCTGTAGCCGGCGGCGTTCAAGCCGTTGACGAGGTAAGCGTAATACGTGACCGGACCGGCCTCGCCGTACAGACCCAGGCCGAGCTCGCGCCAGGTGGAAGGAATGATCCGCTGCTCGACGTCCGGCCTCTGCGCTCCCAGGAACGACGTCGGCTCATGAAGCTGATTGACCAGCCCCATCGGAATCAGGATCAGCCCGGCCCGTACGTTGATCGCGCGCGAACGCATGTCGTCGACGTACGCGAACTCGATCTCCGCCTCTCCCTCCTTGTCCGACGCCACGACCGCGTTCTCGAACTCCGTCTCGGTGTTGAGGACAAAATGCTCGTCGAACTTGTACCCGAGGAAGACCACGGCGCGCAGCAGGCTTACCTGATCCTCGGCATGGGATGGCCGGCCGCTCTGGTCCTTCCCGGCGAAATTCTGGTACAGCGCTTCGCCGTAGCCGCCGATCGACACGCCGGGCTTGGCGCCGTACACCTTCGCCGCCGCGGGCCCGACGCCGCGTCCGGGCTTGTCCGTTGCCGGCGCGGCCGCGGTCTCTCCCAGCTTCAATTGCTCGATTTCTTCGGCCAGCACCTGGATCTGACGCTCGATCTCGGCCAGCCGCGCAGCGTCGGCCACCGGAGCGGAACGCGCCGCGGCCAGCTCGGCGCGCGTCTGCTGGAGAAGTTTCTCCAACCGCTCGATGCGCTGCTCCAGGGTCAGCGGCTCGTCCGCGCGCGCACCGGGCGGAGCGGCGGCCGCCAGAAAGAGAACGGCGAGGCAGCATCGGACCATTGCGGAAAGTCTCACGGCAGGGCCTCCGAGAGTCGAACGTTCAAGCCCGGTGAGGCGGCGGTCTTCAATCCGCCTCCATCGACGATGACGAACAGCGCTTCGTTGGCAAAGCCGTCTCGCCGAAGCTTTTCCGAGAGGACGAGCCCCTGTTCCGGCCCCAGCACGAAGAAAGCCGTGGACAGGATGTCCGCGACGAGGCCGGAGGGGGCCACGGCCGTGGCGGATCCGAAATCCACGGCCGGTTGTCCGGTCCGCGGATCCAACAGATGGCCGATGCGGCGGCCGCCGACCGTCCGGCTGCGCTCGGAGTCGCCGGAGGTGGACACCGAGACGTCGGCGCATCGCAGGGACACGGCGGTTTGGGCGCGGTCGCGAGGGTCGGCCACGGCGATCCGTCTCTGGCCGAGAAGAAGCACCTGACCACCCAGGTCGAGAACGGCCTCGCTCACACCCGATGCGCGCAGGGCGGCCGCCGCCCGATCGAGCGCATAGCCCTTGCCCCACGCGCCTTCGTCGATCTCGGCGCCCGCGGACACCCGCCTCGCCGAGCCGTGCACCGGGTCAACCGAGAAGCCATCCGGTCCCGTCGCGGCCATCGCCCGCGCCAGGTCCGCGGCGATCGGGATCCGCCCCTGGCCCCGCAGATCCCAGGCCTCCACCAGGGGAAGGACCGTGGGATCGAACGCGCGGCCGGTGCGCAGGGACCATTCGTGGACGGACTTCAGAAGATCCGCGGTCTCGGCCCCGATGTCGACCGGGGTCCCGAGCCCGGCCCGATTGAGGCGATCGAGCGATCCCCCTCTTCTCCAGGTAGAGAGCAGCGCCTCCACCCGCGCCACCTCGCGCACGGCCGCCTCGCTCGCGGCCAGGGCCGCCCGCCGGCCGAGGCCGGCGACCGAGACGCGTAACACGGTTCCCATGGCCGCGACCTGCCGCTCGACGGCTGCCGGCCGGGCCACGCTCGGGAGGACGCAGGGCCGGGCGCGGCCCGGAATCCCCATCGCTATGAGACAAAGACTCAGTCTCAATAGAGACCCGCGGCCGGGCCGCTTCCGAGGGCGCCCTTCCACCGCCGTGTCAGCCTTCGGAGCCGGCCCGGGGGCCCCGCGCGGAGCGCTGCCGGGCCAGCGACCGCGGACCAGCAACGACGGTCGTTGCGGCCACGGTCTTGGTGCGCGGGCGACACTGCCTGCAGATGCCGCGCAGCTGGTGGCTGTGCGAGAGAGCCAGGAACCCGTAACGCTCGCAGACCTCGTCCTGGAGGCTCTCGATGCGCGGCTCGTAGAACTCGATGACGCGGCCGCATTCGTTGCAGATCAAGTGGTCGTGGTGCTCGCCTGCCCGCAGCCGTTCGTAGCGGTAGCCGGACTCGCGGATCCGCACGCGGCCCACGATCCCCGAGTCCACCAGCAGGTCGAGAGTCCGATAGATCGTGGCGCGGGAGATCTTCTTGTGCCTGGCCCGCAGCCGCACCAGCAGCTCATCCGCTTCGAAGTGCTCATGGCGGGCAAACAGTTCGTCGAAAACCGCCTGGCGTTCGGTGGTCAACTTCAAGCCCCTCCGCAGGAGGTACTTGCGAAAGATGTCGCGCTCCCGGCTATTCATGCGATTGCGACTCAGTCTCAGTTGAGGTATTCTCCCGTTCCCCCCGGGCGTTGTCAAGGCCCGGACCCAAGGAGGATCAGGCGCCATGTGGCAGGGATTCACCATCGCGTTACGGGAAGGTATCGAGATGTTCCTGATCGTGGCCCTGATCCTTTCCTATTTGAGACGGACCGGCCGCGAGGTCCTGGCCCGCGCCGTGTACGCGGCCACCGCCGTATCGCTCCTCTCCTGCGCCGGCGCCTTTCTCCTCTTCCGGCGGGCCAGCAATCAGTCGCTATGGGAGGGAATCCTGGCCCTGGTCGCGGCGGCGCTCGTGGCGAGCCTTCTCCTCTACATGAAACGCGTCGCCTCCCACCTGAAGAAAGACATCGAGGAGCGGATCGAGGCGCGCGCCAGTCTGGCCAACACGGCCGCGGCCTTCTGGGGCGTCTTCGGGTTCACCCTGCTCATGATCACGCGCGAAGGCATGGAGACCGCGCTGCTGATCTCGACGGCTCTCTTTCAGATGCGGTCGGCCGCCGTCTCCATGGGCCTGGGACTGGGCCTCGCCGCCGCGATCGCCATCGGATTTGCGTGGACCCGGCTGGGACGGGGCGTGGATCTGAAGGGCCTGCTGAACATCCTGGCGGTCTTCCTGGCGATCTTCGTCGTGCAGCTTCTGCTGTACGGCGTCCACGAGCTCGCCGAAGCGCGCGTCTTTCCGTCGTCGCAAGCGATTCACGACGCCACCGAGATCCTGGGGCCCGACGGTAAGATCGGCCATGTGCTGGCCTACTCCCTGGCCGTGGTGCCGACTGCCTGGCTGCTCATGCTCTGGTGGCGCAAACGCCACAGCCCCTTGCCGGCCAACGTGCCGCACAACGCGGCGTAAACGTCGCTTTCGCTTGCTCCGGATCTGCGCCTTCGGCGCACCGGCACGTCGCCTCCTCCTTCGCTTCCGCTCAGGAGACTTCGCGCGCCGCGAAACTCAGTCCTACTCGGTGTCGTAGGGGCGGGGCTTGTCCCCGCCCGCGCTTCGCGCGCCGCGAACCAGGGCTCGTTCTCGGGGAGAAAAAGAAGACGCCTAGAACGCCTCACGCCTCACGCCTCACGTCCCCGTCACATTTCGCTGACGGCGCGCTGGGTGAAGAAGAGGCTGGGAAAGGCTTCGCGGAAATACGTCGTCGCTTCCGTGACGAGGTGGTTGTCGCCGTGCTTCCAACCCGGGTCGCGGAATCGGTATTCGTCGCCGGTATAGGTGACGATCCCGAATTCCAGGCAAAGGTTCTGTCCCGGACGCAAGACGCAGGTGTTGAAGATCTCCTTGACGTTGCGGGCGTAGATCGAAAAGTTCTTCTTGGGATCTTCGGCCTGGTACCACGAGATCTTGTCCGACTCGATGACCAGGCGTCCGGCGTTCTTGGAAGTCGACGTGCCGAAGACGAGGAATCCCTTGCCCACGCGGGCCAATCCTTCGAACTCCGCGCGGCGGGCGACCGGCGTTCCGGCAGTCGACCCCGCCGGCTGCCCCGAACGCATCATCGCCTCGATGAGCGCCTCGGAAAGGCCGGCGCCGCGCAGGTCGAGGATGTCCGTCGTCGTCAGCTGGTAGCTCACGTTCTCGGACCGGACCTTGTTCAACAAGAACTCGTCGGAGAACCCCGCGAGCTTCAACTTGACGATGTCCCGGGAGGGCCGATCCACGGCGGGCGGCGACGGCGGTTGGGGCGGCACAGCGGCGGCGGGCGACGGCGAGGCCGGCTCCACGGAACCAACGGGCACGGTTTGCGCGGCGGACGCCGGGGCGCTCTGAGTCATCGGCACCGCCGCCGGGACCGCCACGACGGCCGGCACGGCGGTGGGCGCGGGAGGCGGGGGCGGCGCCGGTGTGGTCACCGGAGGAGGCGCGGGAGGCGGCGGCGCAGGGTTGGGATTAGCCGGAGCGCCTCCCGGAGACGGTGCGGACGGTCCTGGAGTGGCCCCCGTTCGCGAGGTGCGACACGAAGCCAGCGTCAAGAGAACGGCGAACGCGAGCATCCACACCCGTCGGCACATCACAGCCTCCTCAGCCGAGAAGAATCACCGGTTTTCAAGGACCGCTAAGGATACTCCTTGCACCCCCCGTGCCCGGCTGAGAGAGCCGACGGGGAGAGCCCATGCCCGGCGTCCGGCTCGACCAACCGCATCCAGGCGGTGCCCTCCAGGCCATACCGGCCAAGTTCGGGGTGAGGGATCTCCGCCAGCGTTTCGAGTGTCTCCGCCAGCCGAGGTCCGGGGCGGTTGAAGAGCTGATTGCCTTCCGCCAGGAAAACCCGACCCGAACGGACCGCGGAGAGATCCCGCCACGAGCTCTGCCCCGACACAGCGCCGATCTCCCGCTGGAGCCTCGTCAACGAAAAGCCGCAGGGGAAAAGGACGAGAACGTCGGGATCGGCGGCAGAGAGCTCGTCCCACGTGAGCCAGGGCGAATGCCGTCCCGCTTCTCCGAAGAGATTGATTCCGCCGGCCATTTCGACCATCTCCGGCATCCAATTGCCCGCCGACATCAAGGGCGCCAGCCACTCGATCGTCGCCACGCGGGGCCGGACGGAGACGGAGGAAGATTTCGCGGCCACGGCCGACCACCGGCGGCGCAACCGATCGCCGAGCGACCGGCCTCGCTCGGCCGCGCCGATGCTCTGCGCCACCCGATCGATGTCCTCCAGAACGCCGGACATCGTCACGGCGCTCAAGGACACCACGGTCGGGCGCGGTGACATCCAGCCGGAGATGGCCTCCTCGACTTCGGTCCGGCTGACCGCGCAGACCTCGCACTGAACCTGGGTCACGATGTGCGTGGGCGCCAGCGCCCGCAGCAGGCCGGCGTCGACGCTGTAGACGGAGAGATTCCGGGAGAGGATCTCTTCCACCCGGCGATGGATCTGCGGGGACGGGACGGACGCGTCGATCCGCGCCTCCGTGCAGACGGGAAGGCGCTCGACTCCGGTCGGAAAGTCGCATTCGTGCGAGCGGCCGACCAAAGCGTCGGCGAAACCGAGGGCCGTCACGATCTCGGTCGCGCTCGGCAGAAGGGAGACGATGCGCAGGTCGCTCACGCGACGCAGACCGCGCCGGCCGCATTCGGTGATCCGTCGACGAGGAGGTCCGCGAAGACGAATCCCTCCCGCGCGACGACGGCTCCCGGCCGGGCTTGGATGGCTCCTTGGAACATGGGGCCGGCCAGAACGCAGGTGTGAAACTCGCCGTTCTCGCCGCAAGGATCGACGCTTTCCGGGAGATCCCGCAGAAAAAGCCGGTCGAATCGCCGGCCGGCGAAGGATTCCGCGACGGCCCTGGGATCGACGCAGACCACGACGGCTTCGAGCCCTGCGTCGAGCATCTCGCGGGAGAGAACGCGCGTGTCGCGGCCCCACAAGGGGAAGAGCGGCGCGATTCCCGATCCCGCCAGGCGCTCCTCGCGGTAGCGCCGCACGTCTTGCAGAAACAGATCTCCGAAAACGATCCGGGTGACTCCGTCGCGGCGCGCGTCGGCCAGGGCCTCCGCCATGGCCCGCTCATAGTCCGCGTTGACGCAGCGCGCGGGGATCCGGACCTTCCGACAGGGCAGGCCCGTGCGAACCGCTTGAAGATCCAGGATCTCCTCGCGCACGCCGTGCATGGAGACACGGGAGTAGGCGTCGGTGACCGTGGTCAGGAGTCCTACAATATCTATATTGTTGGCACGGCGGACCATCTCCAGGGCCCAGGCGCTGTCCTTGCCCGAGCTCCAGGAGACGAGCGCCCGGGCGCGGCTCATGTCCGGCTGTTCCAGAGAACGTCGGGGACGCCGCGGCGCGCGTTCTCCGCCCGCGCCAGGACGAAGAGCGCGTCGGACAGTCGGTTCAGGTAGGAAATGGTGAACGGGCCGACCGCCTCTTTGCGCGACAGCGCGAGGACCAAACGTTCGGCGCGGCGACAGACCGTGCGCGCCACGTGAAGCTGCGCGGCCCCCGGACTTCCCCCGGGCAGAACGAAGTTCTCCAGCGGGGCCAGGCGCTCCGAGAACCGGTCCATCAGTTTCTCCAGGGCCTCGACGTGGCGCGCTTCGATGCGTGGGACCGGGGTCGACGCCTTGTCCTCCTCCGGCATGCAAAGGTCCGAGCCCAGGTGGAAGAGCTCGTTCTGGATGGTGGCGAGGGGCAGGGCGATTTCGGAGTCGAGTCCGGCCGAGAGCGCCGCGCCGATCTGGCTGTTCAACTCGTCGACCGTTCCGTAGGCCTCGATGCGGGCCGAGTCCTTGGCCACCCGCCCGCCCCCTCCGAGCGACGTCGTTCCGTCGTCTCCGGTCCTGGTGTAGACGCGCGTGATCCGCGGCACGGAGTCCTCCTCGCCGGCTAGAGCCGGACCTCCAAGCCCACAGCGTACCGCCGGCCGGTCGCCGGGAATCCATTCACCTCGGCGTAGGCGCGGTCGGACAGGTTCTGGACGCGCAGGTACGGGACGAGGGTGCCCAGCGGATACCGAGCCGCGAGGTCGAACCGAACGTAGGAAGGATCCTCGGCTCTCTGGCCGGTCAAGGCGTCGTTGTCGGGGCGCTTGCCCACGAAGACGGCCCGGGGAGCGATCTCGATCGCGCCCAGCGGATGGAAGGCCAGGCCGACGAACGCGCTGTCGCGGGGCCGGCGGATCAGCGCGAGCCCGGTCCCGAGGTCGGTGGCCTGGAGATAGGTGAACCCGGCATCGACCGCGACGCCGGCGGCGACGTCGCCCCGGGCGGTGACCTCGATTCCCCGGGAGCGCGCGCGGCCGACGTTGAAATTCTCCGAGAGCGTGAAGTCGTAGACGATCAGATCGCGGTAGTCGTTCCAGAAGAGGGAGATCTCCGCGCGAAACTTCCCGACCTGCCTCTCGACACCGACGTCGTAGGACACGGACCGCTCGGGTTGAAGATTTGGGTTGCCCGAGAACGGGTAGTAAAGCTCCCCCACCGACGGCGCGCGGAACCCCGTGCCCGCCGAGGCGCGCAGCTTCCATTCTCCGGCGAGCCAGGTCAGCGTGGCCCGCGGGCTCCAGGCGTCGCCGAACTGCGAATGGCGGTCGTAGCGGACTCCCCCGGTCAGGATCGCCGGGCCGACCGAGAGCGAGTCCTCCGCTCCGAAATGCCACAGCGTCGCCCTGGAGCCGTCGAGATTGACTCCGAAGTTCGAGCGGTCGTCGACCGTCCAGCGCTCCCAACCGGCGAACCCGGTGATCTTGTTGGCGCCGACGGCGAAGCTGTCGGAAACGCGGCCCTGGAGCGTCCTCGCGTCGGTGTCGGAACGGAATCCCGTGGTCTCGAACGACGGGCGGGAGGCGGTCCAGCCGAGCACCGCCGTGGCGGTATGGCCGTCCGCAGGGTGGAACGTGGCCGGAAGCTCCAGGCGCGTCTCCCGCGGGAAGTAACGGTCCGACGGCGTCTGTGCGCCCACCGGCCCCGGAAGCCCCAGCTCACCGTCGACTGTGGACCCTTCCAGCGCGATCGTGGCGTCGTGCTCGAACCGGCGCTCGATGCGCACCGACCCCGAGCGCGACCGCCAGTCGTCGTTGGCACGGTCACCGTCGCTCCTCTGATCGCGCAAGCTCGCCGCGATCCCCCAGGCCTCGGATCCCGCGGTCACGAAGGCGGTCTCCTCGCGCCCGGACGCGTTGCCGGCCTCGGCCGAGAATCGGCCGGCGAGCTTTCCGGCCGCGGGCCGGGTGAAGATCTGGACCACCCCGCCGATCGCGTCGGACCCGTAGAGCGCGGAGAAGGGCCCGCGGACGACCTCGATGCGCTCCACGTTCTCCGTCGACAGCGGGCCGAAGTCGTAACCGGGGAAGAAGGGAGAGTTGACCCGCACGCCGTCGACCAAGACGAGCGTCTCCGTCGACGCGGCGCCGCGCAGGAAGAGAGAGGTCTGGGAGCCGGGCCCGCCGGACTGGGCCGGCGTCGCTCCGGCGACCGCACGGAGAACGTCGGCCACGGTTTTCCATCCGTTCTCCTCGATCTCGCGGCGCGTGATGACCGTGGCGGCGGAGCCAACCTGATCCTCCTCTTCCGGCACCGCTGTCGCGGTGACGACCACGTTCTCGGCGACGGGAGCGGCCTGGGCCTGGAGGCCCGCGGGCAGGGCCGCGACCGCCGCGAAGACGAAGACCGCGGTCAGGGCCGCGCGGCGAGCCGCTCGGCGGCGGGCCAGCGCGTCCACGCCGAAGAGCGCGGCCATGCCGACGAGATCCCCCGCCAGCGTGTTCCAGAACCAGGGGATCGCGGCGACGTAGCAGGCCGCCAACCCGCTGGCCGTCGCCGGATACGTGTCGAACGGGATCCAGATGGCGAAGTTCGTGACGAGGTAGAAGAGCCACGAGCTCGCGAGGGAAAGGGCCGCGAGGCGGGCCGGCGTCGCCTCCACGGCGGCAAGCCGTCCCAGGACCACGATGGCCGCGAACGCGCCGTAGACGGCAAATCGGACGAGCGTGAACACCGGACGGCCGGTTCCGAGATCGATCGCGAAATCCGAGAGCGCCATCGCCGCGAGCGGCACCGCCCACGCCAGGCGGCGCGGGAGCCGCGCACCCGCAAAGAGCGCCACCGCGCCGAGCGCGGCGAAGTTGGGAGGATGGGGGATGAGACGGGAGAAGCCGCCCAGAAGAACGAGCAGAACCGCGGTCGTCATGCGAACCTCCCGTTCGACGAGACGAAAGCTCGGAACGGGAGGCGTCGAGGTCCGCGCGCCCGCGCAAATTCGAAGGCGCACCCTCTTCGGTTCCACCCGCCCGAGAAAGCGTTCCGTCCGGCAGGTCTCCTGGCTTCCGGATCTTCCGCCGCCGGGCTCCTTCCCAGGCGCTCGACCGATTGCTCGATCCGATGCGCCCAGTGGTTCGTTGCCCGAGGCGTCCCCGGTGACAGTGGCGGGGGCCGCGCGGGATTTTCACCCGCTTCCCTTGGCCGGATGGGTCAAAGATCGTGAACGAGGGGTGACGATACATCCACGACGCTCCGGCGTTCAAGCCTCCTTTCGTAAGGCGTAAGGCGTTAGGCGTCAGGCGTGGCCGGAAGGAGCCGAGGGTCCTCCGTTCGCCTCACGCCTCACGCCTCACGCCTCACGTCCAGCGGATACAATCCGCTGGCGATGCCAAGCCCTGACTTCACCCTCGACTTCGACCGCATGCGGCGGGTGGGGTTCCCCGAGGTGGTCCTGGCCCAGGGCAAGACGACCGCGCAGATCGCCGAGATCTGCCGCCAGCTCTCCCGCGCCCACGACGTCCTGGTCACGCGCCTGACGCCGGAGGCCTGGAGCGATCTCTCGACGCTCCCCTTGCCGGGCCGCGCCTCCTACGATCCGCGCTCGGCCACGCTGCACCTCGCGGTCGGAAAGCCCATGGCCAAGGCGGAGGGAACGGTGGCCGTTGTCACCGCGGGCACGTCCGACACCGTCGTGGCCGAGGAGGCCCGCCGCACACTCGAGTACCTCGGCGTCGCATCGACGATCGTTCCCGACGTCGGCGTCGCCGGCGTCCTGCGTCTGCTCTCGAGGCTCGAGGAAATCGAGGCGGCGGACGTTGTCCTGGTCGTCGCGGGCATGGAGGCGTCGCTCTTCTCCGTCGTCGCCGGTCTGGTGGGCCGTCCCATCGTCGCCGTCCCGACCTCGGGCGGCTACGGCGCCGCGCTCTCCGGGATCGCGTCGCTTCTCTCCGCCATCAACTCCTGCGCCAACGGGGTGACGGCGGTCAACATCGACTCCGGCTACGCCGCCGCGATGGCCGCGTACCGCATTCTTTCCGGAGGACCGCGCCGATGGGATCGAAAGGAAAAGCCGGAGCCCGGACCGCCCGCGAGTACACCCACGAGGCCGCCGTCGGCGTCGACCGCAAGAGGAAAAAAGCGCTCCTCGGGCGCCCGACGACGCCGGTAAAGGTCCGCCCCGGGACCACCGTCTCGCAGCTCCTCGACGCCTACCGCGACGCGTCCTTCCAGGCGCGCGCGCTCGGCAAGTGCGGCGCCGTCTTCGAGGCCATGCTGCGGGATCGCAAGCGCCCGACCATCTTCCTGGGACTGGCCGGGTCGCTGATCGCCGCCGGCATGCGGCAGGTCATCGTGGACCTGATCGAGAACAATATGGTCGACGTCGTCGTCTCGACCGGCGCGATCATCTCGCAGGACTTCTACCAGGTGCGCGGCGGGCGCCACTACCACGGCACGCCGGAGGCCGACGACAAGGAGCTGCGGGACCTCTACATCGACCGGCTCTACGACACCTTCATCGACGAGGAGAAGTACTGGGAGACCGATCTCGCGGTCTCGCGCTTTGCCGACGGGCTCGCGCCGCAAAGCCTGTCCTCGCGCGCGTTCCTGGCGCTCCTGGCCGAGCTGGCCCGGAGAGACAGGGGCTCGATCCTCGGGGCCTGCGCCAGGAACGGGACGCCGCTCTTCGTGCCGGCCTTGAACGACTCCTCGATCGGCATCGGCCTGACCGAGCACTACCACCGCGCCCGCAAGGCCGGCCGCGAGCCCTTCACCATCAGCTCGATCCGCGACAACTACGAGCTGACCCAGATCGTGGTCCAGAGCCCGGCCACCGCGGCGATCTACGTCTCCGGCGGGGTGCCCAAGAACTACATCAACGACTCGATCGTCATGTCCTACATCTTCGGGATCGACACCGGCGGCCACAAGTACGCCCTCCAGATCACGACCGACGCCCCGCACTGGGGAGGCCTGGGCGGCTCGACCCTCTCGGAAGCGACCTCCTGGGGCAAGGTCTCGAAAAAGGCCACGCACGAGATGGCGTTCGTCGAGACGTCGGTGGCTCTCCCGATGCTCTACGGGTACGCGCTGCAGAAGAAAGCCGCCAAGGGGCGGAAGAGGCTTCGCTTCACTTGGAGGGAGGACCGGTTGGAGAAGGTCGAGAAGACCTAGGAATTTGTGATTTGTGATTTGTGATTTGTGATTTGTGACTGCGGCTTGAATTCGTGAATCCGCAGCAGCTGCGCGATCGAACCAAGGCACTCGCACTCGGTGACTTGTCCGCGAGGTCCCGCCGGGCGAAGCGGCTCGCGTCATCACCCGTCAATTGCTGCGATCTGCAACCTCTGTGGCTGCAAACGATCGAGCAGCGACTCGCGCCCGATCGAGCTCTGAGTTCATCGCGAAGATCGCAGTCGTTGTCGAGGAGGCCGATGAAACAGTCCTATGGCTCGAACTGCTCCGCGACGCTGAAATCTTGTCGGCGTCTCGTCGTCTGGCCTCGCTCATGGACGAATCCGAGCAGCTGCTGAAGATTTTCGCCGCGACACTGCGAAGCTCGCGTCGTCGAACGGGACTTCGGTCCAATGCGTCCGATACCAGCCGCAATCGCAAATCACAAATCGCAAATAAAAAAACGCCCCGCTTCCGCGAGGCATTTCCTATCAGTCGAATCCCGGAGCGTTTTTTTCGGGGGCGTTTTTTACAGGACTTGCCCTTTGAGCGGCAGCTCGATCACCGCCTTCTCCTTGTCCGTGGTGAAGAGCTTGACGGTTCCGTCCAGAGCGCCCTTCTTGATCTTGTCTCCCGCCTTGATGACGACCGTGTAGGAGACTCCATCCTGGGTCGCCACGACGTCGGTGACGAATCCCGGAATCGAAACTTCCGCCCTGGTCACCTTGATCGCCGTCTGCGGCTTGTTGTTGTTGACCACGACGTTGCGGGTGATGGCGTCCTTGCCCGGCGTGAAGTTACCGAAGTTGACGAGCTTGGGCGTGACGGAGACGCGCTCGCGCACCAGGCCGGAAACCGGAACCTCGATGATGGGCTGCTGCGAGACGCCGGTCGCGACGCGGATGGGAGCGTTCAAGAGCCCCTCGGGGGCGTCGGGAGTGATGGTGATGTGGAGCTTGTACTGCTCGCCCGAGTGCCCCTGGACCTTGTCCTTATCGCCGGCCGGCTGGACTTCCGCCTTCACGTAAGGCTGCGCGGTCTCCGTCACGGTCGGCTTGAAGGTCTTCTCCTCCGAGACGAGGATCACGTCGCGCGCGTCGGTGTCGCCCTTGACCAGCGCGAACCGCACGTACGGCTGCGGCAGGATGTCGACGAACGGCTTGACGGTGGCCTTGATGAAGAGATTGATCTGCGGGCGGTCGGGATCGTTGGAGAGAACCAGCAGCGACTTGGAGATGGGGCCGGAGAAGTTCTTGGTGTCGACCGACGTGACGATCTTGCCTTGCCCCCCGGCCTTGATCGTCTTGTCGAAGGAGGCGACCGTGCATCCGCAGCCGGGGCGGGCGTCGCTGATGACCAGATCCGATCCCCCGCCGTTCTTGACGACGAAGGTCGTCTCGATCATCTGCCCCTTCGGGACGGTCCCGGCTTCCTTGGTTTCCGGCGTGATCTCGATCTTGGGCGCGGCGACGGCGGCCTTGGGCGCCGTCTTGCCCTTGTCCTTGGCGGCCTGACCGAATGCGACTCCCGACAGCGCCACCAGCGCGATCGCGGCGAGGCCGGCACAGGCCAACTGCTTCATCTGACGCATTTCCCGCTCCTCCTGTCTTGGTTCCATGACCGTCCTGGCCGCTCGGGAAGGCCCGCTTCCGGGCCGGGCCGTCTCGCGTTCGTCCGGGTTACTATGCCGAAGGGGTCAAACTACTCAAAGATCGTGGATATTTCCACAAAAAGCGGCAGGGCTCCCGCGCGCGGACGATTCCGGGGGATTGCGTGAAGGTCCATCTCGTCCGCATCGGCGGGACGGCCATGGTGCCTCTGGCCGCCCTTCTTCGGGAATCGGGACACACCGTGACCGGAAGCGATCTCGACCTGTACCCGCCGATGTCCACCCTCTTGGAGGAATTGAAGATACCGGTGGCCAACGGGTTCTCGCAACGTAACGTTCCATCCGACTGCGAGGCCGTGATCGTGGGGAACGCCGCTTTGCGCGACAACGTCGAGGCGGCCGAAGGCGTGCGCCGGGGGATTCCTGTCCTCTCGCTGCCACAGGCTGTCGCCCGCTTCCTGCTGCCTGGCAAGACCTCCGTCGTCGTGACCGGGACCCATGGCAAGACCACGACGTCGGCGCTGACGGCATGGCTTCTCTTGGACGCCGGCCGCGATCCGGGCTTTCTCGTGGGCGGCCAGATGAAGAACCTGGGCCGCGGCTATCGGCTCGGGAAGGGTCCGCATTTCGTTCTGGAGGGCGACGAGTACAACGCCGCGTTCTTCGACCGGGGCCCCAAGTTCCTCCACTACCAGCCGCGGCACCTCTTCGTCGGAAACATCGAGTACGACCATGCCGACCTCTTTCCCGATCTGGCGTCCGTGGTCGAGGCGTTCCGCAAGGTCGTCGATCTGGTGCCGCCGGAGGGCGTGGTCGTGGTCAACGCCGACGACGCGCGGGCCTTCTCCGTGGCCTCCCAGGCCCGGGCCCGGCTCGTGTCGGTCTCCGTTTCCGATCCGACCGCGGACTTCGCCGCCGCGGATATCGCGTTCTCGCCGGAGGGGACGCGGTTCCTCCTGGTCGAAGCCGGCCAGCCCGTCGAGCGGCTCTCTTCGCCGCTCTTCGGTCTCCACAACGTCTCCAACGCGCTCGGCGCCATCGCCCTGGCGCGCGGCCTGGGAGTCTCGCCCGCGGAGATCGCGCGCGCACTGCCCCGTTTCGAAGGAGTCCGGCGGCGCATGGAGGTGGCGGGCGAGAAGAACAATATTCTTATTGTGGACGACTTCGCCCACCATCCGACCGCCGTGGCCGGCACGCTTGCGGCCGCCTCGACGCGCTGGCCCGGCCGCCGCCTGTGGGCCCTGTTCGAGCCGCGCTCCAACACCGCCGGCCGCAGGCTCTTCCAGGAGGACTACGCGAAGGCCTTCGCCGGCGCCGACGCCCTGGTGATCGCCCCGGTCTTTCACGCCAAACGCCTGACGCCCGACACGACGCTCGACCGCGAAGCGCTGGTCGCGAACTTCAGAGCCGCCGGCAAGGCCGCCTTCGCTCCCGGCGAGACGGCCGAGATCCCGGAGATCCTGCGCCGCCACGCGCGCGCCGGCGACGTCTTGATCCTGATGTCCTCCGGCGCGTTCGGAGGCTTGCCGGCGACTCTGGCCGAGACGCTGTGACGCCATCCCGACGGCCGGCAAAGGCTGCTTGACGAAACAACGCATCGCTTTCGTCCTCGTCGCCACGTGCGGCCTGGCGCTCTATCTGTGGGGCGCTCTCGCCGCGCCGGTCGTGATGTGGTCGGACAGCTCGATCGACATGGACTGGGCGCGCGCGGGCGCCGGGATCTTCCGGCCCATCCCCCCCCCTCCTCCCGGAGAGCCGCTCGGCCATCCGCCCAAGACCGGCTATCTCCTGTTTCTGCGCCTGGCCATGCGGGCCGCGCCGGGACTGGGCGAGGGGCGCTCGATCGTGCTCCTCCAATCGCTCTTTCTCTGGGCCTCCCTCGTCGCCAGCTGTTGTCTCATCGGGAAGCGGTTGGGCGGGTGGACCGGGACCGGGACAGCTCTTCTGCTTTTTTCCGTTCTGAGGATTCGCGACGCTGCGAGCGCGGTCATGTCCGAAGCGATCTCGGCGGCGATCTTTCTCCCGCTGGCCTTGCTTGTCATCTGGCCGCCGCGCCGAGGCGGCGCTCTGGCGGCGACAGGCGTCGGCGCCGCCATTCTCTTCGCCATCCGCCCGGACTTCGGAGCGATTCTTTTCCTGATCACGGCGGCCGGACTCTCGCGCAAGAGGCGCTGGCGCGGCCTCGCCGCGTATGGGATGGGCTTCGCCGCGGTCACGCTCTTCGTGTGGGGCGCCACCCGGCGCGCCACAGGTCCCGATCCGCTGCGGGGAGCCGGGCACCCGATTCTCGAGGCCAGCGCCGAGTACTACTGGCGGCCCGCCCTGGGCCCGTGGCCGCGCGCCTCCGAGGCGCAGATGGGAAGGCGGGAGCTGGAGGAGGCGGTCCGCAACTGGGCACGCACGTTTTCCCGCTGGGACGTGGACGGCCGCCGGGAGCTCGTCTGGCGCGCCTTCCATGGCTTTCTGGGGACCGAGTTCTACGACGCCCGCTGGTCACGCGCGTACGCGGCGATCGATACGGCCTCGAGGATCGCCGCGCCGTTTCTCCTCTTGGCCGCCGTGGCGGCTCTGGCGCTGCCGCTCTCCGCCGTCGCGCCCGGCGCGCGCGTGGCCGGAATCCTGACGCTCGCGGCCGTCGTGGCCCACGATCTCGTTTTCGGATCGAATCCGCGCTACCTCGCGCCGCTCCTCGCGTTTCTCCTGTTTCCCCTGGCCGCCGCCGGCCGGGCATTCCCCCAAGCACGGCGCTCAGGCCGGCGCATGGTTCCACTCATTTTCTTCCTTCTCGTCCTTCTCGCTCTGCGGGAGCGGCAGATCCTCGACTGGCAGTGGGGAAAGATCGAGTCGGCCGGGGTCACGATCCGCCAGCCGATCGCGCGGGGGGCGCTGCCGTCCCGCGCGCCGGCCACGCTCCACATCCGCATCGCCGCGCCGCTCGTCCCGACCAACGCCCAGATCGGGCTCTCCGCCGGCGGCCGCGCCCTCTGGTCGAGCACCGGACGGCTCGACCGCGACCGCCCGCTCATCACAGCCGACCTTCCCGCGTGGCTTCTCGAGGCAAACGCCCGCGGCGCGGTCGAGCTCCAACTGACGTCGGCCGGGGACTACGGGCCGTTCAGCTACCTGCTCTTCCCCGTCATTCCGCCTCCCTGGTCGCGCGCGGCGCGCAGGGACGGCGGCGACCTCTCTCCCTCGACCGGCGTGCGCTGGGGCGCGCTCGACTGGTGGGCCCACGCGGGCACCGAGCCCGGAGTGGTCCCGCCGCTCTAGCGGGCAACGGCGCACTCGAACTCGGCGATCAGACGATCCGCCACGTCGGCGGTCCGGAAGCGGTGGGCTTCACCGGGGCCGAGCTCGGAGAGGCGCCGGCGACGCTCCGGATCCGTCAGGATGGCGCGCAGCGCGGCCCGAAGCGCGGACGCGCTGCCGGCCTCGAAATACGCCGCCGCGTCGCGCGCGATGTGGCGGTGGCCCGGCGTGTCGGAGAGGAGGACCGGCAAGCCGGACGACAGCGCCTCCAGAACCGGGAGGCCGAACCCCTCTTCCGCGTGATTGGGGCCGATGAAAAGATCCGCGCTCCGATAGGCGTCGGACATCTCGCGCGGAAGAAGACCGACGTCGTGCCGATCGGCGAGTCTCAACGCTCTCTCCTCGTCGCGCGCGGGAGTGGTCGAGATGCGCCGGAGACGAAACGGCAGCCCCTCTCCCCGAGCCGCGGCCAGAGCGGCGAGTGCTTCGGGCACTCCCTTCACGTCCGCCTCGAACGGCCCGGCCAGGAGGATCGTCGGGCGCTGCGCGTCGAACCGGCGGCCCCCGGCGGGGGGAAATTCGTTCGGATCGAAGACCTGCCCGATCATCGTCACTTCGGAATGTCCCTCTCTTCGAAGACGCTCCTGGATGTGCGGCGCGATCGCGAGCTTCTTCGTCGGCAGCGCGTACGCGTCACGAATCGCCTCCTGCTGGCTCGCGTAAAACGTGAAGTCCGCCTCGTACCCCTGGCAAAGGTGGAAGACCGGCACCCGGGCGCCGTGCACCGCCGGCGCGACGGTGGTCCAGAAGGTGGCGATGCGGACATCGGCCTGGGGAAGAGCCAGCGAGCGCGTAAACTCTTCTTGCTCCCAACGCGCCCGCCGCAGCGAGAACCAATGCGGCGGCGGCGAGGGCGAGACCAGGGTGACGGCCAGGCCTCTGCGCGCGAGTTCCTCGGCCTGCTGAAAGATCACTCGCTGGCCGCCGGAGATCCCGCTGTCCGGAACGAGATAGGCGATCCTCACGACGGTCCTGGCAGAGTCTCCGGAAAGAGCGTGTCGTGCGGGAGAGATTTCTCCTCCGCGGGCCTTCCGTTGGAGTAGTAGTAGAGCGAGATCGATTTTCGGGTCATGGAGTCCGGGCACAGAAGGGGCCGGGGATGACCATGGTAGGAACGGTCCGTCGTTGCAAACACGACGGTTCGGTTGAACACGGGCAGGATGGACTTCTCCGGACGCGTCAGGGCGCGATCCCACAGCTCCAGATGCCCGCCGTACTCCTCCCGCCAATCTTTGTTCAGGTAGACCAGCATGTTCAGGCGGCGGTCGAGCTTCAGCTTGGGGTGCCAGTTGAAATCGGCGTGGACTTTCAGGAAGCCGCCGCGGACGATCTGGTGCAGCCCGCCGCCTCCGAAGTACGGATCGGGAACGAGGCCGTCGATGCCGGTCAGCCGTTCCAGGAACTCCAACATCGGCGGCGCGTTCATCGCCAGGAGAAACCGAAGGATGGCCGGGTCCGTCTCGAGCAGATGGTCCAGGTTTCCGAGCTTCTTCTCCAGCGGATTGTCGAAGCGCTGCCACCGCTCGTCGCGCGGGGGGGGAAAGACAGCGAGGATCTCCTCCAGAGCCTCGTCCGCAAAGAGGCGGTCCAGGACCACGTGGGGAAAGGGGGCGGCCGAGCAGAACGCGTCCCGGAGCTTCCCGGGATCGGCGTGGAGCTCCAGAGCGAGGTTCACCGCGGAACGCTCCTCGGCGCGGATTCGCTCCGCTCCCAGTGGAATCGGGACGCCACACGAAAGTCCATCGTCAACTCGGGCGAATACGCGGCCCATCCCGCGGGCGACTGGTAACGTACCATCAGAGAGAGAAGGCCCGGCGTCGTACGGTAGCCGTCGTCGCGGGCGACGGGGAAGGACTCGATCCCCCGCTCGAGGATGAGCGCATAGGTACCCCGCTCATAGGGCCCCAGCGTCCAGAAGAGATTCCCCCCCGACGACTCGAACCGCGCCCACAGAGGCGCCGGCCGCAGACCCGCGCAGGACCGCGAGGCCTCCCTCACGGCCCTCGCCGTCACTTCGCGGATGCGCTTTGCCGGCTCGTCGTATTCCCAGACCCTGCCCGGGGGCGCCGCCGAACGGCACAGGTAGATGTCATCGGCGAACCAGCCCGATCCTCGAGGCAGCCCCAGGCGCTCCTCCTTGAGCCACCGCGTTTCCTTCATGGCCGCGGGCGGGATCCGGGGATGCCGGAGGAGGTCCCCCGGCGACATGGTGAGAAAGAACCGCCCCTCGGCGCTCGCCCGCTCGGACTCGGCGTATCGGCGAGCCCAGTCGCGACGGTTGACCAGCAGCGCCACGGAGATCGCGAGGAGGAGCAGCGCCGTCGATGCCCGCCGAGCCGTCGGAGATCCGGCGGCCAGCGCCCGACAGCCAAAGACGAAACCGATCGCGGCGAGCGCCCAGGGAAGAGTTCCGAACCGATCGCCGACCGCCTTGGCGACGGGAACGATCGGCAGGAGCGTCCCGATCGCGCACGCCACGAGCACCGGCAGAGACCGCGGGCGCCGGAGGACCAGAAAGCTCATTCCCGCCAGGACGCATCCGAGCAGAAGAAGGTCCGCAACGCGGGGCCCGGTGATCCACGTGGCCACGAGCTTGACGGGCAGCCCGGCGATGAGCCCGGGCAACTCACGGGGGCGTGTGGCCCAACCGTACCCGCCGAAGATCGTTCCGAGCATCGCCCAACGCCATGCGGCGGAAAGCGAGAGCGCAAGGACGTGGGGCCGCAGACCTCGGAGTCGGACTCTCCACGTGCTCTCGGGCAGGACGGCGAGAAGCACGGGGAGTGGGACGTAGATCTCTTTCTCGAGAATCGACAGGAAATAGAAGAGCGCGGAGAGAGTCGCCCAAAGCGGATCCGCATTGCGCCGCAGGGCCTTCACGAAGAACAGGACGGCCAGGGCCGCCCAGATCAGGCCCTCGATGTAGTGCCGGCACGGCAGCTCGATGACCAGGGAAGAGAAGGGGATCCCCAGGACGATGAGGCCGCCCGCGGCCCAGGCCGAAAACGGCGGCAACCAGACCCGCAGCGTCGCGTACACGGCGCAGGCCGCGAGCACGAAGGACAGAAGCTGATGCCCGTAGAAACCGGACGGCTCGAGGCCAAACAGAGTCAGATCCGAGGAGTAGGACAGGAGCTGCAGCGGCAGGAACATCTGCGTGGGGAAGTGGCTCCACGTCCGCGATGAGAATCCGTAGGACAGGGGCGAGTGCGTCGATACGAAGTGCAGGTGAAAAAGATCGTCGCCCGTCCACCACAGCCGGGTGATGCCGCCGTACAGGAGCCACACGCCCGCGGCCAGGGCCGCCACGGCGAGAGCATCCGAGGGCCGCCACCCGATCCGTTGGGGCATGTCGGCGTCGCCCCGCGTCTTATTCTCCGAGGGCGAACTCGCAGCGGCGGCAGAGGAAGTCAGCCGGAGCCTCGTCCACGCCGTAGGTCCAGCGGCGCAGCCGCGCCTCGGCGATCGATTCGAAGGGCTCCTGGCTCATGACCTTGCGTTCCGGGGGACTCACCGAGACCGGGCAGAAGGGGCAGCGGTGATTGCAGGAGTTGCACCTCTCCAGCGACACGTACAGGAGGTGGGTCCGCCGCGCCTCCACTTTCACCTCTTCGACTAAGAAACACGCGGCTCGGAGGTGCTCGAGCGTCTGGTAGGCGTCACTGCTCTTGCCGAGGGAAGACCGGCTGACCGGGTTGTGGAGGAACGTCCCGCGATCGTGCAGGAAAGGCGATACGGTTTCGGGTGAGAAGGCTGAGGACGCGCCCGACTGCGCGGCCCGCGTCGCGACTTCGCTCATGGAACCGGCTCGACGTCCACCACGGCGACATTCTAGCCGCCCCCGGACCGGTCATCCGCCGGCGACGTGGTTCTTCAGGATTCCGATCCCCTCGATCTCGATCTCCACCGAGTCGCCGGCTGCGAGTTGGCCGATGCCGGCGGGAGTGCCGGTCAGGATCAGGTCTCCGGGAAGAAGCGTCATCATCCGCGAGACATAGGCGACGAGGAAGGCCGGGGAGAAGACCATCTCCGAGGTGCGGGAGGACTGCTTGACCGTGCCGTTGACGCGCGTCGTGATCGCGAGGTCGGAGGGATCGAGGCCGGCCACGATCTCCGGCCCGATCGGGCAGAACGTGTCGAAGGACTTCGCGCGCGCCCACTGGCCGTCCTTCTTCTGAAGATCACGCGCCGTCACGTCGTTGGCGCAGCAGACGCCGGCCAGGGCCTCCATCCAGCGTTCCTGCGGCCAGCGCTTGGCCGTGCGTCCGATGACGAGCGCGAGCTCCCCCTCGTAGTCGACGCGCGCGGACTCCGGTGGAAGCACGATCTCGCCTCCGCCCAGGACGAGCGCCGTCGGCGCTTTCAAGAAGAGAAGCGGCTCCTGGTCTGGCGCCTCGTTGCCGAGCTCTTTAGCGTGTTCGCGGTAATTGCGCCCGACGGCCACGATCTTGGACGGCAGCGGAGGCGCATCGGCGGAGCCGAATGGGATCCGCTTCATCGCGCCACCAGCGCGGCGCCGTGAGGCGTACGGCGTGAGGCGTGAGGCGGACGAGGCGCAACGGCTGGCATATCCCTACTCCTTCCAGGACTCCTCGTTCAACTCTGCGGAAAAGATCTCGCGCGCGTCGCCGGTGAGCGTCGCGTCGACGACCAGCCCGTTCCCCTCACGGAAGGCCACCTCGAAGTCGACGCCGCTCCTGGTCCCGCATTGCACCGGCGCCGAGACCCGTCTTTGGCGCGCCGCGACGACCGCGGACGCGACGACGCCCGAGCCGCAGGCGAGTGTCTCCCCTTCCACGCCTCTCTCGTAGGTCCGCACCCGAATCCGATCGGGCCCGAGGACCTGGACGAAGTTCACGTTGGCGCCTTCGGGCAGCAGAGACGAGGGCGCGCGCAGCGGCGCAGCGGTGTGCGCCACGTCGAGGCGATCCAGATCCCCGTCGACGAAGATCACCAGATGAGGAACGCCGACATGCATTGGCGTTCCCGTCGCCGGGAGCCCTTCCCCCGAGACAACGATCGGGTCTCCCGGAATGGGCAGCGGTTGGAGATGCAGCGTCACGCTTTCCCCGTCCACCCGCGCCGCGATCGGGCCCCAGCCGGTCTCGAGCACCGGCTCCTGCCCCGCAACCAGGCGCCGCCGCACGGCGTAGCGCGCCGCGCAGCGCGTCCCGTTGGCGCAGAAGGCGGCGAGGCCGCCGTCGGCGTTGAAGTAGTCCAGGCGCACTCGGCCGTCTTCGCCGCCGGAGAGAAAGAGCGCTCCGTCCGCCCCCACCGAGAGCCCGCGACGGCACAGGAGAGCGATTTGCCGATGCTCCTCCCGCGAGAGCTTGCGCCCGTCGGCCTCGAAGACCAGGAAGTCGTTGCCGCCGCCGGCCATCTTGACGAAACGCGTGGGCAATGCCACGGCGAGAGTGTAGACGGATTCAGAGTTCGAAGTTCAAAGTTAAAAGTTCGAAGGTCGAAGTCATGGTTCTTCCCTGCCCTGAAACATAGAACTTCGAACTTAGAACTTAGAACACCCGCCGTCGCCTCGGCGGATTCAGAGTGAACTCAGAACACTTCCGCCGTCGCCTCCGGGCTCGGCACGCTCGCATTGCCGGCGTTGTCGATGGCGCGAATGGTGTAGCGATAGGCGTGGCCCGGTTGCGCGGTCTCGTCGTTGAAGAAACTTTCCTTGATGAGCTCCTTGTTGAGGCGCTCGGGCGCGGCGGCGCCATCGGCGCGGAACACGGCGTAACCGGCCAGGTCGGGCGCGATGACGGGATCCCACACCAGCCGCACGAGCTTCCCCTCCGGCAGCGCGTCCAGGCGGGCCGGAGGGGGAGGCGGGAAGATGTCCCGGTAGTCGACCCCGGCTTCCATGGCCGGCGCGCCTTCGACTTTGGGCTTTGCGAGGACCGTGGCCCGAAGCGTGTACACGAGCGCGCCGAAGGGGGGCGACGCGTCGACGAAAGCGGTCCCGGCGATGGGCGCCTTGTTCAAGGGCTCGCCGTACTCGTCTTCCTCCAGCGTCCGCCGGTACACGAAGTAACCGCCGACCTTCGCTGGCTGCCGGCCGAGGAGGTCCGTCTCCGGCTCGATCCACTCGAGGCAGATCCTCCCCTGTTCCGGCGTGACGGAGAGGATCGTCGGCGCGCCGGGAGGGACGTCGGGAGTCAAGGTGGCGAGGTTCGAGAGGGGGCTCCTCTCGCCTCCCCGCCGGACGGAGACGACGGCATAGCCCACGGAAGAAGGAGGCTTTCCCAGGGTGAGGAGCGCCGCCAGCGAATCCCGATAGACGATCTGAGCGCCGCGCGTGTGCTGGGCCAGCGCGGCGATGGGGAGCGTGTCGACCTTCCTGGCTTCCTTGTAGAAGGACTCTTCCGCCAGGCGCGCGGCGACCGCCGCGCGGCGCGCTCCCGCGCCCGGCGCCTCGTCGGTCTTGGGCCCGCCTCCGGTGGCCGCGGCCGGCCGCGTGGTCAGGCTGGGCGAGGGATCGAGCACCCGGTACACCTCGACCGCGGCCAGGTCGGAGAGGGGTTGCCCGGACTGGAGACGGTCCGGATACGTGAACGTCAGGACAGCGTACGCGCCCTCCTGCTCCACGGCCAGATCCGAAACCGCCCGGGGCCCGCGCGGGAGGGGCGGCTGGGGATCACCTTTCTTTCCGCAGGCCGCGGGGAGAAGCAGCGCCGCCAGAAGAAGCGGCGGGAAGACCCGTGGAAATCTGAAGCGGGAGAAGGACGCCGCGCGGCGATAACAATCTATGAATTGTGCCACGCGCTTCCGACCTAGGCTTTACCCCTCACGCCTCACGCCTCACGCCTCACGCCTAAAGTACGTACCGCGACAGGTCCTCGTCCTTGACCAGATCGGCCAGCGCCGCGCGCACGTCTTCGGCCTCGATCGAGATGGTCTTGCCGGAGTTCTCCGGGCCGGCGAAGGAGATGTCTTCGAGCAGGCGCTCCAGGATCGTGTGGAGCCGGCGCGCGCCGATGTTCTCCAGGGACCGGTTGACCCGCTCGGCGTTGCGCGCGATTTCCCGCACCGCGTCTTCGGAGAACCCCAGGATGACGTTTTCCGCTCCGAGGAGAGCCGTGTACTGCTTCAAGAGGGCGTTTTCCGGCTCGGTCAGGATCCGGACGAAATCCTCCTCGGTCAGCGAATCGAGCTCGACGCGGATGGGGAACCGGCCCTGCAGCTCCGGGATCAGGTCGGACGGCTTGGAGACGTGGAATGCGCCCGCGGCGATGAAGAGGACGTGGTCGGTCTTGACGAAACCGTACTTGGTGTTGACCGACGTGCCTTCGACGATCGGCAGCAGATCGCGCTGCACGCCTTCGCGGGAGACGTCCGGGCCGCGGCCGCCCGACTCGCGGCCGGCGACCTTGTCGATCTCGTCCAAAAACACGATGCCCGCCGATTGCGCCCGTTCGACCGCCTCGCGCGCCACCTGGCCCTGGTCGACGAGACGTCCCTCCTCTTCCGCCTGGAGGATCTCGCGGGCCTCGGCCACGGTCGCCTTGCGTCGCTTCTTCTTGGAGCCGAAGAGGCCGGGGAGCATCTCCTTGACGTTGATGTCCATCTCTTCGACGCCCTGGTTGGTGACGATCTCGAAGGAAGGGAACGTCTTGTCGGCCACTTCGACCTCCACCAGGCGCTCCTCGAGCTTCCCCTCGCGCAGGAGCATGCGCAGCTTGGCCCGCGTCTCCTCGGCTTCGCTGTCGGGCAAGGCCGGCAGCAGCAGCTCCAGAAGGCGCTGCTCGGTGCGCAGCTTGGCCCGGTCGCGGATCTGGAGCGTCCTCTCGTCGCGCACCATCTGGACCGCCACCTCGGTCAGGTCGCGCACGATCGATTCGACGTCCCGCCCGACGTAGCCGACCTCGGTGAACTTGGAGGCCTCGACCTTCAGGAACGGCGCCTCGGCCAGGCGCGCCAGGCGCCGGGCGATCTCGGTCTTGCCCACGCCCGTCGGCCCGATCATGAGGATGTTCTTGGGAAGGATCTCGCGGGCCATCTCCGCGGAGAGCTGTTGCCGGCGCCAGCGGTTGCGCAGCGCGACGGCGACGGCCTTCTTGGCCCTCTTCTGGCCGATGATGTACTTGTCCAGCTCGACGACGATCTCGCGAGGCGTGCGCGACCCGGGGGGCGCCTTGGCCGCCTCCGTCTGCTCGCCCGGCATCATGTAGACCATGGGGACATTTTCCTTCAGACCTCTTCCACCGTGATCCGGTCGTTGGTGTAGATGTCGATCCCGGAGGCGATGATCAGGGATTCGCGCGCGATGTCCGAGGCGGAGAGGTCGGGCCTGTGCTTCAACAATGCCCGCGCGGCGGCCATGGCGTAGGGGCCGCCGGAGCCCACCGCGAGCACACCCTCCTCCGGAGAAATCAGATCGCCGGTCCCGGAGATCAGGAGCAGCACGTTCTTGTCGGCGACGATCAGCAGGGCCTCCAGCTGTCTCAACATCTTGTCCGTCCGCCAGTCCTTGGCCAGCTCGATGGCGGCGCGCTCCAGGTTGCCGCGGTGCTCCTCGATCTTCGACTCGAAGCGCGCGAAGAGCGCGAAGGCGTCGGCGGTTGAGCCCGCGAACCCCGCCAGGACGTCCCCCTTCAGGCGGCGGATCTTCGCGGCCGTCTGCTTCATGATGGTCGTGCCGAGCGTCACCTGACCATCCGACGCCATCGCCACCCGCCCGTCATGGCGGACGCAGATGACGGTGGTCGAGCGCCATTGAGGGGCTGAGCTCATCGAAAGCGCAGGATAACCCAGAGCCGTAGAACGTTAAGCGGCAAACGTGAAACACGGCCTCCGGGATGCACGTTCAACGTTTTGCGTTTGGCGTTTCACGGGCCTGGAGGGCGCGAATGGCCGCCTCAACGACTTGATCCTCGCCTCCGGGCGTCGCGGCCGGACGGTCGGGCGCGGCGACGTCCGGGACGATGCCGTGCCCTTCGTACGAGTGCCCTTGCGCGTCCTCGAGCGCCCGTCGGGAAATCCAGAGCTGCGATCCGTCGGAAAGGCCCTCGGCCGTGGCCCCGCCCGAAGCCATGCCCGAGGTCGTCTCCCCCACAATCGGCCCGATTCCATGGCGGCGAAACTGGATCGTCAGCGCTTCGCCGGCGCTGGCCGTTCCCGAATCGACCAGGAGCGCGACGGGAAGCGGACGGTACTCGGGAGGAGACAGACGCCGGCCCTCGCGCGTGACGAGGTAGTAGTCGCCGCGCGTCCAGCAGCCCAGAAGAAAGCTCGCGAGAATGTTGGGATCGTAGCCCCCGCTGTTTCCGCGCACGTCGAGCAGCAGCCCGTCGATCGTGCCCCAGCCGGCCAGCGCGGGCCGGGCGTGGGAGGCCTCCTCCCGGTCGAGCAGGAGGTCGACGACCGCGAGCGCGGTCTGCGCCGAGAACCCCCACAGGTGGACGTAGCCGTAGGAGTGGGCTCCCTGCCGAATGACACGCGCGCTCTTCCAGACCAGGGCATCGCCGGGCTCCTCGAGCGTGCGCGTCAGAGCGACCGTGCGCTCCTCCTGCCCGGGCGGGGCATACGTGACGCGCACGATCGAGCCGACGGTCCCCTCGAACACCAGAAAGAGATCGCGGAAGTTGACCCGTTCCTTGCCGTAGCGCCTGCCGTCGACGGCGAGCACACGGTCGCCCAGCCGCAGGCCGGCCCGGTCGGCCGGCGAGCCCGAGATGACGGCCTTCACGGCATATCCGCCTTCGTCCATTCCCATGCGCAGCCCGGCCGTCCCCCAGTCCCGGGCCGGGAGCCGGCCGGGAGCCAGTCGAAACGTGTGCGAGTCGTTCAGCCGTGCGAGCAGGGCGTCGTAGACCTCGTCGCGCTCCGCCGCGGTCTTCGCGAGCTGCATTTGCGCGGCCGCTTGGGAGAGAGCGCCGGTCCAGTCGACGCCCTTCAACTTCGGGTCCCAGAACTCCGTCCGCACGATCCGGTCGATCTCCGCGAGAACTCCAGGCATCGGAGCCGGCGTCGGCGCCTTCTCCGGCGGGGCCGCTTTCGACGCTGCAGCGACCAGAGCGAGAACGAGAAGGAGCTGGAGCACCCCGGTTCGCCTCACGCCTTCCGCCTCACGCCTCACGGCGAAGCTCGCCTCACGCCCTCGGATGCGCGCGTCGGTACACGTCGCGAAGGCGGGCGGCGTCCAAATGCGTGTACTTCTGCGTCGTCGAGAGCGAGGCGTGGCCTAGAAGCTCCTGGATCGCGCGCAAATCGGCGCCGGCCTGGAGCAGGTGCGTGGCGAAGGTGTGTCGCAGCGCGTGCGGGCTGATCTCCTCGGGCAAACCCGCGGCGCGCAGCCGCCGTTTCAAGAGCCGTGACATCGACCGGGTGGTCAGGCGCCGGCCGCGGGCGTTGACGAACAGAGGCTCCCCCGCTTCCTCATCCAGGTCGGGATGCTCGCGGCGGACAGATGCCCGGACCGGAAGGTAGTCGCCGAGCGCGTCCCCCGCGACCTCGCCGAAGGGAACGATTCGCTCCTTGCGCCCCTTTCCGACGACCCGCACGAGGCGCGAGGAAAAGTCGACGTCCTCGAGGTCGAGCCCGGCCGCTTCGGAAACGCGCAGGCCCGTGCCGTACAGGAGCTCGAAGAGAGCTCTCTCCCTCTGTGGAAAGCTCCCCGCATCGTCGGCCGCGAGCAGCTGTTCGGTGTCCGCCAGCGTCATCGCGCGGGGAAGCGACCGCGGGACGCGGGGCGCGGGCAGTCCCCGGACGGGGTTCTTTTCCAGGTGCCCTTCCCGGCAGGCCCAGCGGAAGAACGAGCGAAGGGTCGACAGATGCCGGGCCAGCGAGCGGTTGGCCAGACGGCCGCGGTGCAGCGAAGCCAGATGCGACCGCACGCAGAGCGTGTCGATCTTCGACAGCGGCGTGTGCTCGGGACTCTGATGGGCGAACTCCCTCTCCCAGAAAACCGCCAACCGATCGAGGTCCGCCCGGTAGGCGATCACGGTCCGGCGTGAAAAGCGGCGTTCATCGGCGAGGTAGGACTCGAAGCCGTCGATGGCTTTCGAGAGAGAGATCATCCATTCCAGTGTAACCTCAGGCGCGCGGTTCGCTCGCCTTCCGCCTCACGCCTCACGCCTCACGCCTCACGGCGAAGCTAGAATCATCGGCCATGGAGCTGCGACCTTTTCGCGCCCTGCGCGGCACACCCCGGTTCAAGGAGCGCCGGCCCGGGCTTTGGATCGACCGGCAGGTCTCCGAGCTCGCCGGACTGGCAGTCGTTCGGCCTCTGCTCGTCGGACTCGTTCGCGTTTCGGTCGATTCGGGCGTTCAGGCTCTCGCCGGCGCGGCCCCGTCCGACGCTGTCTCGAAAAGGGTGGGGGCTCTGGTCGGGACCAAGTCCGACGGCGAACCGACCGTGCTCGCCACGCGCGCGCCGCTCGCCGACGCTCTGGCAACGACGCGGCGTCCCGACATGAGCCTGATCGAGGAATCCGGCGTCCGGCACGACTTGATCCGGATCAACGACTACGCGCAGCACGTCGAGCTGCAGGGCCTGGTCAAGAACGCCGAGGCCGAGATCCTCTCGGGCCTCGAGCTGTGGGAGGCCGCTCTGCAGTTCTCCATCTCCCCCGCCGCGGCGAAATTGCCGGGGGCCCGGTACAAGCTCTGCGCGATCGTGGATGAGCGTCTTTTGGATGCGGCGTCACGCGGTCCGGACTTCCCGCCGGGAGTTCTCGCCTACGCCTTCGAGGATCCGGTGTACTGAGTGACGACTGAGTGACGAGTGACCAGTGACAAGTGACAAGAAAGGCTCGGAAGAGTCTCCGCTCGTCACTCGTCACTGGTCACTTCTTCTTGAACCCCCTCACGTCGTTCCTCACCAGCCCCTCGATCTCTTCCTTGGAGAGCTTCTTGCCGAAGGCGGGCATGTCTTCGCCTCCCCGGGTGACGGTCTTGATGAGATCCTCGTCGCTCTTGGCGCTCTGGAATTCAGAATCGGTAAAGTCCCGCGCCTTGAGCTGTTTGCCCTTCGGGGTGTTGCCGGTGCCGTCTTCGCCGTGGCACTTGGCGCAGTACTGCTTGAAGAGATCGGAGGGGCCCTCCTGTTTATCGGCGGCGAACAGGGCAACCCCCACGCTCGCGATCACCCCGAAGGCCACGCCTGCGAGAACCCGCATCCGCTTCATCCCTCGGTTCTCGCTTTCTCCATGTCGCGTACCACGTGCTCGGGCAGCCACTCGTTGCCGTAGTAGATCGTCGAGAGCCTCCCCTTTGGATCGATGACCGCGATCCCCTGGCCATGCACGAGCTGCCCCTGGGCGGGGTAGTAGAGAATCCCGAAACGCGAGGCGACCTCCGCGACGTCTTTGGGCTCGCCGGTCAGGAACTTCCAGCGCTTCGGGTTCGCGCCCGCCTTCCTGGCGTAGTCCGCGAGCACGGCGGGCGTGTCGTGCTCCGGATCGAGCGTCAAGGTCAGCAGCTCTCCGTATCCCTTCTGTGCCATCACCGCATCCACCTTCGAGAACTTGGCCGTGGTCAGGGGACAGGCCGAGGCGATCGGGCAGCGCGTGTAGATGAACGTCACGGCCACGGGCTGACCCCGAAAGTCCGAAAGACGCACGCGCGCGCCGGTCTGATCGGTCAGTGTGAAATCGGGAAAGGGATCGCCCACGCCGACTGCGCGGTTGGGCCTGGGCGTCGGGCTGCCGCCGCCGTTGGTGGAGGGGGAGGAAGCAGGAGCCACGGCGCCCGGCGTCGGGACGAATCCCTTGGTCAGGATCTTCTCCAACCAGTACTTGTCGGCGTCGACGACGAGCGTCGCCTCGATCCTGTCGCCGGGACGCAGGATCGCGAAGACCTGTGGATCATCCTTGACCGGAAACGGCATCGTCATCGCCGCCATGTATCCAGGCACTTCTTCGTGAGTCACGGTGATCTCGGTGCGCGCGGGATCCACGGAGCGGATGACGCCCTTGAGCGTGTGGCGCTCTGCCGCCGTTCTGGCGGGAGCCGGCTGCTCCCTCCTCCCGCACGCGACGGCGCAGACGAGGACGGCGGCGAAGACGATCCGGAGGGCGGTTTTCACGGGGGTGTTAATACAGCGGACAGCGACTCTATTTCCACAGCTCGCGAGGTTTAAGGTCTCGTTCAGGGTCGCCTGACCGTCGCTTCCGCTCGATCGGGATCTGCGCCTTTGGCGCACCGCTCACGTTCGCCTGACGCCTTCCGCCTCACGGCGAAGCGATTTCGAAGATCAGCGAGGCCCACAAACTCTCCCAGTCGGCGCCGATGTCCGGAGGAGCCGGGATCATGTGGACGGCCTTGACCAGCCAGACCCCCGCTTGCGTCAGCCTGAGGACGACGCGTCCCTGGCGGTCGG
The DNA here is from genome assembly GCA_963825175.1 of uncultured Acidobacteriota bacterium. Taxonomy (GTDB): domain Bacteria; phylum Acidobacteriota; class Thermoanaerobaculia; order UBA5066; family Gp7-AA6; genus DATFTF01. The sequence goes on from CAWGSA010000001.1 coordinate 1,242,755, forward strand.
TCCGCGCCGAGAGCTTCTGCGCTGGGTCCGCCTGATTCATGGCGAGGACGAGGGCGCCGGCGAGCGGCTTGCCCTCGAAGAGAAGATCGACCGGGAGATCGCCGACGCGGGGAACGCGTTCGGGAACGAGCTCGAGCGTGAATCCCAGGGTTCGGTCGAAGCCCGCGGTCGGTCCGCCGCCGGCCACGACGAGCGCCTTGGCGCAGCGCGAGTAGACCTCCTTGCCCGGCTTGCCCGATTCCCCCCGGCGGGCGCGCTCCTTGGAGACGTGCTCCAGCCCTTCGTCGGCGAGGTATTTCTCGAACTTCTCCGCCTCCAGCTCGATTGGCGAACGGCTGCTGCGGTAACCCACGACGTAAAGGCCCGGGTGCTCGATGCGCGCAAAACCCGCCGGATCGGTGCCCGGGAGGCCGGGGATCGACGTCTCTCCGGCGGGGCCTGCGGCCACGAAGCGCACGATGCGGCGGTCGTCGCGCGGCACCGCATCGCCGCGAAAGTCCTGGCCGACGCGCAGCGCGACGTGGAGCTGCGAAGGGACCTCAGGACGGAAGGTCGAGGGCTCGATCCAGAAGTCATGCGCCTCGAGGGGCGCCGTCGCGAGCCCCGCGAGAAGGATCGCCGGCAGGACGCGGCGTCCGCTCATGACAGGGTGAGGGATCGCTTCAGATACTCGGCGAGCTTCTCGCGGTCGACGTTGCCTCCGGAGAGAATCACTCCCACGCGCTGGCCGGAGAAGTCCGCCTTGCGGTGGCGCACGGCTGCCGCGCCGGCCACGCCGGAAGGCTCCACCAGGATCTTCATCCGCTCGAGCATCCAGGAGAGCGTCTCGATCATCTCGTCATCGGATACGAGCAGAACCGCCGAAACGGTTTTCTGCACGATCGGAAACGTGAGCTTGCCGGGAGACGGCACCTGGAGCCCATCGGCGATCGTGCGCGGGACATCAATCGCCACGCGCTCCCCCCTGGCCATGGAGAGTGCGGTGTCGTTGGCGGTCTCCGGCTCGACGCCGTAGACGCGGATGTTCGCAGCGAGGTGCTTGGCCGCGGTGGCCGAGCCGGCGATCAGCCCGGCGCCGGAGACCGGTACCAGGAGGGCGTCCAGGTCCGGCACTTCTTCCAACAGCTCCGCCGCCGCCGTCCCCGCCCCGGCCATGATCTTCTCGTCGTCGAAGGGGGGGACCAGAAGCGCTCCCCTTTCCTTGACCAGCCGCTCGCCGATCTCGTCGCGGCTCTCGCCGTACCGGTCGTAGAGGACGACCTGGGCACCGTAGCCGCGGGTCGCGGCGAGCTTGGAGGCCGGGGCGTCCCTGGGCATCACGATCGTGGCCTTCACCCCGAGGAGTTTGCACACCAGGGCCACGGCCTGCGCGTGATTACCCGAGGAGTACGCGACCACCTCGGCCACGGGGCGCTCCTCCATCACGGAGCGGATTTTGTTGTACGCGCCGCGAAACTTGAAGGCGCCGGCGCGCTGGAAATTCTCCGCCTTGAAGAAGACGGTCGCTCCCGAATACGCGTCAAACTGCGTCGAGTGCAGCACCGGAGTTCGGCGCGCGACTCCCTCGATGCGCCTGCGGGCCTGGGCGATGTCGTCGAAGGTCAACATCGGGACGTGAGGCGTGAGGCGTGAGGCGTGAGGCGCAGGACGACGATCGCACGCCGCGAACCAGGGTTCGAGATCCTCATCGCGCGCCCACCGTCTCCGGCGCGGTCTGGGATTTCCAGTCCGCGATCGCTGCGAGCGCGCGCTCGACCATCTGCTTCCTGCGCGCCGCCTTGTCGCGGATCGGAGAGTGCGACGTGTCCTCGATCAGGCCGAACGTCACGTTCATGGGCTCGAATTTTTCCTTCGGATCGCGTTCCGAGCAGTGGCGGGCGAGCGAGCCGATCGCGCTGGTGTAGGGGATCGGGACCGGCGCGCGCCCCTCGAGGATCTGAGCGAGGGTCAGGCCCACGGCCAGACCCGTCGCCGCGCTCTCGACGTAGCCTTCGACGCCCGTGATCTGCCCGGCAAAGAAGATGCGCGGCTCGCGCCGCATGCGCCAGAACCGGTCCAGGTGTGCCGGCGCGTGGATGTAGGTGTTGCGGTGGAGCATTCCGTAGCGGACGAAGGCGGCGTTCTCGAGCCCCGGGATCATCCGGAAGACGCGCTGCTGCTCGGACACCTTGAGCTTGGTCTGGAAACCCACCAGGTTGTAGTGCTCGCGGGCCAGATCGTCCTGGCGCAGCTGGACGACGGCGTGGGGGATTTTCCCCGTGGCCGGGTCGGGCAGGCCCATCGGCTTCATCGGCCCGTGGCGCAGCGTCTCCCGCCCCCGCTCGGCCATGACCTCGATCGGAAGGCACCCTTCGAAGTAGACCCCTTTCTCGAAGTCCTTGACCGGCACCGTCTCGCCGGAGAGAAGAGCGTCGAGGAAGGCTTCGTATCGCTCTGGCGTCAGCGGAGCGTTCAAGTAGTCCGCTCCTCCGCCCTTGCCGTAGCGTGACGCCGCGAAGAGCTTGCCCATGTCGAGGGAGTCCGCGGCGACGACCGGTGCGATCGAATCGTAGAAGTACAGATCCTCGGTCGAGAGGAGCTTCCCGATCTCGCGGTCGAGCGCCGGCGAGGTCAAGGGGCCGGTGGCCAGGACGACAGGCCCTTGCTCCGGAATCGCGGTGGCCTCTTCGCGGACGACCTCGATCTCCGGCCGCTCCAGGAGCGCCTTCGTCACCGCCTCGGCGAACACGATGCGGTCCATGGCCAGAGCGTCGCCGGCGGGGAGTGCGGCCCGACGGGCGCAGGCAATGATGATCGAGTCGAGCGCTTCCATCTCCCGCTTCAAGAGGCCGACCGCGTTCATGGGATTGTCGGAGCGGAAGGAGTTGGAGCAGACCAGCTCGGCGAAGCGGTCGGTCGTGTGCGCCGCGGTCGCCACCTTCGGCCGCATCTCGCACAGACGCACGCGGTGCCCGCGCCGTGCGAGCTGCCAGGCGCACTCCGAGCCGGCGAGGCCCGCACCGATGATCGTGACGCCCATCGGTCAGATTCTATGTTCCCGGTCGGTTCCCCGGCGGCGGGCCCCGACCCTTGCGGCGCGCGAGCGGCACAACGAAGCGGATCGAGGTCAGCCGCGGCGAGAAGGCGGCGACCTTGTTGTCGACGAGTCCGGCGGCCAGGCCGGCCTTCTGGACGTCGCTCCAGAAGAAGGGGAAACCGAAATCCTCGACGAACGGCTTCTTGGGAAAGACAACCCAGAGCGAGCCTGACGGCGTCAGCTGCCGCTCCAGGTCGCGAAAGAGCGTCGAGAGCGAGCCCTCCGGAGGGACCTCGCGCATGAGCCAGGGATGGACGCCCGGCGGAAAGCCGTCGACGCGCTCGACGAGCGGCCCGAAGATTTCGCGCACAGACTTGACGAAGTCCGGGGAGTGCCCGCAGGCGAACGCCCCGTCGGAAGGGAGCGAGAACTTGGCCCAGGGCGTCGCAGGCATGGGCGGATTCTAGATTCGTCCGGGACCCCAGTCCCGAGTCCCGTGTCCCGAGTCCCGATACAATCGGTCTCTTATGCGTGTCTCGGTCATCATCCCCTGCCGTAACGGGCAGCGCATCGTGGGCGACGCGGTTCGCTCGGCGTTGGCGCAAAGCGAGCCGCCGGCGGAGGTTCTCGTCGTCGACGACGCCTCGACGGATGGGACATCGCGAGCCGCCGGCGCCGCGGGCGCGCGCGTTCTGCGCACGGAAGGACGGCGCAACGCGGGTGGCGCCCGCAACGCCGGAATGGATACCGCCTCGGGCGACATCCTGGCCTTCCTGGACGCCGACGTCGTCGCGCCCCCGGACTGGCTGGCCCGGGTGCGGGCCGCCTTCGAGTCCGATCCGCGGATCGTCGCGGTGGGAGGACGCGTGCAAAACGGCCGGCCCGGGCGCTATGGGGATCTGGACCTCTTCTTGAATCACTCGGAGTGGATCGACGACCGGAAACCGATGGAGAAAGGCCTGATCCCCACGCTCGGCATCGCCTACCGCCGCGATGCGGTCGGCGCGATCCGCTTCGTCGAGACGAACCTGGGCGAGGACGCGTCGTTCTCCGACGCGGTGCTCCAGGCCACCCGCGGCAAGCTCTGGTACGACCCGGGAATCCTGATGACCCACCAGCACGAGCGCCTCGACGGCTCGACCTTCTGGCGGCGGCAGGTCGACTGCGGCCGGACGATCTACCGCACCCGGGTCCTGCACGATCGTCCCGGGCGCATCCTGGTCCGCGTTCCGGCGCTTCTCTTTCTCTTTCCGCACCTCTGGATCGTGCTCGGCCGGATGCTGCGCGCCGGCCGCGCGGTGCGGGCCCTGACGCTCCTGCCCTGGCTCGTGGCCGGCGAGATCGCGCGCATCGAGGGATTTCTGGAGGCCCGCCGCCGCTACCGGGAGTCCGGCGTCTTCGAACGGGCGGAACTCGAGAGGGCCCGGGCATGACGACGCGGTGGAAGCAGGCCGCCGCGCTGGCGCGGGACTGGGTCGCCCCCGGTCCCGCGATCGCGCAGTGGACCCACTTCACGACGTCGATCTGCAACGCCCGGTGCGCGCACTGCTTCTATCCGATCAACGCCGGGAAAAACGAGCTGACCCTCGAGGAGGTCGACCGCCTGACCGCGACGCTCCCGCCCATCCGCCTCCTTCTCATCGGCGGCGGCGAGCCGTTCCTGCGCCGCGACCTGGCCGACATGGTCCGGCTGTACTTCGAGCGCACCGGCTTCTTCACCTGCTCGGTGCCAACCAACGGGTTCGGCCCCGAGGAGATCGCCGGGGTGGCCGAGCGCATCTGCTCCTTCGATCCCAACCTGTCCTTCGGCGTGACCGTTTCGATCGACGGGTTCCGCGACTACCACGACCGCGTCCGCCGGGTGCCCGGCCTGTACGACCGGGCTGTCTCCACGTTGACGACGCTCCTCGAGCTGGCCAAACGCACGCCCAACCTGACCGTCGGTGTCACCACGGTCTTCATGCGCGACAACCAGAAGGACTTCGAACGATTCTGCGACTTCGTCTACGACACCTACCGGCCGCACCAGCACTCGATCAACCTGATCCGCGGCGAGGCCTACGACCCGTCGCTCAAGGACAACCTGGACGTCGACCTCTACGCCCGGATCTCCGCCAAGCAGGACGCCCGCTATCCCATCGACGAGATCCGCCGGGGCTGGCGCGGCGTGCGCACCCGGGCCCGGCGGGAAGTCAACCGTCTCCGCTACGAGTACATCGCGCGGCAGGCCAAGGGCGGCGCCTTCGAGCAGTTCTGCCTGGCCGGCGAGCGCGAGTACATCCTTTCGGAGGACGGGTTCGTCTACGGCTGCGAGCTCATCGGAACGCCGCTCGGCAACGTGCGCGAGGTCGGCTACGACTTTTCGCGGATCCGCGAGGGCGAGGCGGCCCGCGCGTTTGTCGCGACCAAGCACGCGGCGCTCTGCAAGTGCACGCACGAGTGCAACACGCGCACGATGCTCCTCTTCAACCGGAAGAACGCGCTGCCCGTGCTCGCGGCCATGGCGGGATTCGAGCGCAGTCGGGAGCCCTGACCACAGAGAGCGGCGCTCTTCTCCCTCCTCACCGCCGCCGGGCCTGGATCGCGAGAATCATGCCGCTTGCCGCGTTGCGCCCGAGCACGTGGTCGAGCCACAGGAACGGATAGATCAGGGGAAAGAGCAGGAGGAAGGGCCCGCGGTAGTGGAAGCGCGAGCCCCAGCGCAGGATCGCGATCGCGGTCCGGCCGGTGAAGAGGTAGCGAGTCTGGAGCGTCTCGAAGCCGGCCTCGGCCAGGAGGGCACGGATCTTCGCGTCGCTGTAGAGCTGGTTGCAGCGGTATTCCGCGACGTGGTGGGCGCGGAAGGCCTCGGTCACGTGGGGAGAGTTCAGGCAGTCGACCGACAAGGCGAAGAGGCTCCCCGGCGCGAGCGCGCGATGGACCTCGGCGAGCACGCGCGCGTCGTCGGCGGTGTGCTCGAGGACGCAGACGGACACCGCCCGGTCGAAAGCGCCCGACGCGACGGGAATCGCCTCGCCCGTCCCGGCCAGGAAGCGCCCCGCGTGGTCGACGTGCGCTCGGGCGATGCCGATCGCCGAGAGCGACGGATCGACCCCGACAGCGAAGAGTCCGCGGCGGGTGAGCTCGCCGCAGAACGCTCCCTTGCCGCTGCCGACGTCCAGGATCCGCTGGCCGGACGAGAGATCGAGATATCCGCGCAGCGTCGCCAGCTCCAGCCGCCGCACGCCGTGGACGCGCTGCCAGTTGCGGTAGACGACGCACCGCGCCCACGCCAGCATCGGCGCCAGTTGTATCAGGAAGCCGCGTCGGAGGCGCCGTAGATCGGGACCAGGAAGGCCGCCGAAACGTCCGGGCCGAGGACCGGCGCGATCACGGTCAGGCGCCAGAACCGGATCTTCGCGGGGGACGCGGAGAGCCGGGTGCCGGGAAGACCGGCGGGGATCGCAAGGTCGATCTCCAGGGTCGCGACACGGCGGCCATCGGCGGGCGGTGGGATGGTCTGCTGCGCGGAATAGACCCCGTCGCACACCACGGAGCGTTGACTCGCACCGTTCTCCTCCGACTGCTCGACGCAGGTGAGCTCCACCCGCGCCGGCCCGGTCATGCGGATCGCGTGCCCCGGGGAGAACGTCGCTTCGAAGCGCTCCCCCACGATCGTCGGGATGCGTTTCCAGATCAGGCGCGGCCGTCCATGGACCAGGCGCATCCAGATCCGAAGGACCGTGTCGTACACGACGGCCAGGGCCAGCAGGTCGAAGACGAGCACGATCCCTGAAACCCAGAGCCGTGTCGTGATCGGCATGGGAACGGTCCAGAAGACGTTGAAGAGTCCGATGAGTCCGACGACGAGAACGCGGCCGATCGCCGCGGCGAAGTTGCCGCCAGAGCCCTCGGCGCGGGCTCCGCGTGGATCCCACGGATAGTCGGACTCCCAGGACCGCGCGGCATCGCCGGCGGCCACGGCGCTCTGCGCGGCCCGACCCACGATCGCCGAGACGCCGGTCGTGATGAGAAAGAGGCCGGCCAAGGCGAAGACAGCGCCGAAGGCCACCGGCATCCACTGGCTCCGGCCCTGCGCGGCGGCCTGGCGCCCGACGAGGACCATGACCAGGATCCCGACGCCCAGGAACGGGATTCCCATGCAGCCGGGGCCGAGGCCCGTCCCGTACTTGGACAGGAGCGACCGCGCGTCTCCCGACGCCGAGCGGTCGGAGAGATCGCGCCAGAGCCCGCGCAACACTCCGCTCTTGCGGGCCCTCCATCCGCTCTGCGCCGGGATCGTCAGACGCACACGCGCGGCCCTCGAGCCCTGCGGCGCGGGAGGCCCGGAGCCGGCGGAAGATGCGCTCGCGGAGACTTGCCGCAGCTGCACCCGCGCATCCTTCCACCGCATCCGCTCTTCCAGCGCGAAAGCCGTGATCAAGGGGTCGCCGGCCTTGGCCGACTGCGCGACCCGTTCGCGCGCCGCTGCGAGAACCCGCGCTCGCGAGAGCTCCTCGCGGCTCCAGCGCGTCGCGGCGAGGTTCACGATGCTCGCCGCCGCGCCCACCGCGAGGAGAGCCATGCCCCCCTCTTCGAGTGGGGGATCGGTCATACCCGTGGCCACGACGGCGAGAAGCGCGGCGATCGGGACCCCGAACCGCAACGCGTGGAGCTTCGCCTCCCGGAAGCGGCGTCTCCAGAAGTAGGCCTGCGAGAGGCCGAGAGCGGAGAGGATTCCCAGGACCTTCACGTCGCTCAAGGCGCCGGAAATCGTCGTCGAGTCCTTGACGATGGCGGCGACGAGGAGCGCCGCTCCGGTCAGGAGGAGCGCCGCCGTGAGAGCCGCGCTTCCGACCGCCTTCTCCGCCTGCGGAGCTCCCGAGCGCCGCGCGCGCGCGACGAGGACGCCCCGCAGGAGCGGAGGCAGCTGCGGCGGCGCCGAGAACCTCCTCCAGTCTCTTCCCAGACGCTCGCCCGGCTCGGAAAGCGCCGCGGGGACGAAGACCGCGCTGTCCGGGGCGAAGCGTTCGAGGCCTCGCTCCCGTTTCCAGAACAGGGCCCACAGGACGGCGACCGCGAGGGCCGCGGCGCCCCAGATCTCGGCGCCCAGGCTCGACGCTCCGGCGATCCCGACGATCGATCGGCCGTCGGCGGAAAGAGACGCGGCCAGGGCCAGTCCGGCGGCCGCGAGCGTGAGGCGGCGGATCACCAGCCCCCGCCTCCGCCGCCGCCCGAGCTTCCTCCGCCTCCACCGCCGCCCCCTCCTCCGCTCGAGCTCGGCGCGGAGACTCCCGCCGCCATCGCTCCTGCCGCCGCGGCCCACGAAGCCGAGGAGCCCCCGCCTCCGAAACTCCCGCCTCCCCCGGTCCATCCGCCCGAAGACGGCGAAGACGACCCGGAGCCTGACGTGGAGCCCGAGGACGCGATTGCCGCGGCGGCGCCGGCCGCGCCGAACGCCTTCCCCCAGCGATCGGCCGCCGGACCGAGCCCGAAAGCGAGGATGTAGGGATACCAGGCGTCGGAAAGCCGCGGCGAGCGGCCGGCGAGCTCGCGCTCGAAGTGGCGGCGCGCCGCGGTCAGCGCCTTGCGCCGGGCGATCTTCCTGGCGCCGTCGCGCGTCCTGGCCACGTTGAAGAGGTTATTGGTGATGCCGATGCGCACCAGGAGAACGCCGAGCAGGAGGAACAGGCTCGAGCGCCCGCCGCCGGCGGCTCCACGGTAGGAAAACAGGAGAAAGACGAGCGGCACCCACAGGAAGGTCAGGGTCGCCAGCGCCAGGTTCTCGATCCGCTTCTGGTAGAGGGACGCGGCGATGACGCCGGCGACGTAGAGAATCAGATGAGAAATCGCGAGGCCGATCACCGCTCCCGGCTCCTCGAGCTTCAGCGCGGCGCAGGCGGCCACCAGCCCGATTCCGGAGAAGAGCAGGAGCACCGTCGGCCAGCGCGGCGGGCGCGGAGTGTGATCGTTGAATTCTCCGTGGGACTCCAGCCGCTTCTCGAGCTCCGGGCGAATCTTGGCCGCCGGATCGAAGCCGCTCGAGCGGTAGTGCGCGCGGATCGAGGCCGTATCCGTCTCCTCGCGGCCCCCGAAGAAGAGCGCCGTGGCGAGGTCCTTCTCGTATCCCTCGAATTGTTCGATCGAGACGAGCCGGGTCAGCGTCATCTCCTTTCCTTCCGCCCTGGCGCGGACCTTCTTCTCCGACGTCCAGCGCGCGATCAGCGCGGCGACCTCCGGAGCGCCCACGGACTCGTCCCACAGAGCTCCGACCTCCTCCGGCCGCAGCGAGAAGACGTTGGCCTCGAGCCACCGCGCGTCGACCGTATCGACGGGGGGCGGCGAGGAGAGACGGCCCAGGGCCGCTTCATGGCGCCAGAAGGCGATGAACATCAGGACGATGCTCCCGGCGAGGACCAGGAAGACGGCCCACCGTTCCGTTGCCGACGTCCCGCGGCGCACGGCGGCGGGATGCCCCGCTCCGACGTACTTCAGATTCACGGTCACGACCGCGCTCTGCCCGGGGGCCAGGCCTCGCCGCTGCTGGTGCGGCGCAAAGGCTCCCTGCGCCTGCCACGCCGGGTCGAGCGCGAGATCGAGCGTGAAGGTCTCGATCACCCCGGAGCGGTCCGGGAACGCGAAATCGTTGTTCAGGACGTACGTGTCTCCCTCCCGCGACAGAACGCCGGAAAGGGTGTAGTCGATCTCGTACACAATTTCCGTATTGTCAAAGGCGGGATCGGAGGGAAGGCGGCTGCGCCAGCGCAGCGTGTGCTCGTCCTTCCACGCGTACTGGTCGATGGCCGACAGATCGCCGAGCGCGAGCTCGTGCGCCTGACCGGTCGCGGCATCGATGCGCGCCAGACGGGTCAGGGCGAGGCGTTGGCCCGGAAAGAGGCGGAACGTTCTCTCGCCGCCGTTCCAGTCGCCGGTGAAGACCATGGCCTGGCGCTCGGCGATCTGCAGCCGGCCCTCCGCGTCCAGACGGGCGTGGACCTCGAGCAACCGCCAGTGGAGCGTCTTCTCCTGGGCCCTGGCGGGCCCCGCCGCCAGAGCGGCCGCGGCAAGGGCCAGGAGGATCCGGAACCGCAGTCCCAGGCGCATGCAAGCCTCCTTTTGTCGACTCGGAAGACGAATGGCGAGATGTTACCCGATCGGCGACGCGGTCGGAGGGGACTCCGACGGGCTGCTACGAAGGCTTGCCCGTCGCCTTGGCCGATCCGCCGGCCGAAGCCCGAGCCCCCTGCTTGGTTCGGCGGCCCCGGGACGTGGCCGCTCGCGTCTTGGTCCCGGCGGGCTTGGAGGCGGCCGCCGCCCGCGCCGGCCTGGTCCGGCGCGCCGGCTTCTGCGCGGTCGGGCCGGCAAGCACGGCCTTGCCGGGAAGGAAGATCTCTTTGAGCGGGGGCAGTTCCCTGGCCGGCTTCTCGAAGCCGCAGCCGCCGCGGTCGCAGGCCAGCACGCTGCCTCCCTTGCGCTCGCGCAGCAGGAGGTACGGGTTGCCGCACTGCGGGCAGGCTTCGGCCGCGGGCCGGACGGAGAGCGTGAAGTCGCAGCTGGGATAGTTGACGCAACCGTAAAACGGCCGGAACCGGCCGCGCCGCTCGGCGATGACTCCTCCGTCCTTGGGGCAGCGCACGCCCGTGTCCAGGACCGGCTTGGGTGGCTTGTAGCGGCAGGCCGGGTAGTTGGAGCAGGACACGTAGGCGCCGTAGCGCCCGTGCCGGCGCACCAGGGGATGACCGCACTGCGGGCAGGTCTCCCCCGTCGGCTCGTCCGGACGCGCCTGGGCCTTGCCTCCGGCCACCGCCACGTTGACCACGTTGCGGCACTTGGGGTACGCCGTGCACCCGAGAAAGGCCGAGCCCGTCCGGCTGACACGCAGCTTCATCGGCGAGCCGCATTCCTCGCACGCCGTCCCTTCCAGGTCCGACGCGTCGACGACGTCCTCCTCCGGATCCGGGATGTTCTCGGTGAACGTGCAGTCGGGGTATCCGCTGCAGGCCACGAACAATCCGTTCTTGCCCATGCGCAGCTTCAACTTCTTGCCGCACTTGGGACACGTCTCGGAGATCTGAGGCGCCACCGGAAAGGAGAGCAGGTCGCGGGCCTCTCCCAGCGGAATTCCGGCCTTGCCCGACACCATGTCCTTCAAGGCCCGCTCGCGGTCGCGGGTGAACGTCTTGTCGAACTCGGCCAGGGCCTTCTTCCAGGAGATCTTTCCTTCCTCGACGTCGTCTAAGCGCTCCTCCATCCGCGCGGTGTAGGAGGTCTCGAAGAAATCGTCGAAGTAGGGGATCAGGAGCTCGATGACCGTGCGGCCGAGCGCGGTGGGGATGAAGCGCCGATCCTTCTTGCGGACGTACTCGCGGTCCTCGATCTTGCGCAGGATCTCGACGTACGTCGACGGCCGTCCGATGCCGTTCTCCTCCAGGAACTTCACGAGCGACGCCTCGTTGAAACGCGGCGGAGGCTGGGTGGCCTTGCGTTCGGGCCGGATCGCCACGAGCTTCAACGCTTCCCCTTGCGCGAGCGGCGGGAGCTTGCCTTCCTTCTCGGTTTCCTCGTCCTCTTCCGCCGAGACGCCATACGCCGCCAGATAGCCGGGGAACTTCAGTGTCGAGCCCGACGCGCGGTACACGGCGCGGCCGGCCTCGATCTCGGCGGAGGTCGCATCGTAGACCGCGGGGGTCATCTGCGAGGCGACGAACCGCTCCCAGATCAGGCGGTAGAGCCTGGCTTCGTCGCCGTTCAAGTGGGGCGCCACCGCGTCGGGCGGCAGGTCCAGATACGTCGGGCGGATCGCCTCGTGCGCGTCCTGCGTGTCGCGCTTGCTCTTGAAAGAGCGGGGAGAATCGGGAAGGGACGCCGGCCCGTAACGCTCCCGGATCAAGTCCCGGACCGCAGCCAGCGCCTCCTGCGAGACCCGCGTCGAGTCCGTCCGCATGTAGGTGATCAGACCGACGGTTCCACGGCCCGGAATCTCCTTGCCTTCGTACAGGCGCTGCGCGATCTGCATCGTTCGCCGCACGGCGAAGGACAGACGCCGCGCGGCGGCCTGCTGCAGCTGCGAGGTGATGAAAGGAGGCGCCGAGTTCTTGCGCCGCTCGCTGGTCTCGACGCCGGCCACGCGCCAGGGCGCGGCCTCGACGTCTTCGCGCACGCGGCGGGCCGCCTCCTCCGAGGCCAGACGCGGATCGCCGCCGTCGAATTTCAGCTTCTCGCCGTCGAAGGAGATGAGGCGCGCGGTGAAGCCGGGGAGCACCGCTGCCTCCAGATCGGCGTCGACGGTCCAGTACTCAACGGGAACGAACCGCTCGATTTCCTGCTCGCGCTCGCAGATGATGCGCAGCGCCACTGTCTGCACGCGGCCGGCGGACAGTCCGCGCCAGATCTTCTTCCACAGAAGGTCGGAGACCTCGTAGCCCACCAGGCGGTCGATGATCCTGCGCGCCTGCTGCGCGTCGACCAGCCGGCCGTCGATCTCTCCGGCCTGCTCCATGGCCGCGAGCACGGCCTTCTTGGTGATCTCGTTGAACCGGACCCTCTTGAAGATCGCGTTCCGGGCGGAGGGCTGCAGGGTTTCCCACAAATGCCAGGAGATCGCCTCTCCCTCGCGATCCGGATCGGCGGCGAGGTACACGGCCGGCGCGTCGCGGGTGGCCTTCTTCAACTCGTTGAGCGTCTTCTCCTTGCCTGCCAGGACCTCGTAGGTCGGGGCATAGGAATTCGCCCGGTCCACCCCCAATCCCTTCTTGGGCAGATCCCGCACGTGCCCGTAGGAGGCCAGCACGCGAAAGTCCTTGCCCAGGAACTTCTCGAGCGTCTTCGCCTTGGCGGGCGATTCGACGATGACGATGGACTTACCGGCGGCGGCCATACGTTTTGGGCGGTGCAACCTGCCACAACCGGGCACAAAGCGCAAACGGGCGTGGCGGCACAGGGTGCAACAATTCCGTATTCCCCGGCGCCAAGTTCTTCACTCTCAAGCCCGCCGCAGGGCGTAGCGTCCGGTCTCGTCGGCCGTGGCCAGGCCGGCCTCCTCGAGCTCGAAGAGGGCGGCCAGAACCGTCGCCGCCGAGAGGTCGGTCTCGCGCGCGAGCTCTTCGGCCGTCACGGAGGTCTCGCGCTGCAACAGGGTGAGCAGTCGGCGGGCGGGGCCCGAGAGCTCGGCGGCAACGGGCGACGCCGAGCCCGAGGGCAGTGCCGCTCCCCCGATCGTGGGAAAGAGCTCCGCCAGGACGTCCTCCGCGCCGCGGCACAGAATCGCGCCGTCGCGAAGCAGCTCGTGCGCGCCCAGCGAGGTGGGCGAAAAGACGCTTCCCGGCACGGCGAAGACGTCTCGCCCGAAATCGTTGGCCAGCCGGGCCGTGATGAGCGAGCCCGAACGGCGCGAGGCCTCGACGATCACGACTCCCGAGGCCAGCCCGGCGATCACGCGATTGCGGACCGGAAAGTTTCCGGCGTGCGGCTCCGTTCCGGGCGCGAACTCCGACACGATCAGGTGTCGCGGGAGGAGAGACTGCTTCAATTTTCCGTGCTCGCGCGGGTAATCGACGTCCAGACCGCATCCCAGAACAGCGATGGTTCCCCCCGGACCGTCCAGGGCCGCCTCATGCGCGGCCGCGTCCACGCCCCGGGCAAAGCCCGAGACGACGCAGACGCCGACGCTCGAAAGGTCCCTGGCCAGGGCCGTGGCCACCTCCCTGCCGTAGCGGGTCGCCTCCCGTGAGCCGACCACCGCGACGGCGGGCAGCCTCCACCGCTCGACGTTGCCGGCGGCAAAGAGCGCGAAGGGAGGGTCGGGGATCTCCAGGAGAAGCCTCGGGTAATCCGGGTCGAAAGCGGTGACGACGCGCGCCCCGGTCCGTTCGATCTCCAGGGCCCAGCGCTCCCCTCTCGTGTCGTCGGCCGAGCGCCGCAGCGCTTCCGCCCGCTCCGGCGAGCCCAGCCGCTGCGATAGCTCGTCAAGGCCCAGGCCGAGCGCCCCCTCGAGGCCGCCGGCCTCGCGCAAGAGCGGCCAGACCCGCTGAGGGGTCAATTTTCTCCCCATGGCCCAGGACAGGGCAGCCCGTCTGCCGGCTTCGTTGGTCACGCCTTAACCATCCCTTCATCCCAGGATGCAAGTCACGGAAATCTTTCCGGGTGTAAAAGCTTTCCTATAATAGCGATCCGCATCCGGAGGGCCTGTGAAGAGTTGGACCAGCATGACCGCCGCGTTTCTGCTCTTCGCCGCCGGCTGCGCGTCGTACTCGAACACCGACAGCGCAACGTCTCAGATCGCGTTCGGCGCCAACGTGGCCCGCAAGGGGCTGTGGCGCGAGGCCGCGTTCCGCTTCGAACAGGCCATCGCCAAGGACCCCAGGAACGCGCGGGCCCACAACAACCTCGCCGTCGCCCTGGAGGCCGGCGGGGAGTTCGCGCGGGCCCTGGCCGAGTACAAGAAGGCGCTGGAGCTCGATCCCAACGACTCCTACATCCGCCGCAACTACGCCCGCTTCGCCGAGTTCTACACTTCCTACACCCGCACCACGGGCAAGGCCGCCGGTGCCTCGTAGGATCGCGACCGCCGTCCTCGCGCTGATGCTCGGCGCGGCCCCGGCGTGGGCCGGCGTCTCGCAGGTGCGGTTGAAGCTCCCGTTGAAGCCGCGCCTGCCGCTGCGCGGCAGCGAGCGGGTGGTGCTGGCTCCCTTCCTGATCGTGGCCGAGGCGGAGAAGGCGCGCGACAAGCGCCTTCAGAACGTCGATCTGCAGGGGGAGTTCCACCGCTTCCTGGAGAAGCAGCTGGGCAAGAAGACGAAGCTCGAGGTGGCTTTGGCCCCGGCCGACCTGAAGCTCCCGACCCAGAACCTGACCGAGCTGGCCAAAGCCACGGAATTCTGGAGGGCGCTCGGCACGACGACCAACGCCGACATCGTCGTCTCGGGCTCGCTCGAGTTCAAGATCGAGGACCGTTCCGGATACAAGACCGAGGAGTACGTCTCCCCCATCAACGGGCAGACGTACTACCGGCAGGTGTACGTCGAGCAGACCGGCTTTCTCTTCGACATCGTCTTCCTGGTCTTCGACGGCCGCTCCGGCGAGAAGCTGCTGCAGGATGAGTTCAAGGATTTCCGCCAGACCGGCGGCCGGCGCGCCGATGAGCTCCAGGGGCTCTTCGAGAACCTGTTCTCGCTGGAGAACCAGATCCTGAACCTCTTCGTGGCCCGGGAACGGGAAGCCGACCGCTACATCTTCACGGACTGATCCCACCCTTTTTCATGGACGATTCCGGCCGCCGTTGGGATGTTCGGATGTCCGGATGCTCGGATGTTCGCGCCTGCCCCATCCCCACCGGTTCGTCCGCGGGAGAGATCTCATGAAGAAGCCCCTGCTCGCCCTCGCGTTGATCCTGGCCGCCGCGGTCGGACGCTCCCAGGACTTTTTCGGCGAGAACAAAATCGTCTACGACCAGTTCGACTGGAAGACCTACCGCTCGACACACTTCACCATCTACTTCTACGATCGGGAGAGGGCGGAGCTCGAGAAGGTCGCCTCGTACGCCGAGAGCGCCTACGACGACATCTCGCGCCAGTTGAACTTTCAGATTCCCAAACCCATCAATCTCATCTACTACGCGACCCACTCCGAGTTCGAGCAGACCAACACCCTCCTGAACTTCATCCCCGAGGGGGTCGGCGCCTTCGCGCTGCCGTCGCGCAACCGGATGGTTCTTCCCACCGACCTTCCCGACGAGAAGCTCCAGCAGCTGATCGCCCACGAGCTCACGCACGTGTTCCAGTTCGAGATCCTCTTCGGCGGCAACTACCTGCGGGCCGCGACCACCAACGCGCCGCAGTGGTTCATCGAAGGCATGGCCTCCTACTTCGGAAAGGACGAGGACGACAAGGACCGGATGGTGCTGCGCGACGCGGTCCTCTCCGATCAGGTGCCGGAGATCGCGGAGAGGGGCATCGAGGGCTTCTTCGCTTACCGCTTCGGGCACGCCGTCTTCGACTTCGTGGCCTCGGAGTGGGGCAAGGACGCGGTGCGGGATCTCCTCTTCGAGTTTCGCAACCAGATCGGCGGCAACCTCGACAAGGTGGTCAAACGCTCTTTCAACATCTCGGCGGAGGACTTCGACATCAAGTTCCGCCGTTACCTGCGCCAGCGCTACCTGAAGATCCTGGCGGAGAAGGGAGAGCCGATCGACTTCGGGGAACGTTTCAAGGTCGAGGATACGCCTTCGGCCGAGCTGTCCCCGCGTGCCTACCCCTCCGGCGACTTCGTCGCCGCCATCTCCACGTACAAGGAGCAGGCCGACGTCGTCCTGATGTCCACGCGCGAGCGCAAGCTCTTCAAGAACCTGACCAGGGGTTACACCCTGAAGTACGAGTACATCGTGTCCCAGTGGGTGACGACCGGCCCGCAGAGCGGGGCCGATCTCGCGGTCTCCCCGGACGGCAACACGATTGCCGTCTTCGCGCGCCGCGAGCGGGGACGGGACCTGCTGCTCTTGAATGCGTTGACCGGCGGAATCCGCGACCGGATCCTCATGCCGGGGCTCGACCAGCAGCTCAACCCCGCGTTTTCCCCCGACGGAAAGATCGTGGTGTTCCGGGCCCTGAAGACCGGTCGGTCCGACCTCTACGCGTATCACGTCGACACGCGCACCATCACCAACCTGACCGACGACGACGCCTACGATTTCGGTCCGACGTTCTCCTCCGATGGTCAGTGGATCTACTACTCCTCGGTGCGGGGCACGAAGTCGAAGATCTTCCGGTTCCACCCCGACACGCCGGAGAGCCGCGAGCAGGTCACGTATGGCGACTGGAACGACGAGGATCCGGCGCTGTCCCCCGACGGCAAGCGCCTCTTCTTCACGTCGGACCGCGACGGCGGCATCTACAACATCTACTCGATCGACCTGGACAACGGCGAGACGTTCCTCCACACCAACGTCGTCGCCGGCTGCTTCTCGCCGACGGTCTTCGTGGGCAAGGACAACGTCGAGAAGCTCGTCTTCGCCGGCTACTACAAGCGGCGCTTCACGCTGTACATCGCCGACTCGAAGAAGCCGTTCAAGAAGCTCCCGGAGCTCGCCCCCGCCCCCTCCCCCACCGGGCCTCAGGGCTACGTCCCGTACCAGCCGGCCATCGAGGTGGCCATCGATCGGGAGAAGGTGACGGCCAAGCCGTCCCACAAGCTGCAGCTGGAGGACGCCTCGATCAACGCCGGCATCAACACGGATCAGACCTTCGTGTCCAACACCGTCCTCGTCTTCGGTGACAACCTGGGCGACCGCCGATTCATCGCGTCGCTCCAGTCGCTGGCTTCTTTCACCACGTTCGACTTCGCCTACTACGACCTGACCCATCGCCTTCAGAAGGGCATCGAGCTCTTCGACCAGCGCGTCTACTTCCTGGCTCTCGACCAGAGCCTGGGGGTCGACCGCATCGTCCGCGACCGGCGCGCCTATCGGCAGACAGGCGGCCAGTTCAACTTCGGCTATCCGCTCGACCGCTACCACCGGATCGAGGGGCAGGTCGGGTTCATCTCCCGGTCCCTCGATTTTCCCTACGTGATCCAGAACCGCGATGGAACGCAGAATTTCTTCGTGAACCCGCGCTCGGACAACTATCCGATCATCGGCCTCTCCTTCGTCGGCGACACGGTCAACTACCAGGAGTGGGGGCCGCTGCAGGGAACCCGCTACCGGCTGGCCGCCTCGTGGGCCCCGGACCTGGGCAAGAAGACCAAGCAGGATCCCAATGATCCCAATGCGGAGATCCCCGGCGGATCGACGCTGACAGAGGACGTCTCCGTCGACGTGCGCGAGTACATCAAGGTGACCGCCCGCTCTCTCTTCGCGGTGCGGCTCTACGGCGCGCGCTCGACGGGGAACTTCCCCGACGTCTACTACTTCGGCGGCCTCGATACCTTGCGCGGCCTCGATTACGTCTCCCAGATCGGCAACACCGTGGCCTACGCCAATTTCGAGTTCCGGTTCCCGATGATCGATCTGCTGGCTTTTCCCTTCGGGGGTTTCCGCAATATCCGAGGCAAGGTCTTCATCGACGTGGGCGGCGCGGCCCTGGAAAACCAGAGTTTCCGCTTCTGGAACGAGAACAACCACCAGTTGATCGACGGGCGGGCGTCGTACGGATACGGCCTGGAGCTGACGTTCCTGGGCCTGCCCCTCCACTGGGACTTTGCCAAGCTGACGGATCTCAAGAAGAGTCAGTCGGGGCTCAAGACCTCGTTCTACATCGGGTACGAGTTCTAGGACAGGACGAAGGACCAGGGCGTGGGGGTGGGGGTACGGGCGGGGGTACGGGCCCCTCCTCCTGCGTCCCTCCACCCGCCGGTCCCCGTTTGGATTCGACTGTTGGCGGTCGACTCACTACAATCCGGCCCAATCGTGCCTGCCCGAACATCTTTGGCCATCCGGGCCCTGGGACCGTACGGCGGTTCCGCCCCCGGCTATCGCCTGACCACATTCCTGGTGGACGGCGAGTCGGCGTTGGACGCCGGCTCGCTGACCGATGCCCTGCCGCTCTCGGCGCAGCGCCGGGTCCGGAGAATCGTCCTGACCCACGCGCATTTCGACCACATCGCGTCGCTCCCGCTCCTGATGGAGAACCTCTACGGCCAGAGCGCGCCGCTCGAGATCGTCGCGCCGGCGCCCGTCCTGGCGTCGGTCCGGCGGGACATCCTGAACGATCGCATCTGGCCGGATTTCACCAGGCTCCCCTCGAAGGCAAAGCCTTCGGTCCGGCTGCGCGCGATCGCGGAGGGAAAGCCGTTCCGCGCCGGCAGCGTGACCTTCACGGCGTTCAAGGTCAGCCATGTCGTCCCCGCCTATGGGTACGTGGTGGCCAAGCCCGGCCGCTCGGTCGTTTTTTCCGGAGACACCGAACCCACCGACTTCCTGTGGGCGGCCGTCGCGCGCAAGGCGCGGGATCTCAAGGCGATCTTCCTGGAGCTGTCTTTCTGCGACGAGCAGATCGAGATCGCCCGCGCCTCGAGGCACCTGACCCCGTCTCTGGTCCTGGCGGAGCTGCCCAAGGCCCCGCCCCGGGTTCCGATCTACCTCTACCACATGAAGCCGCCGTCGCTGTCGCGGATCCGGCGCCAGATCGCGGCGGCCGGGCAGAAGCGGTTGCGGTTGCTGGAAGGGGAACGCTCCTTCCGGTTCTGACCTCCGCCTCTACAACCTGTGAATTGTGGCCGGCTCTGACCGCAGGAGCCTGGCCCAGGCCAGCAGATCGACGGCGAGCGATCCGGCCAGCCGCCCCCGCAGGGAGTCGTTGCGCAGAAGGTCGTCGCGGGTCGTTTCGAAGGCCGCCTCGCGCACCAGGTACGTCGCGGCCGCCCGCTCCTCGACGCGCAACTCCGACTCGACGACGGACCGCGGGCCGGTGCGGCGCAGCCGGAGGGCGCGTCGGGCCGGCTCGGGCCATCCCTCCTCGACGAGCTTGGCTCCTTCCGGTCCGGCGGCATCCGAGGGGGGCTCGAGCGTCAAGCGCCAGCCGCCGGCGGTCTCTTCCTGCGCGGTCACCGCGGCCACGCCCTCGATCAGGCGCCGGTAGTTCTGCCACGACCCGATCGCTTCGAATGCGGCCTGCGGGGAGACGGGGGTCTCCAGGTAAGCCGTGATGCGGCTGCCGATTCGCCACGAATCCGGATCTCCCGCGGCGGCCAGGGCTGCCTCCAGGATTTCCGCGTCGATCTCGAAGATCTCTGCCAGGCGTCCGGCCCGCGGCCGCGGGAGGGGGATCTGGAGCCGCGAGTGGCGATCGTCGACCCGGACCTGGCCGCGCGCGAATGAAAGGACGCGGGACGCCTCCTGGCGGCGCAGCACCACGCCCGAAAGGAACTTCGAATCAGACGCGAATGTCTCCCTCCAGCGGTCCCGGAACTCCTCCTCCGGAACCTCGGAGCCGAAGATCTCGAGCGCGCGCGGGCCGTCGGGCACGCCGGAGAGGAACTCGATGCGATATCCCCGGGACGTTGTGCCGACGGCGATCTCCGCCAGAGTCGTGTCGATTCGACCCTCCCCCGCCGGCAGCAGCGCGGGAAGGGGAAACCCGACGTCGCAGATCCAGGAGGCGGCCGCCTCCCGGACGACGAGTGCCGCGTGATCGAAGTCTCGTTCGACCCGGCCGAGAACCTTGCGCGTCGAGAAGCCGAGGTCATTCAACAAAGCATCGAAAGCCGCGACGCGGGCAAAGCAGGTCCCTCCCGCACCCTTCTCCAGATGATCGGCCCAGAAGACCCCGGGCCACCGGGGCTTCTCCCGCGGATCGGCGACCGCGCGATTTCGGAGGATCTTGGAGGCGTTCTCAAACGGCACGCGCGCGTTGAACCGCTCGAAGAGGGCCTGGAGGAATCCCACGCCCGGTTGGGCTCGAGAGAGATCGAGGGCTTCGAGGATTTCTTCGACGGGAAGCATCGAGTCACAAGTGACAGGTGGCAAGTGACAAGTGCGAAGGCTGCTGCCGATCCGCGACGAGCTTTTCACTCGTCACTCGTCACTCGTCGCTCTTCACTCGTCACTTCTTCGTGAGTTTCTCCACCAGCTCCCCGATCCGCCGCCGCGCGTCCGGGCCAAACCAGGAATCGAGAAAAGGGTCGTCCTTGCGGGCGGCGTCGAACCGCGCGACCGCCTGCGCGCGGGCGTACGCCTTGACCGCGGCGTGGGCCTGGCGCGAACGCCCGGCGAGCAGCCGCGCGCGGGACAGGGCCTCGTCGAGCAGCGCCTCGGCCGGAACGATCCGGTCCAACAGGCCAATCCGCCATGCGGCATCCGCGTCGAGATTCTCCCCTGTTGCCGCCAGCCGTTCCGCGGCGCGAGGCCCGATGGCGTACCGGAAGATCTCGTACAGGCACCGCGGCAAGGGAACGCCCAAGGCCACCTCGGAGAGTCCGAACTTCCCCTTCCCGACGACGGCGTACCGCTCGTCCGCCGCGGCCGCGGCGATCAGGCCGCCGGCGACGGCATGGCCGGTCAACGCGGCGACGATCGGCGCGGGAAACGCGAAGATCTCCCGCACCAGGCCGCAGTAGGCCGCGACGAAGTCGGCCATCGTCGCGCGGTCATAGCCGACGAGAATCGGCAGGTCCCAGCCCCCGGAGAAGATCGTCGGGTTCCTCGACGTGAGCACCACCGCTCCGGCCTCTCGGCTGGAGGAGAGAGCCGACCGAAGATCCGCCACGAGCTCCGGGCTGAAGGCATTGGCCGGCGCGCGGTCGAGCGCAAGGACCGCGACGGCGTCGTGCTGTTCGACCCGAACCGTCACGCGGTCTTCCGCGCCGCCGCGAGCGCTTCGAACGCGAGGCGGTGCACCCGCGCGTCTTCGGTCAACTCGGGATGAAAGGTGGCCGCGAGCACTCTCCCCTTCCGAACCAGGACCGGCTCTCCCCGAAGAGTCGCGAGGGTTTCGACGCCCGGTCCCACCCGCCGGATCCTCGGGGCGCGGATGAAGACCGCGGGCAGGGCTCCCCCCAGGGTCGGCGCGTCCACCTCGCCGACGAAGGAGTCGGCCTGGCGACCGTAGGCGTTGCGCTCGACGCCAATATCCAGGATGGAAAGACCTTCCTGTTTCGGGTTGGTCACGTCGCGTGCGAGAAGTATCGCGCCGGCGCAGGTCCCCAGCACGGGCCGTCCGCTCTCGGCGAAGCGGCGGATCGCCTCTCCCCAGGGCGCCGACTCGAAGAACTTCCACATCGTGGTCGATTCCCCGCCCGGCAGAACGAGCCCCGCGGCGCCCTCGAGCTCCTCGGGCCGCCGCGCCTCGAAAGATTCGATGCCGAGCTCGCGGAGGCGCCGGCGATGAGCTTCGAAGTCGCCTTGAAGGGCCAGCACGGCGATCTTGCCTGTTTCGCTCATGAGATCCAATCGGTTCATTGATTCATCGGTTCATCTGTTGATTGCGTCGAACTCCGGCTTGCTCGTGGCAAATGAACCGATGATCCGATGGGCAGATGATCCGATTCCCCCTACCATCCCCGCGTCTGCAGCTGCTGCTCCTCGGAGAGACTGGCGGCTTCGATTCCCTTCATGCCGACGCCCAACGACTCCTCGGCCTCGACCAGCGCCGCCGCGTCGCGCCAGTGCGTGGTCGCTTTCACGATCGCGCGGGCGCGCTTCTCGGGATCGTCGGACTTGAAGATTCCAGAGCCGACGAAGACCGATTCGGCCCCCAGGGTCATGCACAGTGCCGCGTCGGCCGGCGTCGCGATGCCCCCGGCGGCGAAGTTGGGGACCGGCAGCTTCCCCGACCCGGCGACCGCGACGACGATCTCGAAAGGCGCCTGGAGGCGCTTGGCCTCCGCCATCAGCTCGTCCTTGGACATCAGCGTCAGGTTCCGGATCTCGCGATGCACCTGCCGCAGGTGCTTGACGGCGTGCACCACATCGCCTGTCCCGGCCTCCCCCTTCGTCCGGATCATCGCCGCGCCCTCGCCGATCCGGCGTAGCGCCTCCCCCAGGTTGCGGCACCCGCACACGAACGGCACTGCGAAATCGTGCTTGTAGACGTGGTTCTCCTCATCGGCCGGAGTCAGCACCTCCGACTCGTCGATGAAGTCGACCTTCAATGCTTCGAGCACCCGCGCCTCCGCGATGTGCCCGATGCGGCACTTGGCCATGACCGGGATGGAGACCGCGGCCTGGATCTCGCGGATCTTGGAGACCGGCGACATGCGGGCGACTCCCCCTTCGCGCCGGATGTCCGCCGGAACCCGCTCCAACGCCATCACCGCCGCCGCGCCGGCCTGCTCGGCGATCCGGGCCTGTTCCGCGTTGACGACGTCCATGATGACGCCGCCCTTCAACATCTCGGCCAGACCAACCTTCACCCGGAACGTGTCTGTCTGATTCATTGGTTCCTCCAGTCTCCTCGGACGACCCGGTCCTAATGTCCTAAGTCCTACGTCCTATGTCCTACGTCCTTCGCTCCTCAAACCACCGGCATCGCCCGCGTGCCGGACTGCGCCTCGACAAGACGCACGGCCTCGCCCAGAATCCGGATGCCCGCCTCCACTTGCCGCTTGTCGACCCTGGAGACGGAGAGACGCAGATTGGGTCGGTCTTGCCCGCGCGGATCGAATTCGGCGCCGGGGGCGACGCCGACCCCGCGCGCCGCGGCGGCCTCGGCCACCCGACGGCCGGAGACACCAGGCGGAAGGTGGAGCCAGATGAGCGCATCGCCGACGTTTCCACCCCACCACGACAGCTCGGGCAGGTGCAACTTCAGCGCGCGCACGGCCGCGATACGCCGCGTCTCGACGTCGAGCGCCCTGCTCTGTCTCGCGCGGCGGTCGGCGCCGGCGCGCAGGAACTCCGCCACGGCAGCCTGAAACGGCAGGGGAGTCTGGAAGTCGGCCGTCTTCTTGACCCGAGCCAGCCGTTCGATGACCGCCGGAGACGCCGCGACCCAGCCGATTCGGAACCCGGGAACGAGGTCCTTGGAGAGGGTTCCCAGCCAGACCGTCCGCTCGCGATCTCGGGCCGCCAGGGGCGCGATCCCGGACTCCGGTTCCTCGAACCCGTCCTCGACCACCAGCGCCCCGCAAGCCGCGGCGGCGTCGAGGATCGTCTGCCGCAGGGCGTCCGTGGTCGTGACCCCGGTCGGATTCTGCCGCTCGGGCATGACGTAGACGAGCTTGACCCGCCGGCCGAGAAGAGCCGAGACGCCGGGCCCGTCGGGTCCGACCGGCAAGGCCACGATCTCGACGCCGGCGAACCGGGCCAGCGCCAGGGCGCCCGAGTACGTGGGGGACTCGAGCCCCACGGCATCGCCCGGATCGGTGAACGTGCGGAAGAGCAGGTCCAGGGCCTGCTGGGCGCCGCTGGTGACCAGGATCTCGTCGGGCGAGCGCTCGATTCCGTGCTCGGCCAGCCGGTGGGAGATCTCGCGGCGCAACTCCGACAGCCCCAGCGGCGGCGCGTACTGCCAGAGGTCGCGCCGCCGGGTCAAGGCGGCCGACAGGGTCCGCATGAAGTCCTCGAGAGGGAAGAACCGCTCGTCGGGCGTGAGCCGGGAAAAGTCGGCGACGACGGGGGAGGCGAGGGCGACGGAAACCTCCGGGGCCACCGCCTGCGCGCGGCGGGAAAGGAGCGCCGCGGGATCGAATCTGGCCGCAGCCGAGGCTCCACCCCGCACGACCGTGCCGCTTCCAACGCGGCTCACGATGACGCCTCGCTGCGCCAGCTTTCGGTAAGCCGACTGCACGGTCCCTCGGTTGATGGCGAGGCTCGCCGCCAGATCACGCGTCGTGGGAAGGCGTTGCCCGGCAGTTAACAGGCCGGTGGCGATCCGAGCCTCGATCGCGGCGGCAAGCTGATCGCCGAGGGGCTCCCGAGAAGCGCGATCGAGCGAAACACCAGGCTCAAGGCCCAATTGGCTCATTTAAGGTCCAATTGTAACGGTCCAATTGTGCTAAAGGCAACCCCATTTCGAGCTCAAGTGGTCGTCAAGAGCTCGACGTATATTCTTTAGATTATTTGCTTATTTTGTTATATTTAGAAAAATTCTACAGTAGATTCATGCGCCGTGCTTGCGCAGCTCATCCTCAAGACTCCGCGAGAACAAGTAATCCGCATCCTTTGGACTGATCGCCTTGCGCTTGGCGATGGATCCCTGAACCTTCTCCTCGAGTTGTTCGAGCTCCTTGTAGCTGTCGGTCAAGACACGCACGATCGCCCGACGAACGGTCTCGTCGTCGGACTTCTGGACCAGGTTCATGTTCTCCTTGATGCGCCGGAAAATCACGCGAGAGAGGTACAGGACCCGGTCCGCCGAGACTTTCATTTTTCCCGCGCCGCGAGGAGCTCCTCGGTCAGGGGGTGCCGGTAGAGCTGCTCGAAGACCGCGGTCGGGATGGTGGCGACGTCGGCCCCCATCAGCGCCGCGTCGAGGACATGCACGGGGTTGCGCACCTCGGAAACAAGGATCTGCGTCTGGAAGCCATAGTTGTCGTAGATCCGGATGATCTGCTCCACCAAGTCCATGCCGATCGCCCCCATCTCGTCCAGCGGTCCCACCGCGGGAGCCAGATAGGCCACGTTGGCCTTGGCGGCGATCAAGGCTTGTGCCGCCGAATGGCAGCCGGCGGCGCAGACGGCAACCTGGTCCTCGGCCAGGAGCCGGGCGACCCGCATTCCGTTGGGAGAAATCGGGAGCTGGACGACGATGTCCTTTCCGAGCTTCGCCAGCTCGCGGGCGTCCTTGTACATCCCCTTGGCGTCCCCCGAGGCCGGCTCCACGCAAACGGGTCCATCGCAGACCGAGGCCAGATCGCGCACCGCCCGCCGGTAATCGACCTGGGCGGCCTCGGTCGCGGCCGCGGTCAGCCACACGCCGTCGAGCAGACCCCACTCGCGAACTCTTCGGGCTTCTTCGACGCTGGAGCTGTCCAAGAAAAACCGCATGGGCGGGGGATTCTATCGCGGAGCGGCGGACGCCTTCTTCCCTTCGTTGGGAAGCCTTTCTCCCGGAGGGAGAGGGCGAAAGTGGGGAGGGGAGCTACTCTTCCTCGTTCTCGTCTTCGTCGGAGAGGAACGCGGGCTTATCCCCCCTGGGCTTGGAGCCGGTCTCAGCGGGCTCGGGGCCGGCCGCCGCGGGTAGAGTGGCCTGAGGCTCCTCGCTCTCATCGGGCTCAGCCAGCTTGGCCACCGCCACGACCCGGTCTCCCTCGTCCAGATCGATCAAATGAACCCCTTGCGCCGCCCGGCCGGTCTCGCGGATGTCCTTGACCTTGATGCGGATCAACATTCCGCTTTGCGTGATCAGCAGCAGCTGGTCGGCGTCGGACACCGACTTGATGCCCACGACCGGACCGTTCTTCTCGGTCACCTTGATGTTGATCACGCCCGACCCGCCGCGCCCCTGGTAGCGGTACTCCGAGACTTCGGAGCGCTTGCCGTAGCCGTGCTCGGTGACGGTCAGGAGATGGCCGTTCTCCTCGACGATGTCCATCTCGACGACCTCGTCGTTCTCCTTCTTGAGCGCGGCGCCGATGACGCCGGTCGTGTCGCGGCCCATCGGCCGCACGTCCTTCTCGGAGAAGCGGATCCCCTGGCCCTGCCGGGTGCCGATGAAGATCTGCCGCTCGCCGTCGGTGATGCGGACCGAGAGCAGCTCGTCCTTCTCCTCCAGGTTGATGGCGATGATGCCGCCGGAGCGGACGTTGGCGTACGCCGACAGCGCCGTCTTCTTGACCAGCCCGTTCTTGGTCGCGAAGACCAGGTACCGATCCTCGGGAAAGTCCTTGGTCGCGGCCATGGCCACGATCCGCTCGTTGGGGCTCAAGTTCAGGAGATTCACGATGGCCTTGCCCCGCGTGGCCGGCCCCAGCTGCGGCAGGTCGTAGACCTTGATCCAGTGCATCCGGCCCGAGGACGTGAAGGCGAGGACGTAGGCGTGCGTCGAGGCCACGAACAGGTGCTCGACGACGTCTTCCTCTTTGGTCGTGGCTCCGATGCGGCCCTTGCCGCCGCGGCGCTGGGCCCGGTAGAGCGACAGGGGAGAGCGCTTGATGTACCCGCCGCGGGACACGGTGATGACCATGTCCTCCTCGACGATCAGGTCTTCGATGTTGATGTCGGAGGCCTCGGCCACGATCTGGGTGCGCCGCTCGTCGCCGAACTGCTTCTTGATCTCCTGGAGCTCGCCGACGATGATCTCCAGGACCAGCTTGTCCGAGCCCAGGATCTCCTTCAGGCGGGCGATCAGGGCCAGGACGTCCTTGAACTCCGCGACGATCTTTTCCCGCTCCAGGCCGGTCAGCCGCTGCAGGCGCATGTCCAGGATCGCCTGGGCCTGAACGTCGTCCAGGCGCAGGACGTCCTTTTCCCTGGCCTTGGTGGGCGCGTCGGCCAGCGGCATTCCGACGAATTTCTCCAGCGCCGCGCGCGTCATCGAGACTTCCGCCGTCAAGCGCTCCTTGGCCTCCTTGGGGTCCTTGGACGCCCGGATGATCTTGATGACCTGGTCGATGTTGGCCAGCGCGAGCGCCAGGCCGCGCAGAAGGTGGGCTCGTTCCTCGGCCTTCTTCAGGTCGAACTGGGTGCGTCGGATGACGACGGACTTGCGGTGGTCAATGAAGTGCCGCAGGAGGTCCGACAGCGGCAGGATCCTCGGCTGGTTGTCGACGATCGCCAGGAAAATGATCCCGAACGTCGACTGCATGGGCGTCAGCGCGTAGAGCTTGTTCAGGATGACCTGCGCGTTCTCGCCGCGCTTCAACTCGACGACCATGCGGATGCCGTCGCGGTCCGACTCGTCGCGCAGGTCGCTGATCCCTTCGATCTTCTTCTCGTTGACGAGCTCGGCGATCCGCTCGATCAGCTTGGCCTTGTTGACCTGGTAGGGGATCTCCGTGACGACGATCGACTCCTTGTCGCCGCGCGCCGTCTTCTCCACCAGAGCCTTGGCCCGCACCTGGACGATTCCACGGCCGGTCTTGTAGGCGTCCCGGATGCCTTCGGATCCGTGGATGAAGGCGGCGGTGGGGAAGTCGGGGCCCGGCAGCTTCTTCATCAGCTGACCGAGGGTCGCGTCGGGGTGGCGGATCAGCTCGATGGTGGCGTCGATGACCTCGGCCAGATTGTGCGGCGGGATGTTCGTGGCCATGCCCACGGCGATCCCCGCCGAACCGTTGACGAGGAGGTTGGGGAACTTGGCCGGCAGCACCGTCGGCTCGACCAGAGACCCATCGTAGTTGGGCGTCCAGTCCACCGTCTCCTTGTCGATGTCGTCGCCGAGCATCTCGGCGGCCAGCCGTGTGAGCCGCACCTCGGTGTAGCGCATGGCCGCCGCGTTGTCGCCGTCGATCGACCCGAAGTTGCCCTGCCCGTCGACCAAGGGGTAGCGCAGCGAAAACTCCTGCGCCATGCGCACGACCGAGTCGTACACGGCGCTCTCGCCGTGCGGGTGGTACTTGCCCAGGACGTCTCCGACGATGCGCGCCGACTTGCGGTACGGCTTGTTGTGCAGGTTGCCCTGCTCCCACATCCCGTACAGGCACCGTCGATGGACGGGTTTCAGGCCGTCGCGGACGTCCGGGAGCGCGCGGCCGATGATGACCGACATCGCGTAGTCGAGGTACGAGCGCCGGACCTCGTCCTCGATCGTGACGGGGAACTTCTCTTCGGGCGTGAGCAGGTTGGAGGTCATGCGAGCTTCAGACCCTCAGCAGAGTTCGGAGTTCCGAGTTCGTAGTCCTGGGTACCAGGCGCCGTCCGAACCTTGAACTTCGAACTTCGCACTTCGCACTTCGACACTTCGGCCACTCAGATATCCAGATTCCTCACGTTCAGCGCGTTCTTCTCGATGAACTCCCGGCGCGGCTCGACGGCGTCTCCCATGAGGATCGAGAAGACTTCGTTGGCTTCGACCGCGTCCTCGATGGCCACCTGGAGGAGCCGCCGTGTCTCCGGGTTCATCGTCGTGTCCCAGAGCTGCTCCGGGTTCATTTCGCCCAGGCCCTTGTACCGGTTGATCAGAAGGCCCTTCTTGGCCGCCTCGTAGATCGCGTCGACGACGGCGGGCAGCGTCTGGTGCCGCTCGCTCTCGCCGTTTCGAGCGACGACGTACGGCCCGTCCAGGAATCCGGCGATGGCTTTGGCCGTTTCGCGAATCCGCTTGATCTCGTAGCTGCCGATGAAGTCCGCGTCGATGCGCGCGGCCCGCGGCACGCCGTTGACGCGGCGCACCATCTCGAGCGCCCACCCGGAGTGCTCCTCGTCGGCGACGACCTCGAGCTTTTCGGTGTCGAAGGCGCGGCAGGCCTTGGCCAGATCCTCGACCTTTTTTTTCTCGTCGAAATCGCGCGCCGCGGTCATGCCGCGGTCGAGCAGCGCGCGCACGAGCCCCTCCGGGACGCCCCGGGTCGCCAGCTTGGCGATGTGGCCGCGGTACTCCTCCATTTTCTCGAGCAAGGCCACCAGCTTGGCACCGGAGGCCGTCGCGCCCGACATCTCCGAGGTCAGCGTGCGGTCGTCCCCGATGCGGGCGAGCAGAAATTTCGACATCTCCTTCTCATCCTTCAGGTACGTCTCCTTCTTGCCTTCCATGACCTTGAAGAGCGGCGGCTGCGCGATGTACAGAAACCCCTTTTCGATGACCGCCACCATGTGGCGGTAGAAGAAGGTCAGAAGCAGCGTGCGGATGTGCGAGCCGTCGACGTCCGCGTCCGTCATCACGATAACCTTGTGGTAGCGCACCTTGCCGGCGTCGAAGTCCTGGGCGATCCCCGTGCCGAGCGCGGTGATGAGCGTGCGGATCTCGGCGGAGGCGAGCATCTTGTCCAGGCGCGCCTTCTCGACGTTTAGGATCTTGCCGCGCAGGGGAAGGATTGCCTGGAAGCGCCGGTCGCGCCCCTGCTTGGCGCTGCCGCCGGCCGAGTCGCCCTCCACGATGAAGATCTCGGAGAAGGCCGGGTCTTTTTCCTGGCAATCGGCGAGCTTGCCCGGAAGGGCCCCGGAGTCGAGGGCGCCCTTTCTCCGCACCAGCTCGCGGGCCTTGCGCGCGGCTTCCCGGGCTCGGGCCGATTCGACGATCTTTTCGACGATCTTGCGGCCGACCCGCGGGTTCTCCTCGAGGTAGGACCCGAGCTTCTCGTAGACCACCTGCTGCACCCAGGTCTTGACCTCGGAGGAAACCAGCTTGTCCTTGGTCTGCGAGGAGAACTTGGGGTCTCGCACCTTGACGGAGACCACCGCGGTCAGGCCTTCGCGGCAATCGTCGCCCGACAGGCTCGTCTCCTTCAGGGCTTTGGTCAAGGCGTTGGCGTCGGCGTACTTCTGGATGGCGCGCGTCAGCGCGGTCTTGAAGCCTTCCAGGTGCGTGCCGCCGTCGCGGTTGTTGATGGTGTTGGTGAAGGTGAAGATCGTCTCGGCGTAGCCGTCGTTCCACTGGAGCGCGACCTCCACGCGTTCCTTCTCGGCGTCGCGCTTGGGGTCGCCGGTGCCGTTCTTGACGTCCTGGAAAAAGATGACCTTGTCGTGGACCGGCTCCTTGGTCTTGTTCAGGTGCTCGACGAACGAGCGGATCCCCCCCTCGTAGGCGAAATCGTGCTTCTTCTCCGTCCGCTCGTCGCGGATGGAGATGGCCACGCCGGGGTTCAGGAACGACAGCTCGCGCAGCCGCTGCGACAGGCTGTCGAAGTGGAATTCCAAGACCGAGAAGATCTCCGGGTCGGGCCAGAAGGTGACCTTGGTTCCCGTCTTCTTGGCCGTGCCCACGGCCTTGATGGGCGCCGCGGGTCGTCCCTGCTCGTAGGTCTGCTGCCAGACCTTGCCTTCCCGCCGCACCTCGACGTCGAGCCGCTTGGACAGCGCGTTGACGACGGAGACGCCCACGCCGTGGAGGCCGCCGGAGACCTTGTAGGAGTTGTCGTCGAACTTTCCGCCGGAGTGAAGGTCGGTCATGATGATCTCGAGCGTCTCCCGCTTGTGCTCCTTGTGGAGCCCGACCGGGATGCCCCGCCCGTTGTCCTCGACCGTGACGGAGTTGTCCGCGTGGATCGTGACGGTGACGCGATCGCAGTAGCCGACCTGGGCTTCGTCGATCGAGTTGTCGACGAGCTCGAAGACCATGTGGTGGAGGCCGGAGATGTCGTCGGTGTCGCCGATGTACATCCCGGGCCGTTTGCGCACGGCCTCCAGCCCTTTCAAGAGCTTGATCGAATCGGTGGTGTAGGCCGTGCTGCTCATGGCTACAGGTTGACCGCCCTCAAACGGCCGAAGGCGCGCCCCTCTCGAATTTCCAGAACTTGATCGACCCGCCGGCTGTAACGGCCCGGCTCGGACGCGGTGGTCAGGAGGACCGTTTCCGCGTCGGGCAGCGCCGCCAGGAGCGCCTCGACCCAGCCGCCGGCGAGTCCGGCGTCGAACTCGTCGATCGCCAGAAGCGGCTTTTCTCCCGTCGCCTCCGCCACCGCCCGCCATTCGGCGAGCTTGACGAGCCCGGCGGTCCTGTGAATCTCGCCGGCCGAGGCCTGACCGGCCAGTTCGCGGCCGCGCCGCATCCAGACCAGGTCGTCTCGGTGCGGGCCGCACAGAGTATGGCCGCGGCGGCGCTCGGCGCGGGCCAGACGGGTAAAGGCGTCCCGCAGCTCTTCGGGCGACTCCTCGGCCATCTGATACCGGGCCTGGATCTCTCCGTACTCCGGACCGGCCTGCGCAGCGAGCTTTCCGAAAACTTCCTCCCACTCCGACAGCGCCTCTCGGCGGTAGCGCCGGACGGCGCAGCCCGTCGCGACGAGCTCCTCGGTCCAGGCCCCCAGATCGTCGCCCGGCTGCGACGCGCCTTGTCCGTGCGCCAGAAGCGCGTTGCGAGAGGCGAGCGCCCGCTCGTACCGGGCCAGGTCCTCTCCGGCCGCAGGTCGGCAGAAGAGGGCAAGGCGATCCAGAAACCGGCGTCGAACGGCGGGGGGGCCGAGGATCAAGTCCCGATGCTCGGGCGCGAAGAACACGGCGGGGGCCAGGGCCGACGCTTCGCGGAAGCTCACCGCCTTGCCGGCGCGCATGAAGCGCCGCCGGGACGCTCGCGACCAGTCGATCGTGAGCGTCTCCTCGCGCGGCCCGGTCGAGAAGGATGCGGTGACGGCGAAGCCCTCCCCGTCCGCCGCCATCTGGGCGGGACTGGCCCGGCGAAACGACCGCTGGCCGCACACCGACGCCACGGCCTCGAGCAGGTTGGTCTTCCCCTGGGCATTCTCTCCCGCGATGAGGGTGACGCCCGGGGCGAAGAAAACGGGATCCGGAGACAGGTTACGGAAGCCGCGGGCGCGAAGTTCGGTAAGGCGCAAGGATCTCCTGATCAGAGCCGCATCGGCATCACGACGTAGACGTACCGGGATGCCCCTTCCAGGCCCCCTTCGGGCCGACAGAGACACTGCGTGTTTTCGTCCTTCAGCTCGAGGCGGACCTTCTCTGTCTCGGCCTCCTCCAGGAAATCGAGGAGGTACTGCGAGTTCAGGCCGATCGACAGAGGCTCCGCGCCGTACTCGACGTCGATCGTTTCGCTGCCCTCGCCCAGCTCCTGGCTGGCCGACGCGATCGTCAGCAGGTTTTTTTCCAGCGTGAGCTTGACGCCGCGCGAGCGCTCCGAGGAAAAGAGGGCCACGCGCCGCACCGCCGCCTGACAGGCTGTGCGGGACACGATCGCGACCTTGTCGTTGCCCTTGGACAGGATCTTCGGATAGTCGGGAAAGTTGACGTCGAGAAGCCGGGCGATCAGCTGCCGGTTGCCGGTTGAGAACAGGAGGTGATTCTCGGAGTGACGGAGGGTGAGCATCGCGCCCTCCTCTCCGTCCATTTTGAGTATCTCCGCCAGAGCCTTCTTGGGAACCAGAACGGTTGGAAATCCGCCCTTGCCTTCGTGGACGAAGTCGATGAGCGCCAGGCGGTGTCCATCGGTGGCCACCAGCTCGTACTCCTTCCCGTTTTCCTTGAGCAGGGCGCCCATGAGCTGAAACCGCGTCTCCTCCGCCGAGACGGCGTAGAGCACCTTGCGCGTCACGCGCTTCCACAGGGCCAGGGGAAACGAGACTTCGCCCTTGCCCTCGACCTTGGGAACGGTGGGAAAGTCCTCGGCCGGCTGGGCCACGAGCCGGAAGTTGGAGCGCTCGCAGGTGACCCCGAGATAATGGTTGTCCATCAGTTTCAGGGCCACGTCCGAGTCGGGAAGGTTGCGGATCAGGTCGAAGAGCTTGCGCGCCGGGACGGTGACGCTGCCCGGCCGTTTCACGCGCGCCTGCGCCTGCGTCAAGAGGGTCAGATCGAGGTCCGTCGAGGTGAAGTCCAGATGGCCATCTCCCGCTCGCAGAAGGATGTTGGACAGGATGGGAATGGTGTTTTTGCGCTCCACGACCCCCTGCAGGAGCGTGAGCTCGTTCAAGAAATCCCCCCTGCGGAGCGTTAATTCCATGGGATCAAAACACCTCCGGAAAGAGAAAAAAGTCTATCACATTTAGCTGCATTCGTAGGTCTGTGGAGAAGTCGCGAAGAGCGAGAAAAGGCTTGCAAAATCGAGCGAAAACGAATGCTCCCTCCGGCGGACCGAGAAGTGCGAGATGGAGATTCGCAGGTCGATTGTCTCTGGGAGTCACGCTGCGGAAAAGGAGGCGTGAGGAAAAAGCGAAGGCCGCGAAACAAACTAGCGGTACGGCTGCAGGAAAGAGTCGATGACCTTGCGGAAATTCGGGTCATCGTCGACCAGACGCTCGATCTTCTCGACCGAGTGCATGACCGTCGAATGGTGCTTATCGTTGAACAGGCGACCGATTTCCGGGTACGACATCCCTGTCAGGCGGCGGCAAAGATACATGGCGACCTGGCGCGGAAAGGCGATGGGCTTGGCGTTGGATCGTGCCTTCATGTCCGAGACACGCAGGCCGTAGTGCGCGGCCACCGTCTTCAAGATCTCCGAAGGCACCGCCCGACTCTCTTCGGTGCCGACGATATCTTTCAAGGTCTCTTTGGCCAACTCGACGGACACGGGTCTTCCGGTCAGAGACGCGAAAGCGAGAACGCGGTTCAAGCGCCCCTCGAGCTCCCGGATGTTGGACTTGACGGTTCCGGCGATGAAGAGAGCGACGTCGTTGGGGATCTCCATCTTCTCGGCCGAGGCCTTCTTGCGGATGATGGCCACCTTCATCTCCAGGTCCGGAGGCTGGATGTCGGCGATCAGACCCCACTCGAAGCGGGAGCGCAGCCTCTCCTCCAGCGTGGGGATCTCCTTGGGCAGCGCGTCGGAGGTGACCACGATCTGCTTTTGCGCGTCGTGGAGGGCGTTGAAAGTGTGAAAGAACTCTTCCTGCGTGGAGTCCTTCCCGGCGATGAACTGCACGTCGTCCATGAGCAGGACGTCCAACTCTCGATAGCGGCGCTTGAACTCGTGCATGCGCTCGAAGCGCAGGGCATTGATGAGCTCGTTTAAGAAACGCTCCGCAGAGAGATAGAGAACCCGCATTCCCGGCGCCCGGAGCAGAACCTCGTGGGCGATCGCGTGGACCAGGTGAGTCTTGCCCAGGCCGACGCCGCCGTACAGGAATAGGGGATTGTAGGAGCGCGACGGTGTCTCGGCCACGGCGCGCGCCGCGGCGTGAGCGAATTGATTGGAAGAGCCGACGACGAACGTTTCGAACGTGAATCGCGGGTTCAGAACGAATCCGGAAGAGGCGGGGGCGGCGGGAGGCGGGGCCGCGTCCCGAGACGGCTCGGCGGAATCCAGCGTGAAACAGATCTTCAAGTCGGGCATCCCGGCGTCGGCCGCCTCATTGGAAAGAAGGGCCGAATGACGCCTCTCGATCCAGTCGGCAAAGACGCGATTCGGAACCGAAACGGTCAGAACGGGCGCGATTCCCTCTTTCTCGAGCGAGACCTGACGGGTCGGCGCAAACCAGGTCTTCAGCTCGCGCGCATCCACCTTGCCTTCGAGATTCTTGACGATCGAGGTCCAGAGGTCGGCCATTGAAACACCTACTTTTCCACAGTCTTTTCCACATCTGTGGAAAGCTTCCTCCGCGACGGGGGCGGGAGTATATACCTGGGCGAGAGGCGTCAGGCGTGAGGCGTGAGGCGCGGTTGGAAGCCCCGCTCTGGTTCGCCTCTCGCCTTCCGCCTTACGCCTGACGAGGCCTTATGGCTTGACTTCAAGCCGCTGGACCCCCTAGCATGCCGCCTCCCTATGAAGCGGACCTATCAACCCAACAATCGCCGCCGCAAACGCACGCACGGGTTCCTCGTGCGGATGAGGACGCGCTCGGGTCGCGCCGTCATTTCGGCGCGGCGCCGCAAGGGCCGCAAAAGACTCACGGTGTGAACTCGGGTCCGGTCGTCCGGGAATCGTTTTCCCGTGAGGACCGCCTTCGAAAACGAAGGGAATTCGAAGAGTGCTACGCCTCCGGGGTCCGCGCGTCCGGACGCCATCTCCAGCTCTTCGTGCGGGGTCGCGCGAGCGGCTCCGAGCCGGCGCGACTGGGAATTTCCGTTCCCAAGCGGGTCGGCAACGCCGTGGCGCGCAATCTCCTGCGACGCCGCCTGCGGGAGATTTTTCGCAAGAACCGGGCCGCCCTGTCCAGCCGGTCCCTGGACATCGTCGTCCAGTGCCGTCCGGGCGCGGCGAAGGCTCGACCCGAGGAGCTGCGGGGCGACTACCTGGATCTGGTCCGAAGGGCGCTCTCGCGAGCGCGCGGCCGGTGAGCAGAGCGGCGAAGACGGCCGTCTTCCTGCTCGATTTCTACAAGAAAGCCCTCTCCCCGTTGCTTCCGAAGGCGTGTCGGTTCGAGCCGACCTGCTCGGTGTACGCGCGGCTGGCCATCGAGCGGCACGGATTTCTCGAGGGCAGCCGGTTGACGTTGCGGCGCCTGCTCCGGTGCCATCCCTTCCACCGCGGCGGCATCGATCCTGTCCCGTAAACGGCTGATGGAAAAAAGGTTACTTCTCGCTGCGGCGCTCTCCCTGGGGGTCTTGATCCTGTGGGAATGGCTCGTTCCCAAGCCTCCCCCTTCCGCTGCGCGCCGAGTGGTCTCCACCGCACCGGCTTCCCACAGCACGACCGCGTCGGCGCCGGAATCCGCCTCGTCCTCGACCGCGATGCCGGCGCGAACGTCCACCGGCCCGCTTCCGCCGCTTTCCGCTCCTATCGCCGCCACCGCCGTCCAGTCGGTCCTGCTGGAGAACCAGCTGGTGCGCGTTCGTCTCTCCAATCGCGGCGGCGTGATCGAGTCCTTCGTGCTCCTCAAGCACACCGACGACGAAGGTCACCCGCTCGAGCTCGTGCGGCAGAGCCCGGCGACGGCCCCGAAACCGTTGAGCATCAGCTTCCCGTCCGACGCCGTGGCGAGCGGACGCCTGTCCAACGCTCTCTTCGACGTCGAACCGCTGGGCCCGCGCGCGGTTCGACTGCGCTACGCCGATGCGACGCTCGGCGTGACGAAAGAGTTCCGCATCGGC
The DNA here is from genome assembly GCA_963825175.1 of uncultured Acidobacteriota bacterium. Lineage (GTDB taxonomy): Bacteria > Acidobacteriota > Thermoanaerobaculia > UBA5066 > Gp7-AA6 > DATFTF01. Next base: position 1,278,700 of record CAWGSA010000001.1, read on the forward strand.
GACGGGTACTTGAGCGAGCTCAAGGTCTCCGTGCATGGTCCACCCTTCCTGCTCTTCGCCGGCACGGGGCTGCGCAACCCGTCGGCGCAGGAGCTCTCGTCGCGCTACGTGATGCCGGCCACCGCCATTGCCCGAACACCGGGAGGCTTCGAGCGCGTCACTGCGGCCAAACTGGAAAAGCCTCGCAGCTGGACCCTGGACGAGCGGGGATTCGCGGGCGTCGAGGACAACTACTTCCTCGACGTCCTGATCCCCACGGGCGCGGCGACGGCGCAGGCCATCCCGGTGCCGGTTCAGGACGCGGCGGGAAAGCCGGCGCCGACCGTTGCGGTGGGCGTGGCCGGGGCGGGCTCGCTCTCCGGCCGGGCCTATCTCGGTCCCAAGGACGTGACGATTCTGGAAAGCTTGAACCTGGGCCTGGAGAAAACCGTCGACTTCGGCTGGTACGGGATCCTGGCCAGGCCGCTCCTGTGGCTGGTGAAACGGGCCCACGCGTGGCTGGGCAACTACGGCGTGGCGATCCTCCTGGTCACGCTCCTGATCCGCGCGCTGCTCTTCCCGCTGATGTACCGCAGCTACGCGTCGATGAAGAAAATGCAGAAGCTCGCGCCCCGGATGAACGCGATCAAGGACAAATACAAGAAGTCCAGGAGCGATGCCGCCCAACGGCAGAAGATGAACGAAGAGCTGATGAAGCTCTATCAGTCCGAAGGCTACAACCCGATGAGCGGATGCCTGCCGCTGCTTCTCCAGCTGCCGATTCTCGTGGCGTTCTACAACGTTCTTCGTTTCGCGGTCGAGCTGCGGCACGCGCCCTTCGTCTTCTGGCTGCGCGACCTCTCGGCGGTCGACCACACGTACGTCCTGCTCATCCTGATGATCGTCTCGATGTACGTGCAGCAGGCCATGACGCCGTCGACGGCCGATCCGGCCCAGAAGAAGATCTTCATGTTCATGCCCCTGATCTGGGGCGTCCTGTTCAAGGACATGCCCTCGGGGCTGGTGCTCTACTGGCTCTTTTCCAACGTTCTGACGATCGTGCAGCAGATGATCATCAACAAGCTCGGCGACAAAGACGAGCCGGCTTCGGGCCGGCCGGCGAGGGCCAAGGCGGCCCGGGCATAGGAGTGGGAGTATGAGATACGAAGGCAAGTCGGAAGGGGACGCCCTGTCCGCCGCCGCGCGGGCGGCCGGACGTCCGGAGACGGAGATTCGCTACCACGTCATTCGCGACGAGCGGTCCTTCTGGGGAGGCCGTGTCGTCGAGATCGAAGTCGACGAAGGGCCGGACGGTCAGGAGCCTGGCGCCCGGGATGCGCATGCGCAGCCGGAACCAGGGCCGGATCGAGATCTCGCCGCCGGTTCCGGTCTCGAGCGCCCGGCGCTCTCCAGAGCCCCGGAAGGTGCCATGGACGACGAGGCGTTCACCCAGGTCGAGACGACTCTGACGGAGCTCCTCGCGGCCGCGGGTTTCCTGGTCGAGGTGCGCCGACGGCCGGGGCCGGAAATGCTGTTCGAGCTGATGGGCGACGATGTCGAGCCGCTCCTGGCCAACAAGGGCGAGGGCCTGGCGGGGCTGGAGGTCTTGACCGGCCGCATCACCGGCAAGCGTCTGGGGCGCCCTGTCTATCCGCGGTTGGACGCCGAGGGCTTTCGAGCGCACCAGCGCGAATCGCTCGAGGATCTGGCCCGCCGGTCGGCCGAGGAGGCCAAGCGCACTCGCCGGCCGCAGCTGCTGCCGCCGCTGCCGCCGGGCGAGCGCCGCCTGGTGCACCTGGCTCTGGCAGAGGACCCGGACGTCGAGACCGAGAGCGAAGGCGAGGGTTTCTTGAAGAGAGTCGCGGTGCGGCCCAAGGCGAGCTAGAAGGAATCGGGCCATCGGTTCATCGGGTGATCGGGTGATCGGCACCGCATAACTCATCGGCGGCACCCGGCACCGACGCGATGATGACCCGATGATCCGATCGGCTTCGGATGCGTCCATCGACGGACTCCGTCCTCGACACCATCGCGGCCCTGGCGACGCCCGTCGGCCGGTCGGCCCTGGCGCTCTTGCGGGTCTCGGGGAAAGACGCGCGCGTGATTCTCGCCGCGGTGACGCGCGGCCTGCCGGAACGCCTCGCCCCGCGGCATCCGGTGCTCGTTTCGTTCGTCGACCCGTCCGGGGAGTCGATCGACAGGGGCCTGGCGACCTTCTTCAATGGACCGGCTTCGAGCACGGGCGAGGACGTTGCGGAGCTCTCCGTCCATGGCAGTCCGCTGGTGGCCCGGAGGCTTCTGGCCGCCCTCGTCGCCGCCGGCGCCCGTCTGGCGCGTCCGGGTGAGTTCACAGAGCGCGCCTTCCTCGCAGGAAGAGTCGATCTGATCGAGGCCGAGGCGACGCGCGATCTGATTGACGCGAGGACCGCCGCCGCGGCGCGAGCCTCGTGCCGGCGCCTGGAGGGGAAGCTGTCGGAGAGGCTCGCGGCGATCCGCGAGGACCTCTTCGCCGCCGCGGCGCAGCTGACCGCCACGATCGACTTTGCCGAGGATGTCGGCGAGCACGTGCCCGAGGCCACCCTCGGACACTTAACCCGCGCGCAGCGGGACCTCTCGCGGTTGGCCGCCACGTACGAGACGGGACGCCTGCTGTCGGCGGGATGCCGCGTCGCTCTGCTGGGCCGGCCCAACGCCGGCAAATCGACGCTCTTCAACGCGCTGGTGGGCGATGCCCGCGCGATCGTCACCGAGATTCCCGGCACCACGCGCGACACGCTCGACGCGACGATCGACGTCGGCGGCATTCCCGTTACCTTGATCGACACAGCGGGCCTGCGCCAAACCGAGGACGCAGTGGAGAAGATCGGGGTGGCCAGAGCCCGGGAGGCGGGGGAGTCGGCCGACGCCGTGATCTACATCTTCGACGCGTCGAAAGGCTGGACGGAGGAGGACGCGGCTGTCGTCGATCCGCTCGATCCGTCCGATGTGATCCTCGTCGCCAACAAGAACGACTTGCCGGCAGCATCCGCCGCCGGGCGCGGCGTGCCCCTGTGCGGCCTGTCGGCAGGGGCCGGGCCGGCTCTCTTCGCGCTGCTCGAGCAGGCTCTGGCGTCGCGCGTCACGACGGACGCCTCTTCCGAGCTTCTGGGGTCCTTGCGCCAGAAGGACTTGGTCGAACGGGCCGAGGATGCGTCGCAGGCGGCGGTGGCCTCTCTCACGCGCGGCGAATCGCCCGAGTACGCGGCGACGCATGTCGAGGCGGCTCTGCATGCACTGGCGGACCTGCTGGGGGAGACGACCAGCGAGGACGTATTGCAACGGATCTTCTCGACCTTTTGTATTGGAAAATAGCGCCATGTCTCCGAGCGGAGTGGGTGAGGGGGTGAGGGGGGGAGTGGGAGCGCGGTCACCCCTTCGCCCGCTCTCCCCCTCTCCCACTCGCCTTCTCTCGCCATGAAGTTCGACGTGCTGGTGATCGGCGGCGGCCATGCCGGCATCGAAGCGGCCCATGCGGCCGCGAAGATGGGGCGTTCGACCGCGCTCCTGACCGCCGCGCTGCCTGCCATCGGCCGCATGTCCTGCAACCCGGCGATCGGCGGTCTGGCCAAGGGGCAGCTGGTGCGGGAAGTCGACGCCCTCGGCGGCCTGATGGGGAGCCTGGCGGACCGCGCCGGGATTCAGTTCAAGATCCTCAACCGGTCCCGCGGGCCGGCGGTATGGGGTCCGCGCGCGCAGTGCGACAAGGCGCTCTACGCGAGACTGGCGCGCGAGGCGCTCGGAGCAACCGAGAATCTGACGCTGCTCGAGGGCATGGCGCAGGACTTCACCGACGACGGGCGCCGCGTGACGGGCGTCGTGACCGCGGACGGCGGATCGATCGGCGCGGAGGCCGTCGTGGTCACGACCGGCACATTCCTGCGCGGCCTCATGCATACCGGCGAAAGGAAAACGCCGGGGGGACGCGTGGGGGAGCCGGCCGCCACGGGACTCTCCGCGGGCCTGGCTCGGCTGGGCCTGCGGTTGGGCCGCTTCAAGACCGGAACGCCGCCGCGTGTGGCCAGAGACAGCGTCGACTACGCCGCGTGCCAGCCGCAGCGCGGCGACGAGCCGCCCGTTCCTTTCTCATTTCGCACCGAAAGGCTCCGACTCGAGCAGGCGCTGTGCTGGCTGACGTCCACCAACGAGCGCGTGCACGGATGCATTCGCGAGAACCTCCATAGGAGCCCGATGTACTCCGGAACGATCCAGGGGATCGGGCCGCGCTACTGCCCGTCGGTCGAAGATAAGGTCGTCAAGTTCGGGGACAAGGAGAAGCACTCCCTTTTTCTGGAGCCGGAGGGATGGGACGCGGAGGAGATCTACGTCAACGGCCTCTCGACGTCCCTGCCCGAAGACGTGCAGCGGGCGATCTTGAAGGAGATCCCCGGCCTCACGCACGCGCGCATGCTGCGCCCCGGCTACGCCGTCGAGTACGACTTCTCCTTCCCCGAGCAGCTCGCGGTCACGCTGGAGGCCCTGGACGTTCCGCGTCTTTTCCTTGCGGGCCAGATCAACGGAACATCGGGATACGAGGAGGCCGCGGCCCAGGGGCTGTGGGCGGGGATCAATGCCGCGCTGGCGGTGACGCACGACGACCCGTTCGTCCTGGAGAGGTCCCAGGCCTACGCCGCGGTGATGATCGACGATCTGACCAAGAAAGGGCTGGAGGAACCCTATCGGCTCTTCACTTCGCGCGCCGAGTATCGGTTGCTCCTGGGAGTGGACACGGTGCTGCCCCGACTCCTGCCGCACGGGCACCGCCTCGGCCTCGTCACGGAGAAGGAGTCCGAGCGCGCCATGGAGAGCGAGGCGCGGCTGACGCGCGCCGAGAAGGAGCTCGCGGACCGCGTCCTGTTTCCCGATCGCGCGACGCAGCAGGAGCTGTCGGACGTGCTCGGGATCCGGATCGACGCGCCGACAACAATGTATAAATTGTTACAACGCCGGGACCTCGACGTCCTCCGCCTTCAGGCCTACGCCGGGGGGATCCTGTCCGGATTGACGCGCGAGGAGATGAGCGTGCTCGAGACCCGCGTGCGCTACGAGGGCTACATCCGCCGGGAAAGGGAACGGATGGAGAGGTGGAAGCCGATGGAATCGCGACCCATCCCCGAGGGCTTTGACTACTCTCGGATCTCCGGACTCTCGCGCGAGGTGGTCGAGAAGTGCACCCGCCGCCGTCCGCGCACGGTGGGAGAGGCTTCCCGGATCTCCGGAGTGACGCCGGCGGCCGTGGCGATAATCTCAGCTCATGTTGCCCGCCGAGGGAGCGTCTGCACCTGAGGCCTTCGCCGAGCTCCTGGCCCGCCGCGGTCGCGTCTTCGGCATCGACCTCTCCCCCGCCGCGGCAAGGACGATGGCCGGGTTTCTCGCCCTGCTCGACCGGGCCCGCCGCCAGACGAACCTGACAGGACCCCTCTCGTCCGAGGAGCTGGTCGATCACGCCCTCGAATCGGCTCTCGGCCAGGAGCTCATTCCTCATGGCGCGGAGGTTGTCGACATCGGATCGGGCGCCGGATTCCCCGGGATCCCGCTCGCGATCGCGCGCCCGGACCTTCGGGTGACCCTGGTCGAACCCCGTCGCAAGCGCTTGGAGTTTCTGAGGGAAGCGGTTCGAGAGTGTCCCCTCGAGAGCGTACGAGCCTGCGTCCCCAGGGTGGCCGAGCTAGCCGCCAATACCGTCGAGATCGCGGTGGCTCGCGCCGTCGGCGGTATCGAGGCGATTCTCGGGGATGCTCCGTTCCTGAAGGAGGAGGGGCAGGTCCTCATCTGGACAACCGAGCCGGAGACGCTGGCCCGGCGGCTGGGGCCCGCCTTTTCGTTCGACAGGCAGGTTTCGATTCCCGAAAGCCGGCGCAAGGTGATCGCCGCTTACCGCAGGACGCGACGTTCCACGGGGAACAACGGCGCGCGGATCAAGACTCTGCGGTCCGGATCGACACCTCGGTGAGGAAGCGTCGCCGCGCGGCCGCCCGGCCGCGATTTCAAAGGCCTTTCGTCGATCGTTTAGTCTTGCCCGCAAATGGGCCGCGTCCTGGCCATCGCCAACCAGAAGGGTGGGGTCGGCAAGACCACCACCGCGATCAACCTCGCGGCGGGTCTGGCGGCCCTCGATCGCCGCGTGCTTCTGATCGACCTCGACGCCCAGGCCAATGCGACCTCGGGTCTGGGCTTCCCGCGCGAGAAACAGGGACCGGATTCGTACGACGTTCTGATGTCGGGGGATGCCCAGGGAGCCGTTCGCGAGACCGCGTTTCCGAATCTCTCGCTCTTGCCCTCGGGCCGGGATTTGGTGGGCGCCGAGATCGAGCTCGTCGACCGGCCCGGGCGCGAAGCCCGGTTGAGGGTGGCCCTGGAGCCGATTCGGGAGCGCTTCGATTTTCTCTTCATCGATTGTCCTCCTTCCCTTTCCCTCTTGACCGTCAATGCTTTGACCGCGGCCGACGCGGTCCTCATCCCGATCCAAACGGAGTACTTCGCCCTGGAAGGCGTCACCGAGCTGATGCACACGGTCGAGCGCGTGCGGACGGCCTTCAATCCGTTCCTGGCGATCGACGGGATCGTCTTGACCATGTACGATGAGCGCACGAACCTCGCCCGGCAGGTCACCGATGACATCCGCAATCATTTCGGGGAACAGGTTTTCAAGACAGTGATCCCCCGAAACGTGCGTCTGGGAGAAGCGCCCTCCTTCGGCAAGCCCGTGTTCGCCTACGACGTCAAGTCCAAGGGGGCGGAGGCCTATCTGGCACTGGCCCGGGAGTTCCTCAAACGCGAAGGAGCCCGCCGATGACCCGCAAGCAGGTCCTGGGACGGGGATTGTCGGCGCTCCTCCCCGCGGGCAAGGAAGATGTTCCACGGGGAACACTCTCCCGGGAGGTCGAGACCGACCGTCTCGTCCCTTCCCGCTTTCAGCCGCGCAGGGAGTTCTCTTCCGACGCGCTGGCGGAACTGGCGGCGTCGGTCAAGGAACAGGGGATCATCCAGCCCATCGTCGTCGTGCCGCGCGGCGAACAGTTCGAGATCGTGGCCGGCGAGCGGCGGTGGAGGGCGGCGATCCAGGCCGGGCTGGCTCGCGTTCCCGTCGTGGTGCGCGAGAAGCGCTCGGACAAGGAGCTGCTGGAGATCGCGCTGGTCGAGAACCTCCAACGCGAGGACTTGAACCCCTTGGAGGCCGCGGCAGCCTACGCCCGCTTGAAGGAAGAGTTCCACCTGACGCAGGAAGACGTGGCGCGCCGGGTGGGCAAGGACCGGGCGACGGTGGCCAACAGCCTGCGCCTGCTCAAGCTCCCGGCCTCCGTCCGCGACAAGATCCTGCGCGGCGAGCTCTCGGCCGGCCACGCCAAGGCCCTGGCGGCACTCGCATCGGCCGACGATCAGGAACGCCTGGCCGAGGAGATCCTCCGGCGCGCGCTCTCGGTCCGGCAGACGGAAAAGAGGGTGGCCGCGATCGGGTCCCATCCAGCCCTCAAACGCGAGCATCGGCGAGACCCCTTCACGCGCGACGCCGAGGAAAAACTGGCCCGGCGGCTGGCGACCCGGGTCAAGATCGTTCGACGCCGCCGCGGGGGCAGGATCGAAATCGCCTTCGGATCGGAAGAGGAACTGATTAGACTCTACGAGAAAATATCCGGGAAGAGCTGACCCAACGTCTCCGGGAGGACCTCATGCGAAAGACCGACGGCACCACGCTCAACGGGTTCATCGATCGGGGAAGCCACTTCTCGGGGGAGCTGTCCTTCGAGGAGACCTTTCGCATCGACGGCCGATTCGAGGGGAAGATCCGGTCCGGCAGCGAGTTGATCCTGGGCGACAGCGCCGAGGTCTCGGCGGAGATCGAAGTGGGGCGCCTCTCTGTCAATGGGACGCTGCGCGGATCGGCGCGGGCTTCCGAGCGCATCGAGCTCTTGCCCAAGGCCCGGGTCTATGCGGACCTCGCGGCACCCGTCCTTCGGGTCGAGGAAGGCGCCTATTTCCAGGGATCCTGCAGCATGAAAGAAGCCCCTGCATCCAATCTCGTCGAGATCAGCAAACCGCCACTGCGATCATAAATATATCATAATAAAAGACTTACACGCCAGACAGCGCGCCCGCCGTGCTCTCATCTCGACTCGGCCGCCCAACTGTGCTATTGATCCCCGGCTTCCGGCGGTTCGATCAACGGCGCCAGGATCGGCGGCGCCCGCGAGGGTGCCCTCGCAAGCGCTTCATCGGGACCACGCATGCTGAAATTCGACGTCACGCTGCTCTACGTCCTCATCGTCTTTCCGGTCGCCTATGCGATCCTGAAACGCTTCCTGTTCGACCCGCTCGGCCAGATCCTCGACGAGAGGGACCGCGACGAGCGGACCGCCGCCAGGGTGCATGCCGAGAGTCTCGAGGAACTGTCCAAGACGATCGCCTGGGTCGAGCGGGAGCTCGCCCGTACCCGCCAGGAGGCCCTGAAGCAGCGCGAGGCGCTCCGGGCGCAAGGCCGCGCGCAATGGGAGAAGAAGCTGGCCGAGGCGCAGAGTGTCGCGCGGGAACTGATCGAGAGGGCGAGCCGGGAGATCGAGGGAGAATCGATGCGCTCTGCGCAAGAGCTTCCGGCTCGGGCCCGCGGGCTCGCCCGGGATCTCGCGGAAAGACTTCTCGGGCGGAAGCTCGCCGCGTGAGGGCGCTGTTCGTCCCGGCTCTCCTCCGTCTCCAGGAGGGAGAGCACGCGGCGCTCCTGGGGATTCCGGCGGCGGTGTGGCAACTCGTCAATCTGGTCGGCTTCCTGGCCGTTCTCCTCTATTTCGTGGCCCGCCCGATGACCAAGCTCTTCCGGCAGCGTCAGCTCGATGTCGAGCGCCGCCTGCAAGAGGCGCGAGAGCGGCGGGCCGAGGCGGCGCGCCTGGAGGCGGAGGTGCACGAGAGGATGGCGCGGCTCGAGATCGACCTCGCAGAGATCCTCGCGCGAGGAGTGGCCGAAGGCGAGGCCGCCCGCGCCGAGCTCGTCGAGCGGGCCGACCGGGAAGCCGAGACCGTCCGGCGTCAGGCCGAGGAGGAGATCGGCCGGCGGCTGGAGGACGCCAAGCGTCAACTGCGGGCGACCGCGGCCCAGCTGACAGCGGAGGTGGCGCGGGAGATCGTGCTGGCCGAGGTCACGGAGGAAGACCGGCGCCGTCTCTTTTCGGAAAGCGTCGAGCGTCTGGAGAAGGAATCGTGAGCGCCTTCGCGCGCAGCTACGCGCAGGCCTTCCTGGGGGTCGCCACCCCGGGCTACGACGTGGCAGATTTTCTGGAGCGGGCCGACGCGATCCGCAAGGCCGTCCTCACGGAGCCGCGTCTGAAGGGATTCTTCGCCGCTCCCGCCATTCCCGCGCCGGTCAAACAAAAGGTCATGGAGGAGCTGGCCGGCAAAGCCGGGCTGGACCCGTTCGGGAGCCGCTTCTTTCAGGTGCTCCTGCAGCATCGGCGGCTCTTCGACGTCGGGCCGATCCTTCAGTCAATCCGCGCGGAGGCGGATCGTCTGAGCGGAGTCGTTCAAGCGGTGGTCACGGTGGCGACGCCGATGACGGCGGTGGAGAAGGAGAAGATCGCCGCGGCTCTGGGCCGGGTGGTGGGGCGGCGGGTACGGTTGACGATGGACGTGGACGAGAAGATCCTGGGCGGTTTCGTGGCGCGTGTCGGCAGCGAGATGTTCGACGCCTCGATCCGTCGCGCCATCGAGCAATTTCAGGAACAAAGCGGTCAAGGAGCGAGGGCCTGAGATGGAAATCAAAGCCGACGAAATCACGCAGATCCTGAAACAGCAGCTGGCCGGTTACGAGAAGATGATCGACGTCGCTCAGGTCGGGACGGTCCTCTCGGTGGGAGACGGCATCGCGCGCGTCTACGGGCTGGACAAGGTCATGGCCGGTGAGCTCGTCGATTTCGGCCACGAACTCTTCGGCCTGGCCTTGAACCTGGAAGAAGACAACGTCGGCGTCGTGCTGCTGGGCGAGTCGAGCGAGGTCACCGAGGGCCAGGAGGTCCGGCGCACCGGGCGGATCATCGAGGTGCCGGTGGGGCCCGAGCTGGTCGGACGCGTGGTCGACCCGCTCGGTCGTCCCTTGGACGGCAAGGGCCCCATCGCGGCCAAGGAGTTCTATCCCATCGAACGTGTGGCCCCGGGCGTCATCGACCGACAGCCGGTGCGCGAGCCGGTCCAGACGGGGTTGAAGGCGATCGACGCCATGATCCCGATCGGCCGGGGTCAGCGCGAGCTGATCATCGGCGATCGCCAGACAGGCAAGACGGCGGTCGCCATCGACACGATCATCAACCAACGGGGCAAGGGAATCATCTGCATTTACGTGGTCATCGGCCAGAAGAAGTCGACCGCGGCCCAGGTCGTCAAGACGCTCGAAGAGTACGGCGCGATGGAGCACACCATCGTCGTCACCGCCAGCGCCTCCGATCCCGCCCCGATGCTGTACATCGCTCCGTTCTCGGGCTGCGCGATGGGGGAGTACTTCCTCTACAACAAGAAACACGCGCTGACGATCTACGACGATCTCTCCAAGCACGCCGCGGCCTACCGCGAGATCTCGTTGCTGCTGCGTCGGCCGCCGGGGCGCGAGGCGTATCCGGGCGACGTCTTCTTCCTCCACTCTCGCCTCCTCGAGCGGGCCTCGAAGCTGTCGGACAAGAGCGGCGGGGGATCTCTGACCGCGCTGCCGATCATCGAGACCCAGGCCGGGGACGTGTCGGCGTACATCCCGACCAACGTCATCTCGATCACCGACGGCCAGATCTACCTGGAGACGGATCTCTTCTATTCGGGCGTGCGTCCGGCCGTCAACGTTGGAATCTCGGTCTCCCGCGTCGGCGGCAACGCGCAGATCAAGGCCATGAAACAGGTCGCCGGCACGCTGCGCCTCGATCTGGCGCAGTACCGCAACCTGGCCGCGTTCGCGCAGTTCGGCTCCGATCTGGACAAGGCCTCCCAGGCCCAGCTCGCCCGCGGGCGGCGCCTGGTGGAGCTGTTGAAGCAAACGCAGTTCGCGCCGATGGACGTCGAGCTGCAGGTCGTGTCGATCTACGCCGGAACCAAGGGTCACCTCGACTCGCTGCGCGTCGAAGCGGTTCCCGACTTCGAGACCGGCCTCCACCAGTTCATCAAGAGCGAGCGGCCGGAGATCCTGTCGGCGATCGTCCACACCGGAAAACTGGAAAAGGTCACGGAAGAGGCGCTGGCCTCGGCCATCCAGCAATTCAAGGAGCGCTTCGTCAAAGAGAACGCCAATGCCGTCGCGGCGTAGCGCACAGCGTGAGGCGTGAGGCGTGAGGCGTGAGGCGTGAGGCGGAACAAGGTACCTCCGGAAGAACTTCCATGAGGATGGCGGCGGTGGGCGCATCACGTGAGCCGTTCACCCGGCGGCGGAACTAGATGGCGAGTCTCATCGACATTCGGCGGCGGCTGCGCTCGTTGAAGAACACGCAGCAAATCACCAAGGCCATGAAGATGGTGGCCGCGGCCCGGCTGCGCCGCGCGCAGGATCGGGCCATCGCGGCCCGCCCCTATGCCAAGGCCCTGCGGGAAGTCCTGGCCTCGGTCTCCGCCCGCGTCGGGGAGCTGCGCCACCCCCTTCTGGCCGAGCGCGAAGAAAAGCGCGCGGCCCTCCTGGTCGTGGCGGGGGATCGTGGCCTCGCCGGCGCCTTCAACGCGAACGTCAACCGCGCCGTGACCCAGCTCGTGCGCGAAAAGCAGTGGGAGTCGGTGACGCTGACGCCGATCGGCAAGAAAGCGCTCGAGTACTGGCGGCGGCGCAAGACGCCGCTGTCCGCCAAGAGCTATCCCGGCATCTTCTCGAGAGTCGAATACGCGACGGCCAAGGAGATCTCCGACGGGCTGACACAGGCGTTCTCCGAGGGATCGATCGACGCGGCCTACGTCGTCTCCAACGAGTTCAAGTCGGTCATGTCGCAGGTCGTCCGCGTGGAGCGCCTGTTGCCGATCGCGCGCGGCCAGGTGGCGATCGCGGAGGCTCCCGCCGCCGGCGTCGAGCCGATCTTCGAACCGGACCCGGCCACGATTCTGGCCCGACTTCTTCCGCGCTATCTGGAGTTCACGATTTTTCGAATCCTCCTCGAGTCCGCAGCCGCCGAGTACGGAGCCCGCATGACGGCCATGGACTCGGCGTCCAAGAACGCGGGAGAGATGATCGATTCGCTCACGCTGACCTATAACCGGGCGCGGCAGGCCCGCATCACCAAGGAATTGATCGAAATCGTCTCGGGTGCGGCCGCGCTGGAATAGCGCTCGGCGCCAGGACAAGGAGACTCTCATGGCGGAGAAGGAAAAGAACGTCGGTCGCATCGTGCAGGTCATCGGCCCCGTCCTGGACGTGGAATTCCCTCAGGGGCGGCTGCCGGCGATCTACAACGCGATCCTGGTCCAGGACGAAGGAAAGGACACCGGAGTGCCCATCGATCTCGTCGCCGAGGTCGCCCAGCATCTGGGGGAGAACCGGGTGCGGTGCATCTCGATGAAGCGCACGGACGGCGTCGTGCGCGGGATGGCAGCGACGGACACCGGCGGCCCGATCACGGTGCCGGTGGGAAACGCGACGCTCGGCCGGATCTTGAACGTCGTCGGCGAGCCGGTCGACGAGCTGGGTCCCGTCCTGTCGGCCGAGAGATGGTCGATTCACCGCGAGCCGCCCAAGTACGAAGACCAATCGACTGAGGTCGAGATGTTCGAGACCGGAATCAAGGTCATCGACCTGCTCGAGCCCTACACCAAGGGGGGCAAGGTCGGCCTGTTCGGCGGGGCGGGCGTGGGCAAGACCGTCCTCATTCAGGAGCTCATCAACAACGTCGCCATGCAGCACGGCGGCTATTCCGTCTTCGCCGGCGTGGGCGAGCGCACGCGCGAGGGCAATGACCTGTACCTGGAGATGTCCGAGTCCGGGGTCATCACGCCGGGCGATAGCGCCAAGTCCAAGGCCGCCTTGATCTACGGCCAGATGACCGAGCCGCCGGGCGCGCGCCTGCGGGTCGGCCTGACTGGATTGACGGTCGCCGAGTACTTCCGCGACGTCGAAGGCAAGGACGTGCTCTTGTTCATCGACAACATCTTCCGTTTCACCCAGGCCGGTTCCGAGGTCTCGGCCCTTCTGGGACGGATGCCCTCGGCCGTCGGCTATCAGCCCAACCTGGCCACGGAAATGGGAGAGCTTCAGGAGCGGATCACTTCCACCAAGAAAGGATCAATCACCTCGGTCCAGGCCATCTACGTTCCCGCCGACGACTTGACCGATCCCGCGCCGGCCACCGCCTTCGCCCACCTGGACGCGACGACCGTTCTGTCGCGCGCGATCTCCGAGCTCGGCATCTACCCGGCGGTCGACCCGCTCGACTCGACGTCCAAGATCCTCTCGCCGCGCATCGTCGGCGACGAGCACTACGCCGTGGCCCGCGGGGTTCAGGCGGTTCTCCAGAAGTACAAGGACCTCCAGGACATCATCGCGATCCTCGGCATCGACGAGCTCTCGGAGGAAGACAAGCAGGCCGTGGCCCGCGCCCGCAAGATCCAGCGATTCCTGTCGCAGCCGTTCTTCGTGGCCCAGCAGTTCACGGGCCTGGAAGGGCGCTTCGTCAAGGTCCCCGACACCGTACGCGGGTTCAAGGAAATCGTGGAAGGCAAGTGCGACGACATGCCGGAACAGGCTTTCTACATGGTCGGCACGATGGACGAAGCGCGGGAAAACGCCGAGAAACTGGCCAAGTCGGCGGCGTGACCCGTCGATGAAGCTCACACTGACGGTGGTGACTCCCGAGCGGCTGGTGGTCTCGGCGCAAGCGGACGAAGTGCAGCTGCCGGGCGAACTGGGCTATCTGGGGATCCTTCCCGGCCACACGCCGCTCGTCACGCTGCTCAAGACGGGAGTGCTCTCGTACAAGGATGCAGGGTTGGAGAAGGCCTTCGCCCTGTCCTCCGGGTTCGCCGAGGTCTCCGGCGACGCGGTGACGGTCCTGGCGGATCTGGCGCAGGAGCCGGGCGAGATCGACGTGCCCCGAGCACAGCGGGATCGCCTCGAGGCCGAGGAGGCGTTGAAGACCGCAGGGCGCGAGACGATGGAGGAGATCCGGGGCCGCCTGGAGCTCGCGCAGGCGCGGCTGGCGGTGGCGGGGCAGAAGTCCTAGGTCCGAAGTCCGACGTCGGAAGTCCGAAGTTCTGAGCCGCACGCGGGAGTGACAATCCCGATAGGCTTGGGCCATGCCTGATCGGGATCGACGCCGGAGCTCCGAGCACGTCCAGCCCGCTGTTCGCAAGCCAGAGGAGCACTACTTCCTGGAGGGGCCGCGCGGGCGACCCCGCGAGCTCGCCACGGTTCTGCGCATCGTCGCGGAACTCTTGCGCGGCTTCCGGGCCCTGCACTTCGTCGGTCCCTGCGTGACCGTGTTCGGATCGGCCCGTTTCACGGAGGAGCATCCGTATTACGAGGTCGCTCGGGCCGCGGGGCGACGGCTGGCGCAGATGGGCTTCACGGTGATGACCGGCGGCGGACCCGGAATCATGGAAGCGGCCAACCGGGGAGCGAAAGACGTGGGCGGCCGCTCGGTCGGCTGCAACATCGCGCTGCCGCAGGAGCAGAGGATCAACGCCTACCTCGACCGTTGGGTCACCTTCCGGTACTTCTTCGTGCGCAAGGTCATGCTGGTCAAGTACTCCTACGCGTTCGTCGTGATGCCGGGCGGCTTCGGCACGATGGACGAGCTCTTCGAGGCGATGGTCCTGATCCAGACGGGCAAGATCCAGGGCTTTCCCGTCGTCGTGATCGGGAAGGAGTACTGGAGTCCCCTGGTTCGGTTGCTGGACGAGATGGTTCGAGTCGGAACCATCGGAGCCGAGGACATGCGCCTCCTGCTGGTCACCGATTCGATCGACGAGATGGTCCGGCACATCGAGTCCCACGCGGTCAAGAAATTCGGCCTGGTACGACGCAAGGCCCCGCGGCCCTCGCGGGTGCTGGGGGAGAAGGGGATGGAGGACCAGGCGCCGAGACCCGACTGAGGACTGAGGACTCGAAAGCCTGCAGCTGAGGACGATCTCGGCTCGAGCCGCTGGAGTCCGCAGTCCTCAGTCCACAGTCCTCAGTCCTTCCGGCTCGCGGTCCCCTTCCAGCCCGGCCCGCGAAGCGGCTGCCCCGGAGTCTTGCCGGTCAGCTTCCCATCGTCCACGACGAGCACGCCGTTGACCGCGACGTAGCGAAAGCCCTGACTGTACTGGTTGGGCTTTTCGAAGGTCGCGACGTCCTGGACCTTCGCCGGATCGAAGACCGCCAGGTCGGCCGCGAATCCGGGCTTGACGAGGCCGCGGTTCTCGAGGCCGGCCGCTTCGGCGGCGAAGGACGTCATCTTGCGGATCGCCTCTTCCAGGCTCTCGATCTTCTCGTCGCGCACGTACCGTCCCAGGATCCTTGCCGCCGAGCCCCACCCTCGCGGATGTGAGGTCTCGTGCGAGAAGGGGCCGTCGGTGGCCTTTCCGCCCGAGTCGGTGCAGAACGAAACGAGGGGAGAGGCCAGGGCCGTTCGGACGTCCCTCTCATCCATCATCGTGACAATGCAGGACGCGTTGGCGCGGTCGGCCAGCACGATATCGATCACGACGTCGCGGGGGTCCTTCTTCTCCTCGGCCGCGATCTGCGCGATGGTCTTGCCTTCGTAGCGCTTCAAGGACGGCTCCAGCACCTCGGCCACCATCACGCTCTGCGCGCCGCCCGAGCCCAGATACTGGTTCTCCCAATCCGTCGCCTCGCGGGCCATGTCCGCCTTGGCGCGCGCGCGCACGGCCGGATCGGCCAACCGCTTGAGGAGCGCTTCCCGCCCTCCCTCGCGCACCCACGGCGGAAGGTTCGCGTCGAGCCCGTTGGATCCGCGCGTGTAGGGATAGACGTTGGCCGCGACGTCCACGCCGGCCGCCCGGGCCGCCGCGATCTTCTGCAGGATCTCGGGCATGCGCCCGAACTGAGGCTTGTACGCCGTCTTCAGATGCCAGATCTGGGTGCGCACGTGCGCCTCGCGCGCGATCGAGAAGACTTCCTCGAGCGACGCGTCGATGCGGGCGGACTCGGAGCGCTGGTGCGTGAAGTAGGCGCCGCCGTAGCGCGCGGCCACCCTGGCCAGCGCGATCAACTCCTCCGTCGAGGCGTAGATGTTGGGGACGTATTGGAGCGCGGAGGAGACGCCCAGGGCGCCTTCGCGCATGGCCTGGTCCACGATCGCCTCCATGCGCGTGAGCTCGTCGGGCGTGGCCTTTCGGTTCTCCCGCCCCATCACGATCGCGCGGACCAGGCCCGATCCGACGAAGGTCCCCAGGTTGATCCCCGCGCCGCGGCGCGAGAACGTCGCGAAATACCCGTCGAGGGTCTTCCAGTCCGGCCGCACGCCGTATTTCTGGTAGAGGTCGGCGTTGGCGGCGACGATCGCGTCCGTCAAGGGCGCGATCGATTCGCCCTCCCCGGTCACCTCCGTCGTGATGCCCTGGGTCACCTTGGACGCGACCCGCGGATCGACCAGGACGTTGTACTCCGACTGCCCCAGCAGATCGATGAAGCCCGGACACACGACCAGCCCCGAGGCGTCGATGGTCCGCTTGGCCGCGGCCTCTTCCAGGCGTCCCACCGCCGCGATGCGGCCGTCGCGGATCGCGACGTCGGCGTCGAAATAGGGGGCCCCGGTTCCGTCGACCACGCGGCCGCCACGCAGAACCAGGTCATAGACGGCCGGGGTCCGCGGGGAAGCGGCGGCGAGCCCGAACAGCAGACACGCGGGAAGAAGGACGAAGGCGAGCTTTCTCATGGCCCGAGTCTATGATCCCTCGGTGATGAATCTCACGCTCGAGTGGACGGCGCCGTGACGCCGGCCGGCGCCGGTGGACGAGCCGTCGACCTGCTCCACGAGCTGGTCGCGATTCCGTCGGTGACGGGATCGGAAGGAGCCGTCATCGACTTCCTCCGGGAGCGGTTCCGGTCCGGTGGGTGGATCACGCAGGCGATCGATGTTTCGCCCGGACGCGCGAACCTTTTTGTCCGGCGGCGGAGAAGCCCCCGCGTCGTTCTGACGTCGCACGCCGACACGGTTCCACCCTATTTCGAGCCGCGTCGGCAGGGGGACATTCTCTTCGCCCGGGGGGCGTGCGACGCGAAGGCAAGCCTCGCGGCGATGACCGCGGCGCTGGAGGCCCTGGGGAATGAGGCGGAGGAGACCGGACTCCTCGTTCTGGTCGGCGAAGAGCGCGGCTCCGACGGCGCTCTCGCCGCCAACCAAAGCCCCGCGTCCGGCGTCCAATTCCTGGTGGGAGGAGAGCCGACCGGCAACCGGTTCGTGGAGGGATCGAAGGGGTGCCTGCGAATCGCCGTCGAGACCCGGGGCCAGGCGGGGCATTCGTCGCAGCCGGAGAGGGGCGCTTCGGCCGTGCCGCCGCTGCTCGATGTCCTGGCCGCCCTGCGGGGGCTCGAGATCCCGGTCGATCCGATCTTCGGCAGGACGACGATGAACATCGGTGTGCTGCAGGCCGGCATCGCGCCCAACGTTCTGGCCGACCGTGCCCGCGCGGAAATCCTGTTTCGCACCGGCCAGCCGGTCGAGCGCATTCTCGAGCGCATCCGGCCCCTCGCCGGCGACGGTGTTCGGATGGAGATTCCTTATCGATCCGATCCGATCCGATTGCGCGTACCGTGCGGAATCCGGGGCGAGATCGTCTCTTTCGCCAGCGATCTGCCGCTCCTGACCGCGTGGGGGGAGCCTCTCTTGGTCGGCCCGGGCTCGATCCTCGATGCTCACTCCGAGCAGGAGAAGGTGAGCCTCCAGGAAGTCGAACGTGGTGTCTCTCTCTACGCCGATCTTGTGGCAGGCCTTCTGTCGCAGGGCGAGGCCTATCTCGAGCCTCCGATCACAGGATGACCCGATCGTCTGATCTCCCGATTCCCTCTCGTTCACCTCTGGTTCACATCGGTGGACCTAACCTGTCGCGGATGAGCAAGCTCGTCCCGGCCGCTGCCTGTCTCTTCGCGACGGTGCTCGCCGTGGGCGCCGCCGCGCCGAGCAAGGCGCGGGTGCATGGGTTCCCGCTCTCCGGAACGATCGCTCGCCTGGACGAAGTCCACAAGACCCTCGTCGTGCGAGGGGCGTCGGGCAAGGAGACGACCCTCTCCTGGACGGATGCGACGAGCGTCTTCGGCGGCAAGCTCGCCGCCGGTCAGTCCGTCACGCTGCGGTATCTGGATCGAGAAGGCAAGCACATCGCGACTTCCATTCGAATCTCGCCTCCCGCGGTTTCCCGTCCCGCCGCCACGCCGGCGCCGACTCCTTCTCCCGCCGCCTAGAGACCCTCTCGCCGGGATCGTGGCCGGGATTCCGATCTCGACCCGCCGGCGGAGGCCGCCGGCTGTCGTGGCGCCGGGTCATACGCGATCCGGGGCCTCCATCCTGGGAGCTTCGGATCCGGCCGCCGACGCGGGCAGGGAGACCCGGAACACCGCGCCGCCGCCTTCCTGGTCGCGCACTTCGACCCGCCCGCGGTGGGCCTTCACGACCTGGTCGACGATGGCCAGGCCCAGGCCGGAGCCTTCGGGATTGCGCGCACGGGCGTCTCCCAAACGCACGAAGCGCTCGAAGATCTGTTCTCGGTGCTCGGCGGGAACGCCCGGTCCGCGGTCCCGGACCTCGAGGAAGACCTCGTCGTCGTGGCGTCCGACCTCGACGTCCACGAGGGTGTCCGGCTCGGTGTAGAGGATCGCGTTGGAGACCAGGTTGGAGACGGCGCGGACGACCCCGGCGCGGTCACCCGAGAAGGGTGCCGGCCCGTCGCGTTCCAGCCGGCACCGCACCCGGTGCATCGCGGCCAGGGCCTGGTGTGCCTCGACCGCTTCCGCGGCGATCGATGAAAGGTCGCACGGGGCCGGGCGCGGCTTGGGGGTGGCGTCCCCGCGCGCCAGGTGCAGGAGATTGTCGACTTCGCTGGCGAGCCCTCGGGCGACTCTCTCGATTGATCCGATCGAATCTCGCCGCTCGGCATCGGTGGCGTCGCTGCGGCCCGCCTCCTGGGCCTCGCCGACTAAGACCGCGATGGGCGTCTTCAGCTCATGCGCGGCGTCGGCCACCAGACGGCGTTGCGCCCGAAAGGCCGTTTCCACCCGGTCGATGAGCGAGTTGATCACCGCCGCGAGCCGCTGAAACTCTTCCCCTCCGGAGACCGGAACGCGGCGCGACAGATCGGTGGCCTCCATCTCCTGGGCCTGTCGGGTGATCGCCTCGACCGGACGGATCGCGCGGCCGACGGCGAAGGTCAGAATCGCCGCTGTTCCGAGGAATCCGGCCAGCACGAAACCGATCAGGGCCCGGTCCAGGCGGGCCAGGTTGCGCAACGACGGTCCAATCCAGCGAAACAGCACGAGCGTCGATCCGCGCGCCTTTCCCTGCAGGTGGGTGACTAAGAAGCGGCACCACCGGCGTTGGCCGCTGTACGGCTCGATGGCGGTGTAGGGCACCTCCTGCCGATCCTTGTAGGGAAGGATGCCTCCCGGCAGCGTTCCCGACTTCAACAGGTTGCCCGAGGCCGCGATCGGACCGTCGGCATCGAAGAGGATGGCGGAGTGATTGGACAGCCGGAACTCGAAGGCATTGGCCTCGAGCCCGGCCTTCAAGGTGTCGCGCTTGGACTCCACCAGCCCTTCCAGCTCAAAGCTCGAGCCCAGGGCGGCCGAAAGCGTGTAGAGCTCATCGTCGATGTCGGAGAAGGTCGTACTGCGCACCATCGTCCGCGTGCCGAACGCGATGACGAAGAGAAAGACGGCGGAAAGCAGAGCGCCGGACAAGGCGATTCGGGTGCGCGCCTTCTGCAGCTGGAGCAGTTTCATATCAGCCGGTAGCCCATGCCGCGAACGGTCTCGATGCGGGACGGACGCTTGGGCGTGTCGATCTTGCGCCGCAGGCGGGCCACCAGCACGTCGATCGTGTTGGACATCGGCTCTTCCCGTTCGCCCCACGCCTGCTCCAGGATCTCTTCGCGCGAGACGATGGCCCCCGGCTGGCGCAGCAGCGTCTCCAGGATGGCGAACTCGCGGGCCGTCAGGACCAGGGGCTCGCGCCCCTTCCATGCCGTGCGCCGGCTCGGATCGATCTTGAGATCGCCGCAAGACAGCTCCGTCGAGGGGCGGCGTTCGTTGCGGCGCAGCAGGGCCCGGGCCCGGGCCGCGAGCACCTCCAGGTCGAAGGGCTTGCCCAGATAGTCGTCGGCGCCCTCCGACAGGCCCTCGACCGTCGAGTCCGGGTCGTCGCGGGCCGTCAGCATCAGGATGGAGTTGGCGAAACCGCGCGCGCGCGCACGTTGACAGATGCTCAACCCGTCACCGTCGGGAAGCCGACGGTCCAGGACGAGCAGGTCGTAGTCGTGGACGCTCAGCGACTCTTCGGCGTCGCTGATCCGGGAGGCCTCGTCGCACGCGAGCCCGGCCCGCGTCAACGTGCGGACCACCAGCGACCTCAGTCTCTGGTCGTCCTCGACCACCAGGGCCCTCACGCCTGCTCCTCCCGCATCCAGCCGTCATTGTAGTGAGGATTGCGGTCACCCGCCGTCGCCGCGCGGCGGCCCGGCGGCGGAGGGCGACGTCAGAGCAGGAACATCGCAGCGCCCGCGGCGAACATCAGGACGGCCGTGGCCCCGACCGCGATCCGACCAACGAGCGGGATGCGCTGATTCTTCATGAGCCCGCGGTCGGACGCGCACAGGAGGAGAGCCACCAGGAGGAACGGGGCCAGCAATCCGTTGATCACCGCGGACCAGTAGAGCGCGGAAACGGGGCTGATCCGCGTGAAATCGAGCAGGATGCCGCCGGCCGTGGAGAGCGCGATCACGCCGTAGAAGAGGCGCGCGCCGCGGAGCTTCTGGTCGAGCCCCTGCCTCCAACGGAACGTCTCCGCCAATGCGTACGCCGCCGAGCCCGAGAGGGTCGGAATGGCCAGGAACCCCACTCCCAGGAGCCCGACGGTGTAGAGGAGTTCCGCAAACCGGCCGGCCAGCGGACGCAGGGCCTGCGCGACCTGACGCGACGTCTGGATGTGGGTCAAGCCGTGACGGTGGAGCGTCAGAGCGGTCGTCAGGATGATGAAGAACATCACCAGGTTGGAGAAGAAGGTCCCCGTGGCGACGTCCAGCCGCCGGTCGGCCAGCTCCCGGGTGGTCGCGCCCACGCGACTCACCCGCATGCGCCGCCCCAAGGCTTTCTCCTCCTCCACCTCCTGGGAGGCCTGCCAGAAGAAGAGATACGGCGAGATGGTCGTCCCGAGGATGGCGACCAGTGTCGACCACGCCGCCCTGCCGTGGGGAACGGACGGGACGAACGTGTCTCGAAGCACCTGCCGCCAGTCCGGTCCGAGGGAGAAGGCGGCGATGACGTAGGCGAAGAGCACGAGGGCCAGCCACTTCAAGACGGCGGCGATCCGCGCGTAGCGAAACCGGATGACGGCGACAGTAAGGGCGATTCCGAACACGACGATGCACACGTGCCTCTCGGCCCCGGTGAGCATCTGCGCGGCGTCGGCCATTCCGGCCAGATCGGCGGCGATGTTGATCGTGTTGGCGGCGAAGAGAGCCAGCGCCACGGCGGCGACGAGCGACCGCGGCAGTTTCTTGCGCATCGCGCCGGCCAGGCCTTCTCCCGTCACCATCCCCACGCGCGCGCACGCGGCCTGGACCGCGGCCATGAGGGGCCAGGTGACGAGCGCGGTCCAGAGAAACGCCGTCCCCAGCTGCGCCCCGGCGATGGAATACGTCGCGATCCCGGAGGGATCGTCGTCCGCCGCTCCGGTGACGACGCCGGGCCCCAGGGCGGAGAAGAAGCGCATCGGGAAGGGGCGCGGATGTTTCACTGCGGTTTCTCCGCGACGGCGGCCGGAGGGGTCGCGGGCCGACGAGTTCTTGGGCGGGGCGGCCATCGACCGATCGGGCCAAGCAGAATCCGTGCCCGGCGATTGGAAACATGTTGAATGGCGCGGTGAAATCGCCAACACTCGTCGCGATGGCCACTGAGCTCGCGAATCAACATGTCCGTTCGCGGGGAGGCCTGTTTCTGTACTTCTCCGAGCTGCTCGGGCGCACCGTCGTCGATCGCGACGGGCACGCCATCGGCCGGCTGTGGGACCTTTCCATCCGCCTGGGGGAGCCGTATCCCCTGGTTCAGCAGGTCTTCATCCGTCCGCGCGGCCAGTCGCAGATCCTCTTGATCGCCTCCGGGCAGCAGGTTCGGTTCTGGACGGAGACCCCCGTCCGGCTCTCCGCTCCTCTGTCCGAGCTTCGACCGGGACGGCGGGAGGACGAGACACAGATCCTTCTGCGCGAGGAGCTGCTGGACAAACAGGTGGTGGACGTTTCCGGGGCCAAGGTCGAGCGCGTCAACGACCTTTCTCTCATCGTGGTCCGAGAGGGGGAGATGATCCTGGCGCACATCGATGTCGGCTTGCGGGGGCTCGTGCGCCGGCTGGGGTGGGAGAAGGCTCTCGACACGGCCGTTCGCACGATCCATCCGCGCGCCCGGTACCTGAAGTTCGAGCAGCTGATCGGCTGGAAGTACGTGTTGCCCACGCTGGCCGATCCGGCCGGGCTGCGGCTGGCCTTTTCCGGGAGGGAGGTCGGACGCATTCATCCGGCCGATCTGGCCGAGATCCTCGAGGACCTCCCGGCCGACGCGCGCGGCCCGATCTTCGACGCCCTGGAGGTCGCCACCGCGGCGCGGGTGCTTTCGGAAGTCGACGATCCGAAGATCCAGCAGGACCTGCTCACGCAGGAGAGCGACCCGGAAAAAGCGGCCGATCTGCTCGAGACCATGCCCCCCGACGCCGCTGCCGACGTCCTGGCCGAGCTTCCGGAAGAGGAGGCCAAGGATCTGATCGCTCGGATGCAGCCCGACGATGCCCGAATGGTCACCAGCCTGATGCGCCACGGGGAGGACACCGCGGGCGGCCTGATGACGACGGAGATGATCACATTCCCCGGCTCGATCACGGTGGCCGAGGCCTTTCAGCGGCTGCGGCAGGCGGCCCACGACGTCGAGTTCCTGTATCAGTTCTACGTGGTCGACGACCATAAGAAGCTGCTGGGCTCCATCAACATGCGCCGTCTCTTCTCGGCCCGGGACACACAGCGTCTGGAGGAGATCATGGCGCCGTGGGCCATCGCGGTTCATCCCGACGATCCTCCCTCGACCGTCGCGGAGACGATCGAGAAGTACAACCTGCCGGCGGTGGCGGTGATCGACGCGGAAGGCATCCTGCTGGGCATGATCACGGTCGATGACGTCCTGACGGAAGTGCTGCCTCTGGCATGGCAAAAGAAGCTGCGGCTCTGACAGCCCCGCGGAGCCGGGCTCGGGCGCAGCGATGGCGCTCTCTGCTCCTGTTTCTCGCCGTCATCGGACCCGGCATCATCACCGCCAACGTCGACAACGACGCCGGCGGGATCACGACGTACTCGTTGGCCGGCGCCCAGTACGGCTCGCGCCTGCTGTGGACGCTGCTCCCCATCACCGTCGCACTGATCGTCGTTCAGGAGATGGCGGCCCGGATGGGCGCGGTGACCGGCAAGGGGCTGGCCGACCTCATCCGAGAGACCTACGGCGTGCGACTGACGTTCTACCTGATGATCACGCTGCTGATCGCCAACTACGGCAACACGGTCTCGGAGTTCGCCGGCGTGGCCGCGAGCCTCGAGCTCTTCGGAATCTCCAAGTTCGTTTCGGTGCCGGTGGCGGCGGCCGCCATCTGGTTCCTGGTCGTACGCGGCACGTATCGCATTGTCGAGCGGATCTTCCTGGTGGCTTGCGTGGTGTATTTCGTGTATCCGGTCTCCGCCTTCCTGGCGCACCCTCCGTGGCGGGACGTGCTGCGGGCGAGCCTCCTGCCCGAGCACGTGTCCTTCGACTCGGGATACGTGGGGATGCTGATCGGGTTGGTCGGAACCACGATCGCTCCATGGATGCAGTTCTACCTGCAGTCTTCGGTGGTGGAGAAGGGGATCCGCAAGGACCGGTACTGGATTACGCGGTGGGACGTCATTCTGGGATGTCTGGTGACCGACGTCGTGGCGTTCTTCATCATCGTCGCGTGCGCGTTCACCCTTCACACCCACGGCATCGCCATCCACGACGCGGCCGACGCGGCGCGATCGCTCGAGCCACTGGCCGGCCGCTACGCGTTCGCTTTGTTCGCATTCGGGCTGTTGAACGCGTCTCTTTTCTCCGCCGCGATCCTCCCGCTTGCGACCGTGTACTACGTCTGCGAGGCCTTCGGTTGGGAGGCCGGCGTGGACAAGAAGTACGGCGAAGCCAAGGCGTTCTACGCGATCTACACGGCGATGATCGTGCTCGGAGCGGCGGTCGTGCTCCTGCCGCGGTTTCCGCTGATCCAGACCATGTTCGTCTCGCAGGTCGCCAACGGCATCGCCCTCCCGTTCGTGCTCGTATTCATGCTCCTGCTGGTCAACCGCCGCAAGCTCATGGGCGAGGCGGTCAACGGCCCCTTCTTCAACACCGTGGCCTGGACCACGACCGTCGTCATGATCGGCCTGACCGCCTTGCTCGTGGCCACGAGCTTCGGGGTGAAGCTCTAGAAGCTATAGTCCGGCGAGTGAGACGGAGGCAAGCCTGGCCAAGCGCATTCTGATCGTCGCAGGCCTCGTCCTGGGAGCCGGGCTCGCCTTCCTCCTGTTCATGATCGGCCCCCGCAACCTCGTTGGGATGATCCGCTATGACCAGCGCCGGGACGGGACGCTTCGGGTGGGAGACCGCGCGCCCGACGTGGAGCTCCTGGCGCTCGACGGTGTCTCGCGAATCCGTCTGTCCGCATCGATCGGCGGCCAGCCGCTCGTGTTGGTCTTCGGCAGTTACACCTGACCCCCGTTTCGGCGCGCGGTCGCGCGCGTGGAGCAGATGTCCCATCGGTATCGCGACCGCGCCCGCTTTCTGACCGTCTACATCAAGGAAGCGCACCCGCTGGACGAGTGGCAGATGGACTCCAACGAGAAGGAAGACGTCTGTTACCCGCAGCCCAAGACCCTGGCCCAACGCGTCGCCATCGCCAACGATTTCGTGCGCCGGTTTCATTACGACGTGCCGCTCACCGTCGACGCGATGGACAATCGGGCCAACGCGCTCTATGCCGGGTGGCCGGAGCGCTTCTATGTCGTCGACGCCAGAGGCGTCATCGCCTACAAGGGAAAGACGGGTCCGTTCGGCTACCACCCCGAAGAAGTCGAGGCCTGGCTCGAGGCCCACCCCGCGGCGACGGCCTCGGCCTCGGCGTCGTCGCGTTGAATGGCCTCACTCTTGCTCCAGCCGATCCCTGGCCGATGCGCAAGACGATTCTGCTGGTCGAAGACGACCTCTCTCTGCGCCGCGCCCTGCAGGGCGTCCTGGAAGAATCGGGCTATCGGGTGGAGACCGTGACGGACGGCGAAGCCGCGCTCGAGCAACTGCGCAACGGCCACCCGCCCTGCCTGATCCTGCTCGACCTGATGATGCCGGGCGTGGACGGCTGGGACTTTCTGTCGCGCCGGCGGTGCGATCCCGCCGTCGCGGCCGTCCCGGTCGTCGTGCTTTCGGCGTACCTGACGAATCCGGAGCACGACAGCGTGCTCCCCGTCGATGGTTTCGTTCGCAAGCCGATCGAGCTCGATCGGCTTCTGGCTGAAGTCGAGCGTCACTGCGCTTGACGTGTGTCGCTGCCGGCTAGGTGGCGTGGCGGTCGTCGGACCGGAACTCGTTTCGGCGTCTCCACAGATAGATCAGGATCGCGGCGTTGATGGCCAGCAGCGCGTAACGCCGTGGGCCCCGCGGTCTCTCCAGGATCTCGTAGATCTCCAGCGGAATCCCCAGAGCCGTGAGCACGATGGTGAAGTAGGTCGACCACCAGAGCCGGAACAGCAGCAGCGTCGCCTCGATGGTGAACACCGCCGCGACGAAGAACGAGATGACGCCCAGCCCGATGGCCTGGCCCGGCGTGATCTCGCGGACCACCGCGGCAAGGCGGGCCACGATCTCGTTCTCCGGAGCGACCCGAAAGACATGGGCGAGCTCGTGGACCGAGGGCACCGTGGACAGGCGCGCCAGATGGACGGCGGCAAAGCCAATGAGGACGAAGATCAACGCCTTCAAGTACTTGAAGGCGATGATGGCCAGGAAGCCGGCGGACATGTGCTTGGTGCGTGACTTTTGAGGCATGCCGTTGCCGGGATATCGGGCGCCGGGATGCTATCGCTTTTGAGCCATTCCCGCTTTGCCGGATCAGAGGGAGGGCCAAGGTCGTCCGGAGGCGCGAGCAGCGGCGCGGGATGCCCCGGGATCGGCCGGCATCGATCGAGTCGGAAGCTCGATTGCGGCGCTTCAGCCGAGTGCGGCCCAGAGCAGCGCGTCGACGACGGCGAGCAGAACGAGCGCCCACCGGCGTCGGCGACGGCGATTGCGGGCGATCAGTCCTTCGGACATGGTCTCGAGGGTTTCCGCTCGGAAACCTTCTTTGTGTTGGACGGGCCGCGACCCCCCGGCAATTACGCAACGGCGGTAGGATTCTCCAGATGCGAAAGATGCTGCTCTTCCTGCTTCTGGCCCTTCCCGTGGCCGGGTGCAGCTCGGTGTCGGTTTCCTCCGAGCGGCTGATCGGTGCGCCGTCCTTTCCCCCCGCGTCCCCCTCGTCCGTGATCATCCTCCGGCGCGAGCCCCGCAGGCCCCACGACCGCCTCGGCCACGTCTTCGTGGAGCCGTCGGGGAATCCGCCGGTCGAAGAGATCGAGCAGGCCATCCGGGAGGAGGCGGCCAAGCTCGGAGCCGACGCGGCCGTTCTGGTCTACGACCGCACCCGGCGGGTGGGTCGAGTCTACGAGGGCCCTTGGTGGGACCGGCGCTCGTATCCCATTTTAGGCCGCAAGATCGTGGCCGTTGCGATTCGGTACCGCGGGGAGCGCGAGCGGGAATAACCGGAAGCTCGCAACCGATAGAATCCGGGGGTTCCCCGTTGCGGGACCCCGTTCCCGCGGAGGTCTGATGCGTTTTCCCAAGAGTCTCGCCGCCCTCCTGCTGTGCCTTTCGACGCTTCCCGTCGCGGCCGGCCAACCCGTTCACTCCAGGACCCCGGTCCGCGCCGCCGCGTCGAGCGCGCGACCCGGAGCGGCCCGGAAGGTCACC
This sequence comes from uncultured Acidobacteriota bacterium, assembly GCA_963825175.1. Lineage (GTDB taxonomy): Bacteria > Acidobacteriota > Thermoanaerobaculia > UBA5066 > Gp7-AA6 > DATFTF01. The sequence continues at coordinate 1,305,902 of CAWGSA010000001.1, forward strand.
TCGGTCGAGGGAATCACGGAATACGTCCTGGCCAACGGCCTTCATGTGCTGCTCTTTCCCGATCCGACCAAGCCCACGGTCACGGTCAACATCACCTACCGGGTCGGCTCCCGCAACGAGAACTACGGCGAGACCGGGATGGCCCACTTGCTCGAGCATCTGATGTTCAAGGGCTCGACCCGCCACCCCAACGTCCCGCAGGAGCTCACGTCGCACGGCGCGCGCCCCAACGGCACGACGTGGTTCGATCGGACGAACTACTTCGAGACGTTCCAGGCGAGCGACGAGAACCTCCAGTGGGCCCTGGATCTCGAGGCCGACCGCATGGTGCACTCCTTCATCGCCAGGAAGGACTTGGACAGCGAGATGACCGTCGTGCGCAACGAGTTCGAGCTCGGCGAAAACGATCCGGCGGGAATCCTGGACGAGCGCGTCCTTTCCACCGCGTATCTCTGGCACAACTACGGCCACGACACGATCGGCGCGCGCTCGGACATCGAGAAGGTGCCGATCGAGCGGCTCCAGGCGTTCTACCGGAACTACTACCAGCCCGACAACGCGTATCTCCTCGTCGCGGGCCGGTTCGACGAGGACAAGACGCTTGCGCGCGTCGTAAAGACCTTCGGGCCGATTCCCCGCCCCAAGCGCGTTCTGCAGAAGACCTACACGCAGGAGCCGACGCAGGACGGCGAGCGGATGGTCACGCTGCGCCGGGTCGGCGACGTCCAGGCCCTGTCGGTCGCCTACCACGTCCCCTCCGGCCCCCATCCGGACTCCGCGGTGGTGGATCTGCTGGCCCAGATCCTGGCCGACACTCCTTCCGGCCGCCTCCACAAGGCGCTGGTCGAGACGAAGAAGGCAAGCTCGGTGTCGAGTCAGTTCCTGTTCCTCCACGATCCGGGGTTTCTGCTGCTGGATGCCGAGGTCCGGCAGGAGTCGTCGCTCGACGACGCCCAGAAGACGATGCTCGACACGATCGACGCCCTCACCGCTCATCCGGTCACACAGGAAGAGCTCGACCGCGCCCGCGCCAAGCTCCTGAAGAACATCGATCTGACGTTGAACTCCGCCGATCGGGTCGGCCTCCAGATGAGCGAGTGGATCGGCGCGGGAGACTGGCGGCTCTTCTTCCTGAACCGCGACCGGGTCAGGAAGGCGACGCTCGAGGACGTGCAGCGCGTGGCCCGCGAGTACTTGAAGCCATCCAACCGGACCGTGGGCCGGTTCATCCCCACCTCCGCGCCCGACCGAGCGGAAATTCCGCAGACGCCGGACGTCGCCGCCCTGCTCAAGGACTACAAGGGGGAGGCCGGCGTGCGACAGGGCGAGGCGTTCGACCCGTCGCCCGCCAACATCGAGTCCCGCGTCCGGAGAAGCGAGCTGGCGAGCGGCCTGAAGCTCGCCCTGCTTCCGAAGAAAACCCGCGGCGGCACCGTCGTCGCGACGATGACCCTTCGCTTCGGCGACGCCCAGATCCTCATGGGCAAGGCGACGGTGGCCGACCTGGCCGCGGACATGCTTCTGCGCGGCACGACCACGCACACCCGCCAGCAGATCAAGGACCAGTTCGACAAGCTGAAGGCCCGCGTCGCGATCTCCGGGGGCCCGACGCAGGTCAATGTCTCGATCGAGACGGTTCGGGAGAACCTGCCCGCGGTATGGAGGCTGGTCGGCGAGGTGCTTCGGTCCCCGGCCTTCCCGGGAAGCGAGCTCGAGCTCCTCAAGGAGGAGAACCTCGCCTCGATCGAGCAGGAGAAGAGCGATCCCAACGCCATGGGCCAGACCGCGTACGAGCGGCACATGAGCCCGTACCCCAAGGGCGACGTGCGCTACACATCGACGCCGGAGGAATCGGCCGCCGACTACAAGGGCGCCACCCTGGACCAGGTGAAATCGTTCTACGCCGACTTCTACGGCGCCTCGCACGGCGAGGCCGCGGTGGTCGGAGACTTCGACGAGCAGGAGATCGCCGGTCTGCTGGCGGAGCTCTTCGGCGACTGGAAGAGCGCCAAGCCGTTCGAGCGCGTGCCGCGCCCGTACCAGAAAGTCGAACCGGTCAATCAGGCGCTGGAGGCGCCGGACAAGGCCAACGCCTTCTTCATCGCCGGCCTCAATCTGCCGTTGCAGGACGACGATCCCGACTATCCGGCCCTGGTGCTCGGCAACTACATGCTGGGCGGCGGCTTTCTGAACTCCCGGCTGGTCACGCGCATCCGCCAGAAGGAAGGCCTGTCCTACGGGGTCGGTTCGCAGATCCAGGCGTCGCCGCTTGAGAAGTCGGGAGCCTTCGTGGCGTTTGCCATCTACGCGCCCGAGAACGAAAGGAAGCTGGAGGCCGCGTTCCGCGAGGAGGTCGAGCGGGCCCTCAAAGACGGCTTCACCGACCAGGAGGTCCGGGAGGCCAAGTCCGGCTACCTCCAATCGCGCCAGGTCGTGCGCGCGCAGGACGCGCCGCTCGCGCGCACCCTGTCCCAGGATCTCTACGTTCACCGGACGCTGGCCTGGGACGCCGACCTGGAGAAGAGGATCGGCGCCCTGACCCCGGCCCAGATCGTCGAGGCGATGCGCCGGCACATTGATCCCGCGCAAATCACCATCGTCAAGGCGGGAGACTTCGCCAAGGCCGCAGGCTCGAAGACGCCGGCCAAGTGAAGAGGGAGGAAGACGTGAAGGGATGGATCGGATGGGCGGCCTTAGCCGGCGGCGCGGCGCTGGCGTCGCCCTCGCCGGCCGAACATGCGCAGCCTCCGCAGCCGCCGGCGGCCCGGAAGGTGGTTAAGGTCGACACCCTTCACGGTGACAAGCGGGAGGACGACTACGACTGGCTGCGCGACAAAAACAATCCAGAAGTTGTGAGCTATCTGAAGGCCGAGAACACCTACACCGACGAGGTGATGAAGCCGACCGAGGGCCTCCAGGAAGCCCTGTACAAGGAGATGCTCGGACGCATTCAGGAGACGGATCTGTCGGTGCCCTACCGGATGGGCCAATTCCTGTACTACTCGCGCACCGAGCAGGGGAAGTCCTACCCCATCGACTGCCGCAAGAAGGACAGCCTGGAAGCTTCCGAAGAAGTGCTCCTGGACGTCAATGCCCTGGCGCAGGGAGAAAAGTTCATGGCCATCGGGGACCGGGAGATCTCCGACGACGGGAAGTTCCTGGCCTATTCCACCGACAACACCGGCTTTCGCGAGTACCGTCTCCGCGTCAAGGACCTCGCAACAGGCGAACTTCTACCGGAACAGATCGAGAAGGTCTCCTCGGTCGCATGGGCGGCCGACAACAAGACGCTGTTCTACGTCGTCGACGATTCCGCCAAGCGGCCCTACCGCCTGTACCGGCACGTCCTGAGAAAACCCGTCTCCGAGGACGTCCTGGTGTACGAGGAGAAGGACGGCCTCTTTCGAATCGATCTCGAGCGGTCCCGCAGCCGCGCGTACATCCTTCTGAACGCCTCCTCCCACACCGCCGACGAGTGGCGCTTCCTCTCGGCGGCGACGCCGGAGGGGGAATGGAAGGTCGTGCAGCTGCGCGAGAAGGAGCACGAGTACCAGGTCGACCATCGCGGCGATCTCTTCTACATCCGGACGAACTCTTCCTCCGGGAGCGGCGGGGCATGCCGGAATTTCCGCGTCGTGACCGCGCCGGTTGCGGACCCCCGCAAGGAGGGCTGGAAGGAGATCGTGCCCTGCCGCGAAGACGTCATGGTCGCCGGCCTCGATCTCTTCGCCGGCCACATGGTGCTCCTCGAGCGGCAGGACGGCCTCCCGCGTTTTGCGGTGACCGATCTTGCGACCGGCCAGTCCCACGACATCGCTTTTCCCGAGCCGGTCTATGCCGCCTTTCCCCAGGCCAACCCGGAGTTCGCGACGAAGGAGTTCCGGTTCGACTACGAATCGCTGACCATTCCGCCGACGGTCTACGACTACGACATGGCCACGAAGGAGCGCAGGCTCTTGAAGCGCACGCCGGTCCTCGGAGGGTACGACCCCGCGGCGTATGTGGCGCAGCGGCGCTGGGCCAAGGCTGCCGACGGCACCCGGATCCCGATTTCCATCGTTTCGAAGAAAGGACTCGCTCACGACGGCAAGAATCCGGCGGTCCTCACGGGTTACGGCTCCTACGGCGCGCCGATGTTCGCCACTTTCAACTCGAACAGGGTCTCGCTTCTCGACCGCGGATTCGTGTACGCCATCGCTCACATCCGGGGCGGCGGCGAGATGGGCAAGAAGTGGCACGACGCCGGGAAGATGATGTCCAAGATGAACACCTTCACGGACTTCGTCGCGGCGGCGGAGACCTTGATCGCCGAGGGCTACACCTTCAGGGATCGTCTGGTCATCGAAGGGGGAAGCGCCGGTGGCCTTCTGATGGGTGCGGTCGCCAACATGCGGCCGGACCTCTTCCGCGCGGTCATCCTGCGCGTCCCCTTCGTGGACGTCATCAACACGATGCTCGACGAATCCCTGCCGCTGACGGTGACCGAGTTCGAGGAGTGGGGCAACCCGAAGATCAAGGCTGAGTACGACTCCATCCGCGCCTACAGCCCCTACGACAACATCGCGGCGAAGGCCTATCCGGCCATGCTGGTCAAGACCTCGTTCCAGGACAGCCAGGTCATGTACTGGGAGCCGGCCAAGTACGTGGCCAGGATGCGCGCGACGCGCACGGACAAGCACACCCTCGTCTTCAAGATCAACCTGGCCGGCGGCCACGGCGGCTCGTCGGGCCGCTACGACCGGCTGCGCGAGGCGGCCTTCGACGACGCGTTCGTGTTCCGGGAGCTCGGAATCGCGCAGTAAGGTGGCGGCGCCGGCCCGGTTTCGCGCGACCGAGTTCACCGGCAAGACCGTCGTCGTGACCGGGGCCTCCTCCGGGATCGGCCGGGCCCTGTGCCTGGAGCTCGCGCCGGAGCGGCCGCGCCTGGTCCTGGCCGCGCGGGATCAGGAGCGATTGGCCGAGGTCGCGGGCAGCTGCGAGAGCCTGGGGGCCGAGGCCATGGCTCTCGTCACCGATGTGACCTCGGAAGAAGCCTGCCGGTCTCTCGTCGCCGGAACTCTCGACCGCTTCGGCGCCATCGATGCCCTCGTCGCCAACGCGGGAATCACGATGTGGTCGCGCTTCGACCAAACGCGCGACCTGTCCCTCTACGAGAAGCTCTACCGCGTCAACGTGCTCGGCGCGATCTTCCCGACCTCCTACGCGCTGCCGGCGTTGAAGGAGGCACGCGGCCGCATCGTCGCGGTCTCGTCACTGGCCGGGCTGACCGGAGTGCCGGAGCGCACCGGCTACGCGGCGACCAAGCATGCGCTGATCGGGTTCTTCGAGTCCCTGCGCATCGAGCTCGAAGGAAGCGGCGTCTCCGTGACCATCGCGGCGCCGGACTTCGTCGTCTCTGAGATCCATCGCCGGGCGATCGGGCGAGACGGCCTGCCACTGGGGGAGAGTCCGATGGAGGAGGGCAGGATCATGTCCGCGCAGGCGTGCGCCCGCGGGATCGTCAGGGCGATGCGAAGCCGCCGGCGCCTGTGGATCGGCTCGGCGCGGGGACGCGTGGGGAGATTCGTTCGCCTGATTCTTCCGGGGGCCGTCGATCGCGTGGCCGCCCGCGCGATTCGAAATCGCCGCTGATTCCGGCGCGCGCTGCCCGCCCGCGGTCGGGAGCGGCCGCGGACCTAGAACCCGCCGTGGGATCCTCGGAGACCCTTCATCTGGAGCTTCAGGCGCTCGTCGGCAAACGTGCGCCGCTGCTCCTCGCTCAGCAATGCCATCAGGTCCCGCTCGAAGATGCCGCGGCTGGCCAGGATCTCCTCGGGTCGGACCCGGGCGCCCTGTTCCCACTTCGCGCGGATCCGGGCGTCGCGCTCGTACTGCTCCAGGAGCAGCTGACGCACGCGCTCCTGCTGGGCCGGGTCGAGCTTGAGCAGCTGCGTCAGCTGGGAGACGATCGGATCGTCGGCGGATCGCGCCGGGGCCGTCGGTCGCGCGGGAGCGCCGGCGCAAGCCGTCCACAAGGGAAACAAGCAGGTCCCGATCGCCAGGGCCAGGCGCGCACCGCGCTGAGAACGCCCACGCATGGTCCGCACTCTAACGTGAGAACGGTCGAGGGCTTGGTTCAAGGAGAGGCGGGGAAGAGCTCTCGGACGACGCTTCCGCTTCCGAGGGGTATACGGCTCGAGGCCGTTGGCGGTAACGGTTAGGAACGGAGGGAGGAGGTCCCTCGGTCGCTTGAAGTTCCAGCTCTTCCCCGCCTCCTTTGCCTTTCTGACGAACCGAACCGCTCGGGGATTACAGTCCGGGTCCTTCCTTCCGGAAAAACGGCGGCTTCGTGCTAGGATCCGCGCCACTCACGAGGGGCATCCCTTGAATCCGTTCGTCAAGCGAAGAACCGTCGCAGCCCGAGGCGGCCGCCCGAGAGGAAACGCCGAGCCGAGCCGCGCGTACCTGCGCCTCCTGCGCCTGGGACGGGCCCGCGATTTCGATCTCAACGCGTTTGAAGGCGCCCTCGCAGCGACCACGGCACGCCGGACATCCCGGGCGGACATCCTGGCCCGGTTGCTCGCCGAATGGTCCGGACTGCCACTGACCGAGCGTCAGGCCGAGCGTGCCTGGGTCGAGGCCGGAAGGCTTCACGGCCGCCTGCGCGAAGCCCTGGGAGAGCCGATCTCGCTCCAGACCGTTCTTCTCCATCTCTTCCATAGCCGAGAGGGGCTTCTCTCCGAGCCCCAGGTCGTCGCGGGAAAGGATCTGGAGAATCTGCGCTTCTCCGCCATCACCGACCCTCTGACCGGTCTTTACAATCGCCGCTTTCTCGGCGAAAACCTGGCGCGGCATCTGGTGCGGGCCGCGCGCGCGGAGGAGCCCGTCTCCGTCGCCATCCTGGATCTCCAGGACTTCAAGTCGATCAACGATCGCTTCGGCCATCGGACGGGGGACCGGGCCCTGATTCATACCGCCGAGGTGATCCGGCAATCGCTGCGTCCGGGAGACACCCCGTGCCGCTGGGGCGGCGACGAGTTCGTGCTGATCCTTCCCCACGCCGATTGCCTGGCCGCCGTGTCGATCGCCGAGCGGGTCCGCAGGCGGATCGCAGCGGCGGTCCGGCTGGGCCGTCCGCGCATCTCGCTCGACCTCTACTACGGAGTGGCCGCCTCTCCCCTGGATGGGCGGTCCGCGCAACAGCTGCTGGAGGTGGCCGACGCCCGCCTGTACGACTGCCGCGAGCAGTTCGTGTTCGGCGGGGCCAATCGGCGCCGCTATCCCCGGTTCGCGCTCGATCGGATGCGGCTGCGCGTCGCCTCGGGCGGAGCGGCCTTCGTCGCCCCCGTCATGAACGTCGGGTTCGGCGGTCTGGCTTTTCAATCCCGCGGGCACCCGAGCGTTCCTTCGCGGACGGAGGGAGAGCTCGTCTCCTGGCACCCGCAGGAAGAGAAGCGCCCGGTGCGCATCCGCGTGACCCACCAGGACCGGCTGCCGGGCGGCCGCCTGCGCGTGGGCTGCAAGTACGCCTGATTCCGATCCGGGCTTTCGATCCTAGCGTTCCGAGACGCGGAGCGCCGCGGTCGCCGGGACGCGCTCGTCCATCACTTCGCGCACGGGCTCGGGTCTCTCCTCGATCGGGGGCACCCGGCGGTCGGGTCGGCGGCGCAGCCGCCTCTGGAGCCGGTCCATGTACAGATAGAAGATCGGCGTGACGTAGAGGGTCAGGGTCTGTGAGAAGAGCAGGCCGCCGACCACCGCCAACCCGAGCGGCCGACGCGACTCCGCGCCGGCTCCGAAGCCCAGGGCGATCGGCAGCGTTCCCATCAGCGCGGCCATGGTCGTCATCATGATCGGACGGAAGCGGACGACGCAGGCGCGGTAGATCGCCTCCTCCGGCGACTTGCCTTCCTTGCGCTCGGCCTCGATCGCGAAGTCGACCATCATGATGCCGTTCTTCTTGACCAGGCCCACCAGCATGATGATCCCGACGAAGGCATAGATCGAGAGCTCCGTTCGGAAGATCAGCAGCGTCACCAGAGCTCCGAATCCGGCGAAGGGAAGCGCCGAAAGGATGGTCAGAGGATGGATGAAGCTCTCGTACAGGATTCCCAGCACCATGTAGATCACCAGGATGGCCATCACCAGCAGCAGGCCAAGCCCCTGGAGCGACGATTGAAAGGCCTGCGCCTGGCCCTGAAAGTTCGTCGTGATGGTCGCCGGCAGGGTCTCCCGGGCGATCCGGTTGACGCTCTGAACCGCGTCGCCGATCGAGACGCCCGGCTTCAGGTTGAAGGAGATCGTCACGGACGGGAGCTGGCCCGAGTGGGTCACCGCGAGGGGTCCCAGATTCTGCGTCAGGGCGGCCACGGCCGAGAGCGGCACCAGCTGCCCGGCGGAATTGCGCACGTAGAGGAGCGCCAGGGAAGTCGGATCGGCCTGGTACTTGGGAAGAAGCTCCATGATGACCTGGTACTCGTTGTTGGGCGCGTAGATCGTCGAGACCTGGCGCGTCCCGTACGCGGTGTACAGGGCGTCCTCGATCTTCTGGGGAGTCAGCCCCACCGCGGCGGCCTTGTTCCGGTCGATCTCGACGTTGATCTGGGGGTTGGCGATCTGCAGGTCGCTGTTGACGTCCTGGAATCCCGGCAGCTGCCGCATCTTCTGCTCCAGGATCGGCGCCTGCTTGTAGAGCTCCTTGGTGTCCGCGTCCTGGAGCGTGTACTGGTACAGGCTCTTGGTGAGGTTTCCGCCGATGCGAATGGGCGGCGGGTTCTGCAGGTAGACCCGCATGCCGGTGACCTGCGCGAGCTTGGGGCGCAGCTCCTGGATGATCTGGTCGACGGAGAGCCTGCGTTCTCCCCGCGGCTTGACCCGGATGAACACCACGCCGGAATTGCTCGCGTTGATCGAGCCGCGGGAACCGTAGCTCGACATGAACGCATCGACATTGGGATCCTTCTGGACGATGTCCGCCACGGCCTTCTGATGCTGGGCCATCGCGTCGAACGAGATCCCCTGGGCCGCTTCGGTGAAGCCGAAGATCTGCCCGGCGTCCTCGGAGGGGAGAAACCCTTTGGGGATCTTGACGAAGAGCCAGCCCGTGGCCAGGAGAATCAGAGCGGAGACGGCCATTGTCAGACGGCGCCGCGCCATGACCCACTTCAAACTGGTCTCGTACGCTCCGAGCATTCCGTCGAAGAACCTTTCCGACGTCTCGTAGAAGCGCCCGCGCTTCTTTCCGTGCTGAGGACGCAGGAACCGGCTGCAGAGCATCGGAGTCAGCGACAGCGACACGAACCCGGACACCAGGATGGCCACGCCGATCGTGACGGCGAACTCGTGGAACAGACGCCCGACGATGCCGCCCATGAAGAGAATGGGGATGAACACCGCCGCGAGCGACAGGGTCATGGAGATGATGGTGAAACCGATCTCGCGGGCGCCTTTCAACGCCGCCTCCATGACGTCTTCCCCCATCTCCATGTGACGCACGATGTTCTCGAGCATGACGATGGCGTCGTCGACGACGAAGCCGACGGAAAGGGTCAGCGCCATCAGCGACAGGTTGTCCATGCTGTAGCCCAGCATGGACATCGCGGCGAAGGTCCCGACGATGGAGAGGGGAAGGGCCAGGCTGGGAATGACCGTTGCCGAGAGGTTACGCAGGAAGAGGAAAATCACCAGAACCACCAGGCACAGCGTCAGCAGCAGGGTGAACTTGACGTCGTCGACCGAGGCGCGGATCGACTCGGAACGGTCGTAGAGGATGTGGAGCGACGCCGAAGGCGGGAGCTGCTGCCGAAACGTGGGCAGGAGCTTCTTGATGGCCGTGGCGACCTCGACAGTGTTGGTCCCGGGCTGCCGCTGAATGGCGAGGATGACCGAGCGTTCCGCCGAGCGGGGCGTGATGAACGACGCCGCGGTCTTGTCGTTCTCGACGCCGTTGACGACGCGCCCGATCTGGTCGAGGCGCACCGGCGACCCGTTGCGATAGGCGACGGCGACGGAACGGTAGGCCTCGGCGTCCGTCAGTTGCCCGTTGGCCTGCACCGTGAAGGCCTTGTGCGGGCCGTACAGCGTCCCCGTCGGCAGGTTGACGTTGGTGTTCTGAACGGCCGCCGACACCTCGTCGATCCCGATCCCGCGGGTGGCCAGCTGGCTGGGATCGAGCTGAACACGGACGGCGTACTTTTGCGAGCCGTACACCAGGACCTGCGCGACGCCGCTGATGGTCGAGATGCGCTGCGCCATCATCGTTTCGCCGTACTCGTCGAGCTCATAGAGGGGGAGGCTCGGCGAGGTCAGCGCCAGATACAGGATCGGAGAATCCGCGGGGTTGACCTTCTGGTAGGAGGGCGGGCTCGGCATTCCCTGCGGAAGCTGTTTACTCGCGACCGCGATCGAGGATTGCACGTCCTGCGCCGCGGCGTCGAGATTGCGCGAGAGGTTGAACTGGAGGGTGATCTGGGTGTTGCCCTGGATGGAGGTCGAGTTCATCGAATCGAGGCCGGCGATCGTGGTGAACTGCTTCTCGAGCGGGGTGGCCACGGCGGAGGCCATGGTCTCGGGCGAGGCGCCGGGCAGGTTCGCCGACACCTGGATCGTCGGAAAATCGACATTGGGCAGGTCCGAGACGGGCAGGAGGCGGTAGCCCATGACGCCGAAGAGCAGGATCCCGAGCATGACCAGCGTGGTCATGACCGGGCGTCGGATAAACAACTCGGCCACGCTCATGAGCTCCTCCCCTGGGTGGACGGTCCCTGCTTGATCTGGACCTTCGCCCCCGGTCCCAACCTCAACTGCCCGTCGGTGACGACCTGCTCGCCCGCGTCCAATCCTCGGGACACGATGGCGAGCGTTCCCTGCGTGCGGCTCACGGTGACCGGCCGCGATTCCACCGTCTGATCGCTCTTGACCACGTAGACATATTGCCCGGCCTGCCCGGTCTGAACGGCCTGGGATGGCACGACGATCGCGTTGGGCTCGGTCGCCAGGCGCAGCACGACGTCGACGTACTCGCCCGGCCAGAGCGCTTCGTTGTGGTTGGAAAACGTCGCCTTCAAAAGGATCGTGCCGGTCGTGGGATCAACGGTGTTATTGAAAAACGTCAGCTCCCCCGTCTGGCCGTGGGATGGCTCCGACGAGGGCGACGCCGTCACCAGGAGCTTCTCTCCCGGCCGCGCGTGTTCGCGGATCAGAGCGAGCGAGGACTCCGGCACGGAGAAGGAGACGTAGACGGGCTGGATTTCGTTCAAGACGACCAGGGGGTTGTCGTCGTTGCCCTTGACCATGTTTCCGGCGTAGACCAGAACCGCTCCGGCGCGTCCGGAGATGGGGGCGGCCACGGCGCAGTAAGCGAGATTGAGCCGGGCGTTCTCAACCGACGCTTCGTCGGCCCTCACCGTCGCCATCGTCGCCGTGGCATTGGAACGCGTCGCGTCGTACTGCTCCTTGGTGACGTAGTCCTTGGCCGCCAGGTCGGAGTACCGCCTGGAGTCGTCCTGCGCGTTCTGAGCCACGGCGCGGTCGCGCTCGAGCTGCGCCTGCGCCTGGTCCAGGGCCGCCTGGTACGGCCGGGGATCGATCTGGAACAGGAGATCTCCCTTTCGGACATCCTGGCCTTCGCGGAATCCGACCCGGGTGACCTCTCCGCCGACCCGCGCTTTGACTGCGACGGTCGAGTACGGCTCGACGTGACCGATGGCGCGCACCTCGAGCGGCACGTCTTGCCGGGCCGCGGTCGCGGCCGCCACAGGCACCGCTTCGGGCGCCATCCCGGCGCGGGCGTCCTTTCCGGAGCACCTTGACTCGATGGCCAGGCAGAGCAGAGCGAGCGCCGGCGCAAGCAGGCGGTCCAACGGCAGCGGTCCGATCCTCATCGATTCTCCTCTCGGGGCGCTCCGGCAACGCCGAGCGTTCCGGTGTCGTGCGCCAACTGCGCCATTGCCAGGAGCCAGTCCGAGCGCGCCTGTGCCTCCTGGGCACGGGCCGCGGCGTAGGCGCTCTGCGCGGTCAGCAAATCCAGAATGCTTCCCACGCCCGTTTTGTAGCGACCGGCGGCGACCTCCTGCGACTGCGTGGCGGAGGCCAGCAGATCGCGCGCGGTCTTGACCTTTTGAGCCGCGGTCTTGACGCTGTAGTAGCTGGTCCAGACCTGCAGGAGCACCTGATCCCCGAGCGTCTGCGCCTGCTGCTCGGCCACGTGCACCTCTTCCCGGGCCCGGAGCGTGTCGTACGTTTTCTGAAACCCGGTGAAGATCGGGAATCGGAAGAGGATCGCGCCCGCGTAGTTGTTGGCCGAGAACGTCCCGTCCGGGCTGTAGTAATAGGGCCGGCTGGCCGAGCCGGTCAGCGAAAGGGTCGGCCAGCCGGACGACCGCACCGAGCGTTCGTGGGCCTTGGCCCTCGATACCTCGACCCTCGCGGCGGCAAGGTCCGGCCGCTGCGTCTGGGCCTGCTCGATCAGCTGATCGACGGCTTCCACCGTCTGATCGACGTTCAACGCGTCGGGAAGGTCGCCCACCTCGACCGGGATGTTGACCGGCACGCCGAGCGCGGTCGCGAGCGACCCGCGAATGGTCTGGATCTGCCCTTCTGCCGTCTCCAGGTTCAACTCGGCCTGCGATGCCGCGGTCTTGGCCTGCAGCACGTCGGCGATCGTGGCGACGCCCGCCTGGTGGCGCTCGTCGGCCGCGGCGAGGCTCTCGCGCGCCTCCTTCAGGCTGATCTCGGCGGACGCGGCCTGGGCCTTGGCGTTCAAATAGGCGTAGTACTGCTGCTCGACCAACAGCACGACATTCTGGATCGTCGCGTTGTGCGACCAGTCGGCTTCGTACAGCGCTTGCTGGGCCTCCGCGACGTCGGCGCTCCGGCCTCCGAAATCCAGGAGCAGGTAGTTCAGCGTCAGAGACGGTCCGTAAGTCGTCTGGAGCAGCGTGAAGCGTCCGGTCGATCCGTTGAAGGTCTGCTTCTGGCGCGTCAGGTTGGCGTCCAACTCGAGAGAAGGAAACCAGGCGGCGGCCTTGGACCCGACATTGGCCGCGGCGGCGCGGGCTTGAAACCAGGCCGTCCTGGTCAAGGGATTGTTGGCGAGGGCCACGTCGACGACTTGAGCGAGAGAGAGCGTGGCGCCCGGACGCAGGTACTGTTCAGGAATGGCGGGCGCCGGTGTCGGGGTCGGTGAAGGGCGCGCCTCCGGCGGCGGCTGCCACGGCTTGCCCGGCGCTGCGGCGACGGCGTCGTCGATCGCGTGCCGGGGCGGAAACGAGGCGCATCCCGCGGTCGAGATCAGTGCGGCGGCAAGGACCGCCGTCCGGATCCCACGGCTCTTCTTCATGCGCCGCTCCGGATCACGCCGCGTCCGAAGACGCCGAGGATCTGCGAGACGAGATCGTCCAGCGAGTCCGTGTCGCGTCGAAAGTATCCGGCCGTGCGCACCATTCCCCAGAAGAGGTCCGCCGTGATCCGCGCGTCGACGCCTCGGAATTCTCCCCGCTCGATTCCGGCCAGGATCGTGCGGTGAACGAGCTGCCGGACCATTTCGCGGCGCCTGGCGAACTCCTCGTGCCGGGCGACGAATCGGTGTGCGTCGGAATAGAGAAGGTTCAAGAGGTCCCGGCGGTTCCAGAAGAACTTGAGGATCCCTCGGGCAATCTGCTCCAGCCGGCGCGTGGCGGAAGACTCGCCGGGCAGTGAGCTCGCCAGAGTCTGCCCGAGCTCGTCCAGGCCCTGGCAGACCGTCTGAAAGTACAGTTCGTCCTTGGTCTGGAAGTAGCGGTAGATCGTCCCCTTCCCCACGCCCGCCGTCCGCGCCACGTCGTCGATCAGTCCCTCATGGAAATCGTTGGTGGCAAAGACGTTGGTCGCTGCCTGGAGAATCGTCCGTTTCTTGTCGGGGGTCTTGACCCGCATTTTGAGCCCTGCTGTCTTCGCGGCGTTTTATTTCGGCACTGACCGGTCAGTCTCAATATCACGTACGACGGTCGGTATTCCTGAGTTTCAGTTGCGGCGGCTGGCCCGGATCTTGGAAAGAGCTCGAACCGGCGGAATTTTTGCCTTTCGGAAAGGAGTCCACTGATGTTCGGAGTCTCCGACGCGTCCCGGACGGTCGCGGGATTGATCCTGGTGCTCGTGCCGACCATCGAGGTCGGCGGTCTCTTCCTTTTGTGGATGGTCTCGCGCCGCGACCCCGGCTACTTCGAGAATCCCGTGCGGCAAGCCCTCTTCCGCGCGATGCACGCGCACGCGGGGGTGCTGGCGATCCTGGCCCTGGTCGGAATCCTCTACGTCGACAAGACGGCCCTTTCCGAGCCGGCCAAGACCCTGGTGCGCTGCCTTCTCTTCGTTCCGCCCATCCTGGTGCCGGCGGGATTCGCCTTCTCGGTTCTCAAGCCGGCCGCGCAGAAACCCAACGGCTGGATCGTTCTGTCCTGGATCGGCGCGGCCTGCCTGGCGGCCGGTGTCCTGATCCTGGGAGCGGCTCTGCTCTGAGCCGCGCGCACGCAGAGGGGGTGTGCGGGACCCGAGACGATCCGGGTTAAGATCCGCCGTTCCTTGACCACCGTCCGCTCCCGCCCTTACATCGCCCTGCGGCATCGCGACTTCCGACATCTGGTCGCGACCCAGCTCTTCTCCTCCACGGGATCGCAGATGCAGGTCGTGGCCATCAACTGGCACGTCTATCTGCTCACACGCTCGCCGCTCGCGCTCGGGTTCGTGGGACTGACGCGCGTCGTCCCGATCGTCATTTTTTCGTTCTGGGGCGGGCTGCTCGCCGACCGCCTGGACCGCCGAAAGCTCATGGCGACGACGCAGTCGGCCATGACCGTCGTGGCTCTGGCCCTGGCCGCGGTGACTTTTCTCCACCTCGAGACGCTCTGGATCATCTATGCGTTGAACGCCCTTTCCGCCGCCGCGGTCGCCTTCGACGGGCCCTCACGCCAGGCGCTCCTGCCGCGTCTGGTTCCTCCCGAAGAGCTTTCGGGCGCGCTGTCGCTAAACTTCTCCGTGTTCCAGGCCTCGATGATCGCGGGTCCCGCGTTGTCCGGCTTGATCATCGCCGGCAGCGGCGCCGGGCTGGTGCCGCGCGGGCCGCTCCCGCCCGGCATCTCCGTCCACACGACGGGCCTGGCCTGGATCTATCTCTTGAACGCGCTCTCGTTTCTGGGAGTGATCGCCGCGCTCCTGACCATGAAGACATCGGGAAGAGCCGAAGGCGGCGCGGGCGCCTCCGCCCACCCCTGCGGGCCTTGAAGGAGGGACTGCGGTTCGTCTTCCGCACGCCGCTGATCGTTTGGACGATGGCGCTCGATTTCCTGGCGACCTTCTTCTCCGGCGCCATGTCGCTCTTGCCGATCTTCGCCGACCAGATCCTCAAGGTCGGAGCCTCGGGCTACGGTCTGCTGGTCTCGGCACCCGCGATCGGGGCTCTGTCCGGCTCCGTCTGGACGTCCGTTCGACCGCTCCCCACCCGCCAGGGGCGCGTTTTTCTCTGGTCCGTCGCGGCGTACGGCGCGGCGACCGTCGTGTTCGGGTTCTCGCGGAGCTTTCCGCTCACACTTCTGGCGTTGGCGGGAACCGGTCTGGCCGACGCGATCTCCACGGTCATACGCCAGACCCTGCGGCAACTGATCACTCCCGACTTTCTGCGCGGCCGCATGACGTCGGTCAACATGATCTTTTTCATGGGCGGGCCGCAGCTGGGCGAGGTCGAGGCCGGCGTCGTGGCCTCGATCTTTGGAGCGACGGTCTCCGTCGTTTCGGGCGGTCTGGCCACGATCGCGATCGTCGCCCTGATCGCGTGGAGAGCCCGGGCCCTTCGCGCCTACGACCAGCACCAGGCGATCCGCGCACCGGTTCCCGAGCCCGGAGCGGGCGGCGTCGGAACCTCTGTGTAGAGACGGGCCTTGAGTCGGGCGCCTTGCTGTATTATAGTACTAATACAGTAAGTCACGCATGCGCAGCCTCCGCGTCGATCCCTCCGATGCCACGCCGATCTGGAGCCAGATCGAGGAGGGCCTGCGCCGCCTGGTTGCCGCGGGGGCTCTGGCGCCGGGCCGTCCTGTCCCATCGGTGCGCGATCTCGCGCGCGAGCTCTCGGTCAATCCGGCGACGGTGGCAAAGGCGTATCAGCGCCTGGCCGACGCCGGCGTCCTGACGGTCCGCCGGGGTGAGGGGACCTATGTGGCCGACGCGCCGCCGGTGCTGCGCCGGTCCGAGCGGTCCAGGGTCCTTCAGGCCGGCGCGACCCGCTATGCCAGCCTCGCGGCGACGCTCGGGGCGGACCCGGGCGAAGCGGAGCGTGAGCTTTCCACGGCGTGGGGGCGGTTGAACGTCGGAACCGGACGCGGAGACAAGCCATGACCGAGACGCCGGTCGTTTCCTTCGACGGCCTGACGGTGCGCTACGGCCGCAGCACGGCCTGCTTCGGCCTGTCGTTTGCCGTCGAGCGAGGCGGTGTGTACGCACTCCTGGGCCGCAACGGCGCCGGAAAGTCGTCGCTGGTGCGATGCCTGCTGGGCGAGCAGAAGCCTTCTTCCGGGCGGGTGTTCCTGTTCGGTCAGGACGCGTGGCGGCGGCGCGCGAAGCTGATGGTGCGGGTCGGCGTCGTCCCGGAGGAGCCGGACGCGCCTCCCACGATGTCCGCGCGCGAAATCTCCGCGTTCTGCAGACGCCTGTATCCGAGGTGGGACCGAGGCCAGGTCGAGCAAAGGCTGGAGCGGTTTGGGGTGCCGCCGGAGGTTCCATTCGCCCGCCTGTCGAAGGGACAGAAGGGACAGGTCATGCTGGCGATGGCTCTGGGTCACGCCCCCGAATTGCTCGTTCTGGACGATCCGACCCTGGGATTGGACGTCGTCGCCCGCAAGGCCTTCTACGAGGAGTTGGTGGGCGAGCTCGCCGATCGCGCAACGACCGTCTTCGTGACGACGCACGATCTGGCGGGGATCGAAGGGATCGCGACGCATATCGGGATTCTGAGGGCCGGCCGCCTGGTCGTCGACGAAGAGATCGAGGCCTTGAAGACCCGATTCCGGAGGATTCGCTACGGCAACCGCATGAGCGAGACGCGCTCGGCTTACGGCACCGAGCTCGACGCGTTCGATGCGGTCCGGGTCAAGGTCCGGGGGTGGGGGATCGACGCCGTGGTCGACAACTACGACGATCTGGCGTTCGAGGATTTCCGCCAGACCGACGGCGTCGTCGATGCGGAGGCCTGCGCCATGTCGCTCGAAGAGATCTTCGTCTCTCTCGTCGGCGAGACCTCCACGGGGGCCGTCGCCGGAATCGGAGGCGTGCGATGACCGGTTTCCTTGCCGTCGCCCGCAGGGAGATGAGGGAGCGACGCGGCGTGTTCCCGGCCGCGGCGATACTCGGATTGCTCCCGTTCTTCATGCCTCTCTTGAGCGGCGTGCGCCATTACGGATCCGCGGACGTCCGCCTCTATTCCGCCGCCTTCCTGGCAATCGCTTTCGCCGCCGCCTTGTCCCTGGTTCTGGGAACGACGGCGATCGGCCGCGACCTGTCGGAGCACCGGCTGGGGTTCTACTTCGCGCGGCCCATTTCGAGCGGGGCGATCTGGACGGGCAAGCTCGCCGGGGCGTGGCTCCAGACGGCTCTCGCCGCGCTTCTGGTCCTTCTTCCGGCGGGCGTCTACGATCGCGCAACGTGGATGCGTGAGCTGCGCTCGACGGGCTTTGCCGCGGGCGCGGCGGTCGCGTTTCTCTTTTCTGTCCTCGTCTTCCTGGCCCTGGGAAACGTCGTGAGCCTGGCCCTGCGCTCGCGGTCGATCTGGGTCGCCGGCGATCTGATCGCGGCCGCCGCATGGCTTGGGGCGATGTGGTGGATCGCGGTGCCGCTTCTGCGGGCCGAGGCGCCGGTCGCCGCAGAGCGGTTCGCGGTCTCGGTTCTCGTCGCTTGCTCGGCGGCCTTGCTCGCCTCAGGGGGAGCGCAGGTTTCCGTGGGGCGCGTCGATGCGACGCGCGGCAACCGGGTGCGCTTTGCGGTTCTCTGGAGCCTGCTGCTTCTGATCTCGGCCGCGTCCCTGGTCTACGTGCGGTGGCTGCTGTCGCCAGGTCCCGGCGATCTCACCACCCTGCGGGTCGAAGGTGCCGCCGCGAGGGGAAGCTGGATCACGCTCGGGGGTTGGGCCAGGAATCGTGCCGACGTGGCGGCCTCGTTCTTCTACGACGTCGCTTCGGGGCGATTCGTGCGGGCAGGGGTCGGCCGCGAGGGAACCGCCGTCCTGTCGCAAGACGGGACGACCGCGGTGTGGACGCAACGCGCGGGACTCGATCGTCAGGCGCCTCAGGAAGTCTGGGTCTGCCGGCTCGGGGTCGGCGACCTTCGCCCGGTTCGCACGTCGATCACGGCGAGTCCCTGGAGCCTCGAGCTCTCGCCGAAGGGCTCGAGGCTGGCCGTGGCCGATCACAGCGGGGTCTCGGTCTACGACGTCGCGTCGGGTCGACTGCTGAGCGCGTTACCGTTGGGATTGGACCGACTCCAGACTCTGCGATTCGCCTTCGCGGACCACGACCATCTGCTCCTCTATCGAACGACGCGCGGCGACCGCGGTGAAGACAACACGTTCGCCTCGATCGAAATCCTCTCCTTCGATGTCTCCGCCCGAAAGGTCTCGCGGACCGCGGTTATCGGAGACTTTCGCCGGCCATTCACCCTCGCGTTCGACGACCGCCGGGAGCGTCTCATCGTCTGGGAGCAACGCGGAGACGTCTCGCTTTTCGACGCTTCGTCCGGCGCTCGGGTGGCTTCCCTTGGAGAATCGACCTGGGATCCAGGCTCCCGTGCGTTCCTATCCGACGGCCGGCCGGTTCTGGCGGAAGCGACGGGGGGGACAGGCCGCTTGCATCTCTTCACCGCCGACGGGCGCCCGGAGCGCGTCTTCGATCTGGGCCGAGCCGGCTTCGTCCGGATCGGGGCGGAGCCCGAGGCGGGCAAGCTGACGTTGTCCATCAGCCCGACTCCGCTGGAGGTCTGGGCCTCGCAGGATTCGTTTCTTCTCGACCTCGGCTCCGGGGTCCTTCGCAAGGTCGCCAACCACGCCTATCCGGTCGCGGCGAATCTGCGCTGGCGTCTGCCCCGGATGGAGCCTGGAAGCGAAGCGACGCGTCTTTTCTGGCGAAACGACTATGCGCTCGCTCGGCTCGATCCGACGGCCGGCTTGCTCAAACCTCTCCCGCTCGGGCGATGAGTCGAAGAAACCGCGCAGAGACGGCGCCTTTGTTATCGTCCCTTCGTGCCCGGCTTCTCCCGTGTCCAGGACGAACTGACCTGCGACGGCGTGCCTCTTCCGCGAATCGCGGCGAAGGTCGGGACGCCGGTCTACGTCTATAGCCGCGCGGCGATCGAGGAGCGCTACCGCCGGTTCGACGCCGCGCTCGCGTCCGTGCCTCACCTGGTCTGCTACGCCACGAAGGCCAACTCCAATCTGGCGATCCTGGAGCTCCTGGCTCGCCTCGGTGCCGGTGCGGACGTCGTTTCCGGAGGAGAGCTGCGCGTCTGCCTGGAGTCGGGATTCCCGGCCGACCGCATCGTTTTCTCCGGCGTCGGAAAGACCGACGAGGAGATTCGCGACGGCGTCGCGGCCGGGATCCTGGCGTTCAACGCGGAGTCGGAGTCGGAGGTCCGGAAGATCGGCGCGGCGGCGCACGCCCACGGCGTCCGCGCCCGCGTCGCGCTGCGGGTCAATCCCGACATCGACGCGAAGTCGCACCCGTACATCTCGACCGGTTTGAAGCACAACAAGTTCGGAATCGACCTCGCGGAGGCCTTCCGGATCTACGAGCGTTGTCGGCCGCTGCCGGGGATCGTCTTCACCGGCGTGCAGGCCCATATCGGAAGCCAGATTCTGGATCCGGCGCCATTGGCGGAGACCGCCCGGGAGCTGGCCGGACTGGCGCGCCGCCTTCTCGCGCTCGGATTCGAGCTCGAGACCGTCGACGTCGGCGGAGGGATCGGCATCGCGACAGGAGATCGGGAGGGCCTTTCGCCCGAGTCGTACGCCGCCGCGGTGCTGGCTCCTTTCCACGAGCTCGGCCTGACGGTCTTGACCGAGCCCGGCCGCGCGATCGTCGGGCCGGCCGGAGTGCTGCTGACCCGCATGCTGTATTTGAAGCAGAACTCGGGCAAGCAATTCGTCGTAACGGATGCCGGGATGAACGATCTCATCCGCCCTCCTCTCTACGGCGCGATCCATCCGATTGAATCCGTCGGCCCCCCGCGAGGACAGTCGATCGTCGCGGACGTCGTCGGCCCGATCTGCGAGACGAGCGACTTCTTCGCGCGCGATCTCGAGCTGGCTCTGCCGGAGGAAGGAGATCTCCTGGCCATCCGCGACGCGGGGGCGTACGGCTTCGCCATGGCGTCCAACTACAACTTTCGGCCGCGGGCGGCGGAAGTCCTGGTCGAGAAGGGCGCCTTCCGGGTCGTGCGCAGGAGGGAAACGTTTGATGATCTCGTTCGGCTCGAACGCGGGGAGGAGTAGGCCTTCTCGCCCGCGAGTCGGTCCGCGGGCAGGACCCGTTCGAGCGAACTGCCTGGCACCCCGCTTGCCGACGGCCGGGTCGAGGGCGTAGCCTATCGCTCCTTCCATGGTTCACCGTTGCTCCCGAACCGCGGCGGGGCGGGCCCAGGCTCTCGTTCTCACCGGTTTGACGCTCCTCGCAGGCTCCTGTCGAGAGACGCCGAAGACGGAGTCGCGTGAGACCCCAGGCGCAGCCGCCCCTCCGTCGATTCTGCTGGTCACCCTGGACACCACGCGCGCCGACGCGATCGGCCCGGAGGCCGCGGGGATCGACGACACCGGCGTTTGACGCGCTCGCGGGTCGGGGCCGCCGCTTCCGCCAGGCCTACGCGACCGTTCCCGAGACGCTTCCCTCGCACGCTTCGATCATGACGGGACTCTATCCGGCGGGGCACGGCGTCCATGAGAACGCGCGGTACCTTTCCGAGGATCGTCCGGTCCTGGCGGAGCGCCTTCGGCGAGGCCGGCTACCGCACCGCAGCCTTCGTCTCCGCGTTCACATTGGCCCGGCGTTTCGGCCTCGCCCGCGGATTCGACGTCTATGACGACGAGCTGCCGGCGGGCCGCGCCGAGCGCACGTCTCGGGAGACGACGGAACGGGTTCTCGCATATCTGCTCCAGGAGTCGCGGCGCCCCCTTTTTCTCTGGGTGCACTACTACGACCCGCACTCTCCGTACACCCCCCCCGAGCCCTTCCGCAGCCGTTATGCCGGGAAGCCGTACCTGGGCGAGGTCGCGGCGATGGACGAGCAATTAGGACGGCTCGTAAAGGCCTTCGAGCAGCAAGCCCGGGGACCGCTCGCCGTCGTGGTCGTCGGCGATCACGGTGAGGGGCTCGGCGATCATGGCGAGTCCCAGCACGGGAATCTTCTCTACCAGGCGACAGTGCATGTCCCGCTGCTGCTCGTCGGGCCGGGCATCCGGACAGGCCTGAGCGATACGCCGGTGAGCACGCGGAGGGTCTTTCAAACGATCCTGGATTGGGCCGGCCTCGAGAAGATCAGGCAGCCTTCGCAGACGCGGAAGAGGAAATCGTCCTGGCCGAGGCCATGAAACCCTTTCTCGCGTACGGATGGCAACCGCAGGTGATGGCCGTCTCCGGCCGGCGCAAGGCGATCCTCGCCGGACGGCTCGAGGTCTACGACGTCGCGGCCGATCCGGCGGAAAGCCGCGATCTTGCCGTCCAGGCGGATCTGCCGCGGGCGGTCGTAAAGGTCCTCCGCGAGTATCCGGTCCCGTCGCCCGGAGCGCCGCCGGCCGCCGACGGGCTCGCCGGCGAAGATCTGCGCAAGCTCGCGAGCCTCGGCTACATCGGCGCCAGGTCCGTCCCGCCGGTGCGCAAAGACGCTCCGCGCCCCGCCGACATGAGCCGTCTCTTCGACGTCCTCGAGAAGGCGTCAAGCCTCTTCGTTGCGCGAGGAGTACGCGGAGGGCCATTCCGCTGCTGGAGAGGATCCTGGCCGAAGATCCCAAGAATCTCGACGCGGTCCTTCAGCTGGCCACCGCTCACTCCGCCCTGGGACACGAGAAGCGGGCTCTCGAGGCCTTCGACAGGGCCGCGGAGATCGCCCCCGACTCGCAGGATGTCCGAACCTACCTCGCGCTGCACTATGCGCGGGGCAACCAGTGGCAGCGGGCCGTGCCTCTGCTCGAGCGGATCGTCGCCGAAGCGCCCGATCGCCTGCCCGCTCTCGAGGCGCTCGCGGTCGTCCGGGAGCGTCAGGGACGAGCCGCCGAGGCGATCTCTCTGCGCCAGAGGATCTACAGCATGCGCAAGGCCTCGGCAATGGAGCTCGTGCGGCTGGGGGAATTGGCCATGAGCGCCGGCCAGACGGCGCTCGCGATCGAGTCGTTCGAAGAGGCGCGCTCCCTGCAGGGCGGCGCTTTCGCGCATGATCTCGAGCTCGGGGTTCTTTATCTCGCCGCCCGACGACTCTCCGAGGCGAAGGCGTCTCTCGACCGAGTTCGCGCCCTCGAGTCCGGACTACCCGATGGCGCTCTTCAAACGGGCCCAGGTCAGCGTGCTTCTGCAGGAGCCCGACCGGGCCGACCGGATCGCGCTCGCGCGGGAGCGCGCCGACGCGACCACCCGAAAGCTCATCGCTTCCGAGCGCTTGTTTCAGGGGGCGAACATGCACTGAACGAGTTCGGGCGCCGAAAACGGCGGCGGATGGATTCCGCTGCGAGCCCTCGGTGCTCGCAAGGTGCTCCAACCAGGGCGCCCGAACTCAGAAACAACCGGAGTTTGGTCTCGGCGGCGTCAGAACAGGAACCGAGCGGCGACTTGCAGGCGCCGCGGATTGTAGTAATTCCTCGGCATTCCGAAGGTCGAGTCGTGTGCCTGCGGGTCGATGTTGTAGCCGTCCTGCCTGTTGAAGACATTGAAGACGTCCAAGCCGACCTGGACGGTGTAGAGCTTCGACAGCGCGACGTTTTGGGTGTAATTGAAGTCGACCTGCCAGTGGGAAGGGGCCCGCCGCGAGCCGGCCGGCTCCGCAAAGCGGTCGGAGTCGCTCGTGCTCGTCGTCAGGCTCCGGTACGGCTCGAAGCTCTGAATCTCCCACGCCTGCCCCGACTGAAAGACGAAGAAGAAGGCCGGCGCTCGCGTTCCAGGGCACCTGACGGGCGCCGTAGATCTTCACCAGGTGGGGCCGGTCGCCGTGGAGATTTCCGTACTTGAAGTTCCAGAGCTGGCGTCCGGCACCGTCGCCGATGTTGGACGAGCCGATGAAGGTGTTCATGTCGTTGAGGCCGCCCGTCGTGTCGTCCTGGTCGAAGTTGCCGTAGTAGTGGCTCAAGGTGTAGGTGCCGCGGACGAAGGTTTTGTCGCCCCGCCACTCCGCCTCCAGCGTCCCTTCGTAGTACTTGGTGAAGCTGCCGTCCAGATCGGCGATCACGTACGTCGAGCCGCTGCCGATCTGGGCGAGCCTGGCGCTGAGGTCCGGAATGTACAGCTCCGGGGAATGCCGGGGGGTGGGTCGAAGGCGACGCGCGCGTTGTTGTTCGTGTCCTCCCAGAAGTGGGTCCCCTTGCGGTACCGTCCGTAGAGCCGGGCGGACACGCGGGATCCGAAGTCCTTGGCCGTGCCGACCAGGAACTCGTTGACAGTGTGTGGCGTCATGTTCGGCTCGAACAGCTTGCCGGAAGAGGAGCCCCGGGGTATGGCGGCGAAGAGCACCCCGTTCTTGTCGAAAGACGCGTCGATGAAAGTGCCGGTCAGGTTGCGATCCCACGAGGCCGCTCGCGGCAGCGAGTTGGCGGAAGGGTTGTATTTCGCGTAGCTCGCGAAGACCGTGTTTCTTCCGTCGTAGGCCCAGGTCACGCCGATGCGCGGCTGAATCATCTTCTTGAAGGGGATCTGGTACATCTCGTACTTGTTCCCGGGGTCCGAGACGTATCCGGACAGCGTCGAGTAGTCGTTGCGCAGCCCCTGGCCATAGAGCGTATCGTTGCTCGCGAGCAGACCGAGGTTGAACGAGAGATTCTTCCAGCGGATCACGTCGTTGAGCTCGAAGCTCTGCGACCGGTACTCGGACTTGATCGGGGCCGCCTGGCCCGTCGTCTGCTGCTGGAAGGTCGCGGTGTAAAAGGCCGACTGCCCCGTCCCGGGGATCGGCGCGAGCCGGCCGCCCGGCACGCTGAGCAAGCCCCAGCCGTTGGAGCTCCGGATCAGGGTCTCCCGGTCGGAGGACCACTGATAGCCCACGTGAACGTCATGCGTGACGGTCTCGCCGAAAGAGATGTTGTAGCCGATCTGCGCGGTGTCGCGGAAGAAGTTATCCTGGTCGAACTGGCTTCCGAAACCGACTGTGCCGCCACCGACCTTCGCTCCGGAAGGGCCATAGCCGTATCTGTCGATGATGGGCTGAACGAACGCGTTGTAGTCGCTCGCGCCAGGGACCAGCACCGGCACCGTCAGCAAACCCTGCTGGTCCAGGTTGGCGACGTCCAGTTGAGTACCGGAAGCGAACGAGGGAATCGCGCTGGAGATGTTGTCCGGCAGCCCCTCCGTCAGGTTCTCGAAGTGCGAGTACTTCGCGGTGACGAAGCTCCTGGAGTTCACGATCCAGGATCCTTCGAACGTGCCGATCCTCAGCGTGCCCTCATTTCCGGTGCCCGTCGTCGGCGCGGCGTTGGCGAGGAAGAGGTCGCTCTTGTCCACGCGCTTGGAGTCACGGTAGCTCAAGTTCAAGAGCACGGAACTGATGGGCGTGATCGTCAGCTTGCCGAACCCTTCGTTGCGCGTGCTGTCGAAGGACGGAAGGTCGCCGTACAGGTTGGCGCGATTGTCCCTCTTCTGCTCCGGACGGTAGTACGAACCATAGAAGTACAAGTTGTCCTGGAGGATCGGGCCTCCGACGCTCGCATTGATCCAGCTTCGATCCTCCTGGAAGCGGGACTGGATGCCGCTGTTGAGGCCCGCGGCCATGGCCGCGGTCTGAAACTGATAGCTGGCCTCGCCGTGGTACGTGCTGGTGCCCGACTTGCTGACGGAGTCGATCGTGAAGCCGCCGGATCGGTTGAAATCCACCGCCCTGGCTCCGCCGTTGACGACGGTGATCTGGGCGATGTCGTGGGACGCGGGCTCGGCGGAAAGATTTCCGAAGAGGGGCAGGCTCACGTTGGCGCCGTCGAACAGATAGACGTTGTCCTGTCCGCTGCCGCCGGCGCTCGGTCCACGCACGAGGTCCTCGGTGTACTGCACGGCCGGGATGAGTTTTTGCAGGTCGCGGTAATCCTGTCCGGACGGGAGCGACTGGAGCTGTTTGGTGGTCAACCCGCTCACGATGGTCGCGGATTCCCTGTCGACCAGAGACGCCTCGGCCGTCACCGTGGAGGTCTCGGTCACCTCAAGGCCAAGCGCGGCGTCGGCGACGGTGTCCTGCCCCAATTGGACCTGAGCATTTCGGGTGATGCTCTTCATTCCGGAAAGATCGAACTTGAGCGTGTAGCTGCCGGGCGGCAGGGCGGGGAGCCGGTATTCCCCTTTCGCTCCGGTGACGGTCACCCGGGGCGCCGGAAGAACGCTGGAACGAGCCTCGATGGTCACTCCCGGAAGCGCGGAACCGTCCGTGGCCGTGACCTTCCCTCGAATTGCCCCGGTTTGCTGAGCCAACAGTGGAATCGGGCAAAGGCCGAGGAAAAGCAGCAGGAGCGAGCGAAGAACAGGTGTGGATTTCGACACCATTCTGACCTCCTCGAGATTTGCGCCGCGACCGTATTGCAGGAGTCTTTGAGCGGAAGGCTAGTCCTCGAGAGCGGCGCCGGTCAAGGAAAAAGCTGAGAGATCCGGGACCGTTCGCGATGCTGCGACGTCCCGATAGCCGCCCGGCGGTGACCAGGAGTCCGGCGGGTCCACCTCTGGGCGCGGCCGTCGGGAATCGTGCAACGCGGGCTGCGGCCGAGCGAGGCCGATCGAGCCGAGCCTATTGCAGCCGGCGCAACGAGTGCGTCTTGATGACGAGCCAAACCGGCAGGCCGGGGGTCAGGGAGAGATCGAGCAGCGCTTCGGCCGTCACGTGCGCCCGCCAGGACACGCCCGCGCTTTCGACGCGAACCATCGCCTCATTTCCGAAAGAGTCGATCGAGAGCACTCGGCCAGCCAGGACGTTTCTGGCCGACACGCGCTCGAGCGGCTCCAAGGAGAGAAGAATCTCTTCGGGTTGGACGCTGTAGACGCCGCGCCCGACGCCGGACACCGCAGGCACAGCAAGTAATCCTCCGGGTAGGCGGAGGATTGCGACGCCGACGGAGGCCGAGGGCTCCAGCGTGCCATCGACGATGTTGTCGAAGATCGCAGACGGATCGACTCCGGACAGCGCCCGCGGGCCAACGACCTCGGCGGTCGGCCCGTGTCCCTCGATGCGGCCGCGGCGCAGCAGGAGCGCCTCGGCGCAAAGCGCCTCCGCCTCGCCCGCGTTGTGGGTCACGTACAGGATCGGAATCCGCCGTTCGTCCCGGATGCGCAGGAGGTAAGGGAGGATCCGGGCTTTCAGCTCGACGTCGACCGCGGCGAGCGGCTCGTCCAGGAGCAGCAGGCGGGGTTGCGTCGCCAGCGCGCGGGCCAGCGCCACCCGCTGGCGCTCGCCTCCCGAGAGCGTCGCCGGATACCGCGCCAGGAGAGAGTCGATCTCCAGGATCGCAACCGCCTCGGCGAAGGTACGCTCGGCATCGGCTCCGGATAAGCCGAAGCGGACGTTGTCCTCGACGGTCAGATGCGGAAAGAGCAGCGCATCCTGCGGGACGTAACCGACGCGCCGCTTCTCCGGCGGCAGGTCGACACCAGTTCCGGAGTCCAGGAGCGTTGATTCGTCGAGCCGCACCCGGCCCTGGGATTTCTTCCGCAGGCCGGCGATCACCTCGAGGAGCGACGTCTTGCCTGCGCCGGAGGGCCCGAGCACGGCGACGGAGGCTCCCGTGCACCGCGCCGAGACTTCGAGCGTGAAGTGGGCCAGCGGCAGCCGGATATCGAGATCGATCATGCGGATCGGGCGCGGGCGCGCCGCCGCTCGATCCATTCCGTCGACCAGACCGCGGCGAAGGCGATCAAGACAGTTACCCCGACCAGGCGCAGCGCGGCCGGGTCCTGCCCGATCTGGGTGCGGTGAAAGATGGCCAGGGCGAGCGTCTGCGTGCGGCCGGGAATGTTGCCGGCGACCATGATCGTTGCGCCGAACTCTCCCAGGGCTCGCGAGAACGCCAGGAGCGTTCCCACCGCGATGCCCCGCCAGGCCAACGGGAGCGCCACGCGTCGGAAGACGGAGAGCGGGCGGCGGCCAAGCGAGCGGGCCATGCCGAGCAGCCGCGGATCGATCTCCTCGAAGGCGGCCCGGACGGGCCGCACGAGCAGCGGAAATGACATCACGGCAGTCGCCAGCGCCACGGATTTCCAGGTGAAGAGGACGTCGATTCCCAGTGCGGACAGGATTCGGCCGAGAGAGCCGCCGCGCCTCAGGAGCTCGAGAAGCAGCAGGCCGACCGCCGTGGGCGGAAGAACCAGGGGAAGGGACAGAATCGTCTCCGCCAGTCCCTTGCCCGGCCAGGGTGGCCGCGCCAGGATCCAGGCGGCTCCGATCCCCAGGGGAAGAATGACGAGAGTCGAGATCAGCGCGATCCGAAGCGTCAAGAGAAGGATCGAGAAATCATCGGCGCTCATGGCGGCCCTCCGTCGAAGGCAACGGGCGGGAGAAAGCTCACTCCGTCAAGGCGTCCTGACGACGAAGCCCTGCCGCTCGAAGACGGAACGGCCTGCGTTTCCCGAGAGAAAGTCCACGAATTTTCGGGCGGCGGAGCTCTTCGAGGCCGCGATGGGAGCGACCGAATAGGAGATCGTCGGTCCGTTGGCGACGGTCAACGCCACCTTGACCTCTCTCGAGATCGCCGCGTCGGTGCGGTAGACGATCCCGGCCGGCGCGGCCGCGCTGCCGACGGCCGCGAGAGCGGCGCGCACGTCGAGCATCGGGACGACCTGGGGCTCGATCGATCCCCAGACACCCTGCGACTCGAGCCACTTCCTGGCATAGATGCCTGCCGGGACGGCCGCCGGATCGGCCAGCGCGAGATGGGCCAATCC
This sequence comes from uncultured Acidobacteriota bacterium, assembly GCA_963825175.1. Classification (GTDB taxonomy): domain Bacteria; phylum Acidobacteriota; class Thermoanaerobaculia; order UBA5066; family Gp7-AA6; genus DATFTF01. Next base: position 1,333,996 of record CAWGSA010000001.1, read on the forward strand.
CGCGAGATCTCTCGCTTGCGAGATTGCGCGGGGGGAAGAAGCGGGCACGATCACGACCAGGACATTGCTCAGGAATTCGCGCCGGTCAGCTTTGCGCACCAGGCCGGCCTTCTCCAGATCGTCCATCTTTGCCGTGTCCGCGGAAAAGAAGACGTCCGCGGGAGCGCCGGATTTGATCTGACGAGCGAGATCCGAGGAGGCGCCGAAGGAAAAGCGTACGACCGTGTGCGTCTTGGCCTGGTAGTCCGCGGCGATCGCCTGCAGAGCCTCGGTCAGGCTGGCCGCTCCGAAGACGAGGATCTCGTCGGCTCGAGCCGAGGGTGGCAGAAGCAGGAGAAGAAGTCCCGTCAGCAGCCGTTTCATCGGGACTCCGAGGTCGTCCCGGGCCCGCCCGGCGCCGTCGTGCGCATGCCGGGACCAGATCACATGCCGATATATATAGTCAAGTATCTCGGATCAGGCCAGGAATCTCTTCAACCGTGCGAACGCGGGACGGCTGGCAGCGAGGCTCTCGTGCTCCATCTGGCGATAGAGAGCCAGGATGGTGCTTCCGGCCGGGGTCAGGCGGGCCGAGCCCCGATGGGCGCCGCCGCGGAGCGTCTCGACGAGAGGATCTCGAAACGCGCGATTCATCGTCTGGACGAGCTTCCACGCGCGCATGTAGGACATGCGCAGCTCACTTGCCGCGCGGCGCAGCTGCCCGTTTCGCGCGATGGCCTCGAGCAGATCCGCCTTGCCCGGACCGAGCACGATGTCGTCTCCCACCAGCACCCGCATGCGCGGCCGGAGCCGGGGAGCGGAGGGAGCGCTTCGTCCAGCCATTCCGAGGTTCCAACTGTAATGCCACGGCGGCCAACGAACCCCCGGGCGGCCGGTTTGACCGGTGGCGGGGGGGCGGTTAAACTCGCCGGTCCCGCGGTGGGTGTAGCTCAGCTGGTTAGAGCGCCAGACTGTGGATCTGGATGTCGAGGGTTCGAATCCCTCCACTCACCCCAAGGTCTTGGTCGGTCTTTGCGCCCGTAGCTCAGTCCGGATAGAGCGTCAGCCTCCGGAGCTGAAGGTCCCGCGTTCGAATCGCGGCGGGCGCACCATATTTCCCAAACACTTAGCAGGCGATGGAGGCGGCCGGAGCGGCCTGTCCTTGCTCTACCGGTCGCTCTTTCGCGCCTGCAAACGGCGGCGATGGGAGGGGCGGAAAGCGTGGCAAGGTGAGATGATTCTGAACTGCCTCCTGCGCTCGCCGCTGGGCGCCATGAATTGACATCGAGAAGGTTATGAACGACGACACGACGAACGGCCAGAAGTCGGGGGTCCGGTTGTGGGTTCGAGTCCTCCTGGCGGTCGCCGCGTTGGGTCTTCTGTTGGCCGTTCTGCTCTGGCAGAGACAGCAGTCCAGGAACCGGTGGTCATCGCTCGTGACCGGGAGCCCTCGAGCCGGGGCGGCACTCTTTCAGACGAAGGGTTGTGCTTCCTGCCACAACCCCGGAGGCGGCCAGGCGCGCCAGGCACCGGATCTGGCCGCCGACGAGTTGGGGTGGTCAAGGCCTGATCAGCTGGTCACCGCAATGTGGAACCACGCACCTCAGATGTGGGAGCGGATGCAGGCGCAGAAGATCGTCCAGCCCGTTTTCAGCGAGCGGGAGATGGCCGACCTCCTCGCTTACGTCTACACGCTGCGATACGTCGGAGAGCCCGGCAACCCCGCTCGGGGTGAGAGCCTTTTCGCCGCGAAGGGCTGCGTGGCCTGTCACCGGGTGGGGAACAAGAAAGATCTCGTCTCTCGCAACGTCACGGCACTCGGCGCGACGATGACGGCGGTCGGCTGGGCGACGGCGATGTGGAACCATCCAGGCTCAAGCGACGCCGATCGGCCCCGCTTCGAAGGCCGCGAGATGAACGACATCCTGAGCTATGTCCGGGGCGAAGGAACGGCCCCCAGAGTGGACGAGGACCTGCTCAGGGCCGATTTCGGACGCGGCTGGCAAGTCTTCCGGGACAAGTCGTGCGCCGCCTGCCACTCAATCAAAGACGAGGGCGGGCGTGTCGGCCCTGAGCTGGGACCGGGCCGCGAGCTACCGGCTACGATCCTCGAGTTCGCCGGGTTGATGTGGAACCATTCTCCGGCGATGGTGCAGCAGATGAGGCATCTGCACGTCGAGCGCGCCGTCTTTCGCGAGCAGGAGATGGCCGACCTGCTCGCGTTCCTCTACAGCTTCCGCTATTCCCAGCCGGGAGGCTCCGCAAGGGTCGGCGAGGTGCTTTTTTCCGGTCGCGGTTGCAGCCAATGCCACGGCCGACTCGCGCAGGGCACGCAACAGGCGCCGGCGCTTCGCAGGCGCGACAAGAACTACACGGCCGTTTCGATGGCGACGGCCCTCTGGCGGCACGGCCCCGCGATGTACCGGCGCGCTCAGGATCTCGGTATGTCGTGGCCGCTGTTGGCCGAGAACGACGTCGGGGATCTCATTACCTTCCTGAACACCCCGCGGGAGAACGAACGATGACGATGCGTTCCAAAAACGTCTAACGTCGTCAGGCGCAAGAGCCCCCTCTCCCGTTCGAGTTTTCCGGCACTTCCAAGAAGGGCCGCGTCGTGCGGATTGCGCGGAGCGGAACGCTCACCTCGAAATCAGGCGAAGTGGCTCCCATCGGTCCTCTTCCCGCACGAGAGCGTGGATGGCGGTATCGGGGACCGGAATTCGAGCGGAGCACTCCGGGCAAGAGGCGAACGCGCCTTCACTTCCGGCTCCGTCGTGGCAGTAGAAGAGAAAACTCGCGCCACAAGTGCAGGACGCTGGAACCTCGATGTAACTCCCGGTGTCGTCCATCAGTCCTATTTGACTCCGGAGCCGATCACATTTCTTTGCCAGACGCCAACGAATCAATCATTCGCTGAGTGGTCAATCAAACCCCGCAGGACAGGAGACATGCTGGGAGGGACGAACTTGGGTTTGGCGACTTCGCACTCGGTCGGGCTTGACGAGCGATCCTGCGTTGCAGAGGCCCGGCCCGCGTTCGAATCGCGGCGGGCGCACTATTCTTCCCAAGGAATTAAGCCCAACCCGACCGGCGGCCTCTCACAGGTCAGTTCGAAAACGAGTTCGAATCTACGTGGTTTGGGCCGTGTGCGTGGACGCCCTTCTATGCCGGCTTCCGGAGGAACCGCCGCGCTTGCTCGAGCTCGGGCCGGGGCGAGGCCGGGACGCTCTGCTCGAGGAGCATGCCGTAGAGCTCTCGAGCGCGGTCCGTCTTCTTCGCGAGCATAGCCGCGCGGGCGGCACCGGCCAGGCTGTTGAAGCGATTCGGCGCCTCGCCTAGCGACGCCTCGTACTCCTTCAACGCTTCATCGGCGCGCCCCATCTCAAGGAGCATATCGGCGAGGAGCTCCCGCGCCGGAAGGATCGAGCCCGGCGTGACCGGGTGCTTTCCGGTCTTCTCTTCGAGCTCGGCGGCGGATCTCGCGAGCTTCAAGGCCTCGGCTTTTCGTCCCTCCGCATCGGCGAGCCACGCGCGAGCGGCCAGACCCATCGCCTCGATCTGGCCGGCCCAGTCGTAGGGCCCGGGAATGGGGGACGCCACGAGGCCGGCATGGATCCGTTCGATTTCGGCCAGCGCCGCGCGAGAGCGATCGAGCCGCCCGGTCCGGGCGGAGCCGAGCGCCTGCGCGAAGCGGACGAGAGCCGGCGCGTACGGAAAGCGGTTCCAGGGCAGGTCGGCGGCCGAAGGCTCGAGCTCCGCGGCGGCCTTCCAGTCGCGCCGCTCGACCGCGAAACGTGCCGGGATCGCGGCCAGCGCGTAGCCGGCGGCGAAGCTCGGTTCGTCGAATCGCGTCGAGGCGGCGGCCTCCTCCAGCACCTTGCGCGCGCTGTCCTCGTCGCCGATCTGGAGATACGCGTACTCGAGGTAATCGAGCGCGTGGAGGGCGTCGAAAGAGACGGAACCGGGATGTCTCTTCGCAACGAGCCGGCGGGCCGCGTCAGCCGAGGCGATGTTGGACACGATCGACTCACGCCAGAGCCCGAGACGCGTGAAGATGTGCGAAGGCATGTGCAGCGCGTGGGGCGACGAGGGAGCGATCTTCGCGTAAGCACGCGCCGCCGGCAACGCCTCCGACGCGAGCTGCGGGGTATCGAATGCGTGGATCATGTAGTGCGCGATTCCCGGATGCTCGGGCTCGAGCGGAAGGAGCCTGTTGAGCATCGCCGCCGCCCTTTTCTGGTTGGCGAAAGTCGCGTCACCCGGTCGGGCCGTCGCGAGCAGGGAAAGCGCGTAGAAGATCGTCGCCTCGTGGTCGTCGGGGAAATGGCCTGAAAGCTCTTCGAGGGCTTTGCTGTAGGCGAGGGCCCGCGCGCCCTGATCGACCTGCGCGGAGTCGCGATAGAAGGTCGCGATGGAGGCGATGTAGCCGCGTTCCCGGTCGGTCTTTGCCCCGAGATCCTCGGCCCTGCGCGCGGCCGCCGCGCCCGAGGCGAGCTCGTCCGGTGTCGGCGGAGACCAGACCGGATGATAGTAGGTCATGGCGATGCCCCAATGAGCCATGCCGCAGGCGGGATCCTTCTGCGCGACCGACTGAAACGCCAGTCGCGACTCCTCGTAGCCGAACGAATGGAGAAGGGCGACGGCGCGCGTGAACTCCGATGCGACATCGGCGCTGCACGAGGTCGGAAAATGGACCGTCCCGAGCTTGTCTTCGCCGTGCGAGTGGCTGTGCTCCTCCTGCGCCAGGGCCGGCGCGGCCAACAACGCCGCCGCGAGGCCAATTTGGACGAGCCTGTTCAATTTGTCCATGTCGTCGTCCCTTTCGTCACCGTCTAAGGTGTCGTCAGCCTCGTCGCTATCTCAGCCCGACCTTCCACCGCACCGGCTCCCAACCGTATCGTCGGCCTCGCCGCCGAATTCATTCCGAGTCTACCGTTGCCGCTCGTCGAGCGTGTCGTTGCTGCAATGGCGACGGAAGCCCGGCGCTTGAGAACGAGACTGCCTGGAGGGAGGCGAGTCGGACCTGATCGGAGGGACGCACGACGAAAGAGAGACAGTCATGCGGAAAATCACCGAATCCACCCTGGTGTCGCTCGACGTCTTGATCTGACGCCGTTCCCGCGGGCTCGTGGGGCCAAAGCCGGGATGCCGCTGTTCTTGTTTTCTTGGTCTCGGTGCAAATCGGCGGCTTTGAGTCGCCCTCCGTGGCGGAACGGAAAGGATCGGGAAGAAAGAAAGGGAGCGAGATCAGGCCCGTCTTTATTGACTGGTCTCGCTCCCTCGCAGTGCTAGCCGCTCAAAGTGCGGAACCCGAACAATGCTCTCGGTTGCTCTCCGGAATTGAAGGTCCCGCGTTCGAATCGCGGCGGGCGCCATTTTGAGGCCGGCCGGATCGACGGCAGCTGGTGACTGCCTCAGTGCCCGTTTGATCGCGGGTGAGAATTTTTGATTCGTTTGCATCTTGCGCAGGTCCGCGGTGGGGTTAAGGAATTGACCTTGACGATGGACAACACCGGGAGTTACATCGAAGTCCCAGTGACCTGCTCCTGCGGAGAGGAGCTTCTCTTCTACTGCCGGGCAAGATCCCCGGAAGTTTCGTTACGGGCCGGAACCGGCGTGAACGAAGGCTTGGCCCGTTGCCCGGCCTGTTCGAATCGGCTTCCAGTTCCCGGAAGGGTCATGCACACTCTCGTGCGGAAAGAAGGCCGCTGGACGAAGATTCGCTGAGCTCGAGATACGAGATAGAAGCCAGGGTTCAAGAGGCGTTGCTTTCTTCCGATTCGATTTCGGTTTCCTGTCAAAGGGTGGCAAGCCTCAGCGTGTCATTCGGCTCCTCTTGCACCGGCCGAGAGACTCGCGCTCGCTGCCTCGCGCCGGTGCTCTCGTCACGCGAGAGCCGCGCGCACCTTTCGGGCCAGGGCATCCGGCGTGAACGGCTTTTGGAGAAAGAAGTGCCCCGGCCCCAGAAGGCCGTTGCGAACGGCGGCGTCATCCGTGTACCCCGACATGAACAGCACGCGAATGTCCCGGCGAGATTCCTGGAGCTTGGCCGCTAGGTCGGCGCCGGTCGTATCGGGCATGACGAGGTCCGTGAGAAGCAGATGGATCGCATCGCCATGTTCGCGCACGGCCGCGAGAGCCTCTGCTCCGTTGCCCGCCTCGAGCACGCGGTAACCTCGAGCTTCCAGAATCCGGCGCGTTAATCGCCGAACCGCCTCTTCGTCCTCGACGACCAGGATCGTCTCCGAACCGCCCAGAACGGAGACCGCGCCGGGGACGAGCCCAACCGAGGAGGGCGCCTGCTCCACGCGGGGCAGGTAGACCTTGAAAGTTGCCCCCTTGCCCGGCTCGCTGTAAAGCCATATTGAGCCGCCGGACTGCTTGACGATGCCATACACCGTGGCAAGGCCGAGGCCGGTTCCCTTGCTCTTCTCCTTGGTCGTGAAGAAGGGTTCGAACACGCGCGCTTGAATCGCAGCGTCCATTCCAATGCCGGTGTCGGTCACAGCGAGCATGACGTAAGGGCCCGGCCGTACCGTCGCGTGCCGTTCTGCGAAGGCCTCGTCGAGCTCGACATCGGCCGTCTCGATCGTCAGCCTGCCGCCCCGCGGCATCGCGTCGCGCGCGTTGACGGCCAGGTTCAAGATCACTTGCTCGACCTGCCCGGGATCCGCCAGAACGCGGCCCACGCCGGGCTGCAAGGCCACCCGCAGCTCGATGTCTTCCCCGATCAACCGCGAGAGCATCTTCTGAAGGTCCTCGATCAGTGCATTCACTTCGAGCACCTTGGGCTCGAGCACCTGACGCCGGCTGAAGGCGAGGAGCTGTCGCGTGAGGGAAGCCGCCCGCTCTCCGGCCTTGCGGATCTCCGAGAGGGATTCGGCGATCGGCTCTCCTTCTGCGGAGTGCATCGCAAGATCCGCGTAGCCGAGGATCGTCGTCAGGAGATTGTTGAAGTCGTGGGCGACGCCGCCCGCGAGCTGTCCGATGGCCTCCATCTTCTGTGCCTGCCGGAGCTGACTTTCGAGGAGCCTCTTCTCCGTGATGTCGTCCTGCACAGAAATGAAACCGATGCGGCGCCCATCCTCATCGGAGACGGAGGTGACCGTGCCGTCCAGGGTCACGAGCCTGCCGTCCCGCGTCTTGTTGATCATCTCCTCATGCACGGGTTCGCCCGCGAGCAGCCTGCGCCAGAATTCCTCGTAGAACTTCTCGTCGTGTTGGCCGCTTTTCAGGATCCGCGGCGTCTTGCCGAGCACTTCCTGCTGGGAGAAGCCATAGACCCTCTCGAAGGCGGGGTTGACGTAGTGGATGTTCCCGCCCGGGTCGGTCATCAAGATGACGCTGCCCGTCTGTTCGACGGCGAGCAGAAGCTTCCGATTCGACCCTTCCCCGCTCTTGCGCTCCGTCACGTCGCGCAGACTGAGAACGAAGCCGCGCAGGACGGGATCTTCGATCTGGTTGCTCGCGACGACCTCGAAGAAGCGCCACTGGCCGTCCCGATGCCGCAGCCGGAAGGAGATCGGCTTGGGCACCGTGGAGGCATCCCCGGCGAGAATCTCGGCCAGCCGGCTCTTCAGCCGGGGCAGGTCCTCGGGATGAACGAGCGAGAACGCGTTCCTGCCCACCAGATCCTCCGGCAGGTAGCCCGCGAGGCTTTCGGCCGAAGGGCTCGCGTACTTGACCACGCCCTCCACGTCGATGATGGCGATGGCGTCGCGCGAGGCTTCGATCAGGGAGCGAAAGCGCTTCTCCGACTGCCGGAGCGCCTCTTCGGCCTTCTTGCCTTCGTCGGCGTCGTACACGAACCCATCGAAGTGCTCGGCGGCGCCCGATTCGCCGTGAACGGCCCGCGCATGGACGCGAACCCAGAAGGGGCTTCCGTCGCGACGCTTGAATCTGACATCGGACGACAGCTGACCGCCCAGCCTTTCGCCCTCCGCGATGAGGCGCTCGCGATCGGACGGATCGAAGTAGACGTCGCTTGCAAGATCGAGGCGCAGGACTTCCTCGTTCGTCTCGTACCCCAGCAGGCGCACCAGCGCCGCGTTGACCGAGACGAAACGGCCCTCGCGGGTCACTCGGTAGATTCCGGTCGGCGCCAGCGCGACGAGCTCTCGATAGCGCCGTTCGGCACTTTCCAGCTCCTGGTTCTTTTCCGCGAGCCTCCGCACGAGCCTCTCGCTGTATCGCTTGAGCTCTTTGAATTGTGGGATTGGAGGCGCCAGCTTCCGGCTCGGTCGCGGCTCGGACCTCGTTTTTTCGAGTTCCTCCAGTATCGCCGCGGCTGGGAGGGGCTTCGTGAGGAACCGGTCCGCCCCCACGCTCAAAGCCTGCTGCTCGTCGGAAGGAGACGTGTATACGGACGTGTAGATGATGAAAGGAAGGTCCTTGAGCGGGCGGCTGCGGCGCATCGTGTAACAGAGGTGGTAGCCGTCCATTCCGGGCATCAGCACGTCCGAGATCACGGCTTCGAACTTCGTTGAGCGCAGCAGCTTCAAGGCCTGAACCCCGTCGACGGCTTCCACGACATCGTGCGCCCCCGAGGCAAGGATCTCTCGCAAGCTGTCGCGGCTGATCGCGTTGGCGTCGACGATGAGGACTCTCACGCGGAAGATACCGAGTGCCAGGTTGCGATCACCGAAAGAGGCGCTCGAGCGTGGATCGGCTCAGGAAGAGAGGGCGCCGCAGCCCGAGGCACGCAGACCTGGCTCGATCGACAGCTTCGAGAAGCCCACCGCACCGACGGCCCGGCAGAAGCGCCGGCAGCGCCCATGATTGATATCTATTAGACACCCAATTCAGCTGACCCGGCGTCTCCCAGATGGCCGACCAAAGAGGTGCGAGATCGCCTCCTCGGAGGGAGATTCAGGACTTGAGGGCTCGTCTTGAACGTCTGGAGGCCCTGGCCAGGTCACCGGCTCAGTAAGGTGCGGCTCGATCCCCGTACATGGTCTTCATCTGGCCGAGGCCACGCCGAAGCGGGTCAAGGACAGGAAGAGGTGCACCCCAAACCGAGAATTCAACGTCCGACTTCGGTCTGATTGGACGCAAGCAAGGCGAGCGACGAGCCTGCGACAAGCGCCGGATTCGGCGGCGCTAACCTGAGAGTCCCGCGTTCCAATCGCGGCGGGCGCACCATGTCTCTCGGTCGCGCGACCGCCGCAGCGCTTTAGGAATCCGAGGTTCCTTACGGCTGAACCGCGACGGCGCCGGTCATGCTTCCCAGATGAACACCGCAGAAGTAATGGAACGTGCCGGTGGTCGTGAACTTCTGCGAGAACGTGAAGCCCGGAGAGTTGGTGCCCGAGTCCCACATGCCGTCGGCTGTGCAGTCGCCGCCGTAGTAACCCCCGTTGGAGCACGTGCCAGAGGTCGTCGAATGCGAGCCGTTCTTCCACATCCATTGGACGGTATCCCCGACGTGGATCGTGGTGTTGCTGTTTCCGCTCACGGAATCCGTGAACGCGTCGCCCGCCTGCCCGATGTTCACGACGTGCACCGAGCCCGCGGGCGGAGTCGGAGTCGGAGTCGCTCCCGGGACCGTTGGCGTTGCCGTCGGATTCGTGCCTGGGGCGCCGGAGGTCGTGGTGGGCGTGGGCGGATGGAACCCCGCCGGGGCGGCCACGTCTTGGGCTCCGACCACCAGCACCGGGTCCTGCGTCGTGTTGTCCGCCGTCGCCGCGTACGTAAACAGCGGGTTGGCCGCGTTGTCGCTCTCCACCGTCGCGTACCCCGACGTCGTCACCAGGTTCTCGAATCCCACCGTCTTGTAGATGTTGGAAACCTGCGTCCCCGTTTGCGGCGCCAATGTCAACGGCACCACCCCCAGAAGCACCGGCGGAAAACTTCCCTCGAAGTCGTACAGCCGGATCGTCGCCACCACCTGCACCCCGTTGGGGTTGTACACGCCGATGTTCGTCCGGAAGCTCCCCGTCGCCGATCCCGCGTTGGACAGATTCGTCAATACGCTCACAGGCTGCGCCGCGCTCGACGACAGTCCGGGTATGAACATCCCCACCGACCCCACCGTCCCGCTGGGCCACGGCGGACTCGCTGCCGGCGAGTACAGACGCGACGTCACCACCAGTCCCGTTGAATTGGAAGAAAACTCCACCGCCCCCAGCGAGTTGGGCACGTTGAACAGACTCACGCAGATGTTGTCAAACGCCTTGGCCTCCCGCGGCGCCAGGGAAAACGCCTGCACCGGCTGCGTCGCGCACCCCGCCGACCCCGGCGCGCACCGGTACGTCGCCGTCACGTTCAACACGTCCGTGTACGACGTGTTGAACACTCGCACGTCGGAGAAAAACGGCGCCGCTCCCACCACCGACGCCGCCACCGGCAGCGTCACCGTCTCCGCATGAAGGCAAAGGGCGGGGAAAGCCAGCGCCACGACCGCCGCAAGACGAAAGATCTGTTTCATCGTTGGATACCTCCCGAACCCCGCAAGGCTAGATCCTCCGGGAGGGAATCCAGCGCTTCTTAGGAGCTGCTAATGCAAGTCCCAGCGTTTCCAAGGGTAAACGCCCGTTTCAACCGCCTCCGGAACGGCGAACAGATCAAGCGGGATGAATGAATTAAACCAATCGTCATCCTCTGGTCCTGGGAAAAAAGAGTTCTCTTGGTTTCAATTTGACCTTCGCTACCCTCCCGCGCTCGGTCGGGTTGACGAATCGGTTCTGATCCTGGATGGACAGGAGCGGTGCGTCCGGGAGGACTTTGCGGTCCCCCCGGGCACGGCGGGATGGCTACCGGCAGGCCGGGGCGATGAAGTAGGTGTCGCCGGTCTTGTTGTCGGCCTGGGCCGCATAGACGAAGGCCGAGCCTCCGGAAACCGAGTACGCGATGAAGAAATCCTGCTGCGCCAGGTCGGATGCGGAGGCTGCGTCGAACAGAGTCGAAAGGGTCACCTGGGCATGCGCGAATCCGGGAACCGTGACGCTCTTGGTCGCGATGGCCGATCCGTCGTCGTGGTTCGCGGTGAAGGCGATCGTCGCGGGAGTCGTGGTGGGATTGAAATAGCCGATGTTCGTGCGGAATCCCAGGCCGGAGGAGGCGTCGGCGGACGAGGCATTGGAGAGGAAGTCCACCGTCCCGTTGCGGCAGACTGCCTCGACAGGAATCGCCGGGACGGCCATGCCGGTCGTTCCCGCGTTCGAGGCCCGCTCGTCGTTCAACAGCCGGGAATCGCCGACCACGTCCTGATCGGCGCTGATCCGCAGCGCACCGATCCCCGACGACGAGAACGTCTGTCCGAGAACGTCGTCGAGAACAATCTGTGAGCCGGCGGGCACGGTGACGGACTTGGTCGCGGTCGGCGCGGCCATGCCGGCCGAATTGCTGGCGAAGAAGTCGAGCGTGACGTTGGAGGAGGAGGCGGAACGATTCACCAGCCGCACGTCGTCGATGAAGTTCTCGCCGCGGGCACCGGTCAATTTGGCCACGACCGGCACGAAGAGGATCGGACCGGCGAATGTTCCCGGGGCGGCGGAGAGCTGGCCGCGAATGGCGCCACCGGGAAAGTCGGACGTGTGGATGTTGACGTAGAAACCGGCGGGGTTGGCGGCGATTTCGGTGAGAAGAGCGGGGTCCACGCCCGTTGCGGTGCCCGCCGCGACACCCGCGGTGAACGGGGCGTTTAACGGGATGATGACCGCGCCGCCGAAGCCCGCCGGGCCCCGATGGATGTGCGCGGCCACCGGGTTGGCGATGTTGGTCTCGAACAGCGTGAAGGCCACCGTCCCGGCGGTGGAATCCAGGGTTACGAATGCGAAGCCCGCGCCGTCGGGGTCGGCCGGGTTCGGAGTCTCGTTGGCGCCGGAGAGATTCGCCTTGAATTGCCGCGTCTGCGCCAGCGCCGCTGCGCAGGAGAGGATCAACACCAGAGACAGAAAGGCCTTTCGCATGACTGCTCCTCCTTGGTTCCTATGCGAGGCGGAGGTCGCGGCGGGAGTCGCCCCGAGGCACCGCCCGTGGCGAGGCCTAACCTATGCGCGGTCGAGGCGGGCGACCGCGTTTTGAGGAAAGACTTATGCGGCGTCCTCCCGGGATGAGGTTTGGACGGCCGCCCCGACGCGGAAAGCCGAGGCTAGCTGGTGGGACCCGAAGGCCCGTCGATGGATGGAGGCTTGGGCTCGGCCGGGGCCTGGGGCGTCGCCGGAGGAGCGCTGTCGCTGGAATTCAAGGCTTCCTTGAAACCGCGGATCGATTGGCCCAGGCCCTTGCCGAGCTCGGGCAGCTTCTTGGGGCCGAAAACCAAAACGGCGATCCCGAGGATCACCAGGAGATGCATAGGCTGAAACAGGCCCTCAAACATGGTCCACTTCCTTTGGGTTGTCTCCCGCTCCACGGTTTAGACGAGAATGGAAGCTTTGATCTTACAGCTCTTCGGAGGTAGATGGGGGCCTTTCGGCTGGGCCTTCCGGCCCTCTTAGGCATTGTGGCGTATCTGGCGGCCATCAACCTGTTGGGGGGATGGATCGGCAGGCGCCAGAAAGACGCCCGGGACTACTTCCTGGGCAGCCACGCCATGCCGTGGTGGGCGGTGATGGGCTCGATCGTCGCGACCGAGACCTCGGCCCTGACGTTTCTCTCGATTCCCGGGGACGCCTACCGCACCGGATTCGCGTTCCTGCAGCTGGTGCTGGGCTACATCGTGGGACGGATCGCGATCGCGGCGTTGCTGCTTCCTGCCTACTTCCAACGCGAGCTCGCCACGGCCTACGCTCTGCTGGAGACGCGCTTCGGGCCTTCGGCGCGGCGAGCGACCTCTCTTCTCTTCATGGTCACGCGCGTGCTGGCGGCCGCGGTGCGCCTGGCGGTTCCAGCGATCCCCATCGCGTTGATCCTGGGGATTCCCGTCTGGGTGGCCGTCGTGCTGCTGGCCGCGGTGACGGCGCTGTACACGCTGCTCGGCGGCATCAAGGCGGTCATCTGGATCGATCTCATCCAGGTTTTCATCTATCTGTCCGGTGCTCTGCTCGCGCTGGGATTCCTGGTCGCGGCGCTTCCGGGAGGATTCGCGGGCGGGCTCGCCGCCCGCGCCGCGGCCGGGCAGCCGACGCCCCTGTTCGATTTTCATCTCGATTTTTCGAAGCCCTACACCTTCTGGTCGGGACTGCTGGGAGGCGCCTTCCTGTCGATGGCCACCCACGGTGCGGATCAGCTGATCGTGCAGCGCCTGCTGGCGTGCCGCAGCCTGGCCGACGCCCGCAAGGCGCTGGTGGGAAGCGGATTCCTGGTGCTTCTCCAGATGGGTCTCTTCCTGTCGATCGGGACGTTTCTCTTTGCGTTTTTCCACGGCCGGCCGATTGACCCGTCCTCGTCCGGAGCCTTTCATTCCCCCGACGAGATTTTTCCCACGTTCATCGTGCGCCATTTGCCTGGTCTCGTGTCGGCCTACCTGGTGGCGGGCGTCTTCTCCGCGGCGATGTGCTCGGAATCGTCGGCCTTGAACTCCCTGGCCTCGGCGCTGGCGCACGATCTGGTGGGCGCCCGGCGAGGAGCCGGCGCGCTCGAAGGCCGGCGCGGGCTCGCTCTGGGGCGATGGCTGACGCTGTTCTGGTCGATCCTCCTTGCCGCTCTCGCGGTGGGATTCTCTTTCCTCTCCCAGGCCCAGCCCGCGGTTCAGGTCGCGCTGGGACTGGCCAGCGTCACGGCGGGAGGGCTCCTGGGCTCTTTCCTCCTGGCGTTGTACGCGCGCCGCGCCCGGGAGGGCGACCTGCTGTGCGCCGTCGGAGGCTCGGTCGCGTTCATGATGGCGTTGTGGCTGGGCTCGAAGGGATGGCTGCCGTTTCCGCTGGGACGGCGCGTGGCATGGCCGTGGTACTCGCTGATTGGGTCCGCGCTGACGTTTGCCGGCGGGTGGCTGCTCTCGCTGCGGCACGGCTTGGCCGCCCGGCGTGCCGGCGAAGCACAATAAGGAGATTGTGATGCGGTCGGAGGTTCGCGCGGTCGTGATGCCGGGCCCGGGCGCTCCCCTGGAGGAGAGACGCTGTCCCGCCCCCCGGGCGAAACCGGGCGGCGCCGTTCTGGAGATGGTCGCCAGCGAGGTCTGCGGCACCGACGTCCACCTCCATCACGGCCGCCTCGTCGGCGTGCCGTTCCCGATCATTCCGGGGCACGTCAACTGCGGCCGCGTGGCTGAGACCGGAGGAGATCTCTTCGACGTCGAGGGACGGCCGATCCTTCCGGGTGCGGTGGTCACGTTCTTCGACGTCTTCGGAACATGCGGCTCCTGCTGGCATTGCCTGGTGGCCAAGGCGGCGACCCGCTGCCCGCGCCGCAAGGTTTACGGGATCACGACTTCGGCGCGGGACGGCCTTCTGGGAGGCTGGGCCGAGGCGATCGAGATCCTCCCCGGCGTGCGCCTGCTGCCGCTGCCCGAGGGCATCGCGCCCGAGGATTTCATGGGAGGAGGCTGCGGCCTGCCGACCGGGTTCCACGCCGTCGAGCGGGCCGGCGTCGCGCTCGGCGACACGGTGGTGGTGCAGGGCAGCGGCCCGGTCGGCTTGAACGCGGCGGTCTTCGCCCAGCTCTCCGGGGCCGCCGAGGTGTTCGTGGTCGGAGCGCCGGCGGCGCGTCTGGACGCCGCGCGAGCCCTGGGCGCCGCGGACGCCCTGGACCTGTCCGAGACGCCCCTTGCCGCGGACCGGGTGCGCTGGGTGCGCGAGCGGACCTCGGGGCGCGGGGCGGACGTGGTCATCGAGGCCTCGGGCAATCCGGCCGCGGTGCCGGAGGGGCTGGAGATGCTTCGCGACGCCGGCCGCTACGTCGTCGTGGGGCAGTACACCGACGCCGGCGACGTGTCGATCAACCCGCACCGCCAGATCAACCGGCGGCACGCCACGATCCTGGGCTGCTGGGGCTACGAGTTCACGCACCTCCACCGGGCGCTGGCGCTCATGGCCCGGCACAACGCGCGGTTCCAATGGCGGCGCCTCATCACGCGCGAGTACCGGCTGTCCGACGCGGCCCGGGCCCTGGAGGACATGGAACGCCTCGCGGTGGTGAAGGCGCTGATTCGCCCCTGACCGGATATCCTTTGGGACCATGAGCGCGGCGGGGTTCGAGTTCGACGAGCGTCTGGCCCGAGCGGCCACGATTCCTTCGCGGGCTTACACCGATCCGAAGTCGCTGGAGCGGGAAAAGACCCGCGTCTTCGGGAAGACCTGGCAGCTCGTCGGCCACGCCGAGCAAGCGGCGACCGCCGGGCAGTACTTCACGGCGCAGGTAGCGGATGAACCAGTCCTGATCCTTCGCGGGCCGGATCGCCTGCGCGCGCTGTCCAACGTCTGCCGGCACCGCGCCGGCCCGGTCGCTCAGGGAGAAGGCTCTTGCCGCGCTCTGCGCTGCGGGTACCACGGCTGGAGCTACGCTCTGGACGGACGCCTGACGAACACGCCGGAGTTCGACGGGGTCGAGGGCTTCGTCCTCGAGGAGCAGGCGCTTCCCGAGTTCCGCATCGAGACGTGGCTCGGCCTTCTGTTCGTCCACCTGGACGCCGCGGCGCCGTCTCTGACGAGCGTGCTCGACGACCTTCCGGGACGCCTGGACGGCCGGAACCTCAAGTCCCTGCGGCTGGCCCGCCGGAAGGAGTGGACCGTCGAGTGCAATTGGAAGGTGTACGTCGACAACTACCTCGAGGGGTACCACATCCCGATCGTTCATCCGGGCCTGATGAAGGAGATCGATTACGCGCGCTACGAGACGCAGACGCGCGCCGCCTATTCCATCCAACACTCGCCGATCAAGAAGAGCGCCGCCAACAGGCTGCGCGCGGGGGCGTCGGCTTCCGGCGAGGAGGCCATGTACTTCTGGATCTATCCGAACCTGATGTTGAACGTGTACCCGGACAACTTCTCGACCAACCTGATCCTTCCGCTTTCCCACGACCGGACCCTGACCGTCTTCGAATGGTTCTTTCGTGATCCCGACGACGCCGCGACGCAGCGCCTGCTCGCGGACACGGTGGAGTTCTCCGACGAGATTCAGCACGAGGACATCGCGATCTGCGAGGCGGTGCAGAGAGGCCTCAAGTCGCGCACGTACGATCGCGGCCGTTACTCCGTGCGCCGGGAGAACGGTGTGCACCATTTCCACGGCCTGTACGCGAGGGCGATGGGGGCGGAAGTCTGAGGTCTAGGTAGGGGTCTCTTCCTGCGCCTCCGGCGTCACGCCCCGCTTCCTCCACATCGCGTAGGCCGGCAAGCCCAGGATCAGCAGACCGAGTCCCCACAGCGACTGGACCGGCTTTTCCCGGAGGGTGTTGAGCATCAGCACGAACGAGGCGGCGACGAACAGGGCCGGCACCCACGGATATCCCCAGGTGCGATAGGGGCGCGGCGCGTCGGGAAGCTTCTTGCGCAGAACGTAGAGAGCCAGGCCCGTCAGCACGAAGAAGAGAACCTCGGCGAAAATGACGTAGGTGTAGAGCTGTTCGAAGGTGCCCGAAAGCACCAGGACCGACGACCAGATGCCCTGGGCGATGAGACTCGCCGCGGGAACATGCGTCTTGGGATGGATGCGGGCGAGCGCTCGAAAGAAGAGCCCGTCGGCGGCCATGGGTTGATAGATCCGCGAACAGGTCAGGATGTTGGCGGACAGGCATCCGAAGATGGAGATCAGGATGGCCACGGCGGCCAGGCGCGCGGCGGCGGGCCCGAAGAGCGCGCGGACCGCGGTCTCGCCGACGCGCTCGGCTCCGGCCATGGCCGGAAGCGGGAGCGCGCGCAGATAGACCAGGTTGGTGACGCCGTAGATCAGAATGAGCGCGAGCGTGCCCAGGATCAGTCCGCGCGGGACGTTGCGTCCCGGATCCTGAACTTCGCCGGCGGAGAGGGCAAAGCAGTACCACCCATCGTAGGCCCAGAGCACGGCGATCATGGCCACCCCGAACGCGCCGACAAATCCGGCCGGGAGCGGCGCGAAAAAGTCGGGCCGTGCGTGGGCCCGGGCGAAAAACCCGACGCCGGCGAGAAAGGCGAGCGACCCGACCTTGACGATCGTCACCAGGTTCTGGACCCATGCGCCCTCTTCGACGCCCGGCAGATTCACCGCCGTCAGGACGGCGATCGCGAGGAGTCCCGCGAGCTGGCCGCCGTTGACCGTCCAGGTCCATCCGGCTAAGGGAAGGGAAAAAAGAACATGCTTCGTGGAAAAGAAGGGGAGAAAGCCTCCCAGGTACTCGCCGAAGCCCGCGCCCAGAGCCGCGATGCCTCCGGACATGATCACGAGGAAGGACGCCCAGCCGAACAGGAAGCCGGCCAGCGGCCCGTAGGCCTCTTTCAGGAAGTGGTACATCCCGCCGGCCCTGGGGAACATCGCTCCCATCTCGGCGTACGTGAGGGCCCCGGCGAGCGTCAGGAGGCCCCCGGCGATCCACACGGTCAGGATGAGGCCGGCATGGGGGAGCGCGCGCGCGATGTCGGAGGGCGTGAGAAAGATCGCCGTGCCCAGGACCGCGCCGATCGTGATCGAGGCGCCGTCCCAGGCGCCCAGGGCGCGCAGAAGGTGGGGACGGGCCTCGGGAGGTTCCACGCTCAAGGTTCTGGCGTGGAAGGTTATCCCGACTTCGCCCTTTGAACTTGGTGCGACCTTCCTTAGAGTGCGTCTGTCCATGGATCGAAATCCGACCCACCACCGGTCCGACTTGAAGGAGGTCGCGCGCCAGGCCATGATCGACCGCGACCTGTGGCCGGATTTCGGCAGCGACGTCCAGAGGCAGCTCGCGGCGATCACGGGACCGGCGGGGCCGGGCGGCGCTCAGGACCTGCGCGACCGGCCGTGGTGCTCAATCGACAACGACGACTCCCGCGATCTCGATCAGCTCACGGTTTCCGAGCCGGCCGGCGTCGGATCCGTCCGCATCCTGGTCGCGATCGCCGACGTCGATGCCGTCGTTCGCAAGGGCTCCGCGATCGACGGGCATGCCGAGCACAACACCACCTCGGTCTACACGGCGGCGGAGATCTTCCCGATGCTCCCCGAGCGACTGTCGACGGACCTCACGTCGCTATCCGACGGCGAGGACCGCCAGGCATTGGTGGTGGACATGACCATCTCCGGCGACGGGGCGCTCGAGGCTTCGCAGGTCTACGCGGCGATCGTGCACAACAAGGCCAAACTCGCCTACAACGGCGTCGGGGCCTGGTTGGAGGGAAACGGCCCGCTGCCCGACGCGGCGGCGAAGGCCCCGGGCATGGACGCCCAGCTGCGGGCGCAGGACCAGGTCGCGCAGAAGCTCCGGCGCCTGCGCCACGAGCAGGGCGCCCTGGAGCTCGAGACGATCGAGCCGCGCGCGGTGTTCGACGGCGACACGGTCGTCGATTTGATGGTCGAACGGCCCAACCGCGCCCGCCAGCTCATCGAAGATTTCATGATCGCCGCCAACGGAGTCACCGCGCGATTCCTCGATCAAAAAGGCCTGCCTTCCCTGCGGCGCGTCGTGCGCTCCCCCGAGCGGTGGCAACGGATCGTCGCGGTGGCCAAGGAGCTGGGCGACGCGCTCCCGCCGGAGCCCGACTCGAAGGCGCTGTCTGATTTCCTGGCGCGCCGGCATCGGGCCGACCCGCTGCGGTTTCCCGATCTTTCCCTCGTAATCGTCAAGCTCCTGGGATCGGGGGAATACGTCGTCGAGCGGCCGGGCGCCCCGGCGGTTGGGCACTTCGGACTCGCCGTCCGCGACTACACGCACTCGACCGCGCCCAATCGTCGTTTCCCCGATCTCATCACCCAGCGGCTGCTGAAGGCGGCGCTGTCCGGCCAGCCCGCGCCGTACACAGAAGGGGATCTCGAGGCTCTGGCCGCCCACTGCACCGAAAAGGAGGACGACGCCGAGCACGTCGAACGCCAGGTGCGCAAGTCCGCGGCGGCCCTCCTGCTCGAGAAGAGGCTGGGCGAGCGTTTCGACGCGATCGTGACCGGGGCCTCCGAGAAGGGAACGTGGGTGCGGACGTTTCGGCCCCCGGTCGAGGGCAAGCTCGTGCAGGGGTTCGAAGGGGCGTCGGTCGGGCAGAAGCTCAAGGTCAAGCTGGTGGGCACGGACTTCGAGCGGGGGTTCGTCGACTTCGCGCGAACCGGATGACACCACACGCGGTTCTTCCGTGAGAGGCTTTGCCATGAAACGATCGGGAGTGAAACATGAAGAGATCGCTCGGTCTCTCTCTGGCCGCTCTGCTTCTCTGCTGCGCGCCGTTCCTTCCCGCCGTGTCCGCTAAGAAGGCGCGGTCGGCTTCTCCCACCGCGGTCGAAGCCGGCAAGTTCCTGGACCAGGCCGAGGCAAAGCTCCTGGCCCTGTCGGTCGACTCCTCGCGGTCCTCGTGGGTCCAATCCAACTTCATCACCGACGACACGGAAATCCTCGCCGCGCAGGCCAACGAGCGGTTGATCGCCGCGACCGCGGCTCTGGCCAAGGAGGCCGCCCGCTTCGACAAGGTGAAGCTGCCGGCGGAGCTCTCCCGCAAAATGAAGCTGCTCAAGGTGAGCCTGACCCTGGCCGCTCCGGCCGACCCCAGGGAGAGCGAGGAGCTCACGCGCATCGCCGCCGGCATGGAGGGGATGTACGGCAAGGGGAAGTACTGCCCGGAAGGGAAGGACAAATGCCTCGACCTCGAGGACATCACGCGCGTCATGGCCGGGAGCCACGACGCGAAGGAGCTCCTCGAGGTCTGGCGCGGCTGGCATTCCGTCGCCGTTCCGATGCGCAAGGACTTCGTCCGCTACGTCGCGCTCGCCAACAAGGGGGCGCGTGAGCTGGGGTTCGCCGACACCGGAGCGATGTGGCGGTCCAAGTACGACATGCCGCCCGACGCTTTCGCGCGGGAGCTCGATCGCCTGTGGGATCAGGTCCGCCCGTTCTACCTCTCGCTCCACGCGTACGTGCGCGCGAAGCTGCGGGAGAAGTACGGAGACGCCGTTCCCGAGAAGGGCCCCATCCCGGCGCATCTCCTGGGCAACGTCTGGGCCCAGGATTGGTCCAACATCTATCCTCTGGTGGCACCCCGGGACGCCGATCCCGGCTACGATCTGACCGAGATCTTGAAGTCCCGCAAGACCGATGCCCTCCAGATGGTGCGCTACGGAGAAGGCTTCTTCACCTCGCTCGGTTTCGAGCCCTTGCCGAAGTCGTTCTGGGAGCGCTCGCTCTTCACCAAGCCGCGCGACCGCGACGTCGTGTGCCACGCCTCGGCCTGGGACATCGACAACGCCAACGACCTGCGCATCAAGATGTGCATCGATATCACCGGCGAGGACTTCACGACGATCCATCATGAGCTCGGGCACAACTTCTACCAGCGCGCCTACAACAAAGAGCCCTTCCTCTTCCGCGACAGCGCCAACGATGGCTTCCACGAGGCGGTCGGCGACACCATCGCGCTCTCCATCACGCCGGAGTACCTGGTCCAGCTCGGGTTCCTCCGGAGCGCGCCGGACGAATCCAAGGACATCGGCCTGCTGCTGAACAAAGCCCTGGAGAAGATCGCCTTTCTTCCTTTCGGGTTGGTCATCGACGAGTGGCGGTGGAAGGTCTTCTCCGGGGAGGTCACGCCGGAGAACTACAACCGGGCGTGGTGGGAGCTTCGCGAAAAGTACCAGGGGATTGCCCCGCCCGGGTCCCGCAGCGAGAAGGACTTCGACCCCGGAGCGAAGTATCACGTCGCGGCCAACGTCCCCTACATGCGGTACTTCCTGGCCGACATCCTGCAGTTCCAATTCCACCGGGCGCTGGCGCAGACCGCGGGCTGCCGCACGGCGCTCCACCGCTGCTCGATCTACGGCAACAAGAAAGCGGGCGCGAAGCTGAACGCCATGCTGTCGATGGGGCAGAGCCGTCCGTGGCCCGATGCGCTGGAGGCCCTGACCGGCCAGAAGCAGATGGACGCGACGGCGATCCGTGACTACTTTGCACCGCTGCAGAAATGGCTGGACGAGCAGAACAAGGGCAAGCCCGTCGGATGGTGAGGACTCGGGTGACGCGCCGCTGGGTCTTCGTCGGAGCGCTCTTCGTCGCCGGGGCGGGGGCGGCTCTGGCTCAGGACACACCGCCGGTCGCTCCCGGTCCGTCTCCCATGGACGCGATCGCCGCGTCCATCGAAAAAGGAAAGCTCGAGCTGGAGATCGATCTCTTGGACGGGAGCTACGCCGCGGCTCCGGCCTGGACCGTCGAGAGCTCGGGCGCGGCGCGCGCCGCGGTGACCGCGGGGGCCGCAGGGGGCCGTGTGCAGCGACTCGACGCCAATCTGTCTCAGGGTCGGCTCCTCGTCCGCGGCCGGGGGTTGAGGCCTCGGGTCTACGTCGAATCCTTCGCGTTCGAAGACGGCAAGGGCGTCACCACTGCGAAGTTCCGGGGCAAGGGCATCTGGCGCCCGATCGTCTCGCTCTTCCGGGGCGTCGCCATGTCGGCGCTGCGAAAGCTCACCTTTCGCACGGACCTGCCTTCGGTCCTGCGCGGGGACATCCTGGCCCAGACGACGCCCGGTCCGCCGCCCCCTGGCGCGGCTCCAACACCGACGCCGGGCCCGTCGTTTCTCGATCTCGTGCGCGAGGTCCGGATCCGCGACTCCGAGATCGTCGCGTTTCCCGGAAAGCCGCTCCTGTTCGGGCAGGCCGTGCAGTTCCAGACCGCGCAACACCCGGAGAGCGGGACGCCGCTGCGTGTCACGGTGGACCGCGGGACGTTCCGGCCGTCTCGCGCGCAGGCGACCTCGTACCTGGACCTGGCCGGCCGCGTCGAAGGCGAGATCGAGGACGGCACGTTTGAATTCGGCGGCAACCGGAGCGGTTTCGCCCGCGGAAAGCTCCAGGGCGGCCGCTACCACGTCGTCTCCGAGCCGTCGGGCGAGTACCGCACGCAGATCGCGGCCTCCATCTTCTCTCTGGACCTGACGTCGGGGCAGTTTCATCTCCCGGGCGGGCCCGAAGTCGATCTGGGATCGCCGTCCCGAATCGCGTTTCGCGATCTCTCGATCGAGCCGGATGGGAACTATTCCGGAGTCGTCGACGCGGAGTTGCGCGGAAAAGTAGGACGTTTCGGGCCGGCCGGCTCGACGGTGTCCGCCTCCGATATCGTGCTGCGTGCCCGGGACACCCGCGTCGTCAACGGAAAGGCCGACGGCGATCTGGATTTGGACTTCACCTACCGGGTCGACTACGTCCTGCGGATTCACTACCCGGTCGAGCAGCTCCAGGAGCGGAGCGTCCCTCTGGTGTTCGAGGGACCCTTCCACGCCCGGCTGCACCTTCAGAACGCCGGCGCCGGGGACCGGATCGGTCGACGGGGACTACGGTTTCCGGGTGCCGTGGCCGCCGGTGGAGAAGGCCTCGATCGAGCTGCTGCGCGCCCGATGGAGCCAGGACATCAAGGGAATCATCCGCCACGTGGACTTCGACATCGAGCCCCGGCGCTTCGGGCCTTGCGGCGGCACGTGCTTCCTGATCGACCTGGACATTTCGGCGGAGAAGAAATCCTCGGGCAAGAGCCTCTTTCGCCAGATCTGCCACCCGGAAGGACGAGCCGATCTCGTGATCGACGCCCCTTCCCGGAGCTTTCGGTTGCACAACATCCAGATCCAGCCCCGCTGCAAAGGGGTCGTGGGATGGGTGGTCAACCTGATTTCCCCGCTTCTCACCAAGACCTACTCCGACATGACGATCTTTCAGATGCCGCCGAACCTGCCGTTCACGATCGAGTCGATCGGGACCGGCGCCGACTCCCTGACCATCGCCGGCCGCGTGGCGTGGCAGGCCCAGCCGGACGCCGCCGCGCCGCCGCGCTGAGAGCGGCCCGGTTCGCCGGAGGATGCCGGGGCGCAGGAAAAAGGCGGCCGAGCCCGCGCCCGGCCGCCTTCTCGATCGCACCGAACGCTAGAACAGGACCCGCACCCCCAGCTGCACTTGCCGCGGATCGCCGGCGCCGCTCTGCACCGTGCCGTCGAAATTGAAGATCAGGTTGGTCACCGCCGGCCGGTGGAGGTTCTTGCTGTTGAAGAGATTGAAGACCTCCAGGCTCGGCTCGACCGTCAACGAGGAGATGGCGAGGGCCTTGGAGATCCGCAGGTCGAGCGAGGAGAACTGGTTGTCCTTGCGCCCGAGATTGCGCCGTGTGACCGTGCCATCGGGATTGATGCGGTCCTGCGGCGTGTTGGTCGGGACTCCCGCCGCCGTCACGTCCAGGGGCTGGGCCGAGCGGTAGGAGTAGCGGAAATTCACGTCCACGTCTCCGGGCGTCTGCCACAGGAACCACGCGTTCAACCGGTGCCGCTGGTCGCGGTCGGAGTAGCCCCATTCCTTGGAGAACTCGGCGTTGGGATCGTTGGGATCTTCGTGGATCAGGGCGTAGCGGAAGGTAAAGGGATCGCGCTCGTTGTCGTCGTCGGACTTGTCCTTGGAATAGGTGTAGTTGGCCTGGAAGCCGTAGTGGTCGGCGAAGCGCTTGTTGACGCCGAGCGTCCAGCCCCAGTACTTGCTGTGGGCGGAGGACTCGACGGTGGTGAGCGAGCCCAATCCGTTGCTGCCGTCGGCGCCCAGGCCGGTGGCCCAGGGCGCGCCGAGCTCCGCGGCGTTGCGGTCGACGAAGCGCGTGATGTGGTCGCCCTTGGCGTAGTTGTACTTCAAGAGGACGCCGATTCCCTCCACGACCTCGCGCTCCGCGGAGAGGCTCGCGGACGTGGTCCGCGGGTTCTGGAAGTTCTTGTCGAAGACGAACACGCCGGGGTCGAAGGGGCTGCCGATCTGGGATTGCGGGATCAGGTTGGGGTAGGCCGGGACGGGGCCCAGGACGCCGGTCAAGGCGCTGTCGCGGAAGATGCTCTGCCCGCGGGTTCCGTCGGTCGACCGCGAGGAAGCCAGCGTCAGGCCGGGGACGCGGCCGTAGAAGATTCCGGCGCTGCCGCGAAAGACCATCTTGCCGTCGTTCTTGGGATCCCAGGAGATGCCGAACCGCGGCTGCCACATCTTGTAGTCGGAAGGAATCGTGCCGTCACCCGGGAACTGCTGGCCGTTGTGCGTCTGGCCGATGAACCCCGCATAGAAGAGCTGGCTCTTGGGCGTGATGAGATCCGGCTCGATCTCCGCCTCCCAGCGGACGCCGGCCTGGATGGTCAGGTTCGGAATCGGCTGCCAGACGTCCTGGATGAAAACGGCCGGCTCCTTCTGCGTGATCGTCTGGGTGCCGGCCTGGTCCGCGGTCAGGCCGCCGACGCCGGCCTGCTGCAGGTAGAGGAGGACCGGGCCGGTGATGTTGGCGCCGGCCGGGCAGCTTCCGGTCTGCGAGGAGCTGCCGTCGGAGCACTCGACGTAGTTGGGGTTGTGCACGTAGTTCAAGAATCCCTGCGTCGAGCTGAAGATGTAGCGGCCGTTTTCGAAGCCGCGGAACGTCTGGAAGGACGACACTTTGTTGTACTCGACGCCCGCCTTGAAGGTGTGCTGTCCGGTGATGTAGGAGACGTTGTCCACGAACTGCAGCCGGTGTCGTGGTAGTCGACGGGGATGAAGAAGGGCTCGCCGAACCGGTAGGCGTTGACGAAATCGAAGGCCGTGTCCGGCAGCGGCCGCGTTTGGCCGTTCCCGTCGGTGATCTGGGGCCCGGTGTAGGCGCGGGGGCGCTCCTCCCGCGCCCACTGTGCGCGGAACTCGTTGGAGAGCGCCCCCGAGAACGTGGAGAGCGCGGAGACCGTTCCGGCGTTGGAGTAGTCGAGCTCGTCGGCGTTGGCGCTGCGGCCCCAGGAGTCGACGTCGAAGGTCCCGTTGTTCTGGTCCGACCAGGTGTAGTTGTAGCGGCCGGTGATCAGGTTCTGGGAGCTGGCCTGCCAGTCGACCTTGCCCAGGAACACGCGCGCGTCGTTGGACCGCTCGATCGGGCCGTTCTCGTTGGGGCTCCCGAGGCCGGCGAAGGCCGCGACGACGCCGGCTCGATCCGGTTGGGGTCGGTCTGCTTGGTCGAGCGGGCCCGCTGGCCGTCGAAGGCCAGGAAGTAGAAGAGGGAGTCCTTCTGGATCGGCCCGCCGAGCGTCGCTCCGAGCTGGCCCTGGTTGAAGTCGAAGCTCGGATCCTTGCTGCCGTCGGCTTTCTGGGGCCGGGCCGAGAGGTTCTGGTTCTTGTAGTAGAGGTGCCCGCTGCCGTGCATGTCGTTGGTCCCCGACTTGGTCACGACGTTGACGAAGCCGGAGGTCGAGCGGCCGAACTCGGCGTTCGCCCCGTCGGCGACGACCACGACTTCCTGCACCGCGTCGAGGTTGAACGTGAAGGCCGGACGCTGGCCGCCGCGCTGCTCGCCGAAGAACGGGTTGTTGAAGTCGGCGCCGTCGACGGAGATGTTGTTCTCGATCCCCTTCTGCCCGTTGATCGAGAGCTCGTCGCCGTCGGGGCCCTGCACGATCGTGACGCCCGGCGTCAGCTTGGTGAAGTCGAGGAAGTTGTGCCCGTTGTTGGGCAGGTTCTGAACCGCCTTTTCGTCGATGCGGGTGGAGCCCTCGGTGCGCGTCTTCTCGACGACCGGAGCCTCGGCCGTGACCTTCACTTCCTGCTGGACCGCGGAGATCTCGAGCTTCAAGGGGAGCGTGATGGTCTGCCCGACTTCGAGCGTCAGCCCGTCGCGGACGAGGGTGGTGAATCCCTGGAGACTCACCGTGACACGGTAGGACCCCAGCGGAAGCTGCAGGGCCCGGAACCTCCCTTGTCGGTCGGTGGACAGGGTCTGTTCGAAGTTCGTGCCGGTGTTGCGGACCACGACGGTTGCTCCCGGCAAGGCGCTTGCGCTGGCGTCGACGACGGTGCCTTCGATGACACCGGTCGTAGCCTGGGATTGGGCGCGGAGAATTGGAGCCAACGAGAGGAAGAAGATGACTGCGAGAACAACGCGAGCGTGTCGCCGCATGCGCTCCTCCTTGTGACTTGTGAAAACCGCCGCCGGAAAACGTGAGTTGGGTGTAAATCTTTCGTGATCGCCGCGAGAAGTCAAGTCAACACTTCGGGTTCCGGCGCGAGACCGCGGCGTAACATTCTTGGATCGCAAAGCATCCGGCTCGGCGCGACGGAGCGAGGAGGGACCATGTTTCAAATGGCCATTCCCTGGTTCGAGTTCATTCTGCGCGGGGCGATCGTGTACGCCTTTCTCTTGATCCTATTGCGCTTGACCGGCAAGCGGCAGGTCGGGCAGCTCGCTCCCTTCGATCTGGTGCTGCTGCTCGTCCTGTCCAACGCCGTTCAGAACTCCATGAACGGCGGAGACAACTCTCTCGTCGGGGGGCTCATCTCCGCCACGACGCTGGTCCTTCTCAACTACGGGGTCGGTTACCTGACCTTCCGCAACAAGAAGCTCGAAGAGGCGATCGAGGGGCACCCCATCATCCTGATCCACAACGGCAAGCTGTACCCGAAGCTTCTCGAGCGCGCGCAGTTGACCCGCCACGAGCTGGACGCGGCGCTGCGGCAAGCCGGATGCGCCTGCGTCGAGGACGTCCACACGGCCATCCTGGAGAACAACGGGACGGTCAGCGTGACGAGCCGCGCGGAGGCCAAGCCGGGCGGCGGGCCGGCCGGGGGCGCGTCGGGGCCGTGACCGGCGGCGGCGGGCCGCCGGACTCTCCGTGCGAAACCTCCGTGTCCGAATCGCGTACCATACGGCGCTTCCTTTCTTTTCCGAGGGAGGGTTCTCATGCGTCTGCTCGCGTCAACCGTTGCCGCTCTTCTCCTTCTGCCGGCGACCGCCGCCCAGGCTCTGACCGCCGATGAGATCGTGGCGCGCTCCATCCAGGCCCGGGGCGGAGCGCAGAAGCTCGAGGCGATCCAGTCGCTGCGCCTGACCGGCAAGGCGGTGTTCGGCTTCGGCGACGCCCAGATCGAGGCCGCCTGGGGCCGGCTGGTCCAACGTCCCGGCAGGATCCGCACGGAGGTCACCCTCCAGGGACTCACCGCGGTCGACGCCTACGACGGCGCCGACTCCTGGTCCCTCGACCCCTTCCAGGGGGTCCGCAACGCGCAGAAGAATTCCGCCGACGAGGCCCGGGAGATGGCGCGCGACGCGGACATCGACGGGCCGCTCGTCGATTGGCAGAAGAAGGGGAGCAAGATCGAGTATCTGGGAACCGAGGACGTCGACGGCACGCAGGCTCACAAGCTTCGCGTGACCCACAAGGACGGCGACACGCAGACCGTCTTCCTCGATCCGGACTACTTCCTGGAGATCCGGGTGGAGACCGTGGCGCACATCCGGGGCACGGAGAGCATCACGCAGGTCGAGTACGGCAGCTACGAACAGGTCGACGGCGTCTGGATTCCCTTCTCGATCGACAGCGGCCGCAAGGGCCGGCCGCCCGGCCAGCGCATCACCATCGAGCGGGCCGAGGCGAATGTCTCCGCCGACGCCGGGCTCTTCGGATTCCCGCCGGCCGGGAGTCCCATTGTCCGCGCCGTGCTGCCCTCCCCGACCGCCGCGGCGCGGCCGGCCGAGGCGGTCCCGCCTCCCGCCGCGGGCGGTCCGCATTCGACCGCCTTCGACGCCGGCGTCGTGTCCGGACTCGGCGCCCGCAACATCGGCTCGGCCACGATGAGCGGCCGCGTGGCGGCAATTGCCGGCCGGACGGAGGGGGGCAAGACCACGCTTTTCGTGGGAGCGGCCTCCGGGGGCGTCTGGAAGTCTCTGGACGGCGGCACGACCTTCAAGCCCGTCTTCGACAAGAACCCGGTGCAATCGATCGGGGCGATCACCATCGATCCGTCCCATTCGAGCACCGTGTGGGTCGGCACCGGCGAGTCCTGGATGCGCAACTCCGTGTCCGTCGGCGACGGGATCTACAAGTCGACCGACGGTGGCGAGACCTGGACCAACATGGGGCTTCACGACTCCGAGCACATCGTGCGCATCCTGGCCCGGCCCGACAACGGAGACGTCGTCTACGCCTGCGTGCCGGGGAAGCTCTGGAGCGACAGCGCCGAGCGCGGCGTCTACAAGACCGCCGACGGCGGGAAGAGCTGGAAGAAGGTGCTCGCCGGATCCAACCTGTCGACCGGCTGCTCCGGCCTGACCATGGATCCGAAGAATCCGGATGTTCTCTTCGCCGGCCTGTGGGATTTCCGGCGCAAGGGCTGGACCTTCCGATCCGGCGGCGAGGGGCCCCACGCGGCCTCGGGCAGCGGCCTCTTCCGGTCGTCCGACGGCGGGAGCACCTGGACCGAGCTGACCGACAAGTCCGCCGCGGGCCTCCCGGGCAAGCCCTGGGGGCGGGTGGAGGTTGTCGTCGCACCCTCGGACTCCAGGATCGTCTATGCCCTGGTCGAGTCCGAGCACTCCGCGCTCTACCGCTCCTCCGACGGCGGCAAGACCTGGGAGGCTCGGGACCGCAGCCAGTTCATGATCTGGCGCCCGTTCTACTTCGGGCGCCTGGTGGTCGATCCGGGCAACGCCGATCGCCTGTTCAAGCCGGGCGGCGATCTCACCGCGTCCGAGGACGGCGGCCGCAGCTTCTCCTCGTCGTCCGGACGCGGCTCCCACGGCGACTGGCACGACGTCTGGATCGATCCGGAAAACACCAAGCGCGTCGTGGGCGGCGATGACGGCGGGCTCTGGCTCTCCTCCGACGGCGGCAGCCGCTGGTGGAAGGCCCAGAACCTTCCGATCTCGCAGTTCTACCACGTGGCCGTGGACGGCCGGGATCCCTACCAGGTCTACGGCGGGCTCCAGGACAACAGCTCCTGGGTCGGCGATTCGGCCTACCCCGGCGGCATCAGCAACGCGCGCTGGGAGAACCTCTACGGCGGCGACGGGTTCTGGACGATTCCCGATCCGACCGACCCCGACGCGGTGTACGCCGAGTCGCAGGGCGGGTACATCGGGCGGGTGGACCGGCGCACGCACAACGGGCGGGACATCCAGCCCAAGGCCGGCTACAAGGAGAAGCTGCGCTACAACTGGAACACGCCGATCGCCGCGAGCCCGACGCAGAAGGGCACGATCTACATCGGGGCGCAGTTTCTCTTCCGGTCGCGTGATCGGGGGGACTCCTGGGAGCGCATCTCGCCGGACCTGACGACCAACGATCCGGAGAAACAGAAGCAGGAAGAGTCCGGAGGCGTCACCGTCGACAACTCCTCGGCCGAGATGCACACCACGATCTACTCGATCTCCGAGTCGCCGCTCGACGCTAACGCGATCTGGGTGGGGACCGACGACGGGAACGTGCAGTTGACGCGCGACGCGGGCAAGTCGTGGGCGAACGTGGCCGGCAACGTGAAGGGGCTTCCCAGGGGCTCGTGGGTGAGCTGGGTGGAAGCCGGCCGCTTCGAGCCTGCGACCGCCTACGCCGCGTTCGACCGGCACACCTTCGGAGACCTGTCGCCGTGGGTCTACAAGACGACCGATTGGGGCAAGACCTGGAAGCGGATCGTCGCCCCGGAGCAGGGCGTGCGCGGATACGCGCACGTGATCAAGGAGGACGCCGTCGATCGCTCCCTCCTCTTCCTCGGCACCGAGTTCGGACTCTGGATCTCCCCCGACGCCGGGGCGACCTGGGCCCGGTTCGAGGGCGGCGACTTCCCGAGCGTCGCCGTGCGCGACCTCCAGGTCCAGACGCGCGAGAACGACCTGGTGCTCGCGACCCACGGCCGCGGCATCTGGATCATTGACGATCTGACGCCGCTGCGGCACCTGACGCACGACATGCTGAGTCAGGAGGCCGCCTTCCTTCCCGGGCGCGCGGTCCAGCAGCGCATTCCCTCCGGCGGCGGATGGCCCGAGGGGGATGCTTCCTTCACCGGTCCGAATCCCGCCGGCGGCGCGGTCATCACGTACTATCAGCGCACGCGCCATCTCTTCGGGCCGATCAGGCTCGAAGTCCTCGACGGAGAGGGCGAGGTCATCGACACGATCTCGGCGAGCAAGCGCCGCGGGATCAACCGCGTGGCTTGGTCCATGTCGGTCAAGCCGCCGCGCGTGCCCCGTGCGGCCCAGCTCGCCTTCAACGCTTCGCAGGGGCCGCGGGTCCCGCCGGGGACCTACACGGTTCGCCTGACGAAGGGAAGCCAGTTGATCGAAACCAAGATCGAGATCGGCGTCGATCGCCGGGCCACCTACTCGGCGGCCGATCGCGCCGAGCAGTTCCGCGCGGTGATGCAGGCGCACGCGCTCTTCAACAAGATGAGCGATCTCGCCGATCGGCTGGATTCCGTTTCGGCAAACGCCGCCGAGCGAGCCAGGGCGCTCGCAGCCGGTGACGCGCTCGGTCAGAAACTCCAGGCCGTCGCCGAGAGGGTTGCGGTCTTGAAGCGCAAGATCGTCGCCACCAAGGAGGGGGGCGCGATCACCGGCGAAGAGCGGATCCGCGAGCACCTGGACACGGTGTACGGGGCGCTCATGAGCTGGGAGGGCAAGCCCGCTCGCTATCAGGTCGAGCGGGTCGAAGCCCTGGGGCGCGAGCTTTCCGACGTCGAGAGCGAGTTTCAGGGGTTTCTGTCGAAGGAGATCGCTCCGCTCGACGAGCAGTTGAAAGGGCGCAAGCTCGACCCGATCTCGCCGCCGTCGGCATCCCCGCGGCCGTAGAAGGCATCCACGCCGGCGCGGGCTCGTGCTCAATGGCACTCATCGTGCTTGAGATGGACGAGGGCCATGGCGGCAGCCACGCGCTCCGGAGGGAAATACGCCATGAAGACATCCCGGCTCGCGTTCCGGGCCACGCTGGCGGCCGTAACGCTCGCGCTCTTCGCCTGCGCCACGACGACTTTTCAATCCACATGGAGATCTCCCGACGCCAGGCCCCTGCGGCTCTCCGGCCGCAAGGTCGTGGCGGTCTTCCTGAGCAAGGATCCGGCGCTACGACGGCGAGCCGAGGACGCCATGGCCCGGGAGATCAGCGCGCGCGGCGCAACCGGTGTGCCCGCGTACACGGTGCTGTCCGATGAGGACATCAAGGACCGCGAGGGGTCCAAGGAAAAGGTCGAGAAGCTCGGCTTCTCCGGCGCGGTCGTCATGCGGCTGGTCGGCAGCGAGACCCAGTACTCCTACCAGCCGGCCGGCGGCGTCTGGGTGGGCCCGCACTACCATCACTTCTGGGGAGGCTACTGGGGATGGGGCTGGGGAAGCGTGTGGGCCCCGGGCTACCTCGAGGTGGACAAGGTGGTGAAGGTCGAGACGCTGGTGTACTCGCTCGAGCAGGACCAGCTGGTCTGGGCCGGCGTCAGCAAGACCCTCAACCCCGAGGCGATCGAAAGCTTCATCGCCGAGCTGGCCACGGCCGTGACCAAACAGATGGCCAAGGACGGGCTCTTCGCCCAATCGTAGACTGCGGCGCCCGCAGACTCACAATCCACAGATTGTGAGGCCTTCCGTCCTCGCCGGCGCGCTCGTTCCCGCGCCTGGCGCGCCTCCGTCGGAGCGGTCGGAAGAGCTGACGGGCCAAGCAGCCCGAAAGAGTCAGCGCGGAACGGGCGCCTGCCGGATCGCTCCGCCGTGCAGGGACAGATCGAACAGGGCGATACGCTCGGACGCGAGAGCACGGAAAAAGTCAGGATGCCGAGCACGGTTCCGTATGGAATGCCCAGACAGCTGACCGCGGCCGCGATCAGACACAGAGTGCGATTGCGCCGAAGCCGCAGGGCGCGAGCCGTGAGCAGCTTCAAGACGGCTCCGAGCACGAAGAACGCGCAGAGAAGCCCGCCGAACACGGCGATGAGGACTCCCAGGGTGCGGGGATCGATGTCGCCCGGCCTTCGCACCCGGGTTGGATTGATCGAGGAAACGAACAACATCCCGAAGCCGACGTAGAGCAGAGGGAACAAGGAGAAGACGGCGGTCACCGTGCCCGTGATCAGATATCCGAGGCGCAGCAGCCGCAGATGTTCCTCGTCCAGCAGGAGTTGCCGTTCAGAGTCGTTCATGGAGCGGCCCTCGGAATCTCCGCTCAGTTTAGTTGAAGATGCGTGAAGATCTCGCCGGAAACCGGCGACTGTGGTATTCGTAAAGGCCGCAGCGAGGTCACCATGCAGACGAACGCTCGCGTCGGTCGTCTCGTTCCCTTCCTTCTACTGGTACCGGTGTGGACGGTTCGTGCCCAGGCCCCGGCCTCGGAGCACACGAAGGTGACCATCCGCGGAACAGGCAGCGACGTTCTGATCGAGAGAACGCCGGCGGCTCCGGCGTCCCGCGCGCAGCTCAAGAATGCCTTCGCCCGGCCGCGCCCAGCCGCGGCCGCGCCCGCTGCCCCGTCGCTCGACGGAGTGCTCGCAGAAACGATACGGCTCAAATCGGCCGGCGCGGACGACACGGTCGTCCTGGCCTATCTGCGCGGGCATCAGGGGCTGCTCCCGCCGGTCATCGACGCCGAGGACGTCAAGGCGCTGCGGGCAGCGGGAGCCGGCAAGGCCGTGCTGACTTCGCTCGCCACGCTCACCGCCGTCGACATTGGCGAGACCGGCGAGGGGTACGAGGTGATGGAAGCCATGGCGCCGCCGGAATCGTCCGGGGGGCCCGACGACGGGATGTTCGGGGCGCCCTACGGCTACCCGGTGGCGGTCACGTACGGCCCGGCGCGCGGGCGGCACTTCGGCCACCACTTTCGGCCTCGGCCGGTCCTGGTTCCCCGCGCCCGCATCCCGATGAGGTCGATGGGCGCGGTGTTCCCCCGCCGTGAATTTACCCAGTAGGCCGCTCGCGACGATACCCTGCGCCGGGGCATGAGGTCAGGCATGAGACCATGGGTCCACTTGCGAACCCGGTTTCTGCCCCTGGCCAGCCTGCTCGTCGCGGCCGGATGCGCGTCGGTGGCGGAAATCCCGAACCTCTCCGACGACGCGTGCCGCCGGTCTTTTCAGGATGGCCTCGCCTCGATCCTCGTCGAGCAGCACGAGACCCCGGAGGTCGCGCAGGCGCTGGCGGAGCGGACCCGGATCACGCTCGAGCGCGGCGGTGTGGGGCCTCGCCCGTTTTTCGTGAGCTCGTCCTCCGGAACCGATTACGGATTCTTCGTGCAGAAAAAGAAGAACACCTGCCTGCTGCGGCTCTACGGCCGGCAAAAAGGCTTCACGTCCTACACCAACAACCTGACCTACATCGCGACGCGTCCCCTGCCGGGCTGCGCCTGCCGGGAGTAGGAGCGCGGCGCCCGGATCGAGCGCCGCGCTCGGAAATGACGGATCAGATGGTGAGGGTCCCGGTGCGGATCAGGTAGGCCAGCCGCTTGCGCTGATCGGGCTCCAGCATCTTGTGCAGGCGCGCGAGCGCCGTCACGACCGCTCCGCGCAGACGCTCCGCGCTCTGCATCCGGACCGCCGCACCGGCGTTGGCCTTGCCTTCGTCGAACGCTTCAAACTCGATCGCCTCGGCGAAGGCGGAAAGCGCGCGCCGCTGGTCGACCGCGGCCTGGGCTCGCTCGGTCTTGATCTCGTCCAGGATGCGGGCGAGCTCGGCCACCTGCGTCTCTTCGAGGTCGAGCTTGTAGGCCAGGAAGCGCAGGGGCCGGCGCACGCCGAAGGCTCCGCCTCCGAAAGGCAGGGAAGCATCGCCTTCGTCGCCGCCCGCGGCGTACCGCCACGCGCCGTGGCGCGCGGATCGCCCGCCCGGGCCGCAGCCCGATCCCATGCGGCTCTCGACGCGGCGCTCGCGCATCCAATGGGGAATGAATCCGGGGTACATGAGGCCTCCTTTCGCCAGGGCTCTCGCTCCCGGCGGGGCAACGCGTGGGCGAAACGCCTCACGCGCCCCTCACGCTACGCTCGGAGAAAGCGACCGTCAAGCCCCGATTGGTGCGGGCGCTGACGACGCGTACGATGCGGGTGTCCAAGCGACATTTTCGCGCAGCGACGGGCAGAAATTGGTGGGGTGCCACCACAAACCCAGGCAAGAGACGGGCGAGATTCGGCCGCCGATTGCCGGAAACCGGAGGAGACCAATGACCCATCCCAGCCGACGCGGGTTCCCGCGCAACCCGGTGGGCGCGCTGCTCGCCTGCGCCGTCTGCGCCATTCTCCTTGCCCGGGAGGCCGTGGCCCAGGATCCGTCCCCGCCCTCCAAGGCGCAGATCGATCGCGCGGCGCGTGAAGTCCTGTCCGCGACCGGCGTGCCGAGCGCGTCGGTGGCCGTTGTCGCCGGAGGCCGGATCGCGTACGTGCAGGCGTACGGCCAGGCCCGCGTCGATCCGCCGACGCCGGCGCGCGCGGACATGCGCTACGCCATCGGCTCGATCTCCAAGCAGTTCACCGTCGCCGCCGTCCTGATGCTGGCCGAGGAGCGCAAGCTGTCCCTGGACGATCCCGTCTCGCGTTTTCTGCCGGGCTTGACGCGCGCGGGCGACGTCACGATCCGACAGCTCCTTTCGCACACGTCGGGCTATCAGGACTACTGGCCCCAGGACTACGTTCCGCCCTTCATGCTCCGCCCGACGACCGCGCAGGGGATCCTGGACCGTTGGGCGTCGAAGCCGCTCGACTTCGAGCCGGGAACCGAGTGGCAATACAGCAACACCGGCTACGTCGTCGCGGGCGCGATCGTGGAGAAGGCGAGCGGGCAGGCCCTCTTCGAGCTCCTGCAGCGGCGCGTCTTCGCCGCCCTGGCCATGCACAGCGTGTCCGACGTCGATCGCAATCGGCTGGGAGAGACCGATTCGGTCGGCTATCTCCGTTACGGCCTCGGGCCGCTCCATGTCGCGCCCAAGGAGGGAAAAGGTTGGCTTTTCGCGGCCGGCGAGCTCGCCATGACCGCCGAGGATCTGGCGCGCTGGAACGTCGGGCTGCTCGAGCGCCGGCTCCTCTCTGCGTCGTCGTACGCCGAGATGGAGGGCGAAATCCGTCTGAAGAATGGGCTGGGAACGCGGTACGGACTGGGGATGAACGTGACGACGGAGGCGGGGCGCCGAGCCCTGGAGCACGGCGGAGAGGTCAGCGGATTCACCGCCACCAACATCGTGCTCCCCGACGACCGCGCCGCGGTCACGGTTCTGACCAATCAGGATTCCAGTCAGGCCGCGCCGTCGATCGCGCGCCGGATCGTCGGGCTTCTCGTCGAGAACCGGGATTCCGCGGAGCACGAGGCGCGCGCCCTGCGGATTTTTGAGGGTCTCCAGCGGGGCCGCATCGATCGCTCCCTCCTGACCGAGAATGCCGACAGCTATTTCACGCAGCAGGCTCTGCGCGATTTCGCGGAGGCACTGGGGCCGCTCGGCAAGCCCTCGGGACTGCGGCAGACGCGCACGCAGGTGCGCGGAGGAATGACGTTCCGTCTCTTTCACGTCGAGCTCTCCGGGCGGGCCCTCGACGTCTGGGAGCGCGACACGCCGGACGGGAAGGTCGAGCAATATCAGGTGATGGCCGCCGGAGCCTAAACCCAGGGGACTCCAGGGAATTCCAGCCCGCCGGCGTAATGTTGGCTGCGTCAGGCGCGTCCCAAGGGTTGCGCCGTGTCGCTCATGGATACTCCACCGCAGACTCAAACCCGCCGGCTGGCATTCACTGGTCTGGGAGCCGTCCTTCTGGCTCTGGCCTTCCCGCGAGGCGGTTGGGCGCAGACCGATGCCTGGGCGGGCAACGGCCCGACGGGTGGCAAGGTGTACTGCATCACCGCGGACCCGGCGCATCCGGCCACGCTTTATGCCGGGACCGCGCGGGGTATCTTCAAGAGCGACGACGGGGCGGCCACCTGGAGGGCAGTGGGAGTCGGGTTGCCCTCGGTGCGGGTGCAGACGATCGCCATCGATCCCACCGCGACGGGCACGCTCTACGCGGGCACGATCACCCCCAACGGCGTCGCCAGCGTGGGGATCTTCAAGAGCACGGACGCAGGCGAGACCTGGAGCGCGGCCAACGACGGGTTGATCGATCCCGTGACCGGAATCGCGCCGCTCGACGTCGCGGCGCTGGCCATCGATCCGCGCGATCCGGCGACGCTCCTGGCCGGCACGCGATTTTCCGAGATCTTTCGGAGTCCCGACGGCGGGACGACCTGGGAGCCCGAGACGTTGGGAGGATTCAACGTCGGGCTCCAGACGACATCGTTCCTGTACAGCGCGGCCAATCCCGCCGTGGTCGACGCCGCGAGCACTCTGGGTCTCCTCCAGAGCACCGACGGCGGCGTCACATGGGCCGAGTTCGGCAACGCTCCCGCCGCGTTCTTCACACTGGCCGGCGATCCGTCCTCGGCGTCCACGCTCTACGCCGGCGATTCGACGGGCTCCGGGATCTGGAAGAGCACCGACGGCGGCAGTCACTGGTCGACGCGCAACCAGGGTCTCCCGGTGATCTCCGGCGCGCCCTCCGGACAACAGGCGCCGCTCATCCTGGCGATCGCCGTCGATCCCCAGAACCCATCGACGATCTATGCGGGGTCCTACGGCAACGGGCTCTTCGT
This sequence comes from uncultured Acidobacteriota bacterium, assembly GCA_963825175.1. Classification (GTDB taxonomy): domain Bacteria; phylum Acidobacteriota; class Thermoanaerobaculia; order UBA5066; family Gp7-AA6; genus DATFTF01. Next base: position 1,370,303 of record CAWGSA010000001.1, read on the forward strand.
CTCGGCCGACGCCGCCGCGAGCTGGTCGGCCTCCAACGGCGGCCTGCGCAGCGCCTACGTCAACGCGCTGCGCCTCGGCGCAGGCCCCGCGCCCGCGCTCTACGCCGGCACGCTGGGGGGCGGCGTCGCTCAGAGCGCCGACGGCGCGCGCACGTGGGTCCCGCGCAACGACGGCCTCAACCTGGGTCTGGTCTACGAGGTCGTACCCGATCCGTCCGCGCCGGGAAGCCTTTTCGCCGCGGCCTTCGACGGGGTGTCCCGGAGCGTCGACGGCGGCGCGAGCTGGCAGGCGGCGAATGCCGGATTGCCGGTCGATCCCGTCGATGCGCTGCTGCGCACGCCGAACGGTTCCGGAACCCTCTTCGCCGCGACGCTGGGAGGAGGCCTGTTCAAGAGCGCCGACGCCGGCGCGAGCTGGAGCGCCCTCTCGGGCCTGTCCGAGCCGTTCGTCGCCTCGATCGCGGCGGACCCGTCCGGAGCGACGCTCTACGCCGGCACCGCCGATCCCAATCTCTCGTCGCAGCGCGTTCTCACGAGCGGCGACGGCGGAACGACCTGGACGCAGACGAGCTTGAACGCCGGACCGTCCAGCGTCGACTTTCTCACGGTGAATCCGGCGGCCGTGTCGCAGGTCATCGCCGGGAGCCAGGGAGCGACGGGGTACTTCCAGAGCACCGACGGCGGCAAGACCTGGTCGACGATCACCGCGAACACCGCCTGTGGAGGCATCAACGGAGCGCTGTTCAGCGCGTCCGGCGCGACCCTGTATCTGGCCGGAACGACCGGCGTCTGCCGGTCCGCCGACTCCGGCAAGACGTGGACTGCCGCGGCCGTGCCGGGGTCCTTCGCCGTCGCCTCGCTGGCTCAGGATCCCGCCGACCCCTCGGTGCTGTACGCCGGCGCGGCGCTCAACATCGGAACCAACGCTTCGGCCGTTTTTCGAAGCTCCGACGGTGGTCAGACCTGGCAGTCCCTGGGCGCCGGATCCTTTCCCAACGCCACGGTGACGGCGGTCGCGGTCGACGCCGCGGGGCGGGTCTACGCAGGGACGTTCGGCGCCGGAGTCCGGCGGCTGGTCGTCGCGGCGACCCGGCCGCCGATCGAGCTGCCGCCGTCGGGCACGCGCCGGGTGCGCCCGATCTCGCCCCGCTGACGGCGGCCGGCGACGCGCAGCTCCAACCGCCGGCTCCTTTTGGCGAAGGGTGGACTTCCTGCCTCGCGCGGTCTGCTAGCTCCTCGCCAGATCCTCACGCACCTTCGCGAGCTCCCGGCGTCTCGGCTTGTCGAGTTTCGGGTACTCCAGGCCGAGATCCTCGAGCGCGTGCACGACCGCCTCGGCCACCACCAGCCAGGTGAACCACTTGTGGTCCGCGGGCACGACGTACCACGGCGCCCAGGCCGTGCTGGTCGCGCGGATTGCCTTTTCATAGGCCCGCGCGTAATCCTTCCACAGGGCGCGCTCGGCCAGGTCGGTCTTTGAGAACTTCCAGTTCTTGTCCGGGTCGTCCAGCCGCGCCAGCAGCCTGCGTTTTTGTTCCTTGCGGGAGACGTGCAGGAAGAACTTCCGAATGCGCGTGCCGTTGCGGGAAAGGTGCCGTTCGAACGCGTTGATGTCCTGGTAGCGCTCCTTCCAGATTTTTTCTGTCACCAGATCGCCGGGGATCTTCTCCGCGTCGAGAAAGTCGGAATGGACGCGGACCACGAGGACCTCTTCGTAGTGGGAGCGGTTGAAGATGCCGATGCGGCCCCGCTCCGGAAGGCAGCGGGCGCTGCGCCAGAGGAAGGTGTGGTCGAGCTCCTCGGCCGACGGCGCCTTGAAGGAAAAGACCTCGACTCCCTGCGGATTGACGCCGGACATGACGTGCTTGATCGTGCCGTCCTTGCCCGCGGCGTCCATGGCCTGGAAGACCAGAAGCATGGCCCAGCGGTCCTGGGCGTAGAGCTTGTCCTGGAGCTTGCGAAGACGCTCCACGCCGTGCCGCAAGAGGCCTTCGGCCTCCTCCTTGGAGAGGTCGAGTCCGCCGGTGTCGGCGGGATCGCGGTCCTGGAGGCGGAATTCCCTGCCGGGCCGGACCCGGTATCGGTCGATGAGACTGCGCCCCACCTTCTTCATGCGTGGCATCCTATCGCCGGGCTCTACAATACCCATATTGTGGAAGGCCGCCGGCGACGCGCTAGACTGGACGCGTGCCTGACTCCGGCTGGCGCCCCCGCTCCTGGGCCCTCCTCTTCGCCCGTCTCGTTCTAGGGCTCATCTTCTTCATGGCCGGCGTGTACAAGGTTTTCGAGCTCACGCCGGCCGGGCACGTCGAGAAGTGGTTCCTTCCCTACCGCGACACCTTCCTGCCGGTCTGGTCGCTCTGGGCGGTGGGACTCGCCATTCCCTTCATCGAGCTTCTGGCGGGCGCGCTCCTCCTCGTGGGGTGGCGGATCCGGGAGGCCCTGATCGCCCTGGGAGCCGTTCTGGTCGTCGTCACCTTCGGGCATCTGCTCAAGGAGCCGCTGTACCCTTTTCATGAGCATGTGATCCCGCGCCTGGCGCTGCTGCTCTTTCTGCTGGTGCTGCCGCGCGAGGAAGACCGCTTCTCTCTCGACGGCCTGCTGGCGCGGCGGCGGGGGAGCGCCGCCGGCGGACCCTCGAGCGGCTGACGTTTAGCGCCCGGAGCGGCCCGTTTCGGGGTAGCGGCGCTGAAGCTCCTGGATGGTCATCGGCGCCAGCCGCAACGAGAGGGCTGAGATCGCGCCCGACGCGTCGTCCACGTAGCGCACGAACGCGGTGTCCCCCGCCCGCAGCGCCGCGAGGCGGATCGCCTTGCCCTTTTCGTCGCGGTAGGTGGTCCGATCCGTCACCCGGATCACCAGCGTGACCTCGGTCGGCCGCTTGACGACGATGCGCCCGCGCGCCGTGTCGATCGAAGAGAGGATGAAGAACTCTTCCTGGGTCTTCGCGGCAGTAGCCGTGGCCGGCGCCGGCCGCGCCCGGCCCGCGGCGGCGGGCAGGATCGCGGCCAGCGCCATCGCCGCCGCGGCGACGAGGCCAGACGCAATCGGACTTCTCTGCGGCATCTTCGTCGATCCCCTTAACGGCGCGGCGGCCGGGACGGTACGCCGGGCGCGGTCCGGTTGGACGCCGCGCCGCCGGTCATCGCTCCGGTGACCAGCCGATCGCCCACGCGCAGAGAGCCCCCGGCCATCTGCGTGTTCGCGTAGTCGGAGATTCCCACCCGCACCGCGACGGGCTCGAGTTCCTTGCCTTCCTCGAGCCTCCAGACGACCTGCTCGCGGCCCCGGTGGGCCGAACCGGCTTCGGCGGAAATTCCGGACTTCTTGAGGAGCGCTTCCGTCTCCGAAGGCGAGAGCTCGGGCGTGTAGGTCAGGGCGGCATTGGGAATCATCAGCGTGTCGTCGATGTGGCCGGTCGGGATCGTCACGTAGGCGGTCTCGCCCGGCAGCAGCCGCTCGTCCACGTTCTCGAAATCGATCACCGTGTCGTAGGTGACCACGTTCTGGACGATCGTGCGCGTTCAACCGGATGGCGCTGACACGGCCGTGGAAGGTCTCGCTCGGGAACGCGTCGACCTGGAACGTCGCTTCCGCGCCGGGCTTGATGAACCCGGTGTCGGACTCGTCGGTCTTGGCGTAGACCTGCATGCGCTTCAAGTCCTGAGCGATCGTGAAGAGGTTGGGGGCCTGGAGCGAGGCGGCCACCGACTGGCCCACGGCGATGTTGCGCGCGACGACCGTTCCGTCCATCGGGGAAAGGATGGTGGTGTAGCGGCGGTTCGCCTCGGCCTGACGCAGCGCGCCCTCCATGGCCTGGACCTGCGCCCGCCCGTTGCCGACGGCCGCCTCGGCCTGCGCCAGCGTCGACCGGGCGAGGTCCCTCTGGTCCTGGGACAGGAGGCCCTGCTCGTTCAACTCGGTCTGGCGCCGCGCGCTGGCGCGGGCGTAGTCGCGGTCGGCCTCGAGCTTGCGCAGGTTGGCCTGGGCGCTGACCAGGTTGCCACGGGCGGTGGCGACCTGCGCCTCGAAGACGTCCGGATCGATCTGCGCCAGGACCTGGCCGGCGCTTACCCGCGTGTTGAAGTCGGCGAAGATGTACTTGACCGTTCCCGAGACATAGGAACCGACCGGAACGGTGGTGAGCGGATTGATCGTCCCGGTGGCTTCGACCGCCGAAGTGATCGCTCCCCGCCCGACCGGGGCGGTCAGGTAACGGACCTTCGCGGAGCGCTCGGACAGGCTCAGTCCGATGAGCAGGATCGTTCCCAGAACGGCCGCCGCGGCCAGCGCGGCCTTGCGTCCCGGATGGTAGAGTCCTTTCTTCATGCCCCTTCGGCGATCCTACCGCCGAACCCGGGCCAACCCCGCGGACGGCCGCGGAGGATCGCGACATGCTCGATCTTCGGACCCTGCTTCCCGAGGCGCTCGGCGCGCTGGCGTCCAACAAGCTGCGCACCGGGCTGACCATGCTCGGAATCACCATCGGGATCGCCGCGGTCATCTGCACCGTCGCGATCGGAGAGGGCGGCTCCAGCCGCATCCGCGAGCAGCTCCAGAGCCTGGGCGACAACTTCGTCTGGGTCGAGGCGGGCAGCCGCAACTTCCGCGGCGTCCGCACCGGCACCGGGGCCACCAAGACCCTGACGGTCCAGGACGCCGAGGCCATTCTCCAGACCGTGCCGCTGATCAAGCGCGTCTCACCCAACGTCGACGCGCGGACGCAGGTCATTTACGGCAACCAGAACTGGCAGTCGGTCTACCGCGGCGTCTCGCCGGAATACCTGGCGATCCGCCGGTGGACGGTCGAGCGGGGCGCGTCGTTCACGCATCAGGACGTCGAGCTCTCGGCCAACGTGTGCCTGCTCGGGCACACGACGATCGAGATGCTCTTCGGCGACGAGAACCCGCTGGGCAAGACGGTCCGGATCGGCACCCTGCCGTTTCACGTCGTGGGCATCCTCGCGCCCAAGGGCGAGACGGCGACGGGGCAGGACCAGGACGATCAGATCCTGATGCCCTACACCACGGCGCAGCGCAAGATCAAGGGCATCAACTGGCTCGACGACATCATGTGCTCGGCGGTTTCGCCCGAAGCCATCCGGCCGGCGCGCGATCAAATCACGCGCCTGCTGCGGCAGCGGCACCATCTGCGCCCCGGCGCGCCGGACGACTTCAACCTGCGCAGTCCCGAAGAGATCCTCCAGGCGCAGGAAGAGACGAGCCACACCTTCACACTTCTTCTGGCGTCGATCGCCTCGGTCTCGCTGCTGGTGGGCGGGATCGGGATCATGAACATCATGTTCGTGACCGTCACCGAGCGCACCCGGGAGATCGGCGTGCGGCGGGCCCTCGGCGCGACCCGCAGGAACGTCCAGACCCAGTTCCTGATCGAGGCCCTCCTGGTCTGCGCCTTGAGCGGCGGCGCGGGAGTCGTCCTGGGATTCCTGGCCTCCGGAGCGTTCTCCCGGATCCTCGGGTGGGCCATGATCATTCCGCCGCGGGCCATCGCCATCGCCGTCTTCTTCTCCGTCTTCATCGGCATTTCCTTCGGCTTCTATCCCGCCCGCAAGGCCGCCCTGCTCGATCCGATCGACGCCCTGCGCTACGAGTAATTGAACCGCCCGTGATCGGGCTCACGAGTGGGTCGGGTTTGGCCAGCGGGTCACGTTCGTGATGCCCGCCGGGGAGTCACAGGGGAGCCCTGAATGGAATACAGGAGCCCGCTTTTATCGGCAGCCCGGCTTCGCGGGCGTGAGAGTCTGGGTGGCAGGATTTGACAGCGGCCGTCCGCAGCCGTAAGCTGTCAGTCGTGAAAACGCTCGGGGAGCGCCTCCGCGAGTTACGCGATGGGAAGGACCTCTCGCTCCGAGAACTCGCCCGCAAGCTCGGGCGCTCGCCCGCTCATCTCTCGGACATCGAGCTTGGCCGTCGTTACCCCTCTCCGGAAGTACTGGCTGAACTCGCGCGCGCCCTGGAAGTCTCCGTCGGAGATCTTCAGCAATACGATGCCCGACCTCCGCTTGATGAATTGAAACGACGTTCCGAACGGGAGCCGGCGCTCGGGTTCGCGCTTCGACGAATGATCGACGAGGGCATGTCGGGGAAGGAGCTGATGGACATCCTCGACAAGAAAGCGAAGAAGAAATGAAGGAACTGACGACGCGCGATGGCCCATTCGTGAAGCGCCCCTACTTCACTCATGTGGAGATCGAAACAATTTGCATAGATGAGCTCCGTGCGCTCGGCTACTACCCGTCAGGGCCAGAACCCGTGCGCATCGACCGGTTTCTCGAGAAGCGCTTCGGCGTCGTCCCGAGATCGGATGATCTGCCGCCTGGCGTCCTCGGCTACACGAGGTTCGGCCGATCGGGTGTGGTTGAGATCGTTATTTCGCGCGAGCTGGAGGAGGCCCGAGGCCGTGTCGCAGAGCGGCGGGCACGGACGACTTTCGCGCACGAGGGAGGGCACGGGCTTCTACACGGGCACCTCTTTGCCACCGAGAACGCACAGGAAGCTTTCCCGGGTCTTGACTTCCAAGATTCACGCATCCTCTGCCGGCCCGACGCGCTTAGCGCGGGAACCCCCAATCGCTACGACGGCCGCTGGTGGGAATATCAAGCAAATACGGCGATGGCTTGCCTCCTCCTCCCGCGCGATCACGTTCAGAAAGCTCTCGAGCCCTATCTCGTCAGCAACGGGTCATTTGGCATCCGTGTCCTGGATTCGCGTCGAGAGGAGGAAGCGATTGCCGAGCTCTCGGAAATTTTCGATGTCAACCCGGTCGTCTGCCGCTTGAGGCTTAAGGCTATCTACGAGACGACCGCAGGAGCCCAACTCAAGCTGTGAAAAAAAAATTTATGCTGGGTGTTCGCATTGATAGCGTACGTCTGCGGTCGCCACCCGCAATTCTTTTCTTTGCCATTCCGCGCCGGCCGCAGCGGCGGCCGTGGCTGGCACGAAACAGAAAGCCGCCGATTCGATGAAGGGCGATTTTATGAGCACAAGTGGTCAGGTCAACATGGTCTCGGGCATCTATCGTTCTAGCTGCTGCGGTTACCGGATTGCATTAAGCAAGGGGGAAAGGTTCCCGCCCTGCCGGAAATGTCAGACGGCCGTTCTCTGGGCGCTCGTCGAGCGTACCTGAGGTCGCAATTCGATGAGACGGCCGTAATGGTGATGGGGGCGGCGGTTTCTCGCCGCTCCCAGTTTTACGTGGAGAGAACTTAATCATGACCACCACATTAGTTCTGATAACCATTCTTGCTCTTTCGCTTGCAGTCTTCTTTCTGGTCGTCGTACTCCTGAAGGGCAAGACAGGAGTCAATTCCCCGGACCTCTTTCTGCGGCTCTCGGCGCTTGTCGAGGGCCAGGAACGCTCGGACCGAATGCTCCGCGGTGAGATGGCCAAGAACCGCGAGGAGAGCTCGTTGGTTGCTCGCCAGAGTCGCGAGGAGCTAGCGAGCTCGCTCAAGGACTTCGGAGACTCGTTGGTGAGGAACACGGGAGAGATAGCGAGCCTCCAGAAGGACCAGCTCGAAGTTTTTTCCGCTCGCCTCCAGGCCCTGACGGAAAGCAACGAGGCGAAGATGGAAGCGGTCAGGGTAACCGTGGAGGGCCAACTCCGACTTCTCCAATCCGCGATGGCCGAGCGGCACACGGAGATGCGTGAAGAGGCGAATGCGAACCGAAAGGCGCATCGGGAGGAAATCACGCTTTCGCTCAGGGGCTTTAGCGACCTTCAAAAGGCCGAGCTAGATGGGGTCGTTCGATCCCTGCGGGATCTGACGGCGTCGAACGAAAAGGGCCTCGAGAACCTCCGCTCACTGGTTGACGAGCGGTTGCGCGAGATCAGAGACGAGAACTCCAAGCAACTGACTGAGATGCGTGCCACGGTGGATGAGAAACTTCAAGGAACCCTCGAGAAGCGCCTAGGCGAATCCTTCAAGCAGGTCTCCGACCGGCTCGAACAGGTCCATAGAGGGCTCGGCGAAATGCAAACGCTGGCGACTGGAGTCGGAGATCTCAAGAAACTGTTCGCCAACGTGAGGGCGCGCGGCGCATGGGGTGAGATTCAGCTCGACGCTCTTCTCGCGGACATGCTGACGCCGGACCAGTACAAGGAAAATGTGGCTACGAAGGAGGGATCCGGCGAGAGGGTAGAATTCGCGATAAGACTCCCAGGCGACGGAGACGGCCAGTCTGTCCTGCTACCTCTGGACTCCAAGTTCCCTCTCGACGACTACCAGCGATTGGTCGAGGCTCAGGAGCGGGCCGACCTTCTCGAGATCGAATCAACCGGCCGACGACTCGAAGCGCGGGTGAAGGCTTGTGCCAGAGAGATTAGCGAGAAGTACCTAGATCCACCACGGACCACGGATTTCGCTCTGATGTTCCTACCAACCGAGGCGCTCTACGCTGAGGTTGCGCGCCGCACCGGCCTCTTGGAAACGGTCAGGCGGGAATGCAAGATCTCGGTAGTTGGGCCATCAACCCTCGCCGTTACGCTGAACGCCTTCCGGATGGGGTTCCGCACCCTGGCCATCCAGAAGCGGTCGAGCGAGGTCTGGAAGCTCCTCGGCGCCGTAAAAACCGACTTCGGACGATTCGGTGATCTCGTTGACGGGGTGAAGAAGAAGACTTGATTCCGCTTCGAACACGATGGATGGCGTCGCGAGGAGATCAAGAGCGATCGAGCGCAGATTAAGGGACGTTGAAGTGTTGCCTGAGCCAGAGGCGCGTGCCTTGCTGGTCGAGGGCGTCGGCGAAGAGGGCGACGGTGGGCAGGAAGAGCTAGACCAAAGCGGGCCGGACGTTCCCTTTTGAGGCGATGGCAGAACCTTGAAGGCGAGCAGCTTGGAAAAGGGCCCGGAGCGATCAACCGAATCGGGGAAGGATCCCGGGGCGATAGAATCGCCGAGACCACATGCGATCCGTACCCCTCCTTCTCGTTGGTCGTGCCCGGGCTCCCGGCGCGTCGGCTACCGCTTTGCTGTCGAGCCGCGCCGCGGAGATTCTCGTGAGCCGTAGGCCCACGGAGGGGGAGGTTGGATGAACGGAGTAAAGCCACTACCGAGGAGATGACGCGAGACGAGTTGCTCGACCGCCTACGTGCTCAGCAAGAGGAGGGCATCCGCATCGCCTTCTCCGGGAAGGACGTCGCGAAGCGGATAGCCCGGAAGGTCCAACCGAGGACCTCGCGCCGCCTAGCCAAGTATTCCTTCGGGTCGAGAGGAAGACCAAGCTCGCAATCTCATCATCGAGGGCGAGAACCTGCAGGCGATGGTCACGCTCTACAAGGAGCGCGGTCAGGTCGACCTCATTTTGACGGACCCGCCTTACAACACTGGCCGCGATTTTCGGTACAACGACCGGTGGGACGAGGGACCCGAATGATCCTGGCCTTGGCGAACTTGTCGGTGAGGATGACGGAGCGCGCCACACCAAGTGGATGAGATTCATGTTGCCGCGCCTAAAAGTTATGAAAGACCTCCTGAAGCCGAACGGAGTGCTGGCAATTTGCATCGATCACCGGGAGCTTTTCCGCCTAGGCCAGATGCTCGACGAAGTATTCGGCGAGCAGAACCGCATCTCAGTGATCAACTGGCAGCGTTCCTACACGCCCAGGAACGACTCACGGCATGTCTCCGTGTCGACCGAGTACGTCTTGGTCTACGCCAAGGATCTCGACCGAGCGGCAACACGCTTACTACCACGCGGGGATGACGTGGTTGATGGGGAAATGCCTGACGGCGACCGGCGTGTATGGAATGACGGGCCCGCAACGGGATCGAATGCGAAGAATCACATGGGGATGGTCTATGCGATCCAGTCGCCGTTCACCGGTGAGCATCTCTACCCGCCCGAGGGGTCTGCCTGGAGATATGAGCAGAAACAAAACCTCCTGTGGCTCGAGGGATGGGGCAGCAAGTACAAGGCCGTTGAGATCGACGACGCACAAATCCGCGCCGAAGTAATTGGGATTCCGGTCGGGAAGGTCCCCGCGGCCAAGGCCTTGGTCCTTGCTGAACCGCTGAAGGTGGCGCAGGCAAAGGCGCGGGCGATCTACAAAAAGGGGCCTTGGCCGATGCTGTTCTTCCTCAACAAAGGTGAAGGTAGACCACGGCTGAAGAAGTACCGCGAACACATGAAGCAGGGCAAGGTAGCAACGAATTACTGGGCAAACGAAGACTACGAACACCCCGAGCCGTTGGGCGCGGTATCTTGGCCGCACCAACAGTCTGGCCACAGCCAGCAAGCTGCCGATGAGCTGACCGCGATCGTCGGCCCTGGGCACGACTTCCCCACCGTGAAGCCGCTGAAGCTGTTCTCAAAAATTATTCAACTCTGGTGCCCCCCGATGGGGCTCGTGCTGGATCCGTTTGGCGGCTCCGGAACGACTGGTCACGCGGCTCTTTGGCTGAACGGCGAAAGCGGCGCGGAGCGGCGATTCATCCTCATCGAGCAAGGACGGCCGAGAAAGGGGACCCGTATGCCGCTCGCTGCTGGCCGATCGGCTACGTCGAGCCGTTACCGGCGAGTGGGCGAGCGGCAGGGTGGAACCTCTCGGCGGCGGGTTCCGGTTCTGGCAGCTCCAAAGCAAGGTTGACGCGAAGGCTCTCCTCGACATGGAGCGAGACGAGATGACCGACGCGGTCATTTCCTCGCACTTCGACGCCAATCGCCGCGGACCCGGCCTGATGATCATGACAAAGGAGGGCTACGACTACCTCGTGGCCCGCAATTCGTCAGACGAGGGCTTCTATCTGGTGTGGGATGGTTCCAAGCAGCCCCCGGTGTTCGACGCGAATGTCTACGACGCGGTGGTCAGAGAGGCGCTGAAGGCGAATCTGAAACCGACCTATCATGTCTACGCGCGCTTCAACTTCTTCCAGTCCGACGACGTTCGCTTCTACCAGATTCCCGATCAGATCCTCCTGGACTTCGGCCTGAGCGCGAACGACGCGTTTAACAACGAGTCCGAAGACCGGTGATCGAACTTTTCGACTTTCAGCATCGCGCCGTTGCTCAAATCCTCGAACGGTTCGTAGACTATCTTGGGCGTCGGCCTGGAAAGTTCATCGGCACCAAGCGCACTTACGTTCCCTTCTACCAGGCCCTCGCATCAATCACAGCCTCGGGAAAGACCGTGATCATGGCCGAGGCCGTGAGGCAGCTCCTACCCGTTGTCCCTCTCAAGCCTTTGATCATCTGGTTGTCCAAGGGTAGGGTCGTGGTCGATCAGACCTACGCCAACCTGGGAGGAAAATACAGGCACCTCCTTGCGGGCTACGAGGACGTTCGCCTACTGGCCGACTACGACAAGTCGGAAACTGAGGACGAGGACCTGGCGCTCATCTACTTAGCTACCGTTGGGACTTTCAACCAGAAAAGTAAAGACAAGAGCAATCTGAAGCTCTTTCAAAGCGACATCGACAACGCCGACCGCTCGACTTGGCAGGCGCTAAAGGAGCGGCTAACCGCAGCCGGCGTCCGTCGGCCTCTCATCATCGTTTACGACGAGGCCCATAACTTAACCGACCAGCAGACCGGCCTTCTCATGGAGCTTGAGCCCGATGCGTTCCTCCTCGCAACAGCGACACCCAAACTCCCGCAAGCGATCCTGAAGGTTATCAACGACCTCAAGGACACCCTTGGCTGGAACGACGCCGATTTAACTACTTACGTGGCAAGCAGAGACGTCGTTGAAGCCGGGCTCGTGAAGCGCCAGGTGCTACTGGGAGGCTACCAGGCCCAGATGGAAGAAACGGTCGACGATCTCCTTGCGGACATGAAGGCGGCGACGAAAGCCGTCGACGCCCTCCACCTGTCGATCAATCCAAAAGCGATTTACGTCTGCAAGACCAACATCATGGAGGGCAACGCTTACAGGCAGGACGACCCCATCCGACCCTTCGCACAGCGCCAGGCTCCTCCCATCCTCATCTGGAATTATTTGGTCAATGAGAAAGGGGTCAACCCGGCGACGATTGCCGTGTACACCAGCGCGCTGAAGTTCGACAAGGACCACCCTGCGCCCGCGGCCTTCGTTCACTTCAAGGGCGGTGATAGCGACTACGCCAATTTTATCGCTGGCGGTTATAAGCACATCATCTTCAACCTCAGCCTGCAGGAAGGTTGGGACGACCCAGAGTGTTACTTCGCCTACATCGACAAGTCGATGCAGTCCGACGTGCAGGTCGAACAGATTATTGGCCGCGTCTTGCGCCAGCCGCGTGCCCAGCACTATGAGGCCGAGGCGCTCAACACTGCGCATTTCTACGTGCGAGTGGATGCGAAGGGGGTATTCGCCGAGATCGTGAAGGGTGTCGGCGAGCGCTTGGCCGGAGATCTTCCTGAAATCCTGATCAGCTCTTTCGATCCGAAGAAGAAGAACCGCCCCATACCCTATGCCCCAACGCGGGCGCGAGCAGTCCCGCATGTTTATCGAGACCCTAGCGCGGCGCAAGACCCGATCGACGAGGTCATCCGGAACCTGCTCGACTTCCGGGGTGCGACCGGCGAAAACGTCCGTGGTACGGGTGCCAAAGCGCTCGTGCAACAGCGCGTCGGCGAAGGCTCCGCAGCCACCCTCGAGTGGGTAGAGCGGGAGCACGCAAACGCCGTTTCGGCTCGATGGATTTTCCAGACAGCAGTTCGTAGACAGTTCCCGCTCGCGCTCGAGGTCACACGCTCAGACGATCCTAAATTTGACGCTCGAGTTGAGCTCGGTAGCCCGGCCGACGAGCACATCAAGAAGGCCGCCGGTGAGGTGGTCCGGATCTACCTAGAACGTGTGGTGCTGAAGCAGAGGTTGCACAACCCGTATCTCGTTGGCGAGGTATTCGTAGATCCCGCCACCGCCCAGGAGTTCACGCACGCGCTGCACAAAGCCTACAGCGGGCTGAACAAGACGCTCGAGCTGCCCTTCGCGAAGGAGCTCGACGCTTTGGGCTCACCTTGGTGCCGTAATCCATCGCGGAGCGGCTTCGGCATTCCGCTGCTTTCCCCAGGGCAGAGCAAGACGTTTTACCCGGACTTTCTGGTGTGGAAAGGCAGCAGTGTTTTCGCGCTGGATACTAAAGGTGAACACATCCTCGAAAGCGAACTTGGCCGCAAGCTGTTGGCGATCGAGGGTCATCCAAAAAGCAAGATGAAGCTCTTCGTCCGTCTTATTTCGCGGGGGCACTGGAACGACCGTCCCCAGCGCGAATCTGCAGACGGATTCACGGTCTGGACACTTGGGCATGCAAATCTGCTGAAGCCGATCCACGCAGCGACGATGGCAGAAGCCGCGAAAGTCGCCATCAGGCCCCAGCTGTAGGCGGGCGTGATGCGGGCGTACGTCTGCGTCTACCGCCACTCCGTTCCGTCCAACCGAGATTGGAGGATGACTCAGGAAGCATCGCTCGGAGATCCAGTTCTCGCGAAGTTTCTGACGCGGTATCAGGAGCCGAGCTGCTTCTACGATTGGGGCGACGACCCAAGTTTCTTCGCAGCCGGGGAATTACTCGGCGACGTCCGTGCGGCGTCTTGGGGGGTCTGCAGGCGGCCTGTGCGAGCCGCCCTCAGCCCGGGAGACTTCGTGCTCTGGTTCTGCGCCAAGCAGGACTCTGGGAAGTTGGATCAGTGGCAATACTTCTTCGTAGGCTGCAGCACGGCTGGCTGCGTTCTGTCTCGGCAGCAGCTCTGGGAAGACGATCGGTTCTCGGCGTACACAAGGTTTTACAACGTGCTAGCCAAGCCCGTTTCTGGAGGATTGATTCGGCACGAGACCTTTCACCGGTATCACGATGATTGGTTGAAGCGATCAAGCGCGGGCTACATCATCTTCGATGCAAATCCCCAAGTCACGGCGATCAACGTCACGGACCCACTGCTTGTTGCGACCAAGTTCCGGGAATCGCCTCTGGAAGTTTGGCGGTCGGACTCGAGACTGGTCACCCAAGTCGAGACCGTCATCTTCAGGAATCTCGGAATAGCCCGCCGACTTAGAACCAGAAACCGACAACGGCCGCATCAGCACATCGCACTTCATCGGGCGCCTGGTTTGGGAACTGAGGCTCTCGGGGTAACTCTGGAACAGCTCCGAGGGGCAGTGTTAGACCTCGTCGGTTAAGGGGAAACTCGGGGGTCATTCTTGAAGGATGGCACTTCGGCGAGTTTCCAGGCACTCTTATGTGGATCGACCAGCCTGTGAGCTGAGTCGGCGTAGCATGCTGCTTTTCGAGGAGAATGGATCGTGAGACGGTCTAGCGAGATGTATCCGGGCGAGCCTCCGCGGGTGCGGCCGCGCACTCGCTGGGAACTTGCGGCGCGCAAGGCTCTCGACAACTGGGCACCTTCCCCCGAGGGTGCAGTGGCGGTCGCGGTCGAGGAAGCGTACGTGGAGGGACTACGGCGGGCCGCGGCGTTCATCGAGGAAAAGGGACAGCGCGAACTTGCGGCGCTGGTGCGAAAGCTTGCCGAGGAAGACGGTCTGAGGCAGCGATGATGATTCCGAGTTCGTTCCGAGCGGCCGTCGTGAGGCGCTAACCGGAGCGCAGCCAAGCGGCGGAGCGAAACGGTCTGCTACTGCTTCCGAACGTAAACTTGAAACGTTTCGATCGTCCCGTCGCCTTTGCGGTCTCCTCGGACCGTGATGATTTCGTAACCGGATAGAGGCTTCAATCGTTGGTGGGCCGGCACCGCATCATCGGGCACGATTTGATCGCCGGGCTTCAAGCGATACGTAGGGACTCGACTGGCCGCCGCCGCCGGAGCACCAGCGCAGCGGTACGCCTCGCCGTTCCCGTGGAATGTAAGGCTCCCGCCGGTTGTGACCGGGTTGACCTGCAAGAGGACATCCCCGCCGAGCCTCGCGGCTTCGTTCACCATTACGTTTGTTGCCGTCCGAACGCCCATCATGTTATCGGAGTGGACATTGCCGAGGAACTGGCATCCCTTGACTGCCTCCGGATTGGCGGTGACTCGCACTTGCTTACCTGCGGAGTCAGGTCGACGCTGGCGCAGGACAGCAGGACACTGGCCGACAGGAGTAGGAGGCTCCGCCCGTCAATCGCTCGCATTTGTTTTCTCCACTTTTCTGCAAGAGTACACCGGAGCCTCTGGTGTTGGCGAGGGGCCGGCTAACGCCGATGGTTGCATGAAGACGGGCCTGGCCAGCGATGCGGAGCCTGAAGAGGCTTCAGATCTTCCGATTTTCCGGTCGCGGCGTCTGAAAGGCGTTGCCCAGCGCGAACGGCTGGACGTACAGTGATTCGTCAGGCAGCCTCAGCATCGGACGTACCGTAGACGCCGGCCGACCCCGTCCGTCGGGGCCGTGCTAGCGGGCCTCTGAATGGCATTCAGGAGGTCGCTCGCGTTATCTCGCCAGCGGCTCCTGGCTTGAGCAAACCACGCGCGGGGCCCTGTCGCGGAAATGGTACGTTACGACCCGAGTTCTTCGAAGTACCCGTGGAGGTCTCGAAGCGCCTCGCGGTTGATGCGGTGATTTCGGAGAGATTGACGAAGGAGCGCGAGTGCCGCCATTCCCTCGGCCACCATCTTCTCTTCGTCGATAACCGGCAGCGCTGCCTGGATCTCCCACCGGGCCTGCGCGTCCTGGCCGAGCTCGATCAGGATGTCGGCCACGATGAGATGAATCGCCGCGACGTCAGCGCGCATCCCGAGTTCCGCGAACTCCCTCTGCGCGCCGCGATAGGTCTCCACGGCGGCGAGGAAATCCCGTTGCTCGCGCATGAGGTTGGCGAGCATCCAATGGAGCTTGGCCAGCGAGATTCGATTCCCCGCGCGGTGCAGCAGTGGGTAGGCCACACGCGAGGCCGCGAGCGCTTTGTCCGCCTCGCCGAGCATCACGTAGCACTGAATCAGGTTCGTGTAGGCATGAGCCAGGAGGTCCTCCTTCCCGGCCGACGCCGAGAGCTCGCAAAGGTCGTCGAAGACCGTGACAGCTTCGGCGACGCGGCCCAGCTCGATCAGCGCGCCGCCCTGGAGGACGCGGCATTTCAAAGCGTGTTCGGCCATCCCCCGGCTGACGAGGCTCTCGTAGAGCGCCGGAGCGAGATCTAGGACCTCCTCGAACTCCCGTTCTTCCATTCGCAGTGCAAGTCGCTGATAGGAAACTCGCGCCCATTCCGCGGATCCGTTGATCGTGTTGCGAAAGCCGGCCTCCGAGCGGTCGAGCCAACGTTTGGCATCTTCGCGCTTGGAGAGATGGCGGCAAGCAGTCGCCGCGATCAGAGCCATCTCCCCGAGGAAGTAATCCCGCTCGTCGAACAGACCGATCTGGCGCTTGGGCTTGTCGATGAAACGATAGAAGAACTCCGCCTCGTCCCGCGCCGTCGCAGGCGAGGCGTCCAATCGCTTCTTCAGACGATCGCAGACGGCCAGCAGAACGTCCGGCTCTTCGAGCGCGAGCTCGCCGGATCTCTCCAACCGCTCCTCGAGGGACATCGCGAGGGCGCGTTCGGCCGCGGCCTTGGCCTGCGCGGGCGTCAGATGCCGGCGCCGTGGAGGGAAGCGGACGACGCCCCCCATGGCTACAAGGCCTCCTCGGACTTCAACTTCGACTCCAGGTCCCATGCGACATCCTCGGGCGCCCGCGCGAGCGTGGCGCCGAGCCCCGCGTCGTCGGTCACCTTTCCGTCGAGCTTAGTGAGCTGCGCGGTGAGACCAACGCGGCACGTCGCCGCGAGAAGCGGGAGACGAAGAGCGTCGGCTGGAATCTCGTGACTGCTGCCTCGGGCGGCGAAACGCTCGAACCAGACGTAGAGGTTCTCGGCGACCTCGCCGGCTTCGTCTTCGCTGAGTCGGTAGAGTCCGAGCAGAGCGAAGCGAATCGCTCCAAAGGAGCGACGGAAGACGCGGTCGATTTCCGCGCTTCTCCGCGACAAATTAGACACGGGCACTCAGCCTTGCAAAGAAGCAAGAAGAGTACCCAACCCCCGGGAGGGGGTCAATGAAGCATTTGAAGGAGCGGTCTAGGAGGGAATCGACACCACGATCTTCAACGGCCGAGGCGTTTTAGGCGCTGGCCGCGGCTCGGGACGCCGCTCCGGAACTCTCACGGTCTGTGTCGAGGGGCTGGCCATTGCAGTTCTCCTTTCGCCGAATCGCGAATCTCCGACCCCACCGAGAAAACGAAACTGACACTATTTCACCACGATTCGGTCAGGAGGGCGCGTGGTGCAAAAGAACCACCCAGCTCGCTAGCTCAGGCTGTTTTGCCTCGGAAGTGTTAAGTCACACGAAGAAAGGGATTTAGTCACTCCGAGGGCTCGAAGTCCAGCTAAGTTCGAGCGACGCTATATGCCGCCGATCACGACGCGCAAGCGCCGGATAGCAGATGCCTTACGGGCTCGCGGGAGTAATGGTTAGAGGTACCCAGCGGGGATTCTGCTGCTTTACGAGGAGGGACATATGCGGCGCATCGTGCCCCACGTCATCTTGATTCTCATTCCCCCGTCTCCGTCTGGTCATGGTTGCGCGCAAGCTCCGAAATCCTTCCCCGAATCTCCCCCGTTCGCTACGACGCTTCTTCGCTAGACGTCCCCGAGGAAGTGCGAAATTATCAGTTCGACTGACAGGGGAGATCGCAATATGAAGCGAATCGTTCCGTACGTGGTCCTGGTCCTCATTCCGGCGGTGTGCATCGCGCAGAAGGTCCCCATCCCCGACGCGACGTGTCAGACGTGCCCTGGCGGTGACGGCACCACCGAGTACGTGTACGGCTACTCGACGACGACCGCGCTCTACGGCAACGGAAATTCCAACTCGACCATCGTGATCTACCTTGCCGGGATCGGTTACACCACACGCACGGTCGCGTTCGATAGTTCTGGCCCATCCACCGCGCCGACTGTCGCCGGTTATCGGATCGTCCCTTTTCTCGATGCGAGCGGCAATCCCGGCCTCTTTCTCTACTCGGGGGGAATCTACGTGATGACGGTGATGGGCAACAACCCGGCCCAGATCGCCGCGTTCAAATCGTGGATTCTGGCGCAGCAGGCCGCGAACCCGTCGTGGTGGCAAGCGCACAATAACTGGATCACCGACCTCTATTGGGCGGCCAAGGCGGGTTGGGCGAGCGATGCGTGCAACAATGCGACACTCGAAGCGCTCGCTGCGTATCTCGCCTTCTGGACTTCCATCTTTGCGTGGGGCGCATCGGGCGGCACGACCACCTTCGTCAGCGTTGGCGGGACGACCATTGGGCTTCTCACCGCGATGAAGAGACAAGCCGGTGCCTGCCCGTACTAGGAGAGAAACATGGACCCGTGGGACTGGATCTACTACTACATCACGCCGTTTCTGTGGGCTTGGCTCTGCCTGTGGGCGATTCACAGACGGCAGCGCTGGCCCGCGATCGCGACCTTCGCGGCGTTCGTGATTCACGGGTGGGCGATCCGTCACGCCTATCCCTCGCACGCCTACGCGATCTTCGCCACCGCTCCGGCGCTCGCCCTCGTCGCGCTCGTGTGGTGGGGCCGAGATGCCGGCAAGGTGCGATGGGGTCTCGGGGGTTCGGGCACGACACCGTCCTAAGCCCTAAGACCTAAGAGACGGGGGCCGAAGCGGGACCTCTCTCCGGAAAGGAGTTGTCGGCGTGCGGATATCACTCGACGTTCTGATTCCGGCGATCTCCTGAAGTCGAAGACGGTTCGACAGCGCCCGCGGTTCGCGAGGTGCTCGACATTGCGCGGGACCCGGCCGAGGCGCGCAGGAACGTACCTGCGGCGACCTGGGATATCGTTGCCTCCCGGGCGGCCGGACCGGTACTCCGACTGCTCGGGCGGAGGAGAGCCGGATGAAGATCTATCTCGTCGCGCCCAGGAACCCCGAGTCTTTCTGGACCTTCGATCGCATTCTTCCCAGCCTCAGGAAGAAGTGCGTCTTCCCCAACCTCTCGCTGCCGACCGTGGCCGGGCTGACGCCGCCGGAGCACGAGGTCGTGCTGTGCGACGAGAACGTCGAGCCGGTCGATTTCGACACCGACGCGGACATCGTCGGGCTGACCGGCTACGTCATCCACAAGACGCACATCCTGGAGCTCGCGCGCGAGTTCCGGCGCCGCGGCAAGTTCGTCGTGGTCGGCGGACCCTTCGCCTCGCTCTGTCCCGAGGAGCTCCAGGGCGAGGCGGACGTGATCTTCGTCGACGAGGCCGAGTACACCTGGCCGCAGTTCCTGAAGGACTTCGAGCGCGGGCAGTGGAAGTCGGAGTACCGGCAGCACGAAAAGCCGAGCATGCACGACTCGCCGCTGCCGCGCTTCGATCTGCTCAAGATCGATCGCTACCGCACCATGACCATCCAGTTCGCCCGCGGCTGCCCATTCAATTGCGAGTTCTGCGACATCATCGTCATGTATGGAAGGAAGCCGCGCACCAAGACGGTGGCCCAGGTGATGGCGGAGGTCGAAGAGATCCAGCGCCTCGGCCTCTCCCACATCTTCGTGGTCGACGACAATTTCATCGGCAACAAGCCCCAGGCCAAGGAGCTGCTGCGCGCGCTGGCGGCCTGGCAGAAGGAGAGGGGCTACCCGATCGAGTTCATGACCGAGGTGTCCTTGAACGTGGCGCAGGACGACGAGCTCCTCGCGCTCATGCGGCAGGCCAACTTCGTCACCATCTTCATCGGCATCGAGTCGCCGCGCGCGGCGAGCCTGGCCGAGACCCACAAGGAACAGAACCTGCGGGGCGACCTCCTCGACTCGGTCCACCGGATCCAGCGGGCCGGCATCGAAGTGATGGCCGGGATGATCGTGGGCTTCGACAACGACGACCCGTCGATCTTCGAGGAGCAGTTCCGATTCATCCAGGACGCCCGGATCCCGATCTCGATGACCGGCATGTTGAACGCGGTCCCCAAGACGCCGCTGTACCAGAGGCTGAAGGACACCGGGCGGCTGATCGCCGAATCGGTCGGCGACCAGTTCGTCTTCACCAACATCGTCCCGGGCGGAATGTCGCGCGCGCAGCTCTACGAGGGATACAAGAACCTGCTGGCGCGGCTCTACAGCTACCGCAACTACCGGCGCCGGGTGATGCAGCTCATTCTCTCCAAGGGACGCGGCATCCAGCAGACCCTGACCTCGGGCCGCGAGGATCTGCGGATCTTCGGGCGCGTGCTCTGGGCCTGCATCCTCAAGGCGTCGCCCCGGCGGGCCTGGATGACCCTGTCGCTCATGATCGAGACGGCCCTGCGCCGGCCGCGCGCCCTGCGGCAGGCCGTGACGCTCGCCCTGATGCACAAGCACTTGTACGAATACATGCGGGAGACCTGCGAGAAGCTCGAGGGCCTGGTGGAGGAGATCAAGCGGGCTGGTGAAGGGCGTCAGCCGGACGCCGCCTAGGGAATACTTCGAGACGTCGGCTGGCATTTGCCCGACAATGGACAATGGGCGCATGACCGAGACATTTCAGATCGTTCCGGGACACGCACGGACGCTTTGGATCGCGATTCCGCTGGCGGTCATTCTCATCACCGCCGGAGCGATTCTCTTCCTGAGCTTCCGCGGGCAGAGCGCGGCGCGATTCGAAGTCTCTCCGGCCGGGCTTCGCCTTCGGGGCGACCTCTACGGCCGGCTCGTTCCGGCGAGCGCCTTGCGCCTCGACGCGGCGCGGGCCGTGGATCTGCGCATCGACACCGCGCTCACTCCGGCCAAGCGCACGATGGGCACCGCGCTGCCCGGCTACCGGGCCGGCTGGTTCCGTCTGCGCGGCGGCGAGAAGGCCCTGTGCTACCTGACCGACAACACCCGCGTGGCCTACATCCCGACGACGGCCGGATACGCCGTGCTCGTGAGCGTCGAGAGACCCGATCTCTTCCTGGCGAGCCTGAGGCGTCTGGCCGGAGGCGCCCGGTGAGGCGGCCTCTGCTCCCGGGCGCGACGAGCCTGCTCCGCTCCGGGCTTCTTGCCGCGGTTGGGGCCATCCTGGCGGCGAAGTCTCTGGCAGCGGCCGCGCAGCCGGACGTTCGAGCCCGAGTCGTCGCGCCACAGCAGCTCAATGCCGGCGCTCCGGCGGTCGTGGTCGTCGAAATGACGGTTGGGTCGGGCTGGCACGTGAACAGCCACACTCCGTCGGAGAAGTACCTGATTCCGACCGACGTCGCTTTGAAGGCGTCGGCGGGAACTCTTTCTGCGATCCGCTATCCCAGGGACGTCGAGAAGCGCTTCGCGTTCTCGGATAAGCCCCTGCGGGTCTACGAGGGGACGGTGCGATTCGAAGCGGACCTCTCGGCGCCCGACGGCGCGAGCGGCGAGGCGTCGATCCAGGGTGAGCTTTCCTACCAGGCCTGCAACGACCAGCAGTGCTTCGCCCCGGCGAAGCTTCCACTCACGGCGCGCGTCACGATCCGTCCGAACCAGCCCAAATAGGGCAAAGCGAGGGGGCGAGGCGTCCCCGCGCGACCCTTTCCCGCGCCCTCTCGAGGAGACGCGATGACGCCCACGGAGGTCATCTCCGATGCGCTCGCGCCGCGCCCGCTTCTGCGCGATCCGCTTGGACGGCAAGGCGTTGTCAAAGATCGGGAGAACCGCGCGGGTGTGGCGCTCCCTTTGCTCGAGGTTCGGGACCGGAGGTCTTCCCACAATGAGCGTGTATCGCACGGAGCTTCGGATCTCGGTGCTTTGCGCGGCGCGAACGATCGCGCGGTGCATCTGCGCCGGCGCTCTCCTGGCCGGTCTCCTCCCGGCTGCGGTTCTCGCCGGGGATGGGGAGACGCCCGCCGGTCTGACCCTCGCCAAACGCGACGGGAGCCCCTTTGCCCTCGACTCTTTGAAGGGCAGCGTCGTCGTGCTCGACTTCTGGGCGTCGTGGTGCGTGCCGTGCCGGACGAGCTTCCCGTTTTTCGACGCCCTGCAGGACAGGTATGGACCCCAGGGCCTTCGGGTGGTCGGCCTGACCCTGGAGGAAAGCGACGATGCGATCGACGCGTTTCTCGAAGATGTCCCCGCGCGGTTCCCGATCGTCCGCGATCCTTCCGGGCGCGCCGGCGAAGCCTTCCACGTCGTGGCGATGCCGACGACGTTCCTTCTGGACCGGGAGGGCCGCGTCGTGGCCCGGTTCGAAGGAGGGGACAAGCAAGTGCACGCGCGTATCGAAGGCGCCGCGGCGGAGCTGCTCGCGGGTCGGAGCCTTTCCCAAGAGGCGGACGTGCGAGTGCCCGAAGGCCTGCGAGCGACGAGCGGTCTGAAGGCCTGGCAGCGGGGATACCTGGCGGACCCGATCATGAACCTGGACGGCGATCCGCTGACCCGGCTCCTGCGCGAGCACATCCACGCCAGCAAGGAGGCCGCGGCAGGCGACGGAGGCGCATCCGGAGGCGGCTGTGGCTGCAACTAGGCGGGCCCGGAAGGTTCCCCGGCGTCGGCGGCATGCCGCGCGGCTCCCGTGGCTGGCGGCCGGGCTGGGATCGCTGCTGGCGCGGCAGGCGCGCGGGCAATCCTCCCTGGACTCCCGCTTTCTGTTCTACAAGGAATCGAGCGGCCGAACCCAGGTCATCAACCCGGTCCTTCTGCTCCAGGATGACTTCGGGGAGAAGTACGGGCTTCTCGGTTTGACGTTGGGCTACGACGCCATCTCGGGGGCTTCCCCCACGGGCGCGTATCCCACTTCCGACGTGACGACTTCGGCGTCGGGCCGTCTGGTCGCCGCGGGCAACTTCCCGCAGGCGCAGTACACGGACTCGCGCAAGTCCGCGACGTTCTCCTACAGCCGAAAGTTCGGAGCCCACCTGCCGACGATCGATCTGTCGTACGCCAGGGAGAACGACTACACCGCGCGCGGCGTCGAGATCTCCGACGCCTGGACCGTCCTGCACGGTCTGGGCACCCTCCACGCCGGATTCTCGCTCTCGCGGGACATCGTCGCCCCGGTCACGAACCATCTGCAGCTACCGAAATCAACCAATGGTTTCTCTCTGGGCTTCACGCGGATCCTGGGCGAGAGAGACCTGATCGATGTCTCCGCCTCCGTGATGCAGCTTTCCGGCTACCTCGACGACCCGTACAAGGTGGTTCCGATTGGGCCCGTCGGGACGGCGACAACGGTTGCCGAGCACCGCCCGGACACGCGTTCCCGGCGCGCGCTCGTGGTCAAGTACGGCCATCACTACCCGTGGGAAGGGGCGGTCAAGGTGACGTACCGCTACTACAACGACAGCTGGTCCGTGCAGGCCCACACGCTCGAGGTCGAGTACGACCAGCACCTGTTCTCGGACTGGATCGTCGCTCCGCAATTCCGCTTCTATACGCAGACCGGGGCGTCGTTCTACGCCAGCCGCCTCGACGCGTCCCGGACGTTTCTCTCGGCCGACTACCGGCTCTCGCCCTTGAGCAACGTGCTCGGCGGCCTCATCGTCACGCGCAAGATCAACGATGCGATCAGCGCGAACGTGGGCGCGACCATCCAATCGCAGACCGGGCGCGACCGGGTGACGCCGGTGCTGACCACGCCGATCGGCGCAGGGCGGATCGGCTCGGTTTCGGCCGCGGACATGAACGTGGTGACTTTCTCCGTGGGATTCACGCGTCTCTTCTAGTGTTGCAGGCCGACGGCTCCGTCCTCTATACGAAGCACTTCCCGTTGATGGGGGGCGGCGCGTCCGTGCGCTTTGTCGATGATCGGGGGCCCGAACGCGCGCTGGCCATCGCCAGCGCGGTCGAGAACGAGGCCCGTCGGATCGAGGTCAAGTACTCGCGCTACCGCGAATCGAGCGTGGTCTCTGAGATCAACCGCAACGCCGGACGGACTCCCGTCGCGGTGGACGAGGAGACCGAGTTCCTCGTCCGCTCCGCGCTCGATCTGGTGCGGTGGACCGGGGGTCGGTTCGATCCGACGGTCGGAGCGCTGCGGCGAGCCTGGAATTTCCAGAGCGGGAGAGTGCCTTTGGCCGGCGAGATCGCCGCTCTGCTGCCCCTGGTGGATGCCGGCGCGGTCTCGGTGCGGAATCGGACCGTGTTTCTGCGCCGCGACGGGATGGAGATCGACCTGGGCGGCGTGGGCAAGGAGTATGCCGTCGATCGCGCCGCGGAGCTCCTTCGCCGGGAGGGGGTTCGGTCGGCGACCGTCAGTTTCGCCGGCGACGTGCGCACGGTCGGCACGCGTGGGGACGGGCGGCCGTGGAAAGTGGGTGTGGTCGATCCGAGAGACCCGAGCCGGTGCCGGTTTTCCGTTCGCACGCTGGCCGGCGCCGGGATCGCGACGTCCGGCGACTACGAGCGTTGCTTTGTCCGCGACGGCGTTCGCTACCACCACATCCTGGACGCACGGACCGGCTGGCCCGCCCGAGGAGTGGCCTCGGCCACGGTCATTGCCGCTGATGCGTTCCAGGCCGGTCGGTTTGCGACCGCTTCCTTTCTTCTCGGCCCCGAGGCCGGAATGGCGCTTCTCTGTCAGGAGACCGGCGTGGAAGGCGTTCTCGTGACCGAGGAGGGCAGGATCCTGGCGACCCCGGGAATGCGGTTTCTGTCGGACCTCCCGGGAAGCGCCTGGGAGAATTGCCGGTACGCGTAGGCAGCTGCCGGGGCGTCGTCGCCCTGTGGCAAGATTCTCCCCAGAGATCCAAGGAGGTTCCGGTCGATGGTGAACGGTTTCAGCGCCCGGTGCGGCGCCGCGCGCTCGGGCTGTGAGCTCTCGCGCCGAATCCTGCCCCGTGCCGCGGCGATTCTCGCGAGCGTGCTGCTCTGTGTCTCGACGCCCGCCGCTGCCGACGGCCCTTCCCCGCACGGAGCGGCCGGCAAGCTGGTCGTCAAGGGCCGAAGCCTGGTCTTCACTCGGGCGTGGCTCGTTCGGGGCGCCGACACGTTCGACAAGGCCAAGCCGAGCGCCTATCTGATTCTTTCGGCGGCGGATCTCTCCGCCGCGATCGCGGCGTGCAAGGACCTTTCGTGCGTGCTGTGGGACACGGTGCGGGACGGGGCCATCCTTCAGCCCGTCAACGACGGCCACGAGTCGTTCTGGCTGCGCGTCGTTTCACCGAGGCTCCCCCGTGAGGAACAGCTCTCCGGTCGGAGTTGGAAGCCGCTCGTGGACCGGCATGACCGCCTCGCGGGAAGGCTCCAATTCTCCTACTCCAACACCAGGGACGAAGCCGACCTGGAGATCGACGCCGCTCTGGCCAGGGAATTTCCAGTCGAATCCGACTCCAAGGCCGGCTCCCCAAAGGGCGGACAGACGGCCGCAAGCGTCGAACCGAAGGAGTAGCCCGCGATGACACCGTCCCGAGACTCGGCCGGCTCGCTGAGCCTTTACGACCGGTTCCAGACCGCTCTGACGCACCGGTACTTCATCCGGCTGCACATGACGGTTCTGCTGACGCTGGTGATGCTCTCGGGAATCCTGAGCAGCCGATTCCTGACTCACGCCGGCCTGCTCAACATGGGCGTGCGGTACCCGCTCGCCGTGGCCCTCTCCTATCTCGTCTTCTTCTGCCTGGTCCGCATCTGGATCGCCTACGTCAACCGGGCCTCGCGCAGAAAACCGGGTTCCCGCTCCGGATCGTCCGGTACGGTCGACCTCGGCGACGTCGTTTCGGGCGGCGGGTCCGGGGGAGGATCGGGCGGCGGCCCGGGAGGCGGGTCGGGCGGCAGTTGGCTTTCGGGAGGCGGACGCTTCGGCGGGGGCGGATCGAGCGCGTCCTTCGCCGACGGGGACGCGCCGCGCGTCGCCGTGGTTCCCGTGTCCACGCAGAGCTCGTCGGGCGGCGGCAGCTCGAGCTCGGGGTTCGGCATCGACCTGGACGGCGACGGTGTGGTTCTCCTGATTCTCTTCGTCGTGCTGGTCGCGGCGATCGGCGGCGTCGGCGTGTACCTCGTCTACCAGGCCCCGACGATCCTGCCGGAAGCGGCGTTCCACGCCGTGCTGGTTCCGGGACTGGTGCGGACCGCGCGCAACTCTCACGATCCGGGGTGGATCGCGGAGGTCCTGAAAGCCACCATCGTCCCGTTCCTGGTCGTCCTCGTTCTGGCGGCCGTCTTTGGCTTCGAGGCCCACCGGCGCTGCCCGGGCGCGGTGAACGTGCGGCAGGTCTTCTCCCAGTGCATTTTTCGGTGAACGGGCCCGGGGCGGGCGCCTCTCCCGTGGTAAATTGGATGTCTCCGATTCCTCCGACGGCCCACGCTTCCCGAGCAGTCACGCGTGCCGCCGGCCTTCGGTGAGAAAGCGGGTGCGCCATGCAAAACGCTCTTCGGACCTGGCACTGCCGGAACTGCGGCCGGACCAACGAGACCGAGATCGCGCTCGACGGGACGGTCAAGTGCGAGCACTGCGCCGGCGTCATGCGGATCCAGCCCAGCCGAGCGCGAGGCCTGGAGTCCCCCAGCCAGCTTTCCAACTCCCGGCCGCGCACGCCGTAGAGGCTCCCGCCTCCGGCCGGCGCGCCGTCTCGATCCCCTACGGCGCTCCGCCTCCTGCCGCCGCGGTCTTCCGCTCGAGCGCAAGGAGGCGTTCGGTCAGATCGCGGATTTGACCCCGCTGCTCTTCGATCCGCCGCCCCTGCTCCTCGTTGACCCGGTGCTGCTTCTGGACCTCGTTCAAGAGCATGGCGTTGACGAGGTGATAGCGGACGGTCTCGGGCCTTCCCTCTTTGTCGAAAACCACGAGCCCCGGCGCCATTTGGGCGACCTCCTCCGCCACCAGGCCGTACTGCCGGATCCGATCCGGGTCGTACTCGGGCTTGTAGAGGAAGGCGACCGGACGGAGCTTCAGGAGAACGTCGCTCTCGTCGCCCAGGTCGACGATGTCCTGCTTGAAGCGTCGGGAGGATGTCGTCGTTCCGAGCTGGCCCGAAGAGTTGATGAGAACCGCGATGCCCGACGCGCTGGTCTTTCCCGAGATCGCGGCTATGAAGGTGGCGGTGTGCGTCGTGTTGCCGACGCGGATCGTGTTGGATTCGCTCGTGGCGTCGTCGTTGCCGATGTAGATGTTGTTGCTTCCCGAGGTCAGACTGAATCCGGCGTTGAAACCGAGCGCGACGTTATGGTTGCCGCTGGCGAGCGAAGCGAGCGCTTCCATGCCGAAGGCGGAATTGAAGTTTCCCGTCGAATTGGTGAGCGTATTGACGCCGAAGGCCGCGTTATCGCCGCCGGCGAGGTTGTTCCGGAGCGATTCGGCGCCGAACGAGGAATTGAAGGACCCCGTTGTGTTGGAGGAGAGGGCATCGACGCCGAACGCGGAGTTGTCATTGGCCAACCCATTGGAGAACAGAGCGCTCACGCCGAAGGCGGAATTGTTGACCCCGAGGCTGGATGTCAGCGCGTCCGCACCGAAGGCAGAATTGGAGGCTCCCGCTGCGTTGCTGGAGAGAGCGCTTTCGCCGAATGCGGAGTTGAAGGTACCGCTGGTCGTGGCAACCCCGACGCCCGCTCCGACATAGGTGTTGTGAGCGCCGAGCGAGTGAAGAAACGGTACGCCGTTGATGCTCACGACGCCGGCTGTCAGAGCCCCGTTGGTCGCGGGCAGGCCGAGCCTTCCGGTGAGCGACGCATTGGCGGCGGAGATGTCGCCCACGAGCGAAGCGGTTCCCGCGGCGAAGTTGCCGGAGGCGTCGCGGGAGACGATGGCGCTGGGGGTGTTGGCGGAGGTTGCGTTGGAGGTGACGGTGATCGTTGCTCCGGAGGGCGCTGGAACGAGGATGCCGTTGGACCCCGCGAGGGTGACGTCGCCCTGGAGGGTGTTCAAGGTGGTGACGACGCCGGTGAAGGGGTAGTAGCCGTTGACGTCGATGACCAGATCGATGAAGCCGCCGCCCTGAGCGGGGAGGAGAGTGATCGAGCCGTTGGTGCCCAGCGAGACGACGGAGGCGTTGTCGATCTGTGTGGTGCTCGGGGCCCAGTTGAGGAGGGCCTGGAAGGAAGAGGAGCCTGTGGGGAAGACCTTCAGGACGCCGTTGCCGGAGGCGGCGGAGATGTTGAAGACGACGAAGTTGGCGGAGACGGCGGCGGCGTTGGCGGGGATGCCGCAGGGGGGGCCGGTCAGGACGGCGTCGCGGGTGAAGCCGGAAGCGATGGGTCCGCCGGTGACGCGGGTGTCGAGGATGCGGCAGGGTGCGACGGCGACGAAGGGGAGAGGGCCGGTCAGATCGGTCTGGATTGCCTGGGGGCGGACGTCGGAAGCTGTCCTGGGGGAAGCGTCGTGGCCGCGCGGTTCCCTGGAGGCTTGAAGCGGGCTCCAGAAGGGCGGCGCGATCCAGTTGGCGACGTGGTCCGGATCAGAGATGTCTCGGCCCGGCGGCGGCTGTTGTGCCTGCATCGGCGTGAGCGCCACACCAGCCATCAAGACAGAACCCAGCACACGAAATCGCACGAGAACCTCCCGGCTCTGAGCCATGACCGGCGCGATCTTCCGTCGGATGCGGGCGCCCTCGCCCGCGCGGACATCTCGACCGGCCTCTCTCTCTAGATCCGCGCAAGATTCCCGGGATCTCGGTCAGGCCGAGAAGGCGGGGCTCAGCGAGGCGGAGCTTGATCCGGGCTCGACTGATCGGGGACAGGGGTCGGCTGCGGAGGCGGGAGAGCGCCCGAGTCATCGACGTGTTTCGCAGGCCGGCGCGTCTCCAGGGATCGGTGGATGGCGTCCTCGAGGGCGGCTCCGAGGCCGCCGGTGTAGGGCTTTTCGAGCCTTGGAGCGAGCGGCAGAGTCAAAGGCATCGTCACCACGAGCGGCGTCAGGATGGGACCGCTTCCGTATTGTCCTGCCAGGAGCGGATCCGGACGGTATTGGAGGCTAAAAGGGATATTGCAGGGGAAGGCCGCGTGGCAGCGGGACATCGCTACGAACTGCGCCTGGGCCCCTCGGGCCGTCAGGAGGCCGGCCAGAAGAAAGGCGCCCAATCGGATGATACGCATTGCGTCCTCCGCTTCTTGAAACGCTTTTGCGAGCCGGCGTATTTCGCTCGTTCCGACCGCGTGGAGTCGCTCCGGCGGCCGCTCGGAGGCACGCCGTGGCGGTACGATGACGCGATGATCAGCCTGCCGCAACGCGACGAAGCCGCCCCCTACTATTTCCGGTACATCGAGAGAATCTCCAGTCCCGACATCGTGCGCGAGCTCGAGGTTCAGTCCGAGGAGACGCTCGTTCTGTGGGGCCGGATCACGCAAGAGCAATCGCTGTGCCGTTACGCGTCGAACAAGTGGAGCCTCCGGCAGGTTCTCAACCACATCAACGACAGCGAACGCGTCTTTCTCTTCCGCGCGCTCTGGTTTGCCCGAGGTTTCGACAGCCCGCTGCCCTCCTACGACGAGAAGCCCTGCGCCGAGGCCGCAAGGGCGGACGAGGTGGCGTGGGCCCGACATGTCGAAGAGTTCCGCGGAGTGCGCTTGGCGACGCTCGCCTTCTTTCGAAATCTTCCGACGGCGGCCTGGAGCCGCATCGGAGAGGCCAGCGGAAATCGCTTCACGGTCCGGGCCCTCGCCTATATCGCCGCCGGGCACCTCGAGCACCACGCCGAGATCGTGCGCGAGCGCTATCTCAGAGAGCCCCCTCTGCGAGCCCGCGCGCTTTCTTGACGATGACATACAGATGGTGGCCTTCGTGGACCAGATAGAACTCGAGCCACGCATGGAGCGAAAGGGGACCTAACCGGGCATGCCGCCCGGTCCGGGCGAGCTCCCGAGGAGTCAGCCCGTCGACGGTGGCGACCAGATCGGCCCGCTTCGCGAGGAGCCGCGCGGTCGCGTCCTCCAGAGACCTTGCCTGCCAGGCCGGCCAGTCCGGATCGTCCTCGGCGCGGTAGGCGGGGAATACCGGGTTTTCATCGGACAGGATGGCCCGCACACGCTCGATCGTCAGCTCGGTGTGGCGCGCCAGGTGCGCGACGTTCTCGGCGACCGACCATTTGCCACCGACGCGGCGGTCCAGATTTTCCCTGGGGACGCCTGCGAGAAGGGCCGGGAGGGCCGAAAGTTGTGTTCGCAGCCGCTCGAGAGTCGAGGGAAAGTCTTCCATCGTCCTCCTGGGGAGGGCGGCAGGTTATCTCAAGGAATCCCGGCGACCGGAACCTTCCTTCGGGAGCTGCGTTACAACGGGAAGAAGGACCGTCGGAAAGGGCGAGACCCTTTCCGCGAGGGAGGCCCATGGGTTGGACGGCTCGCGTAGCGATCTTCGGCATAGCGGTGTTGGCAGCGGCGGCGCCGGCTCGGGCGGAAGTGACCCGGACGCTTCGGGCGGAGATCCCCGACGCGACACGGGCCGCCTTCGGCGTCGAGAACCTGGTCGGAGCGATGCGGATTACCGCCGGCGCCGGCGACGCCACGACCGTCACCGCGACGGTCCACGCGGAGAACGGGGCTCTGGCCGACGAGGTCCGTCTGGACCGCGTGGCCGGGGATGGGGGCGCGGCGTTGATCTCCGTGCGGTACCCCGCCGGTGTTCGGTCTCTTCTCTATCCCGAGAGCAATGACGACAGCGGCTGGCTGCTCGACCTCTTCTCCGTCGGAGAGAAGCGCCGCTACCGCGGAGAGGCTTTCCGCGTGAGCCGCAGCCATGGGCAACTGTTGTACGTCGACCTCGACGTTCGGGTGCCGGCCCGGATCACGGCAGGCACTTTTCGCAATCTCGTGGGGCGTCTGGAAGCGAGCGGCGTCGAGGGGACGCTCGCGTTCGACGTCGAGAGCGCGGATCTCCGGCTGGAGCATTTGGGCGGGACGATCGGCGTGCGTGGGTCGTCCGGCGACATGACGGCGTCGGAGATTTCCGGCGACTGGAAGTCCGAGTTGACCAGCGGCGATTCCAAGCTCCGCCGCTTTCGCGTCGGGGGCCTCACCGTTCGGACGACGTCGGGAGACATCGACGCGGAGGGGGTCGAGGCCGCTCGCCTGGAAATCCGGAGCACGTCCGGGGATTCGACGATCGAGGACGCCGACGTCCAGGACCTCGAGGCGCGCACGACCTCGGGCAACGTCGACCTCGAGCAGCGGACGCCCCGCCTGGCCCGAGTCGAGATCGAGGCCACCAGCGGAGACGTTCGACTCCGTCTGCCGCGCGACGCGTCCTTCCGCGCCGAGGCGAACCTGGGAAGCGGCGACCTGACCGTCGGCTATGACGACGCGACCGTCCTGGAGCGGCACGACAAGCCAACCGGATGCCGTCGGGGAACCGGCGGCGCGCAGATCCACGTCCGGACGACGAGCGGGAACCTGGCGATCGAGCCGCGTTGAGGTTCGTGAGAGCGCCGCCGGCGGCGCCGCCAGGAGACGTTGGTCCTGGCGGCGAGGCCGGTGGTCCCTTTCGGCGGGCGGCGGCGGGATCGCTGCTTCTTTGGGGCCGGTCTGGCATATCCTCGTGGGCCCGGGCACGCTCGACGGGTTGTCCGCAGGAAGCGTTTGCCGCAAGGCTTCAGAAGGAAGAGACGCATGCATCGACACCTGCCTCGCCTCGCCACGAAGCTGCTGTTGTGGGCCGCCGGATGCGGGCTCCTGCTGGCGCCCGCGGCTCGATCGGTCCCCGCCGCCGGGGCGCCGGAGAATCCTTTTTTCGCTCCGAGCGCATTGCCGTTCCAGGCGCCTCCCTTCGACAGGATCAAGGACAGCGACTACGCGCCGGCCATCGAAGAAGGGATGAAGCAACAGCTGGCTGAGATCGAGAAGATCGCCGAAGACCCGCAGGCGCCGACGTTTTCCAACACCATCGAGGCCATGGAGCGCTCCGGCCAGCTCCTGACCCGGGCGGCCAAGGTGTTCTTCAACCTGGCCCAGTCCAACACCAACGACGCCATGCAGAAGATCCGTGCCGAGGAAGCGCCCAAACTGGCCGCTCACCAGGACACGATTTACATGAATGCCAGGCTCTTCGCCCGGGTCCAGGCCCTGTACGACAAGCGCGACGCCTTGAAGCTCGACTCCCAGTCGAAGTACCTGCTCGCGCGCTACGAGTTGAACTTCATCCGGGCCGGGGCGCGGCTCTCGGACGCCGACAAGACGACGCTCAAGGCCCTCAATCAGGAAGAGGCCACGCTTTCCACGCAGTTCTCCGACAAAGTCCTGGCCGACACCAACGACTCGGCGGTCGTCGTCGAGGACAAGTCGCAGCTCGACGGGCTGTCGGACGGCGACATCGCCGCCGCGGCGCAGGCGGCCAGGGACCGCAAACTCTCGGGCCGATGGGTGCTGGCGTTGCAGAACACGACGCAGCAGCCGCAGCTCGCTTCCCTGGCCAACCGCGCGCTGCGCGAGCGGCTGCTGAAGGCCTCCGAGCAACGCTGCAGCCACGGCGGACCCAATGACACCCGCGCGGCCGTGGCCCGGCTGGCGCAGCTGCGGGCCCAGAAAGCGAAGCTCCTGGGCTTTGGCGATTACGCCTCCTACATCCTCGACGACCAGATGGCCAAGACGCCGCGGATCGCGGAAAAGCTGATGACCGACCTGGTGCCCGCCGCGACGGCGAAGGCGCGCGGCGAAGCGGCGGCGATGCAGAAGCTGATCGACGCGGCCAGGGCCGGCTTTCAGCTCTCCGCGGCCGACTGGGAGCTGTACGCCGAAAAAGTTCGGAAGGCCGACTTCGACCTTGACGAGTCGGAAGTCCGGCCCTACTTCGAGCTCGATCACGTCCTGCGCGACGGCGTCTTCCACGCCGCAAACAAGCTCTACGGAATCACCTTCAAGGAGCGCAAGGACATCCCGGTTTATCAGCCGGACGTGCGCGTGTGGGAGGTCTTCGACGCCGACGGCAAGTCGCTCGCGCTCTACTACGGCGACTACTTCGCGAGGTCCAACAAGAGCGGCGGCGCGTGGGAAGATAGTTTCGTCGACCCGAGCGCGCTGATGAGGACCAAGCCGGTCGTTTTCAACGTCACCAACTTCACCAAGCCGGCGCCCGGGCAGCCAGCGCTGCTTTCGTTCGACGACGTCCACGCGATCTTTCACGAGTTCGGTCACGCGCTGCATGGCATGTTCGTGCATCCGCGCTTTCCGACCCTGACCGCCGTGCCGCGCGACTTCGTCGAGTTTCCCTCCCAGTTCAACGAGCACTGGGCCCTGGAGCCTTCGGTGTTCGCCAACTATGCCCGGCACTATCAGACCGGCAAGCCGATGCCCCGGGAGCTGGTCGAGAAGATCAAGAAGTCGCGGACCTTCAACCAGGGGTACGCGACCACCGAATATCTGGCCGCGGCGCTGCTCGACATGGCCTGGCACACGCTGCCGGCGGGAGAACCCCTTCAGGACGCCGACGCCTTCGAGCCGGCCGCCTTGAAGCGGTTCCAGATCGACCTCCCGCAGGTCCCGCCGCGCTACCACACCGCGTACTTCTCGCACATCTGGGACAGCGGCTACGCCGCCGGGTATTACGCGTACCTGTGGAGCGAAGTCATCGACGACGACGCGTACTACTGGTTCAAGGAACACGGCGGCATGACCCGCGCCAACGGCCAGCGGTTCCGCGACATGGTTCTCTCGCGCGCCGGAACGGAGGACTCGGCGGAGCTTTACCGCGCCTTCCGCGGGCGGGATGCGGTGGTCGAACCGCTGCTCGAGGAGCGCGGCCTCAAGCCCTCGAAGCCATAGGCCGCGTCGCGGTCCGCCCGCCTACAATATATTTATTGTAAGGACCGGGCCTTCGCCCTGGCCAGCCCGGGACGCGTCACCGCTTGAGCATCATCTCCATCCAGTCCTTTGGGTTCTTGTCGGAGCTCTCGCCCTTGATGTCGCCGAAGTTCACGTAGGGGCTGAACCCGCCCCCCTTGACGTCGCGGGCCTGGCGGTTCGAGAGCCCCCGCGCCGGGAGCGCTTTGACCTTCCTGTTCGTCTTCTTGGAAACCATCGGTCACCTCCTTCGTGACCGGCCCTCGTGTCGGCGCCGGCCGGAAACGGTTCAGAATCCCTTCCCAGATTCAGACGATCCAGGGGGGGCTTTTCTCTCACGCCCCCCCGCATTCCATCCGCGCCGGCTTGCTGTAGAATTCGCTCAACCGGCCCCGTATCCGTACCGATCACAGCAATCGAGCTTCCCGCGATGGGAAAGGAGCAGAACTATGAAGAAGGCACTCCGGTTTGTCATCCCGGCGGCACTCCTGGCGCTGGCGGTTTCGCTTTCCGCGCACGCCGCGGAACAGACCAAGAATCTCGAAGCGACTCCGCAGGTCAAGGCGTACCAGGTGCAGGTCAAGGCCATCCAGGCGGGCGACTATGAGGGTTACCGGAAGACGATGACCAAGGCTTCGGCGGCGAAGATGGACCAGCAAACCAAGGAAATGAAGATGGATTCCAAGAAGGCGATGGAGTTCATGAAGATGATGCTCCCGACCGACATGAAATTCACTTCCCTCAAGGTGGACAAGAACAAGGCGACGCTCATGGCCACGGGCAAGATGGACAACGAGGTGAACAAGGGGACCATCGAGTTCGAGCAGGAAGACGGGCAGTGGAAGATCGGCCAGCAGAGCTGGACCAACGCGAAGTAAGCCCCGAGGTCGCTGCGACAACGAGACCCCGTCGGGCCGCCCACGAGGGCGGCCCGTTTCTTTTTGGCGGCGCCGATTCGTCCTGGTGGAATACACTGGCCGCTGGAACGCCTCGTCAAGGAGCTCCTCATGAAACCGGAACAAAGCCTTCCAGCCCGGCTTCTCATCGCAGCCTCGGCCGTCGCCGTTCTGACGGTCGGCTGCCAGAACTCGAATTCGATGACCGGCCCATCCACCGGCACGGCGTCCTCCGCGGCGCGGATCGCCGGCTCCTGGAGCGGGACCTTCCAGGCCTACGATTCCCACTGCGGCGGGTCGTCCGCCTCGGCCTCGTTCCAGCAGGACGGCACGGCCGTGACCGGCCTCCTCACGACATCCGCGTGCGGCGTCGGCGGATACTTCAAGGGCACGATCCAGGGCAGCATGCTCGTCGGCTCCGTCGAGATGGCGGGATGCACCGGCGGCGGCGTTTCCGGGACCGTGAGCGAATCGCAGATCTCCCTGAGCATCGGCGACCTAACCAAACCGCTCGTGACCGGAGATCGGCCGGTGATGGCGGGCGGAGCCGTGAGCCTGCGTCGATAGAGCCGCACCCGTCGGAGGCCGCAACGAGCCGTGAGCGAAGCGTCTCCCATCAAGCCCGAAATCACGATCGAGGATCTCCTACGGGTGGACATCCGGGCCGGGACCATCCGCGCGGTGGAAGAGGTCGCCGGATCCAAGAAGCTGGTGAAACTGCTCGTGGACTTCGGCGATCACTCGCGGGTGATCCTGTCGGGGATGAAGGGCGAGCGCGCCGATCTCGCCCAGCTGGTGGGCCGGCAGACGCTCTTCGTCGTCAATCTGGCTCCACGCAGGATGGCCGGCGAGGTCTCCCACGGAATGCTTCTGGACATCGGAGATGCCGACGGCATCGTTCCGGCCCTGGCCGTTCCCGAGCGTCCGGTGCCCGATGGCAGCCGCGCCGGATGACTCCCGCCCGTCCTGGAAGAACGCGCGCGACCGCGCGCCGAGACCTCCCTCTTCGGAGCCGCCTCGGCGGCTCCTCGCAACGGGGACGAAAGGAAAGAGCATGACGGAGGTCTACGGGTTGCCGATCGGCGTCGAAGACGCGCGCAGGGTGGCCGCGGCCGCGGTGGCGCAGGCGCTCAAGAACGGCTGGAACATGGCGGTCGCCGTCACCGACCCGGCCGGCGGTCTGGTCTATTTCGAGAAGATGGATGGAACGCAGAACGGGAGCGTGGAGGTGTCGATCCGCAAGGCTCGGTCGGCGGCTCTGTTCAAGCGCCCGACCAGGGTGTTCCAGGACATGCTGGCCGGCGGCGGGGCCGGACTTCGGATCCTGGCGCTGGAGGGCGCCGTCCCCGTCGAAGGAGGCGTTCCCTTGCTGGTGGATGGCAGGATTGTCGGCGCCGTCGGGGTTTCCGGCGGAACGAGCGAACAGGACGGATCCATCGCCGGGGCCGGTGCCGCGGCGCTCTCTTCCACGGAGGGAAGCTCGACCGAGGGGCGCGCGTTGTAGAGTTGGATCATGGCTCGCAAGAAACCGCGCGGCCGCAAGCCGCCCGCTCGGAAGAAGCGATCTCCCAAGAAGCGCTCGGCCGCGCGGACGGCGAAAGCCAAGGCCACGACCAGGGCCCGATCCCGGCCGGGAGCCGGCAAGAGAGCCAGGGTCAGGACGGGAGCCGCAGGCGCTGGCAAGAGAGCGAGCGCCCGGGCGACGCGCGCGAAGAAGGCCGCTCCGGCACGGCGAAGACCGCGCAGCAAGGCGGGCTACGGCGTCGTCGAACCTTTGGACACGCGCGGACTCGGCGCGGAGGCAGGCGGTCAAGCCGGGGACACCGAAGGATTGTCGAGGACCGAGGTCGCCGACTCGGAGAGCGTGGAAGAGCTGGTCGAGGAGGGTCAGGCTTTCGAGGCGGGCATCGTCAGCGGCGTCGAGAACGCGCCGGAACCCGATCAGGGTGAGGTCCGGACAAAGGAAGTTCCGCAAGACGACGTTCCGCAGGAGTACCTGGACGAGGACTAGCCTTCCGATTCACGGCGGCTTACGCCGGCACGCCTTGCCCGCTTACGGCGTGGTCTGGTTCATCCGCGCGAAGATTTGATCGATCTCCTCCCGGGATGCGCGACTGGATTTCTCGGCGAAGCCGTAGGCGATCTCCGCGTCTCCCGCCTGCAAGCGTGGGACGACGGCGTCCATGAGCTCATTCACCGAAACGCCGAACGTGTGGAGCCCGGGCCCTCCCAGGTCGGTGTCCACGGCGGGAGGAGCGATCTCGATGACCTGGATCGGCGTCGCCGAGAGTTGGTGGCGCAGGGACAACGCGAACGAATGGATTGCGGCCTTCGTCGCGCAGTAGACCGGCACGGAGGCCAGCGGCGCGAAGGCCAGCCCGGAGCCGACGAAGACGATGGCCGGCCGCTCCTGCGCGAGCAGATGCGGAAGAAAGAGCGTCGTCAGATGAAGCGGAGCCTCGAGGTTGATCGCGATTTCCTGGTGCATGGCATCCCATGCCGATTCGTGGTCGAGACGCATCCGCCTCTGAATCCCCGCGTTGTGGACGACCACGTTCAGCCGCGGAAATTCCCGGACCGCCCGCTCGAAGATCGCGACACGCCCGGCTTGCGTTTCGAGGTCGCCCGTGTGAATCCGGATCCCGGAGTGTTTTTCCCGGGCCTCCCGGAGCTTCTCCTCGCGCCGGCCGCAGATCAGGACTTGACTGCCGGCTCGAAGAAACCTTTCGGCCAGGGCCAGGCCGATTCCCGATGCGCCCCCGGTGATGAGAACGGTGTTGGAGCCAAGGTCCATCGCTGCGCTCCATCCTACCGCCCGGATGCGCCCGGGGATCGGCTCGGCCACCGGCCGCGGCCTACTTCTTGGCGGCGGGATCCGGCTTGTCCGCGTGCATCATGGGGCAGTCGTCCATCTTCATTCCCATCATGCCGTGTCCCATCGAGCCGCCCATCGGATGATCCATCCCCTCCATCATCCCGTGGCCCATCCCCGATTCCATCGACTCGTGGAAAGCGAGGAGCTTCTCCAGCGCCGACTCGAGCGCGGCGACCTTCTTGTCGCCCTTGAGATTCTTGGCCGAATTGACCTCCGCCCGGATCTCCTTCCAGGCGGCGTCGCGCTTATCCTTCGCCGCCTTGCGCTCGACCATCAACTTCTGCCGCGCCTCTGCCATCTCCTTGCAGTGGCGCATGCAGGCGTCCCCGTCCATCATGGGATTGGACGGAGCGGACGGCGAAGCCTGCTGGGCGGTCAGCACCGCCGAGGCCAGCAGCGCGAGGAAGCCGAATCGAATGCTTTTGCCGGTCATGAGTCCTCCAGTCGGGATCGCGTCCCGCAGGACCGAACCTATCCCCAGAGAGAACGGGACTCATGAGCCAAATGCATCAGGGGTAAGCCGCCGGCGGCGGGCGATGCGGCTCCGACACGGCATAATCGCCCTGGAGGAGCCTGCCATGAGATTCGAGACCATCGCGGTCCACGCCGGTGGCCAGCCCGATCCGGCGACCGGGTCGATCGCGCCGCCGATCCACCTTTCAACGACCTTCGAGCACGGTCCGGCCGCGGAAGCGCCGCGCGGGTTTCTCTATATCCGGGAGGGGAGTCCGACCGAGACCCGGGTGGAGGAGGCGCTCGCGGCCATCGAGGGCGGCGCAGCGGCGCTGGTCTTCTCCTCGGGCCTCGCCGCGGGTGCGGCCTATCTCCAGACCCTGCCGGCGGGCTCGCATGTTCTCTTTGCCGACGACATCTACTACGGCTTCCGCCAGATGGCCGGGGAGTTTCTGCCGCGGTGGGGAATCGAAGCTTCCGCCGTCGACATGTCGGACCTGGACCGGGTTCGCCACGAGGTCCGGGGCAACACGCAGCTCTTGTGGGCCGAGTCTCCCTCCAACCCGCTCTTGAAAGTCGTGGACCTGGCGGCCCTGGCCGCGATCGCGCGCGACGCGGGAGCGCAGTTCGCGGTGGACGGGACCTTCGCCACGCCCGTCGTCCAGCGCCCGCTCGAGCTCGGCGCCGACACCGTGGTGCACGCCGCGACCAAGTATCTGGGCGGACACAGCGACGTCCAGGGGGGCGTGGTCGTCTTCGCCCGGCGCGGCGAGAGTTACGAGAAGGCACGCCACCTGCGCCACATCCTGGGGGCGGTGCTCTCTCCCTTCAACTCGTGGCTGGTACTGCGCGGGCTGCGCTCGCTGGCGTGCCGCGTGGAGCGGCACTGCTCCAACGCGATGGCCGTGGCGCGCGCGCTCGAGAAGCACGCCGCGGTGGGGACGGTCCACTATCCCGGTTTGCCCTCGCACGCAGGGCACGAGATCGCCAGACGCCAGATGAAGGGGTTCGGCGGCATGCTCTCGTTCGCCGTGAAGGGTGGGAAAGAACGGGCGATCGCGGTCGCGTCGAGAGTCAAGCTCTTCACCAACGCCACGTCGCTCGGAGGAACCGAGAGCCTGATCGAGCACCGTGCGTCGAGCGAAGGTTTGTCGTCCACGACGCCGCA
Organism: uncultured Acidobacteriota bacterium; assembly: GCA_963825175.1. Classification (GTDB taxonomy): domain Bacteria; phylum Acidobacteriota; class Thermoanaerobaculia; order UBA5066; family Gp7-AA6; genus DATFTF01. Next base: position 1,409,215 of record CAWGSA010000001.1, read on the forward strand.
GAATCTGCTGCGCGTCTCGGTGGGACTCGAGCATCCTGACGACCTGGTGGAGGATCTGATGCAGGCGCTGGGATGACCTGTCAGCCGTCAGCTTGCGGCTTTCAGCACGCGAAACTGTCGGACCGGATCTGGCTGAGACCTGACCGCTGAGAGCCGAAGGCCCGGGAACGGAAATGCTGCACACCCCGCTCTGCGACCTCCTCCGCATCGAGCACCCGATCCTTCAATCCGGCATGCGGCGGGTCGCCGGACCGGACCTCGTGGCCGAGGTCTCCAACGCCGGCGGTCTCGGGATTCTGGCCGGCCTGGCCCTGTCCGGCGAGGATCTGCGCGCACAGATCCGACGCATCCGCGAATTGACGGACAAGCCCTTCGGAGTGAATCTGTGGCTCCACACGGAGCTGCGCCCTCCGGTCGACCCCGCTTCGCTCCCCGCGGCGCGTATCGAGGCCGTGCAGGAAACTCTGAATCGCTTTCGCCGGCGCCTCGCGCTCGAGGAAACGCTGGCCGCGCCGGCTCGGACCGCCGACACCATCGACGAGGCTTTCGAGGTGATTCTCGACGAGCGGGTGCCCGTGTGGAGCATCGGCCTGGGCGACCCCGGCCCGGAGATGGTCGAGCGGTGTCGCGGCCGCGGCGTGAAAGTGATCGCGATGGTCGCGACCGTGGACGACGCGCGGACGGTCGAGGCTTCCGGTGTCGACGCGATCGTGGCGCAGGGAGTGGAGGCCGGAGGCCACCGCTCCACGTGGGTGAAGCCGGCGTCGCGCGAGGCGGCGAGCGTCGGGACGATCGCCCTCGTGCCCCAGATCGTCGATGCCGTCGGAGTCCCGGTCATCGCGGCCGGCGGCATCGCCGATGGGCGCGGGGTGGCCGCCGCGCTGGTGCTGGGAGCTTCCGGCGTCCTTCTGGGCACCCGCTTCGTGGCCACGCGAGAGTCGCTGGTGCCCTCCTTCTGGAAGCGGGCCATCGTGGAGGGCAGGAGCGAGGCGACCGCGGTGACCGACGTCTTCACCGGTCTCTACGCCCGCGCGCTCTCCAACGCGTTCGTCACCGAATACGAGAAGTCCGGAGCACCGGTCCTCCCGGGCCTCCTGCAGTCGAGCGCGGCCCAGGACATCTATCAGGCCGCCGCGGCTCAGGAGAAGAGCGACTACTTCCCGCTCTGGGCCGGCCAATCGGCGGGCTTGATCGCCGACGTTCCGTCCGCCGCCGACGTCGTCCGCGCGATCGTGGCCGAGACGGAGGAGGCGATCGAAGGTCTCTCCCGGCTCCGGCCGTGAATCGGCCGCTCGGTCGGCGATCGCGATGAGCTTCCAGGATCATTTTTCCGCCGCGGCGCCGGACTACGCGCGGTACCGTCCGCGCTACCCCCGGGAGCTCTTCGAGTTCCTGGCGTCGCTCTGCGCCCGTCGGTCGTTGGCGTGGGACTGCGCCACCGGGAGCGGCCAGGCCGCCGTGGGCCTCGCCCCGTTCTTCGAGAAAGTCGTTGCGACCGACGCCTCGCCCCAGCAGATCGGGAACGCGGCGCGGGGTCCGAAGATCGACTACCGCATCGCCGCGGCCGAGGAGAGCGACCTCGACTCCGAGTCCGTGGATCTCGTCACCGTGGCGCAGGCCCTCCATTGGCTCGATCTTCCGCGGTTCCACGCAGAGGTTCACCGTGTCCTCGTCCCCGAAGGGGTCGTGGCGACGTCCTGTTACTACCGGCTGCACGCGGATCCGGCGATCGACGCGATCGTGCGGCGCTACCAGGACGAAACCGTGGGTCCGTACTGGCCTCCCGAGCGGGCCCTGGTGGCACGGGGCTACGCGTCGCTGCCCTTCCCGTTCGCCGAGGTCCAGGCACCTGCCTTTGCCATCGAGAAGCGCTGGGACCTCTCCGGGCTCCTGGGGTACCTGGGAACGTGGTCGGCGACCCGACGCTGCCGGGAGGCCACCGGAAGGGATCCCCTGAGGGAAGTCGCCTCCGATCTTCTTGCAGCATGGGGAGATCCGTCGGCGCCGAGAACCATCCGGTGGCCTCTCGAGGTCCGAGTCGGACGCTGTTCACGCCCAGAGGCCGGCTTGCGTTTATGATGGACCGGCAAGTTCGTTTCAACTCGAGAACACTTCGATGAGAATCTCGCTCGTCCGCAGCGGCGGCGTCGCCGGGATGCGGCTGGAGGCAACCGTCGACACATCTGTGCTCGACAAGGACACCGCCGAGCGCTTCCATAGTCTGGTCCAGGCCGCCGATCTTCCCCGGCTCTCCGAGCCCACGATTCGCGTCAAGAGCGAGCCCGACCGGTTCCGATACACCTTGACCGTCGACGATGAAGGGCGCCAGCACTCGATCACGTTCGAGGAGCGCCGCATTCCCGAAGCGGTGCAGCCGCTGATCGAAGCGGTGTGGGAGGGCGCCGGGACCCGTCCCGGAACGCAGACGGCGTAACGCGTCTTGCGCCTCAGGCGTGAGGCGCGGCTAGACTTCCCGGCCCACCAGGCCTGCCTCGAACATCCTTCGGTCCACGGGAGAGAAGGATCGTTCGCGCTCGGCGGGAAGAAGCCTTTCGTGGGGCACGTCGACGAGAGTGCGCGGGATCTCCCACAGGTCGTCCGGGGCGGTCATCCAGCCGATCCGATCGAAGCGGGCCAGGTGGACCGGGCGCGAATAGCGGCGCAGCGTCTTCTGACGGCGGAGATTGAAATAGGACTCGAAATAGGAGAGGACGAGCACGCGCAGCATCGGATAGACGGGCTCCCGGAATCGAAGCCCCGAGTAGTTGGAGCGCGCCACCGCGCCCCAGCAGCCGCGGTCCCGGAACACGGCCAGGACGTGGTCGTCGTCGAAGACCGCCTCCAGGTCGACCAAGAGAGGAGGATGGCCCTGCACGCGCAGGGCCGCCGCGGCGAAGAGGGCGCCATCCATGCACTGGACTCGCCGCTCGGCGAGCCACACGCCTGGCGGAGCGGCAGCCTTCGCCGCGCACGTCGTAGTCGAGCTCGTCGAGGAACTTCTGGATTCGCCACGGGGGCGTGGGCCGGGAAAGCGCAGACACTTCCCGCGGTGTGAGGCCCCAGTGATCGCGGCGAGAACGATCCCCGGTTTTGCGGTGTTTCACGGCGACCCTAGGATGCCTGAGAACCGGCGCGGAGACGAAGAGTTTCGACCCGGAAGAACTAATCCGGAAACGAGCCCGGATCTTCGACCGCCCGCCGCCAGAGCGCGTCGTCGATGTTTCCTCCGGTCACGAGAAGGACGATCGGTCCATCGCCATCGATCTGGCGCAGAGCGGCGAGCGGGGCGGCAGCGGCCCCCTCGCAGCGGATGCCGGCCGCGGCGTAGGCGCCGACGGCGCGGGCCATCTCGCGCTCCGAAACGAGAAGGAACTGCGCGACGACGCGATCGAGCGCCGCGACGGCATCGGAAATGGCGACGCGTACCGCCAGGCCGTCGGCGAAAGTCCCCATGCGATCGCAAGAGACCGGCCGGCGCTCGCGGAAAGACAGGGCCATGACCGGCGCCTCCTTCGCCGCGACGGCGACCATCCGCGTCCGCGGGGATCGCGCCTGGAGGACGAGGCCGATCCCGGCGGCCAGTGCGCCGTTCCCGACCGGAACCACGACCGTCCCCGGAGCTTGCGCGGACTGCTCGAGGATCTCCGCGGCGATGTCGCCGTAGCCCCGGTGCTGAGCGGGCTCCGCGCCGTCCTCGAAGAACGGGAGACCTTCGCCGCCGGCGAACTTCCTGGCCTCGTCCTTCGCCTCGTCCAGGTCCCGTCCGACCAGTCGGATGTCGCCGCCCTGCCTTTCGATCATTGCGAGCTTCGCGCGCGAAGACCCCAGAGGGGCGAAGATCACGGCCGGCAGGCGCAGGCGCCGCCCGGCCCACGCCGTGGCTGCGCCGTGATTGCCGGTGGATGCCGTGACCACCGCCCGCGCGCCGCGTGACCGGTATTCTTCCAGGGTCGGCAGCGCCCCCCGCCACTTGAAGGCCCTGAGCTCGTGCGCGTCCTCCCTCTTGAGCAGGATCCGGCGTCCGAGGGCGAGGGCGGCAGGGGCTGTCTCGAGCGGCGTCACGAGGGCCGGATCGTACTTCGGCGCAAGAGCTTTGCGGCGGATGGTCCGGAAATCGCTAAGCTGCGGTTCGGGGGAGGCTCGCCTGAACAAGACAACCCAGCGGGAGGCCCCTCGGGGCGCGTACCTGGCCACTCTCTGCCTGACGGCCCTGGGCATCGTCTACGGCGACATCGGCACGAGCCCGCTCTACGCGCTGCGGGAGTGTTTCACCGGAACGCACGGCGTGGCGCCGACTCCGGAGAACGTGCTCGGCGTGCTGTCGCTCGTCTTCTGGTCTCTCGTCATCGTGGTGACGTTGAAGTACCACGTCTACGTGCTGCGGCTGGGAAACCGCGGCGAGGGGGGCATCCTCGCGCTGATGGGGCTGGTGCGGCGCAAGGGGCGCAAGCGCACGGGCTGGCGCCGGATTCTCATCATCCTCGGCGTCTTCGGGGCGGCCTTGCTCTACGGAGACGGCATCATCACGCCGGCCATCTCGGTTCTCTCGGCGGTCGAAGGACTGGAGGTCGCGACGAACGTCTTCGAGCCCTACGTCGTTCCCATCACGATCGTCATTCTGATCGGCCTCTTCCTTCTCCAGCGCCATGGCACGGCGGGAATCGGCTCGATCTTCGGACCGGTCATGGTCGTGTGGTTCGCGGTCATCGGAGCGCTGGGAGTCTCGGGAATCCTGCGTCAGCCGGCCGTCCTTGCCGCGGTCAACCCGGCGCATGCCGTCGCGTTTTTCGAGCGCCACGGAGGTCACGGCTTCCTCGTGCTGGGGGCAGTCTTCCTGGTGGCCACGGGTGGAGAGGCGTTGTACGCGGACCTCGGCCACTTCGGCGAGCGTCCGATCCAGATCGACTGGTTCGGTCTGGTCGGAGTCTCCCTGACCTGCAACTACTTCGGGCAGGGAGCGCTTCTGATGCGTGATCCGCAAGCCGTCTCCAACCCCTTCTATCGGCTGGGGCCGCCGTGGGCGCTCTATCCCCTGATCGTCCTGGCCATGATGGCCACGATCATCGCGTCACAGGCCATCATCTCAGGAGCCTTCTCGCTGACGTACCAGGCGGTGCGCCTGGAGTACCTGCCGCGCATGGAGGTCATCCACACCTCGGAGACCGAGCGGGGGCAGATTTACATCCCCGTGGTCAACCGGCTCCTGGCGATCCTGACGATCGCCCTGGTGCTCGCGTTCCAGAGGTCGGCCAACCTCGCGGCCGCTTACGGCATGGCCGTCACGACCACCATGGTGATCACCACGATCCTGGCCGGGGTCGTGTCGAGGGAGCGCTTCGGCTGGTCGGTGGCCGCGGCGTCCGCCGTGACGGCCGCTTTCCTTTTCGTCGATCTCGCGTTCTTCGGCGCGAACCTGGCCAAGATCCGCCACGGAGGGTGGTTTCCGCTCCTCATCGCCGCAGTGGTCTTCACGCTCATGAGCACCTGGCGGCAGGGGCGGCGTCTCTTGAACCGGCGGCTTCGCGCTTCGCTCGTTTCGGTCGAAGACTTCATCGAAGAAGCGAAGAAGAAGAAGCCGGCCGCGGTGCCGGGCACGGCGGTCTATCTCTCGATCGTCCCCGAGCTGATTCCCGGGTCGTTGCGCCACAACTTCGACCACAACCGGGTCCTCCACGATCGGGTCGTGCTCTTGACCGTGGTCACCGAGGAGACGGCCCACGTCGACCCTGCGGAGAGGTGCCAGTTCGAGCGCATCGACGAGCGGTTTCACCGGGTCCTCCTCCACTTCGGGTACAAGGAGGACCCCGACGTCTCCGAGGCGCTCCACCGCGTTCAAGTGCCTGGCGTCTCTTTCGATCCCGAGACGACTTCGTTCTTCCTGGGGAAGGAGTCGATCATCCCGACGCGCAAGCAGCGCGGCATGGCCTTCTGGCGGGAGAAGCTCTTCGTTTTCATGAACCGCAACGCCTGGAGCGCGATGTCCGCTTTCGATCTGCCGACCGATCAGTCGATCGAGATCCGGGGACAGATCGAGCTGTAGTCGTCGCCTGCGCTGCGGTTCGTGATCTGCGCGCTTGTGCGCGCACCGGCGGCCCGCTCGGCCGGATGCGGCCTCGACGGTTCGCCTGATCGCGAGACCTCCGCTCCGGCTCGCGCAGCGCGAGTCGTTTCGCGAATCCAGTTCGCGAAACTTGGTCGTGCCGCGAAGGAGCGATGAGACTGCCGGCGGCCGACCCTACGGAACAGGGTTCCTCTCATCGGTGCCGTAGGGGCGGGGCTCGTCCCTGCCCCCACCGGCCCTTCGCCGGCGGGAGAGCCAGAGGGCAAGGCCGATCCCCGACCACAGGCCGAACGCGACCCACTCCGCGCGCGTGAAGCTGCCGGGGACGCCGGGAAGTGCCTTCATGGCCACGATCGCGAGGGACACGAGGGCGCCGGACCACGCGGCGGCGCGTCCGGACACAGCAGCTGACCCCCGCCGGCGCAGCAGAAACGCCGCGCACGTCGAGAACCAGCCGACGCCGACCGCGAGCGAGCCGACCTCGGTAATGGGTACGAGGAGCGCGTCGCCCAGGAACGAGGAGCCCGCGGTCAGGACGGCCATCAGAATGATCGCCGCGGTCGGCGTCGCGCGAAGGGGATGGACCCGCGCCAGGGCCGGATGGACGAGACCTCGCCGCCCCAGGCCGAAGAGGAGCCGCGTCGCCGCGACAAAGTTGCCGTTGAAGATCTTCAGGAGAGACAGGAAGGCGGCGAAGACGATGAGCCGCGCGATCGTGCGGGAGGAAAAGGCCCGCTCGAACGCGGCCTCCGTGCCCAGGTGCCCGGCCACGAGCGCCTTCCACGGGAAGACCAGGGCCACCGCGGCGGAAATCGCGGCGTAAAAGAGGAACCCCGTCGTCAGAGCCCCCACGATGGCGCGGCCGAAATGGCGCGGATCGAAGCCCTCGCGGGCTTCCTCCGATTCCTTGCCGATCGACTCGAAGCCGGTCAGGAAGTACGGCACTACCTGCATCACGAAGAGAATCGAGAGGAGCGCCCCGGAGCCACCCGGGCGCGCGAAGAGGGGCTGCGCGTTGGCGAGGCTGCCGCGCGCAAAGCCCAGGGCCAGGAATCCCGCGACGAGCGCCAGGAGCCCGAAGGTCGCGACGTTCTGGAACGCGGCGCTCTGGCGGATGCCGCGGTGATTCAGAAGCGCGATCAACACCGTCAAGACGAGCCCGGCCGCCAGGCGCGGCGCGTAGATCGTCTTGCCGGCGACCGCGTAGAGGGGCGCGGCGTTCAACGCCGGCGCGATCCGCGCGAGCAGGTTCCCGATCGCGATCGCCTCCCACGGACAGACGATGGCGTAGGAGAGGACCATGGTCCACGCGGCGGCGAAGCCGACGAACGGCGGAAAGACGCCCTCGGCGTAAGCGACCTCGCCACCGGCGTCGGGAATTTCGCGCACCATGCGCCCGTAGGTCAGGGCCACGGGAAGAAGCAGCACGCCGCCCGCCAGAAACGCCAGCGCCGCTCCGCCCGGACCGCCCCGGGAGAGCCAGTCGTCGATCAGGACGACCCAGCCCACGCCCACCATGGTTCCGAAGCCGAAGGTGAAGTACTCGACTCCAGTCAAGCTCTTGCGGAGGCCATGGTCGGGCGGTTGGATGGTGTGAGTTTACGACCAGGCGCTTCTCCTTTACGAGCGACGGAAGAAGCAGCCTCCGCGACTCGGCCGCCTTAGGGGTAGACAATCTACTCCCATGGGGGTAGGATGCCTACATGCATGGGCCGGCGGTATGACGGAGAAAAGCGAGTCCGCCTCCCGGATCGAGATCCTGCAGGGCACGCTCGATCTGCTCATCCTTCAGACGCTGCGCTGGGGCCCGCGGCACGGGTACGGAATCGCGCAGATGATCCGCTCCGGATCGGCGGATGTCCTGCAGGTCGACACGGGCTCTCTCTATCCCGCGCTCCACCGGCTCGAGCGGCAGGGCGCGATCGCCGCTGCCTGGTCGACCTCGGAGAACAAGCAGCGGGTTCGCGTCTACCGGCTGACGGCGCTCGGCCGAAGACGGCTCGCCGCGGAGCGGTCGAGATGGAAGCAGCTCGCCGAGGCGATCGCCGCAATCATGGCTCCGCGCGGAGAGAACGAGGCGTGAGGCTCCGGCGGTTCTTCCCCTCGGGCCGGGCGGGCCGGGAAGAGGAGCTGGACGAGGAGATCCGCGCCCACCTGCGCATGGCCGAGGAGGACCGCATCGCCGACGGCGAACCGGCGTCAGCCGCGGCGGCCGGCGCCCGGCGCGAGTTCGGCAACATCGGGCGGGTCAAGGAGGTGACGCGCGAAATGTGGGGAGGCCTCTGGCTCGAGCGGCTCACTCACGATGTCGTCTTCGGCCAGCGCCTTCTCCGGCGCAATCCCGGTTTCGCGCTCTTCGCGATTGTCTGCCTGAGCATCGGTATCGGCGCGACGACCGCGGTCGCCAGCTGGGTCGAGGGGATCCTCCTGCGGCCCTTCCCCCTGGTCGCGCACCAGGACCGGATGGTCGCCCTCGCCGGAATCGGCCGCAACGGCCGGACCGGCCTTTCCTGGCCCGATTTCCAGGACCTCCGGAAGAACGCGACGCTCTTCGACGCCTTGATCGCGGAGCACATCGGAGGCGCGACGCTCGCCATGGGGGAGCGGGCGGAGCGCGCGACCGGCGGCGTGGTGTCCGCAAACTACTTCCGCGCGCTGGGCATCCGTCCCATCCTGGGCCGCGGGTTCGAGGCCGACGAGGAGGTCGGCAGCAACGCGCATCCGGTCGCGGTCTTGAGCTACCAGGCGTGGAAGGACCGTTATCGAGGGGATCCGAACATCCTCGGCAAGACGCAGAGATTGAACGGCGTCCCGTACACGATCGTCGGCGTCATGCCCGAAGGGTTCTTCGGCACGTTCGTCGGATACGCCTTCCAATTCTGGGTGCCGGCTTCAATGGAAGAGGCCTTCGAGGGGGGCGGAGACAAGCTCGAAAATCGCGGCGCGCGATGGATCGAGGGCTTCGCCTTCTTGAAGCCCGGGGTCACGATCGCGCAGGCGCAGGCGGAGTTTTCGGCGATTGGCCAACGGCTGCAGGAAGCCTATCCCGAGACGAATCGAGGCTACACGTTCCGGCTCTACCCGTTGTCGCAGACGCCATTCAACAACGCAGGGACTCTGTTCCCGACCCTGCGGATCTCGCTCCTGGTCGCCGTTCTGGTCCTCCTGATCGCCTGCGCCAACGTCGGCAACCTGATGCTGGTCCGGTCCGCGGCGCGGCGCCACGAGATCACCGTCCGTCTTTCGATCGGGGCTGGGCGGTGGCGGCTGCTCGAGCAGCTCTTGACCGAGAGCCTGATGCTCGCCGTCGCGGCCGCCGGAGTCGGCCTCCTCCTCGCGCACTGGTGCCGGAATCTGATCAAGCTCCTATTTCCGCCCACGCCCGCAGGCGTCATCGTGAACCTCCCGGCCCAGATGGACCTGCGCGTCCTCGCCCTTTCCGCCGGAGTCTGCCTGGCGGCGACCGTGATGTTCGGACTCTTGCCCGCTCTGCACGCCAGCAAGATCGATCTCGCCGGCGCGATCAAGAGCGAGTCCGGCGGCGTCGTCGGAGGCCGGGGGAAGGCATGGCTGCGGTCGAGCCTCGTCCTGGTTCAGGTCTCGCTGAGCTTCCTTCTGCTCGTCGGGGCGGGGCTTCTGGTCAAGAGCCTGCGGCGCATGCAGGTCTCGGATCCGGGCTTCTCGACGAAAGACGTTCTCATCAGCTACGTCGATATGGTCGCGGGCGGCTACGACGGGCCGCGCATCCGAAACTTCCAGGATCGATTGCTCGAGCGCGTCCAGGCGCTGCCCGGCGTGCGGTCCGCCGCCTGGTCCCGCGCCGTACCCTTCAGCTATCGCAGCTATCCCTCGGCGCCCATCGCCGTCCCCGGGTTCGTGGCGGCGCCGGGGGAGCAGCCGGTCGTCGAGTACAACGAGGTCGGGCCGGCATACCTGTCGACGATGCGCCTGGGGCTCGTCTCCGGCCGCGAGTTCACGGCCGCGGACGACGAGACGGCGCGCCCGGTCACGATCGTGAACGAGACGATGGCGAGGCGGTTCTGGCGCGGCCAGGATCCGGTGGGGTTGCGCCTTCAACTGCAGGGTCGGTGGCTGGCCGTGGTCGGCCTGGTGAAGGATTCCAAGTACTCCACTTTGCGGGAGGCTCCCAAACCGTTTTTCTACACGGCGCTGCGACAGAGTCCTCCCGGCGGCCAGAGCCTTCAGATCCGAACGGGGCTGGATCCGCAAGTCGTCGCGAGCGCCCTGGCTCGCGAGGTCAAGGCGATCGATGCGAACCTCGCGCCCGGCGAGGTCCTGACGATGCAGGAAGAGATCGAGCGCAAGAGCTGGAGCCAGCGCGCCGCCGTCAGCTTGCTGGCGATCTTCGGGGGCGTCGCTCTGCTGCTGGCGGGGGTCGGTTTGTACGGCGTCCTGTCCTACGCCGTCGCGCAGAGCACGCGCGAGTTCGGCCTGCGAATGGCGCTCGGCGCGGGCGCCTCCCATCTGCTGCGGCTCGTTCTCTCGCGCGGCCTGGGTCTCACGGTGCTCGGCGTCGGCTTGGGCGGCGCGGTGGCTCTGGGCCTGACCCGTCTGCTGGGAGACTTGCTCTACAAGGTCAGCCCGCGCGACCCGGAATCGTTCGTCTCGGCGCTGGTCGTGATGGGGATCACGGCGATTGCCGCGTGCTTTCTGCCGGCCTGGCGCGCGACCCGGATCGATCCCGTCCGAGCTCTGCGGGACTGATCGCGTCGCGGCGAGGAGCGCCGCGTCGTCCGCCGGGGAACGGATGCTAGGCTTCCGGCACGATGCCCGAGAGGCCAGGAGACTCCTCCAGGATCCGCCCCCTTTCCCGGCGCACGAAGCCCTTCGCCGAGTCGGTCATCCGTGAGATGACGCGGATCGGGGCGGAGGTGGGCGGGATCAACCTGGCCCAGGGCCTTCCGGACTTCGAGCCGCCCCGGGAGCTCGTCGCCGCGTTGAAGAGGGCGCTGGCCGGTCCCGGCCGGCACCAGTACACGTTCCCATGGGGCGCGGCGAGCTTGCGCCGGGCGATCGCCCGAAAGTGCGAACGGTTCAACGGCTTCTCTCCCGATCCGGACAGGGAGATCACCGTAACCTGCGGGGTGTCCGAAGCGGCATGCGCGGCCATCTTCGCCCTGACCGAGCCGGGCGACGAAGTCGTGATGTTCGAGCCGTGGTACGAGAACTACGTGCCGGCGTGCGTGCTCGCCGGCGTCACGCCGCGCTTCGTGCCGCTCTCCGAACCGGACTACGCCCTGGACGTTTCCGCGCTCGCCAGGGCCATGAACCGGCGTACGCGGCTCGTCCTCGTCAACACGCCGGCCAATCCGTCCGGCCGCGTGTTCACGCGAGGGGAGCTCTCCGAGATGGCGCGCCTCTGCCAGAAGCACCGCGTCGTCGCGGTGACCGACGAGATCTACGAGCACATCTGGTCCGACGGGCACCCGCACGTCTCGCTCGCGTCGATTCCGGGGATGGAGGACCGCACGGTCACGACGTCGGGCCTGGGCAAGTCCTACGCCGTGACGGGATGGCGCGTCGGCTGGGCCATCGCCGCCGAGCCCCTGACCGCGCTGATCCGCAAGGTCCATGACTACCTGACCATCTGCGCGCCGTCGCCCTTCCAGGAGGCGGGCGTGGCGGCCCTCGACTTGCCCGACGCCTACTACGTTCGGCTCCGCCGCGCGTACGCCCGCCGCCGCAAGATCCTGTTGCAGGCGCTGGCCGATGCCGGCCTGACCTTCACGCCGCCGGAGGGCGCGTACTACGTGATGGCCGACGCCCGCGGCCTGGGCTGGAAAGACGACCGCGCCTTCGTCGACTATCTCGCGCGCAAGATCGGCGTCGTGGCCGTGCCGGGCTCTTCCTTCTACGCCGGCCGCGGCGGACGCACTCGGGCGCGGTTCAATTTCGCCAAGAAGGAAGAGACCCTGCGGGAGGCCGCCCGGCGCCTCGCCGCGGGTCCGTTGGAAGCCCGCGCGTCCGCGCGGCGCTGATTGCCCCCGCCCGGGCTGTAATCCTCTTCTTTTTCCGCTCGTCGACTCCGGCAGGGTCTTTCCTGGGATCGGGCGTCTGTCGTTTTCGCCGCCGGGGGCATTCCGTCGTCGGGCTCGACGCGCAGACCGGAAAGGTGCTCTGGCAGTTCGACAACGCGGAAATCCCTTACGGAGGAATCGCGATATCCCGAGGTCAGATCTCTTTCGGTGACGTCAGCGGCCGCCTCTACGCGTTCGGGATTCCCGGCGTCTCCGCGCCCTGACCGCGGGTCACAATGTCCGTATTGTTGATCGCGGCGGCCACTGGCCGGTCCGCCTGTTGCGGCCGGACCTTGCGCGCGGGCCTCCGCGGCCGCGGCGCGGCTTGCCGGGAAATCCTCGCTCTCCGGGCCGCCGGTGCCGCGTAGCGCCGGCGGGCGGCCAGCGCCGCTCCCAGCATTCCCGAATCGTCTTTGAGGCTCGAAAGAACGATCCGAACGTCGCCCAGCTCGCGGGTGAACGCGTGCTCGCGGGCCGAGCGCAGCACCGCCGCGAGGTATGGCCGCCCGATCGATTCGGCCACCCCGCCGCCCAAGACGAACAGCTCCGGCGCCAGGGCGTCGAACAGGTTGGCCACGCCGATGCCGACGTAGCGCGCGGAGTGCTCGACGGCGCGGACCGCGACCTTGTCTCCGTCGCGGAACGCCCGGGCCAGGTCGTTGCTGTGGAGCCGCTCCGCTCTGCCAGCAATGTGCCTGGCGAGCCGCGTCTTCTTCCCGCGCGCGATCTGCTTCTTCAACATCCGCACGATGCCGGTCTTCGACGCCTCCCACTCCAGGGTTCCGCGGCCGTCTTCCTTCCTGATCTTGCGGGCATCTACGATCATGTGCCCGATCTCTCCGGCGTTCTGGTTGACGCCGTGGACTACGTCGCCGTCCCAGATGACGCAGCCTCCGACGCCCGTTCCGATCCAGAGGCCCACGACGCGCTCCCGTCCGCGCGCCGCCCCGGCGCAAAGCTCACCGAAGACCGCCATGTGCACGTCGTTGTCGAGGACGACCGGCGCGCCGAAAGCGGCAGACAGGACCTCGCCCGCGGGAAACTTGCGCACCGCGATGTTGGGCGTCCTCAGAACGACACCGTTGCGCGGATCGAGCGGGCCGGGCGAGCCCATGCCGATCGCGATTAAGCGCTTCTGGTCCACCCGTGCGGCGGCGAGCGCTTGCTGGACCGTCTCGATCAGGGCCTGGGCCAGGGCCCGAGCGCCGCTGGCAAAAGGAGTCGCGCGCTTGGCCCGCGAAAGGATCTTTCCCGACGGCGCCACGACGCCGGCCAGGATCTTGGAGCCGCCCAGATCGATGCCGACGTAGCGGTCACGGACGGGAGGCGTGAGGCGGGAGGCGTGAGGTGAAGGATTCGGGCTCACTGCGATCTCCTTGTGATCGGCAATCGGTCTTTGGGCACCTTGACCAGCACGGTGTACTCGGGGTCGACCATCTGGACGATCGGGGCTCTGGCGTTCTGCGATACGAATTCGTACGCGTCCATCTCTTCCATTCCGGTCTTCTCCCGCACCCACGAGACCATGTCCTTGAATGCGACGCGGGCGGCGTCCTCGAGCGGCCGTGCCGCCCCTACGGACATGATCCATTCGGCGTTCTCGATGCGCGGCCACGGCGTCTCGCGGTGCTTGATCAGGTCGACGGTCAGCTCGACGTTCATCGCCCCCTCGATCGCCGTCCCGATGATCTCGCCGTCGCCCATGGCGTAATGGCCGTCCCCGAACGAGACGAGGGCTCCGGGCACCCGCACGCCGAGGTACACGGTGTTGCCCGCGCGCACCTCGGGGCAGTCCATGTTGCCGCCGAAGTTGTCCGGAACGATCGTCGACCGCGCCTCGCCCGAGCCCGGCGCGACGCCGAGGCATCCTAGAAACGGGGCCAGCGGGATCTCCCACGAGAAGCGCCCGTCGGAGGAGTGCGTGCGGGCAACGCCCCTGGCTTTGTCGACCTGGTAGATCCACACCTTTTCCGGCGGGTCCGGGCCGAGCATGGCCGTCCGGTCCGTTCCGTTCAAGGCCCCGAAACCGGGAAAGGACGAGGAGATGGCCCAGTCGCGCGCCGGCTCGAGCTTCTCGATGCGGACGACGAGCGTGTCGCCGGGCTCCGCCCCGTCGACGTAGAAGGGACCGGTCTGGGGATTGTCGTGCCCCGGCGTCATGACCACGCTCGGGAGCTGACCCGGTTTGGTGACCGCGCCGTCGTAGCAGTCTTCCGTCCACGCCACGATGCGCGTGCCGGGCCGGACGTGGCGGGCGGGGGGGGCGCCGCCGAACGTGTAGACGAGCTCTGCGTGGGTGGGACGGTACTCCAGGGTGGGACCGGACGGGGCGCCGAGCGCGCACGCCGCCGCGGCAAACAAAAGAATCGGGAGCCCGACTCCGGGTCTTCTCATGCCGCCTCCGGATCGATCAGGAGATTCTAACGGCTCGCTCGTTATCGGGCGAACCGGAAGCCGTGGCTGACGCCGTGGGGGAAGAGAAAGCGGCCCGCGACAACCGCCAGCAGAACGCTCGCGACGACGGCCGCGATCTTCGTCCCCGTGGCCTGGCGAATCCAGAACGAGCGAGCCGAGACGAGCTTTTTCCAGAGAAGGAGCTTCTCGGCGATGAAGTAGAGAACCAGGGCCAGGGCCACGCCCAGCAGGATGCCCTCCCATTCCCGGGAAAAGCGGATGGCGTCTTCGATCCGGCCGCCGAAGAGCAGCCCGAGCGACGTCCAGACCACGCAATTGACCAGGGAAGCGGCCAGATCGACCAGGACGAAGCGCGTCAGGCGCATGCGGGCGGCCCCGGCGGTGAAGAATACGACCGGCCGGAGGCCGTAAAGGTAGCGGGCCAGGAAGAGGAATCGATAGCTGTAGCGGTGAAACGAGGCGCGGACTTTCTGGACCTTTTCGGGCGGAAAGATCTTGCGCAGGAACCGGCGGCGCTCGAGCGACCCTCCGAAGAGCCGCCCGAAGCCGTACAGGATCGTATCGGCGACCACGATGCCGGCGAGCTCGACGCCGACCATCAGAGGAAATCGAGCGATCCCCTTGAACACCAGGAACCCGGCGATTAAGAGGACGAACTCTTCGGGAGGACTCGGGCCGAAGGCGCCGAGAAAGAGGAGGAAGAACACCCCGAAGTACGACCGACGCTCCAGATACGCCGTCACCATCTGCAAGGCGGGCTCGTGCAGCGACGCCAAAGGCACGATCCAGGGGAGAAGCACTGGCGGATTCTATGGGATCGATCGAGCCGGCCGCCGTGGGAACGAGCCCAGGACACTCGAGACTTGGGTTGAGGAACGGGTTCCGATAGAGTATCCGGACCGTTCAGCCCCACGGGAACGCGGTCCTGCGATCGGGGGGACAAGATGAGACAGAACCCAGTTCCGCGTCGGCCTTCGATTGGTCCGATCGCCATTGGCCTGCTGCTGGCGTTTGCGTTCTTCGCGGCGGCCCCGGCCTGTGGGCAGCCGGTCGTCACGATCAGCCCGCCGACGCTCCCCAACGGGACGGTCGGCGTCGCCTACAACCAGACCCTGTCCGGGAGCGGCGGTCTGGGATCGTACGGTTGGACCGTGAGCTCGGGCGTCTTGCCGACGGGTTTGAGTCTCTCCTCTGGATTCAGCAAATCGGCGCAAATCTTCGGCACACCCTCCGCCGCCGGATCCTTCACTTTCACGATCACCGCGACGGACGACTCGAACAATAGGGGGAGTCAACCGTACACCGTCGCGATTTGCCCGGCGTCGATCAGTCTGTCGCCGTCTTCGTTACCCGGGGGGACCCAGGGAGTTGGCTACAACCAGACCATCACGGCTTCTCCCGCCGGAAGCTACAGCTTTTCCGTCACCGCAGGGGCCTTGCCGCCCGGCCTGACGCTCGGCTCGAGCGGGATCGTGTCGGGCACCCCCTCCGCGACAGGGACGTTCAACTTCACGGTGACAGCCACCGACATCAACGGTTGCACCGGCAGCGGCGCCTACAGCATCAGCGTCGTCGCTGGCTGTTCCGCGCCGGCGGCTCCCAGGCTCGGAGTCAATCCGAGCGTGGCGAGCGTCGGCCAAAGAGTCACCCTCACCTGGAACGCCACGATCGCTTCCGGGCAGGGGAGCTACCGGATCCAGGTCTCTGTCAACGGGAGGGGCTTTTCCGACGTTGCCGTGGTCCCCGCCTCGGCGTCGTCCACCATGACGTTCGTCTACGGACTGCCTCTGACGCCGGGAAACTTCGACTTTCGCGTCCTGGCCGAGCCGTCCTGCAACCCGGGGCTCTTCGCCACGAGCAACACCGCGCGCGTGGTGTCCGGCGCGCCCTGTCCCAACGCGCCGCAGGTGACGGGGGTGACCGTTTCGCCCGCCGCAGCGGTCGCCGGGTCGCCTTTCACCGTGACTTGGAACCCGGTTTTCGGCTTCTCCGGCTCCTACTCCGTGTTGCTTTCCACCGATGGCGGCCAGTCGTTCCACCAGATCGGCACGGCCGAGACGACTTCGTTCACCGGAACGGTCGACGGTTCGCCGGGAACCACGCTGACGTTCGTGGTCGAGGCGCAGGAATGCATCTACAGCCCGTTGAGCAATTTTGCGACCCTGACGGTCCTCCCGTCGGGTCCGACGTGCGATCCGCCCGGCGCCGTCAGTGATATTCAAATTCGAGCCGTCGACGTCACGCCGGCGCGCCCGCCCTCGCCCACCGAGTTCATCCAGGTGTCCTGGACGCCGCCGGCTTCAGGCACCGCCCCTGTCGGATACGGTGTCCGGATCAATGGCGGTCCGGAAGTCTTCGTCGCGGTGCCCAACGCGGTTCTCCCGCCGCGGGGCGAGGACCTCGATCCGATCCAGGCGTTCGTGAAGGCCCAGGCCTGCAACCCCGTCCAATCCGGGCCGGAGGTCGCGAGCGACCCGGTGGCTCTCTTCCTGACTCCTCCCCAGTCCACTTTCACGGTGTCGGCCAACCCGCGCGTGGGCGATGGCGTCTTGTTCACCGACACCAGCTCTCCGCAGGCGACGAGTTGGCTCTGGGTGTTCGACGACGGGACGGCGGAGACCGTCCAATCGCCGTCCCACACGTTCCCGACGGCCGGGCCGCACCCGGTGTCGCTCGTGGCCTCCAACAGCGCGGGCAGCTCGTCTTCGACGCAGGTCGTCACGGTCGCGCCGGCCGGCTCTTCGCGGGTCTCGCCGGCGACGGCGATCCCGATCGACGCCAGCAACCCCGGCCGTCGCCGGGCTCGGGTCGAGATCCCGGGACCCGACGCGGTCCATCTCCGGATTCAATCCGGAGAGCCCGGCGCCGAGACGGTCGTCTTCGCTCGTTTCCTCGATCCGGCGACCCAGGCCGCCGTCTTCGAGCGCCGCCTCTCGATCCCCGCGGGGGCCGAGGCGATCTACGATCTGGGCGCCTACGGCCGGACAGGCCGATTCGTCATCGAGCTGGTCAGCGATCAGATCTTCCAGGCAAGCCTGTGGTCCGCAGGCCGGCCCGCGGTGCACGAGGTCGAGAGATGAATGTGGGGAACATGACGATGCGACGCGCAACCGGACTCTTCACGCTGTGGGCTTTTGGATGCGGAGTGCTGGGAGCTCCGGCGGCCGGAGCGGCGTCGGTGCTCGCGCAGGGAGCGACGAGCGCCGGCAGCCAGTCGCCGCTGGTGATCAATCACGACGCGCTGCCCTGCGTGGTGACCGATCTTGCGCCGATGGTGGACGCCCAGGTCGCTCCGCAGCCGGAGTTCGAGAGGGGCTACGTTTACTTCAAGGCCGCAGGAACGGAAGACTTCTACTACACGCCGATGAAGGGGCCGGCGGAGAACCTGGAGGGGGTTCTGCCGAGGCCTCTTCCGGAGACCAAGGCGATCGACTACAAGGTCCGGGCGCGGGACGTGAAGGAGCTGACCAAGGAGACGCGCGAGTACGCCCCTCCCGTCGTGCCGGGCAACGCCTGCAAGACCAAGGGCCTGCCGGTCGGAAAGAACGGGGCCGGGCTGACGATCGGCTTGACGCGCGAGGGTCAGAACCCCGCGCCTCCGGGATTCAACAAGCGAGACATCGCGTTCATCATCCTGTTCGGCGGGGCGACGGTGACGCTGGCGGCGGCCCTGGGCGGAGGGGCAGGAGCAGGGGGAGGGGCGTCCTCGACGGCTGCTTCCAAGGGCGGAGTTTCCAAGGGACTGCTGATCGGAGGAGGCATCGCTGTCGCCGCGGGCGCGGCGATCGCCATCTCCAACAACCGCGGCGGATCCAACAGGACGGCAACCCCGACGCCGACCTCCACACCCACTCCCACCCGCACAGCGACCGCGGCGCCGACGTTCACCGCGACCGCCGTCGCGCAGTTCGTCGCGGCCCTGGCCACGTGGAGCGGCCCTGGGGACGTCGACGTCCAGATCCTGAACGCGGCCAGCCAGTCGGTCGGCACGAATCTTCCGGCCGGATGCGAGTCGACCGCTTCCCGCACGGAGTCGGTCCTCCTCCAGGGCGCGCCGCCGGGGACGTATCAGGTGGTGCTCTCGGCCAAGAGCTGCGGCTCGGGAACGCCTCCGACTATCGCGGTGGCGATGAGCGTGCAATCCAACGGTGTGCCCAAGTGCCCCAACACGTTCATCGACGTCCCCGTCGGAGGGTCGATTCCGGCCTGCACATTCACGCTGCCGTAGAGGAAACTCAGAACTTAGAACTCAGAACTTAGAACTTAGAACTTAGAACTTCGAACTTAGAACTTAGAACTTCGAACATCGAGCCGCTTCAGCCATCGAGCTGCTTTAGCCCTCGACGGCGCCTTTGAGGATCCCTTCCCGCGAGAGCATGCTCTCGAACTCGGACTTGTTGACGGCCATGGTGTAGGCCTCGCGCACGTCGATGGCCTTGGTCTTGACCAGGGCCATCAGGGCGTCGTTCATCGTGGTCATCCCCTGACCCTTGTTGGTTTGGATGATCGAGTAGATCTGGAACGTCTTCTTCTCCCGGATCAGGTTGGCAACCGCGCTGTTGCAGATCAGGATTTCGTAGGCCGCGACCCGGCCTCCTCCGATTCGCTTACACAGCGTCTGGGAGATGACGCCCTTCAAGGAGGCCGCCAGCATCGACCGAATCTGCTCCTGCCGGTCCGCCGGAAACTGATCGATGATTCGGTCGACGGTGGATGGCGCCGTGGTGGTGTGCAGCGTCCCGAAGACCAGGTGCCCGGTCTCGGCCGTCTCGACCGCGATCGCGATCGTTTCGAGATCACGCATTTCACCGACCAGGACGATGTCCGGATCCTCGCGCAGCGCCGCCCGCAGCGCGTCCCTGAACGACTCGGTGTGCGCATGGACCTCGCGCTGGTTGACCAGGCACCTCTTGTTCTCGTGGACGAACTCGATGGGATCCTCGATGGTGATGATGTGATCGGTCCGGTTCTGATTGATGTGGTTGATCAGCGTGGCAAGGGTCGTGGACTTGCCCGATCCGGTCGGCCCGGTGACCAGCACCAGCCCCTTGGTCAGGTCGCACAGCTCCAGAACGCTCTTGGACAGGCCCAGCTGCTCGGGCGTCGAGATCTCGAACGGGATGGCCCGGAAGACGGCGCAAGGACCACGGCGGTCTCGAAACAGGTTGGCCCGGAAGCGCGACACGCCGGCAATGGCGTGGGCGAAATCGGTGTCCCAGTGCCGTTCGAACTCGTCGCGGTTTCTTTCCGGGGTGATCTCGTAGATCCGTGCCAGCAGGTCGTCCTCGTTCAGAACGCCCTGCCCGGGCATCGGCTGCATGACCCCGTGGAGACGGACGTATGGGGCGGCGCCGGTGGAGAGATGGAGATCGGAGGCGCCCATCTCGAGCATCGTGACGAGGAGCCGCTCGATGGCGGTGTCCACCGTCACGTCGGCGAAGGAGCGCCGGGCCTGTGGTCCGCTCGCGGCAGGGGCGGCAGGGGCGGCCGCGGCGGCCGGGCCCGGGCGCGGGGGGACGGTCTCCGGCGGCGCTTTCGGCTCGACCGCGACCTTCCAGGCGGCCGCGCTCGCGTCGACGCGGACCGTCACGGGAACGCCGTTGTAGCTATGGATGAAGGTCGTTCCGCCGTTGCGGTTGAGGGTCACTCCGGCGGGGACGATCTCCTCGACCAGGGCCACCAGGCTCGCATGCGGCGTGGTCTGCGCGGCGTAGCGTTTTCCCGTCGGAAACGAAAGTTGAACCTTCTCGCCGGAGACGAGGAGGGCTCCCTGCGCGCCGAATTTGGCGAGGCTCTGCAACAACGCGTCGATCTGGGGCAATGGTCGCTCCTTCGATGACCGGCCGCTCCATCGCGCCGGGCTTTGCTACGAGAGTTCGATCACTCGAAGCACGAAAACCTTGTTGATCAGATAGAGACGGTCGCCCTGCCAGAGACGGAAGAAGCGGCCCTCCTGGTTCAAGTAGTCGACGACCCTCGCCGCCTGTTCCGGCGCGGAATAGAGCAACTCTCCCTCCAGAGGGTCTCCCCCCTGGAGCTCGATCCGCACCCGCTTCTCGAAATCGAACAATTCGTCACCGGCCTCGAGATTTTCTCCGGTCGGCCCGAGCGGGACGCGGATCCACAGCAGCGCGTCCTTGTGAAAAATCTCCCAGACACCGCTGGCAAAGTCCCGGGCCGGCAGGAACGCGGCCCCCTGCTCCAGGAGGTCGAACACATGCTGCCGGCGGAACTCGTGCGCCTGGTGCTCGGCCAGAAAGATCTCCACCGGGCGAGGCGGCGCCCCGGGGAGCGCGAGATCCACCGGGACGTTCTGCTTGCGGATGCGCAAAAGCTCCGTCTGTCTCACGTCGATTGGTCCTTTTGGACCGAATATACCGGAAGCCAACTGCGCTCACAGCTCTCAGGTCTGTCCGGCTCTGGTTTTTCGGCTCGGGCCTCGGGGGCTTCAACCGCGGGAGCGAGAGCGAAGGGACGGATCAAGCAAGCGGTGGAGACCGCACCCGGCCGGGCCGCTGAGTGGTGGCGAAACCAGAATCCGGCGCAAGCGAAAGCGACGTGTTTGCTGGAGAATGGGGCATGCGAAGCCGGACAGCGGCTCTTTGGCTGACGGCGGCGCTGCCGGTCACTTTGACGGCACAGACCGCCCCGCGCCCGCCGATCGTGCGCGCCGGGCAATCGCCTGGGACCCGGACGGTGGACGCCCGGCCGGCGCTCTCCACGGCGGGCTACGACTGGCCTCAGTTCGGTTTCGATTCCCGGCACAGCGGCAACAACACCACTGAGACGATCCTCTCCGCGGCCAACGTGGCTCGGCTGCAGCCGCTGTTCTCCGTGTCCCTGCCGGAGGTGGCCGACGGTGCGCCGGCGATCCTCTCCGGAGTGGCGACGTCCTCGGGGACGCGGGACCTCCTCTTCGTGACGACCAAGGCCGGGCGGATCGCGGCGCTCGACGCGCGCACGGGCGCGGCCCTGTGGTCGAACCAGTCCGCGATCGGGCCGCGGTACACGACTTCGTCGCCGGCGGTCGATCCCGACCGGCAGCACGTCTACGGCTACGGGCTCGAAGGCGCCGTGCACAAGTACGCGGTGGCCGACGGAGCGGAGGTGACCGGGGGCGGCTGGCCGCAGATCGTGACGTTGAAGCCGGACGTCGAGAAGCAGTCCTCGGCCCTGGCCACCGCGACCGCGGGCGGCCGTTCACTTCTCTATGTTGCCAATGGCGGATATCCCGGGGACGCCGGCGACTACCAGGGTCACGTCACGACGATCGATCTCTCGACCGGCGCCCAGAACGTCTTCAACGCGGCCTGCAGCGACCGGGCCATCCACTTCGTCGAGCACGGCGGACCGGACGACGACTGTGCGCATGTCCAGACCGCGGTTTGGGCGCGTCCCGGCGTGGTCTACGACGCGCCGACCAACCGCGTCTACTTCGCCACGGGCAACGGGGACTTCGACGGGCAGCTCGGCGGCAAGGACTGGGGCGACACGGTCCTGGCGATCGCGCCCGACGGCACCGGGACGGGAGGCGGGCCCCTGGACAGCTACACGCCGGTCAACTTCCAGACGCTCGACGACACCGACGCCGACCTCGGATCCGCCGCGCCGGCGCTTCTGCCCGCCGTCGCCGGCAGCCGGTTCCTGCACCTGGGAGTGCAGGCGGGCAAGGATGCGAACCTGCGGCTGCTGGCCCTGGACGATCTGAGCCAGCAGGGCGGACCCGGGCACGTCGCCGGAGAGCTCCAGATTCTGCACGTTCCCCAGGGCGGCCAGGTCCTGGCGCAGCCGGCCGTGTGGAGGGATTCCTCGGACCGCGTCTGGCTGTTCGTCGTGACCGCGTCGGGCATTTCCGGCCTCCAGGTCACCGCGGACGGCGCGGGAACGCCCTCCCTGAGGCCGCAGTGGCTCGTGCCGCAGGGCGGTTTCTCGCCCATCGTCGCCAACGGCGTTCTCTACTACGCCGGCAACAACCGCATCCTGGCGCTCGATCCGAAGAGCGGCGACGTGCTCTGGAGCGACACGGGCATCGGCGGCATCCACTGGGAGAGCCCGGTCGTCGCCAACGGCATCCTCTACATCACCGACGAGAGCGGGATGCTGACCGGATATGCGATCGACGGGCGGTTGCCGTAGGCGTCGCGGTCGCAGCGTCGCATGTTACGTGCGACGTTCTACGTGCGACGTTCTAGGTTCGCACCGCGAAAGCGCGAAGACACGCAAGCGCGGGCGGGGACAAGTCCCGCCCCTACGCTGAACGTTGGCATTCGTGCCGTAGGGGCGGCCCTCGCGGCCGCCCGCGTGCCAGCCGACCTTTTAGCGATTGAGCTGCGGTCTCAGGGCGAGCAGCGGCTTCTGGCGCTCGACGGCGAGCGCGCGGGTTGCCAGGTAGCTCGGGTCGGCAAGCACGTCTTTGAGGAGCGGATTGCGGTCCATGGCCTCGTAGGCCAGGAAGTTTCCTTCCACGCAGCTGCGCAGCACCCGCAGCGCGATGGCGCGGTGTCCGCAGTAACAAAAGTAGGCCCCGATGAGGAATTTCGGCTCGGGGTCGCGCGACGCCATGACCTCAGGCTCCAGAGACGCGGCCAGACGGTCCGACTCGGCGCCATGCTCTCCCTGCAGGCAGCGCTCGAGGTAAGGGAGGAAGGCGCCCTGCCCCCCCAGGAAGCCGCCCCGGGCCTCCTGCAGCGCGCGGCTGGGGTCGCCTTGCCGCAAGTAGAGGTCGGTCGCCGTCACGTGATACCACTGGGATCCCTCGTCGAGCCGGGCGAAGGCGAAGGCGCGGTCGTAGCGGCTCAGGTAGTCGAAGACCGTGGCACACGATCGCCAGCCGGGGTTCTTGGGATCGAGGCCGAGCGCGACGTCGCACTCGTGGGCGGACTCCTCGAGGAAGCCCGCGTAACGCTCGGCGTAGGAAAGCGTGAAGTGCGCGCGGGCGCTGTCGGAGTGGCTGCGCACCAGGGAGGACGCGGCGCGCAGGGCTCCGGCGACGTCGCCCCCTTCCACCTGCAGCACCACGAGCGATCCGACAGGCTCGATCCACGTTGGATCGAGCTGCCGCGCCCTTTCATAGGCCGTCCGCGCCCGCTCGAGCGCCGGCGCCCCGCCGTCGCCGTAGCTGCCGTCGTCGTAATAGCGTTCTCCCAACGCCTGCCAGGCCGGCGCGAAGCTCCCGTCGAGCGAAACAGACTTTTCCAGGAGCCGGATGCCCTCCTGGTTGGGGCCGAGATCGTGGGAAACGGCCGCCGCACGGAGGAAATCGTCGTAGGCCTCGGGCACGCGCGGCCGGCTCGCCGCGGACACCCCGGCGCCGGCGGCGCCGAGCGCGGGCATCAGTCCCTGTTGGAGACGGGAGGATAGCTGCTCGCGCAGACCGATCAGGTCCGCGGCCGCGGAGCTCCACGTGTCCCTCCAGAGGACGCGGTTGCTCTCGGTGTCGATCGCCTCCAGTGTGATCTCCAGTCGGTCGCCCGCGGTCAGGAAGTGACCCGCCAGCACATCGGAGACTTTGAGCTCCTTGCCGGCGGCCTGGGGATCCGTCTCCGCGCCGGCGAAGCGGCGAGTGGACGAGAACGGGCGGATGGCCAGGGACGACGCGTGGGAAAGCGCCGTCGCGATCTCGTCGGGCAGCGCGAAGCGCAGGTAGTCGACCTTGGAGTCGCCTCCCAGATTCTGGAAGGGCAGGACCGCGACGGTCTTCTGCGCCGCGCCGGCAGAGGCTCCGCCCGAAGACGCGCGCGTGAGCCGCCACGCCAGGGCGGCGGCCGCGGCCGCGGCGGCGATCCCGATCACGACGGCTGCCGTCTTGAGGCCCCGTGCGCGGGTGGACGCCGGCATCGGCGGCCGCACGGCCGCGGCCGCGGCGGAGACGGCACCCGTGCGGCCGGACTCGGAATCCCGCTGCAATCGCTTCAAGTCCGCCCGAATGTCGGCCGCGCTCTGATAGCGCAGCTCCCGGTCCTTCTCCAGCGCGTGCGCGACGATGCGCGACAGCTCCTCCGGAAGATCCGGGCTCACCCGGCCGACCGGAGGGGGCTCGCGATTCAGAATCGCTTCGAAGACGACGGCGCTCGTCGCGCCGGAGAACGGCTGGCGGCCCGTGGCCATCTCGTAGAGCACCGCGCCGAACGAGAAGAGGTCTGTCCGGCTGTCGAGCGGCTCGCCGCGGGCCTGCTCCGGAGACATGTAGGCGATCGTTCCCAGGGTCGTGCCGGGGCTGGTCAGGTTCTCCGGGGCTGCGGCGGTGGCCAGGCGCGAGTCGCCGGAGCCGGGAACCTGCCCGGCGCCGAGCTTGGCCAGACCGAAATCGAGAAGCTTGGCCTCCCCGCGCCGGGTCACCAGGATGTTGGCCGGCTTGATGTCCCGGTGCACGATTCCTCGGGCGTGCGCGGCGTCCAGGGCGTCGGCGACCTGCGTGCCGAGCGCGAGGGTCCTGGGAAGTTGGAGCGGGCCGGCGTTCAGGACGTCCTTGAGCGTCTCTCCTTCCAGAAGCTCCATGACCAGGAACGGCTTGCCCTCGTGCTCGTCGATGTCGTAAATCGTGCAGATGTTGGGGTGCTGGAGGGCGGAGGCCGCCTGGGCCTCGCGCTTCAACCGCTCGAGCGTCGAGGCGTTGGCGGTGACCTCGTCGGGCAGGAACTTCAAGGCCACGTGGCGCAGGAGGCGGACGTCTTCGGCCTCGTAGACCACACCCATCCCGCCGCCGCCCAGGCGAGAGAGGACGCGGTAGTGCGAGACGGTCGTGCCGATCATCGTGACGACGGGAGAGTTCGATTGTACCGTTCGGAAAGATCCGCGAGGCTCAAGAGGGGGCGACAAAGCGGCGCGGGCCCGTTCGAGCGCCGCGGACCCTCCCTCGCCGTACGACGCGTCGTTGTAATAGCGCTTTCCGAGCGCGTTCCAGGCCGGCGCGTACAGCGGATCGAGGTCCGGTTCGATTCCGTGTCGATGAACTCCAGGGTGACGGCGAACCGCGCCCCCTCCTTCAGGAAGTGGCCGGCCAGGACGCGTCCGACCTGCAGGTCGCGCCCGGCCTTTTGGGGGTCGGCGTCGGAGGCGGAATACTTGCGCGTCGCCGCCAGAGGCCGGACCGCGAGCGAGGGCACGTAGGACAGCGACGTCGCGATCTCGTCGGGCAGCGCGAAGCGCAGGTAGTCGGCGCTCGCGTCCGCTCCCAGGTTCTGGAACGGAAGGATGGCGATCGTCGTCGCGGAAGCGGCCAACGCCGCGGCGGTCGGCCGCCGGGCGAGCCTCCACCGGGCCGCCCCGGCGAGGACGAGAAGGAGCACGGCGCCCGCCGCGATCTTCGGGGGAGAGAGGGAGGAGCGGCGCGAAGGGGAGGGCGCTGCAGCGGGCGCCGCGGAACCGGACGCGCCGGTCCGCCCCGATTCCGGGTCGCGCTTCAGTCGCTTCAGGTCGGTCATCAAGTCCGCGGCGCTCTGGTAGCGCATGTCGCGGTCTTTCTCCAGGGCGTGCTCGACGATCCTCTGAAGCTCCGCGGGGAGGCTCGGGTCGATGCGCGTCGGCGCCACCGGCTCGCGATTCAGGATGCCGTCGAATATGACCGCGGTCGTGGATCCGGCGAACGGCTGCCGGCCGGTGGCCATCTCATAGAGGACGGCGCCGAAGGAGAAGAGGTCCGTGCGCAGATCGAGCGCCTCGCCGCGGGCCTGCTCCGGCGACATATAGGCCACCGTGCCGAGGGTGGTCCCGGGGCTGGTCAGGTGCTCCGGCGCCGCCGCGGTGGCCAGCTCCGATCCGCCGCCGGAGACCGCGGAGGTCTGCCGTGCGTCGAGCTTGGCCAGTCCGAAGTCGAACAGCTTCGCGTCTCCATGACCAGAAACGGACGGCCTCCCTCCTCGTCGATGTCGTGGATCGTGCAGATGCGAGGGTGCTGCAGCGAGGACGCGGCGCGCGCCTCGCGCTTCAGGCGTTCGAGCGTGGAGGTCTGCGCGGCCAGCTCCTCGGGCAGGAACTTCAGCGCGACGTGGCGCTGAAGGCGCAGGTCCTCCGCTTCGTACACCACGCCCATGCCGCCGCCCCCCAGCCGTCCCAGGACGCGGTAGTGCGAAACCGTCTGACCGATCATGGGGAGTCGCGAATAGCAGCGAAATTGTACCGTTGGGCCGAGGCCGGGATGGACCGAGGCCCGCTACGGCGTTTTCCTGGCCGGGCTCTTCTTCCTCGGTCCGGGCTTGACGGCGCCGGTCTTCGCCCCGTTCTTCTCCAGCTCGTCGGCCAGGGCGGTGGCGTCATCGATCTGGCGCAGCGCGGCCATGACCGCGGCCGGGTGCACGCACACGGACCGGGCGACTTCGTCGGTGTAGACGATGTCATTGCCGAGCGACTCGATGTTTCCGTCGAAAAGGAGGCCGACCAGCTCGGCTTTCGTGTTGACGACCGGGCTGCCGGAGTTGCCTCCGGTGGTGTCCGCGGTGGTGACGAAGTTGACGGGGGTCTTGCCGTCGATCTTGTCGCGGGCCTGGAGATAGCTCGCCGGCAGATCATAGGGGGGCTTGCCGCCGTGCTCTTCGGAATGCGCGTAGAGGCCGCTCCAGAGCGTCTGGTACGGGACCTTCGCTCCGTTGGTTTCGTAGCCCTTGACCGGCCCGAAGGCCAGGCGCAGCGTGAAGGTCGCGTCGGGGTACTGGTCTTTTCCCCGAACGGCGAAGAGAGCCTTGGCGATCAGGGCGCCATTGGCCTTGTCGACGCTCTCGACGTTGTCCTCGCGCCACTTGCGGATGGCCCGCACTTCGGCGTCGGTCTGGCGCGCAAGCACGATCAAGGCGTCGGTGGACTGGTCCACGGCGGCGGTTCCTCCCTCCACCAATGCCTTGCGGGCCGCCACGTCGGCCAGCTTGGTCCCCTCGACCAGCTCGCGGGCGCGTTCGTCCGGGCTCTTGCCCTCCAGGACCTTCTTGACGAACGGATCGTCCCCGCCGAGCTTCTCCGCCATCATCTGGAACGTGTCCGCGATGGTGGTCTTCTCCAGGGAGGGATAGACGGGAGCGGGCGAGTAGAGGGCGAACTCGAGCGACTGGCGCTTGGATTCTCGGAACTCCTCGAGGCGCTTTTCGTTGGGTTTCTCCTTCTCCACGACGTACTCCACGATTCGCCGAGCCATCATCATCTGCGGCGAGGAAGACAACGCCCGCGTGATCGCGGCGTCGCGCTTGTACCGATCGGCGTACGCCTTCTGCGCCGCCTCGACCGCGTCCCACGCCCCGGAGTAGGGCTTCCATTTCGGGTCCGAGGCGACTCTGGCTCTCAGGTCCTTTTCGTCCCTGGCCTTCTTGCCCATCACTCTCGGGTCGAGCAGAGCGGCCTCGATCCCCTTGCGGGCCTTCACGCTGTTCTCGACTCCGAACAGGGCGCGGCTGGCCTGGCGCGCGTTCTCCGCGCTCTTGTCGGAAAACTCGTGGAGGAGCTTGGCGCGCCGCGTCAAGAACTCGATGTTCGAGGGATTCGAAACGTCCCGGTCGAACTCGAGCTGGGCCAGGGTGTCCAGGCGCGCCGTCGAGCCCGGATTGCCCGAGACCAGCACGAGCTCGTTGTCCCGCGGGCCGGCCGAGTTCCACGCCAGATGGCTTGGGGGCCGCACCGGCTTTCCGTCCTCGTAGATGCGAAAGATCGCGAAGTCGATGTCCCATCGGGGATAGGTGAAGTTGTCGGGATCGCCGCCGAAGAACGCGATCTGAAACTCGGGCGCGACGACCAGGCGCACATCCGTGTACTTCTTGTAGCGGTAGAGATCGTACTCGCCGCCGGCGTACAGGGTCACCGTATCGCAGCGCAGGCCTGTCTTTTCGTTGCACTCCTTCTCCAGGCGGGCCTGCGCCGCCTTCTGCGCCGCCAGCGCCTCGGCATCGGACATGCCCGGCTTGACGCCGGCGTTGACCCTGGCCGTCACGTCCTCAATCCCCTCGAGGACGTTCAACTCGAGGTCGGGACACTTGACTTCGGCGTCCGGCGTGGCGGCCCGGTAACCCGCAGCGACATAGTCGTGCTCGGAGGTGGAGATTTTCTGAATGCAGTTGGCGCCGACGTGGTGATTGGTCAGGACCAGGCCGCTCTCCGAGACGAAGGAGCCGGAGCCTCCGTTGTTGAACCGCACCGAGGCCAGGCGGACGTGGTCCAGCCATTTCTTGTCCGGCGCCCAGCCGTACTTCTGCTTGAGATACTTCGTCGGAACGTTGTTGAAGGGCCACATGCCCTCGTCGGCTCGGGCGCCGGCGGTGAGCAGAACGCCCAAGAGACCGGCGGTGAAAAGACGTTTCATGCTTCCCTTTCCTGTCACCGGGCGGGCCAACAGGGCCCGAGCTTCCGGAGAGGGGAAGTCTATCGCAGGGGCGCGGCCCGGGGATCGGGGCGCCCCGTCCTTCCGCGGCCTGGCGCCCGGGAACGGGCCGCCGCCGGAGGGGCCGGGGCTAACAATCTATATATTGTTGGCCGGTCCGGAGCCCTGCCCGTGGCGTCCTCCGCGTCACGATTAGGGGGTCGGCGAGGGTGGAATGTTCGAAGGCGGCGGCGTGGGCGAGCGAGTCGGAGCAGCCGAGACGAAAGGAGTCGGAGTGGGGTACAAGCTGACGACGCGCCGGTTGGTCGAGCCGGTCGCGGTCACGACGGGCGGAGAGTCCGAGCTGCTGCAAGCGGCCGCGATCGCGCCCGCGACGATCGACGCCAGAAGCCACCTCCGAGCCGGCATGGACCGAGCATAGCGCAGCGGCTGTCCGTCGGCCGCCGCCGTCGCCTTCACTGCGCGCGGGATCTGCACGCGTTGCGGGCACCGGCTCGCGGCTCGCCCAAAGGGGCTCGACTGCGAGCCTGATCCCGTGATCGCTGCGGCTCTTGCGGCGCGCGCCTAACACCCTCGGTGACTTCGGGTGACTCCGCGCGCCGCAAACGCGGGCGAAAGCTCCCAAAGCAGGCCTCGTGGCGTATTCTGTCCGAGCTGCCCGTAGCTCAGCCCGGATAGAGCATCAGCCTTCTAAGCTGAGGGTCGCTGGTTCGAATCCAGCCGGGCAGACCATCGAGCCCGAGAGGAGGCTCAGCGAAGAGAGACTGCGGGCGAGGCTCCCGTGCCCTCGGAAACTCTCGACGCGGTGATCCCCAGCGCCTTCCGAAGCGCGCCGATGTCGGCGGTCCGGACGTAGCGGTCGAGGTTTCCGAACAGGAAGCTGTGGTGGTAGCCGCCCCGGTCCATCTCGCGGATCGCGTCCTGCTTGGTCCAGCCCTGGACGACGACCCGGTACAGGGCGACGATGGCGCCGGTCCGATCGGCGCCCTGCCGGCAGTGGATCACCAGGGGCCGGTTGGCCGGATCGGCCAGAATCCGAAGGGCCTGGAGGACGCGTTCGTCGCGCAGTCCGAACGCGCTCATCGGCACATGGAGGAGCGTGACGGCAGTCCCCTGGGCGATCTGCGTGTCTCCGAGCCCGCCCGCGACGTCGAGAACCGTCTTGACCCCGAGGCCGGCGAGCTTGCGGAATCCGTCCCGGGTCGGCTGAGCGCTCCGGTAGAGATCCGGCTCGATCCGATAGCAGTTCGTCAAGGCCGCGTCTTCCAGGGGCGCCGCCCAGTTGACGGGACGGGAAGATGGCGAAGCGGCCGAGGCCCTTCCCGCGCCGAGAGCCGGTGCGAGAAGGGCGGCCAGAAGAACACCGAGCCACCTGGAAGCGGGTTTTCCCACGGCCCCGAAAACAACTTCGAACCCCGAATCCTTCCCCGATCAGCCGGCCGGAGATTCTACGTCTCCGGTTCGAATCGACCCCTGGCCTCCTGGTAGGCCCGCTCGACGGAAGGGTTCGTGAAGCTCACATCGAAGGCTCGGCCTTTGTCGGGATCGTCGCCGGCCAGCTTCCGGCGAAATTCCGACAGGTCCACGCGTTTGCGCGTTGCTTCCAGGTCCAGGCCGGCATCGACCGCCGCCCGCACCTGCGTCCGCACCGAGGTCAGAAGGGCGGAAACCGTCCGGGCGTACTCCCAGTCGTGGAAGACGGGCCCATGGCCCGGGACGACGGTCGTCGCTCCGAGAGCCATGAGCCTGGCCAGCGTCTCGATCCACTCCCCGGGATAGGAGCCGTAAGAGTACGGAGTGGGGTACACGAGCAGATCTCCGGTGGCTACGACTTTGCTGTCGGGAACTTCGACCACCGCGTCGCCGGCGGTGTTTCCGCGGCCGAGAAACGAGATCCGCACTTCCCGCTTGCCCAGAAACACGCTCACGCTCCCGTCGAACGTGAGGTTGGGAACGACCAATTCGGCCTGCTTGTACTCGGAGATGCCGTAATTCAGGTCTTCGATCTCCCGGCGCAGAAACTCCTTGTCCGCGTCCGGCAGGGGAGATCCGTCCTGGCCCTTCCCGGACTGAATTTCCTGATCGAGTGCCGCGACGTAGCCCGCGCCCTTCTCCACCGCTGCACGGACATACTTGGGCGCCAGCTCCTCAATCGCCTGACGCGTGAACGCGGTCGACACGATCACCACGCCGGGAAAGGCCTTCCGGAACTCTCCGTCGCCGACCCAGTGATCCGGATGCCAGTGGGTGTGGACGACGTACCGGACCGGCTGATGGGTCCGCGCACGCAGATCCGCGATCATGCGGCGCGCCAGGGTGGGGAAGTTCCCGGTGTCCACGACGAGGATGCCGTCATCGCCCACCACCGCGAGGGAGTTGCCGCTCACCACCGGAGTCAAAGACTCCTCCGCCAGAAACGCGAAGACTCCGGGACCGACGGACTCGATGCGGTAGGACTTGCCCGACGGCGCCGGCTGGGCGACGGCGGCCGCCCAGAGCGCGACAATGGCTATCGAGAAGATCCGTCCTCGGTGTGGCATTGTGCCCTTTCGTTCGTTGGCTACGCATAACCAGTACGGACGCTTCTGCGGCGGGTTCTGGCCGTTCATCCCGCTTTCGCCGGCTCCAGTCCTCGAAAGAATCGCGGGAAGGCGACGCCGGCGTAACGATCCGCCGCGGAGGTGCGTCTCTTTCGGGGGGGAGAATCGGGGCATGTTGAAGGTGCGCGGGATCGAGCCGGCCGGGGAGCGCGATCGCCGTTTCCGCATCGACGAGGATGGGCGGCCGGCCTCCGAGGCGAGCCTCAAGCTGGTGGCTTTCTACGTGCGCCGCCTCCTGACGGAAAACGAGCTCGACGGCGGCTGCCGCGTGGAGTCCGACGGTGTTCTCACCCTCGACCTCCCGGAGACCGAGAGCGTCTTCTTCTACGACGGTCTCGTCTTCGCCGCCCTCGACGCCTTCAACAACCCCAACAAGAACCCCACCATCACGGGACTCAAGCCGCCGGCAGGGTAGCTGCGGCGCGTCCGCGGCTCCGGGGTCGGTCTCGTCGTCAAGGGCCTGTGGCGAAGCCAGATTCCGAGTCAGCGAAAGCGACGGAGTGATCCCTCCACCAGCCTCTGCGTCTGGACGACCGCTCGTTGGTGCGTGCCCCGGCCGATCTCGCCGCCGTCGTCGCGAGCCACAATATAGAAATTGTACTTCCTGCCGTCCCTGCCGACGAAGCGCGCCTCGGCGGTGACCGTGGCGCCGGGCGGCGTCGCGGCGGTGTGGACGATGTCCACGTGCACGCCGACCGAGAGCTCTCCGGGCTCGAGCAACGGCGCCAGAACCCGCGCCGCGGCCAGCTCCATCAACGCCACCATCCGGGCGGTGGCAAAGACGGGAGGGAAGGAGTCCGCGTGATCGGTCGAAAGCGCGCTGGCCAGGTCGGACTCGCAGACCACGAATGCGGCGGTGGCCGTCGCGCCGGCGGCGGGTTCTTCCTGAAGCATCTCAGTGCGCTCGCTCGGACGCTGTGGGCATGCGCGGAAATCTAGCACCCCGGGGGCTTCCCGCTAACGGCGCGGTGCGGCGGGAGCCGGTTCCGTCGCGGGCGTCCCGGCAGGGCTCGATGCAGCCGCCGCGGCGGCGGGTGCGCCGCCATACGGGAGATCCGACGTCTGCCATCCCCCGCCCAGCGCCTTGACCAGGTTGACCGCCGCGGTCAGGCGGCGGGTCAGGATCTCGATCGCCGCACGCTCGTCGGTCAGCGCCGCGCTCTGGGCGGTGATGACCTCGAGATACGTCGTCACGCCTGCCTCGTAGCGATTCCTGGCGATCGTGAGGGACCGTTCCGCGGCTTCCACCGCCGCGGCCTGCTGCCGCGCCTCCTCCGCCAGGATCCGCAGCGCCGCCAGATTGTCCTCGACGTCCTGGAAGGCGCTCAAGACGTCGAGCCGGTAGACGGCGACGGAGGCATCGTAGGACGCCCGGGCCTGCTCGGTGACAGCGCGCCGCTTGCCCCCGTCAAAGAGTGTCTCGGCGAGCGAGGCGCCGACGGACCAGAATAAATTGGGAAGGGAGAAGAAATTCGTGAGCGTCGAGCTGCCGTAGCCGCCGGTCGCCGCCAGAAGCAGGCGCGGGAAGAACGCGGCCGTGGCCACTCCGATCTGTGCGTTGGCCGCCGCCACGCGCCGTTCGGAAGCCGCGATGTCGGGGCGCCGCTCCAGGAGCTCGGAGGGAACCTGAACCGGAACGATCGGAGGCCCGGGGACGCTCCCGACCTGCTCGATGGCGAAATCCGCGGGCGCCTTTCCGATCAGCGTGGCGATGGCGTGCTCGAGCTGTGCCCGGTTCACCTCGAGATCGGTGGCCTGCGCGCGCGTCGTCTCCAGAAGCGTCTGCGCCTGCGCCACGTCGACACCCGAGACGACCCCCTGGTTGAACCGATTCAAGGTCAGCTGGAGCGCCTTCTCGAACGCCGCCACGTCCGAGTCGAGCAGCTGCTTTTCCGAGTCCAGGCCCCGCAGCTGGAAATAATCGGCCGCGAGCTCGGCGTGCATGGACAGACGCACCGCCTCCAGATCGGCGGCCGAAGCCTGCGCCCCGGCCACGCTCGATTCGACGCTCCGGCGCACGCGGCCCCAGACGTCGACCTCGTACGACGCGTCGACCGGGAGCTCGTACTGGGTCACCGTCGTCGGCGTGGGCGACGTCCGCGACGACCCGGTGCGGGATCGGGTGACGGAAGGGCTCGTGCTGACCGTCGGGAAGTAATCGGCGCGCGCGCCGCGCACGGCCGCACGGGCTCCGCGGTACTGGGCCTGCGCCTGCGCGATGTTCTGATTGGAGACGTCGACCTGGTCTTCGAGCGCGTTCAACTGCGGATCCCCGAAAGTCTCCCACCACTTGCCGCGAGCTGTGGCATCGGAGGGCTCGGCCGCCTTCCACGGGCTCGCCTCACCTTCCGCCAGGTTCTGTTCCTTGTAACTCGCGGGCACGGGCGCGGAAGGGCGCTTGTAGTTGGGGCCGACCGCGCAGGCGCAGACCATGCACAGCACCGCAGCGGCACCGAGAAGGGAACTTCTTCGCTGCGATCTCCTCATCAAGCTCGCTCTCCCATCGGCGCCGCGGCGCGCGGTGGCCGGCGACGCAGCTTCTTGGACCACAGCCGGAACCGATCGAGGTACAGATAGACCACCGGCGTCGTGTACAGAGTGAGCATCTGGGAGAAGACCAGTCCACCCACGATCGAGATACCGAGCGGGCGACGCAGCTCCGAGCCCATGCCTCCGCCCAGCGCGAGCGGTAAGCCTCCCAGGAGCGCGGCCATCGTCGTCATCGTGATCGGCCGGAATCGCAGCAGGCACGCCTGGAAGATGGCGTCTTGCGGCCCTTTTCCGTCCCGGCGCTCGGCCTCGATGGCGAAATCGATCATCAGGATCGCGTTTTTCTTCACGATGCCGATCAAAAGGATGATCCCGATCAGAGCGATCACGGAAAGGTCGTACCGGAAGATCAGGAGCGCCAGCAGAGCGCCGACGCCGGCGGACGGGATCGTCGACAGGATCGTCACTGGATGGATCACGCTCTCGTAGAGAATGCCGAGCACGATGTAGACCGCCAGGAGGGCTGCCGCGATCAGGATCGGCTCATTGGCGAGCGAGGCCTGGAACGCCTGGGCCGTGCCCTGGAAGCTTCCCCGGATGGTTCCCGGCAGGTGGATTTCCGCTTCGGCGCGGTCGATGGCGTCGACGGCGGTTCCCAGCGCGACCCCTGCGGGCAGATTGAAGGAGATGGTCACCGAGGGGAATTGTCCCTGGTGGTTGACCGTGAGCGGCGCGGTCGACGGCGCGTAGCGGCTGAACGCGGCGAGCGGCACCATGGAGCCGGTCTTCGAGCGGACGTACACGTATCGCAGACCTTCCGGACTCTGCCAGAACGCCGGATCGACCTCCAGGATCACGTGGTACTGGTTCAACTGCGTGTACATCGTCGAGACCGGCCTCTGGCCGAACGCGTCGTACAGCGTATCGTCGATCATCTGCGGCGTGATCCCGAGGCGGGAGGCGGTGGCGCGGTCGATCACCAGATTGGTCTCCAGCCCTTTGTCCTGCTGGTCGCTGTTGACGTCGGTCAGCTCTCGCAGCCCGCGCAGCCTCTGGAGGACGCGGGGCGCCCACTGGAAGAGCTCGTCGGAGTTGTCCCCCTGAAGTGTGTATTGATATTGCGCGGCGCTCGGCCGCCCGCCGATGCGCAGATCCTGCACCGGCTGCAGGACCAGGGTCGCTCCCGGCACGTGCGCGAGCTTGCCGCGCAGCCGCGCGATGATCTGGTCGGCCGAATCCTTGCGGTCTCCGCGGGGCTTGAGGGAGATGAACATTCGTCCGCTGTTGGACGTCCCCCCCACGAACCCGTTGGCGCTCTCGATGCCGGGGTCGTGCATGACGGTCGTGACGAACTGCGTCAGCTTTTTGCCCATGGCCTGGAACGACGTGTCCTGGTCGGCCTGGATCGTGCCGGTCAGCCGCCCCGCGTCCTGCTGGGGAAAGAATCCCTTGGGAACCTTGGCGTAGAGAAAGATCGTCGCGGCCATCGTGCCCAGGGTCACCGCGATCGTGAATCGCTGGTGCCGGAGGACCCACCCCAGCGAGTTCTCGTATGCCCTCAGGATCAACGCGAACCCGCGCTCGCTCGCCTGATACAGACGGCCGTGCGTGGCACGGTCGTGGGGGCGCAACAATCTCGAGCACATCATGGGCGTCGTGGTCAGGGACACCAGCAGCGAGACGCCGATGGCGACCGACAGGGTCACTGCGAACTCGCGGAACAGGCGCCCGACGATGCCGCCCATCAGGAGGATCGGAATGAAGACCGCGACCAGCGAAAGACTGATCGAGATGACGGTGAAGCCGATCTCTTCGGCTCCCCGCAAGGCGGCCGCGACGGGCTGCATGCCCTCTTCCAGGTGGCGGGTGATGTTCTCGATGACCACGATGGCGTCGTCGACGACGAATCCCGTGGCGACGGTCAGAGCCATGAGCGAGAGATTGTCGATCCCGTAACCCAGCAGATACATCACGCCGAACGTTCCGATGAGCGACACCGGAACAGCGACGCTGGGAATGAGCGTCGACCGCACGTTGCGCAGGAAGATGAAGACGACCAGGATGACGAGCGAGATCGAGATCATCAGCGTGATCTCGACGTCCCGGACCGACGCGCGGATCGTACGCGTCGCATCCATGACGACGGACAGATCGATGGACGGAGGAATGGAGGCCTTGAGCTGGGGGATCAACGCCCGGACGCGGTCGACCGTGTCGATGATGTTGACGCCCGGTTGCCGGAACACGATCATGATGACCGCGGGCTTGCCGTTGGAGAGCCCCACGTTGCGGATGTCCTCGACCGAGTCGGTCACCGTGGCCACGTCGGAGAGCCGCAGCGCGGCGCCGTTGACGTAACGGATGATGAGCGATTCGTAGCCTTTGGCCTTCAGGAGCTGATCGGTCGTGGCGAGCGACCAGGCGCGGTGGGCGTCGGCGAGCTGTCCCTTCGGGCGGTTGGCGTTGGCCGCGGCGAGGGCGAGGCGGACGTCTTCGAGCCCTATTCCGTTGCGGTTGAGCGCGGTCGGATTGACATCCACACGGACGGCCGCCAGCGCGCTCCCGCCCGTGAACACCTGTCCGACGCCGCTGACCTGGGCCAGCTTTTGCTCCAGGATCGACGAAGCGATGTCGTAGATCTGTCCACGGTCGTACACCTGCGACGTCAGGGAAAGCAGCAGGATCGGGGCATCGGCGGGATTCACCTTCCGGTACCTGGGATTGTTGGGCAGGTTGGCGGGCAACTGTCCTCGCGCCCCGTTGATCGCCGCCTGGACGTCGCGAGCCGCCGCGTCGATGTTGCGGTTCAAGTCGAATTGAATCGTGATGTTGGTCGACCCCAGCGAGCTGCTAGAGGTCATCTCGGTGATGCCGGCGATACGGCCGAACTGCCGCTCCAGCGGCGTAGCGACGGAGGAGGCCATGGTGTTCGGGCTCGCTCCGGGAAGCCCGGCCGAAACGCTGATGGTGGGAAACTCGACCTGCGGCAGCGGCGAGACGGGGAGAAACCGGTACGCGATCCCTCCGGCCAGCGCGATCGCGACGGTCAGAAGCGTCGTGGCGATCGGCCTGCGGATGAAGGGTGCCGAGACGCTCATGCGCCCCCGGCGGGCGCAAGCTCGGCCGCCGGTTCTCGCCTTCGGGCTCTGGCGATTCGGCGCGCCAGGCGGTCGAAGGCGAGGTAGATCACCGGCGTCGTGTAGAGCGTGAGCAGCTGGGAGAAGATCAGGCCTCCCACGATGGCGATGCCCAGCGGCCGCCGCAGCTCGGCGCCGATGCCCGCGCCCAGGGCCAGCGGGACGCCCGCCAGAAGCGCCGCCATGGTCGTCATCAGGATCGGCCGGAAGCGCAGGAGCGCGGCCTGATAGATCGCGTCGGGCGGCTCCTTGTCCTCCTTGCGCTCGGCATCGAGCGCGAAGTCGATCATCATGATCGCGTTCTTCTCGACGATTCCGATCAGCAGGATGATCCCGATCAGGGCGATGACCGAAAAATCGGTGCGGCAGATCATGAGCGAGAGCAGCGCGCCCACGCCGGCGGAGGGAAGGGTCGAAAGGATCGTGATCGGATGGATGTAGCTCTCGTACAGGACGCCCAGGAGGATATAGACGGTCACGATCGCGGCGAGGATCAAGAAGGGGGTGTTGGAGAGGGACGACCGGAATGCCTGGGCCGTCCCCTGGAAGCTCGCCTGGATGCTGGGCGGCAGGCCCAGCTCGGTCCGGGCCTTCTCGACGGCCCGCACGGCCTGGCCCAGCGAGGCGTCCGGTGCGAGGTTGAAGGAGATCGTGACGACGGGGAACTGACCCTGGTGATTGACGACCAGGGGAGCGTTGCCGGTCTGAATGTCCGTGAACGCGCCCAGGGGAACGGCGCCACCGCCGGCGGAGCGCAGATAGATGTTCTTCAAGTCTTCGGGCCGCTGTTGGAAGGAAGGTTGAGTCTCCAGCACGACGCGGTACTGGTTCAACTGGGTGAACATGGTCGAGACCTGGCGCTGGCCGAAGGCATCGTAGAGCGTGTCGTCGAGCATCTGCGGCGTGATGCCCAGGCGCGAAGCGGTCGAGCGATCGAGGATCAGGCGGGCCTCCAGCCCTCCGTTTTGCT
The DNA here is from genome assembly GCA_963825175.1 of uncultured Acidobacteriota bacterium. Taxonomy (GTDB): domain Bacteria; phylum Acidobacteriota; class Thermoanaerobaculia; order UBA5066; family Gp7-AA6; genus DATFTF01. Next base: position 1,447,222 of record CAWGSA010000001.1, read on the forward strand.
GATCGCTGGCCACGTCCCGCAGCTCGGGCAACGTCTGGAGCTTTGTCAGGATCCGAGGCACCCAGACCGCGAGCTCCCGGGCGTCGGGGTCCTCCAGGCTGTACTGGAACTGCGTGCGGCTGACACGGTCCTCGACGGTCAGGTCCTGCACCGGCTGAAGAAAGAGCGTGATTCCGGACACCTTGGCCAGCTCCGGTTGGAGGCGCCGAATGATCTCCGAGGCGCTGGCCTTGCGCTGCTCGAGCGGTTTCAAGTTGATCTGGATCCGCCCGCTGTTCAGGGTCGTGTTGGTGCCGTCGACGCCGATGAAGGAGGACAGGCTGGCCACGGCCGGGTCCTTGAGGATCACACCGGCCAGGGCCCGCTGCCGGTCGGCCATGGCCGCAAACGAGGAAGTCTGGGAAGCCTCCGAGATCCCCAGCAGGACGCCGGTGTCCTGGACCGGGAAGAAACCCTTGGGGATGACGACGTAGAGCAGAATCGTCGTCACCAGGGTCGCCGCGGCGACAACCAGCGTGGCCCGCTGGTGGCGTAGCACCCATGTGAGGGTCCGGCCGTAGAAATCGATCACCTTCTGGAACGCGCGCTCCGAGGCCCGGTAGAAGCGGGTCTGCTCGGAAGCCGCCTTGTGACGCAGAAGCTTCGCGCACATCATCGGAGTCAGGGTCAGCGACACGAACGCGGAGATCAGGATGGTCACAGAGAGCGTGACGGCGAACTCGCGGAAGAGGCGGCCCACGACGTCTCCCATGAACAACAGCGGAATCAGGACCGCGATCAAGGACACAGTCAGCGACAGGATCGTGAAGCCGATCTGCTCCGAGCCCTTCAGGGCCGCTTCGAGCGGAGCCATGCCCTCCTCGATGTATCGGGAGATGTTCTCGATCATGACGATCGCGTCGTCGACGACGAACCCCGTCGAGATCGTCAGCGCCATGAGCGTCAGGTTGTTGAGGCTGTAACCGAGAAGGTACATGGCGCCGAAGGTTCCCACCAGGGAGAGCGGCACGGCCACGCTGGGAATGACGGTGGCGGCGAGCGTGCGCAGGAAGAGGAAGATGACCATCACGACGAGTCCGATCGTCAGCATCATCTCGAACTCGACGTCGTGCACCGAGGCGCGGATCGTGGCGGTGCGGTCGGTCAGGATCTCGACCTTGATGGCCGAGGGGAGCGAGGACTGGAGTTGGGGCAGGAGCGCCTTGACCCGGTCGACGACGGCGATGATATTGGCGCCGGGCTGACGCTGGATGTTGAGGATGACCGCGGGAGTCTCGTTGACCCACGCCGCCTGGTTGACGTTCTCCGTGTCGTCGATCACGTTGGCGATGTCGGAGAGCTGAATGGGAGCGCCATTCTTGTAAGCGACCACGAGGGGGCGGTACTGATCGCTCGACAGCAGCTGGTCGTTGGCACCGATCGAGTACGATTGCCGGGCGCCGTCGAACGTCCCCTTGGCCTGGTTGACGTTGGACTGCGAGATCGCGCTGCGCACGTCCTCCATCGTCAACCCGTACGAAGACAGGGCCGTGGGATTGACCTGGATGCGCACCGCCGGCTTCTGCCCGCCGCTGATGGACACCAGCCCGACGCCGGGCAGCTGAGAGATCTTCTGCGCGAACCGGGTGTCGGCGAAGTCCTCGACTTTCGAAAGCGGGAGCGTGTTGGAAGTGAGGGCGAGCGTCAGGATCGGGGAGTCGGCCGGGTTGATCTTGCTGTAGATGGGCGGATTGGGAAGATCTCGAGGCAGATAGGTCCCCGAGGCGTTGATGGCCGCCTGGACCTCTTGCTCGGCGACGTCGATGTTCAAATCCAGGACGAACTGCAGGGTGATGACCGAGCTGCCTTCGGAGCTGTTGGAGGTCATTTGGTTCAATCCGGGCATCTGGCCAAACTGCCTCTCCAGAGGCGCGGTGACCGAAGAGGCCATGACGTCCGGGGAGGCGCCCGGATAGAACGTGACGATCTGGATGGTGGGATAGTCGACCTGGGGAAGCGCGGAGACCGGAAGCTGTTTGAAGCCGATCGCACCGGCGATCAACAGTCCGGCCATCAGGAGAGAGGTGGCGATCGGGCGAAGGATGAAGGGGCGCGAAGGGCTCATGAAGCGGCCTTGCGGGCGGTCCCTCCTCCGGCCATCGAGAGGGCGACCTTTGAGCCCGGCTGCAGCTTGTCCATGCCGTCGATGACGACGACCTCGCCGGCCGAGAGCCCGCGGCCGATCGACGTTTCGTCTCCTTCGGTCAGCTGTACGGCGACGTTCCTCAGGTCGACCGTGCTGTCGGGCTTGACCACGTAGACGAAGGTCGACTGCGGGCTGCGCTGAACGGCGGCCGCGGGGATGAGCACGGTCTGCCGCAGCGTGTCCACGAGCAGGCGCGCGTTGACGAATTGATTCGCGAACAGCGCGCGGTTCTCATTGGAAAAGACCGCCTTGATCTTGACCGTCCCGGTGGTCTGGTCGATCTGATTGTCGATCGCCAGTACCGATCCCGTCGCAAGCTTGTTCTTCAAGTCCCGGTCGTAGGCCTCGACCGTGAGTCTCCGGCCCGCTTTCATCGGCCCGAGCACCGCCGGGAGTTGATCGGCGGGAATCGTGAAGACGACCGTGATTGGCTGGACCTGCGTGATCACGACGAGCCCGTTGGCGTCGTTGGCGTGCACCATGTTTCCGACGTCGACGAGCCGCAGCCCGACGATCCCGGAAATCGGGGCGGTGATGCGGCTGTAGACGAGATTCAACTTCGCGCTCTCGATCTGCCCCTGGTCGCTTTTCAAGGAGGCTTCCAGCTGGTTGACGGTGGCGGCCTGGGTGTCCAGCTGCTGGCGCGAGATCGAGTCCTGCTGGACCAGGACCCGGTAGCGCTCCAGGTCCATCCGGGCGTTCTTCAACACCGCTTCGTCCTTGGCCTGCTGTCCCTCGGCCTGGATGAGTTGGACCTGAAAGGGACGCGGATCGATCTCCGCCAGCAGATCGCCCTGGCGGATGAACTGCCCCTCCCGAAACGCGACGCGGACCAGTTGACCGTCCACGCGGCTTCGCACGGTCACGGTGTTGATGGCGGTGACCGTGCCCAGGCCGTTCAAGTAGACGCCGAGGTCTCCCGTCTTCGCGGTGGCGCCCAGAACCGGAACCGCCCGCGCGGCTCCTCCCTTGCCGGCCGCCTTGCTCGCGGCGGCGCGCGACCCGCCCCGTCCGAAGACGAGATACGCCAGGATCAAGATCACCGCGACGGCGACGATCCAGCGCCACGGATGGCGGGCGCCCCTGGCTCGGGATTCCTCGGGAAAGAGCGCCGCTCCTGGAATCGTCGCCGCCGAAACCGCTCCTTCCGAAGGAGTCTCCGTCTTCTTCGAACTCATAAGCAAAGCTCCTGCGGCCCTTCGGCTCGAGCCCTGATCCGGCGATCCCTTCGGTCGAGCCTCATAACCCGTGTCCCCCTCTCCGTCGTTCCCGCGAGACACTTCGACTGGCGGGTTTTATCAACCCTTTTCCCTTTACGGTCGATCTTTCGAGGAGATTACGCGGTTTCAACGGGCAACGTCTTGGCACGCAAGACTTTCTCCTGGAAGCAAGGGCCGCGCCCATCAGGCCGTCCGGGCCGTCCGGGGCGCCGCGCCGGGGCTCACTGCTTGGGGGGGATCGAATCGCTTTCGGGGCCCTGGAGATATCCCAGGGCGCGCAGCTTCTTCAGGAGCTCGGGGTCGAGCGTCTTGGGGTCTCGGACCACGACGCGCATGAATTCCAGATGATTGCGAATCACGTCCCGGGCCGTCGCGAGCTGCTGATCGGAAAACTGCGGCTCCTCATGCGAGAGCCATCCCAGGTTCTGCAGGCCGCCGTCGGCCGATCCGACCAGGAGGCCCTGCTCGAAGGCCAGAGCGGCGTGGGACTCGAAGTCCTTTCCCGGCGCCAGGGCCCCCTGCTCGACGACGATCGGGAACCGACGGCGGGAGGAGAGATTGTAGAGATCCTCGCCGCGCGTATCCGAACAGTCCTTTCGGATGAGCAGGCCGCACAGCGTCGGAAACACGTCGAGGTTCGAGACAGGCCGCGGCTCGTTGACGAGAGGATCGCGGGCGCCTCGGGCGATGACCAACGGAACGTGGACCAGTGCGGGGTCGATCGCGATTCCGTGCTGGAACCAGTAGTTCTGCTCGCCGAGCATCTCGCCGTGATCCGACGTGAAGACGACGACGGCGTTGCCGAGAGCGCCCGATCGCGCGCCCTGGCGGAGAAGCCGTTCGACCTGCGAGATGGCGAACCGGGCCGAGGCCTGGTAGGCCGCGATGTAGTCGTCGGCGCCGGGCCAGCGCGGGTTGAACTGGTAGACCGGAATCGTTCCACGGGGCGCGAAATTGGTCTGCGCCTCGGGCAGGGCCGCGCCGTGGTGCCTGGGCTTGCGGAGGAACTTCGCCGGGGCGGTGTAGGGACCGTGGGGCTCGAAGTAGTGAACGAGCAGGAACCACGGGGACGGCGCGCGGCGCAGGACGGCGATGCGGGCCAGGGTGGCGTCGGTCGTCTTCGCGGCCGAACGTATGGGGAATTCGAGCCCCGGCCGCGTCTCCTTCGCGTCCACGTCCACGGTGTCGAACCCCTCGTACAGGGCCTCGCCCTTTCGGGTCAGCGTCGGATTGCTGACGACGGCCACCGTCCGATAGCCCTCCGATCGAAGACGCTGTGCCAGGGTAGGGGCCTTCAACTTCGGCTCGTCGCCGATCGCGATGACGTGCGATTCGGACGGGTAGTACCCGGTGAGGAGGGACGTGATGCTCGGCACGGTCCACGGCGCCGTGGCGATCGTCTGCAGGAAATGGCGCCCTCGGCGGCGGAGCGACGGAGGGACGGCAGGCTCGGCCTGGCGCGCAGCCACGTCCCCGGCGTCGAAGCGCAGCGTATCGACGATGATCAGGAGGAGATTGGGAGAACCCGCGGCCGGCGGGGCCTGACCGATCGCGCTCGCGGCAATCAGTCCCGCGGCCAGGATCAAAATGAAGGAAGCGGACTTTCTGCGCACGATTCCGCCGTCAGAGGCCAGGCTCGAACGGTATCACGCGAATCGAGACTTCGTCAGCCTTCAAGCGGGAGCCGGAGGCGGCCCTCGAACAGCTCGAGATCAGGTCCGCGGTCGAGGCCGCATTCGGCCGAGCCAGGGTCCGGTGCGCCACAACCATCGTTCTCGGCAGCTCCAGGGCGGCATTAGAAGAGGAGCCTCTCGCCGCAGCCCGCTTCATGCCCTTGCGAGGCCGAGCAGCTGGAGCGAGGGTCAGCCCCCGAGCGCCCAAGACCCTGTGGGTGGCACGGCCGGGAGGCCCAAGGCTATGAAGTAAGATAGCCGACACTCAAGCGAAGGGCCTCAGACCAGTCAGGGAAAGGATGCCATGATCAATGCGCGCACGCCTTTCACGTCGGAGTCGGTGACGGAACGGCCTCCCGGCAACGTCGGAACGCTTTCTGGGACGGTTATTCGTGCTGTCCTGGTATCCTGTTCGCTCCTTTCGCTCGCCGCGTCAAATGCACTCGCTCAATTGGCGCCGGCGACCTATAGCGGAATTGTCACCAGCGTAAACACTCCCAACCCCGTTATTCGTCAGTTCCTAACCATCCCAGGGACCCTAACCGTCTCGCAGCCGGGTCCAGTTCCAGACCCAGCCACAATTACCTTCCGCACTGTTGGACCGTCTATTTCGGCGTCCGCGAGCTCGTTCCCCCTAGTCTCTGGCCTGTCCAACGCGAATAGCGAATCCTTGGGTGGAATCACATATCTTGTCGAGATTGTCGGTCCACCGGGAAATGTTCTGACGGACATCACCACCGTTGGCGGCGTAAGCTCTACGAATGGTTTCGCCAACGTAATTGCAGGGGCAAGTGTGTCGGTTAATGGAGTTTACGTGGCTTGCGCCGTCGACCCTGCTGATCAAAACCAAACCTGCAATGGCCAGTCATTTTCCGGTACCACTCAATCTCTATTTGCAGCGAATACGCCAATCCAGGTTGTCTTGAGCGCGGAGGCGAGTGCCTATTATCCGATGGTGGGTACCGTCTCTGCCTCTGTCGATCCCATATTCTCGATCGATCCGAGCGTCCCAAATGCGAGTAGCTACACCGTCTTGGTTAGTCCTGGCATCACGGAAGCCGCCGGCCCGGCGAATTTCTACACAGTGACGCCATGTCGCGTGATCGATACGCGTAGACCAGTGGACCCTTACGGTGGCCCGGCACTCGCTTCCGCCGGGACACGTATCTTCATCGTCACAGGCCAGTGCGGCATTCCCTCCGGCGCAACGGCCATCGCGGTAAACATAGCGGCGACGCAGCCGACCAGCGGCCCCGGCTTCGTGACGCTCTTTCCAGCCGGGACGGTGCGGCCCACGACATCGACCCTCAACTACAGTGCCGGCCAGACCCGCGCCAACAACGCCGTCGTGCCGCTGGGCGCTTCAGGAGACATCGCGGTCTTCTGCACACAGGGAGGCGGCACCATGCAGTTCATCCTCGACGTCACCGGGTACTTCAAGTAGGAAAAATAGCCGTGTGCCCCGGAGATCCGGAACGACACTGATCATCACGCCGCTGTAGTCCAAACGCAGCCTCGGTGCCGGAAGGACCTCGAAAAGTTGGTCGGGGCGGCCGGGATCGAACCGGCGACCATCTGCTCCCAAAGCAGATACGCTACCGCTGCGCTACGCCCCGCAGGATGGATTATCTCACCGGACCCTTGAACAAGGAATATCGCCTTGCTAGAGTAAGGATTGTGTCCAAGGTCACGAGCAAACTGCAGGTCACGTTGCCCAAGACGATCGCCGAACAGTTCGGCATCCGCCCCGGGGACGAGATCGAGTTCCGTGCCGCGGGCGATGCGATCCGCATCGAGCTCGTCGGACGTCGTGAGCCGCTCACTGCCAAGGAGCGTTTGAGGCTCTTCGATGAATCGGTCCGGCGGCAGCGGCGCCGCCAAGTCGGCAGGAAGTATCCGAAAGCCTCTGTCGATCGCGGCTGGAAGCGGGAGGACCTTTACGACCGTGGCCGCCCTCGTTGACACCAACGTCATCGTCTATCGGCACGATCCGCGTTACCCGGACAAGCAAAAGCGGGCCGTCGATCTGCTTCGGAGGGGCCTGGGGGAAGGCTCACTGCGAATCGCGCATCAGGTCGTCATCGAGTTCATGGCCGTCGTGTCGCGTTCCATGCCCGGGATGGCACCCCTGCTGGCTCCGGCGGACGCGCGCCGCGAAGCCGAGGAACTCTTGAGCGAATTTCCAGTCCTCTACCCAAATGAGCACGTGATACGCATGGCCCTTCGAGGCTCCGCAGCCTACGATTTGCCTTGGTTCGACGCTCATCTCTGGGCCTATGCCGAGTATTTCGGCCTGAGCGCGATTCTCTCCGAGGATTTCCAACACGGCCGGCTGTACGGTACGGTGAGGGTGATCAATCCCTTCCTCGAGGAGGCCGGCTGAGGATGAATCGAGAATACGTCGTCTGGGACTCGCCTGTTCTTGGAAAGCGGATGGAGCTTCTCTGGTTCGGGCACGCGGGCCGGCCCATGATCTGGTTTCCAACGTCGAAGGGGAGCTTCTACCAGAACGAGGACTTCGGACTGGTCGGCGCCGTGGGCGACCATCTGGACGCCGGCCGCCTCCAGATCGCCTGCGTCGATTCCGTCGACGCGGAAAGCTTCTACGCCGAGCACCGCCGCCCGGCCGAGCGGATCGCCCGCCACGACCAGTACGACCGCTATATCGCGCGGGAAGTCGTCCCGTTCGTGCGGTACAAGGGGAACACCGGCGCGAAGATCGGCACGCTCGGCGCCTCCTTCGGCGCCTACCACGCCGTCAACTTCGGGTTGCGGCACCCGGACCTCTGCGACAAATCGGTGGGCTTCTCCGGCAAGTACGACATCCACGCGTTCCTGGACGGCTACTGGGACGACACCTGCTACTACCATTGCCCGACAGCCTACGTCCCCAACATGGACGGCGAATGGGTCGGGAAACTGTCGCAGATGGACATCGCCATCGTCACAGGGGAGACCGACAACATCCTGGAGGGATCCCGGCAGATGATCGGAATCTTCCAGTCCAAGGGAATCCGGCATCGCGGAGACATCTGGGAGGCGCCATACGGCCACGACTGGCCGTGGTGGAAGGAGCAGATCCGGCAATACATACCGTAGCCTTCGCTGCGGTTCGCGGTCTGCGCGCGGGTACGCGCGCACCGTCGTTCGGTTCGCCCGGATGCGGGCTCGACCGAACGCCTGACCGCGAGACCTCCGCTCCAGCTACCGCGGCGCGAGTCGTTTTGCGAATCCAGTTCGCGAAACTTTGTCGCGCCGCGAACGGAGGAAGGCACGACCGGTGGAAACCCTCACCCCGCCCTCTCCCTCGGGGAGAGGGGGACCATAGCCTTCGCACCGTCGTTCGGTTCGCCCGGATGCGGCCTCGACGGTCCGCCTGATCGCGAGACCTCCGCTCCGACCTAGCGCGGCGCGAGTCGTTTTGCGAATCCAGTTCGCGAAACTTGGTCGCGCCGCGAGGGCACAAGACACGAAGAAATCCAAGCGCGGGCGCTCTCGACCGCCGAAGGGCGGCCGGCCTAATTCGAGGACAGGGGGTCATCCGAGGAGGGCAGTCGCCGTCGCCGGGCGGCCCTTTTCTCTTACACTTGCCAGGGCATCGCCGTTGCAGTTCTCTTGAGGCGCGAGGGCACCATGAAAAGACATCTCTTACGGCTCCTCCTGGCAAGCTCGATGGCGGCGCTGGCGGGCTGCGCGCACCGCGAGGCGCAGTCCTACGGCGGCGGGGGAGGAGCTCCCCTGGGCATCGTCGATTGCTACGACAGCGGGGACATTTATGCTTCCGGATACGGCCCCTGCACGGGCTTTGTCAACGGAGACTACGAGCAGTATCCGAGCTTCACGCCGATCTCGGTCCGCCAGGTGACGTTGACCGGCGACCGCCATCGCTCGACGCGCGTCGTGACACGGCCCGGCTTCGACGCGCCATCGACAGACTTCTCATCCTCGTCCTCCGCGAACACGGCCCCCAGCTCGTCGCCGCCGGTGTCTTCGCCGCGGATGGATCCGGCGCCAGTCAGCGCGCCGCCAGCCCCGGTGGTCGTCAGCCGGCCCCACTGACGCCGGCGGGCGGAGTCAGTCAAGGCGGCAGAGTCAGTCGAGACGGCAGGCGCCCGCGCCGCGCGGATCGCCGCAGGAGCCGCAGGATCCCGGACTTTCGGACGGCGATTGCGAAGAGCTGCCGTTGCCGACGGCGAAGACCGAGAGGAGCTTGCGCACGTCCCGGCTCTCGCACTTGGGGCACTCCGGTCGTCCCTGACCGGCCACGAAGTGCTCGAATCGCGTTTGGCATTTTTCGCAGCGGTACTCGAAAAGCGGCATGACCGCTGAGAATACCTCCGATCGGACTGTTAGCTCAGAGCTGAAAGCTGAAAGCTGAAACCTGAAGGCTATTCGTTCGCCGGCCACAGACAGCCCGACGACCCGACCCACGTCCGGTCCTTGTTGAAAGCGACGCCCATCATCTTTCCCTGTGAGAGACGCGCGAGCGTCGTGACCGGAAAGGGCTTCTCCTCCCGCCAGACGAACATCACGCGAATCTCGACCTTGGACCATCCGCCGTCGGTCGTCTCGATGACCGGCGCGTAGTCGACCTTGCGCATGAGCAGCATCTGGGAGCGACGCTCCTCGGGAATCGCTTCGAGATCGGCCGCCGTGACGTCCACCTTGACCCCCGCGCCGGCGAAGGAGAAGAGGGGCTTCAAGACCCAGTTCTCCAGATCGGGCGGATTCGTCGGCAGGTCCGACAGGAGGTGTGCCTCCGGGACGGCGGGGTGCCGCAGCTGAGGCAGGCAGTGCTTGGACCATCGGTAGTACCAGTTGGGATGCCCGGCCCAGGAGACGTCGATGCGGGACGTCATGTCAAACGGCAGGCTCTGTCCCTTCGCTTCGAGCTCGTCGAAGATCAAGCGGTTGTAGATGCGGTGGATCCGCACGGGCTTGCCTTCGGGCCGGTACCACAACTCCCGCCCCCGCTTCTCGATTTCCCGCGGATCGACCGCGCGCACGCCCCAGAACTGCTGCGTGAAGGCGAAGTCGATGGCGGTCTTCTGATGCGGCGGATCGATGTCCAGGAGGACGACACTGTCGGCAGGCAGGCCCGAAAGGATCGTCTCTCCGACGATCCGTTTGTAGGACGCCGTGTCGAGACCCGAGAGGTACCACTCCATTTCGTCGCCGCCGCCCGGGCAGAGCCGCGCGAGCTCCTCGCACTGGGCGGCCTGGAAGGCGTAAAGAGTCGGAAAGGCCTGGAGCTCGATCAGCTTGGGGACGAGGCCTCCGTCCTCGCCTCGGGTCACGGCGAAGTCGGTGACGGCGAACGTCGGAAGAGGGTCGCAGCCGGGAATGTTCCACGCCGGCGGCACGGCAGCCTCCGATCGCCAGAGAGCCTGGGACGTCGTGAGCTGGTCGAAGATCTGGATCGACGCGGCGACCATCTCGTCGCGCAGGTCCGGGGGAAGAAAGACCGGCGACTCCGCCAGCCGAAACGGGATCTCCATGCCGCCGCGCTTCTCGAGGCGGCGCTTGTAAGCGCGGTACCGATCGTCGGTGTAGGCGGCGTTGTAGGCGCGGCGCAGGGAAGGGATCATCGGGGCTCGTTCAAACCCACGACGACATAGTGATCGGAAGACTCGACACGCCGTAGGGGCCGAATTTCATGCCCGCCGCCACGCTCATTTTTGCGCCAGCCCGGCCGCCCAGTTCGCGACGAGCACGACCTGGGCCGCCTCCGGTCTCTCGATATGGACCGCGAGGAGCACCCGCTTGCCGTCAAGCGGAGCGGCGGGGTTGGCGTCGATCGGCGGGACCTTGAAAACGGCTCTGGGAGCGCCAAATTCCAACCCCCCGGCGCTCTCTTTGACATCCACCGACATGGCCATGCCGTCGAGCGAGCCATAGGCGATCTCGCTCGTCGAGATCCAGCTCCCGCCAACCGCCCCGTTGACCGAGACTTGCCACTTTCCGCCGGGACCGGGGAAAGCAGCCACGTAGAGCTCCGGTCGTCCCGATTCGTCCGAGCCATAGGAGATCCACCGCCCGTCGGGCGAGAAGGATGCTCCAAATTCGGTGGATGCCATCGCCAGAAGGGGATAGGCCTTGCGGTTTCCGAAGAGGGGCAGGATCCAGACGTCCTGTTTGGTCTTGCTGCCCGGCCTCACGGAGTTGAACGCGATGAACCGTCCATCGCGAGACCAATCGGTCGGGCCAAGCTGGGCGTCGGAGCTGTAGAGGCACTCCTCCGCCCCACCCCCGCTGGCCGGCCTGGCGTAGATCCCTGAGCTCTTGGCGTAAGCGATGCGGGTCCCATCAGGAGAGTAAACGCAACCGAAGGCTGGAGCTCCGAAAGTAAAGCGGGTGCGTACGCCCCGGGGGTCGATGAGCCAGATTGCGGGCAGTCCCGTGGACGGATCGGCGATGGTGGCTGCGATGCGGGAACCATCGCGCGACACCGCGAGATCCCGATACTCCGCGCTGTCGCCCATGGGCTCACCCGAAGGTTGGCCGGTCTTTATGTCGTACCAGCGCAGGCGCGAGCCCATTGCGCCCATTCCCGTCGCATAGACGAGAACACCGTTGTCCGAGACCGAGAAATTTCCCCGAAAGTAACTCGCCTCGTACGCGACGCCGTCCGCGAGCGCCACCGCATCTCCCGCCAGGCGCCCGCGGCTCGCATCGAAGGCCTGCGCCAGCAGGACGTGCTCACGCATGGAGATCAGGTAACCCGAGGCGTAGGCGACGTTCGAACGGCCCGAAAGAAGACGTGTCCGTGCGCTCGCGCCGAGGGAGGCGAGATAGATGGCGTTGCTGGCGCTCCTGGTCCCTTCGGAGTGCGAGCCGGCCATGTAGAGGAAGTGCTTCCCGTCCGGCAGGAACGTGGCCCATCGATGTGTCGTCTCGCCGCGCGCGACGTCGAGCGTCGTGACGGGGGTGGCCGCGCCGCCGGCGGCCGGCACTTGAAAAATCTCCGTGTTCGAGTTGGGCGAGAACAGGATGACGCCATCCCGGTTCCAGGAGCCGCTGCGCCCGCCGGGGGCGTCGCAAACCGCCAGCGGCGGCGCGCCCGCGAGGTCCACCTTCTGGAGTTTGCCGGCTGCAAAGAAGGCCAGAAATCGGCTGTCCGGCGACCAGAAAGGAAAGCTCGCGTCCTCCGTTCCGGGGATCGGCCGGGCCGACAGGGAATCGAGCGAGCGCAGCCAGAGCATCGACTTGCCGGCGGCGCTCTTGGCGGCGAAGGTGACCTGGCGGCCGTCCGGCGAGATGGTCACGGACCCGCAATTGTCGCCGTCGGTCTCGAACTGGACCTTCTCCGGCGGCAGGAGATGGGAGCGTGTGGAGAGGCTTTCGCTCGGCGGGCGCCGCAGGAGCAGGAGTGCCAGAGCGAGGCCGACCGCGGCGGCGGCGATCGTCCAGGCCAGTCGCTCGCGTTTGCGCGGGCGGGCGTCGGCCGACGCCGGCAGGCCTGCCGAAGAGCCGCCCTCCGCGATCCACTTGAGCTCCTTGGCCACATCTCCCGCGGCCTGCCATCGGTCGTCGGGGTCTTTGGCCAGGCAGGTCTTCACCACGCGGTCCATCGCCGGCGGCGTCATGGGCTGGACCACGGAAATCGGCGGCGGATCGCTCGCCATGATCGCCGAGATCAGCGAGGCCTGGCTCGTCCCGGCAAATGCCTTGCGCCCCGTCGCCATCTCGTAGAGCACGGCTCCGAGCGCGAAGATGTCCGTGCGCGCGTCGGAATCCTTGCCCTCGAGCTGCTCCGGCGCCATGTACTGGAAGGTGCCGAGGATCGTTCCTTCCGCGGTCAGGTTCGATCCCTTCGGAGTCGTCGGCAGCATCGACAGCCCGGCGACGCCCGAGGACGAAGGCGGTGCGACGACCTTGGCCAGGCCGAAGTCGAGGAGCTTCGCTCCGGACCTGGTCAGCATCACGTTGCCGGGTTTGAGATCGCGGTGGACAATCCCTTGCCGGTGCGCCTTGTCCAGGGCGTCGGCGATCTCGATGCCGTAGCGCAGGGTCTGCTCCAGCGGGAGCGGGCCTCGGGCCAGGCGGTCGGCGAGGGTCTCGCCCTCGAGATACTCCATGACGAGAAACTCGATCCCGTCCTGGTTGCCGACGTCGTAGAGCGCGCAGATGTGCGGGTGTGACAATGTAGATATTGTTTTCGCCTCGCGCTCGAAGCGCTGGCGGATCTCGGGAGACGAGGACAGGTTTTCCGGCAGGACCTTGATCGCGACGGTCCGATCGAGCCGCGTGTCCCGGGCGCGGTAGACCTCGCCCATCCCGCCTGCGCCGATCGGCGCGAGAATCTCGTAGGGACCGAGGCGGCCGCCGGGCGTCATTGTCATATCGAGCTCAGAGTCCCGCGGGCATCCGGGTTGGAATCACGTTGCGGCTGTGCTTGCGATAAATCCTGAAATCGCCATCGAGAGTGAGGAGGACGGCGCCTGAGATCTGCTCGCTCATCCGGACCAGACAGGCGTCCGCGAGCGACATGGGAACGTTCGAATAGCGCGAGAGGAGTCTCGCAACCGGCGCTGTCTCCGCTTCCAGGCGAAAGGACAACTTGACCAGGCCTCGATCTACGAGCCTCAGCACGGTCTCGCCTCCGCCGGGGGTGTTGCGCAAGAGGAAACAGGCTTCCGAAAGAACCGCCTCGCAGCTCAAGACGGGAGCGACGATCTGCGAGAAGACTTCCTTGCTCCACTCGTGGTAGCGGTCCCGGCTGTTGAGGAACGCGACGATGGGGCCGGCATCGACGAGAACCGCGTCGGTCACCGGCCGTAGCCCCGGAGCCGGCGCTTGTTCGTCGAGAGATCCGGAGCGGCGTCCAGGCAGCCGGCGAGATCCGCCGCGCGGACGAGAAAGGAGCGCCCGGACGGCCGGGACCGCCGGGGCAGAAACTCGCAGAGGGCCATACGGACCAGAAGAGATTTGCTACGACCTGTCCGTCGAGCAACCTCTTCCAACTGAGAATCGAGGTCGTCCGGCATCTTGAGGCTCACGGTCTTCATCGATAATACCTTTCTGCTACGTCGGTATTATAAGGGACCGCGTGTCCCGCGCCGGGTCGACCTCGCCCATTCCTCCCGCGCCCTGCGGCGCGAGGATCTCGTAGGGGGCCCAGTTTCGTCCCGGCAGAGAGCGGCATTGGCAGCGTCGAGATTCTAACCGGCGGGATCTGTGGATCGGGTCCGCGGGGGAATGTCCCGCGCCGAGATCTCGGAGCCCTCAGATCACCCGATCGCCGCTCACCCGATTCAGATCAGGAACTTCCCGTCGGCCATGACCTGGTCGTCGTCGAACCACACGTCGAAGTGGCGCCCGACGATATCGATGTGCGTCGAGCTCCGCCATTTCGCGCCGGTGTGCTCGGAATAGGGATGTCCGAAGGCGATGTGCAGGGACGGGAACTTCTCGTCCTGAAGAATGTTGCCGATCACGTTGTGCACGGCGATGTTCGTTCCCAGAGCGAACTCTCCGACGCGGTTGGAGTTTTCGTCCGCGGACGTATAGGCGCGGAAGTCGGCGACGAGGGTGGCGTTGGAGCACGAAAGGTCCACGATGCGGCTGTCCTCGATCTGGACCGAGAGCGGCGTCTCCAGAAGGTCGCCGTATCGGGCGCAAAGATAGTCCCCGACCACTCCGTCCGCGACGTAGACCCCGTCGACCCGCGCCGGAGCGGTCAGAACTTCGCCGCCCGGCAGGTTTCCCCACTTCTGCGTGGAGATGATGCCGGAGGTCTTCAACCACAGGATCTCCGGATCGAAGGTCGCCTCGAGGTGCGATCCGGCCCGTGATCGAGCGGTGACCTTCCTGGCCTTCTCCGCGCGGTCGCGGACGCGGCGGGAGATGGCGTCGACCTCGTTGAAGTCCGCCCGCATCGCCTCGCACATGATCCGGTGGGAGATGGAGACCATGTGCGCGTGGCGGATCTTCCGGCGGTCGATGATGGTCGTCAGCTCCCGCCGGAACGCGAGCTCTCCGGCCTTGGGCTGGCCGGCGTAGATGGAGACATCCGCGCTCTCGAGCGCCGCAGCGACCGGCGCGGGAAGGGCCAGCATCGGACGATCGCCGAAGTCCTCCATGACGAAGGCCTCGACCTCGCCTTCTACCTCCAGGATCTGGCTGGCCAGGCTGGCGGCGATCTCCTCTGTCTCGCGGTCGGTGGTCAGGACGACCCTCTCTCCGGGGCGGATGCGAAGGCAGGTGCGAACGGCGTTGCGGGCCCCGGCAACGAGGTCTTCAGAGAATCGATCGGGCAGTGCGCTGGACATCTTGGCGTTCTCTCTCCTTGTGATCTAGGGAGCGGCAAAACGCGCGGGCACGTCGGTGGGGAGGCCGTGGCTGGTTTCCGCGCAGATGAAATCGACGACTTTCTTCAGGTCGCCCCCCGTCTCGCCGTACACACGCAGCTGCCGGTCCGCTCCGCTCCCGTTGTCCAGGATCCAGCGGATCGTCGCCAGCTCCGACCGCGAACCGAGATCGTCCACGACTTCGTCGACGAATTCGAGCATCTCACCGACCAGGTCGCGGAACGGGACCTCGATCTCCTTGCCGAAGTCGATCAGCTTCCCTTCGATTCCCCAGCGGCTGGCGCGCCACTTGTTCTCCATCAGCAGCGCCCGGCGGTAGGTGCGAAAGCCCAGGTTGCCCGAGCGCAGGCGGTACAGCTTGGCGCAGATGGCCTGGATCAGCGCGGCGATCGCGATCGTCTCGTCCGCCCGCATGGGGATGTCGCAGACGCGAAACTCGATCGTCTCGAAGAACGGATGCGGGCGCACGTCCCACCAGATCTTCTTGCCGTTGTCGATGCAGTTGGTCTTGACCAGGATGTCGACGTACTGGTCGAAGTCGGCGGGCGAAAAGAACGTCTCGGGAATCCCGGTGCGGGGGAAGCGCTCGAACACCTTCGTCCGGTAGCTCTTCAAGCCGGTGTTGCGGCCGAGCCAGAACGGAGAGTTGGCCGAGAGGGCCAGCAGATGCGGAAGAAAGTACCGCGCCTCGTTCATGATCTGGATGGCGAGGTTGCGGTCGGAGATCCCCACGTGCACGTGGAGGCCGAAGATCAGGTTCGAGCGGGCCAGGAGCTGCAGCTCCTCGACGATCGCGGCGTAGCGCTCGTCGGGATAGATGCTCTGGTCTTCCCAGCTGGAGAAGGGGTGCGTGCCGGCAGATGCCACCCGCATGCCGCGCTTGTGCGCGAGCGCGATGATCTGCGCCCGCAGCTCGGTCACGTCCCGCCGGACCTCCGCGACGTTCTTGCAGATTCCGGTGCCGGCCTCGATGACCGACTGATGCATTTCCGGCTTGACGTGCTCCCGCAGGATGAGCTTGCCGTCGTCCAGGAGCTCCTGGACGTGCGAGCGCAGCTCCCGCGTCTCCGGATCGATGATTTGAAACTCTTCCTCCACTCCCAGCGTGAAGGCGGGAACCTGCCGGGAGGTCATGGCTCCTTGGGAGGAACCGCGGATTTCGACGTTCGGCGGCCGCCGCCCGCGGGCTTGCGCGGAGCCGGCCGCTTGGGAGCCAGAAACTCCTCCCAGTGCCAGCGTTCGGCCTGCCGCTCGCCCTCGTCCACCCGTTCGATCAGCCAGCGCGCAGCGTGCTCGAGCACCCACTCGAAATTCTTCTCTCCCACCGAAGCCGGATCGGCGTCCGGAGCGGGGTTCAAGAAGTCGATGGCGTAGGGGATCCCGTCGCGCACGGCGAACTCCAGGGTGTCGAAGTCATAGCCCAGCGCCTGGACGAGCTTCAGGCAGTCCCGACGAATCCGGTCGTACAGCTCCGGCTCGATCGCTGCGGCGTCGTGGACGTAGCGGTTGGCGTGCGGCTGGCGCGGATCGTAGCGCATGATGTGCACGTGCTTGCGCCCGATGGCGTAGCAGCGAAAATACTGGTCGAAGACGATTTCCTCCTGGAGGGTCATGACGTTCTGGCCGGACTCGCGGTACGCGGCGAAGAACTCTTCCTGGTTCGTCACGCGCGAGACGTGCTTCCAGCCGCCCCCCGAGTAGGGCTTGAAATACGCGGGAAAACCGATGTGCGAAAAGATCTCCTCCCAGTTCAGGGGAAAGATGAGGTTGGACATCGATTCGGAGGTCGTGTCGGGAGGGTGCTGATTGGAGGGCAGGATCACCGTCCTGGGGACCGCGACCCCCAGCGCGCGGGCCAGGACGTTGTTGAAGAACTTGTCGTCGGCCGACCACCAGAACGGATTGTTGACGACGATCGTTCCGTTGGCGGCGAACTTCTTCAGGATCGCGCGGTAGAAAGGGATGTCCTGGCTGATCCGGTCGAGGATCAGGTCATAGGGCCGGGGCATCTCCAGGTTGACGCCGCCGACCTGGACAGCCGAGGCCTCGACCCGGCCGTCCCGGACCTCCCGGTTGATGCGATCGATCAACGCGAGCGGGAACGTCCGCTCCATGCCGAAGAGAATTCCGATCTGTTTCATCGTTTTCGTCCCCGCCGACAGGGCGGGCGGTGCGAGGGAGATTATCTCAGGGTTTCTTGCCGGGCCGTTGCCCGGTTGATAATCCCGATTCCGGACCGAGGTGAGACAGGGGCCCTTCGCCGGGAGGATTGTGAGCGTCCGGCCAGCGCCCCGCAAGAAAGATGACCAGGTCGCAGCGAACATCGTCGAGATCGCGGGGAGCCTCGCCGCGGGAGGAACGCGGTGCCGGGACCGCGCCGGGAGGGCCGGCCGCATGGGGCCGGCCCGAGATCCTGGCGCTCGCCTTTCTCGTGGTCCTCACGATTGGAACGCTATGGCCCGTTCTGCGCAGCGGTTTCGTCCTGTACGACGACGACCAGTACGTGACAGCGAACGATTGGGTTCGGCGGGGCCTGGCCTGGGACGGCGTGCGCTGGGCGCTGACCGCCTCGCAGGCCGCGAACTGGCATCCGTTGACGTGGATCTCTCACATGACCGACGTTTCCGTTTTCGGGCTCAATCCTCACGGGCACCACGCCACGAACCTGCTTCTGCATGGCGTCAACGTGCTCCTTCTCTTCCTGCTGTGCCGCAGCCTGACGCGCGAGGTGTGGCCGAGCGCGTGGGTCGCGGCCGCCTTCGCCGTGCATCCGGCGCACGTGGAGTCGGTGGCGTGGATCGCCGAACGCAAGGACGTGCTGAGCACCGCGTTCGGGCTGGCGACGATGATCGTGTACGTCTCGTGGACGCGCCGGCCGGGCGCGCTCCGGTACGCGGTCATGCTGCTTCTCTTCGCGGCTGGATTGATGTCCAAGCCCATGCTGGTGTCGCTCCCGCTCCTGCTGCTGCTCCTGGACTTCTGGCCGCTCGAGCGGGTCGGGACCGCGGGGACGGTCGCAGAGGGGAAGGAACATCCACCGCGCGCGCGTAGCTGGACCGGGCTCGCTCTGGAAAAGGTTCCTCTCTTCCTCATGGCCGCGGCGTCCTGCCTGGTCACGTTTCTGGTTCAACGCGCCGGGGGCGCGGTCAAGTCGCTGGAGACCTTTCCCTTCGGCCTTCGGGTGGAGAACGCGCTGGTGTCTTACGTCCGCTACCTGCGAATGCTGGTCTGGCCGGCGGATCTGGCGGTTCTGTATCCCCATCCCCAGTCGCTGCCGATCGGCGAGGTCGTGGGTTGCGGGCTCTTCCTGGCCCTCCTCTCGGCCGGCATCTTCGCTCTTCGACGCAAGGCGCCCTCGCTCCTGACCGGGTGGTTGTGGTTCCTCGTGACCCTCCTGCCGGTGATCGGACTCGTTCAGGTGGGCAATCAGGCCCTGGCCGACCGGTACACCTACCTTCCCTTCATCGGCCTCTTCCTCGGACTGGCGTGGGGCGCTCGGATGCTGCAGGGGTCGCGGACGGGCCGATTCCTGGTGCGGGCCGCCGCCCTCGCGGCTGTCGCGGCTTGGGCGCTGCTCGCGGCGATCCAGGTTCGCTTCTGGCACGACAGCGGGACTCTGTTCGTGCACACCCTGCGCGCGACCGGGGACAACGAGTTCATCGCGGTGAATCTGGCGCAGTACGACATTCAGCAGGGCAAACCGAAGGATGCGATCTCCGTGCTGGATGGAGTCTTCCGCACGCACCCCGATTCCCAATCCGCCCTGATCAATGCCGGTCAGGCGTCCTTCATCCTGGGCCGTCTGGACGTGGCCGCGGGCTACTTCTCCAGGTGTCTGAGATTGAATCCGAGCCATCCGACCGGGTTGAACAATCTCGCCCGAATCCGCCTTCTGCAGGGCCGATTCGGGGAATCGACGCATTTGTACCGCGCTGCGATCGCCGCCGACCCGAGGGCGGCGGATTTTCGCGAGTTCTTCGCGATGGCGCTTCTGGTGGAGGAGGACCCCGTGGGCGGCGAGGAGCAGCTGGCCCGGGCCGCGGAGATCGATCCACGGTCGGCGAGATATCGAGATCTCCGGGATCAGGCCCGCGCTTTCCGGCAGGACCCCCGGAGCCCCTCGTCCGAGGGCCTGCGTCGCGACCTCGCCCTGCTGCACCGCAACGTCGCCGCCGGACTGAGGGATCGGGGCCAGACCGCGGAGGCGGAGCAGCATTTGCGCCGGGCGATCGGCCTGGTCCCGCAATTCACGTTGGCCCATCTGGACCTGGGCACGCTGCTGGCGCAGCAGAACCGGATGGACGAGGCCGCGGCCGAGTTCGAAGAGACTCTGCGGCTGAATCCCGGTGTGGCGCTCGCACACAACAACCTCGGGTATCTCCTGCTCCTGCGGGGACAGCGGGAAGCGGCGATCGAGCACTACCGCGAGGCCCTGCGGCTCGACCCCAGCCTCACCCTGGCCCGAAACAATCTGGAGAAGGCCCTTCGCGCCGCGCCGCCGGAAGGCCGCCCCACCCCGTCCGCCGACGCGCGCTGATCGCCGATCGCCCGTCGGTCAGGAAGGCCCGAAGCCGTTGGTGTCGATGCCCTGGAGGAACGGATCGAGAGACGTCCTTTGAATCCCCTGGAGGACCGTGAGACCTTGCCGTGCGAGATCCAGGAGCTCGAGCAGGCGCTCCGGCGAAAAGGGGCGCCTCTCGGCAGTGGCCTGGACCTCGACGAGGGATCCGGAGGATGTCCCGACGATGTTGCAGTCGACGTCCGCCTCCGAGTCCTCCTCGTAGGCCAGGTCGAGGACCGCCTGTCCCGCGCACACGCCTGCGGAGATGGCGGCCACGCTCTCGCGCATCGGCCAGCGCGCCACGGCCCCGTCGCGCACCAGCCGGGACAGCGCGATGGCCAGTGCCACACACGCCCCGGTGATCGCGGCGCAGCGCGTTCCGCCGTCGGCCTGGAGCACGTCGCAGTCGAGCACGATCGTTCGCTCGCCCAGGCCCCTCAGGTCCACGACGCCGCGCAGAGATCGCCCGATCAACCGCTGGATCTCGTGGGTCCGGCCGCCCTGCTTGCCTGTCGCCGCCTCGCGCGCCGACCGCGTGTGCGTCGCCCGCGGCAGCATCCCGTACTCGGCGGTGACCCATCCGGATCCAGTGTTCTTCAGAAACGGCGGAACCCGCTCCTCGACCGACGCGGCGCAGAGAACGCGCGTGTGCCCCAGGGCGATCAGGGCCGAGCCCTCGGCATGGCGCGAGACGCCCGGCTCGATCGAGACCGGCCGCATTTCCGAGGGTGCCCGTCCGTCCGGCCGTGGCGTCTTCCCGCTCATCGGTCCGCCTTGCGCTCTCGGCCTTCCGCCCCACGCTGTTTCATGGTGCCACCTCGTTGCGAAGGTACAGCAGCGGCCGGGTCAGATCCACGTGGCCCCCGAGCGTTTCAGCGGGCTCGCCATTGACCAGGATCCGGACGCGGTTGGTGTCGGCGACGTTCTGGAGAGTCGTGTCGACCAGCGACGCGATGATCGAGAGCTCCTCGTCGGAGCCGAACGAGAGCCCGGCGTCGACCGCCAGGTCGATGACCGCGACGCCGTCGGGCAGAAGGAAGGCGTTGCGCAGCTGGACCTTCTCCGGGAGTGAAGGCAGGAGGCCGGATCGCTGGGGCCCTCGCTTCAACTCCGCGAAAAGGGTCTTCAAGTAAGCGCTTCCCCCCGCCGGCCGAGGGATGTCTCGCTCCTCGGCTCGCAGGCGTCCGTCCTCCGCTCCCGGAAAGAACAGCGTCACGCGCACGGTCTGGCCGGGCGTCGGAACGGGGGCGCCGACGGCCGGCGTGACGGCGGGGGCCGCCGCGGGCGTGACGCGGAAGAGCCGGAATCGCCGGCGGCCGCCGGCGGGCGTGCCTTGCCGGCTGACGAACAGCAGAACGGCGACCGCCGCCGCGAGCGCGGCCAGAAGGATCGCGGCGCCGCGCCGGGTCATGGAGTCTGAGCGGGCGTGGGCGCCGCCGCCGGCGCCGCCCCCTTGTGGCGCGCGAAAAAGACCGCCACGGCTTTGGCGACGGCCTCGGCGACGGACTGCTGGAACGCGGCCGAGGCGAGCTTCTTCTCCTCCTCCGGGTTCGAAATGAAGGCGGTTTCGACGAGCACGGCGGGCATGGTCGCTCCGACCAGCACCCGGAAGGGCGCCTGCTTGATGCCTCGATTCTGCGTCCCGGAGAGGGCGTTCAATTCGTTCTGAATCGTCTCGGCGAGCTCGCTCGACTCCTTCAGGTGCGCGCTCTGGGCGAGGTCCCAAAGGATGAAATCGAGGTCGCGGCGGGCATCGGCACCGGGAGTGGCGGCGGGACCCGGCTGATTCTCCTGGCTCGCCACTTCCTGGGCCAGCCGGTCGGAGGCCTCCAGGGAAAGGTAATAGGTCTCCGAGCCATGCGCGCCCGAGACGCGGGAAGAATTCGCGTGCAGGGACAGAAACAAGTCCGCCTTCTCGTGGTTGGCGACCGATGTTCGGTCGTCGAGCGAAATCACGCTGTCGGAATCACGGGTCAGGACGACGCGGCAGGCGAGAGCGCGCGGAAGGGCGGCGGCCAGGCGCCGCGCGATCTGCAGGGTGATCTCCTTCTCCGCGAGCCCTCCCGGTCCGATCGCTCCGGTCTCGGGTCCGCCGTGTCCGGGGTCGACGACGATCGTCAGGCCCGGCTGCGGCGCGGCGGGAAGGGGAGCGGCGGGCGGCGCTCCGGCGGGCGCCCGCCCGATCTCGATCACGACCCGGTCCGGGCTGGTCAGGGGATAGGACCGGGCCGCCAGTCCCTTTTCGCGGAACTCGATGGTGGCGGTGTCCCCTCCGGAAAAACGGATGGTCGAGACGAACGGGTCGTCGAACCTCTTCTCCGTGAACGCGGTCAGGAGCTTCTGGCCCGGCCAACGGACCTGGAACCCCGTTTCGGTGAGCGTCGGCACGAAACGCCCCGGGGCCGACTCCTTGAAGACGACCTGCGTCGTGGGGTCCACATGGACGACGGCGATCTCCAGGGTCAGCGCCGGCGTTCCTTCCGCCAGCGTCCAGACGCGCGTCGCGGAATCGTAGTTTCCGGTCGCGCCCACCAGGGGGAAGAGAACTTTCTCGAAGAAATCCGCCGGAGCATAGAGCTGCCCGCCGACCAGGCGCGCCGGGCGGGAAATGGGGAGGATACGCTGATCGACCGGAACCTGGGACGTGCCGACCCCGACGAAGACCTGGTGCCCGTTGCCGGAGATCGTCAGGACGCCGGTCGCCGGGTCGCTCGCCACCTCGAAGCCCAGGGCCTTCGCGGCGTCGGCGACGCGAAACTCGTTGCCGGCGAACCCGACCGACGAGCTGTTGCCGCGCCAGACGATGGTCGCGGTCGCGGCCGGCGTGTCCGGAGAGGCGCCCAGAGGGCGAGCACCGATCAGCAGAAGGACCGCCGCGGCCGGCATCGCCAACGGAATCCGGAGACAGAACCCGCCGCTCGCGCTGATCAGGCGGCCTCCGAAACGATTTCGCAGCTTATTCACCGCTTCCGGTCACAGGTCCTTGTCACCCTCGGGAAATCTGTCGCTTCTTGTTTTCCAGGAGGATGTTACAACGGCCTTCCCGTCGAGGTTTCGCCGGAGCACGCGAAGGTCGCGCGTTCTACGAATCGGTTCGGCTGTCCGCGGCGAGCGAAGGATCAAGAGCGCCCGCTCTTGCGCCTCGGTTCTTTTCCAGTAGGACGCGAAGGTCCTCGCCGTCCCTCTGCGCGCATCATCTCACCCCCTGGTCTTCTCCCGGCGCGCAGCTTTCACCTCTCGCTCGAATTCCGCGAAATGCTCCGTTGAGTTCTCGTCGGCACTCCATCTCCGGATTTGCGCGAGGTTCAACTTCTGAGACAGGGCAATCAAGACGGCGGTGTCCAGGCTCTGTCGGTCGCCCCAGTGATAGAACGCTGCAAGTCGGTCTCGACAGGAGTCGGTCGCCGACAGAGCGGTGATCGATCCAGTTCTGACCCGAATACTCACCGGCGTAATCTTCAAGTCCCTGCCGATTCCCGAGAGGGCCTCTCGGAAATTCCATGAAGAAGTGGGTCTAAGAGAACCAGGTGACTTTGGGCCCGGGAATCCCGCCTACAGTCCTTAACAGCCCGTGGAAAAAGGGTGTGAGCTGGCGTTGCGAGCGCCGCCGCAACCGCTTGCGGCGGCAGGGCTTTTGCCAATTCATTTTTCCACGGGCTGTTAAGGCTGCGCCGATGGCTTCCACACGCGCAGGAACTGAGCAGGAGTCACGATGAGAGATCGGCGGATGGAGGGCACTTCGAAGTCCCGCACGTTCCCGGTGACCAGAAGATCTGCTTTGGATGCGACGGCCACCTCGAGGAAGGGACGGTCCGCGCTGTCCTTCAGAGCAAGATTCAGAGGGGCCGCACTGACCCGTATCGCCTCCGCCTCGACCAGGTCGAGAAAGTCCGACACGTCCTCGGGATCGAAACGGAACTTCGGCCGCGGCAGAACTGCGCGGTATTCAGCCAGGATTCGATCATCGACGAGCAGCCTCACTTCCCCGGCCAGAAAGAGATCGATGACTCGGCCTGGGGAGCCGTCGGGATTCAGCAGGCCCGACACAATGACGTTTGTGTCGAGAACGATCTTCACGCCGAGCGCCGTCGGCGCCGAACCTCGCGAATCTCCCGGTTGATTTCAGCCAGCGATAGCCGGCTTGCATGGCTCTCCGCAGCTCTCTTCCGCATGCGAGATACGGCCAGCGTTGCCCTTGCCCGGCGAATGGCGTCGACGGTTTCATCCAGCCGTGCCTCGTCCACCCCCACCAGGACTCCCATCGGCTTTCCGTTCGCCGTCAAGACGACGTCCGCCTTAGAAAGGGTTGCCCAGACCTTCCCCGGTCTGTTGCGCAGCTCGCGCACGCTCACATACTTCATATCTCAAGTGTAGCACTTCTGGCTTCAATAGTGCTACACCGACTCAGGGGACCAGGAGGCTTCCCGGCGACGGCGTGCGTGGGTGACTCCGACCAATAAGCTAAGAATAAAAGGCCGACCCCGATTGCATCGCGACCAATAAGCTAAGGATAAAAGGCCGACCCCGATTGCATCGCTTGGCAGGCGGGTCAAGTGCCGGCGGGGAATGGGGCCAAGACTGCCCCGGCACCCTGCGCCGCATTAGCTCTCCTCCGCTTCAGGGGAGGACCATCGGTCGCAGCAGCGTCTTGCGCACGTCCGGCCATGGAACGATGACATTTTCGCCGCGGCATCCCCGCTCGGCCTCGCTGTAGACCTGAGGCGCGACCGCGAGGCCGTCGATCGTCGGGTAGAGAATCCACGTGCCGTCTTCGGGATCGGGCCCGTCCGCGCAGACATCGCCGGCGCAGCGGTAATGCCCGGCGACAGTCGACATGCACCCATCTTGGTCCTGCATCGCGCGGCGCAGCGCGTAGGACGCCAGCAAATCGCCCCGGCGCAGGTCGAGGGAATGCGCGGCGCCCGCGGACGCATCGTTCAAGAGGACGATGCGCCGCCAATCGATCTCCTCGCCGCTCTGCAGATCGAACGTGATCGCTTCGAATCCGCTCGTCGGATGGGCGCCCCCGGACCAGTACGACGACCCGGCGACCGCGAACAGCCGTTCGTTCGCGAACACCACATCGACGTCATTCCCGTCGTCGCAGGACTCGGCATGTCTTGCGCAGTCCGCCGTACTGTCGGGATAGCGGATGCTCTTCTTCAACCGCTGATTGATGCGCTCCCGCGCGGCGGCGTCCGGCGACTCGAGAAGGACGATGCGGCCGGTGCGAGCATTCACGCCGAATCCGCGGCGCTCGGTCTTCCAGACGATTCCATGGCGCCGCGCTTCCTGGGCTACGCCGCGCCGCTGATCCTCGTGTTGCATGTCGTCGTAGAGGTCCTGCTCATCGCGCGCAGGGCTCTTCCCGGCAGGGCGGCGCTCGAGCTTCACGACCTTCGGGGGCGCATCGGCCGATGCCTGCCAGGTCCCGGTCACGCGGTCCCCGGTGACCTCGACATGCCAGATGCCGGTGGGCCGGGGGCACGCCTCCTCGCCGGAGAAGCTCTCAGGGCACTCGATCAACTCGTGGAGATCGGGCGCTCGAAGCAGCGCCAGTGTCCGCGCATGGCGCCGGTAGTAGTACAGGCCCTCGACTGGAACCGCGGTATCGCGTGCGCTCGACGTCGTCTGCGTCACCTGCCAGAACAACGCCACAACCTGCGATCCGCCGACCGTTCCCTCGTAGAGCGCATTCCACGAGGGTTGGAGCCGCGGCTGCTGGATTTCCGGGGGAACATACCCGGGGACGTACGCGCAGTCGGGCAGCATCCGGGCGATCGACGCGATATCGGTGCTCACGCATTCCCACGAGGAAGGGCCGCGGTCTGCCCGCAGCAGGAAATAGACGCGATGGCCGCCGAGGTCCGGGGACACAAGGTCAAACGCAATGACCGCCGGAATATTGGAGGCGCCGGTCCCGCCCAGGCGCACCGACTGCACCGACGGCGGCAGCGCTGGACTTGGCCCGAGCTCCTGCAGCGATTCGGGATAGCGCATCTTGGCGGCGTAGAACTCCGCGACCGCCGTCTCCAAGTAATGCGCGAGCTCCCGCAGTTCATTCAGCGCCTGCGGCTCGGAGAGGCTCCGGCCGGAGGTCTGGCCGTGAGCACCTAGTCCCCCGACGGACCTGGAATCCGACTGGCCGGCGCAGTGCAGCGCGGCGGCGAACAGAAAGACGCTGCTGGCTAGCGCTTGCAGGCACTGCCGAAGTCTTCCCGGGGACGCGAGAACAGCTGACGACATGTTGGGTCAATTCGCGCCGCGGCAGATCATTCAGATCGCAAGCGCGCCTCCGTGGCGACTATAGCCCTGCCCTGAGCGCTGGCTCGAGGCAAGACCGCGATCAATTGTGGCGAGCTGAAGGCAAGCTCTCGAGGTCCCTCTGAAAGACTGGGATGGTCTCTTGGATGGCTCCTCAGCTACGCAACAACTCGCTCCGACGTTCTCATCGACCCGTTGGTCCGGCGCTGGCACCGGGCGGCGGCGGGAGTAGCTCGACCTTAGGCTTTCGGCCGATAAGCTGATAATAGACGGCTGACCCCGAGGGCTTTCCGTTAACGAGCCGACGGATATTGCCTTCCGAATAAATGGACACCGTCGGCACTCCGATCCATCCTTCCCTTTCGCGGCTCAATACCCTGCCCGCACCTTCCCCTGTCAACGCTTCGATCCCGCCCTCACGAACGACACCGCATGACTCGGGGCCAGAATGGAGTCGTTACCTCCTTCCCTGTGTGGCTCTCTCATCCACGACACCTCGCCAGTCTCCCGGCGCACCCACTTGGCAAGACCGACCCCGCCAAGCGTCGAGCAATAAGCTAAGACTAAAAGCCCGACCCCGATTGCATCCCCGAGAGAGGATCTGCGACGTGGCGTCACTCTTCTTGGTGATGGTGAGGCCGCCCTTGACCTTGCGCGCTTGCTTTTCTGAAACGGCCTTCGTGGCCAGGCTCTTGACCTTATTCCCGGATGTCTTCCCGGACTTGGTCGCCATGCCGCTCCTCCCTTATGACGGCTCCAGAATCGTTTTCCTGATTCAGGTCGGTCCCGTCTGTCCACCCTTGATCAGCCTCGTCTGATTCTCTCCCTCAACCGAGCGGCGCGCCCTCATCGGATTGGGAGTCTGACCCAAACAAACCTCAAAGTCTCAGCGAACCTGCGGAGGCCGTCTCACAACGAGACTATCCGAATGCGCCGTTGAGGCATCAGAACGATACATACCGGGCTTCCGGACTGCCGAACGAATCCGCCTAAGGTTCAGTTCTTCAAGGGGAAGGGCGAGGTAGAGATCCGTGGCCCGCCAATTGCTTTTCTGCATGCCGAGCATATAAATGTTCGAAAAGAAAGGGAGGTATGAAATGGCGAGCAAGAGGAGCGGGAGCAAAGCAAAATCGGGCGGCGGAGCCAAGGCCGGAAAGGGCAAGGCCACGATGGCAAGCTTGAAGGACCTGGAGGCGAGGGGCAGCCAGAAGATTCGAGGCGGACGTAAAGCGGGAAGGACGGAATTGTCGGAATTACAGATCTCGAAGGTTGTGGACAAGTCAAGCGCCGACTTGTTTTAGTTCGGACGGTTGGGTAGGGAAGGCGACCGCGCCGGCAATCCGGAAGCGCCGAGAGGCTTGTCGCTCGAGACTGGAGTAGCGGGAGATTGGCCCCGTCCTGCAGGCGAAATGGATCGAGGACGGGGCTCAGTTTCCTCCCGAGTACATGCTCGGGAACGCAAGAACCTCGTCCGGGGCGTCTACTCCCCGCCGCGGCGGCTCGGAGCCCGGAGGTTGATAGCCGCCAGCAGATAGAGAAGGTAGAGGGTTTCCCGGCAGCACAACAGGGCTTTGCGGAGCGAGGGAGAGAGCGGCTCGAGAATGTCGTGAAGCCTGCGGGCGCCGTCCGCGCGTCTGAGGATCTCGACCTCTTCCCCGGACATCTGCACGTTGATCAGGGTGTCTGTCGAGGGGCTCTTCAAATCCAGACGACGCGACGACAGCGAACTCCCCGGCTTCGGCAGGCGCCGCGAGTACAGCGCTGTCTGAACCGGTTGCCAGCGCAGCAACTCATGAGGACTGTCCCACGGCGGATCGGCCGGCTTTCGTGGCGAGAACACGAGCCGATGAAACGCGGTCGGGTTGATCCATTCCACGATGTCGTACACCTCGGCGCGGGAGCGCGGCATCATCAGCCCCCACCCACCGCTGTTCACGATTGGACGCAGCAACTGGTGCGCCGAGTAGCTGCCGAGAAGGTGGAGGCCAGCGCGGCGGCACAGGCGGGTCCAATCGGCCAGGGGCAGGCAGCGATTGAGTGGACCGAACAGATCGCTGGACAGCAACTCGGCGCCCCGGCGGGCGATTTCGTCGCCCTGGTGCCCGGCAATCGCATCGAAGAGCTTCAGGACCTTGCGGAGGCGGACCCCCTCTCGGAAATCGGCGATATCGAATCCGAACGCGGGCAGTGCTCGCCGCCATCCGACGCTGTAATGCCTCGCGCCGTTGACCCCGAGGAAAAGCGCTCCGTCGGGCGTCAGGCAGCCGGCCAGATTTTCGAGCGCCCGATCGGGGCGAGGCAAGTAGGAAAGCACGCCGTGGCAAGAGACAA
Organism: uncultured Acidobacteriota bacterium; assembly: GCA_963825175.1. Taxonomy (GTDB): domain Bacteria; phylum Acidobacteriota; class Thermoanaerobaculia; order UBA5066; family Gp7-AA6; genus DATFTF01. Next base: position 1,475,766 of record CAWGSA010000001.1, read on the forward strand.
AATCGAACCCCTCTCCGACGGAGCGGCCGAATCTCGAGCTCGTGATGTCCCCCACAACGAACCGGATCTGCCGGGCTCGCGAATCGCGCTTCTGGACCGCTCTGGCAACGCCGATCGAGGCCGGGCTGAAGTCCACGCCGACGATATCCGTGTCGGGGAAGCGCCGGGCCAGCGAGAAGGCCTCCACGCCGGTCCCGCATCCGGCGACGAGGATCCTCCGTGGGAGCCCGAGTGCCGGCTGCCACAGCGCTCCAATCCACTCGAACGGAGCAAGCCGCCATCTGGCACGAAACGGGTTCTCGCCGGAGATGCGCGGGTAAGGCTGCTTCTCGTAGATCCGTCGAACCCGGTCGCCGACGTTCATGGATCCATTACACGCCGGCGGCCTCGACGGCGTCAATCCGCACCAGGAGGTCAGTCAGGAAATCCTGATCTCGACGACCCGTCCGGCCGCCGAGGGGAGACTCTGACGCCGCCCCCTACTTGATCTCCTCCGCGACGGCGAGCTGGCTGCGATGTCGGGTCTTTAGCAGAGCTTGCCGCCGGGTTTCTGCGGAAGGTACTGGACCTGCCCCCGGCCGTACTCGAAGGTGACGCTCCCCCCCTTAATCTTCTTGGCCGTCTTCGAGCCAACCGTCTTGGCTGCGAGGCTTCCGAGACGCTTGCCCTTTGCCGATGTCTTCTTCTTCATCGTGCGCTCCTTCTTTCGTCTTCCTTTGCCTCTCCGCGGCGTCGCCGCGACAAGGAATTCTGTTACGGGGGTGCTAACGGGTTACGGATGCCCAGCTTTGCGCGAGAGCGACTGGCATCGGACCCTCTTCAGGACAGTCGTGCAGGGTAGTCGGATCGAAGTCAGCGCCGTTTGGCCAAACGAGCGTCTTGGACTCGGTGTCGAGGCGAACCTGATCGAAGACCTTGGGATCGGCCAGCGGCCCGAAGATCTCGCCGGCCAGGACAGGCCGAAAGTCGATGACCTGGCTCGTTCCGTCCTCGAAGCGAATGCAGAGAGTGAACGGTGCGACCCTCTCGAAAGCGGTCACTGCGTGAATTTCGTGCGGCACGGCCTACCTCAGGGGATCAATCCTAGCGGCTTGACGCCCAGCCTGCAAAGCACTCCAGTTTTCGAGAAGCTCGGAGCGATGAATCTCGGCCCATGCGATCACGAGGCGCTCTTGCCGCGGTGGAAGCGAGCTCAACGCGCGCCTTCCCGCTGACGCAAGTAGTCGCCCGGAAGTTGCACCAACATCCCTTTGACTCTCTTTCCGAGGAAACGCCCAAAGTCTCGAACATCACCCGTCAGAAGATGGGTTGCGTTGGCCGCGAGCGCTGCCCGCAGAATCGGCTCGTCCTTTTCGGCGAGTCGCACGTCGCTAGGCAGCTCTTCGGCGCTTTCGGGCACGAGGCTCATGTTTCCGAGAAGGCCTTCCAGGCGCGCGCGAGCTTCGGCGGTGTCGAGGTTCCGTTGCGCTTCTTCCAAAGAGTATCTGGAAGTCAGGAGCACAGTGCTTCGCAGCCGCCAGAGGCGAAGGAGTCCCGCACCTTCCCGGTAGGCAGCCGAGAAGAGGACGTTGGCATCGAGAAAGACGCGGTCCACTCTCTGCCAGCTCGGCTACCGCTTCTTGGGCCCCTTGTGCTGAATCTTGGCCGGATCAAGTCCCATTCCCCGGACCGTGGCGACCGCGTTTCGGTAGTCCTTCGCGTCGACAGCGTTCGAGAGGAGAAACTCCGCCTTTCGTTCCGGGGTATAGATCTCGACGGGGACCACGATGGCCGGCCGAATGAGGATGCCATAGGGAGAATCCTCCGCCACGACCATCGTTCCCTCCTCGATCCCATACCGGCGGCGCATTTTCGCCGGGAGGACAATCGCGCCGCGTTTGCCGACTTTTCCCGTTTCGGCCATGCCTACTCCTGAATGTCAGTATATCTGAGATTCAGGCATTCGGGCATTCCGGCAAGCCAACCCGATTGTTTCCACTGCCGCGCCCTCGGAGGTCTCCGGAGGCTGCATTCGACGCCTGCGGTCTCGGGATCCAGACGAGCCTGACGCTGCAATTTTCGAAGATGCGCTCACCGAGGAGGCGGCCCGACGGTTCGGGACGTTCTCCTCTCCAGGACTCGCAGACCGAGTGTTGCGCCCCCTAATAGGCACACTGGTCCGTCTCAGGCCTCACCGCCTCTTCTTCTCGAGAGTCAGTGGACGCAGCAGAGTGGCCGGACTGAGGCCCGAACGGACAGGTTTCCGTCGGTAGTCTCCGACCTCCCGCCCGGTCAGCTCGCAGACGAGCCCCCAGAAGTCGACCGCTTCGACCGCAGGCACGATGACTCGATCGGGAGCGGACTCGCCCGTCAACCCGTCCTTCCAATCGAAGCGCGGCCGTTTTCCCTTCTCGATGATTGGTTCGTTGCGATAGCGCGCCCGCAGCGACCCGACGGCGCTGATCGTCCGACCGAAGCGGCCTTTGGTGACCTGTCTGCGCCGTGCGGCAGCCGGCGCAGACGCCCCAGGCGGATCCAGATGCCGCTCAGGATCGAACCGGCGACCCCGATCGCGTAGAGGCTTCCGCCGCAGGAGGGGCACTCGAACCGCATCTCGCCGGCGTCCCAGAGTAGCAAGAGCACGCCGAGCGGGATCGGCCCGCCGCCGAAGACCCATATGCGACGAGAGGTATGCGTTCGCGAGGTTGGCAGTAGAAGTACCGCGGCGTCTCGAGAATCTGCTCGGAGTTGGCGAGGACGATCGGGAGATACTCGCGCAGGAGCTCATCCTCGATCTCCCGCACCCTTCGAGTCTCCGAATCATCCGGTGGAAAGTATCCGTACGAGCACCACTTCGACATCTCAGCCTCCCTGGCGGGAGGGGGCTGGCCCGAAGCTCGTCGCCCGAAACGAAAAGCCCCTCGATGACGATTACGAGGGGCCTCACGCCTGTTTGCTCAGCGTGAGCCTTATCGTTCCCGTTTCCGGGCTGGCTTTGGCACCTTGCTGCGTTCGCAGGTTGCCGGGCGGTCAACGGGCCAGAACCCTCGCGCCTCTCTTGATCAACAACAGAATAGCATCGATGAGCGCCATCCGTTCATGTCCCAACGAAATCAGGGTTTCTGCTCTGACGTCTGAGCAGTCCGCCCGGGCCCGGCCGCCGGCCTCGCGACACCCGCGAAATCCCCGGCCTTCACGATCGACATCTGTCCCCGGATCGATGTGCCTGCGCAGCGCCGCGAGGATCTCTTCGCCGGTCAGGGCCTCAATCTTCTCCTCGAGGTCCGCCTCCCAGGCGAGCGTGCGCTTCAAGTACAGATGTTGCGCCAGCATCGCCGCCAGGCAGCAATCCTGAGCTCGTGAAATCTGCCGCGACTGGAGCCATCCGGACCTGGCTTCCTGGATCTCTTTGTCCTCGAAGCCGTCTTTCAGGGCGCGCGCGATCTCTTCCAGAAAAGCCGTCTCGAGCCGCGCGGCATTCTCCGGGGCGCAGATGGCCGCCGCCCGCCAGTGGGCCGATCGGTCGAGCGACATGGCCTGAATGTCCGAGCCGACGCTGTAGGAGATTCCCTCTTCCTGCCGGATTCGCGTCGCCAGGCGCGAGTTCAAGAACCCGCCCCCGATCATCTCGTTGGCGAGCACGAGCGCCGCATAGTCGGGGTCGTCGTCGCGCAGGCTGAGGTTTTGCCCCGCGAGAAACGACTGCGTTCGCCTTGTCGGGAGTCTCAAAGAGCTGATTGATCGCGGACACCGCCTGGAACGGATTCGTAACACGCGCGAACGGATGAGGGCTCTTCCACGAGCCAAAGAGCCCTCGAGAGAGTTCCTCGATCTCGCCAACACCGAAATCACCCACCACGGCAAGGCAGGCGTTCGAGGCGCCGTAGAAGTCCCGGTGAAACTTCATCACGTCGTCGAGCGTCGTGCTCCGAACATCGTCGATCCGCTCATCCAGAGTCCGCGTGTACCGGATGTCGCCGCTCGGAAACGGGTCCATGTGCCGCTGGAAAGCCCTGGAAGCGACTTGCGACGGCTCCCCTCGGCCTTCCTCGAGCGCCGCCAGTTGCTGCTTCCTGAGTGTGTCGAATTCGGACGCCGGAAAGACGGGCTCGCGCAGGCATTCGGCCACGAGCTCGAGCACCGGGACGAGATTCTTCCTGTCACTCTGGATGGAAACGTCCGCTCGAGCCGCGCCGGCGCAGATCGACACCCGGGCTTCCCGCCGCGCGAATTCGTCCTCGATCTGCTGCCTCGTGTGCCGTGCCGTGCCGCGCGCCAGCATCTGGCCCACCAGATGGGTCGCCGCCTCACGATTTACGAGACTCTTCTCGTCGGAGAGCCGCAGCGTCAATGCGACCGCCACCGTGCTTCCGCGCGTCGTCTTCGGCAGCAGGGCGAGATTCAGGCCGCCCGGAAGAGCCTGCCGCGTCGTGCGCGAGTCGATATTGGAGGGCGACGCATCGAACGCCTCTCCCGGCTCGATCGCCGCATCTCCCCGGTAGTCTTTCATCAGCGACGCGGGGTCCGGCGCTGCCGGGATCTCGACGCGATCAGGGCTCGAAGTCGGAATGAACTGCCCGACGGTCCGATTGGAGGACTTCAAGTACGTGCGGGCGACTCGCTCGACGTCCTCGGGTGTGATCGCCCGGATGCGGTCGCGGTTCAGAAAAAACAGCCGCCAGTCGCCCGCGCCGATCCAGTCGGAGAGCTCGATGCTCAACCAGTCTGGCGAGTGGAGCGTCAGACCAATTCTGCGTAACAACTCCGATCGCGCCCGCTCGACCTCCTCCGCGCCGGGCGGGTTCGCGACCACGCCCTCGATGGCCGCGATCATCGCTTCTCGGGCGTCGTCCAGCGACGATTCCTTGCCCACGTCCGCGCTCAGCAGGAGAAACCCCGGTTCGTAGTGCGTCGAGAACGAGGCCGAGACCGTCGTGGCCAGGTTCGTCTCGACGAGAGCCTTGTAGAGGCGCCCCGACGGCATGTCGCCCAGGACCTGCGCCAGGATCTCGACCGCCGGAGCGTCGGGATGCGAGCTCGCCGACACGTGGTACGCGACCGCAAGGGCCTGGAGGTCTCCCGTGCGCCGCAGCGTCACCGAGCGCTCGCCATCCTGGGACGGCTCGGCCGTGTAGGTCATCGGGAGAACGCGGGTCGGGCGCGGAATCTTGCCGAATGTCTCGTGGATCTGCGCCAGCGTCCTCGACTCGTCGAACCGGCCCGCCACGACCAGCACGGCATTGTCCGGCTGGTAATACGTGCGCCAGAAGGCTTGCAGTCGATCGATCGGCACGTTCTCGATGTCCGAGCGGGAGCCCGTCGTGCACTTCCCGTAGTTGTGCCACAGGTAGGCCGTTGAAAGCACTCGCTGGTATAAGACCTGGTTGACGTCGTTTTCGCCGGATTCGAGCTCGTTGCGGACGACGGTCATTTCGCTCTGGAGATCCTTCCTGGCGATAAAGGAATGGACCATCCGATCGGCTTCCAGATCCAGGGCCCACTTCAGGTTCTCCTCGTTGGCCTGGAATGTCTCGAAGTAGTTGGTGCGGTCGAGAGAGGTCGTGCCGTTTGCGTGAGCACCGTGAGAGCTCAGCTCCTGCGGGATGTTCGGATGCCCGTGCGAACCCTTGAACATCAGGTGCTCGAGCAGATGCGCCATGCCCGTCTCGCCGTAGTTCTCGCAGCGCGAGCCGACTTTGTAAGTGACGTTGACGGTGATCGTCGGCTTGCTGGCCTCGGGAAAGAGCAGGATCGTGAGGCCGTTGTCGAGCCGATACTCGGTGACTCCTTCCACGGACGTCACCTTTGCCGGTAGAGTCACAGGCGGCCGGACCGGCGCCGAACCCTCTGCTGCGGCCCGAGGGCGGTTGTTCGTCCGCCGCACATTTCTCTTCGAATTTCCCGCAGTGATTCTGGAACTCATGACTCGCCTCTTCTCCGGACCTTCCTCGGTCCATCCAGTGACTCGTTCCTTTTCGGGTCTCTTGACTGTACGGACGCGGTTGGACGAAAGACGTCCGACTGCGTGAGAACGTCATTTGGGCGAGGCCCTGGCCCAGGAATCGAAAATTCGGAGCATTCAGGAGGTCTGAGAAATGAAGTGCGCCTCGCCAGCTCTTTCGGCGGAGGCAACGCTCGGCGCCAAAGAGCAGCGGGGCTAAGAGCCCGCCTGGTCGATTATTGCCACCGCGACGCTTTCGCGATGGTCAACCTCTACATCACCAAGCTGTCTCCGAACCTACGACTCGGTCCCGCCATCCAGATCGGCGATCTCGGCCTCCATCTCCTCGACCGAGGGCTCCTGCGAGATCACGTTCTCTCCGTCGCACTTCCAGTGCGGAAGAGTCAGGAAAAGGCCGCTGCTCCCTTCCGGGAGACCGGTGTCATGGAAAATCGTGACCGTGCTTCGGAGCGCTCCACAGCCCGAGCACTCTCCGTTGGGGGTGGAGATGAGGATGTCCCCGGAGGACTCGCTTCGCCGCCTCTTCCTGCGAACACCTTCCAAGTCGATGACCGTGCCCATGATGCCTCCTGGGATCTCAATACTGCGCCAAGGGGTCGGACAACTAACGCCCAAGTCTTCCGACTGTGCGCCTGCCGTTTCCATGATGCGTTTGATCCAGGCACAAAACGTCTCAGACATGTTCCTCCACTGACGCTTGGGCGCTGAGACAGGCGTGGCTGTTGTCGCGAAGTCGTGCGTTTGCAGCGGTTTGATCCATTGACACTGAATGGCCCGCCGGTTGCTCTCTCCCATCGCAAGACAAGTTCGTGCTCAAGGAGGCATTGCGTGTCGTTGCTCGAAGATCTGAAACGCCAGAAAGGCCTGTTCGGCCAGTGCCCGAACCCGGAGTGCGGGAAGGAATTCCGCATCTCGGACGCCCAACTCTTCGACGCCACCGAGACTTTGCCTGAGCGGGCGGCCGTGTACCTGGCAGAGCGGGAGGCGGCTATCGAGGAAGGCAAGGAAAAGCTCAAGAAGCAGAAGCTCAACGCCCGGACCCGCCCGGCGACCGGAGCCGAGTCCGGCATCATCGGCAAGGTCGTCGAGAAGATCGCACCCTCGCTTCCCGGTTTTCCCGCCGCGAGCTCGGACTGCCGCTCCCTCTTCGAGCCGATCGACTACATCGTTTTCGAGGGACTCTCGGAGAGAGGTGAGATCAACTCCCTGGCCTTTGTCGACGTGAAGTCCGGCAAGGGAACCCTCACCGACGTGCAGAAGCAGATTCGCGAAGTTGTCGAGGCCGGCAAGGTCTCACTTCGAATCGCGGCGCCGGAGGTATCAAAGTGACCAACACGATGCTGGCTCTCTTCAGCGACGCCAAGCGGATCTACGGCTTCTGCCCCTGCTGCGACGAGCTATTCCGGCTGAGTGATGTCCATCTCTACACAAAGGAAGCTCCCGCACCCACACCTTTCGACGACCTGGACAGGGCTGCAGAGAAGCTCGAAAGAAGCAGCGAGCTCTTCGCGAGCCGAGAGAAAGAAATCAGAGAGCAAGCCAGGCGAATGGGGCAGGTCGCGGCGCGTAAACGCCTGAAGAAGCTTGCACCCTTCTTCGCGGACCAGCGCATCGCCGCGAAAGACGTCAAAGTCCTCTTCCATCCCGTCGAGTACGTGGTCTTCTTCGGATTGAGCGAAAAGGACTGCAGCACCGTCGAGTTCGTCGATCGACCCGCGGACAGCCGGTCCCGCGAGCGCATCCAGACGTCCATCCGTCATGCTCTCGAAGAGGGGAACCTCGCCTGGCAAACCTACCGGGTCACCGACGAAGGCAGAGTCGAACTGGAAAGTCCCCGTAAACCCAGGGGCCGCAAGGTCGCCTGATCGCCGGACGAGCAAGGATCGCCAATGGCAACGATGGTTCCGCAGGTCCCGGTGGTCAACGGCGGCAGCGCCGAGGCGAAGGTGTACGAGGCGCTCAGCTCCCTGCCGGATGAGTACCGCGTCTACCACTCGGTCTCCTACGTCGTCGCCGATCGCGGACGGGCCGCCCGCGAGGGCGAGATCGACTTCCTCGTCATCCATCCCGAGCTCGGCATGCTCTGCCTCGAGGTGAAGGGCGGGCGGATCTCCTACGACGGCCGGTCACGCACCTGGAAGTCTACGGACCTGGGCGGCGCGACGCACACGATCACGGATCCCTTCAAGCAGGCGCAGTTCCAGATGAAGGACCTCGTCAGGCTCATCGCCGAGAAGAAGCCCTGGGGAGAGAAGACCGTCCGGTTCACTCACGGCCACGGCGTGGTCTTCCCCGACATCGAGTACACCCCGCCGAACGAGCCGATCGACGCGCCGCGCGACCTCGTGATCGACTCTTCCGATCTCCTGAACGGTTTTGCCGCGCGGATCACGCGGCTCTTCGAGTACTGGAAGCGTCCGACCTCCGAGAAGATGACGTCCCGGCAGGTCAAGCAGCTCGGGCAGCAGATCCTGGCGCCGCACTTCGATCTCGGCCTCACGCTCAACGCGGAGATCGCGTGGGAGGAGCGCTCGCTCGCTGCGCTCGACGACGAGCAGAGCATCTGCCTCGACTACCTGAGCCTGAACAACCGCGCCATCGTCCAGGGCGGAGCCGGAACGGGCAAGACCCTGATCGCCCTCGAGACGGCCCGCCGCCTGGCCTCCGCAGGGCGCGGACGTGCTCCTCCTCTGCTTCAACCGCCCGCTGGCGAATCAGCTTCGGCGCACCGCCGCGTCGTGGACCGGACTGGCGGGAAAGATCTACGCCGGCGCCTTCCACGAGCTCTGCCAGGACCTGGCGCTCGAGGCGAAGCTCCCCTGGAATCCTCCCGACCAGACTTCCCACAGCGCCAGCGGCAGCACCCGCCATTTCTGGAACAAGGACGCGAACGATTTGCTGCGGCGAAGCCGTCCAACGCCTCGGCCCGCGATTCGACGCCCTGATCGTCGACGAAGCCCAGGACATCGCCTCCGACTGGTGGCCCACCTTGAACGACCTGCTCCGCAACCCGGAGCATTCCCGAATCGTCCTGTTCACCGATCCCGCCCAGGACCTCTGGTTGCGCGATACGCAGCTGCCCTGGAAGCTTCCCACGTTTCCCCTCCGCGTCAACCAGCGCAACACCGGAGCGATCAGCCGGCTCATCGGCCAGCTCGGCGGCGTTGCGCCCCGCCTCTCCTCTCGCGCGCCGGAAGGGCAACCTGCGGCCCTCGATACCTATTCGAGCGCGGATGGAGAACGGTCGAAAGTCGAGGATGTGCTCAAGCACCTCTTCCACGAAGGATTGAAGCCAGGCCAGATCGTCATAATCGGCACGAGAAGGCTCGAGAACTCTTTCCTCGCCGGCCGGGCCACACTAGCCGGCCACAAGCTCCAGGCCATCGACGACTCCGGCTCCGTCGCCAGCCCGAACGTCCTCCGATATGCCACGCCAGGCAAGTTCAAGGGCCTGGAGGCCGACGTAGTCCTGCTGTGCGACGTGGACGGCAACAACCTGACTTGCTCCCCCCGCAACCTCTACGTCGCCGTCTCCCGAGCGCGGCATCGGCTCTACGTCTTCTGCAAGGAAGGTATCTCGGCCGACGCGCTAACGATGCGGAGTGCGGCGTGAGCGGCCAACATCCCCAGGCAACGACTGACCCCGAGTCACTTCCTGTCCTCCGCAGCGATAAAGCGCCAAAACATGACTGACCTCAGAGTTCTCTTGTCTTCGTTGCCCTCGAATCGTTCGGTTCCGGTAGCGCCACCGAGGACCATGCACGCCGCTATCGTGGCGCAAAGGAGTCCTACCATGTTCCAGCCCGAACCCCTCGGCTTATCCACACGACTGACCTCCCGAGCTACGATGCGTCGAAGCACTGGCGACGTTTCCCGCCCGCACGGTCGCAACATGTCGAGAGCGGCATTTGGCATAGCTGCCCTGCTCGCCGCGGCCTCGCTCTGCGGTCAGAACTACGATTGTCTTAGGGGACCGCTTGTCTTAAATGTCTCTGTCTCTGGAACCGCTGCGGGCGGCTATTCGTCGTGTGACGCACGGACCACAGGCGGCAGTATCTTGCTCTGGCAGTTCTACTCCATCCACGCGACGGCCGGCCAGGAGCTGCTCGTGAAGTTTTCGGTGACCGGCGCGGATCTCGGCTTAGCGGCTTTCTACTACGACACGACAATGACAGCTAATCCGCTAGCTCTCAGAGTAGCCGATTGCACCGCGGGTTGCATTCTTACATACACTGCGCAGACTACCGCGACATACTACTTGCAGATCGGCGGGGCATTGAGCTTGAGGCCTGGACCTGTCTCCTATACCGTTATGGTCACGGATGCGGCGCACCCCCCCACGCCGACGCCGACACCGACAGCTGGCAGCCCGACGCCCACCCGGACTCCAACCCAAGTTACTCGGCAGCGCGTCGCTGGGCCGAGTGGGGATCCGGTGCCCCGCACGATTCCTTTCCGTAGACGAGACTAGAGCCTACGAGGCCCGAGCGTGGTCAACACGCGAAGCGGAAGTCCGCAATGCAACTCGTTAGCCCTTACGTCTCCGAAGAAGAAAAGGAGGCAATCGTGCCGAGGCTGCTCCCTCTAATCGCCTTGCTCCTGATCGTCGCGAGCTAGTGAGGACGCCGCATTTTGCGCTTTTCGTGGTCACCAAGGCATTGGAACGCGCGCGGAGAGTTAAACGATGGCCCGGGAATCGGGTTCGCCCAGCCTTTAGGCTATCCCCCACGGCTTACCCAGGCGACGCTGAAGTCCTAAGGCAGCTGGGCCCCTGCTTGGGGCCATCACGTCTGGGAGACCGCGTCGAGAAGCCTGGCGAATACGCCTGACGGCAGATTCCCTTCGCTGACACTGGCATTCTGCCTATTCAGGGTCGAGAATCGCGCTTCGTATTTCCTCAGACCCGGGACGGCGACGTCCCAGTCATCCACACCACGCGTCACGATTATGATGGCGCGCCGCTCCATCGCTTCCTTAACGAGCGCGAAGCCGTAAGACTGGCTCGGCAGCGTTATCGGCAGGGAGGTCCACTTCCGGGAGTGATAGCCGTGGAACTCAATCGCGAGTATCCGGCGTGCCATACCCTCGAAGCTCGCTCCCGACCGTTCGAGTTGCCGTAGGCTCTTTCGCCACCACCGTCCGCCTGCAGTGTCTGCGAACTTCTCAGTCAGGTAAAAGAGGACATGCTGGCTCTTTTCGTCTGAGAGGTTGCCTCGAATCGCAGAGGCAAAATACGGACGCTTATGATCTTCAACCTCAGAGCCCTCAAAGCCGGGGTTACGTCCGAGAAAGACGATGGGTGCGTTCCGCGGTCCCAGGAAAGGATCGGGAAGCAGATCGGTACGTAAGCGAAATCGGTCGTCCCTGCCTCTCGACGTCTCGTTCCAGGCCTCTATATGCGGAAGATCCTCACTGAGCACGTAAGGCGTTTTCTCCGGAACGGAGGTCCAGGGACTTGTGCTCATTCGTGACTCTCCTTCTGGGACGAGGCGCCTCTCCTAGCAAGTGAAGTCTCGCCTGGGGAGATTATCCGGTCCTCCGGCAGTCCAGAATCTAGGATCAGTTTGGACTTGGCTTCCTGCAGGATGCCGCGATCGCCCGAGAAAACCCAAAGGCAGGCGTGCGAGCTATAAACGAACCCTGCGAACCCAAGGGATGCGACCAGCCTGCCCTTGACGGCAAGCGCATCCAGCTGGTTCCCGCGACTCAAGCTCTGGTCGAAAACGAGAGTTAACTTTGAAGGTCGTTGCTGGATGAACCGGGCGATTTCCTGCAAGAACACGTAGTTCGGGGCACGTGCGTCATGCAGAGTCTCGGCACGAAGCCCCGTATTTGGGTCGAGAAACAGGTTTCCGGCGGCCATTGCTGGTGCGAAGAACCTCTCTCGGTTGCTCTCCCGAGTCAGAACGTTCGTCGACACCAGGGGGCATCCCAGGAGCCGCTCGTAGGCCGGCGCCTCGTCCGCCGACTCTCGATCAGTAAACATGGGCTCAGCCGACCAGGGCCCAAGTCCGCTGAGCCAGAGCAAGAAACTGCGTTTGACGACATCATAGGAATCGCCGAAGTACTTCATTCGCATCTCAACCCTCCGACATCGTGTCTTCTAGCCTTGCTGGAGATCCGTGGCTGCGGTGGATGTCGAACTCTGTCGGGAACCCCACTTCGCTGCGGTGGAGGGAGGTACCGCCCCCGAGAAGGCCATCTGGAAGTCCCGAGCGTCAAAGTTTCCGCCCAAGCAGCATCCGGAGGTGATTGCCGATATCGGTAAAACGCCGAGCGCCGTCATTGGTCCGCGCCACTGGGTGGTCCGTCGCGACGACAGCAGTTACGCCGATGTTTCCGGCATCGAAGGTTAGATGGGCAGACGTGTCCGGGAGGTTAAGACGGGCTCGCCAGAACTTCCGTCTGCCGTAGAAGACAGCAGCTCGAGGTTGCCGGTCGTGGATCGCGGTCACGATGTGCTCCACGCGCTTCTCTGTCACCTGGTTCTCATACGTCGAGCGGCTGCTGAGCTCCGGAAGATCCGTCCACCCGCCGTACGGCCAGTCGTTCGCATTCCGCTTTGGCAACGGAAGCAGCTCGAGCAGACAGGTCTCGCCATCGCCCCGGCCAAGGCGCGTCAGCTGATAGTCAAGGACTGACGAGGACGATATCGGCTCTCCTTTCGCCGCCAACATGAGGTGAATGAGCGGGCGCCATGTCCTCTGGGGTGTCGTTCGGCTGATATGGATGCCCGCATCGCGGCAGAAGTCGCTAAGGTCGTCAATCTCGGGTCTTCCATGCCTGTCCCAGGCTGTAAGCCGGCTGCTCAGGTCCTCGGTCGAGCCGTCACCCGCTTCCTCGATTCCAATCAGCCAGTACGGAGCTTCGAGGGTCCCGTATCCGTAGAAGTCCCTCATGAAGGCCTGGATCAGCGGTTGATTGATCATGTAAGCGCGATGGAGGTTTGGATTGCGCGAATCGGCGCAATCGAAGCCGGCCTCCTGACACGGCGACTCTACCGCCGGCCGGCCGCCAGGGTGCGACGTTGCAGCGACGCAGGTCAACGATGCAGGGAATCCCGGCTGTATGCTTCGGCGAGGAAACCCGGTGATCAGCCCGAAGGATGTCGCGGCGGGATTTGATTCGAGGGCTCGGGCCGCGGCGTTCGTGTTCCTGAAGGGCCATACGACATCTGCCGAGACAGATCAGGATTCACTTCGCGCCGGCAAAAGCTTTCTTACTATATATTATAGACTTGACCCCACAGAACCCACGAGTCGGTTGAGGCCGAGAATCAGAGTCACGCCTGCGCGCCCAAAGTACTTCGCGGACCGCGCGACCGGAATCTTCCCGACGTCACGGGCCAGCCACGCCGTCATCAGCCGGCCCCGCGAGCTCTCCCGGTCGCGGCTCACGCCCCGCATCCGCGAAACGTCCAGCCCCTCATTCCGGGCCACCTCCAGGGCCGTAACGGCACGCGCCATGAGGATCAATAATAATAAACGAAAAGGCTAACCCCAATTGGCTCTTCCCAATTTGATCATCTCCCCAACGGTTAGCTCGAACCATCGATCTAAGGGCGGTCACCGCATGCCATGACGACCCCAATTAACCGGATGTGCCTGTCACCGCGAGTCGCTGGCACAGGCCAGATTCAACGCTGGAGATATCGTCTTCAACCCCCTGGCTTCCGTTGGACTCCAGAGGACCTCCCGCGTCTGCTGCGTTTCATCAGCTCGCGGCGGAATTCGGCGTACTTCGTCGCCATCCCTTCGTCTACCGACCACTTTCGAACGACCTCGAGATCAACGCGGTTCCGCTCCGCAATTTGGACCGCGGTGTCGAGACTCTGGCGATCGTTCCAGAAATAAAAGGCCGCCAGTCGGTCACGGCACGAATCCGTCGGCGATAGCGCCAAAACCGCCTGTCGGCCCACGACTGCCTCAACAGGCCGGATCCGAATGTCGCGTCCGATCGACAAGGGGCCGCGGGGGAACTCGATGAAAAATCGGGATGTCCGGTGAACATAGTGATCGTACTTGCGCGAGAAACCGACTTCGGCCAACACGGCGTCCAGGCGTGCCTGGGCCGGCGACGACTCCAGAATGAAATCGAGATCCTCGGACTGGTACTCGCCTCCAGTGTAGATGACGGCTGCAGCTCCGCCGGTGAGCACGGCGCGGATACCCGCGCGATCCAGGGCGGCGGCAACGGCGGCGGCGACCTGTCCGAGAGGCGAAGCCCTGTCGATCTTCTTCACAGACGCTTGCCGGCACTCCTCGGCCTCCGTCGAAGGCGATTGATCTCGGTGCGAAGCTCAGCCTCGGCCTCCGCCAGTCTCGCGAGATAGACACGGAGCTCCTTCAGTGCGAAATAGCGCGGGTTGAGTTGGTAGAGCCGAGTTCGGCCCGCTCGCCGTGCAGCGACAAGCCCATCTTTCTCGAGACCCGCCAACGCTTCCTGTACGCCATAAAGCGGCCGAGAAAGAAGCCTGCTCAGTTCACGCGGAAAGCTCTCCCCGAGCAGAGACAAAGCGATCAGCGTACTTGTTCGCGTCTGACCGCCGAACGGCGACCCTTTGCCGACCATAATTACTGGTCATATGACCATATATACTGGTCGCTGTCAAGCGGCTGGGCGCTGGGATCAGGGGCGTTTTCACCCCGGTTGAGGCCTCCGGCGAAGTCCAGCTGGAAGGCTTCAAAAGCCCTGACGCGACGCCCGCAATCATTTGTCAGCACCCTGCTAGCCGGCGCGGATTAATAGCACAATGGGAGACTGACCCCAGCAGCGTGCCCGCGGTCAGGAAGCGGGCGATCGGCGATCCATCCCTTTCCTCGTCGATATGTCTCGGCTCTACGAACGATTCGTGGCCCGATGGCTGGAGGCGCACCTTCCTGTCGACCTGAGGCTGGAGATTCAGGAGAACATACGCATCGGCGACGATGACCGAATTAATGTCAACATCGACCTTGTCCTTTACGATTCGATCGCTGGAGTGGCCGTAGCCGTGCTCGACACCAAGTACAAGGCAGCCGGCTCCCTCTCGAACGCGGACCTATTTCAGATAGTCGCGTATGCGAACGTGAAGACCTGTTCCGATGCGATTCTCGTTTATCCGATTCCGCTGAACCGCCCCATCGGCCTCCGTCTCGGAGAGATAGCGGTTCGGAATCTCACCTTTGGACTAGAGGGCAGCCTCGACGAGAACGGCGCTCGCTTCGTGGCCGAACTGACACGGCAGCCGGAAAGGGCTCGCTTGATTATCTGACCTGAGCACCGTGCTTAAGCCAGACGGAGAGCACGAAGTGATCTACTTCTGATCGGGACATGACGTTGACGTGCCGCACTGGCGACCGCGGCGCCCGCCAGGCCCGAGTCTTTCGGATAGACGTCTCTGGCGGAGTTGCCGAATCGCCACCGCGACGTTCATCTTGACCGGCATCGCACAATATTAAGCTTGTGCCAGCGATAATACCGTTTACCAAGACTGACCCCAATTCCCACTCGACATCTGCCGACACAGAACCGAATTCACTTCGCTCCGGCAATGCGTCTTGATATATTTTATAGACCTGACCCCACAGGATCCTCACACGGCAGGGAGAATCACATCCACCACCGGGTGCGAGCCGCGCAGTTCCATCAACATAGCCCGAGAAGCGGATGAGTATATGGCGGTGTCAGATAGGTAATGGGCCCTTGCCGTTTCGATTCGAAGAGGAACAGAAGAATCCGCCGTGATCGCTGCGGCAGCGAGATCGGCTTTGATGCCTTCGCGCTAAATGCACGGGACAGCGCGGACGGCGGCCTCTACGACGAGAGGGCCTCTGTCGAGGCCGAGCGCGCAGCATCGAACCTCGAAAAGGCTCTCTAGGCTGAACTTCGCGCGGGCCTTCAGCCAGCTGAGCGGTAAGGCGACCGTAACCGTAAAGGCCTAGCCAATCCCATCGGTAGTAGCTCGGCCGTAGACTCCTGGCCGATAAGCTAATACTAAAAGGCCGACCCCGAGTAACCCGCAGACGTTAGACGGCGGGAGGGAACGCGCGACACCGCGTTTTCAGGCGTCGAAGCGGTTGAGGGTCTGAGGCCCGATCTCTTAGGATGCAAGCTGCGCGACTTCTGGCAGCATCGACCGCCGAGATAGCACAATAGAGTACTGACCCCAATCCCACCGGTAAGCGACTGAGGTTATGAGTTTCGGCGGGGATTAGAGAGGAACTCCGTCACTCTCTGTTTCACCTTTTCAGGGGTCCTAAGCCGGCAAGCCCAGACGACTAGTACTTGCCACCCTTGGGCCCTCAGGCTTCGCATTGTCCGCTGGTCGCGTTCCACGTTCGATCTGCGTTTTGCCTGCCAGAGATCTCGTTGGTCTTCGGTACCACTTTGCCGTAACGGCAGCGATGCATATGCCAGTAACAGCCGTGTACGAAGATCACCTTCTTCAGTTTCGTGAAGACGAAATCCGGCTTGCCCGGCAGCTTGGCGGCATGGACTCGATACGGAATGCCACCCTCGCGAACCATCTGACGCAGCGCCCGTTCCGGTCCGGTGTTCTTTGACCGGATCGCGCTCATGTTGCGGCGGCGCTGCTCCGGAGTAAGGACATCAACCATCAGGAGAGGAGCGTACGCAAGAACGCGATGAACTCTTCCACGTTGAACATGGTCACGGACCTCTCAGGTGGATATTTCTCGTGCAGCGGCTTCGGGACGATCAGCGCGACTTTCGAGCGGTGCATCTCATCGAGCTGCTTCGATGAGATTCCCTCTTGGAGAGTGAGAATGTGCTTCTTTCGAACACGAGGAGCTTCGTTGAGAACCTGCCGCCACCGATCCTTGCAGGTAGTCTTGACTCCGACGACCACCAGTTTACGATCGGGAAAGGCCGCGTCGTCATACGCCGCCTTGCCAGGAATCAGGATGTCGGGTGTGGTGCCGTCTACCCTCTTCCTCATCTCGAATGGGACAGACGATTCCTTTAGCAGGTACTCGACATGATTCTCGAGCGAGCGCCCGGCGCGAGACTTCCTTGCCTGCACGATGCTCATCGCCGTCTTCAGGAAGTCGTCGAGCGAGGCGAAGAGGCGAACAACTTTTGGCTGGAAGACGTGGCGCTCCGCCATCCTGGAAACTTCCGGTATTCTCCTCGGACCCACTCGAGGAGCTGATCATCAAGAGGTTTCGCCCGCAACCCAGTAACGCAGGCCTCCAGGCTCGCGCGCGTCTTTGCGGAAAGCACCTTGCCTCCCGGCAGCTCTTCGAGTGCCGCAACAAAGTCCCGGAAGAGGCGATCGACGCATTCGTCCTCAGTCTCGGGTTGCTCCTGCGCAGCGTCGAAGATGGCCCACCGCTCGACCCCACCTGAACACCGAGCGGTGGGCCATCTTCGACGCTGCCAGGAGCAACCCGAGACTGAGGACCGATGCGTCGATCGCCTCTTCCGGGACTTTGTTGCGGCACTCGAAGAGCTGCCGGGAGGCAAAGTGCTTTCCGCAAAGACGCGCGCGAGCCTGGAGGCCTGCGTTACTGGGTTGCGGGCGAAACCTCTTGATGACGCTCCTCGAGTGGGTCCGAGGAGAATACCGGACGTCTTCCAGGATGGCGGAGCGCCACGTCTTCCAGCCAAAAGTTGTTCGCCTCTTCGCCTCGCTGGAACAAGAAGCTCTGGAAGACGGCGATGAGCATCGTGCAGGCAAGGAAGTCTCGCGCCGGGCGCTCGCTCGAGAGTGGTCTCGAACCTGCTAAAGGAATCGTCTGTCCCATTCGAGTAGGAAGAGGGTAGACGGCACCACACCCGACATCCTAATTCTGGCAAGGCGGCGTATGACATCCGGCCTTTCCCGATCGTGTGGTCGTCGGATCTCCATTACCTGCGTCGGTGGCGGCAGGTTCTCAACGAAGCTCCTCGTGTTCGAAAGAAGCACATTCTCACTCTCCAAGAGGGAATCTCATCGAAGCAGCTCGATGAGATGCACCGCTCGAAAGTCGCTGCTGATCGTCCCGAAGCCGCTGCACGAGAAATATCCACCTGAGAGGTCCGTGACCATGTTCAACGTGGATTCCATCGCGTTCTTGCATTACGCTCCTCTTCTGATGGTTGATGTCCTTACTCCCGGAGCAGCGCCGCCGCAACATGAGCGCGATCCGGTCAAAGAACACCGGACCGGAACGGGCGCTGCGTCAGACGGTTCGCGAGGGTGGCATTCCGTATCGAGTCCATGCCGCCAAGCTGCCGGGCAAGCCGGATTTCGTCTTCACGAAACTGAAGAAGGTGATCTTCGTACACGGCTGTTACTGGGCGGAGTATGCATCGCTCCCATTACGGCAAAGTGGTACCGAAAACCAACGAGATCTTCTGGCAGGCAAAACGCAGATCGAACGTGGAACGCGACCAGCGGACAATGCGAAGCCTGAGGACCTACAAGGGTGGCAAGTACTAGTCGTCTGGGCTTGGGCTTAGGACCCCTGAAAAGGTGAAACAGAGAGTGACGGAGAGTTGCCTCTCTAATCCCCGCCGAAACTCCGTAACCTCAGTCGCTTCACATCAGGGGATTGGGGGTACCCTATTGTGCTATCTCGGCGGTCGATCTTCCAGAAGTCGCGCAGCTTGCATCCTGGAGATAGGGGCCTAGAGACCCTCAACCGCTTCGACGCCTGAAAACGCGGTGTCGCGCGTTCCCTCCCGCCGTCTAACGTCTGCGGGTTACTCGGGGTCGGCCTTTTAGTATTAGCTTATCGGCCAGGATCTACGGCCGAGCTACTACCCCGAGACATGGGATTGGCTAGGCCTTTACGGTTACGGTCGCCTTACCGCTCAGCTGGCTGAAGGCCCGCGCGAAGTTCAGCCTAGAGAGCCTTTTCGAGGTTCGATGCTGCGCGCTCGGCCTCGACGGAGCCTGTCTGCTTCGTAGAGGCCGCCGTCGCATCAAAGCCGATCTCGCTGCCGCAGCGATCACGGCGGGATTCTTCTGTTCCTCTTCGAATCGAAACGGCAAGGGCCCATTACCTATATGACACCGCCATATACTCATCCGCTTCTCGGGCTATGTTGATGGAACTGCGCGGCTCGCACCCGGTGGTGGATGTGATTCTCCCTGCCGTGTTGGTCCTGTGGGGTCAGGTCTATAAAATATATCAAGACGCATTGCCGGAGCGAAGTGAATTCGGTTCTGTGTCGGCAGATGCCGAGTGGGAATTGGGGTCAGTCTTGGTAAACGGTATTATCGCTGGCACAAGCTTAATATTGTGCGATGCCGGTCAAGATGAACGTCGCGGTGGCGATTCGGCCATTCCGCCAGAGACGTCTATCCGAAAGACTCGGCTCGTTGCGTCGGCCAGTGCGGCACGTCAACGTCATGTCCCGATCAGAAGTAGATCACTTCGTGCTCTCCGTCTGGCTTAAGCACGGTGCTCTGGTCAGATAATACGACGAGAGCCCTTTCCGGCTGCCGTGACCAACCGGCCACGAAGCGACCACCTACTATAGAGGGTACCTCCTAGTCCAAAGGTGAGATTCCGAACCGCTATCTCTCCGAGACGTGGGCGGTTCAGCGGAATCGGATAAACGAGAATCGCATGGGAACAGGTCTTCACGTTCGCATACGCGACTATCTGAAATAGGTCGCGTTCGGAGGGAGCCGGCTGCCTTGTACTTGGTGTCGAGCACCGGCTACAGGGCCACTCCAGCGATCGAATGGTCGGGAACAAGGTCGATGTTCGACATTAATTCGGTCATCGTCGCCCAACCGTATGTTCTCCTGAATCTCCAGCCTCAGGTCGACTCAGGAAGGTGCGCCTCCAGCCATCGGGCCACGATCGTTCGTAGAGCCGAGACATATCGACGAGGAAAGGGATGGATCGCCGATCGCCCGCTTCCTGACCGCGGCACCGCGCCCGGGTCAGTCTCCCATTGTGCTATTAATCCGCGCCCCAGGGTGCTGACAAATGATTGCGGGCGTCGCGTCAGGGGCTTTGGAAGCCTTCCATTTTGGCCGAAGAGCCTCAACCGGGGTGAAAACGCCCCTGATCCCAGCGCCCAGCCGCTTGACAGCGACCAGTATATATGGTCATATGACCAGTAATTATGGTCGGCAAAGGGTCGCCGTTCGGCGGTCAGACGCGAACAAGTACGCTGGATGGTGTGTCTGTCTGGTCCGCGTGAACTGAGCGGGCTCTTTCTCGGCCGCTTTATGGCGTACAGGAAGCGTTGGCGGGTCTCGAGAAAGATGGGCTTGTCGCTGCACAGCAGACAGGCCCGAGACTGGCTCTACCAACTCAACCCACGCTCTTCGCACTGAAGGACCTTACGCATGTCTATCTAGCGAGACTGGCGGAGGCCGAGGCTGAGCTTCGCACCGAGATCAATCGCCTTCGACGGAGGCCGAGGAGTGCCGGCAAGCGTCTGTGAAGAAGATCGACAGGGCTTCGCCTCTCGGACGAGTCGCCGCCGCCGTTGCCGCCGCCCTGGATCGCGTGGGTATCCGCGCCGTGCTCACCGGCGGAGCTGCAGCCGTCATCTACACTGGAGGCTCGTACCAGTCCGAGGATCTCGATTTCATTCTGGAGTCGTCGCCGGCCCAGGCACGCCGGAACCGCGTGTTGGCCGAAGTCGGTTTCTCGCGCAAGTACGAATTGGCTGTGTTCGCCGGACGTCCCGATTTTTCATCGAGTTCCCCCGCGGCCCCTTGTCGATCGGACGCGACATTCGGATCCGGCCTGTTGAGGCAGTCGTGGGCCGACAGGCGGTTTTGGCGCTATCGCCGACGGATTCGTGCCGTGACCGACTGGCGGCCTTTTATTTCTCGAACGAAGAATCGCCAGAGTCTCGACACCGCGGTCCAAATTGCGGAGCGGAACCGCGTTGATCTCGAGGTCGTTCCGAAAGTGGTCGGTAGACGAAGGGATGGCGACTCGGATACAGGCCGAATTCCGCCGCGAGCTGATGAAACGCAGCAGACGCGGAGGTCCTCTGCGAGTCCAAGGGAGGGCAGGTGGCCGGGACGATATCTCCAGCGTAAATATGGCCTGTGCCAGCGACTCGCGGTGACAGGCGCATCGGTGGTCGTCGTGGCATGCGGTGACCGCCCCTTAGATCGATGGTTCGAGCTAACCGTTGGGGAGATGATCAAATTGGGAAGAGCCAATTGGTTTCATTTATTATTATTGATCCTCATGGCGCGTGCGTTACGTTCTGGAGGTGGCCCGGGATGGGGAGCTGGACGTTTCGCGGATGCGGGGCGTGAGCCGCGACCGGGAGAGCTCGCGGGGCCGGCTGTTGACGGCGTGGCTGGCCCCTGACATCGGGAACCCCATCAGCGCGGTCCGCGAAGTACTTTGGGCGCGCAGGCGTGACCTGATTCTCGGCCTCAACCGACTCGTGGGTTCTGTGGGGTCAAGTCTATAATATAGTGCATGAGAAAGCTTTTCGGCGCGAAGGTAAATGCCTGATTATTGTCTCCGGCAGATGTCGTATGGCCCTTCAGGAACACGAACGCCGCGGCCCGAGCCCTCAATCAAATCCCGCCGCGACATCCTTCGGGCTGATCACCGGGTTTCCTCGCCGAAGCATACAGCCGGGATTCCCTGCATCGTTGACCTGCGTCGCTGCAACGTCGCACCTGGCGGGTACGCCGGCGGTAGAGTCGCCCGGTGTCAGGAGGCCGGCTTCGATTGCGCCGATTCGCGCAATCCAAACCTCCCATCGCGCTTACATGATCAATCAACCGCTGATCAGGCCTTCATCGGCTGCCGGATACGGGACCCTCGAAGCTCCGTACTGGCTGAATTGAGGAAGCGGGTGACGGCTCGACCGAGGACCTGAGCAGCCGGCTTACAGCCTGGGACAGGCATGGAAGACCCGAGATTGACGACCTTAGCGAGCTTTTCTGCCGCGACGATGCGGGCATCCATATCAGCCGAACGACACCCCAGAGGACATGGCGCCCGCTCATTCACCTCATGTTGGCGGCGAAAGGAGAGCCGATATCGTCCTCGTCGTCCTTGACTATGCGCTGACGTGTTCCTCGGCCGGGGTGATGGCGGAAGCCTGTCTGCTCGAGCTTTGCTTCCGTTGCCAAAGCGGAATGCGAACGACTGGCCGTACGGCGGGTGGACGGATCTTCCGGAGCTCAGCAGCCGCTCGACGTATGAGAACCAGGTGACAGAGAAGCGCGTGGACCGCGATCCACAACCGGCAACCTCGAGCTGCTGTCTTCTACGGCAGACGGAAGTTATTGCGGGGGACGGCAAGCCGTCTTAACCTCCCGGACACGTCTGCCCAT
>CAWGSA010000002.1:0-2934016 GCA_963825175.1 uncultured Acidobacteriota bacterium
GCCTTCGACGACGTGGCGACGACGGTGCGCGTGGCAGCGTTCGCAGCCGCTCCGGCGCACGAACTATCGGGTTGGAACCTGACGGCGACGACGGCCTCGCCGACCGCCGCGCAGCCGATTGTGCTCGCCAAGGATCCGAACCTTCCCGCACTGTTCAAGGAAGCGAACAAGAACGTCCCGCCGCTGATCGTGCTGCCGACGAATGCCACCGCCTTGGCCACGTTCGCCGGCCGGTTCGGGCCGGCGGCGAAGATTGCGGGGACGGTGCTCCAAGTCGCGGCACCGGTTCCGGCTGCGTTCCTGCCGTTGGGTGGCGCGGCCGCGCTGACGACGACCCGCGCGGCGCTGGCGGCTCGCCTCGACCCGGAGCTCACGATCGCGGCGCGTGCGGGTGCGCGCGTGCCGCTCCGTACGACGGGCGATTCGCTTGCCGGCGTCCGCAATGCTCCGTCGTTTCCGCAAGCGATGTACGAGCCGCTTGCGGAGCTCTCGCCGGAGTGGATGTTGCCCGGCATTTCCGAGATCTCGCAGGACAGCGCGACGGCCTTGGCACCCAACGACGCCTTCGTTGAGGCCTACCTCGTGGGGCTCAACGAGGAGATGTCGCGCGAGCTCTTGTGGCGCGGCTTTCCGCTCGACCTGCGGTCGACGTTCTTCCAGAACTTCTGGAGCCCAGCGCCGGACATTCCGGCGATCGGCAGCTTCGCGCCGGCAGGTGGACTTGGCTCGCACGCCGCCGGCGGCGGGGACGCGAATCGCATCATCCTGCTCGTGCGCGCGTCGCTCTTCGCGCGCTATCCCAATGCGGTCGTCGCTGCGGTGCAGGCACAGTGGTCGGGCTCTGTGCGCACGCTGTCGAGTAACCGGCAATATCCGCTTTTCCGCGGCACGATCGGCACCGACATGCGGTTCTTCGGGTTCGATATCCCCGACGCGCGCGGCAATCCGGATCCTGCGGAAAAAGATGCGGGCTGGTACTTCGCGATCGAACAACATGCGACCGAGCCGCGCTTCGGGCTCGAACCCGAACCCTCGATGACAACGAGTCCGACCTGGAACGACCTCAGCTGGAAGGACGTGTCCGTGAGCGGCGCCTTCCTCGATCCGGCGACCGCGCCCGCGGCTCCGACGCGGGAAGGGGTGGCATGGAGCGCGGGCGCGGCGACGATGGCGTTCGTCCTCGAACGGCGGCCGGTACGGGTCGCGATGCACGCGATCGCGCTGCTGGGCCCCGAGACCGCCGTGAGCCCGACATGAGTCCGATTCCGGCCGACGGAACGGTCCTGCGCGGCGCCGGTGCGTACGCGTACGTCATGGCGAACGGCAAACGGTGCGCCGTACCCGATGCGACGACGCTGCGCGATCTCGGGCGCGCGCTCGACCGCGCGCTCGCACCGGCGCCGGCGGACCTCGCGGCGATCCCGCTCGGCGCTCCCTATCCGAGCGCGAGCAAATTCGCGAGCCCACCGCCGGCGCAGGTTCCGCTGCTGCTCTTGCCGGTACGCTTGGAAACGGCATTCTCCGGCAACGAGCTGCTGGTTCGCATCTTTCCGGACGCGGTGCACGTCAACAGCTTCGAAGCGGCCTTGACGGCCGACGAAACGGCGGCGCGCGCGCAGTATCTGGCGATCGCAGCGAGCGACACCGCAGCGCGGAAGGCCGCCTTCGGAACGCTCGTGCGCCAGTTTGGTACGGCACGCGCCGCGTACCTCGGCAGCGGGGACGCGACGAGCGCAACGAAGGCCGCCGATTGGACGATCGCGCCGTTCACGAACGTGCTGCCCGACCGTTGGATCGTGCTCGGATATAACGGCACGGCGCCCGGACGGGTCCTCGCGATCGGCAGCCCGATCGCGGACTCGCTGGCGGTCGGTCCGGCGCCGGGCGGAACCGGACCGGCGAGCGACCCGGGCATCGCGTGGCTGCGCGACTTCGATGCGGCGGTGGCAGCCGGCATGGGCGTGCGGGTTCCGCTGGCGGCCGGCGCGGCGCCGGGCTTCGACAAGCTGGTCGTGCTCGGATTGCGCAGCACGCTCGCCGCCGCCGAAGCGAGCGCGCGCTTTGCGTCGCTCTTACAGGCGCATCACTACAGCGACGGGCTCGCGCTCCTGCCGCGGGATGCCGCGACGAAGAACACCGATATCACGCCGTCTGCGCATTCGACCGCCGATCCGGATTTCGAAACGTTGTTCGCGATCGAACAAGGACCCGCGCGTTGCCCCGCGCGGCCGACCGGCGACGGGGATCGGCTGGCGCGCGCACTTGGGATCGTTCCCGCCACGTTCGCACACGTGTCAGGCGCCGATGGCGGAGAAGACGAGCAGGCGGCCGCAATGAACGCGACCTTGTGGCCCGCGACGTGGGGTTACTACCTCGAACAGCTCGTCACCGGGGCGGTCCCGGCGCCCGAGACGACCTTACCCGCCGTGCGCGACCATTTCGCAACCCACGTGCGCGCGCGCGGTCATTATCCGGCACTGATGATGGGACGGCAGCCCTACGGCGTCTTGCCCGTCTGCTGGAGCGCGAATTGGACGGCGCTGCAGACCGATCCCGTAGAGACGCAGCTCGCGCCGTTGCTGACCAAGGTGCGCTCGACGTGGGAGCAATCGCTGGCAAACGTGCCTCGTTTGAGCGGCGCGAGCGACGTGGAGGCGGCGCTCGTCGCGGTGCTCGGCATGACGCCCAGCTCGACTTCGTATGCCGCGCGCGGGACGATCGGACCCGAATACGCCTTCACGTTCTTCAACTTCGCGAAGAGCGACCTGAACGCGGCGTGGTGGTCCGCGCTTGCAATGAAGACGGCAGCCGACGCGGCAACGATCGGCGCTCCGCTCGCTGCAACGCGCCTCGCGAACGCGACCTACGTCCTGCACCCGCGTAGCTTGGGCAGCGAACTCGTCGCGGATGCGCCGCTCGCAGGGCAAACCGCGCCGGCGTACGTGACGGAGCTGGCTGCGATGGGCTGGCAGGCGCTGCGCGACGCGACGCCTCCGCAATCGCCCGCGCCGCTGTTCTTCTATCTGTTACGTCAGGCAGCGCTGCGCGCGTATGTCGACGCGGCCTTCGATCTCTTGCTCGCAGCCAACGCCGCCCAGCAGGCGGAGCGTATCGAATCGGAGCTGGTCGGATTCGATGCGACGCGACCGGACGCGTGGTCGGTGCTCGCCCGGACCTTACCAGGGCGCGGCGCGGTCGGCTCGGTTCTCGACGGTTTGAAGAGCGATCCGACCGTGCCGGCGTTCGCAGCCTTCTGGAAGGCATTTGGAACGCTCGGTGCCTTCTCGGCGAGCGACTTGGATGCAGCCCTGCGTGAAGCGTTCGATCTCGCCTCCTACCGGCTGGATGCATGGATCAGCTCGCTCGCGCAGTCGAGGCTCGACCGGACGCGCGCCGCGAATCCGAACGGCGGCGTCGTAATCGGCGGCTATGGTTGGGTTGAACAGGTGCGGCCGACGACGGCGGCCGTCGCATCGAGCGGCTACATCAATGCGCCGTCGGTCGATCGGGCGGCTACTGCGGCGGTGCTCCGTTCGGCATATCTCGCGCACGCTGGGGAAGCCGGAAGACCCTTCTCGCTCGACCTCTCCTCGCGGCGCGTGCGCCTGGGCCTCCATTTGCTCGACGGGATGCGCTCTGGCCAATCGCTCGGTGCACTTCTCGGTTATCGCTTCGAGCGAGCGCTTCATGAGGCCGGTCTCGATCGCTTCATCGACGCGTTCCGCGCCGTAGTGCCAAGCGACGCAGCCAGCGCGCTTGACGTCGTGGACGGACTCGCACTCGTGCGCGCTTTTCAAACGAGCCCCACGTTTTGGAATGGCGCGGGACTGCCGGCCAGTGGAACGCCGGAACGGAGCGGCACGACGGCGGCGCTCGATACGCTTGCCGTCGCGCTCGACGCGGTGGCGGATCTGACGCTTGCCGAGAGCGTGCATCAATTGACGCGCGGCAACACGGTGCGTGCGAGCGCGACCGTCGATGCGATCGCTCGCGGCGACGCACCGCCGCCGGAGATCGGATTCGTCTCCACGCCGCGCAGCGGCAACGCCGCGACCTATCGGGTGCTGAGCCTGGCGCTCGAGACGACGGCGACGGGATGGGCGTCCACGCCGCGCGCGGCAGCGGAACCGCGACTTAACGCATGGGCCGGCACGCTGCTCGGCGATCCGTCGCGCGTGCGTTTGCGCGTAACCTTTGCGGCGCCGGCTCCGGTTACCGTGGAGTTCGGCTTCAACGAGCTCGGCCTCGCACCGCTCGACGTGCTCGCACTGCCGGAAGCGTTGAACGGAGGACCCGAGCTCGCGGCGCGCATTCTCGCGGCCGCGCGCACGCACCGCCCGGCGGGAGTCGCGCCCGGCGCTGCTGCAAGCGCGGTCACGGAGCGCAATCAGACGTGGAGTGCTCAGACGATTGGGCTGGCTGAATGGCTCGTGCTGGCGCGTGCTGCGGCGCGAATGGTCAACGGCGCGCGGGCGGTCACGCCGGCAGATTTCGCTGGGCCGAGCGACACGCCGTACTCCGTCGATACGGCGGAATTGCAGGCGCGAGCGGATACGGCGGAGTCGCACCTGCGCGCGGCGAGTGCCGCGCTCGCCCAGTCACCGACGACGGAGGCCGCGTTGCTCGACGCCGCCTCGTTCGGTGGGAGCGGCGCGTTCCCGGAGAGCGATGCAAGCGGCTGGCCCGCGCAGGCCGCCGCCGCGTTCGCCGACCTTACGGCGCGCACCGCGACACTCGATGCGCACGCGAACGGATTCGATCGGACGACCGCATCGGCGGACGCACGCGTCGCGCACGAGGTCGCGCGCTTGCAGGCAACCTTCGGCTCTCCATTCGTCGTGCTTCCGGCGTTTGTCACGGCCGCGACCGCGTCGCTCGCGCAGCTATGGACCAACAGCGTTGCCCTGCAAGGTGGCGATGCGTTCGCGGCGGTGCGGTTCCTGCAACGGGCTGCCCGCGTTCGCGCGGGCATCGAGCGGATGGATGCGGCGATGCTCCTCGCGGAGAGCCTTGCCGGCACGCCGTTCGCTCTGCCGGCCGTCGCGCAGGTGCCGGCCGTTGCCGGCGATCGGTGGGGCGGGCTCGATAGCGCGCCGCCGCCGTCGAAGAGCACGCTCTCGCTCATCTCGTGGACGCCCGGACCGCAGCCGGCGGGTGCCCAGATCGCGGGGTTGTTCGTCGACGAGTGGATCGACGTCGTGCCTGGGAGCTCCCAGACGACCGGCGTCGCGTTTGACTGCTCCAATCCAAGCGCGCGCCCTCCTCAGGCGATCTTGGTCGCGGTCGCACCCGACGCGTTTCCTGAGTGGACGCTCGAATCGCTCGAAGGCTCGGTGCTCGAAGCGCTCGACCTCGCGAAAATCCGCGGCGTCGATCCCGACGCGCTGGGAGCGCTCGGTCACTATCTACCGGCGCTGTACTTTCCGTACAATGCCACGACCGCAACGCCGGAGGTGCCGTCGATCGATGTTGCCGCGATCCGCGTCGTCGAACGCGAGGTGACGGGCTAATGGCTTCCATCACGACCTGGTATCGCATCGAACCGCGTGCGCGTTCCGCCGATTTATCCGAAGGACTCGCCGCACGCGCGCACGATCCGCTATGGCTTCTCTGCCGGCAATGGCAGGTCGGCGAATTCACGGGACAGGACGGGGGCTCACCGATCTCGGCTTCGGTCTCCGTTCGTACGACGGCGCTCGACCAATGCGCGTTCGGTGGAGGTGCCGACGCTGCGTACGACGGTACCCTCCCGCTCGAGGCGGTCGTGGAGCGCGAGCGCGTGCGGCCCGCGGCGGCCACCGCCGACGTACGGCAATCGGCCGAGGCCGGCCTGCAGTTCGCGCGGATGCTCGCACACGCCCAGGTCGCACCGGCGATCGCAGCCATCTACCTCGCCGCCTATCCGATCGCAGCGCAGAGCGGTGATGCGGCGGCGCTTTCGAGCGTCGTTGCGGGGCGGGCGATCGACGGTGTCAAGCTGTATGCGGACGTCGCAACGGCGAGCGCGCTGCCGGCCACGCCCCCGATCCCGGCGGATGCCGCCGCGACGGTATTCGGCGTGCTGGAGGCATGGCGCACGTGGTATGCATCGCTATTCTGCGAGCCTGCGGTCGGAACGGCGTGGCAGGCCGATCGGTTCGAGTACGCGTTCTCCCTGTCGTCGTCGATGGACGCGGCCAGATACGTTGCATCGGAGTACGACGGCGGATACGCCGACTGGTACACGTTTGATCGCGCGGCGGGGGCAAATACGGCAACGCCGGCCACGTCACCGGCCAAGACGGTCGTGCCGACGCCGATATCGTTTCGCGGTATGCCTCCCCGCAGGTTCTGGGAGATCGAAGACGCCGCGGTCGACGTCGCGGCACTTCCGGCAGCGGCCGAAGATATCGGAAGGCTGCTCTTGCGCGAGTTCGCGCTGGTCTACGGCAATGATTGGTTCGGTTTTCCTCTCATCGTACCAGTCGGGTCGAGCACGGAGATCGCTTCGCTGTCGGTGATCGACACGTTCGGCAAGGCGACGGTGGTTCCGCATTACGGCGTCGTGGACGGCCCGACCGGTAGCTGGAAAGCATTTGTGCTAACGAACGATGCGAGTGTGTCGACCCCACCGATCGCACTCGCTGCGCTGTCGCACGGGCTGCTCGTGACCGCAAGCGCGCTGGCGTCGGTCGACGGCGGTGCCGTGGAAGACGTGATGTTGTTACGTGACGAGCTGGCGACGATGGTGTGGGGCATCGAGCGTATGATCTGCGGCGCATCGGGTTCACCCACTGACCTTGCAACCGACTGGAACACGTCGCTGCCGGTCGCGCTGCCGCGTTCGGCGTCGGCCATATCGCAGTATCGCCTCGGGACGACGGTGCCAGACTACTGGATTCCGTTTATGCCGCTTGCGGCGCCCGCTGGAATGGTGAAACTCGTGCGAGCGAAGTTGCCGACGGCAGACCACGGCGCCCGCTCGCGCGTGTTGCAGGACATCGGCGTTGGTTTGTTCATCGAGGAAGTGCCGCGCGAGGGCGTGCGCGTCGAACGGATCTACCGGCTCGCCCGCGGGTCGGCCGGCGCGATGACGCTGTGGCTGAGCCGACACACCGGCCCAGGCAGAGGCGAGGGTCGAAGCGGCCTCGCGTTCGATCTCATGTTGTGAACGAAAAGTCACACCCCACGGCAAGTTCGTGGATGCGGTACGGCTGTGCGACGTCACCGTGGTCGCCTATCACGAGGTCTTTTCAGAAGGCGTTTCGGATGAAGAATGGCTTTCATTCATCGCCCGCGAGAACTACATCGCACTCACTAAGGACGAACGGCTTCGCTTGAACCCATTGGCCGTCGAATCAATCTTGACGTCCAACGCAAGAGTCGTGATCTTTTCGGTCGGTCCAGCGAACGCCACGGAGTTGGGGGAACTCGCCAAGACAGTTATCCCGAAGATCGTACGGTCGGTTGGGCCGCGGAAAGGTGCGTGCATTTTCAAGGTCACACAATCAGGGGCTTTGACTGAACATCGGATTCGCGCCGGAAGGCGAAGGCGCGGCTCCCAAAGATGATAGGCCGCGCCTATCATTGCGAGATTCGATGAAGTCCGAATGGTCGCTTTCCGAATCGGCTCGCCTCTTGGGACAGCCCCAGCACCGGCTTATCTATTTTTGCGAGAAAGGCGTGATCGTTCCGGACCTTGGGGATGCCCGAGGTCGTGGCAGCAGCCGGCGATTCTCAGCGCGAAATCTGCTCGAGTTCGAAGTGGCCCTCAAGCTGCGGGAACTGACCGTACCGGTGAGCTCGATCGCAGCGATCCTCTACGCGCTGCGAGCTTTTGAGGCGAGAGTCGCACGTGAGCTGCCCGGGTTCCGTCTGCCGGACGGCTTGAGATCAGGACGGGCGCCTGACCTGCGAGTCATGTTGACCGACCAGGGACGCCTCTACTTCTCGATTGGCCCCGAGCGGGGCGCGAGGAAGATCTACGGCGGAATCGATTTCGGTCGGCTGGCGGCCTCCAGACGGACGAGGAGGCGGTCAAGAGCCGCAAGAGGTGGCCCGTCGAGTCTGGCGCTGCCAGCTCTTGCTGGAGGCCGATTGGGCGACGAAGTCAAGGCTCGAGTTGAGGTTAGCGTGACCCGGATTGCGAGGGGTCTCGATCTCGAGCGCTAGAGGCTTGGCTTGCGAGTTATAATAGACACTGTCTATCATGGCCGACATTGACGGACTAGCTGGCGGGCGATCGGTCGAGAGGCCGGAAGACGACGAGTGGAGCGTCAAGCAAAACCCTGCGGTAAGAGCGCTGCTCGATCACGTTGCTGAGGAGCTCGCCGCGGAGTTCGTGAGGCTCATGAGGTCATCGGTGGCTCCGGAATCGGAGCAAGGGTTCAGCGAGGAGGAGCGATGAAAGCCGCGATCTACGCTCGGTACAGCTCGGAGAACCAGAGACCTGAGAGCATCGACGACCAGATCTCCGCTTGTCGCAAGCTCGCAGCCGCTCGTGGCTACACGGTTGATGACGGCCAGATCTATACCGACGTGGCAACGTCCGGCGCCCGAAAGGATCGGACGGGGCTGAACGCGCTACTTCGGGCGGGCGAACAGCACGAATTCGAGGTTGTCCTGATCGATGATCTTTCGCGGCTGGCGCGGAACACGCTGCTGATGCTTTCTGTCCTCGAGGAGCTGCGGTTCAACGGAGTGCGGGTCCTGTCGGTAGCGGACGGCCTCGACTCGAACGACGAGGAAGCGAACGTCGGGATCCAAGTGCGAGGCATCTTCAACGAGCTTCAGCTCACGGACCTCAGGAAGAAGACCCTTCGCGGGCAAATCGGGCAGAAGCAGAGGGGCTTCATCGTCGGCGAGGCGACTTTCGGGTACCAGTCCGTTGCCGTGGGCACGGTCCGGATGGACAAGAAGGGGAGACCGCGGCCAGAGGGCTACCGGATGGTCATCGAGTCGCGCGAGGCCGGCGTCGTACTTCGCGTCTTCCAGGATTTTGCGGACGGTCGGTCAGAGTCGTGGATCGTTCGGCGACTGAACGAGCAATCGGTCTCGGGTCGTCGCCGGTCGAAGGGGTGGTCTCCGGCCACTATTCATCGGATGCTTCGCAGCGAGAAGTACATTGGTCGTTGGATCTGGAATCGAACCCAGACGAGGCGAGACCCGAAGACGGGCCGGCGACGTCAATTTCCAAAGCCTGAGTCTGAGTGGTTCGTGAGTACCGACGAGACCCTTCGGATCATTTCGAAGGACCTCTGGGGGCAGGTCCAGAAACGGCTCGAGGGAGTGCGCAAGACCTGGCCCGGCGGAAAGGGTCGCCGCGGCTTTCAGGATCAAACTGGCGGGCGACTTGCGACCTATCCCCGAGAACTTCTTTCGGGGAGCTTGATCTGCGGCATCTGTGGAGGCGCGGTTGCTCGGGTGACGGGGAAGAGCGGGGGCTACTACGGATGTGTCGGGGCAACGAGGCGGAAATGCGAGAACCGGCTCCTAGTGCGCCGGACTCTCGCGGAACGGATCACCCTAGCAGCCATCAGGGAGAAGCTCGCTTTGAGGGAGAACCTGGCCTACGTCATGAAGCGGGTCGAGGAAGAGCTTTCAAAGGCCAACTCTGCGGCGCCTGAGAGCATCAGGCTGAAGGAGGCAGACCTCGAAGGCGAGGAACGGCGGGTCGCGAACTTCGTGCAGTTCATCGGGGAGGGTCGAGGTAGCAGGGCTCTTGCCGACGCGCTGCTGGCCTCGGAACAGCGGTGCGACGAACTCAAGGCGGAGTTGGAACTCCTCAAGCGTGGCCAGGAGGCAGTTTCGAGTCTTCCGCCGCTCGTGTGGATCGAGAAGAGGGTGGCGGTCCTCCAAGAGGTCCTGGAGCGTCGTACGGAGCGTTCTGCCCTGCTTCTTCGGGCCCTGATCGGCAAGATCCGGCTCGAGCCGGTGGTGAGCGAGGCAGCGAGGCCTTACTACCGAGCAATTTCCAAGCTCCAGGTCCTGGCCCTGCTCGACGTCGGCCCGACGCCCGAGGACCCGGAACCCGGTTCTACATCTTTGAAATGGTGGAGGCGGCGGGAGTTGAACCCGCGTCCGGAGACGTCAAAGGAAAGGCCACTCCATGCTCAGCCTCTTCTGAGTTCTCGTCCGGCCGTCTCGAGAAGAGGCAAAACGACGGTTGGACAACCCCGAATGGTTTTCGCGCCTCCGTCCGGGGATCCGGAGGCGCTACACCCGCATTTGGCGTCGGCGTAGGAGGCGCGGCGGGTGCGCTTCTCCCACACCGTGGCTACTTAATTAAGCGGCCAGAGCGAGATTGCTGTTATTGGCAGCTATCGTTTTTCACCTTTTGACGAGGTAGGTGAAACCTCGGCATGCGACCTTT
Source organism: uncultured Acidobacteriota bacterium (assembly GCA_963825175.1). Lineage (GTDB taxonomy): Bacteria > Acidobacteriota > Thermoanaerobaculia > UBA5066 > Gp7-AA6 > DATFTF01. The sequence goes on from CAWGSA010000002.1 coordinate 10,352, forward strand.
CGCCTGCTCGTCCCCGTCGAAGCCGTTTCGCCCCCACGGGGTCTCGCTGTGTCATTCAAAGATCGGGAAGGAATCTTAACACGCCGCTCTCGAGGCCATTCCCCTTCGGCCGGCCCGGAAACGCGGGCTCATCCGAACCTTCCGACTCGATTTGCGGTCGTTCGCATCCGAAAGCGACGTCGGAGGACTCCCTGCGCTTGACTTTCCACGCAGCGGAGAATGGAATCCGACCGTGCGTGCTCAGGACTTGATCGTCGTCGCCACCTCCGCGGGGACCGAGGAGCAAGCCCTGGACATCGCCCACGCGCTCATTCGCAACCGCCAGGCGGCGTGCGTGAATCTCGTTCCTCACATCCACTCCATCTACCGGTGGAAGGGGCGTGTGTGCTCCGACGAGGAATACCTGCTGCTGATCAAGACCTGCGCCAAGAATTTTCCGGCGGTCCGAGAAACCATCCAGAAGGTCAACACCTACGAGCTTCCGGAGATTCTGGCCTATCGCGTCGACGACGCGTCCCCCGGTTTCACCGACTGGATCCAGAAGGCGACGGCGGGCGCCAAGAGCAAGGTCGTGCGCCCCCGGGCGGCGCGCCCCCGGCCCGCGGCCAAGGCCCGGGCCAGAGCGCGGTAAAGGAATGAGGGACACACCCGCCGGGTTTTGACAGCCAGCTCGACGCGCATTGTCGGCACCTCGACATGATCGCCTTCCTCACGTTTTTCCTCGGACTCGTGGCCGGTACCCAGAAGGTGGAATTCTCGGTAACCGGTCCGGTGGCAGCGGTCGAGGTGCGCCTGGACGGCTCGACAGTGGCTCGTTTGGAACACTCCCCCTGGACAGCCAACGTGGAATTGGGCCAGGAGCTATCGCCCCACGAGTTGGTTGCGCGGGCGCTGGACGAGAGGGGAGAGGAGATCGGCCGAGTCCATCAGTGGCTCAATCTGCCTCGCCCTCCGGCGGAAGTCGAGGTTCTCCTCGAGCGCGGGCCGGCAGGCCAGCCGACAGCGGCGACTGTCTCGAGCGAGAGCCTCCTGGGCTCTGAGCCGACAAAGCTGTCGGCGACGTTCGACGGAGTCAATGTGGCACCGAGTCCCGGCCGGCGTTTCACCATCCCCCCGTACGACCCGGGTGCCACGCACATCCTCACCGTCGCGGCCGAGTTTCCCAATCGGATCGAGGCACGCCGCGATCTCGTGCTGGGGGGAGGAGCGGAGAGCCAGGCGGGGGCGGAGCTGACCTCGGTGCCCGTGCGGGTCAGCGCAACCCCGCCCACGGCGGAGAGGATCTCGGACTGGTTTGTCGAGGATCGGACGCCGCTGTCCGTCGTCGCGGTCGACCATGGCGCGGCGCAGGTCCTGATCGTTCGCGATCTCTCCAGCGCCGAGGCGCTGTCCCGGCTCGGCGAGGGTCCGTCCAGGGCGCAGACCGCGCTCGGCCGGGCCTTCGTGGACCGCCAACCCTTCAAGAACGAGATGCGCCTGGAGGGAGACGACCAGGTCCGATTCCTGTGGCCCGTGGTGCGGGTCGCACGCGGGGGGCACCTGCGGACCGAGCTGTTCGAGAGCTCGCACGATTTCCGTGCCCGGGACGGCGGCCTCCAATGGCTCCTCTCCCACGTCGACGATCCGAACCCCGCGCAAACGCCGGCCCGTTACGCCGACGCCGTCGCGGTCGCCGGGCTGCAGGCCGCCGCGACGCGCGGCCGGCGGGCGGTGCTCCTCGTGCTGGGACAGCGCACCGAGGACGCTTCGCGGATCAGTCCTGCGGCGGCGCGCCTCTATCTGGAGAAGCTCCGCGTGCCGCTCTACGTCTGGTCGCTGGCGGGAAAGTCCGGCGGCTCGGACCCATGGGGAGCTTCCGAGAACGTCTCCAACCCGCTCCTGCTCGGCGTGGCGTTTGGCCGCCTCAAGAAGGAGCTCGACGCCCAGTGGATTGTGTGGCTCTCCGGAGAGCATCGACCCCAGGACATTTCACTCTCGGCGCGGGCCCGGGGGCTCGAGCTGCTGCGTTAGCAGGGCCTGACTCGGAGGTTCTGCCGAAACGGCGGGTCGGGGCACACGGGCTGCTCGCCGGGGTTTCCGGATCAGACCGCGGCCAGGGCCCGGTCGAGGTCGGCGACGAGATCCTCGACGTCTTCGATCCCGACCGAAATCCGCACGAGGCCCGGCGTCACGCCCAGTCGGTTGCGCTCGGCCTCCGGGATCGATGCGTGGGTCATCGTGGCGGGATGGGAGATCAGTGTCTCGACGCCGCCCAGACTCTCTCCCAGGGAACAGAGCCGGACCGCGCCCAGCAGGCGACTGGCCGCCTCGAAAGAGCCGAGCTCGAAGGAGATCATCGCGCCGAAGCCCCGCATCTGCTTGCGGGCGAGCGCGTGCTGCGGGTGGTCGGGCAGACCGGGATAGAAGACCTTCTGGACCTTGGGGTGAGCCGCGAGATGGCGCGCGACCTCGTTCCCGTTTTTCTCGTGCCGCTCCATGCGCACGACGAGAGTCTTGATTCCGCGCAGCACGAGCCAGGAATCGAACGGCGACAGGATCGCTCCCGAGCTGTTCTGGACGAAGGAGAGCCACTCGACGTGCTCCGGGCTCCTGGCGACCGCGATCCCGCCCACCGAATCGGAATGACCGTTCAAGAACTTCGTCGTGGAGTGCACGACCAGATCCGCCCCCAGATCGAGCGGCCTTTGCAGATAGGGCGACGCGAACGTGTTGTCGACCACCACCAGCGCGCCGCGCTCGTGGGCCAGCGCCGAGAGCCTGGCGATGTCGCAGACGGTCATGATCGGGTTGGTCGGGGACTCCAGGTGCAGAAGGCGCGTGTTCGCGCGGAAGGCGCGCTCGACCTCGCCGGCGTCCGACGTGTCGACGAAGGAGAACTCGACTCCGTAGCGGGACTGGATCTGGGTGTAGTAGCGAAAGGTCCCGCCGTAAGTCATGTTGGAGCAGACCACGTGGTCTCCCGCTTTCACGAACGTCGAGACGGCGGTGATCGCGGCCATACCCGAGGCGAACGCGCGCGCGCCGGATCCTCCCTCGAGCACGGCCATGTTCTCCTCGAGCGCCTGCCGCGTCGGGTTCTGGGTACGGGCGTACTCGTACCCTTTGTGCTTGCCCAGGGCCTCCTGGACGTAGGTCGAGGTCTGGTAGATCGGGACCGACACGGCGCCCGTCGTCGGATCCGGTGCGTTGCCGGCGTGGATGCAGTCGGTCGAGAAGCCCATGTCTACCTCGTGCGGCGTTCTCGGTGCGACGTTCTCGGTTCCGGAGTGGATCTCAACGTTGAACGTCGCACGTCGCGCTATTCTTCGAAAATGCCCTGGTTGGGATACCTCTCCGCGCCGTCGGGGAAGATCGTCACGACGGTCCGGCCCGGGCCCAGGCGCTGCGCGATCTTCCGGGCCGCGGCGGCGGCGACCCCGGAGGAGCCTCCGACGAGCAGGCCTTCCTCCCGCGCGAGCGTCCGGCAGGTCGCAAAAGCCGTGGCGTCGTCGATGGTCACGACCTCGTCCATGAGGCTTCGGTCGAGAATCTCGGGGAAGAAGGACAGCCCGATTCCCTCGACGGCGTGCGATCCGTGTGGTCCGCCTCCCAGGATAGAACCCTGCGGCTCGGCGGCGGCGCGGTGGAGCCCCGGAATCCGCTCGGAAAGGTACCGCGCCACGCCGGTGAAGGTCCCGGTCGTGCCGACCCCGGCCACGAAGGCGTCGATCGACGGGCCGAGCTCGGCATAGATCTCCGGGCCGGTCGTCGTGTAGTGGGCGTGCACGTTGATGGGGTTGGAGAACTGGTTGGGAAGGTAGGAGCCTGGAATGTCTCGAGCGATTTGTTGGGCGCGCTCGATCGCCCCGCGCATCAGCTCCTGCGCCGGCGTGCGGACCACCTTCGCGCCGAAAGCCTCCATCAGGCGCGCCTTGACCTGGCCGTATCCCGCGGGCATGACGATCACGCATCCGTAGCCGCGTACCGCGGCGAGCATGGCCAGGGCCACGCCGGTGTTGCCCGACGTCGGCTCGACGATCGTGCCGCCCGGAGCGATCAGCCCCCGACGCTCGGCGTCCTCGATCATGGCGAGAGCGATACGGTCCTTGATGCTTCCGCCGGGGTTGAACCACTCGAGCTTGGCGACGATGCGGGCGGCGCCGCGGCCATAGCGGGGCAGCTCGACCATCGGGGTGTGGCCGATCGCGTCGGTCAGAGCCTGCGCCGCGGTCAGAGGGCTGGTGGTGGTGGACGACATGGGAATCCGCCCGATCACGATAGCAAAAAAAAGCCCCGGCGATGCCGGGGCTGTGATGTCGGTCGAAACGATTCTTCAGTAAGCCTGCTGTGCGCGGCGAGCGGAATAACACTCGCGGCAGTAGACGGGCTTCCCGTTGGTCGGATTGAAGGGCACCTGGGTCTGCTTGCCGCATCCGTCGCACGTGACGTCATAGAACGTCCGCTCGCGGCCTTCTCCCGAGGCGGCCTTGCGCTTGTCGCGGCAGGGCTTGCAGCGCTTGGGCTCGTTGGTGAAGCCTTTGCGCGCGTAGAACTCCTGATCGTCGGCCGAGAACAGGAACGTTCCGCCACAGTCGACGCAAGTCAGATTCTTGTCCGTGTATTGCTGCATCATGGAAATTACCGATCTCCTGGGTTTTACCCATCCGGGATCTTCTGGGTCCCGTTTCAAAAAAAGTTGAAACTCGAACTGGCGGTGCGCCACGCGGCGGCCGCCCCCGCAGATTCTTTCTAGGACCGACCCCCTTTCGAGCGCGCGTACGCGTCCCCGCGAAGGCGTACGGATGGGGGGAGGACAAACATAAAGACGATAGATTGGTGCGGGATCTTGTAAAAGCTGCGAAAAGCTAGCACGCGGATTCGGACCGGTGCAAGAAGTATTTGAAAGCGGCATCGGGAGGCCGAAGCCTGGAGTCCCAAATCCGAGGTCCGAAGTTGGGGAGCAGCGGCGGCCGGTCCAAACGCCTTCGGAACCCCGCCAAACGACTTAGGACTCTGGACTTAGGACTGAGGACTCGGGTGCGGCGTCCCGACCCGCCCTTCGATCGGCGAGGACGCTGTCGCGTAGCGCTTCCTGGGAATCCTCCCCGCCAGATATGCGTCACGGCCCGCCCGCACCGCGTCGCGCATCGCCCGGGCCATGCGCACGGGGTCCGAGGCTCCGGCGATGCCCGTGTTCATGAGCACCCCGGCCGCGCCCAGCTCCATCGCGACGCAGGCGTCCGAGGCCGTGCCCACCCCGGCGTCGACGATCACCGGGACCTTGGCGCGCTCGAGGATGATCGAGATGTTGTTGGGGTTCTGGATGCCGAGGCCCGATCCGATCGGGGCGCCGAGCGGCATCACGGCGGCGGCGCCGGCGTCTTCGAGCTTGCGGGCCATGATCGGGTCGTCGGAAGTGTAGGGAAAGACGACGAAGCCTTCACCGACCAGCGTGCGCGTCGCCGCCAGGAGCTCCTCGTTGTCCGGCCACAGGGTCTGCTCGTCGCCCAGGACCTCGAGCTTGACCCAGTTGGAGAGGCCGACCTCGCGTCCCAGGCGCGCCGCGCGCACGGCGTCCTGCGCGGAATAACAGCCCGCCGTGTTGGGCAGAAGCGTCATGCCGCGGGGGATGAAGTCGAGGAGAGACTCCTTGGTCCGGTCGGTCAGGTTCACGCGCCGGACGGCCACGGTGACGATCTCGGCCTGGGACGCCTCGAGGGCCTCTTTCATGAGCGGAAACGTCGCGTACTTTCCCGTCCCCACGATCAGGCGCGATGTGAACGTCCGTCCGCCGAATACGAACGCGTCCTGCGTCGCGGCAGGAGCGGTTTCCGGATTTTCAGTGACGGTTGCCATCGTTCGAGTCTTCTCCGATCACCCGATCACGGTGCGATCGCGTTGCGATCACAGGATTCTTTCCGATTCTCTCACTCTTCGAGCAACAGAACGTTGTCGATCAGCCGCGTGTTCCCCACTCGGATCGCCGCCGTCAGCGCGACTCCTGACTGGACCCGCGCGGATCGCTGCATGGTCCGGGGTTCGACGGCCTCGACGTAGTCGACTCGCAGGCCCGCGGCTTCCAGGGCGTCCCGCGCCGAGCGCTCCAGGAGGGAGGCGTCCGTTTCGCCCTCCCGGGCCCGCCGTCTCGCCTCGAACAGCGCGCGGGGGAGCGCCGCGGCCCGGCTGCGCTCCTCCCGCGACAGGTAGACGTTGCGCGACGACATCGCCAGGCCGTCGGCCTCGCGGACGATCTCGCCGACGGCCAGGCGCACGGGGAACCCGAGGTCTCGCGCCATGCGCGCAATCACGGCGACCTGCTGAAGGTCCTTGCGGCCGAAGTAGGCCACGTCGGGGTCGACGTGGTGGAAGAGCGTGGCCACCACGGTGGCCACGCCGCGAAAGTGCCCCGGCCGGATCGCTCCCTCTCCCCCTCCGACACGCCGCGGACCTCGACGGAGGTCGAAAAATCAGGCGGGTAGAGCTCGGCCGCCTCAGGAAGGTAGAGGAGATCGACGCCGGCCGTCTCGAGCAGGCGCGCATCCTCCTGCGGTCTCCTCGGGTAGCTCTGAAAGTCCTCGCCCCGGCCGAACTGAAGCGGGTTGACGAAGATCGAGACCACAACCAGGCCGCACTCGGCGCGCGCGCGGGCCACCAGCGACAGATGTCCCTGGTGGAGAGCCCCCATGGTGGCCACGAACCCGACCGTCTTTCCCGCGCGCCGGCCCCGAGTCACGAGTTCCCGCAGCCGGTCGGCCCGGCCCACCATTTCCACGGCGTGATCGAGGCCCGGTCAGTACACGCGACGGAGCGCGGGCTCGTGCCCGGCGGAGAAGGATTCCTCCTGGCTCGGGAAAGCGCCGCTCTTGACGTCCCGGGTGAACGACTGTGCCGCCTGCGTGATCGCCTCGGCCAGGTTGGCGTACCGGCGCACGAAACGCGGCCGCAGGTCCGGGGTCAGTCCGACCACGTCGTGGAAGACGAGCACCTGGCCGTCGCACCCCGCGCCCGCGCCGATTCCGATGGTGGGGACGGGAATGGCGCCGGTGATCTCCCGGGCGAGATCTTCCGGCACGCACTCGAGAACGATGGCGAAGCAACCGGCCTCTGCCAGCGCGCGGGCGTCCTCCAGGATCTCCTGGGCCGATGCGGCCTGCCGCCCCTGGACCTTGAACCCGCCGAGCTTGTGCACGGATTGGGGTGTGAGACCGACGTGTCCCATGACGGGAATGTCGGCGGCCAGGATCGCCTCGACCGCGGGCAGAATGCGCCGACCGCCCTCGACTTTCACCGCTCCGCAGCCCGCCTCGGCCAGGAAGCGCCCGGCGTTGGACACCGCGCGGGGCGCATCGGTCTGGTAGGAGAGAAAGGGCATGTCCCCGACGACCAGCGCCCGGCGGCAGGAGGACGAAACCGCCCGCGCGTGCCGGAGCATCGAGTCCATCGTGGCCGAAAGCGTGTTGGGCTTGCCGTAGACGGCCATCTCGACCGAGTCGCCCACCAGGAGCACGTCCAGGCCGGCCTGATCGAGCAATGCCCCGGTCGGCGCGTCATACGCCGTCATCATGGCGATCTTTTCGCGGCCCTTGGCGGAGACCAGCGCGGGGACGGTGACCGGAGAGGTCTGCGAGAGAGAGGCCATTCAAACGCTCCTTTCCTTCCGGTCGACGTCCCCGAAAAGAGGGATCGCCGCCGGTGAGGGCGCGTGGCGATTGTACCGCAGGGGGCTCTTGCCGCGGACGGGGTGACGGGGGGACGGGGTGACGGGGGGACGGGGGGACGGGGGGACGGGGAGATCACCCACTCGCCCCCTCTCCCTCTCAATCCCCTAGGGGTGCGCCGCGGGGACGTAGTACTGCACGCCTCGCCGAGCGCGCTGGATCTGGGCGACGAGGTCGTCGAAGTCGGCCGGGCGGTTGACGAAGTCGATCTCGTTGGTGTCGACGACCAGAAGCGGCGTCTCCTCGTAGTGGTAGAAGTAGTAGTTGTAGGCCTCGATCAGCTGCGCCAGGTACTCCGGCGTGATTCCCTTCTCGATCGAGCGCTCCCGCCGTTTGATGCGTTTCATGCAGGTCTCCAGCGACCCTTGCAGGTAGATGACCAGGTCCGGTTTGGGCACCGAGTCGGCGAGAAGGGAGTACAGCCGGTCGTAGATCATCAGCTCCGAGTCGTCGAGGTTCAGGCAGGCGAAGATCTTGTCTTTGGGAAAGTGGTAGTCGGCCAGCACCAGGTTGGTGAAGAGGTCGATCTGGGCGATCTCGCGCTGCTGCTGATAGCGGGACAGGAGAAAGAAAAGCTGGGTCTGGAACGCGGAGCCCTGTTTCTTCTTGTAGAAATCTCCCAGAAACGGGTTGTCCACGTCCTCCAGAATCTTCGTTCCGTGGAAGCGCCGGGCCAGCAGCTCCACCATCGAGGTCTTGCCCACGCCGATGGGGCCGTCGATGGCCACGTGGCGGAGCTTGACGTCCCCTTCCGACGGAATCGCCATCGGCGCGGATTCTAACTGACGCGCAAGGCGGGAGGCGGAAGGCGGAAGGCGGGTGAACCCTCAAAAATCGAGCGCGTCATCTCAATAAGACGTCGGCGATTCCGAAGGCGGCGAGGGTGATCGAGACGAAGCCGTTGGCGGCGAAGAAGGCTGTGTTGATGCGGGAGAGGTCTCCCGGCCGCACGATCGCGTGCTGGTAGATGAGCGACAGCGCGGTCGCGCCGATCCCGGCGGCAAACAGGCTTCCGCTCCCGGTCAAACGCCACACCGCGATCAGGAGCGGCCACATCGCGATGTGCAGGAGACCGGAAACGAAGAGCGTCCGACGCGTTCCCCATCGCGCCGGTACCGACTGCAGACCCACCCGTCTGTCGTGCTCCTCATCCTGGAGGGCGTACAGCAAATCGAACCCCGCGGTCCAGAACAGGACCGCCAGCCCGAGGAGCACCGGGACCAGATCGATGCGCCCGCGGACGGCGATCCACGCGCCGACCGGCGCGACGGCGAGGCACAGGCCGAGCACGGCGTGGGAAAGCCACGTGAAACGCTTCGTGTACGCATAGAAGAAGAGAAGCGCGAGCGCCACGGGTGAAAGCAGAAGGGTCAGCCTGTTCAAGCTCGCCGCGGCTCCCAGGAAGACGACGACCGACGCGATCAGGAAGGTTCGCACGAATCCGACCGACAGCGCGCCCGATGGCAGCGCGCGTCCGGCGGTTCGCGGGTTGGCGGCGTCCAAATCGCGGTCGACCAGCCGGTTGTGCGCCATGGCCGCGCTGCGCGCTCCGACCATCGCCAGCAGGATCTTGACGATCGTTGCCGTCGCCGGAATCCCTTGCGCCGCGAGGACGGCGGACAGCAGCGCGAAGGGAAGGGCAAAGAGCGTGTGGGAGAACTTGATCATCTCGAGCGTGGTGGCCAGGGATTTCGTCCATCGGCCCGGGAGGCTCGCGCGCGGACGCGGAGGAAGCGACGCGGAGCGGGCCGTCATTTCCGACCCGCCGGCTTCGGGCCCGTCCATCGAAAGTCCTCGCCCGGCACGGTCAACCCGAGCCAGCGCGCCGCCCGAACGCAATACGCGTCGAGAAATCTCTCCGGGGACCCGGACACGATGTAGAAGGCCGGCGCCGGCGGCATGACCACGGCGCCGGCCAGCGTGGCTCGGCGCATGTTCTCGATGTGCACGAGTGAATAGGGCGACTCGCGCAAAGCGAGGACGAGCGGCCGACGCTCCTTGAGCATCACGTCCGCGGCTCGCCCGATCAGATCCCGCGAGATGCCGTTGGCGATCGCGCCCAGGGTCCCTCCGCTGCAGGGAACTACGATCATGCCGGCGGCGGGGTAGGAACCGGACGCGATCGACGCGCCCACCTCCTGGTTGGAGTGGGCCAGGATCCTCTTGGCCGTTCTGCCGGGAACCTTGAGCCTGTCGATCCAGTCCGCGGTCGTCGCAATGCGTCCGTCGATCTCTTCACGAGCGACGTCGAGCGCGGCCGCGGAAAGAACGAGGTGCAGGCGGGCGAGCTCCCGGGCGCGCAGGGCCAGCTCGACGAATCTCGCAGCGAGGGCGGCGCCGGACGCCCCGGACACTCCGACCACGACTTCCCGACCCGCCATTTCGCGCGCAGTTTATCCGGTGTGAATGCTTTCTCCGGGTGTCAAGATTCTTTGACGGCTCGCTAAAAAGCTCATGACACAAGAGTTGCGAGCGCAAGCCGACGCAGGTGTCAAACGAAAGTGGCGGCGGAGCTCTTTCTCGCAGCCTGCGTATTCGCCTCCAACAGTCCGGCCCTCAGAAGTTTAGACCCGAACGACCGCCTCCGGCACGGCTCTCGCCCTAACCGGGCTCAAACAAAAGGAGGTGCCGATGGAGAACGCCTGACCGCGTAAACCCGATGAGGACAAGACAACGAACCCGACTCGAACCGAAATCTCGAACAGCAACGAATCGAAGTCCCAAATTGGAGGAGTCCACGACATGAATGCTCGCGTTTTCCGCTTGGGAACCCTGGCTGCTCTCGTGCTGATGACCGCAACTGCCGGCTTCGCGGCGGACTCGGCCGACCCGGCATCGGCCAAGAAGATCAACATCAACCAGGCTTCGTCCGCCCAGCTGGCGAACTTGCCGCGCGTCGGCGCCAAGGTGGCCGATCGCATCGTCGAGTACCGAAAGGCCCACGGCCAGTTCGGTCAGGCCGAAGAGCTGATGGAGGTCAAGGGCGTCGGGGAAAGGCTCTTCAAGGAGTTGAAGCCCTACGTCGCGCTCTCCGGGCCCACGACTCTGACTTCCAAGGTGTCGTCTCGAGGAACCCGCGGAGGCTCGGCCGGCAAGAAGACCGCGTCCGCCGCTTCCGCCTCCGCCGCCCCGATGGGCAAGGGACGGTGATCTCCGTGCGCCGGGGATCGAGCGGTCCCCCCGTTTCCCCGGTGACGCCCGCCCGGAGCCGTTTGCGCGGCTCCGGGCCTTTTCCGCCCGCCAACTGCTCGGGCGTCGCACTGGCGGAAGTGCTCGCGGTCGTCGGCATTGCGGCGGTGCTCTTCGTGCTGGTCGTCCCCGGCATGGCGCAACTGCAGGCGTCGGTCGCGATCCGGTCGGCGGCGTCGGAGACGACGACGGCTTTTGCGCTGGCTCGCACCTATGCCATCCGCCGGGGAGTCAACGTCGGGTTGAAGTTTCGAAAGAACGGAGATCGCTACGAGTGGACGCTGTACCGGGATGGAAACGGCAACGGCGTCCGGACGGCGGATATCGCGCGCGGAATCGATCGACCGATTGGCATCTCTCTTCCGTGGAGCCGCAACGACGTGCGCCCCGCGATCCTCACGGGATCGCCGGTCCCCGATCCGTCGAGTCCCGGCCAGCCGCTCGACCGGGTCGACGACCCGATCCGGTTCAACAGCTCGGACATCTGTTCTTTTTCGCCGGTCGGTGAGTCGACCCCCGGGTCGATCTTTCTCTGGGATGGAAGGGATCGGATGGCGGCCGTGCGCGTCTTCGGGCGAACCGCGAAGATCCGCGTTCTCTATTACCGCGTGGGCGAGTCGGAGTGGAAGCCTTGAACCGGCGGATCGATCCGGTGCTCGACGACCGCGCCGTCGGGACCGGGCCACAGGAGCGCATCGCGATGGAGTGCGCCGGGCGCGACGCGGCCGCCGGCAGCGACGCAGCGCTCGAGACGCGCGCCTGGCCCCACCTCGACGCCGTCCCAGACAGTGCTCATCGAGAGGCTCGTTTCCTGCCCCAGCGCGATCGATCCGATCACGCACTCGCGGACGTCCCGACCGTCGAGGGAAATCCGCGAGAGGACGCGCTGTCCATCGTCGAACGCGCCGCTTCCGGGGGGGAAGGGCCCTCCGCGCGCGAGCGCTTCGAGCGAAGCGCGCAGGAAATCGCCAGGTCGGCCGAGGTCGGCGAAGGGTCCCGCGTGCCGCACATATCCGATCCGGTCGCCGCGGTCGAGCATCGGCTGCCACAGGTGGGTCACCAGGGAGGTCTCGCCTTCGGGAATTCGGGACAGACACCGGCCGGACAGAATGCTGACGCCGGTGTAGAGAAGGGGCCGCGGACCGTCGCCACCCAGGCGCGTGATCAGATCCCCTTCGGCCTGCAGCGGCGTGTACCGCTCGGGCTCGCGGTTCTCGACGACCAGCAGAGTGGCGAGCGTGGCTCGGGCGCAATGGGCACGGAGCAGGGCCGCGACGTCGATATCGATCGCGGCGTCGGCGTTGACGACCAGGAAGTCGTCCTGCCCCAGCCATTGGGCGGCGTTCCTCAAGGCCCCGGCGGTTCCGAGGATTGGCTCCTCGTGGAAGAACGTCAGATTCGGCAGATCCGCGCCGCCGTCGCTCAGGCTGTGCTCGATCTGGCTGCCCAGATGATGGAGATTGACGCCTGCCTCGGTCACTCCCTGTCGGAAGAGCCGCGCCAGATGTGCTCGAGCGAGCGGGACGTTCAAGAAGGGCAGGAGGGCCTTGGGAAGCCGGTCGGTGACCGGACGAAACCGCGTTCCGCGTCCGGCCGCGAGGAGGAAGGCCTTCACGGACGTAAGGCGTAAGGCGTAAGGGGTAAGGCGCAAACCGAACACTGGCTAATCGTGGCGACTCTCGAACTCAAGCGTCGCATCTTCGCCTCACGCCTCACGCCTCACGACCCACAAACACCATATCCTCCGGCAGCGCCGCATTCTCCTTGCGTTTCAACTCGTAGAGGCGCGGATAGGAATAGGGAATCGCGGAGGCGAAGTCGAGACCGAGGGACGCGACGGCGCGTCGGATCTCGCTTGGATCACCTTCGATCTCGACGAACCGGCCGATGGGGGTCTCGTCGAGCGCGACCAGACAGGGTCCGAGCTTCCACTCTTCGCGACGCTTCTCGTATCGAAATCGACGGGAGAGTCCCAGCCCGCGCAGGATCGCCTCCGTTTCGGAAGCGTCCGAGACGTGGACTTCCCGTTCCTCCCGGCGCTTGACCCCTTCTTCGAAGTGCGCCGGGCCTTTGAAGGTGAGGATCGTGTCCTCGCCGGCCCGCCGCAGGCGGACGATCGATCCGGAGGCCGCCAGCCGGCCGCTCGAGTCGTCATAGAGGTCGTTGCGCTCGAAGTGAGAGAGACGCCGATTCGGCGCCGAGCGCGCGGAGTTTCGACCGCAAGCCCTCGAAATCGGCGGCCGGAAGCTTGATCTCGACTTCGTCTCTGGCGCGCCGGCTCGCTCCGGACGCGGTGCCTTCGATCACGGTAGCAGCCGCCGCGCGATCTCCTGAGCGCGTTTGCCGTCGACCCGGCCCTTGTGGCGCGCCATCAGCTCCTTCATCAGAGCGCCGACGTCCTTGGACGATGTCAGGCTCTTCTCGGCGATGACCTCCCGCACGACGTTCTCCAGATCCGCGTCCGACAGGGTCTGCGGTAGATACGCCTCCAGGATCTTGAGCTCTTCGGTCTCGGCATCGACCAGATCCTGACGGCCGCCGCGGCCGTACTGCTCGATGGCCTCCTTGCGTTGCTTGACCGCGCGGCGGATGGCGGCCTCCACTTCAGCGTCGGTCAGCGGCCGCTGCTCGCGGATCTTCTCGTTCTTCAATGCGGCGAGAAGCAGGCGCAGCGTCGCCACGCGCCGCTTTTCGCCCGCCTTGAGGGCGACCTTCAAGTCTTCTTCCAGGCGGGAAAGCACGCTCGAAGGCTACCACCGCCGTCGATCCGAAACGCCGCGCCGAAGCGGCTCCGCGCTTCCGGCCCCACGCACCGGCGCCTTACGCCTCATGCCGCCGTGCGGTAGCCTTTCGCCCGTGAAGCGCTTCCTGGTGGGAACGGCCGGCCACATCGATCACGGCAAGACCGCCCTGGTCAAGGCTCTGACCGGCATCGACGCCGACCGTCTGCCGGAAGAGAAGAAGCGCGGCATCACCATCGACCTGGGCTTCGCCCACGCGGAGTGGGAAGGCGTTCGGGTCTCCTTCATCGACGTGCCCGGGCACGAGCGCTTCGTCAAGAACATGCTGGCCGGAGCGGGCGGCATCGACGCGGTGCTCCTGGTCGTCGCCGCGGACGAGTCGGTCATGCCGCAGACGCGCGAGCATTTCGAGATCGTGCGCCTGCTCGGCATTGGGCGGGGGATCGTCGCGGTCACGAAGATCGATCGGGCCGGACCGGAGCTCGCCGGGGTCACGGTGTCCGACGTCGCAGATCTGGTCGCCGGTTCCTTTTTGGAGGGCGCTCCGATCGTGCCCGTCTCGGCGAAAACGGGGGAGGGGCTCGAAAGGTTGAAGTCCGCGCTCGTCGTTCTGGCCGCCGGGAGCCAGGACGAGGCCAGGCAGAGGAGCGGCGTCCGGCTGCCGGTCGATCGCGCGTTTTCCATCGCCGGATTCGGTCCGGTCGTCACTGGAAGCCTGGTGTCCGGGTCGATCTCCCGGGAACAGAGGCTCGAGCTGTTGCCCTCGCGTGCCGCCGTCCGCGTGCGGCGCCTGGAGGTTCACGGCCGCGAAGCGGAACAGGCCCGTGCCGGCGAGCGGGTGAGCGCGAACCTCGCGGGCGTCGAGCTCGCGGAGCTCAAGCGAGGCGTCGTGCTGGCGAGCCCGGGAGCCTTTCCCACGACCTCCCTTCTGACGGTCCGGCTGGAGCTGCTCCCCGAGTCGCCCCGGATCAAGAGCGGCGATCGGCTTTCCTTCCACCATTTTTCCTTCGAGACTCAAGCCCGAGTTCGCCTGCTCGACGGGGACGACCTCTCGGGAGGCGGGAGCGGCCGGGCCCAGATCCGGCTGTCCTCGCCGGTGGCCGCGGTGCCGGGGGATCGTTTCGTCGTGCGGCGTCTCTCTCCCGTCGAAACGATCGGCGGGGGAGCGGTGCTCGACCCGCTCCTCCCGCGCATCGGGCGCCGCGCCCGGGTCGAGGCGCAATCGTGGCTGGACCGGTTGGAGGGCCCGCTGGCGGAAAGGCTGACGCTCTGGATCGAGCAGGCTCGGGAGCGAGGGGCGGGCGAAGAAGAGCTGGCCGCGCGCGCCGGCGTGTCCCGGGAAGCCGCACTCGCGGCGATCGCAGGCGGTCCTGTCGGCGGGCCGGGTCGTGGCCCTGCGTCGTTCTCCCGAACGATGGATGTCCAGGGCTTCCCTCGACCGGCTGGCCGGCGCCGCGACCGACGTCATCCGCCAGTACGTCGACCAGGCATCGGGCGCCGTGGGGGTGCCCAGGGGCACGCTTCTGGCGCGGCTTCTGCCCGACGCCGATCCGCGTTGGTCCGAGGCGGTCGAGGCCGCGTTGGCTTCCCGGGGCGTCTTCGTCGTGGTCGGGGAGGAGGCGCGCCTTCCCGGCCGCGAAGACCTCGCCGGCCGCGATCGCGAGCTTTCCGAGAGAATCGCGGACGCTTTCCGCCGGCGCGGCCTGGACCCTCCGTCGATCGCGGACGTCGCTGTGGAGGTGGGACACAAGCAGAAGGTCGTGGAGGGGCTGGCCGGCTATCTCGCCAAGAAGGGCTCGCTCGTGCGGCTGCCCGGAGGATGGCTCGTCGCCGGGAGCGCCGTCGAGGACGTCGTCGCGCGGCTGCGGCAATCGGGCCGATCTTCGATCGACGTGGGAGAGTTCAAGGAGATGTTCGGATTGACCCGACGCCTGGCCATCCCGCTTCTGGAGCACCTGGACGCGACCAAGGTGACGCGGCGGATCGGAGACAAGAGGGAGATTGTGCGGTGAATGGTGCGACGTGCGAGGTTCTACGTTCTACGTTGAGGCGGCCGATTCGGCCGGGCACGAAAAAAGTAGAACGTAGCACGTAGAACGTCGCACGCGTCTGCGCTCTTTACCCCCCCGCGATCGTCTTGCGCAGGTTCAAGATCTGCTTGACGTCGATCGAGTAGCCCACCGTTCCGGACATGGCCAGCTCGTTCCAGGAATCCGCGGCCTGACCCTTGATGCGCGCGGGTCGGACTGGCCAGCTCGGCAGCTCATGACGGAAGTAAGCGATGAGAACGGGGTCGGAGATCTGGATCGGAATCACCCTTTCGATACGTCCGGCGGCATTGACCTTGACCCACAGGCGGCAGGAAAACGGGCCCCGGAACGAATCCGCGTACCACGGGGTCTTCTTCGGGTTGGGCGGCGTATCGACCTGTTCGACAGCGACGGTGCCGTCGGAAGGCGGCGCGGCCTTCAGGCCGTCGTACCAGGCGGCGTCCGTTCCCCACTCGAAGGGGGCGGGGATCGCCGTCGCCGGAGTGACCGGCGTGAGCGTGATCTGTTCGAGCTTGGGGGGCCGCACCTGGATCGTCAGATCGATGCGCACGGCGGCCCATGTCTCCACCGGCTGGCCCGACTTGCGGGCCGGCTCGAAGAGCCAGCGGTCCAACGACTTCTTAGTATCCGCGGTCAGCGAGGGAATCGGGTCGCGCGCGCGCTTGGAGAGCGTGACCTTTCCCGCCCGGTCGACCCGCATCGCGCCGAACAGGGGAGCCGAGACGACGAACTCGTTGAAGACGGGCTTGGGGGGCAGCAGCGCCGGCGCTTCGACCGAAACGCCGAAGGGGTTGTCGGCCGGCAGCTTGAGCGTGATCACGATCGGCGCATCGGTGAGCTTCAAGGGGGCCGATCCCGACGGCGCGGCGGCCGCGCTCGCGGAGGCGGCCGGCGTCGGCGAGGCGGACGGCGTCTGCGCCGAGAGAGGCAGAGCCCCGAAGAACCCGGCGGCGGCCGAGAACAGAAGAAAAGACCAACGAGTCATCATGCGTTGGCGAAAGTATAACGGAGGGCGACCGCCTATTTCGCCGAGAGCCAGTCGCGGCCGGATCCCACCTGGACCTTCAATGGCACGCGCAGCCTGGCGGCACCTTCCATGACTCGGGACACCAGCGCCTCGACGCTCGCGACGTCGGCGTCGGGCGCTTCGAGCACGAGCTCGTCGTGCACTTGGAGCAGCAGGCGCGCGGGAAGATTCCGTTTCTGGAGCTCGCGGTCGAGCTCGATCATCGCGATCTTGATGATATCGGCGGCCGCTCCCTGGAACGGGGCGTTCAAAGCCATGCGCTCGGCGTTGCCGCGGACGTTGGGGTTGGACGCCGCGATGTCGGGAATGGGGCGAATGCGCCCGAAGATGGTAGAGACCTCGCGGGTCTTGCGGGCCTCTTCGATGATGCCGTCGAGCGTGGCGCGGACCCGCGGGAACCGCGCAAAGTAAGATTCGATGTACGCCTTGGCCTCGGATGTCGAGACGCCGAGGTCCTTGCCCAGCGTAAAGGCTGCCATGCCGTACAGCAGTGCGAAGTTGATGCGCTTGGCGGCATTGCGCATCTCCGAGCTGACCAGGTCGGGAGAGACCCCGAAGATCTTGGCCGCGGTCGCCCGGTGGATGTCCTCGTCCTGCGCAAAGGCCTCGATCAGGGCCTCGTCGCCGGACAGATGCGCGAGGATGCGCAGCTCGATCTGCGAGTAGTCGGCGACGACGAGCTTCTTGCCGGCAGGCGCCACGAATGCCTTGCGGATCTCCCGACCGGCCGCGGTTCGGATCGGGATGTTCTGGAGATTCGGATCGGACGAGGACAGGCGGCCGGTGGCCGCGATGGTCTGTCGAAAGGACGTGTGGACGCGTCCCTCGCGATCGGCCAGCGCCGGAAGCGCATCGACATAGGTGCCCTTCAGCTTGGCGATCTCGCGATACTCGAGAACCAGTTTGGGCAGCGGATACCCCTTCTCCGCGAGCTCGTTCAAGACCTCGACCCCGGTGGACGAGGACTTGGTCTTGGCCGTCTTCTTGAGCACCGGGTATTGCAGCTTTTCGAAGAGGATCTGTCCGAGCTTGACCGGAGAGTTCACGTTGAACTCCTCTCCCGCCTCGGCCCAGATCTTCTGCTCCAGCGCGCGCAGGTCCTTTTCCATGCGGCCGGACATCTCGCGCAGGAACGGGACGTCCACCGCCACGCCGGCGATCTCCATCCGCGCGAGCACCGGAGTCAGGGGCCGCTCGATCTCGCGAGTAGACCCGGGCGAGCTCGGGGCGCCGGGACAGCTCGTCCTCGAGGGCCGGAGCGAGCGCCGCCGCGCCCGCGGCGTGCTCGGACAGCCAGCGGTCGGCCGAATCGATGGCGAAGGACTCGGGCAGAACGCCGCAGACGACGCCGGCTTCCTTGTCGGGAAGGACGCGCTGGCCGAGGCGCTGGAAAGCCATCGGCTCGAAGTCGGAGCTGGCGACGCCGGGGAAGAGCACGTAGTGCGCCAGGCACAGGTCGAGCACATCCGCGCAGGCGCGCACGCCCGCCCGTGCCAGGAACGCGTCGAGGGGCTTGGCGTCGGCGATGGCCAGCGCGCGTCCGGGACCGTCGAGAGCGGCCCAGCGGCGGAGGATCTCCGGCGAGGATTCCTCGGCGATCTGCGCGGAGGCGCCGTCGAAGACGGCCATCAGGGCGCGGTCGCCGCGGGTCAGGAGCGCCAGGCCGGTTCGTCCGGCGGCGGCGGGCGCGAAGGCCTCCCCGGGGCCGAGCCGGCGCGTGGCGATCTCTGGCGCCGCCGCGGCCTCGCCCTGGATCTCCGCGGCCAGGGAGTGAAACTCGAGGCCGACAAAAATGTCCTTGAGCGTCTCTAAGTCCGGCTCGGCGCGCTGGAGCTTCTCAGGCTCGAAGGGAATGGGCAGGTCCGTCGGGATCTCCACCAGTCGGCGCGACAGGAGCGCATCCTCCCGATGCTGGCGCAGGCTCTCGCCCACCTTCCCTTTGATCTCTCCGGCCTTCTCCAGGAGCGCGGAGAGGGTCCCGTACGTCGCGATCCACTTCTTGGCGGTGACCTGGCCCACGCCGGGAACTCCCGGCACGTTGTCGACGCTGTCGCCCATCAGGGCGAGCACGTCGACGACCTGCGACGGCTCGACGCCGAAGAACTCCTTGACGCCGGCGTCGTCCATGAACGTCTCTTTGCCGGTGTGGAAGACGCGCACGCCGGGCCGCACCAGCTGCAGCATGTCCTTGTCGGCGGTGACGATCACCACGTCGAAGCCCCTCTGCGCGCCCTGGATCGCGAACGTTCCGATGACGTCGTCCGCCTCGTACCCCGGAAGCTCCAGGATCGGGATGCGGTACGCGGCGAGGACCCGCCGGATGTCGGGAAGCTGCGTGGCCAGATCGTCCTGCATCGGAGCCCGGTTGGCCTTGTAGGCGGCATAGGCGTCGTGGCGCTGTGTGCGCTCGGGGCCGTCCCAGGCCACCGCCAGGTACTCGGGCGTGTGCTCGCGCAGCATCTTGCGCATCATGGTGATGAAGCCGTAGACCGCGTTGGTCGGCTTGCCCGCCGAGGTGGAGAGACGCTGGATGGCGTGGTAGGCGCGGTGGATGTTGGACATCGCGTCGACCAGGTAGAGCTTGGGGCGGGCCTTGGCCATGGTCCGATTCTATGGGGAGGCCGCGGCGCGATTCGGGCGCGCCCGAGGACCGTCACGCGCCCAGTCCCCCGGCGGCAATCGAGACAGAACCGAGCTTTTCGGCGATGATTTCGAGCGCTCCCCGCGGCGGCTGTGGGCGCATCGAGGATCCCGCGGATCCCGGAAGTCACTCAGCGGAAGAAGGTTGGAGCCTGCGCCGTCGGCCAAAAACAAATCGCGCGGCCCGTTTCCGGTACCGCGCGATTGAATGCAAGAAGAATAACAGTTTGGCAGGGTCGTGTCAAGAAAAATTTTCTTAGTGCATCGGATTGCGCAACCCACTGAGAGGGAAAGGTCTTGGATGACCGCTAGAACTTCTTGCGCACCGCGCCGATGACGTGTGAGCGCAGCCGCTGGCTCTGCTCGTTCAAATCGGCGGTCTCGCGGTTCATCTGCGCGATGAAGTCCGCGTCGGGCACGCCGGGGAGGTTGATGCCGACGTTTAAGAGGGCGCTGACGGCCGCGGCTTCGAGAAGCAGGGCCGCGGTCCCCGCGTCGGACGCCGCGTTGGGGTTGCCCTTCTCGACGAGCTCCGGAAGCACCGCCAGAAGTCGCACCGCCACGCGGGCCGTCTGCATCGGAATCTCGGTGGCCTTGCGGTTGGCTTTCACGACGGCCTGGCTCCGGTGCTGCTTCTCTTCCGGGGACTCCTTGGGAAGGCGCCGGGCACGCACCACCTCGTCGTAGGCTTGCGCGTCCTCGCGGGCGAGCCGGAGAAACTCCGACCGCGCCGCCCGAGCCCCTTCGGCGATCGGGCGCATGGACTCGTGGGCCGAGGCGTACTTCTCCTTGGACAGGGTCAGCTCCGCGACCATCTCGGCCAGGCTCGCTCCCATGGCTCCGGCCACGGCCGCCGCGGTGCCTCCGCCCGGCGTGGGGGCCTGCGAGGCGAGGTCGGCCAGGAATCGATCGAGCGACAGCGCGGCGAAATCGGTCATGGGTCCTGCACCCGGCCGCCGAGAATCACGGCGGACACGAGGTTGATCCCCCAATGATAGATGAGATGCCGGTCGTCCGGGGCGTCGAGCACGATGAGATCGGCGCGCTTGCCCTCCTCCAGAGAGCCCACCTCCCCGGCGAGCCCCAGCGACGCGGCCGCGTTCAGCGTCATGGCCGTGAGCGTCTCCTCGATCGAGAGTCCGGAGTCCAGACACGCATGCGGCGCCACCGCGGCGAGCGATTCGGTGTGGCAGGTGCCGGGATTGGAATCCGAAGCCACCGCGACGGGGACCCCCGCGGCGATCAGGGCGCGAGCGGGCGCGGGGGGCTTGCGCATCCACCAGGCCGTTCCCGGCAGGAGCGTGGCCACGACGCGCGAGCGCGCCAGGGCCGCGATCTCCTCCTCCCCGATGCACAGCAGGTGGTCGGCGGAGGCTGCTGCGAGCTCCACGGCGAGCCGCGTCCCGCCCGACCGCGCGAGCTCGTCGGCGTGGATGCGCAGGCCCAGGCCGGCGTCGCGCGCGGCCTCGAGGATGGTGCGGGACTCTCCGACGGTGAAGACGCCCTCGTCGCAGAACACGTCGCAGAAACGAGCCAGGCCTTCCGAGGCGACGCGCGGCACGATGTCCCTGGCGATCGCATCGACCCACTGATCGCGCCGCTCGCGGTACTCCGGCGCAATCTCGTGCGCCGCCAAAAGCGTCGGCACGAGCCGGGGTCGCCCGCGTTCGGGCAGGTCCCGCAGCAGCCGGAGGGCGCGCAGCTCGTCTTCGGCCGTGAGCCCGTACCCGGATTTCGCCTCGACCGTCGTCGTCCCGGCCGCCATCATGCGCGCCAGGCGCCGCGACACGGCGTCGCGCAGCTCCGAGTCCGACGCGGCGCGCGTGGCGCGAACCGTCGCGAGAATGCCTCCGCCGGCCGCGGCGATTACGGAATAGCTCTCGCCGGCCAGGCGCCGGCCGATCTCTTCGCCCCGGTCGCCGACCCAGACCGGATGGGTGTGGGCGTCGACGAGGCCGGGGAGGACGGTCTTGCCGGAGGCCTCGACGGTCGTCTGTGCCGGGTTCTCTCGATAGCGTCTCGCGTAGTCCTTCTCGGTTCCCACGAAGACCAGCCGCCCGTTCTCCGCGCGGACTGCGGCCTCGCGAAGACGCACGATCTCGCCCTGGGCCCGGCCGCGGCGGGCGCAGGTGCCCTGCGGCGTCGCCAGACAGGCGATGTTGCGGATCTCAAGCGTGCTCATGACTGAGGACTGAGGACTGAGGACTGTGGACTCAAGAGGCAGCCACCGACCGAATCGTTCGTGTGGCGGCAGGGACTCGAGTCCTCAGTCCTCAGTCCCCTCCCCTGCCGGTCCTATCCTGTCTCGCCCTTCTTCGTCTTCCCCGTCAGGTACGACAGCGGCCGCTCCTTCTCGTCCTCCTCCCGGTCGAAATCGAGAACGGTCTGGAAGAGCTCGAGCATCTTCTGCAGCTGAAGCCGGAAGTTCGCCCGCTGGATCTTGAGCTCGTGAATCGCCTTCTCGATCTCCGCCGACCGCTGGAGGGCGTTGTGCGTCAACCGTTCTCCCGAATCCTGGGCCTCGCGCACGATCAATTCCGCCTGTCTCTGGGCCGCGGATCGAATGTCTTCGGATGCCCGCTGCGCGGCGACCAGCGTCTCCTTCAGGATGCGCTCCCGCTCGCGGTGCTCGGCGTTCTCTTCCTCCAGATGACGCACGCGGGTCTCCATCTCCGAATTGACACGGGCCAGCTCCTCCATCTCCTCGGCGATCAGAGCGAGGAAGGACTCCACCTCGACCAGGTCGGCTCCCTTCCACTTGCGGGAAAACTCGTGCTTCTGGATCTCCAGGGGCGTCAAACGCGGCATGGGTCAGCCTCCTTCGCGAATCGCTAGAACGCTCGGTAGGGAATCTGGAAGAGGGACGGCAGAAAAGCCTTCAGGAACTCGATCAAGAGAATCACGAAGATCGGAGAAATATCGATGCCTCCGGTCCTCCGGGGGGGAAGAATGCGCCGGAACGGGCGCAGAATCGGCTCGGTCACGCGATACAGGATCTGGACGATGGGGTTGCGGGGATCGGGGCTGACCCAGGAGATCAGCGCGGCGACGACGACGGTGATCTCGATCAGGCCCAGAAAGAGGATGATCACCCGCAGGATTGCGACGACGAAGGCGCTTCCCACGGTGGTCAAGGCTGCTCCCGGGGGCCGAACAGCGCGGTGCCCAGGCGCACCTCTGTCGATCCCTCCTCGACCGCGACCTCGAAGTCATGACTCATCCCGATCGAGACTTCCGGCAACGGCCGGCCGAATCGATCGGACAGCCGATCGCGGATCTCGACCAGCCGGCGGAAGAACGGGCGAGCCCCTTCCGGATCTTCGGTCCACGGCGGAACGGTCATCACCCCTCGGAGGTCCAGATGAGGTTGGGCCAGGATCGCCGCGGCCAGCGCCTGTACCGCCTCGGGAGCCGCTCCGGACTTCGTCGGTTCCTGTCCCAGGTTGAGCTCGAGCAGTACGGGCAAGGTTCTTCCTTCGGCCGCGAGGAGAGCCTCCAGCCGGCTGGCAAGTCGTTCCCGGTCTAAGCTTTCCACGACCGAGAAGTATTGTAGCGCGCGCTTGGCCTTGTTGGTCTGGAGAGACCCGATCAACCGCCAGGTCAGACCCGAAAAGACTGCCGAGGCCGCCTCGATCTTGGCCACTCCCTCGGAAACGCGGTTCTCGCCGAAGAGGCGCAGTCCCGCCCGGGCCGCCTGGACCACGACCTCGGCGGGATGCCCCTTGGTAACCGCCAGAAGCGTGACCCCGGACGGATCGCGGCCGGCCTTCTCGGCCGCGCGGGAGATGCGTTGTGTGAGGACTCGGAGCCGCTGCCCGATGTCGTCGGCCGCGAGGGCGGTCACGGTCCGGCGTCGACCCGCTCGGAGGCATCGGCGCCGAGGTTGGCCAGCCGGTCTGCCTTCTTGTTCTGCTCGCGCGCCACGTGCACGAGCGTGAAGCGGCGAAAGCGCTTGGCACGGGAGACCGCCTCAAAGAGGAGAGGCTTCAGGTGCTCCGCCTTGACGCGGAAGTTGCCGTTGACCTGCTCGACCATGAGGCGGCTGTCGCTCCGGATCTCGACCTCGTCGGCCTTCAGCTCCTCCGCCCGCGTCAAAGCGAGCAGCAACGCCCGATACTCCGCCACGTTGTTGGTGGTCGAACCCAGAGGCTCGAAGAGCTCCTCCGCCGGGCGATCCTCTTCCGCCTCGACGAAGACTCCCGCGCCGGCGGGCCCCGGATTGTTGCGGGCCGCCCCATCGATGGAGGCGCGGAATCTCATGGGCGTGAGGCGAGAGGCGTGAGGCGTGAGGCGTCCGTGCGACTCGTGAGTTCGAAGCTCTTCATTGATTGACCCCGGTTCGCCTTACGCCTTACGCCTTACGCTTCACGATGCTTTCGGGTCGTAATACAAAATCCGCTTGCAGCTGTCGCAATAGACGATCTCGTGTCCGGCCTTGAGGATCTGAATCGCGGCGGGTCGGATCTTGACATGGCAGGCGGAGCACGAGCTGCTCACCACCCGCACGATCGCGAGCCCGCCCTTCTTCTCCAGCAGCCTCTGGAACTCGACGCGATCCCGCGCCGGGATCCCGGACTCCAACTGGCGGATTTCCGCCCTGGCCGAGGCCAGCTCCTCGTCGATCGAGCGCTGGATCACCCGCCAGTCCTTGAGTTTCTCTTCGTGCTCCTCGGTCTCCTTGGGAAGGCTGGCTTCGCGGGCTGCCAGATCCTTTTCCGCCGTCTCGATCTCCTCCTCCAGGGAGAGCACGTGGTCCTCGGTCGATCGGAGAAGCTTGTCGACGCCGTCGATCTCGTTCAGGATCGCTCCGTATTCGCGGCTGGTCTGGACGTTGCGCAGCTGCGCCTGGTATCTCTTCTGTTTCTCCCGGACATCGGAGAGCTCGGCTTCTCCCTTGCGCAGTTCGCTGCGGGCCTGGCCCAGACGCTGCTTCAGCGACTCCACGGTGTCGACGCGCTCGCGGTACGCCCGGTCGACCTCGGTCAGTTCCGGCGGAACGGTGTCGCGCTCCTTCTGTCGGGTGGTCACGAAGCGGAGGCGGTCCTGGAGGCGGTAGAGCTGATCAAGCGGGCGCTCGCCGCTCAACGGATCCCTCCGACCAAGAAAAAGGGCGTCCCGTTCAGAGGACGCCCCTGAAAATCGTTATTGTTCCCTTCCCCTCGATCTTCCGTACTGTCCCTCAAGCTCCCCTCTGGTGGGTCCACTCGGATTCGAACCGAGGTCTGACCGGTTATGAGCCGGTGGCTCTGGACCGCTGAGCTATGGACCCCGGTGGCCGCTTTCTTCAATATAACAAAGCGGTCCGCGCCGTCCACCTTATCAACGAATCGTCTCCAGGAAGGGCTTCAACTTCTTGGCTCTGGACGGATGCCGCAGCTTGCGCAGGGCCTTCGACTCGATTTGCCGGATCCGCTCGCGCGTCACGTTGAACGAGCGGCCGACTTCCTCCAGGGTGTGCTCGGACCCGTCGCCGACCCCGAAACGCATCTTCAGGACCTGCTCTTCGCGCGGCGTCAGGGACTTCAAGACACGGCGGGTCTGGTCCTGAAGGTTCGAGACCAGGACCGACTCCATCGGCGAGAGCACCTGGCGATCCTCGATGAAGTCTCCCAGATGCGAGTCTTCCTCCTCCCCGATCGGAGTCTCCAGCGAGATGGGCTCCTGGGCGATCTTCATGATCTTGCGGACCTTGGAAACCGGCATGTCCATGCGCTTGGCGATCTCTTCCGCGTTGGGCTCGCGCCCGAGCTCCTGGACCAGCGAGCGGGACGTCCGCGTCAGCTTGTTGATGGTCTCGATCATGTGGACCGGGATGCGGATGGTGCGGGCCTGGTCGGCAATCGCACGGGTGATGGCCTGACGGATCCACCACGTGGCGTAGGTCGAGAATTTGTAGCCGCGCCGGTGCTCGAACTTCTCGACCGCCTTCATCAGGCCGATGTTGCCTTCCTGGATCAGGTCGAGGAACTGGAGTCCGCGGTTGGTGTACTTCTTGGCGATGGAGACGACCAGGCGCAGGTTGGCGACGATCAGCTCGTGCTTGGCCTGGTCCGCTTCCTCTTCGCCTTCCCGCACCTGACGCAGCGTCTTCTTGACGTCCTCATGCGTGACCCCGAACTTCTGCTCGAGCTCGCGCAGCGTTTTCTTGTACTTGGCGATGCGCCGCTTGTAGAAGTCGAGACGGGTCGGGTTCTTTTCCTTCTTCAGCGTGGACGTGTCCTGGCGGATGGTCGACTCGGGAATCGACATCTGACGGTCGATGTCCTTCAAGATCCCGATGGCCCGGTTCAGGAGCGCGGGCGTGAAATCCGCGGCGCGGATCAGCCGCGACATCTCGGCGATCTTCTTGTCGATCGAGTTCTCGATGCGGACCAGGGCCCGCGAACCCTTCTTCAAGGTCCGGGCCTTGAACTTCATCCGCTTGATGTCCTTGTCCAGGGCGGCGATCTTCTTGAAGGTCGCCAGGATCTGCTCGATGCGGCGCCGGGCCCGCTCGTCGACGCTCTCGGTCTCGGGCTGCTCGCGGTCTTCCTCGTCCTCGTCGGGGGGACTGACCAGCTCGTTGACGACGCGGGAATCTCGGCCGGCGTTCTCCAGCAGCTTCAAGATCTCCTGCAGCACCAGCGGGTTGTTGGCCAGAGCCTGGTAGATCTTTGCCTCGCCCTGCTCGATGCGCTTGGCGATGCGGACCTCTCCTTCGCGGTCGAGGAGCTTGACCGTCCCCATCTCGCGCAGGTACATCCGCACCGGATCGTTGGTCTTTTCCACCGCTTCGCGGGCGTCTTCCGCGCTCTCCGCTTCCAGGGCCGCGCGCTTTCTCGCCGCGCGATCGGGGTCCGTGACGATCTCGATACCCATGTCGAAGAAGCGCGTGTACACCTGCTCGAGATCGCTGGGCGCCGCGGTCACCTCGTCGGACAGGACCGTCTGGATCTCTTCGTACAGCAGATAGCCCTTCTCCTTGCCGGCCTTGAAGAGCAGCTGCACTTCCGGGTACTTTTCCTCAATCACCAAGCTCATTTCCTTTCCGACGCGGGCCGCGCGAGAGCGCGAGCTTGCGACGCGAAATCTCCTGCTTGCGGCGGATCAGGTCGGGGAGCTCCGCCCCTCCCACCGCCTCCGCCTGATCTATCTCCCTCTGAATTACGGCGCTTTCCCGCTCCAGGTGCCGTCGTTCGAGCTCGTTCAACAGGTTTTCCACGGCCTTGGGGTCGGCCGGGGGCTGTTCTTCCAGCGCGATTTCCGACACCAGCGATCGTTCTTCCTCCGTAAGGTCTGCGATCTGGCGTTGAAAATCAACAACTTCTGACGCTTCGTCGGCCCTCCGAAAGGCCCCGATCAGCCTCGCGGCCAGGGGGTGCGTCAGATGGAAGTCTTTCAAAGTTCCTAGAATCAGCGACTTAAATTCAGCCTGCCCCAGCAGGATCTGAAGGACCCGGCGCTCAGCCGCCGGGATGTCCACTCCTCTTAACACCGCAGCATTCCCGGCCGTTCCCTCGGTCGGCCGGACCGCGGAAGGCCCTCGTTTTCCAGGCGTGGGCTTGATTCGATCCCACAGAACCTCCAGGGGAATCGATACGCGCGCGGCCAGACGCCGGCACTCCTCGTGCCGGACGACGGTATCCGGAATCGGGCGGAGGATTTCCAGAACGTCGGCGACCCGGGCGCCTTTTTCCGCGGAGGAGAGACCCGGCGCCCCGAGTTGCGCGTCCTCCAGAACCCACGTCAGCGCGTCGGGGGCCTCGTCTAAGAGCCTCGCGAGGCCGTCGGGTCCCTGCGAGGTCAGGACGTCGTGCGGGTCGCTCCCCTCCGGCAGCCGTACCACGCGCGCCTCGAACCCCTGGGCCAGCAGGAGCTTCAAGGCCCCGTGCGTCGCCGCCCGCCCCGCCTCGTCGCCGTCATAGCAGACCGTGACGTGGGGAGCCAGGCGCTTCAATTTCTCCGCCTGCTCGGGCGTCAGGGCCGTCCCCATCGAAGCGACTGTCTCGTCGATCCCCGCCGACAGCAACGCGAGATGGTCGAAGTACCCCTCCACCAGCACGGCCCGTTCCCGCCGCCGGATCGCGTCGCGCGCGTCAGAGAGCCCGTAGAGAAGCCGTTTCTTGAGAAAGACGGGAGACTCCGGAGAGTTCAGGTACTTGGGAGTGCCTTCCGGATCGAGCGTCCGGCCGCCGAAGCCGACCGGCCGGCCGCGTTCATCGCGTACCACGAAGATCAGCCGATCGCGAAAGCGGTCGTAGGCTCCTTTGCCCTCGGGCCGCGGCTGCAGCAGTCCGGCCTCGATCAACAGGACCTCGGGGAATCCGGGAGTCAGCGCCCGCCCGAGAGCCTCCCACGAATCGGGCGCGAAGCCCAGGGCCAGCCTGCCCGCCAGGTCATCGGAGACGCCGCGTTCGGCCAGGTATTTCCTGGCCTTGTTGCCGGGCCGGGCGAGCTCGGCCTGGAAGAACCGGTGTGCCGCGCCCAGGGCGTCGAGAAGCTTCTCGCGCCGGTCGTCGCGCGGGCCCCGCGTCCGTCGCGGGATCGTGACGCCGAAGCGCGCGGCCAGGGCCTCGACCGCTTCGGGAAAATCCAGGCGGTCGATCTGGCGCACGAAATGGATCACGTCACCGCCGACGCCGCAGCCGAAGCAGTGGTACAGGCCCTTGTCCCGATCCACGGTGAAGGAGGGCGTGCGCTCGCGATGGAACGGACAGAGGCCCTTCCAGGAGCGGCCGGCCTTCTTCAACTTGGTGTGCTCGCCGATGACCTCGACGATGTCCGCCGCGCTGCGCAATTCGGCAAGCACCTGATCGGTGATGTCGAGGTCGCTCATGAGCGGCGTGAGGCGTCAGGCGTGAGGCGTGAGGCGCGCATTCTCACTTCAGCTCCACCATAGTCGCTCCGTTGCCCCCCTCCCGGGCGTCGGCGGCGCGCGCGGACGCGACGGAGCGGTGGTTCCTCAAGTGCTCGCGGATTCCCTCGCGCAGGCGCCCCGTGCCGTGACCGTGGATCACGCGCAGCCGCGCCCCCGCGACGAGCGCTTCGTCGATTGCCTTCTCGACCTCGTCGAGCGCCTCGTCGAGCCGCCGTCCGATGACGTTGACTTCCCGGATCGGGCCGAAATCGTTTTCCGTTTCCCGGTTTCCGCCGGCCGCGTTCTGTTTTCTCTCTTGTTCCGTCTGCCGCCTGGCGGCTCCCGGATCCGATCCCCGATCCAGCGGCTCGAGCTCTCCCCGCGGCACGCGCATGCGCTTTCCGGCCACGTCGAGCCAGGCGAAGTCGCCTTCGATCGATGCCACCGTTCCCGTGGCGCGGCCCCGCAGGAACCGCGCCCGCCCGCCCACAACGACCTCGCCGGCCCGGACCGCGAGCTCTTCGCGGGCCTGGTCGATTTCGGTCTCCACCTCGACGTCCTGCGCCGCGGCGGAAGCAATCCGGGCGGCGGAGAGGCCGGCGCGGTGCGCGGAGTCCTTGCGGACCGCGGCGATCTCCTCTTCCAGCCGCCGGGCGAGCTCCCGCCGTCCCTTTTCGAAACGCTCGAGCTCCCGCTCGATCACGCGCCGCTTGTCCTGCGAGAGCCTGTCCCGCTCGGCGGAGAGTTTCTCGGCCTCGACCCGGGCGCGGTCGCGCTCCGAGGCGAGCTCGCTCTCGAGCGCGCGCAGTCTCTCCAGGGCCGCCTCGGCCTCGGCCTCCCGGACTTCCTGGCGCCTCCAGGCTTCTCCGAGGATCTCGCGCGCCCGGGCCAGCACCGCTTCGGGCATCCCCTGCTCGCGGGCGACTGCCAGGGCGCGGCTCCTTCCGGAGAGGCCCGGATGGATGCGGTAATTGGGGCGTCCGGTCGCCTCGTCGAACTCCATGGCCGCGCAGACGGCCTCGGGCCGTCCCGCGGCGAAGTTCTTGATGGCGGACAGGTGGGTCGTCACGATCGCGCGGCCTCCGCGCTCGAGGAACGTCTCCAGCCATGCGACCGCCAGGGCGCTGCCTTCTTCGGGGTCCGTGGCGCTGCCGATCTCGTCGACCAGAGCCAGAGTCTCCGGACCGGTTTCCTCCAGCATGCGCGCGAGCGTCTCCATCGAAGACGAGAACGTGGAGCGGTCCGAGAGGATCTGCTGCGCGTCGCCGATCTCGCAGCGCACCGCGCGGAAGACCGGCAGGCGCGTGCCCGGGCCGGCGGGCACGGGAATTCCCGATTGGGCCAGGAGGGCGAAGAGCCCGGCGGTCTTGAGGACGACCGTCTTGCCTCCGGCGTTGGGCCCGGAAATGACCAGGAGGCGGCGCTCGCGCGGAAGGGACAGGTCGAGCGCGACGATGTCCCGCTCCGCCCGGGTTTCGCCGAGCACGCGCCGGCGCAGGGGAGCGAGCCGGGGATCGAGCAGCGGATGGCGGGCTGCGGCAAGCGTCCAGGCGCCGTCGTCGGACAGCTCGGGGATGCGTCCCTGCGCGATCTCGCCGAACTCGACCTTGGCTTCCAGGGCGTCGAGCTCGGCCAGCTCCTCGACGGCAGCCTCGAGGTCGTCGCCGCGCTCGAGGACCGACCGTCCGAACTCGGTCAGGACCTTCTCGACCTCGCGCCGCTCCTCCGCGGCCAGGAGCGCGAGCTCGTTGTTGGACTCGATGACCTCCATCGGCTCGACGAAGACGGTCTGCCCCGAGCCGGACCGGTCGTGCACAATGCCGGGCATCCGGCTCCGCGCCGAGGCCAGCACCGGCAGGCAGTACCGGTCGTTGCGCAGGACCACGACCGCGTCGCCTAAGATCTCCCGGCGCGCGTCCAGGAGCCGTTCGAGGCCCCGGGAGACTTCCGCGCGCCGCCGCCGCAGGCGAGTCCGCAGGCGGGCGAGCTCGGGGGACGCGTCGTCGCGCAGCGTGCCGTCGGCGTCGAAGAGCCGCCGGCCGCGCTCGAGCAGGTCGGGAAACTGGGGCATCCGCAGCCGCCGGGACTGCAGGACCCGGGAATCCGAGCGCGTCAGGACTTTTCCGGTGGCCTCCGCGGCCCGCGCCACGGCCAGGATCGGCCGCAGCTCCTGGGGATGGGCAAAACCACCCGCGTCGGCGAGGGCGTCCAGCGCGCCGGCGATTTCGTCGACTCCCGCGAGCGGCAGCCGCCCATGCTCGATGCGAAAGCGGGCCAGCTCTTCGGTCTCGGCCAGCCGCTCTCGGATCGCCGTCTCTTCGAAGGCCGGAGTCAGCCGGGAGAGCGCCCGCCGGCCGGGATGAGTGCGGGCCAGGGCGGAAAGCAAACGAAGGACGACGTCGAACTCGAGGGCCCTGAGATCGGCGTCGTCCTCCGAAAGGAATCGATACGGATCGGTTCGGTCTAAGGAGTCGTTCTGCGCTCCTCCGAGAGCTTGCGAAGCATCTTCTTGCGCGCCTGGATCATCTTGCGTTTGCGCTTGGCGCTCGGTTTTTCGTAGTGCTGCCGTTTCTTCAACTCCGAGAGGATGCCGGACTTTTCGCACTTTCTCTTGAACCGCCGCATCGCGTTCTCGAAGGACTCGTCTTCCTTCACGTGAACGAGAGGCACGAACACTCACCCCCTTCACCCTCGAATCGAACGGGCACGCTATTTTATGTGCTATCCCCTGAGGTTTCAAGCGATTATGACGCGAAGCGCCTCCTGCTGCGGAGCACGACCGTCGAGGCCGGGCGCGGGATCCTGCCGCCGGGTCGCCACGCGCGTTCGATGTGCGCGCATGCTCGCCCCCCGGATGCGGATCGATCTAAGTCACTGAAGGAAAAGCGGGAGCGAGCCTGCTCCCCGCTATAATGCCTGCTAATGACGGATTCTGAAGATCGTTTGAAACGGCTGGAAGACGAGATCGAACGCCGGCTGGTCGAGCGCTTCGCTGCGCTGCGCGACGAGTTCGACCGCTTGAGGCTCGAGTCCGACCGACGTTGGGCGGGCTTTCTCGATCGCTTCGAACAAAAGCTCTCCGGCATCGTTCCGGTCGAGCTGATGACGGTCGAGCCGCAAGAGAAGGCGATGGCCGGGGTGGTGCCGGCGCAGGCGGCCCGCTCCTTGGACGACGCCAGCAACCAGGTGGAGGCGCTGCACCGTTTTCTCGACCTCTGTCTGGGCTATGCGTCGCGCGCGGCGCTGCTGGTCACGCGCGGGGGCTCGGTCGGCGTCTGGAAGGCGGTCGGGTTTACCGACCGCGGAGGCAGCGACGAAACGGCCCGCAAGGCCATGCTTCACTCCGAGCCGGGCAGCGCTCTCGCCCGCGTGCTGGAAGGGCAGCCGTGCGAGCTGCCCCCAGGCAACGAAATCTCCGCCGCGCTTTCCGCGGGCGACGCCTCGCGCGCGGTGCTCATCGCGATGGTGGTCAAGGAGAAGATCTCCGGCGCGCTGTATGCCGATTGCGTCGTCGGGGAGGAAGGTCGTTTCGATCCGGACGCGCTCGGCTTCCTGACTTTTCTCGCGGGCTTGATCGTCGACCGGCTCGCGTTGCGAAAGCTCAAGCCCGCGCCGGCCCTTTGCGCGCTGGAGTCCGCGCCCACTCCGGCGCCGCCGGCCCCGCCGCCGGCTCCGGCCGCGGAGCCCGAGTTCGAGCTGGCGGAAGAGCCTTCCGAGCCGGAAGCAGAAGCGCCCGAGCCGCCGCGCGCGCCGGCGCCCGAATTGGAAGGCGACTACGGGACTCAGATGACGCCGTCGGTGACCGCTCCCACTCCCGCCGCTCCCAGGATTCCACCGCCTCCCCAGTTCTATGGGCTGCCGCCCGAGGAGGAACCACAGCGGCCAACCCAGGCGCCGTTTGGGCGGCCCTCGGCGGACGCCGAGGAGCCGGCGATCTTGAAGCCCGAGCCGCCGCGCCTCGAGCTCGCTCCCGAGCCGGAGGAACCGCCCACGCCCGGCACCACGATGCGCATTCCGAGCTCGATCGTGGAGGCCGGACTCTCCGCCGAGCCGGAGCCGATCCGGCCCATGCCGCTTCCGCCGCCGGCGCCTGCCCCGCGGCCCTCCACCGGCGCGCGGCGCCTGGCCGGACCGCTCGCTCCTCTGGAAGGGGACGAGCGCCGCGAGGAAGCCCGCCGGTTCGCCAAGCTTCTGGTCTCGGAGATCAAGCTCTACAACGAAAAAGCCGTTGCGCAGGGACGGGAGCAGGGCAACATCTACGAGCTCTTGAAGGAAGACATCGACCGGAGCCGGCAGATGTACGACGAGCGGATCCCCGAAGACGTCCGCGCCGGATCCAACTTCTTCTACGAGGAGCTCGTGCGCATTCTGGCCGACGGCCGGTCGGACTCCTTGGGGCTCTAGAAGAATTTGTGATTTGTGATTTGTGATTGATGATTGATGATTGAGGACGGAGACGCTCCGATCGTTCCACGATTCCCCGTGCCCAAATCGCAAACCGCAAATCGCAAATCACAAATCCGTGCTTGAAAGGTGCGCTCTCTCTTTCTCTGCTTAGGGTTCCTGGCCGTCGCGTCGGCTCTCTGCGCCGACATCGTCTCCCTTCCGGTCTCCTCGGACTACGATGCGGAATTCGCGCACGCCGTGGACCTGGTCGAAGCCGGCCGCCGCGCTGAGGCCGAGAAGATTCTCGAGGGAATCCGGCTGCGCTCCGGCCAGCCGGCGTGGAAGGCTCGCATCGAGATGCTGCTCGCGGCCGACGACGCGCGCCACGGACATTTCGAGGACGCGGCCCGGCACCTGGCGGCCGCGCCCGCCTCCTCCATCGGTCTCGAGCCCTACCGGCGGCTGAGATTAGGAGAGGCGCTCGGCCGGCAACGCCGGAAAGAAGACGCGGCGCGCGAGCTCGACCGCGCCTTTGAAACCGACGAGCCGTTCGCGATGCGCACGCAGGCCGGGCTGGAACTGGCCGCGGTTCTGCAGCAGATGCGGCGCCCGGCGGACGCCCTTCACGTGCTGTCTCGCGCGGCGAAGTCGGTCCGGGTCGAGGATGCCGCATCCCTGGGCGCCGAGAGAATCCGGCTGGCGGCGGCGCTGGGAGACCAGGCCGAGATCCGAAGCGCCGCGCGCGATGTGATCGCCGCGGGCATGAACATCGCGTCGCCGGCCGTGGCCCGCCGGGCGGTGGCCGACGAGTTGGCGCGTTTGACGAGCGCGGAGCGGGCCCGCTTTGGCCGGGCCCTGGTCGAGGCGGGAGACGTGCGGGGGGGATTGCGCGTCCTCCGAAGCGATCCGCCGGACCGCTGGCCCGCGCAGGACCGCGCCGCGAACCTGCTTTCGATCGCGCGCGCTCTCCAGAGATCCGGCGACGCTGCTGGGGCCGAACGGGCCGCCCGCAGCGTGCCCACGGACGGGACGCCGGCCTCGTTCGAAGCGCGATTGCTGCGCTGCGATCTGGCCCTCGCCCGCATTCGACGTCACAATAAAGATATTGTATGGCCGGTCCCCGACGACCCCGCGCTTCTCGCCGCGCGCCAGGCGCTCCTTGGCCTGACCTCGCCGGAGACGCCTGCGCCGGTCCGCATCCAGGCCCGCGAGCGGCTGATCCGAATGGCGGGAGAGCAGGACCGCTTCGACGACGGCGTCGGGCAGGCGCGGGCGCTGGCCGTGGACGCGCCGGAGACGAGCTCGGGATTCGAGCCACTGTGGAAGGCGGCGTGGAACACCTACCTGGCCGCCGATTTCAGCGGCGCTCGGCGCCGCTTTGACGCCCTGGCCGCGGTGTATACCATTCTTCCGATCCGTCGCCGGCTCTCATACTGGACGGCCCGGTGCCTGGAGCGCGAAGGGCAGCCGGGAGAGGCGCGGCGGATCTACGAGGACCTGGCGCCGGCGGATCCGGCGGATCTGTACGCGCTCTTTTCCCGTCGCCGCTGCGGCAAATACCTCGCTCAGAAGCCGGCCGCGATCGCGGATCCTTCCACCGCCACGGCGACCTACCGGCGGACGGACGAGCTCTTGCGGCTGCGTTTGTTTCCCGAGGCCGTGGCCGAGGCACTCGCGCTGCCGCGATCCCCGGGCCGCGACCGGCGTCTGGCCGAGGCGGAGTTCGCGATCGGCCGCTTTCCCGCCGCCGCCGCGGCCGCCAAGCGCGCCTTCCCGGAGATCGGGACGGCGCGGGAAGGAGAGGTTCCCGATCCCTGGCGCCGCCTCTACTATCCGATCGAGGTCGACGGTTTCTTAGTCGAGCGGGCCCGCGAGGCCGGCCTCGACCCCTCCATCCTGCGCGGCCTGGTGCGCCAGGAAAGCGTCTTCGAGGCCTCGGCGCACTCGCGAGCCGGAGCCCTCGGACTGACGCAGCTCATGCCGGCCACCGCCCGCAGCCTGTCGCGCTCGGTGCTGCGCCAGCGCTACCGCAGGCAATTCCTCTACGATCCGAACATCAACGCCCGCCTGGGGGCGGCGTACTTGAAGCGCCTCCTCGAGCAATTTGGAGGCAACGCGGCCTACGCCCTGGCCGCCTACAACGGCGGCCCCTCTCGGATGGCCCGCGTCATCCGCGAGAACCAGAACCGCTCGGACGACGAGGTCTTCGAAACCCACCCCGCCTACGAGACGCGCGACTACGTCCGCCGCGTGCTGCTCTTCGCCGAGTCATACCGGGAGCTGTATGGGGAAGTGAAGGGAAGTGACAAGTGACAAGTGGCCGGCGGCCTCCCGGCTTTCTCACTTGTCACTTGTCACTCGTCACTCGTCACTCGTAAGTTTCCGCCTCGGAAAGACCGCAACCCATGGCCTCCATCGAGTTCCAGATCGCGACCGCGCGCAAGATCGAGCGCCGCGACATCACCGGCGAGGTGACGAACGCGGCGAAGGAGCTCGGCGTCGAAGCGGGAGCCCTGCTCGTTTCCGTCCCGCACACCACGGCCGCCGTGACGATCGGCGAGAACTGGGACGAGGACGTCACGCACGACGTCGAGCGCGCCCTGGCGAAGTGGGTCCCGGCGGTGAAGTTCGACCACGGAGAGGGAAACTCTCCAGCGCACTTCCTGTCCGAGGCCATCGGGGTCTCCTGCCTGGTGCCGCTCGCCGACGGAAAGCCGCTGCTCGGCCGCTGGCAGGGGATCTTCCTGATCGAGCTGGACGGTCCCCGGCAGAGAACCGTGCGCGTCGCGGCGCTTCGCGCGGTCTGAAAGTGGACGTACCCATTCGCCGCGGTTTGAGAACTACGAGCGACTCTTCCAAAACATCCGGATGAATTGGTCCTTCTCCTTCGGCGAGAGTTGAAGAAAGAGCGATAGCTCTTCCTCGCTGAGGAGAGGCCTGGCGAGATCCAGCCACTCTCGATCCCTGGGCTCGAGCTGGCCAATGCGTTGGCCGATCTCCTCAGCCGAGAGCCTGCGGCGCGGGCCCGACGGAGTCGAAGGGGATGGAGTCGGTCTTACAGTCGGCTTCGGCGTGACCGAGGACGGGCCCTCCACGTGGATGATCTTCGCCGTCGGATCCGTCTCCGTGACCCATCGGTCCATCTGGCGAACGAGGCCTTCCGTTGAAATCTTGGCCGGCTCGAACAATCTCGCCTGATCGATCATGCCGCCCAAGGCGGTTCCTTGTTTGGCGCCGATCTCTCGATATGCTTTGTAAACGCGGCACCGGTCTTCGCACATGGCGCAGGCGTCGCCGATCGCCGGGACGCAGTCCTTGGACAGCTCGCCGAAGCTTCTGCGGCAGGAATTCTGGCGAAAGACTTCGGAGTCTCGGACCTGAAGGGACCAGAGCCAGTAAGGGCCGTTGACGAAGCGGCGATAGAAGATGAATTTTCGGCTGCTGCCAAACGAGCCGTTGTTGTAAGTCCACAGCTCAAGGCCGTTGAAGACCTCCTCACCGCCGCAAACGGGTTGGACGATCTCGGTCGGCTCGCCCCAGCGCAGGAGCATCCGGCCGGCGTCGCTTCGCGAACCGTCATACCTCTCTTCGGCGAGTCTCCAGAGCTCTTCGTATCGGGCGCGATAGCCGGGACCGAGAGGGAGAGCGAGGTCCGGTTTCTCGCGGCGAGACCAGAAATCGAGCTTGAACGCCTCGCGCTGATAGGGCTCCGAAAGTTCGAGAAAGATCTTCTTTTCGTCCGGCAGGATGATCGGTGCCACGAACTCCATGAGCCATTGCTTGTCCTCTTCCGGGAGTGCTCGAACACGGTCGGCTTCCGCGGGCGGCTTGCCAACGGGCGTCGCTTGAGTCTCCGAGGGGCAAGGGGCGCGGATCGGAAGGAGCGCGAGAAAGAGGAGCGACGCGACGTGCCGGTACATTCTGGAAGGAGCGTAGCGCACGTTCTTCGCGGATTCGATCCGCTTCTTCTGGCCGCGTTAATCCCGTCGCCTCTTCGAGCGTCGGTGACGTCGAGGACGGTTGCCGGGCGGCCCGGAAGGGCCTTCCGCTCCGTCTGAATTACTGGTCGGCCAGCAAAGCCGGGAAGATGTCGCGCTCCTCTCGGGTCGTGTGCGCGTCCCAGCGTCGGGCGAGGTTGCCGGCCAGGGCGCGGGCGCCGGCGAGGTCTCCGTTCTCCGAGAGCAGCCGCCGCATCATCCCGGACACTT
Organism: uncultured Acidobacteriota bacterium; assembly: GCA_963825175.1. Classification (GTDB taxonomy): domain Bacteria; phylum Acidobacteriota; class Thermoanaerobaculia; order UBA5066; family Gp7-AA6; genus DATFTF01. Next base: position 47,127 of record CAWGSA010000002.1, read on the forward strand.
CGCGGATCTGGACGTGCTCGAGGCGAAGCTCGCGGGCGCGGCGATCGCTCTCGGTCTCTTCGCGGGGCGCGGCGAGCTTGCCGCCGGAAGCCCGGAGGTAGAGGCGCGACTCCTCGAGCTCCGTATGGCGTCGCAGCGCCTCGTCGAATTCTGCGATCGCCTCTCCGGCGATCACCGCATCGCCGCCCTGGGCCGCTCCAAGAAAGCGGCCGAAGAGCTCGTCCAGCCGCCGGTGCTCTCGTTCGAGCTCCGCCGCGAGCCCGGTTCCTTCGTTCAACGGACCGCCGCCGCTCGGTTCTCCAGCTTCTTCGTGCCCATCTCCTTGCCCAGGACCGGGTCGAGCACCTCCGCGTCCGGCTCGCCGGCTTGGAAGCCGTAGAGCGCGCCCACGGTGCGGGCGATCGACAGAGGGGAGACCTTGATCGGCCACGAGCCCGCCCGCACGCCCGGCCCGAAGGCCGCGAGCGGCACGCGCGCGTCGTCGTCGTTGGGCTGGCCGTGGGTCGTGCCCGCTTCCTTGCCGTAGGACCACATCCAGCCGGGCTTCAACACCACGAAGACGTCGCCGGAGCGGTCGGCCCGAAACGATCGCTCGATCGCGAGCGCGTAAGGTGTCGTTGCCGCGAGGCCGTTGCAGATCTCGGTGTTGGTGAAGGCTTCCAGCACGCCCGGCCGAGCCCGAACCCAATCGCGCACCGCCTCCTTCACCTTCTCGACGGGGAGGCCGCGCCGCGCCAGGACCGGGCGGTTCAAGGAGAAGGAGGGCTCCTGGAAATACGCGATCGCGCCCTCGGAAGCGTTGTGCGCTTCGGAGTCGAGCTCGTAGCCGAAGGTCCTGGCCAGCGACAACTCCAGGACGAATCGGTCGCCCGAGAGCTCCTTCAGGGTCGGATTGGGGATATTGCCACGGGCGTTGGAGAAATCGACGCGCCCGGCGATCGAGAAGTCGTCCTGTCCGGTCTGCGCCTTGTGTTTGGCGCGGGCGACTTCCGGCAAAGGCTGCACGCCGTGGTCCGCGGTCAGAAAGAGAAGCACGCGGTCGCGGCCGACGTTGCCGTCGAGCCAGGCGAAGAACTTCGCGAGCGTCGCATCGAGACGCACGATGCCGTCGGCGATCTCCTTCGAGTCGGGCCCGAACATGTGACCGTAGTAGTCGGTGGACGACAAGCCGATGAAGAGAAGATCAGGCCGATCGGGGCGCGAGCCGAGCTTCAAGCGCGCGATGACGGAGCGCGTGAAATCGAGCAGGAGGACGTCTCCCCACGGAGAAGCGACGATCGACTTGGGCCCCGCCAGCGCGTGGGGAAACGTGGCACCGTAACCCTGGGGCGGATTCTTGGCGTCGTAAAGCTGCGGCGGGTCGAAGGTGATCCGCGCGAGGTCGGCCGGCGGGATCCGGCCGGAGAGATCCCACACCCGATGCTCCGGCGCTGCAAAGAATTCGGGAAGCCTGCGGTCGAACTCGAGCAGCTCCGGATGCGGAGGATAGTAGCTGGATGTCACGAATCGCCCGAAGCGCTCCTCGAACCACAGCGCGGCGTCGGCCTTGCGGCCCGCCATGAGCACGGCGGCGCGATCCTTCAGGGACACGCCCACCACCCGCGCGCCGGGAAACTGCTCCTTCAGCCGGTCGCCCAGGGATGCGTCTTCTTCCAGGACGGGCGAGGCCGGAGCGATCGGAATCTTCGGCGCGTTCGCCCCCTCGCCAACCCATCGGCTCCGCCGGTCCTCGGCGCAATAGACCTCGCGGCCTCGCACGACGTCGTACCAGAGGTTGGCGATGATGCCCGAGTCGCGCGGATCGAGTCCGGTCCCGATCGCCGCGTGTCCCGGTCCGGTGTAGGTGATGGCGTGGCGCTGCCGCGCCTGCGAAAAGACCGCGCCGCGCTCGAGAAATCGGTTGAACCCGTCCTGGCCGAACCAGGGGCGGAACCGCTCGAGGTAATCGGCCCGCATCTGGTCGACGGAGATCACGACGACGAGCGTGGGCCTCGAGGCGGCGGCGAGGGGAAGAGCCAGGAGGAGAAGAAGCAGGGCCGCGCGGGCACGTCTTCCGTGAGTTGGCTTCATGGGGCGCGATTTTTTCACGGAGACGGCTTTCGCGGGAGAATGGGGCTGTGAAATCAATCGGACGATGCGTTGCCGCGGGAGCCCTGGCTCTGACCGCGCTCTTGCTCCTCGCCTGCGGCAAGAACGGTGATCCGGTCCGCGATTGCCTGGACGGCGTGGCACGTGCCGCGCACGACCGCGATGCCGGCGCCCTCTTCGACCGTGTCACGGCCGACTTTCAGTCCGGCGAGGGGTCCCCGCGGGCGGAGGCCCAGGATCTCGTGCGCCGCTACCTTGCGGCCTACGAAAGTCTCGATGTGGCGCTCTCGGACGTCCAGATCGAACGCTCCGACAACGCGGCCCGCGCCCGCTTCCGGGCGGACCTCTCCGGCCGGCCGCGCAAGATCGCCGGCCTGGACGGACTCTTCCCGCGCTCCTCGACCTACGACTTCGACGTGCGCCTGGTGCCGGACGACGGCAAGTGGAAGATCGCCTGGGCACAGTGGCACGAGGCGACACGGTAAGGACGCGGGGACGCGGAGACGCGGGGAGGGGCCGAGACGCCCCGCCACACGCAGCCTTGACAGCCCCACCACCTCCCGCTAAGGTAACCGGTCCGCTCTGTTCCTGAGTAGCTCAATGGCAGAGCATCCGGCTGTTAACCGGAGGGTTGTAGGTTCGAGTCCTACCTCAGGAGCCAACCGTCTCCGCATCGCGCCGGATCTCTCTGGCGTCGAGAGCGAGCACCTCGCGAGACCATTCTGATCGCCATTCGGGGTAGCGACGGCGAAGGCCTTCGCCACGTAGAAATGGGTCATGGTTCAACCGTATCTGGCGGCCGCGGCGAGGGTAGCCCTATGCTGAAGGCGGCATGAGAAGTCTTCGTGGCGCTGCCTTTCGGATCGCCGGGATGGCATCGCTCCTTGGCCTCGTCGGGGGAGGTATGGCTCTTGGACAGTGCTATGCCTGTGGGCTCTGCCCATTTCCCCTCGCGCTGGCATCCAAGGACATCATCTGCCCCGGCGAAGTCGTCGCGCTTTGGGTCACCGGAGATCCTCCCTGCAACTGGTCCCCTCTCGACGGGCTGCTGTCCGATCCTGGTTCCTGCGTTCCGTCGGCGCGGCCTTCGCAGACCACGACGTACTTCGTCGAGTCGACGGACCCCGTTCGATGTATCAGATGGACGAGCGCCATGACTGTCACGGTCCAGCAGCCGCCGGCCCCGGACCTTCAGGCGCCGCATTCCGTGTCGCCGGGAGAAACCGGCTTGACCGCGAGCGCGACTCCTTACGGGACCGACTACCAGTGGGAGATCGTCAACGGCACGATCACCGACGGACAGGGGCAGAACGTCGTCCGCTTCTCGGCGGCCCGGCGGCCGATCGACATTGACGGCTCCAGCGACGTCCGTCTTTCCGTCGTGGAAACCGTGGCCGGCTGCACCACCGACAAAGTCACGGTCGCGATTCCCTTCGACAGGCGGCGCGTTCCGCAAGCCATTCCCTTTCGCTGAGCGGCTGACCGCGCCCGACGCCACCGCTTCCAAGTCCTAGAATCCGGCAGAGTGGATCGAGGGACTGCTGATCCGGCCGCGGTGCCGATCGAGATCGTTACGCGGGCAGAAGCGGCCCGGACGACGATGCCCGCCTCCCGTCGGTCGGTTGCGCCAGAGGCGAAGACTGATCCGAGTGCTGCCCGATCGCGAGATACTCATGCGACGGCGAGCAACCCCTTCATTTGCCGCAGCCAGCGGTCAAAAAGGTTCCCACCGGGGATTGCGTGGGGAGCCACCTCGCGCGAAAGCGAGAACCGAGGATTCCGTCGTGCGGATTGGGCAACCGTTGCTGTCCGTCGCTCTCCCCCTGATTCCGGAATGGTTCGCGTCTCGCCGCCGGGCGCAAACGAGTCAAGTTACGTGCCGACGTTGCGAATCTCGCGGCCGCAGCTAGGAGAGGCGGTTTCCGCGGGTAAAGAAGCCGACGTCCGTGTGTCCACACCCGGCGCACTTGCGGGCGGTCTTCTCCCTCCCCTCGAACTCCGCTTGCGAGATGCTCCCTTGCCACTGACACCCGCACCCTTCGACGCCGCAGGCGCAGAATCGGAGGTAGTCGCTCTCCGGCGTCTGCGGATGCGCTTCGGAAGAGCGTTTTCCAGTCCGGGTATGCATGACCAACCTCCGCCGGGCGATGAGCCGGCAGCAGGGGTCAGGTTAGGCCGGCGGCTCCTGCGGCGCCTGATGCGAAGGACTCAAATTTCAGCTCCCGTTTCGAGATTCGGAAGGGCGAAACCTTCCGCGGTCATCGTATTCACGGCCAACCCGGTGATCTCGCGGGGATCGATTTCGTCCTCCAAACACGGGAGCCCGTCACCCGTCTGTTGCCGATCCGGCTGCCGCATTTTTCCCAGTGGGACGGGCAGATCCAGAAGGACGTGGCGTTGGGGCCGGTGCGTCTGGGAGTCATCGCCTCGGTCTTCAACATCCTCAACACCGAGATCGCCACCGCGCGCAACGGGAGCGTCGGCTCGACGGACCTCACGAATCCGGACAATCCGCAGTTCAAGACAACATCGACGATCAGCGGCCGCGCAGCTTCGAGTTCGGCCTGCGGCTGGAGTTCTGAGAGGATGGCCCTGAATGGGAGTCAGGCCACGGCCGGGAAGCCCGGATTCGAGCTTACCCTCGACTGTTCAATCAGATGCATCTGATCCCAGTTCTTAAGGCTTTGGTCCCCATTTTTGTGCCGGTCGTCCCGATCTCGCGTTGCCCGGGCCGGAGGGTGCCAGAGTGTCATCCAGCGGCTTTCCGGCGGGGAGGGGATGAAAACGAAACCCGGCAGCTTCGTGCGGCCCGCGTTGCTGATGCTCGCGCTGGTGGCGGAAGCATCTTCGACGCGGGGATTGAGCGTCACGACGGCGCTGTCCCAGTACGGCCGCGACGTGTGGGACAGCGATTCCGGGCTGCCGCAGAATTCCGTCGACGCCGTTCTGCAGACGCGCGACGGCTACCTGTGGCTGGGCACGGAGGAGGGCCTGGTTCGGTTCGACGGCGTTCGATTCACGATCTTCGACTCGCGCAACACGCCCGCCATGCGGGACGATTGGGCGCTGGCGTTGTGCCAGACCCGCGACGGTACGCTGTGGATCGGAACCGCCGAAGGTCTGTTGAAGGAGAAGGACGGGAAGTTCGAAGCCTGGCAGAAGGACAGCGTGCTCACCAACGCGTTCGTCGACGCGCTTCTGGAGAGCCGCGACGGCGCCCTGTGGGTCGCGTCCAACAAGGGTCTCGTCCGCATCGATCGCCGAGGGTTCCGGGTCTTCGGTGAAAAGGAAGGCTGGTGGGCGGGAGCGGTCTCCTCCATCGCCGAGGACTCGCGAGGCCGCATCTGGGCGGGTTCCCGACGCAGTGTGGCCGTTTTCGAGAACGGACGTTTTCATCCCGTGGCGGGCGACGGCGCGCCGAGCGGCGTGACGGCCCTTCTCGCCGATCCGGCCGGTGGAATGTGGGCGGGGACCGCCAAGGGGCTCATGCACCTGGACGGAGGAGAGTTCCACACCTACGGTCCGACGAACGGACTGGCCAACACGAGCATCCAGGTTCTGTACCGCGACGCGGAGGGAGTCCTCTGGATCGGCACCTCCGGAGGACTATTTCGATTTGGGCAGGGGAGGTTCGAAGCTCTGACCCGGGACAACGGAGGGCTCTCCAGCGAGGACGTGGGCGCGATCTTCGAGGATCGGGAGGGAAGCCTCTGGATCGGAACCCGGGACGGAGGCTTGAACCGTCTCAAGGACGAACGCATCGCCAACTACAGCACCCGGCAAGGGCTGCCCGACGACCGGGTGTGGACCGTTTTCGAGGATCGCGATCAGACCATGTGGGTCGGGACGACGGACGGCAGCCTGAGCCGCCTGGTTCAGGGGGGGACGAAGTTCGAAGTGTTCTGGAATTTCGGAGCGCGCGTCCTTTGCATGGCTCAGGACCACGACGGCGACCTGTGGGTGGGGACCCGCGGATCGGGTCTCTATCGGATCCACGGGAAGCGCGTCATCCACTACGCGATGGCGGACGGCTTCCCCGCGGTGATCGTGTTCACGCTTTGTGTCGACCACCAGGGCAGCGTGTGGATCGGCTCCGGGGGGACGGGCCTCTACAAGTACCGCAACGGGAAGTTCTCCCGGTACACGTCCTACCGCGACGGCCTGGCGGCGGACGTCGTCTTCTCCCTGTACGAGGATCGCGCCGGCACGCTCTGGATCGGGACCTTCGGCGGCGGCCTCAGCCGCCTTCGCGACGGCAAATTCTCCTCGCTGACCACGCGCGATGGGCTCGCTCACAACAACGTGATGTCGATTCTCGAGGACGCGGACGGAACCTTCTGGTTCGGCACACGCGGAGGACTCTCCCGCTGGAGCGGGGGCAAGTTCACCAACTACCGGCAGGCGACCGGGCTCTTTCACGATGCCGTTCAGAACGTCATGACGGACAACCACGGGTACCTTTGGCTGACCAGCAACCGCGGGATCTTCCGCGTGCGCACGGACGAGCTCGCCGCCGCCGCGCGGGGAGGCGAGACCCTGCTGCACCCGGTGGGTTTCACCACCGCCAACGGCATGCGCAGCGTCGAGTGCAACAACGGCCAGCACGGAGGATTCCGAGGTCACGACGGGCGTCTGTGGTTTGCGACCTTGAAGGGCCTGGCCATGGCCGACCCGGACCGCATCCGATTGAATCCGGTCGCGCCCAAGGTGGTGATCGAGAATCTCCTGTCGGATCGCCACGAGCTCCCCGGCGTGACCGGGTTGAGGTTGCCTCCGGCCCGGAGGAATCTGGAGATCCACTACACGGCGCTGTCGTTTCGGAATCCGGCCGCGATCCGATTCCGTTACCGCCTCGAGGGGTTCGATCACGGCTGGATCGAAGCGGGGGGGCGCCGGGCCGCCTACTACACGAATCTTCCGGCCGGGAGATACCGGTTTCGAGTGCTGGCCTGTAACGAAGACGGAGTTTGGAGCGATGGCGGGGCGGTTTCAGAGCTGACCCTGGAACAGTCCCTGGCCGAGACAGCGTGGTTTCGATTCCTGTGCGTCGCCGCCGCAGTGGGCCTGGCCTGGAGCGCCCACCGGCTCCGGTCCAGGCGACTGGCCGCCCGAGAGGCCATGCGCGCTGCGGTGTTCGAAGCAAAGCTCTCGGCGCTCCAATCCCAGCTCCAACCGCATTTCCTGTTCAACGCCTTGAATGCGCTCCTGCCGCTGGTCGGCAACGAGCCCGGCCGGGCCAAGAAGATGATCGTCCGCATCGGCGACCTTCTCCGGGCGAGCCTTCTGTCCGAGACCACGCAGCTGGTCACGCTGGAGCGCGATCTCACGCTGCTCGACGAGTACCTCGACATCGAGCGGATGCGATTCCGCGATCGGATTCAGATCGAGATCGCCGCGGACGAATCCGCGCGGCGGGCCCAGGTGCCGAGCTTCCTGCTGCAGCCTCTGGTCGAAAACGCCATCAAGCACGCGGCCGACCCTCGCACGGGGCGGGTTCGCATCGGGATCGAGGCCCGTGCCCAGGACGACTGGCTGGACTTGACGATTCGCGACGACGGGCCCGGAATGCCCTCGGAGTCTCCGTCCAAGACCGCGGGCATCGGCCTGGCCAACATCCGCCGGCGCCTGGAGATGCTCTATCCCGGCCGACACGTGTTTCGTGTCGCGAGCCCGGCCGGGGGAGGATGCGAAATCTTCATCCGCGTCCCCCTCTCACTGTGCGAGGTCGAAGCGAGTCCCCGGGTCCGGCTTCTGCGCTGACGCGTCGGCCTCAGCGGCCGCACCGCTTCCCGACCCGGGCGGAGATCTCCAGGCTGGCGGGAGGATTCTCGCCCAGCCCGAGCGCATGGAGCTCTTCATGGATGAGGATGTTGCCGGCAGCCGATGGGTTGACGCGGGCGAGCCGCGCGAACCGGTCGAGGCAGATCTGGATGGAGTGGCTGCCAGGCTGGGTCCAGGCATAGATCTCGCTCGCGCTACACGCCTGCGTCCAGCGTCCGTCCAGAAAATGAATGTCGCGAAGGTAAGCGACTGCGGTCTCTCCGGTGGCGGCCAGATCCGCCGCCAGCGAGCGCCCGTCGCGATCGACAAAATCGGCGAAGAGGTCCTGACAAGCCACCTGGAGCAGTTTGTGGTCCGCATCGTCCAGAGCGATCTGGAAGGCCTGCCGATAGAAGGCGTGGACCCTCGGTCCGAAGACCTCGTCCAGCGAGCGGTTCGGACCCGCCCCGCGGGCGCACGGCGGGACGCACGACAAGGCCACCACGAGGAAGACCGACCGAACCACTCGCCTCCGATTCGGGACGTTGGCCAAGCGACCTCCCGGCAAGAGAGCGGTGCCCGCATGAGCCCGTGCCCGTGCTCGCGTGGAGCTACGAGGCGCGGTTCCCGGGGATCTCGACTCGTCCTCGCCAGACTGCGGCTCGTCACTGGCCGGGAGGGATTTTTTTTCGTCGGCCGCGGCGAACAGCCCGCTGGTGCAGGCCAAACGGGCGCAAGATCCCCGAAGGCCGCGAGTCCGTCACTGCTTTTCGCGCCTCCATCCTCCGGGCGTTGACCCGAGGAGGGAACGGGCAAACCATCACGGGGGTGAGCTCGCTCTCGCGGCTTCTCGAACTCTCCGCCGCTGACGGATCAGCGGCCGACTGGCCCGAGGCAGCCGCCGCGCGGGGCGTCTCAGCCCGGCCGGAGGCGGACGACGTGCTCCGGGTGATCGCGGAGGCCGAGGCGCTGGGCATCCCGTGGCAGGAGATCCTCTCGCGCGAGGTTTTCGCCGAGGGGACGCTGCAGCGTTTCCTCGGCCCGCAGGTCGACGATCTGCCTTTCTGGCGGTTCGTCTCGATCCTCCCGCACACGCTGTTCGACAGCTGGCGAGTCCGTCACCTCGTGGATCGGCTCTGCTTCGAGGCGTCGGCGGAGGGATCGAGCGCGGCGCGCAAGGAGCTGGCGACCCTGCTCGACTGCCTGTCGGGAGTGCGCGCGCGGAGCGTAAGCCGGGAGGCGACCCTGGCAAAACACTCCTGGTTCGCGTACCACCGCGTGCTGGAGCTGCAGGGGATCGCGATGGCCGCCGAACGGATCTCGGAGCCGCGCGGTCGGCGCGTGACCGCGGTCTGCGAGGCGACGGGAGCCTCGCGCCGGGACGGCGAGTGGGCCGTGGCGCGTCTCACCTCACCGGATCGCTCGCACGCTCTGGACGATGCGATGGCGCAGGCCCGCCAGGAAGGCTTCGAGATCCCGCGGGCCGAGACGGAGGTCCGGGCCTTCGCGCGCCTGAGGCGCTACGTGTCCCGCCATCCGATGTTCCGGGAACGCTCCGCAAGCCGGCGACGCAGGTCGCCCCGAGTCTCGAAGCTCGCTCTCGATCGCGGCTAGATCACGCCCCGCCGGAACGGCTTCAACTTCTGCTTGTAGCTGCTGCTCATCGCGAGCTTGGTCCCGTCCTTCAAGACGACCTGGTAGTCGCCGTTGAACCACGGGTGGAGCTCTTTGATCCGGTCGATGTGAACGATCGTGGAGCGATGAATGCGCAGGAAACGCGTGGGGTCGAGCTTGCTTTCGATCCCCGATGTCGTGTCGTGGTAAAGGTGGCCCGTCGTGCCAACGTGGAGGACGACGTTGTTGCGCTTGGACTCGATCCAGTCGATGTCCTTGACCCGGACGAAATGGCTCCGGCCCTCGGCCTTGACCAGGAACCAGTCCGGATACCGGCGCACCTCGCGCAGGAGCTCGAGCAGCTCGCTGGCGGTGTCCACGGTGGCCTTCTTCTCCAGCCGTTCCTTGCAGCGCTGGATGGCTTTTTGGAGCCGGTCCGGGGAGACCGGTTTGAGCAGGTAATCGATGGCATGGACGTCGAACGCCTTCAGCGCGTAGCGATCGAAGGCGGTGATGAAGACGACGGCCGGCGGCGGTCCGCCCTCCAGCATGCTCAACACGCCGAAGCCGTCCAGGCCCGGCATCTGGACGTCGAGGAGAAGGAGGTCGGGACGGAGCCGGTCGATGGTCTGCACGGCCTTGAACCCGTCCTCGCACTCCGCCACGAGCTCGATTTGATCGTCCGCGAGCAGGTGCTCGCGAATCCATTCCCGCGCCAGCGGTTCGTCGTCGACCACGATCGTGCGCACAGCCATGTCTGCCACCTTTGCGATGAAATCGTTGTACGAGTCTGTACGGTCTCGGGTGCCGCGGGTTTCACTGCACGCATCCGGCCATTTTCGGACGCACGCGCCCAAGCCCCGCCGGAGCGGTGGTCGTCCTCGATTTCGGTGTCTTCGTCCTGGTTTTTCACCGACGCCGATCGAGATCTTCTGGCGCGACGATCTCCGGCGCATCCAAGTTCTTGATGCGCAGAACGCATTTCTGAATCCGTGTGCTGACCTCGTAAACGGTCGTCCCTCGGATCGAACTGTCCGTCCTCCTCTGCCTCCCGCTCGTCACGTGCACGGGCGTTCACGTCGTTGGCAATGGTGTTGCTCTTAGAGGCCCGTCATACGAGGAGATCCGATGTCCGTCGTGACGAACGCAATGGCCTTCGAGGCCGCACAACAAAGAGGAGGATGCATGAATCGACTTCGGCTTGGTCTGATGGCGGCGGTGGCCGTCGCCGCGTTGACCTTCAGCAGCGCGCTCTGGGCGCAGCAGCTGACGGGCAACATTTTCGGCAGCGCGGCGGACGAGCAGGGCGGCCGCCTTCCGGGCGTCACCGTGACGCTCACGGGAGCCGGCGCGCCCCAGGTCTTCACCACGGACTCGCGCGGTGAGTACCGTTTCCTGAACATTCCGCCGGGCGGCAACTACACGCTGACCTACGACCTTCAGGGCTTCACCAAGGTGACCAAGTCGGGGGTGCAGGTTTCCGTCGGCAAGGACACCCAGACTTCGGCCACGTTGAAGCTCTCCAGCGTCGAAGCGACGGTGACGGTGCACGGCGAATCGGCGCTGCTCGAGACCCGCAAGGTCGAGACCGGCTCGACCATCGGCTCGGTGGAAATGAGGTCGATCCCGACGGCGCGCGATCCCTGGGTCGTGATGCAGACGGTCCCCGGCATCCAGGTCGACCGGGTCAACGTCGGCGGCAGCGAAAGCGGCCAGCAGTCGGTCTACATCGGCAAGGGCTCACAGGCCACTCAGGGCGTCTGGAACGTGGACGGTGTGACCATCACCGACATGGGCGCGCTCGGGTCCTCGCCCGCCTACTACGACTTCGACTCCTTCGAGGAGATCCAGGTCGGAACGGGCGGTACGGATCTGACCGCTTCCACCCCCGGCGTGCAGTTGAACCTCGTCACCAAGCGAGGCACCAACGACTACCACGGCAGCGCCCGCATGCTGCTGGAGAAGGGAAGGTGGCAGTCCGACAACACGCCCGCCGAGCTCACCGCTCAGGGCGGCGCCGCGGCGAGCGGCAACCACATCAGCGAGGTGCAGGACTACGGCGTCGAGGTCGGCGGACCGCTGTGGAAGGACCACGCCTGGCTGTGGGCTTCCTACGGCCGCAACCAGATCGACCTGATCACCACCGGCGGCGTTTCGGACAAGACGACGCTCGAGGGCGTCAACGGGAAGTTCAACGTCCAGTTCCTGGAGTCGACGGCCGGAACGCTCTTCTACTCCCGCGACGACAAACTGAAGTTCGGCCGCAGCGCCGGTCCCACGCGTCCGGCCGAGACGGCCTGGAACCAGGACGGTCCGACCACCATCTGGAAGGGCGAGCTGTCTCAGGTCTTCTCGCCCCAGTTGTTCGCCACGGCGTCCTATTCGTTCGTCGACGGCGGGTTCGAGCTGATCCCGGTGGGCGGCGTGAACGTCGACGCTTTCCGCGACGCCGGCGGCGTTTACCACAACAGCTACGCATTCTTCCAGACCAGCCGTCCGCAGCACCAGGTCGCGGGCAGCGGATCGTTCTTCTTCAACACCGGCTCGCTCGGCCACGAGCTGAAGTTCGGGTTCCAGTACCGGCATGCGCCGGTCGCCTCCCACTCCGGTTTCCCCGGGCCGACGGGCAGCGAGCCCTACGAGGACATCAACCCGGTTCTCAACGACCCGTCCGTGCAGATCGCGACGCTCGCCCGCAACGCGTCGTTCTCCAACAACCTGGACTTCTACAACGGGTTCCTGGGCGACACGATCACGGCTGGCAACCTGACGGTCAACGCCGGCGTGCGCTACGACTACCAGAAGGGCAACACCGGCGCGGCCACCGTTCTGGCCAACCCCATCGCGCCCGATATCCTGCCCGGCTTTTCCGTCGGGCCCGGCGCCACGGCCATCAAGTGGAGGAACTGGCAGCCGCGCGTGGGCGCCACCTATGCCGTGGATGCCCAGAAGAAGCTCCTCTTGAAGGCCAGCTATGCGCGCTATGCCGACCAGCTCGGCATCGCGACGATCGGAACGGTCAACGCGATTCCGGCGTACTCCTACCTCCAGTACCAGTGGACCGACGCGAATCACGACAACAAGGTCCAGCGCAACGAGATCAACTTCGGGGCGGGAATCTACAATTTCTTCAACGTCGATCCGAACAACCCGACCTCCCCGTCGGTCTTCAACGCCATCGATCCGAACCTCAAGGCCCCCACGACGGACGAATTCATCGTCGGATCGGACTACCAGGTGGCCCAGGACCTCGTCGTCGGCGCGGCCTACACCTACCGCAAGTACAAGAACGCGCTGACCAGCCCGGGCATCGGGCTTTCAGCGGCCGACTTCACGCTGGGCTCGGTCGACACCAAGGACTTCACCGACTTCCACGGCACGTCCTTCCCGGTCTCGGTTCCGGTCTACTCGCTGACCGGCGCCGACGTCCCCAGCGGCTTCCTGGTCACCAACGACTCCGGATACAACGAGACCTACAACGGCGCGGAGCTGACCCTGAACAAGCGTCTCTCCAACAAGTGGTCCGCCCGCGGGAGCTTCACGTATACCGACTGGAAGCAGCATGTCGATAACCTGGATAGCTGCACCGGATCCCTTCTGGGGATCGCCACACCCGACAACCAGCGCACCAACGCGTACGGCGGCAGCTGCGCCAACGGGGACATCGTGGCTCCCCGGTCGACCGGCAGCGGCAACAAGGGCAACGTCTTCATCAACTCCAAGTGGCAGTTCAACGTCAGCGGTCTGTACCAGCTGCCGTTGGGCTTCGACATCGCCGGAAACTTCTTCGGTCGCCAGGGCTATCCGTTCGTGCGGTGGAACCAGGTCAACCCCGGCGACGGCCTGGGAACCCGCCTCATCATCGACGGCAAGTTGGACGCCATTCGGTTGAAGAACGTCTACGATCTCGACCTGCGTCTGGACAAGAACATCCTGGTCAACCCGCTGAACATCACGCTCTCGGCCGAGGTGTTCAACGTCACCAACCAGGGAACGATCCTCCAGCGCAACGGCCGCGAGAACACGTCCTCGTACAACCAGATCATCGAAACCCAGGCTCCTCGGGTGCTGCGCCTGGGCGCCCGCATCGGCTTCTAAGCCTCCGTTCTTCCTCACCGGCCCCGGCGGTTCGTCCGCCGGGGCTTTTCTTTTTGAAGGTTGCTTTCCCGGGGAGCGCCGTTGCCCGCCCTTTACGCGACGCGCGCCTTGCGCAGCTCTTTCTTCGCGATGCGGGTGAGCAAAACGGTCACGGCCAGAGTGGCGGAAAGGCCCGCGCCGAGCAGGATCCACTCCGCAGGGGTTCGCGACGCTCCGGTGCGCAGACTCTTGCCCGCCGCCCCCAGCGACACGTACAGAACCGTCGCCGGGAGCATCGCGATCCAGCTCGCGAAGATGTACGGGACGAAACGCACCGCAGTCAGGCCGTAGAGGTAGTTGGAGATGGAGAAGGGGATGAGAGGCGAGAGACGCAAGAGCACGACGATTCTCCAGCCGCCCTTGGCGATGGCCCGGTCGATGGCCCCGAAGGTCTCGTTCTTGCGAGCCAGGCTCTCGATCCGGCGGCGAGCCAGGCGCCGGGCGATCGGAAACGCCAGAGCGGCGGCGGCGGTGGACGCCGCGGAGACGATGATCGTTCCCCACACCACACCAAAGACGTATCCGGCCCCGAGCGTCAGCAGGATGCCGGGCACGAAGAGGAGGACCGCCGCGACGTACACGAAGCCGTACAGCACGCCCCCGGCCGGACCCAACGTCACGACCCAGCGCTGGAACGCGTCGAGCCACGAAGCCAGAGGCAGGCGGCCCCAGGCGACGGCCACGAGAACGAGCGCGGCGGCGGCGGCGGCGATCCATCGCCATGAGGCCGCGCTCCCGTTCCTGCCTTTTCCCGGCCGCATCTTCTAGCGGTCGCCCGCGGTGCTCCAGCGGAAAACCAGATGGACGCGGCCGACGCTCACCCGATCTCCGTCGGCGAGCGTCACCGGGCTCTCGACGCGACGCCCGTTGCACAGCGTGCCGTTGCGGCTGCCGAGATCCATCAGGGTCGCCCGCTCGCCGGCCACCGAAATTCGGGCGTGACGGCGCGACACCTTCGGGTCGTCGACCACGATGTCCGCGGCCAGGTCCCGGCCGATCAGATTGTCTCCGTCGCTGAGGGCCAGCTCGCGCTCGTCCCACATCAGTCGAAATCGAAATCCCGCTCCCGGCGTGATCGTCCGGCGATCCTCGGCCGCCTCGGCCACGAATGCATACCCGTCGGGATGGGTGGATTTTCGAATCGGCTCGGGCGTCCCCCTCTCTTCGAGAGCTCCCCGCAGCTCGAGGACCAGGCCGGCCAGGCTCCCGTCGGGCGCCGGCGACTCCGGCCACAACAGGCGGCGCAGATCTTCGCGCGGCAAAGGATGGGGCCGATTCACCAGGAGGATTGCGAGGAGGTCCCGCGCCCGGGCCGAGACCGTGACGGTCCGGCCTTTGCGCCAGAGATCCTTCGTCTCCGGGTCGAACGTGTGGTCGCCAAAACGCAGGCGCACGGCCAGAACCTCAGCGACCTCCGAAGACGGGAAGATGGAGCACGAGGCTCGCCGCCAGGAGTGCCGTTCCCAACACGGCCAGGTAGATTCCGAAGGGGCGCAGCGTGTGGGTCTTCAGGAAGCTCAGGAGAAACCGGACGGCGAAGAATCCCACGATGGCGGCGGCAAGGAATCCCGCGACCAGCGCCGCGGCCGGGACGTCGGAGGAGTGCTGGTGCCGCAGATCGAGCATCGCCTTCGCGCCGGCTCCGGTGATCAGGGGAAGGCCCAGGAGAAAAGAGAAGCGGGCGGAGTCCTTCCGGTCGAGCCCGCGGTTCAATCCGGTCGCGATCGTGAAGCCGGAGCGCGAAAACCCGGCCATGAGTCCGGCCGCGGCCTGAGCCAGGCCGATCCACAAGGCGTCGGCCAGATTGACGCGCGCGAGGTCTCGCGTCCGAACGGCCCTGGCCCTGGCCACGCGTTCGGAAAAGAAGAAGTAGGCGCAGGCGATCCACATGGAGAGTCCCACCAGCGCCAGCGTTCGGATCGACTCGATCCGCTTCAGGAGGAAGAGGCCGGCCAGCACCCCGGGGAGGGTTCCGACCAGGAGGGGCAGCAAGAGCGCGCGCGCCTCCATGTGCCGGGCCGGCCGCCGGAACACCCACAGGACGAGCTCCGTGGCCAGCGCCAGGACGTCTCCGGCCAGCGCCGCGGACAGCGCCAGAGCCGTGCCCAGGTGCAGAACCACGTCGAACGACAACGCGATCTCGTCGTTGTGGATGCCCAGAGCGAGCTGCGCCAGGTAGAGGTGAGCGGTCGAGGAAACAGGCAGGAACTCCGTCAACCCCTGCACCACGCCGAGCACGAGAGCGTCGAAGATCGTCATGCGGGCGGCGAGGATACCGCAAGCCCTGCCGTCTTCAGGGGATGGCGTCGCGCGACGCGCGCACCGGTGCCTGGAACGCGCCCCCGGGCTTTCACCCTCCCCCGGGGCGTCGTATAGTTTTCATCCCACAATGAGACAAACCCGAGCACAGTGGCGGTCGCCGGGGATGGCCGTTCTGGCGGCGTGTCTGGCCCTGTCCGCGCCGGCCGCGGCGCAACATCCGGATTCAGACGCCGGGGATGCCGAAAGAGGAGCCGTCGCCGACCGGCCGGGCGAGCGTGCGGCCTGGAACGCGATGCTTCGCCGGGACGCGCACGGCCGGGTCCTTGCGCAGAACCGCTGGAAGGCGCTGGCGCAGGCGTGCGACATGCCGGTGGATCCCTCGATGCGCCCGGAGCCGCGGCCGGCCGGAGCACGCGCCCTGGGCGTCGAAACGTTCGGCGGAGCCCACTGGCAATCGATCGGTCCGCGGCCCATCCAGTCCGTCCCGTTTTCCAACCAGACCTGGGGCCACGTCTCGGGACGCATCTCCGCCGTCGCGGTCGATCCTTCCAACGAATCGACGATCCTGCTCGGCTCGGCCACCGGCGGGATCTGGAAATCGACCGACGCCGGCGCGACCTGGCGGCCCGTCTCCGATACGTCGCCGGCGCTCGCCACGAGCCACATCGCTTACGCCGCTTCCAACCCTTCGATCGCGTACGCCGTCACCGGCGAAGTCGACAACGCCGGCGCGGAGATCACGCCGTCGCAGTCCCTGGGCACCTACCTGGGAGCCGGGTTGCTGCGCTCGGCCGACGGAGGGGAGACGTGGAGCCGCGTGGATCGGAATCTGCCGGACAACGCGGTGTTCGCGCGCGTCCTCGTCTCTCCCAGCGATCCGCAGACCGTGCTGGTCGGGATCTATCTGTACCAGGACGTCGCCGCCGACAGCTTTCACTCCGGAGGCATTTTCCGTTCCACCGACGGCGGAGTGCATTTCTCCCAGACGTTCGTCAACCGTGTGAGCGACATGGTCCAGGATCCGGGAGATCCGCAGCGGGTCTACCTGGGGGCGGGCCGCTGCCCGGAATGCGTGGCGAGCGGCGTGTACGCCTCGACGGACTTCGGACAGACGTGGTCTCCATCGTTGACTCCGGCCAACCCCGTGGCCGGGTTCACCAGCCCGTCCGGGCGCGTGCGGCTCGGAGCGGCGCGCTCGGGCGGCGCCACGATCCTGTACGCCTCGGTGCTCGACGCGAACAACGAGCACACCAGCGCCGGCCTGTTTCGCTCCGGCGATGGCGGAGCGACGTGGGCCAAGATCACCGCGGATCCGACCATGTGCCCCAAGGCTCCCGCCAACAACCAGTGCTTCTACGATCACTGGATCACGCCGGCAGCCGGCTCGGCGTCGATCGTTTATTTCGGCTCGATCGGAATCTACAAGTCGATCGACGGCGGCTCGACGTGGTCCAAGATCGACGATCCTTACAACCGCTCGAACAAGCCCGTCCCCGTTCATCCCGACCAGCACATGGGGGTGGCCTCGGTGAGCTCGGCGGACACCGTCTATTTCTGCACCGACGGCGGGCTCTACAGGACGACCGATGCCGGGCAGACGTTCGAGGACCTCAACGACACGTTGACCCTGGCGCAGTTCAACGGCATTGCCCTCCATCCCTCCAACCCCGACTTCGCCATGGGCGGCACCCAGGACAACGGGAATCTGCGCTACACCGGCGGTCCGCTGTGGACCGACCGGACGGCCGGAGACGGGGGCTTCAACCTCGTCCGACGGGACGCGCCTTCGACGATCCTGTCGGCAAACTTCTACGCGTTCCTGTCGGTCTCGCACGACGGCGGTGAAACATACGCCGACGTGACGCCGTGCGACGTGCTGATGGACTGCCTCACGGCCTCGAACCTCGAGCCGATGTCGTTCTACCCTCCGGCGGTCGCCGCCCCCGCCGCGCCCTCTTCCGTCTTCCTGGGCACCAATCGGATCTGGAACCATCCGAATTTCGGCGACAACCCCAACGCCTGGGCGCCCCGCTCTCCCGGCCCGATCCTGACCGCGTCGGGAGATGTCTTCACCGCGCTTGCTGTAACCGGCGACGGGACCGGAGCGATCTGGGGAGGAAGCGCGCTGGAAGGCGTGTTCCTTTCCGCCGACGGGGGAGCCACGTTCTCTGCGCGCAACACGGGGCTGCCCACGGCCTACGTTTCGGGAGTCGTGGCGGCCAGCCCGGACGGGCGCAGCGCCTACGTCACGTTCGCCGGGTTCCTGGGCGCGCCGTCGCGCCACGTCTTTCGAACCACCGACTCGGGCCTCTCGTGGACCAATATCTCAGGGAACCTGCCCGACGTGCCGGTCGCGTCGATGGCGGTCGATCCGACCGACTCGAACGACCTCTTTGTCGGGACCGATGTGGGCGTGTTCCGCTCCGTGGACGGCGGGTCAACGTGGGTCTCCTTCAATGACGGCCTCCCCAACGCCTCCGTCTACGCGATCGCGTTTCATCCCGCGACACGCGATCTGTTTGCGGCGACTTACGGGAGAGGCGTGTTTCGGATTCCCGCGCCGCCGCTCGCGCCGGTGGCTGATTTCGCCGTTTCGCCCGCAAAGGTCTTCGCCGGCCATCCCGCTCTGTTCGTCGACTTCTCGGCGAACGCGCCGACGTCCTGGTCGTGGGACTTCGGAGATCCCGGCTCCGGCGCGGCCGATGCCTCCACCGCCAAGAATCCTCAACATGTCTTCACCGCGCCCGGCCAGTACGCCGTCACGCTGACCGTGTCCAACGCCGTCGGTTCGAATCAGGTCACCCGCACCGTGTCCGTTTCGCCGGGAGGCCCGTGCGAGCGGTGCTCGCGGGTCACCCCGTTCCGCTGAGCGGTCCCCGCTCTCTGAGTCTGGTCCCGGCTCGCCGAACGTCCGCGTTCGCGATCAGACCAGCCTTCGGGTGGCGGTCAGGCCCAGCACCAGGAACAGGAGAAAGAGCACCAGGAACAGGAACGCGAAAAGCTTGGCGATGGCGAAGGAAGCGCCGGCCACTCCCGAGAAACCCAGGAACGCAGCGACGATTCCGACGGCCAGAAAAACCAGAGCCAGCTTCAACATCTCGAGCCTCCTCGAGAATCGCCTCATTGCGAAGAACGTGCCCGCCTCGGGGCGGCGCCGCGGAAAGGACTTGGATTGCGCGGGGCGCCCCACCCTCGTCTTTGGAGATATGCTAGCTGCCGCATGCGCCTGACGGCCTGTGCCCTTGCACTCTTGATCCTCGCGGCGGTTTGCGCGCCGATCGGCGCCGCGGCCGCCCAGGATCCCAGGCCTCTGTGCTGCCGTGGAATGGGCGGTATCTGCTGCCTTCTCGACGGATCCTCGGTTTGGAAAAGCTGCCCGGGCGCGCAGAGCGATGAGCCTCCGTCGAGCCTGACCATCTTCTCCCTCCCGGTCGTGAAAGTTCTGGTCACGCCTTCCTTCACCGGCCCCTGCCTGCTCCTCGGCCTCGCCAAGGACGACGCGCCGCCTCCGGTCCAGCCGGACCCGCCTCCTCGCGCCTAGCGGTCCCACGCCGCTTCGTCACGAACGAAACTTCGAGGAGGTTTCCGTGAGATGGAATTCTCGCTGGATGTCCGTTCCAGCAGCCGCCTGCTTGCTGCTCCTTCTGCCTCCCCGGCCTTCCTGGGCCCAGCAGGAGAAGGCGCTTCCGCCCGAGGCGCTCGATCGGGCACCCTCTCTTTCGCTCTTCGGCGACGATTCAGAACACCGGCTCCTGATCACGGGTTTCGGCGTCGGCCAGTACAGCTACAACTTCCAGACCGATCGAAACTCCTTCGGGGACAGCGCGCTGGCGGTGGCCTTTTCCAAAGTCTTCTCCGATCATCTGTCCGTGTTTGCGCAGCTCACCGCCGCCCGTGAAGATCTGTCGCCCTTCGTCGGGGCGGAGACGTCGAGCGATATCAAGACGGACATCGATAACCTTCAACTGTCCTGGGTGCCTTCGGCGCAGAGCGGGCTGGAGATCACGTTCGGAAAATTCGATTCCCCTCTGGCGATCGAGCGGGACGATGCGCCGCTGAATTTTCAGGCCACCGGCTCTTGGACTTTTCAGTATGCGCGGCCGGTCAAGTTCGCCGGTCTCCAGGTTCACGAAGCATTCTCACCGCAGCTGGAGGCATGGGCGATCGTCGCCAACGGCTGGGATGTCGATTCGGACAACAACAAGGCCAAGACCTTTGCTCTGTACGGACTGTGGAACCCTTCACTCACCGCGCACGTGGGCCTGGGTGTCGTCCAGGGCGCGGAAAAGGACGATCGGACGGGGGATCCGCGCACCACGGCCGTCGCCACGCTTCTCTTTCAGCCGGCCGACAAATGGGTCTGGGGCGAGAAGGGGTCTTCGGCAGCGAGTCGCATTCCGCTCCCGACGGCGGCACGGCGCAGTGGTACGCGGCCATGCTCTTTACGCACCACCGGTTCGGCGAGCACTGGGGACTCACCCTGCGCGGCGATTATCTCGACGACCGCGACGGCGCGCGCACGGGGCAGGCGCAGATCCTGACCTCCCTGACCCTTTCCCCCCAGTATCTCCTGGGCGGCAGTTTCTACGGCATCTTCCACTACCTCGATCGCACGTCTCTGCGGCTGCCGGAGACGTCCGTGCGGCTCGACCTGCGGTACGACCACTCGACCGAGGAGGTCTTCGTCGCGGGCGGAGGACGTCGGACGACGACAGTTCTCGGCCACCCTGCAGACGGTCTTTCTCTTCTGAGTGACCAACGAGCAAAGAGGAGTGGAGATGGGCAAGCTTCCCGACGGTCCCTTCGAAGTCCGACTCGCGGCGACGCTCTTTCCTGCTGCTCCTCGGCGTCGCCGACCTCTTTGGAGCGTGGCAGGTCAAGAACTTCGCCTCCTTCACGCCCAGAGGAGTCGCGGCGACGGTCGCAGCCGCCGGGCACCACCCGCTGGCCATGGAATGCTGCACCTTCACCGCGGTCGGCGAAAAGCCGATCCGGCCGGAGGATCTCGATCGGCCCGCCCATCGGATCGAGCGGGCACTGCTCGTGCAGGACACGCACGTGCACGTGCCGGTGTACGCGATGACCGCCGCCTTTCTCGCGCTGATCGTCTTCGGACTGAGACTCTCGTCGTGGACGAGAGTCACGCTCATCGTTCTGGCGTTTGCCGCGCCGGCGGCCGATTTCGCCGGATTGTGGGGAGCCCATCTCATTCCCTCGGCCGGCGCCGTCTTCGGAGCGGTCGCCATCGGCGGCGGCGCGGCGATGGGGCTCGCTTACCTGATCGTCTTTTTCGTTTCGATCGCGCAACTGTGGTTTTCACACAAGGAGATACGCGATGAGTAGGAAGCTTCCGGCTCTGGCCGCGTTCTTCAGCGCCGCCGTCGCCGCGGCCCACATCACCCCGAACGTCCAGCTCGTCCGGCGGGGCGAGTTCCTGAAGGAGAGCCTTTCCGGGGCCGAGCATTTCTTCGAGAAGCAACTGATGATCTCCGGATCCCAGGGGGCGGCGATCCGCGAGGTCACCGGTTGGTCTCCTTCGGCGGAGGACACCAGGGTCTACGTCGGACGCGACGCGAAGGGGAGCCTCGTCGGCACGGTCGTCTTTCTGTGGGTGGCTTCGGAGCACGGCCCGGTCGGCGTCGGCGTCGCGTTCGATCCGCGGGGAGCGGTGCGCCGCGCCGTGGTGACCGACGTGGCGAGCGAGCCGCTGGCCTGGGTTCGTCCGCTGATCGAGGCGGGAGGGCTGCAGGCCTTTTCCGGGCTCCCGGCCGGCGCCCGGCCCGACTCCTCGCGCGTCGCTTCGGGCGTGGCCGCGCCGATGAGCCGCTACTACGCGAGGATTCTGGCCCAGGCCGTCGAGCGCGCCCAGCAGGTGGAGCGGGTCGCGTCGGGGGAAGAGTGATGGCCCCCGGCCGCAGACGCCCCCGCGCCGGGTTCCTCCGACGCCATTCCCTTTCCCTCGCCGCGGCGGGCGTCCTTCTGGCCTGGATCGTCCTGTACGTGCGCGCCGATCCCCGGACCCGCGCCGGGGCCTTCTTCGGCAACGCGATCGCCGACTGGAGCGGTGTGGTCTGCCTCGTCGTGGCCACGAAGTACTTCTTCGAGCGCGGCTCGGAGGAAAGCCGACCGGCGCCGGCGCTGCGCAGGGGGTCGATCGCCGACTTCCTCCTCGCTCATTCGCTGACGCTCGTTCTCGCATTGACCGGACTCGTGTGGCTGTGGCTCTACCTCCACATGGATCCCAACGCGAAGTGGGGGCAGGTCGTCGGCAACGTCCTCTCCGAGTGGGTTCAGATGATTGGGCTGGTTCTTCTGACCAAGGGGCTCTTCGAAGAGCATTCCAGGGAAAGCCACGGAGTCCGGTAGCATCCCGGAAACGAGGAGACGCCATGACCGTCGTTCACCGCTCCGCGCGGCGCCGCGCGGCCGCTCTCTGCGTCCTGGGCCTCGCGCTCGCCGGAAGCCTCCTCGCGGCCGAGGATCCCCTGCGTTTCGAGATCTCGTTCGCAGCGGCGATCCGCGGGGAGGCCGCCGACGGGCGCGTCTTCGTGATGATCTCGAGCAAGAAGGACCCCGAGCCGCGGGAGACCGCGAGCGGCTACCGCGCCACGCCCTTCTTCGGCGAGGACGTCGAGGGCCTGCACCCGGGCGCCTGGGCCGCGGTCACGGCGTCGTCGGACGGGTACCCGCTGAGCGCATCTGACGGATCTTCCGCCCGGCGACTACTGGGTCCAGGGATTCCTGAACGTCTACACGACCTTCCCCCGCGCCGACGGCTACGCGGTGAAGATGCACATGGACCAGTGGGAAGGCCAGAAGCTGCAGCTCTCGCCGGGCAATCTCTACAGCGAGCCGAAGAAGATGCACCTCGATCCCCGTTCCGGCGGCACGGTGCGGCTGGTGCTCGACCGCAAGATCGCTCCGATCGAGGTCCCCGCGGACACCGCGCTCGTCAAGCGCGTGCGCTTCCAGAGCACGTTGATCTCGAAGTTCTGGGGCAAGCCGATCTGGATCGGCGCGACGATCCTCCTGCCGCGCGACTACGACAAGGAGAGCGGGCGTCTCCTATCCGGTCCTCTACGAGCAGGGGCACTTCTCGACCGACGCGCCCGGGGGATTCGGCGAGGAGGAGAAGCTCCCCGCCGACGCCTCGCAGGCGCAGAAGGCGCGGGCCCTGGCGCATGCGGAGTTCCAGAAGGCCTGGCTTTCCGACCACTTCCCGCGGATGCTCTACGTGACCTTCCAGCACCCCACTCCCTACTACGACGATTCCTACGCCATCGACACGCCCAACAACGGCCCGTACGGCCAGGCCCTGACGACCGAGCTCATCCCGTACATCGAGACGCATTTCCGCGCGATCGCGCAGCCGTGGGCCCGGATCCTCTCCGGCGGCTCGACGGGGGGCTGGGAGTCGCTGGCGCTCCAGATTTTCCATCCCGACTTCTTCGGCGGCACCTTCTCGGCCTGCCCTGACCCGGTCGACTTTCACAACTTTCAGATTGTGAACATCTACGACTGGGACAACGCCTGGTACCGGCAGGAGGAGTGGAAGCGGGTTCCTCTTCCCGGCGAACGCGACGCGGAAGGCGTCGTGCTCTCGACGATGGAGCAGCAGTTGAAGTACGAGCGCGCTCTCGGCACGCGGGGGCGCTCGGGAGAGGACTGGGACTGCTGGCAGGCGGTCTACGGGCCGGTGGGGTCGGACGGCTACTTCCAGCCGCTCTTCGATCCAAAGACCGGCGCCATCGACAAGAAGGTCGCCGCGTACTGGAAGGAGCACACCGATCTGAACGCGTATCTGCAGAAGCACTGGAGCGAGATCGGTGGAAGGCTTGCCGGCAAGATCCACATCACCGCGGGCGAGATGGACACGTTCTACCTGAACAACGCTGTGCACCGACTGGAGGACTTCTTAAAGACCGCCAGGCCGCTGTGGGGCGGCTCGATCCTCTACGGGCCGGGCAAGCCCCACTGCTGGGCCGGCCCGCTCTCCCAGACGGACCGCTTCAAGCAGATCGCGGTCTATGCCGCCGACCACGCGCCGCTGGGCGCCGACCGGGCGTGGTGGAGGGACTGAGGAAGAATTTGTGATTTGCGATCTGGGAATGACCGGATGAGCGATTGACCGATTGACCGATTGACCGCGAGACCCGAACCGCTGCCGCCCATCCGGACGGAGCACCTCTTCCCGAACCTCGAGGAGAGGCTGCTCGAGGTCCTGCGATCGCTCGAGCCCGGCGACTGGGAGCGTCAGACGATTGCGCCCCGGTGGAAGGTCAAGGACGTCGCCGCGCACCTGCTCGATACGGCGCTGCGCAAGCTTTCGATGGCCCGTGACGGCGATCGCCCGGAGACCTCCGGACCGCTGTCGGGCGCCGATCTCGTCGCCCTGATCGACCGTTTGAACGAAGAGGCGGTCCGGCTCTATCGGCGTCTGAGTGCCAGCGTGCTGATCACCTTGATGGAGGTGACTTCGAGACAGTTATGCCAGTACCTCGCGTCGCTCGATCCCTTCGGGGACGCGGGATTCGGGGTGAGCTGGGCCGGCGAGGAACGGTCCGCCAACTGGTTCGATACGGCGCGCGAGCTCACCGAGCGCTGGCATCACCAGCAGCAGATCCGCCTGGCGGTCGACCAGCCCGGAATCCTGACGCCCGAGCTCTACCATCCGGTCCTCGATTGCTTCCTGCGCGCGCTGCCGTTCGCCTATCGTTCCGTGCCGGCCCGGCCCGGCGTCCTCGCGCAATTCAACGTGTCGGGAGACTGCGGCGGAACGTGGTTTCTCTACCGCAACGGCGAAACCTGGACGCTCTCGGCATCCCCGGTCGGGGAGAAGGTCTCGGAGACGACGATCCCCCAGGAGATCGCCTGGCGGATCTTCACCAAGGGAATCGACCGGGAATCGGCGCGGAGGCTCGTGCGGGTCGAGGGGAACGCCGGGATCGGACTCCACGTGCTTTCGATGGTCGCGATCGTCGGCTGAGCCCGCCTCCGTCTACTTGGTGTTGCGGTTGCTCGAGAAGCAATCGCGGACGAGCTGCGGCGTGAAGCGCCTGACGACGTCGGCCGGGACGTCGGCCTCCCCGATCTCCCGAAACTCGAAGCGGATCGACGCGTCGGCCGAAACCGTCGCAAGAAGGTAGCCGTAGACGTTGGTCTTCGCGTCGCCGGTCTCGCCGGCGCCGGGCGGAAGGACGTAGCGAACAGCTCCGGTCGTTCCGATGATCCACCCGGGGAGAACACCTCCGTGCGCGTTCCAGTAGGGTGTCTGGAAGATGTTGCTCATGTAGAAGTGCGAGTGGCTGGCGAGCACGTAGACTTTCTTTCCCGCCGCCTGTGCCCTCAAGAGATCGGCGTAGACGTGCCGTCCGCTCTCCACGCCTTGAGCCCAATCGCTCATGCTGTGGGAGGACGCCGTGCTGTCGGGAAGCGCGGCGTGCATGCCCACGACGATGGCGCGGACCGAGGCGTCTGCGGAGGCCCGGGCAACCACGCCGTCGAACCAATGGAGTTGCTCGCGGTCGAACTGGTCGGGGGAGGCGTTATCGAGGGTGACGAAGTCGATGCCTCGCTCGATCCAGTGGTAGTACGACTTGAGGCGATGGTCCCTGGCGTCGTCAGCCAGGCGCTGGCGCGCGATCGACGGCGCGTTCAGCCAGTCGGCGAATTGAGCGAGGTACTCCGGCCGCGACTTGGGGGCGACCAATTCATGGTTGCCCATTGCCAGGTAGACAGGCGTCGCGCCGAAGGGCGCGAGCTGACTGTCGAGAAAGTCCTGCCATGCGGACTGCTGATAGTCGGCGATCGTGAACGCGCGGCCCGACGCGGCGCGTCGCTGTGCGGCGAAATCCTGATCGAAGTCGTAGATCGCGCGGAAATCCCCGAGGTGCCAGTAGAAGGCGGCCTCCGCCGCCCGGGCTCCTGCGGCGACAGCGGGCATGACGACGTCGCCGCAGTTTCTCGAGTCTCCGCCGACCATGAAACGCCAGGAGCTCTCCGGTTGCGCCGCGGCTGTCGCCGCTGCGGACAGGAGCAGAAGAGCGGCCGTCGCGCCTCGTCTCATGGCAGGCACCTTACCAGTCCTTGCCTTCGCGGATCCGGCGCGCCGCCTCCGCCCGCGCCGATGCCGGCCGAAGACGCGCCAGCTCCGGCGACGTCTCCTGCAGCTTTTCGAGGTCGTTGAAGAAACGGTCGAGCACGTCGCCAGTCGTCGTGGGAACCAGGAAGAGGTGTGTGTGCGGGATCCTCCGCCCCCGCGCGTAGAGACCGACGAGCTCGGGCTGAAAAACGTGCCGAAGGCGATTGGCCACCCGGTGCGCCAGCGAGAACACGCCGGCGGCCTCCTCCTCCGTCAGGTCGTGCCACCAGGGCACGTGGCGCTTGGAGAGCACCAGGGCGTGCCCGACCGAGAAGGGGGCGACGTCCAGGATCGCGAGCGCCTGCGCGTTCTCGTCGAGGCGCTCCGCCGGGGCCCGGCCGGCCACGATGTCGCAGAAGACGCAGGGCCTGATTTCCTCTCCGTCCATCTCTTCTCCGAGGCCTCACGTAGCGTATCAGCCAGGTTCGCTTGCGGAACCGTCAGGCCGGACCATTCTCCTTCGACGGACTCGGCTCCCTCCGACCGGGCGGAAATTCCATCCACACTCTTGACGTCACAGGAAGAGGACTCGATAATCGAGAAAAAGGCGATGGAGTTCGCCTCAACCGTCCGCTGAACGCGGACTGATGACTCCTGCAGGAGGTCGCTATGGACCCGGCAGGAGTTTTTCTTGCGCCCCGGAAAGATTCTGACGCGGAAGGCCTGCGATGACAGAGACGTGGTTCCTCGCCGCGATCTGGGTCGGCCTGGCCCTGGTCGCCGTCCTCATCGCCATTAAGCTGCGCATCTCGACTGCCCTCTCGGAGATCGTGGTGGGCACGGTGGCCCAGCTCGTGATCGGCGCGACGATCGGCACGGCGTTCCTGGGCGCCAAACAGCCGTGGATCACGTTTCTGGCCGGCGCCGGCTCCATCGTGCTGACGTTTCTGGCGGGCGCGGAGCTCGACCCTGTCGTTTTCCGGGCGCGGTGGAAGGAAGCGACGGCGATCGGGCTGGTCGGATTTTTCGCGCCTTTTCTGGGCTGCGCGGCAATCGCCCACTATGTTCTGCATTGGCCGGCGCGTCCGGCGTGGCTGGCAGGTGTGGCGCTCTCCACAACCTCGGTCGCTGTGGTTTACGCCGTGATGCTCGAGCTCGGTCTGAACAAGACGCCGTTCGGCAAGGCCATTCTGGCGGCCTGCTTCGTCAACGACCTGGGCACTGTGATCGCCCTGGGCCTGATCTTCGCGCCGTTCACGAGCCGGACGCTGATCTTCGTGGGCGTCTCGATCGTGGTGTTCGCCGTTCTGCCATGGCTCACGCCCCGTTTCTTCCGCCGCTACGGAGGACGCGTGTCGGAATTGGAGGCGAAGTACCTGCTGCTCCTCCTCTTCGGGATGGGAGGCCTCGCGTCGTGGTCGGGCAGCGAAGCCGTCCTGCCCGCGTACATCATCGGGATGGTGCTCGCCGGAACGGTCGGGAGAGACCACGTCTTGATCCGCCGGCTGCGAACCCTGACCTTCGGTCTGCTGACCCCCTTCTACTTCATTCGGGCGGGTTCGTTCGTTTCGGTGCCGGCGCTCGTGGCCGCGCCGCTGGTCTTTCTCGTCCTCTTCCTGGCGAAATCCATTTCGAAGTTCGTCGGCGTCTTTCCCGTGACCAAGGTCTTTCGCTACGGAAAGGACGAGGCGGTCTACACGACTCTGCTCATGTCCACGGGCCTGACGTTCGGCACGATCTCGGCCCTCTTCGGCCTGTCGCATGGAATCATCGACCAGGCCCAGTACTCGTACCTGGTGGCGACCGTCATCGCCAGCGCCGTCGTCCCCACCGTGATCGCCAACGCCTTCTTCCTGCCGAGGCACCACATCCCCGCCACGCTCGAAGAGGAAGAGAATGTTCCTGGCAAAGCCGCGGCGGTGGCGCCTCGGTAGGAGGTCGGAGATGCTGAAGACCGTCCTCGTGGCTTTCGACGGGTCCGATCCATCGCGAAAAGCCTTCGACTTCGCGATGGAGATCGCCGCGAAGTTCGACGCGAAGCTGATCGTCCTGGGGGTCGTCTCCCTGCCGGAGCCGGCCCTCTCGATCGAGGTGGACGCGATGCTGGATCATGGACGGCAGCATTTCGCCGAAGAGTTCGAGAAGCTGGGAACGCAGGCGGCGCAGCGCGGCGTTCAACTCGAAACGCGGGTGGCTGTCGGTCACCCGGCCGAACAGATCCTTCGGGCGGAGCAGGACGCGCACGCGGACTCGATCGTCATGGGCCGACGCGGTCTGACCCGTGCCACGCGCTGGCTGCTGGGGTCCACCTCCGAACGGGTGCTGCGCTACGCCCACTGCCCGGTGACGGTCGTCAAGTAGCGCGATGGTTCCCCGTATCTCCGTGCGCCGCCAGAACCGCTTTGGCATTCCCGTCGCGATCGAGCGTTTCCGGGGGCGGCAGTACCGGTGCCTGGTGTGCGGCGCGGTCTTCTACGAATTGGACGAGCTCGACGCCCACGTGCGCCGCGCCGAAACGCCCGGTCCGGACTCGCCCGACCTTTCCCGTTTCGACGAGCCCCTGCTCATCCGGATCTTCGACTCCAAAGACGTCCGCGAAGAGTGGGACGAGAGGCTCCGCGACCGGGAATGATCGGATTCCGTCAAGGCTCGACGGCCACGACAGCGACGGTGACGTTATCCTTTCCGCCCGCCCCGTTGGCCTCTTCGACCAACGCCCGGCAACAGGCATCCGGAGATGCGCCGGCGGAGAGGATTCGCGAGATCTCTGGATCGGCCACCATGTCGGTGAGACCGTCGCAGCAGAGGAGCAGCCGGTCGCCGGATTCCAGGGACAGCGTCCGGACCTCCGGCGCCGCGTCTCTCTCGCCTCCCAGGCACCGTGTCAGCACGTGAGCCAGGGGAGACTGCAAGAAGGAGAGCCGATCGAACTGCGGGTAGTCCTTCGAGAATTGCTCGAGCGCGGAGTGATCGCGCGTGAGCCGGGAGAGCTCGCCTCCCCTCCAGAGGTACGCCCGGCTGTCCCCGACGTGCGCCACCCAGGCCGAGGGCGCCCTCACGAGCACCGCGACCAGGGTGGTGGCCATCCCCCGGTAGTCGGGGTTCTTTGCCGCTTCCCGCACGATGCGCTCGCCGGCTTGACGAAAGGACCACACCAGGGCTTCCGGAACTCCGACGTCCGTGGTTCGCGGCAGAACGTCGGCGAGATGCGCGGCCAATTCCTCGACGGCGATCCGGCTGGCCACCTCACCCGCGCTGTGGCCACCGACGCCGTCCGCGACGGCGAAAACGCCGAGAGACTCGTCGATCAGGAACGCGTCCTCGTCGTTTCGACGAAGCCTGCCGGGGTCCGACAGTCCCGCCGCGCGAAGCCGAAGGCTCATGCCGCGCGTCCCCGCGATCCCGCGAGAACTCCGGCGCCGGTCAACTGCAGGCTCGCCGCCGCCAGAAAGCCGGCCCACAGATGCGCGGGAAGGAGCGCCCAGAGCGTGCCGACCAGAATACTCGAGACGAAGTCCCCAATGCCATTGGTCGCCGCGAGCAGACCCATCCCGGTGCCGCGGACCTGCGCCGGAAGGAGTCTGGCGGCGTAGGCCTTTTCGCCGACTTCCTCGCAGGCGATGGAGAGGCCCGAACCGATGAAAAGCACAGCGAGAATGGCCGGCGTCGGAGCGAGCAAACCGAACGCGGCGGTCACGGCCGCGGCAAAGATATAGCCGCCGACGACCACGGGGCGCACACCGATGCGATCGGCGAGCGCTCCGAGCGGAAACGCCGCCGCGGAGCTGACCGCGTTGTGGAGAACGTAGAGCGCCACCGCGAGGGTCGCCGCGGACCAGGAGAAAAGCGTCCCGGTCGCGTGCCTGGTCGCGTACAGAATGAGGAGCGTTCGGGAGAAGTCGCCGCACCCGAAGATCAGGATCCCGACCAGGTACCGATGAAACGGCTTCCCGGTCCCGGCGAGGCTCACGCGAAGCGACGGGCGTTTTCCTGCGTGGGCATTGGGCCGTTCGACCACGAGGAGTGTGATCGAGAGGAAGGCGAGCAGACCGGGAACCAGGGACGCGAAAACGACGTGGCGCACCTCGATCCCCCGAGCGAGAAGCGCGAGGGCGAGCAAGGGACCGATCACCGCCCCGAGCGCGTCGCCGGCACGCTCCATGCCGAAGGCCCTTCCGCGGGCGTGCGGGGCGGTCGCTTCCGTGACCAGAACGTCGCGCGGCGCCGACCGGCTGCCTCTCCCGATCCAGGCGGCCACCCGACAGAGGAGCACCTGCCACCACAGCGTGCAGATCCCGATCGCCGCGACGCCGACCGCGGTGACGAGATAGCCGATGGAGGCGAGCGGCTTGCGCCTTTCCACTCTGTCGGCCATGACGCCGCCCCAGAGCTTGGCCACCGCGGACAGCCCGTCGGCGCTTCCCTCGATCCAGCCCAGAGCGGCCGAGCCGGCTCCGAGCGAGAGCAGGAGCGCGGGAAGCACGGCCGTCGCCAGCTCGTGCGAGACGTCGGAAAAGAGGCTGGCCAGAGCGGCGCCGACGGTCGAACGATTGAGCCAGGAGGACGTGTCTCCGGCGCGGGCTCCCAAAGGGAGATCCAATGGGTCCTTCATCTACTTTCCCGGCCGCCCGCGGGTGCCATGGCCGCCGCAAGCTCGAAGCGTTCGATCTCCGCGAGGTCGGCCGCGATGCGCTCGGCGTCCCTTCCGGCGGCGCCTTCGCTCAGACGCCGGGCCTCGCCCCTCAGCGGCTCGGCTTGCGCCGCGAACTGTTCGGCCAGCCGCGACAGCGAGGCGTGCAGCCAGTCCCAGAGGTTCCGCCCGAAGGAACGATAGGCGCTCGTGAGCGGCTCTCGAAGCGGCGCGGAGAGATCGCGATGGATCCGCTTTTCCAGACGCGATGGAAACCTCGCGATCCACCGCGGCCAAGCGACCCGCACCACGGGGACCTCATTCGGAGGCACGAGCGCGGGAAGCGTCAAGAGATCCAGCGACAGGTCCCCAGCGTCGGGCGTCCGACGGTCGAGATCGCGCGCCATCTCGAGAAGTATCTCGCGCAGCCGGTCCCGAGCCGCGAGGGCCGTCTCCTGGACCTCGGCTCGCACGTTCGAGGCCGTGTCGGCGATCGCCCGACCGACGACCTCGCCCGCAGAGCCCCGCCCGGAGCTCGCGGCCGCGCGCCGGGCGACCTCGCCGGCGGCGACGGCGAGCGTGGGCTCCGCCAGCGTTCGCGCCCGATCGGCGAGCCGCTCACCCTCGTGGATCGCTTCCTGGAGCCGTCCCTCCGCCTCCAGCGCCAACTGCTCGACATGCTCTCCGCGTGAACCGTTGCCGCCTCGGCCAACCGAGAGCACAGCCTCGAGCGACGCGGCCACGCCTTCCTTGAGCGAGGCGAGCTTGCGGCAGGCGGACGCCTGGGCCAGCTCTTCTGCGCGGCCCAGCAGCGGCGCGATCTCATCGGCGAACCACTGGCGGGCCAGAGCCGCGCCGCCGGCCGTGCTCACCAGATGCACGGGAAGGTCGAGCCCGAGGTTCTCGGCGATTTGGCGGCGGATGTAGTCGACCAGCCGCGCGCGATCCGGTTCCGAGAGGAGGTCGGCCTTGCTGACGACGACTCGGCCCGGAATGCCCGACTCGTACAGCAGGCGCAGGAGCTCCAGGTCCTCGCGCCCCGGCGTCGAGGCCGCGTCGATCAGCAGGACCCCGAGATCGCACCGGGGCAGATACGCGTACGACTCGCGCGCTCCGGCCCTGGCCAGCGATCCCACGCCCGGCGTGTCGACGAAGACGACGCCGCGGCGGAGCTCCGGCGACGGAATCCGAACCACCGCGCGCACGACGTGCTTTCGGTTTTCGGGGTTCCCGGCCTCCGAGACGAACTCCGGCAGTCGTTCGATCGGAGTCTCGAGGTTGGGCGCGTCGGCGAAGCGGATCTCCGCACCCGGCGACTCGCCCCACGTCACTCGCGTGGGGACCGCAGTGACCGGCGTGATGCCGACGGGGAGGGCGTCGAATCCCAGGACCGCGTTCAGGAGAAAGGACTTCCCGGAGCTGACGCGCCCGAAGACAGCGATCTCGAAAGTGTGGCTCTCGAGCCTCTCGAGCAGCGATTCCAGGGCACCCAGGTACTCGACCAGGCCGTGCTCGCGCACGATGCGCTCCAGACACTGCAACAGCCGGACATCGACGGGGGCCTTGCCCAGCCGATCGAGGCGCTGCGCCAGGTCCTTGCCGAGGCCCTGCGAAAGATAGGCCTGAATCCTGCCGATCCCTCGTTCGAGGTCGGCGTCGAGTTGTCCTATGAGCGCGAGAGTGCCGTCGCCGAGGGGGCCGTAGCCAAGGAGCTTCTTGGGAGCGATCTCCTGGACGGTGATTCTCGCCAACGACAGCCCGGTTTGGATGGCCCAGGACGCCGGTCGATCCGGTATCTGGATCCGGATGTCCATGGCTTTCAACGCGTCGGTCATTTTGCTGCGCAGCTGCGACACAGAGTCCGCGAGCACTTGCTGCTGCGTAGGCGAGAGGTCGGCGACGAACTCCGAAAGGGAGGACCGTGTGGCTGCGCTCGCGGCTTCGACGTCGGTCAGAAGTTTGTCGAGGTGCTGGAACGCAGCCGTGAGCGCGCGCCGGTGGTTCTCGTTCAGGCCCGAAGAAGCCGTGCTCATGGTCCGAGGGACCCATCCTGAGCCACGGCTCGGACTCGACCCTCCAGCGACTCGATGCGGCCGAGCTCCTGCTCGACGCCCGGGCGGCCGGCGAATTGGCGGACTCGCGCCCTCTCCAGGGCAACGACCGCGGAGTCCAACCCCTCACGAAGACGGTTTGCGATCTGGACCTCGAGATGGCGGCGGCTCTCGAGAACCCTCTCGTCCAGGTCGTTGACGACGCGAGTGCTGTTGTGCTCCAGGAGAGTCTTCAGGTAGTCGGCGGCGTGGTTGCTTCCGCCGACGAAACGTAAGGGCGAGGGAGCCAGCTCGAACAGCTCATCGAAGTAGAAGCGCCTTGGCGCCCGAAACCCGGTTTCCGGGTCGAGCGCCCGATCGGCAAGCGCGGCGAACGACCGCTCGGACCCCGCGAGCCGCCGGAGGAACTCGTTCGCGAGCTCGACGAAGTGTCGCATCGCACGGCTGTACAGATCCTCGGCCACGGGCTCAATCTGTGGAAGCCAGGCTTCGATCGTGCGGCGGACGGTCTCTCTCGCCAACGCGCTCGCCTGCCGGCGAGGCCCGGCTCCCGTCCGGCCGGACCGCGTGGCCGCCGACTCCAGCTCTTCCCCTGCGGACGGGAGTGCCCGGGCCAGGAAATCGTCTCTCTTCTTCGTGAAAGCCTGCGACAGCCGCTCCTGCTCGGCCGTGAACAGGTGGGCCAGGTCTCCCGCCGCTCGCTCGGCTTCGTCCACAGAGCGGCGCAGAGTCTCGATCCGCCGCTGCGAGTCTTCGACGGGCCGCACGAGGGCGTCGTGCTGCTCGGCGAGCGCGGCGAGAATACGGCCGGTCAGCCGCTCGATTCCGCGGATCTGCGCCCGCGCGACGAGGTCCGCCCCGGCGTCGCGGGCGAGGCGCGCGAGCCCTTCGAGGAGGGCCGGCATTTGCCGCGTGGGCCCGCTCTCGGACAGGCTCTCCGTGGCGCTGACTTCGAGGATCGGGCCGATCGGGCGGCCAAGTCTCTCGACCAGGACCCGTTCGGCGAAGCGCCGGGCTTCCCCGCGCTCGTGGTCGGAAAGGCGATCGGCCTTGTTCAGAACAATAAGGAAATTGTGAACGCTCCGGCCGACCTCTTCGATCAGCGCCAGCTCGTCGCCCGAGATGGGCGGATCGGCCCCGAGCACCACGAGCGCGGCGTCGACGTGCGGCACGAAGGAGCGTGTCGCCGCCGCGTTGGCCTCGAAAACCGATCCCAGGCCCGGCGTGTCGACCAGGCAGAGCCCCGACGCGAGCAGGGGGTGGGAAAGGAAGACTTCCGCCGCGAGGACACCCCTCGCGTTGTTCGGGTTCTCCTCCTCGGACACGTACGCGGAGAGTTCGGCCATGTCGATGGCGCGCCACGGGCCGGCGGCGAGCCGCACGCGCGCCCCTCGCCGCGTCCCATATCGAATGACGGTGACGACCGACGTGACGGGAACGACGCCGGCCGGCAATGCGGGCTCGCCGACCAGGGCGTTCAACAGGGTCGACTTGCCGCGTTTGAACTGTCCGAGGCAGGCCACGTAGAAGAGTCCCTTCTCGGTCCTGGCGACGAGCAGGGCGGCGTCCGAGGCCACGGTCAGGGCATCGGCCTCGGAGGCCAGAAAGGAAAGCGTCTGGAGGCGGGAAAGCGGATCTCCGTTGGGCTCGGCTCGATCGCGTTTCGTTTGGGTCTCGGTCTCCATCGTTCTCTGTTCCGCCTGCAGTTTCCGAGTTCCCGCGCGCATCACCCGCCCGTCTTCGTGACTTTGTCGATCGGACGGGTCCCCGGCGCATACTTCACGACGCGGGCCTTCTCGAGCGTGACCAGACCCTCCACCACCATCTCGTCGAGCATCACCAGGAGCCGTTCGACGTGCTCCTCGGTGTCGACGACCTCGATGACGACCGGAAGGTCCTCGGAGAGGCGCAGGATGTGCGCGGTGTGCAGGACGCTGCGCGCGCCGAAACCGGCCATCCCCTGGAAGATCGTGGCCCCGGCGAAGCCCTCCTTGCGGAGCCGCTCGAGCAGCGCCATCGAAAGCGGCTGGTGATGCCATCGGTCGGACTCCCCGATGAAAATTCGGACCAGAATCTGCTCCCCGTCGAGAATGCGCATGGCCACTCCCCCCGTCTAACCCGCCGCGATTCCCGCGCTCACCCACCATTGCGCCAGAATCACTCCGAGGAAACCTCCCACCAGGCACGCCGTGATCATCACCGTGAGGTTGAGGAATCCCATGTAGAGACCGCCCTCGCGAAAATACCGAACCGTCTCGTAGTTGAACGTCGAGTAAGTGGTGAAGCCGCCCATGAAGCCGGTGGTCAGCGCCAGGCGCAGCGCCGGGGCGATCAGCCTGGTCGTGAACGAGACCTGCATGATGACGCCGATCAGGAACGAGCCGATCAGATTGACGGCCAGAGTGCCGTAAGGGAAGGAAGCGCCGAGCGCGGCAAGGAGCCAGCCGCCCAGGAGATACCGGGCTCCCGTGCCGGCCGCGCCACCCAGACAGATCCAGAGGAACCGACTCATGGATGCACCTCGTTGATTCGGGGTTTCCGCAGGCCCATAAAAAAACTCCCACGACCGATCTTGTCGTAGGAGTCATCGGCTGCCTTGCGGCGGCGGTTTTGGCGGACTCCACCGCCGTTTGCGCCGTCATTCATAGCAGAATCGGGCCGCTGGCGCCATCTCCGCGCACGTGCGTTGCAAGGTGAGGGGGACGATGGCACGATCGGAGAAAGTCGCCGTTGCCCGTCTTCGGGAGCGCCGCGAGGTCGAGAAGGCGCTGGAGTAGAGCGCCCCGGGAGAAGGCAAGCGCCGCCCCCGGCGCCGTCGTCTGCGAGTCTGGCTCGCGGTCTGGGGCGGGTTGGCTGCGCTGTTGGGCGTCTTCGCCTATCTGGTCGGCACCGACCGGGTCACCCTCCCGGGATCTTCGTTCGGCGTCCGGCCCAGGCTGCCCCTCGCCCTCGCGCTGGTCTCCTCCGCGCGTCGCCGAGCGCCTGGTGGAGAACTCCGGAATCGCCCGCATCGGCAATCCGGTGAGCCGCTCCAACTCCACTCGCATCGTGCGCTTGATCGCGGGAGTGCTCGTTCTGGCCGCCATCGGCTCGGTTCTCTTCTCCAACCTCTCCACCGGGCTCGTTTCGCTGGGCCTGATCTCGCTCATCGTCGGACTGGCCGTGCAGACGCCGATGACGAGCTTCATCGGCTGGCTGTACATCCTCGCGCGCGCCCCGTATCGCGTGGGGGACCGCATCGCGATCGGCGACGCCACCGGTGACGTCATCGAGGTCTCGTACCTCGACACCACGCTGTGGGAGTTCGGCGGAAAGTATCTTTCGACCGATCACCCCAGCGGACGGATCATCAAGTTTCCCAACGCCCGGGTCCTGAGCACCCCCGTCTACAACTATTCGTGGCCCCTCTTTCCTTACATCTGGAACGAGATCAAGCTGCAGATCGGCGACCAGAGCGACCTGGAGTGGGTGGCCGGCGTCATCCAGGAGGTGGCCGAAGGGGAGATCGGCGAACAGATGATAAAGCGGGTCCGCATCGACCGCGATCTTCTCGCTCAGACTCCCGTGGACCGGTTGACGGTGCAGGAAAAGCCCGTGGTCCTCTTCCGAGTCAGCGAAAGCACGTGGCTCGAAGCGATCGTGCGATATCTGGTGGATCCCAAGCGGGCCGGCCGCGTGAAGGCCGATTTTCAGCGCGAGCTGCTTGCGTCAAATCGGCCACTTTTTGGGTCGAACCGTGTCGAATCTCGTCAGTCGGCGCGTCCTTACCGTTCGCCGGACAGGAGCAGCTGAATCTGTAATTCTCTCTGCCGTATGGCTTTGTGACCCTGATGGCCAATGGATCGAGAAGGGAACGGCCTTTGCTCTTTGTAACCCAACAAGAGGTCCAAATGTCTCCAAAGAGCGGTCCGGTCCTGATCGATCCATCTGCGGCGTTCGACGACGAGACGACGCGTCCCATTCCGCTGCAACTGATCGCGCGGCTGGCGGCTCAGGATCCGACCGTTCAGTTGAAGATCGGTTTGGTGGAGACGGGCGAGCCGGAGCCGGCCGAGACCGAGGTCCGACCCAAGAACGACTGATCGGGCTCCGCTTCTTGCGACAGAATCGCCGCCGATGGGCAGCGGTTACTGCGCGGTCGCTCCGTCCGATCCCTGGCACGCTCCGTATCACGCCGGCGAATACGGTTTTCCGGTTCGGGACGATGCCGTTCTTTTCGAGCGGCTGGCCCTGGAGATCAACCAGGCCGGCCTCTCCTGGCTGACCATCTTGAAGAAGCGCGAGGCGTTCTTCCGCGCGTTCGAGGGCTTCGAGCCGGAGGTCGTGGCCCGATATGGCGCTCGCGAGCGGCGCCGGCTCCTCTCCGATGCCGCGATCGTGCGCAATCGCCTGAAAGTCGACGCGGTCATCGAGAACGCCCGAAGGATCGTCGCTCTCCGCGACGCCCATGGTTCCTTCGCGCGGTGGCTCGATGCGCACCATCCGCGGTCGCTCTCGGCGTGGTGCGATCTGTTCCGCCGGACCTTTCGCTTCACCGGCGGGGAGATCGTCGGCGAATTCCTGATGAGCACCGGTTATCGCCGGGGCGCCCATGTTCCGTCGTGTCCGGTCTATGCGAAGGTCGCGCGTAAGAGTCCGCCCTGGCTGCGCAGCCGGAAGATCCGCTGAAACCGGGCGGCGGCCGGAGGCGTTTCTTGGGCCGGGAAGTCCCGCCGCGACGCGGAATCTACGGGGAGCGAAAAGGGACGAGGACCGCCGCGCCGCGGCGCGGCACCAGCGTCGGAATCGCCGGCGCGGGCGCGCCTCCAGAGTAGCCGAGCTTCACGACCTCGAAATCGCTCGCCGTCAGGCCAGCGAAGGCCGGATTCAAGACGTCGTTGTTCCAGCGGGTGTCGTAGGTCCCGGTGACGTACATGTCCGTTCCATTGTCCGCGACGAGGAGGCCGAATTTCTTCATGGCCCGGAAGATCTTCTGCACGTCGGCGGGAAATCCGGAGATGTCCTTGTCCGCTTTCAGCCGCAGCCGCGCGCCCATCGGCAGCGCGCCGGGCGTCGAGCCGGCGTCGTGAGAGGCCGGATACACGTGGCCGTTGGTGGCCCGCAGCGTGACCCGGAAGGCGTGCCCGATCTCGCCCGGCCCCGACACCTCGTCGTAACGCACCAGCCCGGGCAGAATCGCCAGGCCCGCGGCGTCGGCGGAGGTCCAGCCCTCCGGCCGGCGGTCGTCGCGTTTCATGTCGAAGAACGCCCCCGACCCGGCCTGCCACCGCGCCCCGTCGAAGAAGACGTTGTACAGCTCGTAGAGATACGCGTTGTCGCGGTCGACGATCAAGAGATGCCGGTCGGACGCCGATCGCAGGTCTTCGTCTCCCGGCTCACCCCCTTCGATCCAGTGCGGCTGCGTCACGGCTTCGGCCGGAATCGGATAGAAGGGGAGGCTCACGCCGGTCGAATGGTCCACGCCGTCGCTTTCGTCGGAGTACAGGAAGTCGACCGGCAGCCTCGGCTGCGTCGCGTCGACAACGGCATACGGCATCCCGTACGTCTCGGCGCTTCCCGGCGACACGTCGCCCCCGAAATCAGGATGGAGACCACGGGCGCCCCCCTGGTCGATGAACGCGACGTAGGCAGCGGAGCCGGGATCGACGGGAGCCAGGCGCACGTCCAGGTTCCACCAGTTGTCGGGAGGAAAGAGCGGAAAGGGGCCGGGAAGCGCGCCGTTGGCGACGGCCCCCCCGCTCTCCAGCCGAGGTACGGGTCGAACAACACCCGACGCCACCGCCAGGGCGACCACGGCGACCACGGAGAGCCGAGCCATGGCCGATGTTTTTTCAGGCGCGCTCATCGGTTCCTTCACAGACACCTCCCGCGTCGTCCTGGGGAAACTCTGTCGCGAGAGGGAGCGGCGGAATTGTGAAGTTGGCGAAAAGGAAAAGCAACCCGTTGTAGCCTTGATGGAATGAGGACCAGACTCACGTTCGCCGGCCTCGCCTTCCTCGGCGCCGCGCTCGCCGCCGCCGCGCCCGCCGGCAAGCGTCCCGCCGCGCGGCCGGGGCTCGAACCCCGAGGCGTGACGCTCTTGCCCAACGGCTGGAGGATCGCGCCGGTCGGGCGGCACCTCTCGGTCGGAGATCTTCCTCTCGACGTGGTGGAGTCGCCCGACGGCCGGTTCGCGATCGTGACCAACAACGGGTACGCCAAGCCGACCCTGACGGTCGTCGATCTCGGCAAGTTCCTGGTCCGGTCCACGACTCGCGAAGAGAACGCATGGCTCGGACTGGTCTGGCATCCCGATGGGCAAAGGCTCTACTCCTCGGGCGCGGCCGCGTTGAACGTGCGGGAGTTCCGCTTCGAGAAAGGACGGCTCGCCGCGGGCAGGACCTTCGAGCTGTCCAAGCCCGACAAGGACACCTTCATCGGGGGGCTGGCGGTGCGTCCCGACGGTGCGCGTCTCTACGCCGTCAACGTGCTCGGGCAGAAACTTTTTTCCGTGGACCTGATCACGGGTCTGGTCTCTCGAACCGCCGAGCTGCCGGCGGAGCCATACACCTGCGCCGTTTCCCCCGACGGCCGGACCCTTTTCGTCTCCCTGTGGGGAGGGGCCCGGGTGCTCTTCTTCGATTCCGAGACATTGGAGAAGAGGGGCGAGGTGCCCGTGGGAGAGCATCCCAACGCGATGGCCGTCTCTCCGGATGGATCTCGCCTCTTCGTCGCCTGCGCCAATACCAACTCGGTGTGGGTCGTGGACGTCGCCGCCCGGAAGGCTTCCGAGCAGATCTCGATCGCGCTCTATCCCAACGCCCCCAACGGATCAACGCCCAACGCTCTGGGGCTCTCGCCGGACGGAAAGCGTTTGCTCGTGGCCAACGCCGACAACAACTCCGTGGCCCTGGTGGACGTCGGCGCCCCCGGGCGCAGCCGCGTGACGGGCTTTCTTCCGACCGGCTGGTACCCGACGGCCGCACGCTTCACGCGCGACGGCAAGAGGATCCTGATTCTCTCGGGCAAGGGCCTGACGTCGCAGTCGAACCCGCGCGGTCCGCAGCCGGGCATTCCGGCGGCCGAGGGACAGTACGTCGGCGAGCTCCTGCGGGGAACGCTTTCGGTCGTGGACGTTCCGGGGGAGAAGGCGCTCGCCGCCGACACCCGCGCGGTCTACCGCCTGACGCCCTACCGGGACGCTTCGCGGTTGTCGCCGGCGCGGGCTGCGGCGGCTTCCCCGATTCCCGCCAGAGTGGGCGCGGCGTCACCCATCCGGCACGTCTTCTACGTCATTCGCGAGAACCGGACCTACGACCAGATTCTCGGCGACGTTGCCGAAGGCAACGGTGATCCCAATCTCTGCCTCTTCGGGTCCGACGTGACTCCCAACGCGCACGCGCTGGCGCGCGATTTCGTTCTGTTCGACAACTTCTACTGCGACGCGGAGGTGTCCTACAGCGGTCATGCCTTCTCCACGGGAGCCTACGCCACGGATGCGGTGGAGAAGATCTGGCCGATGAACTACGGCAAGCGGGGCGGCCGGTATTTGTCGGAAGGCGGCGGCGCGATGCGCAACGCCTACGGCAATCTCGACGCGCCGGCGCAGGGGTACATCTGGGACGCCTGCCACCGCGCCAACGTCTCGGTGCGCAGCTACGGCGAGTTCGTTCATTCCCCGGGCGAGGACTCCGAAGCGTCGGAGCCGGCCGAGCGCGCGCGAAAGCCACTGGGCGGTGCGTACCAGGCCTCGGTGCCCGGGCTCGAAGGATTCATCGATCCCCAATACCCGCCCTTCGACCTGACAATTCCCGACAACCGGCGGGTCGACGTCTGGCTCGAAGAGTTTCGGCGGTTCGAGCAGAGCGGAAAGCTCCCCGCCCTGTCGATCATCCGGCTGGGCGGCGACCATACCAACGGAACGCACCCGGGCTTTCCCACGCCGCGCGCGATGATCGCGGAAAACGATCTCGCCCTCGGACGCCTGGTCGAGGCGATCTCGCACAGCCGCTACTGGAAGGAATCGGCGATCTTCGTTCTGGAAGACGACGCCCAGAACGGTCCTGACCACGTGGACGCCCACCGCTCGGTGGCGCTGGTCGTCTCGCCGTATGCGAAGCGCCGCGCCGTGGACTCGACGCTCTACACAACGTCGGGGATGCTGCGGACGATGGAGCTGATCCTCGGCCTGGAACCCATGAGCCAGTACGACGCGGCGGCGACGCCCTTCTACAACGCGTTCCGAGCGCGGAGCGATCCGGCGCCGTACTCCCATGTCGAGGCCCGGGTGCCGCTCGAAGAGAAGAACGACGAGTCCGCCCCGGGAGCCAAGGCGTCGGCGGCCATGAATTTCCGCGAGGCCGACCGCGCTCCGGAATTCGAGCTGAACGAGATTCTCTGGTGGTCGGTGCGGGGCGCCGGCTCGGTCATGCCGCCGCCCGTCCACGCCGCCTTCGTCCGGACGGTGCAGAAGAAGGAAAGCGACGATGACGAGTGACGCGGGCTTTGCCCGCGCGTGAGGCGTAAGGCGTGGCCCCGGTTCGCGGCGCGCGAAGTCTCCCAGAGGGGAGGAGGCGCGCGCCGCGGGAGCGAGAGCGAGGGAGGGATCAGGCGGGCCGTCGAGGCCGCATCCGGCCGAGCGGACCGCCGGTGCGCAGAGCGCAGATCCCGATCGAGCGGAAGCGACGTGGTAGGCCGCATCCGGCCGAGCCGCGTACCAGTGCGGCCATAGGCCGCAGATCCCGATCGAGCGGGAGCGACGGTCACGGGTGCTTCAAGAATCGAAACCGACGGTAAGCCTTTTGCCCGCGCGGGGCCAAATCCTCGTCCTTGAGGACCGAAATCGAGCCGTCGACCTCGAGGACGGCCATCCGCACGTCGTCCAAATGCGCCACGCCGTGCTCGCGCAGCGCCGCCATGAGGTCTTCGGCGGTGACACCCTCGTGCTGGCAGTGCGCGGTTTGGACCACGCCGCGGTTGATGAGCAGAGTGGCGTGCCCCTTCACCAGGCCGGCCAGCGTCCGGGAGCGCGGGACGAAACGGCCGACCGCGAAATTCAGAAGGAGCAGCGCTCCCGCAGCGATCAGGCCTCCGACCAGGCTGTTGTC
Organism: uncultured Acidobacteriota bacterium; assembly: GCA_963825175.1. GTDB lineage: Bacteria > Acidobacteriota > Thermoanaerobaculia > UBA5066 > Gp7-AA6 > DATFTF01. The sequence continues at coordinate 88,836 of CAWGSA010000002.1, forward strand.
GGGGCCCACCATCGCGTTCTGGACAGCGTTGGCGATCAACAGGATCAGAACCAGGTCAAACGGCGTCATCTGGCCGACTTCGCGCTTGCCCGTCAGACGCAGGCCGATCAGCACGAAAACGTAGACGATCAGGCACCGCAGGAGGATTTCGCCGGCGGCCGTTCCGAGTTTCCAGAAATCAGACGAAATCGTCATCGCGGTGCGGTTTCGACCCGATTGTACGGGAGGCCGGCAGGCACGGGCTCCGCCTCAGGTCGCGGACTCGAACAGCGATCGCAGCCCAGCCTCGAAGGCCGCGGCCTCCGGCGAGTCCTCCGGCGGCGCCCAGCCCGCGAGCTCCTCGCCAGCCGGCGGCCGGTAAGGCCCGGCCTTGGCCTCGAAGAAGACGCTTTCCGGCTCCAGGGCGACGAACGTATGCCAGGTGCGGGGCGGAACCTCCACGCCGCAGATTGGGGACGCGGGGGCGATTACACGGTGATCCAGCGCGGTTCCTTCGTCGGAGAAGAAAACGACGCCGACGCGGCCGGCCACGGCGATCGCCGTTTCGGCCTTCTCCCGCTCCAGATGCCGGTGCGGGCGGATGTAAGTCCCGGGCTCCAAAGCGTTCAACAGACGATGGACCAGGTCGGACATCTCGTGGAAGTTGCGGTTCATGCGTCTGCGCGCGGAGCGCCGGGCCTCGCCGGAGAGCTCGGCCAGGAGCGCTGCCGTGATCCAGCGAGGCGTCATGCCGGTCCGAGCCCGTGAAGATGCGGTCTACGGTTTGTCCTTGGCGTAGGGTGCGACCTGCTCGTCGACGGCCTTGCGGTCGCCCACGACCACGATCGCGGCGTGGTCGGCCCGGATGTATTTGGCGGTCATCTTCTGCACGTCGGCCGGCGTGACGGCGTAGACCCTGCGAACAAAGCTGGTCAGGTAGTCGGCGGGCAGTCCGTGCAGATCGACGAACTCGAGCTGCGCGACGATGCCGGCGCGCGAGGAGTTCTGGAGCACGAAGGTGCCGGCCAGGTAGTTCTGAATTCCCTGCAGCTCCTTCTCCGAAGGCGGCTCGGCGGAAAGGCGCGCGATCTCGCCGAAGATCTCCTTCAACGACGCCCCCGTGTCCTTGGTCGTCACGTCGGCGATCTCGACCCAGTAGCCGTCCTTGTAGCGCGAGGCGAGCTGGCTGAAGGGGGAATACGTGTAGCCCTTCTGTTCGCGGATGTTGGAGGTGATGCGTGAGGCGAAGGATCCGCCGAGCAGGGTGTTGGCGACCACGAGCGGCACGTAGTCGGGGTTGGACGGGTCGATGACCGGGAGCCCCACGTTCAACGTCGATTGCACCGCGCCGGGGCGGTCGATCTGGTAGAGGGCCCGCTCGCTCTTGGGTTGCGGCGGCCTGGCCGTCGGAGGCGTGCCCTTCTTCCAGTCGGCGAAAGCCTTCCGGATCGCGCTTTCCATCGACTTCTCGTCGAAGCGTCCCGCGACATAGAGGTGCGATCGCGCCGCGCCGTAGTTGGTGTCATAGAACGCGCGGGCCTGCTCTGCGGTGTAGGCCGCGAGCATCTCCGCGGTCGGAAAGAGATGCCCGTAGGGGTGATCGCCGTACAGAACTTCCTGGAACTTCTCGGCGGCCTGCTGCTGGGCCTGGCTCTTGGCGATCGACAGGCGGCGGGCCATGTCCCCTTTGAGCCGCATGGCCTCTTTCTCGGGAAAGACGGGATGGCGGGCCACGTCGGCGACCAGAGCGACCATGGCGGGGCCGGACTCGGACAGGACATCGCCCCCGATGTCGGTGCGATCCGGTCCGATCGTGACGTCCAGCGAACCGCCCATGCGCGCGACGGCCTCGGCGATCTGCGTGGCCGACCGCGTCGTGGTTCCCTGCGTCAGGAGCGTGCCCGTCAGATCGGAGAGCCAGACCTGGCTCGAGCCTTCGTCGATCGCACCGGTGCGCACGCCCAGGCGCACGGTCACCTTCGGCACCGTGCCGTAGGAAACGAGCGTCACCGCGAGCCCGTTGTCGAGGCGGAACTGGCGGCTGGCTGGGATCTGGAAGTCCTTGGGCTTGCCGGGCTGCGGGGGGGCCTGTTTCTCTGCCGCCAGCGGCGCGGCGAGCGCCAACGCGAGAACGACAGCAATGTGTTTGGGTCTCATCGGTTTCCCTCCGAACCTTTCTTCTTCCGCCTGCTAGGAGCCGCTCTTGGCGTCGCCCTTGGATTCAGGCTTCGTCTCGGCCTTGGGCTCGATCAGGAGCACGGTCCGATTGGTCGAGCGCAGGTACTCCTGCGCCGTCTTCTGCAGGAGGGCCGGCGTGATCTTGCGGAACTCGCTCTCGATGCGGTTGATCTCCGAGGGGTCGTCGTCGAAGAGCGCGAAGCAGGCCAGGAGGTTCGCCCGTCCGAACCCGAACAGGCCTTCGACGCTGTCGTAGACGTCGGAACGGACCTTGACCAGGGCACGGTCGACGGTGTCCTTGTCGACCGGAGCCTTCTGAAGCTTCTCCACTTCCTCGTCGATCGTCTGGAGGATCGCGTCGGGTGACTTGTCCTTGTCGTAGAAGAGCGAAGCCACCAGGAGCGTGGGCCCGTTGACCGAGAACATGTCGCCCAGTCCTGGATTGATGCCGCCGCTCACGTTGCCGGTCAGCCCCTTCTTCTGGACAAGGGCCTGGTACAGCCGGCTGTCCTTGCCCTGGAGCAGGATTTCGTCGAGCAGCCCCATGGCCCAATACTCCGGCGTGCCCCGCGGCGGAACGTGCCAGCCCACCGCGAGCGCGGGCCGCGTGGCCAGCGCGTCGGCCTTGGTGGCGCGTTTTTCCTTCTCCTGGCGCGGTTCCGCGATGTCGGGCGCCTTGGGCCGGGGCGGCGACGGGATCCCGGCGAAGAATTTCTCGATCCAGCCGCGCACCGCCGCGCGGTCATAGTCCCCGCTGACGACCAGGACCGCGTTGGAGGGAATGTAGTAGGTCTTGAAGAACTTCTGGACGTCGTCGAGCGTCGCCGCGTCCAGGTCCTTCAGGTCGCCGTAGAAATTGTGGGCGTTGTACCAGTTGGTGTTGGCGTACTGCGGCATGTCGAGCCAGGGGAATCCCCCATAGGGCCGGTTCAGGACGTTGACGCGGACCTCGCTCTTGACCACGCCCTGCTGGTTGGTCAGGTTGTCCTGGTTGATGGAGAGGCCGCGCATCCGGTCGGCCTCGGCCCACAGCGCCGTCTCCAGCGCGTGCGAGGGAACGATCTCGAAGTAGTTGGTGAAGTCGAACCGCGTCGATCCATTCAGGATGCCGCCGTTGGACTGGACCAGCCGGATGAACTCCATCTTGCCCAGGTTCTCGGAGCCCTGGAACATCATGTGCTCGAAGAGGTGGGCAAAACCGGTCCGATCCCGCGGCTCGATGCGGAACCCGATCCCGTAGTAGACGGCGACGGTCACCTTGGGAGCGGTCGAATCCGGGGACAGGACCACTTTGAGCCCGTTCCCGAGCTTGTAATACTCCACCGGCACCGTGAATCCGGCGGCCGGCTTCGCGGTCTCGGGGGGCGCAGCGAGCATGGCCGCGGCCCTCGTCATCGCCAGGGCCGCCGCCAGAGCGGGCAATAGGAATTTCTTCATGTCGACCTCCGCCATCGAATCGGCGAGCGATTCTTTCACACCGGCCTGGTGGTTGAGGAGCGCGCATCTCCAGACGGTGTGGGGCAGATTGGCCCGTCCGCGTCACCTCGTCACATACCGGCGCGAGGTCCTCCCGACGCCGGACGGCGACGAGCTGATCGTCGATCACAGCGACGGACCGGCCGGGAGTCCCGTGGTCGTTGCCGTGCACGGCCTCGAGGGGAGCTCCTACTCCGTGTACGTACAGGGGATCCTGGCGCTCGCGCGGCGGCGCGGATGGCGGGGGGCGGCGATGAACTTTCGCTCCTGCGCCCGGGATCCCGAGAACCTTTCCCGCATGCTCTCCAATCGCCGTCCGCGCCTCTATCACTCGGGGGAAACCGGCGATCTCGACTTCCTCCTCCGCACGCTTTCGAAGAGAGAGCCGTCCGCGCCGCTTCTGGCCGTCGGCGCATCCCTCGGAGGCAACGTCCTGTTGAAGTGGCTGGGAGAAAATCCGGGGCAGCGGCTGGTGCGGGCGGCGGTTGCTCTCTCCGTTCCGTTCGATCTCGGTTCCGGCGCCCGCGCGCTGGAGCGCGGACTTGGACCCCTCTACACCGAAACGTTCCTGCGGACCCTCCGCCCCAAAGCCCTGGAGGTGGCCCGCCGCTTTCCCGAGGCCGCCGCCAGGATCGACGCCGGGCGCGTCCGGCGCTCGAGGACGTTCTGGGAATTCGACGACGCGGCCAACGCGCCGCTGCACGGGTTCGACGGAGCCGACGACTACTACCGGAGGGCGAGCTCGCTTCCGCTGCTCGGCACGGTTGCCACGCCGGTGCTCTGCGTTTCCGCGGAGGACGATCCGTTCCTGCCGTCGGAGTGCCTCGATCGAGCCCGGGCCGGCGCCTCCTCGATGGTCGAGTTCGTCCGTACGCGAAAGGGCGGACACATCGGGTTCGTCGCCGGCGATTTGCCCGGAAGACCGACCTACTGGGCGGAAGAGACGGCGATCCGGTTCCTCGCCCCTTTCGCCGACGGGCCGCAGGCACCCGTCCCGAGCGAAACCAAGGCCATGGATGGGAACGCCTCTTGCACATCTCCAACCGGGGAGGGCAGCCATGGGAGAGACCCGGAAGCACGCCGAGCGAAAATACCCGCCTCCCGATGAGGAGATCACGCTTCCGTTTCGGATCGTCTGCGGGCGGCTGACCGCGGAGAACGTCCCGCCGGAGCGTAGGGAGGAGACCCGCTGGTCATGGCAGGACGGTCGGAGGTTCGAGGCGGAGTCGAAGCGAGGAAAGTAGGTCAGCCGCGCGGCTTCCCGACTTTCTCTTCTTCCTCTTCCGGCGCTTCGAAGTACTCCGGCGTCGAGTCGGCATCGACCACCGCGCCGCGCGGAACGGTCATGCGCTCCGGGATGTGGGCGTTCTTGCCGACCGTGGTGATCCCCGGACCGTCGGTCGTCCGCCCCATCTGTCCGACGCGCGCTCCCTTGCCGACGTGCACCGACTTGTCCAGGATCGCCCGCTCGACGCGCGCCCCGGCGGCGATGGACGTGTCGGTCAGGATCACGGACTCACGGATGACGGCGCGGGGACCGACGGTCACCCCGGGGGAGAGGATGCTCCTCTCCACACGCGCTCCCTCACCGACCACGCATCCGTCGGTGATCATGCTGTCCTTGACCTCTGCCCCCAACCGGATGGAGACCGGAGGCCTCTCCTCCGAGCGCGTGTGGATGATCCACGAGCGGTCGTTCAAATCGAGCGGCGGCGGGTCCTTCAACAGATCCATCTGCGACTGCCAGTACGCTTCGGTCGTCCCGACGTCCACCCAATAGTCCTCGAACGGGTAGGCGTGCACCTTCATGCTGCTGGCGACCATGCGCGGGAGGACGTCCTTTCCGAAATCGTGGGACGAGTCGCGCCGCCGGGAGTCCTCCAGCAGGACCTGCGACAACACCGACAGCGGAAAGACATAGATGCCCATCGAGGCCAGCGTGCCCGGCGGCTCCTTGGGCTTCTCCACGAACTGCGTCACCCGCAGGTCGTCGTCCGTTCCGAGGATGCCCATCCGCGTCGCTTCCTCCCGGGTCACGTTCAGGGTGGCGATGGTCACGTCGGCAGCCTTGGCCACGTGGTACTCGATCAAGGCGGAGTAGTTCATCTTGTAGATGTGGTCGCCGGACAGGACCAGGACGAGATCGGGGCCGCCCCGCTGGACGAAGGAAAGGTTCTGTCCCAGCGCGTCGGCGGTCCCCTTGTACCAGTCGGTGGCCAGCCTTCCCCGATAGGGCTGGTAGATCTGGACGCCGCCGGAGAAGCCGCGGTCGAGGTCCCACGGACGTCCGGCCCCGATGTGCTCGTTCAACGAGTGGGGGCGGTATTGCGTCAGGATCATGATGTCGTTGATCCCGGAGTTGACGCAGTTGGACAGCGTGAAGTCGATGATGCGGTACTTCCCGGCGAAGGGAACGGCCGGCTTGGCGCGCTTGTCGGTGAGCACGCCCAGGCGTGATCCCTCACCGCCCGCGAGGATGACCGCCCGGATCTTCACGCTAGGCTCTCATCCGCGGGAGCCCCGCGTCCGCTCGTAGAGCTCGACGTACAGGCGCGCGGACCGGCTCCAGGAGAAGTCCGTCTGCATTCCCCGCACCTGAAGGCGTGTCCATTGCACCGGGTCAGAGTACACCGGAAGCGTTCGCTCCAAGGCGTGGCCGAGCGCGCTGGGATGGAAATCGTCGAAGAGAATTCCCGTTCCGGTGGGATCGTCGGCATCGCGGATGGTGTCGGCGAGACCTCCGGTCCGGCGGGCCACCGGGACCGCGCCGTAACGCATCGCGATCATCTGGGTCAGGCCGCAGGGCTCGTAGCGGGAGGGGATCAACAGGGCGTCCGCTCCGGCGTAGATCCGCCGGGCGTAACGGCCGTCGAAGCGCAGGCGGACGGAGGCCCGACCGCGGTGGACGAGCTCGAGCTGCCCGAAGTCGCGCTCGAGCGCCGGGTCGCCGGTTCCCAGGAGCACGAACTGGCCCCCGGCCTCGATCCAGCGGACGACACCCGGCCCGGCGATCTCCAGCCCTTTCTGGGAGTCCAGGCGCGAGACCACGCCCAGGAGCGGCTGCCGCGCGTCCCGCTCGAGACCCGCCTCTTCCTGCAGGGCCGTCTTGTTGGCTGCCCGCCGCGGGAGGGTGGCGATTCCGAACGGCTGCGCCAACGCCGGATCGGTCTCCGGGTTCCAGACATCAGTGTCGATGCCGTTTAAGATTCCAGCCAGCCTCTCGCGCCGCGCGTACAGAACGTGCTCCAGTCCGTTGCCGCCCGGGCTCACCTGAATTTCCCGGGCGTAAGTCGGGCTGACGGTCGAGAGAGAGTCGGCCGTCACCAGGGCGACACCGAGAAGGGAATCGCGGAAGCGCTGCGGCAACGCGAAGACCGCTTCGGCTCGCGCCAGACCGTAGGCGGCGAGATGTGGCCCGGCGCCTTCGCCGGCGTAAGGCAGATTGTGAATCGTGAAGAGGGACGCGGCGGAGGAATAGAAGGGATTGCCGCGCCCCTGGGTCGTCAGCCAGTAGATCGCGGCGCCGGCGTGGTAATCGTGCGCATGCACGACGTCCGGTTTCCACTCGAGGGCTTGCGCGGCCCATAGCCCGGCGAGCGAGAAGAAGATGAACTTGGGCCCGTCCTCGTCGATTGACGAGCCGTAGATGCGGCCGTCCTTGGGTATGGGCGGGCCGGTGACCAGCCACACCGGCACGCCGTCGATTGAAGTTTCGAAGATCTCGGCCGTCTGGTCGCCGGCGCTATGGGGGATCGGGAACATCGTGCGCCACTGCGGCTTCAGACCCGACCAGTCGATCGACCCGTAGCCGGGGATGGCGATCCGGACTTCGTGGCCGAGAGCCTGGAGCGCTTTGGGCAGCGATCCCACCACGTCGGCCAGACCGCCGACCTTGACGAGCGGCGCGGCCTCCGCCGCCAGGAAGAGGATTCTCACGGGCTCGGTGTCCCCTGGTTGGAGGCGGGAACGATGATCGAGAAACGCGGCATGGGAACGGGCGGCGGCGAGTCCCCGTGGGCTACGCCGCCTTCCTTGCCCTGGCCGCGGTCTCTGGTTTTGCCGTCCTGGCGGCGAGCCGGTGCGCGCCTCCGGTCTGCCCGAGGGAAACGATTGTGAGGAAGAAGTCGTTCTGGCCCCACTCGAAGAGGCGGCCGCCGGGGATGGGGCCTTCGCGGGTCGGGACGACTTCCTTCCAGTTATCGCCGGCCGGCTTCGCGAGATCGACCGCCGTGAAAGAACCGATCGGGGTCACTGGATGGAGACGACGATGCCGTTCTCGAAGACGACGGTCTTTCCGACCGTGGAATAGATCCACTTCTCCCTGGTGGCGCCGGACTCCGTCGTTTCCGTCTGCGTTTCCGATGGAGGGCCGAGCAGCGCGCGCACCTGATCGGGGGTCATGTTCTCGGTGATCTGGCCCCCGGACGTTCCGGAGTCCAACGCGCTCTGGGCCGTCTCCCGCGCGGCGTTGCGCTGGGCTTCACCGCGGGCCACTTCGCGGGCCCTCTCGATCGGGGCCTTCGACTCGGCCGCCTCCGGCTCCTTGCTGGCCAGCAGCCCGGATCGGGTAATGACCCACCATCCGAGCACGAGAACGATCAGGAGGGCGAAGAGCCTTCCGAGGGACATGGTGCGGGCATTTTATATTGAAATGAGAGGGGCGGCCCGCAGCCGCCCCTGGAAACCGACCGGCGAAGACACGGAAAGCGGTTCGAGCTCTTTCTAGCTCTTCGCCTTATGCGTCCGCCGGATCTCCGTGATCCACATCTGTCCGTTCTTGTCGACCATGTCGAAATGGATCGAATCGCCGACGGCCAGCTCCTCGGCCGTCAAGTTGTTCTTCCACTTCGTCGTATCGTCCCAGTACAGAGTGTAGGTGTCCCCTTTCTCACCCTGGACCGCCAGAGTCCTGGCGGCCGGATCGATGTTCGTGATCTTTCCCTCGTGGGGTCGACGTTCGGCCATCGCCAAAGTGCTGGCGAGCACCAGGGCCAGAGCGGCCACGGAAAGCGAGAGTTTTCTCATAGACACAACCTCCGGTGCCGGGATTTGCAGGAAGCGGGCCAACGAAGGCTAGGTGTGCTGGGTGTACGTGGGGAGGCCGGGGTGGCCGCTGGTCCAGACGTTCATCTCTTCCTCGTTGCGAAGAAGGTCCTTCAGCGTCATGCGCCCGAGCACGGTGTCGATCGCGCCCTGGATCGTGCGCCAGACGGAGCGGATCGCGCAGTCTCCGTGGTGCGTGCAGAGAGCGCTGCTGCCGGCGTGCGTGCCGCAGAAGTTCGCGTCGAAGAGCCGGCCGCCCAGGACCGCGAGGGCATGGCCGACGGCGATCTGCTCGGCCGGCCGTGCGAGCGTGTACCCTCCGGATTGCCCGCGTGTGGACTTGACGAAGCCGCCTCTGCGCAGGATGCGCATCATCTTCGCCACGTGCGGCTGCGAGATCCCCTCGGACCGCGCAAGCTCGGGAATGGTGATGCTGCCTTCCGTGCCCTCGCGGCCGACCCGCAGGAGGCAGCGCAGGCCGTACTCTTCTTGTGAGGTCAGGCGCATCGGATTGTCTCCTCCCGGCGTCGATCAAAGAGTGACAAGTGACCAGTGACAAGTGACGAGAGGGGATCGGTCATGGCCTTGCTTGTCACTCGTCACTCGTCACTCGTCACTTCTTCACATCATTCCCAACTGCAGCTTGGCCGCGTCGGACATCATGCTCATGTTCCACGGCGGGTCGAAGAGGACCTCGACGTCGGCCTCCTTCACGCCGGGGACCGCCAGGAGCTTGCCCTGGATGTCTCCGCGCAGGACGTCCCCCATGCCGCAGCCAGGCGCGGTCAGCGTGAAGCTCACCGCAACCTTGCTGCCGCCGTCGGGCAGCGCGCTCGCCTCGCACTTGTAGACCAGGCCCAGATCCACGATGTTGACGGGGATCTCCGGGTCGTAGCAGGTGCGCAGCTGATCCCAGCACAGCTCCTCGACGGACTTGCCGGAATCGACGCCCGCGCCGGCCGCGGCCACTTCCATGCCGATCGCGTCGGCGTCTTTCCCGTCGATGCGGGCCATGTAACCGTAGGGCGTGATGACCGTGTAGCTGCCGCCGAGCGACTGGGTCAGGGCGAGCGGCGTCCCTTCGGGGATGCGGATCTTGGTGCCGCTCGGAATCTCCGAGGCCTCGATCTCGCGGGTGGTGGTGACTTCCTTTTCCATGCGCATGGCCGTACCTCAGCAGACCTTGGGGGCGGCCGGCGTCGCGCGCGGCTCGTCCCTGGGAGACGCTTCCGCGCCGTCCTCCGTGGAAATCACGTCGGCGTCTCCATGGAGCGCCGACCGCATCGTGTGCCAGGGGAGCGTCGCGCACTTGATCCGCACCGGGTACTCGCGGACTCCCGAGAAGACCTCGAGCTTGCCCAGGTCCGGTCCCGCCGCCGCAGCGTTCTTCTGGCCGGTGATCAGGTCGCGGAACTTCTCGAAGAGCGCTTCGACCTCCCGGCGGCTCTTTCCCTTGAGCACCTCGGTCATCATCGAAGCCGAGGCGGTGGAGATCGCGCAGCCGGCTCCTTCGAAGCTGGCGTCGGAGACGACGTCGCCGTCGACCTGGAGATAAACGGTCTCGCGGTCTCCGCAGAGCGGGTTGTAGCCCTCGGCCTTGCGATTGGCCGCCGGGAGCGCGCGGAAGTTGCGCGGCTTCTTGCCGTGGTCGAGGATCATCTCCTGGTACAGGTCTCTCAGGTCGTCGCTCACGCAAACATCCTTTGCACCTGCGCGATCCCCGCCGCCAGGGCTTCGATCTCGCCGGCCGTGTTGTAGAAGGCGAGCGACGCCCGCGCCGTGGCCGGGATCTGGAAGAAGTCCATGACCGGCTGCGCGCAGTGATGCCCGGTGCGCACGGCGATTCCCTGCCGATCGAGCACCGTGCCGATGTCATGGGGGTGCACGCCTTCCAGGGTGAAGGAGAGGACCGCGGCCTTTTCACGGGCGGTCCCGATCAAACGCAGGCCGGGGATCGCCGCGAGACGCTCGGTCGCGAGCGCGAGAAGCCCTTCCTCGTAGCGGCGCACGTTGGAAAGGCCCAGGCCGTTCACGTAATCGATCGCGGCGGCGAGGCCGATGGCGCCGGCGATGTTGGGGGTCCCGGCTTCGAACTTGTAAGGGAGCACGTTGTACGTCGTCTTCTCGAAGGTCACCGACGCGATCATGTCGCCGCCACCCTGGTAGGGAGGCATGGCCTCGAGCCACCGGGCCTTGCCGTAAAGGGCACCGACTCCCGAGGGCCCGTAGATCTTGTGCCCGGAGATCGCGTAGAAGTCGCAGTCGAGCGCCTGGACGTCGACCGCGAGATGCGGCGCGGCCTGCGCGCCGTCGACCAGGACCGGAATCCCGCGCGCGTGCGCCAGGCGGATCATCTCGGCCAGAGGCGTGATGGTCCCCAGCGCGTTGGAGACGTGGGACACCGCAACGATCCGGGTCTTGTCGCAGAGCAGCCGCTCGAAGTCGTCGAGGAGGATCTCGCCCCGCCGATCGATCGGCGCCACGCGAAGTTTCGCGCCCTTCTCCTCGCACAGCATCTGCCACGGAACGATGTTCGAGTGGTGCTCCAGGGCGGAGATCACGACCTCGTCGCCCGGTCCGACGCGCGTCCGGCCGAAGGTCGCGGCGACGAGGTTGATGGCCTCGGTCGTGCCTCGCACGAAGACAATCTCGCGGGTGTCGGCCGCATGGAGCAGGTCCCGGACTTTCTCCCGCGCCTTTTCGTACGCCTCCGTCGACGCCACGGAGAGCCAGTGCACGCCGCGGTGGATGTTGGCGTAGTAGCGCTCGTACAGATCTCTCTCCGCGTCGATCACCGCCCGCGGCTTCTGCGTCGTCGCGGCGTTGTCCAGGTACACCAGGGGCTTGCCGTGGACCTTCTGGGAAAGGATCGGAAAGTCACGGCGGATGCGTTCGACGTCCAGCGGCCGGTCCGCGGGCGTCGGCGCCACGCCGGCGAAGGAAGCGGCGGTGCTCATGGCCGGGCCTCCTCGATGGACAGGGGCGCGCCGGCCAGCCGCGTTCCCAGGAGCTCCTCGATCTCCGCGCGCACCGACGGAAGGCGCAGGCGGCCGGCCACGTCGGCGGCGAAGGCGTAGGTCAGGATCGCTCGGGCTTCCTTCTCCGCGATGCCGCGCGAGCGCAGGTAGAAGAGCGCGTTGGCGTCGAGCTGCCCGATCGTCGAGCCGTGCTTGCACTTGACGTCGTCGGCGAAGATCTCCAGCACCGGCGTCGAGTCGACCAGGGCCTCGGGCGAGAGGAGGAGGTTCTTGTTGGTCTGCATGGCGTCGGTTTTCTGCGCGCCGGGGCGCACGACGATCGTTCCGTGGAAGACGCCGCGGGCCCTGTCGTCCAGGATCCCCTTGTAGAGCTCGCGGCTGACGCAGTGCGGGCGGGCATGGTCGATGAAGGTGTGCGTGTCCAGGTGCTGGGACTCCTCGCCGATGAAGATTCCGTTCAGTGTGCACTCCCCGCCCTCGCCGTCGAAGAGGACGTTCAGATCCGTGCGCGAGAGCGCGGCTCCCAGGGTCACGTTGTGGGAGGTGAAGGTCGCCGCGCGGGCGAGCCGCGCCTGGAGGGTGTGCACGTGGTACGCGGCGGGCGACTCGCGCTGGATCTTGTAGTGCTCGAGGATCGCGCTCTCACCGATCGCGATCTCCGTGACCGCGTTGGTCAGATAGGGATCGCCCTGCCCAGCGTATCTCTCGATGATCGTGGCGTGGCTCTGGGGCTCGGCGAGGATCAGGTTGCGCGGGTGGGCGACGATCGCGTCCGCCCCGGCCTGACCGAGAAAGAGAAGCTCGATGGGCTCCGTCGAAGAGGCTCCCCGCGGAATCACGACGAGCGCGCCGTCGTCGAGGAACGCGGTGTTCCAGGCGGTGAACGGCTGACGCTCCCAGTCGGCGTAGTGTCCCAGGTGCGCCTCCAGGGCCTCGGGGCGTGAGGTCAGGGCTTCCCGCAGGCTCGTGACACGCGCGGATCGGGCATCCGGGGCCGAAGAGAGATCCCGGCGAAAGCGGCCGTTGACGAAGACGAGGCGCGGGCCGGCCCCGGCGGCCGCGGGGAGAGCGATCCTGGCAGCGTCGCCTGCCGGGGCGAGGTGAAACGCCGTGCGCGCGATGGCAGCGACACCGGTGTACTTCCAGGCTTCGATCTTCGGAGTCGGGAATCCGAGCTCCTGAAAACGGGCGAAGGCCTTGCCACGGAGATCGTGCAGCCATTGCGCCTCGCCTCGCCTCGACTCCTCGAAGGCGGCGAAATCCTCGCGGTACAGGCCGGTCTCGCGCTCGACGGCTTCGGCTTCCATGGCGCCCCTAAGCGCGGGCTCCCGCGCTCGGCGGCGTGGCCGGTGCCGGCTCCTTCTCCAGCCAGGCGTAGCCCTTCTCCTCGAGCTTGAGCGCGAGATCCTTGCCGCCGGAGAGCGCGATGCGCCCGTCGACCAGCACGTGGAGGAAGTCCGGGACGATGTAGTTCAAGAGCCGCTGGTAGTGCGTCACGACGATCATGGAACGGTCCGGCGCGCGCAGCGCGTTGACACCGGAGGCCACGATCCGCAGCGCGTCGATGTCCAGGCCGGAGTCGGTCTCGTCCAGGATGGCCAGCGCGGGCTCCAGCACGGCCATCTGGAAGATCTCGTTTCTCTTCTTCTCGCCGCCGGAGAAGCCCTCGTTGACCGGCCGCTTGGTGAGCTCCTCGTCGAGCGCCACGAGCTTGGCCTTTTCCCTGGTCAGGCGCAGGAAGTCCATGGCGTCGAGCTCGGGCTCGCCGCGGTGCTTGCGGATGGCGTTGACGGCGTTCTTCAAGAAGTAGACGTTGGAAACGCCGGGGATCTCGACGGGATACTGAAACGCGAGGAACAAGCCCTCGCGCGCGCGCATCTCCGGCGTCATCGCCAGGAGGTCCTTGCCCTTGTACAGGACCGTGCCGCGCGTCACCTCGTAGCCCGGGCGACCGGCCAGCACGTGGGCCAGCGTCGATTTGCCCGACCCGTTGGGACCCATGATGGCGTGGACCTCGCCGTCGCGGACGGTCAGGTCGACGCCCTTGAGGATTTCGGTGCCGCCGACGCTGGCGTGGAGGTTGTGGATTTCGAGCATCAGTCTTCCTTCGATCGCTCATCTGTTCATCGGCATCGGTTGATTTCGGCTCGCCAGGTCTCGACAAAGGGCAAATGAACCGATGATCCGATCGACCGATGAACCGATTCGTCCGATGCCCTGGTCCAACCAACGGACCCTTCCAGACTGACCCCAACAACTTTTGCGCTTCCACGGCAAACTCCATCGGCAGCTCCTTGAACACCTGCTTGCAGAACCCGTTGACGATCATGGAGACGGCGTCCTCGGCGGAGATGCCGCGGGACTGGAAGTAGAAGATCTGGTCCTCGCCGATCTTGGAAGTCGAGGCTTCGTGCTCCATCTGGGCCGTCGAATTGTTGACCTCGATGTAGGGAAAGGTGTGGGCGCCGCACTGGTCGCCGATCAGGAGCGAGTCGCACTGCGAGTAATTGCGTGCGTGATCCGCTTTCCCGAGGATCTTGACCATGCCGCGGTAGCTGTTCTGTCCGTGCCCGGCGGAGATGCCCTTGGAGACGATCGTCGACTTGGTGTCCTTGCCGATGTGGATCATCTTGGTGCCGGTGTCGGCCTGCTGGTAGTTGTTGGTCACGGCCACCGAGTAGAACTCGCCGACCGAGTTGTCTCCCTGCAGGATGCAGCTCGGATACTTCCAGGTGATCGCCGATCCGGTCTCGACCTGAGTCCAGGAGATCTTCGAGTTCTTCCCCAGGCACTTACCGCGTTTGGTCACGAAGTTGTAGATGCCGCCCTTGCCGTCCTTGTCTCCGGGATACCAGTTCTGCACCGTCGAGTACTTGATCTGGGCGTTGTCGAGCGCGACGAGCTCGACCACCGCGGCGTGGAGCTGGTTCTCGTCGCGGATCGGGGCAGTGCAACCTTCAAGATAAGAGACGTAGGCGCCCTCGTCGGCGATGATCAGGGTTCGCTCGAACTGGCCGGTGTTGGCGGAGTTGATGCGGAAGTACGTCGAGAGCTCCATGGGGCAGCGCACACCCTTGGGGATGTAGCAGAACGAGCCGTCGGAGAAGACCGCGGAGTTCAAGGCGGCGAAGAAGTTGTCGCCGTGCGGAACGACCGAGCCCAGGTACTTCTGGACCAGCTCCGGATGGTTCAGGACCGCCTCGGAGAACGAGCAGAAGATGACGCCGACCTTGGAGAGCTGCTCGCGGAAGGTCGTGGCCACGGAGACCGAGTCGAACACCGCGTCGACGGCGACGCCGGCGAGCTTCCCGCGCTCGCGCAGCGGAATCCCCAGTTTCTCGTAAGTCTCCAGAAGCTTCGGGTCGACGTCCTCGAGCGACTTCGGCGCGTTCTTCTTCGTCTTGGGCGCCGCGTAATAGACGATCGACTGGTAGTCGATGGCCGGGTAGCGGACGTTGGCCCAGGTCGGCTCCTTCATCGTCGTCCAGAAGCGGTAGGCGCGCAGCCGCCACTCGAGCATCCACTCCGGCTCGTTCTTCTTGGCCGAGAGGACGCGAATGACGTCTTCATTCAGACCAGCCGGAATCGTCTCCGACTCGATGTCCGTGACGAAGCCGGCCTTGTACTCGCGGTTGGTGAGCTCCAAGACCGACGCGTTGGCGGGTGTTGGGTTGGTTGCTTGCTCGCTCATCAGGATCCAAGCATATTGAATCTATACTTCATAGTCAATATTCTATCTAGTGCTTAACCATTTGATAACAAGCTGTTTGTTGCTGAAAGAAAAGCGCCGGTCTCGCGACCGGCGCTTACCGTAAACGAGTCCGCGAGCTGCTACTTCTTGGGAGTCTTCTCCGGCTTGGGTTTTTCCTCTTTCCGCCCGCGGTCGCCGGCCTGCGGCCCTCCGGTCTTCCCTTCGGGACTCTTTGGATTGCCCCCGCGCTCGACCCGTTGGGGCTGGGACTGGACCTGGGGGCGTCCTTGAACCTCGCTCTGCGTGCGGCCCTGGGGTTCGGGAGTGACGACCTGCCGATCCCGTCCGCGCGCGCCTTGGTTGGACGTGCCCGCGCCCGACGTGTTGGGCCGCGGCGGCGGCGTGGGCCGCTCGACGACCCGCTCGCGCGTTTGCGGCTGCGCTTCGCGAAGGACCGGCTGGTTGCCGCGGTTGGTGCTCGGCGTCGGCCGGGCGATGCGGTCGTTGCGCGGAACGACGTTCTCCTGGCGCTGAAGAGTCCGTGCCGTCGGCTGAGGCGGAGGACCTCCCACGCCGGAGCCGCCCGGAGTCGGACGGAACTGCCGGCTCTCGACCTTGGGCTGCCGGCCCCGACCGCTGTCGTTGATCACAGGAGCGCTGGTCACGGGGGCGCGCCCGAGGGGCGGGTTGCCCCGCTCGAGCGTCTGTGTCTTTCCCGTTTCGCCGGTCTTGGGGTTTCCACCCTGGACGGTTCCGCGCTCGATCGATGGAGGGTTGCGTCCGGTGCCGGGCGCCCCGGTCGCTCCGCGCACATTGGAGGTGATCGGCGCCGCAGAGACCGGCTGCGACGTCGTCGCGATCGGGCGTCCACGCACCGGCTGCGCGGAGACCGGCTCCATCTTCCGAGCCTGGGCTCCCGCGACCCCGGTTCGAGGAGCCAGCGTGACCCGCCCCGCTTCGGCTGTGACCGGCCGGACGTTGGTGATGGCCTGGGGTCGGCCGCGATTCTCGACGGAGATCTTCGCCGCTTGCGCCGCCGCGACCGGAGCACCCTGGTTCTCGCGGATCACCGCGAGCTTGGATTGGAAGGTCGGCGGAGCCGGCGGCGGGGCTACGCGCGCAACGACCGCGCGCGCCATGATGGCCGCGGACGGCCGCGGAGGGGCGGGCAGGCCGGTGCGCGACGGCGACGTGGAGGGACGCCGCCGTCGGAACCATCGGAAGCGGCCCGCGCAACACGGGCGCGGCGCCGATCTGGCGAACGACCGCCCGGTCACGCACGAAGGCTCCGGTCACGACGCCGCCGGAAACGAACGTATTCTGATTCACGACAGTGACGTAGGTGCGGTTGACGTAGGTCACATTGGTCACGTTGACCGCTCCACGACGGCCCCACCACCGGTTCAACGGATCACGCGGGCCGAGGGGGAACCATCCGACGAAGCCGCCTCCGCCCACCGCGACGGTCGCCGACCAGCCCGGCCCGCCGCCCACGAAGGCGACCAGCGCCGGCGAGTAAGTCGCGACGCGCACGGAGCGGGCCAGCGGCACCCAGTACCAGCGCGAGGAGCTCGTCACCCACCGGCCGTAGTGGTAGGGCGCCCAGCCCCAGGGCTCCGAGGAGACCCAGGTCCAGCCCCACGGGTCCTGCCAGATCCAGTGGCCGGCGCGATAGGGGACCCAGTCCGCGGCGATCGAAGCCGGGGACCACGCCCACCCGTACTGGGGCACTTGCTGCCAGCGGCCGTATTGATCCAGATCGTCGACGCCTTCGACGTCGTTGCTCACGTACTTGAGGGACGCCGACCGGGTGATGCGGTCTTCCCGCTGCGAGACCCATTGGTCCCAGGCGTCGGCGGCACCCGAGCGCCACGACGTCGTAGCTCGGATTGTCGGTGCCCTGGATGTCGATTTCGTCGCCGGACTGCAGGGGCACCTGACCGCCTCCCGCGGCGGCCGTCGCGCTGCCGCGGCGGACGGAAAACCTGGAATTGCCGTCCTGATCGACGTCCAGGCGGTAGTCGCCCGGCTGCTCGATCGTGATCGCGGCGTTGGGTGTGTCGATCTCGAAGACCTCGTTTTGGGCGAGCCGCCGGATCCGGAACGAGGCGACGCCGGAGTTGACCGAGAACTGGCGGGTGTCGTCGGTCAGATTGAGAGCCGCCAGATCCGTCTGTGCTCCGAGACGGATGGCGGCGCCGCCTTGCACCTGGAGCTCGAGGCGGCTTCGGTCTCCGGTGTAGACCCGGTCGCCGACGGTCACGGGGACATTGCGGTCGGCCGCCTGCCAGTTGTCCGGGTCATCGCCGCGCGCGTACGAGACGCTCCCTTCGATGTAGGAGATGCGGGCGACCGTCTGCTGGACGTCTCCGGCGTCGCCGCTCTGGTTGCTTCCCTGGACATTTCCATATTCGTCGCGTCCCTGGGCCAGGACGAGCGAGACGGCGGCGAGCAAAAGGGCCGAGGCCACGAGGGCGATCCTTCCTCGCGGCCGGGTTCGGGCTGTGGTTCTCATACGTTCCTCCATTCGTCGCGACCTGTTGTGTGCAACGTCCGTTCCCGCGCGGACCGCCAGGCCGGCGCAGGGGAAAAGCCTATACCTAACATCCTTTTCCTTCTTTCCCGGAAGATTCCAATTCCCCAGACAGGAGGCTGTCCGCATTCTTCGAAGACCGTTGTCCCCGGGAGAGTGCTTCTCCCCTGATCGCGGCTAGACTCGGCCGGGTGCGCCAGCCGTTCCGCGTCGCCTCGCCTCCGCCCAGGCCGCTCCTGGTCTTCGACGGCGACTGCGGCTTCTGCCGGCGCTGGATCGGCCGCTGGAAGATCGCCACCGGTGACCGCGTCGACTACGCCTCTTCGCAGGAAGTCGGTGCCCGATTCCCGGAGATTCCCGAGGAGGTGTTCGCGCGCGCCGTCCAGCTCGTAACGCCGGAGGGAGATGTCTTCGAGGGAGCGGAGGCGGTCTTTCTCTCCCTGGCGCTCGGAGGCGGACGCGGCAAGGCCCTGTGGTCGTACCGCCACCTGCCAGGCTTCCGCGACGCGACCGATCTGGTCTACGGTCTGATCGCCCGCCATCGCACGGCGGGCCTTCGCGTCACGAACTTTCTGTGGGGAGGGAGCGTCGAGCCTCCGACCTTCCATCTGGCCCATTCGCTCTTCCTGCGTCTGATCGGAGTCTGTTACTTCGCCGCTTTCGTTTCGCTGTGGACCCAGGTCGACGGGTTGGTCGGATCGCACGGGATTCTTCCGATCGCGAACCTGATGGACGCGGCCCGCTCGCAGCTCGGAGGCGCGCGGTTCGATCTCCTTCCGACGCTGTGCTGGTGGAACGGGAGCGACGCGTTTCTCCACTTCCTTTGCGCCGGAGGAACAGTGGCTCGCGCTCGCCGTCGCCGTGGGCGTCTTGCCGGTGCCGGCGCTCGTCGTGTGCTGGGTCTTCTATCTCTCCCTGTGCGGCGCGGGGCAGGACTTTCTCGAGTTCCAGTGGGACATGCTGCTGCTCGAGACGGGATTTCTGGCGATCTTCCTGGCTCCGGTCGCGAGGTGGCGGCTCCCGACCCGGCTGGAGGCTCCGTCGACCGCGCGCTGGCTCCTCCTGTGGCTCTTGTTCCGGCTGATGTTCTCTTCCGGCTTCGTCAAGCTCGCCAGCGGCGACCCCAACTGGAAGAACCTGACGGCGCTGACGTACCACTACTGGACCCAGCCGCTGCCGCCGTGGACGGCGTGGTTCATGGCTCAGGACCCGATCTGGTTTCTGAAGGCTTCCTGCCTCGTGATGTTCGCGGTCGAGCTCGGGGCGCCCTTTCTGATCGTGGCGCCGCGCCGGCTTCGGCTTTTCGGCGCCGCGGCGATGGCCGGACTTCAGGCGGTGATCGCCGCGACCGGCAACTATGCGTTCTTCAACCTGTTGACAATCGCCCTGTGCGTTCTGCTGGTGGACGACTCCGTCTTCCCGCGGAGGGCGCGGGAGCGCGCGGCCTCGGGCCCGAACCCGGCGCGGGGAAGATGGCCGCGGTGGGCGCTCCTGCCGGTCGGCGCGCTGGTGCTCCTCCTCTCCGTCGTGCATTTTGCCGGGACGCTGCGTCTGACCGTGCCGTGGCCCGGCGCCGTGATCTCCGTCGCGCGGGCCGCTCTCCCGTTCCGGTCCGTCAACAACTATGGCCTATTCATGGTGATGACGACATCGCGGCCGGAGATCATCCTGGAAGGGAGCGACGACGGAGCGGCCTGGAAGCCGTACGAGTTCCGCTGGAAACCGGGCGACGTGACGCGGCGGCCCCGATTCGTCGCGCCTCATCAGCCGCGCCTGGACTGGCAGATGTGGTTTGCGGCGCTCGGGACATACGACGAGCAGCCGTGGTTCGTCCCGTTCTGCGCACGTCTGCTGGAAGGCGCGCCTTCTGTGACTCGCCTTCTGGCAAAAAATCCCTTTCCGAACGCGCCGCCTCGGTACCTGCGGGCGACGGTTTACGAATACCGATTCACCAGCCGTGCCGAGCGCCGCGCGACGGGAGCGTGGTGGAAACGGGAGCAAAAGGGGCTTTATCTTCCGGTGCTCTCACGCGAGCTCCTGGAGCGGAGCCGGTCGTGAAGATCGCCTGTCAACAATATATAGCTTGTAATTCCAGGGCTCTTCTCCTCAAGGATTCTCACGTCGGTCTTGTTCCTTGTCCGCGGCAAGCCCGACGTCTTGAAAGCCCGCGTCGGACAGGGTGCGCATGACCGCCTTGACGGCACCGTAGGAGAGGCGTCGGTCGGCTCGAAGGACGATTTGGCGTTCGGGCTCGGCGGCGTGAAGATCCTGCACGGAGCGCCGCAGGTCCTGGGATTTGACCCAGCGGAAATCTGGTCCGAAGAGGATCTGCGGCGGCTCGTCGAACACGATCAGGATCGGGAAGGGGCTGGCGTTCCTGTCTGCCTTCTTTGGATCCTTTGTCCTGGGGAGATCCACTTTCGGGCCGTTTGTCAGGACCGGCGTCACGACCATGAAGGCGATCAACAAGACCAGGCAGACGTCGATCAGGGGAGTGATGTTGATGTCGCTCCGGAGCTGCGAACGCTGCGGTCCGACCATGGAGCCTCCCTCGACGGAGAAGCGCCCGTCCTTGGAGACTTGGGAAACCGGACGCGCCTAGAAAGTTCCGAGAAACTCTCGGCGCTCCGGCTTACGCCTCACGGCGTCAGACCCCGAAGCGCTCCGGCTCCCATCGAAGCCCCAGCTCGTCGGGCGGGGCCATGTAGCCCAGAAGCGCCGAGGCGGCCACGACGGCGGGGGAGGCCAGGTAGCCCTCGCCGCCGACGCCCATGCGGTTCTGCCAGTTGCGGTTGAAGGAGGTGATGGCGCGCTGTCCCTTCTTCAAGGCGTCGGGGCCCTGGCCGAAGCAGGGGCCGCACCAGGATTGGCGGATCTGGCCGCCGACGGAGCGGAAGACGTCCGCGATCGATTCACCGGAGAGCCGCGGGTCGGCGCTCTCGATCTGGCGCTTGACGCCGCCCGAGCCGGGGAAGATGGCGAAATCCTTCGCCGTCTTCTTCAAGCCCTTCTCGCGCGCGGCCTGGATCACGAGCGCCGCCGAGAGCAGATCGTCGTAGCTCCCGTTGGTGCAGGAGCCGATCATCGCCTTGTCGAACTCGATGCGCTCGCGCGCGACCTCGCCGGCGGGAAACGCGTTGCCCGGCGAGAACGGCTTGGCGATCATCGGCGCGACGCCGTCCAGAGACCAGCTCTTCGTCGATCTCGTAGACGGCGTCGGCGCCCGGTGCGACGAGGGGATAGGGCAGATCGGCGAATCCCTTTTCCCGATACCAGGCTTGCGTGATCTCGTCGGGCGCGAAGATGCCGTTCAACGCTTCCGCCTCGGCCATCATGTTGGCGATCGTGTTGCGGTAGGCGATCGGGAGCTGCGCGGCGCGCGTCCACGAACTCGACGGACATCCCCTGCGACTGCTTTGCGCCCCAGCGGCGCAGGAGCTCGAGCACGATGTCCTTGCCGGAGACCCACGGCTGGAGCTTGCCGCGGAAGACGACGCGGCGCTGCCTGGCCAGGGTGAAGTAGACGTAGCCGGTCGACCAGCCGAAACCGAGCGTCGTCGAGCCGACACCGAAGCCGACCGCTCCGTACGCGCCGTAGGCCCGGCTGTGCGAGTCGGCGCCCGGAATGAACTGCCCGGGAAGAACGAGGCCCTGCTCGGGAAAGTAGAAGTGGAAGATGCCGTCGCCGGGGGTCGCGTAGTAGGGCTTTTCGATTCCGTGGCGGCGCGCGAACTCGCGGCCGATCGAGGTCTGCTTCTCGTCGGCCTCGACGCCGGTGAAGACGAAGTGGTCGTTGGCGATCGCGATCTCGCGCGGGAAAGATCGCGTTGCCGCCGGTGATCTGGTTGAAGGTGTGGATGGCAAAGGGCGCCGTGCCGTCGGAGGCGGGGAGCAGATCGGCGAAGACGCGCAGCGTCGCGCCCGGGCGCGACCCTGGCGTCCTTGTCCACGCGGTGGGCCCAGACGATCTGCTCGGTCGTGGTCATGCGGCGCGCGTCCTCAGGATCGGGCCACCGGATCTCCGGCGCGCGCGCGGCCGACTCGCGGAATTCCCGCCGTCCGACGGCGAAGATGCCGCCGCCGCCGCGGATCTCCTCTTCCTTGGCCGAGAGCGGAATCGGCGTGTAGCTCTTCTCCTGCGTCTCGTTGGTCAGCGCGCGGGTCGAAGGGTCGAAGGAAAAGCCGTCGCCGTCCTTCGCGTCGGCGACCGCTTCGGGCGACTGCACGACGTGGAGACCCAGGTTGAACGCGTTCCTGCGGAAGATGTCGCCCATGTTGGCGCCGCAGACGACGACGAGCTCGAGCCCGGCTTCTTCGGCGACGCCCTTCAATCCCGCCGGGCTCATCTCGCGCGACGAGCCGATGGCGAAGCGATCGCCGGCGATCAGGAACGTCTCGCCGCGGTGCACGCGCTGCGCGGAAGTCCGGCATCAGGTAGCGGAACGCGCCGGCCTTCCAGCGCTCGTCCAGCGTACTCGAGGCTCTCGGACACGCAGTCGGCGGCCGGCGTGATCTGGTCCGTGTCGATCGCGTCGAGCTTCTTGCCGGGCGTCCTTGGGGTCCCAGATGATGAGAGCCTTGCCCCGGATGGCCGGCCGGGGTCCGCCTGCGGCCGCGTCGGAAGGCCGGGGACCCGGCAAGTCTTCGAGCTTCATTCCAGGCTTAAGCCGCGCTTTTTCAATGGAATGCAAACGGCACCTCTCGGCCGATCGTCTTCCGTCCGGCCGAGACAAGATCCTAGCTCAACCGGCAGCCGCCGCCCGGCTTTACGGCCGGCGGAGTCTGATGAAAAGAAATCATCCCATCCGGAGCCAAAGTGGAATAATCGATACAGCTTTCTTTCAAATCGCTCGGGGTACCGAGCTTTTTTTTTCTCGGCGAAAGGAGAACTCCCATGGGTGGTAACACTTCCACGCAAACGGTCCAGGTCCCGGAACGGGCGCCGGCCCCCAATAGTTCGGAAGTCTCGGTCGAAGTGGTTCCGGAAACAACGCGTAAGCGGACGAGATTCACGATTACTGTGACCAGGCCAGATTCCTGGCTGAGAGGCCGTGGGTTTAGAATAGACCTAAACTAAGATGCTCTCTCGTTCGGATGGGACAATGGGAGAAGATCGAATCAGGGCTCAAACTGTCAGGTCGATTTTGGCCAACACCGCCGGTGTGGTTGAGTCGACCCTTGTCTCCTATTACGCCCTCCCGGTCGAAGAAGCGCAAAAGCTCGAAGAAGAGCTCTTCCTCTGGTTCGAGCGGCTCTCTCGTCGACCGGGTGTACCGGAGACTTTTCAAGGACTGCGAAACCACCTGATCTCGATGACTTGTAAGGTCGCTCACGTGTATTGGGTGGGGCGCTGGATTCCGGGCTTCCCGAGAACGAGATGCTCCGACGGACTCTCGCCTTGGGCCCAGACGTCATCGCTATCGAGATCGAGAGACAAATCGAAGCCCAGGACGGACAAGGGGCGGCGTTAATGGTAGATCTGATTCGCTTTCCCGAGGCGACCGGTAGGTCGCAGAAAGAAGCCGAGGGTCTAGCCGATCAGATTCTTGCTCTCCCGGCGGAAGAGCGCGACCGGCGCTCGACCGAGCTGAATCTTGACGATCCGGAGCTGCTCCTCTGTGTTTGCGAGCGACTCAGGGACCTCTTCGATTCGAGGCTCGTCCTCCGTCAGGGAGGAAGCCGAGTTCTTCTTCGATTCCTTTTGGAATCGCCGCGCGGGCAAATCGGTAGTTTCGACGAGCGCGATTATTTCCTGGGCGAGTTCGCCCTGATCGCGGGCACTGCCTGCCGATTCCTTCGTTAGGCGCGACGAATCGAAACGGTGGTTCGATCTGGCGGAAGCCAACTTCGTTTTAGCGCACAACGCGAGCGCACATTTTGCTCGACTCGCCTATCAGCGTCTTGCTCTTCGAATTGAAGAGCGACGAGTTCGATGACCGTGCTCGAAGCTCGCTCCGACTTTGGCGATCCGCCTGGTTACGTCTGGAATTGCGACGACGCTCTGAAGTGTCGCTTTCTCGAGGCGATCGCCTCCTGGGAAACCGGAAAGCTGTCGCGAGGCCGCGCGAGCTCTTGAGAGCTATCCGAGCAGATGCGAAAAACTCGGCAAGGATAGACGCGGGCCCAGGCATCGAACAACGCTGCGATGGTCTATGCCTTGCTCGGGGAACAGGGACAAATCGCTCCGAGATCCCGGGAGGCGCTGCCTCTGTTCCAATCGCTTCAGGACTTCGTTGGAATCGTGAAGCTCCAGATGGGGAATGGGCAACCTCCTGCGTGGACAGGGAAACGGAGTGAGGCAGTTGCTGCCTATAAGCCTCTCTGAGGCAGGCTGAGGATATCGGACTTCAAGGGGCTGACGTGGCAGCGTTACCATCTCGTTCATTGCCGATCTCCTGCTCGAAATTGGTTCGGAGCGCTCAGGCCGAATGGGAGATCCGCGCCGCCCTGCCGATCATCGACGAAGAGCGAATGGTTCCCGAAGGTATGGCTGCATTGACGCTTCTGCGTGAGTCTTTGAAACGCCGCCAGATCAACCGCCAGGCGCTTCGGGAGCTTCACGGGTACTTCCAGGAGCCCGCTTCTTAGCCCTGCTAAGCCTCTCCGAATCATAAACTTCAGCCTCGCGACAATAGGTATCAGAGACAGTCACGTGACCCGACGTCTGCGGGCGCTTTGGTGACGATGCCGGCCGGCCGTTTGCCCGGGTCGGGCCGGAGTACGTCCGCGGGCATCGCCGTTTCGGCGGAGGTGCTGGAGGCGTTTCACCGGGACCTCTTCTTGCCGCTCGTCTGGCGCGCGACCTGGAGACATGGCTTGTCCAAGGAGGATGCAAGAGACGTCGTTCAGGAAGCCTTCCTCCTCGCGGTCGTGAAGATGCGCGGCGAGGGGAATCCGAGAGGATGGCTCTTTCAAGTCGTGGACAACCTCTGCGCGAACCATCAGCGAAAGACCTTCGCGGGCGCGGCTAGCGGTGAAGTGGGGCGGCGGACCGGCGGCACCCGAATCAGAACTTGATCAGGAGGCCGACGATTAGCGAGTCAACCAACCTGGCCGCTGTCATTCCCGCGTGGTTGGAGCTTACGAAGCATGACCGAGGTCTCGCTCGGACTCGGAGTCGATGAAGCCCACAGGGAGGCAGCCGCCCTTAGAGATGCGATTGCGCGAGTGAACGTTCGTCCCCGAGAGTTCGAGCTCTCCTCCGAAGGCGCAGAGATCCTTCACGCGCTCTGTCATCTGCTCGAGCATGACGAGTCCGCCAGTCCCGAAGAGCTCCTCAGAGATTGCGAGTCGGCGTTCCGCCTTGTCGAGGCTGTTCCGTGGCCCGAGGGACTGTTCGGAGGGAGTGTTGACGTTCTCTCTCGCTTGGCGTTCCTTTGCTGGCGAGTAGCGCGGAGGGATGAAAACCCATCGTGTGAAAACCACTGGTTCGAGACTGTTCATGTTCGCTTGAACCAGGTGACTCTCGGCGCCAGTTACTCGAACACTCTGGCCCTGCGCCCGCTGCGAATGATTTGGAGGGAATGCTAAGGACAGCTGGGATACTGAAATCACTGATGGAAACATCTCCCCGAGACCGTAGAAGAGTGTTGCTGAGACGTGCTACGCGCAGCTCTTGACTCTCTCGTTCGACGCGACGATGTCTGACGGGAAGAGATATCTACTGGGTGAGTTCGCGATGTTGGCCGGGGGTAGCTTCCCGACTTCTCTTCCGGCGGGACGAAGCTCAGAAGTGGTTTCGCCGATCAGGCAGTAAGTTTCGCCAAGGCGAGATGCGCCAGAGCCAATCTAGCGCGCCTCATGTATCAGCGGCTTGCTCTTGCGATTGGAGGAAAGAAGGTTTCGATGAAGTTTTGCTGGCGGGTCCTAGGCTTGTTCAGGAGCTTCATGGATCTTGGGTTTGCCCAAGAGTCTCTAAAGAGCCGTTTTCTCGAGGCGAACGCTCTCAGAGAGCTAGGGAGGTCTCAAGAGGCATTGGCAACGTTCTTCGTGATTCTCGATTCGTCGCTCGACGCCCAACATGCAACCGGCTCCATTCGAAGCGGCTCGCGCTCAGCCTCGTATAACGCCGCGATGGTCTATCGAATCTGCTAGGCGACGTATGAACAGGCATTATTCAGAGAGCGCGAAAGCACGTCCGCTTGTCCTCAAGAACGGCAGGACATTCAGGTGGGCCTAGCTAAGCTGTCGCTGGTTCATCGGTGAAATCTCTTCCGGGAGGGGCGCCGGATCGGCGAAGCGCTTGCGGCTCTACTCGAAAGCGTCGCTGATGCACGCCGAGGAGCACTCGGGTCTGAGAAGCGACGTTGCAGAGTCTTCATTTGAGCCTTGGCCGACGATACTTCTAGACCAAGATAGGAGAAAGGGAAGCGGCGCTCGAGGTCCGCGCTTC
The DNA here is from genome assembly GCA_963825175.1 of uncultured Acidobacteriota bacterium. Classification (GTDB taxonomy): domain Bacteria; phylum Acidobacteriota; class Thermoanaerobaculia; order UBA5066; family Gp7-AA6; genus DATFTF01. The sequence goes on from CAWGSA010000002.1 coordinate 115,106, forward strand.
GTTGCCAATCGATTGAAGAGGAAGGAATGCTGCCGGAGGGTATGGCCGCACTGGCGCTCCTTCGTGAAGCATTCAGGCGACAGGGGCGAGTCGATCGTCAGGCGTTGCGCAGCTGAGCGGCTATTTCGAAAGGACGCCTCGCCAGCGAAGAGGCGCTACTCCCTTTCGTTCTCCGCCGGCTGGGCCACGTGTTCTCGGTGTCGAGGTCCTTTTCGTCGAGATCCTCGGCGCCTTCGCGGTCGTCCTGCTCTTCGAAGTCGAGTGTCATCTCCATGGCCTGGTCATACTCGATCGAGGACGGTTCGAAGCCGACGCCACGCCGGAAACCGTACGTCTGGTACCTGAAGGTCTCTTCGCTCTCCCTTTCGACTCCGATCTGCATGGCTGGCTCCTTTGCTCGAAGGCTTGAGAGCGCAACCCTCATGCCGGAGAGCGTCCGATGGCAACGGGCGAAGTAAGTCCTTGATCTGCAGATCCTTGAGATCCTTGGGCGCGGCAAGAGAAAGTGTCCGGATCGGCTCCGCCGTGTCTCAACGAGACGTCTCCCGCGGCGCGGAGGAGACAGCGGCCCTCGAATCCCGGCGCCGGCGCGCGACGACAACGATCCGGTCCGCGCCTCTCCAGAAAGGGCGCCGGTCCAGGTCTCCCCAGAGCTCTTCGACCTTCAAGCCCGAAGTCTCGAACAGCCGCCGCAAGGACCGCGCCTCCCACGCGCGCGCCGTGAAGCAGGCTTCGAGGACGGACGGCGACTCTCCGCGCCGGCAGTCGCGGTAGCGGTAGCAGGCGCGCCAGAGCTCTCGTGTGCCGATGGGACGCCAGGTCTCCGCGATCGAGAGGATGCCTTTCGCATGCCGGATCCGACGCTCGCGCCGCTCGATACGTCGCCCCCTGCAGTACAGGCCCTCGAGCACGAAACGGCCCCCGGGCGAGAGCAGCCTCGAGACGCAGCGCAGAGTCTGCCGGCGCTCGGCCTTCGTCAGCAGATGAGAGAAGGGATCGCTCGGAGCGACGATCAGGTCGAAGTCGCAGGCGAAGCCGACCCGGCGGATATCGGCGGCGACGAAGTGAGCTCGGGGGGTGGTCTCGCTCGCAGCTCGCGCCAGCATCTCGATCGAGATGTCGACACCCACGGCCGGAGCATCGCTGGCGAGCGCCTTCGTGATCCGGCCGAGGCCGGCGCCCAACTCCAGAATCCGCGTTGGACGCCAGCGCCGGACCAGCCGGCGCCAGAAATCGAGATGGGCGCGCGCCGTCGACTCCTTCTCGTAAAACGGAAGGATCCTGCCGTAGTAGGAGCGGATCTCTTCGAGGCGCTCGCGGGGGGGCATGACTGCCGTTATATAGAAGTCTCGTGCCACGCCTGCTCTTCGTGACGGGAACCGCGCCCGACGTCGAGGCCGGAAGCGGGACATATGTCGGGATCTCGGTTCTGCGAGAGGCGCTCGAACGGCTCGGGTGCCAGGTGGATCTCGCCGCGCCGTCCGCGGGACGCGGGCCGGTATCTCTGGCCGGACGCTTTCTCTTCAACGTGTCGGTGCGCGGCATCGCCCGGAGGCTGCGTCCGGACGCGGTCGTCGGCTTCGACTGGGACGGCCTCTTCGTCGCGCGCTCGGGCGCCGCGCACGCCGCGTCGGTCAAAGGCGTCCTCGCAGAGGAGGCGAGCTTCGAGCGCGGCCTGCCGCGCGTTCGTTTGACCGCCGAGGCCTGGCTCGAGGGAAGGCACGTGCGGCGGGCCGATCGGATCCTGGCGTCGAGCCGCCACTCGGCCGGGCAGATCGCCGCGGCGTACGGCGTCGATCCGGCTCGGATCGCTGTCGTTCCCGAGCCGATCGATCTCGCCCGCTGGAGGAAGGCATTCGATTCCGCGGAGCCGTTGCCGAAGGACCACCGATCGATCCTCTGCGTGGCGCATCTCTATCCGCGAAAGGATGTCTCGACGCTCCTCGATGCGATGACGCATCTGCCGGCGGACGTCGTGCTGCGGGTCGTCGGCATCGGGCCGGAGCTTGCCCGCCTCCAGCAGCGGGCGCGCGATCTCGCGCTCGGTGGCCGCGTCGAGTTCCTGCGTCACGTGCCCTTTGCGCGCCTGGCCTCGGAATACAAGCGGGCCGACGTCTTCTGCCTCCCCTCGCGGCAGGAGGGATTTGGAATCGTGTTTCTGGAGGCCATGGCCGCGGAGCTTCCCATCGTCGCCTCACGCGCCGCGGCGGTCCCGGAAGTCGTGGCCGACGGTGAGTGCGGCGTCCTGGTCCCGCCCCAGGACTCGGGAGCGCTTGCCGCCGCGCTCGCGGCGATCTTGAAGAATCCTCAAGAGCGCCTGCGTCTGGGGCAGGGAGGCGGCCGGCGCGTCGGCCGCTATGACGCGCCGCTCGTCGCCCGAAGGTTTCTCGAAGCCTTGGGCCTGGAGTCTAGTCCTTCTCCGCGACCTTGATCTTCTCCGCCTTGTCCAGAGCCTTCCGGAAGCGGGAATCACCGTGGAGCGCGTCCAGGTCGTGGTCGTCATCGATGTTGCTTCCGTCGAATCCCGCGTCGAGCGACTGGAAGAGCCAGTCGAAGGCCTTGTCCCGCTCACCCCGCAGCGCGTAGGAGCAGGCCATGTTGTACATCGTGGTCGGCCTCCGGTACCCGAGCGCAAGCGCGCGCTCCAGGGCCTGCGTCGCTTCCTCAAACTCGCTGCTGCGAATGGCGGCATAGCCGAGGTTGAACCAGGCGCGCCCGATCTGAGGGTGCGCGTGCGCGATCTCGCGGTAATGGGCGATGGCCTTGCGCCACTGGTGCTTGCCAAAGCCAAGAACGTTCCAGTCTCCCGAGGGAAGCGAGAGCGAGAGATCCTCGGCCAGCCGCTGGAGCTCCTTGTACCGCTCCTGGCCCCGGATGTTGTCCAGGTCGTCGTCCTTGCGCACGAGCCCCGCGTCGTCGAATCCCGCCAGGAGGGCCTTCTCCAGGGAGTTCAGAGCCTCCTGCCCCTGATCCGCCCGTGCGCGCGCGCAGGCCTCGTTGTAGAGGGACGCGCCGACGCGGTATCCGAGATCCGCCGACTTCTGGAAGGCTTGTGCCGACGCGTCGAAGCTCTCGTCCGAGAGCAGCTCTTTCCCCAGTCGGTAGAAGGCTTCCCCCTTGGCCGAGGAGCGCTCCGAGAGGCTGGCCAACCTGCGTTCGGCGGCAGCGGCCTTGCCCCGGTTGAAGGAGTGCGAGAGATCTCGAAACTCGGGAAGCTTTCTCAGGCTGTCCAGGTCGTCGTCGCGGTTGATGTACTTCTCCAGCTCGAAGCCCTCGTCCACGGCGCGGCGCAGCCACTCCATCGCCTCCGCGCTCTTTCCCAGGCGGGCGTAGCCGCAGGCGATGTTGTAGCTCGCGGCGTCCTCGCGGTGGCCGAGGTCGATGGACTTCTGGAACGCCTCGATCGCCTCCTCATAGCGGCCCTTGTTGTGGAGCCTCATGCCCTGCGAGTACCAGTCGCCGCCGCTCCACCCGTCGCGGTGGGACGCCATCTGAAATCCGGCCAGCTTCGGCGCCGCGGTCCGGGACGCGCCGTCGACGCCTTCGTCGGCTCCGCGCGCGATCCCTTTCTCGATACCTTCGGCGACCCGCTCCTCGACGTTCGTCGCGACGCGGGCCAGGACTGCCGCCGGCACGGCCTCGTCGATTCCGCCGTCGACGCCTCCGCGGTCTCCCTTGCACGGGGCCTTCGCGCGCAGCGGCGCTACGGCCGGGTCTTTCCGAAGCGGCGCCCCGGGATACACGGCCGGGGCTATCGCGGGCTTGAAGGGGCAAGGCTTTTTTGGGGATGCGGCTCCAGGTTGAGCAGCATGTCGGCTGCCGTCCGCGGCCACCGGGACGAGGCCGAGAAACGCGGAGATCGGCGCCGTCTCGATCCGGTCGAAGAACGCGGTCCGCTGCTGCGGACACTTCGCCCACGGCTCCATCGCGGCGACCGCGAGCACGATTCCGAAAACGCCCGCGACGGCCAGTCCCTTTTCGAATGTCGAGATCCGCCGGCGATTCCGCCCGGCGTCCAGAATCGACCGCATGCGGCCTTCGAATTGCGACGGGCGCGCCATCGGGACGGCTGGAAGGAGCCGCTGGCGGGCGGCCTGCAGCGAGCGCACGATCCCCAGAAGGTGCGCGGCATAGACCGAGGCCTTCGTTCCCGACCCGAGCACGACGTCGTCGCAAGCCTTCTCACAGTCGCGGCGCGCCTGTTCGACGACCGTCCACGCCAGCGGATGGAACCAGTACAGGGCCCGAACGATCTCGGCGATCCACAGCGCGATCCAGTCGCGGCGCTGCACGTGCGCGAGCTCGTGCAGGAGAACGACCCGTTGGCGCTCGGCCGGCCAGCGCCGCGCATTTCCCGCCAGGAGCAGAACCGGGCGGCGCGCGCCCCAGGTCATGGCGATTGGCACGCGGTCGCTGGCCAACAGGGCCACCGGCCGATCGATCCCGAGCCGCGCGCAGATCTCTTCCTTGGCCAGAATCCAATCGAGATCCCAGATGGTGACGGCGTGGCGGGAGATGGAGCGAACCCGCGCCGAGCCCGAGATCAGGCGCACCAGCGAGACGGCCGCGCCCAGGGCCCAAATCAAGAGCGCCCAGGGCATCCACGCGCCCCGCCGCCGGGCCGCAGCGGCCGGTGAGATCCGCGCCGGAGCGGCGGAGAAGATTGTGGCCGGAGAGGACGGCGAAAGAGCGGCAGTGTCCGTGTCCCGTGGCCGAGCCGCGGACAGCGGTCTCTCGGGCCGTTCGCTCTCACCCGAAATCTTCGCCCTCTCGATCGAAGAGGAGACCGCCGCCGGCTCCCATCGAGGTGTCCGTGCGGCGCGCGAGACGGTCTCCACCTTGTCGGGCAGGAGACTCGGCACGATTGGAAACTGCCAGCGCGGGACCAGGAGCGCGAGGACCGGCAGCGCCAGAGTTCCCATCAGCGCGAACGTCGCCACCGCATGGCGCAGGGAAGCCGGGGCGCGCCGCAGCGCGATGAGGGCCAGCTGTCCGGCGAGGAGAAGGAACGTCACCTTGAGAGTGACGTCGAGGCCAAAACGCAGCAGCTCGAGGGTAGTGGGCGACATCTACCGGCCCTCCTCTCTGGCCTGGTCGATCAAATGGGAAAGACGATCGAGCTCTTGAGTGGTGAGCTCGGAGCGCGACATGTCCAGCAGCGCCGCGACGGCTTTCTCCGGCGAGCCCTCGAAGAAGGTCTGGAGCAGGCTGCGCATCGCGGAGCGGCGCGCCCGATCGGCCGAAACGGTCGGGGAGTAGAGGTAGCGGTTGCCCTCGACGACATGGCGGACTTGCCCCTTCTGTTCGAGGATGCGCAGCATGGCCCGCACGGCGGAGTACCCGGGAGGATCGGGGAGCTTCTCCAGCACGTCCGTCGCGGCCACCTGCCCCTCGCGGTAGATCACTTCCATGATCTGCCGCTCACGGCGGCTCAGGCTGGCGAGCTCCTTCGGCATCGGAACCTTCCTCCTCAGTGCTAAAAACCTAGCATAATCATGCTAAAAATTTAGCGCCCTTGGAGTATTGAATACGAGGGGCGATGAAGAAGGTTCTTTCTGACTGGCCAGAGAAGGCAATTTCAAGCTAACTCATTTGTCCGCAATGGATTGACGGCTTGCTGAGGCTGCCCCCTCTGCCCTGGTCGGCTGGTATCTTTCCCGGACCATGAAGACTCGTTCCGAGGTTCTCTTCGAGGGGGAGCATCTTTCCTTCTTGCGCGCCGACGGCTGGGAGTACGTCGAGCATCGCAAGGCGAAGGAGGCGGTGATGATCGTCGCGGTCACGGCCGAAGGGCTGCTGGTCCTGGCCGACGAGTTTCGGCCCGCGGTGGGGGCCCGGGTGATTTCGCTTCCTGCCGGCCTGGTCGGGGACACCGGGCCGGAGGATCCCCGGACTGCCGCGACGCGGGAGCTGAGAGAGGAAACCGGGCACGAAGCTGCGGGGCTCGAGGTTCTCGGCCGCGGTCCGGGCTCCGCTGGCGCGAGCTCGGAGATCGTCACCTTCTACCTCGCCCGTGGAGCGCGAAGGGTCGGAGAGCAGGCGCCCGAGGATCGCTCGCTCATCCGCGTGCACCTGGTGGCCTTGCCGGACCTACGCTCCTGGGCCCGGGGGGAGGAGGCCAAGGGGACGCTCATCGACCCCAAGATCTGGGCCGGCCTCCATCTGGCCGAGGCCGCCGGCATTACGGCTGCCTCGCCGCCGCGGTGAGACTCGCCGGCTGAGCTCCCGGCGCGGCCCTTGGGGTCACCGCCCTCCAAACCGTTTACAATTCCCGGAAGCCCTCAAACGAATGCGACGCCGGAAGCAGCGCTTGCGCCCGGTCTTCGGTGTCCTGCTCGCGGCCGCGTGGTTGGCGGCCGCGCCGGCGGGCGCGCTCGATCCGCACAAGGCCGTGACCCAATACGGCCACGAGGCATGGGGTGTCGAGCAAGGTCTCCCCCAGAACTCCGTGCAGGCGATTCTCCAGGGACGCTCCGGCTATCTCTGGCTCGGTACCGAGGAAGGTCTCGTTCGTTTCGACGGTGTGCGATTCGTGGTGTTCGACCGGCGCAATACGGCCGGTTTCACCGACAACTACGTCTCCGCGCTGCTGGAAGACCGGCACGGGACGCTCTGGATCGGCACGCGCCAGGGCGGGGTCATCCGCTACGCCGCCGGGATCTTCACCGCGCTCACGAAGAAGGATGGGCTGCCCAGCGACTTCGTGCGCTGTCTCGCGGAGGACAGCCAGGGACGCGTGTGGTTGGGAACCGACGCGGGGCTGGCTCTCTGGACGGGGAAGGGATTCGAGCGCTTCACCGTGCGCGAGGGACTGTCGTCCGACGCGGTGCGTTCGATCTGCGAGGACGCCGAGGGCAACCTGTGGATCGGCACGCGGGGAGGAGGTCTCGATCGCTTCCGGGACGCCACCTTCACGGCGTACCGAAGATCCGACGGTCTGCCGAGCGACGACGTCTGGTGCACGCTCGCGGCCCGGGACGGGACCCTGTGGATCGGAACCGCCGGAAGCGGACTCGCGCACATGATCCATGGGCGGTTCACGACGGTCACCGCGGCCGACGGCCTTCACAGCGATTTCGTGGGGGCGCTTCTCGAAGACCGCCACGGCAATCTGTGGGTCGGTACCGACGGAGGCGGCGTGTCCCGGCTGTCGGCGGGAAGATGGGTTTCCTACACGACGAAGGAAGGGCTGTCCAACGATTTTGTTCAGTCGCTCCTCGAGGATCGGGAAGGCAATCTGTGGATCGGCACGCAAGGCGGCGGCATCAATCGTCTCGAGGATCAGAAGTTCACCCTGCTCTCGGCGCGGGAGGGCCTCTCCCGCGACGCCGTGTGGTCGATCTCCGAGGACCGGCAGGGAGCGATGTGGATCGGGACGCTCGGCGGAGGCTTGAACCGCTTGGACGCGGACGGAATACGGGTCTTCACAACGCGGGATGGGCTCCCGAGCGACGCGGTCTGGTCGACTCTGGATGCGAGTGACGGGAGCCTGTGGATCGGCACCCGGGGAGGCGGTCTCGCTCGCTACAAGGATGGACGGTTCACCACCTTCGGTACGGCCGAGGGCTTGCCGGCCAGCATCATCCTGTGCCTGCTCGAAGACCGGCGCGGCGTTCTGTGGGTCGGGACCTCGGCGGGTCTCGCGCGCCTGGACGGAAACCGGTTTCGAGCGTTCACGACGAGAGATGGACTTCCCAACGACAGTATCTTGTCCCTCCTCGAGTCGCGGCAGGGCGTTCTCTGGATCGGAACGCGTGGCGGGCTCTCGCGACGCGTGGAGGAGAAGTTCTCCAACCTCACCACGGCCCAGGGTCTCTCCAACGACACGATCTTCGATCTTCACGAGGACGCGGGAGGAGAAGTCTGGTGCGGAACGGCCGGCGGAGGAATCGACCGGATCGGCCCCGGTCGAATCCGATCCTATGGGAGTCACGACGGGCTCTTCGACGACCTCGTCTACCGAATCCTGGAGGACTCTCTGGGGAATTTCTGGATGAGCTGCAACCGGGGGATCTTCCGCGTCAACCGCCGCGACTTCGATCGCTACGACCGGGGACAGATCCGGTCGATCCCCTCGACCGCCTTTTCCCGGGCCGACGGCCTGCGCAATCCCGAGTGCAACGGCGGATTCCAGCCGGCGGGCTGGAAATCGCGCGACGGACGGCTCTGGTTTCCGACGATCGCCGGCGCCGCGGTCATCGATCCGGCCCATATCCCGGTCAACAAGGTCCTGCCGCCGGTCGTGCTGGAGGATCTCTTCGTCGACGGGCGCCCATGGCCTCTGCGAGCGGGCTCGCGCATTCCCGCGGGCAAGGGCAACTTCGAGTTCCGCTACACCGGCCTGTCCTTCGCCGCGCCGGAACGCGTCGGGTTTCGCTACCGGCTGGAAGGATTCGACGCGGCGTGGATCGACGCCGGCAACCGGCGGATCGCCTACTACACCAATCTGCCCTCGGGCAGCTACACGTTCCGCGTTTCGGCCTCCAACGATTCCGGAGTGTGGGCCACGGAGGCTGCTTCCTACTCGTTCTTCGTCGAGCCGCGCTTCTACCAGACGTCCTGGTTCTTCCTCCTTTGCGTTGTGGCGGCCGGGATCGTCGGGGAGGGAGCCTACGTGCTGCGCGTCCAACGGTTGAAAGCGCGGCAGAGGGTTCTGGAGGGACTGGTCGCCGAGCGCACGCGGCAGCTGGCGGAAGCCAACCAGGTGTTGGAGCGTCTTTCGCTGGCCGATCCCCTGACGGGGGTCTCCAACCGGCGGCAGTTCGAGCGGGTGCTCGAGTTCGAGCGGCGGCGCTCGGAGCGCATGGGCACGCCCCTGGCGCTTCTCATGGTCGATATCGACGAGTTCAAGGTCTTGAACGATGCCTTCGGGCATCAGGAAGGCGACGAGTGCTTGAAGCGCGTCGCGCAGGAATTGACCCTGGCGGTCCGCGGGGCTGGAGACCTCGTGTCCCGCTACGGAGGAGAAGAGTTCGCGGTCGTTCTTCCCGCCACCGACGAGGAAGGCGCCCTGGTCCTGGCCGAGCGGGTGCGGGCTCGCGTCGAGGACCTGGCGATCCCCCTCGCTTCGAACAGGCCCGGGGAATGTCTGACTGTCAGTGTCGGCGTGGCCGGTGTTCGCAGCGTCTCGGGCGTCTCCGTCGAGGCGCTGGTCGCCGCGGCGGATCAGGCGCTCTACCGGGCCAAGGAGAAGGGAAGGAATCGCGTAGAGAGAGCAGGATTGAGAGACACCCCGCCGGAGAGGACGCCGAAGCCCCCGGTCTAGAGACTCGGCAGTCCGCCGGAAATCACCGGCTCTCGACGTCGCCGGCGATCTGAATCTGTCGGACGCGCTCCTCCTGCGACCGGGACCGCGCGGCCGCGAACAGCTCGAGCGCCTGGGCGTACGCTCCGCGGGCCTCGACGTAGCGGCGGTGCGAGAGAAGCCCCTCCGCTTCGCGTTCGATCCGCCGCCCGCTCTCGAAGGCGTCCTCGGCATGCTGCGTGGCGTCCAGTCGCTCGGCCTCGATCCGGGCGAGCGCCGTCTTGAGCCGGAGCGTCTCGGTCTCCTCCCGTTCCTCCGTCCGGTGGCGAACCGGCGATCGACTTTCCGAAACCGCGATGCGTCGGGACGCGGTCGAGAATCCTGCAATGGACGGGCGCTGCGCGGAGTCGGGCGCCGGCAGGAGTCGGGCCGCGGACGTCGACGCGACGAGCACCGGTTCGGGTGCCGTCTGCGCCGGGATGATCCGCGCGACGGGGGCGGCGGGCGGGCTCTGGGGTCGGATCGGAAGGTCGATCGCGGCCAGCGCCACGATCGCCGCGGCGATGGCGGCTGCTCGGGACACGGAGCGCACGAGGGAGACGGTTCGAGGCGGGGCGCCGGCGCCGAAGACAGCGGGTTCGGCCGCAGCGCGCCTGGCTCGCGGTCTCTCGATTCGCGATCTCCGCATCCAGGACCGAACGAGCCGCGCCGGCGGGGGCGGCGCCAGGACCGGCGCCGGCGAGAGCAGGCCCGGGGAGCGGTGCTCGGCGGCGACCGGGTTCGTGGAATTCCCGTCGAAAGGCGCCGGGAGACACTGGCTCTCGGGGTTCAAGAGGTCGTAGAGGAAAAGGGCGAGGTCCGCCGGCAAGGGCTCGAACGGGCAAGCGGTGATCAGGTCCTTGAGGGACGCGTGCAGCTCCGCCATCGTGGAGAACCGCTCCCGCGGGTGTCCGAGCGCGAAACGCAGGAGGAGACTGACCTCCTGCGAGAAGTCGTCGTCAGCGCGCCACCGAGGCGGCGGAGCGTCCGCGGTCGCGCGGCTTCCGGTCAGAAGCTCCGCCAGCAGGACGCCGAGGGAGTAAACGTCGGATGTCTGAGCGACGCGCGGATTTTCGCGCGCCTCCGGCGCGACATAGGGCGCGACGTCCCGCCACATCCGGGGCTTGGACAGAACGGGCAGGACGGCATCCGCCAGGCCGAAGCCTTCGACCCGCACTTCGGCGTCCGACGAAAGTCCCACGAAGCCGGGCCACAAAACGCCGTGGAAGGGTGGCTCCGAGACGGGGGACGAGAGGCAGGTCTTCTCGATCTCGGCGGCGGCGCGCTCCGCGATCAGGAGAGCGAACTCGATCGGCATTCCCCAACCACCCGCACGCGCGCGCGCGAGGACGAAGTCGAGCGTCCAGCCGTTGTTGTCGGGCCAGACCAGATACGGCGTGCCCTGGGCCACGCGGAGCTCGCCGTGGCGGGCGACGTCGCCGGCGCGTTCGAGCGAGCGACGGGCGACCTGCCGCTCTGCCGCCTCGAGCGTGGCGGACGGGGAGAGCTCGGGGGACTGGAGCACGCGCAGACGCACGAACCTCCCATCCTCCGTGTGCAGGGCGCGATAGACGGAGCCGAGCGCGTCGTCGCCGAGTTGGGCCACCAGAAGAAAGTCCCCGATGCGGCGGGGCCCCGGGTGGGTCGCGCTCATATGAAGGTCGGAAGAATCGGGAGCCGATCGTCCAGGGTGCTCGCTCATTTTCGTCCTCGCCCCGGACGATTCACGAACGCACGGCCTCCAGCACGGCCGTTCGTTCACGAACGGTTCGGGAATCGGGATTTTACCAGCGACAGGGGGTCAGAGGTCGAACCCGGTCCGGCTGGCCGCCAGCCCCCCTATTAGCGAGACCCGAAAAGCTCTGAGCCCTTTGGCCGCCCCGCAGGAGCCTGCGACCCGCCGGACCGGGTGTTTCGTGGTGGAGCCGTTACCGGCGAGGCCGCGTGTCTTCCCCGATGCGATCTTTCTCTTCCAGCCTCTCCGGCTCGTCGGAAAGGGTGACTCCGGCTGTCAGGGTGACGTCCTCGTCGAAGGACGAAGGGACAAAGCCCAGACCCCTCCGGAAACTGTTGTGAAACCGGCTTTCGATCGGATCGTCCAACGATGCCCAGTTGCTTTCTCCGGGCAGGTCACGGTCCTTGATCTGCATGGCTGTTCTCCCTTCCTTCTCCTGGTGCGGCCAGTCAGTGCAACAGGCGTTCCCTTCTCGGGACGCCGCCCTCCGACCACGCGGTCCCCGAGTGCGCATGGGATCCAAACGATTGGGCGGGAGAGGTTTAGACAATGAGGACGGAACCGGAGACCTCGAGAATCAAGGGCCCGGCCGCTCCGGGCCGAACCTCTTCTTGACGGGAATAGACAGTCTCACTGACGCGGCGTGGCACTCCACCCGTCTCGCCACCGCGGCCGCCACGCCCGAGCCGGGCGCGGCGGCCCAAAGACGCGTTACCAGATCTGGCAGTGCTCGGATCGGACCATCGGATCTCCCGCCTTGCACCCGAACGCGTGCGCGAACTCGGGCAGGTTGGACGGGGCGCCGATGGCGCGGAAGCGATCCAGAGGATGGGGATTGACGGTGATCATCATCCGCTCAAACTCCGGGCGATCATTGGCGGCCCAGACCCGGGCCCACGACAGAAAGAATCTTTGCTCCGGCGCGAGGCCGTCGATCGGCTTGGGGCGGGCCTTGCCCTGGAGGCTCTTCTGGTAGGCCTTGTAGGCCACGGTCAGACCGCCCAGGTCGGCGATCGACTCGCCGAGCACGAGCTTGCCGTTCTCGTGGAGGTCCCCCTGGACGGTGTAGGAGTCGAACTGCTTCTCGACGCACAGGGAGCGCTGCTCGAAATTCTTCTGGTCGTCCGGAGTCCACCAGTTCTTCAGGTTTCCCTGACCGTCGAACTTGCGGCCCTGGTCGTCGAAGCCGTGCGTCATCTCGTGTCCGATGACCGCTCCAACTCCTCCGTAGTTGACGGCGTCGTCCGTGCTGGCGTCAAAGAACGGCGGCTGCAGGATTCCCGCCGGAAAGACGATCTCGTTCTTGGGCGCGTTGTAGTAGGCATTGACGGTGGGCGGAGTCATTCCCCACTCGGTGCGGTCGACCGGTTGTCCGATCTTGGCCAGGTCTCGTCGGTTCTCGAAGAGATTCCCGTTCATCACGTTGGTGGCGTAGGAGGCGCGCGCGACCGAAAACGCGGAGTAATCGCGCCACTTGTCGGGATACCCGATCTTGGGCGTGAACGCGTTCAATTTCGCCAGAGCCGCTTTCTTCGTCTCCGGCCCCATCCACGGAAGCGTTCCGAGATCGTCCCGCAAGGCGGCGATCAGGTTCTGGACCATCCGGTCGGCTCTCTCCTTCGCCTCGGGAGGAAAGTACTCGTGAACGTAGATCTTCCCCAACGCGAACCCCAGGTGCCGATCGGTCGACTGCACGCACCGCTTCCAGCGCGGCAGGATCTCCTTGGTGCCTTGCAGCGTCTTGGAAAAGAAATCGAAGTCCTCCTGGACGAAGTTCTTCGAGAGACCCGGCGCCGCGGCGTGGACGAGGTGCCAGCGCAGATAAGTTTTCCAATCGGCCAGAGGCGCGGTCTTGAGCTCCCGGTCGAGGGCCTCGAAGAACTTTGGCTGGCCGATGTTGACGGCGCTGATCGGGGGAGCCGAGACGTTCTGAAAATACGTCGGCCACGAAAAATCCGGCGTGAGCGTCTTCAGCTGCTGGGCGTCCATGCGGTGGTACGTCGCGTCGGGGTCGCGGCGCTCCACCCTGGTCATGGAAACCTCGGCCAATTTCGTTTCGATCGCCAGAACGGTCTTCGCCTCGCCCGCGGCCTTGTCGGGCGCGTCGCCCAGCAGCTCGAACATCTTGGTCACGTGCTCGACGTACTGGTCGCGCAGCGTCTTGGATTTGTCGTCGGTCTTGGTGTAGTAGTCGCGGTCGGGCAGACCCAGACCTCCCTGAAACGCCGCGGCGATCACTTCGCTCGAGTTCTTGCGGTCCTGCTGGGAGCCGAAGCCGAAGAGCGCTCCCACTCCGCGGCTCTGGAGCTCGGCCACGGCGCTCTGCAGGTCCCCGAGGCTGGCGATCCCGGCGATGCGGGCGAGATCGGCGTCCAGAGGCTTCGATCCCGCCGACTCGACGGCGGCCTCGTCCATGCAGCTCGCGTAGAAGTCGCCGAGCTTCTGTTCCTCGGTTCCCTGGGCGTGCTTCTCCGCGGCGAGCTTCTCCAGGATCTTGTGCAGGGCTTCGCGATTGCGCTCGGCCAGCTCGTTGAACGTCCCCCAGCTGGGATACTCGGCAGGAATGGGGTTCCTGGCCCGCCATCCGCCGTCCGCGTACTTGTAGAAGTCCTCGCACGGCTTGCAGGTGCGGTCCATGTCCGCGGGGTCGATGCCATGAACCGCGGCGCCTGGCGCGGACGCCGCGACGGCATGATCCTGAAGAGCCGGAGCCGGGCCGGCGATCCACGCGGCACCGAGGAGAACCATCACGCTTCGAACAAGGGATGACCGACAGGCAGCTCGCATCTTCTCTCCTCCACGCACGCACATCGAGAGATTCCGATCGCGCAAGAAAGGAAATCATACCGTCAATGCTGCGGTGGGGGAGGAAGGCGCGGACCGAGACGAGAGGCTAGAGGATCAGTTCCGAGCGGGATTCGCGCCGACGGGCCTTGGAAGAGGGCAGCGTCGAATCGAGGCCGGGCTCGGCGACGAGTCGTTCGTCCTCGATGGCGACGCCCAGGTCTTCGATCGGGCCATTGTCGAGCGAGGCGAGCGCGATCTCGAACGTCGGATGGGCCTCGTAAAAGGAGAGGGCCTGCTCGATGAACTCCGCGAGCGGCGTGTCGTCGGCGAACGGATCGAGCGGGTCGGAAAGCAATTCCGCCAGCGGAAGGCCGTCCAGAAAGCTGTGGAACTCCTCGGTGTCCCTGCCCGCCGCGGTCAGGGCCGGCGTCCGGGGAGCGCCGGGGGTGTTGGCCCTCACGGCGTCGGCGAACGTCACCGGCGCGGGCTCGGTGAGGTCCTCGATGCCGCTGTCCTCGACGCCGGGTGCGAACGAGGCCGGCTCGGCCGCGATCGGAGCCGGCTCGGCCGCCTGTGCGACCTGGGACGATCCGTCCGACGCGTCATCGGCGGCCGACGCCTCGGGCGTCCGCGCCGTCGAATCGGTCTCGAGCACAGGAGGCTCCGGCGCCGGCCTCTCGATCTTCTGCACGATGGTCCAGATGTCGCGATCGAGCGGCCGCTTGTAGAAGAGCTGCTGGGCCTGGAGCAGGCGCACCTCCGAAATGACCGAGGGCAGAACCCGGCGCCGCGTGACGGCGGCGACCTCGTCGATCGCGGCGAGGTTCGAGGGGTTGGCGAACGCGACACGAACCGTCTTGCGGTCGACGGCGAAGGGGACGGCCCCCAGACGGATCGCTTGCGCCGGAGGAAGAAGGTTGAGCGCCTCTTTTGTCGCGGCCGAAAGCGTGGCCCAGTCGACTGACGGGCAGTGGTGATGGTGGGCGAGAGCTTCCAGCAATGCCTTCTCCGGCACCAGTCCCCAGCGCAGCAGGATCGCCCCCAGCCGCAGCCCGCGAGCCTGAGCGCCCTGAAGCTGCAAGGCCCGGGTCAGCACCCCTTGCGAGATGCGACCCTCATCGACGAGAAGCTCGCCCAGTTTCCGTGCCACGGCCTTTAGTGTCCAACCATCATTCTGCGCCGGTTGAGTCAGTCGCGCAAGGAGACCAATCCGTCCGGCTCTCAGCTCTATTCACCTGCAAGTTTCGAGCCTGCATGGAGATAGGCCGTTTCTCGGTTGAGATCATCGATTCTCCGGTTTCCCCTTCCGGGGCGCATCTTTCCGTAGCGCCGGCCCCTGGCGGGAGATCGGCTGTCGATTGCCCGGAGCCTGGACATGGGCGATCCGAGCCTCCGTCGCGCTCGACGTGTCTCGATTCTCGAAGTGCGCGGCGCAGTCTCTCCGCGGAAACTCTGAGCCGGGTCGGCTCTCCCGGTGGTCCGGCGCGAGGTTGCTTCGATCTCCCTCTTGTGCGAAGTCGCAAGCTCTCTTTGTGAAGCGGAGCGGGGCATGGTCGTCAACCCACGCGAATTCCTCGATCTTCGAGTCGTCCGCTCCTGAGAAGGCGCGAACCGCGCCGAGGATCCGGGCGAGGTCGACTTCACGCGTCTGGAGCGAGCCACCTCGGTGCCTCGCAAGCGGGCCGGGGCGGCGACGCGGATCCGGCTTGCGGAGACCCGCGCGGCGGCAAGCGTCGTCGGCTGAGTTCCGGCTCTCCGGATGCTCCAGCGCGGCAGTTCCTTATGCGTGACCCTGCGAACCAGGGACGGCGGCGGATCGGCCGTGGCGCGCACGACTCCGCGCGACACCGTGAATCGGGTCGCTGCGTGGGAGCGGGAGAGCAGAACCGCATTGCGCGCGGAGGGAAGCCGCGCGCCCGCGACGGGCACTCCGACGAATCGGCTGGCTGGAACGAAGACGTAGCGATTCGCCGCCAGGATGACCGGGCTCCCGAAGTAGCCCCTGGAACCAAGGACGAACGTCGGCGGCACGGGAGCCCAGCCGATGCAGTCGTCGCTCCGCGCCCACGTCACCCACGCCGGCGCCCAGACCGTTCCCGGAACCCAGACCCATCTGTACGGGTCGAGCCAAACCCATGTTCCGTAGTGGCAGGGAATGGCTCCCCATGGGTCATCGGAGACCCAGGTCCATCCGTAGTCCGTCCAGGCCCATTGGCCGTCCAGATAGGGTTGCCAGTCCGCGGCGATTCCGCGGGGAACCCAGACCTCTCCCTACGCACGCGTCTCGACCCAACGCCCGTGAGGCGCCAGAGCATCGTGGAAAGCCGAGATCTGAACGCTCCATTGCGCCGCCGCAACGACGGGCGGCGCCAGGGAGAGGAGCGAGAGAATCGCAAGCGAGACTGCGAGTAATGACTTGCGCATGCCCCCTCCTTTCGTGGGACCAAAAGGGGTTGGGAGCAACGGCGGTGCCACAGCGCAACCGCTTTCCCTTCAATGAGGTGCCGCTTGTGGGGTGTCCCCTTCCAGAGACTGCGCGGCTCCGAGGTCGGAGGCCTTCTTGCCCTTCGCCTAGAACCGCAGCGCGGCGGACGGGGACGACTCGAGGCTGGACAGCCGAATCACCCGCGCGCGCTCTCGATGGGAGATTGCCTCGGATTCGGCATAGAGCTCCGCGGCCCGCTCGAACGTTTCATGGGCGGCGGAGAATCGTCCGCCGGCAAGCAGGCGTTCTCCTTCCTTCTCGTAGACCCTCCCGGCTCGGAACGACTCGCTGGCGAGGTTCCAGGCGTCGAACGTTTCAGCCGAAACTCGGGAGAGCGCCGCGCGCAGCCGCCAGGCCTGCGCCAGCTCGCTGGCCAGACGGCGCGCCGCCGGGACCGATCGGATCTTCAGTTGTCGGACCGCCGGGATCGTGTCGGGAGGAAGCTCCTCGGCCAGGGCGACGCCGCTCGATGCCGAGAGCGGCCGGTCGACGACGGCGGCAGGCGGCACGCTCGCGTGGACCGCCGCGGGGACCGGAGGCAGCGGCCCCTCGTGGCGGTGGACGGCGAAATCGACCGCGGCGAGCGTGGCGAGCGAGGCGAGAACGGCGGCGACGCGCAGGGCCCAGACGCCGCGCGACGCGCTCGGTTCGTCGACGCGGGCTTCGGCGATGGGCACGGAGGGACGCCACACGTCCGCTCCCGATCGCACTCCCGAAACGTTGTCGGGCGTCAACAGGTCGTCGAGGAACAGCGCAAGGTCCGCATTGGACCGCTCGTAGGGCGAGTCGTCGAGAAGCTTCTGCAGCCGCTCGCGCAGGGCCGCGACCGAAGCAATGCGCCGCGACGGGATCGCCACCGCTTCGCGGCCCAGTCGGGCCAGATCTTCGGAGTACGGGTCGTCCGGCGCGAAGTCCGGGGGTCCCTGTAGGGTCGGAGCCCGTCCGGTCAGAAGCT
Source organism: uncultured Acidobacteriota bacterium (assembly GCA_963825175.1). Taxonomy (GTDB): domain Bacteria; phylum Acidobacteriota; class Thermoanaerobaculia; order UBA5066; family Gp7-AA6; genus DATFTF01. The sequence goes on from CAWGSA010000002.1 coordinate 132,351, forward strand.
CCAGGAGAAGAACTCCGAGAGAGTAGACGTCGGAGTTCTCACCGGCCGCGCCGTCTCGGGCTTCGGGCGCGACGTAGGGCGCGACCAGCCGGCTCAGGGCCGGTCTCGCGAGCGACGGGATGACCGCCGGCGCGAGGCCGAATCCGCGCACCCAGACCTCGGCGTTGCGGGAGATGGTCACGAATCCGGGCCACAAGAGGCCATGTCGGGCGGGTTCGCCCGCAACGACCGTGCCCCGCGCGTGCTCGAGGGCCGCGGCCGCGCCGATCACGATCTTCAAGGTCCCCTCGATGGGAAAAGGAGTCTGAGCCGTGCGGGCAACCGAGAGAATCGCGTCGAGCGTCCAACCATTGGTCTCGTTCCAGGCGAGGTAAGGATGCCCCTCCGCGATGCCGAGCGCTTCGCGGCGGCCCGGCGGGTAGAACGACCGCACCCGATGGGGCGAGTCCTTTCTCTGGATGGCCGCCAGCACGGGCCCGCGGGGAAGTTCGGAAGACTCGAGCACGCGCAACCGCGCGAAGCGGCCGTCGCGCGTGTGAACCGCCCGGTACACCACACCGAGCGGGTCTTCCGACAGCCTGGCCACCAGGACGTAGTCGCCCAGCCGTGGCTTGATTCCTCGAAGCTCTGATTTCATCGTCCCCGAATCCTCGTTGTTGCTTTCTGTTCCAACGCCGGACGATGCACGAACGGACAGCCAGGGCATGGAGCAATCCGCACGTGGATGATTCGGCGACCCGGATTCTACCAGCGGCCGGCCGCGCCGACTCAGGAATCTGGCCCGCGCGCGGGCGCAGCGGCGGCTGTCGCGCGCTTGACGTAGAGGCCGTTGGTCGAGACGCGGCGGCTCGAGCCGTCGATCCGGCGCACCGTCTCTGTGGGCACCACCGGCTCGAGCCCGTGCCCCGCCATCTCGAGGTCGAGCGCCGGAGGATCGACCAGGTAAGCCCGGCGGCCGCCGGGGTACCCTTCGTACACGTGGTCCTCTCCTTCCACCCGACGGACCCCCTGACCGGTCAAGTCCGTTTCCGGGGTGAACGTCGAGACCAGGCACCGTCCGCCCGCCTTGAGCGTGCGCACCGATTCGGAGATCGAGCGTTCCCATTCGCCGCGGCTTGCCGCGCAGTGATAGATCCCGAGGGCGATCACCAGGTCGATGGAGCCCGAGGCGACCCAGTCGAGCCTGTCCATGAATCCCTGGCGGACCCGGCGTTCCGCTTCGCCGCTTCCGAGAATCGGAGCCAGACGCGATCTCGTCCTGGCGACCATCGCGCTCGAGGAGTCCACCGCCCACACGTCGAACCCAAGCTCCGCGAGAAAGACCGTGTTACGCCCCGCGGCGCATCCCACATCGAGCACGCGTACGGCGGGGGGGTCGCGGAATTCGGTGATCAGGGCGCGCAGCCGGTGATCCGGCTCGCGCGCCGCGAAGCGCTCGACCTGTTCCTGTTCCTCCCAGAATGTCCTGTCGTTGCTCACGCGAGAATCCGAAAGGGCCCAATCTCCCGGCTTACCGGAGGCGACGGTCGCGCCCGGCGAGCTTCTTCCACGAGACGAACACGAACCCCGCGGCGGTCAAGGCGGCCAGCGCAATCTTGGTGACGTCGAGAACGGGTTGCACGCGCACGCCGTCGGGAGTCGACACGATGACGGCGACGCTGCGGGCGAGCGTTCGGCCGCCACCTCCTCCACCACCGCCTCCTCCGCGGTGTTTCCCCAACGCGTCGGTGCGAGCGCCGGCTCCGCTTCCCATTCCGAATCCGGCGATGGACAGGACCTCGGCGGCGGGAAGGATCGTCGTCTCGCCCAGGCGCACCGGTTCTCCGTAGACCCGGCGGACGTCCGCCGCGGCGAACAGCCGATCGAGCGCGCCCGCGACGCGATCGAGGGCGGGCGCGGCAGTGTCCTGCGGCGGCGCACTGGTCGTCTCACTCATCCCATCACCCCCCAGATCTTCGTTTCGGCGCTTGCCTTCGCCGGGAGGGCGTCCGACCGGCGAACAGGAGCGCGGAGAGTCCGGCCGCGAGGAATAGCCATTGCAGGCGTCGGGTGTGGTCGACGATGGGCAGGAAGCGGCGCCCGGATCGGTCCTCGACCACCACGCCGACCGGGCGATTCCAGACCAGCCCGCCGGATCGCCCCCACCGCAGGCGCAGAGCCCGGCTCACGGGACGCAGGACTCGATCGCCCGTCGGCACGGGATCGCCGATGGTGGTGACGAACGCGCTCACGCGGCGAGCCTACCGCGGGCAGAGGAAGCCCGCTACTCGGCTTGCGATTCCTCGAAGCGTCCGAGGATCCGAGACCAGCCGGAGACCGGGATCGGCGCGTCGGTGATCTCCTGCCAGACCACGCGGCCGTCGTGACACAGGAAGTGCGGCTCGATGCGCGGAAACGCGACGCGGCGGCCCGCCATCTCACGCCAGACCATCGTGCTGACGCGGCGGCAGCCGCACCCGGCGCACGCCTCCTCCAGCACGAAGGGCGGCGCGCCGATCGCGACGTCCGTTCGGGCTGTCCGCCGGGCTCGCCACTGGCCGATGTGTTCGACGGTTCCCATGGGTTGCTCCTGCTCATACGATCCTCGTCGGCCTGGACAAACGAGGTCCGACCGGATCGCCGCGGGCCCGCGCCCCGCGGTACGCTTGCGTTGTTCGGTCGAGAATGTCTGATCGCGTGGCGACTTCGGCAATTCCGGGCCCGGCGCCTTCGCGCCTGCGCCTGGCGTTGCGAGCCCTGAAGCACCGCAATTTCCGGCTCTTCTTCGCCGGCCAGCTCGTCTCTCTCGTCGGCACGTGGATGCAGACGGTTTCCCAGGCCTGGCTGGTCTATCGGCTGACGAACTCAGCGGTGCTGCTGGGTTTCGTCGGGTTTGCGTCGCAGATACCCGTGTTCCTGCTCGCGCCCGTCGGCGGGACCATCGCCGATCGCGCGCACCGCCGACGGGTCGTGGTGGCGACACAGGCCGCTTCCATGGTTCTGGCCCTGGCATTGGCGGTTCTCACGCTGACCGGGGCGGTGAAGGTCTGGCACATCTTCGTCCTGGCCGCGCTCTTGGGGGTCGTCAACGCCGTGGACATCCCCGCTCGCCAGGCCTTTGTGGTCGAGATGGTCGGGCGCGACGATCTGATGAACGCGATCGCGCTCAACTCGTCCATGTTCAACGGCGCGCGCATCGTCGGTCCGGCCGTGGCCGGCATCCTGGTGGCTTCGATCGGCGAAGGATGGTGCTTTCTCGCCAATGGCCTCTCCTACATCGCGGTGATCGCCGGACTGCTGGCGATGCGCGTGCCGGCGTCCGCGGCATCAGGCAAGGTGAGCTCGACGCTGGAGCACATGGCCGAGGGCTTTCGTTTCGTCGCCCGGACGGCGCCGGTCAAGGCCCTCCTGCTTCTGCTCGGCGTCATCAGCTTCGTTGGCATGCCGTACGCGGTTTTGATGCCGGTCTTCGCCGAGCGCATCCTCCACCGAGGGGCGAGCGGGCTGGGCATCCTCATGGGCGCTTCGGGAGTCGGAGCGCTGGCCGGCTCTCTGGCGCTGGCGGCCCGGCGCGGGATCCTCGGGTTGGGCACGTGGGTCGCGTTCGCCGCGGGCGGCTTCGGGGTCTCTCTCGCGCTCTTCGCCGCTTCGAAGACCTTCTGGCTCTCGGTCGCGCTTCTCGTGCCGGTCGGCTTCACGATGATGCTCGAGATGGCGTCGTCCAACACGCTCATCCAGGCGATGGTTCCGGACTCTCTGCGCGGACGCGTCATGGCGCTCTACTCGATGATGTTCATGGGAATGGCTCCGCTGGGCTCGCTCGCCGCGGGATGGCTCGCGGAGCGGATCGGCGCGCCGGAGGCGGTCGCGCTGGGGGGAGGCCTCTCGGTCGTCGCGGCGATCGTGTTCGGTCTGCGTCTTCCGACATTGCGCGTCGAAGGCCAGCGCCTGGTGCTCGCCAACCAGATGGTGGGCGGCGATCCGCCGCAAGAGGCCACTGCGGGCCTCGCCTCGGCCGAGGCGAAGTCGAACTAGTTTCGATCTTCGGTCCATGGCGGTCACTGGAGGAGCCGCTTGTACTGGCGCAGATCCTTGGACGTCTCGAAAAGCAGCTCGCCGGTCTCGGAGGAGACGACCGAGAGCCGCGGCGAGGGACCGGGCGTCTCGTCCCACGCCTGGATGGAAAGCCCCAGTCTGCGGCTGTCGCTGGAGAATCCGGAGACGGTCGCAACGATGTTGGCCAGAGCGCGGTCGCGCAGCGGCCGTCCCGACGCCAGGAACGCGATTTCCCGCGCGGGCTCGTCTCTTTCGAGTGAGGCCATGACCGGCAGAAGCGCCGACGGTTTGGAGACCTCGATCCACGCGGCGGACTTTCCGTCGGGAGAGACGCGCAGTGAGCCGGGAACGGGCAGGACCGGGATCGCCGCTCGCTGCAGGAACGGAGTGGTGCGCTTGTCGTCGGAAGTCTGGACCAGGAGCTTCAATTTGCCGATCTCGCCGTCGATGCGCACGGCGACCTGCACTCCTTTGACGGTCAGACGGCACTCCTGAGGAAAGGGCCGGGCGCCGTCGCCGCGCATCGCCTTCAGGATGTCGGCGCGGGCCGCGAGCCGAGGGCCGTCCTTCCCGTCCGGCAGGAGCGTCGAGACCCGCTGCGCGGCGGCGCGAGTCCGATCGGCGATCCTGGTGATGTCGTCCAGCCGTCCGGCGGCGAGCAGAAGGCGGCCCAGAGGAAGCACGGCCAGGCCCAACCGGTCGGCGGCGGTCCGCACGACCGGCAGACTCTGGGCGGATTCGGCGAGCTCGAGCCATCCGGCGGACTCGGGCACCAGCGCCGCAAGCGAGTCGCCGGGCACCCGAAAGCGAGACCGCAGGAGGCCGCCCAGCGCTCGCTCGCGCAGCGACGCGACCGTCCTGGGGTCCTGCCGGGCGGTGACGTCGAGCGCTCTCTGGAAGGCGATTCCGTTGTAGGCGTAGAGCGGTTTGCCCTCCGCGCTCTGGCCGCGCTGCGTGATCTCCAGCCCCGCGGGAAAAGGACCTCCGTCGGCGGCCAGCGCCTCCGCCGCCTCGCCCAGCATCAACTCGGCCCGCGGATCGGCAGCTCCCGCCGCGCGCAGGCGCTCGGCGCCCCGCGCGAGGAAGACGACGGCGATCATCCGCAAGGTCGGGTTGCGGACCAGGGCGCGGCCGACGGTCAACAGGTCCGCGGCGCCGGAGGGGTCCGGCGAGAAGACCGACACGGTCTCGCAAGCCAGGAATCCCGTGCGCGTCCCGCCGGCGGCGACGGCAGGAGATCCGACCGGGATCTCCACGTGCAGAAAGGCATCGCCCCCTTCCAGCAGCGCGACCCGCGTGCCGTAGGGGAGCCGGGCCACGGCCTTCGCGCCGGCGGAGGCGGTCTCTCTCAGCATCGCGGCCTTTGCCGTGACGAAGACGTCCGCGCCGCGCTTCTCCTCCTCCGGCGGGGCCGAGAGCGGACCGGCGGGGCACGGGCCTGCCGGCGCGTTGAGCAGGAACAGAATCGGGACGAGACGAAGCAGGGTTTTCGAACGACTCATGGCGTCCTCCTTGGATTCCTCTCTTCAGTGGACCGTTGTCGAGCGGTTGGCGGTGGTCGCCGCGGGAGCCGGCGAGACCGCGGGCTCGCCGTTCACGACCCGCTTGAAGATCTCGCCGGTGAAGGCCTCGCCGCCGATCGACGGAGTCAGAATGACCTGAACCTTGTCGGAGAGCCGATCGGCGAATGTCTTGGGGACGAGCAGCGGGTTGGCGGAGATGAGCTCGGCCTCGCGCTTCAAGTTCTCGAACTGGGCGAGAGAAGTCGTGCGGATGGCGTAGGCCTCCGCGTCGGCGAGCGTCTTTCTTCTCTGGGCCTCGGCGTCTGCCTGGATCCGCGCGACCTGGGCCTCCGCCTGCGCGCGCTCGACGCGAGTCTCCTTGTCCGCTTGTGCCTCCAGCTTTTTCTGAGTGATCTCCTTTTCTTTCTGGGCCAGTAGAAACTTCATCGCCTCCGACTCGGCTCGGGCGCCGATGAGCCGGCGGGAAGCGGCGGCCTCCGCTTCCTTCTCGACGCGCGCCTTCTGAGCGTCCGCCTCAAGCCGGGTTTTCTCGACCTCCTTGGCCTTGAGCTTCAACGTGACGTCCATGCGCTCCGCGTTCTGGACCTCGTCGACCAGGGCCACGCGGCCGCGCTCGTACTCGCGCGGCAGCGTCAGGTCACCGATGAGGACTTCCTTCAGGGTGATGCCGCTCTCCGCCAGCCGCAGCCGCGCCGCGCGGCCCGCGACCTGGGCCAGTTCCTCACGCTTTTCGGCAACGAGCTGTCGGACGTCGTAGGCCGGGGCCGCCGACCGAAAGGCGGACGCGATCACGGGAGCGACAAGCTCCCGCGCGGGATCCGCAGGGAGGGCGGCCCACTGCGACTGAAGGTGCCGCCGATCGAGGGCCCAGCGGGCCTGGACCGTCAGCTGGGCGGCCACGCCTTCCCTGGTCGAGACGCTGAAGCTTCCTGCCGGACCGGAGAGCAACTGGTCCGAGACGCGGACGGTATGGAGATCGTAGAGCGCGAGCGGGCGCCAGGCCGTTCCCGGCGGAAGGATCTGGAGATCTCCAGTCAGCCTGTTGACGGAGATGCCGGCGAAGCCCGGCTCGACCTCACGCATGCTCCCCTTGAGCAGGCGTGAGACGGCCCACGCCACGAGCAGAAGAGCGGCCACGACGAAGAGGCGCCGCCGAGAGATTTCGGGTGGACGCAAGCGCGTCGAGGAGATCATCTCCAGGATCCGGCGCAGCGGCGAAGGATCCGGATCCCGTGGTGGCGGCTCGGGGGCAGCAGGATGCAGGCTGGCGTTTTCCATCCGGGGCCTCCTTCTTGTCTCTCTACTCTCTGCTCGCCGGCTCGAGTCGGCGGGAGCCCGGCTTTCTTTCGCCGGCTCCAGGGAAAGAAGACTTCTCGGCGGTGCCGCGGCGGCGGCGGCGGCGGGGAAAGAGGAGGGCCGATTACGGCGAAAAAGAGGCGCGCGGCGAGGCAAATCTCCAAAGGACCGCCGTTCCGACGGCAATCTGTCGCACAATGGAGTCGTGCGCTCCCCGGCGCAGGCCCTGGCGGAGTGGTTCGTCCGGCAAATCACCCGGCCGCGTCGCGAGTACCGGCGCTTCGTCTTCAACGACGAAGAGCGGCTGAAGAGCCGGATCCGACCCGGCGACGTCGTCCTGGTCGACGGCGACCAGCGGGTGTCGCAGGTCATCAAATACCTGACGATGTCTTCCTGGTCCCACAGCGCGATCTACATCGGCAGCCGCCTGCTGCGCGATGAGAAGCGCCGCGACGAGATCAAGAAGACGTTCGGACGCGAGGCCCGGTATCTGATCGCCGAGGCGCTCATCGACGAAGGGGTCGTGGTGTCGCCGCTCACCAAGTACATCGATTTCAACCTCCGCGTGTGCCGCCCGGTCGGCCTGTCCCCCCCGCAGATCGAGACCGTCCTCGACTACGTCCTGGCCCGGATGGGGCACCGCTATGACCGGCGCAACATTTTCGACCTCTTTCGTTACCTCCTTCCGCTGCGGTTGATCCCGATGCGGCTGCGCGAGGACGCGTTGCACTTTGGCAGCGGCAAGGACACCGAGACGATCTGCTCCTCCCTGCTGGCCGAGGCGTTTGCCAGGGTGGGGTTCGAGATCCTGCCGATCCACATCCGCAAGAACGCCGTGGTCCGGGGCGAACTGCGTAAGAAGATCCTGGGGCGGCCGACCCGGCGCACGCGCAGTGGCCTTCTGGGCGCGCGACACGCGAGCCTCTGTGTTCCGGAGGACTTCGATCTCTCGCCCCACTTCGACGTGGTGAAGTTCAACGCGCGCGAACCGGTGCGGTTCGACCACGTGCGGAGGGACGACCTGGAGTCGACCGAGTCCCTGTCGCAAGACTAGCGCCGCCCCGCGACCGTTGAGAATCTCAGGCGCGACCAATCCTCGGCACGCAGGACCGGGCCACCAGCCTGGAGGAGCTGGCCCCTCCTCCTTGCGGCCGCGATCCGGCGGCCCGAGCCCGCTGATATAAGAGCCGCAACGTGCGCTCCACCATCTCCAACGGCCGCCCCTCGGACGCGGCGACGCCCGGCGCGGAGAGTCACCGGTCATCCGGGCCGGAGACGTCCCGGTGGCGGAAGTAGCGCCTCGTCCTCGGCCCGGCTCCGTGCGCCGGCCGTTGCTGATCTACGTCGCCGTCGTTCTGACCTTCGGCGCGGGAATCTATCTTGCGCTGCAGCGAGGAAGAAGTCTGGAACCCGCAGGAGTCACCGACTCCCGCTCTGCCTCGGCCGGCGCCGTGGAGCCGCCCGCCGGCCGAGCCGCTGGCGGAGGCGTGCCGACGGGGAGGCCGCGGTCCCGCCTCGATCTGCCGCTGGCCTTGCTGCTGCTCCAGCTGACGGTGATCGTCTTCGTGGCCCGGCTGTTCGGAGCCGGATTCGAGCGGTTCGGCCAGCCCGCGGTCGTCGGGGAGATCGTGGCCGGCATCGTGCTGGGTCCGTCCGTGATGGGCGCACTCGCCCCCGGGACCTTCGACTTCCTGTTTCGGGCGTCTTCGCTCCAGACTCTCAACCTCTTCGCGCAGATCGGCGTTGTCCTGTTTCTCTTCGTCGTGGGCCTGGAGCTCGACGTCACGCTTCTACGCGGCATGGCCCACACCGCCGTGGTCGTGAGCCACGCCAGCATTCTGGTCCCCTATTTCCTCGGCGTGGTTCTCTCTCTCTTCCTGTACCACGATCTGGCGCCGGCCGGCGTCCGCTTTCTCTCCTTCGCCTTGTTCATGGGCATCGCCATGAGCATCACCGCCTTTCCCGTTCTGGCGCGGATCCTGACCGAGCGCCGGATGACGCGGACTGATCTGGGAAGCACCGCCATCACCTGCGCCGCGGTCGACGACGTCACGGCGTGGAGCATCCTGGCGGCGGTGGTCGGCGTCGTCGGCGCGCGCGGGTTGTCGGGGGCCGCGTGGACGGTCGGTCTCACGATCCTCTTCGCCGCCGTGATGCTCGGCGTGGTGCGGCCTCTGCTCGCTCGCCTCTTTCCGCAGGATGCAGCCGGAGGCCGGCCCGGGAAGACGGCCATGGCCGGGGCGCTCATCCTTCTTCTTGCCTCCGCGCTGGCGACCGAGACGATCGGCATTCATGCTCTGTTCGGCGCGTTCCTGGCGGGAGTGGTCATGCCGCGAGGAGCGAATCTGCGCCGCGCCCTGACCGAACGGCTGGAAGAGGTCAGCTCCGTCCTTCTCCTCCCGCTCTTCTTCGCCTTCACCGGCTTGCGCACTCAGATCGGGCTCTTGAGCGACGGTCGCGGCTGGCTCCTCGCTCTCGTCATCATCCTCGTGGCCACGTCGGGCAAGCTCGGTGCCAGCATGCTCGCGGCCCGGGCGACGCATCTGAACTGGATCGACTCCTTCGCGCTCGGCGCCCTGATGAACACCCGCGGGCTGATGGAGCTCATCGCCCTGAATATCGGCTACGACCTCGGGATCCTCTCTCCCCGGATTTTCGCCATGATGGTCCTGATGGCTCTGGTCACGACGTTTGCCACCGGGCCGCTTCTGTCGGTGGCCGACGCGCTGCGCCGCCGGGCGGCCGCGCGTCAGGGTCCGAGTGCGCCGGCGGCCAGACGCAAGTCGGTCACCAGCAGGCCGTAGAGACGCTCTCCTCCAGCCGCGTTCTCGGCGCGCAGGACCGCGGACGGATGGTACGTGGCCAGAAGCCTGGGCGCCCATGGGCTCTCGATGAACCGGCCGCGGTCCCGCGTGATGCGAAAGTCCGGACCGATCAGCGCCTTCGAGGCCGTCGCGCCGAGGCAAACGAGGACGCGCGGGCGCACGATCGCGAGCTCGGCCTCCAGCCAGGGCCGGCACGCGCCGATCTCGATCGGGCCCGGCGTCTGGTGGATCCGCCGCCTCGCGGTGCGCGCGAACTTGAAGTGCTTGACCGCGTTGGTGACGTAGACGTCCTCGCGCGCGATTCCCGCGTCGACGAGCGCGCGGTCGAGCACTTCGCCGGCCGGGCCGACGAAGGGGGCGCCCTGGATGTCCTCCTGGTCCCCGGGCTGCTCGCCCACCAGAACGGCCCGCGCGGTCGGCGGCCCCTTGCCGAACACGGTCTGCGTGGAGTGGCGGTAGAGATCGCAGCCGCGGCAGGAGGCCGCGGCCCGGGCGAGCTCATCCAGGTCGCGGGTGTGCGGCACGAACGGGCCGGCTCCGGACGCCGGCGCAGCGGCCAGGCCCTCCTGCAGCTGCGCGTCGAGCCGGCGAAGGCGGACGAGGTCGGGGTCGTCCCGCCGCAGCATCAACCCCCGATCTCCGCGGGCGAGCCTCCACAGGACGGAATACAGAAGCCTCCACCGATCGGGATCGGGGTGCCCGGCCACCGATCGGGCGAGCTCGAGAAAAGCCCGCGGCACCAGCAGGTCGGCTTCGGGAGCAGTCGGTTCGGCCGCCGGATCGAAGAGGCCCGGCGCCGACGACGAAACGGGCGCCTCCCGCCAGACGGTCTCTTCCGGGGCGACCTGGTCGGAAATCAAGCGCCGCGCGGCGTGGCGAAAGGCCTCCAGGGTCGGGGTGATCGTGATCTCTCGCACAGCCTCGTGCCCTTGCGATCCGTGTACCCGAGAGAGCCGGGCCGGCGCCCGGCTCTCAGTCGATCCGGATCGAGAGGTGTTTCTTGCACGCCCTGGCCCACCGCCGCAGGAACTCGACGGTGTGGTTCGTCTCGGCGCGCTCGGCCTGGGCGATGGCCTGCTGGGTGCAGCGAAACGCGTGCGCCAGCTCCGCCTGAGTCAATGCCGCCTGCTCCCGGGCGTGCCGGAGCAGCTCGCCCACGGAGGCGTCCTCGGACGAGACTTTCCGCTTGGGGGATTGTCGTTTTCGCACCGTTCGCCTCCTCACAATACCAATATTGTAGACCACGATCGAGCGCGAGTCGAGAGCCCCGAAAAGAAAAGGCCGGACCCATCCGGGTCCGGCCTGGCGAAATCAGTGCGGCGAATCAGTAGCGCGAGCGGCCTCCCCGGCTGTTTCCGCCGGCTCCGCCGGCACCCTCGCGCGGCCTGGCCTCGTTGACGGTGAGCGGCCGACCCCCGAAGTCGGTTCCGTTGAGCGACAGGGCCGCCTTGGCCTTCTCGTTGTCGCTGAACTCGACGAACCCGAACCCCTTGGACTGGCCGGAGTCGCGATCGGTGATCACGCGGGCCGAGTCCGGCGTGCCGAATCGCGCGAAGACGTCGCGCAGCTGGTCATCGGAAATGTTGTACGGAAGATTCCCCACGTAGAGCTTCATGAACCCATCCTTTTGTGCCGGGTCGACCGGCGCGTTGCCGGCGGATCGGGGACCGGAGAGCCGCCGGCGCGACGCTCCGCCTTCTCGTTGTTGCTTTCGTTCGGGATTCGTCAGAGCGGATCTGGCAAAGGCGAGCGAACCGAGAACACGCGGACTGTATCACGGTCGGGCCGGCCCTCCCGATTTCCGTTGTACAATGGCAGTGACTTCAGCCCGCCAGGACCGCCTCTCAGAAGAGAGTCCCGCCCGGAGCGAACGTCTACGGGAGCGGAGACCAAATGCAGGACCGAAAGAAAGACTGGATCAATATTCTGTTTCTCTCGTTGACGCCGGTGATCGGCGTCCTGGGGACGGCGGCCTACGCCATCGCCTACGGAGTGCGCTGGTGGGAGCCCGCCCTCTTCTTCGTTCTCTTCGGCCTGGTGAGTTTCTCGGTCACCGCGGGATACCACCGCTGCTTCTCACACAAGAGCTACGTGTGCCACCCGGCGGTCCAGGCGTTCTACCTCTTCTTCGGAGCCATGGCCCTTCAGAACTCGGTCTTGAAGTGGTCCTCCGACCACCGCAACCATCATCGCTACGTCGACAAGGACTGGGATCCGTACAGCATCCGGCGCGGCGGGTTGTGGGCGCACGTCCTGTGGCTGTTCTATCTGGAGCCGGGCGAGCGGACCTATGAAAACGTTCCCGACCTGCAGGCCAACCGCCTGGTGCGGTGGCAGTTTCGGTGGAACAACTGGATCGGGATCCTGGCCGGTCTGGGGATCCCGACTCTGATCGGCGCCGCCTTCGGGCGGCCGTTGGGCGGCCTTCTGTGGGGCGGTTTTCTGCGGATCGTGCTCATCCACCACACCACGTTCATGGTCAATTCCGTGGCCCACCTGTGGGGGACCCGCCCGTACACCGAGGAGAATTCCGCGCGCGACAACGGGCTGCTCGCGTTCGTCACCAACGGCGAGGGGTACCACAACTTCCACCATAAGTTCCCCTCCGACTTCCGCAACGGCGTGCGCTGGTACCAGTGGGATCCCACCAAGTGGCTGATCGCGGTCTTGAACCGCTCGGGCCTGGCCGGCGGCCTCCACAAGACCCCCTCGGCGGTGATCGAGAAGTCGCTTCTGCGCATGAAGCTCTCCAAGGCCGAGGCGCGGCTCGAGCGGATTCCGGCGGGGACCGCCGCGGCGATCCGCCCGCGGCTGGAGCGGGCCCAGCACGCGCTCGACCGCGCGGTCGAGCTGTGGCACGAGGTCGACGCCCGACGCCGCGAGCTCGTCGAGCGCGGGCGCACCGCTTCCGCCGATCTGGCGCGTTCGTGGCGCGCCACGCTGGCCGAGTCGCGCGCGTCCTTCGCCGCGGCCCGGCGCGAGTGGCGCGAAGCGGCGCGCCTGCTGGCCCAGTTGCCGGAGGAAGCCTAGGAATCCGCCCGGCGCCTACCGGGGTCGCCGCAGCGGATGGGCCTCGGTGTTGAAGACAACGCCGTCGAAATCGAGCGCGTCGGGCGCAAACAACAGGTAGAGGTACTTGAGCGTCTCGGCCAGAAAGTAGCTCGGCATCGCGTCGCCCTTCTCCTTGGTCACCACGCTCTTCAAGACGGTGTACCCGTGTTCGGTGCGGCAGAACCGCACGATGTCCGTCAGGAACGTCCGGCCCATCTCGAGGTAGCGCGGATCCCTCGTGGCGTGAAAGAGGGTGTACGCGGACTCGATGACCTCCGGACGAAGCGGATAGCCCGGTGAGAGGACGCGCATCGACCGGTAGTCGAGCTCTTCGGGCTCGATGCCGTGGAGCTTCCACATGCGAAATGCGGATTCCTGGAGCCGCCGGGCTCGCGTCCGATCGCCGGAGAGGACGAGGACGGCCGGAAGGAACGCGTGCAGCGCGCCGTACGTCGTGGCCGTGCGCCGGCCGCTGTCCATGTCCGCCTGGCCGTACCACAGGCCGCCGGGGCCGTCGTCGGCGAGATACTTGTTTACCGCGCGCAGGCTCTCCCGGGCCATCTTCCCGCACTCGCGGTCGTCGAAGAGCCGCTCGCACTTGACCAGATATTCGTAGTAGGAATCGATGCCGCCGCCGACGTGGCTCGACCGCCCGGTCCACGCGCCGGTCTCCACGTTGATCTCCTCGCCCACCAGGCCGATCTTCGACCGGCGGGAGAAGAGAGCGCCGAGCGCCTTCCTGGCCTTCTCCAGAAACACGCCCTTTCCGGTCTCGCGCGACAGCGTGCCGAACTCGAGCACCAGCGTCCCGATCTCCGCAGGGTTGGAGATGGCGCCGCGGGTCTGGCCGGTCCTCAGGTTGACGTACATGTAAGGCATTCCAGTCGGCGAATCGAAGGCCGGCAGCAGACGGCGGCCCAGATCCTCGGCCAGGGCCAGGAGCCTCCGGTCGCCGGTCATCTGGTAGGAGGAGAGGAGGCCGCCGAGGAGGCGAATCGTGATCTCGAAGTTCTTGACCGAGACGTCCCTGTCGAAAGAGAGGTTGGCCACGATCGCCGCGCGGGTCTTGTCGGCCTCGTCTTTGAGGCCCATCAGGAGCATCGTGTCCAGGGCGTCGACCGGAGTCATCCACAGGCTCTGCCCGTACCAGTCGTGGAAGCCGCCGCTCTCGGGAGAGAGCTCGTCGTGTCCCCACGCGTACCGCTCGTAGCCTCGCCACGAATGCAGGAATTCCGCGCGCACCCGCGCGGCGAGCGCCGGGCTGTCGATGGGCGCACCTGCCTCGGCGCCGCCGATTGCCGGCGCGAGGAACATCCAGACGATCACGAACGCGCGGCGCATTTCTCCCCGGCCTCGACGGTCTAAGGATCTGACGGACGGGCCTCGACGCGCATGATCGGGCCTCCATCCGGGCGCAGCGTGATCGAGGGGAACGGGACGGGATCGGGCCCCGCCATCACCAGACGGAACCGGCGAAGGATCGTGGCCAGCACCAGCACCGCCTCCATCATCGCGAATCGTTCGCCGATGCAGATCCGGGGGCCGCCGCCGAAGGGGATGTAGGCGTACTTTGGAACCTTCGCCGCGCCGCCGTCGAGCCAGCGCTCCGGGCGAAACGCGTCGGGCTCGGGAAACCAGCGTGGATCGCGGTGAAGGACCCAGGGCGAAAAATAGATCGTAGCGCGCGCGGGAACGTGAAAATCCCCGATGATGCAGTCGGCGAGCGCCTCCCGGCCGATCACATAGGCGGGGGGATAGAGGCGCAGCGATTCCTTCACCACCGCCTCGGTGTACGGAAGGCGAGGCAAATCGGACAGGCCGGGGAGCCGATGGCCCACGGCCGTGGCGACCTCGCGGAGGAGGCGGCCCTCGACCTCCGGATTGCGAGCCAGGAGAAAAAACGTCCACGACAGCGCAATCGCGGTCGTCTCGTGCCCGGCCAGGAAGAGCGTGATGAGCTCGTCGCGGAGCTGCTTGTCGGACATCGGGCGGCCGTCGTCATCCCGCGCCGCGAGAAGCATGGAGAGAAGATCCCCGCGGTCTCCGGGCCGGACCCGGCGCTCGGCCAGGACGCGGGCGATGATGCGGTCGAGCGTCCGGACGCCGCGTCGGTAGCGCAGGTTTCCGGGGGTGGGGATCGCGTCGGGGATGCGCACGGGCCGGCGAAAGCGGCCGGCGATCTCTCGGATGATCTGATCGAAGGAGCGCCCGATCTCTTCCACGTCCTCTTCGACCTCGGCGTCGAAAAGCGTCTTGGCGACGATCTCCATGGTCAGGCGCATCATGGCCCGGTGGACGTCCCGGACTTCTCCGTCCTGCCACCCGGCGGCGGCGCGGTCGGCATACGCGGCCATCACGCCTCCGTACGCCGCGACGCGATCGGGATGAAAGGCCGGGGCCGCGAGCCGGCGCTGCCGAAGCCAGAACTCTCCTTCGCTCGTCAAGAGCCCGTTGCCGAAGATCGCGGTGACGTGGCGCCAGAAGAAACTGTGTTTGACGAAATTGGCGCGCTGCGTCAGAAGCACCGTCTCGATGTCCCGAGGACTCTGGAGGAGAAAGATCTCGTACCCCGGGATGCGAAAGCGGACGAAATCCCCGTACTCGCGCACGCAGCCCGTCAGGAAGCCGAGAACATCGCCGGCGAAATCGGGGAGGCTGCCGAGCAGGAATCGTCCGCGCGGTCCCGGGGGCTGCGTCGAGGTGGTTTCTTCCTCCCGGGTGGAGCGCCTCATGACCCGCGGGATCCTATCGCGTGGCGCCTCGATCGACAGGTGCCCCGGCTCGCTCGAGCCATTGCTTCATCTCATCGCTGCGAGCGACGCCGGCCTGCTGAAAGAGGAGCCGTCCACCCTTGAGCACGGCGAAGTTGGGAATGCTCTGCACGGCGAACTCGGCGGCGAGCTCTGGGTAGCGCTCCGTGTCCACTTTCAGCACCAGCGCCCGACCGGCCATTTCCGCGGCGGTGCGCTCGACTTCGGGAGCCGCCATCTTGCACGGGCCGCACCACGCGGCCCAGAAGTCGACGAGGACCGGCACGTTCGCGCCGCGCGTGATCTCGCCGAAGGTCTCGGGGTCGGCGTCGATCGGCCGGGACGGCGGAGAGACTTGCGTCTTGCACGCGCCGCAGCGCCCCTCCTGGTCCAGCCGCTCTGCCGGCGAGCGGTTCTTCCTGCCGCAGGACGGACACACGAGAATCATGGCTTCCTCCCTCCGGAGCGGTGCGGGAAAGCGGCCGGGATCCGCCCGCCGCGGTAGGATGAGCGCGAGCGTCCCTTCATTCCGGACTTGCCGCCATGCGCATCGCGCTTCTGACCGACGTGCTCGCCAACCTCGAAGCGCTCTCGGCGTGCGTGGCGCATGCCGGGCGCCATGGAGCGGAGCAGTTCGCGTTCCTCGGCGATCATGTCGGCTACGGCGCGGACCCCGCTCCGGTCGTCGATGTCATCCGGGAGCGGGTCCAGAGAGGCGCCATCGCCGTGCTCGGAAACCATGACCTGGCCGTGGCCGAGGAAACGGGCCGGCCGATGCAGGAGGACGCGCGTCGCGTCGTCGACTGGACCCGGGGGCGTCTCGACGCGGGGCAGATCGAATTCCTGCGGCGTCTTCCAGTGCAGGTGGAGGCCGAGGGCCGCCTGTACGTGCACGCCAACGCCTGGGCTCCCGGCGGCTGGGAGTACATCAACGGAACGGTCGAGGCCGGCCGGAGCATCCGGGCGACGCGCTGTCGGACGACCTTCTGTGGACACGTCCATGACCCCCACGCTCTACCACATGACGGCTGGAGGCCGTGTCCTGGGATTTCGTCCCGTTCCCGGCACGGGAATCCCGCTGGGTCCGCGGCGGCGCTGGCTGGCGATCCCCGGCTCGGCGGGCCAGCCGCGCGACGGAAATCCGGCTGCGAGCTACGCCCTGTTCGACGCCGCTCGCGACGTGCTCACCTATTTTCGAGTGCCTTACGATCACGAGACCGCGGCTCGCAAGGTGCATGCCGCCGGTCTTCCCGCGAGCCTCGGTCTGCGCCTGAAGGTCGGGTCGTGACGTGACCGCCCCTCATTTCCAGGGCGGCATGGTCGTCGACGGGTTTTGCCTGGAGGAGAAGATCCACCAGGGAAGCATGTCCTCGCTCTGGCGCGTCACCCGCGAGGAGGAGACTGCGCCTCTGGTGATGAAAATCCCTCTCCTTCGCGATTTCGACGATCCCGCGGCGATCGTGGGCTTCGAGGTCGAGCAGATGATCCTCCCGGTCCTCTCCGGCCCCCACGTCCCACGCTTCATCGCGGCGGGCGACTGAGCGGTGCAGCCTTACATCGTCATGGAGCTGATCGCCGGAACATCCTTGCGGGCGCGGCTGGCCGAGGCTCCGCTGACCCCTTCGGATCTGTCGTCGTTGGGGGCAAGGATCGCGTTCGCTCTTCACGATCTGCATCGCCAGCACGTCATCCATCTGGACGTGAAGCCGAGCAACGTCATGTTTCGGGAGAGCGGCGAGGCGGTGCTGATCGACTTCGGGCTCTCGCGCCACGACCGCCTGCCCGACCTTCTGGCGGAGGAATTCCACCTCCCGATGGGCACTGGACCGTACATCTCTCCCGAGCAGATTCGCTCGGTGCGCAACGAGCCGCGCAGCGACCTCTTTGCGCTCGGCGTCGTGCTCTACTATCTGGCGACCGCCGTCCGCCCCTTCGGCAACCCGACAACCCAGCGCGGACTTCGCCAGCGTCTCTATCGGGACGCCATCCCTCCCCCCGCGCGAACGCCGAGCATCCCGCCGTGGCTGCAGGAAATCATCCTGCGCTGCCTGGAAATCGACGCGCGCGATCGCTACGACACGGCCGCGCAGCTGGCCTTCGAGCTGCAGCATCCCGAGCAGGTTCGTCTCACGGGGCGAGCTCAGAGGATGACTCGCGATCCGTGGACCGAAGTGTGGAGGCGGCGTTGGCGCGGTCTGGGCGCGGAGCCCGACGACCTGCAGTCCGCCTCCGGGCAACTGGCCAAGGCGCCCATCATCGTGGTGGCCGTGGACCTGACCCAGGAATCCGCGGCGCTGACGGACGCGATGCGACTGGCGGCGCGCCGCGTCCTTCAAACGGAGTCCGGCGCGCGCCTGGCCTGCGTGACCGTGCTGAAGACCTCGCGAATCGGAATGGA
This sequence comes from uncultured Acidobacteriota bacterium, assembly GCA_963825175.1. Classification (GTDB taxonomy): domain Bacteria; phylum Acidobacteriota; class Thermoanaerobaculia; order UBA5066; family Gp7-AA6; genus DATFTF01. The sequence continues at coordinate 150,229 of CAWGSA010000002.1, forward strand.
TATTCAGGTCGATGGGGAGGGGCGCAACCTGCACGTGCGGCGCTTGATCGAGTTGAAGCACTGGGCGCGGCCCCTGGGCATCCCGCCAGCCAAGATCACCTACCACGTGCTGGCCGCTCCCGATCCCGGAGCGGCGATCATCGAGTTCGGACGGGCCAATCACGTCGATCAGATCGTCATCGGATCGCGCGGAAGCTCGACCCTGCGCCGCTATCTGGGCAGCGTTTCCGCGCAGGTCGTGGCCCAGGCCGACTGCACGGTCACCGTTGTCCGGGCCGGTTCGGGTGGCCTGGAGGCCCATGAAGACACATGAAGGGCCGTCGTTCCGGCCCGACCCGTCTCCAGCGGGGTGCGGATTTCTGTCAGCCCCCGGAATCGCCCCTGCAAGTGGTTGGCTCCTCCAAGGGTGGTCGGCGGACGTAAGTGCATGAAACGAAAGATCGGCAAAACCTGGCAGGAACCTTGAGAAGAAACCTCCGCCAGCTCAGAGTGTGCAGAGATCGCAGGAGGGTCGGTGGCGGCCGATTTCGACGAAGTTGCCGAAGCGGATGAAAGACGGGAACAGGAAGGCTCCTCGGTGAGCCCGCCGGACCACCCTCTGTGGAAAGCGCTGCCCGGCGGCGCGGGCGCGGAGGGCAGCGGAGAGCCGTCGGTGGAGCTGCTGCGCGACCAGAGCCCCGCGCTGGAGTTCCTCAAGGACGAGAGCGGACGCCTGGTCTACTGCAACCGCGCCTTCGTGAACAACTTCGCTTCCGAGGGGCAGTCGCTCCTGGGAAAGACCGACTCGGAGTGGCTGCCGGCCGACGTCGCCGAGCGCGTTCGGATGTCGGACCAGACGGTTCTGGCGACCGGCGCGGTGCTGGAAGTGGAAGAGGCTCTGCCGACGCCGGCGGGCATGCGCCACTGGCTGGTCCTGAAGTTTCCGCTGCGCAGCGATTCGGGCCGGCACCTTCTGGGCAACGTGGCGGTCGACATCAGCCAGCGGCGGCGCCGCGAGGCCACTCTGGCCCGGATGGCAGCGATCATGGAATCGTCGCACGACGCCGTCATCGCCACGACTCCCGACGGCCGTGTCATCAGCTGGAACCCCGGCGCGACCCGGATGTACGGCTACACCGCCTCGGAAATGGAAGGCCGTTCCATCCGCGTCCTCGAGCCCCCGCATCTGCGGGGCGGAATCCAGGACGTTCTCGAGCGCATCGCCGGGGGAGAGACCGTCGTCCGTTATGAAACCACACGCATGCGCAAGGACGGCGAGAGCGTCGAGGTCGCGGTGTCGGCGTCTCCCATCCGCGACGAGCAGGGAACGCTGACCGGCGTGGCGTCGATCGCGCGCGACATCGGCGACCGCAAGCGCGCCGAGGAGCTGATCGCCTTCCAGGCGTTTCACGATCCCCTGACGGCTCTACCCAACCGCGCCCTTCTCATGGAGCGCCTGAATCTGTGCGTGGCCCGGGCCCGGCGCACGGGGAAGCTTCTGGCGCTTCTCTTCCTCGATCTGGACCTGTTCAAGACGGTCAACGACGTGTTCGGTCACACCGCCGGCGACACGATCTTCCAGGAGGTCGCGCGCCGTCTCTCCCTCTGCGTGCGCGAGGGCGACACCGTGGCGCGCGCCGGGGGAGACGAGTTCATCGTTCTCCTGCCGGAGATCGCCAGCGCCGACGACGCGGTGACGGTGGCGCGCAAGCTGCTGGAGGCGATCGGCCAGCCCTTCTCGATCGGAAGCAAGCGCGTCGACCTGACGACCTCGATCGGAATTTCGCTCTACCCCGACGACGGACAAGACGCCGAAGCCCTGCTGCGCAGCGCCGACAACGCCATGTGGCAGGCCAAGGAGCGCGGGCGGAACAACTTTCAGTTGAGCATTCCGGAGCTGACCGAGGAAGCGGCCCGCAGGCTCACCCTCCAGGCCGGACTGCGGCAGGCGATTCAACGCAACGAGCTCGTCCTTCACTACCAGCCGGTCTTGTCGCTGACCAGCGGCCGGATCATCGAGCTGGAAGCGCTGGTGCGGTGGCAGCACCCGGAGAAGGGGCTGGTGATGCCCGGCGACTTCATCGACGTCGCGGAGAAGGCTGGAATGATGGTGCCCCTCGGGCAATGGGTTCTGAACAACGCCACGCGGCAGGTGCGCAGCTGGCAGAACATGGGCCTTCCGGACCTGCGGGTGGCGATCAATCTGTCGCCCAGCCAGTTTCACGAGAGAAATCTCGTCGGCACCGTCCAGCGCGCGCTGTCGGATTCGGATTTGAAGCCGCCGTCGCTGGAAATCGAGATCACCGAGGGCGTGGCCATGGAGGACGCCGACGTGACCGTCGCCAACCTGCTCGCGCTGCGCGATCTGGACGTGGGGGTGTCGATCGACGATTTCGGCACCGGTTACTCCTCCCTCTCGTACCTGAAGCGGTTTCCGGTCACCACGCTCAAGATCGACCGCTCCTTCGTCAGCGACGTGGTCAGCAATTCGGCCGACGCCGGCATCGTGCGCGCGGTGGTGGCTATGGCGCACGGCTTGAAGTTGAACGTCATCGCCGAAGGCGTGGAAACCCACGAGCAGTTCGCCTATCTGCGCAATAATGGCTGCGACGCTCTTCAGGGCTACTGGTTCTCCCGCCCCCTTCCGGTCGAGGCGGTGGACAAGCTCCTGGCCGAGGAGCTCGACCGCTGGACGCCGCGCGCGTAACCGTCGCCTCCGCTGCGCGAGCGATCTGCGCCCTCCGGGGCGCACCGGCGTTTGGCTCGCCCGAAGGGGCTCGACCAAACGCCTGATCGCTCGCTGCGCTCTCGCTCCCGCGACGCGCGCCTCCTCCTTCGCTTTCGCTCAGGAGATGACGCGCGCCGCGAACCGGGGCGATGACTTGTCACCGGCGATCGCCGGCCGTCGCGTGCGGCCGGGGGGCTCAGTGGATACCGAGAAAGCGAGCCACTTCCGGGTAGACCTTGCACGTGTTGAATACGACCATTCTCTGGGCCCAGTAGACCGAGCCGGCGGCCAGGAAGGGAAAGAGCCATCGGAAGGGCGCGGTGGAGATCAGGTCTTCGAAGCCCAGCACCAGGGCGAATGGCAGGAACGCGAAGGAGTAGCGGAACGTGTCGCCGGAGAGGAGAGAGACGAACGCGAATTGCACGAGACAATAGACGAAGGTCGGTTGGAACTTCCTCAACCGCACGATTCCCCACAGGGAGAGAAACGACAGCAGCAGATAGAACTCGGCCTCCGTGCCGGGCCAGCTGTTGATCAGCCGTCCCAGATGCGAGAACGGAAGCGGTGTCGCCAGCAGCTCGAGGTTTCGGTCGACCGCGCCGAAGACCTCGCCGTAGCGTTGGATGAAGGTCCATGCGTACAGGGCGGGGGCAATCGGGATCAGGGCGAGCCATAGCCATTTGCGCAGCGGCACGCCGCGGCGGTAAAGGATCCAGGCGTAGGCGGGAATGATCAGCAACCCGACGAAGCGGGTTGCGGACGCCACCGCGGCGGCCATGCTCGCGCGACCCAGGCGCCCGCGCTCGAAGAAATAGAGGGACGCCAGGACCGCCGCGAGGAACAGCGGATCGGACGCGCCGACGGAGTGGTAGAGCAGCCATCGGGGCGGCACGAAGAGAAAGACCAGGGTCAGGAAGCCCGGCCTGCGGCAGTTCCAGACCTCGGACGCCAGCTTGTAGAAGTACCAGGTCGCGACACCAGTCGAAAGGAGGGTCGCCAGAAGGAGCGCGTGGTCGTACCCGGCGAACGCGAGAATCCGTACGAGCATCGGATAGCCGGGAAGGTGGCTGGCGTAAAACGGAGGCTTGGTCGAATCGGAGGCGAGCGGATTGCCGGCCCGCACCTGGTAGAAATCGTGCGCGATGATCATATAGCTCGGTCCGTCCCAGAACGCATAAAGGGGCTGCGTGTTGTGGCGGTACGGGAGATAAACGAGGATCGAGCTGCCCACAGAGGCCAGGAGCAGAAGCAACGGAATCCGCAGATCGGGCCGGCGACCGGAGGACTCCGCTGACCTCGAGCTGCTCTCCACTGTCTCGCTCCTTCGGAAAGACGAGGCGCCTCGACGAACCCGTCTCCCGGCGAAACGTTCTCGTTGCTCACGGATCAACGTCAGCCCGCCGAGGTTGACCCCGGGCGCAGGAGGCTTCTCCGGGTGAGAGATCGAGAGCGAGTCGTTCGGCTTGGCGCCAGTCGATCACGGGAGATGCGTGGTGTCAAGAATTCCGCCCGCGCGCCCGATGCCGTCGACCGAAGTGCCGTCTTCCGCTTAGAATCGGCGGCATGGCCCATTCCATTCGGGGGCTCATCCTGGCTTTTCTGCTGGGCTCGGTCTTGTCCGCAAGCGGCCGGGCTGCGCCGGCGCCGCCGATGCCCACGCGGGCCTTCTTCGAAGCTCATCGCGAGAAACTCCTGGCGCAGCTGCCGCCGGGCGCGATCGCCGTCTTTCATTCCGCTCCCGAGACGACGGTCGAGACGAGCCCGGACCCGTACCGCCAGGACTCGGACTTCTGGTACCTGACGGGCCTGGACGAGCCCAACGCGATCGCGCTTTTTCTGCCCGCCGCGTCCGGAGTGCGCCGTTTCGTTCTCTTCGTCCAGCCCAAGGATTTTGCCGACGAGCAGTGGACCGGATGGCGCGCCGGCGTCGAGGGAGCGAAGGACGAGTACGCAGCCGGTGACGCCTATCCCCTGACTGAGTTCTGGAGCCGTTTTGCCCGTCTCGCGGCGGAGTCCCAGAGCCTGTACGCGGAGTCCGGGGGCGACGAGGAGTTCCAGGGCCGGCTCCTGCGGGCCTGGAACGCGTCCAACGGGAACGCGACGGCTCCGCGGCCCGTGTCGGAGGCCTCACCGATTCTGGCCGCGCTGCGGCTGGTCAAGGATTCCGTGGAACAGGATCTCCTGCGTGAGGCCAGCGCAATCTCCGCGGAGGCGCACAAAGCGGCGATGGCCGCGGCCGCGCCGGGCGGCCACGAGTACGATCTGAAAGCGGTGATGGTGGGCCTTTGCCTGGCCCGCGGAGCGGCGCGCATGGCCTATCCGCCCATCGTCGCGTCCGGCCGCAACTCCGTCATCCTCCATCACGAGCGGGACGACAAGGCGCTGGTGGCCGGAGAGATCCTGGTCAACGACACGGGCTGCGAGTACCAGATGTACGCCGCGGACGTCACACGGACCTATCCCGTCTCCGGGCGGTTCTCGCCCGAGCAGAAGGCGATCTACGAGATCGTGCTCGCGGCGCAGAAGGCCGGTTTCGCGGCGGTCAAGCCGGGAACGCCGTTCAAGGACGTGCACCTGGCCACCGTCCGTGTCGTGGTGGACGGGCTCTTGAAGCTCGGCATCTTGACCGGCGACCGCGACGAGATCCTTCGCACGCGCGCCTACCAGAAGTTCTATCCGCACGGCTCGAGCCACTGGATCGGCCTGAACGTCCACGACGTCGGCAGCTACGGCTATCCCATCGGCGTCCCGCGCCTCGAGCGCTACGGCCTGGCGCAGACGAAGCTCGAGCCGGGGATGGCCCTGACCGTCGAGCCCGGGATCTACATCCCCGAGAAGTCCACGGCCGATCCGAAATGGTCCAACATCGGAGTGCGCATCGAGGACACCGTCCTGGTCACGCCGGGCGGCATGGAGTGTCTCTCGTGCGCCGCGCCGCGCGAGCTGGCGGACGTGGAAAAAGCGGTCGGCGAGCACAAGATTCGTTCGCGCTGACCGCGCCGCGGCCGGGAAAGACCCGACGCCGGCGGCCTCACTTCATTGCCGCGTTCCACTCCGCTTGCCCCCGCGCCAGGACGTCGGGCAAATCGGCGGGCAGCAAGAACCGCTCCTCGATCAGCCGCAGGGCGGCTCCCGCGTAGAGGCCGAGGAAGCGCTCGCGGTCGCCGTAGCGCTCCTCGATCGATCGCCGAGGATCTTGCGTCTTCTCCCGATCGGCGGCGGTCCTGGGGAACGGATCGTACGAGCCGATGAAACTCACGCGCTCGCCGGGGAATCCGGTCTTGGGATCGCGCAGGTTCCAGCCGGTGGTGGTCGCGACGGGAACCTCCATTTCGGGCAGGCGGACGCCGGAGAGATCGTTGCCGTCCGCGTCCACCCGGGGCACGAGCGTGGCGAACGGCTTGCCGACGTGGGGCGGCTCGAACGAGACGATGCCCTCCTTCCAGCGGGGGCCGTAGTCCGTCCGAAAGGCCTGGTGCGGCCGCGCCGGAGGAGAGAGGCCGGGCACTGGAGGAAATGAAAAGGCCTCACGCGCCACGAGAGTTCCGTCGGACACCTTCGGAACGCGGCTCTGCGGGGGAGCGACGCCGTCGCGAACCCAGGCTTCCATGTCCTCGAACAGGGCCCTCCAGATCCAGGCGATCGGATTGGGATTCTGCGGAAACGTCCCCCGCAAGCCGCGCGACGGCTCGGTGGTCGGTGGAAACGGTCCGGAGAAATGCTGCAGGCCGGCCAGGAAATAGATGCGCACGTTCTCCGAGATCGGCACGTCCCGGGACCCGTCCGGCGACGTGGAAACAAGGGACGCGGCGCGCGACCAGTACTCGTAGGAGGTGTTCGTCAGGAAGATTCTCGGCACGACATGCTCGGCCTGCGCCCGGTCGAGAATCCCGCCGGTTTCTCCCGTCTCCGGGTCGGTTTGCGGTAGATCGGTGAACGGGAAGAGATCGGTGGGATAGAAGAGCGTGTTCACGGGCTGCGCGTCGCGCGACGGCTGGGCGAAGCGGTGGTTGAAGCTGCCGATGCCGGCGCCCGCGACGTGGACGAAGAGTCCGTCGAAGACCGGACGCCCGTCCTCGTCGGCGTTGAATCCCTGCGCCACGAAGTGCCTCAGAAACCTTCCGCACTGCGAGATGCCCAGGCCGTAGGCGCGGCGGACGGTGGCAGCCATGGACGGATCGTGCTTGAAGAACGAAACGGCGTCGCGGATCGCCGCCAGACCGGCCCCCGCCACGCGCGGGTCGCGCGCCACGTACACGACTTCATAGATTTTTCCGGGTTGGAATCCGCCGTCCATCCAGACGGAACGGTCATCGGCGACCGGACGCCCCTTTTCTTCCCTGGCGAAACGCCAGCGGTTGCGCGCGACGGCGCGGCGAGGCGCGAACGGGCCGTCTCGCTCGGTCAAGACGTTCCTGGCGTCGCCGGGCGCGGCGACGGGGTAGCTCGTCCCGCCGATCGAGCCCCCGATCACGTGCCCGAGAGGATGGGACGAGGCGGCCTCGTCCACCACGAAGTCGGCGCGGACGAGCCCGGTGATCGGTTTTCCATGGTCCCGCGCCACGGGCGCGTCGAGCCTCAGAAGCCCGGGTTCGTCGCGGACGTCCCACTGCCATCCGACCCACGCCACGGTGACGCCGCGGCGCATCAGGAACCCGTCGCCCAGCTGTTCTGGAGTCGTCGGATCGACCGAGCCGCGGCCGCGGTTCATCAACGCGAGGATCCCCTTGCCGCCGCGGTTGGGAACTTCCAGGAGCATCGTTCCGCTCGAACGGGACGGGTCCTTGGGCCGCAGGAGGTAGAAGTCCGACCAGAACTCCACTTCTCCTCGGGCGTTGCGCGGCGCGAGCGCGAGGTCGACGATGCCGCGGTTGTGGGGGTTGTCGGGAGAGGCCGCGAAGTACATCCGGCCCGAGACCTTCTCGTAGGCGCCCGCTGGACCGAACGCTTTTCCGTCGGCGACGTCCGAGCGGGCGCGCACCTCCAGCCGGACGACGCGGGCCGGGACCGGACGCGAGGCCAGAACGAGCACGGCGGCGCAGAGGAATCGAAACAGGGCTCGTTTCATGGGGTCGAGGCTACCTCAGGGACGGCCGATCTTTCCCAAATGGTGCGGTTCCGGCAGAATCCGGGTCGTGACGGAAGCCGCGCGCGCTCTCTCCAAGAGGGGCTCGATCCTGGTCGCAATGGCGGCGGTGCTCGTGGGAGCCGCGATCGTCGCGGTCTCCGTCCTGGGCAACGCTTCGAGCTTCCACGCGCCCCGCTGGGTGGTTGCGTGCGCGGGGGGGTCCTTTCTGTTCTTCGGCGGCTGGACCGCCGCCGTCGACGCGCTGGGCTTCGACCCGGCGCGCCCGCAGGAGACTCTTCCATCCTCCTTCGTGCAGCTGCTGGTCTTCATTCCGGGGATGCTTCTCTTCGCTGCTCCCTTTCATTGGATCGCGTTCGGGCCCGGGCCGCGCCAGTTCTCGGGCAGCCTTTCGATTCCGTTCCTGACCTTCCGGCACAGGAGCGGCGAAACCGCGGGCCGAGCGGCGTTCGGACTGGGAGCCGTTCTCATCGACGCCATGCTGGTGGCCTGGGTCGTGACGACGCTGCGCCGCGCCCGGCGTCCCCCGCCGATCTCCGGCGTCGGCGGCAACGAGGGCTGACGGCGCGCTCGGCGCGGCGGCTCAGGCCAGCTCGCCCCGGGCGACGGTGACGGCCTGGCCTCCGAGAAAGACGCGGGGTCCGGCCACCCGCACGCGGACGAATCCTCCGCGTGCGGAAGCCTGATAACCGGTGAGCTCGGACCGGCCGAGCTTCTGCGCCCAGTACGGTCCCAGGCAGCAGTGGGCCGAGCCGGTCACCGGATCCTCGTCGATCCCGACGGCCGGCGCGAAGAAGCGCGAGACGAACTGGTACTCGGGGCGATCGCTCGCGGCCGTGACGATGACGCCCCTGCCTTTTCCGCACGCGGCCTTGAGGCGTCGGAAGTCGGGTTCGAGCGAGCGCAACATGGCCTCCCCGTCGATCTCGATCAGCGCGTCGAATCGGTTCCGGCCGGCATACCGCGCGGTCCCGATTCCCAGAGCCGCCAGGAGCTCGGGCGCTCCTGGACTCGCGGACGCGGGCTCCGACGGGAAGTCGAGCTCGATCGCGCGGTCGCGTTGGGATGCGAACAACGTTCCGCTCCTGGTCTGAAAGCCAATCGCGCACCCCGCCGGCGCGCGGCCGGTCTCCCACAACACGTGCGCGGAGGCGAGCGTCGCGTGCCCGCACAGATCCACCTCGACGGCCGGCGTGAACCACCGCAATCGCCACTCCCGCCCTTGACCGATCAGGAACGCCGTCTCGGCGAGGTTCATCTCCCGCGCGATGTTCTGCAGCCACGCCGCGTCGCGCTCTTGCGACAGAATGCAGACCACCGCCGGGTTTCCGGCGAAGGGCCGATCGGCGAAGGCGTCCACGTGGTAGATCGGCGCGGGCATCGGAAGGTAGTTGTAACGCGGGCGCGGGCGCCGTCCAAGAGCCAGCAACGCCGCAAGTGGACTGTCGAACCCGAGGTTTCACGAACCGGCGCGTTGTGACGGGGTCCGGCAGGCATGTGACGTTTTTTTTCACCCGGACTTCTCGAGAAAGAGTGTAAGTAACTGAAGACGAGGCGTTTGATGGCGGGTCGATGCGTGGCCCCGACCTTGCGTCTTCTCCATTCTCAGATCTCTCAAAGAGGACGGCCTCGGGAGAGGAGAACGGCAGCGGGAATGTCTACAGAGGCAAGGTCCAAGGCGACCCTGCGCGGGAATCCGGAGCGCGAGAGCGAGGGAGAGACCTCGCGATTCGAAGCCATCCTGGATGACAGCGCGGACTTCGATCCGATCGATGGCGATCAGACGCTTGCCGCTCCGCGACGTCGGAGTACGGACCCCGGTCCCGAGGCGAGCCTGATTCTGATCGCGCACCCGGCCAGCCAGTCCCTCGGGCGGCGCTTCCGACTGCAACCGCACTCCTCCACGGTGATCGGCAGGGGCGCATCGGCCGGTATCCACCTGCCGGAGGTCAGCACGCTTTCCCGGGAGCACGCGCGGCTGTCCTACCGGAACGAATCGGTCGTCCTGGAGGATCTGGGCAGCCGCAACGGAACCTTCGTCAACGAGAAGCGGATCGAGGACCCCACCGTTCTGGAAAGCGGCGATCGTTTTCAAGTCGGCGCGGCGCACTTCAAGTTCCTTCAGGGACGCGACATCGAGAACGCGTATCACCAGGCCATCCACGACCTCGTCGTCCTGGACGGCTTGACGGAGATCGCCAACCGTCGCCGCTTCGAGGAGGAGGCGGCGCGCGAGTTCGGGCGCGCCCGGCGCTACGGCCGGCCGCTGTCGTTGATCCTCTTCGATATCGATCGCTTCAAGCTCGTCAACGACGTGCACGGACACCTGTGCGGGGACCTGGTCTTGAAGAAGATCGTCGAGCTGACGCGTCCCCTCCTGCGGCGCGAGCAGGTCTTCGCGCGCGTCGGAGGAGAAGAGTTCGCGATCCTGTGCCCGGAAGGGGGCGCCGAACACGCATCGACCCTGGCGGAGAGAGTCCGGTCGCGGCTGGCGGCTCACGAGTTCGTGCACGCATCCCAGGCCTTCAAGGTCACGTGCTCGTTCGGGATCGCCAGCGTCCGGCCCGAGCTCTCCGCGGTGCAGGAGCTGTACGAGTCGGCGGACCGGGCCCTTTACCGATCCAAGGACGCCGGCCGCAACACCGTGACGGTCTGGGAGTAACTGCGCCCATGCACGTCGCGACCGAGAGCACAGAGCCGGGACCGGCGAAGCCGGCCATTGCGCACCGCGTCGTGACGCCGTCTCCCCGCCAGACCCTCGATGACATCCCGACCGGCGCCCATTTGGGCCCCTTCGAGATCGTGCAGCGGCTGGGAGCGGGCGGAATGGGAGAGGTCTATGAGGCCCGCGACTCGCGCCTGGGGCGCAACGTCGCGCTGAAGGTCCTTCCGCGGCACGTCCTGGCCGATCGCGAAGGGCTGGCGCGCTTCGCTCTGGAGGCCCGTTCGGCGTCGGCGCTCAATCATCCCAACATCGTCACGATCTTCGAGATCGGACAGGCGGACGCGTCTCCCTACCTGGCGATGGAGCTCATCGACGGGTGGACGCTGAGGCATCTCATCGACGCCGGGCCTCTTCCGATCCGCCGGGCTCTCGATCTGGCCACGCAGATCGCGGAGGGACTGGCCAAGGCGCATCAGGCAGGGATCGTCCACCGGGACTTGAAACCGGAAAACATCATGGTCACCCGGGACGGCTTCGTGAAGATCCTGGACTTCGGTCTGGCCAAGCTCCAGAACCGGGAGCCGCACGGCGCGCCGGGGTCCGGACCGCTGGAAGCTTCCCTGACCCAGGCCGGATTCATTCTGGGAACGCCCGACTACATGTCGCCGGAGCAGGCCGCGGGTCGACCTCTGGACCGCCGATCCGACCAGTTCGCGGCCGGTCTGATCTTCTACGAAATGCTCACGCACAAGCAGGTCTTCCACCGCGCGACGCCGATCCAGACGCTCTCGGCCATCATCGAGGAAGAGCCCGAGCCACTGGAAAAACAAAACGCCCGGGTGCCGCCGCCGTTGCGATGGGTGATCGAGAGATGCCTGGCCAAGCAACCGGAGGATCGCTACGCCTCGACGCGCGAGCTGGCCCGCGACCTGAAGCAGATCCGGGACAACTTGAGCGATTTTCCTCAGGCGTCGGAGCCTCGCGCCTCGCGGCTGGTGGACATTCCGGGGGCGGCCGGTCCGACGCCGTCCCCCGCGGCCGGGGCGCCGGTGCGCTCCGACGCTTCCGGCGACGCCGCGCGGAGCGCGAAGGCGTCCCCCGCGCGCACCGCGGCCCACAGGAGTGCGCGGCGGGCCGGCGAGTTCGGGCTGCTCCTTCTTCTGGGGGCGGTGTTGTTCGCCGGCGGCGCCGGGATCGGTCACTGGTTTCGCGGAAGGCAGATCGAAGCCCCGCCTCCGATCTGGAAGGCCAACCTTCTCGTCGGCCCCATGACCAAGGTCATGGCTCCCCGATCGTCTCCGGACGGACACACCCTGGCGTTCGTCACGTTGGTGGGGGAGCGATCCCAGGTGGCGGTCTTGAAGCCGTCTTCCGGGGACTGGACGGTCCTCACGCACCGGCCGGACCTGGGCTCGGTCTACAAGACCTGCTGGTCGCGCGACGGCGACAAGCTCTACTTCGATCGGGTCAGCGACGTGCCGCGAGGGATCTTCAGCGTCCCGCCCCTGGGAGGCGAGGAGCGGCTCGTGCTCGAGGACGCGCAGGGACCGGAGGCGCTTCCCGACGGCAGCCTCCTCGTGGTCAAACGGGACGCGGCGCGCAACTTTCAGGTCCACCGCCTGTGGCCGGACTCGGGAAAACTCTCACCCGTCGGCCCGTCGGTCGTCGCGGAGGCGGCGACGTGGAGCCTGCGGGCTTCCCCCGACGGGAAGCGGGCGCTGTTTTGGGGAAAGCTCGCCGGCGGCGAGGATCCCGGGCGGCACGTCTACAGCCTCGATCTCGACAGCGGCCGCGCCACGCCGTTCGCGCCTCAGTTGCCGCTGGCTCCTCCCCTGGCCATCGAGAACGGCGGTTCCGTCCTGGCGGTCGCCACGTTCGGCGATCTGCAGCAGGTCCTCGAGGTGGCGTCCGGCGGAGACCAGAGCCGGATCCTCTTTCCCGTGACGGGCAAGGCGTGGAATCTCGATTCCGGCGCCGACGGCAGCGTGTACGTCAGCACGCTGGACAACCCCGCGGAGCTGCTGCGCTTTTCCGCCTCCGGCGGCGTCGCGGAACGAATGTCCACGATCGCCGGCAACCTGCTCACGAGCCCGGTCCAGCTTCCCGACGGCGGGGTGCTGATTCCCAACCAGGTGCTGGGCCGTCGTCGGCTCCTGGTGGCCATGGGCGACGGGCTGCTTCGGCCGTTCCTGGATCTGACCGAGCAGGCCACGCCGCCCGCCGCGCTGGTGGGCGACGGCATGGTCGCGTTTCTGTCCGGACGCGTCGGACAGCCGTCCATGATCACGCTGGCCACGGTCTCCGACGGCCGGATCGTGCGGCGGATCGAGGCGACGCGCGGCGTGATGCCGCAGAGCCTCGTGGCGTCTCCCGACGGGAAGACCCTGTACTACGTCGACGGCGGTTTCCTGTACTCCGTGTCGGTCGAAGCCGGCGCGCCCCGCAAGCTGCGCGCGGCCAACGGCGTCGCCATCGATCCGCGCGGCCCGTCTCCCTCCCTGATCGTCCAGGTCAACGAGCTCGACGGCGTCAAGCTGTACCGGGTTCCGATCGCCGGCGACGGAGACCTGTCGATTCTCTTCGCCAGTTCGCTGCGGCTGGCCCAGACGCCGATCTCCGGGTCCGCCGTGGGGCCGGACGGGCGCATCGCGGTCACGGTGACGTCGCCGGATTCCTGGTTCCGCGGGGCGGCGCTGCTCGATCCGGTGACCGCTCGGCTCGAGCGCGTCCCCGTTCTGTTCGACGGCGACATCCACTATCCTGGCTGGGCCCGCGATGGTTCCCTGCTGGGCATGGGAGTTTCCATCCGGGCCAGCCTGTGGCGTTTCCAGGCCCAGGCCCCGAGGCCCGAGAAGAACGCCGGCTTTCCCTGAATCGGCTTCAGACTCCTCCAGGCCAGCGCGCCGACAGGTGCGCGACGAACGCGATCCGCTCGTAGCTCAACAGCCAGAGATGGAGCTGGTCGCCGGCGCCGCGCCAGGCGTACAGCCCGTCCACCCCGGTCGTGTGGTTGTCGACATGGCGGCCTTCCGCGTCGAGAATCATCAGGTAACGCGGGCGGTCTTGCGACAGCTCCGCGGCCCGCTCGGACGCCGTGGCGTGGATCACCGGGGTTCCGATTCCGCACACGAGCCTCAGGACGTCGGCCTCGGTGCGGGGCGATTGCGGCCGCGCAACGAGCCGGGAGAGGTCGGCGTCCGCGGCCAAGATCCTGTACCCATTCTCGAAACGCACCTCGATCTCGGGAAAAGTCCCGGGGACGCGCGGGCTCTGGACCTGTCTCCACACGATGCTGGCCGGGTGCGCGAGCCAGGACAGGTCGAAGCGCATCGTCTCTGCGGAGTCGTACTTTCCCGGAGCGTCGAACTTCGCCAGGGCGATCGGCTGCTTGTCGGGCCGCGTGAAGCCGGCGTACGTTTCGATTCCGTTCGTTCGCAGCAGCTTGACCTTGCCCGTCTGCTCCGTCAGCCGGTCCAGCGGTTCGGAAGAGTGCGTCTGGAGCCCCGCGAGATCGCGCTCCGAGATCACGCGGCGGAGCGCGTCGAGCGGAAGCGCGAGCCCGCCCAGGCCCGGATAGCTGGCGAAGAGCCGGTCGAACGAGGCGTATTCGAGCCCGCCGTTGGCCACGCGGAAGAGCCGGGCGTACTCCGGTGCGGGGAATGTGAACCAGGCGTGGAACAGCGTGACGGTCTTGCCCTCGTTTGTCCTCGCGACCTTGACCTCCCAGAGGCCGCGCTCGAGGCAATTGTTCGCGATCGAGAGGTCCGAGCCGTCGGGAAGGGGATTGTGGACCTCGTTGCGGTTGTACTCCCGCTGGATCAGGGCGAGCCGCGTCAGGGCGTCGTTGCCCGCGGCTATCCGCGGTGCCCGCGGGACCAGGAGCGAGAGATCGGCGTCGGCCAGACGGGGAGCGTTCTCGCCGGGAAGCAGCCGCACATCATAGCGGCCGGGCCCCGCGGGCACGAGCTCGAGCGTGTCCCACGACGGAAGGGTCGCCCCGGTCGGCGGCGCGAGTTTCTCGACCGTCAGAGGAAGCCTCAGGATCCCTTCCGCCTTGGGTTGCTCGGCCCACGCGGCCGCCGACAGCGCCAGGGCCATCGTCGTGAAGAGGATTCCTGGTCGCACGACTTCGCGTTTCACAGTCATCGCTTCCTCCATCCGGGCGATCGGGAAATTTAGCACGACGTTCGTGTCTGCGTCGTCGGGCCAGAGCTGTGGCGCCGAATTCGACGAGAAGGCGCTCGTCAAGATCGGCCTGTGCCCTCTGCGAGGATCCGCTCGTGGCAGGAGGCACGGAAGCAGGGCCATGCGTCGGCGAGGGAGAGCCCGAAGGGCGCCCACCAGATCAGGTCGTTGGGGACACAGAGCACGAGAGTCGAGACGGGCCACGCCCGTCGAAGGAGAAGTACGCCGAGACCGATCGGGCCCAGGACCTTAAGAACCACTGCAAGTCGACCGCGGACTAGGCTCCCCACGCGATGTTGGAGATCCCCGCCGCCACGAACGTCCCGCGATGGAGTCGGCGCCGGGCCAGCGCGGGAAAAGCCGTGTCGGCGCCGGATCTCGCTTCCCTCGTCATGCGACCGGCCCTCGGGCCGGGGAGACTGCTCGGTGCGGACGGCTCACACCCCACCTCTACCGCAAGTCATCGACGCTCGGCAGGCGCCGCGCCGGGCTCGATGCCCGGCGGTATCCTTCCGCTGGTCGGAACCCAGATGGAGAAGCCAGAGCAATCGGAGCGGCCCCGGCCGGTCACGGTGATCGGCTGGGCATGGCTGATCGTGGCGGCGGTCTCTCTGGCCCGCGCCGTCGTGAATCTGGTCCTGTGGCTGACGCTTCGGCCCGCGATTCTGACCATTCTCGGGTTGACCGCGTCGCGGTTGCCCCAATCGGTATGGGCCCGGATCCTGCTCGAGCACTTCACGGCGATCACGACGGTTCAAGCTCTCTTCTGGGCCGCGGTCCTGATCGCCGCCTGGAGCCTTCTTCCGCCTTCGTCCGTGGGCCCGGGTCGCCCTGCGCGTCGTCAGCGGTCTTCGCCCTGGCCTACGTGACGCTCTTCGCCATGACGTGGGCGGGTGTGTGGAAGGCTGTGTCGGCGCGCGAGCCGGCGCCGCAGGCCTTATTTTCGAAGCCCGGGGCGGGACTGGTGGTCGGGCTGGGAGTGTGCCTGGCGGTGGCCTGGGCCCTGGGAGCGATGATCATGGCGCTCGGGCGCGCGCCCGTGCGCGCGGCCTTCCGAACGCGCGGGGCTCCCACGCGCCCGGCGTGAGCTTCGGAACCGGCCGGGAGCTCTTCGCTCACAATTTATAGATTGTTGCCCCCGGCCGGACCCGTCGGCTCAGCGGCCGCGCTGCAGAAGCAGGATAGCCGCCGCCGCCAGCAGCAGGGCGAGCGCGAGAGAGCCGCGCCCGGAGAGAGCCGGGATTCCGCTCGCGGCTCCGACCGACACGACCGATGTGGAGGAATCGTTGGAGATGTCGGGGTCGCTTTCGTTCGCCGTCACCGAGGCGGTGTTGGAGAGGGATCCGGCAGGGCCGGCCCGAACGACGATCGTGACCGTGACCGAGGCTCCGGTGGAGAGGGTCCCCAGCGAACACGTGACCGCCGTCGTCCCGCCGCATGCCCCCTGCGAAGCCGAGGCCGAGACGAAGCCAACGGTCGCTGGAAGGACGTCGGTGACCGTGACTCCGGTCGCGGTGGCGGGTCCGGCGTTGTGCACGGTGAGGGTGTACGTCAGGGCGCCGCCCGGGCTGACGGCCGAGGGCGAACCGACCTTGGAAATCGACATGTCGGCTCCGGCACCCGGCGTGGCGGTGGCGGTTGCGGTGAAGAGCGGTGTGGACGTCGTCGTCTGAGTCGGCGTCGCTGTCGGCGTCGAGGTTGCCGTCGCCGTCGCCGTAGCCGTCGGCGTGGCAGTGGCGGTCGCGGTGGCTGTTGCCGGGGCCGTTGGGGTCAACGTCGGCGTCGGGGTCGGCGTGGGCGTTGCCGTCAGGGTCGAAGTCGGGGTGCTCGTCGCGGTGAACGTCTGCGTCGGAGTAGAGGTCGGCGTGCTCGTGGCGGTGAAGGTCTGAGTCGGCGTGGGCGTGCTGGTGGCGGTGAACGTCGCCGAGGGTGTCAGGGTCGCCGTGGCCGTGGCGGTGAAGGTCGTCGTGGGAGTCGGTGTGAACGTCGACGTGGAGGTCGGTGTGAAGGTCTGCGTGGGCGTGAACGTGAAGGTCGGCGTGGGCGTGAAGGTCTGCGTCGGAGTAGGCGTGAAGGTCTGCGTCGGAGTGGGCGTGAGGGTCGCCGTGGGCGTGAACGTGAAGGTCGGCGTCGGCGTCGACGTGAATGTCGGCGTGGGCGTGGGAGTCGGCGCGGCGATGACGGTAAGGGTCGAGGAGGCGGCGGCTCCGGTGCCCGCGTTGCCCGTCGCGATGGGACCGGTGCTGTTGGGATAGCTGCCGACGGGCGCCGTGACGTTGACCGTCACCGAGCAGGCGCCGGCACCGGGGATCGTTCCGCCGGACAGAGTCGCCGATCCGCCGCCGTCGGCGGCGGTGACCGAGCCGCCGCAGTCGGTGAAGGGAGAAGCCGGCGTCGCGTTGGTGAGACCGGCGGGATAAGCGTCGGTGAACGCCGCGGCGGTGACCGGCCCAGGGTTGGTGTTGGTGAGTACGATGGTCAGGAGCGAACTCGTTCCCGCGGTGACCGGGTTGGGCGAAAAGGACTTCGCGGCGCCGGGCGGAACGTTGGTGGCGGTCAGGCCGGCCGACGCGGAGTTGGTGTTGCTTCCCCCGTTGGTCGTGGTCAGGTCTCCGGGGTTGAGCGTGTTGGTGTAGCCGCCGGGGAGCGCGGCGGTGACCTGGGCGCTGACGGTGCAGCTTCCCGACGCCGGGATCGTCCCCCCGGTGAGCGAGACCGTCGTTCCATTGGGCGCAGCGGTCGCCGTTCCGCCGCACGTCGTGGCGGGGCTCGGTGTCGCGGTGTTGGTGACGCCGAACGGAAGCGCGTCGGTGACCGCGGCACCGGTCAAGGCGAGCGAGTTCGGGTTTGTCAGCGTGATGGTCAGGGTGGCGGGGGCGCCGGTCAGGATGGAGCCGGGGACGATCGTCTTTCCGACCGTGGGAGGCGCGATGACCGTCAGGGTCGCCGTCGCCGGAGCCACATTCGATCCTCCGTTGGACGTCGTCAGCGCGCCCACAGGAATCGTATTGACGTAGTCCGCGGCGACCGCCGCTTTGACGTTGACGGTGACGGTGCAGCTTCCCGAGGCCGGGATGGTCCCGCCGGAAAGCGAAACACTGGTGCTGTTGGCGAGCGCGGTGACGGTCCCTCCGGCACAGCTCGTCGATCCGGCCGGCGCCGCGGTCGTGGTCATCCCGGAGGGAAAGACGTCGGTGAACGACGCTCCAGTCAACGCGACCGAGTTGGAGTTGGAGAGGGTGATGGTCAGAAGGGACGAGGAGCTGCCCTGACCGATGGCAGCGGGATTGAAGGACTTGGCGATGGTCGGATTGTTGCGGACCGAAAGCACCGCCGAGGCCGGGTTGGGGTTGGTGATCCCCTCGTTGTCCGAGATCGCGCCGGCCGCGACGGTGTTGGTGTAGGACCCCAGAGCCGAAGCCGTCACGTCGACGCGGACGAAACAAACCCCTCCGGCGGCCATCGTCCCGCCCGAGAGCGCCACCGTGTTTCCGCCTGCCGTCGCGGAGGCCGTGCCGAGATTGCAGGTGGTCGTGGCGTTGGGGCTCGCCGCCACGGTGACGCCCACGGGCAGCGTGTCGGAGACCGCGACCCCGGTCATGTCGAAGAGGTTCGAGTTGTAGAGCGCCAGAGTCAGCGTGGACGTGCCGCCCGGCGCGATGACGATCGGCGAGAAGCTCTTTCCGATGCCCGCTCCGGGAAGGACCGTGAGCGTCGCGCTGGCCGCGGAAGTGTTGGTGGCGCCCTGGAAGCTGGAGATGGCGCCCACCGGGAGCGTGTTCGTCAGGTTTCCCTGGGACACCGAGGTGACGTTGACCGAGACGCTGCAGGTCGCGCCGTTGGCGATGGTCGCTCCGGAAAGCGAGAAGCTCGCGCCGTTGGGAACGGCGTTGACCGTCCCCAGCGAGCAGGTCGTCGAGGCCGACGGCGGCGCCGCGACCAGCATCCCCCCGGGGAGGTTGTCGTTGAGCGCGACGCCGAAGAGGCTGGTCGCGGTCGGATTGGTCAAGGACACCGTGAGCACCGACGTTCCGCCGCCGGGGATGGACACCGGGTTGAAGCTCTTGTTGAGCGAGACCGAGAGGCTCTGCTTGACGAGGTTGGCGGTGGCGGTGGCGACGTTCGTCACGCCCTGTGCGTCGGCCAGGGCGCCGACCGCGATCGTGTTGGTCGAGGTCGCGGCCGTGCTGGAGGTGACGTCGGCGACGACGACGCAGGTTCCCGGCGTCGCGCCGACCGCGGCGGGGATGGTCCCGCCGGAAAGCGCGATGGATCCTCCACCGGCGACCGCGGTCACGGAGCCCCCGGTGCAGGTGGTCGAGGCGTTGGGCGGATTGGCGACCGTGACGAGCTGCGCTCCGACCGGAAGGTTGTCGGTGAAGCCGGCGCTCGTCAGCGGCACGGAAAGGAGGTTGGTCACCGTGATCGTCAGGGTCGAGCGCCCTCCGACACCGATCGTGGCCGGCGAGAAGGCTTTGGCCAGGGACGCTCCCGAGGTCACCGTCAGCGCCGCGCTCGCCGCGGCCGTGTTGGTCACCCCCTGCGCGTCGGTGACGGAGTTGGCTGGAATCGTATTGGTGTAGGACCCCGGCGTCGCCGACGTCACCCGCGCGGAGAAATTGCAGTTGCCCGACGCCGGGATGGTGGCGGTCGAGATCGCGATGGACGCCGCGCCGGCAGCCGCCGTCACCGTGCCTCCCACGCACGTGGTCGCCGCCGCCGGCGAGGGCGCCACGACGACGTTGGCCGGCAGGTTGTCGGTCAACGCCGCGTTGGTCAGTTGGCTCGCCAGCGCGTTGGTGATCGTCACCGTCAGGGTCGAGGTGGATCCGGCGGCGATCGAGTTGGGGGCGAACGCCTTGGACAGCGTCGCGCCCGAGGTCACGGTGAGATTGCGGGTGGCGATGGCGGCGTTGGTGATGGACTGGTCGTCGCCCAGTGCGCCGACGGGGATCGTGTTCGTGGCCGTGCCGATGGTGATCGCCGTGACCTTGACGATGATGGTGCACGAGCCGAGCGTCGAGCCGCTGGCCGCGGGAATGGTCCCGCCGGAGAGCGAGACAAAGGCGTTGCCCGCCGTCGCGTTGAGGGTCGGAGGCGGAACGGTGCCGCAGCTGGTCGAGGCGCCGGGAGGGTTCGCCACCGTCAGGGCGACGGGGCTCGATGGAAACGTATCGGTCAGGGTGGCGTTGGTCAGCGCCGCGGCATTTCCGTTGGTGATCGTGATGGTCAGGGTCGACGTGGTCCCGGAGGGGATGGAGGCCGGCGCAAAGGTCTTGCTGATCACCACTCCGGTCTGCACGGTCAGGGTCCCCGAGATCGCGCTGGTGTTACTGACCCCCTGAGTCGTGGTGATCGCGCCGATCGGCAGCGTGTTGACGGCGGCGCCATTGGTCGAGGAGGTGACGTTGGCCAGGACGCGGCAGTTGCTCCCGGCGGGAACCGTTCCTCCCGAGAGAGCGACGGAAGTCCCGCCCACGACGGCCGTCACCGTGCCGCCGGCGCAAGTGGTCGAAACGGTCAGCGGCGAGGCGACGGTGAGGCCGCCCGGCAGGTTGTCGGTGAAGGCCGCTCCGGTCAGAGCGCTGCCGTTGGGATTGTTGATCTGGATGGTGAAGGTCGAGATTCCTCCTCCGGGGATCGTGGCGGGCGCGAACGACTTGGTCCCCGTCGGAGGCGAAAGGGTGGCCACCGAGAGCGTGGCGCTGGCGGGGGTTCCGTTGCTGACGCCCTGGGTGGTCGTCAGCGCTCCGGCGGGAATCGTATTGATGTGGTTGCCCGGCGCGACGGAGGTCACGTCGGCCTGGAAGGTGCAGCTTCCCGGCGTCGAGCCGACCTGCGCCGGAATCGTGGCGCCGCTCACCGCGAGCGAGCCGCTCCCCGCCGCGGCCGTCACCGTCGCTCCGGCGCACGTCGTGGAGGCGTTGGGCGTCGGCGCGATCACGACCCCCGCCGGCAGGGAGTCGGTCACCGCCCCGCCGGTCAGGTCCGTGAACGCGTCGTTGAACAGGAAGATCGTCAAGGTGGAGGTCCCGGCCGGCGTGATTCCGGTGGGAGTGAAGCTCTTGTTGATCGAGGCATTGGCCAGAAGCCATCCGGCGCAGAGGAAACTCGCGCCGCCCAGAGCGACGAGGCGGAAGAGAGGGAAAACGGCGGCCCGTCCGCGGCCGTTGCCGACGCACTTCTCGACCGAGACCGTCATGAGTCTCCCGGGGCCGACCCGTAGTCATGCCCGCACGCGTTGTCCAGGGACACGGCGCCCAAGGTGCCATCTCTCGCTGCGCAGCGCTGTTGGTTTTGCAGCTATTGTAAACGAAATCGTCCGCCCCGTCACGCCGCCCCGCGCTGGACGCATGGCCCGGCCTGTCGTGTCCGGGGAGGAGCGACTCTTGCCGTGGGACCCGCGAATAACAATGCATAGATTGTATGTGCCGCCGTTCCGGGAGGTTTTCGCCGCGGGATGCGAGTAGACTGGAAGACTCGAACGAGGAGGTGCCTCTTGGGCTCACGAATTGGTGAAAGAGAAAGCACGGCCGGCCTGGCGGTCCTCTGCCAGTATTGCGGCGAGATCACGGGGTACAAGGCGGTTCCCGGGACCGAGCAGGAACACCACGGCTACCGCGATTGCATCGGCGCGCTCCAGGCCAGGCTCGACGGGCTCCTGACCGGACTGGCCGCGGCCGCGTCCAAGGAGCGTCAGTCCCGCTCGTCGAATTGAGAGATCCGGGGCCGCGGGGGGAACGCCCCGCGGCCGGGACCCGGTGAAACTGCGGCCTCAGTCTCCCGTCTGGATCTCGACCTGCACGTCCGGGGTCGCGACCGCGACCGTTCCGTAGAGAGGTCAACGCCCTCGGAACGCGGCGACGAGATCTTCCCCTTGCGCGCGCGTCACCCCCGCCAGCCGGAACCGCAGCCGCACGCTGTTGAAGAGCGCGACATCGGGACGGACCGGCCGCGCGCGGTCCATCACGCCCGAAATCTCGACCGAGGCGCCGGCCAGGGAAACGCCGCGCTCCCGGGCGATCACGCCGACGAGCTCGACGCCGCACGCGGCGACGCCGGAGAGGAAGGCTTCCGCCGGAGTGAGGGCTTCACCCGGACATCCGTTCTGGACCGGGCCGTCGACCACGAAGTGATGGTTGCGGCAGGCGCACAGAACACGGCCGAAGGTCTCCGTCGATTGGGCGCGGACGTCGTACCGGCGGATATCGGAATCGGACATGGCGTCACCTCTCTCTCTTTGCGGCGGGAGGAAGACTTCGCAAGGAGCCGGAGAACCGGCGCCGCAGAACATACAGCGGAAGCCCCAGCGCGATGAAGGCGAGGCCGAGGATCGACTCGCGCGGCGTCGTCACCAGCGTGTTGACGACGAGGAAGGCGGCGCCCGCGACGAAGAGAAGCGGCACGACCGGGTAGCCCGGCACTCGGAACGGGCGCGCCAGCGCGGGCTCCCTGCGGCGCAGCGCGACGACGCCCCCCACCGCCAGGGCGTAGAAGATCCAGCCGCCGAAGATGACGTATGTGAAGAGCTGCGCGAAGCCGCCGATGAAGAGCACCAGGAGGGCCGACCAGACGCCCTGCAGCAGGATCGCGTCGGCCGGCGTCCGCCAACGCGGATGCACGCGTCCGAATCGCTCGAAGAGCAATCCGTCGCGGGCCATCTGGTAGTAGGCGCGCGGGCCCGCGAGCACCAGCGCGTTCATCGCGCCGAGAATCGAGCAGAGGATGGCGGCGGTCAGAAGCCGTCCCCCCGTTTCGCCGGCCACGCGCCGGATGGCCTCCAGGGCCACGCGCGGCGAGCCCGCGATCTCCCCGGGCGTCAGGACGTGGAGGTAGGCGAGGTTGGCCGCGAGGTACAACGCGACGACGATCACGGTGCCTCCGATCAAGCCGCGTGGAAAGTCGCGCTGCGGCGTCCGCATCTCGCCGGCGATGAACGTCACGTCGTGCCACCCTTCGTACGCCCACAGCACGGCGACGAGCGCGGTGCCGAAGGCGGCCACGCCGAAGGGGCCAGCGAGCGCCGAGGACATGGACACGGACGCGGTCGCGGCGCGCGGTAAGGACGGGAGAAGGAAGATCGCCCCGACCATGGCCGCGAGCCCGCCCACCTTGAGGGCGGTCAGGATGCTCTGGGCCATCGCTCCGCGGCGCACTCCGAAGAGATTGATGGCGGTGAACACTCCGATCGCTCCGATGCCGATGGCCTTGGACGCGGCCGGGGTAAGGGCCACGAAGCCGCCGAGGTAGATCGGCAGAGCAGCGGCGAGCGTGGCGATGGAGCCTGACGTGGCGACGGTGAAAAGCATCCAGCCGCAGAGGAAGCCGGCGGTCGGTCCGAAGGCGCGGCCGATGTACGTGTAGAGGCCGCCGGCGTGAGGGATCGCCGCGCCGAGCTCGGCCAGGCTCATGGCGCCGAGCAGCGTGAAGAAACCGCCGACCACCCACACCGCGAGCATGGGAACCGCGCCGTGGACCGCCCGGGCGATCTCTGCCGGGACCAGGAACACGCCCGATCCGATCACCGTGCCGACGACGAGCAGGATCGCGTCGAGCAGGGTCAACGCTCGGAGCAGCTCCGGTTCGGGGAGGTCCGCCGCGGCGCTCATCGCTGTGGCCGGAGCGTATGCCAGGAGAAGAAAGGCAAGGGAGGGAACTTTCTCCGCTTCCTGACCAGGGACCATCCGGACGAGGTGTCCGTGGGCGAGGGTCTTGTCCGGGGCGACCGCGCGGTCCTGCTGGCGACGGCGGAGCCTTTCGGCGTCGACGGATCGAAACACTCGGGCGCGCCTGCCGTATTGGATCCACGGCGCGGCCGCTTCTGTCGGCGGCCGACAGGAGGTTGTGCATGCGACGTGGCGTTGGTCCCCGGTTTCTGGCTCTGGTCCCTCTGCTCGGCCTGGCCGTCCCTCTCTTCGGCGCCCAGGGACTCACTTTCCCTCCCAGCGGCGAGAACCCTCAGGCCTCGGTCACGCAGGCCCTCGGCCCGGTCCGCGTGACGATCGATTACTCGAGCCCGCGCGTGGTGCGCGGCAAGAACGACCGGCGCGGCAAGATCTGGGGAGAGCTCGTCCCCTGGGGCCTGGCCGATCTCGGCTTCAACGGATGCAAGAGCTGCCCGTGGAGGGCCGGCGCCAACGAGAACACCACGTTCACGGCGACGCACGAGGTGAAGGTGCAGGGACAAACGCTTCCCGCCGGAACGTACGGCCTCCACATGATCCCTGGCAAGGACGAGTGGACGATCATCTTTTCCCGGGACGCCGCCAACTGGGGCAGCTTCTGGTACGACCCGAAACAGGACGCCCTGCGGGTCACGGCCAAAGCCGCCAAGAGCCCTTACCACGAGTGGCTCAACTACGAGTTCATCGAGCGCGAGCCCGACAAGGTGACCGCGGCGCTCGAGTGGGAGGAGCTTCAGATTCCCTTCGCCATCTCGGTCGACGACGTCAATCAGCTCTGGGTCGACAACATGCGGACGGATCTCAAGGGTTTCGCCGGGTTCTTCTGGCAGAACTGGGAGCAGGCGGCGGACTTCTGCGCCCAGCACAAGATCAACCTTTCCGAAGGGCTCCAGTGGGCGCAAAGAGCGGTGTCGGATCCCACGTGGTCGGGCGGTCAGGAGAACTTCGCGACGCTCATGACCCTCTCGCGCCTGCAGTCGGCCAACGCAATGACTCAGGAGTCGGCGAAGTCTTTCGACAAGGCCCTCAATCACCCCACGGCCGATCGCTTCCAGATCCACCAGGCCGGACGGCAGCTCCTGGCCGACGGAAAGAAGGAGGAGGCGATGAAGGTGTTCCAGTTGAACGCCAAGCGCTATCCCAACCAGTGGCCCGTCCACGTCGGGCTGATGCGCGGCTACGCGGCGATGGGCGACAAGAAGAAGGCGCTCCAGGAGGGCAAGCTCGCGTTGCCTCAGGCGCCGGACGAAGGCAATCGGAAGAACCTCGAGGGCCTCGTCAAGCTGCTCGAAGAGGGGAAGGACATCAACTAGGCATCCCCGCGTCCTCCCGGGACGCGCGATCTTCCGGATGGTGGACGTCCTGTGGGACGGCCACCTCCGGTCGATCGCGTGTGCGAGAGAGCGCCGCAGCGGTTGGCGGCTTCTCCCAAGTCCCCCTCCGGCGAGCCTGTCGGTGATGCTGACGGCCGGATGCGGGACGGATTCTTCGGACTCCGGCAGACGGGCTGATGCATTTGCATCTGACCCACGGCGCCGCCGCGTTGGACCATCGTGTCCGGGGAATGGGCCTCCGGTTCGGCCCGATCCGATGAGGTGAGCAGCGTGTTTCCAATCCTGTCCAAGAAGACTCTGGGCGAGAACGTGACCCTGTTCGAGATCGAGGCGCCGCGGGTGGCCCGGCGCCACCGGGCCGGCCAGTTCGTGATGGTGCGGCCGCACGGGCATTCCGAGCGCATCCCGCTGACCATCGCCGACGTCGACAAGGAGAGGGGAACCATCACGCTCGTGGTGCAGGCCGTGGGGAAGACCACCATCGAGATGTGCGAGGAGCTCGGGGAAGGGGACGCCCTGGCCAACGTGGCCGGGCCGCTCGGAAACCCGACGCACGTCGGCATTCCGTGCCGCGCCGAGGATTTCCGAGGCACCGTCGTCTGCGTGGCGGGAGGGATCGGCGCCGCTCCGATTCTCCCGATCGCCCGCGCCTTTCGCGACGCCGGCCACGAAGTCGTGACGATCCTCGGCGCGCGGCGCAAGGACCTCCTGGTGTTCGAGGACCGGCTCGCAGCGGCGTCGACCGAGGTCCGGGTGTGCACCGACGACGGATCGCACGGCCGCAAGGGCTTCGTGACCGACGTGCTCAAGGAGACGATTGAGAGCCGAAGGGCGAGCGGCGGCGACGTGCATCTGGCCGTCGCCATCGGCCCGCCGGTGATGATGAAGTTCTGCGCCAGGACGACCGAGCCGTACGGCGTGCCGACGCTGGTGAGCCTGAACACCATCATGGTCGACGGCACCGGGATGTGCGGCGGCTGCCGGGTGATGGTGGACGGCGAGGCCCGCTACGTGTGCGTGGACGGCCCGGAGTTCGACGGCCACCACGTCGACTTCGACGGGATGATGCGCCGCCAGGCCATGTACAAGCCGGAGGAAGCGGCGAGCCTGGCCCGCTACCGCGAGAAGGACCACACGTGCCGGCTTCAGGCGCAGGCGGAAGGCGCGGAGGCGAAGGTGGCCGCGGCTGCGAGCGCCGAATCGGCATGAGCGGACAGGACAAAACCGTGCTCGGCCCCGAGGATCTCGCCGCCCGGATCGAGGGCCGGACCGCGTTGACCAACAAGCAGCGCGGCCAGCTGCCCAGGATCTTCTGGGCCGAGCAGGATCCCGCCGAGCGCGTGAAGAACATCCGCGAGGTTCCCTTCGCGTACTCACCCCAGCAGGCGCGGGCGGAAGCCGTGCGCTGTCTCTCCTGCAAGAACGAGCCGTGCGTCTCCGGCTGTCCGGTGGGCGTCGACGTCCCGCGCTTCTTGAAGCTCGTGGCGGAGGGAGACTTTCGCGGTGCCATCCGGGTCATCAAGGAGACCAATCTCCTGCCCGCTGTCTGCGGCCGCGTGTGTCCCCAGGAGAGCCAGTGCCAGGAGAATTGCATGGTAGCCAAGGTCCACAAGGACCTGGGTTTCGCCGTCTCGATCGGCAAGATCGAGGCGTTCCTGGCGGATTGGGAGCGGGAGGAGGGTGGCGTCGAGCTTCCGGCGGTCGGAGCCGCGAGCGGCTCGCGCGTGGCGATCATCGGAGCGGGCCCGTCGGGCCTGGCATGCGCCGGAGACCTGCGCCGCGCCGGCCACGACGTCGTCGTGTTCGAGGCCTTCCACAAGGCGGGCGGCGTCCTGGTGTACGGCATTCCGGAGTTTCGACTCCCCAAGGACATCGTCCAGGCCGAAGTGGACAACCTCTCGCGCATGGGCGTGGTCTTCGAGTTCGACACGGTCGTCGGGCAGACGTTCACGGTGGACGAGCTCTTCGACGAGGGGTTCGACGCGGTGTACGTCGCGACGGGCGCGGGGCTTCCTTACTTCGTGGACATTCCCGGCGAGGACTTGAACGGCGTCTATTCCGCCAACGAGTATCTGACCCGCGCCAACCTGATGGGCGCGTTTCGTTTTCCGGCGGAGGACACGCCGGTCCTCCGGAGAGACAACGTCGCCGTCCTGGGCGGCGGCAACGTGGCCATGGACGCCGCGCGCACGGCCCTGCGCCTGGGCGCGAAGAACGTCTCCCTGGTGTACCGGCGCTCGCGCGAAGAGATGCCGGCCCGCCGGGAGGAAGTGCATCACGCGGAGCAGGAGGGGGTCCGGTTTCGGATGCTCTCTGCGCCGGTCGAGATCCTGGCCACGGGAGACGGCTGGGTGCGCGCGCTCAAGGTCCAGCGGTGCGAGCTCGGCGAGCCGGACGAGAAGGGGCGCCGCCGCCCCGTCGCGGTTGAAGGCGCCTACGAGGAGATCCCGGCCGAGATCGTCATCGAGGCGATCGGTAACGGCCCCAATCCCCTGATCCCCAGGACCACGCAAGGCCTGGCCACGACGCGCCACGGCACGCTCGTCGTCGACGAGGCGACCATGATGACGACGCGCAAGGGCGTGTTCGCGGGCGGCGACATCGTGGCCGGCGCCTCGACCGTCATCCTGGCGATGGGCCACGGCCGAAAGGCCGCCGCGGCGATCGGCGCGTACCTCGAGACCGAATCCGAGGCGAAGACGGCCGCGAGCTGAATGCGCCGCCCGCAGGCCGCGGGGACCTGCCGCCCTACTGCCTCTTCCCGACCCCGTTCGCGGTGACGCCCTCTTCCGAGTTGATGATGAAGAACTCGTCGCCGCCGCTGACGATCACGAAGTCTCCCGGCGAGGTGTGCGGAGGCGTCGTGATGTTGGAGAGGAACTCGAGCGTGCCGGTGCAGTCGGAGTTCACCTGGTAGGTTCCGGTCAGCGTGCGACGGATGATGTGCCCGCCGAAGCTGCTGACGTCGGCGCCGGTGAACTTCCCCGATCCGTCGAAACTGATCCGCGTGACCGACGCGATCGCTCCCCCCGCGTCCGACGCGCCGTTGAACTTGATCCCGAAGTCTCCCCGGATCGTCCGATTACTGCACGGTCTGGATCGAAAGGCCTCCTCGGCCCTGGCCTCCTGCTGGGCCGCCGCGCAAAGAGGGAGAGCCAGAAGAAAAGCCGATGCCGCGGCGATTCGACCGACCGCGATTGTCCGCGTTGAGCGCATGGAGACCTCCTTTGTCCGCTTCGTCGTGATCGTACCACCCGCGCCCGACGACCCTCGGAAGGTCAGGACGGACTACCCGTGCCGCAGGGCCAGCACCGGATCGACGCGCGTGGCGCGGCGCGCCGGAATCCAACACGCGAGCAGCCCCGCCGCGAGGAGCACGATCGCCACGGCCAGGTACGTCGGCGGATCGATCGGACGGATTCCGAAGAGAAGGCTCGCCAGGTGCCGCGTCAGGATCACGGCCCCGGCGAGTCCGGCGGCCAGTCCCGCGGCGGTGAGCCCGAGCCCCTGTCGCAGAATCAAGCGCAGCACGTCGGCGCGCTGCGCTCCCAGCGCCACGCGGATGCCCACCTCCCGCGTCCGCCGCCCGACGTTGTAGGAGATCACTCCGTAGATGCCGAGGATCGCGAGGAGCAGCGCCGTGGCGCCGAAGAGCGCCAGGAGGGTCGTGCGCAGGCGCGGCTGCGCGACGGATTGTTCGACGATCTGCGTCATCGGTTGAATGTCGGCCACCGGCAGCGTCGGGTCGAGGGCTCGGATTTCCCGGCGCACCACGGAGGCCAGGCGGCCCGGATCGCCGGCCGTGCGGACTGCGATGTAGGAGGCCCACCACGGGTCCTGAACGAACGGAACGTACATCTCCGGCCGGGATGGAGGTCCGATGCCGTCGCGCTGCACGTCGCCCACGACGCCGACGATCTCCCGGGGGACGCTGTCGGTGAATCCGAAGACCAGGCGCCGGCCCACGGCGTCCTCTCCCGGGAAGAAGCGCCGGGCAAACGTGGAAGAGACGAGACAGACCTTCGCCGACGCCGCGGCATCGGACTCGGAGATGAGGCGTCCGCGCAGGAGCGCAACGCGCAGGACGCGGAAGTAGTCCGACGTCACCGCGGTGTAGTTGGCGGACAGGTCGGATCCGGCCGACTCCTCGGAACGTCCTTCGATCCGAAAATTGAAATTCAACCCGCCGCCGGAAAGAGGCAGGGGCAGGGCGGCCGCCGCGCCTTCCACTTCGGGCTGCGTCTTCAGGCGCTCGAGGAGCTGGCGGTAGAAACCGATCCACTGATCGGGCTTGGAGTACTGCGTCCGCGGCAGCGACAGGCCCGCCGTGAGCAGCCGCGTCGGGTCGAACCCGAGCTCGACCCGCTCCAGCCGCAGGAAGCTTCGTGCCAGGAGGCCCGCGCCGATGAGCAGGATGAAGGACAGCGCCGTCTCCGCCACGACCAGGAGGTTGCGCAGGCGCCTCTTGCCGCCGCTCTCTCCGGCGCCGGAGGAGCCTTCGCGCAGAGAGTCGGACAGGTTCGTTCCTGACGCGTGCCACGCCGGCGCCAGGCCGAACAGGACCGCGGCCGAGAGAGAGGCGAAGAGCGAAAAGAGAAGAACCCTTCCGTCGATTCCGATCTCGTCGACACGCGGCAGATCGGCGGGAAGCCAGGCGCGCAGACCGCGCATGCCGGCGAACGCAAGCCCCACGCCCAGGGCGCCTCCGGCCAGACCCAGAACCAGGCACTCGCTCAGGAACTGGCGGATCAAGCGCCCGCGCCCGGCCCCCAGAGCGGTGCGGATGGCGACCTCCCGCGCTCGGGCGCCGGCCCGCACCAGCAGGAGGTTGGCGATGTTGGCGCAGGCGATCAGAAAGACCAGCAGCACCGCGCCGAGGAGCACGGAGAGCGCGGTCCGGACCCCGCCCACCAGGCTCTCCGCCAGAGGCATCACCTGAACGCCCCAACCCTCGTTCTCCTTCGGGTACTGGCGGGCCAGAACGCCGGCGACGGCGGAGAGCTCCGCCTGAGCCCGCGCGATCGGAACTCCCTTCGGGAGCCGGCCGACGATCGTTAGATAGTGGCCGGCCCGGCGCTGGCGCAGATCTCCGAACACGGGATCGTGCGTCAATGGGAGCCAGAGCTGCGCCGGCGGATAGGAAGGCGGCGTCTTGAACGCGGCCGGCAGCACTCCCACAACGGTCGAAAGCTGCTTGTCCAGAGAGATCGTCTTTCCCACGATCTCCCGATCGCCCGCGAAGCGCTCGCGCCACAGGCGTTCCCCGATCACGGTGACGGGAGGAGCGCCCGCCGCGTCGTCCGCCTTCGTCAGCGTGCGGCCCAGAAGCGGCCGCGCCCGGAGCATCGAGAACACGTTGGACGTGACCGTTGCGGCGGCGACCAGCTCCGGCTCGCCCTGCCCGGTCAGGGTGTAGTCGTGCATCCGGATCGCGCCGAGCTCTTCGAACGACCGCGCTCGACCGGCCCAGTCCGAGTAGTTCAGGTACGACACGCCGGTGCGGGCGACGCCTTGACGCGGGAGCGTCTGGAAAATCGCGACGAGGCGGTCGGGCTCCCCATAGGGAAGCGGCCGCAGGAGCACGCCGTCCACCACGCTGAAGATCGCGGTGTTCGCGCCGATCCCCAGGGCCAGGGTGGCGAGCGCGACCAGGGTGAAGCCAGGGCTCTTGAAGAGCGTCCGCACGGCAAATCGCAGATCCTCAAGGAGCCGATGCATTTCCCCTCCTCGCCGGGCCGGCGCGCGTTGGATCGTCCCTGCCCTGGTACGTTATCCGAACCCGACGCGAGTGCGCGGGGCAAGCCGCGACGGCGTCCATCCGAGAGCTTGAGGGCGCCGGTCACCGCCGGAGTGAGACGGCCTTCCCGACTCCGGTGTCGTCGCCGCTCGACAGTCATTCAGACGCCTCACCGGCGTCGGATGGGCCCGGCATCGCCTCCGTCGCGTCGCCTCGGATTCGACCCACGGCGCTCGCGGCGCCGCTCGACGCCCGTTTTCAGCAGCCTGCTAGTGCCCGTCGTGGGGAGACTTTGGCCGGGGCGGCGCGGGCCGGGGCGGCTGCGGCCTGGGCGGCTGCGGTCTGGGCCGAACGACCTCGGGGCGCGGCGCAGGTCGCGGCACCGGAGGGCGCGGCACCGGCGGCCGACCCACAGGCGGACGCGGATGCGGAGGTACGACGACGGGAGACCGGGGCCTGGCCGGCCGGAGATGGTGCGGGGGAGGCGGCCGATGGAACCAGTAGGAGCGCCGGCCGTACCAGGGGCGGCCCCGGTAGTAGGTGTCCCAGTACGGGCCGACGGAGAACGTCACGATCGGAAAGCCGATGTCTCCGCCGCCTTCGAGGATGACGACGCGCCGGCCCTCGTAGGGGAAGTCGAGATTGCCGGCATAGACCCATCCACGGTCCAGGCCGAAGGTCACGTCGCACCACGTCCAGTCGTCGAGACAGCCGTTGACCTCCACCGCCATGCCGCCTGGAATGCGCGCGACCAAGGGATAGTCGCGGCTGGGGCCGGCGCGCACGTTGACGCTCTTTGTGGTGTACGCGGTCTGGGCCGATGCCGGCGCCGTGACGGCCAGACCGAAAACGATCCACGATGCCCAGAGGCGTGCCCGGGTCATTGCGCCCTCCGCGAGCCGTTGGGAACTCTACACCCGCAGAGGCGTCCGAGCACGCGGCGTCACCAGATCTGGCACCTCGCCGCACGCACCATCGCCGCGCCGGCGTTGCACGCAAACGCCCGAGCGAACTCCGGCATGTTGGAGAGCGTGCCGATCGCACGGTACCTGCCGAGGGGGTGCTCGTTGGTGGCGGCCATCAGGCGCGCGAACTCGGGCCGGTGGTTGGCGGCCCAGATGCGGGCGTACGCGACGAAAAAGCGCTGTTCGGCAGTCAACCCGTCGATCGGCGGGGGCTCGGGCTTGCCTTCCAGGCTCTTCTTGTAGGCCCGGTACGCGATCGTCAGGCCGCCCAGGTCGGCGATCGATTCTCCCTGGACCAGCTTTCCGTTCTCGTGAACGTCCTGCTCGACCTGGTATCCGTCGAACTGCTGGATGATGCACGCCGCGCGCTGGTCGAAGTTCTTCGCGTCCTCCGCGGTCCACCAATCCGTCTGGTTGCCCTGCGCATCGAACTTGCGGCCGGAGTTGTCGAACCGGTGGGTGATCTCGTGCCCGATGACGCCGCCGGTCGCGCCGTAGTTGATGGCGTCGTCGCCGTCGGGATAGAAGAACGGCGGCTGGAGGATGCCGGCAGGGAAGACGATCTCGTTCCGGGCCGCGTTGTAATACGCGTCGACCGTGGGCGGCGTCATCCCAATCGGCGCGGTCGACCGGCTTGCCGATCTTGGCCAGGTCGCGGCGCCACTCGTGCCGGGCGGCGGCCAGGGCGTCGAGGGCGTAGGAGTCGCGCGAGACCTCCAGTCGCGAGTAGTCGCGCCACGTGTCGGGATAACCGATCTTCTTCGCGAACGCCGCGACCTTCGTCGCCGCGGCCTTCTTGGTGGCCTCGCTCATCCACGAGAGCGCCGAGAGATCCTCCTCCAGCGCGGCCATCAAATTGTGGACGAGCTCGTCGGCGCGGCGCTTGGCCTCCGGCGGGAAGCGCTCCTCGACGTAGATGTGCCCGAGCGCCATTCCCATCGCGGTGTCGGTGGCCCTCACGCACCGCTTCCAACGCGGCTGGATCTCGGGGGTCCGGCCAGGATCTTTCCGTTGAACGCGAAATTCTCGTCCACGAATTTCCTGGGCAAAGTCGGCGCCGCGGCGGAGAGGAACTGCCAGCGCAGGTACGCCTTCCACGCCGAGACGGGCTCCGTCGCGAGCAGCTTGTCCACGGCTCGGAAGAAGTCGGGCTCCCACACGTTCACTGCCACATCGGCGGAAACGGCCTGGTCGCGGAAGTAGTCGGCCCACGCCAGCTTCGGCGTGGAGCGGTCGAATGCCTGCACCGTCATCGGATGATGCGTCTTGTCCGGATCGCGGATGTCCACGTTGCTCTGCGACGCCTGCGCCAGGCGCGTCTCCAGGGCCAGGATCCGGCTCGCGTCGGCGGCGGCCGCGGCCCGCGGGGACCCGGCGAGCTCGAGCATCCTGGCCACGTGCGCGGCGTACCTCCTCCGCAGCTCGATGGACTTGGCGTCCTTCTTGACGTAGTAGTCGCGGTCGGGAAGGCCGAGCCCCCCTTGCACCGCGGCCGCGATCACGCGCGAGGAGTCCTTGCGGTCCTCTTCGGATCCGAACGCGAAGACGGCGTTGACGCCCATCGATTGCGCCGGCCGATCTCCGCGCGCAGGGTGGACAGATCGTGGATCGACGAGAGGCGGGCCAGCTCCGGCTCGATCGGGGAGATCCCCCTGGCCTCGATGCCCGCTTCGTCCATGCAGGCGCCGTAGAAGTCGCCGAGCTTGCGCCGCTCCGATCCGTCCGGGGCCGCCGGCCCGGCGGCGAGCTTCTCCAGGATCTCGTGCAGATCGTTCTGGTTTCGCTGCTGCAGCTCGTCGAACGAGCTCCAGCGGGGCCGGTCGGCGGGGATGGGATTCTTCTGAAGCCACCCGCCGTCGCTGTACTGGTAGAAGTCGGCGCACGGCGAGGCGGAGCTGTCCATGTCCGAGACGTCCAGGGTCCGCCCGGCGGGAACCCCGGAGGGCGGAGCGGGCACGGGATCGCCCTGGCCCGGCGAGGCCGCCACCAGGAGCAGGGCCGCCAGAGCCGCAGGAATCCTTCGAAGCGTCGAGGCCGCGGCCGGAACGTTCACGATCCCTCCCCGGCAGGCGAAGGAGCCTGCGCGTCGGGAAGGATACGCAGACCGCTGCGGGGAGTTGCGCCCGCGCGCGCCGCCGCCTTCCCGGCGGGGACGAAACAGCGATTCGCGAGACGGGGCCCCGGCGCGGCAAACCCCGATCCGGCCCCTCCGGGCGGGCCCGGGAGCCCGTGCTTACAATATGAATATTGTAGGGGCCGGCGGGCGGATCGTATTAGAGTAGTCCGGTCGGCCTCGGTGGCCCAACATGTCCAGCACGAACCTCACGGTCTATGGTGGCTGGGTTCTCCGCTCGGTCGCGGCGGTGCTGCTCTTCGCCGTGCTGCGCCTCTTCGACCGTCGTTATCACAAGCGCTACCTCGGGCTGTGGGCCTGGTTCTGGCTGGCGGCGGGCGTCTACACCGGGACCGCCGTCGTCGGCCACTATCTCGCGTCCCAACTGCCTCGGGCGCAGGGGACGCGGCTCGCCGTGGCTCTCATCTCCGGGGTGTCCGGCTACCTTCAAGTGGGTCTGCTTCTGGCGGGCGCCGGAGCGTTCTCCAGCCGCTGGCCGGTCACGGCCCGCGCACGCAAGTGGATCCTCATCGTCGGCGTCGCCGCCGGCGTGGCCGCCGCCCTGGTGGCGACTTTCGCCGTGAAGGCGGTGGTGTGGAAGTTCTTCTGGCGTCTGTCGGTGCGGGCGGGGCTCGCGGGCGCCGCTTTTCTGTACGCCGGTTGGACCGTCTTCCGCGCGCGCGGCGTCACCCGCGCCATCGGACCGGCGCTGCTGGGTGTCACGCTCGTGCTCTCGGGACTGGAGCAGCTCCACTACTTCGCCATCGGCCTGGGGCAGCTCTTCGGCGCGAGCTTTCCCTACGAACCGCAGCTCGCCGTTCTGGACGTCTTCCTGGTGACGGCGGTGGCTCTGGGCATGGGGCTCTGCCTCCTGGAGGAGGAGCGCGACGCGCGCCTCCAGGCGCAGTTCGAGGCGGTTCTGGCGGAACGCAATCGGCTGGCGCGCGAGATCCACGACACCCTGGCGCAGGATCTCGCCGGGATCTCCTTGCAGCTCGAGTCCGCCGCGGAGACGTTGGGCGCGGATCCGTCCTGCGCCGGCAGGCATATCGATCGCGCGCGAACGATCGCCCGCGACGGGCTGGTCGAGGCCCGGCGCTCGGTCTGGGGGCTGCGGCCTCAGTCCCTCGCGCAGGCCGGCTTGGCTGGAGCGCTGTCGAGCGCGGCAGAGGAGCGGCTCGGGCGGCCGGTCATGGTCCACGTGCTCGGCAGTGCCCGGCGGTTGAGCGACGAAGTCGAATCCAACCTGCTGCGCATCGGACAGGAAGCGCTGGCCAACGCGGCCTCGCACGCCCAGGCCCATGAAGTCGAGCTGGAGCTGGCGTACGACGCCGACTCGGTCAACCTGCGGGTGCGCGACGACGGCCGCGGCTTCGATCCTCTCCCCGCGGAAGGGACGCGCCCGGGCCACTTCGGCCTGCAAGGAATGCGCGAGCGAACCGAGCGCATCGGGGGGCGGCTCGACGTGACCAGCGTGCCGGGACGGGGAACCGAGATCCGCGTGCGCGTTCCCATTTCCTCGTGATGGACGCAAGCGCGACGCCATGAAGGGATCCGAGAGCGCCGGCCCGAAGATCCGCGTGCTCCTGGCCGACGACCATCCGGTGGTGCGGGAAGGCCTGTCGGCGATCCTCTCCCGACAGCCGGACGTCACGGTGATGGGAGCCGTGGAGAACGGCGAGCGGGCGGTCGAGGTGTGCGCCGCGGAGCGTCCGGACGTCGTGCTCATGGACCTGCGTATGCCGGGGATGGGAGGCGTCGCGGCGACGCGGTCGATCGCAGAGCGCTCGCCGGGCTGTCAGGTGCTCATCCTGACCACGTTCGACGGCGACGAGGAGATCTACTCGGCGCTCAAAGCGGGAGCGCGGGGGTACCTGCTCAAGGACGCCGGGCGGGAGGAACTGCTCGCGGCGATTCGCGGCGTTCACGCCGGACGGCGATGGATCCCGCCGGCCGTGGCGGACCGGCTGGCCGAGCGGGTGGCCGGTTCCGAGCTGACGTCGCGCGAGGTGGAAGTGCTGTCCCTGGTGGCGGCCGGGAACTCCAACAAGCGCATCGCCCGGCGACTGGGCATCACCGAGGGGACGGTCAAGGGGCATCTCAACAGCATCCTGGGGAAGTTGGCCGCCGACGACCGTACCGAGGCCGTGACCCGGGCCCTGCGCCGCGGAATCCTGCGGCTGGACCAGCCCAGAGCCGACTGAGACACTTCGGCCTCCCGTCCCTCGAAGCCGCGCGGCCGGCGGTTGAAGCAAATGCATCTTGGAGAGCCTCGGGAAAGGCGGTTTGCTGTCGATGATGTCTTCGAGGCTCTCCCTTGCGTCCGTCCCGGCCGCGCTTTCCGCGGCAGCGTCCGGGAGCAGGTCGAAGCCGGACCCGGGCAAGGGTGCCGCCCGGACGCTCGGCGACACAGTCCCTGAAATGTTCCTGGGCCGCGTGGCGGCCACGCCGGACGAGACGGCGTTTCTCTACCCCCGGGCGGAGCAATGGACATCTCTGAGCTGGCGGGAAACGGACGCCAGGGTGCGCGCGATCGCCTGCGGGCTGCTCTCTCTGGGACTCGCGCCGGAAGAGCGCTGCGCCATCCTGTCCTCCACCCGGCTCGAGTGGATTCTGGCCGATCTTGGAGTTCTTTGCGCCGGCGGGGCCACGACGACGATCTACCCCTCGAGCACCGCGGAGGAATGCCTCTACATCCTCAAGGACTGCGAGGCCGCCGTTCTCTTTGTCGAGGACGGGCAGCTGCTGGCGAAGGTCGAAAGGCTCCGCGCCGAGCTTACCAACCTGAGAAGCGTCGTCCTCCTCGACGACACGATCGTGGAGAGCGGCTGGGCCATGCGCTTGAGCGATCTCGAGGCCAGGGGCTCCGAATACGACCGGACCCATCCGGAGGCGTATGTCGAAGCGGTCCGCCGCGTCCGGCCGGACTCTCTGGCCACGCTCATCTACACCTCCGGAACGACCGGCCAGCCCAAGGGCGTCGAGCTGACGCACGATTGCTGGGTGTACGAGGCGGAGGCAATCGAGGCGCTCGACATGATCGGCCCCGGCGATCTCCACTACCTCTGGCTTCCCCTGGCGCACGTGTTCGGCAAGGTCCTGGAGGTGGCCCAGATCCGCATCGGGTTTTCGACAGCCGTGGACGGTCGCCTGGACCGGTTGGTCGAGAACCTGAAGATCGTGCGGCCGACGTTGATCTGCGCCGTCCCGCGCGTCTTCGAGAAGGTCTCTCATCGGATTCAGGCCCAGGCGCGCGGGGCGCGCGGTCTCCGGCGCCGACTCCTTCTCTGGGCGCTGGATGTCGGCCGGCGGGTCTCGCAGCGGCGACAGGCCGGGGCGAGGCCGGGCGCGCTCCTGGCGGTGAAGGCGGCGGTGGCCGACGCTCTGGTCTTGAAGAGGATCCGAAACACGTTCGGAGGAAGACTGCGTTTCTTCGTCTCGGGAAGCGCGCCGCTCTCCAGGGACCTCGCCGAGTTCTTCGATGCGTTCGGCGTGCTGATCCTGGAGGGCTACGGCCTGACCGAGTCGAGCGCGGCGACGTTCATCAACCGCCCGGGGGCGTACCGGTTCGGCTCGGTCGGCCGCGCCGTGGCCGGCACGCAGGTCCGGGTCGCGGGCGACGGCGAGATCCTTCTGCGGGGGCGCGGGATCATGCGCCGCTATCACAATCTTCCCGAGGCCACCGCCGAGGTGCTCGACGGCAACGGGTGGCTCTCGACAGGCGACATCGGCGAGCTCGACGCGGACGGCTTCCTGCGAATCACGGAGCGAAAGAAGGACCTGATCAAGACGTCGGGAGGAAAGTACGTCGCGCCGCAGGCCCTGGAAAGCCGTCTTCCCCTGCGCTGCCCCTACGTGGCGCAGGTGCTGGTCCACGGCAACAACCGCAACTTCTGCTCCGCGCTGATCACGTTGAACGAGGCGGAGATCAAGGTCTGGGCCCGGCAGGCCGGTCTCGAACAGAAGTCGCTCCCCGAGCTCGCGGCCGATCGGCGCGTCCACGATCTGATCCAGTCGGCGATCCGCGAGCTGAACTCCGCCCTTCCCAAGCACGAGTCGATCCGCAAGTTCGCGCTGCTGCCCTCCGAGTTCTCCGTGGAGTCGGGGGAACTCACGCCCAACCTCAAGTTGAAGCGCCGGCTGGTCGAGCAGAAGTACGCCCCGCTCCTCGCCTCCTTCTACGAGTCGTCCGCCCGCCGCTCGGAGGTGGAATCGCCTCTCTGGATGGGAGCTGCCGAGAGCCCTGTGCGAGACCATTGGCCGGCGGCCTGAAGGCCGGCCGCCTGCGGAGGGATCCGATTATTCCGGCCTGCCGGACCTGGGCTTCGCGTGAGGGTCAGCGGCGCGGCTGCGGCTGGTCGGGAGCTTCGCTGAATCCGGGTGGGACTCGCGGCTGCGGAGAAGGCCGGGACAGCAAACCCCGACGCACGGCGATGGACCGGCCCCCGCCCAAGATTCCGGATGAGGGGCGAAGCAGCGCGCGACGGGTCGCCGCCTCGGAAGGGTCCTTCGGCGGCGGAACCGACCGTTCCGCGGGCCGCAGCAGGCACCGGGCGTACCCGACCGACTCGCCGGCCAGGGACGCGGCGTGGCCGGCCGCCATGACCGGGAACGTCGAGAGATAGCGGCCGAACCAGGGGAGCCCGGCGCGCCAGGATTGCCCGGCGACCAGCGCCAGGATGCGCGGGAACCGAACCGGCAGAACGCTCACCGCGAGGTAGAAGAGGGCCGTCGATCTCTGTTGCCGATGCCAGCGGGTTCGGACGCCGGCGAAGAGAACTCCCCGCTCGAAACGCTCCGCGAGGAACGATCGCACGCCGTGCCGGTGATGATGGAAGACGATCGCCGTCGGCTCGAACTGAGGCATCTCGCCGCGCTCGGCCGCCTCCCAGCTGAAGATCAAGTCTCCCAGGAACTCGTCGTCGAAGAATCCTCCGATCTTCTCGTACTGGGAGCGGGCCACGAGCATGTTGGCGGTGGGCGCGCAGTCCGTCAGTCGGGGGGAGCCGGCGGACAGCCACTTGCTGAACTTGCAGAGGTGGACCGCGCCGTCCAGCCACCGGGTCCCCGAGCGCTCGATGGCTCCGGAGATGATCCGGCCGCTGTCGCGGTGGCTTCGGGTGAGGTTCTCCAGCCAGTGCGGGTCGAAGGAGACGTCCGGGTCGGTGAACGCGAGCAGCCGACCGCGGGCCGAGGCGGCTCCCAGGTTGCGCGCGGCGTGCGGAAGAAGGCGCGTCGGGTGCTTGAGATAAAGGACCTCCGGAAAGCGGGTCACGATCGCGGCGCACCGGTCGTCGGGACTGCTGTCCACGACGATCGTCTCGAAGGAGCGGAAGGTCTGGCTTCCAAGAGTCTCCAGGCAGGACGCGATCGTCTCGTGCGAGAAATACGCCGGGATGACCACGGAGACCTCCGGAGTGGTCATGGTGCCGCCGTCACGCGGAGCCGGCCCGCGGGCCGCGGCTCGTTCAACTCGAAACGGGTAAACCGCTCGGCCGTGCGGCCCACGCCGAAGAGAAGTCCGAACGCCTGGCCCAGGGCGCTCACCGTCTGCGCGGCCCACATGAGCGGCAGGCCGAGGAGGAAGGCGCGCGTGAGGTCGGGGCGCATCCGACGGATTTGCAGGTACTGCCGGACCAGGAAGTAGAACGGAATCGCCGGCGCGAGGACGATGTAGAGCGCCCGGCGTGAGAGCGACCAGCGAAAGACCCGGGCACGGCTCCAACCGTAGAGCCGATGCCAGAGATAGTAGCCGCGGGCGAGGGAGCGGAATCCCGTCTCGTTGATGTGTTCGAACGCGACGGACGGATCGAGCAGCAGTCGTTCGCCCTCCGCCCGCAGGCGGCGATGGAGATTGATGTCGGACACGAGCAGCAGCTCGAGCTCCGGGCCGAACGCGAGGAGGCGT
This sequence comes from uncultured Acidobacteriota bacterium, assembly GCA_963825175.1. GTDB lineage: Bacteria > Acidobacteriota > Thermoanaerobaculia > UBA5066 > Gp7-AA6 > DATFTF01. The sequence goes on from CAWGSA010000002.1 coordinate 189,613, forward strand.
TCGCGCCGGAACGAGGAGTTGTGGCCGGGCAGGTGCGCCGCGTCTTCGTCCCGGCGCGCCGGCGGAAGCCACGGCGCGTAGTTCATGAGCGCGATCGTCGGGCTCATCGCGGCGCCGGGATTCCCGTTGTGAACTTCTCCCCCCACGCCGGCCCACGGGCCGGCATGCGCGACGAGGATCGCCTCGACCCACCCCGGCCGCACGCGGCAGTGCTCTTCGAGAAACGCCACGATCGGCGCGCGCGCTCTCTGCACACCCTCGGCGCGGGCTCGGGCGTACGAGGTCTGCGGCGAAAGCGGCAGGATGCGCACCGGCGCGCGATCGGCTCCGGCGATCGGCGCGGCCGTACCCGCCGCCAGGTCCATCACTACGATCTCGACCCGGCGGCTCGAGTCCTGACGAAGGACCGACCGGAGGCACTCCTCCGCCCGGGAGCGCAGGCCTCCCACGACGAGGACGATCGACAGCTCCGGGGTGCTCGTCGCGCCGCCCCGGACCGAAGTCGCGGACCGCATGGCGTTTTGGGAGAGTCTATGGCGAACGCCCCAGGCCGGTCCAATCCGGTTCCCTGGGGCGCCGCGCCGTCCGATCAGAACCCGGGAGGCCGTTTCGGAGTCATGCCGAAGGCCCGCTCGAGGGCGATCCCGGCGCGCCCGATGGTTCCTTCCTCGAAGAGCCTGCCGACGAGGGTCACGCCGTGCGGGACGCGGCGTTTGGGAGAGACTGTCGGCAGGGGGTGCGCCGGATCGGGAGCCCAGTCGCTGCGGGCCTGGCTCACCTCGACGAGCCCTGCCGGAAGGGTGAGGGCGGGGTGGCCGGTGAAGTTCGTGATGGTCAGGATCTCGTCGCGTAGCGCCGGGACCAGGAGGAGATCGACTCTTTCGAAGATGCGGGCCATCTCGCCGGCTACCTTGCGGCGCAGGCGGTCGGCCTGCACGAAATCGACGGCCGACAGGAAACGGGCCTGCCGGAACGTGTTGGGCCACGCGTCGGGAACCTGGGCCTTCAACGCGTCGAGGCCGTGCGAGAGGGTCAGCTCTTCGAACGCCGCCGCGGCCTCGGCGAAGAGGACGGTGTTGAGCGATCCGTACGGCCAGTCCGGCAGGGTCACTTCCACCGTCGGCATTCCCAGGCGGCGGACGGTCTCCAACGCGGCGCGGTCGACCTCCGTGGCCGGGCTCTCGTTCATCCAGCTGGGGAAGTAGCCGACCTTCAGACCCTGGACGGCGCCGGCGGCGTCGAAATCCAGATGGCTCGGCACGCTGGAGAGGTCGCCGGCGTCGGGACCGGAGATCGCGGCCAGGACCAGGAACGTGTCTTCCACGCTGCGGGCCATCGGCCCGAGCTTGTCGAGCGACCAGCACAGCGTCATGGCGCCGGTGCGCGGCACGCGTCCGAACGTCGGCCGCAGTCCGGTGACGCCGCAGCGCATGGAGGGGTCGACGATGCTTCCCTCCGTCTCACTTCCGATGGAAAAGGCGACGAGCGCCGCGGACGTGGCCGCGCCCGGGCCGGCGCTGCTGCCTCCCGATCCCTCTTCCGGCAGCCACGGGTTCATGGTCTGGCCGCCGAACCAGATGTCGTTCAACGCCAGCGCGCCCAGCGAGAGCTTGGCCACCAGCACGGCCCCCGCCCGATGGAGCCGTGCGACGACGGCGGCGTCCGCGTCGGGCACCCGGTCGCGGTACGGCTCGGCGCCCCACGTCGTCCGGATCCCGCGCGTGTCCAGCAGATCCTTGGTCCCCCATGGAATGCCGTGAAGGGGGCCGCGGTACTTTCCGGCCGCGATCTCGGCGTCGGCGCGGCGCGCCTGCTCGAGCGCGAGCTCGCGGGTTGGCGTGATGACGCATTTCAGCTTCGGATCGAACCGCTCGATCCGGTCGAAGTAGATGCGCGTCAGCCGCTCTGACGTCAGAGCGCGCTTCTCGATCCAGCGGGAGAGGGTGGTGACCGGCGCGAAGGCGATGTCCTCGTCGCGGGAGGGCAGGGCCGACGCGGCGGCGGGACTGCGGACGAACCGGTCGCGCGTCGGACCCGCTCCGACTCCGGGGATCATCGGGTCCCACCGTGTGGCCGGCGCGATCGAGGGCTCGAGCGCGACCTTCCGCGGCCCGGTGCGCCGTTCCATGATGCCGGCCATGGCCTGGCGCCAGTTGCCGGCGGCCTGAGCGCGTTCGGCCGGTGTCAGCTCGACGCGCATGAGCTTCTCCGATTCGGCGAACGTGTTCCCGTTCACCTCGGGGCCGACCGGAGGCGCCGTACCGAACGCGGGCGGCGTTCCGGCCACCGGCGTGGCGCTCGGCGTCGGACCGGACGCCTGAGAGCGGGCTGCCCCTCTGCCGGCGGCCGCCGCTCCCAGGATCCCGGCGGCGGTACGGGCGAGAAAATTCCGGCGCGATTGCGACATGGGCAGCCCTCCTCGCAGCGGATCCTAGCGCGGCGTCACTTCTCCCAGAAGCCGACCACGCGCGCCAGCCGGCCGTCGGGCGCCAGGTCGTAGACGTTGGTGCCGCGGCCGACAGTCTCGCCGTTCTGCCTCCTGGCCGTCCAACGGGCCATGGCGGTCCCGTGCGAGAGGGCGACGTCGCCCTCTCGCGCGAGCGCAACGCCGGGCATGAAGACCTGCACCGCGTCGAGGTTGGCCAGAAGCTCCTCCCGCCCCTCGGTTGCGCTGAAGGCGTCGCGAAAGACGATCCCGGGAACGGCGCACGACTCGAGCAGCGCCCGGCGCGCGGCGGCGTCCGGGTCGCCCCACGCGCGCAGGTAGGCGTCCACGCGGTCCGCGACGTCGGCGTGCCGTTCCTCGGCCACGGCCTTGGAGAACAACGCGAGCTGATGGCGCCAACCCTGCACGAAGTGGTCGCGGATCTTCGCGCTGGTGAAGGCGTGGTTCAGGAGCAGGGCCGTCCCTTCCGGCGTTTCGTCCAGCGCGATCGTGACGATGGATTCGTCCGAGGGATTGCCTGCGCCCAACCCGTAGCTGAAGACGATCCGGCGGGGCGGATCGATCTCCAGGACTTCGCCGCGCGCGCCCTGGCCGTTGGGGAAGCGGATCAGGATCGCGCCTCCCGGCCGCGCCTCGATGGTCGAGCCCTGGCCCCACCATCGGGCGAACCGCGCCGCGTCGGTGAAGTAGCGAAAGACGGTCTCGCGCTCCGCGCAAATCGAGATCCGCCGCTCCAGGGATTGGGTCAGCTCGGTCATGACGGTCGACTCCTTTTCTTTCGGCGGGATGGTCCCTGACGAGGTCCCCGCCGATTCTCCGACTCCGCGAGGGCCTTCAAGTCCGACAGCGCCTTCTCCCACATCTCTTCGAGCCACGTCGCGAGCGCGCCCAGGTCGCCGCGGCGCGCGGCATAGTAGTGAAACCGTCCCTGCTCGCGGCGAGCCACGAGGCCGGCGGACTCCAGAACTCCCAGATGCTGGGAGACGGCGCCGAAGCTGACGTCGGGCAGCGCGCGGTGGATGTCGCCGGCGGACCGCTCCTGGCGCCAGACCAGCCGGAGGATCTCCCGCCGGCGCGGGGCCGCGAGGGCGTCGAAGACGGCGGGCGTCGGGGCGACTGGCATCGGCTGCATTAGTTTAGTGGATACTTAAATGATACGCAACCGGCAGCGAAGGGTTTTCGAGAGAATGGAAGGACTTGACCGGCGGTGCGCCCGGCGGGAGGGAAGGGCCGTGGCGATCGAAGCCTCGGTGCCCAACGGCGGCGGACCGGGTCGCAGAGATCCAGTGCCGTCCGTCTCGAGGCATCCAGATCTCCGCGCCCCGACCCTGACCCGGCGCGGGGGATCCCGCCGTCACATCGCCTGGATCGGCCGTACCTCGATCGAGCCCACCCGCGCGCCGGGGACCCGGCCGGCGATCCGCGAAGCCTCGTCGAGGTCCTTCGCCTCGATGACGTAGTAGCCGCCCAGCTGCTCGCGGGTCTCGGCGAAGGGCCCGTCGGTGTGCACCGGCTTTCCGCTGCGGAGCCGCACGGTGCGGGCCTGCGGCGTGGGCTGGAGCGGGTCGCCGGTCACGAAGTGGCCGCTCTGGCGGATCCCCTCGGTGAACGACCCGTAGTCCTGGGAGATTTTCCTCTTCTCGGCCTCGCTCATGGCCGCCCAATCGGCCTCCCGCGTGTAGATCAGAAGCATGTAGCGCATGTCCCATTCTCCTTTCGTCGGAGAGTCGAACGGCGGGGTGCCGGATCGACAGCGGACTCCGGGATAATCGCCGGCGTGACCATCGAATCGAGGGCATGGTTCGTCGACCGTTATGGCGGCCCGGAGCGCCTCTGCCTGCGCCAGCGCCCCGACCCCGCGCCGCTGCGCGGAGAGGTCCTGATCCGAACGGCGGCGATCGGCTTGAACTTCGCGGATCTCTTCGTGCGCGCCGGCGCCTACCCGCGAACACCCCGGCCGCCGTTCGTTCCGGGTATGGAGATTTCCGGCACGATCGAAACGGTGGGGGAGGGCGTGTCGGATCTTCGGTCGGGCCAGCGGGTCGCGGCCGTCCCTCTCTTCGGGGGGCATGCCGAAAAGGTCGTCGTCGCCGCGGACCGGGTATTCGTGCTTCCCGACGGCGTCGATCTGTGGGAGGCCGCGGCCATGCCGGTGGTCTTCCTCACGGCCTGGTACGCGATCTCGCAGGCGCGCGTCGAGGCAGGCGACCGCGTGATCGTGACCGCCGCCGCGGGAGGAGTCGGCACGGCGCTGCTGCAGCTCCTTTCTCGGCGCGGCGCCCGGACTCTGGCGCTGGCGGGCTCGGAGGGAAAGCTCGCTCTTTGCCGAGAGCTCGGCGCGCAGCAAGCCGGCCTCTACGATTCGGCGCGCGATCTTCTCGACCGCTCCTTCGACGGCCGCGCCGACGTCGTGATCGACGCGATCGGAGGCCGCCTCTTCCGGCGGCTCTGGCGGCGTCTGGACCGGACCGGCCGCTACGTCCTCTACGGCTTCGCCGCGGCGTCGGGAGCCCGGGGAGTGGCCCGGTGGGCGGCGGCGCGGGAGCTTCTGGCGATGGGCGTCTTCTCTCCTTACCAGTTCGTCCAGGAGTGCCGGACCCTGATCGGGTTCAACCTTTCTCTCGTCGCCGACCGCCGGGGCGAGCTGCGGCGGGCGGCGGCCGAGCTGTTCGGGGATTGGGAGGCCGGCCGCATCCGCCCGATTCTCGGTCCGCGGTTCCCGTTCGAGCGGTTGCCCGACGCGCATCGGGCGCTGGCCGGCCGCGCGACGACGGGAAAGGTCGTTGTCACGCTCGACCGCTGAGCGCCTTCCTTCCGGGCGAACGATTCCGCATCAGCCGAAGGCTCGCCGATCCGATACAATTTCCGCCAAACGCATTCCAGGAGGTGAAGGAATGAGACTCTCCCGCTTTGTTCTTCCGGCAGTCGTGTTCCTCGCCGGTGCGGCGGTGGCCGGCGCTGCGGACGAGAAGAAGGGCCCGTGGAAGGTCTCGGGCGAGCTGGAGGAGGCGTGCTCCTGCGACTCGGCCTGCCCGTGCTGGTTCGACTCCAAGCCCACGCGCATGCAGTGCAGCGGCGGCCAGGTCGTGTTCATCCAGAAAGGCAGATACGGGGACGTCTCCTTGGACGGGCTGGCCATCGCGTTCATGGGCCAGAGCCCGATGAGCAAGACGATGATGGAATCGATCGGCGACTGGGACTTCGCCAACATCTACATCGATGAGAAGGCCAACCCGGCGCAGCGCAAGGCCCTCGAAGAGATCGCCCGCGCGACGGTCCCGCCCGCGGCGCCGCCGGAACGCTCCAAGATCCAGTACGTCCCGATCACCCGCAAGGTCGAGGGCGCAGAGCACGTCATCACGATCGGCTCCTACGGCAGTTTCTCCGGCCACCTGACCCCGGGCGGCCTGGGAGGCAACTCCAAGGTGGTCAATCCGCCGGGCGCCGATCCGATCCACAAGGAGTACGAGCAGGGACGCACCACCCGGCAGACGTTCACCGACGCCGGCCAGAAGTGGGACTGGTCCAATACGAACTACATGTACGCGAGCTTCGAGACCGACAGTGTGGCCTACGACAAGTTCAACGCCGCCATGATGCAGATGATGGAGAAGATGAAGGCGGAGAAGAAGAAGTAGGGGCTTCGCCCTGAGGCGTGAGGCGTGAGGCGTCGAAAGATGGCCCGCCCGTTAAACCCTAGTCAAGAGAATTCTCGGACCCGATCTACTCGTCCTTAAGCTCGCGGCGCGCGTAGTCTCCTGAGCGGAAGCGAAGGAGGAGGCGCGCGCCGCGGGAGCCGGAGCGAGCACGGAGTCAGGCGCTCGGTCGAGCCCCTTTGGGCGAGCCGAGCGCCGGTGCGCCAAAGGCGCAGACTCCGCGCAGCGGAGGCGACGTTTACGGCGTTCGCGGCGGCCGCGCCTTCAGGCCCAGCCGCGACAGGGCCGGCAGATCCTTCTCCGCGTGCATCCTCCAGTACTCCAGGCGGTCGCTCGCCAGGAGCGACGCGCGTTCGCCGTCGGACGTCTCCCATTGAACGATGCGGTGCGGCTCGGCTGCCTCGACCAGAATCGTCCACGACGCGCCGCCGGAGATCTCGACTCTGCGCCGCTCGACCTCGAACGCGCCGGCGGGAACGGTGACGCGCTCCGGCGCGGCGTCGCGGGAGAGCGCGGCCCGGAGCATCTCGACGGGCTGGTGCATCAGGCGGGCGGCGCGCAGCGACTTGACCAGGGCGACCTCCCGGCGCTCTCCGGGCGCGAGGGCCGGGGCCGCCAGTCCGCGCGCCCAGAGGAGCAGGGCGTCCCCGGCGAGAGCGTCGGCGGGAACGGCGAGGGTGCGGGCCTGGTCGGATTCACCGTCGAAGTAGCTGTGCGACGTCAGGCGCGCGGCTCCGGCGTCGAAGAGGAGCTGGCCGTAGATCTGGCCGCACCATTCCTGCGAGGAGAAGGAGATCTTGGTCACCGCGCCGGCGGGCCGCCCGTTGACCGGCGTCAGGGCGACGAACGCGCTGGTCATCAGGTTGTAGTCGTAGATGCCGGTGGAGAAATCCTGCACCAGGTTCAACTTCATGACCGGGTATTCGTCGGATGGGGGATGCTTGCCGGGATCGGCCTTGACGCGCGAGGAGTTGGAGAACGTCTCCGTCACGAAGACGGCGACGGCCGTCCCTTTGCGCAGCTCGCCGTAGCGTGGGAAGGTCAGGTCGTAGCCCGCGAGCTCGGCCTTGCCGTCTCCCCAGCGCTTCCAGAAGTCGTCGCCGAAAGAGAGCGCAGAGGCCGTCGCGGTGGAGAGGCCGGCCGTCGCCGCGGCGTTCGCCGGGGAGCGCCCGGCCAGCGCGGCGAGCGCCAGCGCCGCTGTCGTCAGGGTCAGGGTCGCCAGCACGGATCGTCGGTTGTTTCGGATCATGGTTTCATCCTTCCGTCCGATCTTACCCGTCCGCAGAAGGATCCGCCGGCGGGTTATCCTCTTCCTTCGATCTTCCGCGACAACGCAATGCAATCGGGAACGCGGCGGCCTTTGAAGACGCGCGAGCGGCGGTGGGCGCGTGCGCTCGCGGCCTGGCTGGCGGCCCGCGGCGTGCGTCCCAACGCGGTCTCGATCGCCAGCGTCGTCGCCGCGGGGGTGGCGGGAGCGTGTCTGGCGCTCTCGCTCGCGGCCGACGGCGGGACGCGCTGGCCGCTTCTGGTCGCCGCGGCCGCTCTGGTTCAGATCCGGCTTCTGTGCAACATGCTGGACGGCTTGATCGCGGTCGAGGGCGGGCTCGGCAGCCCGGTGGGCGAGATCTACAACGACCTTCCGGACCGCCTGGCGGACTCGCTCGTCCTGGTCGGGACCGGCCTGGCGGTTCGGGCGCTTCCCTGGGGCCGGGCCCTGGGGTGGACGGCCGCGCTCGCCGCGATGCTGACGGCGTACGTGCGCGTTCTGGGAGGGGCCACCGGCCTTCCACAGAGCTTCGCCGGGCCGATGGCGAAGCAGCACCGGATGTTCGTGCTCACGCTCGGGTGCCTGGCCGCCGCCGGCGAGGCCGCGGCGGGCTGGCCGCCGCATTCGCTGTACGCCGCGCTCGTCGTCATCCTGGTCGGCTCCGCCGTCACCGCGGCGCGGCGCACGGCGCGGATCGCCCGCGAGCTTCGGGCGCGCGGATGATCGCGGCGCTGGTGGCCGGGCTGGCGCGGCTCGTGGCGGGACCCTCGGTGTTCTATCTGGGCGGGCCGCCCGACGAGCGGCAGCGCGTTTATTTCGCCAACCACACCAGCCATCTCGATTTCGTCGTTCTGTGGTCGGCGCTCCCGGCTCCGGTGCGCGAGCGCACGCGCCCGGTCGCGGCCCGGGACTACTGGGAGCGGGGAGGCCTTCGGCGCTTCCTGGCATCCCGCGTGTTCCGCGCGGTGCTCGTCGATCGGCCGTCGAAGACCGGCGCGCCGGAAGAGGGAGGGCAAGGACGCCTCGAGGCCGCGCAGGGAGCGATCGCGGCACTGGCCGCGGCGCTCCAGGAAGGAGACTCGCTGATCCTCTTTCCGGAGGGAACGCGGGGGACGGGAGACGACGTCGCGCCGTTCAAGAGCGGGCTCTTTCACCTGTGCCAGGGGCGGCCCGAGCTCGAAGCGATGCCCGTCTATCTGGACAACATGAACCGGATCCTGCCCAAAGGAGAATCCCTGCCGGTTCCGATGCTCTCGCGGGTCGTGTTCGGGCACCCGATCGCGCCGGCGTCGGGCGAGGCCAAGACGGAGTTCCTGGAGAGAGCGCGGGCGGCCGTGCGCGCGCTGGCCGGCGCATGAACGGGCCCGGCGACCACCAGCTGCTGGCTCTCGTCGGCGGCGTGGCGGCGCTGCTGGTCATCTCGAGCGCCGCCGGCGCGATCCTGGCCGGGACCGTGCGCGGCGACGCGGCGCGCGCCACCGTGGCCAACTTGAACGCGCGCATCCGGGCCTGGTGGGTCATGGCCGGCGTCTTCACGCTGGCGGTCTGGATCGGGCCGACGGGTTCGATTCTCCTCTTCGCGCTCGTGTCGTTCCTCGCTCTGCGGGAGTTCGTGACGCTCGCCCCCACCCGGCGCGAGGACCACCGCACGCTCTTCTGGAGCTTCTTCCTGATCACACCTCTTCAGTACTGGCTGATCGGGCAGCGGTGGTACGGCTTCTTCTCCATCATGATCCCGGTCTACGCCTTCGTGTTCGTCGCGGTCTCCAACGTCCTCGCCGGCCGCACCGAGCGCTTCCTCGAGCGGACGGCGACAATCCACTGGGGGCTGATGGTCTGCGTCTACTGCGTCAGCTACGCCCCGGCGCTCCTGGTGCTCCAGATTCCGGGATACGGCCGGAGCAACACGAAGCTTCTGGTCTTCCTGGTTCTCGTCGTCGAGCTGTCCGACGTTTTTCAGTACACCTTCGGCAAGCTCTTCGGGCGTCACCCCATCGCTCCGGGCATCAGCCCGAACAAGACGTGGGAGGGATTCGTGGGTGGCGTGCTGGCGGCGACCGCGGTGGGAGCGGGCATATGGTGGTCGACGCCGTTCGCTCCGTGGCAGGCCGGGGCCATGGCCCTGGCCATCACGCTCGCGGGGTTCGCCGGGGGCTTGATCCTCTCGGCCATCAAGCGCGATCGCGGGGTCAAGGACTACGGGAGCCTGATCGAGGGGCATGGCGGGATGCTCGATCGGATCGACTCCCTGTGCTTCGCCGCTCCGATCTTCTTCCATCTGACCCGTTATTTCTTCACGCCGTGACCGCGAACACGGCGGCCGGCGCCTCACAATACAAAGCTTGTATGGGGAACGGCCGAGGAAAGAGGCGGGGTCTCCACCCCGCCTCTCCAGACCGCTCGCAGGGCGCGGCGCCTACGACAGCCGCGTGTGGGCCACGGGAGAGCGGGGCGTCGGCGAGCCGAAATCGTGGTCGAGGATCGAAAGGCGCTCCTCCCTCTGCCGGCGGTGGATCAGGTAGCCGATGTAGAGAAGGCCGAACACCCCGATCGCCGCGAGGATCCAGCCGCTGGCGCTCATGCCGCTTCGCGCCGCCGGCGCCGTCTCGGTGGAGGCTGCCGACTGCGACTGCTGGGATTGCGCCGATGGGTTGATGGGGGCAGCCGGCTCGACCGGAGCCGGCGGAGCGGGGTTCGCGTCGACCGAGGGTGCCGTCGTGCCCGCGGTGCCGCCCGAAGGCGGGTTGGCGGGCGGATTGGTCGAAACCGTGCCGGCGGCCGCGCCAGCCGCTGCCGCGGACTGGTCCTTATTCCTGCCGCTCGATTCCTGGCTGGAGACCGGTGCGCGCGGCGCCGACTTGCGCGCCGTTTTCGCGGCAGCCTCGGGACGGGAGATCTTCTTGTTCGCTCTGGGAGCCGTGGCGTAAGCCGTGTCGGTGGGCGCCGTCGCCGGAGCGGCGGCCGAAGGGGCGCTCTGGCTCGACGAGGTCGTCGAAGGAGCCTGCATCGTCGACGTCGCCGGCGAGACGGCCGGGTTGGCTTCCGGCACCGGCACCGTCGAAAGGGCCGCCGGCGTCGTCACGGGGAGCGGAGCGGCGGACTGAGCGGAAGGGGCCGACTGCGAGGCTGGCGCACTGGACTCGGGAGCGGTCGTCGGAGTTGGATCCTGCGCCAGGGCCGCACCGCTCGCTGCGGCCAGGAGGACGATTGCCATCAAGAAACGACACGGGGAGCGCATTTTGAATCTCCTTTTCGATCGGGGAAGCCCGCCCCGCGGGCCTCTCGCCATTCACCTGTCTGTCACCGCGTGCGATGTGGATCAGCGCGCGTCACAAATGAAGAGGAGCAGAATCCGTGCCACACCGTCGCTTCCGCTCGATCGGGATCTGCGCTGCGCGCACCGGCGGTCCGCTCGGCCGGATGCGACCTCCCACGTCGCTTCCGCTTACCCAGGATCTGCGCTTTCAGCGCACCGGTGGGCGGCTCGCCCAAAAGGGCTCGACCGCCCTCCTGATCCCGGGTGCGCTCTCGCTCCCGCAACGCGCGCCTCCTCCTTCGCTCCGCTCAGGAGACTACGCGCGCCGCGAGCTCGAGGGCGCGTACTCAGGTTCGAGAATTCTCCTGACTACGGCTTGATGAAGCGGTTTTCTTTCGACGCCTCACGCCTCACGCCTCACGCCTCACGCCTCACGCCTCACGCCTCACGCCTCACGAGCGGGCGAAGCCCGCGTCAGCTCTTGGGCGAAGGGGACGGCGCCGCGGCGGGCCGGGCCACGCGGACGGCCTGTCCGTCGATGAGCGAGTCCGGAGGGCTGTCGATGAGGGTGGCCCCGGAGGGCAGGCCGGAGGTGATCTCGATGTTCGTGCCGAAGTCGCGGCCGAGCGTCACGGGGAGCAGCGACGCGCGGCTTCCCTGGGCCAGGACGGCCACCCGGACGCCCTCCGCGCGGAACATCAGAGCGCTCACCGGCAGGAGCCAGGTCGTGCCGCCGCTGGCCAGCTTCAGATGCGCCTCGACCGCGGCCCCGGGAAGGATCTCGCCGTCGCGATTGTCCAGGTCGATCTCCACGAGCATCGTGCGCGTGCCCGGGTCGATCGATCCCGCGTTGCGGACGATCTTGCCGGCGGAGGCGCGCCCGGGCCGCTCGGTCAGCGTCACGTCGACCGGCACTCCGGGAGTGGCCGCGGCCGAGGCGGTCTGGGGCACGTTGACGAACACGCGCAGGGTTCCGGTCGTGGCGATGTGGAAGAGCTCGCGGCTCGTTCCGCCGCTCGAGCCGGCGTCGACGAGCTGGCCGATGTCGGTGTTGCGCGCGGTGATGACGCCGTCGAAGGGCGCCTCGATGCGCTCGAAGGCGACGATCTGCTGCAGGCGGCGCACGTTGGCTTCCGACGAAGCGACCTCGGCGCGCCGGGCCGCCAGGGTCTCCACGGCGTTGTCCACGTCCTGTTTGGACACCGAGTCCGTCTTGATCAGCTCGAGGTAGCGATCGGCCGTGACCTTGGCCAGCCGTTCGTTGGCGCGGGCCGTGCCGAGGTCGGCGCGCGCCTGCAGGAGCTGCTGATCCGTTTCCGGCGATTCGATCTCCGCCAACAGCTGCCCCTTGCGCACCCGGGTGCCGATGTCGGCGTACCACTTTCGCAGGTAACCGCTCGCGCGCGCGTAGATGGGGGAGTCGGTGAAAGCCTGGGCGCTGCCGGGCAGGACGAGCTCCTGCTGCGCGGCGCCGCGCTGCGGGACGAGCACCGAGACCACCGGCGCTGCCGAGGCTTCTGTCTCCTGCCGGAGCGTCTTGCGCCCGTGTATTCGGGTGGCGATTCCGAAGCCGGCGGCGAGGATCCCCACGCCGGCAATGGAGAAGAGCATCCCTCGTCTGCCCCGACCGAGCGGCGGCGGAGCGGTTGGGCGGCCCGGAGAATCGGAGCTCATGACGTCTTCTTTCTCAATGCGCGCACCTCTGCCCGGGCGGCGAGCCAGCCGTGGAGGACGCTGAAGAACACCGGGACGAACAAGAGCGTGGAGACCGTGGCGAAGAGCAGGCCGCCGATGACGGCGCGCCCCAGCGGAGCGTTCTGCTCGCCGCCTTCGCCCAAGCCCAGCGCCATCGGCACCATCCCGATGATCATCGCCAGGGCGGTCATGATGACAGGACGGAAGCGGGTGAATCCCGCCTCCGAGGCGGCCTGGATCGGGCTTGCCCCCTCCTGCATCTGTTCCTTGGCGAAGCTGACCACCAGGATGCTGTTGGCCGTGGCCACGCCCATGCACATGATCGCTCCTGTCAGGGAGGGCACGCTGATCGTGGTGTGCGCGAGGAAGAGCATCCACACGATTCCGGCGATGGCCGCCGGCAGCGCCGAAATGATGATGAAGGGATCGAGCCAGGACTGGAAGTTCACGACGATCAGGAGGTAGACGAGGACGATCGCGAAGAGGAGGCCGAGGAGCAGGCCCTTGAACGAGGTCCGCATCGTCTCGGCCTGGCCGCGCAGGATGAGCTGAGAGCCGCGCGGCAGCGCCATGCGCGACGCCTCGACCAGGCGGGTCACCGGCTTCTCGACGCTCCCCAGGTCGGTCCGGTCGACGCCGCCGTAGACGTCGATGACCGGCTGCGCGTTGTAATGCGAGACCGTGCCGGGCTCGCTGTCCCGGGAAATCGAAGCGAGATTTCCGATGACTTGCGGAGGCCGCCCGGCGGCCCCGGTGATCGGAATGTTCTGGAGATCCTGAAGCGAGGCGATCCGGTACTGCGGCGCCTGAACCGCCACGTTGTAGCTGACTCCCGTCTTGGGGTCCAGCCAGAACCCCGGCGATGTCTGCGAGCTCCCGGAGAGGGCCACCAGCAGGTTCCCGGCGACGTCCCGCTGCGTGTAGCCGACCTGCTGCGAGCGGACGCGGTCCACCTGGACGAAGAGCTTGGGAGCGTCGAACGGCTGCTGGATGCGCACGTCCACGATGCCCGGAACGTGGCGGATCTTTTCCATCAGGGTTTCGGCGAAGGCCCGGTTGGCGGCCAGGTTGCGGCCCACGACCTGCACGTCGATGGGCGCGGGCAGGCCGAAGTTCAGGATCTGGCTGACGATGTCGACGGGCAGGAAATAGAACGTCACGCCGGGAAACTCCTGCGCCAGCCGGGAGCGCATCAGCCGGATGACGTCCGCGGTCGGTCGATGTCCTTCTTTCATCGAGACGAGGATGTCGGCGTCGGCCGGGCCGACCGGCGCGGAGTTGCTGTAGGACAGGTTGAGGCCGCTGTAGGGAATGCCGATGTTGTCGATGACCGCGGAGAGCTCCTCGGGCGGGATGATCCGCCGGATGCTCCGGTCGATCTCGTCGCAGAGCCGCGCGGTCTCCTCGATGCGCGTGCCCGTCCGGGCCCGCAGGTGCAGCTTCAATTGCCCCGCGTCGACCTGCGGGAAGAAGTCTTCGCCCAGCCAGGGGTACAGCACGACCGCGGACGCCACGCAGGCGCTCAGAAAGATCAGCAGGAAGGCCTTGCGGCGCTGGAGAAAGAGATCCAGGAGGCCGCGGTAGGAGCGGCGCAGGCTCTCGAACTTCCGCTCGAAGCCCTGCTGGATGCGCGCGAAGAGATTCTGCCGGCCCGCCAGCTCGTGGGGGCGGTGCTCGCGCAGCAGGTACTTGGCCATGGTGGGCACGAGGGTCCGGGACAGGAAGTAGGACGCCAGCATGGCGAAGACCACGGCCTCGGCCAGCGGCACGAAGAGGTAGCGGGCCACGCCGGTCAGGAAGAACATCGGCACGAAGACGATGCAGATCGAGAGCGTGGAGACGAACGCGGGGACGGCGATCTGCGCCGCGCCGTCCAGGATGGCCTGCTCGATGGGCTTGCCCTGCTCGAGGTTCCGGTTGATGTTCTCGATCTCCACGGTCGCGTCGTCGACCAGGATGCCGACCGCCAGCGCCAGGCCCCCGAGCGTCATGATGTTGATGGTCTCGCCCAGCGCGGCCAGGACCAGGATCGACGTCAGGATCGACAGCGGGATCGACACGGCGATGATCACCGTGCTCCTCCAGCTCCCCAGGAAGATCAGGATCATCAGCCCGGTCAGGCATGCGGCGATCAGCGCTTCACGCTTGACTCCGTCGATCGACGCGCGCACGAAGACGGACTGGTCGTTCAGCGGGGTGATGCGCAGCTCCCGCGGGAGGGTCGAGGCGATCACCGGCAGCTGGTCGCGCACGCGGGAGATGATGTCGAGGGTCGAGGTCCCGCCCGTCTTCAGGATCGTCAGGAGCGAGGCGCGCTGGCCGTTGACGCGGACGATATTGGTCTGGGGCGGATTGCCGTCGCGGACGTGCGCGACGTCCCGGACGAACACCACCGCCCCGTTGCTCGCGCGGATCGGCAGGTCGTTCAAACCCTGCACCGTCGTGGGGCTGCTGTTCATCTCGACGCTGTACTCGAAGGACCCGATCTTCGACGTGCCGGCGGGAAGGATCAGGTTTTGGGCGTTGATGGCGCTGACCACGTCGCTCGGCGCGAGTCCCTGGGCCTGAAGCGCGTTCAAATCGAGGTCGACCTGGATCGCCCGCTGCTTGCCGCCGTACGGAAAGGGGATCGCGGCGCCCTGCACGGTGGCGAGCTGCGTGCGGATGGAGTTGTTGCCGAAGTCGAAGAGCTGCTGCTCGGTCAGCCCCTGTCCGGACAACGCGAGCTGGATCACCGGGACGCTCGAGGCGCTGTACTGGATGACCAGAGGGGGGCTTGTGCCCGGCGGGTCCGAACGCACGACCGTCTGCGCGATGGCTGTCACCTGCGAGACCGCCGCGTCGATGCGGACCTTGGGCTGGAAGAAGATCTTCACCACGGAGAGACCGGACAGGGTCTGAGACTCGATGTGCTCGATGTCGTTGACCGTGGTGGTCAGGGCGCGCTCGTAGCCCGAGACGATCCGGTTGGCCATCTCCGGCGCGGAGAGCCCGGTGTAGAACCAGATCGTGCTGACGACCGGGATGTTGATGTTGGGGAAGATATCGGTCGGCGTGCGCGCGATCGTCAGGGGGCCGAGGATCAGGATGACCAGAGCCACGACGACGAAGGTGTAGGGGCGGCGGAGGGCGAGCCGGACGATCCACATGAGGGGGCCCGCATTATCCGCGAAGCGATGGTCGGGGCAAAGCGGCGTGGACCGGGGATCGCGCACATAGGGCGCGGTGCGCGGCGCGGCAATCGCGTCTCGTGCCGGTTCCCGTCAGCGGCTGGGAACGGCCGGCGCGCCGGCCGGAAGCCTGCGGCGCTCCGGAGGCGATGCGGGGGACAGGATCGTGACGTGCAACAGAGGCGAGGCGGGAGGCGACCAGCCGCCGGAGGCGCGCGCGGTCGGACCGGTGGCGGGTTGCGCCACGAACTGATCGAGGAAGCTCGCCGTGGCTTCGAAAACGGCGTCCCACGCGGCGGCGGTTCGTTCCCGAGCGGACGTCACCCGAAAGAGAGCGGGCGACGTGCGCACGAGCACTCCCACGCTCGAGAAATGTGCGTGGGCCATGTCGTCGACCTTGACCAGCCATCGGCTGGCGCCGCGCAGAGACCGCAGGAGGTCGAAGTCCGGGACCATGCGCCGATCCCCTTCCTCGTACAGATGCAGGATGGGGGCGGTGGCGCGAGCGGGCCGGAACGCGCGGGCCTTTTCCAGGAATCCCTTTCCGGCCTTGCCGCCGATTCCCCCGTCCAGGCTGACCACGGCGGCGGCGTCGGGATCGGTCATGGCCAGCAAGAGCGCGGATCGGGCCCCGAAGCTGTGGCCGACGACGCCGAAGCGGCCGGGTCGCACCGACGATTCGAAACGAACGGTGCGAAGCGCCAGAGCCAGGTCGGTGGCTTGCGCCTCCGCCTGGTCCGGGATGTCCCGCTCGCTCGTCATCGGGCCGTCGATTCGCGACTGCGAAGGAACCGCCGCGACGGCGAAGCCCCTCGCCGCCAGCCGCTCCGCGAGGAAGGCCTGGTCGTGGACCGAATCGCCGTTTCCCGGCGCGATCAGGACGAGGGGAAAGCGCCCGGGCGCCGGATCGGCGTCGCGCGAAGCCCGCATCTTCGTCGCGAGCAACGCCTCGGATTCCTGGGGAGGAATTCCGGCGGAAGAGAGAAACGCCCGATACTTCTCCGCCGCGTCTGCCTCCGCCTGAGGATCCGCCGGCCCGAACGACGTCTCCCGCCCCGCGAGCACGACGTAATCGCGATAGGTCATCGCCGGAGACCCGGAGGCCGCGGGGTACCACAGGCAGATCTGGACGGGCCGGCCATGGGGGAACCGTTTGGTCGCGCGCGCCGCGTCCGCGCGCTCGATCACCCGCAGGCCCACAGGCCGCGATGTCGGAACGCCGGACGCGGCGGCGGCGGCCGCGCCGAGGCAGAGGAGGATGGCCGTGGGCAGAGCGAGACAGGCGGCGGCCCGTTTCATGACGGAAAGTAGATCATGCACCCGCCGCGCAGGTCCGCGCCTACATCCCGCCCACCTTCCACGCGCCGCCTTCCAGGGTCAGCGTGAAGTGGGACGTCACGCTTGCGTCCTTGGACTTCTCGACCACTGAGACCCGTGCCGTGTTTCCCTGGATGTCGACGCTCTCGATCTGCGCGGCCGCCGGATTGGGAACCGTGGCCTTCAGGATGTCCAGCGCCTCCCGGCCGTGCGGCCCGTCGAGTTCCTTGCCGGCCTCTGCAGTCATCAGCTTCTGAAGGGCCGCCTTGTTGCCCGAGCGCGCCGCCTTCAGAAACGCCAGCGTGGCTTTGCCCGGAGCCGTCTGCGCGGCCTCGGGCCCGCTCGCGGTGGGAGGCGGCCGACGCCAGACGGCGGCGCGGAACGTGGCGTCGTACTGGAACGACTTCTCCATGAACTCGGAGGGCTTGCTCATCGAAAGCCGGCCTTCCACCAGCTTGTCATCGAACGTCTTGGGCTCGAAACGGTGCATGCCGGCCACGGAAACGTAGCCCTGCGTTTGCGAGAAGGCCTCGTGGAGCAGGCCGCCGGAGACCGGCTCGCGGTCGGAGCTCAAGGTCACTTCGACCGCGTGCAGCTTGCCCTCGGCGGCTAAGTGATGGCGGGCGAATTCGTCGGCCAGCGCGTCTTCCGGAATGGGAACGTCCGACAGGATGATCAGGATGTCTTCCTTGGCCGGATCGAAGAATCCCTTCTCGGCCCGGGCGTAGGCGTAGGCCAGCGGCGTCGTCTTTCCGGCGACGGTGAGCTGTCCGCTGGCCGTGCCGGTGTTCTCGGAGGGCGCGGCGCCGGCCGCGGCGGAGCCAACCAGAGCCAGAGCCAGAGCCAGAGCCGATGCCAGAGGCGGCGGGATCTTCATGGCATTCTCCTTTGTCCTCTGCAAGCGGTCACGGCATTAAAACAGATCTAGGATCGTGATCCCAGGAGATCTCACGATGCGCACGAAAACGGCAGTCGCGGCGTTTTTCCCTTCCTGCTTCTTTCTTCTCCTCGCGCTCGGCGGGCAAGGACGGGCTCGCGAGGCAGGTCCCGAGAAGGGCGACGGGCCGCGAGCCGCCCCCGCTCTCTTCTCGGACCTGGGCCATCACCACCGCGCGATCTCGACCCGGTCGGTGGCGGCGCAGCGGTATTTCGATCAGGGTCTGCGTCTGGTCTACGGCTTCAACCACGACGAGGCCCAGCGCGATTTCGAGGAGGCCGCGCGGCTCGATCCCGATTGCGCCATCTGCTGGTGGGGCGCGGCCCTGACGCTCGGCCCCAACATCAACCTGCCGGCGCTGCCCGATCGGGCCAGGGCGGCCTGGGACTTCGAGCAGAAGGCGCTGGCCAAAGTCTCGAAAGCGAGCGCGGTCGAGCAGGATCTGATCCGAGCGCTGGCCAGGCGCTACGCGAACCCGGCCCACGCCGACGCGCCGGCGCAAAAGGCGCTCGACACCGCTTACGCCGAGGCGATGCGCGCGGTGGCGCGGCGGCATCCCCAGGACGACGACGTGCAGACGCTCTTTGCCGAATCGATGATGGATCTGCGGCCGTGGGATCTCTGGGGCCCCGACGGCGCGCCGTACCCCGGAACCCTGGAGATCGTCGCGACTC
The DNA here is from genome assembly GCA_963825175.1 of uncultured Acidobacteriota bacterium. Classification (GTDB taxonomy): domain Bacteria; phylum Acidobacteriota; class Thermoanaerobaculia; order UBA5066; family Gp7-AA6; genus DATFTF01. The sequence continues at coordinate 208,031 of CAWGSA010000002.1, forward strand.
TGGAGAGGGTTCTCGCGCGCAACCCGCGGCATCCCGGCGCGAACCACTACTACGTGCACGCGGTCGAAGCGTCGCCGCACCCGGAGAAGGCATTAGCCGCCGCCGGCCGACTGGAGAAGGCCATGCCCGGAGCGGGACATATCGTGCACATGCCGTCCCACGTCTATGCCCGCGTCGGACGCTACGGCGAGGCCTCGGAGGCCAATCGGCGCGCGATCACCGTGGACCGCAAGTACGTGGCGGCGGCGAAGCCCGAGGGGTTCTACGCCATGTACCTGGCTCACAACTATCAGTTTCTGTGGTCCACCACGATGATGGAGGGGCGCAGCGCCGAGTCGATCCGGGCCGCCCGAGACACGGTGGCCGCCGTGCCACCGGCGATGCTCAAGGAAATGCCGGGGATCGATGTCACGCTGTCGTACCCGCAATCGGCTCTTCTGCGCTTCGGGAAATGGGAGGAGGCGCTGGCCGAGCCCGCTCCCCCGGAGGACTTTCCTTTTGCCGGGGCCCTGTGGCACTACGCTCGGGGCGTGGCCCTGGCCAAGCTCGGTCGCACCGCCGAGGCGGAGGCGGAGAAGGAAAGGGTCGATGCGATCCTGGGCAAGATCCCGGCCGACGCGGTGGAAGGCCAGAATCAATCCTCGGCGCTCCTGACGGTCGCGTCGCGGACGTTGTCCGGCCAGATCCTGGCCAGAAGCGGAAAATCCGACGAAGCGATCCGCTCTTTTCGCCAGGCCGTCGCCGCGCAGGACGGCCTGCACTATGACGAGCCGCCCGACTGGTACTACCCGGTCCGTCATTCGCTGGGTGCGATTCTGCTGTCGCTTCGTCGCGGCGCGGAGGCCGAGGCCGTTTTCCGCGAAGATCTGAAGCGCAATCCCGACAACGGGTGGTCGCTCAAGGGCCTGGCCGCGAGCCTCGCTCTTGAAGGGAAGAAAGAGGAGGCGGCCCGCGCGGAAAAGCAATTCCGGCAGGCCTGGACCTCGGCGGATGTCGCCATCACGTCGTCCGAGTTCTAAGCCGCAATCGCCGCCGTCGGCCCGACTCCTGCAAGCGGTGAACGGAACAAGGGGCGAGCGCCGACCCATGACGGCCTGGAGTCGGAAGACGGAAGATCTCGTCCGCGCGCTACCCGTCGCGGTGCTTCTTGCGTGGCTCGTGCCGCGGCCGGCCGCCGCCCAGGCCAGGCCGTCGGTGGCCGGTCCCGGCGTTCCGGCGCTGGGAATCGCCATGGAGGAGTGGCCCTACCCGTTCCCGGTGCATTTCCTGCCGCTGGAGGTCGAAGGGCAGCCGGTGCGGATGGCGTACATGGATGTGTCGGCGCTGGACGCGGGCACCCGCGGAACGGTTCTGCTCCTGCACGGGAAGAACTTCTCTGCCGCGTACTGGGAGGCGACGATTCGGGCGCTGGCTCAGGCCGGCTTTCGCGTCATCGCCCCCGATCAGATCGGCTTCGGCAAATCGGGCAAACCCGACGTCCACTACTCCTTCGATTTCCTCGCTGCCAATACGGCCAGGCTCCTGGACGCTCTGGGAATCGCGCGCGTCGCCGTGGTCGGCCACTCCATGGGAGGGATGCTGGCGGTGCGGTTCGCACGGAGCTACCCCCAGCGCACGTCGCGGCTGATCCTGGAGAATCCGATCGGACTCGAGGACTACCGTCTCCAGATTCCTCCGCAGCCGATCGACAAACTGTTCGGCCTGGAGATGGCTCTGACCGACCCGGACGCGATCCGCGCTGTGTACCGCCGGTACGTGGCCCACTGGAAGCCGGAATATGAGCGCTTCGTCGAAGCCCGCGCGCGCATGGCGAGGTCGGGAGAGTTTCCGCGGTTCGCCCAGGCCGCGGCGCGCACCTCCGAGATGATCTACCAGCAGCCGGTTCGCGGCGAGTTCCGACGCATCGCGGTCGCCACGCTCCTCGTCATCGGCCAGGAGGACCGCACGACGATCGGGCGCGGCTGGGTCCCGGAGGAGGCGCTCCAGGGGCTTGGGAATTATCCGCAGCTGGGGAAGGACGCGCAGCGCGATATCCCCGGCAGCAAGTTGATCGAGTTGTCCGACGTCGCCCACATTCCGCACTTGGAGGCGCCGGAAACGTTTCACCGCGCCCTGATCGACTTCCTGGAGGGCGGCGCGACCGCTTCCCCCGCGGGATCGCCGACCGCCGTCCGGCCGAGCCTCAGCCGATGAGGGCCTCGTGCTCGGATCGGATGAGCTCGTAACATTCGCACGCCGCTCTCTCCAGGCCCCTGCGGTCGAGAACGTGGATCATGCCGGGGTGGTAGTCGATCAGGCGTCGGAGCCCGTTGGCGGCCTGGGTCACTCCCGCGCGCCGCACGCCCAGCATTTCGGCCAGGACTCCTGGGTCAGGGCGATGCGGTCTCCCAGAACCCGATCGTGCGTCATGAGGAGCCATCGCGCGCACCGCTGATCGAGATAGGCGGAGAGCCGATCAGGCCCTCGTTGCCGATGGTGGTCACTTCCACCGGCGGCTCAGGAGCGCGGCAGGGTCGCCGGCGGGAAGAGCGGCGCCTGCCTCAATTGCGGCGCCCCGCTCCCGCCGGAGCGGTCGTCGCTCCTGTGCGCCGTCTGCGGCGATCGCCTGGGAAGGCCCGTCCCCGAGGACCCCGGAGGGCCAAGCCCGACGCGCAAGCACCCGCGCCCCGATCGTCCGGGCCAGTAGTCTCGAGAGGACCGCCGGACGGGCCAGTCCAAACCTTTTTCCAGCACCCTGCTAGTAAGCCGGGCGATCCGTTCCCGTTCCCGGTCCCGCCGGCGGCGTCGCCGCGACGGTGCCGAACAAGAGGCGCCCTTCCTGGAGCGTCGTATCGCGCAGCGTCACGGCGAGCGCCTCGGCCAGACTCTCGACCGGGCTGATCTCGATCCCGCGGCGAACCTCTTCGGGCAGGTCCTCCAGGTCGGCTTCGTTTTCCCTGGGCAGCACGATGTGCGTGATCCCGGCGCGGACGGCGCCGAGGACCTTCTCCTTCAGGCCTCCGATCGGAAGCACACGCCCGGAGATCGTGATTTCGCCCGTCATCGCCACGTCGTTGCGCACCGGCCTCTTGGACAGCGCGGAGACGAGCGCTGAGGCCATGGCGATGCCCGCGGACGGACCGTCCTTGGGAATCGAGCCGGCCGGCACGTGGATATGAACGTCCCGCTCGAACTCGCGCTCCTCGATCCCCAGCCATGCGGCGTGCGAGCGCGCGTATGTCCATGCCGCCCGGGCCGACTCCTTCATGACGTCGCCCAGCTGGCCCGTCAGGATCAGGTCCCCCTTGCCCCGCATGAGAGACGCCTCGACGAACATGATGTCTCCTCCGGCCGGCGTGTAGTACATGCCGGTCGCGATGCCCACCTGGTCTTCGTGGGCCATCTTCTCCGGATGTACCTTGGGGCGGCCCAGGTGGGCCGGCACGTCGGCGGCCGTGACGTTCACGCGCTCGACCTCGCGCGCGGCGATGCGGCGCGCGACCTTGCGCGCCAGCTTCCCGAGCTGAAGCTCGAGCTGCCGCACGCCCGCCTCCCGCGTATAGCTGGTGATGATCACTCGCAGCGCGTCGTCGCCCAGGTTCAGTTGCGCGGGCGCGAGCCCGTTCTCCCGGATCTGCCGGGGGACGAGGTAGCCGCGGGCGATGTGGAGTTTCTCGGCCTCGGTATAGCCGGCGAAATCGACGGTCTCCATCCGATCCAGCAACGGTCCCGGGATGCCCTGGAGGAAGTTGGCCGTGGCGATGAACAGGACCTCCGACAGGTCGAATGGGACCCCGAGGTAGTGGTCGGTGAAGGAATCGTTCTGCGCCGGGTCGAGCACTTCCAAGAGCGCCGACGCGGGATCGCCCTGAAACGATACGCCGAGCTTGTCGACCTCATCCAGCAGGAAGACGGGGTTCTTGGTCCCCGCCTGCTTCATCCCCTGCAGGATGCGGCCGGGCATCGCGCCGATGTAGGTCCGGCGGTGGCCGCGGATGTCGGCTTCGTCGCGCGCCCCTCCCAACGAGATCCGCACGTACTCGCGCCCCATCGCGCGTGCGATCGACTTGGCGATGGAAGTCTTTCCGACGCCGGGAGGCCCGACGAAAAGGAGAATGCGTCCCCGGGAGCGCTTCGACCTGCGCGCGTCCTGTCCGGCCGCGGCGGGTTCCGATGCGGTGTCCGGGACGCCCGCTTTCGGATCGATTCCTGCGGGCTGCCCCTGGTCGCGCGTCTGCGACAGCTGCCGCACGGCGAGGAACTCGAGAATGCGGTCCTTGACGTCCTTCAAGCCGTAGTGATCCTCGTCCAGGATCCGCGCGGCCTTCTGCACGTCCAGGTCGTCCTCGCTGCGCGCGTTCCAGGGAAGCTCGGAGATCGTCTCGAGGAAGGTGCGGATGACCTGCGCTTCCATCGACTCGCGTCCGGCCCGGTTCAACCGGGCCCATTCGCGATTCACTTCCTTGCGGGCCTCTTCCGGCAGATCGAGCGCATCGAGCTTGACCTTCAGCTCGTTCAAGGCTTCGTCGCTCGCCCCGTCGCCTTCGCCGAGCTCCTTCTGGATCGCCTTGAGCTGTTCGCGCAGGTAGATCTCCCGCTGCCGCTCGCCGAGCTCTTCCTTGACCTTGGACTGGATGTCCTCCTGCGCCGAGAGGACGTCGATCTGGCGCTGCACGTGTACCAGCACGCGCCGAAGCCGCTCTTCGACCGACAGCGTCTCCAGGAGCGCTTGACGCTGCGCGGTGGAAATGTCGATATAGCCAGCCACGACGTCGGCCAGTCTTCCCGGCTCGTCGATCTCCGCCAGAATCTGACCGATCGTCTCGTCGGGGAGCCCGAGCTTCTTGCCCAGCTCCGCCGCCCTCTTCCGCGCTTCGCGGTGCAGGCCGACGAAGGCCGTGTCCTTGGGATCGATGGGCAGCATCTCCTGGGCCGGCTGCACGGTGGCTTCGAGGTACCCGTTGCGGGCCGCGATCCTTGCGGCGATCCCGCGTCCCTTGCCTTCCAGAAGCAGCCGGATGCCCCCCAGCCCCTGCTGCACCGAGCCGATCGTCGCGATCGTGCCGATGGTGAAGAGGTTCTCCGGGGCCACCGTTTCGATGTCCTGACGCTGCGCGACCGCGAAAACCCGCCGCTCGGGATCCTTCAGGGCGGCTTCGATCGCCCGCAGCGTCCCGGGACGTCCCGCGGAAATGGGAGTGGTCACGCCCGGCAGCAGGACGCTGTTGCGCATGGGAACGACGGGAAGGGTCAGAATTTCCGACGACATTGGCTCACCTCTGCAGCCGCGGACTCGGGGGCTGCTCCGTTGTTCTCGATCTCCACTCCAAAATACGGGCCAAACGCCCGCGTCGGTTCGGCCGGCGGCGCTCCCGGCGTCGGCGGATCTCGCGGCGCACGGGACCCCGGCATCCAACACAACAATGAGGTATTCCCGGTCGGCCGGGTGATTTACCTGCATCAGGCGCGTCCGGCCGTCCGCTGGGAAGCTGTGGATCATGGATATTCGCTTTCCCGAGGGGCTTCGGGTCGACGCCTTGCATGAAGGCTTCTGGATCCGCACCGACCAGCCCGTCGGCGCGGGCGGATCCGGGGCCGCGCCGTCTCCGTTCGATCTCTTCCTTGCGTCGATCGGAACCTGCGCCGGTTTCTACGCTCTGCGATTTTGCCAGCAGAGGAACCTGGACACCGAGGGCTTGACCCTGTCGCTGGCGCTGCAGAGGGGGCCGGAAGGAAAACACATCGCTTCGATACGGATCGAGATCTCGCTCCCTCCGACGTTTCCGGAGAAGTATCGGGACGCGCTCCTGCGGGCGGTCGATCAGTGCGCGGTCAAACGCCACATTCTGGAGCCTCCGACCTTCGAGGTCGTGGCCCTTCGGCCGGGCGAAGGCGAGTCCTGCGCGCCCCTGCGCCTCGACTCGGTGCTGTCGCGGGTGGGCCCCGGTGCTCCGGACTCCTGGCCCATGGGGTGGCCGGGGTAGTCCGCCCGAGGGCGACCCCTTCCGCCTCGGATCGTCAACACCTCGGGATCGGGGAAGCCCTGCGCTCCGATCGGATCAGCCTGCCGGCTCGTGAAAGGGCGCGATCTTCTCCCGGATCTCGTTGGGGACAGGCACCGGCCGGAGGTTTCCCTGTTGAACGCAGACTAAGACGTACTTGCCGGTGGCGACCAGCCGTGCGGGTTCGGCCTGGCGGCGCGCTTCGAAGTCGAGATGGAGCGACGTGCGGCCGATCTTGCTCGAATAGGCTTCGACGGTGAGCAGCTCGTCGAGCTGGACGGGGTGGTGGAAGTTGCACTCGACGCGCACGCGGGGGAGCCAGATCCCCAGGACATCGAAGAGGAAGCGGTAGTTGAGGCCCGCGGAGCGGAGCATCTCCGCTTCGGCCAGGCCGAAGAACCTCAGGTAGGCCTGGTAATTGATGATGCCCGCGGCGTCGATGTCCTCCCAGCGGACGTACTCCTCGATCCGATAACGAGCCACGGCGTCCTCCCGCCCGGCCTGCGCGGCTCCGGGCCCTTTCCATTATTCCGCTTGCGGCGGCGGGCCGTCATTGGTACATTATTACCATGGTAACAAGAAGCGGGAGCCACGGAAGGCCGGCGGCAGCGCGCGGGGATCCGCGCCGCCTCCTCGTCGAGCGGGTGCAGACCGGGGTGCGCATGGAAAAGCGGCTCCTCAAGGTGCTCAAGGCCTTCGCCGAGTTGAAGGACCTGTCGCTGGGAGACCTGCTGGAAGGGATCGTGCTGCACGCCTTCGAAGGACGGGCTCCCTTTTCGCCCGAGTCGTTGCGCCAGATCGCCGACTTGAAACGCATCTATGGGCTCGACCTCGACGCCTCGGCCAGCCACCGGCTGACGGAGCGCGGCGATGAGCGATAGCGCGAAACCCGGAGGCGTCCGCGTCGCTTGTGGGTTCTCCTCGACGCGGGGCGCTGGGTCCTCGGGGCCCTCTGCTCGCGTTGGGGGCTCTGGCCTTTCTCGTTCACGGGGGGGAAGCCTTCGCGCGGCTGGGGCGTTCCGACGGAGCGCGCGTCGCGCTCGCTTCCTGCGAGATCGCGGGGGCGGTTCTCTTTCTCTTGCGCCGCACGCTCTTACCCGGGGCCGCCGTCCTCATCGGCGTTCTGGCCTGGGCGCTGGGCTTCCATTTCGCCCTCGGCAAGGGCACCCGCAATCTGTGGATCGATCTGGGCGCCGTGATCGTGCTCGGGGCGGCGGCGCGGGCGCTCCGGACCGCGCGCTCCGGCTGACGCCGGATCAGCGCGGCGGTCAGGCGGCCACGTGGGTGTCGGAGAGTGGGATGAACATGAAGAGCGTCATGCGCTCCCCGTTCTTCTTCCCACGCAGGTCCCGCGTGCGGGCCCCGGCCGGCGACGCGGCCAGCGGAGCCCCGCAGCTCAGCCGCGCCGAAACCCAGGGAAGCGTTGGCGACACGGAGGAGCTTGCGCCGGTCGAAGAGTTGATCCATCTTTGCTCCTGACCGGGCTGGTGTTTCGATGCCGGCCCACGCGTGTATACGCCGGGTGCCGGCGTTTGGATCGTCGGGTCGGGGGAGGAATCGAGTGTCGGGAACGCCGGCAACGAGTGACGTGTTTTGTCGCCCGGGTGCGACGGCACCGCATCAATCACTCGACGTATCAATCATTTGCGTCGCTCCGACGCTTTGGCGCCCGATTTGAAATACACGGATGCGGATGGCCGTATCCGCGGCGACCGCTTCTCGGAGCGATTTCCGGAGATACGGATGCAGCAAGAGTCACACACACTGCGGCGCTACAAGGTTGCCGTCGACAAGACGTCTCTGCACGGTCAGACCGTCGAGGTGGAGGGTACGGGTTACTCCGTGGAGGGCTCGATCTATTCGGTCGGTCTCGCCGGCGTCATCGATGACCGCTGGGCGCACGCCTTCAACATCGTCCAGCTCGACTCGACCGGTTTCTTCCGATATCGCTTCGACGCGGGCGTCCGCAGGGTGTTCTTTCAGGTGCGATCGCAGGACGGCGCCGCGCGCGTGATCCTGATGCTCGAAAGACTCGATCAGCTCATCGAGGAGGTCAACCGCAACGCGTCCTTCTGGACCTCGTCGCGAGATCAGGCCGCGATCGGAGATCAAGGGGGGAACTAAAACGTCGCTTCCGCTTGCTTCGGATCTGCGCCCCTGGGGCGCACCGGTCCGCGGCTCGGCCGGATGCGGCCTCGTCCGCGGACCTGATCCGGCGCCGCGCTCTCGCTCCCGCGGCGCGCGCCTGCACGTCGCTCTCGCTTGCTTCGGATCTGCGCCTTTCAGGCGCACCGGTCCGCGGCTCGGCCGGATGCGGCCTCGACCGCGGCCCTGATCCGGCGCCGCGCGCTCGCTCCCGCGGCGCGCGCCTCCTCCTTCGCTTCCGCTCAGGAGACTACGCGCGCCGCGAGCTTCAGGATGAGTAGATCGAGTTCGAGAAATCTTTTGACTTGGGTTTGAGGGGAGGCCATCTTTCGACGCCTCACGCCTCACGCCTCACGCCTCACGCCTCACGCCTCACGCCTCACGCCTCACGCCTCACGCCTCACGCCTCACGCCTCACGCCTCACGCCTCACGCCTCACGCCTCACGCCTCACGCCTCACGCCTCACGCCTCACGCCTCACGCCTCACGCCTCACGCCTCACGCTTCACGCCTCACGCCTCACGCCTCACGCCTCACGCCGTCAGCGCGGCGGGAGGGAGGCGTTCCAGCTGGCCTTTGCTCCCGCCGGCAGCTTGTCCATCTGTTTCAGGAACAGCGTGATCCGCCAACGCTCCGCGTCGGAAAGCGTCTTCCCGAACGCCGGCATCCCGGTGAAGCGGATGCCGTGGGTGATCTTCCAGTAATTGGTGCCGTCCGGATCGTCCTCGACGCCGTGACGGGCGAGCTGCGGCGCGTCGGGGCTCAAGCCCCTGGCGATGAGAGAGGGAGCTCCGTCCGGGCCGCCGTGGCAGACCTGGCAGTGGGCGACGTAGAGGGCGATGCCGGTGGCGATGTTCTCGTCGCTGGCCGGAAGAGGGTTCTTGAGATCCGCGGCCTCGCGTTGCATCGTCGCGCGCAGCGACTTCTTCGCCATCCACTGCTCGATCTTCGAAGGTTTCGCGTCCTGGCCGGCGGGCATGCTTCCCGTCGACACGAAGATGTACGCGCCCGCGACGAGTCCGAGGATCGTCACGAGGATCCCGAGAATGAAACCTTTCATGCATCTCCTCCCCTTCCAATCATTGGCGCAAGGTGAGAGTGACGGTCGTTCCGTCCCGCTCGAGCTCGACCTTGTCTTGCTGGATCTTCGACACGGTGTACCCCTCGACGTATCCTCCCGGCGACGTGATCCGCCCGTTCAAGACCGCGACCGGATGGGCCTCCGAGTAGACGATCCCATCCAGCGAGATCTTGCCGCCACCGGGCAAGGCCATCTCGCCGGCGAAGGAGCGGGTTTCGGCCGGCGCGTGGATACCGCGTTCGCGCTCCCGCCCCGTCGGAATCGGAGGCGAGGCCGCGGGTCCCTCTCTGACCGCGACGGCGGTCGGTACGCGCGCCGCCGCCGGCTGCCGGACTTGAGGAGCCGCGGGGACGGCCTGCGCGCGAGGTCCCGCCGGCGCGGCCGGGGCGACTCCGCGGGGGGGCGGCGCCACGACGACCTCGGAGGTGATCGGCGGCAGGCCCGCGGCGGCGCTCGAGGCCTTGACCGCGACGGAGGCGGGCGAGCGCGGCGCGGCGGATGAAGGGCGCCGGGACCGCAGAACGAGGAGGAGTCCACCGGCGACCGCCGCGGCCGCCAGGGACGCGGCGGCGATCCGGACGGCTCGGGCCCGACGGATTCTCGAGCGGTCGGGCAGCGGGGGCGGTGTCCACACCGGCGCTCCCTCGCCCGGACCGGTCTCTCCCTGCTGCGCCGACTGGGCTCGCTTCAGGGCGTCGTCGATCAGGCTCACCGGCCCTCCAGCTCCCGAATCGCCTGGCGCACGGCGGGCCGCGTCAGTCGGTCGGTTTCGTTGACGAACCCGTACAGGAGGGCTTTGTCGCAGACGGCGTTGATCAGCCTGGGCACGCCCCGAGAATAGCGGTGAATCGCCCCGATGGCCCACGGCGTGAAGGACGGCCGGCCCGATCCGCCCGCGACCCGGAGGCGATGCCCGATGTACCTCAGGGTCTCCTCGCGCGAAAGGGGAGACAGATGGTAGCGAACGGTGATGCGCTGGCGCAGCTGTCGAAGCTCCCTGCGATCGAGTTTCTCACGCAGCTCCGGTTGTCCGATGAGCACGATCTGAAGGAGCTTCCTCTGATCGGTCTCCAGGTTGGAGAGCAGGCGCACCTGTTCGAGCAGCTCGACGTCGAGGTCCTGCGCCTCGTCGACGAAGAGCACGACGTCCTGGCCTTGTGTGGCCGCTTCCAGCAAGAGCCGGTTCAAGGCTTCGAGATACCCCGCTCGGTCGAGCTTCTTGGGCCTGGCCCCGAGCTCCACCAGGATCGTACGCAGCAGCTGCGTTCCGGTCAGCACGGGGTTCAGGATCAGGGCGGTGCGGTATCGGGCGCCGAGCTCCGTCAGCACGGCCCGGCACACGGTCGTCTTGCCGGCGCCGACCTCGCCGGTGATCTGGATGAAACCCTTGCGCTCGCGGATGCCGAACAGGACGTGGTTGAACGCCTCGCGGTGCTTGTCGGAGAAAAAGAGGAAGCGCGGATCCGGGGTGATGTGGAAAGGCGCCTCGCGGAAGCCGTAGAACTTCTCGTACATCGCAGGCCTACCCAGCGGCGCCCGCGCCCGGCGCGGCGGTGGCAGCGGGCTCTCGCAAAGGGACGGGGGTCGGTTGCAGGATCGAGCGGGGCGCCATCCTGCCGGGTCGCCGTCGGGAGATCAAAACCCCCACAGCGCGAGCTCGTCGAGCAGAGTGGCGACATCGGGATGGGCTGCGAGCTCGCGATAGAGCCAACTGTGTCGTTCCCGCACGTCGGTGAGATGCTTTCGTACCGTTTCGGCGTCCCTGGCGGACGCGGCTTTTCTCAACTGCTCTACGGAGCTGCGCGCCTCGTCGTCCAGGCGCTGGTCCAGCCGCTCGGTCAGGGAATCGAACGCCTTGTTGACCCTCTCCTCGTGCTCCTCGGGTGGGCGGTCCTGTTGCGTCATGACTCGCTTTCTGTCCGCGCGGTCACCGGACGGAGCTTGCCGGCGATGGCCGCGGCGATCCGGCCGGCGTGGTGGCGGCTGTTCTCGATGAAGATCCGGCCGACCTCTCGGCCGCCCAGGATGGCACCGGCCATGTACAGGTTGGGGACATTGGACTCCAGGGTCTCGGGATCGTGCGCGGGGACGCGGTCCGGGCCTTCCAGCCGAATGCCGCACCGTTCGAAGAGGGCGAAGTCCGGCTGGTAGCCGATCAGGGGGAAGACGGCGTCGGCGGCGAGAGCCTTGCGGCCCGCGGGTCCGTCCACCAGAACGGCGTCCGGCGTGATCTCGCAGACTTGAGTCCGGAACGCGGCCTGAATCGACCCTGCCCGAATGCGGTTCTCCAGATCCGGCTTGATCCAGTACTTGACCCGCTCGGAAATCGCGTCGGCCCGAGCCACGAGGGTCACCCGCGCTCCGTGGCGGTAGAGATCGAGGGCTGCCTCGGCCGCGGAATTGCGCGAACCGATGACGACGACGTCGCGGTCGTGGAACGGGTAGGAAGAGAGGAATCGCCGGTGGACGTGAGGCAGGTCCTCTCCCGGAACGCCCAGCCGCCGGGGCGTCTGAAAGAAACCCGTGGCCAGGACCGCGGCCGCGGCGTTCACGGTGCGGCGCCCGGCGCGGTCTTCCAGATCGACGCCCACCCCGCCGGCCGGCACAGGCGCGACGGCATGGACGCGTGTGTGCGGCACGGTTCGCACGTGGAAGCGTTCGGCCACACCGCGATAGTAGGCCAGCGTCTCCAGGCGGGTCGGATGCGCGTCGGGAACGGTGAACGGAACCCCGGCGATGTCCAGCAGATCGCGCGTCGAGAACCAGCGCATCTCCTCGGGGAAGTGGTAGATGGAGTCGAGCAGAAATCCGGCGTCGTAACAAACCGCGGCGACTCCGCGGTTCTGAAGCTCGATGGCACAGGCGATTCCGGTGGGCCCGGCGCCTACGATTGCGACTTCTGTCACAAGGGAGATTCTAGCTGGAAGGGAGAAACGCCGGGAACGATCCAACGCCGGGATCGCCGGGAAGTGAAGGAGGAACGCCGCGAAGTTTCGAAGTGCGTCGCTTCCGCACTTCCTGCTTCAAACTTTACTTCCCGGCGTTCCCGTCGCGTTCCCGGCGATCCCGGCGTTCTTACAGTCCCGAGATCGTGACTCCTCCGCCGCTGGTGTGCAGGTACAGTTTCTCGCCGCCGTTGCCGAGCGTGCCGCGCAGCGAGTGGCGGGAGATCTCTCCCTGCACCCGCAGGGGCAAGTCGCTATGGACGTGGCTCCCCTCGGCGTCGATCGAGAGGCCGACGGTCGGGTCGAGCGCCACGGTGATTCCTCCTCCCGAGGACTCGAGCGATCCGCCGCGAGCGTTGCCCCTGGCGAACGTGGCGTCGATCGAGCCTCCGGATGTCTCGGCCGCCACGCGTCCTCCGGCGTTTCGGATCCGGATGCCGCCTCCCGAGGAGTGGACATCGGCGTCCCCGGCGACGTCCTCGAGACGGATCGATCCGCCGGAAGTCTCGCCCCGAAGGGAGCCCTTGAGGTTCACCGCCTCGATGCCTCCACCGGAGGTCTCGACGCGCGCACGTCCCTGGATGTCGCGCAGGTGGATGGAGCCGCCCGAGGTATGGGCGTCCAGGTCGGCGGAGAGCCCGGTGACCGTGATTCCCCCTCCGGAGGTCTCCAGCTTCGCCGGCGCCTTGAGCGCTTCCGCCGTGATCGCGCCGCCGGAGGTGTCGACGTCGATGGAGGTCTCCGCCGGGACTTCGATCTCGAACTCCACCGAATCGTGGCCGAAGAAGAGGAAGTGATGGCGGCTTCGGGCCACGACGCTCACCGATTGCGGCCCCTCTTCGTACCGGAAGCTCAGGAGCTCATCGAGGTCGCGCCCCCGTGACGTGACGACCATGTGCGCCCCGGCGCCGGCTTTGCCCGTCACGCGCACCCGGCCCATCCCCGTTTCCAGCCGGAACCGGCCGCCGGGCGGCAGAGGAAAATCCTTTTCGATCCGGGTCGCCGCAAACGCCGGAAGAGCCACAGCCAGGAGCCCGAGAAGGGCGACGACCGTCCGGTCAGGAGTTCTCGAATTCATAGTCCACCTCGTCGGGGGGGCGATCTCAGGCGCCCCGAAAGACGCTGCTCCGCCCACCTCGTCTTCCCCTCTTAGACGGAAAGAGAGGAAAGAAGTTCTGGCGACGGTCAGGGCCGCGGTGACGCCACCTCCGCCAGCCGCCGCTCCAGGAATCGTCGTTCCGCGGAGTTCGTCGCGAGCGAGAGCGCCCGGCGATATGCCTGGGCTGCTTCCGCGAAACGGGACAACCGGGCCAGGAGCTGACCGCGGGCGGAGGAGAGCAGGTGGTAGGACGAGAGGTCTCCCCGACGGTCCAGGGCGTCCAGGAGCCGCAGACCCTCTGCAGGACCGTAGGCCTGGGCTACCGCCACGGCGCGGTTGAGCTCCACGACCGGGGAGGGCGCGATCGCGAGCAGGACCGCGTAGAGCTCGGCGATCTGCCGCCAGTCGGTTTCTTCGGCTCGTGCGGCGTGCGCGTGGAGGGCCGAGATGGCCGCCTGCACGGCGTAGAAGCCCGCGCCGCCCTCGGCCAGGGCCGATTCGGCCAGGGCGCTGCCCTCGCGGATCTGGTCGCGATCCCAGCGGGAACGGTCCTGCTCCTCGAGCAGGACGATCTCGCCGTCGGCATCGACGCGGGCGGGGCGCCGTGAGTCGTGGAGAAGCATGAGGGCAAGCAAGCCCCGCGCTTCCGTCCGCCGGGGCATGAGGTCACACAAGAGGCGGCCGAGGCGGATCGCTTCCACGCAGAGCTCGGGCCGCAGGAGCAAGTCTCCGGAGGTGGACGCGTATCCCTCGTTGAAGATGAGGTAGACAACCGCCATCACCGAAGCCAGCCGTTCGGGCAGGATCTCGTCCGGCGGGACGCGGTAGGGGATTCCGGCGTCGCGGATCTTCTTCTTGGCGCGCACCAGGCGCTGCGCCATGGTCGGCACCGAGGCCAGAAACGCCCGCGCGATCTCCTCGGTCGACAGACCGCACAGAGTCTTCAACGTCAGCGCGACCTGGGCCTCCGCGGTGAGGGCCGGATGGCAGCACGTGAAGATCAGGCGGAGGCGGTCGTCGGGCACGCTGCTGTCGGGCAGGTCCGCCGGCGTCGCCTTCTCCGTCTGCTCGAGCTCGGTCAGGTAGGTCAGCTCCGGCTGCTTTCGATCGAACAGGGAACGCCGCCGGAGACGGTCGATCGCCTTGTGCCTGGCCGTGGCCACCAGCCAGGCCCGCGGATTGGCAGGGCTGCCCTGGTCCGGCCATTGCTCGAGCGCGGCGATGAACGCTTCCTGAACGACGTCCTCGGCCAGGTCGAAGTCCCCGACCGCTCCGATCACCGTGGCGAGGACGCGCGTTCTCTCAGCGCGGTAGATGGCTTCGACGTCCATCACGGATCCTACGCAGAGCGTGCTGCGAGAGCCTAGTGACGAGTGACAAGTGACAAGTGGCAAGTGGCAAGTAAGGAATACGGACTCGTCGCGTCGTCGTCACTCGTCTTACTCGACCCTTGGCGTCGGCATGATCGGTCGGACCTCGATCGATCCGGTCTTCGCGTCCGGGATGCGGGCGGCAATGGCGATGGCCTCGTCGAGATCCCTGGCTTCGATCAGGAAGTAGCCGCCCAGCTGTTCCTTGGTCTCGGCGAAAGGGCCGTCGGTCGTCAGGGCCTTTCCGTTGCGGACGCGCACGGTCGTGGCCGTCGCGATCGGCTGGAGCGCCTCTGCGCCGACGTAGTGACCCTTCGCGTGCAGATCCTTGGCCAGCGCCATGTAGTCGGCGAAGACCTGCCCGCGTTCGTCCTCCGGGACGTTGGCCCAATCGGATTCCTTCGCGTAGATCAGCAGCAGGTATTGCATCGTCGGTGAACCTCCTTCTCTGTCCCAGTCGAACAAGCTGATCAGAGATCGACATTCGATCGCCGACCGACTGCTGGCACGGCTCTCGCCCTCATCCCCCCGCAGAGGAAGGAAAACAAGCGACGTTGAGACAGTCGGCCACCCGGGCCGACCACCGCAATGAGACCGACGACGAAAGGCCCGCCAATGCAGACTCTGATCTGGGAAGAAGCCTTCAATCAGCTGGAGAAGAAGGAGTTCCCGGCGCAGGACGGCGCCGCGAGCATAGCCTCGAGCACGCGCTCCCAGGGCCCCTCACCGAGGCCGTCGCACCTGGCGGACGCCAAGCCCGAGCCAGTGTCCGGAGTTGTCTCGAGACAGTCTCATGCCTTCTTGAAAGAGTTCCCCGAACCGCGCCGCGACCAATCCGCCTGCGTGCAGATTCTCCTCGTCGAGGACAACCCGGGCGACGCCCGGCTCACCAGGGAGGTGTTTGCCGAGGGCAAGGTCGCCAACGAGATCCACGTCGTCACCGACGGGGTCGAGGCGATCCGGTATCTGCGGCGCGAGGGGCCGTACGCCTCGGCACGTCGGCCCGATCTGATCCTTCTCGACCTGAACCTCCCCAGAAAGGACGGCCGCGAGGTGCTGGCGGAGATCAAGTCGGACCCGGACCTGAAGGCGATCCCCGTCATCGTGCTGACGACCTCCGCTGCCCACCAGGACGTCGATCGGACCTACATGCTGCACGCCAACTCGTTCATCACCAAGCCGGTCGATCTCGATCAGTTCATCGCCGTGGTCCGATCCATCGAGGATTTCTGGCTCAAGATCGTGCGCCTGCCGCAGGAGCGCTCCTAGACGGCGCGCGCCGGGAGACCGAAGGCCTGTGCGGGCTCGAACCCTCTTCCTCATCCTGTGCCTGGCGGCGCTGCGCCCGGCGGCTGCGCTGGCGCAGGCCGCGGGCCAGGAGCCCGATCTGTCGCGTCTTTCCATCGAGGAGTTGATGGCGATCGACGTCACGTCCGCATCCCGCAGGGACGAGCAGTTGTTCCGAGTTCCGGCGGCGGTCTTCGTCATCACGCAGGAAGACCTTCGCCGGTCCGGGGCGCTGTCGATTCCCGACGCCCTCCGCATGGTTCCCGGCATGGACGTCGCCCAGATCGACGCGAACACCTGGCAGGTGAGCGCCCGCGGATTCAACGAACGTTTCGCCAACAAGCTGCTGGTGATGATCGACGGGCGCATCGTCTACACCCACATCTTCTCCGGCGTCTACTGGGACACCCAGGACCTCGTCCTGGAGGACATCGACCGCATCGAGGTCATCCGAGGGCCGGGCGCGACGCTGTGGGGCGCCAACGCGGTCAACGGCGTCATCAATATCATCACCAAGCACACCCGAGAGACTCAGGGAGGACTCCTGGCGGGCGGGGGCGGCAATCTCGAGACGGGCTTCGGAGAGGCCCGCTATGGCGGAACGGTCGGGGCCGACACGACCTATCGTGTGTTCGGCAAGGCCTTCTCCCGCTCTCACAACGACACGGCCTCGGGCGGCGCGGGGGCCGACGGCTGGGACTCGCGGATGGCGGGCGCGCGCGCCGAGTGGACTTCGGGGCCGGACAGCGCGACTTTGAGCGGTCAGGTCTACCGGGTGACGGCCGGCGAGCGCGATACCGAGCTCGTGTCGCTCGATTCTCCGCTGCCGGTGACGGGGCAACGGCACAACACCTTCGACGGGGCGAACGCGACGCTCGCCTGGACTCACAGTTTCTCGCCGACGTCATCGATCGAGGTCAACGCGATCTACGATGGGAGAGACCGGGACGAGACGATACGCACCGCGAACGAGCACATCGTCGACCTCTCCTTTCAGCACAACTGGTCTCCGGGCCGCTCTCAGCAGATCGTCTGGGGCCTCGGATACCGGCGAACGACCGACGACCTGACAGGCATTTTCCCGGTCTCCTTCGTTCCGATGCGAGGAAAGCAGTCGCTGGTTTCGGCTTTTCTGCAGGACGACGTCACCCTGGTCGAAAGGCGGCTCCACGCGATTCTGGGCTCCAAGCTGGAAAGCTACGACGGGCACTCTCCTCAATATCAGCCCAACTTCCGGTTCCTGTGGACTCCGAGCGAGCGCCAGACCGTCTGGGGCTCGCTCGCGCGGGCTTTGCGCACGCCTTCGCGCGCCGAGACCGGCGTGGAGTTCGCGGTGGCGGCCTTTCCCGGGGACAGCGGGCCGATCAACGTCGTTTCGGTCGTGGGGAACCCCGATGTTCGGCCGGAAAGACTCATGGCCTACGAGTTGGGCTATCGGGTGCAGCCGACCGACCGTGTTTCCTTCGATCTGGCGACGTTCTCCAACCGTTATGACCAGCTCCTCATCGAACGGCAGGACCCCCCCTTCTTCGATCCGGCTCCGGAATCGCACGTGGTCGTTCCGCTGCGCATCGTCAACGGCGGCAGCGGACAGACCTACGGAGCGGAAGTCGCGGCCAACTGGAACGCGGCGCCCTGGTGGCGTCTCAAGTCCGCGCTGACATGGCTGGAGGTGAGTCTGACGGCGCCTTCCGCGGCCGCACCGGCGTTTGGTCCGGGGCCGCGTTTTCAGGCGAATCTGCGCTCCTCGATCGATCTGGCTCGCCACTTCGGCGTCGATGTGGCTGCCTACTACGTCGGACGTAACGCGTTCGAAGGCGTCGGTGAAGCGACGCGCGTCGACGTGGTCGCGAGCTGGCAGCCCCTCACCGTCCTGGAACTCTCGCTGGTCGCCCACAACCTGTTCGATCACCGCCAGGTCGAGGTCGGCCCGGCGCTGGACGGCCTTCAAACCACGGCGGCGCCCCGCAGCGTTTACGGGAAAGTTCTGTGGCGGTTCTGAAGCCGACGCGGACGGCCCGCAGCCTCGGCGGCAGCATCCAATGGCCGCTCTGAGAGCCGTGTGGCGGCGCTCGTCCGCCGTCCTACTGCCCGCGATCCTCGGGCTGCTCGCGGGAGTCGGGGCCGCCCAGGACCGGTCGCCGAGTCTCGAGGCGAAGGTCAAGGCGGCCTTCCTCTTCAATTTCGCGAAGTTCGTCCAATGGCAGGCGAGCCCCGGTCCGTCGGATGGACCGTTCGTGATCGGTGTCCTGGGCGAAGGCCCGGTTCTGTCGGCTTTGAGCGCGCTCGACGGTCAGGAGGTTCATGGTCGCCGGCTCGCGATCCGGACCTACGCCCGAACGGCGGACGTGAATTGTCAGATTCTTTTCGTGGGCCCCGGCCAGCTCTCCGATTTCTCCCGGGATATCGAGCGGATCCACGAGCGTGAAATCCTGACCGTCGGGGAAGGGGACGAATTCCTGCGCGCCGGAGGGATGATTGCGCTCGTCCGGGTCAACGGCAACGTCCGCTACCGCATCAATCTCGGTGCGGTACAGTCGGCGCACCTGTCCATCAGCTCCAAGGTCCTGAAGCTGGCGGATCGCATCGAGGAATTCGGCGGCCCGCAGTGAGGATCCTGTCGCAAGCGCCTTCCATTCGGCAGAAGCTCGTTCGGATGGCGATGCTCTCGGTCGGCGTCGCGCTCTTGCTCTCGACGCTCGGGGCCACCGTCTACGAACTGCTGTCGTTTCGTTCCCGGACGCGTGAAGAGCTCCTGGTGCTGGCGGACGTGATCGGAGCGAACTCGACCGCGCCGCTCGCGTTCCATGATTTGAAGGCGGCGGGAGAGGCGCTGGCGACTCTCCGCGCCGATCCTCGGGTCGTCTCGGCGGTGCTTCTCGATCAGACCGGCCGGCCTCTCGCGACCTACGGCCGTCCGAGGCCGGCGGACGCGGCCGGAGAGGCGGCAGATCGCGTCGCCCTCTCACGTGCCGTTGTCCTCGAGCGCGAGCGCATCGGAACGATTCAGATCGAGGCGGATCTGAGCGACGTGTGGCAGCGGCTCGTCCGCTACGCGGCGTTGATGGCCCTGGTGGGCGTGGGATCGTTCCTGACGGCCTACCTGCTCTCTTCGCGGCTCCAGAGAATCATTTCGGGCCCCATTCAGGAGCTGGCCGCGACGGCGACCATGATCTCCGCCCAAAAGGACTTTTCTCTCCGGGTCGGCCAGCACACACCCGACGAGGTCGGACTGCTGATCGATCGATTCAACGACATGCTGTCGCAGATCGAGATTCGAGACCTGGCCCTGGAGCGCGGTCGGGAAAGTCTCGAGCGGCGCGTGCGCGAGAGAACCCGGGAGCTCGAGCATCAGGTGGCGGAGCGGACGCGGGCGGAGGAAGCCCTGGCCGAGCAGGCGGAGGCCCTGGCTCGTTCCAACACCGACCTCCAGCAGTTCGCGTACGTGGCGTCGCACGATCTGCAGGAGCCGCTGAGGATGGTAGCGAGCTATCTGCAGCTGATCTCACGCCGCTACCAGGGGCGGCTCGACGCCGACGCCGACGATTTCATCGGGTTCGCGGTCGACGGCGCCCGGCGGATGCAGGCGCTCATCCAGGATCTCCTGTCCTATTCTCGCGTGGGGACGTACGCCCGGCCGCTCGAGCAGATCGATCTCGAGCGGGTCGTGGCCAAGGCCACGGCGAACCTGAAGGTCGCCATCGATGAGTCCGGGGCGGTCGTGACCCACGATCCGCTTCCCGCGGTCTGGGCCGACGCGACCCAAATGGTTCAGCTCTTCCAGAACCTGATCGGCAACGCCATCAAGTTCCGAGGGGATCGGGCGCCGGTCGTGCACGTGTCGGCGCGCGAGGGCGAGGACGGGACGATCTTCTCGGTGCGCGACAACGGAATCGGAATCGAGCCCCAGTACGCGGAGCGGATCTTCGTCATCTTCCAGAGATTGCACACCCGCGAGGAATACGGCGGCACCGGGATCGGGCTGGCGGTGTGCAAGAAGATCGTCGAGCGGCACCGCGGCCGAATCTGGATGGAGTCCGCACCCGGCCGGGGCTCCGTTTTCCACTTCACGATTGCGACGACACAAAAGGATTCCGAGCTGGAAGAGCCCGCGACCGCGTCCAGCGCCATGGCTTGAGGAGAATGCCGATGAGCCCGCTTGATCCGTCCCAAGAGCGTCCCGCCGAGATCATTCGAATTCTCCTGGTGGAGGACAACCCGGGAGACGCCCGCCTGCTGCGGGAGGAGCTCTCCGAGTCGCTCACCGCCGCCTTCGCCGTCACCCATGTTCTCCGGCTGGACGCGGGCCTGGCGCTCCTGCGGGAGCGCGCTTTCGATCTGATCCTCCTCGATCTCCATCTTCCCGATTCCAGAGGGTTCGACACTTTCGCGCGGGCCAGCGAGAACGCGCGCGGAGTTCCCATCGTGGTGCTCTCCGGGTTGAACGACCAGACCGTCGGCATCCAGGCGGTGCACCAGGGAGCCCAGGATTACCTGATCAAGGGCCAGACGCCGGCAGGCCTTCTGGAGCGGACGATCCGCTATGCCATCGAGCGGTCGCAGTCGAGCGGCGCCCTGCGCGAAAGCGAGGAGCGGTATCGGCAGTTTTTCCAGGACGACCTGGCCGGCGCGTTCATCATCTCGTGGGAAGGCAAAGTCCTGGCGTGCAATCCCGCGTTCGTCCGGATGTTCGGGCTCGCGAGCGTGGACGCGGCGATCGGACGCCACGTCGGCAAATACTTCCCCACCCTGGAAGACGCGGCCGTGCTGCGGGAGAGGATCCGCAGCGAGCGGGCGCTGCGCGACCACGAATTCACGCTCCGGCGGTCGGATGGGACCCCCGTGCCCGTCATCGGGAACCTGGTCGGACGCTTTCAAGAGAGCGGCGAGCTCATCGAGATCAAGGGGTATCTCTTCGACGACAGCGAGCGCAAGCGGCTGGAGGAAGAACTGCGCCAGTCGCAGAAGATGGAGTCGATCGGACGTCTGGCCGGCGGCATCGCCCACGACTTCAACAACCTTCTGACCGCCATCCTGGGCTATGCCGACCTCCTGCTGGGCCGACTCGACGACGGCGACGACCGGCGGTGCGAGGTCGAGGAAATCCGGCGAGCCGGTCAGCGCGCGGCCGGGCTGACGCGGCAGCTCCTGGCTTTCTCGCGAAGGCAGGTTCTTCAACCGCGCGTCCTCGACTTGAACACAATCGTGGCCAGTACCAAGACCCTGCTCCAGCGCCTGCTGGGCGAAGACGTGCAGCTGGTGACACGGCCATCGTCCGAGCCGTGCCACGTCAAAGCCGATGGCGGCCAGATCGAGCAAGTGATCGTCAACCTCGCAGTGAACGCCCGCGACGCCATGCCGGCCGGCGGAACGGTGACGTTGACCACGGCCGTCGTCGACGGGAAGAACGAGCCGGGAGCCCAGCTCGCGCCAGGCCTCTATGCCCTCCTGTCGGTGGGAGACAGCGGGCACGGGATCGAGTCCGCGCTGCTGCCTCATCTCTTCGAGCCCTTCTTCACCACCAAGGAGATGGGAAAGGGAACGGGCCTGGGTCTGTCCACGGTCTACGGAATCGTCAAGCAGAGTGGAGGCGAGATCACGGTCGAGAGTGAGGTCGGGAGCGGATCCTGCTTCCGCATCTATCTGCCCCTCGCGGCGGAGGCCGCCAGCGCCGACGCAGGACTGGCGGCGGCGGTCGCCCCCGCCGGATCCGGAACGATTCTGCTGGTCGAGGACGAGGAAGGGGTCCGGGCCATCGCGCGGCGGCTCCTTCAAGCCAACGGCTACCTGGTCCTGGAGGCCGCGGGCGGTGATGAAGCCCTCGACCTGTGCCGCCGCTTTTCGGGCACCATCGATCTCGTGCTGACGGATCTCATGATGCCGCACATGAGTGGAGACGCGCTGGCGGGCGAGATCGCCAAGGTTCACCCTGGGGCCAGGATCCTCTTCATGTCCGGCTATACGGAGGACGCTCTGCTTCGCCGCCAGCTCGGCCAGTCCGGATCGGCCTTTCTGCAGAAGCCGTTCACCGCGGCGACACTCGCGAGCAAGGTCCGGCAGGTCCTGGAATCGCCTCCCAGCGACGGCTCGCCGTCCGGCTCTCCGGAGCCCGCCTTCCAATGAGGCAATCTCAGCGCACGGTCTTCAGGAACTCGTCGAGCAGCCGGTCGAACTCCTCGGGCTGGTCCATCATCAGCCAATGGCTCGCGTTCGCGATCAAACGCGCCGGAACCCCGGGAACCGAACGATGAACGGCGAGCGGGTTGTCGAAGAGGAATGAGGAGATCGACAGTTTCGGCCCGGGATAATGGGACAGCGCCTGATCGAAGCGGAACGTGTAGAGGGAGAGCGTCGCCGCCGTGAAGACCTCGCGGGGCGTCGTGCGCAGGGAGCGCATCACGGCGGCGCGGGTCTCGCCCGTCGATTTCTCCAGGATGGACGCGAACCACGCGTCGGTGAATCGGGCGTAGGTCTCGGAGGCGAGCCCCTGCCGGAGCTTCTCGATCTGCTCGGGCGGGGTGCCCCGCAGGTCTCCGGCGCAATCGGCGAAGACCAGGCCGGCCAGCCGCTCGGGGTGGTTCCCGGCGTAGGCCGCCACCACCGCTCCCGCGTAGCTGTGCCCGACCAGAACGAAGCGCCGCAGGTGGAGCGCGTCGGCCACTGCGGCGACGTCCTGCGCGAAGCCGTCGACCGAGTAGTCGGAGTTCGCCGCAGGAGCGGACCCGCCCATGCCGCGCAGGTCGAAGGCCACAGCCCGGCGGCTCTTGCGCAAGTGATCGAGCTGGGCGTTCCATTGGCTGCGATTCCCGCCGTTGCCGTGCACGAAGACAATCGCAACCCCGCCGGCGCCGCCGTCGTCGACAGCGAGATCGCCCTGCGGGCCGGAGATCGTCACGGAGGGTCGAGCCGACTTCGGCGCGGGAGGCGCCGCCGCGCAGCCGACGACCGCCAGGCTCGCCACGATCCCGGCGCCGATCCGGATCGGGGACCCCGGTGCCGCGAACATCGGCCGCGAGCATACCGTCCGGCGATTACGTCCCTGTGCGACACAAACTGTCGTCGGGGGGAGGTCCCCGATTCCCAAAGTGTGTCACCTCCTCCGTTGGGGGGACACGTAAGTCTCAGAACTAAAAGGGTTTTGGCGCTCGTGCGATGGCGTCCCGATTGCTCTAGAGAGAGAGCATGAGAATCAGGGTCATGCCTCTCGACGGCAACCAGAATCAGGAGCTCGCGGGAGGGCTCTCTCTGGTCGAGGTTCTCGAGGGAGACAGGGAGTTTCTGGAGGCGCTGACGATGAGACTGGACGAGGTCGTCGGCAAACCGAAGGGCCGCTTCGTCATCTCCTATCTGCCGGGACAGCCCGGATCCCGCCGCCCGCCCCGGATCCAGTAGCTCATTGAGGCCCGGAGCACCCAAGCTTCGGACTTGGAACTTGGACCCTGGACCCTGGACCTCAGACTCTCGACTCTCACTCCAGCCACACCTCTTCTGCGCGCGGAATGAAGTAGAGACCGGCCTTCGTCTTCCGGCCGGTGAGCTCTTCCCAGTAGCGTCGGTACTGCGCGACCTGCGGCCGATAAAAATCGACCAGCGGAGTCAAGTCGCCCTCCACAATATCTGACTTGTAATCGACGACAATCCATCCGTCGTCTTCCTCGAAGACGAGGTCGATCGCTCCGGTCAGGACGCTCGCGGCGTCGGCGCCGCCCTCGCCCGGGATGGTCAGGGCGAACGGCACCTCCACCAGGCAGCGGCGCGCGGCCAGGGCCCGGCGCCACAGGTCCGAGGAGCGGACCGACTCGACCAGCCGCACGGCCTCGGCGAGCTCCGAAGGAGAGCGTTCCTCTTCCGCCAGAAGGTTCGCGCCGCACGCCTGGAGATCGAGCGACGGGTCCTTCATCGAGGCTTCCAGCAGACCGTGGAGCACGCGGCCCCAGGACATGCCCTTGCCGGTCCATTGCCAGTCGGGTCTCGCCGCGTCCGCATGCGCCACGGTGGTGACCGAAGCGACGCCGTAACCCGGCTCGCGAGCCCGGGCCCGCCGCTCGGCGGCGAGCGCGCGGAAGGCGGCGAGGTCCCTGACCGGCGGGTCGCCGGCGGACGCGAGCGGCGTCGGCGGCGCCGCGGCAGGCTGCGGAAGCGCCGCGTGCACGGAGCGGTCCAGCCTGGCCCACGGCCCCGCCGCGCTGCCGTTCTTGTTGCGCTTGATCGAAACGACCAGCAGCTCCTCGGCCCGTGTGGCGGCGACGTAGAGCAGACGGGCCTCCTCGGCCTCTTCGAAAAGCTCCTCCGTCTCCCGCATCTGCTTCCAACCCGGCGGGAGTGCGATCTCGTCGAAGGCGAAGTCGCCGATTCGCTTGGCCACTCGGAAGGCGCCGAGGGGCGGCGAGGCCGAGCGGTCGACGAAGACATTGCGCCCCTTGATCGGATGTCCGGTGGGCGCCGCCAGGATCACGACCGGCGCTTCCAGCCCCTTGGCTCCGTGGATCGTCAGAAGCCGGACGGCTCCGATGCGCCCGGGCTCCAGGCTCATCTGCTCGATCAGGTCCTGCTTTCGCAGACCGTCGAGCTCGCGCACGACGCCGCCGTAGTCCATTCCCTCCGCCGAGAACTTCCGCGCCGCGGCCACCGCCTTGGTCAGGTTTCCGGCGCGGCTCTGGCCGAGAGGCTGCGCCGCGGCGAGCGCAGCGAGGCCCAGACGTTGGACCAGGCGAGCGATCGCCGCCCCGGGCGGGAGGGTTCGGACGAGGTCTTCGCCTTCGCGGAAGAGCTCGAAGGCCTCGGCCAAACGTGGCTCGGCGGGAGCAGGCAAGGCGGATCGGAAGCGGAAGTGCCCTCCGGCGCGGGCGAATCGGTAGAGAGAATCGTCGTCCATACCGAAGACGGGACCTCGCAGGGCGGCCACGAGGGCGACGGGGTCGTCGGGATCGGCCAGCGCTCGCAGGATCGGCAGGAGCGCGGAGAGGTCTTCGGAAGCGCCGAACGCCTTGCCGCCGCCGAGGTCTGTCGCGATGCCGCGCGCCTCCAGCGCCTCCGCGTAGCGCGCCATGGGCTTGCGGCGGCGGAAGAGAAGAAGGAAATCTTCGGGCCGGCGTTCCCCGCGCGCGACCGAGGCGGCGATGACGTCGGCGATCCGCGCGGAATCGGCCTCCAGGACGGGCTGCTCGGCGTTGCCTTCGGCCGGCGTCTCGCTGCGGAGCGCCGCGGGGCCCTCGGACCGATCCGGCTTCGAGGGGATCAGGGGGACGTAGTCCGCCTGGAGCGGCGACGGACCCCCGCCGAAGAATTCCGGACGCGCGAACGTCTGGTTGACCCACGCGCAGACCGCGGGCGTGGACCGGAAGTTCGTGGAGAGGCGCAGGACGCGGCCGCAGCTCTCGATCGAACGGCGGACCTCCTGGTAGGTCAGGATATCGGCGCGGCGGAACCGGTAGATCGACTGCTTGGGATCTCCCACGACGAAGAGCGCGCCCGGAACCGGTTGGAGCCTGCGCCAATCCCGTTCCTCGGGATCGGACCCTGTCAGGTAGAAGAGGATCTCCGCCTGGATCGGATCGGTGTCCTGGAACTCGTCGACCAGGATCGGGGTGAACCGGTGGAAGAGCGCGGCGCGGACGTCCGCGTGATCGCGCAAGAGATCCCGCGCCTCCACCAGCAGGTCCTGGAAGTTGGCGCGGCCGTTCTTTCGCCGCCAGCTCCGGAACTCGTCCCGCGCTTCGAGCAGGAGGGGCATGACATCGGGGTGGACGTATTCCGCCCAGCGGGTGAGGGAAGGCTTCACGACCTCGTCGCGCAGCCGATCGACCTGCTTCCTCCAGCCTCCCGCGCCCTCCCGGATGTTTCCCGACCGCAGGACGCGCAGGATCTCCACGAAGTCGGCGGCGCGGGACGGATCGAGCAGCTCGGAGAGCCGCCGCGCCCGCCGGACCGCCTCCTGGAAACCGGTCCAGCCTCCCGCGGGCGGCGCGGATGGGAGCGCGGCGGCGGCCCGCTGCAGGAAATCATCGACCTCGGCTCGGGCGGAGGCAAAATCCGGCTCCGGCGTCCGCGCCGGCGGCGCGACGTCGACGTCGGAGTTCTCGCAGACATCCGCGAAGCTCTCGGTCAGGTCGGAGAGGCGCACGTGCAGCTCGATCAACCGGGCCAGGCGCGGGTCGCCCCGGACGAAGAGCCGTTCGACGAAGCGGTCCCAGGCCTCCTGACGCGCCGTGCCGTTCTCCGGCTCGTCCATTTCGACGAAGCCCGGCTCGATGCCCGCCTCGACCGGCCGCTCGCGCAGAAAGCCTCGCGGCGAACGCGTGGATCGTGCCGACGAAACAGAGGTCGATCGAACGCAGAGCCGCGACCAGACTCCCGCGGCGCCCGGAGTGCGTTTCCTGCCGCAGCGCCTTCTCCAGCGCGCTCTGGAACTTCTGTTTGAGCTGCGCCGCGGCCCGAATCGTGAAGGTCACCGCGCACAGGCGGTCGACGGTCGTCTTTCCGGTGGCCACCAGGGCCACCATCCGGTCCACCAGGCTCTGGGTCTTGCCGGTGCCCGCCGCGGCCTCCACGAGGATCGTGGCGTCGAGATCCTCGCGGATCGCGTCGCGTTCGGCCTGGTCCGCCAGAGGCGCGCTCCGGTCAGGACTTCTTTGCGGCGTCATGGAGTCGAAAGAACGACTGGAGAACCGGGTCGCTGGTCGCGGCAAGCTTGGCCGCCGAGCGCTGGCCGGCGCGGACCGCCCCGCCGCACACCGCTTCGAAGTCGCAGTACCTGCAGTCGTCCTCGGTCATGGCGTGCGGGAAGAATCCCGCCGCGACGAGATCGAACAGAGTGGCGAGCGTCCGGCTGGTCTCGGCGCGATCGAGCGGCACGTCCATCCTCTGCCCCTCCCCGCGCCGTCCGGGGAAGAAGAACCCCGATCGGGAGACGCGCCCGGGGCGGCCCGCGGTCGTGAGGAGGGCTTCGAACGCCAGGGCGTACAGCGCCGGCTGGATTTGCCGGCCGCCCCTCAGGCCCACTCCCTCACGAATCTGGCCGGTGCCTCCGGTCTTGTAGTCCCACACGTGGAACGTTCCGTCGGGAGCCTCGTCCACGCGGTCGATCGAGCCCCGCAATCGGAAGGAGCGGCCGCCGCCGGCGTCCAGAGCGACGGGCTCGGCGCTGGCGATCTCGCACCGGCTGCGGGACATTTCGCGGGGCCTCCCGAAGGGCACCTCGTAGTAGCGCGGGGTGACATCGCGGCAGTGCTCCTCTTCCAGGCGGAGGAACGTGCGACAGGCGAAGTGGACGTTGGTCCGGGTCTGCGCGAGCGCCAGGTCGCTTCTCGGCGGGAGGCGCTCCTTCCACGCCTCCATCTTGGCGTCGGCCAGGGCCAGGAGGCGGTCCCGATGCGCGGCCCTCGGTTTCTCGCCCGCGTCGGTGAGGCCCTCGAGGAATTCCTTGAAGACGTCGTGAAGGAGGGATCCCTCGTCCATCGGAGCGAGCCAGCGCGTCCGGTCCGTCTCGCGGTCGCGGAGAGGCTCGACCGCGAGGACGTGGCGCAGGAAGTAGGCATAGGGGCAACGGGCCAGCTGCTCGACGCGCGACGGGGAGAACGGCTCTCCCCCCGAGCGCGGATCGAGCTCCGGCGAGGGCGAGGACAACCGTCCGTCCCAGGCGGTGAAGGCCTCGCTGTCGCGCCCTTCTTCCGCGCGGAAACCGCGCTCGAGCCAGGGATAGACGGCGCGCACGAGGGGCGCCCCCGCTCCGACGGTCTGGCCGGCCCGCGTCAACCGCGCCAGCCACCATTCCGTCTCGTCCAGGGCCGTCTCCGGTTCGGGCACGAAGCCGGCCGGACGCGGCAGCGCAGCCGCGAGGTCCGCGAAGTCCGCTTCCGGGCGGCCTGCGCCTTCGCGGTACGCGTCGAGGAGAAACGGCGACGGCGCGGGCTCGCCGGCCTGCGAGAGATTACGCAGGTCGAAGCTCGAGTAGCTCGCGGTGAGCGCTCCGGAGAGACGCGCGACGCAGGCCTGAAGCGCCCGCGCCGTCTCGTGCGGCTGGTCGCGGCCGAGCGCGAGGGACACTTCGGGGAAGGCGTCGTTGATCCGGCGGCGTTCCTCGTCGAGGAGCACGGGGTCTTCGAGATCCCGCCCCGGCGCCCGCGCTTCGTCGAGTCCGACGAGAAACGTGTGGGGCCGCCCGGAGAAACCGCCGGAGCGAAAGTGCGCGACGTGGATCCGGCCCGCCCGCGGCCGGTCCGAGGCGATGGCCAGGCGGGAGACCGCGTCGCGGAGCCGCTCACAGCCGCCGGCCACGTCCAGCCGAAGCGGGGCGAGCTCTTCGAACTCCGCGAAGAGCGCCTCCAGGGCCGTGCGCGCGGTGGCGTCGAGCTCGTCGGCGACGCGGCCGAACTCGGAGACGAATCGGCGAGCGCCCGCGGCGAGCGCCCGCAGGTCCCCGTCCTCGGCCGGAGCGAGCTCGAGGGCGCGCTCCACGAAGGCGCGGGCGCTTCGGGCCGCCAGGAGACGGCGCGCCCGCGCGCTGCGCCGCGATTGGGTCTGGGCGTCGCTCTCGTCGCGGCCTTCGCGCGTCGGAGCCGGGGGCCGCTCGAGCTCGGAAATCAGCCGGTCCAGGCAGCGGCGATGCCGCTCCCGCCCCCAGCCCACCTCGGCGTCCCGCAGAGCCCGCGCCGCCGCCCGGGGTCCTGCGCTCTCGCCGCCGCCCGCGGAGGCGGCAACGCCGACCGTCTCCGACGCCAGCACGCGGCGCAAGGCCTCGGCATCGAATCCCGCGGAGATCCAGTCGAGGAAAGCGAGAGCAGCCTGCCCGGGCCGCGTGTAGGTCGCGGCGATGCCTTCGGCGAACGTGCAGGCGACGTCCTGCTCGCGCGAGAGCTCCCACACCAGCGAGGGATACACGGCCGGATCGGTGTGCAGGATCTCGACCTGGTCGAACGGAATCCCGCCCGCAAGGATGCGGCGGAACACCTCGCGGATCTCGTTTTCCTCGCCGGTGGCACGGAAGAACCGGGCCGCGCGGGCGATGCGCGGCCACGTCTCCGGAGCGTCGCCCTCGATCTCGAGCAGGCGCCCCGCAGCGAGCGCACGCAGGAACCGCCGTTCCAGGGACGAGAGCTCCACTCCGGTGAGAAGCAGGTGAACCGGCGGCTCGGGCCGGCGCGGCGAGGACGCCAGGGCCGCCGTGGCCCGCCGCAGGACTTCGATGCCGTCGGCGAAGCGTCCGGTCTCGAGGGCCGCGACGTAACGGCGGAGGATCTCGGACAACTCCCGGTGTTTGCGCCGGTCGGCGAAGGCGCGCGCGGGCAGAGAGTCCGCGGTCAGCCCCGCGCCCCGCAGCTCGTCCAGCGTGGCGTGGACGGCGCGGTGAAGGCCCGGGCGGTCGGCCAGAGCGCCAAAGTACGAGTCCGCGTCGAGCGTTTCGACGCACGCCTGCTCCACCAGAGCCAGGGCCTGGGCCCGGGAGAGGATGCGCCGACCCTCTCGGGTCAGGCCAGGTCCGGCGACTTCGCAAGCCAGGGTCCGCACGGTTTCCACGCGCAGGTTGATCCAGGGGTGGCCCTCGCGGGCCAGGCGCTCGGAAAGCGTGTAGCCGATGGCCAGGGACGGCGCCACCAGGACCTTCTCTTCGAGGGGACGCTCGCGGCAGACGGCGGCAAGCTGCGGGATCAGGCGGGAGGGCCCGGGTTCGGGCTCGTCGACCCGAGGCTTGGGAGGCGGCTCGGGCTCGGCGTCGAAGGGAAGCGCGGGTTGGAAGGGCACGAAGAAAAAGTATCAGCTCTGGTCGGACTTCGGACTTCGGACTTGGAACTTCGAACTTGGAACTTCGAACTTAGAACTCAGAACTTCGGTCCGTCACTTCACCCCTTCGGCGAACGGCACCTGCGGATCGATGTCCACGGGAATGTCCCTCGCTTTTTCCAGGGAGGTGGAGAGTTCCGCCGGCATCACATCGTACTTGTGGAACCAGGCTTCCGCCCGGGACCGATCGCCCGTGGCTTCCTGCTCCAACAGCTCCTTGGCCAGCCGGGCCATCGTTTCGGGCATCCGCGAGAAGTCGATCGCATAGCGCCCGCTGGCCGGATCGCGCGCAAGCGCCCCCTGCTCGAGGAGGTAGTTGAACTCCATCATTTCGGCGCGGCCGTGCGCCTCGCCCACCCCGAACCGCACCGTTCGGAAGATGCCCGCCACGTAGGAGGCGTAGTACTCCTCGAGGCGTTCCTTCGGAAGAGCGCCGTGATCGACGAGCCAAGCCAGCCCGAACATCCCGGTCGCGTCGGCCTTGGCCTCCTCCAGCCCGGAGAAGGTCGGCCCGATGGCTTCCCGAATGTCGACCGGCTCTCCCGATTGCCGGGCAAAGGCCGGCCCCAGGCCGTGACAGATCTCGTGCATCAGGGTCCCGACCAGATACCCTTGCGCCGACGCCTTGGCCGCCTGGTCTTCGCGCATCACCCGCCGGGCGACCGGCAGGATGACTTCCTGCACGCGGGCGTCCATGAAGTTCTTGAAGAAGATCCGCTTGCTCCCGACCGCCTGATGGATCCTTGGATCGTTGGGCAGGTTGTCGGCGACGGCCTGGTATCCGTGACGCAGGTCTCCGGCGCGAAACGGCGTGTCCATGACTTCCATCGGCGCGGCATGCCCGTGCTTGGACGGGCGATCCTCCGGCGCGAGCGGGAGAGCATCCTGGATATCCGGCACATATTTTTGAAAGACGGCGAGCTTGGCGCTCTCTTCCTCGTTGCGCACGAGAACCGCGGCGCCGTAGGAGGTCTTCACGCCGAGCAGGTCGTCCAGGTACGTCTCGTACGGAGCGAAGATCAGGTCGAACTTCGGGTTCTCGAGCTTCACCCAGGCGACGTCGCTTTCGTAGTAGTCGTCGTCGAGCAGGGCCTTGGCCCTCAAGCGAAGAAAATTCGCGAAGGCCGGGTCATCGGACAGGGCCGCCGCGTCCCGGAGCTTGCGGGACGCCGGCTCGAGCCACTGACGGAAGGCGACGTGGTAGGGGATCGTCTCGAGCAGACGTCCCTTGCGGCGGACCACGGTGCGCTCGTCGTAGATGGCTTTGCGCTGCGAGGGATGGGCGTGCACGTAGGCGTCCATCTCCGGCCTCTTCATCCCGTCGGGATAGAGCGCTCGCCCCGGCGGCATCGGCTGCGTTCCGAGAAACGGCCGGTTCTCGTCGAGCAGGTCGTAGCGGCCGCCGTGGATCCAGAGCAGGCGAGCGACCTGGCGATCCTTTTCGTCTCGGGATTTGAAGGCGGAGTTGTAAAGCGCGATGTCCTGGGGATCGCTCTGCCGCCAGTACAGGTTCTCCAGATCCCGGCACGCGTCGATGAGCTTCTCCAGCAACTGGCGCTCCCGGGCCGTGAGCGTTTCGGACTCGAACGGCATCGGCACCGGCTTCCACTTGGCCAGCCGCTCCGCGATGTCCGCGGCGGCCTGTGGCGGCGGCGTCCCCCGGGTCGAGGACTTCCTGGGCGGTCGTGAACCGAGCGCGGCGAGCGCGAGCGGAAGCAGGGCCAGAAGGCCGGCGCTGGCGACGCGAAGAGTCAGCGGAGATTTCATGGCCGGCATCTTACCGTCCGCCCCGGCCGCGCGAGAATCTCGCCTGCCTTAAGATCTGCGCCCATGTTGCGGCACGTCCTGCCTCGCGTGGGGTACGCCGCGGTGGGACTGCTGTACGTCACGGTGGGAGTGATCGCGGCGCGCATTGCCTTTCTCGGGTCGAGGGACCGGGTGGAGGGCATGCACGGCGCGCTGCGCGTCCTGCTTCGGCGTCCGGACGGGCGGTGGATCGTCGGAGGCGTCGCCGCGGGCCTGGTGGCCTTCGCGCTCTGGCGGGCCATTCAGACTTTCTCACGAGGGCGCGCCGGTTTCCTCGCGCGGGCCGGGTGGCTCGTCGCGGCGATCGGCTATGGGGCTCTGGCGTGGACCGGAATTCGGCTGCTGGTGCGGACCCGAAGCGGGACGCCCATCGTCCGCGCCGGGCTCGACTGGCTTCTGGCGTCGCCGGCGGGGCGAGCGGCGCTGGAGATCGCGTCGGCGGTCCTGGTCGTCGCCGGCGTCGTGGCCGTCGTGCAGGGAATCACGGGACGCCTCCCCCGCTGGCTGCGCGCCGCCGGCTTCTCGCGCGCCACGCGCACCTTCGCCGGCCGGTTGGCGAGGATCGGCCTGGCCGCCCGCGGCGTGGTCGGGATCGTCATGGGCGACTTCCTCTTCCGCGCGGTCCAGGATCTCGACCCGCGCGAAGTGCGGGAGATCGGCGGATCCCTGCGCGAGCTCTCTTCCTTTCCGGTGGGCCCCGTGGTGATGGGCCTCATCGCCCTTGGTCTGGCGTTCTATGGCGTCGCGATCTGGGCCGTGGCTCTGTCGCGCACGCCGCAGTAACGGATCGGGAGCGTTACGAGAAGTGACGATTCTCCGGGAGAGGGGCCTCGACCGAGGCGGCCGGCGCTCACAGGTGGAATGAGTTACGCACTTGGCGGGAGCTTTGCCACAATGGGACGTTGGTCGAGTCTGCGGCGGCGGCTCCCAGGGGAGCCACCACCGGAGGACCCGATGTCCCAAATCGCGACGACCGCTCCAGCCTACGACGTCGCAGTCAATCACGCGACGCTCGCGCTCATCGACCTGGAAAGAGGCGGCACTGGTTGCTCCGTCCAGCTCCAGGGGGCGATCGACCAGAGGTGGGCGGAGGCCTTTGCCCGAGAGCGCCGCGAATCGCGGATCCTTTCGCGGTTCGATCTCGACGCCGCGACGGGAATCATCACGTTCGTGCGGGAGGCGGGCAGCGATCCCGCGGACGTGATCGAGGCCCTGGAGGTCCTGGAAGCGTTGGTCGAGCGCGTCAGCCATCGGGCCTCGGCCACCCGGCCGTAACGGCCCCGACCTCTCCTCGACGGTTCGAGGCTCCGGGACGTTCCGGGCTAAGATCTGCGCATGTTCCCGTCGGGCGCCCGCCGGATCGCCGTCGTCGGTGGCGTGCGCACCCCGTTTCTCAAGTCGGGAACCCTCTTCGAGCGGATGACGGCGGTCGACCTCGGCGCGGTCGCGGTCAAGGAGCTGGTCGCGCGGCTGGACGTCGACCCCCGGACGATCGACGAGCTGGTCTACGGCACGGTCATTCCGTCGGTGGCGAGACCGAACATCGCCCGCGAGGTTCTCTTCGACGCCGCGCTTCCCAGGCACATTCCCGCCTCCTCGGTGGTCATGGCCTGCGCGACCTCCAACCGCGCCGCCACCGACGCTGCCGAGAGGATCGCACTGGGGCTGGCCGACGTCGTCATCGCCGGCGGCGCGGAGTGCCTTTCGGACATTCCGATCCTCTTCTCCCGGGATTTCTCGCGCCGTCTGGTCCGGCTCTCCAAGGCCAAGACCGCGGCGGACAAGGCGAAGACCCTGGCCGGTTTTCGGCCTCATGAGCTGGCTCCGGTGACTCCGGCCATCGCCGAGTACACCACCGGACTCTCGATGGGCGAATCGGCGGAGAAGATGGCCAAGGAGAACCACATCTCGCGCGCGGCGCAGGACGCGTTTGCCCTCTCCTCGCACCTCAAGGCGGCGGCGGGCTGGGATCAGGGGATCCTGCCGCCGGAGGTCGTGCCGGTGCCGGTCGCTCCGAGGTTCGAGGAGTTGGCGACGGAGGACAACATCATCCGCAAGAACGCCACGCTGGAGAGCCTGGCCAGGCTGTCGCCGGTCTTCGACCGAAAGTTCGGAACGGTGACCGCCGGCAACGCGTCGCCGCTGACGGACGGGGCCTCGGCTGTGCTCCTGATGTCGGAGGAGCGGGCCCGGGCAGAGGGGCGCAAGGTCCTGGCGTTCATCCGGTCGTGGGCGTACTCCGCGCTCGACCCGGGCGACCAGCTCCTCCAGGGCCCGGCCTACGCGGCGCCCAAGGCTCTCGACCGCGCCGGGCTGAAGCTCTCCGACATGGGCAGGGTGGAGATGCACGAGGCCTTCGCCGCCCAGGTCCTCTCGAACCTGCAGGCCTTCGCCTCGGAAACGTTCGCCAAAGAGAAGCTCGGACGCAGCCAGCCGCTGGGCGAGGTCGATCCGAAGATCCTGAATCTCTACGGCGGCTCGATCTCGATCGGCCATCCCTTCGCCGCCACGGGAGGGCGCCTCATCACGACTCTCTCCAACGAGCTCGGCAGGAGCGGAGCGCAGTTCGGCCTCCTGACGGTGTGCGCGGCCGGAGGGCTGGGGCACGCGATGGTCCTGGAGAATCCAGGGTCGTGACCAAAGTGAAGTTCGAGCTGCGTTCCGACTCGAGTTCAAAGTGCGGAGTGCGAAGTGCGAAGTTCAACTCTGAACTTTGAACCTTGAACTTTGAACCTTGAACTTTGAACTAAATCTCTCCCCTCGTTGATGACCCGCCCCCGCTGGCTCTCTTCGACCGCGCTGATCTTCTACGCGTTGATCCTCGGCATCCTGCTCGGCTACCTGCTGCCGGCCGATCGGCATCCTGCGGCCTACGAGACCTTCCGCTTCCTCTCGCGCGCGTTCATCAGCCTGATCCGGATGCTCATCGTGCCCTTGATCTTCTCGACCATCGTGGTCGGCATCGGCAAGACCGGCGACGTCAAGGCGGTGGGGCGCATGGGCGTCAAGGCCCTGGTCTATTTCGAGATCGCCTCGACGGCCGCGCTCGCGCTGGGCCTGGCGATCGCGCACGTCGTGCGGCCGGGCGAGGGCCTGACGTTGCCCCCCTCCGGCGAGCAGCTGGCCAGGCCCAAGACGCTCGTCGAGACGCTCCTGCACCTCTTCCCCTCCAACGTCGTCGACGCCATGGCCAAGCAGGACATCCTTCAGGTCGTCATTTTCGCCACGCTGGTGGGGATCGCGGCCGCGCACATCGGCAAGAAGTCGGAGCCGTTTCTGAAGTTCTTCGACGCGGTCGTGGCGGTGATGTTTCAGCTGACCGACTATGTGATGGCACTGACGCCGCTCGGGGTCTTCGGGGCCATGGCGGGCGCGGTCTCCCACCACGGCCTCTCGGTCCTGGCCTCGTACGCGCGGCTGGTGGCCTCGCTCTACGGCGCGCTCGTTCTCTTCACGCTCCTCGTTCTGGTCCCAGCGCTTCTGATCGTGCGGGCCAACCTGCGGCTTTTCTTCCGCAAGATCCGCGAGCCGTTCCTGCTCGCCTTCTCCACGGCCTCCTCTGAAGCCGCGTTGCCGCGGGCCCTGGAGAAGATGGTCGAGTTCGGCGTGCCCGAGTCGGTGGCGGGCTTCGTCATTCCCGCCGGCTACTCCTTCAACCTCGACGGCTCGACGCTCTACATCTCGCTTGCGGCGCTGACCATCGCCCAGGCCGCGCACATGCACATGTCTCTCTCGACCGAGCTTCTGATGATGCTGACGTTCCTCATGACCTCCAAGGGCGTGGCCGGCGTGCCGCGCGCCGCCCTGGTCATCATCGCGGCCGGATGCGCGGCGTTCAACCTGCCGGGAGAGGCCGGAGTGGCCATGATCCTGGCGGTCGACGAGCTGATGGACATGGCCCGGACGTCGATCAATGTGATGGGCAACTGCGTGGCGTCGGTGGTCGTGGCGCGCTGGGAAGGCGTGCTCGGCAAGCCGCTTCCGGTCAAGGACGAGGACGCGCCGGGGAGGGAGCTCGCTCGAGAAGCGATCCCTTGAGGAGTTCGTTCATCCTGGCAATGGACTGATCGGACGCCAGGAAGAATCGGTTCATCGGGCCATCGGTCCATCGGTTCATGTGCCAGGGAAGAGTCTTCTTCGAGGCAGATGAGCCGATGATCCGATGGACAAATGAACGGGGGGGAATCGGTTCATCGGGTCATCGGTCCATCGGTTCATTTACCCGCTTCGAGGCTTGCTTGAGGCAAATGAGCCGATGATCCAATGAACAAATGAACCGATCGCGTCTCACGAGCCTCAGCCGTTCTTGCGCCGAAACTCTCCCATGAACGCCACCAACGCCTCCACCCCCGCCTTGGGAAACGCGTTGTAAATCGAGGCCCGGATGCCGCCGACGGAGCGGTGGCCCTTCAGGCCGTCCAGCTTCGCCGCGGTGGCCTCGGAGACGAACTTCTTCTCCAGGTCTTCCGAGGGCAGGCGGAACGTGACGTTCATCCAGGAGCGGTTCGCGGGCTTGGCGTGCGGCCGGTAGTAGCCGCCGGAGGCGTCGAGGGCGTCGTACAGGACTTTCGCTTTCTCCGCGTTCTGCCTGCCGATGCCTTCGAGCCCTCCCTGGCCGACGAGCCACTTCATGGTCAGGCCCATCAGGTAAATGCCGAAGGTCGAGGGCGTGTTGTAGAGCGACTTGTTCTCGGCCTGGACCTTGAAGTCGAGCATGGCGGCGAGATTCTTGGGAACACGCTCGAGAAGATCATTGCGCAGGATGACGAGCGTCACGCCGGAGGGCCCCAGGTTCTTCTGGGCGCCGGCGTAGATCATCGCGTACCTGGAGACGCCGATCGGCCGGCTGAAAATGTCCGAGGAGGCGTCGCACACGAGCGGGACCGAGCCGACCGCCGGCTCGCTCTTCCATTCCACGCCCTGGATCGTTTCGTTGGAGGTGAAGTGGACGTACGCGGCTCCCGGGTCGAGCTTCAGCTCCGCGGCCTCGGGGACCCGGGTGAAGCCGTCCGACTCGGTCGAGCCGGCGACTTGCGCGGTCCCGAACTTCTGGGCCTCCTTGTAGGCCTTCTTCCCCCAGGATCCGGTCAGGATGTAGTCGGCCTTTCCGCCGGCGGGGAGGAAGTTCATCGGCACCATCGCGAACTGGAGTGACGCGCCCCCCTGGAGGAAGAGGACCTGGTAATCGGCGGAGACGCTGGCGAGCTTGCGGATGTTCGCCTCGCACCCCTGGATGATCGCGTCGAAGGTCTTGGAGCGGTGCGAGATCTCCATCACCGACATGCCCACGCCCGGCAGCGACACCAGGTCGCGCTGGGCCTCCTCCAGGACGGGCTCCGGCAGGATCGCGGGTCCGGCGGCGAAGTTGTAGATGCGGTCGGTCATAGGTGCGGCCTCGATTGTGCGGCGTTTCCTCGATTGTGCGACGTTCTACGTTCGAAGTTCTTCGTTCCCGAGGACCCTCATAACGTAGCACGTCGCACGTCGAACCTCGCACCTCCGGTCACAGCGGCAGCAGCGTCAGCTCCAGGATGTCCGGAGTCGAAGTCTGGACGGCCGCCAGCACGTCCGGCGACGGCTCCTGATTCAGGTGGATGCGGGCGACGGCGGCCTTGGCGCCTTCGAAGACGATATTCTCGGTCTCCTGCACGTTGATCCCGGCTTCGCGCAGGCGCCCGAAGATGGCCGCCAGGACGCCGACCCGGTCGTAATGGCGCACGACGAGGAGGCAGCAGGCGGGCGAGCGCTTGACCAGGTTGACGACGTTGGGGGCCCGCCCGCTCTCCTTGTACTCCCGAACGATGCGCACCGTCTCCGCGGCGATGGCCTCCTGGGCCTGGTCGGTCGAGGCGCCGATGTGGTGCGTGCCAATCACGCCGGGGAGCGCGAAGATCGGCGCCTTCACCTCGCCCGAACCTCCCGCCGGCTCCTCGGCGAAGACGTCGAGGCCGGCGCGGAGATTCTTCACCCGCAACGCCTTCTCCAGCGCCGCCTGGTCGACCACCTCGGCGCGCGACGTGTTGAGGAAGAACGATCCCGGTCGCATCGCCGCGAAGAAGGCCTCGTCCACGAGGTTCTTCGTCTCCGGCTTGAGCGCGACATGGATGCTCACGACGTCGGCGTCGCGCGCCACCGCGGCCGGTGTCTCCCGCCGGTCGACGCCGAGGTTGTATGCCTTCTCCGGCGTCAGGCTGCGGCTCCAGGCCACGACGGGCATGCCGAACGCGCGGGCCCGCGGGATCATCTCCTTGCCGATGCCGCCGACGCCGATGAGGCCCAGTGTCCGGCCGAAAAGGCCGCGGGCCTTGCTGTACTCCTTCTTGTTCCATACGCCGGCGGGCAGATCGCGCGCGTTGTCGACGATGCGGCGGTCCAGGGCGAGCATCAACCCGAACGCCAGCTCGGCCACGGCGACCGAATTCTTTCCCGGGCAGTTGGCGACGTAGATGCCGCGCTCGGACGCGGCCTCGACGTCGATCGTGTTGTAACCCGCTCCGGCCCGGACGACGAGCGAGAGCCTGCCCCGCTCGAGCATCGGCCGGGTGACCTTGGTCGAGCGCACGACCAGGACCTCGGCGCCGCTCTTCTCGAGGACCTGAGTCAGCGCGTCGTCCTTGGCGTCGGGCTCGTAGAGAACGTCGCAGAACTGCTTCAGGCCGTCGAGGCCGGATTTTTCGAATTTGTCGGCGACCAAGACCTTCATCGCTGGATCTCCGATCGGTTCCTCGGTTCATCGGATCATCGGGTCATTTGCCCCTGAAATGCAACACTCATCCCTCAGCTCCGGCGAGCCGTCCGCTGGGAGGCTGCGAAGATTGCCAATAGCTCGTTCGCCTCCGTCAGGAGATCCTTCGTCGCGGCGGGCGACAGGATCTCCGTATCCGAGAGCATCTCAATCCAGAAAACCGTTTCGTCGATCTCCTCGACGACAGTTCCGATTTTCGCAAGCTCTGGAGCGCGCACGACCTGCGGCGCGGTAGTTTGCAGCCACGGACGATGCGGCCCGAATCAACTGCTTTCCGACGAGTCGGGCGTCATCCGTCTTCGGCAGGGTCCGAAAAACCCGAAAAAGAGCGATTGCCAGCCGCTTTGTCCGGCCCTTGAGTCTCTCGCTCTCGTACGTCGGATCGCTCATCAACTCGCCGCAATCAACCGATGGACCGATGACCCGATGAACCGATTCTCCTTAGATCTCGTGGATCAACAGCCCGTCTCGCAGCTTCGGCTCGAACCAGGTCGACTTGGGGGGCATGATCTCGTTGGCGTCGGAGATGGCCATGAGCTGGTCGAGCGAGACGGGATAGAGCGAGAACCCGACGTCGCATTTGCCGGAATCGACGAGGCGCGCGAGCTCGGCCGGACCGCGGATGCCGCCGATGAAGTCGACGCGTTTGTCGGTTCGGATGTCGCCGATCCCGAGCAACGGATCGAGCACCTGGCGGTGGAGCGCGTCGGCGTCGAGGGCTTCGATTGGGCTCGCGCCGGCCGATTGTTCGAGGCGGACGCCGTGCCAGCCTCCGGCCACGTAGATCGAGACCTGGCCTCGTTCCCGGGGCGCCGGCGGCGCGTCGTCGGTCACCGCGAGTTTCTGGCCGAGGGCGGCCAGAAACTCGGCCGGTGAGCGTCCAGAGAGGCCCCGGACCACGCGGTTGTAGGGGAGGATCTGGAGCTGTCGCGCAGGAAAGGCCACCACAATAAAGAAATTGTAGGGCTCCCGACCGGTCGGAGCGGCGGTGCGTGCGCGCAGCTCGTCGCGGGCCCTGGCCGCGCTGGCGGCGCGGTGGTGGCCGTCGGCGATGTACAGGAGGGGGACTTTCAGGAATTCCTCCGACAGCGGCCGGGCCTCGGCCGGATCCAGCCGCCAGAGCGTGTGCTGGATGCCGTCGGAGGCGCGGAAATCGTAGAGCGGCGGCGCCGCCTTTGCCCGGTCTACCCGCTCGTCGATCGCCTCCCGGTCGCGGTACGCGAGGAGTACCGGTCCGGTTTGAGCCGAGAGCGTCACCATGTGGCGCGTGCGGTCGTCCTCCTTGTCCTTGCGGGTCCGCTCGTGCTTGCGGATGACGTCGCGGTCGTACTCGTCGAGAGAAGCGCAGCCGGCCACGCCGGTCTGCTCGTGGTTTCCCATCCGAAGGCGATAGACGTAGAGGGTCTCGGCGTCGTCCATCGCCAGCGGCGCTTCGCGCTTCAACCTCTCGTAGTTCTCCTGCGCCCGGCCGTAGACCCCGTCGGCATAGGGGTTCGTGCCGTCGGGCAGGTCGATCTCGGCGCGCGAGACGTGGAGGAACGAGATGGGATTGCCCGCCGCCGCGGCGCGGGCCTCTTCCGTCGAGACGACGTCGTACGGCACCGCCGCGACCCGCGCGGCGCTTTGCGCGGAAGGCCTCCAGGCTCGGAACGGCTTCAACGCGACCATGCGCGCGAATTCTATGAGAAGCCCGGCCGTTAGAGCGCGGCCAGGAACTGGAGGTACTCCTCGGGCCGGTCGAGAAGGCGCAGGCAGAATCCGGAGGGGATCACCCGAGCCAGGCTCGGCGGCACGCGGAAGCTGCGCACGACGACGCCGCGGATCGAGAGCTGGCGCTCGCCGGGCAGGAGAAGCGTGACACGGATGCGGGAACCGGGCTTGGGCAGGCGGGTGCTGCGCACGAACATGCCGATGGCGGAGATGTCGTAGGTGAACCCCGTGCAGGGAGCGTTGTTCCACTCGAACTCGACGGTCAGGCGCCGCTTCTTGCGGGGGAATCGGCGTTTTTCGGGCATCGGGATCGGCCTGGGGCCGTCCAAGAATTCTACAACCGTCGAGCCCATCCCGGCAGGCGCAGGGCCGTGGAACACGGACGAAAACCGTCCCCGGCCATTGGAAACGAAGGGCTTATCTCGCCCCGAACAGCGCGTTGGCCTCGGCGTAGGGAATGGATTCGGCCAGAAGGCGGGTGATCGTGCCCTCCCGCGCCAGCTCGCGCGCGATCGAGCGCAGGAGTCCCATCGTGGCCCGCATGGGTCCGGATCCCAGGCTCACGCGGGCTACGCCCATCTTCTCGAGCTCTGCGGCGGCCGGCGTGGAAGGGCCCGCCAGGATGTTCACCGGACCATCGATTTCCGCTACCAGCCGTTGGATCGTCGCGCCATCGGCCACGCCCGGGACGAACAGGCAGTCGGCTCCGGCCTGTCGATAGGCGTTCGAGCGGCGCACCGTCTCGGAGAACCGAGTCTCGACGGTTCCCACCGCGCGCAGATACGAGTCCGTCCGCGCATTGACGACCAGACCCGCGCGCGCCGATGCGGCGGCCTGCCGCGCCGCTCGGATCTTCTCCGCATGGAGGCCGGCATCCGTCAGCGGGTGGTCCGGGTCTGCGCTTCCGTCCTCGAGGTTGACTCCGACGGCGCCGGCCTCGATGACCGCGCGGCAGCTTCGAGCGACTTCCTCCGGCGTCGGGCCGAACCCCGACTCGATGTCCGCGCTGACGGGGACGCGCACGGCGGCGACGATCCGCGCGATCACGCGCAGGGCCTCGGCGAACGGCACATGCTCGCCGTCGGAGAACCCGAGGGAAAAGGCCACCCCCGCGCTGGTCGTGCCGATGGCCGGAAAGCCGGCGTCCTCGAACACGCGGGCCGAGGCGGCATCCCAGGCGTTGGGCAGTCGGAGAATTCCCGGCCCGCGATGGAGCTCGAGAAATCGCCGCGCCCGCTGCGATTGATTCTCGGCCGCGCTCATGACCGCTGGAGAGCGCCCGGCGCGATCATTGGGCCAGGCGCAGGGGAGAACCGGCGCGGCCCGGTTGCCCTGCGGCTTCGTCCGCGCGGTCCGGGGCGACGAAATCCCGTTCGCCGGCGTACACCGGAGCGCACCAATGGCGGTACGCCGGGACGCGCCCGCGCACCACGTCGAAGTAGAGCTTGCGAAGGGCCGACACGGTTGGACCCATGCGTCCGGTGCCGATCGGGCGGTGATCGACGCGCGTGATCGCCGCGATCTGGATGCCGGTTCCACAGAAGAAGGCCTCGTCGGCCAGGTAGATCTCGCTGCGGTCGATCGAGCGCTCGACGACGGACAGCCCGAGCTCCCGTCGCAGCAGATCGCCGATCGTGCGCCGCGTGATCCCCTCCAGGATGTTGTCGGTCGAGGGCGTGGTGACGGCCACGCCGTTCTTGACCAAGAAGAAGTTCGCCGCGGATCCCTCCGAGACGTGGCCGTCCTGGTTCAGGACGATGGCCTCGTCGAATCCCGCCGCAGTGGCGTCGGCCTTGGCCAGGGCGGAGTTGACGTACGACCCGACGATCTTGCCGCGGGCCGGAATGGCGTTGTCGTCGACCCGCCGCCAGGAGGAGACCATGGCGTGGACTCCCTCCTCGTTGGCCACGTAGGAGCCGAATGGGAAGGCCACGATGGAGACTTCGGGCGTCAGGCCGTGGAGCCGCACGCCGATCGTCTCGTCGGCGTAGAACGCCAGCGGCCGGATGTAGCAGTCCTCGCGGTAGAGCTCGGTGCGCAGGAGCTCGTTCAACGCGCTCGCCAGGTGCTCCTCGCTGTAGGGCAGCTCCATCCGCAGCAGCCGCGCCGATTCCAGAAAGCGGCGGAAGTGCTCGCGCGGCCGGAAGACGAAGAGTTCCTGTTCCTGATCGTTCCAGTAGCCGCGCAGTCCGGCGAAGACGCCGGTGCCGTAGTTCAGGGCGTGGGTCATCACGCCCACGTGCGCCTCTGCGTAGGGAACGACGCGGCCACGGAAGAAGGCATGACGGGGGAGGGTCATGACGGCGGCCTCCTGTTCTGCGGAAGAACGGCGATCAGTCCAATTAGCATGGCCAATTCGGGCGACTCACCAAAGTGGACTTAGAATCTCTCCGGACACGCCCTGAATCAAGTGCCACTTCGGGGGAAGTGGACCGATCCTACGGAGATCCGGATGAGCCCGCTCGAGTTCGTGAACGTGCTGGGAAACTGGACGGCCGGAGAAGGGCCGATGTACGTTCGTTTGTCCCACGCGATCCAGCGGAGCCTCGCCCGCGGCGAAATCGCTCCGGGGTCCCGGCTTCCGGCCGAGCGGATCCTGGCGCGCCAGCTGTCCCTCTCGCGCACGACGGTCGTCTCGGCCTACGAATCGCTGCGCGAGGGCGGATGGGTTCTGCGCCGGCAGGGCAGCGGCACGCGCGTGCCGGGCGGGGGGGCGCCGGCGGCGCGGCGCGACGAAGGCGCGAGCTCCTTTCGCCGGCACCCCGTCTATCGCGGGCTGATCGAGGGCTCGGGCGGAACGATCGAGTTTCTCGCCGCCCATCTGCCGGCCGCCGGGATGACGCCGGACGTCTGGACGTTCGACCGCCCCGCGATGGAGGCCCTGCTCTCGGGCCCGGGATACGTGCCGATGGGGCTTCCCGAGCTGCGCCAGGCGATCGCCGCGCACCTGACGCGCTCGGGCCTGCGGACGCGGTCCGAGCAGGTCCTGGTGACGAGCGGGGCCCAGCAGGCGATCATGCTGGTCAGCGCGCTGCTCCTGGCCCCCGGCGACGCGGTGGTGGTGGAGAACCCGACGTATCTGGGCGCCATCGACATTCTTTCCAGCCGCGGCGCGCGTCTCTTGCCGGTTCCGGTGGGAAAGGACGGAGCGCGCATCGACCGACTCTCCGAGATCGCGCGCCGCGCCGCTCCCCGGCTTCTCTATCTCATGCCCACGTTCCAGAATCCGACCGGCGCGCTGATGCCGGAGAGGGAACGCCGCGCGGCGGCGCGCCTCTGTCAGGGCCTTTCGATCCCGATCCTGGAGGACAACACGCTGGCGGATCTCTCGCTCGGGCCCAAGTCGCCGCCGCCGATTGCGGCGTTCGCTCCCGACGCGCCGATCCTGACGGTCGGCTCGTTGTCGAAGCT
The DNA here is from genome assembly GCA_963825175.1 of uncultured Acidobacteriota bacterium. Taxonomy (GTDB): domain Bacteria; phylum Acidobacteriota; class Thermoanaerobaculia; order UBA5066; family Gp7-AA6; genus DATFTF01. The sequence continues at coordinate 251,390 of CAWGSA010000002.1, forward strand.
CTTCTGGGGAGGCCTGCGGATCGGGTGGATCCGGACCTCGGAGGACATGCTGGCTCGGATCGCCCGGTTGAAGATCATCGCGGACCTGGGCGGGTCGATCCTGTCCCAGCTGGCCGCGCTCAAGCTCCTGGCCAAGGCCGACCGGGTCGTCCAGATGCGGCGGATCCAGGTGAAGGAACGATTCGAACGGCTGACGGGCCTGTTGACGCGCCAGCTGCCGGAGTGGAAATGGGCCACGCCGGCGGGAGGTCTGTCGCTGTGGGTGAAGCTGCCGCGGGGGGACGCCAACGAGTTCGCGCAGATCGCGCTGCGCCACGGCGTCTCGGTTGTGCCCGGCCCCCTGGCATCTCCCGACGGGAGCTTCGCCGATCATCTCCGTCTTCCTTTCGTCCTGGGGAAAGACAGCATGGAGGAAGGCGTGGCCCGCCTGGCGCGGGCATGGAGTGGGTATGCGGCTTCGGGGGCCAACGCCGCGAGAAGCCTCGACGTGCTGGTCTGAGGGGCGGAAGCGTGCTGAGTTCTCAGTTCCAAGTTCTAAGTTCTAAGTCCATGCCTGGCTATAGCATTTATGATATCTCCAACATTGAACTCTGAACTTTGAACTTTGAACTTTGAACTTTGAACTTTGAACTCCTAACTCACCTTCCGCACGGCCCGAGCTGACCGCGGATCGCGCCGCCCGGATACGCGACGCTGTGCAGCTTCAGGTAGAACTCGTCGGGGAACTTCGCCACCAGGGCCACCACGCCGGGCGGGACCTCGGTGACCCGACCGCGGGAGGCGTCCCCGAAGTAACCGGGGCTGATCTCCCAGAGCATCGGGCCGTTCTCCGTCGCGCTCCCATGGTGGATGTGCACCGCGATCACATGCTCGAGGCCGGGTGCCTGGATGTCGTAGCGGATCGCGGTCGCCTCGAGGCGAAGGATTCCGAACCCGCGATGCTGTGGATCGGTGGCGTCCGACGAGGGCCCCGCTCCCGCCAGGCGGGCGCACAGCGTGACGGGACGCGGCGTGGCCGAGCATCCCAGAGCGAGGGAAACGCCCGCGATGAGAAAAACTGCTCTGATCTCTGTCCGCATGACGTCGTCGCGATGGATTATATGAAGGCCATCACGGCGGTCCGGTCACAGCCGGGACGTCGTCCAGGCGCGCGGCGCGGCCGTCGCCGGTTCGTAAGGGAGGAAGGTGGATCATGAGCGAGCGCATCGCCATCATCGGCCTGGGAAACATGGGAGCGCCCATCGCGGGCAACCTCCTCGACGCGGGGTACGCCCTGACGGTGTTCAACCGGACCGCGTCCAGGACAGATCCCCTGGTCCAGCGCGGAGCGCTCCGCGCCGACCGGCCGGGCGAGGCGCCGCCGCAAGGAGGAATCGTCCTCACCATGCTCTCCGACGATTCCGCGGTCGAGGACATCGTCCAAAGCGAGGGGTTCCTCGAGCGCCTCGGACGGGGCGGGATTCACGTCTCGATGAGCACCATCTCGCCGGCGCTCTCCCGTCGTCTCTCCGAGCGGCACGCGGCGGCGGGAAGCTCCTACGTCGCGGCGCCCGTCTTCGGCCGGCCGGACGCGGCGGCCGCCCGCAAGCTCTGGGTCTGCCTCTCGGGCCCCGAGGCGGCGCGAAGACGAGCGGCGCCGATCCTCCAGGCGGTCTCCCAGGGCCTCTTCGAGTTCGGCGAGGATCCTGGTGCGGCCAACGTGGTCAAGCTCGCCGGTAACTTTCTGATCGCCGCGGCCATGGAGGCGATGGCCGAGGCCTGGACCCTGGCGGAGAAGAACGGGATCCCCGCCGCGCAGGTCTCCGATCTCTTCGGTCAGACGCTCTTCGCCTGTCCCGTCTACAGGAACTACGGCGCCGCGATCGCCGGCCGCCGGTTCACGCCCGCCGGGTTCCGGCTCGCGCTGGGCTTGAAGGACGTCAACCTCGTTCTCTCCGCGGCCGCGCAGTCGCAGGTGCCCATGCCGGCGGCGAGCCTCCTGCGCGACCGTTACCTGACGGCGATGGCCAGAGGCCGGCAGGATATGGACTGGAACGCGATCGCCCTCGGCGTCGAGGAGGACGCCGGCATCGTCTGATCGGGTCTCCGGCGCGCGACGGCCGGCTAGATCCGATCGAGCAGGTCCATCACCACTTCTTCCGGCGCCCGCGCCAGGGCCATCGTCAGCTTTTCCTCCGACGGGTCGATCCCCTTGAACCGGGCGATCTGGAAGGCGCGGGCGTACTTGCAGGCCACGTAGAGCAGCTGGGCTCTCAGCTCCACGGCGGGCATGCGCTGGGTCGCGTTGCGACGGGCCATGCGCTCGAACCAGATCTGGAGAGTCTCCTCGAACGCCTCGGCCTCCTCCTCCATGAAACGGTAGAAGGAGACAAGCGTGGCGTGGATCAGGGGCAGGGCTTCCTCGAAGACGGAAAGGATCTCTTCGGGGACGGACGGCTGTTTCATGGCCGGGAGCCGCGTCCGGCGAGCGGCGCGAAGAGGAGGGCGCTCATCCCGCCTGTCCCTTCGGACAGGGAGGAACGGGGGATAGGCCGCGTCCCCGCGGAGACTCGTCGGCGTCTCGGTCGAATCGTCATGTTTGAGCCGGGCTTGCAAAAAATGTAAACGATTCGTCGTCCGGCGTCAATGCGCGCGGGCGGGCCCGGGAGTCTTGGTTAAGATCGGGCCTCCCGTCGGCGAGAAAGCGAGGCAGCCAATGTGGTCGATCGGCGTCTTTCTGTTCGTTCTCTCCGGAATGAGCCCCCAGGCCACACCGGCGAAAGAGCCGCCGGACCGGCTCCCGGCGATCGCCGACCGGGTCCGCGATCTAAAGCGGGAAGAGGGCTTCCTGCCCTTCTACTGGGACGCCCGCAAGGGGCAGCTCCTGCTCGAGATTCCTTCGGGGATGGGAGACTTCCTGTACGGATCGGGCTTGTCCGGGGGTGCCGGGCTCGTGGACGTCTCGCTCGATCGCGGCCAGTTGGGCGCGCTGGGACTCTGCCGCTTCCAGCGCATCGGGCCCCGGGTTCTCCTGCGGCAGAGACAGACCGTTCACCGCAGCGGCGATCCCGATCCGGAGAGATCGCGCGTGGTGGAAGAGTCGTTTCCTTCATCGATTCTGGCGGCGTTGCCGGTCGTGGCGGAACAGGGCGATCGCGCCCTGGTGGACGCCACCGCGTTCCTGCTGACGGACACGGACATCCTGCCGACGTTGAAGAAGGCCCGGCTCGGAGACTGGAAAGAGGACACGGCGCGCTCGGCGCTGGCCCTGTCCCGAACCGGCGCGTTTCCCCGCAATACGGAGATCGAGGTGGACCTGACCTTGACGTCGGACAACCCGCCCGGCTCCGTGGCGGCGGTCCTTCCCGACGGCCACACCATGTCGTTGACCGTGCACCACACGTTCCTGAAGCTGCCCGAGCCGGGCTTCGTCCCGCGGCCGCTCGATCCCCGGATCGGCTTCATCCCGGAGCGCTATCTGGACCACACCGCCCCATTCACCGAGCCGATCGAAAAGTACCTGGCCATCCGCTGGCGTCTGGCCAAGAAGGATCCGTCGGCGGCGCTCTCCGATCCGGTCGAGCCGATCGTCTATTACCTGGACCGCGGTATCCCCGAGCCGGAGCGCTCGGCCATTCGCGCCGGGGCCCTGTGGTGGAACCACGCGTTCGAGCTGGCGGGATTCCGCAACGCGTTCGTCCTGGAGGATCTGCCGCCGGGAGCGACGTTCCTGGACGCCCGCTACTCCGGCATCGAGTGGATCGACCGTGCCGAGCGGGGATGGTCCGTCGGCGGCGGGCAGGTCGATCCGCGCACCGGAGAGATCCTGCACGGCGTGGCGCGCATCGACGCATACCGGCGCCGCACCACCTCGAGGATCTGGCGCAACCTGACGCCCGGCGCCGTGGCGTGCGCCGCGGGAGACGCGCCGGATCTGTCCTGGCTCGCCGCGGGCGATCCGGACGTCGACGAGCAATCTCTCGTGCTCGAGCGGCTGGCCTATCTCTCGGCCCACGAGGTCGGCCACACCCTCGGCCTGATGCACAACTGGGCCGCGACGACGTTCGGGTGGGGCTCGGTCATGGACTATCTGGCTCCGAACATCCAGCTCAAGGACGGCCGCCTCGATCTGTCCGACGCCTATCCCACGGACATCGGGCCCTATGACCGGCTCATGATCCAGTGGGGTTACACGCCGACCTCGGACCGCGCCGAGCTCGACCGGATCGTGCGCGCCGGTTATGCCCGCGGCCTTTTCTATCCATTGGACGGCGACCCCCGGTGGGCGGAATACGACTGGGGACCGGACCCGGTGAAATGGCTGGCGACCACCCAGGCGGTGCGCCGCGTCATCCTTCAGCGCTTCGGCGTCGAGCAGCTGCGGCACGGCGACTGGGTCTCGACGCTTCAGCAGCGTTTCAACCTGGCGTACCTCTACCATCGCTTCGGCATCCAGGCGGCGCAGCAGTTCGTGGGGGGACAGTTCCAGGCGAACGCGGTGGCGGGGGACGGCCAGAAGCCGGTGGAGTGGGTGCCGCCTGCCAGGCAGAAGGAAGCGCTGGCGCTGTTGCTCGCGGCGCTCGAGCCGGACAACCTGGACATCCCTGACCGGATCCTGGCGGTGCTGGTGCCGCCGCCGTCCGGGACGCGCCGATCGCAGGAGCAATTTCCTTCCGAGGCCGGGGACGCGTTCAGTCTCTTGACCGCGGCGAGGACCCTTTGTGACCTGGTCGTTGAGCCGCTTCTCGATCCGGAGCGCGCGTCTCGTTTGACCCTGGCTTCCGGGAAGGACGCCCTGACTCTGGACGGCCTGATCGCGCGTCTCGTGTCAGCCACCTGGGACGCACGGCCCATTGCGTCGCCGCGCCGCGCCGCGCTGCGCCGCGTGTCTGCCCGCGCCGTGCTCGATGCGATGCTCGATCTGGCAGCGCGCCCGGAGGCTTCGCACGAAGTGCGTGCCGCGGTCTTCGCGGGGCTCGTCCGCCTCCGCGCACAGATCAAGCTCGAGCACTCTCCCGACGCGGCGGCCGAGGCCCATCTGCGCCTGGCCGAGCGCGATCTGAGAGAGTTCCTGGACGAACCGGAGAACCGCAAGGTTCACCCGCCGCGCAACCCCGCGCCGCCGGGACGGCCGATCGGACATTGAGTGAAGAGTGAAGAGTGACAAGTGACGAGTGACAAGCGAAGACCAGAATGACGGTGAGAGGCTACAAGGAACTCCTCGTCTGGCAGAAGGCGTTGTTGGTAACTCGCAACGTCTACCGATTGACGCGATCGTTTCCGTCGGAGGAGCGTTTTGGGCTGATTGCGCAGATGAGGAGAGCAGCTGTCTCCATTCCTTCGAATATCGCGGAAGGACAAGCTCGGCGCACAACACGCGAGTTCATTCAGTTTCTCTCACACTCGGAAGGGTCCTTGGCAGAACTCGAAACACAGATGCTGATAAGCGTCGACTTGGCATATTGCCATAAGGCTGAGGCCAGCCCCATTTTTGTCGATCTCGATGAGCTCCGGAAAATGCTCAACGCGCTGCGCCGAAAACTGGAAAGGAAGGGCTCGTAAGGCACTGGTCGTGCTCGTCACTTGTCACTCGTCACTTCCTCCTCACCGCCACGATCGACACGTCGTCCTCCGGAGCCCGGCGGCCGCAGAAGGTCATGAGGTGCTGGGCGAGCTCGCGGACGAGCTCGGACGGCGGCGCTCCAGCGTAGAGCCGGACCAGCGTCTCGATGCGCTCCTCGCCGAACGTGTTCTCGCGATCGTCGCAGGCTTCGTACAGGCCGTCGGAATAGAGGAGCAGCGTCTGGCCGGGAGCGAGCGATCCCGAGATCGGCTCCCACTCGAGCGTCGCGCGAATCCCGAGAGGGTAGGAGCCCTGGCCAAGGCGCTCGATGATCTTCCCTTCGCGATCGATCTGGTCGGGAGGCGGGTGCCCCGCCACGGTGATCGAGAAAGTCCCATCGGGCGACAGCAACGCATAGACGCAGGAAAAGAACGACCGGGTCCCTCCCGTCGCGCAGAGAATGCGGTTCAACGCGCGGACCATCGCCTTCGGAGAAGGGTCGACGTCCAGTTGCGTGCGGAAACCGGAGTGCGCGACCGCCATGACCAGCCCGGCCGCCATCCCGTGGCCCGACGCGTCGCCGAAGAGAACGGCGAGCCTCCCGTCCGGCAGGGTCACCAGCTCGTAGAGGTCTCCCCCGACCATGTTGGCGATGCGATTGAACGCGCCGAGCTCGAACGCGGGGTGCTCCGGAAGGGCACCCGTGACGAGGGTGGCCTGGAGATCCCGTGCCAGGACCAACTCGTCGCGGTACGCGAGCTTGTCGATGAGCTCCATCGCCAGCAGGAAGGCCACGATCACGAAAGCGACGACCGTGTTGCCGCCGCCGATGCGGAAGTCCCAGTTCTTCCTGGAGATGTGAACGGCGAAAATGTCCACGACAGCGAGGATCAACGCCAGTGCGAAGAGAACTCGCCGCACCGGCGCCAACCGGCGCGTCAAGCCGAAGACGGTGGCGTTGGCGATACGCAGCCAGCGCTTCCAGCCCCTGCGCTCGCCTTCGATCTGGTCGCGATGCTGAGCCACGAGCTGGCGGCGGGCCTCCGGCCACTCCCGCTTGTAGAAGCCGGTGAAGTCCTCTCGCTTGAGCGAGCGGAACGTCGAGCGGGCGAGCTCCGCCCAGTCGTCGAAGACGGACATCTCTGGTTCCTACGATAAGGCGTCGCGACGGTTTCGCGGCCTGCCGTTAGACTTCCCTTGATGAAGAACCGGTCCTTCGGATGGTCCGGGGCCATCCTGCTCCCGACCTTCGCGGTCCTCGCCTGCACGGGCCGCGCGAGTCCGGCGGCCGCTTCGCCGGCGATTCCGGCATCGGCCCCATCGCGCGTTCCGACTGCGGCTTCCATCGCAGAAGGAGAGTCGATCGAGACCTCCGTTCCCGTTCCCGGACGCACCGAGCAAGAGGGGGTCGACTGGGAGAACGACTGGATCTGGCGCCACTACGGCCGGTTTCGAAAGAAGAGCGCTGGGCTGGCCACGCTCTCCGGACGCCGCTACGACGTGGTGACCGTGGAGCTGGCCGATCACAGCGAGCGCACCGTGTACTTCGATATCACGGAGTTCTTCGGCCGCGAAAAATGAAGAGGCCCCGGTCTCCCGGGGCCTTCCGCCGCGGCCGAGAGGCGTCAGCGTGTCTTCACGCAGGCGCCGTTGGCGTTGGACCATTCGTCCTGATAGCCGAACCCGGCGTCGAGAAAGAGCGCCGGTGACCAGGCGCACTTGTCGTCGGCTTCGTTGCCCCGGCGGTCGTACCACGCGTTTCCGTCCGGGTCCGTGACGGCTTCGCGCGTCTCGTGACACGCGAAATGCTCGATGTTCTCCGCGGTCGTCCAACCGGTCCACTGGCAGCCGCTGCAGCTGGGGTACGGCATGGAGGAGTACTTCACGTCCACGCTGTTGTAGGAGAAGTTGCTGTGGTAGGCGCAGAAGACGAGGTTCGGACCGCCGCACGAGTCGGAGCTCCCGAAGGATGCATAGGACCCGGGGGGAAGGAAGACCTCGTAAATGGTGCTGGCATCGGCGACCCCACCGTGGAACGTGTTCAGGTACTTCCGGACCTCGCCCTGGACGGCCGAGTCCGTGGCGTTGGTGGGAGGCGTGGAATTGTCGACCCAGGACTGCGTCGTGAGGTTCGTGGGCTGAATCCCCGAGTATTGCGTGATCACGTTGTATTCGCCGGTCGTTCCGAAGTTCCCGAAGAAGCCGGTGATCGTGCTGGCCAGAATGCTCGGGCTGCCGGACGTGCCCCAGGTGGTGGACGGGCCCCAGAAGATCGAGACGACCCTGGCGGACGAGATGACCGGCCCGCCATGATTGACGAGGGTGCTGTTGCGGGCGGCGGCCTTCGCCGGACCCGCGAAATCCGCCTCGTGGCGCTCTCGCGTGCGGAACAGACTGGCGGGATGGCCGTTCTCGTCCTCAACGCGCTGAGCGAGCGCCGGTGCGATAAAGGCGAGAAAAGCCGCAATCGTGAATAGCGTTCTCCTCATACCCTCCTCCTTCGAATCAAAAAGGCGTTTCACCGAATCCCGGTGCGGCGGAATTCCCAGAGTGTACGCCGGCATCGCCCGGGCGGGGTCCACCTTTTTCGTGGGGATGGCGGTCCCCCCGCGACGGGCCCGGAGCGGGAGTCCCGCCGCGGTCCGCGGAGTCGCTCAGATTTCGGCGATCGCCGCGCGGATGTCCTCGAGGCCTTCTCGCATGCGGTCGAGATGCGTGCGAAAGGAGAGCACGCAGATGCGAATCGCGAAGCGCGCCCCGAGCGTCGTCCCGGTCAGGTAGACCCGCCTCTTGCGGTTGACGCGCTCCATGAGCTCGCGGTTCATGGAGTTGAGGGCCGCCTCGCCGCGGCCCGTTGGAGCAAAACGAAAGGCCACGATCGAGAGCTGGGGTTGCGCCAGGATCTCGACGTCCTTGATACCGGCGAGCTCGGAAGCTGCCCATTGGGCCAGGTCGAGCTTCTCGTCGAGGTTTCTGCGGAACGGCTCGATCCCGTGCATCTTGATGGGAAGCCAGACCCGCAGGCCTCTCCAGTCCCGCGAGAGCTCGGGGGAGAGAAGGTTGAAGTCGGGCAGATCCTCGTCCTGCTGCATCGGGGGCATGTAGTCCGCGGAGAGCTCGTGGGCGCGTTTCAAGGCTCGCGCGTCGCGGACCAGGAGAGAGCCCGTGCCATACGGAAGGAAGAGTCCCTTGTGCGGGTCGAGGGCGATCGAATCGCCGCGGGCCAGGCCGCGCATCGTCTCTCGTCCGCGATCGGTCATGGCGAAGAAGCCTCCGTACGCTCCGTCGACGTGGAGCCACAGAGACTCCCGTTCCGCGACGTCGGCCAGGGCTTCGAGATCGTCCACCGCGCCGGTGTTGGTCGTCCCGGCGTTGCCCACGACGGCGAACGGAGTCTTGCCCGCGGCCCGGTCCGCCGCGATCGCGCGCGACAGCTCGTCGACGCGAATCCGGTACCGATCGTCGGAAGCGATCTCCCGGACGTTTCCGGGCGGAAAACCGGCCAGCATCGCCGCTTTCTGGATCGAGTGGTGGGTCTGATCGGAGACGTAGATCGTGCCGTCGAGGAAATTCTCGGGCAGCCGCTCGCGGCGCGCCGTCACCAGCGCCGAAAAATTGGAAAGGGAGCCTCCGGAGGTGAGGATGCCGCCGGCCGAGGAAGGGTAGCCCACGATCTCGCAGAACCACCGGACGACGTTCGCCTCGATCTGCGCCAGGCCCGGCGCGGCGGCGAAGACGCCGACGTAGCGGTTCGTGGAGCCGGCGATCAGGTCGGCCACGGCGGAGTGGGGGAGACCGCCGCCCGGGATGTAGGCGAGGTAACCGGGACCGGCGGTGTTGAAGCTCTTGGGAATGACGCGCGTAAACAGCAGATCGAGGAGCTCCTCGTACGGCCGGCCTTCCCGCGGCAGGGGCTCCGCCAGCGACCGCGCCAGCGCGACGCCTCCCTCCACGTCCGCCGACGGCTGGCGAGGAAGGCTCTCGATGTGCCGAAGGACGCGCTCCTTCGCCGCGTCGATCAGCGCCGCCAGCGCGCCTCCGGAGAGCTCGAGCGATCTGTCTTCCAAGCCGCGCTATCTTAGAGGAGGCGCGGTCGAGCGACGAACGTTGTGGGGTAGTTGAATTGGTACAACGTCCGGCTGTTAACCGGAAGGTTGCCGAGGGGACCGGGGGGCACAGGCCCCCCGCTTATGGACGCGCCGCCCGCGGCCGAAGGCCGCGTCTCGCGAAGCGAGCGGGAGGCAACGATTCCCTCCCCCACAGCGAGCGCCGCCGCCACCGATCGCCGCTCCCGTACACTTGTTGTGGGGTAGTTGAATTGGTACAACGTCCGGCTGTTAACCGGAAGGTTGGGGGTTCGATTCCCTCCCCCACAGCCAGAGTTCTTCGATCGTTGCGGTCCGCGCGATCGGCCCGACAAACAATATCTAGATTGTAATCGCCCCCCCCTCGCCCCTCATCTCGTCGAGCGCCTGCTGCATCTTCGACTGCACGGAGGCCACGAGGTCGGGAAGATCCTTGGGCTGAAGGCCGACCGTGGGAACGGGCTCCAGCACACGCATCCGGAGACGCCCGGGGCGAGCCATATGCCGGCGAGTGTCGCAGATGACGGTCAGCGGTTCGGCCACGATGGGAACGATAGGCGCTCCCGACGCGAGCGCCAGGCGGAACGCGCCCGTCTTGAATGGGAGCAGCCGCGGCTCCTGGTTGCGGTGTCCTTCGGGCATGAACCAGAGGGCGATCTTCTCGGTGCGCATGATCCGGGCGGCCTCTTCCAGCGACTCGAGCGCGCTGCGCGCATGGGCCCGGTCGATGATCAGGTTGCCGGAAAGCCGGTAGAACCAGCCGAAGACGGGGATGCGCCCGATCTCGCGCTTGCCGGCGGACACGGTGCGCCGCGGGAAGATCGACCCGAACGTCACGACGTCCAGGAAACTTTGATGGTTGCCGGTGATGACGCAGGGCCGGAACGCCTCGAGCCGGTCCCGGTTCTCCACCTCGATGCGCCAACCCATCATGCGCACGAGCCCGCGGCAGAAGACCCTGCCGTAGACGTAGAGCGTCTGCCGGTTGTGCGGCGAGACGAGCAGCCAGACGATGCCCGCCGCCGAGCAGACGACGAACCAGAGCCCGCCCACGGTCACGCCGAAGAGAAAAAAGAGCTTCTGGAAAAGCGTTTTCACGAAGGAGCGGCCCGTCCCTGCGTCACCGGCCCCGCCACGCTCCCTCGGCGGTGAAGCTCGGAGACCCGGCGTGGCCGGCCGCGTTCCAGATCGTGTCGAAAACGGCCTTCATGGTCCGGGAAGGGTCCGCGGCCAGGTCTCCCAGGAACGCTTCCGGGATGACCAGGTCGTCGCGGTCGATGGGCCGAGGCGTCAGCCGGTCGTCGCCGCCGTCTCCCGAGCCAAGGGACCAGTCCCGCACGCCGGAGAGCGTCAGCGCGACGCTCAGGGGGCCGTGCGCTCCGATCTCCTTGAGGAGGGCGATCCAGTTGCGCGCCGTCTCGTAGACCGTTTTTTCGAAGACCAGGATCTCCGGCTTCTCTCCCGAATCTCCGCTCGAGAGCAGAGCCGTGTCGACGATCTCCACGGCGCCCGTGCGAAAGAGCTGGGCATAGGAGGTCGTTTCCTCCGGGCTGCTCGACTCCCAGACCAGGAGTCCCTCAAAATCGTAGGACAGACCCCAGGCCTCGCCGGTCAAGCCGGCCAGGGGCCGATGGCGCAGGGCGAGAGACAGGTCGACTTGCGCGCCTGGCTCGAACGCGCTCGCCGGCATCAGGTGCATCACCGTCGAGCGCCCTTCGGCCAGGGAAACCGGAATCTCTCCCGCCTCGATCTTGGCCAGGCGGTCGTCGCGATAGGCCTTCACGAACTCCCACGTGGCTCGATCGATCGTCATATCTCCTCCGGCCAGTGTGTTCCGCCGCGATGCCTCACGCCGCTGGCCTGCCAGTTGTCCTGGACGTCCTCGGGCGGCACCCATCGCGGCAGCGGCATGAGCAGGAAGGTCGACAGCGCCTGGACGTACGGCTCGTACTTTGCGCGCAGGGCGTTCAACCTCTCCATGCAGCCGGGATCGGAGCGCGCCGGGACGCCCCGGGAAGCCAGGAACGCGTCCAGGCGCTCCCGCTCGGAGGGCCCGAGACGATCGGCCGAGGGCGGCACGGGCTTCAGCTTGAAAACCGCGCACAAATCGACCACGGCGTGGCGGGCCATGGCGTAGGTCAAGCGCGCGGGATGGGCCACCGATTCCTCGCCGCGCGCCATCACGAAGGCGCAGGAATCGAGGATCGTCGTCAACGCGGAGACCCACGACTGGTTGTCGTGCTGGGAGCGGAAGTACGCCAGGACCGGGAAGGAGACGTGACTCTCCAGGAGCTCGGCGGACCAGCGCTCCCAGTCCCGGAGCAGTCGGGCCAGATCTTCGACGCGGTCCTTGCCGTGCCGCCGCGCCAGCTCGGCCGCCGTGGGCGGGGATCCGGCGCGCGCGTCGAGCATCGAGATATTGACTTCGCGGCGTGAGAAGGCCTGGGAGATCAAGGGCAGGTATCCGATCATCATCGCCAGAAACGCGAAGCCCATTCCCGACTCGACGACCGTCAGCGCCCGAGCGACGCTCGTGCGGGGCGTCACGTCGCCCAATCCGAGCGTGAAGAAGGTCGTGCCGCTCATGTACAGGTCCGTGCGAAAGCCCATGCGCCCGTCGGGAGACACCATCTGAGAGCCCAACCCCCAATGGAGCAGGGCGAAGCACACGATCAGGCCCACCGCCCACGCGGCGAGCAGGAGAATGAGCGACAGCGGGCCGAAGACCATGAGGACGTTCTCCCTGCGGTTGCCCTCGGGAACCAGCCTCGCCGCGCCTCGCCACGGCGTCCACAGCGCGCGGTAGAAGACGCGGGTGGGGCGGAATTTCCGAGAGACCCTCCGGGACAGGATGATCGTCTCGAAGGCGTCCCACAGGATGACCAGGATCAGGAAGATCGCAAGGAGAGCGGCCGCGGTGTGCACGGAGGGGATTCTATGTAGGAAGTTCTCAGTTCGAAGTTCTAAGTTCGAAGTTCCGAGTTCGAGCTTGGATCGGAACCTCTGAGCGTTGGACCTGGAACGTCGAACCCGGCTATTTCTTGGGCGGTTTGGCCGGACGCAGCTCGATCCGCGACGGAATGGCCCGATCGGGAAACCGGACCAGGTCGGCGACGGCCTGCGCCACGTCCTCCGGCGCGAGCATCCACGAATGGTCGCGGTTGCCGTGGGAGTGCGAGAACTCAGTGGCCACGGAGCCCGGAAGGACCACCGCGATGCGGATGCCCTCGTGACGCAGGTCGAGCATCGCGGCGTCGGAGAACCCCAGAAGGCCGAACTTCGAGGCGTTGTAGGCCGAGCCGCCGGCGAAGGCGTTGATCCCGGCCAGCGACGCGATGTTGACGACGAAGCCGCCGCCTCCCTTCTTCATCAGGGGCGCCGCGAAGTGGATCGCGTAGTAAGGACCCAGCAGGTTGGTCTCGATCACCTCGCGGAACACCTCCGGCTCCATCCGGTCGACGCGCTCGAAGGCTCCAATTCCGGCATTGTTGACGAGGACGTCCAGGCGCCCGAGCTCGCGTTCCACGAAGCCGATCAGCGCCTTCTGGTCCGGCTCGCTTCGGGCGTCCGCGACGTGGCCGCGAACCTTCAGACCTTCAGCCCGGAAGCGCTCCACGGCCTGGTCGACCGAGGCCTGACTGCGGCCGGACAGCACGACCGTGAACCCCTCGGCCGAGAGTCTCCGAACGATCGCCGCGCCGATCCCTCGGGTTCCTCCCGTGACCAGGGCGACGCGATCTGCCATCCCTCCGGATCTTATGACACCGTCGTTTGCGTCCCGAGCCAGCGGGGATGGCCCTTTAGGCGCGGCTTTTGAATAGGTCCCGTCGCGGTGAAGATTCTGTTTGCCCGCTCGTTGCTCCTGATCGCGACGGTGATCGGTCTGTGGGGAAGCTCGGCGTGCACCCTGATCAGCAACGTCATCGGCTCGGAGAAGCGGGACGTCTACAAGTTCGACCATCCCTTCGCCGTCGAAAGCCCGATGTTCCGGCGGTCGGCCGAGGCGCTGGGCAATCCCATGGTCGCGGGCAACCAGGCCGTTCTCTTGAAAAATGGCGACCAGATCTTTCCGGCCATGACTAGGGACATCCGGGAGGCCAGGCGCACCGTCAACCTGGAGACCTACATTTTTCAGCCCGACGAGGCCGGCCGGCAGTTTGCCGACGCGATGATCGAGGCGGCGAAGAGAGGCGTCGAGGTGCGCCTCTTAGTCGACGCCTGGGGCAGCAAACTGGGGGACCTGGAACAGCCGCTCAAGGACGCCGGCGTGCGCGTTCGCAGGTACCGCCCTCTGCGGCTCTTCTCGATCTACAAAGTCGGCAAGCGGACCCATCGCAAGATTCTCGTGGTCGACGGGCGGATTGCCTACACCGGCGGTCTGGGGATCGAGAAGGAGTGGCTCGGCAACGCTCGGAACACGAAAGAATGGCGGGACACGCAGGTGCGCATCGAAGGCCCGGTGACGGCGCAGATGCAGGCCCTCTTCAGCGAGGACTGGACTTATACCACCGGGGAGATCCTCGCCGGCGACAAGTTCTACCCGGCGATTCCGCCGGCCGGACCGATGCTGGCCCAGGCGATCAAGGCGTCACGGGGCGACGCCTCCTCCCTCGCCAAGATGCTGTACTACGTGGCCATCCAGTCCGCTGCGGTTTCCATCCACATCGCCAATGCATACTTTCTTCCCGACAAGCAGTCGCGCAACGCGCTGGTGCGGGCCGCGCAGCGGGGCGTCGACGTCCAGATCATGGTGCCTGGCCGTCATATCGATCTGCCCATGGTGCGGTTCGCCTCGTGGCTGCACTACGGCGACCTGCTCAAGGGGGGCGTCAAGATCTACGAGTACCGGCCAACCATGATGCACAACAAGACCATGGTCGTGGACGGCCTGTATTCCACGCTTGGGTCGATCAATTTCGACGCCCGATCGATGAATGCCAATGCCGAGGAGAGCCTCGCCGTCTATGACAAAGCATTCGCCCAGGATATTGAGGCCATGTTCGCGGAGGACAAGAAACGCTGCGAGGAGATCACCTACCGCGACTGGGACCATCGAGGCCTGCCCAAGCGGCTGGCGGAGATGGTGTTCTGGATCTGGGAACCCTATTACTAACCCTCGCCTACGCTGCGGTTCGCGATCTGCCCGCTGGTGCGGGCACCGGCGTTCGGCTCGCCCGGATGCGGGCTCGACCGAACGGCTGATCGCGAGACCTCCGCTCCGGCTTGCGCGGCACGAGTCGTTTCGCGGATCCAGTCCGCGAAACTTGGTCGCGCCGCGAGCGGATGAGCCATTCGGTCTCGTCGAAACCGATATCGACTGCAGGACTGCGGACTGAGGACTGCGGACTGAGGACTGAGGACTCGACTGGCTGACGCCGCAATGCTCCGTGAACGGCGCCTCCGCTGCGGTTCGCGATCTGCCCGCTGCTGCGGGCACCGGCGTTCGGCTCGCCCGGATGCGGGCTCGACCGAACGCCTGATCGCGAGACCTCCGCTCCGGCTTGCGCGGCACGAGTCGTTTCGCGGATCCAGTCCGCGAAACTTGGTCGCGCCGCGAGCGGACGAGCCATTCGGTCTCGTCGAAAC
Source organism: uncultured Acidobacteriota bacterium (assembly GCA_963825175.1). Classification (GTDB taxonomy): domain Bacteria; phylum Acidobacteriota; class Thermoanaerobaculia; order UBA5066; family Gp7-AA6; genus DATFTF01. Next base: position 266,603 of record CAWGSA010000002.1, read on the forward strand.
CGATATCGACTGCGGACTGAGGACTGCGGACTGAGGACTGCGGACTGCGGACTCGACTGGCTGACGCCGCAATGGCCCGTGACTTCGGACTTAGGATTCGGACTTAGGCCCGTTCCGCGGCCGGCGCGCGCGCGGCCTCGGGGGCGCGCGAAAGCAGCCAGTAGAGGAGGCCGGAGGTGAAGAAGCCGACGAACCAGCCGTAGGCGTAAAGGGGTTTGAGAAGCGGGAGCCAGAGGCCGCCCCAGGCCAGCGCGCAGCCGGCGACGGTGGCGACGACCGCCTTCCAGTTCCATCCGCGGCGATAGCGGTAGGCGCCGTGGGTCAGATAGAGGTCTTCCAGCTTCAACCGCTTGCGTCGCACGAGCCAGTAGTCGGCGATGAGCACCCCGGCGATCGAGCCCAGGCCGCCGGAGTAGCCGACCAGCCAGTCGAAAATGTACGTCGAGGCGTCCGCGAGGAGCTTCCAGGGCTGCAGGAGGATGCCCAGGATGCCCGCGATCAGGCCGCCGGTCTTGAATCGGATCAGCCGCGGAAACGCGTTGGCGAAGTCGTTGGCCGGCGAGACGACGTTGGCGGCGATGTTGACGGCGAGCGTCGCGACGACCACGGTGAACATGGACACCGCGACCACGACCGGCGCGCGGAACTGGCGGGCCAGCTGCATGGGGTCCCAGATGGCATGCCCGTAGATCAGGATCGTGGCGCTGGTGATGAAGACTCCCATCGCGGAGAAGACGGTCATCGTCGCCGGCAGCGCGGCGATCTGTCCGATCATCTGCTCGCGCTGGCTCTTTCCGAAGCGCGTGAAGTCGGGCATGTTCAGCGAGAGCGTGGCCCAGAACCCGACCATCGCCGTCAGCGAGGGAATGAAGACCGGAAAGAACTCCGCAAACGTGTGCAGCTTTCCGGGCTGCGACAGCAGCGGTCCGAAGCCGTGGGCCTTGCGGACGGCCCACGCCAGCAGGATCGCTGTCATCACCAGCACGAAGGGCGCGGCCCAGTTCTCGACCTTGCGCAGGAGGTCCATTCCCCGGTAGATGATGAAGACGTTCATCCCCCAGAACAAAAGGAAGGAGATCCATTCGGTGGGCGGGTGCCCGAGCACGGTGCCGGGGATGAGCGTGGTCCAGCCGGGAATGACCGACAAGAGCGTCTGGAGAGCTTCTCCTCCAATCCACGTCTGAATCCCGAACCATCCGCACGCCACGATGGCGCGCATCAGGGCGGGAAGGTTGGATCCGATCGTGCCGTAAGAGGCCCGCGCGAAGACGGGAAAGGGAATGCCGTAGCGCGTCCCGGGGTGCGAATTCAGGAGGATCGGCACGAGCACGATCGTGTTGCCGAGGAGGATGGTCAGGATCGCCTGCCACCAGTTCATCCCGACGGAGATCAGACTGGACGCGAGCGTGTACGTGGGAATGCAGTGCGCCATGGAAATCCACAGCGCGGCGTAGTTGTACGTCGTCCAGTTGCGCCGCGAGACCGGGACCGGAGCGAGGTCTTTGTTGTAGAGAGGGGAGGCTTCGATCCGGGACGTGTCGATGAGCTCGAACCGCCCGTCGCCGTGGAGCTTTTCGTTGCCGAAGGTCGTGGTGCGCATGCGAGACAGTGGACCCATTCTATTCGCGGTTGGTTAGGATCCCTTCCGTTGAGCGATCGTGAGTGGGTGCTTCAGAGCCGCCGGGTGGTAACTCGGAGACGGCGTCCTTCCGGCCTCGATCCGCGTTCGATCCGGACGCATCGCGTCGGTCGGCCTCCTGGATCGGAGCTCAAAGAACGTGGCCGACGTCGGCGACGCGGTGGTGATGCCGGGGATCGTCGACACGCACGTTCACGTCAACGAGCCGGGACGGACGGAGTGGGAAGGGTTCGAGACGGCGACCCGCGCGGCTGCCGCCGGCGGCGTCACGACGCTTCTCGACATGCCGTTGAACAGCGTTCCTCCCACCACGTCCGTCGAGGCGCTGCGCGCCAAGGCGGTGACGGCCGCGGGGCGGTGTCGCGTGCACGTCGGTTTCTGGGGCGGTGCGGTGCCGGGCAATGCCGATGAGCTCGAGCGGCTGACGGCGGCCGGGGTGTTCGGCTTCAAATGCTTCCTGGCCGATTCGGGCGTCCCGGAGTTCGCACGGCTCGGGCGCGGCGGATTGCTGGAGGCCATGGAAGCCTGTGCTCGGTTGGGACGGCCCCTTCTCGTTCACGCCGAGGATCCCGCGCGGATCGCCGCGGACTGGACCGGGCCCGTCCGGTCGTACGCGAGCTACCTGGACACCCGGCCTTCCACCGCCGAAGACGACGCCGTGGCCCTCGTCGTCGAGCTCTGCCGCCGGACCGGAGCGCGCGCGCACGTTCTGCACGTCTCGTCCGCCGGGGCCGCCGAGGCGATCGGGCGCGCCCGGGCCGAGGGCTTGCCCGTGAGCGGGGAAACGTGCCCGCACTACCTGAGTTCGCGGCCGAGGACATCGCCGGCGGGGCGACCGAGTTCAAGTGCGCGCCGCCGATTCGCGGCCGGGCCAACGGCGAGCGGCTGTGGACGGCTTTGAAGGATGGCGCGATCGACATGGTCGTCTCCGACCACTCGCCGGCGCCGCCGGCGCGCAAGCTTCGGGACGCCGGTGATTTCCGGCGCGCCTGGGGCGGCATCGCTTCGCTCGAGCTCGGCCTGTCTGCGGTCTGGACGCAGGCCGCGGCGAGAGGCTGTTCCATTCCCGACGTGGCGCGTTGGATGTGCGCCGGTCCGGCCCGACTGGCCGGCTTGTCGGCGACGAAGGGCGCGATCGCGCCGGGCTTCGACGCCGACCTCGTGGTGTGGAACCCGGAGGCGCGGCGCCGCGTCGACCCGGCCTCCCTCCACCAGCGCCACAAGCTGACCCCGTACGCCGGACGGGATCTCCTCGGTGTCGTCCAGACGACGTACCTGAAGGGCGAGAAGGTTTACGATCGTGGCGACTTTCCGGGCGACCCTTCCGGAGAGCTACTCTTGCGCTGAACACCGAACGTTGAACCTTGAACTTCGAACTTCGAACACCTTCTCCATGACCGACTTCACCGACCTCCCCGACCTCGCGTCCGGAGCGCCTGGGCGGCGTGGTCATCGCCGCCAACGACGAGTTCTTCGCGCCGAAGGAGAATCTCGTCAAGCCCGGGCGGCCCGTCTTCCGAGAGGGCGTCTACACCGACCGCGGCAAATGGATGGACGGGTGGGAGACGCGCCGCCGCCGCGAGCCCGGCCACGACTGGTGCGTCGTGCGGCTGGGGCTTCCCGGACGCCTGCGCGGCGTCGTCGTCGACACCGCGCACTTCAAGGGCAACTACCCGGAGGCCTGTTCCATCGAAGGCTGCGCGGTCGAGCCCGAGGGAGACCTTCGGACGCTGGAGACGGGAAGCCGTCGCCTGGGCGAGAGCTCGTTCCCAGGTCGCCTCTGTCGGGGGACTGCGAGAACCGTTTCGCCGTCGACAGGCAAGACCGGGTGACTCATCTGCGGCTCCACATCTACCCCGACGGGGGAGTCGCGCGGCTGCGCGCGCACGGCGATCGTCGATCCGGACTGGGACCGGATCGCGCGCGACGGCGGGGAGATCGATCTCGCCGCGATCGAGAACGGCGGGACGGTCGTCGCCGCGAGCGACATGTTCTTCGGCTCGCGGCACAACCTGATCCTGCCCGGGCGCGCACGCGACATGAGCGACGGTTGGGAGACCCGCCGCCGCCGCGGACCCGGCCACGACTGGGCGATCGTGCGCCTGGGCGCCTCGGGCCGCATCCGGCGGGTCGAGGTGGACACGCTGCACTTCCAGGGCAACGCTCCGGGAGAATGCTCCCTCGACGTGGCCTTCGTTGCCGGTGGGCCGGGGTCCGACCTCCCCGGAGCGGCGACGGCCTGGAAAGAGCTGCTGCCGCGAACGCGGCTCCAGCCGCACGCCCTGCACCGCTTCGAGCGGGAGATCGGCGCGGTCGGCGAGGACGCGACCCACGCGCGCCTGAACATCTATCCGGACGGCGGCGTCTCGCGCCTGCGTTTGTTGGGAGCGCTGTCGGCGGTGCCGCGCCCGTGAGCTCCGCGCTCGACCGCTGGAACGCCCTGCCTGAAGACGAAGCGCAGGCGGAGATGCTGTCCCTCTGCGGCTCCCGGACCTGGGCGGCGGCGCTGGCGCGGGCCCGGCCGCTGCCCGCGCCGGCGGACGTGCTCGCCGAAGCCGAGACCGCGTGGGCGAGGCTGGCCCGGGAGGACTGGGACGAGGCCTTCGCCGCCCATCCCCGGATCGGCGACCGCCAGGCCTCGGGGGACGCCGGCCGGGAGCAGGTCGGGCGTGCGCGACGCGTCCGCGGCGACGCTGGATGCGCTCGCGCTGGCCAACCGGGAGTACGAAAAGCGCTTCGGCCGCGTCTTCCTCGTGTGCGCCGCGGGCAGGTCGGCGTCGGAGATGCTTGCCCTCTGCCGGCAACGCCTCCAGAATGAGGCGGACGTGGAGCGGGTAATGGCGGTCGAGGAGCAGAAGAAGATCACCCGGCTGCGTCTGGAAAGGTGGCTGGCGTGAGTCGCGCGACGCGGGACTCGATCGTTCTCGTGCAGAGCTCGATCACCACTCACGTGCTCGACACGTCGCGGGGACAGCCGGCCAGCGGGGTACCGGTTCTGCTTGCCGTCCGCGCCGAAAACGGAGAATGGCGCGAGGTCGCCCGAGGCTCGACCGATAAGGACGGCCGGTCGAAGATGGCTTCCGCTCCTCGCGGCGTCTATCGGCTGGTGTTCGACACCGACGCCTATTTCCGCGCCTGGAACCTCGAAGGGTTCTACCCGGAGGTCGTCGTCACCTTCGAGGTCCGGGACCCGTCGCAGCAATACCACCTGCCCTTGTTGATCTCGCCCTATGGGTACTCGACGTATCGGGGGAGTTGAGTCGACTGAGGACCGAGGACTGAGGACTGAGGACCGAGGACTGAGGACTCGAGTGGCTGCGGTCAAGATTTCGCTTTAGTCAGGATGCTCTTGACCCAGGCCCCCCGAGTCCTCAGTCCCTAGTCCGCAGTCCTCAGTCGGGAGACCGCAACCATGCTCGGCCCCAACAGCTACGGCAAATCGGCCATCCGCCTGGTCCAGCTCCGGCGCTCCGGAGATCGCCACGAGATCGCCGATCTGACCGTGTCGGTGCGCCTGGAGGGGGACTTCGAGGCGGCGCACGCCGCGGGTAACAATAAAGGAATTGTGCCCACGGACACCATGAAGAACACGGTCTACGCCATGGCCAAGGGCCGCGCGCTCGACCCGATCGAGGCGTTCGGCCTGGACCTGACCGGGCACTTCCTCGGCGCCGCGCCCGCGGCGTCGCGAGTCGCCGTGACGCTGGAGGAGCACGCGTGGGAGCGCTTGTCCGTCGGCGACCGGCCGCATCCGCGAGCGTTCGTGCGGCCGGGGAGCGAGACCCGGATCGCCGTCGTGACCCGGACGCGGGATTCCGCCGAGGTCCAGGCGGGCCTGGAAGGCCTGCTCGTCCTGAAATCGGGGGATTCGGCCTTCTCCGGCTTCCGGAGGGACGCCTACACGACGCTTCGCGAGACGCGAGACCGGATCCTGGCGACGTCGGTCTCGGCGCGCTGGACGTACTCCGAATCCGACGTGTCCTACCGCGCCGCCGCCCGCGGCATCCGCTCGACGCTCCTGGAAACGTTCGCCGAGCACCGGAGCGAGTCTGTGCAGCACACCCTTCACGCGATGGGAGAGGCGGTTCTCGAGCGCCACGCCGAGGTCGCCGAGATCCGGCTCTCGCTTCCGAACCGTCACCACATCGCCGTCGACCTCTCCCCGTTTGGCCTGACGAACGACAACGAGATCTTCGTCGCGACGCGAGGAGCCGTATGGATTGATCGAGGCGACGGTGAGGAGGGGACAATAGAGTGCGACGTTCTACGTGCGACCTGGATCGTGCGACGTTCTACGTGCGACGTTCTAAGTTGGGGCCCCAAACGTAGAACGTAGAACCTAGAACGTCGTACCTACAATCCTTTTCTCCCCTTCAAGATCTTCACAAACGACCTTCCCTTCAGCTCCCCGACCGTCAATCCGCTCCGCTCCACCGCCTCCTTTTCCGTGATCGCTCCGCATTCGGAGGCGCGCAGAAAGTAGTTCAGCAGCCCCTGGCCCGTCGCGGCGTCGTCGAAGACCTCGCCGACGAGCGTGGCCTGACCGGCCTTGGCGACGAAGGCCTTCAGCCGCGCCGAGGCGGCGTCGAGGCCCTCCAGGAAGAAGGAATACAGCGCGGCGTATCGGGTCGGCAGCTGCGCGGGATGAAGGTCCCACCCCTGGTAGAAGCCGTTGGCGAGCGAGTGGCGAACGTGATCGTAGTGGAGCTTCCAGGCCGCGTGCACGGCGTCCCGGTTCTCGGACAGCTCCTCGCTCGGTCAGCGCGCGCGTCGCCCGCGCGGTGGATCGGAACTGGCAGAACATTGGTCGCGCCGTCGGAGAGCCAGACACCGGTGCCGGCGAGCGCGACCTGCATCGAGGTGGCGCGCGAAGTCGCAGGCCGGGTGGAGCATGTGCTGGTGCGCGGCGGTGATGTGGAGAGAAGCCGTGTAGTCGTAGGTACCGAAGTGCGCCGCCAGGCAGCGGCCTCGCGCGGCGTCGACGAGCCGCGGAAGAGCGGCCTCGCCGTCGGGCGCCCAGGATCGACTGCGGCGTTTCCACCATGATCTCGAGCCGCAGGCTGCCGGACGGGAGCCCGACGCGCGATTCCAGGAGGTCGAAGAGATCGGCCAGGGCCGCGACCTGCTCGGGCGTCCGTGACCTTGGGAAGCGTCACGACGAAGTTGTCCGGCAGCCGGCCGGAGTCCGCGATGAGCCGCGTCAGGAAGAGATCGAGCGTGCGCATTGAACGGCCCTGGAGCTCCTCGGTCAGCGGCTTGATCCGGACGCCGATCGACGGGGGCAGGATCCCGGCGGCCATTCCGGTGGCGAGCTCGCGGGCGGCGGAGACCGCGTGGCCGTCTTCCTCCGCGTCGGGCCGATTCCCGTAGCCGTCTTCGAAATCGATGCGGTAGTCCTCGACCGGCTCGCGCTCGAGTTTTTCGCGAATACGGGGCAGAAGAGGAAGCGAGAGCCGGTCCGGCCATCCGAGAGTCCGGCCCAAAGAGTCCGAGCCGGGGGCGAACTCCTCCATCGAGGCGAGTGCGAGCGTTCCGAGCCGCGAGGCGATGTCGGCGCGAAACACCTGGGCTCCGCCGTAGACGGTGTGGACCGGCTGCCGGCGCTCCGACTCGCCGGGATAGCGCCGCGCGAACGCGGAGTTGGACTTCGCCAGGCGCGCGGCGATCGGGGCGATCGATTCGGGGGTCAGGTTCGTTCGAGACGTCATGCGGTCTCTCTCCAGAATTGCTCGAGCAAGTTCTGGACGACGCGGCGGCGGTAGGCTGCCGTCGACCGCAGGTCGTCGATCGGCGCGATCTCGTCCGCGGCCGCACTCCGGGCGTCGTGATCGAGCGCATCGCGGGCGAGAGCCTCTTCGGTGCGAGGGAGACGGATGACGGTCGGAGCGACGGAGCCCGAGCGCGACCCGGGGCCGATCGGCGCGGATCGCCGGCCATGACGACCTTGGAGATGGCCTGCGCCGCGCGTGTTCCGACCTTGCGGAACCACTGGCGGCCGTCGATCGGGGGAATCTCGATCGCCGTGAGGAGCTCGTCGGGGTCGAGCACCGTCCGACGATAACCGGTGTAGAAGTCGTCGAAGGCGACTCTTCGGCTTCCTGTCGGCGCTCTGGAGCACGAGCATGGCCTCGGCCACGGCGAGGACCGGCAGCGTGTCGCCGGCCGGCGACGCGTTGACGATGTTGCCGCCGATCGTGCCGCGGTTCTGGATCTGCGCGCCGCCGACCTCGCGCGCGGCGGCGGCGAGGATGGGGAGGCGGCGGCGCACGAGGGGCGAGCGGGTGAGGTCGGTGTAGGTCGCCAGCGCTCCGATCGACAGCGTCGGGCCGCGCATGCGGATCGCGCGGAGAGGATCGAGTCCCCAGAGATTCAAGAAGCGTCTGGGCGAAAGCGTTCCGAAGTTCAGGCCGACGTAGACGTCGGTGCAGCCGGCGAGGGGAGTCAGGGGTTGCTCGTCGCGGAGCATGACCAGAGCTTCCGCTACGGACCTGGGTTCGAGAAGCTGAAGAGAAGAAACAGGAGTCTTCATCGTGCGACGTTCTACGTTCGACGTTCTACGTTGGGGAAGGCTTCGACTTTGGTGACCTGAGATACCTGAGGAATCCGCCGATGAGTCGTTTGATCCGGTCGGCCTCCTCGTAAAGGCGGGTGAAGTCTTTGGCACCGATATATTTTCGATCTAATGCGACATAGAGATGGGATTGGATCTCGGTCGCGGACCGACGGGAAATCCGCAAGAAGCGCGAGAACTCAGCGTGCGAGACGGCGTCGAATCCTTCAGCGATATTTGCCATGATGGAGGTGGCTGCGGACCTTAGCTGACGTTGAAGGGATTGGTCCTTCTCGAATCCCGATTTCGCGGTCGTGTCGTAGATCTCGGAAGTCAGCACTCGTGCGACCTTCCATGCTTCGATGTCTTCGAAACGAGTAATCTTCATCGCCTTCCGACCCTTGCCTGTTTTCGGCGGTCTCCCAACGTAGAACGTCGCACGTAGAACCTCGCACTCTTCCCCACCGCCCGATAGATCCCCTCGTACCCCGTGCACCGGCAGAGATTCCCCGCGAGCCCGACGCGGACGTCCTGCGAGCGTCGCTTTCTTCGGCAGCGCCGCGGCCGCCAGGATCATCCCGGGCGTGCAGATGCCGCACTGGGCGCCGCCTTCAGTCGATGAAGGCCTTCTGCAGCGGATGCGAGCCCTTCAAGCCCTCGATCGTCGTGACCTGCGCGCCGCGCACCTGCGCGAACGGCACCAGGCAGGAGTTCACCGGCAACGCCGTCGAGGAGCACCGTGCAGGCCCCGCACTCCCCCTCGCCGCAGCCTTCCTTGGTGCCGGTCAGGCCGCACTCCTCGCGCAGGACGTCGAGCAGCCGCTTCATCGGATGAGCGGCGACGTCTGACTGCGGTGCCGTTGAGACGGAAACTCATCGGTGCGTGCGACGTTCTACGTGCGACGTTCTACGGCTTCGAGGAGGCGTTCCGGCGTGGCCGGGATCTCCCGCACGTCGATTCCCAGATGCCGGATCGCGTTCACGATCGCGGGCGCCGGGCCGTCGATCGGCATCTCGCCGACACCCTTGGCGCCGAAGGGGCCGTGCGCGTACGGGTTCTCGAGGATCACGACGTCGATCGGCGGCGTGTCGAGCGTCGTGGGCACGACGTAGTTGGTCAGCTGCGCGTTGGCCATGCGGCCGTCGCGCATGACGACCTCTTCCAGGAGCGCCCAGCCGATCCCCTGCGCCGTGCCGCCTTCGATCTGCCCGGCGGCGAGGACCGGGTGAATCGCCTTGCCGATCTCGCTGACGGCGGTCAGGCGCAACGGCCGCACCTCGCCCGTGACCGGGTCGCGCTCGACCTCGGCGACGTTGCAGCCCCAGCCGTAGGCGCCGTAGGCGTCGCCGCGGTAGGTCTCGTCGTCCCAGCGACAGCTCCGGCGGGCGGTCGTACTGCCGCGTGACCACGAGCGGGCCCTGTGCGGCGGAGGTACTCGCGCGTGCGAGAGCCGGCCGAGCCGCTTCCTCATCTCCGCGGGCGCAGCTCTCGAGGATCTTGCCGACGATCATGCAGGTGCGCGACGCGACCGTCGGGCCGCTGTCGGGCACGCGCGCGGTGTCGGCGTCGGCGACCTCGACGCGCGTCGTAGGGGACGCCGAGCGCGTCGGCCACGATCTGCGCGTGCATGGTGCGCGTGCCCTGGCCGATCTCGGTCGAGGCGACGAGGATGCGCGCGCCCGTCTCGGTCAGCTCGAGGCGAGGCCTTCGAGGCGAGCTTGACCTCGCCCCGCCGGTGAAGCCCGAGCCGTGGAAGAAGAGCGAGAGCCCGATTCCGCGAGTTCGAGCCGGCGCAAGCGCTTGCGTCTCGCTGCGGAAGTCCGTCCGCCGGACCGCTTCGCGCAGCACCTGCAGGGCGCTGCGTCCGTGCCGAGCTTCTGCCCGGTGGCCGTCGTGTCGCCCGGACGCAGCGCGTTGATCTCCCGCAGCCGCACCGGATCCATGCCGAGCGCCTCGGCGATGCGCTCCATGTGCACCTCGGCGGCGAACTGCGTCTGCGGCGCGCCGAAGCCGCGGAAGGCGCCGTTGGGCGGCGTGTTGGTCATCGACGACGCGGCCGCGCATCGCGCACGTGGTCGCAGCGGTAGGGGCCGGTGGCGTGGATGGACGCCGCGCGAGAGCACGACGGGGGAGAGCGTGCAGTAGGCGCCGCCGTCCATGCAGCACGTCGATCTCCATCGCGGTGAGCCGGCCGTCCCGCGTGACGCCGGTGCGATGCCGGACGATCGACGGGTGGCGCTTGGTCGTCGCGACCATGTCCTCGACGCGGTCGTAGACGATCTTGACCGGCCGCTTCGCCTTCCAGCGCCAGGAGCGCGGCGTGGCCGGCGATCATCGAGGGGTATTCCTCCTTGCCGCCGAATCCGCCGCCGGTCTCCGTCTGGACGACGCGCACCTTCTCGTCGGGCAGGCCGAGGAGGACCTTCAGCGCCTTGTGCACGTAGTACGGGCACTGCAGCGAGCCGTACACCGTGATGCCGCCGTTCTCCGGGACCGCGATGACGCCGTTGCACTCGATGTAGAGCTGCTCCTGGTGGCCGGTGCGGTACTCGCCCTCGACGACGACATCGGCCGCGGCGAAGCCCTCGCGCGAGGTCGCCCTTCTCGATCGTGATCTTCTTGAACGTCTGTCGGCGAGGCCGCGGGATCGTAGACCGGCGTCTGCGCCGGTAGTCGATCTCGACGGCGTCGGCGCGGCGAGGAGCCTCTCGCGATCCGCGTGCGCCAGGAGCAGGATCGGCTCGGCGAAGTGGCGGATCTCGCGCTCGGCGAGGCAGCGGCTGGTCGTCCTCGATCAGCGCGACGACGTTGCGGCCGGGAATGTCGCGGAAATCGGCGACGACGAAGTCCGTCGCGTCGAAGCGCGCGCACGGATGTCGGGATCTCACCGCGCGGGATCGTCGAGCGCATCGTCGCGCCGTGGAGCATCCCGGGAAACGCGAGGTCGTCGATGTACCGCGCCGCGCCGGTGACCTTGGCGAAGCCTTCCTTGCGCGGGACCGGCGCGCCAACCGCGAGGAAGCGCCGTGCGGGGTTTCTCGAAGCGCGAGGGTTGGAGCCGCGCCCTCTCTTCTTCAACTTCGAACTTCGCACCTGGAACGTCGCACTCTCAACGCGCTCCCGCCGCGGCGAAGGACTCCTGCAGGATCTCGACCGCCTCGTCGACGTCGGCCTTGGCCACCGTCAGCGCCGGCGCGATGCGGAAGGAGTTGCCTTCGAGGCCGCCCTTGCCGATCAGGAGGCCGCGCTTCTTGGCTTCCTCGAACACCCGGTTGGTCATGGCCTTCTCCGGAGTGCGGTCGCCGGCGGTCTCGTCGACGACGAGCTCGACGCCCTGCATCAGGCCCATGCCGCGCACGTCGCCGACGTTCTTCGGGAAGCGGTGCTGGATCTCCTCGAGGCCGGCGCGCAGCAGGCGCCCCATCGTCTCGGCGTTGCCCGGCAGCTTCTCCTCCTCGATGATCTGGATCGTCGCGTTGGCCGCGGCGCAGGAGACGGGGTTGCCGCCGAAGGTCGAGATCGTCAGCGCCTTCAAGGACGCCGGCGATCTCGGGCGTCGCGATGGTGACGCCGAGCGGCAGTCCGTTGGCGACGCCCTTGGCCATGGTCATGATGTCGGGCTCGACGCCCCAGTGCTCGATGCCCCACATGCTTCCCGCCGGTGCGGCCGAAGCCGGTCTGGACCTCGTCGCAGATGAAGACGCCGCCGTACTTCTTGACGATGCCGACGGCGATCTCGAAGTACTCCGGCGGCGGCGTGATGAAGCCGCCCACGCCCTGGATCGGCTCGGCCAGGAAGCCGGCGATGCGGCCGGTCGTCGTCGTGCGGATCAGCTCCTCGATGTCCTTGGCGCAGGCGACGCCGCAGGACGGGTACGTCAGGTGGAGCGGGCAGCGGTAGCAGTACGGGGCGACGGCGTGCTTGATCGCCGGCGACCTGCGTCGGCAGCGCCCGCCACGGCGGCGTGCCCGGTCAGCGACTGCGCGAGCATCGAGCGGCCGGAGTAGCCGTGGCGCAGCGCCACGATCTCGGTCGATGCCCGTCGCGAGCTGCGCCATCATCACCGCGGTCTCGTCGGCCTCGGTGCCCGACGCGGTGAAGTAAGACTGCTGGAGGCGGCCCGGCGTGATGCGCGCGAGCCGCTCGGCGAGCTCGACGACCGGGAGCGTCGGATAGAGCGTCGAGACGTGCGAGAAGCGGTCGACCTGCGCCTTGATCGCGGCGTTGACCTTGTCGTTGGCGTGGCCGACCGAGACGGTCAGGATGCCGCCGAAGAAATCGAGGTACTCGTTGCCGTCGACGTCGCGTCAAGCGCAGGCCCTTGCCCTCCGTCGGGACGATCGGCTCGGCGTAGTACTGGAGCGTGGCGGGGAAGAGGTACTTCTTGTGCTTCTCGCGCGTCGCGCGGGTGAGGCGAGACGGCGGGCGCGTCGAGTCTTGGTGGTGCTCATGGCGCTCCTGTGCGGGCGGGGGCAAGCCCCGCCCCTACGAACGTGGGAAGGGGAACGCGGGCGGGGACAAGCCCCGCCCCTACGGACGGAGGAAGGGGAACGCGGGCGGGGGCAAGCCCCGCCCCTGTGGACGAGAAGGTAAGAAGCAACCCCGGGCCGTAGGGGCGGCCCTCGCGGCCGCCCGGCCGGGATCTCGGGAAACAATCTGCAGATTGTAAGGCCACTAGCTTCTCGGCTTTCGCTTCAGAAACTCGCCGGCGCCGGCCTTCCCGACGAACTTCTCGTTCTCGACGATGACCTTGCCGCGGGACAGGACGGTCTCGACCTTGCCCGGTGACCTCGCGTCCCTCGTACGGGTTGTAGTCGACCTTCATGTGATGCGTCTTCGCCGAGAGCGTGTGCTTCTTCTCCGGATCGAAGATCACGATGTCCGCGTCGCGAGCCGGGCGCGATCGTGCCCTTCTTCGGGAAGAGGCCGAAGATCTTCGCCGGCGACGTCGAGGTCAGCTCGACGAAGCGGTTCAGCGAGATCCGCCCCGTGCGCACGCCGCCGTCGTAGACGCAGGCTCATGCGCGTCTCGATGCCCGGCGCGCCGTTGGGGATCTTCGAGAAGTCGTTCTCGCCCGAGCTCCTTCTGCTCCTTCATGCAGAACGGGCAGTGGTCGGTCGAGATCGCCTGCAGGTCGTTGCCGGCCAGGCCGCGCCAGAGCTTCTCCTCGTTGCCCTTCGCGCGCAGCGGCGGGCTCATGACGTACTTGGCGCCGTCGAAGCCCGGCTCCTCGTAGTTGTCGTAGGAGAGGAACAGATACTGCGGGCAGGTCTCGGCGTAGGCCGGCAGGCCGCGGTCGCGCGCCTCGGTGACCTTCTCGAGCGCCTCGGCCGCGGAGAGGTGGACGATGTAGATCGGCACGTCGGCCATCTCCGCCAGCGCGATCGCGCGGTGCGTCGCCTCGGCCTCCGCGCGCGGCGGGCGCGTCAGCGCGTGGTACTTCGGCGCGGTCGTGCCCCTCGCGCGAGCGCCTGCTGCACCAGCACGTCGATGACGTCGCCGTTCTCGGCGTGCATGCAGATCGTGCCGCCGTTCTTGGCCGTCCGCAGCAGCGCCCGGAAGATCGAGCCGTCGTCGAGCATGAAGACGCCGCGGTAGGCCATGAAGAGCTTGAAGGAGGTGATCGCCCTCGGCCGACCATCGCGTCCATCTCCGCCTCGACCTGATCGGGCAGGTCGGTGATGATCATGTGGAAGCCGTAGTCGATCGCGGCCTTGCCCTCCGCCTTCTTCATCCAGGCTTCCCAGCGCCTGGCGCAGCGTCTGCCCCTTGTACTGGATCGCGAAGTCGACGATCGACGTCGTGCCGCCGTGCGCCGCGGCGATCGTGCCGGACTCGAAGTCGTCGGCGGACGTCGTGCCGCCAAACGGCATGTCGAGGTGCGTGTGGACGTCGATGCCGCCGGGCAGGACGTACTTGCCCGTCGCGTCGATCGTCTCGGTCGCGCCGGCGATCGTCGAGCGCCATGCCGATCGCCGAGATCTTCTCGTCCTCGACCAGGACGTCGCCGCGGTAGGTGTCGGTCGCGGTGACGACGGTGCCGTCCGTTGATGAGGGTCTTCATCTGCGCCCCGCGCTCAGATCTCCGCCATCGGCTCGTAGGTCTCCGGGCGGCGATCGCGGTAGAACTGCCAGACGCGGCGGACCTCCTCGATCATGTCGAGGTCCATCTCGGCGACGACGAGCTCGTCCTTGTCCTCCGAGCCGATCGCGAGGAAGTTGCCGCGCGGATCGACGAAGTAGGACGAGCCGTAGAACTTGCCGATGTTCCAGGGCGCCTCGGTGCCGACGCGGTTGCTGCAGGCCATGAAGTAGCCGTTGGCGACGGCGTGCGCCGGCTGCTCGAGCTTCCACAGGTACTGCGAGAGGCCGGCGACGGTGGCCGACGGGTTGAAGACGATCTCGGCGCCGTTCAGGCCGAGCAGGCGCGCGCCCTCGGGGAAGTGGCGGTCGTAGCAGATGTAGACGCCGACCTTGGCGTAGCGCGTCTGGAAGACCGGGTAGCCGAGGTTGCCCGGCTTGAAGAAGTACTTCTCCCAGAAGCCGGACGTGTGCGGGATGTGGTTCTTGCGGTACTTGCCGAGGTACGTGCCGTCGGCGTCGTAGACCGCGGCGGTGTTGTAGTAGACGCCGGCCTGCTCGCGCTCGTAGACCGGCACGACCATCGCCATCTCGTACTTGCTTCGCGTAGCTCGGCCATCCGCTCGGTCGTCGGCCCGGGCACCGGCTCGGCCATGTCGTACCAGTGCGCGTCCTGCGACGGGCAGAAGTACGGCCCGTTGAAGATCTCCTGGAGGCCCAGGATCTGGACGCCGCGTCTTGCCGGCCTCCTCGATGAACGGCAGATGCGCCGTCGATCGCGGCCTCCCGCACCTTCTCGATCGGGGCGGAGGGGTCGGTGAGAGGGGCGTGGCACTGGATCAGGCCGCCGAGAACTTTTCGAGGCATCGGACCTCCGAGTTCAGAGTTCCAAGTTCAAAGTTCTGAGTTCAATTTCCGGCGGCGAGAATTCCGGCCTGGAACTTCGAACTTCGAACTTTGAACTTCGAAACTGTGAACACCAAACTAGGGTCAGAACCATCTCGAGATGACCACCTTCTTGTCCGTGTAGAACTCGAACGCATCCCGCCCGTGCACCTTCAGGTCGCCGAAGAAGCTGTCCTTGGCGCCGCCGAACGGGAAGTACGCCATCGGCGCGGCGACGCCGATGTTGACGCCGACCATCGAGGCCGTCGCGCAGGCGCGCGAACTCGCGCGCGGACTTGCCGCTCGACGTGAAGATCGACGTGGCGTTGGCGTTGGGGTGCGCGTGCATGACCTCGATCGCCTCGTCCAGCGTCTCGACCGGCGTGATCGACGCGACCGGGCCCGAAGATCTCCTCGCGGCCGATCGCCATGGAGGGGCGACACGTCGTCGAAGACCGTCGGTCCGACGAAGATAGCCGTGTCGTCCGGAACTTTCGACTGCCGCCCGTCGAGCACCAGCTCCGCGCCCTCCTGGACGCCCTTCTCGATGTAGCCGACACGACGTTCTCCCTGTGCGGCGCGCTGATGACCGGGCCCATCGTGACGCCCGGCTCCATGCCGTCGCCGACCTTGCAGCGCCCGCGCCGACTCGACCATCCGGTCGCGGGCCTCGCCGTGCGCCGTCGCCGACCGGAACGAGCACGCTTCCGGCCAGGCACCGCTCGCCGGCGCAGCCGTAGAAGGACTCGGCGATCGACGGGCATCGCGCGGTCGAGATCGGCGTCCGGCATCACGACGATGAAGTTCTTCGCGCCGCCGAGCGCCTGCACGCGCTTGCCGGCGTGCGTGGCGCGCTGGTAGACGGCGCGCGCGACCGGCGTCGATCCGACGAAGGAGACGGCGCGGATGCTCGGGATGGTCGCAGATCGCCTCGACGACCTCGCGGCCGCCGTTGACGAGGTTGACGACGCCCGGCGGCAGATCGCACCGCTCGAGGAGCTCGAACATCCGCCTCTGCGAGAGCGGCACCTGCTCGGACGGCTTCAGGACGAAGGTGTTGCCGGTCGCGACCGCGAAGGGCAGGAACCAGATCGGCACCATCGCCGGGAAGTTGAACGGCGCGATCGCCGCGCAGACGCCGAGCGGCTGGCGGATGACGTTGGCAGTCGATTTCGGTCGCGATGTTCTCGAGGCCGTAGCCCATCATCAGCGACGGCGCGCCGCAGGCGACCTCGACGCACTCGATGCCGCGGCGCACGCTGCCGCGCGACTCGTCGAGCGTCTTGCCGTGCTCGGTCGTCACGATGCGCGCGAGCTCCTCGAAATGCTCTTCGAGGAGCTGGCGGAACCGGAAGAGCGAGCGAGCGCGGATCACGGCCGGGGTGTCCCGCCACGCCGGGAAACGCCTTCTTCGCCGCGGCGACCGCGGCGTCCACGTCCCTGGCCGTCGAGAGCGGCGTGCGGGCGATCACCTCGCCCGTGGCCGGGTTGTGAACGTCGAAGAAGGAGTCGGCGTGCGAGTCCACCCACCGGCCGCCGACGTAGTTGCGAAGTGCTTCGGCCGGGCCGGCGGGTCGGGACTGCGCTTGCCGGCCGTTGGCCACCGCGGTATCAGTCATGGGACCTCCTCGGGGTTCGCCCTGGAAAGAGGCTAATACTAGCGCGGCCCCGGGCGGCGGGCTGGTTGCTGTTCTCGGGCCTCCGGGCCGTAGGGGGGGCCCTCGCGGCCGCCCGCGGGCGGGGACCGCCCCGCCCCTACCCCGCGGGTGGAGCATTCCGCCGGAAACGCCGCGGCCTCCCGGCGGGCGTACAATTTTCCACTTCTCGGTTGCCCAAGGAGGTCCGCATGGCCGTGGATTTGTCCGTCGAGTTCACCGGGCTCACGATTCGAGAATCCCGTTCCTGCTCTCCTCCGCGCCGCCGACGGAGTCCGAGTCCAACATCCTGCGCGCGTTCGAGGCCGGGTGGGGCGGCGTCGTCACCAAGACGATCGGCCTCCATCCGGTCGTCAACGTGCGCGGGCCCAAGACCAAGTTTCTGCGCTCCGACGTCGGACTCCCCGCGATCTGTCGATGAAGAAGCGGCCCGGCGCCGCGCTCCACTCGTCGTGGAACTGGGAGCTCATCTCCGACAAGACGCTCGACTGGTGGGTGCCGCGCATCGACGCGGATCAAGAAGGCGTGGCCCAACCGCGTGCTGGTCGCCTCGATCATGGCCGGCTCCGGCATCGACACGGAGCTGCGAACACTGGCAGACGCTGGCGCACGGCGTGCCAGGACGCGGGGGCCGACGCGCTCGAGCTGAATCTCTCGTGCCCGCACATGGACCGCCAGGACATGGGCTCGAACATCGGCAAGGACCAGGAGCTGATCTCGGTCGTCACGAAGGTCGTCAAGGAGGTCGCGCAAGATCCCGGTCTGGGCCAAGCTCACGCCGTCGACGACCGACATCGTCGTGGAGGCGCGCGGCGCGTTCGCTCGGCGGCGCGGACGCGATCTCCTCGTCGAACACGTTTACGTCGCTGCCGCTCATCGACCCGGAGACGCTGGAGTTCGAGGTCCACGTCGACGGCTACGTCTCGACGGGCGGCCTCGGCGGGCCGGCGATCCTGCCGCTGTCGCTGGCCAAGATGGCGCAGATGACGCAGGCGTTTCCGGACAAGAGCTTTTCCGGTATCGGCGGCATCGCGGACTTCGCGCACGCGCTCAGCTACTTCCTGCTCGGCTGCGGGACGGTGCAGGTCTGCACCGCGGCGATGCTCGACCAGGCGATCGGCCCCAACGTCATCCGCGGTCTCAAGCAGGGCATGACGGCATTCCTGGAGAAGAACGCGTCCCGCGGCTGGAAGCGACTCGAGGATTTCCGCGGTATCCGCCGCGACCGCGTGGTGCGCCAGTCGAAGATCGGCCGGCCCGACGCTTCCGGCTACCACGGCGGCTACGACGCGGAGGGATACGCGGAGTCGTTCGAAACGCCGGTCGGGGTGGAGAAATGACGTGGCTGGTGCGGCGTTCGACGTTCGAGGTTTTACGTTGAGGAATCCAGTCACAAGGTAGAACGCCGCACGTAGAACCTCGAACGCGGTATGGACTTCGCCCCTCTCCTCGCAATCGCCCTCGCCGAAGCCCGTCTCGGACTCTCCGAAGGCGGCATCCCGATCGGCGCCGCGCTCTTCGATTCCGAGGGCAAGCTGCTCGGCCGCGGGCACAATCGCAGGGTCCAGGAGAGTGATCCCTCCATCCATGCCGAGACCGACGCCTTCCGCAAGGCCGGGCGCCAGAGGGATTACCGGCAGACGATCCTCGTCTCGACGCTTGCCCCCTGCTGGTACTGCAGCGGCCTGGTGCGGCAGTTCCGCATCGGGACGGTGGTGGCCGGCGAGTCGGTCAACTTCTCGGGCGGCCTCGACTGGCTGCGCGAGAATGGCGTCGCGGTGATCGATCTCGCTTCGTCCGAGTGCGTGCGTCTCCTGGCCGACTTCATCGCGCGCGAGCCCGCGATCTGGAACGAGGACATCGGTGAAATCGCCAGCTGAAAATCCCTCGCGCCGGTTCGAGCGTCGGATCTGGCTCGCCATCGGGGTTGCCGTCGCGCTGGTGGTCGCGCTGGGCGCTCTGTGCCTCTTCGCACTGAGGAGCTCCGTCTCTCTCGATCGGGAAGCCTTCGACCGGGCCAATGAGATCGTGGAGTTCGGAAGAGTGCGGACAGCGCTGGAGCGCAAGATGAACGCGTTCCGCTCCGCGCTCGAAGACCCGGCCGGACCGGCGCTGGCGGAAATGACCGCCGCCCGCGAAGAGATGCGGGGCATCCTGGCAGAGTTCGAGCGGCAGTCGGACCGCCAGGAGCGCGCCCTCCTTGCCAGAATCGATGCGGCGGAGCGCGCGCATCACGACGTCCTGGAGGAAGCCCTCTCGCGCCGGCGCTCCGGCGAGACCGGGGACAGCATCGCCGTCTACCTGGTTCGAGAATTGGGTCCGCGGCGCCAGGCCCTGGAAGCCGCGATCGACGATTTCCTCCGGGTCGAGCGCGCGGACATGGACAAGGTGGCGCGCCTTTCGCGGAGGCAGAGCCAGCTGACGACGGTCTTCGTCGCGGTCATGTCGGTGCTGGCCATTGCTTTGATCTCGGTGGTGGGCGGCGCCACCGTGCGCCACCTCACCCAGTCGTTCGAGACGGAGCTTCACCAGAGACAACGCGCCGAATCGGCGGAGAGCCGCTCGCGGTTTCTGGCCGAGGCCAGCGAGATCCTGGGCTCCTCACTCGACTATCGGACGACTCTGTCCTCGGTCGCCGCGCTCGCAGTGCCCAGGATCGCCGACTGGTGTTTCATCGACATGCGGGAAGAGGGCGAGATCCGCCGCATGGCGGTCGCCCATCATCGGCCCGAACAGGCGGCGCTGGCCAAAGAGCTCGAACAACGCCACCTGCTCGACCCGTCCGCCGATCGGGGTCCGGCTCGCGTGCTTCGGACCGGCGAACCGGAGGTCCTGCCGGAAGTCTCCGATGATCTCCTGCGAACAGTCTCTCGGACGCCGGAGGACTTCGAAGTCCTCCGGGAGTTGAAGATCCGCTCCGCGCTGTGCGTGGCGATCCGGACCCGGGGCGAGGTCGTGGGGATCCTCACCTTTGCCGTCACCGATGCGGTGCGCCGCTACACCCATGCCGATCTTGCGCTGGGCGAGGAACTGGCCCGCCGGGCCGGCCTGGCGATCGACAACGCGCGGCTCTATGGCGATGTCCAGAAAGCGGTGGCGCTGCGCGATGACTTCCTGTCCATCGCGTCGCACGAGTTGAAGACGCCGCTCGCGACACTTCAACTCCAGATCCAGGGGATCGCGCGACGGATGCAGGACGCCGCTCCGCATTCGCTGGTGAAGATGCAGGGTCGGCTGGCGACCGCGCAGCGTCAGGTCGAACGACTCGGGCAGCTCGTTCACAACCTGCTCGACATCTCCCGGATCAGCTCGGGCCATCTGGACCTGGACCGCGAGCGGGTGAACCTCGAGACGGTCGTGCGCGATACGCTGGCTCGCTTTTCCGAAGACCTCGAGCGCTCGGGATGCGCGGTGACGGTGTCCATCAACGACGACGCGCCGTTCGGGGATTGGGACCGGACGAGAGTCGAGCAGATCGTCACCAACCTTCTCTCCAACGCGTCGAAGTATGGAGCCGGCCGGCCGATCGAGGTGACGCTGGACGGAGATTCCGAGGCGGTGCGCCTGGCCGTGCGCGACCATGGCATCGGGATCGCGCCCCAGGACCACGAGCGCATCTTTCATCGGTTCGAGCGTGCCGTTTCGGTGCGCCACTACGGAGGATTGGGTCTCGGCTTATGGATCGTTCGCCGGATCGTCGAGGCCTTGGGGGGACACATCTCCGTCGAGAGCCGGCCGGGGGACGGCTCCCTCTTCACCGTCGAGCTCCCCCGCCACCCGGGCGCCGACGTGCGGCTCGAGATTCGAGGAGAAGCGTAACCCTTCGCGGCTTCCGGCGTCTCCGGGACCATGGTCGCAAGGGCTGTCCTTCGAGCTCTTCTTCTCCTGCAGCTGGCCGGGCTTCCTCCGGCGACGCCCGGCGGCGAACCGGAACCTCCCGGGGCCGGCCGTGGCGCTGACGACCCGGTGGTGGCGGCGAGCGTCTCGCGCGTTCCCGCGGTTCTGGCCGAAGTGGATCGGCTCGCGCAACGCCCCTTGTGGCCCGGATTCGAGCCGCGAACGATTCCCATCGAGATCTTCGACGGTCGTCAAACGTGGCTCTTTCGGCATCCGAGCCCTCCTCGGGAATTCACGCCGGTTCCCGGCCGTGCGCGGACCTGGATCTTCCGGGGCCGTCACGACAGCGTTCGCGCCAACGAGTCCACCGAGCTCGCCGGAGTCCTGGTCGCGGTCGCGTCGCTCGAATCCCGCCGGGAGGACGCGCCCCATCTCGCGGCGCTGATCCTTCACGAGTCCTTTCATGTCTTTCAGGCGCGGCATCACCCCGCGTGGGGCGGAAACGAGGTGGATCTCTTTCTGTATCCCACCGACGACGCGGAAGCGCTCGCCGGACGGCGCCTCGAATCGCGAGGCCTCGAGCGCGCACTCGGCGCGACGAGCGATGCCGAGGCAGCCCGCTGGGCGGCGGAGGCACTGGCTTTGCGGCAGCGGCGGTTCGCGCGGATGCCCGCCTCCGCGGCCTCGTACGAGCGGGGATCCGAGATGAAGGAGGGTCTGGCCCGCTACATCGAGGCCGAGGCTCTGGGATCGACCGCGAGCCCGTTCCCGGCTGAGGAGTTTCCTCCGGCCGCCGTGCGGGACCGCGCCTATGCCTCCGGATGCGCCATCGCTCTTCTCCTCGATCGCCTCGATCCCGGCTGGAAGCCCCGCGTGGAAGACAACGGCGCAGCGGCGCTCGACGATCTGTTGGCGCGAGCCGTAGCCGGGGCCCATCCGCGGGAATTCGCCAGGACGGAGACCGACGAGGCGATGCGAAGAGCCGTCGCCGACGTCGCCGGTCTGGCCGAGCGCCGGGTGTCCATGAGGCGCGAATTCCTGGCAGCGCCGGGATGGAAGATCGTCGTCGAAGCCCCGACCCCTCTCTTCCCTCAGGCTTTCGATCCCCTCAACTTCGAATTGCTCTCTCCCACTGAAGTTCTGCACACCCGCTGGCTCAAGCTCGGCAACGCGTCTGGCTCGATCGAGGTGCTCGGCCGCGCAAGCCTGACCGAGGCCGCCGGAAAGCACCCCCTTTTCCAAGGCCTCCGCCGCTTGACCATCACCGGCTTGTCCTCCGAGCCGCACTTCGCCAAGAAAGACGGCCACCTGACCTTCTCAGCCGAGGGCGTTGTGCTGGACCTTTACGGCGCGCAGCTGATCCGATCCGAGAAGACGACGACGGTCGAGCTGAAATAACCCTCACGGGCGGGAGGCGGAAGGCGAAGTCCCGAGCTAGTCTAGGTTCGCGGCGCGATCAAGTTTCGCGACCTGGATTCGCGAAGCGACTCGCGTCGCGGGAGCCGGAGCAGAGGTCTCGCGATCAGGCGTTGGGTCGAGCCCGCATCCGTGCGAGCCGAACGCCGGTGCGCGCGTACCCGCGCGCAGATCGCGAACCGAAGCGAAGGCGACGGTTGGTCTCGGATGCAAGTCCTGGATGTGGTCGAATCGGACTCGAGCTCGCGGGGCGACCAAGTGTCGCGAACTGGATTCGCGAAACGACTCGCGCCGCGGGAGCCGGAGCGGAGGTCTCGCGATCAGGCGTTGGGTCGAGCCTGCATCCGGGCGAGCCGAACGCCGGTGCGCGCGTACTCGCGCGCAGATCGCGAACCGAAGCGAAGGCGACGGTTGGTGTCGGATGCAAGTCCTGGATGTGGTCGAATCGGACTCGAGCTCGCGGGGCGACCAAGTGTCGCGAACTGGATTCGCGAAGCGACTCGCGCCGCGGGAGCCGGAGCGGAGGTCTCGCGATCAGGCGTTGGGTCGAGCCTGCATCCGTGCGAGCCGAACGCCGGTGCGCGCGTACCCGCGCGCAGATCGCGAACCGAAGCGAAGGCGACGGTTGGTCTCGGATGCAAGTCCTGGATGTGGTCGAATCGGACTCGAGCTCGCGGGGCGACCAAGTTTCGCGAGCTGGATTCGCGAAACGACTCGCGCCGCGGGAGCCGGAGCGGAGGTCTCGCGATCAGGCGTTGGGTCGAGCCTGCATCCGTGCGAGCCGAACGCCGGTGCGCGCGTACCCGCGCGCAGATCGCGAACCGAAGCGAAGGCGACGGTTGGTGTCGGATGCAAGTCTTGGATGTGGTCGAATCGGACTCGAGCTCGCGGGGCGACCAAGTTTCGCGAGCTGGATTCGCGAAACGACTCGCGCCGCGGGAGCCGGAGCGGAGGTCTCGCGATCAGGCGTTGGGTCGAGCCTGCATCCGTGCGAGCCGAACGCCGGTGCGCGCGTACCCGCGCGCAGATCGCGAACCGAAGCGAAGGCGACGGTTGGTCCGCCCCCGAATACGCCTTCTGGCCGTCTGCCGGTACTCGATGCCGGCGTAGGTGTCTTCCTCGTTCTCGCGGACGATCACCACGTCCATGTTCGGATGCTTGGTCTTGACGAAGGGTGGATAGGAGACGCAGGGCCGGATATTGGCGTAGAGACCCAGCGTCTTTCGCGTGGTGACGTTCAAGCTCTGGTAGCCGCCGCCCTGCGGGGTCGTGATGGGAGCCTTGAGGAAGACGCGGGTCCGCCGCAGGGACTCCCAGGCCGATGGCTCCACGCCCGTCGGGATTCCCTTCAGGTAGACCTTTCGCCGATCTCGATGACCTCCGGCGCGAGTCGGGCGCCGGCCCCCGTCAGGATCTCGAGGGTGGCGGCCATGATCTCGGGGCCGATACCGTCTCCGTAGGCGACCGTGATCGGAATCTTCTGATTACTCATGAACTTACGCCCTCCCTACCGAAAGTGGAGCGCATTACAGGGTTCGATTCCGGCCGACCCATGGTGCAAATTGATTAGTCTCCGCTCGAGGAACCCGGGCTTATAATCACATTCCCAGTTTGCTCATGAAACCGATCGCCTACGCCGAAACGACTCCTCCCTCTGCGTCGGGAGACGACTTGAGCTCGCACGCCCTGCGGATCGATCCGACGCGGCACGTCAATCTGAGATTCCGGCTGAACCTGGATGGAATCGAGGATGTCGAGGCCCTGCGCTATGCGCGGCGCGCGATGATCCGCGAGGAGCGCACCCGCGGGCTGGAGTGGGACGAGCCGTCCATGGAGCATCCCACCTTCACCCCCACCGAGATTCGCTGGTTCGTGCTCGCCTCTCAGGCCGCCTGGTGCCGCGAGAAGGTCGCGGAACTGGTGGAGCGCGCCAACCGCGCGCGCAAAGCCATGCGCGGCCTTCAGGCCGACTAGGCCTACGTCGCCGCCGACGATCCTTCGTTACAAAAGGTGACGTTTCCAGCGGAGGAGGCATTGCTTCTCCTGCCGGCGTTCCCGCAAGAAACGCGACCGAAAGGGTTTAGGGAGTATCGGGGTCGCGGCACGCGATTCGCTTTGTGTTCTCTCCATGACGCTGCGAATTCGTCCCGTCAACGGGGTGCCGCGGGCCTTCGGATATTCGGTCGGGTCGAGCGCTCTCGATCTATCCGACGAGGGCTGGATCGTCCTGACGTTCGAGATCGAGGTTTCCAGCGTGACGGATCTCGAGGCGCTGTGCCATGCGCGCCGATCGATGCTCCGCGAGGAGCGGACCATGGGTCGCGAGGGAGACGAGCCTTCGCTCGAAGAGGCTGTGTTCTCGCGGGTGGAAATCGCGTGGAAAGTGAGGCCGGAGCAGCGGACGTGGTGCCTCCGGAAGCTCGACGAGCTGATCGAGCGTGCCGGCCGGGTCCAGGGCATCGAGGGAGCCTGATCCGCCGGCCGTGTAAACTTCCGAAGCGATGAGCTTGGCGACGGTTCGCAAGCTCCTGGTCCTGGCGCTGGTCGCTGGCGGCGCGTACTGGCTGTATCGCACCCGGCCTACCGTCTCGGGCTTCATCGACGATTTGACGCGTCCGTTGTTTGGGACCAAGGCGGTCGTCGAGGAGTCGGAGCACAAGCGCATCGAATCCGAGGTGGTGCCCGCCGTCGGCGGAGACGAGGCGGTCGCGGTCGGCGCGCTCCACGAGAAGATGACGATGGACGAAGTCCGCGAGACGATTGGCTCCCCCGACGAGATCGAGCGCTTTCGCGACGAGAACGGGGAAGACAAGGTGCGGTGGATTTATCGCCGGCTCGGCCGCGTCCTGGTGTTCCAGGAAGGCCGCGTGCTCTCCATCGCCGTTCGATAGGCCGCGGCCGCGGCGCCGAACAAGCCCAGGAGGGGCTCCCGCACGACTCGGACCGGAATTCTCGAAAGGAGCTCCTCCATCGGGGGTTTCCTCCGAAACGAGGCCAGGAACTCGGGGTCTTTCAGGGCGGGAAGAATCCGCGGCGCGATTCCGCCCGCGACGTAGACGCCTCCCGTGGCCCGGTATTGGAGAGCGAGGTTCCCCGCTTCCGAGCCATAGATCGATACGAAAAACCGCAGCGCCTCCAGGCACAAGGGGTCGGTCTGCGCCAGACCGAAGCGGCTGATGACGGCCGCGCGGTCTTCGTTCTCGAAGGCCGAGGCGACGCTGGGGCTCTCGGGGGCGTGGCCGTCCTCGCGCAGAAAATCGTAGAGGAGCGTCAATCCCTGCCCCGACAGGAGGCGGTCGCGCGTGACGCGCCCGAACCGTCCGCGGACGAAGGCGACGAGGCGATCCTCCCTCTCGTTGCGCGGGCCAAAGTCGGCATGGCCGCCCTCGGAGGCAAGTGGTTGCATGAGGCCGCCGACCCTCACGACGGCTGCCTGGCCCAGACCCGTGCCCGCGCCGATCACCGCGACCGGACCGCCAGGCTCGGGATTGCCGCGGTACAAGACGGCGAGCTGACTGGGCTTGAGAGAGACGACGCCCAGCGCGGCCGCCACAAAATCATTGAGGACGCGGACGCGCGCGATGCCCATGGTCCGGCTCACGCGCCGCTCGTCGATTCTCCAGGGCAGCTTCGTGACTTTCGAGCGGCCGGCGCGCACCGGCCCGGCGACGCCGAAGCCCGCGACGGTCGGCTGCCGGCGTTCAGACTTCAGAAATTCCTGCAACACAGCTTCGAGCGACGGGAAGTGGGCGCTGGCGAACGTGCGGGAGCGCTCGATGGAGAGCCGGCGCGGACCGATCTCCATGATCGCGAGCGCCGTCTTGGTTCCACCGATGTCGCCGGCGAGGACCCTCACGGGGTGGACGTTAGCAGGGACACGGGAAGGGGGGACGGGGGGATGGGGGGATGGGGCTTAGACAAAAAAATCCCCGGGTCGGGGTGGGGCCGCCCGGGGGGCGAAAGGAGGAGGTGAGGATTTGGTTTCCTCGACTTTCTGATAGTGCAAGTGGGCGGCCATCGGAATGTTCTCTAGGAAGTCTTTGTAAATCAGCGACTTGAGTCTACGGCCCGGCAGTCTCGATGACGCTGAATGTCACCAAATGTCGGAAAATGTTACGGGGTTTTGGCTCAGTGTCAGTCTGGGGTCACCGCACGCTCGCGAGCCGGGCCTTCTCTCAGAGTTACGATCTCACCGGGGCGAGCGCCCACTCGACGAATCGCTCCTTGAACGGCCTCCTGGACCACTCGCCGTAGGTGTAGGGGCGCGACGCTTCAAGTCTTCCCAGAAGCTCGGCTCCAGCCGCCCGCGAAATCGGCGTCGTAGACCGTGAGGTTGAGCTCCTCGTCCAGTCGAAAGGAACGGTTGTCAAAGTTGGTCGAGCCCACCGTGGCGAAGAGCCCGTCGACGATCATGATCTTGCTGTGGAGCATCGTCGGCTGGTACTCGTAGACCTTGAGTCCGGAGCAGAGGAGGTCTCCCAACGCCGCTTTTCCCGCGGCCTTGGTGGCGGGAACATCGTTGTGTTTTCCGGGGATCAGGGCTCCGGTGAGGGCTTCGCCCCGCGTTTCCCCCCGGGTCTCCTGGAAGGCGGACTGGAGCTCGGCGACGACCGGCCCCTCGACGTGGACGGCCATGTCGCGCCAGTGCTCGGCCGAGTCAGCGTTTCCGGTCCCCACGTCGGCGATGCCGGCTCCGCCGTTGAAGCCGACCCGCCCATCGACGACCAGGATGCGCCGGTGGGTCCGGTTGTTCAAGGCGTCGAGCATCCAGGGGCGGACCGGATGGAAGAACTCGACCAGACAGCCCGCTCGCCGCATCGCCTGCGCGTCGTCGGTCGAAAGCTTTCCGGCAGACCCGACGCCGTCCAGGAGCACGCGGACTTCCACGCCGCGCCCGGCGGCGGCGATCAGAGCGTCTCGAAAGCGGCTGCCGATGGCTCCGGACCAGAAGATGCAGCTCTCCAGATTGATGGTCCTCATCGCGGCATCGATGGCGGCGAGCATCCCCGGGAAGATCTCGTCCCCGTTGGAGAGCAGATCGATCCTGTTTCCCTTGACCGGCGAAGGATTGGAAAGCGCATGGGCAGAGGGAACGAACGCCGGATCGCGCACCGAAAACTCGTGGCGCAGGGCGTAGGAGACTTCCTTGGGCTGATCGAGGAGCGAGAGCGCCGCCGCGAGCGCGAAGACGACCGCCACCACGACCAAGTAGGAATCGGTCGGGATTCGGTAAACTCGGTGCTTGCGGGGACGGCGCTGGCGTTTTCGCAGCATTTCCTGAGATGTTACTTCGCCGAAAATCGCTGCTTCGCGGCGGGCTGTTGTCCGCGCGCCGCGGAAGGGGCGTTGCCCTTCTGGTCGCGGCCCTCGGCGTCCTGCCGTTGGAAGGCTGTTCCTACATCTTCTCGGAGAAGCGAACCGTCTACCAGTACGAGCCCGCCTACGGGGTGGACAGCACCCAGTTCCGCCGGTCCCTCGATGCCTTCGGGACGGAGATGGTTCCTCACAACACGGCGCGGGTGCTGGAGAACGGAGACCAGACGTTTGGCGCGATGCTCGATGACATCCGCAACGCCCGCGCAAGCATCAACGTCGAGAGCTACATCTTCAACCAGGGCTCGGTGGGAAGCGAGTTCGCGGCGGCGCTGGCGGAGCGGGCGCGCGCCGGAGTCGAGGTCCGAGTGCTGGTGGACGGATTCGGCTCCAGTCTGGGGCCGCTGGACGAGGAGATGCGCAACGCCGGGGCGCGGGTCGTGGTCTACAAGCCCCTGCGCATCTATTCGCTCTACCGCATCGGGAACCGAACTCACCGCCGCCTGTTGACGGTCGACGGCCGGATCGGCTTTTGCGGCGGATTCGCGTTCGACGACCGCTGGAAGGGTCAAGCCCGGGATCCGTCGGAGTGGAGAGACACCAACGTGCGGATCGAAGGCCCCGCCGTGTCGCAGCTGCAGCACGTGTTCTTCGAAGACTGGGTGCACACCACCGGCGAGGTTCTCCACGGCGACAGGCAGTTCCCCTCGATCGAGCCGGCCGGGGAAGTCCTGGCGCAAGCCATCGGAAGCTCCCGCAACGATGAGAGCTCCATGGCCAAGCTCCTCTACTACATGGCGATTCAGGCGGCGCGGCAGCGCATCTGGATCGAGAACGCCTACTTCGTGCCGGACCGGCAGATCCGGCAGGGTCTGGTGGCCGCGGCGGCGCGGGGTGTAGACGTCCGGGTGCTCGTTCCCGGCAAGTACATCGACAGCCCGAATGTCCGGCTGGCTTCCCGGTTTCACTACGGAGAGCTCCTGGATGGGGGCGTTCAGATCTACGAATACCTTCCCACGATGCTCCACAACAAGGTGATGGTGGTCGATGGTCTGTGGACGTCGATCGGGTCGATCAACTTCGTGAATCGCTCTTTCAAGAAAAATGCCGAAGTCAGCATCGCGATCTACGACCGCCGGTTCGCTCGCGACGTGGAGCAGACCATCGAGCGGGACCTGACGTCGAGCGAGGTGTTCACCAAGGAGAAATGGAAGAAGCGGGGCCTCGTGGCGCGGTTCGGGGAGCTGTTTTTCTGGCTCTTTTCGGAGAACTACTGACCGCGGCGGGGCCCATCGGACCGGCGCCTCCCGCAAGCTGGTTTACGATCAGCCTCGAGATGCTGGAGAACTGGCTGCCCCTGGACAGGCCGCTCGTTGTTTTCGACACCGAGACGACGGGGACCAACGCGCGCGTGGACCGGATCATCGAGATCGCCTGTCTGAGACTCCGTCCGGGCGGGGGCCAGGACGAGTGGGTCCGGCGGGTGAATCCGGGCATTCCGATTCCTCCAGCCTCCACCGCGATCCATGGGATCTCGGATGCGGACGTCGCCGGTCTTCCGCGGTTCGCCGACGTGGCGCGAGATCTGGCGGCCTTCTTGGACGGATGCGATCTCGCCGGCTACAACATCACGGGATTCGATCTTCCCGTCCTGCGAACCGAGTTCTTGCGCGCCGGCGTGCCGTTCGAGGTTCTCGACCGCCGCCTGGTCGATGCGCAAAGGATCTTCTTTTCCCGCGAACCGCGACACCTGGCGGCCGCGGCGCGCTTCTATTGCGACGCGGAACACGCCGGGGCGCACGGAGCCCGGGCCGACGCGGAAATGACGCTGCGTGTTCTGGTGGGGCAGCTGCGGAGGTACGAGGATCTTCCACGGGAGGTCGGGCGGCTGCACGATCTCTTCTGCGCCGGCCTCGATCGGGACATGGATCCCGAGGGCCGCTTTCGGATGGTCAACGGCGAGCCGACCGTCAATTTCGGCAAGAACCGCGGCCGCACCCTTCGGGACATGAGCCGCGAGGAGCCCGGATTCCTGCGCTGGATTCTCAAGGGAGACTTTTCCGACCCGGTCAAGGAGATCGCGCGGCAGTACGTGCCTCCGGAGGAGTCCAAGTCCCCCCCTCTCCCATTCACTGCCTCTCCCACTCAAACGCAGAGGGGCGGAGGGGGCGAGGGGGAGAATGGGTGATCGAAAAAGCGCGCCGGGAAATTTTCGCCGCTACTTCCCCTGACGGCGGAATCTGAGCGTCTCTCCCGAGGTCGTGTTGCGGACGCGGATGGATCCGGGCTCGAGATCGATCGTCCATTTCCCCATCGCTCCGCGCAGCGCGAAGGCGCACGTGGATGCGGTCGTCTCGCCGGTGAACCCGTCGCCGGCCACAGCCAGCGTGAAGCCGCAGGCAGCGTTGGCCTCGGTCTCGGAAAAGCGAGTCGCCTCCGCCGAGAGCGCCGTCACGGTTGCATCGAAGTGGGGGATGTACCCGACGTAGACGCCGTTTCCCTGCGCCTCAAGGCGGATGAGTCCCTGCCTCTTGACCGGCTGGCCCAGATACTTGCCCGACAAGTCGATGAAGAGGTCGTACAGGTGCTGCGAGTCCGTCGGTACGGGCCGGAAGTCCAGCCGCAGCTCGTTTCCCGGAGTCGAGCCCTGAAAAGTGCCCGACAGGATGTTTGCGATCTGGTAGGTCGGGTCCGCGGCGAGGAGCAACGAGGGCCCGCAGAAAAGAGCAAGTGCGATTCCCAGGTGCCTCAGACGTTTCATAAATCCTCCGTGGGGAGTCGCTGCGAGATCCGTTCCATCGGCGGCCTCTCAGAGAGCATCACCGTACTCGGTAAGTCATTGACCTGTCGGCGTCCGAATGCCACGAGCGGAGCGGGCCTCATCTTCCGGAACCCCTCACGTCCCTGGAAGAGGACACGTCCTAGGACGTGGAGGACAGGGCGCGAAGCCCCTTCGCCGTCCGGCGCACGGCCTCTTCGAGCACTTGCTGCAGCAGCGCCTTCTCGTTGTCGACGTTGCGGTAGTTCGGGCGCGAGTCTTCGAACGTGGAATCGAAGGTGGTCAACGTTCGTCCTTCCGCGTCGCGGACCGAGACGGTCCAGTCGGCGGCCGCGTCCCAGATCCCGCCGTCGAGCGATGCCGCGAAACGGTGGATCTCGATCGTGATCGTTCCGCTTCCGGCGTCGCCGCCCCAACGGCAGCCGGGAAAGGACGTGGAGAGCGAGTTGCGCACGAGCGCCACGATGCGCTCGGAATCCGCGAGGCGCGCTCTCTGGTCGAGGATCTGGAGATTCCAGGCGACGCGGCCGGCGGGACAGGCGGACTGCGGATCCTCGTCGCGGACGGGCTTCAAGCCGGCCGTCGCGCTGCAGGCGACGGCACCCATCAGAAGGAGGAAGGCCGGGAGATTGCGCACGGCGTGTCAGTCTCTCACGCCTCGGCGTCCCTTGCCCGGCTCCCGGGAGCGGGCCTCGGACCCTTTCGAGGAGTAGAGACCGTTCAAGGCCCGGGCCTCGGCGCGAAGGTCGTCGACCAGTTCCGCAGGCTCCAGCGCCGTCGCGTCCTTGCCGTAAGTCAGGA
Organism: uncultured Acidobacteriota bacterium; assembly: GCA_963825175.1. Taxonomy (GTDB): domain Bacteria; phylum Acidobacteriota; class Thermoanaerobaculia; order UBA5066; family Gp7-AA6; genus DATFTF01. Next base: position 297,562 of record CAWGSA010000002.1, read on the forward strand.
CGAAGCGGCGGGCTTCCTTGATCGACTGGGCCGGCATCTCCAGGATGACCTCGCCGGTCGGCGTCGTGTTCATCCGCTGCTGAGGGTGAAACTGCATTTCCCGGATCTGATCGGCGATCTCGGGCGAGAAACGGACGCGCAGCTGGAAAGGGCGGGCGTCTCCGACGTACAACCCGAAGGTATTGCGAAAAAAGGCGTCCGCGTCGAAATCCCGCGGGATGGCGTAGCGCTCGGTGGTCAGATCCGCGGCTTCGATGCGGGCGAGGTAGAAATTCTTCACCAGCTGCGCGTCGCGATCCTCGGCCAGCATCATCCAGTCCCGCCCGGCAAGGACGAACGCGTAGGGGCGAACGACCCTGGCTTCGCCGGGGGGCTCTCCGGGTCGGTGGTAGCGGATGGACAGACCGACGCCCCGCTGCATCGCCTCGGCCACGGCCACCCAGATCTCCTCTCGGACCGGACGGAACGGAAGCGCGCGCAGGGCGAGCTTCTCCATGACGATCTCCGGACGGAGACGGACGGCCGGCGGCATCAGCTCGGCCAGGCGCTCGTAGCAGGCCTTCAGATCCCGGGCGAGCGGCGTGCCGCCGAACAGCGACAGCACCTGCGCCGCCACGCCGATCGAGAAGAGATCTTTGCCGTCGACCGGCAGGAACGGAAGGACGTAATCCGAGCGCGTATAGAAGTAACCGTTCTCGTCGCGCGAAAACTCGATGGGGGCGTCGAGCTCATCGCGCAGGTAGTCCAGGTCCCTCTGAACCGTCTTTGTCGAGACCGAAAGCTGGCGCGCCAGCGACGAGGCGTTGGGGTACCGCCGCTCCTTGATCTCGTGATGGGTGGTCTGAAGGCGCCGCCACAGCGGCCGGTCCTTGAAGGCTCCGGCGCGGCCCATGCTCAGGCTCCGTGACGCCCGGTGCGTGGCCCGGTCGGGCGTGCCGTCGGAGCGGAACCCTCTGCGCTTGCGCGGGCGATCATGGGTACTCCCGATCGAATTCTGTCAGAAAGTGTCGGTCAAGAGCGGCGCGGGACGCGCAGGACGTCATCGATGGGTCGGACGGGAAGGTCGGAAGTTCGTGAAAAATCGGCGGTTGGGAGCGCGCGCCGATGTGGCCCCGGGCTTGCTCCGCTGTCACGCCGACGAGCGCGAGCGAGGCCATATTCCGTGATCTTCTGGCACGTTCTCCTGGACGGAGGAGATATCCCGGCAGGGATCTTTCTGCTGGTGGCGGCCGTCATCGTGATGATGGTGCTGTCCAACGACGACGACTTGCCGGGTCCCCGCCGGTGCTTTGCGCGCTCCGGCGCCTCCAGGTTTCGACCCTTCTGCGCCCGGGAGCAGATTCTTTCCCGGGAGATTCCTGGCCGGCCGGTCCACCCGGCGCGTCCGATCCTTTCCGGGGCGCGGGAGGAACCGCTCACTTCAAGAGGGGAAGGAGCTCCTTCGCCGTGGATGCCTCGCTTCCGTTCGGATCCAGTTGCAGATATTTCTCCAGGTGCTCCTTGGCGGCCGCCTTCTTGTTGAGGGTGAACGAAGTCATGCCCAGCCAGAAGTGCGCCAGCGCGAAGTCCGGCTTGGCCTCGACGGACTTGGCCAGGAAAACCTCAGCCTCCTTCAGGTTCTTCTTGTTGTAGGCGTCGATTCCCTTGTTGTAGAGGATCTCGGGGGAGTCCGGGTTGGCCTCTGCGTACTTGCTCTGCCACTCGGCCGCCGCCTTCTTGTCCCCGGCTTTGGTCGCGGCGTCGGCCATCATTCCGTAGAGGCTGTTCATCGACGGGTCGAGGTCGGTGGCCTTCTGGCCGTACTCCAGAGTCTTGGCCCAGTCCTTCCTCTGATATGCGAGGGTGGCCAGCGCCTGCCAGACCTGCGGCAGGTCCGGGTTCTTGCTCGCGGCTTCTTCGAACTTTTTCGCCGCGCCGTCTTTGTCGCCGGCGTTCAGGAGGTCGACCCCGTCGTTGTAGGCCTTGGCGGCGAGGTTGCTGGCCGAAGGCGGTGGCGGCGCCGCGCCCCCCTTCGGAGCCGGAGCCTCGGAGGCTTTCAGGAGCTTCTCGTCGACGTTGGTGGGCTCGCTGATCTTGAACTTCTCGTCGCGATCGGAGGGGTTGTACCCCTCCTTCTCGAACCGCATGTGGTAATGCAGCGTCGCGTCGTTGATGATGAAGCCGTAGTGTCCGTTCTTGTCCGTCTTGACGGTGATCTTCAGGTTCTTGAGCGCGGGCGTCGTGATGATCAGGGTGACTCCCTCGATCGGTTTCCCGGCGGAATCAGTGACTTGACCGGCGACCCGGCCCTGGCCGATGGCGAGCACCTGGGCCGCCACAGCCAGGCAGATCGTCACCGTGAGTGCGCCCAACAAGGTCTTCATTGTCTTTTCCTCCCCAAGCGTCTCGCGCTTGCTCTGTATATAGCAGGTCCTCTGCGGCCGGCGTCTCCATGGGCGCGTCATGCCCCCGCACGTGTCCGCTGCCGGGGGCGAGCGACCGCCTCGAGGATCTCGCCGACCACCGGGTAATGGCCCATCGGCATCACGTGGAGTCCCCGGGCCATGAGCGCGATCGCGGCCGCCAGCTCCCGGGCGATGGCCAGTCCCTCGGTCTTCTCGAAGTCGGGACCTCTCTCGTGGGCCTGGCGCATCCGTCGCTGGATCGCCTCGGGCACCGTGACGCCGGGGACCTCGTTGGCGAAAAAGAGCGTTTGTTTGAGGGAGCGCAGAGGAATCAGGCCGATCCAGATCGGGATCTGCCGGGCCTCGCCGCGCGCGAGAAACTTTTCCAGCGCGTCGACGTCGTACACCGGCTGCGTCTGGGCGAACGTGGCGCCCGCCTCGATCTTGGCCGAGAGTTTGGCGCACTCGGCGTCGAGGTCCGACGCGGCCGGATTCGCCGCGCATCCGACGGCGAAAGACGTCGGCGCCCCGATGGCGTTGCCGGCGAGATCCGCCCCGCTGTTCAAGCCCTTGGCGATACGCAACAGCCCCAGGACGTCCACCTCCGAGACCTGCATGGCCTGTGGATAGTCGCCGATCTTCAGCGGGTCTCCTCCCAGACAGAGGATCGCCTTGAGCCCCAGTCCCGCGGCTCCCAAGAGATCCGACTGGAGTCCGAGGATGTTCCGATCCCGCGTCGTGATCTGCGCGATCGCGTCGACCCCCGTCTCTCGCTGAAGGAGCGCGGCCACGGCGATGGAGGACATCCGCAGACGCGCCATCGGATTGTCCGTGACGTTGACGGCGTCGACCCCGCAGGCCTTGAGCGTCCGGGCGCCTTCGACGGCGCCCGACACGTCGACCCCGCGGGGCGGCTCGACTTCCGCCGTGACCACGAACTCGGAGGGATCCGCGAGCTTGCGCTTGACGCGAGACGTCTCGATCACCGCGGGCTCGGCAACGCGGGTGCGCGCGGCCTCCGACACGATCGCGACGCGGGCGCGAGCCGCCGCGCGCGGGCGCCCTTCGATCCCTCGGGCCATCGCGCGGATGTGCTCGGGCGTGGTGCCGCAACAGCCTCCGATGATCGCGGCCCCCGCCTCGGCGAAGGCGGTGGCGTACTCGCGCAGGTAATCGGGCGAGGAGAGGTAGACGTTGCGCCCATGAACGAGCGTCGGGTACCCGGCGTTGGGCATGACGGTCAGGGGCCCGTCGACCGAGGACGGCAGCCGGACGAAGACGTCGTGCGTCTCCTGGGGGCCGAGCGTGCAGTTCATGCCGACGGCGTCGGCGCCGGCGAGCACCAGCGTCGAGAGCGCATGGCTGGCCGCTTCGCCGAAAGCGGTGCGGCCGTCGGCCAGGAAGGTCATCTGTGCGACGATCGGAATGGCCGAGGAGAGGCCGCGGACGGCGCGGACAGCCTCCGCCGCTTCCAGGAGGCTCCCGAAGGTCTCCAGCAGGACGAGGTCGACGCCCGCGTCGAGAAGGATGCGGGCCTGTTCTTCGAAAATCTCGCGCACCTGGCGCAGTGTCAGGCTGCCGTAGGGCTTGACCAGAGCGCCCAGCGGCCCGATCGACCCGGCGAGAAACGCGACTTCGCCCGCCGCCGCTTCGCGAGCCAGCCGCACGGCTTCGCGATTGATCTTTTCCAGCGAGTCGGCCCACTCGTGAGCGGTCAGCTTCACGCGATTGGCGTCCCACGTGTTGGTCGTGAGGATCTGGGCGCCAGCGCTCAAGTAGTCCTCGTGGACCTCGCCCACGGCCGCAGGGTCGGTCAGATTGAGAGGCGACTTGGCCTGCTCCGCGGAGGCGCCCCGGGAGACCAGGAGGGTCCCCATGGCGCCATCGGCGAGCAGGATCTCCTCGGAAAGGGCCCTGCGGAAGTCCTTGCGCATGGAACCTGAAACAGTAGTTGCGGGCCTACCGGGTGTCAATCCGAAGGCGCAGGACGTGGGACTCGTTTCCTCGCCCCCACGTCCTCCCTCCGGCGTCCTCTTCTGTTAGAGTCTCCGCGTCCTCACCGGGCCGGGCGTTCGCCGCGGCTCTCCTCCGAAAAGGAGGAATTCCGTCATGTTGTCGAAACTCTTGCCCTGGATCGTCCTCGCCTCCTGTTTCAATTCGTCCGAGCCCTCGGGATCGGACCTCTCTTTCGCCATCTTCCGCGATCCCGGGGTGTCCAGTGACACGGTCACGCTCTGCCGCGTTCGCGTCGTCAACAACGGCGACCACACGTGGCCCGGTGATCGCATTCGTTTCGAGGCGCAGGCGATGGAGGGGGGCACCGTGGTCGACCGCGCCCGCGGGCGCTTCGGGTTGTCCCTGGGCCCCCATCAGACGCTGGAGACCCTGATCGGATTCGCCGGCGTCTACGAGCAGTTCTCTGTTCGGCCCCTGGTCAAGGACGGCGGGCGGCCCGACGAGCGGCGCCCCGGCAAGCGCTCGGGCGCCAAGCACCGGGCGAAGAAGAAGAAGCGCTGAACGATCGACGCCTCGCTGTGTCCGCCCGGTTAGAATGGCGCCGCATGAAGATCCTCGTCATCGGCGGAGGCGGCCGGGAGCATGCTCTGTGCTGGGCCCTCCGGCGCAGCGCCTTCGTGGAGGAGCTCTTCTGCGCTCCGGGCAACCCCGGCATCGCCGAGCTCGCCGATTGTCTGCCGGTGTCCGCCGGCGACATCGTCGAGATCGCGGATCTGGCCGAGAAATTGAAACTGGACTTGACCATCGTGGGGCCCGAGCTTCCGCTCTCGCTGGGGATCACCGACGAGTTCTCCAAGCGCGGGCTGGGCATCTTCGGGCCCACGCGGCTGGCCGCGCAGATCGAGTCGTCCAAAGTGTTCGCCAAGGAGTTTTTTCGGCGTCACGGGATCGCGACCTCGCGCGCCATCGTCTGCGCCTCCCAGTCCGAGGCGCAGACCGCGATCGACCGTCTGGGCTTCCCCGTGGTGCTCAAGGCCGACGGTCTGGCCGCTGGAAAAGGCGTCTTGACGGTCGACTCGAAAGACGACGCCGAACGGGCCCTGAAGCTCTTCTTCGAGGAACGCGTCTTCGGCTCGGCCGGCGACCGCGTGCTGGTCGAGGAGTTTCTGCAGGGCACGGAAGCCTCGTTCCTGGCGATCTGCGACGGGACGACCGCCGTGCCTCTCCCGACCGCTCGCGACTACAAGAAAGTCTACGACGGGGACCGCGGTCCCAACACCGGCGGAATGGGCGGCCACTCTCCAGCCGGCGCCGGGATGGAGGCCGCGACCTCGTCCCAGGTCTTGAAAGAGATCATCTGGCCGACGTTGAGGGGAATGTCGGCGGAGGGACGCCCCTTCTGCGGCGTGCTGTACGCCGGGCTCATGGTCACGGATTCCGGGCCGAAGATCCTGGAGTTCAACGCGCGCTTCGGCGATCCCGAGACGGAGGTGATCCTTCCGCGGGTGAACTCGGATCTGGCCGCCCTGCTGCTGGCCGCCATCCGCGGAGAGCTGGAAGGCGTCACACCGCTCGAGGTCAAGCCGGAGGCGTGCGTGGGCGTGGTGCTCTGCGCCGGAGGCTACCCGGGTCCCTTCGAGCAGGGCAAGCCGATCACGGGGGTCAACGAGGCCTCCCGGCTTCCTTCCGTCCAGGTCTTCCACGCCGGCACGGCGATCAACGGCGACCGCCTGGTGACCGCCGGCGGGCGCGTCCTGGTCGTTACGGCCATGGGCCCCACGCTCGGCGACGCCAGCGACCGGGCCTACGAGGCGGCCGCGAAGATCGATTTCGAGGGCAAGCACCTCCGCCGCGATATTCCCTCCGGGATCGCCCGGCCGACGCGGGACTGAACGAGGCTGGTCGAAGGGCCCGAGCAGATCGGCCGAATCGATCTGCGGAGACCGGCCTCCCCGATCGACGGGAGGAGATCCCTCGTCGCGGTGCTCCTCGGGATGACAAGAGGGAAGCTGTCCGTCGCGAGCTCCCGCTCGCTCCTCACCCGAGCCTTCGCCTTCCTGTCATTCCGAGCGGAGCGAGGGATCTGCTCTCGAACCTGCGCGGCCGATGTGCCGGGAGCAAGGCGGCGAACCTCGTCGCCTCGCTCCCTGGACTCAAATGATCCGCGTCCGACGCGTTCGTGCTTCCGAGGATCAGTTCGCGCAGAGATTCGCGTCGGCGCACTTCAAATCGAAGTACGAGGCGTCCTGCGTCTTGACGCCAGCCGCGCTCCCCGAGGTCGAGGACCCGCCGTCGACGATCGTGACGTACCCCTCGAACGTCGGCGACGTGCCCGTCGGCGCGGGGTTGTCGACGAAGACGATGATCTGGTGAACCCCCGAGGGAATGGCGGCCGCGGTAAAAATGTCCGGTATCTGCTGGACCTCTCCGGGCTGCATCCCCGTTCCGCGAACGCCGGAAAGGGTCATGACATTGCCGACTCGCTGGCCGGTCGCCGTGTCGTAGAACGAGAGCTGAACCGTGACGTCGGTCTGAGTTCCGTTGATGTCCGTGTTGCGGACGCCGACATTCGAGCGAAGGGTTCCGGGGAGGGAAGGTGCCGCCTTCGTGTCACGCGCCGTTCCGATCAGGGTCGTGTCGGCCGACTCGAAGAACAGCGAAGCGTTGTAGGCAAAGCCCACCGTGGCCGAAGAGGGAGTGTTCTCGTCCAGGTGGTTGTAGGTTCGAGCGACGACGCTCGCCTCCGACCCCAGAATGACGCCGCCCGTCCCGAACGCAGTGACCCCGGAGAACGTGACGAGAAGACTGCCGATCGTTCCCTGCTCGGCACCGGTCTGGAGCAGGCCCTGGCTGTTCAAGTAGTCGACGAAGTCGTCCTGGTGGAAATTCGCCAGGGCGGCCAGCGGAAACGACTGCACGGTCGTGCGGAAAAAGTTGTTCGGCGCTGCGGCGCAGCCCGACGACAGGCAGGTGTAGGAGAACTGGTATTCCACGGTGATCGGCTGGTTCGTGTTGTTGTTGATGTCGACCGAGGTTCGAAAGAAAGCCGTCCCCTGGATTCTCGTGACGACCGGGACCTCGGCGGAATAGGAGGTGGCCGAAGCGGTCCCGATGCGGGCGATCCGCGGTCTCTGGAGGAGCCGCTCGTCGCTGGCACGGAGCGAAGCGGCGGCGAGGGCGAACACAGCGACGGCGACCGCGGAGGAAAATCGTTTCATGATCCCATTCTCCTATCCCGGCCTGGGGCCGGACCGTTTTGAGGAAACCACCGGCGGCACTGTAGCAAAACTCGGTCCACGCTGCCGAATCGTCAAAACCCTCCCGCTTCGAGCGGTCCGGCGCGTACGCCGTCCTGGGCAGAGGACCCGGTGTCCTCGGAAAACGGCAGGGGACTCTTCGTCGCACGCCGCTGCTAGACTTTGACGATGGCCTCCGCCTCCCGGTTGACCGCCCTGATCCGCATCGGGACGGGCGTCCTCTTCGTCGCCGAAGGTTTCGGGAAGGTCACCGGCAAGTTCGTCCGGGGCGCATTCGCGCACGACGCCGAGGAAATGGCGCGCAAGGCATGGCCCCTGTGGGGCTCGTTCCTGCGCTCGGTGGTGATTCCGCACGCGGGCCTGTTCGCATGGGTCGTGGCGCTGGGGGAGCTCCTCCTGGGCGTCGCGCTGCTCTTGGGGTTGCTGACCCGAGTCGCCGCCGCAGCGGGTGTGCTCCTGCTCCTCTCGATCCTGCTCGGCCAGTCCTATGTCCCCGGCTCGGACTGGATGGGCTGGATCACGGCCGGACTGACGACCAAGTTCGCGATCCTGCTCCTGCTTTCCATCGCCGCCACCGGGCACGGCGCCTGGGGCATCGACGGACGACGGCGAGGCAAAGTCCGGCCTGGATTTCGCTGAACCTCACGGGAGAAGAACCAGAATCTCCCTCTGGTATTGCGCGTACGAGTGCTTGCCGGAGAGGACCTTCGCCTTGTGACCGTTGCGATCGTAGAGCACGGAGAACGGGAGCTCGCCGCCCCACCCTTTGTCCACCGCGTCGATGAAGTCCTGATCGTCGCCCCCGCTCTTCTTGTGGAAGTTGGGAAATCCCGGCTTCTGGTCCGTGAGGAACTTGTGAACTCCCGGCATGGCGCTGGCGAGATCCGTCGAGACGCCGACGACCCGAAGCCCACGCGGCCCGAGGGACTTCTGAAGGCGTGTCAGGTCGGGAAACTCCTCGCGACAGGGCACGCACCAGGTCGCCCAGAAGTTGACGAGAACCACGCGCCCCTTTTGGCGGGTAATCAGGTCTGCAAGCCCCGTGGCGTCGATCTCGCCGGCCAGGAGGGAATCGGGGGAACGGGAAATCGCAGCCGCAGCGAGGCCGTGGGATCGAAGAGGCGCGAGGAGCCCGACGACGACGAGAAACAATGCGAGCGTGTTCCAACGTCTCCGCATTCCGATCACCCGATCACAAATCGCAAATCACAAATCCGTTAGACCCTCTTGATCGAGCATCCGAACGCCTTGGTTTCCGCCTTCTGAATGGCCTTGCCGGAAAGCAGGTCCTCCAGCGCGTTCTTCAGGTCCGGAGACGCAACCCTGGAAGGGTCCTCGTAGTTCTCGTCGATACGCCCGTGATAGCGGAGCTTGCCCTGGGGGTCGACGACGTAGATCTCCGGAGTGTGCTTGGCGTCGTAGAGGTCCGCCACTTTGTTGCCCGGGTCCTTCATCAGGGGAAACGCGAAGCCGTGTTTTTGAGCGTGCGTCTTCACTTCCTCCGCCGGCTCGGTCTTGTTGCTGTTGATGCCGACGAACAGCACTCCCCGTTTGGCATAGGCGGCGGCCATGTCGCGCATCCTGTCGTTGTAGGCGTTGGAGTACGGGCACTGGGTCGCGATGAACATGAGGACGACCGCCTTGTGATCCTTCGCGGCCTGGGACAGCGCGAAGGCCTGGCCGGCCAGGGTCGTCAGGGTGAACTCGGGGGCCGGGGCGCCGATCGCGGGGGCGGACGCCGAGACCAGGCTCGCCATGCTGGCCAACCCGGCGGACAGGGCCACGATGCGCAAGAGTCGCATGAGACTGCCTCCTTCTTCGTCCTTCCTAGTCTGAGGATAGGCGGCTTTATTCCCGCGTCCGCGCGGGCTCTACTTGAACCAGCCCCGCTTGGGCCGCGCCTCGAGCTCCGACAGGCGGGACTCCAGGCGGGCGACGCGATGGAGCAGCTCATCGACGCTTTCGGACTGGCGGCGCAGGATCTCCGCGATCCGGTCGAGCTCCTGTCGGAGCGCCTCGGCGTCGCCGCGTGAGGTCATCGCGCGCCGCACGTCCGCGAGCTTGAGCCCTCTCTGCTCGGTCAGACGGCGGACCGCGGACAGCCGTTCCACGTCTTCGGGGCGGTAACGACGGTGGCCTCCGCGGGTCTTGCGGATCGGGAGGAGGCCCGGCAGCTCCTTCTCGTAGAAGCGCAGGGTCGTAACCGGAATGCCCGTCTGCCGGGAGACTTCGGTGATCGAAAGGCCGGGGACGAGGGGTCGCGGCACGTCGAAAGGAAATCAACCCGTTGCGGGTTTCACCGCAAACGCAGTCGAGACGGACCTAGACCGCGAAGGTCGGCCGTCGGATCACCGGATCGAATTTCCAGACGTACTTGTACGCGCCGCCGAAGAAATCGATGACCAACTGGTAATGCGCCTCGACCGTCACCGCCTCCCGGGTGCGGACCACGGACAGGTTGTCCTTGGTCACGGGGATATTGAGATCGCGGGCCTTCGCCAGGATCTCTTTTTCGATCTGCGTAATGCTCTTGATGGAGCCGAACGACGCCTCTTCGCTCAGAAAGTCCTCGAACTTGGAGGACGCCACCTTGACGGGCACGATCTTGACCAGCGCGTATCCGAGGATGGCGACGATGGCCAACCAGATGATGCAACCGACGCTGCCTTTGCCGCGCTGGGCGCGTCTGTTCATTGAGCCTCCGAAAAAAACGTTCCGATTGTAACCGAACTCGCCCGGACGAAGTTCATCTCACCGGATGGAAGAACCGGGCCCAACGCGTTCTGCGGGGAAGGTCGAACAATCGGGCCATCCCATTGGAAGGCCCGGAGGAGGGTGGGGCCAGGGACCAGTAGACGAAGAGGGCGCGTCCCTTCAGGTTCGCCGCCGGAACGGGACCCCAGAATCGGCTGTCGTACGAGCTGTCGCGGTTGTCCCCCATGGCGAAGGAAGCGTCCCGGGGGACTCGCGTGGCGCCCATCCAGCTGCCCGGCGCCCTCCGGCCCGGGGGACTCGCTGCGCGGGACTCCCGCTCCGAGCGTTGGTCCAGGACTCCGTTGACGAAGACTCTTCGGTCGCGGACTTCCACCGTATCGTCGGGCACCGCGACGACTCTCTTGATGAAATCCCGGCTCGGATCCTCGGGAAACTTGAAGACGATCACGTCGCCGCGGCGAACCGGCCGGTAGGGAAGGATCGCGGAGAAAGCCCGGCCATGCGGAGCAAAGGCGAACTTGTTGACCAGGAGATGATCGCCGACCAGGACCGTCGGCTCCATCGACCCGCTCGGCACGACGAACGCCTGGAACAGGAAGGTGCGAACGAAGAGGGCGGCGATGACCGCGACCAGCACGACCTCGACGAGCTCTCGCCATCGCCCCGGCACGGGCTGCGCCGCGTCCGGCTCCGCGGCGGACGAGGCCGCCCCCGCGATCAGCGTACCAGGTGGAACATCCGGTCCCATCGCGTGCGGGTAAAGAAGTGGATCGCCACGGACAGGAGTTGCTGGATCTTGGCCACCGCTCCGCGCCAGATATGGGAGTTGGGCTCCGCCTCGTAGGACCAGTAGATGAGGAAAGGGCGGCCGAAGATGTTGCGGCGCGGGATGGGGCCCCAGAACCTGCTGTCCAGGGAATTGTCCCGATTGTCTCCCATGCCGAAGTAGTGGTCGGCCGGCACGGTGTACGGTCCGAAGTAGTCGCGCGGTCCCCGCGGATCTCCCGGCGTGTACGTCTCGGAGTCGATGTGCTGGACGTGCGGCCCGTCGGCCGTCTGGCCGTTGACGGTCACCGTCTTGGCGTGGACGAGGATCGTGTCCCCGGGTGTCCCCACCGATCTCTTGACCAGGACGTTGGTGTCGTTCAAGTCGTCGCCGGGCTTCTTGAACACGATGATGTCGCCCCGGTGAACGTCGCGGTACGGAAGGACCTTCGCGAGCCAAGGAAGACGCGGCCCGTATGCGAACTTGTTGACGAGCAGATGGTCTCCCACCAGGATCGTGGTCTCCATCGATCCGGTGGGGACCTGGTAGGTTTGAACCACGAACGTGCGGACGAAGAGCACGAACACGGCGGCCACGAGCAGTGACTCGTACCACTCGCGCGAGGAGGAATGGCCGGACGTTTCCGGCTCGGCGGGCTCGGCCGCCGGAGCGGGGGATCCCTTCGTTTCTTTCTTCATTCGACTTTGAGGACGGCGAGGAAGGCCTCCTGCGGGATGTCCACCCGCCCGACCCTCTTCATCCGCTTCTTCCCCTCCTTCTGTTTCTCCAGGAGCTTTCTCTTGCGCGTGATGTCGCCCCCGTAGCACTTGGCCAGTACATTCTTGCGCATCGCCGAAACCGTCTCCCGGGCAATGATCTTGGACCCGATGGCCGCCTGGATCACGACTTCGAACATCTGACGGGGGATGATTTCTTTCATCTTTGCCGCCAGGAGCCGGCCCTTGGGGGCCGACTCTTCCCGGTGGACGATCAAGGACAGAGCGTCGACGGGCTCGCCGTTGACCAGGATGTCGAGCTTGACCAGATCCCCCTCGCGGTATCCGACGAACTCGTAGTCGAACGACGCGTAGCCCTTGGAGATCGACTTCAACTTGTCGTAGAAGTCGAGGACGACCTCGTTCAACGGAAACTCGTACGTCAGGACGACCCGGTTGGCCGACAGATACTCCATCGATTTCTGGACCCCGCGCCGCTCCTCGCAGAGCTTCAAGAGGCCCCCCAGGAAGTCGTCGCGGGTGATGATCGTCGACGCGATGTACGGCTCCTCGATCTTCTGGATGTGATTGAGGGGCGGGAGATGGTTGGGGTTGACGATGTCGAGGACCTCGCCCTTGGTGGTCGAGACCCGATAGTTGACGCCGGGCGCGGTCGTGATCAGGTCGAGGTCGAACTCCCGCTCCAGCCGCTCCTGCACGATCTCCATGTGGAGGAGCCCCAGGAAACCGCAGCGGAATCCGAATCCGAGGGCCGTCGAGTTCTCCGGAATGAAGGTAAAAGAGGCATCGTTCAACCGGAGCTTTTCCATGGCGTCGCGCAGATTGGCGTAATCGTCCGCGTTGGTGGGGAAGAGGCCGGCGAAGACCATGGGCTTGGCCTCGGCGAAGCCGGGCAGCGGCTCGGCCGCGGAGTTGGCGACGTCGATGATGGTGTCGCCGATGCGCGTCGAGTGGAGATCCTTGATGTTGGCCCACACGAAACCGACTTCGCCGACCGAGAGCTCCGGCACGGATTCGCGCTGTGGCTTGAAGATCCCGACCTCTTCCACTTCCGACTCCAGGCGGGTGCCCATGGCGCGGATCTTCATCCGCGGCGCCAGCCGGCCGTCCACGATGCGGACGAGCGAGGTCACCCCGCGGTACGGGTCGTACCAGGAGTCGAACAGGAGGGCCTTCAGCGGCGCGTCCGGGTCGCCCTGGGGGGAGGGATGTCGCGGACGATCCGCTCGAGGAGCTCGTCGATGCCGATGCCCTGCTTGGCCGAGGTCAGGATTGCGTCGTGCGCGGGAATCCCGATGACCTGCTCGATCTGCTCGCGCGCGCGCTCGGGCTCGGCCGAGGGGAGATCGATCTTGTTGATGACCGGCAGGATGGTCAGGTTGTTGTGGACCGCGAGGTAGGCGTTGGCCAGGGTCTGCGCTTCCACGCCCTGGGTGGCGTCCACGACCAGGATGGCGCCCTCGCAGGCCGCCAGCGACCGGGAGACCTCGTAGGAGAAGTCGACGTGGCCGGGAGTGTCGATCAGGTTGAGCGTGTACGCGCGGCCGTCCCGCGCGGCGTAGCGCAGGGTCACTGCGCGGGCCTTGATCGTGATGCCGCGCTCCTGCTCGAGCTCCATGTCGTCGAGCATCTGCTCGTGCATGTCCCGCTGCGAGACGGCGCCGCAGCGTTCCAGCAGGCGGTCCGACAGGGTCGTCTTGCCATGGTCGATGTGCGCGACGATGGAGAAGTTGCGGATCAGACTGGGGTCGGTCATGGGCGAACGGGGGATGTTACATGGTGTTCTAAGTTCAAGTTCTAAGTTCTAAGTTCTAAGTTCGAAGTTCGAAGTTCACCAACCTTGAACATTGAACTCACGATCCCAGCGGCCACCGGGATCGCGCCTGTGCCGCGGCAGGGTCGCTCGCTCCGTCGCGCCGGTATCGCAGCCAGCCCGCCCACGCGATCATGGCGGCATTGTCGGTCGTGAGGGCGCGGTCCGGCATCAGGGTCAGGACCCCGTGCTCCTCGCCCCACTGGGCCACGGCCCGGCGCAGCTGCGAGTTGGCGGCGACTCCTCCGGACAGGGCCAGGCGGCGGATCCCTTCGCTGCGGTGCACCGCGTCGACGCGCTCGAGCAGGGCGGTCACGACGGCGTTCTGGAAGGAGGCGAAGAGGTCGGCCAGCTCGCCGCCGACCGCGTTCGGGTCGATCGGCGACCCGTCGACGCCGCGTTTCTCGAACTCCCTCAGCATGGCCGTCTTCAACCCGGAGAAGGAGAAGTCGAGCGAGCCGTCGCCCGGCCGCCCCACCGGCAGCCGGTATCGGGATCCGTCGCCGCGAGCGGCGATGGCGTCGACGACCGGCCCTCCCGGGTAGGGAAGTCCCGCGCGGCGGGCGACCTTGTCGAAGGCCTCGCCGGGCGCGTCGTCGCGGGTTCGGGCCAGAGGGACGACGCGGCGCTCCTCCACGCGCACGAGCTCGGCATGGCCGCCGGAGACCACCAGCCCATGAAAGGGGTACTCCACCGGGAGGGCCGGTGCTCCCCCGGCGCGCAGGTGCGCCGAGAAGAGATGCCCCTCCAGATGGTTGACCGCGACGAAGGGGAGCGTGAGCGCGTGCGCGATGGCCTTGGCCGCCGAGAGCCCGACCAGGAGCGCTCCGATCAGCCCGGGCCCGGCCGTCGCGCTCACAAGATCTATATTGTCAAGCCCGATCCCGGACTGTTCGAGCGCCGCCTCGAAAGTCCCCGGAAGGTTCTCCAGGTGCGCCCGCGCGGCCACCTCGGGGACCACCCCGCCGTACAAGGCGTGCGCGCTCATCTGCGTGGCGATCACGTTGGAGAGGATCCGGCCCTCGCCGTCGAGAACGGCGACCGAGGTCTCGTCGCACGATGTCTCGATGCCGAGGACCAGAGGATTTGTGATTTGAGGTTTGGGATTTGTGATTTCGGCCACCGCTTCTCTTTCCATCCCCAATCACCAATCACGAATCGCCAATCACAGATTCTTCACCGAAGCCGATTCGACCGCTCTTGCCAGGCTGTCGGGATAGGGCGGGCGGCAGACGCCCTGATCGGTCACGATCGCCGTGATGTAGCGCGCCGGCGTCACGTCGAAGGCCACGTAGCGGGCCTTCACCCCCGGCGGGGCGATGGATTGGCCGGCGAAGGAGAGGACCTCGCCCGAGGTGCGCTCCTCGATGGGGATGGCCGCGCCGTCGGGGCACGCGAGGTCGACGGTCGTCGTGGGCGCCGCCACGTAGAAGGGCACGCCGTTCTCCTTCGCCAGGACGGCCAGCGAATAGGTTCCGATCTTGTTGGCCGTGTCCCCGTTGGCCGCGATACGGTCGGCGCCGACGACGACCGCTCCGACCCCGCCGCGCGCGAGAAAATGCCCGCCCATGCTGTCAGTGATGAGCTCGACGGGGATCCCGTCACGCGAGAGCTCCCACGCGGTCAGCCGAGCGCCCTGGAGAAAGGGGCGCGTTTCCGACGCCAGCACGCGGATCGCCTTGCCCGCTTCGACGGCCCCGCGCACGACTCCGAGCGCGGTGCCGTATCCGGCGGTCGCCAGCGCTCCGGCGTTGCAGTGGGTCATCACCGTCCCCGCCTCGATCAGCGTCTGGCCGAAGCGCCCGATCCGCCGGCAGGCCTCGAGGTCCTCGCGCGCGATGGCGTCGGCCTCGGCCAGAAGGGTCGCCTCGATCTCTCCCTCCGGACGGCCGGCGACCGCGGCGAACCGGCCGGCCATACGCTCGAGCGCCGCGAAGAGGTTGACGGCCGTCGGACGCGTGCCGGCCAGGAGCTCCCGCGCGGCGCGGAAGCGCTCGGCTGCGGGAGTGGTCGAGCCGCTGCGCATGGAAAACGCCGCGCCGTAAGCGGCCGCGACGCCGATGGCCGGAGCGCCCCGCACGGCGAGATCTCGAATGGCCATCGCGACCTCGGCCGATTTCTCCAGGGCCAGCCAGACCTCGCTCGCGGGGAGAAGCCGTTGGTCCAGAAGGCGAAGAATCCGGCCCTGCCGGTAGAGGGGCCGGAAGGTCTCGCTCAAGCGCCCTCCCGCGCCTGGGTCCGCTTGGCCGCGTAGAGCCGCGCGTCGGCCTCGTGGAGCGCCCGAGAGAAATCCATGTTCGAGAGGAACTCGGAGATCCCCCAGGACGCCTGGGGCGCCGGCGCCGGGCCGTCCCACGAGGAAGCCAGCAGCCGGTTCAAGCGCGAAAGCCGCCGCGACGTGTCGGTCGAGTCGCCGTTGGGAAGCAGGAGCAGAAACTCGTCCCCTCCCCAGCGAAACAGCGGGTCCTCGAACCGAAAGAGTCCCCGGACCGCGTCCGCCAGGAGCCGGATGGCCCGGTCGCCGGTCTCGTGGCCGTGCCGGTCATTGATGCGCTTCAACGAATTCATGTCCACCAACGCGACGCACCCGCGCCCGAACCTGGGCCCCGCCTCCGCGAAAAAGCGCCGGAAAGCCGTGCGGTTGTAGGCGTCGGTCAACGCGTCCCGCTCGGCTTCGTCGCGCAACAGCGCGTAGGTGTTGACCAGCTCCCGGTGCGCGGCCGCCAGACCGACGTTCACCTCTGAAAGCGTCCTCTGGTCGTGCTCGGTGCGGCAGACGAGCATGGCGAACGCCGCGAAAAACTGGAGAAGGACATCGACGAACGTCGAGTAATACATGAAGTCGGCGACCAGCTGACCGCTTCGCAAGGTGAAGGACGTGGCCCACGAGTAGAAGAAGAACAGGAGAGCGAGCAGGCCCGCGGCCGTCGCCAGCAGCACCGGTCCCAGCCCCCGCCGCGACCGGTACGCCCGGGCCCCCTCCACCGCCGCCGCCAGGTACCCCAGGCCCACGAGAGCCGCGTGCACCGCGAAGAGCGAGGAGAGCCGGGTCGGCCCCGGACGGGTCGAGGTCAGCAGAAACGCGGAGAAGGCGGTCGTCCAGACCGCGAGTCCCGCCGCGGCGAGCAGGCTGGCGCGCAGGGCGAAGGTCCGGTGACCCGCCAGGGCGCGCGTTCCCTGCCACAGGGCGAAGACGAAGAGCAGCTCGAAGAACTGATAGATCCACACGGTCCCCGCCCCCGCACCATGGAAGCCGAGGCCGAGCAGGACCAGCGCGACGGCCAGGCTGGCCCAGGCCGCGCTCCACCAGCGGTGGAAGGCGGGCGCCTTCCCGCGGGCCAGCAGTAGGAACAGGAGCGAGATCAGGACTGCCGAAGCGCACTGGACCCAGACGCCGAGAGTCGAGATGTCCAGAGAGATCTTCATGGGGAGGCCAGGACCACCAGACCCACGCCCGCGGCCCGGGGATCCGCCACGGCCGTCATCGTTCCATCGGGATTTCGTCCGATGGCGTGGACCCGCCCGATCACGGCGCCGTGCGGCTGGTGCTCGGTCGCGAACTCGGCGACCGTGTGGCCCATCTTTTCCAGCGCCTGGATCCAGGCCGGTTCGAAGCGTCCCCCTTCGTACTGGATCTTGTCGGGGAAATCCTGCTGGTGGAACCGCGGCGCGGCCACGGCCTCTTCGAGCGTCTGCCCGCGCAGCAGGACGTTCATCAGAACCTGCAGATTGGTGGTCGGGATGGTCGATCCGCCCGGGGATCCCCACACCAGCGCGTTGCGTTGCCCGATCACGGCGATCGCCGGACACATCGAAGAAAGCATCCGCTTGCCGGGGGCCACCACGTTGACCTGCCCCTGGATGAGGCCGTACAGATTCTTCTGACCGGGCCGCGTCGTGAAGTCGTCCATTTCGTTGTTCCAGAGGAATCCGAGTTCCGGCGCGATGCGCGCGTTTCCAAACGAGTCGTTCAGGGTCGTCGTCACCGCCACCGCTCCTCCCGACGCGTCCATGACGGAGAAATGGGTCGTGGTCGGCTTCTCGCGCTCGGCGGAGACCAGCGCCTCCGAAGGGGTCGCGCGAAGCGGGTCGATGGAGGCGGCGATCTTCTTGAGTCTGGCCGGATCGGTCATCCGGTCCTCTTCCACGCCTCCAAAGCTCGGATCGCCCAGGTATCGATTGCGGTCTCGAAAGGCACGTTTCTCGATCTCCGCGAGCAGGTGCGCGGCCGTCACGTCCCCTGGCTTGAAGCGGTCGAGCCCCACGTCCTCTGCCAGGAGCGCCATCTCCGATAACGCCGGACCGGAAGAAGGAGCCGGCGTCGTGAGCACCTCGGCCCCGGCGAAACGGAATTTCAAGGGCTTCCGGATCCGCGCCTCGTAGCGGCCCAGATCTCCGCGGGTGATGAGGCCGCCGTCGCGCTCCTGCCCATCTTCGATCTGTCGCGCGATGTGGCCCCGGTAGAAGCCGTCGGCTCCGCGGTCTCGAACCGCGGCGAGCGTCCGCGCCAGGGCCGGCTGCCGGAGGATCGTTCCGGGAGCGGGAGGCGCCCCGTTGGGAAGAAAGACGGCGGCGGTCTCGGAGTCCTTGGCCAGCCGGTCCTTTTCTCCGGCGATGGATCGCGCCACGGCCTCCGAAACGACGAAGCCGTTGGCGGCCAGGCGCACCGCGGGATCGACGACCTCCTTCCAGGGCAGGCGTCCGAGGCGGCGGTGCGCCAGGGCCAGCCCGGCGACCGACCCGGGAACGCCCGAAGCGAGCGGACCTTCCGTGGAGGAGGGCGCCTTTCCGTTGGGCCCGGGGACGCGGAACAGATCTCCGCGCGCGGCCCGGGGCGCGATCTCGCGGAAATCGATGACCAGAACGCGGCCCGCGGCGTCGCGGGAGATCCAGAAGCCGCCTCCGCCGATGTTGCCCGCTTCCGGCCATGTGACGGCCAGCGCGAAGGCCACGGCCACGGCGGCGTCCGCCGCGTTGCCTCCCCGCTTGAGAACGTCCACGCCCACGCGCGCCGCCGTCTCCTCCCCGGCGGCCACCGCTCCCCCCGTTCCGTGTTGCGACGCAGGGCCGGCGGCGGAGCGCGCGAGGCCCGCGCCGAAGAGGAGAATGGCCGCGACGGCTCTCTTCATCCTTCTATTCTCTCAGCACCCCGAGGTCGAATGCGCGCCGCCGTGGACGGCTCCGCGCCGGCCGACGGCAGACGATCCCGCCGCGGCCATCGATCGGCTAAGATTCCTGCCCCATGCGGTCGATCCGAGACCTGGCCCTCAAAGGCCGCCGCCTCCTGGTGCGGGTCGACTTCAACGTGCCACTGGATGGAGGGCGGGTGGCCGATGGGACGCGCATTCGCGAAACGCTCCCCACGATCCGGTTCGCGAGCGAAGCCGGGGCGCGGGTTCTCTGCGCCTCGCACCTGGGCAAGCCCAAGGGGAAGCCGAACCCGAAGTACTCCCTCGCGCCGGTGGCCGTGGCGTTTGCCGAGCTTCTCGGGCGCCCGGTGCGATTCGTGGAGGACTGCGTCGGTCCGGAGGTGGACAAGGCTTCCCGGTCCCTGGCCGACGGGGACGTCCTGCTCCTGGAGAACCTTCGGTTCCATGCCGGCGAGGAAGCCAACGACCCGCAGTTCGCGCAGGCGCTGGCGTCGCTGTGCGAGGCGTACGTCGACGATGCCTTCGGCGCCGCGCACCGGGCGCACGCTTCGGTGGTGGGGGTGCCGCGCCTGGTATCGGAAAAGGGAGCGGGCCTCCTGATGGACAAGGAGGTCCGGGAACTTTCCCGCCTGCTGCGGCCCGATCGCCCGTTCGCGGCGATCCTCGGCGGGGCCAAGATCTCCGGGAAGATCGACACGCTGCGCACCCTGGCCCGCTCCGCGGACATCCTGCTGGTCGGAGGCGGCATGGCCAATCATTTCGTGCGCGCGCTCGGGCTTCCCGTCGGCCGCTCCCTTCTGGACGAGGAGAGCGTGCCGCTGGCCCGCGAGATCCTCGACCTCTGCAAGAAGGAAGGCAAGACGATCGCGCTGCCTTCCGATTTCGTCGTCGCCCTCTCCCCGGAGGACGCGGCAGGCGCCCGCACCGTCGGCATCTCCAGGATCCCCGACGACGCGATGGCGCTCGACGTCGGGCCCAAAACGCTGGAGCAATTCGAGCGCCTGCTCGAGCCGGCGAAGACGATCTTCTGGAACGGGCCGATGGGCGTCTTCGAGCACCCCCCGTTCGACCGCGGCACCAAGACCCTGGCCCTTCTTCTGGCCGAGTCGGACGCCGTCACGGTAGTCGGCGGCGGAGAGAGCGTCGAGGCGGCGAATCAGGTCGGCGTCGCCGATCGTTTCACCCACGTCTCGACAGGCGGTGGGGCGTCCTTGGAGTTCATCGCGCAGGGCACTCTTCCGGGGATTCAGGCGCTGGAAGAAAAGTGACGTGTGACGAGAGAAAAACGATGACGGGCTCCTCAACCCTCTCCCGTCACTGGCCACGCGCCACTTCCCCATGAACCTCTTCGTCGCCAATTGGAAGATGAACATGGTCCGCGCGGAGGCCCGGGCCTACGCCGCGGCGCTGGCGCAGGTTCTGGAGTCCCGGCCTGCGTCGGTGGAGCTCGCGATCGCTCCTCCCTTTACCGCGCTCGACGCGGCGCGCGATCCGGAAGAGCGTTGGTCGATCGCCGCCCAGAACGTGGCCGCGCACGAGAAGGGCGCCTATACCGGCGAGGTCTCCGCGCGCATGCTGGCCGACTCCGGTTGTCGGTACGTGCTGATCGGCCACTCGGAGCGGCGGCAGCTCTTCGGTGAAACCGGCCCCCTGCTCGCCGCCAAGCTCGCGCGGTCCCGCGAGGTCGGGCTCCTTCCCATCTACTGCCTGGGGGAGACCGAGGGCGAGCGCCTGGAGGGACTCTCCGGGCAGGTTCTCTCGAGGCAGGTCGAGACGCTCTCGCAGGATCGGCCCGACGCGCCCCTGGTCGTGGCCTACGAGCCGGTCTGGGCCATCGGGACCGGTCGAGCCGCGACTCCGGAGGACTGCGCGGCCGCCTGCGGGCAGCTGCGCCGGCTGTTGTCCACGCGCGGGCAATTGAGGATCCTGTATGGCGGATCCGTGACCAGGGAAAATTGCCGCCCAATGCTCGAGCAATCGGGGGTGGACGGGTTCTTGATCGGGGGGGCAAGCCTGGATGTCGCTTCGTTCGCCGCCATCGCGGGGTTGGAGTGAGTGAGCGGTCAGAGGCGGTCCATCGATGAGGGGGGAAATCCGCTTGACGGAAAGCGGCCCTATACATAAACTTTCTCCCCCTTTTTCGAGGAGGTCCCCGTGGGTTTCTTGTACGGTGTGATCGTCGTTCTCTACGTCTTCATCTGCCTCTTCCTGATTCTGGTGGTCTTGGTTCAGCAGGGGAAGGGGGCGGATCTGGCCGGAGCCTTTGGTGGCGGCGGCACGCAAACCGCTTTCGGTGCGCGCGGCGCGACGACCCTTCTCCACAAGCTGACCACCGGAGCGTTTATCGGCTTCATCATCCTGGCCCTCACGCTGACGATCCTGCAGTCGCGGCCGAGGTCCTCCGTCGTGCGCCCGGGGGCGATTCCCGCCAAGGCCGCTCCTGCCCCGAAGGCGCCCGCACCGGCTCCCGTCAATCCCGCTCCGGCCAACCCGGCGCCGGCGAAGTAGTCACACAACGTGCCGTCGTGGTGGAATTGGTAGACACGTACGTTTGAGGGGCGTATGGGGCAACCCATGCCGGTTCGAGTCCGGCCGACGGCACCACTGTTGATCGACACGCACGGTTTCTAAACCGCAACCGTTCCCGTCAGTTCCTCATTCTTCTACGGTTTCGGACGGGGTGAGTGGGGGACGGCGGACCGTTCAACGCGTCCTGTAAACCCCGCCCTCCCTCGAAGCGTCCGATTGCACAGGAGGGACCCACCATGGCCGTCCGCGCCCGTTTCCTCGTCGCCCTTGCCGTGCTCCTGCTCCTGGCTCCGGGGGCCCGTGCCGCCTACTCTCCCGCCGCCACCAGCGGGTGGTTCGTCGTCGCCGGCCGGGTCGCGGGGTTTGGAGGCGCGCAGTTTCGGAGCGACGTCTGGATGTTCAATCCGGATACGTCGCAGAACGCGGTGGTGAACCTCATCTTTCACCCGCAGGTCTCATCCGGAGGCGCCGCCGCGGCGCCGGTCAACTCCGCCCCGATCACGCTCGCTCCGCGCGAGACGAAGTATCTCGGCGACGTTCTTCTGGCCACGGTGCCGGCGGACGGCCAGGTCGGTGCGCTCGAATGGACGTCGACGCTCCCGGTGATGGGAGGTCTGCGCAGCTACACCACTCCGTCCGGCTGCACGGGCGGCACGTTCGGCGCCTTCCAGCCCGGCATCCCCACCACCGAGTCCATGACGCCCATGCAGTCCGCCTCCGATTCGTCCAACGTACTCCAGATGTTCGGGACGAGCTCCGGCGATCCCAACTACCGGACCCAGGTCGATGTGACGAACACCTCGACCGACACGGTCGAAATCGAAGTCAAGGTCATCGATCCGGTCACCACGGCCATCTACGGAGGCGTGCAAACCTTCAGCGTGGCTCCCAAGTCGCTCCTGCGAGTGGGACGCATCCTGGAGACGGTCGGGGCTCCGGCCATCGACGGGTTGCGGATCACCGTTGGCATTCAGGTGGGCACGGTCGTTTCATCGGGCGGTATCCTCGCCGTCGCCTCGACGCTCGACAACCGCAGCCAGGACCAGTACGCCTTCGTCGGCCAGCGTCAGAGCGGAACCATCGTGCCGGCGCAGATGCTGCCGGTGGAGGTCGTCCCGTAGGGGTCGGTCGTGCGATGTGACGTTCGGCGTTCTACGTGCGACGTTCTACGTTCTACGTTCTACGTGCGACGTTCTACGTTCTACGTTCTACGTTCTACGTGTGGCGTTTCGACGTGCTCCAACGTAGACCGTCGCACCTCGAACGTCGCACCGATTCACGGCACCGGATCTTCTCCGCCTTTGGCGAAGGGCTGGCACCGCAACACGCGCCACCCGGCAAGGGCCACGCCTCTGGGGATTCCGTAGCGGGCGATCGCCTCGCGCCCGTAGGCGGAGCAGGTGGGATGAAAACGACAGGCGATCAAGTGGGAGCGTCGGAGAAGCGGTGACACGGTGGCCCGGTACGAGTCGATTGCGAAGAGCGCCAGGCGGGTCCCGACTTGCGCCTGCGGCGGCTCGAGCGCGTCGGCGCAGAAGAAGCCGAGGAGTGCGGCCAGAGTCAGGCTCACGAGACCGCGCCCGCGCACGCAGATCGGGAAAGCCGTGTCAGAGGCGGTCCGCATACCTCGAGATACCCGGTACGATCACCCGTTGCCCTTGCAGGGCCTTGACCACCGAGAGCAACAGCACGATCGCGTAGATCCCGGCGACGAAGAACATGAGGATACCGTAGAGACATGAAAGCGAGGGAAGAAGGATTCCGATCAGAGTCGCGGCGATAGCGACTCCGACCACCGCGGCAAAGAGGAGAAGACCGTTTTTCGCGTGCCACCGGACTTCCCGGTCGTCCTTGCGAGCGAGCAGGGGAATCAGGCCGAGCACCGGCAGGTACGCCAGAATCAACATGGCGGGGGACCGCTCGCGCCGGGGCATGGGGGGCCTAGCCTAGCCTAACCGGGCGGAGGCGTGAGGCGTGAGGCGTGAGGCGTGAGGGGTGAGGCGAAAGCGACGTGCCGCGCAGCGACGGCTTAATTTGCCTTGAGGCGAATGGATCCGTTCACGGTCTCGCACTGGAGCGACTCGGCGCCCCCGTTGTAAGAGCCCTTGGCCTCCTTCGGACCGTGCTTGCCTTCCACCGCGAGCTCGAAGTCTCCCTCGATCCGGCCGTTGACCGTGGACAGGTCGTAGCGGACCGAAGAGCTGCGGTCGAAACCCACCTCCACCGATCCGTTGACCGTTTCCAGATGAGCCTTCTTCAGCCCGCTCTTGAAATAGACGCGCAGCGAGCCGTTGACGGTCGTCGCCTTGACCGGCCCGTCCATGCCGTGGATCTCGATCGGTCCGTTGACCGAATCGCAAGCCAGATTCCCGGCGAAGCCCTGCACCTGGACCGCCCCGTTGCAGGTCTCCAGGCGAGCCTCGGTCTTGGCAGGGATCCAGATTTCATAGTCGACGCGGGCGTTCCGGGAGCCGAAATCCAGGAATCCGAACAGGCGGTGACGATTGGGGTTGACCGTCTCGATCTTGATTTCGTCGCCGACCTTGCGCACACGGATTTCGGTCAGGCGAAGCGTCTCGTCGGAGCCGCCGCCGCTCGCCGTCTTGACCGCGTGAACCTTCAGATAGGGCTTGTCCCAGGCCGCGGCCTCGATCCGGCCGTTGACGTTCTCGACGGAGATCCGCGAAATCCCTTCCATGGAAAAGGCTTTATCGAATACCTCCTCCTGTCCGGCCCGGAGGAGGGCCGCCGCGAGCAGCAAGGAGAGAAAAGCCAGGGATTTGCGCATTGAGGGTCTCCGACAGAGTCTAACGAATTTGGCCACCGAAAGTTCTTGGCCCGGGCGGGGTCAGACCGAGGGGGTCACCCGGGTGCCGCTCCCGCGGTCGATCCGGCGTTGGGCCGTGCCGTTGGACAGCACCGGCCAGGCATCCCAGAGGTTCCAGAGGGGGACGATCAGCGGAAGGTTGCGGCGGATCGAGCCCGCCGCTCCCGGGGGCTTTCCGCGCGCATCGCCGACCACCAGCCCCAGCCAGCGGCGGGCTCGGCCGCCGGAGGCGTCCCGAAGCAGAAACGCGAGCACCGCCCCGGTCCCGGCCGCGATCCAGACGAACGGAGTGATCCATCGTGCCGGCGGAATCCAAAACCACAACGCGGCCGTCACGGCGAGCCCGGCGCCATCCGCGGCCCCGACGCAGACGAGCAGATCGAGGAGAAGGGCGAGGGCCCGAGCTCGGCGCATCGAGGAGCTCATTGCGTTAGATTACTGTTCTTCCAAAGGGGCGCCTTCCGTGACCGATCATCCGATCATCCGATCACCCGATCACCCGATTCCCCTCCTGGCCGATTGTCATCTTCACTTCGAAGGGTCGCTCCCCTTCGAGAGCGTCCGACGCCTGGCGCAGCGCGCCGGACACTCCTTTACCGAGCGTTCCGCCTTCGAGCGGCGCCGGAGCGCCATGACCGATCCGGCCGGGTTCCTCGCCCTCTACGCCGAGGTCTGCCGGCTCTTTCGCTCTCCGGAGGACTGCGCAGAGGCGGCCCGTGACTTGCCCCGGGAGCTGGCCCTGGGAGGAGCGCGGTACGCCGAGATCTACGTCTCGCCGGAGATCTTCGCGCGCGTGGGCCTGGATTCCGCGGCGTGTCTGGCCGCCGTCGACGCGGGTCTGGCCAGCGGAGCGGCCAAGGGCGGGGCTTCCTGCCGCATTCTTCTGGACGCGGTTCGCCATTGGGGCCCGGAGTCGGCCGACCGGGTGCTGGACCTCTACGAGCGCAACCCCCTCCCGTCGATCGTCGGCTTCGGGATCGGCGGAGACGAAGACGCGGCGCCCGCGGGCGCGTTCGCCGGCGTCTACGCGCGCGCGCGCGCCCTGGGCCTGAAGACCTCGGTCCATGCCGGAGAATGGAGCGGGGCCAAGCCGATGGCGGAGGCGCTCGACGCCCTTCGACCCGACCGCGTGGACCATGGCATTGCCGCGGCCGCTGATCCGGAGCTGCTCGAGCGCCTCGCCGACGAGCAGACGATCCTCTGCGTGGCGCCCTCCGGCAACGTGGCCACAGGAGCGGTCGCGGGCTTCCAGGCGCACCCGCTCCTTCGCCTCCTGGAAGCCGGCGTGCGGGTCGCCCTGTCGGCGGACGATCCCCTCCTGTTCGCGACGACGACGGCCGGAGAATTTCGGGTGGCGCGGGACCGGTTCAACCTGGAACCCTCGAGTCTTCGAAAGCTCGCGGAGAACGGGTGGCACGCCGCCTTCTGCGGCGAACGCGAGCGCCGGGAGGGGCTGGCCGGACTCGAGGGCCGGGACCCGACCGCCGAGTCTCCGCCCGTGGGCTGAAGGAGGTCGCCTCAGTCCCGCTCGATCCGATAGGACAGCTGTTCCCTGTGCAGCGCCTCGACGAACCGCGGCACCGCGGAGCGGACAACCGCGATGCGAAAGACGCAACCGTCGTCGAACGTCTCTTCGATCAAGGACGTTCCCGGATGCTGGAGAAGCCGGCGGACGGCTCCCGACGACGCGAACGGACACCGCACCTCGATCTCGGTGAGAACCTCGACCGCGCGCCGCCCCGCGGACTGGAGCGCCCGGTCCGCCGCTTCCCGATAAGCGCGGGCCAGGCCCCCGGTGCCGAGCTTGGTGCCCCCGTAGTAACGCACCACCGCGACCACCACGTCGGTCATGCCGGACGCATCGATGGCCGCGGCGATCGGCCGTCCGGCCGTGCCGGAGGGCTCGCCGGCGTCCGCGCTTCGCCGGCGCGCGGCGTCGCCGACGCCGAGCTTCCAGGCGAAGGCGACGTGTGTGGCGTCGTGGTATTCACGGCGAAGACGGCCGAGCTCGAGAAGCGCCGCCTCGGGCTCCTCCGCCGGAAAGGCGAACGCCAGGAATCGCGAAGCCTTTTCGCGGACTTCACCCCGTCCGGGGCCCGCGGCAACGATCCGTTGGTCGCCCACTGATCGAGAGGTGGTGGCCTATCGCGAAGGAATTCGCGCTCCCTTCGCCTCACGCCTCACGCGTCAAGGTCCTCTCGTACAGCTGGCGGTAACGCGCGACGATTGCGTCGGTCGGAAATCGCTCGATCGCCCGGCGGCGCCCCGCGGCGGAGAAGAGGCGCCATCGCTCCTCGTTCTCGAGAAGGTCCAGGCCCGCCTGCGCCATGGCATCGACGTCGCCCACCGGCCGCAGATAGCCGGTCTCCCCGTCGAGGACCACCTCGGGAAGCCCTCCCGCGGCGGTTCCGATGACCGGCACGCCGCACGCCATGGCCTCGAGCGCCGCCAGCCCGAAGGACTCGGCGTCGGAAGGTAGCAAGAGCAGCCGCGCAACCGGAAGGATCGTCTCGACGGCGGCGACGTTGCCCAGGAAGACGGTCCGGTCCTCGATTCCAAGATCCCGGGCCCGCCGCTCGGCGAGCGAGCGCTCGGGGCCGTCGCCGATCAGCAGAAGACGCGCCGGGACTCTGCGGCGAATACGGTCGAAGACCGCGAGCACGTCTCCGATGCGTTTGACCGGCCGGAAGTTGGAGACGTGAACGAGGGCGCGCTCCCCCTCCAGACAAAGCGTGCGGGCGTACTCCGACGCTCCGTCGGGCCGATACAGGCCCGTGTCGATGAAGTTGGGAATGACCTCCACGGGCCGTCGCACGCCGAGCTCCTTGACCGTCACGTCGGCCAGGTGCCGGGACACGGCCGTGACGGCGTCGCTCTTCTCGATGCCGAACCGCGTGATCGGCAGGTAGGAGCGGTCCTGGCCGACGATGGTGATGTCCGTGCCGTGGAGGGTCGTGACCACCTTGAGGCGCGGCCGCCCGCCGTTGCCCGACATTTCTCGAGCCAGGATCGCGGAGATCGCGTGGGGAAGCGCGTAATGGACGTGGAGCAGATCGAGTCCGGCATGCGCGGCGACCTCGGCCATCTTCGTGGCGAGCGCCAGGGTGTAGGGCGGCGAGACGAACAGGGGATAGGTCGGGGCCACGACCTCGTGGAAGGCCACGCGCGGCCGCGGCAACGCCAGCCGCGTCGGAAGGGCGTAGGAGATGAAGTGGACTTCATCGCCTCGATCCGCCAGGGCCAGGCCGAGCTCCGTCGCCACGACGCCGCTGCCGCCGTAGGTCGGATAGCAGGTGATGCCGATTCTCACGCGGGACTCCGGCACGCGTGAGAGAGTGACAAGTGACAAGTGGCAAGTGACAAGGGAGGATCTGTCTTCATCTCGTCACTCGTCACTCGTCACTCGTCACTCGTCACTTCCTCAAAACCCCGGCTCGAAGCCTTCGAACGCGGCGATGGGATCGTCGATCCGGGGCGGGCGCCTGGAGACGAACCCCTCTCCAAACTCGGTGCCGATCAGAAACCCGAATTGCCGCGCGCGGGCCTCGATGGCCGCCAGGAACGACGCCTGCGAAAGCGAGGTCTCCGGCTCCCTGGACTCGGGATCGTGGAACTGGCTCTTGTACGCCCCGACGGCTCGCAGCCGCGTCTCCATGGCCGGTGTGACGTCGACGACGAAATTGGGCGGGTGCAGGTAGGTCGCGGAGAAATAGAGAGTCTGCTGCGGGCGGTGGGCCGGCTGCGACGTCTCGAGCTTGCGCAGGCCGGCATAGAACGCCGCATCGGTGACCAGCTCGCCGGCCCGGCGATGGTCGGGATGGCGGTCGTCGGGGTAGGAGGTCAGAATCAGGCGAGGCTTCTCGCGGCGGATCACGTCGATCAAGGCGAGCTCCTCGGCGCGTCCGCGCCGGAGCCCGCCGTCGCCGAAGTCGAGCGTCTCTCGGAACGAGGCACCGAGGGTCTCGGCCGCCCGTTGCGCTTCCTGTCGCCGGATCTCGGGAGTGCCGCGCGTTCCCATCTCGCCGCGGGTCAGATCCACGATGCCGAACGACCGGCCCCGATTCTTGAGGACGACCAGGGTTCCGGCGCAACACAGCTCGACGTCGTCGGGATGGGCGGAAATCGCGAGAACGTCAACCGGCAACGGCGTTCTCCGAGGATTCTTCGGACGCCGCGCCCAGGTCGGCGACGGCCACGCCTTCGGTCGATCCGGTCGCGGCGGCGCGGAGGGAGGCGAGCGCCGCGCGCCCGTAGGCCAGCATCGGCACGAGCGGCGGGTAGAGACGGTCGGAGGCGGCGCCCTGCGGACGGACCATGATGGCCAGCCGTTGGCGCCGCTTCGCGTTGGTCTCGTCCTTCCTCTCGGCCGCCTTCTTCATCTTCTCCTCGAGCTGCGCGATTTGATACGCGACCTTGCGCCGGGTGGTTTCGAGCGCCCCGGCGAGCGTCGGGTCCAGATCCTTCAGCCCGGGCTCCAGAGCGCCCAGGTCCGCGTCGGCCGCTCGGGCGATCTCACCCAGGCGGTCGGCCTGCGGAAGGTGCGGCGCCGCAACGGGCGGCTCGGCCAGGAGGTCCTCGGGCGCGACGCCCAACGCCTCCGCGGCCCGGCGTTCTGGCGGTCCCATCCACACCACGTGCGAGCGCGTCAGGAGCACGGGGGGCGCGAGGGCAAAGATCGAGAAGAGGGGAAGAGACTGCGCGTGGTACGCGATCTCCGAGGGGCCGAGGATCGTTGCGGCGGCGGGGATCAGGAACGATTTCAAGAGAGGGCGGGACAGGACGTCGGCGGAGACCGATGCCCTTCCCGACGAGACGTCCTCCAGCGCGCGATCGACGTTCTCGATCCGGCGCCGGCCGGCGCCGTCGATGGCGAAAAAGGGAAAGACGCCGGGCCGGTGCGGGGCGGGGACGGATCGACTCTCCCGGCGCAAGCGGGCGTCGCTTTCCGCGAGCGTCTTTTCGATCGCGTCCCGCCGGCCAGCGGCGGCGCGGAACAGATCGGCCGCGGCCGCGAGAGCCTCCGGGGACAGGGGATCGAGAACGAGCAGCGGCTCGTCCACGAGATCCAGGAGCATTTCGATGAACGCGTCGGCGTACGTCGTCCCCGGGGCATACCGCCGGGCGAAGGATTCGAGGGTCTCCGCCGCGTCGGGCGCCCTGGCGTCCTGGCGAAACGATTCGAGGACCTCCCGTACCTTCTCCGGAATCGGAAGCGTCCCCACCGGCTGGCGGTTGGCCCGGTCGGCCCCCTCCAGAATCAGGATTTCGGCAGCGTCGGCCCCCGGCCGCGCGGTCTTGGCGACTTCTTCCAGATCGTGGTCGTCCGTGAGAGCGTAGAAGACGGGAACGGCGGGGACCCCCCGCGCGGTGATTTCTCGGGCCACGCGCACGGCGTCGAAGGCCTTGAGCAGGGTGAAGAGCGGACCGGTGAAGAGGCCGACCTGATGGCCGGCCAGAACCGCCACCGCGCGTCCGGACGCCAGCTCCTGGGCCATTTTCCCGGCCTCCGCCCCGCGACATCGGAACACCCGGGCCGGAACCCGCGCCGCCGTTCCCAAGAGCTCACGGGCCCGCGATGCGGCGGCGTCGACGGTGGGCGGGTCGGGATACCACTGGGGCCGGCGGCGGACGAACTCGAGGAAGAGCGGATCCATCCCCGCATACCGCTCGAACGGAATGATGTGCTTGGTCATGTCTTGCTCGCGAGAAGGATGAGCCGCGGGGAATCGCAACCCGGCGGGCTGGCGTCGAAATTCCCCCAGACCGCGTCGACGTGAAGTCCGGCTCCTTCCAGCATGGCCGCCAGCTCCGCGGGAGTGTACGCGCGGACGCTCTCGCGAAACGTCTCGGTGGACCCCCCGCGCCGCACCTCGATCTCCTTCTCCAGCCTGCGGGTGTCCGCGTTCCACCAGCGCCGGATGCGGTACTGGCGGTCCGAGGCCTTCCGGCGCTCTTCAGGGACCAGGCTCGCCAGCGCATGCTCGAGGCCGAACGTGTCGCACAGAAAGCGGCCGCCCGGCCGCAGCACGCGCTCGACCTCCGTCAGGACGGAGACGTTGTCGGTCTCCCGCAGGAAGTAGCCGAAGCTGGTGAAGAAGTTGACCACCGATCGAAACGTGGCGTCGGCGAACGGGAGGCGCCGCATATCGCCGCGCACCAGGCGCAGGTCGCGGCCGCCGGCGTGGGCGAGCTCGAGCAAGGGAGCCGAGTAATCGAGTCCCACCGGGCAGACATGCCTCTCCGCGAATCGGATGGAGTGCCGCCCCGAACCGCAGCACAGATCCAGCAGCGGAGAAGGCTCCGGTCCCAGGCGTTCGAGCGCGAACGCGACCTCGCGCCGCGCCGACGCCACGTCGCGGTGCGGATAGAGCTCCAGGTACTCCTCCCCGAACCATGATTCCCACCACGCCACGGCCGGGATTATGGCCCGGGGCACGGGCCGCAGGCCGCGGTCGCGCTAGAGTCTCATTCCGATGCCCACTGTGCTCGGCTCCAAAATCGAGGCTCGGGAGGCCCGCATGAACAGAAGGCTGCGCGTTCTGGCGGCGGCCCTGGCCACGGTCCTGGCGGTGGCTTGCGGTGGCATCCTCACCGTGTCCCGCGACGGCTACCGCGCTCTGGTGACCTTCGGTCCTCAGAAGAAATACCTGATCGCCGTGCGCGGGGAGAAGAGGCGCGTGGAGGGTGACTTCGACGGCTCGATGCTGGTCAAGATCCTGCGCCCCGATCTGGGAAAGGTCTGGCAGTTCCGGCCGTCGACGAGAAAGATGCTGGAGGAGAAGTGGGAAGCATCCGACGAGATCGTGCCCGGGTATCCCCTGGAACCCCACTTCGACCAGCACGCCTACGCCGACCGTTTCCGGGCCCAGGTCAAGCAAATCGGCGACGGCGTGCACGGCGTCCATCCGTGCGATCGCTACCTGTTGACCTTGCCTTCCGGCGACGAGGTCGTGGTGTGGGCCGCGCGGGATCTCGAGCGGCTCCCGGTGAAGGTCGAGCACGCCGCCAAGAAGGACAACGAGCTTGCGCCGTTCACCGTTGTCGAGCTGCTCGACATCCGCGCTGGCGCGGACCCCGATCTCTTCGAAAAGCCAAAGGGCTACGCCGCCGTTCGTTCCTATCAGGAGCTCGCGAAGCGCTAGTGTCCTGTAACGGAAGTTCCGTTTCGACCGCGCGACGTAGGGCCGGGCTTGTCGCCGCCCGCGGGCGACCGCGCGGGTCGCCCCTACGGCACGGAAGCGCTCGAGGGATCTTCGCTACGAGACGCTCGAGATTCCTCAGGCCGTGGCCCGGCCTGTCTGTGTCTCGAGCGGACCGAATTCCCGAAAGAGGATGTGGTCGTAGAAATAATGGATCAGCAGGAACGAGAGCACGACCACGTAGTAGGCGCGGTCCTGGGGCATCCCGAGCCCTCGCCACAGCACGAAGTAGACCCCTCCCGCGAGGAGGGTCGCGGTGATCATGGAGGCGTAGAAGATCCCCGTCCTGGAGGCGCCGGAGATGCGGCGCACGAAGTCGCTTCCGATCTCGCTGCGCTCGGCCTTGCGCGAGAGAATGAACCAGGTCAGGGCCAGATACTGGAGCGAGTGCCACGTGTTGAAGCCCTGAAACGCGATGTCCAGGTTGTCGAAGATCGGCACCACGAACGCGAGCGCCACCGTCGCCGCCATGAACAGCAGCCGCGGCCAGCTGGCCTCCCCGCGGCGGATCTCGCCGGCGGCCCGCGCGACATAGAGCAGGAAGAAGATGGCGAAGCCGACGGTGAACGCGCGCGCGACCCACAGGTGCTTCAAGAACTCGGGAAACAGGAGCGTGGAAGTCCCCAGTGAGAACTTTCCCTCCACGAACTTGTACATCGCCACGCAGTAGAGCGAGCCCAGGATCACCGCGCCGTCGAGCCAGCGGTCGATGGCGCGGATCGGGCCGGCGGCCCTGCGGCGGTAGGTCTCGGAGATGTACTGCGCCTGATGCGTGACGTGCACCGAGGCCCAGAAGAAAAAGGCGGTCAGCAGCAGGACGAACGAGTACAGCGAGCCCACGACGACCAGCGCCGGTATGACGACCAGGGGTGCGTACGCCAGCACGCCGAAGCGCTCTCGGAAGCGCGGCTCCAGGGCCGTGCGCAGGTACGTCGAGTACATGTGGGGGCCGCCCACGGTGAGCGTCACCGCGAGACCCACGATGAGGCTCGACGTCGACTGGGAGACGCCCAGCTGCTTGAGCACTCCGTACGAAAGGTACGGAAGAAAGACGAGCACGCCGGACAAGGTCAGGAAGACGAGATCAAAGCGCCTGGTGTGAATCCATGGCCCGCTCGAGACGTGGGGAGCTGGGCCGGTGCGAGCGATCGATGACATAGCCCTCCCAATCTCTCTGGCCGGCGGATTCTATCCTGCCGGGGCCGCTGGTTTCATGCGGGCACCCGGCTCGAAATAGAACTTGACGCCGGCCAGCGCCTCGAAAAAGTTCCCTTCCAGGCCCTGCGCGCTCTCCGCGAGGTGATAGCGCAGGGCGCCCTCCACGGCCCAGTTCCGAGCGACGAAGACGTCGAGGCCCCCGCCGCCGAAGCCTCCGAACTTCGTCGATGCGGACCGCGCCGGGAAATCTGGCGATAGAGGCCGAGGCCCCCCTGGACGAAGGGGTGGAACGTTCCCATCTCCCAGTTGTACGTCGCGGCGGCGTCGAAGTAAACCTCGTTTGCGTGCGAGCCCAGGCTGGTGCTCGTCCTCCACCCGCCCGCGGTGACGCCCACGGAAAGCGCCCGGCTCAAGAAATAGTCGATGCCGCCCGAGAGGCCGAGACCCGAGTCGAATGCTCCCTCCGAGGGAGACGCGAACCCGCCGGTGCCCCACGCGGAAAGGCCTCCCGCTCTCGGCGTGTGCGCCGTCTGCGCCGTCTGCGCGCCGGCCGCGGCGGGGCCCGCGAGGAAAAGGAGAATCAGGAGATAGCGAGTTCCTGAAGGCCGGATAAAGGTCATTCTCTCTCCCCGAGGGGTTTGGATTCAATTCCCGTGCCGCCGGCGGCGCTAGAATCTCCGGGAATGCTCCGCTTCGGCGCCGTCCCCGTCGATCCCCCTTTGGTCCTGGCCCCGATGGCCGGGATCACCGATCACGTCTACCGGCTGATGCTTCGACGCATTGGAGGCGTCGGTCTGGTGACCATGGAGTTCATCTCTTCCGAGGCAATCTCGCGCGGGATCGCGCGCCAGTTGCGCAAGATGGTGTTCTCGGAAGAGGAGCGGCCGCTTTCGATCCAGATCTACGGGTCGGATCCCGAGCGGATGGCCGCCGCCGCCGACATCGTCGAGGAGCTCGCTCCGGACGTGTGCGACGTCAACATGGGCTGTCCGGCCAACAAGGTGCTCAAGGGGTGCGCCGGGGCCGCGTTGATGGGAGATCCGGACCTGGCCCGTGCGATCGTGCGGACCGTCCGGAGCCGGCTGTCGATTCCGTTGACCGTCAAGTTCCGCCTCGGCCTGGACGACGGCCGGCGCAACTTTCTCGAGATCGGCCGCATCTGCGAAGGGGAAGGCGCCGCGGCGGTGGCCATGCACGGACGCACCGCGCGCCAGATGTATACCGGGCGGGCCGACTGGAGAGAGATCGGAGAGTTGAAGCGCGCGCTGGCGATCCCGGTGATCGGAAACGGCGACATCGAGGCCGCGGAGGACGCGCTGGCCATGCTGGCGCAAACCGGCTGCGACGGCGTCATGGTTGGACGCGCGACCATGAGGAATCCGTGGATCTTCCGCCAGATCGCCGATCGGCTGGCCGGCCGCGCCGCGCGCGAGGCGACCCTGTCGGAACGGCGCGAACTGATGCTCGCGCACTTGCGCGCCATCGAGGCCGCGGCCCACGACGACCGCGAGATGCTGCACAAGCTGCGGACCATGACCGGCTGGTACACCCGGGGCCTTCCCAACGGCCGGGCGCTGCGGGTCCGGATCTCGGAGCTCGCCGACGGCGCGCAGTTCCGCGAGGCCGTCGAGGAGTTCTTCCAGACGCAGTTGGCCGAGGAGCCGGCGGTGGCCACGGCTTGACTGAGGACTGAGGACTGAGGACTGAGGACTGAGGACTGGAGGCTGCTATCGAGGCGCGTTTAGACGCAGGCCCAATGAGTCCGCAGTCCGCAGGGCCAGGTCCTCAGTCGGGGTCAAGCCGGGAATGCCCTCCCCCCTGAAATCGGTTGCCATCTTCCGCATGAACCGCCCACAGACGATTTTCCTGGCCGCGCTCCTGGCCTGCCCCGCGGCCGCACAGGCCCCGAAGGCCGGCCCGAAGCAGCAGACCGACCTCAAGACCAAGGTCGGCACATTCAAGCTGGAAGTCACTCCGGAGTACCTGGGCATGGCGGGCAAGAAGACCGTCGTGCGACTGCGGCTCTCCTCGTCCGAGCTTTCCAAGGCGGCCGCCTCGCGGGGCGTGAAGTTCGTGAGCGGCGAGCTGCGCGGCGCGTTTTCCAGCGCCGGCCAGATCGTGGATTCCTTTCGCTACCCCGTCAGCGGAGACGTCGAGGGCGGGAAGGCTTTCGCCTACTCGTTCCTGCGCGCCGTGCCGCCGGGCACCTATCACGTGGCCCTCGCGTTCAACGATCCCGGAGGACGGCAGGTCGGGGAAGGATCGGTCGACCTCTTCGTTCCTGAGATCGGAAACGCTTTTCGCCCGGAGATGGCCCCGGCCGAGGCCGGGACCCTTCCCGAGGCCGAGGCGATCGTGCTGGCCGACGAGGCCAGGCCGGCCGCGCCGGCCGCAGAAGAGCCGAGGTTGAGGATCCTCGCTCCGGACAAGGAGACGCCGGTCGGGCTGCTGCGCCTGACCGCGGACGCCTCCCCGCCCATCACACGGGTCGAGTTCTATCTGGACGACAAGCTTCTGGTGGCGCGAAACCGGCCGCCCTACAGCGTGGAGATCGACCTGGGCAATGTCCCGCGGCGGCAGACCCTGCGGGCGGTCGGCTACGACGACGGGGGCAGCGTGATCGACGAGGACGCCTACGCCATCAACGAGGGCAGCGCTCGCGTGGCCGTGCGCGTGCTGCCGCAGCCCGAGCCCGCAGCGGGAAAGGTCCGCATCAAGGTGGCGGTGCAGTCGATCAACGGGGGATCCGCCAAGAAGGTCGAGCTCTTCCTGGACGAGAAGAAGATCGGATCGTGGACCGCCGGCCCCTACGAGGCGACGGTCCCGTTCGCGGACTTCGCGCGCGCGAGCTACGTGCGCGCCATCGCGCTGGCCGAGGACGGCCGCGAGGCCAACGACATCCGGATGTTGAAGGGCCCGCAGACCACGGTCGAGAGCGTGCGCGTCGACGTGGTCCAGCTTCACGTCTCCGCCGTCGACAAGGCCGGCCACTTCGTCAAGGGGCTGGCCAAGGAAGACTTCCGTGTCTCGGAGGACGGACGGCCGCAGCCGATCTCCGGGTTCGAGGTGGCCGAGAACCTGCCTCTGAACATCGGTCTGGTCATCGACAGCTCGGGCTCGATGGAGAAGGGGATGCCCTTCGTGCGCGACGCCTGCGGGGAGCTCTTCCGGTCGCTGATGCGGGAGAAGGACCGCGGCTTCGTCGTCGAGTTCCGCGACCAGCCCAAGTTCCTCCAGGAGCTGACCTCCGACAGCATGTCGCTGCAGCGCGCCTCGCGGGATCTTCGCGCCGGAGGCGCCACGGCGCTCTATGACGCGGTGGTGCTCGGCCTCTATCAGTTCCGCACGCTGACCGGCCGCAAGGCCCTGGTGGTCGTGACCGACGGCGACGACAACCGTTCGCACGTCGAGTTCGACACGCTTCTGCGCTACGCGCGCTCGGCCGGAGCCCCGATCTACTTCATCGCCGTCAACATTCCGCTGACCGACTTCAAGTCGCGCAAGGTCATCAAGGAAATCGCCCAGGAGTCCGGCGGCGACGTCTTCGCGATCGGCAACGCGGCGAAGATGCCCGAGGTGACGCGGCGGATCGAGGAAGAGCTGCGCTCCCAGTACATCGTCGCCTACAAGACCGACTCGGCAAAGCCCCCCGGGGAATACCGAGCGGTGAGCGTGTCGATCGACAAACCCGGAGTCACGGCGCGGACGGTGAGGGGGTATATACCTTAGACAGTGCGACGTGCCGTAGACAGTGCGACGTGCGAAGTGCGAAGTTCTAAGTTGGGTCGTCGACTGTTTCGCGCAACGTAGAACGTCGAACGTAGAACATCGCGCTCTTTCAGTAGTTCGCCACCAGCGAATACTTCCTTCCGGTCCACACCACCCGACTTCCTTCAAAGTCCTTCAAGTCGCGCGGCCTCACGACGGCGACGATCTTCTTCCCGCTTCTCCACGCGCTCCAGAATCGGTCGCGGGACCAGAACAGGGCTTCCCGCACGCCTGGGCGCCGTTCGAACTGAGGTTCGAGCTCGCCCACGTAGTCGACGAGAGGAATCGGGTGCCTCAGCTCCCAGGGCAGGCCCTGCACGTAGGCCTGGTATCCGACGACCGCGGCGCCGGCGCCGAGGGCGGCGTCCCGGGCCACAATCTCCATATTGTGGAGCTCCGTGGCCTGCGGCACCCGCGGCCAGGCCAGAGCGGCGCCGGCGAAGAAACCGAACCACCCGACCGCGAGCGCGGCCAGGCCGGCGGGCCAGCCGCGACGGGCCGCCCCGGGCGCCGCCCAGGTCCCGGCGAGAAGGATGGCAAATCCCGCGACCGCGATCCCCGAAAGCCCGTACGCGATCACCGCCCGCCGCAGCGCGGGAACGAGAAGGACGCCCGCCGGAAGCAGCGTCGCCAGGAGCGCCGACAGACGCCAGACTCCGAGCCTCGGGCCGGCGCGGGCCGCGCCTCGCGCGGCGAGCGCGGCGGCCGCCGGGATCCCCGGAAGAAGATAGGGCGGCAGTTTGCTCGAGGAGACCGAGAAGAAGAGGAAGACGACGGAGAACCACAGAACCTCGAAGAATGCGTCGGCCCCTTCGTTGAGCCAGAAGGCCGGGCGCTTGCCGCCGAGTCCCGAAAAGAAGAACGCCAATCCCGGCAGGAACCCGGCCAGAAAGATCTCCGCGAAGTAGTAGATCGGTCCGGGGCGGTGGGCTTCGTGTGTGGCGAACCGCTGGAAATGCTCGTGGATGAAGAAGAACTGGAAATAGCCCGGGTTGCGCTGCTCGACCATGAGGAACCAGGGAAGGGTGACCGCGAGGAACACGATGGGGGCCGGCGCGAGCAGGAGAGCGGTCAGGAGACGGGCTCGCCGCGTGGCCAGGCACCACAAGAGCAGGATTCCTCCGGGCAGAACGACCGCGATGGGCCCCTTGGTGAGAAACCCGAGCGCGGCGGCGAGACCCGCCAGCGCCGACCACAGCGCGGCCGGCCGCGCCGCTTCCCGCCGCCGCAGGGCCTGACCGGCGGCGAACAGCGTGGCGGTGAAGAAGAAGGCGAGCAAGCCGTCGGTGATGTTCAACCGCGACATCACGAAGCCGATCGGCGAGGCCAGATACAGAACCGCGGCGGCCAGGCCGAGCTCGAGACTTCCCGCCGAGGCCACTCCGGCGATGAGCACCGCGACCGTGCCCGCCCCCGCCAGCCGGACCGGCAAGCGGGCGGCCCACGGAGTCTGCCCGAAGATCGCGAACGAGGCCGCATTGCACCAGTAGAGCAGCGGCGGTTTCTCGAGGTAGGGAACGCCGTTCAACCGCGGCGTGAGGAAGTCTCCCGTGGCGAGCATCTCGCGCGGAATCTCGGCGTAGCGCGCCTCGTCCGGCTCGCCCAGCCAGGAGCCGGCAGGCTCCGTCCACACCGCGACGAAGAGCAACAGCAGGGCGCCCGAGAGAAGCCAGCGGTCGCGGGACATTTCGAGCAGTCTAAATGCAAACGCGGGAACGCCTGGCTGCGTCAACGCCGGGATCCCCTGGATCGCCGTGAGGTGAAGTGTGAAGTGAGAAGTGGAGAATGCCGGGGCCCTGACTTCCAACTTCGTCCTTCGCACTTTACTTTCCGGCGATCTCGCTGCGTTCACGGCGATTCCGGCGTTGCTGTAAGATCCGCCCGCTTTGGCGACCATCACGACGTCGCAATGGGCCGTGGTCCTCGGCGCCTCGTCGGGATTCGGCGAGGCGTGCGCGGTCGGCCTGGCGCGGGCCGGCTGGAATGTCTTCGGCATCCATCTGG
Organism: uncultured Acidobacteriota bacterium; assembly: GCA_963825175.1. Taxonomy (GTDB): domain Bacteria; phylum Acidobacteriota; class Thermoanaerobaculia; order UBA5066; family Gp7-AA6; genus DATFTF01. The sequence continues at coordinate 335,825 of CAWGSA010000002.1, forward strand.
ACCGCAAGGCGACCCAGTCCAATGTGGACCGGATCGTCGCCGAGATCGCCGCCGCCGGCCGCAAGGCAGAGTTCTTCAATGTCAACGCCGCCGACGACGCCCGCCGCGCGGAAGTGGTGGCCGCGGTCAAGGAGCGCTGCGGAGCCGAGCCCGCGCCGGCCCGGGTCTCCGTGCTGCTCCATTCGCTCGCCTTCGGCACGTTGAAACCGTTCCTCGGCGCCACGCGCGACGAGTCGATCACCAGGGCGCAGGTCGAGATGACGCTCGACGTGATGGCCCACTCCTTGTTGTACTGGACGCAGGACCTCTTTTTCGAAGAGCTCCTGGCCCCCGGGGCCCGCATCTTCGCCATGACGTCCGCCGGCGATCACATCGTGTGGCCCGCCTATGGAGCCGTCTCCGCGGCCAAGTCTGCGCTGGAGGCGCACGTCCGGCAGCTGGCCGTGGAGCTCGCGCCGCATCGGATCGCGGTCAACGCGCTGCGCGCCGGTATCACCGACACTCCGGCCCTGCGCAAGATCCCGGGCAACGAGGCGATGATCGAGCGCATGGGCCGCATGCATCCGGCCGGGCGCCTGACCAGCCCCGCCGACGTCGCCGGCGCGCTCGTCGCGTTGTGCGCGCAAGGAGCGGGTTGGATCTCCGGCAACGTGATCGGCGTCGACGGCGCCGAGGACGTGGCGGGAGGAAGGTAAGACTTGAGCTCGAAGTCCAGAGTCCGGAAACCGCAGCGGAGCGCGCGCGCCAGGCCGGGGCTCTCGCGACGGGGAACGCCGGACCGTCCTGGTAAGACCTTCGAGTTCATCAAGGAAAAATCGGGCTTCCGCGAATGGCGGCTCGTCTCCAACGGTTTGCGACTCCTGCTGCTGGAGAACCGGGTCACGCCCGTGGTGACCTTCGCCGTCGTCTACCACGTCGGCAGCCGCAACGAGGCGGTCGGCTACACCGGAGCGACGCATCTGCTCGAGCACCTGATGTTCAAGGGCACGCCCCAGTACAACCGCGAAAAGGGAACCGCGGTCGCCGCGGTGCTGGAAGCGATGGGAGCGCGGTTCAACGCCACGACCTGGTTCGACCGCACCAACTACTACGAAACGATCCCCTCCGACCGCCTGGAAGACGCCGTCCGCATCGAGGCCTCGCGCATGCGCGGGGCGCTGCTCCGCGACGCGGACCGGCAGCCGGAGATGACCGTGGTTCGCAACGAGTTCGAGCGTGGAGAGAACTCGCCGTTCCAGGTGCTGTACAAGCTCACGTTCGCCACAGCCTTCCGCGAGCACCCCTACCACCACCCCACGATCGGGTGGCGCAGCGACATCGAGTCGGTCTCCACCGAGCGGCTCAAGGAGTTCTACGACGTCTTCTACCATCCCAACAACGCGACGGCGCTGGTGATCGGCGACTTCGACGAGCGGGAAGCGCTGGCCACGATCGCCCGTCATTTCGGTGCCATCCCGCCGTCTTCGCGGCCCATCCCGACGGTCTACACCACCGAGCCTCCACAGGAAGGGGAGCGGCGGTTCGTCGTTCGCCGCGTCGGGCAGGTCGCCTGGACCGCCCTGTCCTGGAGAAGCGTCGAGGCGCGTCATCCCGACACGCCCGCGCTGGCGCTCCTGGGAAACCTGCTTGGAGGCGGAGTGACGTCGCGGCTGTACCAGGCGCTGGTCGAGAAGAGCCTGGCGCTGTCCGTCACGGTGGTCCCCTGGCAGCTCAGGGACCCCGCTCTCTTCTCCGTCTTCGCGCCGGTCCGGCCGGGGGTCGAGGTCGCGACGGTGGAGGCGGCGATCCGCGAGGAAGCGGCGCGGGTTGTCCGGGACGGCGTCTCCGAGTCCGAGGCGGAGAAGGCGCGCACGCAGATCGAGGCCGAGGTCATCTTCGACCGCGACTCGACCGACCAGATCGCGGCCTCGCTGTCGGAGGCGATCGCGGTCGCCGATTGGGAGTGGTACGCGAGCTACCCCGAAGCGATCCGGCGCGTTTCGCGCGACGACATCCAGCGCGTCGCGCGCACCTATCTCTCCGACGACGCGTTGACGGTCGGCGCGTTCTTCCCGAAGAACCCACTCGGGGAAGCCGTCGCGGCCGAAGACCTGGAAGAGATCGAGCCGGTGGACGAGGAGCGCGAGTGACGCGCCGCCCGCCCGCGCCGGTCGCCAGCCGGGCGCGGCGCCCCTTCGCCGAAACGATCGTCCGCCGGGATCTCTCCAACGGAGTGCGCCTGTTCGTCCTGGAGAACCACTTCAACCCCACCATGGCCCTGTCGGGATCGTTGAACGCCGGAGGCCTCTTCGCGCCGCCCGATCGGCGGCTGATCGCGTCGGTCACGGCGGGGGAGCTCCTGAAGGGAACAGAGCGGCATACCAAGCTGGAGATCGCCGAAGAGCTCGAGAGCCGCGGCGCGTCGCTCTCCTTCTCCGCGGACGCCTCCGATCCGATCGGCATGGACATCGGCGGGGCCGCTCTCTCGCGCGACGTCGAGCGTCTCCTCGATCTCTTCGTCGAAGCCCTCACGCAGCCGGTCTTTCCGGCCGAGGAACTGGAGAAGGAAAAGAAGCGGGTGGTCGGCTCGATCCAGCAACAGCAGGACCAGACGTCCGTCCGGGCCTACGAGACGGCGTCACGCCGGATCTACCCCCGGGGACATCCGTACCATCGCCGCAAAGGGGACGAGCGGATCGCCGCGGTCCAGGCGCTGACCCGGGAGGACCTGACCGGGTTCTACGGGAGCGTCTACGGCGCGGCGACCCTCCAGCTGGTGGTGGCGGGGGACATCGAGGCGCCGCAGATCCTGGACCATCTGGAAAAGCGGCTCGCCTCGTGGCGCGCCGGACCGCCCCGGCGGGTTCCGAAGGTCGCGGTCCCGCAGCCGGCTCCGGGGAGCGAGACGGTCGAGATGCCGGAGAAGGCGAGCGCGGACGTCGTCCTGGCCAGCCCTTCGGACCTGACGCGGCTCGATCCGGCATATCTGGCTTGCACGCTGGCCAATTCGGCGCTGGGGCAGTCGTCGCTGACGTCGCGCCTGGGCGTGCGCGTGCGCGACACCGAAGGCCTCACGTACGGCATCCATTCCTCGTTCCACGCCGCCCACGTGGCGGGTCCCTTCGTGGTCAGTCTGACCGTCAAGCCCGAGAGCCGGGACGCCGCCGTCGCATCGACACTCGACGAGATTTCCCGCTTCCTCAAGACCGGGCTGACAGCCAAGGAGCTGACCGACGAGAAGAGCTCTCGTGTCGGAAAGTTCAAGGTGGACCTCGGCTCCAACTCCGGAATGGCCTCCGCGATCGACGCGGCGATGTACTACGGGTTCGGGATCGACTACCTGGACCGGTTTCCCGCCCTGGTCGCCGCGATCACGCGCGAGCAGGCGGACGCGGAGTTTCGCAAGCGAGTCCGTCCCGATCGATTCACCGTCGTCTCGGCGGGGTCGTTTGAGGCGACGACAGGGGGAGGGGGTGAGGGGGGGAGGGGGTGAAGGCGGGCATTCCCCACTCTCCCTCTCTCCTGCTCTCCCCCTCCGAATCTGTCGTCTTGGAAGTCCTGGCAGGGACATGACAGAATGACGCTCCAGAGGAGCTAGACCATTCCCAGACGCCCTCAATACCGCAAGCCGATCCGCCGACGCCCGGGCGAGGCCGCGCCGACGCACCGAGTGGGCCTGGCTTCCGAGCCTCCCGTTCAGGAAGGGCCGGCGAACGAGGGGCGCTTCTATTACCGGGTGCACCTGGACTCGGAGCCTTCGCCGGAGTGGATGCGCGCGTACCGCGCCGGCCTTCTGGGGGTCATGCCCGAGGATCGGGACGCGGTGATGCGTTTCGAGTTCCAGGGCGGAAGCGTTCGGTTCGCGGCGATGGAAGGAGAGGTCTCCCGCCTGCGCCGCGTGCTCGAGCGAAGGCTCGAATCGGTCAACTGGATCCTTTCGGGGGGCCGCGGCGGGCCTCCGCCGGGCGGCTAGCCGCGCACCCGGCGATTCTCTTTCCAAAGGACTTCCTGTGGGGAGCCGCGGTGTCGGCGTACCAGGTGGAGGGATCGCCGCTCGCCGACGGCGCCGGCCCGAGCAACTGGCACCGATTCACCCATACGCCGGGGCTCGTCGCGGGCGGAGACACCGGCGACCGGGCGTGCGATTTCTACCGGCGCTATCCCGAGGACGTCGCGATGATGGGGGCGCTCGGGTTGAACGCCTTCCGTTTCAGCGTCGCCTGGAGCCGGATCCTCCCGGAGGGGCGAGGAGCGGTCAACCGCAAGGGACTCGACTACTACGGGCGCCTGATCGACGCGCTGCTCGCGTCCGGCATCCGGCCCGTCGTCACGCTCTATCACTGGGACCACCCCGCCGCTCTCGACGACCGGGGCGGATGGCTCAACCCGGACATCGCCGGATGGTTCGCCGACTATGCCCGCGTCCTCTACCGCGCGTTCGACGACCGCGTCGAGCTCTGGACGACCTTGAACGAGCCGTGGGTCGTGACCGACGGCGGCTACCTCCACGGCAAGCTCGCCCCCGGACATCGCAGCGTCTACGAGGCGCCGATCGCCGCGCACCATCTCCTGCGCGCCCACGCCGAAGGCGTGCGGGCCTACCGCGCCGAGGGCAAGCACGCGATCGGACTGGTGGTGAACCTCGAGCCGAAATATCCGGCGTCCTCCGCGGGGACTGGACGTCGCCGCGGCGGGCCGCGCGAACGCCTACATGAACCGCCAGTTTCTCGATCCGGTTTTCCTGGGACGGTATCCGGAGGAGCTGGCGCGAGATCTTCGGCGAGGCCTGGCCGGCGTTGCCTCCCGCCGAGGTCGAGGGGATCGCGCAGCCGCTCGATTTTCTCGGGCGTCAACTACTACACGCGCGGAGTGACCCGGCACGCGCCGGCGGCGTTTCCTGTGCGCGCGCGTTCGGTGCGCCAGAACGGCGCGCCGCTACACGACCACCGGCTGGGAGGTGTACCCGCAGGGCCTGACCGACACGCTGCTGTGGCTGCGCGAGCGGTACGGAACATTCCCTGTCTACATCACCGAGAACGGCGCCGCGTTTGCCGACCCGAAGACGGCGCGCGGTCCGATCCTGGAGGACCCCCTGCGCGTCGACTACCTCCGTGCCCACCTGGCCGCGGCGTGGAAGGCCCTTCAGTCCGGCGTCGACCTGCGCGGTTACTTCGTGTGGTCGCTCCTGGACAACCTGGAGTGGAGCCACGGCTTCGCCAAGCGGTTCGGGATCGTGCACGTCGACCATGAGACCCAGAAGCGGACGCTCAAGGCGAGCGCGCGGTTCTATGCCGACGTCATCCGCACGGGGGGGAGAGCCCTGGCGGGATCGCGCGGCTGAGCGCGAATGCGGGCTACGATATGTCTTTCACTCTCTGAGGAGGTCGGCCGATGAAAACCGCTCAATCCTCGCTCCTGCTCGCCTTCGCCACGGTCGCCATGCTCGGCGTCTCCGAGCCGAGGGACTCCCGGCCCTCGTCGGAGGACCGAAAGCATCTGGCTTCCGCCAACCTGACGGCCGTCAAGTCCGTGGCCGCTCTTCCCGCGCCGGTGAAAGCCGCCCTGGCGGCGCTCTACCACCAGGACAAGCTCGAGATGGCCGATCCCGATCAGCCGTTTCAGGTCGGGGACTCCATCGCACCCGGCCCCCCCTTGCCCGGAAGGCGTTTCGTCTTCGCGGCATGCGACGACGAACTCTGCGTCATTCATTACGAGCGGGGCGGCATTTCGCACCTCTACTACGTCGTCGCTTTCGGTCTGGAGAAGGGGAAGGACCCTGCGTTCCGCTGGGGCGCCCGCACGGACGGAAAGCTCGCGGATCTTCCCGCCCTCCGAGAAGCCCTTGCCGCCGGCAAGCTCCACGAGAACGAGGTCCAGTCCTGGTAGGGAACGTCGCTTCCACTGGTCGGAGCCTGGGCCTGCGGTGCACCGGCTGCGGCTCGGCCGGATGCGGCCTCGACCGCACCCTGGCTCCTCTCGGCGCTCTCCCGCGGCGCGAGGCTTCTCCCCACTGGGAGACTCCTCGCGCCGCGAACCAGGGCTGAGATCGGGCGCTGCCGGGGCGGACGTTGAGCAGCTCCAGAAAAGGAGATTTCTGAGCGCAGACTTCTCCCCGCCCTTCTCGCATTGACTGTCGTCGCGACGCGCGGGCGGAAATCAAGTGCCTGGCGAAGAGAATCATGGGCGGAAAGAAGTTCACGATGACTCATTGCGTGGTCTCCTCCTTCGACGACGAGCACAGCGTGACGATCTGGTACAGCCAGACGCCGATCCGAAGTGGCAGATCGGACTCGATCGCGGACCGATGGTGGCTCTCGGCGAGGGAATCGAACCCTCCCCTCGAGAAAATAAAGTCCGGCGTCACTACTTCTCGTCCGCCCTCTCCGGGTCGGTCATGCGCCTGGCCAGCGGCGCGGCTCTCGTGTTCGCTGCGTTCTCCCTCCAGGCTTTCGCCCAGCCCAGCCGCTCGGCCGTGTCCATGTTCACCGTCCCATCGGCGTTGTAGGTTCCGTTGGCGATCAGACGCCTCCTGGCCTCCTGGGTCAGGAAGGGTTGCATCGTGTCCGCGGGCGACCTCGGAACGAACTCGTAGCCGATCCGGACCGGCTCGAGGTCCTTGAACGCGCGACGCACCCCCTGCACGAGGTAATGGAATGTCACGTCTCTGGAAGCCTTGACGACGACCTGGTTCAAGTCCTGGCTCACGACGGCGAGGGTCGCCAGTTCTCCAACCGGGGTCAACTGCACCGTCAGGCCCTCCTCGTCCGTGACCATCCGGAAATCCTCCGGCACCTCGATGACCGCCTGATGGTTGACGATGTGGGAGGTGCCGCGGAAGTACGTCCCGACTTCCCGCCCCTCCAGAGACGAGTACAGAATCACCTTGGTGGGATCGGACGCATGCGGCTCCACGAAATGCTTCGCTCCCATCGCGCCGAGATCCCCGAACGCGAAGACTCCCCATGGCGGTCCGGTCGTATCTGCCGTTCCGATCGCGGACCCGAGAACTCCGTAGGCTACGAGGTTTCCGCCGGTGTCGACAAGCGCGCCGGCGACGCCGACGCCGCTGGCCAGGCTGTGAGAAGCGCCAATGACACCGAACACTTCGCCCGTCGTGCTCACCGCGTTGCCCAAGACGCCGGCCGTGAAATCCGTCGAGCTATACGTCTCCCCATCGACTCCGTGGGTCTGCCCGGAGGTGCCCACGGCTTCTCCCGTAACTGCGCTGGCGTCATCGGTCGTACTCTTGTTTCGTCCCCCGACGCCGAACGTGTGTCCGGTCGTCGCGTTGGCAACACCGGAGACTCCCGTCGAGCCGTTAATCACACTATTGGTTTTTCCCAAGACGCCAACCGTCTGTCCGGTCGTCGCGGTGGCAACCCCGAAGACGCCTGTGGCACCATCGGTCGCAGCGTTGGTTTGTCCAGCAACGCCCGCACTATTCCCGACCGAGGAAGTCGCGCGGCCGAACACTCCCGCCGTCCCATCCGTCGTGCTCAAAGTCTCGCCAAAGACGCCTTGAGCCGGGCCGGCCGTCGCTCTTCCGTAGACTCCCGCGGCAAACGGGTCGGGATTGCTCGTCTCGCCGTAGATCGCGTAGAGGCCCGCGTTGATCACCGAGAAATAGTCCGTCGCCGTCGCCGGAGTCGACGCGTAGTAGCCATTGGTGTCGACGACGAAGTCGACCTGTCCCGCCCCTTGAGCCACCTGAACGATGATCTGGCCGCTGCCGTTCAACGCCACGACTCCGGCGTTTGCTCTCTGAGTCTCACTCGATGGGTAATTGATCCACGCGACCGCCGGAGGCGAAACCGTATCGACCTTGAAGACGCCGTTGCCTGTGGCGCCGGTGATGTTGAAGACCGTGATGTTGACCGAAACCGCGACCGCACCCGCCGGGATCCCACAGGGCGCGCCCGTCAACGTCACCGCGCGGTTGACGCCCTGCGGCAGCGGCGTGCCGGTCGACCTGTACTGGCGGCAAGGGGAGATCGCTATGAAGGGGGTCGGGCTCGAGATGTCGGCGAGCGTGTGGATTTTCGGGGTGCCGGTGGGCGTATAGCTCCTGGGCGCGCTCCAGTTGACGAGCGGGGGAGCGCTTGCCGCGAGCGCCACCGCCGAGGCGCTAAACAGGACAACCAGAAAGACGCCGAGTTTCCTGTTGGAATGCAAATCCATCGAAGATCCTCCTATTCCAAAAATCGACGTTGCTCGAGATGCCAGTCTTTGGTTTTCCTCCTTCTGCCTTCTTCGGAATTTCCTGAGTCCTTCGGACGCTCCGAAGGTCGGCATGACATCCCCAGTTTCGTTATCGAAAAAATCGGTCTTCCTCTCACGCGATGAAAGAAGCGGCCGACCGTGTGGAGCGGATTCTAGACCCGGACCACTGCACGCGCAGAGAGCTCGCTGAGACGTTTCACGGGGAGGCTCGCACCGCGAGTACCCCCCGCTCTTCCGCTTCAGGGTTCGAAGAGAACCTTGGCCGGCAAGCCGCGGATCACGAGCTCTTCGCCGGTGAAGGGCACGGCCTTCCCGTTGACGAGGACGCGGCTCGGCGGGGAGTCGAGCGGTGGGCGAAGCGCGATGCCTCCGGAAGGAATCGCGAGGCCGGCCGGAAGGGAAAAGCGCAGGCCATTCTTTTCGCGCTCGATCGAATAGGTCAGGAGGCCACGCGATGTGCGCAGGCCGCGCACGCCCACGGGAAGGCCTGAAGCGAGCCACGCGGCGGGAATTCCCGCGGCGAGCACGAGAGCCTGGTCGGACGGCCGCTCGTAGGCGAAGAGATCGAGCGCGGAACGGATGAAGTCGGCGCCGACCCAGGCGTGCGGGATGTCGCCGACGAACCGGGGCCGGCGCGGATCGCGGCCGACGACTTCGGCCCAGGCGTTCCATTGCGAGGGCCGGCGCCCCTCGAGAAAGAATCTCAGCATTTCCTGCGCGCGGTCCCGCCACCCCAGGCGCACGAAGGTCCCCACGGTGCGAATCTCGTAAGGCGTGTAGGCATCCCAGTCTCGCGATCCGTCGCGGCGGACGGACTCGGAGTAGTAGCGCTCGAAGGTCGCGAGAAGCTCGCGTCGAGGCAGGCGTGCGTCCTCTCCGACGGGATCGAACGCGATCGTCGTCGCCGTCGGATCGAAGTCGGCGAGCTCGGCGGAGCCGGGGATGTAATCGATCCTCCGGGATGCGATCGTGCGCGAGATTGACGCGAGCAGATCCCGCTCGAACTCGTCGCGGATCGCGCCCCAGCGCGAGGCGAGCTCGCTCTTGCCGAGCGCGGCGGCGAGCTCGGCCGCGACCTTCAAGCCCTTCAACGCCCAGAAGTCGTCCCAGTAGGAGTGCACGGGCTTTGCCGAGTACCCCTCGTGACTGATCGACTCCGGCAGCAGACCGAAGAAGGAAAGGCGCTGCAGGGCTCGGAACTCCTCGGTCCGGCGCATCTGCCGCAGGCGGTCGATGTACCCGACCACGGCCTCGACGCGCGGAAAGACTCGCTCGAGAAACGCGCGGTCCCCCGTGAAGCGCCAGTATTCCGCGATCGCGAAGAGCAGCTCGCCGTGGCTGTCGTTCTCGACGACGGGATCGGCGCCGCGGCGGTCGACGCAGCAGGGGACCCGTCCGTCGGCGTCCTGAAATCCGGCGAACCACTCGGCGTAGCCCCGCGCCACGTCCGGGTGCCCGGTGCGCAGGAGAGCCTCCGCGATCAGCGCTCCGTCGCGGATCCAGGAGCGGGCGTAGGAGCGCGTGCCCGGGCGCAGGGCCGGACCGTCGCGCTCGATCAAGGCGTAGGCGATGTTGCTGCGGACGGTGCGCGCGAGCTCCTGGACCGCCGGCGGACCGTCGAAGGCGACGCGGCCGACCTTCTCGCGCCAGGCCCGCGCGGCCGTTTCGAGGCGGCGCGCGAAGGCGAGGCGCGTGACCTCGGCTGTCGGCTGATGCGCCGGGGTGGATCGGCAGGCCCAGGACGACCTCCTTGCCGGCCTTCGGAGGGATTTCGAGATCGAAGGCCAAGGCCCCGCTCGCGTATCCGAACGCGTCGTCGACCTCGCGTCGGTCGGGAAGGGCGCCGCCGGCGAGGATCTCGGTGATGGGACCCTGGTCGAAAGGCGCGGCGCCGAAGGCGGACGGACGGGACTCCGGGAAGACGGCCTCCCGGCCGTCCACGGCGACGGCCGAGCCGTTCCAGGCGAGCGTATGGATCGGCGCGACACCCCCCGCGCCGTTCAAGAACTGGGTGGGCGGATCGACCTGGAACGGCCGGACGGCCAGGAAGAGCTTGCCCCGGACCGTGCCGGCGCCGCGGTTGACGATGCGGTAGCGGACGCGGACCCAGGAGCGCTCGGGCGGCCCGTCGGCGAGCGCGGTGACGGCCAGAGTGACGCCGCGCAGGGACCAGGTCGTTGTCGGGATGGGCAGATCCCCGCCTTCGAGCGAATGCCCGATCTCGGCCTCCCCCCAGGAGACGAGCTTGCCGTCGAGCCAGAGCAAGGGCTCGACCGCGAACGACCCCTTCCGCGGCTCGATCGCTCCGTCCTCGGAGAAGAGCGCGTTGTCCGTGTCGCCGTCGACTCCGACGACCGTCCAATAGGACTGCTCGCCGGAAAACGCGCGCGGATAGATTCCCCGCGGCGCGTCCCTGGCGATAGCCTCGAAGAACGCGTTGGGCGTTTCGGAAAACGCCAGCGGCTGAACCGAGATTTCGCGGATGCCGAATCCGGCGGGGGCGCCGTCCTCCGCGAGCTCGAGCCGGACGTACCGCGCGTCGGACTCCGGGAGCGACAGGTCGTCGCGCCCGCCGTTGCCGGCCTCGACGGACCGCGCCAGGGTCCACGCCGTGCCGTCCTGCGAGAGCTTCACGTCGTAGCGGCGGGCGAAACGCCCGGGTTCCCACTGGATCGTCAGGCCGCCGAACTCCCGCCGTTGCCCCAAATCGATCTGGAGCCAGGCCGCGCCGCCGCCAGTCTCCCAGGCCGTCGACGGATCGCCGTCCATCGCGCGGGAGGCCTCGAAGCCCGGCGTGGCCGCGGACGCCGAGAGCACCGGCGGATGCGCCGGCGGCCCGGGCGGGGGCAGGGGAGTCAGCGTCAGATCGTCGAGCGCGATCCAGCCCGATCCTCCTGCGCGCGCCGTCACCGTGAACTCGATCGCGGCGGCGTGGCGGATCTCTCCGCCTCCCGCCGGCCCCCAGGCGAAGGAGAAGTGGCGTTTCTTGAGTCGGACCGTGGTCCAGGCCGCCGGCGGCTCGAATTCGTGACGCACCGACCACCAGACGTTCTCGCCGGACGCGTCGAGGAGCTTGACCTCCAGGTCGTTGGCGCGGCCCTGCCCGCGGAGGGCGAAAGAGATCTCGTAGTTCTCCGGCAGGTCGAGCGCCACGGTGCGGCGCGCCGCGGCCCAGCCCGCGCGGCCGGCGAAATCGAAATCGAGCCGCAGCGCGTGGCCGTGGACCCCCTCGGCGTCCGAAAGCTCGAGCTTCACGCCCGCCGACGGCGCGGCTTTCCACACCGAGATGTCGTGGAAATCGTCGAGGATCTCCTGCCGATCGAGGGTCTGCGTGGCCGAAGTCAACAGAAGGGGGATCAGAATCAGCAAGGCGAGACGCCTGTCGCCCCGTCGCCCTGTCCCCCCGTCCGCACTCACTCCTTCACTCCCCCGATCAGGATTCCGGAGATGTACGACTTCTGCAGCGCCAGGAAGAGGATGAGCACGGGCAGGACCGTCAGCACCGAGCCCGCCATCATCAGCTCGGTGTCCTGGGCGTGCTCCCCCGAAAGGATCGCCAGCGCCACCGGGAGCGTGTAGCGCGACTCGCCGGTCAGGACGATCAACGGCCAGAGGAAGTCGTTCCAGGTCGCCAGGAACGTCACGATGCCGAGCGTCGTCAGAACGGGCTTCAAGAGCGGAAGGACGATTCGGCGGAAGATCGTCCACTCTCCGGCACCTTCCAGCCGCGCGGCGTCCAGGAGATCGTCGGGGAGCGCCCGCGCGAACTGGTAGACCAGGAAGATGCCGAGGATGGTCGATGCGGCGGGGAGGATGACGCCGGCGTAGGTGTTGACCAGGCCCATCGAACGCAGGAGCAGAAAGAGGGGCAGCATCGCCACCGGCGTGGGCACAACCATCGCCGCGAGCAGCGCTGCGAAGAGCCGGTCGCGCCCGGCGAAACGCAGCTTGGCGAAGGCGTAGCCGGCCATGCCGTTCAAGAGCAGGGAGACCAGCGTCACCGCGACGGCCAGCAACAGGCTGTTGGCGAAGGCGCGTCCCAGGGACAGCCGCGTGAAGAGCTCGCGGTAGTTCCCGATCGTCGGCCGGGCGGGCAGGAACGGGGGAGGAAAGGAGTTGGCCTCGCCCGGGCTCATGAACGATGCGGAGATCATCCAGAGGAGAGGTGCCAGAGTCACCGCCGCGCCGGCGGCGAGCGCCGTGTTGATCACGAACGAGCCGCCGCGTCTCTTCACGCGCCCTTCCTCCGGGCCAGCGCGAACTGAGCCGCCGAGGCTGCCAGGATGATCAGGAACAGGACGAAGGCGATGGCCGCCGCGTAACCCATGTTCCACCAGCGGAAGCCCTGCTTGTACATGAGGAGCCCGATCGACAGCGTGGCGTTCAGCGGTCCCCCGTTGGTCATCACGTACGGCTCGGCGAAGAACTGGAAGTAGCCGATGGCCGTGATGACTCCCAGGAAGAGGAAGGTTGGCCCGAGGAGCGGCACGGTGATCTTCCGGAAAACCTGCCACGCGCCGGCGCCGTCCAACCGCGCGGCCTCGAAGAGCGACTCCGGGATGTTGCCGAGCCCGGCGATGAACAGGATCATGGCGTATCCGAAGTTCTTCCAGACCGCGAGCAGGATGATGCCGGCCATGGCCCACCGCGGGTCGCCCAGCCAGTCGATCGGAGCGATCCCGAGCGCGTGGAGCGCCCGATCGATCAAGCCCGAACCGCGGGTGGTAGAGGTAGCGGAACACGACCGCCACGCCCACCAGCGTCGTCACGTACGGCGCGAAGAAGATCGTGCGGAAGAGGCCCCTGGCGCGCGCCCTCCTGGAGTGGAGAAGGAGCGCCGCCGCGAGCGCGACGCCGATCGTCAATGGCCCGCCCACGAAGACGAAATAGAACGTGTTGCGCAGGGCGATCCAGAAGAGCGGGTCGCGCACCAGGGCCGCGTAGTTGGCGAGCCCGGCCAGGCGGACGTTGCCCGGATCGGCCAGCGCGTAGATGTCGAAGTCGGTGAACGACAGGGCGAGCGAGGCGGCGATCGGCAGAAGGAAGAAGAGGCCGATGACGCAGAGGCCCGGCGCGAGGAAGATCATCGCGGCCCGGGCCTCGCCCGGGAAGGCACGGGACGTTCTCATTGCTTCTTTCGGGTCTTTCGGGCAAGCATCCAGCGCCGCTTCTCCAGCATATGGTCGACGTCCCTGTCGAGGGTGGCGAGCGCGGCGGCGACGCTCTCCCGTCCCCGGATCGCCGGCTCCAGGTCCTCGGGCACTTTCTGCGCGATCTGCTCCCACTCGGCCACCCGCGGCATCGGTGCGACGTGCTCGAGCTGCGTGCGGAACGCGCGGGCCTTGGCGTCGCCGGCCAGAGCGCGGTCGTCCCAGGCGGCGGTGCGGGCCGGAAGGTCCCCGGACAGATCGTAGAAGCGCGTTTGGACGTCCGGCCGCGAAAGGAACTCGATGACGCGCCAGGCCTCCCGGGGCCGGTTCGACGCCCGAAGAATGGCCAGGCTCGAGCCGCCGGCGAACGACGTCCCCGGCCAGCTTGCCGCCTGCGGGGCCGGAAGGGGCGCGGTCATCCAGAGGTCCTGCTTCTCGGGCGGGAGCCGCCGCCGGAACTCGCCCAGGTTCCACGGCCCGGTGAGCCACATCGCGATCGTGCCCCGCGCGAACTCCTGGTAAACGTTGCCGATCTGGGTGTAGCTGACCAGGGGAGCCAGGTCCTCCCGAAAGAGCCCCACGTAGTAGGCGGCGGCCGCGGCGAACGCGGGCCCGGCGAATGCGCCGCGCGAGCCGTCGGAGGCGAGCAGCTCCGACCCCTGCTGCAATCCGAGGATGGTGACCTGTTCCCACTCGTTGGTCGGAAGGAGAATCGGATGGCCCGACGGGCCCTGAAGGGCCTTGATCCGCCGCATCGCCGTCAGCCAGTCCGGCCAGCTGCGCGGCGGTTGCCGGAACCCGGCCCGGGCCAGGAGATCGGGCCGGTAAAAGAGCACACGGGTGTCGACGTACCACGGGATCCCGTACACCGCCCCGTCGTAGAGGCTGCCCCGCCAGATGCCGGGAAAGTAGTCGGCCGCCGCGAGCGTCCGCGAAGCCGCGATGGAATCATCGAGCTTCGCCAGCGCCCCGATCGCGGCGAACTCCGGGATCCAGGTATTGCCGAGCTGCGCGATGTCGGGCGTGGATCTTCCGACGAAGGCGGTCAGGAGCTTCTCGTGCGCGGAGGTCCACGGGATCTGCTGGACCGCCAGGTGGAGGTCCGGATTCGCGCGCTCGAACTCGCCGACGAGCTGGTGGACGACCTCGCCCTCGCGCCCCATCCCCCAGAAGGTGACCGTCGTGACCGAAGCCCGGCGGTCGCCGCTCCCGCCGGAGCAGGCCGCGGCGAGAAGGGCCGCGGCGGCGGCGCTTACGGCGCGGAAGCGAGCCATCCGCCGGTGAAGCCCGCGCGGCGCAGGCCGCTCACAATATACGTATTGTGACGCATCGTCTTCCACACCAGCTCCGTCCGGGCGTTCTCGATCATGGCCAGGATCGGTCCCTGGTCGATGCCGAGCCAGTCGCCGTCGACCCAGCCTATGCCGGGAACGACACGCCCGTGGCGGACCGGCACGGCCAGCCGGAAGGTCGGGTTGAAGGCGTCGAAGAAGCCGTAGCGGCCGAAGAGGGCGTCCCCGTAGCGCCTCTGCATCTCTGCGATCGCCGGCAGCACGATCTCCGGCGCGAAGGGGAGAGAGGAGATGGCCGCCGTCGGGGCGATCGTGCCGTCGTCGCGACGGTCGCCGGGGGCGACGCCCCGGGCCCAGTAGGTGTGGAACGTGCGGCGGCGCCCGTCGACGTCGAAGTCGCCGTCGACCGGCCCGTCGCAGGCGGTCAGGCCCCAGACCTGCGCGCCGTAGCCGCGCCAGCCCTCCGGGTTCTCCACGGCGTAGGCGCGCTGGGCGTAAGCGGCGCGCCGCGAGTTTTCGAAGTAGTCGATCCCCTTGCCGCGCATGTAGGCGTCCTGGATGCCGCGGAAGTCGACCCACGTCTGCGTGTAGTGGTATCCGAAAAGCGGCGCGAACGTGACGTACTCTTCTCCCTGGAAGCTTCTCCAGCGATAGGTCGACGTCCAGGCAGTCCAGGCGGCGGGATCGACGGGATGCGTCGGCGAACCGAGAGCCAGGATGTAGAGAATCATGGCTTCGTCGTAGCCCCGCCAATCGTAGGTGTTGAAGCCTTCCTCCGGCGTCCAGCCATGCGAGACAACCGGGGGACGCGGCGACAGGGCCTTCCAGTCGGCGTCGCGGTAGAGGCGGTCGGCCAGGCTGCGGATCGCGGCCTCTTTCGGATCGTCGCGATCGAAATACGAGGCGCAGAAGAGCGCGCCGGAGAGCAGCAGCGTCGTGTCGACCGTGGAGAGCTCGATCGTCTGGAAGCGCAGGCCGGTCTCCATGTCGAGGAAGTGGTAGAAGAAGCCGAAGTGCCCGGTGACATTAGCGGCGCCGGATCCCCGCGGCGCGCCGGCGAAGAACGCGAGCGTGGTCAGCGTGCGTTCGCGCGCGGCCTCGCGCGTCACATAGCCGCGCTCGACCCCGATGGGATAGGCGGTCAGGGCGAAGCCGACCGCGGCGATCGAGGAGAAGGACGGACTGGGGTAGCGGTCCGGAACGAGGCCATTCTTCGGGTTGGCGGTCTCCCAGAAGAAGTCGAACGTGCGCCGCTCGACCCCGTCGAGGAGGCGTTCGGTCGAAGCGTCCAGGCTGTGGAGGGGCAGCCCGACCCGGGCCTGCAGCGGGGGCGTGGACGGCGGGCGGCAGGCCGCGGCGCCGAAGAGGACCAGGGCCAGGACGGCCGCCGCCGCGCGCGCGCGCAAGCGTGGCATGGAACGGAAACCGAAGGGGGCGGGCACCAGCCCGCCCCCGGAAACGCCGCCGCCGGTCAAACGCGGCACGGCCGATCGCGCCGCCTCAGAATCCCACGGTCACGCCGAGCTGGAGGCGCCGCGGAAGCGTCAGCAGCGCGCCCGCCGTCCCGAAGTTCTGATTGGTTCCGGTTTTCGGAATGAAACCGTCGATCGAGCCCGGATCGAGATTGTCGTGGTTGGTGAGGTTGAACACACCCACGGTGAAGCCCACCCGCGCGGGCCCGATGGGGAAATCCTTCTGAAGCTGCACGTCGATGTCCTGGTAGGGGAAGGTTCCCTTCTGGAAGCCGTCGTACAACAGGACCTGGGAGAGGCCCGGCCCGAAGAAGTCGCCGTTGATGATGGTGAAGCCCGTCCCGGTTCCCAGAGTGATGAGCGTCGAGAGCCTCGTGTCGAAGGGAAGGCCGACGATGCCCGAGAGCACGATCCGGTGCCGCTCGTCGAACTGCGTGCGGTGGCGCGGGTAGGCCGGCACGTTGACGTAGTCGAGGCTGAACAGGTCACCGCCCGTGCCGGTGGCGTGGCTGTAGGTGTAGGCCAGGGTCGCTCCCCAGCGCGACGACGCGGTGTACGGCTTGGTGGCCTGGAGCAGCAGCGCGTCGTACCAGCCGCGCTTGTCGGCGTCGGACAGGAGGATCTCGGCGAAGTCGGGGGCCGGATGCTGGCAGCAGGGGAAGTTGTTCCAGATGTAGGTGTAGCCGTTTCGAGAGCGGGAGCCGGCGTAGGACAGGGAGAATCCGACCGGGCCCAGCTGCTGCCGGACGCCGGCGGAGAACTCGTCAGTGATCGGCGGCTTGGTGTTGTTGTTGATCAGGAAGACCTGGGGCTTGGGGCCGTTCCCGCTGGCGACCAGACCTTCCAGGCCGGCGGCCGAGAGGTAGGAGGGATTCCACATGATGGTCGGCACGCCGTTGCGCGGTTGTCCGTCGGCCGAGAACAGGAACTGCAGCCGCGTGTACTGGAGGCGATACCGCTCGTCGAGGACGTAGTTGTACGTGTCCCGGTCGAAGTAGCGCCCATAACCGCCGAAGAGGATCGTCGTTCCCTTGCCCGACAGATCGTAGGCAACACCGACGCGAGGCTGGAATTCGTTCTTGTAGTTCGGGCGCTGGCTGCCGTCGGTGAAGTAGTCCGGCGGCACCTTCCCGGAGAGCTCGCTGACGACATTGGCCGGCGTCACGTAGCTGTTGTTCAACTGATCGGTCTCGTAGTCCCAGCGCAGCCCGATGTTGACGGTCAGGCGGGAATTGACGGTCCAGTCGTCCTGGACGTAGACGCCGTACTGGTTGTTGTGCGCCGAGATGTCGGGGTTCCCGAACCCGAAGAAGGCCTGGTAGGGAAAGCTGAAGTCGGGGCTGATCGAGGAGGTGAAGTCGAACTCGGGATTGTCGTTCTGGAACTTGTGCACGTTGTACCGGTTCGCGTTGACGTAGGCGCCCGACTTGACGACGTGATCGCCGAACGCTTTGAGGTTCAGGAGGCTGAAGTCCTCGCGGACGGTCAGCCGCCGCTGATCGAAGTCCTGGTGGTTGTTGCCTCCGCCGATGCGCAGCACCTGCTCGTAGTTCAAGCCGATCTGTCCGGGATTGACCGGCTGCGGATTCCACCGGTAGTCGTTGTAGGAAAGGGTGGTCTCGGAGAGGTAGGAGCTCGCGGCGAGCGTGTTCTTGACCTGCGCGTTCCACACGCCGTTCTCGATGTTGTTGGCGCTCTGCACGCTGGTCTGGCCGCCGAAGTCGCGGATCTCGTGCTCCTTGCGGTAATAGCCGCTCGCGTCGACGACGTCGGAGGGAGCCGTTTGCCAGGACAGCTTGCCGAACGCCAGGTTGGAGCGGAAGGGGCTCGTGACGTTGCCCTGGAAGGAGAGGAGCTGGGTGCGGAGAGGCTCGGGCACCTGGTTGATCTGCGAGCCGACCGCCACGTTGTTGGCGCGGTTCTGATCGTTGTACTCCCAGGAGCCGAAGAAGTGGAGCCCGTCCTTCACGATCGGTCCGCCGATCGAGACGCCGGCCTGGTAGCGGGTGTAGTCGGGCTTCTTGTGGGTGGCGGTGTGGCCCGTGCCGCAGCGCCCGTTGACGGTGTCGACGCAGTCGTCGTCGGCGACCAGGGACTTGTTCTGGTACTCCCCGAACCCATCGCCGTGCAGCTCATTGCCGCCCGACTTGGTGACCGCGGTGATGATCGCGCTCGAAGACTTCTCGTACTCGGCCTTGAAGTTCTGCGTCACCACGCGAAACTCCTGGACGGCGTTCTGGGGAAACGGATTGCCCCTGCTGGTGTCCTGGCCCGAGATGCCTCCGGTCAGGACGTCGTTCTTGAAGCTCGTCCCGTCGATGAAGACGTTGACGGCGTTGGCGTCGACCGCTCCGGCGGTGATGGTCTTGGAGAGGGCCGAGTCGTTGTAGCGCACGCCCGGAGCCAGGGCGGCGAAGGACAGGAAGTTGCGGTTGTCTTGCGGGAGCTGTTGGAGCTGCTGCTCGGTTACGTTGGTGGCGATCTCGTTGCTCTTGGCCTCGATGACCGGCGCCTCGCCGGTGACGGTCACGGCCTCGGCCGCCTTGGCCGCGAGCTTCAACTCGAAATCCAGGCCCTGCGTCTGCCCCAGCAGGACACGGGTCTTGCGAGTTTCGGTTGTGAAGCTCGGGAGCGTGGCCGTCACGGTGTAGGGACCTGGCGGCACGCTCAGGTTGTAGAACCCTCCTGCCGCGGTCGTGGCGCCCACCCGAAACCCGGTGTCGTCATTGACTGCCTCGACCGTCGATCCCGGCAGGACCCCGCCGGTCTCGTCCTTGACCGTCCCGCGCAGCGTGCCCGTCGTCGACTGCGCCAAGAGCACCGCCGGCAGGAACCCAAGCGCACTCAGAGCGAGAAGTGGCAGGACGCGCTTGACCGCGCCCGTCAGAACCTTGCGTCTCATGGCTATCCCTCCTTGACCGAAGTTGCAGATCTCGAATCAGTTGCTCAGGTCGTGCTCTGTTTGCGATTGCGCTCCGCTCGACAGCGCCGGGCTCGGGGAGACCCTCGCCGTCTCGCGGTCCTGAAGGGGCGCTCCTGAGGAGGCGCGGACGACCATCGTCGTCGGCAGAATCTCGGCTCGATCACCGGAACGATCACCTTCGCGCAATGCATGCAGGAGTCGCGCCGTCGCGCGCGCCCCCAGCTCGGCGATGGGCACGCGGACGGTGGTCAGGGCGGGGGTCACGAACCGGCTGATGGGGATATCGTCGAATCCAGCCAGGGCCATGTCCTCGGGCACGCGAATCCGGCGCTCGCGAAAGGCGCAAAGCAACCCGATCGCCATCGAGTCGTTGGCGGCGAAAACGGCGGTGGGGCGAGGCCGGGCGTCCACGATCCGCGGGGCGGCCTTGTAGCCAGCCTCCTCCCGGAAATCGCCCGCCATTTCGCACGCCGTGTTGTCCCGGTTTCGCCGCATCGCGTCTCGGAAGCCCCGAAGCCTCTCGGCGGCGTCGTGGTTCGCCGAGGGACCGCGGACGAAGGCGATGCTCCGATGGCCGAGCTCGGTCAGATGGCGGACCATGGCCATGGCTCCCCCGTAGTTGTCCACACGGATCGAGTCGCGCGCGCTTCCCCTCCGATGTCCGTTCAAGAGCACGACGGGAAAGCCCGCCGGCAGGTTGGCGTCGAACGCCCGCGACGGCAGGTCCGGGGAAAGCGCGATCAAGCCGTCCACCCGACCCCGAATGGCTCGAAGCATCGCCTCCATCTCCTTGCGGCTGCCGTGCGAGCCGGACACCAGCAGGTGGTAACTGCTCCTGCGAGCCCCCAGATCGATGCCCCGGATGAGCTCGGAAAAGAACTCTCCGAAAAGGTCCGGCAGCAGAACGGCGATGGTGTGGGTCTTGCGCGTGATCAGGCTCTGCGCGGCGCCGTGGGGAGCGTAGCGGAGCTTGCGAATCGCCCGGAGCACGCGCGCGCGCGTCTCCTCCCGGATGGGGCCTTTTTCGTTGACGACGCGAGAGACGGAGGCGACGGACACATGGGCCTGCCGGGCGACCTCCTTGATCGTCACGGCGCCGTCCGCGCGCTTCCTCCGTGACTGCCGGATGATCGAGCCGGGCGAGGGCCGCTTCCGCATGCGCCTCCGAGTCCACGCTGTAAACGTTTACATCGGCCCTTTTAGACCCGAAGAGCCGCGCCTGTCAAGGAATCAAATCAGGTCCACCCGGTCGGACTTCGGACTATCCCCCCGAATCCTCCCACTCGAGCTTGGTGTAGTCGAAGACCTCCGTCCCGACGTCCCCTTTCACGATGTCGAAATAGGGCGAGATGTCGAAATCCCGAGGGACCGCGAGAGTCGGATGCCGGACTCGGAGCAAGCCGCTGTAGGCGCGGCGGGTCGGCCGGCCGAGGATCCGCTGGCGCAGCTTCTCGCTGCGGCTGTGCGGCTTGGGCGGCCGCACGGGAGTGGGCAGGATCGGGAACCGCACTTTTCCGAAGGCCTCGGCGATCAACGTCGAGCAAATCGTCTCGGTGGCCATGCCGCTGCCAAAGTGCAGGGCGTCCTCCCGCAGGCGGCCGGGGATGAGATGAAAGGGGAGAAGGTAACGCGTCAAGTCGAGGAAGTTGCGCCGGTCGTAGGTGTGGCCGATACGGGAAACGGCATGGTCGAGGACGATCTCGCGATCCTCCAGCCGCAGGCCGCGGGGGCGGCAAATGCGGATGTTCAGGTCGATGTACTTGATCGCGGGAGAGACGATAACTCCTTCCTCCACCAGCGCCTCGACGATCAGGTACTTTGCCTCTCGGCCGAACCGGCGGTGGGTCTGGCGCCGCGTCTCCGGGTCGCGGCGCAGGAGCGCGTCTCCGATGAAGAGCGCGCTGTGGGACCACGTCGACTGCGTCAGGTACTTGACGGCCTGGGACACGCGCTGGTCGCCGTCCACCAGCAGCACGTCTCCGGGCAGGAGCGTCGCACGGAGCCTGGCCGGCGAGTTGTAAACAAAGCGCTGATAGTGCCGGCGCGGTTGAGTGATCAGGTGGATGAACCGTCCGGAGAGCCAGCGTGTCGGCGAGCGCATCGGGCCACTATAGTGCCGCGGTCGGCGGCGACGTTTCTCTGCTCTGCCGCGCCGTCCGAACATGTGAGCCGACGGTTCGTGAGGCGTGAGGCGTGAGGCGAACGGGGCGAATTCGATCTTCGCTTTATGCCCTTACGCCCTGATGCTGAACGCCTCGCGATCCTCAGTCCCGTTTGTACAGATACGCGCTGTTCTCGAGCCTCGCGCCGTTGGCGTCGCACACCGCGAACCGGGACGGCCGGATCTCCCCCTTCGGATTCTTGAAGCCGCTCCAGATCGCTGCGCCGGCATAGCGGCCATCCTTGGTCACGACGTAGTAGTTGAGGTCGAACATCGGCCTCCCCTTGGCGTCCCGCTTCTGCTCCCTGGCCAAGTGAACCACCCGCTCCAGGGTGGCCAGGCACGCCTGCTCCGGCGACTTGCCCTGCCGGATCAGCTCGAGCACGGTATGGGCGCCAACGACCCGGATGTTGCCCTCGCCCCAACCGGTCGATCCGGCCGCGCCGACCTCGTTATCGACGTACAGGCCGGCGCCGATGATCGGCGAGTCCCCGACCCGGCCGGGGATCTTGAAGAAGAGGCCGCATGTCGTCGTGACGCCGGCCAGATCTCCCTGCGCCGTCACGCAGTCGCAGTTGATCGTGCCCTGGGGGCGAAAATCCTCGTCGCCGTACCGATCGATGTACCACAGGATGTCGGGATCCCTGGCCTCGGCGGGGGAAGGAATCCAGTCGTCCTTGCCCGACAGGTTCTCCTTCCAGTAGAGCCAGATCTTGCGCGACCGCTCCGTCAGCAGGTTGGTCTCCTCGAAGCCGTGCGACTTCGCGAAGCGCAGCGCGCCTTCCCCCACGACCATGACGCGGTTGGTCTGGTCCATGATCAGGCGCGCCACCTTCGAGGGGTTCTTGATGTTGTGGAGCGCGGCCACGGAGCCGGACTTCATCGTGCGGCCGTCCATGACCGACGCGTCGAGCTCCACGACCCCCTCCTCGTTGGGGATTCCGCCGTAACCGACGGTCACATCGTTGGGGTCGTCTTCCACGATGTTGACGCCGGAGATCACGGCGTCCATCGGATCGCCGCCCGACGCCAGCGTCGCGTACGCCTTCTCGACGGCGCGCAGACCGTTGTGGGAGGAGATCACCAGGGGACGCGTGCCCTTGGGAGGCGTCGTTTTGATCTGAGCGGCCAGGGGAACCGCCGCCGCCCCCTTGAGAAGCTCCCGTCGAGTCGTTCCGCTCATCGTCGACCTCCCCTCCCTCTGCGATCACGTGCGATCACGGGCGGTCACGCCGCGATCGGATCATTCGTCGGGCAGCTCGGGCTCCTCCTGGATCTCCCGCCTGGTCCCCGGAGCCACCAGGTCCATGACCAGGTCCGGCAGCGTCTCGGAGAACTGGCTGCGGGGGAGGACCTTCGTCACCCCGGCGGCCTCGGCCTTGCCGGCGAGCTCCCGGTCGACGTGGGAAAGGAACCCGATCACGGGAAGGCTTCGAGTGGCTTCCTCGCCGCGGATCTTGCGCACGGCTTCGAGCGGCTCTCCGGGGGCGGACAGTTCGAGGAGCACGGCGGCGGTGCCTTCGTGGCGGCACGCCTCCGGAAGCTCCGCACACCCGACGAAACGCACGGGGACGGACAGGTGCCGCGCGGTCGCGTCGATCTTGGACCGGAAGAACAGATCTTCCACGCAGGCGACGAGAGATTTGCCCATGGACGGGAGGATCTTATCTGACGTGAAACGTAAAACGTAAAACGTAAGACGAATTACGCTGGGTTCCGGCCAGGTTTAACGTCTCACGTTTAACCTTTTACGATCTCTAGAACATCTTCACCAGGTCGACCGTGATGCGGTTCAGGGTGATCGGGAGATCCAGGCGTCTCTGGAGCATCACGGTTCCCTGGACGAAGACTTTGGGCAGAACCGTGATGGCCAGGCCGGCGCGGCTTCCGCGGTACCAGGTGTGGAACCACCAGTCGTCGGTGTTGTAGGCGCCCGGCAGGGCGTCCCGTTCCACGTACTGGTAGGTGTAGAAGAAGCGCCAGTCGCCGGGAGCCCCCAGTCGCCCCACGGCCACGCTTCCCTCGAACCCGTCTCCGTCGCCCCGGGCGACGCCGCGGACGCCGTAGTTCTTCAGGCCGTCCAGGCTGACCAGCAACGGGAGCTTCCCGACGGGGAAGCGCAGCCGCACGATCAGATCGGCGACGTGAAACCGCGAGACGTACACGCGCTGTCCGCCGGCGTTCAGCGTGAAGTAGTTCTGCCGGATATAGGAGGGCCTCAGGTCGTCCGGCTCGAAATCCCAGTACGCGCCCGCGACCTCGGCCTGGAAGCGGTCCGCGTCCCCGCGGCGCCACACGATCTGGCCGGCGCCGATGCGGGTGTGATCCCCTTCCCGCTGCGGCCCATAGAAGCCCGCGCCGGCGATCGTCAACGTCGAGTCCCCCGCGAGGATCTCCCAGGCCGCCGACGCGCCGGGCGTCTGGATGTCGTGATCCCACAACATCTCCGTCGCGAGCAGAGGCATTCCGAACGATCCTCCCCGCAGCACCAGCGGCCCGGGCTTGGCTTCGATGTAATAGCGCTCGAGCGTCGCGCCGCGCGATCTGTAGTTGTCGAAATTCGGGCCGTTGTCTTCGTTGCGGTCGGTTCCGAGATCGCCCACCGCGCGCGCCCCGATCTTGAAGCGGTCGGAGACCACGAAGTCGAGCTCGGGCCGCACCTCGAAACGCCCGCG
Source organism: uncultured Acidobacteriota bacterium (assembly GCA_963825175.1). Taxonomy (GTDB): domain Bacteria; phylum Acidobacteriota; class Thermoanaerobaculia; order UBA5066; family Gp7-AA6; genus DATFTF01. Next base: position 359,697 of record CAWGSA010000002.1, read on the forward strand.
CTCGATGTCGGGCCGCGCCCGCAAGTGGTAGATCGAATCGTAGCGCCCGAGCGCGTCCCACTGGAAAACGAAGTGAGGCTTCTCCGCGGGCGGCTCGAAGTACTGGGCCTCCGGGGCGGGAGCCGGGGTCGGGGTTGGAGTTTGAGCCCGCGCGGCGGCGGAGACGAGCAGGGCCGCCGCCAACCACAATCTGTGACTTGTGACTTGTGATTTGTGACTTGGGCTGAAATTCTTGCTTGCCGCAATCACAAATCACCTATCGCAAAATCACAAATGTCTTCTATGCCGCCTGCGCGGTGACTTTGGTGAGCGCTTCGTACAGATCGTTCACGCTCTGGAAGCGGTCCTGGGGGTTCTTCTGCATGCATCTCAAGATGATGGCCGCGATCTTCGGGTCGATCTTCGGGTTCTTCGCCTGGGGCGGCGGTGGGCCTTCCTGGACGTGTTTCAAGACCACGGCGAGGGGCGTGTCGCCCTCGAACGGGAGAGAACCGGTGAACATCTCGTACAGCACGACTCCCATCGAGTAGATGTCGGAACGGAAATCGAGAGCCAGGCCCCGGGCCTGTTCCGGCGACATGTAGTCGGGCGTTCCAACGACCGTTCCAGTAGCCGTCATTCCGCGCTCCTGGGTCAGTCGCGCAATGCCGAAGTCCATCAGCTTCAGGCTTCCGCTCGGCTCCATGATGATGTTTTGCGGCTTGATGTCGCGGTGGATCACCCCTACCTCGTGCGCGGCGGCCAGGCCCGCGCACATCTGCTTGGCGATGCGCAGAGCCACCGGCAGTGGCAGGAGCTGATCCTGCTCGATCAAGTGCTTCAACGTGATGCCCTTGACGAACTCCATCGACAGATACCGCAGGCCGTTGGTTTCCCCCAGGTCGTGGGTCCGGAGGATGTTGGGGTGCGTGATCTTGCGGGCGAGCCGGATCTCCTGCTTGAAGCGGTCGAGGAGCGTCGGATCCGCGGAGAGCGCTTCGCTGCGCAGCGTCTTGATCGCGACGATGTCGTCCAGGTCCCGATCGTGGGCCTTGTACACGACGCCCATGCCGCCCTTGCCCAGCACCGACTGGATCTCGTAGCGTCCGGCGAACAACACGCCCACCTGAGGCTCTGCCAGGCGCGTTCCGGAAAACCCCCCGGTCGGCGCTCCGAGGGTGACGCCTCCGCTGGGGCGCGTCAGGGCGGTGTCGACGTCCCCGCCCATGTTCATGGTCAGAGCGCCGATGTATTTCTCCAGCGCCGCCTTTTCCTTCAGCTCTTCGAGCATGGCCTGGAACGAGCGAGCCAGGATGCCGATCTCGTCCCTGGACTCGACGGGCAGATGGACGTTCTCGAGATTGCCGACCCGGACTTCCTCGGTCGCGTCCAGCAGTCGGGAGACCGGCCCGGTGATCCGGCGCGCCAGGACGAAGGAGAGCAGGAACGCGAACACGAGAGCGGCCACGCCGACCCAGATCTGGATCGACTGGATGTCGCGGAACGCCTTGAGCTCCTGATCGCGGCTGCGCAGGGCTGCTGCCGCGCCCACGATCTGGTCGGTCGAGGATCGGATCGGCAGGAAGTAGGCGATGTAGGTCTCGTGCGGCATTTCCAGAGCCAGAGGCCCGACCGTCTTGCCCTCGCGCAGCACGGCCTGGACCAAGTCGCCGCGCTTTGCGACGGCGTCGAGAACCTCGCGGGACAGCTCCTGCATGGTCGAAGAGGCCACCACCAGCCTGGGATGCTCGGGAGGACGCGCCTCGTCGGCCAGGAAGACCACCTGGGTGTTCATGAGCGTCTTCAGGTTCCGCGCCACGTCGTCGTTGATGGCGAAGCCCGCGGCGATCGCCCCGATCACCCTGGTTCCGCCTTGCAGCACCGGCGCGGCCACCACGTGGTACAGCTTGCCGCCGGAGAGCCAGATCCCCTGCGTCTGCTCTCCCTGGAGCGCTCCGGAGATGGTCGGGACGCGCGAGAGGTCCGCGGAGTAGGGGAGGGGCTTGTCGGTGCGCGCGACGGCCATTCCCTCCGGGTTGATCGCCACCATGAAGTCGGCGCGCGCATTGGACGCCTGTTCCGTCTTCAGCGTATCCAGGATCGAAGCCGGGTTCGCCTCGGCCAGGAGCGAAATGATCCCGGGGTTGTTGACCACCACGTCCAGCGTGCGGTGCAGCTCCGCGTAGCGCGTCGCCTGGAATGAGTCCCACGCCGGACCGGACTTCTTCAGGTCGTCGTTGATCTTGGTGTCGGCCACGTCCCTGGACCGGTAGGCGGAGATGGCGATGGCGCCGCCAACGGCGACGAAGATGAGAAGCGCCGCCGCGGAGAAGACCTTGAACGTGAGCGAGAACTTGGGAGGCTCCGGCGGGGGAAGCTTCAGTCCCCGGACCGGGATGTTCTCGGAGGTCGTCGCCGGCGAGCGTTCAATAGCGCTCATCGTCCGATCCAGCCTGAGGAGGATAGTCTCTGCCGTCCTTCTTCTTGTGAGGCTGGAGGTGGTAACCCGTGATGTCGAGCGCGGGGGCCGCCCTCGTATCGGCGCGCGAATGGACCACGACGGAGGTCTCGGCGGCGTCCCCGCCCTCCTCGTGCCAGACCTTGAGCGGGTGCGGCCCCGCCGGAACGCCGTCGAAATGGAAGGTCCCGTCGGGACCCGTGACTTGCGCAAAATCGGAGTCCACGACCATCACGAACCCGATCATCTGGGGGTGAATGTTGCAATACACCCGAACCAGGCCGGGTTGCTCGAACGTCTTCGATTCGGACCCTCCGGCCCGGTACAACCCGAGATCGAAGCGGTTGGCGCCGGAGACGGAGAAGACGTTGTGGTAGATCGGATCGACGTTGGGGAAGTCGACGGACTCGTTTCGGGACACGACGATGACCCGCGGCGTGAACCGCTTCCTTTCGCTCTTCATGGACGCGTGGACCACCGCCTCCGCCGCGCGATGGGCCCCTTCGATCCAGACGACGACCCGGGAAGCGTCGGCGACGGGGCTCCCGCTCCGGGTCAGGGTCACCCGCCCGGACACGCTCCCGGCGGCCGGCACGGGGGACGGGGACAGCAGAGCGAGCAGGAAGAACAGCAGGTTCATCTTTCAATTTGGCCAAAATCATAGCATCCGGCCCCTCCGCCGCGGCGGGACCGCGGCCGCGAGAAGGCCGTCGCGGCGCGCTAAGATCGATTCGGAGGTCCACACATGGAGAGCAATCGCGTCGAGATTTTCGGCAAAGACACCTGACCCTATACGAGCGCGGCCCGTGAGGACTACGCGAAGCGAAAAATCCCGTTTGTCTACATCGACGTCAAGGCGGATGCCAAAGAGCTTCAACGCATGATCCAGCTCTCCGGCGGCCGGCAGGTGCCGGTCATCTCCGAGGGAGGAAAGATCACCATCGGCTTCGGAGGGACGTGAGGAGTGTGACTCGCGCCGTGAGCGCGGCTCGCTCGGGACGGGGGGACGGAGGGAAGGTTGGACGGGGAGACGGGGAGACGGGGACGGGGAGACGGGCGATCTCGAAGTGAACGAACCGGACTTGAAAGCTCCCCGCGTCCCCCCCGTCTGAAACTTTGCTCGAAATCTCTTCCTCCGGCTATCGGCCCGTGCTAGAAAGCCTCTAATTCTCTGGAGGCGACATGGAATCCGGCCAGGAGTTCCGTCCGTACGTTTCCCCGGAGCAGGAGATCCCCGAGTTCACGCTCAAGGCGATCATCCTGGGAGTCGTCTTCGGAATCCTGTTCGGCGCCGCGACGGTGTACCTGGCTCTGCGCGCCGGCCTGACCGTCTCGGCTTCGGTCCCGATCGCGGTCCTGGCGATCGCGGTCTTCAAGAAGCTCGGCAAGTCCACCATTCTCGAGAACAACATCGTCCAGACCATCGGCTCGGCCGGCGAGTCGGTGGCCGCGGGCGTCGTTTTCACCATCCCGGCGCTCATCTTCCTTTCGGGGGGCAAGGAGTACTTCCGCTACGTGACGATCTTCGGGCTGGCCGCGATCGGCGGAATCCTCGGAGTTCTCTTCATGATTCCCCTGCGCCGGGCGCTGATCGTGAAGGAGCACGGAAACCTGAAGTACCCCGAGGGCGTGGCCTGCGCCGACGTGCTGATCGCCGGTGAGCGGGGAGGCGATCTCGCCCGCATGGTGTTCAAAGGCGTGGGCGCCGCGATGCTCTACAAGTTCCTGTACGGAATCCTGGGGCTGTGGAACGAGACGGCGACCTGGTTCCAGACCGGGAAGAACGGGAAGATCCCCGACGCGACGCTCTCCTCCGACGTCACGCCGGAATACCTGGGACTGGGCTACATCATCGGCCCGCGGATCGCGGGCGAGCTCGCGTCGGGAGGCGTGCTCTCCTGGCTGGCGTTGATTCCGTTGATCTCCATCTTCGTTCCCGAAACACGCCTGCTCGACGACTTGAACCGCCTGGGCTACAGCGAAGGCTGGAAGGCGAGCCACTCCCACGCGCAGTGGATCTACTTCGCCTACGTGCGCTACGTCGGCGCCGGGGCCGTGGCCTGCGCCGGTGTGATGACCCTCCTGAAGACGCTTCCGACGATCGTGTCCGCCTTCCGGGAATCGGTCAAGTCGATCCGGGGCGGGGCCGGCGAGAAGAAGAAGATCCGCACCGAGGACGACCTGGGGATGGGGATCGTGATCATCGGCTCGATCGTGCTGGCGCTGCTGGTGACGATCCTGCCGGGCTTCCCGCACGGCGAGTTCCCCGGCTCCCTGCTGATGGGGCTCTTGGTCGTGGTGTTCGGCTTCTTCTTCGTCACCGTCTCGTCGCGCATCGTCGGAATCATCGGGACGTCGTCCAATCCGATCTCCGGAATGACGATCGCGACGCTCATGGGTACGTGCGTCGTCTTCGTGCTGGTGGGCCGCACCGGCGACGTCTACCAGTCGGTGGCCCTGTGCGTGGGCGCGATCGTGTGCGTGGCCGCGGCCAACGCCGGAGCGACGTCGCAGGACCTGAAGACCGGGTTCCTCGTCGGCGCGACGCCCCGGAAGCAGCAGATCGGTTTCATCATCGGCGTGCTGGCCTCGACGGTCGTCATCGGCGGGACGCTCTTCCTCCTCGACGCGACGTACCGTGAAGCGGGCATGGCGCACGGAATCGGCGGGGCCAAGCTGGCCGCCCCGCAGGCTACGCTCATGGCGACGATCATCAAGGGGCTGCTGGCGCAGAATCTGCCGTGGGCTCCGGTCTTGGTCGGCGTGTTCCTGGCGTTCATGGCCCAGATGGCCGGCGCGCACGCCCTGTCGTGGGCGGTCGGAGCCTACCTGCCCCTCTCGACCACGTTCCCGATCTTCATCGGCGGCATGATGAAGGCGCTGTCCGACAAGGTGACGCATCGCAAGGATGAGAGCGAGCTGTCGTCGGGGATGCTCTACTCGACCGGCCTGGTCGCGGGCGGCTCGCTCGGCGGAGTCTTGATCGCCCTGGTGGCGTTCGTCGGCGACTACTTCCTCCACATGGAGAAGCCGACCCTCCTGGAGAAGCTCGATCTGGGCACGAAGTACTTCCCGGAACTGAAGAACGGGCTGGTCAGCGGCGGGATCCTCTGCGCGGTCGTCTTCACGATCCTCTGCGTGCTGCTCGTCCGCAACGCGCGGAAGAACCTGGAAGCCTGAGCCGGCTCAGATCACGTCGAACTTCTTGCCGACCTTGCGAAACGCCTCGACCGCGCGATCGAGGTCGCTCTGCCCGTGGGCCGCGGAGACTTGGCAGCGAAGCCGGGCCTGGCCCTGCGGCACGACGGGATAGCCGAAGCCCGAGACGTAGACGCCTTCGTCCAAGAGCGCCTTCCCCATGGCCATGGCCTTGGCCGTATCGCCGACGATCACCGGCACGATCGGATGCGTTCCGTGCGGAATCTGGAAGCCCGCCTCGGTCATGGCTTTGCGAAAGGACGCCGCGTTGGCCCGCAGCGCGCGCACGGGCGCGGGATCCTCTCGGAGCATTCGGAAGGCCTCGAGGGAGCCGGCGGCCACGGCGGGCGGGAGGGAATTGGAGAAGAGATAGGTCCGACTGCGCTGTCGCAGGGTCTCGATCAGAGCCTTCGGGCCAGTGGTGAAGCCGCCGGCGGCCGAGCCCATGGCTTTGCCGAGAGTGCCGGTAAAGACGTCGACGTCGTCCATCACCCCCTGCTCCTCGGCTGTCCCGCGGCCGGTCGCTCCCAGGATGCCGGTGGCGTGCGAGTCGTCGACGGCGAGGAGCGTCTGGTGCGGACCGCAGGCGCGCACGAGCCCCCTCAAGTCCGCCTCTTCCCCTTCCATGGAGAAGACGCCGTCGGTCATCATGAGCCGGAAACGCGAGGTCGTGTCTTCTTCCAGCATCTTCTCCAGGGCCCGGGTGTCGCCGTGCGGGACCCGGACGCGCCGGGCCTTGCACAGCCGCACGCCGTCGATGATGGAGGCATGATTGAGCTCGTCGGAGTAGAGGACGTCGGGCTCGTCCAGAACGGCCGCGAAGAGTCCCTCGTTGGCGTTCCAGCAGGTCATGTACAGGATGGCGTCGTCGGTTCCGAAGAACGACGCGATCTCCGCCTCCAGCTCCTTGTGGAGCTCTTGCGTGCCGCAGATGAAACGCACCGAGGCCAGCCCGGCGCCCCAGCGGTCGACGGCCTTCTTCTGGGCTTCGCGGACTCGAGGGTGGTTCGCGAACCCCAGGTAGTTGTTGGAGGTCAGCATCACGACCTCGCGGCCGCCGACTTTCACCCGGGCGTCCTGGGGAGACTGCAATACAAGTTCTGACTTGTATGTCCCCGCGTCCCGGAGCTTCTGCATCTCCCCGGCCAGATGATCGATGAGAGGATTCTTTGGGATCACAAGAACTTCAGCGCGCCGCAATCACAAATCACAAATCACAAATCCCTGCGTCATTCCTCCGAGAGGATCTTGCCGGCCACCCGGCCGCCGGGGAAGGCGGCGTCGAGGGCGGCCACGGCCTGGTCGAAGGCGGCGGTGTCCCGGGCCACGATCTCGGCGCACAACGTCGGCCGGTTGATGATCTCGGAGGTGCCTCCCGGATTGCGCACGATGACCGCCTGCGCCGGCTCTTCGACGAAGTAAATGATGCGATCGAGGTCTTCCAGCGCGCGGGACGCTGCCCGGTGGGCCTTCTCCTTCTCGTCGCGGTGGAGGCACACGCCGGCCAGGCCCACGACGCGAAAGACGTTGGGCACGAACTCGGTGCGATCCCAGTTCTTCCAGACGCGCTCGCGCGGCGTGAGCTTGAAGCGATAGGCCAGGTTGGACAGGCGGGACTCCTCCAGCGCGAACTCGGCGATGCGCCGGTCGGTCATCTCGCGGCTCGTGTCGGGCTTGGGAGGTCGGTTGGTCGGCATGGGAGAAACTTATCCGTTTGAAGTTCAAAGTTCAAAGTTCAAAGTTCAAAGTGGGAGGTTCGTGCCGTCAACTTCGAACCCCGAACTGAGAACTTCGAACTGGTCAGACCTTCCCGGTCGGATAGAACACGACTTTCATGGCTTCCCGCCTGTCGAGCAGCCCCATGGCCTCGTGAAATCGGTCGAGTCCTTCGAACTCGTTGGTCACCAGGTGCGCGACGTCGAGGCCGGCCTGAAGCAGATCGAGCATCTTGATCCAGGTCTCGAACACCCGGCGTCCGATCACCGCGCGCAGGGTCAGGCCCTTGAAGACGAGGTCGTTGGTGTAGTCGCGGATGGTCACGGCCTTTTCCCGTGGAAGCCCCAGGAGCGAAAGCGTCCCGCCCCGGCGGGCCGCGGCGAGCCCCAGGTTGATCGAGGCCTCCGCGCCGGAGAGCTCCAGGACGACGTCGGCGCCTCCGCCGGTGGCCTCGCGCAGGCTGCCCGCCGGGTCCTTGGTCCGCGCCAGGTCGATGACCGTGACGTGCGCAAGGCCGCGTTGGCGCGCCCATTCCCTGGCGTGCGCCGCGGCCTTCGCGTTGACGTCGGTGATGGCGATGTGGGATGCGCCGGAAAAGCGTGCGATCTCCGCGCACATGGCCCCGATCGGGCCGTAGCCGAGGACCGCGACCGAGCGCCCGGAGAGATCCGCCACCTGCGTCGTATGCACCGCGTTGCCCAACGCGTCCAGAAAGGCTCCGACCTTGACCGGCACGAAGCGGCGGTCGAGCGGCACGACGTTGTAGGCCGGCACGACCACGTACTGGGCGAAGCACCCGTCGCCATGGACCCCCAGGATCCGGGTGTTCTCGCAGATGTGCCGCTGCCCCGTTCGGCAGGGCCGGCAGTGGCCGCACGTGACGTGCATCTCGGCCGACACGTACATCCCCTCGTCCAAGTGCGGCCGCTTGCCGCCGGGCCCGAACGCCACGATCTCCCCGCAGAACTCGTGGCCGTAGACGCGCGGCGGCTGGACCATGCCCGCCATCGAGGGGTCCCATTGGTAGATGTGCTTGTCCGATCCGCAGACGGCGGTGGCGAGCACCCGGATGAGCACCTCGGCCTGTCCGGGCGTGGGGATGGGGACGGACTTGATTTCGGTGGCCGACGGTCCAGGGGCGGCCTTGGTCTTGACGACGGCCTGCATCTTCGTGAGGCGTGAGGCGTGAGGCGTCAGGCGTGGCCGCCGGATCGCGGCTTTTTGGTTCCCCGTTCCGCTCCTTCGCCTCACGCCTTACGCCTTACCCCTCACGAGTCAATCCCCCGCCTCGTCGTCCCGCACGTAGCCGGATCGGGGGCCGGCGGCGACGGCCTCGTGGGAGAAGACGTCCACCGGGCGAATGAAGCGGGAGACGACGGAGCGCGTCTTCTCGACGCGCAGCGTCCCGAAGAGAAAAACGAACTTCGCCTCGAGCGACGCGCCGATCGCCTCGCGGGTTCCAGTGGGGAGGTTCCAGAACTGCTCTTTGAACGGGCCGATGGCCTGCTTGCGATTCTTGTACAGGAACTGGTTCTCGGTCTCTCCGGGCTTTCTTTGGGCTCCGTACTTCTCGAAAACCCAACGCTCGGTCTCCCGTTTCAGCGGGAGCGGCAGCGAAGGGTGGTCGTAGACCATGTTCTGGAACTCGGTCGCCAGATGGATCTCGGCGCAGTCGTGATCGGGAAAGTGGCCGAAGAGCTCGGGCGGCAACGTCGAGGCTCCGTGCTGCACGGCGCCGGCCATGCCGTACTCCTCGCGCGCAACCTTGGAAATGCGCTGAAGCGTCTCGAAATCGATCGCCACGCGCTCGACCGTTCCGTCCGGGCCGACCACGCCCCCGTGATGGGAACCGGTCTGGATGGAGACCTTGGCGATCCCTTCCTCGCCGCCGCCCAGCGCGCGGCGATAGACCGACACGTAGGCGCGCAGCTCCTCCGGCGTCGAATTCTCCTTGCCCACCTCGCCGATTTCGCCGCCCACGGAGATCGGCATGGCCTTGGGCTCACGGGCGCGGATGAACTTCGTGAAGCGAGCGGCCAGCTCGCCGTTCTCCCGCTGCTGATCCTCGAGCGACGGCCGAGACAGGTCGACTAAGGGAGACGTGTCGATGTCGATCTGGAAAAAGCCCGCCGGAATCGCCTCGTCGATGAGGGCCTCGATCGCGCCGATCTCCTTGTCCGGAGCGTCCTTCATCTTCTTGGGATTGGTCTGGTAGTGGTCTCCCTGGAGGAAGACCGGTCCCTCCCATCCCTCGCGGATCGCGGCGGCCAGGACGACCGCGGCGTATTCGGCCGGGCGTTGGTCGGTATAGCCGATCTCGCTGCGCGCGATCTCGAAGATCAGGGCTCCGACGTCCAGGCGGCGCGCGGCACGCATCGCGGCGCGGACGCTGTCGTAGGAGAGCATCCGGATATTGACGGCGGGAACGGTGAAGCCCGAGACCTCGCCCCTGCCGCGCGCCAGGTACAGCGGGAGAATCGAGGCGGGGAGGATGCCCATCGATGCGGCGGCCTCCCGGATCGCACGCCGCGCGGCGTCTCGCACGTCGGCCTTTCCGAACACGGCTGTCCAGACGAGACTGTCGGTCACCTCGGCGCGAAAGCGCGCGGGATCCGTCACGCGCACGGGGTCACCGCCTGCCGCGTGCGAGCGTTTCAGGAAATCCCTGAGGTCGTGGGTCGTCGCGAAGAGTTCCATCAGTGCGGTCCGACGGGCGGGGATTGTATCCAACTGTGCGGGATCGGACGGGGGGACGGGGGGACTGGGGGAAGATGCGTGCGCTAAGCTTTCCCACGGCCCATGCTCCTTTCCCGTACGATCCATTTCAACGCCGGACGGTCGCTGTGGCGGCCGGACTGGAGCGAAGACAAGAACCTGGCCGTGTACGGCGAGGAGGGGCCGCACGGCTACGGGCACAACTACCGGCTGGACGTTGCGGTGGAGGGGCGGATCGACCCTCAGACGTCGATGATCATCAATCTGACCGACCTCGACCGGATCCTCAAGGAGGAGGTCGACGCTCCCCTGGACCACAGGAATCTGAACCGGGACGTGCCCGAGTTCGCGGCCGTGCCTCCGACCGCGGAGAACCTGGCGGCGTGGATCTGGACGCGGCTGACCGCCCGGATCGAGCGGGAGGGATGGCCCTGCCGGCTGGCGCGCCTGCGTCTCACGCTCGAGCCGGGATTCGCCGTGGAAATCGAACGTCCGGCGTAGACTCCGCTCGCGGATGAACTTCGCCTTCGTCATCGACAACCGCAAGTGCATCGGCTGCCACGCCTGCTCGACGGCGTGCAAGTCGGAAAACAGCGTGCCCCTCTCGGTCAACCGTACCTGGGTCAAGTACGTGGAGAAGGGGAGCTTCCCGCACGTGCGCCGCTTCTTTCAGGTGACTCGCTGCAATCACTGCGCGAACCCGCCCTGCGTGCCGATCTGCCCGACCGCCGCGATGTTCCAGCGGCCCGACGGGATCGTCGAGTTCGACGGCGCCCTCTGCATCGGCTGCAAGGCCTGCATCCAGGCCTGCCCCTACGACGCCATCTACATCGACCCGGAGTCGCACACCGCGGCGAAGTGCCACTACTGCGCGCACCGCACCGACGTCGGCCTGGAGCCGGCGTGCGTGGTGGTGTGTCCGGTCCACGCCATCATCGCCGGCGACATGGACGATCCGAGGACCGAGGTGGCGCGCCTCCTGGCGACCGAGCGCGTCGCGGTGCGTAAGCCCGAGCAGAACACCAAGCCCAAGCTGTTCTACATCGAGGCCGAGGAGTCGGCGCTGCTCCCCACGCTCGCCGCGCAGGATACCGGCTATCTTTGGGGCGACCTGCCGCAAGGCGGCGACTGGCGCCCGCCCATCGAGATCGCGCAGGGGCGCATGGCCGGAGCGCTGACGCGGTCGGCCGCGCCGCGCGAGACGTACAACGTGCCGCACCGGGTCCCGTGGCACTGGCAGGTGCCGGCGTACCTGGTGACCAAGGCGATCGGCTGCGGGATGTTCCTGATCGCGGCGGCGGGCCTGGCTCTGGGTCTTTTTCCCGCGACCCCGCTGTTCACGACGCTCCCGGCGATCGCCGCGCTCGTCCTGATGGCGGCGACCAGCGGCCTCCTGGTCTGGGACCTCGATCGGCCCGAACGCTTCTGGACAATGCTGGCGCGCCCGCAGTGGCGATCCTGGCTCGTGCGGGGCGCCTGGATCCTGATCGGCGTCTCGGGGCTCGCCGCCGCCACGGCCGCGGCCTACCTGTTGGGCCGGCCGGATCTCGCGCGGATCCTCTTCCTCCCCGCCGTCGTCTTTTCCGCGCTCGGCGCGGTCTACACGGCCTTCCTGTTCGCGCAGGCGCAGGGGCGCGATCTCTGGCAGAGCTCGATTCTTCCCTGGCACATGCTGGTCCAGTCGATCCTGGCGGGATCGGCGGGCCTGCTCTTGGCCGGTCTCTTCCTGCCGATGCCCGCGGCGGCGGCCCGCGTTCTCGTCGTCACGTTCGCCGCGAGCGCCGTGGCCGCGCTTCTCATGGCCGTCGGCGGAGAGTTCGGGATCCCGCACGCCAGCCTCGTCGCCGCGGCTGCGGCGCGCCTGGTGACGCGCGGGCGCTATGCCCCGCACTACCGCGCGAGCCTCGTCCTGGGGCTTCTGCTGCCGGCGTCCATGGTTCTCGTGGCCGGCGCCTCGGCGGCCGTGGTCGCGGCGGCCGCTTTGCTCGCGGTCGCCGGGCTCTTCCTGTACGAGTGGGCGTACGTCATGGCGCCGCAGCAGATCCCCAACAACTGACCATGGGCGGCCTGAGAGATCCGATCCGCCTTCCGACCGTCGCGACGGACGCCGGCGAGCGCCTGGCGTCCTATCCGCCTTCGGAGCACTGGGACGATTGGACCGACTGGGACCCCAAGGCCTGGCCGCGCAAGATCGCGCGGCGCTACATGCTGGTCCCGACGGTCTGCTTCAACTGCGAATCGGCCTGCGGGCTGCTCGGCTGGGTCGACCGCGAGTCGCTCGAGGTGCGCAAGTTCGAAGGCAACCCCGCGCACCCCGGCAGCCGCGGGCGCAACTGCGCCAAGGGCCCGGCCACCTTGAACCAGGTCAACGATCCCGACCGGATCCTCTATCCCATGAAACGCGCCGGCCGCCGCGGCGAAGGCCGCTGGGTGCGCGTGTCCTGGAAGGACGCGCTCGAGGACATCGGCGGCCGCATCCGGCGGGCGTTCCAGGAGGATCGCCGCGACGAGGTCATGTACCACGTGGGCCGCCCCGGTCACGACGGCCTGATGGAGTGGGTCCTTCCGGCCTGGGGCATCGACGGGCACAACTCGCACACCAACATCTGCTCGGCCGCGGCGCGCGCGGGCTACGCCTTCTGGATGGGCTTCGACCGGCCGAGCCCCGACTATTCGGGCGCGCGGGTCATCCTTCTCATCAGCAGCCACCTGGAGACCGGGCACTACTTCAATCCGCACGCCCAGCGCATCGTGGAAGGGAAGATGGCCGGGGCGAAGCTGATCGTCTGGGACACGCGCCTCTCCAACACCGCGTCCATGGCCGACACGTGGATCTCGCCGTGGCCGGGCTCGGAGGCCGCGATCCTCCTGGCCATCGCGCGTCATCTGCTGGCCACCGGCCGTTACGACCGGGAGTTCGTGCGGCGGTGGGTGAACTGGGAAGAGACGCTGCGCCGCGAGCGGCCCGAGGCGCCGGTCGTGTTCGAAGAGTTCGAGCGGTTCCTGAAGGAGCGGTACGCGCGCTACACCTTCGACTTCGCTGCCGCGGAGTCGGGCGTCGAGGCGGCCGTTCTGCGGACGATCGCGCAGGACGTGGCCGGCTGCGGCGGACGGCTTGCCGCGCACGTCTGGAGGAGCGCCGCGGCGGGCAACCTGGGAGGCTGGCAGGTCGCGCGCTGTCTGTGGCTCGTCAACGTGTTGACCGGATCGGTCGGGCAGCCGGGGGGCACCTCGGCCAACGCCTGGGACAAATGGGTCCCGCGGCCGCCGCACCTGGCCCCGCACGTGGACCGCTGGAACGACCTGGCCTGGCCCGCGGAATACCCGCTTTCGCACTTCGAGATGAGCTTTCTGTTGCCGCACTTTTTGAAGGAAGGCCGCGGCAAGCTCGACGTCTACTTCACCCGCGTCTACAACCCGGCCTGGACGAATCCGGACGGGTTCACCTGGCTGGAAGTGCTCCGCGACGAGTCGAAAATCGGTCTTCACGTCGCCTTGACGCCGACCTGGAACGAGACCGCCTGGTGGGCCGACTACGTCCTGCCGATGGGACACGGCTCGGAGCGCCACGACGTGATGAGCCAGGAGACCCACGCCGGCCAGTGGATCGCCTTCCGGCAGCCGGTGCGGCGGACGGCGATGGAGCGCCTCGGCCACAAGGTCGCGCGCACCTGGGAGGCCAACCCGGGACAGGTCTGGGAGGAGACGGAGTTCTGGATCGATCTGTCCTGGGCGATCGATCCCGACGGCGCGCTCGGCATCCGCCGCTACTTCGAGTCGCCGTACCGGCCCGGAGAGCCGATCACCGTCGACGACTACTACGGATGGATGTTCGAGAACTCCGTTCCAGGCCTCCCGGAGGCCGCGGCGAAGGAGAACCTGACGCCGCTCGCGTACATGCGCAAGTACGGCGCGTTCGAGATCCGTTCCGGCGCGGAGGCCGAGTTCGACCGCTCCCTGTCGGAAGAGGAGCAGGCCGGCGCCACGATCGATCGGGCCACCGCGATCGTCTACACGTCGGCGCCCGCTCCCGCGGCCAAGAACATCGTGCCCGTCCCCGCGCCGGCGTCCGGCCCGCTGGGGCGAGCGATCGGCGTGGTGGTGGATGGGCAGGCGCGCACGGGGTTCCGCACGCCTTCGCGGCGGCTGGAGCTCTTCTCGCCGACGCTCGCCGAGTACGGCTGGCCGGAGCTGGCGCTGCCGGAGTACGTGGAAAGCCACGTGCATCCCCGCCACATCGACCGCGCCGCGGGCGAGTTCCTCCTCCTCTCGACCTACCGCCTCCCGACCCTCATCCATACCCGGAGCGGCAACGCCAAGTGGCTGCTGGAAATCTCCCACGCCAATCCCACCTGGATCCACACCGAGGACGCGCGCCTTCTCGAGATCGTCAACGGAGATCTGGTGCGGGTCGAGACGGAGATCGGTTTCTTCGTCGACCGGGTCTGGGTCACCGAGGGGATCCGGCCCGGCGTGATCGCCTGTTCGCACCACCTGGGACGCTGGCGCACCGCCGACGGCGAAGGCGTCTCCCGCCTCGCGTCCGCCCGGGTCGAGCTCTCGGAGAACAACGGGGACTGGACTCTGCGCCAGACCCGGGGCGTCGGCCCGTACGCGTCGGCGGATCCGGACACCAGCCGGATCTGGTGGACCGAAGCCGGCGTCCATCAGAACCTGACGTTTCCGGTCCAGCCCGATCCGGTGAGCGGAAGCCACTGCTGGCACCAGAAGGTGCGCGTCTCGCGGGCGCGCGCCGACGACCGCTACGGAGACGTCCACGTCGACACGAAGAAGTCGAGCGAGGCGTTCCGGCGCTGGCTCGAAATGACGCGTCCTCCTTCGGGAGAGTGGCGGCGGCCCCAATGGATGCTGCGTCCGATGCGGCCGGCCGCCTCGGCGTACCGGCGCCCGACGAGCCGATGAACCGATGAACCGATGAACCTTCCGCTCGATCTCGCCGCGCGCCTCTGGCTCGCCGAGCCGGACCAGGCGGCCCTCGACCAGGCGCGGGCCTGGGGCGTGACGTCGGACGCATCGCCCGAGGAGCTCGCCGGCGGATACACCGCGCTCTTCGTCCTGAACGTCTATCCCTACGGCTCGGTCTTCACCGATCCCGCCGCGGAGTTGAACGGGAACGACAGCCTGGTCTGGGCGCGCCGATTCGAGGAGACGGCGTTCCGGCCGGACGAGCTCGTCTGCGTCGGGGCGCCCGACCACCTCGGCCTCTGCCTGAAATACCTGCATCACTCCGAGGCCCGCGGCGTTTTCGATGCGCCCGCGCTGTCGCGGACGCTGTCGTGGGGCCCCGTCTGCACGCTGGCGGCGGAGCGGGATCCTCTGGCCCACGAGTTCTACCGGCAGCTGGCCCAGGCGACGCGGGAGGCGCTGCTCGAGCGCTGCGCCGGGAGCGCGGCCGAGTCCACCGAGCCCTCCGCGATCGAGGAGATGAGCGGAGACCTGGAAGGGACCGGCGACAACGGCGAGCTGCGGCTGTCCGACGTCCTGTCCTTCCTTCTGGCGCCCGCGCGCTGCGGGTTCTTCCTGTCGCGATCCGCGCTCGCGCGCCTGGGCGGCAGGATCTCGCTTCGGGTTCCCTTCGGCGGGCGTTTCGAGACGGCGCGAGGGCTCTTCGAGTCCGCGGGCGAGTCGGGCCGCGTCGAGGCGCTCCTCGATCAGATCGCCGGGCAGACCGACCTCTGGGAGCAGAGCTACGCCAGAACGGCGGCGGCCTTCCCGGCCTGGACCTCCTGGGCCGAACCCTGGAGAACGCGCCTGACCCGGTGCCGGAAAGCCCTGGCCACCCTTCGTGCGGCCGTGCGAGACTTCGATCCGTCCTTCCCTTCGGAGACTCCGGACGCCGGCGGCGCGAAGGAGGCATGATGTTCTTCAAGCAGTTCTACCTGGGCTGCCTGGCCCAGGCTTCGTACATGATCGGATCGGAAGGCGAGGCCGCGGTGATCGATCCGCGCCGCGACGTCGACGCCTATCTCGAGGAGGCGCGGAGTCAGGGTCTGACGATCCGGCACGTCGTGGAAACCCATCTGCACGCCGATTTCGTCTCCGGCCACCGGGAGCTTGCGCAGCGCACCGGAGCCCGGATCTATTTCGGGGCCCGGGCGCGCGCCGAGTTCGACCACGCCGCGGTGCGCGACGGCGACGAGATCCGCTTCGGAGACGCCGTCCTGCGCTTCCTGGAGACTCCCGGCCACACGCCGGAGTCCGTGTGCATTCTCCTGTTCGATCGCGCCCGGGGCGGCGAGCCGCAGGCCGTGTTGACCGGCGACACCCTCTTCATCGGCGACGTGGGGCGGCCGGATCTGGCCGGCGGCGCGGGGAGCCCGCAGGAGCTGGCGTCCCAGCTCTACGACTCGCTCCATCAAAAGCTTCTGACCCTTCCCGACGCCGTCGAGGTTTATCCCGGCCACGGGGCCGGCTCCCTGTGCGGCAAGAACATCTCCAGCGAGACGTCCTCGACCATCGGGCAGCAGCGGCGCTACAACTACGCGCTCCGGCCCATGGCGCGGGAGGAGTTCGTGGCTCTGGTCACCGCGGATCTGCCGGAGGCTCCCGCGTACTTCGCTCGCGACGCCGCGCTCAACCGGCGGGGCCCGGGCGCGCTCGCGAATCTGCCGTCCCTTCCCGCCCTCTCGCCGGGAGAGGTCGAGGCGATGCAGGCAACCGGCGCCGTCGTCGTCGACACGCGGACGGCGGCGGACTACGGCACGGGCCACGTGCCGCGGTCGCTCCACATCGGCCTGACCGGGCAGTTCGCGTCGTGGGCCGGGACGCTGGTGTCGCCGGATTCGGCCATCGTCCTGGTGGCCGAAGACGAGGAGCGGGTCGTCGAGGGGCGGACGCGCCTGGCGCGCGTCGGCATCGAGAACGTGTCGGGCTTTCTTTCCGGCGGGATCCTGGCCTGGCACGAGTCGGGCCGGCCCCTGGCCCGCACGGAGCAGATCGCGGTGGACGAGCTTTCCCGCCGCCTCGCGTCGGGGGAGGCCGGCCAGGTGCTCGACGTGCGGCGCGCCGGCGAGTGGAGCGGTGGCCACATCGCGCAGGCGGCCCACCTGGCGCTCCACGAGCTCGAGGCGAAGGCAGAGCGTCTCGAGCGCGATGTCCCGGTGACCGTCATCTGCGCGAGCGGCTACCGCTCCTCGGTGGCCACCAGCCTGCTCGAGCGCCTGGGCTTCGCGCGCGCGACGAATGTGGTCGGGGGCATGAACGCGTGGAACGCGGCGAATTCCTCGTCCGGCGCGCCGGCGTCCGGCCCCCGGAATGAGCCCGGGAGGATTCGATGAAAGCTCCGGTGCTCGCCGTCTGCGCGCTGGTCGCGGCCGGCGGCCTGGCGGCCCAGGAAGCCAGGCCCGGCAGCGTCTGGGACGCGAAGAAGTCCGCCTGGGAGCTGCTCACGGGAACGCAGAAGGACGAGACGGTCCGCTTCGCCGAGGACTACAAGGCGTACCTGCGGGCGGCGCGAAGCGCTCTGACCTCCACGCGGGAAGTCGTCAAGCTCGCCCATGCCGCCGGCTTCAACGAGCTGACCGACTCCGCTCAGATCAAGCCGGGCGCCCGGCTCGTGATTCCCGCGCACGATCGGGCGGTTCTCCTGGCCGTCGTGGGCTCGGAGCCGATCCTGGCCGGGTCCCGCGTCATCGGCACGCATCAGGACAGCCCGCACATCGAGTTGAAGGCGCGGCCGGTCTATGCGGCTGGCAACTTCGCGCTCTTCAAGACCATCTATTACGGCGGCATCAAGAAGTACCAGTGGGGCAACGTCCCGCTGGCTTTGATCGGGCGCATCGACACGGCCGAGGGCAAGCGCGTGGACGTAGCGATCGGCCTGAAAGAAGGGGATCCGGTCTTCGTCATTCCCGACAACGCGCCGCATTCGGACAAGGATCTGCACGCGCGGACTTACACAAATGTCTTCTCCGGCGAAGAGCTCGATCCGGTCGCCGGGAGCGTGCCCGGCAGCGGCACGTCGGTCGTCGCCCAGGTGCTGCAGGCGCTGACGACCACGTACGGAATCCGCGAGGAGGACCTGGTCAGCGCGGAGCTCCACCTCGTGCCGGCGGCCAATCCGGCCGACGTCGGCCTCGACCGCGGCCTGGTTGGCGCGTTCGGGCAGGACGACCGGCTCTCGTCCTACTGCGCGGCGCGGGCGGTCCTGGATCTGAAGGGCACGCCGCGCCACACCGCGATCGCCTACCTCTCCAACTTCGAGGAGGTCGGCTCGGTCAACAACACCGGCGCGTCCTCGCAGCTGCTCAATTCGACGATCGCGCGGCTGCTCGCGGGCGAGCGCGGCAAGGCCTACAACGACCTCGACCTGCGTGAGGCCCTGCGCAACGCGCAGGCCGTCTCCGCCGACACCAACGACGGCATCAACCCGATCTTCCCGGGCACGAGCGAGGCCTCCAACGCGGCGCGGCTGGGCTACGGCGTGACGATCAAGCGGTATGGCGGAGGCTTCGACGCGAACTCCGAGTTCGTGGCCCACATCCGCTCGCTCTTGGACGGCGCGGGCATCCCCTGGCAGACCCAAACGCCCAAGGTCGACGTCGGCGGCGGCGGGACGATCGGACGTTTCCTCTCGGCGCAGGAGATGGAGGTCATCGACATGGGCGTGCCGCTTCTCTCGATGCACGCCACCTTCGAGATGTCTTCCAAGGTCGACGTCTGGAACTTCTACCGGTTCATGGGGGTGTTCTCTGGGATCGTGAGCGATCGCAGCGTGATCGGGTGAGATCGACAATATGGATATTGTGGCTCTCGGACGTCCATGAAGATCTGGAAGGTTTCCGCCGCTCTGCTTCTGGGAGCCGCCGGTCTCGTGCTCCTCTGGATGACTCGGCGGCGGAGCGTGGGCCACGCATCGGGAGCGGGTCGAGGAGCGCGCCTGGGCAGTCGAGCTTCGGAACCTGGGAGCAGCTGCTCGGACGCCATCCGAAGACCGCGACGAACGAGACGGCGCGGCGGCTCGAGGCGACTCGGGCAACCTCTGGGTCTGGAGTTGAAGCTCCGAAGCCCTGCCGATTTCGACCGCTCGGGCGGCATCGAGGGACCGATCCCGAGTCCGGAGGACGCAGCGTGGAATCCGCGGGCTGTCGCACTACCTGACCGTGCAGCTCGAGGCGGCGCAAGGCGACGTCGCTCGCGCCTTCGCCGGAGGTGAAGGCGTTTCTGACCGACGCACACTTCCGACCTGGAGGCGTTCGAGGCAGAGCTCGCTGGCAGCGGCGCCGCCTGTCTGGGACTTCGATTCCGGCGCTGACGTGGGACCGCATGCCGATCCTGGATACGACGGCGTCGATCGGCATCCAGAGGGTCCTGCTCGGCGAGGTCCCTTGCGGCCGCGGCGTCCGGCGACGAGGCTGGCGCCCGCCGCGCGCTGGAGGCGTCGTGGAGAATGAATGCAGGATTACCGCAGATCGCGACAGACCCTTTGCCAGATCGCTCGCGCTCGCAACGGCCCGGCTCCAGGCCGGGGTCCTCCGCAGGATCCCGGTGGATGCCGCAGCTCTGGCGCCGGCGCCTCGCCGAGCACGACTACAAGCGATCGCTTCTCGACACCGAATTGCTCTCTCACTGGCCGAGCGCACAACGGTCCCGCTACTTCTTCGAGCTCGAGGCGCGATCGCAAAAGAATCCGAATCGGCTTTGGAACAGGCTCCTGGCGCCATACCAGGGCATCGTCTGGTCGCAGGTCACCGAGGGTCTGCGGACGGATTACATCGAGATTCGAGACGCCCGCGTGGTCCGCGACATTCCCGAGGGGGGCCCGAGGAAGAGAACCGTCGCCGGAATCCTCCTTTCGCTGCAGATTCCCAACACGCACGGCTCTGTTCCGCCGCGTCGACGAGTATCTCCTCGACGCCGAGCTGACCGACAAGATCCTGCAGGCCCGGCAGCTGCGCCAGCAGAACGGCGGCAAATGGCCGGCCGCGATCCCCGGCATCGAGACGACGCGTTACCCCGGCGCCCGATGGATCTACACCGTCTCCCCGGCGGGGTCATGACCTTCGAGCTCAACCAGAAACCCTACAAGGACCGCGGCGGCTTCAAGCTCCCTCTGCGCTTCACGTCTTCCTGAGATCGCGAGGGTCTCGCTCGGCTCCGTCGGCCAGGCGGCCGATTACGAGCCGACGAGGCGGAAACCCTTCGGTCGCGAAATCGGGATCGAAGGCGAAGGCCTTGGAGACTCTTCCGGTTCTTCATGACGAGAAAGCTGACGCGGTCCACGAGGCTCACCCGGCGTTGGGTGCCAGCGTTCGAGTTGCCGTACCGCTTCTTGGTGGACGGCGCTGTCGACCCAGACGACTCGAAGCCGCCCGCGCTGTCGGCGAGCCGGAGCGCGGGTTTCACTCCGAGCCGGTGCTGCACCAGGGCCATGGCCTCGAGGAGGACGTAGTTGTGGATCAGGAGGATCTCGCCGTCGGCGAGCAACGCGTCGAAGAGGCGGATCGCTTCCCGTGATTGCGGAATCCGCGCGGTCGGCAAGAGCATAGAGGGCGGAGGTGTCGACGAAGTCAACGACGCTTCTTCGGCGAGAGAGCCTCGTCCAGAGCCTCGTCGTGCCGTTCGGAGACCGGTGCCAGCTTGCCCTGAGCCGAGCGGCCGGCTCCGACGAATGGGAAGTCCTTCCTCTGTCTCGGTTTCCCCTGCGGGCGACCTCCGTAAGCCCTGGAGAGGGTCTCACGGACGAGAGCCGAGAGGGATCGGCCCTGTTCGTACGAAGCGCGGCGCAAGGCGGCGTGGGTCTCTTCGTCGATTTGGATCTGCGTCCGCTTCATGAGGCCAGCATACCACCATGACACCATGATGTTAGTACCTTGGTGTGCGAAACGGTGATCGGGGGCCCGGTTGGTTCCGGCCCCCTGTCCGCGGCGCGTCGTCTCGTGAAGCCACCGAGCGAGGAGGCGCGCGCCGCGGGGAGCCGAAGCGAGGCGCGGGATCAGGCCGGCCGTCGAGCCCGGCGAGCCGGCCGCCGGTGCGCCCGCCAAGGCGCAGATCCCGCGCACCGCGGAGGCGACGGTTAGGGCTGCGGCGTATACCGCAGGTACGGCTTCACCCGCCGGTGCCCCTTGGGAAACTTCTTGGGGATGTCCGCGTCGGCCACAGCCGCCGTGATGATGCAGTCCTCGCCCTGCTTCCAGTTGACCGGCGTGGCCACCTGGTAGTTCGCGGTGAGCTGCAGCGAGTCGATCGCCCGCAAGAGCTCGTCGAAGTTGCGCCCCGTCGCCGCGGGATAGGTCAGCGTCAGCTTGACCTTCTTGTCCGGCCCGATGACGAAGACCGAGCGCACGGTCAAAGTCTCCGAAGCGTTGGGATGGATCATGTCGTAAAGCTGCGCGACCTTGCGGTCGGGATCCGCGATCAGCGGGTAGTTCACCGTCGTGTTCTGCGTCTCGTTGATGTCGTCGATCCACCCCTTGTGGGATTCGAGCGGATCGACGGACAGGCCGAGGATCTTGACGCCGCGTTTCTCGAACTCCGGCTGGATCTTGGCCATATAGCCGAGCTCCGTGGTACAGACCGGCGTGTAGTCCTTGGGGTGCGAGAAGAGGACCGCCCAGCCGTTGCCGATCCAGTCGTGGAACCGGATCGGGCCCTCCGTCGTCTGCGCTTCGAAATCCGGAGCCGTGTCGCCCAAACGGATTGCCATGAAACACCTCCCCAATCGAGAAGACGAAGCCTACCGCGATCCTGTTGTAGGGACGAGCGCGGCGAGCGTCGCCTCGTAATCCTCCGGAAGGGGGGCGGAGACGTCGACCGCCAGCGCCGGGACCTCCAGCCGCTGGGCGTGGAGGAGCGGCCGCGTGACCGCGGCGAGGGCGCGGCGCTGGGCGGCGTCCCGGACCCCGTGCCAGCGGGTCGCGCCGCCGTAGAGATCGTCTCCGACGATGGGGTGGCCGTGCGCGGACAGATGGACCCGGATCTGGTGCGTGCGGCCCGTTTCCGGTGACAGCTCGAGATCGGCGACCGACGGGAGGCGCGCGAGGGTGCGGTAGCGCGTGCGCGCGGCTTTGCCGTCCGGGCGGGCCTTCATCCGCCGGCCGTCCGCGGGATCGCGGCCGAGCGGATCGTCCCAGGCTCCCTGCGCCGGCCGGGGATGCCCCCAGGCCAGGGCCCGGTAGGTTTTTCGGGCCTCCCCCGATTGGAAGGCCAGAGAGAGCGCGCGGTGCGAGTCCTCCGTCCGGGCGAGCAGCACGACCCCGGACGTCCCTTCGTCGAGCCGGTGAACCAGCAGGAAGTCGCCCCGGCCGCTCTCTCCGCAGGCCGCGAGCAGGCGCGCGACCGCGTCGGCGCCCGACTTGCCCGGACGGCTCGAGGTCGCCATGGAAACGCCGGCCGGCTTGTCGACGGCGATCCATTCGCTGGTCTCGGCGAGGATCACGACTCCAGGCTCTCCCTTCCCTTCCTCACGCGAGTATCCTCTCAGCGAACGGATGGACTTCGAACGCGCGTACGACTTGGTTTCGAGGTTCCTCGACGAGGGCGGCTACCGCTACGCCCTCGTGGGCGGATTGGCCCTCGTCCTGTATGGCTCCCCAAGGGCGACAGCGGATTTGGATTTCGTGGCCGAGGCCAGGTGCCGCGAGGGGCTCGTGGAGTTCCTGCAAGGGAAGGGCTACGAGACGTTGCACCTTTCCGAGGGGTACTCGAATCATCTCCATCCGGATCCGCCGTGGGGCCGGATCGATGTCGTCTACGTGGACGGTCCTACTGGCGCCTGGGCCTGGTCGCAGGAGATCTCACGGCTCTTCCCGACTCCTCCGCGCCGCGCGACCTCCGAAGGCTGGGAGCCGTTTTCGCTCTGAGGTATCGTCGGGGCCCATGGGAAACCAGATCTGCCATTTCGAGATCGGATGCCGCGACCGGGGCAAGACGACGGACTTCTATTCGAAGATGTTCGACTGGAAGATGGAAGACGAGCCGGGCTCGACGCGTATCCGCACCGGCGGCGACATCGGCGGACACATCCAGGCGCTCGGCCACGAGCCCCACAACTACACGGCGTTCTACGTCATGGTCGACGACGTCGCAGCCGCGCTGGCGAAAGCCATCGAGCTCGGCGGCAAGAAGCTGGTCGGCCCGGTGCCGCTGCCGGGGAACACCGAGTTCGGCTGGTTCGCCGATCCCGAGGGCAACATGATCGGCGTCTACGGCGAGGCGAAAAGGTAGCCACGTCGGCGCCCCCTTCCGCGCAGCCATCCGAGTATCCTCTGCCTGAAGCGATGGATTTCGTGTCCGCCCTTCCTGCTGCCGAAACCCGCTACGCTCGGGACGTCGATTTCTGCCTGCCGGCGCCCAGAAGCCGGCGGCCCTTGACCCGTGCGGAGCGGTCCGTGGCGTGATTCCCGCGGGCGCCCGATTCGGGCCGTACGAAGTCCTGTCCCCCCTTGGCGCGGGCGGCATGGGCGAGGTCTACAGAGCCCGAGACACGCGGCTGGGCCGAGAAGTGGCGATCAAGGTTCTTCCTGAGGCGCTCTCCGCCGATCCCGACCGCCTGCGCCGGTTCGAGCAGGAGGCGAAGGCCGCAGGCATTCTGAACCATCCCAACATCATAGCCGTCTACGACATCGGCGTGCACGACGATGCCCCCTACGTCGTGGAAGAGCTGCTGGAAGGGGAGACACTGCGTCAGACGCTCGCGGGAGGAAAACTCTCGCCTCGTCGTGCCGCGGATTACGCCCTGCAAGTCGCGCATGGTCTGGCCGCGGCCCACGAGAAGGGGATCGTCCATCGGGACTTGAAGCCCGAAAACCTCTTTGTCACCAGCGACGGGCGAGTCAAGATCCTCGATTTCGGCCTGGCCAAGCTGACGCTCCCGGGGACCGCAGCCGTCATGGCCGAAGCTCCAACGGTGACTGCCGCGACGGAGCCGGGCGTCGTGCTCGGCACGGTCGGGTACATGTCACCCGAGCAGGTGCGCGGTCGCGCGGCCGACCCACGAAGCGACATCTTCTCCTTCGGAGCGGTCCTCCACGAGATGCTCTCCGGCGAGCGAGCTTTCCGCGGAGAGTCGCACGCGGAAACGATGAGCGCGATTCTGACGAAGGAGCCGCCGGACCTCTTCCTCGCCAACCGCGCCATCCCGCCAGGCCTGGAGCGGGTCGTGCGGCACTGCCTGGAGAAGGACCCGGAGCGGAGGTTCCATTCCGCGCATGACCTCGCCTTCGACCTCGAGGCGCTCTCGGAGTCTCCCGCCTCCGCTCCACGCTCGATGAGAGCAGCTCGGGGTCCGACCCGGTGGGTTGCCGGCGCGGCCGCGTTCGTCATGCTCGGTGCGGCGATTCTTCTCCTGCGTTCGCGAACCGGACCGATTGAATCTCTGGCAGTTCTTCCCTTTGTCAACGCCAGCGGTGATTCCAATCTCGATTACCTGAGCGACGGGATGACCGAGAGCCTGATCAACAGCCTCTCGCAGCTTCCGAATTTGACGGTCATGTCGCGTAATTCCGTCTTCCGGTACAAGGGGCGCGAAATGGATGCTCAGGCGGCCGGACGAGAGCTGAGGGTTCAGGCGGTTCTCATGGGCAGAGTGATTGAGCGCGGATCGGACCTCTCCGTGAGCGCCGAGCTCGTGAACACTCGAAACAACAGTCACGTCTGGGGGGACAGGTTTGACCGCAAGATGTCGGACGTTCTCGCCGTACAGGAGGAGATCGTCCGGAACATTTCGACCACGCTGCGGCAGCGGTTGACGGGGGAGGACAAGAAGCGGCTCGGCAAGCGCTTTACCGAGAACACCGAGGCTTACAACCTCTATCTGAAGGGCCGGTACCTTTGGAACAAGAGAAACGGTGAGGACCTCAAGAGGGGGATCGAGAACTTTCGGCTGGCGATCGAGAGAGATCCGGCTTACGCGCTCGCCTACGGCGGTCTCGCGGACAGCTACGCTGTGATGCCGATCTACGGATTTCCGGCGAGCGAGGCCTTTACGATGGCCAAGGCCGCGGCGCAGAAAGCTCTGGAGATCGACGACTCGCTCGCGCAGCCTCACGCCGTGCTCGGTCTCATTCACGAGTCCTTCGACTGGGACTTTCCGGCCGCGGGTCGTGAGTACCGGCGGTCAATCGAGCTCGATCCCAAATATCCCACGGCGCACCACTGGTACAGCCTTTACCTCTTCCAGATGGGACGGTCCGCCGAAGCGATCCGGGAGGCCGAGCGAGCCTACGACCTGGACCCGCTCTCGCTCATCATCAACAATTTGCAGACGATGACTTTCTATTACACGCGCCGGCTCGACGCGGCGCTCGGAGCGGCGCGCCGGACTCTCGACCTCGAAAAGGACTTCCCGCCGGCTCACCTCTGGATGGGGAACGTGCTCGTGCAGACGAAGCAGTTCACGCCGGGAATCGCCGAGTTACAAGAAGCCGTCCGGCTCATTGGACGGCACAATGAGGCTCTTTCCACGCTCGGCCATGCCTACGCGGTCTCGGGCAGAAAACAGGAAGCCGTCGCCGTGATCGAGGAGCTGAAGCGGTGGCCCGAACAGGGGTACGACCCCACAATCAACATCGCGCTCGTGTATGCCGGCCTCGGTCAAAATAATGAAGCGATGGAATGGCTGGAGAAAGGCTTTCGAGCCCATAGTTCCTGGTTCACCCAATTTGGGCTCAAGGTCGACCCTCGCTGGGACGGTCTTCGCTCCGACGCTCGGTTCCGGGACCTTCTCAAACACATCGGCTTCCCACCATGACGCGGCGGGAATTGAATCGAGAAGTAAGGAATCCTGAGGTCAGGCCGGCACGGGATGGGCCGATTCCTTCTTAGGATATTTCGTCGCCACGTAGTCGTCGATCAGGGCCCGGAAGGCGTCGGAGAGTTCGGCGTACGTTCCCTTCAACGTCGTGAAGTGCTGCCCGTCGATGTAGACGGGGCAATGCGGCTCCTCGCCGGTGCCGGGAAGCGAGATGCCGATGTTGGCGGCCTTGGATTCGCCGGGCCCGTTGACCACGCAGCCCATGACCGCCAGCGTCAGCGTCTCGACGCCTTCGCGATCCTTCTTCCACTCCGGCATCTTTTCCCGCACGTAGTCCTGGATCCGCTCGGCCAGCTCCTGGAACGTGGTCGACGTCGTGCGGCCGCAGCCGGGGCAGGCCGTGACCGAGGGCGCGAAGGAGCGGATCCCGAGCGACTGGAGGAGCTCGCACGCCGCGTAGACCTCCTCGCGCCGGTCGCCGCCCGGCCGCGGCGTCAGGGACACCCGGATCGTGTCGCCGATCCCTTCGGAGAGGAGCACGCCCATGGCCGAGGAGGACCACACCAGGCCCTTGATGCCCATGCCCGCTTCGGTCAGACCCAGGTGGAGGGGCTGGTCGGTCCGGGCGGCCAGGTCGCGGTAGACCGCGATGAGGTCGAGCGGGCGGGAAACCTTGCACGAGATGATGATCTGGTCCTTGCGCAATCCCGACTGCAGGGCGAGTTCGGTCGACTGGAGCGCGGAGAGGACCATGCACTCGTTGACGACCTCTTCGGACGTGTGCCCGAGGTCCCGGTCGGTGTTCTCCTGCATCTTGGCCATGACCAGCTCCTGGTTCAAGGAGCCGCCGTTGACGCCGATGCGCACCGGCTTGCCGTGGTCGCGGGCCACGCCGCAGATCGTCGAGAACTGCTCGTCGCGCCGCACGCCCTTGCCGACGTTGCCGGGGTTGATCCGGTACTTGTCGAGGGCGCGGGCCATGGCCGGGAACTTCGTCAGGAGGACGTGGCCGTTGTAGTGGAAGTCTCCGATCAGGGGAGCCGCGACGCCGGCGTCGAGCATCCGCTTCTTGATCTCGGAGACGGCCGCGGCGGCCTCGGGCACGTTGACGGTCACGCGGACCATCTCCGAGCCGGCCTGCGCGAGCTCGATGCATTGCCGGGACGTCGAGGCGACATCGGCCGTGTCGGTGTTGGCCATCGACTGCACCACGACCGGCGCCCCGCCGCCGACCTGGACGGGGCCGACCGGGACGCCGACGGTGGCGTGGCGTTTTCTCTTCTCCATGCGACCTATGAATTTACCAGACGCACGAGCTCCCGCGGGCGCCGCGGCTCACCTCGAACTCGCGCCGCCGCCCGTCGGTTCGGCTCGAAAGTGGTCGTACACCATCCGTGACAGCTCCGCCCCGGTGGTCAGGGCTTCGTTGTCCACGGTGGCCCGGGTGTCGGCGCCTCGCCGCACGCAGATGGCGATCACGTACCGCACCTTCGGGCTCTCGACGTAGGAGGCGTCGGTGCGGATCTCGCCGTGGAAGCCCCTGGCGTCGGGCAGTTTCTCCTCGTCCCAGCCGGTCTTGTTGGCGACGACGATCTTGTCGGCCTCCAGAGGCAGGGACCGCGGGATCATGGTCCGGTCCTGCTGCTCGCGCAGGAGGGCCAGCATCCGGTCGCAGGCCGCGCGGTCGACGACTTTTCCGTCGGCGATGAGCTCGAAGAGCCGGGCCATCTCCTTAGGCGTGGTCATGCCCAGGCCGAATTCGCGCTCTTCCTCCGGAAAGACGTCGGCGTGCCCGTCGCGGAAGGTCGGGCGGAAGATCTTCGTATTCGTCAGGCCGTAGGAAGCCATGCGCCGATCGACCTCGACCGCGCCGACCTTGCGGACCAGGTAGTTCGTGGCGGTGTTGTCGCTGTAGGCGATCATCAGATGCAGCAGATCGGTCAGCGTGACCACGGTGCCGGCGTGCAGCATGTTGAGCGGCACCGTCTCGTCCCCGGCCTTGTCGCCGTCGGCGAGCGTCACCGACCAGTCGGGGGGGACCTTGCCCTCGGCGGCCTGGTGAAACACCTCCGCCAGGACGGCGACTTTGATGAGGCTGGCGGCGGGAAACCGCGTGTCGCCGGACACCGAGACGGTCTCGCCGGTCTTCAGGTTCCTGGCCGCGATGCCCAGCTCCCCATGAAAACGCGCGATCCGCCGTGAGAGCGCCTTCTCCATGGCGCTCGGGGGAGGCGGCCCGGCGGGGGCGGCTCCGCCCGAGGCCAGACACAGGGCCAGCGCCGCCGCCAACATAGGGAGAGGATACCGAAGCGGCCTCGGCTACAATTCCCGCGCTCGGAGCGCCGGGCGAAACGGATCGGCCGGGAACGCGGGCTCGCGCGGCGGGCGCCCAACCGGCGAGGACAGGAAGAGGTTGACGCGATGGACTTCACGACGCTGCTGGACGAGGCTCTTGAGTCCTGGGAGTTCGCTCGCGCCGGGGTGATCGACGAGCTCAAGAACGTTCCGGAGAAGGACATGGGGTTCGCGCCCTCGGAGAAGAGCCGGTCGGTCATCGAGCTCGCGCAGCACATCATCGAATCCGGGATGATGATGGCGGGAGAGCTGTCGCGCCCGGACGGCGACTTCCAGCGAAAGTCCTACGAGGGATTCCTGCACGAGTACGCCAAGGGCGTCGGCGGAAGCCGGACCAAGGCGCAGCTTCTGGCTCTCCTGAAGAAATCGCACCAGGACGGCTCCAAGCGCATCCACCATGCCGGCGAGCTCCTGATGCTTCAGCACATCAACCGCTTCGACGGCAAGAAGGGGACTCGCCTGGCCTGGATGCACCACGGCATCGGCCATGAGGAATACCACCGCGGCCAGCTCGCGCTGTACGTCCGGCTTCTCGGCCGCACGCCGGCGCTCACGCGCAAAATCCACGGAAGTTAGCAGCAGCGGGCGCCGCGCTGACGGGGACGAGGTCCGCTCCCGATGAAGCCGCGCTTCTTCCAAACGCCGGCGCAGTTGCGTTCCTGGCTCGAAACCCACCACGCGGAGAGCCGCGAGCTCATCATCGGGTTTCACAAGAAGGGCTCTGGGAAGCCCAGCATCACCTGGTCCGAGTCGGTCGACGAGGCTCTCTGCTTCGGCTGGATCGATGGCGTCCGCCGCAGCCTCGACGAAACGAGCTACGTCATCCGCTTCACGCCGCGTCAGACGAGGAGCACGTGGAGCGCGGTCAACATCGCCAAGATGGAAGGGCTCCTGCGCGAGGGCCGCGCGCGCCCGGCCGGCCGCGAGGCGTTCGAGGCCCGGGACGAGGAGCGGTCGAAGATCTACTCCTACGAGCAGCGCAAGACCGCGGCCTTCGACAAGGCTTCGGAGAAGCAGTTCCGAGCCGATGCCGCGGCCTGGAAATTCTTTCAGGCGCAGCCGCCCTGGTACCGCCGGACCGCGACGTGGTGGGTGATCAGCGCGAAGAAAGAGGAGACCCGTCAGAAGAGGCTGCGCACGCTCATCGACCGCTCCGCGCGCGGAGAACCGATTCGCGAGCTGCGGCGCCCGGGGAAGTCCCCGAGCAAGGAGCCTGGCTAGGCGAGCTTCTCCCCGCACTCAGGGCAGAACCTGGGATGGCCCTCGACCTGGTGCCGCACTTGGAGCAGGTCACTGCGGTCGAGAGAGGCGCGCCGCAGTCCGGGCAGAACTTGCCGTCCTGCGTGTGGGCCCCGCAGGACGGGCAGGTCGCCGCCTGCTTGCGCGCGATGTCGCGGTCCTTGAGCCAGTCGATGTTCTGGGCCTTCTGAGTCGGCGATTCCTCGCGGCGCTGCACCGGAGGTCATACAGTCGAACAGCTTGGGTTGTTCTGCAAGGAGTGCGGCCAACCCGTCGAGGATGACAGAGATTCTTGAGCGATGCGTTCTCCGGGAGCGAGCGTGGTGGGTCGGAGATGCTCGCGCGATGAAATCCGTTACTTCTCGTCCGCCGCTCCGTCCAGCGCTTCCTCCAGGGCCTTCTTCGCGAGCGTCGCCACGACCTGGTGAAAGTCTTCGCTCAGCGCGGCGCCCGGCGCGTACTCGAGACCGATGCGATCGACATGCACCGATGCCTGCACCTGGCTGAGTGTCACGATGCCGCGCTCGAGTGCCGTGTGCACCTGGTCGAGGATCGCCGCAAAGAGATCGATCGTCCGGCGCAGATACACTTTGTCGTGCATCACCGGACCCTGGCCCGGGACCAGGACTTTCGCGTCGAGCGCCTCCAGCCGGCGGAGGCTCTCGAGCCACGGCGTGACGGCATACGAGTTGGTGGTCCAGGGCGGAGGTCCGTTGCCGTCCTCGGGACTCACCAGGACATCTCCCGTGACCAGGACCTTATTGCCCGGCAGGTACAGGACGGTCGATCCGGTCGCATCGCCGGTGAGGCTCATCAGGCGAAATTCGCGCCGGCCGCTCCAAAAAGTCATCTCGTCCCGATAGGTCAGGTTCGGCAGGACGCGCGGAAGCGCCGCGACCTCGGCCGCGAACTGGCCGGCCATCGCGATGCTGGCTTCCTTGCGGGCCCGGGCCGCCGCGGTCAAGGGCGAGCCGTCGGCGAGCCTTCCGGTCTGGATCGCCGCTTCCAGCTCATCACGCATCCGCGGCAGGCTCAGTCTCTCGAGCTTGTCGGCGAAGAAGGGTGACCCCATCCGCGACATGTAGGCGCGCGTCTGCTCGCTGGCCAGGATGCGAAGGCCGGGAAAGGCCCTGGCATATTCGTCGTTGCCCGACCAGTGATCCTGGTGCCAGTGCGAGTTGACGAGGACCCGCACCGGCTTGGGCGTCAGCTTGCGAATCTCCGCGATCACCGCGCGCGCTGTGACCGCGCGTGTGCAGCTGTCGAAGACGGTGACGTCGTCGTCGTTGACGATCACCACGGAATTCGTAGAGGTCCAGTACTCGAGATCCGAAGGGGCTCGAAAAACAACGATGCCGTCGCCCAGGTCCTCCTTGATCAGCATGGCCCGCGCTCTGTCGACCGAGACCTCGAGCGGCCCTGAAGCCGCGAGAGCGGTCGTTGCCGCAAGCGAAAGGGTGGCGATGAGCGATCCTGCTCGTCCGCGTGTCATGGCTACCTCCCAACGCGGTTCGGTGTCTTCCCCATGGTCCGGCTGCGTAACCCGGGCCAGGCGTGTCTCGGCAGCCGAACGATACGACGGCGGCCCGATCCCCACCCCGTCGTCACTTTTAGGGGGTTCGTCCGCCCATTTCCTGCGTCAGGCACAGAAGAGGGCCGGATGAGGTCTCTTGGGTTGACATCCGACCCAGAGCTTCGTAAGCTCAGGTTACATGTCTACCCAAGAGGCCGGCGACCGACTGGAGCTCCTGCAGGGCACCCTGGACCTGCTGATCCTGCGCACGCTGATCTTCGGATCGCAGCACGGCCAGGGCATCGCGCGCGCCATCCAGCAGACTTCGGACGAGGAGCTTCTGGTCGAGCACGGAGCCCTCTATCCCGCACTCCAGCGGTTGGAAGAGCGCGGCTGGATCTCCGCGAAATGGGGGACTTCGACGAATAACCGCAAGGCCCGCTTCTATTCGCTGACGTCCGCTGGCCGCAAACAACTGGTGAAAGAGACGACGAAGTGGAAGCGGCTCGCGACGGCGATCGGGCGCGTTCTGGGCCCCGAGGAAACGTAGCCATGTTCCGGCGCAGGCGGACCTTCGGCGATTTCAGCGAGGAGATCGAAGCCCACATCCACCTGGAGACCGAGCGCCTGCGGGAACTGGGACTCAGCGGTGAAGAGGCCCGAATCGCCGCCCGCCGGGCGTTCGGCAACGTGGCGCGTGCGCAGGAGCGCTTCTATGAATCGGGCCGCTGGCTCTGGTGGGACCGCTTTTGTCAGGACGCTCGTTACGGACTGCGCCGGCTGCGCAAGTCCCCCGGCTTCACGGCCATCGCGATCCTGACGATCGCCCTGGGCATTGGCGCAACGACTGCCATTTTCAGCGTCGTCGATGCCACCCTGTGGCATCCGCTCCCCTATCCGCATCCGGACCAACTCGTCAGCATCCAGGACGATCTGCCCGGCGTGAGCGCGCGCGACGTCGGACTGTCCGAGCCCGAGTGGCAGGACCTTCAGTACTCCGGCATCTTCGAGGGGGTCTCGCCGGCATGGTTCGACGAGAACAACATGACGGGAGCTTCAACGCCGGACCGCGTCAGCCTGCTGATTGTCGCGCCCGATTATTTCACGGTGCTCGGCGTGAAGTCGCAGTTGGGTGTCACCTTCGATCCGCGCAACCACGTGCCGGGATTCACCGGCGAAGCGGTCATCAGCGACGGGTTGTGGAAGCGCGCCTTCTGTCGCGATCCGAAGATTCTCGGCCGAGGCATTCGGCTCGACACCGACCTGTACACGGTCATCGGCGTCATGCCGCCGGGTTTCCGCTCGCCGGAGCGCTCGCCCGCGCAACGCAGCGCCGAAGTCTGGGCCGCGACGAGCTTCTACGGCCCGCCGATGTTGGACCATCCGCTGCGTACCGTTCGAAACCTTCCGGAGGCGATCGCGCGGTTGAAGCCCGGCCTCACTCTTGAGGCGGCACAGAGCCGCGTCAACGCGCTGGTCGCCACGCTCCAGAATCGGTATCCCGCGGATTATCCGGCACGGAGTGCGTGGAGAATTCGCCTGGTTCCGCTGAAAGAAACGATCGTCGGCGACGCTCGGCGATCGCTGATCCTGCTGCTCGCCGCGGTCGGCCTGGTACTGCTGATCGGCTGCCTGAACGTCGCGAACCTCCTGCTCGCACGCGCCAGCGTCCGAGGCCGCGAGATCGCGGTCCGGCAGGCGCTCGGCGCCGGGCGCCGCCGGCTGATTTCACAGCTCCTCACGGAGAGCCTGCTGCTATCGCTCCTGGGCGGGATCGCCGGGATCGCGCTCCTGATCGGAGCACAACGCTTCCTGTTGCGGCTCGTGCCCGACAGTCTGCCGCGGTTGAGCGCCGTCTCGATCAACGGAACCGTCCTGATGTTTGCCGCAGCGGCTTGCCTCATCTCGGGCGTCGTCTTTGGACTGGCGCCCGCGCTCTCCTCGGGCAGGTTTGCGCTTGTCGAAGCTCTCCAGAACGCCGCGCGCGGCGCGATCGGCTCAGGGGAGCAGGCCCGCATGCGTCGCGCGCTGGTGGTGGCGGAGCTGGCGCTATCGCTGGTGCTCACGATCACGGCCACGCTTCTGCTCCGCAGCTTCTGGGACCTGGCGCGCGCGCCGTTGGGCTTCCATCCAGAAAGCGTCATGACCGTGCGGACGCGCCTGCCGTATCCGAACGATCTGAAGACCGACCGCTATGCCGGCGCTGCACGGCAAGCCACGTTCGTCGGTGAATTGCTGCGCCGCAGCAAAGCATTGCCGGGTGTGGACGAGGTCGCGATCGGCGACAGCGGCGCGATCCCGCTCGACGCGAGCCAGCGCGAACTGAACCGGCTCGCGGGACGGTTCTTCTTCACGGTCGAAGGCCGCGTCCTCGACAGCCGCGAGTCGCCGGTCGTCGATCGGCTGATGGTGACGCCGAACTACTTTCGCCTGCTCGGCATCCGGCTGCTGCGTGGACGCCTGCTCAGCGAGTCGGACGATGCGAGCAGCCCGCAGGTCGCCGTCGTGAACGAGGCGTTCGCCCGAATGTACTGGCCGGCCGAGAACGCGATCGGAAAGCGTTTCCGGCGGGACCGAGCGGACGCTCCCTGGATCACGGTCGTCGGCGTGGTCGCGGACTCGCGGACGGGATCGTTGGCGGAAACCGACTCTCCTCAAATCTACGTGAGCCTTTTCCAGACATGGTCCCATCACCTCGCGATCTTCCTGCGCGGGCACTTCGATCCGTCCTCGATTTCAAAACAAGTGGGCGCCCAGGTGCAGACGGTGGATCCGACACTTCCGGTCTTCGGCGGCCAGATGCTCAACGATACTGTCTCCGCGTCGCTGACCGAGCGGAGATTCTCGCTGGAAATGGTCGGGCTGTTCGCTCTGACGGCACTGTTTCTCGCGGCCATCGGGATCTACGGAGTGATCTCCTACATGGTTGCGGAGCGCACTCGCGAAATCGGGATCCGCCTTGCCCTGGGCGCCGCTCGGAGAAACATCCTTCGAGAGGTGCTGGGCCAGGGATTGAGGCTCGCGACCGCCGGCACCGCTCTCGGACTGGTCGGCTCCCTGATCGTGTCCCAGGGGATGGCCGGTCTCCTTTACGGAGTGAAGCCGACAGACCCGCTGACGTTTGCAGGCGTCGCCCTTCTTCTCATTATTGTTGCGCTCCTCGCTTGTTACATCCCCGCCCGGCGCGCGACGCGTGTCGATGCTCTGTTTCTTCTGCGCGGGGTATGAGCTCGCCGTGGTGATGGCCCGTCGATGAGCATGCGATATCGATGACGTATCGAAGGCTTGAAAGTCCGTGCCGCTTGGGTTCGAACAGATCGAGGAGTGGGACTCATATGAAGCAAATACGAATCGTCTTGTTGTTGGCATTATTCGTCTTGACCGGGGCCGCCCTGGCACAGGGCACAAGCAGAACCGCACACGCGAGCGCGCCTGAGCCGCCGCAGCCGCAGGCCCCCCCAACCATCGCTTCAGAAGTGGATCGCGCGATCGAAAACGTCGAAAAGGAAATTCTCGACGCTGCGGAGGCGATGCCCGAAGGGCGGTTCGACTTCTCGCCGGAAACGCTGAAGATTCCCGGGAGCGACTACAAGGGAGTGCGCTCCTTCGCCTTGCAGGTCCGGCATATCGCCGCTTCCAACTATTTCATCTGGTCGCCGGTGACCGGGGACAAGCTGCCGCAAGGCCTGAAGGACGGAAACGGTCCTGAGAATCTCAAGACGAAAGCCGAGATTCTCGGGTTCCTGAAGGACTCCTTTGCGCTGGGCCACAAGGCAGCCGCCTCGCTGACGGCCGAGAACATGCTGCAGACTCCGGAACACAGCAAGTCGAGCCGACTGCGCCTGACCACATTTGCTGTCGCCCATGCCTTCGACCATTACGGGCAGATGGTCGAGTACCTCCGCATGAACGGAATCGTGCCGCCGGCCAGCCGGGGAAAGTCCGACTGAACTGTGGTTGAAGACCCACATTCGCCGGGTTCCAACGAATTGAAGAGAGTTAGTCAAATGAAGCAAATACGGATCGTCTTGCTGGCAGTACTCACCGTTATCCCGGCGGCATTGTCTTTCTCGGCGCCCTCCGGCGGGGAACGCGTGGATGTCCTCGGGCCGGAGGTGCGCAAGTACGTCCGGGTCGGAACACCCAAAGTGATCCTCGAGCACGTCCAGGTCATCGATGGCACTGGGGCCGCGCCGATGCCGGATCGGAACGTCTCGATCGAGGGCGGAAAAATCACAGCGATCTCGCCCGGCGCAAATGTGCCTCCGAGCGACGGCACCAGGATCCTCGACCTCAAAGGTTATTCGGTCATGCCAGGCATCGTCGGAATGCACAATCACCTGTCTTTCTTCGTGCGGGAGAATCTCGCAGCCGACGGGAGCTCGGACGGTTTCTTTCTCGCGGAGATGATCTTCTCGGGACCTCGCCTGTATCTCGCCAACGGCGTGACGACCATACGGACGACGGGCACGCTGCATCCCTACGCGGAGCTCAAGCTCAAACAGGACATCGAGGCAGGCTCTGTTCCCGGCCCGCACATGGACGTCACCGGGCCCTATCTGAATGCGACGCCCAATTCCCTGGCCTACGGGCTCACCGGACCGGAGGATGCGCGTCAGACCGTCGCCTTCTGGGCGGATCGCGGCGTGACCTCGTTCAAGGCCTACAAAGACATCACGCGTGAGGAGCTCGCTGCCGCGATCCAGGAAGCGCACAAGAGAGGTCTGAAGGTCACGGGTCACCTCTGCTCGGTCACATACGAGGAGGCGGCGGAGATCGGAATCGACAATCTCGAGCACGGATTCTTCGCGAACACCGCGCTGGACCCCGGCAAGAAGCCGGATACGTGCAGCGAGAGCGAAGGCGACGACACGCTCGAACACATGGCTCCCGGCAGTCCGGAGGCGAACCGGCTCATCGCCACGCTCATACGGCATCACGTCGCGATCACGTCCACGTTGCCTGGTCAAGCCTCGAAAGTCGTCGACCTCGACCCGTCCATGGCCGGCCGGCCGGCGGTTCGGCCGGCGGTGCTGGACGCCATGGCGCCGTCCGAGCGCGACGTCTACCTGTACGGCCGCAACCGGTCCGCGAACAGCTCCAAGCAGGCAAGCGACGCCAATCTGCTCCGCCGGGACATGGAGCTCGAGCGCGCATTCGTAGCTGCAGGCGGTCTGCTGCTCGCGGGACCGGATCCGGTCGGTATCAACGGCAACATCCCGGGCTTCGGCGATCAACGCGAGATCGAGCTCCTGGTCGAGGCCGGGTTCTCGCCGGTCGAGGCCATCCGGATCGCGACCTTGAACGGGGCGACCTACCTCGGCCGGGACAAGCAAATCGGGTCGATCGCGGTGGGCAAGAACGCCGACCTCGTGGTGATGAAGGGCGATCCGGCCGCCCGCATCACGGACATCGAGAACGTGGAGATCGTCTTCAAGGACGGCGTCGGATACGACACGAAGAAGCTGCTCGACTCCGTTAAGGGCCGTTACGGAGAATATTAGCAGGGTGCTGAAAAAAGGTGTGGAGCGGCGTTGCGAGCGCCGCGGCGCAGGTCAGCCAGCTGCTCTTTTTCCAGTACTCCGATCGCTCGACCAGCCCATCGAGAACCGGCCGCGATACGATGAATCGGGCGCAGGTCGTGAGCATCCCTTCGACGCAACAACCCACGATCCAGCCGCCCGGCAGGAATCCGTTACGCCAAGGCGATCCTGCCGGACGGGCCGGGTCGGCCTCAACCTACTTCTTCGTCTTGCTCGGGTCGTCGGCCGGGTCGACGTAGATGATCTGGAACGGACCCATCCCCGACACCTGAACCTCCGTCTCTCCTTTGCACCACGCGAAGTGATGCATCTTCGCCGGCATCGATCCGAACGCGCCCGCCGCCATGGCCGTGGTCTTCGCCTCGTCGAGCTTGTCGCCCGTCCCCAGATTGAACGTGCCGGAGATCACCGTGAGGTGTTCGGCGGTCGGATGCCAATGGGCCGCCACTTTGTATCCATCCGGCACCTTCAGCCTGATCGTGAACATGCCGGCTTTTCCGGGGTCGCCTTGAAGAACCGCCATCTTCGCCCCGGCCGGCAGGGTGGGCGGCGCGTCTGCCCACTTGATGTCGGCCTCGCTCATGATGACGTGCGCCGGTTTCCTTGCGGCAACCGCCCCTTTCCCAGACGCGGCCTTCTTCTCCTGCGCAGAGGCGCTCTGTCCGAAAACACCGAGGCAACCGAGAACGACGGCCAAAGCTGCGGCCTTTCTCATGACTGTCTCCTTGTCTATCTTTGTCTATCTCTGCTCCGGTGGACCGCGACGCACGGCTCCCCGCAAAGTTGGAAGCGATACTAGCAAGACTGAGATCAGGGCGGAACGGGCGGCGGTCAGCTCATCGAGTACACACGGCCCGCTCGTCGCGTGATCGCCGTCGACCGGGGCGAAGCCGCGATCGACCGGCTTGGTACGAAGACCCGCGAAACGGGGTTAGCCGATCGATTCACGCTCGTCGCGAGCGGTTTTCAGGAGGCGGCACCGCGGAGACGGCGGAGCTGGCCGCGGAGGTCGTTGTCATCGGCCCACGTTCCTGGCTCCCGCTGGTCATGGTTCGTCGCGGAGGACTTGGGAGTCGAGGCGGCGTGGAAGGCTGCCGAGAGACGAGTTCGGCGCGGTTAGGACGTCGGAGCGTTCCAGCGTTTCCGCGACTACGCGGAGCTAGAACGCAGGCTCGCCGATCAGAGGTCGACGAGCCTCGCGCGGACCCGTTCTCTGCGGGGCCAGACGGACATCGCCATCCCGATGCCTTACCGGCTGGCGCTTCTCTGAAGCACCACTTGCGCAGACGTGGGCACGCGGGCGGCAATATGCCGGGGCTCAGAAACTTCCGCGTTCGTCGCACTCGTTGAGGCAACACCTTCTTCGATTCTCGAAAACCTTTCCGAAAAGCTTTCGTATCTTCGGGCCGGAAGAGGTGCTAAATTTTTAGCACCTGGGCATCAACGAAACGTCATCAGCCATTGCGAGGAGGAAATCCGTGACTGAGAACCATCGACCGCAAATACGCCCAAGCCGGCTCGTTAGGGGAGTGGCCGCCGTTGTCATATCCGCTTTGACCATCGCGAGCCCGCCCGCGACAGCCCAGGGCGCAAAGTCAGCAAGGGCCGACGACCCGGGACTCGCCGCTCACCGGCACGACTGGGACTGGTTAGTCGGACGGTGGGCCGTTCGGCACCACCGGTTGAAGGGGCGTCTCGTCGGCAGCACCCAGTGGGAGGATTTCGCCGGGACGAGCTCCTGTGGCTCACCCTCGATGGCCTGGGCACAGTGGACGACAACGTGCTGGAGCTGCCGGGCGGGACATACCGCGCTGTCGGCATCCGGGCCTTCGATCCCAAGGCCGGCCAGTGGTCGATCTGGTGGCTCGATGCGCGAAATCCCACTTACATCGAACCGCCGGTCCACGGCGGGTTCAAAGACGGCGTCGGAACTTTCATCGGCGACGACACCTTGAACGGCCGACCGATCAAGATGCGCTTCATCTGGTCGAAGATCACCCCAACCTCGGCTCATTGGGAGCAGGCCTTCTCGCCCGATGGTGGCGCGACCTGGGAAACCAATTGGACCATGGAATTCACCCGGGTTGGTTCCTGACCGCACTGCTTGTTCGCGAGCACGGATCCGCCGCCCCTTGAAGAGTTCAAGAACATGAGCTCAGTCGCTGCGAAGCAACGGATCGCTGAAACGTCGCCGCGGGTCAAGGCCAGGTTGGCCGGCGCCTGCCAAGTGGTCGAAGGCCTGACGTCGGCTTTCGGCCAGGTGGTCGTTCTCGGCAGGCTCGTTGTCTCGGACAACGCCGCGGCGACGGCGGTCAACATCCTGGGACACGAGCGGTTGTTTCGGTTGGGGTTCGCATTCTCCGTCATCGGGGTCGTGATCCACGTTGCCTGGGCTCTCCTCCTTTATGACTTGCTCAAGCCAGTGAGCCGGAGCGTCTCTTTACTCGCGGCGTGGATCGTTCTCGTGTGCTGCGCCATGCAGGCTCTTGCCAGCCTTCTCTACATTGCCCCTCTGCTCGTTCTGAAGGGGGGGAGCTCCTTGAACGCCTGGACATTGCCGCAGCAGCAGGAGCTGGCGCTCATCCTTCTCAAACTGAACGCCGCCGCCTTCGATATCGACCTGGTGTTCTTCGGACTCTGGTGTGTCCTGACCGGCTACCTCATCTTCAGGTCGACCTTCCTGCCTCGGATTCTGGGAGTGCTGTTGGCGATTGACGGTTTGGGTTGGCTGACCTTTCTGTCACCGCCGCTCGGAGTTCACTTGTTCCCCTTCATCGCTGCGGCCGCCGCCGTCGGCGAGATACCCCTGGAGCTCTGGCTCCTCGTGGCTGGCGTGAACGTCCAACGGTGGAGGGAGCAGGCCGGCGAGTGGCCCTAGGTCGCGAGACGGGAGTGGACATTTAGAGCGGCCACGCGGTTCGGGATGATGCGGCCTGTATCGTCGAGGAAAGTGTCCCGCACGGCCACGGCGACTTCGGCTTGATTCGAATGATCATTTCCCGACGGCGAACATCACGGAAGGCCGAACGTAACGAGCACACATGGCAACCGATATCGGACAGATCGTGACGAATATCCTGGCGTTCTACGACCTCGCCGACAAGACCGCCGTTGTCGTCGGGGCAGGGGACGGTCAGCTGATCGAATACACGCGGCCCTCTCGCCACGTGATCGCCGTGGACCAGGACGAAGCCGCGGTCGGCCGGCTTGCCGCGCGAGCCAGCGAGACCGGCTTGGCCGAACACTTCACGTTCGTCACGAGCGACTTTCTGGACGTGGGACCCCGTGGAGACGTCGTGTTCTTCGAGTTCTGTCTGCACCTCATGACGGACCCGGAACGGGCTCTGGCGCACGCCGCGGAGCTTGCCGCCGAAGTCGTTGTCGTTGGCCACGCCCCCGGCTCTCGCTGGTCGTGGTACGCGGCGGAGGACCTCGGAGTCGAGGCGGCATGGAGGGCGGCCGAGGGACGGATCCGGCGCCGGCGGGATGTCGAAGCGTTCCAGCATTTCGGCGACTACGCGGAGCTCGAAGCCAGACTCGCCAATCAGGGGTCGGAAAGCCTCGCGCGGATCAGCCCTCTGCGGGGCCAGACGGCCATCGCGATCCCAATGCCCTACCGGCTCGCGCTTCTATGACGAGCCGATCGGTAATGAGGATCTGAGATCTCTGAGGTCCTGGAGCTGCCGGCGAAAGTTTTGTCCTCAGAATGCCGGATCTCTCCCGAGCTTCGATCTCTTTGAGCTTGACGCCGGTCGTCGAGTTGCGGTTTTGCGAGATGAGGTGCTCGACGTAGAGCTCGCGGGGCGTGCGCGAGGACACAGTGCCGGAGAAGTCCGTCGCGGTGATGTGGTAGCGGCGCGTGGTGTCGTAGGCGGCCGGCACCTGCGTGACCTCGACCTCGAAGTACGCGTCGGCACAGGCGCCTGCTCCGATGGACGGGATCGTGATCGTGCTGAGCGATCCCGGGCGCAGATTGATGTTCGCGTTGGCCGAATCCCAGCTCCAGACCACCGAAACGCCGGTGGTCGCGACGTTGCTGCAAATCCGCGCCCCGACGGGAAAATGGTTCGGGCCCGCAGAGGGACTATTGCTGTCGAGCCCGATGACGTTCCAGGTGATCGGCCCGACGGTCACGGTCGCGGCGGCCGGCGGGGGCGCGAGCAGCGTGAACGCGATGACCACCGCCGCCGCGCAGAGGATTTTGGACGGCGTCTCTTGCGGAGCGGTCGGGCTCCTCTCCTGAGCGCGCTGATTGGTAAAGCGGCTGCACATCGTGCGCGGAGGAATCGATCTGCGACTTTGGTTTTGAAGGCTGGTCGAAACGGTTATTATATCTTACTCCCGACGCGCGCCGTGGAGCGCTTCCCTTCGGAGGTGAGCCGGTTTGAACCGCTTCCTGCCAGACGACTCAGCCTGAGCCCGACCCTCCGGGGATACCCCGTCCGTTTTCAGACCCGAGGTCGAAGGAGGACCAGATGTTTGCTCCCGTAATTCTCGTCTTAGGCTTGATGCAGGTGGCGCCACAGAAGCCGGCCAAGGGGGAGAAAGCGATGCACGCCGTCGAATGGACGCGCCCGGCCGGCAACGTCAGACCCCACAACACGAGCGACGGAGCTGTTCCGGGATTCGACGTGGTCAAGCTCGCCTTGTCCAGCGACGGGGCCAAGTTGACCATGACGGCAACCCTGAAGGGCCCGATGAGCGGTGATTTCGCGTCGGATGTCGTGCAGGTCTATTTCGACACCGACAACAATCCCAAGACGGGCGCCGAGACGTTCTGGAGCAAGAAGCCGGGCTTCGAGCTTCT
This sequence comes from uncultured Acidobacteriota bacterium, assembly GCA_963825175.1. Classification (GTDB taxonomy): domain Bacteria; phylum Acidobacteriota; class Thermoanaerobaculia; order UBA5066; family Gp7-AA6; genus DATFTF01. The sequence goes on from CAWGSA010000002.1 coordinate 400,932, forward strand.
CGCGAAGCTCATGGCCTGCATCCAATACGAAAACGGCGGTAGCGCGTGTTCGGGCGGTCTCACGGGTGCGAAGGTGAAGGGGTACTACGCGGTGGCCACGCTGGGTCGGTTCAAGGCCGACCCTTCGAACCCGGAGATGGTGATCGACCCGTTCCACGCTCCCGCGGTACCGTCCCATGGAGCGGTCCTGTCGGCCAGCCTGGGCTACAAGGACCTGGGGGTGAAGTCCGGCCAGGCGATTCGCATCGTGGCCCGGCCAAGCGACGGTCCCTTCGACGCGACTGCAGACTTCCCGGAAGTGGTTCTGACTCTGAAGTGATCGACTCTCTCGCCGGCGGGAGGCGAGACGTCGAAGCTTTTCAGCAATTCCGCAACACCGTGGAGCGAAGCTCGGCCGACGAGCCTCGCGCGGATCAGTGTCCTGCGTGGCCAGACGGCCATCGTCATCCCAATTCCCTGCCGGCTGGCGCGTCTGACGAGCAGGGCCGGTGCGCCATCACGCACCGCGAGAGATCCGAGCGCGTGACCAGTTGCGCGGGCACTGAAGGTGAGACTGCGGATTAGATCGAACCTCCCCCTCGCCGCCCCGGCGGGATCCAGGCGGTGCCGAGTATTTTGTTCGGTCGAAGTTTCGTAGAACTTCCGTATACAGGACACTACCCGAGCATTTCTCGGCTCGCGGAACGCGAGGGTTCCGTTCCGCGTTCCGTGCGGTGGGCGAGAACGGTTATTTCTTCGCCGGGACCGCTTCCATCAAGAGGCTCAAGGCCTTGCCGAGGCCGGTCGAGCCCATGGTGCTGCCTTTGTAGAACCCCAGGCGCGCAACGACGAGGTCGCGCGACGGAATGAGGATGGTGTACTGCCCGCCCGCGCCGGCCATGAAGGACGCGTCCCTGGGAATGGGAAAACCGCCATCCCCATTGAGCCAGAAGAAGCCGCCGTAGATTGGGCGGCCGTCGGCTTTCCAGGCCGGCGCCAGGGTGCGGACGAATCGCGCGTAGTCCTTCGGCAGGATCTGTTGGCCGTTCCACGCCCCGTCCTGGAGAAACAGATTCCCCAGGCGTACCCAGTCCCGCCCGGACATCAAGTCGTATCCCTGGGTGAGGAAGTTTCCGAAGGGATCCGTCTCGATCGTCATCGTTCGGATGCCGATCCGGTCGAACAGCGCTCGCTGCGGGAAGGACAGGTACTCCTCGCCGCGCTTTTCCACGGCCTGCCGGATGAGCGCGTTGACCAGGACGGGATCGCAATTGTGGTAGCGGCCGATCGTGCCCGGCGGCCATTGCAGCGGCCGGGTGGCGGCGTAGCGAAACGCGTCGACGCGGCCGGTGTAGAAGTACAGGTGGTCGGGGTACGTGCCGGCCGGGTCGTAGTCGGGATCCTGCGGCGCCTTGATGCGCAGGCCGCTCGACATGTTCAGGAGGTCGGCGATCCGGATTCGCGCGCGCGGGTCGCCGGGGTTTTGCCACTCGGGAATTGGCGCCGGCTGAGAGAGCGTATAGACGCCTTGCTGGATGAGGATTCCCAGCAGCGCCGCGGTCACGCTCTTGCCCATCGACCAGCTCTCGAGCGGCGTGCGTGCCGTGATGCCCGGCGCGTACCTCTCCGCGATCAAGCGGCCTTTCCAGCTCACCACGAAGGCCGCCGTCATCTCGCCGGCCGGCTCGAAGGCCGCGTCCACCGCCTGCCGGAGCCTTGCGATGTCGAGACCCGCGGGGAGCGGGTCCTTCGGCAGGACGTCGCCCATCGGCCACGCCTGGGACGCGGCGTCGGGCAGCTTGCTCTTGACCTGGACGGGCTTGAAAAAGACCTTGCTCTGTCCGGCAGGCAGCGCGACGCATCCCTGGCTCCCAAGGTATTGCGAGGTGATCGTCTCGCCGCCGGGAATCGTGACCCGAACCTGCCGGGCCTCGCGGTCGACGACGGGCTTACCGACCTTCTTGCGTTGGGCGTAAGGGCTGGTGAAATACCCGACGTTCTCGGCGGCGAAGTCCGGATCGAGCCCGGTGATGAAGACCGCCGCGCACAGGACGTTGGCGAAGCCGGCGGTGTGGTGGACCAGGGGATCGCCGGGAGGCGGGACGTAGGCCGTCGGCAGCTCGAACGTCTTGGCGCGGGCGATGAGCGCTTCCCTGGAGGCGTCGGCCGACGGGCGCGGCGTCGGGGCGTTTCGAGCCTTGGCCGCCGTGGTCTGACCCGGCGCAGCCGCCGGGAGAAGAGCGGCGAGCGCCAGAACCGGCCAAACGGGGGATCTCCGCATTCTCACGTGTCCAGGCCGCTTTCCGCCGTCAGGCTCGCGCCGGCGCCGGGTTGCTCGAGAGACCATTCCGCCGCAGATGTGGAAGGCGAGGATCGGCGAGATAGACATGTTCCCCTCTTTGTCGCGCTACCTTCCTCCCGCCGGCAGGTGCTCGCGGATGTACCGGGCAATGGTCGAATAGACGTGGACGGAGGTTCCCGGACCCTCGTTGATCGCGTGCGTGCGATTCGGATACACGACCTCGTCGAATGGCTTGCCGAGCTGCACCAGGCGGTTCACCAGTTTCTCCGCTCCCTGGTAGTGCACATTGTCGTCGCCGGAGCCGTGGATGATCAGGAGCCGGCCCTGGAGGCCTTCGGCATGGTCGATCGGGGAGCCCACGCGGTACGCGCCGCCACCGTCCTTGTCGGGCAGCCCCATGTAGCGCTCCTCGTAGATCGTGTCGTACAGGCGCTCGTCGGGAACGCTCGCGACTGCGACGCCGACCTTATAGACGTCGGGGAAGCGAAACAGAGCGTTCAACGTGCTCGAGCCGCCGCCGCTCCATCCCCAGATCGCGACGCGCGAGGCATCGACGTACGGGCGCGCGGCCGCGAACGCTGTCACCGCGGCAGCCTGATCCCGGACCGTCAGGTCGCCGACGGCGAGGTAGACGGCCTTGCGCCAGGCTGCCCCCTTCGGCGCCGGCGTCCCGCGGTTGTCGAAGCTCGCGACGATGTAGCCCTCGTTGGCGAGCGCGCGGTGGAAGAGGTCCCGGTCGCCGGCCCAGTGGTCCACGACCGTCTGCCCGGCGGGCTCGCCGTAGACGAACACGAGCACCGGATACTTCTTCGACGGATCGAAGTTGCGCGGCCGGATCATCCAGCCATCCAGCGTGACTCCCTGGCCGATCCCGATCTGGAAGAACTCGGTCGGGTTCTCCAGCAGGGCCGCGGCTTTCTTCAGGACCTCCGCGTTGTCCAGAAGCGGGCGCGCGGTCGTGTGCGCCGGCAGGGCGACGAGGTCCGTCGCCGGCGGCACACCGAAACGGGAAAACGTGTGGAACGCCCAATGGCCGTCGGGCGAGACCGCGTAGAGGTGCGACCCCGACGCGCCGGCCGGAGTGACGCGCTGGACTCCGCCGGAGCCGTCGAGCCTCGAGCGGTAGAGAAAACGCTCGGTGGCCTTTTCGGGAGACGCCGAAAAGTAGATCCACCCGCCCTTCTCGTCCAGGCCGTCGAAATGCTGGACGTCGCCCTCGAACTTCGTCAGCAGGTCCACGCGCCCCCCGTCGCGGGCCACCCGGTAGAGATGCCGCCAGCCGTCCTTCTCGCTCTCCCACAGGAAGGCCTTCCCGTGATCGAGCTCTCGGATCTCGTCGTTGATGTCCACCCAGGTCTTGGCTTCGTCACGGAAGAGCGTCGAGATCCTGCCGGAAGCCAGATCGGCCAGGAGAAGGTCGTTCTGGTTCTGGAGACGGTTCAGGTGCTCGAAGACGAGCGCGGAGTCCCCGGCCCACTCCATGCGCGGGATGTAGAAGTTGCGCGGGTCCCCCGGCGCCGCGATCCACTGCGTCGCCCCGCCCGCCGCCGAGACCACGCCCACGCGCACGGCCGAGTTGGTGGTCCCGGCTTTGGGGTAGGGGAACCGCTTCAGGGTCGGATAGAGCGCGTCGGTGTCGTCGATCAGCGTGAACACGCCCACGCCGGTCGTGTCGAACTGCCAGTAGGCGATGCGTTTCCCGTCCGGGCTCCAGCGAAACGCGGCGCGCAGGGCGAGCTCCTCCTCGGAGACCCAGTCCGTGGTTCCATTGATCGTCGTCTCCGAGCCGTCGCGCGTCAGCGCGGTGACCGCGCCGCTGGCCAGGTCCTCGACGTAGAGATTGTTCTCGCGCACATACGCGGCGCGATTCCCGTCGGGCGAGAACGCCGCGAACATCAAGGACGAGGCGGGGGCGTCGGCGCCCAGCTTGCGCAGCTTCCCGGAGGCCAGATCGAGGACCCAGTAGTCCCCGCGCGTGTTGCGCCGCCAGACCTTCTTCGTATTGGTGAAGACGAGCAGGCGCGCCCGGTCCTTGGACCACTGGTAGTCGTCGATCCCCATCGGCGCGCTCGTTCCGGGCGGGACGAGCTTGCCCGAGGGAACGAGAACCTGGCGGCGTCCCGTCGCGGTGTCGTAGGCGACGATGTCCCGGACCGGGCTGCGCCTCTTTTCCTCCGGGCCGGCGGCCGCTTCGGATGCGCCCGCCGGACCTTCGAGCGTGGTGTAGGAGCGGCCGCCGTCCAGCCAGCGCGCCGGCCCGAACGTGCGCAGGCGGTAGGCGTGTTTCTCGAAGATCTGGCGCAGGGTGTCGTCCAAGGACGCGGGCGGCGCGGCAGGCGTTTGGGCCTGCCCGCCGAGTGTCGATGCCACGATGAGCGCGGCGACCGCGATGGGCCTGGTGAACCGGAGAATCGGCATGGCTTGCTCTCCTCGCTGTCCGGACGCGCAGACGGACTGTCTCAATGGATTGCGTCCTTGAAGATTTTTCCGTCCTTCATCACGAAGCCGATCCGCTCGAGCAGGCGCACGTCCTTGAGCGGATCTCCTTGCACGGCGACGATGTCGGCATACGCGCCCGGCGCAAGAACTCCGATCTTTCCCGACATCTCGAGCATCTCGGCGGCCTTGGACGTCGCCGACTGGATCGCGGCCATGGGGGTCATGCCGAATTCGACCATGCGGCCGAATTCCCGGGCGATCGGCTCGGTCCACACGAAACCGCCGACGTCCGTCCCAAAGACGATCTTGACTCCGGCCTGGAGCGCCTTGCGGAACGAGGGGCCGTGCACGGCGGCGCGCTTGCGGTCGCGCTGCCCGTCGGGCGTCGACTCCGGCGACCAGTGGTCGTAATACACCGAGAGCGTCGGGCAGTCCCAGGTCCCTTGCTTGACCATCTGCGCGACGTCGGCGTCGGTGAGCTCCAGGCCGTGCTCGATCGAATCGCAGCCGCCGTCCAGCGCCCGGCGCAGCCCGATGCCGTTGTACGCGTGGCAGGCGACTTTCTTGCCCCAGCCGTGTGTCTCATCGACGATCGCGCGGATCTCGTCGAGCGTCAGGGTGGGCTGCGAGACCAGATTGCCCTTCTCGTCCAGCCACGAGCGATGCGTCATGTAGACCTTGATCCAGTCGGCGCCGTGATCGAGTTGCTCGCGCGCGGCCTTGCGCGCCTCGACCGGGCCGTCCACGATCTGCGCGCCCTTGGGCACGTCGATCTCCGGCGCGTAGCCCTCCAGCGGGTACCCGCCGGTCGTCGAGATCGCGCGCGTGACGACGAACATGCGCGGGCCGGGGATGTAGCCGGCCTCGACGGCCTGCCGGATCCCGATGTCGCCGTAGCCCGCGCCCTCGGTCTCGACGTCCCGGATCGTCGTGAAGCCCTGGTCCAGCGCCCGCCGGACGGAGACCGTGGCCCGCGCCGCGCGAAAGGCGATGCCGTATTTCAGGAGCTGGACGTCGTAGCCGCCCTCGGCGGGGTCTTCGCCCTGCAGAAAGATGTGCGTATGGCTGTCGATCAAGCCGGGCATCACGGTGGCCTGGGACAGGTCGATGACCTTCGCGCCGGCCGGGATCTTCGCCGAAGCGGCGTCGCCGATGCTCTCGATGCGGTTGCCCGACACGACGATAACCTGATCGCGCCTGGGCGCGGAGGATTTCCCATCGATGAGCGTGCCCGCGCGGATCACCGTCACGATCCCGCCTTCGGGTGCTCCGCGTGCGTTCGGTACCAGGGCGAGGACGAGCGCGGTCGCAAAAGGGACAAGTGGCAGGCGAGCCATGAGAGCTCCTTTCGTCGAGTCCGGAGTTGGCGTCGAAGGTTAGCGGAATCGTGCCAGCGCCCTCAACCGGAAGAGGGACGGGCGAACGGTAGAATCCCGGGATTCCTTGGTGCGGACCGCCTTCGCGGTCGTCTGGTCCGATGATGAGGTGATGTGAAGATGGCGATCGTGGCGGGATCTCGACTCGGGCCTTACGAGGTCTTGGCGCCCCTCGGAGCCGGCGGCATGGGAGAGGTCTACCGGGCGCGGGACGAGCGGTTGAAGCGCGAGGTAGCGCTCAAGGTCCTGCCGAGCTCGGTCTCGGCCGACCCCGAGCGGCTTCGGCGATTCGAGCAGGAGGCGCAGGCCGCGAGCGCGCTCAACCATCCCAACATCCTGGCAATTCACGACATCGGGACGCATGAAGGGGCTCCCTACGTCGTCTCCGAGCTGCTGGAGGGGGAAACGCTGCGGGCAGCGATGGCCGGGACGAAGCTGTCCGCGCGGAAGGCCATCGACTATGCCCTGCAGACGGCGCACGGCCTGGCGGCCGCCCACGAGAAGGGGATCATCCATCGAGACCTGAAGCCCGAGAACCTGTTCGTCACGCGCGACGGGCGCCTCAAGATCCTCGACTTCGGTCTGGCCAAGCTGACCCGCAGCGAGGCGGGCGTCGAGGCCACGAACCTGCCCACGGCGACCGGCACGGAGCCCGGCGTGGTCCTCGGGACGCTCGGCTACATGTCGCCCGAGCAGATGAAGGGGAGGACCGCCGACGCGCGCTCGGACATCTTCTCGTTCGGGGCGATCCTCTACGAGATGCTGTCGGGCCAGCGTGCATTCCAGCGCGATTCGGCGGCGGAGACGATGTCGGCGATCCTGCGCGAGGATCCGCCGGATCTTTCCGTCACGAACCAGGGCATCTCGCCGGGACTCGAGCAGATCGTGCGGCACGCGATTGAGAAAAACCCGGAGCAGCGGTTCCATTCGGCCCACGACGTGGCGTTTGCCCTGGAGGCCCTTTCGGGTCTCTCGGCGCCGCGCGTCGAAGTCCCTTCGGGGCGCCTTCGGCGCTCGTTCGCCTGGATCCCCGTCGCAGCCGCGCTGGGCGCGGCGCTCGCCGCGGGCCTCGTGGCCGGCCGGCTGATCTGGAAGGCGGCGCCATCCTCACCTCCGTCGTTCAAGCGGCTGACTTATGGCCGCGGGCCGATTTCCTCCGCACGCTTTGCTCCGGACGGGCAAACGATCGTCTACGCGGCGTCCTGGGACGGAGCCGTTAAGCCGCAGCTCTACTCCGTCCGCGCGGAGAGCCCCGAATCGCTCCGATTGTCGCTCCCGGAAGGGCGCATCGAAGCGGTCTCGCGCAACGGCGAGCTGCTGCTCTTGAATGTCCTTCATTTTTCCACCGGATACGCACGGATCGGCACGTTGTCGGAGGCGCCCATGTCCGGCAGCGCCTCCCGAGACCTGCTCGAGGACGTCGGCAACGCCAGCTGGGCCCCGGACGGCGCCGCGATCGCGGTCGTGCGCGCGCCGCAGTGGCGCTATCGTCTGGAGTATCCGGCCGGCAAGGTGCTCGTCGAGACCACCGGGTGGATCAGCGATCCGCGGGTTTCCCCCGACGGAAACACCGTGGCCTTTCTCGACCACCCGGTCTTCGGGGACGACCGCGGCGACGTCGCGGTCGTGGATCGCTCGGGAAAGAAGAAGATCCTGTCGACGGGATGGGAGAGCGAACAGGGAATTTGCTGGTCGGCCTCGGGCCGGGAGATCTGGTTCACCGCGACGAAGGCCGGCAGCTCCCGAAGCCTCTACGCCGTCACGCTCTCGGCAAGTCAGCGCACGGTCGAGACCACGCCTTCCGGGATGACGCTGCAGGACATCTCGCGCGATGGGCGCGTTCTTTTCGTCGACAGCAACTCCCGCCTGGGGTTCCTGGGATTGCTGGCCGGCGAAACGAAAGAGCGCGATCTGTCGGCACTCGACTGGTCCTATTACCCGATCCTCTCCGCGGATGGAAAGACCGTGGTGTTCACGGAGCAGAGCGAGGGAGGAGGGCCGGGCTATTCCGTGTACCTGCGCAAGCTGGACGGTTCGGCGCCGGTGCGTCTGGGAGAAGGCAACGCGATGGCCATCTCCGGCGACAACCGGTGGGTGATGGCCGCGCTCATCCGTTCGGCCCCGGTGCAGCTCGCGCTGCTTCCGACCGGGGCCGGAGAGCCCAGGAGGTTTCCGAAAGACGAGATCGAGCATTCCGGCCCGTTCGGGGCTTTTCTCCCGGACGGGAAGCGCATCCTCTTCGGCGGGCGAGCCCCGGGGCGGCCCCCGCGCGTCTTCGTTCAGGGCATCGAAGGAGGGCCGGCGCGCCCGGTGACCCCGGAGGGCGTCGAAGGGCGTCTTCTCACACCCGATGGAAAGTCGATCGTCGTCCAGGGGCCCGATGGACCCGCGCTGATCGCGTTGGACGGCGGACCGCTGCGCCCGATTCCGGGGCTCGCGCCGAGCGACACGCCGCTCAAGTTTGCCGCCGACGGCCGCTCTCTTTTCTTTCGGTCCGACGCCACGAACCAGGCCCCCGCGCGCGTCCTGCGCCTGGACCTCGCCACGGGACGCCGCGAGGTCTGGAAGGAGTTCACTCCCTCCGATTCGGCCGGAGTCACGTCGCTGGCGGCCGCAGCCCTCTCCGACGATGGGAGGACGATCCTCTTCGGCTACGGACGCTCGCTCGCGACGCTCTACCTGGCCGAGGGGCTGAAGTGATCGCGAACTCTTTTCTCCGGAATCGGCGCCGGCAGGACCCAGGTCCGCCATGACGCTCGGCCCGGGCACCCGACTGGGACCCTACGAGATCCTCGCTCCGCTCGGCGTCGGAGGGATGGGCGAAGTGTACAGGGCGCGGGACACGCGGCTCGGGCGCGAGGTCGCAGTCAAGGTGCTTCCCGGTCACCTTGCGTCGTCCCCGGAGGCGCGGCAGCGGTTCGAGCGCGAGGCCAAAACAATATCTACATTGTCCCATCCGCACATCTGCGCGCTCTTCGACGTCGGCAACCAGGACGGCGTCGAGTACCTGGTCATGGAGCTGCTGGAAGGCGAAACTCTGGCCGACCGCCTGGTCCGCGGGCCTCTCCCGCTCGAGCAGACACTGCGTTACGGCGTGGAGATCGCCGAGGCCCTGGACCGTGCGCACCGGCAGGGGATCGCGCACCGCGACCTGAAACCGGGAAACGTCATGCTGACCAGCGCTGGGGTGAAGCTCCTCGACTTCGGTCTTGCCCGGGCGATCGCGCCGACCGCGAGTGGGGTCGACCTGACCGACTCGCCGACGATCGGCAAAGGGACGGACATCACGCGGGAAGGCGTGATCGTGGGCACCCTGCAGTACATGGCGCCAGAGCAGCTGGAAGCCCGGCCGACCGACCCCCGGACCGACATCTTCGCTCTGGGCGCCGTGCTCTACGAGATGGCCACGGGCCGGAAGGCGTTCTCGGGAGACAGCCGGGCGAGCCTGATCTCATCGATCATGACCGCGCAGCCCCCTTCGATTTCGGCGCTGCAGCCCGTGACGCCGACCTCTCTGGACCGAATCGTCGGGACTTGCCTGACCAAGAATCCGGAGGATCGGTGGCAGTCGGCGCGCGACGTCGCGCTGCAGCTCGAAACGATCTCCGAGGGGGCCGACGAGGCGCAGCCGGCGGCGGCCGGAGGCCGTCGGTCGCGACTTCGGCAGTGGGCTCCATGGGCTGTCAGCGTCGCGCTTGCCGCGGTTGCGGCGGCCGCGCTCTGGAAGGCCTCCGTCCGCACGGTCCCGAGTCCCGACTCGGTTCGCTTCCGCATGCCGCCGCCCGACAAGGGGTTCTTCTACATGCCGGCGGAAGGAGTCCAGATCGCCGTCTCGCCGGATGGGAACCGGGTCGCGTTCGTTGCGGAGGACGCTTCGGGCCGCCGGGTCTTCGTGCGACGGCTCTCGGACCCCGACTCCCGGCCTATCGCGGGCACGGACGGAGCGACCTCGCTCTTCTTTTCCCCCGACGGCCGCTCGATCGGTTTCTTCTCGCCTGACAAGTTGAAGCGTGTCGACCTTTCCGGCAGCGCGCCGGTCTCCATCTGCGACGTGGCCGGAGGCATCGGACGGTCGGGCACCTGGGGAGCCGATGGCCGGATCCTGTTCGTGTCGGTCCAGGGGGACGCGATCTATCAGGTCGGTGCGGACGGCGGCGGCCGGCCCGAGCCGATCCTGCGTGCCGGCCCGGAGCATGGGATCCGGCGCGTGGTGTGGCCGTGGTTCCTGCCGGACGGCCGGCGTTTCCTCTACCTCCAGATACGCAATAGCGGGGAGCGCACCTTGATGCTGGCCGAGCCCGGCCGGCCTTCCCGGGCGATTGCCCCGATCTCGTTCCGCGCCGAGTACCTCTCTTCGGGCTACCTCGTGTACGCGCGAGACGGGGTCCTGCTCGCCCAGCGATTCGATCTCGCCGCGGCCCGGGTGAAAGGGGAACCGTTCCCGATCGCCTCGGCCGTGTCGGGCTTTCTCTCGACCGGATGGGCCGATTTTGGCTGCTCGGCGGCCGGGACGATCGCCTATCAGTCGCACGAGGGGGTTCGGCGTCTCGTCTGGTTCGACCGACTGGGACGGAGGATCGAGGAGGCCGGGACGCCGGGCCAGTACCTGGGCCTCGCCATCTCTCCCGACGGCAAGCGCGTCGCCTTTGCGCGCGCCCTGCATGGGATCGGAACCTTCGACGTCTGGATGCTGGATCTCGTTCGGGGGACGGAGATTCCCGTCACCTCCGACCCCGAGACGAGCGAGTTCGGCCCGGTGTGGCTCCCCGACGGCAGGTCTCTGCTCTACTCCGCCACGGCCACCGGCTCGCCGCAGCTCGTGTTGCGGGACCTCGCCACGGGACGCGAGACCGCGGTGCTCCCGAGCGCCGGCTTTCAGGAAGCGCTCGATGTCACGCGGGACGGCCGGATCCTTGCGTTTGCGGAACGGCGCGCCACCGGCGGTGGTTTCGAGCTGTTCACCCTGCCGCTCTCGGGAGACCGGAAGCCGGCGAGGTTCCCTTATCCCGCCGTCGAGTCGGAGAGCGTGGCCTTCTCGCCGGACGGGCGGGCCGTCGCGTTCATTTCGCAGGAGTCGGGCCGTTCGGAGGCCTACGTCGCCCCCTGGACGTCACCGGGGGAGAGGATTCGGATCTCTTCCAACGGCGCCGCGACTCTGCGCTGGAGCCGGGACGGGCGGGAGATCTTCTACGTGACGCCCGACGGCCGTTTCGCGTCCGTCGCCCTCCGGACCGAGCCGGCCTTGGAGGTCGGCCCGGAGACGACGCTCTTCAAGAGCGTCGAGGCGGGACGTCCGGGCGGCCCGAGCCACGGCTGGCGGGGGTTCGACGTCTCGGCGGACGGCAGGCGGTTCCTGGCAATCGTGCCCGAGGTCGTCGCGGAGGAGCAGCCGCTCACGGTCGTGACCAACTGGGCACCAGACGCGAAGAAGTAAGGAACCGGAGGCCTTTGCAGATCGAGAAACGCGGATGGACCGAGACAAAGGAGATCAGATGAACGCACGGATTTTCCTGGCCGCCGCTTTGATCCTGGGTTCGACCCTCGCGGCCCCGGCGCAGCCCAAGCCCAACCCCGCCGAGTCGAAGAAGAACGAGAAGACCGAGGAGAAGGCGGCCGCGGAGGCCTCCGAGAAGAAAGGCAAGCCGACGGCCGAGCAGTCGGTCACCCAGCACAACGTCGTGATCGGGGGCGTCACCGTCAACTACACGGCGACGGCCGGCACGCTCATCCTGCGAAACGAGAAGGACGAGCCGCGCGCGAGCGTCGGGTACACGGCGTACACCAGGCGCGACGTCGCGGATCTCTCGCGCCGGCCGATCACCTTCGCTTACAACGGCGGCCCCGGCTCCTCCTCGATCTGGCTGCACATGGGGGCGCTCGGCCCCCGCCGCATCGTCACGTCCGACGCCGCGGCCACGCTGCCGGCGCCGTACAAGGTCGTCGACAACGCGGAGAGCCCGCTCGACAAGACCGACCTCGTGTTGATCGACCCGGTCGGAACCGGGTTCTCCCTGCCGGTCGGCGAAGCCAAGGACAAGGACTTCTGGGGCGTGGACCAGGACATCGAGGCCGTCTCCCAGTTCATCAAGCAGTACGTCACCGAGAACGGGCGCTGGAACTCGCCCAAGTACCTGCTCGGCGAAAGCTACGGGACGACGCGCTCGGCCGGCGTCGTCGATTACCTGCAGTCGCGCGAGAACATGGCCTTCAACGGCGTCATCCTCGTCTCCGTCGCGCTCGACATCGAGTCGCTCTTCCCCTGGTCCGGCAACGACCGCCCCTACGCGCTCTTCCTGCCGAGCTTCGCCGCCTGCGCCTGGTACCACAAGGTCCTGCCGTCGCCACCGGCGAGCCTGGACGCCCTGCTCGCGGAGACGCGCGCCTACGCGCTCGGCCCGTACTCCGACGCCCTCATGAAGGGCGACGCGCTCTCCGACGCGGAGGAGAAGACGGTGGCCGAGAAGCTCCACCAGTACACCGGCCTCTCCGTCGACTACATCGAGAAGGCCCGGCTCCGCATCACCGAGTCGCAGTTCTCCCAGGAGCTCCTGCGCGAGCACCACGTCACGATCGGGCGGCTGGACGCGCGCTTCACCGGCGTGACCTTCGATCTCCTGGGCGAGAACGCCGAGTACGATCCGCAGTCGGCGGCGATTTCCGCGGCCTTCACCGCCGCGTTCCTCGACTACCTGCACAAGGACCTGAAGTTCGGCGACGGGAAGACCTATGTCGTCACCAGCACCAAGGCCTTCCCGGCCTGGGACTGGAAGCACAAGTTCGGAAACGGCTTCTTCCCGCAGCCCGTCGCCAACACCGGCGTGGACATGGCCCACGCCCTCGGCTACAACCCCAACCTGCGGCTGCTCGTCCTCAACGGAATCTACGACATGGCCACGCCGATGTTGGCGACGGAGTACATGATGTCGCACCTCAACCTCGAGAAAAGCCTGCGCGACCACGTCGAGCTCAAGTACTACCCGGCCGGACACATGATGTACATCAACGAGCCGTCCTTGAAGAGCTTCAAGGCCGACGTCGCGGCGTTCATCGACCGGACCGAGAAGCGCTGAGGCGGACCGAGCGCCCGACCCGTCTCGCAGAGGTTCGGATCGACAGGAATGGAACGCTGGATACATCGGCGCTACGCCTCCACCATCTACCGCGTCCTCTCGGACCTCTTCTTCGTCGACGGTCTGAAAGAGCCCGATCGCCCTCCGCGTATCATTCGCACACGGTCTCGCGACGAGGGAAGGAGGGATCGTGGGGAACGGGACCTCGGAGCGGAAGAAGAAGATGGCTTTGTCTCTCCGTCGAGGCTCGAGCGGTGCGAGCCGACGGGCTCGGAATCGGACTTCTTCCGATCGCAAGATGACAGCCCGAACATGAAGGCGACGCCGGGGTCGGTCGCGGCTCGAAGCCTGCTTGTCCTGCCGATGTGGCTCGCCGTCGTGTCTCCGGCCGTATCTCTGGATCCGAACCGCCTGCCCACACAGTACGTTCTCCAGACCTGGGGCGTCGAGGACGGTCTGCCTCAAAGCACCGCGCAGGCCACTCTTCAGAGTCGCGAGGGTTATCTCTGGATCGCGACCCAGGAGGGGCTCGCGCGATTCGACGGCGTGCGCTTCACGGTGTTCAACAAGAAGAACACTCCGTCGATCCATGAGGACTTCTTCACGTGCCTCGGGGAGGATCCGTCCGGGGCTTTGTGGGCCGGCGGCCTGGGTGGCCTCGTGCGTTATTCGTCGGGCTCGTTTCGCACGTTCACGACGAAGGACGGCCTGGCTGGCGACGACGTCCGGGCCCTCGCCATCGACCGCAGCGGGCGGATCTGGGTCGGCGCCCGCACGGGTCTGGCCCGGTCCGCGGCGGGACGTTTCGAGAGACTGGACGCGGCGAGCCCCTCACGCGTTCAGGCTCTCTGCGCGGGCCGCGACGGCAGCGTCTGGGTCGGCTCGGACCGAGGCCTCGCTCGGTTGCGCGGGAAGACATGGGAACGTGTCGGTGGTGATCTCGAGAAGGAGTCCGTGCTCTGCATCCGCGAGGAGGGGGACGCCTCCCTGCTCGTCGGAACGCGGCAGGGCGGCCTGTTCCGCGTCACGGACGGCGTGGCTGCCCGCGTCGCGCCGGCCGAGGCGCTCCGGCGGCATCCGGTCTTTGCCGTACTCCGGGACCGTGCGGGAACACTCTGGGTTGGGACGGTCGGCGGCGGCCTCATGCGCTGGGACGGCGCCGCGTTCGCGACCTTTCAGATCGAGGGCGGAGAAGGGGAGAACGGTGTCCGCTCCTTGCTGGAGGATCGTCAGGGCAGCCTCTGGATCAGCACGGTCACAGGCGGCCTGATCCGGCTTCGCGACGGCCCCTTCCGATCGTATTCGTCTCTGGAGGGGCTCCCGCAGCAAGCCGTGAACGCGGTTCTGGAGGACCGGCGAGGTGATGTCTGGATCGCGAGCGCGGCCGGATTAAGCCGTATGTCCGGCAACGCCGTCTCAATCCGCACATTCTCCGAGGGCGACGGCGTCCCTCCCGGCGTCCTCCTTTCCCTGGGCGAAGATCCCGCCGGAAGGATCTGGATCGGCACCCAGAGCGGCCGCCTGGCTTTTTTCCAGGCCGGACGTTTCGAGCCCGCTCCCCCGGGCTTCCCGGCCTTTCCCATCCTGGCGATGGCGTGGGACGCGGCCGGCCGGCTCTGGATCGGAACCGACGGCGGAGGCGTCGCTGTCCTCGATTCGGGAGTGTGGAGAGCGTTCACCGCGCGCGACGGCCTGGCCAACGATTCCGTGCACGACCTGGCGTTCTCTCGCGACGGCGCGCTCTGGGTTGCGACCTTTGCCGGCGGGCTGTCGCGTTATCTCGATGGGCACTTCACGACCATCGGCCTTCGCGAAGGGATCGCCAAATTTCAGATCTTGTCGTTGCACGCCGACGCGGACGGCGCAATGTGGGCCGGCACGCTCGGAGGGGGTCTCTTCCGCGTCGATTCCGGCGGCCGCGTCGTCGTGTTCACCATGAACCAGGGACTGTGCGATGACGTCGTTTACAGCGTTCTCGAGGACGAGGCCGGCTACCTCTGGACGAGCAACAATCACGGCGTCGGGCGGGTGAGGAAGCAAGACCTCCTCGATGCCGCAGCCGGGAGACCCGTCGGCTTCACGTGCACGTCGTACGGGAGATCGGAGGGGCTTCGATTCGGCGAGTGCAACGGCGGGAGTCAGCCCTCCGCCTGGAAGGGGCGCGATGGGCGGCTCTGGTTCACGATCCGGCGCGGCGTGGCGGTCGTCGATCCGGTCGCCGTTGCGAAATCTCCCCCCGACCGGCCGCCGGATGTCGTCGGGGAGGAGCTCCTGATCGATCACCGACTGTTTCCCGCGGGTTCCGCCGTCAAGACAGCGCCTGGCCGCGCGGACCTGGAGCTCCACTTCACGGCACTGAACGTCGCCGCGCCAGAGACGGCGCGCTTTCGGGTGCGGCTCGATGGCTACGACCGCGACTGGGTCGAGGCGGGCGCCCGCCGCACCGCGTTCTACACGAACCTGCCGCCGGGGACGTACCGTTTCGAAGCGGCTGCCCGGGCGGCGGGCAGCACTTGGAGCGCTCCGCGTGCTCTCGTCGAGATCCGAGTTCCGCCTCGTCTGTACCAGCGCAAGCTGTTCTGGGTCGTCCTCGGTGCTGCCGTGATCGGTCTGGCCGGCGCGTTCTACGGCGGCCGGATGAAAGCAGTTCAGCGGCGCGAAGCCGAGCTCGCTCGCCGGGTCGAGGAGGAAATGGCCCGCACCAAGATCCTCCGAGGCCTCTTGCCGATTTGTGCGTCGTGCAAGAAGATCCGCGACGACAAGGGATACTGGAATCAAATCGAGTCGTTTATCCACACGCATTCGGAGGCCGAGTTCAGCCATGGCATCTGCCCGGAATGCATGCAACGTCTCTATCCCGATTACATGCCGGAACCGCCATCGTCTTAGACGATTCGGCCCGGCCCTTCCGGTTCCCATTCCGACCCGATCGGCAAGCGCCCCCGCGGGCGTCTGTGATCGGGTGAGCCGATGAAGTGAAGATGGCGATCGGAGCAGGGGTGCGGCTGGGGCCTTACGAGATCCTGTCGCCTCTGGGCGCCGGGGGCATGGGAGAGGTCGGCGCTTCGCGCAAGTCCGATCGGGTGATCGGGTGAAGTGAAGATGGCGATTCCGAGAGGCACTCGGCTTGGGCCTTACGAGATTGAGTCCCCATTGGGCGCGGGCGGGATGGGAGAGGTTTACCGGGCGCGGGACACGCGGCTCGGGCGCCTTGTCGCGATCAAGGTGCTGCCGGAACGTGTCGCGAACGATCGCGAGGCCCTGTCGCGCTTCGAGCGCGAGGCGAAGGCCGTGGCCGCCTTGTCCCATCCGAACATCCTCGCTCTCCATGATTTCGCCCATGAAGGAAACGTCGCCTATGCGGTAATGGAGCTTCTCGAAGGGGAGACGCTGCGTCAGGCACTCGCGTCGGGCCCGCTGCCGCTTCGCCGGGTCACCAACTATGCGACTCAAGTCGCTCTCGGCCTCGCTGCGGCGCACGAAAAGGGGATCGTGCATCGGGATCTGAAGCCCGAGAACGTGTTCGTCACGCAAGATGAGCGCGTCAAGATTCTCGACTTCGGACTGGCTCGTTGGCGGTCGCTCGACGCGGCCGACGCCCGAAGCGAGACGGAGTCGACGGTCTCGAGTTACACCGAGCCGGGGCGCGTGATGGGCACCCTCAGTTACATGTCGCCGGAACAGGTGCGCGGCCTCGCCGTCGATCACCGCTCCGACATCTTTTCCTTCGGGTCGGTGCTCTACGAAATGGTCACCGGGCGCCGCCCCTTCGCCCGCGATACGATGCCCGAAAGCATGACCGCGATCCTCAAGGAGGACGTGGCCGAGCAGGACATTCCTGCCTCCATCGCCCCCGTGCTCCGACACTGTCTCGAGAAGAAACCGGAGCGCCGGTTCCAGTCGGCTCGGGATCTCGCGTTCGCCCTCGAAACCACGAGCGCGCCCACGGGCGCGGCTCCGGCGCTGCCGGCGTCGCCGCGGCCTCCCGCAACCCTCGCGAAATCGTTGGGTCTCGCCACGCTCGTGGTATGCGCCGTTCTCGCCGGCTACCTCCTTGCCCGGGGGCGGTCGGCCGATGTCCTTCCGGACCGGAGCGACTGGACGCTCGCGTTGCTGACGACGGATCCCGGCTACGAAGGGGAGCCGACCTTCTCGCCCGACGGCCAGACCATCGCCTACGTCGCCGACCGCGACGGGAACTTCGAGATCTACCTCCAACAGATCTCCGGCGGACCGGCGATCAACCTGACCCACGATCCTGCCTCGGACATCCTGCCGGCCTTTTCTCCAGACGGGCACGAGATCGCGTTCGTCTCGGACCGCTCGGGCGGAGCGGAGATCTTCCACGCCGCACCGGGCCTTCCGCGCGTCGGAGGCGACATCTGGGTGATGCCTGCCCTGGGAGGGCCGGCGCGACGGATCGTTGCCGACGCGAACTTTCCGTCGTGGACACCGGACGGAACGGGCATCGTGTACGTCCACGGCTCCTTCCGCAATGCTCGAATTGCGCTCGTTCCGGCGAGCGGCGGACTCGGCCGCGATCTGCCGATCGACGAGGCCTTCGTGGCCCGTTATTTCTTTCCCCGGCTTTCGCGGGATGGGCAGTGGCTGCTGTACCAGAACGGTAACCAGGTCGAAGTCGTCTCCGCGCGAGGAGGAAAGCCGAAGATCCTGGCTCAGGGCGAGTCCCCCGCGTGGGGCGCGGGCTCGACGAGCATCCTCTATACCAACGGGCAGCCCGGCAAGGGCCGAACGCTCTGGACGGCGCCGTTCTCGTTGGCCCGCGGAGAAGTCACGGGATCTGCTCGGCCATTGACCTTCGGCTCCGGCGCCGACGTCGGCGCGGCCGTGTCCGGCGATGGGAAGGTCATTGCCTTTTCGGCAGTGAACGAGACGCTGAATCTCGAAGAGGTGTCCTTCGACGAGGAGCGGGGCCGCGTCCTGGGGGCCGAGCAAGCGCTGACCTCCGGCAACAATCAGGTCGGCTTCTTCGATGTCTCGCCGGATGGCAAGGCCGCCGTCTACGGCGCCGAGCGCGGCGCCGGCTCACACCTCTGGCGAGTCGATCCGCCGGCGCCGCCGGTCGAATTGACGAGCGAGACGGGGTTCTCGGACATCAATCCGACGTGGTCGCCGGACGGACGCCGGATCGCATTCACGCGTCAACCCATCGGCGCGTCGGGGGCTTCCTCCGACCTCTGGCTGATGAACGCCGACGGCACGAGCCCTCGCCGCGTCGCCCAGATCCAGGGAGCCGGGGCGCCCGTCTGGATGCCCGACGGCGCGAAGATGCTGACTCCGCGCGGCGATTCGCTGCTCGAGCTCGACCTGGCGTCGGGCCGCACGGTTCCGGTGCCCGGCGCCGATGCGCGAACGCTCTTCATCGTGGATCGCTCCGGGCAGTGGGTCGTCTTTCAAACCAGGCGGGGTGGAAGCAATGCGCTCGCCGTGGTCCCCATCGCCGGCGGAACCGCGCGACCCGTCGTCGACAAGACCTACGAAGCCTTCCATCCCTTCTTTTCGCCGTCGGGGCGCTGGCTGTACTTCCAGCAGAACCACAAGAACATCTTTCGAGTTCCCGGCCCCGCTCAGGATTGGAAGAGCGCGCCGCCGCAAGAGGTGACCGACTTCTCGGGCAACGACCTGTACATCGAAGACCCCAAGATCTCGCGGGACGGATCCAAGCTCTTCTTCACGCGGGGGCGAAGCAACGCGGATATCGTGATCCTCCGGCAGCAGAACCCGGCGGATCCAGCGGTTGCGCGTTGACCGTTGTTTCTCAGGACGGAGACGTTCCTCTGATCGTTCTGACGGCAAGGACGAAGCCCGCGTTTCCGGGGACGGCGCCGCGAACGTCTCCGTCGGGCCTTCGTACGTAACGGCGGTGAGCGCGCTCTTCTTTCTTTTCGCCCTCCTCGGGCTTGCCCCGACCCCAGCCGTCGAGACTCCGACGCCTGCCCCGGCGGCCGCGCCGGCCGGACACGGCAACCGCGCTCTGGAGAAGGAAGGGCGCGCAGCCTACAAGCGCGGGGACAAGGCGGAGTTCCTCTCGATCTACGAGGAGCTGGCTCGCCGCGTGCCCGGCAACATCTTCACTCTCTACAGCCTGGCCTGCGCCCAGGCTCTGAACGGCCGCAACGCGGACGCCTTCCGTTCGCTCGAGGCGATCCTGGCGCATCGCGTGGCCACCAACCTCGACCGCGAGCCCGCCCTCGCCTCGATCCGGCAGACCGCGGAATACCAGAGCGTGCTCGCCCGCATGAACGCGTTTCGCAAGGAGCGGATCACGTCCGGCGCCGCCCGCGCGTTCACCATCCCGGAGAAGGGCTTCATCGCCGAAGGAGTGGCCTACGACCCGGTGACCCGAAGCTTATTCGTGGCCAGCATCCGCCACCGGCGGATCGTGCGCATCGACGCTGCGGGCAAACAGAGCGATTTCGTTCCCGCCGGCCGCGACGGTCTCCTGAGCGCTCTGGGCATGCGGGCCGATCCGAAGCGGCGGTCGCTCTGGGTCGCCTCCCAGGCCTTTCCCTCGATGGATGGCTATCGCAAGGAAGACAAGAGCCCTGGCGTCGTCTTCGAGTTCGACCTGGACAGCGGCCGTCTGCGCAAGCGCCACGTCTCGCCGGACCCTTCGCAGCCTATCGCGTGCGACGACCTGACCGTCGCGCCGGATGGAACGGTGTACGTCAACGACGGACAGAGCTCGCGGATCTGGACGATCCCGCCCGGCGGCACGCTTCAGGTTCTGCTCGAGTCGGACGCCTTCGGGGGCACGCAGGGAATGGCGGTCTCCGAAGACGCCCGGACGCTCTACGTCTCCGACTACCGCGATCTCTTCGCCGTCGACCTCGCCGGCCGGCGGGTCACCCGGCTCGCCGTGCCCGCGGACCTGTCGCTCTGCGGCATCGACGGTTTGACGCGGTACCAGAACAGCCTGATCGCGATCCAGAACGGCGTGATCCCCCACCGGGTCATTCGCCTGGATCTCGCCGCCGACGGCGTCACGATCGCGCGCTCGCGGATCCTGGAGATGAACCATCCCGACTTCGACGAGCCGACTCTGGGAGTCGTTGTGGACGGCGCGCTCTACTTCTCGGCCGACAGCCAGGGGCAGATGTTCCTCAACCCCGAGCATCCCCCAAGGCCGGAGGAGATGCGCGACGCGGTGATCCTGAAAGTCCCCCTGGAGCCGAGACAGTAAGCAACGCTCCGGGCCGACACCGTCATTCCGAGGAGCGCAGCCACGAGAAACCTGCCCGTCGGATGACGCCAGCACGCGGCTCGCTTGACCACGGCCGCCGGCGGCCATAACGTCGCCGGCATGAGCCAGTCATCCGGTTGGACTCGCCGTGTGTTCCTGGGCGCGGCCGCCGCCGCGGGCGCCGGCGTCATCTCCCGCGTCAGGTTCGCTTCCGCCGCCGATGCGGACGCCGGCGCTACGGTCCCGGAGCGGATCGACGCGACCCTGGGGACGATCCGGCCGTTTCCGCTCGAGCGCGTCCGGCTCCTGCCCGGACCCTTTCACGACGCCCAGGCCCTGAACGCGCGGTACCTGCTCTCGCTCCCCCAAGAGCGCCTCCTGCGCGCGTTCCGGTTGAACGCCGGGCTCTCCTCGTCCGCGCAGCCGCTCGGCGGCTGGGAGAAGCCGGACTGTGAGCTGCGCGGCCACTTCACCGGCCACTACCTCTCGGCCTGCGCGCTCGCTTACGCCGGCACGGGAGAGGCCGAGTTTCGCAAGCGGGCCGACTCCGCGGTCGCCGCGCTCGCCGCCTGCCAGAAGGCCGTGGGCAGCGGCTACCTGTCCGCTTTCCCCGAGGAGGAGTTCGACCGCCTTCGGCGCGGCGCGAAGGTGTGGGCTCCCTTCTACACGGTCCACAAGATCCTGGCCGGGCACCTGGCGGTCCACCGGCACTGCGGAAACGAGGACGCCCTGAAGGTCGCCGAGGGGATCGCCGGATGGGTCCGCACCTGGACCAAGGGACTCTCCGACGCGCAGATGGACCGCATCCTGACCATCGAGTTCGGCGGCATGAACGAGGCCCTCTACGACCTCGCTTCCGTGACGGGCAAGGAGGAGTACCGGGACCTGGCCCACCGGTTCGACCACCCGGCCTTCTTCGAGCCGCTGGCGCAGCGCCGGGACGAGTTGAAGGGCCTGCACGTCAACACCCAGATCCCCAAGATCATCGGCGCCGCCCGCCGCTACGAGCTCACCGGCGAAAAGCGCTACCGGGACATCGCGGAGTATTTCTGGAGCGAGGTGACCGGGGCGCGTGCCTACTGCACCGGCAACACGAGCAACGGCGAGCGGTGGGAGACGCCGCCGGGCGTTCTCGCGAGCGAGCTCTCCGCGTCGACCGCGGAGTGCTGCTGCGCCTACAACCTCTTGAAGCTCACCCGCCACGTCTTCGCCTGGACCGGCGACGCGCGGGCGGCCGACTCCTACGAACGGACGCTGTGGAACTCCCGGCTGGGGACGCAGAACCCCGCCGACGGGACGCTCATGTACTACTACCCGCTCGCATCCGGGTACTGGAAGTTCTACGGCGAGCCGTTGGGAGCCTTCTGGTGCTGCACCGGGACGGGCATCGAGGAGTTCTCCAAGCTCGCCGACAGCATCTACTTCCACGATGGGAACGGCCTCTTCGTGAACCTCTACACCGCGTCGCAGCTGGTCTGGCCGGAGAAGGGACTGCGTTTGCGGCAGGAGACGCGGTTCCCCGAGGAAGAGGGAACGACGATTCACATCGAAGCGAAGCAGCCCGTCGAGCTGACTCTGCGGCTCCGCATTCCGGGGTGGGCCACGAGGGGCGGCAGCGTGAAGGTCAACGGCGCGCGGATTCCTGCGTTTGCATCGCCGTCGAGCTACCTGGCGCTCACGCGCGTCTGGAAGACCGGCGATCGCGTGGACCTCTCGCTGCCGATGTCGCTGTGGACCGAGCCGATGCCCGACGATCCTTCGATCCAGGCCGCGATGTACGGCCCGCTGGTGCTGGCCGGACGGCTTGGATCGGAAGGTCTGACTCGCGAGAAGACCTATGGCGGATACGACTGCGAGCTCAAGGGGGATCCGGCCGCCGTGGACGACGTCCGGATCGGCGGTGGCGACGTCGCGAGCGTGATCGAAAAGGACCGCAGCCCGGCGCTGACGTTTCGCCTGGCGGACCAGAAGCGGGCGATCGCGCTCGCCCCGCTCCACGCGATCGCCGGCGAGCGCTACGCCGTCTACTGGAAGACGCGGTCCTCGAGAGACTAGCCGGAGCGCGGACCTCGCGGATCTCTACTCCGCGGCGTGCACTCGGCCCTCGCGGACGGTCTTCGGCGAGAGCAGTGGGAGCGGCTCCGGCTGCGGACGCCGCCGGGCCACGCCCGGCGCTCACGTCCGCCCTGAACGCGCACGTCGCGGATCTCCCGGCCGACGATCACTCTGTGGCGCCGCATCGCCGAAAGCCGCTGAGAACTCCGTCTCCAGGCGTCGCCGCGAACCGGGGCTCAACGGCAGGAGTCGGCTTGGTCCTCCTGATCCGCAAACTCCGAAGCCAAACTCTCGTAGAGTTGTCTCGGGACGCTCCATAAGACCGACGGGAGGACACGTGAATTCGTCGAGAATCGTTTCGGCGACGGCGCGCCTGGTCGCCGTCCTCACCTTTTCCGCTTCGAGCTTCGCGGTCCGGGGACAGGAGCCGATGCCGACGCCCGCGCCGACGCCGGGCCGGCCGGCCGGGGCGAAGAAGGAGGACGCCGTCCCGCGGTCGCGCCAGGAGGCCGGGAAGCAGGAGACGACCGCCGGCGCGACCGGAAAGGGCGCCACCGCGGAGAAGGCGGAGAAGGAGAAGCAGGCCAGGGAGCGCAAGGGCGGCTGGACCTCGGAGACGCTCGCGGGCCTCGAGCTGCGCTCGATCGGTCCCGCGGCGACCTCCGGCCGGGTCGTGGACATCGCCGTCGACCCGACCAACGCGAGCCGCTGGTTCATTGCCTCCGCCGACGGCGGCGTCTGGCGCACGGTCAACGCGGGAACCAGCTTTCAGCCGGTCTTCGACTCCGAGGCCTCTCACTCGATCGGCTGCGTGATGATCGATCCGAAGAACCCGCTGGTGGTCTGGGTCGGATCAGGCGAGAACAACAGCCAGCGTGCGGTCGGGTACGGCGACGGCGTCTACCGCTCGGAGGACGGCGGCGAGAGCTGGAAGAACATGGGCCTGAAGTCCTCGGAGCACATCGCCAAGATCGTGATCGATCCGCGCGACTCGAAGGTCGTCTACGTCGCGGCGCAGGGACCGCTGTGGGGCCCGGGCGGCGACCGCGGCCTGTACAAGACGACCGATAGCGGCAAGACCTGGAAGCCCGTCCTGACGATCTCCGAGAACACCGGAGTGAGCGACGTGGTCATGGATCCGCGGGATCCCGACACGCTCTACGCCGCGGCCTACCAGCGCCGGCGCCACTACTTCACGCTGATCGACGGCGGCCCGGAGTCGGCTCTCTACAAGTCCGAGGACGCCGGGGCGACATGGCGCAAGCTGACCAAGGGGCTGCCCAAGGAGGACCTGGGCCGGATCGGCCTCGCCGTCTCGCCCGCCGCGCCGGACGTGGTCTACGCGACCGTCGAGGCCGCCAACAAGACCGGCGGATTCTTCCGCTCCTCCAACCGCGGCGAGAGCTGGGAGAAGGGGGCGGACTTCGTGGCCTCCAGCCCTCAGTACTACCAGGAGATCTTCGCCGATCCGAAGGAGAAGGACCGCGTTTACCTGATGGACGTGTGGATCCAGGTCACCGACGACGGCGGCAAGACGTTTCACAAGCTCGGGGAGCCGTTCAAGCATCCGGACAACCACGTCCTTTGGGTCGACCCGGGCAACAACGATCATTACCTGGTCGGCTGCGACGGCGGGATCTACGAGAGCCTCGACCGGGCGGCGACCTGGCGCTTCTTCGGCAACCTGCCGGTCACGCAGTTCTACCGCGTGAGCGTCGACAACGCGTCGCCGGTCTACAACGTGTACGGCGGCACGCAGGACAACTTCAGCCTGGGCGGCCCGTCTCGGACGTTGAACACCCACGGCATCGCCAACTCCGATTGGTTCGTGACCGTGGGCGGCGACGGGTTCCAGAGCCAGATCGATCCGGAGGATCCCTCGACCATCTATGCCGAGGCGCAGAACGGCGGGCTGACGCGCTTCGACCGGAAGACCGGCGAGAGCCTGGTCATCCAGCCGCAGGAGAAGCCGGGCGAGGCGCCGCTGCGCTGGAACTGGGACTCGCCGCTCATCATCAGTCCGCATCGCCATACCCGGCTCTACTTCGGCGCGCAGCGCGTGTTCGAGAGCGACGACCGCGGCGACACCTGGAAACCGGTCTCCGGCGATCTGACGCGACAGCTCGACCGCAACAAGCTCAAGGTCATGGGGCGGGTCTGGGCGGCCGACGCCGTGGCCAAGAACGCCTCGACCGCGCTCTTCGGGAACGTCTCGACACTGTCCGAGTCGCCGCTCGAGGAGGGAGTTCTTTACGCCGGAACGGACGACGGCCTGATCCAGGTGACCGAAGACGGCGGCGCGACCTGGAGGAAGGCCGCGCCCGCTCCGGGCGTTGCCGAGAACGCCTACGTCAGCCGGGTGACCGCGTCCGCGCTCGACAAAGGCACGGTCTACGCCTCCTTCGACAACCACCAGAACGCGGACTTCAAGCCCTACGTCGTCAAGAGTGCCGACCGCGGCCGCACGTGGACTTCGATCGTCGGCGACCTGCCCGCGCGCGGAAGCGTGTGGGTCGTTCTCGACGATCCGGTCGTGCGCGATCTGCTCTACGCCGGGACGGAGTTCGGCCTCTACGTCTCGCGCGACGGCGGCCGCCGATGGGTCCAGTTGAAGGGAGGGCTCCCCAACGTCGCAGTGCGCGACCTGGCGATCCAGAAGCGCGAGGGGGATCTGGCCGTCGCCACGTTCGGACGCGGCTACTACATCCTCGACGACCTGACGCCCTTGCGGTCGGCGACGCCCGAGTCGCTCGCGAGCGCGGCGGCGCTCTTTCCCGTCCGCAAGCCGCTCGTCTACATGCTGCAGGCGCCGCTGGGAATCCGCGGCAAGGCCTTCCAGGGCGAGTCGTACTTCACGGCGCCCAACCCTCCCTTCGGGGCGGTCTTCACCTACTACCTGAAAGACGAGATCCGGTCGCTCGCCAAGGCGCGGCACGAGCGGGAGAAGGACCTGATCAAGCAGGGGAAGGAGCCCGACTTCCCGACGCCGGCGGAGTTCCATGCCGAGGCCGCGGAGGAGGAGTCGGCCATCGTCCTGACCGTCACGGACGGAGAAGGCAACGTCGTGCGGCGCCTGAAAGGCCCGGTCACGGCGGGGTTCCACCGTCTAGCCTGGGATCTGCGCCTGCCGCCGGCGACGCCGGTGAACTTGAAACCGCCGGCGCCCGATCCGTTCGTCGAGCCGCCGCGAGGCCCGATGGTCGTGCCGGGACACTACACGGTGGCCATGGCCAGAGTGGTCGGCGGGCAGTGGACCAGTCTGGGAACGCCGCAGTCGTTCGAGGCGCGCGGCCTCTCCGAGATTCCGGAGGCCGACCGGGGAAAACTGCTGGCCTTCGAGCGCAAGGTCGCGCGCCTTCAGCGCGCCGTCGCCGGAGCGGCCGACGCGATCGACGAGGGAAAGAACCGCATCGCCCTTGCGCGCCAGGGGCTTCTCGATACCCCCGCCGCCAAGCCGGAGCTCTCCGAACGGCTGCGGGCGGTGGAGCTCCATCTGCTCGACCTCGAGCGCGCGGTGAAGGGAGACTCCGTGCTCGCCCGGCGCAACGAGGCGACGCCGTTCTCCATCTCCGGGCGCGTCGACTCGATCGTGGACTCGCAGTGGAGCGCGACCTCCGCTCCGACGGCCACCAGCCGCGACGCCTACGCCTTCGCCGCGGACGCGTTCGTCAAGGTGCTGGCCGACCTGCGGCAGGTCCTGGCCGGCGACTTGAAGAAGATCGAGGACGAGATGGAGCTCGCCGGGGCGCCGTGGACTCCGGGGAGGCTGCCGGTGTGGAAACCCGAGTGAACAGCCGAGATTCAACAATATATAACTTGTAAATCGCTCTGTGGAATCTCCCTGACTCGGGGCCGGTTGGAGCCTCGCGGATAGCGAGTCCTGGTGGGTGTCCACGGCGCCGGGCAATTTCGCAGAGGGTTGGCGGACAACGTCGGTGCGGCTGGACCCGTAGAGATGACGGAGGGCGGTCGATCGATCATGGATGGAGCCCGACGGCTATGGATGGCCCTGGCGGTCGGGATCGCCGCGGCGCCCCTCGCGGCGGAAAACGGCCAGGACGTCTGGACGATCCTCGGTCCGGACGGGGGCGCCGTCGAAGCCCTGGCGATCGATCCTTCCAGTCCCCGGATCCTGTACGCCGGCACGTTCGCCGGAGGCGTCTTCAAGTCCACCGACGCCGGTGCGACCTGGAGCCCGGCCAGCGCGGGGCTTCCCCGGGGTGTTCAGGGCCTGACGATCGATCCGGCTGACCCGGACATCCTGTATGCGGCCACGTCCGTACCGATTTTGGCCGGCGGCGGAATCTTCAGGACCACGGACGGCGCACGGAGTTGGACCTCGCTCAACGCCGGACTGAATTCGGGAAGCGCAACCCACCAGTTCACCTCGATCGTGATCGATCCCAAGTCAACGACGACCCTCTTTGCCGTGGGTGATTTCTCGCTCTTCCGAAGCGTCGACGGCGGCGAGTCCTGGTCCCGCGCCGACGCGGGAATCGAAGTCGATGTCCCGACCGCGGTCGCGCTCGATCCGTTCCAGCACGGCGTGATCTACGTGGCCACCTCCTTCGATGGAGTCTTCAAGAGCTCCGACGGAGGCGCGACCTGGATGCCGGCCCGCTCCGGGTTAGCGACGGCGGTCGCGTCCCTGGCTGCGGATCCCGCAACGCCCGGGACTCTCTACGCGGGAACATTGGACGGCGTCTTCAAGAGCACCGACGGGGCGGCGACCTGGCAGCCGGCCAACGCCGGCATCTCGGGCGTCGCCGTCCTCACGATCACCATTGACCGCTCTTCGCCGGCGACGCTCTACATCGGCACTTCGGCCGGCATCTTCCGTACAGGCGATGGCGGCGCGTCCTGGTCGGACCTGACCGCGTTCGGATCACGAGCGGCCCCGAGCCTTGTCCTGGATCCCGGCGACGGGGCCACGCTCTACGCCGCTGCAGGCGGAGACGGCGTCGCCAGGAGCACTGACGGCGGCATGAGCTGGGTCGCCGCGACGTCCGGGATTCGGGCCCTGTCGATTCTTGCCATGGCCGTCGACCCTTCTTTGCCGTCGACTCTGCTCGTCTCCACCTCGTCGCAAGGCGTGGGCCCAATCGCGACGGCCGGATTGTTCGTGAGCCGCGATTCCGGCCAGCACTGGCAGGACCTCACGCCGACGGGTCCCTCCGACAACGGGTTTCCGAGACCGGTCAATGCCCTGGCGTTCGATCCCACCAATGCCCTGATTGTTTATGCGGGCACCGACGCGGGTCTCTTCAAGTCGGCCAACGGCGCGTTGAGCTGGTCGCCGATCGACAGCGGTCTGCCGGTCCCTAATTCGTTCGGCATCGATTTCGTGAGCGGTCAAGCGCTCGCGATCGATCCTCAGGATCCGTTGAACGTCTACGCCGGGCTGTTTTTTGGCATCCACGTCGGAGGAGCCATCGCCAAGAGCACCGATGGGGGCGCATCCTGGACCATGACTCCGGCGGCGAACGTATTCGCTCTCGCGGTCGATCCGCGAAATCCGTCGATCCTCTTCGCGATTGGAACGACACTGCTCGGTTCCTCCGTCAGCCGGAGTCAGGATGCGGGCGCGTCCTGGCAGGACATCTTCACAGCGCCAGGACTTCTGCGCTGCCTGGCCATCGATCCCCGCACCTCGGTGGTCTACGTCGGCGGAGTCTCGGGCGTCTTTCGAAGCGCCGACGAGGGAAACACCTGGACGGCGGGCGCTTTGAGCCTGGCGCGGTCTCCGGAGACCCCCGTCGCTTCCGTGAACAGCCTGGCGGTCGATGGGGCGACGCCGGGCGTCGTCTACGCGGGAAGT
This sequence comes from uncultured Acidobacteriota bacterium, assembly GCA_963825175.1. Classification (GTDB taxonomy): domain Bacteria; phylum Acidobacteriota; class Thermoanaerobaculia; order UBA5066; family Gp7-AA6; genus DATFTF01. The sequence continues at coordinate 429,175 of CAWGSA010000002.1, forward strand.
CTCCAGGGCAGTGTCTTTCGAAGCGTCGACGCGGGGCTGACCTGGACCTTGCGGCGCAATGGGGCGACCTCGGCGGTGAGTGTCCTCGCCGCCGATCCGACGGCCGCCGCGGCGGTCTATGTGGGAACCGACGGCAACAGCGTTTACCGCGCAACCTTCGCGGACGAGGACCACCACCCGTCCCCTCGCAGGATTGACTTCAGGCCGGATTAGCGGTCCACCGTTAGCCCCGGAAGCTTCGGCTGCTCCTCGCTGAGCGCCCCGTGCGCCTCCTGCCAGGCGCGGGTGACGGCGTCGCGGACGAAGAAGTCGCGGAAGGCGCGGCCGCGCGCGTCGTCGTCGCCGGCGAAGGACGCCCGGAAATCTCTCAGGTCGACCTCGTTCTGACCAGTTCGGTATCATCGCCGGCGCATTGCCCGCAAAAGGAGAGCCCATGCCGAAGAGAGGATCCGAAGTTTTCCGCCGGATGGCCGCCGTCGCCGCGACCGCGTTCGCTGCCGTGTCGATCCTGGGCGCCGCGGCGGCGCCCCGCAAGACTGCGCCAACGGTGCCATTGGAAAGCGAAAAGAAGGCGCCGGGCCCTCTGGCCAACCTGCGGTACCGGTTCATCGGTCCGCCCGGCAACCGCACCAGCGCCGTCGTCGGAGTGCCGGGCGATCCGAACACCTATTACGTCGGAGCGGCCTCGGGCGGCGTGTGGAAGTCCGTCGACGCCGGCGTCCACTGGAAGCCGATCTTCGACGACGAGCCAGCCCAGTCCATCGGCTCGATCGCTATCGCGCCCTCCGATCCGAACGTCGTGTGGGTGGGAACGGGCGAGCCGTTCATCCGCAGCAACGTCTCCCTGGGCGACGGGATCTACAAGTCCACCGACGCCGGCAAGACCTGGAAGCGCATGGGCCTGGAGAAGACCGGCCGGATCGGGCGCATCGCCATCCACCCTAACAATCCAAATATTGTGTTTGCGGCAGCCCTGGGGACGTGTTACGGCCCCCAGCAGGAGCGCGGCGTCTACCGCACGACCGACGGGGGAAAGACCTGGGAGCGCGTCCTCTTCATCGACGAGAATACCGGCGTCTCGGACCTCTCCATGGACCCCGCCAATCCCGACGTCCTGTTCGCCGGCGCCTGGCCCATCCTGATCCACACCTGGGGGAGGAAGAGCGGCGGTGCCGGCGGCGTCTACGTCTCGAAAGACGGCGGCACGACCTGGAAGCACCTGACCGGGCACGGCCTGCCCGATCCGCCGCTGGGCAAGATCGCGGTGGCGGTGGCGCCGTCCCGGCATGACCGCGTCTACGCCCTGATCGAGACGGGAGATCGCGGCTCGCTGTGGCGGTCCGACGACGCCGGCGAGAACTGGAAGCTCGTCAACCACAGCCGCCTCTTAAACGAGCGGCCCCACTACTACACCCGGATGCTCGTGATGCCCGACAACCCCAACGAGGTCTATTTCCCCGACAACGGCATGGGCGCCACGTACGACGGCGGCGAGACGTCGGAGGAGCTCTCGTGGGGGGGCGACAACCACGACATGTGGGCCGATCCCAAGATCCCGTCGCGCATGATGATCGGCAACGACGGCGGCGTCCTGATCTCGACCACGCGCGGCAGGCAATGGAACTCGATGCGCCTGCCGATCGGCCAGATGTACCACGTGGCCACAGACAATCGCGTCCCCTACTTCGTCTACGGCCAGATGCAGGACGACGGCTCCATGCGCGGGCCCTCCAACAGCCTGGGCTCCGCGATCACGCCGGCCCACTGGACGTCCACCGCCGGCTGCGAGACCGGATGGGCCACGCCCGATCCGGTGGACGCCAACGTGGTCTGGGGCGGGTGCTACGCGGGAGTCGTCGAGCGGTGGGACGCCCGGACCGGCATGGCCCGGTCGGTGTCGCCGTGGCCGGAGCGCACGATGGGCGCCAACGCCGGCGAGGTCAAGCTGCGGATGAACTGGACTTTTCCCATCGCCATCTCACCGCACGACCACAACACCGTCTACGTCGGGAGCCAGTTCGTGCACGCCACCTCCGACGGCGGCGATCACTGGAAGACCATCAGCCCCGACCTGACCACCAACGATAAGACCATGATGGGCGACTCGGGCGGGTTGACTATCGACAACCTCTCGGTCGAATACGCCGGCGTCGTCTATTCCATCGCCGAGTCCCCGAAGGAAAAGGGCGTGATCTGGGCGGGCACCAACGACGGCCTGGTCCAGGTGACCCGAGATGGCGGAGGGCATTGGGACAACGTCGCCAAGAACCTGCCGAACCTTCCTCCCAGGGGAACGGTCGACAGCGTGGATCCGTCGCCGCACGACGGCGGCACCTGCTACGTGTCGGTCGATTTTCACCAGGTCGACAACCGCGATCCCTACATCTACAAGACGACCGACTACGGCAAGACCTGGAAGGCCATCGCCTCGAACATCCCGAAAAGCCCGCTCTCTTACGTGCACGTCGTGCGCGAGGATCCATTCCGCAAGGGGCTGCTCTACGCGGGCACGGAGAACGCGTTGTACGTCTCCTTCGACGACGGCGGGCATTGGGAGGAGCTTCAGAACAAGCTGCCGCACGCGCCCGTGTACTGGCTCACCGTGCAGCCCCAATTCCACGACCTCGTCGTGGGGACCTACGGCCGGGGCATCTGGATCCTGGACGACGTGACGCCGCTCGAGCAGCTCGACGCCGCGCGCGGCGAGGCCGTCCATCTCTTCGAGCCCCGCCCGGCCTACCGGTTCCGGCGCATCTCACAGCCCAACCTTGCGCCTTCCGGCGCGACGCGGGGAGCGAACCCTCCCTACGGCGCGATCCTGAACTACTGGTTGAAGGAGGCCTTTGCCTCCGACGCCAAGAGCGAGCAGCCTCCCGAAGATGGCGAGGCGCCCAAGACGAGTCCCGTCGTGATCACGATCTGGAACGCGGAGGGGGAGAAGATCCGCACGATCCAGGGAACCAACAAGGCCGGCGTCAACCGGGTGAGCTGGGACCTGCGCTACGAGCCGTCGGAGGAGGTGCGGCTGCGCGTCACACCCCCGGGCAATCCGTACGTCCTCGAGGAGAAGCGCTTCCGGGGCAAGGACCACCGCGGCGTCTACTATTACGGGATCACCGCGCTGCGCAACGGACCCCTGGTCGCGCCGGGCGCGTACACCGTTCGCCTCGCGGCCGGCGGAAAGCAATGGGAGCGCAAGGTCGTCGTGCTCAAGGATCCCAATTCGGCGGGGACCGACGCCAGCGTCGCGGAATCGACCAAGCTGTCGGTCGCCATCTGGCGGGACACGACGGCTGCGGCCCGGATGATCAACCGCCTGGAGTGGACGCGCCGGCAGATCGAAGACTTCGAGAAGATGCTGCGCGCCGAGAAGGCCCCGGCGGCCGATCTCGACGCGGCGAAGGATCTCGGCAAGAGCGTGGGCGCCGTGCAGGACGATCTGCTGCAGCCAACCATCGAAGAAGCCGACCAGAAGTCCTTCCGCGGTCCCTTGAAGCTCTACCTCTGGCTGCTGTGGCTCCAGGCCGAGGTGGGCCCCGGTGCGGCCGACGTCTCCGGAAACGCGGACATGGCGCCCACCGAGCCCGAGCGCCAGGTCTACGATCTTCTGTCCGGCCGCCTCGCGGAGACCCTCAAGAAGATCGATGTGCTCTACGGCAAGACCATTCCGGCGTGGAACGACGCCATGCGCGCGAAGGGCTACGTCCAGCTCATGGACGTTCAGGAGCCGGAAGGTCAGCCCGCGCCGTCGGTCGAGGAGGACGACGACGACGGCGGCGCGCGGGACTGATCGGGTGACTCTCACCCGCCGCGCCCTGCTCGCGATGACGGTCCGCTCGGCCGCGGTCGCCGTTCCCGGCGCGCGCTGGCTGGCGCGCCTCGGAGGTCCTTCCGGCGGCGGATCTTCATGGACCGGCGTTCTCATCGACGGCTGCGGCGCGCCCGGCGACCCTGCCGCGGAGGACGACGCAGCGCTCGGCGCGCAGGCCTTGGCCGACGCGAAAAGCTCCGGACTCACCGCGGTCAACGTCACAGTCGGGCCGGTCGGAGAGCGGCCGAGCCTCGCGGCGTTCGAAGGGATCTTCCGCGACCTCGCGCGGTGGGAGGGAGAGATCGCCAGGCATCCCGAGATTCTCTGCCGCGTCGCGAGCGCGGCGGACCTCGAGGGCGCCCGCTCCTCGGGCCGGGTCGGTCTGATCTACGGCCTTCAGGACGGCGTGGCGTTCCAGGATGACCCGTCGCGGCTGGACATCCTGCACCGCTTCGGCGTTCGGATCATCCAACCCACCTATAACCTGCGCAACCTCCTGGGCGACGGCTGCCTGGAGCCCGACGGCGCCGGCCTCTCGCGGGCCGGCCACGAAGCCATCCGGCGCATGAACGCGCTCGGCATCGTCGTGGACCTCTCGCACTGCGGGCGCCGCACCACGCGCGACGCGCTCGCCGCGTCGGCGCGGCCGCCGGCAGTCACGCACACCGGCTGTGCCGCCCTGGCCGAACACCCACGCAACAAGACGGACGAGGAGCTCAAGGCTCTGGCCGACAAGGGGGGCGTGGCCGGGATCTACTTCATGCCGTACCTCAAGACGAGCGGCCAGCCCATGGCCGAGGACGTCGTCCGCCACGTGGAGCACGCGGTGCGGGTGGCCGGCGAGGATCACGTCGGCGTCGGCACGGACGGCGCGATTTCCGCGACGAACCTGACGCCGGAGTACCGCGCGCATTTTCAGGCCGACATCGACCAGCGCCGGAAGGCGGGCATCGGTGCTCCCGGCGAAACGCCCGGCGTGTATCCGTTCGTGCCGGATTTGAACGCACCGCGCCGCATTCAGCGGCTGGGAGACCTCCTGCGCGCCCGGGGCCACGCGACGGCGCGGGTCGAGAAGATCATCGGCGGCAACTTCGCCCGCCTCTTCGCGGACGTCTGGAAGGAGCAACAATCATGAGGCGTCGTTTCCGGGGAAAACGCGGCCGGTCTCTTCTGGCGAGCCTTCTCGTTCCGGCCGCCTTCGCTGCCTACGCCGCCTTTGCCACAGCCCAGGCCGCATCTGCTCCGGAACCGCCCGTGGCGCCGCCTCCCAAACCCTGTCCGGCCGGCGCGAAGGAGTCCCGCGTCTACGCGTTTCTGCTGCGCGGCAACCGCGCCGGGTACGAGACGTCGTGCCTTCTCTCCGACGGACGCCGGGAGGTCTTCTACGCGTTCAACGACCGCGGGCGCGGGCCGGAGATCACGACTCTCGCGCGCTTCGACGAGCGTGGAATTCCCGTTTCCGTCGAGAACGAAGGACACGACTACTACAAAGGCGAGGTGCGGGAGCGGTTCTCGCGCACCGGCGGCGCGGCCTCCTGGAAGAGCAAGGCCGAGGAGGGCCGCCGCAACCTCGCCGCGTCGAGCTACTACGTCAGCTTCTCGGGCCCGATCGAGGACGTCGGCTGGCTCGCCGGCGCCCTGGAACGAACGCCGGACCATCGCCTGGCGCTCCTGCCGGAGGGCGAGGCGCGGAGCGAGCGCATCGCGACCTCTCCGATCGGAGACGGAAAGACCGTGACGCTCATCGCGGTTTCCGGACTCGACTTCCAGCCCACCTACGTCTGGCTGGACGCGTCCGGGAGCTTCTTCGCGTCGGTCACGGATTGGGTGACGGTGATCGACGAGGGTTTCGAGGCGAAGGCGCGCGAGCTCCTGGACCTCCAGAACCGGCGCGACAAGGAGCGCCAGGCCGCGGCGCTCCGGCGCGTGCGCCGGGTTCCGGGCCAGGCGCTCGTATTCACCGGCGCGCGGCTCTTCGACTCGCAGCGGGCGGCGACGAGCTCCGGGGAAACGGTCGTCGTCGTCGGCAACCGGATCACGGCGGTGGGCCCGGACGGAACCGTCCCGCTGCCCGACGGCGCGGAGAAGATCGACGCGAACGGCCGCACGCTTCTTCCGGGCCTCTGGGACATGCACGCGCATCCCTCGCTGCCCGACGGAATGCTGCACCTCTGCGGAGGCGTCACGTCCATTCGCGACATGGCCGCCGAGCCGGACACGCCGGCGAAGCTCGCCGCCTGGGACACCGGCGAGGCCGCGGGGCCGCGCGTCGTCTACGCCGGGATCGTCGACGGGCCGGGACCCTTCCAGGGCCCGACCAAGATGCTGGTGGCGAGCGAGGCCGAGGCCCGCGACGCCGTCCGGCGGATCGCGGAGGCCCATTTCCGCCAGGTAAAGATTTACAGCTCGGTCAAGCCGGAGCTCGTCCCGATCATCGCGCGGGAGGCGCACGCGCGCGGTCTGCGGGTGAGCGGCCACGTCCCCGCCTTCATGACCGCGGAGCAGGCCGTTCGCGCCGGCTACGACGAGATCCAGCACATGAACTTTCTCTTCCTGAACTTTCTTGCCGACGAAGTGCCCGACACGCGGGGGCCGGCGCGCTTCACGAAGGTGGCGGAGAAGGGAGCGCTCCTCGACCTTCAGTCGGAGAAGGTCCAGGCGTTCCTGAAACTGCTCAAGGATCGCGGCATCGTCATCGACGCCACGCTCGGCGTCTTCGAAGGGATGTTCGACGACCGTCCGGGCCGGATCGGGGCCGGGTTCGCGCCGGTCGCCGACGCGCTGCCCGCCCAGATCCGCCGCGGCCTGCTCGACGACGGTCTTCCGGTTCCCGAGGGCATGGACCAGCGCTACCGCGATTCGTTCCGCGCGATGGAGAAGATGCTGGCGCTGTTGGAGAAGGACGGCATTCCGATCGTCGCGGGGACCGACGGAATGCCCGGCTTCGCGCTGCACCGCGAGCTCGAGATCTACGTCGAGGCGGGGCTCACGCCCGCGCGGGTCCTGCAGATCGCCACGCGCGACGCCGCCCGGGTGGCCGGCCGCTCGGCGGATCTCGGCGCGGTCGAGCCGGGCAAGCTCGCCGATCTCGTTCTGGTCGACGGCGATCCGACGCAGCGCATTCGGGACGTGCGCAACGTCCGACTCGTGGTCAAGGACGGCGCGGTCTATGATCCGCAGGCCATGCGGCGGGAGCTCGGCATCCGGCCGCAGTAATCGGATCCGACCGGGACCATTCCGGCCTGGGGCCTCCGGCGCCGCTGCGATAGATTGCCGGTTCGAGACGAAAATATGACGCGACGCACATTCCAATTCGTGATTCTCGGCGTTGCCTGGCTCGCGATCGGCGCGGGCCTCGGGGCCCAGAGCGGCGACCTGGGGAGGATCGACTTTGCCACCTCCGGCTCGCCGCAGGCCCAAAAGCACTTCCTGCGCGGAGCCCTTCTTCTCCACAGCTTCGAGTACGACGACGCGGCGGAGGAGTTCCGCGCCGCGCAGAAGATCGAGCCCGGCTTCGCCATGGCTTACTGGGGCGAGGCGATGACCTACAACCATCCACTCTGGATGCAGCAGGACTCCGACGCGGCGCGAGCAGCCTTGAAGCGCCTTGCGCCGACGCCGGAGGCGCGGCTGGCCAAGGCCCCGACCGATCGGGAGAAGGGATACCTCTCTGCGGTCGAAGCCCTCTATGGCGAGGGGGACAAAGCGGCTCGCGACCTCGCCTATGCCGAGGCGATGCGAAGGCTCCACGAGAAGTATCCGGACGACCTCGACGCGGCGAGCCTCTACGCGCTGGCGCTCTTAGGCACCTGCGAAGGGAAGCGCGACTACGCCGTTTATATGAGGGCGGCGGCAATCCTCGAAGACGTTTTCGCCCAGAATCCCCTGCACCCTGGCGCGGTTCACTACTTGATCCACTGCTACGACGATCCCATCCACGCGCCCCTGGGCATGCGCGCGGCGCGCGTCTACGCCAAGATCGCGCCCGCCGCCGGCCACGCGCTCCACATGCCCTCCCACATCTTTTTTGCCTCCGGAATGTGGAAAGAGGCCGCGGCCTCGAACACCGCCGCGTGGAAGGCCTCGCTCGACCGCGCCGAGCGAAAGAAGCTCGGTCCCGACGAGCACAACGACCACGCGCTCTTCTGGCTCGAGTACGCGCAGTTGCAGCTCGGGCGCTACGCCGACGCGCGAAAGACTCTCGCGACGATGGAAGCGGACGTGCGCGCGAGCGGCAGCGTGCGCACACGGGGGCACGTGGTGATGATGAAGGCCGCCTACCTGATCGGAACGCGCCGGTGGTCTTCAGATGCGGCTGGGATCACGGTCAAAACCGAGGACCTGCCGCCCATGGCTCGAGGGCTCGATCTCTTCGTCGAAGGAATGCGCTCGATCGAAACGGGCGACGGTGCTGGAGCCCAGAGGGCACTCGATGAGCTGAAGTCGGGCGCCGGCGAGCCCGGTCACGGTGGAACCAGATCGTACGGGATGCCCCACGCGGCGAGCGTCGATCCAGTCCTGGCCAAGGAGCTCGAATCGAAGATTCTTCTCGCGCGCGGCGAGAAAGATCGCGCCGTCGCGCTGGCCAAGGAGGCGGCAGCGGAGGAGGACGCGATGAGCTTCGAGTTCGGACCGCCCGCGATCGCCAAGCCGGCGCACGAGCTTCTGGGCGAGATGCTTTTCTCCGCCGGCCGGGCCGCCGAGGCGCAGAAGGAGTTCGAGGCATCTCTGTCCCGGGCCCCGGGCCGCGCCCTCTCGCTGCTCGGCCTGGCCCGCGCGGCGGCTCAGGCCGGAGACACCGAAACCGCCCGCCGCGCCTACGGCGAGCTGGCGCGAAACTGGAGCCGCGCCGATCCCGAACTCCCGGAGCGCGTCGAAGTCGGAGAGGGCATAGCTCCTAACGGCCGATAGACAAGCCTGGGGTTGCGAGGCCTCCTCCCCCGCTCAACGTAACGGCACGGCCTGCGTGCTTCGGTTGTTATTGATCGGGACGGGAACGAGTGTCGTCGCTGGTGTCGTAACGAGGCCGATCTGGCTCGCTCTGAATTCGGTGAACCACAGGGTGGCGTCGGGCCCGGACGTAATGTTGGTAGGTTGGCTATTGGGAGTGGGGATCGGCAACTCGGTGACGATCCCTGCGGCCGTAATCCGGCCGATCTTGTTGGCGCTGGGCAGAGTGAAACCGGACTCGGTGAACCAGAAGGCGTCGTCGGGTCCGACCGTGATGCCGACCGGCTGGCTGTTGGCACTCGGGATAGCGAACTCGGCAAATATCCCCGCGGTGGTGATTCGGCCGATCTTGCTTGCACTGGTCTCGGTGAACCAGAGGGCTCCGTCGGGTCCGACCGTGATAAAGGCAGGCTGACCGCCGGCCGTAGGGATCGCGAACTCGGTGAAGGATCCTGCCGGGGTGATTCGGCCGATCTTGTTGCCCTGCTGCTCCGTGAACCAGAGCGCGCCGTCGGGCCCGGCGGTGATAGCGAGAGGCGCGCTGTTGATCGTGGGGATCGGGAACTCGGTCAAAGCTCCGTCGGTCGTGATCTGGCCGATTTTGTTTGAACGAAACTCCGTGAACCAGAGAGCACCGTCGGATCCGGCCGTGATGCCGGCGGGCTCGCAGATGGCGGTAGGGATAGGGAACTCGATAAGCGCTCCCGCCGTGGTGATACGGCCGATCTTGCCGGTCAAGTACTCGGTGAACCAGAGGGCGTCGTCGGGTCCGACCGTGATGCCGAAGGGTCCGCTGGCGGAACTCGGCAGCGGGAACTCGGCCATGTTTCCCGTCGTGGTTATCCGGCCGATCTGGCCTGAGACCTCCGTGAACCACAGGGCGCCGTCGGGGCCGGCCACGATGCCGGTGGGGCCTGCGTCGCTCGTCATGGGGACTGTGAACTCGGCGATGATTCCTGTCGTGTCGATCCGGCCGATCTGGAGGACAGAGATGTCCGTGAACCACAGCGCGCCGTCGGAACCCGCGGCGATATCCAAGAGGTTATTGGCCGTGGGGACCGGGAATTCGGTCACGATTCCCGCCGTGGTGATCCGTCCAATCTTGTCGCTCCGCGCGTCGGCCCAGGCCACGGCCACACCCTGGTCCCCGAAGGTGCAGGTCGCAACGATCGTGATGACCCGGAAATTGGAGCCCTCGAAGACCGGCCAGCCGCCGCTCTGGGTGATGGCTCCCCCGGCCTGGGACTTGCTGGTGATGTCGACGAGGTTCGTGACGATGTCCCGCGGCTGAGGCAGACCGTTTGTGAAGCCCCGTTCCCCTCGAAGGTCTGTCCGCCGTCCTTGGACCGCCAGTACTGGATGGAGGAGGAGCCGGGATAGTGAGAGAAGACGTGGAGAGTTCCGTCCCGCCACCGTCGGTCGAAACGAGCGGCGCCAGGGAGAAGACGTAGTGTTGAGGGTCCGTGAATCTCTTGGCGGCGCCCAGCAGCCGGTCGGGGTTCTTGGGATCGACGACCAGGGCCGACTCCGAGTGAGCGTGGCCGTCCGCCGTCACGCGGACGTTGGGCCCGGGAAAGATCCCCTTGCTGAGAAAGAGGTCGGCGAGAAAGTTGCCCATTTCGGCTCCTCGCTGCTCGTATCGCGCACGGTGGCGGCCGAGGCCCGGCCAGTCTATCGCCGAGAAGCCTCATGGAGAGGAGGGGCTCTGCCCGCATTACGATAGGTCACCTCTCGCGCCAGAAAGTGCGCCAGGTCTGCCGCGACCTGCGACCAATTCCAGGGCAGCTTCTGCGAGGCGCCTTGGCGGGAGCGCACCTTCTCATAGTCCTATCGGATAAGATTCCTGCCGCTACCAACGACTCGAAATGATCGTGATCGGCTCGCGGCTGGGCCCTTATGAAATCGTAGCGCCTCTGGGCGCCGGCGGGATGGGGGAAGTCTGGCGGGCGCGGGATTCCCGTCTGGGCCGTGAGGTGGCGATCAAGATTCTACCGGCTTCTCTGTCGAAGGACCCGGACCGCCTGCGGCGCTTCGAGCAGGAGGCGCGCGCGGCCGGGATCTTGAATCATCCCAACATCACGGCCGTCTACGACATCGGCATGCAGGAGGGCGCGCCGTATGTCGTCGAAGAGCTGCTGGAGGGCGAGACGCTGCGGGCCGCTCTGAGTGGAGGGAAGCTCTCGCCGAGGAAGGCCATCGACTGTGGGCTGCAGATCGCCCACGGCCTGTCCGCCGCGCACGAGAAGGGGATCGTCCATCGGGACTTGAAGCCCGAGAACCTCTTCGTCACGAAAAGCGGCCGAGTCAAGATCCTGGACTTCGGACTCGCCAAGCTGATGCACTCCGATTCGGGAATCGGCCCGCAGAGCAAGCTACCGACCGAGACGGTCGGCACCGAGCCGGGCGTCGTGATGGGGACGCTCGGCTACATGTCGCCCGAGCAAGTGCGGGGAACCGCCGTGGATGCCCGCAGCGACATCTTTTCCTTTGGCGCGATTCTCTACGAGATGGTCTCGGGCAAAAGGGCATTCAAGAAGGACACCGCAGCCGACACGATGGCGGCGATCTTGAACGAGGACCCGCCGGAGCTGTCCGTCACGAACCAGAGCATCTCGCCGGCGCTCGACCGCGTCGTGCGCCACTGTCTCGAGAAGAGTCCCGAGCAGCGTTTTCACTCGGCGCACGATCTCGCGTTCGACCTGGAGACGATTTCTGGGGTCTCGGGGAGTACCCCGGCAGCGGGCTCACGTTCCCCGCCTTCGGGGATCTGGGGCAAGCCGCTCCTGGCAGCCGCCCTGGTCGGAGTTGGCCTTCTTGCCGGGTGGAGCGTGAGCGCGATCCGGCGGAAAACCCCGGCGCCCTCTTACCGGCGTCTCACCTTCCGCCGCGGCACGGTTTTTACGGCGAGGTTCGCTCCCGACGGGCAGACGGTCGTCTACAGCGCGGCGTGGGAAGGAGCGCCGGCGCGGATCTTCGCGACGCGAGCCGGCGGCATCGAGTCACGCGGCCTGGAACTGCCGGACGCCAGGATCCTGGCCGTTTCTGCCACCCGGGAGCTGGCGATCTCGATTGGGCGCGAGTCGATCTGGGAGAGTGTGGGAACGCTCGCCCGGGTGCCGCTCGAGGGGGGGGCGCCGCGCGAGGTGCTCGAGAACGTTTCGCTGGCCGACTGGACACCCGACGGGCGCGATCTCGCGGTCGTGCACAGGGTGGGCGGAAAAGACCGCGTGGAATTTCCCATTGGAAAGGTTCTCTACGAGACCGTGGGGGTGATCGAGTCTGTGCGCTTTTCTCCCCGCGGCGATCGCCTCGCTGTCAGCCTGGGCGACGGCATCGTCATCGTGGATCTGTCCGGGAAGGCGACGACCCTATCGAAGGGGTGGGGCGGCACAGGAAATGTGGCCTGGCGGCCCGACGGGAATGAGATCTGGTTCTCGGGTCAAAAGGGCGCCGAGAAGTACGCGCTCTACGCCGTCACGCCTTCGGGTCGCGAGCGGACCGTGCGCCGGGAGGCCGGAGGTCTCTACCTCCACGACATCGCGAGAGACGGCCGTGTGTTGTTGAACGACTACTTCTGGCATTCGAGCCTGGCTGCGCTGCCGGGCGGCGAGAGCGCTGAGCGCGAGCTTTCCTGGATGGACCGGCCCAATGTCGAGGCGATCTCCAAGGACGGACGAACCGTCGTCTTCGACGAGTGGGGGGAGGGCGGGGGCGACAACGGTGCGGTCTATCTCAGAGCGACGGATGGTTCCGCAGCGGTTCGTCTCGGCGACGGCTCGGGAATGGATCTCTCTTCCGACGGCCGGTGGGTCCTGTCGCAGCCCGCCCAGTCGCCCGAGACCTTGGTGTTGCTCCCGACCGGGCCCGGGCAGCCGAGATCGCTCGAGCACCGCGGCATCACGTCGCTTCCCTCCGGCCGGCTTCTGCCCGACGGCAAGCGGGTTCTGTTTCTCGGGCGGGCGGGAACCGGATCGGCCCGCGTCCGCGTCCAGAGTCTCGACGGCGGCGAGGCGCGGGCCATCTCTCCTGAAGGAACGCCGCCTGGATACATGGCGGTCTCTCCCGATGGTCGCTTCGCCGCCGCGCGAGGACCGGACTCGAAGATCGCGATCTACCCGGTCGACGGGGGCCCCCCGCGCGCGCTCGCCGGAGCGGAGGCCGGTGACAACCCCATCCTCTGGAGCGCCGACGGCAGATCGCTCTACGTCTACCGATCCAGAGAGGCGCCGGCGCGGGTCTTCCAGATCGACATCGCGACCGGCCGACGGGATCTCTGGAAGACGATTGCGCCGGCGGATCGCTCGGGACTGGTCGCCATCGACAACATCGTGATCACGCCCGATGCCCGCAGCTATGCCTACAGCTACCAGCGGGTCCTGACCAGCCTCGAAGTGGTGGAAGGGCTCCGCTGAGCCGGGCGCTCGGAACCTCGGATCCGCTCCTCGATCCCTTGCACAGCGACTCTCGTTTTCACCATCTCGAAAACCGCTCCAAGCCGGTCCGGCAGATTCGCCGGCGCGCCGGAGGAGCCGAGGCGCTTCATGAGTCATGATAAATTATCCACATGAAACCTATACAGATCATGATCGACGAAGACCTCCTGAGACGTCTCGACGCGGATGAGGAGGTCCGCAAGAAGGGACGCTCGGCCGTCCTGCGCCGCGCTGCGGCCGAGTATCTGCGCAAGTCCCGGGTCAGCCGCATCGCCGAAGGCTATCGGCGGGCCTACGGGCCCAAGGGAGGGCTTGGCGCGGAGTTCTCGGGATGGGAAAGCGAAGGGTCATGGCCCGAGAAGTAAACCGCGGCGAGGTCTGGCGCTATCGGTTCGCTTCGCCCGACAAGACTCGCCCTGTTGTCGTGCTGACCCGGCAAGAGGTCATTGGTCTGCTCCACACGGTTATGGTCGCCCCGATCACGTCGACCCTGCGAGGAGCGCCCAGTGAGGTCCCCGTCGGCATCCGGGAGGGACTCAAGCACGACTCGGCCGTGAACCTGGACCATGTCCAGACCGTCGAACGCGCTCGTCTGATCGGTTACCTCGGTCACCTCTCCCCGGAGAAGATGCGGCAGATCTGCCGCGCTCTCGCCATCGCCACGGGTTGCGACGGCGGGCGTTGACGCTGCGGCGGAAAGACAACGTATATATTGTCTCTCTCTAGCCTTTCGACCTCGGTCAATGTCCCATCGCGGGGTCAGCCCAGCGAGTCCTCAGTCCACAGTCCTCAGTCTAAGAGTCGACGCCGATCCTTGATCCGCTTCTGTGGCACAAAAGCCCGCGGCGCGAGGAGTCTCCCGAAGTAACCGAGGGAGGAAGCCTCGCGCCGCGCGAGCAAGAGCTGCGCGGGAGATCAGGTGAGCGGTCGAGCCCCTTTGGGCGAGCCGCTCACCGGTGCTCCGAAGGAGCAGATCCGGAACGCAGCTCTTGCGACGGACACGGCCCCCCGGCGTCCATCCACCTCTTGAATGCCGCGGCGAACTCCGCGTGCGGCACGTCCACCGGAGCGCGTCCCACTCCCGGGTGCCAGCCCCACAGCACCAGCTTGTCCTTGTTGATGTGCTCGAACATCGCCTCGAGATCGCGGCCGCCGGTCTGCTCGGGGTCCTTGATGCGCTTGCACAGATCGGCGGCGGACAGGCCGATGAAGACCATCTTCTCCTCCGGCGGCGGCAGCTTCCAGTTCGGCGCGCCCGGCGGCATGTGGGGGCCATAGCTCGCCGGGGGGTTCTTCGAGGCGTGGCACGTCGCGCAGGGGAGACCCGGCGCGCCTTCGCCTCCGGCTCCGCGCATGACGTTCATGGCGTGGGGCCGTCCGTCGTCGAACTGGAGCGGTGCGTCGCCGGGGATGTGGCAGTTCTGGCAGCGGGGATGCTGAAGGACTCGCTGGATGACCGCGAAGTCCTTCGATGCGTCGGAACCCGCCTGAGCCCGCGCCCGAGCGGGTGCTCCGCCTCCGACGAGGGCGGCCGCAATGACGATCCGAAAGGCGTTCGAACTCGTTCGGCTCATAGGACCTCCCTACGCCTCGGACAGGCGCAGCGGCAAGCGGCGCAGGCGCTTGCCGGTCAGCGCGAAGACGGCGTTGGCCACGGCGGGAGCCACCGGCGGCACGCCGGGCTCGCCGGTGCCCCCCATCTGCTCCTCGCTCTCGACGACGTGCACCTCGATGCGCGGAGCCTGGGCCATGCGCACGATGGGGTAATCGTGGAAGTTGGACTGCTCGACGCGTCCGTCCTTGAACGTGATCTCCCCGAAAAGGGCGGCCGAGAGACCGAAGATGATCCCTCCCTGCATCTGGGCCTCGACGCCGTTGGGGTTCACCGTCGGGCCGCAGTCGACCGCGGTCACGACGCGGTGGACGCGAATCGCGCCATCCTCGACGGAGACCTCCGCGGCGTGGGCCACAAGGCTGCGGAACGACTCGTGGACGGCGAATCCGGCGGCATGCCCCGGGGGCAGCGGTTTGCCCCATCCGAATTTCTCGGCGCACAGGTCGACCACGCGCAGCCGCCGCGGATCGTGCTGACAGATCTCGCGCCGGAAGGCGACCGGATCCTTGCCCGCGGAGTGGGCCAGCTCGTCGACGAAGCTCTCGACCGCGAAGGCGGTGTGGGAGTGGCCGACCGAGCGCCACCAGAGAACCGTCACAGGGACCTGCGGCGTGTGCAAGTCCACGCGATGGTCGGCGACCGCCTTGAGATACGGCGAGTCGGCGGCACCCTCGACCGACGTCTCGTCGATGCCGTTCTTGATCATGGCGGAGAAGGGCGTGCCTCCCAGGATCGACTGACCGACGACGGTATGGGTCCAGCCGGAGATCCGGCCGCCGGCATCGAGCCCCGCGCGCATGCGGCTCATCCACATCGGGCGGTAGTAACCGCCGCGGATGTCGTCTTCCCGCGTCCAGAGGACTTTGACCGGCTTGCCGGCGGCCCTGGCCAGGTGCACCGCCTCGGACACGAAATCGGCGTTGGGGTTGGCCCGTCGGCCGAACCCGCCTCCGAGAAACGGCGTGTGCACCTTCACCTGCTCGGGTTTCAAGCCGGCGATCTTCGCCGCGGCGGCCTGATCGCCGGTCTGGAACTGCGTGCCCGTCCAGATCTCGCACTTTCCGGGCGTGATCTCGACAGTGCAGTTCAGGGGTTCCATCATGGCGTGGGCGAGATATGGAACCTCGTACTCCGCCTCCACGGTTTTCGCCGCACGCGCCATCGCCGCCTCCGCGTCTCCCTTGGTGGCCGCCACGGAGCCCGCGCTGCGCACGAGCGTTCGGTACTGCTCGCGCTGCGCCGCCGTCGAATGGCTCGCTTCGGTACCGGGGTCCCAGTCGATCTCCAGTGCCTCGCGGCCCAGGCGTGCGGCCCAGAAGTGCCTCGCCAGCACCGCGACCCCCGAGGGAATCTGGACGACATTCACCACGCCTGCGACGGCCTTGGCCTTCTCCGCGCGGAACGCCTTGACCTTGCCGCCGAAGTAGGGTGAACGCGCCACGAGGGCGACGAGCATTCCCGGGCGGCGCACGTCGATGCCGAACTGGGCCTTGCCGGTGATCTTGTCCGGGCTGTCCAGCCGGTGGGTCGGCTTGCCGATCAACTTCCAGTCCTTGCGGTCCTTGAGCTTCACCGCACCGGGCGCCGGCAGCTTCGCCGCCGCAGCGGCGAGCTCGCCGTAGCGCAGCTTCTTCTCTCCGTGAACGACGACGCCATTCTCGGCCTTGCACTCCGATTCCGGAACGTTCCAGCGCCCCGCCGCCGCGGCGATCAGCATCTGTCGGGCCATGGCCCCCGCGGTGCGCAGCTGATCGAACGACTCCCATGTGCTGGTCGATCCGCCGGTCATCTGCATGCCGTACGCCGTGTGGGCGTAGGCCATGTCCGCCGGCGCATGCTCGGAGCGCACCTTCGTCCAGTCGCACTCGAGCTCTTCGGCCACGACCATCGCGAGCGACGTCGCGACGCCCTGTCCCATCTCCGAATGCTTCAGGAGGATGGTGACGGTGTCGTCGGGCGCGATTCGGATGAAGGCGTTGGGATTGACGGGTTTCCCGGTTTTCGGCGCCTCCTGGGCCAGGACCCGGCGGACCGCCGTCGGCAGGGAGAGGCCGATGACCAGACCGCCCCCCGCAGCGGCCGACTGGACCAGAAACCGTCTTCGTGAGACCGGCCGGCCGCTCATGACCGGCCTCCCGGAGCGGACAGCTCGGCCGCGCGGTGCACCGCGGCGCGGATCCGCGAGTACGTTCCGCACCGGCACAGGTTGCCCGAGAGCGCCGCGTCGATCTCGGCGTCGGTGGGCTTGGGCGTCTCCTTCAGGAGCGCGGCGGCGGCCATGATCTGGCCCGGCTGGCAGTAGCCGCACTGGACCACGTCGAGCTCGGCCCAGGCCTTCTGGACTGGATGCGCTCCCTGCGGATCGAGCCCTTCGATGGTCGTGATCTTGCGCCCGGCCAGCGCGGAGACCGGAGTGACGCAGGAGCGCAGCGCAAGACCGTCGACGTGGACGGTGCAGACGCCGCACTGGGCCATGCCGCAGCCGAACTTGGTCCCGGTCATGCCGAGGAGATCGCGCAGGACCCAGAGGAGCGGCATGTCCCCGGGCGCAGCCACCTCGTGGTCCTTGCCGTTGACGTGGAGCTTCATGGTGCCTCCGATCGCGAGGGATTCTATTTCGATTCAAGTCGTACGCCCAGCGGCGGGCGGGGAGTTCGGCTTCTCGGAGTGGACCGCGGTGCCGGTCAGGGCTCGGTGGACGGCGACGTCGTGGGGCGAGGGACGGCGACCCGCTCGATGACGTGCGCGGGCTCCTTCATCCGGCCAATGAGGACCGCCGCAAGGAGGCCGACGAGGAAAGCCGCCAGCCAGAGAATGCGCCCTCCCAGATGCGCGAGAAGCGAGGTCCCGGCCCACGGGCCGATGGTGAACGCGAGCCCCATGACCATCTGGGAGAGGCCCATGTACTCGCCCCGCTGGCGCTCCGGGGCGATGTCGGTCAGGTAGGCCGCCATCCCCGGAAAGAAGAACATCTCGCCGAACGTCCAGATCACGACGGTCGCCGCGACGCTCCAGATGTCCCAGGCGAACGCGAGGCTGCCGAAGCCGGCGCCGCACAACAGCGCGCCCAGTGCCAGTCCACGCCGGTGCGGCCAGTGAGAGGTCGCCGTGTTCAGCGGGACCTCGAGCAGGACGATCAGGATCGTGTTGACAGTGAAAAGCAGGCCGTAGGCCGCGGGCGAGAGGCCCAGGTCATGGACCAGGAAGAGCGGCATCGAGGAGATGTGCTGGAAGAAGACGAGACCCACCGGGAACAACCCGGCCAGGAGGAAGAAGAGCAGGCGTCGGTCCAGGAAGGCGCTGGCCGAGGCGCGGCGCGGCGAAACCGCGTTCTCGATCTCGCGGGAGTCCTGGGTGTGGCGGTGGCGCGGAAAGCGAGAGGCGATCAGGATCGCCCCGGCCGCGAGCGACGTCACGCCGTCGACCAGAAAGAGCCACCGAAACGAGATCGTCGCCAGGAATCCGCCCAGCGCCGGCCCCACGCTCATTCCCAGGTTGATGGCGAGGCGATTGAGCGAAAAGGCGGTCTTGCGGCGCGACGGCTCGACCAAGTCGCCGAAGATCGCCATGTTCGCGGGCCGGAAGGACTCCGCGGTCAGCGCCAGGGCGACGGTCGCCGCGAGCACGAGAGCGAGCGTGCGCGCGAACGGGTAAAGGAGCATGACGATGCCGGAGAGCAGGAGCGAGGCCCGCATGATCCGGATCGGGCCCAGCCGGTCGCACAGCCGCCCGGAGATCGGCGCCGCCACCAGAGCGCCTGCGCCGTACAGCGCGACGACGAAGCCCGCCACACCGGCCTTGAGGTGGAGATCGCGCGTCAGGTAGATCACCAGGAACGCGAGGACCATCGAGCCGGCCTTGTTGACGAGCGTGGCGCTCGCGAGGACCCACACCTCGCGCGGCATCCCCGACAGCCCGCGCCAAGGATTCCAGCGACTCCACCCGTTGCCCGCCATGCCCGCAAGGTATTACGTCGGAAAACTCCCGCGGTTTGTCGCGCCGCCGGTCTCGAGCCCTTCGGCCGGGCGCTGCGCGCTGCGGATCTCTTCACACCCGCTCGAACGCGGGCGTCTTAATGATTTTCGTCCCGGGTGACCTCAGGAGGACCAATGCCGCAGGAAGCAGGCGCCGAGCCAGGCGAGCGCCGCAAGAGCGATCATGAAGCCGAGAACGTAAATCAGAATCGAGAAAAACGGCGTGTTTCGGGAATTTTCTTCGCTGCTTTCAGGGTTCGCCTCACGCCTCACGCCTCACGCCTCACGCCTCACGCCTCACGCCTCACGCCTCACGCCTCACGCCTCACGCCTCACGCCTCACGGATCCCTCAGTGAATGCCCTTCGACGCCAGCCACCTCTCGGCGTCGATTGCCGCCTTGCACCCTTCGCCGGCCGCGGAGACGGCCTGGCGGTAGGTGGGATCGGCGACGTCTCCCGCTGCGAAGACGCCCTCGACGGAGGTGTGTGTCGACGGATGCTCGATCTTGATGTATCCGACCTCGTTCATCTCGAGCTTGCCCTTGAAGATCTTCGTATTGGGGGAGTGTCCGATGGCGACGAAGACGCCTTGCGTCGCGAAGTGGGAATGCTTTCCGCTGACCGTGTCGACCAGCGTGACGGAGTGCACGCCTTTGCCCGGTTCTCCGTGGATCTCGTGAACGGTGGCGTTCAGCTTCCAGGCGATCTTCGGATTCATGCGCGCGCGCTCGAGCATGATCTTGGAGGCGCGGAAGTCCTCGCGGCGATGGACGATGGTCACTTTCGGCGCGAACTTGGTGAGGAATGTGGCTTCCTCCATGGCGGTGTCGCCGCCGCCCACGACCACGACCTCTTTTCCCTTGAAGAAGAACGCGTCGCACGTGGCGCAGGCCGAGACGCCGTGGCCCATGAGGCGTCCTTCCGACTCGATGCCCAGGAGCTTGGCCGAGGCGCCGGAGGACACGATGACGGCGTCGGCGGTGACCGGCTTTCCGGAGTCGAACTGGAGGCGGAAGGGGCGCGCGGAGAAATCGACGTCGGTGACCGTGTCGAGCACGACCTCGGTGCCGAAGCGCCTGGCCTGCTCGCGGAAGATCTCCATCAGGTCCGGACCCTGGATCCCCTTGGCGAACCCGGGGTAGTTCTCGACCTCCGTCGTGATCGTGAGCTGGCCGCCGGGCTGCGGTCCCTCGAACACGATCGGCTCGAGGTCGGCCCGGGAAGCGTAGAGCGCGGCCGTCCAGCCGGCCGGCCCGGAGCCGATGATGGCGACGCGATAGTGGATTTTCTTGGCATGCATGTCTTAGCGCTCTCAGCTTTCAGCTGTCAGCTCTCAGTTTTCGGAGTTCCTCGGGTTCTGTGCAGAGTGTTTGAAACACGTGGAGCTTATGTGAGTTGGGCCTCTCGTCCAAGTATGCCGGGGGCGGTGTTTGGGATTCTCGGACGATGCCTGAGAGCGAAGGGCCGAGGTCTGAGTCCTTCGAATGGCTGACAGCTGATAGCTTTTCCACATGGCTTCTCCCGTCTCCAAGCGGTTGGCCGGCTTCGGCACGACGATTTTCACGGAGATGACGCGCCTGGCCGGCGAGCACGGCGCGGTCAACCTGGCTCAGGGCTTTCCCGATTTCGACGGACCCGAGTTCGTCCGGGAGGCCGCCATCCGCGCCATCCGCGAGGGGCACGGGCAGTACGCGCGCATGAGCGGCATCCCCGAGCTCGTCCTCGTGCTCGCGGCGAAGTACCGGAGGGACTACGGGCTCTCCTTCGACGCCGATTCCGAGATCACCGTCACGTCCGGCGCGACGGAAGCGATTTTCGCGGCGATCCAGGGCCTGTGCGATCCGGACGACGAAGTGGTGCTCTTCGAGCCGTACTACGACTCCTACCGCGCCGCCGTGACCATGGCCGGCGCCAGGCCGCGCTTCGTCACGCTGGAGGCGCCCGACTGGCGTTTCTCGCCGAAGGCGCTGGCCCGAGCCGTGACGGCCAGGACCCGGCTGATCCTGCTCAACACGCCGCACAACCCGACCGGCAAGGTCTTCGCACGCGCCGAGCTCGAAGCCATCGCCGCGCTGTGCCGCGACCGCGACCTCGTCTGCGTGACCGACGAAGTCTACGAACACCTGGTCTACGACGGAGAGCACGTGCCGATGGCGCAGCTGCCCGGCATGCGCGAGCGGACGGTGACGATCTCTTCCTTCGGCAAGACGTTTTCTCTGACCGGTTGGAAGATCGGCTGGGCCGCGGCTCCCGCCGCGCTCTCGGCCGCGGTGCGGGCCGCCCACCAGTTCATCACGTTCGCCACGGCCACGCCCCTCCAGCACGGTGCGGCGGTGGCGCTCTCGGTCGGGACCGACTACTACGAGCTCCTGAACGACTCGTACCGCCGCAAGCGCGACTATCTGGTCTCCGAGCTCACCCGCATCGGCTTCGGGGTGCGCCCGCCGGCGGGGACCTACTACGTTCTGGCGGACATCCGGCCGCTGGGATACGACGACGACGTGTCTTTCTGCCGGTACCTGATCGAGACGATCGGCGTCGCCGCGATTCCCCCTTCCGCGTTCTACGCCCATCCCGAGCTCGGCAAGAGCCACGTGCGCTTCGCGTTCTGCAAGCGGGACGAAACTCTGGAGACGGCGGTGGCGCGGCTGTCCCGAATCTCGTCGCGGCCAGCCCGGCGCCCGGCGGCGAAGGCTCCGGCGGGGAAGCGACGCGCGGCGACGAGACGGACGAGGAGAAGGCCGTGACACTGCGCGTGGCCCTCCTCCAGATGGACCTGGCGTGGGAAGACGTCGCCGAGAACCATCGGCGCGCGCGGAGGCTGCTCGAGACGGCGGCGGCGCAGGAAGCCCGCCTGGCGATCCTGCCCGAGATGTTCTCGACGGGATTTTCCATGGAAGCGGAGAAGATCGCCCAGCCGCCCGGCGGGCCGTCGGAGACGTTCCTGCGGGACGCGGCCAGGGAGCTCGGGCTGTGGGTGATGGCGTCCGTCCCGGAGGCCTCCGGCCCGCGCCCCTACAATATGTGTATTGTAGCTTCGCCGGCCGGCACGGCGGCGAAGTACGCCAAAATCCATCCGTTCTCCTTCGCCGGCGAGGACAAGCACTACGCCGCGGGGGGCCGGGTCGTCACGTTGGAGATCGAAGGAGCCCGGGTGACGCCCCTGGTCTGCTACGACCTGCGGTTCCCCGAGCCCTTCCGCGTCGCCGCGGCGGAGACCGATCTGTTCGCCGTGGTCGCGAACTGGCCGGAACCGCGCCGGGAGCACTGGCGGACCCTGCTCAAGGCCCGCGCGATCGAGAACCAGGCCTACGTGGCCGGCGTCAACCGCGTCGGGGACGGCGGCGGCGCTCATTACTCCGGCGACTCGGCGCTGATCGCCCCGTTGGGAGAGACGCTGGCCGAGGGGGACGACCGCGAGCGCGTGCTCGTGTGTGACGTGGATCCGGAGAAGGTCGCCAAGCTGCGGGCGCGGTTCCCGGCGCTCCAGGACAGGCGTCCGGAAGCGTACAGAAGGTGACGCCAGGATCCCTCTTCCGCCGGGAGAACCCGAACCGGGGGCGGGCTTCAGCCCTTCTGCATCAGGCCGAGGAGCCAGAGCACTCGCAGGAGCGCCAGAAGAGCGCCGGGGAAGCAGACGACCAGGCCGATGATCTGGATCGCCATCCGGGCAAAGGAGGGTCGCCCGAAGACGAGGCCGTAGTCCGACGGATCCTGATCCGGCGCGAGGCCGCTCGCGCGGAATCTCAGACGGCCGCGGCGGAGGCCAGGCTCTTCAGCGCCTCGACGCCGCCGGCGATGGTCTCCTCGGCCACGGAAAAGGAGAAACGCAGATGCCCTTGCCCCTCGGGGCCGAACACGACGCCGGGAACGGTGGCCACGCGGACGGTATCCAGGAGATGGCGCGCGGCGGCGGCCGAGTCGGAGCCGAGAGCGGAGGGGATGCGGGGGAAGAGGTAGAGGGCGGCGCGCGGCGTCTCGATCTCGAAACCCGCGGTGCGCAGGCCCTCCACGAGGGCGTCGCGGCGCCGGCGATACCCCTCGCGGGCTTCGTCCAGGAAACCGTCGGACAGCTGCAGGGCGGCGAGGGCGGCCCATTGCGTCGGGGTCGACACGCCGTTGATCGAGTAGAGCACGACCGTCTGCATCGCGGTGCGCCAGCGCTTGGGAACCAGGACGTAGCCGGCGCGCCAGCCGGTCATCGAATACGTCTTGGACAGCGTGAAGACCGAGAGGGTGCGGTCGGCCATTCCCGGAAACGACGCCGGCGAGACGTGGGGCTCGCCCTCGTAGATCAGGTCCTCGTACGCCTCGTCGGAAATCAGCGCCAGTCCCTGGTCGCGCACGAAGGCGCAGGTCTCCTCGCACTCGGCGCGGGAGAAGACCGCTCCGGTGGGATTGTTGGGGGAGTTCCAGTAAAGGACCTTGGTCTTCGCGCTCTTGCGCCGCGCCAGAGCCGCGGTGATCCCGTCCCGGCGCGCCTCCTCCATCGGCACGAGGACCGGCACGGCCCCGTGGTAGGCCACGACGTCGACGATCGGCGTCCAGTACGGGGAGAACATGAGGACCTCGTCGCCCGGATCGAGCAGCGTGGCGAAGGCGGAGAAAAGGCCGTGCATGCCGCCGTTGACCACGATGGGCGCCTCGTCGTCGGCGGGGATCGCGTTCTTGGCGCGGACCTTCTCGACGATCGCACGCCGCAGCTCCGGCACGCCCGACGACGGGGCGTAGCGCGTCTCGTTGCGGGCGAGCGCCGCGGCCATGGCCTCCTTGATCGGCTGAGGGGTCGGCATGTACGGCTCGCCCCCCTCGAAGCGCCAGACCTTGTGACCCTGCGCCAGGAGATCCAGAACGCGGTTGCGGACCTTGACGATCTCGGAGAAGCCGACCGAGTCGAAGCGCCGGGCGACGCGCGGAAATCCACCCTCCGAGCTCATGACAGACGCGGGCGGGGACGCACCGAGCGCTCGGAGAGCGCGACAAGCGCCGGGTTCGCCCGCCGCTCACCCCCGCCCCTACGAAGAACGGAGAGCGAGGAGATCGCGGTACCGTAGGGGCCGTCCTTGCGGCCGCCCGCCTCGAGCCTCGAGTCGCGAGTCCCGAATCCCGCGTCCCGCTTCATAGCACCTTCCGGCGCCCGGGGCCCATGAGGAAGTAGAGGATCATGCCCAGGAGCGGAAGAAAGATGATCAAGAGAAGCCAGAGGATCTTGGTCCCGCTATCCGCTCCGCTCTTCAAGAGCGACACCACGGCGATGACGTCGAGCACGGTGATGAGGACCCACCACACCGGATGAAAAAACATGCGTGCCTCCCAACCGTCGTTTCGTCGGACTAGACTTTTTCGGCGATGGACTTGGCCTGGGTGAACAGGTACAGATACTCGCGGCCTCCGGCCTTGGAATCCGTCCCCGACATGTTGAAACCCCCGAACGGATGGACCCCCACCAGCGCGCCCGTGCATTTACGGTTCAGATACAGGTTCCCGCAGAAGAGCTCGCGCTTGCCGCGTTCGAGACGGCCCCGGTCCTTGGAGTAAAGAGCGCCGGTCAGGCCGTACTCGGTGTCGTTGGCCACGGCGATGCCCTCGTCGAAGTCCTTGACCGTCAGGACGGCGAGGACGGGTCCGAAGATCTCTTCCTTCGCCAGCCGCGAGCCCCTGGCCACGCCGTCGACGACCGTGGGCATCACGAAGAAGCCCTCGCCCGGTCCGGCCGCGCCGCCGGCCACGACCTTGCCCTCCTTCTTTCCGACCTCGACGTACTCCAGGATCTTCTTTTGCGCCCGAGCGTTGATGACCGCGCCGACCTGGACCGAGGGATCACGCACGTCGCCAACCTTCAACGCTTTCGTTTTCTCGACCACCTTGGCCATGAGCGCGTCATGCACCTTCTCGTGCACGATCAGGCGCGAGCAGGCCGAGCATTTCTGGCCCTGGAATCCGAAGGCCGACGCCACCACGCCCCTGGCCGCCTCTTCCAGGTCCGCGGTCTCGTCGACCAGGATGAAATCCTTGCCGCCCATCTCCAGGATGGCCCGCTTGATCCAGATCTGGCCGGGCGGCACCTTCCCGGCCTTCTCGCTGATCCCGACGCCCACGTCGCGCGATCCGGTGAATGCCACCAGGCGCGTCCTGGGGTGCTCGACGAGCGCGTTGCCGACGACCGACCCGCCGCCGGTGACGAAATTGAGGACGCCCGGCGGCATGCCGGCTTCGACCGCGGCCTCGTAGAACATGGTGGCGATGCCCGGCGAGTCCGAGGAGGGTTTCAAGACCACCGTG
Source organism: uncultured Acidobacteriota bacterium (assembly GCA_963825175.1). Classification (GTDB taxonomy): domain Bacteria; phylum Acidobacteriota; class Thermoanaerobaculia; order UBA5066; family Gp7-AA6; genus DATFTF01. The sequence continues at coordinate 454,241 of CAWGSA010000002.1, forward strand.
TTGCCGGTGACCAGCGCGGCCGTCGTCATGCCCGTCAGGATCGCCAGGGGGAAGTTCCACGGCGGGATGACCGCGCAGACGCCCAGGGGGAGGTAGACGAGCTCGTCCTTTTCACCGGGGTACTGCACGACCGGCTGAGGCTGCGCCAGGCGTTCCATGTCCCGGGCATAGAACTCGCAGAAGTCGATGGCCTCGGCGGTGTCGCCGTCGGCTTCGGCCCAGGACTTGGATTCCTCGAGCACCATCATCGCGGAGAACTCATGCTTGCGGCGGCGCAGAATCGCGGCGATCCGGACCAGGAGCTCGACCCTCTGAAGAGGCTCGGTCGCTCCCCAGGCCGGGAAGGCTTCGTGCGCCGCGGCCACCGCGCGCTCGGCGTCGTCCTTCGAGCCCTCGGGAAATCGCCCGATGATCTGGCCGGGCCGGGCCGGGTTGACCGACTCGAAGGTCCGTGCGGATCCAACGTCCATGCCGCCGATGTGGTTCCTTCCCTCGATCGGGAGCATCGATTCGACGGCCGCGAGGGCCCGGGCGAAGGCCTGGCGGTGGGAGTCGTCGGAGAAGTCGGTCAGGGGCTCATTCTGAAATTCGGGCAGCAAGACATCCACCTCCGGCGGAAGAAATCTATATCAGGCCGGCCCGCGCGCGGTGTGGGAGACGCCGCGCCGGTTTGATACTTTCTGGAAGATGGAAAAACACGACACCCTCGCGGATTTCACGACCGACCGGCGGGTCCTGATCCTGTCGGCGATGGCCGTCGTCATCGGGGCGATCGGCGCGGTCGTCGCGTACGCGCTGGTCTGGCTGATCGCCGTCATCACCAACCTCGCCTACTACCAGCGCTTTTCGCACACCTTCGTTTCCCCGGCGGGGCATCACCTGGGAGCCTGGTCGATCCTGGTGCCCGTCGTCGGGGGACTGATCATCGGGGTGATGGCCCGCTTCGGCTCGGAGAAGATCCGGGGCCACGGCATCCCCGAGGCGCTCGAAGCCATCCTGATCGGAAGAAGCCGGATCGAATCGAAAGTGGCGGTCTTGAAGCCGGTGTCCTCGGCGCTTTCGATCGGAACCGGGGGACCCTTCGGCGCGGAAGGGCCGATCATCATGACCGGCGGCGCCTTCGGGTCCCTCTTTGCCCAGCTGTTCCATCTCTCCGGCGCGGAGCGCAAGACGCTGCTGGTGGCCGGAGCTGCGGCCGGCATGTCGGCGATCTTCGCCTCGCCGATGGCGGCGGTCCTGCTGGCCGTCGAGCTCCTCCTCTTCGAGTGGAAGCCGCGCAGCTTCATTCCCGTGTCGGTCGCCTCGCTCGTCGCCGCGGCCTTGCGCGTCCCGCTCCTGGGCGCCGGGCCGATCTTCCCGTCGCCGCCGCACGCGCCGCTCCAGATGGAAGGGCTGGCCTTTGCCCTGGCGGTCGGCGTCGTCGCCGGGCTGGGCTCCGGGCTCCTGACGAGTCTGGTCTACGGGTTCGAAGATCTGTTCCTGAAGCTTCCGATCCACTGGATGTGGTGGCCCGCGATCGGCGGCCTGTTCATCGGGATCGGGGGACTGATCGACCCGCGCGTGCTGGGCGTGGGGTACGACACGATCGACTTGCTGGTCAAAGGCAAACTCTTCGGGATCGCCGTCCTCGGGCTTCTGATCGGCAAGGCGCTGGTCTGGTCGATCGCTCTGGGCTCTGGAACTTCCGGCGGCGTGCTCGCGCCGCTGCTCATCATTGGCGGCGCCCTGGGCGCGCTGGAGGCTCCGTTCATCCCCGTCGGCGACGCGGGATTGTGGGCCATGGTCAGCATGGCCGCGATGATGGGCGGGACGATGCGATCTCCCCTGACCGCGATCGTCTTCACCCTCGAGCTGACGCACGACATGAACGCCCTGCCCGCACTGCTCGCGGCGTGCGTCGCGGCGCACGCGGTGACCGTCCTGCTCTTGCGCCGGTCCATCCTCACGGAGAAGGTGGCCCGCCGTGGCCATCACCTGACCCGCGAGTACAGCGTCGATCCCTTCGAGATCCACCGGGTCGAAGAAGTCATGGACAGGAATGTTCCGACGATCCCGTCCTCGATGACGGTGGCCGAGCTCTCCGCGAGGATCTTCTCCGGCCATCCGCTGTCTCAGCGTCAGGGCACGCCGATCCTGGACGAGAAGAAGGATCTCGTGGGCATCATCACCCGGAGCGACCTGATGAAGGCAATGGAGCATTCGCGCGACGCCGACACGGTGCTCGACGTCGGCAGCCGCCAGGTCGTGGTGGGGTATCCGGACGAGCTCCTGAGGGACGCCGTCAAGCGCATGCTCGACCATGGCATCGGGCGGCTTCCGATCGTCGAGCGGGACAATCCGAAGCGGCTGGTCGGGTATCTCGGACGGGCCGGGGTGATGGCCGCGCGCGTCCACATGTTCGAGGAGGAGCACTTGCGCGAGCGCGGTCGCTCGGCGCGGTGAACCTCAAGGGAGCGAAGGCCGAGCGCTTCGGAGCACTCGCCTCCCGGCTCTACCGCCGTTGGGGGGAGCCGACGCTCGAGCCGCTCTACCGCCGCGTCGCCGAGGACGTTCCGATCCGGCGCGGGCGGCTGCTCGACGTGGGGTGTGGTCCGGGCCGTCTGGCCCGCCTGGTCGCGACGGACCGGCCTGACCTCTCGGTCGTGGGTTTGGACGCTTCGTCCGACATGATCGGGGAGGCGCGGCTCGGACGGAACCCGCCGAACCTGGAGTTCGTCAACGCCTCGATCGAGTCGGCCAGCTTCGAATCGGAATTCGAGCTCGCCCTGACTCTCTTGTCGTTTCATCACTGGGAGGAGCCGGCGAAGGGCCTTGACGCCGTCCACCGCGCGCTCGCGCCCGGCGGGAAGTTCTGGATCTACGAGCCCGATGCCGAGGCTTCCAACGGGGACATCCGGCGCGACCATGAGCCTCTTTGGGGCTGGCTTCGGATGCCGGGATGGCTCCATCGGCGCATGTCGCGGAGCCATGGCTTTTCGCTGGCCGAGATCGACGAGGTTGTGCGCCCGGTGGTGGCCCGGACAACCTTTGGCGAATGCGTCGCGGAGCGCCGCGGCTCGACCATCCGGATCGAGCTCGTCCGGCGGTGACATCCCGGCCGGTCTTGCCTTGACAGGGGAGTCCAAGGCGGATACAAGGGAACGGGATGGGCACGACGGGCCGGGGCCGCTGCTGTTGTTGTTCGACGACCCTTCGGGGTCCACAGAGCGGGCTCGCGCCCTAGGGCGCCTTCGCAGTCCAGGTCGAGGAACGAGCCCGCCGAGCCACCGGCGGGCTTTTTCATTCTTGGAGGTCCGGTTTGGTCAAGAGCGTCGACACGGATGAGGAGAGGGCGGACGCGGGCCGCTCCGCCGGGACGAGTCTGCCTCGGGCCATGAGGCTTCTCGACGCGATCGGGAACACGCCGCTGCTCGACCTCGCGCACCTGGCCCGCGACGTGCCTGGGCTGCGCCTTCTGGCCAAGGCGGAATTCATGAACCCCGGGGGGAGCGTGAAGGACCGGCCGGCCCGGGCCATGCTCGCCGACGGCCTGGCCCGCGGCCTTCTCACGCCGGGCAAGCGGATCCTGGAGGCGACCTCCGGCAACACCGGGATCGCCGACGCCATGCTGGGACGCACGCTCGGCTTTCCGGTGACGCTGTGCGTTCCGGCCAAGGCCTCGGTCGAGCGCAAGGCCATTCTCGCCGCCTTCGGCGCGGAGCTGGTGTTGACCGATCCGCTGGAAGGAGCCGACGGGGCGATCCGCGCGGCGCGGGAGATGTTCGCCCGCGATCCTGAGAAGTTCTTTTACCCGGATCAATACTCCAACCCCGCTAACTGGCGGGCGCACTTCGAGACGACCGGCCCGGAGATCTGGCGGGACACCGGGGGCGCGCTGACCCACTTCGTGGCCGGACTGGGAACGACGGGCACCTTCATGGGCGTCACGCGATATCTCAAGAGCAGAAGCGCGGCGGTGCAGTGCGTCTCCATGCAGCCGGACGGTCCCATCCACGGCCTGGAGGGGATGAAGCATATGGGCTCGCAGATGATCCCGCGCATCTACGATCCGACGCTCGCCGACGCGGAGCTCACCGTCGGCACGGAGGAAGCGTTCGCCATGTGCCGCCGGCTGGCCCGCGAGGAGGGCGTCTTCGTCGGCCCGTCCGCCGCGGCCAATGTGGTCGCCGCGCTGTGCGTGGCCAGGGAGACGGCGGGGCCGTGCACCATCGTCACGATCCTGTGCGACGGAGGCGGCAAGTACCTGTCCCAGCCGATCTGGGAGGAGGAGGGCGCGCGCCGATGATCGAGATCACGCCCGAGGCGGCGCAGGTCGATCCGGGCCCATAGCGCCGCGGAGTATCCCGAGGAGTGCTGCGGCGCGCTCCTGGGCGAGAGCGCCGGCAAGGCGGCGCGTGTGCTCCGCGCCGAGCCCCTGGCCAACGAGCGGCAGGACGAGCGGCGACGGCGGTTCCGGATCAACCCGTGGGAATACCGGCGGATGGAGCGGCTGGCCGACGCGGAAGGCCTCGCGCTGCTCGGCTTCTACCACTCGCATCCCGATCATCCCGCGATCCCGTCGGAGTACGACCGGGAGCACGCGTTTCCCTTTTTTCATTACGTCGTGATGGCCGTCGCCGGCGGGCAGCCCGGCGAAGTCTCGTCGTGGATCCTGTCGGAGGACCGCGGCGTCTTCGAGAAAGAACGTCTCGTGGCCGACGGCACCGGGAGGTAATCATGCCGACGATTCACTTGCCCACGCCCCTGCGCCCCTCGACCGGCGGCGCCGCGAGCGTGGTCGTGCCGGGACACACCGTCTACGAAGCGCTGGCCGCGCTGGTCGACGGGTATCCCGACCTGCGCCGCCACCTCTTCGACGACGCGGGCAAGCTGCGCTCGTTCGTCAACGTCTACAAGAACGAGGAGGACGTCCGCGACTTGGAGCTCGACCGGACGCCGGTCTCCGATGCCGACGCGCTCTCGATCATCCCCTCCATCGCCGGGGGAGCGCCGGCCGCGCCGCAGGTCGCGCCCGAGCCTCCCCTCACCAACGAAGAGATCCGCCGCTACTGCCCGCCACCTGATCATGCCGGAGGTGGGCATGGAGGGGCAGAAGAAGCTGAAGGCCGCGCGCGTTCTCGCGGTCGGCACGGGCGGACTGGGATCGCCGCTGGCGCTCTACCTCGCCGCCGCGGGCGTCGGCACGATCGGACTGGTCGATTTCGACGTCGTCGACGACTCGAACCTCCAGCGTCAGATCCTCTTCGGGAGCAAGGACGTCGGGCGCCGCAAGCTCCAGGCCGCGACGGAGCGCCTGCGCGACGTCAACGCCAACGTCACGGTCGTCCCGTTCGAAGAACGGCTGACCGCGGGCAACGCTCTGGCGATCGTGCGCGGCTTCGACATCGTGGCCGACGGCACGGACAACTTCCCGACGCGCTACCTCGTCAACGACGCCTGCGTGCTGACCGGGAAGCCCAATGTCTACGCCTCGATCTTCCGCTTCGAAGGGCAGGCCTCGGTCTTCTGGGCGCAGCAGCGGCCCCTGCTACCGCTGCCTGTACGCCGAGCCTCCGCCGCCCGGCCTCGTCCCGTCGTGCGCGGAAGGCGGCGTCCTGGGGATCCTGCCGGGACTCCTGGGCGTGATCCAGGCCACCGAGACGATCAAGCTCATCCTGGGAAACGGCGATCCGCTGATCGGCCGGCTCCTCTTGGTCGACGCGCTCGCGATGCGCTTTCGCGAGTTGAAGCTCCGCAAGAACCCCGACTGCGTCATCTGCGGCCCTTCGCCCACGGTCACGAAACTGATCGACTACGAGGCCTTCTGCGGCATCACGCCGGACGCGGCGGCGGCGGTGGCGGGAGTTCCGGAGATGACCGTCGAAGAGTTGAAGGCCCGGCGCGACCGCGGCGCGGCGACGGTGCTGGTCGATGTGCGCGAGCCCCACGAGTGGGCGATCTCGCAGTTTCCCGAGTCGATCAAGATCCCCCTGGCCGGTCTGCCGCAGAATCTCAACCGTCTCTCGACCGCCGACGACATCGTCGTCCACTGCCGCACCGGCGCGAGGAGCGCCAAGGCCGTCGAGCTCCTGCGCGGCGCCGGCTTCCGCAAGGTCTGGAACCTCGCCGGCGGAATCAACCTCTGGGCCGAGCGCATCGACCCGACGATGCCGAAATATTAGTGCTCGGTTCGGCGTGCGACGTTCCGCGCTGGATTCTCTGACAACGTCGAACTTCGCACGTAGAACGTCGCACCATCATCTGGTATCGTTTTCGGCGTGTTCGGCGTTCCCTCCACCACCGTCGAGGAGCTGAAGGAGAAGCAGGATCGCGGCGAGCGCCCGACGCTCCTGGACGTCCGGGAGCCGCAGGAGTGGGCCGTCTCCGACCTCGAAGGGTCCGTGAAGATCCCCCTGGCCTCGCTTCCTCTGCGCATCGTCGAGCTGTCGACGGACGGGGAGATCGTCGTCTATTGCCGTTCCGGAGCCCGCAGCGCCCAGGCGGTCCAGTTCCTGCGCCAGCGGGGTTTCGAGCGGGCCTCGAACCTGATCGGGGGAATCAACCGCTGGGCCGAAGTCGTCGATCCCTCGATGCGGAGATACTGACCGGCGAATCGATCTCCAAAGGAGTTCAGACCATGCGCAAACTCGGGATCGTGCTCATCCTCGTCGGCCTCGCCGGATTCCTCGTCGCGACGAGCCAGAGGGGCGGCTACGACACCGTCGAAGGTGCGATCAAGACGACCTTCTCGCAGAAGGAGCGCTCCCAGAAGGATCTGTGGGACACCGCTCGTTGGCTGTTCGTGGGCGCCGGAGTGGTGGGGATCATCCTGACCGTCCTCCCGGGAAAGCGGGACTGAGCCCGCCTCCCCATCGGTCGCCGGGGCGAGCACTCACAATATAGATATTGTTGGCCGGTGGTCCCCCCCGCCGGTCCGCTCCGCTGGGGAAAGGACAATCCCGGTGGATAATGGCCGCGCGTTCACGGACAAACCTCGGAGAACCTGAGCCCGTATGCCCCTGCATGACGAGTCGCGTTTCGACGACCTGAGGGCCCAGCTCGCAAAGTCGGTGTCGAGGATCTGCCCCCCCTGGCTCGCCGCCCAGCGCGACGATATCGTTCAGGTGGCTCTCATGCGCCTGATGCAGATCTGCGCGGAAACTGAGAGAAGCGAGCCCTATCCGTCGTCCTATCTCCGGAAGGTGGCCTACAGCGCGATGATCGACGAGATCCGGCGCCTCCGAAGGAATCACGAAGTGGAACTCGACACGGAGAAGGAGCATCCGCCGGCCCTGGACCCGGGATCGAATCCCGAGCGGAGCCGGGCCGGTCGGGAGATCGGCGCAGCGATCGAGACCTGCCTGGGTCGGCTCAAGCAGGACCGGCGCTTCGCCGTGACCCTGCACCTTCTGGGGCACTCGGCCGCCGAGATCGCGACCCTGTCGACCTGGGGCCTCAAACGGGTTGAGAATCTCGTCTACCGGGGGCTCGATGACCTGCGCGCCTGTCTGATGTCCAAGGGGCTCGCCCCGTAGGGCACGATGAGCCAAGACGTGGAATCTCTGAAGGCTGCCTTCCTCGCCCGGACCGGGGGTGCGTCGCGGGCCGACTGCCCTGAGGCGGCGGAGATCTGGGAGGCCGTCGCCGGTCAAGCCCCGCCGCCGCGCCTCGCGCAAGTCGTGGACCATCTCTCCGCGTGTCCGGCCTGCCGCGAGTCCTGGCTGCTGGCCCGCGAGCTGACCGAGGGCTCGCCGCAGGAGGAACCGCAGCGGAACGTTTCCCGGTTCGCGGCGTCGAAGAGGCCGGCGGTGTGGATGTGGAGCGCGGCGGCAGCGGTCGCGGCGGCCGTGGCCGTCTGGGTCGCCCTTCCGGCGTTGCGGGAAACGCACTGGCTTTCCGACCCGAATGCTCCCTTTCGCGGCAGCCCGAGTGGAGAGTTGCGGTCACTGGTTCCCGAATCGCAGCTCCAACCCCGGAGCCACCTGGTGCTGCGCTGGTCGCCGGCCGCGCCAGGCGCACGCTACCGCGTCCGCGTAACGACCACGACCCTGACCTCGCTCGCCGGCGCGAGCGACCTCGAGGCGCCGGAGTATCTGGTTCCCGAGCAAAGCCTGGCTCCCTTGCCGTCCGGCGCGACGGTGCTGTGGCAGGTGTCCGCGTCGCTCCCGGACGGGCGATACATCACCTCGCCGACCTTCGTCGCTCGCGTTCGGTAGATGGGCTTCCGCACGCCGCGGACGGTGACTCTGGTCCTCTGGTCGCTGTCCCTGGCGCTTCGCGCGGGAGCCTCGCCGGCGCCGTCGATGACATCCTGCCGGGACCTCGTCCGCGACCGCCCCGGGGCGCTCGAGTCCTATGCCTGCTTTCGCGCCGCCGCGCACTTCGATGGGTCCTTCGACCGGGCGGCGGTGGAGCTTCGAGCCATCCGGCGTCGAGATCCAGGAAACGTCCTGGCCGACTTGGTGCTGGCCGACCTGGAGGCGGATCGGGGGCCGGGAAGTGAACGTGCGTACCGGGACGTTGCGGATCGGGCCGCCGCGAAAAACGATCGCGGCATCGAGTCCCTCGCCCTCCTCAAGCTCTCGGCGGTTCTTCTGAGGCATCAGCGGCTGACCGATGCGCAAGCCGCCCTGGAGAGAGCGCAGAACGCCGCGGAGAAGGTCGGGTCTTACTGGCCTGCGGCGGTGGAAACGGCGCAATCACGAATCGCCTATGCGCGCGGCGACTACGGCCGGGCGATGATCCTTCTGAAGGACGCCGAGTCCCATCTCTTCCCGGACGCTCCTCGGGATGCGCGCGCGAGCTGTCTGTCGGCCCTGGGGGCGACGTCCTGGGCCCTGGCGCACTTCGACGAAGCCGCCGCGGCCTACCATCGGCTGGCGGCGCTCTTTCATGACGCCGGAGATCGCTTCGGCGAATCCGGGGCCCTTGTCAGCGGGATCCTCGTGAGCTCCAACCGCGGCGTGGTCCCGGCGGAAGAAATGCGGCGGATGGCCCGCAACGCCCTGGAGTTGGCCGTTCTCGGCGGGAACCTGGACGGCGAGGGACGGGCGAGCTTCTACCTCGCGCAGTACACGTCGGGGGCGGAGGCCATCGGACACGCGCGCCGTGCGCTCGCGATCGCCCGGAGACTCGGGGATGTCGGCGGCATCATGATGGGACTGCGGGCCGCGGCGAGCCTTACCGCCCGGGAGGACCGCCCCGAGGGATTTCGCCTGATCGACGAGGCCATCGCGCTGGCGCAGCAACACGGAGATCTGGCGGAGGTGGCCCGCAACCGCATCGTGCGGAGCCGCATCTCCTGGAGCCTGGGTCCTCGGAGCCAGGCCATCACCGACTCGCTCGCCGCGCTGGACGCGGTCGAGGCGGAGCGTGATCTTCAGGAGGACTCGCTGGTCAAGGCCTGGCGTTTCTCGGCGTGGAGGACGCCGTACTATGAGCTCTCCGGACACCTGCTCTCCGGGCACCTGCTCGAACCTGCCGGGGCCCGGCCGTCGCGCGAGGACTTAGCGCTCGCCTTCGCCGTGATCGAGCGCATGCGCGGCCGGATGTTGTTGGACACCATGGACGCCGCCCATGCCACGGCCGCCGTGGCTCCCCAGACAACGCTGGCAGCGCGCCATACCGCCCTGCTCAAGGAGGTCGCCGAGCTGCGCCGCCGCCTGCTCGATCCGGCGCTTCCATCCGACGAGCGATCCCGAGCGACGGAGTCGTTCCAGCGGCTGGCCGCGGAAGAGGCCTCGAGTCGGTCGGCTCTGGCGGTGGCGGCGCCCCGATTCGGCGCGCTCCGGGCCCCCCATCTGGCGTCGCTCGACGAAGTCGCCGCCTCCCTCGATCGCGATCAAGCCCTCCTGTCCTTCCAGATTGCCATCGACCGGGGGAGCGACCAGACCTTCCTGGGCGGGTCGTGGCTGCTGGTGCGGACCAGAGCCGCCGTGAAGATCTATCACCTCCCGCCGTTCGAGACGATCTGGACACGGGTGCCCGTGCTCGTGGGGCTGCTCGGTCGCCGCGACGGCTCGGAAGCCCCCGGATCGGTTCGGGAGTTTCAGGATCTCATGGCCGCCGCGCTCGCGGATCTTCCCGGGGACGTCACGCGCCTGGTCATTCTCCCCGATGGGCCCTTGCACAATCTCCCTTTCGATGTCCTTCGCCCGGCCCCGGGCAAGCCACCTCTTGCCGAGGTATATGAGATCGCCATCGCTCCCTCCGCGACGACCTGGCTGCGCTGGAAGCAGTCGCCGGTCCGGCCTCCCGCGATTCCGGCGCTCGTCTTCGCCGATCCGGATCTCAAAGGCGTCTCCCGCAAAGGGGACTCGAAGTCGCCGACCCGCGACGTGCAGTTGGGAGATCTGCCCCGGGCACGGGAGGAAGGACTCGCCGTGGCGCGGTATCTGGGCGGGGGAAGCGAGTGCTTCGTCGGGTCAGCCGCCACGGAGAGCCGCTTGAAGTCCCAGAATCTCTCGTCTTTTGGAGTTCTCCACTTCGCCTCGCACGCGGTCGTCGACACCGTTTTCCCCGACCGCTCGGCGGTGCTCCTGGCCCGCGGCTCGGCGGCCGAGGATGGATGGCTGCGCCCGCGCGACGTCGTGAACCTCAATTTGAGCGGTCAGGTCGTCGTTCTCTCCGCCTGCCAGACGGCGTCCGGCGCGCTCATCGAGGGAGAGGGTGTGACCGGGCTCGCTCACTCGTTCTTTCAGGCCGGGGCCCACGCCGTGATCGCGAGTCTCTGGCCCCTGCGCGACGATGAGGCGGCGAGAACGTTCGAGACGTTCTACCGCCATTTGAGCCGCGGCGTCTCCGTGGGCCAGGCCATGGCCGCGACCCGACGGGACCTGATCGGCGCTGGGCTGCCCCCCGCGGTGTGGGCGTCTCCGGAATTGATCGGAGACGCGGACGCACGGCCGATCGCGCGCCGCTCGTGGTGGACGGCCGGTTCGCCGAGGCCTCTTTTCATCGCCGCCGCGGCGCTTCTCGTCCTGGCGCTGACCGGGCTCGCGGTCCGGGCGACGCAGACCGGGAATCGGCCCGGATAGCCTTCGGCTCGATGCCTTCGACGGCGCGGCATTTCCGCTGAGAGAAGCGGACCCCGCCCATCGTCTCTAGAGGTGCGCGGGCGAGAGCCCGCACCGCGCAAGCTGGGGAGGTGGAGTATGGCGGCAGCCAGGTGCAAATCGGCCTTTTGGACCGGGCTCGTGCTTCTCTCTTTGACCGGCGTGGTGTTGAGTCAGGAGCCTGCGGCATCGGGTGCTGGAGAGATCGGGAACTGGGAAGCTCCGGCGTACTGGACGCCACCGGAGGGGAGCGCGGCGAGGGTTGGAGGGTTGCGACCGGAAGCGGTGGAATCGACGCCGACAGGGGCGTTGCCATTTACGGGGATTGCGCCGTGCCGGATGTTCGACTCGCGAGTGACGGGCGGCGCGATTGCGTCGGGGACGACGCGGACGATTCCGCTGACTGGGGCGCCGTGCGGGATCCCGGCCAACGCGGCGGCGGTGTCGGTCAACGTGGCGATTTTCGCGATCGTAGGGACGTCGAGCAACGGGGTGCTGGTGGTGTACCCGGCGGGATCGCCGTCGACATCGCAGGCGCTTTTGAACTGGTCGCCGACGGTGGGGCAGATCGACAACGCGTCGGTGGTGATTCTGGGGACAGGGGGAGCGATCACGGTGCAGCCCAATCAGGGGAGCGGCTCGATCAGCCTGGTGGTGGACGTCAACGGGTACTACGGGGGCGGGGTGGTGACGAGCGTGAACGGTCTGATCAACGACGTGACGCTGGCGGCGGGGTCCAACGTGACGATCACGCCGTCGGGCCAGACGCTGACGATCGCGGCGACGGGCGGTGGCAGCGGCGGGATCACGCAGATCGACGCGGGGACGGGGCTGACGGGCGGGGGCAGCTCGGGCGTGGTGACCCTGGGGATCGCCAACGGGGGAGTGGGGACGACGCAGATCGCGGCCAACGCCATCACGGCGCCGAAGGTGGCGTCGGGGCAGGTGGTCAAGAACGTGAATGGATTGTTCGACGGGGTGACGCTGGCGGCGGGCAGCGGAATCGCGATCACACCTTCGGGTCAGACGCTGACGATCGCGTCGACGGCCCCCGCGGCGTGGGGACTGGGCGGCAACGCGGGGTTGGGATGCACGACCTCGCCGTGCCTGAGTTTCATCGGGACCACCGACGCCGGCGACGCGCTGGAGTTCCGAGTCACCAACCGCCGGGCGTACCGGTACTCGCCAGGAACCGACACGACCGACGGCTTTTCTCCGAACCTGATCGGAGGATACGAGGGGAACACGGTGACGGGCGCCGGCACCGCGGGAGCGACGATCGGCGGCGGGGGAGCGGCCGCCAACCTCAATACGGTCTCCGCGTCGTTCGGAACGGTCGCCGGCGGCTTGAAAGGCACCGTCAGCGGTTTCGCGGCAACGGTAGGAGGCGGCCAACTCAATTCAGCGACCGGTTCCAGCGCGACGGTCAGCGGTGGAGCCTTGAACCAGGCGACCGGCGACACGTCCGCCGTCCTGGGCGGCTTCGCGAATGTCGCGGCGGGTACCTATTCCTCAGTGCTTGGAGGCTGGGACAACGGCGCTTCTGGCGTTGGAAGCTTCGCCGCGGGCCGGCACGCGCAGGCGAACGCCGATGGCGTCTTCGTCTGGAGCGACGGCACGTCCGCTTTTCAGTCCACGACGGTGCCCAACCAATTCCTGGTCCAGGCCACCGGCGGCGTCGGGATCAATACCAATGCTCCCGCTGCGGCGCTGGACGTGGCGGGAACGATCCGGTCGCGCGCGGGCGGCTTCAAGTTCCCGGACGCCACGACGCAAACAACCGCGGGGATCTCCTCCGTCGGCCACGATGGAACGCTGTCGGGCAACGGCACGGGCGCGAGTCTCCTCGGCATCGCTTCGGGCGGCGTCGGAACGGCGCAGCTCTCCGCGGCCGGATCATCCAACGGACAGGTCCTCGCCTCGAACGGGTCGTCGGTGGTCTGGCAGACGGCAGCCGCCGGCACGATCACCGGAGTCTCCGCCGGCTTTGGATTGACCGGCGGAGGTTCGAGCGGCAGCGTCACGCTCGCACTTCAGGTCCCGTCTTCGCTGATCGCCGGATATTCGAGCCCGATCTTGTCGGCGACCAACGTGAGCAGCGGGGCCGGCCTCATGGGAACGGCGGGAAGCGGATACGGCGTTCACGGCGTGAGCAACAATCAGGGCGTCTTCGGGGAGTCCCCCGCGGCGGGGGGCGTCGGAGTCTCGGGGTACGCCTCGGCCACTTCGGGATTCACGCGCGGCGTTTACGGCGAGTCCGATTCAAGTGCCGGGTACGCCATCCACGGTTATTCGCCGGCCGGCACGGCCATCTACGCGAACGGGCACACGTACGGTCTTCAATCTTACGCGACGGGGGTGGCCGTCTACGGCGAGAGCAGCGGGGGAGACGGGGTCTACGCGTACGGCCCGGCGGGCCGAGGGGTTTACGCGATCGGCACTCAATACGCCGTCGAGGCCCTCTCCACGACGGGCTATGGAGTGTACGGTCAGGGCGGCACCTGGGCCGGCTACTTTGCCGGCAACGTCAAGGTGAGCGGCTCGTGCTGCTCGGCGGCGTTCGGTTCCTACCAGGTCGATCATCCCCTCGACCCGGAAAACAAGTACCTTAATCTCGACGCCGTCTCGTCTCCCGACTTGATGAACATCTCCAGCGGAAACGTCGTCCTCGGCGAGAACGGAGAGGCGACTGTCGAGCTCCCGGATTGGTTCGAGGCCCTCCATCGGGATTTTCGCTATCAGCTCACGGCGATCGGGTCGCCCGCTCCGATGCTGCACATCGCCGAAAAGGTCACCGCCAACCGGTTCAAGATCGCCGGAGGGACGGCCGGACAGGAAGTCTCCTGGCAGGTGACCGGAATCCGAAAGGATCCCTACGCCAACGCTCATCGGGTTCCCGTGGAAGAGGAGAAGCCCGTCTCCGAGCGAGGCACGTACCTGCACCCGGAGGCGTATGGCCAGCCAGAGGAGCGAGGGGTCGACTGGATCCGGCACCCGGACGCGATGAGAAGAATGAAGCAGGAGAGCCAAGCGGCCGCGGACAGAGCCCGATGACCGAATCGGAGGGACCGATCATGATTGGAGCGACGTGTTCCAGATTCGGGCACCGGGTGTGGGTTGGGCTGTTGATTCTTTCCCTGGCGGGTATGTTGTTGGGGCAGGAGCCGGCGGCTCAAGGGGACGTGGAGATTGGGAACTGGCCGGCTCCGGCGTCATGGACGCCTCCGGAGGGGAGCGCGGCGAGGGTCGGGGGTGTGCGTCCGGAGGCGGTGGAGTCGACGCCGACAGGGGCGTTGCCGTTTACGGGGATCGCGCCGTGCCGGATGTTCGACTCGCGGGTGACGGGCGGGCCGATCGCCTCGGGGACGACGCGAACGATCCCGCTGACGGGAGCGCCGTGCGGGATCCCGGCCAACGCGGCGGCGGTGTCGGTCAACGTGGCTGTTTTCGCGATCGTGGGGACGTCGAGCAACGGGGTGCTGGTGGTGTATCCGGCGGGATCGCCGTCGACATCGCAGGCGCTTTTGAACTGGTCGCCGACGGTGGGGCAGATCGACAACGCGTCGGTGGTGATTCTGGGGACGGGAGGAGCGATCACGGTGCAGCCCAACCAGGGCAGCGGCTCGATCAGCCTGGTGGTGGACGTCAACGGGTACTACGGGGGCGGGGTGGTGACGAGCGTGAACGGTCTGATCAACGACGTGACGCTGGCGGCGGGGTCCAACGTGACGATCACGCCATCGGGTCAGACGCTGACGATCGCGTCGACGGGAGGCAGCGGCGGCATCACGCAGATCGACGCGGGAACGGGGCTGACCGGGGGCGGGAGCTCCGGGGTGGTGACACTGGGGATCGCCACCGGGGGAGTGGGGACGACGCAGATCGCGGCCAACGCCATCACGGCGCCGAAGGTGGCGTCGGGGCAGGTGGTCAAGAACGTGAACGGGTTGTTCGACGGGGTGACGCTGGCGGGGGGCAGTGGCATCGCGATCACTCCTTCGGGCCAGACGCTGACGATCGCGTCGACGGCCCCCGCGGCCTGGGGACTGGGCGGCAACGCGGGGTTGGGATGCACGACCTCGCCCTGCGCGGCCTTCCTGGGAACCACCGACGCCGGCGACGCCTTCGAGGCGCGCGTTGCGAACCGGCGTGCGTTCCGCGTCGAGCCGGCCACGAATAGTTTCACCGGCTACACGCCCAACATCGTCGGAGGTTTCGAGGGCAATGGCGTGACGGCCCTGAGCGTGGCGGGCGCGACCATTGCCGGCGGAGGATATGCGAGCTCGCTCAACACCGTTTCGGCGACGCTCGGAACCATCGGCGGCGGTGCCTGGAATACGGCGAGCGGCCAGGGCGCGACGATCTCAGGCGGTTACGGGAACATCGCCAGTGGCCAGAGCGCGACGATCGGCGGAGGGCAGGGCAATCACGCCGGGGGACAGTACTCGACGGTTCCCGGCGGCAGCAGCGCCGCTGCGAATGGGATCGCGAGCTTCGCCGCGGGACAGAATGTGACCGTCAGCCACGACGGGACCTTTGCCTGGAGCGACGGCACAGCCGTTTTCTCGGACACCGGGTCCAACCAGTTTCTCGTTCAGGCCACTGGTGGGTTCGGAATCAATACCAACGCACCGGCCGCGGCACTCGACGTCGCGGGGATGATTCGTTCGAGCACCGGCGGCTTCAAGTTCCCGGACGGCACGACGCAGGCGACGGCCGGGCTGACGGCGGTGAGCCACGACACAACGCTGACAGGCAACGGAACCGGCGCGACTCCGCTCGGGATTGCGGCCGGCGGCATCGGAACATCGCAGCTCGCGGCCAACGCCGTGACGGCCTCGAAGATCGCCGCGGGTCAGGTCGTCAAGAGCGTCAACGGTCTCTTCGACGGTGTCACGCTGGTGGCGGGGACGGGCATCGTGATCAGCCCCGCTGGGCAGACTCTGACGTTCTCCTCCACGGGCTGGGGCCTGGCGGGGAACGCGGGAACGGGCTGCACCGTCTCGCCGTGCGCAGAGTTCCTCGGCACGACCGACAACGACGCCATGGAATCCAGGGTGAATAACCGGCGTGCATTCCGAATCGAGCCGGCGACGGATTCATCGAATGGATACTCGCCAAACATCGTTGGAGGATTCGAGAGCAATGCCGTGGCCTCTTCCAATGTCGCCGGCGCGACGATAGCGGGAGGCGGCTTCGCGGGAAACGCCAACACCATCGCGGCATCCTTCGGGACGGTTTGCGGCGGGTGGTCCAACGCTGCGAACGGTATCGCTTCCGTGGTGTCGGGCGGACACTACAACATCGCGAGCGGCAATCCCTCGGTCGTGGCGGGCGGCGACCACAATACCGCCAGCGGCAATGCCTCGGCTGTGTCGGGCGGAGACCACAACGTCGCGAGCAACTATGGTTCCGTCGTGTCGGGAGGAGGTGCGAACACGGCGAGCGGCAACTATTCTGCCGTGTCGGGCGGCGCCAGCAACAACGCCAGCGGCTTCTATGCCGCTGTGCCAGGCGGGACAGGCAATACGGCTAGCGGAACCGGAAGTCTCGCGGCGGGCCAGCACGCAGACGCAGATGCCAGCGGATGCTTCGTCTGGGGCGATGGGACCGGCGTTGTCAGCTGCGGGGGGTCGCCCTTCCCGAACCGCTTCGTCGTTCTCGCCTCGGGCGGTACCTTCTTCTATTCCAACTCGACCGGGACGACCGGAGTCATCCTCCAGCCGGGGAGCGGAAGCTGGTCCTCGGTGAGCGACCGCAATCTCAAGGAGAATTTCGAGCCGGTGGATGGCGGGGACGTTCTCCGGCGGCTTCTGGCGATCCCTATTACGACCTGGGACTACAAGGGCGCCGATGCGCCGTACCGGCACCTTGGCCCGATGGCGCAGGACTTCTACTCCGCATTCAGGCTCGGCGAGGACGACCGCCACATCACGACCATCGACGAAGGCGGCGTCGCGCTTGCCGCGATCCAGGGTCTCGCCAAAGTCGTCGAAGAGAAGGATGCGAAGATCCGGGCGTTGGAGACACGGCTCGAGGCTCTGGAGACGATCGTGAATCGCGCAGGACTCGACAGGTGAGATCGTCCGTCCGCGTGGCGTTAACCGACCTCTCCGACCGACGGCTCCTGGAGCAGCCGGTCGATCTTGGCGGCGAGGATGAAGTCGTTCTCGTGGAGGCCGCCGATCTTGTGGGTCCAGAGCACAAGATCCACCTTGTTCCAGTGAATCGCGATGTCGGGGTGATGGCCCTCGCCTTCCGCGAGGTCGGCGACGCGGTTGACGAACGCCATCGCGCCACGGAAGTCTTCGAACTCGAACCTGCGGCGGAGGCGAGTCGCTCCGTCCTCGAGGGTCCACTCGGGAGTCGCGACGGAGTGGGCCCGAGCCTCCTCCGGCGTGAAGGGTGGAATCCCGCCGTGGCAGGGCGCGCACCGCTTTTCGCTCAATGTCCGGTTGTCGATGGCCATGGCGGCACCCCTCGGATTTGACGGCCTCCCGCGGTTCGAGAATAATCCGCGTTCCGAACGACTGGGAGGTCGTTCAATGGTAGGACAACTGGCTCTGGACCAGTGAATCGGGGTTCGAGTCCCTGCCTCCCAGCCAACACGTCGCCGGAGCTGCGGGAAAGGGTCCGCGCCTTCGGCGCACCGCCCCGCGGCTCGGCCAGAGGGCCTCGACCGCAGGCCTGACCCTTTGCCTCCGCTCCGGCTCCCGCGGCGTGAGTCGTTTCGCGAATCCAGTTCGCGAAACTTGGTCGCGCCGCGAAGACACGAAAGCAGCACTCCCAAAGCCCGGGTACTTAGACCTCTCAGCGCCTGTCGGAGCGAGTCAAGGCGACGTCTCGCAAGACACTGGAAAGGGTCCTTTGCAGGCACTTCGGGTTCGAGGCCCTGCCTCCCAGCCAAATTCCTTCCGAAATCCGCGCGTTTCCGGCTGTGTCCGTAGAGGTGTCAGTTCCGGAGGGGCCGGACTCATCCCCGCATCCGCTTGGTTTCGGCAATTTTCTTTCACTGTACCGCAGCAGGAAATCCGGCATCTTCATCTCGTCAAGAAGAAGTGATCCCAGTTTCCGGTTGGCGGACGATCCGGTCTGAACTCCCCGCCGCTTCAGCCCCTGACCAAGTCCACGCTTGCCAGATGATGACCGAGGTGCACACAGTCTCGATCGTCGCGAAGAACACGTACGCTGGAAAAGTGGGGTTCCGAAAGTCACCGTTCGTCAGAGGCAGAACGAAGGTCAGGAAACCGTTGACAAGGGTCAGAATGCCACCCGCGATGATATTTGCCAGCCGGTTCGGTCTCAACGGCAGCAGTCGACACGCCGGAATCATGGCGATGGGTATTTCCATCAAGACCGCTGCACCCAGCAGAGCCCATTGCGGGAGGTGCGGGGCGGAACTCGGCGTGCCAATGAAAGCGTACAGAGCAAGCACGTCCGCATACAGGTAGTTCAATAGCGCGAAGATCCAGAAGAGAGACAGCCGCTCCTTCGTGTCACGCATGTCGACCTCCTACGGAAGGGTTACGGTCCTGCGCGGCCGCCGACCGGGAGCGGGCCCGCAGGCTCCACAGTTCGCGCACCGAGAGAACGAAGGACACCAGCCCGCTCGCCCCAAGCGCGATGTTCGTCCAGACCCAGAAGAACATGGCGCTGGAGTTGGCATACCGGCCGCCGACGAGTCCCCTCCCCTGCATGTGGAGGACAGGAACGCCAGACGCAAGGATCGACCCGAGAAGGATGATGGCCAGCCCCCATCGCCGCTCGGCGAAAACGAGCGTTGCGGAAAGCCAGACGGCGAGGATGAGCAGGCCCCCGAAGGCAGAGACGGTTCCCGGCTCGAGCCCGCGGGCGACCTCATCTGCCCAGTGCAAGGAGAAAAGAAGGATCGAGAGCAGAGACGTGATCGTCAACGTGACGTTTTGCTTCATTCCGCCATCATGGCGGTCCCGCGCGCGCTCGAACAACCCGCGTGCGACGAAACGCGGATTCAGGCGTCCGAACGGCGGTTACATCTGCCGGAACAGATGCACGTAGTTGCGGCTCACCGGCAGCACGTCATCGCGCGCCTTCAGATGAATCTCCGCGGTTTCGTTGTCATGCCGTTTCACATGGCTGATCGCGCGCAGGTTCACGACGACCGAACGATGGACCTGCGCGAAGTGCTCCGGATCGAGTTGTTCGAGCAAGTCCTTGAGCGGCATCCGAACCACCGCTTCGGCGGGTTTCCCTCCGTCGCGCCAGGCAACGAGTGTGTACTTCGCGTCGGACCGAAGGTAATCGACGTCTTCGATCGCGATGAGGCGGACGGTTTTCCCCGATTGGGCCCGAATCCAGCGCAGCGGCTCGCGCCTCGCGCCGTCCTGCAGCTTCGCGAGCTGGGCGCTGAGTTGCTGCAAGAGCTGCTCGGTGTTGACCGCAGGCCTCGATGACTGCAGACGTTCCTTGAGGCGGCTCACGGTTTCCGCGAGCCGGGCCTCTTCGACCGGTTTCAGAAGGTAATCGAGCGCACCCTGCGCAAAAGCCTGCACCGCGTAGTGATCGTACGCGGTGACGAATACGAGATGCGCGCGGCGACCGATGTGGTTCGCGGTATCGACGCCGGAGAAGCCCGGCATGTGGACGTCGAGGAAACAGATGTCGGGATGCCGCTCGTCGAACAACCGCACCGCCTCCCGCCCGTTGCGCGCCTCGGCCACGATCTCGAGCTCCGGCCAGACGTTCGCGAGCTGGCGCCGCAGCGCGTCACGAAGGAGAGGTTCATCGTCCGCGATCAACGCTGTGACATGGGTGTTCATGTCTGTGCCGGCATTTCGACTTCGACCGCGACGCCGCGGGGGGCGGTGCACGTCAGCCGCAACTGCGCCGCATCGCCGAAGATCAACTGCAGCCGCTCGCGCAGAGTCGTCAGTCCGGTCCCGGGACCGTTCCCCGATTGTTTGAGTCCGGCGCCGGTGTCGGTGACGCGAACCACACAGCGTTCTCCGAGCCGTTCGATATCGATGTCGATCCGCCCTCCTTCTTCGCTGGGATCGATCCCGTGTCGCACGGCGTTCTCGACCAGCGTCAACAGGGTGGTCGGAGGGCAGCGAACCTTGAGCGCCGCCGGGTCGACGTTCATCGCGTACTGCAGGCGATCCGGCATGCGCATCTGCATCAGGTCGAGATAAGGTCGAACGAGCTGCAGCTCGCGCTCGATCGTTGCGGCAGGCTCGTGGAGCCGCGGCACCGCCTCGCGCAGATACGCGGTGAGGCTCCGAAGCACGGTCGATGCGTGCGGCGACCCCGCATCGACGAGCGCCTGCACGTTCGCGAGTGTGTTGAAGAGGAAATGCGGAGTGACCTGGGCCTGAAGCAGATGCAAATGCGCGTCGAGCGCCTGACGCTCGAGCTCACTGCGCTCGAGCGCGAACGCGAGCTTCTGATCGCGGACGAAGGCTTCCTTCTGCCGAATGACGGCCGCGAGCGCCGTCCACGGCGCGACCAGGAGGCCGGCATATGTCAGGAGCAAGCATCCGTTCAAGCGGGCGCGTTCCGCCCAGAATGGCGGCGCACCTCGCGAAGTGGACAGGATGTAGATCAGCATCGTCGTCACCGGCATGGAAATGCCGACGGCAACGACTTGAAGGGCCCATCGTTGCAGCCATCGCGGCAGCTTGCGAGGCCACACCTCGAAGAGCGCAAAGGCGGTCGTCGCGGACAGACCAAGGATGATGGTGCGGAGGAAAAGTGAGGACGGAGACGCGGCCGCATGATTCTTCCACGGAGTGAGAATCAGGAAACCAACGCCGATCGAAATAGCCAGCGCGACGGCAACGCGCCGCGCTGTTTTTGCAATGATGCCGAGCGGTCTCGCCGTCGTCGCCATGTTGGACGTCGCCGCTGACGATACTTTCATGTGTCTCGCCAGGTGCGCCACGCAATCACTACGAACATGATATGCGCGCCGCTCACTCCTGGAAATCGGCAGCCCGCGGGGGATCAGAGGTCAGCCGGGATGTCCCCCGCCCGTCCCAGAGTTTGTCCGAGTTCTGGCCGGGAACGGTCGTCTGCGGAAGTCGACGCCTCGCGCCGTCACATCACGTGTTTCTTGGGCGGCGGGGCCGGTGACCCGTCGGACCAGCTGCGCACCGGAATGAAGAGGACCGTCGATTCGATCGCACTGCCCTCCTGCCCGATGATGGGTGAGCCTTCCTTGCCTACGGCCCAATTGTCGGCCTGGCCGTGCGGGAGGAAGAACATGACGTGGGGAAGCCATGGCCCCGCACCGTCGTCGCTCAGGTAGCCGTTCTTCGACAGCATGAAGGAAAAGGCACCCGCCTCGGGGGCTTTGAAATCGTGGCTGGCGAATGCGGCCCTGGTTTTCTCGATCAACTGTTGTCTCGTGGCGCCGGCGAGGACCCACTCGGTGCGCTTGAGTTCTTGTGGCAGCTCGGTGCGCACGGCTGGCGGGTTGAAGCAATTGGGCCCGCGTATCTTGGGATTCCAGAACTCGGGAGCGTCGAAACCGGCCGTCCAGGAGCGTTGGACAAAGCAGACGAAGCCGTTCTTGCCCTTCACCGCCGTCTCATAACCGCGGCTGCCGAGCACGAGCACTTCGGCGTCTCCGGAGATGGACGGCGGCGCGGCACTGCGGGCCAGCGCGATTTCATCCTTGGGGTTCGCGATGCGGTACTGCTCGGCCGGCGCCATCTCGGGATAGGGAGTCTTGAGGGCCTGCGCTTGCGCCGGACCACTCCAGCTCATTGCGGCAAGGACGATTGAGGCGAAGAGACCAACAGTCTTTCCTGTCTTTCGTTGATTCATCATTGTTCCGCTCGAAGAGCAATTCGGGTGCCGTGGCGGTGGGATGGGAAATCATTCGACGTCAAACCTTTGCAGACCCGTTGCCTCAACCGCCAACCATTTACTTGAAGTCAAGTTCAAGATTCTGCGTTCAGCCTCCTGAGGATCACTCCGTTTCCTCGCCGGTAGCCTCAGCGGCGCCGCCGCGCGGTCTCGGAAGCTCCCCTCCAGCTCCTGCGTCCCGGGAGGCCCCGGGCCCGCCCGCGGCGCGCGAAGCTTTCGCAGTAACCAAGGGGGGACGTCGCGCGCTGCGGGGAGCCGGAGCGGAGGCAAAAGGGTCAGGCCGGCTGTCGAGGCCCTTTGGCCGAGCCGCCGGACGGTGCGCCACAGGCGCAGACCCTTTCCCGCAGCGGAGGCGACGTGCAGCGGGAGCGACGGTACGCGTGCCGCTTACAATCCCTGAGCGGTCACCAATGACACTTCCAGCCGGGACCCGGCTCGGTCCTTACGAGATCTTGTCGCTGCTCGGCGCGGGCGGGATGGGGGAAGTGTATCGGGCCCGGGATTCGAAGCTCGATCGCGACGTGGCCATCAAGGTTCTCCCGGCCTCGGTCGCCGGGGATCCGGACGTGCTCGCCCGGTTCGAGCGCGAGGCCAAGGCGGTCGCGGCGCTCTCGCATCCGAACATTCTCGCGATTCACCATTTCGGCGAACACGCCGGCTTGACCTACGCCGTCATGGAGCTTCTGGAGGGCGAGACGCTGCGCGGCAAGCTGGACTGGGGGCCGATCCCGCAGAAGCAGGCCTTCGACTACGCCCTTCAGATCGCGAAGGGTCTCTCCGCGGCGCACGGGAAGGGAGTCGTCCACCGGGACTTGAAACCCGAGAACCTCTTCATCACCAAGGACGGCCATCTGAAGATCCTCGACTTCGGCCTGGCGAAGCGGGTCGCTGTTGTTGCACCGGGCGAGGAGACGGGCGCACCGACGGTGTCCGGCCACACGGAGCCCGGGACGGTGATGGGAACGGTTGGCTACATGTCGCCCGAACAGGTCCGGGGCCTTCCCGTCGATCACCGATCAGACATCTTCTCGTTTGGGGCGATCCTGTACGAGATGCTGTCGGGCAAGAGAGCGTTCAGCCGGCCGACGGCGGCGGACACCATGGCGGCGATCATGAAGGAGGAGCCGCCGGACCTGTCGGAATCGGGGCGGAACACTTCACCGGCTCTGGATCACGTCGTCAAACATTGCCTGGAGAAGGACAGGGACAGCCGGTTTCAGTCTGCGAGAGACCTTGGTTTTGCGCTGTCCGAGGCGTTGGGCCCCACATCGGTCACAAGCGGCATGCAGGCTGTCGCGTCGTCTACCGGGAGGAGCCGGATCCTCATGGCCGCTGCTGCGATTGCCGTCCTCGCCGTCGCCGGCATCTTTCTACTGCGTCGCTCGCACGACGGACCAGCCGAGACGGGCAGCGTCAAGCGTGTGGCCGTGCTGCCCTTCGAGAACCTGGGATCGCCCGAGGACGACTACTTCGCCGACGGCATGGCAGACGCCATTCGGGGCAAGCTGACCTCTCTGCCTGGTGTTCAAGTGATCGCCCGTGGAAGCTCGACGCCTTACAAGAAGACGGCGAAAACTCCCAGACAGATCGCCCAGGAGTTGGAAGTGGGCTATCTGTTGACCGCGACAGTGCGGTGGCAAAAGGGAACGCGAGCAGCCAGCCACGTGGAGGTAAGCCCTGAGCTGATGGAGATCCCGGGTTCCGGCGCCCCGATCTCGACCTGGCAGCAGCCGTTCGACGCGGCGTTGACGGATGTCTTTCAGGTGCAGTCGGACATCGCGTCGAAGGTGGCTCAGTCGCTCGGCGTGGCCCTCGGCGGGGCGGAGGAGAAACGGCTCTCCGTGACGCCCACGAAGAACCTCGCCGCCTACGATGCTTTTCTGAGAGGCCAGGAGGCCATCGACCGCGAGGGCACTCTCCCTACCAACATGCGGCGGGCGATCACCTTTTTCGACGAAGCGGTCGCGCTCGATCCCGGATTCACGCAGGCCTGGGGAGGCGTCTCCGGCACCTGGTCCCTCTTGTACTCCCTCGGCACGCCGACTCCGGACGCAGCGAAGCGCTCTCGCGAAGCGGCGGCAAAAGTCTCCGCGCTGGCTCCGCACAGCACCGAGGACTATCTGACGACAGGCCTCTACGCATTCAGGGTCGAGCACGATTCCCGCCGCGCCGTCGAGCAGTTCGAGCAGGCGCTGCGCCTTGCGCCCGGGAGTTGGGACGCGCTCTTCCAGCTCGCGATCGCCGAGCGGGCGGTCGGGCGCTGGAGCGAGGCCCTGGGGCACCTGCAGCAGGCGAGGCGTCTCGACCCGCGCCGCGCTTCGGTGTACATGCTGCTGGGTCACACTCTGATGGGCCTACGGCGATATTCCGAGGCACGCGAGGTCGCAAGCCAGGGACTCGGCTTTGCGCCGTCCAACCTCGACCTGGTTCACCTGAAGGCCCTGACGTTCCTCGCGCAGGGCGATCTGGCGGGCGCACGCGCGGTCGTGAAAGCGACGCCGCCGGAAGTGGCGCCGACCGCCGTTGTCGCAGAGATGGCCGTCTGGCGCGCGACCGCCTGGCTTCTCGACGTGGAGCAGCGAGCGCTTCTCCTGCGGTTGACGCCGAGCGCGTTCGATGACGACCGAGGTCTCTGGGGACTCTGCCTCGCCCAGGCGGCGGCCCTCAATGGAGACATCCAGAGGACGCATCGATATGCCGAGGAAGCGAGGCAGGCTTTCGAGGAGCAGCTCCGGAATACGCCCGAGGACGCGCAGCGGCACGTTTTTCTCGGCCTCGCCCTGGCGTTCCTCGGCAGGAAGGAAGAGGCAATCCAGGAGGGAGAGCGCGGCGTCCGCCTCGCTCCGGTGGCGAAAGATGCCGAAGAAGGTCCCTACTTTCAGTTCGAGCTCGCTCGGATCTACACCCTCGTCGGCGAGCCGGAGAAGGCACTCGATCAGCTCGAGCCGCTCTTGAAGATCCCCTCCGATCTCTCGCCCGGCTGGCTCAAGATCGACCCCAACTTCGACCCACTGCGCAAGAACCCGCGCTTCGAGAGGCTCGTCGCCGGCGGGAAGTGATTCCGTACGATTCGGATCAGCGAAGGTCATGCCGGCTTCCAACCGCCAGCCACCGCCGTAGCTGCGGTAAAGGGTGTGCGCCCGAAGGGGCAGATTCGGAGCGCGTGAAGGCGACGATGGCACGACCGGGGCCAGGCCTTCGTCCGCGGCGCGCGAAGCTCCTGAAGTAACCGAAGGAGGAGTCGCGCGCCGCGGGGAGCCGGAGCGAGCGAGGGATCAGGCGGGCCGTCGAGGCCGCAACCGGCCGAGCGGACCGCCGGTGCGCCCGAAAGGGCAGATTCGGAGCGAGTGAAGGCAACGTGACCCGTGCCGCTTACAATCCCTGAGCGGTCACCAATGACACTTCCAGCCGGGACCCGGCTCGGTCCTTACGAGATCTTGTCGCTGCTCGGCGCGGGCGGGATGGGGGAAGTGTATCGGGCCCGGGATTCGAAGCTCGATCGCGACGTGGCCATCAAGGTTCTCCCGGCCTCGGTCGCCGGGGATCCGGACGTGCTCGCCCGGTTCGAGCGCGAGGCCAAGGCGGTCGCGGCGCTCTCGCATCCGAACATTCTCGCGATTCACCATTTCGGCGAACACGCCGGCTTGACCTACGCCGTCATGGAGCTTCTGGAAGGCGAGACGCTGCGCGGAAAGCTGGACACCGGCCCGATTCCCCAGGGACAGGCCCTCGACTACGCCCTGCAGATCGCGAAGGGTCTTTCCGCCGCGCACGAGAAGGGCGTCGTCCACCGGGACCTGAAACCCGAGAACCTCTTCGTGACCCGGGACGGCCATATCAAAATCCTCGACTTCGGCCTGGTGAAGAGGATTGAGCCCGTCGGCCCGTCCGAAGAAACGAGCGCCCCGGCCGCGCCCGCTCAGACCGTGCGGGGCACCGTGATGGGGACGGCAGGCTACATGTCCCCCGAGCAGGTGCGCGGACTGGAGATCGATCAGCGCTGCGACATTTTCTCTTTCGGGACGATTCTCTACGAGATGCTTTCGGGCCGGAAAGCGTTCAAGCGGGAGACGGCCAGCGACACGATGGCCGCGATCCTGCGGGACGAGCCGCCGGCGCTGTCGCAATCCGGAAAGAGCATCCCGCCGGCGCTGGACAACATCGTCCGGCACTGCTTGGAGAAGAGCCCCGACGACCGATTCCAGTCGGCCAAGGACATCGTGTTCGCGCTCTCGGTCGCGTCCTCGCCGGGTTCTACCAGCGGCCCGCAGGCGACGGCCCCTCTGTCCGGGAAGAAGCGCGTCCTCGTCGCTGCCGCCTTCGCCGCCACAGTCGTCGCGGCCCTCGCCATCGCGGGCGTTCTCGTTCTGCGGCGGGCGCACCACGGCTCAAGCGAGGCCGGTGGCGTGAAGCGGCTGGCCGTGCTGCCCTTCGAGAACCTGGGCCCTCCCGAGGACGACTATTTCGCCGACGGGATCGCGGATGAGGTGCGCGGCAAGCTGACATCGCTTCCTGGCCTTCAGGTCATCGCCCGCGGCAGTTCGATGCCGTACAAGAAGACGACGAAGACTCCCAGGCAGATCGCCGAGGAGTTGAACGTCTCCTATCTCCTCATGGCAACGCTGCGCTGGGAGAAAGTGGGAGGCCAGAGCCGCGTGCACGTGAGCCCCGAGCTGGTGGACGTGACTCATCCGGATGCGCCCACTTCGAAATGGCAGCAGCCGTTCGATGCGGCGCTGACCGACGTGTTTCAGGTGCAGTCGGACATCGCGACGCGCGTCGCTCAGGCTCTGGGCGTGGTGCTCGGAGCGGGCGAGCAGGAGCGGCTCTCCGAGAAACCCACGCAGGATCTCGCCGCCTACGACGCTTTCCTCAAGGGCGAGGACGCCTCGAGGGGCCTGGCGGCCGCCGATCCGTTCAGCCTGCGGCGCGCCATCGGTCACTATGAGCAGGCGGTGGCGCTCGACCCCGGCTTTGCGCAGGCGTGGGTCGAGCTCTCCCGCGCCCATTCCTTCAACTATTCCAACAGCGTTCCGACTCCGGCAGAGCGCGAGCAGGCCAGGGTCGCCGCCGAGCGGGCGTTGACTCTGGCTCCCGGCCTCCCGGCCGCTCACCTGGCTCTGGGCGACTACTACCAGGCCACCCTGGGAGATTGGCCCCGGGCATCGGAACAGTACGCGCTCGGGCGGCAGAAGGCGCCGCGGGATGCCGACCTGCTCGTCGGAACCGCGCTCGTGCAGCAGAACACCGGCCACTGGGAGGAGGGCCTGGCCTCCCTTCGTCAGGCGCAGACGATCGACCCGCGCTCGGCGCTCACGGCGCGGCGCCTCGCACGGACGCTCCTCCTGCTGCGCCACTACAGCGAGGCCCGCGAGACCGCGGACCGCGGCCTGGCGCTCGCGCCGGAGTCTTTGGGCATCCTCGAGACCAAGGCGATCGTCTTCCTCGCGCAGGGAGACCTGGAGGGAGCGCGGTCCGTGCTCAAGACGGCGCCGCGCGAGGTGGATCCGAAAGCGCTCGTGGCGTACATGGCGATGTACAACAACCTGACCTGGGTGCTGGACGAGGAGCAGCAGACGCTCCTTCTCGGCCTGCCTCCGGCAGCCTTCGGCGGCGACACCCTGGCCTGGGGAATGTCGCTCGCCCAGGCCGCCTCGCTGCGAGGCGACGCGGAGAAGACGCGGCAATACGCGGAGGCCGCGCGGGCGGCGGCCGAGGCTCAGCTTGCGCAAGCCCCGGAGGACGCCACCCGGCATGTCTACCTCGGCCTGGCCCTTGCCTTCCTGGGGCAGAAGGCCGAGGCGGTCAAGGAAGGCGAGCGCGCCGTGGCGCTCGTGCCCGTGTCCAAAGACGCGTACGACGGCCCGTACTACCAGCACCAGCTCGCGCGGATCTACATCCGCGTGGGAGAGCCCGAGAAGGCGCTCGACCGTCTCGAGCCGCTGCTGAAGATCCCTTACCTCCTCTCGCCGGGATGGCTCAAGATCGACCCCGACTTCGACCCGTTGCGCCGGCTCCCGCGATTCCAGAAACTCGTCGCCGGCGCGAACTGATTCCGTCGTCTCCGCCGGACACGGCCGCAGCATAGAATTCTCGCGCCGGCTGCAGCGCGGCGGTCGCTTCGCGACCGGCGCTGCAACGGTTCTAGACGAGAGCGGAAGACACGCGAAACTTCGGCGCGCCGCGAACGGTCATGACCCTCGGGGTCGGTACCAGGCTCGGTCCCTACGAGATCCAGGCCCCGCTGGGCGCGGGCGGCATGGGAGAGGTGTGGCGGGCGCGAGACGCGAGGCTCGACCGGGACGTTGCCATCAAAATCCTTCCTCGGTCCGTCGCAACCGATCCGGACGCGCTTGCTCGCTTCGAGGGCGAGGCCAAGGCGGTCGCGGCGCTTTCTCATCCAAACATTCTTGCGATTTACGATTTCGGCAGCCAGGACGGAGTCTCCTTCGCCGTCATGGAGCTGCTGGAGGGCGAGACGCTGCGAGGGAAGCTCGACGCGGGTCCCATACCCCCGAAGCAGGCTGTCGACTACGCGCTCCAGATCGCCAGGGGTCTGTCCGCAGCTCATGAGAAGGGCGTGATCCACCGGGACCTGAAGCCCGAGAACCTCTTCGTCACCAGGGACGGCCACCTGAAGATCCTCGACTTCGGCCTGGCGAAGAAGGTCGAGGCGATCTCGCCGGACGCGCAGACGAACGGGCCGACCCTCCCGGGCTACACGGAAACCGGAATCGTGATGGGAACGGCGGGCTATATGTCACCCGAACAGGCGCGGGGGCTTCCGGTCGATCACCGGTCGGACATTTTCTCTTTCGGCGCGATCCTCTACGAGCTGCTCTCGGGAACGAGGGCGTTCCGTCGGCAGACAGTGAGCGACACGATGGCGGCCATCCTGCGGGATGAACCGCCGGAGCTGTCGGAATCGGGGCGGAACGTCTCGTTCGTTCTGAACCAGATCGTTCGGCACTGTCTGGAGAAGGACCAGGACAAACGGTTCCAGTCGGCCAAGGACATCACGTTCGCGCTCTCGCAGGCGTCGGACTCGACCGTGACGAGCGGCTTGCGACTCGCGGCCCCGCCGACGAAGAAGAAAAGAGCTCTCACCGCCGCGGCGGTCCTCGTCGTTCTCGCCGCCGCCGGCGTTCTTTTCATGCGCCGAACAAACGGGGGAAGGGGCGAGACCGGGGGCGTGAAGCGTTTGGTCGTCTTGCCGTTCGAGAACGTGGGCGCCCCCGAGGACGACTACTTCACCGACGGCATTGCGGACGAGGTTCGGGGCAAGCTGACCTCTCTGGCGGGTGTTCGGGTGATCGCCCGCGGCAGCTCGATACCCTACAAGAAGACGACGAAGTCTCCCCGGCAGATCGCGGAAGAGCTGAACGTCTCGTATCTCTTGACCGCCACGGTGCGCTGGGACAAGAGCGGAGGCAGGAGCCGCGTGCACGTGAGTCCCGAGCTGGTGGACATGACGCGCCCGGACGCTCCAACCTCGAAATGGCAGCAGCCGTTCGACGCGGCGCTGACAGACGTCTTCCAGGTGCAGTCGGACATCGCGACACGAGTCGCTGGGGCTTTGGGCGTCGCGCTGGAATCGGTCGAGGCGGAGCGGCTCACGGAGAAGCCGACGCAGAACCTCGCTGCCTACGACGCCTTCTTGAAAGGCGAGGAGATCTGGAATAACACGGGCGACGATGCCCCCAGTGAACGGAAAGCCCTCGGCTTCTATGAGCAGGCTGTAGAGTTGGATCCCGGTTTTGTGCAGGCGTGGGCGCGCATCTCCTGGGCCAACTCGATCTTGTACTTCAACAGCACGCCCACGCCCGCGCTCGCGGAGCGCGCCCGGCAGGCGGCAAACAAAGCCATCGCGCTTGCACCCAACCGCCCGGAGGGGTACCTGGCCTTGGGCCACTACGAACGGTTGGTTTCCAAAGACTTCAATCGCGCGCTGGAGGAGTATGTGAAAGGGCAGCGCGTGGCGCCCCGCAACGCCGATCTCCTCTATGGAACGGCGCGTGCCGAGGAGGGCCTTGGGAGCTGGGATGCGGCGGTGGAACACTTGAGGCAGGCGGCGAGCCTCGATCCCCGGTCGGTTGTCAACTTGACGGCTCTCGGCTATGCGCTCCAGCGCCTCCGGCGGTATCCGCAAGCGCGGGAAATCTTCGAGCGCGGGCTTGCCATCAACCCTGACAATCTGAGTCTGATCGGGGAGACGGCCATGACGTTTCTCGGAGAGGGGAACCTCGCCGGTGCCAGGGCTGTGCTCCAGGCCGTGCCCAAGGATGTCGGGCCAAGCGAGCTCGTGGCCTACGTGGCGAGCGCCAACGATCTCGTCTGGGTTCTCGACGAACAGCAGCGAGAGATTCTCCTGCGGCTCACGCCGAGCGCGTTCGACGACGACCGGGGTCTATGGGCCCGTTGCTTCAATGAGGCGGACGCCTTGAAGCACGACGCGGCGAACGTGCGCGTCTACGCGGAGGAGGCCAGGCAGGCGTTCGAGGAGCAGCTTCGCACAACGCCCGATAGTGCGCAGCGCCACGTCTTTCTCGGCCTCGCGCTGGCGTACCTCGGCCGAAAAGAGGAAGCGATTCGGGAGGGAGAGCGTGGCGTCGCCCTCGATCCGGTTGCGAAGGACGGGGTGAGAGGGCCCTACTACCAGCACGAGCTGGTTCGGATCTACATGCTCGTCGGCGAACCGGAGAAGGCGCTCGACAAGCTGGAGCCGCTCCTGAAGATCCCCTACTACCTCTCGCCGGCCTGGCTCAAGATCGACCCCAACTTCGACCCGTTGCGCAAGAACCTCAGGTTCCAGAAGCTCGTTGCCGGCAGGTAGAAGAAGCAGCGTCGATTCGATGTCGAGAGAAGGTTCAGACGGTTGCGCCCGGCTTTTCTCGTGACCATGCCGCTGGGGTCAGACCCGCAGGTTGCCGCGTTCGTCCGTGGCGTTGACAGCCGGGCGCAAGATTCGCCAACCTGTTCCAGGTTCGACGATGCGCTTGGAGAGAGGCCCGAGAGGAGGGTTGTGATTCGTTGGTGTGGTTTGCATCGGGTTGGCGGTTCCACTTGGGGTCGCTCCTTGTGGACGCACCGGTTGGCGGCTCGCCAAAAGGGGGCTCGACCGCGGAGCTGATCTCTCGCTTTGCGCTCACTCTTGCGGTGCGCACCTGCTTCCTCGATGACTTCGCGTGACTACGAGCGCCACGAACGAAAGGGCGAAACCACCGGAGCCCCGAAAGACCTGGCCTTGTAAGTGTCTACCATTTAAGAGTTTCCGGGGCGTTCGGCGATAGGATTCTCCGCTGAGCCTATGACTATTTCTGCGGGGACGCGGCTTGGTCCGTACGAGATCCTGAGCCCACTCGGGTCGGGCGGGATGGGGGAGGTTTACCGGGCCAAGGACACGCGGCTTCAACGCGAGGTCGCGGTCAAGGTCTTGCCGGCGAAGCTGTCTTCGGACGCCGCTCGCCTGAGGCGCTTTGAGAACGAGGCGCGTTCGGCTTCCGCGTTGAACCATCCCAATATCGTGACGATCTACGAGGTCGGGCAGAGCGATTCCACCTCTTACATCGTCATGGAGCTTGTGAACGGAAAGACTCTGCGGGAGCTGCTTTATGCCGGTCCTCTTGCTCTGCGCAAGCTGCTCTCGATTGCCGCTCAAGTGGCCGACGGGCTGGCCAAGGCCCACGCCTCGGGCATCGTTCATCGGGACCTGAAACCCGAGAACGTCATGGTGACCAACGAAGGCATCGTCAAGATCCTCGATTTCGGCCTGGCGAAGTTGACGCGTCCCGATTCGGACGGAGGACAAACGGAGCAAGCCCCGACGATTCCTGGCGGGACCGAACCCGGTTTCGTCATGGGGACCGTAGGTTACATGTCGCCCGAGCAGGCGGCCGGGCAACGGGTGGATTTCCGGTCTGATCAATTCTCCTTTGGCTCGATCCTTTACGAGATGACGACCGGAAAACAGGCATTTGAGCGGCCGACCAGGCCGGAAATCCTCGCGGCGATCATTCGAGAGGAGCCGAAGCCGATTGCCGCGGTCAATTCCAACTCGCCCTCTCCCTTGCGCTGGATCGTCGAGCGGTGCCTGGCCAAGGAGCCGCGGGACCGTTATGCGGCGACGGAGGACCTTGCGCGAGACCTCGCGACCTTGCGCGAGCACTTCTCGGACCTCTCGGTCGAGGCCGGAGTTCCGCTCGATGCGCCGCGGCGGCGGGCGGGATGGGGAGCGATCGGTCTGGCGGCTGCGCTGCTGGCAACGCTGGCCGGAGCCTACTTGCTCGGCCGGCGCGTCGAGCGGTCGCACACCTCCTCGCCGATCTTCCGGCAGTTGACTTTTCGCGGTGCCGCCATCTCCACGGCGCGGTTCGCGCCGGACGGGCAAACCGTGGTGTATGCCGCGCAGTGGGAAGGTAAGCCCTCCGAGCTCTTGACCGCGCGCCTCGACAGCCCCGAGACACGGTCGCTCGGCATCTCGGGGGCGGAAATCCTCTCCATCTCCTCGACCGGCCAGATGGCGCTTCTGCTCGCCCCGCGTTTTGGACCGTTTTTTCGCGCGCCGCACTCGCATCTCAGTGGCGACCCGACTCGGCTCCGAGGCGTTCTCGCCGAGGCGCCACTCGCCGGCGGGGCACCGCGGGAACTACTCGGGGACGTGTACTTGGCGGACTGGGGCCCGGACGGCAAATCGCTGGGCGTCGTGCGCTATGCCGGAGGCAAGAACCGGCTCGAGTTTCCCGCCGGCAGGGTGCTCTTCGAGGGCGATCCGGTCTTGTATCCCCGTCTCTCGATCTCCCCGTCCGGTGATCGGGTCGCGTTTGTCTATCGCACCGAGCTCTATGTGAGTGGGCCCGGCGGCCGGGTCCGCGATCTGCACGAGCGAGCGCGGGAGGTTGCATGGTGCCGCGCGACGAATGAGATCTGGTTCAACTCCGTTGCGGGCGGGACCACCGAAATCTTCGCCGTCGCCCCGGATCGCCAGAAACGACGCGTGACGACATTGCCGGGAGACTTCGTTCTTCACGATGTCTCCCCGAACCGCCGTGTGCTCCTCGGACGCAACTCCGAGAGGTCGGAGATCCTCGGGGATTTTCCGGGCGAGACCGGCCCAAGGAATCTGTCCCACCTCGACCGCTCCATCGCGGCGGACTTGGCTCCCGGCGGCGATCTCCTTCTCTTCAATGAGGTGGGTCAGAGCGGCCCCGGCGGGGTGTATCTGCGACGGACCGACGGGTCGCCGCCAGAACGTCTCGCCGATGGGTTCGCGTGGGCGCTTTCGACGGACGGAAAGTTCGTGCTCGCCAGCGATCGCCCGGGCTCCCATATGTTCCTGATCCCAACCGGACCCGGCGAGCCGAAGCCCATCGACACGCCCGGGTTGCGCCAAGGGGGGCGGATGGGGTTCTTTCCAGACGGTCGAAGAATCTGGTTCCTGGCGGAAGATTCTTCCCACCAACGGCGCACCTGGGTGCAGGATCTCGGCGGAGGCAAGCCCCGCGCGGTCACGCCTCCAGGGGTAGGAGGGCTTCTGCTGTCCGGCGACGGACGCTTCTTGAGTGGCCGGGCGGCCGATGGCGGCTGGTACCTCTATTCCACGGAGACCTCGGAAACCCGCAAGATCGTCGGGCTCAATCCCGGTGAGGAGCCGATTCAATGGACCGCGGACGGAAAGCTCTTGTACGTCCGCAGGCCGGACGAGTTGCGCCCCGGCGAGCCAGCCATGACCACGCGTGTCGATCGTGTCGATCCGCGCACGGGACGCCGGGAGCCGTGGAAGCAGATCCGGCCCCTCAATCCGTCGGGGGGCGGAACCATCGGGACAATCCTGTTCTCGGCGAACGGAAAGACCTGCGTCTACACGAGCCACCACTACTCCTCCGACCTTTTCCTGGTCGAGGGGCTGAAGTGACAAGCCTGGCGCGATGCGTTCGAGCGGCGCTCGCTCTCCTGATTCTCGCGGAACTTTCGGAAACGGTAACGGTCGTCGATGCTCAGTCTCTTCCAACCGCCACGCTCGCCGGGAGGGTCACTGCCGACGACGGCGCGGGCCTCCCCGGGATCAAGGTCCGCCTCGAATCGAAGAGCCTCCAGGGTATCCGAGAGATCTCGACGTCGGCGACCGGCGACTTCCTCGTCGCGCTCCTGCCAACCGGCGAATACACCGTCACCTTTCAAGCGGATGGAATGCAGAGTGTCTCGCGTTCCGTCACGCTCCCCGCCGCCAGCACGATCCGTCTCGATCAGCGGATGCGGCCGGCGGCGGTGGCCGAGTCGGTGGACGTTGCGGCCGGCGCCGCCACGGCCGCGCCCCTCACAGCACCGGCGATCGAGGCCAACTACAGGAAACAGGTTATCGACCAACTGCCCGTCGACCGGAGCCTCCGATCGATCGCGCTGCTCGCGCCGGGGGTCGCGGACAACGGCCCCCACGGAAACGTGGGAACCACCAACGACCGCAAAGCATTGATGCTCTCCGGAGCGCTCTCCTATTCGAACCTCTTCTTGATCGACGGCGTCGTCGTCAACGAGAACCTGCGCGGGCAACCCTATGACCTCTTCATCGAGGATGCGATCGAAGAGACGACGGTCTCCACCGGCAACATCTCCGCCGAGTACGGTCGCTTCACGGGAGGAGTCGTCGACGCGATCACCCGGTCGGGAGGCAACGACCTCAAAGGCTCCTTCCGGGCGTCGCTCCACAACGACCGCTGGGCGGCCAACGATCCGTTCGACCGGGCCCTGGGTCTCGACAACCGCGTGGATCACGTCACCGAAAGCTACGAGGAGACCCTGGGCGGGCCGGCCTGGAAGGACCGCATCTGGCTCTTCGCCGCCGGACGCCAGGCAAAGCTCAGCGACCCGGGCGAGACGCGGCTGGTCCCGCGTCCCGGAGACATCGATCCGACTTCGACTGCCTACATTCACTCGACCGACGAGCGACGCCTCGAGGGCAAGCTGACAGCTTCCCCGCTCCCGGGCTACAGCGTCGTCGCGTCGTACATCGACGTGAAGTTTGATGAGAGGAACACCACGTTGAACACGGACTTCCTCTTGGACACCGCGGGTCTCGTTCCCCGGGAGGCCCCCTATTCACTCCTGGCAGTTAACTCCAGCGGCGTGCTGACCCGCGATCTCTTCTACGAGGCGCAGTATTCGCGACGCCGGTTCTCCTCCAGGACCGGAGGCCCGTTCGACTCCGATCCGATTCGAGGCACGGCGGTCCTCGACCCGACCCGCGGTCAATTCGCGAGCTACAACGCGCCGCAGGGGGTCAACGAGGAGCCCGAGCTCTATGACAACGACTCCTACTCCGCCAAGGGCGTGTACTTCCTGCCGACCTCGTCCGCCGGGACCCACGAGATCCACGCGGGCTACGAGCGCTTTTCCGAGTCGGCCCGGACGGACCTCCACCGCTCCGGGAGCGACTTCTGGATCAATGGGTCCGCCGGGACCATGCGCGGAACGACGTTTTTTCCGACCTTTCTCCCCGGGCAGACGAGGATCGAGTGGTATCCGATCCTTCAGCCGTCGCTGGGATCGGACCTGGTGACGGACTCGGCATTCCTCGAGGACCGCCTCCAGCTCGGCCGCCACTGGAGCTTCAACCTGGGCGTGCGATACGACCGGAACCGCGATCGGGACAGCCGCGGCGAGCTCGTCTCCAGCTCCGGGGCGTGGAGTCCGCGCCTTTCGTTTCGATTCGACCCGAAGGGCGACGGGCGATGGGAGATTCACGGCGGGTATGCGCGTTACGAGGACAAGCTCCACGACAACATCGCCAATGCGGCTTCTCCCGCGGGGACGGCAACACTCATATGGCTCTACCAGGGCCCATGCGTCAACTGCAACCATTTCGCTCCGACGGCCGATCTCGTCCCCGCGGATCAGGCTCTCAAGACCCTGTTCAACTGGTTCCAGAGCATCGGCGGCACAGCGAGCACTCCGACCGTCACGGGTATCTTGCCAGGCGTATCGACGAAAATCGCGCCGGGGCTCGAGCCGCAGGGTTCCCTCGAGTACTCGGTGGGCACCGGTGTTGCGCTCGGTACGAAAGGATTCGTCCGCGCGGATCTTGTCTTTCGCGACTACCGTGATCTCTACTCCAGCCGCATCGATCTCTCGACGGGGCAGAGCCCGCCGGTGTTCGGGCGTGTTCACGATCTGGCGGTGATCGACAACAGCGACAACCTCAAGCGTCAGTACACGGCCGTTCAGACTCAGTTCTCCTGGAACTTCACACATTCCCTCCAAGCCGCCGGCAGCTACACCTGGTCCCGGCTGATCGGAAACTTCCGCGGAGAGGGGCCCGCCGTCTCGGCGATGCTGGCCAATGTCGAGGAGTACCCGGAGTACAAAGAGGAGAGTTGGAACTTCCCGACCGGCTATCTCTCGGGCCGTGGACAGACCCAGCCGGCCGTCGACCAGCGGCACCGGGCCAGGGTCTGGTTTGTTTATCAACTTCCGGCGCGCTGGGGCGATCTCGCCGCGGCGGCTCTGGAGTCCTATGACTCGGGTCTTCCCTACGAGGCGGTCGGATTCATCGACCCGCGCCCGTACGTGAAGAACCCGGGGTACGCGGAGCCGCCGAGCTCGGTCATGTACTTCTTCACCAAACCCGGTTCCTTCCGCACCGACGACATCACCCGGACCGATCTCGCCCTGACGGCTACGATCCGGCTTTTCCGAAATGCCGAGCTGTTCGTGCGTCCCGAGATCCTGAACCTCTTCAACGAGAAAGGAGTCGTCGCGGTGGACAGCACGGTTCTGACCGCTCAGAATTCGGGCGCGCTTCAGCGGTTCGACCCTTTCACCGAGAAGCCGGTCCGCGGGGTCCACTACGATCTCGCTCCGACTTTCGGCAAGCCGACCAGCGCCGCCGACTACCAGCTTCCCCGAACCTTCCAGCTCAGCATGGGAGTGAGGTTCTGACCAGGCCCGTCGGGATCTCGCCGTGGCTCGCGACTATGTTCCGACCGTCGAGGCCGTCTGCTGGAACACGCGAAAGGTCAACGAGGCGGGCCCGATCGTAAACTGATCCTGGTCCGCGAGCTTGCTCGGGGCCTCGACTCTCTTCCCGCGCAGGTACGTCCCGTTCCTGCTGCCAAGATCCTCCAGAACCGCACCCCTCCCGTCGATCACGATGCGCGCGTGCCGGCGCGATACGAGAGCATCGTCGATCCAAACGACGGCGGCCTCATCGCGTCCCAGCAGGTTCTCTCCAAGGCCCAGGGCGACTTCCCGATTGCCCCAGATGAGTCGGTACACCAACTTCTGGCCTCCGGGCCCGGAAAAGCTTTCCCGAAGTTCCTGCGCGTTTCCGCTGAAGGCATAACCGAAACGGTGAACGGTCCGCACAAAACGGGACTCTCGAGCGCTGTCCCCGATCGCGGACCGGACCTCCACGAGCAGGCTCGCCAGCGTGCCGTCCGAGACGAACGTGCCGGGCCAGAGGCGCTCGTGGATCTCGCTTTTGGATAGGGCTTTGGGGCGGCTCGCCAGGAGCAGCTCCAGAAACTGAAAAGCCTTGGGCGAGACGTGAACGGTCTGGCCGCGAACAGAGAGCTGCCGCGTCTCCGAGTCGAGGACGCACTCACCGAATCGAATCTGTTTCATCGCTCCCAGAAAAACCCAAGAGATTTCTAGTGTTTCGCCAACGACTTCCTGGACGTCGCGGCGTTCTGATTATCCCGCAAGCGGGGAACCATGAAGAACGCCACACACAACCGCATCAGCCGTCTTCTTCCCCTCGTCACCCTCGCAGGCCTGGCTCTTACCGCCTCGGCAGTCTCGGCCGGAGTCAACGTCTGGACGAGCAACGGGCCGGAAGGGGGAGGCATTGGGGCGCTGGCGATCGACCCCGCGAACCCGACCACAGTGTACGCCGGCACGTCGAGCGCCGGAGTCTTCAAGAGCACGAACGGCGGGGGAAGCTGGACGGCCATCAACACCGGCCTGACCAGCACCAGTGTCTCTGCCCTGGCCATCGCGCGAGCCGGGGTCCGGGATGACGTGGAATCGATCTACGCCGGCACGTCGGACGGCATCTTCCAGAGCACGAACGGCGGGGAGAGCTGGACGGCCATAAACGCCGGCCTGACTAACACCGCTGTCCATGCCCTGGCCATTGAACCTTCCACACCGACGACGCTGTACGCCGGGACTGAGGGCGGTATCTTCAAGAGCACCAACGGCGGGGAGAGCTGGACGGCCATCAACGCCGGCCTGACCAGCACGAATGTGCTCTCCCTGGCCGTCGATCCTTCGGTGCCGGCAACTCTTTACGCCGGCACCTCGTATGGCGGCGGTGTTTTCAAGAGTAGCAACGGCGGGGGGACTTGGACACCCGCCCTTCTCATGAACACCGAGGTCTCTGCCCTGGCCATTGATCCCTCGGCGCCGTTCAACATCTACGCCGGGACTTCCTCATTTGATTGGCCTCCTGGCGGCGTCTTCAAGAGCACCAACGGCGGAGTGGACTGGACGGACGGAGGCCTCGCCGGCAGCGACATTCTTGCGCTGGCCATCGATCCTTCGGAACCGGCAACGCTTTATGCCGGAACGGGCGGCGGCGTCTACAAAAGCACTCACCGGGGGGAGGGCTGGACGGCCGTTGGTCTGACCGAACCCACCGCAGCCAGGATCGTCTCTGCCCTTGCCATCGATCCTTCGGCGCTGGCCACCCTCTACGCCGGGACCCTGGGCGCCGGTGTCTTCAAGAGCACCAGTAGCTCGGGGGGCTGGACGGCCACCAACACCGGCCTGACCGCCAGCTCCGTGCAGGCCCTGGCGATCGATCCTTCGGCGCCGGCCACGCTGTACGCCGGCACGTTCGGCGAAGGCGTCTTCAAGAGCAGCAACGGCGGGGGGAGCTGGACAGCGATCAACGCAGGATTGACCAACTCCTACATCAACACCGTGGCTATCGATCCAACAAGCCTGGCCACGCTCTATGCCGGAACTTACGACGGCGTCTTCAAGAGCACCAACGGCGGAGGAGAGCTGGACGGCCATCAACGCCGGCTTGACCAGCCCCTACGTGAACGGTCTGGCGATCGA
Source organism: uncultured Acidobacteriota bacterium (assembly GCA_963825175.1). Taxonomy (GTDB): domain Bacteria; phylum Acidobacteriota; class Thermoanaerobaculia; order UBA5066; family Gp7-AA6; genus DATFTF01. Next base: position 493,180 of record CAWGSA010000002.1, read on the forward strand.
TCCTTCGACTCCAGCCACGCTCTATGTCGGCACGTCTTCCGGTGTCTTCAAGAGCACCAATCGCGGAGAAAGCTGGATCGCCGTCAGTACCGGCCTGACCGATGACTATGACTCTGTCTATGGATTGGTGATCGATCCTTCGGCGCCGGCCACGCTCTATGCCTTGACCAATGGCGGCGTCTTCAAGACCATGAACGGCGGGTCGAACTGGACGGAGAGTTTCGTCGGACGCTTCGTCTCCGCCCTGGCGATCGATCCTTCGGCATCAGCCACCCTCTATGCCGCCAGCGGCGGGATCTTCAAGAGCACAGATGGCGGGGTGAGCTGGACGTCGACCAGCACCGGCCTGATCAGCACCGTGGCCCTGGCCATCGATCCTTCCGCCACGGAGACGCTCTACGTCGGCACGCTGGACGGCGGCGTCTTCAAGAGCACGGACGCCGGCAGCACGTGGACCGCATTCAACGCCGGCCTGCGCAATCCGACGGTCAATGCCCTGACCATCGACGCTTCGACCCCTGCCAGGATCTATGCCGGCACGGGAGCCGGTGTCTTCGATTACGAGACCGTGACTGAGCCGCCGGCGTTGATTCCGCGGCAGCGGGTGATCCTCACGACTCCACGGCGCAGACGGCCCTGACGGCAACGCCTTTCCAATGACTTCCTGGATGTCGCGGTGTTCTGATTATTCCGCAAGAGGGAACCATGAATAACGCCACACACAGCCGCCTCGGCCGTCTCTTTCTCCTTCTCACCCTCGGAGGCCTGGCTTCTCCCGCCTCGACAGTCTCGGCGGGCGTCAACGTCTGGACGACCAGCGGGCCGGAGGGGGGAGACATTCGGGCGCTGGCGATCGACCCCGCAACCCCGGCCACGCTGTACGCCGGCACGGCGGGCGGCGGCGTCCTCAAGAGCACCAATGGCGGAGGCCGTTGGAGAGCCGTCAACACCGGCCTGACCAGCACCTCTGTCAATGCTCTGGCAATTGATCCTTCGGCACCCTCCATGCTCTACGCTGGCACCTCCGGCGGCGTTTTCAAGCGCAGCAACGGTGGGGAGAGCTGGACGGCCATCAACACCGGTTTAACCGACACCGATGTTCATGGCCTCGCGATCGATCCTTCGAACCCGGCGATCCTCTATGCCGGGACGTATAGCGGAGGAGTTTTCAAGAGCACCAACGGCGGCGGCAGCTGGAGCGCCGTCAACACTGGTCTTACTGGCCTTCCCTACACCTCTGTCGAGGCCCTTGCCATCGATCCTAAAACCCCAGCCACGATCTACGCCGGCTTTTGCGGTTACGACATTTATGGAGGCTACCTCTTCAAGAGCACCAACGGCGGAGCGAGCTGGACGGAGAAGAGCATCGGATCGTGTGTCACCGTCCTCTTGATCGATCCAACAGCATCGGCCACGATCTACGCCGGCACATTTGGCGGCGGGGGTGCCTTCAAAAGCACCGATGGTGGGGATACCTGGAGTTCCATCAACGTTGGCCTGATCGCCTCCCCCGAGGGTCTTGCCCTGGTCCTCAGTCCTTCCGCGCCGACCACGATTTACGCCGGTACTGCCTATGGGATCTTCAAGAGCACCACCGGGGGGACGAGTTGGACGGTCATCAAGACCGGGCTGTCCAACTCCATCGACCCCCCTACGCTGGCCATCGATCCATCGGCACCGGCCACACTCTATGCGGGGACCAATCGCGGCGTTTTCAAGAGCACCGATGGCGGCACCGGGTGGAGCGCCAGCAGTGCTGGCCTGACCGCCACCGTAGTCAACGCGGTGGTCATCGACCCTTCCCTGCCGGCGACGCTCTACGCCGGCACGACAGAAGGGGGCGTCTTCAAGAGCACCGACGGCGGGACGAGTTGGACGGCCATCAACACAGGCCTGGCCTCTGAACTTACAACTACCCCAAATCTCACCGTCAGGGCCCTAGCCATCGATCCGACAAACCCGGGCACGCTGTACGCCGGCACCGGCGGCGGCCTCGCCGGTATCCGTAAGAGCACCAACGGGGGGGCCAGCTGGATGGCGGTCAACGCCGGACTGACCTTCGACTTGTTCTTCTCGCTGGCCATCGATCCGACAAACCCAGCCACGCTCTACACCGGCACGGTTGGCTCTGCAGGCCAAATCGGTCTCTTCAAGAGCACCAACGGTGGGGGGAGCTGGACGGCGATCAGCATCGGTCTGACCAACATCGTTGTCTCTGCCCTTGCCATTGATCCTTCCGCTCCGGAGACGCTCTATGCCGGGACGAGAGGGGGCGGTGTCCTCAAGAGCACCAAAGGGGGGTCAGGTTTGACAGCAATCAACTCCGGTTTAACCAACACCGAGGTCAATGCCCTGGCCATCGATCCTTCGGCACCGGCCACGCTCTACGCTGGCACCTCCGGAGGCGTCTTCAAGAGCACCAACGGCGGCGGAAACTGGACGGCAATCAGCACCGGCCTGACCAACACTGTGGTCTCCGCACTGGCCATCGATCCTTCCGCCCCGGAAACGCTCTATGCCGGGACGAGAGGCGGCGGTGTATTCAAGAGCACGAACGGTGGCGGGACGTGGACTGCATTCAGCGCCGGCCTCCACAATCCGACTGTCAATGCGCTGGCCATCGATCCTGTGGCGCCGACGAGACTCTACGCCGGCACCGGCGGTGGCGTCTTTGATTACGAGGGCGTTATTGATCCGACGCCATTGATTCCGCGGCAGCGGGTGATCCTCACGACTCCACGGCGCAGATGACCCTGACGGCAACGCCGGCCGATTCGAAGTTTTCTGACGTCGGCCAAGCCGTCGGCGTCGTTGATCAAAACAAGGAGGGATCTCATGGCCGAACTCCACGTCCCCGCCGACTACCCGACGATCGCTTCGGCCGTCGCGGCGGCGCGCACGCGGACCGATGACTCGACCACGATCCTCGTCGCGCCTGGTGTCTACCCGGAGTCGGAGGTCGTGCTCGACGTCTCGAACCTGACTCTCGTCGGCACGACGTCACTCGCGCGAGGTCCGGACGCGTTCCCGCTCGATTCGGATCACCAGCCGGGCGTGGCCAGGGTTCAGAAAGACCTCCCGGCGGGCGCGGTCATGTTTCAAGTACAGGCCGCGAACGTACGAATCACCGGGCTGGTTCTCGACGGACTCCGGCCGCTCTCGCTGCTCTTGATGGGGCCGGGACAAGGAGGCGTCGTGATCAACATAGATGGCGCGCTCACGTCGTCGGACGGCTTCTCGATCGAGGGGAACCTCTTCCAGGGAGCCGCAACAGGGGTCTTCTCGCGCATGGCGAGCGGCACGATCCAGGGAAACCGCGTCACCTTGATGAACAGCGGCAGCGCGTCCTTCGGCGGACCGCCCGAACAGGACAAATCGGTTGCCTTCCGCGACAACCTGGTGATCGGCAACACAAACGTCGGGGCAGCCTTCCAAGGAGGCATCGGCTCGAAGAACTCCGTCCCCACGACCCACCCCGGGCCAGGGAGCCTGTCCGTCGAAGTGTCCGGTAACGAGTTCCGCGCGAATGGCGCGGTGGGGCCCAATTTCCCGAGCCTGGGCCTCTCGTTCCTCATCAACGACGACTCCCGGAGCGACACGACCCTGCCCGCGAGGATTCAGGCGCACGTCCACGACAACCTCTTCATCGAGAACCGGAACTGGGGCATGGGCGTCGCGCAGCGCGTCTCGCTCAGCGCCCGCCTCACAGGCTTCGAGTTCGAGGGGACCTTCGAACGCAACCGCTACTGCGGCAACGGGCTCAATGAGGCGATCTTTGCCTTTCGGCAAGTCACGACCACTCTCGGCGGCGGCGCGCAGATTTTCCGCTTCGGCCGGGGCTCGAGCTACGTCATCCATGCCGAGAACGACCCGTTGGCGTGGATCGGCTACGATCTGGATCACCCGGCGAACGATCCCGACCCGCACGACTATACGAATCCCACCGAGCACGAGGACCCGGGGGCCCCACTCGGGAACACACTGATCTTCAACGGCGCGATCGTTCCGACGGCGGACGCGCCTGTCCTCCGAAGGCTCACGCCGATGACTGGCGACAGGACCCCGCCCGTGGTCGGGCTCCAGCTCTCGAAAACGGTCCTCTGGCCGCCCAACAAGAACGTCGTGCCCGTCGATTTCACGATCGAGGCCAAGGACGAGTGCATACCGGCCGCGGACCTCGTCGTTCTCTCCTGCCACGCGACGAGCAGCGAGCCCGGCGATGAAGACGCGAGCGTGGTCATGAGCGGCCCGTTTTCGGGCACGGCATCGCTTCGTGCCGAGCGCCTGGCCGACGGCCCAGGGCGCGTCTACACGATCCGCTGCGAGGTCGCCGACGCGAGCGGCAACGTCGGCATCGGCGAGGCGACGGTCGTCGTCCCGCACTCGCAGTAGCAGCGTCGAGGCGCCGCGGCAACCGCAATTCGGCTCGGCGGGGAGGCGGGGGCTCATCGAGCACGCAGTCACCGAATCGGACCGCTCTCTCGCTCCCAGAAAAACCCAAGAACTTTCTAGTGTTTCGCCAACGACTTTTTCGACCTCGCCGCGACATCTTGATCGTCGCGCAGGGAGGGAAACCATGAAGAACGCCAGAATCAACGGCATCAGCTGTCCTGTTCTGCTCCTCATCCTCGCGGGCATGGCTCTTTCCGCCTCGACAGTCTCGGCGGGCGTCAACAGGTGGACGACCAACGGCCCGGCAGGGGGAGACATTCAGGCGCTCGCGATCGACGCCGCGAACCCAGCCACGCTGTATGCCGGCACATACGGCGCCGGCGTCCTCAAGAGCACGAACGGCGGAGGGACCTGGAGCGCCGCGAGCACCGGCCTGACCAGCAACCTTGTCTACTCCCTGGTCATCGATCCTTCGGCGCCCGGCACGCTCTATGCCGGCACTCAACAGGGCGGGGTCTGCAAGAGCACCGATGGCGGGGTGAGCTGGAGCGCTGTTAACGTCGGACTGGCCAACCCCTTTGTCGTCTCGGCCCTGGCCATTGATCCTTCGGCGCCGACCACGATTTACTCCGGCACGGGCGACGGCGTCTTCAAGAGCATCAATGGCGGGGGGAGCTGGACGGCCAGCAACGCCGGTCTGACCAACACTGTTGTCTTCGCCCTGGCCATCGATCCGTCGGCGCCGTCCACCCTCTACGCCGGCACGGACGACGGCGTCTTCAAGAGCAGCGATGGCGGGGGGAGCTGGGCGGCCATCGACGCCGGTCTGACCAGGGCCAGTATCCGATTCCTGGCCATTGATCCTTCGACATCGACCACCCTCTACGCCGGTACAGTCGACCGCGGCGTCTACAAGAGCATCAATGGCGGGGAGAGTTGGACGGCCAGCAAAGCTGGCCTGACCAACATCAACACTGGCCTGACCAACAATGGGGTGTCTGCACTGGCGATCGATCCCTCGGCGACGGCCACCCTTTACGCCGGCACGTACGACGGTGGCGTCTTCAAGAGCATCAATGGCGGGGGGAGCTGGATGGCCATCAATGCTGGCTTAACCGACACCTTTGTCCTTGCTCTGGCCATTGATCCATCGGCGCCGGCCACCCTCTACGCGGGGACGGGTATCGGCGGCGTCTTCAAGAGCAAGAACGGCGGGAGCTGGACGGCCACCGACACCGGCCTGAACTTCGTTGTCAGAGCCTTGGCGATTGATCCTTCGACGCCGGACGACCTCTACGCCGGTGGGGATGGGGGCGTCTTCAAGGGCAGGAACGGCGGAGACAACTGGACGGCCATCAACGCCGGGCTGACCGATCTCGGTGTCACGGCTCTGGCCATCAATCCGTCGAAGACAGATGACTTCTACGCCGGCACCGCCTCATATGATTACCCCGGCGTCTTCGAGAGCACCGACCATGGGGCCAACTGGACGCAGAGCCTCTACGCTGACGTCTTCGCCCTGGTGATTGATCCCTCAGCGCCGGCCACGCTCTATATCGGTACGCAGCTCCCCGGCGGGGTCTCCAGGAGCACCAACGGCGGGCAGAGCTGGAGCTGGGTCAACGCCGGCCTGCAACTTGATCCCGACGCGGGCGTTATCGCCTTAGCCATCGATCCTTCGATCTCGGCCACAATCTACGCCGGTACATCCAACGGCGGCGTCTTCAAGAGTACCAACGGCGGGGAGAGCTGGAGCGCCATCAACGCAGGCCTCACCGGCAGGCGCGTTCAGGTCTTGACCATCGATCCTTCGACGCCTGCCACCCTCTACGCCGGCACAGGCGCCAGCGGGGTCTTCAAGAGCACCAATGGCGGGGGAAGCTGGATTGCCATCAACACCGGTCTCACCAACACCAATGTCAGCGCCCTGGCGATCGATCCGACGGCACCGGCCACGCTCTACGCCGGCACGTCGGGTGGCGGAGTCTTCAAGAGCACGGATGCGGGCGGAAGCTGGACGCCGATCAACGCGGGCCTCGCCAATCTGACCGTCAACGCGCTGGCCATCGACCCTTCGATGCCGACCAGGCTCTACGCCGGCACGGATGGTGGAGTCTACGAACTTCAGATTTTTTCCGGCACCCTGGATCTGTCGGTCGGCGCCGACAACAAGACGCGCGTCCTGTTCACCGACTCCGACAATCGTGCGGTCTTTCGGAGTTTCGACAATTCGGGAAAATCCACCAGCGACGGCCCGAATGGGCCCTACAGCGGCTGGAGCGCGCGGGCGGTGGCCGATGGCTCGGACGGCCTGACCCGAGTGCTGTGGAATAGCCTGGATGGAAGGGCGGCGCTCTGGCTCCTTGGGCCGACCGGCAATCAGGCCTCCCATGTCTATGGTCCAAAGGCCGGGTGGACGGCTGTGGATGTGTCGGTGGGCAGCGGCGGTACGACGCATCTCTTGTGGACGAACATCGATGGCCGGACGGAGCTCACGAGCGTGGCTGTTTCCGGAGCTCTGGTCGGTGACACGACGTATGGCCCCTTCAGCGGCTGGATTGCAAGAGCCATCTCCGATGGAGCCGACGGCCTGACACGGATTCTGTGGAGCAATACCGATGGCAGAGTGGGACTCTCGTTGATCGATGCGGGGCAAATCGTCGCCTCCTATCGATTTGTCCTTGAACCAGGGTGGACGGCGCGTGACATAGCGGTAGGCATCGACAACCAGGCGCGCGTTCTTCTCGCCAACTCCGACGGCCGGATGACTCTCTGGAGCGTGGACAACTCCGGCGCGGTGACGAACTCCGGGACAGTCTACGAGCCTCCGGCGTCAGGCCAGACTGCTAACCGGATCTCTGCAGGAGCGGATGGCTTGACGCGCGTGCTGTGGACGAGCCCGGCAGGGGCCGGGACTCTGTGGTTGATGGGCCTCGACAACGTCTTGCAGGGCTCCTTTGGCTTCTGCGGCGACTTCGGGGCGAGCTCGGGGTGCGGAGCCTTCGACTAGCGACTAGGAGCTTAGCTATGAAATATCCTGCTTGTCTCGCTGCGCTGCGAAAAGCGCTTCGTATCTGCGGTTTTCTTCTGGCGACCGCGCTGATCACGCCGCACGCCTTCGCCGGCATCAACCGATGGACCACCAGCGGGCCACTCGGGTATTACCTGTCCGTCGATGCGCTTGCGATCGACCCGACGAACCCGGACAGGGTTTACGCCGGCACCTCGGACGGAATCTACCGAACTCAGGATGGCGGCCGGACCTGGGCGACTCTGCTGTCCGTTTCCGCTTCGGGCCTGACGATCGACCCGACCAATTCCTCGATCGTCTATGCGGCGACGAGTTACGGGGTTCTTCGGAGCGTCGACGCGGGGGCCACCTGGGCCCCGGTGGGTCCCCCGACGACGTTTCCGCTGGCGCATTCCCTGGCCATCGACCAGGCAAACCCCGACACCGTCCTGGCTGGCACCGAGGACGGTGTCTTCAAGAGCAACGACCGCGGCGTCCATTGGAGTGGAAGACTTCTCGCCCTTTCGATCTACAGTCTTGTCGTCTCTCCCCAGCCGTCGTCCGCGATCTTCGGAGCCGACTTCGACGAGGACTACTTTCACTCGTTTCCCTCCTCGCTCTACACGAGCACCGACGGGGGGGCGACCTGGACCAATACCAACACGGGTTTTGTGATCAATCCGGGCACCCTGGCGATCGATCCGACCCGCCCTTCCACGCTTTATGCGGGAAGCTCGGACGGCGTCATCAAGAGCGTGGACTCCGGCTCGACCTGGAGGCTGGGGAGCGAGATCGGAAGCGTCCGGGCCCTGGTGCTGGATCCCAGCAATCCCCTCACGCTCTACGCGGCGACCTTCTTTGCGGTTTTTCGCAGCACGGACGGGGGCGTCACGTGGGACCTTTTCGGAGATCGATATCTGTTCGACCTCCACGCGAGTTCCCTGGCGATCGATTCATCGGGCACCAGGCTGTATGCCGGAACGAGCGACGGCGTCTTCACCTATCGAATCGCTCCGGGGCCGTTGGGGCCTCAGGACGTGTCGGTCGCGACGGACGGCGGAACGCGCGTTCCGTTCACTGACCTCGACGGCCGCGCCGTTTTCCGGACCTTCGACAATTCGGGCAACTCCTCTGCCGACGGACCCCACGGCCCTTACCGCGGCTGGAGAGTGCGAGCGGTGGCCGACGGCGCGGACGACCTGACACGCGTGCTGTGGAATCACCAGGACGGGTCGGCGGCGCTGTGGCTCCTGGGACCCGCGGGCAATCAAGCCTCTTACCGCTTTGGCCCGGCGGCCGGCTGGACGGCCGTGGACGTGTCGGCGGCCGGCGGCCATACAAGTCATATATTGTGGACGAGCAGTGACGGCCGGACGGCCGTGACGGAGGTGACTCCTTCGGGCGCTCTGGTCGGGAACACCACGTACGGGCCTTTCTACGGCTGGACTGCCCAATCCATCTCCGATGGAGCGGACGGTCTGACGCGGCTCCTGTGGAGTCACACCGACGGCAGGGTGGGACTCTCGCTGATCGACGCCGGTCAGATCGTCGCCACTCACCGATTCGCGCCGGGCCCTGGCTGGGAGGCGCTCGACGTCGCGGTGGCTAGCGACAACCAGGCGCGCATCCTCTTTGTCAACGCCGACGGCAGGATGGCTGTCTGGAGCGTGGACAACTCCGGCGCGGTAAGGAACTCCGGGACAGTTTACGGGCCTTCGCCGTCCGGTCAGGTCGCGGCCCGTGTTTCGGCCGGAGCGGATGGCTTGACACGCGTGCTGTGGACGAGCCCGGACGGGAACGGATCTGTGTCGTTGATGGGCTCCGACAACGTCTTGCGGAGATCCTTTGGCTTCTGCGGCGACTTCGGGGAGAGCTCGGGATGCGGCACTTGGGACTTCTAGCCAGGCGACCAGGGTCGCGCGGTCTCGTTCGTCGCGTTCAAGCCTCAAATCGTGGGCGGTTTGCAATCGGCGAGGAGGAAGTTTTATGAATCGTGGTGCTGGCTTCCCGGCGCAGCGAAAAGAGATTCGCTTCTGCCTCTTTCTTCTGGCGGCAATCGTCCTTGCCCCACCGCTCGCGTTGGGCGGCGTCAACCGATGGACCACCGAGGGGCTCTCCGGTGTGTTTATCGCTTCGCTGGCGGTCGATCCCACGAACGCCGACACGGTATATGCCGGGACGTACAACGGCGGGATCTTCCAGAGTAGGGATGGTGGCTCGAGCTGGACTTCCTCCCTCTCGGTCTCAGCCGGTGTCCAGGCCTCGGGCTTGGCGATCGACCCGTCGTCTCCCTCGACCGTCTATGCGGCAACGGCCGGAGGTATTTTCAGAAGCGTCAACGCGGGCGGCAATTGGGCCGCGGTAGGGCCTCAAGCGGTAGGAGCTCGAGGCGCTGCCTATTCCGTAGGGATTGACCCCGTGGCCCCCGCGACCGTGTATGCGGGCACGGCCGAGGGCGTGTTCCAGAGCGACGATCGAGGCGCCAGCTGGAACGGGAGTCATCTCGCGGCGGCGATCTACAGTCTGGCCTTCTCTCGCCAGTCCCCTTCCACGATCTTCGGAGCCGACTATCAGGCCTCCTACTACTACTACTCTTCTCCAACCTCCTCTCTGTACAAGAGTACCGACCGGGGGGCGACGTGGAAGAGCTCCAGCCCTGGGTTTTCGGTCTGGCCGGGCACTCTGGCGGTCGATCCGACGAATCCTTCGGTTCTCTACGCAGGGGGCGATTCCGGCCTCTCTAAGAGCGAGGACTCCGGTTCGACCTGGCGACTGGTGTTCTCCGGAACCGTCCGGGCCCTCGTCATGGACCCGCGTAACCCTCTCACGCTCTACGCGGGGACCATCTTCGCGGTCTTTCGAAGCATGGATGGGGGCGTCACCTGGCACGTATTTGGCGGCCCGATTGATCTCTTCGCCATTTCCCTGGCGATCGACCAAACGGGCACCAGGCTGTACGCCGGAACGCCCAACGGCGTCTTCTCGTATCAGATCGTTCCCGGATCGGTGGGGCCTGTGGATCTGTCGGTCGGTACGGATAACAAGACGCGCGTCCTATACGCCGAAAGCGACAAGATGGCGTTCTTCCGGCGTTTCGACACCTCGGGGAATTCCACGATCGACGGGCCCTATGGCCCTTACGCCGGCTGGATCGCGAGCTCCGCGGCGGACGGCCCGGACGGCCAGACGCGTTTGCTGTGGACCAACCCGGATGGCTCGGCGGGGCTCTGGCTGCTGGGGCCGACGGGCATTCAGGCCTCCTACCGGTACGGCCCCGCAGCCGGCTGGACGGCTCTCGACGTGTCGGTGGCTCGCAACGGCACCACTCATCTGTTGTGGACACAGGACGACGCTCGAATAGGGCTGCTGAGCGTGGGCATCTCGGGCGCCGTGGTCAACCGCGCGACGTATGGCCCGTTTTACGGCTGGCAGGCCCGATCCATCGCCGATGGAGCCGACGGCTTGACGCGGCTTCTCTGGAACAAATTCGACGGCTCGGTGGGCCTCTCCTTGCTCGAAACGGGAAGCATCGCCGCCACCTATCGATTTTCTTCTTCTCTCGGGTGGACGGCGCAGGACGTGACCGTTGCGAGCGACACCCAGACACGCATCCTCATGGTCAACGATGACGGACGAATGGCTCTCTGGAGCGTGAATAACTCTGGCGCAGTAACGAAATCCGGACCGGTGTACGCACCTCCAGCGTCCGGTCAGGTCGCTGCCCGTATCTCGGCGGGAGCGGATGGCCTCACACGCGTTCTGTGGACGAGCCCGGAAGGCAACGGGACTCTTTGGCTCCTGGACCTCGACAACGTTCGCCAGGCTTCCTTCGATCTCGGACCGACCACTGCTTTGGTTGCTTTGACTACTGACAGATGACCAGGTTTCCTCCTATGGTCATGGCTCCGGTGGGCGGCGGGCTGGCTGGATGCAGCGGTGGGTCCCGACAAGTCGGGAGCGGGCGGCGCCCGTCGCGGATGATCCTCACGATCTTCCCGTTGATTGCGGTGATGTCGGCCTGTGGCCGCTCGAATCGCTCCTCCGTCACCTCTCAACCCGAGCGGCGGGCGGCGGTCGAGAGTGCTGACTCTCCGCGACGGACGCGTGTCCACCTCGAGTCACGGCCGCGAGTCATTCTGATCGGCTGGGATGGAGCCGACTGGTCGCTGCTCGACCGGCTCGCGGGCACCGGCCGGATGCCAAACGTCTCGCGGCTTGTTGCCGAAGGCCGCACGGCGCGACTCAAGAGCTTCGTGCCAATCCTCTCGCCGATCGTCTGGACCTCGATTGCGACCGGGCTTACCCCGGATTTGCACGGGGTCCTCGACTTCCAGGAGATCGACCGGGAGAGCGGCGCCGCCGTTCCCATCTCCGGCCGCTCGCGGCGCACTGCGGCGATCTGGAACATCGCCTCGCAACAGGGTTTGCGCGTTGGCGTCGTGGGTTGGTGGGCCACCCACCCCGCCGAAGAGGTCAACGGCTTCTTCGTCTCCGATCGAGCGAGCGCGATTCTGCTCGAGGGCGCGCGGGAGGGTCTCGCATATCCGGTATCGCTTGACCCGGGCGTCCGACGAGTCATCGAGGCGGAAGGCAGGATCGCGGACTCCGACCTCCACCCCTATTTCGCCATGACGGAAGAGGCAATCGCCGCCGAGCGAAGGAGGGGAGGAGGGCTCGAGAATCCAATGGTTGCGATGGCCAGGATCCTCGGAGCGACACGAACAGTCCAGCGGATCGCGCGCGATCTCTACGACCGGGACCGGCCGGATCTGACGGCCGTTTATTTCGAGGGCACCGACGCCATCGGCCACGTCTTCGCGTCCTATGCGCCGCCCCGCCTCGCCTGCGTTTCCGAGGGAGACTTCAGCCGCTACTCGGGAACGGTAGAGGCCTATTACGCCATGATTGACGAGATCCTCGGTCAATGGATGCGACGGGCACGCGAAGACGGCGCGACCTTGCTTCTCTGTTCGGACCATGGCTTCAAATGGGGGGAGGATCGCAGCTGCACGCGCTCTTCTTTGAACTGGACGACCGCGGCCTTCTGGCACCGGTTAGACGGGATTCTTGCGGTGTGGGGCGCGCGGGTCTTGCCCGCCGCCACGCGTGGAGACGCGAGCGTCTACGACCTCGCTCCGACCATCTCCGCGCTGCTCGGTCTTCCGCAGGATCCGAAGATGCCTGGCAGAGCGCTTCTTTCCCTCTTTCGCGGAGTCTCCCCGCCGGCCCGCAGCGACGTCCTCGCGGAGACCGCCGTCCGGCGGCTTGCCGCTGCCGGGCCTTCCCCGGCCGAACGCAACGAGTACACGGCGGAACTGCGCGCCCTCGGCTACCTCACGGGGTCGGAATCCAGGACCGTGTCCCTGCAGTCAAAGGGTCCTTGGCCCGGCCGCACGGAAGGGGCTTGGAACAACCTCGGCCTCTTCCAGCGGGAAGCCGTACGACTCGACGACGCGGAGCGTTCGTTCCGCGAGGCGCTGCGCAGGCGGCCGGACTATGCCCCTGCGATGTTCAACCTCGCCGTGCTCGAGCGGACCCGCGGCAATTGGAACTCGGCGACAGATTGGCTCTTCCGCTCATTGCAGGCTGGTCACCCGGAACCCGAGGAGACGATCCTGGAGTGGGTATTCCTGGCCGACCGGGCCCGCCGGGGCTCGATCGCGAACGCCCTGCTCGCTGGAGGCATCGAGCGCTATCCGCGCTCCGAGAAGCTGGCTCTCGCTCTCGCCCGCCGGCGCTTCGAGGCAAACGATTGCCGGGGAGCGCTCCGGGCTCTCCACGTCTTCGAGCAGGTGGGCGATCGCGATACTCTGAATCTCCTCGGCTTGTCCGAGCTGTGTCTCGAGCGCAGAGACGAGGCGCGCCGTTACCTCGAGCGCTCGCTCGTGTTGGACCCCGCGCAGCCGCCGATTCGAGAAGCCCTCCGCAGGATGGCTAGCAGCGGGCGGAGCCGCCCCGAGTTCTGACCCTTCTCACCCGCGTTGCCGAGGCGAACCGCCGAATGACGTCGCCGGCAAGTAGCCCGGAGTCGCTGCATCGATCGCAGTGTCGAGAGGGGCCGTCGATGTTCCCCACGCCTCTTCTCCAGACGGTGCCGCTCGGGCAGATCGCGCGCCGGCGAGACGAGGCCGTACCCGTCAACGCGGAGTTCCTCCACGGGAGCTGCCCGAGAGCAAGCTCGACGTCATCGACGCGGGGCACTTAAGGTTGGAAGACGGCTCGGACGAATACGCCGCGCTCGTCACGAGTTGGTAGGACGGAGGCTTCCCGACGGCCCTGGATCCAATAGGAGGAATACAAATGGACGGACAATTCAACCCCGACCACCGCCGCTTTCTCGGTACAGCGGCCATGTCTCTCGCCGCCGCAAGGCTCGGGATGAGAGTATCCGCCGACCCGCAGACCGGCCAGAGGAAACCGGCCAAGACGTCCGCGGTCAAGGGCGGGAGGAATACGTCGTTCGCCTCGCTCAAGCAGATTGACGCCGGGCTCCTGAACGTCGGCTATGCGGAGGCTGGCCCCGCGAATGGGACCGCCGTGATTCTTCTGCACGGCTGGCCTTATGACATTTACAGTTTCGTCGACGTCGCGCCTTCCCTGGCTTCGAAGGGCTATCGCGTAATCGTCCCGTATCTGCGCGGCTATGGCACGACGCGCTTTCTCTCGAGCGACACGTTCCGGAATGGCCAGCCGTCGGTCGTCGCCCTCGACATCCTCGCTCTGATGGACGCTCTCAAGATCCCGAAGGCGATCCTGGCCGGTTTCGATTGGGGCGCCCGGACAGCCAATATCATCGCCGCCCTCTGGCCGGAGCGCTGCAAGGCGATGGTCTCCGTGAGCGGTTATCTGATCGGCAGCCAGGCAGCCGGCAAAGTGCCTTTGCCGCCCAAGGCCGAGCTCCAATGGTGGTATCAATACTACTTTGCGACCGAACGCGGCCGCGCCGGCTACGACAAGTACCGGCACGACTTTGCGAAGCTGATCTGGCAGCTCGCTTCCCCCAAGTGGAACTTCGATGACGCCACATTCGATCGCAGCGCGGCGTCCTTCGACAATGCGGATCACGTCGTGATAGCCATCCACAATTACCGCTGGCGGCTCGGCCTGGCTGAAGGCGAACCCAAGTACGACGAGCTCGAAAAGCGGCTGGCCACAGCGCCCGACATCACCGTGCCCACGATCACGATGGAAGGGGACGCCAACGGCGCGCCGCACCCGGAGGCCACCGCTTACGCCAAGAAGTTCTCGGGCAAATATGCCCATCGGACCATCGAAGGCGGCATCGGGCACAACCTGCCCCAGGAAGCCCCGGAGGCCTTCGTGAAGGCGGTGGTCGACGTCGATGGCTACTGATTCGCGTCGGCCCGCGTAGGCGGGGCGGCGCCCGTACCGGGATGTGCTCCTCGCCCAGGGTCAGCGGCAATCCGATCAGTCCGTTGACGATCGTGGCATACGGATGGGCCATGACGATCGGGAGCGGCTTCGACCAGACGAAGCGGCCGAGGCCCGTCAGGTGGCCGAGAGAATGAGGACCGCGATGAAGAGCGCGGGGGCCGTAACCGCCCGCAGGTCCGCATGAGAATGGCCGCCAGCATCGGCCCGAACACGCGCAAGTCCTGCGTCACGCCGCGGCAATTCCGCGCGACTGTCTGACAGACCGCCGGACTCCGCGGCCTCCTCGAAATGAAGTGTTAGCCGTTCGCGGAATGGCCGGGATTCCGGAACGGTTCTTGCGGTCGGAGGGGGGATTCGGGTAGCGTACGCTGCCCGGCGTCGACCGGCTTTCCGGATCGGACTCCGCCTCTGCTCCAGAGATTCCTCGACGGGCCCCGGCGGCATATTCGGACAAATGACCGTATCCTCGGGGCCATTTTCTCCGTTGTGAGAGTTGGAGAAGAAGGGCTAAGTGTCGGGGTCGATTGTCGCCGTTCCAATCCGGGAGCCGCCGGCCGGCGGAAACTCTGGGCTTGCCAGGGTCGTACAAGCTTTGAAGGAAGGGGAGGGATGAGAACAGTGAGATCGTTCGTCCGCGCCGGCAGGGCGGCGCTTGGCCTGCCGCTCGTCCTGGCCGCGTTTGCGGCGTCCTGCAAGGGCAAGGGCCCGCCTCAGGGTTTCGAGCGTCCTCCCGCCTCCGTGACAATTGCCGCCGCGGTCGCCCAGGACGTTCCCGTTTACCTGGACGAAGTGGGCAAGACGGTGGCCCGGGAAGTCGTCACCGTGCAGCCCCAGGTAACCGGGCGCATTCTCGAGCTGCACTTCACCGATGGAGCTTTCGTCCACAAGGGCGACCTCCTGTTCACGATCGATCCCCGCCCGTTCCAGGCGGCGCTCGATTCCGCGGTGGCCACCCTGGCCCAGAAGAAGGCCGCGCTCGGCCTGGCCCGGACGCAGTTCTCCCGCTACGCCGATCTGGTGCAGAGCAAGGCGGTCTCGCAGTCGGAGTACGACACGCGCAAGAACGAGGTCGAGGTCGACCAGGCCACGGTGCAGCAGGCCGAGGCCGACGCGGAGACGGCCCGCTTGAATCTCCAGTACTGCTCGATCCATTCGCCCATCGACGGCCGCGCCGGCCACCGCCTGGTCGACATCGGCAACGTCGTCACGGCCAACAGCACCCCGCTCCTGACCATCCAGCGGCTCGACCCGATCTACGCCGATTTCACCGTCACCGAGAACGATCTGACCGCCGTGCAGCAGAACATGAAGCAGGGATCGCTCAAGGTCGAGGTGCGCCTGCCCGACGAGCCGGACAAGCCGATGAACGGGCAGCTGACGTTCCTGGACAACGCGGTGCAGGACGCGACGGGGACGGTCGATCTGCGCGCCACGATCCCCAACCCGGAGCACCGGCTTCTGGCCCGGCCGCTTCGTGAAAATTCGGCTGGTCCTCTCCACGCTTGAAGGGCGCCGTTCTGGTTCCGGCCACGGCGCCGCAGATGTCCGCCAAGGGCCAGTTCGTCTACGTCGTGAAGGCCGACTCGACCGCGGAGCTGCGTCCGGTCAAGACCGGGCAGCGCCAGGGCGATCTTCTCGTGGTCGAGCAGGGCGTGAAGGCCGGCGAGCGGGTCGTCGTGACCGGCCAGCTCGGCGTCACGCCGGGAGGCAAGGTGCGCGACCTCTCCGCCGCCGCCCCGGGCGCGCCGGCTCCGCGGCAACGGGAGGCAAGTCGTGAATCTCTCCGAACCCTTCATCCGCCGGCCGGTCATGACCGCGGTCCTGACCCTGTCGGTGATCCTGTTCGGCGTGCTGGCCTACCGCCGGCTGCCGGTCAACGACCTGCCGGCCGTGGACTATCCGGTCATCCAGGTCAACGCGGGCTACCCCGGCGCGAGCCCCGACACGATGGCCAACAACATCGCCACGCCGCTCGAGCGGCAGTTCATGCAGATCAACGGGCTGGAGCTCGTGACCTCCAAGAGCACGCAGGGCAGCACGCAGCCTGACGCTGCAGTTCGCGCTCGGACAAGAGCATCGACGCCGCCGCGACGGACGTGCAGACGGCGATCTCGCAGGCCACCGGCAGCCTGCCGGTCGATCTGCCCTCGCCGCCGACGTTCTCCAAGACCAATCCGAACGACCAGCCGATCATGTACATCGCGCTGACGAGCGACTCGGTCACCCGCGGGCAGCTCTACGACTACGGCAGCACGCAGGTCGGCCAGCGCATCAGCATCCTGCCGGGCGTTTCGCGCGTCCGTGTCTTCGGCACCAAGTCGGCGATCCGCATCAAGGCCGACCCGTCGGCGATGTGGGCGCGCGGCATCTCGGTGGACGACCTGGCCGCGGCGATCAAGAACGGCACGAGCTACACCGGCGCCGGCCAGTTCGACGGCTCGGCCGGCACGTCGCTGCTGCGGCCGCAGGGCCAGCTCGACAGTGCCGAGGCCTACAGCAACCTGATCGTCAGCTCGCAAGAACGGCTCCCCGGTCTATCTGCGCGACGTGGCCCAGGTCGAGCGATTCCGTCCAGGACGAGCGCATCAACATGCGGTTCTGGGTGCGCGGCTATCCGATTCCGTCGGCCACGGTGGTCGTGGCGGTCAATCGCCAGGCCGGCGCCAACGCCGTGGAGGTGGCCAAGAGCATCCGCAGAGCTGCTGCCGCTGATCAGCGCGGAGCTGCCCGGATCGGTGCGCGTCACGCCGATCTACGACCGCTCGCAGACGATCGTGCACTCGGTCACCGACGTGCAGGCGACGCTCGCTGATCGCCTTCGTGCTGGTGGTGGTCGGTGATCTTCCTGTTCCTCGGGCGCGCGACCGACACGCTGATCCCGGCCGTGGCGCTGCCGCTGTCGCTGCTGCTGACGTTCATCGCGATGCGACATGCTGGGCTACAGCCTGGACAACCTCTCGCTGATGGCGCTGACGCTGGCGATCGGGTTCCTGGTGGACGACGCCATCGTGTTCCTGGAGAACACCGTGCGGCGGATGGAGCGCGGCGAGAGCGGCGTTGCAGGCGACGATCAACAGCGCCAAGGAGATCAGCTTCACGATCCTGTCGATGACGATCTCGCTCGCGGCGGTCTTCATCCCGCTGGTCTTCATGTCCGGGCTGGTGGGGCGCATCTTCCGCGAATTCGCCATCACGATCGTCGTGTCGATCCTCGCGTCCGGGCTGGTGTCGCTGACGCTGACGCCGCTCATGTGCGCGCGGCTGCTGAAGCCCCGCGGCGAGGGCGCGAAGAAAGGCTGGATGGAGCGCGTGATCGGCGGCGTCGAGAAGCGCGTGCTCGACGCCTACGGCAAGTCGCTCTGGTGGTTCCTGGAGCGCCGCTGGATCTCGGCCGTCGATCTGGGTCGATCTGCCTGGCCGGCACGGTCGTGCTTCTTTATGCTGATTCCCAAGGCGTTCCTGCCGCCGGGCGACAGCAGCGTCGTGCTGGGGCGTCATGATCGGCCGCGAGGGCTCCTCGCCCGAGCAGATGCACGCCCTGCAGAACCGGGTCGACGAGGGCCTGCACAAGGATCCCAGCGTCCTGATGGACTTCACGTTGACGGGGGCGACCGGGTTCCTCGCCTCCAACCAGGGGCTTCTCTTCATCTTCCTGAAGCCGCCCGATCGAGCGCCCGCCGATCCAGAACGTGGCCGGCCAGCTGATGGGCGAGTTGGGCTCGATTCCCGGCGTCTTCGCGTTCCTGCGGCCCTTCCCGGTCCTGCAGATCAGCACCGGCGCGACGAATCAGAACCAGGGGCAGTACGCCTTCTCCATCTCCGGCGTGAATCCCGACCAGGTCTACGACGTCGCCGGCAAGCTCATGGCGAAGCTGAGCCAATACCCGGGCTTCCAGTCGGTCATCTCGGACTACTTCAACAACACGCCGAATCTCGACATCGAGATCCGCCGCGACCAGGCGCAAGATGTACGGCGTCTCCGAGAGCGCGCATTCTGACGCTGCTGCGCAACGCCTACTCGCAGAACTACCTCTACCTGATCAAGAAACCGACCGACCAGTACCAGGTCATCCTCGAGGTCGCAGGACAGCGCGCGGTCGCGAGCCGGAGGATCTGTCGCTGCTCTACATCAAGTCCGACGACGGGAAGAACCTGGTTCCGCTGCGCGAGCTGGTCACCATGGAAGACGACGCTCGGCCCGCAGTCGGTCAACCACCTCAACCAGTTCACCAGCGTGACGTTCTTCTTCAACCTGAAGCCGGGCGTCGCGATCGGCGACGCCACCGACTTCATCAGCAAGGCCGCCGCCGCAGGTCGTGCCTCCCACCATCCGCGCGAGCCTGCAGGGCGAGGCCCTGACCTTCCAGGACACGGTGCGCAACCTGACCATCCTGATGATCCTGGCGGTGTTCGTGATGTACGTGATCCTGGCGATCCTCTACGAGAGCTACGTGCACCCGCTGACGGTGCTCTCGACGCTGCCCACGGCGCTGGTCGGCGGGCTGCTGACGCTCTTCGTCTTCGGCGAGCAGGCGTCGCTCTACGCCTTCGTCGGGCATGTTCATGCTGATGGGGATCGTCAAGAAGAACGGCATCATGATCGTCGACTTCGCGCGGCACCGCGTGGACCGCGGCGAGAACGGCGGAGAAGGCGATCCACGACGCGAGCATGGACCGCTTCCGGCCGATCCTGATGACGACGCTGGCCGCGGTCTTCGGCGCGCTGCCGATCGCCCTGGGATTCGGCGCCGACGGCGCCATCGCGCCGTCCGCTGGGGCTGGTCATCGTCGGCGGCCTGGTCGTCTCGCAATTCATCACGCTCTTCATCACGCCGGTGATCTACCTGTACCTCGAGGAGTTCCAGGAGAAGGTGCTGAACCGCACGGCCTTCTTCCACTCCGGGCACGTGGAGCTGACGCCGGAGGGTGCGGCTCCGAGCACGACGGTTCCGGGCGCAACGGTCAGTTGAGATGAAGAAGCTCGTTGCCCTGGTCCTGGCCGGGCTCACCGCGGGGTGCGCGATGGGTCCCAACTACAAGCGTCCGCCGGTCACGGCGCCGGAGGCGACGCGTGGGCAGGTCAGCACGCCGGAGGCGGCATCGCTCGCCGACCAGCCGTGGTGGGAAGTGTTCGGCGACGACGCTCTCAAGTCGCTGATCGACGAGGCGCTGCGCAGCAACTATGACGTCCGCGCGGCGGCGTGGCGCGTCGAGGAGTTCCGGGCCCGGGCCGGGATCGCGCGGTCCGAGCTCTTCCCGCAGGTGCAGTACCAGGGATCCTGGACCAGAACCCGCGAATCGGCCTTATTGACCGGCGGTCCGAATATCCCGCCTTTCAGCTACTACGACGTGAATCTGGGCGCGTCCTGGGAGATCGACCTCTGGGGGCGGATCCGGCGCCTGTCCGAGGCCGCGCTGGCCCAGTACCTGGCGACCGAAGAGGCGCGCCGGGGTGTGGTCCTGTCGGTCGTCGCCGAAGTGGCCCAGGCCTACTTCGAGTTGCGCACGCTCGATGCCCGACTCGAGATCGCCAAGCGCACCACCGAAGCGTTTCAGGGAACCTACGACCTCTTCAGCCGCCAGCTTTCCGGCGGCATCGCGTCCCAGCTCGAAGTTTCCCGCGCCGAGGCGGCTCTCGGCACGGCCGCGGCCACCATTCCCGATCTGGAACGCCAGATCGTGGCGCAGGAGAACCTGCTCTGCTTCCTCCTCGGACGAAATCCCGGACCCATTCCGCGGGGGGCGAGCCTTACGGAGCAGAGGATGCCGCCGGACGTTCCAGCCGGGCTCCCTTCGGCGCTCCTGGAGCGCCGGCCCGACGTGCGGCAGGCCGAACAGCAGCTCGTTTCCGCCAACGCGAACGTCGGCGCGGCGCTGGCGAGTTTCTTTCCGACCATCAGCCTGACCGGGATGTTCGGAGCCATCAACACCGAAGTCTCGGACCTGTTTCCAGCCGGCAAGACCTGGTCCTTCACCGCCGGACTCACCGGCCCGCTCTTCCAGGGGCTGCGGCTCAAGAACCAGTACGAGGCCAACGTCGCACTCTTCCAGCAGGCCAAGGCCCTGTACGAGTCCGCCGTGACCAACGCGTTCGGCGAGGCGTCGACCGCCCTGGTGGCGCACCAGAAGCTCGCGGAATCCGAAAAGCAGCTGGACCGTTCGGTCAACGCGTATCGGGAAGCCGTGCGTCTGGCCAACATCCGGTACGTGGCCGGGCTCTCGAGCTACGTCGAAGTGCTGGACGCCGAGCAGCAGCTCTTTCCCGCGGAAAACGCGCTGGCGCAGCTGCGCTTCACCCGGCTGGCGAATTTCGTCGCTTTGTACAAGGCGCTTGGTGGCGGATGGAACATTCAGAACCCGTCGTGGGCCTCGCCCGCGGCGGCCGCGCCGGCCCAACCCGCGCAGCATTGACCGGCCCTCGTCGTGACGTTTCTTGGCCCCCGGAGCAACGCGGATGCCAGGTCCGATGTCCTCTGCCGCGTTCACGATGGCCACTCGCGCAAAATCCGCCTTGTTGGAATCGCGCCACGGCGTAGACTCCGGAGCTGAAGCCATGATCCCCGAAGTCTTCGAGTGCCCGCGCTGCGAGAGGCAGTTCGTCATCGACGGCGTTCCCGACAACGGAACCGAAGAGGTTCACTGCCCGCAGTGCAGTCGTTTTCTCGGTGTGCGCGACATCGCGTTCGTCCTGCGCACCGAGGTCGACGAGCTGATCGAGCGCCTTTCCTATGAAAAAGACCGCCTGGAGAAGGATGAAGCGATCTACGGAATGACCGACTGCGACGCGGAATTGAAGTTCTACGGCCGGGAAGTCTCGCGGGTCATCCAGGTCCTGCGTCAGTCCTTGAAGGACTTGAGGCACTTGCGCGAGGACTACAAGATCCGCAGCAACTGAGTCTGGGGTTCTCCTCCGACAGCAGAAATCTCTCGGCGCCGGTCGCGTAGCGGCTGCCCGCGCCGAAAGCCCCGCGGCGCCTGCGCGAGGACGACCGCTTGAAGAACGATGGACGCTCAGGCCGGTGTGTGAGGCCGGATCGCCTCCAGAAACCTCCTGAGTCTGCGCAAAGCGGTCTCCTTGCCCACCAGGGCGACCACGTCGAAGAGGGGAGCCCCGACGCTCGTTCCGGTCAGCGCGAGCCGGGTCGGATGGATCAGCTTTCCGGACGCGACCGCGGACTCCTCGGCGACGGCACGAAGAGCGGCCTCCAGCGTCCCGGCGTTCCAATCGTCGATTGTCTCGAAGCGCGCGATGAGCTTTGCCAGCAAATCCGGCGTCTCGGGCTTGATCTGCTTCTTCATTCCCGCCGCCTCGTACTCCTGAGGATCCGTCGCATAGGTGGACAGGGCTCTGCCCATTTCGATCGTCGTCCGGGTGCGCCGGCGATGAAGCTCGATTACTTTGCGGGCGACATCTTCTGGCGGTGTGCCCGCCGTCGCGTACGGTGCGGCGCGCGCGAGCAGCTCGTCGGCCGGCATCTGGGCGATGTACTGCGCGTTCATCCAGAGGAGCTTTTCCGGATCGAAGACCGATGGCGAGGCTCCGACGCGCTCGAGTGAGAATTCCGACTCCATCTCCTTCATCGACAGGATCTCGCGGTCCTCTCCTGGCGACCAACCCAGGAGGGCGAGAAAGTTCACCAAAGCTTCCGGCAGGATTCCGGCTTCCCTCCACTCCTCGACGGCCGCCGCGCCATGCCTCTTGGAGAGTTTCTTCTTGTCGGTGCCGAGGATCATGCCCAGGTGAGCGAACTTGGGAAGGGGCGCTCCGAGTGCGCGGAAGAGCGCAACGTGCTTGGGCGTGTTGGCCAGGTGGTCGTCGCCGCGGATCACGTGGGTGATACGCATGTCCACGTCGTCGACCACGACGCAGAAGTGGTAGAGGGGGTGGCCGTCGGAGCGGACCAGCACGAAGTCGTCCAGGGCTTCCGCCGGGAACTCGACGCGCCCTCGGATCAGATCGTCGACCACGATGGTCTCGTCGGGCATGGCCAGGCGGACGACGTGGCGCTCGCCAGCCTTCGCGCGACGCTCCGACTCGGCCGGATCGATCTTGCGGCTTGCCCCGGAGTACCGGTAGGCGCGGCCCGCGGCCTCCGCGCGCTTGCGATCGGCGTCGAGCTCCTCGGGCGTTTCGAAGGCGCGGTAGGCCTTCCCCTCCGACAGCAGGCGCTCGACCGCCGCGCGGTAGAGCTCCTCGCGCTGCGACTGGTAATACGGGCCCTCGTCGTAAGCGATGCCCAGCCACTCCATGGCCGACAGGATCTGTTGCGACAGCTCCTCGCGTGAGCGCTCGACGTCGGTGTCCTCGATGCGGAGGATGTGTGTCCCGTGCTCGCGGCGGGCGAACAGAAGGTTGTAGAGCGCCGTGCGCGCTCCGCCGACGTGGAGTGAGCCGGTCGGCGATGGCGCGAAGCGCACGCGAAGGGAAGCCTGTTCGTTCGACAAGGCGTCGATGCTAACTTATGGGACGGCGAGGCCTCAAACCCGCGATCCGGCGGAGAGCGGCGCCGACAGCCGGGAGCTTTTCCACAAGATGCCCGAAACGCCCGAGCCGCGATCCCTCAAGCTGCGCGCCGATCTCGTCCTGGTCGGCGTCACGATGGTCTGGGGGAGCTCCTTCATCGTCGTCAAGAACGTCCTGCGAGAGGCGCCGCCGCTCGCGTTTCTCTCCCTGCGCTTCCTGCTGGCCGCCGCGCTCATCACGCCCATCCTGCCGTGGCGGCGGCGGACTCCGGCGTTGCTGCGCGACGGAATGGCCGCGGGGCTGCTTCTGGGGGTTGGCATGTGCCTGCAGGTAGTCGGACAGGTGGATACCACCGCGTCGAACGCCGCGTTCCTCACCGGTCTCGCGGTCGTTCTCACTCCTCTCGCCGCCTACCTGCGAGCTCGCCAGTTGCCTTCACTGGAGAACGGAGCGGGGATCGTCCTTGCCTCGGCCGGCTTCTTCTTCCTGACGGTGCCGAGCGGCGCGGGATCACTCGGCCGGGGGGATCTTTTCGTCCTGGCATCCAGCGTTCTCTTCGCCTTCTATGTGGTGGAATTGTCGCTGCGCGCTCCGGCTCACGACGCGGTTCGGATGGCGTGTGTTCAACTGGCCACCGTGGGCATGATCGCCGGCGTCGTTTCGCTTCTCTCGCGTCAGGCCTTGCCGGTCGGCGTGCTCGTGACACTTGGCGAATCCCGGTTCCTGCCCAGGAGCTCGGAGTTTCTCCTCAGCCTCGCGTACCTGGCGTCCATCGGAACCGTGGGGACGTTTGTCGGACAGACCTGGGCTCAGCGCCACATGTCGGCGACACATGCGGCGATCCTCTTCGCCCTGGAGCCGGTCTTCGCGGCGATTCTGGCGGCGTGGTTCCTCGACGAGCGGCTGGGAGGCCGCGGGATCGCCGGAGGATCGCTTGTGCTTGCCGGAATCGCGGTGTCCGAACTGCGCCTGCGGCGGTCGGGAGGGGAGACGCCGCGTTCTGTTTCAAAATGAGACTCACATCCGACGCCCCATGTATCGATCCGGCTCCATCGTGAGATAAGTCCGGACTCTGCATGGTTCATGTAACTGCCGGCGATTCAATGATCCGCCGCTTCTTTCCCGAGAATGGCCCGCCGATTGCTTTTGTCGGCTGACCAGGAACGTTCGCTGTCGCGAAAAGGAGGCCCGAATGGTCAGCAGGAAAACATCCACGGGTACGACCAAGAAGCTAAAGATCAAGAAGGAGACGATCAAGAACCTCGACCCGGACAAGAAAGCGAAGGACGTCAAGGGCGGGAGGGCGGGACCGAATGGGGGGTGCAACAAGAATCGCGAGCTGCGGCTCACACGTTCGGCCTGCTCTGCTGCTGAAGCCGGTCCTTCGATTCGGAAAGAAGTGAGTCCGACGTCTTCTAGCGGAGGAAACTCCGCAATGCGGGAGACCGCCCGCAGCGACCGCGGGGTGAGGAGTCGTCACTGGCGGAAAGGAATGCGACTGAAGGTTTGCATCATCTGCGGGTCGTGAGCATGCGCTTGCCGATGAGACGGCCGAGATGGGACACGTGGCCGAAAATGGGAACGCCAGCTCGGGGACGAAACAGCGCGAGAGGAAGTTCGAAATGGCGCCCACTTCTCCACGGGGCGATGGCGAAAAGTGCTCTCGAATCCGTCGAGGCTATCGCGATGGATATTCTCAGGCACCCGACAAGTTTCTTGGGTGCGCGAGCGACGACCTTGAGAAAAGGAAGCGCCGCACGTAATGCGTCGCTTGCCGAGGGATCAGCCGGTCTCGCCGTCTTTTTCGGTTATGTGGCGCGAGCCGGTCTCGGGAGACGCTACGAACGGGCGGCTCGATGGTTCCTCGAGGCAGCGGGCGATGCTGTCGAAGGCGTCACGATGGGGCCATCTCTCTACGGCGGGTTTGCGGGCATCGCCTGGGCCTTTTCGCACCTGGAACGCCAGCTCTTTGGTTCGGCCAATGCAGGCTTCGACCGATGCCGTGGATGAAGCGTTGGCGACTCTCGTGAATCGTCCGGGGTGGCGGGCCGACTATGACCTGGTCGCGGGATTGGTCGGCTTCGGGGTCCAGGCCTTGGAGAGGTTACCGGCGCCTGCCGCCGTGGCCTGCCTGGAAGGGGTCGTCGATCGCTTGGAGGAAACGTCCCGCTCCGATGCCGACGGAATCTCCTGGCACACCCCGCATGGTCTTCTCCCGCCCTGGCAGCAGAAGCTCTGCCCGCGCGGGTACTACAACCTCGGTCTCGCTCACGGATGTCCCGGCGTGATCGCTCTGTTGGGAGCGGCCTGGGCTTCGGGAATCCGGCGCGAGACGACCCGCAAGCTTCTCGATGGGGCAGTCGCTTGGCTGTTGAATCACCGGCGGGGCAAGAAAACCGGAACGCGTTTTTCTGCCTGGATCGCTCCGGGATTGCCCGACGAGGATTGCCGATCAGCGTGGTGCTATGGAGATCCAGGCGTGGCTGCGGCGCTCTTGGTCGCGGCGCGATGCGCCGGCGAGCCGGCCTGGGAACGTGAAGCTCTCCAGATCGCACGCCGAGCCGCCGAGCGTCCGACGATTCAGTCCGGAGTGCTCGATGCCGGCATTTGTCACGGCGCGGCGGGCCTCGCTCATCTCTTCAACCGCATGCATCAATCGACGGGCGAGCCGGTGCTTGGGCGAGCGGCGCGGTACTGGCTCCTGCAGACGCTCGGCATGCGTGAGCGCGGCAGGGGTATCGGTGGGTTTCGAGCGCTGGCGGCGCGCGAGTGATGGGACGAAATATTGGAGCGACGATCCCGGAATCTTGACCGGTGCCGCCGGAATCGGGCTGGCGCTTCTCGCGTCCGTGACGTCGGTCGAGCCCGCGTGGGATCGGGTGCTGCTGCTTTCGGCTCGGGCGCTGCAAACTGGGAAGATCGCGTCGTGAGTAAGAAACGTCGGAGTGAACGAGAGGAGGAGGCCAATGACGGTACGGCAGACGAAGAAGGTCAAGGCGAGGACGACGAAGACGCTCAAGCTCAAGAAGGAGACGCTTCGAGACCTGGATCCGAAGGGGACGATCAAGGGCGGCCAGATAGACGATACCTGCCGCAGGACCCGTCAGTTCTCGGGCTGTAGCTGGTAGCGATCCACCATGCCGGACGTCCTTCTGAGAACTTCGCCTGCGGCGCCGCGGGGCTTCGGCGACGCGAATCGCCGCGCGCCGCCGGGCCTGCAACCCTGGCGTCCGATTCTGGACATCCGCGCTGGCACCAAAGCGCTCGAGTATGCCGTCGCGATCGCAGAGGCGCTCGATCGAAACGCGTTCCACCGCTGGCATCCGGGACTGCCCGCGTCCGATCGGCGCGGGCTCTGGCTCCTGATGAACACCGGCGCGCCGAGCCAGATTCTCCTTCTGGCCTATCTGGCAAAGACCGGCGTGTCGCCGGACGCGCGCGGGAAGGCGGTGGAGCTCTTCGACGGCGTCGTGGAGACCCTGCCGCGGACCTCCCTCGAGCCATGGCTTCTCAAGGGATTCACCGGAGTGGCCTGGCTCCACCGGCATCTGGCCGATCTGGGGCTCATCCCCGCCGGAGGGACCGGAGAGGTCGACCGCGCGCTTCTGCGCCTTTTGGGCCGCCGCATGGAAGGACACTTCGATCTGCTCTACGGGCTCGTGGGACTCGGGATCTACGGGCTCGCGGCAAGCCCGGATCCCGCCGGCCGAGAGATCGTTGCGCGGGTCGTCGACCAGCTCGACCGGCAGGCCGAGCGGGCCGGCGGGCGGGTCACCTGGCGAACGCTGCCCGACGAGATCGCCTTTACGCGCAACGGGAGCTACAGCCTGGGCATGGCTCACGGCGTGCCGGGAGTGATCGGTCTCCTCGCGCGCGCGCACGAAGCCGGCGTGGCCCGGCGGCGGACAGGCGCTCTCCTGGAAGGATCCGTGGCGTGGCTGCTCGGGCATCGTCTTCCTTCGGGATCACGGTCCGCGTTTGCCGCCTGGACCTTCCCGGGGCATGTCCCGGAACCCTCGCGCGCCGCCTGGTGCTACGGCGACCCGGGCGTCGCCGCGGCTCTGTACCGCGCCGGCAGAGCGCTCGAGCGACAGGACTGGACGCGCGCCGCCGTTGATCTCATGCGGCGGACGTCGCTCCGTCCTCCGTCGTCCGCGGGGATTCGCGACGCGACGCTCTGCCACGGCGCCGTCGGGCTCGCTCATCAGCTCAACCGCTTCTGGCAGGCGACCGGCGATCCGCGCTTCGCGGCCGCGGCCCGAAGGTGGTATCGACGGGCGCTGGATTACCGGCGGCGTGGCAGGGGAGTCGCCGGCTTCGAGCGGTTCGGGATGCTGCACGCTGTCGCGGAGCCGACACGCGGCGAGGGGCGCGCCCGCTGGAGTGCCGACCCGGGACTTCTCACCGGAGCCGCGGGCATTGGCTTGGCGCTGCTCGCGGCCGCCTCACCGATCGAGCCGCGATGGGATCGCCTTCTGCTGCTGGATCTCCGTGCCGTCGGTCTGAAAAGCAAAGCAGCGACCGATCCCGGATGATCCGGCGTCAAACGCACTTGCGGCCAATTTGAAGCTCGATGAAACCAGGGAAGGAGGCGGACAGAAGTCACCAGAGAGACGGCGGCGGATAAAGAAGCATCGGGAAGCTCAACTGCGGACCATGACCGCATTCGCCGCACTGGCCTGCAGTCCATTGAGGGCGAGAATCTGAATTGGGCTTGAGAAAAGGAGAGACAGATGGTCGCAAAGAAAAAGGCAATTCCAGCCGCAAAGAAGCTGAAGCTCAAGAAGGAGACGATCAAGGATCTTGACGTCGGACGCGGGAAGAGGATCAAGGGGGGAGCTCTGGTGTCTGCTGTCGGCTGTCGCGCCGAAAGGGGAACGGGCACGATCGGTATTCAGACGGTTGGATGCGGCGGGGGAACGGGCACGATCGGTATTCAGACGTACCGGTGCGAGGTCGGCTCCTTCTGACTCGATGAGTCAGAGATTGAGCTCGCGGCGCCTCAGGGCGGACGTGACCTGCGCGAATCTGATCGAGATCGACAACGCTCTAAAGGAAGGGGAGAGAGGTGGTCGCGAAGAACAAGGCAGCCGCGGGCAAAGGCGTCGTCAAGAAACTGAAGCTGAAGAAGGAAACCCTCAAGGATTTGGTTGTCTCGCGCAGTAATCGGATCAAAGGCGGGGCTGCGAGCGCGGGAGCCATCTGTGGCCCACGGTTGGAGCGACCTGCTTTTGTACGGCTGCGGTGACGAATTGTAACGTGTCCTGCATAGCCGTTTGCGGCGGCGGAACGCTGAAGAGATGAGAACTTGACTGTGCAGAACCGGCAGGGTGGACTTGCCAGATGGAGTTTCGGGTCGCCGGTAGTGACGATCCTCCAGGCGATCTCATCGGAAAGGAAAGGAGACGACCATGGTCACCAGGAAGACGGCCCCCGATCGGGCGAGGGGCAAGAAGCCCAAATTGAAGAAGAGACGGTCAAAGATCTCGACTCCAGGAACCGCAAGGTCAAAGGCGGAGTCAGAGGCGGAGTTGAGACAATGGTCTGTTCCGTCAATTGCGACCCATCTCTTGTGTTTTGCAGACCGACGCGCTGAGGCGTGAGACCTGCCGAACCGGATAGATCGTCGACAGCCGCGTCCGCTGAAATGAGTTGAGGGGGGAGAGTCTCAAGGGAGAGCGACATGACGGCCAAACCGAGAGGAAAGGGCAAGGAGCAGGTCAAGAAGCTGAAGCTCAAGAAGGAGACGATCAGAGATCTGGATGTGAAGCGCACCGCCAAGAAGGTCAAAGGGGGCGTGATCATCGAGCTCAGTCATATGGCGACCTGCGTCGCATGTACCCTTGATTCTTGCGCTTGCACTGACGGTTGCACTCACACCTGCTTGTACACCTGTCCCTGCCGGAAGTAGAGAAATCAACGGCGGAGAGCACCACTCACATGTCCGGTGTGCTCATGGGACGATTGCCGTGAAGAAACCCGTGTGGCGCCCGCTGCTCGAGGGCGCGATCGCGAAAGAAGCAACGGAGGCGGCCGAAGGCGTCGCCGCGGACATCGGAAGGTCAAAGCGACATCGGCGCGGGACGAGGAGCCGGTCAGTGCCGTCGCTTGCCAGTGGCACCGCGGGGATTGCCGTTCTCTATGCCTACCTGGGTCAGGCAGGACTTGGCCGCCGCTACGAGTCGGCGTCCCGGCGCGTCCTGAAGCAATCCGGAGACGCCCTGGAGTCGGTCACGATGGCTCCGTCGCTCTACGGCGGTTTCGCCGGCGTGGCGTGGGCCGTGGCGCACCTGGAGCGGAGATTCTCGGATTCCAATGGAGGCGTTTCCACCGAGGAGGTGGACGAAGCGCTCCGGGGCTATCTGAATCGCCGCGGCTGGCGACGCGACTACGACCTCGTCAACGGCCTGGTCGGGTTCGGCGTCTATGCTCTGGAGGGGCTTCCCGGTCCCACGGCGACGGCATGTCTCGAAGGGGTCATCGACCGTCTGGGAGAAGCCGCCGAACGCGCGGCCGAGGACACGACCTGGCATACGGGTCCGGAGCTCCTACCGCCCCAGCAGAGAGCGCAGTGTCCGCGCGGCTACTACAACCTTGGGCTGGCTCACGGTGTGCCGGGCGTGATCGCGATGCTGGGCGCCGCGTGCGCGGCGGGCATCAAGCGCCGGAAGGCCCGAAGGCTTCTCGAGGGCGCCGTCACGTGGCTGCTCCGCCAGAAGCGAAAAAGCAAAAGGGGCTCGCTTTTCCCGGCATGGGTCGCGCCGGGCGGTAAGTCCGAGAGCTGCCGTTCCGCGTGGTGCTACGGCGATCCCGGGGTCGCGGCCGCGCTGTTCTGCGCCGCCCGGTCCGTAGGGGAGCCCGAGTGGGAGTCGGAAGCCCTGGCGATTGCGCGCCGCGCGGCGACGCGCCCGCCCGAGGAGGCCGGAGTCGTGGACGCCGGTTTCTGTCACGGCGCCGCCGGGCTCGGGCATGTCTTCAACCGGCTGTATCAGGCGACCGGGGACGCGACGCTTCGCCAGGCCGCGCTGTTCTGGTTCCAGCGCACGCTCGCGATGCGCAAGCCCGGCCGCGGCGTCGGAGGGTTCCAGGCCCTCACGGCGCGCGACGACGGGACGAAATATTGGGATGACGATCCGGGGATCCTCACGGGCGCCTCGGGGATCGCGCTGGCGCTTCTGGCGGCGACGACGTCGATCGAGCCGGCGTGGGATCGTTTGTTACTCGTCTCGACTGGGACGAGTATCGAGTGAGCTAAGCTGCGGTGCATCAACTTGAGACCTCGAGTGAGCTGATGAGTGCCGACCTGAGACAACAGATAGGATGGATCCCGGCGGCGCGCTCGAGACAAAATCTCCATTCCTCAATGGTTGAGCTGGAGTTCCGTCCATGGCCTGACGATTGCTTTCGACAGTCGCCGGCTCTGCGAGTATTCGAACGGAAAGGAGAGGAAGATGGTCGCGAAGAAGAAGCAGAAGGGGACCAAGAAGCTGAAACTCAAGAAAGAGACGATTCTGGACCTGGACGCGAAAGACTCAGGCCGACAAGTCAAAGCGGGCATGAAGGTGGCGACGGGTTCGTGCAAGGGTGGGTGCACTTTTTCGTGCAATATGTGGTGCGGCTAACTCGGGTGGCTGGATGGGGTGGAGAAGAATCTGAAAGTTGGCGCGAGGACACAGAATGCTCTCCAGCCTCCATGGCCAGAGGGAGCCTCTTCATGGTAACTAAAGTCTGCAGTTACCCCTTTCCACTGGACGCAGTCGGTCTCTCGGTTCGCTGAAGAAGGGGTGCTGGCGGCCTACTCGAGATTGTCGCCGTCGGCGGGAAGGGTTTCATCGTAGCGACAACCTTGATCGAACCCAGTGACGCGACATCGCTTGCTGATCTTATCGCCTCGATCTACCTGAAATGAGTCGCAGGCAGAGTCCCGAGAGGGAAAAGGGGGGCTTCGTCCCCTCCGGCTTCTTTGCCTTTCGGACGCCTCTGCTGGCCTTCGACGAGTTCCTGGCCTGGTGCGAAGGGCTCGAGGCCGGCGCCACGATCGGCGATTCCGCGCTTCTCGAGCCCGCGCTCGCCGCGGACCGGAAGCGTCTGCGGGAGCGACTGCGAGCGCTCTTCGAGCGGCCCCTTCTGCGCGACGCCCTCTTCCTCGCGTCGCCGGACCTCGACGACTCCTTCGGCGTCTGGATCCGCGAGCCGGAGAGCGAACGCGGCGCCCGGGTCGAGCGCGCGCTGGTGCGCTACTTCTCGCGCATGACTGCGCGGCCGACGCCCTTCGGCCTCTTCGCCGGAGCCTCGCTCGGCGCGGTGGGGCCGGATACGGACCTCGTGATCTCGGAGCGGTCGGCCTACACGCGCCACAGCCGTCTCGATATGGACTACCTCTTCGCGTTGGCCGAGGCAATTGGGCGGGATCCGCTTGCGCGACCACATCTACGCCTCCTGCCCAACTCGAGCCTCTACCGCGCGGCGGGCCGCGTCCACTACGTCGAGGCGAGGGTCGAAGGCAAGGACCGCACCCACCATCTGGTGGCCGCGGAAGACTCCGACGAGCTCCAGGCGGTGCTGGCGCGCGCCGCGTCCGGCGCTTCCGCCGACGAGCTCGTGGAAACTGTCCGCGGCGCGGACGTGTCAGAGGCAGAGGCTGCGCAGTACATCGTTGAGCTGATCGAAGCGCAGATCCTTCGCGCCGATCTGGAGCTGTCCGTGACCGGCCCCGAGCCGGTCGAGTCGCTGGCGGCGCAGCTGTGCGGTCTCCCGGAGACCGAAGCCGTCGGGGCCCGGCTGGAGGAGGTCCGCGCCGAGCTCGCGGCCATCGACGCGGCGGGCCCGGGTGCGGATCCTGCTCGCTACCGCGCGGTCGCGCGCCGCCTCGAGGGTCTTCCTGCGCCGGCGGAGCTCAACCGTCTCTTCCAGGTCGATCTGGTCAAGCCTTCGCCGGACGCGCGCCTGGGCGGGGCGGTCTTGGACGAGCTCGTGCGAGGCGTCGAGCTCCTGCGGCGCCTGACGTCGGCGCGCTCGGACGGAGACCTGGAGCGTTTCCGCGACGCCTTCCGAGAGCGCTACGAGGCCCGCGAGGTCCCACTGGTCGAGGCCCTGGACGACGAGGCGGGAATCGGGTTTCCTCCGCGCGAGCCCGGTTCGTCCGACGCCGGTCCGCTCTTGAAGGGCCTGGCGCTCGGCAAGGTCGAAACGCCGACGACGCCGTGGGGAGCGCGGGAGAAGGCGCTGCTCGCCCGCCTCGCCGAGACGATTTCCGGGAGCGGCGCGGAGATCTCTCTCGACTCGGAACGTCTTGGAGATCTCGGTCTCGCTGAGCCCCTCGCCCTGCCGCCGTCCTTCGCGGTGATGGCGACGGTGGCCGCGGCGTCGCGCGAAGACGTCGCGGCCGGGCGATTTCGGATCGTGCTCCAGGGCCTCGATGGTCCCTCGGGCGCCCGCTTGCTGGGCCGGTTCTGCCATGCCGACCCGCATCTGGAAGAGCGCGTTCGGCAGCACCTGCGCGCCGAGGAAGCGCTCGATCCCGAGGCGATCTACGCCGAGGTCGTGCACCTGCCCGAGGGGCGGCTGGGAAACATTCTTGCGCGCCCGGTGCTGCGCGAGCATGAGATCCCGTATCTCGGCCGCTCCGGCGCGCCCGCCGACCGGCAAGTCCCGGTGCACGATCTCCTGGTTTCCGTCGAGGAGGGGCAGATCGTCCTGCGGTCGCGGCGCCTCGATTGCCGAGTGATTCCGCGGCTGACCACGGCCCATAACTACGCGTGGAAGGGTCTCCCGCTCTACCGCTTCCTCTGCGACCTGCAGAGCCAGGGCGCCGCCCGAGGGCTTGGTTGGGACTGGGGCCCGCTGGCCTCGGCCCCGTTCTTGCCGCGCGTGGTCTGCGGCCGCCTCGTGCTCGCCCTGGCGCAGTGGAACGCCGGCGGGGAGGAGCTCAAGGCCCTGGCCGCGGAACAGGGAGCGCGTCGGTTCGAGGCCGTCCGCCAGTGGCGCCTGCGGCGCGGCGTTCCACGAATTGTCGTCGTGGCCGACGGCGACAACCGCCTGCCCGTGGACCTGGAGAACGTTCTATCGGTGGAGTCCTTCGTTCATCTGGTGAAGGACCGGCCGGAAGCGCGTCTGACCGAGATGTTCCCCGGCCCGGACGAGCTGTGTGCCCGGGGACCCGAGGGGCGCTTCGTCCACGATCTGATCGTGCCGTTCACCCGCGCGGCCGGCCCCCGGACCGCCGTGACCGACGCGCCGGCGCCTCGATCCGCGGTCCAGCGCTTGCCCCCGGTCGTCCGCGTCTTCCCGCCGGGGTCGGAGTGGCTCTACGCGAAGCTCTATGCCGGCGCCGCCACGGGGGACCGGCTCCTGCTCGATCTCGTGGAGCCGATCGTGCGGTCCGCGCTCGACTCCGGCGCCGCCGACCGCTGGTTCTTCCTTCGCTACGCCGACCCGGTCGGCCACCTCCGGGTGCGGCTCCACGGCGATCCTTCCCGGCTCCTGGGAGAAGTTCTTCCCGCGCTGCACGCGGCGACGGCGCCGGCGCTCGCGGACGGTCGGATCGCAAAGGTGCAGCTCGACACCTACGAGCGGGAGGTTGAGCGTTACGGAGGGCCGGCGGGCATCGATGTCGTCGAGCAGATCTTCCAGGCCGACAGCGAAGCCGTCCTGGAGATCCTCGGCATGCTGGAGGAGGGCGACGCCGGCGCCGACGAACGGTGGCGGCTGACGCTGCGCGGGATGGACTCGCTGCTCGACGATTTCGGCCTCGACTTCGCCCGGAAGCGAGACTTGGTCGAGCAGTCGCGCGCCGGTCTGGCCAGGGAGCAGGGAGGGTCGCAGACCGAAGCGCGCCGGAGCCTGGGGGAACGGTTTCGCAAGGAGTCGAAGAGCCTGGAGCGCCTGCTCGATCGAACATCGGACGCGGAGAGCTCGCTCGCGCCCGGGCTCGCCGTGCTCGGTGCCCGGTCGGCGCGGATCGCCCCCAGGATCCGCGAGCTTGGGGAGAACGAGACCGCGGGCCGGCTGACCAGACCCGCGGCGGACATCGTCGGGAGCATCGTGCACATGCACGTCAACCGAATGCTGCGCTCGGCGCAGCGGACCCAGGAGCTCGTCCTCTACGACTTCCTCGCGCGCCTCTACACGTCGCGCGCGCTGCGCGGGGCCGGCCGCGCGTGAGGGGGAAGGCGGGTCTCGCGGTGAGGCCGCGGGGCCGGCGAAGAGTCTCGAAAAAGGACCTCAGGCCCCGGGTGCTGGCGTTGTAAGTCCCGCCACTGCAACGATTCTTCCCCCAAGGCGCCCTGGTCCTGCCCTTGCTCTTACTGACGGCGGTCTTGGAGCGACGGGCTCCAAAAAAGGAGGGTGCGATGACCGCAAAGAATGCCTCGGCCGCCCGAATGTCGAAGACGAAGAAGATCGGTCTCAAGAAGGAGACTTTGAAGGACCTGGGCGTCAAGGCCCAGGCGGCCCGCGAAGTCCGAGGCAACGTCAGCACGGTCGGTCGGCTCGGCAATAATTACGCGTGCTGAACCGTCGCTTCGGCTTGTCCGAGATCTGGCTTCGCAACCGGCGATCGGCTCGGCCGGATGCGGCCTCGACCGATCGCCTGATCCCGGCCTGCGCCTTCGCTCCCGCGGCGCACGCCTCCTCCTTCGCTTCCGCTCGGAAGACTACGCGCGCCGCGAGCGGAATGACGCTCTAGTGGGGTTCGATTGTTCTCTTGACTAGGGCTCGCGGGCCTGGCGTATTTTCGACACCTCCCGCCTCCGTTTAGGGCCTCGTTCGCGGCGCGACCAAGTTTCGCGGACTGGATCCGCGAAACGACTCGCGCCGCGGGAGCCGGAGCGGAGCTCTCGGGATCAGGACGGCGGTCGAGCCCGCACCCGGGCGAGCCGCGGTCCGGTGCGCGCACCGCGCGCAGATCCCGAAGCGCAGCTCCGGCGACGTTAGTCCATCGGAAACGTCAGCGTGTATTCCCAGGGGCCGCGGGCGACGGTCATGAGGAGGGTCGTGCGCGCGTGATCACGGGACAGGATCTTATTGACGTCCTCGACCCCGGCAACCCGCTCGCCGTTGACCGCGATCAGGACGTCGCCGTTTTCCAGCCCCTGTTCGGCCGCGGCCCCACGCGGATCGGTAATGGAAATGCGCAGCCCACCTCGGACGGGACGCAGCGACACTCCCAGCTGCTGCCGCAGGATGCGGGCGCCGTAGTCCCCGGGCGGCGTCTGCCCGGCGACGGTGACGGTGCGCTCTCCCTGGGAGCCGCGCAGGGCGATCTTCATCGGCTTGCCGGGCCCGCGGGTGGAGAGGATCGTCTCGAAGGATTCCTGCGAGTCGACCGGAGATCCATCGACCGATACGACCTGGTCGCCCGACCGGATTCCGGCCTTCTCGGCCGGAGAGCCCGGCTCCACGGAGCGCACGCGGAATCCGCGCGGGCGATCGTCGTCGCGGTTGTTCGTGATCGTGCGACCGTGAAGCCCGATCCAGACGGGCTTGACCTCGCCGAACTTGACCAGGTCGGCCACGATCCGCTTGACCCGGTCGACCGGGATCGCGAATCCGATCCCCTGCGCCCCGCCGATGATCGCCGTGGCCACGCCGATCATGTCGCCCTGGATGTTGACGACGGGGCCGCCGGAGTTGCCGGGATTGATCGGGGCGTCGATCTGGAGAAAATCGCTGTACACGCGCTGGTTCTCTCCCGGCACGCTGCGGCCCATCGCCGAAAGGACCCCGGCCGAAACGCTGTTGGAGAGGCCGTAGGGATTGCCGATGGCCACCACGGTCTCCCCGATCATGAGATCCGACGACGTCCCCAGGTGGATCGTGGCCAGAGCGGCGCCGGGCTTCTTGACGCGCAGCACGGCCAGGTCGTTGTCGGCGTCCGAGCCGATGACTTCGCACTCCATCTCGCGACCGGCCTTGTTCGTGGCCAGGATTTTGGAGGCCCCGGAGATGACGTGGTCGTTGGTCAGGATGATGCCCTTGGGATCGATGATGACGCCCGAGCCCAGGCTCTTGGCCGTGCGGGGCCTGGGATCGAAGTTGAAGAAGAGGTCCTCGATCGACGGACGGCGCCGCACGGTCTGCTCGGCGGCGATGTTGACGACCGCGGGCGAGACCTTCTCCACGACCTCGACGACTTCGCTGCGGCGGGAGGGGAGGGGAGCCGCGGTGAGCATTCCCGCGGCGAGGGAGAGCGCGATCCCGCCCCCGATGCGCCTCGGCACGATCCTCCATCTTGCGGTGTTCACGGCTCGGAAAACCTCCTCTGCGGACCGTGCATTCCGGCCGCCCCCGCCGGGGGGAGACGCGCCGGTGCGGGAAAGGTATCGAAAAAAAAGCGCCCCGACACGTCGGGGCGCTCGAGATCCTTCGCATCTCACGACGCTCAGGATGACACCGCGGCGTGCGGCGTCAGCGAGCCTTCACATCGATCGTCTCCTTCTTGGCCTGGCCGTCGACGCTCGAAATCTTGATCTGACGCGGCTTGGCCTCCTCCCGCTTGGGCAGTTCGACCTGCAGGAGCCCGTCCCGGAACGTCGCCTGGACCTTCTCCTTGTCGACGTTGTTGGGGAGCGTGAAGGAGCGGGTGAACTGCCCGTAGGAACGCTCCACCCGGTGGTAGTTGCGCCCCTCCTTTTCCTCCTCGAAGCGGCGCTCGCCGCGCAGCGTCAGAACAACGCCCTCCATCTGGACCTCGATCTGCTCCTCCTTGAAGCCGGGCAGCTCCGCGGTCAGCACGATCTTGTCCTTGTCCTCCGCGATGTCGACCGGCGGCATCCAGTTGCCCAGGCTCTCTTCGTCCCGGCGCGCGGGAACTGCGCTGAAGACTCGGTTGACGCGGTCGGCCAGACTCCGAAACTCACGATACGGATCCCAGGTCACGAGATCAGTCATGAAACACCTCCTGAATGGACCGCCAGAAATTGAGTGACTCCCATTGCAATGCTTCGAGAACCCTTCCTCAGCTCGCGGCGCTCAGCCGCTTGGCCTTGACCACCTCCAGGCCGTCCTTCCCCGCGACGAGCTCCACCCGGTCGCCGGTGACGACCTTGTTGCCCAGGATCTCCTTTGCCAGCGCGTCGGAAACCTCCCGCTGGATCAAGCGCTTCAGGGGACGGGCTCCGAACGCCGGGTCGTAGCCCCGTTCGGCGAGGATCCGGCGCGCCTCGGGCGTCCAGGAGAGCTCGATCCCGCGGTCGAGCACCGTGCGCGACACGTTCTGGAGCTGGATCTCGACGATCTTCTCGATCTCCTCCCGCGACAGGCGGTGGAAGACGATGACATCGTCGATGCGGTTGAAGAACTCCGGGCGGAAGTGCCGCCGCAGCTCCTCCTCGATCCTGGCCTGGACATCGGCCTCGTCCATGTTCGCCGACTCCGCGATCCATTGCGAGCCGATGTTGGAGGTCATGATGATGACCGTGTTCTTGAACGAGACCACGCGTCCCTTGCCGTCGGTCAGCCGCCCGTCGTCCAGGACCTGGAGCAGGATGTTGAAGACGTCGGGATGCGCCTTCTCGATCTCGTCGAACAGGACCACGGAATAAGGGCGGCGCCGCACGGCCTCGGTCAGGCGGCCGCCCTCCTCATATCCGACGTAGCCGGGAGGCGCCCCGATCATCCGCGCCACGGAGTGCTTCTCCATGTATTCGGACATGTCGATGCGGATCATGGCCTGCTCGTCGTCGAACAGGAATTCGGCGAGCGCGCGCGCGAGCTCGGTCTTGCCCACGCCGGTGGGGCCGACGAAGATGAACGATCCGATCGGCCGCTTGGGATCGGACAGCCCGGCTCGGGAACGTCGAACGGCGTCGGACACGGCGACGACGGCTTCCTTCTGGCCGATGACGCGCTCGGCCAGCCGGTCCTCCATCTTCAGGAGCTTCTGCGACTCAGCCTCCACCAGCTTGTTGACCGGGATCCCCGTCCACTTGGAGACAACCCGCGCGATGTCCTCCTCGGTGACTTCCTCTCGGAGCATCGGCTGCCCCTTCTGGAGACTGGCCAGGCGGGCGTTCTCGGAAACGAGCTGCTTCTCGAGCTCGGGCAGCCTCCCGTAGCGGACCTCGGCCGCGCGCTGGAGGTTGCCCTGCCGTTCCGCCTCCACCGCCTCCTGGCGAACCTGCTCGATCGACTCCTTGATGGCCCGGCTCTTCTGGATGGCCTCCTTTTCCGCGGTCCACTGGGCGCGCAGGCCCGATGACTTCTCGCGTTCCTCGGCCAGCTCCCGATCGATCTCCTCCAGGCGTTTCGCGGCTTCTTTGGTCTTCTCCTTCTTGAGCGCCCGCTTCTCGATCTCCAGCGACAGGATCCGCCGCTCGATCTCGTCGATCTCGGTGGGGACCGAGTCGATCTCGGTGCGCAGCCGCGCCGCGGCCTCGTCCACCAGATCGATGGCCTTGTCGGGGAGGAACCGGTCGGAGATGTACCGATGCGACATCCGCGCCGCCGCGACGAGCGCGCCGTCGGTGATCCGCACGCCGTGGTGGATCTCGTAGCGCTCCTGGAGTCCCCGCAGGATGGCGATGGTGTCGTCGACCGAGGGCTCGTCCACGTAGACCGGCTGAAAGCGGCGCTCGAGAGCGGCGTCCTTCTCGATGTACTTCTGGTACTCGTTCAGGGTCGTCGCTCCGATGGCTCTCAACTCCCCGCGCGCCAGCGCCGGCTTCAGCATGTTCGAGGCATCCATCGATCCCTCGGCCGCGCCCGCGCCGACCAAGGTGTGGAGCTCGTCGATGAAGAGGATGACGGAGCCCTGGGCCTCCTCGATCTCCTTCAGGACGGCCTTCAAGCGATCCTCGAACTCGCCGCGGTACTTGGCGCCGGCGATCATCGCGCCCAGATCGAGCGACACCACGCGCTTGTTCTTCAAGCCCTCCGGGACGTCGCCCATGTGGATCCGGCGGGCCAGCCCTTCCACGATCGCCGTCTTGCCCACGCCGGGCTCGCCGATCAAGACCGGATTGTTCTTGGTGCGCCGCGACAGGACCTGGATGACCCGGCGGATCTCTTCGTCGCGTCCGATCACTGGATCGATCTTGCCGCGCCGGGCGAGGTCGGTCAGATCCCGGGTGTACCGCTTCAGCGCCTGGTACTTGTCTTCGGGATTCGGGTCGGTGACGCGCGTCGATCCGCGGACCTCCTTCAAGGCCTTCAAGAGCGCGTCCCGGGTGATCCCCCGAGAGGAGAACCGGCGGGCCACGCTGCCCGCGGCGCTTTCCGAGAGGGCGAGGAGGAAGTGCTCGGTCGAGATGTACTCGTCCCCGAACTCCTTGGCGACCTCGAAGGCGCGGTCGAAAAGCCGGGTCAGCTCACGCGTCGGCGTGGCGTCGGCGGAGGCGCCGGAGACTTTGGGCTGGCGGTCGACATCGGATTCGATCTCCTGGGCGAGGGACTTCGGGTCGATTCCGAGCTTCTGCAGGATCGGGACGACGACCCCGTCCTCCTGGCGCAGCAGCGCGAGGAGGAGATGGTCCGCGGTCAGCTCGGCGTTGCCGCGGGAGCGAGCGTCGCGCTGCGCTTCCTGGATAGCCTCCTGGGCCTTGATCGTGAGCTGATCGAACCTCATGTCCCACCTTCCCGGGGGCGGCTCGGATTCACCTCATTACTCCTGCAAGAGCGTCGCCCCGGCGTCATGGGGAGTAAGAGTCGTTGCCGCCGAACGTGGGCAAGTATAAGATCTTAGTCTTAGAATGTCAAGTCTTATGAGCTTAAATCTAAGTGCATATGACTAACTTTTCTGTTCGGTCAGGGGATCGGGTAAGCCGGCTTCCCGGAAACCCTTCGCCCGCAAGAGGCAGGAATCGCAATGGCCACAGGGCCTTCCCTCATCCAATGGGTCGTAGCAGGACGTCGTCAGAGAAAAATCGAGATCGAGCCGGGAAGCCCGCTCGACGATCTGCGCCTTGGTCATTTGCAGCAGCGGCGCCCGGATCCGAAAAGACAGGCTGCCTTCGACGCCCGCCTTCGTTCCGAGGTTCGCGGCTGTCTCGAACGCCTCGAGGAACTCCGGCCGGCAGTCGGGATAGCCCGAGTAATCGAGCGCATTGGCGCCGATGAAGATGTCACCCGCTCCGATCGCCTCGCCCCATGCCACGGCGTGGGCCAGGAAGAGCGTGTTGCGAGCGGGAACGTAGGTGACCGGGATGGGCTCGACTCCGACGCTGTCGCGCGGGACCGCGAGCGCGGGATTGGTCAGCGCCGAGGTCTTCCCGGAGGGCAGGTCGAGGCGGACGATGCGATGCTCGCGCGCGCCGTAACGCGCTGCGAGCGCGCGGGCCCGCTCGAGCTCGACGCGGTGACGCTGTCCGTAGTCGAAGGACAGGGCGAATGTCTCGAGGCCTTCTTCCCGCGCGAGGAGCAGACAGGTGGCCGAGTCGAGACCGCCGGAGAGAAGGACGATGGCCCGGAGAGATCGGTTCATCGGTTCATCCGTTCATCGGCTCATCTGCCCTGGACAAGATTGATCGGACGAAATCAATCGATGGACCGATGATCCGATGAGCAGATTCTTCCTCATCGTCCCGGCACGTCGCCCCACAGGATCTTGTGAAGCTGGAGTCCGAGACGGACGTTGCGCCCGCTGTCGCGGATCCACTCGGCGAGCGTCGCCGCGGGAAGGCTCTCCCAGACCGGCGAAAAGCTCACGACGTTTCGGAGGTCGAGGTCGCGGGAGCGCACCAGCTCGAGAGCCCACTCGAAGTCCCGCCGGTCGGCGATCACGATCTTCAACTCGTCCCGGGACGACAGCCGATCCAGGTTTTCCGGCAGGTTCGCGCTCTCCATGCCCGATCCGGGAGCCTTGACGTCCACGATCTTGATGACGCGCGGATCCACGCGGACCAGGGGAACGTGGCCACCGGTCTCGATCATCACGGTCTTGCCCTGGTCGAGCAGCGCGTCGATCAGGGGATAGACGCCCTCCTGTTCCAGGGGTTCTCCGCCGGTTACCTCCACCAGGTCGGTGCCGAGCGCCGAAACGCGTTCGACGGCCTCGGCCACGCTCATCTCCGACCCGCCGTGAAACGCGTACGCGGTGTCGCACCACACGCATCGCAGAGAGCAGCCGGTCAAACGAATGAACGCGCAGGGAAGCCCGGCCCGGGTCGATTCTCCCTGGATCGAACGGAAGATCTCGGTCACGCGCAGTGTCGGTTCCACGCGCTGATTCTAGCGATTCGAAGCGGGCAGCTGAGAGCTGAGCTAATCCACCACCTTGATCTTCCCGTGCAGCATGCTCATGCCGCAGGAGAACGGGAACTCGCCGGTCCGGCGCGGCACGACCTGGATCTCCGTTCGGGCGAAGGGGCGCAGGGCTCGCCGGATCTCGAACTCCGGCAGGACGACCTCGTCGCTGCAGGGATTGTCCTCCCGGCGGTCGAAGATGAGAGTGAGCGGAAGGTCTTTCCGGACCACAACAATATCTGGATTGTATCCGCCGGAGACCACGATGGTGACTTCCTGCTCTCCGCCCGCGGCCGCCCGCGCGGCCATCTCCCGGCGCTTCCCGAAGAAGAAGACCCACAGAAAAGCGCAGAGCGCGACGCCGAGGATCACGGCGGCGATCCGGTCGGGAGTCCAGACCAGCGCCAATCCGGGCGTGAGGCGGAAAGCGTGAGGCGTGAGGCGGACCGAAAGCACCGCGCCGATCACAGCGGCCGCCGCGCCAGCCGCAGGCTGTTGGTGACGACGGAGACCGAGGAGGCCGCCATCGCCGCCGACGCGATCATGGGAGAGAGCATCCAGTGGAACAGCCGGGTACAGGGCGCCGGCGGCGATCGGAATGGCAAGGACGTTGTAGAGAAAAGCGAAGAGCAGATTCTGCCGAATCGTCGAGAGCGTCGCGCGCGACAGTCCGATCGCGTCGGCCACCAGCCGCAGGTCTCCGCCGACCAGGGTGACGTCGGCGGCCTCGATCGCCACGTCCGACCCGGCGCCGATGGCGATCCCGACGTCGGCCTGCGCCAGCGCCGGCGCGTCGTTGATGCCGTCGCCGACCATGGCCACGGTCTCGCCGCGGTTCTGGAGATCCTTGACCTTCGAGGCCTTGTCCGCCGGGAGGACCTGCGCGAAGACCTCGCCGATCCCGACGCGGGCGGCGATGGCGCGGGCCGTCGCCGGACGGTCGCCGGTCATCATGGCGACCTTGAGCCCCATCTCTTTCAGGCGCTCGACCGCTTCGGCCGAGGACGCCTTCTCCCGGTCCGCCACCGCCAGCAGTCCGGCCAGGCGCCCGTCGACCGCGACCAGCAGCGGCGTTTTTCCATCCGCCGAGAAGCGGTCGATCTCGTCGCGAAGGGCGTCGGCCGCGATCCCCTCCTGCTCGAAGAGGCGGACGTTGCCGACGACCACCCGATGCCGGGCCACGGTTCCCTCGACGCCCATGCCCGGGCGCGCCTGGAAGCTCGCCACGGCCGGCAGGTCGAGCTCCTTGGCCCGAGCCGCGGACACCAGCGCCCGCGCGAAGGGATGCTCGGAGGCCTGCTCCAGCGCGGCGGCCAGCCCGAGGACCTCGGCGTCGGTGAAGCCTTCCAGCCGGACCCTGTCGGTCAGGCGCGGTTTCCCCTCCGTGACCGTTCCGGTCTTGTCCATCAACACCGTCGTCAGCTGGCGGGCGCGCTCGAGGGCATCGGCGTTGCGGAACAGAATTCCGGACCGGGCGCCTCGCCCGGTGCCGACCAGGATCGCGGTCGGAGTCGCCAGGCCCAGAGCGCATGGGCAGGCGATCACCAGGACCGAGGCCGTCGCGACGGTGGCGAAGAGCAGGCGCGGAGAGGGTCCGACCACGAACCAGACCACCCACGTCGCGACCGCCAGCATCAGCACGACCGGCACGAACACGCCGGCGATCCGGTCGGCGAGCCTCTGGATGGGGGGCTTGGAGGCCTGGGCCCGGGAGACCAGACGGACGATCTGCGCCAGCGCCGTGTCGCTCCCCACCGCGCGGGCCTCGATCTCCAGGATTCCCTGCTGATTGATCGTTCCGCCGATGACCCGATCGCCCCCGGTCTTCTCGACCGGAATCGACTCGCCGGTCACCATCGCTTCGTCCACGGTCGAGGATCCGGACAGGACCACGCCGTCGACCGGCACGGCGTCGCCGGGCTTGACCCGCAGCCGATCGCCGACGACCACCTCGTCCAGCGGAATCTCCACCTCGATTCCGCGGCGCAGCGCGCGCGCCCTCTTGGGAGTCAGATCGAGCAGCTTGCGGATCGCGGCCGACGTCTGCCCGCGGGCCCGCGTCTCGAGGTAGCGGCCGAGCAGGATCAGCGTGAGGA
The DNA here is from genome assembly GCA_963825175.1 of uncultured Acidobacteriota bacterium. Classification (GTDB taxonomy): domain Bacteria; phylum Acidobacteriota; class Thermoanaerobaculia; order UBA5066; family Gp7-AA6; genus DATFTF01. Next base: position 536,717 of record CAWGSA010000002.1, read on the forward strand.
TGACGCCGACCGCCTCGTAGTAGACCGGAACCATGCCGCCGTGGGTGGCCCTGCGCCACCGCCGATGGAAAGAGGGTCGAACCGACGGAGAGAAGAAAGGCGGCCGTCGTCCCGAGCCCGATCAGCGTGTCCATGTTGGCGGTGCGGTGCGCGAGCGTCCGGGCCATGCCCGAGAGGAAGGGCCATCCCGCCCAGAGGTAGACCGGCAGCGTGAGCAGGAGGAGGACGAAGTCCCGGGCCGGGAAACGGATGTCGGCCATGGACAGGACCAGGACCGGCAGCGTCAGCGCCGCGGCGAGGACCGTTCGGATGAGCGTTTCGCGGGTCTCGCGCCGCCGGCGCTCCTCGTCGCCGGCGGGAGAGAGGTCGGCGGCGGGCCGCGCCTCGTATCCGGTCGCTCGGACTGCTTCGATCAGACGCGCCGTGGAGAGCTCTTCTCCTTCCACCTCGGCCCGCCCCGTGCCGAGGTTGACGGAGGCCGAGGCCACGCCGGGGACCGCGGCGAGCGCCGTCTCGATCGTCGAGACGCACGACGCGCAATGCATTCCTTCGACGGCGAGCGAGACGCCGCGGCCGGGCGCCGCGGAAGGCGGAAGGCGGGAGGCGGGAGGCGACGGGCCCGCACGGGAGACTCGAGAATCCCGTTTTGCCCCCGGTTCGAACATCGGGAGGTCGGGCTGGCGGCGTCCCTTGTGCCCGGCCATCGGCATTCCCGCGGGCCGGTAGGACGGGTCCAGGTACTTCTCCGGATCCGCGTCGAACGCACGGGCGCAGCCGGGGGCGCAGAAGAAGTAGGTGGTGCCGCGATGGTCCCGGGTGGCCGCCGCGGACGCGGGATCGACCGTCATCCCGCAGACCGGGTCTCGCGCGTTCATCGCCATGGCCGAAGAAACCGGTGCCTGAATCGACTCAAGGCGTCAAGGGCCGCTCCCGACCTCGCCGGCAAGCGCGGTGGCCGGCGCCAGGTCCGAGCGGCGTCCGCTCCATTTCGAGATCAACGACAGCGCCGCGGTGTAGGCGAAGCCGTTGAAGAAGAGGAACAGAAAGGGAACACCCAGCCAGTAGTTTTCCTTGATGGCGAAAACGATGGCCGCCAGAAAGTAGAGCGCGAGGATCGTTTCGCCCAGCGCCGAGCAGTTCCCCGACGCGCGGTACTTCTTGCTGCGCCATTCGCCGCCCTCGCCTTCGATCGAGTACTTCGGGGTGCGCGTGAACTCCGTGTCCCGGCGGAAGAGGGCCTCCAGGACCGCCTGCACGTTGTTCAGGGAGAGGCCGATGCCGAAGGACATCAGGAACGGCATGTATCGGAGGGTCGGACGCACCTTCCTTCCGATCTCCCGCTGCGAGGAGAAGTAGAACGCGATGAAGGAGAACGTTGCGCAGAAGAAGAGGGGGAAGTCCAGGATGGCGACCCGCCTCCAACCGATGCGCTCCCGGATCACGATGGCCGGCACGATGAGGAGCGCGAGCAGCATCACCAGCAGGTAGGAGAAGTTGTTGGTCAGGTGAAAGAACGCCTCGGCCTTCACCTTCAGCGGGAAGTCGCTCTTGAAGATGGCCGGAAGGAGCTTTCGTCCCGTCTGGATCGATCCCTTCGTCCATCGGTGCTGCTGGGTCTTGAATCCGTTCATGTCCACCGGGAGCTCGGCCGGCACCGCGAGGTCCTTCAAGTACACGAATTTCCATCCCGCCAGCTGGGCGCGGTAGGAGGCGTCGAGGTCTTCGGTCAGGGTGTCCGATTGCCAGCCTCCGACGTCCTCCAGGCAGCGGCGCCTCCAGATGCCGGCCGTTCCGTTGAAGTTGAAGAAGCGTCCGGAGCGATGCCGCGCGGTGTGCTCGATGACGAAGTGCCCGTCCAGGAAGATCGACTGGATGCGCGTCAAGAGCGAGAAGTCGCGGTTCAAGTGCTCCCAGCGGGCCTGGACCATCCCGACCCGCGGATCGGAGAAATAGGGGAGGCTCGCGCGCACGACCTCCGGCCGCGGAACGAAGTCCGCGTCGAAAATCATCAGGTACTCGCCGTGCGCCAGCTCCGTGCCCGCCTGCAGCGCTCCCGCTTTGAAGCCCCGCCGGTCTTCCCGGTGCAGATAGACGATGTCGAACCCTTCGGCGCGGTGCCGTTCCACCGCTGCCCGGGCCTTGGCCCTGGTGTCGTCGGTCGAGTCGTCCAGCACCTGAATCTCCAGGAGCTCCCGCGGGTAGTCGATCCTGGTCACCGCATCGATCAGGCGCTCCACGACGTAGACTTCGTTGAAGAGCGGGAGTTGAACGGTGACGCGAGGAAGCGGCGAAAGCTCGCCCCCCGGCAGCGGGACGTTGCGGCGATGCCGGTAGTAGAGGACCACCATCAGCATGCGGTGAGCGCCGTACATCGCGAGAAACGCGAGGACGACGTAATAGGCGATCAGGGTCGCGATTTGAACGGTGTTGTTCGCCATTGGTCTCTGCGCCGTTGGTTCCTCGTGGGGGCCGGGGAGGCGGTCGCGTTGGGGTTTCTCGCGCTCCCCGACGCGCGCCGTCATCTGGTGCCCTATCTCTGTTTGTTCCTCGCCGGGACCTGTGTCTCCATCCTGGCAGCCCGGAGTCTATCCGCTTCCAGCCGCCGTTTTCTGATTCTCTCCGGCGCCCTGTTCCGCGCCACGCTTCTGTTCCGGGCTCCGGATCTGTCCGAGGACGTGTGGCGCTACCTCTGGGACGGCGAAGTTGCCCGCCAGGGGATCTCTCCCTACCGGTACGCGCCCGACGATCCGGCGCTCCGAGGGATCTCCGGCAATCTGCGCGCCCGGGTCGCGCATCGGGACTTCCGGACCGTGTATCCGCCCGTGGCACAGGCCGCGTTCCGCGTCTTCGGCCGAGGCGGCCTGCTCTCGTTGAAGGCATTCCTGGTGGCGGCCGATGTCGCCGTCGTGGGTCTTCTCGCCTCCTCGGGAGTCCCGGGCGCGGCGTCGGCGGCGGCCCTGTACGCGTTCCACCCCCTTCCCATCACCGAAGTGGCGGGACAGGGGCACCTGGAGGCTCTGGGAGTGGCGCTTCTGCTCGCGGCGCTGGCCTTCACGCGTGCCGGCCGCGGAGTGGCGGCAGGACTGGCGTTCGCGGCTTCGGTCCTGACCAAGTTCGTTTCCATCGCGGCGGCGATCCCGGTGCTGCGCCGCGGCCGGCTCGCGGCCGTGCTGTCGGCCGTGCTGCTCGGCGCCGCGATCTGGCTGTGGTCCGCGCGCGCGGGACCGAGCCCGGCCGGAGACCTGAAGCAATTCGCCGTGCGCTGGGACTTCAACTCCGTGCTCTATCCGGCGGCCGTCCGCTTGATGAGCGCGACGCACCTGCCGGAGACGGCCAAGGACGTCTTCATCGACTGGAAGGCCCGCCACCACGATCCTCCCTGGACCCAGTCTGTCTTTCCCTATTTCTACTCCGAGTTCTTCGCCCGAGCCCTTCTCGGGTCGGTCCTCGCGGTCCTCCTTCTCGCGATCGGCTGGCGCGTACGCGACGTCGAGTCGGCGACCTTCGCCTCGCTGGCGGCCCTGCTGCTTTTTTCGCCGACACTCCATCCCTGGTATCTGCTGTGGGTCCTTCCGTTCGCCGCGCTGCGCCGGGAACCGGCCTTTCTCTTTCTTTCCGCCGCCGCGCCGCTCGCTTACGGGCTCCTCTATCCGATCCCGGGAGTCTCGTCGGGCTGGATTCTCGCCCTGGAGTACGTGCCGTTCGGGATCCTGTTGGCCGGCACGTTGGCCCGCGCATGGCGGACGCGCTCGCGGTCCCCGGCATGACGCAAGCGCGGTACCGGGCGGTTCTGGCTTACGTGGGGACGGACTTCGCCGGCTGGCAGATCCAGAAGAACGCTCCGCGGACGGTGCAGGCGGTTCTGGAGAAGGCGCTCTCCCGGATCGGGGGAGTCCCGGCCAGGGCGACGGCGGCCGGCCGCACCGACGCCGGCGTGCATGCCGACGGCCAGGTCGTGCACTTCGACCTGCCACGGGCGCTCGAGGCCGTCCGGGTGCGCGACGCGGTCAACGCCCTGCTTCCGTGGGACGCGCGCCTGCTCCGGGTCGACGAAGCCGGGCCCGACTTCCACGCGCGCCGGGACGCGGTGTGGAAGGAGTATCTCTATCGCTGGAGCCGCGCGGCCGTCATCCCTCCCCGCGATGCCCTCTTCGTCGCCCCGATCTCGCCGCGGGTCCGCGCCGACACGATGGCTGCCGCGGCAAGGGCCTTGCCCGGCCGCCGCGATTTCGGCGTCTTCGCAGTTCGGCGTCCGGCGCAGGAGCCCGCGGTCCGCACTCTGCGCGAGGTGGAGATCGAGGAAGCGGGTGAGGAGATCCGGCTGCGGATCAAGGGCGACGGGTTCCTGCGAGGCATGGTCCGGTCGATCTGCGGCGTGCTCGCCGACGTCGGCAGGGGCAAGGCCCCGGTCGACCGCGTCGTGGCGCTGCTCGAGACGGGAGATCGGAGGCTGCTCGCGCCCAAGGCGGCGGCGTGCGGGCTGACGCTCGTCCGCGTCGCGTACGGGGACGAGGAGGTGAGTGGGAAGGAGGGGGGAGGGGGGAGGGGCGAGGGGGCGATCGGTAACGAGGGGGCGACTTGATCAGCGATCGCCGAGCCGTGGAGTCCTCACCCCCTCACCCACTCCCTTTCTCACCTCACTCCGGAACCGGACCACGAGGCGGTACACTCAATGGATGATCGATCGCGAGACCCTGGCGCAGAGTGGCACGGCGGAGAGGAGCCTTCTCGATTCCATCGACCTGACGCGGCTGCCGCGGCACGTGGCGATCATCATGGACGGCAACGGCCGGTGGGCCAAGCAGCGGGGTTGGCCCCGAGTGGCCGGCCACCGCGCGGGCATCGAATCGGTGCGGGAGGCCGTGGAGACCTGCGCCCGGCTCGAGCTCGACGCGCTGACCCTCTACGCCTTTTCCGTCGAGAACTGGAAGCGGCCGCGCTTCGAGATCGTGACGTTGATGTCCCTCCTGAAGGAGTATCTGAACAAGGAGCTGGCCAACCTGCTGAAGAACGACATCCGGTTTCGCGTGGTCGGCCGCATGAACGAGCTCGACGCTTCGGTGCAGAAGGAGCTGGCCAAGGGGCTCGCGGCGACCTCCGCGTGCCGCGGGATGACGTTCAATATCGCGTTGAACTACGGCGGACGCACCGAGATCGTCGACGCCTGCCGCTCGCTGGCCCAGGACGTGGCCGCCGGGCGCCTGACGCCGGAGCAGATCGACGAGGAGACGCTGGGCTCGCGGCTCTCGACCGCCGGCCTTCCCGACCCCGACCTCTTGATCCGGACGAGCGGCGAGATGCGGGTGTCCAACTTCCTGCTCTGGCAGATCGCCTATTCCGAGATCTGGGTGACGCCGACTCTGTGGCCCGACTTCCGCAAGGGCCATCTCTTCGAAGCGATCCTGGACTTTCAGAAGCGCGAGCGCCGCTACGGCGGCGTCATCGACGGCGGCCGCGGGGCCGAGGCCGGGGACACCGGCGAGGCGGCGGGCTGACGCGCGTCGCGCTCGGAAGGCGGAAGGCGGAAGGCGTGAGGCGGAAGGCGTGGCCTTGACCCCGGTTCGCGGCGCGCGAAGTCTCCCAGAGGGGAGGAGGCGCGCGCCGCGGGAGCGAGAGCGAGGGAGGGATCAGGCGGCCCGTCGAGGCCGCATCCGGCCGAGCGGACCGCCGGTGCTCCGAAGGAGCAGATCCGGACCGAGCGGGAGCGACGTTTGAAAAGAGAAATCGCCGCGGCGGTCGCGATTCCGATCGTCCTCGGCGTTCTCTTCTTCTTTCCTCCGATCGCGTTTGACTACCTGGTGGCCCTGGTGGCGCTCGCCGCGCTGTGGGAGTTCTATCGGCTGGCGGAGCGCAGCGGGCATCCGGTGGCCAAGACGGTGGGGTTCCTTGGCGGGATCGCGGTCTTCTCGGTCGCCCCATGGCTTTGGAATCGTCCGGATCCTCCCTTGGGCATCGGCGCCGCCGTCGTCGCGGAGGCCCTTCTGGTTCTGGCGCTTCTCGCCGTCGTCGCTCCTCTTTTCGCCGGCGTGGAGCCGGTCGCCGCGCTCGCGGGAGCGTCCTCGACGGTCCTGGGCGTTCTGACGATCGCGCTTCCGGCGACGGCCATGTGTTATCTGCGCGCGTTCTCGCCGCGGGCGGTTCTCTTTCTCTTTCTCGTCGTATGGGGGTGCGACTCCTTCGCCTACTACACCGGGAAGGCTTTCGGCCGCCGCAAGCTGGCGCCGCGGATCTCGCCCAACAAGACGTGGGAGGGAACGATCGGGGGCTTCCTGGGCGCCACGCTGGTGGGCGCGGCGGCGGCGACATGGCTTCTGCCGGAGCTGGGGCCGGTCCGCGGCGCCGTGGCCGCGGCCGCCGCCTCCTCCGCGGGGCAGATCGGCGATCTGGTCGAGTCGATGTGGAAGAGAGGCGCGGGCGTGAAGGACTCCGGCGTTTTCCTCCCTGGCCACGGCGGTTTCTACGACCGCGTCGATTCGCTTCTCTTCGCCGCGCCGGTTCTGGCCTTTTTCCTGGCCCCTCTGACATAAGCCACGGCCATGCGGCCACGCCGGATTCTCCTGTTCGCCTTCGCCCTCTCGGGAGTCTGGTTCACCGGCTTCTTCCCTCCGGCCAACAATCCCAACGAGCTGTCCCGGATCGAAGCGGTGGTGGCTTTCGTCGAGCACGGGACCTTCTCCATCGACGCGGTGATTCCTCGCCTGGGCGACACCATGGACAAGTCGGTCTGGAACGGTCGGTTCTACTCCAACAAGGCGCCCGGCCTGATCTTCGCCGGCGTCGCCGTCTACCGCCTCCTCCGGGTCTTCTTCCTGCAGCCCGCCGTGGGGACTTCCATGGTCTTCGCGCTGATGCGCCTCGTCACGGTTACTCTCGCCGGGCTGATCGCGCTCGCGCGGTTGACGCGTCGTCTGGAGGAGGACCCCGGCCGGCGAAGAGCCGCCGCGTTGGTCGTCTTCGCGGCGGCCTTCGGGACTCCCTTCGCCACCTACGCGCGCACCTTTTTCTCTCACGCCTGGACCGCGTCGCTGCTTTTCCTGGCCTGGGACCTCGTGCGCTCGAGCGGGGAGCCCCGACGCCGACAAGCCCGATGGCTCGTGCTGGCCGGTTTCGTGGCGGGCTGGGCCGCGATCTCGGAGTACACCGTCGCACCGATCGCGCTGGCGCTCGCCCTGCGAGCGGCGTGGAGCGCGAGCGGCTCGCGGATCCGGGCGCTCCTTCAGTTCGGGGCGGGAGCGGCGCCCCCGCTTCTTCTGCTCGGCGCCTACGACGCGATCTGCTTTGGCTCTCCGGTGCGGCTCTCCTCGGCCTGCGAGGCGTTTCCCGAGTACGCCGTCCTCGCTCACAGCGCGTTCTTCGGTCTCGGTCTGCCGCGCCCGGGCGCCGCGTGGGCCACGCTCTTTTCCAACACGCGCGGCGTTCTCCTCTTTTCCCCCTTCCTCGCATGGGCCGCCGCCGGCTGGCTTCGGTGGTGGCGCGCCGGCCGGGACCGGGCCGACGCCGCGTTCGTTCTGGCCGCCGTCTTTCTGATGTGGCTTCCGATCACCGGCTATCCGAACTGGGACGGCGGCTGGAGCCTGGGAATGCGCTACCTCCTGCCGGCGGTGCTGCTGGCGGTCCTGCCGATTCCGTGGGCCCTCGCGACGCCGCTCTCGCGCGGGCTCTTCCTCGCCGCGGTGTCGTTCTCCGCGGTTCTCCATGTGCTGGCCGGCTTCAGCTGGCCGCATTTCCCGGCCTCCATCGCCTGGCCCGCGGCGAGCGTCTCGGCCTGGCTCGTGGTCCATGGAGCGGTGGCGCCGAGTCTGGGAGGTCTCCTGGGATGGCCGGCGGCGATCTGCCTTCTGCCGCCGTTGGCGGCCGTCCTCTCCGCGTTCACCGCGGTCGTCCGGGAGCTTCCTCCCAGCCGGCCGGGCCGCGCCGTAGCGTGCGCGCTCGGGGCGGCTCTCTTCGGCGTCACACTGCTCAAGCCGCCGGCGATGTCGTCGGCCGACCTCGCGTGGCGGGAGCGCACCGCGCAGAAGCTCAAGGACAACGCCGTTCCGCGTCTGTGACGCGCCCGGGCCGATATAATCGGCCGTTCCGATGAAGAACCTCTCCGTCCTGGGCTCCACCGGCTCGATCGGGCGATCGGCGCTGGACGTCGTCGAGGCCTTCTCCGGCCAGTTCCGGGTGGTGGCTCTGGCCGCCGGCCGGTCGGTGGAGAAGCTGGCCGAGCAGGTCGTGGCCCACAATCCAAAACTTGTGTCGGTGGCGGGAGACGAGGAAGCCCGGCGGCTCCGGGCTCTTCTGCCCGGATCCTGCTCCGCGCGGGTGGTGGCCGGGCGCGGCGGACTGGAAGAGGTCGCCACGCTCGACGAGGCCGACGTCGTCGTCGGCGGGCTGGTCGGCGCGCTCGGTCTGCGCTCGGCCTACGCCGCCGTGGTGGCCGGCAAGCGCCTGGCCCTCGCCAACAAGGAAACGCTGGTCGTTGCGGGAGAGTTGATCCTGCGGGAAGCGCGCAAGAGCGGCGCGGAGATCCTCCCGGTCGATTCCGAGCATTGCGCCATCCACCAGGCGCTGCGGTGCGGCAGCTCCCGGGAGGTCGAGTCGCTCGTGCTCACCGCGTCGGGCGGTCCGTTCCGCGAGCGGGACCTCTCCACGTTCGGATCGATCACGGTCGAGGACGCTCTGGCTCATCCCACCTGGAAGATGGGGCCGAAGATCACGATCGACTCGGCCACCATGATGAACAAGGGGCTGGAAATCATCGAAGCCCATTTCCTGTTCGGAGTGCCGGCGCGGGCGATCCGCGTCGTGATCCATCCGCAGTCGGTCGTGCACTCCTTCGTCGAGTTCGTCGACGGCTCGCTGGTGGCGCAGCTGGCCAGGAACGACATGCGGTTCCCCATCCTGTATGCCCTGACCTATCCCGACCGGATTCCCAACGCGTTGGGACGTCTGGATCTCGTCGCCGCGCACCGCCTCGAGTTTTTCGAGGTGGAAGCGGAGCGTTATCCGGCCGTCGAGATCGCCCGAGCGGCGCTGTCGGAGGGAGGCGGAGCGCCGGCGGTCGTCAACGCGGCCAACGAGGTCGCCGTGGAGGCTTTCCTCCGAGGGAAGATTTCGTTTCCCGACATCGTTCACGTGGTGGCGGACACGGCCGAGGAGGTCGGCGGGCAGCCCGCGCCCGGGTCGCTGGAGGAAGCGGAGGAGATCGATCGCATCGCGCGAAGCCGCGCCCACAGCATCGCCCATCGTCTCTCCGGCGCGGTCGTGGCCCACTGAGTCCGTGATGAACCGGACCGAAACCCCCAGGAGCGAACCGTCTTGACCTACATCGGAAATACGCTCGCGCTCGTTCTCGTGCTTTCCGTCCTCGTGTTCGTTCACGAGTTCGGCCACTTCGCCGTGGCCAAGGCCTTCGGCTTCCCCGTCGAGGTGTTCTCCTTCGGGTTCGGCAAGCGCCTGTTCGGAAAGAAATGGCGAGGGACGGATTACCGGGTGTCTGCGCTGCCGCTGGGCGGATACGTCCGGGTGATCGGACTGGGCCCGGACGAGTCGACCCTGGCGGAGGGAACCTCGGTCGAGGCCCCGCCGGTGGGGAAGCGCTGGCAGAGGGGACTGATCCTGCTGGCCGGGCCGGGGATGAACTTCGTCCTGGCGCTCCTGCTGTATGCGGCGGTGCTGGCGCTGGGGGTCAAGGTCTACGCCTACCAGCTCGAGATCCCGGTGGTGCGCGTCGTGGAGAAGGACTCGCCCGGGGCGCAGGCCGGGTTCCTGCCCGGGGACCGGATCCTGGCGATCGACGGGCACGCGACGCCGCAGTGGCAGGACGCGGAGTTTCTCTTCGCCATGAACGCGCGGGAGAGGCTGGACGTGCTGGTCGAGCGCGGAGGTGCGCGCCTGCACCTGCCGGTGACGCCGCGCGCGGAGAGCAAGTACGACCTGGGAGAAGTGGGGCTCGAGCCCGGGGTCCCGGCCCAGCCCAAGATCGTGAGCGTCGTGCAGGGAGATCCCGCCGACCGCGCGGGGCTGCGTGGAGGCGACGTGATCGTGGCGGTGGCCGGCAAGCCCATCCGCGCCTATCCCCAGGATGTCTTCAAGCAGTTCGTGGCGGCCATGACCGCGGCCTCGCCCGGCCCGTTCGAGATCACGTACGAGAGGAAGGGCCACGCCGCCACCACCCGGATTTCGCCGCGCAAGGACGCGGACGGGACCTGGAAGGTCGGCGCGCAGGTGGGCGCGGACATGGCGGAAGTGGTGGAGCAGTTTCCGATCCCCCGCGCTTTCGTCGAGAGCTGGCATCGCGTGCGCAAGGATTTCCGCACGACCCTCTCCGTGCTGGGCCGCCTCTTCCGGGGCAAGGCCAGCATGCGGACGATGTCCGGGCCCATCGACATCGCCAAGTTCTCCGGGGCCGAGGCGCGCCGGGGAGCGGTGCCGCTGGTCGCGCTGATGGCCGGCCTTTCGCTGCAGCTGGGCATCTTCAACCTGCTGCCGATTCCGGTCCTCGACGGCGGGCACCTCTTTCTGGTGTGCGTGGAAGGGCTCGTGCGCCGGGATTTCTCGCTGCGCGTCAAGGAGCGCATCCTGCAGGTCGGCTTCGTGCTGATCCTGGCCCTGGTGTCGGTGATCCTCTACAACGATCTGGCCAAGAATCTTCCGGCGAAGTGGTGGCCTTTTTAGCCGTCGCTTCCGCTCGCTCGGGATCTGCGCTTTGCGCACCGGCTGTCCGCTCGGCCGGATGCGGCCTCGACGGCCCGCCTGATCCCTCCCTCGCTCACGCTCCCGCGGCGCGCGCCTCCTCCTTCGCTTCCGCTCAGGAGACTACGCGCGCCGCGACCGGGGCTTCCGTTGGAGACCGCCGAACGCCTGACGAAATGTTGGCGCCTGCGCGCGGATCCGGGTGGAGATAGCGAACGAGGCGCTGGGGCTCTGAAGATCCAGCGCCTGGCACTGTGAGTTTGCCTCCGGAGGTTCTTCGCTGAGACTCGAAGTCCCCGCCCTCTGGCTGACCTATGCGGCCGCGGCGAGCCTCTCGGTGTGGCTCGCGCGCCGGTTCGTCGGCGGCCTCGGGCGCCGGGCCGCCGTGGTGCTGGTTCTCGCGCCCCTGCTCTTCACGGGAAAGGCGATGCTTCTCGGACGGCTCTATGGCCCGTCCGACCTCTATTTCGGCGGCGAGCCCTGGTCGCGGATCGCCGCGCAAAGCGGCGTCCCGACCGCCGCGCCGGGCGGCGTCGCGAAGATCGCCAACCCGATCCTCTCCGACCTGGCCTTCGCCAACATGCCGTGGCGGGCGGCGGTTCGGGAAGCCGTCGGCCACGGCCGCTTCCCTTTCTGGAACCGCTTCGTCCTGGGCGGCACGCCGCTCCTGGCCGCGGCGCAGGCGGCGATCTTCCATCCGTCGACGTGGCTCGCGATCTTCCTGCCCTTGCCGCTCTCGTGGACCTTCTCCTGCTCGTTCACGCTCTTTCTCGCTCTGCTCGCCGGATTTCTCCTCTTTCGCGATTTCGCACTGTCCGAGACGGCGGCGCTCGCCGGCGCGGTCGGGTGGGGCTTCTCGACCTACATGATCTTCTGGAACGGGTGGAGCGTCGGGACTTCGATCGCGGCGCTTCCGCTCCTGCTTCTGGGCTTGCGGCGGATCGTCGCGGGCGCGTCGGGCTCGATGGGATTGACCGTGGCCGCGCTGCTGCTTCTGGTGGCCGGCGGACATCCCGAGAGCTGGCTGCACGGCGCGGCGGCGGCGGGAGTCTTCTTCGTCTGGGAGCTCCTCCCCCGGCGGCGTGCGGATGTTGTGCGCGGCCTTGGTCGGGCAGTGGGTGCGGCCGTTCTGGCTTTTCTTCTCGCCGCTCCGCAGCTCTTTCCGCTCCTCGAGGCGATCCCGCACTCCGCCGAGTACCGGGCCCGGAGGGAAATGCTCGCGTCGGGGCGATCGCGCCAGTCGGTCGCTGCCGCGGAGTCGGCGCGGCGGATGCTTCCGGCCGTGCTCCCGTTCGCCTATGGGATCTTCGGGAAGAGCCCCGTGCAGAGCGAGCGCGCGGACGGCTCCGGGGTCCCTCTGGCGTACGCCGGGGCCATGCTCTTTCCGCTGGCGGCACTGGGTCTTTTTTCGAAGCGCCGGGTTGAACGCGGCCGTACAATATTTGTATTGTTGGCTGCGGCCGGAGTCCTGGCCGGCGCGAGCGCGCCGGGCCTTCTGGACGTGTTGACACGGCTCCCCGGCTTTTCGCTGGCGTTGAACTATCGGCTGGTCTTTCTGGCCGGCCTGGGTCTGGCCGGCCTCGCGGCGTTCGGGGTCGACGCGATCGGGGGAGGAGAGCGACGGCGGGCGCCGGGCCTGGCGCTGGCGTGCGCGGCGATTCTGCTTGCCGCCGCCCTTCTCGCCCGGGGCGTTTATCGGGAGCGGGACCTTCCCGCCGCTTTCGTCGCGACTTCGCTCGGCTTCGAGGTCGCTCCGCTCCTGCTCTTCGTTGGCCTGGCGGCGTTTCCCCGCTTCGGCGGCCCGGCCGTCGCGGCCGGAGCGCTTCTCCTTCTCGCGGGACAGCGCGCCCTGGAGATGGGCGGAACCTATCCGACCCTTCCCGCCTCGACGCTCGCTCCGCGGCTCGAGGCGCTGGACGGTGTGGGCGCAAGCGGCCCGGCCCGAGTCGTGGCTCTCGGCGACGTCTTTCGTCCCAACGCCGCGGCTCTGTATGGCGTCGAAGACGTCCGAGGCTACGAGTCGATCGTGCTGGACAGGCTGGCGGACACCTTCCCGTCGTGGTCCGTGCCCCAGGCGGCTTCGTTCAACCGCGTCGACGACCTCCAACGCCCGTTCCTGCGTCTCTTGAACGTCCGGTACGCGCTCGCGCCGCCGGACTCCGCCGCGCCGCAGGGATGGCGCGCGGTTTCCCGCGACGCGGCGGCGTCGTTGCTCGAGAATCCGGCCGCGATGGACCGGGCCTTCGTTCCGGAGACGGTCCGCCGCGTGCCCGACGGGCGGCAGGCGCTCCAGGAGATGAAAGCCGCGGACGACTTCTCCGCCACGGTCTGGCTCGAGGGCTCCTCTTCGCCGCGCTCGGAGGCCAACGGCCGGGCCCTCCTCGAGCTGCGCGAGTCCGGCCCCGATCTCGTCGTCGCCGCCGACGCTGACGCGCCGACGCTCGTGGCAACTTCGCTGCCGGCCTGGCCCGGTTGGCGGGCGCGGGCCGGCGGGCGCGAGCTCGAGGTCTTCCCGGTCGACCATGCCTTCGTCGGTTTCTTCGTCCCTCGCGGCCGATCGCTCGTCAGGCTGACGTACCGGCCCGACTCGTGGGGCGTCGGCGTGGCCTGCGCGGTCGCCGGCGCTCTGGGAGCGATCGGAAGCGTTCTCGCGCGCCGCTCGTGAGCGGCCTTCCGACCTCGAGAAGACACCCGCCGATCCTGAGCGGTTTGCGTCCGGGCTCGAAGGTACAATCCCGCGCGTGCGTTTCTCGACGGATTCTCGCGCGCGTCCCGCGATTTTCTTCGACGGCCGGGTCGAGCCATGAAGCCCTCTTCGGACGCCGGCAAGCTGCAGCAGGAGCACTTCGATTCGATCGCAGCCGAGTACGCCGCCTCCTACGGTGACCCGTGGAGCCAGGCGTACCGGCGGCGGTTCTTCAACGAGCCGATGCTGGGCGATCTCGATCTGTCCGGGGCGAAGGTCGTCGACGCAATGTGTGGAAGCGGCGAGACGACCGGCTTCCTGCTGGAGAAAAAAAGCCAGGTGACGGGAGTCGACATCTCGGAGCAGGAGATGGCTCTCTTTCGGGAGCGCTTCCCGAGCTGCAGCACGCGGTGCACGTCGATCCTCGAGACGGATCTGGAGAGCAACGCCTATGACTGCGTCGTGGTGGTCGGCGGCCTTCATCACCTCCATCCCCATGTCCCCGACGCGCTCGAAGAGATTCATCGGATCCTGCGGCCCGGCGGCTACTTCTGTTTCACGGAGCCCCATCGAAGCTCCCTCCCCAACGTGGCCCGGCGAATGTGGTACCGGGCGGACAAGCTCTTCGCGGCCAACGAGGCGGCCATCGACCTGGAGGTCTTGAAGGCGCAATGGGCCTCGAAATTCGAGTTCGTCAAGGAGGAGTACAAGGGCAATATCGCCTACCTCCTCGTCTTGAACTCCCTGATCTTCCGCATACCCGTGCGCTGGAAGCCGGCGTATTCGCCGCTGTTGATCCGGGCCGAGGCGGTCATCGAGCGGATGCAGGGAAGACTCCTCTCATGCTTCGTGGTCGGCCGTTGGCGCAAGCGCAAGCCGTAACGCCCGCATGAACAAAGCGGGCTAGAGTCCGCCTCGATGCTGCTCGTCCTGCGCGTCCTCACGGTCTATTCCGCCGCGGTCGCGGGATGTCTCTGGCTGACGCGCCGGTTCGTGGCGCCGGTCCGGCCGCGCATCGCGCTCTGTCTCGCTCTCGCTCCGTTCGTGCTCACAGGCAAGGCCATGCTCACGGGCGCCGTCTACGCGCCGATCGATATCTCGTACGGCGGCTATCCACTGGAATCCAAGCGCGCGGAGATGGGGATTTTCGACACCCGCACGCCCCTCCTGTCCGACGTCGTGCACTCCTACATTCCGGCACGCAAGGCCCTCCGGGATGCGGTCAAGAACGGCCGCCTTCCTCTGTGGAATCGTTTCAGCGCCGCCGGCGAGCCGCTGCTCGCGTTCCAGTACCCCGGAGCCCTGCATCCCTTCGCCTGGATCGCCTTCGCCCTTCCCCTCGCTCAGGGATGGACGTTCGAGATGTCGATGCGGCTCTTCCTGGCCCTGTGGAGCGGCTACCTGTTCTTCCGAGAGCTCGATTGCGGCGAGCCCGAGTCCCTGCTGGGAGCAGTGGGGTGGGCGTTTTCGGATCACCTCATTTTCTTCCTGGGCTACTCCGTCACGGCAGCGCTGGTTCCGTTTCCACTTCTTCTCCTGGGCCTCCGCCGCCTGGCCCGAAGCCCCGGACGGCGAGCGGTCGCCATCACCGCCGTCGCTCTGATTCTGATCATCCTGGCCGGCCACCCGGAAGTCCTCCTTCACTGTGTGGTCGCGGGCGGGGTTTTCTTCCTTCTCGAGCTCAAGGTCGCTCCGAGGGATCGAGTAGTCCGGGCGCTGGGTCTCTCGCTCGTGGCGGGCATTCTCGCTCTGGGCTTGACCGCGGCTTTGCTCCTTCCTTTCGCGGAGATCGTTCGCCACACGGAGACTCATGTCGTCCGCGCGACGATAATGGCCGCCTCCCGCAGGTCGGTCGACGTGGTGGAAAGCCTTCGCCGCTCCGCCCGGAACGTATGGCCCTACGTCTATGGCGTCTCCGGTCGAAGCGAGACCGCGCACGGCTACGGGCTGCCAGCGGGCTACGCCGGATCCGTCTTCTTTCCCATCGCCCTGCTGGGGTTCTCGTCGAGGCGAAGGGAGAAGTGGTACTTCCTGGGTTGCATTCTTCTGGGCGGAGGGCTCTGGGCGCGCCTGGTGGGCCTGTCCGACGTGGTCGGCAAGCTGCCCCTGTTGCGCATCTCGGTCAACGAGTATTTCGTCTTCCTGGCGGCCTTTGGGGTCGTCGGTCTCGGCGTGCTGGGGACGGAAAGCCTGCGGGAGGGAAGCCGGCGAAGAGCGGGAGTCTGGCTCGCGCTGATCTGTGCCGCGGTCCTGGCCGTGGGATTCCTGCGTTTTCGTCCGCGCTTGATCGGCCTCGGGATGTCTTCGCAGTACGCCAACCATCGCCTTCTGCTCCAGCTTCTGCCTCTGGCGGCCGTCGCGGTCTGGCTTTTTCTTGCGCACCGGCGGGTCGCGGCGTCCGCGGTCCTGGGCGGGGTACTGGTGATCGCTCTCGCCCAGCGGGGCTTCGAGGCGGGAGAGGTCTATCCGACGATCCCTTCGAGGGCTTTCTATCCGCCGCTCGATCTGTTGCGGGTGATACCGCGAGACGTTCCCGATCGGATGGTGGCCATCGGCTTTGAGTTGATTCCCAACAGCTCCGCGCTCTACGAGCTCGAGGACGTCCGTGGATACGAGGCCATGGTGCTCCTGCGTTTCGCCGAGACCTTTCCGCTCTGGTGCGTGGAGCAGCCTGCCTGGTTCAACCGCGTGGATGACCCGACCCGACCGTTCCTCTCGTTTCTCAACGTTCGGTATGTCATCACTGGCTCGGCCTACCCCGTGCCCCCGGGCTGGAAGGTCCTGGCCAGGGACGGCTCGGGGAAGGTCCTGGAAAACCCCAATGTGGTCCCGCGCGTTTTTGTCCCCGGGTACGTCGGCTATATCCGGGATCCGGCTCGCCAGATCGAGCTGCTCCAACAGATCACCGATTTTCGAACGTACGGCCTCGTCGAGCGCGGCGCGCAGCCGGAGGTCGATAGCGCCGGCTGGATCGCAAACGGCCGGGCCACGGTCCGGATCGTCAAGTACACGGCTCAGGAAATCCAGGTCGAGGTCGAGGCGCAGGACCCGGCCGTCGTCGCGACCTCGATTCCTGCATGGCCCGGTTGGAGAGTGTTCGTCGACCGCCGCGAGACCGCGGCGACCCCTTACAACCGCGCCTTTGTGAGCTTCGTCGCTCCGCCGGGCAAGCACACCGCGCGTCTTCGCTACCTACCTCGCGGCTTTACGGACGGTCTCGCCGTGACCGGGTTGACCGTCCTCGCCTGCTTCGTCTGGATGGCCGCTCGAAGGCTGCTTCCGATCCGTCGTCGCGTCGCGGCCCGCGATCCGCGCTGAGGCGTCGGCCGGCTTGACGGCGATCATCAGGAAGATGTCGTAGAGATTCAGATAGACGGGAAGATCCAGGCGGCCGCCCGCCGTGAGCGCGCGATAAACCCATCCCGTCCTCTTCTCCCCGAGGGCGAAGATCCCGTACAGCATGGACCGCAGGCTGCGCCAGTAACCGACGGAAGACACGCTCTGGACCCGGAGCCCCGCGCGCTCCACAGCCCGGGCCAGCGTCTTCCTCGAGAAATAGAACAAGTGCGTGGGAGGATGAATCTGGCGCCAACGGGCCTTTCGGAATCGGGCCACGAGACTTCCGATGTCTCCGGTCGTCATCGCGAGCGCGCCGCCCGGCTTCAGCCAGCGCGCCGCCTTCTCGATCGTCCGGACCGGGTGGGGAAGGTGCTCGATCGTGTCCCACAGGCAGATCAGGTCGAAGGAATCGGGTTGTTCCGGCAGGTCGAGGAAGTCGCCCTGGCTGATCGGCAGGCCCAGAGCGTCCCGTCCGTGGGCAACGCCCTCCTGCGAAACGTCGATCCCGGCCACGTCCCAGAAGGGCCTGGCCGTCTCCAGGAAGAAGCCGTAGGCGGAGCCAATCTCGAGCAGCCGGCCGGCCGGCGCAAGCCGGAGGAGCCGGGGTATCTGCCTGCGGAAATTCCGCTGAAGGATTCTCTTGTCGCCCTTGTAATCCTGGTACTCGCCCCCGGCGAAGTACTCCTCCCGGTAGAGCTCCGCCGTCTGAGGCCGGCCGGCGTAGAAGACCAGCCCGCAGCGGGTGCACCGCACGATTCCCTGCTCGGGGTAGAGCTCGCGCGTCTCCGCGGGAGTGCCGCAGAGCTCGCACGTCAAGAGTCGGCCTCCAGGCGGTGCGGGGAGACGGTCTCGGCGGACTCGGGAAATCCGATCCGGCGCGCCACCAGATAGAGAGGGCGCCGCTTGGCTTCCTCGTAGATCCGGCCGATGTAGATGCCGATGATCCCCATCAGGGAGAGCTGCACGCCACCGATCAACATGACGATCACGATGATGGAGGTCCAGCCGGGGACGGCGTTGCCGATGATCAATCGCGAGTACAGGACGTAGAAGAAGTAGACCAGGCCGGCAAGGGCGAGCAGGAGGCCCAGATAGATCGCCGCATACAAGGGCGTCGCGGAGAAGGAAACCAGACCGTCGATCGCGAAGCGGAGCATCCTCCGGAGGCTGTACTTGGACCGGCCGGAATGCCGCGCCGGGGCCCGATAGGGCACGGCGACCGATCGATAACCGACCCAGCTCGTCAGCCCTCTCAGGAAGCGGGTTCTCTCCCGAATCTGCCCGAAGGCATCGAGAACCTTGCGATCGAGCAGACGAAAATCCGCGGCGTTGGCGGGGAGGTCGACGCTCGAGAGCATCCGAAAGAGCTTGTAGAACAGGGAGGCCGAGGCGCGCTTCAAGGGTCCCGCTTCCTTCGTCCGCTCGCGGACCGTGTAGACAACCTCGTATCCCTCGGTCCAGAAGCGGAGGAGCTCCGCGATGAGCGAGGGGGGGTGCTGGAGATCGGCGTCCATCATGATCACCGCATCTCCCGTCGCGTGGTCCATTCCGGCCGTCAGGGCGCTCTGGTGGCCGAAATTGCGGGAGAGTGAGACCAGCTTCACGCGGCTGTCCCGACGATGGAGGGCCGCGACGGCCGAAGCCGATCCATCGGTGCTTCCGTCATCCACGAAGATGATCTCGAAATCGAACGGGAGCCCTTCGAATTCGTGTCCGAGCTGTCCGTGGAGCGCGAGGACGTTGGATTCCTCGTTGAAGACGGGGATGACGACGGAGACGCGGCGTCGCATGACGGCTCAGAGGCGGAGGGAAGCAGCAAGGGTTGCTTGCGCTCTCGCCCCGCGCCCTCGTCGATCTCTCCCCACGCGCCGCCTCCTTGGCTCTTATCGTATGCGATCGGAGCGGAGGGGTCGGGGAGTGGGGGAGGGGAGAGGGGGAGAGGGGGGGAGGGGGAGAGCGGGGGACGCGGGGATGCGGGGGACTACGACGGCTTGGTGTCGTCGTCCAGGTGTTCCATGAGCTCCTGTCCGATGCGGCGCGAGACGAAAATCTGCTTCAGGTAATTCAGGGACGTGATGGCGAAGGGAACGCCGGCCGCGGAGAATGGAGCTCCCATCGCCGCGAGCGCGAGGTGCCGGGCCTTCTCGCCGCGCGTGAACTCCGGGTTCTTCCAGTCGAGCACGCTTCCGTAGTAGCGAAAGACCATGCGGTAGACGTCGGAGAGGAGCTCCCGGAATCCCATCTCCGTTCCCCACACGAAACACTCGCCGCCGCGGACCTTCTCCAGAAACTCCCGCACGCTGACGGCCTCGGCCACGGTATAGACCAGGGCCAGCGGGCCCAGCGTGTGGGCGTCGGAGCCGGCCACGAGCGAGACGCTCCCTCGTTTTTCCCGCACCACGGCCATCAGGTCCTCGATCAGCCGGTTGTGCTGCGACGCCATCGCGCCGTTCTTGACCTCGAAGATGTCGAACATCCGGAGCATCTCCTCGAAGTAGTGGCGGGGAGAATTGCGCATCCGGTAGTTCTGGAACATGTGGTTGGCCGAGGCGATGATCCGCTCGTCCTTGACGTACTGGTGGAGGTCGTAGATGTTCTCGCGGCGCCGCTGGATTTCGGCGTGCTGCTCCTCGTCGATGTCGAACACGTTGACGTGGATGCGCTGGCGGGTCTCCGGAAAGTACGTCTCGACTTCCTCGGAGATGAAGAAGTCCGGCAGGTCCGGGCGCTTGTTCAAGAGGTAAAGGCAGCCGTCGATCGAGTCATGGTCGGTGAGAGTGACGAAATCCATGCCGCGCTCCTTGGCCAGCCGATAGACCTCCTCCGGCCGGTTGTAGGAGTCGCGGGTATTGGCGATGCGAAAGTACTTGAAGGTGGAGTAGACGGAGTGGCAGTGGAGGTCGGCCTTCTTGAACCGGCGATCCGAAAACCACGACGGGAGGTCCGTCTCGGAGGGTTTCATCTTCATGAGGATCCGTAAAGGTCGCAAATCGCGTGCCGGGCTGTCAAATTCCCGTCCTTCGGGCGAGAGTGGGCGAGTGGGGGAGGGGGCGAGGGGCGAATGAGAGATCAAGAAAGATAACGAGATCGGCGTAAAAGAGATCTCCCTCTCTCCCTCTCTCCCCCTCTCCCTCTCTGAAACAAGGAGCACTCGCCGTCGACAGACGCCGGGAGTGTCTGCAGCAAAACGTGTTAATTTCCCAGCGTGAAGCGTGTCGTTTTTCGGCTCTTTTACGCTGTCTTGCTGCTCGGGATCTTCCTTCTCGGGGCGTGGTTCTCCTTCGAAAAGGCGATCGTGGGGCAGTCCGTCGCGGTGCCCGACCTGGCCGGTAAAACGGTGACCGAAGCCATTCGGATCGCCCACGACGTCGGACTCCGAGTGGAGGAGGATTCCCGGCGTGCGCGACCCGACGAGAAGGTGGCCAAGGAACGGATCCTCACGCAGCTGCCCGAGGCCGGGTCGCTGGCCAAGCCGTCGCAGGTCGTCCGAGTGGTCGTTTCGCTGGGGCCGGCCCAGTTGAAGGCCCCTGATCTGGAGGGGCTTCCGCCCCGAGCCGCCGCGCTCAGGCTCTCCCAGCAGTCGCTCCAGCTGGGCGCCGTCTCGTGGTACCGCGATCCGACGACGAGAGTGGGGATCGTGGCGCAGGATCCCGAGCCCGAAACCACGATGCCCAAGAACGCGAGCGTCGAGGTCCTGACCAACCGGGGGGTCCCCGAGCCGCGGTACGTCATGCCGGACCTCGTGGGGAAGGACGCCGAGCAGATGCGCGCCAAGCTCCAGGCCGCCGGGTTTCGGGTCGGCAGCTCTCGGTACGAAACGTACGAGGGGATCGCTTCCGACACCGTGTTGAAGCAGTTCCCGCCGGCGGGCAATCCGATCGGATCGCACGAGGTCGTCTCCCTGACGGTCTCTCGGGCGACCGAGCCGCCGAGCGGTCTGCGATGAGCGTGCGCATCGCGCCCTCCATCCTGGCCGCGGATTTCGCGCGCCTGGCCGAGGCCGTGGCTCTGGCCGAGCAGGGGGGCGCGGACCTGGTGCACGTCGACGTCATGGACGGTCACTTCGTGCCGAACCTCACGATCGGCCCTCCCGTCGTCGCCGCGCTGCGCAAGGCCACGCGCCTGCCGCTCGATGTCCACCTGATGATCGAGAGGCCGGAGGAGACCGTGGCCCGGTATCTCGACGCGGGCGCGGATTGGATCTCCGTGCACGTGGAAGCGACGCACCACCTGCAGCGCTGCCTCGACTTGATCCGCCGGGGAGGGGCTCGGGCCGGGGCGGCGATCAACCCGGCCACTCCGACCGCCGCCCTTTCGGCGGCGTGGACGGATCTCGACTACGCCGTGGTCATGTCGGTCAACCCGGGATGGGGAGGTCAGGCTTTCCTGGCTCCGTCGACGCACAAGGTCCGGCGGCTTCGCGACGAAGCGCGCGAGGCGGGCCGCACCCTGGCCATTGAAGTGGACGGCGGCGTCGACGCGGGCAACGCTGGAGACCTGGTCGCGGCCGGAGCGGAAATTCTGGTCGCCGGAACCGCGGTTTACGGGCACGCTGATCCAAAAGCCGCCATCGAAAAGATCCGGGCGGCCGGGTCGGGGGTGAGGGTGTGAAGAGAGAGTCGGAGTGGGGGAGTGGGAGAGCGGGGGAGCGGGAGACGTTAGTGGCTCCCCCTCACCCCCTCACCCCCTCGCCCCCTCGGGTTCTTATTAAGTGGCGCACGATATTGGTGTGTCTGGCGGTCGCAGCCAGCAGCCTCTCGATCACCACCTGCGCCTCCTCCACCGGCGTCAAGAAGCCGGACAAGCTCACGCAGGAGCTGCTCTCCTCCACCAAGGAGGTCCTGTTCGAGAAGGGGAAGGCGCTGATCGCCAAGAAGAAGTACGACCAGGGGCGCAAGTACCTGAACTTCGTCTTCGAGACGTACCCCAACGATCCCCAGGGCCGGGACGCGCTGCTCATGGTGGCCGACTCGTACTTCCGCCAGGCCACGCCGGCAGGGTACACCGAGGCCCGCTTCCGGTATCGCGACTACCTGAATCGCTATCCCGGGGCTGCGCGGCGGGACTATGCGCGCTACCAGTTTGCGCTGTGCTACGACAAGGAGCACGCCAGGGCCGATCGCGACCAAACGTCCACGCGAGAGGCCATCGACCAGTACGACGCGCTCCTGCGAGAGTTCCCCAACTCGATCTATGGCTCGCAGGCTCGAGACCGGATCGCCAAGCTCGTCGACGTCATGGCCGAGCACGAGTTTCAGGTCGGGTTTTTCTACATGCGCAAGGGGGCGTCCGCGGCGGCGTTGGCGCGGTTCGCCAGTCTGGAGGAGCGGTTTCCACAGTACGGAGCCAAGGACAAGCTCTTCTTCTACTCCGCGCGCGTCCTCAAGCAGCTGGGCCGAAAGGAGGAATCGGAGCGTTATCTGGCCCGGCTGATCGCCGAGTTTCCCGCGAGCGAATTTGCGCGGAAGGCCCAAAAAGGAGGAAAACCGAAGGCTCCCGCCTCGGCGTCCGTTGACAGCGGCTCCAAGAACGAGTAATTTAAGGTAGAAGGCGAATTTCGCCATAATTTGTAAGGAGCTGCCATGCGCGTCCCGTCTCGGGGTCTCCTGGCAGGGATCGGCTTGCTTCTCGCCGGCTGGGCCATGGCGCAGGCTCCCGCGCCGACTCCCGTCATCGGCGGAAAGAGGTCGGTGACGACCCGGGAAACTCACACCATCACGCGCGTCGAACCGACCCGGGCCATGGTCTCCACGGAGACGGCGCCGCAGCCCGTCGGCTTCGAGAGCGACATCTATTGCTTTGGCTATGTGGGTGAGCCCAACGAATCGTTCCCCATCCAGGTCGAAGGCGCAGAGAACCTCGCCTCGCAGACCGATTACATCACCGGCGATCTTCTGTACGTCGATGGCGGCTACGACAAGGGGCTCAAGATCGGCGATCCCTACTGGCTGATCACGGGCGAGCAGGAGATCTACAGCACGGTCACGCGAAGGAACATCGGTCGCCTCTACCAGTACCGCGGGCGGGCGACGGTGCAGAGCGTCGAGCCGCACACCGCGATCGTGCGTGTCACCAGCGCCTGCACCGACATCCCCATCGGCGCGTCGCTGAAGAAGTTCGAGCCGATCCCGATTCCGCTGGCGCGCAAGACGCCGCCGGCGCAAGCGGGCGATCCACCCACCGGAAAGCCGCTCGGACACATCGTCTTCACCCGTGACGGGATCGTGGCCGTCGGCGCCGACACCACCGTCATCCTGGATCTCGGCGCCGCCGACGGAGTTCAACCGGGCGATTTTCTGACCGTCTTTCGCTATACCGTCGGGACGGATTACGGCATCGGACCGATCGGAACCTTCTGGGTCAACCTGCCGCCTCCGCCGGGCGTCGTCGTGCCGAGGACGTACCTGGGCGAGGTGGCGGTGCTCGTGACCGGAGATCGATGGGCCATCGCGCGCGTCAGCGATTCGTCGCACTTAATCGAGGTCGGCGATCAGGTCGAGGTGAAGTGACCGTGCTCTGAGGCATGCCCATCCAGAGAGAATTCGGAGAGGCGCTGCGGCGCCTCTTCTTTTTTTGCCTCGAGCAAGAGTTTTTCTTCACGCTGCGCAAGCTCTTCGCGAGCTGGCACGAAAAAAATCTGCCGATGTCCCGAGGTGGGCTCGTCGTCGGTGTCGTCGAGAGGTCGCGCCGCGCGGAGAAGCGGCCGAAAGAATTTCTTCTCCCGCTATCCGATCTCGAATTCCTCTGCTAAGATCCGCCCCCTCACTTCGAATCTCCGTCGGCGGGGGGGAATCGTGAACTTGGATGGTCAACTTCAACAGATCATCGATGAGCTCTTGGCCCACGGCATCACGCTTGACCTGGCCAAGAAGGAGTTCGAGAAGAAGTACATCGTGGGGGCGGTCAAGCGTTCTTCGGGAAATCTGGGTCGGGCCGCGAGCTCGCTGGGCATCCACCGCAACACGCTTCGCAACAAAGTGGGAATCCTGAACATCCGCCTGCCGCGGGAGAAACACTCCGTCTCACCGGAGATCATCAAGAAGAAATAGCGTCCAGCCGACGGCGGATGCCGCGGCGACGGGCTAGCTCTTGGGTGGAGTGTCCTTCTTGGAAGGCTCCTGCCCGCTCTTGACCGAGTCTTTGAAGTTGCGGATTCCCTCGCCCAGGCCCTTTCCCAGCTGCGGCAGCTTGCCGGCTCCGAAGATGATGATCACGATGAGAAAAATCAGAAGCAGTTCCGGGACGCCCAGTGAGCCAAACATGGTGGTTCTCCTCCGAGATCGCTGTTTAGCTTAGCAGAGTGGGGGCCAGCCTGACTTCGAAGATCTGCTGAAACGCCCGATCCGGGCCCTCCGGCCGCAGAAGTCGGCCGACCAGAGCAACTTCGGCCGGCAGGTAGCGGCGGTAGACCTCGCCGCGTCCCTGCGCCACGGCCCGGGCGAAGGTGCCGCAGACTTTCCACGCCCTCTGCAGCAGAACCCGGTCGAGCCGGGCTCGGAACGCTCCGCAATCGAGATCTCGGCCCCGGCAGAAGGCGTCGATGACCGTACCGGCCAGATCCGGCGTCATCCATTCGAGCGTCGTCCGCTCCCACAGCAGCGAGGCCAGGTCGTAGGAGTCAGGACCGGAGCGGAGGTCCTGGAAGTCGATCGCCGCGACTTCTCCGCGCAGCGGGAAGAGATTGTTGCCGTGGTAGTCGCGGTGGCAGAGCACGCGGGGATGACGCGCGATCTCTTCCGATAACCCCCGGGCCCATTCGTCGTGGGCCCGGCGCTCGGCCGGGGAGAGCGGCGCCCCGAGCCAGAGGTCGAAGACGGCTTCCCGGGCCAGATCGAGTTCGCGCCGGAAGAACGCCGCCTCGAAGGGCAGATTGATGCCGGGATCGGGCGTGTCGGCGAAGAGCGCGGCGCCTGCGGCCGCGCGGTCCAACCAGAGCGAACGGCTCTCGGGCTGGGTCAAGAGGAGCGACGCGACGTCCGCGCGTCCGAGATCTTCCACGATCTGGTTGCCCTGCTGGTCGTCGGCGATGAGCGAGGGGACTCGCAGGCGATCGCGCAGGATCGTCCGAGCCGCGTTCCAACGCAGGCGCGAGTCCGTCTCCTCCTGCGGGTAGACCACTCCCAGAACGCATTGGCCGCTCTCCAGCACGAGGCGGACGTAGCGCCGCCGCCCCACGTCGCCCGGAAGGATCTCCACCGACGCCGGCTCGTGCCGTGTGCGGCGCGCCAGCTGCGCGAGACCGGGGAAGTCTTCAGGGATTGTGGTGGTGGTCATGACGTCCACAGCGGCGGGACGTGTCAATCCGGGCGAGGAGCGGACGGGGAGAGTGGGGGACGGGGGGACTGGGGGAGGGGGCAAGAGATCTCCCCGTCTCCCCGTCGCCCCGTCTCCCTGTCGAAATTCATCCCTTCGGCTGTGTCACGACCGCTTTCTTGATCCGAATCGGCGTGTTCGGCCGGTCGTTGGAGTTTCGGGCCACCGCGGCGATCTTGTCCGCGACGTCCATTCCCGAGACGACCTCCCCGAACGCGGAGTACTTTCCGTCGAGGAACGTCGAGTCCTTCACCACGATGAAGAACTGCGAAGAGGCGGAGTTGGGATCGTTGGAGCGGGCCATGGAGACGATCCCCCGTTTATGAGAGACGTCGTTGAACTCGGCCTTGACCGTCTTCTCCTGGCCGTTGACCATGTTGCCGCCCGTTCCGTAGGGATGCATCGGGTCCTCCGGCTTCTTGGTCTGCGGGTCGCCTCCCTGGACCATGAAGCCGGGAATCACCCGGTGGAACATCGTGCCGTCGTAAAAGCCGGAGGCCGCAAGGTCGACGAAGTTCTCCACGTGTTTGGGCGCCTTGTCGTAGAGGAACTTGATCGTGATGTCCCCCATGTCTGTTTGGAGCGTGACCAGCGTGTTGGCGTAGTCGCGGGGCGTGGTCATCTTCTTTTCCTTTCGGGCTGCCGTCTTCTTCTGAGCCGCGGCGGCACCGAGCAACGGCACGGCGCCGGCGAGCATGAGCGCGAGCAAGGCTCTCTTCATGGAATCTCCTTTCCAGAAAAGCACGGCGAACCATAACACGCGTGGTCGCTTCGAATTCCCTCTCCCTGCGGTCGGAGCGTCACTGCGGCGAAGATCTGCAGACGGGGGAATGGGGGGACGGGGAGACGGGGGGATTTGTTCTTGCCCCGTGCAAGCGGAAGCGACGTGCCGATGCGCGTCAGAGGATAGATCCGCAGGGGCATCAGCCTCTCGAGTCCTCAGTCCTCGGTTCGGAGCCAGCCCCGGTTCGCGGCGCGCGAAGTCTCCCAGAGGGGAGGAGGCGCGCGCCGCGGGAGCGAGAGCGCAGCTCGGGATCAGGCGGGCCGTCGAGGCCGCATCCGGCCGAGCGGACCGACGGTGCGCCGAAGGCGCAGATCCCGAGCAAGCGGAAGCGACGTGGAAGCGGAAGCGACGTGGAAGCGACGGCGGCGGTAGGATCTCCTCGATGTACAGAGACCTCGTCCTCGCCGTTCTCGCGGATGAGAATGCCGCCGCCGCTCGGACGGTCGATCGCGTCCGGGCGAGGCATCCCGACCTCTCCAGAGACGCCCTCGTTCACCGGCTGACCGAGCAGACGGCGTGGCGCTGCGCCGCGGTCGGAGGGACGGCCTGTGCCGCCATGGAACTGATGGGCCGGGTGATCTCCGCAGCGGACGTTTCCTATCAACTCGCGGCGCTCAACCGCCTGGCTGCGTCGATCGCCCGGGCCAGAGGGCGCCAAACGACAATGATGGAGCGGGCGGCGGCCGCCGGCGGCAGTCTCCTGACGGCCGTCGCGGCCGAAGCGGCCCGCCGCGGCGCCAGCGCCGCATCCCGGCGCCTCTTGGGGCGCCGCACGCCGGGAGCCGTTGTGTGGCTCTCCGCCCTCGCCGGCGCGGGCGCGGGCTACGCGGGGGCGAAGCTCTTCGCCCGAGCGTTCGACAGATTCCTGGATCGGGCGGGATCGCGTCCAGTCTGGTGGCGATGAACCGAGATTCCTCGCGATTCGACGTCGTCATCGTTGGCGGCGGAATCATCGGCTGCGCCCTCGCTCGCGAGCTTGCGGGTCGCGGACGGCGGGTCGCGGTGGTGGAGAAGGAAGAGCCGGGCGCGGAAGCCTCCAGCGCCGCAGCGGGAATGCTTTCGCCGCAGGCCGAGTCGACGGCTCCCGGGCCGCTGTTCCCGTTCGGGCTCGAGAGCCGAGCGCTTCATCGCCGCTGGGCCCAGGATCTGACCACGGAGACCGGGATCGACATGGGATACCGGTGGTGTGGAATCCTGCGCTGCTCGTTCTCGCCGGCCGGCCGTCTGGCCGAGACGTTCGGATGGCAGAAGGCGGCGGGGCTGGACGTCGAGGCGCTGGACGGCGCGGCAGCGGCCGCGCGGGCAGGCGGACGACTTTCCGAGGAGATTTCCGAAGCGCTTTTCTTCCCGCAGGAAGGAATCGTCGACGGAGGGCTGCTGACACGGGCTCTCGCGCTCTCGGCCGCGAGCCGGGGGGCAAGCCTGCTCACGCGTTCGACGGCGCGTCGATTTCTCATCGACGACGAGCGGTGCGTGGGCGTGGAGACGGATCGCGGTTGTCTCCGGGCGGGCCAGGTCGTCGATGCCGCGGGGACGTGGGCCGCGTTCGATCCGGGCCTTTCCTTCTCGATACCGGTCGAGCCGGTCCGCGGCCAGATCGTGGAGCTGGAATGGGACGGCGAGCTGCCGTGCGTGGTTCAGGACGAGGAGGTGTACCTCGTGCCGCGTCCGGGCGGCCGGCTCCTCGTCGGAGCGACGGTCGAGCGCGTCGGTTTTCGCAAGGAGGTGACAGCCGGCGGCGTCTCCGGATTGATCGCGGCGGCGGTGCGGCTCCTCCCCGACCTCTCCGGCGCGGTGTTCGTTCGGGCCTGGTCCGGCCTGCGGCCGGGCACGCCCGACGACCTGCCCATCCTGGGCCGGTCGCCGATTCCCGGGCTCTTCCTGGCCACCGGCCATTTCCGCAATGGCATCCTCCTCGCGCCGGCGACGGCGATCCGAATGGTCGATTTGTTCTCCGGAGCCCAGGCTCCCGACATGGCCGCGTTCTCCATCGACCGTTTTCTCGCTTCCCGGTCCTCCGCCACGTCTTCTCTCTCTCCACGCTCGGGCGTTTTCGGATAGAATTCATCGAAATTTACGGCCGGGATTCCCAGCCGATTTACGGACGGAGGAGCGCTCCTCGGGACGCCGGGGCTACACGAGCCATGCGAAAAACAATCTACGCGGCTGTGCGGATCGTGGCGGAGGCGCTGTGGCGCGTGGCGCGCGGCATCGACCGCCGGTTTCCTGAAGGATCCTTCTCTCCCAAGTGGGCGCCGGGGCCGCTCTTGAAGCAGCGGGAGCGCTCGTTTCCCCAGCTCGGATTCCCGCGCCAGACCGATTCGCTCTGTCCCCGGTGCGTCAAAGAGGTTCGAGACCAGATCCTTTCGGGAGACGCGGACTGGAAAGTGCTGGTCGAGGGCAACCCGGGCGAGATCAAGGCCTCGATCGTCGAGGAAGACGGCAAGATCCTGATGAAGAAGGACTGCCCCAAGCATGGACATTTCGAGGACGTGATGTCCGGCGATCCGGCGTTCTTCCGGCGGCTCGAATCGCTCTATCCCGGCCGCGACTTCGTCATTCCCAAGGACGGACTCCACAATCACGGCACGTCCTCGATCCGCTACGGGCGGGGAGCGGTTCTGACGATCGACCTGACCAACCGCTGCAACATGATGTGCAACCCCTGCTTCATGGATGCCAACCAGGTCGGCTACGTCCATGAGCTCGAGTGGGAAGACGTCCAGAAACTGCTCGACGATGCAGCCTCCATCAAGCCCCGCCGGCAGCTCTCGGTTCAGTTCTCCGGCGGCGAGCCGACCCTCTCCCCGCACTTCCTGCCGGCGATCAAGTACTCGCGGGAGATCGGCTATTTCTCAGTTCAGTGCGCCACCAACGGGATCCGATTCGCGCAGGACGAGGACTTCGCGCGCGAGGCGGCGCAAGCGGGGCTGCGCTTCGCCTACCTGCAGTTCGACGGTGTCGGCAACGAGCACAACGAGCACCGCAAGGTGGGCAATCTCTACGATGTCAAGCGCCGCGCGATCGAGAACCTGAAGAAGCACGGCGTCGACGTCACCCTGGTGACGACCATCGTCAACGGCGTGAACAACGACCAGGTCGGCGACATCCTGAAGTTCGCCATCGAGAACATCGACAAGATCAACGCGGTCGCCTTCCAGCCCGTCTCGTTCACCGGGCGGGACGAAGACATCGACGACGAGACCCGGACGAAGCAGCGCTACACGCTTTCCCATCTGGCCCACGACGCCAAGGAGCAGGCCGGGATCGGGGAGCCGATGCGCGATTGGTACCCGCTGTCCGCGTCCGGCCCGCTGTCGGACTTGAAGGACCTCCTGGGCGGACTCGAGTCGGAGTGGGGATCGTTCAAGTGCGGTTGCCATCCCAATTGCGGGATCGGCACGATGCTTCTGGTGGACGAGAAGACCAAGGAGACGGTGACGGTCCCGTCGATCCTGAACGTGGACCGGATGCTCAACGACATCAAGGCCATCACCGACTCCGCGCGGCGCAAATCCTGGACCGCACTTCAGACCGGTCTGTCCGTCCTGCGCAACCTGCGCCCCGAAGGGATCCCGGCGTCGCTCTCTCCCTGGAAGGTCATCCAGATCATGGATGGCCACACCGGCGGCAAGCTCGGGTTCGGTGAGAAGAAGCGCTATGACTGGCGCGTCTTCTTCGTGGGCGGCATGTGGTTCCAGGATCTTTTCAACTACGACTTCCGGCGCACCGAGATGTGCATCATCCCCTACGCCACGCAGATGGGAGAGATCTCCTTCTGCGCGTACAACACCGGCGTGGGCTGGCGCAAGATCATCGAAGAGATGTTCCAGACGGCGACGCTCGCCGAATGGTACAAGAAGAACGGCCGCCACGAGGTGTTCGCCCGCGGGCGCTCGGTGCCCCTCCCGGTGCTTCCGGGGCAGGAGGTTCCGGTCATTCCCGCTGCTGCGGCCGCGTCGGCGCGAGCGGCGGCGACGGAGCCCGTCCGGGCCACCCTTCCCATCTACGGCGGCGCGGCCGGCAAGTAGACCAGGCGCGGCACCGCGCGGCGCCCTGGTTTCCGGGAGAGTCGCCGCGGGCCGCTCGCCGGGCTAACCCCGGCGGCCCCAGGCCGGCTGCGGCGCGCGGGCGTCCCTGGGCTTGGAGCCTTGGGGTGCGGGCGGGCGCGCCGGCCCAGGCGGACGCGCGGCATTCGCCGCCCGACGCTGCGCCTTTTCCTTGGCCCGCGCGCGCTCCTGCGCTTTGCGGGCGCGGATGGCTGCGATCCTCTCGGCCAGCGGCACTTCCAGCTTCTCGATCGGGCGGCGGCTGTAGTCAAAGCCCGGCACCGTCACGCGGGGCAGGCGCTTGCCGATCGCTTTCTCGATCGCGCGCAAGTCCGCCTCCTCTTCCGGGGAGACGAACGTAAACGCGTCACCGGTCATCTCGGCCCGAGCGGTCCGGCCGACGCGGTGGATGTAGTCTTCGGGCACGTGCGGGACGTCGAAGTTGACGACGTGAGACAAAGCCTCGACGTCGATCCCCCGCGCCGCGATGTCGGTCGCGACGAGGACGTGGAAGCGCCCCTGCTTGAACCCGGTCAGCGCCTGGGTGCGCTGCTGTTGGGATCGGTTTCCGTGGATGCGGTCGCAGTGCACGCCGCTCTTCGAAAGCGTCTCCGCAAGCCGGTTGGCCCGATGTTTGGTCCGCGTAAAGACCAGCACGCTCTGCAAGTCTCCGCGTCGGAGCAGCTCTACCAGGAGCGGCGCCTTCAAGTTCTGCGCGACGGGGTAGACCGCCTGAGTGATGCCGACGGCGGGAAGAGGCGCACGCTCCAGATTGACGGTGAAGGGATTCTTCAGCATCTCGCGGGTCAGTTGGACGATGGGGGCCGGCATGGTCGCGGAGAAGAAGAGGGTCTGGCGCCTGGCGGGCAGATGCTTCAGGACGCGGCGGATGTCGGGGAGAAATCCCATGTCGAGCATCCGGTCCGCCTCGTCCAGGACCAGGACCTCCAGGTGCTCGAGCCGGGCGTACGGGAACCGGAAGTGGTCGAGGAGCCGTCCCGGGGTCGCCACCAGGATGTCCACGCCGGCCCGGAAGGCGTGCTCCTGCGGCCCCATTCCGACGCCGCCGAAGACCGCGGCGGCCGCCATCGGCGTGTGGGTGGCCAGGGCGCGGGCGTGCTCCTCGATCTGCGCGGCCAGCTCTCGGGTCGGCGTCAGGACGAGGGCTCGCGTCACGCCGCGCTTCTTGGCCGAGAGACGGTGGAGGATCGGCAGGATGAACGCGGCGGTCTTGCCGCTCCCGGTCATGGCGCAGGCCAGGACGTCGCGGCCTTCCATGGCCGGCGGGATGGCGTCGTGTTGGATCGGCGTGGGACGGGTGAACCCGAGATCGTGCACGCCTCGAAGAAGATCTGCGTGGAGTCCGAATTTGGAGAAAGACATGGGATCGAAGGAATCCTTCCGCGGCGCGTCTCTGTGCGGAGCGCGTCCGCTGTGCATTCCGGCGGTGAATTTTGAGAACGAAGGATTCGCCGGCGAGGCCTACGTTCGGCGCGACCGGGCTATCCGTCGAGGGGGGGTCGCTTCGGGCAGACGCACTTTGACACATTCCCGGGCTGGAAGCAAATCCAGGAATCAGGCCATATCAAATATGCTATACCCTCCCCGTCTCCGCGTCCCCCGTCCCCGCGTCACTTCCTCGCGTCCCACCACTTCGAGAGCCGCGCGCCGGGAGTGGCCGGGGTCTGCGATCCGGCGTCGGCGTAGTGCGAGATGTCGTTGAACAGCATCAGGCGCGCGCGGGTGGCGTCCTTGAAGTCGAGGACATTCAGGGAAGCCGGGCTCTGGTCCAGGCGGTCGCGGTAGCTGCGCGGATCGAAACCGAGCAGCGAGCTGAGCAGAAGCCGGATGGTCGCCTTATGGGAGACGACGGCGACCCGGCCGTCGGGATGGGCTGCGACCACCGTGAGCAGCTCGGGAAGCGCGCGCGCCGTGACGGCCAGCCCCGTCTCGCCGCCCTTGGGCGCGAAGGAGTAGGGGTCGCGCTCCCAGCGCGCGTACTCCTCGGGATGGAGCCGCTCGACGTCGGCCCGTTTTCTTCCTTCCCAGTGTCCGTGCGAGATCTCCCGAAACCCGTCGCGGGGTGAGACCGAGTGACCGTGCGGCAGCGCCAGGATCCGCGCGGTTTCCATCGTGCGGGCCATGGGCGAAGCGTAGACGGCCGCGATCTGCTCTCCGGAGAGGCGTCGGGAGAGCTTCTCCGCCTGCTCCCGGCCGACGTCGGAAAGGGGCACGTCCTCCATCCCGGAGAAGGCGTCCTCCGCGGTCGACGCCGTCGCGCCGTGGCGGACGAGATAGATGCGCGCAGTCATGAGTGGAAGTCCGAAGCGGGAGGCACCCTGGTCATCCCTTCACAGTCCAATCCTTCGCCGCGAGGAGATCGCGCAGGCGCTCCCTGTGGTCTCCCTGCAGCTCGACGAGTCCTTCGCCGGCCCGTCCTCCGGCGCCGCAAGATTTCTTCAGCTCATTGGCCAGAGATTCGAGGAAAGGCGCATTCCGAGGAAGCCCGTCGATCACCGTGACGCTCTTGCCCGAGGCCCGGTGCTCGAGGCGCACCGTCGCGGCGATTCTGGCCGGGACCGGCTCGTCCGGAGGCGCCAGGCGATTGGAACAGCGACAATCGGCCTCCGGCCAGCCGCAGGTTCCGCACACACGGCCTCGCTCTGTCGAATAGACCACCCGTGGCGCCGTCATGGAGAACATTGTAGCGTCCGGCGTCTCGACCGCGAGGGGCGGGAACTTTCCTGCTACAGTTTCTTCTTCCGCCATGTGGCCTTTTCTTCTGGGCATGAGCATTCTGCTGGCGGCGGAGACTCCGGTCGCGCCTCCCTCTCCGAAAACCCTGCTCCCCCCGTCCACGGCCTCGGGCCCCGCGGACGTGCGGCTCGTCGCAGAATCGGAGCGGACGCTGTCGCGCGTCGTCCTCGGTCTGGATCCGGTCGAGGCGAGATACCTTTTTCTGCCGGACACCTCGGCGTGGGGAGAGGGCCGGGAAGGCCCTCGCCTGGCCTGGCTGAGGCGTCGGCTCTACTGGCTCGATTTCGAGCTCAAGCATGGGCAGCTGTTCCGGTATGCGCCCGCACAGACGCGCTTCTTCCTGGCCGTGCCCGTCGCGCCCGCGCCGGCGCGATCGCTCGGCGCAGAGGAGAACCTTTTTCGCCAGTACCTGAGGGAGCGCGTCGGTTGGCCGGAGGAGAAGATCCGCGAGAGGATTCGGTTCTTCACGGTCCGTCGGCCGATCCCGTTTCCGCAGGACATGGCCGAAGCGATCGGGTACGACGCGCGCGGGCGCCTCGTGCTCGCGCTGGGACTGGACTGCGACGATTTGTATCGGGATGCGGTGGAGCGCCTCGTGCAGCAATACCCGCAGGAGTTCGTTCTGCGTCGGCTGCCGGGCCTGAGCACCGAGGGCGGCGACCTGGCCCTGGTCCGTCTGCCGGACTCCCGGCTCGCGCTTCTCATCGGACGAAACCGGGTCGTGCGCTTCCTCGAGACGCGCAATGGCTTTGCCTGGGACGGCAGGCCTCTCTCGCCGGCGCAGATCGAGGAGGCGCGGCGGGTCTATCGGGAGGCCTTTTTCGGCTTGGATGTCGTGGTGATCGGCGAGGACGGTCTGCGCGATCCCCGGCTGGCCAATCCCGAGCTCTTCCATCTCGACATGATGGCCGCTGTTTTTCGGAGCCCGGTGGGCATCACGGCCTTCGTGCCGACGTACGCGTCCCATCCGGCCGATGCATTGAGCCATGACCCCTTCGCCCCGGACGTCATCGCGCGGCTCCAATCAGAATACGATCGGGACGCCCGGCAGCTCGAAGCCCTCGGATACCGAGTGGCTCGCCTGCCCTTCGCCGACCACCCCGTGCGTAGCCCCGTCGGGGCCGCCAAGTTCTTCGATCCCGTTGCGAACCGGTCGATCGTCTTGCTCGGCCGGTATCCCTATCACTTGGAGCTCTCCGACGGGCGAAACCCTCAGCGGCGCTTGCAGCATGTCTTCCAGGAGCTGGACGCCGCGGTGGAGGCGTGGCGGCAGGCGCCGACCGGATCGGCATGGTCGGGCGTGGAGACGGCGATCCGCAACGCGTGGCAGGAGATGGACCGCGCCGCGGCGAGCCCCAACCCGATCTTCGATCGACAGAAAGCGATCTACGAGAGCAACGGAATCGAAGTGCACCCGGTCCCGATCTTTCCCACCGGCGAAGGCGGGATCCACTGCATCGTGCTTCAATAGGAAATGGCCCCTGTCAGGGTGTCTTCGCCGGCGAGGGCGCGCGCGGGGTTTCCAGATGCCGCGCGAGAAAGTCCGTCGCTGCGTGATAGGCGGCGAGCCAGTGGCGATGCTCCCGGAAGGCGTGGATTTCGTCGGCAAAGACGAGCTCCTCCAACTCCACGTGCTGGGCTCGCAGCGCCTGCGCCAGCTCGATGCTCCGGGCGAAGGGGCGACGGATCATTGCGGTGCACCTCCGCAGACAGCCGGGGACTCTATCGTGGCGCGACGATGTCGAGCAGGGCACCGCCATAGGCGGCGAGCTTGGCCGGACCGATCCCCGGGACCTCCGAAAGCGCGTCGAGCGTGGCCGGCCGGACCGCGGCGACCTGCTCGAGCGTGGCGTCGTGGAGGACGACATAGGCGGGCACGCCCCGGCGCGCCGCCTCCTGGCGTCGCCATTGGCGCAGCAGGCCGAGAAGTCCCGGATCAGGCGAAACCGGCATCGCAGCTTCTCCGCGCGCGGGTCGCTTCTTTTTCCCGCCGCGCGGCCTGGGCGGCGGGACTTCGGGCAGAGTCAGGGCGGCGTCCGGGCAGCGCCCCGCCATCACCTCTCTCCCTGCTCTCGTCAGGGAAAGGATGCGATAGGAATCGTCGGTGGGCGAGAGCAATCCGGCGCCCGCCGCGGCCTCGATCCAACTCTCGATCGTGGCGGGAGGGGTTCCTTTCAGCAGCCCGGTCGTGGAAAGACGGGTCAGGGATTCCGGCAGATCCTCGAGGCGCCCGGCGAGCATGGCCGCGACCTTGCGCTTGCCCCACCGCTCACCTCCACGCGCGACACCGGAGAGGATCTTGCGCAAGAAGAGGAGCTCGTCGGCGTCCAGAGCACGGCGCCGCCGGCAGTTTCCACAGTTTCCGCAGCGCGGGAGGACGTCGCGCTCCCCGAAGTAACCGAGGAGCGTGGCCCGCAGGCAGCCGGTCGAGTCGGCGTAGGCGATCATCCGACGAAGCTTCTTGCGATCGAGCGCCTTCTTGCGTTCCCGTTCCGCCGGTTCGAGCGGCTCCCGGCGCCGCAGCAGGTCGCCCTCGGTGTCTTCGCGTTCGATGAAGAACTCGCGCGTGCGCACGTCGGCGTAGTTCCAGAGCAGGATCGCGTCGGCCGGGCGCCCGTCGCGTCCTCCTCGCCCGACTTCCTGGTAGTAGGCCTCCAGAGATCCGGCGATCTCGAAGTGGATGACGGCCTCGACGTCGGGACGGTCGATCCCCATGCCGAACGCATTGGTGGCGCAGACGACGCGGGCCCGCCCGGAGGCGAAGGCGTTCTGGACGCGCACGCGCTCGTCGTCGTCCAAGCCGGCATGGTAGGCCTCGGCCGCCACGCCGGTCGAGCGCAGAGATTCCGCGGCCCGCTCCGCGCTCTTGCGCGTGGCGGCGTAGACCAGGGCCCGGCGGGACCCGACGAGCTCCGGCAGGATCGCTCTCTTTTCGAGCTCTCCCGACACCCGCCGTACGTCGAAGAAGAGGTTGGGCCGGTCGAAGCCGGCGACGAAGACCTCCGCCTCGCGCAGACCGAGCAGGTCGACGATGTCCTCTCGGACCTCGGGCGTCGCGGTAGCGGTGAATGCCAGGATCGGCGGGCGTCCCGCCGCGCCGTCGGCCCGCGCGCATCGGGCCGCAGCGTCCGCCAGGCGCCGGTAGTCGGGGCGGAAATCGTGACCCCATTCCGAGACGCAGTGAGCCTCGTCCACGGCGAAGCGCGCCAGGGGCAGGCTCGCCAGAGCCTGCGCGAACCGGGCTCCCGCGAACCGCTCGGGGGAGACGTAGAGGAGGCGGAAGTCCCCCCGCTGCGCGCGCTCCATGGCCTGGTCGCGCTCGGCGCGCGACATCATCGAATGGAGGGCCTGCGCCGCGATGCCGCGGCGATTCAAATCATCGACCTGATCCTTCATCAGGGCGATCAGGGGCGAGACGACGAGGGTCGTGCCCGGCAGGAGGAGGGCCGGCAACTGATAGCCCATCGATTTCCCCGATCCGGTCGGCATGACGGCCAGAACGTCCTTGCCGGCCAGGGCCGCGCGCACGACGGCCTCCTGTCCGGGGCGGAAGGCCTGGTGCCCGAAAAAGCGTCGGAGCGCGGCGGAGGGTTCCAGGGAAAGCGGCTTCAACGGGGTGGTGCGGGGCGGACCGTCAGCGGCGGGATCTTCGCGGCGGGGCCGAAGCCCGACCTCTCGTTGTCGCGGGGACGTTTGTGCGATTCACCCATGTACGGTAACATCACACTGGCCTTCCATCCCGCGATCGGCGCGCCGGGCTACGACGGGCCTGATTCGGGTTGCCTCCAACTTACAGGAAAGACAAGATGAATGCGGTCATGACACCTCCAGAGAAAGCCGGCGCTCCCGCGGCCGTTCGATCGGACCGCCGCGCCCTGGCCATCGTCGCGCATGTCGACCACGGCAAGACCACATTGGTCGACGCGCTCTTGAAGCAGTGCGGGACGTACCGAGCCGGCCAGCACGTCCAGGAGCTGGTCATGGATTCGGGTGAGCTCGAGCGCGAGCGCGGCATCACGATCCTGGCCAAGAACACTGCGGTGAAGTACGGCGAGACCGTAATCAACATCGTGGACACGCCGGGCCACCGGGACTTCGGCTCCGAGGTCGAGCGCATCCTCACGATGGTGGAGGGGATCCTGCTTCTGGTCGACGCCTCCGAAGGTCCTTTGCCGCAGACGCGCTTCGTGCTGAAGAAGGCCATGGAGACGGGCAAGCGGCCGATCGTCCTGATCAACAAGATCGACCGGGCCGACGCGCGGGTGGCGGAGGTGGAGGAGGAGATCCACGAGCTCTTTCTCTCGCTGGCCACCGAGGAGAAGCACCTGGAATTCTCGGTGCTGTACGGCTCCGGGCGGCTGGGCTTCGCTTCCCGCGACCCCAACGCGACGTCCGGGGACCTTCGGCCTTTGTTGAACGCGATCCTGGAGGAAATTCCTCCGCCGGTCATCGGCGACGCACCCTTCAAGATGATCGTCGCCAACATCGACTACTCCGACTATTTTGGCCGGCTGGCGATCGGGCGGATTCACTCGGGAAGTCTTTCGCATGCCACGGACCTGGCGGCGGTCCGGCCGGACGGAACCGTCGTGGAGAAGGGCAGGGCGGGGAAGATCTACCTCTTCGAAGGCATCGAAAGGGTCGAGGTCACCGATGCTTCGGCCGGCGACATCTGCATGATCTCGGGCTTTCCCGACATCGAAATCGGCGACACGATTCTCGATCTGGTCGATCCCGCCCCCTTGCCGGGCATCCGTGTGGACGAGCCGACGCTGTCGATGGAGTTCCGGGTCAACGACTCGCCGATGTCGGGAATTTCCGGCAAGTACGTGACGAGCCGGCATCTGCTCGAACGGCTGGAGAAGGAGCTGGAGAAGAACGTCGGCCTGCGCATGGAGAAGACCGGATCGCCGGATTCCTTTCTGGTTCTGGGGCGGGGCGAGCTGTCGCTGGCCATCCTGGCCGAGACGATGCGGCGGGAGAGCTACGAGTTCGCGCTCGGCCGTCCCCAGGTCATCTTCCATCGCGGCGAGAACGGAGAGCTGCTCGAGCCATACGAGGAGCTGGTCATCGACTGCGCCGACGAATTCACCGGACCCGTCATCGCGTCGGTGGGGGAGCGCAAGGGGGAGCTGAAGCATCTGGGCAAGCACGGCGACCGCACGCGCCTGGAGTTCACGATTCCTTCGCGCGGCCTGCTCGGATTCCGATTGGAGTTTCTGACCCTGACCAAGGGAACGGGGCTCCTGAACCACCTGTTCGATCAATACGGCCCTCACCGCGGGCCGCTCCCCAATCGGATCAAGGGAGCGATGATCGCCAAAGAAGGCGGCGACGTGACGGCCTATGCGCTCGACCGCCTGGCCGATCGGGGCACGTTCTTCGTCAAGCCCGTGGACAAGGTCTACGCGGGCCAGGTCGTCGGCGAGCAGCCCAAGGAATCCGACATGGTCGTCCAGCCGTGCGAGAAGAAGCACTTGACCAACATGCGGGCCTCGACCTCGGACATGGCGATCAAGCTGACGCCGCCGCGGGAGCTCAACATCGAGCAGGCCATCGAATGGATCAACGACGACGAGCTCGTCGAGGTGACGCCCGCGTCCATCCGCATGAGGAAGCGGATTCTGGACCACAGCCGCCGAAGGGTCTCGGAGAAGCGCGGGTAGGAGTCGGGCCGCTCTCTCTCAATCTCGGGCTCTGCCCGGCTCGCGCTCCTCCCGGGCGTCCCAGGCCTTGTCCCAGCCCAGGCGCCGCGCCGTCTCCAGGTTGACTGTGCCGTCGGCGTTGTAGGTCCCGTTGGCGATCAGACGCCGCTTCTGTTCGGGGGACAGAGCGCCGATCATTCTTTCGCTGCTTCGGCGTCCGAAGAAGCGGTTCTCCTGGATCGGCTCATAGTCCTTGAAGGCTTTCCGGACGCCGTTGACGAAGTAATAAAACTCCACGTCTCGATCCGCGCTCAACTCGATCGTGTCCAGGCTGGCCGCTACGACGGCGACAGGGATGGGAGCGCCGATCGGCGTCACCTGTACGGTGATTCCCTCGTCGTCGCTGACGAGGCGAAAGCTCTCCGGCACGGAGATCGTGGCTCGACCCCGCGAGATACGGCCACGTCCTCGGAAGTAGGTCCCGGCTTCCGGACCTTCGAGCGACACATAGGAGATCACCTTCGAGGCGTCGGTGGGATGGGGGTCGAGGAAGTTCTTCGTGCCGGAGGCGGTGAAATTTCCGAGACCGAGAATCGCGACAGTATTGTCGTATCCCAGGACTCCTTCGGTCAGCACTGTGTCCCCGGCGTTGTTCACGATGTCGCCAGCGACCGCCGCGCCCGAATGCGATATTCCCCGAATCGCGATTCTCGTCCTGCTCTTGCCGAGGACGCCCGCGCCAACAGGGTTGCCGCCAAAACCCGGGTCACCGGTCGCATCGAAGCCGTAGACGCCGCCCCCTCCAAGAGAGTCTGTCATGCCCTTGACTCCGTGGACAGGCTCTCCGTTCGTGGCCAGAGCCTGTCCGAAGACGCCGGCGGCGCCGTCGGTGCCGGAGTTGGCCAGAGCGCTGATGGCGTAAGCCTGGCTGCCGCTGGTCGCGGTGTTTTCCACGCGCATGGTGCCGAATCCGCCGGACCCGTTGTTGGCGGACTTGAAGAGAAAGGTGTCCTGGCCGGTGGTGCCGGTGACGTCGTTGGGGTAGTAGCCGTTGACGTCCACGGTGAACTGGACCGAGCCGCCGCCCTGATTGACTTGCACGACGATCTGCGTGCTGTTGTCCACCGACATGGCGCCAGCGTTGGCGCGCTGGGTCTCGGAGGAGGGGTAGTTGATCCATGCGGTCGTGGGAGGGGAGGACTCCCCGATCTTGAAGACACCGTTGCCTGTGGCGCCGGTGATGGCGAAGACGGTGATGTTCAAAGAGACGGCGACGATGCCGCTCGAGAGGATGTTGCAGGGAGCACCGCCCAGGGCGACCGTGCGCGGGGTGTTATCCGGCAGCGGGCCGCCGGAGGTGAGCGAGTTGTACTGGCGGCAGGGGGGGATGGCGATGAAGGGAGCCGCCGACTGCGTGGTGATTCCCTTGTGAGAGTTCGAGGGCTGGAACCCGGCCGGAGCGGCCCAACTCGTCAACGGAGGAGATTGCGCGAAGGCCAGACCCGTGACGAGAAAAACGACAACGCAAAGCAGGAGCTTCTTCATCGCGACTCCTTTCACCGATTGTCATGCTTGGGAATCGCGAGATTCGGCGATTCGAGTCCGCCGACGCGCGCCCCGTTGGGATCGATTCTAAGACGAAACGCGCCCGTCGTCCTTCCGTCCGCCGCGGGCGGAGGTGTCTGGAGCTCACGGCATCTTCGCGCGGCTGTTCAGACTCTTGAACCACTTCGAGCCGGCGCCGGTCCGAGCCGCCAACGGATCTCTCGACCACAGCCGCCAGGTGGCCGAGAAGCACGGCGAGGAGCCGGCTACCGTGATCAATTTGGATGGGAGGGGATCGCCGGGCGCTCGCGCGCTTCCCAGGCCTTGTCCCATCCGAGCCGCCGGGCGGTCTCGACGTCGACCGTGCCGTCGGGATTGTAGGTTCCATTGGCGATCAGGCGTCTCTTCTGCTCGGGAGAGAGAGCGTCCACCATTCTTTCGTCCCTGCGGCGCCCGAAGAAGCGATTCTCTTTTATCGGGTCGTAGTCCTTGAACGCCTTGCGGACGCCGTTGACGAGGTAGTAGAAGTCCACATCGGCGCTGCCGCGCACGACGATCTGGTTCAAGTCCGCGCTGACAACGGCAAAGCTGGCCATCCGACCGATCGGCGTGACCTGGATCGTCAGGCCTTCCTCGTCGCCGACGAGACGGAAACTCTCCGGAACGGCGATGGTCGCCATGCCGCGCTCGAATCGACCCCTTCCGCGGAAGTAGATTCCCGACTCCGGGCCTTCGAGAGAGACATAGGCAATCACTCTGGAAGCGTCGGTCGGATGCGGGTCGACGAAGCTCTTCGTGCCGGTGACCAAGAGATCTCCATTG
Source organism: uncultured Acidobacteriota bacterium (assembly GCA_963825175.1). Classification (GTDB taxonomy): domain Bacteria; phylum Acidobacteriota; class Thermoanaerobaculia; order UBA5066; family Gp7-AA6; genus DATFTF01. Next base: position 577,337 of record CAWGSA010000002.1, read on the forward strand.
CCATAGACCGCAGTCGTGGCATCGAAACCGAGAATGCCCCTCGCCTTGAGGATTGCGCCGGAAGTATCGACGACATCACCGACCACGGTATCCCCTGTCAGAGTAATCCCTCGCACACCGTAGTTGTTCTTGCTCTTGCCCAGGACGCCTGCGGGAACGAAGTTGTTTCCGAAGCCCGGGTCACCAGTGGCATCGAAACCGTAAACGCCGGCGCCAAAATCGCTGTCGTCCCTGCCCTTGACTCCGTACACCGAGCCGTTCAAAGACAGAGCGTGTCCGAAGACGCCGGCGGCGCCGTCGGTGCCGGAGTTGGCCAGAGCGCTGATGGCGTAAGCCTGGCTGCCGCTGGTCGCGGTGTTTTCCACGCGCATGGTGCCGAATCCGCCGGACCCGTTGTTGGCGGACTTGAAGAGGAAGGTGTCCTGGCCGGTGGTGCCGGTGACGTCGTTGGGGTAGTAGCCGTTGACGTCCACGGTGAACTGGACCGAGCCGCCGCCCTGATTGACCTGCACGACGATCTGCGTGCTGTTGTCCACCGACATGGCGCCGGCGTTGGCGCGCTGGGTCTCGGAGGAGGGGTAGTTGATCCATGCGGTCGTGGGAGGGGAGGACTCCCCGATCTTGAAGACACCGTTGCCTGTGGCGCCGGTGATGGCGAAGACGGTGATGTTCAAAGAGACGGCGACGATGCCGCTCGAGAGGATGTTGCAGGGGGCGCCGCCCAGGGCGACCGTGCGCGGGGTGTTATCCGGCAGCGGGCCGCCGGAGGTGAGCGAGTTGTACTGGCGGCAGGGGGGGATGGCGATGAAGGGAGCCGCCGACTGGGTAGTGATGCTTCCCTGGTGGAAGGGCCGAAAGCCTGCCGGCGCGCTCCATGTCGTCAAGGGCGGAGACTGAGCGAGGGCAAACGGTGTGATCAGGACGAGAACAACTGCAAGGAGGAGTGTTTTCATCGTCATGTCTCCTTTTGCGCGGGATCCGAATTGTGGGAGAACGGGTCGATACGTGTTCCGCCGGTCGCCTTCCCGTCCGGGAGGTGATCGATTCTAGAGCGACGCCCCGCCGCCCGCGGAAGGGCCGCCCCCCGGCCCATGCTCTTCGAGCGATGCCCGCACCCGCAGGAACTCCTCACGAATCCCCTGCCGCCTCGCCAGGAGCCGCCGGATTCCGACGCCGGAAAAGAAGAGGTCCAGAAGCGCGCGGGCGCGGCCGATGACCTGATCCAGGCTCTCCGCCGCGACGAGAGCGGCCCAGCCCGAGATCGGCAGACTCACCAGAGCCAGGGCGGCGGCCCCTGCTCCAAAGAGCCGCGCCGCGGCCAGCGCGATGGCGACCCATAGGAAGGGAAACACCACCATGGAAAGGCCGATCTTGGAAGTGGCCAGGAGATCCTCGTTGCTCCGGGCGATCCTTCGCGCGAGCCAGCCCACGAATCGGTAGAGGGGGTAGTGGAGGAGGAGACCGGCGGCGGCGAGCGGCAGCATCAGAAGGGCTGCGAGGTTGCGTAAGAAGAGGCCGGCGATGGCCCGCGGAGCGAGGCCCTGGGGCGTCAGATGTTCCAGAGACAGGCCGGCGGCGCGTCTCTCGGCCTCGAACCGGGCGATGCGCTCCTGAAGACGGGCCAGCCAAGCCGGATCCCTCCCGGCGAGCCTCCGATAACCCTCCGCGAACAGCCGGCGCCGTTCGAGCTCGCTGGCCAGAGATGCGTCTCCCGCCGCCCGATCCCCGGCGGATTCGATGCGCTCGGCCCGCCGGATGAGATCGAGCGCCTCTTGCGTCTCCGCCTGGACCGTCAGCTCGGACAACGCCGCTCCGATTCTCTCGGTGAGTGCTCGGACCGCGGCTCTCGGCGGTTCTCCATCCTTGTCGGGCGGAATGGGGGAGACGACGACCGGATTGCCGAACGAGAGCAGCACGGAGCTTCGAAACCGCTGCTTGAACGTGTAGTACAGGCTCACGGGCACGACCGAGATCGGGGACTCTCTGCGGCTGGCGGCTCCCAGCGCGATCCGGGCGGCGCCGGTCTTCATCGGCAAGAGCCTGGGCTCGTCATGGGAAGCGCCCTCGGGGAAGAGTGCGAGGCTTTCTCCGCCCTCGAGAAGTCGGCGCGCGGACTCGAAGGTCTCGCGATTCCTGGCCAGGTCGGTTTCCGGGTCCTGGGGTCGGTAGACCGGGATCGACCCGAGGGCGCGCACGAAGATCCCGATGATTGGCATCCGGAAGAGAGGCGCCTTGGCCAGGAACGAAACCGCCCGCGGTGCGAAGCAGAGCAGAAGCAGGGGATCGACCAGGGCGTTGGGGTGGTTGGCCACCAGCACGACGGGTCCGGCCAAAGGCACGTGATCCGATCCCTGGACCTCGACACGGCGAAAGAAGATGCGGAGGGCTCGGCCGAAGAGGGTCCGCAGAAAGCTCTTCACCGCCGTTTGCCGCTTCGGGCCGCCGCCAGCCAGATGACGCCCCCCGCGGCGATCGCCACCGGGACGATGAGGAAGGCCTTCGACAGCGACGTCGCGTCCGAGATCGCGCCGATCAAGGGAGGGGAAGGAACATCTCCCAGGAGGTGGATCGCCAGGATCGACAGGGCCACGGCGGTCGCGCGTTCGGTCGGCGCGACGAGATTGACGATCGCGGAGTTGATCGGCCCGGTCGAGGCGAAGAGGAGCAGCTCGGCCACCACGATCGCCGGCATATAGACGGCCCGGGACGGGGCGACGAACGCCAGAAGAGCGACCGGCGCCGCCGCCAGCGTGGCCCAGCCCGACACGATCAGGTAAGCCTGCCGGGAGCGCTTCAGAAAGAAGTCGCCCAGCCATCCCCCGGCGAAGGTGCCGGCGAACCCGGTGGCGACGACGATCGCGCCGAACTGCACGGTCGCTTCGCTCTTGGTCAGCCCGCGGACCCGCTCGAGGAAGGCGGGCGTCCAGAACGCGAGACCGCCGAGCGCGAAGGTGTACGCGGCATAGCCCAGAACCGTCAGAGCGTAAGGGCGGTTGCGGAGCAGATGCCCGTACGACGAGATCCAGGACGAGGCCCGCGGGACGCCCGACGGAGGAGGGACTTCTCCCCCCCATCCTTCGTCCTCGGACCACTGTCGTCCTGCGCCCCTCGCGGCGGATCCTCGAGCCGGAGACAGGCCAGCGCGAGAAGGAGGCCCGGTCCTCCCGCGACGAAGAAGGCCGCCCGCCAACCGAAATGCTGATCGATCAGTCCGCCGAGCACGTAGCCCGCCGCGGAACCGATCGGGATCGCCGCGAAGAAGACGGCGAACACGCGGCCCCGCTTTTCCTTCGGAAAGTAATCGGCCAGCAGCGCCGGCGCGATCGTTCCGTACGCGGCTTCGCCCACCCCGACCGTGGCCCGGGCGGCGAAGAGCCCGACGAAGTTGCGGGTCAGTCCGCCCAGCACGGTGGCCAGGCTCCAGATCCCGACGCCGAACGCGAGCAGGCGCGGACGGGGGCCTCGATCGCCGAGCGTCCCGAAGAACGGCGACGTCAGCATGTAGACGAGAACGAATCCCGTCATGAGCGAGCCGGCCTGGGTGTCGTTGAGTCGAAGGTCCGACGCCTTCAGGCTCTCGACCAGCGACGCGACGACGTAGCGATCGAGGTAGTTGAAGAGGTTGATGAAGGTCAGGATCGCCAGCCCGTAGTGGGCGGCTCGTGTCGGCGGCTTGCTGGAGGCGAGCGGCATGGGTTCGACGGAAATGGAAGCGAGAACCTCCTAGGCTCTCGGCTCGTGTCCGCCCAACGGGGGATTATCCCGTCCGCGGGGGTGTCGAGTCACCTTCGCGAACGTCTCTTCGCGATCCGATCGCCCCACTCGATCGACAGGGCGACGGCCGCCGTCTCCTTCATTTACTGGAAGTACCCGTTGACGTCGAGGATGAGTTGAACGGTGCCGCCGCCCTGGGCGCAGTAGACGGTGATGGCGCCGGCGGCGTTGACGGGGACGATGGCGTTATTGGCCCGGGTCTGGCCCGCGCTGTAGTTGATGGAGGAGATGCCGGGCTTGACGGTCCCCGCGGGGAAGAGCGTCAGGAACCCCGGGCCGTTCGTGGACTGGGTCACAGCGATGTTGACGGCGACGGCGGTGGCGGTGGCGGGGATCGAGCACTGGCCGGCCAGAGTGAAGTCGCGGGAGCCGGCGGAAAGGATGGCCGGTCCGCCGTCGGGGCCGGTGGGGTTGCGGGTATCGATGACCCGGCAGGGGGTCAGCGTGAAGAACTTCGCGTTGGTGACGACCGCGTGGCACAGAGAGAACTCCGACGTGTTCCCCAGGGAGTCGGTGGCGGTTGCCGTGATGGTGTTCCCGACGCTCACCACGGTCGGGATGACAGCGGAGAAGGCAGCGTGCCCGCCGGCGTCCGTCAGGACCGGCGTCGTTCCCAGGTACTGCTGGCCCTCTCCATATCCGCTGGGATCGCACGACGTGTTGGTGAAGAACTCGATCCGGTAGCTGGTGTTCGCCGCGCTGTCCAGGGTTCCCTGGATCGTGATCGAGCCTCCCGACACGATGGCGTTGGCGATGACGGGATAATTCTGCCGGTTGTTTCCTCCGGTGTCGCCGTCTCCCGCGTCGTTCACCGTCGGCCCATCCACGCTGAGGTCGATGCCGAGACCGAACGCGACGGGGCCCGCCGCCTTCGTGTTCTGGAAGATGCTGTTCTGCAGGATCGCGTTGCCGGTCGGATTGATCGAACCGTCGACGACGAGAACGCCCCCGCCGGTTTGGATTCCCCCTCCGTTGTAGGCGATGACGTTGCCGGCGCCCGCGGCCGTGCCGCCGATCGAATTGTTGACCGCGCCGCAGCCGATGAGAATTCCGCCGTAGCCGTTGCCGTGCGGGCCGCCCTCGACGTCCGTCCCGATGAGGTTGCCCTGCACCGCGACCCCGGTGATCGAGTTGGGGCTCAGGCACGTCAAGCCTCGAAACTCGATCCCGTACTGGGGGTTGCCGGAAATCACGTTGCCGGCCCCGGGAGCCGTGCCGCCGACCGTCACTCCGCTTCCACCGACCATTTCACTTTGTATGGTGATGCCGTTGCCGCTGTTGCCCGACGGGATCGCTACCGTCCCGGTCGAATCCATTCCGATGTAGTTGCCGCGGATCACGGAGCCGGTGCTGTTGATTCCAAAGCTCGAGTCGATCTCGACATTGGCGTTGAAATCGGCGGGGGCCGTCGTGCCGTTGCCGGAGATCACGTTGCGGTCGGCGGGGTTGGGCCCGCCGATGGTGGTGTTGGGAGAGCGGGCGAAGACGCCGAATCCCTGGTTGCCGTGGGCCACGGTGCCCGTCGGATCGGTTCCTATGAAGTTGCCCTGGATCACGTTGCCGCCCAGAGTCCCGCCGCCGGTCGCGTCGATCGAGATCCCGGGGTTCCGAAAGCGATTGATGACGAGACCCTTGACGGTGCAGTTGTTGGCGTAGATGGTCAGCCCGGTGGCGGCGAAACCGGCCAGGCTGCCGTCGAGCTCGATCAGGAGCACAGCGTTGTCGCCGACGGCCAGGGTGTTCGCGGTCGCTCCCGGCTGCGAGTAGCCGTCGATGAGCAAGCTGACGTGGATGATGGGCAGCGGGCTGGTCGGTTTGATCGTATGGACCCCGGCGCCCGAGATGTTGAAGTCGATCCCCGCTCCGCCGGTCGCGTTCATCTCGGTGATGGCCGCGCGCAGGGTGCAGGTCCCCGCGGTCGTGTGGCAGACGTGATCGCCGGGATTGTCGTCGTCCAGGTCGCCGGCGTCGTTGACCGTGAACCCGACCGCGGAGGCCGCGGCCGCGCCCAGCAGCAGAACGAGAAAGACAGCCGCGGCGCGAAGATATCTCGATGCTGTGGATTTCATGTGCAACCTCACGGCGAAGCAACCCGGGCTTCGGGTGGGGCGAAAGCTACCCTTTGGCGAAGGAGGCTGTCAACGAGGGAGAACCTTCGGGGTTATCGGAAGGAAGCGGCGGCAGTCGAACATGCTGGATCGCCGCCCGGAGAGTGAAGGTACCCGCGGCGGTGCGGCAGACGGTGTCCCCGTGTTGTCATCCGGTTGGTCGCTCTCGCTGTCGACGGTGAAGACCGCGGGGAAGCCAGGGCCGCGCCGAGGAGCAGGCAAAGAGCCGCCGCGGACGCGCGAAGGTGTCTGCGTTCGGCGATCTCCCGGAAACGGGTCTTCGAGTCAGAGGGTCTGTACGAGCGTCAACAGAACTTGCGCCTGGCTCGGGGTGAAGGCTTTCCCTGTCTGTGCCCGCACCTCGTGCTCGAAGGCTTTCAGCTCCAGGTCCTTGACCAGGAGATGGCCGCGGCGTTCCGCTTCCTCCGCCTCTTCCAGCTTTTCGGCCAGGGAGTGCGCCACCCCATGCTTGACGCTGTAGTGCTCCGACAGAATGCGGAGCGATTCGTATGAGAAGAGGAACAGCGGGTCGCCGGTCAGGTCCTTGCGCTGGATCACGATCTGGGCGTCGATCTCCGGACCGAAGAATCCGGGGGTCTTCAGAAAGGGCGCGAAGGGCGCGACGAGCGGGTTCTGCAGCAACTGCGTGAGCGTCAAGGACTGCGCCGCGCTGTCGCCGGCGAGTGTCGCGAAGACCGAGTCGACGATCCCGTTCTGGGTCAGGTACGGGCGGACCTGCGGAATCAGCTCGGGATGCTCTTCGAGGATCGGCGCGACCGTCTCGCCGGCGAGCGCGAGCGCCCCCACGAAGACCTGGTTCCTTCCGGGAGGACCGGACGGTCCGGGCGTGGGCGTCGGAGCGGGCGGTCGCGGGCACGTGTCCTTGACCTCGAAACCCGTCGTGGTGGTCACCTGGCAGGTCTTGTCGATGCAGTACTCGACCTGGTGGTCTCGGACCGCGCACAAGCTGAAGTTCCAGCCGACCTGGACGCCCGGCGTTCCAGTCGAGGTCAGCTTGTAGAGAAGGCAGAAATCCAGGTCATCGGCCAGCTTGGCCGGCGGCTGGTTGCCCGGCATGTACGGCAGCAGCCGCGGGTCATCGAGGCTGGAGGGATAGACCCCCCAGGCCTTGAAGAAGGATTGGAAGGCCTGACAGAAGCTTCCGTCCGACTCCAACAGCGTCTTCATCTGCGCGCTCTGCGCCGCCTCGCGCACCTTTTGGACCGCCGGCACGAGCAAGCCGATGAGGATGCCGATGATCGAGATGACGACCAGGAGTTCGATGAGCGTGAAGCCGGCCGCCCCTCTTCCACAATCCGGGCGCCGGCGGCGTTGCGGCCGGGCTCCGCTTTCCTCGTGCGAAGCTTGCATGTCCCTCTCCTTTCGTCTCGACGATCCCCACCGGGCCGCCGTCCTGGATGTTCAGTCGCCGGGCAGAAACTCCGAGGACCGGGCGGCGCGATCCTGACTACGCTGTTTTCGGCGTCGGCCGGTCACGTTCTTTCCTTCACGATGCAATGCCCTCGTCTGGGGGCGAGCGGACGGGTGCGGTTGTAGGACGGGCCGAGCGCCCGCGACAGCTACGTATCCAGGTAGGTCGAGCCGCGGTCAGCGGGCCAGGCCATCGCGCAGGGCCCTGGCCACGGCCTCCGACTTGGAATGCACCTGGAGCTTCTCGTAGATCCGCCGCAGATGGAAGGACACCGTGTTGACGGTGATCCCCATCTCCGCAGCGGCCGTCTTGTAGTGATGGCCTTCGACCAGGAGCTGCAGGAGACGCTTCTCCTGCGGAGACAACGGATGGCTCGCGCTCGGAGCGGCTCGGCGATTCCGAAAGAACTCCACGACCCTCCGGGCGATCTCGGGGGACATCGGGGCGCCGCCGCTCACGGCTTCCTGGATGCTCGTGAGCAGCCGCTCCGGCGGGGTCTTCTTGAGGAGGTACCCGCTGGCGCCGGCGCACAGGGCGGCGAAGATCCGTTCGTCGTCCTCGTACACGGTCAGAACGAGCAGGACCAGGTCCGGATACTTCTCGTGCAGAATCCGAATTCCTTGGATCCCCGACATGCCCGGCAGCCCGATGTCCACGAGGGCGGCGTCGGGAAGCGGCGGACCGATTCCCGCGATGGCCTCCTCCATGGATCCGAACGACGCCTCGACGCGGCAGACCCCCGTTGCGTTCAGCAGAACGGCCAGGCCCTCGCGGATCTCTTCGCGATCCTCGATGACGGCGGCTCGAATCATGGAATGAGACAGGATACCCAATCGCGGCGGCGGGGCAGATGCCACCTACTTGGGTAGGGGAACCGTCAGCAGGAGCGTCGTGCCCGACGCGCCCGGTTCGCGGTCCGCGCGCGAGAAGATCTCGACCGCGCCGCGCAGGCCCGCCGCCCGCGAGCGGATGCTGGCCAGGCCGTAGCCGTCCGAGCCGCCGGCCGCGCCGAGGCCCTTCCCGTCGTCGGACACCATCAGGGCGAGCTCCTGCCCCCGCACCCGAAAGTCGATCTCCACCCGCGTGCAGCCGGAATGCCGGGCCACGTTGTGGACGGCTTCCTTGAAAATCAGGTAGAGCTCGCGCCGCGCGTCCGAGGCGAGGTCCCGGTCCGCGTCGCCGGTCGCCGCCGTGAAGGCGAGCTCGATCTGCCGCTCGGCCAGGAGGTCGCCGGCGAAGCGGCGCATGCGATGCACCAGGTCCAGGAGCCGGTCCTTCTGCGGATCGATCGCCCAGATGGTGTCGCCCAGCGAGTCCACGACGCTCCGGGAAACGCCGGCGATGCGGGCGAGGATCTGCCGGGCTTTCGGCATGGCGTCGTCGGGCTGCTGCCGGGCGATCTCGGCGAGGATCGCGATCTGGGAAAGGCTCGACCCGACGTCGTCGTGGAGATCCGTGGCGATGCGCGTCCGGACCCTCTCCAGAGCGAGCGCGCCGCGGAGGCGGTACCGGTGGAGGCCGTAGGCCGCGGCCAGGATCGCGGCGGCCCCGGCGAGGAGGAACCCCGATCGCTGCCAGTACGGCGGCAGGACCGTGAAGGCGACCTCGGCGGGCTCGGGGCTCGCTGTGCCGTCGTTGCGAATCGCCCGGACTCGGAAACGGTAGCGGCCCGGACGCAGGTTCGCGTAGATGACCGAGCGCTCTTCGAGGGGAGGGCTCCACTGCGCGTCGGCTCCGTCGAGCCGATACTGATACCGGGGTCTTCCTCCCGCCGCGAAATCCACGCCGAAGTAGTCGATCTGGATCGGGCCGGCGCGCGGTCGCAGGTCGGGCAATCGCAGATGGACGGACCCGAGCGACGGGAGAGCATGCCGAATGCCCCCCACGAGCACGCGCGCGATGCGGATGGGCGGCGGATTGCGGCGGCGGGGCGGCAGGGGAACCAGGCGCGAGAGTCCCTGAACCGATCCGAACCAGAGGTCTCCCCGGTCGTCCTCGAGGCTTTCCTCGATCACGCCTCCCACCAGGCCGTCGTCGGTGGTGAAGGTCTGGACGAAGCCGGTCGTCGGGTCGAGGCGGTCCAGACCGTGCTCGGTCCCGATGTAAATCCGGCCCCACCGATCCTCGGTGAAGGACCAGATGTTGTCGCTCGAGAGGTGGTCCCGCGTGGTGTAACTGCGCACCTGCGGGGGCCAGCGATCGGGATGGTCGACGCGGCCGACGCCTCCGCGGCTCGAGCCGATCCAGAGGCGCCCGGCGCGGTCCACGTGGAGCGCCCGGATCCGGCCCACCGGGATCCCGCTTCTCGCATCCAGAAGATCCAGGCGCCCATGGAGGATGCGCGCGACTCCCCCTTCGTAGAAGCCCGCCCAGACGGCGCCGGTCGGGTCGGCGGCGAGCGAGATCGCGACGTCCACGGGCAGCCCATCGGCGGGAGAGAAGACCTGGATCTTCTCCGCCGAGCGAATCCACCGCGCCAGCCGCCGATCCGACGAGGAGAAGCTCATCCAGACGTCGCCGCTGCGATCCTCGAAGAGGCGAAAGATCTCGTTGGAGGGGAGCCCCTGGGCCGTCGTGTAGACGCGCGGAGGGGTCGAGGCGAGCCGCGGGAAGGGCACCGCGGGAAACCGGAACAGGCCTTCGAACGTGGGGATCCACCATTCCCCGCGGGTGTCCTGGAAGGAAACCTGCGCCCAGCCCCACCCCAAATGCGTCGCGGCGGGGAGCCGCGGCTTGACCGCGTGGAATCGGCGTCCGTCGAAACATTCGAGGATCCGGCCGGTGTCGGAGAGAACCTCGCTCCTCGTGCCGGCGGAGGAGGCGCAGACTTCTCCCGCCCGATTCCGGAAGAGCGAGACGATCCGGGGGCCGATCAGTCCGTCCTCTTCCCTGTAGGTCAGGAATCCGCCGCTCGTGATCCGGGCCACGCCGGCGTCGTCCGTCCCGATCCAGAGGTTCTCGGCCTGGTCTTCGGCGACCGCGAAGATTCCCAGCGCCGGCAGCCCCTCGGCGCTCGAATAGCTGCGCGGACGGCCGGGCTCCGGCGCGCCGGGCGAAAACTGCGAGAGGCCTCCGTAGCAGCCGGCCCAAACCGTCCCGTCCGAAGCCTGGAAGAGGCTGAAGACGTGATTCCCGGCAAGGCCTGTGGCCAGCGAGGAAAAGGGTTGGACGGTCCAACTTCCGGTGCGACTCTCGCTCCGGGCCTGGAAGATTCCGTTTGCGTGCGTCCCGATCCAGAGCGTCCCCTCGCGGTCCTGCATCAAACAACGGACGTCGGACGGGGAGCCGTTGGCCGCCGCGATCCTCGAAAGGCCTCCGCCGGGCTCGCGGCGGTACAGGCCGGACTCCCCGCCGATCCACAAGCCTCCCGCGCGATCTTCGAGCAGCGCGTACACCGGCTTGCGGGCCGCGTCGACCACGACGACTTCCGGCGACCATTTCCCGGCGCGCCGGTCGGCGGCGCGGAAGAGTCCGCTTTCCCCGCCGATCCAGAGCGCGCCGTCCCGGTCCTCCAGGAGCGCGTGGAGCCCCGGCTCGGCGCGGCCGGGACTGAGCGGCAGCGTCCGCACGCCGGCGATCGCGCCCTCGCGCGCGGGGTCCCAGCGCGCCAGTCCGCCGACCGTGGCCGCCCAGTAGGTGCCGTCGCGCGCCTCGAGGAGCGCGCTGACCGAGGGTCCGGGAAGGCCGCGGGAGACGTTCTCGAAGCGGTCTCCGTCGAATCGCGCGATCCCGTCCCAGGTCCCGAACCACAGGAACCCGCGGGAGTCGCGCAGAATGCAGTTGATGCGGTCGCTCGCGAGGCCGTCGACGGTGGTGTAGACCTTGATGGGGAGTTTTTCGGCCCGCGCGGACGCGGCGGCCCCGGGGAGGAGCGCGCAGAGAAGGAGCGCGGCCGGCGCGGAGGAAACGGCCTTCACCAAGGGATCAGCGATCCGGCGGAACGTAGGTCGCGCGGTTGACCGGTCCCTCCCAGACCGTGGCCTCGGCCACGCGCGCCCAGCCCAGCGCGCCGGATCCCTCCATGCGCTGTGCGAAATACCGGGCCAGGTTTTCGGCCGAGGTGTTGCGGCCGGCGAACGCGGGATGCTGGTTGATGTAGGTGGAGTCGAACTCGCGGGCCACCGCTTCCAGCGCCTTCCGGGCGGGAACGAAATCGACGGCCAGGTCGTGCTGTTGGAGCTTGTCCGACTCCAACACAATCTCTATCTTGTAGGAGTGTCCGTGGAGCGGCTCCGGCCCTCCCTCGTAGTCGATCAGGTTGTGCGCCGCCTCGAACCGGGCCGAGACGGTGACGCGGTAGGGCATGAGATTTCGGCCCCCGGCCTCAGGCGTCCGCCTTCAGCACGGTGGCCTCGCGCGTCACGGAGAGGACCGCCTGGTCCTCGTGCGAGATCGCCAGCAGCGCTTCGAGCACCTTCCGGGGCGTGGTCGTCGGGCCGGCGGCCTGGTCCAGGTTCACCTCGAAGGTGAGCCGCGCGGCGTCGGGGCCGGTCTCGAGCCGCAGATCCCGCAGCGCCGGCAGCGATTCCCGCCATCCGTCGGCCAGCGCGGCGCACGCGCGGTCGATCTGGTCGGCCGCATCCAGCCGCACGGTGTACCGCGCTCCCTGCACCGCGCGCGAGAGCGGCGGATGCCCCGGCGCGAGCTCCCGCAATTCGAGGACGGCCAGTCCCGGAGGGAGCTTGGCGTTGATCCGGGGGGCCGGATCGGCTCCGAAGGACGCCGTGCCCTCGACGTCGAAGACCTCGTGGCGGCTCTCGAGGCCCAGGGGGAGCGCCGGTCCCATGGAGAGCTTCATGTGCGGATTGAATCCCTCGGTGTAGCGCGCAGGCAACCCGGCGGCGCGGATGGCGCGCTCGAAGACGTCCATGGTGTTGCGGTGGGAGAGGAAGCGCGCGTCGCCGGTCTTGGCGAAAGCGATCCGGTAGCGCACCGGCGTGCCGGTGAATTTCCGCGCGAACGGCGCGGCCGAGGCCAGATCAGGCATCGCCTTCTGACGGTAGGCCGCTCCCTTGGCCACCTCGCGGTACGCGGCGGGAATCGGAGAGGAAGGGACAGAAGCAATCCCCCCGTCTCCCCGTCCCCCTGTCCCCCCGTCCAGTTCTCGACCGGAAGGCGCCGACAGAACGGGAAGGACCGCGCTCGCAAGAACCGTGTCCTTTCCATTTCCCGGCACGCCGCAGGCGTAGCAGTGTCCCCACTTGCAGTCCTCGGTGCGCATCTCCTTGCGGGCCTTGACCAGCTCGACCTGGAGGAAGCGCTTGGTGATGGAAGCGTCGAGCACGTCCCACGGCAGGATCTCGTTTGTGTCGTAGGCGCGCAGGTACGACTCCTTGGGAATGCCCTCGGACTCGAAGGCCCGCATCCACAGGTCGTAGCGGAAGTGCTCGCTCCATCCGTCGAACCGAACGCCCGACTTCCACGCGGTGTGCAGCACGCGCGCCATCCGGCGGTCGCCGCGCGAGAGCACGCACTCGATCTCCGCCTCGCGCGGCTCGTGCCATTTCATCCGCGCGCCGCGAAGGCGCCGGAACTTCTCCTTCAGGTATGCGAGCTTGCGCTCGAGGGTCTCCACCGGGTCGAACGGCGCCCATTGGAACGGCGTCCAGGACTTGGGGACGAAAGATCCGACGGAGACGTTGACTTCCTTGCGACCGTATTTCTTGCCCTGCACCAGGATGTCGGCGACCAGCGTCACCAGCTCGTCGAGGTCGGCGGATGTCTCGGTGGGCAGGCCGATCATGGTGTAGACCTTGATCAGGTCCCAGCCCCGCGAGAAGGCCACGTCGGCGGCCTGGACCATGTCCGCGTTGGTGAAGGTCTTGTTGATCACGCGGCGGAGGCGGTCCGATCCGGTCTCCGGGGCGAACGTGAAGCCGGACTTGCGCACTTCCGAGACCGCGTCGGCCAGTCCGACCGAGAACGCCTCCGCCCGCAGCGACGGCAGGGAGATCGAGACGCGCCGGTCGGACAGCTGCGGCGCCAGGCATTGCACCAGAGGCTCGATCTGCGAGTAGTCCGCGGTCGAAAGCGACAAGAGCCCGACCTCGCTCCACCCTGACTCGGCGATGAATTTCCTGGTCATCTCCGCCACGTCGCCCGGGTCGAGCTCGCGCACCGGGCGGTACCAGTAGCCGGCCTGACAGAAGCGGCAGCCCTGCGTGCAGCCGCGCATGATCTCCAGTCCAAGGCGGTCCTGCACGATCTCGACGGACGGCACGACCGGCTTGTCGGGGTAAGAGTCCGGCTTCAGAACCGGAACCCAGGTGCGCTTCGGGCGATCCGGGACCCGCGGATCGTTCTTCGCGAGCGCGGCGATCCGGCCGGAGTCGTCGTAAGAGACGTCGTAGAACGAGGGAACGTAGATCCCTTCGATCAGCGCGAGCGCGGCCAGGAGCTCCCGCCTCCCGCCTCCCGCCTTCCGCCTCCCGGCCACGACGTCCAACACCAGCGGCAGGGCCTCCTCCGCGTCGCCCACCAGGAACGCGTCGAAGAAATCCGCGATGGGCTCGGGGTTGGCGGTGCACGGCCCGCCGCCGAGCACGATCGGATCGTCGTCGCCGCGGTCGCGCTGCCAGACCGGGATGCCGGCGAGATCGAGCATGTTCAGGACGTTGGAGTAGTTGACCTCGGCCTGGAGCGAGAAGCCGAGCACGTCGAAGTCGCCGGCCGGCGTGAACGACTCGACGCTGAAGAGCGGGATGCCGCGCTCGCGCATTTTCGACTCGAGGTCGACCCACGGGGCGTAGACACGCTCGCAGGCGAAGCCTTCCCGCCGATTGACGATCTCGTACAGGATCTTGAGCCCCGTGTGGCTCATGCCGATCTCGTAGGTGTCGGGGAAGGCGAGCGCGAGCGTCACCGCCGCCGCGGTGAGGTCCTTGCGGACGACGTTGCGCTCGATCCCCACGTAGCGCCCGGGCTTTTCCACCGTCGGGAGGATCGGATCGAGCCGGGGGCGCAGCGAGGCGTATCGCATTGGAACCGGAGATTGTATACGCCGCGGCCAGCGGGGCGGCGAGGCCCCGGAGTCGTTTCGTGTGGCGGGCGCTCCCGGTCTACTTGAAGTAGCCGTTGACGTCCAGGATGAGCTGGACCGTTCCTCCTCCCTGCGTGTCGAAGACCGAGATGTCGCCGGAGACGCCCAGCGGGACGATGGCGTTGTTGGCCCGCGTCTGGCCGGCGCTGTAGTTCATGGACGCCGCGAGCGGCCGTGTCGTGCCCGCGGGATAGAGGGTCAGGAACCCCGGACCGTTGGTGGACTGGGTGACGGCCATGTTGACGGCCACCGCGATGGCCCCGCTGGGAATGGTGCACTGGCCGGCCAGCACGAACGTTCGGGTCGCGCCGGAGGAGAGAGCCGGGCCGCCGTACGGGCCTGCGGGGTTGCGCGTGTCGAGGATCCGGCACGGGGTCACGGTGAAGAACTTCACCCCGGCTCCCGGCGGCGTCGGAGTGGGAGTGACCGTGCGGGTGGCCGTGGCTGTCGGCGTCACGGTCGGCGTGGCCGTCGGCGCCGCGGCCGTGATCGTCAGGAGATTGACGCCCGTTCTCGATTGTCCGTCCGGATTGGTGACGGTGACGTTCTTCTGGCCGGTCGTCGCGCCGATCGTGTTCAAGTTGAGCGTGACCGAGGTCGGGCTGTTGTACGTGACGCTGTTGACCGTGACGCCGCCGGCGACCGCCGCGCCGATGTGGGAAAAGGGCAGAGCAGGCGCCGCGAGGTTCGCGCCGGGATCGTAGAAGCCGGATCCCGCCGTCGAGGTCCCCGTGACGACGACGCTGACCGACGCCAGGCCCGCGGCGACGCCGCCGGGATGGTCGGTGCTCGACGGCGTGGCCGGTGGCGGCGCGATGAGCTTGACCACGCGCACTCCGTAGGAGTTGGTGCTGTCGCAGAACTCCTGGATCGTCCACATGGTCATGTCGTCGAGGGGATCGAGGCTGGTGAACGAGTAGTCGCCCCATCGGTTGAACCCGGGGTTGTAGGCGGTCGTGCTGCTGGTGTAAGGCACGATCGTTTCGGTGGTGCCCAGAGCGTCTCCGGAGAGCCGGCCCACAGTGGCCGCGTCGGCGTGGGCGTTGGCTCCGGCCTGGCTGAAACCGAAGGCGGCGTGGCCCTGGCCCGACACCGTCACCGTCGGCATCCAGTAGAAGAGCGGGTTGCTGGCCGCCGAGTCGAAGATCGTCCCGGATTGCACGAGGGCGAAGGTTCCGCCCGTGGCGATGCCTTGCAGCTCGTACCAGCGCGCGGCGTCACGGTCGGGGGTGCTGGACGCGACGCCGTTCGAGAGGACGCCGATTGTGTGCGCCGTCCACAGACGGCCGTTGCGCAGGTGGGCGGCGAAGAGGCGTTCGTCGATCGCGTCGAGCAGGCCGGCGGTCCCTCCAGTGTTGCCGAGATGGGGAACGTCGATCGGGTCGGAGGTCGCCGGGACGGTCAGAGCGATGTCGCCTGAGATCGTCGGCGTTCCTCCAGGATTGCTCACGCGGCGCAGGATCAGCTTGCCGAAGAAGGCATTGCTGACGCCGATGAAGTAACCTTCGGTGGACGCCGGATCGAAGTTGTCCACGCCCCGCGGCGTGTACGGGCCGTCCGACGACGGGGTCGCCACCAGGCTCGGGAAAGCCGTCACCACGATCGGGCCGCCGCTCAGGACCGAGCTCTTGCGCACCACGTACCCGTTGGTCCCCGCGAAGAAGCCGAGCGATGTGAACATGTTGCAGCCGGTATAGAGCGCGTTGGCGTCCACGCCGAGCGATGGGTAATCGCAGAAGTTCGTAGCGTCGGGCTGGAAGAAGAATTTCGTCCAGACCGTAGAGCCGGTGATCGTGCCTCCGCTGGCGGCGTCGCTGACCGCCAGGAGCCAGCGATTGGGGGCCGTATGGGAGCAGTTGCTGGTCGTACAGGGAACGTCGATGATGCTCATGAACCAGCGGCCGGAGAGGCGGTCGTAGCGCACCTGGGGGTCGCTGGTGAAGTTCAACAGGATGGGAGGGGCCACCGGCGTCAGGACCGAGGCGAAGAAAGTATCCGGATCGGCGTTAATCACGCTGTCCGCCACACCGGTTGTTTTATTGAACGTGCGGATGCGGCCATTGATGAACACCACGTACTGCGTCGGCCCGACCGTGCCCATGGAATCGGGCGGGACAAGCTGCGCGTCGGCCAGCGTGGCTCCGGTGAAGGCCGTGCCGAGAGTCTGCGGAGAATCCGGTCCGCCGGCCGGCATCGAGATCGTCCCCTCGGGCCACTGGGAGACGGCCGGCGCTTCCGGATCTGGCACCACGTGCGAGCGGTCGACTTCGTGCTCCGGCATCACCCGGTAGGGCCGGGCCGGCCGCGCGTCCGCCAGCCGCTGCCGCGCCATGAGCTGGTCGACCGTCTCGGAGATCCCTATGTTCCCGGTCCAGGTGATTCCGGCGATCTCGCCGGGCGCCGCGGCCCGCCGCTGGCCGGCAATCCGGATGTTGGCCGACAGCGGAAGGACGAGTCCCACGATGCAGGCGAGCGCGAGAAACGACCCCAGCTGAAACTTCGAGGTCCCCGATTCCGGAGACGGGCGGCGCCTGTGGCTCATGATCTCGATCCTCCCGATTTATCCGACCGTGTGCGCGGACCCCGAGTGCGGCCTCGGCGGCATTGAACGTTCACTGGCACTTTCGAACTCGTCCCGGAGAACCGTGCTCGAGCGTATAGACCCCGACCGGGTCCTGCGAATCGGTCAGGACGATGCGCAGGGTCATCGTGTTTCCTTCGATCGAACCGGAGTACGAGGCCGGCTGCTCCTTCGGCTCGTGGCCAACCCGGATGGGGCCCGGATGCTCCTGCACGAAGGTGCCGGTGACCTGAAAGTGCCCGCGGCCGTCGGGCACGATCGGTTTCTCGATCTTGCCGCTGGCGCAATCGAGCTCGACGCGCGCCCCGTGCTCGTCCGCTTCCAGCCGTATGTGATCGCCGCCCCACTGGCCGGCGACCGCTTCGGCGTTCGACCTCTGCGCGGCCGGCAGCGGCACAGACGCAGCTTGAGCGCCCAGAGCGAGAAGGAAAATAAACATGGCGAACTGTGGCCAAAATGATAGCCCGGGCCCCGGCTTTTTGTAAGGGGTTTGAGAAGGCCTCGGAGTGACCGTCCGGGAAGGGGCGGCTCAAGGGCCGCAACTGGCGAAGCAGCGCCGTGGTGTGAGGAGCTCCGTCGCGCGGCAGATCGCCTCGTCGAAGCTGCGGGAGGTGGCGTCGAACTCCGACACGGTCGAGGTGGCGTCACTCGCCACTCGCCACTCAGAGGTACTTGTACCCCGTTCCGGTGTTGAAGAGCACGATGCGGCTCGACCGATCGAGTCTCTCCTTGTCGGCCAGCTTCTTGGCCGCAGCCCACACCGCGCCGCCCTCCGGAGCGACGAACAGCCCTTCCGACGCGCCGATCTCGTCGCAGGCCTGGCGCATCTCTTCGTCGGACACGGCCACGGCGCAGCCGCCCGAGGCGCGCAGGTCGGCCAGGATCAGGTCGTCGGCGTAGGCCTTGGGAACCCGCAGGCCCGAGGCGTAGGTGTGCGCGTTCTCCCACTTCTGCGAGACGGCCTGCCCCTGGTCGAACGCCCGGGGAATCGGCGCGCAGCCTTCCGCCTGGACGGCGATCATGCGCGGCCGCTCCACCCCGATCCACCCGAGCGCCTCCATCTCCTCGAAGGCCTTCCACATGCCGATCAGCCCGGTGCCGCCGCCGGTGGGGTAGAGGACCGCATCGGGCAGAGTCCAGTCGAAGTCGCGGGCGAGTTCATACCCCATCGTCTTCTTCCCCTCCACGCGGTACGGCTCCTTCAAGGTGGAGACGTCATGCCAGCCCTCCCGGGGCGCGCGCTCGGCGACGATCCGGCCGCACGCGTCGATCAACCCGTCGACGAGAGTCACGTCGGCGCCGTACCGCTCGCACTCGATCCGGAAGACGGGAGGCGTGTCGGAGGGCATGAAGACGTGACACGCGAGTCCGGCCCGGGCCGCATAGGCCGCCGCCGCGCCGCCGGCGTTGCCGGCCGTGGGGAGCGCGATCGCCGTCGCGCCGAGCTCCTTCGCTCTGGAGACCGCCGCCGACAGCCCCCGCGCCTTGAAGGACCCCGTCGGGTTGTTCCCTTCGTCCTTGATCCAGAGATCGGAAAACGCAAGACCCGCGCCGAGACGTTCGGCCTGGAGCAGCGGCGTGTCTCCTTCGCCGAGGGAGACGACGTGGGCGGGATCCGCGACCGGCATCATCTCGTGCCACCGCCACATCGACCGCGGACGGTCCCGGAACGCGTCGCGGTCGAGATCGCCCGGTTCGTAGCGAGCGAAAAGAGGTCCGGCGCAGCCGTCGGCAGAGCACAGGTTCCGACCGCTGTCGCGTTCGTATCGAGCGCCGCACCGCGCGCAGCTCAAGTGTCGGAAGGAGGAAAACACGGGAGAAAAGCTATCAGTGGTCGGCCATCGGGTGAAACGCGCCTCGAAACGCGAGCCGAGGGCGGAGAGCTTCCGGACAAAGCTTGGCCTCTGCGAGAGTCGTAAGTATATCAGCAAAGCTCTCCAGCGAGACGCTTGACGCTCCCTGAAAGCGGAAGCGATAATCGCGGCGGCCATGGAATTGAACGACCACTTGCGCGAGATGCTGAAGGAGCTCGGCCAGGCGATCAACGAGTCGATCTCGGGATCCGGCCGGGTGCACGACTCCATTCAGCGCATCCGCGACGAGGGCTACAACCTGTACATGGTTCTGGACGCCAAGGTTGGCGTGAAGAAACAGGGACGGTCCCGCCGGGGGCCCGCTCCGGTCGAAGGCGGCGAGGTCGCCGAGCGCGAGGAGCGCGCCGCGTTTCGCATGAACTTGAAGGATCTTCACTTTCTGAAGTCCGTCGGCATCGATCCGACAGTGAAAGTGCGCAACCGCCGGACCGTCGCCCGCCGCCGCCCGCTTCTGCGCCGCGCGCCGCTGAGAGGCTAGGCCGGCCGGTACCGCGTCTCGCGGCCGGCGTCCGCGCTCCGCCTCTCGGGAGTCTCCTCCATGTCGTCTTCGTCCGAGCCTCTCCGCGATCCCCTGGGAATGTCGCTCCAGGACTGGGAGCGATGGGCGCGGGAGCAGGGCCTGCCTTCGTACCGCGGCTTGCAGATCTTCGAGGCGCTGTGCCGGCGCGGTGCGCGCGACTACGCGGAGATCCGCGTATTGCCCCGGGAGCTTCGGGAGCGCCTGTCGATCGAGATACCGCTCCGGCGCCCCGAGATCGTCCGACGCGATGCGGCCGCCGACGGCAGCGCGAAATACGGACTGCGCCTGGCGGATGGAGCCCTCGTCGAGGCGGTCTTCATGCCCGGCGAGAGATCCCACTCCGCGATCAACGAGTTCGCGGATGCGCGCGCGGTTGCTTCCGGGTCTCCCCGTCCCCCCGTCTCCCCGTCTCCCCGTCCGTCCGTTCTTCCGTTCACGGTCTGTCTCTCGTCGCAGACGGGTTGCGCCGTGGACTGCGCGTTCTGCGTCACCGGGCGGCTGGGCGCCGGCCGAAACCTCGCCGCGGGCGAGATCCTCGGGCAGCTCGACGCCGTCCTCGAGGCGGAGCAGCGCACGATGGAGGGAGCGCGCGTCGTGTTCATGGGAATGGGGGAGCCCTTCTTGAATCCCGAGGGCGTGCTGCCGGCTCTGGACATTCTCTACGAGCAGATCTCGCCCCGGCGCGTGACGGTCTCGACGTCGGGGGTGACGCCCGCTTTCGCGCTCTTCGCCGCACGACCGCGCCGCCCGAATCTCGCCGTTTCGATCAACGCGGCCGACGACGAGACGCGATCGAAACTGATGCCGATCACGCGCATCCATTGCCTGGCCTCCGTGGTCGAGGCCATGCGGCAGTGGCCGATCGAGCCGCGCCGGCGGATCACGGCCGAGTACGTGCTGATCGCGGGCGTCAACGACGCGAGCTCCGACGCCGACCGATTGGCGCGCTTGCTGTCCGGCATGCCCGTCAAAGTCAACGTCATCCCTTTGAATGAGGACCCTGTCTACCTGCCGGGCTGGAAGCGGCCGGACGAAGGCGCGATCGAGCGCTTCGTCGCGCGTCTGGCGGCGGCCCGGACGACCGTCACCGTGCGCCGGAGCCGAGGACCGGACGCGCAGGCGGCGTGCGGCCAGTTGAAGGGCCGCACGGAGGACATCCGCCGCCGCTCACCCGCTCCACCGCCGACCCCCAGCCGGAAACCGCAAACAAAGAACTGATCGTCCTGGCTCCGCGGGAGTCGTAGCGCGCAACGGGATCAGGTCCGCGGTCGAGCCCTCACGCGAGCCGGGGACCGGTGCGCCCGCAGGGCGCAGATCCCGAGCAAGCGGAAGCGACGGATGCTACTCTTACAGCCACCTCGACATCATGGATTCCGGCAAGAGACCGATTTCGCCCGCGGGCTCGGCCGAGATCGAACGGCTCCGGGAAGAGCTGCGTCTGGAGCGGGCTCGCCGCGAGGGTCTCGAGCGGGCTTACTCCTCGCTCCAGGCGGCCTTCGACAAGTTGGAAGGGGGAGCGGTCCTGCTCGACGCGGACCGCGTTCTGTTCGCCAACCCGGCCGTGTCCGAGATGTTCGGCATTCCCGTCGAGCGCCTCGGCAAGATGAGCCGCGAGCATTTCCTGCGCGAGCTCGCCTCGCTCTTCGACGACCCTCCCGACTTTCTGCAGCTCATGCGCGACAAGTCGCTCGGCGCCATCGAAGCGCGCGAGGACATCGAGATGCAGCGTCCCCGGTGGCGCCGCATCCGTTGGGTCGGAAAGGCCCTGCGCCTTCCGGACGGGAAGGGTCAGCTGGCTGTTTTCTCCGACATCACACAGGACTCGGACCTGGAGACCGACCGCAAGCGGCAGGCGCTGACGGACGAGCTGACGGAGCTCTCCAATCGCCGCGCCGGCGAGCAGGCCATCGCGCGGGAGACGGCCCGGTCGCGCCGGACCGGGCGTCCCCTCTCCTTCGCCCTGTTCGACGTCGACCACTTCAAACGGGTCAACGACACGCACGGGCATATGACCGGAGACCTGGTCCTGCGCGAGGTCGCCCGCTATCTCTCGGCGTTCCTGCGACGCAGCGACATCGCCGTCCGCTGGGGGGGCGAGGAGTTCCTGGTCATCCTTGCCGGCGAGGGGCTCGACGGGGCCCGGGCCTTCGCCGAGCGCGTCCGCAAGGCGATCGAGCTCGTTCGCGTCGGAGACGTCGGGCCCATCACCATCTCCGCGGGCACCGCCGAGATCAGCGAGGGAGAGGATCCGGACGCCGCGGTCGCGCGGGCCGACGCCAATTTGTACGAGGCCAAGTCCCGGGGGCGCAATCAGGTCGTCTGAGGTGGAAGGTTCGCCGTAAAGAAGTCCGACCACCGTCGGGCGTACTCGGCTTCGGTCACTTTTTCCGCTTCGTCGTCGTGGTGGCAGTGGCCGGCGCCTTCCACGTTCCACACCACGGAGCCCGCGGGCAAGGCGGCCTGGAGACGAGCGCCGAACCGGGGCGGAACGAGGTCGTCCTTCTCGCCGTGGACGACGCAGATCCGGGCGCGCACCTGTGCGAGCGTTCGCACCGGATCGATCCTTCCGATGCCGGCGCGGGGATCGGCGGCGTGGATCTCGCGGCGGACGCGGTCGACGGCGCGGCCGATCGCCCAATGCGTGGTCAGCGACAGGAGCCAGCGCGGAAGCCGCGTCGCGACGGAGAGATAGTGGCGGGCCATCTCGGCGGGGTCGGCATACGGAGACTCCAGCCACAGCGCGCGGACGGCGTCCTTGCCGGCGCAGAACTCGAGCGCGGTCAGGCAGCCGGCCGAGCAGGCATGGACGCCCAGCCGGCCGAGGTCGACGCCGAAACGCTCGCGGGCCGCTCCCAGCGCCAGCGCCAGATCGTCCTTTTCCAGAAAGCCGTAGGTGACGAACTCTCCCTCGCTTGGCCGGTGGCCGCGCAGGTCCGGGAGAAGGACGTTGTATCCGTGCGCGAGCGCGCGCAGCGCGTCGGGCTGCCACTCGGACGCCGAACCGCCCTTGCCGTGGAGAAAGAGGATGGTGGCGCGTCCGGCCGGCTCTCCGGGGGACGCGAAGACCGCGGCCAGAGACGCGGGAGAGCGCGCGCTTCCGGCGTGGCGGTAGTCAGCAACGAAACCGCCCGCCTTTCGGAGAGCGGCGATCAGATCCTCACGGCGCGTCGTCGGCGGGCCGAGCCCTTCGGATGAAATGAGCCGACCGGCGAGCCGGCGAGCGGCGAAATAGGAGCCGGCGATGTACGCGAGGCCGCCTCCGGCCAGAAGGGCGAGTCCGGTTTGCGTTCTGCGTTTCATGACGAAGAAGTGACGAGTGGCAAGTGACGAGTGGCGAGTGACGAAGGCCGATCGATCGTCGGTCGTCGCTCGTGACCGTGTCTCACTCGAGCCCGTGCTTCGCCCGCGCCTCTTTGGCCTTCTTCCCGAAGAGGCCCACGACCTCGACCGGCCCGCGGACGTACGCCTGGCACGCCAGCCGGATGGGCTTCTCCTTCCAGCGCTTCTTGATCCACCACAGGAAGCGCGCCGGAAGCCAGCCGGCGCCCAGCAGGTTGAGCGGGAATCGCAGGCGGCCGAGCGACAGCTTCTCGTGCGTCGTGGGCGGCGAAAGGTTCTCCGCCCCCGCGATGGGAAGGACCGCGCAGGTGGTGCACTCGGCCTTCCCGCCGCACACGTGCCAGAGGCGCGCTCCGGCGTCGAGGGCCGCGTCCCACAGGCGGTAGCCCTCCCACACCTCGATCGGCTCGCCGTTGATGACGCAGCGAAATTTCCGGGGAGCCGGTTTGCGCTCACTGGCCATGGAACGAGGATTATAAGAGCCGTCCGCGGCGGTTGCGTGAGGGGCTAGAATCCGGCCGTGCTCGCTCTGGCTCTCGCCGCCGTGCTCGCGGGTGCGCCGCCGCAGGTTCCCACTCCCACTCCCGCGTTCTCGCCGCAGCATTTCCGGCTCGTCCCGGTGGGCCGCGACGTCTATGCGGCCGTGGCGCGGCCGGGGGACCGCGACGCCGGCGCCAACGCGGGCTTCATCGTGGGTGACGACGCGGTGCTGGTCGTGGATACCTTCATCTCCGAGCCCGCGGCCCAGGAGCTGCTCTCGGAGATTCGGCGACTCACGGGCCTTCCGGTCCGATGGGTCGTCAACACGCACTACCATCTCGATCACACCGGCGGCAACGCCGTTTTCGCGCGGGCCGGCGCGTCGATCGTAGCCCACGAGAACGTGCGCGCCTGGACTCGGACGGAGAACCTGAAGTTCCGGCCCGGCCAGAAGGAGGCGATCGAGTCCCTGGTCCTGCCCAACGTCACGCACCGGCAAGGGCTGGCGATCTGGCTCGGAGCGCGGCGTGTGGACGTGCTCTTTCGCCCCGGCCACACCGGCGGGGATTCCATCGTGCGCGTTCCGGACGCCGACGTGGTGTTCGCCGGAGACCTCTTCTGGAACGCCACCCTTCCCAACCTGATCGACGCCGACACCGCGGCGTGGCAGGCGACGCTCGAGGGGTTCTTGAACGACTTCCCCCGGGCCGCGTTCGTGGCCGGCCACGGCGAGCCGGGCCACGCGCTGGATGTCCGTTTTTTTCGCGATTACATCTCCGGCCTCCGCCAGAACGTCGGGCGGGCCGTCGAGCAGGGGAAGTCCGGGCAGGCTCTGGTCGACGCCGTGCTGCCGCTGCTCCAGGGCCGCTACGGCGCGTGGGCCTGGTTCGACCAGTTCGCGGTCAAGAACATCGAGCAGACGGAGCAGGAGTTTCGGGGGACCAAGCGGAGGCCGCAGGCTTTGCCGTGAGGCGTGAGGCGTGAGGTTACAATTTAGATATTGTTATGCCCCGCGAGGCTTCTGTTCCACTCCTCTCCGAGGAAGAGCAACTCGATGCCGTCCCGGTGCTGGCCCGGCGTGACCGAGACATGGACGCGCGAAGGGTCGCGCGGATCGTTCGTCACGACGCCCCTGGGCCCTTGCCGCAGCGCGAAGCCGTACTCGCCTGGGGCGCAGAGCTCCAGCCGAAAGCGTCCGTCCGTGCCGGTCGTGGCCGGGGGCGACCACGGAATGTCACCGTTGCGGGGTATGGCATCGACGCGCAGACCGGACACCGGATGTCCTTCGACGTCGGTGACGCGCCCCTCGACCACGGCGCGGGCGTTGTGTTCGAGCGCCAGGGCCGCGGGCGTCGGACGCGGCGGAGAGACGCAGGCCGCGGCAGCCAGGATGATCCACAGCGGCGACGCCTTCCTCATACGAGAATCGTAATCCACCTCTGCCGTGTCCCGAGTTCCGTCTATGCGATCATCGGCCGCGGAGGAATCCCATGACCGAGACGCCCGGCCCCGGCACGGCACCCGCTAAGAAGAACCAGCATTTCACCGTCGGGGGAACCTGGACCGGCGATGGGATGGGCTGCGGGAAGCTCCATCTTCCTCAGGGGAATCTCTCGCTGCTCGTGGGAGGGGCCCGGGAGCTGGGCGGCTGCGGCATCGGGGCCAATCCGGAGGAGCTGCTGCTCGCCGCGGTCGCGGCGTGTTTTCTCAATACCTGGGCGATCTTCTTGAAGAAGCTCGGGGTCTCCTATGCCGAGCCCGCGCTGCGCGTCTCGGGCGAGCTGGGACCGGATCCGGAGGGAGGCTTCAAGATGTTGTGGGCGACGATCCATGCCGTCGTGCCCCGGGCCCTCCTGGCGGACCAGAAGGAGCAGGTGGAGAAGACCCTCCGCTTGACCGAGAAGTACTGCATCGTCTCCAAGGTGGCCAAGGCCGCCATGCCTCTGAAGGTGGAGGTGGAAGAGGTCTAGCGTCTTGTAACGAAGATCTCTCGAGCGCCTCCGTGCCGTAGGGGCGGTCCTCGCGGCCGCCCGCGGGCGGGGACAAGCCCCGCCCCTGCGTCGCGCGGTCGCAAAGGAACTTCCGCTACAGGACACGAGAGGAATCGGGTGATCTTCCCGGGCGCGTTTTCACTTCAGCTGGACGACCGTCGCTCCATGTCCACCGCGCTCGGGTGGAGCGTCGAAGAAGTCGATCACATCCATGCGGGCGGAGAGCAGCTTGCGGATCTGCGCTCTTCTGGCCCCGATGCCTTTTCCATGAACCAGGCGAACTTGCGAGAAGGCATGAGCTCTTGCCTCACGCAGGTATTCGTCGACGACCGCCGCGAGGTCGCCCGGAAGAAAGGAGTGGAGATCGAACGAGTCCTCGATCGGAACGCGGAGGGGCCTGTCTTCCTCGATCATCCGACGGCCAATCCGTGCTCTTGAATCACCCGGTCACCGATTCATCCCGGCTCCCCCAGACTCACCCTCAGATCTGCCTCCCTCTCGGCGCTCACGGCGTCGGGCCGGGACGGCACCTCGAGCTTGCCGCCGCACGGGCACTCGACGGTGAAGCCCGATCCGGGCGGCGGAGCCGGGAGCTCGAACTTGCGGCCGTCGTTGATCGTTCGATTGTGGCTCCACCGGCGCACCGATCCGAACACGGTCGACGGCGAGTCGGCATAGTTGATGGCGATCTCGCCGTCGCATTTCGGGCATTCCATCCATCGGTATTTCATCGATTCCCCTAGTTCGTCTTGTTGTCGATCGCGGGCCGCCTTCCGGTGTCGCGTGAGGGCGTCTCCCGGGAGTCCCGGCGCAGGGGATCGCCCCGCAGCTGTTTGTGGGCCTTCTTGCGCTCGTACATGTGGCGATCGGCCATCTCGACGGCCATGTCGAACGGCACCCGGGTGGAGAAGGGCGTGACGCCGACCGACGCGGCCAGGAACTTGCGGTACGCGCGCTGGGAGGTTCGCGGCGACTGTTTCACTTCGTCGATTTTGGCGGGGAGCATGTAGAAGCGCTTCTTGGCGACGTCTTCGTCCATGCCCGGCAGAACGACCAGGAACTCGTCGCCGCCCCAGCGGATCAGGTAGTCGTCTCCGCGGATCAGTTTCTTGATCGCCTGTGCCGCCGTCCAGATCGCCTTGTCCCCTTCCTCGTGCCCGTCGTTGTCGTTGATCGTCTTCAAGCCATCGACGTCGATCAACACGATGGACCCTCCGGCGGTCTCGCGCATAAGGGCTGGCCGGATCTCGTCGAGAAAGAACCGGTTGTAAGCATCGGTCAGGGGGTCCATCTGCGCGCGGCGCTTCGAACGCTGCGTGTCGTCGATGGCCCGCGCGTGGACCGTGGTGAGCTTGCGCTCGGTGTCCTCCATGGCCCAGATGATCAGTCCGATCCCGAAAAACATCTCCAGGAACAGATCATAGAAGCCGGTATAGGCGAGGAACGGGTAGGACTCGTTGTGGTTGGCCGCGGAGAGGGAGAAGTAGACCACGTAGGTCAGGTGCACCAGCAGCGTCAGCAGCGCGAGCGCTCCCGCGAATTGCTTGCCGAGGCCGGGAAAGCGGCTGCGGAAGATCAGCGTCGTGACGGCGAACCACGCGCAGGCGCCGATGCCCATGTGGACGGCAAAGAAGAGCGAGCTCGATCCGGCGACGTAAGACATCCCGGCCGATACCGGAAGGCCCAAAAGCAGCGCCAGGCGCATGGGCTTTCCCAGGCCGGAGTCGTGCTCCATGCGGTCGGCCGCGACGATGAGGGCGGCGAAATAGAGGATCTTCAGGAGCTCGTAAGGGCCGGTCGTGTAGCGGACGGACATCTCGGTGCCCACGAACAGCCACAGGAGGGAGAAGAACAGCAGGAGCCATCCGATGCCGGCGGCGCGCAGGACCCGGTTGCCGTTGTCGCGCGAGAGGTACAGGAAGATCAGCGCCAGCAGACCGGCGCCGACTGTCTGCACGATCAGACCGAGGGAAGAGATCTGCATGGAATGGCACAGATTAACTCGAATTGGAGCTCTTGGGGCGAAAGGAGATATCCCGACGCGGCGCCCGCGGCCCGGAGCGGGCACCGGAGCAGCCTTCCGACCGCGATTCGCGGCCGATTCGCCGCGGTCAGGGGACGTTCATCGAGGACCCTACCCGGCGGAAGTTCTCCCCCGGCGCGCCCAGGCGGCAGGCCGAAGTTCCGGGCGCCGCCCCCGTCGGGCACTCCACGGGAAACCGGGTGAAGGCGTTTGGTCCGCGCAGCCGCAGGGCCGTCCTGGGCCGGGAGCCGTCGCGCGGAACGAGGAGAACGTCGGCGCCGGCTGGAGCGGCGAAGCTCACGGCGACCTTCTGCTTGTCGAAGTCCAGAACCGCCGGCGAGAGGGACAGCACGTTCACCTGGATCCGAGTCCCATGGCTGTTGTCCCACGCGCCGCGGAGCGACGAGTATGCCAGCTGGTCTTCGGCGTCCGGATAGAGCTGCAGGCCGTCCGGCGCCAACTGCGTCACCGCGCTGTACAGCGTGTTCCACTCCGGTTCGCCGCCCTCCGTCGCGATCTCGAGCGGAGTCTTCAGGTCCGAGCCGAGGCGCACGCTCAGGTGCGCAGCCTGCGGTCCGGATCCGGCCGTCAGAAGAAGCTCCTCACGGTCGGCTCCGGGCCGGGAAGCGGTGATGGGGAAGCGCCGTATGTCCGAAGATCTTGTCAGGATGGCGGCGAAAACGCCGTCCTCGCGGTCGGTCACCATGCGCAGCGTCGCGGCGGTTCGAAACCCGGACAGGTCGAAGCACGAGAGCAGCGCGCGGACCAGGGGTCTCGGATAGAGAAGGACCGGTGCGAAATCAGGGATCGGCACTCCGCCGATCTCCGCGGTGGAACGCTTCGGGTCGAATCGGAGCTCGAATCCGGTGAATCGATAGACCTCCGTCCGATGGTGTTCGCCCTGCGGTGTGGTCCGCGTGCCTTCGCGAATGTACTCGGCCGGTACATCGGGGCTCGGCCGGCTCCAGCGATCGGACCATCCTTCGGAGGCGGGAGCACAGTCCTGCGCGCGTCCCCTGGAGCCCAGGAGCGGCAGCGGTGCGAGGTCGCGCCCTCGCAGCCGCCAGAAGGAGCGGCACGCCCGCTCGGCTCCGGCGGATGAAACCTCCAGGATCGCCCCTCCGTCTCCCAGCGGCCCGGAAGTGAGGGTGACCGCCGCCGAGGAATCGGGAGAGGCCACCTTGACGCGGGCCACCCGCTGGCCCGCCGCGTTCTGGACGTCAATGCGGATCTTGGAACCCATGCGTTGCGCCACGATGATCTCCGGCGCCCCGTCTCCGTCCAGGTCGACGGTCAGCGGCGGAGGCATCGGCGCGGCGGCCGCCGACGCGACGAGAAGGAGCGCGGCCGGAGAGAGCATGCGCGGCGTCGGCGGTCAGGGCTCGGACTTGCGGACCGCCGCTTCGGCGGCCTGGAATCCGATCCGGGTGTGGGTTCGGTCGCAGTACGGCTTGTTGACCGAGCCTCCGCAACGGCAGAGCGACACTGCGCGCCCCTCTTCGACCAGGATCTCGTTTCCGGCCGGATCGATGATCTTCACGGGACCCTCCACGCGATAGGGCCCGTTGGGAATCACACGAATCGTGGTCTCCGCCATCGAGGCCTCCTGTTGGGTCCGGATCGCGGTCATTGTAGCTCGGAACACTCGGATCTCCGGCGCGGCGAGCGGCGCGCGGTGGCGGCGATGGCGCCGGTCCCGAGACTCGTCGCATGAATTCTCGGCGTGATCGTGCTACATTTTCGAGGAGTTGCTCATTGCGTGCTTTCGAAAAAGCCCCGCCCGAGATCCAGGACATCCTCGCCAAACCCATCAAGGAACTGGGCCTCAAGCTCGAGGGCTCGCATCTGGAGCGCTATGTCCAGAAGCTCTACCGCGAGCTCGAGCGCAAGGGGATCCGCAGGTTCCGCCCCCTTTGCTATCTGACCGACGAGTGGGGCTGCCCGTCGGGAGAACCGGTCATCGGAATCCCCTTCTATCTCGCCAACCCAAAGCTGGCGCGCCTGGAAAAGGAGATGAATGACCTGGAGGACGAGCGAGAGATCCTGATGTATCTGCGCCACGAGGCCGGCCACGCCTTCAACTACGCCTACGAGCTCTACAAGACGGCGGAGTGGCGCGATCTCTTCGGTCCTTTCCGACGCCCGTACCGCGACAACTACCGGCCCATCCCGTTCTCGCGGCGATTCGTCCGGCACATTGCCGGCTGGTACGCGCAGAAGCATCCGGACGAAGATTTCGCCGAGACCTTCGCCGTCTGGCTGACGCCGCGCTCGCAGTGGCGCAAGAAATACAAGGGCTGGGGAGCGTTGGCCAAGCTGCGATACGTCGACCGGATGGCCCGGTTCCATCGCGACATCGAGCCGGTGCGGCCGCAGGGACGCACCGACATCACCGTCGACGAGATGGACACGACGGTCGCCGACTTCTATCAGGGAATGCTCGCCGAGCGCAGGTCGCCCGAGGAGCTGGCCCTGGACACGGACCTGGCGGACATCTTCCCGGCTTCGCGGCGCAAGCGCAAGAACGTCCGGCCGGCGGTCGACCTGGTGCGCGAGAACCGCAAGACGATCGTCGACAAGGTCACGTACTGGACGGGGGTGGCCCGCCCCCTGGTCCGAGACCTGGTCGAGGCGATCTGCAATCGGGTGGGAGACCTTCAACTTCGCGCGGACACCAAGCACGAGGAGGAACATTTGACGGAACTGACCGCTTACACCACGGCGCTGTCGATGAACTATGCGGCGCGCGGAAAGTTCGTGCAGCAGTGAACGTCGCTGCGCACGGAGCGAGAGACCTGCGCCTGCGGCGCACCGGCTCACGGCTCGGCCGGATGCGGCCTCGGCCGCGAGCGACAGCCACCGAGTTGGGAAAAGCCTGTTTCCGGGCTCCGGTTTGGTTCCAGCCCCCGTTCGCGGCGCGCGAAGTCTCCCAGAGGGGAGGAGGCGCGCGCCGCGGGAGCGAGAGCGCAGCGAGGGATCAGGCGGGCCGTCGAGGCCGCATCCGGCCGAGCGGACCGCCGGTGCGCCGCAGGCGCAGATCGCGAGCAAGCGGGAGCGACGTGTGAGTAAGGCCAGCTACAAGGTGTCCGTCCTTTACGACTCGTGGGAAGAGGACGAGCCCGAGCCGGCGCCGGAGAAGCCGGCCCGCAAGGGCCGCCGTAAGAAGAAAGAGAAGCCCGACCGGGAAGAGATCTTCGAGGCCCTGACCAAGCTGGGATACGAGCCCGCCTACCACGTGCTCGACGGCCGGCCGCAGTCGCTCTCGGCGGTCCCTCGTCTGGAAGCCGACCTGCTCTTCAACCTGACCGAGTCGTACGCCGGCGACGACACCAAGGACATGAACATCGCCGCGTACCTCGATCTGTCGGGAAGGGCCTACACCGGCGCCGGGCCGCACGCCCTGTACCTGGCTCAGGACAAGGCCCTGGCCAAGAAGATCTTCGCCTTCCACGGGATCCGGACCCCGTATTTCGCGACCTCCTACCGCGGCAAGCTCGACCACTCTCACGACATCTCGTTTCCGCTGATCGTCAAGCCCACCTCGGAGGACGGCTCGATCGGCATCGACGTGAGCTCGGTGGTCGGCAGCGTCAAGGAGCTCATGGAGAAGATCCACTACATCCATTCGGAGTTCGATTCCCCCGCCCTCATCGAGGAGTACATCGAGGGGCGCGAGATCTACGCGGCGGTCCTCGGCAACGAGAACCCGGAGGCCCTGCCGCTGGTCGAGCTCGACCTGTCCCGGCTCCCCGAGGGCACTCCGCGCATCGCGGGCAAGGAAGTCAAATGGGAGAAAGACACCGAGGCGTACAAGGTGACAAAGTCCGCGCCGGTCGAGGACCTGGACGAGGAGACGACCAAGCGGCTCTCCGACACGGCGGTCGCCGCGTATCAGGCGCTGAAGCTCCGCGACTACGGGCGCATCGACATGCGCCTGACGGAGAAGGGCGACGTCTACGTCATCGAAGCGAACCCCAACCCGTGGCTCTCGACCGGAGCGGAGTTCGTCATGGCCGCGCGCAGGGCCGGGCGCAGTTACACTCAGCTGATCGGCGAGATCGTGGACCTGGCACGCACGAGGTACGCGCCGGGGTAGTCCCTCAACAGGAGCGCAGAACATGAAGCGAAAGACAATCTCACTGGGCGCGGCGCTGCTATGTGCCGCTTGCCTTCTCTCGGCCGCCGAAGTCTCCGGCGTGAAAATGCCGGACACTCTCTCGGTCGAAGGAAAGACCCTGAAGCTGAACGGCGCGGGCCTGCGCAAGAAGGTCGTCTTCAAGGTGTACGTCGCGGGCCTGTACCTGGAGACGCCGTCGAAGAACGCGGCGGCGGTCGTTTCCGCCGATCAGGTCAAGAGCATGCATCTGGCCATTCTGAGGACCCTCGACGCGGGGAAGATCACCGAGGCGATCGCGGAGGGCTTCGAGAAGAACTCCAGGGCGCAGATGCCGTCTCTGAAGGCGCGGCTCGACCGGTTCAACGCCATGTTTCCCAACGTGAAAGAAGGGGACGAGATCGTGATGACGTACGTCCCGGGAAAAGGAACCGCGGTGACGGCCAAGGGCGTCGACAAGGGCATCATCGAGGGCAAGGACTTTGCCGACGCGCTCTTCTCCGTCTGGCTCGGGCCCAATCCGGTGCAGGAAGACCTGAAGGCGAAGCTGCTGGGGAATCCCTAGCCTCGATCGTAGGGGCGGGGTTGTCCCAGCCCGCGGGAGGCCTCCGCGACCTCCGCGTAAGACTTTTTTCGAATTTTGAGTCCCGAGTTCCCAGTCCCGATTCCCGCTAAGTCCTCAGTCCTTCCTTCGGCTCGCGGGCTCCCGAGAAAAGGCGGCGTTGGATCCGATCGATCGCCGTTCCGGCGAACATCAGGTGGGTCCAGATCCTGCGCGCCAGCGGCACGCGCTCCACCCCTCCGGCCAGAACCGTGGTGACCGCCCTGCGGATCGTCTCGGGCGGGTTCTCGGTGCAGAACGCCTCGAGGAAAACCGGATCGTAGAAGCCATAGACGAACCGGCGGAAGCGGGCCACCAGGCGGTTGGACTCCCGCTCGTAGCGAGCCAGATCGCGGCGATCCACCCGCCCATGCCGGGCCAGCGCGTGGTCGATGGCCTCCGCGGCCCGCAGGCCCATGGCCATGGCCAGAAAGACGCCGGTCGAAAAGACGGGGTCGAGAAACGTCGCCGCGTCCCCCACCAGCACGTAGCCATCGCCGCGCAACCTGGCCGAAGAAGAGGAGTAGTCGGAGATCGCGTGCACCCTGGAGATCCGCCGTCCTTCGGCCAGAAGCTCCGGCATCCGTTTGGAGCGCGCGATCAGCCAGTCGAAACGCGTCTCGATGTCCGCGCCGCCGGCTGCGCGCGCGACGGCGGGATCGAACACCGCTCCGACCGAGCAGGTCCGGTCGGAGAAGGGAATGATCCAGTACCAGACGCCGTCGTCGACCGGCAGCAGGATGTCGCCGGCCTGCTTTCCCGGCGGGCGAGGGACCGACTCGTAGTGGGCGAAGAGCGCGGCGCGCTTCAACTTCGAGTCGAACTTCCGCGTGCCGAGCTTGCGCGAGAGAAAAGCGTCCTGGCCCGACGCGTCGACGACGACCCGAGCGAACACCTCCTGGGACGGCCCCGAAGCGGGACGCACGCGCAGCCCGACCGCGCGTCGGCCCTCGAACAGCACGTCCTCGACGCGCGTCTCTTCCCGGACGTCCGCCCCGCACGACGCGGAGTGCTCGAGCAGGATCTCATCGAATTCCGCGCGCTTGACCTGGTAGGCCATCGGATGCCGGTCGTTCTCGGCGTCGCAAAACTCGACCGGCCGGACGCCTCCCGTCACGTCGTTCCAGAAGTAGGCTCCATACTTTTCCTGAAACCCGTGGGCGCGGATCTTTTCGGCCACGCCCAGCCTTTCCCAGATCGGCAGGCTGTAGGGGAGCATCGACTCGCCGACGTGGAAGCGCGGAAACTTCTCCCTCTCGAACAGCGCCACCCGGCGTCCTGCGCGCGCCAGGAGCGTCGCCACGGTCGATCCGCCCGGTCCGCCGCCGATGATCGCGGCATCATAGAATTCGGACATGACGGCGGCCATTCTAGCTCTGAGCTTTCAGCTGTCAGCCGTCAGCTGTCAGCCGAGCGCGGGCCGAGGACCTTCGCGATGCCTCGGAAGCTGAGAGCTGAGAGCTGAGAGCTGAAGGTTCCGCCACGCCCGCGGTCGAGTTCCGCGACGTGTGCAAGAGCTTCGGCGGGCGCCCCGCGCTCGACGGGCTCACGCTGTCCGTGGGCGAAGCCGAGACCGTGGCGCTGGTGGGGCCCTCCGGTTGCGGCAAGACGACCGCCCTGAAGCTCGTGAACCGGCTGCTCGAGCCGGAGTCCGGGGAAGTGCTGGTCTTCGGCCGCAGCGTCCGCCGCGAGGATCCGGTGGCCCTGCGGCGAAAGATCGGCTACGTCATCCAGGAAGGCGGTCTCTTTCCTCACTGGGACGTCGAGAACAATATAGAAATTGTGCCGCGTCTCCTGGGGTGGGAGCGGTCGCGCCGGCGGGCGCGCTGCGAGGAGGTCCTGGCGATGGTGAACCTTCCGTTTGCGGAATTCGCGACGCGGGCGCCGCGCGAGCTCTCCGGGGGCCAGCGCCAGCGCGTCGGCGTAGCGCGGGCCCTGGCCGCGGATCCGCCGCTGGTGCTGATGGACGAGCCGTTCGGGGCGCTCGACCCAATCGCCCGTCGGGCGCTGCAGCGGGAGTTTCTGGGCTGGAAGCGCCGCATCGGGAAAGCGGTCCTGCTCGTGACGCACGACCTGGCCGAGGCCTTTCTGCTGGCCGACCGCGTGGCGGTGATGAACGCCGGCCGGATCCGCCAGATCGGAACGCGCGCCGAGATCCTGGAGCGCCCGGCGGAGGAGTTCGTCAAGGAATTCACCGCGGGGAACCTGGAATGAGCTATTTCTGGGAGCGGCGCGCGGAGATCTTCACGTATACCGGACAGCACGTCGCGCTGGTCGTCGTCTCCACGGTGATCGCCGTGGCCGTCGGCGTACCGCTGGGCGTCTGGCTGACGCGGCATCCACGACTGGCGCGCCCCGTGCTGGGGCTGGCGGGCGTGGTGCAGACGATCCCCAGCCTCGCGCTGTTTGGCTTTCTCATCCCGCTGCCGCTCCTGGGCGGGATCGGCGCCCGCACGGCCATCGTGGCCCTCGTGGTCTACGCGCTGCTCCCGATCCTTCGCAACACGCACGCCGGAATTCTCTCGGTCGATCCGGCGGTGGTGGAGGCCGCGACCGGGCTGGGGCTCACGGCCCGACAGCGCCTCTGGTGGGTCGAGCTTCCGCTGGCTCTGCCCGTCGTGCTGGCGGGCGTGCGCATCGCCACCGTGATCTCGATCGGGCTCGCCACCATCGCGGCGGCGATCGGCGCCGGGGGACTGGGAGTGCTGATCTACCGCGGGATCGCGGTGGTGGACGACCGCCTGATCTTGGCTGGCGCGGTTCCCGCCGCTCTGCTGGCTCTGGCCGCCGACGGTCTGCTGGGATGGATCGGGCGGAGGTGGTCGGGCCGGGCCGGCGGCCCCACCGGAGCGCCGGCATGAGGCGGACCGCCGCGATCCTGATCGGCGTCCTGATGATCGGTTCCTGCCGGAGCAGGGAGCGGGCCCTGCGCGTGGGATCGAAGAACTTTTCCGAGAGCGTCCTTCTCGGAGAGATCCTTGCGCAGGCCCTCGAGGCCAGCGGGGAGCGCGTCGACCGGCGCTTGAATCTGGGCGGCACTTTCGTCTGTCATCGCGCCATCATTCAGGGCGACCTGGACCTCTATCCCGAGTACACCGGCACCGCGTTCACCGCCATCCTGGGCCGGAAGCCGGTGTCGGACCCCGCAGCGGTGCGCCGCCAGGTGTCGCAGGAGTATCAGAAGCGGTGGGATCTGCGGTGGAGCGCGCCGCTTGGGTTCGAGAACACGTTCGCGCTCGTCATGCGCGCAGAGGAGGCCGGGCGCCTGCGCATTCGGAAGATCTCGGACCTGGCGGGACACCCCGATCTCCGGCTCGGGTTCGGATACGAGTTCGTCGAGCGCGAAGACGGATACAAGGGCCTGGCCCGAACCTACAACCTGCGATTCACGCAGCCCCCCGCGGAGATGGACCTGGGCCTTCTCTATCCCGCCCTCTCCAACGGCAAGGTCGACGTCGCCGCCGGCAACTCGACGGACGGCCTGATCGCGGCCATCGGCGGCACGGTTCTGGAGGACGACCGGCACTATTTTCCTCCCTACGAGGCGGCGTACGTCGTCCGAGGCGACGTCTGGCGTGTGCACGCCCGCGTGCGCGAGGCGCTGTCGCGCCTGGCCGGGCGCCTGAGCGTGGATACGATGCGGCAATTGAACGCCCGGGTCGACCGCGACAAGGCAAACCCCGTGCAGGTCGCGCACGACTTCCTGTCGCAGCGTTGAGGGCCAGCGCCGACTTCCCATCGGTCGGGTAACTCCCGGGCGAGCGGAAGCGACGGATCTTCTGCTAATCTTGAGCCAAGCTTTTCATGAGGGAACTGTTCGGTCTGACCTCGCCTGCCGGGTGGGCGATGATCTCCGCGGCCGTTGTCCTGCTGGTGCTGCTGGTGATCTCGTTCCGCTCCCGCTCGTACGTCTTCTGCCAGTACCTGAAGACGATGACCGGGATCGCGCTCAAGCCCGGTGAAGTCCGGTCGGCGTTCCGCGGCGGAGGCAAGGAAGGCGTCCGGGCTCTCTTCCTCGACCTGATCATCCGCGAGGATCTGAAAGAGGGTCCGGTCGAGATTCCGGAGGATGCGGGAAAGCCGTGACGAGTGACGAGTGGCGAGTGACCATTGGCGAGAAGGGCTCGTCAGCTCTCCTCACTTTTCACTTGCCACTCGGGACTCGAGCCTAGCTCTCGATGAGGCGGAACGTCGGAACTGGCTCCCGACCCAGAACCGAGCGCAGCACCGTGGCATGCAGGACCTCGTCGGACAGGATCTTGCCGGCGGATGCGGAGAGCGCCCGGTCCTGGAAGCGGTCGACGACGTAAAGGTAGACGCGCGCCGCGCCGACCTCGAGCTTGAAGGCGAGCTCGAGCACGTCCTTCTCGTTGGCCAGAGGCACGCCGAAGGCGTACTCCTTCTTGGGCTCCGAGGGCGTTCCGCCCTTGTTCTTGACGGCGTCGGCGAGCAGATCGCGGTGCAGCTCATGGCTTCCCTGGAAGAGGAGTCCGACTTCCTTGGCCTTCGCCGAGAGCAGGCCGCTCTTGCCGGCCAGGCCGTAGGCCCAGATGGCCTGGTGCTCGATATCGAGCGCCGTGTTCATGAGCACGATGTCGTCGTAGATCGCGGCGGACGCCTTCGACTTCATTCCCTTCTCGGGAATCGCGAAGAGCGTCCGTCCAGCGGCGGTCAGGCCGAGGGCCAGGCCCGCGCGGGCGGCGGTCCGGAAAAGGTCGCGGCGGGACGACATAGGGCCTCCTCTTGGGAATTGAAAGGATTGTAAGGCGGGATGGTTCTAAGTTCTAAGTTCTAAGTTCTAAGTTCTGAGTTCTGTCCAGGCCGTTGACTCCTGACTCTGAACTTGAACTTGAACTTGAACTTGAACTTTGAACTTCGAACTAACGGATCCCCGGCCCGGCTTGCGCCGGACCGGGGAAGGAGCGGCTACCGCACGTCGGTCTGCGTCGCCTGCGGGTGCAGGAACACCGGCGCGCTGTCATGGGAATGGGTATAGCTGCTGCTCGGGCTGCGCAGGTAGGGAAAGCCGGCGAGGAAGGGCTTGTCCGGCCCGTCGACGGAGTCTCCCAGCTGATTGTTGGGCGCGATGTTGAAGGCCGGCTGAAGGACGCCCACGACCACCTGGATATCGATGTCCACGATGTCGTCCCAGGGGCGGCGGCCGTTGGGGAAACCGCCCTTGTCGCCTCCGAGAACGCCCATCCGATTGGTCTGATCGACCGGTGCGATCGGCGTGGGCGCGACCGCCAGGTTGATCCTGAGCTCGTCAGAGAAGACCTCGTTGGGCCGGCGCGTCAGCCCGTCCACTCCCAGGCCCAGCACCAGCATGTCGGCCCTCGGAGCGGCCGGAATGGTGACGATCGGAGAGAGGCCATGGATCACCCTGGCCAGCTCCGGATCCTGGTAGAACGGCATGAACTGCGCGTCGTCCTTGGGGGCCGTCGCGTTCCAATGGTCTTTGCTGCCGTACGGAATGATGACCTCGTTGATGAGGGGAAAGCCGAGCCGTGAGACCTGCACGTAGGGGCCTGACACCGCGGGCTTGGCGCCGGTCGGCTGGTACACGCGGTTCTGCGGGACCCAGGTGTCCGACCAGACGCCGATGATCGAGTTGGGATCGGACGCCGCGGAAGGGAGCTGTCCGTTTTTCGTGACCGCCGCGAGCGGGATCTGCATGCCGATCGTGTGGGTGTTGAAACCGGCGACGCCGTTGACGCCGCCGCCATGGTTACCCGGCAGCGTCCCGGGACGGAAGTTCAACAAGTCACCCAGCCATCCCAGATCGACGAAGAACATGTCACTGCGGGGGCCGGCGAACACCCTGGTGTCGCCGTCGACGGGGTAGACGCCCGCGATGAGCCCCGAGCCCTGACTGTAGCCGTTGGGGAAGGTCTTGGGCCCGGCGTTGTTCGGAATCTCCAGGAGGCCCGAGCCGATCCGGGTGATGTTGGCGGCCGGCACGTCGTTGCCCGCCGGCCCGAGGATCTTGTCGATCGTGTAGGTGTAGTAGATGTTCGTGTTCGGATCGTCCAGCGCCGCCACGGGTCCCAGGAACTGCAGGAAGCTGTTCGGGTTGCGGACGTTCTCGGTGAAGACGAACCGATAGGTGATGTCCTCGACGCCGTCGCCGTCGTTGTCGATGTGAACCTGGTACCAGGCGTTCTCGTCGAAGTGAAAGAAGTTCGGAAAGCCCGAGGGATCTTCCAGGGGAATCCAGTTGGAGAGGATCGTCAACCGGTCCGTGACGATCGGGTCCCGGAAGGCGTAAACGTCGGTGTTGTCCCAGAGCGGGTACTTGGCGATGCCGGGGGCCTCGCGGTGGCTGGAAGCCAGCGCGGGAGCGGCTTGAATGAGAACGGCCAGGGCCAGGCCGAGCAACGCGCTCCACCCCGAGCCGCGCTTGAAGAGTCCGTGGATCGTCATCTCTCCTCCTTTTGCCTCCGGTCCGAGCGGCGTCTCGGACCCACTCTCTCGCTGGCAGCTACGGCGGGCGTAAGAGATTGGATTTCGGCCACTTCGCGTGATATCAAACCGATCCGGCGGGACGACCGTAGATCCAATCGATGAGCTCTCCTCCGGGTGAAACCGATCGCGCGCTGATGGCGCGCATCCAGGCCCGCGACGCGGACGCCCTCTCGCTGCTCTACGACCGCCATTCGCCGCGGCTGCTCGGGCTGGCCCAGCGCATCCTCGGAACGACCGGCGAGGGGGAAGAAGTGCTCCAGGAAGTCTTCCTGTTCGTCTGGAAATCGGCGGCGAACTTCGACGCCGGGCGCGGCTCGGTCCTGGCGTGGCTCCTGGTCGCCACGCGCAGCCGATCGATCGACCGGCTCCGGGCGCGCCGTCCCGCGGCCCGCGCCGGGTTGATTCCGGTGGACGAGCTGCCGGACCGTGCCGATCCGCGGGACGTCGAGTCCGACTCCGTCGAGCGCGAGTGGCAGTCGCTGTGCCGGGCGGCGATTGCGGAGCTCCCGGCCGACCAGCGGCGCACGCTCGAGCTCGCCTACTTCGAGGGCCTGACGCATCAGGAGATCGCGGCCCGGACGTCGACGCCCCTGGGGACCGTCAAGACGCGCGCCCGCCTGGGCCTGATGAAACTTCGCGAGCGTGTGCGCCCGTATCTCCGGGGAGGGACCGATGGCGCATAGCGAGAGGTTCGAGGAGCTTGCCGCTCTGCAGGCCCTGGGACTGCCGCTGGGCGAGGAGGCGGCGGATTTCGAGCGCCATCTGCAGGACGGCTGCCCGACGTGCGAAGAGCTCCTCGTCGATTTCCGGGAAGCCTCGACGGCGTTCGCGGAGGAGGTCCCGGCGCGAGAGCCGAGGCCGCAGGTCAAGGAGCGCGTGATGGCTTCCCTCGGGCCGGCGCGCGCGGTGCCCGCGCCCCCCGCTGCCGGCCCGTTTGTCCGGGCGCTGCTGGCGTTGGCCGCCGCGGTGCTCGTGGCGATCGTGCTCACGGACGATCTGCGTCTGCGCCGGCAGCGGGAAGAGCTTCAGAGCCAGACCGCTCAGCTCTCGCAGCACCTCGACAGCGCCCGCCGCGATCTCGCGCGCCGGGATCTGCGCGTCAGAGTCCTCGCCAGCGACGACGTCCAGATGCTGTTGCTGGGGGGCCAGGGCCCGCAGCCCTCGGCGCGCGCGAAGGTCTTCTGGAGCGAGAGAGCCAAGCGAGGGATCCTGGTCGCGGGAAATCTCGCGCCGCTGCCGGCGGGCAAGCAGTACGAGCTGTGGGTCTTCGCGCAGGGAAAGCCCGTGCCCGCCGGCATGTTCGACGCCGATCCGGAAGGCCGAGCCCTGTTCGAATCGGCCGATCTCTCGTCGATCTCCGCGGCCCAGAATTTCGCCGTGACCATCGAGCCGCAAGGCGGCATGCCCCAGCCGACGGGCCCGATCGTTCTGGCGGGGAAGGCCTCGTAGGCGGAAGGTGGAAGGCGGGAGGCGAAGCGGCTCCCGCTGCGCGCGTTGCGCCTCGGGATCTGCGCAGCGGTCTCGCAGATAATGAGCGGATGAAGGCTCGGACCGCGGGAATTGCGATCATGCTGCTCGCGGCCGCCGCCGCCGCCGCTCCCGAGCGGCCGAGGAAGTTTTCGTCTGTTCCGCTCGGCGTCGCCGTCGAGCTGGAGAAGAGCCCGAGGCCGGGGGCGCAGGAGAAGGTGTTCACGCAGCTGCGGGAATCGGGCGCCGCCGTCTTCGGGGTGGAAGTATCGTGGCCCGAGGCCGAGCCGTCGCCGGGCCAATACAGGATCGAGGA
This sequence comes from uncultured Acidobacteriota bacterium, assembly GCA_963825175.1. Classification (GTDB taxonomy): domain Bacteria; phylum Acidobacteriota; class Thermoanaerobaculia; order UBA5066; family Gp7-AA6; genus DATFTF01. Next base: position 617,461 of record CAWGSA010000002.1, read on the forward strand.
CGCCGTGCGCGCGGCGCGGATCTTCCGGCAGTCCGGCGCGATCGTTCATCTGGACATCCCGCTGGTCTCGGGCCGTGAGAAGCTGGTCCCCGCGGACCTCGCCGGCCTTGCCTTCGACGATCCCAAACTTTCGCTGCGACTGGGGCACCTGCTGGACGCTCTCGAGCCGGCGTTGCGGGACTGCTTCACGCTCTCGCTGGGGAAGGCGGCCGACGTGTACTTCTCCGACAAGCCCGAGGAGCTGAAGGCTTACCGGCGTCTCTTCGACGGCGCCGTCGCCTTCTTGAAGCAGAAGGCGCCGGCTCTGCAGGTCGGGGTCACTACCCTGTCTCCGACCGAGAGCCCCGCGCCGGTGGTGGCCGCCGTGCTCCACCAGCACAGCCCGGTCCTCTTCTACATCTATGCTCCCTTCGAGAGCGACAAGTCCTTCGTGCATCGCCCGCCCAACGCGATCGAGCGCGATTGGCGTCGATTGCTGCTGCGGGCCGGCGGGCGCCCGATCGCGTTTCCCGAGGTCAGTTACTCCTCATCGTCGGAGAACGGCTCGAGCCCCGAGATGCAGGCCGACTTCGTGCGCCGGCTGCGCGGTTTGGCGGCCTCGACGGATGCGCATCGGCTGCTGTTCGCCCGTTACGCGACGCTGCGCGACGAGCCTCCCCCTCAGACCAAGGGGCTCACTCCGGAAGTGATCCGGCGGGACGCTTTCTTCGGCAACCGCGGCCTGCAGAGGGTCGACGGAACGCCCAAGCCGGCGTGGAAGGAGTTCGTGGCCGGGCATTGAAGCGAGGCCGGGCAAGATCGGGTGCCGCGCTGTCGGATGCGGGGAGCCCGGCCTCGGAAGAGAGAGTTCAAAGGCGATCGGCGAGGTGAGCCGCCAGGGCCGATGGAACCGGCGCACCGGCTGCGGCTAGAATTCCCCCAGTGCCCCCCATCACCCTGGACCGTTTCATCCTGGAGAACGAGCACGCCCATCCGGGCGCCACGGGTGAGCTGTCACAGCTGCTCATGCGTTTCGGGCTGGCCGGCAAGCGCATCGTGCGAGAGCTCGCGACCGCCGGCTTGAAGCGCCAGCTCGGCTCCGCCGCGTCGGCCAACGCGTCGGGCGAGCGGCAGAAGAAGCTCGACCTGGTCGCCAACGAGATCCTGGTCGAGACGTTCGACTACGGCGGGCTGGTCTCCATCGCGGCGTCGGAAGAGATGGATCGTCCGTTCGTCTATCCCGGCAAGGCCAACGGCGCCCGGTACGCGATCCTCTTCGATCCGATGGACGGATCCTCCAACATCGACGTGAACGGAACTCTCGGATCGATCTTCTCGGTGCGCCGGCGGGGGGAGCAGGGCGCCGCCGATCTTCTGCGCTCCGGACGCGAGCAGGTGGCCGCCGGATACATCCTGTTCGGTCCGGCGACCTTGCTGGCGTACACGTGCGGCGAAGGAGTGCATCTCTTCACGCTCGATCCGTCGATCGGCGAGTTCCTCCTGACCATTCGGTCCCTCCGGATGCCGGAGCGGGGACGGGGCTACGCGGTCAACGAGGGGCGTTCGGGCGGATGGGGCGCCGCGGACCGCGCGTTCGTCCAGTGGCTCAAGGAGCAGGATCCGGCGACGGGGCGCCCGTACTCCACCCGCTACTCGGGCTCGATGGTCGGCGACTTTCACCGGATCCTTCTGGAGGGAGGCATCTACCTCTATCCGGCCGACTCCCTGTCCGGAAAGCCGCGCGGGAAGATCCGCGTGCTGTACGAGTGCCATCCGCTGGCCTACGTCGCGGAACAGGCCGGCGGGGGCGCGACCACCGGACGGGAGAGGGTGCTCGACGTCGTCCCCGATGCCCTCCACGCCCGGATTCCCTTCGCCATCGGAAGCAGGACCGAGGTCGCGGTGTACGAGCGGTTCGTCCGCGACGCGACGGACTGACACGTCGCTTCCGCTTGCTCCGAATCTGCGCCTTCGGCGCACCGGTCTGCGGCTCGGCCGGATGCGGCCTCGACCGCAGACCTGATTCCTCGCTGCGCTCTCGCTCCCGCGGCGCGCGCCTCCTGCCCTCTGGGAGACTTCGCGCGCCGCGAACGGGAGCAGGAACGATCCGAGGACTGACACGTCGCTTCCGCTCGGTCGGGATCTGGCTTCGCCACCGCGGTCCGCTCGGCCGGATGCGGCCTCGACGGCCCGCCTGATCCCTCCCTCGCTCTCGCTCCCGCGGCGCGCGCCTCCTGCCCTCCGGGAGACTTCGCGCGCCGCGAACGGGAGCAGGAACGATCCGAGGACTGACACGTCGCTTCCGCTCGGTCCGGATCTGCTCCTTCGGAGCACCGGCGGTCCGCTCGGCCGGATGCGGCCTCGACGGCTCGCCTGATCCCTCCCTCGCTCTCGCTCCCGCGGCGCGCGCCTCCTCCCCTCTGGGAGACTTCGCGCGCCGCGAACGGGAGCAGGAACGATCCGAGGACTGACACGTCGCTTCCGCTCGGTCCGGATCTGCTCCTTCGGAGCACCGGCGGTCCGCTTGGCCGGATGCGGCCTCGACGGGCCGCCTGATCCCTCCCTCGCTCTCGCTCCCGCGGCGCGCGCCTCCTCCCCTCTGGGAGACTTCGCGCGCCGCGAACGGGAGCAGGAACGATCCGAGGACTGACACGTCGCTTCCGCTCGATCGGGATCTGGCTTCGCCACCGGCGGTCCGCTCGGCCGGATGCGGCCTCGACGGCCCGCCTGATCCCTCCCTTGCTCTCGCTCCCGCGGCGCGCGCCTCCTCCCCTCTGGGAGACTTCGCGCGCCGCGAACGGGAGCAGGAACGATCCGAAGCGCTCCGGGCGCCGTAGAGAAGGTGCCGATGTTCCTCGCCGGATGAAGGAGACATGAAGACACCGACGGCGCTCGCGCTTTCCTTTCCGTGTCCTCCACATCCCGGTCTTCCCGGGACCAATGAACTTTCGCTACCGGGCTGGAGCTGCCGGCGGGCCCGGATCGCCGACGCGCCAGATGGCGTAGGGGCCGACCCGCTCTCCGCTCGGCAGGGATATGCGGTGGGCCACCCACACCGTGCCCGGAGCGCGCGCCGCGGCGAGCGTGCGGGCGCGGCAGTCTTCGACCTGGAAGTACCAGCGCAGCCACGGATGGACCCAGATCGATCCGGGAGGAAGCCGGCGGGAGCGCGGGAGCACGTTTCCCCACAGCTCGGAGTGCACGCGCGTGCCCGGCGGCAGGCGGCGCAGGCGCTCGACGACCGTGTTGAAGTCCGGATCGTCGTTCCAGAACAGAACCTTGCCGTCGAAGTCTTCGTCCGCGACGAGAACGACCGCGCGCGACGCGGTCAGCAGCAGGAGGAACGCGGCCGCCGCCGCGGTCATCCGCGGCCGGGCCGTTTCGAGAGCCCGGGCCGCCCCGACCGCGAGGCACGGGACGGCGGCGACGGTCTGCATCCACAGGAAGTTGGGATAGGCCAGGAGCGTGAAGCCCAGCGCGACGACGATCAGCCACAGGGCGCTCGGAGAGCGTCCCGGTTCTTCCGTCATGGAGGCCATGGCGGCGGGCACGAAGGCGGCCGCTATCATCGCGAGGGTGAAGAAGCTCGGCCCGAACGTCACCTCCTGGACCTGGAACGGCACCCGCAGGGTCCATCGCAGCATCTCTCCTCCGGCGCCGGCGAGGGTGAAGAGCGCGAGGGTGGCGAGGTAAGGAAGAGCGGCGAAGAGGCCCAGCTCGAAGGCCGCCTTCCCGCGCCGCCGCAGCAGCAGGGTCACGGCGGCCGCGATGAGCAGGTACGCCGCGGTCTGCTTCATCAGGATCGCCGCACCGATCGCCAGTCCGGCCCGGCGCCAGCGCTCCTCCGTGAGCGCGCGGGCGATGGGCAGAGCCAGAGGGGCCATCAGGGCGGAGGGCCAGACGGCGTTGCCGCCGGCGACGAACAGCCACACCAGAAAGAACGCGGCGACGAGGCCGCGCCGCGGAATCGAAAGGGGTCGGGTCTCGACCAGAACCTGGGCGTGCGCCGCGAGGGGGCCGGCCAGGGCGAAGGCGCGAACGACCCACGTCTCCGGCCCCCATACGCGAAAGCACAGGGCCAGAAGTCCGATCAGGCCCGGGGTATGGAGGAACTTGATGTCGCGGTAGAGGAGCATCCCGCGGGACCAGAGGTAGGCCGGCGTGGTGACTTCCGGCCACGCCGTCGTGCGCAGGGCCAGGGCCAGGGCCACATGGCACAGAAGCACGGCCGCTTCGAATCCCTGGACTCTGGCGGAGAAACCTCGCTGGCGGAGGGCGCGTCGTGAATCCGTTCCGGCTGTCGCGCTGGTCAAGTCTGACGCGATCCTACATCGCTGCGCTGCTGTTCTTCGGCTGCGGCGCCGCGGGGGCGCGGGCCCACGAGCTCGGCACGATCCGCACGTTCGCCACGCTGGCCCGGGACGGGAGTTACGCGGTCGAAGTCTTCATCGACCGGGAGCACCTGCCTCCGGGTTTCGCCGCGGACGCGGCGCCGACGCGGGAGCCGATCCGGGGACTCTCGCGCGAGCTCGCGGGCCGGCCCGCCGGGCGCATCCTGGCGCAGGTCGAGCGCCATTGCCGGGTTCTCTTCGACGGCCGGGCGGTCACGAGCCGCGCGTCGTGGAAGAACCCCGATCCGGAGACCGCCGAGCCGGTGCTCCTCTTGACGGGCTCGATCCCGCCGGGCGCGAAGACCTTCACCTGGAGCAACACGCTGAAGCTCGGAACGTACTTGTTGACGATCCGCTCCGAAGGTGAGGCCGACCCGGCGCGGCAATGGGTCGAAGGGGGCGAGTCCAGCCAGCCCTTCCCGCTCGCCTCCCAGATCGTGCCGCCCACTCTGCGCCAGGTGGCCTTCCAGTATCTGGCGCTCGGCTACACCCACATCCTGCCCCGAGGGACCGACCACATTCTCTTCGTGCTGGGCATCTTTCTCTTGAGCACCCGATGGAAACCGGTTCTCCTTCAGGTCACCGCGTTCACCGTCGCGCACACGATCACGCTCGGGCTGACGATCTACGGCGTGGTCTCCCTTCCCTCGTCGGTGGTCGAACCGCTCATCGCCGTCTCGATCGTGTACGTGGCCGTCGAGAACGTCCTGCGGCCGCGGTTGTCCCCCTGGCGCGTCGGCCTCGTGTTCGGGTTCGGCCTCCTCCACGGGATGGGATTTGCCGGAGTCCTCTCGCAGCTGGGGCTGCCGCGCTCGGAGTTTCTCCCCGCTCTGCTCTGCTTCAACGCCGGCGTCGAGCTGGGGCAGCTGTCGGTCATCCTCGGCGCGTTCCTCGTGCTGGGCCTCCCGTTCCGGAGGGAGGATTGGTACCGCCGCCGCGTGGTCGTCCCGGCGTCGGTCGCGATCGCCGCGGTCGGGCTGGTGTGGGCGGTGCAGCGGCTGTCCTGAAACCTCAGTCCGTTAGGATGCGCCTACCGTGGCGCAAGCTCGCTCCCGTTTTCTCAGCACCCTGGACCAGCGCCTGATCGTCCTGGACGGCGGCATGGGCTCGCTCCTCCAGGGACGCGTCGCGCCGCCGCGCGGATGCGTGGAGGAGCTCAATCTCTCGCACCCCGACGTGGTGCTCGACAGCCACCTCCGGTACATCGGCGCCGGCGCGCGCCTGATCGAGACCAACACGTTCGGGGCCAGCCGCCACAAGCTGCGCCAGGCGGGCTTGTCCGACAAGGTCGCCGAGATCAACGGCGCCGCGGTCAAGCTCGCGCGCGAGGCCCGCGACATCTCGGGCAAGGACGTCTTCATCGGTGGGTCGATGGGGCCGACCTGGCTGGCGTACGACCCGCAGGACGAGGAGTCCGAGGAGCGCGTCCGGGCGCTCTTCCGCGAGCAGGCCGCGGCGCTCGACGCGCGCGGCGTCGACGTCTTCATCCTCGAGACGTTCCTGTCGCTGTGGGAGATCCGGGTGGCGATCGAGGCCGTCCGTCAGGTCTCGGCCCTGCCGCTGATCGCCTCGATGACGTTCCCGGGGGACGCGTGGGAGGAGAGGGAGGACAAGAGCTGGCCGGAGCAGGCCGCGCGGCGGCTCATCGAGCTCGGCGCGGACGTGGTCGGAACCAACTGCTCGCTCGGTCCGTCGGACCTCTTGACGGCGCTCGAGGGAATGGCCCGCGCCGGCCCGACTCCTCTGCTCGCCGCGCCCAACACCGGGGTTCCGCGCTACATGGGCGGCACGTTCGTCTATCCCGACTCGTCGCCCGAGTATTTCGCGTGGTTCGCGCGCGAGGCCGCGCGGCGCGGGGCGCGCATCATCGGAGGCTGCTGCGGCTCGACTCCGGAGCACATCCAGGCCATCGCCGAGGCGCTGGAGAACGTCCGGCCGGAGGAGCTCCGGTTGAGCGCCCCGGTCGCCCCTCCGGCAGCCGCACCGGAGAGGTCGGCGGCGCGGCCCGCGTCCTCCGGCGTCGCGGCGCGCTTCGCGGCGGGGGAGTTCGTGGTTTCCATGCAGATCGATCCGCCCAGGGGAACGGACACGGAATCGGTGCTCTCGGCCGTGGTTTCGTTCGCCGGCCACGACCGGGTCCACGCCATCGACATCAACTCGAACCCGCTCGCGCATCTGCACATGGACTCGCTGTGGATGGCGATCCGCTGCCAGCGGGAGGGGATCGAGACGATTCCGCACGTGACGCCGCGGGACGCGAGCCTGATGGGGCTGACCTCCAACCTGCTGGGGGCGTGGAGCGAGGGAATCCAGAACGTTCTCGTCATCAGCGGCGACCCGTCGCAGCACGGCGACCGCCCCGGATCGACGGACGTCTACCAGACCGACAGCGTGGGCCTGGTGCAGGTCATCCGCGAGTTGAACGAGGGGCGCGACGTCGCCGGCAACGTCGTGGGCCATCCTCCGAACTTCTTCATCGGCGTGGCGGTCAACCCGACCGAGCCCGATCTCGACCGCGAGGTCGAGCGCTTCCACCGGAAGATCGAGAACGGCGCCCGCTTCGCCATGACCCAGGTGTTCTTCGACTGGGAGGACTGGGACCGCTTCTGCGCCCGGCTGGGGGGCCCGCCTCCGATTCCGGTCATGGTCGCGGTCTGGCCGCTGACGAGCCATCGACTGGCGCTGCGGATTCACAACGAGGTGCCGGGCATCCTGGTGCCGGACCGCGTGCTCGAGCTCCTGGAGAAGGCCGGCCCCCGGGCGCGCCAGGAGGGATTTGCCATGGCCAGGGATTTTCTGGCCGAAGCGCGCCGGCGCGCTCAAGGCGCCTACGTCATCGCTCCGTTCAAGAACCCGGCGTCGGCGCTGGAGCTGTTGTGACCGCGCGGGCCGCGTCCTTGCCGCCCAGCCGTTCTTCGACCTCCCGCACCCGGCCGCGGGCCACGAAGAAGACGTTCGGCCGCGCGCGCCACGGTTCTTCCTCGAAGCGCAGCCGACGGGAATCCGAGTCGTATAGCGCCGGCTCGTAGCCGCGCTCTGCCATCGAGCGGCAGAGCCCGGCCTCGGAGTGTCCGTAGCCGCGTAGGAGCCCGTTCACTTCGACCAGCCAGACCGGCGGATTGGCCTGCGCCAGCATCGACTCCGCTCCCGCCAGGGCCATGGGCTCGGCTCCCTCGATGTCCATCTTCCCGAGCGCGTAACGCCGCCCCGCGAACAGATCGTCGAGTCGGGCCGCGCGGACTCCGCATGAGCCCTCGGGCGCGTCCCGGTCGATGACCAGATGCCAGGTCTGGTCCAGCCCCGCCGCCGGATCGCGCCCCGGAGCGAGTTGGACGATGCCCGCCTGGCTCGCGGCGGCGATCTCATGGACGCGAACGCCGGAGATTCCGTTCAACGCCAGGTTCTCGCGCAGCCGCGCGGCTTCCCGGGGACTCGGCTCGAGCGCGTCGACGGATCCTTCGAGCCCGACGATGGCGCAAGCGAGCAGTGTGTACAGGCCGATGTTGGCTCCGACGTCGAGAAACGCGTCGCCCGGCCGGAGATAGTGGAGAAGGAAGCGCATCTCGTCGAATTCCGGCAGGCCGCCGGCGTAGAGGACGGAGCTCGCGCACGTGCTGTCGGGGTAGCAGCGCAGGCGCATTCCGCCGTGGAGCCGGACGTCCCACGCTCGGGCGGTGACCCGTTTGGAGACCTGCCAGGCCGCGGCCCGGGCCATCGCGGCTCCCCGGTGACCGCGGTTGCCGGGATGCCGCCAGATGTAACGGATCAGAGCGGAAAGGCTGGCCAAGATCTGCGCCCTCGCCGGTTCAGAATACCCGAGCGTCGGAGAGAAACTGCTACACTCGGGGCGGTCTATGGGATCCACCGCTGCGGTGCGGCGGAAAGGAAAGAGCGTCGGGTCCGGTCCACGGCGCTGTTTCCTCTCCGCACGGACGTGGGGCAGAGCCGGCGCGTTCCGGATTGCGCCGCTCACAATATTTATATTGTGGTCGGCTTCGCTCCGCGCCGCCGCCTACGACTGGCCCCAGTTGAACGGGGATCCCCAGCACAGCGGCAACAACACCCACGAGACGGTGCTCGGGGCTTCCAACGTGGCGAGCCTGCTCCCGCTGTTTCTGGACCACCTTCCGGCCATCGCGGACGGCGCGCCGGCCCTGCTCGCCGCCGTGGCCACGACCACGGGAACACGGGACGTTCTCTTCGTGACGACCCTGGCCGGGCACATCCTGGCGCTGGACGCCCACACCGGGGCGGTCCTGTGGTCGCGCCAGTACCCGGCCGGGTCCTGCCGCATCAACCTGGGGTCCAACGCCTGCTACACGACGTCGTCGCCGGCCATCGATCCGAATCGACTGTACGTGTATGCCTACGGGCTCGACGGCTTCGTCCACAAGTACCAGGTCGGCGACGGGACGGAGATCGTCGGCGGCGGCTGGCCGGAGCTGGCGACGCTCAAGGGCTTCAACGAGAAGGGCTCGTCCTCGTTGAGCGTGGCCACCGCGTCCAGCGGCACGAGCTACCTCTACGTCACCAACGGCGGATATCCCGGCGACGCCGGCGACTATCAGGGCCACGTCACAGCGATCAACCTGACCGACGGCTCCCAGAAGGTCTTCAACGCCCTTTGCAGCGACCAGGCCGTCCACTTCCTGCAGACGCCCGGAACCCCCGACTGCCCGCACGTTCAGTCGGCCATCTGGGCGCGGGTCGGGGTGGTGTACGACGGCGTGACCGACCGCATCTACATGGCCACGGGCAACGGCACCTTCGACGCCAACCAGGCCGGGCGCGAGTGGGGAGACAGCGTCTTCTCGCTCCACCCCGACGGGACCGGCAGCGGCGGAAATCCGCTGGACAGCTATACGCCGACGAACTTTCAGCAGCTCGACTCGAGCGACGCCGATCTGGGCAGCACCGCGCCGGCCATCCTTCCGGCGTCCGGGTTCGCCGGCCGCCTCGCGGTCCAGAGCGGGAAGGACGCCAACCTCCGGCTGATCGACCTGACCAACCTGAGCGGCCAGGGCGGCCCGGGCCACGTCGGCGGCGAGCTGCAGATCCTCGCGGTCCCGCAGGGGTGCCTGGTCCTGTCCGCCCCGGCCGTCTGGATCAATCCCGCCGACAGCAGCACGTGGGTCTTCGTCACGAACTCGTGCGGATCCTCCGGAACGAAACTGACGTTTCCCGGCGGAGTCCCCACCCTGAGTCCTCAATGGCAAAACGGTTTCTCCGGATTCTCACCTCTGGTCGCCAACAACGTCCTGTACCTGGCGGGGGGCGGCGTGGCGCGGGCTCTGGATCCGACGACCGGCAACTCTCTCTGGAATGGAGCCATCGGTGGAACGCACTGGCAGAGCCCGGTGGTGGCCAACGGCGTCCTGTACGTCAGCGACCAGTCCGCCCAGCTGACGGCCTTCTCGCTCGGTCCGGCGATCCTGGCGGCGAGCCCGGGTGGGGGACCTCCCGCCGGAGGCACCGCCACGACTCTCTTCGGGGGCGGGTTTCAGACGGGCGCGGCCGTTTCGTTCGGGGCGAGCAGCTCTCCTTCCGTCTCCGTGATCAACGCGAACACGATTCGCGCGACCGCGCCGGCCCACGCCGCGGGCGCGGTGGACGTGACGGTGACCAATCCCGGGAATCGAACGGCGACCCTGACCAACGGGTTCACGTACGGCGGCGTCGAGCTGCATACGGTGACGCCGTGCCGGCTGGTCGACACGCGCGGTCCGGCCGGCCCGCTGGCAGGCCCCGCGCTCGTCGGCGGCGCCGATCGGACGTTCGTGCTGGCCGGCGCTTGCGGAATTCCGGCCGCGGCCAGGGCCCTGGCCGTCAACATCGTGGTCACCCAGCCGAGCGGCGGCGGCCACTTGACGCTCTACCCGCCTCTGACCACCTTGCCGGCCGTGTCCACGCTGAACTTCTCGACCGGACAGACCCGCGCCAACAACGCGATCGTCGCATTGGGTCTTCGGGGAGACTTCACGGTTCGATGCGCGTCGGCCGGCGCGGATGTCATCATCGACGTCGCCGGGTACTTCCAGTAGCGCTCGATCTCACACGTTGAACTTGAAGAGCGTCACGTCACCGTCGGCCACGACGTAGTCGCGCCCCTCCTGCCGGACCAGGCCCTTCTCGCGGGCCGCAGCCATCGAGCCGCAGGCCACGAGGTCGTGGTACGACACCGTTTCGGCCTTGATGAATCCCTTCTCGAAATCCGAATGGATCACGCCGGCCGCGGCCGGGGCGGCGTCTCCGGCGTGAATGGTCCAGGCCCGCACTTCTTTTTCCCCCGCGGTCAGGAACGTGCGCAGCCCGAGCAGGTGGTAGGCGGCGCGAATCAGGGTGCCCACGCCCGATTCCGAGACCCCGAGGCTCGCCAGGTACTCGCGCGCCTCCTCCTCGGGCAGCTCCGCGAGCTCGGCCTCGATCTGCGCGGACACCGCGACGACCTCCGTGCCCAGGTGCGTGCGGGCAGAGTCGCGGATCGAGGTCACCAGCGCGAGCGCGTCGGCGGCGGCCAGGTCGCTCTCCGAGACGTTGGCCGCGAAGAGAATCGGCTTGAACGTCAGGAGAAAGAACCGCCGCGCGAGCTCCCTCTCGACCGGATCGAGCGCAGCGGTCAGCGCCCGGTGCCCTTTGTCGAGGTGCGCGGTCAGCTTGTCCGCCACCGCCATCGAGGCCTGGGCCTCCGTGTCGCCTCCCCGCGCGAGCGTCTCCAGCTTGTCCCGCGCGCGCGCGAGCGTCTCCAGGTCGGCTAAGACGAGCTCGGTCTGGATCGTCTCCATATCCGCCCTGGGGTCGAGCGTCCCGGCGACGTGGACCACGTCCTTGTCCTGGAAGCAGCGCACGACCTCCACGATCGCGTCGACTTCCCGGATGTGCTGCAGGAACTTGTTGCCGAGGCCCTCTCCCTGCGACGCCCCGCGCACGAGGCCGGCGATGTCCACCACCTCGATCGCGGCGGGGACGATCTTCGTTGTTTTGGCGATCTTCGCCAGCGGGGCAAGCCGCTCGTCGGGCACGGTGATCACCCCGACGTTGGGCTCGATCGTGCAGAACGGGTAGTTGGCGGCCTCCGCCTTGCGCGTTCGGGTCAGGGCATTGAAGAGGGTGGACTTTCCGACGTTGGGAAGCCCCACGATTCCGGCTCGCAACATGGGCGCGCGAGTATACCGGCACCGCGGCTATGATCCCGGCGTGCTGGCCCGAGCGCTGGCGGTCCTCGTGCTGGGTCTCCCGGTGGCGGCGGTGTCCCGGTTCACCGGAGGACCGGAGTGGCTGACACTCGCCGCGGCGACGGTGGCTCTTGCACCGCTGGCCGTCTGGATCGCGGAGGCGACCGAGTGCCTGGCCTCGCGAGTCGGAGTCTCGCTGGGAGGTTTTCTGAACGCCACCTTCGCCAACGTGGTCGAGCTGATGATCACGGTGCTGGCGCTCTCCCACGGCCTGGTCGATCTGGTCAAGGCGTCGATCACCGGTTCGATCCTCTGCAACACCCTTCTGGTGCTGGGCCTCTCAGCCTTCGTCGGAGGCCTGCGCCATGGCCCGCAGAAGTTTCGCCCCAAGGCCGCGGGCCGCCACGCCGCGATGATGATCCTCGCGGTCTCCGCGATGGCGTTGCCGGCCGTCTTTGCCCGCTCGGTGCGCAATCCCACCAGCCGCGAAGAGGTCTCCGTTGGCGTCGCCATCCTCCTTCTGCTGACCTACGGCGCGTACCTGTCCTATTCCTACTTCTCTCCGGCCGCCCGGCAGAGGGGGACCCCGACGCCTCCGCCGCGGAAGGCCGGTCGCTGGAGCGTGGGCCGCTCGGTGGCCGTTCTGTCGGGCGCCGTGGCGGGAGCCGCCGCGGCGAGCGAGCTTCTGGTCGGCGCGGTCGAGCCGGTGTCCCGATCGATCGGCCTATCACCGTCGTTCGTCGGGCTGGTCATCGTTCCGATTCTCGGCAACGTCACCGAGCAATACGGCGCGATCTCCTTCGCCCGGGCCAGGCGCATGGACCTCGCCCTGTCCATCGCCTCGAACTCTTCCACGCAGGTCGCCGTCTTCGTCGCTCCGGTTCTCGTCCTGGTCAGCCTCTTCTTCCATCCGCTCGACCTGATCTTCCCGACGATCCAGATCCTGATGCTCTTCGCTTCGACCGCGATCTTCGCCTACATCTCGCTCGACGGGGAGACCAACTGGCTGGAGGGCGTGCAGCTGATGGCCCTGTATCTGATCGCGGCGGTCGCGTTCTTCTTCCTACCGGCCTGAGCGGGATGCCCGATTCGCCGCGCCCCGGCATCTGGGTCGACACCGATGTCGCGCTGGGTGCTCCCAGGGGCGACGTCGACGACGGTTTCGCGCTGGCCGCCCTGCTGGCCGCGCACCGGCGGGGAATCGTCGAGCTGCTGGGGATCTCGACGGTCTTCGGCAACACGACGGCGGCGCGGTCGCTCGAGTGCGCGCGCGAGCTGGTGCTGCGGGCGGGGGCGTCCGCGACCGTGGTGCCCGGAGCGGAAGGGCCGGGCGAGGACACCGCCGCCGCCGCGGCGATCACGTCGCTTCCGCCCGGGGCCCAGCTCCTCTGCCTCGGGCCCCTGTCCAACGTCGCCGCGGCCTGCCGCCGGGACCCGCGGCTCCCTTCCCGGCTGGAGGCCCGCGCGGTGGGAGGGAATCTGTCCTCTCACGGACTCCTTGCGCCGCTGTGGCCGTTCGAGTTCAACTTCGCCCTCGACCGCGGCAGCGCGCGCTTCGCCCTCTCTCGGGAGTGGAGGAGTCTGACGCTGTATCCGCTCGACATCGTGCGGCGGCTGGACGCGGGGCGCCGGGAATTGGCGCGGCTGCGAGACCTTTCCCCGGTGGGGGCATGGCTCTCCGCCGGCAGCGCGCGCTGGCTCGCTCGCGCGCGGTGGCGCCATTTTCCCCGCGGCCGATTTCCGTTGTGGGACCTTCCCGCAGCGCTCGACGCCGCGGGGCTCCTGGACGGCCGGCACGCCATGCGCCGTCTCGCGCGCGGAGCGGCCCGCCTGCTGGGATCGCCGCGGGAGTACCGCTGCCTCGAGTCCTTCGACCCCGCCGAGGCCTGGAGGACTTTCCTGGACCTGCTCGGGTCGAAGTTCGAACGGTAGAATCTCCTCATGAGCCGACGGGCGCCGGCCCCCGATTCCGACCCGGTCATCGAAGCTTACAAGCGCGATATCGACCGCACGTTGCTTCGCGAGAACCTCCGGCTCTCGGTGGAAGAGCGGATTCTTCGTCTCATGGAGCTTCAACGCTTCGCTGAGGAAGTTCGCCGGGCCGGCCGGCAGCAGGCGTCCCGACATTGACGGACTACCGTGGCCTCCTGACATCGCTGGTCGGTGGCGGAGTCGATTTCATCCTCGTCGGCGGGGTGGCCGCCGTTGTGCACGGATCGGCGCGTTTGACGCAAGACCTGGACGTCGTCTATTCGCGCGAAGCCGGTAACATCCATCGTCTGGCCGAGGCGGTCCGTCCTTCATCTCCTTATCTTCGCGGGGCTCCCGCGGGGCTCCCATTCCGTTGGGACGAGGAAACATTGCGCCGTGGCCTCAACTTCACCCTCACGACGTCCCTGGGTTCCCTGGACTTGCTGGGCGAGATCGCGGGAGGCGGCAGTTACGAGGATCTTCTTCCTTTTACAGTGGAGCTGACGATCTTTGGCCAAGTCTGCCGCTGTCTCTCCTTGGAGAAGCTGATTGAAGTGAAACGGGCCGCAGGCCGTCCCCGAGACCTGGAAGCTGTTGCCGAGCTCGAAGCCCTCCGAGAGGAGAGCGCCCAAAGCTGATGGCGGACGAGTCGGTCTTTCTCAGCGGCCCACGCCGATAGAATGCCCGGATTCTGAGCGCGACCGACCCAGTCGACCCCGGGACCGGATTCCTGCGCGCGGTCTCCCGCTGGGAGATCGTCGCCCTCTCGGTCAACGACGTGGTCGGAAGCGGCGTCTACCTGATCCTGCCGGTAGCCGCCGCGACGCTCCTGGGCCCGGCCAGCGTATGGGCCATTCTGGCGGCGGGGTTCGCCGTCCTCCTCCTGGTGCTCTGCTTCGCGGAGGCGGCCAGTCTGTTCGACCAGCCGGGCGGCGCGATCGTCTACACCCGCGCGGCGTTCGGCGACTTCGTCGGATTCGAGGTCGGGTGGATGACGTGGATCGCGCGCATTTCCTCCATCGCGGGCCTGTCGGTGTTCTTCGCCCGCGCCGTGGGGTATCTGTGGCCGGGGGCGCGCGGCGGCCTGGGCCAGCAGGCGACGATCGTGCTGCCGCTGCTCGCCCTGACGTGGATCAACGTGATCGGCGTCAAGTCCGGCGCCCGCACCGCGGTGATCCTGGCGTGGGGAAAGATCCTGCCGCTGGTGCTCTTCATCGCCGTCGGTTTCTTCTTCGTGTCGTGGGGCCGCGTCTTCCCCGTGCCGATGCCCGAGCGGGGCAACTTCATGAAGGCGGCGCTGCTGGTTCTCTTCGCCTACGCCGGGTTCGAGAACACTTCGGCGCCGGCGGGGGAGTTCAAGAACCCGCAGCGCGACATTCCCTTCGCGCTCATCGTGCAGATCGTGATCGTGACCGCGATCTACACCGCCGTCCAGCTCGTGGCCATCGGCACGATCCCCAACCTCGGCGTTTCGCAGACGCCGCTGGCGGATGCCGCGCACATGATGATGGGCCCGGTGGGTGGATTCATCCTCACCCTGGGGGCCGTCCTGTCGGTTCTGGGAACCAACAACAACACCGTGCTCGCCGGGCCGCGGTATCTCTACGCCCTGGCCGAGACCGGGAGGCTCCCGCGCGTCTTCGCGAAGATCCACCCCCGGTACCGGACGCCGCACGTCGCCATCCTGACCCAGACAGGCGTCGCGCTCCTTCTCGTCTTGACCGGCACGGCGGAGGAGCTCGCCGTGCTCTCGGCCATCGCCAGGCTCGCGACCTACATCGGGACCGCCGCCGCGGTTCCGGTCCTGCGGCGCAAGCTGCCGGCCACGCCACGGACGATCCGCCTGCCGGGGGGCCCGGCAATCCCGATCGCGGCCCTGGCCATCTGCGCTCTCTTTCTGTCCGCGGCCACGGCCAGGAACTGGATCGCCGGCGGCCTCGCGCTGGCGGCGGGGGCGGTCATCTATCTGTCGCAAGGCTCCCGGGCCTCCGGTTCGCGTCGCGAAACCGGATCCGGCTCTCCGGCCTGACCTTCCAGAGTTCGGTTAGGGTCCTGAACACGCGATGAAAGCGAAGAAGTCGCCTCTGCGCGGTCTATAATGTCGAAAACGACGACACCGGGAGGCACGATCCCTTAGCACGATGACAAGCCCGTTTCCCCGGCAGTGGGAAGTCGGGAGCGACGCAGCCGCTGCGGCGTTCCGGTCTCTTCACCGCCCCTCCGCTTGCCGGCTCGCCGGCGTCCAACCCGTCTCGTGGATCGCGAGAGGTGTCGTTTTCTGGCGGCTGCAGGGGGGCATATCCGGGCAAATCTCGTCAGATTCGAGCTTCCCCCGGACGCTAACTTCTGTTCGGCCAGTGGACGGCGGCGGGTACGATTGTTGCCACATTTCCGACAGAGAAAAGATATGACTGAGAAAACTGTCTCTCGAGGGACAGCCTCGGCCGTGGCCGGTGTGCCCGCCCGGCCGTCGCGCAGGGTGGGGCTTTTCGCCGTCTCGCTGGTTCTCGCCCTCATCGTCTGGACCGGGCGCATGGACGCGGCCTCCGCCGCTCCATTGAGGGCCGTGGAAGACGGCTTCCTGGCGATGTCTCCAGGCGGCGGCCTCGAGGAGCGGCTCACGCTGCACCGCGATTTGATCGGCACCCTCCTCCGAGTTCCAGTCGAAGGCAAACTGCGGTTGGAGGAATGGCCGGTCTCTCCGGGCGTGCGCGAGACGGTCACCCTCACACGGCACGACGTCTACGCGCCGGGCGCGAAGATCGTCAAGATCGTTCCCGAGGGCGAGGTGGAGATTCCGCATTCGAGCCTCGTCTTTTTCTGGGGCAGCGATGACGGGGGCGCGAGCCGAATCGTCGTCTCGATCGATCCGGAGGCCCGCTCCTTGCGCGGGATGGCGATCTCCGAAGCCGGCGTCATGGAGCTCACTCCTGCCGCGGCGCCCTCTTCGCGGCGCTACCGCGTCGCGGTGCCGGATGCGGAAGCGGCCGGCGTCCCGCCCCCGTCCTGGTCCTGCGGTGAAGAGGCTCTGCCTCCCGCGCCTCCGGCCCCGCGGTCCGATTCGGCGCCCCTGGCGCGGCCCGAGTCCCTGGTGTCGTTCACTCGGAGCGCGGTCATCGCGGTCGACACCGACAACGAGCTGATGCTCCAGAAGTTCTCCGACGACACCACCGCCGCGGCGAACTACATCGCGAGCCTGTTCGCGCAGATGAACGTGATCTACGAAAGGGACGTCTCGCTGCACATGCTGCAGGGATACACCATCCTGCGGGTCTCGACCGTGGCGGACCCGTACGCCCAGAGCGGAACGGGCAACGCCGATGGCAATAAGTTGGACGAGTTCTCCAGCTACTGGTCCGCGCACTACCCGAACATCAAGAGAACCCTCGCCGCGATGCTCTCGGGCAAACAGGGAAGCTCCAACTCGGCCTCGGGGATCGCGTGGATCGGCGGGCTCTGCAGCTCGGGCTTCGGTTACAGCTTCAGCCAGGTCTTCAAGATCAGTTTCCTCACCGGAGACACGCAGATCGTCGGTCACGAGATCGGCCACAACTTCGGCTCGCCGCACACGCACTGCTATTCGCCCCCGGCGGACTTCTGCTACAACGCCGAAGGCGGCTGCTATTCCGGCGCCACCTCGTGCCCGGCCCCGACGACGATCAACGGCGTGACCAACGTCCACGGGACGCTGATGAGCTATTGCCATCTCTTGAGTGGGTGCTCGGTCTCGCTCGTCTTTCATCCCCGCACGTTGAGCGAGTATTTCAACTCGAATATCACCGGCGCGTCCTCCTGCATCTTCAACGTGGGAACTCTGCCCCCGGGTCCGACCGTCACCGGGATCAATCCGCCGACGGGCTCCACGTCTGGCGGCACCTCCGTGACGATCAGCGGCAACAACTTCAGCGCGAATCCCGCCGTCGCCTTCTCCGATAAGACCGGGAGCGTCGCGTTGACGGTGGGAACGGCGACTGCGACGTCGATCACCGCGACGGCTCCCGCACACGGCGCCGGCGCGATGGACGTCGTGGTGATGAACTCCGACTTTCAGACCGGGACACTGGTGAATGGATATACATACATCCCGCCTCCGGTCTTGTCCTCCGTGAGCCCGACCTTCGGCTCTGTGGGCGGCGGAACGCTCGCGACTCTTAGCGGCTCGGGCTTCCAGGCCAGTTCCACCGTCCTGTTCGGCGGCCTCGCCGGGACGTCGGTGACCTTCGTCAACTCGGGAATGATCACCGCCAGGACCCCGGCGCATACGGCCGGCACCGTGAGCGTGGCGGTGACGAACGCGGACCTGCAGTCGAGCACGCTGCCCAATAGCTTCACCTACAACTCGGGCGTCAGGTTCTTCACCGTGACGCCGTGCCGCGTCATCGATACGCGCAACGCCACCGGTGCTTACGGCGGGCCGGCGCTCGCCGCGGGGGCGGATCGGACGTTCGTGCTCGCCGGACAGTGCGGCATTCCTTCCGGCGCGCGGTCGGTCGCCGTCAACGTGGCGGTGACTCAGCCCACGGCGGGTCCCGGATTTCTGACGCTGTTCCAGGGTGGCACCGCGCGGCCCCAGGCCGCCATGATCAACTACAGCGTGGGACAGACGCGCGCCAACAACGAGATTCTGCCGCTGGGCGCGGCCGGGGACATCGTGGTCCACTGCGGCCAAAGCACGGGAACGGTTCAGATGATCCTGGACGTGAACGGTTACTTCCAATAAGGGAGGAGAGGCACTCATGCGTACCCGTCTGTCTCGTTGGTCTCTGCTCGCGGGTTTCGGCGTCGCGGCGCTTCTGGTCTCGGGCGTGGCTCAGGGTCAGGCTCTGCAGTTTTTCTCGATCACGCCGTGTCGGATCGTGGACACGCGCGGTCCAACGGGAGTGACCGGAGGTCCGGCGCTGACGGGTCACAACACGCGCAGCTTTCCGATCGCGGGACAGTGCGGGATTCCGACGACGGCCAAGGCCGCGGTCTTGAACGTGGTGGCGGTGGGGCCGACGGGCGGCGGGCACATCCGGATCTGGCCGTTCAACACCACGATGCCGACGGTGGCGACGCTGAACTTCGACGCGGGGGAGCCGGCCATCGCCAACGGAGCCATCGTGCCGTTGACGACGGATCCGAACTTCTCGATCTCGGTGTACCTGGGGTCGGGCATCGGCACCACGTCCAACCTGGTCATCGACGCCAACGGGTACTTCCAGTAGATCCGCCGGGGGAGCCGGGCCGTCGCCGCGGCGGGCTCCCTTGCCGAGGTTTCCAGGGACGCCCATGCGCATTTTCGCCGATCCCCGCCGCCGTTCCATCGTTATCGCGGCGCTCGTCGGCTGGATCTCGTGCGCCGTGCCGGGCATCCTCGGCGCCGCGACGACGTACTATGTCTCGCCCTCCGGGAATGACGCGACGAACCCCGGCTCACAGGCCCAGCCCTTCCGCCAGATTCGCAAGGCGGTCGCGGTGGGGCATCCCGGGGACACCGTGCTCGTGGCCGACGGAACCTATCTCGGGTTCGATGTCGACAGCATGAGCGGCACGCCGTCCGCGCCGTTCATCATCCGGGGCCTGGGCGGGGGCGCCACGGTCGTGCCGACGACGGACCGCTCGGACAACCGCGACACAATCCATGTCTTGTTCTCCTCCTACGTCGTCCTGGACGGGCTGCGCAGCTTCAACGCCAACCGCGCCGCGGTCCGGATCGACCAGGCCGATCACGTCACCGTCGCCAACGGGACCTTCGGCAACAACGCGACGTGGGGCATCTTCACGGACTTCGCCGACGACCTGCTCCTCGAGAACAACGAGTGCTTCGCCAGCGGCACGCAGCATGGCATCTACGTCTCCAACAGCAGCCAGCGTCCGATCGTGCGCGGGAATCGCCTCCACGACAACGCCGGGTGCGGCCTGCAGCTGAACGCGGACTTTAGCCAGGGACCTCCGGGGCTGATCACCGGCGCCTTGCTCGAGAACAACATCCTCTGGAACAACGGGACGGCGGGCGGCTCGGCCATCAATCTCGACGGCGTGCAGAGCTCGATCGTGCGCAACAACCTCCTGTACAACAACCACGCGTCGGGCATCGCGTGCTTTCAGATCGACGGAGCAGCCGGCCCCACGAACATGCAGATCGTCAACAACACGATCGACATGGCCTCCGACGCGCGGTGGGCCCTTCTCTTCAAATCGAGCACGGGGACGAATACCGTGCGCAACAACATTCTTCTGGACCGCAACCCCAACCACGGCGGCATCGACTACGGCGACGCCACGGACGTGGCCGACTCCAACAGCGACGACAACATCCTGGACGCCGTGACGCCCGACGACAGCACCCGCCTGACGCTGGCGCAGTGGCAGGCCCAGGGCCACGAGACGCACTCTTTTTCCGCAGCGACGGCGAGCCTCTTCATCAATCCGGCTCTGGGCGACTATCACCTGCCGCCGTCCTCGCCCGCGATCGACAAGGGCCAGACGACGGCCTCCGCGCCGCTCGACCTGGAAGGGCATACGCGGCCCTCCGGCGCGGCCTACGACATCGGCTGCTACGAGTACGTCCCGCCGGTGTCCTCGTCCTTCTTTACCGTCGTTCCCTGCCGCCTGGTGGACACGCGTAACGCCATAGGGCCGTCGGGCGGCCCGGCTCTTTCCGGGGGAACCCTGCGATCGTTCGCCCTGGCCGGCGCGTGCGGGATCCCGCCGTCTGCGCGTTCGGTCGCGGTCAACGTGGCGGTGACTCAGAGCACGAGCGGCGGCCATCTGCGCATCTATCCCGAGGGCGGAACCCTTCCGACGACGGCGATGATCAACTACAGCGCCGGCCAGACCCGGGCCAACAACACGATCGTGCCGCTCGGTCCGACCGGAGAAGCCACCGTTTACTGCGGCCAGGGTCAAGGCACCACCGTGCACCTGGTCGTGGACGTCAACGGCTACTTCCAGTAGACGCGGCTCGCTCGCCCGCCGCGCGGAATCCGCTATCATTGTTCGAGCAACCGGGAGGGTTCCGTGAAGAGATCCTTGCCCCGGATTCCTGCCGCGAGGCCCGGTGCTTCCCCGAGCCTGACGGCAACCACCCGGCAGACGTCCCCGGCACGAGTGCGTCGGAGACTGTGTCGCGGCGGGGGGCTGGTGCTCGGCACGCTGGCCGCCTTCGCCTTCCTCCTCCTTCGCGTCGGTGGTTCCGGCGGCCGGGCCGAGGCTCAGTCGGCGCCGGTCGTGGGGCTCCAGGGACTGGTCTCCGGCCTGGGGTCGATCACGTCGATCACCAACGCCAGGGACTCCCGCATTTTCCTGACCATTCAGACCGGGCAGATCCGGATCTATTCGGGCGGGAGCATTTTTCCGACGCCGTTTCTCAATATTTCTTCACTCCTCTCCTGCTGCGGCGAGCAGGGCCTGTTGTCGGTCGCCTTTCATCCGCGGTACGCGGCCAACGGTTTCTTTTTCGTCTACTACACCGACAACGCGTCGCCGACGTACAACTTGACCGTCGCCCGCTACCACGTGTCGGCCGGAAATCCCAACCAGGCCGATCCTTCGTCCGGTGTCGTGCTCGTCCGCATTCCTCATCCCACCAACACGAATCACAACGGCGGGCAGCTCCAGTTCGGCTCGGACGGCTATCTCTACTTCGGCACCGGCGACGGTGGATCGGGCGACGATCCTCCGTGCAACGCCCAGAACGACGCCGTGGGCTTGGGCAAGCTCATGCGGATCGACGTCGACCAGAACGTCCAGACGCCCCCCTTCTACGGCATCCCGGCGTCCAATCCGTTCCCGACGGCTCCGTTCCCGCACAACATCACGTGGGCCAAAGGGCTGCGCAACCCGTTCCGTTTCTCCTTCGATCGGGCCACGGGCGATCTGTGGATCGGAGACGTCGGGCAGAGCGCGATGGAGGAGATCGACTTTCAGCCCCAGGGCCTGGCCGGCGGCCGCAACTACGGCTGGAAGGTGATGGAGGGAACGCTGTGCGGGAACGGCGGCACGAACGGCTGCACCCTCGTTCCACCGGCGTGCGGCGACGCGAGCTACACGCTCCCGATCTATGAATACGATCACAGCTTCGGCTGCGCGGTCATCGGCGGCTATGTCTACCGCGGCTCGCAGGACCTCGGTCTCTACGGGACGTACGTCTACGGAGATCTTTGCTCCGGCAATTTGTGGGGCAACGGCCAGCTCCTGGCGCCGACCCTGCCGAATCTCCAGACGTTCGGCGAGGATTCGGCCGGCGAGATCTATGTGGGGACCGGCAGCGGAAGCTTTCTGAAGCTCACGCATCCCGGAGCGCCGCCGCCGACCCCGACGCCGGCGCCCCGCAAGTTCTTCACCGTGACGCCCTGCCGCGTTCTCGATACGCGCAACGCCGAGAGCCTCCTCGGCGGTCCGCCGCTCGGAGCGAGCTCCGACCGGACGTTCGTGATCACCGGGCAGTGCGGAATCCCCTCTTCGGCGAAGGCCGTTTCCTTGAACGTCGTCGTCGTCAACCCGACCGGCGGCCCGGGTTTCGTGACGCTGACGGCCGGCGGCGCGACGCAGCCCGCGGTGTCCACGCTCAACTACGGCGTCGGCAAGACCCGGGCGAACAACGCCCTCGTGCCTCTGGGGCCGCTCGGAGAAATGACGGTGCGCTGCGAACAGGGGACCGGAGCGGCCGACCTGGTGGTCGACGTGAACGGATACTTTCAGTAGCCGTCAACAATATTTAGATTGTGAGATCCCTCCGCCGCTAGTTCTTGACGTACAGCGACAGCACGGAATACCGGCCGCCGGTGTTGAGGGCGGTCACGAAGTCGGTGCCGCCCCACACGATCATCTGGTTGCCTGTCCACACGCCCGAGTAGTTCAGCCGCGCGGCGGGCGCTCTCGTCAGTGTCATCGGCGACCAGCCGTCGAACGCCGGGTCGTACAGGAAGCCGGTGTTGACGAGCTGGGCCCCCGACCCGCCCCAGACGATCACCTTCGAGCCGGTCCACAACATCGTGAATTGGATGCGACCCTCCGGCGCTCCGACCAGCGATGTGGGAGCCCAGACGTTGGCAATGGGATCGTACAAACCTCCCGAGTTGAGCTGCGTGGACGTCGTCGCCTGAGAGCCTCCCCAGACGATCATCTTCGTGCCCGTCCAGACGGCTGCGGGGAACCGGCGCGCGATCGGCGCGCCGGCGGTCGGAAGGAGGGTCCATGAATCGAAAACAGGATCGTAGATGCCGCCGGTGTTCACATCGTTGGTCCCGTCGAATCCGCCCCACACGATCATGCCGGTCCCGCTCCAGACCATGGCGAACACGTCCCGGCCGGCCGGGGCTCCGCTCGTCGTCGTCGCGGCCCATGTGTCGGTGACCGGGTTGTATCGGCCGCCCGTGTCGAGATGATCCCCGGCGTTGTTCTCGCCCCCCCAGACGATCATCACCGACCCGGTCCAGACCGCGTTGAAGAAGAATCGAGGAGTGGGCGCCAGGACGATCGACGTCGGGGCCCAGGAATCGGCCACCGGATCGTAGCGGCCGCCGGTGTTGAGGTTGATCGCCCCGGCGTCGAACCCGCCCCACACGATCATCCTGGATCCCGTCCACACCACGACTTCCGAAGTACGCGCGGCCGGAGTCCCGACCGTCGACGTGGGCGTCCAGCTGTCCGAGACCGGATCGTACCGTCCGCCCGTGTTGGTCGCGGTGCCGTCGTTGCCTCCCCACACGATCATCCGAGTGCCGGTCCAGACGGCGACATGACCCGAGCGCGGCGAAGGAGCCCCCACGGTCGACGTGGCCTTCCAGGCGTCTTCCCTGCTCGCGCCGAGCTCCGTGTAGCCGGCCGCCACCAGCGTGGTGTCGTTGGGCTGGCCCAGCAGGAAGCTTCCCGCCGGGACGACAACGGGTGTGCCCACCGTGATCGTGGCGCCGACCGTCGAGACGATCGTCGCGCCGCTACCGACGACGCTGACTGCGTCCGTCGCGCCGTTCACGCTCTTGACGGCCTGCCCCGGCGCGATCGCGCCAGCGGTGACCGCGTTGGCTGCGAGCTTGGAAGCGGTTACGGCGTTGGCGGCGAGCTCGGTCGACGTGACGCCTCCCGGGGCGATGCCCAGGGCGACGCTTCCCGTTCCTCCGCCGGCCAGTCCCGCGCCGGCGGTCAGATCGGTCACCACCGAGCCGCCGTAATAACCGTTCACGTCGATGACCATGTCGATCGATCCGCCCCCTTGCTGCGGCTGCAGCGTGATCGCCCCGCCGGTCCCCAGCGGAATCACCGAGGCGTTGTCGAGTTGTCCCGCGGAGGGCGACCAGTTGAGCAGCGCCTGGAAGGTCGACGGCGATCCGGCCGGGAAGACCTTCAAGACGCCGTTGCCGGTGGCTCCCGTGATGTTGAAGACGACGAAGTTGGCGGAGACCGCGACGGCGTTGGCGGGGATGCCGCACGGAGGCCCGGTCAGCGTCGCGTCGCGGGTGAATCCCGATGCGATCGGTCCGCCCGTGACGCGGGTGTCGAGCATGCGGCAGGGCGGGACGGCGAAGAAGGGAAGCGGCGCGGACGCTGCCTGCAACCCTTCCGTTTGGAGCCCCTGGGAGCCGGTCTTCGACGCCCTCGCGCCACCCGGACTCCAAAATGGCGGCGACGGCCAGTTCGGGATCGGCTCGCTCGGGCCGGCGGAATCCGCCCGCAGACCGCCCGCCAACAGGACCGTCGCCGCCAGGAGCGTCGGGAAGATGTGTCGGGACATGGAAGTCCTCCTGTACCTATCCGCGTGAGGAGCAACGAAATCCAGTCAGCGGTCGGTGGTCGGCGAGCACCGCGGTCCACTCCGTCGGACGACTGAATTTCATTTTTTCTTTAGGGACCCCTTGGCGCGTTCCCGGGGGCTCGGGCGCGAGACGATATCGATGTTCGGTCCGGCGCCGAGCGAGCTCGGCGCGGAACTTCCTTGACACTGCTTCCGGCCGAGCCATAGACTCCGCCCACAGCCTCAGAAGTGAGAAGAAGGACTGATGTCGTTCCTGCTCGGGACAGTCGCGCGGAGCCTCGACGAGAAGTGATCCGATTCACTTCTTACCGTCGCCCGCGGCGCGATCGATCTTCGCAGGACATCCGGGCTTCGATTTTTTTGCCCTTCGGGCAGGAGGAGCTATGAGACGACCGGCACGCAACGCGACCGGTTTCTTCGTTCTGGCCCTGGCCGCGCTGGTGGCGCCGGCCTGGGCGTGGGCTCAAGAGAGCGCTTCGGCGAAACCCACGGCTCCTCGTGCGGCCATGAAGAGCGTGGTCAAGCCTGCGGTGGTCCCGGTCAAGTCGCCGCCGCTGCGCGACATCCCGCCGATCAACCAGGGCATCGGGGACCAGAAGACGGTCCGCAACAGCGAGTTTCCGTTCGCCGGACGGTTCCCGCCGAGCGCTCCGACCAGACAGGATCCTTCCCTCCAGCGGGCCTTCGGAATCACGGCGCCCGATCCCACTGGCGTGAACTTCGACGGCGCCGGCGCCAACGGCTTCGCGCCGCCGGACAGCGACGGCAAGGTGGGCCCCAACAACTACATCCAGTGGATCAACACGCGGTTCTCGATCTTCGACAAGACCGGGACGCTTCTCTACGGTCCGGCCCAGGGCAACACGCTCTTCACCTCGCTCGGCGGAACGTGCGCCTCCCATAACGACGGCGACCCGATCGTCGAGTACGACCTCCTGGCCGATCGCTGGGTCATCTCGCAGTTCGCCGTCGGCGCGGGCGACGGTTTCTTCTCGCACCAGTGCGTCGCTGTGTCCGTCACCGGCGATCCGCTCGGCTCCTGGTTCCTTTACGATTTCCCGACGAGCGTCGCGAATTTTGTCGACTACCCCCACTGGGGCGTCTGGCCGGACAGCTATTACATGTCCGCCCACATTTTCAACGGCGTCACACTGGCCTTCATCTCGCAGGGCATGTTCACCTTCGAGCGGCCCAAGATGCTGGCCGGGCTTCCGGCGCGCTTCCAGTTCGTGGACATGACGGGCAACTTCTTTGGGGCCCTTCCCTCGGATCTCGACAGCCTGACGCCGCCGCCGCCCGGCGCGCCCAACACGATCGTCGCGTTCGGATCGCCGGAGTTCGACGGCTCGCCGACCGACGTCCTCCACGTCTGGCAAGGCACGACGACGTGGGGAGCGACGCCCACGATGACCGTCACCGGGCCGACGGATGTCGCGACCGATCCCTTCAACTCCGATCTGTGCGGTTTCTCGCGCAACTGCGTCCCGCAGCTCGGCACGACGACCACGGTGGACGCGATCTCCGGCCGGATGCTGTGGCGCCTGGCGTATCGGAACTTCGGAGACCACGAGTCTCTGGTGGTCAATCACACCGTCAACGTGTCCGCGGCCTCCGGGCACGCCACCAACCAGGCCGGTATCCGGTGGTACGAGATCCAATCCCCGAGCACGACCCCGACCATCGCCCAGCAGGGGACCTACGCGCCGGACACGACGTGGCGTTGGATGGGCTCGATCGCCATGGACAACAGCGGCGACATGGCGCTCGGATACTCCCGGTCCGATGCGACGCTCTTTCCCGAGATCGACATCACCGGCCGCCTCTCGAGCGATCCCGCCGGCACGATGGGCTCCGAGACCCTGATGAAGGCGGGCCTGGGCAACCAGAACGGCGGCCTGAACCGCTGGGGCGACTACAGCGCGATGACGGTCGATCCGCGTGACGGCTGCACGTTCTGGTACACGAACCAGTACCAGCCGGCCTCGGGCTCCTTCAACTGGTCCACGCGCATCGCCTCGTTCCGTTTCCCGAGCTGCGTCTCGCCGGCCCGCGGCACGATCCAGGGCACGGTCACCGACGCGTCGACCGGCCTTCCGCTCGCCGGAGCACTGGTGGAAGTGGACAACGGCTTTTCCGGAATGACCGACTCCAACGGCAAGTACACGATCGTTCTGCCGCCGGGCGCCTACAACGTCCAGGCGACGGCCGAGCAGCGCAACTGCACTCCCTCGACCTCCCAGCCCGCGAACGTCGGCAATGGCGGCGTGGTCACCTTGAACTTCGCGCTGGGTGGAACCCCCGAGATGATCCTCGGCAACATCACGGTCGACGACAGCATCGGGAACAACAACGGCGTGATCAATTTGAACGAGTGCGTGTTGATCGACATACCCCTCTTGAACGTCGGGTGCGCGACCGAGACGGGCATCACCGGCACCCTCACGACGACCACGCCGGACGTCACGATCGTGCACGGGACGGCCGCCTATCCCAACGTCAACGCGAGCGGAACTTCGTTGAGCGCCACGCCGTTCGAGATCGCCACCGGGCCGACGTTCGTCTGCGGGACGAACATCGCTCTGACCCTGACCCTCGCGAGCGCTCAGGGGCCGACCGTCTTCAACTTCAGCGTGCCGACCTGCCAGGGTCCGGACGTCCTGGTTAGCGGAGCGCTCGTCAACGGCACCGACTTGCAGCAGCCCAACGGCCGTCTCGGCCGCAACGGCGCGGTCGGGAGCTGTGATGGCCCGAAGGCATGCCCCGGTCCCCTGGGAGCCGGGCCGCGCCTGTACCGTACGCACAGCTTCGCGAACACCTCGGCCTTCCCTCGCTGCCTGACGGTCACTCTGGACTCTCACTGCGGCGCGGTCCTGATCGGCGGGGCGTATCTGAATTCCTACGATCCAAACAACTTCTGCACGAACTATCTGGACGACCTCGGCAACAGCTTCTCGGTGCCGGCCTCCATGTCCACGGTCATCCCGGCGGGGGACACCTTGGTCGTCGTCGTGTCCGAAGCCAACGCCGGCCTCGTCGGCTGTTCCGGCTACGACGTCACGGTTTCGGGCCTGCTCGACCTGACGACGGACGGCGGGCGCCCGGCGGCGCCCACGGCGGGCAGCAACAGCCCGATCTGCGCCGGTGGAACTCTCACTCTGACGGCTTCGTCGATCACCAACGCCACATACCTGTGGAGCGGCCCCAACGGATTCACTTCGACCCTGCAGAATCCCTCGATCACCGGGGCAACCACGGCGGCGAGCGGAACCTATTCGGTGACGGCCACTGTCGGCGGCTGCACCACCGACCCGGCCACGACCAACGTGACGGTCAACGCCGGCCCGGATGCGACCATTACGGCTCCTTCGGCGGTCTGCTCGAGCACGAGCGGAAATACCGCATCGGTGCCCGACGCCGGACTGGGAGCCGCCTACGTCTGGACCATCAGCAACGGGACCATCACCGGCGGGCAGGGAACCGCCTCCATTACCTTCACCGCGAGTGCGACGAGCCCGATCGGCCTCGGCGTCACGGTGACCAACGCCGCGGGCTGCCCGGCCACCGGGTCGGCCAGCGTCACGGTCAATACCACCTGCGGCAACTTCTTCACCCTGACGCCTTGCCGCTTGATCGACACCCGGACGACGCAAGTCCCGTCGCTCACGGCGGGTGGGTCCCGGACGTTCATCCTGACAGGGGGGACCTGCGGAGTTCCGTCGAGCGCCCAGGCGGTTTCGGTGAATATCGCCGCGACCAACGAGGTCAGCGGGGGGAACCTGCAGATCTTTGCGGGCGGTTCCGCGGTACCAACCACGGCGACGATCAATTACAATACGGGTCAAACGAGGTCGAACAACGCGGTCATCAAGCTGGGCCCTGGTGGTACGATCACCGTAAAGTGCAATCAGGGGACCGGTACCACGGATCTTGTGTTGGATGTGAACGGGTACTTTGAGTAGGAGGAACGTCGTGAAGAACCAATTGGCTGTTCGTTTGGCGGGAGTCGGGTTGGCGGCGCTCCTTCTATCGAGTGTCGCTCAGGGTCAGGCTCTGCAGTTTTTCTCGATCACGCCGTGTCGGATCGTGGACACGCGCGGTCCAACGGGAGTGACCGGAGGTCCGGCGCTGACGGGTCACAACACGCGCAGCTTTCCGATCGCGGGACAGTGCGGGATTCCGACGACGGCCAAGGCCGCGGTCTTGAACGTGGTGGCGGTGGGGCCGACGGGCGGCGGGCACATCCGGATCTGGCCGTTCAACACCACGATGCCGACGGTGGCGACGCTGAACTTCGACGCGGGGGAGCCGGCCATCGCCAACGGAGCCATCGTGCCGTTGACGACGGATCCGAACTTCTCGATCTCGGTGTACCTGGGGTCGGGCATCGGCACCACGTCCAACCTGGTCATCGACGCCAACGGGTACTTCCAGTAGACCCTCTCCCGAAGCTGGTTTCGAGACGGCCTCCGGTCATCCCGGGGGCCGTTTCTTTTTGGTCTTTCGGGTGGCGAGAGCTCCGGGCCGCGCTCCCGTTTCGCTAGAATTCTGAACAGTGGCCACCGTGCGCGATTCGAAGGCGGTTGGGGCGAAAAAATTCCGTCCAGCCTCCGCACTGTTCATCCAGAGCGCGCGGGCGGACGGTTTCTGGATCATCGGATCGCCCCTGATCGCGCTCGCCGCGATGGGTGCCCTGTGGTCCTGGTCCGGCGCGTCGGACCTGTCGATCTATGCCATCCTGTTCGGGCTCGTCGTGACCGGCCATCACCTTCCCGGCTGGTTCCGCGCCTTCGGCGAACCGAGCATCTACTCCCGATACAGAGCCCGCCTGTGGGTTTCGCTTCTGGCCGTGCCGGCCCTGGTGATCCTCCCGACCGCGATGGGGCTGGGCGCGGTGGCGCTGACGGTCGCGGCCCTGTTCGACCTGTGGCACGTCGCCATGCAGCAGCACGGCTTCGGGCGGATCTACGCGGCGAAGGCCGGCGACACGGCCCGCTTTTCCGCCAGGCTCGATCTGGCGTGCGTCCTCACGTGGTACGCGACGGCCGTGGCGTGGTCCGATCCCTGGATGCAGGGCATCGCCCGCGTGTTCCGAAAGGCGGGCGTGCCGGCGTTTAACCTTCTGTCGCCCGGGGCCTGGGGCGCGGTGAAAATTTCGCTTCTCGCCGGCAGCGTCGGCCTGCTGGGGGCGTACGCTGCGCTCGCCTGGAGGCGCTGGGAACGCGATCGGATCGCGACGCCGAAGAAACACCTCCTGCACGCCGTGGCCTTCGGTGTGATCGTCGTCACCTACCAGTTCCCGAGCTGGTACCGGGCACAGTCCGTTCAGAACCTCTTCCACGCGCTTCAGTACTTCTTCATGGTCTGGATCTACGGTCACCTCTCGCTGCGGCGTGATCCGGACTCGCCTTCCCCGTTCTACCGGAGGCTCTTCGCGCGGCGCAACGGCCTGCTCCTCTTCGCCGCGTGCATCGCGGCGTACGGCGGCCTGGCCATCGCGCTTTCCTCGTCCGGTTACCGATTGACGGGGGTCAACGCCGAGCGCAAGGCCCAGGTCATCGGGTCGATCGGCCTGGCATCGCTGCTGCTTCACTTCTACGTGGACTCCTTCATCTGGAAGGTCCGTTCACGCGAGGTCCGCACCGCGCTCGGCATCGGAGGCAAAGCCGACCCGACCGCGGCGCCGGTTCAGGCCATTCGCGAGCCGGTCCTTCGAGGCGCTCTCCACGCCTTCGGGTATTTCGGCATCCCCGTCGCCGCCGTTCTTCTGCTCGGCGCCCGGGCCCGAGCCGCGACGCCGGCGCGCGAGCGCGCCGCGCTTCAGCACGAGTCCGTTCTCTTCCCCCGGAGCGCCGTGGCTCACGCAGACTACGGACTGGCCGCCTTGAAGGAACGGGACGGCGCCACCGGGCGGCGCGAGCTGGCCGAGGCCGTCCGCCTCTCGCCGACGCTCGAGGGGCCCGCGCTGGTGCTGGCGGACCTGGAACGGCAGATCGGCGACCACGCTTCCGAGCTCGAGCACGCCCGCCTCGCGGTCCGCGCCGGACCCGGCGACCCCGCCGCCCGTTACGCGCTCGGCAATGCCCTGGCCGTCGCGCGGCATCTGGACGAGGCCGAGCGGCAATACCGAGAGGTGCTGCGCTTGAAGCCCGACTTCGCCGGCGCCGAGGAAAACCTGGGCGTTCTCGAGAAGTGGCGCGATCGGCTCGACCTCGCGCTGCCGCACTTCCGGCGCGCCCACGCCCTCGACCCCGACCTCTCCGACGCGGCCTGCAACCTCGCCGGGACGCTGGCGACCCTGGGACGGAGGGACGAGGCCCTGGCCGTTCTCGCCGACTACCGCGCGCGGCACCCCGGGGACGCCGTCGCCGCCTCCCTCGAATCGGCCATCCACAACGACGTCGGGCGCTGAGCCTTTCGCGATCAAACAGAGACGCCGGCAGGAAGGCCCGCGCCTTCCCGCCGGCGGCGATCTTCTTCCTGCCTAGTTCTGGTCGAGCGGTACTCTCCGGGCCTCGCTCCGGGCCTTCTCCTCCGCATCGCGCCAGGACTGGGCCCAGCCGACGCGCTCGGCGGTGGCCATGTTGACGGTGCCGTCGGCATTGTAGGTGCCGTTGGCGATGAGGCGCTGCTTGACGTGTTCGGGCCAGGCCGCCGGCATCCTGTCGTCGGCCGAGTGCGGGGCGTACTCGATGCCTTCGTGGACCGACTGGAAGTCGCGGTAGCCCAGATGCACGCCGTGGATCTCGTAGTCGAAGTCGACGTCCTGCGACGAGAGGACCGCGATCTGGCTCAGGTTCTTGCTCTCGACGGCCATGGTGGCGAGGGCGCCGATGGGAGTGAGCTGGACGGTCAGCTTGTCCTGCTCGGAGACGGCGCGGAACTCGGCCGGGACCTCGATCGTGGCGCGGCCGCCGACGGTGTGACCGGTTCCGCGAAAGGCGGTCAGGGCCTCGTTGGCCTCGATCGAGACGAAGCGGATGACGCGGGTGGGATCGGTGGGATGCGGCTCGACGAACAGCTTCGCGCAGCCGTTACATCCGATCGTGCCGATGAAGGCGAAGACGCCGTAATTGGTCGGCCCCGGAGCGCCAAGGATTCCCTCGGTCGTTCGCGTGTTTCCAGTAGTGTCGAACGTGGCGCCGATGATTGCGGCTCCCGCCGATCCGGAGGTCCCCAGAACGCCCACTCCTCCGGTGCCGTCATCGCCCCGCACCCCCGCCGTCGCCCAGAGGAAGTTGTCGGCGAAGCCATGCGGGCCCAGGCCGTTGACTCCGGCCGAGTTGCCGGACGTGCCGTTATCCAGACCGAAGACTCCGTAGCCCACGACACCCGCGGCCGGAGTGGCGTTCCCCCGGACTCCATAGGCCACGCCGGCGGTGGCGAACGAAACGCCCAGGACGCCGTCACCGCTGGTCTCTCCCAGGTAGCCGGCCGTCGCCAGGTTGCCGGCGCTGTCGAGGTCCACGCCTTTGACGCCGACGCCGCCGCCCGGGTCCGTCGAGACGCCGAAGACGCCATATCCGGTCGAGCTGGCGCCGTAGACGCCGGAGGCGTTCAAGACGGTGCCGGCGAGCCCCGGGTCGCCGGAGGAATCGATGCCGTAAACCCCGGCGGTTCCTTTGGTCGTGCTGTTGGTGAGCCCTTTCAGGCCGAACACGCGGCCGGTCGTGGCCAGGGCCTGGCCGTACGCGCCGGCGGAGCCGCCTCCCGACGACCCGGTGTACGCGGTGAGGCCGTGCGCGTCGCTGCCGGAAGTCGACGTGTTCTGCACCCTCATGACGCCGAACGTGCCGACGTTGTCCGACTCGAAGACGAAGGCGTTGTTCGTTCCGGTGACGTTGAGCGCGTAGTAGCCGTTGACGTCGATCGTGAAGTCGACCGAGCCCGCGCCCTGATTGACCTGAACGACGATCTGCGAGCTGGCGTCCACGGCCACCGCGCCGGCGTTGGACCGCTGGGTCTCGCTCGGCGGGTAGTTGATCCAGGCGGTGTTGGGGGGAGCGACCGTGTCGACTCTGAAGACGCCGTTGCCCGTCGCTCCGAGGATGTCGAAGACGGTGATGTTGACGGAGACGGCGATGAGGTTGCCGGTCAGCACGCCGCAGCTCCCTCCGGTCAGGGGGACGAGGCGCGGTGTGGCGTTGGCCAGGGCGCCCGGTCCGCCGTGCGACGGCCGCGAGTCGTAGGCCCGACAGGGAGTCAGGGCGATGAAGGGCGCCGCCAACGACGTTGACTGCGTCGTAACGCCTCCCTTGTGCGCCGGTGTGAATGTCGCCGGAGCGCTCCAGTTGACGATGGCGGGCGACTGCGCGAAGACAAAGCACGCCGCGAGAATCCCCATGGATGACGCCAGGAGTCTCTTGTTCAATCCGTTCTCCTTTCAGAAGGCGAAACTCATCGTCATTGGATCCTGCCGATCGATTGGGAGGCGTTGCGAGAGGTTCCGTTCTTTGCTGTTCAAGGACCTCACGTTCTCGAAGCATCAGTTTCGGCTGAGGGCTCTTTCCTCCTTTCGCGGGCAGAAATCGGTAGTCCTCCGGGCTTCGGAAGGGTTCCGAACCATTCACACTCGACAACTGTCGCTCGCATCGTGCTCGAGAAGCCGGGTCTTGAGACGGCCGGGTTGGGGGAGCCGGTTCCGGGTGCCCTTGGGCCGCGATTCTAGGCTGCCGCCATGCGACTGGCAAGGCTTCGGTACATGCTTCGTGAGGATGCCGCGCCCGATTCGCCGGTGCGGCGGAATGTCGAAAGAAAGCCCGGCAGGGAGCGTCCGCGACCCTGCGGCCGCCGACGCTCCCAAGGCTGTCGGACCGACAGAGGTCTAGTTCGGACTGAAGGCGGCACTCTCAGGGCCTCGCTCCGGGCCTCCTCCTTAGCTAGCGGGGCGCTCTCACCGTCGCTGTCTCGAGCGCCTTCGCGGCTTGATCGCGCCAGGCCTGTGCCCAGCCGAGGCGCTCGGCGGTCTCCATGTTGACCGTTCCGTCGGCGTTGTACGTGCCGTTGGCGATCAGGGCGCGCTTGACTGGCTCCGACCAGCTCGCCGGCATCCTGACGTCTGGCGAGTGGGGGATGTATTCGCCGCCTTTGACGATCGACGCGAACTCCCGATAGCCGTGGTGGACGCCCTGAATGAGATAGTCGAATGGAACGTCCTTCGAGGAGAGCACGACGATCTGCTGGAGACTCTTCCTCTGAACCGCCATCGTCGCGAGCTCGCCCACGGGAGTCAGCTGGACCGTGAGACCGTCTGGTTCGGCGACCATCCGAAACTCTTCCGGAACTTCGATGACGGCACGTCCGCCGACCGTCTGCCCGGAGCCCCGAGTTTGGATGCCGGCCTCGTTCCCCTCGATCGAGACGAATCGGATGACCTCGGACGCATCTGTCGGATGCGGCTCGACGAACATCTTGGTGCAACCGTTGCAGGCGATGGTGCCCGTATACGCGTAGAGGCCGTACGTGCCGCCCGCGCTCGGCTTCCAACCCACGAGTCCGAGAGTGCTCGGGTTCCCGGCCGAATCGAACGTGGCGCCATAGAGGCCGGCGTCGTTGAAGCCTTCGGGCGAATTGCCGAGGACGCCGACGATTGCTCCGTCGCCACGGACCCCGACGGAATTGTAGGTAAAGTGGTGCGGGAAGACTCCGGCGACGCCGTAGACGCCCGCGGAATCGCTGGTCGTCGTCGCAACAATTGATCCGTACACGCCGTAATTCGTGCCGACGGTGTTGAAGCTCAGTCCAGTCACTGCGTTGTTGATGCTCTCCCCCAAGTAACCGACGGCCATGCTGTTTCCAGCCGAATCCAGGAATGCTCCTTTGACGCCGACGTACCGTGATGCGCCGAAGACGCCGTATCCCGTCTGGCTTGCTCCGTAGACGCCGGCCGTCTTCTTCGTTTCGGCGGAGCCCGGATCGCCGGACGAGTCGACGCCATAGACTCCGGCCGCGCCCAAGGTCGAGCTCCTGGTCGAGCCGAGGACGCCATAGGTGCGTCCCGAGCCGCTTTCGGCAACCCCCTCGGCCGCCGCCGAGCCATCGCCCGAGCCATCGAGGAATCCGAGAAGGGCGGACGAGCCGGAAGCCGAGCTTTCTTGTTGCGCGATCAGAATCCCGCCGCTGTCGTACGTGCCCCGGAGGGCGAAGTAGTCTTGAGGGGGCATCGAGGTCGTGTTGTAGAGATAGTAGCCGTTGACGTCGATCGTGAAGTCGACCGAGCCGGCGCCCTGGGCCACCGCCACCACGAGCTGGCCCGAGCCGTCCAGCGACACCGCGCCGGCATTCGACCGTTGCGTCTCATTGGAAGGGTAGTTGATCCAGGCAATCGCGGGAGGCGAGGCGACGTCGACTTTGAAGACGCCGTTGCCCGTCGCTCCCGCAATATCGAAGACCGTAATGTTGACCGAAGCCGCCCGCGTCCCCGCAGGAATCCCGCACGGGGATCCAGTGACCGGAATCGTTTGTGGTGTCCCCTGCACGAGCGCGCCGTTGCCGCCGTGGGCCGGGCGTGAATCGTATTGACGACAGGGCGTGATCGGGAAGAAGGGAGACGGTCCAATTCCGATCTCCGACTCCACGCCAAGGGCATGGACACCCGGCCTCTGCTGCGGCGTGAACGTCGCCGGGGCCTTCCAATTGGTCAGAGGAGGGTCGTCAGCGAGAGCCAAGGCAGGGACGCAGAGCAGGGAAACCAGAAGAACACGGATTGTCCTCTTGCATAGGGTCATCGAATCATCCCTCCTGTTGGGGAATGGCAGCCGTTCAGTCGAATGCGTTGGCATTTTGCTCTAAGAGGCCTGGTCTTGAAGCAACCAGATCCCGGGGAACCGGGTCGAGCCAAAAAAAAGCCCGCGGATCGCTCCGCGGGCTTGCGTGATCGAAACTTTGGATCTACTTCTTCGAACGATCGCTGGACTGGGCCGCGCGCGCCTCGGCGGTTTCCTTCGCCGCCTCGGCCCGAGCTTCCCAGACCTTGTCCCATCCCAGACGCTTGGCCGTTTCCAGGTTGATCGTGCCGTCCGCGTTGTAAGTCCCGTTGGCGATCAGACGCGCTTTCTGCTCCGGAGCGAGAGCCGTCGACATCCTCTCGGTGCTTCCCTCGCGGCCGAAATAGATGTTGTCCTGGATCGGAGTGTAGTCCTTGAACGCCTTGCGCATTCCGTTGACGGTGTAGAAGAACTCGACGTCGGCGTTGGCCTGAACCACGATCTGGTTGAGATCGAAGCTCAGGACGGCGACGTTGGCCATCTTTCCGATCGGAGTGACCTGGACGGTCATTCCATCCGCATCACCGACCATGCGGAAGTTCTCCGGCACCTGGATCGTGGCCATGCCGTTTTCGAAGCGGCCCCGGCCGCGGAAATAGATCCCGGCCTCCGGTCCCTCCAGCGCCACATAGGCGATGACCTTCGAGGCGTCGGTCGGGTGCGGGTCGATGAAGCTCTTCGTGCCGGTAGCCGTGAGGTTTCCCGAAGCGAAAACGCCGGTTATATTCGAGAAGCCGAGGTAGCCGGCGGCCGCCTGAAATCCTGAGGTGTTGACCGAGGTGCCCTTCACGGCGAAGCCCGCGTCGTTGGAGATTCCGAGGACGCCGTAGCTGCCGTTGGTTCTGCCCATCACCCCTGCCGTGAGGCCCACCGAATTGATCCCGGGGTCGCCTGTATTGTCGAGCCCGAGGACTCCGGCTGCTCCCCCGCTCGCGCTGCCGCCAAAGAGCACGCCCTCGACCCCGGTGTAAGAACCTGTGGTCGGGCCGCTCTTGCCCAGCCATCCTTCGGCGATGTCGAGTCCGGCCGTGGCGGGGTCGATCAACACTCCGACGACGGAGCGATCTTGGGCTATTCCCAGAACGCCGCTGAACGCGTTGACCCCGGTGACGCCTTCGGGGCCGGGCGAGAACCCCGACATGAAGCCCGTGCTGCCGTCGATTCCGAGAACGCCGGACGTACTGCCGAGACCCGTCGAATCTTCACCCTCGACTCCGGCGGAGAAGAATCCCGTGGATTCCGTGAGGCCCCGGGCTCCGAACGAGAAGGCACCGGTCGATTGGTAGTTGTGCCCGACGAAGACGCCGCCTCCGGTGAAGTCGCCGCGGATCTCGAAGAAGTCGCCTGTCGGCATCAGGGAGCCCGAGGTCCCGTTGTAGTAATAGCCGTTCACGTCGACCGTGAAATCGACCGAGCCCGCGCCCTGGTTGACCTGCACCGTGATGTTGCCCGAGCTGTTGGTCGGCACGACGCCGGCGTTGGCCCGCTGGGTCTCGCTCGGCGGGTAGTTGATCCAGGCCGTCGTCGGGGGGCTGGCGGTGCCGACCTTGAAGACGCCGTTGCCCGTCGCGCTGAGGATGTCGAAGACCGTGATGTTGACCGAGACGGCCGACGCTCCGAGCGGCGTGAACATGTTGCAGGGGGCTCCGCTCAGGTTCACCGTCAGCGTCGCGTTGTTGATCAGGGCGCCCGGGCCGCCGTGAGAGGGGCGCGAGTCGAACTGGCGGCAGGGAGCCACCGGGAAGAACGTGAGCGGGCCGCCTGTCAGCTCGCCGCTCTGGATCGAGAGCGGGTGCGCTCCCGAGACCGCCGGGAGTGTGTAGGTCCGGGGAGCGCTCCAGTTGTGCAGAGGCGGATCCGCCGGGCCCGCCTGGGGCCTTTCGGCCACAGCCACCGCCGAAAAGGCGAGGAGCACCAGGAAGATTGTAAATTTGCTCTTGAAAGACGCCATCGAAGTCCTCCTGTTCGAAACCTCAACGTTTACCCGAGATTGATTCTTTTTTGTGTCGCTCCTCCTCCTTCCGTCAGAGTGGCGCTGCGGTCCTCCGGCCCGGCCGGAAGGCCTGTGCGGCACTCCCACTCCTTTGATGAACGATGCGAACCCATCCTTCCGAACCGGACATGATGTCCATCCGTGCTGTGGATCTCCGGCCCTCGCCTTTCCGCGGATTCTATCAGAGCGCCGAAGAAAGAAAAGGCCGCGGCATAAGCCGCGGCCTTTGGGCTCAAAGAACCGCGGGGGTCACTTCTGCTGCTGTTGCCCGTCCTTCTGCTGTCCCTTCAGCAACGCGGCCTTCGCCGCGGCGACGCGAGCCGCCGCGTCGGATGCCGTCTCGTGTTGATCCCAGATCTTGGTCCAGCCGACCCGCTCGGCCGTGGCCATGTTGACCGTGCCGTCGGGGTTGTAAGTCCCGTTGGTGATGAGCCTCTGTTTGGCTTCCTCCGTGAGATAAGCCGGCATGAGCTCGTCCGGCGACCGAGGCATGAAGAGGTTGCTGTCCATGATCGGCTGGTGGTCCTTGAAGGCCTTGCGGACTCCGTTGATCATGTAGTGAAAGCGAACTTCCTGGTTCGACTGCACCACGATCTCGTTCAGGTCCTCGCTCACGACATACATCGTGGCGGGGGCGCCGACGGGAGTGAGCTGAACAGTGAGGCCCTCGGTGTCGGTGACGATTCTGAAATCTTCCGGCACCGTGATCACCGCCCTGCCGCCCACGGTCTGCGCCGACCCGCGGAAGTAGGTTCCGGACTCGCGGCCCTCGAGGCTGACGTAATTGATGATCTTCGAGGCGTCGGTCGGGTGGGGCTCGACGAAGGACTTGGATCCAGTCGCCACGAAATCCCCTGCGGCATAAACGGCGGTGCCGGGGGTGGTCGCAACGCCGATGACTCCCAGGCCGGGGCCGCTGACCGAGCCCTCGACGCCAAAACCGGATCCGGCTTGAGAGAAGAAGCCGCCAATGCCCAGGCCCGTGGTCGAGTTGTTGATTCCTCGAACCGCGGCCGAATTCACGCCAGCCGCCGTGGATGTGATTTCTCCGAGCACTCCGATGGCGTTGCCGCTGGCGCTGGCGCTGTCACCCCGCACGCCCGGGGCAGTGCCGGTCGTCGCGAACGAAAGGCCGTAGACTCCGTTGGCGTCAGCACTCGAACTGAAGACGGCTCCGAGCACTCCGTTGCCAAATCCCGACGTGGCAAGGTCCTCTCCGAGCACTCCATCTCCGTTGTTGGACGTGCCGAAGACCCCAATACCGTTGAGGGCCGTGGTGCCGTAAACACCGTAGCCTCCGCCGGCCTGACTGCCCCAGACGCCGAAGCCGTTGCCGCCCGTCGAGTTGTTGATGCCCCGGACTCCCGCCGAGAATCCACCGGGTGTGGCCGAATCGATCTGGCCGAGAACTCCCATGGCGCTCCCGGAGGTGCTGACATTCTCGCCCATGACCCCTATCGTGACGCCCGAGGCAGCGAGGCCCAGACCGTGAACACCGGCTGAATTCGTGCCCGTCGAGAGGGTTGCGCCATTGACGCCATAGGAGCTGGCAGCTGTGCCCTCCGTGTTTTCCCCGAAGAGCACGCCGCCGCCCAGGTTGTAGTCGCCGACAATTCCGAAGTAGTCATTGAGGGGCATCAAGGAAGTGTTGCCGTTGTAGTAATAGCCGTTGACGTCGACGGTGAAATTGACAGAGCCTGCTCCCTGATTGACCTGGACGACGATGTTGCCCGACCCGTCCGTCGAGACGACGCCGGCATTGGCCCTCTGGGTTTCCGACGGCGGATAGTTGATCCACGCCGTTGTCGGCGGCGAAGCGATACCAACCTTGAAGACTCCGTTGCCCGTCGCTCCGCTGATGCTGAAGACCGTGATGTTGACCGAGATGGCGAGAGAGCTGCTTGGAATGCCACAAGGCGCGCCGCTCAGAAGGACCGTTCTGGGAGTGGCATTGAGAAGGACGGTTGAGCTAAGCGAGTTGTACTGACGACAGGGCGTGATCGGAAAGAAGGGGAAAGGGCCGTTTCCGAGCTCGCCGCTCTGAATGTTCATGGGATGCGTGTTTCCCGTTCCGGGCGGGCTGTAGGTCACCGGCGCGTTCCAGTTGACCAGCCGCGGACCGGCGTCGCTACGTTGGGTCTGACTCTGCTCGGCTACTGCCAGTGCCGAGAAGGTGAACAGGGCAACCAGAAGAACACCTGGGCTCCTCTTGGAATGGACCATTCAAGATCCTCCTCTATGAAAAATCGACATTGCTCGATGAGCCTCTCCTCTCAGGCCGCAACCTCCTTTCGTCCTGGGATGAATGAGCGAAAAGGAGAGATCGGCAGGTGGCTGCCTTGCTCTGGATAGCCACCGTCGAATTTCCCGTTTGTTCGAAAGTTCAACGATTCTCCGGCACTTGTTTGTTTGGCGACCTCCTTCCCATTCTCTCTGCGTTGGCGCGGTAGTCCTTCGGCGGCGCCTGAAGGCGTACGAGCCGC
Source organism: uncultured Acidobacteriota bacterium (assembly GCA_963825175.1). Lineage (GTDB taxonomy): Bacteria > Acidobacteriota > Thermoanaerobaculia > UBA5066 > Gp7-AA6 > DATFTF01. The sequence goes on from CAWGSA010000002.1 coordinate 656,951, forward strand.
ACCCTTCGTTTGGTTGTCGACACGAACCTGTCCTTCCGATCCGGACTACGACCGGAACCTATGCCGTGGATCTCCCGGCATCTACTCGCTTGGCTGCGGATTCTAACAGTCGCTGCGAGTGAGGGCGGTAGGGAAAAGTGCGCCGAAGAGAGGCGTGCTTCGACGTTTCCGCGTCACGGGGTGAAGGCGGTGATCCCGGCAATGGTTCGGAATCGGCAAACATGGGATCAAAAGGGGCGTAACTGGCAAGGCCTTCTCGAGAGAAGGCCCGCGGACCGATCCGCGGGCTTGTTTGACCACGCCCGGCAACGCACCGAGCGATCCCTTGGGCACGGTGATCCCTGGTAAAGGCTATCGCCGCAGCGGCTCCTGCCGTGAAGCGGAGCTCGTGGACCCGGCACGAGCCTGCGCATCAGCGGCAGCATCGTTGCCGGCCCAGATTTTCGTCCAGCCCATGCGCTCCGCCGTCGTCATGTTGACCGTTCCGTCGGCGTTGTAGGTTCCGTTGGCGATGAGACGCTGCCGCGCGTCGTCGGTCAATGAGGCCGGCATTCTCTCGTCGCCCGATCTCGGCATGAACTCCTGCCCCGGGCCGATCGGCTGGAAGTCCTTGAAGGCGCGCCGTACCCCCTGGACGAGATAGTGAAATGCGACGTCCTTGGACGACCGCACCACGATGTGATCGAGATCGGAGCTGACGACCGCCATCATCGCCAGATCGGAGATCGGAGTCACCTGGACCGTCAACCCTTCGGCGTCGGTGACCAACCGAAAGCTCTCGGGAACGTCGATCCACGCTTTGCCTCCGACGGTCCGCGCCGAGCCTCGGAAATAGGTGCCCGACTCCGGGCCCTCGAGGCTGATGTAACGAATGACCTTCGACGGGTCGGTCGGGTGCGGCTCGACGAAAAACTTCGTGCCGGTCGCTCCAATATCGCCGAACCCGTACACGGCGTACTTCGTCGTCCCCCCGTCGGGCGTGTAACCCAGGGCGCCGTTGGCGCCCAGAGTGGTCCCCGCGGCGTTGACCAGCGAGCCTGTCGTTGCGATGAACTGCGAGACTCCGAGGACGCCGTACCCCGTGGGGGCGTCCCCGCGAACCCCCGCTGGAGTGAGAAGACTGGTTCCCGGAGGGTTACTCCAAATCCCCTGGACTCCGGCGGCGTTGGATGTCGTGCTCACGGACTGGCCCACGACGCCGTAGACGAGCCCGGTCGTCGACGCGGCCTGGCCGAAGACGGCGGCCGAGCCCGCTCCGCTCGACGACGTCTGGGCGTTCAGTCCATAGGCCTTGACTCCGGAAGGATCGAGGTTGGACGCCAGGATCACTCCGCCGCTCGTCACGTCTCCTTTGACGGCGAAGATGTCCGTCGAGGGCATCGAGGACAGGAGGCCGTTGTAGTAATAGCCGTTGACGTCGATCGTGAATTGAACGGAGCCGGCTCCTTGATTGTCCTGGACGACGATGTTGCCCGAGCCGTCGGTCGAGACGATCCCGGCATTGGCCCTCTGGCTCTCGGACGGCGGATAGTTGATCCATGCGGTCGCCGGAGGCGAGACGACGCCGACTTTGAACACGCCGTTGCCCGTCGCGCCGGTGATTGCGAAGACGGTGATGTTGACCGAGATGGCGAGGGAAGAGCCTGGAATCCCGCACGGCGCGCCGCTCAATGGGACCGATCGAGGCGTGGCGTTGGCGAGCGCCGAGGAGTTGCGCGAGTCGTATTGCCGACACGGGGTCACCGGAAAGAAGGGGTAGGGTCCGCCTCCGAGCTCGCCGCTCTGGATGCTCAGAGGACGGGAATTCGCCGCTTGGGAAGGAGCATAGGCGGCCGGGGCGCTCCAGTTGAGCAGAGGGGGGCCGTCGCCGGGCGAGGTCCGGGCCTGTTCCGCCGCCGCGAGCGCCGAGACTGTGAACAGAGCGGCCAGAACAGCGGATCTCCTCTTCATAGGTTCCATCGAAGCTCCTCCTGTCGAAAGATTTGGGTTGCCGGAGTTGATTCCGGTGGAATGGATCTTCCAGTCCCGCGGTCCTTCGTCCCGGGACGGGGCCGTTTCGATTGCGCGCGATTTTAGGGCCGACACTCTGCTTCGGCAAGGAGCCTCGAGGACCTGCGGTCAGTTGGTTTTCGGCTCAGCCGCCCCGGGCCCGGCTGCGGCGGCGCCCCGGGAGGCCCAGACCTTGTCCCACCCGAGTTTCTTCGCCGTTTCCAGGTTGACCGTGCCGTCCTCGTTGTAGGTGCCGTTGGCGATGAGGCGGGCCTTCTGCTCCGGGGCCAGCGCGGTCGGCATTTTCTCGCCCCCTCCCTGGCGGCCGAAATAGACGTTCTCCTGGACCGGGGTGTAGTCCTTGAACGCTTTGCGGAGTCCGTTGACCGTGTAATAGAACTCGACGTCGGCGCTGGCCTGGACGACGATCTGGTTGAGATCGGCGCTCAGCACGGCGACGTTGGCCATCTTTCCGATCGGCGTGACCTGGACCGTCATTCCCTCCTCGTCGCCGACCATGCGGAAGTTCTCCGGAACCTCGATGGTGGCCGTGCCTCTCTCGAAGCGGCCCCGGCCGCGGAAGTAGATCCCGGCCTCCGGCCCTTCCAGCGCGACGTAAGCGATGACCTTGGAGGCGTCGGTCGGGTGCGGGTCGACGAAGCTCTTGGTGCCCGTGATCGAGAGATCCCCCATACCCACGATGGCGATCGTGTTGGAGAAACCCAGATAACCGGCAGACGCGGTGCCTCCAATCGTGTTGACCGAGGCTCCGTACACGGCGACGCCGGCGTTCCTCGACACTCCGGCGACGCCGAACCCGCTTGCCGACCTGCCCATCACCCCGCAGGTCGTACTGATGGCGCCGATGCCCGGGTCACCCGTGTTGTCGGTCCCGAGAACGGCGGCCGCGCCGGCCGTCGCATTGGTCCCGGTGATCGCGCCCTCGACTCCGTAGTACACGGATCCGGATGGGCCGCTCTTGCCGAGCCACCCTTCGGCCAGGACGGTCCCGGTGGTGACGGTGTCGAAGAGCTCTCCGGCGACTCCGCGATCCTGACCCAGACCCAGAACGCCGCTTAAGGAGTTGATCCCGACCACGCCCGAAGAGCTGATGGGAGACGCTCCCACAAAAAGGGTCGTACCGTTGATCCCCAAAACGCCGGACGTTCCCGCAGCACCGGTCAGCTCGAGACCCTCGACCCCCGCGGCGCCGGAGGTGCTGCTGGAAGCCGTTCCGGTGACGCCGAACACTTTCCCCGTGCCGGAGGTGGCCAGAGAATTGAGACCGGTGGATCCAGTCACGCTGCTGCTGTTGGCGGCGTACACGACGCCTCCGGCGTCCTGCACTCCGCGGATCGCGAAGAAATCCTGGTCCGGCATGGTGTACGCGAAGCCGTTGTAGTAGTAGCCGTTGACGTCGATCGTGAAATCGACGGACCCTCCGCCCTGGGCGATGGCGACCACGAGCTGGCTCGAGTTGTTCAGAGCCACCGCGCCTCCGTTGGCCCGCTGCGTCTCGCTCGGCGGATAGTTGATCCAGGCCGTGGCGGGAGGCGAGACCGTATCGATCTTGAAGACCCCGTTGCCGGTCGCCGCGGTGATGTCGAAGACCGTGATGTTGACCGAGGCGGCCACGGTCCCGGCCGGAATCCCGCATGGCGCTCCGGAAATCGCGATGGTCTGCGGAACTCCCTGAAGAAGGGCGCCCGCCCCGCCGTGGGCGGGTCGCGAGTCGTACCGGCGGCAGGGAGCCACGGGAAAGAAGGGAAGCGGGCCTCCGGTCAGCTCGCCGCCCTGCGTCGAGAGCGGACGGGCTCTTGAAGATCGCGGGGGTGTGAACGTGGACGGAGCGCTCCAGTTTCTGATCGCGGGGTCCTCCGCGATCGCCGGGCGCGTTCCGGCGGCGGCCATCGCCGAAAGGGCGAAAAGCGCCATCAGGGAGATTGCCGTCTTGCTCTTGACAGGCACCATGGGAGTTCCTCCTGTTCGAATGATCGAAGCCATCAACGACCGACACGCGGACGTGCGTTCACTTCCTCGGTCGAAGACGCGGCGATCGGCCGCATCTTCAATATTCGCTTTTGTTCAGACCTTGGTGACCGGGAACCCGAGGTGTTGGGAGCCGGAGAAGCAACCGGACGGAATTCTAGGTTGGCCTCACCGCTCCGGGCAAGGTCCGCCATTTGAAGTTTCGATGGAAATCTGGCAGCTTTCCCGTCGCATGAGCCGCCCGGGAGCAGTCTGCGGCGGAGGGCTGTGCCGCTCCCGTGAGATCCTCGCCTTCGGCGGCCGGCCCAGATGAAGCTCAACCTCGCGCTCGGCTGGCTCGCGGCGACAAACCTGCTTCTCGGCCTGCTCATCCAGTGGTACGTCGTCACGCGCCTGGGCGTCGGCATCACGACGGACTCCCTCTACGCGGGCATGGCGGTGCCGCAGCTCGTCCTCGCCATCGTCGGCGGCTCGCTCGTCCACGTCCTCGTTCCGCTGCTCGCCAACGAAGGGCCGGAGGGCTTTCACCGCGCCGCCTGGAGTGTCTTGATCGTCGTCATCGCCGCGTTCGTGATTCTGTCCGGTCTTCTCTACGTGGCGGCACCGGTATGGGTCCGCCTGCTGCTTCCGGGCTTTACGGCGAAGGCTCTCGCGTTGACCGTTCGCCTGACCCGCATTCAGCTGCTGGCCGTCGTGTTGACGGCGGCCGGCGCCGTCCTCACCGCGGCTCATTACGCCCGCCATCGGTTCCTGCGCGCCGACCTGGCGCCCGTGGCCGCCGGGATCCTCGGTCTCGCCGTGCTGGTGGCGTCCCTCCAGCGATTTGGCATCGCGGCGGCCGCCTGGACCAACGTCCTGCGCGCCGGCGTGCCGGTGCTTCTGCTCTTTTCGGGGATCGGCCCATGGCGCCACGCGCGCGGCGGCCTCTCGACTCTCCGGACCGTGTGGTCCCGGCTGAAGCCGCTTCTGATCGGGACGTCGTATTACAAGGCCGATCCGCTCGTCGACCGCTACCTGTCGTCGATGGCTCCGGCCGGCAGCCTGTCGCTCCTGTTCATCGGGCAGCAGATCTGGGCCGCGGGCAGCCAGATCGTCAGCAAGGCGATCGTTTCCCCGATGCTCCCCGCGCTGGCGGTCCAGGCGGGGCAGGGAAGGTGGTCGGATTTCGAGAGAACGATGAAGAAGCGGCTGGTCTGGATCGCCGGCCTGACCGTCAGCGGCTTTCTCGGATTCGCCGTGCTCGGCGAGCGCGTGCTCGGCCTGCTAATTGGCCATGGAGGTGTGACCGCCGGCAATATCGCGTTTCTGTGGCGCATCATGCTCGGGTTGGGGGGCGTCTGGATCGGGGGAGCCCTGGGCCAGGTGAGCTCGTCCGCCTTCTACGCGGCCGGCGACACCCGGACGCCGACGACCCTCGGAATCGTGACATTCACGATCTACCTTCCGCTGAAGATCCTGGCCTTCTCCTGGTACGGTCTGATCGGCGTCGCGGTCGCGACCAGCCTCTTCTATGCGGCGAACCTCGGTCTCCAGCTGATCTTCATGCGGCGGTCTCTGCGTAAGTACCGTGCGAGCGTGCCGTGCGCTTGAACGAAGACTTCACGCGGCGCGGGAAGCTGGCGGACCTGGGGCGCTGGCACATCACGCGCTTCGTCGAGGGGGTCGCGGCGAAACTCGCCCCGGGAACCCTTCTCCTGGATGCGGGGGCGGGCGAGTGCGCGTACAAACGCTATTTCACCCACTGCCGCTACGTCGCCACCGACCTCGCGGTCGGAGAGCAAAAGTGGAACTACGCCAACGTGGATCTCTTCGCGGGCCTGGACCGTCTTCCGCTGCAGGATGCCAGCGTCGACGCGGTCCTCTGCACGCAGGTGCTCGAGCACCTCGAATGGCCGCGGGAGTGCGTCCGTGAATTCTTCAGGGTCCTGAAGCCCGGGGGCACGCTCTTCCTCACTGCGCCGATGTCCCACGCGGAGCACCAGATGCCGCACGACTTCTTTCGGTACACGTCGTCGGGCCTGCTCTCGATCTGCCGGGAAGCGGGATTCGCCCACGTCGAGATCTCGCCCTTCGGCGGGATGTGGACGCGCTTCGCCTATGAGCTGCCGCGCGCGCTCGCATTCGTCCCCGGAACGGGTCTGCGCTCGGGCGTGGTGCAGTGGCGGGGACTCCTTCTCTTTCCCATTCGGGCCCTGGCCTGGCTCGGCGTGCGGGTTTTCCAGCGGTTCTTTCTCTGGGCGGAGCGGTTCGATCGAGTCAAGAACGACACGTTCGGATGGTCGGTGACGGCGCGAAAGTGAGCCTGGAGTCGCCCCCGCCGCTCGAATCGGCGCCGTGCCCCCTGGGATGCCCCCCCGGAGACGAAGCCGTCCTGACCGGCGAGGACCGGCTGCACCGGCTCCCCGGCGAGTTCCCCGTCGTCCGCTGCCGCACCTGCGGCCTCCTGCGGACCGATCCCCGGCCGACCCGGGAGTCGATCGACGCCTACTATCCCGCGGACTACGCTCCCCACGCTTCTCCCGGGCTGCCCTCGCCAAACGCCGTGCGCCGCGGCGTGGGCCGGATCGTCCGAGCGGTCTTGCGCACGAACTCCCAGAGGATTCCGAGCCAACCGCCCGGCCGTCTGCTGGAGGTCGGATGCGGGAGCGGCGGGTTCCTGGCTGCGATGGCCCGGCAAGGATGGGTCGTCTCCGGGCTCGAGTTCTCTGCGGCCGCGGCACGGCGCGCGCAGGCGCTCGGCTTCTCAGTCGAGGTGGCCCGGATCGAGGACGCCGCGGATCCGGTCCGTCCGTACGACCTCGTCGCCGCGTGGATGGTGATCGAGCACCTCCACGACCCGCTCTCCGCGCTGCGCCGCATCCGCTCCTGGCTCTCGCCGGGAGGCCGGCTCGTCCTGTCGACGCCCAACGCCGCGTGCTGGGAGTTCGCGGCCTTTCGCGAAGCGTGGTGGGCGCTCGAGATCCCGCGACATCTGACCCACTTCACGCCGGCGACCCTGCGTCTCCTGCTGGAGCGCGGGGGCTTTCGCGTCGAGCGCATCCTGTACCAGCGCGACGTCAAGAACGTCCTGGGAAGCATCGGGTACCGCCTTCGGGATCGGGCGATCGGACCCGCGGCGCTCGCCCGGTGGCTGGCCGACTTTCCTTCCCGCCGGGACAATCTGTCGATGTTGCTGTATCCGGCCGGATTCGCGCTCGCCGCGCTCGGGCAGACCGGGCGCATGACGGTTTGGGCCCGGCCCCATGATTGAAGTCGCCGCTCTGACGTCGGGCCGCTCCACGCCGTCCCGGCGTCTGAGGATTCTTCCATTCCTATCCCCGCTGCGAGAGCAGGGGGTCGCGGTCACCGAGCTTCTCGCGCCGATCGACAAGTACGCCCGGTCTTCTTCGCGCGTCCTCCACTACGGCCTTTCCGCGGCCAAGCTCGTGGCGCGCCTGCCGCAGATCCTCCGAGCGCGCTCGGCCGACGCCGTGTGGCTCGAGCGCGAGCTCGTCGCCGGCCGTTTCACCCTGGAGCGTTTCCTCCCGCCTTCGACCGTCTTCGACGTGGACGATGCGCTGTGGCTGCGCGGTGTTCCCGGCCATTCCGAGCGGATCGCCCGGCGCTGCGCCGCGGTCGTCGCCGGCAACGAACACATCGCCGCGTACTACCGGCCTCTCGCGAGGCAGGTCTTCGTGGTGCCCACGAGCGTCGACACGTCCCGTTGGAGCCCCCGGCCTCGGGCCCGCGGCGAAGACTTCCGCGTGGGATGGATGGGCACCGGCGGGAATCTGCCGTTTCTGTCGGAGATCGCGGCGCCCCTGGCGGCGTTTCTTCAGGCCCATCCGCGGGCGCACCTTTTCGTCTCGGCCGACGAGGCGCCGGCGCTGCGATCGGTTCCGCCGGACCGGGTTCGTTTCGAGAGGTGGTCGGAAGAGACCGAGGTGGCGAGCGTCGCGTCCTTCGACGTCGCGGTCATGCCCTTGCCCGACACGGAGTGGTCGCGGGGGAAATGCGGTGCCAAAATGTTGCTGGCCATGGCCATGGAGGTGCCGGTGATCGTGTCTCCGGTGGGAGTCGCCGCCGAGATTCTGGCTCGCGGCGACGTGGGCTGGGCCGCCCGGACCGCGGAGGACTGGCGCGCCGCTCTGGAAGCGGCGTGGCGGGAGCGGGAGGATGCCCCGCGGCGCGGAGCGATCGCGCGCGGGATCGTCCAGGCCTCCTACTCGGTCGCCGCCAGCGCTCCTCTCCTGGCTAGGGTCTTTCGCGAGGCCGCCGGCGTTGGCCGATAGCGGCGAGCGGCTCTCCGGCGGCTGGGGCCGCGTCCGGCTCGTCCTCTTCGGCGCCACGGGACTCTCCGTTCCCTTCGCCGCCTTTCCGCCCGCCCGCGTCCTGGGCCGCCCTCTCGACCTCGCCACGGTGTTCGCGGCCCTCTTTCTGATCGCGTCGGCGAAGGCTCTTGTTGGAGAACGCCCGCGAAAGGCGCGGATCGCGTTCGTGGCCGGGGCCGGCGCCGTCCCTCTCCTCGCCCTCCTTCCGCCTGGGCCGCCTCTCTTCGCGTCCGGCGAGTTCCTGCGCTCCTACGCGCATTGGCTGCTCTTCGTGCTCTTCTTCGCCGCGGCCGGGACGCTCGCAGCGGGTCCTCGCTCGCGGCGGACCCTCGCCGCCGTCCAGGTCGCCGTCGGCGTCCTGGTCGCGGCGTTCGGCCTGTACCAGGTCGTGGGAATCCCGCGCCAGTGGCCGGGCACGGGGCCCCTGCTCGTTCCCTTTCAACGCGGACCGTTCCTGCTAATGCCGATCGACACGTACCAGCGGCCGACGTCGGTGTTCCTCGAGCCGTCCTGGCTCGGGGGGTACCTGGCCTGGATCGCGGTGCTCGCCTTCTGTCTGTGGTTCGTCCCGACCGCTCGGAACCGGCGAACGTCAATGCTGGTCCTGGCCATGGCGGTCGTTCTCGCCGTTCTCCTGGCAACCCTCTCCTGGGGCTCGTACGTCGACCTTGGTGTCGCCGCGGCCGGCGCCCTCGTGCTCGCGGCGCGTCGGGCGCCGCTGCGGCGCAGGAAGACCGCGATCGCGATCCTTCTGGCGGCCGTGGTCGTCGTCGCGCTGGCCATCACGCCCCTGGGGCGCCGCGTCGGCGCCGCCGCCGCCACTCGCTTCACGCTCCTGCGAGAGACTCCGATCCGGTCGCCGAAGGGAGAGCAGGTCTGGACCAATTCCGGCTGGGTCCGATACCACAATGCCGTCCACACGATCGAGCTGTGGAAGATTCGGCCGCTCTTCGGGATCGGCCTGGGGCAGTTTCATCGTTACAAGGATTTCGCCGGTGGACGAGAGATCTTCGCCGCGGAGTCGTGGTGCGGCTGGCTGGGGATCGCCGCGGAAGCCGGGATTCTGGGCCCGGCGGTGCTGGCGGCGGCGGTGCTGCTGGTGCTCCGGCGCCGGCGCGCTCTCCCGCGCGAGGACTTCGCGAGCATGGCCGTCCCGCTCCTGGCGGCGCTCGCCGTCGTGCAGCAATCGCGCACCGCGAGCTATATCGATCTGTGGTGGTGGTTCCCGCTCTCCCTGGCCGCCGCGCTCGCCGCCCGCGAGCGCGACGCCTTGGCCCGACCGGTCCGGCGTGCTAGCATGCCCGCACTCGACGCGCAGCGGTAAAGGGGCCGTTGGTGGCCCGCCTCGAGCCCATCCCGGAAACGCCGGATGAGGCAAGATCGTCGGGAGAGATGAACATGCTCGACTCCGACTCCCGAATCCTCGTCGCCGGTTCCCGAGGTCTCGTCGGTTCCGCGCTGGTGCGCCGGCTCCGGGCCGAAGGCTTCACACGGCTGCTCCTGCCGACCCGCGCCAACGTCGACCTGCGGGACCAGTCCGCCGTTTTCGCCTACTTTCGATCGGAGCGGCCGGAGCTCGTTTTCCATGCCGCGGGGACGGTCGGGGGGATCCTCGCCAATGCGACCTATCCGGCCGACTTCCTCTCCGACAACCTCCTGATGGCCGCCCACATCGTCGCCGCCTCGCACGAGACCGGCGTCCGCAAGCTGCTGTACCTGGGGAGCTCCTGCATTTATCCCCGAGAGTGCCCTCAGCCGATGCGCGAAGAGTCCCTTCTCTCGGGCCCGCTGGAATCGACCAACGAGGCATACGCCGTCGCCAAGATCGCCGGCATCAAACTGTGCGAGGCTTATCGCCGCCAATACGGGGACGTGTTCATTTCGGCCATGCCGTCGAACCTGTACGGCCCGGATGACAATTTCGATCTTGTGTCCGCGCACGTGCTTCCGGCGTTGATCCGCAAGTTCCACGAGGCCCATGTGTCCGGGCAGCAGGAGGTCGTCATCTGGGGATCGGGCTCCCCGCGGCGCGAGTTCCTGCACGTGGACGACCTGGCCGACGCCTGCCTGTTTCTCATGCGGCGGTACGACGCGGTCGAGACGATCAACGTCGGGACCGGGTCGGACGTGACCATCCGCCAGCTCGCCGAGATGGTGCGGGCAGAGGTGGCTCCCGGCGTCGCGCTGCGCTTCGATCCGTCCAAGCCGGACGGGGTCCCGCGCAAGCTGCTCGACGTCTCGAAGATCCACGCCCTCGGCTGGCGGCACTCGATCGAGCTGGCTGAGGGCATCCGCACGACCTCCCGTTGGTACGCCGAGCACGAGGCGCACTCGCGCAAGCAGGAGAGGGTCCATGCCGGCTCCGCCTGAAACGCCGCGGCGGCGCGCCCTGGTCACCGGGATCACGGGACAGGACGGCTCGTACCTCGCGGAGGCGCTGCTGTCGAAGGGCTACGAGGTCCACGGGGTGATGCGCCGCTCCTCCTCTTTCAACACCCAGCGCCTCGACCACATCTATCAGGATCCGCACGCCCGGGACCGCCGCCTCTTTCTCCACTATGGCGATCTCCACGACGCCTCGTCGCTCAACCGCATCCTTCGAGTGGTCGAGCCCCAGGAGATCTACAACCTGGGGGCCCAGAGTCACGTCAAGGTGTCGTTCGACACGCCGGAGTACACCGGTGACGTGACGGGCCTCGGCGCGATCCGGCTGCTCGAGGCCATCCGGGAGCTGCAGCAGCGGCCCAGGATCTATCAGGCGTCCTCCTCGGAGATGTTCGGCAAGGTGCGGGAGGTGCCGCAGACGGAGACGACTCCCTTCTATCCCCGGAGCCCGTACGGCGCGGCCAAGGTCTTCGCGTTCTGGAGCACCGTCAACTATCGGGAGGCCTACGGGCTCTTCGCCGTCAACGGCATCCTGTTCAATCACGAGTCGCCGCGGCGCGGCGAGACGTTCGTGTCGCGCAAGATCACGCGGGCCGTCGGGCGGATCTCGACCGGGCTCCAGGACCGGCTGTATCTGGGGAACCTCGATGCCCGCCGCGACTGGGGATTCGCCGGCGACTACGTCGACGCGATGTGGCGGATGCTCCAGCAGGAGGAGCCCGACGACTACGTCGTGGCCACCGGAGAGAGCCATTCCGTGCGCGAGTTCTGCGAGCTGGCGTTCCGCGCCGCGGGACTGGAGCTGGCATGGCAGGGAGAGGGGCTGGCGGAGCGCGGGATCGAAGAGAAGACCGGACGCGTTCTGGTCGAGATCGATCCGCGTTATCTCCGCCCGACGGAGGTCGACGAGCTGCGTGGAGATGCCTCACGGGCGCGGCAGAAGCTCGGCTGGTCTCCCGGCGTCTCCTTCCAGCGGCTGGTGTCCATGATGGTCGACGCGGACCTGGCTCTGGCCCGCGACGAGGCCCGGCTGGCCGGCGCTCACCGCTGAGATGGCCGCCGGCGAGACCCTCGGGAGGTTCACGGAGCGGATCCGAAGCCGGCAGACGCGGGTCGGCGTTGTCGGTCTCGGTTACGTCGGCCTTCCGCTGGCTCTCCTGTTCGAGGAATCGGGCTTCGCGGTGACCGGCTTCGACGTGGACGACGCCAAGGTCCAGATCCTGCGCGGCGGCGGAACGTACATTCGGCACATCGGGGTTGAGCGCGTCCGCGACGCGGGGGCGCGCGGGCGATTCATCGCCACCGGTGATTTCGACCGCCTGGGCGAGTGCGACGCCCTCCTGATCTGCGTTCCGACTCCGCTGTCGGACCGGCGCCGACCCGACTTGTCGTTCATTCGCGCCACCGCGGGCGAGATCGCCGGGCGGCTGCGCCGCGGCCAGCTCGTCGTGCTCGAATCGACCACCTACCCCGGCACCACGCGCGAGGAGCTCCTGCCGAGGCTCTCCGCGGGCGGCCTCATCTGCGGCACCGACTTCTTCCTCGCCTTCTCGCCCGAGCGCGAAGACCCCGGCAATCGGCAGTTCTCCACCGCCAACATCCCCAAGGTCGTGGGCGGCATCGACGCGCCCTCTCTCGAAGCCGCGGCCGCTCTGTACGGCGCGGCGGTCGAGAGGGTCGTGCCCGTTTCCTCGCCCGAGGTCGCGGAGGCCTCCAAGCTCCTGGAGAACGTCTTCCGTTCCGTCAACATCGCTCTGGCCAACGAGATGAAGCTCATTCTGGATCGGATGGGCATCGACGTCTGGGAGGTTCTCTCCGCGGCGAGCACCAAGCCCTTCGGATTCATGCCGTTCCAGCCGGGTCCGGGCGTGGGCGGTCACTGCATTCCCCTGGACCCGTTCTATCTCGCGTGGAAGGCCGCCGAGCACGGGATCGCGGCCCGGTTCATCGAGCTGGCGGGAGAGATCAACGCCTCCATGCCCGGGTACGTCGTCGACCGCACCGCCGCCGCGCTCGACGCTGAAGGCAGGAGCCTCCAGGGCGCCCGCGTGCTCGTCCTCGGTCTGTCCTACAAGCCCGACATCGACGACGATCGGGAGTCGCCGTCCTTCGAGATCATCGAGCTCTTCCGGGCGCGCGGCGCCGAGGTCGCCTATTGCGACCCCTGCATCCCGGTAGCCCGCAAGGGCCGGCGGCACGATCTGGGCCTTTCCTCCGTACCGTGCACCGCGGAGGAGTTCGCCCGCTACGATGCCGTCGTGGTCTCGACCGCGCACACCCCGTTCCGCGACCCGCGGCTCTACGAGAAGGCGCGTCTGGTGATCGACACGCGCCACATCCTGCCGGCGCGAGATGGCCCTGCGCGAGTGATGCGGGCGTAGGCCGTGGCGCCTCCGGGTTTTCGAGGCCTCCGCGTCCTGGTGACGGGCGGCGCGGGGTTCATCGGATCGCACCTCGTCGACGCGCTCCTGGCCGAGGGCGCCGCCGTCCGCGTGCTCGACGATTTCTCGACCGGGCGCCGGGAGAATCTCGCGCACTGCCTCGGCCGCATCGAGCTCATCGAAGGCGACATCCGGGATTCGGAGACCTGCCGGCGCGCCGCGGACGGCGTCGCGTTTCTCTTTCACCAGGCTGCCCTGGGCTCCGTTCCGCGCTCGATGGAGGACCCCGCCTCCACGATCGCGGTCAACGTCGCCGGCACGGCCAACGTCTTCGCCGCGGGCCGCGACGCGGGCGTCCGGAGGCTCATCTACGCCTCGTCCTCCAGCGTGTACGGAGACCGCGGAGAGGCGCTTCGGCGGGAGGGAAACGAAGGCCAGGCGCTGTCGCCCTACGCTCTGTCCAAGGCCATGGGCGAACAGATCGCCGGCGTTTTCGGCCGCGCGTTTCGCCTGGAGTCGATCGGGCTGCGATACTTCAACGTCTTCGGTCCGCGCCAGTCCGAGCGTGGGCCGTACGCCGCGGTGGTTCCCCGGTTTCTGCAGGCAGTGGCTCTCGAACGAGCGCCGACGATCTACGGCGACGGCGACCAGAGCCGGGACTTCACCTACGTCGCCGACGCGGTGTCCGCCAACCTTCTGGCCGCCGGGGCCGCGTCCGAGGCCTGCGGGCGGGCCTACAACATCGGAGGAGGAGTTCCGACGTCCATCCATCGTCTCGCGGAAGCGGTGATGGAAATCTGCGGAAAGCGCTTCGAAGCCGTTCACGAACCGTCTCGCCCGGGAGACGTCCGCCATGCCCTCGCAGACCTGACCGCCGCCGGCCGAGCTCTGGCCTATCGTCCGGAGACCGATCTGCGAACGGGCCTCGAGCGGACGTGGGACTGGTTCCGCCGCGCGCGGGTCGCCGCGGCTCGGTCCTGATCCTCCTTTCCCGATGGCGCTGCGGATCCTCCACTGCATCCCGACGCTGAGCGGATATGGGTCACAGACTCAATTGGTTTACCTCGCGCGTCAGCAGGTCCTCGACGGGCTCGACGTCCACGTCGTCTCCGGGCGCGGGGGCGAGAGCGCCGCGCTCCTGATCCAGGCGGGAGCGACGCTGCACGAGCTCGCGCCGGTCGGCAACTACGACGTCCGCCGCATCGCGCAGATGCGCGGCTTGATCCGACGCATTGCCCCGACTATCATCCAGACTTGGCTCCTCCAGATGGACGTCGTCGGAGGAATCGCGGCGCTCTGGACGCGAACGCCATGGCTCCTTTCGGAGCGCAGCTCGGCGGGTAACTATCGAAACCGCGCAAAACAGGTCCTCCGTCGGGCGATTGCACGGGGAGTCTCGGGGATCGTTTCCAACTCGTCGGGCGGAGACGCGTACTGGCGCCGCCACGCGCCGCAGCGGCGATGGATCATCCCGAACATCGTTCCCGCCGCCGAGATCGCCCGCTGCCCCGGCGTGGAAAAGCAGGTGCTGTTGTCCGGCGACGACCGGAAGATGATTCTGTGGGTGGGGCGCTTCGCCTCCGTCAAGAACTACGTCCGGCTCATCGGCGCGCTCGGGTTGGCGGCGTCGAGGCGGCCGATCACCGCGTTTCTGCTGGGCGAGGGCCCGGACTTCGAGGACGCAGCGCGGCGGGTGCGCGAGGCGGGGCTGTCCGATTCCGTGCGCGTCGTGGGGCGTCGGGAGGACGCGTGGAGCTGGATGAAGACCGCGGACGCTTTCGTCTCGGTCAGCCTGGCCGAGGGAATGCCCAATGCCGTCCTCGAGGCCATGGCGGCCGGCTGTCCCATCGTCTTATCCGACATCCCCGCTCACCGCGCGCTCGCTGGCGAGGACGAGGCCATCTTCGTCGATCCTCTCTCGGAAGAGGCCATCGCCGACGGCATCCTGCGCGGCTTGACCGACTCCGGCGCGGCGCGCGAGCGGGCCCGCCGCGCGCAGCTCGCCGTCGGCTCGCTTTCGGCGTCCCACGCGGCCGCGAGCTACCACCGGGTGTACGAGGCGCTCCTCGAGCGGGGCGGGGCGGCCTGATGTGCGGGATCGTCGGCGTGGCCTCGGCCGAGCCCCTGGCCGAGAGCCCTCTGCTCGACCGCATGCGGGACAAGCTCGTCCACCGGGGTCCGGACGACGCCGGAACCTGGTGGTCCGCCGACCGACGGGTCGGCCTGGCCTGCCGCCGGTTGGCGATCCTCGACCTGACTTCCTCCGGTCACCAACCCATGGTGGCCAGCAATGGGCGGGCCTGCCTGACCTGGAACGGTGAGATCTACAACTACCAGGAACTGCAGGCACAGCTCGAGGGATTGGGCCATCGGTTCCGCAGCTCCGGCGACACCGAGGTCATCCTGGCGGCATACCAGCAATGGGGAGCCGACTGCGTCGATCGGCTCAACGGGATGTTCGCGCTGGCTCTCTTCGATCTTCCGCTGCAGCGTCTCCTGCTCGCGCGCGACCGGGCCGGCGAAAAGCCCCTCTTCTATTCCGTTCGGCGCGGCGGTCTGTGTTTTGCGTCCGAGCTGAAGGCCCTGTTGGAGGATCCGGATTTCCCCCGCGAGGTCGACGGCGAGGCGCTCAACGCATACCTGGCCTACGGCTACGTCGCGCGCGACGCGTGCCTGCTGCGAGACGTCCACAAGCTGCTCCCGGGACACGCGGCGCTTTGGGACCTCCGGTCCCGCAGCCTTCGCCTGTGGCCTTATTGGACGCTGCCCGATCACAAGACCTCCCCGAGCTCTCCGGAGCCGTTGATCGAGGAGCTCGAGACCCTGCTCGAAGACTCCGTCCGGCTCCGGCTCCATGCCGACGTTCCGGTCGGAATCATGTTGAGCGGCGGGATCGATTCGAGCCTCGTGACGGCGATGGCCGCGCGCCTGTCCTCCGCGCCGGTTCGGACGTTCACCATTTCCTTTCCCGGGCGGCGGGACGAGGCGCCCCAGGCCCGCCGCATCGCGAAGCACTTCGGGACGGAGCACACCGAGCTCGTCGCGGAGCCCGAGTCGGCCGGGCTGCTGGAGGCTCTGGCCGAGCAATACGACGAGCCCCTGGCCGACTCGTCGATGATTCCGACCTACCTGCTGTCCCGGCAGATCCGGCAACACGCCAAGGTGGCACTGGGAGGAGACGGAGGCGACGAGCTCTTCGCCGGGTACGTCCACTACGATTGGCTGGCCCGCTCGGAGCGGGCCCGGCGCTCGATCCCGGCCGTCGTCCGGCGCGGGATCGGTTCCGCCGCCTCGCGATGGCTTCCGCCGGGATTGCGGGGACGCAACTTCCTGATCGCGGCGGCCGGCGGCGTCGCGCACCTCATCAGCCGTACGAACGTTCTCTTCGACTTTCCGTCGCGAAGGCGGCTGCTCGGCGCCGGCGGCATCGCTGCCTCGGACGCTCCCGAAAACGCGCGTGCCGCGCTGTGCCGGACTGGGCGGACACCGTTGGCGCAGGCCACGGCCGTCGATTTTCAGACCTACCTGCCCGACGATGTCCTGGTGAAGGTCGACCGGGCGAGCATGCTCGCTTCGCTCGAGGTGCGGGCGCCGTGGCTCGACCACCGGATCGTCTCCTTCGCCTTCTCGCGGGTTCCGGATGCCCTGCGCGCCGCGGCGCGCCGCCGAAAGATCCTCCCGCGCCTGCTCGCTCGGCGGCTTCTCCCTCCGGATGTGGATGTCGAGCGCAAGCAGGGGTTTTCCATCCCCCGGCGCGCCTGGTTTGCGCGAGGGTTGGGGCGATTCGTGGAGGGGGTCCTGGCCGACGCCCCCGGATCATGGTTCGATCCGCGGATGGTGCAGACGCTGTTGCGCGCGCAGCGCCGCGGCCTGCCGCACGAAGACCGGCTCTTCGCTCTGGCCATGCTCGAGCTCTGGCGGCGCCGGTACCGGATCGCAGCGTGACGCGAGCGGGCGCCCGGCGATGAAGATCCTCTACACCTCCACGGGCTACAAGCCGGCCTACCGGCTGGGCGGGCCGGTGATCTCGGTGTCCGCGGTCGCGGAGAATCTCGTGCGCAAGGGCCACCAGGTCACGGTCTTCACGACCAACTCCAACCTCGACGAGGACCTGGCCGTGCCTCTGGATCGTCCCGTGGACGTCGCGGGGGTCACCGTCTGGTACTTCCGCCGGGACGACTGGGTCAAACGCAACTTGACCTTCATTCCCTATTTGTCGCGCTCGATCGGGTATCTCTACACGCCTGGCATGAAGGCCGAGCTCGACCGACTCGTGCCGAACGTCGATCTCGTCCATACGCAGGGACCCTTCGTTTACCCGACCCTTGCCGCGGCGCGGGCGGCCCGGCGCCACGGCAAGCCGCTCTTCTACCATCAGAGAGGCGCGTTCACCCCGGAGCGGCTGAGGTTCCGTCAACTCAAGAAGATGCTCTACATTCAGGCCGTCGAGCGTCCGATCATGCGAGACGCCTCGACACTCATCGCCCTGACCGAAGCCGAAGCCGAGAGCTACCGGCGCTTGCGACTCTCGACTCCGATCCGGGTCGTCCCCAACGGAATCGACGTCGAGGAGTGCCGGCGAGGCTCGGGCTCCGACGCCGACCAGCGCTGGGGAATCCCCGCCGGCGCGCTCGTCATCCTCTTTCTCGGCCGGCTCCATCCCACCAAGGGAGCGGACAAGCTTCTCGAGGCGTTTCTCAATATCCATGCGCGGTTCCCCCGCGCTTATCTGGTTCTCGCCGGGCCGGACGAATGGCGTCTGGTGGCCGAGTTCCGAAAGAAGATCGCGCGCGCCAGCGCGAAATCGAGAGTCCTGTTCCCGGGAATGGTCTCCGGTAAGGACAAGTTCGATCTCCTCGCACGGGCCGACCTCTTCTGCCTTCCGTCCGAGGCGGAGGGCTTCTCCATGGGAGTCCTCGAGGCCCTGGCCAGCGAGACCGCGGTTCTCATCTCGCCCGGCTGCGGGTTCCCCGCGGTCGTGACAGCGGGAGCTGGAAGGATCGTGGCGGCGGACCCCCGACCCCTGGCCGAAGCACTCGGGGAAATGCTCTCCAATCCGGAAGAGCTGGTCGTAATGGGAGGGCGGGGGCGCGAGCTCGCCCTCCGGGAATACTCCTGGGAGCACGTGACCCAACGGCTCCTCGAGGTGTACGAGGAAGGAATCCAACGCGCCTCCACAGGCAATCGGCCATCTCGATGACGGAACCTCAAACACCCGCTACCGGCCAGGAATCGCCAGCTCGGCCTGAGGTTCTCTCGGCGAGAAACGTCGGACTGATCTTCTCGATTCAGATCCTGGTCGGCGCGATCTTGCTCGTCAACAACATTGTCATGGCGCGTCTGCTCGGTCCGTCGGGCAAGGGAATGATGGCTCTCCTTGTTCTCGTTCCGACCGTGCTGCTGGTTCTTGTCAATTGCGGCTTTCCGTTGAGCGCTTCCTACTTCATCAGTCGCGCTGAATACACTCTGAGCCAGGTCTTCGGAGCGACGTGCGTGCTCGCGGCCGGGAGCGCAGTCGCGATCCTGGCGCTATCGCTCTCCTTCTGGCCATTCGTTCAGCGGAGTGTGTTTCGGGGCCTGGAGACCCGCGCGATCGTGATGTCCCTTGCCAGCCTTCCTGGACTCTTACTGATCTACATTTTCGAGCCAGTCTGGATGGCCATGGGCCGCACCGGCTGGATGCTCTCGGTGCGTCTGAGTCAGATGTCCGTGTACTTTCTCGGCAGCCTGCTCTTCGTCGCTGTTTTCGGATGGGGTGTTTTCGGGACCACGTTGGCCTTCGCTCTTGGCACGAGTTGCGGAGCCGCAACGATCGCCGCACTGGTGTTTCGCGACGGTTCTGGTCCGCCCCGCGCTCTGGGGTCTGTTTTGCGGCGCGGCTTGCGATTCGGTCTCCCCCCGCAAGCAGGGAAGGTGGCGGACTACGCGCTCACTCGCTCCGACTCTATTTTGCTCGGATACTTGTCCGACTTTCAGGGTTTCGGGTATTACTCCGTTGCGGTCCCGATGGCGGAGCTGGTTTGGTATCTGTCCTGGACCATTGGCCCCGTGCTTTTCGCGCACAATGTGCGAAGAGCCAAAGGCGAAGAGTGGATCACTCCCCGGATTCTGCGGAGTACGCTCTTGCTCGCGGCCGCCCTGGCAGGCGCGATCTTTGTCGCCGGATACGGAATCATCGTCTTTGTCCTGCCGAAGTTTCGGCCGGCTCTTTTGCCTCTGGCAATTCTACTGGCGGCCACCGTCGTCAGTGTGATCTATCAGGTCGTGGCCGCTGAGCTCACCAGCAGGGGCCAGGGCGGCCAGACATCACGAATCAGCCTGCTGGCTCTACCCATAGGAATTCTCGGGTACTTGTTGCTGATTCCGCGGCTCGGGGCGGTCGGTGCGGCATTGGGAAGCCTATTCGCCTATTTCCTCCAATCGGCGCTTTCCCTGGTCGCCCTCCGGCGCCTCGAGTCCGTCTCACTCCCAACGCTCCTGTTGCCCCGAGCGTCCGATTTCAGCAGCTTCGTGGGCTCTTTGAAGCGGGCCCAAAGGCCTCGGCCTAGCAGTCATGTTTGAGCACGAATCCGCCTCGGTACAAACTCAGAGGCCCCAACCCCGGGGCCTGGCGCTGGCCCTGATCGTCGCCTATCTGATGGCTGCGGCGGTAGTCATGGGTCTCGTGGTCGAGCCGGGGCTGAAGGGCGAGGGGGACTGGTCGTTTTGGGGAGATTCGCTGACGTACGAGCAGTACGCACGGGTGGCAAGCCTTCCTCTCTTGAGTTTCTGGGGTAACTATGTGGGGCCGGTGCTTCTGCTCCGGGCGGTGAATTACAGCGACTGGATCATCTTCGCTCTGAACTGTGCTCTATTCCTGATCGCGTACCTTCTCGTGGCGAAGCTGTTCGCCATACGGCGACTGGAATTTCTACTACTCCTCTTTCTCAACCCGATGCTCTTCGTAAGCCTGCTCGCCGTTAACAAGGAGATCATGGGGTTCGTCGGCGTCGTTCTTTTCGTTTGTTATCTCTGGCGAGGCCAGATCCGGTATCTGGCTCCCGCGCTGGTTCTTTCCGTGGCAGCTCGCTGGCATCAGGCGGTGGTCATCGTTCTTTTTCTGATCCTGATTCACAAATGGACGCCGCGACGACCCGCACGACACCTCGTTCTTGCGGCAGTCATCCTCTTGATATCCGTGGTCTACCCTCTATTGCCAGCTCCTGCCATCAACGCGCTCGGCTATACGTCACTCGTCGGCCTGCAAGAATCGAAAGCCGGCGGTTTGCTCCTGGCTCTCAACGACCTGGAGAGGCATTTCGGTTACTTTGTCGCTGTCGTCCCGAAGGTCCTTCTCAATTGGTTCGGAAACCTCGGCCGCGTTCAGGATATCTTCTGGCCCAGCGCTGACTTCGATACTCACAATCTCTACAACTATGCCGTCTTGGGCCATCAGCTGGCGATGTGCGTCGTGACGTGTCTTCTCGTTCTTCGGAAGAGGCTGACCCTCGCAAGCCCTCTCATCTACTTTGCGGCGCTTTACAGCATTGCCTACGCCCTGAGCCTCTTCATCCAGTACCGCTATTTCTTTCCTCTCTACGGGCTGCTCTGCCTGGAGGCGTGTCGGCGGCCGACGCCAGCCACGGTGGCAGATCACCGGGTCCCAGGAAGTGCGGGTGCTCCGGCCGGAGACTGCACTCGATGACCACCGTGCGTGGGAAGGTGACCGTCTGTATGACGGCTTACAACGGTGGGAAATACATCGCTGCGCAGATCGGCAGCATTCTGCCGCAGCTCGACCCGGGCGACGAGATCGTCCTCTGTGACGATGCCTCTACCGACGACACGCTGACCATCGTTGAAGGCATCGGTGATTCGCGGATCCGCATCCTGCGCGGCCTCGTGAACCGGGGCGTACTTGCGACGGTCGACCGCTGTCTGCGGGAGGCGTCCGGCGAAATCGTCTTTCTGTCGGACCAGGATGACATCTGGTTCGAGGACAAGGTGGCGCGAGTCCTGGGGATCTTCCAAAGCCGGCCGGACGTGACACTTGTCCTGAGCGACGCGAAAGTGATCGACGACCGTGGCGAAGTGCTCGCGCCTCGCTATCTTGGCCTGCGTGAGGGGACCGGCCCCGGATGGGTTCGCGCGCTGCGAAGTATCGCGTCGAACCGCTACCTGGGATGCGCGGTCGCGTTTCGGCGCACAACTCTCGATTATTGCTTGCCGATTCCCCCCACGGTGCCCATGCACGACATGTGGATCGGGATCCTTTCCGACATCTACGGCCGGTCCTATTACATCGGGCGGCCCTTGATGGCGTACCGGCGTCATGGACACAACGCGACCCTTCCCAGGCGCGGGTCTCTCAGACAGATCGTGGTCTGGCGCTATCGTCTCCTTCGTGAGCTCGCCGTGCGCCTCGGCGAGGTCTTTCGAAGAGGCCGCCGATCCCCGCCGCATGCTTGAGGCCCCAATCCGAAGCGGCCGCACGTTCGGCAAGAGCACACAACGGATCGGAGTCGAATCGCGATGAAGTGCCTGATCGTCAGTTGCGTATACCCGCCCGAGCCTGTGATCTCGGCCGTCACGAGCAGCCAGATCGCGGAGGAACTGACGCGACGCGGGCACGAAACAACGGTCGTCGCGCCCTTTCCAAGCCGTCCCGGCGGTCACCTCTACGAGGGTTATCAACGCAGGCTCTTCGAGCGAAGCCAGGGCGCCGGTCTGAGTATCGTGCGCTGTTTCTCCTTCCTTTCGCGCCGGTCGTCACTGGCAAGCCGGTCGTTGGAGGCTCTCTCCTTTGCCGTCACATCAGCGCTGGTGGCGTTGCGACTGCCGCGGGCGGACGTTGCTTATGTCAACAGCTGGCCGATCCTGGGATCGGGATTGACGACGCTCATCCTGCGATGGAAGCGCACGCCGATCGTCCTGAGCGTTCAGGACGTTTATCCCGAATCGCTCGTTGCACAGGGGCGAATTCGCGCCGGAGGGTTTCTTTCCCGCGCGATTGAACGAGTGGACCGTGCCATCGCCCGCCGGAGCGCCGCTGTGATCGTCATCTCCGAAACCCTCCGTGCGGAGTACGGGAGAACGAGAGGCCTTGCCGCGCCCGCTGTGCACGTTATCCGAAACTGGGGTGACGAGTCGCGTTTCGAGTCCGATTCTGCAAAGACGCAGGAGCTGCGGCGCCGGATGGGCATCGCGCCCGACGCGTTTCTCCTGGTTTACGGGGGCAACGTCGGCGTCGCGGCAGGCGTGGATTGCGTGATCGAGGCATTGCGGCGGCTAGGGAGTCACCGGGTGGCCCTCTTGGTAGCCGGTGACGGGACCGAGCTGGAGAGGTGTCGAAGGCTTGCGGCGTCTCTGGCGCACGGCAGGGTCGCCTTTCTCAACCCTTGGCCGGCGGAGGAGACCGGAGCCGTGCTGGGATCGGCAGACCTCCTCATCCTTCCAACGCAGGGACGCCAATCGCTCTCGTCCGTTCCCTCGAAACTGACTTCCTACATGTTGGCGGGCAAGCCCATCCTGGCCTCGGCCGTTCCGGGGTCGGACCTTGCGTCCGTCATTGAGAAGTCAGGCGCCGGCTGGACGGTGGAGCCGGACCGGCCCGAAGCGTTGTCGGAGAAGATCGGCGAGATCCTGCGCCTCTCCCCGAAAGAGCTCGCGGAGCGAGGTCAGAGGGGGCGATATCATGCGGAGAAGGAAATGAGCGCCCGAGACTCGGTGGAGGCAGTCGCCGAACTTCTCGAGCGAGCTTCGGCCACGCCATGGCGGGGCTGAGCGTCCGCGCGATGGGGCCCGAAGACATGTCTGAAGTTGTGGCGGTTCATTTGCGCGGCTTCCCAGGCTCCTTTCTGACCTCCTTGGGGCCTTCCTTTCTTCGCCTTTTCTACTTCGGTCTGGCATCGGATCGGGACGGCGTGGCGTTCGTGGCCAGTTCGGAGGGCCGGATCGTCGGCTTTGTCGCAGGGACCCTTGAGCAGGAGGGCTTCTACCGACGATTGTTGCACTCACGGAAGTGGCGATTTGCCCTCGCGTCGGGACGAGCCCTTCTGCTCCGTCCTCGGATTGCGCCCCGGCTTCTTCGAGCGCTGCGACGACCGACGGAAGCGCGCGAGTCATCGGCCTCGGCCTGTCTGATGTCCATCGCCGTGGATCCCGAACGAGCGGGGACGGGGATCGGCGCTCGTCTGGTGGAAGCCTTCTGTAAGGCGGTGAAGGAACGAGGCCGAACCGCCCTTTGCCTGACGACGGACCGCGAGGGCAACGACAGAGTCCGCGCCTTTTACGAGAAGTTGGGCTTTCGGGTGGCCCGCACGTTTCGGACTCCGGAAGGCAGGCTCCTCGACGAATACGCGATCCAACTCGGAGAGCCGTGATGCGAGCGTCGGCCCTTCCATTCGCTCTGCCGGACCTCGACAGTCGTGAAAAGGACCTCGTCCTCGAGGTTCTCGAGTCCGGGTGGCTGACGACGGGGCCACGAACCAAGGAATTCGAGCGCGCCTTCGCGGGGTATGTCGGCGCGCCCCATGCGATCGCGGTCAACTCCGGGACAGCTGCATTGCACTTGGCGCTGGAGGCCATTGGCGTGCGCCGCGGAGACGAAGTGATCGTTCCGGCTTACACCTTCGCGGCCAGTGCCGAGGTCGTTCGCTATTTCGACGCGCGGCCGATTCTTGTCGACGTCGACCCGAGGACCCTCCTCATCGACCCGGCCAAGGTGGAAGCGGCCATCACGCCCAGATCTCGGGCCGTCATTCCGGTTCATCTGGCCGGACTGCCGGCGGACCTTGATCCGCTTCACGAAATAGCGGGCCGTCGCGGCTTACGCGTGATCGAGGACGCGGCCCATTCACTCCCGACGTCGTACAAAGGAAGGCGGATCGGAAGCTTCGGCGACTTCTCGTGCTTCAGCTTCTACGCAACCAAGACCCTCACCACGGGCGAAGGCGGAATGATCTGCACCGCCGACGAAGCTTGGGCCAATCGATGCCGCCAGATGAGCCTGCACGGCATCAGCGGGGATGCGTGGAAGCGCTATACGGCCGCCGGAGCGTGGTTCTACGAAATCATCGCTCCAGGCTTCAAGTACAACATGACCGACGTCGCCGCGGCGATGGGGCTTGGGCAGCTCGAGAAGGTGGAACGGATGGCGGGCCGTCGCGCGGAGATCGCCCGACGTTACGACGAGCTTTTCGCCTCCTCGGAGCTTCTGGAGACTCCGGCACAAGCGCCATCCGGGTCCACGCACGCATGGCACCTGTACATGCTCCGGTTGCGCCTGGAGAGGCTCAAGATCGATCGCGCGCGGTTCGGCGAGGAACTCAAACAGCGCAAGATCGGAATCAGCGTTCATTTCATCCCGCTCCATCTTCACCCCTACTATCGCGATGCGGGAGGCTATTCGCCGGAGGACTTTCCTGTGGCCTACCACGAGTACCTGCGGGAAATCTCGCTGCCGATCTACTCGAGGATGACGGACTGCGACGTGAACGACGTCGCCGAGGCGGTTCTGATGGTCGCCCAGGAGCACCGTCGGTAGTCGATGATCAAGAGAGGCTTCGATCTACTGGTCTCTTCGGTCGCACTCTTTTTGCTGTCTCCGCTTCTCCTGGCCCTCCTCTTGCTCGTCAAGCTCAGCTCGCGCGGGCCGGTCCTTCATCGGGGCGAGAGAATCGGCCGGAGGGGCCGCTCCTTCCGGTTGCTGAAATTTCGAAGCATGCTGGTTGGCGTCGGCGGGCCGCGCCTGACTCGGTCGAGGGACCCTCGCGTCACTCGTGTCGGAGCGCTCCTCCGTCGCACCAAGCTCGACGAGCTGCCACAGCTGCTCAACGTCTTGAAGGGCGATATGAGTCTGGTGGGTCCGAGACCCGAAGATCCTGATTACGTTCGCCTGTATTCGCCGCAGCAGCGCCGAATTCTGGAAGTCCGGCCGGGTATCACGAGCGAAGCTTCCATCCGTTATCGCGACGAGGAGCGCGAGCTCTCTGGGGAAGATTGGGAAGCGACGTACCGGAACCGGATCCTCCCGGAGAAACTCCGCATCGATCTCGAGTACCTCGAGAGGCGCTCATTCACCTCGGATTTGGGAGTGCTTGTCCGCACGATGATCTCTCTTCTGGTTCCGACCCGGCGGACCACCCCTCCAGTCCCCGCCGCCGCGGATCGTCGAAAGTCTTGAGTGCCGGACGCCGATTCTGATAACCTCGAGTCGATGTCCGGGCCTTCGCCAGACTGCGCAGGCTCGACCCCGTTGAGTACGGCATTCTTGTGAGCCGCTCCACCCGGTCTCCCGGCGAGCAGGGTCGCCGGCTTCGCTACGCTTCGATTTTTGCGATCGATGCGATTCTCATTGTCTGTTCGTTCTACTTTGCGCTGTTCGCCCGCTTCGAGGGAAAGATTCCGCCCACCGAGCATCGAAAACTCGGTGTTGCCCTGCTCATCCTGGTCCCCTTGCGGCTCGCTCTCAGCTACGCGCTCGGCCTGCACCGCTGGTCTTTTCGAATGTCGGGCTTTCACGAGGCGATCCGGCTTTCTCTCGCCACGATCGCGGGCAGCGGCTGCCTGGTGGGGGTCTTCTATTTTCTTCAGGAATACGGGCCGCCGCGCTCCGTCATCCTGCTCGAGTTCTTCCTGACCACGTCCGCCCTGGCGGTCTTTCGCTTCTCCCCCCGGCTGGCTTCAGGCTGGTACGTCGACCGATTTCGCACGCATCAGGAGGGCGTGCGACGTACCTTGATCGTCGGAGCGGGGAGCGCCGGCGACTTGCTCCTGCGAGATCTCCTTCGATCGCGCGAGCACGTCTATAACGTCGTTGGTTTCGTCGACGACGATCCTCGCAAGGTCGGGACATACCTGGGAGGCAAGCTGGTTCTGGGCAGCATCGAGAGCATTCCCGATCAGGTCCAGCGGCACGGCATCGAACAGCTTCTGATCTCGATTCCCCGGCTGTCGGCGGAACGTATCCGAACGATTCTGGGACTCTGTGCCAACCTGAAGATTCACTACAAGATCATTCCGGTTTCGTTCGCTTACCTGAACGATCGAATTGCCGCCTCGATGCTCCACGATCTGAGTCCGGAGGACCTCCTCCCGCGCGACCAGGCGTTGTTCGACACTGAAGAGATCCGCAGTCTCATCGTGGGGAAGCGAATTCTCGTGACGGGAGCGGCCGGAAGCATCGGAAGCGAAATCGCCCGCCAGGTGTCCCGTTATGCGCCCGCCTCTCTCGTGCTGGTGGATATCAATGAGAACGACCTCTATTTTCTCTTCCGCGAGCTCCGCGAGGAGCGGCCGGAAGTGCCCGTCTATGTCCAGATCGCCGATATTCGCGATGGGGACGCGTCTGCAGGAGATCGGTCGCGACTACCGGCCCCAGTACGTCTTTCATGCCGCCGCCCACAAGCACGTTCCTTTGATGGAATTCGCGCCGGGGGAGGCGGTGAAGAACAATGTCTTCGGAACCCTCAACGTCGCCGGGATGGCCGACCATTGCGGGGCGGAGTGCTTTGTTTTCGTTTCGACCGACAAGGCGGTGCATCCCACGAGCGTGATGGGGGCGAGCAAGCGAATCGCAGAGATGATCGTGCGCGACTTCAATCGCTCGTCGGCAACGCGGTTCACTGCGGTCCGGTTCGGGAACGTGCTGGGCTCGTCCGGCTCGGTGGTGCCTCTCTTCCGCCGCCAGATCGAGCGCGGTGGTCCGGTCACCGTGTCGCATCCCGAGTGCAGCCGATACTTCATGACGGTTTCGGAGGCGGTGGGGCTCGTCCTGCTCGCCGGATTGGGCGGATACGGTGACTTGTGCATGCTCGACATGGGCGAAGCAATGAACATCCTCGATCTAGCCCGTCATATGATCACGATGGCCGGGCTCGTCCCTGGCGAGGATGTGCGCATCGAGTTCACGGGCTTGCGGCCGGGCGAAAAGCTCCGAGAGGATCTCTTGACCGAAGAAGAAGAGGAATCGCGAACCGTGCGCCAGAAGATCCACGCCGTTCGGGGTGCGACTCTCCCCGAAGACTTCCACGCCCGGTGCGCGGCGCTGCGATCCGCTGCCGAGGGGCCGGATCCGCTGGTGATCTTTCGCGAACTGCGCTCTCTGGTTCCGACCTTTCAGCATCCTGCCCTGGGCGACAGGACCCAAGCCGGCCCCGACGACAACCTGGCTCACAGGCAGTTCGGCGACAAGCCCGTCGCCGTTCCGTCGTGATCGCCGCTTTCTCCGATTGACGGGGGTAGTCCGATGAACCGACCCGGGACGTGGGCGGTGGATGAGCCCGAGTATGGACTCCGGGATCTCGTCGAGACTCTGAAACCCTTTCGAATAGCTCTCCTCCTCGTCGCCCTGGTCTTCGCGGCCCTGGCCTTTGTTGTCTCGAAGGTCGGGCGTCCGGTATGGGAGGTGACCGCGGTCCTCATGCCGGCGCAAGTCTGGACCCCGGGCGGAGGGGCTCAGCTCTCCGAGACCCCGGTGCGCAGCGTGGAGCGGCTCCAGTCCCGGGAGCTCGGCGACGCCGCTCTCCGGAGATCGGGCCTCTCGACCTCGGAAACCGACGCCGAAGCGGTCCTTTTCCGACGCTCCCTTAAGGCTGCTCCGATTCCCACCTCGGACCTCATTCGTGTGACGCTTCGGGCCCATTCCCCGAAGACCGCGTCGGACCTGCTCTCTCATGCCGTCGAGGAATGGGATCAGTCACAGAGAGACACGATCGCTCCGACGATCTCCCGGATTCGAAGCGACCTCCAGGACGCGACACTGCAGCAAACGGCTTCCGGCGGCGAGCTGGAAGCCTTATATAAGGCGCGGGAGGCGGAAAAGTCGCTACCGCCCTCGCAGAGATTCGCGGAGAGCGTGACCCTGGCCAATACCATCGCTGCCAAGACCGCCGAGATCCAGAGCACGAAGCAGCGTATCCATCAGCTCGAAGAGGCCCTGAGTCCGGCGCGAACGCACGGCGTCTCGTACGTTGGCGGAATCGAAGTGAGCCCGAAGCCGGTGTCACCGAGACCGGCCCGAAACGCCGCGATTGGCGGCGCCGCCGCACTCGTGTTGGCCATTCTCGGGTTGGTATTCCGAGAAGCTCTCCGGGCACCGGCAAGCGAGCGGGCAGCCGGTGCGAGCGGTCCCCAATCTGCGGAGTCCATCCAGCCGCCCGCCCGCACCGGTCGCTGATAAATGTCACGACCGATGCTCGCCTCGGTCCCCACTTGTTCCCGGTCTCGCGCGAGCAGATAATTTCACAGTTACTGCGGCCTACCCCTCGGCAGCAACTCCGGAGAGCGGAACGGCAATCGTTCCAGAAAGACCGACTGGCCAGCGTCTCCGGTTCGGTCCTCGCCTTAAGTTTTGGCCCGGTGCGCCTCGTGGCGAACGCGCCGCAGGAAGGCGGACTACAGATAGCGATCCCGCTCCTACACGCCGCTCTGTTTCCCAGGAACTGCCACGCCCCCCTCCGACCAAGCGGCAACGAGTTCCCCTGGGCGCCGAACCCGTCGGACGGCGGCCAATCCTGGTTCGTAGCAACGCCGCGACGAGCTCTCGACACCGACCCCGGCGCCACCGGCCCCGACGCCCATTGGGGAACTCGAGCAGACCTCTGCTCCTTCAGCACACGGGAGTCCTTCTCCCAGAGGCCTCAGTCGGCCACTTTGACCCACATGAACTCGGGCGAATAATTGCCGGCGGAATCGACGTTGAGCGCCAGCCCGGAGTTCTGCATGGCGGTAAGTTCAACGTAATCACCTATCGACAGCCTGTACTCGGTCGTGATCGTGTTCGCCCATACGCTCGCCGTCAGAGTCGAGGGCGTTGAGGTAAACGCCAGGAACGTCGCTCCATTAAGTCTAATCCCGAGTTGACGGTCGCCGCTGGTGCTGGCCGCGAAACGGACCTGTCCGGTGATTCTGTACAGCCCAGCGACAGTGCACGTGAGGCGGCTCTTGTTGGCCGCGTTCGAGTGCTGTGTCGGGAACGAGTCGTAGCGCGTCGAGTCAAACACGAGCGCAGTGGTCGTGGAGGTCGCGAGCGACTGCGCAGAACTATTGAACGCGCGTACCGCCGGCACCGGCATTATCGCGAACGACGACCCCGCTCCCATTGATTGCACACGGAGTGTCGAACCGTACGTACCGCTGAAGTTGGTGAAGCCGCCGACGATATTGAGGTTCTGGCAACTGTTATCGACGTCGACGGCAGTACCGGTCGGCCCGGCGCAGGCCAAGTCTAGATTGTCGAGAACGATCGCGTAGGTGTTGCGGATCTTTACACCCTTAGTGGTACCTGCTGTTCCCGAGAGGTAGAAGTCTTTTATCGTCAGGCCTATCAGTAGTGTTGTAGTGTTACCCTCAATGTCGATCGCCTGGGCGGCGCCGCCGGCGTTCTGCTCCCACCGGCAGTTGTCAATCGCGACGTTGTAGGACGGGTGTGTGCCGGTCGTATCGATGAACGAGAACCCTCGAGCACCGAGGACCAGCGCCGTATTTTCAAACTTCGCGTTCGTAAGAGTCGCGGAGGTCAACACGTTTATGGCAGTCCCGGTGGTTGTGGTCGCGGCTGTAAGGCAGGTGTTCGTGACGTTCGAATGGTCGAAAGACTCCGCGGCCACATTCGGGTTGACGCCGATCTGAAGCGGGATGTCTGCACCAATCTGGCTGTTAGTGATGTGAATGAACTCCCGCCCATCGACCTCGACTCCAACAGAACTGGCGCCGGTCCACTGCGAGTTGAGCGACTGAATCTTGTCGATCCACGCCGTGCGGACGTCCACCAGACGGATGAACGTCTTCTGATTCGTCGTGTCGGCGGTACACTTGAAGTTGAGCCCAGCGACGGTTACGAACTGGACGGCGGTACCGGTGCCGCTGTTGTTGAAGTCGAATACTGCAGCACCGCCGGTCCCCGCGCCGGCCCACACAATTACGGAACCGATCGTCGAGGTGAGGAGGCTGTCGCCCACGAATGAAATCGCGTTGCCCTGGATCGTCAGCGTATTGGAAAGCTGATAGAACCCTGACGGGAAGTAGTAGTAGATACCCGAGGCTGTGATCGTACGGCCGGCGCCCCCCATCGCAGCGTTTGTCTCCCAGCCAGTCCACGGGTTCCCAGCTGCCCCTGTCCCTCCGCTTGCCAGAGTGGAGACGTTGACCCAGTCGGGAGAGGTAGCCGCTGTGGCAAGCGATGCTGTAAGAAAGGTCAGAGCGAGAAGTGCGAGACCACGTAGGCGAGTTCGGTGTGTCATCGGAGAGTTCCTTTCGCGTTAGGCAGGTAGCGGAAGTTATAGAGCGGGCACCTCACTGACAGTCTGGAGATCAACTTCAGGACAAAGACCCGATGAATGTTGAAGGGAGGGGATCTGGCCAGCTTCACGGCAGGCTCTCCAGATCGACCCAGGCGCCGCTCTGCCAGACCCCGATCTTCCTGATCGGGTGAATCTCCCAAGTCGTCGACCGGCACTGCCGGACCTGATCGGCATCTTCCGCGTCAAGCATCAGCCAGCCCGATATTCGCACCTGGTTTGTCGAATCCTTAGCCGAGTAGCGCGGTCCGATTCCAGTGGTGATCTCTCCGAACACGGGACGTCGTTTCGACGACGACGGCTTCCGAGATCGGCGGTGCGGAGTTCTTGGTCAGGTGCACCGTCTCCATTTCCGAAGAGGAGGCCAACCATTGCCAGTGCGAGGAAAGGCGGTGAGCCGCCCGGATGGCGGTCTCATGAACGAGTATCTTGTCATCTGGTTTCCCCGAGGAGATCCAAGTATAAGCCTGAGAGAGAATCCGGAGGCCGAGGAGTGATGGCGAAATGATTCGAAGCGAGGCGCGTTCGGACTGCGTCGTGTGTGGCGTGAAGGGCCGCCTGCTCTACGGCGGCCTGCGCGATCGCTTTCTCTCGACGCCGGGGGAGTGGAATCTTCGCGAGTGTGTCGACCGCAGCTGCGGCGCGGCGTGGCTCGATCCGATGCCGCGAGAGGATGACATCGGAGAGGCCTACAACACCTACCATGCCTATCAGGCGCTGGCGGACAGCGCGGCGCGGCGGTTGCGATCGGCGATCGCCGACTTCTATGTCCGGTATCGCCTCGGATATCAGGAGGGCCGGGCCAAACGTTTCGGAGCAAGCATCATTGGCCTTCTCTACCCGGGAGGCCGTGCGGAGCTCGGTCGGACGGCCATGTATCTCGCCGGGCCCGGGCAGGGCCGCCGGTTCGTGGAGATCGGCTGCGGGCGGGGAGACCTGCTCCTTGCGATGCGGCGCCTGGGATGGACGGTCGAAGGGATCGACTTCGATCCGACCGGCGTCGAAGTCGCGCGGTCGCGGGGTCTGGCGGTGGAGATAGGGACGATCTTCTCGCATCCGTTTCCCGCGAGCTCGGCAGACGCAATCTCCCTTGTGCACGTGATCGAGCACCTGTATCGGCCGCAAGCGGTGCTCGAACGGTGCCGGGAAATCCTCAAACCAGGAGGAACACTGGTCGTCGTGACTCCGAATTTCGGGTCACTCGGGCGGCGGATGTTCGGGGCCTCGTGGGTGCACCTGGACCCGCCCCGCCACGTCACCCTTTATGGAGTGGCGACCCTGCGTCGATTGGCGCAGGCCGCGGGTCTCTCGGTCGTCTTCGCCGGCAGCACGGCGTTCGGTGCCCGCAGCGTCCCGGCCCTGAGTCGCGCGATTCGCGCGCGCGGACACGGTGGCGCCTTCGGCCGGGGCCTCGGCCTGGGCGTCCATCTTCTTGGAGTCCCATTTCAGCTTCTCGAGCGCGGGCTGACTCGTCTGGGATTCCAGGTTGGCGAGGAGCTCCTCCTCGTCGCGCTCAGGCCGGACGGCGAATGACCGTATGCTTGTTCTTGCTGTTTGAGTCGAAACGTCGGCGCTCACTGCGAAATCGCGATCGTGAGAGCCCCGTCGTCAGCAACCGAGGAAATCGCGTTCAGAAAGGATCCGTAGGCGGTGTGTTCACCCAACTGTGTTGAGTTCGTCGCGAGAAGCCTGGGCCCGGCCGATGTCGGCGGGCGGCGCGTGTTGGAGGTGGGTTCCTACGACGTGAACGGCAGCGTGCGAGCCATCGCCAGGGAAGCGGGAGCCGGCAGTTATCTCGGAGTCGACATCGTTCCGGGTCCGGGCGTCGATGAGATCTGCGAGGCTGGGGAGCTTCTTTCTCGGTATGGGCCTGGCTCCTTCGATGTCGTCATCTCAACGGAGATGCTGGAACACGTCGAGGATTGGCGCAGGGTCGTCGAAAACCTGAAGGGGGTGCTAGCGCCAGAAGGGCTGCTCGTGTTGACGACGCGGTCGCCTGGCTTCGCGTTCCATGGGTATCCTCTCGACTTCTGGCGATTCAGCGCCGACGACATGCGGCGCATCTTCGCGGACATGCGCATCGAGAAGCTGGAGTCGGATGCCCCGGAAGTTCCGGGCGTATTTCTGCGGGCGCGCAGGATACCCGGCGCGAATCCCACCGACCTTTCGGCCGTCAATGTGTATTCCGTCGTGCGTCGACGGGTGATTGCTCGCGCGACGTCTCTGGATCGATGGGCCTCTTCCGTGATCGGACACACGCGGAGCTTCCTCGCGGCTGTTGCTCCCGCGGGTCTAAAGCGCTATTTGCGGCGTGTCATCGCCCGGTTGCTTCGCCGGCCGTGGCGAGACTAGACCTCGAAACTGCGCGGCTTCGCCGAGTTACAGCCTACGCGAGCCCTCAATCATTCAAGGGTTGATCGTGAAGAAGCCCGTGTCGAGAACAGCATCGTAGGGGTTGGCGGAGCCCGCCACCTTGACCCAAACCGCGATGTCGTACTGGCCGGACTGGGATGGCGTCCAGGAAAGCGTATTGCTCGTCGAGTAGTCCTGAACAATCGTCCAGCCGGACGATGCGCTGTAGCGCCAGAATCGGTATTGAAGCGGTCCGGGGCTGCCAGAGGCGGTCGCGGTCCACATCATGGGAGTTCCGACCGACCGGGGCGGGGCCGGAGAAGCGACCAGCGACGAGATCGTGGCTGCGGCGGTGATTGTGAAGAGGCCGGTGTCGCGGACGGCGTCGTAGGCGTTGTTCGAGCCGGAGACTTTGACCCACACGGCGATGTCGTACTGGCCGGCTTGAGACGGCGTCCAGGAAAACGTGTTGCTCGTCGAGTAGTCCCGAAGCATGGTCCATCCAGACGCCGTGCTGTAGAGCCAGAAGCGGTATTGAAGCGGCGTGGGGCTGCCCGAGGCGGTCGCGGTCCAGGTGATCGGTGTGCCAGCGGGTTTCGGAAGAGCCGGAGACGGTGAGAGCGCTGAGATCGTCGCGACAGCCGTGATGCTGAAGAATCCGGTATCACGAGTCGCATCGTACGCGTTTGTCGAGCCGGCAGCTTTGACCCAGACCGCGACGTCGGATTGGCCCGCCTGGGACGGGGTCCAGGCGAATGTGTTGCTCGTGGAGTAGTCCTGGGCCATCGTCCAGCCCGTGGCGGCGGTGTAGGTCCAGAAGCGGTACTGAAGCGGAGCCGTACCTCCGGCCGCGGTGGCTGTCCACGTGATCGTCGTGCCCGTTGGCCGGGGCGGGGCCGGGCTCCCCGTGAGCGCGCTGACCGAGGGCGTCGCGCACGAATTTCCTCCGTCTCCGTAAATCCATCGGATCGCATCCTGATCGTCCGTTCCCAGGGTTGTCCGGTTCTGGGCGACGGATCGCATCATCGCGGCATCCTCGTCGCCGCGGCACACGTCGTGCGGCGAGACGTTCTGGTCGCTGTGGCCCAGGCCGAGCGTGTGGCCGAGCTCGTGGGTGAGGACGGATTGCGTCGTCACCGAACTGAAGCCATTGTGAGTGCAGTAGGCGCGCAGCTCGACCGTCCCGCCGGAAATGGTGAAGTACGAATCTCCCCGCCAGCTGTTCGACCCGCCGCCGTTCGGTCCGCCGCAGCCGATGACGCCGCCTCCGGAGAGACAGCTCGACCAGCCGCAGCCGAGGCTTGAGGATGCCGCGTTCAACGAGATGACGTTGCCGGAGGTTCCGACGGTGTAGTTGATGCTGCTATTGGGATCGTTGGTCCAGGTGGCCAGAGCGCCGGTCGCTTCCGCCACGCCGCCACCGTCGATGTTCGCGTTTCCGTTCAGAGTCCAGGCTGCCGTGGCGTTGTTGTTCCAGCGGTAGAGAATGTTACTGATGTTGCCCCACAGAGGCCTCGGAGCCTGAGACGCGACGTCAGCGTGTCGGACCGGCTCGAGCGGACCGTGGGGCGATCCTGCTGGCGGCTCAGATACGGCGCCTCGAGCGAGAAAGGTGAGGAAGCTCGAGAGTTCCCGCGGCTCGACGGCGGCGGCCGTTCCGATCCGAGCCCGGGAAGCTGTGTCCGCGCTGAGGAATTGTGACGCGTCTGCATCGTCGAGAATGTCAACGCCCAAATGGACGCCGGCGGCCAGGTCGGGGACAGCGAAGCGCTGTCCAGCCGTGTCTTGCCAGATTTCGAACTTTCCGAGGAGCATCTCGGCGGTCTCGTACTCTCCACGGGCCCGCGCGACGGCGAAAACGATCACTTCGTGGCCCGGCGTGTACTCGGGCCTTCCCCACATCTGGAAGAAGCGGCCGTCGGGCAAGACTCCCCCAGCTGGTGGATGGCGAGACTTCCAGAGAGGCTGCCCTTGAGGACGGCGATCGGCTGGATGAGAGTGAGTGTTTCGGGCCGGTTCTGGTCGTCCACCGTCACGTCGCTCGTCAGGACGATTCCGTGGACGACGACGTCCGCCCGCCGATAGAGCTCCGCGTCGGAGATCGGGATGATTGTCGTTGCCCGGCCCGCGGCGGCGCCTCCGAGGAGAATCAGAAGGAGGCAAAGCGCGCGGCATGGGACTCTCGTCTTTCCCGGCAAGCCGGGGAACAGCAGGGTCATGGGGTACCTCTTTCAGGGACTCACGAGCAAGGAGGAAGCCAATCGGGTTGCTGGCGGAAGTGATTGACCGGACGGACTTTGAATGCTCTGCCTGTGAACTGAAGTGCCGAGAAATGTTGTCCGGGGGCGGTCAGGCCGCCGATTTGCCGCACCTCGCGGCTTGAGAAACCTAAGGAACGACGATGATCAATCCGGTCATGCTCTCGTGCTGCGTGGTGTTTCCGCAGCCTCCCTCCATGCACAGGAAGCTGTACTGGGTGGGTGCGGTGACGACTGGCGCCGTGAACGTTTGAGACTGATCGGGGGCGAGGTGGGTGCAGTCGCTCCCGTAAGCCAACTGGACTCCGCTCACCCCGAGGAAGGCGTTGCCACTGAAATAGTGGGGAAGGAGGACGAGATCGGGGCAGTCCGCGTCGAAGACCTTCAGGGTGTAGGTCTGTCCGCTCTTGAGAGTGATGTCGGCCGAATTCCCGTTTGCTCCTGGCCCAGCCACCCAGCGCCAGATGTAACGCTGGGCCTTCAAGCGAATGATCGTCGGCCCGGCCGGCTGCGTCGGCGTGGGCGTTCGAATGGGCGTGGGCGTACGCGTCGAAGTCGGCGTCATCGGAAGCGCGGTGGGACTCTTCGTGCGGGTCGGGCCGCTTGTCGCCGCCGTCGTCACGGTCGAGGTCGGCGCCGGCCCACCGAACCGGGGAGTGCGAACCACCCGGACGATCGGCATCCGGGCAACCTCTTCCTCCGTACCGGCCGGCGCAGAGTGCGCAGCCGCCTGCGGGGCGCTCGGCAGCGAGCGATCCGGACAGGCGACCACGCCGAACAAAGCCAAGGCACCGAGCGCGACGACGGCGAGGCCCTTCCAGGGCTTCCGATCGTGCGAGAGGAAGCCGTCGCTCACATCATGAATCCGATGTCGTTCGCCGCGAAGTTCGTCAACAGCGGGAAGACGTACGGATAGTCCGCCGGCTGCAGGCCGAACCACTTCCCGAGGGTCGCAGCGTATTGATCTACCGAGGTCGTCGGAATCAAGCGTCCGCGATTGTCCGCATCGTCCGGCCCGGCCAGCACGAGCGTCGGGAAGGGCGTTCCGTTGGAGCCCGGGATACCGTAGAAGGCGCCGCCCTTGACCGAGCCGCCCATCACGAAATGGTGGGATCCCCAGCCGTGGTCGGTACCGACGGTTCCGGCACCGGACCCGGAGGGCGAGAGCGTGCGTCCGAAGTCCGAGAGCGTGAAGGTCGTGACCTGGGTCGAGACGCCGAGCTCGATGGTCGCGTTGTAGAACGCATTCATGGCCTTGGACAGCTGTCCGTAGAGGTTGGTGTGCGATCCGAGCTCGTTCTGGTGGGTGTCGAATCCACCGATGGCGGCGAAAAAGATCTGCCGTTGGAGGTTCAGGCTCGGCGTCGTCTGGTTGAGCTTGATGACCTTGGCGATCTGCTTCAGTTGGTTTCCAAGACCGCTGTTCGGAAAGACCGTCGTCAACGTCGGATCGAAGGTGATGTCGCCCATGATGTCGATCGATTCCTGGGTCCCGTCGCTCGCCGCTGCGACGAGCGTCGCGCTGCGGTCGATTGTCCGCAGGAAGTCGAAGGCGTTGCGTCGCGCCACCGACTCCGGCGTCGCGTTGAAACCGTTGAGGACCAGAACCTGGTTGAGCGCCGTGCCCGAGGAAATGGAAAGCTGACGAGTGGACAGTCCCTGCCCGAACACCGAGGATCCGGCGACCGACGTGAGGACGGGGAACGAAGAGGTGTTGAGAACTTTGATCTTGTCCGCCAGAAGGCCGCCCCAACCGCTCTGAGTGCGATTCTGGGCGTCGCTGGTTTGCCAGATCTGAACCTGGTCGGAGTGGGAGAAGAGCTGATACGGCCGCTTGGCGGATCCGTTCTGGTAGGTCGTCCGCGTCGTCGGCTGGACAAGGGGCCCCACGTTGTTCACGACGGCCAGCTTGTTCAGGTTGAACAGGGCTTCCAGCTCTGGCATGGCCGGATGCAGGCCGAAGTTCCCGATCGGTATCGGGTTCAAAGGAAGGAGGTTGGCCAGGGGGATGGCCAGATCCGGACCCCGCCCGGACGCGCAGCGTACTGACTGTAGGGAGTCGTGTCGAGCGGCACCACCATGTTGTGTGAGTCGTTGCCGCCGCTCATGAAGATGCAGACGAGGGCCTTGTAGCCCGGCGGCAGCCGTCGACTGCGCGACGGCGTCCTGGGCATAGAGATTCATCAAGCCGAGTTTCCGGAAACCGGCCGAGGCGGCGGCAGCTCCGATCGCGGCGCAGCTGGTCCGGCGAAAGAATTCCCGACGAGACTGTTCACTGAATTTCTTCATGACTTACCTCTCTACCTGGTACTGCGAGGAAGTCGCGACAAGGTACAGCGCCGTCTGGGCACGCAGCAGCGGATTGGCGGCCGAGATGGCGTTGACCGCGGTGAGGATCGTTGTCTTCATCAGGCTGCCCATCGTGTCGTTCAGGAGCATGTGGCTCGAGCTCCTGGACGAGGGCGTTGGGATTGGCCGCGAGGATCGTCAGCTTGGACAGATCGATCGGGCCGTGCCGTTCGGGGCGTTCGCGCTCATCGGGATGTTCGAGAAGACCATCGTGTTGACGAAGTTGGCGCGTTTCAGCGCCGTCATCGTGTCGAAGATCGCCGAACTCGGGCGCGACGACCGACGTTCCGGGCAGACAGATAGTCGGCTGGGTAGTAGCTGAAGACGGTCGGCGGCCGAAGCACGTCGACTCCCATGGGGAACACGGTCGGCTGCAGGTAGCCGTCGGATAGTCCGGTTCCGTTCGCCGCCGTCACGTTCATCGCGCGCAGGAGATGCAGTGCAGAAGGTGACGGGATCCTTCAATCGACCGAAGTTCGGATCGGCTGGGGGCGTCTGGCGGGCCTCCGGGTCGAGCAGGATTGCCATGATGACCGCCTTCATGTCTCCGCGCACGCCCGAGCCGTTGTTGTTGAAGACGGTCGCGACGCGCGCGACGTAATCGGGCGACGGGTTGCTCGTGACCAGCTGCCGGATCAGGTGCTTGGCGATGTACGGCCCCACGTTCGGGTGGTTGAAGATGTTGTCGATGGCGTCGTTCAGGTCCTGCTGCGGCGATGCGCCCGCCGTCGTGGTGAAGCCGTTCAGAAGCTGCTTGGTCCCGAGGTCGTGATTGGCGGTCGAAGCGATCATCGGGTCCGGTAGTTCGTGATTCCGGGCCCGATGTTGGGCAGCGAAATGCCATCCGGTCAGCGCGCGGGCGAACTCCGTGACCGTGAACTGGTCGTAGGTCGGGATGATGGTTCCGTCGCGAGAGCCTCTGGGGCGTCCCGTCGACGTTGAGCGGTCCGTTCCGAGCGAGAAGAGCTGCATGATCTCGCGCGCGTAGTTCTCGTTCGGGTTGTTCATGGTGCTCGTGTTGAGGTTGAGGTACTCGCCCATGCCCGGGTTGAGCGTAATCGTCGTAGAGGATGCTGCCGGTAGTTGCCGAAGGCATACGTGTACAGGATGTCGTGGTACGGCTGCGACCAGCTCGGCAGGTTCAGGTCGAGGCCGGAGGTGACGACGAGCGTATGGAGCGCCCATGCCACGCGCTGGCGAAGCTGATCGTTGCCGTACAGAGCGTTCAGGAAGAACTGCTTCTGCAGCGGGTACATCGAGTAGTTGTCGCGCTGGCAGTTGCCGGTGCAGTTGCTGGCCGGGTTGTCGGGGACCGGAGTGAAGGCGGGATACCCGGTCATCGGCTGTGTGAACTGGTCGACGATCCAGGCCGTGTAGCCCATGGAACGTGCACGCTCCACTTCGACGTTCGTCGGCCCCCACGTTGCCTGCTCCAGGAATCGGATGACATCGGCGGTCTGCGGCGTGATCAACACCGGCGGAGTGCTGACGACGGCGTCGTATTGTGCGGTCGAGCCGGCGTTCTTGATCCACACCGCGATCTGATAAGCGCCGTCCTCGGAGGGGGTCGGCTGCCACGTGAAGGTGTCGTTCGTGCTGAAGTCCTGGACGATCGTCCACGCGGCAGTGGCATAGCTGTATCTGTAGAATCGGTACGTCAGCGGAGCAAGGCCGCCGGTGGTGGCCGGCTTGAACAGGATGATCGCTCCGTCTGGTCTTGGCAGGTCCGGCGCATACTGAAGCGCGGAGGCTGCGAGCGGCTGAGCCGCGGTGATCGTAAAGCTGCCCGACGCTCGCGTTGCCTCGAACGCGGCGGCGGACCCTTGATTGCGCACCCAAACCGCGACCACATGAGTTCCAACGTCACCGACCGCAGGGATCCAGGTATAGGTCTTGCTCAATGAATAGTCCTGGGCCATCTTCCACGTCGCGCCGTCCAGCCGCCAGAACTGATATTGCAAGGGCCCGGGATTTCCTGTCGCCGTGCCCGTCCACACGACCGGAACTCCCGCTGGCGAGGGCGACACAGGGCTCGGCGTAATGGCGGAAACCGACGCTGTTCCGTTGATGTTGAAGAAACCGGTCTCCCGGGTCGCGTCGAAGGCTGCCGTCGATCCGTTGGATTTCACCCAGACTACGACGTCGTGCTGTCCGATGTCGGTGGACGCAGGAGTCCAGCTGTAGGTATTCGTCGTCGAGTAATCCCGGACCATGTTCCACACGCCCGCATCCCAGCGGTAGAAGCGGTACGTGAGGGGAGCGGCGCCAGTGGCCGTCGCGGTCCAGGTAATCGCGGTCCCGAAGGCCCGCGGCAGAGTCGGGTTGGCCGTGAGGGCGGTGACAGTCGCGAGCCCGTTGATGTTGAAGAAGCCGGTGTCCTTCGTCGTATCAAACTGATTGGGCGATCCGTTGGACTTCACCCACACGGCCAGATCGTGCTGGCCGATGTCGGCGAAGGCTGGAGTCCAGGAGAAAGTGTTGCTGGTCGAATAGTCCTTGACCATGTTCCACACGCCGGCGTCGTATCTGAAAAATCGGTACTGCAGAGGCGCGGTTCCTCCAGTCGCCGTCACCGTCCACGTGATCGGTGTGCCGAAGACGACCGGGAGCGCCGGACTGGGGGTGATGGAGCTGATCGTTTGTCCGGCGGCTCTGCCCGGACCGGCGGCCGCAAGGACGGCGAAGATCAGGAGGAGGGTCCCGACTCTGGGCCATCGAATCCTCGGGCAGCGCAGATCGGAGGTGGTGGAAGCCGGAAACCGAGCCGGGACGACTGCATTGTTCATCGCCTCTTCCCCCTTGGCACAGTCCATCGCTACAAAGACTCCGAGGCCGCCCGAAGATCGGAATCGGCTTCGTTCATTCGATTGACGAGGAGAAAAGAGCGCCACGGGCCCTATGGCTTTCGTTCCTCCCCGCCCGTTTCGGGCCGGGACTTTGGTATTCATCATTCTGTTGTCGTGGTTGGAAGGATGCCGGGGAGGCGGCCGGAGCGCATCCGCAGACCGGTCAAGGCCCCCGCTCAGATTTAGTACTAGAATCTAAGTTCTAGATGGCTGCCGGCCGGGACGGCGGCTCCTGGGAGGATCCGGATGATTCGCGTGGCGGTCGCGGACGATCACCCCCTTTTTCGCGAAGGCCTTCGGAAGGCCCTTTCGATGGGAAAGGACCTGGTGGTCGTCGGCGAGGCTTCCGACGGCGACGCGGCGCTCGCTCTGTGCATGGAGGCGCGTCCCGAGGTCCTCGTGCTCGATCTGTCGATGCCGCGCTGCGACGGCTTCGGAGTGCTGGCGCAGCTGCCCCGCGTCTCGCCGTCCACGCGCGCCCTGGTCCTCACGGTGCACCTGGAGCGCAGCTTCGAGGAGCGCGCGCTCTCGGCGGGGGCGAGGGGTTTCATCCAGAAGGACAGCGCGGTCGACACGATCCTTCGGGCCGTGCGCTCGGTGGCGGCCGGTCAGTTCTGGGCGACGCGGCGCGGCTCGTCGGCCGTCTTGAGCGGCGCGGTGCCGGAAGAGCCTCTGGAACAGCTGACTTCGCGCGAGAGGGAGATCCTGGCTCTGCTGGGACGCGGCATGATGAACCGGGAGATCGCCAACAAAACCGGGCTCTCGGAGAAGACCGTGGCCAGCCACGTCGGAAGCCTGATCTCCAAGCTCGGGCTGAGGGGACGGGTCGAGGCGGCGCTCCTGGCGCGGCGCTACGGAGAGGCCCTGGTCCCCGAAGACGAAGGCAGCGAGCGATGATCCGGCTGTTCGGCAACCGGCAGCTACGCCACCGACTGTGGCTGGCCGAGGCCACGGCCCGCTCGCTGGAGCTCGCCTCCCGCTGCCCGGACATCGATGAGGTCCTGCGGTTCTGGGCCAACGCGATCTGCGACTCCGTGGTCGGGCTGCGGGTGGCTCTCTTCGTCGTGGAGGGCGATCGGTGGCTTCGGATTCTTCCGGAGAAACAGGCGGGGGACCCTCCGTTCTTGACCGAGTCTCTGCTGGCGACGGCCCTGGGGGCGCAGGAAGCGGTGCGGATCCGGCCCGTCGCGCCCCGAGAGCCGGACACCCTCCTGGTCCAGTACGCGGGCCGCCACAGCTGGCGCGGGCTCCTGGCGCTGTGGAAGTCGGGCGGCTTCACCCGCGACCGCATCCGGGAAGCGGAGGAGATCGCGACCGCCATCGGCCGCTGCCTGACTCTCTTGAGGAAGTCCGAGCTGAGCCGCGAGCAGGCCATCGCCTTCGAGCGTTCGCGGTGGGCCGCGGAGCTCCACGACGGGCACCTGCAGACGCTTTCGTCGGCCAAGCTCCACGCGGAGGTCTGTGCGTCGTTGGGGAAGGAGCACGAAGAGGTGTGCCTGACGCTGGATTCCTCGCGTGCCTCGAGCGGACGGATCTCGAACGAGCTCGGACGCCTGGTGGAGCTCTTGAGCGATACGGTCCGAGAGGCGCGCCAGTTCCTGCTGGAGCTGCGGTCCCCGCCGGTCAGCGCGGAGCAGTTCCTGCCATGGCTGCGCTCCTACGCCGACGACTTCAGCCGCGAGACCGGCGTGCGCGTGGCGATGCGCGTCGAGGGCGAGGGCGAGATGCCACAGAGCCAGGTGGAGGAGGCCACCCGCCTGGTGCGCGAAGCGCTGACCAACGTGCGCAAGCACGCCAAGGCCGGCGCGGTGCGGGTCGTGGTCGCCTTCTCCGAGCAGACGACGTCGATCTCGATCTCCGACGATGGGGTGGGTTTCGATGTCCGTACGACCATGGAGGAGTTGCTCGACTCGTCGCACAACGGCCTGATCGGGATCCGCTACCGCACGGAATCGGTCGGCGGCGAGATGCGACTGCGCAGCGAGGTGGGCCGGGGCACGAGCCTGCTGTTCCGATTCCCGCGGGCAGGGCGGAAGGCCTCCGCCGACGACACGCGCCGCCGCCGCCCTCCCACCCCGGCTTCGCGCCCCTCACCGGAGCCCGCCCCGGCCGTCCGCTCGCTGCAGGACACTTCGATCCGGGACTCGATCCGGGAGACGCTGGCCGACGCCATCACTTCCTTCCTGGAGCAGGAAAGCTCCGCTCCTCCGTCCGCTAAGACGGGAGACGCCGAGCGGTGAGCGAAAAGAAGCAAACGGTCGTGTGGATCGAATCGGAGAACGCTCTTCTCCGAGACTGCCTGCGCGAGAGGATCGACGGCCACGGCGCCTTCCGCGTCGAGCACCAGGCGTCCGGCTCGGCGGAGCTGCTGCACCTGCTCAAGAGGCAGCAGCCCGACGTGCTCCTCTTCGACGCCGAGACGTCCGGCGCCGTTCCCGAAGCGCTCCTGCCCCGCCTGCGCTCGCGGTGGCCGGAGGTCCGGATCCTGCTGCTCGCCCCCCGGGCCGACGACCACATCGTCGCCCGCGCTCTGCGGTACGGCGCCATGGGAGTGCTGGCCAGAGGCGAGGGGCTGCCGCAACTGCTCCACGCGCTCGACGCGGTGGCCAAGGGGCAGATCTGGGCCCGCCGCCAGGCGATCGCGCGGGCGTTGAGCGGCCTGCAGCCCGTCGCGCCCCAACCGTCGGCCGCGGCGCCGGCGCTCACGCCGCGCGAGCGGCAGCTGCTGGGTCTCCTGAGCGACGGCTATCGCAACAAGGAGCTCGCGGCGATGCTGCGCATCAAGGAGCAGACCGTCAAGGTCCACCTCCACAGTCTTTTCCGAAAACTGAACGTTCGCACCCGCGTCGAGGCCGCGTTGAAGGCGGCCGAGCTGGTGCAGCCGACCGAGACGAATCGAGTCAACGCCCGCGGACGGTGAGGAGGGCGAGGGCCGCGGCCACGAGGCCGAAGGCCAGTAACAAGGCGCTCGCCCGGCCAAGCATGGGGATGGAGGCCGCCCCGGCGCCCACCGGCGTCGGGGGAGGGGTGGACGTCGGCGGCGGCGTGACCGAGGGAGGCCCGACCGTCGGGGTCGCGGTCGTCGGGGCCGTCGTTGGTGTGGCGGTCGGAGTCAGTGTCGCCGTGGGGGCCGGAGCAACGACATTCACGACGCCATTCATCGTCGTGCCGGTGGGGCTGCTGTGAACCTTGCAGTAGAAGGGATAACTTCCGGGAGTTTTGAACGTGTGGGAAAAGGTCGCGCCGGTGAATTGGACGTTGGAATCCCAGAACTCGGGCCCGGACGTCGCGTTGCTGGTCGACGAATGCGGGGAGCCGAGCCACATCCAGGTCACGGTCTCGCCCGGCGCGACGGTCACCGTCGAGGGGGTGAACGCGATCGACGGGCCCACGTTGATGGTCTGGTCGCCTCGCGCCACGGCGGCGAGAACCAGGGACACGAACATCACAACTCGGAGGCGCAAGCTCCAGCGACGATACGTCGGGATGGCCGCTGGAAGGCGACGCCTTTCATATTTCCTTAGGGAGGTCGGCG
The DNA here is from genome assembly GCA_963825175.1 of uncultured Acidobacteriota bacterium. Lineage (GTDB taxonomy): Bacteria > Acidobacteriota > Thermoanaerobaculia > UBA5066 > Gp7-AA6 > DATFTF01. The sequence goes on from CAWGSA010000002.1 coordinate 700,624, forward strand.
CTTGCAAGACGTCGAACTCGAGATTCTCCTCTCTTGCGCGGGGCACGCTCTTTGCAATAATCGCTCTCTCGAATGGGGGACGACGTCTCTCACACCCTGAAAAGGCGGAAAAGGAAGGCAGCATGAAGTCGGTTCGCGTCTGGACTTACTTGTGCACGCTCTCCCTTTGCGCGGCGTTCGGCCTGGGCCAGGTTTCGCGCCCGCAACGGCCCGCGGCGTCGGGTGCTGCCCCGAGGGACGGAGAAGCGCGGGATGTCGGCTTCCGGGCGGCCACTCCATCCAGCGGGGCGTCGCGCGGAGCGCAGGCCGCCGCCCCGCCGCCCATCGCCGGAACGTTCGAAACGGTCGAGGCGACGGCGGCTCCGCGGCAGATCTTCTCGCACCGCGATGACGTCTTCGTCGCCGCGGGTCCCGGCTCCCAACCATGCCAGTTCGCCGCCTATCTGCCCGACGGGCATTACGACTTCCAGGTCACCGACGCGTCGGGCAAGACGCTGCTCTCGACCGATCCCGTTTCCGAGCGATCCTTCACCGTCTCGGGGGGCGTGATCGCGTCCTACGACGGGACCACGCACGCGACCGGCGGAAGGACAGCCTGCGGTTCGCTCGCGATCGCACTCTCCCCCTACAATGACGCCGGCGGCAGCGACGCCCTCTACGTCGTCTGGGTCACCAACGCCGCGGCCTTCGACGGCACCCCCACCCAGGTCGATCCGGTCTGCGGCAGCGGATGCTTCCACGGCTTTTCCACCGACGCTTCGCTCGCCGCGGCCTTTCGGGTCGAGGACAAGGCGTCGTGCGATCCTTCCTTCTGCGTGTCGGGGTTCGCGTTCAACGACGCCAACGGCAACGGCGTGCGCGACTCCGGTGAGGCGGGCCTGGACGGCGTGCCGGTGCGCGTCGAGAGCGCGGGCGGCGTGATCCTGACGACGATCACCGCGGCGGACGGGTCGTTCGAGATCTGCGGACTGACGTCCGGAGATGACTTCCTGGTGACGAGCCCGGCGCCGCTCGGTTTCAACAAGACCGGGCCGGCCAACGCCGCGATCGCCAATCGGGTATTCGCCAAGGATTTCCAGTACGTGATCCTGGTCTGCGGCAACGACGTGCCGAACCTCGCCTTTCCCAACCAACCGCTGCCGGGTGCGATCGGCGGCACGAAGTTCGAGGATTTGAACGCCAACGGCGCGCGCGATCCGGGCGAGCCACCGCTCTCGGGCGTGACGATCACGCTCGCCCCGGCGGCCGGCGGGACGGGCCAGACGCAGCCGACCGACGCCTCGGGCAACTTCCTCTTCACCAACGTGGCGGCGGGCGACTTCGTGCTGTCCGAGACGGTCCCCAGCGGATTCACGCAGACGGCGCCCGCGTCGGGATCGATCGCGCTCAATCTCGCCGCCAACGGGTCATCGCTCGGCAGCGTGTTCGGGAACTTTGCGGGCATACTGACCGGGACGATCTCCGGAACGAAATTCCTCGACGTCAACGGCAACGGCGTGCGGGACGCGGGAGAGAACGGTCAGCAGGGCGTGACGATGTCGCTCGTGAGCTGCCCGCCCGCGCCGGCCTGCGCGGGCATCGTCGTTTCGACGACCGTGACTGCCGCCGACGGCAGTTTTTCGTTCGCAGGCGTCGCGTTCGGGCGCTACGAGATCGCCGAGACAGTTCCAGCGGGATACGCTCAGACGCTCCCGGCGGGAGGGGCCGATCTGCCGGTCACTCTCGACATCGCCCACCAGTCCGTCGCCGGTCTTCTTTTCGGCAACCAGCCTCTCTCCTCGACGATCTCCGGCACGAAGTTCAACGACGCCAACGGCAACGGCGTGCGCGATTCCGGCGAGGCGGGCCTGCCCAACGTCACGATTCAGCTGAAGACGCCGGCAGGGAGCCTCGTGTCGACCGCCACCAGCGACGCCTCCGGAAACTTCACCTTCACCAACGTCGCCGCGGGCCAGTACGTGGTCTCGGAGATCCTGCCGGCGGGCTTCATCCAGACTGCTCCGGCCGCGCCGGGAACGATCGCCGTGACGGTGACCGCCGGCGTTCCGGTGACCGGGCTCCTCTTCGGGAATCAGGCCGTCGCGGCGGGGGGCACCGCGTCGATCTCCGGCATCAAGTACTTCGATATCGACGCCAACGGCGCGGTCAACATTCCGCCGGATCGGGTCCTGCAGGGCGTCACGATGACGTTGACCGACGCGGCGGGCCACGCACAGACGACGGTCTCGGGCGCCGACGGGACGTTCCAGTTCACCAACCTCGCGCCGGGGACGTACACGCTCTCCGAGACGATCCCGCCCGGCTTCGCCCAGACTTTCCCGGGCACGCCGGACGCTCCCAAGTCCTACACCATCACCCTGACGCCGGGCCAGCAGGCCACCGGCTTCCTCTTCCTGAACAAGTGCTGAGATCCACCATGATGCGCGCGCGCGGAGGCTTGACGATGACGAAACGGATTTCCGGACTCCTGCTCGGGACGGTTCTGGCGCTCCTGGCCCCGCGGCCCGCCGCGGCGCAGGCCGCGTCGGAGGTCAGCGACCGCGTCCATCCTCCCGCCTCCCTCGCCGGCGAGACATACGTCGGGCTCCACCTGGGCTACAGCTTCATCGGCAAGTTCGAGGAGATCTACTGCCCGTGCAACGCCGACCAGAACGATTTCCTGTTCCCCGGCTTGCGCGTCGGGCACTTCTTCACCGACCACCTGGCGGCGGAATTCACCGCCCAGTTCTTCCGGCCCGATCCCGACCACATCCCCGACTACTGGGAGCTCGAGGCCGGGGCGATGTGGGACTTCACGCCGAGCATCCCCGGATGGAACACCTACGTCGCGGCCGGCGCGGGCGTATCGCGTCACCGGGTCTTCGCGGGGAAGGGCAACGGCCTGGCGTATCTGGCCGGCGGCTCCGAGTACCGATTCAGCAAGCTCGTGGGGATGCGGCTGGAGCTGAAGGGTCAGTACAACTTCTCCGCGCGCCTGCCGCAGCAGACCGATTTCGGAACGTTCTCCGTCGACCGGCCGTCGCATCTGGACGTCCAACCCTCCATCGGAGTGCTCTTCCATTTCGGCGGCCATCCGGCGCCGGTCATCGTCGAGCAGCCGCCGGCTCCGCCGCCGCCCCCGCCGCCGGCTCCTCCCGCCGCGCCGGTCCAGCCCGAGACGCCGCCGGCTCCGCCGGTCGTGTCGGCGCCGCCGGCCCCGGCGCCCCAGCCTCCGACCACCGACGTCATCCAGTTCGATCGGGGCAAGTCGCGCGTCAACAACATCGCCAAGGCGAAGTTGGACGACGTGGCCCGCCGCCTGCGCGACAACCCGCACGCCACCGCGGAGATCACCGGCTATCCGGATGCGGCCCGCGGCAAGGGGCAGGAGAAGTCTGGCGCGCCAGCGGGCGGAGAACGTCAAGCAGTACCTGATCGACCGGCACGGCATCGACGCTTCGCGCCTGACGATCCGGGCCGACATGACGGATGTCGCGGGGCACGAAGGGCAGGCGGTCGTCGTCGTGACGTTCCAGCCCTAGACGGATCGCGCCCTCGGAAAAAGCGGCCTCCCCCTGGAGGCCGCGGCTCGTTCGATTGTCTTGACTGACCGGTCAGGCTTTGATGTAGTCCTTTCCATTTAGAAACAAAGGGATTACATTGGATTGGTCATGCCCCGGGTCACCAGGAAGAAGGAGTCGCCCAACGGCCACGCCCTCGTCGCCCTGACCGTCAACGGCGAGCCGGTCGAGGTCTCGTTCGCGCCCCACAAGACGTTGCTCGAGGTTCTGCGCGAGGACCTGCGGCTGACCGGCACCAAGCACGGCTGCGAGCTGGGCGAGTGCGGGACCTGCGCGGTCCTGGTCGACGGGGAGCCCGTCCTGTCCTGTCTCTTCCTGGGCCTCGAATGCGCCGGGCGCCGCATCGAAACGGTCGAAGGGATGGCGCTCCCCGCCGGCCTCCATCCGCTCCAGAAGGCCTTCGCCGATCTCGGCGCCGCACAATGTGGATATTGTACGCCCGGCTTCCTGCTGACGGCCCGCGCGCTCCTCGCGAAGAACCCCCGGCCCTCGCGGGGGCAAGTCCAGGAGGCGCTCGCCGGGAACCTCTGCCGCTGCACCGGCTACGTCAAGATCTTCGAGGCCGTCGAGCTCGCCGCCGCCTGGATGCGGGGCGAGGCGGCCGAGCCGCCGAAGGAGAGTCTTTACGGGCGCGATTTCGACGAGAGCGGCCTCCTGCCGGTGTGCAGGCCGGAGAGCAAGCCGTCGATGACGGACGCAATCGGACGACGATCGCCTCACGCCTCCCGCCTCCCGCCTCACGCCCGGGCGCACCCGCGTCGTCGGCCGGCCCTATCCCAAGGTGGACGCGGCGGCGAAGGTCTCGGGCCAGACCAGGTTCGCCGACGACCTGTTCCTGCCGCGCATGCTCCACTGCAAGATCCTTCGCTCGAAGCTCGCGCACGCCCGCCTCCTGCGAGTGGACGTGTCGCGGGCGCTGGCGATGCCCGGCGTCGTCGCGGCGGTCACCGGGAAGGATCTGCCGATCGCGTTCGGCATCCTGCCCGTCTCTCAGGACGAGCACGCGCTGGCGCCGGACCGGGTCCGCTTCGTCGGAGATCCGGTGGCGGCCGTCGCGGCGCTCGACGAGGACGCCGCTTTCGACGCCCTGGACGCGATCGAGGTCGAGTACGAGCGTCTCGCCGACGATCGGCTCGATCGAGGAGGCGGTGGAGCGTGCCGAGCCGCGGATCCACGAGTACGGAGACCGCGGCAACTTCCACAAGCTCGTGTCCATGGAGTTCGGCCGCGTCGAGGAGGGATTCGCGGCGGCCGACCGCGTCTACGAGGACCTCTTCTTCTACGAGGGAAACACGCACCTGCCGCTCGAGCAGCACGCCGCCCTCGCCGACTTCGGCCCGGACGGCAAGCTGACTCTGTGGTCCTCCACCCAGACGCCGCACTACGTGCACCGGGCGCTGGCCAGGGTGCTCCAGATGCCGGCCGCCCGCATCCGGGTCATCGCCACGCCCAACGGCGGCGGCTTCGGCGGCAAGTCCGATCCGTTCAACCACGAGATCGTCGTCGCGCATCTGTCGCGCGTGACGGGACGCCCGGTCAAGATCTGCCTGACGCGCGAAGAGGTCTTCTACTGCCACCGCGGACGCCATCCGACGCTGATGAAGGTCCGCACGGGCGTGAAGAAGGACGGCGCGATCACCGCCATGCACTTCCAGACCGCTCTCGGACGGCGGCGGCTACGGTTCCTACGGCGTGGCCTCCACGTACTACACCGGCGCTCTCCAGACGGTGACGTACCAGGTGCCGGCCTACCGCTTCGACGGCGCCCGCGTCTTCACCAACAAGCCGCCGTGCGGGCCCAAGCGCGGCCACGGCACGCCGCAGCCCAGATACGCGCTCGAGGTGCAGCTGGACAAGATCGCGTGCGACCTCGGGCTCGATCCGGCGGAGATGCGCAAGGCGCACCTGCAGCCGGCCGCACTCGCTGACCGCCAACTTCCTGCGCGTCGGGATCGATGGGTCTCGCCGCCTGCATCGACAAGGTCGTCGCCGCGTCGGGGTGGAAGGGAGCGCCGCGGGAAGCTCCCTTCGGGCCGCGGCCTGGGCCTGGCCTGCTCCTCCTACATCTGCGGCGCGGGCCTGCCGATCTACTGGAACGCGATGCCCCAGTCGGGCGTGCAGTTGAAGCTCGACCGCAGCGGCGGCGTCACGGTCTTCTGCGGCTCGACGGACATCGGACAGGGCTCGGACTCGATCCTGGCCTCCATCGTGGCGGAGGTCCTGGGCGTCGACATCTTCGACATCCGCGTCGTGACCGGCGACACCGATCTGACGCCCGTGGATCTGGGCTCCTATTCCTCCCGCGTGACGCTCATGACCGGAAACGCGGCGCTGCAGGCCGCGGAGCGCGCTCGGGAGATGCTGGTCGCGGCGGCGGGCGAGAAGCTCGGGGTTCCGGCGCCGCGCGTGGGTTTCGCCGACGGGCGCGTCTTCGACGTCGAGGATCCGGAACGGGGGATGGCCTTCGCCGACGCGGTGATCGCCGCGGAATCGAAGTTCGGGACGCTCGGCACCGTCGGGTCCTACACCCCGCCCGCGTCCGCCGGCCGCTACCGCGGCGCCGGCGTCGGTCCCTCCCCGGCGTATTCCTATTCCGCCGCGGTGGCCGAGGTGGAGGTCGACCCGGAGACGGGCATCTACAGCGTGCCGAAGGTTTGGATCGCGCACGACGTCGGCAAGTGCATCAACCCGGTGCTCGTGGTGGGTCAGGTCGAGGGATCGGTCTACATGGGCCTGGGCGAAGTGATGATGGAGGAAATGGCGTATCGGACCGACGTCGGCGGAAACGTCGTTCACAAGTTCCCTTCGATCCTCGAGTACAAGAGCCCGACGACCAAGGAGATGTGCGAGGTCGAGACGCTCCTGGTCGAAGATCCCGATCCCAACGGCCCGTTCGGCGCCAAGGAGGTCGGACAGGGGCCGCTGCTTCCGATCCCTCCGGCCGTCGCCAACGCCATCTTCGCCGCGGTCGGCGTGCGCGTCGACGAAATCCCCGCCACCCCGGAGAAGATCCTCAAGGCGCTGCGCGACAAGGCGCTCGGAAAGGCGCCTCGATTCGGTCCGACCCGCTTTCCACAGATCCCTTATCCGCCACCGATCTCCGTTCCCACTCCGCAGGAGGGCGGAGACGGCAGGGCCGCCGACGCCGTCGCCACCGGGGCGGGGGGAGTGCGGTGAAGATCGAGAGGCGTCAGGTGTTAGGCGTCAGGCGAAGCCGGAAGGCTTGCGCTCCGCGCCTCACGCCTCACCCCTCACGCCTGACGTCCCCATGATGCGCCTTCCGAGATTCCGCTACTGGATGCCCAGGACGATCCGGGAAGCCGTGCGGATCAAGGCGGACTGCGGTCCTGAGGGCGCGTACGTGGCGGGAGGGACCGACCTCTATCCCAATATGAAGCGGCGCCAGCAGACGCCGCGCCAGGTCATCGGCCTGTCGCGGATCCCGCCGCTCGCGCGCGTTCGCTTCGCGGCCGACGGCGTGTCGATCGGCGCGGGAGCTCTTCTCTCGCGGGTGGAGAACGACCGCTGCATCCGGCGCGATTACCCCGCGCTCGCGCACGCGATCTCGGAGATCTCGACGCCGCCCTTGCGCAACATGGGGACTCTCGGCGGCAATCTCCTTCTCGACACGCGCTGCAACTATTACGACCAGAACTACGAATGGCGGCAGGCCATCCACTTCTGCATGAAAAAAGACGGAGACGTCTGCTGGGTCGCGCCCGGATCGGCCCGGTGCCTCGCGGTCCAGTCGTCGGACTCCGTCCCGATCCTGATCGCGCTCGAGGCGCGGGCCGTTCTCGTCTCACTGGACGGGGAGCGCGAGGTCGCGGTGGAAGAGCTCTACCAGAACGACGGCATCCGATACCTGACCAAGCGGCCCGACGAGCTCTTGACCGAGATCCGGCTGTCCAGGCCCGACGGCTGGCGCGGTTCGTATCGGAAGCTGCGCCGCCGCGGGTCGTTCGACTTCCCGGTGCTCGGCGTCGGCGCCGCCGTTCGTCGCGAGGGAGGCGTCGTGGCGCAGGCCCGCCTCGTTCTGGGCGGCGTCGCCTCGGCGCCGCTGCGTCTGACGGAGAGCGAGGAGATCCTGCGCGGCCGTCCGCTGGACGAGACATCGATTGCCGAAGCGGCTGAAGCCGCGGCGGGCCCGGCGCGTCCCATGGACAACACCGATTTCTCCTTCCTGTGGCGCAAGCAGATGGTCCGGCGGTTCGTCGCGGCGGCGCTGGGGGACTTGAGAGGGATGGAGGGGAGAGAGGGTGAGGGGGTGAGGGGGTGACCGATGAGGGCCGAAAAAGGATCGAGAACTACTCAGATCTGAACGTCTACCGGAATGCCTTTTCAGGCGCGATGACGATCTTCGAATTGTCGAAAAGCTTTCCGATAGAAGAGCGCTACTCCTTGGTCGACCAATTGCGCCGATCCTCTCGATCCGTATGCGCGAACATCGCGGAGGCTTGGCGAAAGCGACGGTACAGCGCCCATTTCGTAAGCAAGTTGAGTGATGCCGAAAGCGAAGCCGAGGAGACGCGAGTTTGGCTTTCGTTTGCCAAGACTTGTGGGTACGCCTCGAATGAAGTAATCGAAGAACTCGATCGTAGCTACGATCAGATTCTCGCGCAGCTGGTCACCATGATCGCGGGGCCCAAGAACTGGTCCCTTCCACCAGCGTCGCAGAGAGCGAGGCTTCGGCCCGCTTCCAAAGCCTGACCTCCCTTGTCTTCGACACCCCCTCACCCACTCTCCCCCTCCCCCCCTCCGCTCCTCTAGCCCTTGCCTTCCTCGAAGCAATCGCCTAAACTACCTGCCTTCTCGTATCGCCTGCCTTCCTCGCACGCATTCCGCGCTCGCAGAAGTCCGACGAAGATCACGGGAAGTCGGCCCCGCCGAGCGGCGCGACGGAGTCGGAGACAAGACGCCGGTTTGAGGATTCTGTTTCGATGAAGCTTTACGTTGGTAACCTTCCCTACAACACGAGCGAAGACGATCTTCGCAACCTCTTCTCCCAGTATGGAAATGTCGATTCCGTCGCCATCATCACCGACCGGGACACCGGCCGGTCGAAGGGCTTCGGATTCGTCGAGTTCGGCGACGACAACGAGGCCAAGGCGGCCATCTCCGGGCTTTCCGGCCAGGAGTACGGCGGCCGTGCGCTGACTGTCAACGAAGCGCGCCCGAAGACGGGCGGCGGCGGCGGCGGCGGCGGACGCGGAGGCCGGGACCGCTACTGAGGTCTTCTTTCCAATCGCTGGTTTCGGGGGCTTCGGCCCCCTTTTCTTTTTGGATTCTTCCTCGCGTCCCCTTTCCCCGCGTCTCGGGCTCTCGAGCGGCCTCCTTCTTGCAAAGCCCCCGGACGGTCTGATTTCATCGCAGCGGGAGTAAACATGAAAAAGAAGCAACAGAAGCCAGAACGCCGCGCCGCCCAACGCCGGAACAACGAGCGCCGGACGGCGGCGGATTTCGTCCCGGTCGAGCGCCGCAACGGGGACGATCGCCGCAAGGAAGACCGCAGGAAGAGCAGCTCCTTCCTGACCGACGTGAAGGAGCTGCGCCGCCGCGCGCGGCAGCACATCCAGGATGGGGCCGTGACGCAGGGTTACCTGGCCGACCGGGATCGCGTCGTCGCCATCTTGAACGAGGCCCTGGCCACCGAGATCGTCTGCGTGCTCCGGTACAAGCGCCACTACTTCATGGCCACCGGCATTCACGCCAATGCCGTGGCCGACGAGTTTCTGCAGCACGCCAACGAGGAGCAGGGCCACGCCGACCAGATCGCGGAGCGGATCACGCAGCTCGGCGGCGAGCCCGACTTCAACCCCGAAGGGCTCGCGTCGCGCAGCCATTCCCAGTACGTCGAAGGCAAGTCCCTGACCGACATGATTCGTGAGGATCTCGTCGCCGAGCGCATCGCCATCGAGTCCTACGGCGAGATCGTCCGCTTCCTTGGGGAACGCGACATCACGTCGCGGCGGATGATGGAGCAGATCCTGGCGATGGAGGAAGAGCACGCCGACGACCTGAAGAACCTTCTGGCCACGCTGGACCCGACGAAGCCGGGGGATTAGCTTCGAGCCGCAGCTTCGCTTCGGGCCGAGTTTTCTGATCAGACTCCTTTCCTCGTCCAGCACCAGACGGAGGGACGGGGGGAGTGGGTGAGGGGGGAGTGGGCGATTCTCATTCTCCCCGTCGCCCTGTCACCCCGTCTCCCCATCCCCCCGTCACCCCGTCTCCCCATCCCCCCGTCGTCTTTTGCCTTAGACTCACACCCACGTGCCCGCAAAACTGACGCTGTTCCCGGCCCGGGGAACCTCGCGCTCTTTCGTCTTCCGCGAGGGGAAGAATCACTTTGTCGGCCGCGACCCCGCGAGCGATCTGCTGCTGGACGATCCGCGCGTGTCGGCCCGCCACGCTCTCCTGCAATGGACCGGCAACGACTGGATCCTGGTCGATCTGAGGAGCAAGAACGGCACCTTCGTCAACGGCTCCCGCATCACCGAGGTGCCGCTCCAGAACCGCGACTGGCTCTCTTTCGGGGGGCTGGCCGCGCGCATCGAACGGGTCTCGGACCAGGACGTCGAGAGGTTGTTGGCCGAGCGAGCGCATCGCCTGCAGCGGTTCGTGGAGTCGCGGCGGGATCTCGAGGCGGGTCTCGATCCCAGGCTGCTGCTGGGCCGTCTGGTCGGGTCGGCCCTCGAGCTGGTCGGGGGGGAGAGGGGCTTCGTTCTCCTGATCCGGCCCACCGGCGAGATCGACGCGCAGGTGGTCGCCGGCTTTGCTCCGTTCGAAACGGTCGACGCGCGTTTTGAAGAAACGCTCGGCGCCGCGCAGGAAGCGTTGAAGACGGGCGAGGCGGTGGTGATCTCGCGGGCCGGGGCGGCGTCCGGGGGAAAGCGCCGGAGCCCCGCCGATTCGGCGGCCGGGGCCATTGCCTGCGTCCCGTTGAAGGCCTTACAGAAGGTGATCGGATTGATCGGCGTCGAGGGGCGTTCCGACACCGGGATCTTCACCGACCTGGACCTGGAGATCCTCGAAGCGCTGGCCGACCACGCCGCCCTGTTGCTCGGCAGCCTTTCCCTGGAGCAGCCGATCCGAGAGATCGTCGGCGCGACGCCCGCGGCCGCGCCGGCCGCCGGCCGCGCTTTTCTGGACGAGCTCGAATCGAAGATCGCCGAAATGGCCCGTGGCATCGGGCAGGCGACCCGGCCCACGGTCTGAAGGGCGCCTTTCGCGCCGGGCCGACGGAGCGGCCGCCGTCTCCTTCGCGGACGGAGAAACCGAACGCTCCCGCAGGCTCCGAGAGGCGGCATGGAGATCCTCACGGACGCGCTCGAAGGCTTTCTGCTGTTCCTTTTGGGCCTCCGTCGGGGCGACGGAAGACTTTCTCGCCGCGATGTCCTTGGAACGGTTGAGAACGTGGAGCTGGAGGTCCGTGTAATCGATGGTGAATAGGTTGGAAGGGAGCGTCGCGAGCCCGTTTCGCAGAAACGAGTCGATCAGCGTCCGAAATTCCTTCTTCGACAGGGTGGACGACTGAGAAGGTCCATATCCGTTCGAGCGGCGGTAGGCCTGCGTTTCGGCACGTTGGCCCGCGAGCCGGAGGAGCCATCCATCGGAGCCGCTGGCGTCCGCGGCCTCCAGTCGGCAGACGACGACCAGGCCAAGCGTTTCGGGAGCGAGCTTGCCGGAAACGAGCTTCCGGAGTCCGTCCTCGAGGCTCGCAGCGGAGGTGCCGCCGGCGGACTTCTCGCGAGCCAGAGCCAGGATTTTTCGGGCCAAGGCCGTGAGCTCCTCGGAGAGGTCGCCACCCGCCAGCTGCACGACCTCCTGCGTGACGTCTTCGATCGAAACCGAGACCCTTCCTCGAAGCTCGGCCAGGTCCTCCGGTTCTTTGCCGACGCGCAGGGGCATGGCGCCGAAGTTCGCCTTGCCGACCGACGTCAGGACATCCATGAGGGCCGCCCGCGGCAGAGAGAACTGCGTCCGGCCGTCCCAGATCCCGATTCCCGATCCGTAGAGGTCGGTGGAGCGCGATCCGTCGGCATCGCGCCACAGGACATGGATCGCGACCGAGTCGATCGGCAGCTTGCCGTCCAGCACCTCGCCGAGCGGTTGCGAGATTCGGTCGGGCTGGGTCGTCTCCACCTCGTCGCGATCCCGTTCGCGTTCCTGAGCCGACGCCCTCCCGGGGAGCGCCAGGACCAGCAGGAGCGAGACGCAGAGGGCTGTCCGAGGGACGGCAGGGGTCGAGATCACGAATCCTCCCGGGTGGCGACCGAGAATCCCTCAACGCCGCATGCGGAGTCAACCTCCGCGGCCGGACGCGGAGCTCCCCGGGCCCGGCTCTTGACTCGAGGGGCCCCCGCGGAGATTCTTGGGATCGATGACCGGTGTGCGCCTCGAGCACTGGGATGCCGAAGACGGCCCGCCGACGGAGAAGCGCCTCCTGGGGGCGCTCGAGCGGGAGGGCTTCGAGGTCGCGGTGTACGCCTACCGCGAGGGGACCGTGTTCGCCGAGCATGCGCACGCCCAGGACAAGTGCGACGCGGTCGTCGAGGGCATTCTTCGCGTCACCGTCGAGGCGACCGCGTACGACCTGAAGTCCGGGGACCGGCTGTATCTGCCGGCGGGTACCCGCCACGCCGCCCAGGTCGTCGGGCGCAAGACCGTCGTCGCGCTCGACGGCACGCGTTGGTAGGCTCGTTCGCGCTACACTCTTCGAATATCGCGGAGGGTCCATGACGGGGACGGCCGCCGAGCGAGCGGCGTTGATCGATCGGTACGAAAAGGGGCCAGTCCTCCTGCGCGACGCGTTCGGGAAGGTTCCGCGCGAAGCCTGGAACTGGAGACCCGGGCCGGGGAAGTGGTCCATTCACGAGATCCTCGCGCACTGCGCCGACGCGGAGTCGATCGCCGCGATGCGGATCCGCTATCTTGTGGCGGAGGAAAAGCCGGTGATCGTCGCCTTCGATCAGGACCGCTGGGCCCAGGTTCTGGACTACCATTCGACGCGGGTCGAGCTGGCGTTGGCGGCCGTCGACGTGATGCGCGCGAACGCCGTCAATCTCCTGCGACGCCTTCCGGAGGAGGCATGGTCCCGCGTTGGAACGCACACCGAGCGGGGCTCCTACAGCGCGGAGGATTGGCTGATCACCTACGCCGAGCATCTGGAGAAGCACGCCGCGCAGATCGATCGCACGCTCGCCGCCTGGCGTCAGGAAGCGACGCATCCCGGGACGACGGCCATCCGATAGACCGGGCTCCCGGCGTCAATTGCGGGTCAGCACCTCGTGCAGGGCGTTCACGACGAGCCGGCGAGGTTTCTTGGGGAGCGAGACCACGGCGTTCAGGGGCTTGGTGGAGTTCCCCACCATGGGGACCACGCCCAGGTGCGCCAGCTGCCCCTTGTCCAGCTCGACATACAGATGGACGAGCGTCCGAAAGTCCGCGGAGACGCCCCCCTGGATCAGGGAGCCCGAGATCCGGTACCGCCCCTCTCCCTCCGGATGGATCTCACTTTTTTCCTGAAGAGTCGGGATCTCCATGCCGGAGACCCACTGCCGGAAGAACCAGTCGAGCTTCCCGTCGCCCGTCGCGTTCATGGCCGGGACCATATGTTTTTCGAGGACCCCCTGGAAGTCCCTGGTCGAGGGGTTCTTCCCGGCGAACGTGGACGCGTAGTCCTTCATCGCTGCAATGAAGGTGGCGTCCGGAGACTGCGAGCCCTGATCGCGCATCAGCATCCGGATCATGTGGATGACGAACGCGCCTTTCTCGTAGATCATTGCGGAGAAGGCCGAAGGAGAGCGCCGCGTCACCAGGCGGAATCCCTGCGTGATCGGACCAGCCGCGTCGTTGGCCACGGCGCTGCCGGGCGGCTTGGCCACGATCCACCGCCGCGCGTTTTCCCAGAAATCGTTGTACTTGCGCAAGCCCCCCGTCTGCTGAAGGACCAGCGCCGCTGAGAACTCCGCGATGCCTTCGGACAGCCACTCGTCGCGGTAGGACGCCCAGCCGACGTGGTGTCCCCACCACTGGTGGGCCACTTCGTGGAGCCCGACCTGTTCGACGAAAGCGTTGGTCTGCCGGAGTCCCAGCTCCTGGCGCACGCTGGCGTCGAGGAACGCGAGGTAAGGGAGGAAGATCAGGGAAGGCCAGGACTGGCCGAACGCCCACTGGGATTGCTCGGTGATGGAGAGCCGCGGCTCCGGGATCGGTCCGAAATACGCGGTGCAAACCCGAACCGTGTTGATGGCGTCGGCCATCGCCGATTCCGCGACCGCGTCGGCGTTGACATGAATGCTCCGCAGGCCGGCCGGAGCCGAAGGGCGGGCCATCGGATTGTCCAGGTCCGCGGGGATGGGGTTGCCGATTTCCGTCGGCCCCTGCCCGTAGCGCTGGAGGGCGTCGTTGATCTCCTTGATGACGTCCGGCGTGCCGGGGTTGGTGTAGACCGATACGGCCGGACCGCCGTTGGCGTCTTTCTTCTCCAGCGTCTTGAACTGGCCGTAGTTGAAGCCCGCGACGCGGATCGGCTGGTCCGCCTTCCAGACCGAGACATGGCTGGCTCCTTCCACGTGATCGGCGACCGGCTGGCCCACCGAAACGACGGTGTTCCCCTTCGGCGTCCGATAGGTCAGGTCAAACGTCGCCAGGTCGGAGAAGACGCCCAGGTTGGGATACCAGCTCTCTCGCGCGCCGACGACGAAGTTGCCTTCGCCGACGTCGCGGAGCACATCCTTTCCGGCGTAGACGATTCGCACGCGCGCCGGCTGGCCGACCGGAAGGGAGTCGGAGAAGACGATCGCGGCGTCGCTGTCCTCGTCGGCCGCTTCCTGGATCACGGCCAGGGGCTGCGGGGACGCGCCGTCCACGCGGGATGCTTCCTCGATGCGGAGCTTTCCGTCGAGACGCAGGGGAAGGACCCGCAGGCCCGCCACCACCGGCAGAAAGTCGATCGTCGTCGAGGCACGGATCTGGGCGTGGTCGACGGTCGTGTCGATGGCGTAGTGGGTGGCGTGGGTGATCGGCCGCGGGCCGGGGACCGACTCGGAGCCGTCCCTTCGCAGAGGCGAGAGATACCAGAATCCCGCGTCCTGACCTGCGGCGACGAAGAAGGCGGACTCTTCTCCTCCCAGAAGACGAAAGGGAGAGAGCCAGTCCAGTCCCGCCCTGTCGACGGCGATGAGACTACCCGGCAGTCGCTTTCCGGCGACGTACGCCAGGAAGGCGCCGCTCTTCGGATCGCGATGCTCGACGAGATCGCGCAGGATGCGCAAGTGGAGATTGGTCTGGAGCGTTTTGCGCTCCGCCTGGAGAAAGGCGTCGAAGGCTTCGGCCGCCCTGGCCGGTGCCGCGGCGGCAGTACCCTGACGATCGACCTGCGCCGCTGTCTCGTCGGAGAAGAGCAGAACCATCGTCTCGAATCGATCGGAAAGGACCTGGAGGCTCGCATCGCCGGTCTCCAGCGCGAGCTGGCGCTTTTCCGAATCGGAGGCCGGCGTCAGTTGCCACTCGCCCTCGCCGACGAAGACGGCCCCGAAGCGGCGACCCTCCACCTCGGGGAGGAACTGAAAGACGCCGCTTTGAAAGCGAAGGTGAAATGCGTCGCGGTCGAGGGCGAGGTTGCTCACGGCCACCGCCTGTCCCTGGGGGCGCGCGGCCCGCAATGCGGCATAGGAGCCGGAGCGCTCGATGGCCGACGCGGTCAGGGACAGGCCCAAAGCGACGATCCCAGGCCACAGGACCCGCGCCCGCACGCTCATGACGAACTCCTCTTGTCTGAAGAAAAGGGCCAGGCGATTGTAGCGCCTGGGCGCCCAGGAAGCCCGCGTCCGTCGGGGAGATGCAGCCTCCCCGACGACGCGCTCGCGAAGGTTAGCGGATCACTCCGCAGCCGAAGCGCCCGCCGGCGTTGCCCGTCGGCTGCGTCGTGAAGTCGTCGGTCTTCTCGTGAAAAACGACCGAGCGGCCGACCACCGAGTTGGGACCCGCCTTGACCGTCAGCATGTCCGAGGTGATCTCGAGATCGCCGGTCCCATCGGCCTTGACCTCGATGTTGCCGAGGTCGCCGGCGTGACGCTTCATTTCCATCGGGCCGGCATGGGGCATTCCACCGGGATTGAAATGGCCGCCCGCGCTCTTGGCCTCGGGATCCGAGCAGTCTCCCTTTTCGTGGATGTGCAAACCGTGCGTCCCCGGCGGAGCGTGCTCGACATGGACGTGCACGCGGACCCCTCCCGTCGCGAGCTCCGTGAAGGTGGCCGTGCCGGTCACCGTCGATCCGCTCCTGGCCTCGATCGTCGCCTTGGCCTGGGCCGCCTCCGGAACCCTGGACGAGGCGCAAGCCGCCCACAGGTAACCGGCCGCCCCGAGCGTCAGAATCGCCGTCTGACTCCTGTTCATCGTTCCCTCCTTCCTATCGTGCGGATCATAAGTCCATCCCCGACCTTGGTCCTGGATGAAGCCGGCGCGCCGAGCCGTTGAGCGGTGAAATAATCCCGGGATTGATGAGGCCATTCGGACCTCGGAATCGACGACCTGCGGCCGCCTGTCCCGGCCGGGGGCGGTTCTCCGCCCCGGGAGTCTTCCCGTGAGCGACCCACGGGTCCCGGCCGCGCGGGTGTCCCGCGTGCTTCTCCTGTTTCTCGTCGCGGCGGCCGCTCTGGTGTCGATCGCCACTCCCGGAAGGGTCTCGCAGTTTGCCGGGGGCTACGCCGTTGGGGTCGGAACCGTGCTGGTCCTATCGAGGCTTGGGATGGAGCCCGGGGAGTCGACGCCGCCCGGGGAGGGAGACACATGAGAGTTCTCGTCGTCGAGGACGAGGAAAAGATTTCCCAGTTCCTCAAGAAGGGTCTCACGGAGAAGGGGTATACGGTGGAGGTCGCCGGCGACGCCGACGCGGCGCTCGAGCGAATCGCGGCCGCGGCGTTCGATCTGGTGATCCTCGACCTCCTGCTGCCGGGCTCCCGCGACGGTCTCGAGCTGTGCCGGCAGCTGCGAGGCCGTGGGATCCCGTCGAAGATCCTGATGCTCACCGCCCGCGATACCGTCGAGAACAAGATCGAGGGCCTGGACGCCGGCGCCGACGACTACCTGGTCAAGCCTTTCTCCTTCCGAGAGCTGCTGGCCCGGCTGAGAGCCCTCTCACGGCGCACCGAGGTCCTCCCGCCCGGCCCGCTGACGTTCGCCGACTTCTCCTACGATCCGGAGTCTCGCGAGGTCGTTCGAGGGCCGGACGTCGTCCATTTGACGGCGCGGGAAGGGGCCCTGTTCGAGCTGCTGCTGCGCCGTCGGGGCAAAGTCGTTCCCCGCTCGGAGATCCAGGCGAGGATCTGGGAGGACTCGCTCGACTTGTCGACGAATATCATCGACGTCTACATCAACGCGCTGCGCAAGAAAATCGACTCCGGAGACCGCGACAAGATCATCCAGACGGTGCGGGGCGTCGGCTACCGCGTTCGCGGGCCGGCGGGGGAGGAGGCCTGAGTCTTTTCCGACGACCCCGCGCCGGGGGCCGTCGAGATCCGGGTCTGTCCGCGCTGCGCGAGCGCCTGGCGTCGACGGAGCAACACCCGCTCAAACGCGTGCCGGCGGCCGACCTGGAGGGGGACGCCCGTGAGATCGCCGAGCGCTTGAATGCGCGTCTGGATGCTCTGGCGACGGCGGAGAAGGAGCAGCAGCAATTCATCGCCGACGTGTCCCATGAGCTGCGAACTCCGCTGACGGTCCTGCGGGGCTCGCTCGAGGTCGTCCTGGAGGAGGATCGGCCTCCCGAGGAGTACCGCGAGGCGATCGGCAACGCGCTCCTGGAGGTGCGTCACGTGACGCGCCTCTCCCAGAACCTCCTCTTCCTGACGCGCGGGCAGAGCGGGCGCGTCACGCTGTCCTTCGCCAATATCGATCTGGCCCGTTTCCTCTCCGAGGTCACGCGGGACCTTCAGCCCGCCGCCGCCGACCGGGAGCTGGATCTCGCGGTGGAGGTCCCGGGCGAGCCGGTGCGCGCGTTCATCGACGGCGATCGGATGCAGCAGGTGTTGCACAACCTGCTGGAAAACGCCATCCGCTATACCGACCCGGGCGGAAAGATCCGCGTGCGCCTGACGGCGCAGCCGGCGGAAGCCTCGATCGAAGTCCGCGACACCGGCATCGGCATCCCGCGGCCGGATCTTCCCTTCGTGTTCGAGCGTTTCTTCCGAAGCGATCGCGCCCGGCGCGCCTACCACGGCGGGTCCGGGCTCGGGCTCTCGATCGCTCGTTGGATCGTCGAGGCGCACAAGGGCACGATCGCGGTCGAGAGCGAGGTGGGGAAGGGGACGGTGTTTACGGTGAGGCTGCCGCTGGTGACGTAGCCCGAGGGGGGGTGTGGGAGAGAGGGGGAGGGGGTGAGGCTCTTTCTCCCCCTCACCCACTCACTCCCTCCCTGACTTCGGACCCTGAAGTACCATCGAGCCGTGCGCCCTGTTTACGTCCTGAGCGCTGCGAGAACGCCGATCGGTAAGTTCGGCGGCTCGTTCGCTTCGATGAGCGCGGCGGATCTGGGATCGGTCGCGGCCTTGGCCGCCATCGAGCGCTCGGGTCTGCCTGCGGCGGCGATCGACGAGACGATCTTCGGACACGCCCGCCAGGCGGGAGGCGGGCCCAACACGGCCCGGCAGGTCTCCCACCGGGCCGGTGTGCCGGACTCGGTCCCGGCCTACACCATCAACAAAGCGTGCGCCTCTTCTCTCAAGGCGCTGACCCTGGGAGCGCTGTCGATCGCCGCCGGCGAGAACGAGGCCGTGCTGGTGGGCGGGGCCGAGTGCATGTCGGCGACGCCCTATCTTCTCCCCCGGGCGCGCTTTGGCCAGCGGATGGGACACGCGGAGATCGTGGATGGCATGTATCGCGACGGGTTCCTCTGCCCCTTGTGCGGCGAGTTGATGGGACAGACCGCAGAGAACCTGGTGCGGGAGTACTCCATCCTTCGAGCCGAGCAGGACGCCTACGCCCTGGAGTCGCAGAGGCGCGCCGGCGAGGCCATCTCCGCGGGCCGCTTCGACGAGGAGATCGTCCCGGTCGAGGTCTCGGGAAAGAAGGGACCAGTGTCCGTCGACCGGGACGAGCACCCTCGGCCGGAGACCACCCTCGAGATCCTGGGACGCCTCCCGCCGGTCTTCGATCCGGCCGGCGGAACGGTGCACGCGGGCAATTCCTCGGGGATCACCGACGGCGCCGCGGCCCTGGTCCTCGGGACCGAGGAGGTCGGGAAGAAGGCGGGCATCCAGCCGCTGGCACGGATCGCCGCCTGGACCTCCGCCGGCGTCGAGCCGACGCGCATGGGAATCGGGCCGGTTCCCGCGATCCGATCCCTGCTGGAGAAGACCGGCCGCAAGCTCTCCAGCGTGGACTTGATCGAGTTGAACGAAGCCTTTGCCGCGCAGGTCCTGGCTTGCGCGCGCGAGCTGCCGCTCGACCTTTCGCGCGTCAATGTCAACGGGGGAGCGATCGCGCTCGGCCACCCCATCGGCGCGACCGGAGCTCGGATCGTCACCACCCTGCTCTACGAAATGAAGAGGCGCCAGGCGGCGTCGGGGATCGCGACCCTGTGCGTTTCCGGCGGGATGGGGATGGCCGTCCTGTTCGAGCGGTGAACGTCGCTCCGCTTGCTCCGGATCTACGCCTTTGGCGGACCGGCGCGCGGCTCGGCCGGATGCGGCCTCGACCGCACGCCTGATCCCTCGCTGCGCTCCCGCTCCCGCGACGCTCAAGTTCCGGTGTTTGGTTTTCTCGGCCGCCTGGTCGCGTTGGCTCCGCACGTCCGTTAGAATCGGCCTTGTGCGTATTTGTCTGACCCTGGATCGCGAAGTGGAGCGCGCGGAGAACGACTACGTCCGCTCCCTCGTGAGCGCCGGTTTTTCGCGGGACGAGATCGATCTGCTCGAGCCCGGAGCGCCCGTCCCCGACTCGATCGATGGTGTCCTTCTGGGCGGAGGGTGCGACGTCGATCCCCGGCGCTATGGCTGTTCCGCGCGCTCCGACGCGGAGCTGGAGCTCGACGCGGACCGCGATCGGACGGACTTCGCCCTCTTCGACAAAGCGTGGCGCTCGGGCGTCCCGATCCTGGGCATCTGTCGTGGCCTCCAGGTCGTCAACGTGGCCCTGGGAGGGACGCTGATCCAGGACATCCCGAGCGAGCGTCGTTCTTCGGTCGTTCATCAGCGGCCGCCGCGCGACACCGCCCGCCTCGATCATGACGTCGACGTCGCGCCCGGCACGCGTCTCTCGGAGCTCGCCGGTCGGACGTGCGTCGCGGTGAACAGCCGCCACCATCAGGCGATCTCGGATGCCGCGCCCGGCCTGACCGTTTCCGCCGTCGCCCCGGACGGTCTGGCCGAAGCCGTGGAAGGGCCGCGAGACCGCTGGCTCGTTGCCGTGCAGTGGCATCCCGAGAACCTCGACGATCCCGCGTCCCGAGCCCTCTTCGCGGAGTTCGCCCGGGTGGTCCGCGAGGGGAGCGCGCAAGGAATCTCCCGGGCTCCCGCTCTGTTGTCGCCGGCCTGAGAACCGGCCTCGGAAGCGGCCGGCGAGAAAAGCAAGAAGACACGAAGAAGAGAGGTTGTCCCGATGAGATCTGGCGTTCGAACTCTGATCGCTTCGGCTCTCTGCCTGCTGCCTCTGACGGTTCGGGCGCAGTCTTCCGCCGTGACCTCCGTCGAAAAGGTCGGGGAAGGGATCTGGATGGCTCAGACCGACAAGGGCTCCAACGCCGGCTGGTTCCTGCTCGGCAACGTCGTCGTCGCGGTGGACACCGGGAGCGACGCTGCGACCGGCAAGGCGCTCCTGGAGAAGATCCAGGAGACCGCCGGGAAGCCCGTTCGATTCGTGGTCGTCACGCATGCGCACGGCGATCACGCCGGAGGGGTCGGTCCGTTCGCCGCTGCGGGCGCCGAGGTCATCTGCCAGGAGAACGCGGCGCCCGGCGTCGCCGGCCTGGTCGCGCCGGAGTCGCGGACAAGGTCGGGACTGCTGGCCATCTCCGATCGGCTCGGCTTCTACGGGAGCCCCCGCCGTGCCGCGGTCTACTTCCTCGGGCCGGGACACACCGGCGGCGACCTGGTCGTCTTCCTACCCGACGACAAGGTGCTCTTTTCCGGCGACCTCGCGCTGGCCGGCCGCGCGCCCTATATGCAGTCCCCGGACGTCGACGTCAAGAGCTGGGAAAAGATCCTCAACAGGCTGGCCCAGCTCGACGTCGACAAGATCGTCCCCGGCCACGGAACGCTCGGGCCGCGCAAGGCTCTGGCGGACACCTATGCTTACGTCAAGAAGATCGGTGATCTCACGCAGATGCTCCTGGACGAGAGCGTTCCGGAAAACCTGATCGAGGCGAGGCTGCGGCGTCCCAATTCCGGCATCGAGTCCGAAGAGATATCGCCGGAGGTGCTCTCGAACATTCGCGGGGTCCTGCGGGCGGAGAGGGCCCGCGCGGCCGCCTCCAAGCCGACTCCGGCGCCCTCTCCCGCAAAGAGCCCGGCCAAGGCTCCAGCCAGGGCGCCGGCAAAGAAGAAGGGATAGAGGGCCCGCCGCTCCCCGCCGGCTGGCGACTCGTGACGGCTTGAACTCGGAACGCTCGATTGGTGTCGACCTCGGCGAGGGAGGACGCCTGGCGCGCGTGCGGATCCGCCTCCCGCCCGTCAATGTGTTTTCCGTCTCCGACCTCGAGCTGCTGCACCGCCGGATCTCGGAGGCGCGCGGGGCGAGCGTCCTCGTCCTGTCCGGGCTCCCGAGGGCTTTTTCCGCGGGCGTGGACGTGGCCGAGCATGTTCCCGACGCGGAGGCGATCGAGCGGATGCTCGCGGCGATGCGCGCCGTTCTGGGAAGGCTCATGACGACGCCCGCGGTGACGGTGGCGAGCGTCTCCGGCGCGTGCCTGGGAGGAGGGGCCGAGATCGCGTCCGCGTGCGACCTGGTGTTCGCCGCGGACGACGCGCGCATCGGGTTTCCCGAGATTCGCCTGGCCTGCTTTCCGCCCGGCGCCGCCGTTCTTCTCCCGGTGCGCATCGGGGAGGCGCGGGCCGCTCATTGGATCCTGTCCGGCGAGTCCTTCTCGGGGCGCGATGCCGCCGTCGCCGGGTTCGCCGCGCGGAGCTTTCCGGCCGCGTCGCTCGAGCGGGAGACGGAGCAGGCCGTCGGGCAACTCCTGGCCCGAAGCCCGCAGGCGCTGTCCGCGGCCCGGGACCTGCTTCGCCGCGGCCGGCGCGAGGCCCTGGCGCGCGACCTTCCCCGCGCGGAGGAGGCCTATCGCCGGCTGACCGACAGCGAGGATCTGGCCCGCGCGGTGCGGAAGTGGAAGAAGTGACGAGTGACGAGTGACAAGTTATGAATTGTTATAGCCTTGCTCCCATGGCGCGTTCTCCGCGCTCGTCACTCGCCACTTGTCACTTGTCACTTGCCCAATGATCGTCTACTTGAACGGCGAGTTTCTTCCGCGCGAGGCGGCGCGCATCTCCCCGGAAGACCGGGGGTTCCTCTTCGCCGACGCCATCTACGAGGTTGCGCGGTTCTGGCGAGGCCGGGGCTTTCACCTGGCCGAGCACGTCGCGCGGATGCAGGAGGGGCTCGCCGCGATCCGGATCGGCGTCGACGCCGGCTTTTATCCCGGCGTGGCGGCCCGCCTCCTCGCGGAGAACGATCTGGCCTCGTCCGACGCCGTCGTGTACGCCCAGGTCTCCCGCGGCGCCGCTCCCCGCGCCCACGCCTTCCCGCCGCCGGGGACACGTCCGACGATCTACGCCTTCGCCCGGGAGAGCGACCCGCCTCCCGCGGAGACCGGAGGCCGCGCCATCCTCGCGCCCGACGACCGTTGGGGGCGCTGCGACATCAAGACGGTCATGCTTCTGCCCAATCTGCTCGCGCTTCAGAAGGCCAAGGAGGCGGGAGCGATCGACGCGATTCTCGTTCGGGACGGCCTGGCGTGCGAGGCCACGAAGGCCAATCTCTTTCTGGTCCGCGATGGCGTCGTGCGCACGGCCGCGAGCGGCCCCCGCATCCTGTCAGGCGTCACCCGCGGCGCGGTCATCGCGGCGGCCCTCGGTCTCAAGATCGAAGTGGAAGAGCGGGCCTTCACCGTCGAAGAGATGTTCGAGGCGGACGAGCTTTTCCTCGCTTCGACGACGCTGTGGACGTATCCGATCGTCGCGGTGGACGGCAAAGCGATCGGGAACGGCCGCCCGGGAGTCGTCGCGCCGATGCTGAAGAAAGCGCTGTGGGAGGAGTTTACGAAGTAGAACCTCGCACTATCCCCTTGGGTACTTCGCCTCCACGACCGATGAGATCCCGCCCCGCGAGGAAAACCGGCCGATGACGGTCATGGTCTTCGGCCGGCAGGCCGCCGCGCAGTCGTCCAGGATCCGATTGACCGCGTTCTCGTAGAAGATGCCGACGTTGCGGTAAGCCACGATGTAGAGCTTGAGGGACTTGAGCTCCAGGCAGAGCATGTCCGGCGCATAGCGAATCGTCAAATGGCCGAAGTCCGGCAAGCCGGTCTTCGGGCAAATCGCGTTGTACTCCGGAATTTCCACGGTGATTTCGTACTGCGCGTACTGGTTCGGCCAGGTCTCGATGGCCGGCAGCTGCGCGTCGAGGCCGGATCGGGCGTGCTCGTCGGTGTACTCGGGCATCGGAGGATCGTAAGACGTAAAACGTAAAACGTAAAACGTGGAACGGAAGCCGAATGGCCTCGGCGCCTCGTTGGACGTCTCACGTTTGACGTTTCACGGCTCTGGTACCCTCTCTCCGTGGACTGGCTCAAGCATCTGATCCATCAGCTCACCGACGTCGAGACGCTGGTCCGCGTGGGCGGGATGACGGCCATGACCGCCATCGTCTTCGCGGAGACGGGCCTGATGGTCGGCTTTTTCCTGCCGGGAGACTCGCTGCTCGTCACGGCGGGCGTCTTCGCGGCCGCGGGCCGCCTGGACATCGTCTGGCTGAACGTCCCCCTGATCCTGGCGGCCATCGTCGGGGACACGGTTGGGTACTGGATCGGGCGAAAGGCCGGGCCGGCTCTGTTCAATCGGCCCAGGTCGCGCTTCTTCAACCCTGCCCATCTGCGCCGGGCCCACGACTTCTACGAGAAGCGGGGGGGCCAGACCATCATCCTGGCGCGCTTCATGCCGATCGTCCGGACGTTCGCCCCGGTCGTCGCCGGCATGGGGAAGATGAACTACCGGCGGTTCCTGGCCTTCAACGTTTTCGGCGGAATCGGTTGGGTTCTCTCGATGACTCTCATCGGCTACTACCTCGGCCAGTTTCTGTGGGTTCGGAAGAACATCGAGGCCGTCATCCTCATCGTCGTGTTCCTCTCGATTCTCCCGGGGATCATCGCCTTCGTGCGCGAGCGAATGCGCCGCGCGTCCCCGCCGGGGGCTCCGTCCACGCAGATGCGCGAACCCTAGAGTCCTGTAACGGAAGTTCCGTTTCGACGGGGCGACGCAGGGACGGGGCTTGTCCCCGCCCGCGGGCGGCCGCGAGGGCCGCCCCTACGGCACGGAGGCGCTCTCGGGATCTTCGTTGCAAGACACTCGCATCCCGACCCGGTCATCCCGAGGAGCACGGCGGCGAGGGGAGCACCGTGGAGGAGGCTGTGTCCGGGCGACGGGACCCCTGATTCGGGCAGGCCGAGCTGCTTGCGCCGCGGCCGAGCTCAGGCGACGGCGGAGGAAAGTTGGCTGCGAAAGGGAGCGCCGGCGCGCAGGTGCGCGATCAGCGCGGCGATGTCCTGGGTGTGGGCCGCGTCGTGCTGGGCCATCTGACGGGGAACGTCTTCCAGGCAGATACGGCCGACGCCTTCCTGTTCCGCGCGGCGCTTCCAGTCCGATCGGGTGGCGCCGCGCAGCGCCTCGATGTTGCGGGCCCGGGTCTCTCCGAAGGCAGCCAGACCCGGAGCCAGATCGCGGTCGTTGTATCGGCGCTCGCGGGCGACCCGGTCTCCGTCGAAGTCCGAAAGGGACGGCTCCTCCTCGCTCAGGATGCGGCGGATGCGCACGCCGAAGCCCTCCCGCTCGAGGTCGGCCAGATGCCAGACGTTCTCCAGGAGGGAAAACCCCCCGCCCTGCGGTTTCCGGCGGGCCTCTTCCGGGGACAGCTGGTCCGCGGCGCGGGCGAGAAGAACCGGTGTGGACTCCAACGTGATCAAGAGGGTTTCGAGCTTGCGTCGATTCATGTTCGTGCTCCTTCTCCGAATACGCAGTCGGCTGGAAAAGGTTTCCGGGTCCGGGGCGCGCGCTTGCGGGCCCCTTTCCTTCCAGTAGACTCGCGCCGTGGGGATCGAGGCCATCCGGAGCTTCTTCGCCGGCCGGGCGGGACAGGGACGAGAGCCCCAGCGCGTCGATCCGGTGACGGTGGCGGCATGCGCTCTCCTGCTCGAGATCGCGTACGCCGACGACGTCTTCCGCCCGGAGGAACGCGAGCGCATTGCCCGCCACATCCGAGACGAGATGGGCGTGCGGGAAGAGGAGATGCGCGAGGTCTTTCGCGCGGCGGAAGAGGAGCGCCGCGAGAGCGTGGACCTGTATCACTTCACGCGCCTGCTGACGGACCATCTGTCGCGGGAGCAGCGCCGGGGATTGGTCCGGACGATCTGGGAGGTGGTCTACGCCGACGGAGCGCTGACCGCGGTCGAGAGCCACCTGGCGCGCCGGGTCGCGGAGCTCCTGGGCTTTCAGCATCCGGAGGTCCAGGAAATCAAGGAGCGGGTCGCGGCGAGGGCGGGAGAGGCGGAGGAATGACCGGGACGGAGCGGTCCATTTTCGGGACGAACGCCTCGGGCCGGCGCGCCGAGACGACATCCCGCCCGGGCCCGTGCCCGGAGAAGCTGTTAGGCTGTTGGTCGGTCGCGGCGGCACTTGCGGCCGTGGGACAATCGGGGGGAGATCGTTTCCAATGGCCAGATTTGGACGTCCGAGGCGTCTCGGTCGGGGAGCTTGCGGCCCCGGGCGGACGCTGAGGCCTCTGCGCGGCGGACGTTCGTCGAGATGGACGAGGGCGGCGCTCCTGTTCCTCGCTGTGCTCGCGCCCTCGGCCTCCCCGGCGGTGGAGAAGAAATGGGCGGGCATCTCGGAGGGAGGGTTCGTGACCGCTCTGGCGGTCGATCCGACGACGCCCGCCCGCGTCTACGCCGCGACCGCTCGCGGTCTCTTCGCCAGTACCGACGATGGTGAGACCTGGACGCCGCTCTCGCACGGTCTCCAGGGGCAATTCGTGGGAGCGCTCGCGGTGCGCGCGGGAACCGGCGATCTCTTCGTCGGCACCAACTCGGGCGGCGTCCTGCGCACCGCGGACGAGAAGGCGTGGGCCCGGCTCGACACCGGCCTGGGGGACTCCTTCATCGCTGCGCTGGTCTTCGACCCGGCCTCGCCCGCCACGATCTATGCCGGTACGAACCACGGTGTCTTCAAGAGCACGGACTCCGGCGCGAGCTGGACGCAGAAGATCCGCGGACTCTCCAACGTCTTCGTGACCTGCCTGGCTGTCGAGCCGCGCACGGCGGCGCTCTACGCAGGGACGAACTCCGGCGGCGTTTTCCGAAGCGCCGACGGCGGCGAATCCTGGAACGCCGTCAACGCGGGTCTCTCCAACCGATTCGTCTGGGCTCTGGCCGTCTCCCCCGGTGCGCCGTCGATCGTCTATGCGGCGACCTACGACGGCCTGTATCAAACCAATGACGGGTCCAGGTGGGTATCGCTCACGCGAGGACTGCGCAGCACGTTCGTTCTTTCCCTCGCCGTCGATCGGGAACACCCGTCCACGATCTACGCGGGAACGGCGGCGGGGCTGTTTCGGAGCGCCGACGGAGGGGCCAGCTGGGCCGAGGCGAGCAACGGCCTCACGAACCTCTTCATCAGCGCGCTGGCTCTGCGGTCCGGCCCGCACTCGACCTTGTATGCCGGGACCAACGGCGGTGTCTTCCGGTCGACGAGCGACGGCCAGACGTGGGCCGCCGTGGCTCTGGTTCCTCGCGACGTCCAGATCGCGTCGGCGCCGAGGTCTCGCGCTGCGCCGGGAGCCGGGCGCGTGGCGGAGAAGAGGAAGAGCGGGAAAACCCCTCCGGTCGTCGCCAACGCCCAGCGGGGGCCCGCTTCCGTCGCCGCCGTCGCGACTCCGGAGCGCCCGGCCAGCGCCGCCGCACCCGCGCCCGCCCCGTCGGAGTCCGGCGGCGTCGCGCCCGTGGCATCGGAAGGGGCGGGCGTGATCAATGCGCTCATCGTCGCTCCCGAATCCCCGACGACTCTGTACGCCAGCACCTCTCAAGGGCTGTTCAAGAGCCCCGACGGCGGCGAGACGTGGAAGGCGGCCGAGGGCCCGCTCAATGATCTCTACGTCACGAGCGTGGCCGCAGACGCCGCGCATCCCGGAACGGTTTTCGTCGGCACCGATGGACTCGGGGTCTTCAAGAGCACCGACGCGGGAACCACGTGGGCCGAGGCGAACCAGGATTTGTCCAATCTCTTCGTGAGCGTGCTGGCCGCCGATTCCGGTCCCGCCGGTTCGAAGTTCTTCGCGGCGACCGACGGGGGCGTCTTTGCGACCGCCAACGGCGAAGTCTGGACCGCCGCGACCACCGGACTCACCGATCCGTCGATCACCGCGCTGGCGCTCACGCCGGGCGCAGGCGTCCTGTATGCCGGGACCAAGAGCGGGAAAGTGTTCAAGTCGACCGACGGCGGCGGGCAGTGGGTGGAGGCGGGGACGCGACATTGGACCGGCGCCGTCCGAGGACTCGCCATCGCGCGCGACCCGTCCTCCACCGTCTACATCGGGACGGACAGCGGCATCTTCAAGAGCACCGACGCCGGAGCGACCTGGACGCCCTCCAACGCCGGCCTGACCGCGCTCCAGGTCTCGACCGTCGTTGCCGACCCCAGCTCGCCGGCACACGTCTATGCCCTGGGACCGTCCGGGCTGTGGCACACCGGCAACTCGGGCGCCAGCTGGTCTTCCCTGATGACCGAGGGCACGCTGGCGGCCCTCGCTCTGGTGCCGGGGACGTCGACGCTTTACGCCGGCAGCCAGGGAGCCCTTTGGAAGAGCATCGACGGCGGCCGCACCTGGAAGACCTACGGTCTGTTGTCCGGCGACGCCTCGGCCAGGCCCTCGGGCCGCAACGGGCCCGCCAAGGACCGTTAGGCGTCAGGCCACGTTTTCCCCGCGCGTCGCGCTGGTGCGTGGGCTTTCAGCCGCGGCGGCCGCTCCGCGACCGGGAGGCTGACAGGATTCTGACCGCAGCCCCAGACAATCTCGACCTCGGCACAACCGTCCTTGAGCTCGCGGCGCGCGAAGTCTCCCAGAGGGGAGGAGGCGCGCGCCGCGAGAGCGAGAGCGCAGAGCGCGATCAGGTCCGCGGTCGAGCCCACAGGCGAGCCGCGGACCGGTGCGCCCGAAGGGCGCAGATCGCGATCAAGCGGAAGCGACGGTTTACCGGACCTCGAATCCGCTCGACGCCTCGGCCGTCTTGCGCGTGACGCGGTCGGAAACACGGACCTTCAAGTCGTAGCGGCCGGCCTCCAGTCCTTCGGGCTTGAAGGAGAGCAGCAAGGCCCGACTGCCGTCCTTCTGTTGATCGGAGCGCTTCACCACCTGGACGTCCACCTTGCGGGGCTTGTGATCGGGCCCCAGGACCTCCGGAAGGACCTGCAGCGGCTCGCTCTTTCCCGCGGTACCGAAGTTGTAAGTCACGACCGTGACTTGCGCGGTGGAGCCCGCCCGGATCACGGCGAGCGCGGCCGGTATGAACGAGTCCGCGCCGATCGCAAACGGGTAATCGGCGTGGTGCAGGGAAGCGTCGGGCCGCGGTTTCGCCTTGACCATCAGCCAGGTGTCGGCGGCATCCTGGAAGAACGGCGGCAGGACCGTCGGGAGCGTGCCGGGGATGGCCGGGACCGCCACGGCCACCGTGGTCACGGAGGAGCGTCCGGTCGAGGCATTGCGGACGAGCGCGCGCACGGTGTAGCGACCGGGAGGAAGGAAGAGCGTTCCGTAGTATTTGATGCCGCCGGCCTCCAGACGGGAGCGCAGCCGGCTCAGGTCGATGCTCATCTCCTGCGTCAGAAAGTCGGTCAGCGTTCCGTTGGCGTCGCTGGCGTAGACGTAGATCTCGATCGGGCTCTGCGCGCCCTTCTCTCCCTGGAGCAGCGCTTTGCCGGGGATCTCCAGAATCACCGGGACCTGCGCCACCGTCGCGTCCGAGGCGAACGGCGCGGCGACCATCTGCACCGGGATCTCCGACGTTCCCGAGCCGCCCGTCAGGAGGTCTCCGGAAGCGAGCACGCGCTCGATCGGGGTGAGCTTGGTGTAGGGGCGCGGTTCGTAGTAGCCCGACCGCGCCGCGATCTTGGAGGTCGGAACCCGAACCTTGACGCGGACCTCGTGGAACGCGCCGGGCTTGGACAAGCTTCCCGGTTGGAACGCCAGGACGTACACCAGGGCGGTCCGATCGATGAGCTGCTGGAGGCTCCCGGAGAGCTGGTTGGCGTTCTTGATGAAGTCGCCGTTGGTCTCGTTGGCCATGGTGAAGAGCGCATCCGCGCCGCTGCCGGCCTTGCGGGCGACGTCGCTTTCCGCGCGCAGGCCGCTGATGTCGATCGTGTCCAGGACCACGTCGGAGCGCCGAAAGACAGAGAGCGCGTTGGTGAGGAAGCTGCGGGTGGAGGAGCTGCCGAAGCGCGCGTCGCCGTCGATCTTCCAGGTCTCGCCATGGACGGAGGCCTCGGCGCTGGTCTCCTGAGTCGGAGCGGAGGCGTCCATGCTGTTCTTGAAGCTCCCGGCGTCGCCGTTGATCATCCGGCTCTCGAATCCCTCGGTGAAGAGCAGGACGTGCTTGCTGCCGCGGACGGCGTCGAGCGTCCGGGCCATCTGCCCCAGCGTGTTGAGCTGCTGGGTGATGCGCCCACGCTCGCGATCGTCCGAGGCGGTCGATCTGCAGCCGCTGGAGGTCGGCGATCTGCTCACGGACGGCGTCGTCCTTGGCGTCGTTCCTGGAGCCACCGGCGCTCCAGCCGGGTTGCTCAAAGGCGAAGGCAAGCGGATCGTTGGTGCGGATGTTGGGCTTGATGAGCCCGAGCGTGTCGACGGCGCGGGAGAGCTGCGTCCGGTCGGTGGTGAAGTTCTCCACCAGGTTCCAGCCGTGCTCGACGGAGAGGGTCGCGACGCCGGCCAGGTCGCTGCCGCCCATCTCTTTCTGTACGAACTGGCGGGCGCCGTCGCGGGCGCGTATCAGGCCGGTGGGCGTCGAATAGGAGAGGTCGAAGACGAGCAGCCAGTGCCGGCGGGCTGCCGCGGCGGGCAGCTCGGCGAAGGGGTTCGTGGCACCGGCGGGCGCCGGGTCGCGGCGGCCGGCCGTCGCAGGTCCACGACCTCGAAGCCGGAGATCGTCTGTTTCTTTCCGTTGTCGGTGAGCTCGAAGTCGGCGGCGGTCAGCCCGGGCAGAGGCAATCCGTCCTTGCCCAGGACGTTGACCGGGACTTCGATCACCGTGGCGCCGGTCGTCTCGCGAACGATGCCCTTGTCGTTCTGGGCCGGTGCCGGCGCGGTCGAAGCGAGCAGAACGAGGGACGAGACGACGATTGATTTGCGCATGGAGCGAGACTACCTCCGTTCCGCTGCCCGAAGGGAGGGTTTGGTCCCGACGGCCGCGGCCTTCGTCCTCGCAATCAGCCCTCACGACACCTTCAGCCACTTCCAGAGCTCCGGGATCGTGGGCCGTTTGCCGTAGGAGAGAATGCCGACGCGGAAGATCCGGGCCGTCGCGACAAACAAGATATATATTGTTCCCGCCGAGAGCGCGACCGAGAGCGCGATCTGCCACGCCGGCGGCTCCGAGACGAGGATCCGCAGGAACATGGTGATCGGGGTGAAGACCGGGACGAGCGAGAGCGCGACGGCGAAGGCCGACTCCGGGCTCTGCAGGATCGGCATCGCCAGAATCCAGGGAATCATCAGGACGATCACCAGGGGCGCCAGCACCTGCTGCGCCTCCTTGTCGGAGTTGGACACCGCGCCTCCCACCGCGTAGAGACAGGCGTACACCAGGTAGCCCAGGATGTAGAAGAGGAAAAAGAAAGCCGACACCCGCAGGCTCAGGAGCTGGATCACCCCGATTCCGGCCAGCGACGCGGCCCCGCCCAGGAACCCCAACGCCGCCGCGGCCATGGCCATCCACACCGCGATCTGAGTCAATCCGGCCGCGGCCAGACCGAGCACCTTGCCCGACAGGAGCTCGAGGGCCGACATCGACGAGATCAGGATCTCGACGACGCGGTCGGATTTCTCCTGGACCACGCCGCGCATGATCTCCTGGCCGTAGATGAGCATCGGCAGGAGGAGAAGCAGGATGAACAGGAACGCTCCCAGGAACTCGAGCTCGCCGCGCCGGTGTTTCTGTCCGGATCCCGTGAGCTGCACCCCCTCGATCGGTGCCGCTCGGAGAAGGCGCTCGATGTCGGCTGCGGCGATGCCCCGGCTCTCCAGACGCCGGTGCAACAACGCCTGGTTCACTACGCGGGCCAGGCGCTCCTGGGTGATGAAGTCCGAGGACGTCCGCGTGTAGTAGGTCAGCTTCGCGTCGGGATTGGCGAGGGCGTCCGCCGGAACAGCGAGGACTCCGTCCAACCGATCGGGAGACGCCGCGGACGGGCGGTTGAGCCGCGCCAGGCACTGGCGCAGCGCCGTCTCGACCTCCGATCCAGGGGGCACGTATTCGATCGAGAGGCTTCCCGATTCGGCGGATCGCGCGCGTCCGACTCCTCCCAGGCGGCCCGCGCGTCCGACGTTCGCGAGCTCATCCCTCTGCTCCCGCGCGACATCCGCGGCCAGGACCCCTGTCCCGTCCACGACCGCCACGCGTTTGCCGCCCAGGCCCTTGATCGCGAGCAGCGTCGGCACGGCAATGACGCCGGCCATCAGAAACGGGAGCAGCACGGTCAGGATCAGAAAAGATTTCTTGCGCACGACCTGGAAATACTCGCGCTTGAAGACGGCGAACATCCTCACGATGCCGCCTCGCGCGACAGGGTCTCGCCCCCGACCTTCTCGATGAAGATCTCCTCCAGCGACGGCGCGGCCACTTCGAAGCGAGTGACGCGCAGCCGCGGCACCAGGAACTCGAGCGCTTTCTGAGGATCGGCGCCCGGCAGGAGTCGAAGCTCCGCCGCGCGGCTGCTCACCGACGCGCGCGCCACCCCGGGCGCCTCTGTCAGACACGCCCCGTCGCCGTCGAACGCCACGTGAAGTGTGTTCTGCCCGAATGAGGCACGGACCGCGTCCAGCTCTCCCGCCAGCACCACGCGGCCGGCGTGGAGCAGCACGATCTCGTCGACCAGCTTCTCGGCTTCGCCCATCTGATGCGTCGACAGCAGGATGGCGCGGCCCGCTCCGGCCAGCTCCTTCAAGATGTGGCGCACGAGGACGGCGTTGACCGGATCGAGCCCCGACATCGGCTCGTCCAGGATCAGCAGGTCCGGCTCGTGGAGAAGCGCCGCGACCAGCTGCACCTTCTGCTGGTTTCCCTTGGACAGCTCCTCGAGCTTCGCGTCGGCGAGCGGCCACAGCTCGAGCCTCTTCAACCACGCCTCGGCGCGCGGCCGGGCCTGCGACGCGGAGCGCCGCTTGATCTCCGCGAAGAACAGAAGCTGCTGGAGGACGGTCATCTTCTTGTACAGCCCACGCTCCTCGGGGAGGTAGCCGATCCGGTCGCGGGCGGTCCGGCGCTGCGACGATCCGAAGAGCGCGATTGCCTCCGCTGTCGGGGAGAAAAATCCCGTTGATCATCCGAAGGGTCGTCGTCTTGCCGGCGCCGTTGCGCCCCAGCAAACCGCAGATCGAGCCCGGCCGGACGGAGAACGACACGCCGTCCACGGCGCGGGTGGAGCCGAACGTTTTTGTCACGTTCGAGACTTCGAGGACGTTCGGGGCTTCGGTCACGGAGGTGCCTCTTGCAACCGAGGGGGTGAGGGGGAGAGTGGGTGAGTGGGGGATCTTCTTCTCCCCCTCGCCCGCTCGCCCGCTCGCCTCCTCAGCATCTTGCCGATCCCGGATCCTACCGTGCCCGCATCCCGATCCTGCGATGGAGAGGCTAGAATCACCCCCCCATGGCCTCCCGGACCGACGTGGACTCGAGCGAGGAGCTGATCTCCGAATTCGGCGAGAACGCGAGCTACGTCGCCGATCTGCTGGCGCGGTTTCGGACCAACCCCGAGTCGGTGGACGAAGAGTGGCGCGACTTCTTTCGGGAGCGTCTGGGGCACGGGGCGGAAGTCGGGAGGCGGAAGGCGGAAGGCGAAGTCTCCGCGCCGTCTGCGCCTCCGGTTCCAGCCGCCGAGGCGCCGCGGCCCTTGCGGGCGGGCGAGCAGCGGGAGGCCATCCGGGGCGGAGCTCTGCGGGTCGCCGAGAACATGGAGGCGAGCCTCCAGGTCCCGACCGCGACCTCGCAGCGGCAGGCTCCGATCAAGCTGCTCGACGAGAACCGGCGGCTCATCAACGGGTGGCGGGCGGGCAACGACCAGGGAAAGATCTCGTTCACCCATCTGATCGCCTGGGCCATCCTGCGGGCGCTGGAGGACTTCCCGCAGTTGAACGACGCCTACGACGCGTCGGGCGGGACGCCCTCGCGGATTCGCCGCGAAGGAGTGAACTTCGGCCTGGCCGTGGACGTCGAGAAGTCCGACGGGACGCGCACTCTGCTCGTGCCCAACGTCAAGGGCGCCGACGCGATGAGCTTCGCGCAGTTCGTGGCGGCGGCCGACGACGTCGTGGGTCGGGCGCGCAAGGGCAAGCTCGAGGTGCGCGACTTCGAAGGCACGACGCTTTCGCTGACCAACCCCGGCACGCTCGGAACGACCGCCTCGGTGCCCCGCCTGATGCCCGGCCAGGGCGTGATCGTGGCCACCGGCGCCATGGAGTATCCGGCGCAGTTTCGCGCCATGAGCACCGAGGCCCTCTCGCAGCTGGCGATCAGCAAGGTCGTGACGTTCACGTCGACGTACGACCACCGCATCGTCCAGGGAGCGGAATCGGGCGCCTTCCTGGCCTCGATCGAGGAGCTGCTTCTGGGCCAGCGCGAGTTCTACGAGAAGGCGTTCGAGGATCTGGGCATCCCGCACAAGCCTTTCCACTGGGCGCGCGACCGCAATCCCGCCTTCGGCGGCGAAGGACGCAGCGTCGAGATCGAGAAACAGGCCCGGGTGCTCGAGCTGATCAACGCGTACCGCGTGCGCGGCCACCTGATCGCGGACATCGATCCGCTGCGCATGATGAAGGTGCAGCACCATCCCGAGCTGGATCTGGAGACCTACGGGCTGACCATCTGGGACCTCGATCGGAAGTTCTGGACCGGCGGCCTCGCCGGCGGCGACCACATGCCCTTGCGCGACATCGTCGGCGCTCATGCGCCGCGTGTATTGCGGCAAGGTCGGCGTCGAGTACCGCCACATCTCGAGCCCCTCGGAGAAGTACTGGATCCGCAAGCGGGTCGGGGCCGCGCCGGAGCCGCTGGCCAGGGAGCTGAAGCGGCGGATTCTGGAGAAGCTCGTCGCGGCCGAGACCTTCGAGCGGTTCCTGGGAACCCGCTTTCTGGGCCAGCGGCGCTACTCGATCGAGGGTTGCGAGACGGCCATCGCGCTGCTCGACCGTCTCATCGAGGGGGCCGCCGATCGCGGGATCGAAGAAGTCACGATGGGCCTGACCCATCGCGGCCGGCTGAACATTCTGGCCAACGTCGTCGGCAACGCCGCCGAGCGCATCTTCGCCGGCTTCGAGGGGACCGTGCACCCCGACTTTCCGGCCGACGAGGGGGACGTCAAGTACCACCAGGGCGCGCGCGCGACGCGCTTGTCCGAAAACGGACGCGACATCGCCATCTCCGTGCCGTCCAACCCTTCGCACCTGGAGGCGGTCGATCCGGTGGTGGAGGGCCTGGTGCGGGCCAGGCAGGACGCGCTCGGTCTGCCGCGGGAAGAGAGCTGGGGGCGCGTGCTGCCGGTGCTGCTCCACGGCGACGCCGCCTTTGCCGGGCAGGGGATGGTGGCCGAGATCTTCAACCTGTCGCAGCTGCGCGGGTACCGGACCGGCGGGACCATTCACCTGATCGTCAACAATCAGATCGGCTTCACCACGAACCCGGCCGCGGGCCGCTCCTCGCTCTACTCGACCGACGTGGCCAAGGGCGTGCAGGTCCCGATCTTCCACGTCAACGGCGACGATCCCGAAGCGGCGTGGCGCGTGTTGCAGATCGCGCTCGACTACCGTCGCGAGTTCCACAAGGACGTGGTCATCGATCTGATCGGCTTTCGCCTGCACGGGCACAACGAGGGGGACGAGCCGACGTACACCCAGCCGCTGATGTACAAGCGGATCCAGGAGCATCCCGGCGTCAAGACGCTGTACGCCCGGCGGCTGGTCCAGGAGGGCGTGCTGACGCAGGCCGAGGTCGAGGAGCTCGAGAAGCGCCAGCACGATCTCTACGAGCAGGCGCTCGCCGCGGCCCAGGAAGCGGGCAAGCGGACGGGCCGGCCGGTGATTCCCTCTCACCCCGGAGAGAGCGGTCGCGTGCCGATCGTCCCGACGGGCGTGACGCGGGAAACGCTCGCGAAGATCGGGCACGCCTTGACCACCGTCCCGGCCGGATTCAACCTGAACCCCAAGATGGTCCAGCAGCTGGCCCGGAGGGCCAGGATGGCGGACGGGTCGCAGCCGCTCGACTGGGCCACCGCGGAAGGGCTCGCGTTCGGCTCGCTGGCCCTGGAAGGGACCGCCGTCCGGATGTCGGGACAGGACTCCGCGCGCGGGACGTTTTCGCAGCGGCACGTCGTCTTTCACGACTCCAAGACGGGGGAGACCTGGACGCCGCTGGCCCGCCTGGCTCCGGACCAGGCGCCGTTCTCGATCTACGACAGCCCGCTGTCGGAGGCCGGTGTCCTCGGCTTCGAGTACGGCTACAGCGTCGAGTCCCGCAAGGCGGTGGTGCTGTGGGAGGCGCAATACGGCGACTTCGCCAACGGGGCGCAAGTCATCATCGATCAATTCGTCTCCTCGGCGGAGGACAAGTGGCGCGAGACGTCGCGGCTGGTGCTTCTCCTGCCGCACGGATACGAGGGGCAGGGACCGGAGCATTCGAGCGCGCGCATCGAGCGGTACCTGCAGCTCTGCGCCGACGAGAACTGGCGCGTCTGCAACGTCACGACGCCCGCCCAGTACTTTCACGTTCTGCGCCGCCAGGCGCGCGATCCTCAGATGAAGCCCCTGGTGCTCTTCACGCCCAAGAGCCTCCTGCGCTTTCCGGCGTCGTTTTCTCCGCTCGAGGATCTCACCGCGGGAGGCTTTCAGCCTCTCCTCGACGACGCCGGGGTCGGCGACAGGCGCGGCATCGAGCGCGTGATCCTCTCCGCCGGAAAAGTCTTCTACGATCTTCTCCATGCCCGGCAGGAGAGGAAGGACGCGAGGACCGCGCTGGTGCGCCTGGAGCAGTTGTATCCGTTCCCGGCGGACGGGCTGCGGGACGTGCTGGCGTCCTATCCGTCGGCGCGCGAGCTCGTCTGGGCCCAGGAGGAGGCCCGGAACATGGGCGGCTGGACGTTCGTCGAGGACCGCCTTCGAGCGCTCCTGACCGGCTCCGTCACGCTGCGCTACGCGGGCCGCGTTGCCGTCGGCCTCGCCCGCAACGGGCAACGCCAACGTGCACAAGGCGGAGCTGGCGGAGGTGATCGGCGAAGCGTTTAGGAGAGTCGAAGTTCGAAGTTCGAAGTTCAAGGTTCCGTTCTGGCCGAGGCGTTTACGGGCTATGCGAACAGGTGAGTCTGAGGCTTGATCGCAGCAACCCCGCTCCAGCCTCTCAAGTCCTCAGTCCCGCGGTCCCGCCTCTTCTCCTACTTCTTGCGCATCGCGGCGAGGCCGGCGCGGAATTGGTCGCGCGGGATCCTGCGGTAGTCCGAGAATTCTCCCGCTCCGGCCAGCCATTCGCCGCCGTCCATCGTGACGCAGTCG
This sequence comes from uncultured Acidobacteriota bacterium, assembly GCA_963825175.1. GTDB lineage: Bacteria > Acidobacteriota > Thermoanaerobaculia > UBA5066 > Gp7-AA6 > DATFTF01. The sequence goes on from CAWGSA010000002.1 coordinate 737,196, forward strand.
CCGGTCTGGTAGGGGCAGAGGTCCGAGAGAAGAAACGTCGCCAGGTTGGCGATCTCTTCTTTCGTGCCGAAACGGGCGAGCGGGATGCGCGAGAGCGCGTTCTTCTGCGCCTCCGGAGTCGCGATCAGGCGCGAGAAGGCGCCCTCCGTGGGGATCGGCCCGGGGGCGATCGCGTTCAAGCGGATCCCGGCGTGGCCCCACTCGACCGCGAGCGACCGCGTCATCGCGAGCACGCCGGCCTTGGCGCAGGCCGAGGGCAGGGCGAAGGCGGTTCCCGCCCACGCGTACGTCGTCACGATCGAGACGACCGCGCCGGGCGCCTTGCGGGCCAGCAGGTGCCGCCCGACCGCGAGCGTGCAGTGAACCGAGCCGTGGAGGACCGTGCGCACGACCGCGTCGAAACCGTTGGGAGTCAGGTCCTCGGCGGCGACCAGGAAGTTCCCGGCGGCGTTGTTGACCAGGCCGTCGATCCCGCCGAAGCGGTCGACCGCGTGGGCGACCAGGGCCTCGACCTGCTGGGCGTCCCGGACGTCCGCGGCGAAGAAGTCCGCCTCGCCCCTTTCGCGGGCCGCGGCGCGGATCTCCGGCAGCGCCGCCTCCAGCTTCTCCCGCGTCCGCCCGGCGATCGTGACCTTCGCTCCGTAGGACGCGAACGCAGTGGCCATGGCCAGGCCGAGCCCCGACCCCCCGCCCGTGACGAGGATCGATTTGTCCGCAAGGGTTTTCGACTCGAACATCTCGGCTAACTTTGAACTGGAATTGAACTTTGAACTTTGAACTTCGAATCGAACTTTGAACGCTGAACTTCGAACGCTGAACTTCGAACGCTGAACTATCTTCAAGTACTTGTTCAACCATCCGACCACGCGCTCCTCGATGTCCTTGACGTGGTCCGGACGCCGGACGCCGTGGCCTTCGCCCTCGTAGATCACGAGCTCCGTGGGCACGTTCAGCGTCTTCAAGGCGTGCCAGAACTCGTAGCCCTGCGGCGTGGGGACCTCGGAGTCGCGGTCCCCGTGGAGGACGAGCGTAGGGGTGCGCGTGTGAGTGATGTAGGTGATCGGAGAGGACCGCGCGTAGACCTCGGGGTCCTCGTACACGGACTTGCCGAAATAGGGGACGAGCCACTGGTCGATGCGGTTCTGGCCGTAGTAGCTCTGCCAGTTCGACGATCCCCGCGCCGGCCACGACGGCCTTGAACCGGTCCGTCTGCGTGACCGTCCACATCGCCATGTAGCCGCCGTAGCTCCAGCCGACCATTCCCAGGCGGTTGGCGTCGATCGGCGCCTCCTTCAACGCGGCGTCGACTCCGGCCAGGATGTCGCGCAGATCGCCGTGCCCGAAGTCCTTGACGTTGCCCCGGGTGAAGGACTCGCCGAAGCCGTAGCTGCCTCGCGGATTGGGCAGGAAGAGGAAGTATCCCTGGGAGGGCAGGACCGCGTTCCATCGAACCGGCCAGCTCGGGCCGTTGGCCGCCGCCGGCCCGCCGTGGACCGACACCACCATCGGATAGCGCTTGGCCGGGTCGAAGGCTCTCGGGTAGAGGAGCCATCCCTGGACGCGGGCGCCGTCGCTCTGCCAGTGGAGGCTCTTCGCCTCGCCCCAGAACGGCTTGACGAAATCGTTGGCATGCGTGACCTGCCGCCACTTGCCGATCTCGCCGGCCCAGACCTCCGAGGGATGCCCGAAGGAGGAGCGCACGGCGGCGGAGGCCCGGCCCCGCGACGCTACCGAGAGGCGAAGGACCTCCGGGCCCTCCCAGAGCGACGCGGTCCTGCCGGTGACCGGATCGACCGTGGCGACCCCGTAGCCGCCATCGATCTGCTCGGAGAACAGGATCTGTCCGTCCCCGCGGTAGAAAAGCTTGTTGGGCGAGGCGCCAACCCCCGGCGTCAGGTTCCTGGGCTCGCCTCCCGCTGCCGGCACGATCCAGATGTCCCCGCCGGTCGAGCCGAAGTCGCTCATGAGACCGTGGATCACGGCGATCGACTTGCCGTCGGGCGACCAACACGGACTGGCGACCTGCAGCGGCGGCTTCCAGATCGATCTGGCCGCGCCGCTGTCCGCGGCGATCGTGTAGAGCTGCGCGATCCAGTAGTTGTTGGTGCCCGAGCCCTGCGCCGCGGTGGCGGCGAAGCTCTTGCCGTCCGGCGACCAGTCGTACTCGTAGACGTAGAGATCGGCGGGGCTCACCTGCCGCGCGCGTCCGCTCCCGGCCGCGTCCACGACGGCGATGCGCTGCTCTTCGACCTTCTCTTCGACGACGCCGGCGTCGAGCTTGTAGGCGACCAGGGCGCCGGTCTCCTGCGTCGAGCCCTCGACGAACAGGAACGCGATCGAGCGGCCGTCCGGAGACCAGTCGAGGTGGCCGAGCTGGCCTGCGACGCGCGTGATCTGCCGGGTCGGGCCGCCGTTGGTCGGAGCGACGTAGATCTCGAGCTGCCGTTCCTTGTCCGCATCGGAGAGAAAGGCCAGGCTCTTGCTGTCGGGCGACCAGGCGATGCCGAGCTCGCGATGGAAGCGGCCGTCCCGCGCCGCGGTGACGCGCTCGGGCTTTCCGCCCGCGGCCGGAGCCGTCCAGATCGCAGAGTGGCGGGCATCCCGCGCGGACTTGTCTTCGACCGGCTCGACCCAGGCCACCCGCGTGCCGTCGGGAGAGATCTGCGCGGCGGTGAAGCCCTGTACGTCGCGGAGGGCGTCGAGGACAGAATCGACGGTGGGAGGGGACTGAGCGTAAGAAAGGGCGGCCAGGAGAAGCGCCCCGATCGAGGCGAGAATCGACTTGAGCTTCATGCCGCGAGTCTATGACGAGCGGGTCGCGATCCCGCTGCGACTGCGGACTGCGGACTGCGGACTCCGGCGGCTGTTGTCCGGAAAAACCTACTGAGGCGCCGGCCGTTTCAGTCCTCAGTCCTCAGTCCTCAGTCCTCAGTCTCGGTCCTCAGTCCGCAGTCCTCGGTCCCGCCTCAGGTCAAATCGATCCAGACGCTCTTGACCTGGGTGTACTCCTCGAGCGCGTAATGGCCGCGCTCGCGGCCGAAGCCGGACTGTTTGTAGCCCCCGAAGGGCAAGCCCGGATCGTAGAGGTTGTAGGCGTTGACCCAGACCGTGCCGGCCTTCAAGGCCCGGGCTGTGCGCAGGGCCTTCTTGATGTCGCGGGTCCAGACCGCTGCGGCCAGGCCGTAGATCGTGGAGTTGCCGACGGAGATGGCCTCGCCTTCGTCGGCGAAGGTCAGCGTCGCCAGCACGGGGCCGAAGATCTCCTCCTTTGCAATCGTCATCGACGGCGTCACTCCGTCGAAGACGGTGGCCTCGAAGAAAGCGCCCTTGCCTTCGACCGCCGCGCGGTTGCCCCCGGCGACGAGCCTGGCTCCTTCGCGCTTTCCGGCCTCGACGTACCGCGCCACGGTGTCGCGCTGCTTCTCCGAGACCAGGGCTCCCAGCCGGGTCTTCGGATTCATCGGATCGCCGGGAGCCATCTTTTTCGCCCGGTCCACCACGCGTTCCATCAGGGCATCGTGCGCGGAGGCTTCGACCAAGAGCCGCGACCCGGCCGAGCACAGCTCTCCCTTGCCGTAGAAGATCGCGTTGATGGCTCCCTTGGCCGCGGCGTCGAGATCGGCGTCGGCGAAGACGACGTTGGGGGACTTGCCGCCGAGCTCCATCGAGACGCGTTTGACCGTTCCGGCGGCCGCCCGCAGGATCGATTTGCCCGTCTCCGTCTCGCCGGTGAAGGAGATCTTGTCGATACCGGCATGCGCGGCCATGGCCTGCCCGATCACCGCGCCGGGGCCGGTCACGACCTGGAAGGCGCCGGGCGGCAGTCCGGCCTCGGCCAGGAGCTCGGCGAAGAGGAGCGCGGTCAGCGGGGTCACCGACGCGGGCTTCAAGACCACGGTGTTGCCCAGCGCCAGAGCCGGCGCGATCTTCCACATGGCCTGGAGCAGTGGGAAATTCCAGGGAGTGATGGCGCCCACCACGCCCACCGGTTCGCGCAGCGTCAGAAGGAGCGCGTCGGGACGGCCGGGATGGGTATCTCCGTAGATCTTGTCGGCGTGCTCGCCGAAATAGGACAGGCACTCCGCCGCGGCGGGCATGTCGATCTTGGCCGCTTCGAAGATGGGCTTGCCGTTGTCCATCGTCTCCACGCGGCCGAAGTCGTCCGCACGCGCCAGGAGCAGGTCTGCGGCCCGCGCCAGGATCTTGCCGCGCTGGCGCGGTTTCATGGCCGCCCACGGTCCGGACTCGAACGCCCGGCGGGCTCCGGCCACCGCGCGGTCGAGATCCTCGAGCCCGGCCTCCGCCACCTGCGCGATCGCTTCGCCGGTGGCCGGATTGACCGTGGCGAAGCGCCTGCCCGAGGCGGACGGGACGAATTGGCCGTCGATGAAGAGGTCGGTCTGGAGGCGCAGGGAAGCCGTGTCGGTGCTCATGAGGCGTTCCTTCGGGGGGGCCTATCGAGGCGAATGAGAGGCGATCGGTTCATTTTTTCATCGGTTCATCGGTCCATGTGCCCTGAACCTGACTCTACCCGAGGCAAATGAGCCGATGAACCGATGAGCAGATGGGCGATCGTGGCTGTCGCCGCTATCTCCCTTTGAACTTCGGCACCCGCTTCTCCTGATTGGCGGCGATGCCTTCCTTGGCGTCCTCGCTCTGGAAGAGGAGCTGCTGGAGCTCGCGTTCGACCGCCAGCGCGGACTCCAGGGGCAGATCCCAGCCGGATTGAACGGAACGCTTGATGCGGCCCACGGCCTTGGACGCCTTGTGCGGCGGCACGAACTGCCGGGCGTAGTCCATGACCTGCTGCCACCAGTCCTCCGGCGTCGCATCGATGACCTGGTTGACCAGGCCCATCTCGTGCGCTTCTTCGAAGGAAAAGGTGTTGCCCACGACCATCAGCTCGATGGCCCGGGACTTGCCGACCATCTTGGCCAGCCGCGTCGTGCCGCCCGTGCCGGGGAGCACGCCGAGCGTGACCTCGGGCAATCCGATCTTGCCCGCGTCCTTGCGCGCGATGCGCAGATCGCAGGCCATCGCGATCTCGAGCCCGCCGCCCACGGTGTGGCCGTTCAACGCGGCGAGAACCAGTTTGGGCGTGTGCTCCAGGCGCAGGAGGGTTTCATTGGCGTGGAGACAGAAGAAGTACTTGAAGCCGGGGGTGACGGCGTTCAGCATCCCGATGTTGGCGCCGGCGGAAAAGAAACGGTCGCCCTTGCCGCGAAGGACGATGACGTGGACGTCGTCGTCGAAACGGGCCTGCAGGACCGCATCGTCGAGTTGCCGCATCAACGCGTAGGTGTAGGTGTTGGCCGGCGGGTCGTCCATCTCGATGACCGCGATGCCGTCGGCGGCGCGGTAGTTGATGACCGGGCGATCGAGCTGCGCGCTCGTCCAGTCGCGGGTGGCGGGGGATTGAGTGCTCATGTCGAGAACCTCCGAAGCGTTAGAACGCTCGATGCTATCAGAACCAATCGGTTCATCGGTTCATCGGTTCATCGGTTCATCGGTTCATCGGTGATTTTGCCCCAAGAGATTCTTGTCCGGAGCGGATGAACCGATCCTCCGATGGACCGATGAGTCAATTCTTCTTCGTGGGGTCCACCCAGTCCGAAGACCCGTCGGGGTGGAATTCCTTCTTCCAGATCGGCACGGTCGTCTTGATCCGGTCGATCGCCGCTCGGCAGGCCTCGAACGCTTCCGCGCGGTGAGGCGAGACGGCGGCGACGGCCACCGATACCTCGCCGACCGTCAGCCGACCCACGCGATGGATCATCGCGACGCGCGCCGACGGCCATTCGTCGGCGAGCTGCCCGGCGATCCCTTCCATCTCCTTTTCCGCCATCGCGCCGTAGGCCTCGTACTCGATGGCCACGGTTTCCCGCCCGTCGTTCTCGTCGCGGACGACGCCCAGGAAAAGGCACAGGGCGCCGTCGCAAGCGCGCGCTGCGTGGAGCAGCGCGGCGGCGTCGATGGGGGCGGAGGTCAGGTACATGGTTGGTTCGATTCTAAGTTCTAAGTTCTAAGTTCTAGGTTCTATCCTTCCATTCAACCTAGAACGTCGCACGTAGAACGTCGCACCCGTTCTCAACCACCCGCCACCGGCGGCAGGAAGGCGACCTCGTCTCCCTCCGTCAGCGGGGTGTCCGGCCCGACGTACTCCTCGTTGACCGCCGCCGGGGGCATCGCCGGAAAGGCGGCGAACTTCGGGACCTCGCGGGAAAGCGCTTCCCAGAGGTCCCGGACGGAGGTTTGCTCCGGCAGATCCCGCATCTCGTCGCCCTTGCCGGCGGCGTCTCGAAATGACGCGAAATAAAGGAGATGGATGCGCATGAGCAGTGCGACGTTCAACGTGCGAGGTTCTACGTTACCGCAATGGGTCGGGCCCCTCACGTAGAACGTCGAACATAGAACTTCGCACTTGTTTTTGACCGACCGGTCAGTTAACATACCGGCATGTCCAAAGCCGCCGCCACGCACGAATCCGAGCGCCGGCTGGCGCTTCTGAAGGCCGCCTTCCGCGAGGTGGGGGAGAAGGGCTTCTCCGATGTGACCCTCGAGGACATTGCCGATCGCGCGGGCGTATCCAAGGGCGTGACCCTCTACTACTTCGAGTCCAAGGAAGACCTGTTTCGCAGCCTCTTCGCCTGGCTCATCGACTCGATCCAGGAGCGGATGCGCGAAGCCGTTTCAGCCTCGGAGGACCCGGTCGAGAAGGTGCGCGCCCTGGTGGGTCTGATCTTCCCATCCCCCTCGAAGAACCGCGCGTTCTTCCGCGCGTACATCGATTTCTGCGGGTTGGCCGCCCGCCGGGACGCTTTCCGGCAGGTCGGCGAACGCTTCTACGCCGGATGTCGCGAGATTGACCGCGGCATTGTCGAGGAGGGTATGCGCCGGGGAGCCTTCGTTCTGCGCGACCCGGCCGAGGCGGCCTCGACGCTGCGCGCGATCTTCGACGGACTGATGCTCCAGTGGCTCATGGAGAAGGATCCCGAGGCCACCTTTCCGGCCTACCGCGAGCGCTGCGAGAGAGAACTGCTGCACTACCTGCTCCCCTCCAAGGGAGCTCGAGAACGGGGGAAGAAGTCATGAAGCGAGAAAGGGAACCGGTGAGAGGCTGCGCCAACGAGGGTTGCTCCCGCCAGGCGGCCAGGGGCGAGCTGTACTGCGAATCCTGCTGCCTGGAATGGACGCTCTTCCGGCGGGACGCCCGGCCGGAAACATGGCTCCGGGCGCCGTACGGCGTGGGGTCCAACCGATCACCACGGTCGGACAGCCCGAGTCTCGCCGCCGCTGCGGCCGCCACGCGCGTTCGATAGAATGGGACCGTGGCTCCCCGCCACCTGAAGACAATCTTGCTCGCCTCGCCGCGAGGCTTTTGCGCGGGTGTGGTCCGCGCCATCGACATCGTGGATTTGGCTCTCGACGCCTATCCGGGCGACCTCTACGTGCGCAAGGAGATCGTGCACAACAGGCACGTCGTGCAAGGGTTCGAAGAGCGCGGCGTGCGGTTCGTCCGCGAACTCTCCGAGGTCCCCGACGGAGGCACGGTCGTCTTCTCCGCGCATGGCGTCTCGCCGGCGGTGCGCGCGGACGCGGCGGCGCGCCGTCTTCGGATCATTGACGCCACCTGTCCTCTCGTGACCAAGGTGCACCTGGAAGCGATCCGTTTCGCCCGGCTGGGCTTCCAGATCATCTTGATCGGCCACGCCGGCCACGAAGAGGTCGAAGGCACGATGGGCGAGGCTGCCGGAAAGGTCCTCCTGGTGTCCTCCGTCGCCGACGCGGAGCGCGTCGACGTCGACGATCCGGAGCGAGTGGCGTGCGTCATGCAGACCACGTTGTCCGTGGAGGACACGCGGCCCATCGTGGAGGCGCTGCGCCGCCGCTTTCCCGGGATTCACTGTCCGGCCAGCGACGACATCTGTTATGCCACGCAGAATCGCCAGGTCGCGGTGCGCGCGCTGGCCCGCGAGGCGCCCGTGGTCCTGGTCGTCGGCTCGCGCAACTCCTCCAACTCCAACCGCCTGGTGGAGGAGGCCCGGCTCGCGGGCGCGCGGGCGCATCTGCTCGACGACGTTTTGGGGCTCGATCCGGCATGGCTCGAAGGGATCGACACGGTCGGCGTGACCTCCGGCGCCTCGGCACCGGAGGTCCTGGTCGGCCAGATCGTGGATCATCTGCGAAGTCTCGGCTCGCCCCAGGTGCGGGAAGTCGTCACCGTGGCCGAAGACGTCTCCTTCCCCCTTCCTCCCGAGCTCGATCCCGCCCGGCGAGTCGGCGCGTCCTCCGCATCCGGCATCGGCTAACCGCGTCCCGACGCGGGAAGGAGCATCGTGAGCCACGACCAGCCGAACTCCCAGGGTCCGAACCGCGAGCCGCATGGGGCCGGCAAGCGCCTCACCGCGAAAGTCGCCTTCGTGACCGGGGCTTCGCGGGGGATCGGAGAGGCCATCGCGCGGCGGTTCGCCGCGGAGGGCGCGCGCGTGGCGCTGGCTGCGCGCAACGAGGCCGATTGCGGGCGTATCGCCGCGGATATCGCCGCCAAGGGAGGAGAGGCGCTGGCGATCGGGTGCGACGTGACCCTGGCGATCTCGGTATCGAGCGCCATCGCCGCGGCGGTCTCGAAGTGGGGCCACATCGACATTCTGGTCAACAACGCGGGCCTGGGCGGACCGACGCCGGTCGACGATCCGGACGACGCGCGGTGGAACGCGATCCTGGCGACCAACCTGACCGCCGCGTTCCGGCTGGTCCGGGAGGCGGTCCCGTTTCTCGCCCGCGGCGGGCGCATCCTGAACATGTCGTCCGTGCTCGGCCGTTTCGGGGTCGCCGGCTTTGCCGCCTACTGCGCCTCCAAGCACGGCATCATCGGCCTGACTCGGGCCCTGGCTCTGGAGCTCGCTCCGCGCGAGATCACCGTCAACGCGCTGTGTCCCGGATGGGTCGAGACGGAAATGGCGCGGGAAGGGTTTCGCAGGATCGGGGCCATGACGGGCAAGACCGAACAGGAGGGGCGTCAAGCCGCGGCCCGCAACGCGGCGCTCGGACGCGTGCTCGAGCCTTCGGAGATCGCCGGCCTCGCCGCCTACCTCGCCTCCGACGAGACCCGCAACATCACCGGCCAGTCGATCGTCATCGACGGCGGGCAGGTGATGCCCTGAGGAAGTGAAGAGTGACGAGTGACGAGTGACAAGACCAAAGCCCCTTCACTCCGGCACCGGCCGCTCGTCACGTGTCACTTGTCCCTTGTCCTTTCTTGATCAAGGCCGTCTTCTTCGATGCCGGGGCGACGCTGCTCCACCCCGATCCACCGGTCGAGGAGATCTACGCGCGCGAATTCGCGCAGGACGGCGCCCGGTTCGAATCCCACGAGTTTGCCGCGTCGCTGTCGCGGGCGTGGGGGGAGATTCACGCAGAGCGGGCCGCGGATCGCTACGGAGGCGTCTCCGGCGAAGCGAAGTTCTGGTTTCATTTCTTGAACCGCGTCCGCCGGAACCTGGACGGGGGCGCCGTCTCGCAGGAGGTCTTCACGCGGCTCGCCGCACACTTCCGAGATCCGAGCTCATGGGCGCTGTACGACGACGTTCTTCCCGCGCTCGACGTCCTGGCAGAGCGGGGATTGCCGCTGGCGATCGTTTCGAACTGGGACTCCTACCTGCCGACGCTCCTCGAGGCCCTCGGCCTCCATCAGCGCTTCCGAACCATCTCTGTCTCCGCGATCGAGGAGATCGGGAAGCCCGATCCCGAGATCTTCCGCCGCACCTGCCGGCGCATGGCGGTCGCGCCGGAAGAGGCTCTCCACGTCGGGGACTCGCTGGCCGAAGACTATGAGGCCGCAAGAGGCGCCGGGCTCTCGGCAGTGCTCCTCGACCGAACTGGCCGTCATCCCGCCGCGCCCGACCGCATCGCCTCACTGTCGGAGCTGACCGCGGTGATCGCGGACCGCTGAGAGCCGTAGGGCCGGCGCTTGTCCCCGCCCACGCCACGATCGTCTTGCATGCGGGCGGCCGCGGGGCCGCCCCTGCGGCACGGATTCCGAAAGGCCTCGACTCCGCGCCCGCCCGCAACCGGGTCCGAATCCGGAAGGTTTTCGGGCGCGCTGCAGCGACCCGCTGGTAAACTTCCCGCACTTTGTCGGTGGTCAAACGACTGTTTCAGACCAAGTCGCTCGACGAGTTGATCGCCGAGACTCACGAGCCCGGCCACGAGTTGAAGCGCGCGCTGGGCCCGTGGAACATCGTGGCCCTCGGGGTCGGCGCGATCATCGGAGCCGGCATCTTCGCGACCATCGGCACCGCCGCCGCGGGCGACGCGTCAAGGCCGGGCGCTGGTCCGGCCCTGATGCTCTCCTTCGTCGTGACGGCCACGGTTTGCGCTTTCACCGCGCTCTGCTACGCCGAGTTCGCGGCGATGGTCCCGGTGGCCGGCTCGGCCTACACCTATTCCTACGCAACACTGGGCGAGTTGATCGCGTGGATCATCGGCTGGGACCTGATCCTGGAGTACGCCATCGGCAACGTGGCGGTGGCGATCTCCTGGGCCAACTACTTCAACACCCTGCTCCAGGGTTTGGGCATCCACCTCCCCGACTGGATCACCATCGATTTCACGACCGCGCGCGACAAGATGCCGGACATCGTGCGGCACGCCCCACACGTCTTCGGCGTGCCGATCGTCTTCAACATCCTGGCCTTCTTGATCGTGGCCGCGATCACGGTCGTCCTGGTGTGGGGAGTCAAAGAGTCCGCGAACTTCAACTTCTGGATGGTGGCGATCAAACTCGTCGTGCTCGGCTTCTTCGTGTTCGTCTGCTTCCACTACGTCAAGCCGGCCAACTGGCGCCCCTTCGCGCCCAACGGGTTCTCCGGGATCGCCGCCGGCGCGGCCATCGTCTTCTTCGCCTACATCGGCTTCGACGCGGTCTCGACCACGGCGGAAGAAGCTCGCAATCCCAAGCGCGACATGCCGTTCGGGATCATCGGATCGCTCGTGATCTGCACGATCATCTACGCGGTCATCGCCGCGGTCTTCACCGGGATGATCCCGTTCGACGCGCTGCGCAAGACCCTCTCCAACGAGCAGGCCGAGCCGCTGACGCTGGCCATGAAGTTCGTCGACATGCCGGGCTGGATGGTCGGGGTGGTAGCCTTCGGCTCGGTCGTCGCGCACACCGCGGTGCTCCTGGTCTTCCAGCTCGGCCAGCCGAGGATCTTCTTCGCCATGGCCCGGGACGGCCTCCTTCCCAAGTCCTTCGCCAAGGTCCACCCGAAGTACCGCACGCCGTACGTCACCACGATCTTGACTGGCGTCCTCGTCGGCGTGACGGCGATGTTCACCTCTCTCGACGACATGGTGAACCTGACCAACATCGGGACGCTCTTCGCGTTCATCCTGATCTGCCTCGGGATCATCGTGCTGCGCTACAAGGATCCCGGTCGCGAACGCCCGTTCCGCGTGCCCTTCGGGCCGCTGCTCTTTCCGATTCTCGGGATCCTGTCGTGCCTCGGCCTGATCTGCTACCTGCCGCCGTCGTCCTGGTGGCGGTTCGTGGGATGGCTCGGCGTCGGTCTGGTGATCTACCTGCTCTACGGCTACCGCCACAGCCGCCTGCGCGCCCGCTGACGCGCGCCGTAAGGCGGCAGGCGTAAGGCGTAAATCGGAATCCGCTTCGTCGTCCGCCTCACGCCTCACGCCCCACGCCTCTCGCCTCACGCCCACTTGGCACCCCCCGTGCTAGCCTCCGAATCGGAGGTGGCACGATGGCCAAATGCATCAGCCTGATCGCCGGCTTTTTCTTGCTCGCGACCGCGGCGACCGCCGAAGTTTCAACGCAGAAGATCGATTGGGCGCCCGGCGCCGCCGGCGTTCAAGTGATCGACTTCAAGTGGAACAATCTCTCCGTCGCTCAGATCACCTGGAATCTTGGCGACACCCTCAAGCCGCTGCGGGTCGCCAACACCAGCGCGGAAGTGCGCGTGGACAACAACGGGTTCATCGATCAGGTCGTGGGCATCGCGATCGCGGTCTTCGACGAGCAAGGAAACCTGGTTGCGGCGGGGAGCGGCGGAAACAAGATCGGCCACCTCGACAAGGGCGAGCGCGATCATTTCCGCATCGCCTTCCCTTACGTCTACCGGAACTTGAAGAACGCGAAGTACTTCTATCTGACGGTCGAGACGGTGGACAAGGGGTACAAGAAGAAATAGCGGGACTCCGGACCCGGGACTCTTGTCTTAGGCGTCGTCGGAGCGGCCCCGCGGCCGCCCGCGGGCGGGGACAAGCGCCGCCCCGACGTCGTTCGTTGGAATAAGAACTTTCGTTCGACAGACTACGGTCCGAACCCCGGCACGTCGCGGCGCGCATAGCCGGTCAGCTCGGCATAGGCGCGGCCGGCGACGGGCCTTCCGGCGCGCGTCCCGGTGATCTTGCAGGTCCCTTCCCAGTAGATGACGCCGGTTGACTGCTCGGTCACGAGCTCCTGATCGGGCACCAGGGGCTCCACCGTCACGTCGAGGCCGGCGGAGGCGACGCCGATCCGCCATTTCTCCGGGTAGGTCGCGCCCGTTCGAGGCGACTTCCAGCGCTCGAGCTCCGTCAGCGTGACGTCCTGCCAGCGGACCGGCTCGCCATTTCCGCGCTCATCGACGAACGTGCCGGCGGAGAACGCGGTGGCCCGGCCGGAACGGTCGCGCATGCGGTAGAGCATCAGATCCGAGCCGTCGGAAAGCTGCAGCGCGAACCAGTCCCAGCCGACCGCCTCCTTCGGCAGCGCGCCCGATCCCCACTCGTGGTCGAACCAGGCCGTGCCGGAGAGGGTCCCCTGGCGGCCGCGATCGCGAAATCGCCCGCGCGCCTGGAGCCGGGTGATCGAGACGTAATGGGAGTACTCGTTCTCGCCCGGGCCCTTGCGCGAGATCCCTTCCGGTCCGTTGGCCACGGGGGGCTTGGAGGGCTGCAGAGTCAGGTCGAGGTCCCATTCGCGGCCGCGCGCCTTGAGGCGGTGCGCGCCGTCCGGCTGCGCTTTGGCCGACCAATCCTCGTTGGAAACGGCCAGGCGATCCGGCGCCGTCTCCGCGATCCCCGGAAGAGCCAGGTGCGATTTCTCTTCGAAGCGAAACGTCTTCGCCGCGACGTCGGTCCAGGCGAAGTGCGCCAGATCGAGGTCCCGCAGGCGGAAGAACGTCAGCTGGAATCCGTACTCCCGTTGGCGGTCGTCGGTCAGGTGCCCGGTGTAGTACCACCATTCGATTGCGGCGTCGGAGTGGCTGCCATGGTCGCGGGGGAACGAGAGGGGGCTTTGATTCACCGGGGTGGCAGTGAGCAGGAGCAGAGTTGTCAGGAACAATCGGTTCATCGGTTCATTGAATCATCGGTTCATTGGGGCGGATGAGTCTTGTTGGGGCAGATGAGCCGATGAACCGATGAACAGATGAACCGATTCTTCCTCATTCCTCCGCCAGAGCCGCAGCGGGGTCGACGGCCGCGGCCAGGCGGCCCGGAAAGATCCCCGCGGCGACGGAGGCCGCGAGGACCACGGCAACGGCCCCGGCCAGCCGCTCTCCCGGAACGCTCAACACGACCGTCCAGCCGAAGGACTGCGGGTTCAGGACCGCCAGCAGGAGATAAGCGAAGGCGGCAGCCGCTCCGATCGCGGCGAGCGAGGCGACCACCCCGGTCAGCGCCGCCTCCAGCAGAACGGATTCGCGAATCTGGCGCGCGTCGGCTCCGATCGCGCGCAGGAGGCCGAAGGACCGCCGCCGCTCGACGGCCGAGGCCACCAGCGCGTTGGCGATGCCGAGGATCGCCACGGCGACGGCGATCCCCTCGAGCGCGCGCGTCACGGCGAAGGTCTGATCGAAGATGGCCAGGGCCGCTCGCCGCAGCTCGCCGTTGGTCGAAACCGACAGCGCGTAACGGCCCTGCGCCGCGGCCAGGATGCGGCGCCGCAGTTCCTGCGGGTCCGTGCCCGGGGCGGCGAGGACGGCGACGCTCGTGACGCGCGTGTCTCCGAAGAGGGAGACGTACAGGCCCCGGTCGATCATGACGGTGCCCTTGTCGTTGGAGTAGTCGCGGTAGACGCCTTCGACGCGAAAATCCCTGTCGCCCCTCGGTGTCGAGAGCCGGACCCGGCCGCCCGCCGCGACGCCGAAGCGCCGGGCGTACGGCTCGGACACGAGGGCGTCTCCGTTGGCCCGCGCCGCCATCGCGGCCTCCCGGGCGTCGCGGCCGTCCAGGAACGGCAGGCCGCCGATGCGCGCCAGGACCGCGAAATCCCCGGAGCCGACGGTATAGGGACGGCCCCGCCCGTCGGCGGCGTCGCGCACGCGGAGCGGATCGAGGGCGGCGACGCCGGGGATCGCGCGCAGGAGGTCGATGACGTCGGCAGGAAGGTCGCCCACGAAGCCGCGGCTCCTGCCGGCGGCGGCCTTGACGAAGAGATCCGAGCGCAGCGTCTGCCCGACCCACACGCGCACCGTCTCGCGGATGGAGGAGACGGTCACGATCATGGCCAGCGTCATTCCCAACGCCATGGCCAGCGCGGCGACGGCGATCGCGTTGCGCGCGAGCGAGCCGCCGAAGAAGCCCGTGGCCAGCCTCCCCGCGGCGCCGAAGGCGCGGGCCAGCGGCCGGGACGCGGCGCGGGCGGCGGCGCGGACGAAGAGGGGAGAGGCGAGCGCGAGTGCGGCGACGACGAGAGCCACGGCGCCGAAACCGAAGAGAGGGAACCCGTCCACGGCGGGAACCCGGGACGCGGCCGCCGCCAGGACCAGGGCTCCGCAGCCGGCGGCGGCGCGCGGGGCCAGGCGCCGACGCCGGATCGTCTCGATCGAGCCCGCCCGCAGGGCCGGTGCGGGGGCGATCCTCGTGGCCTCGGCTGCCGGCGCGAGCGTCGCCGCGATCGCCGCGACCATGCCCACGGCGGCGGCCAGGAGCGCGGGCATCGAATACCCGGCTGCGGTGATCCGGGCGGTGGGCATGTAGATCGTGGAGACGGTGCCGGCGACGCTTCGAAGCGCGGCGCGGGCCAGAAAGACTCCTCCGATCTCGCCCAGAGCCGTCCCAACCAGGCCGATGGCGACTCCCTCGGCGAGAAAGACGGCGAAGATCGTGCCCCGGGCCGTTCCCAACGCTCGCAGCGTCGCGATCTCCGGACGGCGCCGCAGCACCGAGATGGACACGGCGTTGGCGATCAGGAAGACGCCGACTAAGAGGGTGAGCGATCCGAGCGCGTTCAGGTTGAACCGGAAAGCGCGCACCATCCGATCCGCCGTGGCCGCGGAGGTTCCCGGAGGCTGAAGCGTCAGGCCGGCCGGCAGGCGCGCGCGGATCTGTCCGGCAATGCGGTCCGGCGACTCTCCCGGATCGAGCACGATGTCCACACGGTCGACCAGGCCCTCCTTTCCCAGGAGTCTCTGCGCGGTGAAGATCCCGGTCACGATCAGATCCCCGCCCGCCGCCCGCGCCACGCCGGAGAGCTCCAGGAGCCCGGCCACCGTGACGCTCCGCCGGACGCCTCCCGCGACAATATCCATATTGTGGCCCGCGGCGAGCCGGTGCCGGCGGGCGAATTGCACGGTGACGAGGACGGAATCGGGAGCCAAAAGCCTCTCGACCCGCTGCCCGCCGACCAGCTGGATGTCGCGCACCACTCGGTCGCCGCCCGGATCGACCCCCAGGATCTCCGCGATCTCCCCCGAGCCGTCCGCGACCACGGCCGTTCCCGTCACCGCCGGCGCGAACGAGCCGTGCCCCCACAGGAACGACAGGGAGCGCAGGGCCTCCAGCGGAACCCCGGCCACGCCCGTCACCACGAAATCGCTCCGGCCCGAGAGCGACGCCGCGGCCTCGCGGAACGACTCCGTGACGCTCGTGTTGGCGTGATGGATCGCCGCCACCGCCGCCACTCCGATCGCCACTCCCACCGCCGGCAGGGCGAGCCGCATCGGCCGCCGCCGCGCCGGTCCGAGGACGAGCGCGCGCAGGACGAGGAAGAAGGACCTCTTCACGCGGCCACGATAGCGCGTCGGGCGGCCGGGTTCGACCCGTGGCGCGAATCCTGGAGTCACTGCGGCACCCGATCGCGCCCGGTGCGGAGGGCGTCCTCCGCGCCGCCGCTACAATCCGGTCTTTGCAGATTGAGAGACTGACTCCTGAAGGGCCCGGGCGGCTCCGGCCTTCCTGGCCGGTTCAAGCGGCGCTGGCGCTCGCTTACGTCGCCACGCGCCTTCCTGGCCTGATGGCTCTTCCGATCTTCTGCGACGAGGCCATCTATCTGCGATACGCGCAGCTCATCCGGCGGGCGCCGCTGGCAAACGCGTTCGTGTCGCTCGTCGATCCCAAGCCGCCACTTCATTACTGGCTGCTCGCGGCGGTCACGGGATGGACGTTTGATCCGCTCCTCGCCGGGCGGCTCCTCTCGGTCGCAGCGGGCCTGGTGTCGCTGCTCGTCCTGATTCCCCTGTGTGGCGAGCTCCGCGTTCTTGCGGGGCAGCGCAAGGACGAGGCAGGGCCGCGCCTGGACGCCTTCACGCTCGCCGCGTGCCTCCTCTTTCTTATCTGTCCTTTTCTCGCGTTCTACCAGCGGATGTCGCTGGCCGAGTCGCTGCTCGTGGCCGAGACGCTCTTCGTGGCCTGGCTCGGCCTTGGCCTGGCGCGGGACCCGTCTCGAGGCGGTCTTTCGCTCGGCGTGGCCATGGGCGCTGCCCTCCTGACCAAGCAGGACTTCAGCTACATGCTGGCCGCCCTGCCGATCGTCGCGGCCGCGATGACCTGGAGGGACCTGGATCGGCGACGGCGCCGCTGGCTCGCCGGGCGCCTGGCGCTCGCCTTCGTCCTGGCCGTCGTCCTTTTCTCGCCCGTTCTCTTCATGGACGAGGGGCCCAACCTGCGCGACCGCCTCTTCTTCCATCCGACGCACGGCGCCTTCGGCGGAGATCTGGCCGGCCGCGCGGGGCTGATCGCCCGCAATCTGCGCTATGTCTTCGTTCCCGGGGTGGTGCGCGAAACGGCGCCGGACACGCTGTACGAGGGCTTTCACGCCCCGGCCGACGCGGGATGGCTGTGGATCTATCTGACGCCTCCGGTCTATCTGCTCGCGCTGGCGGGGTTCGTCCGCCTCGCCGTCCGGCGGCGGCTTCGGCTCCTGACCTATCTGGGCCTGTGGAGCGCGCTG
Source organism: uncultured Acidobacteriota bacterium (assembly GCA_963825175.1). Lineage (GTDB taxonomy): Bacteria > Acidobacteriota > Thermoanaerobaculia > UBA5066 > Gp7-AA6 > DATFTF01. The sequence continues at coordinate 754,372 of CAWGSA010000002.1, forward strand.
ATGCTCCTGCCGTTCGTCGGTTTCGGCAGGAACGCGGTGCCGCGCTACGCTCTGTTTGCGGTCCCGCCGCTGCTTCTTGCCGCCGCGAGTTTGGTCGGCGCCGCCGCGGCGCGCGCGCGCCCGCCGGCGAGGTCGTTGGTCCTGACGGCCGTCCTCCTCGCGGTTCTCGCGTGGCCGGCCCGCTCGATCCTCTTGCAGGCCCTCGACGCCGCGCGTCAGCCGCTGACGCGATCGGATCAGTGGCAGTACGTGTCGGGTTGGCCGGCCGGGGTGGCGTCGATGCGCGCGGTCGAGGCGATCGGGGCGATGGCCGCGCGCGGCCCCGTCATCGTCGTGACGTCACACGTGGTCGGGACGCCCGACGACGTTCTGTGGACCTATCTCGACGGGAGACCGAACGTCCGACTGTACTTCGTCACCTGGGCCTTACGGTCGCCAATCCTGCGTCCGGCGGGAGGCCCCGATACGTTCCTCTTCCTGACCGGTTTTCACGGGATCGCCCCGGCGGGCAAGCGCGTGACCGTGCGCCCGGGAGTTCCGATCCTCTACGTGGGCATGGACCCGTATCCGTCTCCCCTCGGAGGAATCCCGGCGGCCGATTCGGTCGGTCGACTGAATCCGGACATGGAGGAAGTCGCCCGGTTCGAGAATCCGCCGGCCCCGGGGATCGCGCACCGTGACGCGATCGTGATCGACCATCTACGTTAGGCGGCTCTCCAAGTGCCGCCGATCTCGGTCTCGCCACACGAAGAGACCGAGAGCGCCGGCCGTCAGCGCCGAGACGGCGGCTCCCCACGCGACGGAGGCGGGCCGGTAGCGGATCTCGATGCGGTGGCGGCCGGGAGGGACGGCGACGGCGAAGAACAGCAGGTTGGCGTTTACGATCGTCTCAGGGCGTCCGTCGACGTCAGCGTGCCATCCTTCGTCCCAGGGCTCGGAGAAGACAACGAAGGCGGAGCAAGGAATCATGCCTTCGAGGATGATCGTCTTGGGCGTTCGAGCCAGCGGACGGATCGCGCCGGGCCCGCAGGGGACTTCCGGCGGGATCGGGGTCCGCGATTCGAGGACCGCCTTCACTCTGGGGTCGAAACCGGGATCCGAGACGGCCGCGGCCGCCTGCGACGCCGACGTCGCAGTGATCCACTCCGTGACGAGGGTCTCGCGGGCGGCCGCTCGGAGATTGCGATGAGCGAAGAACCGAAAGTTGCTTCGGTTGGGAATCTCGCCCATTTGCTCGACGCCGGCCACCGAAACGGGAGTTGCAGCGACGAACACCCGGACGGCAGCGGCCGAGAGGAGAGGGAGGCGCCGTGGCCACGGCAGCCTGGCCACGAAATTATCGGCGATCGCCAGGCGAACCGGGGCCAGGCCGTCGAAGTCGTTGTGGAAGATGATGGGAACGTCGAACGTGGGCCCGGTGGTCTCACCCAGCACCTGTCGCTGCCAATCCGCGAGCCAGAAAGCCTCGTTGGTATCGGCGCGGATGGTCACCTGTTCCGGAAGCAGCTCCGAATAGAAGCGGCCATCCGCCAGAGGCGCACGAATCTGACGCGCGAGGATGGGTGTCGCAGCCATCCATTCTTTCGGGGCGGTCGGGTTGACGTGAGATCCCGCCGACATCAGGTCGACCGCGACGAGGAGGGCGAGCGCCCACGCGTGCCAGCGGGCAGGCCAGCGTCGGAGAATCGCGATGAGCGTCATCGCCACCGCGAGTGCGGTCGAGCGCAGCACGCTTCGGGCGACGCCGTCCTCGATGGCGGGAAGGGTCGGGCGCAGCAAGACGGACGTCAGGATGCGTCGGCGCAGCTCCTGGCTCTCGAAAAGCAGAGCCACGGCCGCAAACAGGGCCGTTCCGACCACGAAGACAGTCAGGATTCGCTTTCGACTCTCTCTGTCGGAGCCGAGCAGCAGGTCCGCGCCGCATCCGGCGAGAAGTGCGATTGGGAGGGTGCCGCCGAAGAGAAACTTGATCGGGTATCGGAAGAGCCGGATCGGGAACACGAATCGATAGAGGAGCGGGAAGAGAAAAGAATACCGGCCCAGTGCAAGGAGGACCGACAGCAGAGCGGCCGTGGCTAAGAACAGACGGAAACGCCGTGAGAGCCGGCTGGCGATGCCACCGCCGACGGCGGCACCGGCCAGAAGGAGGACCGGGACTCCGAGATAGATGCTGAGCAGGTAGGGGTATCCCTTGTCTTCCAGACGGCTGCCCCAATAGTCGTTCTCGCGGAGAGTGTCCGCTCGGCCGAGAAAAGCCGCATAGGCGACCTCGGGCAGACGCCTCGGATTGAGCGACCAGTCCGCGGCGCTCGAGTAACGCATCGCTGTCCGGGACGATCGAGCCGCCAGGCGCTGTGCCGGAAGGATCTGGACTGCGGCGAGCAGGACCGTCACCGCTCCGAGGGCGGCGATGCCGGCCAGACGCTTTCGCCAGGGAAGAGACTCGGCCGGGAAGTCGGCGAAAAGCGTCCAGAAAAAGGCGAGCACCCACGCCAGGATCAGGGTCTCGACCGAACCGGCCAGGACCATGAGCGCGCCGGCGATCGATGCGGCGGCAAACCATCTGCGCCGGCCGGTTCGCACATACAGATGCCAGAACAGAACGAGAAAGGCCAGGTGAGGCATTGCCAGCACGCGGTTGAAGAGACTGCCCAGGGAAAGCGTGACGCCACAGAATGCGAACGCGGCACCGCTCACGAAGGATGCCGTCCGTCCGAGCTTCATCACGCGGGCGAGCCCGTAAGCACCGGCGGCGCAGAGGGCCACGTGGAAGACGATCTCCAGATTCGTCGAGCGGACCTGATCGAACCAGAAACCGAGGATTCCGGTTGGATAGAGCGCGGCGTTGTTCGGATTCCCCAGAAAAGGCTGACCGCCGTGGAAGAATGGATCTCGGAGCGGCGCCCCGGACGATTTCCAAAGTTCGATCAGGCGGTGCCGCTGAGGGAACGCCCAGTTCGACAGATCGCGCATCGAAAGCGTCCGTCCCAGGAAGAGGCAGCGCGCGAAGAGGAGGGCGGTGAGAGCGGCCAGAGCCCACAGCGATGACTCCCGCGCCAGGGCTTTCCACCCAGGAAGAGGTGGCGGTGGGATGCAGGGATCGTCCTTCACCCCTGCCGGCCGGTCCTCCTCCATCCCGATGACGATACAACCTCGAGGTCGGAACCGCGAAAGCCGAGTCGTCTTTCCCTGTCCCGGCTCACCCGGTGACGCGCACGGTCCGAATCCGTCCGTCCTGGATCTCGACGACACGGTCGGCACGCTGCGCCGCGGCCTCCGAATGGGTCGCCAGGACGAGCGTGATCCCGCGCTCGCGGCGGATCTCGTTCAAGAGCGCCAGGACCCGCCCGCCGTTGCTGCTGTCGAGGTTGCCGGTGGGCTCGTCGGCCAGAAGCAGGCGCGCACCCGTCACCAGCGCCCGCGCGATGGCGACTCTCTGGGCCTCGCCGCCGGAGAGCTCGTACGGATGGGCCGAGGCACGGTGCTCCAGCCCGACGCGGCGGAGAAGCTCGCGCGCCCGCGGTGCGGCGTCGGCCTGCCCGTCGAGGGCGCGGGGCAGCTCGACGTTCTCGGCGACCGTGATGTGGGGAAGCAGATTGAAGAACTGGAAGACCAGGCCGACGTCGCGGCGGCGGTAGAGGGTCAGATCCTTCTCCGGCAGGGCCGCGACGTCCCGCCCGCCGACCACGACCGAGCCGGACGTGGGCCGGTCGATGCCTCCGAGAAGGTGCAGCAGCGTCGACTTGCCCCCGCCCGACGGGCCGACCACCGCCAGGAATTCGCCGGCCGCGACCTCGAGGTCGATCCCGTCCAGGGCGACGACCGGCAGCGCGCCTTCGTAGACTTTGCGCACGCCCCGGCACGCCACGCCGGGCGCCGCGGGATGCTCCAAGGAGGCCACGGGGTCGGAGAATATCGGATAGATTCCGAGAGACGTGAGGCGTAAGGCGTGAGGCGTGAGGCGAAGCGCGGAGACCGCGCGACTAAGGGCTCGGCGCGACGGACGCCTGATTCCTTACGCCTCACGGCGGGCGCGGCATGCGCCCTCTGATACGCGCCTGGCGGCAGCGCGCGCTGGTGGTGGCGCTGACGCGGCGGGAGCTGGCGGCGCGCTACCGGGGCGGAGTCCTCGGCTACTTCTGGTCGCTGGCCAATCCGCTGCTTCTTCTCGCGGTCTACGCCACCGTCTTCCGGCTCGTCTTCCGGCCCCGCGCCGACGTCCGCCCCTACGCCCTTTTTCTCTTCGGCGGCGTGCTGGTGTGGGGTTTCGTCTCGGCCGCGCTGCTCGACGCGTCCGAGACATTTCGCAACAACGGCCCCCTTCTGCGCAAGACGACCGTGGCTCCGGAAGTCTTCCCGGCGGTCGCGGTGGGCGCGCGCCTGTCCCATCTGGTTCTGGCTCTTCCGGTCCTGGCCGCCGCGGTCCTCTACGCCGCCTTCAAGGGAAGCGTGGCGCCGGGTCCGGCGGCGATCGAGTTTCCGCTGGTGCTCCTTCTCCTGACGCTGACCGTCTTCGGCATCGCGCTGGCGGTCTCGTCCCTGGCGGTGCACTTCGGGGACGTGCGCGATCTGATCGCCAATCTGCTGACGCTCGCGTTCTTCCTGACGCCGATCCTCTATCCGATCGACTCCGTTCCGGAGCGCTATCGGCCGCTCTTGCGCATCAATCCCTTCGCCACGTTCTTCGCCGCGCTCCAGGAAAGCTCCTTTTTCTTCCGTCCGATCGCGGCCGTGGAGTGGGTCTGGATGCTGGGAACGGCCGCGGTCTGCGTGATCGCCGGATCGCTGATCTTCGAACGTCTGCGGGATTCGATCGCGGAGGAAGCCTAGTTGGGACGGGGGGACGCGGGGACGGCGATGGGGGCGGGACTGACGTGAGCGGGAAAGAAATGGCCGTGCGGGTGGCGGGCGCGACCAAGCTCTACCGCCGCTACGGGCGCCGGCACACGGTGGGGACGCTGAAGTCCGCCCTTCTCTCGGGGCTCGGGCGGCGTTCGCTGTCGCCGGACTCGGCGATCCCGGCACTGACCGACGTCTCGTTCGACGTCGCGGCGGGCGAGACCGTGGGCATCGTGGGGCCCAACGGATCCGGTAAGTCCACGCTCTTGAAGCTTCTGGCGGGCATCATGCGCCCGACCATGGGCGAGGTCGCGGTCCACGGCCGGCTGGCGGCCCTGCTCGAGCTGGGAGCGGGCTTTCACCCGGAGCTTTCCGGCCGCGAGAACATCGAGATCAGCGGCCTGCTCCTGGGCCTGACGCGGCGCCAGGTCGCGGAGCGTTTCGAGGAGATCGTGCGCTTTGCCGAGATCGAGGAGTTCCTCGAGGCCCCGTTGAAGACCTATTCCTCGGGCATGGCGGTGCGCCTGGGCTTCTCCATCGCCGCGCACAGCGACCCGGACGTGCTCCTGGTCGACGAGGTCCTGGCCGTGGGGGACGAGATCTTCGCCCACCGGTGCCTGGAGAAATTCGGCGAGTTCGAGCGGGCCGGCAAGACGATCCTGGTCGTTTCCCACGATCTCCAGCTCGTCGCCGAGCGCTGCCGGCGGGCGCTCTGGCTCGAGCAGGGCCGGCTGGTGGCCGACGGGCCGGCGGCGGAAACCGTCGTTCGTTATCGGGCAAGCGTGGCGAGAGTGGAAGCCCAAGCCAGGATGGCGGTGAGCGGACGGGGGGACGGGGGGACAGGGGGACGGGGAGAACGCATCGGGTCGGGCGCGGCGGTCATCTCGGCCGTGCGGCTCCTCGACGCCGCGGGTCGCCCGGCCGGAAGCGTGCGATCGGGGGAGGCCGCGAGGCTGGAAATGGAAGTCACCGCGGCGTCGCCGCTCTCCGACATCGTCTTCGGCTTCGCCATCGCCACCATCTCGGGCGACGTCGTGTTCGGCGCCAACACGGAGATCGACGGATACGCCGCCGGAGAGCTCGCCGGCGCGGCGCGGATCACGATGGACATTCCGGCCCTGGCCCTGGTTCCAGGCACCTACTCGATCGACGCGGCGACGCACGCCCGGGATGGCGCTCCCTACGACTACCGGCGCGACGTCCTGCGCTTCGAGGTTGTCTCCGAGCACGGCGCGGCCGGAGTGTGGAATCCGCCGCGGCGCTGGGGCTTTCAGGGCGCCGTGCGCCGGAGATCGTGACGGCGTTGCCCCCGACCTCGCCGTCGCGGCTGCGCGCCTTTCTGCGCCGGCGGTTCTCGCGCGAGGAGACCCTCGGTCTCTCCCTGACGGTTGGATTCCTGGCCTGCGCGGTGCTCGTCGTGCTCTTCGGGGTGCTGGCCGACGAGGTCTTCGAGGTTCACGGCCGGGCGACCCTCGACCGGCGCGTCACGGCGTCCGTGAGGGCACTCCAGACGCCTTCCCGCGACGCGATCGCCCTGGCGGTGACCGAGCTCGGGAGCTGGCGCTTCCTGGTCCCTGCCACGCTGTCCGTGGCGGGAACGCTCGCCTGGAGCAGGCACCGCGTCTCCGCGCTGCTCTTTGCCGGTTGCGTGGTCGGCGGCTGGCTCCTGGAGATCCTGTTGAAGGTCTCCTACCACCGCAGCCGCCCGGATCTGTGGCCCTCGCTCGTCACGGAGAAGACGGGAAGCTTCCCCTCCGGCCATGCCACCATGTCGGCGCTCTTCTTCGGCGCTTGCGTGGCGCTGGTCTACCACCTCTCCGGCAGCGGCGCGCTGCGCGCCGGGGCCACCGCGGCCGGCGCCGCCATCGTGCTGACGGTCGGGTTCACGCGGATCTACCTCGGGGCGCACTGGCTGACCGACGTCGTGGCCGGGTTCCTGGTGGGGCTCTTCTGGGTGGTCGTGTGCGCGACAGGGACGGAGTATTTCGCCCGTCGCGGCCGCGCGAAATCGGGTGATCAGGCGATCGGGTGATCGGGCGATCGCTTCGGGAGGGACCGGCAACGGTTTTGGCAAAATCGTCCGATTCCCCCTGTAAACTCCGCTCGTCCATGAGATCGACATTCCTGCCCTTCGCCCGCCCGGCGATCGGCGACGACGAGATCGCCGAAGTCGTCGACACGCTGCGTTCCGGCTGGATCACCACCGGGCCGAAGGTCGAGACGTTCACCGCCGCGTTTCTCGACTACGTGGGCGGGCGTTACGCCGTGGCGGTGTCCTCGGCCACCGCCGGGCTCCACGTCGCGCTGCTCGCGCTCGGCGTCGGGCCGGGGGACGAAGTGATCACCACCCCGATGACATTCGTCGCGACGCTGAACACGATCGTGCACTGCGGGGCCGTGCCGGTGCTCGCCGACATCGACGCCGCGACGCTCAACGTCCGCGTGGAGGAGATCCAACGGAGGCTGACGCCGCGCACGAAAGCCATCGTTCCGGTCCACTACGTGGGCCAGCCGGTCGATCTCGATCCGATCCTGGAGCTCGCCGCGTCGCGCCGCATCGCGGTCCTGGAGGATGCGGCGCACGCCGTCGGTGCCGAGTACAAGGGGAGGCGCATCGGATCGTTTCCCACGACCTCGGTCTTCTCCTTCCACCCCAACAAGAACATGACCACCGGCGAGGGAGGGATGGTGGTGACGGACGACGAGGCGGTCTTCGAGAAGGCATCGCTCTTGAAATTTCACGGGATGGACCGGGAGTCCTGGAAGCGCTTCGCCAAGAGCGGGAGCCCGCGCTACGACGTTGCGATTCCCGGTTACAAGTACAACATGATGGACATCCAGGCGGCGCTCGGCCTTCACCAGCTGCGCCGGCTGGAGGGATTTCTCTCCGAGCGCGAGCGGCTGGCCGCGCGGTACGACCAAGCGTTGGCCGGCGTGGTCGGGCTCATCCTGCCGCAGCGCGTCCCGTATCCGGTGCGCCACGCCTGGCACCTCTACACTCCGCTGGTGGACGTCGACCGGCTGACGATCGACCGGGACCGCTTCATGCAGGAGCTCAAGGAGAGGAACATCGGGACCGGATTGCACTACACGGCGGCGCATGAATTCTCCTTCTTCGCCCGGCGCTTCGGCTGGGGGCCGGAGGACTATCCGGAGGCGCACTTCGTCTCGGAGAGGATCGTGTCCCTCCCGCTCTTCCCCGGCCTGTCCGACGCCGACCAGGACGACGCGATCGACGCCGTGAAGGGCGTGCTGAAGGAGTTTCGCAAGTGAAAGTCTCCGTGGTCGTCCCGGTGTTCAACGAGGAGGCGAACCTGGAGGAGTTCCTGCGCCGGGTGCTCGCGGTCATGGACGCTTCGGGACGCCCCTACGAGATCATCCTGATCGACGACGGAAGCCGGGACCGGTCGCTCGCGATTCTCGAGGCCGCCGCCGCCGCCCGCGGCGATGTCCTGCGGGTGCTCGAGTTGTCCCGCAACTTCGGCCAGCACCAGGCCATTCTGGCGGGGTTTCGCGACGTCACCGGGGACGTCGTGGTCACGCTCGATGCCGATCTGCAGAATCCGCCCGAGGAGATTCCCAAGCTCCTGGCCAGGTTCGACGAAGGATTCGACGTCGTCGGCGGCGTGCGCCGCGACCGCCAGGACTCCTCGGTCCGCAAGCTCGCATCGGCCGTCGTCAACCGCGTCACCGCTTCCATCACGCGCATGAAGCTGACCGACTTCGGGTGCATGCTGCGGGCGTACTCGCGCGAAGTCGTCTCCGAGATCAACCGCTGCGACGAAGCCTCGACCTTCATCCCCGCCCTGGCCCAGAGCTTCGCCCGCCGCCCCACCGAGGTGGAGGTGGCCCACGCGCCCCGGACGGGGGGAGAATCGGCGTATTCGCTCTATCGGCTGATCCGATTGAACTTCGATCTGATGACCGGGTTTTCGTCCGTGCCGATCCAGCTGTTCGGCATCCTGGGTACGCTGGTGGCCTTCGGAGGCATCGCCTTCGGCCTGTTCCTGTTCGTGCGGCGGCTGGTGGTCGGAGCGGAGGTCGAGGGGGTCTTCACGCTGTTCGCGATTCTCTTTACTCTTCTGGGCATCGGCATGGCCGGGCTGGGCATCGTGGGCGAGTACGTCGGGCGCATTTACGAGCAGGTGCGCGGACGCCCGCGCTTTTCCGTGCGGCGGTCTTACGGCCTGCGGGCCCAAGCGGGCTCGGGAGGCGCGGAAGACCGCGCCAGGGAGGTCCGATGACGCGCATCGCCGTCTTCGCCTATTCCGACGTCGGACACGCCTGCTTGAAGCTTCTGCTCGACCGAGGCCAGAACGTGGTGCTCGCCGCGACCCACGCGGACCAGCCGGGGGAGAACCGGTGGTTCCCGAGCGTGGCCGAGCTGGCGCGCTCGCGCGGGATCGAGCCGGTGATCTTCGACGACCCGTCCCGTCCCGAGGCCGCGGCCCGGGTCAAGGCCGCGGCGCCGGAGCTGCTCTTCTCGTTCTACTACCGCGACATTCTTCCGGCGCAGATCCTCGGGCTCCCGCGCCTGGGCGCCTTCAACGTGCACGGCTCGCTCCTGCCGAAGTACCGCGGTCGGGCACCCGTCAATTGGGCCGTCTTGAACGGGGAGAGTCGCACCGGGGCGACGCTCCACGTCATGACCGGGAAAGCGGACGCCGGCGACATCGTGGACCAGGAGGCCGTCGCGATCGGTCCCGACGACACCGCGATCGAAGTGCAAGAGCGGGTCACGGCCGCGGCGGTGAAGATCCTCGACCGGCGGCTCGCGGATCTGGAGGCCGGGCGAGCCGCCCGCCGGCCGCAGGACGAGGCGGCGGCGACGACGTTTCCCCGCCGCACCCCCGAAGATGGGCGCATCGAGTGGAGCCGCAGGACGTCACAGGAAGTCCATAACCTGGTGCGGGCGGTCACCCACCCCTATCCCGGCGCCTTCTCCGACGTCCTCGGAGGCGGAAGGATCTACGTCTGGAAGACGCGCGTGCCCAGCCTCGCCGCCCACGACAATTTTCCCGGTCAGGTGCGGCAGGAGCAGGGCCGCCTGTACGTCGCCTGCGCCGACGATCACTACGTCGAGCTCCTTTCCGTGCAGCGCGAAGGGCAGCCGGAAGTTTCGGCTCAGGACTTCAAGATCAATCTGCGAGACACGCGATGAGGGTGCTGATCCTCGGCGTCAACGGATTCATCGGCAACGCCCTGACCGAGCGCATCCTGTCGACGACGCAATGGACGGTCGCCGGGCTCGACGTGGGGAGCGACAAGATCGCCCCGTTTCTCGGGCATCCCCGCTTCACGTACCTGGAGGGGGACATCGCGATCAACAAGGAGTGGATCCAGTATCAGGTCAAGAAGTGCGACGTGGTGCTGCCGCTCGTGGCGATCGCCAATCCGTCCCTCTACGTCCGGCAGCCGCTGGCGGTCTTCCAGCTCGATTTCGAGGAGAACCTGCGTATCGTCAAGCAGGCCGTCCAGTACGGCAAGCGGGTCGTGTTTCCCTCCACCTCCGAGGTCTACGGAATGTGCCCGGACCCGGAGTTCGACGAGGAGACCTCGCCCCTGGTGTACGGGCCGATTCACAAGCAGCGCTGGATCTATTCCTGCTCCAAGCAGCTCCTCGACCGCGTCATCTACGCCTATGGCGCGAGCGAGGGCCTTTCGTACACGCTGTTCCGGCCGTTCAACTGGTTCGGCCCGCACTTGGACGACGTCGATTCGCCCAAGGAGGGCTCCAGCCGCGTCCTGACCCAGTTCCTTCACAACATTCTCTATGGCCTGCCGATCAAGCTCGTGGACGGCGGCACGCAGCGGCGCTCCTTCACCTACATCTCCGACGGGATCGATTGCCTCATGAAGATCCTGGAGAACGAGGGAGGGCGCGCGGAGAAGGGCATTTTCAACATCGGAAACCCGGCCAACGACCTCTCGGTCAAGGAGCTCGCCCACAAGCTGATCGACACGGTCGCCGCCCACCCGGGCTACGCGGACAAGGCGCGGGCCACCGAGATCGTCGACGTCTCGTCGAAGGATTACTACGGGACGGGATACCAGGACATCATGACCCGCGTGCCCTCGATCCGCCGGGCGCGCGAGATCCTCCAGTGGGAGCCGAAGGTGAGCATGGACGAGGCGGTGCGCCGGACCGTCGACTTCTACCTGTCGCAGAGGGAGCCTTGAGGAATCGGTCCATCGGTCCATCGGTCCATCGGGTCAACTGCGCTCAACGAGGGGCAGATGAGAAGATGAACCGATGAGCAGATGAACCGATCCGCAATCCGCAGGATTGCGTTGAAGGTCGACTGCGACACCTACGTCGGGACGCGGGAGGGCGTTCCGAGACTCCTCGAGATCCTGGGGGCCCGCGGCATCCGCGCGACCTTCTTCTTCACCTTCGGACCGGACCGATCCGGGGTCGCCGCGCGGCGGTTCTTCACCACGCCGGGATTTCTCACCAAGATGCTCCGGAGCCGCGCCGCGTCTCTCTATGGGTTCCCCACCGTCCTGTACGGGACGCTTCTGCCGGCGCCGCGGATCGGCGAGCGCTGCGCCGCCGTCCTGCGCGCCGCGGCGCGGGCCGGGCACGAGACCGGCGTGCACGCGTGGGACCACGTGGGCTGGCACGACCGCCTGGATCGGTGGCCCGACCCGAAGATCCGTGAGCAGGCCGGTCTGGCCCATGCGGCGTACGAGGCGATTCTCGGACGTCCGGCGCGGTCGAGCGCGGCGGCGGGGTGGACGGCCAATGCCCGCTCCCTGGCCGTGGAGGAGGAGCGCGGCCTCCTGTACACTTCCAACTCGCGTCTTGGAACGCCGTTCTTTCCGCGCTCCGAAGGCCGCGTCTTCACGACTCTCGAGATTCCCACCACGCTGCCCACGCTCGACGAGACGCTGGCGTGGAGGGAGCTCCCGGACGAGGATTCGCAGCGTCGCTTCTTCGGCCGGGCCGTGCTCTCGACCGAGGTTCACACGATCCATGCCGAGGTGGAAGGCCGCTCGAAGGCGGCGCTCTTCGCCCGGATCCTCGACGACTGGCTGGCCGCGGGCGTCGCTTTCGTGGCGCTCGAAGATCTCGCGCGGGAGGCGCTGGAACGTCGGGACCGGGTTCCGGTCCGCGATCTCGTCCGCGTGGCGCTGCCCGGCCGCGGCGGAACGGTCGCGACCGGCTGGCCCGAAGCGGTGACCCGGTGAAGGGCCTCTCACGCAGAGAGCTGGTCCTGGCGTCGGCTGGGTTCGCGGCGGCTCTGGCGATCCGGGCAGTGTTCGCCAGCTCGCTCGCCGGCAACTACGACCTGGATTCCTGGCGGATCGTCGTGAACATCCTGCGGCGGGGAGGGAATCTCTATCTGGAAACGGGACGGTACAACTACTCGCCGTTGTGGGCGGGGATCCTGGCGGTCCTCGATCGCGTGGGAGGCGCTCTCGGGTTGTCGCTCGTCCAGATGGTCAGGCTCTTTCTTCTCGCCGTGGACGGCGCGACCGCGCTTCTCATCCGCGCGATCGCGCTCCAGAGGGGCTGGTCGCAGCGGCGTGCGTTGAGCGCGGCGCTTCTGTTCTTCGCCAATCCCGTCTCGGTGATCGTCTCGGGCTATTGCGGAACCTTCGACAACCTGTCCATCGCGTTCCTTCTCCTGGCGCTGCTGCTCGCGGCCCGGCGGCCGGCGGGTCAGGTCGCCGTCTCCGGGGCGCTGTCGCTCTCGCTCCTGGCCAAGCATCTGACTTGGTTTCACCCGCTGATCTTCGCCCTCCGGCGAGAGCGCCCGAGACTGTCGTGGCCCGCCGCGCTCGCCCCTTACGCCGTTTTTGCCGCGTCGTTCCTTCCCTTCTGGAGCGGGCGGGAGGGGATCCGGTCGCACGTCTTCGGCTACCGCGGCCTGGACGAACCTTACGGCACGGAGCCGCTGCGCTTCGTCCGGTGGCTGCCGCGGGAGACGACGACGGTGCTGCTCGTGGCGGCCGCGCTCACGGCGGCTGTTCTGCTGGCGAGGGTCGAGATGCCGCGGGCGAGCCTGATCCTGACCCTGGTGCTCCTGATTTTCGCGCCAGGGATCTGTCCGTACTACTTCGTGTGGCCGGTGGCCCTGGGAGCCCTCTATCCCAGCGCCGGCTACTTTGTGTACACGGTGGTCGTGGCCGGTTTTCTCGTGCACTCCCCGGATGTTCTCGGCGTGGATCTCTCTCACCTACCCGGCTGGTCCGGACCGTGGTGGGCCCTGGTGTTCTGGCTGCTGTGGGAGATTCGGACGATTCGTGGAAAATCGTCCGGGATCGCGCCCTCGGACGTCTCCCCGCCGCCGCCGGCGACGTAGCGACAACGCGCAGAGGGGGAGAACGGCAAGCAGCGCCGTGGCTTGAAGACCGACTCCGAGCTGGAACGGAGCAGGATCGTACTCGAACTCCACGCGATGACGGCCCGCCGGCACCGCCACGGCGAGATCTCTTCCGTTGGCGACCAGGACCGGTGCTGCCCGGCCATCGACCCTCGCCTTCCAGGATGGAAAGTAGGTGCGCGAGAAGACGGCGTAGCCTGGTCCGGCCGCCTCGATCTGTGCCTGCGCGCGGTCACTCTCCACCCGTGGCGCCGAGAACGTGGCGGTCGATCCGCCGGCGGCCGGCTCCCGGTTGGCCCGGCCTGGCAAGACGATGTCGGAATCGGGCGAGAACGCTTCCGACCGGACGAGCTCGAGAGCCGCGGAGAGGGACGTGCGCCGAAACTCCCGGCCCGCCCAGCGCAGAGGCGCGACCGGACCGGGAATCCGGGAGAGGACCAGGCGCCGTCCCGCGATCGCGATGCCGGTCACCGGCTGCGCGCCGGGAAGGCGCTGATCCTCGTCCTCCAGAATCCAGGAGGCCCCGAACGCGCGCAGGAGGCGTTCGGCCTGACCCGGAGTGGACGCGGCCAGCACTTCGTCCGCCAGCCGGTTGTAGAAACCGTACGAGCCGTCCGGATCGGAGTCGAAGAGATACTCGACGCCGAAGGGCGAGCCGGTGTCGGGCACCAGCTCCTCGATCTGCACGCGCGCGAATTGCGAGACACGGGCCGGCAGCCGCGGGTGCGCCGTGCCCGACGCCAGGACGTTGAATTCCGGGATGGCGTGGGACACGTAGAGACGGCCCGGGCCGGCCAGGGAGGAGAGGATCGCGGGAGACCGCTCCAGATCCTTCTCGTCCGCCGAGACGAAAAGCGGGAGGCCCCACGGCAGCGAGAGCAGCACCGCGGCCAGGCCGAGCAGGTAGCCCTCGCTCGCCTTGCGCCGGCCGATTCCGATCGCGGCGGCGACCGCGGCGGCGGCGGCCAGCCCCAGGAGGGCGTCCCCGCGGAAGGTCGCGCGGATCGAAGCGAGAAGCGCGTCCGAGGAGGCCTTCAAGTTCGAGAGAAACGGACGGACAGCCTGGTCGAGGGGCCCTCCCTTGCCGGCCGCGAAGAAGGCGCACGCGTACAGCAAGCCGATGGCCGCGAGCAGGATGGCCTCCCTGCGCCCGGCGGGCCGCTTCCGCCACCGCTCCGCGGCCAGGCCCGCCAGGAGGGCCACGCACACCGTCGTCACGAGGTAGAACTTGATCGGGTACCTCAGGCGCCGCATCCAGCCGATCGAGAAGAGGAACCGATACAAGGGCAGAGAGGTGCCCAGCGAGAACAGGAGAGAGATCGCGGCGCCCGCAGCGAGCCACCGGGCGCGTCGGTCCCAGAAATCGCGCGACAGCGAGGCGGTCGCGACCAGCAGGAGCGGGACGACTCCGAAACTGACGCACCAGATGTAGACGAGATCCCCGGCGTGCAGGGCGTATTGCCAGTGCCCGCCGGCGCCGAGCGCGCCCGGATCGCCCGAGAAGCGCGGAAAGAACCACTCGATCGTCCGCCACAGGGCGAACGGCGAGGCGCCGAAGGCGCGCTCGGAGTAGAGGTGCTGCCCGCGGTAGGTGAACTTCACGATGGCCTGCAGCGGCAAGAGCAACGGCGCGGCGATCGCCGCGGCGCCGATTCCCGCCGCCAGGGCCCGCGCCAGAACGGAGCCGGCCCGCCGGGCCCGGCCGCCCGCCACGGCGAGCGCGTGGCCGAGCGACAGCGCCGCCGCGAAGAGGAGCGTCAGCAGCGAGAGCGCCGGCTCGCCGGCCAGGAGCTGCATCCCGAACGCGATGGCGGCGGCGGCACCGGACCGCAGCCGCTCGACCGGCGTGCCCGCTCGGGCCAGGTCGACGGCGGCGGCGGCGCACCACGGAAGCCATGCCGCGGCGGCGCTGGAATTGAAGAAGGCGGAGCCGTAGGACAGCATCATGCCGGAGAAGGCGTAGGCCACTCCCGCCAGGAGAGCCGGGCCGCGCGGCATTCGCAGACGGGCGGCGAGCGCCCGTGCGCCGAAGAAGGCCCACAGGACGTGGAGCAAGTAGTGGAGGTTGAACGCGCAGGCCGGAGGCACCAGAGCCTCGAGCAGCATCGTCGGGTAGAGGAGCGCGGCATTGGGATTGGCCAGCAGCGGCTGCCCGCCGGACGCTGCGGCGTTGACGAAGGGGACACGCCCCTCGCGCCATGCCTCCATCGCCGTCCGATGCCAGGGCCAGTGGGTGATCTGCGCGTCCCGGAAGACGAGCCGGCGCGCGCCAACGATCTCCGGCAGGAGGGGCAGCGCGAAGAGCGCGACGGCCGCTACGCAGAAAAGGACCGCACGGCCGCGGGGAGTCATCGAGGAATCTTAGCGTCTCGCGGCCGTCTCCACGTGTTGAGCTCGTGCGGGAGCGCCTGACCGCGAGCGTCTCCTGCTGCCACTCGTCGTTCTCATCTCGCGCCGGGATCTGCCCCGACCAATCAGTCCGGTCCGTGGCCCTCCGTCAGGCCCCTGGTGGGCGCTGGTACGCCGGCTGCTCGAAGTGGTCCGCGCGCTCGGATCTTCCCCATCGGCAAAGCCCGACAGCGACAGCGACCGTGGCCATTGCCGAAGCGATCGAGAGCCCGATTCCGAATGGAACCGACGCGGGTTGGAAGGTCTTCAGGATCTCGTGGCGTCCTCGCCGAACGGGGATCGCGGAAAAGGCGAGATTCGCGCGTTGGATATTCGCTTCCCGCCCATCGACAGACCCTCTCCAGCCGGCGTAAAAGGGGTCAGTGAAAACGACATAGCCGTCGCACGGCGCGTCGACCACGCCCTTCCAGATTCTTGGTTCCCTTTGGATCTCCCTCACCGGCGCCGAGCCGCAACCCGCATGGGGCGGGGCCGAGGGTCCTTCGAGGACGACATCGTGGCGTGAATCGAACCCGCGAGAGGCGATCGCCCGAAGTGCGTTTGTTTCCGTTTCGACCGTGGCCCAGGTGGATACGAAACCTGCCGCCGGAGCGGCATCCAGATTCTTATACAGAAAGAAACGAACGTTGCTCCGATTCGGAATCTCGGCAACGAGTTCGAGCCCTCTCCGTGGCGGAAGATGCCCTGGGGCGAGGATCGCCGTGACGCCGCCGGCAGACAGCAGCGGCAGCCTCTGGTCCCAGGGAACCTGTTCGATCAGAGATGTCAGGCGAACCAGACGGCGCTGGCCAAGGACGTCGTAGTCGTCGTGGAAGACGACGGGGATTCCGTAGGCACTGGCGAGGTAGCCGTCGAGGGTGCTTTCTCGCCACCGGAACCTCCACTGGTTGTCGTTGGACGGAGCTTCGATCTCGAAACCGGAAGGGTTGCGATCCCGAAACAGCTTGCCGGCGCCGACGCTGCGGCGGACCAGCGCCGCACTCGGCGGCGCCTTCGCAAATATCTCTCGAGAGGTATAGACGTTGACTGCGGAGCCACCCCACGCAAGATCCAGGGCGACGAGCGCCGCGAGGGCCCAGACTCTCCATCGAGGAGCGCCGACTCGTCCGTTTTCGCTCAAGAGTCCCCAGCAGATGCCGGCGGCGAGAGACGATTGCAGCAAGCGCACCGCGAAGAGGCCAGACTGCTCGGCGCTCAGCGGATTCAAGAAGAGGAATTGTTCGACGAGGCCGATCGCGCGTAGCCTCGAGAGGGCCAGGATGGCGGCGATTCCGGCGAAGGCCGCGTAAACAAGGGCGATCCAACGGTCCCAGCTCCCCCTGAGGCTTCGAAGCGAAGCCCGGTCCCGCCGGGCGACCCGCAGACGGTCTGCCGAGGCGCCCGCCAGGAGGGCGATCGGCAGGACGGCGATTCCCAATGCCTTGACGGGATAGCGAAAAAGCGTGAGAAAGGAAGAATCGGGAGACAGGCCCCTGAGGAGACCAGAGAACCTTCCCAAAGAGAGCAGCAGCCCGGTCACGGCTGTCCACGACAACAACCGGCGCAACCGCTTCGGCAGTCGATCGTCCGTTCGGGCGATCGCCTCCCTGAAAGCCAGCAGGAGAAGCGGCACTCCAAAATAGATGCTCAGGATGAACGGAAACCCGAAGTCCTCGATGCCCCTGCCCCAATAATCGGTTGGCGCAAGCGTGTGGGTCGGCCCCGAGTATTCCGGAACGAACAGCTCCGGAAGACGGCGAGGGTTCAGCGACCATCTCGAGATGGCCTCCAAATTCAGACCCGAGCCCCGAGTGGACTGTCTGATGACCGAAACGGCCGGACAGATCTGAACTGCGGCCAAGCCCATGGCCGCCAGGGCCAATGACGCCCAGATGAGAACACGGCCTCGGGGTTTGAGGGATTTGTCCGGAAACGGGTAAGCCAGCGCCCATCCGAGAGTGACCGGAGTCGTCAGGATCAGGAACTCGACCGATCCGGCGAGAACGATGAGGGCGCCGCTGACGGCGGCCAGGACGAACCAGAGCGCCCGCCGTTGCAAAAAAAATAGTTGAAGGAAGAGGAGCGAGGCTACGGTATGCGGCATGGCCAGCAGACGGTTGAGGAGGTTTGCGAGGGAGAGCGTGAAGCCACACAGGGTGACCGCCATCGCACTCAGGAACGCCGCTGCCGGAGACAGGCCGAGGACCCGGGCCAGCCAATAGGTAAAGAATGCGCACAGTAGAAAGTGCAGGACGATTTCCAGGTTGAAGGCGGTGATCGGCGGCAGAAGGAAATAGAGCAGGGCACTCGGGTACATCGCCAGATTGCTCGGGTTTCCAAGGAAGGGCTGGCCGCCATGGAGATAGGGATCCCACAGCGGCAGTCCCGAGAAACGGATCAGTTCGATGAGGCGGCGGCTGACGAAAAGCATCGCGCGGACTCGGTCGGTCATCGCCGGAAGTGTAACGTCTCCTGCTAGAGTTGCCCGAACCGAGACTCCAGACCTTGAGCCCGAAACTCTCGCGCGCCGGCCTCCTCCTCGTCGCCGGGTTCGCGTCGCTGGCGGTGCTCTTCACCGGCCAGTTCCCGCCGTTCACCAATCCCAACGAGCTGACGCGCCTGGAAACGGTCCACGCCGCCGTGGAGTACGGCACGTTCGCCATCGACCGCTCGCTCGGTGTCCTCGGCGATCAGGAGGACAAGTCGGTCTCGGGCGGCCGCTTCTACTCGAACAAGGCGCCGGGGCTCGCCTTCGTTTCCATTCCGGTGTATCGGCTTCTGCGCGTTTTTTTCCCGCCGCCGCGGTCCGCCGCGGACACAATATTTATATTGTTACGTCTGCTCGTCGTCTCGTCGGTCTGCACGCTGGCCGCGCTCCGGCTGACCATTCGCCTGAGCCGTGAGTGGCCCGGGCGAGGCCCGATCACCGCCGCGGCCGCGGTCTTCGGGACGCCCTACCTGTTCTACGCGCGCTCCTTCCTCAGCCACGCCTGGGCCGCGGCGCTGGTCTACCTGGCGTGGGATCTCCTGCGCGTGGTCCGGGAGCAGGAAGCCCACCGGCGGGTGGGCGCGCTGGTGGCCGCTTCCGGGGTGATCGCCGGCTGGGCGGCGATCTCCGAATATCCCGTGGCGTTGCTCACGCTGCTCCTGGCGCTGTCCGTCGCGCAGGGACGATCTCTGCGGCGGTGCGTTCTCTTCGCGCTCGGCGCCGCCGTCCCGCTGGCTCTGTTGCTCGGGTACGACGCGCTGTGCTTCGGCTCGCCGTTTATCCTCTCGTCCTCGCGCGAGTCCCTGCCGGAATACGGGGCCCTCGCCAGCCGGGGCTTCTTTGGTTTCACGTGGCCCCGGCCGACGATCGCCCTGGCCTATCTGGCGCACCCGGCCCGGGGGCTGCTGCTCTTTTCGCCCTTCCTGCTGTGGTCGGCGGGGGGATTCGCGCGGTGGTGGCGCCGCGGACCGGAGCGACGCGATGCCGAGCTCGCCCTGGTGGCCTCGCTGCTCTTCTTCGTCGTTCTGTGCGGCTACCCCAACTGGCACGGAGGATGGGCGCTTTCGAACCGATACCTGCTTCCGGTCCTGTTCTTCGCCGTCGTCGCCATCCCGCACGCTCTGGAATCGTTCGTCTCGCGCCTCCTGTTCGCGGCGGCGGCGGCGTTTTCCGTCGGCGTCCAGGCCGTGGCCGCGGCGACGTGGCCGCACTTTCCCTTGAACATTCCCTGGCCTCCCGCCAACGGCTCGGCGTGGTTTCTGGCCAAGGGATGGGTCGCCCCGGGACTGCTGCCCGAGACGGCGGCGATGGCGGTGGCGCTCCTCGTCCCGCTGGCCGTTCTCGTGGCCGCCCTGTCGGAAATGCCGCTGCGTCCCGGACGGTGGGTGGTCGCCTTCGGGATCGGTCTCGCCGCGTTCACCGCGACGCTTCTGGCGCCGCCGCCGTTGTCCTTCGGAGGGCGCCTGTGGCGCGCCGCCGTCTTCGGCCGGTTTTCGGGAAAGGACGCCGAGAGGGTGGAGCTGCGCCGCGTGATGGCGGACGCCTCGACGCCGTCGGAGAAGAAGCGTGCCGCCGACGCCTGGAGGCTCTTCGGAAGATGACGGACGCCGCCGTCAGTCGACGATCTCGAAGACTTTCCACCGCGCGATCCACTTTCCGCCGCGCCGGATCGCGCTGGAAGAACGGAATCGAAGGCGGAAGTGCTCGACGGGGGCCACGGTCAGCTCGGGGGTCTGGAGCCCCGTTCCGTCGAAGTCGTAGAGCCGCGACTGGAGCGTGTGGAAATAGCGCTCGGTCGGAGCCAGGCCGGCGGGCGTGGCCTTTAGCGAGGGCGGCAAGCCGACGTAGCCCGCATAGTCGTTGAGGCGCGGAGCCAGGTCCGTGACCACCACCCAGCGGGCCCGGCGCTTGCGGGCGATGGCCAGACCGTCCGACTCCGTTTCCGCCAGGAAAAACCGCAGCGAGTCGGTGAAGCCGTAGCCGAAGTTGTTGGCCACCACCGGCAGCTGCGCTTCGTACAGGATGAGGTGCCCCAGCGACCAGGGAGCGAGCACGGCGCAGGCGGTGTCGGGCGGCGGGAGAGGGGAAGGCGCCGTGAGGAAGGCCGGGTCGTAGGGATCGATCGGGTGGGGCAGCTCGCGGCGCATCCAATCGAGGGTCGCGTAGAGATCCGAGCCGGGGGCCAGGACCGCGCGCGCCTGGGCCGGTGTGCTCCAGACGAACGGAGACGCCAGCAGGCCGGCAACGCCGATCGCGGCGAGACCGCGGGCTCCCGCCGACATGCCCGGGCGGGAGGCCGCGGCCCGCGCCGTTTCCACCAGAGCGGCCGCGGCCAGCGGAGCCGCGTAGTAGACGTCCATCCGCTGCGAGAGCGCCAGCACCAGCGTGACCGCTCCCCAGATGGCGAGCGCAATGTGCACGCCGGCCCGCCGCCCGCGATGCGCTCGGGAGACCCACAGGAGAATCACGATCGGCGCCAGGAAGAAGGCAAAGGAGAGCTGCCGCGCGGCCAGGCCGGGGCCGTCGGCCAGGAGCGGGCGCGCCTCGAAGATCCCCTTCAACCAGCCCTTCGGGTAGGAAACGTAGCCGGTCGCGGAGGCCACCTCGCCCGCCGTCTCCCCGACCACGTAGCCGACCCCGCGTCCGATTCCCACCAGCAGGCCGCGCGCGTTGGGGAGCACGGCGGCGGCGGCCACTGCCACCGTGGCAAGCCGCGCGATCACTCCGCGGCGGGAGAGCCGGCGGCGGGCGGCCCCGAGAAGAGTCTCCAGAAGAATGGTGCCACCGGCCAGACACGCCAGGAAGAGAGGCTGAAAGAAGCCGAAGGAAATGTAGGTCAAGGGCGGCCGGAATCCGCGCAGGTACCAGGCGGTGGCCAGGCCCAGCAGGACGGCCGGCATCCCGAGCACGAGAACGGCGGCGCGAAAGATGCTCCTCCGAGTCCGCGCCGCCTCCAGGAAGAGCGACAGCGCGAAGATCGCGCCCCAGTAGATCGCGCCCTGCCACGCGAGTGTCGCCAGCGTCAGCGCGACGCCGGCGGCGGTCTCGGCGCGGATCTGTCCATGCTCCTCGTCCGATCGGCCCGCGGCCTCGGACGCGTCGGCGCGGTCGCGGCAGCGCAGGAAGAGCCACAGAGCCAACAGGCCGAAGAAGGACTCCGCGACGTGCTGGTCGGAGTGGCCGAATTGGGTCCACAGGATGTGGCCCGGGCAGACCGCAACGAAGAGGGCGACCGCTGCTCCTCCTGCGTCGCCGAAGGCCTGGCGGCCGAAGAGCCCGGCCAGAGCGATGGCTCCCACTCCGAGAAAAAGCGGCACCCACGCGGCGCGTGCCTCGATCGCCGCGGGAGAGGCGGCGGCGCCGTCCAGGAGGCGCGCGGGCGTCGCCAGCGCCACGTCGAACAGCGGTGGCCAGATCGGGACGCCTCCATACGGGAAGTTCATCATCGGATCGAAGAGGATCGTCCGCGGGTAGTTGGCCACCGCGAAGCGCGCACGGCGGAGGTGGTAGTTGTCGTCGTCGGTCAGAGGGTGGACCCGGCCGCCAAAGGTCAGCGAAGAACGCGTCGTCAGGCGAAGCGCCGCGCCGGACGCGACGGCGACGACCAGGGCGGCGAGGAACAGAGCGCGCCGCGGAGGCATCAGGTGTGATTATGAGGGAGCCCAAGCCGGGATGCCTGGCCGGCGCGTTTCGGGCAGGCGGCGGCCCGTCGCGTATCATGATTGCAAGCCGTGAAACTGTCCGTCCTGATCCCCGTGTACAACGAGGCCCGCACGATCGACGAGGTCCTGCGGCAGGTTGCGGCGGTCCCGGTGGAGAAGGAAATCCTGGTGGTCGACGATGGCTCGACCGACGGGACCCGGGAGATCCTGAAGGACTGGGACGGCCGCTGCGGCGTGCGGGTGATCCGGCACGATCAGAATCGCGGGAAGGGCCAGGCGCTGGCCACGGCGCTGGCTGAGGCGATCGGAGAGGTCCTCATCATTCAGGACGCGGACCTGGAGTACGACCCGGCCGATTATCCGGCGATGCTGCGGCCGATCGAATCCGGACGGGCCGACGTGGTCTACGGCTCGCGCTTTCGGGGAGCCGCGGAGAACAGGGTCCAGAATTTCTGGCACACGGTCGGAAATCGAACCCTGACCCTGATCTCCAACGTCGTCACCGACCTGAACCTGACGGACATGGCGACCTGCTACAAGGTCTTTCACCGCCGGGTGGTGCCGTCCCTGGATCTCCAGTCCAGCCGCTTCGGGGTCGACGCCGAGATCACCGCGAAGGTCGCGCGGGGCGGGTTTCGGATCTTCGAGGTTCCCGTTTCCTATTTCGCGCGCTCCCGGGCGGAGGGAAAGAAGATCCGCCTGCGCGACGGGTTTTCGGCGCTCGGCGCGCTCCTTCGGTACCGGTTTTCGCGAAAGCCCACCGCCTCTTGAGAGCGTCGAAGGCATCGGCCCTCGCCGCCGCGGCCGCCGTTGCCGTGACCGCCCTTTCCCTGTTCCTGGTCCGGGACCACACGCGGGACGACTCGCTCTCCGCCGACGAGCCGATCCATATTCTGGCGGGATACTTCCAGGTCTTCGGCCGGACGGCGATCGTGAACATCGAGCATCCGCCCCTGATGAAGGAGCTGGCGGGGCTGGGCCTGAAGAGTCTGCCGCTGCCGCCCGCTCCTTCCCACGTGCCGATGGGAAATCGATTCCTCGACTACGGCCACGCGTTTCTCTTCGGGGGCCCCGTCCACCCCGACCGGATCATCGCGGCGGCTCGCGCGCCCTTCTTGCTCGTCTTTGCCGCCCTCCTCGCGCTCGTGTATCTCGCCGCCCGCTCGCGCTCCGGGAACGCGGCGGCGGTCTTCGCCGTGGGTCTGGTCGCGCTGGATCCGAACTTCGTCGCCCACGCCGGTGTCGTCCACACCGACCTGGGGGCGGCGGCGGCCTTTCCGGCTGCGGTCCTGGCGTGGGAGAAGGGTCGCCGCGGCGGATTCGGAGCCCTCCTCATGGCCGGCCTCGTTCTGGGCCTGGCGCTGGTGACGAAGTTTTCCTGCGTCTACCTCGTTCCGGTTCTTCTTCTTCAGACGCTCTTCGCGGCCCGAAGTGGAGACCATCCCGGCCGGGAAGCGCTGCGCTCCCTCGGCCGCCTCGCGCTCGCCGGACTCTTCGCGGCGGTCGTCGTGTTCGCCACCTACGCCGTGGTCTGTGCGCGCATCGACCGCGCGGACCAGCGGGAGGTCATCCACGAGATGGTGGCGGAAAGAGGCGCCCCCGGGCTGTCAAACGCGATCGAGCGCATCGCGTCCTTCTCTCCGCCGATCGGGCACTATCTCGGCGGTCTCGCTTCGGTCTATCGGCAGAACGCGGAGGGAGGCGGCGTCAACTATCTGTGGGGGCGGATTTCGGTGCACGGCTTTGCCTCCTACTTCTTCGTCGCGTTTCTGGCCAAGAGCTCGCTGGCGTTCCTCGCCGTCACGGCGGCGGTCCTGGCGGCCGGCGTGAAGGATCGGCGAGCGCGGGCCGAGGCGCGGTTGTGGCTCCTCCCGATCGCCGTTCTCTTCCTGGCGACGATGGGCGCGAGCTACAACATCGGAATCCGGCATCTCCTGCCGGTCTATCCGTTTCTCGCTCTGGCCGGCGCCGGGGTCCTGGCCCGGCTGCGGGAGACGGGCAGGCGGCGCACCGCGCTGCTCCTGGCTGCGCTGCCGTTGCTCTCGGCTTTCGAGCTGGCGCGGATCCATCCGCACGAGTTGTCGTACTTCAATCCGCTCGCGGGCGGTCCGGTCGGCGGGCGGCGCATTCTCTCCGACTCCAACGTGGACTGGGGGCTCGACCTGAAGCGTCTGGCGGCGGAGCTCTCCCGGCGCGGAGTGACCGACCCGACCGTGGTCTATTTCGGAGGGGACGACGTGCCGTACCGGGTCGGTGTGCCGGACTTCTCCGCGGTCCCCATCGTTCGGGGCCGCGTCGTCGCGGTCTCGGCGTTCCAGTGGGCCGAAGGAGCCGCCTTTTATGCGTATCATGGCGCCGCCGGCGTGGCCGGCGCGGTCCAGCGCCTCTGCGCGGATCTCCAGGCGCGGGGCCGCCGGATCGGCCGCGTGGGCTACTCGATCGACCTGTGGGAATTGCCACCAAAGGAAACGAGCTCTCGATGAAGCTGTCGGTCGTCATACCGGTCTACAACGAGTCGAAGACCATCCGCGAAATCGTCCGGTTGGTGGAGGCGGTGCCGCTCGACAAGGAGATCCTGATCATCGACGATGGATCGACCGACGGCACGGGCGACCTGCTGCGTGCCATGGACGGCAGCGGCGGCGTCCGCGTCTTCCTGCAGCCCAAGAACCAGGGCAAGGGGGCGGCCGTCTCGGTGGGCTTCCGCCATGCGACCGGGGACGTTGTGGTGGTCCAGGACGCGGATCTCGAGTACGACCCCCGGGAGTACGTCCGGCTCTTGAAACCGATCGAAGAGGGCCACGCCGACGTGGTGTACGGCTCCCGTTTTCTCGGCGGTAACGAGAGGCGGGTCCTCTATTTCTGGCACACGGTCGGAAACCGGTTCCTGACGCTCGTCTCCAACATGTTCACCAACCTGAATCTGACCGACATGGAGACCTGCTACAAGATGTTCCGGCGCGAGGTCGTGGCATCGATGACGATCGAGTCGCGCCGCTTCGGCATCGAGCCGGAGATCACGGCGAAAGTGGCCCGCCGGGGTTATCGGGTCTACGAAGTTCCGATCTCCTACTACGGACGAACCTACGAAGAGGGCAAGAAGATCGGATGGAAGGACGCCTTCTCCGCGCTGTGGACGATCGTGCGGCATGCCGTGAGGGAGGCGGAGGACCCGGGCAACGTCGGGCACGTGACGCTGGCGCGGCTGGCGCGCCTGGAGCCCTATAACCGCTGGATCGTGGACCGGTTCGTCGGCGCGTTGGGCAAGCGCATCCTCGAGATCGGCGCCGGGTTCGGCAACGTGACCCGGCACCTTCTCGAGACCGGGGGCGAGCAGCCGCGCGAGCTCGTCGTCGCCTCCGACCTCGATCCCGTGGCCATCGAGTACCTTCGAGGAACGTTCCGCGGCGCGCCCAACGTGCGGGTCGGGTCCTACCGATTCCCGCTCCACGCCGCGGCGCGCGAAGAGCTTGCCCGCCTCGAGCTCGACACGATCGTCTGCTGCAACGTCCTCGAGCACATCGAGGACGACCGCGCCACACTGGCCGACTTGCGGGCTGTGCTGGCGCCCGGCGGCCGCCTCGTGCTCCTCGTTCCGGCCCTGTCGAAGCTGTACGGAACACTGGACGTCGCGCTGCGGCATTTCCGCCGCTACGAGCGGGCGGAGGTCGAGGAAAAGCTCGCCGGCTCCGGCTTCGTTCTGGAGGATCTGCGGTTTCTCAACCGGCCGGGCGTGTTCGGCTGGTACGTGAACGGAAAGATTCTCCGGCGCCGCGTTCTGCCGCGGGGACAGT
This sequence comes from uncultured Acidobacteriota bacterium, assembly GCA_963825175.1. Classification (GTDB taxonomy): domain Bacteria; phylum Acidobacteriota; class Thermoanaerobaculia; order UBA5066; family Gp7-AA6; genus DATFTF01. Next base: position 779,873 of record CAWGSA010000002.1, read on the forward strand.
TGAGGGCCTTTTCCCTCCTGCTTCCCCTTTTGAAGCGGGAGGAACAGGCACCGCCGGCGTACGGTCTCTCGATCCTCGCCATCGCGCGGAAGGACGCCTCGGGCTAACGCCCCGCCGTGCAGACCAGCACGACGGCGTCCGATCGCTCCGCCAGGACCCGCACCGCGCCCGTCCGTGTCAAGAGCCCGTCCACCCGAGGGGAGCGCAGCAGCGGGTGCAAGAGAAGGAACGCCCGCTCGCCGGGCGCGAGCGCGGCCAGGGAGTCCTCCAGCGATCGGAAGTCGCGTTCCGACGGAGCCTGCTGCGCGATCCAACCCGGATGGTCCGCGAGATCGGGCGGGAACGAGATCAGGGTCGCGGCGAGCTCTCCGCGGTCGTGGGCCAGACGGGCCGGCAGATAGAACGCCGCGGCCGCGATCACGCGATCGGTCGGGACCGCCACGCGCTCGATGAAGGCCACGGCCCGGGACGGGGTGGATTCCTGCCGCGGCGCCGTCAGGAGGAGGCCGCTTCCGACGGCGGCGAGCAGGACCGACGCAGCCGCGGTCCAGCGCGCCGCCCGTCCGCTGGAAGCAGCCCGGGCGACCGCCCACATCCAGATCGGGAGGACGGCCATTTCGGTGCGGCCGGGAAAGGCCACGGGACGAGTCAGCGAGGCGAGAAAGACCAGCGCCATCGTGATCAGCGCAACCGCCGCCGCGTCCGCCGTTTCGCGGTCCCGGCGTCCCGCGGACGCGACGCCCACGAGCAGGGCCAAACCAATCAGCGCGGCGGCCGCCTCCATCCACGTCGGAAAAGGACCGCCCAGTGGATTCGGGATGCGGCCGGCGCCTCCGAGCGCTCCCAACAGGTCGTAGGTCGAGGCTCCGATGGATGTCTGCATCCAGGAGGTGGCCTGCCGCGGTTGGGCCCGGAGCACCGGCGCCCAGGGCAGGAAGAGCACCACGCTGACGACGAGGGGAATGATCGCAATCGAGCGGCGTCTCCACAGGAGGACCAGCGCGCTCGCGACGACGAGAAAAATGGCCAGGTAGTGCGTCCACAGCGCGGCGGCGGCGACGACCGAGGCGGCCGCGAGCCGAGACCGGGTGGGTTCACCCCGGAACAGAAGAAGGAAGAGAAGAAGCGCCAGGAGCGCGAGCAGGGCATAGGCGCGGGCCTCGGCGGAGTAGACCAGGAAGAGCGGCGAGCTCGCCGCGAGTCCGAGGCACCACATGCGCTCCGAGCCGCGGGTCGAGCGGAGAACCGCCGCAAACAGAAGCAGGGCGGCGCCGAACGGAAGGAGTCGGACGAGGACGTCGCGATGCGCCGCGTCGGCCAGGAGCGCGAGCGGCCTCTCCAGGAGGTAGAAGAGCGGAGGACCGGAGTCGTTGCGCAGAGCCGCCAGAAGCGCACCCGGCGAGAGCCGCGCCGCCCACAGCGTGAAGATCTCGTCGTGCCACAGCGGGCGCGCGCCGAGCAGCCAGAGGCGCGGGACGACCGCCAACGCGACGACGACTGTCGGGATCAGACGACTTGGACGGAGCCTGAGGATGCCGTATTCTAGCTCCGCATTCTTTCTCAGTCGTCCGACGTGATGCCCCCCGCTGGCCCGCGCGAGGAACGGGGCTCCGCGCCCTCCGCGCGCGGACCGGGGCGCGGGCTTCCGGGTCTCCTCTTCGTCGCGCTCCTGCTGGTCGTCTACGCCGATCCTCTGTTCGTGCGGCGCAGTTTCGGCGTGCGGGACCTGCTCGGCTACAACTTGCCGATCGAGAAAGCCGTCCACGACGCATACGCCCGCGGTCATTGGCCGGTCTGGCTGGCCGAGGTCTCCGGCGGACGGCCGCTGCTGGCAAACATCAACGCCGGGGCTCTTTATCCGGTACGTCCGCTCCTTTCGCTCATTCCCTTTCCGCTGGCGATGCGGATCTTTCCGGTCCTGCACTGGGCTGTGGCCGGGATCGGAACGATCCTCCTGCTTCAAGCCGTGGGCGCGTCGCGGCCGGCGGCCTGGGTGGGCGCGGTGACCTATGTCTTCTCCGGCGTCTCGGTTTCCGAGTCCGTGTACACGAACCATCATCCGGGGGTCATGCTTCTTCCGTGGATCGTCTGGTCCGTCGCCCGCGCTTCGGGAGCCCCGTCTGGAAGAATGGTCCTGACTTCTTTGCTTCTCGCTCTCGATTGTCTGGCGGGCGACGTCTTTACGACCGGCCTGGCCCTCGTCGCAGTCCTTCTGTGGATCGTCGTCGAACGGGAGCGATCCGCCTGGCCGGGGGACGTGGCGGTGTTGGCGGGGTCCCTCGCGCTGGCCGCGCTCCTGGCTCTCCCGCAGCTCGTGGCGACCGTTCTGTGGATACCGCACACGCAGCGGGCGGTCTCGGGCATGAGCTTGTCAGAGGCGCTGGGCCGGTCGGTGCGTCCCTGGCGGCTCCTCGAGTTCGTCGTTCCGTATCCCTTCGGTCCGACCTGGGCGGCGGAGCCGCGTTTGACCTGGGCCCGTCCGGCGTTCGGCGGACTGTCTCTCGGTTTCTTCCCCACGCTTTACGTCGGGCCATTCGCCGCCTGCGCCCTCGGGCTGACCTGGCGGCAAAAGGGGCGTGGTTTCCGATTCGCGCGAGTCATGGCGGCAGTCAGCCTCCTGGTCTGCACGCTCCCGAGCCTCCTTCCCGCGGCGTGGCTCCACGGGAGCGCGCCTCTTCCCTTGCGGCATCCGGAGAAAATGGCGGTGGGAGTTTCTCTGGCCGCCGCCGTGATCGCGGGCCTCGCCATCGACGCCGTCCGCCTCGATCCCCGCTCGCGTCGATGGCCCGTGATGATCGGCGGAGCGCTGGCGGTTGCGTCTCTGGCGTCGGCGGGCGCGCCGCGCGCGATCGGCCGGATGGCCGCCGCCGCCGTCCGAGCCGATCCATCCGTGGCCGCGAGCGCCTCGGCGTACCTGCCGCGGGCTCTGGCCGAAGGGGGGCTTTTCTGGATGGCTTCCGTCCTCGCGATCGACTGTTTACAGCGGCCGAGACGAGGTTCTCTCGCCGTCGCGGTCGTTCTCGTCTCTCTGGCCCCGATTGCCGCCAACCGACGCATCGCCCTGAGCTTTCCCGAGGCAGAGATCTTCGCGCCGCCCCCGTTTGCGCGCGTGTTGGATCGGCGGGACCCATCCCATGCCTACAGGGTGCTCGGGGAGTCTTTCTATGCTTCGCCGTCGAACGTGGAGAACGAGCGTTCCTTCTCCGATGTGGCCTCCCTCGACATTCCCCGCCGCAACTGGATCTTCTACACGCCCGTTCTGTGGGGCCGCGGGACGGTCTTCAACGACGATTTCGACGTCGGCGACTTTTCCAGGGTGGAGAGCCTGCGAACGCTGTCGCGGGCCGCACCACGGTTCGCGCATCCGGGGGCGTTCTTCGGAAGCGTGGCGCTTCGATTCGGAATTCGGGCTCTGGACCAGCCGCCCGTGGCCGGTTACCGGCGGTTCGGCGGCCAGGGCCAGCAGGCTTGGGACGAAAACCCGGACGCCCGGCCGCAGGTGCGTCTCCTGGAGCGATGGAGAGAAGAGCGCAATGCCGTCGAGGCGTTCCGGGCCATTCCCGACCTCGCGCCCGGGGAGATCGCGATCGAGACCGGCCGGACGTCGCGGGGGGAAGCTCCCGGCGGCTCGGTGGAGATTTTCGAGCAGAGCCCGGAGGAGATGCGGCTGGACACCAGCGCGCCGGCCCCGACGTTTCTCTTCGTCCTGCGCGGATTCTGGGAGCACCGTTTGGTGACGGTGGACGGCGCGGCGGCTCCGGTCTTTCCCGCGCAGCTGGGCTTTTCCGCGCTGGCGGTGCCGGCCGGGCGCCATCGCGTCGATTGGAAGGAGGAAATCCCCGGCGGCCGCGCGTCGCGGTGGGGACCAGTCGCCTACGCCGTGATCGCGGCGATGCTCGGATTGCGGGCCCGACGGAGTCCGGCGGTCCGATGAGCGGATTCGTTCGGCGCTTCGGCCTTCCGATTTCTCTCGCCCTTCTGATGGCCGCGGTGTGGGCCGATCCCCTTTGGACCGGACGGAACTTCGCGGGACGGGATCTCGAGGCACATGACCTTCCGGCGGAGAAGGTCATCCACGACGCGTACGCCCGGGGAACATGGCCTCTGTGGGTCAGCGAGATCTCCGGCGGAAGGCCGTTTCTTCCCAACCCGAACGGCGGGGCCCTCTATCCGATGCGGCCGCTCCTGTCGCTGCTGCCGCTGCCCTGGATGGTCCGCCTCTACCCGATCCTTCACTGGGCGCTCGGCGGGATCGGCGTGGCGCTTCTGCTCGGCTCTCTGGGCGTCGGGCGGGCCGGCCAATGGATGGGAGCCGTCACGTACGCGTTCTCGGGCGTCTTCGTCTCCGAAATTTTTCTCGATCAGCCTCTGGCCGGGACGGCCTTGTTGCCGTGGATCCTCTGGGCGCTCGGACGCATCGAACGGCCCGTCTCCACCCGAACGGCGTTGTTGGGCTTTCTCTTCGGCCTGGATCTCCTGGCGGGGGAAGTCTTCACGATCGCCCTCGCCGCGATGGGCGCGGTGCTGTGGATCGTTCTGGAGTCTTCCGCCAGGCAACGGGCGCGGCTCTCCGTTGCTCTGGCTCTGGCGCTGGCCATGGCGGTCTTCCTGGCGGCACCGCAGATCGTCGCGACGGCCCTGTGGATTCCGCATACCGCGCGCGCCGCCATCGGGATGCGGTTGGGCGAGGCTCTCGCGTTTTCGATCTCGCCCTGGCGATTGCTGGAATTCCTGGCTCCGTATCCGTTCGGAGCAACGTCCTCGCTGGAATACGCGCGCGTGTGGGGCGGCTCCATCTTCGGCACGCGTCCGGCAGGGCTGCACGTGACGCTCTATGCCGGCGCTTTCGCCGCGCTGGCCGTTCCTCTGACATGGTCCGAGCGGCGCCCGGGGGTCCGCTTCGCGAAGGTGCTGCTGGTCGCATCGCTTCTTCTCTGTGTCGTGCCGAGCTTCATTCCGCGCAGCTGGGGCGATTGGAAATTCCCGTTGGCGCTGCGCAATCCGGAGAAATTCGCGGTGGGCGCCGCGTTCGGGCTCGCGATCCTCGCCGGTTTCGCCCTCGAACGCCTGCGCGCCCGTCCGATCTCGGCGCGGGTTCCGGTGTGGATCTCGGCGATCATGGCGGCCGGCGCCGCGGCGGCGGCGGCCGCTCCGCGGCCCGCGGCGAGCCTGGCCTGCGGTCTCGTTGGCCGACCTTGCCCGCCCGCCACGGCCGCTCACGAGCTGCCCCTGTCCCTGGCCGAGGGAGGAGTGTTTTGGCTTCTGACCGCCGCCGCGGTCGTCCTGTTCCCGCGCCGGAGGCATCTGGGCGCGGCCGCGCTCATTCTGCTGTCCCTCGTTCCGATCGCCGCCAACAGGCGCATCGCCCAGCTGGCCAGAGACGACGAGCTCTTTGCTCCGACCGCCTTCGCTCGAAGGGTCGCGAAACAGGATCCCTCCGGCCGATACCGCGTTCTCGGGGAATCGCTCTATCGGGCGCGGTCGGTGTTGGATCTGGAAGTGACCGAGTCCGAGCCGACCTACACCGCCGGGCCCCGCCGGCACTGGCTCGACCACACGTCCGTCCTGTGGGACCGGGGGACGGTCTTCAATATCGATTTCGATCGAGGCGATCTCACGCGTCTCGAACGCCTGCGCCAGATCGCCGCGGTCGCATCGCGCAGCCCCCATCCCGGGGTGTTCTTCGGCGCTCTCGCGAATCGCTGGGGCATCCGATTCCGGGATCAGCAGCCGTTGCCCGGTTATCAACGCTTCGGCGGGGATTCTCTCCAGGACTGGGACGAGCTCGACACCGCTTTCCCCGACATCCGTCTGCTCACGGGCTGGAGAGAGGTGGCGGCCCCGCTCGAGGCGCTGAACAGATTCTCCCAGCTCCAGCCCGGCGAAGTCACGGTGGAATCGGGGCGCCAGGTCCACGGAGCCGCCCGGCCCGGATCGGTCCGCATTCTCGAGGAATCTCCCAATCGCCTGTCCCTCGACGTCGAGACCCCCGATCCGACGTGGCTCTTCGTGCTCCGCGGCTTCTGGCCCTATCGGCGCGTGCTCCTGGACGGGGCACCCGCGAGGGTCTCTCCGGCTCAGATCGCCTTCAGCGCGTTGGCCATTCCCTCCGGCAGCCACCGCGTGACCTGGCAGGAAACGCTTCCGGGAGCACCGCTTTCCCTCATGGGTCCGCCTTTGTTCGTTCTCGCTGCGGTGGCGATGGGATACGTCGGGAGGCGGTATCGGCTCGACGGGATGCCGGCTTCGTGAACGAGGGGCGCCGGTTCGGCCGGTTGGCGTGTCTCTTCGGCCTCTTCGTCGTCGTCCTCTACGCCGACCCGCTTTTCGTGCGGAAGAATTTCGGCGGGCGCGACCTGCTCGGATACAACCTGCCGATCGAGCGGGTGGTCCACGACGCTTACGCGCACGCGGCCCTCCCCATATGGATTTCGGAGGTCTCGGGAGGTCGTCCGCTCGCCGCCAACCCGAACGTGGGCGCTTTCTACCCGGTGCGGCCGATTTTGTCGGTGTTCTCCTTTCCGATGGCCATGAGGCTCTTTCCGGTCCTGCACTGGACGCTGGCCGGTCTGGGGATGATCCTCCTCCTTCTCGCCATCGGCGTCTCCGCGGAGGGGGCATGGCTGGGCGCCGTGGCCTACGTCTTTTCCGGCGTCGGCGTCTCGGAGGTCATCTACACGAATCATCATCCGGGCGTGGCGCTGCTGCCCTGGGTCGTCTGGGCGGTGTCGCGGTCCGATTGGCCCGAGGGCCGGCGCGTGGTCGTCGTCTCCTTCCTGCTCGGGATCGATCTGCTGGCCGGCGACGTGTTCACCGCCGGTCTGGCGCTGCTGGCGGCGTCGATCTGGATCGCGCTGGAAAACGAAGGTTCGCGGCGGGGCAGGTCCTTCCTGGCTCTGGCCGGCGCGTCGGGACTGGCCGGGCTCCTGGCGCTCCCGCAGATCCTGGCGACCGCGCTGTGGGTTCCCGAGACCGGGCGCGCCGTCGCCGGGTTTCGCCTGGGCGACGCGCTGGAACTGTCGCTGACCCCCTGGCGATTGCTCGAGCTGATCGTTCCCTTTCCGTTCGGAGATACGTGGCGGATGGACTCCAACAGCGTCTGGGGAATCTCCGCTCTCTCCGGGCGGACCTCCGGTTTCTTTTCGACGCTCTTTGCGGGAGCCTTTGCCCCGATCGCGCTTTGGATGGTCTGGAGACAGGCCCGTCGTGGCGTGCGGGCGGGGCGCGCGCTTCTCCTCGCGGGGATCCTGCTGGCTGTGCCAGGAAGCTTTCTTCCCGCCTCCTGGCGAACGTGGCCGTCTCCGCTTCCGGTGCGCCACCCTGAGAAGTTCGCCGTGCTGATCGTCTTCGCCCTGGCAATGTTCGTCGCGCTCGGTTGGGATCGGATTCGCGAAGGCATCGGAAATCCCCGGCTGGCGCTGGCGATCGGGTCGGTGCTGACCGGCGTGGCCGTAGGGGCGAGGCTCTTTCCGCTGCCTTGCGCCCGGGCTGCGGTCGCACTCTTGGGAGGAAGTCCGCAGCGTCTCGAGATCGCCGCCGATCGCATCGCCCCGGCCTTCGCCGAAGCGGGGCTGTATTGGATGGGAACGGTGATCGCGATCTGGGCGGGCGGTCGTCGCGGCCGGTTCGCTCGGGCCGCGGCGCTCCTCCTTCTCACCGCTGTTCCCGTTCTGGCAAACCGAAGGATCGCGCCGACCTTTCGACAGGAGGAAGTGCTCGCACCCACCGCGTTCGCGCGGTGGATCTCGCGTCGGGACCCGTCGGATCTCTACCGGACGCTGGCCCTGCCGGCATCGATTTCGGAGGGCGCCGAGTGGTCGGGTCGGGACGTCGGCCACCTGGACTTCTACAGGCGCAGCTGGCTGTACGACACGCCGGCCCTGTGGGGGCGCGGGACGGTCTTCAACCAGGACGCCGACGAAGGCGATTTGTCTCGCGCGGCGAGCCTGCGTCGGCTGGCGATCACTGCGGCCGGATTTTCCGACTCGCAGTCCTTTTTCGGTTCCTTCGGGCTGCGGTGGGAGATTCGCTTCCGGGGTGAGCCCGCGCGCGCCGGCTACCGAAGCGTCGGCGGCGACGCCCTCCAGTCCTGGGACGAGCTCGACTCGGCCTTCCCGACGATCCGGCTGCTGACCCGATGGCGCGAGGAACGGTCCGCGGTCGGCGCGCTCACGGCGCTCCCGCGTCTGGGTCCCGGCGAGGTGACGATCGAGACGGGTGTGGAGCGCGCGGGGACGGGCGGCGGAGGCGCGGTCCACCTGCTTGCCCAGGCGCCGGAGCGGCTTCTCCTGGAAACGGATGCCCCCACCGCGACGTGGCTCTTCGTCTTGCGCGGATACTTTCCCTACCGCACCGTGCTGCTCGACGGGCGCGCGATCGAGACGTCACCGGCGCAACTGGCCTTTTCCGCCGTTCCCGTTCCCGCGGGAAAGCATCGCATCGACTGGAGGGAAGACCTTCCCGGGAGTGCCGCCTCGCGCTGGGGGCCGCCTGTTTATGCGATCGCCGCCCTGGCACTCCTTCGCCGAAGGGATCACATACGGTGACCGGCCCCTCCCGGACGGCTCTGGCCGTGGGCGTCTTCGGGGTATTCCTCGCTCTCGTCTACGCGGATCCTCTGTGGTCGCACCGCACGTTCATCGGGCGGGATCTGCAGGCCTACAACCTTCCGATGGAGAAGACGATCCACGACGCGTACGCGCGGGGACGCCTGCCGGTGTGGTCGGCGGAGATCTCCGGCGGAAGGCCCCTGCTTCCCAATCCCAACGCCGGCGCGCTCTATCCGATCCGTGCCCTCCTCGCTCTCTTCTCCTTTCCCTTCGCGGCGCGGCTCTTTCCCGTCCTGCACTGGTTCGCCGCCGCCGCCGGACTCATCCTGCTGCTGAGAAGTCTCGGGCTGTCGCTCCTCGGTTGCTGGGTCGGGGCGTCGACCTACGTCTTCTCGGGGGTCGTCGTGTCGGAGGTCTACTTTCCCCACTATCTGCCGGGGATGGCGCTCTTGCCCTGGATCCTGTGGAGTCTCCACACCCCGGCAATGCGCGGCTCGCGACGGATCGCGGTTCTGGCGATGCTCCTGGCTCTCGACCTGCTGGCGGCGGAAGTCTTCACCATCCTGCTGGCCCTGGGATGCGCCGTCCTGTGGATCCTGGTGGAATCGGAGCGCGCCGTCCGCGGTCGCCGGCTGCTCGAGTTGCTCGCCGCCGCGGCGATGGCCTCGCTCGCGGCCGCTCCGCAGATCGTCGCGGCCGCCCTGTGGGTCGGCCAGACTCGCCGCGCGGTGACCGGGCTGACGATCGGCGAGGTCACTCTGTATTCGTTGTCGCCCCTGCGTCTTCTCGAGCTCGTCGTGCCATATCCCTTCGGCGCGACCTGGAAGCTCGAGCCCTCGGCGATGTGGGGGCTCTCGGTGTACCGCGGCCGTTTTCTCGGCCTCTTCTCCACGATCTACGCCGGAGCGCTGCCGGTGCTGGCGGTCTTCGCTTGCGCCCGCCGCTCGGTCTCCGGAGCGCGTTTCGCCAGGGTGCTTCTCGCGTTGGGCATCGGCTTGAGCGTCCTGCCGGGCCTGCTGCCTCCCACCCTGTGGTCGCGTCCGGCGCCTCTGGCCTTGAGGAATCCCGAGAAGTTCGCCGTCTCCATCCCGTTCGCCCTGGCGATTCTGGCGGCCTGTGCCTTCGAGCTCTACCGTCGGGCTGCGATCTCTCCGCGCCCGGCCCTGCTTGCGGGATTGGCACTCGCGGTGATCGCGGTCGTGTGCGTGGCCCGTCCCGCGGACGCCGGACGATGGGGCGCTCACCTGGTCGGAGGACCGGCCGCACGCGCCGGCACCGCCTCGCGCGAGCTGCCGGCGGCTCTGGTGGAGGCCGCTTCCCTCTGGATGCTCACCGTCCTGGCGGTGGCGATCGCCGGCAAGCCCGGAGCTTCGGCCAGGGCCGCCGCTCTCCTGCTTTGCGCCGTCCCCCTGATCGCCACCCGGAAGATTCCGCAGATCGTGGCCGAGGCGGACGCCCTGGCGCCGACGGCCTTCGCGCGCTGGCAGCAGAAGCAAGATCCGGAAGGCCTGTACCGGGCGCTTGGTGAGTCCCTCTACCGGCCGTTGCCCCGCGACCTCGTGGATCCGGGTAAGGGTTGGTCTCCGCCGCCGTCGCGCTCCTGGACGGAGCACACGCAAGCTCTGTGGGGCCGCGGCACGGTGTTCAACTCGGACTTCGATTCCGGCGACTTCGCCCGGATGGAGACGCTGCGGCGCATCTCCGCCTACGCTGCGGGCTTCCGCGACGGCGGGCCGTTCTTCGGGGCGGTCGCACTCAAATGGGGAGTCCGATTCCACGGCCAGGAACCCGTGCCCGGCTTTCGGCGGGTCACCGGCAACCAGCTGGAAGATTGGGACGAGCACGATCGGCCGTTCCCCGACGTTCGACTGCTCGAACGATGGCGCGAGGTGCCCGGTCCGGTCGAGGCAGTCCGCGCGCTCGCGGCGCTTACGGACGGCGAGGTGGTGGTCGAGTCAGGGAGGCCCGGCCAGGGCAGGGCGGGCCCGGGGACAGTTCGAGTCCTGGAGCGGACACCCGAGCATCTTTCCGTCGTGGCCGAGGCCTCCGATCCCACGTGGCTCTTTGTTCTGCGTGAATTCTGGGAGTGGCGGACCGTGCGTCTGGACGGCAAGCGCGTCGAGGCGTTTCCGGCGCAGATCGCGTTCTCGGCGGTCTCCGTGCCGGCCGGCCGTCACCGCGTCGAATGGATCGAGGAAGTGCCCGGCGGGACGTCCACAAGATGGGGGCCTCTCGTTTTCCTGCTCCTTTTCGCGGCAGGCCTCCTGCGGCCCGCCCCTGCCATGGGGGACCGATCTTGAGACGGGCGGCGCTTCTCTGCGGATTGTCGCTCCTCGTTCTGGTCTGCTACTGCGACCCTCTCCTTCGCCACCGCAACTTCGGGGGCCGCGATTTGACTGCTTATTGCCTTCCGGTGGAGAAGGCGATCCACAGCGCGTACCGGAGAGGACGTCTGCCTGTATGGATGTCGGAGGTCTCGGGAGGGAGGCCGCTCGCCGCCAACCCCAACGCGGGAGCGCTCTATCCGGCGCGGCCGATGCTGGCGCTGGTGCCCTTTCCTCTCGCGATGAGAATCTTCCCCGTCCTTCACTGGCTGCTGGCCGGCTTGGGCATGATCGTTCTGCTGGGATCGCTCGGGGTCTCCGGCGCCGGGGGATGGATCGGCGCCGTGACTTACGTCTTCTCGGGAGTCGGCGTCTCGGAGGTCTTCTACACCAATCATCACCCGGGCGTCGCTCTGCTGCCGTGGATTCTCTGGGCGTTCCTGCGCGCGAGCGGCGGGAGTCGTGCGGCGATCGCGGGGCTGTCTGTGCTGCTGGGGCTCGACCTGTTGAACGCAGACGTCTTCACCGTCGGCATCGCGATCCTGGCGTGTGTCCTTTGGGCTCTGTTCGAAGCCGAGCGGGCGCGGTGGCGCTCGATCGGGATCCTCGTCGGCGCGACGGCGCTCGCCGCGCTCCTGGCCCTTCCGCAGGTCCTGGCCACGCTGCTGTGGATTCCGCAGACGGACCGGGCGGTTGGGGGCCTGAAGCTGAAGGAGGCCGTTCTCTATTCCATTTCGCCGTGGCGCCTGACGGAGCTCGTCATTCCCTATCCCTTCGGCCCGGCCTGGTGGTCGGACGCCCACATGATGTGGGGCGGAACGGTCTTTCATCAGAAGGCGATGGGTCTCTACGCGACTCTGTACGCCGGCGCGTTCGCCGTGGTCGCGCTCGCGATCACGAGAGCCAAGCGGGAAGCGGGCGTCCGTTTTGCGCGAGCCCTGGCGTCGATCGCACTTTTCTGCGCGGTCGTGCCGAGCCTGGCCCCGGCGGGGTGGGGAGATCTTGGCTCGCCGGTGGCGCTTCGAAACCCCGAGAAGTTTGCGGTGGCGTTGACCTTTGCCCTCGCCTTGAACGCCGGGATCGCCGCCGACGTTCTCATTCGCCTCCGGCCCAGGCTGATCGGGCTTCTGCCGGTGGGCGTTCTTCTGACCTTCGGCGCGATGGCGGCGCAGGCGGCGCCGATCGGGGCCGGGCGTCTGGTGGTGAAGGGGACCGGCGCGCCGGGGCCGATGGCCGCGGTCGCCGGAGCCACTCTCTCGGGAACCCTGGCGCTGGCCGGACTTCTCTGGATGGCGACTGTCGTCGCGGTGGCGATGCTGCGCCGCGATCGGGGCGTCCCGGCTCGTCTGGCCGCCCTGGCGCTCTTGACGATCGTCCCGATTCTGGCGAACCGGCGCATCGCCGCGACCTTTCTGGAAGAAGACGTTTTCGCCCCGGATCCTTTCGCGCGCTACCAGGATCGCCAGGATCCGCAGCGCCAGTATCGGGCTTTGAGCGAGCTCTTCCACATACGGCCTTCGGCGCACGACCTCGAGGCGGAGGAGTCCGATGTGGCCTCCATCGGATCGGCGCGCCGAACCTGGTTCCAGTTCACCCACGCGCTGTGGGGGCGGGGCACCGTCTTGAACGGAGATTTCGATGCCGGAGACCTGTCTCGTTCGGCGAGCCTCCGGCGCATCGCGACGGCGGCGATCGCCGAGAGCCCCGGGACCCTGCTCCAAGCGTTGAGCTTGAGGTTCGGAGTTCGCTATGCCGATCAGCGGGCGCTCCCCGGTTATCATCGTGTTGGTGGCGACGCGCTCTACGCATGGGACGAGAATGACCGCGCCCTTCCGTCGATTCGGCTGCTCGAGCGGTGGCAGGAGGCGCCGGACGCGGCGAGCGCGTTCTCTTCGCTCCGTCGCGCGTCGCCCGGTGAGATCGTCCTGGAGACCGGCGCGTCGAAGTCCGGTTCCGCGCGGCCCGGAATCCTCCGCGTGAGGGAAGACACGCCGGAGCGGCTTCGGGTCGACGTCCAGACGCCCGACCCCGCCTGGCTCTTCGTCCTGCGCCAGTTCTGGGAGTACCGCGCCGTGCGGCTGGACGGCCAGTCGGTCAAACCCGTGCCGGCGCACCTGGCGTATTGCGCCGTGGCCATTCCCGCCGGCCGGCACAGCATCGAATGGGACGAGGAGCTGCCGGGATTCGCGGCTTCCCGGTGGGGGCCTGCTCTCTTTGCTCTCGCGGCGGTCCTGCTCCTCCTGGAAACGCGAAGGCGCGCCGTCTCGCGATGAGAACGCGTGTTCTTCTGGCAGCCTGCCTCGGCGCGGCGCTCGTCGGGTCGGGCTGCGCGCGGTCTCACCGCGGGGAGACCTCCTTGGTCGACGCGGACATGCTCCGGCCGCCGGCGGAATGGCTCCAGCAGGAGCCGGTTCGCCTCCTCCGGGACTATGTTCGCATCGACACCTCGGATCGCAACGGAGAGATCGAGGGCGTCGAGTTCCTGAAGCGCTTTTTCGACTGTGCGGGCATCGAGACGGAGGTCGTCTGCCCTGCTCCGAGGCGCTGCAATCTGCTGGCGCGACTGCCGGGCCGCAGCCGCCAAGGGGCGCTTCTCCTTCTCAACCACGTTGACGTGGTCGGGGCGTTTCCGCAGCTGTGGAAGGAGGCACCTCCCTTCTCCGGCGCGATCAAGATCGGCTATGTCTACGGCCGCGGCTCCTTCGACGACAAGTCGCTCGGGCTGGCCCAGGCGATTGCGATGCGGGAGGTGAAACGGCTCGGCATCGTTCCGGCAAGCGACATCCTGTTTCTGGCCGAGGCCGACGAGGAATACGGGCAGGCCTATGGCTCGCGATGGCTCCTGGAGCATCGTCCGGAGTGGTTCTCGGGCGTCGGGCAGGTCTTGAACGAGGGTGGGGTGGATGAAATGGTCATCCGAACCGTCCGTTTCTGGGGCCTCGAGACCGTCCAGGCAGGCTACGGCTTGATCGAGTTCCACTCGAAGACGCCGGAGCCTCTCGCCGCCATCGCCGGGCGGTGGAAGAGGATCGCTTCGACACCGGTCGCCCAGCCGCATCCGCACGTGGTCGAAGGCTTCGGTCTTCTGGCCAACCACCTGGTCTACCCGCTGACGGATCCCCTGCGGCATCTCGATCGGGTCTTGCGGGATCCCGCCGAGCTGGCGCAGCTTCCGGATCGGTATGCCGTCTTCCTGCAGGCTCGCATCGGCTGGTCCGCTCCTTACGCCTTTCCCCTCGGGGCGAAGGACAACTACCGTTCCTTCGTCACGGTCTACACGCCGCCGGGGGAGGCGCCCGATCCCTACCTCGCGCCGATTCTCGCCGACGCCTCCGCGAACAAGATCGAGGTGCTCCGGACAGAATCCTCCGGCGCGACGAGGTCGAGCCCCTATCCGACCGCGTTCACGGATCTGCTCAAGCGGGTCATCGGGGTCCTGTACCCGGGAGTGCCGTTTGGACCTCTTCCAACGCTGGGAGGAAGCACGACTTCGATCTACTTTCAGGACCGGGGAATACCCGCTTACGGCTTCTCGCCGATCGCGCTCAATATCGGGGACGCCGCAAGGCGCCACGGAAACGATGAGCGGGTCTTCATTCGTGACTACTTAAACGGCATTGAGGTTCTGAACCAGGTTGTGCTCGAATACGTCTTTCCCCAAAAAGTGTCACCCCGCGCGGGAGATTAGTGACGAATCCCGACATGCCGCTGGCAAGGCTCAGTCCATAAACATATGAAAAGAAAAGGAATTGGTGATTCGGGCACGTGGCTCGGTAATTGCGATTCGAGCCGTGTAGCACTCGAAACATAACCACAGGAGGCACGATGAAGAAGCGGGAATCCGGTTTTACCTTGATCGAGCTGCTGATCGTTATCGCGATCATCGGCATTCTGGCTGCCATCGCCATTCCCAATCTGTTGAATGCGGTGCAGCGGGGCAAGCAGAAGAGGACCATGTCGGATATGAGGGCCCTCGCAACCGCAGTCGAGGCGTATGCGGTCGACAACAACGTCTATCCGGTCGCCAACGCGGGGTGCAGCGGGTTGTACACGACCGTCGGGACGCAGGCCGACGACAACTCCTTCACCAAGCTGACGCCCACGTACATTGCGCAGCCGCCCAAGATTGATGGCTGGGGCAACTTCATTTTCTACAGCGTCGACTCCAACGGGAACAACTACTCGATCGTTTCCGCCGGTCGCGACAAGACGACGGCGGCTCTGGTCTGCGGAACGACGACCGACTTCAACGCGGACATCGCGTATGCGGACGGCACGTTCATCCAGTGGCCGGAAGGGGTCCAGAACTAGGGCAGGCTCCCGCTCATCATCGTCGTCGAAGAGACGCAGGAACGGTCCCGAGCAATCGGGACCGTTTTTTTTGAGGGCCGGCCCCGGCGGCGGCATCCTCGACCCGGCCTTTGACGTTCGCTCGGCGGAGGAATCGGCGGCAGCACCACGCCGCCGGAGGCGCTGCTCCCGGTAGAATCGGGGTGTGACCGCCCGCCGCTCCGTGCTCTCCGGGGTTCTGGCCACCGCGGCGATCGTTCCCGCACTCTTCTGGCTCTGGCCCGCCCTCGGCCAGCGGCAGGCGCTTTCCTTTCGAGACCAGGGGGATTTCTTCTACCCCCTGAAGCTCTACACCGCGGACCGGCTTCGAGCCGGACAGATTCCTCTGTGGAATCCCTTCTCCGGGACGGGAGAGCCCTGGCTCGCCAACCTGCAGTCGGGAGTGTTCTATCCCCCCGGACTCTTCTTTCTTCTGCCCGCGCCGGCCCTGGCCGCCGGACTCTTTCTCTTCGCTCACTTCTGCGTCGCGGCGTGGGGAATGCGCCGATTTCTTCGCGAGGAGTCGGTCTCGGAATCGGGCGCGCTGCTGGGAACAGTCCTCTATTGCTCCGGGGGCCTGGCCGCCTCCCTCTCCGCCTACTGGAACCATTTCGGCGCGTGGGCCTATCTGCCGGGAATCGTGGCGCTCGCGCGGTCGGGGCTTCCTTCCCGGGGGTCGCGCGCCGGCCTCGCTCTCCTGGTCGGCCTTCAGGCCATGGCCGGAAGCCCCGAGCTCACCGGAGCGACCCTCGCCGTCGCCGCGCTGTTCGCGCTTTCGCCGCGGCCTCGCCCGGAGGACCAGTGGGTCACGGCGACGCCGCGGCGGAGCCTTGGCCGCCTGGGGATCGCCGCGCTCCTGGGGCTCGCGCTGGCCGGATGGGCGTTGGTCCCGATGGGAGAGCTGGCATGGCACTCGGATCGGCGAACGAGCCTGACCGCGCCGGATCGCGAATCCGGAGTGGCCGGCCCTCCGGCGCTCTCCTCCGCGTTGGGTCTTTCGACGTCGAGCGCGACCTCCTACGTCTCGTCGCTCTACGTGGGTCCGCTCGCGCTCTTCGCGGCGGCGGCTGCGTTCTCCGAGGGCGAGCGGCGCAAGCTCCTCCGTGCCCTCGCTCTCGTCGGTCTGGCCGGGATCCTGATCGCCTCGGCCGGGCCGCCGGGTTCCTGGCTGCGCGCGTTGCCGCCGTTTGACCGTATTCGGTACCCGTCCAAGGCGCTGGTTGCGACGATCTTCGCGCTCTCCGCCCTGGCCGGTCTCGGAGCGGATGCCCTCCGGTTTGCTCCCGAGCCGGGGCGCCGAAGACGGGCGCTCTCCATCGCCGGAGCGCTGGCCGCGCTCGCACTTTACGGAGTCTCTCCGTCCCCTCTCGCCGGGCGCCTTCTCGGCTCGGCGGGAGTCGTGGCGATGCTGGCTTTGGGGCTCGGCGCGGGACGCCGCCGCGGGGGATCGGTCCTGCAGGCGGCCGCCGCGCTCGCTCTGACCGGCTCGCTGGCGCTCATCGGCCAATCGCTCTTCTCGTTCGTCCCGGAGGCCGAAATCCGCCGTGAACCAGAGGAGCTCGCCTCGTTGCGGCATCTCATCGGACGCGTCCTGACGCCGCCGATGCAGGATCTGGCCGTGCGGGCGATCGAGAAAGGCCGATTCGGTCCTGCCACGATCCGGAGCCAGCGCGAGTCGCTGCTGGGCTACACGAACCTCCTCTTCGGCATCTCGACGGTCCGCACCGCGGCGGCCCTGGCGACACGGGGAGCCCATGCCATCGCCGATACGGTCGATCGCGCCGACGACCCGCTGCACGCGGCCGGACCCGCGAGCGCCCGGGTTGTTTGGACGCCCTATCGCCCGGTCCGTCTCCCGTCGCTCAAGATCGGCGACTACTACCGCGGGCCGATCGCGCCGTACCGGCCGCGGCTCTCGTTCGTGCGGGCGTTCCGCATCGAGCCGGATCCCGACCGGGCGTGGCGGCGCGCGGCGGGAGGAGAGATCGACCTCGCGCGCGAGGTCTTTCTCGACCGGGCGCCGCGGATGAACCTCGTCAGCGACAGTTCCAGGCAGCTGCTCATCGCGCGGCTTGCCGAGGACCTTCCCGAGCGGGTCGTCGCCGACGTCACCTCCAACAGCGCGGGCGTTCTGGTCCTGACAGACCTGGCCTATCCCGGCTGGAGCGCCGAAGCCGACGGGCGTCCCGCCGAGCTCCGCACGGCCGACGGGTACTTCCGGGCGGTGCCTCTCTCCGCCGGCTCCCACCGGGTCGTTTTCCGCTACCGTCCGATCTCCGTTGTCGTCGGCGCCGGCGTGTCGGTGATCGCCCTGGCGATCCTTCTCCTGCGCCTCTCGACCGGGGCCAGGGATGACCCCCGAGGTCTGTTTTGAGCACGCCCTTCCTCGAGCTCGGTCCCCTCCTGGTGATCGCGCTCGCCCTGGCCGGTCTGGCGGTCGGGAGCTTCCTCAATGTCCTCGTGCACCGACTGCCGCGCGGCGAGTCGGTGGTTTTTCCCCCTTCCCATTGCCCGTCCTGCGGGGCGGCGATCCGGCCGTACGACAACATTCCCGTCGCCTCCTGGATCCTCCTGCGCGCCAAATGCCGCGTCTGCCGCGCCCCGATCTCGGCCCGGTACCCGACGATCGAGCTCGTCCATGCGGCGCTCTGGGTCTTTGTGGCGCTGCGGGCCCGCGACTGGGGAGAGCTCCTGGCCGGCGCTCTGCTGTGCTCGGCGTGCGTAGCGCTCGCGGCGATCGACGCCGAGTTCCAGATCCTCCCGGACCGGATCACCCTGCCGACGGCCGTCCTCGGTCTGGCCCTCTCGTTTTTCTCAGCGGCCCGCCCCCCGGCCTCGGCGTTTCTCGGAGCCGCGTTGGGCGCGGGCGGCCTGTTTCTCGTGGCGTTCCTCTATGAGCGCGTGACCGGGCAGGAAGGGATGGGGATGGGAGACGTGAAGATGCTCGGAATGATCGGCGCCTTTCTCGGGCCGGCCGGCGTCCTCGTGACGGTCCTTCTTTCCTCCGTGGCCGGCAGTCTGGTCGGGCTCGCGCTCCTGGCGAGCGGAAAGGGAGACCGCCGGATGCGGCTTCCATTCGGGGTGTTCCTCGCGGCGGGCGCCGTGGGCGCGTTCTTCTTCGGAGAGATTCTGGTCCGCCGTTATCGGTCGTTGTGGCCATGACGCGCCGACTCGAAGCCGTGCGCCGGAGGCCGAGGGTGCGGGGGAGCCGGTCGTGATCGATCCGACGCCGCGGGCGGCGGAGGCCGTGCCGCGATCCTTTCGCCGCGAGTCGCGCCTCTTTCTCGCGATCGCCCTGCTTCTCATTCTCTTCCTGAACTTTCTGACGCTCCTCTTCTTTCGGGCATCGGTTCAGTGGGGAAGCCGCGAGACCGAAGACCGCGTGTCTCAGCTGCTCGGTCAACTGGCTCTGTCGCGTGCCGACGCCCGGGACGTGCTCGACCGCGTCGCTCTGGAGGAGGATGTGGTGTTCGCCGCGCAGTACGACGTCCAGGGCCGGAGAGTGCGGGGCTTCGGACACGAGATCGAAGCGCCCGCCACGCTGCCGATTCCCCGTCCCGAGCCCGGCCGGATACGGCTGCAATGGCAATCCTCGCCTTCGTATCTCGTGGCCGGCCTCAACACGTCGGACGCTGTCATCGTGGTGGCGCTCGACCCGGGCCCGGGAGGCGCGCTTCGCAGCTACGAGCAGTGGGCGACGATTCTGGTGCCCGTGGCCGGCCTGGCTTTCGCTGTGCTGGCCTGGCTCTACCTGCGTTCGCTGCTGGCCCCGTACGACCGCCTGCTGGCGACCGCCGGAACCGCGCCCTCGGCCGCCGAGGAGCCGGTCCAGCACGAGGACGAGCGCGACTTCCTGATCCGGAAGTTCGAATCGACCATCACGGCGCTCTCGGAAAAGGAAAGGGAGCTGCAACGCCTGGCGCAGCAGGAGAAGGAGCGGGCCGACGATCTGGAGATCGCCGCGCGCACGCTGGCCCAAAACCTTCCCACCGGATTGGTGTCCGTCGATGGAGACGGGCGGGTCGTGGAATTGAATGAAGCGGGGCGCGAGATCCTTCGGGTGCCCGGCGAGGTCCGCGGTGCGGCGCTCTCGGCGGTGCTGCCGCAGGCTTCCGAGTTCGTGTCCGTGATCGAGGAAGTCCTGCGCAAGGGCGCAGCCGTGGCCCGGCAGGAGGTCCGGTTCGGAAGGGGCGACGCCGAGCGCATCCTCGGGGTCACCGCGACTCCGGCCAACGGAGCCGACGGGCGCTTCCTGGGAGTCCTGGCGCTCTTCTCCGATCTCTCCGACGTACGGCGGTTGGAAGCCCGCGTTGCGCTGGCCCGTCACATGGCCGACTTAGGAGAGATCTCCGCCGGCGCGGCGCACGAGTTTCGCAACGCCGCCGCGGCCATCGACGGTTTCGCCGACCTGGCCCTGCGAGACCCCGTGCGGGCCGCCGAGCACCTGAAGGCCATCCGCCGCGAGGCGCAGGAAATGAGCCGCGTGACCCGCGATTTCCTTCTCTTTGCGCGCCCCGAGGAGTTCGTTCCGGAGCAGGTCAGTCTGGAAACCGTCGCCCAGGACGTGATCGCGGAAACGCAAAACGCGTTCCCCGGAGTCGCCGTCGAGAGCGCCGGACTGTTTCCGGTCATCTGGGGATCTCCCGTTCTCCTGCGCCGGGCGCTCGCCAATCTGCTGCGCAACGGGGTGGAGGCCACGCCGAGCGACAGGCGCGGGCAGCCCGGCGCCCTCGAGCTCTCGGGGTCTCGGTCCGAAGCGGAGGCGGCCGTGGCCGTGGCGGATCGGGGAGAAGGAATCGATCCCGCCAGCCGGGAGAAGATTTTTCTTCCGTTCTACTCCAGCAAGGCCGGCGGAGCCGGCTTCGGGCTGGCGATCGTCGCGCGCATCGCCGAGCTCCATGGGGGCACTGTCGACGTGACGGCGCGGCCGGGAGGGGGCGCCGTCTTTACTTTGCGGTTGCCGCTGGACGGGCCGGAGGGGTCGCGCCGGAAGTGGTCGGACGGGGCGGCGCCGCCGGACGAACCTCCGATCCGCCGCCCAACCCCGCGATGATCGCCTTGAAGTTCTCCCGGTCGATGGCGTGGTCGAGCGCCTCCTCCGGAAGAACGATGTTCTGACGGATCAACTCGGCCAATGACTGATCCATCGAGATCATTCCCTTGCTCTTCCCCGTCTGGATCAGGTTGTTGATGAGCGACGTTTTCCCCTCGCGGATCGAATTGGAGAGGGCCGTCGATCCGAGGAGGACCTCGAACGCCGGGACGCGCCCCTTCGTTCTCCGGCGCAGGAGCTGCTGAGCGACGACGGCCCGGATCGTCTCGGCCAGAACGATGCGGATCTGCTCCTGCTCGTTGGCCGGAAACGCGTCGATGATGCGATCCACGGCCTTGGCCGCGGAATTGGTGTGAAGCGTGGCGAAGACGAGCAGGCCCGTTTCGGCCGCCGTGAGCGCCATGCGGATCGTCTCCAGGTCCCGCATCTCGCCCACCAGGAGGCAGTCGGGATCCTCGCGGATCGCCGCCTTGACGCCGTCGGCGAAGTCGGGGACGTCGGGGCCGATCTCCCGCTGGGTGAAGATGGCGCGGTCGTTGGTGTGCACGAACTCGATCGGATCCTCGATCGTGATGACGTGATAGGCCAGCCGCTTATTGACGCGATCCAGGATCGCCGCGAGCGTGGTGGACTTGCCGCTTCCGGTCGGGCCGGTGACGAGAATCAGCCCCCGCTGGGCCTCGAAGAGCGCCGCGACCGACGCCGGCAGGGAAAGCTCTTCCGCCGTCGGGACGCGGGACGGGATGAGCCGGAAGACGGCCGCCGAACCCAGCTCCTGGCGGAAAAGGTTCACGCGGAAACGCGCCTGCGTGCCCATCTGGTAGGCGAAGTCCACGTCGCCGGTCTCCTGGAACGTGGCCCAGATCCGCGGCGGCGCGATGGGGCCCACCAGGTTGTAGAAGTCTCCCTCCGTCAGCGATCGGTAGCGGATGCGCTCGAGCTCTCCGTCCAGGCGCAGGACGGGAGGGGACCCGACGGCGAGGTGCAGGTCGGAGCCGTTGCGTTTGGGAAGGACGGACAGGAACCGGTCGATGCGGTTGGCGCCGACTGAGATGATGTCGATCTCGCCAACCTGAACGGTCTTCTCTCCCGCCGGCGCGGCGCGATCGGGGCTGCTCACGCCACGACCTCATCGACAGGCAGCAGCCCTTCGAACATCTCCTTGCGCTGCGCCCGATCGTACGCCACCCTCGGCTCGATGATCCCTTCGTTGACCAGGTTCAAGAGCGCGTTGTCCATGAGAGTCATTCCCGACGCCGCACCGGTCTGCATCGCGGTCGGAATCTGGAACGTCTTACCTTCGCGGATCAGGCCTCCGACGTTGGGGGTGTTGCGGAGGATCTCGAACGCCGCGACCCTCCCCGAACCGTCCCGGCGAGGCAAGAGCGCCTGGGAAAGGACGGCCTTCAACGAGTCGGCGATCATGAGACGGATCTGGGCCTGCTGGTCCGGGGGAAACGCGTTGATGATTCGATCGACGGTGGCCGCCGCGGTGGTGGTGTGAAGCGTGGCCAGCACCAGGTGCCCGGTTTCCGAGGCCGTGATCGCCAGCGAGATGGTCTCCAGGTCCCGCATCTCTCCGACCAGGATGACGTCGGGATCTTCACGCAGCGACTGTCGCAACGCCCGGGCGAAGGAGACGGAGTGCGAAGGAATCTCGCGCTGATTGATCAGGGCCTCGCGGCTCGTGTGCACGTACTCGATGGGATCCTCGATGGTGATGATGTGGGATCGCTGGGTGTCGTTGATGTGGTCCACCAGCGCGGCCAGGGTTGTCGTCTTGCCGCACCCCGCCGGCCCGGTGACCAGGACGAGGCCCTGCGAGTAGAGAGTGACGTCCCAGACGCTCTCCGGCAGCCCCACGTCCGTCAGGTTGGGCACCTCGTACGGAACCACCCGGAAGACGCCCTTCAACCCCTTGCGCTCGTAAAAAATGTTGGTGCGATACCGCCCGATCTCGGGGTGCTTGTAGCAGAAGTCGATCTGGCGCCCCGCCTTCAGGTGTTCGGCGCGGTCCGCGGTCAGGATGGGAAGGATGAGCCGTTCGCTGCGCTCCGGACTCGTCTCCGACAGCGGCAAGGGCGTGAGCCGCCCGTGGATCCGGATGTGAGGGACCACCCCGGCGGCCACGTGAAGATCGGAGGCGCCGACGGCGCGGGCGTGGCGCAGGAGATCGTCGAGGGTCGGCTCGGGCGTCGTCTGGAAGTCGATCGGCGAAAACAGGCGTTCGCGGCCGGCGGATTCCACCTCGGTATGGGATCGAGCGGCCAGGAGGTGGACGGCCTTGTCGCGCACGAGAGGATCGGGATCCGCCCGCGTGATGGATTCGAGCAGGCCCTGGATTCTCGGATCGGCGATCCGGGCGAAGGCGTCGAGGATTTCCAGGCGCAGGTCCTTGGTTCCCTTCTTGTAGGCCTCGAGCAGGCCGGGCAGCGTCTCGGGAGCGGCCCAGACTCCCAGGGCGTGAGCCGCCGAGATGTCGGATTCGGGATCCGACAGCATCTGGACGAGGTAGGGAAGCGCCCGCGGGTCCCGGATCCTGGCCAGCACCTGGGCCGCGCGATCGCGCAGCCACCACTCGCTGCCTTGCAGGAAACGAATGCAGTGAGGCACCACCTCCGGAGATTCGATCGTGACGGCGATCGAGGCGGCGAGCATGGCGATGTTGGAATCGGGATCCTGGTCCCGCTCCAGGAATGCGCGGATGTATTCCGATCCGAGCTCGGCCAGCGCGCTGACCGCCCGCTCGCGGTCCGGCCCGTAGATCGTTCCGAAGCTGACGAGGAAGGCGTCGGCCACCCGCAGCGGGTCCTGCGTGGCGAGAATGCGGGACGCGAGCTGGCGCACCTTGGGGTTCAAGTCCGTCAGGAGCGGGAGGATCAGCTCGTTCCAGCGGGCATCCGCGCGCGCCAAGAGCGGCGTCAGCGTCGCGATCGCGGCGTCCTTGATCCGCGAGGAGTCCTGCCGGCAGTGGCGCAGGAGGGGCTCGACGTGAGCCTCGTCGGGGTACTTTCCCAGCACCTGGATGGCGCGGAACCGCAGGTTCTCGTCGTTATCGTCGAGGGCCTTGAGGGCGAGGGGACCGGCGCGCGGGGAGTGGGTCGCCTCCACGATCGAAAAGGCTTTCCGCCGGATCGCGACGGAAGACGCGTTGAGAGCCTCGGCCAGCCACGGGAGTGCCTGCTCGCTCGGGTTGCGCTTCAACCAGTCCAGAGCCGCGTCCACGACGTTGGGATTGGGGTTGGCGAGGAAATCCTTCAGCCGCGAGACGAACGTAGGTCCGGCCAGCCATTCGATCGCCTGCATGGCGAGTCGCCGCACCGTCTCGGTGCGCGAGGAGAGAATCGGGAAGAGCGCCTCCGCTCCTTCCTCGAATGGGAAACGCTGCAGGAGATCGAGGCCGGCCTGGCGAAGACTCGCGTCCGGATCGAGGCACATCCAGGTGACGTCTTCGGGCTTGAGGCCCTCGACGGCGGAGAGGCGCCGGAGCAGATCGGCCCGGTCCGCGTCGGTCTTCCACGAATGCGCCCGAAGCTTCGCCACGAGCGCGCGCGCCTCGGAGGGAAGGGAGTGGTGCTTCTTTCCCCACATCTCGTCTTTGGACCAGCGCTTTCAGTTTACGCCACGGCTGTTGGCGTCATCGAAGGCTCGCGCGGATCCGCCGGAGGTCGTCTGGAACTGTTACCCAAGGTGACAAAGATCGCCCAGCCGGGCCTTCTCACGATTGCGACGGATGGCGCTAAACTCTCTGGTCACTCGGCTTAGCGATTCTTCGGGGCAGCGGCACGGGAATCGCTCATAGAGAGCCCGCATGCTTCGTCTCCATTGGAATTGTCTCGTGCCCTGGTGGGCCTCCCGGCGCCGTCGTGCGACCCGGAAGGGGGAGCAGGGCCTGACGCTGGTGGAGCTCTTGATCGCGCTCGCCCTGCTGGCGTTCATTCTCCTCGGGATCGTGCCGCTCTTTCTGGCGAGCGTTAAATCGAACTATTCCGGCAACGAGTACACCAGCGTCAACGTGCTCGCCCGCGACAAGCTCGAGGAGCTGGAGAACCTCCCCGCCAATTCGCCCGAGCTGACGGAGGGAAGCCACGGCCCGGACTTGCCCGCTTATCTGCCGGATCCGGTGACCGGGGTGCCGCCGACCGGACCGGGACCGGGAGCGGTGATCAATCCCTTCACGCGGACCTGGCAGGTCACGAACTTCAGCCTTCCGCCGGCGGCCGCCGTGACGCCCGCGGCTCCCTTCGTCTCCTCGCCCTCGGGGCCAGGGATCTACGACTACAAGCAGATCGACGTCACCGTGGTCACCGATGTGGGGCACCTGGGGATCGGGTCTCGCCGCGTCATGATCAGCGGTTTCGTGCAGAATCCGAACTTCCAGACGCCGCCGCCTCCCACGACGACGCCGCTTCCCCCGACACCGACGCCATGACCGCGCGCGCTTCCTTCCGCGGCGCCTCCGGCTTCACGCTGATCGAGATGATCGTGGTGACGCTGCTGCTCGCGATCGCGATGCTCGGAGTCCTCGCCGTTTTCGACGCGAGCGCCCGCATCAACAAGAGCGAGTCGGAGGTCGCCGACGCGCAGGGCGCGGTGCGCTACGGCGTCTACCAGATGACGCGCGTGATTCGCATGGCCGGCTCGGGCGGCCTGCACGTCCGGCAGGCGGTCCTGACGCAGGCGGCCGCCGGCCTCCTTGGGATCACTCCCGCCGGAGCGCTGTTCGATGACGTTGCCAGCGGCGTGACCGTCAAGGGCATCGACGCGCTCGACCATCCGGTCCGCGAGGGGACGGACATGATCGAGGTGCGCGGCGTGATCCTGTCGCCGCTCTACGGTCTGCTCGGCAACACCTGCGCGGGTTGCAACTCAGCGTCGGGCAACCCGGACCTCGCAATTCCGGCCCAGGAGAACAACGCGCAGCTGCCGGCCGGACTCCACTACAACAACGACAACGCCAACCGGCCGCAGTTCGCCTCCAGCGTGGCCCACACCTCCGGCGTGGACCCGACCAACCCGATGTTCTTTCTCGTTGCCTCGGGAGAGGACCAGTCCATCGGTTGCTCGACGCCCCCTGCGTTTCCCCGCTACCCCCTGCCCATCTACAACGTGGCGTTGCTGGACTCGCAGGCAACGGTTGGAGGGACCACGCTGACCTTCCCGGCGCTGAAGTTCACGGACGCCCGCGCGGAGAAGCTCAACGGACCCGATCCGACGGCCGGTGTCTCGCAGGCCCCGGTAAGGATCACGAACCTCTCGCGGGGCGGCGTTCTGGACGACATTCTCTACTTCATCGACAACACGGATCCGCTGCATCCGGCGCTGGCGCAGGCCACCCGCCGGGGGGACGCCTTCGACATCGTGCCCATCGCCGACGACGTCGAAGACATGCAGATCGCTTACGGAGTGGATCTGAACTCCGATGGCGTGGATCCCGCGATCTCGACCACGGCCGGAGGCGACGAGTGGACGCCCAACGTCACCGGCGAGGCGTTTGCGGATATCCCGCCCTTCGTCAGCGGCATCACGACCTGCCCGAATCTCCACTCGGTGATGATCTCGCTGCTGGCGAAGTCCCATAACCCGGACCCGACCTACAAGAGCCGGGGCGCCGATGGGTACCGGCTCATGAACGTGCTTCCCAACGCCGGCATCCCGGTCACGGCCATGGCGTCGGGCAGTTACCGTCGCCGTGTCCAGACGCTCCGGATCACGCTGCGCAACTACTCGTACGAGGAGCCATGAGGATGAGAGCTCGCCGAAACGTTCCTGGAAGACGCGGGGAGCGAGGCGCCGCCCTGGTGGTCGCGATTCTCGTTCTGGCCATCCTGACGGTGATCGGCATCGCTTTGATGCTGATCACGTCGACCGAATCCCGTATTTCCGCCAACGAGTGGTCGACCAATCGCGCCTTCTACAGCTCGGACGCCGGGATTCGCTGGGCGACCGCGGAGATGACCAACCCGGCCCCGTTCGAAACGAGGCCGGAGTTCGTGGTGGCGTTCGGAACGGTCCTCTTCCAGTTGTCGAGTCATCGCCACACGAGCTCGGGTTTCTTTTCCGGCCCCTCCAACGACATCCAGGTGACGGTGGAGAAGCCCACGCTGGTCGGCCGGCGGTTCTTTCCGGGCGGCATCATCAACGAAGAGTCGGAGCGGGCCCAGTACATCTACCAGTTCGAGGCTCGCTCGCGCGGCGGGCAGAATGACGCCCTTCTTCAGTACTCCAAGAACCTGGTCGCCGATATCGACGTGGGCCCCCTCCCGGCAAGGCTGCCGTTCTAGCGATCGAGAGTCGAAGCCGTTCGTGACGAAGAGGAATTAAGCCGATGAGATCTGCGGGGCTGATCGGATGGGTGGCGCGGCACAGGGTCGCCGTCACTCTGGTATTGCTCCTCGTGAACGCTTCGCCGGCCGGCGCCTTCGACGACCGCCAGCTCTTGAAAGCCAACGCCGGCGCCTTCACCAACGTCTTGATCATCCTCGACTCGTCGACGTCGATGCTGAACGACTTCGGCGATCGCTTCCGGCTCCCCGCGTACATGGACGATTTCCTCTACCCGCAGGGCACGTTTCCCGTGGAAGGATCGAAGTTCGCCGTCGCCAAGAGCGCGCTGCGAGAGGTGATCTCGGCCACGCGCGGAGTCAACTGGGCCTTCAGCTACTACCGAAATCCGGATCAGCGCTACGGAGCGGCCTGGCGCACGGCCGGAGCGCCTTCGATCGGTATCCCCGACAACGGCGCGACGAAGACCGGCAATACGCTTCGCAACGGCGGCATGGAGTTCCTATATTTCGCCTGCGGAGCGACGTCGGCTCCGGTGGCGTGCGCAGGATCCCCTTCGATGCCGGACTTCAACGACCCGACCAAGTACCCGGACATCCAGACGGGCCGGTTCCTCGAGATCGGGCACAAGGTGATGCGCAACTACGAGCTGGAGAACGGCGACCAGTTGCCCAACGGGACGTTCACCGGCTCCCGATTGCAGGCGGACAACCGCAGCCCCTACAGCAACCTGATCGACACGACGGGCACGCCTCGAGTCGGTGACCCGGTCCCCGGTGTCTGGCGGGGCGCGTTCGGTCCCTTCGGCGACGCGGAGATGGTGATCTACCGCCACCCCAACAACCCGCCCGGCTGCAATCCCTTGAACGTCGACGCGGGCCCGGATGGGGTGCTGGGAACGGCCGATGACGTGATCCCCACCGCCAATCCCTGCAACGAGCTGCGGATGAAGATCATCAACCGCAACTTCCCGACCTCCGGCTACCTCTCGGACACCGACATCTTCGTGGATGTGACGGAGTACGGTCCTCCTCCGGCGACGCCCACTCCCGTGCCGCCGACGGCGACTTTCACTCCGACCAGCACGTTCACCCCAACGAGCACGTCCACGCGTACTCAGACCTTGACGCCGAGCAAGACGTTCACTCAGACCAATACACCCATCCCCCCGACCGCGACGCGGACTTTCACGATAACCCGGACGCCGACCGCCACCAAGACCTTCACCCGTACGAATACGGCTGTGCCGCCGACCAAGACGTTCACGCAAACACGGACTCCGACCCGCACCTTCACGCGCACCGGGACGCCTCCGACGAACACTCCGACGCAGACCGCGACGAAGACGTTCACGCAGACGAGCACCTTCACGGCGGTGCCCCCGACCAATACGTTCACGAAAACGCTTACACCGACCATTTCGAATACGCCGACCATCACGAACACGCCGGTGCCGCCGACGTTCACGTTCACGCCCTCGCAGACCTTTACACCGTCGAAGACCTTCACGCAGACGGCGACCCGGACGTTCACGATCCCGCCGACCTCGACCTTCACGAACACCCGGACGTTCACCCCGACGATGTCGCCGACGCCGACGTTGACGCCGACCGACGAGCCCGCGGGCCGGATGCCGGCGCAGAGTCAGCTGCCGGTAATCTCCAACTGGTTGAGCGCCGCGATGAGAGGCATGCTGGCGATGGCTCCGCCGCCCCCGCCTCCGCCGCCGCCTGCGTCCGCCTACCCCTGCGTCGGGCAAAGCGGAATCCCGGCCCGGTACGACCCCAACGGAGACCTTCGCTGCGCCCCATGCCAGAGCTATCAACCCGGCTGGATCTGCGCGTTCGCGGACAAGAACGGCAACGGGGTGGATGACGGCCAGGGCGGCTCCGGCGGTCCCGAGAGCCGGCCTCTGCCCGATGTCAACCGGGGCTTCGACGACCCGCAGGCCGATCCCAACCCCGGCTTCCAGCCGACCGGTCATCATGCCGTCATCCAGTACCGGCGCGCCGATCTTCTGGACCTCGGCGCCGACGGAAACGGCGGTGGCAATCAGACGGCGGGACAGGGTTACCTGGGCAACGCGAACCGGGCCAACCCACCGTGTCCCAATGGCTCCACGTGCCTGGACAACGGCAACCCGCCGTGGGGCTCCGGCACGTCGGACGCGGACGCGGACGGAGTGTTGGATTCCGCTTCGATCCTGAGCACCGCCGATCGCCATAACCAGGGGATGTACGGCTCGAGCTACGACCAGGCCTACGCCCAGAGCCGTCAGCAATTCCCGATGGACGCGGCGGCCGCGAGGTCGTCCTGCTTCGGCGCCCCCGACCCGTGCAATCCCTACACCGATGACTGCGGCGGCATGGCGCACTTCTACCAGTCCGACGGGACCACGCTCATGAACGCTCCGGACGCGCCGGACGGCTCGGGCAACACGTTCGTGCCCTACACGTCGCTGATTCCGCCGAGCAAGCCAGACTGGCCGGCCGTTCCCTTCCAGCGCGGAGACTGGACCACCAACAATCCCAACGACGCGGCCAACGTTCCCGTGATGAAGCGACTCTTGAGGTTCGTCTCGTCCCTGGTGAAGTTCGACCCCAACGAGACGAACGCCGGGATCGACGCCTACAGCCTGGCGGAGAACGCGAACAACGTGGTCATGCCGGCGCCGGGAACGCCGGTCGCCGGCGTTCTTCTGGACGCCTACAACTACTTCAAGAACACGGTTTTCGTGGACGCGTTGCCGGTTGCGCAAGGAGGCGACGGGGATCCGGCCGCGAGCTGCCGCCGTTACGTCGTCGTTTACATTACCGACGGAATCGACGAATGCAATTCGGGTCCCCCCGACGCGGCGCACCCCACCCGGGTCAACCGTTCCTGCTCGGGTCCGGGCCTGGAGACGGTTGCGACCTCCGGGGATCTGAGCCTCGGCGACAACACCAGCGACGGCGTCGCCGGAGACCTCGGCCGGATCAAGCTGCCCGAGAAAACCGCGGGAGAGCGCGCTGCCGCGCATCTCGCGAATCCGGCCGTGCAGACCAACGGAGTTCCGGTCTACATGGTCTCTTTGGGCGGAACGCCGTCGGTCTTCAACTGCATCGCCGAGAAGAGCGACCCGCAGGATCCGCCGGCGGTCGCCGACACCCACGTCCTGGGCGCGACCGATCGCGCCGGCCTGGTGGCCGCCTTGAACAGCATTCTCACGTTCAAGCAGACGGCTCAGTTCTTCGCGGCGCCGAGCGTCCCGGCCTTCGCCACCGGCACCGGCGCCGTGGCCCAGATCGGCGCGGTCATCCCGAGCCACGTCAACGAGGATGGAAGCGCCTCGGCCTGGGCCATCTGGGCGGGCTCGCTCAAGGCGTACCGGCTCGACTCCGTGGGCCAGATCCCGACCGTCACGGCGACCGGCACTCCCGTGCCGACAGCCACGGGCACTCCGGTCGCCACCGCGATTCCCACGGTGACGCCGAATTTCCCGGACGAGGGCTCGCCCGACGACGCCAGCGTCCTGACGCGGCGGCCGGTCTGGAACGCCGCGCGTGTTCTCGGATACACCGATCCCGCGACGCAGCTCGCTCCGAATCAGGCGGCCGTGACTCCGCCGGCCAGTCCGTCGTCGAAGCCCGGCCCGGTCCAGGTGTGGCCCGGCCGGCGAATGATCTGGGCGCAGCCGGGAGCCAACCTGGTTCCGCTCGACCAGAAGAACTTCGTGCCGGATGACGGCTCAGGCGCTCCGGATCCCGCCCTCGTGACGGCGATGAGCCTGACTCCGGTGGCTGACCAGACGCTCGCCATGCAAACGATCCAGTTCCTCCGGGGAGGCGCGACGACGAACTCGACCGGATCCGCGGCGCCCGGTCCGACACCGACTCCTTCCGGCATCGGAGGCCCTCCGGGAAGCCGCGACGAGATCCTGAACCAGCTGCCCGCCTACACGTCGGCGGGGCCGGTCGGTCCGGGCTTCGAGAATCAGTACTCCTACTGGTTCTGGGACGACGCCC
Source organism: uncultured Acidobacteriota bacterium (assembly GCA_963825175.1). Classification (GTDB taxonomy): domain Bacteria; phylum Acidobacteriota; class Thermoanaerobaculia; order UBA5066; family Gp7-AA6; genus DATFTF01. The sequence continues at coordinate 810,417 of CAWGSA010000002.1, forward strand.
CCCCTCCGGGTCAGGCGCGCCCGGACTCTGCAGGGGTGGGATCCACCCCCACGCCCGGACCGTCTCCCACGCCCGGCGGTCCGACGCCGCCCCCGGGGCAGGCGAACGGATATCCCCACAAGCTGGGAGACATCTTCCACTCCGACGTGGTCACTCTCGAGCCGCCGAAGTACTTCCAGTACCTCGTCGCGGATCCCAACAACTACGTCGCCTTTGCCACGACGAACCAGTTCCGCCGCAAGGTCGTCTTCGCCGGCGCCAACGACGGGTTCCTCCATGCCTTCGACGGAGCCGTTTGGGGCCGGGACGCCGCTTTCCCCTCCGACTTCGACCTCGGCACGGGACGCGAGATCTTCGCCTATGCCCCCGCGGCGGGCGCCGCGTCCAGTGCGAAATTCGCGAAGTTCCCGCCGCTTCTGAACTTCCCGCCTTCGCCGACCTACTTTGCGGACGGGCCTCTGAATCACACCGACGCGTTCGTCGACCCGACCAACAACGGCAGCCCGACGGCCGCCAACCGGAAGTGGCGCACGCTCCTGGTGGGAGGGCTCCGGCAGGGCGGTCACTATTACTACGCGCTCGATGTCACGCAGCCCGACCAGCTCGACGCGGCCGGACACAAGTCGAACCCGAAAGACAACTCTCCCGACTGTCTCATGACGTTGGCCGGCACCTTCGACGCCGTCAACTGCGTGGATGCCTATCCCCAGGTCCGATGGGAGTTCACGGACAACCCGGCCGTTCCCACGCTCGCGAATCCCGCGCTCGGTGAGACCTGGTCGCGTCCCGTGCTCGGGCGGATTCGGATCAAGAACCTGGGGAATTCGGCGGACACGGATCGCTACGTGGCGATTTTCGGCGGCGGCTTCGATCCGAACTATGTGCTCGGCGCGCCGCTCACGGCTGCAACGCAGGGACGGGCCATCTACATCGTGAACCTCGAGACGGGCCTGACTCTCGCCAAGTTGACCCAGGCGGACTGCCTCGGCGCCGGTTGTGCCACCAGCCCCGTCAATCTCGCTCCCGTCGCCGCGGGGATGGCCGCGGCGGACTACGACGACGACGGGTATCTCGACGCGGCCTACGTCGGCGACATGAACGGGCGGATGATCCGGGTCGACCTGTCGCTGGGGGGCGTGGGAGCGACGTGCTCGAGCTGCGGCGCTCCGGGGGAGAAATTGAACGGCTATCAGCCCTTCGTTCTCTTCGACGCCAGCACGAACACGAATGGCCCGATTTCTCCCGCCACGACCGCGACCGAGCCGATCTTCCTCGACGCGGGAATCGTGTTCCTGCAGGGAGGCTCGCCGCCGAAGCTGGGTATCGCCTTCGGCACCGGGTTCCGGCCGGACCTCGTGGCCCAGAACGATTCGTCGCAGCGCTTCTACCTGGTGGACGACGGCGGGCCGGGCGTGACGACGACGACCATGCACGAGTCGGACCTGACGGACCTGACGCCCCCAGGGCCGAATGCCAACCTCGGCACGTTCGGGTTCTACATCAACTACGAAAATAACAACGAAAAGACGGTCTCCTCGGTCTTCTCGACTCTGGGACAGCTCTCGCTCATCACGTTCACGCCCAACAGCATCGACCCCTGCACCACGGGAGGCGTGTCGTACAGCTACCGCTTCCTGTACTCCAACGGGCAGGCTGGATACACGCCGGGCACGGGTGTCGATTACGGCAACTTCCGGCTGCAGCTCGGACCGGGACTGGTGTCCGGTTCCCAGAGCACGACCGAGCAGGGTATACTCGACACGACCCTGTTCACGGGCGGCACGATCGGACAGAACCCCACCACGGGAGGGATTCGGACGATCAACCGCAACTGGAGGGAAGTGACGCCTTGAGGACCTGGCTGTCGATTTTTTGCTTGCTCGCTCTTCTCGGGAGCGCGAGGACCGAGGCGCGAGCCTCCTCGAACCCTGTCGTGGTCTTGCGGGGCGGCGAGGTCATCACCCTGAAAGAGCCCTGGACCGTCAAGGGGTCCAATGCGATCCTGACGCGCATCGACGGCACGGTGCTCTCGGTGCCGGTCGTCGAGATCGATCGGAAGGCGACCGCGGCGAGGATGACGGCGCCTCCGCCGCCCCCTCCGCCTGCTCTCATGCCGGAAGCGGAGACTCCCGCCGAGGCCGTTCGGGCCGGCCGGGAGAAACCGCGCGCGCGCGTGCGCATCACCGATGCCGATGTCGGTCATCAGCCTGCCTTCGAGACCGATGAGTCCTCCGAGAAGGCGGCGGGATCCGGGTCGACGACTCCGGCCAAGATCGAGGTCGCCGACTACACCCAGGACAAGGCGGGCAACCAATTCGCCGTTCGAGGGTCGATCCGAAACGTGGGAACAGCCACCGCCAGCAGCGTCCGAATGATCGTCTTTCTGTTGGACGAGAAGGGCAATTCGTTTGCCAAGCGGGACGCCGGGCTCGAAACCACTACCGTAGAGGGCGGGCACAGCATTACGTTCAGCGCGGCCTTCGACGTCGGAAATCAGAGCGTCGCGGGGCTGCGCTTTCAGCCGTTCTGGATCGGCGCGCCGCTGCCGCCCCCGCCGGGGACCGCGGCAGCAGGCCCGGGCGCCGCGGCCTCTAACAGCTCGGCCAATGGCTCGACGGCGATGCGCAGCGCGCCGGCAGCCGCGGCGGCGGCGCCGACGCCCGCCCCCACCCCTTATGGCCGGGGTCTTTACTATGCTCCGGCGGCTCCTCCCGTCTCGTCGACCCCGCCCGCCGACGGGAACGGATACCTTCCGGGCGCGGCTCGTTCCCAGGATCAGCCCAAGCCGCCCCAGTAAACCGGACAGGAAAACGGCCGGCGGGTCACCTCCGGCCCCGCGGGGCTCATTTTACGTTTTCCGTTTTCCGTTTTACGCTCTTCCGATGGCCACCATCCTCGTCGTCGAAGACAAGGACTCTCTGCGCTCGATGCTCGAGCAGATGCTCAAGGCCGAGGGATGGGGAGTCGTCGGCCTGTCCAACGGCGCCGTGGCCGTCGAGCGCCTGCGAGCCGGGGAGAAGGCGGACCTGGTCCTGACGGACTGGCGCCTGCCCGGCGCCGATGGACTGGCCGTTCTCGACGCGGCGCGGGCGATGGATCCGACCATCCCGGTCGTCGTCATGACCGCCTTCGGGTCGATCGAGACGGCGGTCGACGCGATGCGGCGCGGAGCCGAGGACTTCATCACCAAGCCGGTCGACCCGGACCTCTTGAGGCTCCTGGTGGCGCGGGCCATCGAGCGGCGGGCGAAACGTCGGGAATCGATCCTCTTCGCTGAGGCCGAGTCGCGGTCCGTGCCTCCCATCATCGGCGAGTCGAACGCCTTGCGGGCGGTCAAGGCGGAGGTCGAGCGCGTGGCCGGTACGGACGCCACGGTCCTCCTGGAGGGGGAGAGCGGCACCGGCAAGGAGCTCTTCGCGCGGGCGATCCACCTGCTTTCCGGCCGGGCCAAGCGTCCTTTCGTCGCCATCAACTGCGCGGCGATTCCCGAGACCCTGCTCGAGAGCGAGCTCTTCGGCCACGAGCGCGGGTCGTTCACCGGCGCGGCGGGGCGAAAGCTCGGCAAGTTCGAGCTCGCTGATGGCGGCACCGTCTTTCTCGACGAGATCGGCGAGCTGGCGCTTTCGACCCAGGGCAAGCTCTTGCGCGTGATCCAGGAGAGATCCTTCCACCGGGTCGGTGGAACGGTGTCCGTCCAGGTGGACGTGCGGATCGTGGCCGCGTCCAACCGGCCGCTCGACCGGCTGGTCAGCCAGAACCTGTTCCGCGAGGATCTGTACTACCGCGTGCGCGTCTTCCCGATCTTCATCCCTCCGCTGCGCGAGCGGCCCGAAGACGTGGATCCACTGGTCGATTGGTATCTCGAGCACCTTCCGCTGGAGTTGAAGCGCCGGCCGCTGGCTCTCGATCCGGCGGCGCGGGAGCGGCTGCGCGCCTATCCCTGGCCGGGCAACGTGCGGGAGCTGCGCAATTGTCTGGAGCGCGCGATCATCCTGACGGAGGGGGACACCATCGAGGAGCGCCACCTCCGGCTGACGCCCGAGATCTCACCGCTTCCCGCGCCGCGCGAGAATGAAACGCTCGAAGAGGTGCGGGAAAGGGCGGCGCGGGCCGCGGAGCGGTCCTGGCTCACGCGCGCGCTCCACAGGGCCAACGGCGACCGGACGACCGCGGCCGAAGCGCTCGGTCTGTCCGCCCGTCGTTTCGAAGCCAAGCTGCGGGAGCACGGTCTCGACCGTTGACTGGCTGCAGGGCTACTGCGGCTCGTCGGGCAACGGGGTCGGTTTGCCGGGCACGAACGTCGGGGTCGGCGGAAGCGGGTAATGGATGACCTTGGTCGGAGCAAACCGGGGATCCGGCCTCTGCGGCGGCACGGGAGGAGCCTTGCGGCACGCGATCCCCCGCTGGAAGCCCAGCAGGATCAGCAAGAGGCCGCAAATTCGGATGGAAACGCGCCGGAGCATACCCGGCGATTATCTCAGATGCCCTGCTCCCGTGTCAGCCCTTCCAGCGCCTCGGCCACGCGGTCATCTTCCGACGGATCGATCGTGCGAAGGTCGAGCCACACCAGGTCCTCTTCGACACGCGCCACGATCGGCCGGTCTCCGCGCCGCAACCGGAGCGCGAGCTCGTCGGGTCGGATTCGCGGGCTGGACACCACGAGCGCGCGCGATGCGAAATGTTTCTCCGGGCTCGTGCCGCCTCCGAAGAGCGCGAAGGAGGGGACCACCTCGACTCTGAGTTCGCCGCGCCTCGCGAGCGCTTCGCGGATCTGCGCGCCCCGCTTCTCCAGTGAGGCCAGGGAGGTCCCGGCCTGGACATAGATCGGAAGTTCGCGCCAGCGGCCGGTCTTCCAGGCGGCGAGCGTTTCGGACAGCGCAGCCAGCGTCATCTTGTCTGGACGCACGACGCGGGCCACCGGGTGGGACGCGGCGCGCGCGATCAGGCCCGCGGCTCCGACGAGGAACCCCGCCTGCGGCCCGCCGAAGAGCTTGTCGCCGGAGAAGGTGACCAGGTCGGCGCCCTCGGCCAGCACCGAGGCCACGGTCGGCTCGCCCGGCACGCCGAACTCCGCCAGGTCGACCACGCAGCCCGTCCCCTGATCGTGGACCCAGGGAATGCCCGCCTCGCGGGCGAGTGCGGCGATCTCGGCGCCGGAAGGGCGCGCCGCGTATCCGCGGATCTCGTAGTTGGATGGGTGCACGGTCAGGAGGAGGGCAACCTCCGGCGCCAGGGCCTTGCGGTAGTCCGCGATCGCCGTGCGGTTGGTGGTTCCGACTTCGGCCAGGGTGGCTCCGGAGGCCTCCAGAATCTCGGGGATCTTGAACGACCCGCCGATGGCCACCAGCTCGCCCCGGGAGACCAGAACCCGCCGGCCGCGGGCCAGGGACGAGAGCGCCAGAAACACGGCCGAGGCGTTGTTGTTCACGGCCATGGCGTCCTGACAGCCGAAGAGCGCGCGGGCCGCCTGGCGGACGTGGTCCTGGCGGCGCCCGCGGTGACCCGTCTCTCCGTCGAGCTCGAGCGTCGAATAGCCCGACGCGATCCGCTCCAGCGCGTCGCACGCCGCCCGGGACAGAGGCGCGCGGCCCAGATTGGTGTGGAGGAGGACTCCGGTCGCGTTGATGGCCGGCTTGAGCGTCGAGGCGAACCGCCCGGCGAGCCGATGGCCGGCTCTCTCGATCAGGGCCGCGGGGTCGGCCTCTCCTTCCGCGATCGCGGCGCGGATCTCCTCCTTGACCGCGTCGCGGCCGTAGCGTGTCAGAAGTTGAGCGGCCGCCGGCTCCGAAAGCAGGGAGTCCATCGAAGGCGGGTGCGGTCTCGGACCGTCCCCCCGCCTGGCACTCTGGCCCTCGCTCTTTTCCTGCGCTTTACGCCTCACGCCTCACGCCCGGGGACGCTTCACACCCTACGCCTCGAGCCTCCGTCCCGTTACTATAGGCCGGTGTCCTGGGACCGCGAGTTGCAATCCCTCGAATCCGCGATCGTGCGGCTCAACGCGGACTATGACGCGTTCCTGTACGGCTCCACGAGCCGGCCTCCGGTCGACAGCCGCAAGGCCGTTCAGCAGATCATCCGGCACTTGAGCGCGCAGGAGCTGGATTCCGCGGCCGACCGATACCGACTCACCACGCTGCAGGGACGCTACAACGCGCTCTGCGAGCGCTGGGACCGGCTCCAATCGGAGAAGGAAGCCGGCAAGCGCCCGGGGGTGTACGGCGGCTTCGCCCGGGATTCCCGTCGGGCCGGCGTCGTCGGGGCGGGACCCGGGCAAGGCGGCGCCTGGCCGGCCGCGGCCCCCAACGCGGCCGCTCCGGCCTCCGTACAGACAGGAAGCGCGCTGGACCGGGACGCGGGCCTCTATGAACGCTATCTGTCCGCCCGCAAGTCGCGGGGCGAAGACGTTTCGGGCTACGCGCTGGACCAGTTCAGGAAGAGTCTCGATCTGCAGCGCGAGAAGCTCCGGGAGCGTTTTGGAAACGCGGAGATCGACTTCGACGTCACGGAACGCGACGGGCGCGTGAAGCTGGTCGCGCGCAAGCGAACCGGCCCGGGCGTCGACGGCGGAATCAAGAACGAGGGGGAGTCATGAGGACAGCGAGAAGCGTCGCACTGGTCGTCGGGCTGACGGTCGCGGCATCGGGCGGGGCGACGGAAAAGGCCCCCATGCCGGCCGCCGCGTCGGCGGCCAAGCCGGCCAAGGAACCGTTCTACCGCCGCTTCCTGACCCCGGGGAACCATCTGGACGATCAGATCCGAGAACAGGAGAAGATGGTCGACGCCAGCCCCGGCTCGGCGTCTCTCCACAACGATCTCGGCAACCTGCTCGCGCTGCGCCGCTTCCCGAAAGAGGCGCGGGAGCAGTACGGGATCGCCATGAAGATCGACAAGAAATGGTACCTGCCCTATTACAATATAGGCATTGTGTACGAGACGGAGGGGCAGATCACGCGAGCGATCTGGGCGTACGAAAAGTGCGTCGACCGCAACCGCGGTTTTCCCCCCGGCCTCTTTCGCCTCGGACGGCTCTACGAGGGACGGGGCCGCGATCGGGAAGCCATCGCGGCGTATGCGAAGGCGCTGCGGATCGATCCGGGGATGCGGGACCCGGCCCGCAACCCGCTGGTGGTCGACGTGCGCCTGCTCGACCGCGCGTCGCTGACCGACTACCAGCAGGATCTGGCCAGCGCGTCGCTCGCCGTGGATTCCCGCTACGTGGATGAGGGTCGGTTCCATCCGTTGCCGTACGACCGGTCGCTCGGCTCCAGGGAGGCGGAGGAGCCCGCGCCGGACGCATCCGCGCCGACGGCCGGGTCGGCCCAGCCCGCGCCCCGCGCTCCCGCGTCGCTGCCGGCGGCTCCGGGTCAGACTCGCCCTCAAGCGCTCGCTCCGGGGCCCGCGCCGGCGCCGACGCCGGCGACTCCCGGCCGGCCGGCGACGCAAGCCGTTCCGCGGGGCATCCCGGTGTACGCTCCGCCGCCCGCCCCGCAGCCTCTGATCACGCCCATTCCTCCTCCTCCGACCCCCGAGGCCTGAGGCCAGCCGAGGAGGGAGGACCGCCCGCGGAGGGAAGGGCGGTGGCGATCGCGCCGCCCGCCCGGTCAGTCGAAGTCGGCGTGCTCGACGAGAATCGTCGGCGCTCCGACCAGATAGGGCGTCGGAAAGAACTGGCGGTCGGTGGCCACCGCCGAGATCCGCCGAAGGAGCTGCGACAGCCGTCCCCGGGCGCGCGCTCCCGCCACCGGCTTCTGCGCTCGGCCTGCGACCAGGGCGATTCCGGTGAACTCGATCTCGAACCGGTCCGCTTCGAGATCGATCGAGGGCGGGGCGGTCAGCGCGGCGGCGAAGAGCCCGCGCTTGACCGACGGGAGCAGCTCGAGCGGGGGAGCGCCGCCCGCCGTCTCGAAGAACAGGCGGCGCGGCCCCACGGCGGGCGCCGCGCGGTACGAGGCGCGGACGCCGTGGCCCGTCGAGCGAGCCCCGGTGGCGGCGGCCGCGCGCAGATCGCGCAGCCGTCCCACCAGCTCGCCGGAATCGGCCAGGAGAACGCGTCGGGTCGTCGTGCCCTCGCCGTCGAACGACGCATCGGCCGTGGCGTCGTCGACGATCGTCACTCCCCGCGCGGCGAATCCGGCCCGGCGAAGCCAACGGGGAGGAGGATCGCGCCAGAACAGCGGAGCGATCCCGGCCAGGAGGGCGGCGGCGACCGATGGATCGAGGAGCCATTCGCCCTTGGTGAAGGGCGCGGCCTGATCGGACAGCGGCAGGATCGCCCGATCCGTCAGCCGCCGCGCCACCGCGGGCAGATCGGGCAGACCGTCCCAGCGGAACACCAGCCGCGCCTCGCAGGCCCGGGCCGCCCGCCGGCCGACGGCGAGCGCGATCCCGTCGGTCCAGGCAAAGGCCTGGGAAACGTCGAGCCCTGCGCCGTTCTCGATGCGCTCGAGCGTGCGGCCGGCGCGAAGGGTGAGCTGGGTCAGAAAGGCTTCGCCGCGCGACTCGGCCGAGAGCTGGCGGGTGAGATCCGCCGAGACATCGGGCGGAGGCGACAGCGGCTCGGGAACCGCTTCCGACGAGGATCGCGACTGGGGCCAAGGAAGCACGGAGGAGGCGGCGACGCGCATGCGGCCGGCCGTCGCGATCGCGCGCTCCAGAGCCGCCGGATCGGAACCGCACGCGAAGCGCGGCGCGCCCTCCTCCCACCAGCGGGCGGCCCATCCCTCTTCGCGGCGCCACGCCTCGCTCCGCCCCGAGGGAATCGTCACGAGCTCGCGCGACTCTCCCGACTTGCGATAGAGCTCCCAGTCCTTGCCCGCGCGGCGAGCGAGCTCCTCCCGGCACGCTGCGGCGCGATCGCTTCCCGGCGTCCCCGCGCGGCCCGGCTTCATGCCAGGGAGCGCACGGAGAAGCCGCGGACGAGAAGATCCGGCGCCGCTCCCTGAACCGGGACGACCTGCCCGGCCCGGGCGCAGAAGCCCAGCGGCCGGTAGACGGAGACCTCGCGCCCCAGGACCGCCTCGATGGATTTCAACGCCGGCAGGATCTCTCCAGCCAGGATGCCGGGTCCGCACTCGTCGGCCAGCCGACCGCGGCGAACCTTGCGCGCGCGGGGGAATCGCAGACGGAACCTCCCGCTCGCGAGCTCGATCGATCCTCCATCGAGGTCCTCGATCCACAGGCCCGAGGACAACCGGCGCGCCATCTCGTCCGCGGTGGCGTGGCCGGGCGCGACGACGACATTCGCGCCGCGGGGAAGGGGAGTGTCGGCGGGGCCGGCGCGGCGGGCGTGTCCGTTGGAAGGGGAGCGCGCGCCGCGCTCGCGGTCGGTCAGGCGCCCGGCCAGATGTCCGCCGTCGAGAAGCTTGACCGGCCGCGGGCGGATCCCCTCGTCGTCGCGTTCGTAGCCTCCGAACAGGTCGAGCCGCGTCGCATCGTCGCGCACGTCGAGCTCCGGCACGGCCACGCGCGCCTGCTCCAGCCCGGACAGGGGTGACTCCTGGCCCGCCTCCAGCGGGTGCGAGAGCGTCTCGTGGAAGAACACGGCGGCGCATCCGCCGGCGAGCACGACCGCCGTCTCTCCGTCGCCGCACGGCGCCGGCGCGTCGCGAGGCTGTACGGCGCGATGCAGCGCGGACCGCAACTCCTCCCCCGTCGCCTCCGCGTCGGGCGCGTGAAAGCTGAAGGTGCGGACCTCATCCCCGCGCCGGGAGGCCGCGGTCAGAGTCCCTTCGATCGAAACGAGTCGGCGCGTCGAGGACGCCGGCGGCGCATGCGAGGGAACGATCTGACGGGCCGACTCGGTCCACGACCAGCGCAGGTGGTGGCGGGGCGCGATCCGGGAAAGGAGCGCCGGGAGCCGTCGGCTCCATCGATCGACGTCCGAACCCGGTTCGTCCTCCTGGGGCTCGGGCGGCCGGCCCGGCTTGACCGGGAGCGGCGGCCGGCCGAGCGCGTTCTGGAGCGATCGCACCGCTTCGCGGACGCCGCCTTCGGTCGGATCAGACACGTAGACGAAGCTCTCGCGGCCCTCGCTCCACCACCGGGCGGAGACTCCCTCTTCCCGCTGGGCGCGGGCCGCCGCGACCTCGCCGTCCCGCCACTCCAGAGTGACCGAACGTCGCCTTTCCAGAAAGACCTCGGCGACCTCGCCCGGCTTCTTGGCCAGGGAGTCGATCCATCCGGCCACGCGCTCGAGATCCAGGTCCATCGGAGGGCGATTATGCCCTTAGGCGTGAGGCGCGGGGCGCGGAGCGGAAGAGCTGACCTTCTGTATTAACATCTGATCATGAGCCTGGCCGATCGCAAGAAAGAGTTCATTGCCGTCCGCACGGCCCGCGGACTGTCCGGCCGAAAGCTCTTCGAGGAGAGGGCGCCCGGTGCTCTGCGCGACGCGGTTCTCGCGGCGCTCGCCGATGAGAGCGAGAAGGAACGCACCCTCGACGAGGAGGCGCGGCGGATGATGGAGGCGGCCCGCAACGAGATCGCCGAGGGAAAAGTGGACGGCCAGGAGCTCTTCCGGCGCATCCGCCGCAAGCTCGCCGAGCAGCGGGGGATCGTCCTCTAGGAACCCGATCACCCGACCTTCATGACCGTCGACAAGAAGATCGCCGATCTCGAGGCCCTGCGCGAGCAGCGGCTGGAAGGGGGAGGGCCGGAGCGCATCGAGCGGCAGCACGCGGAGGGCAAGCTCATCGCCCACGAGCGCGTCGAGCTGCTGCTCGATCCCGGCTCCTTCTTCGAGTTCGATCCCTTCGTCACCCACCGGTGCCGCGACTTCGGGATGGAGAAGACGCAGATTCCCGGCGACGGCGTGGTGTGCGGCGCCGGCCGCATCGACGGCCGCGTGGTGTACGTCTTCGCGCAGGACTTCACCGTCTTCGGCGGCTCGCTCTCGGAGTCCAACGCCGACAAGATCTGCAAGGTCATGGACCGCGCGGTCCAGGACGGGGCGCCGATCATCGGCCTGAACGACTCGGGTGGCGCGCGGATCCAGGAAGGGGTCGTCTCGCTGGCCGGATACTCGAAGGTCTTCCTGCGCAACACGCGCGCGTCGGGAGTCGTGCCCCAGATCTCGGCGATCCTCGGGCCGTGCGCCGGCGGCGCTGTCTATTCGCCGGCCATCACCGACTTCGTCTTCATGACCGAGAAGAGCTCCTATCTCTTCGTGACCGGCCCGGACGTGATCAAGACGGTCACGCACGAAGAGGTGACCAAGGAGGAACTGGGGGGCGCGCGCACCCACTCCACGGTTTCGGGCGTCGCGCACTTCGTTCGGAAGAACGACGAGGCCGTCTTGACCGGCATTCGGGATCTGCTGTCCTATCTCCCGTCCAACAACCTCGACGACCCGCCCCGCGGCGAGACGCGGGAGCCGCGGGCACCGGCGGGGGATCTCGATACCTTCATTCCCGAGGAGCCCAACAAGCCCTACGACATGGGGGACCTCGTCCGCCGGATCGCGGACGACGGGGGTTTTCTCGAGGTGCACGCCGGTTTCGCCCGCAACATCCTGGTCGGCTTCATCCGGCTGGGCGGCCGATCGGTCGGCATCGTCGCCAACCAGCCCATGCACCTGGCCGGGGTGCTCGACATCGACGCTTCGGTCAAGGGGGCGCGGTTCGTGCGTTTCTGCGACGCGTTCAACATCCCCCTGCTGGTGTTCGAGGACGTGCCGGGATTCCTGCCCGGAACCCAGCAGGAGTACGGCGGGATCATCCGCCACGGAGCCAAGCTCCTCTTCGCCTTCGCCGAGGCCACCGTTCCGAAGGTCTCCGTGATCACGCGCAAGGCCTACGGCGGCGCCTACTGCGTCATGCTCTCCAAGGACATCGCGACGGATTTCAACTTCGCCTATCCCACCGCGGAGATCGCGGTGATGGGACCGGAGGGTGCGGTCAACATCCTGTACCGCCGGGAGCTGGCGGCCGACCCCTCGCCGCAGCTGCGGGCGGAGAAGGTCGCCGAGTACGTCGAGAACTTCGCCAACCCCTACATCGCCGCCCGACGCGGCTACGTCGACGAGATCATCGAGCCGTCCGAGACGCGGACCAGGCTGATCCAGGCGTTCGCGCTTCTGGAGGGCAAGAGGGCCGTTCTTCCGCGCAAGAAGCACGGGAACATACCGCTGTGAACGTGAGGCGCGAGGCGTGAGGCGTGAGGCGAACGCGGGCCGACAGACCCTCGGCCACGAAAACCTCGATCTCTACAAGCTCGCTCGATCTTTTGCGGTCGAGCTCTACAAAGACACCGCGACCTTTCCGGCCGAAGAGAGATTTGGTCTCACATCGCAGATCCGACGAGCTGCGGTCTCGATACCGGCGAACATTGCCGAAGGCGCCGGCCGGCATTCGAGGAAGGAATTCATTCGGTTCCTCTCGACGGCCCGCGGCTCTTCGTCGGAACTTCGCGTCCTTCTCGAAATAGCTCGAGAAGTCGGTCACGTCTCTGAGGATCGCTTTCTCGAGTGCTCGAAGACTGTCGATCGCCTTTCGTCCATGACGAGCGGCCTGATCCGTCAACTCCGTTCCAAATGAATCAGTCGCTCTCACGATACCTCGCCTCAACCGTCGTGGGCTTCGCCTCACGCCTCACGCCTCACGCCTTACGAACCTGGCCATGAGGCTCCTCGTGGCCAACCGCGGCGAGATCGCCCTGCGCATTTTCCGCGCCTGTCGGGACCTCGGAATCGAGACGGTGGCGGTGTTCTCCGACGCGGACCGGTCGGCGCCCCATGTCGCCGCGGCGGATCACGCGGTCCGCCTGGGGCCGGCGCCGGCGCGGGAGAGTTACCTGTCCATCCCGAGGATCCTCGAGGCGGCCCGCAAGACGCGCGCCCAACTGGTGCATCCGGGTTACGGCTTTCTCTCCGAGAATGTCGGCTTCGCGCGCGCCTGCGAAGAGGCGGGCCTGACCTTCGTCGGCCCTCCGCCGGCGGCCGTCGAGGCGATGGGCTCGAAGACGACAGCCCGGCAGAGGATGCACCAGGCCGGAGTCCCGATCGTCCCCGGACTCCTCCGGCCGGCCGCAGACGCGGGCGAGCTCGCGGCATTCGCGGCGAAGGCCGGCTATCCGCTCCTGTTGAAGGCCGCAGGGGGCGGGGGCGGCAAGGGGATGCGCCGCGTCGATTCCGACGAGGAGCTGCCGGCGGCGTTGGCGCGGGTCTCTGCCGAAGCCGTGGCCTCCTTCGGCGACGGCGCGGTCTACGCGGAGAAGCTGATCGAGAGGCCGCGGCACATCGAGGTCCAGGTCGTCGGGGACCGTCGCGGAAGCCTGGTCGCTGTGGGAGAGCGGGAGTGCAGCCTGCAGCGGCGTCACCAGAAGGTGGTCGAGGAGTGTCCTTCGCCGGTGGTCGGGCCGGCGCTGCGCGAGCGGCTGTGCGCCGCGGCGGTCGCGGCGGCCCGGGCGGTCGGCTACTTCTCGTGCGGCACGATCGAGTTCCTGCTTTCGCCCGACGGATCGTTCTATTTTCTCGAGATGAACACCCGCCTCCAGGTCGAGCATCCGGTGACCGAGGAGGTCTGGGGCGTGGATCTGGCCGCCGAGATGATCCGGGTCGCGTTGAACGAGCCCCTTTCGTTCAGGGGGGAGGATCTCCACGCGCGGGGCCACGCGATCGAGTGCCGCATCTACGCGGAGGATCCCCGCCGCGGGTTCGCTCCGTCGCCCGGAAGGATCGAGGCCCTGCGGCTGCCCGACGGGCCCGGCGTGCGCAATGACGTCGGCGTCGAGACGGGGTCGGTCGTCTCGATCGACTACGACCCGATGCTGGGAAAGTTGATCGTCCACGCCCCTGACCGCGCCGGAGCGATCGCGCGGATGGCGCGTGCTCTGTCGGAGTACGAGATCGCCGGCGTGGAGACCACATTGCCTCTCTTTCGGGAACTGGTCCACGACCGGGACTTTCGCGAGGCTTCGTTCGACGTGCAGTGGCTCGACCGGCGGTTGTCCTCGGGGCTGCTCGGCCATGCCGTCCCGACCGACGGCGAGGTCCTGCTCGGCGCCCTCGTTGCGGCCGAGCCGGTGACGGCTCCGCCGCCGACGGACGACGGGAACGAGACGGCGTCGCTCTGGCGCCGGGCGGGACGGCGGGAGTCCCTGCGGGGAGGCGGCGAGTGAGAAAGACGTTCGTCTTGCGCGGCCATGGAAACCCCGAGACGCTGGTGGTCGAGGGTCGCGCCGGCTCGTGGAGACTGACTCGCGGCGACGTAGCCATGGACGCGACGGTCGTGCGGCTTCCCGATGGACGCGTCTCCATCATCCTGTCGGACGGACGCCAGATCAGCGGACGCGTCCTCGCCCGCCCGCATGGGGAGATCGAGGTGTCGACGTCTCGGGGGATCTGCCGGTTCGGGCTGACGGATCCGCTCCACGATCGCGTGGATCACGCCGCCGCTTCGCTCTCGGAAGATGCGACGGAAGAGGTTCGCGCCCTGATGCCTGGCCGGGTGATCCAGGTCGCCGTGGCGTCGGGGGATCGCGTGCAGGCGGGATCGCTCCTTCTGGTTCTCGAAGCCATGAAGATGCAGAACGAGATCCGCGCCGAGCGCGCGGGGGTGGTTGCGGACGTGGACGTCTCCCCGGGCGATGCGGTCGACGGCGGCGCGAGGATGTTGACCGTTCAGTCAGTTCTCGACTGACAAGCACCGTCGATCCAATATTCTGGATCGTTTTCCAAAAAAGCGGCTCTACGTGTGTCCGGCTCTATCACCAGTTTATTGTTTGCTCTTTTGTATACATGTATTTAGGCTCCAGGCTCTCGACCCATTTCAATGGCAGTGACATTGCTCATCCCGATCGCGGATCTCTGCGTTTCGCACGTTTTTTAAGGAGGCACGAATGAAGTCTGGACTCCGATTTACATTCGTTTTGGCGGCTTGCCTCCTCTTGGTGGCTCCGCTGGTCGTCGCGCAGACGACCGGGACCATCGAGGGGACGGTGACCGATCAGAACGGCGGCACGCTGCCCGGCGTGACGGTTGATGCGACGAGCATCAACCTTCAGGGCTCGCGCACCGCGACCACGGGTACCGATGGGCGGTTCCGTTTCGTCAGTCTTCCTCCGGGCATGTACAAGGTGACGGCCAACCTCTCGGGTTTCGGCGCCGTCCAGAAGAACGCCCAGGTGACACTGGACGCGACGGCGACGGCCAACCTGCAGATGCAGCTGGCCACCAAGGAAGCCGTCACGGTGACGGGTGAAGCGCCGCTGGTCGACACGACTTCGACGACGACGGGGAGCACCTACACCGCCAAGGTGATCGACAAGCTTCCGGTCGGGCGCAACTACGCGTCGATCGCCTTGTCACAGCCTGGCGTCCAGATCGACTCCGGTGAGTCGCAGGGACGTTCTCCGGCGGCCGGAAGCGGCATGAACGGCGGGATCTCGATCTATGGATCGACCTCGGCCGAGAACTCGTTTCTGATCGACGGGGTCAACACGACCAACGTGATCAAGGGATTCCAGGGCAAGTCGATCAACACGGAGTTCATCCAGGAGGTCGAGGTCAAGACGGGCGGGTATCAGGCCGAGTACGGGCGCGCGACCGGCGGCGTGGTCAACGTGATCACCAAGTCGGGCGGCAACGAGTTCCACGGCGATTTGTTCGGCTATTACAACTCGCCCGGGATGAGCGCCAAGCAGAAGTTCGACAACACCACGGCTTACTCTCAAGGCGGCGACGCGCTGAACACTCCGGGCAACATCCTCACGCCTCAGGACCGCCGCGAGGGCGGCGTGGACGTGGGCGGCTATGCCTGGAAGGATCGGATCTGGTTCTACGGCGCCTACGACCGGACGGTCACCGACGACAACGTCGAGCCTCTGACCGGCGCGTTGAAGAATCAGCTCTTCAACCAGCACTTCCTCTCGAACCTGTGGGCCGGCAAGCTGACGTTCAACGTGGCGCAGGGGACGTCGCTGGTGGCGACGGCGTTTTCGGACCCGCAGGTGAACACCGGAGCCCTGCTGGTGCCATCGAGCCCCAACCCGAACACCTACAACGGCCGCCGCGACGTGGGCGGCACGGACTATGCCGGACGGCTCAACCAGCTGTTCGGTTCCTTCGGGATCTTGACGGCTCAGTACAGTCACCACAAGGATCGGTTCAACACCACGCCCAACGGCGTGGACGTGATCCGGTTGACCGATTCGACGCCCAATCAGCACCCCACGACCGTGCCGTGTCCGGACGGAAGTGCGGGGAGCAACTGCACGGGCAGCATCGTGACGGGCGGATTCGGCAACGTCTTCGGTCCGACGATCAACAACGCCTCCAAGCGGGACCAGTACGGCGCGAGTCTTCACGGCCTACGCCGGCAATAACGAGGTCAAGATCGGCGGCGACTATCAGAAGGACGACACGTTCGGGTCGACCTATCGCACGGGTGGACAAGGGGTGGCGATCCTGACCTGCATTCCGGGTTCTTCGAACCGGAACTGCTCGGCGGCCGCTCCCTCCTACACCAACCCCGTTGGCGACACGGTCAACGTCTTCTATCAGCACGCGTTCTACACGGCCAACGCGACGGATCTGACGCCTCTGGTTTCGGCTCCGTTCAACACGCCGTCCAAGCGGACGGGTCTTTTCGTGCAGGATCAGTGGCGGATCATTCCGACATTGACGGTCAACGCCGGGGTCCGCTGGGACCAGGACGAGTCGGACAAAGGCAACGGCGAGGTTGCGTTCAAGCTCAAGAACGAGTGGGCGCCGCGCGCCGGATTCGTGTGGGACTTCATGGGCGACGGCACGAGCAAGCTGTACGGCTCCTACGGCCGCTTCTACTACTCGATTCCGACGGACTTGAACGCCCGCGTCTTCACCGCCAACACCTCCGTGGTGACCTACAACTACAGCCCGACGGACCTGAACCAGGCGTCGGACGCGCCCCGTGCGCGCACGATCCAGGTCGGGAGCTTCGCGGGCGAGCCGGTGGACCCGGGCCTGAAGGCTCCGTACCAGGATGAGTACACGTTGGGTGTGGAGAAGGCCCTGGACCCGACCTTCTCGGTCGGCTTGAAGGGGACGTACCGGACCCTGGGCCGCACGGTCGAAGATCGGTGCGACCTGGACTACAACGATCCTCTGGCACAGGGCTCGACCTGCGCCATTTTCAACCCGGGCAGCTCGAGCGTGCAGAACGGCGGCATCTTGAGTTGCGACACCTCGGTCAACCCCTCGGATCCCAATGCGAACCAGTGCGGTCTTCCGGCGGTGGCGGTGGGCCCGGCCAAGCGCATCTTCCGGGGCATCGAGCTGACCGCCCGCAAACAGTTCTCGCAGACCCTGTGGGCGCAGGCGTCGTACCTGTACTCGACTCTGCGCGGCAACTACTCCGGGGCCATCCGCGAAGGCGACGGCCAGACGGACCCCGGCATCAACGCCGACTACGACTACAACCAGTTCCTGATCAATGCCTACGGCAACCTGGAGCTGGATCGTCCGCACCAGTTCCGCGTCGATGCGGTGTACAACGCTCCGTTCGGTCTGGCCGTGGGTGTGCAGGCCTACGTCCGCTCCGGCGTACCGACGTCGCGGCAGGGCTACTACAACAGCTTCTATCCGACCGAGCTCTTCCTGGATCAGCGCGGCTCGGACGGCCGGTTGCCGACAGACTACGAGGCGAACCTCTCTCTGGCCTATAACATCAACGTCGGCCCGGTCACCATCACCCCGCAGCTCTACGTCTTCGACCTGTTGAACCGGCAGACGGTCAGCGCGATCGATATGCGCTACAACCCGAGCGGTTCGTACGTCAACAACACGGCGAGCCCGTTCTACGGCCAGGCCGGTGTCGAGCCGGGCAAGACCGGTCCGGACGGCACGCTCTGCCCGACGAGCAGCACGGCACCCTGTACCGACAACCAGGATTACCGAAAGGCCACGAATCGGGTGGGCGCTCGCGCGCTGCGCGCCGCCTTGAAGATCACCTTCTAGAGTTTCGCTCGGTATGGTTTCTCGACGGGGCGGCCTCGGCCGCCCCGTTTTTTTTTGACGTCCGCAAACGACGACCGGGCGTAAGATCGAATCTTCCTCGGAGGTTCCCATGAACCGTCGCTTCGGGGTCTTCGGCGTTTCGCTCCTCGCCGCCTCGGTGTGCCTGGCCGCTCCCACCCAACTTCCCCAGCTTTTTCAGAAGGCCAAGCAACAGTTTCGTCTCGCGTCCTATTCGGACACATTGAAGACCCTCGACGAGATGGCGCGCCTGTCGGCCGAGCCGGAGAATGAGCGTTACCGGACGAGTCTGACTCCGGCGCTGGCCTTCTACCGCGGAGCCTGCCTGGCGGCCCTCGGAAGAGGCGGCGAGGCGCACGCGGAATTCGAGATCTACTTGACGTTCGAGCCCAACGCACAGCTCGATCCGAGTCTCTATCCCAAGAAGGTCATCGCGTCTCTGGACGAGGCGCGGGCAGGCTTGAAGCGCACGAAGGAAACTCCCGCGGAGACTGGAGCGATGGCTGCGTCGTACCGCGCCTTTCCGTTCCAGCCGTCCGAGGCGCGGGCCGACGTCGGAGAGGATTGGGTCCGGGGCCCGGTGCGGTTTCTCATGACTCCGGAAGAGCGCGCGGCCTTTGAGCGACTCTCCAGCACCGTGTCCCGCTCCGAGTACGTGGTGGCTTTTTGGAAAGCCCATGATCCGAGGCCGGAGACGCTGGACAACGAGCTGCGGGAGGAATTCGAGCGCCGCGTCGCGTTCGCCGACGCCCATTTCGCGCAGGACGAAGTGCGCGGAAGCCTGACCGACCGAGGTATGGTTTTCGTGCTTCTGGGCCCGCCGACCTACATCGGACGGCAGCCGATCCGCACCGGCGAGGACACCGGAGATCCGTCCGGAATGGTCAAGTACACGCGCAACGACATCATGCAGGTTCAGAAGCTCGGCGGGCCGACCGCGGCCACCAACGTGGCCATCGACAACATGACCGGCCCCTCCAATACGCTTCCGGAGTCCTCGATGCAGTGGAGAGAGATCTGGCACTATCGCCGTGAGCTTCTGCCCAGGAAGCTTCCCTACCAGCAGATCGATTTCGAGTTCATCACTCGAAAGGGCTACGGGAAGAACGTCCTGCAGCGGGATGCCATGGCGTTGAATGGGATCGACGCGGCGCGCAACGCGTTGCGGGATTCGCCGGAGCAGCGCGCCTCCCGGTAGGGATCCATCGAGCGGGGCCCGAGTTCGCACGGAAGCCTGGATCACTACGACCGGCACCGCGGTTGGATCCCTCGTCGCTCTGCTCCTCGGGATGACTGGACCGCGCTGCCGTCGAGATGCCTGGAGCCAGAGTCCCCCCGGCTCCGATTTCGTCAGCGAATCTCCGAGCCAGGACACCAGGATCGCTTCGATTTCTTCCGTTCGGAGTGTCCGGGCGGAATCCCGGCGCCGATCTCCGTGTTAACGTTCCGGCGTGCGGAAACTCCTCGCACTGATGGCTTTAGCTCTGATCGCGGCGGCGCCCGGCCGCGCCGAAGAGACCATTCGCGATCGGGTGGCCCGGTACTTTGGAGGCTGGTATTCCTACCTCCCGGACTCTCGGGTCTCGGCCGTCGAGAGCAACGAGGTCACCCTACCCGGCTTTGTCACGTTTCGGGTCGAGCGACGGAGCTCGTCGAAGATCCATCAGGAATCCAACGTCGTCTTTTACGACAGGGCCAGGGACGAGATCTTCGTCGGCGACGTCTTCCATGATCCGACCCGGGCCGCCGCCCGCAAGCCGTTCGATTCCGCGGGGGATCTCCCCAACGTCCAGGCCTCGCTGACCGAGGCCTTCGGTGTTCCGGTCCGGGTCTCCGTTTCCGGACCTCCGCGAGGCCCCTTTCAACCGCTCAAGCTCGAGATCGAGGAGCAGAAGGAGGCGTTTGCGCACCGGCAGGGCTTCGTATCCGCCGACGGAGCCACTCTCATGCTCGGAGAATTTCATCCCCTCGGTGAAAGCCCGGCGGAGTTTCGACGGCGCGTGCTCTCCGAGAGCCCCGGCGTGCGCGGGAAGGGGGGCAGCGCATTCACCGTCGTCGAGTTTCTCGACTTTCAATGCGAGCGCTGCCGCAAGCGCACCCCGGAGGCGCGTCTGGCGGTCTGGGCGCGTGGGGGCGCCGTCGAGACGAGGCTTCTGCCGCTGGTCAAGATGCACGATTGGGCGTTCGCCGCGGCCGAGTGCGCCGCAGCTCTCGCGGCGAGCGGACGCGATCTCTTCAGCCGCTACGAGGACGCGGTCTTCGCGAGGCAGGAGGGCATGACTGCGGCCGCGGCGCGGGAGCTCGCCGCCGATCAGGCGGAGGCGGCGGGGGTCAAAGCGGCCTACGAGGCGGAGCTCTCGAGCGGCCGCGCCCGGGGCCGCGTTTTGTCCGACATTTCGCTGGCCATGCGGCTGGGCCTGACGGGCACGCCTTCATTTCTGGAGGGGGGCACGTTCATTTCCGGGGAGCGGGACCTCTTGGAACGCCATTTGGCCGAGAAGTTCGGCTTCCACGCGCCGGCGCCGTCTCCGGGCAAGACTCCGTGAGCGCCGGCCCCGCTTTCCACCCGTCCACGGCTTCGAAGCGTCGCACGGCGGCGCGGCGGGCCCTCCTGGCCGCAATGGTGGCCGGCATCCTGTCCTGCGGCCGCGGACAGCCCGAGTCGGGCGCTGCCTCGCGGTCGTCGACGGAGCCGGCGACTCCCGGTTCACCGCCCCAGGTTTCCACGGTCGAGAGCTCGGACTCCGCTGAGCGCGCGCGCCGTGCGGAGGGGTCGCCGCGAGCCGTGATCTGGGTCGGCCTGGACGGTCTCGACTGGGAGATCCTGGACCGTCTCTCGGCCGAGAGAAAGATGCCCAACTGGACCCGGCTCGTCGCAGAGGGGTACTCCTCGCGCCTCACTTCCTTCATGCCGATCCTTTCGCCGATCATCTGGACCACCGTCGCGACGGGGGTGGGGCCCGACGTCCATCGCGTTCTCGACTTCCAGGAAGTGGAACCCAAGACCGGACGGAAGGTCCCGATTTCGGGTACGTCGCGCGCCGTCCCGGCCATCTGGAACCTGGCCTCGGCGGCCGGCAAGAGGGTCGGTGTCGTGGGCTGGTGGGCGACGCATCCGGCCGAGGAGGTCGGTGG
Organism: uncultured Acidobacteriota bacterium; assembly: GCA_963825175.1. GTDB lineage: Bacteria > Acidobacteriota > Thermoanaerobaculia > UBA5066 > Gp7-AA6 > DATFTF01. The sequence continues at coordinate 831,502 of CAWGSA010000002.1, forward strand.
CTTCTTCATCTCGGACCACGCCAGCCCGATCCTCTACGAAAAGCTCCCTCTGTCCGGCGTGGCCTACCCTTCGGCCCTCGAGGCCGGCGTGGCCCAGACCGTGGACCGCGAGGGGCACCCCACCCCGGCGGATCTGGCGCGCTTCGTCGACATGCCGCCGGCGGAGATCGGGCGCATCCTGGCCAGCGGACAGGGGATGGACAACCGGATCGTCGCGCTGGCGCGCATCGTCGCCGCCACCCGCGTGTACCAGCGGGCCGCTCGGGATCTCTATGACAAGAACCTGCCCGACCTGATGATGGTCTACTTCGAGGGGACCGACGAAGTGGGCCACTTCTTCGCTCCCTTCACCGCCCCCCGTCTTTCCTGCGTGTCGGACGAGGACTTCGTCCGTTACCACCGCGCCGTCGAGACCTACTACGGGATGGTGGATCAGATGCTCGGCCAGTGGATGCGCCGCGCGCAGGAAGACCGCGCCACGCTCCTGGTGCACTCCGATCACGGCTTCAAGTGGGGGGAGGACCGCCCGTGCGATCTCTCTTCGTTCGGCTGGTCGACGGCCGCGTACTGGCATCGCCTGGACGGTGTCTTCGCCGCCTGGGGAGCCGGCGTGCATCCGGGAAAGGGCTCGACCTCCTCCAAGCCTTCGATGTTCGACGTCGCGCCGACGGTGCTGGCGCTCCTCGGCCTGCCGCAGGAGCGGCGCATGCCGGGGCGCCCGATCGCCGGCGCGTTCGTCGATCTGCCGCCGGTGCAGCGGCGCGATCTCTTCGGAGGCGTGACCGTGCGCCGTGTGGCTGCGGCCGCGATGTCGCAGACCGAAGCGGCCGAGTACACCAAGAAACTGCTGGCGTTGGGCTACCTGTCCGGGAGCGAAGCGAAACCCCTGGCCCCGCCGGGGGGCGACCGGCCGGGGATGACCGAAGGCGCATGGAACAACCTCGGTCTCTACGAGCGCGAGACGGTCAAGAACGTCTCGGCGGCGCGGGACGCGTTCGAGAAGTCCCTGGCCCTTTCCCCCGGCTACCACTCGCCGATGTTCAATCTGGCCGTCCTGTACCGAGACAAGGGCGACGACGGCGCCGCTCGAGACTGGCTCTTCCGCTCCTTCACCGCGGGACATGCCGAGCCCGAGCGCACGCTGGTGGGCTGGATCAACTGGTACAGGGAAAACCGGCCTCCGGCCGTGGTCCCGCTCCTCCAGGAGGCGGTCCGGCGCTATCCGGCCAACGAGCTCTTCGCCCGGACGCTCGCCATCGCGCGCTTCAAGCAGAAGGATTGCCAGGGCGCTTACGGGCTGCTCGCGCCGTTCGAGACGAAGACATCGGACCCGGACACGTTAAACTCGCTGGCGCTGCTTCAGACGTGCCTGGGGCGCCGGCAGCAGGCGATCGCGCTGCTCGAGCGCTCTCTGTCGATCAAGCCGGATCAGCCGGGAGCGATCGAGTCGTTGAATCTGTTGAAACATGGTCCGCCGAAAGGATGAGAAGAGGAAACGCATGAAGTACCGATGGATCGCTCCCCTTGCGCTCGTCGTCGCCCTTCCCGCGGCCGGCTCGCCGCGGCCACAGCAGAAGGCGGCCCCCGCCTCCCGTGAAGCCGCCGGAACCATCGAGAAGGAGCTTTCGGTCTATGCCGCTCGCTTCCTGCCCTACGACCCGGACACGAAGATCACCGTCGAGAAATCCTCCGAGCCCCTCCCGGGCTTTCAGGCCTTCAAGGTCCACCGCCGGGGAAAGTACGAGAAGTTGAACGCCGACAAGGTCGTGTACGTGTCCAACGACGGGAAGTGGTTCTTTGCCGGCGACATGACCACCAACACCGATCCCAAAGCGGTCAAGGGTCCGACCGATCTCTCGTGGCTCGAGAACAAGTTCTCGGAGCTCTTTCACAGCCGCATCCGCGCGCAGCTGATGCCGGACCGGGACGCCGGCGGGCTCAAGGGGGTCGCCATCTCGATCGAGACGGGCTACGGCCCCGTTCGCCTGCCGGGTTACGTGACGCAGGACGGCCGGTACTATCTCCAGGGGACGCTCTGGGACTTCCACATGGATCCCCGCGCGGAGCGCCGCCGCCGCATCGACCTCTCGGCCAACCGGGCCACCGGACCCGCCGGCGCGACGGTTCAGGCGGTCGAGTACGCCGACATGGAGTGCGGGTACTGCCGGTTTCGGGGACTTCAGATGGATCGCCTTCTGGAAACCAACGCGGGCATCGTCAACCTGCGTCGGCACTACAAGTTCTTCCCTCTGTGGATGGGACACGTGTGGTCCATGAAGGCGGCCTCGGCCGCCGACTGCATCTTCAAGTTTGCCGGGCCGGCCATGTTCAAGTTCAAGTCGGCGGTGTACGCGCGCCAGGACAGCATGACCGTGTCGGGGATCGACGAGCTGGCCATCACGACGGCCGAAGCCGAAGGCGTGTCCACGGCCGACTTCCTGGCGTGCTACCTGCAGGACGATAGTTTCGCCCGGGTCAAGAAGGAAATCGAGGAGGGCTACCGGCTCGGCGTCACCTCGACCCCGACGTATTTCATCGACGGAACCGAGATCAGCTGGGTCGAGGACAAGGTCATGGAGGATTTTCTCCGCACGCTCTTCCCGAAGGTCAAGACGATCGACTACTCGCGGTAGCGAACCGAAGGCGGGGGGAAGCGTCGCGGCATCCCGGGTCTCGCCTCACGCCTCAGCCCTCAGGCCTTACGCCCGTTACGGCTCGAAGGGAATCGGGATCGTCGTCCAGGCGCTCACGGGCTGACCCCCCCTTGCCGCCGGCCGGAACGTCCAGCGGCGCACGGCCGAAACCGCCGCCTCGCTCAGGCCGCCGCCGACCCCCTTGAGGACTTGAATCTCGGCGGGAGTCCCATTCTCCGAGACCCGAACACGCAGCACCACGATTCCCCTGATGCGAGCCCGCAACGCGAACTCGGGATAGATCGGTTTGACGACGCGCAGGATCTTCGGCGGGGTCTCGTTCTCTTCGACCGCTGCCGCCGGCGCGGATGCGGTCGGGCTTTCCTCGACAGGCGCCGGCGTGGGCACCGGCGAGGCGACGGCGGCGAGGGGCTCGGCTGGCGGCGCCGTGGGCTCCGGAGCCGCGGACTTGTGGGGAAGCGCCGGGGCGGCGGGCTCGGGGACGGCTTGCTTCGGAGCGGACCGCTCGGTGGACGCGGCGGGCGGCGCGGACGCCGCCTTCCGGCGCTGGTTCGCCTCCGCCAGCCTCTTCATCTCGGCGGCGACGCGCCGCGCCACTTCTTCCTTGAATTGACCCTCGCTCATCCCGGTGGTGGGAAGCGATGTCGGTTCCGGTGTTGGAACGGGGACGGCCTTCGCCACGGGCGTCGTTACGACGACGGGCGATCGAACCGGCCGGGGTGGGTGCCGGGTGATCACGAAGATGGTCCCGGCGACTCCGGCCGCGAGCAGCAGGGCTCCTCCGACCGCATAAGGACGCCTGGCGCCGCCGGAGGGTGGGACCGCGGCCGGCGGGCCGGGCGGTTTCGGTTGGGGAGGGGGCCCCGAAAGGAGCGGGGGCGGCATCGGGGTCTCGCCGACATGGCCGGCGTCCAGTTTCGACTCCCGCGCCCTGTCGCGATTCTCCTGCTCGATCTCGGAGCCGAAAAGACTGGTGAGGAAAAACGCGAGGTTGAACGTGGACGGAGAGTACGGTCCGGAGAAGAGAATCTTTCCGAGCTCGCGCCGCAGGTCTCCGCTCGACTGGTACCGCGACTCCGCCGGCGAAAGGCAGGTGCGCAGAACGGACATCACCTCGGGCGCAATGCCGCCGGCCTGTGGATTGGCGCTCTTGATGTCTCCCAGCGGATCGGTCGGTGACGGCTGCCGCCCGAACAGGAGCTCGAAAAGGAGGACGCCGACGGAATAGACGTCGGAGTTCTTCCCGATCGTCAGGCGCGCTCTCTCCTCCGGCGCCAGGTACGGAGCGATCTCGCGGGCGAAGCGGGGCCGGCTCATCGACGGGAAGAACCCGGCCGCCAGCCCAAAGCCCGTCAGCCGGGTCTCTCCGTCGTCGGAGATCGACACGAAGCCCGGCCACACGAGGCCGTGGAGGGTCCGCTCGCCATCGAGGGTCGTGTTGTAGGCGTGCTCCAGAGCCGTGGCCACCTTTTCCCCGATCAGAAGAGAGTGTTCGACGGGAATGCCCATTCGCTGCTGGCCGGCCTTGGCGATCAGGGCGTCGAGCGTGCGTCCGCTCGGCTCGTTCCATGCCAGGAAGGGAACTCCTTCCACCGCGTCCATCTGGACGCCGCGCGCGATCGCCGGGTTCTTCAGGAAGGAATGGATCTCGCCGTTGTCCTGGATCGCGTCGAGGAGCGCGTCCTCGGACACGTCGGGACTCTCGAAGATCCGCAGGCGGACGAACCCGCGCTCGCCCGAAACTCGCAGGGCGCGAAACACCCCTCCCAGAGCATCCTGGCCGAGCTCCTGCGTCAGCAGGTAGTTGCCGAATCGGCGTGGAAGAGCTCCGGCTGTCACGGCAACAGGTTCTCCATCTTCAGCACCCTGCCCGTTGCGCGAGTCTTCATGACTGTGGGGAACTCTGCGGGATTCTGAGCCCCGCGGGCGCGCCGGTCAAGAAAGGAACGCTCCTAGCGGGGATCGCCGCCCCCGCTCGCCTGGGGATTCGCCTCCGTCTGCGCCCGCAGCCGCCGCACGGTGGCGATGGCGTGGAGATGCTCCTCGAAGGTTCGGGAAAACGTGTGCCCACCGGAATCGTCGGCGACGAAGTAGAGGTAGTCGGTCCGGGCCGGAGTGAGCGCCGCCTTCAAGGCCTTCAGGCCTGGATTGCAGATCGGACCCGGCGGCAGGCCGTCGTAGAGGTAGGTGTTGTAGGGAGAGTCGTAGTTGTAGTCGGAGCGGTGGAGGATTCCCGTCCACTTTCCGTCCCGCTTCAAGGCGTAGATCACCGTCGGGTCGGCCTGCAGCCGCATGCCGCGCTTCAACCGATTCAGGTACACGGAGGCGATCAGGGGTCCCTCCTCCGGGACCGCGCTCTCCTTCTCGACGATCGACGCGAGCACGACCGCCTGCCGCGGAGTCAGATCGAGAGCCCGGGCCTTCTCCCGCATCTCGGGAGTGAAATTGTGCCGGAATTCCTCGACCATGCGATCGACGATCTGGCGTGCCGAGGTCGAGCGGGTGACGACGTAGGTGTTGGGGAACAGAAAGCCTTCCAGGTCGGAGACCCCTTGCGTCAGGCCGGGCAAGAGCTCCGTCGAGCGCAGGGCTTCGTCGAAGGCCTGCGGCCCGCCGATCCCCTGTTTCCAGAAGAGCTGGAACGTCTCCTGCGCGGTCAGCCCCTCGGGAACCACGACCGTGTACTTGACGACGTCGCCCCGCGCCATCCGGTTGATGACGTCGTCGATCGGCATGGGCCGGCTGAACCGGTACTCGCCGGCCTGCAGGGAAGTGCCGGCGCGGTAGAGGCGATAGTAGATCTCGGCCAGGCGGGCGTCGGAGACCACGCCGGCGTCGGCCAGGCGATGGAAGATTTGAGCCGTGGCGGTGCCGGGCGCAAGGAGGATCGTGACCTCCGCGCCCGGACGCGCGGCGGGTCCGGGGTGCTGCAGCCGGTGGACCAGGTAGGCCGAGACCGCGATGACGAAGGCCACCAGAAGAAGCCCCAGGCGGAGGATCCGCTTGACAGCGCTCATGGCGCCTGGTCCGCCTCCGGCCGGCGGTGCGCCAGGTAGTCTTCCAGAAGGACGGCGGCCGCCATGCGGTCGATTTCCTCCCTCCCCGCCCGCGGAGGGAGCCGGCGACGGGCTTCGTCGGAGGTCAGGGTCTCCTCGTGAAAACGCACCGGGATCTCGGTCCGCGAGGCGAGCTTGGCCGCGAAGGAGCGGATCCTTCCGGCGAAGGCGCTTTCCTTTCCCTCCGGGGAGCGGGGGAGCCCGAGGAGGACGAGGCCGATCCCCTCTTCCTCGCAGAACCGCAGGATGTCCTCTGCCGCGCGGATGTCGTCGGTTCGGTTCAGGGTCCGGCGGGGCGTGGCCAGGGACCCGGTGGCATCCGAGGTCGCCAGGCCGATCCGCCGTTCGCCGAAGTCGATGGCCAGAATGCGCACGGAAAGAGAGTAGCCGAAGTGGCCGAGGGTCGGAGACGCGGAGACCCGGGTCAAGAGCGATAGAATCGTCGTGCCATGAAAGACGTCGTCATTCTCTCCGCCGCCCGAACTCCCGTCGGTTCCTTCCTGGGGAAACTCTCATCGCTTCCAGCGCCCGCGCTGGGCGCCGCGGCCATTCGAGGCGCGCTGGCCAAGGCCGGGGTGAAGCCGACAGACGTCGAGCAGGTCATCATGGGCAACGTCCTCCAGGCCGGAATCGGACAGGCTCCCGCCCGCCAGGCGTCGCTCGCCGCCGGGATTCCGGATTCCGTTCCCTGTATCACGCTGCACAAAGTCTGCGGGTCGGGAATGCGCGCGGTGATGGACGCTTCCAACGCCATTCGGGCCGGGGAGTACGACCTGGCCGTGGCCGGCGGGATGGAGTCGATGTCCAATGCTCCCTACCTTCTGGAGAGAGTCCGCAGCGGCTATCGCATGGGCAACGCCGTGCTCGTCGATTCCATGATCAAGGACGGCCTGTGGGATCCGTACAAGGACATCCACATGGGCAACTGCGCGGAGATGTGCGCGGCCAAGTATCACTTCACGCGCGAGGAGCAGGACGCCTTCGCCCTGGAGTCCTACAAGCGGGCGCAGAACGCCTCGAAGACGTGCCTGTTCGGCGAGGAGATCGTGGCGGTCGAAATACCCCAGAAGAAGGGGGACCCGCTCAAGGTCGACTCGGACGAAGAGCCGTTCGCGGCGCCCCTGGAGAAGATGGGGACCTTGAAGCCGGCGTTCCAGAAGGACGGGACCGTCACCGCCGCCAACGCCTCCAAGATCAACGACGGCGCGGCCGCGCTGGTGGTCGCGTCCGAGGAGAAGGCGCGGCAGCTCGGCGTCCGGCCGATCGCGCGGATCGTGGACTACGCCGGCGTGGCGCAGGCCCCCGAGTGGTTCACCACCGCTCCGATCGGCGCCATCCGCAAGCTTCTGGACAAGACCGGCCGGAAGGTGGAAGACATCGATCTGTTCGAGATCAACGAGGCGTTCGCGGCAGTGGCGATGGCCGCCATCCGGGAGTTGTCTCTGGATCCTTCCCGGGTCAACATCCGCGGCGGTGCGGTGGCCATGGGCCACCCCATTGGAGCCTCCGGAGCGCGCATCGTGACGACTCTGGTTCACGCGCTGCGCAAGGAAGGCAAGAAACGCGGGATCGCGGCGATCTGCATCGGCGGCGGCGAGGCCACGGCGATGCTGGTGGAAACGATCTAGGGGTGCGACGTTCCACGTTCGACGCGTAACGTCGAACATCGCACTTAGAACCTCGCACTTGGCTCCCTTCGACCTCCTCCTCGGCGGCGTTCCCCGTTTCGCCGCGGAGTCGCCGTGGGCCCGCCGCGTCGTCGTGCGTCTGGCGCGCGAGCTGTCGCCATCGCGCTGGGTCGAAATCCAGGACCGCCGGCCGACCGTCGGGGACGTGGCCGGCGAGTCCGAACGCGTCCTGGTGCAGGCGGATCCGGAGGCGTTTCTGCTTCCGGCGGCCGCCCGCCGCCTGCTCGCGGCGCTCGAGCGGGAGGAGTGCGACGTCGTCCTTCCCGTCACCAACGAGCCGTGGAGCGAGGAGGCCCGTTACGCGCCGCCCTTTCCCTACCACACGCCCGCCATGCTGGCCGAGGCCGTCGCTTTCACCGCGACGCAACCTTCGAAGCTGCGCCGCGCGGCCGAGCCACGGTCGCCTGTCTTCGCCGCGCGTCGGGCGGCGTTGTCGGCACTTCCGCCCGGCACGCTGGCGCAGGACGCGCCGGGGGAGGCCGCCCGCCGGGGATTCACCGTCTTCGTCGATCCGGGCGCGTACCTTCACCGCTACGGCGACATGGATGGCCAGGCTCGGGCCGACCTTGCCGCGCACGTCCCACCCGGCTCCCGCGCCGTTCTGGACGTCGGCTGTTCGCGGGCGGCGACGGCCGCGGTGCTGCGGCAGGCAGGGGTCGAGCGGGTCGTCGGGATCGAGCCCGACGCGGACGATGCGGCGCAGGCGGCGCGCGTCTGCGACCGGGTCATCGCGCGGCCGCTGGAAGAAGTGACGGAGGAGTTTGCTGGCGAGTTCGACGCGATCCTCTTCGGGGACGTGCTCGAACACCTGGTCGACCCGTCCGTGGCTCTGGCGCGCGTTCGCGGCTGGCTCTCGCCGCGGGGAGTGGTCATCGCTTCGGTGCCGAACCTGGGGCACTGGTCGGTCCTGGCGGACCTGTTGGAGGGGCGGTTCGATTACATCCCGTATTCGATCCTTTCCGGCACGCACGTCCGTTTCTTCACGCGGCGCACGCTGACCGACCTCTTCGAGGCGGCGGCCTGCCGGGTCGAGAGGATCGAGACGGTGACCTTTCCTCCGTCGCCGGAAGGATGCCGCAAGCTCGCGGCGCTGGCGGCCTTTCCCGGGGCCTCGCAGGATCTCTCGGCGGTGGAGTTCATCGCGGTGGCCAAGGCCGGGGGCTAAAGGCCGGCCGGGTCGTCTCGGGTATCATCCCGGAGATGATCGACAAGGTCGTGGCCTCGGCCGACGAGGCGATCGCCGACGTCCCCGACGGCGCGACCCTGGTGGTCGGAGGATTCGGTCTCTGCGGAATCCCCGAGAACCTGATCGCCGCCATGGTGCGCCGCGGCTCGAAAGGGTTGACCGTCGTCTCCAACAATTGCGGGGTCGACGACTGGGGCCTGGGCCTGCTCCTGCGCACGCGTCAGATCCGCAAGATGGTGTCCTCCTACGTCGGCGAGAACGCCGAGTTCGAGCGGCAGTTCTTGAGCGGAGAGCTGGAGGTGGAGCTCGTCCCGCAGGGCACGCTGGCCGAGCGGATGCGGGCAGGCGGCGCCGGCATCCCCGGCTTCTACACGCCCACAGGGGTCGCAACGCTGGTGGCGGAGGGGAAGGAGACCAAGATCTTCGACGGGCGCGAGTACGTGCTCGAGCGCGGAATCGTAGGCGACTTCTCGTTGGTCGCGGCCTGGAAGGGGGACCGGATGGGCAACCTGGTGTACCGCAAGGCCGCGCGCAATTTCAATCCTATGGCCGCCACGGCGGGACGGATCTCGATCGCCGAAGTCGAAGAATTGGTCGAGCCCGGCAAGCTCGATCCGGAGTGCGTCCACACGCCGGGCGTCTTCGTCCGAAGGGTCGTGGTCGCGCCCCGAGAGAAGCGCATCGAGCGCCGGACGGTGCGTAAGTCATGAGGAGACCATACAATATGAATATTGTTAGGCTGCGGTCCGCCGCCTTCCGCCTTCCGCCTTCCGCCTGACGATCGTTATGGCTCTCGATCGGGAGGGAATCATCCGCCGGGCCGTCCAGGAGCTCCAGGACGGCTATACCGTCAACCTCGGGATCGGGATGCCCACCCTCGTCGCCAACTTCATTCCTCCAGGCATGGAGGTCGTTCTTCAATCCGAGAACGGGATCCTGGGCGTCGGACCGTACCCGCTGGAGGACGAGGTCGACGCCGACCTGATCAACGCGGGCAAGGAAACCGTGACGATCAAGCCGGGAGCCTCGTACTTCTCATCGGCGGACTCCTTCGCCATGATTCGCGGGGGGCACGTCGATCTCTCGATTTTGGGAGCCATGCAGGTCGACGAGGAGGGCTCGATCGCCAACTACATGATCCCGGGCAAGATGGTGAAGGGGATGGGAGGCGCGATGGATCTCGTCGCCGGTGCCCGACGTCTGGTCGTCACCATGGAGCACAGCGCGCGCAGTGGCGAGCGCAAGATCCTGAAGCGGTGCACGCTGCCCCTGACCGGGAGACGCTGCGTGGACCGGATCATCACCGACCTGTGCGTCTTCGACGTGGACCGCGAGAAATCCCAGCTGGTCTTGATCGAGCTCGCGCCGGGCGTGACGGTCGACGAGATCCGAGCCAGGACCGAAGCGTCTTTCCGCGCGGGGGAATCGATCTCGAGCCGTGCGTCCTGACAGAGGGCATAGGTGGCAGGACATAGGTGGTAGGTGGAGCACGAACGAATCCTCGGTCCCACGTCCCGCCCTCTCCGTCCGCTCTTCATTGCCCTGGGGTGCCTCCTCGCTTTGAGAGGCCTGGCCCAGGAGTCGATCGGCCAGTCGGACCCGTTCGAATCCCGGTTTCGCCAGAAATCGAACTTTCAGATCCGCTTCCGGACCCCGGAGAAGGGCGGCGAGATCCGTCTCTACACCAAGAAACCGGTCGAGTACGAAAAGGACCAGTTCTGGGAGGGCTCCGGGGACGTCGTCATCGAGTACCAGGACGTCCGGATCACCGCGGACTCCGCGCGGTACGTCTTTCCCACCGACGTCGCGACGCTTCAGGGCCACGTGGTCATCGACCAGGGCCCGACCCGGATGTCCGGAGATCGGGCGGTGTTCAAGTTGAAGGCCAAGACCGGCCGGCTGGAGAACGCGACCGCGGATCTGGCCCCCACGTACCACATCGTCGCGCGCGCGATCGAGAAAATCGGCGAAGCGACGTACCGGATCGAGAAGGGGATCTTCACGGCGTGCGACGTGCCGCGCCCGGCGTGGTCCTTTTCGCTGTCCGAGGCCATCGTGACCCTGGACGATTACGCGCGCATGAAGAACGTGTCCTTCCGGGCCTTCCGGTCCGCCGTGCCGCTGCTCTACACGCCGTACCTGATCTGGCCGACCAAGGAGGATCGGGCCACGGGCTTTCTCGTTCCGGGGGTCGGCGCGAGCGGAGGCCGCGGCGCTTACCTCGGTCTGACGCACTACTGGGTCACCAGCCGGGCTACCGATCTGACCTCCTCGCTGGACCTGTATTCGGGCGGCTCGGTCGGTCTGGGGGAGGAATTCCGATGGACACCGACGCCCGAGTCGGCGGGAATCTTTCAGGGCTACGCCATCCACGACACCGACGCGACGGTGTGCGTCCCTCAGTCGCAGGAGCCCTCCGGAGGCGAGGGGCCATGCCTCATGCCCGACGGCACGTCCGGAGTCTTCACCCACCGCACGAAGAACCGTTGGAAGATCCGGCTCGATCACGTCTCGGACGATCTGCCGTGGGGCATGCGCGGCGTCGCGACGATCCGAGACTACTCCGATGACCAATACCTGCAGGACCTGGAGCGGTCGTTCGCGCTCAATTCCGCCAGCCAGATTCTTTCCCGCGTCTTCCTGTCGAAGAACGTCGGCGACGACTCGTTCAACCTGAGGTTTGAACGCAGCGAGACTCTCTTCGGTACGGACGTCCTTCAGGAGAGGCTGCCGTCGCTCGAGTACTTTCGGCGGACTTCGCGCATCGGATCGACGCCGCTCTTCTTCTCGGCCGAGGGGTCGCTCTCGTTTCTCTACACCAACCGGGGACCCAACCTTCCACGGGGCACCTACGAGCGCGCCGACGTCCATCCGAAGCTGTCGCTCCCGTGGAAGCGGATTCCGTGGCTCTCCATCACGGCGAACGCGGGGGGGCGCTGGACCGGCTACTCCGACTCGGTCGACGACGCGCAGAACCGGTTTCTCGGCTCTTCCTTTTCCCGCGAGTACGCGGAGGCCGGACTCTCGATCGTGGGACCGTCCTTCTCGCGCATCTATGACGGAAGTCTGCTCGGCTTCGGAAAATTCAAGCACGTCATCGAGCCGCGCATCGACTACACGTACGTGTCCGACGTTTCCGACCCGCAGCGGATTCCCGAGTACGACGAGGTCGACACGCAGTTCGGCCAGAATCAGGTGCGTTACGCGCTGGTCAATCGCCTTCTGGCCCGGCCGGCGGATCCCAAGAAGGGCGGGGCGCAGGAGATCGCGTCGCTCGAGATTTCTCAGACCAGGGCCTTCACCCTGCCGCAGACGGTGATCCTGCCGGGAACCCTCTTTCAACCTGTTATCAGCAAGGAAGGACCGGCGGCGGCGGATCTGCGTCTGACCCCGGGGTCCTTCTTCCAGTTCGACGGGCGGGTCGACTACGACACCCACGCGTCGCGCGTCACTGACAGCTCTGTCACCGCGGGCGTCACGTGGAAGACCAATTTCGTGAACGCGACGTACTTCGCCTCCCGTCCCGTGCTCGCGACGGCTCCGCCCCCCGGCTCCCCGTCTCCCAATTCGGATCAATTTCGCGTGGCGGCGGGCGTCGACCTTTCCAAGGCCTTCCGCGTCGACACCCAGTTGAACTACGACGCGCAGCAGAAGCTCCTGCTCGAGGACCGCTCGCTGCTGACCTACAAGGGCTCGTGCTACACGATCTTTCTCGAGGTGCGCCAGCTGCGGCTTCCTCCGTCGCCGCGCCGCGACGTGAGACTCGTCTTCAACCTGAAGGACATCGGAACGCTGCTCGATTTCCACCAGTCGGTGGACCGGATCTTCGGGCAGTGAGAATCGTGAGGCGTAAGGCGTCAGGCGCGGCACGGAACGCGGGTGGCCGAAGCTCCCGGGCGCTTCGCCTCACGCCTCACGCCTCACGCTTAACGACTCGGCTATGATTTCCCTCCAATGAAAGGCCTCATCCTCTCCGGCGGCAGGGGGACCCGTTTGCGCCCGCTGACGTACACGCGGGCCAAGCAGCTGGTTCCGGTGGCCAACAAACCGGTTCTGTTCTACGGAGTCGAGGCCATCGTCGCCGCGGGAATTCGGGACATCGGGGTCGTGGTGGGAGACACGCGGGAGGAGATCCAGGCCGCGCTCGGCGACGGATCGCGTTTCGGCGCGCGGATCGCCTACATCGAGCAGGACGCGCCGCGCGGCCTGGCCCACGCCGTCCTGATCTCGGAGAAGTACCTGCGCGGGGAGCCCTTCGTCATGTATCTGGGAGACAACCTCATCGCCGACGGAATCGCCGGACTGGTCCAGGAGTACCGCGCGATCGGCTGCAATTCGCAGATCCTGCTCGCCCGCGTGCCCAATCCGGAGCAGTTCGGCGTGGCCGAGCTTCGAGACGGCAAGGTCGTTCGCCTGACGGAGAAGCCCAAGGAGCCCCGGTCCGATCTAGCTCTGGTCGGCGTCTACATGTTCGACGACTCGATCTGGGACGCAGTCAAGGCGATTCGGCCGAGCGCCCGGCAGGAACTGGAGATCACCGACGCGATCCAGTGGCTGATCGATCACGGCAAGTCCGTGCACCCGCACATCGTTTCGGGATGGTGGAAGGACACCGGGAAGATCGAGGACATGCTCGAGGCCAATCGGATCATTCTCGACACGTTCACGCCGCGTGGCCTGGAAAACATCGACGCGGGATGCCGCGTCGAGGGCAAGGTCGTGGTGGAGCCGGGGGCCAGGCTGTGCGGCTCGATCATCCGGGGACCGGCGATCATCGGCGCCGGCGCGGAGATCCGCGAGGCCTTCGTCGGTCCGTACACGTCGATCGGCGCCGACTGTTACGTCGAGCGCTGCGAGATCGAGAACTCGATCGTTCTCCAGGGCTCGCGCATCGAGCGCATTCCGGGCCGCATCGCCGAATCCTTGATCGGCACCAACGTGCGCATTCACCCGGGCGCGGAGCGGCCGCGCGTTCACCGCTTCCTGGTGGGCGACAACTCGGAGATCGGCATCGTATGAGGGTGCTGGTCACCGGGGGCTGCGGCTTCATCGGCTCGAACTTCATACGGCACCTCTTCCGGACGCGGGGCGACTCCGTCGCGGTCGTCAACCTCGACAAGCTCACCTACGCCGCCAATCCCGCCAACCTGTCGGACGTCGAGAGGCGCCGCAACTACCGCTTCCTCCAAGGAGACATCGTCGATCGCGAGGCCGTCGCCGCGGCGATGGACGGCTGCAGCCACGTCGTCAACTTCGCGGCGGAAACCCACGTCGACCGATCGCTCCTGGGTGACGCTTCGTTCATCGAGACCGACGTCCGGGGCGTGTTCGTCCTGCTGGAAGAGGCCCGGCGCCGGGGGGTGGCCCGCTTCGTCCAGATCTCCACCGACGAGGTCTACGGAACGATCGCCCAGGGCTCCTTCACCGAGGACTCTCCCCTCAATCCGCGCAATCCCTATTCCGCCTCCAAGGCCGGGGGGGACCGCCTGGCCTTCTCCTACTGGGCCTCCTACGGCGTGCCGGTGGTCATCACGCGGGCCTCCAACAACTACGGGCCCTACCAGTACCCGGAGAAACTGATCCCCCTCTTTGTGACCAACGCGATCGACGACCGGCCGCTGCCCCTGTACGGGGACGGCCGCAACGTCCGCGACTGGCTGTTCGTCGAGGACCACGCGGCAGCGATCGACTTCCTGCTGGAGCGCGGAGAGCCGGGCGAGACCTACAACATCGCCGGCGGCAACGAGGCGGAGAACATCGAGATCACCCGCCGGGTGCTCGATCTTCTCGGCAAGCCCGAGACCCTGATCCGTTTCGTCGATGACCGACCGGGCCACGACCGACGCTACTCGCTCGACGCCGGCAAGCTCGCGCGGCTGGGCTTCACACCGTCGACGCCGTTTGACCGGGGCCTGGCCGGGACGGTGGCGTGGTACCGCGACCACGAAGACTGGTGGAGACCGGTCAAGGAGAAGGACCGGGCGTACCAGGAGTTCTACCGTTCGCAATATGGAGACCGCCTGGCCACCTCCACGGCGACGGCCAAGGGTCGGAGCACGTAAGGCGTGAGGCGAACCGAGAGAGTCCGGGCGATTTCTGGTCGCGCCTTACGCCTCACCCCTCACGCCTCACGTCCATGAGCGAGGCCGGGGTCGCCGCTCGGGACACGCGTCCCGACGTTCTGTCGGCCCCCCGTCCCCAGCCGGCGGAGCGCCGCCGCGTGCTGGTGACGGGCGGCGCGGGAATGCTCGGCATGGATCTCGCGCCGGCGCTGGCCGCGGCGGGATTCGAAGTTTTCGCGCGCCCCAAGTCCGACCTGGACGTCACCCGAGAGTCGGACGTCGCCCGCGCTTTCCACGCGGTCCGGCCCGACGTGGTCGTCAATTGCGCGGCGTTCACCCGGGTCGACGACTGCGAGGCCGACCCGAGGTGTTTCCAGGTCAACGCCGACGCCGTCGGGCGGCTGGCGCAGCACTGCGGCCGGCACGGGGCGCAGTTGGTTCAGATTTCCAGCGATTTCGTGTTCGACGGCGCGACGTCGACCCCCTATCGGGAGGAGGACGCGGCGGCGCCTCTCTCCGCCTACGGCCGCGGAAAGCGGGCCGGCGAAGAGGCCGCTCTGCGCGTTCCGAACGGGCTGGTCGTGCGCGCTTCCTGGCTCTTCGGCTCGAGCGGCTGGAATTTCGTGGAGGCGATCCTGAAGCAGGCCGAGGCCGGCCAGCGCCGCTTGAACGTCGTGACCGACCAGAGGGGGCGCCCCACGTCGACGGTCGACCTGTCCGACGCGATCGTGGCCCTTCTGCAGGCCGACGCCAGCGGCGTCTTTCATTTCGCCAATCGCGGCGAAGTCAGCTGGTTCGAGTTTGCGCGCGCGATTCTCGATCTGGCCGGTCGTACCGATGTCGAGGTCGTGCCCACCGACGCAGCCTCTCTGCGGCGTCCGGCCGCGCGCCCGTCGTATTCCGTTCTGGACACGTCCAGGTACGAGAGGGCCACCGGGCGCTCCATCCGGCACTTCCAGGAGGCGCTGGTCGAGTACCTGTCGCGGCGCGCCCGGCCCGAAGCGTGAACCTGACTTGCGCGGAGTGGAAGCGCAAGGCCGTCCACGCCGGGATGGGCCTCTTCGCCCTGACCCTGCGCTGGCTCGACTGGAAGGAGGCTGCGCTGCTCGCCTTCGCCGCGCTCCTGTTCAACCTCTTCGCCATGCCGCGGCTGGGCCGGGGGATCTATCGCGACGGGCAGCGAAGGCGCGATACCGGCATCGTGGCATATCCCGCGATCGTTCTCGCTCTGACGGTGCTGCTGAGAGACAATTTATATATTGTTGGCGCGGTCTGGGCGATGATGGCGTTCGGGGACCCCGCCGCCACGATCGCCGGGCGGCTGGCGGGCGGCCCGGCGCTTCCATGGAATCGGGCCAAGACGTGGGCCGGCCTCCTGGCCGACTGGGCGGTGGGAGGGCTGGGCGCGGTCCTGGTGTTCCGGTTCGTCTCGGCCCGGCCGCTCGTGCCCGCGGCGGCGGCCATCCTGGTCCTCGGCGCAGCGTTGTACGCCTTTCTCGAGTCGGTCCGCGCCGGCGTCGATGACAACCTCGTCGCTCCGATTCCAACGGCCTTCGTCCTTCTCCAACTCGCTCATGTATGGGGGCGCCCCCTGGGGCACGAGATCTCCGCCGCGGCCGTCCTCCTGGCCGCCGGCGTCAACGGGGGAGTCGCGCTCCTCACTTGGCGGCTCAACCTCGTTTCCGGGCCGGGCGCCCTGGCCGGCGCCGTCGTCGGAATCCTGATCGTTGCGTTGGGCGGATGGGGCGCCTACGCCGTTCTCTGGGCTTTCTTTCTCCCGGCCACCGCGGCCACGAAGTGGGGCTATCGGCGAAAGGCCGCGCGAGGGGTGGCGCAGCGGGACTCCGGACGCCGCGGCGCGGCGCACGTGGTGGCCAATGTCGGAGTGGCCGCCATGCTCCTCCTGATCGGGGCGCGGCCGATCGCGTTCGTCGCGGCCCTCGCCGCGGCGCTGGCCGACACGCTGGGCACGGAGATCGGAGGCTTGTACGGCCGCCGCCCGTTCTCGCCGGTGCGCTTCACCCGCCGCGCCGTGGGCGACCCGGGCGCCGTCTCCGGAGCGGGTCTCTCGGGCGGTCTCGTGGGCGCAGCCCTGGTCGGATCGGTGGCCGCTGCCTTCGGGCTTCTGCCGTCCATCGGGATCCCGGTGGTGGCGGCGGCGGGTCTGGCCGGTTCCCTGGCCGAGAGCGTGGTCCTCGACCTGGGACGCGAGCGCGGGCTCGCTCTCGATCATGACTTCGCCAACGCCTTCAACACGCTGGTCGGGGCGCTCGTGGCCCTCGAGATCGTGCTGTCGATCGAGTCCGGAAGGCTCTATCTGCCGATGGGGGGAGCGTGACGTGAAACGCTACGTCCGGCTGGCGCGTCCCTTTACGCTGCTGCCGCCGCTGCTGGGCATCATCTCGGGCGCGGTGTGCGCCTTCGGATCGGCGCACAATCCCGATCCCGCGCGCCGGATCACCTGGGCCGTGGTGCTGACGGTCGCGATCGGATCGCTCTGTGCCTCGGCGATGAACGCCGCCTCCAACATCGTCAACCAGATCGCCGATCTCGAGATCGATCGCGAAAATAAGCCGGGCCGTCCTCTGGTGACGGGAGAGGTCGCGATTTCCCGGGCCTGGGCGCTCGCTGCCCTTCTTTACGTCCTTTCCATCCTGCCGACCTGGATCGTCGTCCCGTACCCCTACCAGTCCCTGGCACAGCGTCTGTCGGCGCCTCTCCACCTCCACGCGGCGTTCTTCATTTACTGCGTGGGAGCGTTGGCGACTTTCGTGTACTCCTTTCCCGCGTTTGGACGAACCAAGCGCCACTGGCTGGCGGCCAACGTGACGATCGCCATCCCGCGCGGCGGCCTCTTGAAGGTCGCGGGCTGGGCCTTCGTGGCGCCGGTCGACGTGTGGGAGGCGTGGGCCATCGGAGGGATCTTCGCGGCGTTCCTTCTCGGAGCGACCTCGACCAAGGACTTCTCCGACATGGAGGGCGATCGGGCGCACGGGTGCGTGACCCTGCCGGTGCGCTTCGGCGTCGCCACGGCGGCGCGCGTGATCGCGCCTTTCTTCGTGCTTCCGTGGCTCCTGATCCCGCTCTTCGCCCGCCTGCCCGATCCCCAGCACCGCACGGAGCGGCTCCTCACGGCAGATCCGCTCTTCTTGACCGTGCTCGGCGTGGCCCTCGCCGCGTGGGGGGCCTACGCCGCTCGGCTCCTGCTCGAGGACCCCGAGAGCCTGGCCCGCACGGAGAACCATCCGGCCTGGACCCACATGTATCTCCTGATGATGGCCGCCCAGATCGGCTTCGCGCTGGCGTACATCCTCTGAGCAATCCGTCGGCGGGAAATCGAATCGCCTCTTCCGGCGTTACAATATGTTGTAGCTCAAGGCACTCAGAACTCTACCGAAAGTCCATGAATCAAAAAGCGGCCGCCGAAAGACTGCCGGTCCCGGTCGAGACCGAAGAGGGCTACCGAGTCCGCTGGAGCGGCCTGTCCCTGACGCTGGACGGCAGGACTTTGAACGCGCTGGTCGGCCGCCTGGTCGAGGAGATCGAGGATCTCAAGGATCTGGGCATCGAGGTGTCGCCGGGCGAGCTGGCCGCCACCCTCGTCGTGCACCGCTTCGGCGTGCCGCTCTCGGCCAAGGCCACGTTGTCACAACTGCGCTTGAAGGATGGATTCCTGGCGTTCGTTCTCGACAAGGTCCAGGCGCTCTCCTTCATCCCCATCCCGGACCAGATCCTGACGTATCTCGCCCAGAAGGCGCCCCCCGGTCTTCTCACCTACTACGCCGAGGACCGGATCATGGTGGTCAACCTGAACGACTGGATGCCGCCGGGCGTCGATCTGTCGCTGGAGCGGACGACGTTCCAGGAAGATGCGCTGACCCTCCACTTCGCCCAGGGCTCCTACGACTTGACCGAGCTTCTGAAGGATTCCCGCTCGGGGCGGGACTGAGCGTCGGGCCCGGCCCTCAGATTCCGTCGGAGAGGGATCCCAGGAGCAGGCGTCCGTCCGTCTCGTAGCGATCTCCCCCGCCGTTCACATCGATGCGCCGGGGTCCGTGAATCTCGACCGTGCGGGTCAGGCGGCCGGCGCGGCGAAGGTCGTCCAGGAGCTTGTCCCGCTCGCGGTCCACCTGGGGGTCGATGTGGTGCATGGGCTCGCCGGTATAGGCGGAGACACCCATGGCGCGATCGAACGTGGCCGATCCGATCCAGACCGGGTCGCCCGAACCGGAGGGGAGCGCGCTCTTCCAGAAGCGGACGTGGTGGCGTCGGCGCGGGCTCTTGCCGACGGCCTGCTCGAAGGAAATGTCCTGGGGACGCCCGGCCAGCCAGTGCGTGCTCATCGGAGCGGCGGGGTAGGGGCGATTGAAGAGAACGCTCTTCGCGTCGCGAAGGCCGGATCGCACGCTGATGCGGTCGGCCAGGGTCCAGCCGGCGGCGCGCATCGCCTCGATCACCTGCTCGCGCGTCCCCACGAGCGCGAGGTTGATCGGATCGGCGGGGATTCCTTCCTGCGTATACGTCACCGGCCAGGGGCGCTGGGAGATGCTCTTGAGCGCGTAGCGATGCCAGGAAGCGGGAAGAAGAACGTACGCCGTCAGGGCGTAGGCCGGCACGAGCAGGAGGACGAAGGCCAGGGCCCCCAGCGCGGCGCGTGGAAGAACCGCTCCGCACAGGCGCGCGAAAGGATCTGAGCTTCTCATCGTCGCCGATGGTAGATCAAGGTAGGTGACGCGTGGATGAACGGCCCGTGCGGCCGGGCTACGGCAGGCTCTTCCAGTGGGCGGCATGGAGCCGGGCGGCCTCCGCGATCGCGCGGCGGGCGAGCGGAATCGGGGATGGAAGCCTCTCGCGCAACGGCTCTTCCCCCTGCAGCACGCGCAGGCACGCGGCGGCCGAAGCGGCGATCGCGTCGAGACGGTAGCCGCCCTCCAGCGCCAGGACGATCCGGCCCCGCGCGAGCTCCAGGAGCCGATGGGTCATCAGAGCGTAACCCTCGGGGGTAATCCGCATCTGGCCGAGCAGGTCCCCCAGGGCCGCGTCGAACCCGCAGGAAACCAGCACGAGGTCCGGATCCTGCTCCCGCGCGATCGGGAGGAGGAGCTCGTCGAACGCGGCCAGGTACTCGGCGTCTCCCATCCCGGGAGGCCAGGGCAGATTCACGGTGCGGCCGCGGGCGTGCTCTCCGCCCGTTTCGTCCAACGCGCCCGTGCCGGGGTACTGCGGAAACTCGTGCGTGGAGAAATACAGCACGCGGGGATCGTCCCAGAAGACGGTTTGGGTTCCGTTGCCGTGGTGGAGGTCCCAGTCGACGATCAGCAAGCGCCGGGCGCCGGCCGCGAGCGCGGCCTTCGCGGCGACGGCCACGTTGTTGAAGAGACAGAAACCCATCGCGCGGTCCGGTTCGGCGTGGTGGCCGGGCGGGCGCACCAGGGCGAAGCCGCTGTCCACGCCGCCCTGGAGGACGGCCAGCGTCAGGTCCACGAGGCCGCCGGCCGCCAGACGCGCCGCTGCGGCCGAGTCCGCGCAGGCGTAGGTGTCGGGGTCGAGCTGGCTGAACGCGGTCCGCGCCGTGGCGTCGATGCGCCAGACGTGGTCCGGGGTGTGCACGGCCGTCAGCTCGTCGTCTGCCGCGGCGCGTGCCGGAACGCGCTCGCAGAGGTTCATGAGACCCTCGCGCTCGAGACCCGCGCGGATCGCCCGAAGCCGCCCGGGATGCTCCGGATGATCGTAGGGAGCACGGTGCAGCAGGAAGCGCTCGTCGAAAACCAGGCCGGTCGTCATGGATGAGAAGAGAGTCTAAAGTCTAAGGTTGAAGGTTCGAGAGAAGAGATATATCATTTTTGATATACGTCGGCATCACAGCCGTCTTGGACCTCCGTCCGTGGGTCACCGCAGCTTGCGCCGGATCTCGTCCGCCAGCCGGGGGCTGTGCGTGCACGACTTCTCGTTGGCCAGGCAGTCGGAAAGGGTGCGTTCGCAGCCGCAGTCGCAGCGATCGCTGGCCAGGTGACGGAAGTACTCGGCCAGGGCGGGCCCTGCCAGCATCTCGCCGGCAAGGAGCTGACCGCGCGAGAGGCCTGGCATGTCTGCCTGAGACGGCGCCAGAGGGCCGGAGCGAGGCGCATGAGAGACGGATGCCGTGGGCGGATCTTCGCGAGCGGGCGTCTTGCGGTTGAACAACGGGCTCTTCGTCCGCAGGTACCACAGAGCGCCGCCGAAGAGGACGGCGTACGCGAGAACCGAGAGAACGGCCGGTCCCGGTCGCCTCGGGCGCGGACGCTCTCCCGGCCCGACCACCCGCAGGTGGGGGGCTTGCTCAGGCATCGAGCGTCTCGAGAAGCTCGTCCGGCTCGGCGATCGGGCGCTGACAGACGAAGTTCTGGCACACGTACGCCAGCGCCGCTCCGCCCCTGGGCTCGCGCGATTCGACCAGCGGACTGAGTCCCGCCAGGCTTCCGGCCGGGTCGGCGAGGGCAACGACGCGGTTGAGCCGCCGGGAGGCGAAGACCGCCTCCCGCAGCGATTCGAGATCGGACCGCCCGAGCTCGCCCGACAGAACGATCTCGCGCGGCTTGTCCGACCGGAAGTCCAGGGCGCAGAGAAGCCGCGGCAGCGCCGAGGGAGCCCGCTCGAGATAGCCGGAGAACGCGGAGAAGATGCGCTCGGCGCCCGCTCGGTATCCGGGTTCTCCGGTGAAAGCGAAGAGGCGCAACAGGTTCATCGCAGCCACGGAGTTGGAAGAAGGAGTCGCCGTGTCGAGGATCTCCCGGGGGCGCAGGGGCAGGCCGTCCCCCTCTCCGTCGCCAGCGGAAAAGAAGTAGCCCCCCCGCGGATCGGCGAAGCGCTCGTCGAGGGTCCCCTGGAGCGCGAGGGCCGTTCGGAAATACTTCGCCTCGAACGTCGCTTCGTACAGATCGAGCAGGGCCTCGATGAAGTTCGCGTAGTCGGACGCGAATCCCGGAATGTCGGCGCTCCCGCCCCGCTCCCGGTGCAGGAGGCCCTTCTCCCGCAAGCAATGGGCGAGAATCCGATCGGCTGCCCGGCGCGCGGCCTCCTCGTAGCGGGGCTCCTTCAGAAGTCTTCCTGCCAGGGCAAAGGCGGAGATGGCGAGGGAGGACCAGTCCGTGAGCAGCTTGTCGTCGGTGGCCGGAGCCACGCGGCGCCGACGCGCCTGGTACATCTTGCGGCGGGCGTCCGCCAGAGTCGCCGCGATCTCCTCTTCCGACCGCCCGAACGCGCGGGCCAGATCGGGAAGGTCGCGGACCACTGAGAGGACCGTCTCGCCGCCCTCGAAGTTGCCGTGTTCGTCGACCCCGAATCGCGCCGCCACGATGGGCGCGGCGTCGGGTCCGATCGCCTCCTCGAGCGTCTCCGGATTCCAGACGTAGAAGGTCCCCTCCGTGCCGCCGGAATCGGCGTCCTGCGCCGCGAAAAATCCACCCTCCGGCGGCGTCATCTCCACAAGCAGATAGTCCAGCGTCTCGCGGGCCACGCGCTCGAAGTCGGCGTGGCCCAGGGCGCGGCGCGCGAGCAGGTACACCCGCGCCAGCATCGCGTTGTCGTAGAGCATCTTCTCGAAGTGGGGAACGAGCCAGCGCTCATCGACCGCGTAGCGGTGGAACCCCCCGCCGACGTGATCGTAGATTCCGCCGGCGGCCATCTTCTGGAGCGTGAACGCGATCATCTCGTCGGCCGATGGCTCCGCGCCGCGCAGCCGGTCGCGCAGCAGGAACTCCATGCGCATCGACGGAGGGAACTTCGGCGCGCCTCCGAATCCTCCGTCACGCCGGTCGAACTGTTGATCGAGCGAGCGCGCGGCCGCGGTGAGCGGCGCGGAGCCAACTTCGTTGCCCCCCGGCAGCCCCTGCAGGTTGGCCTGGACGTGCGACAGGAGCTCCTGCGCCGAGGACTCCAGTTCCTCCCGGCGCGTGGTCCACGCGTTTTCGATTGCGGTCAGGAGCGTCAGGAAGCCGGGCCGTCCGTACCGGTCCTGGGGAGGGAAGTACGTCCCGCCGTAGAAGGGCTTCAACGCGGGCGTCAGGAACAGCGAGAGGGGCCAGCCCCCGCTGCCGGTCATCGCCTGGACCGCAGCCATGAAAATGTCGTCGATGTCGGGGCGTTCCTCCCGGTCGACCTTGACCGCGACGAAGTGCTGGTTGAGAAACCGCGCGATCGCCTCGCTCTCGAACGACTCGCGCTCCATGACGTGGCACCAGTGACAGGTCGAGTAGCCGATGGAGAGGAAGATCGGCTTCTCTTCGGTCCTGGCACGGGCGAAGGCTTCCGCTCCCCACGGGTACCAGTCGACCGGATTGTCCTTGTGCTGGAGGAGGTAGGGGCTGCTCTCGGCGGCGAGGCGATTACTCACGCTTCGAGCATAACCCCGGCGGTGACGGGGGACGGGGGGACGGGGGGAGGGGGAGAGGGGGAGAGGGGCTTAGCCCCGGTCGCGGCGCGCGAAGTCTCCCAGAGGGGAGGAGGCGCGCGCCGCGGGAGCGTGAGCGAGGGAGGGATCAGGCGGGCCGTCGAGGCCGCATCCGGCCGAGCGGACCGCCGGTGCGCGAAGCGCAGATCCCGACCGAGCGGAAGCGACGTGCTAGCGCGCTTGCGCCGTGATCGTCACCTGATCGTTGCGGTCCCGAATGACGACGATGTCTCCGGGACCCATCTCGTCGAGTCGGCGGAGGATGTCGCGCGGGGAGACGCGTTTCTGGCCCGAGAGGCTCTCGACCAGGGCGCGGGGAACGCGGACCCGGACGTTGCGGTCCCAATCGTCGTGGACCGCGATTTCCAGCGCGCTGCCCTCCGTGGTCACCTCGATCTTGGTGTGGTCCTTGGTGATCTCGCCGGGCTTGCCGGGCGCGCTGCGGTCGGCCGCGTCGAGGATGTCGGCCGGGGTGACGTTTCCGTTGTCCCAGTCGTTGCGGACGTTGGCGCCGACGTCGGAGAAGGGAATCATCGACGCGATGCGCGCCACGAGCGTCATCGGAACGGTGAAGGAGATGTGCTTGGTCGATCCCCCTTCGCTCTTCTCGATCTCGACCTTGTAGCCGCGGACGTGTTTGAACTCCCGGGCCGGCCTGCGCCAGAAGGCGATGCCGATCGCGACGATCGCGATGACGAAGAGCCCGAGAACGACGGCGCGGGTTTCCTTCATGCACTCTCCTAACGGAATCGGAGCTGGAAAGTTCCGGACCGGCTCGCGGCTTCTCGGAGACGGGAGCTTGTGATATTTTTCACAAGGTTATGCCTCATTTCATCACAGACACGTGTATCGCTTGCGGGGTCTGCGAGATCAAGTGCCCGACGCACACGATCACCGGAGACAAGAGCGAGAAATTCGTGATCCACGCGAGCCGATGCATCGATTGCTCGGTCTGCGCCCGGTATTGCCCGGTCTCCTGCATCCAGGACCAGAAGGGCGAGCTCATCGAGAAGGTCAAGCCCAGGGACATCCCCAAGGCCATCGTCGACCGGGACCTGTGCACGGGGTGCGAGTTCTGCATCGACATCTGCCCCTTCGACTGCATCTACCTGGTCGAGGACCCGCTGCAGGAGACCTTTCACAAGATCGCCGAGGTCGACGCGGGTCCGTGCGTTTCCTGCCGCCTTTGCGAGACGGTCTGCGAGAAGGACGCCATCTTCGTCCCCAACCCGATCACGCAGGCGAAGAGATACCTTCCCGCCCTGTGACCGAGGACCCGCGCCCGCCGGAGGCCTCTGTTTCCGATTCCGAGGACGCCGACGGGCTGACTCCGCGCCGCGGGACCGTGTTCCGGTTCTTTCTCCTCCCGCTCCTGGTCGTCGGCACAGCGGTCGTGATCTTCCTCGTCTTCAACCTGATGACGTTCGAGCATCGGTCGCCGGCCGACTACTTGCAGGAGGTCCGCGGCGGAACCGCCAATCGGCGGTGGCAGGCCGCCTTCGAGCTGTCGCGGGAGGTGGCGCGCGTGCCTCCCGGTCGGGAGCGGCAGGCGCTGGCGTCGGAGACACTGCGCGTCTTCGAAGGGCTGTCGACCAGGCGTCCCGAGGACGTGCTCGTCCGGCGGTATCTGGTCCTGGTTCTGGGCAAGCTCCAGGAACGGGAGGCCGTGCCCGCGCTCCAGAAAGCGGCGGGCGATCCGGACTCCGAGACGCGCCTCTACGCAGTCTGGGCTCTGGGAAGGATCGGCGACCGCAGCGCCCTGGCGACGGTTCTGGAGAGCTCGAACTCCGAAGACGCCGGTGCGCGCAAGATGGCGGCGTACGTGCTGGGGCGTCTGGGCGACGGGCGGGCGATCCCGCGTCTCGAGGTTCTTCTGGAGGACCCGGTGGCCGACGTGCGGTGGAACGCCGCGATCGCCCTGGCCTCTCTGGGAGATCGCTCGGGCCTGACCGTCTTGCGCTCGATCGTCGACCGGCAGTCGCTCGGCCGACAGGCGGCGCTGTCGGCCGATCAGGCGGAGATCGCGATGGTGAACGCGTTGAAAGCACTGGCCATGCTTCGCGACGCGGAGAGCCTTCCGCTGCTCGAGCGCGTGGCCCGCGAAGATCCGAACCTGCGAGTGCGACAGGCGGCCCGGGACGCGATCGAAGCCACGCGGGCCGGCGCCTCCGCCGGCGCGCCGACGCCGTCCGCCGCCAACCTTGAGCGGGCGGACCGTCTTTTGGTAGGCTGAGGGCTCACGATGGCAACGGTTCCACAGGAAGCGCCGCCGGCTTCGGCGCCGGACCTGGACATCGACGGAGTCACCCGGCGTTCCACCTTGAAGTGGATGACTCTGGCCTGGGTCGGCTTCGCAGCGGCCACCGCCGCCGGCCTGACGGCCACGATGCGGTTCATGTTCCCCAACGTTCTCTTCGAGCCCCCCACGCGGTTCAAGGCCGGCGATCCATCGACGTACAGCGTGGGGGTCGACGAGCGCTGGAAGGAGAAGTTCGGGATCTGGATCGTCCGCAACACCAGCGAGATTTACGCCCTCGTGGCGACCTGCGTGCACCTGGGGTGCACGCCCAACTGGCTCGGGGCGCAGAACAAGTTCAAGTGCCCGTGCCACGGCTCGGGCTACTACGTGTCGGGGATCAACTTCGAGGGGCCCGCCCCCCGAGCCCTGGAGCGGGCGGAGATCACGCTCTCGCCCGACGACGGCCAGATCATCGTGGACAAGGCGACGCGCTATCTCTACGAGCGGGGCCAGTGGAGCGACCCCAAGGCCTTCGTCAAGATGGCATGATCCTGGTGGCTTAACCCCCAAAGGAAAACCGGAGGTCGCGTTTGGTTCCTCGTTGGCGCCAGTGGCAGCAGTCGGTCGTCTCGAGCCAGCTCTGGAAGTCGATCTTCCGCGTCGGCGTCCCCAACACCAACCGCAAGCGCGTCCTCGCGATGCTGGGCAACGTCGTGCTGCATCTCCACCCTGTCAAGACCCGCAAGTCCGGCGTCAAGATGCGCTACACCTGGTGCGCCGGAGGGGTGACGTTCTTTCTCTTTCTCGTCCTGACCTTTACCGGCCTGCTCCTGATGTTCTATTACCGGCCGACGGTCGAGTACGCCTTCGTCGACATCCTGGACCTGCGCGAGCAGGTGCCCTTCGGCATCATGCGCGAGGTGCACCGCTGGGGCGCGCACGCCATGGTGATCTCGGTCTGGATCCACATGTTCCGCGTGTTCATGACCGGCTCCTACAAGCCGCCCCGGGAGTTCAACTGGGTCATCGGCGTCATCCTGCTCGTGCTCACGCTGCTGCTCTCCTTCACCGGATACCTGCTGCCGTGGGACCAGCTGGCGATCTGGGCCATCACGGTCGGATCGAACATGGCCTCGGCCACGCCGCTGATCGGAATCCAGGGGCCGGGGACCGGGCTCTCAAGATCGGGGACATCGCTCTGGTGACCTCGACCAACGACGCGCGTTTCGGCCTGCTGGGGGGCCGCTTCGTGGGCGCGGGCGCGCTCCTGCGTTTCTACGTGCTCCACTGCGTCGGGATCCCGCTGGTCGCGGCGTTCCTGATGGCCGTTCACTTCTGGCGAGTGCGCAAGGACGGCGGAATCTCGGGGCCGATGTGAGCCGCGTTCCGTCACTGCCGTTTCGGCTCCCTGCGTTGCTCGAGCTGTCAGCTGTCAGCTGTCAGCGATCCGCTGTCTGAACCATGTTCCTCGTTCACGCGCTCAAGTCCGCCGTCAACTTCCTCTCGGCGCCTCAGTATCTGGTCACTGCTGATGCTGATCGGCGTGCTGGCGGCGATTCACTGGCGCCCGCTCTGGACCAAGAAGGGGGGCGTCGTGCTCTTCGCCGCGCTCTCGCTTTCGATCGGCCTGTCGTACCTCGACCCCAATTTCGCGGCGGTCGCCACTCTGCCCGACAACGTCCCGATCGTCGGCATGATCTTCCTGGTCGGGTTCTTCTTCTGGTACGCGATGCATCAGGCGTACGAGAACGACCGGCGCATTGCGGCGGGAGTGGCCGACCATCGAAGGAGAAGACTCGGCCCAGAAGGTCTTCTCCTGGCCGGACCTGGTCTACGTCGAGCTGATCTGCCTGGTCATCGTGATGGCGGTGCTGATCGTCTGGTCGATCGCTTTGAAGGCGCCGCTGGAAGAGCCGGCCAACCCGACCGATTCGCCCAACCCGGCCAAGGCGCCCTGGTACTTCCTGGGACTCCAGGAGATGCTCGTCTACTACGACCCGTGGCTGGCCGGGGTCGTGCTGCCTTCGCTCATCATCGTCGGCTTGATGGCGATTCCCGTACATCGACACCAATCCCAGGGGGAACGGATACTTCACGTTCCGGGAGCGGCGACTGGGAGATCACGATCTTCGTCGTCGGGTTCATCGTGCTGTGGTGCTCCTTGATCGCGCTGGGGACCTTCCTGCGGGGCCCCAACTGGAACTTCTTCGGCCCTTACGAGTTCTGGGACGTCAACAAACTCGTGCCTTTGAACAACATCAATCTCTCGGAGATCATCTGGATCAAGCTTCTGAAGAAGAGCATGCCGAACTTCTGGCTGTTCCGCGAGATGTTCGGGCTGGCCCTGGTCGGGTTCTACCTGCTGGCCCTGCCGCTGGTCCTCTCGCAGACCCTCCTGCGCCGCTTCTTCGAGAAGATGGGAATGGCCCGCTACATGATCGCCGTCAACCTGGCGCTCATCATGCTGTCGCTGCCCATCAAGATGTATCTGCGCTGGATCTTCAACCTGAAGTACATCGTCGTCCATCCCGGAGTTTGCGTTCAACATATGAACGTGAGGCGTGAGGCGAGAGGCGTGAGGCGAAGCGACGGGGTTCTGGCTCCAGGCAACGCCTCACGCCTCACGCCTCACGCCTCACGGCCCGGGGTGGCGTAAATGCCCCGCAAGCCGCCGGCCGAGCCGATCGATCACCACTACAACATCTCCGAGATTGAACCGCGTCTTCTTCGGGTCTGCGCTTCTGCTGACGGCGGTCTTTCTGGCGATGGTGGTGGCCGACTACTCCCGCGACTGGAAGGCGTTCCAGCGAACGTTTCTGCGGCTCGACCGCGACAAGACGCTCGACGCGGAGCGGGCCGCGCGCGAAAAGGCGTACGGCGAGGAGCGCGAAAGGCTGCGCACGCAGCTCACGGCCGCGCGGGACAGCATCCGGGAGCACGGGCGCTCGCTGTCCCGGCTCCACCGCCACCTGGTCGACTTGAACCCGAGGATCTACGGCGCCGACCAGACCGCGAAGTTCCTGAAGGCCTCCTTCGACGCCGCGCTCTACAAGTACGAGAACGACCTGGCCAACAGCCCCAAGTCAGCGCCCAAGTCGCGCCGCGACGTGGACGATCTGCGCAAACAGCTGGACGCCGCAAACCTGCGGCTGGCGACCCTGAAGAAGGACGAGACGGACACCAACGACGAGATCCGGCGCATCACCGCCCGCCGCGACGATCTCCAGGCCTCCATCGACAAGCTCTCCGCCGACTACAAGCTGGCGCGCCAGAAGGTTGCCAGCGCTCAAGGAAGACACGCTCTTCCGGCTGCGCAACTCGCCCATCCTGGACATGGTCAACCCCTCCCTGCGCGTGCAGCAGGTCCAGCTTCCGGACCACTACAACGACGTGAATTTCATGAAGATCCCGCGCGTCGACCGCTGCACGACCTGCCACATGGCGGCCGACCGCAAGGGCTTCGAGAAGGCGTCGCTCGACGAGCTGGTGGCCGAGCATCCCGGCCTCAAGAGGGCTCTGGGAGACGAGATCGTCTACACCACCCACCCCCGGTTGAACCTGATGGTCGGAAGCGAGTCGCCCCACCCGGCGGGGAGCTTCGGCTGCACGCCGTGCCACGGAGGGCGGGACCGGGCCTCCTCCTTCTGGTCGGCCGGGCATTCACCGGAAACGCCGCAGCAGGAGGCGCGGTGGGAGAGGCGCTACGACTGGGAGTTCGACAAGTTCAACGACACCCCCGTCCTGCCCATCAAATATGCCGAGGCCGGCTGCTACCGCTGCCACGCGGAGGAGGCGAACTTCCGCGAGGCTCCGACGCTCGACGCCGGGATTCGGATCGTGGAGAGCGTGGGCTGCTGGGGTTGCCACCGGATCGAAGGTTTGGAGGACCAGAAGCTCCCGAGGGTCGGGCCCTCGCTGGAGAAGGTGGCGTCCAAGATCACGCCGGAGTGGGCCACGCGCTGGGTTATGAACCCGGCCGCCTTTCGCGCCAACACCAAAATGCCGACCTTCTTCTACCAGGAAAACTACGTCAAGGTTTCTGGAGACCGCGCGCCGACCAAGGCCCAGGAGGAGATGAACGATCGCGGCCGGCGCGAGAACGACGTCATGGTCAACGCGATCGTGGCATACCTGTTCGACAGATCTCAGCATGCTCCGATCGCGCCGGGTCCGTCCGGCGGCGACGCCGCGCGGGGAGAGAGGCTCATCTCCGAGAGGGGCTGTTTCGGCTGCCACTTGATCGATCCGCGACCGGACGCGCCCCGCGATCTGGTCGGGACGTATCGCCAGTTCGGGCCCAATCTGGCCGGCATCGGCTCGAAGGCTTCCCGGGAATGGATCTTCCAGTGGGTCTCCGATCCGAAGAAGTGGAATCCCGAGACCAAGATGCCGAACCTGCGCCTCACACCGCAGGACGCGTCGGATATCGCGCAATACCTGTCGACGCTGAAGGCCTCGCCCTCCTTCGAGAGCGCAGAGCTGCCGCGGACCGATCCGAAAATCCTCGACTCGATCGCCTTCTATTTCGAGACGGCGACCAAGACCCGGTTCGACGCGCGGGCGGATCTGGACCGGATGGATCTCCACGCCAAGGAGGTCTACACGGGGGAGAAGCTCATCGCGCACTACGGCTGTTATGCCTGCCACAAGATCCCCGGGTTCGAGGAGGCCAAGCCGATCGGGACAGAACTGACCGAGGAAGGATCCAAAGCCGTCCACCGGCTCGACTTTGGTTTTCTGCACCTGCCGCACACCCGTCAGGATTGGTTTCGCACCAAGCTCCACAACCCCCGCATCTTCGACCGCGACCGGGCGCGCGGATGGGAAGAAAAGTTGAAGATGCCCAACTTCCGCTTTTCCGACGCGGAGCTGGACAGGGTCGTGACGGTGGTGCTCGGGTTCCAGAAGTTGAACGCGTCCTCCGGCGCCAAGAAGGAGCTCTCCGGAGAGGAGGCCGCGATCGAGAGAGGCCGCCGCATCGTCAAGGACCACAATTGCCAGGGCTGCCACATCATCGAGGGCTTCGGCGGCTCTTTCCGCTCCCTGGTGGCCGATCCCTCGCTCGCGCCTCCCATCATCCAGGGAGAGGGCGCGAAGGTCCAGAGCGGCTGGCTCTTCTCGTTCCTGAAGGCCCCCACGACGGGCCAGATCCGCCCGTGGCTGGAGGTCCACATGCCGACCTTCGGATTCACGCAACAGGAGTTGAACGACCTGACCCGTTACTTCGCGTACCTCGACCGGGCGCAGTACCCGTTCCTGGTGGAGGACTACGGAGCGCATCCGGAGCGCTGGGCTGCGGGGCGCAAGGTTTTCGAAGTCTTGAAGTGCAAGCAGTGTCACCCGCGATCGGTCGAGGACATGAACCGGCCGGGCGTGGACCGCGCGAGCCTCGCGCCGAATCTTCAGATGGCCGCGACGCGCCTTCGCCACGACTGGATCAACGACTGGATCCGCCGTCCCGACGAGTGGATGCCCGGGACGCGGATGCCGACCAACTTCCCCAAGGGAGATGACGGCAAGCGGACGTCTCCGCTGGGGATGATGGCCGACGCGCCCTCCTTCGCCGCCGATCGCGCCGAGTTCGCCAGGATCCTGGGCGGCGACGAGGCGGCCAGGGTCTTCCTGGCCGATCCGGACGCCGTGACGCGGGCGCTGCGCGATTACGTCTGGTCCATCGGGATCAACGGAGGCACGGCGCCGGCCGGCGGACCCGCTCCTGCGGAAGAGAAGCCGACAAGTGTGACCGCCACGGCCCCCGCGCGCGCCCCGGCGCGTTCGGCGAAGTCGAACGGAACGCCTTAGCGAGCGCGCGCCGTGCGGCTGGACTTCTCGTTCGTCCTATGGGTCGGAAGCCTGATTCTCTCCGCCGCGGCGGTCGTGCTGTTTCTGTGGCTGATGCGCGAAGAACCGGAAGGCGGGAGGCGGAAGGCGGAAGGTGACGAGCCTGACTTGCAGCGCTAGACCAAGAGCGGATATCTAGGTTCGCCTGACCGCCTACCGCTTCACGCCTTCCGTCCCGTCACGAGTTGAGCATCTGATCGATCCGCTGCTGCACGGCCGGATCGTTCCACTCGATGCCCCCCTGGACGCGGTAGATCACCCGGCCGGCCTTGTTGATGATGTAGGTCTCCGGATATTGCGTCGTGCCGAAGCGCTGGGCGGTGGCCGAGTTGGGGTCGCGGTAGACGGGGAGGTCATTGGGATTCTTCTTGTCGAAGTCGTCGATGATCTTCCAGTCCTTGTCGACCGAGACCGCGTACAGGACGATGTCGGGGCGGGTGCGGTAGCGGTCCCAGAATCTGGAGAGCGCGGGGATCTCCTCCACGCACGGCGGGCACCAGGTGGCCCAGAAGTGGACGACGATCAGGTGCCCCTTCTCCTTGGCCAGGTCGATCTTCTTGCCGGAACGATCGTAGACCGGAAGCTCCGGCGCCGCCGACAGGAACGCCAGGGACCCCGAAGGCGACTCCGGCGGACGCAGCGATCGGATCCACACGGCGGTCACCACGACCAGGAGCACGGAGAAGGCGATCGTCAGGATCGAACGGGTTTTCATAGATGCCTACTATTGAACCACCGATCGAGCCATCCTGTGATGCATTTGAATCACGCTGCCCCTGGGAAGCGGCGGGACGGCCGCAGGGGCGCGTTTTCGACCGGTCGGGCAGGCCTCGCGGGCCAGGCAGTCCTCGCAGCGGGACAGGCGCGGCTTCTTCTGGCAGATCCCGAAGATCCCGATCCGGCAGAGGGCGTAGTCGAAGCGCACCGGATCGACCGGATCGAATCGAGCCAGGGAATCGGTGATTGCGCGCGCCGTCTTCCAGTCCGCGGTTCGGCGCCGGGTCAGGCCCAGGCGGAGGGAAACAAGGTGCACGTGGGTATCGGTCGGGACGACGAGCCGATCGGTCGGAATGGCCGGCCACTGTCCATAGTCGAGGCGGTCCCGCCGCACCATCCACCGCAGATAGAGGTTCCACCGCTTGCAGGCCGAGCCCCGCGCCGGGTCGGGAAAGAAGAAGCGGGCGGCGCAGCGCTCCGGCAGGCGGCGCCTGCCGAGAACGGGCCGGTAGTCGAAGGCCTCGATCCTGGCGACCACGCGCGAGAGGAGGCCGGAGACGTCCCGCTCTTCGGGCCGGAACTCGGACTCGAAGAAGGAGCGGATCCCTCCCGGGCGCCGCGCAGCGCGGGAAATCGCATGGAGGAGAACCGCGGCGTCGGAGCCGGAATGGAAGCGGTGCCGGAAGCCGGCCAGCTGGTTCCGGACGAAGACGCGAAGGTCGGACGTCTCGGCCAGCGTTCGGGCGGGACGAGGGCCCAGCGCGTCGAGGATGCGGCCGACGTGGTCCTGAATCGTCTCGACCCGTCCGTACGCGAACGCCGACGCGATCCATCCCGCGATCTCGCGGTCCTCGGGCCGGTCGTAGCGGGCCAGAAAGACGATCGGATCGCTGGCCGAGGTCTCCGGTCCGTAGGTCCGGTACAACGTCTCGAGCCGTTCCCCGAGCAAGGACTCGCGCTGCGAAAGGCGCACCGCGGCATTCTAGAGGGAATCTGACCATCGGGTCATCGGGCCATCGGGTAATGTCGTCGAATACCGACTCGTTCGGCTCCATTCACCCGATCACCCGATCACCCGATCACCCGATTGATCCTCGTAAGCCGGTGATTGAATAGCGCCTGGATGGCACTCAACCGCAGCGACAGGGCAATCCTGGTCGGTGTCGCCTCGCGCTCCGTCCCGCGGGCGCTGGCCGAGGAGCATCTGGACGAGCTCGAGCGCCTGGCCGAAACAGCCGGGGCCCGCGTGGTGGCTCGATTCGTCCGAACCCGCCCCGCTCCGGATCCCGCCACCTACATCGGGCGCGGCGCCGTCGAGGAGATCGCGGATGTTCTGAGGGCGCAGAGCGCGGGCCTGGTGGTCTTCGACGACGAGCTCTCGCCGGGCCAGGCGCGCAATCTCGAGGAGCGTTGGGGAGACGGCGTGCGCGTGCTCGATCGCCCCGGCTTGATCCTCGACGTCTTCGCACTCCACGCCCGCTCGCGGGAGGCGCGCACGCAGGTCGAGCTGGCGCAGCTCCAATACCTGTTGCCGCGGCTGGCCGGCCGCTACGGCCACCTTTCCCGGCTGGGCGGGGGTATCGGCGCCCGCGGGGCCGGCGAGCAGAAGCTCGAGCTCGACCGCCGCAGGATTCGAACTCGGATCGCGCACCTGCGCCGCGACCTCGAAGGCATCGAGACGGCACGCGGAGTCCGCCGGCGCGGCCGCCGCCGGCAATTCCAGGTTGCGATCGCCGGCTACACCAACGCCGGCAAGACGACGCTCTTTAACCAGTTGACGCGCGAGTCGGCATATGCGGCCGACCGCCTGTTCGCGACGCTCGACGCGCGGGTGGCCAGGGCGCGCTCGCCCGAGCTGTCAGACGTCGTCTTCATCGATACCGTCGGTTTCGTGCGCAAGCTTCCGACGACACTGGTGGCCTCGTTTCGCTCCACGCTGGCGGAGATCCGGGAAGCCGATCTGGTGGTGCACGTCCTCGACGCGTCGTCGGCCAGGGAGGACGAGGAACGGCGGGTGGCGCTCGAGCTCCTGCAGGAGCTCGGCGTCGCGGCGGACCGAGTCCTTCCGGTTTGGAACAAGTGCGACCTGGGACGGCCCTCCGCCGCCGGTCTGGCCGTTTCTGCCAGGACGGGCGAAGGAATCGACCGGCTGCAAGCCGCGATCCGGCGGCGCGCGCATCCGGAAGGGGACTCGTTCGAGCTCGTGATTCCGTACACCAGCGGCCGCTCGATCGCCACGGCCCGATCCCGATTTCGCGTGCTCGAGGAGACCGACGAGGGGAATGCCCTGCGAATGCGGCTGGCCGGGACGACTTCACGCCTGGCGCCGCTGCGGCAATACATCGTCGGACGCTCCGAAACTGGTCGGGATAAAGAAACAAGGGGGGGAGCCGGCGAGCTCCCCCCCGTGCCGGAACTCCCACGCCGGCGCTCTTCTTGACGCCTTTCATCATCAAATCGCGTACCATGCGGCAGGTGTCGTCCTTTTCGTTGCGGCTGAGTGACTTGCGCGGACGAGCCGTCCTGGCGCAGGCAAAAGTCGGGCATAATCCGGGGTGAAAGAGGACAAATTTTTGTCGGTGCGATCGCGGGAGGAGCATTGATGCGCCTGTCTCGCTGGACTGTCGTGATCCTGGGAGCCGCGGTGGTGGTGGTGGCCGGGGGGTGCGGCAAATCCCGCCCGGCGAGGCATTCCCCGGCGCAAGGCGAGCGATCGGCGGTGATGGTCCCGACGCCGGACAACACCCCCGTCGGGGTTCTCCGGACACCCGCGGGCCTCGTCCTGAAGACCGGCCCCGAGGCGACTCCGACGCCTTCGGCCGCCGGCGCGGGCGCTGTGCCTACGAAGGCCGGTCCGTGACTCCGGTCGATCCGCCGGCACAAACGCGGGCCGATGAGCGGCACCAGCCCAACGCCCCGGCCGCGAGAGCCGACGGGCCTCGCCCTGAGCGCGTCTGTCCCAACTGCGGCGCGACCC
This sequence comes from uncultured Acidobacteriota bacterium, assembly GCA_963825175.1. Lineage (GTDB taxonomy): Bacteria > Acidobacteriota > Thermoanaerobaculia > UBA5066 > Gp7-AA6 > DATFTF01. The sequence continues at coordinate 866,350 of CAWGSA010000002.1, forward strand.
TGATCGAGCGCAAGTGCAAACTGCTCTGTCCGGATCCTTCCTGTGGGTACTACATGTCGTGCTCCGATTTCTACTAGACGGCCGATCGCCTTGACGAAGACCGCACCGGCGCTCGCCGCGCCGCTTCTGTTCTTCGTTCTCGCGTCGGCGCGGCCGGCGCGCACGGCGACACCGGAACCCGAGGACGAAGGCTACCTTCCCGGCCCCGCCGCTTCCCGCGTCGTCAGCGTCGCCACTTCGGGGTCGGCCACGGCGTCGGTCATCGTCCAGACGCAGGCCGTGGCGATCAAGGAGACCGGCCCAAAGGAGACGGTGCGCGCCTTCGGCGAGGTCTACGCCTTTTCGCCGGCCTTCTTCGCCGTTCACCGCGAGGAGCCCACCCTTGTCACTTTCTGGAACCTGCAGCCCGATGATCTCCACGACTTCCTGCTCATGGACCCGCAGTACGACGTGCTGATGAAGCTGATGCTGCCGCCAAACAGGAAGACCGCCTACGTCCTGACCTTCCATCGGGAGGGCCTCTTCCGGTTCTACTGCGCCGCGCATCCCCCGGCGATGGCGGGGCAGATTCTCGTCCTTCCCCCGGTGCCATCGGCGCCCGCGCCGAGGCCGCCTCTGAGACGGCGTCGGTAGCGACGGTTTTTCCAGCGCCGGCTCCGGCGCCGGGATTCTGTCTGGACGGGCGGCAATTTCGGGAAGCCTGCCGGAGTTGGAGAGAGACATGGCAGTGCCGCTTCGGATCGGGAAATACTTCGGGGCGGTCCGGCAGCAGAGCGATTTTGCGGCGGCAGTCGTGACGAAGGTCGCTCATCCCAGTGAACGCGTCCTTCCCCCGCACCGGCACGAGGTCCCTTACTTCTGCCTCCTCGTCCGCGGCGCCTATGTCGAGGAAGTGGAAGGCCGTCGCCTCGAGTACGGTCCCTTCTCGGTCGGGTTCCACCCTCCGCTGACGCACCGGGATTGGATTGGTCCCGACGGCGCCGTCTTCTTCTTCGTCGAGATACGGCCGGGCTGGCTTGCCGATGCCGCTGACGCTCTGCCGGCCCACCCGGATCTGGAGCCGCGGTTTCTCGATGGAGATCTGTCCTGTCTCGCGACGCATCTCTACCGGCTGCACGTCGAAGAGACGCTCGGGCCGGAGTCGGTGGACAGCGCCCTCTGGGAGCTCGCCGGGTGCCTCGGGAAGGGCCGCCGCCTCGTCGAGCGAGGACAGCCGCGATGGCTCGCCACGTGTCTCGAGCTTCTGCACGGGGAGTTTGCCCGGCCTCTGACGGTCCTGGAGGTGGCTTCCGCCGTCGATATCCATCCCGTCCATCTCTCCCGGGAGTTCCGACGGCGATTCGGCGAGACCATGGGCGAGTACCTCCACAAGCTGCGCGTCCGGGCGGCGTGCGAAGCTCTCGAGAACCCGGAGCGGGCGTTGACGGAGATCGCGCTGGCCGCTGGCTTTGCGGATCACAGTCATTTCTGCCGGGTCTTCAAGGCCCGCATCGGCTGCAGCCCGGGGCGATTCCGCCGACTGCTCAAATCGGCCTGACACCACGTTTCATTGGTTCAAGACCTGCCGGGAGTCCGATGCTAGCGTCCACGGGGTGAGGCTGGTCGCACACGAGCCCGCCGTGAAACGGGCCCTTCCATAGTCGGCGAGGGGGACGGCGATGCGAGTTCGTTTGTCTCTCTTCTTGACGGCCGGGATGGGACTCGCACTCGGCACGCGCGTGGGCGGGAAGGTCGGCAGTCTCGACGCGGCCGCCCTTCCTTCCGTCAGGGAGATCGACGCCGACGTGAAGAGGGGTGCCGTTGAGAAAGATCGAATCCGCGGAGGGTGGGATCGATCTCTGCCTGTTCCCGCTCCCCTTCGAAGAGCGACGGGTGCAAAATCGCACCGGGACAGGAGCTGGAACATGCGAGGCCGTTGTCTTCTTTTTCTAGCCATGGGGATCGGGCTACGGCCCGGCGGGATGACGGGGCAGGTCCCGCAGACCAACGGCGGCGCTCCGGCGGTCTCGCCGGACGGGTCGCGAATCGCTTTTCTCTCGGACCGGGACGGGACGACCGACCTGTACGTCATCGCGGCCGATGGAAGAAGCGAGCTGCGGCTGACGCGTACCCCCGAGCAGGAAAGCCAACCCCAGTGGTCGCCGGACGGCAAGGAGATCTGGTTCAGCGTCTTTGCCGACGGCGCGAGCCGCCTCTCTGCGATCGGAGCGGGCGGCGGATCTTCGAGGCTCCTCGGAACCGTCCCCGGCCGCGCCCTGCGGTTTTCCCCGGAGGGCAAGCGGGTCCTCTACTGGACCGGCACCTGGACGGCCATGCGGGAATTCGTGTCGGACTTGGACGGCGGCCGTGCCAGCCAGCTCACCGACGGGTCCGGCGTCGTCTGGGGCTCGCGCTGGTCGCCCGACGGGAAGCGGATCGCGTTCGGGGACAGGGACTCGAAGGGGGCTCTGGAGGTCTATGTCATGAATGCCGACGGGTCGGGCCGGCGGCAGGTCACGCAGATCCCGGCCGCCGATGGGGGAGGCCAGATGCCCGCGTGGTCACCGGACGGGCGGGCGCTCGCCGTGCAGGCGGGTGCGAAAGACCGGCCCGCGCACATCTGGACCGTGGACCTCGCAACCGGCGCCGCGCGCAAGCTTGCTGCCCACGACCAGCTCTACCAGGACGAGGTGCCCGCCTGGTTTCCGGATGGGAAGCGCATCGCCTTTCAGAGCGATCGGACCGGGCGGATGGAGATCTGGGTCATGAACGCGGACGGGTCGGGGGCGCGTCAGGTCACGAAATCGGAAAAGTGAGGCCGCGCTGCGCCCTCAGTCTCGAGCCGAGCTCTCCACCAGGGCGCGGTCGCGGCGGGGCGTGATCCCCCGGCAGAGCAAGGCCGGAAGGGCTGGCCTGGATCTCTCAGATCAGTGCTGACTGTGAACCAAAAGGTGGAAGGAGTCCCCGGAACGCTCAGTCACCCGCGCCGCGAAGCCCGGTCGAAGCTGCAGCCTGCGGGCCTCGTCCCTGTCGAGCACTCGAACGACTTCACCAGTCAGATCGATCCTCTTCTGAGCCGCCAGGTGGATTTCGAGGGCCAGTGATTCGCCCACGGAAGGAAGTCGATTGGTGACGACGGATATGCCGGTTTCGGAGAAATCGCGCGTCATCCCTGTCGAAGTCGAGCCGGGTCCCACATCGCCTCGAGGATGAAATTGGACCATGAGCGAGGCGCTCACCCGTCGCGACCCGCGTGTATCTTCCATCCTCGCGACCCGAGTTGGCGTCCTTGGCGTCAGTCGTCGGGTGTCTTCATTGGGACCGGGAACCGCTGCCTCGACGCGCTTCTGGGGCAGCTGTCGGCCAGATCGTCGATTGGTCAGATCGAGCAGATCCCTCGCAGCCGAGAGGATTCTTTGGGGATCCTCTCCGGCCCTGGTCGAAAAAACCACGACGCTGCGCTTACGGTCGAGATAGAAACGGCCGCCGGGATCCTGCGTGTGTTGAGCGAGGGTGAAGGAGTCGGCCCAGAAATCGTCGATTTCTCCGAGGAGCTTCGCCGAGTATCCCGACCCCTGCAGACCCCAGATCTCCAAGCTGGATGTATCGAGGGTGACAGGGTACGCGTTCGGACGTGTCTCTGGCATTTGGGGTTCCGATAGCCGCTGCCGAGGAAACGGCTGTCGCAAGCCCGAAAACGTTGAATGCCATTCTGGCACAGCCTGGTCCGATCGCAGGTCGGCATTCCCGCTGTTCCATGACCTCACGGCAAGGAATTGAGTCGAGAAGGCCCCCGGCTGAGCCAGTTTGAATTGTCGGGGGAATGGAATGATCAACTCCGACGACACTCCAGTGGAGGAATTCAGAAAACGGCCGCCGAACGCCTCGTCGACGCGCCGCGCGACTACGCCGCGCTCGCGCCGCTCGCCGCCCGCGAGATCGTGTACCGCCTTTCACTCGGGGAGCAGGGTGGGCGGCTCGGCGGCCGTGCGAACCGGATCGCAAAGGCGATCGAATTGCTCCGCGACCAGGCGGCCGCGAATTTTCTAAACGATGTCCCTGCTGAGTCAGCCAGGTAGACCGCGGAAGCCGAGTCGACCATCAGTTCGCGGCGCGAGGAGTCTCCGCGAAGTCACCGAGCGGAGGAGCCTTGCGCCGCGGGAGCCGGAGCGCAGCGACGGGACCAGACGAGCGATCGAGGCCGCATCCGGCCGAGTCGATCGTCGATGCGCCGAAGGCGCAGGTCCCGTCGCAAGTGAAGGCGACGTGTTGGTGGAGCTGAACGGGATCGAAGCGTCCCGCTCGCCCGCTCGCGGGACCCGTCGCGCTCCTTTGAGGGGGGGCCGGTTTGCGGCCCCCCGTGCCCCCGGAGGTCGACGGTTCGATCCGTCCCGTGCTCCGAGACGCGCTGCGGCTTAGCGCCTTGCCCCGTCGATGAGTATTGGTGGAGCTGAACGGGATCGAACCGTCGACCTCCTGAATGCGATTCATAGGCCCACTCCGCACCCTGCCGACGTTAAGGAGACTTACGCCGGAAGGGTCTTCCTGGATGCGAAGGCTGCTGACGATTTGCTGTACGGCACCTTGAAGCCGGCGAGGCGGAACGGGCGGTCGAGGAGAGTGTGGCGAGCGACTTCCAGGACCGGCCGGAACCACCAGCGTTCACATCTGGCGAACTCGGCGGCATTGACGGAGAATCGGCCGGCTGAGGACCTGATCGAATGAGCCAAGAGGACCTCGATCCGCGGTTGGTGCTCGACACAGCGCCGGCATTGATCTTCAGCGGTCGTCCGGACGGCTACATCGACTACGTCAACCGGCGATGGCTCGACGAGATCGGCGCATCGTTCGAGGCCGTCGAGGGTAGGGGCTGGACGAACTTCATTCACCCCGACGATCTGGAGGAGCACCTGCGAATCTGGCAGGCCTCGCTCGCGAGCGGCGACCCGGCGATACACGAGGCTCGCGTCCGTCGCGCTAACGGCGAGTATCGGTGGATGCTTTTCCGGACGCTGCCGCTGCGCGACGAACAAGGCCGAATCGTCCGGTGGTTCGGCTCGAGCGTCGACATCGAGGAATCGAGGCGCGCCCGCGAGGCGATCCAGAACGCGGAGCGGGAGCTCCGGACGATTCTCGAGACGATCCCCGGTTTCGTCTGGACGGCCCGGCCCGACGGCCGCTCGACTTCATCACCGAGAGCTGGTTCGAGCGGATGGGTCACACCCGGGACCAGGTCCTCGGCTGGGAATGGACGAGCGTGATCCATCCGGACGACCGCGAGCGCCTTCTGACACAGTGGCGGAAGGCGATCGCCGAGGGGCGCCCGCTCGATGCCGAAGTGCGCGGCTGCGACGAGAACGGGAGGTATCGATGGCTCCTGACGCGCGCCGTTCCGCTGCGCGACGAGGCGGGCGCGATCATCCGGTGGTACGGGACGCTCACGGACATCGATGACCGCAAGCGCGCGGAGGAAGAGCTGCGCCGTCTGAAGGAACAGCTCCACAAGGAGAACATCGCGCTGCGCGACGAAGTCACCCAGGCGTCGATGTTCGAGGAGATCGTCGGCTCTTCGGCTCCGCTGCGCCGGCGTCCTGGCGCTCGTCGGAAAGGTGGCGAGCACGGATTCGACGGTGCTGATCACCGGCGAGACCGGCACGGGGAAAGAGCTGATCGCACGCGCCATTCACAGGCGATCCCCGCGGTCCTCACGGCCGTTCGTGTCCGTCAACTGCGGCGCTATTCCGCCGTCGCTGATCACCTCGGAGCTGTTCGGCCACGAAAGAGGCGCCTTCACGGGCGCCGTGCAGCGCCACCTCGGCCGGTTCGAGCTCGCCGACGGGGGAACCATCTTTCTCGACGAAGTGGGCGAGCTTCCCCCGGAGACGCAGATCGCTCTGCTCCGGGTTCTGCAGGAGCGGACATTCGAGCGCGTCGGCGGCGGCAAGCCGATCCCCGTCGACGTGCGCGTGATCGCGGCGACGAACCGCGACCTCGACCGGGCCATGTCGGACGGTTCGTTCCGCGACGATCTCTACTACCGGTTGAGCGTTTTTCCGCTCCAGGTGCCGCCGCTGCGCGACCGCCGCGAAGACATTCCGTTGCTCATCGAGTATCTGACGCAGCGGTACGCGGCAAAGATGGGGAAGAAGATCACGAGCGTGAGTCGGAAGACGATCGATCTGCTCACGGCGTACGACTGGCCCGGCAACGTGCGCGAGCTGCAGAACGTCATCCAGCGAGCGGTGATCCTGTGCGAGGGGACGCTCGACGGTCGATGAAACGTGGTTCGAGAAGGGATCGCGGCGGCGCACCGGCGGCGCCAGTTCTCTGGGCCGGCCGAACGTGCATGAAGAGAAGGAGCTGATCGAAAGCGCGCTGGCCGGGTCCCGCGGCCGCGTCGCCGGTGCGGACGGCGCAGCCGCCAAGCTCGGTATCCCGCGCTCCACGCTCGAGTCCAAGATCCGGTCGCTGCGCATCGACAAGCATCGTTTCAAGACCGACTAACCGCTCGCTCCCGAGTGGCGGTGTCGAAACTCGCCATTTGTCGAGATTCGCCACCGTGCACCGCGGTCAAACCCTTCCCAATCAATGGCTTCGCTGTGGCACCGCGATTGCCTTTCTCAGGTGTCGTGACTCTGAGAATCGAAGACGTTTCCAGCGAATCGGAGATGGCCTTGACGCTCAGCGGGAGGATCACGTGGCGGGACGTTCAGCAGTTGAAGGCACGCATCGGCGAGGCTCGGGGGCCGGTCGCCCTCGAGCTTCAGCAGGTGCGGCTCGTCGATTTGGACGCCGTCCGCTTCCTGGCGGCGGCCGAACGAGGAGGCGTCGAGCTACGCCACGTTCCGCCGTTCGTCCGCGCGTGGATCCTCCTGGAGCGACGGAGGCTCAGCGATCAGGAGTGAAGGGCGGTTGAAGCGGGCTTGACCCGCGAAAGGAGGAGGTCATGGAACGGATGCTGGTGGTGGTTTTCGACAACGAGAAGAAGGCCTATGAAGGCAAATCGGCGCTGCGGCAGCTGGAGACGGAAGGCAACCTCACGATTTATCAGGGAGCGGTGATCTTGAAGCATGCGGACGGCACCGTCAGCGTGAAGCAGATCGACGACTCCGCGCCGGTCAGCACGCTCACGGGGACCGCCGTCGGCGCCCTCATCGGAGTGCTGGGCGGACCGGTCGGGATGGCCCTCGGCGCCGCCGGCGGCGCGGGGATCGGCGTGCTTTACGACGCCGACACCGCTCCAGGTCGGCGAGGATTTCGTCGAGGACGTGTCGAAGTCGCTGGCGCCGAACAAAGTCGCGGTGGTCGCGGAAGTCGACGAAGCGTGGACGACGCCGGTGGACACCCGGATGGAGGCGCTCGGTGGGACCGTCTTCCGCCGTGCGCTCTGGGCGGTGCAGGAGCAGGTTCGCCGCGAGGAGATCGCCGCCATGAAGGCGGACCTCGCCGAGTTCAAGAGCGAGGTCTCGAACGCCAACGCGGAACGCAAGGCGAAGCTCCAGAAGAAGATCGAACAGCTCGCAGGGAAGATCGACGCTCAAGACAAGAAGCTGACCGAGCGGCTCGGAGCGTTCGAGGCGCGCCAGAAGGCGAAGAAGGCGGTTCTCAAGAAGAATGCCGCGGCCGCCGGCCGGGCGCTCAAGGACCTGGCGCACACACAGATCTGACGCAACTGATTTCATAAGGAGGAGGAATTCGAAATGGCTACAGACACTCTCTCCCAGGAAGTCTCCAAGCGCGCCGGCTGGAGCGTCTTCATGGGCATCCTCACCGCGGCCGTCGGCGTCGTCATGATCCTTTACCCGCTGGCGACGGCCGCCGCTTCCACCGTGTTCGTCGGATCGGCGCTCATCGTGGCCGGGGTCGCGCAATCGATCTTCGCCTTCGCCTCGGGTACGGCGGGGAAGTTCTTTCTGAACATCCTGCTCGGCATTCTCTACGGCATCGCTGGCATTTCCCTGGTGGCGTCCCCGGGCATCGGCCTCGTGACGCTCACAGCCGTGCTCGGTGTGATGCTCATCGCGGAGGCCGTTTCCGAAACGTTCATGGCCTTCGCACTGCCTGCGGGCGCTGGCCGGGGCGGGTTCCTGATCAACGCGCTGTTCAGCCTGCTGCTCGGCGTGATGATTCTCGCGCAATGGCCGGTCAGCTCGGTCTGGGCGATCGGCACGATGGTCGGCGTCGCCGTCCTCGTCAACGGGGTCACCCGCGCGGTGATCTCCGGCCGGATCCGCCAGGACGTCCGGGCGCTCGGCCGGTCCGCGGCGGCCGCATAGCACCGGCACGGTCGGATGGAAATCATCGATGAGGGCCGCGATTTCGCGGCCCTCTTTTTCTTTCAGAGCTGGTGCCGGATCGAAGGTAACGTCCAGCGAAAGGAGTCCGCGTGATGCAGATCGAGCGCTTGACGGTCGAATCGCCCTCGGAACCCTTTCCGATCTACGCCGATCCGATCGGAGATCTTCTCCGCGCGCATGTCGCAGACACCGCAGACCGCGATGCGGCCGTCGCGCACGTCCTCGGGGTCCTCTCGGGTTACGCCTATTCCGACATCGCGACCGTTGCCATGATGGCCGGCCGGCTCGGAATGGCAGGCAGCGCCTGCGTCCGGATCGCCCAGGCGGTGGACGCCATGACCATCTTCTCGACAGGGTACCTTCTGCAGAGCCGCTGCGGACGCGTCATCATCCTCTGCTACCGGGGCACGGAGCCGGCGAACCTCGGCAACTGGCTCGGCGATGCCGACGTCGGCTCGCATACGATCGACATCGGGGGCGGCCGACTGGCCGTCCACTCCGGTTTCGACCGCAACGTGAGCGCGACACGGTGGCCGATCCTCGAACTGCTGCAGGCCGCGGCGCGAGGAGAATCGATCGCTCGCCCGGGCGCCCGCGTCGATCACCCGCTGGAGGCGCTGTATGTCGCGGGGCACAGCCTGGGCGGAGCGATGGCCGTCCTCTTCGCATTGCGTCTGGCGGGCAGCGAAGACGGCCGGGACCTGGACGGCCGATTGCGGGCGATCTACACCTTCGGTCAGCCGCTCGCGACGGGCGCGCCGCTGCCCGAGGGCGCTCTGCCGGTCGCACGGAGACTGTTCCGGCACGTCCATGCCCGCGACGTCGTTCCGTCGTCTGCCACCCGCCGCGTGGGGCGCCCTCGAACACTTCGGACACGAGTTTCACTATGCGGACGGACAGTGGCGTCGTTGCGATCCGGCGGTGCAGCTCTCGAATTTCCGCGACGTCTCGCGATCCGTGCTGGCCGTGCTCGCGCCGGCCAGGAAGCGCGACAAATCCGCGTACACGATCGCGGACCACGGACCGCATCACTACATCGCCGCGCTCCGTCCGGCGGGAAGAGTCACGGAGTTCGGCGACAGGCTCGACGCGTGATGTTTCGCCTGGCCCACATCTCCGACCTGCACGTCCTCTCACCCGAGGGCGTGCACTGGCGCGAGATGCTCTTCAACAAGCGCGTGACCGGGTGGGCAAACACCAGGCTGCGGCGCGGGCGCGTGTTTCGCCGCCGCTATCTCGAGGCGGTCCTCGACGCCGCGTCGCGGGCCGATCATGTCGTCATCACCGGCGACGTCACGAACCTGGCCCTCGACGGCGAATATCGCGAGGCCGCGCGGCTTCTTCGACCGCCGCGCCGGCGCCGCGGAAGTCACCATCGTTCCCGGCAACCACGATCTCTATCTGCCGTCGATCCGCCGGGAACGCAGGTTCCAGCACTACCTGGGTCCGTTCGTCCGGAGCGACCTTCCGGAGCTCGGCGTCGAGGTGGCCGCAGGCGCGTACCCGTTCGTCAAACTCCGGGGGCCGGCCGCGATCATCGGGCTGTCGAGCGCCGTTCCCCGCCCTCCGTTCATCGCCGCCGGGTACCTCGGACATGAACAGATCGCGGCGCTGAAGGCCGTCCTCGCCCACCCGGAAGTCGCGAAACGCGTCCCGGTGATCCTGGTCCACCACCCACCGTTGGACTCGCGCCATCGCCTTCTGCAGCTTCGGGACGGGCTGACCGACGCCGCTTCCCTCCGGGACGTTCTCGCCACGGTCCCGCGTGGTCTCGTGCTGTTCGGCCATCTCCACGTTCGCGTCCGCTGCCGTTTCGGCGCTCTCGACGTCGTGTGCGCGAGCGGCGCGGCGCTGGAGCACCCGAACGATGCGGTCCGCGCCGGCTACAACCTGTACGAGCTCGAGGACGGAGACGTGATCAGGATCGAGGCACACGTGCTCGATTCGGCGAACGGCTCGCTGCGCCGGACCGAGATCCCGATGCGGCCGACCTGTCTATGAACTTCCGGCGCGTGCTTCTGCTCATCGACGTCGAATCCGGCGTCGGCCCGGCGATCGAGCTGATCCGGCGCCTCGCTCCGGATGCGGATCTCCTGTGGATCGTCGCGCGCTTGCCCGCCAGACGGGTCGCGTGGTTCTCTTCGCAGGCTCCGGCCGATCTGAACGCCGCCGCAACCGGCTGGCTCGATGCGGTCCGGAGCGCGGCGTCCGGGGCCGCCAGATCGGTCGAGGTTCGCGTGGAGCCCGAGATCCATGCCAGCGGTCTCGTCCGAGCTTGCAGAGGCCGCCGACATCGATCTTCTCGTCACCCGTTCCCTGCCCGAGATCGCCGAGGTGCGGAAGCGGCGACCGCTGGCGGTGCTATGGGCGGCGGACGAAGCGCGCGGCAGCGGTCCGATCGAGAACATCCTCTGTCTCGCCGTCGGCGAACGCGCCCGGCGCGCGGTCGGGCGGTTTCTCCGCGACCACGTCCCTTCCGGTCCCCGCGTAACGGCGCTCGTTCACCGCCTGTCGAGCGACGTCGCCTCGGCCCTGCAGGTCGCCGGGATCACGGCACGCGTGGAGCAGGCGACCCGTTTCCCCTCCGGACCGCTCGACCTCGTCGTGGTGGCGCATTTTCCAGGCGCCCTGCTGGCGGCACGGAAATGGCGGGCACCGGTCCTGATCCTTCCTCCGCTCGAGAGCCGCGGACGCGGCGACCCAGCCGGCGATGGACGTGTCGGACGTGATCGACGAGAACGGCGTCATCCGGCTGCGCGCTCATTACGCGCTGGGCGTCGGCCGGCTCGAACCCATTCCCGACCAGACGCTGGCGATCGTCTCCGGAGGGCGCGTCGTCGCGACGGCCGCGAGCGAGGATGGCGCCGCCGAGCTGACTTCCGTGCCGGACGCGGACGCACTGGGAATCTACCGTCTCGCGGGCCGGGAGAGCGCGGATCCTCTGACGTGCATCGAGGAAGACATCGCCGTGATCCGACCGGCATCCCGCCCGCTCGTCCTGTTCAATTCCAACCTGGTCGAGTCCGAGCTCCGTCTCTTGTCCCGGGTCGAAGGCGCGGACCTGCTCGCCGTCCGGATGCGCGTGACCGAAAGTTGCCGGGCGATTCGCGCTCGCCTCCGGAAAGCGGGACTCCGGGACTCCGTCGTCGACGCCCGGGCGGTCCTCGATGAGGGATCGGCCCTCGATGTCGGCAACGATCTCGACTCGGTGCGCCTTGCCCGCGTGGCCACACGGATGCGTGCGGCCGGGTTCCCGATCGCGGCGATCGTTTATCAGGGAGCGTTTACCCCCTCCACGATCGGCTTCGCCGCGATCCGCCCGGAACAAATCCCCTCGAACCTGTCGCTCCAGCTTCCCTCTCGGCGGAATTCCTTCGCTCGGGCAGCGGCTCGACGCCACGACCGGCGCGCCGTCGATCGCCGGAAACCGGATCGAGCTCGAGCTGGACAACGCCACCGCGCGCCGCTGGTTGCTGGAGGCCATCGCCGCGGCAAAGAGCCGCGTGCACCTGCAGATCTACATGGCGCGTCGACGACGACGTCGGAAGCGCCGTCGAGGCCGCCCTGGCCGCGGCCGGCGCCCGGGGGGTGACGGTGCGAGTCGTGGTCGATTCGCTTCACGGGTTTCACGGCTCGCTCGGCGCCCGCAACCCCCTGCTGGAGCGTCTCGGCGGCCGCCCGGGTGTCGACCTTCGCGTTCTGGATCCCATCACCTCCCCGCCGTCGCTCGACGAACTGAAACAGCGGGATCACCGGAAGATCGCCGTGATCGACGGCGAACTGGCGCTTCTCGGCGGGCGCAATCTGTCGCACGAGTACTACGCCGGTTTCGAGGAAGTGCGGCTGACGGCGCGCTCGCTGTGGCGCGAAGTGCCGTGGCTCGACGCCGGGGCGAAAGTGGAAGGTCCGGCCGTGGCGGCTCTCGATCGCTCGTTTCTCGACGCCTGGACAGCCGCCGGCGGAGCCCCTTTCGAGATCGCGGAGCGTCCTGCGGCCGGAGCCGTCGCGGCCCGTGTCGTCCTCCATCACGGCCTTCGCGACGCGCGCACGCTGGACGCGTACATCGCCATGATCGAGACGGCCGAGTCGCACGTCTACACCGTGAACGGTTTTCCGCTGATCCTGGAGATCCAGCACGCGCTGCTTCGGGCGCTTCGCCGCGGCGTACGCGTCCGGACCCTCTTCGGCAATCTCACCCCGACGCACGATGGAACGCCGTTTCACGGCCCATGGTCGTCGGCGCGAACCCAGGCGACCGAGCTCGTCCACTCGCGGATGGATGCCCTGGTCGCGGCGGGTGCCGAGGCGTATGAGCTCGTCGTGCCGCAGCAATCGGCATGGGAACGCGGTCTCGGCGCCATCCATCCCCACGTGCACGCGAAGGTGACGAGCGTCGATGGCCGGGTCTGCTCCGTGGGCAGCGCGAACCTCGACGTCACGGCCGGGTACTGGGAGAACGAGCTGGTTCTGATCGTCGAAGATCCTCCGACCGCCGCCGCGCTCGAGGCGCGCGTCGATCGGCTGCTCGCCCAGTCGCAGCGCGTCGATCCGAACGACCCGGAATGGCAAAAGCTCTCGAAACGTCGCGAGTGGATGCGCCGCTGGCCCGGAGTGATGTCGGTCTAGAGCCGTGACGGATTGCTGTACGAAGAATCTCAGAAGGCGAATAACTGGGTGGAGCTGAACGGGATCGAAGCGTCCCGCTGGCTTTCGGCCGCGGCGGTCGCTGCGCGACCAGGCGGCCGAGAATTTTCTAAACGATGTCCCTGCTGAGTCAGCCAGGTAGACCGCGGAAGCCGAGTCGACCATCAGTTCGCGGCGCGAGGAGTCTCCGCGAAGTCACCGAGCGGAGGAGCCTTGCGCCGCGGGAGCCGGAGCGCAGCGACGGGACCAGACGAGCGATCGAGGCCGCATCCGGCCGAGTCGATCGTCGATGCGCCGAAGGCGCAGGTCCCGTCGCAAGTGAAGGCGACGTGTTGGTGGAGCTGAACGGGATCGAACCGTCCCGCTGGCTTTCGGCCGCGGCGGTCGCTGCGCGACCAGGCGGCCGCGAATTTTCTAAACGATGTCCCTGCTGAGTCAGCCAGGTAGACCGCGGAAGCCGAGTCGACCATCAGTTCGCGGCGCGAGGAGTCTCCTCGAAGTCACCGAGCGGAGGAGCCTTGCGCCGCGGGAGCCGGAGCGCAGCGACGGGACCAGACGAGCGATCGAGGCCGCATCCGGCCGAGTCGATCGTCGATGCGCCGAAGGCGCAGGTCCCGTCGCAAGTGAAGGCGACGTGTTGGTGGAGCTGAACGGGATCGAAGCGTCCCGCTCGCCCGCTCGCGGGACCCGTCGCGCTCCTTTGAGCGGGGGGCCGGTTTGCGGCCCCCCGTGCCCCCGGAGGTCGACGGTTCGATCCGTCCCGTGCTCCGAGACGCGCTGCGGCTTAGCGCCTTGCCCCGTCGATGAGTATTGGTGGAGCTGAACGGGATAACCGTCGACCTCCTGAATGCCATAAGGGAGAGTTTCGGCGTACCGGCTCGTACCGCATCATCAGCGCCAACCGTGAAACCATGAAAACACGACCGTCGAGACGGGACAAGTTGGTACGAGTTAGGTCAAGGCCCCGCCGTGAACCCCAAATGAACCCTGAAGGCTCCTTACTGTTCATGGGATGCCAGTCACTCTTCGGCTGCTTACCTGAGTCCGCCGCCGCCTCCCTCTCGTGCCACGAGAAAGACCACCTGGGTTCTGGTTGGCGAGGGTGCCGGGGTTCGAACCCGGGGTAAAACCGGACTCTTCCTAGGAAATTCGACCATGGGTGCGAAGATGTGTCCGATCAAGCGCCCTTAGGGCAGCGCGAGTCTCCAGGCGAGCCGCCGGGCGCTCGGGAACCGAAGGCCGCCACCTTCGCCCACGTTGGCCGATGTGGCGCAAGCCCATCCGGAGGCGGGCGACCCGGGCCTGAAGCCGGAGTCGCGTCGGACGCGAGCCACACGGCGCGTGGAACTCAAACCGCAGAGCTGCGCGCCGGCGCCTCGCGGTGAGGCTTTCCAGGCAGCACGGGGGGAAGGCTCGGGGGCATAAGGATTTCGGAGATCGGCCATTTGCGCCGACGGCGACGGGCGTGAAACACTCCAAGAAGTTCGCCCAGGTGACGGCTCAAGAACGACGGTCATGAGCTCGACAGAATTCACCACGTTGCGAGAGCGCTTTCAGACACTCCTGTCCGTCGCCGAATCGATCGCCTCGTGCCGGGAGCCGGAGGAGCTCTTCCAGAGGCTTGCCGGCGAGCTACAGCGCGTGGTGAGCTTCGATCGGCTCGGTCTACTGCTCTACGACGCCGCGCGCGAAGACCCTAAGTCTCTGTACCTGAAGAGTGTGCGTCGAGAGTCCTCCCTGGCATCGATCATGATAAGGACGCCGTCAGGGGAAGAAAGCGAACCAAAGAAAGGAAGGTCGGTTGACATGGACAAGAAGAAGTCGAGAAAAGCCAAGCGAGCCAAAACGGTCAAGGACCTGCGCGCGAAGACTTTGAGCGCCAAAAAGGCCAAGGGCGTGCGGGGAGGCGCCACGGACTACTTTCTGAACCAACATATAAGCAAGGAACCTCCACGTTGATCACTCAACGTCAAGTTGGATTGAGAAGGGACGCTCCTCGGCGCTTCGGCCGGTCTCTCGGCGTCCTCGCACGATCTGACGGCGCCCAGGGCACAGCCAGCGGCGCAAGACCGGCGGCTTCGAGCGACCTGTTGACCTTGGGCAGTTGCGTGGCGAGGATCTCCTCCCAGCGGCTGAAGTCTGCCTGGGCCATCTTGCGCCATTCCACAAATCCAGCCCGGGCGTCCGGAGTCGGAGCGGTATCTGCGCTCTCGACGGCAAACTGAAGAAGCGCACACCCGGCAGCGCATACCGCTCGAAGTACTGGTTCAAGGTCGGCATGCTAGTGAAGGAGGCCGGCCTCACCGTGGTGCCCGGCTTGCAGCCGATCTCGATGCAGGCCTTGCGGAAGTGCCAATACTTCTCGCGTGCCTCCTCGATCGTCACGTTTGCGAATGTGGTTTTCCAAGGCCGGCGACCATGCGCGCCGGGGCGGCAGATCCTGACCTTCGCCTTGCGCTGCTTCGCCGAGTACCAAAAGCCGGCCAGACCCCGGTGTTTCTTGAAGTCCTTCGAGAGGAGCATAACTAGCTCCTCTCGGTGCTGGTTGAGAAGAGGGGGCCGGTGAATTTTGCGGCGTCCTCCTCACGGCGCATGTCCCAGGAGACGAGATCTGATTCGCGGTACAAGACCCGCGTGCGGCTCACCCGCCGGGACGTCGGGCCCCTCCCCTGGCACCGGAGATTCCGAAGAGTCTGAGGCGCCATGCCGAGGAACGCAGCCGCCTCTTTGGTGGAAAACTGTCGCTCTAACACACGTACTCCATCCGCTGGCCGATGGAATACGTGCGGACGGCGGACCGTCACGCCGTCTACTCCAGGTCGTTCAACTTGGGGACGGGAACCCAGCCCCTCGGGAATCAGACCGTCGGGGACTTCGCGAAAGCGAGGATCAGGATCGCATCCGAGACCACCCTCGTCAAGGAGAAAGATTGTTTTCGCGTGAACCCCTCGCGTGAACCCCTGGGCCTGTTGGAAACCTTCCACCGAAAACGAAAAGGACGCGGGAACCCGCGTCCCTACGTGCTTCTGTGGTTGGTGGAGCTGAACGGGATCGAACCGTCCCGCTCGCCCGCTCGCGGGACCCGTCGCGCTCCTTTGAGCGGGGGGCCGGTTTGCGGCCCCCCGGTGCCCCCGGAGGTCGCCGGTTCGATCCGTCCCGTGCTCCGAGACGCGCTGAGGCTTAGCGCCTTGCCCCGTCGACAAGTATTGGTGGAGCTGAACGGGATCGAAGCGTCCCGCTCGCCCGCTCGCGGGACCCGTCGCGCTCCGTTTAGCGGGGGGCAAAGCCCCCCGTGCCCCCCAGGAGGTCGACGGTTCGATCCATCATCAGTGGGGCGAATCGGAGATCTTGCCGTCATTCAGCGGAGCTGTTGATTGGTGGAGCTGAACGGGATCGAACCGTCGACCTCCTGAATGCCATTCAGGCGCTCTCCCAACTGAGCTACAGCCCCACGCGAAGAGGGCGCGAAGGATAGCACGGGGCCCGGGGGCCCGGCAAAGGCCCTCAGGCTCGCGACGCGAAGCCTCCGTAAGCGCCTGCTCTTGACCCATGGAACAACACATTGATACATTTCGATCTATGAAAGCCCGAGAGGACCTCGTCCCGCTCTTCAAGGCGCTGGGGGATCCGACGCGTCTGAAGATCCTGGAGCTTCTGAAGACGCGCGGGAAGTCGTGCTGCGATCTCGTCGAGCGCGAGGAGCGGGGGCTGTGCGCCTGCGACATCGAGCAGGCGGTGGGTCTCTCGCAGGCCGCGGTGTCGCACCACATGGACCTCCTGCGCCGGGCCGGCCTGGTGGAGGCCGAGAAGCGCGGCCGGTGGATGTTCTATCGGAGAAACGATGCCGCCCTGGCTGGTTTGGCCGAGGCGGTGGCGCGGGCGGTCTGAAAAAAAATTGCGTGGATAGATCGACTGTTCTCGATTTATCGAAATAGAGGTGGCCATGGCTTCTTTCTGCTGCCCGCCGAGCGCGACGGGCACCGCGTGCTGCTGAGGCGCCCTTTGTTGCGGAAGGGTGAGGAGCGGCGGTGACCTCGGTCGCTCGGGAGCCGGGAGCGCCGGCCGCCGCTCCCCGCCGGATGGGTCCGTTCGAGCGCTACCTCTCGCTGTGGGTCGCCGCCAGCATGGCGTTGGGACTGCTGCTCGGCCGGTCGCTTCCCGGACTGACCGACGCCCTGCGAAGGCTCGAGTTCGGGCGGGGCTCGCACATCAACGTCCCGATCGCCGCCCTCATCTGGCTGATGATTTACCCGATGATGCTGAAGATCGACCTGAAGTCGATCGCCGGCGTCGGGCAGCGGCCCCGCGGGCTCCTGGTGACCCTCTTCGTCAACTGGCTGGTCAAGCCCTTCTCGATGGCCTTCTTCGGCTGGCTCTTCTTCCGGCACGTGTTCTCGCCGTGGATCGGACCGGAGCTGGCCGGCCAGTACACCGCCGGCGTCATCATCCTTGCCGCCGCGCCCTGCACAGCGATGGTCTTCGTCTGGTCGTACCTCGCCGACGGCGATCCGGCCTACACGCTGGTCCAGGTCTCCATCAACGATCTGGTGATGCTCGCCGCCTTCGCGCCGATCGTGAAGCTGCTGGTGTCCGGCGCGGCGGGTCTGGAAGTGCCGCTGCGGGTCCTGTTCCTGTCGGTCCTGATCTTCGTGGTCATTCCGCTCGCGCTCGGTGCGGTCAGCCGGGCAGCGCTCGTCGCGCGCCGCGGAAGGGCCTGGTTCGAGGAGCGTTTCGTGCGCGCGTTCGCGCCGGTGACGACGGCGGCCCTGCTCGCGACGCTGACGCTCATCTTCGCCTTCCAGGCCGCCAACATCACCGGGCGCTGGCTCCACGTCCTTCTCATCGCCGGGCCGATCCTGCTGCAGGTCTATTTCAACGCCTCGCTGACGTACGGATTGATGCGTCTCGCGAAGGTCGAGTACGCGGTCGCAGCGCCAGGCGCCTTGATCGGGGCCTCCAATTTCTTCGAGCTCGCCGTGGCGACCGCGATCGCCCTCTATGGACCAGGGTCCGGCGCCGCGCTGGCGACTGTGGTCGGCGTGCTGGTCGAGGTTCCCGTGATGCTCTCGGTGTGCCGGGCCTGTCTGGCGACGCGGCGCTGGTTCCCCGCCGCCGCGCGCGCGGCCTGAGGCGCGGCTTCAGACCAGGAAGGAGCTTCCATGGCCGGAGAACAAGCGCCCAAGAGACTCAAGATCCTCTTCCTTTGCACCGGCAATTCCGCACGCAGCATTCTGGCGGAGTTCTTCCTGAAGCGTCTCGAACCGACCCGCTTCGAGGTCTACAGCGCGGGGGCCAATCCACGGGGCCGCGTGAATCCCTATGTCCTCGAGCTCCTCAGGGACGCGTACCACATCGACGCCGGGGCCGCCCGCAGCAAGTCGTGGGAGGAGTTTCGGGACGTGAAGTTCGATTTCGTCATCACAGTCTGCGACCGGGCCCGCGAGTCGTGCCCGATCTGGCCGGGGCAGCCGATCGTCGCCCACTGGGGCTCCGAGGATCCCGACGCCGCGGCGAGCGAGGAAGAGCAGCGGCAGATCATCAAGAAGGTCGCCGTCGAGATCTACCGGCGTTTGGGCCTCTTCACCGCCCTTCCGCTCGCGAGCCTGGACCGCCTGCGCCTAGAGGCGATGACGCGGGACATCGGGCGCGCATAGAGCCCGGGCAAGAAAGCGGGAGCCGGTCGAGGCATAATGCGCGCCCGGAAGCGCATGGGGCCCGGTGGCCCTCGCGGACTTCAAATCCGTCGGCGTCGCGGCTTGTCCGGGACGGGTGGGTTCGACTCCCACACGCTTCCGCCACGGTCGCCCGGCCCCTCGTGGAGCCGGGCGCCGGGGTTCGATTGTTCGGGCTATCGCTGGTTCCCGTCGGCGGTCTTCTGAACCTCAACGGCTCCTGCAGCCCTTGCCTGGGCCTCTCGATCGGCCCAGATCTTCGTCCAGCCGAGCCGCTCGGCCGTCGCCATGTTCACGGTCCCATCCGCGTTGTACGTCCCGTTTGCGATGAGCCTCTGCTTGGCCTCCTCCGTCAAATATCCCGGCATCTTCTCGTCGCCCGACCGCGGCATGAACTCCTGGCTCTGACGGATCGACTGGAAATCCTTGAAAGCGCGCCGCACGCCGTGCACCAGATAGTCGAAGGCGATGTCCTTCGAAGACCGCACGACGATGTGCTCCAGGTCCTTGCTCATCACGGCCATCATCGCCAGATCACCGATCGGAGTCACCTGGACGGTCAGCCCTTCCGCGTCGGTCACCATTCGAAAGCTCTCTGGAACATCGATCACCGCGCTGCCGCCGACGACCTGCGCCGAGCCGCGGAAGTAGGTCCCGGATTCGGGGCCCTCGAGACTGACGTAGCGAATGACCCTGGAGGCGTCGGTCGGGTGCGGCTCGACGAATAACTTCGCGCCGGTGGCAGCGAAGTCCCCGCCAGAATAGACGCCGTAGGGACCTAAGGAGCTTCCGAGATCGCCAAACGCAATGACCGTGCCAGACGAGTTGAAAAGGTCACCTACGACAGCGATGTGCTGCGATAGTCCAAGGACGGCCACGCCGGACGCGCTCTCGCCACGAACGCCGGCCGTTAGAAGCCCCGTACTCCCTGCAGGAGGCCCCGTGGCGTCCAGACCGAGAACTCCCGTCGAGTCGGCGCCGAGGCTGCCCTCCCTCCCGATGACCCCGCGTTCACGCCCGGTGGTGCCGAGGGCGATGCCCTGAACGCCGTATCCGGCAGTGTCCGAAGCGGTGAAGTACCCTCCGCCGCCGATCCCACGCCCGGCCGCACCGGTACAAAGCGAGCCGGGTGGACCAGAGGTGCAGATACCTTCAATACCTATTGTCTGACCATTACCGTTTCCTTCGCCATGAATTCCGGCCGCATTGAAAGTTGTCGAAAAGCTTGTTCCAAAGACACCGTAGGTCAGGCCTGTCGCCCCCACCGCGGCGCCGAAGGCGCCGGCTGAGCCCGCCCCCGTTGACTCAGTAATGGCGTCTAAGCCGTAGGCGTCCGTCGCGGAAGGCTCATAATTGAACGCGGCAAGCACACCCACGCTCGAAACGTCGCCTTGGACTTGAAAGAAGTCGCCCGCTGGCATGACGTTGCCGGGGACATTGCCGTTGTAGTAGTAGCCGTTGACGTCGATGGTCAGGTCGATGGAGCCTGCGCCCTGATTGACCTCGACCCAGATGTTGCCCGAGCCATCCGTCGACACGACGCCGGCGTTGGCCCGCTGCGTCTCTGTCGCCGGGTAATTGATCCAGGCCGTCGTCGGCGGGTTGGCGATGCCAACCTTGAAGACGCCGTTGCCCCCCGCGCCAAGGATGTCGAAGGCCGTGATGTTGACCGAGATCGCCGCCGCTGTGAACGGAATCAGACAGGCTCCGCCGCTCAGATTCACGATCGTTGGCGTGTTGTTGGCGAGCGCGCCTGGACCACCGTGAGACGGCCGCGAGTCGTATTGCCGACATGGCGTCACCGGAAAGAAAGGAAGCGGTCCTCCCGTGAGCTCGCCGCCTTGAATGCTCAGAGGACGCACTCCCGCGGTGCGCAAAGGCGTGTAGGTCGTCGGAGCGCGCCAGTTGAGCAGCGGCGGCCCTGAATCCGAGACGGATGGCCGGGATCTCTGGGCCACCGCCACTGCCGCGATCGCGAAGAAGGAGACGAGAAGAGCTGGGAGTCTTCCGCGAGAAGCCATGATGTCCTCCTGGTTTCACGGCGGGAAAGGCCGTTGGCCAGATTCTATCGGCGGCCCGGGAAGCCAGCTCACGTGCGAACCCGCGGACTGGTTACAGCCCGATCACGATGACCTTCCAAGCCCCTGCGATTTCCCGCTCACCGGTGCTCGAGCCACGGCTACTTTCGCGACGCCTCGGCCGTCCGCGGATCCGGCACCTTCCATCCCATCGCCCGCGCCGTCTCCTCGTTGTAGGTGCCGTCGGGGTTGAGCGTCCCGTTGCGAATCAGGAGCGCCTTCGTCGACGGAGGCAGCGTTCGCAGCATGTGGACTCTTTCCAGGGCTTCCGGGGTGAAGTGCGTGTTCTTCTGAACCGGCTCGAACCCTTCGATCTCCGCCCGCTCGGCGTACACGACGTAGTGAAACCGGCTGTTGCCGCTTCCGCGGACGGTGATTCCGTCCGATCCCTCCGACTCGACGCTCAGACTGATCGGGCGCCCGACCGGAGTCAGCGTCGTCATGTACGTTCCTTCCCGGGCCGTGAGCCGGAAGTGATCGGGGATCTCGATCCGCGCGTAGCCGTTCGCCAGCGTCCCCGTTCCGCGGAAATAGACGTCGACCGTCGGAGCTTCGACCGAGGCGTAGCGGATTTCCTTGGACGGATCGAGAGGATGGGGCGCCACGAAGTTCTTCGAGGCTCCGATGATGTTGAGCGCCGCCCCTTGGATGGTCGCGTTCGTGGCGATCCCGAAGACATCGCCGCCCGAGTAGTAGCACAGGAATGTGACGCCGCCGTTGCCGGTATTCACGAACGCGCCGGCGTTGGCCGCGGCCTGACTCGCGACGCCGAGCACTCCGGTGGCTTCCGTGTCGGAGCTGTCGGCGACGCCTTCGACGCCGATCGTGGGACCGGCGGCGCCGACCGCCTCGCCGTAGACGCCGGCCGTAGACGCGGCCGTACTGTTGGTCCGCCCATAGACGCCATAGGTCTGTCCCGTCGTGCCGGCCGAGATTCCCAGGACTCCGACCGAGAGATCCGAGTTCGAGTTGTTGAGGCCCCAGACCGCGTCGGTGATCCCGGAGGTCGCGTTGGCGAGGCCGAAGACTCCCGTCGCGTTCAGGCTCGTGCTGTCGGTCTCTCCCCAGATCGCCGGAACCGTCGTCGCGCCGTTGTTGACGACCTTGAACGTGCTGCCCTGGTTGGCCGCCGCGCTCGAGTAGTAGCCGTTGACGTCCACCGTGAACTGGACCGAGCCGCCCCCCTGGTTGACCTGCACGACGATCTGGCCGGACCCGTTGGTCGACACCACGCCGGCGTTGGCGCGCTGCGTTTCCGTGACCGGGTAGTTGATCCAGGAGGTCGTGGGCGGCGAAGCGATCCCGACCTTGAAGACTCCGTTGCCTCCGATGCCCGTGATGGCGAACACGGTGATGTTGACCGAGACGGCTGCCGCCGACGGCAGACCGCAGGGGGCGCCGCTGAGCGTGATCGTCCGCGGGGTGCCGTCCGGCAGGGCGCTCGCCGTGCGCGAGTCGTACTGGCGGCACGGAGTCGTGGGGATGAACGGAAGCGGACCCGAAATGTCGGACTGCAGCGAGAGCGGCCGGATCCCGGCTCCGCCCGGAGGCGTCCAGTTCGCCGGCGCCGGCCAGTTGGCCACAGTTAGAGCGGCCCAGGCCGCCGCGCCGCAGAGGAGCAAGGAACCGGCCGCGAGAAGCGTTCGCTGTCTGATCACGAGGGCCTCCTATTGAAAGTAGCCGTTGACGTCGAGGACGAGGTGGACGGTGCCTCCGCCCTGGGTGCAGAAGACGGAGATGGCCCCCGAGGCGTTGACCGGGATAACGGCGTTGTTGGCGCGGGTCTGGCCGGCGTTGTAGTTGATCGAAGAGAAGAGAGGCCGCGGGCTGCCGGCGGGGAAGAGCGTCAGGAACCCCGGGCCGTTAGTGGGCTGGGTGACGGCGATGTTGACGGCCACGGCGGCGGCCGAGGCGGGGATGCCGCACTGCCCGGCCAGGGTGAAATCTCGCGTGGACGGCGACGAGAGAGCCGGCCCGCCGTAGGGGCCGACGGCGTTGCGCGTGTCGATCACGCGGCAGGGCGTCAACGTGAAGAAGCGAGACCCGGCCGGCGGGAAGCACGCCGAAAACTCGGACGTATTCCGGTGGCTCGGATCCGTCGAAACGTCGATCGCGGTCGCGGTGAAGGTGGGCTGGCCGCCGGGAAAAGGAAGCGGCGAGCTGACGAAGGTCCCGCTGCAGGTCCCGTCGGTGGTCATTGTCGCGGTGCCCAGGAACGTCTGGCCTTCGCCGCTGCCCGATGGATCGCAGGAGGCGTTGGCGAAGAACTCGATGCGGAACGTCGTGTTGGCTGTGCTGCCCAGGGTTCCAATGAAGGTGGCGAACCCGCTGTTCATGTTGACCATCGTGATGACCGGAGAGTTCTGGCCGTGGTTGCCGGGGAGGGTGTCGGCGTCGCAGTTGTCATTGGGCAGGGGCGCGGCGGAGTCCGTCAAGCTGACGCCGAGAAGCGTGTTCGCAAAAATCGCGTTCGACGTGATCTCGTTGCCGGTCGTGCCCGGGAGCACGTCGACGCCGTAGCCGTTGTTGAAGGCGATGATGTTTCCGTGGCCGACCCCGGATTCGCCGCCGACCAGGCAGTTGTCGCCGCGCAAGGCGACTCCCCCGAAGCCGCCGTTGGCGAGCGGGCTCGTTCCGTCGCGCTGGGTGCCGATGCGGTTGCCCTGGTTGGCGGAATCGGTGCCCTGGATGATCACGTTGCCCGGCGGCATGACATCGATACCGCCGCCGGGGTTGCCGGAAACGAGGTTGCCGATCACCGATGCGTTCGCGATCGTCACGCCGACGGCGCCGGGCTGGCCGAGGGAGACGGTGCCGGAGGTGTCGGTGCCGATGAAGTTGCCGAGCACGATCGCGTCCGGGCTGCCGTCCGGGCTGGTGCCACCGGAGCCGATGATGCCGCCTTGCGGGCCGCCGGAGATGAGATTGCGGTCTGCGGGAAAGGCGCCTCCCGAGTAGCCGATGTCGGCCCTGTGTCTCGCTCCGTTGATCCGTATGCCGAAGCCGCCGCCCGCATTGGGAAGCGCGACGGTCCCGGCGGGGTTGGTTCCGATGAAATTACCGACGATGACGGCGTCGTCGGCGTTGATGACGATGTTATCGATTCCCCGGTTGATCGCGAGGCCGCGGACCGTGGTGATCGCGGCGTTGATCGTCAGGCTCGAGTTCGAGTTGTCGAGCTCGATCATCAGGACCGTGTTCAAGGCCGCCGGAAAGGCGTTGGTGTTCGGACTCGACCCCGGTTGGGTAGAGCCGTCGATCGTGACCTGTTCGGTGATCGCGGGAAGCGGAGAGGCCGGCGTGATCGTGCGAACGCCGACACCAGGGATGTGGAACTCGATCCTGTCCGCGCCGAGACTGCCGGCGGCGCATTCGCCGGCGGACACGCCGGAAACCGCGTTTGTATTGGCCGCGATGATCGCCTCGCGAAGAGTGCATTGACCGTCGTCGGCGGCGACGTCGGCCATGCTGTTGACGGTGATCGTGTTGGCTCCCGCGACCGCCGAGAACATCAGGAGCGCCGGCAACGCGATCCAGCGGCGAGCGGCGCAGCCGGCGGCGCTCGAGAGAGGCGCTCCTGTGGGTCGAAAGCCTCGGGATGGGAAGAACGACTCCGCCTCGATCCTCCATCGCCTGATTCCCATTGCCACCTCCCGTCAACCCGGCGGACGCCTCTGTTGCGGCAGAATCTACCGGCGGCCCGGGTCGAAGGAGACGCATGTTCATGTGTTTCGAACGGACAGGACGAAAGGAGAGGGACGAACGCGGTTTTCGGCGGGACGAACGGCGTCCCGGAGGTCAGTCGATGAGCCTGCGGCGCAGCGCGATCCCGACCGCTTCCGACCTGGAGTGGACTTGCAGCTTCCCGTACACGCTGCGCACGCGGTCGCGGACGGTGTTAATGGACACGCCGAGCCGCTCCGAAGCGGACTGGTAGCTGTGGCCGGTGGCGAGCAGTCTCAGCAGGTGGACCTCCTGTGAGGAGAGGGAGAAGTCGTCCCGATCGAGGCGTCGGGTTTCCTGCAGGAGGACGACGATCCGGCGGGCCACTTCGGCGGAGAGAGGCGAGCCGCCGCGTCGGGCCTGGCGCACCGCCTCCACGAGCTCGGCCGCGGGAGTCTTCTTCAGAAGGTAGCCGCAGGCTCCGTTGCAGATCGACTCGAGGACCTTGTCCTCTTCCTCGTAGATCGTGAGCATCAGGATCTGGGTCTGCGGAAACCGCTGACGGAAAAGGCGCACGCCCTCCACGCCGGACATTCCGGGCAGGTGAATGTCGAGCAACAGCACGTCGCAGGGGGCCGCTTCCAGGGCCGGCAGGGCGGCTTCGACCGACGGGTAGAGACCGACGCAGCACAGATCCGACGCAGCGTCGAGGATCGCGCCCAATCCCTCGCGGGTCCGCCGCTTGTCCTCCACCACCGCGACCCGAATGCGCTCTGCGTCTCCCATCGCTCCTCTTCCGGCCGAAGTCTTACGCGGTTCCCGGCCGGCGCAACCGCATCATCATGTGGAAATCGTCCGGAAGAGCCGCGCGGCGGGAATCCGAACCCGCACGCGCGTTCCGGCGGCCGGGCCCGAATCGATCTCGATCTCGCCGCGCAGCGACCGCGCGCGTTCTCTCATGTTGGCCAGGCCGTGGCCTCCCGACGCTTCCGCATCGGATGTCGCGAAGCCGACGCCGTCGTCCGCGATCTCGATCACGATCTCGCGCACGCCCCGAAGGATGATCACGGACGCCCGACGGCAATGGGAGTGCCGGGCGACGTTCGTCAGCGCCTCCTTGACGATCAAGAACAGCTCCCGCCGGCGCTCCGGATCGAGGGAGACCGACTCGAATTCCTCGGGCGCCTCGAGGCTCCACGCGATTCCCCTCCGCTCCAGGGTCGTCGCCGCGAAGCGGCCGATGCGCTGCGCCAGGCTCGAAAGGTCGTCCTTGCGGGGATCGGTCGACCACACGATGTCGCTCATCGCGTCGACCAGGCGGCGCGCGTTCTCGCCGATCTCGGCAACCAGGGATTGGGACTGGCCTCCTCCGCCCTGGCCGGCCAGATCGCTCAGGATCGCGATCTCGGACAGACCCGCGCCCACGTCGTCGTGAAGGTCGGCCGCGACCCGGAGGCGGACGCGCTCGACGGCCAGGGCGCTCTTCAGCCGGAAGCGGTGGAGCAGGTAGGTCAGTCCGGCCAGAACCGCGACGGCCAGCGTCACGACCTCCGGCCTTCGCCAGAACGGAGGAAGGATCGCGAACAGCGCTTGCGCCGGCTCCCGACCGGTCGAACCGTCGTTGGCGACGCCGCGGACGCGGAAGCGGTAGCGGCCGGCGGCCAGACGCCCATAGACGACCGAGCGCTGGTCGGTGGGCGCGCTCCAGTCCGTGTCGATCCCTTCCAGCAGGTACTGGTACCGCGGCCGCCCGCCCGGCGCGAAATCGAGGGCGACAAAATCGATCTGAACCGACGAGGAGCCGGACCCCAGGCTGGGCAGGCGCACGCTCCCGGCGCCCAGATCGGCCAGGGGCTGGCGCACGCCGTCCGCGATCACCCGGGTGATCCGGATGGGAGGCGGCCGACTGGGAGTCTCGGCGACCGGCTGGAGCCGCGAGAGCCCCTGGCACGAACCGAACCAGAGATTCTTCTGCCTGTCCTGGAGAGATGTTTCGACGTCTCCCCGCGCCAGCCCGTCGTCGGTCGTGAATTGCTGAACGAGACCCGTGCGCGGGTCAAGGCGGTCCAGGCCCCGCGCCGTGCCGATGTAGATGCGCCCCCAGCGGTCCTCGGTCAGCGAGAACGTTCGATCGCTGGAGAGTCCCTGCCCGACCCCAAACCGGACGAAACGCGGCGCGTCCTCCTCCGGCCGCTCGATGCGGGCGACTCCGGCCGCGTCGCTGGCGACCCAGAGCCGACCCCCCGCATCGAGATGGATCGCGCCGATGCGGCCGGCCGGCAACCCATCGTGCTCGCGAAAAAAGGCGAATCGGCCCGCGCGGTAGCGGGCCAGCCCCGCGCTGCGGAACC
This sequence comes from uncultured Acidobacteriota bacterium, assembly GCA_963825175.1. Classification (GTDB taxonomy): domain Bacteria; phylum Acidobacteriota; class Thermoanaerobaculia; order UBA5066; family Gp7-AA6; genus DATFTF01. The sequence goes on from CAWGSA010000002.1 coordinate 893,034, forward strand.
CGATCCACACGGCGCCTTTCCGATCCTCGGCGAAGGACATCGGCTCATCGCCGGCGGGCACTCCGTCCGCGGTCGAGAACGAACGCAGCGAGTCCGTACGCCGGTCCCAAAGCGCCAGGCACCGGTCTCCGCTCAAGACGGACACCCACAGATCGCCGCGGCTGTCCTCGAAGAGACGGTACACCATGTTGGAGGGCAGGCCGTCGGCCATGGTGTACGTCCGGCGCGGTGCGGCCGCGGCCAGGTCTGCCGCGGAAACGGCGGGGAAACGGTACAGGCCGGCGACGGTGGGAAACCACCACTCGCCGCCTCGGTCCTGGAACGCCACCTGATTCCAGCCCCACCCGAAGCTCACGTGGGGCGGGACGGGCGGCCGCTGGCCTTCGAACCGGGAACCGGTGAAGCACTCGACGAAGGAACGGTCGGTCGTCGGGTCCGTGCCGCGCGTGAAGGCGCAGGGATGCCCGTCGCGATCCTCGAAGAGAGAGGCGACGCAGCTGTTGGTCAGGCCGTCGCGCGCGTCGAGCCTGCGAAACCCGTTGCGCGCCAGCCGCATGACGCCGGCGGCATCGCTGCCGAGCCAGAGGTTGCCGTTGCGGTCCTCGGCCAGGGACCAGAGCCCGAGAGAGGAAAGACCTTGCGCGGTCGTGTAGTTTCGGCTCGAGGTCCGGTCGGGGGCGATCTCGGTCAATCCGCCGAAGCAGGCCGCCCAAAGTTCGCCGTCCGATGTCTCGAACAGGCTCGTGACCGGGCTGCCGGCGAGGCTGATCGGAGGTCGGAAAGCGCTCGAGGCGGCGGCAGACCGCGGACCGGCGCGTGGAATCTCGAGGAGACCCTGGTAGTGGCCGACCCAGATCGTTCCGGCGTGGTCCTCCAGGAGGCACCGGACCTCCGGGGGCGCATCGTCGGGCCCGTGGATCCTTTGGATCGCGCCGCCCGTTCCGCGCCGAAAGAGGCCCGCGGCGGTTCCGATCCACAGGCCGCCGTCGCGATCCACGAGGAGCGCGCGAACCATGGCCGGCGTGTTCTTCTCGAGCAGCGGAAGGGGAGCCGCCTCGATCCTCCAGCCGTTCGAGCTCTTCTCGATCCGGTACAGACCCAGACGCGTCCCCGCCCAGAGCCCTCCCGATCGATCCTCCTTCAGAGAGAGCACTTCATCGGCGGGCCGTCCGGCGGCGATGTGGATGGCCTCCGGCAAGTGGGGACGGGCCTTGCTCGTTCCGGCCGGGTCCCAGTGGAAGATCCCCTGCCGCGTCGCGGCCCAGAACGTGCCGTCCCGCCCCTCCAGGATCGACCACACTTCGGTCCGAGGGGCCCGGCCGGAGCCGGTGGCGCTGGTGAAGCGGTACCCGTCGAAGAGGGAGATGCCGTCCTGCGTGCCGAACCACAGGAAGCCGTGGGAGTCGGAAAGGATGCTGTGGATCCGGTCGCTGGCCAGCCCGTCGGCCGCTCCGTAGATCTTGAGCGGGAGTTGCTCGCCTCCGACTGAGCCGGTGGAAAGCCACAGGGCCAGGGAGACAACGAGAGGAGACGCTCGCCAGCGGCCCATGAGATCGTTCGGGATCGTTCTCCGGCTTCATGGGATCGTATCTCACCGGAGCCGGCGGGTTTCGGGGCGGGCCGGCGGCGGCCAGGAAGTCCTCGCGGGCCGGGCCCGGGTTTCCGGCTCGGGCGGCCCTGCGCGAGTCACAATATATGCATTGTGAGGTGCGGTGTGAAGCGCCTCCTAGAGTCCGGCGGCGCGGCAGATGTCCAGGAAGTCGGGGGACCGGCGAGCCTGTCGCTGGGCGCGCTCGAGGCTGCGGCGGATTCTTTCTTCGCTGCTCTCGCCCCACAGCCGGTCGACCAGGCCGGATCTCCAGACCAGCGCGGCCGCGGCGAAGGAGATCAGGAGAGTGCCGGCGCCGAGCCCACCGGCGAAGGTGTCTATTCGTGTCATGTCGGTCTCCTTTCGGCCGACACCGTCCGGCATCGCCGGAGGCTTTTCGGCGTCTGCACGCCGGAATTGCAAGGGCCGTACCCGCGGTCGTGCCGGGCAGGGTAAGATCGGCCGTCCATGCGAGTCCGCGTGTTCCTCGCCCTGGCGCTGCCGGCCGCCGTTGCGGCTTGGGCGGAGGCTTCCGTCCCGGGCACGCCCGTGACCCATGCTGCCGGTCTCGTCTCCGCCGCCCGGCTGGAGGCCGGGAGCGTCGCGGAATTCGCCTGGAGCGCGAGCGGATCCGCTCCCTTCGACGAGATGGAGCTCGTGCTCTCCTTGGACGGCGGGCGAACGTTTCCCCTTCGCGTGACAGGGGCTCTGGCTCCCGGGACAGAGCGCGTCACCTGGCGCGTTCCGGCGCTGTCGACCGATCACGCCCGTCTCGCGCTGCGCGCCGGCGTCGGCGAGGAAAGCGATGCGGAGGAAATCCTCTCCGTCAGCGACGAGTTCTCGATCGCGGCGACCTCGCGCCACCCGCTCGAAGAGCTCTTCCGCGTGCGCGGCGAATGGCGCACGCGCGAGGCCCTTGCGGCTTCCCCCGGTCCGCCGCTCGAGACGAGCCTGGGCGGCTCGCCGGAGGGAGAGATGCGGTCCGCGACTGAGCCGGAGCCGGCCGCCGCGCCCCCGAGGTTCCCCGCCGGGCCCGCCGCCACTGAGACGTCGACGGTCCGCCGCGCGGCGAGCGCCTCCGTGCTCCCGACCGCGTCCCGCGCCGACGCTCTTCGCCCGCTGGTCGTCCCTCTGCGGCAGTAGACCTCCTTCCTCTCTCGATCCGTTCCGGTCGAAAAGAAGGAAGGAGGATTCATGGTCGCAAAGACCATTCGGACGTGGGCGTCCGCCGGCTCCCTGCTGCTGGCGTTCGCCGGTTTGCTTCTCCTCCCCGGTCAGGTTCCAGCGCAGGACGCGGACACGGGCAAGAAGCCCGACGCAGCGCAACAGCCGCAGACACAGGTCAAGGAGGAGGTCGTCGTCTCCGCCGCCCGCGGCCCGGAGATCGAGACGGAGATTCCAGGACAGGCCACGGTCATTACCGGCGAGGAGCTGCGCAAGAAGAACGCGCGGACACTGGCCGACGCGCTCCAGGACGTCGTGGGCCTGGACACGGGAGGAGGCAGCGACAACGGTGCGCGGCTGCCCAACATCGGGATGTGGGGCTTGAAGGAGTTCGACGCTCTCCTGGTGATGGTCGACGGCGTTCCGGTGGGCGGCCCCTTCAACCCGTCCCTCTCCCAGATCGACGTCGAAGACATCGATCGCATCGAGATCGTCAAGGGTCCGCAAGGCACGCTGTACGGCGTGTCGGCCTTCGCCGGCATGATCCAGGTGTTCACCCGGCCGTCGGCGGAGGGAACGGAAGTCCGATTTTCCGGCGGATCCTTCTCCGAGGGGAGCCTCTCCGCATCGCACAACTTCGCCCTGGGAAGCGCGAAGCTCCGTCTCTTCGGAAGCTTCGACCGCTCCAAGGGGTGGCAGGACCGCACCGACTCCAGGGATGACCGCGGCGGCTTGCGGCTGGACATGCCGGTGGGCAAGGGGGGCTCGTTCACCTTCACCTTCGACACGTTTCGCAACACGCAGTTCTTCGGCTCGCCGCTTCCGGTCGACCCGCCCACGGGCGAGACCGTTCCCGGATTCCGCGTCGACCGCAACTACGAAGCCGATGGCGCGCGACTGGACCACCGGGTCTATGCCGCCAACACCCGGCTCGCGCTGCCTCTCTCCCGGGGGCTGGTCCTGGAGAACGTGCTCTCCTTCACACGCGACGACCAGATCTCGATCCGTACCTTCATCGACGCAGTGGCGGACAACTCCGCCACGGCCGCGGGCGTGGCGTTGAAGCCGCGCGAGACCGACGTGTACGACGATCTCCACCTGGTCGCGAATCTCGAAGGGGCCGGCAAGCATCGGCTGGTCGGCGGCGCGGCGTTGACGTGGGGCCGCACCACGGCCGTCGGCACCGGGTTCGACATCGGGCTCCAGATCGACCCCGTCGTGGTGCCCAGCTTCGCCGACACGCCGACGGGCGACAATCGGTCCTTCCGGGACCGGCGAACGTTCTTCGGTCTGTACGTCAACGACGAATGGACCCCGTTCGATCGGCTGACGATCACGGGAGGGGCGCGGTATGACCGCGTGTCCGAGACCCTGTTCGCGCAAGGACAGGAAGTGGGCGCTCCCGAGCCCGATGTCACGAACGACTCGAAGTCCGACGGGCAGTGGTCCGGGGGCGTCTCCGCGCTCGGACGCATCGTGCGCGACGGCACCGGAGCGCTCAACGAGCTCAACGTGTACGTCGCGGCGAAGTCCGCGTTCAAACCCGCGGCGCCGAATCTGACCGAGGCCGAGAGCGCGAGGATCCTGGACCCTGAGCGAACCAGAAGCCTGGAGACCGGCGTGAAGACGCGCTGGCTCGACGGCCAGCTCTCGTTCGATCTCTCTCTTTTCCACATGATTTTCGAAAACCTCGTCGTCTCGATCGTCGGGCAGGACGGGAATCCCGAGCTCATCAACGCCGGCAGCGAGCGATTTCAGGGGATGGAAGTCGAGGCCGGCTATCGTCCGAAGGCGCTTCCCGACTTCCATGTGGGAGCGGGCTACGCGCACCACGACGCCCGCTACATCCGGTTCAGCTTCATCGATCCGGACAACGGTCTGACCGTCGCCGACGGCCAGAGACTGGAGCTGGTGCCGCGGGACGTCTGGAACGTCCAAGCCGGGTACCTGCCGGCCTCCGGAGTCGGGGCCTGGGCGGCGCTGCGCCACCAGGGCCGGCGCCCGTTCGACAAGATCAACGAAGCGTATATGGAGCCGTTTGACGAGTGGGACGCCGGCGTCTCCTGGGCCTTTTCCAAAGCACGCGTGTCGGTGACGGGACGTAACCTCTCCGACAGCCGCCATTTCGTGGCCGAGAGCGAGATCGGCGACGCCCAGCTCTACGTCGCGCCTCCGCGGCGGTTCACCGCGGAGCTCTCCTTGAGGTTCTGACCGTCGCTTCCGCTCGTCCCTCTACTGCCGCGTCGGGCGGCCGCAAGGGCCGCCCCTACGGCACGAATCTTGGGCCCGGGCTCGCGTCAGGCGTTGCGGCGCGGGCGCCAGACCTTCAGCGCCTCGAACCAGAGAACGCTCGCGGCACCGGCGCCCAGGCACAGAAGCGCGTCGCCGGCGTGGAGGCGCTCGAACTGGAACAGGTCGCGCAGGGCCGGGACCTCCAGGACCAGGACCAGGGCCGCCGCGGCCCCGCCGACGACCCACCACAGCGTCGGGTTTCGCCGCCCCAGCGACGCCAGGATGGTTCGCGAGCGGGATCGCTCCACCAGGATGAGCCCGAGATTGGCGACGAGGAGCGTGGAGAAGGCCAGGGCACGCGCTTCGCGCTCTCCATTGCCGCGCGACAGCGCGAGGCCGTACACGACACCGACGGCGACCAGGATGACCGCTCCCTGCAGGAGCGCGAGGGCCACCGTCCAGAAGGAGAAGAGCCGCTCGCCGGGAGGTCGCGGGCGGTGCCGCATGACGTCGTCGTCCTCGGGCTCCGCCTCGTAGACGATCGAGCACGCCGGGTCGATGATGAGCTCGAGAAAGACGATGTGGACGGGCAGGAGCAGCAGCGGCCACCGAAACAAGACCGGCAGGAGCGACATGCCGGCGATCGGGACGTGCACCGCGAGCAGATAGGCCATGGCCTTCTTCAGATTGTTGAAGATGCGGCGGCCGAGCCGGATTGCGCCGACGATCGACGAGAACGCGTCGTCGAGGAGAACGAGCGAGGCTGCTTCGCGCGCCACGTCGGTGCCGCGCTCGCCCATGGCGATGCCGATCTGCGCGGCGGCGAGGGCTGGGGCGTCGTTGACGCCGTCGCCGGTCATGGCGACGATCTCTCCCTGCGCCTGGAAGGCCCGAACGATGCGCAGCTTCTGCTCCGGGACGACGCGCGCGAAAACGTGAGCGTCCCGGGATTGCCGGGCAAGCTCCTGGTCGGTCATCGCCTCCAGCTCCGGCCCGGTGATCAACGCCCGCTCCGAGTCGAGGCCGATCTCGCGGGCGATGGCAAGCGCCGTGGAAGGCGAGTCGCCGGTGATCATCACGACGCGAATGCCGGCGCGGCGGCACTCGGCGATCGCCTCGGGCACGCCTGCCCGCACGGGATCGACCAGCCCCACCAGTCCGACCAGCTTGAATTCGAAGTCGTGCTGCTCGCGGGGAAGCGACGGAGCCGCGAACAGGGCGCGCGCGACGCCCAGGACGCGCAGCCCGCGGGCGGCCATCGCCTCGACCCGGGCGGAGACCTCGCGCGCCTGCTCCGGCTCGAGGTGGCAGAGGTCCACGATCGCTTCCGGCGCCCCCTTGGCCGCGACGACGAAGGCGCTCCCTTCGGGCGAGCGCCACACGTGCGAAACGGCCAGAAGCGCCGGCGAAAGCGGGTATTCGCGGACGATGGTCCAGTCGCGATGGATGTGATCGCGCGCGAACACGGCGTCCCGCGCCATGCGCAGAATGGCCCGCTCCATCGGGTCGGCGGGATCGCGCTGGCTGGCCAGGATCGCGTACTCCAGGACTTCGTGCACCGGCTCGGCCAGGGGGACGGCTCCCTCGGCCGGAATTTCCTGCTCGTGGTCCCCCTCGGACAGGACGCGCAAGGTCATCCGGTTCTCGGTCAGCGTGCCGGTCTTGTCGACGCAGAGAACCGACGCCGACCCCAGGCTCTCGATGGCCGCGACGCGGCGGGTCAAGACCCGGCTCTTGGAGATCCTCCACGCCCCCAGCGCCAGGAAGATCGTCAGGACGATCGGGAATTCCTCCGGAAGGATCGCCATTGCCAGCGTGAGTCCGGCCAGAAGGCCGTGCAGCCAGTCGTGCCGCGTGACGGCGTAGAGGAGGACGATGGCGAGGCACAGGGCGATGCCGATCACCGCGAGAACCCGGACGACGCGGCGCGTCTCGGCCTCGAGGCGGGTCGGCTCCGGCGCGATCCCGCGGAGGCTCTTGCCGATCCGGCCGACTTCGGTGCGCGGGCCGGTGGCGGTGGTCCGGGCAATTCCCTGGCCGCGCACCACCAGCGTGCTCGCATAGAGATGAGGCTGATCGTCTCCGCCCGGCCGCGCGGCGGCGGCCTCTCCCGACGCGACGACCTTCCGTACCGGCACGGACTCGCCTGTCAGGAGCGACTCGTCCACCAGGAGGCTCATGCCTCCGACGAGCAGCGCGTCGGCCGGAACGCGGTCGCCCTCCGAGAGGATGACCAGGTCTTCGCGAACGACGTCGCGTCCCGGGATGCGCATCTGGCGGCCGTCCCGGATCACCAGGGCCCGCGGGCTGGCCAGATCGCGCAGCGCTTCGAGGGCGCGCTCGGTCTTGCGGCTCTGGGAGAGCGAGATCGTGACGACGACGCCGATCGAGCCGAGCAGGACCAGCGCCTCGCGCGGGTCTCCCAGAAAAAAATAGAGGGTCGAAGCCGCCAGCAGCAGGAGAATCATCGGCTCGCGAACGGTGTCGATCGCCAGGCGCAGGATCCCGCGGCGGCGCGGCGCCGGGAGCTCGTTGTAACCGTCCTCGGCCAACCGGCGCTCGGCTTGCGCCTCTGTCAACCCGCCCTGGGCCGAGGCGTCGATCGGAGAAGCGCTCAACGCCTCGGTCTCGAAGGAGACTCGACCACCAGGACCGGCACACGCGAGCGGTGGAGGATCTCCAGCGTGGTGCTGCCCAGGAGGGCCAGCCGCAGGGCGCCGCGGCCGCGGCTTCCCACGACGATGATGTCGTAGCCGCGCTGCGCCGTTTGCGCGATGGCGCGGGCCGGCCACCCCTCGAGAAGGAGCGTCCGGGCTCCCGCCGCGAGCCGTCGCACCGCCTCCAGGCGCTTTTCATAGTGCGCGGCCAGGCCGCGCCGGAGGTCTCGGGGAGCCAGACGCACCAGGTCTCCCCGGTCTTCTTGGATCGCGGCCTTCAAATCGGAGGAGGGGCGCACGTGCGCGATCGTGACGAGGCCGCCGGTCCTTCTCGCCAGCGCCGCCGCGGCCCGGAGCGCCCGCCGCGAAGGCGCCGAAAAGTCGACGGCCACGAGGATGCGAAGCTTCTTTCTCATGGCTCCTCCCGCCGTGCCGCCGCAGCGGGGCCGTCTATGCCGACTGCTTGTTGGGATCCCGGCTGGGCTCGCGAATGGCCAGAAGCGCCTCGACCACCATCCGGTGAATGTCGTCGGCGCCGCGTGCGGAGAGGCGCCCTTCGGTGGCTCCGGCAGCGACGTCGTTGACCGAAACGATCCCGACCAGGCATCCCCGGCCGTCGACGACCGGAAGGCGGCGAACCTGCCGTCTCGCCATGGTCATCAGCGCCGACTCGATCTCGTCCGACGGCTTGCAGACGAAGGGGTGCGGGCTCATGACCTCCCGGACCCGCATGTCTCCCGGGAAGCGGTTCTTGCGGGCCACGGCCATGCAGATGTCGCGGTCGGTCAGCACGCCGGCCGGCCGGCCGTCGGAGTCGAGAACCGGCAGCGCGCCGCAATCGTGGTCCCACATGGTCTGGGCCGCCTGCGCCAGAGTCGCGTCGGGCGTGCACGAGCGGGCGGGAGTCGTCATCACATCCTGGACTCTCATGACCAACCTCCTGAACGGCTCCATCGTCTCGCGGCTCGCCGGCTCGTGCCTGATGAGAACACATCAGCAATCCGGTGATCCGGCGATCGGAGATCGGGTGATCCGCGACTCCGGATCAGGGCCGATGGCGCTTCAATACGCGATCCGCCGCGACGGCGGCAGAATCGGCCGCCTCCCGATCCGGACGCGTGCGTCGACGACGCGGGCGCCGCGCGCGAGCACCTTGACCGGATTCAAGTCCATCTCCCTCACCTCGGGACAGTGCTCGACCAGCGCGGAGGTGCGCAGGAGCAGATCCTTCAGAGCGCTCTCGTCCGCCGGCGCCGCGCCGCGGTAGCCCCGCAGCAGGGCCGTGCCCTTGACCTCGTCGAGCATTGCGGCGACGTCGATGTCGGTCAACGGGTGCAGCCGGAACGCCACGTCGGCCACGAGCTCGACGAGAATTCCGCCGCTCCCGTATAGAACGACGGGACCGAACGTGGAGTCCTGCGTCACTCCGACGATGACCTCGACGCCTCCGGGGACCATGGCCTGAACCAGAAAATCCGTCAGCCCGGAGCCGAGCCGCTTCTGAAGGTCGCGACAGGCGGCGGCCACGGCGGCCTCGTCCTTGAGCCCCAGCAGAACGCCCCCGACTTCGGTCTTGTGAAGGATGGCCGGCCCGACGGCCTTGAGGGCGACCGGGAATCCCAGTTTTCTGGCCGCCGCGACGGCGGCATTTTCGTCGGAAGCGACCTCGATGGCCGCCACCGGAATGCCAAACGCGGTCAACAGCTCCTGGACGTCCGCGGGCCCCAGCCAACCTCCACCCGCAGCCAGCGCACGATCGACGATGGAGCGTGCGCGGGCGACGTGGAGATCCTCGAAGGTCGGCGTTTCCCCGGGAGGCTCGGACCGCCACTCCCCGTAGGCCGCGGCCCGCGCGAGCGCGACCGCCGCCGATTCCGGGAACGGGTAACAGGGGATCGTCGCCAGCGCGGGCGGCGTTCCTTTCGCGCTCATGAAGGTGCCGAGGACCGGCTTGCGCGCTCCCTTGGCCCCTTCCACGATGGCCGTGGCCACGGCGTCGGGGTTCGTGGCGATCGGCGGGATGAAGATCACCAGGACGCTGTCGAGCTTGTCCTCCGACAACAGAATCTTCAGGGCCTTGCGGTAGTGCTCGGGCGGAGCGGCCGCCAGCATGTCGACAGGGTTGCCCACGCTCGCTGCCGCGGGCAGGAAGGCGCGCAGCTTGGCCGCGGTCGCCGGGGAGAGAGGCGGAAGCTCCAGGCCCAGGGCCTCGCAGGAATCCGCCGCCAGGATTCCCGGTCCGCCGGCATTGGTCAGGATGCCCACGCGGCGGCCGCGCGGAATGGGCTGGTGCGCGAGCAGCATCGCGACGTCGAAGAGCTCCTCCAGCGTGCCGGTGCGGATCACGCCGGCCTGCCGGAACAGGGCGTCCACCACCGGATCGGCCTCCGCCAGCGCTCCGGTGTGCGACGACGCGGCCCGCGATCCGGCCCGCGAGCGCCCGGCCTTGACCGCGATGATGGGCTTCTTGCGCGCCACGCGGCGCGCGATCTGCGAGAAGCGGACCGGGTTTCCGAAACTCTCCAGGTACAGGAGGATCACGTCGGTGCGGGGGTCCTCGGCCCAGTACTGGATGAGATCGTTGCCCGAGACGTCGGCCTTGTTGCCCACGGACACGAACGTCGAGATGCCGAGGTTCAACTTCGAGGCGTAGTCGAGAAGGGCGAGGCCGAGCGCACCGCTCTGGGTGGAGAGCGCCACGCGGCCGGCCGGCGGATAGATCGGAGCGAACGTGGCGTCGAGGCAGACGTCGGGATCGGTGTTGACCAGCCCCATGCAGTTGGGTCCGACCATCCGGATGCCCGCGGCCCGGATCTTCTCGACCAGCGCGGCCTCGCGCCGCCGGCCCTCCTCGCCGGTCTCCGAGAAGCCGGCGGTGATGACGACGATCGCCTTCACGCCCTTGGCCACGCACTCGTCGATGGCCGTTGCGACCTTGTCCGCGGGGATGGAGATCACGACGAGGTCGACCGGGCCGGGGACGGCCGAGAGGTTCGGGAAGCAGGCGATGCCGAGAATCTCCCGGGCCTTGGGGTTGATCGGCAGGACCTTCCCCCGGAAGCCGTTGGACACCAGGTTGTAGAAGATCTCCGCGCCGATCTTTCCGCGCTCGCGGCTGGCCCCGATGACCGCGACGACTTCCGGCTCGAACAGGAGCTTCATCGACGCGGCGGCCGCCATCTCCGAGCGCTCGGCCGAGCGCTCCTCGTACGCCAGCGTGGGGGTGAGCTCGAGGACGATGCGCTCGACGCCTTCCTCGATGCGCCGCCGCGTCGTGTCGAATCCGCAGTTGCGAAACACGTCGATCATGCGCCGGTTGTGGCCCAGGACCTCGGCTTCGAAGATGGTGATCCGGTGCGCGCGGGCGATCTCCGCCAGGCGCTCGAGGAGCCGCGTGCCGACCCCCTGGCCCTGGAGCGCGTCTTCCACCGTGAAGGCGACCTCGGCCCGCTCGGGCCGGCGGGGGTCGCGGAAATAGTGGGCCACCGCCACGATCCGGCCGGCGGCCTCTCCCACCAGGGCGAAAAGACTGTCGTAGTCCACCCGGCAGAAGCTCGCCGCCCGTTCCGCGTCGACGTTGGGGACCGAAAAGAAACGGAAGTACAGGCTGTCGGGCGAGAGGCGCTTGTAGAACGCGAGCAGGGCCGGCGCGTCCGCCGGGCGGATCGGCCGCAGGCGGAGGGTGGATCCCGAGCGCAGCACGACGTCGCGCTCCTCGTGGGCCGGGTAAGCGGGCTCCGCGGCGGTCAGCAGGGCGGGGGACGGGGTCTTGATCGGCACGGTGGGAACCTCCCGCGTCACCTTCTCCCGGCGGGGAGCGGGCTCTCTGATTCGAATGAATCATACCCTTCGCCGCGGGCGCGGACGTCGAGTCTCTTCAGAGCGCCTGGATCAGAGCCGTCACGTCCGCCGGCAGTGCCGCCGGCACCGGATAGCGGTGCTCGCAGATCGATTGGAGGGTGTGGACGACGTCGGCGTAGGACACGCCGGTCGTCTCGCCCGTCTCTTCGGCGCGGAGAATGACGTCGTTGATGGAGAGGATGCCCGTGAGCCCGCCCTCCGCGTCGATCACCGGCAGACGCCGGAGACGCTTCTCCCTCATCATGGCGAGGGCCGCCCGGACGTTGGCCTCGGGCCGGCAGGAGCACACCGTGCGGCTCATGGCCTCTGCGACGCGCATCTGCGAAGGCAGCCGGTCCTGCTCCGCCAGGGCCACGCAGATGTCCCGATCGGTGATGACCCCCACCGTTCTCCCGCCGGCGACGACAGGAAGGATTCCCGAGTCGATGTGCCTCAGGGTTCGCCCGGCCTCTGCCAGCGTGGTCTCCGGCGAGCAGCTCTCCACGTCGCCGGTCATGACGTTCTCGACTCTCATGGCTCCCTCCGGAAGGCGCGCGAGCGCTCAGACGCTGCCGCAGATGCTCCGATAGGCCGCGATGGCCTCGGGGTCGGAAAGCGCGTGCGCCGTCCCCACTCTCCCCAGGACGTCGTCGACCGACAGGATGCCGACCAGCTTCTCGGTCCGGTCGAGCACGGGAAGGCGGCGCACATGGTGGCGCTGCATGATCTCGAGGGCGCAGCCGAGGTCGTCGTCTTCATGGCAGACATGGAGAGCGTCGCTCATGACGTCGGCGACAGGAAGATCCGACGGCAAGCATTGTGCCGCGCCAAGGCCCACGCAGATGTCGCGGTCGGTGATCATGCCGACGGTGCGGCCCTGCAGGACGACCGGCAGAGTGCCGCAGCCGGCCTCGGCCATGAGAACAGCCGCCGCCCCGAGCGTCGTCTTGGGCGTGCAGCACACGGGGTGGCGGGTCATCACCTGAGCGACTCTCATGGCTCATCTTGGTCTCTGGAGGCCCGCCGCCGCGAGATCCAAAGGCATCAACCGGAGTCGCTTCGAGACTGATGCGTTTGACTCATTTCACCCGGCCCCGGGTTCGGAGAGCATCGTTTCGGAGGCCGGGCGCCAACGCCCGGTTGGAACATGGCCAACGCGACAAACCGCCAATTGAGAGTCCTTCTTCCCATGAAGCCCAAGGATGACGTCGGCGAAGTGGAGCGGCTGCTGAGCGCCCTGCTCCCGCCGGAGGCGACCCACTTGAGGCGGCTCTATGTCCACCGCCCGGTCGAGGCGGACGTATTCATTCCGGAGACCTATCCCCGCCTGCCGGAGATCGCCCAGCTCGAGTTCGATGCGGAAAACGCCACGCGCGTCGAGACGGAGCACGAGATGCGGCCGCTGGCGGCCGACGGCTTCGCCGTCAGCGCCGAAGTCGTTCGCGGGAATCCCACCGAGGAGATCCTGCGGGAGGCGAGCTTCTGGCGCTCCGACCTGGTGGTCGCGCGGACCCGCAGCGCGGCGGCTCAGGACCGCAAGATCGGGGGGATGGCCGCGGCCCTCCTCCATCACGCGACCTGCGGCGTGCTGCTGCATCGGGAGCTGCCCGCGGACTACCGCATCCGCCGCATCCTGATCCCGACCGATTTCTCCCGCGCCTCGCGGGAAAGCGCCGACTGGGGCCTGGCACTGGCCGACCTCACCGGAGCCCAGCCCTATCTGCTGCACGTGATCGCCCGATGGAACAATCGGCACGGCATCCACCAGGACGAGCTGCTGCGCCTGGCCACCGAGGAGCTCGAGCGCTGGCGCGCCCGGGTCAGTCCCATTCTGCCGCGGCCCGTGGAGCAGGCCCAGGTCATCGAGGCGGCCACTCCGGCGGAAGGGATTCTTTCCTTCGCCCGGGAAAAGGAGTGCGACCTGACCGTCGTCTCGGCCACCGGGATGTCGGCGGTTCGCGCCGTTCTGCTCGGATCCAACACGCGCAAGGTCGTTCGAGCCAGCGCCTGTCCGATTCTGGTCCTTCCCACGTCCAACCGCGTGCAGGTGGAGAGCTTCCTGGAGAGGGCCCGGGCCGGCAGGGCATCGCTGGCGGCGGCCGGGAAGGCCATGGCCGGATCGTGATGAATCGCGACACACATTCGGACGGAAAAGCCGTCGGAGGAGGACAACGATCATGACGCTTTCAGAAACGCTTTCCAGACCGCGCCGCGCCGGCTCGAAGGCCCCCGCCCCGGCGGGGAAGGGCTCGGCGGGCGGGACCGCTCCGGGCAAGGCCGCGCGCGAGCGCCTGGTGCGCGACCTGATGACCGAGAACGTCTTCACCCTGAGGCCCAAGGACAATCTGGCCACTCTCTACGACCTGATGGACTCGCGACACGTCCGCCACGTGCCGGTGGTGGATCCGGAAGGCGACATCGTCGGCCTGGTGACGCACCGGGACCTGTCGCGGTCGGCGCTCGGAGCGCTCGACGATCTGCCTCTCTCCGCGGAACGGGACGAGCTGCGGCGTCGGAGGGTGCGCGACATCATGGCCACCGAGCCCGACACGATCGAGCCGGACGCGAGCCTGCGCGAGGCCGCGCAGATGCTCCTGGAGAACAAGATCGGGTGCGTGCCGGTGGTCGAGGGGCTGCACCTGGTCGGGATCCTGACCGAGGCCGATTTCGTGCGCGATTTTCTGGAGCGGGGCTGACGATGCGCGCGCGCCGGATGGCGACGTTCCTGATCTGCCTCCTGGCTCCGGTGCTCGCCGCGGTCGCCTTCGCGGCGGTGGAGACGGAGATCGAGAAGTTCCACCGCGTCGACGACCGCGTTTCGACCGGAGCCCAGCCGACCATTCCTCAGATCGCCGGCCTCGCCCAGCGGGGATTCCGCACGGTCATCAATCTGCGCGAGCCCTCCGAGCACGACGCGGCCACGGAAGAGGCGGCGGTGCGGGACCTGGGCCTCGATTACGTGAACATTCCGGTCCGAACCGCGGATCCCAAGGACTCCCAGGTCGACGCCTTTCTCCAGATCACCAACGACGCGCGGATCTATCCGGTCTTCATCCACTGCGGCACCGCCAATCGCGTGGCCGGCCTGTGGATGATCCGGAGAATGCTCGTCGACGGATGGAGCACCGCGGAGGCGGAGAAAGAGGCCACGCAGATCGGCCTGAAGAGCGAGACGCTGAAGGAGTTCGCGCTCGACTACGTGCGGCGGCATCCGGCCCGGGAGAGCTGATCGTGTTCCGGCGGGTCCTGGTTCCCGTCGATTTCACCCCTCGCAGCCTGCGCGCGGCGCGCACCGCCGCCCGTCTGGCCGCGGCGAATCGGGCCGACGTCCTGCTGCTGCACGTGATCGAGCGGATCGACGACCTGGACTCGCCGTCTCTGGACTCCTTCTATCGGAAGCTCGAGGGCGCCGCGCGCGGGCGGATGAAGACGTTCGCGGACGTGTTTCGGAAACGGGGCGTCGCGGTCGAGGCCGCCGTTCTGTACGGGAAGCCGGTCAACGAGATCCTGCGATGCGCCCGGGACAACCGGTCCGACCTGATCGTTCTCTCCTCGCACAAGATTCCGCTGCGGCACGGTGAGAGCTGGGGAACCGTGAGCTACAAGGTCGGGATCCTGTCGCGGTGCCCCGTGCTCCTGGTCAAGTAAGCCGGCGGACTCTCTCTTTCCGCCCGGGATTGGGCTATCGTTGGACGTCCCTCTCCGAGACGACGGCCATGGCGTTTGCACGGCGGATTCTGGCGTTCGGGCTGACCCTCGCAGCGTCGGGGGCGGCGCGCTCAGCGGCGAGCTCGCTCCCGGCCAGAGACGACGCCTGGGTTCGCGTCGACACGGAGCACTTCACGCTCTTCAGCGACGCCAGCGCGTCGCGGACCAGCGAGATCGGCCTGGAGATGGAGAAGCTGCGCGCCGTCCTGGAGCTGCTCCAGCGGTCGTCCTCGGCAGGCTCTCCGGTGCCCACGTCCGTGTTCGTCTTCAAGAGCAACTCGGCGCTGACGCCGTACAAGCCGCTGTACCAGGGCAAACCCAGCGGGGCCACGGGCTTCTTCCAGGGGACCGACGAAGGCAACTTCATCGCGCTGACGGCGTCGTGGAACCACGATCCCCGGCCGGTGGTGTACCACGAATACCTTCACGACTTTCTTCGCAGGCACTTCCCGCAGCAGCCGACCTGGTACGACGAGGGGCTGGCCGACTTCTACAGCACGTTCCAGGCGAGCTCGAAGGGCGCGCGGGTGGGTTTGCCCGTGGACGCGCACCTCTGGCGTCTGCGAACCGAGGCCATGCTCCCGTTGGCCAGGCTGCTCGCCGTCCGAAACGACTCGCCCGAATACAACGAGCAGTCCAGGCAGGGAATCTTCTACGCCGAGTCCTGGGCGCTCGTGCACTACCTGATGCGCGGGAACCCGCGCAGGACCCCCCAGCTCGGACGGTTCCTCGTGCTGCTGCAGGAGGGCAAGCCCCAGGACGAGGCCTTTCGCGCGGCGTTCCAGGCCGACTACGCGACCCTTCAAGGTGAGCTGTCCCGCTACGTGCGGCAGACGAGTTTCTCGTATCGGCAGGTCCGGTTCGAGGAGCTCAAGCTGCCGACCCGCACGCAGACGACGCCGCTCACCTACGAGCAGACGCTGTGCCGCCTCGGAGACTTGCTGGCGCACGGCTCGCCCGATCGTCTGGGCGACGCGCAGGCGTACTTTGAGGCCGTCCTCGCGGCGAACCCCTCAGACCCCGATGCCCTGGCCGGCATGGGTCTCGTGCGGCTCCGGCAGGAGCGGGTCGACGAGGCCGAGGACCTGTTGCGCCGTGCGGTTGCCGCCGGCTCGCGCGATTTTCGGGTTCCCTTCCACCTGGGGGAGATGCTGATGCGATCTGTCGCCGACCGGCCGTTCGTGCCCGGCCATCTCGACGCCGATCGGCGCCGGCGCCTGGACGAGGCGCGCGCCGCGCTGGCGCGGGCAGTGGAGGAGGAGCCGGATTTCGCGCAGGGCCGGGTGGCCCTGGGACGCACCTATCTCTTCGAGGCCGGACCCGATGTCTCCGAGGGGATCACCCAGCTGGAGGCCGCCGCCGCGACGCTCCAGAGCCCAACGGACCTTTGCCTCGATCTGGCGAATCTCTACGAGCAGCGCGGAGACCGCGAGAAGGCCGCGCAATGGCTTCGCCAGGGCCTGGGACCGGAGGCCGACCGCGTCCTGGCCGAGAAGAGGAAGAACGAGGAGCTCCAGGCGTCGCTCGAACACGTCGGCGAGCTGCTGCGGGACGGCCGGGACGAGGACGCCCTCGTCCTGCTGGAGCAAACCGTCTCTTCCGCGCCGCCCGAGGTGGCGCGGGCTCTCGATGACCAGCTGCAGGCCCTGCGCCGCGACGCCGCGAAGAATCGCTGCTTTCGGCGATACAACGACGCCGTCGCGCGGTACAACCGCCGGGACCTCGCGGGAGCCCTCTCCGGATTCGAAGCCGTAGCGGCGACGGCCGACGACGCGGAGCTGGCCCGCTCCGCCCGCGAGCAGGCGCAGTGGGTGCGGCATTTGATGTCGCAGGCCCGCCCGAAGCGGCCCACGCCGAAGAAGAGCGGTTGATTCCGCCGGGAAGGGGCGAAAGCGAGGGGGTGGAGGAGAGAAGAGCGTCCCCTCGCTCACCCGCTCCCGGCGGAGAAGTCGAGCCTACACCCTCTTGACGTAGATCTCCGCCGCGATCGCCGGATCGACGGCCAGGGTCGTCTCCTGCACGCGCAGGACGGCCGCAGGGCTCTTCTGCTGCAGATGGATGATGGCGCCCGGAACGATCCCGAGGTTGGACAGCTTCACGAGGCGCTCCGGCTCGCGCGGCACGATGTACACGATGCGGCCGCTCGAGCCGACCGGGAGCCGGTCGAGCGGTTCGACCAGCGGCTCGACCGTGCGCGTCAGGGACCGGCAGCACGGGCCCGGCGGGATCGGCTTGCCGTGCGGACAGAACTTGGGATGCCCCAGGAACGCGCAGATCGAGTCGGTCATCCCGTCGCCCAGGACGTGCTCCATGACGCAGGCGGTTCGGTCGACCGCGCTCTCGTCCTTGACCTCGAGCACCGTCGTGAACAGGGTCTCTCCGAGCCGGTGGCGGCGCACCTGCAGCTCGGCGAGCTCGCGGCCCGCGGGCGTCAGGAGGATCCGGTCTCCGTAGGAGTGGATGAGGCTCCGGGCGGCGAGCTGCTCCAAGGCGGCGTCGATCGCGGCGACCTTCGTGGCCAGCTTCAAGTCCGCCAGCCGGTCGCTTCCGCCTTCCGCCAGGGTCCAGAGCTCTTCGGCGACCTCCTCCACGTCCTGATCGGCGAGATCCCTTTCGTGGCTCATGATGTCCTCGGGTTCTTCCAGCGTAGCCACAGCCGGGCGATCGCGTCGGCGATGCGCGACGAGCGGGGGAATTGAAAGCCGCAGCGCGGGCAAGCCACCACGTCGCATCCCGACGAGATGGGGCAGGCGCTGCAGACCCGCGCGCCGTGCGTGAACCGGCATCCGCAGAGAGAGCAGGCGAAGACCGTTCCATCCCGATCGCGATCGGAACAATCGGAGGAATCGGAAGCATCGCCGCGGGATGGCAGCGGGATCGCAGCGGGATCGGGTGATGGGGGAAGGCCGATGGAGATGCTCATTTCAGTTTCACCGGGAAGGTCGTCAGGGCCCAGTGCAGCGCGCCGCCGACGGTCAAGGCGAGCGGCGTGATGAACGCCGCGATGGCCAGCCCCGTCTTCCACCCGCGTTCCTTGACGATCATGAAGAAGTTCGCAATGCACGGGATGAAGAGCGTGATCGTCACCATCGAAACGACGATCTGGATGGGATCGAGCCGGCCCTGCCGGGCGAGCTCGAACAGGCCGGCAGCGCCGAAGTCGCGGCGCAGGAACCCGATGACGAAGACCTCCGCCGTCTGCGGTGGCAGGCCGAGCCAGCCCGTCACCACCGGCTTCGCCCATCGTTCGAGTGAACCCAGGAGCCGCAGCCGGTCCGCCACGAACAGGATCACGGTCCCCAGGATGAAGAGAGGCACGGCTTCCTTCAGGTACCACTCGATGCGCGCCAGGGTCTTGATCAGGATGTTGCCCGGGCGCGGCATGCGCAGCGGGGGCAGCTCCAGGACGAAGTCGCTTCCCCGGCCCGGGATCACCTTCGCCGCGAGCCGGCCGACGAGCACGATGACGCCGATCACGACGCCGGCCCAGATGAGCACGGCCCACAGCGAGAGCCCCGACAGCATGGCCATGACGACCGTGAGCTGCGCCGAGCACGGCACGCCGAGCGCGAGCAGCAGGATGACGATGAGGCGCTCCTTGGGCGTTTCCAGGATGCGGGTCGTCAGGGTCGCCATCGTGTCGCAGCCCAGGCCGAGAACCATCGGAAGGACCGCCTTCCCGTTCAATCCCATCTTCTTGAAGAGACGGTTGACCATGACCGCCAGGCGCGGGAGGTAGCCGGAGTCCTCGAGCGCGCCGAAGGCGAGGAAGAACGTCCCCACGATCGGCAGCACCAGGGCGAGGGAGTAGGCCAGGGCCATCGTGACGATCCCGTAGGGACCGACGAAGAGATCCCGGACCAGGGCCCAGGGGATCCACCGGTTGGCGGCGGCGGTCGCGGCGGGCGAGATGATCTTGCCGAAGAGGCCGTTCTCCAGCAGGTCGACGAGCGTCTTGGCGCCGAAGACGCCCACGAAGAGATAACAGACCGCCAGCACCGCCGCGAGGATCGGAAGTCCCCACAGCCGGTGGGTCGTGGCCGTGTCCAGGACGCGCGCCAGGCGCCGCGGCCCGGGCTGATCCTGACCGATGGCCGGCGCGGCTTCGCGGGCCAGGCGTCCGGCGTGCGCCAACCGCGCGCGGGCCACGACGCAGGCCAGGTGGTCGGGGAAGAGACGCCGCAGGCGCTGGCGCTCCTGCTCGAGCGACGAGAGATCGTCCGACGTCATCCGCCGCGCCAACCACGCGGAAAGCGTCTCGTCCCCGCACAGCGCCAGAAGCGCGAGGGACCGGAGCGAGAGGCGCGCCGGCGGGCATGAGCGGGAGGACGCGGCCGACCGCCGCCTCGACTGCCGCGGGATAGGCAACGTGCATCGCCCCGGCCATCGGATCTTCCAGCGCGGCCAGGAGACGGCCGATGCCTTCGCGGCGGATCGCCACGGTCGAGACGACGGTCACACCGAGGCGGCGGGCCAGCATGTCCTCGTCCACCACGAACCCGCGCGCCCGCGCTTCGTCCATCATGTTGAGGCACAGGACGAAGGGAAGCTCCATCTCGGCGACCTGGATCGCCAGAAGGAGCGTGCGCTCCAGGTTCTTGGCGTCGCCGACCACGACCACGGCGCGCGGCGCCTCTTCCAGGAGAATGTCTCGGGTGACGCGCTCGTCTTCCGAAGAGGGAACGAACGAGGCGGCGCCGGGAGTGTCGACCACCGTCACGCGCCGCCCGGCGATGTGCATGTGGCCGGTCGAGACCTCGACGGTCGTTCCCGGATAGTTGGAGACCGTCACGTACTTTCCGGTCAGGACCCCGAAGAGGACGCTCTTGCCGACGTTGGGATTGCCGACCAGAACGATCCCGTCGCGAGGGGCGGGAGCGGGAGCCTCGGCCACGGGCGCCGGGTCCTCCGGAGAGGGGGCGCGAACCGCGCGATTGAGACTCGATCTCATGCGGGCAGACTACCGGGGGCCGCGCGGTCGAGCCTGATGCAAACGCATCACCGGAGGAGGCGGCCGGCCAGGTGCGGGGGCCTTTCCGATGGCTTCGGACGATAATAGGGGCCGCGGTCCGATCCGCCGTCCTTCGTTCGAGCCGGGGGAGGTTGCGTCGGAGCCCGCGGAAGGACAGCGATCGGTTTTCGGGGTGCTTGGCCACAAGGAGGCGAAGATGCGCAGCCGTCAGGTTCCCAGAGCCGAGTGGTTCAGTTTCTTCCGCGCCTTCAGCCAGCGCCACGAGGATTCTCCCGTGTCGGTGCGGGTCATCCATCCCCGCCTGGGCTCGCAGATCGAAGTGACGGACCTGCCTCTCGAAGGCGTCGTGTCCGACCGCGAGGGGCGCGGACCCATCTCGATTTACATCGGGCGGGACCCGCGGGACCACGTGG
Organism: uncultured Acidobacteriota bacterium; assembly: GCA_963825175.1. Classification (GTDB taxonomy): domain Bacteria; phylum Acidobacteriota; class Thermoanaerobaculia; order UBA5066; family Gp7-AA6; genus DATFTF01. The sequence continues at coordinate 913,608 of CAWGSA010000002.1, forward strand.
AGCACGAGATCGAGAATCCGTCCCAGATCTGGGTCGAGATGGCCGACGACGGGACGGAGGAAGCGCTCAACGTCGAGTCGACCGACGGGACGAAGACCATCCTTCAATTCCGCGCGCGAGCTCTTCCAGACTCCCCGGAGGAGGCTCTCCAGCCGTAGGCGGCGCGAACAGGAATCGGAGGGCCCCGGTCACGCAGCGCTACGCAGACCGATCGCAAGCCGGGCTCGTGCTCGCCGACGCCCTGGCCGGGTACGCCGGCCGTGCCGATGTCCTCGTCCTGGCGCTGCCCCGCGGTGGCGTTCCGGTCGCTTTCCAGATCGCGCGCTCCCTGTCGGCGCCGCTCGAGGTCTTCCTGGTCCGCAAGCTCGGCGCGCCGGGGCAGGAGGAGCTGGCGATGGGCGCCGTCGCCAGCGGGGGCGTACGCGTCCTCAACGAGGATGTCGTGCGCCGGCTCGGGATCCGGCAGGAAGAGATCGAGACGGTCGCCCGCGCCGAGATCGAGGAGATCGCGCGGCGGGAGCGGGCCTATCGGAGGGGCCGGCCGCCCCTGGCGCTGGGCGGCGCGACGGTCATACTGGTCGACGACGGTCTGGCGACCGGCGCGACGATGAAGGCCGCGATCGCTTCTCTACGACGCCAGAGCCCCGCCAGGATCGTGGCGGCCGTGCCGGTCGCGGCCCGATCGACGGCCCGGGAAATCGCCGCACTGGCGGACGAGCTGGTCTGCCCCCTCCTCCCGGAGGACTTCCGCGCGGTCGGCGAATGGTACAGAGACTTCGAGCAGACGACCGACGAGGAGGTCCGGGAACTCCTGAGACGGGGGGAGACCGGAGCCCGAAGTCCCAAGTCCTAAGTCCGAAGTCCGAAGTCCGAAGTCTTGAGTCCGGTCGTCTCGTGCTCGCAGATTCCCTGAGCAGCGTCTCACCCTCCGAAACCGTCGGCTCGCCGTTCTCCCGGTGTGGAGGACGACGTCGTCGATCGACAGCCAAACGGATCAACTCTGGCTGTCCGGCCTGAGTGCTCGGTCCGCCGTGGCGCGGCGATCCGTCGAGGATCTTGCTACAGTGTCGGCCATGAGTTCATCCGGCCGCCAGAACGGAAGAGTCCGCCGTGCGGTCGTCGCGCTGATCGCCTCGCTGTCCTGCAGTCTCGCGCTGATCGGCTCAGAGTTCCTCGCGCTCCCAAAGGACGCAATTCCGGCCAATGCCGTTTCTCGGCTCACCAGTCTCCTGATCGGCACTTTTCATGGCACCAGCCCCGGAAATGAACTGACGATCGTCTCGTCGCGGATCGGCCTGGCGTCGGCGCCCGCCTCCCAGCTGCAAAGGCTCGACGTGCGCGTGACGGGGACCTACCAGGGAGACGCCGTTCTTTTGCGGGGCGCGTGGCGAATTTCCTATCAGGGGGACGTCGTCTGGCTGGTCTTCGTCCCGGGAGTCGACCCCCTCGAAGCGGCGCGGCGCTTTGCCGATCCCACGTTCTCGCCAACGGAGCTCGAGGCGGGATGCTGGACGCTGCTGGCGGCGCGCGATGACTCCTTCCAGGGGACGATCAAGCCGGTGCCCAATTGCCGCAACGCTCTCCACGCCGGCGAGATTCAGAGCATCGACAAGGACTGGACCGTCCGGTTCTCTTCCGAAGGAATGCGCTTCGAGAACGGAGAGACCGGAGAGATCCTGACCTTCGCCAGGACCGCCGCGAAGACCAGGTAACGATCGAAGACCAAGCTAACAATCTATAGATTGTTAGCGTCTCGAGTTCTCCAGGGATCCGCGGCGTGTCGGCACGGCCAGGACGTGGATCGAGGTCGCGACCGTTTTACCGTCGCGGCGGACCAACGACAACTCGACGGACTCGCCTTCCCGCGGCTCGCCGCCCTGCAGCGAAGTCGCGCTGTCCCACGAAACCATCGAGGCTTGCCGGAGTCCTCTCGAAGGGCCAGCGACCTGGCATGGCTGTCAACCTGCACCACCGTTCCCCGAATGTCCTGAACCTCTTGCGTCCCTTGCGCCTTCGCTTCCTGGGCCAGCGCTGCGGCGGTGAGGCACAGCATTCCGACTGTCCAGATGGTCAGAGCTTTCTTCATGACTTCCCCCTTTGGAGGCGCCATCGCGGCGCCCAAACTCTTCTCCGCGAGGCCGGTGCCAGAGCCGTCCGGTGAAACAATGGCCGGGCATGCCGATTCGGAACCGGGCGTTCGGAACGACGGGGCTGGAGGTCTCGCCGCTGGGCTTCGGCGCGGCGGCGGCGGGCGATCCCGCCCTGTCGGAAGCCGGGGCCGGCCGTCTGTTGAACGGCGCGCTCGACGCCGGCGCTCGCCTGATCGACACGGCCCGAAGCTACGGGCTCTCGGAGGAGCGGATCGGGAGGCACCTCTCGCACCGGCGCGGAGAGGTCGTCCTGTCGACGAAGGTCGGTTACGGCGTGCCGGAGCTTCCCGACTGGACCGGCCCGACTGTGAGCGCGGGCGTCGATCGGGCGCTCGCCAGGCTCCAGACCGACGTGATCGACATCGTGCATCTGCACTCCTGCCCGAAGGAGGTCCTGGCCCGGGGCGACGTCGTGGAGGCGCTCCGGCGCGCGCGCGAGGCGGGAAAGATCCGTGTGGCCGCCTATTCCGGCGATGGCGAGCCGCTGGCCTGGGCGGTCGAGTCGGGTTTCTTCGGCGGCATCCAGACGTCGATCAACCTTTGCGACCTGGCTTCGATCGAGAAGGGCACGGTCGCCGGCGCCGCGGCCCGGGGCATGGGCGTGATCGCCAAGCGGCCTCTGGCCAACGCTCCGTGGGCCCGGCCCGAGCCGCCTTCCGGCGACGAGGCCGCCGGGGCCTACTGGCGCCGCTGGCGGGACCTCGCCTACGACCTCGGGGGCTTCGAACCGGCAGAGCTGGCGTTGCGCTTGGCCGCTTACGAGCCGGGCGTCAGCGCCGCGATCGTGGGGACGCGCTCGCTCGAGCGGCTGCGCGGCCATGTCGCCGCGGTCGCTCGCGGGCCGCTGCCGGACGCCCTGCGAGGCTCTCTTCGGGCCCGATGGCTGGAGCGTGGCGCGGACTGGCCCGGGATGGTCTGACGCGATGACGGATGCGACGGTGCACAGCTCCCGATCTCGAAGGCGCTCGAGACCTGGCGCGGCCGCGGTCGAGCAGCTCGCTGCGAGCGTCGCCGCGGAGCTCGCGCGGATACCAGGCGTGGCTGCGGTCGCCGCCGGCGGATCGTGGGCCCGCGGCGAAGCGGATGCTTTGTCCGATCTCGATCTCGGGCTGTACTACGAGCCGAAGACGCCGCCCGACATCGCGCGGCTGCGGGCGCTTGCCCGGAGGCTCGAAGGCCGCCGCCGCGCGCCCAAAGTGACGGCTCTGGGCGGATGGGGGCCGTGGATCGACGGCGGGGCCTGGCTCGAGATCGGCGGGCGCCGCGTCGACTGGATCTACCGGGATCTCTCGCGGGTCGGGCGAGCCATCTCCGACGCACGCCGCGGCACGATCTCGTCCCACTACCAGCCGGGCCATCCGCACGCGTTTTCCACCCACATCTATGTCGGAGAAACGCATCACGCCCGCATTCTCTACGACCCTCAGGGAAAGCTGGCGGCCCTGCAGCGGCGCACGCGTCCCTACCCGCCGGCTCTTCGCCGCGCGATCCGAGAGGCGTTCCTGTGGGAGGCGCGGTTCGCGCTGGAAACGGCGGACAAGTCGGCGCGTCGGGGCGACGTCTTTCACGTCTCGGGCTGCCTGTTTCGCAGCGCCGCCTGCCTCGCTCAAGTGCTCTTTGCCGCCAACGGCCGTTACCTCGTCAACGAGAAGGGCGCTCTCGAGGCGGTCGCGCAACTTCCGGTCCGCCCGCGTCGATTCTCGGATCGGGTCACAAGGATCCTGGCCCGGCCGGGCGGCCGTTCGAGGGCGCTCGCGCGCGGCCTCGAGCGCATGGCGGAGCTCGTGGGCGAGGTCGAGCATCTGGCCACCGCTTCTCCGATCCCGAAGAGGCGCTGAAGGGCGGTCAGGACCCGGAGATCCTGCGCGCGACGACGTCGGCGGCGCGCGAGGGGAAGTTCGGGAGCCGGGCAGCCAGCTCGCGCGAGGCGAGATCGAGAAGACCGCGGGCGGAGTCGGGCACCTCACGGCGCAGATGCATTTCGAGCTCTCGTGCGAGGTCCGGATACGCGATCTCGAACCGACGGAACGGATCGAGGTTGTCCAGCAAGCTACGGCGATCCGAAGGAATGTAGCGCGCGAGCAGGATCAGGAGCGGCCGCACGGCATGGCTCTGGACGAGCAGCTGCCCGCTCAGCCGCTCGCCGCGCGCGGAGCGGGCAGCGCCCGCCAGAAGGGCGGTCAAGAACTGGCCGAGGAGCCAGGCGTCGTCGGAGCGCGCGTCCGTGCCCGCGGCCGTCGCGGCGGCCACGTCGGCCAGGCGCCGCTCGATGTCCACGCGATCGAGCAGGACCCGGTACCGGTTGACGCGGGCAAGAGGGATCTCCTGCGGCTCGAACACCGCGAACTCGACGATGTGGCCGTCGCTGTAAAGTGCCTTGACGCCGTGCGGAGTTTCCCGATACGAGAACACGATCTTGCCGGCGCTCGGAAGCCAGGATCGATCCACCCGGAAAGACTCCTGGTCCCCCGGCTTCGTGATCACGAAGAAGTCGTGATCCGACCACGCGTCGGGCTGATAGTCGCGAGCGGCCATCGATCCGAGGGCCACCAGCCCCAGGGCCCGCGCGTCGGCCTCCAGGCGGTCGTGGAGCTCCCGCGTGAACGCGGCGAAGGCCTCAGGCGTCACGGCGAAGCCTCGGAGGAGCCCAGCCCGGAAGCTCAGATGTACGCGTTGGCGGCATATTGCTGAACCATGCGGTGGGTGTTGAAGAAGGAGGCGTTCAAGGCGATGGTGCGGCGCATCAGCTCGACCCACGCGGGCCGGTCCCCGTAGAACATGGGAAGGATGACATCGGACAGCTTGCGGTACAGCTCCTCGGCGTCGCCGCCGTCGGCCGTCGCGTCCCCGCTTTCGGACGTCGTGTCGTCGCCGATGGACCAACCGGTGAATCCTTCGATGTGCCCCTCGATCCACCAGCCGTCCAGGATCGAGAGGCTGGGCACTCCGTTGTGGGCCGCTTTCATCCCCGAGGTCCCGGAGGCCTCCAACGGACGCAAAGGCGTGTTGAGCCAGAGATCGACGCCCGCGGTCAGGAGGCGCGCGAGGTCCATGTCGTAGTCTTCCAGATAAACGATGGGGAGGTCCTTCTCCAGGTCCGACGCGATCCGATGGATCTTACGGATGAGCTCCTTGCCGGGCTCGTCCCTGGGGTGCGCCTTGCCGGCGAAGAGGAGCTGAATCCCGCCCGAACCCTTCGCGATCTCGGCCAGGCGGGCCGGATCGGAGAGCGCCAGGTCCGGCCGCTTGTAGGCGGTGGCCCGCCGCGCGAAGCCGATGGTGAAGGCCGTGGGAGCGAGACGCCGGCCGGACCGGCCGGCGATCGACGCGAGCAGCGCGGCCTTGGCCTGCACGTGGGCGGCCCAGATCCCCTCCGCCGGAATGTGAATGGCGTGCCGCAGCGAGAACGGGTCGCGGGCCCAGCCGGGAATGTGGCGGTCGTAGAGAGCGCGGAAACTCTCCGCCGTCCAGGTGAAGGAATGGACGCCGTTGGTGATGGAGTCGATCGGATAGCCCGGGAACATCTTCTGCGAAATCTCTCCGTGCCGCTTGGCGACGCCGTTGACGTAGCCGGAAAGATTGAGAGCGAGCTGCGTCATGTTCAGCTCCTCCCGCCCGCCGAGCATCCGCAGCTCTTCCAGCGGGATCGGCTGGCCCAGAACGTCGGACACCAGCTCGTAGGAGAACTTGTCGTGCCCCGCCGCCACCGGAGTGTGCGTGGTGAAGACGCAGCGCTTCTTGACGTCGCGGATGTCCAGCGCGACCGCGGCCGGATCCGGCTCTCGCCGCAGAAGCTCGAGGGCCAGCAGGCTCGCGTGCCCTTCGTTCAAATGAAACTTTTCGAGGCGGTCGTAACCCAGGGCCCGAAGCATCCGAAAGCCGCCGATTCCGAGGACGATCTCCTGCGACAGGCGGTACCGTTCGTCGCCGCCGTAGAGGAAACCGGTCAGCCGGCGGTCGTCCGGAGCGTTCTGTTCGAGATTGGTGTCGAGAAGGAAGAGCGGGACGACGTGGTCCTGCGAGCCGGCGACGTCGTGCCGCCACGCGCGGACCGCGACGCTCCGGCCTTCGACCGTCACCGCGATCACGGCCGGAAGCGGGCGGGCGAAGTCGGCCGGGTTCCACGAGATGGGGAGCTCGGATTGGTTTCCGGCGGCGTCCAGCCGCTGGCGGAAATAGCCGCCGTGGTAGAGGAGGGTGACCCCGACCGCAGGCATGCGCAGGTCGGCCAGAGACTTGAGCGTGTCGCCGGCGAGCACCCCGAGGCCGCCGCTGTACGTCGGCATCCGCGAATCGACGCCGACCTCCATCGAGAAGTAGGCGACCCGGCGAGATGACGGGTCCTGCTCCACGTCCAACGGGGGAGGCTGCGCCAGCGCCCGCCCCGGGTCGGCGAGAAACGTCTTGCGGCAGAACTCGGAGCAGAAGCGATAGGTCCTGCCCTCGAGCTCGACGGTCAGGCTCTGGGCCGGATCGATCCGCATTCCGCACACCGGGTCGACGGCGGGATCGCTCATTCCCGCCCTCCCAGCTTCTTCCACCACAGCCACAGCCGGGCCAGGGGGCCTCGGCGCGGCGTCAGCGACAGCTCGAAGTGGCGCACGGCGCGCGACAGCGGAAGAGCCGGACCGTAGCGCTGCCGCAGGTAGTGGAGGTGGTCCATGGTGAAGAGGTAGAGATCGCTCTCGGTCGAGCCGGGAAACTCCTGCAGGGTGCGGCTGCCGCGGATGGTCTCGATCATCGGCCGGTAGACCGTTTCGTACCACGACCGGACCGCTTCCTTCCACGGCACGGGCCGCGAAAGCTCGATGCCTCTGTAGTAGCGGTGCACGCTGATGTGGTCGAGAAGCCGCTCGTAGCCGTTGGGCGCCGTGACCCGGAACTCGTCGGGCGACGACGGAACCAGGCCGGTCGCTTCGAGGAAGCCGGCCAGGCCTTCCTTCAGGAGCACGTCCTCCACCGACGCGCCGCGCGGGAGCGGAACGTCCGTCGGGAATTCCTGGACGTGGGCCTCGATCGTCGGCGCGCCGTTGGCGCGGGCCACGGAGACGCGGTGATGCCCGTCGACGACGAAATCGACGTCCCCGACCCGGTACAGCTCGACGGGAGGAAATCCCCGGGCGCCTTGGGCCAGCTCCTCCAGGTCCTCCCAACGTTCCCGCAGCGTTTCCTCGCGAGGTAGAAAGGCGCGGTTGAAATCGCGCTCCCGCTGCACCGTCCCGACGATGCGCTCCAGCGGAACCTCCTGGATGCCGCGGTCGATCCCGCGGGCCAGCCGAAGGCGCTCGCGCACCTGGTCGAAAGGGAGCAGATCGGCCGGACGCCGGAAAAGGTGCGCCAGCAGGTCCTGCATGAGCGCGCTGCGGCGAGCGCTGTCGAAGCCGTTCATCGAATCGACCCTTTCGGCCCGTTGGGACGGCGGCGAAGATAGAATGATCCTCGCCACTCAACCGCTTCTTCTCGAGCGGAGGGAAAATGTCCCGCGCGCGCCTGCTTCTGGCCATTCCGCTCGGCTTGCTGCTCCTGACCTGCGCCTCTCGGTCTCCGGCGCCGGAACACAGCCGCGCTCCGCAGCGCCCCGCCGTTCGCACCGTCTCCCCAAGAGGCTCCGCTCAGTGGGACAACGACTGGACGCGGGGCGCCGTTTTCTACGAAGTTTTCGTGCGCAGCTTCCGGGACTCCGACGGAGACGGCAAGGGAGACCTGAACGGACTGATCCAGAAGCTCGATTACCTGAACGACGGCGATCCGGCGACGACGTCGGATCTGGGCGTCGACGCGCTGTGGCTGATGCCGGTCTTCGCGTCGCCGAGCTACCACGGGTACGACACCGTCGACTACGAGACGATCAACGCCGACTACGGAACCAACGCCGATTTCGCGCGACTGATTGCGGAGGCGCACCGGAGAGGGATCCGGATCATTCTCGACTTCGTCGTGAACCATACCGGCTCGGGCCACCCGTGGTTCGTCGACTCCGCCTCCTCTCCTTCCTCGGCTCACCGCGACTGGTACGTCTGGGGCGCGACCGATCCCGGCTGGACGCAGCCGTGGGGAGGGAGCAATCCGACCTGGCACCCCATGAACGGCTCCTATTTCTACGGCGTTTTCTGGAGCGGCATGCCGGACCTGAACTTCCGCACTCCGGCGGTCCGCCGGGAGATCGAGCGGCTGGCGAAGCTGTGGCTCGATCGCGGCGCGGACGGCTTCCGCCTCGACGCCGCGCGGCACATCGTGGAGGACGGTGGCGGGCAGGGCCAGGTCGACACGCCGGAGACTCACGCGTACTGGAAGGAGTTCGCTTCGTTCGTCCGATCGGCGAAACCGGGCGCAACGCTGGTGGGTGAGAACTGGACCGATACGCCGATCATCGCGACCTACTATGGCTCGACGGCGCAGATCGCAGTCGGCGACGAGCTCCCGATGAACTTCGACTTTCCGCTGGCCGACCGCATCGTCTCGGCTGTCGACTCCGGCGACGCCTCGGCCGTCGCGGCCAAGCTCGCCGAGATCGCGGCCGCCTATCCCGTGGGCGTCGTCGACGCGCCATTCCTGACCAACCACGACCAGGTCCGAGTGGCCACGCGCCTCGCCTCCAACCCCGGCAAGCTGCGCAACGCCGCGGCCATCCTGCTGACGCTTCCCGGCGCGCCCTTTCTCTACTATGGCGAGGAGCTGGGGCTGCAGAACGGCCCGACCAGCGACGATCGGGACAAACGCACTCCCATGCCGTGGGACGCGAGCGCGGGCGGGGGATTTACCAGCGGGATTCCCTGGTACGGGTTCGCGCCCGGCCAGGCCACGGCCAACGTGGCGGAAGAGACCGGCGATCCGGGCTCGCTCCTCTCCCGCTACCGCGGCCTGATCCGCGCTCGGAAGTCCTCGCCGGCCCTGCGCGCGGGGACGCTCGAGCTGTTGACGCCGGCCGCCGGCTCCTCGCCGGTGCTCGCGTTCGTCCGTACGACGGCGGCGGAGCGCGTTCTCGTTCTCCACAATCTTTCCGACTCCGTGGCGGCCGCTGGCCCGTACCCTCTTTCGATCACGTCCGCCCAGGAGATCTTCGCCGATCCCCACGCCGGCCAGCCGGCGGGTGCGGCCGGAAGCTGGACGGTGAGCCTTTCTCCGCGCGGCAGCGCGATCTGGAAAATTAAATGACGGCGCGAGCGTGGGTCACTTCAAGTCCTTGGGCACCACACCGGGCAGGCGCACCGGTTTCTCCTTGAGCACGTCTTCCTGTTTCATCCCCGGAGGAACGACGATGTCGATCAGAGGCGCCTGGTCCGGATTGTCCTCGTCGCCTCCGCCGAAGCGGTCGGTCCACGTGAACCCGGGCGCGACGCCGAGGATGAACAGGCTGTCGGGGACGTCCGCGCCGATGTTGAGCAAGCCCCCCACGTCGACCTTCTGGAGGACGTCGGCGCCGGAGACCGCGACGACGTAGCTCCACTCGGGCTTGGCCCATCCTCCCAGGAACGAGTTCGGCACGAGGAACCCGATCTTGGAGCCCAGGACGTGGATGCGGGTGGGGAAGAAGATCTGCTTGTCGATGTCCCGCTGGATGTCGGCCAGGATCTCCTTCTTCTTGACCATGTCGAGCTTCTCGCCGTGGGCCTTGGCGTCTTTCCACGCGTAGGCGGCGATCATGCGTCCCACCGCCTGCCGCGCGTCGAACGGCCGAGGCGTCAGGCAGATCGCCTTCTCCCAGGCGTTGGCCGGGTCGATCTCGAGCCTTGCGGCCCGGCAGCGTGTAGGTCAGGCCCGATCCGGGGACGCGATCCGTGTCGATGTAGATGTCGAGGTTCAAGGTATAGAAATCGTAGCGCGCGATCTCGTCGAGCGTTCCGCCGCCTCCGTCGATGACGCGCCGGTTGGTGCGCGCGATCGGACGGGCGAACGTGGCCTCGAACCAGGTCCCCTCGGTCTGCCGGGTCGCGGTCAGCGAGAGCAGGTCGAGGTCTCCGGTCTTCAGGTCGTCGCGGTGGGGATAGACGAAGTCGCCGTCGCCGTGGTCGTCGCCCCGCGGATCGGTGATGGTGAAGATGGGCTTGTCCGCGGCTCGGGCGCCGAACGCACGCCAGCAAGCCGAGGACGACGAAGACGATGCGGAAGGGATGTGTCGTGGCCACAGGCGTCCCCCTGTCGAGAAAGAGGCCCGGCGGTCGAGCACCGCCGGGCCGAGAGAGTCTGTCGAATCGCCGATCAGAAAGCCACTTTGAGGTAGGCCTTCAACCTCTGCTGGTCGAAGCTCCGATCGAGAAGGCTGTTCCAGCCGCCGAAGCGTCCGGTGAAGCCGGGCGATCCCACCGGGAAGCCCAGGTTCTTGTTGACGTCGGCGGAGGCGTACTGGACCACGTAGCCGCCCCCGAAGTCGGGGTGAAGCGTGCCCCAGTTGTACTGGTATTCGAAGCCGCACTCGGAGAGGCCGGCGATGTTGTACTTGAACCGCGCCGACGAGCTGGTTCTTCCGATGACTCTCCGGAGGCCATCTCGTGAAGGTTGTAACCCTGCATCGCCGTGTCGCCGTCGAGCAGGTTGGCATGGTAGTAGTTGTAGGTGAGCGACCCGTAGAGATCGTTGGTCAGCTGATAGCCCGCGCCCAGGTTGGCCATCCAGTAGTTCAGATTGCGGTTGTCGTCCGACAGGCTGTCGAACGGCTTCCACTGGTAGCCGGTCGCGGTCTGGCCGTTGGCGGGGTTGGTGACCGTGATGACCGGCGGGTTCCCGTAGAGGGCGGAGGTCGAGTTGCCCGGCGAGTAGTTGTTCTGCGTTGTTGGCGCAAGCGACGTCGCCGCCCGGGCAGTCGCCGACCTGGTACGGAAGGTACCGGGCGTCGTTCATCCGGCTGTCCTTCTCGTAGATTCCCTTGATCTTGCCGAAGACCTCGATGCCCTTGCCGGCATTGATCGTGTACTTGGCTTTCAAGACGCCGATGTAGGTCTTCTTGTCCTGGAACGGAGCGAAGGCGCTGCGGTAGCCGTGGTTGACTCCGGTGTCGAGCTCGGCCGTCGGGTAGTCGGTCGTCATGATCGACCGGCTCGGGTCGTTGAAGGCCTGCCAGTTCGAGTCGTACGTGATGTAGGACATCTCGCCGGAGACCTCCAGCGAGCCCTTGGAATAGGTCGGGACGAGCGTGACTCCCTCCCAGCCGATGACGGTCTCGGCCAGAGGCTCGTCGAAGTCGGTGAAATCGTTGTCCACATTGATGGTGGCGACCTGCTGCATCGGTCCGTCCCATCCGCCGTAGCCGATCCGGGTCCGGTTGCCGCCGAAGACGCCGTACGAGGCGTTGGACGGTCCGGGGAAGGCAAAGGCCGCGTCGTGGCCCTCGGTCAGCAGCACGTCGGACTCGCGCCGTGCGGCGAGGAGCGAGGAGTAGTTGGCGCCGATGCGGAAGCCCTCGAGGTTGAAGGTGAGCCCCATCCCGAACGGATCGTTGAAGTCCACGTCGGCCTTGCCCGCCCACCCGGTGTGATGGCCGCCGATGACCGGCGAGTACCCGCACCCCGTCAGGCAGAAGTTGGTCGGCGCGAACGCGGCGTTGGTGTCGGTGGACGAGTAGAGACCCTGCAGCCGCACGTCGATGGTCGAGGCCGGATGGATGCCGGCCTTCACGCCGTAGACGTTGTTGCGGTAACGGGTCAACAGGTTCAGCCCGTTGTCGAAGTTCTTGTCGGCCGGGTCGATCTCCACGTCGTGGATCCAGTTGAAGATGCCGCCGACGTCGAACTGCGGGCTGAAGATGTACTTCATCTGCGCGGTGTACGCGGCGTCCTGCGCCACGAACGTGCCGGTGGTGAAGCCGGGTCCCTGATAGATCCGGGCCAGCGAGATCCGCGCGGCGTCCCACGTCAATTGGCGGTTGGCCGCGGAGCCCTGGAGCAGGATGCCTCCCTGGTTGTCCCGGTCGATGTAGCGGATGCGGCCGACCACGAAAGGATCGAAGTTGCCCCAGTCCTGCTGCCCGATGACGGCGGTGTCCATCCAGCTATAGCCGGGGGTCAGGGTCAGAGCCACGCCGCGGAGCTTGACGTATTGGTTGGACCGAGGGTCGTACTCGCCGCAGGCCCCGCCGATGCAGGGCGTCTGCTGGCCGTCGTTCTGGGTGGCCGGGTTGGCTCCGCCGAAGCCCCCGTAGTTGGTCCAGAAGTTCTGGTTGAAGCGGCTGTGGATGCGCGCGTGGATGGCCAGCTTCTTGGAGAGCTTGCCGTCGACGAGCATCTCGATCTCGGTGCCCTGCCCGTTGTCGCCGTAGCCCTCGCCCGGCACGGTGGTGAAGTTGTAGAGTGCGCCCTGGTCGCGCTGGTTGCCCCAGAGAAACTTGGTATAAACGGTTCCCCCGATCGTCACCTGGGCGGCGAGCGGCGCGGCGGCCGCCAGGAGCCCGATCAGCAACGCCGGGATGAGAAATCTTCTTGAGTTTTGCATGGGTCTCCTCTCGAACAGATGTGAAGGAGCGGCGGTCTACTTACGCACCATCTTCAAGGTGGCCATCTTCTTGGACGTTCCGTCGGGGTTGCACTCGTAGGCGAGCATCTGTTTCTGCTCGTCGATCTCGCTCTTGTCGCCCGTGCCGTGCCCGGCCAGGACGTCCATCACGTGCGGGATCGCACTCGCCGTCGTTGCCGCCGCCGAAGCGGTGCTGGCCTTCGTACTCGTTGACCTTGCGCGTCAAGAGGTCCTTCTTGTCGGGGAAGCCTTCGTTGGACTGCATCACCACCTGGTAACCCCACTTGGTGGGATCGCCCGACCCGACGTCCTTCATGTTGACGGTGGCGGAGATGGTCCGGCCCGAGCCGCGGACCTGGTTGGGGATGACGATCATCTTCAGCAGATCCGGCGCCTTGATCTCGACCTCTCCGCGGACGCGCGCGGACGGCTGCGGCGACAGGATGATGCAGCGGTTCCAGCCGTCGTCCGGTCCGAATTGGACGTTCAAGCCGGGAAGCCCCTTGGTGGTGCGACCGGCGGCGTCGTCGGTCTGGATGAAGATGAAGACCATCTGGACCGCGAATCCGACCTTCATGCCCCAGGGATCTTCGAGACTCGAGTTGACCGTGACGGCCACGTCGGCCCGGTCGCCTTTGACCGCAAACTTGAACTCGGTCAGGTCGAAGGAGCCGGGCTTGTACACCGGGTCGGTCGGATAGGTGTAGGTGCCCGGACCCTTGTCGTCGCCCACGGGGTCCTTGAAGGCGACCTCCTGCGCGGAGGCCGCGGCCGCGGCGACGGTGAAGACGATAGCCGCCAGAAGCGTGAAACGGGGACCGGTTCGGTTCATGGGTTCCTCCCTTCCTTTTGCGTGCACGTTTAGCCTTTGACGCTCCCGGCCGTCAGGCCGGAAACCAGGTACTTCTGGAGATAGAAGAAGAGGGCGACGACAGGGATCGAGACGATGATGGCGCCGGCGGCAAAGTAGCCCCACTGCTGGGAGAAGCCGCCGACGAAGAAGCGCAGCCCGACGGGCGCGGTGTACATGTTCTCCTTGTCCATGAGCGTGGCGGCGAGGATGAACTCGTTCCATCCGGTCATGAACGAGAAGAGCGCGGTCACCGCGATGGCCGGCTTGGCCAGCGGCAGGACGATCCGGAAGAAGATCGTCGCCGCCGACGCGCCGTCGATGAGCGCCGCCTCCTCCAGGTCTTTGGGGATGGTGTCGAAATATCCCTTGAGCATCCAGACGCAGAACGGGATCGCCGTCGTGGCGTAGACGAGGACGAGGCCCGTCCGCGTGGAGCCCAGCCCCAGCCACTTGACCAGGATGATGTAGAGCGGGATCAGCGTGAGCACGCCGGGGAACATCTGGGAGACGAGGAATGACATCAGCCCCACGCGGCGGCCGGGGAATCGGAACCGCGAGAACGCGTAGCCCGCGGTGCAGGCGAGGAACAGGCCGAGGACCGTCGTGGCCAGCGCCACGATGGCGCTGTTGACGAGCCAGCGCGTAAAGGGCTGGTCGGTCATGACCGAGACGAAGTTCGAGGCGTTGGGATGGCTCGGCCACGGCAGCACGGCGCGCAGGCGGTCGGCGGTCGTGGGGTTGGCCGGCAGGTCGACCAACGCCAGGCTCTGTTTGCCGGAGAAAGCGATGGTCAGGACCCACAGGATCGGGTAGAGCGTGATGAGGGTCATCACGAGGAGCGCCGCGTGCAGGAGCCAGTTGGGAAACTGGTCCTCGCGTTTGGACCGCGCCATCAGATGGCCTCCGTCGCTCGGGTGGCCCGGTTCTGGATCGAGCCGTAGATGAGGAGGATCAGGAAGATGACGACCGAGTACGCGGCGGCGTAGCCGTAGCGGTATTTCTCGAACGCGAACTTGTAGGCCTGCGTGATCAGGATCTCCGTCGAGCCCGCAGGCTCGCCCGCGGTGACGAGATAGATGATGTTGAACATGTTGAAGGTCCAGACGACCGAGATGATGATGGCCGGGATGAGCGCGGGTTTGAGCGACGGCAGCGTGATGGCGCGGAACTGCTGCCAGCGGGTCGCCCCCTCGACCCGCGCCGCCTCGTAGATCTCCGCCGGGATCGACTGCAGCGCGCCGAGCGAGATGACCATCATGAACGGGAACGAGAGCCATCCGTTGGTAGCGAGCGCCGTCAGGAACGAGGTGAACGGCTTCTCGAACCACGAGACGGGGTGGCCGCCGAAGATCTGGATGACCTGGTTGATGACCCCGAACTGCTGGTGGAACATCCCGCGCCAGATCAGCGCGGTGATGTAGTTCGGAATGGCCCACGGCAGGATCAGCAGGACGCGGTAGACCGGTTTCAGCGCCAGGCCGGGCGTGTTCAGGATCAGCGCCAGCAGGAGCCCCACCGAGACGCCGATCGCCACGTTGGAGACGGTCCAGATCACGGTGAACGCGAAGCGTCCAGTAGAAGTTGAAGTAGTTGAAGACGAGCGCGCCGTCGGCGGCCCGCCGTGCGACGTGGAAGTCGCCGAGGATCCTGGCGTAGTTCGGAGAGGCCGACCCAGATCTCCGATAGGGGCTTCGAGGTCGTGTAGATGGTCTGGTCGGTGAAGGAGATCGCGACGCCGTACAGGAAGGGGAAGAAGACGAGGACGACCATGCCGATCATGGCCGGCGTGATGTAGGAGTAGGCCTCGCGGTTCTTGCGCAGCGTCGCGCCAAAGCGAGCGGCGCCGCCGAAGCCGAGGAAGGAGAGAACGCCGACCGCCAGGACTCCCGACTCCCAGGAGAGCCTTGCGGGCCTGCGCGGCCTTCGCTGCGATCTCAGGCGAAGTTCGGGACTCGTTGATCGCTGTGCCGGAGTCCACCAGGCCGAGCGGGCGCCGGAAGGCGTCGCAGTCCCACGTTTCCGGGTGAACGTCCGCCGGCATGGACAGAGCGGAGAGGATCTCGGGGAGCGCCGCGGCCTGGGCACGGACTTCGCTGGCGACGGCGCGTTCCGCGTCGCGCCGGTCGCGCCTCGAGAACCTGCAGGGAGTGTTGGGAGTAGCGCGCGAGGGCGCCGACCAGGAAGACGGCGGCGAGAGTCGCCAGGAGCCAGGTGCGCTCGCCGGCCACGAGCGCGAGAGGAGAACGAAGAGGGCGATCGGGGCGGCGAAGCAGAGAAGCGCGACGGCCCGATTCGGCGGACCCCGGGAGCGAAGTCGCCGGAACCTCCATCTCGACCATTCCGACGACCGCGCGCTCTTTCTCGATGGGGCAGGCCAGCGCGAGGCCGCCGGAAGCGGTCCTTGCGATCTCGATCTCGTCGACGCGCGGGCTGCCTTCCGATCGATTCGTCTCGACCGCCGCGCGCAGACGCGGCGGCCTGGTCGAAGAGCGGCTTCTCGTCGCGTTCCAGGCGGCGGGGCGCGGCTCCGGTCGCCGCTGTCCTGCGAGAAGGTCGAGGCCTCGAGCCGGATCCCCTGCGTGGCCACGACGCGGGCCGGAGCGGATCCGGGCAGCCGCGCCTTCCATCCGGCCAGGAGCGCCTGCAGGCCGTTCTCGCTCGGGATCTCGAACTTCGAGACCGCGTCGGTCAGAGCGCGCAGCCGCACGACCTCGTACGCGCTGGTCCCGGACCTCCCGCGCCTGCCGGCGCTCGGCGGCGAGCAGCGCGTAGGCCAGGCCGATGGCCAGGGCCGACGCGACCGCCAGGCCGACTCCGAAGCGCGCGCGGCGTGAGAGAGGGTTCTTCACGGATGTTTGCGAAGGCCGGCGATGTCCGCCTCGACCTTCTTCTGAGCGGCGTCCAGCGCCGCCTGCGGCGTCGCCGCCTTCTTGGTGATCGTGTTCATGGCCGTGGTGGCCGGCGACCAGACCATCGTCATCTCGGCGAGGTTGGGCATCGGGATGGCGACGTCGACCTGCTTGCGGAAGGCCTGGAGGGTCGGCGTCCGCGGCGACCTGCGGGTCGTTGTAGATCGTTCTTGTTGGACGGCGTCTGGCGGCCTTCGACCGCCAGGATCTTCGCCGCCGGCAGGTCGGTCAGGTATTTCGCGAACTCGTAGGCGGCGTCCTTGTTCTTGGACGGCGCGGCGACGAAGACGCCCTCCACCGTCATCCACGGGCGCATCGGCTTGCCGCCGGCCTCGTCGAGCGTCGGCAGAGGGGCCAGCCCGAAGTCCACGCCCTTGGCGATCTCCCCCAGGAACCACGGTCCGGAAAAGACGATCGCCGCCTTGCCTTCGTTGAAGAGCGACGTGATCAGCGCCGTGGACGGCTCGGCCGGAAGGATCTTGTCCTTCTCGAACCATCGCATGAGGAGCTCCATCGACTTGCACGTTCTGCGGGTTGTTCAGGACCGGACGGTTCTGGGCGTCGAACACCCGGCCCCCGAAGCCGTTCATCAGGCAGGCGTGGTAGTAGAAGTCGGCGTACGAGTAGGCCAGGCCGAAGCGCCCCGCCTTCAGGTTGGTGAGCTTCTTGGCCGTCGCGACGAGCTCGCCCGAGGTCCTGGGCGGCGCCGTCACAAGTTTCTTGTTGTAGATCATCGTGATGACCTTGTAGTTCAGGGGCAGGCCGTACACCGTGCCCTTGTAGGTCATCGCCTGCAGGGTCGTCGGGATGAAGCGGTCGCGCGTGGGCTTGTCCAGGAAGAAGTCGATCGGATCGACGGTGTTGCCGGCTTCGATCCACCCGCCCAGCCGGTCCTGCGCGTAGATGAAGATGTCCGGCCCCTTGCCGCGGGGAACGGCTGCGGTGATCTTGTCGGCGAAGGCGTCGTAGGGAACGGCCAGGGTCGTGACGCGGTTGCCCTTGGCCGCCGGCGAGGCGTTGTATTGGGCCACGACCTTCTCGAAGGCTTCCTTCTCTTCGGCCCGATAGGCGTGCCACACGACGATCTCCGCGGCCCCCGCGGCGAGCGCTGGGCCAGCGCGAGGCCGAGGGCGAGGCAAGCGACGCGGAACGGTTTCATCGACGTCCTCCCTTTCTCCATCAGGCTCCCAGGCGTTTCTCGGTGTCGGCGTCGAAGAGGTGCAGGCGGTCGAGCTCGACGGCGATCTCCAGCTTCTGGCCGACCTCCGGCGTCATCTGCGGCTCGACCTTGTAGACCAGCAGTTCGTCGCCGACGCGGGCGTGCACGATGACCTCGTCGCCGAGCGGCTCGATGACCTCGACCTCGACGGCGAGCTTCGCCTTCTCGCCGCGCGTCGGAATCGAGGGATCGAGGAGGTGCTCCGGGCGGATGCCCACGATGATCTTCTTGCCGTCGAAGCCGGCGGCCGACGGCCGCAGGGACGCGGGAACCGGCAGCGAGAAACTCGCGGCCGCCAGCGTGGCGCCTCCGTCGCGGATCGTCGCGTTGACGAAGTTCATCGGCGGCGTGCCGATGAAGTTGGCCACGAACAGGTTCTGCGGCCGGTCGTAGATCTCCAGCGGCGTGCCGACCTGCTGGATCTTTCCGTCCTTCATGACCGCGATGCGGCTCCCCATCGTCATGGCCTCGATCTGGTCGTGGGTGACGTAGACGGTGGTGGTCTTCAGCCGGTGCTGCAGCTTCTTGATCTCCGCGCGCATCTGGACGCGCAGCTTGGCGTCGAGGTTGGAGAGCGGCTCGTCGAAGAGGAAGACCGCCGGCTTGCGCACGATCGCGCGTCCGAGGGCGACGCGCTGGCGCTGGCCGCCCGGAGAGCTGCTTGGGCTTGCGGTCGAGGAGTTGCGAGATCTCCAGGATCTCCGCGGCCTCGCGGACCAGCCGATCGATCTCGGCGCGGCGGGAGCTTGCGGATCTTGAGCCCGAACTCCAGGTTCTCGCGGACCGTCATGTGGGGGTAGAGCGCGTAGTTCTGGAAGACCATGGCGATGTCGCGGCTCTTGGGGGGAAGCTCGTTGACGACGCGGCCGCCGATCTCGATCTTTCCGTCCGAGATCTCCTCCAGGCCCGCGATCATCCGCAGCGCTGTCGACTTGCCGCATCCCGAAGGCCCGACCAGGACCATGAACTCCTGGTCCCGGACGTCGAGGTTCAGGTCCTCGATGACCGAGACCTTGTCGAATCTTTTGGCCACATGCTCGAAGCGGACTTCCGACATCAGCTCCTCCGGTTTTTCGCGTCTCCCGCGGCGGCGGGGGCGCGAACGAGGATACGCGCCGAAAGCGGATCGACCGTCGTCTCCAGCGTGGAGCCGGTTCGGGCGACGGCGGCGCCGGTCCAGGCATCCAGCGGGTTCGCGCCGCCCCATTCGGAGGGAACGTCGACCTTGAACATCGCGGCGGCCTTTCCGCGATTGACGGCCACGATCACGGCGTCCTTCGAGTCGGCGTCGCGGCGCAGAAAAACGTACAGGTCGCCGTCGGTCGACACCGCCTCGTGCGTCCCGCGCGAGAGCGCTGGATGGGCCCGGCGGATTTGGATCAGCTTCTTGTAGTCGGCGCGCAGCGCCTCGTCCCGCGGCTGGCCCGCTCCGGGGAGAATCTTGCGGCCGCCCCACGGCATGTCGCTGCGGTTGTCCGGCCAGTCGCCTCCGGGCCGGGCGACCTCCTCGCCGTAATAGATCATCGGAATGCCCCACGTCGTCATCTCCAGGAGAGCGGCCAGGCGAAAGAGGCCGACGTCGCCGTGGAGCTCCTTCAACGCGCCGGTCACGTCGTGCGAGGAGAGGAACTGGGAGACGAGGTAGCCGGGGCGGACCTTCTGCCGCGCCTGAAGGTAGTGGTCGAAGGCGACGGTGCGGCCGCGCCCCAGGAGCCATCCCTCGACGCTCCCGGCGAAGGAGAAATCGAATCCCGCATCGAGCTCGTCCCCTTCGAACCACGGGTCGAGGACCGCCGCGTCGCCTCCCCACACCTCGCCCAGCAGGAAGAAGTCCTTCCCCAGCAGCTCCCGGGTCCGACGCCGGTGCTCCTTCCAGAAGGCGTGCTCGACGTGCTTGACCGTGTCCAGGCGAAAACCGTCGACGCCCGAGCGCTTGGCCCAGCCGATTTGTGCGTTCAACAGGAAGTCGGCGACTTCGGGCAGCTCCGTCTTGAAATCGGGCAGTCCGGCGACGCATGAAGTCACGTCCTCCTGGCCGCACGTCCCGGCCGCCTCCGTGCGGAACCACCCCCTTGTCCTGGGGTCGGTCAAGTAGTGGGAGTCGTAGCCGGCGTGGTTATAGACGACGTCGAGCAGGACGCGGATGCCGCGCCGGTGGCAGGCCTCCACAAGCGCCTTGAGCTCGGCTTCCGTTCCGAAGCGCCGGTCGGTCTTCTGGAAGTCATCGGCCCAGTAGCCGTGGTATCCCCAGTCCGGGAACCCCGCTCCGGTCACGTAGCCGGGGATGTTCTGGACGATGGGGTTGATCCACAGAGCCGTCACGCCCAGGTCGGCGATCTCATCGAGGTGCTCGGTGAGTCCTTTCAGATCGCCGCCGTGGAATGCCCCCTTGGAATGGACGTCGGCGCCGGCGTCGTTGGTCGGGTCTGTGTCGGCGAACCGGTCGATGAGGACGAAATACAGGACAGAGTCGCGCCATTGCGGTGTCCTGGCGGCTGGCGCGGCCGCCGAGGCCGCCGAGACGGCCCCCGCAGCGAGGGGGAGAATGACAAAGAGCACCGCCACGCCGATACTTGCGGCGAAGCGTCGACTGGCGGTCCCGGCCCGAAAGCGGCGATGGATACGCTTGCTCAAACTCTCCTTGTCCGGGGCATTCCCACCGAAAACCGCGCCTCCAAGCTCAACAGAGCCAACGGTAGGTGTCATGATCAATCTTCATCATGCGGCGGACCCAAAACGCCCCCAGGCTTTCGGGGTGCTGAAGATAGGGTGTCGCGCGGCGTTGCGCGCGCTGGAGGCCGATCCAAGATTCCGCCTGCACCCATTTTTCAGTGCCCTGCAAGGAGGGACCATGCACTCGCCACCGAATCGGAGTCTGCCGTGGGCCGCGTCGCTCGCGGGTTTGCTCGCCCTCCTCGCCGTGCCTTGCCGCGCGGCGGACGCACAGTCGGTCCTGCTGGTCGTGCCCGCCGGAAGCGAGATGGCCCAGGTGGAGGCCGCTCGGGCGGCGGTTCCGCCCTCGCGGACCCTGCTTGTGGTCGGCGGCGCCGAGCGCATACCCCTCAGGGAGGGCTTGGAGCTCGTGGCGGATCGCACCTTCGTCGACGCACCGGCCTCCGATCTCGTGGTCGTGCTCGCGGGAGAAGCTCCCGGCGAACAGGAGTTCCTTTCCGCCAGGCGCCGCACGGCCAGGGCCATCCTCTTTCTGGGAGACTCGCCGCTCGTGTCGCGCCTGAAGGGGAACGGGTCGCGGGGCGCGCTCATTCTCGTGGGGAAGGCCGAGTCGATCGCGCCGCTGGCCGGCGCGACGGGCGCTCCCGCTTCCGCCATGGCCGAGCCCGGGCCCTCGCCGACGCCCCGGCTCCCGGCCGTGATCGCGACGCCGCGTCCCTCGTCTCCGACGCCCCGCCCGACTCCGGCCAGCGCCGTTCAACGCTACTTCTCGGCGAGGAGGCCGACTCCGACACCTCCTCCGCAGCACTAGGGCACATGGCGACCGAACGCGCCGGCGTGGCCGGCTTGCAGCGCGCAACGAGAGTGCCGTCCGGACGGGCTTGGCTCGGACTGGCTGCCCTGGGCGTGGTGTGGGCGGCGGCAGCCGGCGCGCAGACCGCCGACGCGCTGATCGCCAAGAATATCGAGGCGCGGGGCGGCCTGGAGAAGATCCGGGCCATCCAGTCGATGCGACTGACTGGCGTCCTCTCCGTCGGAGGCATGAACATGCCTTCGGTCCTGGAGATCAAGCGGCCGAACAAGACCCGCTGGGAGTTCACGATGAACGGCCAGACCGCCGTTCAGGCCTACGACGGCAGCCGCGCGTGGGCCGTGCTTCCTTTCGCCGGAAGAACGGAGCCGGAGGCGATGTCTGCGGAGGATCTGCGGGACATGGAGCTCCAGGCCGACATGGACGGACCGCTCGTCGACTACCGCGCCAAGGGGCACAAGGTCGAGGTGATGGGTCTGGAGAAGGTCGGGGACCGCGACGCCTGGAGGCTGGAGGTCACCCTGAGCAGCGGAGACGTGCGGGAGATCTATCTCGATCTCCAGACGCATCTTCAGGTCTTGAGCGTCTCGCACCGCACGGTGCAGGGCAAGGACGCGGAGATCCGCAGCGAGGTCGGCGAGTACCAGGAAACCGGAGGCGTCTTGCTGCCCCGTTATTTCCAGACCAAGGCGCAGGGCGCCGCGCAGACCCAATCCATCCGCTTCGAGAGGATCGAGTTGAACGTGCCGATCGACGATTCGCGCTTCCGGGTGCCGGCTTCGAAGAAGCCCGCCGAACCGCGGCCGCCCTCCCCGACGCCATCGGCTCGCTGAATCGCGGCCTCGAGCCCGCCACCAGCCAATCGGTCCGTTTGCATCAAGCGGAGTCCGGGCCGGAGATCGTAGATTTCGATCAAGAGGTTTCCAGAGACGTCCGATCGCCGGGCAAATCCCTTCGACACGACGTCGCAAGGAGGTAGAGATATGCCAAAGACGATGGTCGCGCACTCCGGCCGGGGATTGGAAGAGCCCCATCCCGGCAGGTCGGGCATGGACGTCCTGACCGCCATCGCGCAGCGCCGCGCCACGCGGTCCTACAGCGACCGCACCGTCGACCGTAAGACCATCGAGCAGCTTCTCGAAGTCGCAGTGGAGGCGCCAAGCGCGATGGGCCTGGAACCCTGGGCCTTTGTCGTGCTGGAAGGACGGGACAGGCTTCGCCGATTCTCCGAAGAGGTTAAGCGCGGGCTCTCGAAAGACGCCGGGACGCACCCGGATCCCCATCTCACCCGGATGCTCGCCGATTCCTCCTACGACGTCTTCCACGGCGCGCCGGCGCTCGTGGTCATCTGCGCGACGTTCCCGGAGGCCCAGGCGGCGGAGGACTGCTGTCTGGCGGCCCAGAATCTGATGCTCGCGGCGCACGCCGCCGGCCTGGCCACGTGCCCGATCGGCCTCGCGCGAGGCTGGCTGAACCGGCCGGAAACCAAGGCCGCCCTCGGCATTCCGCGGGAATACGTTCCCGTGTTTCCCGTGATCGTGGGCCACCCGGCGCAGGTTCCAGCTCCGACCGGACGCCTGGCTCCGGCCATCCTCTGGCGCTGATCGCCGGCGGAGCCCTCGGCGCGCATTGGTTCGAACGGATCATGCGCGCGAGCTCTCGAAGCGCAAGACTGGGACGTTCGAAGTCCGCTCCGATCGGGGAGAGCGATCTCGACCGAAGGATTCGAGAAGCGGGCGCGAAGAAAATTCGCGGGGAGGAGCCATGAAAAGAAGATCGGCGATGGTTGGAGGCATGGCGCTCGGCGCCGGCCTGATGTTTTTCCTGGACCCGAGCCGCGGAAGACGCCGCCGCGCTCTCGTGCGGGACAAGGCCTTTCACCTGGCTCGCGCCGGCCGCGGCGGACTTCAATTCCTATCCCGTGGAATCGCCCAGCGAGCGCGGGAGGCGGTGGCGAGGACGGCGTCGCTCTTGACAGCGGAACTCGTCTCGGACGAGGTTCTCGCCGAGCGGGTGCGATCTCAGCTCGGCCACGTCCTGTCGCATCCAGGCTCGGTCGACGTTTCCGTCTCCGAGCGCCGCGTCACATTGAGGGGTCCCGTCCTTTCACGCGAGGTGGACGTCCTCCTGGAGCGGATCGCCGGCGTGCGAGGCGTCGCCGTCGTGGACAACAAGCTCGAGATCCACGACGTGCCGAATCACGTGCCGGGACTCCAGGGCGGAGATGCCTTACCGGCCGGAGCCAGTTTTCTCTCCCACTAGCGGGTTCGCGTCTTCCTGTCACTCGTGGAGGGACAGCCCTCCGCGAGTGATGGAGACGTCGCCGCACTTCTTCAAGACCCGCAGAGCCGCAGAGACGTCGTGCCGAAGGGTGGGCGACTCCTCGCCTTGCGCCCACAGAACGACGTCGGTCACGGAGAGGATTCCCTGAAGCAACCCTTGCGCATCGACAACCGGCAGGTCGCGCACGCGCCGTTCGCGCATGAGCCGCAGGGCCTCCAGAACGGAGTCGTCGTCCCGGCATGTCGCCGGAACCGGGCTCATTCCGTCTCGGACGAAGAGGTCATGGAGAGACTTGCCGCGCAGGCCCGTTTCCCGGATGTCGGCGTCGGTCACCGCGCCGACGGGATGTCCGATCCGATCGACCACGGGCAGAAAGTGGCGATTCGACTCCGACATTCTTCGGGCCGCCGCCGCGAATGTATCGTCGGGACGGCAGGTTTGTACGCTGCGAGTCATCAGTCCCCGAACGAGCACCCCGGGGCGTTCTTCCCGAACCGGGGGCCTGCGGGAAGAACGCCTGAGGCACTCGCCGGGATCGTACGGAGCCGGATGTGAGACAGACACCCAACCATGGTTCCCGCGCCCCCCGTGTCGAACGATGAATCCATTTTCCATGGGCCCCACCCCACGACTTGAGCATGCTCCGGGCGGGACCGGTCCACATGATCCGAATGCACCAATAGCGCTCCGCCGCCGCTCCGGTCCCGGGCGGGCGACCCGTCTTCGATTCGGGCTCGCGCTCGTGTTTCTGGCTGCCGCCACGCCGCCCCTCTTCTCCTATTCGCCGGGCGACGATCGGATCGTGGGCGGAGAGTTCATCTACACCGTCCGGCGGGGAGACTCGCTCACCGCGATCGGTGCCCGCTTCGGCGTCGATCCCCTCATGCTGGCCCGCTCCAATGGACTCTCCCCGCGGTCCCGTCTCTCGGTGGGCCAGAGCCTGCAGGTCGATAACCGCCATGTTGTTCCAACGGCCATGGACGAGGGGATCCTCATCAACGTTCCGCAGAGGCTCCTGTTCCTGTTTCACGCCGGCGCTCTTGTCGCGTGGTACCCCGTCGGCCTCGGGCGCCCTGATTGGGAAACGGTCCTCGGCCGCTTTGCCGTGCGAACGAAGGAGCGCGAGCCGACGTGGCACGTCCCGGTCTCGATCCAGGAAGAGATGCGCGAGCACGGCGAGCCGGTTCGCACGGAGGTTGCGCCGGGGCCGGACAATCCCCTGGGGAAGTACTGGATGGGGCTCACGGGGTCCGCCTGCGGCGTCCACGGCACGATCGCCCCGGCCAGCATCTACGGCTTCCGCACGCATGGGTGCATCCGCCTCCACCCCGACGACATCGCCGACCTCTTCCCGCGCGTCGTGGTCGGAACGCCGGTGTGGATCGCGTACGAGCCGGTGTTGCTCGTGGGCCGGCGGGATGGATCGGTGTTCCTCGAGGTGAACCCGGACGCCTATCGCCGCTCGGGGGATCCTCGAGCTGACGTGGACGCGCTAGCGGCCACGGAGGGAGTGTCGGCGCGGCTCGACCCCGCTCGGATCGACGAGGTTGTCAGTGCCCGCGAAGGGATCGCGCGGCGGATCGACGCCATCGAAGAGATCCGATGATTCGAACAGATCATGCGCGGCGCCGGCATCTCGGATAGTGTTCCTTTGACCGTTCCAGGCGGCCAGCTCCGTGAGCCGATGGTCGCCGGATGGCAGGAGGCGTTCAACCGCCTCCTATTTTTTTGTGTGCGATTTCAAACCCGCTGAACCCCGCCCGGGGCGGCACGTGCCGCGATCCGCAGGAACGCCGCAGGATGTGTCTCGCGTCAGCGCGGCTGGGACGCCGTCGGCCGGCGGCGGACGGACGCCGCCCATGCCGCCAGGAAGAGAAGACCGGCTACGACAGCGATGGCCGGGCCCGACGGCAGATCCAGCCGATACGACACCACCAGGCCCGCCAGAACGCTGACCAGCCCAACGGCCGGCGCCAGCACGAACATCTGGCGGAGCGATCTCCCCAGGAGCTTCGCCACCGCCGCCGGGATCACCAGGAGCGCGTTGACCAGGACGATTCCCACGACCCGGATGCTTGCCACGACGACCGCCGCGAGCAGCACCTGGTACAGGACGAGCAGGCGATCCACGTGGATCCCCTGGACACGGGCGCCGTCCGGGTCGAACGTGACGAAGACGAGGTCCCGGCGCAGCCGGAGCATCAGGGGGGTCACGGCCAGGGCGATGGCCCCGATCACGGCGAGGCTGGCCGGCGAAACCGCCAGGATGCTCCCGAAGAGATAGGACAGCAACTCGGGCTGATAACCCGGCGCCAGCGACAGGATCAGGATGCCCGCGCCCATGAAGAACGGGAGCACGAATCCGAGAATCGTGTCGATCGGAAGCCGGCTCTTCTTTTCCACGCGGTTCAAGAGGAACCCGATGCCGATGCCGACTCCGGCCGCGGTGGCGAGCGGCGGCAGCCCGGTCACGATTCCCAGCGCCACGCCGGCCAACGACGCGTGGGCGACGGCGTCGCCGAAGAAGGCGGAGCGGCGCAGGACCACGAAGACGCCGAGAAAACTGGTCACCAGGCCGACTGCGAGACCCGCCGCCAGCGCCCGCTGGAAAAAGGGCAGAGAGAGCGCGTCGATCACGGGGAGCTCCCGTCGGGCGGCCCGTGGCCGTGAGGATGGCGCTCGTGATGGTGAAGATAGAGACCCGGCCTCGCCCCGAACAGCGACGCCAGCGTCTCGGGGGTCAGGACCTTCTCCGGCTCGCCGCGGCCCAGGAGCCGCCGATTCAGGCAGAGCACGACGTCGGCATACTCGGTCACGAGCTCGAGCTCGTGGGAGCAGATGAGCGCCGTGATCTTCTCCTCCGTGACGAGATGCTCGAACAGGCCGTAGATCGTTCGCTCTCCCGCGATGTCGACTCCTGCCTCGGGCTCGTCGAGCAGCAGCAGCCGCGGCCTGGTGACGAGGGCCCGCGCCAGAAGCGTCCTCTTCCACTGGCCGCCGGAGAGCGCCCCGATCGGGCGGTCGAGCATCGAGGCGATGCCCAGGATCTCGGTGACGTGGCGGAAGGATTCCTCGTCGTCCTGCCCCGGCCGGCGCGGCAGCGGCATGCGCACGGCCTCGCGCACGGTCAGGGGAAGCGTCGGGTCGAAGAGCAGCCGCTGGGGGACGTAGCCGATCTTCGGGTAGGACGCTTCCACCGGCCGGCCGAAGACCTCCACGGTTCCGGCAAACGGCACCAGACCGAGAATCGCCTTGAGGACCGTGCTCTTGCCCGAGCCGTTGGGACCGATCAGGACCGCGATCGTGCCCTCCTCCAGCTTGAAGGAGACCGACTCGACGGCCGGGCGATCCTGCCCTTCGAAGGCGACTGTCAGGTTGGAGACTTCCAACGCGCGCGCCACGGGTCCTCGCCTCTCTACCTTTTCTCTGCCGCGCTGCGGATCTGGCGGGCGTTGAACCGCATCATGTCGAGGAACGTCTCGCGGCCGGGGACGCCGCCCAGCGGATCGAGGAACGACAGGGTCACCTTGAGATCGTGCGCGATCGGCTCGAGAAGGTCGACCGGGAGCTGGGGCTCGGAAAAGAGCGCGCGGACGCCGGTCCGCCGGATCTCACTCTCGAACTCCCGCACGAACCGGGGCCCCGGCTCGCGCCCGGGATAGGGCTCGAAGACGGCCACAATATGGAGATTGTAAGCCCGCGCGAAGTAACGGAAGCCGTCGTGGAACGTGGCGATGTCCCGGCTGGCCAGAGGCGCGAGCATGGCCCGAATCTCCGCGTCGGCCGCGTCCAGCCGTGCGGCGAAGACCGCCCGGCGCGCCTCGAGCGCTCCGGCCCGCTCCGGAAACAGGGCCGCGAGCCGAGCTTGCACCGTTGCCGCGATCTGCTTCGCGTTGGCGCACGAGAGCCAGTAGTGGGGATCGACGGACGAGGTGGTGTCTCGCCCGCCGGCGTTTCGAGCCAGGGCGATGCCGGCGTCGGCCACCGTGACGGGCCCGGCGCCGGCCGCCCTGCCCAACGCCGCAGCCCAGTCGTCCAGGCCGTGGCCGATCGCGAAGATCGTTCTCGCGCCGGCCAGTTTCCGCACGATGCCCGCGGTCGGTTCGAACGTGTGCGGGCTCGCCCCCGGGGGGAGGATCAGGACGACTTCCAGATCGTCGCCTGCGACCTGACGGACGATGTCGGCCAGCGGAGGGATGGTCGCGGCGACCCGCGGCGCCGGGCGGAGCTCGAGCGAAGGTGCGATCGCGGCGGCCAAGACGAAAGTCAGGACGATCATCCACGGCGAGCGTAGGCCCAGGCGCGATGTCAGAAATGATTCAGTTGGATCACGGTCTTTCCGGCGCGATCGGCGATAGGTTCCCCCGGTGGGCCCGGCGGGATCCCGAAAGGACCGACGCGATGAGCGCGGAGCAGTTCGAGCACGGAGCCGATGTCGGCGTGCGAGGCCGCGGCCGCACCGTGGAGGAGGCCTTCGAAGGGGCGGCTCAGGCGCTCTCTCTGCTCCTGTGCGAGGACCTCTCGGGAATCCGTTCCGAGGCCGAGCAGCCGGTGGCCTGTGAAGCGGCGGGTCTCGAAGAGCTGCTCGTCGCCTTCTTGAATGAGCTCATCTTCTACTCCGAGAGCCGGAGCCTCGTCTTCGGTCGCTTTCGGGTGAAGATCGGTCAGGACGGAGACGTCTACCGGTTGTCGGGACGGGCCTGGGGCGAGCCATTCGATCCGAAGCGCCACGAGTTCACCGTCCAGCCCAAGGGTGCCACCTTCACCGAGCTCGCCGTGACTCACCGCGGCGACGAGTGGATCGCCCAATGCGTGGTGGACGTTTAGAGAGAGCGGGGGTGACGGGTGACGAGTGACGAGTGATGAGAAGGGCTCCGGTTCCGCGGCGCGCGAAGCTCCTGAAGTAACCGAAGGAGGAGTTGCGCGCCGCGGGGAGCCGGAGCGGAGGCAAGAGGTCAGGCCGGGGGTCGAGCCCGCATCCGGGCGAGCCGCCGGCCGGTGCGCCGCAGGCGCAGACCTCTTCCGCAGCGGAGGCGACGGTAACAATGTGAGTGACGAGTGATGAGAAGGGCTCCGGTTCCGCGGCGCGCGAAGCTCCTGAAGTAACCGAAGGAGGAGTTGCGCGCCGCGGGGAGCCGGAGCGGAGGCAAGAGGTCAGGCCGGGGGTCGAGCCCGCATCCGGGCGAGCCGCCGGCCGGTGCGCCGCAGGCGCAGACCTCTTCCGCAGCGGAGGCGACGGTAACAATATGAATATTGTATTCCGCGAAATCGAGCCGAACGTCTGGGAGCTGCCGGTGACGGGAGCGATGCGCGTGCCCGGCCGCATCTATGCCAGCCGCGAGCTCATCGACGCCCTTGACGACAAAGTCCGCGAGCAGGTCGGGAACGTCGCCGCCCTTCCCGGCATCGTCGGAGCGTCCTTCGCCATGCCGGACGCCCACTGGGGCTACGGCTTCCCGATCGGCGGCGTCGCGGCCTTCGATCCCGACCGCGGCGGCGTCGTCTCCGCCGGCGGCGTGGGCTTCGACATCTCCTGCGGCGTCCGCACGTTCACCACGGGTCTCAAGGCCTCCGAGCTCGGTGAGCGGCTGGAGACGGTGGCGCACGATCTCTATCGAACGGTGCCTGCGGGCGTGGGCGCGGGTGGCGCGGTCAAGCTGACGATTCCGCAGCTCGACGAGGTGCTCGCCGGAGGCGCGCGTTGGGCCGTGGAGAACGGATGGGGGGAGCACGACGACCTGGAGCGCATCGAAGAGCACGGCCGCATCGAGGGGGCGGAGCCGTCGAAAGTGAGCCGGCGAGCGAAGGAGCGTCAACTGAACCAGGTGGGGAGCCTGGGCTCGGGGAACCACTACCTGGAGCTCCAGGCGGTCGAGAAGGTGTTCGACGCCGAGGCCGCCCGCGCGTTTCGCCTGGCGCAGGGAGATCTCCTGGTCTCGATCCACTGCGGGTCCCGGGGCCTGGGGCATCAGATCGGAACGGAGTTCCTGCAGCGATTCGTGCCGGTCGCGCAGCGCTACGGGATCGCTCTTCCCGATCGAGAGCTCGCGTGCGCTCCGATTCGATCGCCCGAGGGGGAGGATTACCTGGGCGCGATGCGCGCGGCCATCAACTGCGCGCTCGCCAACCGGCAGGTCATCGGCGCCCTCGTCCGCAGGGTTTTCGCGCGTCATTTGCCGCAGGCGGCGCTGCGCTTGGTCTACGACGTCTCCCACAACACCTGCAAGGCCGAGCGGCATGAAGTCGACGGCTTCGAGCGCCTGCTGTTCGTCCACCGCAAGGGGGCGACGCGGGCCTTCGGGCCCGGTCATCCCGACGTCCCCGAGGAATACCGCGCGGTCGGCCAGCCGGTCCTGATCGGCGGGACGATGGGAACGGGCTCCTACATCCTCGCCGGCACCCGCGAGTCCGAGTCGCGGGCGTTTTCTTCCTCCTGTCACGGGGCCGGCCGAAAGATGAGCCGGACGAAGGCCAAGGCGCAGTGGCAGGGCAGGACGCTGATCAACGACCTGCTGCGGCAGGGCATCCTCATCAAGTCGCACACCGCCACGGGCGTCGCGGAGGAAGCTCCGGGGGCCTACAAGGACGTCGACGAAGTCGCCGCGGTGGCCGAGACGACCGGCCTGTCCCGGCGCGTGGCGCGCGTGCGCCCCATCGCCTGCGTCAAGGGTTGAGCCCGTCGAAATTCCGCCAATTTCGCCGAAAACCCACCTTTTTCTGATCGGGTGCGCTTCGAACAAGGCGGCCGGACCTCTGGAGCGGCGCTCCTGAGTCATCCGAATCAGGCGAAAAGAGGCGTCGGCGTGTTTCATGAACCTCGGCGGGCCTGGAACGTCGCCCGCGGAGGAAATCAATGGCTCATGTCGTGACCCTGACCATGAATCCCGCGATCGACGAGAGCGCGAGCGTGGATCACGTCGTCTCCGACCGCAAGCTCCGCTGCGGATTGCCCCGCTACGAGCCGGGTGGCGGCGGCATCAACGTTTCGCGCGCTCTGATGCGTTTGGGAGAGGAGTCGTTGGCTCTTTATCCGGAGGGCGGCGCCGCCGGAGATCTGCTTCACGACCTCCTGGTGCGCGAAAAACTCCAACTGCGGCCCGTGCCCATTTCCGGCCAGACGCGAAGGAATTTGAACGTTTCAGAGAAAGCCAGCGGCCATCAGTACCGTTTCGTCTTCTCGGGGCCAACGCTCGAGGAGTCCGAATGGGAGCTCTGTCTCCGGACGCTGGCGCACGTCGACCCGCCTCCGGCCTACATCGTCGCGAGCGGCAGTCTTCCGCCGGGCGTTCCCGTCGATTTCTATGCTCGTGTGGCAGCGCAGGCGCGGCGCACCGGCGCGCGTCTGTTCCTCGACGCCTCGGGAGAGCCATTGCGCCGGGCGATGGCCGAAGGCGTCTATCTCGTCAAGCCGAGCCTGAGGGAATTCAGCGAGCTCGTGGGAACGGCTCTGTCCGATGAGCCGCGCCTGCGTGATCGGGCGAGGGACTTCGTCCGACGCGAAGGCTGCGAGGTCCTGGTGGTCTCGCTCGGCGCTGGCGGCGTGCTGTGGGTCACGGCCAAGGAGGAGGAGAAGGTCCCGTCACCGGCCGTCGTCGCGTCGAGCAGCGTCGGCGCGGGAGACAGCCTGCTCGCCGGCATCCTGTTCTTCCTGGTGCGCGGCCATGCGCTCGCCGAGGCCATCCGTTTCGGCGTCGCCGTCGCCGCGGCCGGCGTCCTCAATCCAGGAACCGAGCTGTTCCGGCCGGAGGACGCCTGGCGTCTCTACGGTCAGATGACCGAGGTCTATGCCTGACGTGTCTCGATGCGATGAGATCGACTGACTGAGGAGGAACGCATGAAGATTCCGCTGGACATCACACTTCGGGGAATGGCCCCGTCCGAGGCGGTCGAGGCGAAGGTCCGACAGAGGGCCCTCGGGCTCGAACGGTATTCCCGCCGCATCGTAAGGTGCGAGGTCTGGATCCGTGGGGACAGCGGACATCACCGAAAGGGGCCGATCTACGGGATCCGGATCCGGCTCACCGTTCCCGAAGAGGAAATCGTCGTGGATTTCCAGGCCGTCGAAGAGGACGTCTACGTGGCGATCCGCCAGGCCTTCGATGCCGCCCGTCGAAAGCTCGAAGACTACGAGCGCCGGTGGCCCGGACATCGGAAGGGCCAGGAGCAGGTTCGCCGCCGCCCGCGCCCGCGAACAACTGCTAAAGAGGCGGCCGAGGAATCCGGGGACTCCGCGCCCTAACCGCCGCGCCCCACCTCCCCCGACTGAGGACTGAGGACTTCGGACTGCGGACTCGAGAGGCTCTTGTCCGGATAGAGCTTTCGTCGTGCGACTGCGACTTCAGTCCTCAGCCCTCAATCCTCAGCCCTCGAACCTCCAGCGGCGCCGAAGCGCCTCGTGCGCTTACGGCTGGGCCGGGAGCGGCTTCCTCAGGCTCGGCCGCTTGAAGATCGCCTTGAGCGTCTTCACCGTCTTGTCCGGCCCGAGCTCCGTCCCCTGCTCGTCCCTCTTGTGGCCCTGCGCGCGCAGCACGACGTCGTCGACGGAGAGGATTCCGCGAAGCGTTCCATCGGTTCCGACGACCGGAAGCCGCCGCACCCGCTGGTCCCGCATCGTCTGGAGCGCGGTCTCCAATTCGTCCTCCGGCCGGCACATGTACACCGTCGTGGCCATCACGTGCTCCACGGGAATCTGCGACGGGAGGCGGCTCGTATTGGCCATGGCCAGACAGATGTCCCGGTCGGTCACGATCCCGATCACCCTCTTCGTGTCGTCGACGATCGGCACGGTTCCGCAGTTGTTCTCCGCCATGATTCGGGCGGCGTCGGCGAGTGTCGCCTCCACTCGGGAGAACTTCACGTTGCGCGTCATGACGTCTTGAACGTTCATGGAAACCTCCTCCTGCCTGTGTCTCACAGCTTGCTTCGAAGGCATCGAAACAGCCAGATCCAGCTGCATCAAATGCGCGTGCGCCGTCCGTTGATGCAATCGGACCATGCGCAAAAGGGAGCGTCGAGAGAGCCTTGTCCTGGAGACGACGCCATGATGAACACACCGCCTTCGACCGTTCCCACCGTCTACTGGCACCGCCTTGACGACGGCCGGGTCCAATGCGACGTGTGCCCCCATTTCTGCACGCTGCGCGAGGGACAGCGAGGCCTTTGCTTCGTGCGGGCTTGTCAGGGCAACCAGGTCGTGCTCACGACCTACGGCCGCTCGAGCGGGTTCTGCGTCGACCCGATCGAGAAAAAGCCCCTCCATCACTTCCTGCCGGGGACCTCGGTCCTGTCCTTCGGAACGGCCGGCTGCAACCTCTCCTGCAAGTTCTGCCAGAACTGGGACATCAGCAAGTCGCGGGAGATCCAGACGCTGTCCGATCAGGCTTCTCCCGAGGCCATCGTTCGCGCGGCGCGGGAGCTCGGATGCCGCAGCATCGCGTTCACTTACAACGATCCGACGATCTTCCTCGAATACGCCGTCGACGTGGCCGCCGCCTGCCGCGAGGCCGGCATTGCCGCGGTCGCCGTCACCGCCGGATACATCTGCGAGAAGCCGCGGGAGCACTTTTACCGATCGATCGACGCCGCCAACGTGGATCTCAAGGCGTTCACCGAGAAGTTCTACCGGGAGATCACCGGCGCCCATCTTCAGCCGGTCCTCGACACGCTCGTCTACCTGAAGAGGGAAACCAACGTCTGGCTCGAGATCACCAATCTGCTGATCCCAGGCCACAACGACTCGAGCGACGAGATCGCGCGGATGTGCGGCTGGGTCGTCGAGAACCTCGGCCCCGACGTGCCCATGCACTTCTCGGCCTTCCATCCCGACTGGAAGATGCGGGACGTGCCCCCGACTCCGCCGGAAACGCTGCGGCGCGCGCGGCACATCGCGCTCTCTCAGGGCGTGCGTTACGCCTACACCGGGAACGTCCGCGGCGAAGAGGGGGAGAGCACGTACTGCTACGTCTGCTCCTCGCTCCTGATCGGACGCGACGGCTACGAGATCACCGACTGGAACCTGGAAAACGGCCGCTGCCCGGCCTGCGGCGAGGCCTGTCCCGGCATCTTCGAACCGCGGCCCGGCCGGTGGGGCGCCCGGCGCCTGCCGGTCGAGCTCTCCCGCTTCGCCGCCTGATATCGTCGGCAGAGGAGAACGAGATGGAAACCGAAACCGTCACCGAGACGTTCGGCATTCGAAAGGTCCTTCGAGCGGGCTACCAGGAGACGCTGGCCAGCCTCCCCGAGGCCTTGCAAAGCGAGGGGTTCGGCGTCCTGACCGAGATCGATGTGCGCGAAACGCTCAACAAGAAGCTGGGAGTGGATTTTCGCCGCTACAAGATCCTGGGCGCCTGCAATCCTCCGTTGGCGCACCGCGCCCTGGAGGCCGAGCTCGAGGTCGGCCTTCTTCTTCCCTGCAACGTCATTGTCTACGAAGGGGACGACGGCCACGCGGTCGTCGTAGCGGTCGACCCGATGCAGACGATCGCGGCACGGAGCAATCCGGAGCTGCGCGAAATCGCCGAGAAGGTTCGCGAGAAGCTCCAGCGGGTCCTGGAGCTGCTCGAGTAGGCCCCGCGTCTGCCTGCTTCTCATTGATGAGTTCGGATCATGCCCCGCCGCTGAAAAAGGAGGAAGATTCTCTCGCGGGGGTGGGAATTGAAGAGTCCCGCCGGAATTCTCTTCGCGACTGATTTTTCCGGGGCGTCGTCTCCCGCTTTTCGGGAGGCGCTACGTCTGGCGGCGGGCCGGGGCGCGCCGCTCTTCATCGCTCACGTCTTGCGGATTGCCGCTCCTCTGTCGCCGGACGGATTCCCACTCCCGCGCACGGCGGATGAGCTGGCCGCGTCGGCACGCCGCGAGGCCGGCGGCGCGCTCGAGTCGCTCCTGAAGAAGGCGCGCCGGTCCCGCGTGCGGGCGACCGGTCTTCTGTTGACGGGCCGCCCGGAGCAGGCTCTTGCCCGCGCCGCGAAGAAACACGGCGTCGATCTGATGGTCGTCGGAACCCATGGCCGCAGCGGCCTGCCGCGTCTGATCCTGGGCAGCGTCGCCGGCCGGGTCATCGCCGCCGCGCCGTGCCCGGTCCTGACCGTTCCACGGCGCTACGTCGCGCGAGGTTCTCGGTGAACGGTGAACGTCGACGAGATCGCAACGATTGCCGCGAGGAGAGGCCGCTGTCGGCCGCTCATCCGCGGCTGGGAAAGGAGGAAAACATCATGAATCCCTTCCATCGCATCCTGGTGGCCACGGATTTCAGTGAGGCGTCGGAACCCGCGGTGGCCGAGGCCATCGAGATGGCCCGGGAGAGCGGCGCGGAGCTGCTGGTGGCCCATGCCTACCAGCACCCCAATGTGATCGAGGCCCAGTCGGTCGCCGGCGGCGTGTACGAGGAGTGGGACCGCAATCTCCGTAACCGGGTCGAGGAAAAGCTCCGGCCCATCGTGGCCCGGGCGCAGAAAGAAGGGGTCAAAGCCGGAATTCTCGTTCTGTCGGGCGCGCCGTACGAAGCCATCGCGGCGGCGGCCGGGGAAAACAATGCGGATCTTGTGGTCATGGGCACGCACGGGCGCAAGGGCGTCGCCCGTTTCTTCCTGGGGAGCGTCGCGTCGCGGGTGATCTCGACGGCGCCCTGCCCGGTTCTAACGGTCCGCGCGGCGTAAGGCCGAGAGGCGGGCTCGAAAGGGGGTGACCGTGATGCGAGTCGAAGACTTGATGAGCACGCAGGTGCGCACGGTATCCGCCGGCGAGTCCGCGGAAGAGGCGCTGGCAACGATGCAGCGCGAGCGCATCCATCACCTGGTCGTCTTGCAGGATCGGGAAGTGGTTGGAGTCGTTTCCAGCCGGGACCTCGAGGCCAGCGGTTCATTCCGGCAGGTCCAGGTCGTCGAAGACGTGATGACCTCACCCGCTGTCACCGCCGATCGATTGATGACCGTCCGGCAGGCGGCAAATCTGCTTCGCGGGCGGTCCATCGGGTGTCTTCCGGTGATGGACGGCGGCGAGCTTGCGGGGATTCTCACGATCACCGACCTGCTCGAGTTGCTCGGGCGGGGAGCTGAACGGCCGGCTCCTCGCAGCCAGCGATGGATTCTCAAGAGCCGGGGCCCGCGCCGCAAGGCTGTGAGCCCGAGCTGAGCGGCGCCGGAGAGAGTGAGGGCGGCGTGAGCGCCGCGGCCGCCTGCGCAGTGGAGAAGGAAGCCGAGAAGGGAACGCCTGCCGCCGGCCTGACCACCGAGGCGGCGCTGGCCGGGTTGGCGGCCTTCGGTCCCAACGAGCCCGCGCCGCCGGCCCGGTTCGGCTCGACCCGCCAGGTCCTGTCGTGGCTGGCCAATCCGCTGGTTCTGATCCTCCTCGCCGCCAGCGGCCTGTCGGCGGTGCTCCACGAGCCGGTCAACGCCACGCTCATCGCGGCGATGGTGGTTCTCTCTCTGGCCCTCAATTTCGTTCAGACGTTCCGATCCACCCGCGCCGTCGAGCGCCTGCATCGCGTGATCGCGCCGACGGCGGCCGTCCTGCGCGACCAGGCCTGGCGCACGATCCCGCGCCGCGAGATCGTCCCGGGAGACGTCATCCGCCTCTCGGCGGGCGACATGGTTCCCGCCGATGCGCGCCTGCTCGAAGCGCGCGACCTGCACGTCGGGGAGGCCGCGCTGACCGGAGAATCGATGCCGGTCGAAAAGATCGTGGGCTCGGAGGACGACCGCGTCTCCCTGGGCACGTCGGTCATCTCCGGAACGGCGACGGCGCTGGTGACGGCGACCGGCGCGGGCACGCGTTTCGGCGACGTCGCGGCGAGGCTGGCGGCGCGCCCGCCGGAGACGGAGTTCGAGCGCGGCACACGGCGGTTCGGCATGCTCATCATGCGCACCGTCGTCTTCCTCATTCTCTTCGTGCTCCTGATCAACCTCCTCCTGCGTCGCGACCCGCTCGAGTCGCTCCTTTTCGCCGTGGCTCTGGCCGTGGGGCTGACGCCGGAGTTCCTGCCCATGATCACCACGGTGACGCTCGCTCGGGGAGCGGTTCGCATGGCCACGCACAGCGTCATCGTGAAGCATCTCGAGGCCATTCAGAACTTCGGCTCGGTCGACATTCTGTGCGCCGACAAGACCGGAACGCTCACCGCCGGCGAGATGTCGGTGGCGCGCTCGGTGGACGCGGCGGGAAGTCCCTCGCAGAGGGCCGCCACGCTGGCGCGGTGGAACGCCGCGTTCGAGACCGGCATCCAGAGCCCGCTCGACGCCGCGCTTCTGGCGGGAGAGCCATCGACCCCGGGCGGCTGGCGAAAGATCGACGAGCTCCCGTTCGACTTCGAACGCCGTCGAGTCTCGGTCGTCTTGTCCGGCGCCGAGGAAACGATCCTCGTCTCCAAGGGCGCGCCGGAGCAACTGCTGCCGCTCTGCGAGAAAGTGGAGGAGGCCGGACGCGTCCGGCCCCTGGACTCCGGCGAGCGCGGCCGCGCCGCGGACGTCTACCGGGCGCTCTCCTCCGAGGGCCTGCGCGTTCTCGCCGTGGCCTGGCGCGCGGTGCTGGAGCAGGCGGCCTACAAGGTGGACGACGAAAAGGATCTCATTCTGTCCGGCTTCGTCGCATTCGCCGATCCGGTGCTGCCCGACGCGCGGCACTGCCTGGAGACGCTGCGCCGCGACGGGGTCGAGGTCAAGATCCTGACCGGGGACAACGAGCTGGTGGCGCGACGCGTCTGCCACGAGGTCGGGCTCGATGTCGAGAACTTCCTGGCGGGCGAGGACGTCGATCGCCTGGGGGACCCGGCGCTGGCGGCCTTGGCCGAGCGCACCGCGCTCTTTGCCCGCGTCTCACCGGCCCAGAAGAATCGCATTTTGCTCGCGTTGAAGCGCCGCGGCCACGTGGTCGGTTTCCTCGGAGACGGGATCAACGACGCCCCATCGCTCCACGCCGCCGACGTCGGCATCTCCGTCTCGTCCGCCGTCGACGTGGCTCGCGAGGCCGCCGACATCATCCTCTTGAAGCGAAGCCTTCGTGTCCTGCACGAGGGCATTCGCGAGGGGCGCAAGTCCTTCGGCAACGTCATGAAGTACCTGCTGATGGGGACGAGCTCCAACTTCGGAAACATGTTCAGCATGGCCGCGGCGTCGCTCTTCCTGCCGTTCCTGCCGATGCTCCCGACCCAGATCCTCCTGAACAACTTCCTCTACGACCTGGCGCAGGTGACGATCCCAACCGATCGCGTCGATCCGAGCTACATCCGCAAGCCCCAGCGCTGGAACATCGGCGTCATCCGCGACTTCATGCTGTGGGTGGGCCCGGTCAGCTCGGTCTACGACTTCCTGACCTTCTTCGTGCTGCTCAAGGTCTTTCACGCCTCGGAGGCGTTCTTCCACACCGGGTGGTTCGTCGAGTCGCTGGCCACCCAGACTCTCGTCCTCTTCGTCATCCGCACGGCGGGAAATCCCCTCCGCAGCCGCCCGAGCGGGGCGCTCACGGCCACCACGATCTCAGTCGTCCTGGTCGGCGTATTCCTCCCGTTCTCGCCGGCCGCGGCGGCGTTGGGCTTCGTGCCGCTGCCCGGATCGTTCTTCCTGTTTCTCCTCGCCGTCGTCGGGTCGTACCTGTTCGTGGTCGAGCTCGTCAAGCGCCGCCTCCTGGGCCAGGAAGCGGCGGCCGGCCGCGTGATGAAGATGGATCAGGCCCGGCCGTCGGGAGAACGGTAAGTTCGTTTCGTTCACGGAGGCGCCATGCGGACCCGGCGGAGTCTCTTCGGCGCCCTCCTCGGCTCGCTGGCCGCGACGATCGGCGGCGGGCAGGCGCGGGGGCCAGAGCCGGCCGCGCCCGTGGATCGCCCGCTGGCCGATCTTCTCCGCAAGCTCCGCGCGGCCAGGGCCGCCAACAAGACACCGATTCTCGAGGAGGTCGCCGAGGAGCTCGCCCGGC
Source organism: uncultured Acidobacteriota bacterium (assembly GCA_963825175.1). Lineage (GTDB taxonomy): Bacteria > Acidobacteriota > Thermoanaerobaculia > UBA5066 > Gp7-AA6 > DATFTF01. The sequence goes on from CAWGSA010000002.1 coordinate 951,856, forward strand.
GCCAGCAGATGCTCGGTCTCGAGATCCGCGCGCTCGAGGCTCGTTCCTCCGCTTGCCCGTGTCCGGAGGAGGAGCGCGAGGATTCGGACGATGAGATCTGCCGGAGCGAGCCGTCCGGAAGGAGCTCATGAGCACAGCGCCCGCGAGAGCCGCGTCCGATTCCGCCGCCGCGCCCTCGGCCTTCGAGCCCGGGCGGGCCGCGTCGCCGGCGCCCGACACGCTGATCGACCTTCGCGGCGCGTCGCGCGTTTACCGGATGGGAGAGGTCGAGGTGCGGGCCCTGGACGCCGTCGATCTGCGCGTCGGCCGGGGCGAGTTCGTCGCGATCACCGGAGCCTCCGGATCGGGCAAGTCGACCCTTCTCGACCTCCTCGGCTGCCTCGATCAGCCGACGTCCGGAGAGTACTTCCTTGGGGGCCGCGGCGTCGGCAGCCTCGAGCCCGAAGAGCTCGCCGGCATCCGAAACGCCACCGTCGGCTTCGTCTTCCAGAGCTTCCATCTGCTGGCCCGGACTTCGGCCCTGGAGAACGTCGAGCTGCCGCTCCTGTATCGGAGGCCCTCCGTCCCCGCGCGGCGCCGGCGCGAGCTCGCCCTCGCGGCGCTCGAACGGGCGGGCCTGGTGGGACACGACTCCTCTCTCCCGTCGCAGCTCTCCGGCGGCGAGCAGCAGAGGGTGGCCATCGCGCGAGCCATCGTGACCGATCCGCAGATCCTCCTGGCCGACGAGCCCACGGGAAACCTCGACGCGAAGGCGGCGGAAGGAATCATGGCGGTGCTTCAGGACTTGAACCGCTCCGGCCACACCATCCTCGTCGTCACCCACGAGGCGGCGATCGCCGATTGTGCCCGGCGGGTCGTCCGGATGCGCGACGGCCGCATCGTCGCGGATGAGGCGGTCGCGCAGCGGCCGGCAACGTCTGCCTCGGAGGAAGGCGGCGCCGCGCGCCGGACCCGGCACGAGGGCCGCCTGTCCCGGATCGCCGAGCGCCTTCCCATTTCCATCCAGGCTCTCCTGCGCCATCGCATGCGCTCCTTCCTGACGATGCTCGGGGTCATCATCGGCGTGGCCAGCATTCTGGCCATGCTCGCGTTGGGCTCGGGCGCGTCTTCGTCGGTCCAGGGCGCGATCGCCTCGCTTGGAACGGACCTGATCGTCGTTTTCCCCGGCGCCGTCACCCAATCCGGGGCCCGTCTCTTCACCGATCAGTCGTATTTGACCGCCGACGACGCCGAGGCGATCGCGCGCGAGTGCGAATCGGTGGGCGCGGTGACTCCGGTCGTGGCCACCTCCGGACAGATCGTAGCGGGAGAGACCAACTGGGGCACGTCGATCCAGGGCGTCGGCGGGCAGTGGCCCGCGATTCGAACCTGGAGCCTTGCGGCGGGAGCGTTCTTCACCGACGCCGACGTGACCCGCAACGCCCGGGTCTGCGTCCTGGGCGCGACGGTGGCCGAGAATCTCTTTCCCGCCGGGACGGCCGTGGGCCAGAGCGTGCGCATCCGCAAGGTGCCCTTCCAGGTGGTCGGCGTGCTCGAGCGCAAGGGCTCGAACCTCATGGGCCGCGATCAGGACGACGTGGTCCTGGCGCCGTACACGACGGCCATGAAACAGCTGATCGGGACCACGAAAGTCCGGTTCATCTTCGTGTCGGCGCGCTCCGATCGCGAAATCCAGAAAACCAGGGACGAGATCACCCTTCTGATGCGCCAGCGGCATCGCATCCGTCCCGGCCAGGACGACGATTTTTCCCTCACCTCCCAGGAGGAGATCTCCTCTCGGGCGCAGGAGACCTCCCGCACGCTGTCTCTCCTCCTGGCTTGCGTGGCCGCCATCGCGCTGGTCGTGGGCGGCATCGGAATCATGAACATCATGCTGGTCTCGGTGACCGAGCGGACGCGCGAGATCGGTCTGCGGCTGGCGGTGGGAGCGCGACCTGGACAGCTGATGCGGCAGTTCGTGGCCGAAGCCCTGACGCTGGCCATGGCCGGTGGCGTCCTGGGAGTTCTCCTGGGCGTCGTCGCGTCGGCCCTCCTGTCGAGGATCGAAGGGTGGACCACGAGCGTGACCGCCGCCTCGATCGCCCTCGGGTTCGGGTCCGCCGCCGCGATCGGCGTTCTCTCCGGCCTCTATCCCGCCCGGCGGGCCTCGCGGCTGGACCCGATTCGGGCGCTCCGCTTCGAGTGACGCGCGGCGGCCCGTCGCGCCCGCGCCCCTGTTGATGAAAACGCATCATGGCGGCCGCCCCCGGCCGGAGTGATGCTGCAGAGGACCCGCCCGGTCTCAGTCCGCGGAATCCGGCGCGGTGTCTCCAGGAGGAAGCGATGACATCCTTCCGACGAATTCTTTACGCCACGGATTTTTCCGACGCTTCGGCCGGGGCCTTCCAGAAGGCGATCGACGTCGCCGCCAAGGAAGGCGCCGAGCTGCTGATCGCGCACGCCTATCTGCCGCCGAGCCTGTGGGCCGACGGTTTCGTCGCGCCCGCCGTGTACCAGCAGGTCGACACCGGCATGCGCCAGGAGGCGCAGACGAAGCTCGAAGCCCTTCAGGAGCAGGCCCGCAGGGCCGGAGTGACCGTCCGCACGCTGGTGCTCCTCGGCGCGCCATACGAGGCCATCACCGCGGCCGCCGCCGAGAACAAGGTCGATCTTGTGATCCTGGGGACCCACGGGCGCACCGGTGCCGCGCGCTTTTTCCTGGGGAGCGTGGCATCGCGCGTGATCTCCACCGCGCCCTGTCCGGTGCTGACCGTTCGCGCCGCGTAGAACGAGCCGCCTCATCCGGGCCCCCGCGCTTCGCGCCTGGATCCCCTGGAAGCCCTGCGGGCGGAGTGAGCGAATTGCATTGATTGAGCCGGCGCCGTCGAGAAGCTTCCTTGTTGCGGCCCCTATAATCAAAACATGAACCCTTCGGCCACCGTGCGATTCACCTACCAGGATTACCTCAACCTGCCGGAGGACCGCCGCTATGAGCTCATCGACGGCGACCTGTTGACGTCGCCCTCGCCGTCGGAGAGACACCAGAGGCTCCTTCTGGAGCTGGCCCTTCTCGTCGCGGCCTTCGTGAAGAAGCACGGGCTGGGAAGCGTGTACGTCGCACCGTTCGATGTCTTGCTGTCGGAAACCGATGTCGTCCAGCCAGATTTGCTCTTCGTCTCTGCCGCGCGATCCTCGCGAATCGAGGAGCGCGCCGTCCGCGGAGCTCCCGATCTCGTTGCGGAGATCCTTTCGCCCGCGACTGCCGACAGGGATCGCACGGTCAAGGCGAAGCTGTATGCTCGGGCCGGTGTTCGGGAGCTGTGGCTTCTCGACCCGGACGCGAGGACCTTCGAGGTTCTCGTTACAACCCAAAGTGGGTTTCAGCGCGAGGCTCTCTTCGCGCCTGGCCAGGTCGCACGGTCTTCGATCCTCCACGATCTCGAGATCGACGTCGCGAAGCTCTTCGCGTAGAACATCCCACGCATCGTCCGACCCTGTGAGCCTTCCGGCGACGTGCCGTAGGGGCGGGGCTTGCCCCCGCCCACGAGCGGCCCGAATCGAGAAGCTCATACGCCGCGCTGGCCCGATACCGGCTCGTCAGTTGATCGGATGTACATATGTGCATATACTATCCGCGATGCCTCCACGCGACAGATCCGGACCGCGCCGCACCGCCGCGCCACCGCCCGTCGGCAAGACGCGGATCACGATCCGCATCGACGACGACCTTCTCGACTGGTTCCGGCGCGACGCCGGAGCCGCCGGCGGCTATCAGTCGCTTCTGAATCGCGCCCTGCGCGACTATGTCGAGCGCGAACCTCTGGAGGCGACGCTCCGCCGCGTCGTCCGCGAGGAGCTCGCGCGGGCTGGCCGCCGCAAGTCGCCCCACGGCTACGACGACGAAGAGATAACGCAGCCCCGCTCTCTCGTCGCCGACTCAGGCGGGATGGGCTCTGATTACGGAGCGGCATTGAAGCGTGGCCGCCGCGTCAGGGCGCGCCGCAAGCGAGGGCGAACCTGATCGTGGCCGACGTCGTCCCGATCTCACCCGCCGTCGCCGGCGAGCCCAGGCCGCCGCGTCTCCTCGACCGCGTGCGCATCACCCTTCGGACCAGGCACTACAGCCTTCGGACGGAAGAGGCTTACGTCGCCTGGATCCGGCGCTTCATCCTCGCCAACGGCAAGCGCCATCCCGACGAAATGGGAGAGGTCGAGATCAACCGGTTCCTGTCCAATCTCGCCGTGCACGGCCACGTCACCGCCTCGACGCAGAACCAGGCTCTTTCGGCCATCCTCTTCCTCTACCGGCGCGTCCTGGAGAAGCCCTTCCCGGATCTCCAGAACCTCGTTCGGGCCAGGCGGCCGGCGCATTTGCCGACGGTCCTCACTCGGGCGGAGATCCGGTCGGTCTTGCGCCAGATGTCGGGCACGCCGCGCGTGATCGCCGTGCTTCTCTACGGATCCGGCATGCGCGCGATGGAGGCCCTGCGCCTGCGCGTGAAGGACCTCGAGTTCGGCCAAAACCACATCGTCGTCCGCGACGGCAAAGGCCAGAAGGATCGCCGCGTGCCGTTTCCCGTCTCCGTCCGTCCGGCCCTGGTGACCTGGCTTTCCCACGTGCGCCGCTGGTACGACGAGGATCGGGCTGCCGGATACGCCGGCGTCTACCTGCCCGCGGCCCTGGAACGCAAGTATCCCGGAGCAAACCTCGACTGGGGCTGGCAGTGGGCGTTCCCCGCGGCCGACGTCTCCGAGGATCCCCGGACTGGCCTGGTCAGGCGCCACCACATCCACGAGCGCGCGATCCAACGAGCCCTCCATCAGGCGGTGCGCGAAGCCTCGATTCGCAAACCCGTGAGCTGCCACACCTTGCGGCACTCCTTCGCCACCCATCTTCTCGAGGACGGCTACGACATCCGGACGATCCAGGAGCTCCTTGGACACGCAAGTGTCTCCACCACAATGATCTACACCCACGTCCTGAATCGCGCCGGCGGCCGCGGCGTCCGAAGCCCGGCTGATTCGTTGTGATCTGGAACTTTTTTTTCGAAAGGTTGTCAATACTTTTGGGTCTGGAGACACTGTAAGGGTGAGGACCAATGACAAGGAGACCCGTCGGGCGGCGGGGAGTCCCGTACACCGAAGGGCGCGGAGCGCGGCTAAATTCTTGAAAAACCGGCGGTTAGGTCCTCCCGATGCCCACTCCAACTCGGTTGAGCGAGTCGGTCGTCCGTCCAGCTCTCAGAACCACCGCGATTTTGCTGCTTCCAATGATCTTATTCGACACGGAGAGCCGATTTCATGACGAATAACGATTCGACGTGCGAGGCGCTCCTGACCTGCAAAACGCGGATGGTGAGGAAGTTGCCGACGACGGTGGTCCGCCGGGATTTCTCAGATACGCGACAGCAGCGCGTCGAGTTTGGGGTGGGGATTAGGACGTCTAATACATGTTAGGCCGTCCCGAGTCGCGCGTGGCATGAGCACCGTCAGCTCGAAGTCGCGGTCGATGCGATCGAGCCAGAGCAGGGCAGCTGCAGGCAGTCCTCGAAGGCCGCGGACGAGGCGCATCTCCCGCATCAGCTCGCGCCGTCGCCGTCGGCTCCGGTCACGCTGGTCGGTCGGTCGAGGGCCTGAGGCACAGCGAGGCGAATGCCAGTGCGCGGAAACCGAAAAGCGTCTCGAGGGGATGCGCGCCGCGCCTAACACGTCGCTGCACCGGACGCCGGCGGCTGCGCCGCCGTCGCCGGTGAGCCGCTAAGCCGTTAGGCCGAGGAAAGCAACAGCCTGGACTGAACCCGGAGTAATTGAAGGGCAAAAGGAGCGTGTAGGATGCGCCACGGATTGACAGCGTTCCCGATTCTGCTTCTGACGGCTGCGGTTGTGACGGCGCAAGGGAAACCGAGCGTGAAGCACATCAACCCGACAACTCTGCCCAAACCTGCGGGGTATACCCATGTGGTTGAAGCCACGGGTGGGCGCACGATTTACGTTTCGGGACAGATCGCGCTGGACAAGTCGGGTGCACTCGTCGGGAAGGGCGACCTGAAGGCGCAAACTCAACAGGTGTTCGCAAACCTGAAATCGGCCCTTGCTGCGTCGGGCGCCACTCTCGATGACGTCGTTAAAGTTACGGTGTTCCTCACTGACGTGTCTGAGCTGCCAGCTTTTCGGGAGGTCCGGGACCGCTACTTCACCCGAGAACCCCCGGCGAGCAGCCTGGTACAGGTGTCACGCCTCGTGCGGCCGGAGTTGATGATCGAAATGGAGGCGGTGGCGGTCGTTGAATGAGCAGTTGAGAGACATCGGCGCTCGGCCTAACCCGCGGCTGCAGCGGACGCCGCCAGCTGCGCTGCCGTCGCCGCTGAGCCGCAAGCCGTTAGGCGGCGGTGAGTAGCTGTGCAGCTCGTGCTCCTTCCGGGACTGGACGGCTCCGGGCTGCTCTTTCGACTACTGGTTTCGAGCCTTCCTGCGTCGCTGCAACCAATCGTCGTGGCATACCCCGCAAATGTCGCGTCCTACTCGGAACTCCTTCCTGTCGTCATGTCGTCTCTACCTGAGGGAGAACGCTTCCTTCTTCTTGGCGAGTCGTTCTCGGGTCCGCTCGCGATTCGCGCGGCGGCCGAGCGGCCGGCGGGGCTTTCGGGCGTCATCCTGGCGGCATCGTTCGCGCGCTGCCCGGTGCCTCAATGGCTCGCTCTGGGCCGCAGCTTGGTTCGAGCACCGTTCATCCGTTGGAGTCCGTGGTCGCTTGTTGCCACTGCTCTCCTCGGGCACGATTTGCGATCCGGCGCTCTTTCAACCGAGTTGCGTCGCGCGGTATCGACCGTGAGTCCTGAAGTGTTGGCGGCTCGGCTTCGTGAAGTCCTCAGCGTTGACGTCACGCAGCAGCTCAGCCGCATCGCGGTGGCGCTTCTCTACATCAGGGCTGAGCGGGACATCCTTGTCAGGCGCTCAGCTCTCCAGCGCATACAGCGCGGAGGTGCAAATGTCCGGGTCGTCTCGCTCGACGCGCCACACTTGGTGCTCCAGGTCGCAGCCAGAGAATCAGCCGATGAGATCGCTGAATTCGCAGCCCACGCAACCGCCGCCTAACCCGCGGCTGCAGCGGACGCCGGCGGCTTTGCCGCCGTCGCCGCTGAGCCGCAAGCCGTTAGGCGGCCGAAGCGAGGGTCGCTGAGGCGTGCGGTGAAGATCACGCTGAGGGCACCGATCGTCCTGAGTTTCCGATCGCCCATCACCGGACAGTGCCTCATCGTCGCCACGATCAGGAGTGCCGTGATCTCATGCTTCGTACATGTCGCTTGGGTGTACCCGCTGTACTACCTCCAGTGGCTGAGAGGGCCCCTCCTGGCATGCTAGAATCTTGAGCATTCCGATCCGCGCGCTTGGTCAGCTCGTTCCTCCACGGCATCACCGATCTTCGGGCCGGCGAGATCGGAGATCTCTGGCCTCGTTCGGGCGTCACATGGTCGTAGGCGTTGTGGCGTACGTGCGGTCTTCCTATCAGTCGTGGTCGACTCCTGCGGAGCCGGCGCGGTCGAGTGCCGGTGCGCCCGCCTAACCCGTGGCTGCAGCGGACGCCGGCGGCTTCGCCGCCGTCGCCGGTGAGCTCTAAGCCGTTAGGCGTCGGGCGCGCGAGTTGTCCGCCGGCGAGTCGCGCGGAGTCAGAGCAGGGCAGCGCAGGAAGTCCTCAGGCCGCGAGCCGCGGCATCACACGAATCATCACGCCGGCGCAGTCGCCCGGTCACGCTGGCCGGCGGTGGAGTAGCCGAATATCAAGGCGAATGAGCTCTCAACTCCAAAAGGTCAAAGGGATGCGCGTCGCGCCTAACCCGCGGCTGCAGCGGACGCCGCCGGCTGCGCCGTCGTCGCCGCTGAGCCGCAAACCGTTAGGCGCGTTCCTAGGAGAGTTATGGCTTGGCTAAAGCTCTCGGTCGCCTTCGTCTTGGGCATTACGGCCGGCGTCGCCGTCACCCGCCAGTTGGCCCCGAACACGACCCGTTTTGCATATCAATCTCGGATGGAGGTCGTGCTGGCCGACGCTCACGGAAACGAAGTCGGCAGCATTCCTCCCGGATCCACGCTCTTCTCTTCAGACGAACCCGACGGGGCCGATATCGGTTTTCAGGCCTACCTCCCAATCTCTTTCGGCACAGGTTCCGAGGCCAAGGTGCTCATCGCCCCCACATCTGCACCGCCCGCACGCTCCAGCTCGTTCACGTTGAACGGCGAGCCTCGAGCCAATGTTCTTCATCCCAAGGAAAAGCGGTGACAGCGCCGCTCGCGCCGAACCCGCGGCTGCAGCGGACGCCGTCGGCTGCGCCGCCGTCGCCGCTGAGCCGCAAGCCGTTAGGCGCGTGCGGTCAAGGTGTGGGCCGGGCCAGTGGCGAATCGCTGGTGTCAGGGCGCCGCAGCAAGTCCTCGCAAGCTCACGGGCGTCTCCCGCAAGGGGCAGCCCGGCCCCGCCGGCTTCAAGCTCCGTGGCTTGGTCGAGCCTCAGGCACGGGGGCGGTGAGGCCCACATAGCAGAAATGACATACCTCGCCACAATCTGCCGGCTTATTCATCCCGCCGCGCCTAACCCGCGGCTGCAGCGGACGCCGCCGGCTTCGCCGCCGTCGCCGCTGAGCCGCAAGCCGTTAGGCCACTCAAGCATGAGGTGACTGTGGGGTCTCAGGTCCCAAGAAAGTCCAAGCTTATCGTCGCAGGAGTGATCCTCCTGGCCATCGCGGTACTGCTTCCACGACCGCTCTCGCAAGCCTCTCAGGCAGCTCCAGACTATGGCTCTCGCATGCTCCTCGCCATCCTGTCTGATCTGTGCGCATCATGTTTCCTTGCTTCCATCGGCTGCTTCATCATTGGCGGGATGCGCAACCGTCGATGGCGCAAGGAGGTCGAGTCTGAGGGGGGATCTCGGCCGTGATGCCAAGGTGGCCTAACCCGCGGCTGCAGCGGACGCGCGCGGCCGCGCCGCTGCCGTTCACTCGTGGCGAACACGCATCGTCCGGTGCAACAGGGCGCGCGCCGCTGAGCCGCAAACCGTTAGGCGTCGGGCGCGCGAGTTGTGCGCCGGCGAGTCGCGCGGAGACAGAGCAGGGCAGCGCATGAAGTCCTCAGGCCGTGAGCCGGGGCATCTCTCGGATCACCGCGCCGGCGCCGTGGCCCGGTCACGCTGGTCGGCGGTTGAGGGCCTGCACATCGAGGCGTATGGTCGAGCAAAGCGAAAAGGTGTTAGGGATGCGCGCCGCGCCTAACAAATCGCTCCACCGGACGCCGGCGGCTTCGCCGCCGTCGCCGGTGAGCTCTAAGCCGTTAGGCGTCGGGCGCGCGAGGTATGCGCCGGCGCGTCGCACGGAGGCAGAGCAGGGCAGCGGAGGGAGTCCGCAGGCCGCGAGCGGCGGCGCCGCCCGAATCACCGCGCCGGCGCCGTGGCCCGGTGATGTGGGCTGGCGGTTGAGGGGCTGAACATCGAGGCGTATGGTCGAGCAGAGCGAAAGGGTCTTAGGGATGCGCGCCGCGCCTAACAAATCGCTGCACCGGACGCCGGCGGCTTCGCCGCCGTCGCCGGTGAGCTCTGAGCCGTTAGGCCGCTGGAAGTCATGATCGGTCTTAAGCTAGAGATCAACGGAGAGCAGATCTGCTCGATCAAGAGAGAGGACCTCGAGTTCCTCATCGCGATGCTGACGTGGCGAAGCAACGACCCGATCGAGTGCCACGTGCGGGGCATCGCGGACACGTCCGGCGGGAAATCAGAGCATGTGACTTGGGCCGTCAAGGAGCTGAACCTGGGCGACGTGGTCACTTTCAGAATCACCGACGTGGAGATCTCAGATGAGCCAGTCGAGAGATCGCCGGTTCCTCCGTCTCCAGCGGCCTAACCCGCGGCTGCAGCGGACGCCGTCGGCTTTGCCGCCGTCGCCGCTGAGCCGCAAGCCGTTAGGTTCCGGTGAGTAAAACCCGGGCCATAGCCGCTTTCACCGTGGCGCCACTCGTGACGCCCTTGCTCTTCTTCATCATCGCATTTGTAACTTCTGGTCCATTCAGCCTCGTGTTGGCCTCGCCGTACCTTCTTTTCGTGGCGGCGCTGAGCTATGCGTCGGCAGCGATGCTCGGCCTACCGATGCTATTGGCTCTTCGGCACTTTCACCTGTCGTCGGTTCTGGCTTTCACGGTCGGCGGTGCATCGGTCGGCATTCTCTCTAGTCTGGCGTGGCGCGGATATCTCGGAGCCACGAGCGCCAGCTTCGTGGCGTTCTGCCTGTGTGCCGGTGCGATGGCAGGATTACTCTACCGGGCGATTGTGCGTGCCGGAACCTAACCCGCGGCTGCAGCGGACGCCCTTGCGGGCGCCGCTGAGCCGCAAGCCGTTAGGCCGCGAGAGGTCCGCTGGTGGCTGACCGGTATCGGTTGGACCCCGGCTTCATTCCGGTCATTGCGATGATCGCTATCGCCATCGGAATGAATGGCGTGATTGCCCTGGACACCCGCGCGCACGTCTCGTCCCCTCAGCTTCTGGTCGGGCTTCTCTGGCCGCTCTACGTTGTGGGCGTTCCCTTCATCGGGCTCTGCACGGTTGGAGTGGCTCTCGCGCGCGCATTTCTGCGTCGTGTATCGTGGCGCGCGGCAGTCATCCAAGTCGCCGCGGCATTTCTTGTCGTAGGGTTTTGCGGCTGGAGTCTGAATCATGCTCTGCCCTGGGTCAAAGGCATAACCAAATGTGGTCCCATGCGCGCCTAACCCGCGGCTGCAGCGGACGCCGTCGGCTTCGCCGCCGTCGCCGCTGAGCCGCCAGCCGTTAGGCGTCGGGCGCGCGAGGTGTGCGCCGGCGAGTCGCGCGGAGTCAGAGCGGGGCAGCGCAGGAAGTCCTCAGGCCGTGAGCCGCGGCGTCGCCCGAACCACCGCGCCGGCGCCGTGGCCTGGTCAGGTTGGTCGGCGGTTGAGGGGCTTTACATCGTGGCGTCTGGTCCAGCAAGGCGAAAAGGTCTCACCGATGCGCGCCGCGCCTAACAAATCGCTCCACCGGACGCCGGCGGCTTTGCCGCCGTCGCCGGTGAGCTCTAAGCCGTTAGGCGTCGGGCGCATGAGGTGCGCGCCGGCGTGTCGCGCGGAGTCAGAGCAGGGCAGCGCAGGAAGTCCTCAGGCCGCGAGTCGGCGGCATCTCCCGCATCGACCGCGCCGGCGCCGTGGCCTGGTCACGCTGGCCGGCGGTGGAGTGCCTGAACAGCGAGGCGTATGGTCGAGCAACGCGAAAAGGTCTTAGCGATGCGCGCCGCGCCTAACAAATCGCTGCACCGGACGCCGGCGGCTGCGCCGCCGTCGCCGGTGAGCTCTCAGCCGTTAGGCGACTATGCCTGAGATCGGCATTCAGCTGGCAGAGAAACCCGGGCCACCGCTGTTCCGGCTGTCTTCGGCTGAAGGCCAGCTGGCGAGGCTTCTCGAGATCAAGGTCACGGAGGTTGGGTCCGCTGAGCTGAGCTGGCGGGTGGTTCACGAAGCTGCACGGCTGGACGACCTAGTCGAGGAAGGCATCATCTCGAGTTCTGAAGCAGAGCGTGCTCGCGTGGCTGAACTGCGATTCTGGGACGAGTCGCTCCGTGACCAAACCGCAATTCCCATCTCGCAATTCAGATACGGCCAGGTTCCAGTTGGAATGTACGAGCTTAGCCCGGCCAAGGAGCTAGCGCCGCATCGGCTGTACGAGGTCAGAGTGTCAGGCAAGGGAGAGGGTGAACTTCAGTTCTATGCATGATCAACGGTCGCCTAACCCGCGGCTGCAGCGGACGCCGTCGGCTTCGCCGCCGTCGCCGCTGAGCCGCAAGCCGTTAGGCCGCTGAAATGGGCAAGAGTGGCGAAGAGGTGTGGATTACAGCGATCGTCGTCCTCCTGGTTGGGGGGATTTGGCATTACTTCGCTTCCAAGACGGGAGCGGCCCTGGGCCGGGCGATCTCCAAGAGACGTCTGAAGCGACTCCAGCGGCGAAGGGCCAAGTCGGCAGACCACATGCTGTCAACCAATGAGCCCATCAAGCCCGAGTAACCGTCAGCGGCCTAACCCGCGGCTGCAGCGGACGCCGTCGGCTTCGCCGCCGTCGCCGCTGAGCCGCAAGCCGTTAGGCGGCCAAGCCGCGGGTCTGCTGGAGAGGGAATGAGCTGGGACGTCCTGGTCCAGGACTTTCCCATGGATGCAGAGCGGATTGCAGACGTACCGGACGATTTCGTGCCCTCCTCGCTGGGTTCGCGAAGTAACTTGATCGCGAAGATTCAGGAGGTTGTTCCTTTCGCGGATTTCTCTGATCCAAGTTGGGGACTACTCGACGGCGAGGACTTCTCGATCGAGGTAAGCCTTGGAGCGTCGGAAGAGGTTGAGGGCTTCGCTTTCCACGTCCGCGGGAGCGACACCGGGGCAGCGGTCGTCGCAGACATCCTTGAGAAGCTGAAACTCCGCGCGTTCGATACAACGACTGGCGAGTTCTTCAACCGTCAAGCGGCTGCCTCATCTCTAGCCAAGTGGCGAGAATACTTAGCCCGTACCCTCGAGCGAGGCGGTGCGGCCTAACCCGCGGCTGCAGCGGACGCCGTCGGCTTCGCCGCCGTCGCCGCTGAGCCGCCAGCCGTTAGGCCACGGAAGGCTGAGAGAAGCTCTTGGAACAGCGTGGGTTCGTCCGCTTGGTATCATTTGGCGATGAGCAAGGTTGAGTCTCTCGAGAGCGAGGTCGCGAAGCTCACGCCGCAGGAGTTGGCGGCGTTTCGGGAGTGGTTCGCGAAATACGACGCTGACGCGTGGGATCGTCAGATCGAGAGCGATATCAAAGCCGGCAAGCTCGACCGGCTGGCCGCTGAGGCATTGGCGGCGCATGATCGAGGCCAAACCAAGGGCATGTGAAGCACTTCGCCTCGCCCGAGTTCTGGGCGCGCCTGGAGAAGCTTCCGGCCAACGTCCAGCAGCTCGCACGCGAGAACTACGAGCTGCTCAAGTCAAATCCCTACCATCCATCTCTCCATTTCAAGAGAGTCGACCGGTTCTGGTCGGTTCGCGTCGGTCGGTCGTATCGAGCGTTGGGAGTCGATGCGGAAGGCGGCGTCGTGTGGTTCTGGATCGGTACGCACGCGGAATACGACCGGCTGGTGGGTTGAGCGTGGCGTTCGCGCCGTGGCCTAACCCGCGGCTGCAGCGGACGCCGTCGGCTGCGCCGCCGTCGCCGCTGAGCCGCAAGCTGTTAGGCGCGTGGGGCAGGGCTCTTGGGAAACGAGTATGAAGTGGTTCAATCCAGATCGGTGGTCGAGACTTAGAGCGAGAGGCTTCTGGCACTTCGTTCTGGTTCGCGGTGTTCTGTGCTGGGGCGTCTTGATGGCTTTCCTCAGTGCAGCCGTTCATTTTTGGTGGCTTAGTGATCTGGGGGCTAGGGGAGTACTCTCGAGCGAGAGCGTGAGGGATATCGTCGTCCGTGGCGGACTTCTCGGCGGCGTCCTGTTCCTCGCTGCAGGTTTCCTTTGGGGCGTGCTTACGTGGTTTTGGTCGGAGCGGCTCTACCAACGCACAGCAGCGGGGCACTAATCGTGCCGTGCCATGAAAGCGCGCCTAACCCGCGGCTGCAGCGGACGCCGGCGGCTTTGCCGCCGTCGCCGCTGAGCCACAAGCCGTTAGGCGGCTAACCGCGATGAGTGCCGAAGTGGCTGCGGCACGAGGGCGGGCGCATCTTGGCTTAGGCCGCCTCGCGGCAGCCATCCTCTTTCTTGGCGTCTTCTTCATCCCACTCGGCGCCCTGCCCTTCGGGCCCTCCGTGTCGCTCTTCGAGCTGCTGTCCGGTACCCTATCCAAGTCAGCATGGTCTCCAGCGCGCCTTCTCTTGCTCGTCGGCTTCGCAACGTCAGTCGTGTTCTTCGGGCTATCCATGCTTCGGTTCGTGAGGGCTAAGCATGGTTCCGCCGCCTAACCCGCGGCTGCAGCGGACGCCCTTGCGGGCGCCGCTGAGCCGCCAACCGTTAGGCTCGTGCGGTCAAGGTGTGGGCCGGGCCAGTGGCGAATCGCTGGTGTCGGGGCGCCGCAGCAAGACCTCGCCGGTTCACGGCCGTCTCCCGCAAGGGCAGCCCGGCCCCGCCGGCTTCAGGCTCCGTGGCCCGGCCGAGCGGCGGGCAGGGTGGCCGCAGCCGCACATAGCACAAATGCTATATCTTGCAACAAGCGGCCGGCTTATCCATCCCGCCGCGCCTAACCCGCGGCTGCAGCGGACGCCGCCGGCTGCGCCGTCGTCGCCGCTGAGCCGCAAGCCGTTAGGCGCTTTCCCGGCATGAGTGGCGCAGAGGTAGAATTACCACTCGTCATGGATGTCCACTTCACGGCGGTGTTCCGCAAGGTTCCGGAGGGCTACGTCGCCTTCGTTGAAGAGCTGCCGGGCGCGAACACGCAGGGTTCCACGCTCGAAGAGGCGCGTACGAACCTGGAAGAGGCGGTTTCGATGGTTCTCGACGCCAATCGGGAGCTAGTTCGGGAGGATCTGAAAGGAGCGGAGGTTATCCGTGAGCCTTTCACGGTCACCCGTTGAAGCGGACCGACCTAGTTCGCCATCTCGAACACCACGGCTGCGAGTTCCATCGGGAGGGTGGCAGGCACTCGATTTACGTGAACCGCGCTGCTCGCAAGAGTTCGACGGTTCCTCGGCATCGCGAGATCAACGATCACCTCGCTCGCAAAATCTGCCGAGATCTCGAGGTTCCAGAACCGTAGCGCCTAACCCGCGGCTGCAGCGGACGCCCTTGCGGGCGCCGCTGAGCCGCAAGCCGTTAGGCCGCGTAGAGTATTCATGACGCCGTTCGAGGTCGAGGTCCTATCGCAACATTGGATGCTGCCCGAGCCTTCGGACAGCGATCTCTGCACTCATGGCACGCTACGCATCGTCATCGGTGATCACATCGTTACGAATGGAGACAGGGAGTACGGTCTCAGCCCGAGCGCCCTTGCCATGTTGCGCACGCTGGAACGAGATCACACACCTGAATCGCCGGTGGCCGAGCGGCTCGTTGCGCACGGCTGCGGTCTCATCCTCATGCTGGGCTGCCCAATCGGAATCGATTGGTCGGTCGTTCACGCAGGTGACCTCGTGACCCTTTCGGACCTTCGGAGGCACGATACGACGTCCAGCGTGCCAACTCACCGCGATCCATTCAGTGTGACCTTGCCGTTTGCGGGGTATCGAGAACAGGTTGTTGCCTTCGCTCGCAGCGTTCGGCAGTTCGTGGAGCAATCGGTCCCTAGAGTGCTCGGAGATCCGTTCGACCGAAAGCAATATGAAGAGTTCTGGTCGGAATACCGCGACATTCTCCGGCGCCGTGACGCGGCCTAACCCGCGGCTGCAGCGGACGCCGTCGGCTTCGCCGCCGTCGCCGCTGAGCCGCAAGCCGTTAGGCGTCGGGCGCGCGAGGTGTGCGCCGGCGAGTCGCGCGGAGTCAGAGCAGGGCAGCGCAGGAAGTCCTCAGGCCGTGAGCCGCGGCATCGCCCCGAATCACCGCGCCGGCGCGGTGGCCCGGTCACGCTGGTCGGCGGTGGAGTGCCTGAACAGCGAGGCGTATGGTCGAGCAAAGCGAAAAGGTCTTACCGATGCGCGCCGCGCCTAACAAATCGCTGCACCGGACGCCGGCGGCCCTGCCGCCGTCGCCGGTGAGCTCTAAGCCGTTAGGCGTCGGGCGCGCGAGGTGTGCGCCGGCGTGTCGCGCGGAGTCAGCGCAGGGCAGCGCAGGAAGTCCTCAGGCCGCGATCGGCGGCATCTCCCGCATGACCGCGCCGGCGCCGTGGCCTGGTCACGCTGGCCGGCGGTGGAGTGCCTGAACAGCGAGGCGTATGGTCGAGCAACGCGAAAAGGTCTTAGCGATGCGCGCCGCGCCTAACAAATCGCTGCACCGGACGCCGGCGGCTGCGCCGCCGTCGCCGGTGAGCTCTCAGCCGTTAGGCGTCGGGCGCGCGAGGTGTGCGCCGGCGAGTCGCGCGGAGCCAGAGCAGGGCAGCGCAGAAAGTCCTCAGGCCGCGAGCCGCGGCATCACCCGAATCACCGCGCCGGCGCCGTGGCCCTCTCACGCTGGTCGGCGGTTGAGGGCCTTCACCTCGCGGCGTATCCTCGTGCAGAGCGAAAAAGTCCTAGCGAGGCGCGCCGCGCCTAACAAATCGCTGCACCGGACGCCGGCGGCTGTGCCGCCGTCGCCGGTGAGCTCTCAGCCGTTAGGCGTCGGGCGCGCGAGGTGTGCGCCGGCGTGTCGCGCGGAGTCAGAGCAGGGCAGCACAGGAAGTCCTCAGGCCGTGAGCCGCGGCATCTCGTCGAATCACCGCGCCGGCGCCGTGGCCTGGTCACGCTGGCCGGCGGTTGAGGGCCTTCACATCGAGGCGTATGGTCGAGCAACACGAAAAGGTCTCAGGGTTGCGCGCCGCGCCTAACAAATCGCTGCACCGGACGCCGGCGGCTGCGCCGCCGTCGCCGGTGAGCCGCAAGCCGTTAGGCGGTCGGAAGTGGTCTGGCGGCCTCAGGTTACGCGTGAGCTACCTGAGGCGTAGAATCTTGACCGTTCGTGAAGGTTAGAGAGGTGATCAGGTTGATCGAGGAAGATGGTTGGCGGCAGGTCCGGACGACCGGCAGCCATCGCCAGTTCAAGCACGCCTCGAAGCCTGGTCTGGTTACGGTAGCTGGCAAGCCGAGTCTTGACGTTCCACCCGGCACGCTTAAAAGCATTTTGAAGCAAGCCGGCCTGAAGTCCTAGAGAGGTTCGCCATGGATTACGTTGTTATTCTCGAGCGAGGTGAGAAGAGCTTCGGAGCCTACGTGCCGGACCTGCCGGGCTGCGTGGCTGTAGGGAAGACGAAGAAGGAAGCTCTGCGGCTGATTCGCGAAGCAATCGAGTTTCACCTTGAGGGTATGCGCGAGGATGGCCTTCCGATTCCGCAGCCAAGTTCGTCGTCCGAGCTCGTTAGCGTTTGAAGTCGCGCCGCCGCCTAACCCGCGGCTGCAGCGGACGCCGTCGGCTTCGCCGCCGTCGCCGCTGAGCCGCCAGCCGTTAGGCGTCGGGCGCATGAGGTGCGCGCCGGCGTGTCGCGCGGAGTCAGAGCAGGGCAGCGCAGGAAGTCCTCAGGCCGCGATCGGCGGCATCTCCCGCATGACCGCGCCGGCGCCGTGGCCTGGTCACGTTGGTCGGCGGTTGAGTAGCTGAACATCGTGGCGTATGGTCGAGCAAAGCGAAAAGGTCTCGGGATGCGCGCCGCGCCTAACAAATCGCTGCACCGGACGCCGGCGGCTTCGCCGCCGTCGCCGGTGAGCTCTAAGCCGTTAGGCGTCGGGCGCGCGAGGTGTGCGCCGGCGTGTCGCGCGGAGTCAGAGCAGGGCAGCACAGGAAGTCCTCAGGCCGTGAGCCGCGGCATCTCGTCGAATCACCGCGCCGGCGCCGTGGCCTGGTCACGCTGGCCGGCGGTTGAGGGCCTTCACATCGAGGCGTATGGTCGAGCAACACGAAAAGGTCTCAGGGTTGCGCGCCGCGCCTAACAAATCGCTGAGCTCTAAACCGTTAGGCAACACGGAGCATTATTGATGGCATCGCTTCTGCTCAAGAGCTTCACGATTCTGCGAGGTGCCTTCTATTCCGCCGGCTTCGTGTGGCTCTGGGCATGGCTCGTTGTTTCCGTTCGGCCACTCGACGCAGGGATCCCCGTGGAGCTGCCAGTGTGGCTTCGCCCGATCGGCTTCGGCTTGGCTTTCGTGGGCACGCTTCTCGCGGGTGCATGCATCGCCACGTTTGCCACTACGGGCCGGGGCACTCCGGCTCCGTTCGATCCGCCGCGCGAATTCGTGGCATCCGGCCCTTACCTCTACGTCCGCAATCCCATGTACATCGGAGCCGCCATGGTGATTCTTGGTGCCGGCCTTGTTTTGTCCTCGCCATCGGTTGCCCTGCTCGGCCTTGCGTTCTTCCTGATCATGCACCTGCTGGTGGTTCTCTACGAAGAGCCGGCCTTGGCTAGCAAGTTCGGGGCTACCTACCAGCAGTACAGATCCTCGGTCCATCGCTGGCTGATTCGGAAACCAACATCCAGCGCAGGGCCTGATGTCGCCTAACCCGCGGCTGCAGCGGACGCCGTCGGCTGCGCCGCCGTCGCCGCTGAGCCGCAAGCCGTTAGGCGCGGCGGCCAAGGTCTGGGCCGGGCTTTCTGGCGAATCGGTGGAGTTGAGGCTCCGCAGCAAGACATCGCCGTCACGCGTGCGTCGCCCCGCATCACCGGCCCGGCTCCCTACGGTTTCCCGTTCGTGCAATGCGTTTGAGTCAGCGAAAGAGCGTGGCGTATGGTCGAGGCGTGGCAACAGGTCGCTAAACCATGAACCTCGCGCCTAACACGCGCTTGCAGCTGACGGGCGCAGCAGAGTTGCTGCGGTTCGGCCGTCGCTGGCGAGTAGTGCTCGGTGGCTTCAGGCGCCCGCAGCTGAAGCGCAAGCCGTTAGGTGCGGAGCGGTAAAGTGCGGCGGGCCTGCAATGGCGCCAGCATGGCACCGCAGGCGGTCGCGGCAGGCGTCAGATCTGGTTGGGTGGTCATCACGAGTAACGGCAGGGGAGGGCTTCGAGCCAGGGCGCCCCGCACGGGCAGTGTCCGGCCCGCCGCTTCCAGTCCGTCGTCTCCCGCGTCGGGCCTACCGCCGTGCGGAGGTAGGGTTGCGGGGAGTCGGTGCGCGCCCGGCGGCATCGGCCCGGCGCGGAGCGGGTCACGGTCCTGGGCGCAGAATAGAGGCAGCGGTGGCGTGTAACTCTGGGCAACAGCTCGCACCTAACCCGCGGCTGCAGCGGACGCGCGCTGCACTGCTGCTGCAGAACCTTCGTGGTAAATCGAGGTCGCTCGGTGGCGTCAGGCGCGCGCCGCTGAGCCGCAAGCCGTTAGGCCGCACGAAGCCTGCGTGTCTCGCAATCGCGATGGTGATCGGGCTGGGAGTCATGCCTGCGGCGACTGGCGCGGGTTCACCGGATAGGCATTGCGAGAAGGGGAGTCACTCCTTCCAGGAGACGGCGGGTGTCGTGGTGTTCAGCCTTGGCGAGGCAGCGCAGCTCCGCACAGCTCTGACTTTTGCGCTCGTTGTGCGTGACGATGAGGGGGAGTGCGCCAGAATCCGCGAGCTCCTGGTCAAGAAGCTCGGCGCAGGCTTTCCACAGTGGAAGTACGTAACCCGTGACTCGGCCGACCTCACGATCGTGTACGAATCAGGCTTTTCGCTTTGTCTTGACAACTGCGAACCTCGGCCTCTTCCGCAAGGGGCCGATGCCGAACTGAATCTGAAGGGTATGAAGGCGTGCTGGAGCGCGGGGAGTCAGTGGCGGGGCCGTGGGCGACTTGTGAGTCTCTTCGTCTCGGCGCTGAAAAGAGCGGTCGATGCACGTGCGGCCTAACCCGCGGCTGCAGCGGACGCTGCCGGCTTCGCCGTCGTCGCCGCTGAGCCGCAAGCCGTTAGGCACCGGAAGGGAAGCCGATTTCTGAGAGCGGAACGTCCCGGCAATGTGAAACTGGCCAGATTGGCCATACTCTTACGTAGTGTCTGACTTCGTCCTTGAGCATCTCGACTTGATTGGGCGATGCTCGCCCGGGCTGCTTCTCGCAGCCATGGTCGCGCTTGCGCTCGGTGGCCTGGCATTAGTGAGTCGATTGAGAGGGCTGGGGTCGAGACGAGTTGGCGGAAGGCTCCTACTGGGCGGCGTGGTTCTCGCTTTTGTCGCTTGCGGCATAGCGCTGGGCCTGCGCCTCGGGCCGCTCGCGCCGCTCGCCACCACAACAGGCAGGTTTGCCCAATGGAAGGGCGCTCAAGTTCCAAGTTTGGCCCTGACGCGAGTGCGCGATGGAAGTCCTTTATCTCTCGCAACACTCCGAGGACGCGTCGTGGTTCTGAACTTCTGGGCGACGTGGTGTCCGCCCTGCCGTGCCGAAATGCCAGATCTTGTTCGGCTTGAAAATGCGCACCCCGACGGCCGCGTGGCGGTCGTCACGGTCTCAGACGAGCCCGCAGAGCAGCAACTCAAGTTCGCGGCAGAGCACGCGCTGCCGACAGACGCTGTTATCGGCACGCTTGGCTGGGACATGGGCACGTTTCGCCCGTTCACTCTTATACTCGACCGAGACGGAAAGGTTCGGGAGTACTACTTTGGTGCGCACGACTATGCGTTCTTCGAGAGTCGTGTCCGCCATCTGCTGCGCGGCGCCGGTGCCTAACCCGCGGCTGCAGCGGACGCCGGTCGGCTTTGCCGCCGTCGCCGCTGAGCCGCAAGCCGTTAGGCGATAAGGCAGACCAAGGAGCTCTCAGTCGTGAATGACGTGTTCATGCTGGTGGTCCTTAGCGCAGTTGTTGTGTTTGCGGCCGTCGAAATCTGGGTGCTTCGCAAGTGGAAGGGGGCGTGGCGAGTTGGGGCTGCCGTGCCGGGCGTGGCCTTCTGCTTGGTGGCGGCCAACCTGGTTCTCAACTTGAGCGCGGATCCAGCCTCGCACAACATGTGGCCGTTCGAGTTGCTCGGGTGGTCCGTCATTGGGCTAGTACTCCTGGCGGTGCTGGGCCTGGCTCGTCTCGTGATAAACCCTCAGGTGGTTCGGTGAGCGCAAAGCTGCGACCGCCTAACCCGCGGCTGCAGCGGACGTCGTCGGCTGCGCCGCCGTCGCCGCTGAGCCGCAAGCCGTTAGGCGCCCGATGAACACAAACGCTCTAGCGCTGTACGCTGGGTTCGTTCGTTGGGCGGACGAAGTTCTGGCGCAAGCGATCCCTCGAGAAGTCGTCGCCTTCACCTTCAACTTGTACGAAGGAGACTCGACATTCGACCTTCAAATTAGCGGCTCGTCGAGTTTTGACCCTGAAGATCAGGAGTGGGCGTGCAATCCGACGTTCTCGTCAGACGAAGACCTGTTCTCGATTCCCCGCGCAACTGTCTCGGATGACTGGGAGGCGGCCCTCGAGCTCGTGCTTGCTTGGATCGGGATGTATTTCCAGACCGGGAAAGGATCTGCGGTCCTGCGAGCAAGCCGCGGAGTTGGTGTCGGGTTTGTCGATGGGGACCTCCACTTGGTCTGGCCAGATGCGGTCGTCTAACCCGCGGCTGCAGCGGACGCCGTCGGCTTTGCCGCCGTCGCCGCTGAGCCGCAAGCCGTTAGGCCGCTCCGGAGCGGTATTCCTTTGCTTCAAAGTTCAAATGTTGAAAAACTAGTGCAAAAGTGAAAGGACGAAAATATGGAGCGGGCTAGATCGAATCTGGCCGTTTTGGCGATGCTCGTAGTTTTTGGCGTCGGCGCCATCGTGCGTTTCTCTCATGACGTGAGGGGTGTCCAAGTTGTCGGACTAGCCGGGGGTGGCGCAGCATGCGGAGCCGCGCTCTGCGGTTTCGTTTGGGCGTTCATGACAAGAGTCAAGGCCTGAACACGGCGCGGCCGGCGATCGCTCGCTGGATCCTCTTTCTCAAGACCGATTGCCCTTGTGAGTGGCCTGCATTCGGGCCGCTCCAGAGCCTCGTCGGTTTCGCGTTCGCCCTCACTACCTTCGGGCTAAGCAACTCATTCATCCGTTCCTGCATCACACGGCAAGGTCACGTCGACGCGTGGCCGTTCAAGTGTCGGGCTCACTACGTCGAGGCCTTGTCGCAGCCCCCATACCTCCGGGGCGCTGCCTAACCCCTCGTTGCAGCGGCCTCGCTTGCGCTCGCCGCTGAACTCGATATCGTTAGGCGGCGCTGGAGACCGTGCGACACGAGATTCCAGCCGTGTGCGTCAGCGTTGAAGTGAAATCGTTATGAACCGACTTCTGCGGTTCCCCAGTTCTGTCAAGCGAGATCCAGCTATCGAGATCTGGATGCATGACCATTCGGGTGACCTGGGTGTCATTGCCCAGCGCTGGTTTGAGATCATGCGCGCCTGTGGAGACGATGTTCGAGAGCTATTGCATGATGGCCATCCGACAGCGTGTATTGGTGACGCAGCATTCGCCTATGTCAATGCCTTCAAGGCTCATGTCAATGTCGGGTTCTTTCGTGGGGCCGAGATTGCGGATCCCGAGGGCCTCCTGGAAGGCACCGGCAAGTTCATGCGCCATGTGAAACTTAGGCCCGAGCGTAGCGTTGAAGCCAGAGTTCTAATGAAGCTGATCGAAACTGCATACGCTGACATGAAGCGGCGCGTGAAGGCGGAGTAGTGCATGCGGGCTTTCGGATGAGCAATGGGTACTCGAGATGATCGAGTCGCCGCCTAACCAGCGGCTGCAGCGGACGCCTTCGGCGCCGCTGAGCCGCCAGCCGTTAGGCCACTCGAAGAGTCATCGTGGCTGAAACTGCCGGCGCGGAGCGAACACCTTGGCCTCGGATCCTCGCGTGCGCCTCGCTTGCACTCATCGTACCGATTTTGTACTACGGTTATCTTTGGGAAAGCGCGAGATCTGCCGCGGTGTGGCAACAGCAGTTCGCACCAGGACACCCTGACATCATGAAACTGATTCTCCTTAGGCTGTTCGCAAGTACCGCGCTGGTTTCGCTCTGCCTCTCGGTGCTGTGCTGCTGGCTAATCTACCGTCGCATGGAACGCGAAAAGGCAGCCCTGGCTGCCCGAGTTGTCTCGAGTATCGGTTTGCTCGCCGCAATCTTTCTCGCGCCTTGGTCAGTGGCCGCGTTGGCCAATCTGAGAGTTCCACCGGATAGCCCGGTCGACAGCTGGATTCTTGGTGGTGGCTGGAACAACGCGACTCTCGTGACTTCCGCAGCCCTAGCGACTGGGATTCTCATCTTTCGTTCGAAGCGGTATCAGCGTGTGGATCGAGTGGCCTAACCCGCGGCTGCAGCGGACGCCGCCGGCTTCGCCGCTGTCGCCGCTGAGCCGCCAACCGTTAGGCGACACGCGAGACAGGGAGTGTGGCGTGGAGATCTCGCCGTTCAGGGCACCGCGGCAGGTGGCGGGCGGCGGAAATCGCGACATCGTGGTACCATTCCAAGAAGCATGAGTAACGAGCTGCGGCCTAACCGGCGGCGGCAGCGGACGCGGCAGTTGACCCGATCCCTTTCTGGAAGCTTCGAGGTGCATCACCGTATGCCCCGAAACGAGACAATCGCGCTCTATTTCGGGGCCGAATGGCTTGCCAGGTTTGCCGGCTCGGGGGTCTAAGCGCTGAAAACGCGAGACTCCGGGCCCCTTGCCCCTTTGGCAGGAAACCTGCTGCTATAGATGGCTACGTGACGAAGAAGAGGTCGGAGAAGCGCAAGGATCGCGGAGTCGAAAGGAGTGAATGAGATGGCTAAGAAAGGCACGAAAAAGTCGACGCGAAAGGTCGAGAGCCTGAAGGTGAAAAAAATCTCTGGCGACAACGCGAGACGAGTCAGAGGCGGGGCAAGTGACATTTTTGCGAAAATAGGCGACATCAAGGGAGAGCTCCATCGGCGGTAGCTAGGAAGAGTGTCGCTTCGGCACTCGACCGGGTTCCGGCGCCGGGACCAGGATCTCGAAGTCCGATAGCGTGCGGACGAGGTCTTTCTGGACTCGCAGCCCCCGTTCCTCCTCGATCGCGGCCAGCGCCTGATCGACCGGACGTCCGTCGAAGTAGGGAAGGACCTGGATGATGTCGGGGTCGAGATCGAGAGGGTCGGATGCTGAGTACGCAAAGACCTGCACCGCCTGGGGCCCGGTGGACATCACCCGAAACGTTCCCGATTTCAGGCGCTTCGGGAGCTCGGCAGAGCGGAGCGCGTGGAACGCATCCGTCGTCAGTCGAGCCAGGACGTCGAGCTCTGAACCGCTGATACGTACCACGTCGGGCCAGGTGAGGGGCTCGACCCGACACGCGCACAGGCGTAGAATTCGCGCTCGCGGCCCAGCCAACCGCCCCAGATCGTCCGCACGATAGCCGGATCGGGCACGCCGTCCAGTTGAGCCGCAAGCCGTTAGGCGCGTGCGGTCAAGTCATGCGCCGCCGCTTCGCGCGGAGTCAGAGTTGAGCTGGTTAAAAGCAGTCCCGGCAGCGAGCTGCAGCGTCTCGCGCATCACCGCGCCGGCGCACTGCTCGGTCACGGTGTGGGAATGAGTGAGTACCAAGAGATCGTGGCAAAGAGGAACGGCGCTGGCGGTAGCCGGCTGCTCGGGAGCCGGGCATTCGCCCGTGGGCATATCGTTTCGCCGTGGCGGTCCGGGACAGACCGCGCGCCTAACACGTCGCTGCACCGGACGCCGGCGGCCATGCCGCCGTCGCCGGTGAGCTCTCAGTCGTTAGGCGCGTGCGGTCAAGTCATGCGCCGGCGCTTCGCTCGGAGTCAGAGTTGAGCTGGTTAAAAGCAGTTCCGGCCGCGAGCTGCGGCATCTCGTGCATCACGGCGCCGGCGCACGGCTCGGTCACGGTGTGGAATGGGTGAGTACCAAGCGATCGTGGCGAATATGAACGAGGTTGGCAGCAGGCGGCTGCTCGAGAGCCGGGCATTCGCTCGTGGGCGTAAGGCCCGCGAGTGGCGGTCCGGGACCGACCGCGCGCCTAACACGTCGCTGCACCGGACGCCGTCGGCTGCGCCGCCGTCGCCGGTGAGCTCTAAGCCGTTAGGCCGCCGAAGAGGAGCGCTTTTGAAGCGACTTACTAGCGCGATTGGTCTGACCCCCGATTTTCTAGACACTTGAGGTAGATAGTTCTACGCGTTGCTGGGCGCGAAAATCCTGTGGTGAACGGAAGCCGAGAGCGGAGTGGGGCGCGAATCGGTTGTAGTCGTCGAGCCAGGCCGGAATTTGTCGGATGACGGTGTGTGCGTCGGAGAGATCAGCACCGCCAACATAGTCGCGTTTGATGGTATTGACGAAGGCCTCGGCCATGCCGTTGGACTCGGGGCTGTAAGCCGGCGTGGTGATGGGCCGGAACCCCAGGGTCTCTGCGTTGAGGACGGTCTCCGTGGAGACGTACGGCCCGCCGTTGTCGGAGAGCCACTGGATCTGGATGGGAGAACGCAGGGTCCGTTCGCTGAAACGGGACCAGAGGGCCCGGTCGAGCAGAAGGCGGATATCGTGGCCGTTCAAGTCCCGGGGCTGGGCCACGTGCTCGATGGCTTCCCGATCATGGCAGTCCAGGGCGAAGGCCACGCGCACCGTCTGTCCGTTCCAGCAGGGGATATTGAACCCATCCGAGCACCAACGTTGGTTGGAGCCGGGCATGGCGATCTTGCCGGTGTGAGGCCGATCCAAACGCCGTCTCATTTTGCCCGGCAGAGTCAGGCTCATCATCCGCATGACCCGGCGGATCCGCTTGCGGTTGTAGGGCGTTTGGCCCTTCTGCCGGCGGTCTCGGTTGACCAGCGCCCAGGTGCGACGCACTCCATAGCTGGCCCGCTCTCGGGTCACAGCCAGGATCTGGTAGAGCACCTCGGTGTCCTCGACGCGGCAATAAAACCGGCCCTGCCGCGGCCGATCTCTCAGGTATCCCGTGCTCCGGGCCACGCGCAGCGTCCGACAGACCGCCGCCATCGGCCGGCCGGTCACCGAGCGGATCCTTTGAACAAGTGTGGACTTTTTTTTACCAGGTCCCGCGCCGCTTCCAGAATCTCGATCGTCATCGCCTGCTTGCCCACCAGACGCTGCAGCTGCTTGACCTGCTGCTCGAGCTCCCGGACCCGGCTGATCGGAACAACCTCTTCCCCTGCGGCCACAGCTGTCGTTCCGCCTCGCTCGACCAGCCGCATCCAGTTGCGCAACACCGCCGGCGCGACTTCCAGCTCACGCGAAAGCTCCGCCAGAGTCTTCTCCCCGGATGTCACCCGGTTAGCCGTCTCCCGCTTGAACTCAACGGAAAAAATACGCCGACCGTCTGCCTTCCTCGGAAAATCCCCCATCCCAGACCGCCTTTCTGAGCCCCATTTTAGGACTCTGAAATGTGTCTAGTCCAAATGGGGGGCAGACCACATCCATGCCCGCGTTTTCCCGCACGATCGCGCACTGCGCCAGGCCGTCGCTCGGTTCATCCGTCGCTACAACCTCACCCGACTCCATTCGTCGCTGGGCTACCTCTCGCCCATCGACTACGAAAAGACCGTGGCCTGAGCATCAATGCATGGAGTGTCAACTAAATCGGGTCAACATCCGTGTGACGTGGAGTTAACGCTTTCCAGGCCACTGCGTCAGCCTGACGGCTCCCGAGGGACGTTGCGCGCTGCATCACCGCGCTGTGCCATCCTGCCAGCTACTTGATGACCGGCAACATGCTCCATGTCGATGGCGGCGAGAACGTCGTAGGATGAGTTCATGACGGAGAACGGACTGCCCTGCCTGGACCTGCTGGAGGCCACTCCTGAAATTCTCCGCGCCCTAATGACCGAGCTGACCGAAGCGGACGCCCGCTGGAAGCCGGCGCCCGACCGCTTCTCCGTCGCCGAGGTGCTGGCCCACCTATCGCACTCCGAAGGCCACTGCTACCGCATGCGCCTGGACCGTTTCATGGCGGAGACCCGTCCCGAGTTCGAGCCCGACGACGCACAGATGTATCTCGACCTCTATCGCGATGCCGACCCCGAGGATGCCTTCGATCACTTCGAGGAGCAGCGCGAGAACAACATCGAGTTCCTCCGCAACCTCCCCGCCGGCGCGGGCGATCGCGTCGCCCTGCATAAGGAGTATGGCGAGATCACCATGTCGCAGATGTTGAATGAATGGGCGCTCCACGACCTCGGCCACATCCGCCAGATCGCCGAACTGGCCCGCGCCCGCAAGTACCGGGCCGGCGCCGGCCCGATGGCCACCTCCTACAACCTGAAACCCTGATGGACCAAACTCGTCGCATCCGGGCAGCAGCCCAAGTTTTATCTGGGCACACTCAAGTCTTGTTGTCGTCTTACCCGCAGCTGCAGCGGCCGCCGTCGGCTGCGTCGCCGTCGCCGCTGAGCCGCCAGCCGTTCGGCGACACCCTCGGTTAAGCTGTTGGGATGCCGACGGTTCTTCTCCGCGGACCCTACCGAATATACTTCGTGAGTCATGACCTTGGTGAACCGGCTCACGTCCACGTCGACCGAGATAAGGCTTCGGCCAAATTTTGGCTCGAGCCGGTGTCTCTGTCACGAAATCTCGGTTTCGGGCCGCGTGAGCTGCGCGCGGTCGAGAGGCTGGTTTTCGAGAATCGAAACGCGTTTCTGAAGGCATGGAATGACTATTTCGGAACTTAAGCCGGGCGAGGCGGTGCGAGACGTTCACTTCTCGGAAGACACGCTCAGCGTTGATCTCGCAGACGGGCGTACGATCACCGTTCCCCTCGTGTGGTATCCGCGGCTTCTCGATGCAACGCCCGAGCAACGCAAGAATTGGCAAATCATCGGCGCGGGGTTCGGGATCCACTGGCCAGACGTGGATGAAGATCTCAGCACGGAAGGCCTGCTGCGAGGCGCACCTGCGCCGCGTGTCGTCGCTGGCGTCAGATAGGCCGTCGCCGAACCCGCGGCTACAGCGGACGCCGTCGGCTTTGCCGCCGTCGCCGCTGAGCCGCAAGCCGTTAGGCGACACGCGAGAAGGGGAGTGTGGCGTGGAGGTCTCGCCGTCCAGGGCCCCGCGGCAGGTGGCCCGCGGCGGAATTCGCAACACCGTGGCTATGACCTCAGGCCCAGCCTGGCGAGCCAAGACTTGCTCGTCGCCTAACCACTTGGTGCACCGGACGCCGGGCGGCTGCGCCGCCGTCGTCGGTGAGCTCTAAGCCGTTAGGCAGCGGGAAGT
Organism: uncultured Acidobacteriota bacterium; assembly: GCA_963825175.1. Taxonomy (GTDB): domain Bacteria; phylum Acidobacteriota; class Thermoanaerobaculia; order UBA5066; family Gp7-AA6; genus DATFTF01. Next base: position 979,528 of record CAWGSA010000002.1, read on the forward strand.
TGCGTCATGGCTAAGTTCGCGACTCCTGAAGAGGCAGTGCTCGCGATCTGCGCTGCCTTCCGGAAGCGCGATCTCGGCGCCGTAATCGCCTGTAAGGATTTCCGGCGGGAAGCCTTGGTCCTGCTATCCGAGCTGGGCGCGGCGGAGCAAGTCGACGTGAATGACGCGATCGTGTCGGAGACGGCGGCGACTCTCGAAGCGGCATTCCGGGCTGAGATTGGCCAGGTGGGGTTTCCAGCCCGGGACATGAGCGAAATCACAGGCGTGCAAGAGGTCGAGCAGGGCCTCGTGACCGTCAGGGAGGAGTGGCAGGCTCCAGCCGGATCCAGCTCGTCGAGCCGCGTCTACGTGGGAAGGGGTGAACATGGTTGGCGGGTGCTGCACCCGGTCGAGGAGCCCGCTGCCTAACCCGCGGCTGCAGCGGACGCCGTCGGCTGCGCCGCCGTCCGCCGCTGAGCCGCAAGCCGTTAGGCGGACGTTGCGCATGACGTTCGAAGAGGGCTGGGAGCAACGCAAGAAGTGCCCATGTGGTCACCTCTGGATAGCGGACCATATCGTCTCGGAGGGTCGCGCACGGTGCCGCTTTTGTTCGTGCGTGATGGACATGTGGGACGTCGGCTCGTTAGAAGAGCCGACGCTTGACCACCATTCGGACGACGAGCGCAAGGTGTTAACTCGGTTGACCAAAGAGGGCGGAGAATGAAGAGGCCGCAAGCCGTTAGGCTGCGTGAAGAGAGAGCCAACGAGCCTGCGTCGCTCTACCAGGAGGACATCGTGAACGATCAAGATCAACCGCTCCCGTTCACCCGCGACGCCTGGATCGCGTATGCGATGTTTCTGCTTTACTGCGCAACGTGGTACGGAGCATCTTCCCTATTCGGGGTTCCCGCGCAGGAGATGGTCTTTTGGCTCGTAGCGGTCTGCATGAGCGCTGCGCACATTTACTACGTTATACAGGCCTACGCTTCAACAGGTGGGCGCCGCGGCATCGACCTGACTCTAAACTTCATGCAATCAATCGCAACGACGTTCCTCATCACGGCCCACGTCGGGCACGCTATCAGCATAAAGGCCTCGCTTGGGCTCGTGGGTGCGGTGGCGGCCACGCACCCGATCGTGACAGATTGGCATCACATGCGACGCTACTTCCGGACGGAAGTGGCCAGTTATGTGCCTCCAGCTTGCATCTTGGTTGACTTCTCGGCGGCCGGTCTTGCCGTGCTCGCGATGGCGGTTTGAGTCGAAAGTCCTCGCTCAGCGTTTGCGGGGCTATGGGTCAGAGCGTGGCGTCACCAAGCGGCGTAACCAGGCGATGCAGCGGACCCGCGGGGAGAAGGCTTGACCAACCGCCCCAACGCGCTGTGCTTTGGTCGTATCGCCTACTCGTTCGTGGCCCGTTGAATGGCGGCTTGCCACGCCCGCCGCTATGACCTGGCACCAGTTCGCGCGTATGGTGGCAATGACGCAAACCGTTAGGCCGCCCTATGGCGATTGGTACTCTTACGTAATGCGACCCCTTCGATATTCGATCAACGTCACATTGGACGGGTGCTGCGATCATCGTGAAATGTTCGCGGACGAAGACTTACATCGTCGCGCGGCCGAGAATATCGACCGGGCCGATGCCCTCCTCTTGGGCCGGGTGACCTACGAAATGATGGAGGCAGGGTGGCGGCGGCCGGCGCCTGGGGGAGCGAGGCCCGATTGGATGGAATCCTTCGCCCGGACGATCGACTCGGCAAAGAAGTACGTGGTGTCGAGCACCCTGGACCGGGTTGATTGGAACGCGGAGCTCGTGCGCGGGGACCTGGGGAAGGCCGTTGAGGAGCTCAAGCGGGATTCGGGTAAGGGACTCTTCGTGGGAGGCGTGAAGCTCCCGCTGGCGTTGGCGGAGCTGGGATTGATCGATGAGTACGAGTTCGTGGTGCATCCCAGGTTAGCGGGCCATGGGCCGACGTTGTTCGCGGGGCTAACGAGGCGTATCGACTTGAAGCTCGTGAGTCGGCTGGAGTTCGGCTCGGGGGCGGTGGCGATGCGGTATGAGCCGAGAAGGTAGCCATCGGGCTTGCCTAGCCCGAGTCGCCCGCATCATAGAGCCGCTGCCGGGAAGGACGGCGGGCAACGATGTCTAGGCGGCCTAACCCGCGGCTGCAGCGGACGCCGTCGGCTGCGCCGCCGTCGCCGCTGAGCCGCAAGCCGTTAGGTTGCGGAAGGTAAAGTGGCGGCATGAAATCGTTCGTGGTCGGAATCGTTCTCGGGTTGGTCTTCATCTTCCTCGTTCATAGCGTTGAGCCGCAGCCAGCCCGCCAGCTCATCGCGCTCTTCCTGGCTTTCACGGCCTGCACGTACGCAGGTGCATTGCTGGCGCAACGGGTGCCCACGCATATCGGCCTCCTCGAGCTCGCCGTGGCCTGCGTCATATTCGGCCTGGCCGTGGTTGGCCTTCGCGCCTCAACAACTGCGCTTGCAGCCGGATACGCCCTTCATGGAGCTTGGGACCTTCTTCATCGCCCCCGCGTGGTTCCCACACGCGTAGCTTCGTGGTTCCCACCCATGTGCGCAGCGTTCGACCTCGTTGTGGCCGTGGCACTCCTCATCGGGCCGTGGCGGCCAATCGCCTAAGGCCCTACATGCCGTTCGAATCACCGCAACGTTAACCCGCGGCTGCAGCGGACGCCGGCAGCTGCGTTGCCGTCGCCGCTGAGCCGCAAGCCGTTAGGCGCGACTGGGCGGGGGATGTGGCGGTGTAGAATTCATCCATGAGCTCTGCGGTGCTGGATGAGATCTTGAAGTTGAGCGTGGAGGACCGGATCCGAATCGCGCAAGAGATCTGGGATTCGGTGGCAGCAGACGAAAAGGCCGTTCCGGTAACCCAGGAGCAGAAGGACGAGCTGGATCGGCGGCTTGAGGACATGGCCCGTAACCCCAATGCCGGGCGGTCCTGGGAGGAATTTCGTTCGGAGCTCGAGCGGAAGGGTTGAAGTTTCAGGTAATCCTCCGTCCTCAGGCCGAGACCGATGTCCGGCAAGCCAGAGAATGGTATGAAGACCGGCGACTCGGTCTGGGGCGAGACTTTCTGGACGGGGTCCAGAGCACCCTTGCTGTATTGGCCGAGAAACCACTGCGCTATCCGGCCGTGTACAGGAATATCCGCCGCGCCTGTTGCGGCGGTTTCCGTCCGGTGTCTTTTACTCTGTCACCGAAGGCGAGGTCTTCGTGGTGGCGTGCTTCCACTCGAAACGGAACCCGAGCCTACTCGTCGACCGCGCCAGATAATCACCACGCGCCTAACCCGCGGCTGCAGCGGACGCCGTCGGCTCTGCCGGCGTCGCCGCTGAGCCGCAAGCCGTTAGGCCAGGGCAAGATTAGGACCACCGAGATACGGTTTCAGCCAATAAGAGGAGGCTGCAAATGGCCACGCGAAATGTCATCAGGGTGAAGCCCGGCGAGTTTGAGTCACTTGGCAGGAAACTTGAGCGTCTGTTTACGACGTTGTCTGCGGGCGAGGCTGCGGCATTCTCCTTTCTCATGGAGGCCGCGGCGGCTGGCGCTGGTCAGGCTCCGCCGCCGTCGTGGATCACGCCTCGTTTTCGCTACAAGCCCCGTGGGGCGAAGGCACTTGTGGCTGGCGGCTCGGATGGTCTGACGATTCTGATCAATTCGCACGGAAAGATCACTGTCGTCCCGCCAACTGGGCCCCTTCCGATGGATCGGAACACAGATGTATTGGGCGCAATACCGATTCGCGGTTGAGTGGGGAGATGGTCTGGAGCCCCCGCCAACAATCAGCTAACCGCGCGCCTAATCCGCGGCTGCAGCGGACGCCGTCGGCTGCGCCGCCGTCGCCGCTGAGCCGCAAGCCGTTAGGCCGGCCCGCGACTCGTCGGGGCATGAGCGCCTTAACTCCAAGTCGGAGTGATGCGATCTTCCTTCGCGGCGCTTGGCTGGCTCTTCGGGCCAGCGTGATGAGGAGGTTGCGCGTCAGGTCGCGTCATCCAGCGGCTCGCGGTTCACGCGGGCGTTGCTCAAGGGCTTGGGGCAAAGTGTGGCCAACTCAGGTACCGGCGCCAGGCCCATCATCCGCAGAGTAGGTGTGGCCGGCCTAACACGTCGCTGCACCGGACGGCGGCGGCTGCGCCGCCGTCGCCGGTGAGGCGGCCAGAACGTACAGAAAAGAGACCACGATGAGAAACGAGGAGGCGGTACCTGAGACGAAGGGTGTTACGGTGAAGCTACTAGCAGCGCTTGACCTTGGCCCTGAAATCGACGGCATGGCAGGGCGCCAACTTCGAACGCGAATGGTGACCATCGAACCTGGAGGCGTCTTCGGCCCGATTCACGACCACAAAGACAGGCCGGGAATGGTCTATATACTGCAAGGAACAATCACTGACCATCGAGATGGAGTGGCTAAGGAGTATGGGCCGGGTGTGGGCTGGCCCGAGGACAAGAACACCACGCACTGGCTTGAGAATAGAGGAACGACGCTAGCGGTGGAGATCTCAGTCGATATAGTCAGGCAACAGTGAGCTCAGGCCCGACATTTACCCTGGTCGCCGCCTACCAACGCGCTGCAGCGGCCTCGTTGCCAGTCACTGCGCTCCTTCCTCCTCGCCGCCGAGCTTGAATCTTTAGGCGACTAACGGAGAATGGCAGCACTCTCTCTGAAGGTTCTCATGGCCGTCGCCCTTCTGGGAACTGCGGGTGCGGTCGCGGCGCTCGCCCTCGGCGCCGCCGGCGCCGAGCTCATGCCCGTTTGGCAAGCAGCGTCGGTAATTGCGTGTGGCGTGGATATCGGCGCTACCAGCCACCGCTGGTGGCCTACCATCGCTCCTGGCCGGAGCGGTCGGGCTTTTCATTCTCCCTTCGATCTTTTCAAGTGCCTTCTCTTATTCGCGGAGGCGAGCGGCCTTGAATCGTCGTTGCCCAGCCGGGCACGAAGTGCCGATTGATGCCGCATTCTGCCCACTCTGTGGCTCAACTCTTGAACCGGTCGCCTAACCCGCGGCTGCAGCGGACGGGCGCGGCCGCGCCGCTGCCGTCCGTTCGTGGTGAACACGCATCGTCTGGTGGGGCAGGGCGCGCGTCGCTGAGCCGCACACCGTTAGACGGCAGATGACTGAATGTTCGAAATCGTGGTGACACCGCTTAGGCGTATCAAATCCGAGCTAACGCGATCACTGGCGCCCGGAGAACTCGAAGAACGAAAGGCTGGTCTTTCCCGAGACAGACCTGATGCTTCTGGGCGCACTCCTTTCGGTCGGCTCGCCGATCACGAGGTCTCCGGGGAATTTGTCCATAACGTTTTCGCGTACGCGGCCATCGATCGAACCAACAGCCCACTTGGTCTGGCGTGTCACTTCGCGATTATCGCCGGGCCTCCGGAATGTGTCATTTCCACTGTTGAGGACCTGCGCCAACATCTCTACAAAGTGCAACAGGACCTGGTTGGCCGACTGCTTGCCGCCGGCGAGCCCGGTCGTTTCCTGACCCAGGAGGGTGCGTCGTATGATTCGGCTGAGGAATTCCTTCTGGTCGGCACTCTCGCATGCATCGAAATTACGTCGCGCCACGCCGTCGGCCTCGTTGTGAGATGGTGACCGTGCGAAGAAGCCTGCCGCCTAACCCGCGGCTGCAGCGGACGCCGGCGGCTGCGCCGCCGTCGCCGCTGAGCCGCAAGCCGTTAGACGGCACGAGAGGCCGATGAAATTCGTGTTCGAGATTCGCGTGAGGCCAGGGCATACGGTCGAAGAGTACGTGGCGGCTTGGAGCCGTGCTAGCGCCCTTATTCAGCAAGCGCCCGGTGCCAGAGGCACCAAGCTGCACCGCAAGATCGATGAACCCAACGTGCTCCTGGCAATCGCGAGCTGGGACTCGAAAGCGAGCCGGGATGCAGCCGATACCTACCTCATGCCCGATGCTGCGATAAGGGCGGTGCTTGACGAGCACGGCAGGTTCGCAGACTTCGCGGTCTTAGGTGCTTTTGAGGAGCCGGAATGGATAGTCGAGCCACCCCTGTAGACTTGCGCGCCAGCCGTTCGGCTTCGGGCCGAGTGCCGTCTAACCCGCGGCTGCAGCGGACGCCGTCCTCTGCGCCGCCGTCGCCGCCGAGCCGCAAACCGTTAGGTGCGAGCGGAAAGATGAGTCAGGCCTGCGAGCGCACCACAGTGGCACCGCGGGTCATTACCCCGCGCGACGCCCATGTTCCACCCTTATTTCTTTATCTTGCGGAAGTCCCAGCCATAGCCACCCTTGACGTTCTTCGCATTCACCGAGAGGTCCTTGAGCTTCTTTCCTGTCTTCTTGCTTGTCTTCTTCCCCTTTTTGGCGACCATCTCCTTCTCCTTCCTGCTCGGTCGATTCTGACTGACTCTGAGTTGGAGAGGAGCATCTGCCGTGCCACGACGGTTAATTGCCGCAACTCGTTATGCCGCTGAGCCTTGTCAGCAGCCGCCGGGCGATGACAGTCTCGGAATGACGGGATCTCGAAGATCCAAGAAGAGACTATTTGGCCTCGTTGATCGACTACTCGGTGACGAGCCACGAGCCCTGGGTGGGCGAGTGGCTTTGCGATGGAACTTCGAGCACCCGGTGAAAGTCTCGTGGCCTTCGGTCAGGAGGGCCGTGAAATTCGTGAGAGGCAGATCCGGCAAGCTGGTAGTCGCACCCGTCGAGTTCGCCACGGTCGCGCCTAACCCGTGGCTGCAGCGGACGCCGTCGGCTTCGCCGCCGTCGCCGCTGAGCCGCAAGCCGTTAGGCGTCAGAGGCTCAACGTAGCCGTGTTCTGCCCGGTGTGCGCCGATGAGTATCAGGAGGGCTACAGTCGTTGCGCGGACTGCGATGCGGACCTGGTCGAGACTCTTTCCTCTGCGCCCGAACCGCCGCATTCGAGATGACGACGGTGCTCGAGACAGGTGACCAGAGCTTGATAGCAGTTGCTCGGTCGGTCCTGGAATCGGCTGGCATTCCCTGCATAGCGAGGAACGAAATGCTCCAGAACCTTTTCGGCTGGGGGAGCATCGGCGCAGGGTTCAACGCGGTCATCGGGCCCATCCGCCTTCAGGTTCTCAAGGAAGACGAAAAAGTAGCACGGGAACTCCTCAAGGACGTACCGTTGTCGCAAACCGAGGAAGGTGACGCCTAACCCGCAAGCCGTTAGGCCGCAGAAGAAACATTCCTCTCACCACCACCACGCATCGGAGGTCACATGAAACGAGTCACTGGCATCGGCGGCATCTTCTTCAAGGCCAAAGACGCTCCATCACTGCAGGCTTGGTACAAGCGGCACCTGGGAATCGATGTCCAAGTCTGGGGCGGAGCTGCCTTCGATTGGACCGACGCCGAGGGCAAGCCGGTTGCAGGCACAACTGCCTGGTTGATCGATCCGCAAGAAAGTGATCACTTTGCTCCGAGCTCTGCTTCCTTCATGGTCAACTACCGAGTGGAAGACCTCCACGCCCTGGTCAAGGTCTTGAAGGAAGAAGGCTGCAATGTGCTCGAGAAGATTGACGAATCCGAGTATGGGAAGTTTGCCTGGGTCATTGATCCAGAGGGAAACAAGGTCGAGCTATGGCAGCCGCCTCAAGGCCAATGAGCAGGCTCGTTACTCACGGCCGCGAACTGCGGCCGAACACGTCGTGCAACCGGACGCCGGACGCCGTCCTATTTCCGGACCGAGGCTGGCTATGCAAGCCCGGTCTCACGTCGGTCGAGCTCTATCTCGAGTCCGGAGGCGCCGAGTCATGAATCAGGTCTCGCAGCCTAACCCGCCGCTGAGCCGCAAGCCGGGAGGCCGCTGGCAGCGCCGCTTGGGACGGATCGGTCGTGATTAAGTTGGCCTTCGAGGCGGGTCGCCGATGAAGGCTGCCGTTTTGCACGCCCTTGGCGCGATACCTCGCTTCGAGGACTTCCCCGATCCCCAACCGGGCCAGGATGAAGTGCTCGTGCATGTCACTGCCGCCTCGCTGAAAAATATCGACAAGGTCTTGGCGAGCGGTACGCACTACGGTAGCGATGGTCAGCTGCCGACGGTGTGCGGTGTTGACGGAGTGGGGGTCCTGGAGAATGGGACTCGCGTCTTCTGCGGCGGGGCCCGCAGACCCTATGGGATGATGGCCACGCTCAGCGTCGTGCCCCGGACCTGGTGCGTTCCCGTTCCGGAGGGCGTTGATGACTGCATCGCGGCAGCTCTGCCGAATCCCGCGCTATCCTCCTGGCTGCCGTTGACATGGCGAGCCCAGCTCAAGCGAGGGGAGACGGTTCTGGTCCTCGGTGCGACCGGCGTAGCGGGGAAGCTCGCTGTTCAAATCGCAAAGCACCTGGGTGCCGGCCGTGTTGTTGCTGCTGGGCGCAACGAGCGCATCCTTCAAACCCTGGCTTCGCTCGGGGCGGATGCGACGATTTCCTTGAGCCAGTCGGATGAAGCCCTCGCCTTAGCCTTCCGTCGGGAGGCTCTCCGCGGGCACTTCGACATTGTTCTCGACTATGTCTGGGGCCACCCAACGGAAGTCCTGCTCGCTGCCCTAACCGGCCATGACGTGAGGGCTGAGTCACGCGGTGTGCGGCTGATTGAGATTGGCGAAATGGCTGGCCCCACCATCCTTCTGTCGGCGGCTGCGCTGCGGAGTTCCGGCATTGAGATCAGCGGGACTGGTGGAGGCAGCGTTCCACATCGTGTCATCTTCGATGCCTTTCCGAAGGTGTGGTCCCTGGCTGCCAGCGGCCAACTGCACATTGATACCGAACGAGTCCCGCTGGCCGATGTCGAGTCGGCCTGGCGGAAAAATGACCTGCCCGGTTGGCGGCTTGTCATTGTCCCGTAAAGGCCGTTCGGTGGGAGTGATTCTTGAGCTGCTGCGGGCCTAACAAGCGGGTGCAGCGGACGCGGCAGTTGACCCGATAACGTTGACACTTCCACCTAACGCTTGAGGAGATCTCAAATGCCAGGAAATGGAGTCAGGCGAAGACTTGGCAAAGCGGACCATCTACCTGGTCCCTCCTCGGCGAAGAGGGCTTCCGTATGCGTCTAGCCGGCATATTCGTGGCTACGAGTGATGTGGTTCCCGTTCGAGAGTGGCTCCATGCTCGGCCAGCAAGGGCGTCTGGATCACGACCTAACTGTCACCTGAAAAAGTGTCAACTAAATCGGGTTTCAAGATCCCCCGGTCGGCTTCGCCGCCGTCGCCGCTGAGCCGCCAGCCGTTCGGCGGCACGAGACGGTGGGGAAGCGGAATGACAATCGGCACCATCGACGAATCACAACGCAAAGCAGCGACAGTTGTGGGATTCTCTTATCTGTTTGCGCTGCCGCCGGCGATCTTCGCCGAGTTCTACGTACGCACCCAACTCATCGCCTTCGACAATGCCGCGCAAACGGCGCGGAACATCATGGCGCACGAACGGCTCTTTCGTCTGGGCACCGCCAGTAATCTCACTGTCTTCGCGGTCGATGTCGTCCTGATCATTGCTCTTTACGTGGTCCTCATGCCAGTCAATCGAAGCCTCGCGTTGCTGGCCACGGGCTGGGGGCTGATCGAGACCGCAACCCTGGTCGTCGTCACGCTCAGTGACTTCGACGTTTTGCGGATACTGAGTGGTGCGGACTACCTGCATGCATTCGAAGCGAACCGGTTGCAGGCCCTGGCGAGGCTGTCGGTCAGTGCGCATACCGATGCGTATAACGTCGGCCTGGTGCTCGCCGGGCTTCGAAGTACTGCCTTCTGCTATCTGTGGTTCAAGTCCCGCTTCATCCCAAGAGCATTGGCGGCATGGGGAATGGTTGCGTCCTTTCTGATGGGAGCATGCGCATTCTCGTTCATCATCTTTCCAGAGCTTGCGAAGGTCATCCCCGTTGAGATTTATGGAGCTCCTATCTTCTTCTTCGAGCTGACAATGGGTTTTTGGCTCCTGCTGAAGGGATTACCACCTTCCGGAGCGGCGCCCGATCGAGTAGGCGGGTCAGCAGAGGCGGACGCCGTCTGACCATGTCGTGCAGTCGCTCGCGGCGGGCGGCGGTTCGAGCGCCAGCTCACGGAGAGTGCTCGACTGGTGGGCACGGGCTCAGTGACCCAGCCCGGGCGAGAACGTCATGGAACTGACGCTCACTCACATCGGCAGCGGGATGACGATGGCATCGGCATCCACGAGAGCGTGGAGGAGTTGACATGACACGCACCACAAACGCAAGAATCGCCGGATTCACGTATCTTTTCTACGCAGCGATCGGCATCTGCAGCGAGCTGCTGATGCACCAGGCGAGGGGCGCCGACGGTGATGTCGCGACACTCGCGCGCATCGGCCAGTACGCGACAAACGTGCGCCTGACCATCCTGATTGCGCTGCTCGAGTGCCTCTCGGCCCTCGTGCTGGGCGTGACGCTGTACGGGATCACGCGCGCCGAGGACCACGAGCTTGCAATGCTGGGCCTGGTCTGTCGCGTTGCTGAAGGCGTGCTCGGTTCGCTCAACAACATCCCGGGCTACCTGGGACTGCTGTGGCTGGCGAAGGCGGGGGTCGGGACGGGTGTCCCGGACATCGCCACAGCGAACGCGCTGCGCGCGTTTTTGCTGATGCCGGGCCCGAGCGTCCCCCTCGGTGCGATCTTCTTTGCCGTGGGGAGTTTGATCTTTTCCTGTCTCCTCCTGCGCGGACGGATGGTCCCCGTCTCAATCGCATGGCTGGGCGTGTTCGCGTCGGGCCTGCTCGTGGTGGTACTGCCACTGCAGCTCGCCGGTTTCTCCACAGGGCCGCTGACCGGATACTACCAGTGGCTGCCGGCGCTCGTATTCCAGGTCGTGCTCGCGCTGTGGCTGCTCATCAAAGGTGTCGCCACACCGGCGACGCGATGAGGGGTACATCGCAAGATGTGTGGATATCAATGTCGCTTCAGGCGTCGGATCATCGGCGAGAAGTTTCCGTGTCGCGGAAAGGTCTCAAGGACGTGGTCAGTAGTTCGGATGGGGATCGTGTGCAGACATTCCCACCCCGTCGGCCGAGCTACTGGAAATGAACGGGCCGCCTAACGCGCGCGTGCAGCGGACTCGCTCATCGCCTTCGGCTCTTCGCTCGCCGCTGACGCGCCACTCGTTAGGCCGAACTCAGTCGCGGATCGGCGCCTGCTCCCGCTTGCCTGAGGTACGCCAATGGCATATAGTTGGTCGTGCGCTTCGGCGAGAAGCCGGTGTTCACGTCTCGGCTTGGCGCACAGCTGGATGATGAATCGTATCGGGCTCCGCAGTTCGCGCTGGCCCTTCGCCTGAGCAGGGAACGGTCATTCGTGGGTCGCGCGGCCTCCGAAAGCTTCGCTGGAGGCGACAGGCCGCGGGAAGCGAGGCGGACTTCGGGTGATCTATCACTGGAATGCCAGGGAAGAGGTGGCGTAGAGGTTGTTTGTCTATGCCGAGAACGAGCAGGGCGATCTGACGGCGGCCCAGGCTAAGGCGCTATCGCGGCTCGTTCGAGAGGAGCTGGAATGACGGAAGCTGCATTCAAGGAGCTGCCGTCCAGCGTTCGCCAGGCCGGTCGGATCCGGCTTGGCTAAGGGCGTCTCGGGTGACCACGTTTCGACCAGCAGACGTCAAGGCCGTGCGAGCTCGGCTCGGCAAGTCGCAGTCTGAGTTTGCGCTGATGATCGGGGTGAGCGTGGCAACACTGAGGAATTGGGAACAAGGGCGTCGTGTTCCCGAGGGTCCGGCGCTTGCTCTTCTCCGTGTAGCAGAACGAAATCCACGCGCCGTGTCGTCCGCGCTTCAGGGTGGCCGTCGGGGTGCGGCCTAACCCGCGGCTGCGCCGCCGTCGCCGCTGAGCCGCCAACCGTTAGACGGCACCCCACATCCACTGCCGGAGGCTTGATGTCTACTGAAGCGACCCTCTCTTCCATCCTCCACTCGGTGCACCGGAAAGACCACGAGCCGCCCCCGGTCATCTCCAAGCTCGGTTGGCGCTACCACCACATCGGAATCCCCACGGATACCCCTCGGCCGAACGAGAAGCATCTCGAGGCATTCGCGCTTCACGTGTCAGGCTTCTCCACCAGCGCTTTCGGCATCGAGTGGATGCGCTATTCCCCTGACAGCCCACTCCACCCGGCCATCAAGGCCCTCCCTCACGTCGCATTCGAAGTCGACGATCTCGATGCGGCGCTCGAGGGTCAAGAGGTCATCTATCCACCCGGTTCACCATCCGATGGCGTCCGGGCGGCCATGATCCTGGTCGATGGAGCGCCCGTGGAGCTCATCTGGTTTCGTCGAGACAACCGCTCTGGAGCCTGAGCGACGTTTCGGAGATAACCGGTGCCGTCTAACATGCCGTTGCAAGCGGCCCATATCGTCTCGGGGGGTCGCGCACGGTGCCGTTTCTGTTCGTGCGTGATGGACATGTGTGACGTCGGCTCGTTAGAAGAGCAGGCGCTTGACCAGCTCTCGGACGACGAGCGCAAAGTGACTCGGTTGACCAAAGAGGGCGGAGAATGAAAAGGCCGCCTAACCCGCGGCTGCAGTGGACGCCGTCGTCTTCGCCGCCGTCGCCGCTGAGCCGCAAGCCGTTAGGCGACACCGTATGAACGCGCGGCCCGCGCGCTGGATCCTCACCGCATTGATCGCCGCGGTCTTGTATCTCGCGATTGGCCATGTGACGGCCTCACTCGCCAAGTCAGCCCTATCGCCATCCGGTCGCAACCTTTGGCGTTTCACCGCCTGGGTGCTCAGTCTGCTAGTGTTTGCCAGTCACCTCATCCGCGAGCGGGTCCAACTGGGCCGCAACGCTAGGAGCGCGGCACTGCACGCTGGGGTTGCCGTCGCGATTGGTGGCCTGGCATTGGCGGTCGCCGGGCCAGTACGGGCACATTGGGGTACCGAGATGGCTGGGCGGGCAGGCCTCGCGCTCGTGGCGTGGCCACTCCTGGTTGGCGTGCCGGCTTTTCTGGTCGGTTTGGTCGGCGCGGCTTTGCTTCGCCCAAGAGGATCTCCGCCGGATGTACCTTAATCCCGCCGACGCCTCGCCTTTGGAGTGGCAGTTGCCTGACCCGCGGCTGCAGCGGACGCCGTCGGCTCTGCCGCCGTCGCCGCTGAGCCGCAAGCCGTTAGGCCCTGCGCATTCTTGAAACAAGGCATGACCAGCGACGCCACGAATCTCCCGGAACACGATTCTGCGCTTTCGCCTGAAGCGCGATTCGCGCCGCCGTCTGCCGATCCCGTCGCGGCCAGGCTGCGCGGGTTCGGGCCGCTTGGGCTTCTCGCGATTCTCCTCATCGTCCTGGCCTCCGTTTTCAAGCCTCTCAGCGCCATTCTGGTGCTGGTGTGGGCCTGGCGATCACATACGCCATGGCGTGAGATCGGCTACGTGCGACCCAAGAGCTGGTTCGGCACTCTGGCCGTTGGCATCGTGTTCGGCTGCGTGTTCAAATTCCTGATGAAGGTAATCGTGATGCCGCTGCTCGGCGCTCCTGAAATCAATCCGGCCTACCATTATCTGGTAGGAAACCGGGCTGCACTCCCGGGAATCGTGTTCACGATGATTGTCGGCGCGGGTTTCGCAGAAGAGACCTTGTTCCGAGGTTACTTGTTCGAACGCCTCGGCAAGCTGTTCGGGTCTGGGGTTACCGCAAGGGTGTCCATCGTCCTGCTCACCTCCGCGTTGTTTGCTCTGGGCCACTACTCCAACCTGGGGATTCCTGGCGTTGAACAGGCGACGATCACGGGTCTCGTCTTCGGGACGATCTTCGCAATCACAGGCCGGATCTGGACTGTGATGTGTGCGCATGCTGCGTTCGACCTTGCGGCGGTCGCGATAATCTATTGGAACCTCGAAGCCGCTGTCGCGCACCTCGTGTTCAAATAGCGCTGTGGGAAAGGTTCCGCCATGCGCTGCAGCGAAGCCGGCATGAGCGCTTCGGTGCATCGCTGGCTATCTGTTGTCTCGTCATCGTTCGAAAGCGGGGCGGCAAGATGCACGGGCCTGACCTGCGTCTGCAGCGGACGCCGCCGTCGCCGCCGAGCCGCAAGCCGTTAGGCGGCACGTCGCACACCGGGCGTATCCTTTTTGCGTGAGCACGAACCTGTTGTAAGAGGCCCGGAAGCTAAGTGCTCGTGAGCGCCTCGATCTCATCGCGGCCCTCTGGGACACGCTTTCGGATGAAGATGTCCCGGCCTGGCAGAAGTCGAGGACCGGTACGAAGCCTGGGAAACGGGCCTTGAGGCTGTGTTCCGGGAAGCTGTAGATGACTCTTCAGGCGGATCGCTGCCAACACGCTCGCCTATCCGGAGCGGTATCGAGCAAGCCGACGTGCGCTCGTTCGGCGGTTCCGTACGTTGTCTGGTATCGATTGCATGAAAGCACGCGATCGTCCTTGCTTGCCTTCACGGGAGACGCGATCCGCGGCTGGCTCGCGCCCGTGCTCGCGAGGGCGCTTAACCCGCGGCTGCACCGCCGTCGCCGATGGGCTCTAAACCGCTAAGCGACTGGGGTCTTGACGTGGTGGCATGACCTCTGTAGACTCATTGTAGATACGGAGGATCTGTGAAGACCAGGGTGCAGAAATGGGGTAACAGCTTGGCAGTTCGGATTCCGAAGCCGTTTGCCGAGGGAGCTGGCCTGCTCGCATCCTCGGAAGTCGAGATCTCCCTGGAGAAGGGCGAGGTGCGTCTGAGACCGGTTCGGCCGCGCTGGAAACTACACCAGCTGCTCGCGGGTGTGAGGAAGAAGAATCTGCATTCCGAGGTCGAAAGCGGGCCGGCCGTCGGCCGAGAAGCGTGGTAGCGCGGTGGCCTACGTTCCGGAACGCGGTGACGTCGTCTGGATCACACTCAATCCCCAAGCGGGGCACGAGCAGGCGGGCCGTCGACCCGCGGTTGTCGTTTCGCCTCGTTCCTACAACGGCAAGGTCGGCCTCGGCCTTTTTTGCCCCATCACGAGCCAAGTGAAGGGCTATCCATTCGAAGTCGCGCTTCCCGCTGGCCTACCTGTCAAGGGTGTCGTCTTGGCCGATCAAGTGAAGAGTCTCGACTGGCGCGCTCGAGAGGTGGAATTTGCAGCTCGATTACCGGGCAGCGCGAGCGCTGAGGTCGTTGGCAAGCTTGCGGTCTTGCTGGAAGGCTGAGAGTTGGCGGTTCCCTAACCCGCGGCTGCAGCGGACGCCGTCGGCTTCGCCACCGTCGCCGCTGAGCCACAAGCCGTTCGGCGACGCGAATGCACGGGTTGGCCCAAGCCCCCGGTGTGAAGATAATGCGGCCACATCATGACCATCGATCCGTACCGGTGGAAGCTCTGGACGATTCAAAGGAGGTTCTTTATGACACGGTAGAAGCTTCTGACGATAGCGTGTGGCGTTGCTCTCGCGACATTGGTCTCTCTACCGGCGCTCGCCCAAAAGGCGAAGGGAGGCCCGACAGGCACGCCGCGATACGATCCAAAAACGGAGTCGACGGTCAAAGGTACGGTCGAGGAGGTCAAGGAGTACCAGAGCCGAAGCGGTTGGCGCACGGGCCAGCACGTCACGCTCAAGACGGACAGCGGCAGTCTCGACGTTCATCTTGGCCCAACGGATTACTGGCAGAAGAACGGGTTCGAGCTGGCCAAAGGAGACTCGATCGAGGTGACCGGATCGAAGAGCAAAGTGGATGACACAGAGGTCATGCTCGCTCGCGAGGTCAAGAAGGGCGAAAAGGTTGTGACTCTTCGAAACGCTCAGGGCGTTCCCGCCTGGTCCCGAGGGCGACGCCGGTAAGCTGGTGGGCACGTCGCCGAACCCGCGTCTGCAGCGGACGGCGGCTCCGCCGCCGTCGCCGCTGAGCCGCCAACCGTTCGGCGAGTCGAAGCAGCAGTGAAGCGACTCACAAGGTGGGCTGTGGCGATGATGCTCGTGGGCAGTGTCATCACGTGGCTCCTGATGTACAGGGCGTCCGGGTGGGTGATTCGGTTCGATCTCCTGATCGCCTGGGCCTTGCTGCCGTACGCTACGCTCAGTCTCTACGCCCTGGTCCGAAGTCGTCATGATCCCTCTGGGGCGCGCACGAGGGCCAGTTTCTGGGCCTGCCTCGTCGCACTCGTGTTTGCCCTTTGGGCCTATCTCGATGCGTCATTCGTGCATTTGTCATCGACGTCCGCGTTGGTGTTCCTTTTCGTTCCGCTTTACGTGCTGCTCGGGGGTCCGCTCCTGGCCGAAGTCTTGTTGCGAATCATGACAAAAAGGTCATAGCGATGCGCGTGATCAAAAAGGCCTTAGCTCTTCTCGACTTGATGATCAAGGAGCATCCGCAGAGGACAGAGCTCGTGCAGGCTCACTTGAAGAGGGCTCAGTGTCTATCCGAGCCGGGTCGGATTCCTGAGGCGACGGAAGCATACCAAGCGGTGCTTCAGCGGAGGACGCATTTCCTAACGCCCAGACTTATGTGTGGATCGACTTCCCTGGTTCGTCGTTAAGCACCACGCCACGATCGACGTGAGTACCGCCTTGCTCGATGTTCAGGGGAAGGCTCGCCCTAAGTTTTTGAGTTGGGACGGCTTGCACCCGAATCGGCAGGGTATGAGCTCATGATTTCAAGAATCAAGCCAGTACTCGTAAAACGATTCCTGACCAACGACTCAGACAATGGTTCCGGTGTAGCCGCGCCTGACCCGTCGTTGCAGAGGACTGGGCAGTTGACCCGATAAAGTTGACACTCCGGCCTAACGCTGGAGGTAAGGATCGGTCGAGCGAAGGGAGCGAGGAAGATTTCGCGGTACACGGCTGAGTTCAAGGTGAAGGCCGTGAAGCTGAGCGAGATATCGGGATGGTCTGACCCCCGATTTTCTAGACACTTGAGGTAGATAGTTCTACGCGTTGCTGGGGGCGAAAATCCTTTGGTGAACGGAAGCCGAGCGCGGAGTGGGGCGCGAATCGGTTGTAGTCGTCGAGCCAGGCCGGAATTTGTCGGATGACGGTGTGTGCGTCGGAGAGATCAGCACCGCCAACATAGTCGCGTTTGATGGTATTGACGAAGGCCTCGGCCATGCCGTTGGACTCGGGGCTGTAAGCCGGCGTGGTGATGGGCCGGAACCCCAGGGTCTCTGCGTAGAGGACGGTCTCCGTGGAGACGTACGGCCCGCCGTTGTCGGAGAGCCACTGGATCTGGATGGGAGAACGCAGAGTCCGTTCGCCGAAACGGGACCAGAGGGCCCGGTCGAGCAGAAGGCGGATATCGTGGCCGTTCAAGTCCCGGGGCTGGGCCACGTGCTCGATGGCTTCCCGATCATGGCAGTCCAGGGCGAAGGCCACGCGCACCGTCTGTCCGTTCCAGCAGGGGATATTGAACCCATCCGAGCACC
The DNA here is from genome assembly GCA_963825175.1 of uncultured Acidobacteriota bacterium. Taxonomy (GTDB): domain Bacteria; phylum Acidobacteriota; class Thermoanaerobaculia; order UBA5066; family Gp7-AA6; genus DATFTF01. Next base: position 996,829 of record CAWGSA010000002.1, read on the forward strand.
AGCGTTGGTTGGAGCCGGGCATGGCGATCTTGCCGGTATGAGGCCGATCCAAACGCCGTCTCATTTTGCCCGGCAGAGTCAGGCTCATCATCCGCATGACCCGGCGGATCCGCTTGCGGTTGTAGGGCGTTTGGCCCTTCTGCCGGCGGTCTCGGTTGACCAGCGCCCAGGTGCGACGCACTCCATAGCTGGCCCGCTCTCGGGTCACAGCCAGGATCTGGTAGAGCACCTCGGTGTCCTCGACGCGGCAATAAAACCGGCCCTGCCGCGGCCGATCTCTCAGGTATCCCGTGCTCCGGGCCACGCGCAGCGTCCGACAGACCGCCGCCATCGGCCGGCCGGTCACCGAGCGGATCCTTTGAACAAGTGTGGACTTTTTTTTACCAGGTCCCGCGCCGCTTCCAGAATCTCGATCGTCATCGCCTGCTTGCCCACCAGACGCTGCAGCTGCTTGACCTGCTGCTCGAGCTCCCGGACCCGGCTGATCGGAACAACCTCTTCCCCTGTGGCCACAGCTGTCGTTCCGCCTCGCTCGACCAGCCGCATCCAGTTGCGCAACACCGCCGGCGCGACTTCCAGCTCACGCGAAAGCTCCGCCAGAGTCTTCTCCCCGGATGTCACCCGGTTAGCCGTCTCCCGCTTGAACTCAACGGAAAAAATACGCCGACCGTCTGCCTTCCTCGGAAAATCCCCCATCCCAGACCGCCTTTCTGAGCCCCATTTTAGGACTCCGAAATGTGTCTAGCCCAAATGGGGGGCAGACCAGGGAGTGCTGATTCGGGACGTGGCGGATGCTTTGGACATTCATCCGTTCATGTTGTCGCGGTGGCGCAAGGAGTACCGGGAGGGTCGGTTGCGGGCTCGAGCCGGTGTGACGCCCGGGTTGAGACAGGTCAAGGAGATCAAGAGTTGTCGTCGCTCAGGCGCGAGTACGCGCTGCTGAGGGAGGAGCACGAGCTCTTAAAAAAAGCCATCCGGTTCTGTTCCGAACGAAGGCAGGGATCTTTGCCTTCATCAAGGCGGAGCAGGACCGGCTTGAAGTGAGGGCCTTGTGCCGGCGGTACGGGGTGACGCGAGGCGGGTATTACGCGTGGCTGGGTCGTAAGCCCAGCGCCCCGTCAAGACGAAGGGTTGCCCGGCTTTGAGGTATCGGAGGAGAATCCGGGAGCCTTCTTCATCGTTAACGCGGGTCGTCTTCGTCTTTGCGTTGATCTTGCCGATGGTGACATCCACATCGCGGGCGGGAAGGATCCTGTCATTGGCCTGAAGGTCGATTCCGTGCGGAAAACGCTCGCGGCGCTGGCTGGCCGGGGTGTCGCGGTGCCGAGGGAGCCGATCTCAGCGCAGGGAGGATCGTATGCTGTCGTCCGCGATCCCGATAGAAGGGCATTGATCCCAACGGAGACAGTTTGACAGAGGAGGGTTGCCGGCTGCCTAACCCGCGACTGCAGCGGACGCCGTCGGCTTTGCCGCCGTCACCGCTGAGCCGTAAGCCGTTAGGCTGCACTCCAGATGCTCCTCTCTCTTGGCTCGGAGGTGATGTTATGAGCAGCAGAGACCACTGGGACGCGGTTTACCGGACCAAGGGTTCGGATCACGTGAGCTGGTTCAGGCCACACCTGGACCGCTCGCTCGCCTTCCTAGAGGCTTCAAACCTCGGCCAGACCGCAAGCGTGATCGACGTTGGCGGAGGAGCGTCAACCTTCGTTGATGATCTTTTGGATCGTGGGTACACGAATATTTCGGTGCTGGACCTGTCCGAAACAGCGCTGGATACGGCCCGAGCTCGTCTGGGCCAGCGTGTCTCGCGGGTTAGCTGGATCTGCGCGGACGTCACAGATGCGCAGCTGCCCGTTGCAGCTTACGACTTCTGGCACGACCGTGCCGTGTTCCACTTCCTACGCGATCCCCTGGCGCGGTCTCGATACGTAGCCGCTGTTCGGAGATCGCTCAAGCCAGGTGGCCATATTGTCGTGGCAACGTTCGGACCCTTCGGGCCCGAGAAGTGCAGCGGCCTTGAAGTTATGCGCTTCACGCCGGAGGCCCTTCACGCGGAATTCGGGTCCGACTTCGCGCGGCTCGCCGACGCGACGGAGATTCACACAACCCCTTGGGGTACTGAGCAGGAGTTCGTCTATTGCTATTGCCGGCTTCCAATGTGAAGGCGGCCTAACCCGCGGCTGCAGCGAACGCGGTCGGCTGTGCCGACATCGCCGCTGAGCCGAAAGCCGTTAGCCGCAGGAGGGACCCCATGAGGCACACGTGGACAGCCATTGGCGTTGGCGATGTGCCTCGCAGCTTCAAGTGGTACCAGTCGCTACTTTGGCCTGCCGGAGACAGCTCCCGCTCATGACGACTTCGGTCGAATCCTCGACTCGGATGGAACGGTCTTGCTCTGCCTTCACGAGCGGGGTGCCCATGATCATTCCTCCTTGACGAGCCCCGATCACGCGCAGCCTGGCAACGGCCTCCTCTTGTTTCTCCGTGTCGATGATCTCGACATGGCACTGCCAAGGGCACACTTCGGAATTCTCTCCGGGATCCTGACGGATACTACGTCACGATGAGTGCGCTTCCGTCGCTCGAGCTGAGAGGCGGCGACGCGCCAGGGTAACGGTCGCATGCAGCATGGAACCGCCGATTTGTACGTTGAAACAGGCGCCGCCTAACCCACGGCAGCGTTGGCCCTTCGCTTCGCCGCCGTCGTCAGTGAGCGGCAAGCCGTTAGGCGGTGCAGCGATGGTCGGCAAGCGCGGACCCAGGAGTGACTTGTGAGCACGAAGGAGTTGTCCCCGATCGGTCAGCCGGTGCCCGAGCTACCTGTCGCGGACGTCGAGCGAGCGCAGCAGCACTACCGAGACGCTCTCGGCTTCGAGATCGGATGGCTCGATCCCGGCAAGGGGATCGGCGCGGTGTCGCGGAGAGGCGTTGTGATTTTCCTTCGGAGGAGACAGCTGCCTTTCGAACCGGCGGTTCACTGGGTCTTTGCCGAAGACGTTGACGCGACGTATCGCGAGCTGCAGTCTTCAGGAGCAAATATCGTGGATGCTTTGGAAAAGAAGCCATGGGGGCTGAGGCAGTTCACCGTCGCCGACGTGGATGGCAACCGCTTCTACTTCCATCACGACTGAAGCGGCTGAGGCGGGAAGAAAGCGCCGCCTCGCCTTCGATACCTTGACGCTCGAAACATTTTGGCCTCTCGTCAGTTTGGCGCTACGAAGGAAAGGTGAATGCGCAAGCAGTATCACTTTCGTTCAGATCCGGCTGGACTGAGAGCGTGGGACGTTGACCGGCTCGTCTCCCTGAGCAAGGATCTGCCTCATGATCTTGTGCCGATCGCAGACATTCGGGAACTGGATGAGACGTACGGGGGTGGGTCGATGACCTACCGTCCTGACGACCTGCCATACGAGTGAGGACCTCGGGTTGCCTCAAGCCGGTAGGCGGCACGCGGGCCGCAATTGGGCCACCATCAATCCTCGGGGAGCCGTAGTCACGCCTCAAGCGATCGTCATCAGTTCGATGATGAAAACACCGCCAGGCGGCCACGCCGCCCGGACTCACAAGCCGTCGGGCCGGAGGTTGAGCATGAAGGAAGCGGATCGAATGGAGGGGAAGAGCACCAGGGCAGGGGCGATGGGCATCGCAGGCCTGGGCCACACGGTCTTTGCTGCGACCATGGTCGCCCTCGGAGTCCTGGGCCTGATCCGTGGCGATTTCCCCCCGACATGGACGGGAGTGCCCAAGGGTTTTTCCGCGCGCGAAGTACTGGTCTATTTGTGCGCCTTCCTCTCTCTGGTCTGTGGCATAGGCCTGCTCTGGCGACGCACAGCCGCCGTCGCTTCAGGCATTCTTCTCAGCTATTTCTTGGTCTGGCTGTTGCTCTTTCGGGTGTCCCTCATCTTCCGTGCCCCTTCTGTCTTGGACACCTGGTGGGCCTGCGGTGACACAGCGGTGATGGCCGCGGCCGCCTGGGTCCTGTACGCCTGGTCCGCCGGTGAGCGGGACGGGCGGCGCCTCAGTTTCGCTACCGGCGACAGGGGCCTGCGCATCGCGAGGGTGCTCTACGGCTTGGCCTTGATCCCCTTCGGCGTAGCCCATTTCACCAGTCTCAAAGAGACTGCTGCGCTGGTGCCTGGCTGGCTGCCATGGCGCGTGGCCTGGGCGTGCTTCACTGGCTGCGCCTTCCTGGCGGCGGGCGCGGCGGTGCTCACAGGTGTCTATGCACGGCTGGCAGCCATGCTCTCGGCGTTGCAGCTGGGCCTGTTCACTCTGCTGGTGTGGGGACCCATGATCGCGGCTGGCCCCAACGCCTTCCAATGGAGCGAGTTCGTCGACTCCTGGGCATTGACGGCCGGTGCGTGGGTGGTGGCGGATTCCTACCGTGGCATCCCTTGGCTCGCCGTGGGCAAGCGCTAGCGCCGGCAGCTCTGGCCATGGCGCGCGACTTATGCCGCCCAGACCATCACCGGCTGGCTCGAGATCGCGCGGTGTGCGTTGCGCGCGGTTCCGAAGCAGCCGGCCCCGCTGCCCGGGCGGCATCACGGGGCGACCCGCCCCACTGGCGGCTCCAGGCCCGGCGCAGCTGCTGGTCGGAGGCGAAGCCTGCCGCCGCGGCGGCGCGCGTGACCGTCGCGCCATATTCGAGGGACTGGCGCGCGCGCTCGAGCCGGATCAATCGGAGGTAGTTGAGCGGCGAGATGCCCGTGTGCTCGATGAATAGCCGCAGCAGGTGTCGCTCGGCCGCGTGGCCGACGCGGGCCAGAGAGGCCATGTCCCAGTCGCGCTGCGGTTCGGTGACGATCGCGTCCTGGACCCGGTGCACGGTGGAGTGGAGGTGGCGGCGGTGCATGTGGAACGGCGACAACTCGGTGTCGCGCGGGGAACGCCGCAGGTAGACCACCATGTCTTCGGCGACGCCGGCCGCCAGGGCCTCGCCGCACTCCTCGGCGATCAAGTGCAGCGCGACGTCGACCCCCGCCGTGATGCCCGCGCTGGACGCGAGGGGACCGTCCACAACGAACACGCGATTGTCGATGACCTGTGCCTGCGGCGCCAGGGCTCGAAGCATGTCCAGGAGCTCGTGGTGCGTGGTGCAGCGGCGCGTGGCGAGCACCCCCGCCCGGGCGGCGAGCAATGTGCCCGAGCAGATCGTCAGCAGGCGGTGCGGCGTGTTCGGGTCGAGGAGCGCGTCGCGCAGGCGATCGCTCAACCACTGGGCTGTGACCGCGATCTCCGGCGTGACCTGGGTGACCTGGGACGTCGGTTGACCGACCACCACGACCCAGGTCGGTTCTCGGAGTTGTTCCGGCAAAGGAACGAGGCCGTCGAGCGCCAATCCGACCGACGTCGACAGGGTTGCCGCCGGCCCCGCGAAGCAAAGATGAAACCGCGACGGCAGTCCGCGGGCTTCGCGGTGCAGATTGGCGAGACGAAAGGCTTCCGCCGGCCCGGCGATGTCGAGAAGCAGCGAATGCCGCACGATGACGAAGAGCACATCGATGGGCCGGACGCGCGTGATCATGGGCAAAAAGACCAGTGAATCGCAGCATACATCCGCTGGAAAGAAGCGCGCGGTCCCGCACAAGGCAATGTCCGAAACTGATTCAAAGTTGTCGGCCCCGCGCCGCGACAAGGTTTCGGACCCCCGGGTATCGTCGCGGACGTCCTTGCCGGGGCCGCGGCCCCGCCTCGGGATCGCCAATCAAGCGAGAGGCTACGCCAATGCGCTTCGAAGCAACCCGCATCACGCTTCCCCGGAGCCGGGCCGCTGGGCACGTTCCGGCTGTCGTGCTGTTGACCTTCCTGGCGGCGCTCTCGCGGCGGCCCGCGGCGCGCGCTGCGGACGCCGGAAAGCCGTCGCAGCTCGAGAGCACGGTCGACGCGCGCGTCCCCCCCGGCGACGACTTCTTCGCCTATGCCAACGGCGATTGGCTCAAGGCCACCGCGCTCCCGGCGGGCAAGGAGCGATGGGGAGCCCGCGACGAGCTCGAGGAATTGACGCGCCGCCGCATCGCCGAGCTGCTCGACGCCGCCAAGGCCGCGCCGGCCGGCTCCGCGGCGCGCAAGGTCGCCGACTTCCGCGCGGCCTACTTGAACGAGGCCGCCATCGAGGCGAGGGGTCTCGCGTCGCTCCAGCCGATGCTCGATCGCATCGGGAAGGTGTCGGACAAAACGGAGCTCACGCGCCTGCTGGGCCGCGGGCTGCGCGCCGACGTCGACCTGATGGGATTCGGCATCTACAACTCAGCCGGCGTGCTGGGGCTCTCCGTGGAGCAGAGCATCCACGGAGAGAAGACCAACTCCGCTTTTCTGGTTCAGGGAGGGCTGGGCCTGCCGGACCGCGAGGACTACTTGAGCGCCGACCCCCAGAAGGAAGCCCTTCGAGCTCGGTACCGCGACTCCATCCGGAAGATGCTCACGCTCGCGGGGCTGGACCGCGCCGACGAACGCGGGGGCGCCGTGCTGGCGCTGGAAACGGCGATCGCGCAGACCCACGCCACGCGCGAGGCGTCGGCAATCGACCGCAACGCCGATCACCTGTGGACGCGCCCGGACTTCGCGCGGCGGGCGCCCGGGATGGACTGGACCGTCTTCTTCGACGTGGCGGGGCTGGCCAGGCAGGAAGAGTTCGTCGTCTGGCAGCCGACCGCCGTGACCGGGGTCGCGGCGCTGGTCGCGTCGCAGCCGATGGAGGCCTGGAAGGACTACCTGCGCTTCCACGTCCTCCACGATTTCGCCGACGTACTGCCGCGCGCATTTGCCGAGGAAGCCCTGGCGATGCGCGCCGCCACGGGGGCCGGTCCACAGCCTTCCCGTTCCGAGCGCGCGCTCATGGCCACACAATCCGCCATGGGCGACGCGCTCGGAAGGATGTACGCCGAGCGCTTTTTCCCCGCCGGGCAGAAGGCGCGCGTGGAGCGAATCTCCGACAACGTCCGCGCGGCGCTCACGAAGCGGGTCGAGGCCGCAACGTGGATGTCGCCGGCCACCAAGGCGAGCGCGTTGTCGAAGCTGCAGACGCTGTACGTCGGGATCGGGTATCCCGATCAATGGGAGGACTATTCCTCGCTGACCGTCGACCCGCGAGATCCGCTGGGCAATCTCCGGCGCGTCTTCGACCACGCCTACCGGAAAGCCGTGGCCCGCCTCGGCCAGCCCGTGAACCTGAAGTACTGGTACATCGCGCCGCAGAAAGTGGGCGCCGTTCTCGTGTTCCAGCAGAATGCGTACGTCATGGCGGCCGCCTTGCTGGAGCCTCCCAAGTACGATCACGCGTCGTCCGACGCCGCGGCTTACGGTTCCGTCGGGGCGCTCATCGGCCACGATCTCACGCATTACATCGACGTGCTGGGCGCCGACTACGACACCGAGCACCGGATGCGGCACTGGTGGACCCCCGAGGACATGCAGCGCTTCCAGGCTCTCGCGCAGCCCCTGGTGGATCAGTTCGGCGCATACCAGCCGCTCCCAGGCCTTTCCGTCAACGGCAAGCTGACGCTGACCGAGAACATCGCCGACCTGGGCGGCCTCGCCGCCGCGTTCGACGCTTACCGCAAGACGCTGGGCAGCCGCGCGACGGATTCGGCCGACGTGCGGGAGCAGGATCGGGAGTTCTTCATCGCCTACGCGCAGACCCAACGGCGAAAGGTCAGTGAGGGCGCCATGCGAACGCAGGTGGCCACCAGCGACCACGCGCCGGAGGACTACCGAGCCGACACGGTTCGCAATCTCGATGCGTGGTACACGGCGTTCGACGTGCGCGCGGGGCAGAAGTTGTACCTGGAGCCCTCGGCGCGCGTGCGGATCTGGTAAGCGTCGAGCCGCGCGCCCGCAAAGCAGCGATGCGCGTCACCGTCTGTGAGCTGCCGCACGAGGCGCGAGCACTGGCCGCGGCATGGGCCGCGCTGTGCGCGCACACGGCGCGCCACGCGTCCGAGCTGGTGCTGCTGCCGGAGCTCGCGATGGTCGATCCGGTCTGGCAGGACGAGCACTTCGACCCCGCCCGCTGGGCGGCCGCGCAGGCGGCGAGCGAGGGCTGGCGCCACCGGCTCCCCGAGTTGCGCGTGGAGCACGTCGTGGGGACCCGTCCCGTCACGATCGACGGCCGGCCCTTCAACCAGGGGTTCCTCTGGGCGGCCTCCGGCGGACCAGCCCCCGGACACCTGGTGCCCTTGCGCCGCAAGTTCTTCCTCCCGGATGAACCGGGCTACTGGGAAGCGCGCTGGTTCGACCCGGGTGATTCCGATTTCACCGAATACCACGCCGGCGCGTGGTCCTTCGGCCTCGCCATCTGCACGGAGCAGTGGGCCGTGGAGACCTACGCCGACTATGCCGCGCGCGGCGTTCCGGTCATCCTGTCTCCGCGCGCGACGGCGGCCTCGACGACGGCCAAGTGGCTGTCGGCGGGCGTGGTGGCGGCGGTGCGCTCGGGCGCATTCAGCGTGTCGTCCAGTCGCGTGGAACCGACGGGTGCGTGCGGCGGTGTCGGCTGGATCATTGACCCGTCCGGGAGCATCCTGGCGCGGACGACTCCCGACGCGCCCTTCGCGACGGTCGACATCGATCTGTCCGCCTCGGCGGCGGCGCAGGACGACTATCCCTGCTATGTGCTCAGCGGCAGACGGCGGTGATCGCGACCATGGATCGAGATGCGAGAGTCCCGGTGAGTGAAAGTGGCGTCCTGGTCGCTCCAAATCATCTGGCGTTGCGGCATCGAGCGGCGCATGGGAGTCGTCCAAGGGCCGGATAGGGTTCCGCAGGGGAGCGGTCGAGGCCCAAACGAGCCGTGCGCGTGCTGACCCCAAACCGCAAAGAACCTTCGGGTCGCGGCTTGTGCGAGGAGAGGTCTCGGTTTCGGATCAGAGTATCGACTTGCCCGACCGCGGCCGGCACGGTGCGCGCTATGCGTGGAACCTCGGTCTTCAGGTCGGGCAGCCGGGCCTTGCGTCGCTCGTGCCTCTCGTGATGTGGTGCGGAGCGTGGTCCTGCGTGCTCGCGCGGCGTGCGCACCCAAATAGGGTCGTCACTGCGGACTTCGCCTGTCGCGCGCACAGCCCGAGGTAGAACATGAAGAACGTTGCCAACTCCCGCTTCACGATCAAGAGCTGGGATGAGATGCCCTACAGTGAGGGCCAGGACCTGCCCAGGCTGACTCGGGCCGCCGTCGCGAAGACGTTCACCGGCGACATCGAGGGCGAGGGGCATGTGGAATACCTCATGATGTACCGAGGCGACGGCTCGGCCACGTTCGTCGGCCTCGAGCGGGTCGTCGGGCGCGTTGCGGGGAAAGCGGGGACCTTCGTGCTCCAACGCACGGGAGTCTTCGAGAATGGCGAGGCCAGGGAGTCCTATTCCGTCGTTCCTGGGTCCGGTACGGGAGAGCTTCAGGGCCTGCGCGGCGAGGGCACATCGGCCGTCGGGCATGGGATGGAGCATCCGCTCACGCTGAGCTACGAGTTGGGCTAGCCTGCCGCCCGCTTCTTGCGCATCCAGACTCCCCACGTCACCGGCCCGGCTTCCTGATCGGTGAGCGGGCGGCCGGCGACCTTGAGGGCCAGCTTCATCTGGCCGTGATGGTACCCCTCGTGCCAAAGCATGTGCTGCAGCAAAAGGATCGGGTGGTCGTAGTGCAGGTTCATCTCCCGGCCCGCCTCGACGCTGCTCTTGACGGCGTCCCGGACCGCTCTGGCGCTGTCGTTGAGCAGGTGCGCGATGCGGTTGGGGTCACGTTCGCTCGCCCACTCTTCCTCGGGCAGGTCTCTGGCGAACTCGGGCGCATCCTCGAGGACGAAGACGAGCCGCACGTAGTGGATGTGAGTGAGCATCTGCGCGATGGATGGACTCCCGTCCATCGCCCTGGCCTCCAGCCCGCCCTCCGGCAGGGTCCGAAGCAGGTTGATCAGGATCGTGTTATTCCGGTCCCAGGAGTCCAGAAGGGCCTCGAGCAGACTCAGGTCTGGTGCGTTGGCCATATCCATGCTCCATCGTCGATGCGAAAATGTTGATGTGTCTTGTGCCTGAAACCGTATCGACCCGTCGGGTCAAGCGTCGGCTTCGATGATATGCCGGGGCCCAACGCACGGCGGCAGCGGAGGCGGCATCTGAGATGCAGCGAATCCTCGGCAACATTCTGATCGTTCTGGGCGGCGTTTACGCCGAGGCCTGGATTCGGTTCTTGGAAGACTGGTTCGTCGCGAAAACGATCCCGGCGCAGGGAGTGCGTGGGGCGGCCGCGGGTTCGTTGTATTGGATGCAGTTCGGATTCGGAATGTTCACGACATTTGTCGTGGCCATTCTGGTTGGATGGGTGATCGTGGCTCGGGCGCCCTACGCATGGGCGATCACGTTTGGGCTTCTGGAGAGCCTGCGGTGGTACGCCTCCCTGTTGCGCTTCGGAAAACCCATTCACTTTGGTGCCGGCACGCTGCCTCTCTGGGCCGCGGTGGCGGCGGTCCTGGCTTTCTGCGGGGTTCTCGTCGGTTTCAGGTGGGGCCGGGATGCCGGATCGCCATCGCAGGGAATCGCGTTTTCCAATGGCGGCTAGTCGGGGGTTCGAGCTGCCGCCGTCAAGATGAGGAGCAGCCTCCTGACTCTGCGGCGGCCTCGACGTCTCTCGCTGCGCTCCGCCCTCATCGCTCGCCGAGCTTGATATCGTCTGCCGTTCTCAGAGACCTATGCTCGTAGAAATCGGACACGTCGAGGCGATCTTCCGGTACCCCGTGAAGTCGATGGCCGGCGAACGGCTCGACACCGCCAGACTGGGCTGGCACGGCCTCGACGGCGACAGGCGGCTGGCGCTCCGGCGGATCGAGGACCGCGGCGGATTCCCGTGGCTGACCGCAACCAAGCTTCCCGATCTGCTCCTCTTTGCCCCGCATCGCCGCGACGGCGGCGGAGAGACGGATCTTCCGACGCACGTCCGCACGCCGGGAGGCGACGACCTGCCCGTCTTCGGGGACGACCTGGCCGCGGAGATCGGACGCCGGCACGGGACCCCCGTGCAGATGATGCAGCTCAAGCAGGGCATCTTCGATGAAGCGAGCGTTTCGGTGATCGCGTCCGAGACCGTGAGCGAGATCGGACGACTCGCGGGGCGGAACCTTGACCTGCGACGGTTTCGCCCGAATGTCGTCGTGCGCCTGCGGCGGCCTTCTCCGTTCCAGGAGGACGAGTGGGTGGGCGGCGTGCTCTCCTTCGGCGAAGGGGAGGAGGCGCCCGCCATCGCCGTGACGATGCGCGACGAGCGCTGCGCGATGGTGACCATCGATCCCGACTCGGCGAGCCGTGCGCCGGAAGTAATGAAGGCGGTCGTTCGCGCAAACGAGAACACGGCGGGAATCTATGGTGCGGTCACGCACATCGGCCTCGTGGCAGTCGGACAGCCCCTATTTCTCCGCGCGTCATCGCCGGTGTGAAGCTGTTGCGTCGACCGCCGGAGCAGCCATCAAGATCCCCGTCGTACCACCGCCACCGGCGCACGCGGAAGGGCCATCCCTGACTCTTCTCGTCGCAACGTCTCTGTCTGTCGTGTTGGGTTTGCTGGGCGCGCTCCACGTGTTCTGGGCGCTGGGCGGGCAGCTGGGCGTCGGGCTGGCGATTCCCGAAGTCGACGGCCGGCGTGCGTTCAGCCCTTCGGCAGCAGCCACGTTCGTCGTCGCCTTCGCTCTCTTTGCGGCGTCGGTCATCGCTCTCGGCCGCGCGGGTGTCTTGCGCTCACTCGTGCCGGCCAGGCTTTTCAAATGGCCGGTCATCCTCATGGGACTCGTCTTTCTCGGCCGGGCCGTCGGAGAATTCAGGTTGATGGGCTTTTTCAAACGCGTCCGAGGCACCTCCTTCGCGCGCTGGGATACCTGGCTCTTTTCCCCGCTCTGCCTGGGTCTCTCGCTCGCGTCACTTTGGCTGGCGTTCCCGTAGCCGGAGCGGACCGAACACCGTGAAGCAGTCGATCGGCCTGGTGGCGCTCGTCGTGCGCGAATACGATGAGGCTCTCGACTTCTTTGTGGGAACGCTCGGCTTCCGTCTGGTCGAAGACATTCCCGTTCCAGAGCAAGCCAAGCGTTGGGTGACGGTCGCGCCGCCGGGATCGAAGCAACCGCGACTTCTTCTCGCGCGCGCCGTCGGCGCCGAGCAGTCGGCACGAATCGGAAATCAAACCGGCGGCCGGGTGTTCCTGTTCCTTGTCACGGACGACTTCTGGCGCGACTTCTCACTCCTACAGAGCCAAAGGCGTGGTCTTCGTCCGGGAGCCAAAGGAGGAGAGCTACGGCACCGTCGCTGTCTTCCAGGATCTCTATGGCAACCTCTGGGACCTGTTCCAACCCAAGAGCGAGTGTCCCAAGACACGTTCCCGCTGCGGAGGGTACGCCGACGGCTGGTACGATGACGGCTCCATCGAAAGGACGGCCGTTTGTTCGAGGCGAGGCTGGACGAACGATGAGGCGGCCCGAGCCATTGGCGCCGCGATTGCCGCTCGGTCCGAGGCCGCTGCGCCGCGCCAAGGCTGCGCGGCGTCTGCTGATGGGCGCGCTCGCCCTGTGGCTCCCCGTCGTCGATCGGCGCGATTGTGTCGCGCAGGAGCTGCCGTCGGCGCCGGCGGGCTTCTCCTGGCAGCGGCTCTCCGAGATGAAAGGAGCCGTCCTGCTGCCGGCATCCTGGCGGCACAAATGCTGCCAGGGCGACATGGGTTGGTTGTCGACCGAGACGGAGACGGGAGTTTCGGATCCGGCCAAGTTCTCCCTGCATGTCATCCGGTCCGCTCGTGCCCGATCGCGCCAGGAGGCCGAGAAGGTGGCGTCGCAGTATCTGGCCGGCCTCTCCGGCTCTTTGAAGGCCCTGAAGACCTGGGACTCAACGCACGGACCGTTCGTGGGGAGGGCCGGGTTCTACGCCGAAGTGCAGGGACAGGCGTCCTCGCGGCGCAACGCCTTCATCCAGGTTCTGGTGAGCCCGAACACGAGCACGCTGTGCATCGTCATCTTCGACGCTCCCAGCGGCCAATGGGACGAGAAATGGAAGCTGGGCCAGGTCATCGCCGACACGTTCGTGCTCGAAGATGAGATATGAGGGCGCGGCCCGGCCGCGGCCGCGAACGCCGCGATCGCCGCTGGGGCCGTCGCCGCTCAGCCGTCAACCGTTCGCTTGCCGGGCGGTTCCACTGCTGGCGATCTGTCTCGTCGGCCTCGGCTGCTCCGAGCGCCTCACGCCCGCCCGCGCGGGAACCATCATTCGCCATTCGAAGGCCTTCCTGTCCGGCGTCCCGGAGACTCAGCCGGTATTTGACGGGGTGTCGGCGCTGCTCAGCGAATCCGGCGGCTCGCCGCCGGAGGGCAAGGAAGGCGATGCGTACATCGCGCAGTTTTCGTATCACTGGCCGGCCCGACCGAGCTCGAGTGGAGCGACTCAGCCTTTCCTGGAGCTGACGGCGAAGATCTTCCTGCGCCGCGCGGGAAACGGCTGGGCGGTCGACGACGACCGATCGAGGACGTTGGTTCCTTCCTGGCCGCAATTGCCGAGGACACCCGGTCTCTCCTGGCCGGGAGAGGAAGGTCTTCAGGAACGTCGGTAGACCTGCGCAGCCTGCTCCGGGGCCGCGGCGGGCGCCGTCGTCGGCGCCGCCATCGTTGCCGAGCCGCAAGAGGTTGGTCGGGGGAAGGTGCCGTGTCCGGCCGGTCGAGCGACGCGACGCGGCGGCCTGACTGCGTCTGCGCGAAGCCCTTGGCCCGACGGTCCGGAAGGCGAGCATGGCCAGTTTCAGACGACGCCGGGATCGAGCCGGAATCGCGCCGGAGGATTTCGCCATACCCGATCCCGAGATGAGTAGAATCCCGCCGTTGCCGAAGGACCGAGAGGCCGCCAACCGCGACTTGACCGAGACCCTCGTGGCCGCCTGGCGGACCAGTCATCGGGTCACCGTCTTCCTGGTCCGGCACATCCCCGATTCGATCTGGACAGCGCCGATCCCGGGAGTTCCGCGAAAGACGGTCTCGATGCTCGCGGGCCACCTCCACAACAGCCGGTGCATGTGGTTGAAGACCCTGGGCCGGCCTTATGGGATCCCGGTTCCGGCTGCGGTGGACCGGAGGAAGGTGAGCCGCCGCGGGCTGATCGCCGCGCTCAACAGGAGCAGCCGGGGCATCGAAGCGCTCTTGAGACTGGGCGTTCGCTGCGGCGGCAAGGTGCCTTCCAGTCCGGCTTACGTGTGGCGGAATCTGCCACTGGACGTGGGACACGTCCTCACCTACCTTGCGGTCCACGAGGGACATCACCGCGGCCAGATCGTCCTGGCGGCGAGGCAGCTCGGCTCCCGCCTGCCCGGGGCGGTGATCGGCGGCTTGTGGCAGTGGACGAAACGTGCCGCCGAGTAGAAGTTTAGGACTTGCGGTGTCAGGACAGGCTGACACGAGGGAGGACTCCCAGTGACAGACACAGGGGCGGCTCCCCGGGCCGGCATCGAGATCAAGTCTTCCGGAAACAAAAGCCCTACGGCGACTGGGAATTCGAGGTACGCGATCCAAACGGCTACCTCCTCGTGTTCGGGGGAGAGGAGTGATCGCCGCTGATCGAGGCCGATAGCCGGCCGGGGCGTGAGACGATCACGCCTGTGACGGGCAATTCCGGAGGGCGATCTCCCGATGCCATTCCCGGCGGATGGAAGATGGCCGTGCAGTCCCTGACGCGGCCCTACCCGGTGACTCTCTCCATGGTCGCGCTCCTTCTCCTCGTCCCTTTCTACATCTTCATCGCCGAGCTCATGTCCGGCCGCACGCTGCACGCGCCGGTCCTGAGCTTGGACCGTTCCATACCCCTGCGGCCCGCCTGGGCGGTGGTCTACGGATCGCTCTATATCTTCGTGATCGTCGTGCCGGTCCTCGTCGTGCGCGAGGGGGAGCACATTCGCCGCACGTTTCGGGCGTACCTGATGGTGTGGATCATCGCCTATGCGTGCTTTCTGGTTTACCCGACCGTCGCCCCGCGCCCGGACGCGGTGATCGGAGAGGGATTCGCCGTGTGGAGCCTGCGGTTCCTCTACTCGGCCGATCCGCCGTACAACTGCTTCCCCTCGCTCCACGTCGCGCACTCGTTCGTGTCGGCCATGACCTGTTATCGTCTCCACCGCGGCGTGGGAGCCGTGGCGGCGCTCTGCGCCTCACTCATTGGTCTTTCCACCCTTTACACCAAGCAACACTACATTCTCGACGTCGCCGCCGGAACGCTGCTGGCCTGCGTGGCCTATGTCGTGTTCCTGCGGGGCTATCCCCGCGAGAAAGTCCCGGAGCTCGACCACCGTCTCGCACCGGTTCTCGCGGTGGGGGTCATCGGCTTCGTCGGCCTCGCGTTCGTGTGCTTCTGGGTGGCGTACCGGCGGGGCGTCATTCCGTAACGGGATCGGGGCTCTGCGGAACGGCCGTCGAACCCTACTTGGACAGCGACGGCTTGGGAGAGAGCATCGTCCGCGAGTACATGCCGAGCGGGTGGCCGGCTGGATCGACGATCACGGCAATGGCACCGGTGCCGTCCGGGAGATTGAAGGGAAATCCGGGCACGACCGTCCCTCCCAGGTCGCTCACCTTCTTGCAGCTGGCCTGGATGTCAGGCACCTGGACGTAGACGACGCCGTTGAATGGGCTGATCTTCCCGTCCGCAACGCGAAGGGTCCCGACAGCCTTGCCGCCGGCGACGATTTCGACAGCCTGGTCGGTGCCCTGCACAGGAGTGAACTGCCAGCCGAAGAGCTTTTCGTAGAATTCCTTCGATTGCGGAAGGCTGGTCGTCGTGATGTCGAACCAGGCGACGCGCCCCGTGCCGACATCCGGGGGTGGAGTCTTGTGGGTTGCTGCGCGGAGCTGGCCGGCCGCGAGCGTCAGGGCCATGGTCGTCGCCAGGATCGCGTTACGCATCACCATCCTCCTGGTCGCAATGTGGGGGCGGATCGCATGCTACTACTCCTCCTCGAGTCGGCAAGAAGTCACCTTGGCAGACTGCGGGAGACCGCGACAGCGTGTGAATCGGAGGATCCGGTTTGCCCGGACACGCTGAGCGCGGGCTTGGCCACGAGAGGAGGACCGAGAACAACTCGGCGGGTGACACATACCACTCATCTCGGGACGTGATTCTTCGCACGCTTCGCTGGACCCAGGCGCGCGAGTTCTATGAACGAGTCCTCGGCTTCACATACAGCGCGGGCGACGTCGTCACGTGGAGGTTGCCGGGCGGTCTGCCCCATATCGGCATCGTCTCCCCGAACCGAACGGGGGCTCGCCCTCTCATCATCCACAACATCGGCGCCGGCGCCATGGAAGACGATGTGTTGTTCACTGACCCGATCACCGGCCACTTCCGCTATCCCTCGGTGGCGCCGGATCCGCGGCTGTCGTGGACGCCGTCGGCCTCGCCGTCGAGCCGCGCGCCGCTCGGCGAGGCCGCTGATGAGCCCTTTTATGAGATTCTGTCGAGCGGCGCCTCACCCGTGGAGCTGGAGGAATTTCGAAATGCCGAAATCAGACGCGCCGCGGACTCGGTTCGAGGGTGCCGTCCCGATTCTGAAGGTCGACGATATGTCGGTGAGCCTTCGGTACTATCTCGATGTGCTGGGATTCCAGAATGCGGAGTGGGGCAACGACGATTTCACGCACGTCAGGCGCGATGATGCCGGGATCTACCTTTGCCGAGGCGGCCAGGGAGAAGCCGGAACGTGGGTCTGGATCGGCGTTGAGGATGTCCAGGCTCTCTTCGAGGAGTATCAGGCCAGCGGTGCGAGGATTCAGCACGCCCCGCGGAATTACCGGTGGGCTTACGAGATGAGAGTGGAAGATCCGAACGGGCACGTCCTTCGTTTCGGATCGGAGCCGAGGGGAGACCTTCCGCTCACGGCCAGGAGTGAATAATTCTGGAAGGCGCGTGGAATGCCGGTGACGGCGGCGGCTCCCGCCACTCTTCACGCTCGACGCCGCCTCGTGGCGATTCGGTTTGCGGTGGAACATCCAAACGAGGTTTTCGACAAATGGTCAAGAGAAAAGTCCTCCCGCCACTCCTTCTCCTGTTCGCGCCGGCCCTTCGAGCCGCTCCCGACCCGACGATCCTGACGATCTGGCCGGGCTACACGGTCGGGCTGCCCGCGGGCCACTGCGTGCAAGTCTCGAGAGGTCCGGATTTCACGGTCCTGTATTTCCGGGACGAGCGCGCGCCCAAGTCACCCATCCTCGTCGGCGTCTATACGGGCCACAACCCGAGGGACCCCGAGTGCGCCAAGTCGACCGCCCGGCAGTGGACCGCCAACGGCCTCTCCTTCAAGTCAGTCCGCAATGCGGAGGGATGCGCGGAGTTCGCCGTCGAGGATTTGAAGAAGCCGGAACGGGGATCTCTCCACATGTGGTTCGGGCCTGGAGCGAAGGATCATTCCGACCTGGCCGAAGGTGTGGTCGCCTCGGTGCACCCGGCGCCCTTGCCGATCGAGCATCCTTCGGAGCTCTCGGCCTGCAAGTAAGGGGATCGCTCGCGGCAATGGATGGGCCGGGAGGTGTTGGATGAGCTCACGAGGATGTCGCCGGTTTCCAAGCCCTCGTCCCGAGGCTGAGCCGCTCGGCGGATCGACCGGCAGGCGATGCCCGAGTGCCCCGCCCCTGATCTTCCAGTCCGGGCGGCGCGTCGCCGTCGCGGCGATGGCGGTCGCGATCCTCTTGGCCCCGTCTCCGAGGGCGGCGTTCGCGCAGGACGATTTGATGTCGCGACTGAGCGCTGCCGGGTTCAAGCCCCAGGGCGACGGGACCTATGTGTGGAGTAAAGGGCCCGTGGCCCTGCACCTCGTTCCAGGGTTGCCGCTCAGACGCGCGGCAGCTCTGGAGGTCGGGGTGAGGACCCTCAAGGAAACGACGAGCGCGTTTCTCGACCTCACGACCCCCGAGATGGTCCACCTGGCGGTGGAAACGCTTCGAGGACCCGAGGCCTCGCTCGCGTTCGAGTACGTGGCCCAGGGGTCGGCGGCGAAGCCTACCGCCCTTCGGGACGCGCTGATCCATTGGGCCGAGACGGCTAACTGGCCGACGATCGGCGAGAAATCCAAGCCGGTCCAGCTCGAGGGGTTTGAGGGATGGCTCGTCATGGGCTTCCGGAGCTTCAAGCCGACGACGCAGATCGAATTCGGTATCGGGCGCCCCTTGTGAGCCGTCTGGAGCTCTGCGAAGCGGCTGCGGTTCGTCGGCACAGGGGGTTGGCTTGACCGCGCTCGTGACCTACCGCGGGGCGGTCTACCCCTCGCAATGCGACCACATGGGGCACATGAACGTGATGTGGTACGTGTCCAAGTTCGACGAAGCGACGTGGCAGCTCTTTTCGGCCGTCGGGCTCACGCCATCGCGCCTGCGTACCGAGCGTCTGGGGATGGCCGGTGTCGAGCAACACATCGAATACAAGCGTGAGCTGTACGCGGGGGATGTCGTCACCGTCCGCTCCTCCATTCTGGAAGTCAAGGAGAGGGTCCTGCGGTTTGCCCACGAGATGATGAACGACGAAACGGGAGAGATCGCCGCGAGGACGGTTCTCGTCGCCGTCCATCTGGATGTCGCCGCGCGCCGGGCGCGCGCTCTTCCGGACGACGTTCGAAGTCGCGCTTCCGCTCTGATCGAAGCGCGGCAGTCCTGATCGCAAGCGTTCGATGCTTCTCGACGCCTGGCGATGAACGATCCGTCCGATGGCGCTTCAGAATCGCGTTGACCCCTATGGACGGCTGCACGCGGTCGGCGCGCGCGGGACGCTCATGGGCAATCGAGGCGTCCTGCACGACCCGGCCAAACAGATCGTCGCGGCATGGCGATCGCGGCGCTGGATCACGTGCGTCTTGAGCTTCAAGGGCAAGCGACGCGAGGTGTTTGCGCCGCGCCGGTATAGCGAGTTGTTCTTTCTCGACGAGGCGACGTCGCTCGCGGCCGGCCATCGGCCTTGCGCGGAGTGCCGAAGAAACCGATACAACGAGTTCCGTGCAGCCTGGGCCGAGGGCCGCGGAACCCCTGCCGCGATGGGCGTCGCGAGCGCCGACGAAATGGATCGGGTTCTGCACTCGGAGCGCGTCGGCCGGGGCGGGGCGAAGAGGATCTATGAGGCGGCGCTGATAGGCTTGCCCGCGGGAACCATGATCGAACATCAGGGACGCCCCTTCTTGCTTTGGGAAGGCCGGTTGCGTCCCTGGAGCTTCGCCGGGTACGGACCTCCCAGGGACGTTCTGCCGGCTCAGATGGTCAAGGTCCTCACTCCGGAATCGATCGTTGGGGCCTTGCGCTCCGGATTCGCCTCGCAGGTGCATGTCAGCGGGTCGCTCTGAATGGCTTCACCGAGCGCACTGCGTCGAATTTCCGATCCCGCGGCGTGGCTTCGCCGGCTCGCTCTGTCCCTGCCGGGTACGACCGAGGCCCGGTCCTGGGGGCACCCGAACTTCCGCGCGGCCGGGCGCACGTTCGCCGTGTTCGAAATCTACAAGCGCCGACCCTGCATCGCCCTCAGCGCCCGGCCCGAGGAGCAGGACTTCCTCGTGCGTCATTTCGGATTCTTCAGGACGCCCTACATCGGGCACCGGGGCTGGGTGAGCGTGTGGGTCGACGAGCCGGCGCCGGTGCGTCTGATCGCCGACCTCGTGAAGGGAGCCCACCGTCGGCTGACCGAGCCCGCTGGCCGCGCCGGACCCGTCCCCGGCACGAAGCGCGCAACGACTTCACCGCCCGCGGCGCGGCCTGCAAGGCCGCGTCCCGGTCGGACGAAGCGGAGGTCGGTTTAGCCGGGGCCGGGCACTTCCTCGGAGAGGCAACTCCTGGGGTCATCTTGCCGGGATCCCTGGAAGTCGACAGGCGAGTCCGGATCTCGGTGCATACAATATGTATATTGTTATACCGATTGCGTCCTGATTCCGGTACCATCAAAGCAGTCGTGAGGAGACGATGAGGCGATTGGGGATCGGCGCGTTTCTCTGTGCGTTCGCGACGTTGGGTGATGCCTCCCGCGCCGGGGCCGCGGAGCCCGAGCCGACTCCTTCGCCGTTGGCGGCGCCGGCCTCGCCCGTCGCCGAGCCGGTGCTGCCGCACCAGACCCTGACCATCGGCTCGAAAGCGCTGGGCGAGACCCGGCGCATCAACGTTTATACCCCGCCGGGCTACGACGCCGACGTCCACGGCCGCTTTCCGGTGCTCTACATGCCCGACGGCGGCATGGACGAAGACTTTCCTCACGTCACCAGCGACATCGACGCCGCGATTCGGGCCGGCCAGATGCGGCCGGTCATCGTCGTAGGGATCGAGAATACAGAGCGGCGCCGGGACATGACCGGACCGACCGGCGTCGGATCGGACAGAAAGATCGCGCCGCGCGTGGGCGGCTCGGACAAGTTTCGCACCTTTCTCCGCGACGAGCTCATGCCCGAGATCAACCGGCGCGTCCGCGGCAATGGCCGGACCGCCATCGTGGGCGAGTCGCTGGCCGGCCTCTTCGTCCTGGACACCTTTTTCCAGGAACCCCGGTTATTCGATACGTACGTCGCCCTGAGCCCGAGCCTCTGGTGGAACGCTCACGCGCTGGTGCGCGGCGCCGAGGCGCGATTGCGGGCGCTCCCGGCAATGACGTCGACCCTGTATTTCGCCATCGCCGGCGATGACGGTCTCGACGACGATGGCCAGGGTCTCGCGGCGGCCCTGCACGCCGCGGCGCCGACGGGCCTCACGTGGTTCTACGAGCGCCGGCCCGACCTGAAGCACAGCACGATCTATCGAGGCGCTTCGCCCGGAGTGTTTCGGAAACTCTTCCCGCCCTCGACGAAGGAGGTACGGTGAGAGCGGCGCCGGTCTCGCCACCGTCGCGCAGGCCCGGCGCCGGAAGGCTCCGAGCGGCAGCCGTTGCGTCGCTCGTTCTGAGCGCGGTCTGCTGTCGGTCCATCGGCGGCGTCCGCGCGAACGACGAGTCGGACGTCCGCAAGGCCCTCTCCGGGTTCGTCGAGGCCTTCAACAATCTGGACTGGGAAACGTTTCGAAGCTGCCTTGCGGCCGACGCGACCCTCTTCAACCCGGAGATTCCGGAAGCCTCCAGCCTGGCGAGAGTCGACGGCAAAGCCGCGGTCGAAGCGAGCTTTGGAGCCGTGTTCGCCACGACGCGCCAGCAGGCCGCCGGACCGCCATACCTGCACATCGTTCCTCGCAATGTGCTGGTGCAAATGCTGCCTGGGGCGGCTGTTGTGACGTTCGAATTCGACCGCGAACGTGGATCCTTCGGCAGGCGGACGATGGTCTTTCGCAAGGAACCAGGCGGTTGGCGGATAATTCATATTCATGCCTCGAACGTATCGCGTCGGCCCGGAGTCTGAACCCTGGCTGCAACGGACGCCGGCGGCTCGTCCGTTGCCCCTGATCCGCAAGACGCCCGAGATCTGGAGAGGCTGCCGTGGCTAAGGGTCCCGGAAAGCTGCAGGTTCTGGGTTGGCTGGGTCTGTGTCTCGTTCTTCCCCTGGGCACGTGGTTCACGGCCACGATGAGGGCGGGTCTTTCCCAAAAGAGCCTGTCGAATCTCACGCTGGAGCCGCTCCTGGTCGCGGTGTCCGCCATCGTCGTCTTCATTGGCTGGTTCCTGCTTTCGCGCAATGGCCTGAGGCCGTCGGTCGGTCTCGTTCTCCTGATCATTCTTGCGTGCGCCGCGCTGGCGGTTCAGCGTTTTGTTCCGACCTTGCGTGAGTAGCCAGGGGTCGGCGTGATGAAGAGGAGGAGACAAATGCCGGCGAGACCGCTTGCCGCGATGACTTTCGGGGTCGCGTTGCTTCTGACCTCGGCACCCGGGGCGTTGGGGCAACCGGCGGGCAGGCCCGAGCACCGCATCATCCCCATTCATCCGATGTCCGAGGACGTGGAGATCCTTTATGGGGACCCCGAGAAGCCGGGAGAGCCCTTCGTCATGAGAATCCGCGAGCTTCCCGGGGGCATCATTCCCCCGCACAAGCACCCCGTCGACGAGAACATCACGGTCGTCCAGGGGACGCTGTACTTCGCGGTGGGCGAGAAATACGACCGCGCCGCCATGAAGGAGCTGAAGACCGGAAGCTACGCTTTCATCCCGAAGGGGAGCACGATGTTCGGGTGGACGCCGGAGGCCGCCATCGTGCAAGTCCATGGCGTCGGGCCCTTTCACATTCACTGGCGCGACGGGGCGGCGTGGCGGGACAAGCTCAAGACGCTGGACGACCCGGACGCCGGATCCGTCTTCAAGTTCAAGAAGGGCCAGAAGGTCGTGGCCAAGCGAGGCGCCGGGCGAATCCGGCAGGGGTACGATTCCGGGGAGATGATCGGGTACGAGATCGACGGCGATGACGGCACCCTGTTTGCCGCGGAGGAGCGGGATCTCGTCGCGGCGGGGAAGCAATGACCACGCGGTGTTCCGGCATTGGCCGGCCGCGCTGACAAGGCCAACGCGCACGCTCGAAATGAGTCCCTGAGCGTCATGAAAGAACTCAGGACGGTCCGCAGGTTCCCGGCCGGAGATCCGGTGGAGTCCGCTCTGGGATTGGCGCTGATGCTCGCCGCCGCGGTCTTCGGCGTGTCCTGCGCAGGGAACTCGGCGGTCGCCGCGAAAACGCCGACTTCTGCGCGAATCGCCACGTCTCCCGACGGCATTTCGATCGCTTATGAAGCGGATGGGCGAGGCGCGCCGGCCCTCGTCTTCGTTCACGGGTGGTCCTGCGATCGAAGCTACTGGAAGGGACAGCTCGGACCGTTCGCCCGGGACTTCCAGGTCGTGGCCGTCGATCTCGCGGGGCACGGCAAGTCCGGCCGCGGCCGCCGGGTTTGGACGATGGACGCCTTCGGGGGCGACGTCGCGGCCGTCGTCGAGAGGCTCGGCTTGAAGAAGGTCATCTTGATCGGGCACTCCATGGGGGGCGACGTGGTCGTCGCGGCGGCGCGCCGTCTGCGAGGCCGCGTTGCCGGCCTGGTCTGGATCGACGCCTACAAACAACTCGGGACGCCACGGACTCCGGAACAGCTCCAGGCGCTGATCGCGCCGTTCCGGGCCAATTTCGTGGAGGCAACCCGCGCTTTCGTCCGGGGAATGTTTCCGGCCAGCTCCGATCCGGCACTGGTCGATCGGATTGCGATCGACATGTCGTCGGCTCCTCCAGCGGTCGGTCTCGGGGCTTTGGAATCGGCGATGAGCTACGACCGCGAGGTCCCCAAAGCCCTGCGGGAGCTGAACCTCCCGGTCTTCGCGATCAATCCGGACTACCGGCCGACCGACGTCGCGTCTTTGAAGCAGTACGGCGTCGAGGTCGTCGTCATGTCGGGGGTCGGCCACTTCCTCATGATGGAGGATCCCGAGCGCTTCAATCGCCTCCTAAGGTCCGTGATCGATGGGATGCTCCGCGAGAGTTCGGCGGGAGCGGCGCTGCGAGGAACAGGGAGCCCATGAAACAGAAATCCGGGAACTCGGCGAACGCGAAGACCATCGATCAGTACCTCGCGGCGCTCACCGCAGACAAGCGGGCCGCGCTCGAACGGCTGCGCAAGGCGATCCGGGCGGCGGTTCCGCGGGCCGAGGAGTGCATCAGCTATCGGATCCCCGCCTTTCGCCTCGATGGGAGGATGCTGGTCTGGTTCGGCGCGTCCACGAATCATTGCTCCTTCTATCCGGGTGGCGTCGTGGACGCCTTCAGAGACGAGCTCGAAAACTACGATATCAGCAAAGGGACGATCCGCTTTCAGCCGGCGCATCCCTTGCCGGCCGCCCTGGTTCGGAAATTGGTGAGAGCGCGCATCGCGAGGGACCGAGCTCCCCGTGTCGGCGCTCTCCGCTCCTCGGGCGCCGCCTCCCGGCGCCCGAGCCGATCACGTTAGGCGATCGGGAGACGGCCGTTCCAACCAGATCCTGACGGAAGGAGCGGGCTCGATCCATGGACATCCTCCAGGCAATCGGAAACACAACGATGGTCCGGCTTCGAAAAGTCGTTCCACCGGGCTCGGCATCCATCCTCGTGAAGCTCGAATGGGAGAACCCCACCGGCAGCGTCAAGGACCGGATGGCCCATGCCGTGATCTCGCGGGCCGAGCAGGAGGGTCGGTTGAAGCCCGGCGACACGGTCGTCGAGTACACCGGCGGCAGCACCGGAGCCTCGCTCGCGCTGGTCTGCGCCGCCCGGGGCTACCGGATCCGGATCGTCACCTCCGATGCGTTCAGCCGGGAGAAACTGGATCAGATGGCCGCGCTGGGCGCGCAGCTCACGCTGGTGCCGAGCGAGGGAGGTCTCACCACCAGGAAGTTGATCCTGGACATGATCGAGGCCGCCCGCGGCCTGAGCCAAGAGCCTCGGACGTACTGGACCGACCAGCTCAACAACCACGCCAGCATCGCGGGCTATTACTCGCTGGCGGAGGAGATCTGGAGTCAGACGGGTGGAGAGATCGACGCCTTCGTTCATTGCGTGGGGACAGCCGCCTCCTCGCGCGGAGTCGCCACTGTGCTGAAGCGGTACAAGCCGAGCATTCAGATCGTCGCCGTCGAGCCGGCCGAATCGTCCGTGTTGCTGGGGGGGCAGCCGGGACCCCACAAGATCGAAGGCGTCGGGATCGGCTCCATTCCGCCGCTGTGGGAACCGGCTCTCGTGGACGAGATCCTGGCGGTCAAGACCGACGACGCGAAGGAGATGGCGCGGCGCATCGCGCGGGAAGAGGCTCTTTTCGCCGGGACGTCCTCGGGAGCGAACGTGGTCGCGGCGCTGCGCGTCGCGGAGCGGCTCGGGCCGAATGCCAGGGTGGTCACGCTCATGGTCGATTCCGGCCTGAAGTACCTCAACACGGATGTCTACCGGAGCCGATGAGCGAACGGGTGGAGTACCCCCGAGCACGCGACCCCTTCCCGCATTCCGGGCCGTCGCATCCGTGATCCTCGTCCCCGGCGTCGTCGTCGGATACGTGCCCTATCGCGTCCTCACAGCTTCGCCTCGCCTGCTGGCCCCTCCGCCGGATGCGGTGTCCCTCGGCGCTGCGGTGCTGCTCGCGCTGGGAACGGCGGTGCTTCTTCGTTGCGTCCGGGACTTCGCAGCGGCGGGGCGCGGCACGCTCGTGCCGATCGACCCGCCGCGCAACCTGGTCGTGCGCGGCCTCTTCCGATTCACGCGAAACCCGATGTACAACGGGGTGACGGCTGTTCTCCTGTGGGAGGCCGCGCTCTTTCGCAGCTGGGCTCTTCTGCGCTATGGGCTGCTCGTGTTCGCCGTCTTTCACTTCGTCGTCCTCCTGTACGAGGAACCCAATTTGACCAGGCGATTCGGCGATGCCTATGAAAAATACCGGTCGGCCGTGCCGCGGTGGGGCTTCGTGATCCACGGATATCGCGGTTGATGCCTGACCGCGTCCCGATGTCAGGCCTGCGACGGTCGCGGCCGCGAGGAATCACCGCACTCAGCGCCTTTTTCGGCTTCGGCGCTCTGGCCAGCGGCGTTTCCGCGGTCTCGCTTCTCCTTCCGGGGAGCGCCCTCGAGCCCCTCTGGCGCCTGAACCCGCGCGCCCACCGGGACTTCGTTCGGATGGACGGATGGTCGCCGGTTCTCCTTGCCGTGGTCTGCCTGGCGTGCGCGGCAGCGGCCTATGGGTTCGTGAGAGGCAGGCGCTGGGGCTACCTTCTTGGCATCGTTCTGCTGGTCGTGAACCTCGTCGGCGAACTCCTCAATGTGGTCTTCGGCAGCGAGCCCCGCGCCATCTTTGGCCTCCCGGTCGTCGCGCTTCTGCTCTGGTATCTCGCGTCTTCGAACGTCCGCGCGTTCTTCGAGTCGAATCCGGCGCAAGCCGGGCCGTCCCCGGCCGGCTGAGGATTCACCCAACACGTTAGACTGCGGCCGAGGAGTTCCGGAATGAAAGCGTCCGTCTTCGTCGGAACGAGCGTCGACGGATTCATCGCTCGCGCCAATGGCAGCTTCGATTTCCTGCCGCCTGGCGGCGGCGAGGAACACGGGTACGAGTCTTTCATGGCTTCTGTCGACGCTCTGGTCATCGGCCGCAAGACGTACGAGACGGTACTGGCCTTCGACACCTGGCCTTACGGGGAGAAACCGGTCTTCGTTCTCAGCAGTCGTCCGCTCACTTCCGCGCCCGCTGGGGCTCGGGTAGAAGGGATGTCGGGAGAGCCGGCCGAGATCGCGGCCCGGCTCGCGGCGCGCGGCCTTCAACACGTCTACGTCGATGGCGGCATCACAATCCAGAGTTTTCTCAGAGCCGGCCTCATTCAGAAAATGATCATCACCCGCGTACCGGTCTTGATCGGCACGGGGATCTCTCTGTTCGGCGCGACCGGCCGCGACATCCGCTTCCGGCACGTCGCCACGCGCCAGTACGCCAGCGGGCTCGTGCAGAGCGAGTACGACGTCCTGGCGTGAGCATACAGGCTGACCTCCTGCTCCCGATCATCGCGGCCGGATTCTCGGCGTGGGCGTAGTCGCTGCGTCGGGCGTTGCTTGACCGGGATCGCGAATGAAAGAGCGAAACGAACTGCCGGTGATGCGCGGGGAACGTCAGGTCCGCTTCGTCTGCGGCGCCCTCGCCGGTGTGCTCGGAGGTTTCGAAATGGCGGCTCGATCGGGCGCGGGCAAGGGGGACGGTGCTTTGGATCGCGGTGACGGCCGTCGCATTCGGGATCGCCGCGGCATTTCTGGGCGATCGGTTCTGGCAGAACTTGCGATGGTGGTGACCGGTTAGCCCAGGGAGGGATACGCAGGGTCGCCACGGGTCTGACTCCCATTCTGAACGTCTCGAACATTCAGGAGAGCTTCGCCTGGTTCGAGAAGCTCGGTTGGAAAGAGAAGTGGGATTGGGGCGGCCCTCCCACGTTCGGGGCGGTGTGCTCGGGCCAATGCGAGATCGTCCTCTGCCAGGGCGGGCAGGGCGGCCGGGGCAAGGGCACTTCGAAGAGGACCATCGGCGAAGGGGGCGACGAGTCGAGCGCCAAGAGCGCTTGGATGTCGATCTGGGTGGACGACGTCGACGCGATTCATCGGCGCTGCATCGAGCGGAGTCTCGAGGTGACCTGGCCTCCGACGGACATGCCGTGGAATGTCCGGGAGATGCACGTCCGGCATCCCGATGGGCACGTCTTCCGAGTCAGCGGTGGAATGGAGGAAGAGAGCCCGTAGCGTTGTTCGGCACGGAAGAGGGAAGAGAGGACGCTATGTTTGGAGCATCCGACTCTTCGAAGCCATCGAGGCCCGCCGCGGATGCCGCTCCTCGTGGCCGTGGGCGGGTGCCTCGCGGGAATCTCGGTGGCCTTCTCGATTCTGGGGGCCGTCGCTTCGGCCGCGGGGTGGCCGGGCGGCCCGCTTCTCGGAATTCTCCAGCATCCTCTTTTCTCCTCTCTTCTCTTTTCTCGAGACGGCGGGTCTTGAAAGCGTGTTCCAGGGCTTATCATCGAGGACATGAACGCATCGAAGAAGCGCGGCCGACGCTCGAAGCCCCGCGCTTCGAAGCCCGAGACTCTCAAGGCCCGCGATCCGGAGCGTGTGCGGGGCGGCAAGACCGCCTCGCCGCCGGGCGGCCCGGTGCCGATTCCGTATCCGAACGTCGCCAAGAGCTGAGGGGTCTCGGCGAACGCGTTGCGGTGCGAGCGAGCGATCGTGAGAGTCGGCCGCCGCATTCGGTGCCTACGATGAACTGGCGCGGAACCCCTCCACAGACCCGTTTGCGAGTGGTCGCGGTTGCCGTTCTCATCGCCGGGCTGGTCAGCGCCGTCTGGATCTACCTCGCGGCCCAACCTCCCAAGCCCAACCCGCTGGGCTATGAGCCGGAAGATTCGAAGCAGTACCTGCGCGAGGTCCAGATGTACGGCGGGACGGCCAACCTGCTGGCCACCGAACTGCGGGAATGGATCGGCAGCCTCTGGCACGGCAAGCGCCTGGCGTACACGGTGGCGGTTCTTTCGGCTCTCTTCGCGTCCGGATGCTTCTTTGTCGCCAGCCGCTCGCCCCTCGAGGACGAAGCTTCTCCGACGCTTGAAGGCCGGGGACCATCCGACGCCTGAGCTTTGGGCCGCAGCCGCGCTTCGATCCGGGTGTGGACGCATCCGTGCCCGGCGGTTCGGCGCGCCGCCCTCTGCGTAGTAGGCTGCGGGCGCGTCCATGAAGGCATCTCTCTGTTCGGTGACGCCGCTGATCCCTTCCGGCCGGAACCTGGCTGCCGACCTCGCCTTCTACACGGAGCATCTGGGCTTCTCCATCGTTTGGAAAGCCGAACACATGGCCGGCATCGCGCGGGACGGCATCGCCCTCAACCTGGTGGACAACGACACCCGGGAGTGGGCCGACAACGCCAGCTTCAGTATCGGCGTCTCGGATCTCGAGGCGCTCTATGAGGAGTACCGTCGAGCTCCCGCGCAGATCGGCCCTCTCGAGCGCAAGCCGTGGGGTCGGCGTGAATTCCACATGATCGTTCCCTCCGGAGTCTGCTTTCAATTCTTCCAACACGAGGCCATCGGACGCCCGACGAGTCCGGATTCCCATCGAGCGAAGGGTGATAGGCCGCCCGCTGGCTAGAATTGGCGCGATGACGACCTCCGCAGCGAAGAAGCCGAGAGCCGTTCGGGACCGTGGCAAGTCCAAAGGCCCCGCTCGGCCGCCGGCCACAGCCAAGGCGAAGGCGAACCTCCGGGCGCGAGAAGAATCGGCCGGAGGATGGCACGTCGCTCTGATCCGTGGAATCAACGTCGGCCGCGCCAAGCGCGTGGCCATGGCGGATCTGCGCGCGCTGATCGAGGACCTGGGATACGGCCGTGTGCGAACGCTCTTGAACAGCGGCAACGTCGTCTTCACGGCGCGGGGCCAAAGCACGGTTCGCATCGGGTCGCGCATCGAGGCCGGTCTCATTCGGCGGCTGGGCGTCTCGGCCCGCGTCGCGGTCCTGACGGGTGCGGAGCTCGCGGTGATCGTCGCCGAGAACCCGCTGGGCGAGATGGCGCACGACCCCTCGCGCCTGCTCGTCTCGGTCATGACGGACCCCGCGGACCGGTCGAAGCTGGAACCGTTGGCGGGGCAGCCCTGGTCGCCCGACGCTCTGGCCGTCGGGGGGCGGGTCGCCTACCTCTGGTGCTCCGGAGGCATCATGGCGAGCCCGCTCGCCGAGGCCGTCGGCCGGGCGCTGGGCTCGGGGACGACGGCGCGCAACTGGTCGACGATATCGAAGCTGCATCGGCTCGCGCAGGCTTCGCCATGATGGTGCGCAAGCCTTCGGTTTCGCGCATTTCCTGGAAGCCGTCGGTGAGTGTGAGGAGGGCGCGATGAAGTCCCGGAAAAGACGGCCCCCTTCGACGACGTCGGAGCGCAAGGGCGCAACGACCCGGGGCCGACTGCGCAGCCTGGGCCCGAAGGACTCGGCGGCCGCAGCCGTCCGCGGGGGGGCGACAACCGACAAGGCGGAGGCGGGCGGCGAGAACATCCGGCGAGTGAAGTAGCCGAAGCCGCGTCCCGGTTCGCCGGCCTCCGTTTCGCGTAGGCTTGAACCGTCATGGACGCTGCCTCGACGCCGGCCGCGGAGGCGGTGCCGGGAAGGCGGCACTTTCGGGCCATCGCCTTCATCGAGAATTTCTCGCTCAAGAACTTGGCCGGCGTGTGTCCGGACGCACGGCTCTCCGCTCACGAGCTGTGCCGGCCGCTGGCGTCGGGGGGCGACGTCTTCGTCTATCCGTTCGGAGCGATCGTTTTCCGGGACGCCAGTCCGGCAAAGCGCGAAGAGGAGCTGGCGCGGCTCGAGGCCGTCCTTCCCAACCTCACCGCGGAGACCTGACCGACCGCTCCGAAGCGTTGGAGCAGAAATTGCGCAGTGTCCAGGAATCGCTGGAGCTCGTGCTCGGAGTGGCGCGCGACCGCCGCCTCTTCTTCCTCGAGGGGGCGATCGGTCTTCTGATTCTGGTCGAAGTGATCCTGGCACTGGCCGGGCGGCTTTCGCCGGATCGCTCCGGTCCGGGAATCCTCGGTCCGGCGCTCACTCCCACGGACTGACCGAAAGGTGGTCTCGCACCGCCTGCACTCCGGGGGCGTGCCCGACGGCTCCGAGGACCGCCTTCTTCTCCGGCCATGTGCGGACGCGCCCTTCGAGAACGACCGTTCCGTCCTCGACCCGGACCCTGATCTTCTCGGCTTCTCTTTCCGCCCGGCGAGCCAGCGCCTGTTCGATCGAATGGCGGAGCCTGTTGGGATCGGCGCCGGTGGCCCGGACCGTGAGCCGGTTGTGGATCCCCAAGACTCCGGCCAGCCCGCGGATGGCGCGCGCCGCGTCCTCCTTCTCCCGAAGCGTCGAGATCTCGCCCTCCAGCGTCACCCATCCGTCAGAGACCGTCGAGCGGATCTTCTGATCCGCGACGAAGGCATCCCACTCCAGCGCGAAGCGGACGGCATGGGCAATTTCGGTGTCCGTGCGGCGGAAGCCTCCGGGAAGCTTGACTCGGATGTCGTCGGCGACGTCGAGGACGCCGACCACGCGGTGGGCAGCCTCTTTGGCGGCGAGCTTCTTGGCATAACCGTCGACCGTCCCGGTCAGCGTCACCACGCCCTTGTCGACTTGAACGCCGATCTCCGTCTCGTCGACGCGCGAATCCCACCGCAGCTCGAGGAGCACATCCTCCTGGATCTCCCGATCGGACTTGATCGTCGCTACCGTCATGGTGGTCCTCCCTTCGCAACGATCGCGGGCGGCCGGCCCGTCACGTTGCCTCGTTCCGAGTGTGGCTCCAAATGTCCGGGCCCGGCAGATGTGGCCGCATCAGGCGAATGGCCGGATGCCCGCCGGCTGATGCGAATGAATCAGGAACCGATCGAGGGGCCGGGTCATTCTTGTCATGACGGAAAGAGAGGAGAACCATGAAGTTCTTCCGACGCATCCTTTTTGCAACGGATTTCTCTCCCGCTTCCGACAAGGCCTTTGACGAAGCCATCGATCTGGCCAGGGCCAACGAAGCGGAGCTGATGATGGTCCATGCCTACCAGCCGGCGGGACTCCTGCCGACGGACATCTCCATCAGCCCGGCGGTGTACGACGAGTTGGACGAAAAGCTGCGGGCCGCGGTCGCCGTGCGGATGAACGGCCTGGTGGAGGAAGCGCGACGGCGGGGCGTGGAGGCCGGGTCGCTCATTCTCTCCGGCTATCCCGACGAAGCGATCACGGAAGCGGCGCGGGAGAAGAACGCCGACCTCGTGGTGGTGGGTACCCACGGGCGCACCGGTGCCTCCCGATTCTTTCTGGGAAGCATCGCCGCGCGCGTCATCACGAGCGCTCCCTGTCCGGTCATGACGGTGCCGGCGGCCTAAGAAACATCCCTTCCGGTGGGTCGTCGCGCCGTGGGGGCCGTCGCGCCGAGTACCGGCGCCGTTCCATCCTTGATACGCTGCGCCGGATCACTTTCCCCGAGGAAGTCGGCCGGATCGGGGCAATCGTCGCGAGGGGGCAAGGAGCGATCTTGAAGGTAACGGTCCTGCGCCGAGCCTGGCAGGTCTGGCGGGCCGCGTGGAGACACCTCCTGGTCCCGCGATGGTCACGCCGCGACGAGCGCAGCCGCGCCGAGCGGGCGCAGGTAGCCCTGGAGGAATTGGGGGGGACGTGGGTCAAGCTGGGCCAGGCGCTGGCCCTGCGCTTCGACATCCTCCCCGCCGACTACTGCCTGCAGTTCTTCCAGCTCTTAAACCAGGTGCGGCCCTTTTCCGCGGCGGAAGTCCGCCGGATCATCGTCCAGGAGCTGGGCCGGCCGGTCGAAGACCTGTTCCGGTCCTTCGAATGGGAGCCGCTCGCCGCGGCGTCGATCGGCCAGGTCCATCGGGCCGAGCTTCCCGACGGCACCGCCGTGGCGGTCAAGGTGCAGCGGCCGGAGATCCGCAGTCTCGTCCGCGCCGACCTCAAGCTCATGCGCGCCCTGGCCTCGATTCTGGATCTCGTCGGACACACGCGGGCTCGCGATCTGGTCGACGAGTTCGCGCGGTGGACCGAAGAGGAGCTCGACTACCGTGTGGAAGCCCGTCATGCCTCGGTCTTGCGCGGCAACGCCCAGAATGACCCGCTGGAACGCAACCCGCGCGTGTATGCCGACTACACCACCGCCCGTGTTCTGACTCTGGAGTACCTGGGTGGAATCCCGGTGCTGGACATCGTGACGGCGATCCGACGCTGCGACACGGTCTTTCTCGAGAAGCTCGCGGCGGACGGTCACGACACGCGGCGCATCGCCAGCCACATCGTCTGGAATGCCCTCAATCAAATCTATCGATTCGGCTACTTCCACGCCGATCCGCATCCGGCCAATCTCATCGTCCTGCCCGGAGATGCGATCGGCTACGTCGATTTCGGGATCGTGGGAAAGCTCGACGAGGAGACCACCGACGCGCTGCGTTACTTCGCCCAGAGCCTCTTCGGGGGGCACACGGGCAAGGCCGTTGACGAGTTCCTGCGGTTCCTGACCCCGTCGCGCCGGACCGACCTTGCCGCGGCCCGGAGGGACCTGATCGAGTCGATGAAGAATTACGTCGAAAGCTCGCGGGTGGGACCGGAGGGATTCGCCCTGTCGGAGGACATCTTCGAGATCGAAATGCTCGCCGTGGTCCGCCGGCACGCCATGGCCCTGTCGCCCGACGCGATCCGATATCTCAAGGCGGTGTTGACGGCGGAAGCCATGGTCAAGGAGCTCGATCCGGAGTTCGACCTGCGCGCGCACGAGAATCGCTTCTTCGGAATGCTGATGCGGCTGGAGGCGCGCGAGAGCCTGCGCCCGCGAAACCTCGGCCAATGGGCGCTCGATGCGCGTTTCCGCATCGGCCGGCTCCTGGAATCGGTGGAGATGGTGCGCGAGACTCCGGGCCGTCTGGCCGCCGTGGCTCAGGACGTGCGCCGGAGGGTCCAGGTGTTTTCCGTGCTCACCATGATCGGGTGGGTCGGGGTGGTGGCGGCGATGTGGATGACGCAAGCCCGCGGCGGGATGCTCCTCTTCGGGTATCCGTTCCGAACGATCGCGTTGATCGGCGCGATCGTGAGCCTGCTGTTCCTGCTCTTCTCGATCCTGCAGGTGCGCCGCCTGCCGTCGGATTCGGACGTGGGACACCTGGCCCGATATCCGCGCCGGCTGCGTTGAGGATTTCGAGGCGCGCGAGCGCTTCGGGGTCAGAACGGGACGCGGCCGCGCCGCGGCTGCTGATCGAACTCCTGCTCGGCGACCCTTCCGGCGCGAACGAAATAAGACCAGATCGCCAGCGGCGCGTTGGACAGGGCGTAGAAGGAGCCCTTGCCGACGAGCTCGGCCTCGCGCAGGAAGCGATGGGCGAGCTGCGTGAAGGCCGGCTCGATTCCGGCCTGCCCCATCCACGGGCCCGGGAACCCGCCGGCTTGCCGCCGCGCCCACTGCTGCTTCTCTTCCTCCGACGGGCCGGCCAGCCAGGCTTGTCGCTCTTCCCTCTCGCGCTTGGCCCACGCTTCGATCTCGTCCGGCGTCGCGGGCAGCGGCGGTTCGGCCAGCCCGGCCAAAGACGGCCGCCTCGCCCGACGCGCCCACGCCAGCTTCTCCTCCTCGGTCGGGCCGGCCAGCCAGGCCTGCCGGCGCTGGTGCTCCCGCTCGGCCC
Source organism: uncultured Acidobacteriota bacterium (assembly GCA_963825175.1). Classification (GTDB taxonomy): domain Bacteria; phylum Acidobacteriota; class Thermoanaerobaculia; order UBA5066; family Gp7-AA6; genus DATFTF01. The sequence goes on from CAWGSA010000002.1 coordinate 1,030,415, forward strand.
ACCGTTGGACGTCCTGCTGGGAGGCGGGCAGGCGCGACTCCTCGAGTCCGATGCGGGCGCGCAGTCGCCAGCGGAGAGCCCAATCGCGCTTTTCCTCATCGGCCGGACCGGCGAGCCACGCCTTGCGCCGAGCGCGTTCGCGTTCGGCCCAGGCCTCGATCTCTTCCGGCGTGGGGCCCGTGGACTGATACCGCGGATCGATATATGACTCGGAGAACATGAGAGCTCCTTCCGATCGCACCGCGCGACTTCGGGATTCTAAACAGGAACGGGCCGCACAACCAGTGCCGCGGCGACGACTCCGCCGCCCGAGCGAACGGCCCGAGGATTGGTCCGGGTCGTGCAGGACAGATTCAGTATGAGTTACGTCAAGGCTCTTGTCGCCGGTTTTCTGTCCACGCTCGTCTTTCACCAGGGACTGCTGGCCGTCCTTCATGCCGCCGGCAAGACCGATCGGACCGCGTACGTCATGGCGCCCACGAAACCGCTTCACGTCCCGGCGGTCATCTCGCTCGCCTTCTGGGGAGGGGTGTGGGGGATTCTGCTCTGGCTGGTGATCCGCGGCTTCGCCGGTTCCGGGCTCTACTGGATGCTGGCGGTCGTGATCGGAGCGATCGCGCCGACTCTCGTCGCCTTCTTCGTGGTCTTCCCGCTCAAGGGCCAGCCGGTGGCCGGCGGGTGGCAGCCGAGCCTCGTCGAGGGAGCGCTTCTGTTGAACGGCGTCTGGGGATTCGGCGTGGCTCTTTGCATGCGCCTCTTCGGATTGCCGACGCGTTCCCCGACGATCCCCTCGTAGACCAGGCATTCCCGACGCCGGGAAAATGCGCACGCGTCGCGTGCTAGCATGATTGTTGCAAATCGTGCCGAATCCTTGGCCGTCTGTGGATGATCCGGCTTTGCGACGATGGAATGAGTTGGAGCAACCGTCTGCCCGAAGAGTCCAAGCCTTTTCTGGCTGCGCTGACGAACTCGCCCGACCCTGTCTTTGTCACCGACCGACACAACCGCATCGTCTTCTGGAATCTCGGCGCGGAAAGAGTCCTGGGCTACTCGGCAGCGGAGGTCGTCGGTCTTTCCTGCCCTTCCATCCTTCAGGGATGCGACATCTACGGCAACCGGTACTGCGGGGAGACCTGTCCGGTGACTCAAATGGGAATCCGCGGAGAGCAAACCCGGCACTTTGACCTGCGATTACAGACGAAGGACCGTCGGACGCTCCCCCTGGACATCAGCATCCTGAGCCTGGCCGTCCGTCCACCGGACCATTTCCTGCTGGTCCACATTCTCAAGCCCTCCGACCGGTCTTCTTCCTTGGAGAATCCGCAGGAGGAGGCCGCGTCGCCACCGCGGCTCGCTCTGGCCGCCATCCGCGATTCCCACGACGCGCGGGCCCGCAAGCTGACGCCTCGTGAAGTCGAGGTGATCGGAATGCTCGCCGCGGGGCACACGACGCCGGATATCGCATCCCGCCTTCAAATCTCGACGCTGACCGCCCGAAACCACATCCAGAACATCCTCGAAAAGCTCGAGGTCCATTCCAAGACGGAAGTCGTCGCCTTCGCCTTCCAAAAGGGGCTGATCTAGTGCTCACCGCGGGGCCGCGGCGGACGAGCGCGCTCCCGCGTCTACGGGCTCTCCGGACGGTGACGCCGACAACTGGTGAGGATTACCCAGAGAAATTGGTGTGGTTGCGGGATCGCGGCGGCCGGCGCTTGCCCGCACCATGTGGCGCAGGCTGACGAAAGGAGGGATTCCGTGATTCGACACTCCCATGGGTTCCGCCGCACGTATCCCTGGCTGGTCGCTGGGTTTGCGTTCTTCGTGTGCGCGTCGGCGAGCGCGGTGCCCGCGTTTTCCCGTAAGTACCAGACCTCCTGCCAGACCTGCCACGCCATCTTTCCCAAGTTGAACCCCTTCGGGGAGGCGTTCCGTCTGAACGGCTACCGGATGCCCAAGGAGACCGAGGAGCAGGTCAAGCAGAAGCCGGTCTCGCTCGGCGCCGAAGCCTACGAGCGCATGTGGCCTCAGATGGTCTTCCCGAGCGACCTGCCCTCGTACGTTCCGCTCGCCGTGAACACGAAGATGGAGAACATTTACTCTTCGAGCGTCGACGATACCGGTCACCAGGTCGTCCACAACGACTTTCAGTTCCCGCAAGAGGTGAACCTCTTCTCCGCCGGCACGCTGGGAAGAACGTTCAGCTTCTTCGGGGAGATCACGTGGGCGGAGCGGCCCGACGGCGGCAGCGACACGGAGATCGAGCATGCCCGGATCGACGTCATCTCGGCGTTTGGCCCCGAGCACATGTTCAATTTTCGGATCGGCAAGCTGGCACCGAACCTCTACGACGGATTCCAGGAAATGTGGCTGATGACCGACAACGGCGTCGACACGCTCTTCACCTACAATCCGATCGGGTTTCGCGGCGGCACGGGTCTCGCGGAAGACGGAGGGGGCGTCAGCCTGCCTCAAAACGCGCGGGCGATCGAGATGTATGGCGTCGCGGCGCACCGTCTCTTCTACGTGGTCGGGGTCGATCAGCCGATCGGCCCGGGCGGGCCCAACGGAACCTTCGGCAGCAACAGCCAGAAGGACTTCTACGCCCGCGTCGATTACAAGATCGGCGGCATGGGCCTGGACGGGGACACGACGGGCGTGGAGCTTCCTCCGGAGAACTGGAGAGAGAAGTCGCTGCGTCTGGGCGCGTTCGGCTATACCGGCAACGGCAAGGACGTCCAGTTCGACGTCACCGACGACGCGGGGAATCCGTTCAAGATGGAGGACCGGCGTTACAACCGGTACGGCGTCTTCGCTTCCTGGTATTACGGCGACCTGAACGTCTTCGGTGTCGCCATGCACGGAACCGACCAGCTGCGCCTTCTCGACAACGACACTCTGTCGCAGATCGACGAGACCACGCGCGGCTGGGACGCCTGGTTCGCTCAGGCAGACTACGTCATCCGGCCGCCGTTCCAGGTCTCCGTTCGCTACGAAAATCTTCGGGTCGCGGACCCGACGGTTCCTTCCATCCGCACGTTGAACGCCAATTTCAGCCTGCTCATCCGCGCCAACATCAAGGCGATGCTGGAGTACAAACGCGACCTGCGAAACTCCCAAAACTACACGCTCGCGACCGTTCTGCGGTTCGCGATCTGAAGGAGCAAAAACATGAACAAGGTTCTCTGCGGCGTTCTTCTCGTTCTGACGGCGGCCTCCCTCTCGGCGGGAGATCTTCACGGCAAGGTGGTCTGTAAAGGAGTACGGGACAGCTCCGACGCCGTCGTGTACATCGCGGCGGCCCCCGGCAAGACCTTTCCCGCTCCGAAGGAGCACGCGAAGATGGACCAGGCGAATCTGGTCTTCAGTCCCCACGTGCTGCCGGTGCTGGTCGGCACAACGGTCGACTTCCTGAATTCCGACGCCGTCCTGCACAACGTGTTCACTCCCGATGCCTGCGCCGACAAGTTCAACCTGGGAACCTGGCCCAAGGGTCAGACCAAGAGCTACGAGTTCAAGAAGGAATGCGTCGCGGCGCTTCTCTGCAAGGTCCATCCGGAGATGGAAGCCTTCGTGGTGGCGGTCCCGACCCCGTACTTCGCGGTGACCAAGGCGGACGGCAGTTATCGGATTCCCGACGTGCCCGACGGCTCCTACACCGTCAAGGTCTGGCATCCGAAAGCGAAAGGGACGCAGAAGCCGATCACGGTCGCCGGAGCAACCGCTGCCGAGTTCGAGATCGCGAGGTAGAGACGTTGACCGGCATCAACGTCGAGTGGCTGGAGCGGAACTTCCCGTGCAAGTGGGCGTGTCCCGTCCACACCGAAGCCGGCAAGTACGTCACTCTCGTCGCGCAGGGGCGGTACCGCGAGGCCTATGCGGTGGCCCGGCGCCCCAATCCGCTCGCCTCGATCTGCGGGCGGATCTGCGCGGCCCCGTGCGAGAGCGTCTGCCGGCGCGGCGAGATCGACGCCCCCATCGCCATTCGGGCGTTGAAACGGTTCGTCACGGAGAGGTTCGGCGTCGAGAGCATGATGGATTTCTCAGTCTTGACGGAGATCTACGGAGAGCGGCGGGGACGCTATTCCGAGCGGGTCGCGGTGATCGGCTCGGGCCCAGCGGGCCTGGCCTGCGCGCACGACCTGGCTCTGATGGGCTATCCGGTGACGATCTTTGAAGCGTCGCCCGTGGCGGGCGGGATGCTGCGTCTGGGCGTTCCGGAGTACCGGCTGCCACGCGCGCTCATCCAACTCGAGGTCAACGCCATCCTTTCGCTCGGCGTCGAGCTTCGAACCAATGCCCGCCTGGGGCGCGACTTCACGTTGGACGGGCTCCGGAAGGAGGGCTTCTCGGCGATTTTTCTCGGAGTGGGCGCCATGCGCAGTCGGGACCTGACGATCCCCGGCGTGGAGCTCGACGGCGTGCTGCGAGGAATCGACTATTTGCTCAACATCAATCTCGGCTACAAGGTTGAGATGGGCCAGCACGTGGTCGTCATCGGCGGGGGGAACGTGGCCCTGGACGTGGCGCGGACGGCCGCTCGGGGCGGCGAGCAGATGAACCTCCAGCGCAACCTGTCGATCGTGCAGGCATTGGACGTGGCGCGCAGTGCCATCCGGTTCGGCGCCCGGAAGGTGACCGTGTGCTCGCTCGAATCCGAGAGCGAGATGCCCGCGGCCCGGGAGGAGATGGAGGAAGCCTCCCGCGAGGGGATCCGCTTCCTGCACCGCGTGGGGCCCAAGCGTCTGGTGGGAGAGAAGGGGACTGTCACCGGAATCGAGTTCCTGTCGGTCTCTCGCGTCTTCGACGAGACGGGCCGCTTCTCGCCACAGTTCGTCGAGGGCTCCGAGACAATCTTCCCGACCGACACCGTCATCATCGCCATCGGCCAGACCGGGGACTTTTCCTTCCTGCGGCCGGAGGATCGGATCGAGACCCGCGCAGGCAGGATCTTGATCGATCCCGACACGCTGGCCACGACCGCTCCCGACGTCTGGGCGGGCGGCGACGCGGCGTTCGGCCCGCGCATCGCGATCAACGCCATCGCCGACGGCAAGAGGGGAGCCAAGTCGATCGACGAACACTTCCGCGGGGCGATCCGCTCCGAACAGGAAGTCGCCGTGGAGATCGATGTCCATTCCCGTTATCAACGGGACCTCGACTATGAGGGCATACCGCGGCAGAAGCCGCCGACCCGCCCGATTTCCCGGCGCATCGGGATCGCCGAGGTCGAGGAGTGCTTCGGCGAGCGGGAGGCACGTCTCGAGGGCAAGCGGTGCCTGCACTGCTGGACCAACACGATCTTCGCGCAGGATCCGCGCGCCGGGACCGAATGCATCCTCTGCGGCGGCTGTCAGGACATCTGCCCGGAGCATTGCATCGAAATCCTGCCTGTCGCCCTGGTGCGCGAACCGCCCTCCGAGATTCTCGAGCTCGCGCCCATCCTCGAGAACGGACGACGCGTGGGATCGATCCTCATCAAGAATGAGGAGGTCTGCATCCGGTGCGGCCTGTGTGCCATGCGGTGCCCGGTGGGGACGATCACGATGCAGAGCTTCCGCACGAAGGAGGACGCCGTTGCCTGAAGATCTCGAGGGCTCCCTCGGGCTCGACGAGGAGGGGCCGAACCGCCGCGATTCTTCTGAGCCGTGTCGGGTTGGCCGCCTGCGCCGCGGCGGTCGCGGGCTCGGGCGTTGTGACGCTCGACTATCTGAAACCCAAGGTCCTGTTCGAGCCGCCGACCCGGTTTCGGGCCGGCAGCGCGCTCGATTACACCGAGGGGGTCATCCGGTTCAACAAACAGCAGAAGGCGTACGTCGTCGGTGCTCCCGGCGGCGTTTACGCTCTTTCGGCCGTGTGCACGCACCTGGGATGCATCACCCGCTTCCTTTCCGATGAGAAGTGCATTGCCTGTCCCTGCCACGGGAGCCGATTCGATCTCGAAGGCAACGTGATCCATGGGCCGGCCCCCCGCCCGCTCCCGTGGCTGGAGGTTCAGGCGGATGCCTCCGGGACTCTCATCGTCGATAGCAGCGTGGTCATTCCACACGGGCGAGTTTTCAAGGCATGAGAGAAAACGCGATCGGAAACTCTGATCAACCGTTGGCGAGAGTCGGCGATCTATCGCTCGATCGTGCGGCACGGCGCGGCCGACACGAACCTCAACCGCTCGCTCATCATCTTCGAAAACCTGTTTCTGCACGTGCACCCCGTCAAGGTGCGGGCAAAGACGCTCCGTTTCTCCCACACCTACTGGCTGGGCGGAATCGCCATGGCCTGTTCCCTGGTGCTCGTGGCGACCGGAATCCTCCTGATGTTCTACTACCACCCCTCCGTTCCGCAGGCCTACCGGGACATGAAGGAGCTCGAGTTCGTCGTCGCCAACGGCATGTTCCTTCGCAACCTTCATCGCTGGGCGGCGCAACTGATGGTTTTCGCCGCCTTTCTCCACATGCTCCGCGTCTTCTACCATCGCGCTTATCGCCCGCCCCGGCAATTCAACTGGGTCGTGGGAATCGGGCTCCTCCTGGTCACGCTCCTGCTCTCGTACACCGGGTACCTTCTCCCCTGGGACCAGCTCGCGTTCTGGGGCGTCTCGGTCGGGACCAACATGGCCAAGGAGGCGCCCTTGATCGGCGAGCAGATGCGGTTTCTCTTGCTCGGTGGCCACGTCGTTTCGGAGAACGCTCTCCTGCGCTTCTACGTTCTGCACTGCGTGATGCTGCCGGTCGCGCTTCTGCTCCTTCTCTCCGTGCACATCTGGCGTGTCCGCAAGGACGGAGGAGTGCAGGGACCCTGGGAAGAGTTAGACGAGTCGGAAAGGGGTGAGGTTCCATGAGCCCCCTGCCACCCATCGAGATCGTCGAGACCTCGGACCCGCTGGCGACGCCACGCCGCGTCGCGCTCGTGCGGCCCGGTATGCGCCCCTCGGTACGACGCCAGGAGGAACGCTGGATCATGGCTTTCCCGCACTTGATCATGCGGGAAGTCATCCTCCTTCAGGTCGTCGTCATCGCGCTCGCGCTGGTCGCCATTCTCTTCGACGCGCCACTGCAGGGGATCGCGAACCCGCTCGAGACGCCCAATCCGGCCAAGGCTCCCTGGTATTTTCTGGGCCTTCAGGAGCTGCTGCACTACTTTCCACCCGTGGTCGCGGGCGTGCTGATGCCCGGGCTCGTTGTGATCTCGCTGGCTGTCATCCCCTACGCCCGCGTCAACCTGACGGCCGGTCCTCTCTGGGCCACCCATCCACGCCGGACGGCGCTCGCAATCGTCGCGGTGACGGCGCTCACGGTCGGACTCCTCGCTTTCTTCGCCTGCTGGCCGGTCCTCCTTCCCACGCTCGCGATCGCCGCCGCCATGTTCGCGGCGCGGGGCGGCGAGTCGGGAGGACGACTGCGGCAACGGCTCTTCAAGGTGACACTGCCGGAGTGGATCATGACCTGGTTCGTCGTGATCGCGACGGTCCTGACCGTGATCGGCACGTTCTTCCGCGGTCCCGGCTGGTCACTGGTCTGGCCCGGCGACGCGGCGGTCTTCGGATAAAGGAAGAGCCTGATGAGCTCGTTTCCGCTCAAGCGTCTCTTTGCGGCGACCAGCCTGCTGTTCCTCGCCGTGCTGGCGATCTCCCCGGCCAAGAGCGCGCTGCGCTCCTATCGGTCGGTGCAGCGGCAATACCGTCGGCTCGGCGCGGCCCGTGCCCGGAGCCTCAAGACGGCTCGCGACTATGAGCGAAGGCCGGTCGCGATTCAGCAGGTCTGGCTGCGCGAACTCGGCGACCGCGTCGATCGTTGCACGACGTGTCACCTGGGCGTCGCCGATCCCTTGATGAAGGGAATCGCCCAGCCCCTGGCGCTCCACGTCGACACGGCGCACACGCCAGGCGCCCTGGATCGCTTCGGCTGCACGTCGTGTCACGGGGGACAGGGTCCGGCGACGTCCACGGAGGAGGCGCATGGTACGGCGGCGGATGCCGGACCGCCGATGACGCCGACGGCCTACGTCGAAGCGGGATGCGGGCATTGCCACTCGGCCGAGAATGTTCCTGAAGCGCCGATTCTTTCTCGCGGCCGGACACTGATGGCCCAGGCCGGCTGCTATGCCTGTCACTCCGTTCGCGGCCAGGAGAACTTCCGATCGCAGGCTCCTTCCCTGATCACGATCTCCATGAAGACGGGCGGGATGTGGGTTTCGCGGTGGCTCCACGGGCCCAAGTTGGTCGACCCAAACGCCACGATGCCGAACTTTCATCTCTCCGAAAAAGAGATCCAGGAGCTTTCCCACTACCTGTTCAATCAGTCCGTGCCATGGGACCTGGCCCATCGCATTGAGTCGGCTCAAGCGGAGCCGCCCGGTGTCGCCGCCAACGGCAAGAAACTCTTCTCCGAGTCGCGCTGCATCTCCTGTCACACGGTGGAAGGCAAGGGAAACGGCTCCGCACCGGAACTCTCGAAAGTCGCATCCTTCGCGACCCGCGGCTGGCTCCTGGCGTTCCTGCGCGAGCCGCAAGCCTTTCAACCGCGCACGCGGATGCCCCGCTACCACTTTTCGGAGACCGAGTCGCGAGACGTCGTGGCGTACATGGAAGACGAATTCCGCGACTTCGACGCCCCGAAAGAGATGCTCGAGCCGTTGCGGGTCAATCAGACTCTCGCCGAGAGCGGAGGCAGGCTCTTCCGGAGCGCGGGATGCTTCGCCTGCCATGCGGAGCCGAGCGGCTCGGAGGAGAAGTTTGGCCCGGAGCTGAACGGCATCGGTGACAAGAAGGCATCGTCCCTCGACTTCGGAAAACGGTCGGACCTGGCTCGCACGCTGCCTGCCTGGCTCGCCGCGAAGATCGATGCGCCCCGCTCCTTCGCGCAGGGCCTGCGGATGCCTTCCTACGAGTTCAACGCGGAGGACACCCGTGCCGTCGTGACAGCGCTGCTTTCTCTGGAGGCGCAGCCGGTCCCGGAGGCTTACCGGTACAACCCTCCCCGAGTCGCCGCTCTCGTGCCCGGCGGGCCCGTGGGCGCGCTCATCGACCGTTATCGGTGCCTGTCCTGCCACCACATCGGCGAAGAGGGGGGCGACATTTCCACGGCGCCACTGACCTTCGAGGGGAGCAAGGTCCAGCGTGGCTGGCTTGTCGACTACCTCGTCCTCTCCTACTCGTTGCGTCCGATCCTGGAGGAACGGATGCCCGTGTTGCGGATGCCCAGGGAGGAGGCGACCCAGATCGCCGACGCTTTCGAGAGCTTCTATCTCGATCCGAGAATTCCTCAGGATCCCTTCGCGGGCCACCCCCTCACCGAAGCGGACCCGATCGAGGGGCAGCGCCTGTACGTGACCCTCGGTTGCCGCGGCTGCCACATCCTCGGCTCATCCGGCGGCTATTACGGACCGCCGCTGACCGACACCGGCAAGAGACTGAAGAGCGGCTGGATCTACACGTGGCTGAAGGGGCCCCAGCGCTGGCGCAGCGACGTCCGATGCCCAAACTACGGCCTGACCGACACCGACGCTCTGCGATTGACTGCTTACCTCGGGACGTTGACATCCCCGCCGGCGTCTTCTGCGGGAGGGTCGCGATGAAAGGATCGTGGCCATCCAAGTGGTTCGCAGTGCTCCTGATTCTGGCCGTGCTGGCGTGCGCTCACAAGGCCGCCCCACCAGCTGCGGTGGCCGCGAAGGCGGCGAGTTCCACCTACGAGATGCGGCTGGGGAAGGGCGTCTTCGTTCACTACTGTCAAACCTGCCACGGCGAGACCGGCGCGGGGGACGGGTTCAACGCGTTCAATCTGGACCCCCGTCCGCGAGATCTTTCCGACCCGGCGTTTCAGAAGAAGAAGACCGACGCGGAATTGGTGGACGCGGTGCGGCGCGGCGGATCCGGCGTCGGGCTCTCGCCCTTGATGCCGCCGTGGGGGCACACGCTTTCCGCCCGGCAAATCGACGAGGTGGTCTTCTATCTGAGGTCCCTCAAGAAGACGGCCGCGGTGGCTTCGCCGCCCGTCGCTCACTGACCCCGACCCGTCTCCGGGCAGAGCGTGGGAAGAGTTGTGGCTTGCGTTTCGGACGCCGCATCTCTTTTTCGAAGGACTGTTGAGCGCCCGGCGGTTCGCGCCGCGGTCTCCGAGGGCCGGTGCGGAAGATTCCCGCCAGGGAGACGCAGGGCGCTCCCGACAACGAGCGGTTCGCCGGCGCGTCAGTTCTCGGCAAGAACGCAGCGATCGAGAGGCTCGATGAGCATCCCGTCGCCGCGAACGTCGATGACCTGACGGTGGAGGAAGTAGGGGTTGCCGCACTCGGGGCGTTCGGCCACGCCGTTGCGGCCGCAGCGAGGGCACGCGCCCACCGGTCCCTCCTGGGGAACCATGAAGCCATCCGGCAGCGAGGTGAAGTCTTCGACGCTCAGCATGGAGTCCTCCGTCGCATGGAAGACACGCTACCGGGAGTTGGAGAGGAGCGCCTGATGCGAACGAACCAGGGGATGGGGACTGGGACATCGGGACTCGGAAGCGCGCCCCCCCGTCCCCGCGTCGACTCCGGATCTCCTACGGCATCCGCCAGCTCTGGAGCACGCGCATGTAGTTGGCGCGCTCCAGGGCGGAGGGATTGCCGCTCTTGACCAGGCTCATGCTGCCCTGCATCTGGCGCAGCGACTCGTAGCCGTGCTCCTCCATCCACGCTTCCATTTCTTCGCGGACGGTGGCGAGGTGCTGCGGTCCCCGCTTCAAGAGGGCGCAGACCATCTGGACGGCGTGGGCGCCGGCCATGACCGCCTTGATCGCGTCGGTCGCGGTATGCACGCCCCCGGTGACCGCGAGGGAAGCGTCGATGCGGCCGGAGAGGATGGCCAACCATCGCAGCCGCAGCAGCAGCTCCGCTGAGGTCGAGAAGCGCAAAGTGGGAAGAACGTCGAGTGCCTCGACGTCGATGTCCGGCTGGTAGAAGCGGTTGAAGATCACCAGCCCATCGGCTCCCGCGTCGTCCAGCCGCTTGGCGAAATGGGCGAAGGAGGAGAAGAAGGGGGAGAGCTTCACCGCAACGGGAATGGAGATCGAGCCCTTGACCGCCTCGACGGTCTCGAGCGTTCGCCGCTCGACCTCTTCGCCGGTCTCGTCCGCGTCGGTGGCCAGGTAGTAGACGTTCAACTCCAGCGCATGGGCGCCGGCCTGCTCGATCAGCCGCGCGTACTCGATCCACGAGTGGGGGGTCGTGCCGTTCAACGACGCGATGACCGGAATGGAGACCGCCTGCCGGATCCGCTGGATCTGTTCGAGGTATTCGTCGGGTCCCAGCGCGAAAATGCCGGGGTCGGGCAGATAGGAAACCGCCTCGGCGTGCGATTCGGCGTTGCTCTCGAACAGGAACGCCTCCCGCTGCTCGACCATGATCTGTTCCTCGAACAGAGAGTGCATGACGAGCGCGGCGGCGCCGGAGTCTTCCAGGCGGCGCACCATTCCCAGATCGTCGACCAGCGGCGACGCTCCGGGCATGAAGGGGTGCGGGAGCTCGAGGCCCAGATACGTCGTCGAAAGGTCCATGGTCTATCCTTTCGCCGGGGCCGCCTCCGGCGTCGGGAGCGGCTGGTCGATGGTCAGGCCGGAAAGCTGCTCGTAGTGCCGGAACTGGCGTTCGGCCTCGCGCTGAGCGGCGGCGGCGAGCTGCCGCGCCCGGTCGGTCCCCAGCCTTTCCAGGATCCGAAACCGGTTCTCGTTCTTCATGTATTGCTCGACGCGGATCTTCGGCCGCGCCGAATCGAGCTGGAACGGCGGCTGTGCGGCCTCGACCCGCCGAGGGTCGAACCGGTACAGGGGCCAGACGCCGCTGTCGACGGCGAGTTTCTGCTGCTCGGTTCCGAACGCCATGTCGTAGCCGTGGGCGATGCAGTGACTATAGGCGATGATCAGGGACGGGCCGGGGTACGACTCGGCCTCCAGGAACGCCTTGACCGTCTGATGGTCCTTGGCGCCGAAGGCGATGCGCGCGACGTAGACGTGGCCGTAGCTCATCGCCATGAGGCCGAGGTCTTTCTTGGAAAGCTCCTTGCCGGCGGCGGCGAACTTGGCGGCGGCCCCCAGCGGCGTGGCCTTGGACTGCTGCCCTCCGGTGTTGGAGTAGACCTCGGTGTCGAGCACCAGGACGTTGACGTCCCGTCCGGAAGCGAGAACGTGATCGAGGCCGCCGTAGCCGATGTCGTAGGCCCAGCCGTCCCCGCCCACGATCCACACGTTCTTGCGGACCAGGTAGTCGGCCACGAGGCCGAGGCGCGCCGCGTCGGCGTCGTTTCTTGCCGCGAGCCGCGTCTTCAGATCGACGACCCGCGACCGCTGCGCGGCGATCCCGGACTCGGTGGACTGGTCGGCGGCCAGGAGCTCGTCCACCAGCGTCTGGGGGAGGCTCGAGCCCAGGCGGAGAACGAGATCGCGCGCGGTGTCGCGGTGGCTGTCGACCGCCAGGCGCATGCCCAGGCCGAACTCCGCGTTGTCCTCGAAGAGAGAGTTCGACCACGCCGGGCCGCGGCCGTCGCGGTTGGTCGTATAGGGCGTGGTGGGGAGGTTGCCGCCGTAGATCGAGCTGCACCCCGTGGCGTTGGCGATGAGCGTCCGGTCGCCGAAGAGCTGCGTCAGGAGCTTGATGTAGGGCGTTTCGCCGCAGCCGGCGCAGGCTCCGGAGTACTCGAAGAGGGGCTGGAAGAACTGGGTCGACTTGACGTCGAGCACCCGCGGCTTGGTGCGGTCGGGCTCGGGCAGGTCCAGGAAGAAGGCGTAGTTGTCGCGCTCCGCGTCGCGCAGCGGCGCCTGCGGCGCCATGTTGATCGCCTTGCGTTTGGGGTTGGACTTGTCCTTGGCCGGGCAGAACTGAACGCACAGCGTGCAGCCGGTGCAGTCCTCCGGCGCGACCTGGACGGTGTACTTGTGGCCGGCGTAGTCGGCGGCGCGGAAGTCCATTGACTTGAAGGTCGGCGGAGCGCCGGCCAGGTTCGAGGGCTCGTAGACCTTGACGCGGATCGCGGCGTGCGGGCACACCAGCGCGCACTTGTTGCACTGGATGCAGAGGGGCTCTTCCCACACCGGGATTTCCGACGCGATGTTGCGCTTCTCCCACCGGCTGGTGCCCACGGGCCAGGTTCCGTCGACGGGAAAGGCCGAGACCGGCAGGCGGTCTCCGTGGTTGGCGATCATGACCGCGGTGACCCCCTGCACGAAGTCGGGCGCCTCGGCCGAGACGATCGGCGGCCGGCCGTGCTTCGCTGTGACCGCGGAGGGAACCGTGACGTCCTGGAGCTCGGCCCGGGCGCGGTCGACGGCCTCGAAGTTGCGGCGGAGGACCTCGCCCCCCTTCTTGCCGTAGGTGTCCTCGATCGTTTCCTTGATCTTCGCCTGAGCGGTCTCGACGGGCAAGACCCCGGTGATGGCGAAGAAGCAGGTCTGCATGATCGTGTTGATGCGTCCCTTCAAGCCGATTTCCTTCGCCAGCCGATAGGCGTCGATGACGTGGAATCGGATCCGCTTGGTCACGATCTGCTCCTGGACCTCGCGGGGAAGGTGGTCCCAGACATCCTGCGCGGAATACGGAGAATTGAGCAGAAAATCGGCTCCCTCCCGGGCCTGTTCCAGCACGTCGTAGCGGTGGACGAACTCGAACTGGTGGCACGCGACGAAGCTCGCCTTGCGGACGAGGTAAGAGGAGCGGATGGGGCCGGGGCCGAAGCGCAGGTGGGAGATCGTCACGGCGCCGGACTTCTTCGAGTCATAGACGAAGTAGCCCTGCGCGTCGTGCGGCGTCTCTTCGCCGATGATCTTGATGGTGTTCTTGTTGGCGCCGACGGTCCCGTCCGAGCCCAGGCCGTAGAAGACCGCCCGCACCATCTCGTCCGGCTCGATGTCGAAGTCGGCGTCGACGGGGAGGGAAGTGCCGGTGACGTCGTCTACGATCCCGACGGTGAAATGGTTGCGGGGCGCCGGGCGCAGAAGCTCCTCGAAGACGGCCCGGACCATGGCCGGATCGAACTCCTTGGACGACAGGCCATAGCGCCCGCCGACGACGCGGGGCATTTCGCCCATCCGTTGCCCGTCGCGGGCCTCCGACCAGCGCCGTGACGACGTCCTGGTACAAGGGCTCGCCCACGGACCCCGGTTCCTTGGTTCGATCGAGCACGGCGATCGAGCGGACCGACGCCGGGAGCGCCGCCGAGAAGCTCGCGATGTCGAACGGCCGGTAGAGGCGGACCTTGATCAGGCCGACTCTCTCTCCTCGCGCCAGCATCCACGCGACCGTTTCCTGCGCGACCTCTGCGCCCGAGCCCATGAGCACGAGGACGCGCTCGGCTTGCGGATGGCCGACGTAGTCGAAGAGCCGGTAGGACCGGCCTGTAGACTTCCGCAAAGCGCCGCATCACGTCTTTCGACGATTCCCGGCGCGGCCAGGTAGAAGGGATTGCAGGCCTCGCGGGCCTGGAAGAAGACGTCCGGGTTCTGCGCCGTGCCGCGCAGCACCGGGCGGTCCGGAGTGAGCGCGCGGCGGCGGTGCGCGGCCACGAGCTCCTCGTCGACGAGCGACCGCAGGTCGTCGTCGGAGAGAGGCGCGATCTTGGAGATCTCGTGGGAGGTGCGGAAGCCGTCGAAGAAGTGGAGGAACGGAATCCGCGACTCGAGCGTCGCGGCGTGAGCGATCGCGGCGAAGTCGTGCGCCTCCTGCACCGAACCGGAGGCCAGGAGCGCCAGGCCCGTCTGGCGGCAGGCCATCACGTCGGAATGGTCTCCGAAGATCGAGAGCGCGTGGGTGGCCACCGTCCGCGCCGCCACGTGGAGGCAGAACGGCGTCAGCTCGCCGGCAATCTTGTAGAGGTTGGGAATCATGAGGAGGAGGCCCTGCGACGCCGTGAATGTCGTCGAAAGCGCTCCGGCCTGAAGCGCGCCGTGGACGGCTCCCGCCGCCCCGGCTTCCGACTGCATCTCGACCACTTTGGGGACGGCGCCCCAGATGTTCGTCTTCCCCTCGGACGACCATTCGTCGGCCAGCTCGCCCATGGCGGAGGAGGGCGTGATCGGATAAATGGCGATGACTTCGCTCAAGCGGTGCGCCACCGACGCAGCCGCCTCGTTCCCGTCCAGCGTGACCCTTTTTTCGGATGACATGTCGGACACGTTAGGGCGCGCTTCGGGACGGGGGAATGATGTATCTGCATCAAACGCCTCTCGGCGGCCGGGCCGATCCAGCGGGCCGCCAGGGCTTCGGGGACCGTCGGAGAAGGACCGCGGAGGCAGGCCGAAACGGTCGGTCAGGTCGACGCGGGATCGCCGGATGCGCTCGGTGCGCGGCTCCCGCCGTCCAAGCGACCGAGCAGCCGGAGGAGTCCGTCGAGGATCGTCAACGGGTGGGGCGGGCAGCCGGGGATGTAGAGATCGACGGGTATGTCCGGGGGAACACCGCCCTGCGACGACGCGGCTCCGGCGAAGGGGCCGCCGGTCAAGGCGCACGCGCCCACCGCGATCACGATCTTCGGCGCCGGGGACCGCGGCGTAGGTCTCGCGCAGCGCGAGCTCCATGTTCGTCGTCACCGGGCCGGTCACGACGATCCCGTCGGCGTGGCGCGGCGACGCCACGAACTGGATTCCGAAACGCCCGAGGTCGAAGACCACGTTGCCCGCCGCGGCGAGCTCGGCTTCGCAGCCGCTGCAGCCGCCCGCCGAGACCTGACGCAGCCTCAGGGAACGGCCGAAGAGCCCGCGCATGCTCTCGTCGAGCGCCGCCGCCAGCGGCGCCTCGGCCCCCGAGACGATCAGGTCCGCGCGAGACCGGGCGGCGAGGCGGTGGTCCTGTGTGTAGACGATGGCGCCCTCGGGGCACGACTTCCTCGCAGACCGGGCAGAACAGGCACGCTCCCAGGTCGATGCGCAGGGGCTCTGTCGCGATCGCCCGGGTCGGGCAGGCCTCGGCGCAGGCGCGGCAACCGTCCGGGCACCTGGAGTCGTCGAGGACCGGGCGGCCTCGGAATCGCGCCGGCAGCCGGACCCCTCTCGGAGGGAAACGTCATCGTCCGGTGTCCCTGGCGCAGCCGGGCCTTCAGCAGGCAACATCTTCGAAGATCACAGGTCGTGTCCCGCATAGGAGAGGTTGAAGCTCTTGTTGCAGAGCGGAAAGTCGGAGATCTGATTGCCTCGCAGGGCCATCGTCAGCCCGAACCAGTTGTGGAAAGACGGGTCGACGATCTTGTAACCGGCGAGCCGCCCGTCGGCCGACGTGACAGCGACGTGCGCGATTTCGCCGCGCCAGCCCTCGACCATCGACACGGCGAGGCTGTCGGGCGCGAGGGCCTGGACAGATTGGTCGGGGCCGGAGTTTCGTGCGCCGCCACGGCGACGGAAAGAGATTCCGGCGGAAGCTCGTTGAGCTGCTCCCGAAGGAAGATCTGGGACCGCTGCGTCTCGAGCCATCGCACGAGGGCGCGCGCCATCACGTCTCCGGACTCGACACGGGCCACCGGAATGTGGGCGAAGCGGAAGATGCCGAACGGGTGATCGCGCCGCACGTCCCGATCACAGCCGCTGGCGCGGGCGACCGGACCGACCAGACCGAGCTCTTGCGCGGTCTCGCGCGTCACGACGCCGGTGTGCTCGAAGCGCGAGCCGACGGACGGCGAATCGAACGTGACCTGCGCCGTGTCCCTGAGGTCCCGCTCCGCCGCGGCCAGGCGCAGCGAGGAAATCCTCTCGCTGTGCGGCGGAGAGGCCGAAGCGAACCCCGCCCGGTTGGAGAAGACCCCTCCCGAAACGGTTTCCGGAGAGCTCCAGGAGAAGGTTCAAGAACTCGCCCCGGAGGCGCCCGAACCACGACGCGCCCGGCAGAAAGCCGATGTCGTTGCAGAGCGAGCCCAGGTCGCCGACGTGGTTGGACAGACGCTCCAGCTCCAGCGCGATCCCGCGCACGGCGTGGGCATAGAGCGGCGGCTCGACGTCGGCCAGCGTCTCGATGGCCTGACAGTGGGCGAGCGCGTGGCCCACGGCGGTGTCCCCGGCGATCGATTCCGCGATCGCCAGGCGCCGTGCTGGAGCGGACCGCAGAAGAAGCTCCTGCGCTCCGCGGTGCTGGTAGCCGAGCTGGATCTCGAGGTGGTAGAACGATCTCGCCCTGGCACTGAAAGCGGAAGTGGCCGGGCTCGATGATGCCCGCGTGCACGGGCCCGACCGCGACCTCGTGGATCCCCGATCCTTCGACGCGAAAAAACGGATGGGGCTCGGCGCTCTTTGCGCCGTCGGTCCGGGTCTCGAGGTCCGCATGACGGCGCAGGGGCTTCAACCAGGGATGCCCGTCGGGGTGGATCCCGTGATCTTCGAGCGATCTCGCGCTCGAATGCCTGCGCCTGGGGGATCTCGGTCGAGAGGGCCGGATAGCTCCGGCTCTTGGGGACGGGCGTCTTCGAGCAGGCCCACGGTTCCTCGGGCATCGTCCGCCAGCACCGCGAGGATTTCCTGCCCTTGCTCCGAGTCTCGCTTCTCAGCCGGCAGGATGCACAGGGCAACGAGTCGACCACCCCGCGAGCAGATGTCGACGCAATATCTCCGAAAGGAGCCAAGGACAACCTCCGGGACGTCCACTCGCCGAATGGCCGAGCCGCTCCTGGTCCAGAGGGGCGAAGCAATGGTGGGCGCCATCGCTCGGGGCGAGGCTCCTTTCTCGTTCGGCGTCTCTGCCACGGTCATCCTCCCAGCATGCCGGCGGCCCGGCGCAGAGCGTCCGCCAGGATTGGAGGCAGGTAGATTCCCACCGCGAGCGCTCCGGCCGCCAGAGCCAGCGGCGGCAGGACCGAAAGCCGCGGCTCCCGAGACCGCGGCGCGCCTTCGTCGGGCCCTCCCTGGAGCATCGGGAGAAGAGTTCCGGCCATGCCCAGAAAGGCCACCGTCAAGAAAGCGACGAAGAGAACGCCGGTCCAAGCGTGGGGCCCTCTCAACGCTTCCTGAAAGATCAGGAACTCGCTCCAGAATGGTCCGAACGGCGGCAGGCCACCGATCGCGAGGAAGAGCGCCGTCATCAGGACGCCGGTCACCGGAATTCTCGCGAGCACTCCGCGCGCCTCGCGAGCGGAGGTCGTCCGGAAGACTCGAAGGACGTTGCCCGCCAGGAGGAAGAGACCCGCCTTGCAAAGGGAGTGGTTCACCGAATGAAAGATCGCGCCGTACGCCGCGGTGCCCCCGAGTCCGACGCCGGCGGCCATGATTCCCATGTTCTCGATGCTGGAATAGGCGAAGAGACGCTTGTAGTCGCTCTGGCCCACCAGGAAAGCGCACGCGACACCCATCGACACGAAGCCGAGGACAACGAGCAACGTTCGCGCGAACGCCGCGTCACCGGAAGCGAGGCAGACCTGGAAGAAACGCAGGATCGCCAGAAAGGCGCAGTTCAAGAGTGCTCCCGAGAGAAGGGCCGAGACGGGGGACGGAGCCTGACTATGCGTGTCCGGCAGCCAGGTGTGGAGAGGCGCGAGGCCCATCTTGGTTCCGTATCCCACCAGCGCGAGAACGAAGGCCGCCTTGAGCCAGGGCCGCGCCATCCCGGGGGCGGCAGCCTCGAGCGTGCTGAGCGTGAGACCGGCTTGCCCGCTGGAGACTGCCGACGCCGCCACGCCCAGGCAAAAGGTTCCGAGCAGCGCCAGGGCAATTCCCACCGAGCACAGAAGGAGGTACTTCCAGGCCGCCTCCAGAGCTCCCCGGCGGCGGTAGAAATACACGAGCGGCGCGCTGGCGAGCGTCGTTCCCTCGACGGCCGCCCACATCAGGGCAAGGTTCTGGGTGACCGACACCAGGCTCATGGCCGCGAGAAACGCGAGCAGGCACGGCACGAATCGGTGCGGCGCCGCCTGCGTGTCGTGAGTGCCCTGAAGAATGTAGGGGACCGTGTAGACCGCGACGAGAAGGAAGAGAGCGCTGGTGATCGACAGGAAAATCAGACCGATCACGTCGAGCTGCAGGAGCGTTCCGAAGGTCTTCGACGGAGCGCCGGCCCAAAGAACCGCTGTCGCCGCGAAATGAAGCAGCGCTCCTCCCAGGAGGATGCCGAGGCCGACGCGAAGATCTTTGACCGCGAGCGCCAGGAGCGCCAGTGCGGCCGGCGCAAGAACAAGGAAGGGCAGAAGCCACGTCATCCCCGTCAACCCCTGAGAGTCGAGAGCAGTTCGGTGTCGATGTGCTCGAACTCGCGGCTGATGTGATTGATCGCGATGCCCATTACGAAGACGCCCACGAGCAAGTCCAAAAGGATCCCCAGTTCGACCGCAAACGGGACCTGCTCGACCAGTGTCTGGCCGAATATGAAGATGCCGTTTTCCAGCATCAGGTAACCCACGACCTGAGTGACCGCCTTCCGACGGCTGACCAGGACCAGGAATCCGACGAGCACCGTCGCGAAGGCCATGGGAACGAGCAGGGGCGTCGGCGCAGGCCTGGGCAGAACGAGAACTGTGCCGAGCCAGAAAGAGAACCCCACCAGCGCCGCCGCGATGAGGAGGGAAAAGTGCAGGCTGATGAAAGGCTCGGCCTCGCGGCGCACATTGGCCTCGCGAATCGCACGGGACAGCAAGAGCGGGATGACGATGGCCTTGACGACCAGCGCTCCCAGGCTCATCAGCGCGACGGGTACCAGGTGCCGGTCGAGCGACGGGCCCCAGAGCGCGAGCGGCAAGAGCGCGAGCGCCACGCCCTGCAGCGCCGAGGCCCGCACGCAGCTCGTCAGGCGGCTGGTGGCGACGATGGAGACGGAAAGCGCGGTCACGACCAGAAGCAGAAAATCCGCGTAACCGCTCATGGCGCGCCCCGGTAGAAGAGAGCGGCCAGGCCGATGGCGGCGAGCACGGCCGCCCCGACCAGGAACTGCGGCACCCGCGGGAGCCTCAACCGAGCCATGACCGATTCGACAACGCCCACGAGCACCGCGACGGCGATCTCGCCGGCGCAGAGCAAGGCGGCGCCCTGCCATCCGCCGCCGGCGGGGATCGGCAAGAGAATATGGGTGAGAAGCGCTCCGATCACGAAGAGCTTGACGGCGCTGCCGTAGAGACACGAACGCGAGGTCAGGGCCCCCGTGATCGAGCACCATGACCTCGTGGACCATCGTCAGCTCGAGGTGGGTGTTGGGGTCGTCCACGGGGATGCGGGAATTCTCCGCAAGGAGGACGGCGAACAGCGAGAGCGCCGCGGCCAGATAGGTCGGATGTTCGAATCCCCACGTCGCCCACGGCAGCTGCCGGAACGCATCCCCGAAGGTCGCGCTCCGGGCGGGGATGCAGAGGATTGCGACCGAGAGAAAGAGCGCGGGCTCCGCCAGCGCCGAGAACGCGGCCTCGCGACTGGCCCCCATTCCTTCGAAGCTCGAACCGGTGTCCAGGGCGGCGGCCATGGTGAAGAACCGACCGAGGCCGAGCAGATAGGCAAAGAGGACGACGTCTCCAGGAAAGCCGAGAGGCGAAGCGTTGGCGGCCAGGGGCAGCACCAGGCCGGCGCACAGCACGGCGGCGAGCGAGACGATCGGTCCGGCGCGGAAAATCCAGGTCGTGGTGCGGCTGTAGACGGCGCCTTTCCGAAGCAATTTCCAGACATCGCTGTACGGCTGGAGAAGGGGCGGGCCAAGCCTTCCCGCGAACCAGGCCTTCGTCTTGTTGATCACGCCCGGGAGCAGCGGCGGCACGAGCAGAAGAAGTGCCAGGTGAATCCCGAGGTTCCACATCATGTCACCGTCCCGTTCCCGTGAGCTGCCAGACCAGGAGCGCGACCAGGGTCACGGCGATGTAGACGAGATAGAGCTGGAGGCGGCCCTGCTGGATCGCATGGAGCCGGGAAAGCGCCCGAACCACGCGCCGGACCGCGGGCAAGAGGATCCGCTCGCCGGCCATGTCGCCCAGGTGCTCTTCATAGTGGGCCGCGGCAGGAAAATACCCATCGGGGCCCTGTTGGTCGATGCGCGAGTGGATCACCGGCGTGAACAGCGCGAGGATCGGCTGCGCGAAGGAGGCCGCGGTGTACTGCATTCGAGGGGTGCCCGCCGCGTAGCCGCAGCCCCATGTCGCCCCCCGCGAGACCGACCGGCCGCGAAGGAGGGCCAGGCGGACCAGTCCGAGCAGCAGAACGAGAGCCGAGGAGCACGACGCTCACTCGCGTGATTGCGGAAAGCGCTGCGGCGTTGGGAAACGCGTCCGACTTTTTTCCTGAGAAACATCGCCGCCGGCGCGATGACCTGCATGACTCCCGCCGGCCAGAGTCCGATCGCGAAGCACAGGAGCGCCCCTAAAAGCATCGGCGCTCGCATCAGGGTCCCGGCTTCGTGGGCCTTCGAGGCAGCCTCCGTGCGGGGCTCGCCCAGGAAAACGACGCCGAATGCCTTCACGAAGCACGTCGGCGGCCAGCCCCCCGATGAGCGCCAGCGCCGGAACCACGGCAAGCGCCCAAACGGCCCATCTGGTTGGGAAGATCGCCCCGCCCCGGAACGCGCCGATGTAGATCAGCCACTCGCTGACGAAGCCATTGAGCGGCGGCAGACCGCAGATGGCGACGGAACCGACGAGAAACGTCGCGGCTGTCGTTGGCATGCGGCGGGAGAGGCCACCGAGGCTATCGATGTCCCGCGTACCGGTGCCGTGAAGGACGCTGCCGGCTCCCTGAAAAAGAAGACCCTTGAAGAGCCCGTGGTTCAGAACATGGAGCAGAGCTCCCGCGAAGCCCAGGAAGGCGACGGAAGGGTTTCCCTGGCTCTGCCCCAGGAGACCAAGGCCAATGCCCAGAGCAATGATGCCGATGTTCTCGACGCTGTGGTAGGCCAGGAGACGCTTGAGGTCGTGCTGGGCGAGGGCATGGAGCACGCCGGCCACCCCGGAAACGGCTCCGATGGCGATCAGGATAGCGCCCCACCAGACCGGCGGCGGCCCGAGGAACGGAAGAATTCGGAGCAGCCCATAGATCCCCATCTTGATCATCACGCCCGACATCACGGCGGAGACGTGACTCGGCGCGGCCGGGTGCGCGTCGGGGAGCCAGATGTGCATCGGCCAGAAGCCGGCCTTGGTCCCGAACCCGACCACGGCGAGCAGGAAGCCAGGCGTCGCGATGGCCGGCGCCGCCTTGCCGGCGGTTGCCAGAACATCGAAATCGTACGTGCCCGATCCCCGTCCGAGGACGGCGATCAGCACGAAGAGGAAGACGACGCCGAGCTGGGACGCGATCAGGTACGTCGTTCCCGCGCGGCGGACGTCCTCGCGCTCGCTCTCGAAGGTGACCAGGAAGAATGAGGTCAACGACATGACCTCCCAGGCCAGGAGAAACAGAATGCCGTCGCGGGCGATCGCGACGACCGCCATGGAGGCGACGAGAAGGTTGTAGAAGAAAACCGCCGGCGCGAGGCGGCGCTTTCCGAGGTCGGCACGCAGGTATCCGGCGCCGTAGATCGCCGACAGGCCGGACACCAGGAAGACGCAGACCAGGAAGAACGAGGAAAGCGGGTCGAGCGCGACGTGGAGCTCTCCCACCGGCAGCGGCCAGGCCGCTCGCAGCGCGCTCTGCGAGCCTGCGATCAGCGCAGAAAGGGCCGCCGAAAGACCAGCGGCGCAAGAGAGCGCGGCTCCGGCGGTGCCGATCCACAGCGCGGCTCGGTCGCAACGGCCCGACAGGGCGGCGGCGAGCCCGCTCCCGCAAAGGAGAGCGATCGAAAGCAGAACGATCTCGAGCTGCACCGGGCCTACTCGGAGCGCATCGCCATGGCGCGGGCGTCCTGTTCGATGGCGCGGAGCCGGTCCAGGATCGCTTCCCGCGGCGCGGCTGTCTGCAGGAGGGTCTGGAGCCTCTCGTCGTGCAGGGCAAAGGCGAGCCGGGCGAACATCTGCAGGTGGGCCCGCACCGACGGGGACAGCAGCACGAACAGAACCCGCACGGGCTGGCCATCGAGGGCATGAAAATCGATCGGGCCACGGAGGAAGCAGAGCAGAACGAGAGGCTCATCGGCGTGGACCACGACGGGATCGCGCGGATGCGGAATCGCGATGCCGTTGCCGATGCCGGTCGAGGCCAGCGCCTCCCGCGCCGCCAGGAGCTGGTGCAGGAGCTGGCGGTCCACGCTTGGCGGGATCCCCGGCAGCTGCGAGACCGCTCGCAGAACTTCCTCGCGGCGGTCGCCCGGGATGTCGTAGAAGATGCCGCCCCGGTCGATCGCCGCGGACAGGCTCGAGATGCTCTTCGGCGGCGCCGTTGCCGGCGAGCAGCTCGGGCGAGACCCGATGCTTGTGCAGGGCTGCCCATTCCTGCAGCTCGACGCGATGGAACATGTACTGGTCATGAATCCGATGGGCCGGCAGTGAGCCGCTGCGGATCCAGCGATAGACGGTCTGCTCCGAGACGTTGAGCAGGCGAGCGACATCTCGAACTCTCAGCTCCACGGGCGCAGGGTCCTCGCGGGTGTTCGATGTTGGATCGCCATGTCCCTGGCTACCGTTTGGCCGGCTTGGTCCCGGTCCCGATTCGAGCCGCATCGGTGGAGCCGATCTTGCGCTCGGTCGCAGCGACGGCCCGGAAGATCGCGTCGGCGTCCGAGGCTTCGAGGATGGAGCGGACCGCTCCTTCGTGCGCGAACATGTGCGAGAGCTTGTGGAGCCAGGGAAGATAGAGCTCCTCGAACTTGAGCCCGAGCGCGAAGAAGAGATGAGTCGGCCGGCCGTCCAGCGCGTCGAAGTCCACACCGTGACGCGACCGTCCGAGGAGCATGAACGGCCGAGAGACCTGCTCGGGGTTTCGCTGCAGCGTATGGAGGAAGGCGACCCCGTTGCCCATGGCGCTCGGCATCACGTTCTCGCGCTCGATGAGCGCTCCGACGAACCAGGTCTTGTCCCGCACGAGGCCCAATCGGGCGGCCACGCCCGCCAGCTCCTCGATCACCGTGTTTTTCGTCGCCGCCTCGAGCTCGGGCACGACGTGGTCCGGCTGAAAACAGCTGTCGAGCTCGAGCATCCGCCGGGGGGAGCCCTCCAGGCCGGGCGCATCCACGTATCGCGGCATCACGCCGAGCATCTGGTCGTCGAGCCACGTGTCGATCATGGCCTTTCGGAAGCGCCATTGGTTCCCGACCTTCACGCCGGGCAGAGCGTCGTCGGAGACCAGCTTGGCCACCGTGCGGTCGTTGACGTTCAAGTACTCCGCCAGCTGCTTGATCGTCATCAGGCGGTCTTCCACTGAGTCCTCTCCGGTTGTTGTGGGTGTTCGTGTCGCGATAACGAGGCGGGCTACTCTAGGGCAAGAATGCGTTAATTGTCAACAAAAAGACGTTCGATTACGCAAAACTACGTTGGAATGCTTCGCTGCGGGACCTCCGCCGAGGCGTCTCGGTCCAGGATCCGCTTCGCCTCCCGCGCGACGACAAGCTCCTCACGAGTGTGGATCACGAGAATCCGCGCCGGTGAGCCGGGCTCGGCCACGTCCGCGTCGGGCCGGCAGGCGGCGTTGGCCGCGGCGTCCAGGCGCAGGCCCAGAAACGCGAGCCCTTCACAGGCCGCGGCGCGCAGGGACGCGGAGTGTTCGCCCACGCCGGCGGAGAAGACCAGGGCGTCGATCCCGCCCATCGACGCCGCGAGCCCGCCGATGGAGGAGCGCACGCGGTCGGCGTAGATCTCGAGCGCCAGCCGCGCCCGATCGTGGCCGCCGGCCGCCGCCGCCTCGACCTCCCGGAAGTCGGAGGAGACTCCCGAGACGCCGAGCAATCCCGACCGGTGGTTGAGGATGTCGTCGAGTGTTTCCGGCGCGACGCCCCGGCGCCGTGCGACCCACAGAAGAATGCCGGGATCCAGAGAGCCGGAGCGGCGCCCCATCATCAGCCCCTCCATCGGCGTGAATCCCATGGTGGTCGCGACGGGAGAGCCGTCGACAACGGCCGCGGCCGAACAGCCGTTGCCCAGGTGGCAGGTCACGAGGCGGCGCGGGCGCGGCGACGCGATCTCGCGGGCCCGCTCCGCGCAGTAGGAGTGACTCAGGCCGTGAAAGCCGAATCGGTGAATGCCCCATTCGCTGGTCCATTGCCACGGCACCGGGTAGATCCGAGCGCGCGCGGGGAGCCCGTTGAAGAAAGCGGTGTCGAAGGCGGCGACTTGGGGGACGGAGGGCAGGTCATCGCGGGCGGCTTCGATGACGGCCAGGGCGGGAGGGTTGTGGAGCGGCGCGAGCTCGGAGACCCTCGCCAGCGCGGTGAGCATCGCCCGGTCGATCCGGGCGCTCTCCCGAAAGAAATCCCCACCGTGCACGACCCGATGGCCGACCGCGCGGATCGGAGAACCGGAAGCCTGCTCTCGGATCGACCGGAGGATCTCGCGCGCCGCCGCGCGATGCCCGCCCGGCTCCGGTGAGACCTCGAGGACGCCGGACGCGATCTCTGCGCCCGCCTCGTCGTCGAAGAGAGCGTGTTTGAGCGTGCTCGAACCGGCGTTGAAGACGAGGATCATGACGGGGCGCAAGGCGTGAGGCGTGAGGCGTGAGGGGTAAGGGGTGAGGCGTGAGGCGTGAGGCGTGAGGCGGAAAGGGATGAGGCACGAGGCGTCGGACGGGGGTCTCCGGCCGGAGATCTCATGGAGTGGGTCTCTGCTACGCCTAACGCCTTACGACTTGGAGGTCCTGGCAGGCCACTTCCAGTTCACGATCTCCGGCGGGTCGATGCCGTGCTCGACGACGTATGGCTGGTGTTCGCGGATCTTGCGCTCATAGGCGCGGACGATCTCTTCGGCCCGCGCAGCGAGCGAGGGCGTGCCGGACAGCGATTTTTCGCGCGGCCTGGATCACCACGTGATACCGGCTCGTGCGGTTGCGCACGTGCATGTCGAAGGGAGTCGTCGTGGAGCCTTCCTCTCGGTAGCCGTTGATGTCGAAGCGATCGTTGCCCGGCCGCTCCCAGCAGAGCTGCTTGATCGCCGCGGTGTAGCCGTGGAAGTTGAAGACCACCGGGACGCCGATCGGGAAGAGCCTCTGGAAGCGATCCTCCGGCAAGGCCGTGCGGGTACTTCTGCGGGATGCCCAGCGCGATCAGGTCGGTCACGTTGACCACGCGCACGCGCCAGTCGGGCGCCTCCCGCGCAGGATCGACGCGGCCGCGAGGATCTCCAGCGTCATGTTGTCGCCGCAGGCGGCGAGCACGACCTGCGGGTCCTCGCCGCCCTCCGTCGAGGCCCACCTCCAGATCGAAGCCCCGACGCCGGCAATGCTCGATCGGCCTCCTCCATCGAGAGCCACTGCGCCATGGGCTGCTTTCCAGCTATGACAAGATTGATATAGTTGATCGAGCGCAGGCAGTGGTCCATCGTCGAAAGCAGGCAGTTGGCGTCGGGCGGCAGGTAGATCCGGTAGGTGTGTCCCTTCTTGGTGAGCAGGTTGTTGATGAAGCCCGGCCCCTGGTGCGAGAAGCCGTTGTGGTCCTGCCGCCAGGCTTCCGACGTCAGCAGGTAGTTGAGCGACGACACCGGTTTCCTCCACGGGACTTCGCCCGAGGCCTTCAGGAACTTGGCGTATTGGTTCATCATCCCGTCCACGATCGGGATGAACGCCTCGTAGCACGGGAAGAGGCCGTGGCGGCCGGTCAGGAGATACCCTTCGAGCCATCCCTGGCAGAGGTGCTCGGACAGAACCTCCAGCACGCGCCCGTCGCGGCCCGTCTTCTCGGTGCCTTCGCGGGAGGGGCCAGTCGTATTGCCGCTGCGTGACGTCGAGCAGCGAGCCCAGGCGGTTGGACTCGAGCTCGTCGGGGCAGACGATGCGGAAATTGCGCGCGCCGTCGTTGTCGCGCAGAACGTCTGCCAGGTAGGCAGCGAGCGCCGACATGTGGCCGACCGAGATCGCTCCCCGCGCGGAAGACTCGACGGGAACGGCATGCCGCTCGAGCGGCGGCAGCAGGAGCGGAACCGCCGGTCGCCGCCGAACGCGGCGGGGTTCATGGCGATCCGAAGCCGCCGGGGAGGACAGAGCTCGAGCAGATCGGGCGCCGGCCGGCCCTCCTGGTCGAAGAGCTCCTCCGGCCGGTAGGAACGCAGCCACTTTTCCAGTGCTGCGAGATGCGATGGGTTCGTCTTGAGGTCCGGGATCGGGACCTGGTGAGCGCGGAACGATCCCTCGACGCGCTTCCCGTCGAGCTCGCGAGGCGCGCCCATTCCCTTGGGTGTCTCCAGAATCAGGAGCGGCCATCGTGGCCGCGCGTCAGGCTGGCCCGAGCGCGCGCGTGTCCTGGATCTCGCGGATCCCGTCATAGGCCCATCGCAGCGCCTCGTCGAGTTCCTGGTCGATCCGTTCCAGGTCGGCGACGAATCGAGGCGCGTAACCATATCCGGAGAAGAGCGCTTCGAGCTCCCCGTGGGTCATCGAGGCGGAGATCGTCGGATTGGAGATCTTGAAACCGTTCAGGTGCAGCACCGGGAGTACGGCGCCGTCGGTCGCCGGGTTGACGAACTTGTTGCCGTTCCACGCGCCCGCGGTCGGCGCGGTCTCGGCTTCGCCGTCGCCGACGAGGCAGACCACGAGGAGCTGCGGATTGTCCAGCGCGGCGCCGAACGACGTCGAGAGCGCGTAGCCGAGCTCTCCGCCCTCATGGATGACGCCGGGGAGGACGGGAGAGAGGTGGCTCGGGAAGCCGTAGGGCCAGGAGAAAAGTCTTGATCAATCGCTCGAGGCCCTGGGCCGGTCCCGCGTGATCTCCGGGTAGAACTCGGTCAGCGTCCCCTCGAGCCACATGTTGGCCATGTTGGCCGCCGCGCCGTGGCCCGGACCGGTGACCAGCAGGACGCTCGCGGTCTCGGTGCGGAGGATCAGCCGGTTCAAGTGGGCGTAGAGCAGGTTGATGCCCGGCGCGGTGCCCCAGTGTCCGAGCAGGCGGTCCTTGATGTCTTCGGCCGTGAGAGGCCGGTCCAACAGGGGATTGGTCTTCAGGTAGATCTGTGCCGCCGCGATGTAGTCGACGGCGCGCCGGTAGCGCGCGAGGGCGGCATCGGGAACAGAGCCGAGAGAGGAACCGGCTCTTTCGATGGTCGTGGCCATAACGAGCTCCTGGGCGACGGTCGCCGCACCGGTGCGACAAAGTTGATGAAATCACATCAAGCCTTGGCCGGCGCGTAGTGATTCCCTCGAAGCGTGGATTCTGCACGCACGGCCGTTGCAAACTCCCGGTTTCCGACATCCGTGAGCCTGGGAGTTCGGTCCCTGGCCGGATTCGGGCTGGCCGTGGCCGCGGCGGCCCTTCTCGGATCGACCGTGTCGGTCGCTTCGCTGGCCACGGTTCTCGCGATCTACGCTTTCGCCGACGCCCTCCCCGTTCTCTTCCTGTCGTCGTTGTTGCCCAGTCGGGCCCTGCTGGTGGCCGGCGCGGCAGACCTCGCGCTGGGAGCGCTGCTGCTGTTTTCCATCCCGGCCTCGGTGTATGGGCTCAGCGCGCTCGCCGGCATCTGGGCGATGGGGACGGGGATGCTCGTGCTCCTGGGAGCGGGAGCCTTCGCGCGCCGGACGACCGGGCGCTTCCTGTTCGGCTCGGGCGGAGCGGTGTCCGTAGGAGTCGGGATAGGGCTCGGCATCTTCCCGAATGCGTCCGCCAGGGTCCTGGCAACCCTGCTCGGGGCCCTGGGGTTGGTCGTGGGCGGTCTCTCGCTGGCCCTGGCCGTTCGAGGCAGAACTGATGCGGCTGCATCATGCGCGGCCGGTCCGGGACCTGTTATTCCTTCGAGCGAATGGACAGAAAAGGTCGGCCGGCGAGCCGACGCAAAGGAGCGCCCATGAGGATTCTCGTGGCGACTGACGGATCGCGAGGGAGCATTGCCGCCTTGAGTTTCGCGGCGCGTCTCGCCGCGCGGGACCACGAAACCGAGCTGATCGTCGTGACTGTGGATCTCGGCAATGGGTTCCGCCCCGGGGCCGGAATCGAGCCGGCGGAGGCCAAGAGCAAAGGGAAGGGAAGTGAAGGCCCCGCCCCCCAACGGGAGGCGAAGAAGGTCCTGGACGGAGCGGTTCGCGAGATGAAACGGCACCACGCCGAAGCGCGTTTTCAGCTGATCACCACTCGCCGCCACGACGAGATCCCGGAAGCCATCGCCCGCGAAGCCGATCGTCTGAAGGTCGACCTGGTCGTGGTCGGGAGTGAGGGCCGGGACACTTTGAACGAGTGGGTCGTCGGCGGAGTGGCCCTGCGGCTGATCTACGTGGCGCGACGCCCGGTGACGGTCGTCCGTCCTCCCCGGCGCCGGCAGGCCAGTTAAGAGCGACAGCCCGGCCTCGTCCCCGTCCACGTGCGCCCTTCACGTGCGAGTGCTACTCTTGAGCCGGAGTTGAGCGTGTTCCAGAGTTCCGAGGCCCTCGACCGCATCGCCCGCAGCGGCGAAGCGGTTTTCGCCATCGACTCCGCGGACCGGATCATCCTGTGGAACAAGCGGTGCGAGGAGCTGCTCGGCCGCGCGGCCAAGAGCGTTCTGGGCAAGCGCTGCTACGACGTCATGGGCGGGCGCGATCCCAACGGCAACATCTATTGCTACCGCAACTGCCCGGTTGCCTTTCAGGCGCGCGAGAAGCCCAAAGAGCCCGTCCGTCGCTTCCGGCTGTCCGTCGAAGGGGTCAAGGGCGGCCGCCGGTGGATCGAGGTTTCGATGTTCGCCATCCCCTCGTATCACCCCGCTCTGGCGACGGTGGTGCACGTCCTGCGCGAAGGCAAGCAGAAGGAGACGCCCCTGGAGCAGGCCCTGTCGCAGGAAGCGGATGCTCGGGAGCCGCTGTGGCCGATGACGACCAACGATGGCAAGTCGGTTGATCTGACGTCGCGGGAAAAGGAGATCCTTCAGTCCATGGCCGAGGGGCTCTCCACGGCCGCCATCGCCAAGCGGCTCTTCATCTCTCCGGTCACCGTGCGCAACCACATCCAGAACATCCTCCACAAGCTGAACGTCCACACCAAGCTCGCCGCCGTCGTCTTCGCCTACCAGCACGAGCTGATCTGAGTTTCGGCCTCGCCGAGGGCCGAAAGGTGGAAGCCTCTTCCGCCCGGACCCGATCCATCGTCGCGTACTCCCGAGCACCCGTCGGACGCGGAGAGGCTTTCTCAGGGTTGACATCTCCGGGTGTTCGAGGGTCGACGAAATCTCCGGCCAGCATGTGTATCCTTTGGGATGCGATCCCAATGTCGGCTCGTCTCCTCGCCGGCAGATTTCCACATTCCGTCCGAGGCGCCTGAATCGTTCTGACGAGGCCGTGGGTGAGGGCACGCACTGTGTTTTTGGAGCAGGGAGTGATGAGAACGTGAGCCCTTCGTGCCCCTGGGAACATCTCGTCTTCCGCCCAGCCGAATTCTGCGAGCGGTCGCTTTGCGCCTGGATTCGCCAGCCCGCGAACACTTGGACGAACGTCGGGTTCCTGCTTTCCGGTCTCGCGGTCCTGCGCGCCTCGCGGCGCGACGGTTGCGCACACCTCCGTGGCGTGGCGTTCATCGCGTTGGCCACCGGCCTCGGATCGGCCTTCTTCCACGCTTCCGAGACGTTCGTCGGAAGGCTCTTTGACTACGGCGGAATGTACATGGGAAGTTCTTACATGCTGGCGGTCAACGTGCGACGCTGGCTCTTGTTGCGCCGGCCGAGTATCCGGCTGCTCTTCTGGGCCACGACGGCGGCTCCGCTGCTGCTGATGCTGATCGACGATCGGTACGCCATGTTCCTCTACATGCTGGAAGGGATCTTGTGCTGCGGGTTTCTGGAGGCATTTCTCTACCTGCGGCAGCGCGCCAACGCGACCCACGTCCGGTATCGCTGGTTCGGTGCGTACTGGTTGGTCTTCTCCGTCGCCTACGCCTTCTGGTGGCTGGACAAGACCAGAGCGCTCTGCGATCCCGACAACCATTGGATTTCCGGACACGGGGTCTGGCACCTTCTGGACGCGCTGGCGCTCTACTTCGTCTACCTCTTCTATCGTCAGTTCGCCGTTCTACGGTTCCGAGGTGAACCGCGCGTAACGCCCGCTTGATCTGACTTCGCCGGCCGCCGGTCAGGGTTTTGGCGCGAACCGGTCCAGGGAGAAGTCAGCCGCCGCATTCTGCGCTCGGCGCTACCAGGGTCCCTGCTAAGAGGAGCCGCCCGGTGGCGTTGGGCGTCCGAAGCTCTTGAAGACGAGCCAGAGAACGCCGATCACGACCACGACCCCGAAGATCCACCAGACGTTCATCCAACCCATTCCCATGCCGCCACCTCCGTGCATCACGCACCTCCCTTTCGACAGCTCTCAGGCGCAAGGCCGGTGGGAATGCTCGGAACGCGCATCCCTGGCGGGCCATGCTGTTGATCATCGGGCACTCGGTCATCGAGTCTTCGATGCCCTTGATCATTCCCATTCGCACGTTCTCCATCATGCGCCGACAGGGTCAGGGCACCGGCGAAGGCATCCGTTCGCAAGACTCCGCAAGGCGCAAGACGATGTTTCTCCAGTCATGAGACAGGCTCAGGCCCCCTTCGCTGTCGTCGCCCGAGGCTCCAAGTCGTTTCCTGTCAGTTGCTTTGGGCTGAATGAAGCCACATCGTGAGGCCTGATGCCGATTCATCAGGAATTGATGCATTCGCATCATCCCCGCGTTTCCAGGCTGGTCAACGATATCGCTCGGAGGACGCCATGAGAGTTTTCGACGAGACACTGGAACGGATCTCCCGCAGCGGCGAGGCGGTCTTCGCCATCGACGGTGCCGACCGGATCATCCTGTGGAACAAGGCGTGTGAAACGCTCGTGGGGAAGTCCGCCAAGACCGTCCTGGGCAAGCCCTGCTACGACGTGATGTGCGGCCGGGACGCCAACGGAAATCTTTACTGCCATCGCAGCTGCCCCGTCGCTTACCAGGCCCGGGAGAAGCGAGAGGACCCGGTACATCGGTTCGAGCTCACCCTGAGGACCGGTGACGGCAAGAGCAAGAAACTGTCGAGCTCTCTCTTCGCGATCCCGTCGTACCACCCCGCCCTCACCACCGTCGTGCACGTGCTGCGTCCCGTGTCCGATGCGCCGGCGACCGACGCGCGCCCGGGGCCGGTGGAAGAACCGCTTTCGCCTTTGACCAACGGCGACGGGGAGACCATCGCCTTGACGCCGCGGGAGAAGGACATTCTTCGCTGCCTGGCCCAGGGGCTGGCCACCCAGGCGATCTCCAAGAGGCTGTTCATCGCCGCCGTGACGGTGCGCAACCACATCCAGAACATCCTTCAAAAGCTCGGCGTGCATTCCAAGTTGGAAGCCGTGGTGCTGGCGCACAAGCACCAGTTGATCTAACCGGAGTCCGAGGCGGTGCGACGTTCTACGTTCGACGTTCTCCGTGAGGCGCCGGCAACGTCGGACCCGGAAGGGCGTTGGAATTCTCAGTCAATGCGAACGGGACGCCCGGTCAGTTCCAGGACGAACTCCTGGAGCCTCTTGTTGTCGAAGCTGTTCCAGCCGTCGCAGGCGCAATGATCGCGCGTCTCGACGTCGCAGCAGACCGCGGCTCCGGTGACCTCCATGCGCCCCAGATGGTAGAGGCTGGCCAGCCGTTCGAGCTCCTCGCGGGTGGCTTTGGGACGCCGCCGCGCAATCCAGGGGAAGCGGCCGCGGAATTCCTGGTCGTTCAGTTGGGAGAACCCCTTGCAGAAGAGGCCGTAGCGCCCGGCGATCACGCAAGCGCAGCGCTCGTCGTCGGCCAGGGCTTGGAGCACGCTGCGGATCTGCTCGATGGCCTGAGGGCGGGACAACCGCTCATCGGCGGGCTGGAAGCTTTTCTCGGTGCTCATGGTTAAATTCTGTAAGCGAAAGGGGAGGGCTGCCTGATTCAAACGGATCATTTCGACTTTGGCCGTCCGGACCGCGCGACGCCATGAAGGCGCGACTCGCTCTCCAGGCCCTGGCACTCCTCGTGGTAGCGGCCGCGTGCGCGGCCGCTTCCAATGCGCTGGCGGGGAAAGAACGGCGCCTGGCGTGGATCGGCGCGCCGGTGAAGACGAATGTCGGGAGCCCATCCGCAACGGCGCGGCCGGCCGAACAGCGTGCGGCCGCCGCCGCGCCGCCGACCGGGTCGACGATCGCTCCCCACCCCAACACGCCGTTCGTGGAGATCACAGGCGAGGAAACGGCGTCGCTGCAGGCGCGCGGCGATGTCCCCTTTCTCGACGCTCGCCGGACCTCGGTCTACCGCCAGGGGCACATCGTGGCCGCTCGCCCTTTCTCGGTTTGGGAGTCGGACATCGACGAGAAGATCAAGGCGTTCTTCGCGGAGGGGCACGATCCGTCTTCGCCCATCGTCGTCTATTGCAGCGGCGGCGAGTGCGAGGATTCCCACACACTGGCCCAGAAGCTCTATCTCTCGGGCTTCGACGCGGTGTTCGTCTACAAGGATGGGTTTCCGGACTGGCAGCGCCGCGGCTTGCCGGTCCATGTCGGGGACCAGCCCTGAGAGCACCGTGGCGGGAGCGCCTGGCGTCGCCCTGGCTGACGATCCGCGCGCAGCTCGTCCTGGCGGGAGTGTTCGTCGTGGCCGGCGGGGCCAAGATCGCCGACCCTCCCGGGTTCGCCCACGAGCTCCACAATTACGCGCTCCTGCCGGACGCGGCGGTCAACCCGCTGGCCTTGCTGCTGCCCTGGCTGGAAGTCGTATCGGGAGTGGTCCTCTTCCTGGGGCTGTGGCGCCGCGCGGCGGCCGCCGTCTTCGGGCTCCTGCTCGTTGTCTTCGTCGGCGCCCTGTCGATCGACCTGGCCCGCGGCCGGCCGGTCGATTGCGGGTGCTTTGGGACCTCGACCGTGCCCAGGACCGAGGCCGAGCGTTTGAATGAGATGAAGGTTGCGATCGCCCGCGACGGACTGCTGCTCCTGCTGGTGGGACAGGTTCTCTGGGCCGTCCCGCGCTCGCCCCGAAGCCTCCCGACCGCATAATCCCGCGCGCCGACGGCTTCATCGGCCTGATGCATTTGCACCATTGCCCCCTGCTCGGGCGCCGCTCAACATGACCCTCCAGTGGGACGTTTCGGTCCCGGAGGAGTGACCCGATGCGCGCCTTTGCTTCACGGCCGTCCGATTCGTTTTCGTTTCGGGAGATCCGGTACGAAAAGAGCGGAGGCGTCGCCCGCATCACCATCGACCGCCCGGCGCGCTACAACGCGTACTCGACGCTGTGTCTGGAAGAGCTGGCCACGGCGCTGAAGGACTCGTCCTTCGATGACGCGGTCGGGGTGATCGTCCTGACCGGGGCGGGACAGCGCGCGTTCTGCACCGGAGGAGACGTCAAGGAGTACGCGGAGACCTACGTCGCCACTCCCCGCGACTACTGGAAGTACATGGCCCTCTTTCGCGCCTACATCGACGCCATTCTGTCGACCGGAAAACCGGTCATTGCGCGCATCAACGGCATCGCCGTCGGCGGAGGCAACGAGACGGTCCTGGCCTGCGACCTGGCGGTGATGGCGGACCATGGCTACGTGGGGCAAGTCGGAGTGCGGGTCGGTTCCGTCGCCTGCGGGGGAGCGACCCAGTGGCTGCCGCTGGCCGTCGGAGACAAGCGCGCGCGGGAGATGCTGTTCACCAATCGGCCCATTCCGGCGCGGCTGGCCGCCGAATGGGGATTGGTCAACTCCGTTGTCCCCTCGGTGCGCCACGGCGGCGTGTTCGTGGAGGCGGCCTCCCCCGAAGAGGTGCAGAAGGCTCAAAAGGGTGAAGACGGGTACGATCTGGATCTCTCGCGGCTCGACGAGGAAGTCGATCGCCTGGCCCGGGAGCTCCTGGCGAGTTTCCCGGAGTGCCTGCGCTACACCAAGCAGCAGGTCAACTTCTGGAAAGACTTCTCGTGGGCGCTCACGGTGCGCCACGCCCAGGACTGGCTGGCTCTCCACTACACGGACTATGAGCCGTTGGAGGGAATGAACGCCTTCCGTCAGAAGCGCGCGGTCGACTTCGACGCGGTGCGCCGCCGGGCGGTGGAGCCGGGCGGATCGCCCGAGACGCCGTGGGGACCCCACGTCGCGGCGTGCCCGTCCTGCGGAGTGGAAGGATTGCCGGCGGCGTTCACCCATTGCGGCGCCTGCGGGGCCGTCCTGGAGGCGCCGGCGCCGGTTTCGGCCCGATGAGCCGGCGGGGAGAGCTCGCGGGGCGGGTCGCGCTGGTCAGCGGCGGAGCGAGCGGCATCGGTCTGGCGTGCGCGCGGGAGCTCTCTCGCCGTGGAGCCAGGGTCGTCATTGCCGATACCGACGCGCGGCGGCTTCGACGTCTCACGGGGACCTTCGGTGCCCACGGCCTCTACCCGCTCGACGTCGCGGATCCCGCGGCCGTGCGGGACGCCGTGCGGGACCTGGTGCGGCGGGCCGGGCGCCTGGACATCCTGGTTCTGGCGGCCGGCATCTGTCGCGATGCGGTGCTCTGGAAGATGAGCGACGCACAGTGGGACCGTGTTCTCGCCGTCGACCTCTCCGGGGCGGCGCATCTGCTGCGGGCGGCTGCCCCGATCCTTCGGCGTCAGCGCTTCGGGCGCGTCGTGATCGTTTCTTCCATCAACGGGCGCCGCGGCAAGTTCGGCCAGGCCAACTACACGGCGGCGAAAGCGGGACTTCTGGGACTCGCGCGCTCGGCGGCCAGGGAGCTCGCGTCCCGAGGCGTCACCGTCAACGTCGTCGAGCCGGGCTTCACCGACACGCCGATGACGGCCGGACTTCCGGACGCCGTGCGGCTGCGCGCGCTCGCCGAAACGCCCCTCGGCCGGATCGGCCGGCCGGAGGATGTCGCCGCCGCGGTCGCCTTCTTTACCGGCCCCGGAGCCTCTCACATCACGGGCCAGGCCCTCGCCGTCGATGGCGGTCAGGCAATGGGGGCTTGATGGCTGCTCCGCGACTTGCACGTGGCAGCCGGTCTTTGCGAAAGGATCCAGACCCTCGTCTCGAACTTTCGCGGCTGCCTGGTTGCGCAGCGACTGCCGCAGCCGCAAGCCAGGCCATGGGAGCGTGATGGAGACCTTCGCCGGCTACGAGATGGAGGCGCCCGGTCGCCCGCTCCGGGCCACGCGCCGTCCGATGCGTCTCCTCCAGCCGGACGAGGTCCTGGTCCGGGTCGCCGGCTGCGGAGTCTGCCATACCGATGTCGGATTCCTCTTCGACGGGGTTCGGACCCGAGGGACGCTTCCCTTGATTCTGGGCCACGAGATCAGCGGCGTGGTCGAGGACGCCGGCGCGAACCAGCGGCGGCTCGCTGGCCGCGCGGTCGTCGTTCCTGCCGTCCTGCCGTGCGGAGAGTGCGAGCTGTGCCGGTCGGGCCGCCCGACCATCTGCCGGCGGCAGGTGATGCCGGGCAACGACTGCGACGGCGGCTTTGCCACGCACGTCGTCCTGCCCGGCCGCGACCTGTGTCCGGTGCCGGGGACCGACGGAAATCCCGACGCTCCGATCGGCTCGGTGCCCGGGTTGACGCTGCGGCATCTGGCCGTGGTCGCGGACGCCGTTTCGACCGCTTACCAGGCCGTCGCGCGGTCCGAGCTCGCGGCGGGCGAGCTGGCCGTCGTGGTGGGGCTGGGAGGGGTGGGCGGATACGCGGCGCAGATCGCGGCCGATCGGGGAGCCGCGGTCGTGGGTCTCGACATCGACGCCCGGCGGCTGGGGACGGCCGCGGCCTCGCGAGTGGGCCTGGCCCTCGATCCGCGCGGCGTGACGGGCCGGGATCTGAAGGCCAGGGTGGCCGACTTCGCGCGCTCGGCGGGAGCCTTCGACACCGGCTGGAAGATCTTCGAGTGCTCCGGAACGGCGGCCGGCGAAAAGACGGCGTGGGGACTTCTGGTGCCGGGCGCCACGCTCGCCGTCGTGGGCTTTACGATGGAAGCGGTCGAGATCCGGTTGGCGAACTTGATGGCGTTCGACGCCCGGGCGCTCGGCAACTGGGGATGCGCTCCGCGCCTGTATCCCGAGATCCTCGAGAGAGTGCTGTCGGGGTCGATCGACATCGTCTCCGGCACGCAGCTCGCCGCGCTGTCGGAGGTGGCGACGGCCATGGAGGATGTTCGAACCCACCGCGCCAGTCGCCGACTGGTGCTCACGCCGGATTGAACAGCAGGCCCACCTTGGGCAGGGAGGCTCCATGACGACGCCAATCCGATGTACCAGCGAACACTCGGGAGAGCTCTCGAGGATCGTCCTCGACCGGCCCAAGGCCAACATTCTCGACTTCGAGACGCTCGCCGCGATCCGGCGACGGATCGAAGAGCTCGCCGAGTCGCCGGGACCGGTGAAGCTGCTGGTCTTCGAAGGCTCCGGTCCGAACTTCAGCTTCGGCGCGTCGGTCGAGGAGCACATGCCGGAAAAGGTCGCCCGACTCATCCGCCAGTTCCACCGGCTGTTCTGGGATCTCGAGCGGCTCTCGATTCCGACGGCGGCCGTCGTTCGCGGGCAGTGCCTGGGCGGTGGCTTCGAGCTCGCCCTGTGGTGCGGGTACGTCGTGTGCGAGCCCTCGGCCCGGTTCAGCGTCCCGGAGATTAAGCTCGGCGTCTTTCCGCCCATCGCGGCCCTGGCGCTTCCGTGGCGGGTGACCGGCGCCCGGTCGACGCAGATGATTCTGAGCGGCGAGTCTCTGACAGGGGAGGAGGCGGCCCGGTGCGGGGTGGCGGACCGGTGCTCGGAGGACGCGGAGGCGGCGCTGCAAAAATGGTTCGTCGAGGGCTTGCAGCCCCGGTCCGCGGTGGCTCTGCGCGCGGCCTGGCGCGCGTCCCGTCGGCTGCTGGCCGACAGCCTCAAGAACGACATCGGCGCGCTGGAGACGCTTTACCTGACCGACCTGATGTCTCACCACGATCCGGTCGAGGGACTCTCGGCGTTTCTCGAACGCCGCGCGCCGGTGTGGACCAACCAGTGACGAGGAAGGAGATCCTCGACTGGGCGTTCGGGGTCTACGAAGATCTCGAGTTCGGCGCCGCGCGGAGATGGCTGGAGGACCGCCCGGGGCGAAAGGCCGCGGGCTACCTTCCGGTCTACGCTCCCCGCGAGGTGATCCGCGCCGCAGGAATGCTTCCGGTGGGACTCCACGGCGGAGGCGAGCAGCTGGAGATCATCAAGGGAGACGCGTTCTACCAGTCCTACATCTGCCATTTGCCGCGCTCGGTCATCGAGCTCGCGCAGTCCGGGCGTTTGTCGCTGCTCTCGGCGGTCCTGTTCCCCTCCACCTGCGACGTGATCCGCAACCTGTCGGGGGTGTGGCAGCTTCTCTATCCGGACATCTACGTCCGTTACCTCGACCTGCCCCAGGGCGCCGACGTCGAGATCGCCGCGGGGTTCTGGAAGCAGGAGCTCGTCACGCTCCTCGCGGACCTCGGCGGAATCTCGGGTACGCCGGCGACGGAGGAGACTCTGCGCGAGGCGATCGAGACCTACAACCGCGCGCGGTCTCTCATCCAGGAGCTGTACCGCGCTCGGCGAGACACGCCATGGCGCGTTCCCACCGAGGAGCTCTACGTGCTGATGCGGGCGGGGGAGTGCGTGCCGGTCGAAGAGTTCCTGACCAGGGCGCAGGCCTATCTGGCGGAGGTCCATGCCGATCCGGGCCACGTGCGCGACAAGTCGCGCGTGGTCGTGGTGGGCGCCTTCTGTGAGCAACCGCCTCTCGGCCTCATCAAGACGATCGAGCGCTCCGGGTGCTTCATCGTCGACGACGACTTCCTGGTGGGGAACCGGCTGATCGGAGCCCGAGTTTCGACCGAGGGAGACCCCGTCGAGAACCTGGCCCGGGCCTTCGCCGGCGGGGCGCTCAAGACTTCGACGATCTACGAGCCGGACCCCCAGGGAAAACGGCGCTTCCTGCCCCAGAGGGTCGCCGCGGCGAAGGCCGATGGCGTCCTCTTCGCCTCGGCGAGCTTTTGCGATCCCGCTCTTCTGGACCGGCCGATGCTTGCCGCCGGAGCCGAGGCGGCGGGCATTCCCTGCATGGCTTTCAAGTTCGCCGAGAACACCGGCCAGTTCCAGCAGTTCCGCGAGCAGGCCGGGACCTTCGCCGACTCGATCAAGCTCTGGGGAGGCGCCTGATGGCGGAAGCTCCGAAAGATCGCTCGATGGAGATGCAGAAGGAGATGCTGGCCGGGCATTACCGCCGCCTGGAAGCGGCGCGGGACGCGGGCGAGCCCGTCGTCTACACGTTCGTGCCGGGAAACCTGACCGAGCTGATCCGCTCGTTCGGCGCGCTGCCGGTGCTGCCGGAGATCAATGCCCTGCAATCAGCCATGCGCGGCAAGAGCCAGGGCTACATCGCCGCGGCCGAGCGCGCCGGGCACTCCGAGGACGTCTGCTCGTACGTCAAGTGCGACGTGGGCATGATGAAGGCCGGCAACATCGGGCCCACCGGGACGAAACTGCCCAAACCCGATCTGCTGCTGCTTTCCTACACCGGCTGCTTCACGTTCATGAAGTGGTTCGAGCTCCTGCGCGAAGAGTACGGCTGTCCGACCGTCTTCCTGCACGTGCCCTATCAGGGAGAGGGGCGCCAGACCCCCGAGCAGCGCGCCTATGTCACCGCACAGATCCGCAAGGAGTTGATCCCGGCGCTCGAGCGGATCACGGGACGGCGTTACGACGAGGACCGCCTGCGCGAGAACCTGGTCCGGAGCGCGGCCGCGGAGGACGATCTTGTCGCGGTCCTGCAGTCGGCGCGCCAGGCGCCCAGCCCCATCGACGCGT
Organism: uncultured Acidobacteriota bacterium; assembly: GCA_963825175.1. GTDB lineage: Bacteria > Acidobacteriota > Thermoanaerobaculia > UBA5066 > Gp7-AA6 > DATFTF01. Next base: position 1,070,061 of record CAWGSA010000002.1, read on the forward strand.
ACTTCGGCGCCGTGTACTACGTCGGACCGATCTTTTCCGCCTTCCGGGGAACGCCGGAGGGGGCCGCGTACTACCGCGCCCTGCGCCAGGAGGTCGAGAGCCGGGCCGCGAAGGGGGAGGGCCCCATGACCCCCTCCGGGCCGCTCCACGCGCAGAAGTACCGATTGGTGGTCGAGGGCCCGCCCAACTGGACGCATTTCCGCGAGTTCTGGCGGATGTTCTCCGACGAGGGAGCGGTCGTCGTCGCGTCGACCTACTCCAAGGTCGGCGGCACGTACGACTTCGGCTTCCGGCACGATGCCTCCGATCCGCTGGGAACCATGGCCGACTACTGCAGCGGCTGCTACACGAACCTGAGCCTGCCCGCGCGGGTGGACATGCTGGAGCGCTACGTGCGCGAGTATCGGGCCGACGGCTTCCTGGTCCATTCGGTCAAGTCGTGCAACTCGTTTTCCGCCGGCCAGCTCACGATCCTGCGGGAGCTGGAGAAGCGAACCGGAATCCCGGGAGGTTTCATCGAGTCCGACCTGGTGGATGCGCGCTACTTCTCCTCGGCCAACCTGAAGAACCGCCTGGAGAGCTACTTTCAGATGCTCGACGCGCGGCGGGGGGCGGCGGCCGCGTCATGAACTGCTTCGTCGGGATCGACCTGGGCTCGACGACGACCAAGGCGGTAGTCCTGGACGAGCGGGGGCAGACGCTGGGGCGGGGCATCACCAACTCACGTTCCAACTACGATCTGGCCGCGGAGCTGGCGCGCACCGAGGCGTTCGTCTCCGCGCGGTTCGCGCTGCTCTCGCGGGAGGTCGAGCGCGCGGCCGGCCAGGCCCTCCTGGGCCGTTTGTTGACGGCCTTTCGGCTGGAGCAGACGCTGGCCCAGCTGGCGCTTCTTCGGACCCGGATGGAGGAGGAAGCGCAGAAGAGCGCCGCACCGGAGCGCCGCCCGGCCCTCCTCTCGACGCTCGAATCGATCTTTCATCGGCTTCTGGCGGAGGAAGTGGAGCGCTTCGGCGATCCGTCTCCGGCAGAGCGCTCCGATTTCTTCCGCGACGCCGCAGGCTCTGCCTTCGCGCGCCTGGCCGAAGAGCTTGCCGATCCCGGCGTCGTTCCCTTCGACCTCCTGACAGGCCTGTACGACAAGTGCATCGTGAAAGTGGAGAACGAGCCGGTGGAGCTCGGATTTCGCGAACACATCGGCAAGGCACTGGCGAGAATCGGTCGCCCGGCCGAAGTCGAAGCCGGTGTCGAGCGGGCGGTGGAGGCGGCCTTGACGGTCGTCGGCAGCGTCGGAACGGGGTATGGCCGCGCGCGGCTGCCGTTTCCCAAGGAGCAGATTCGCTCGGAGATCCTCTGCCATGGCCTGGGCGCCCACGCCCTCTTCCCCGGCACGCGCACGGTGCTCGACATCGGAGGACAGGACACCAAGGCCATCCAGGTGGACGAGCGGGGGATCGTGACGAGCTTCCAGATGAACGACCGCTGCGCGGCGGGCTGCGGGCGGTATCTGGGGTACATCGCGGACGAAATGAACATGGGGCTGCACGAGCTCGCGCCGCTGGCACTGTTGAGCCGCCGCCCCGTGAGGATCACGTCGACCTGCACCGTGTTCGCCGGCGCCGAGCTGCGCGAGCGTCTCTCGCTGGGAGAGAAACGCGAGGACATCCTGGCGGGACTTCATCGCGCTGTCATTTTGCGGGCCATGAGCCTGCTGGCGCGCTCGGGCGGCATCGAGAACGAGTTCACGTTCACCGGGGGCGTCGCCCGCAACGCCGCAGCGGTGGCGGCGCTGGAGAAGCTGGTGGCCGAGAGCTACGGCCCGCGGCGGATCAACATCTCCGTCGACAGCATCTATACCGGAGCTCTCGGGGCCGCGCTCTTCGCGTTGAGGGCCGCGGCATGACGGTCGTCGCCGGCATCGACGTGGGAACGAGCGCGGTCAAGGTCGTCGTGATGGGCGTCGACGCCGCAAGCGAGACGATCCTCTCGCAGGCCTCGTCCCGGATCCGACGCCGCAGCGTGGCCGCCGTGGTCGAGGAGTCGTTTTCGGCGGCGGTTTCGGCGGCCGGCGTCTCGTCCATCGACTACGTCGCCACGACCGGGGAAGGGGAAGACGCGCCCTTCGCCACCGGGCATTTCTACGGGATGACCACCCACGCGCGCGGCGCGCTGCATCTGGAGCCGCGGGCCCGGGCGGTCCTCGACCTGGGGGCCCTCCACGCGCGGGCCGTGGCCATGGATCCGCGCGGCCGCGTGACGGCCTCCAAGATGACGAGCCAGTGCGCGTCGGGGTCGGGACAGTTTCTGGAGAACATCGCGCGCTACCTCGGCGTGTCCCAGGCGGAGATCGGCCCGCTGTCGCTGGCGTCGGAGCGGCCCGAAGCCGTCAGCTCCATTTGCGCGGTCCTGGCCGAGACCGACGTCATCAACATGGTCTCCCGCGGCGTCGCCACGCCGGACATCCTGCGGGGCATCCACCAGAGCATGGCCGGCCGGTTCGCCCGGCTTCTCCAGTCGATCGGAGCGGCAGAGGTCGTTTTCGTCAGTGGCGGGCTTGCCGCCGACGAGGGATTGCACGGAGCCCTGGCCGAAGCGCTGCGGCGCGTTCCGCGGGAGGGGGGCGGCGCCCCTCCCGAGCTCGTCCGGCATCCGCTCTCGGCCTACGCCGGGGCCATCGGCGCGGCGATCTGGGGCGCGTTCCGCCACACGCGAGTGGCGATGGGAGGTCCGGCATGGACGGCGACGGCGGCGACAGCCTGACGATCCGAACGCTGCGCGCCGAGGACGTCGCGCGGCTGGTGCGCATGGACGAGCAGATCACCGGGCGCAATCGCAAAGCCTGGTACGAAGGCTCGGTCCGGAGAGCGCTCACCGATTCGGATCTCAAGATCTCGCTCGGAGCGGAGCTGGACGGCCTGCTCGTCGGCGCGGTTCTCGGCTCGCTCCAGTACGGGGAGTTCGGCGTACCAGAGCCGGTGGCGGTGCTCGACACGATCCTGGTCGATCGTGGCTTTCGAGGCCGCGGCATCGCCACGGAGATCCTCCTCCAGCTGATGAAGAACCTGAAGGCGCTCGGCATCGAGCGTCTCCGCACCGAGGTGGCGTGGAACGAGCACGAGCTGGCGGGTTTTCTGGACAAGAACGGCTTCGCTCCGGCGGCGCGGCTGGTGCTGGAGCGGAGCCTCACCGGAGACAGCTAGGAAAAGGAGGTTCCATGGAATCCCCAGGTCTGGTCATCGTGGCCATTCTCGGAATCGGAGCCCTGTGCGTCCTGCTTCCCGTGGCCCTGGCCACGCTTTCCGAGTCTCGCCGTTCCAGGGCCGTGGTGTGCCCCGAGGGCGGCGTACGGGCGTCGATCGGCATCGATGCGGCGCGCGCCGCGCGGGGGGCGATCTTCGGCCGGCAGTGGCTTACCGTGGAGCGCTGCTCTCTGTGGCCCGAGCGCGGAGGCTGCGCCCAGGCGTGTCTCGCCGGGCTGGAAACGCCGTCCGAGGCTCCCGGCGGCCCGAGTCTCCAGGAGTAAGAGGGCACGGGCGCAGGACGCCCGCCCTGATGCATTTGAACCATCTCCGAATCCGTCCGACGGAGGAACATGGCTCCATGCAAGCCGCGCGTCTCCAACCCGTCGTCCGCTCGGTCGAGCCGAGGGATCTCGAGCGCCTGATCGACATGGACAAGCAGCTCACCGGCGTCGGCCGGCGGGACTGGTACCAGCGCAAGCTCGCTCCGGAGCCCGGCGCCCTGCACGTTTCCATCGGCGCCGAAGTCGACGGTCTCCTGGTGGGAGCGATCCTGGGCTCGCTGCGCCAGGGCGAGTTCGGAGTGTCCGAACCGATCGCCGTGATCGACACGATCCTGGTCGATCGGCGCCAGCAGGGAAAAGGAATCGCGACGTGCATGCTCGAGCAGCTCGCGCGCAACCTGCGGGCCTTCGGCGTCCAGCGCCTGCGCACCGAGCTTTCCTGGGACGACCACCAGTTGAACGGATTCCTGAGCCGGCGCGGCTTTGCGCCCTCGCGGCGAACGGTCCTGGAGATGAACGTTGCATCCAAATCCGCGGCCGCCGGCGAGGAGGCCGCTTCCTTCCGGAGGCCCGCGTCATGACAGCGCGAATCTCGACCGAGCTCTCCGTCGACACGCAGACTCTTCCCCTTTCGGAGCGGGCCGGCCGCATCCTTTCGGTCTTCGACTCGCTCTCCCCGGGAGAGGAGTTCGAGTTCGCGTCGGGCGTTCCACCGCGGCGGCTGCTCGGCCAATTTCAAAGCGAGCGGAAGGGCCTCTTCGAGTGGTCTCCTCTGGAGCAGGGGCCCGAGATCTGGTGGATCGAGCTCTCGCGCCGGGCCGCGTCCCTGGGCTCGCAGCGCCAGGTGGCCGAGGCTCTGGCATGGGATCACGATCGTCTGGACGCGCTGGAATCGCTGGCCATCGGCGCGCGATCGGCCGGCGACTTCGACGCGGCCACGGCCGATTACGCCCGTTTCGCCTGCGGGCTGAAGCGCCATATTCGGTTCGAGGAGGATGTCCTCTTTCCGCGCTTCGAGCAGGAGGCGGGGCTCGACCCGTCCTGCGGCCCGACCGCGGTCATGCGTTTCGAGCACGGAGAGCTTCTGCTCCTTCTCGAATCCACCGCCGCGGCGATCGGCCAGCCCGACTCGGCGGTGGTCTCCCTGCGCCGTCGTTTCCATGAAGTCATCGGCGAGCACAACGAGAAGGAAGAGCTGATCCTCTATCCCGGCATCGACCACGTGGTCGGCCCCGAGGAGAGCGACGCCCTGGTGGCCCGGTTCCAGGCGCTGGGACTCTAGGCGGCAAATCCGAGATATCGCTTGGGTTCGAAGCCGTCGTCTCCGAGCGGCGATAAGCTCGTGATCGTGAAGACTCAAGACGGGGACGCCGTGCGGCGGGCACAGGCGCTCTCGGCCTTGCTCGAAATTCGCGCCGACGCCAAGAAACGCGGTCTCGACCGGCTGCGCGGTCAGGAGATTGACGCGATCATCGCAAGAAGCCGCAAGACGCGTCACCGCGGTGTCTCCTGACACGCCTCGTCGACGGCTCAAACGTTCGGTTATCCGGCTTTCTCTCGGCGTACGGCCCTCAGGGCCGGATCGCCGATGCTGTTCTGACCGGCGAGATCGAGCCCGTCTTCAACGCCTCGATCCGGTCCGAGCCAACTCACAATATTTGTATTGTTTCCAAGAGGCAGCCGCATTGCAGTGTGTCCAAGCGTGCCGTGGGCCCGTGAAACGTGGCCGTGCCGCGAGGTTGAAGCAGCAATTGGCGGGTGAGAAAGAGGCAGAGCTTCTCACCTCGGTCTGTCGCGCGTTCAGGGACTGACACGCCGGGCGAGCTGGAAACTCGTATCGTTGGTGCGATTGTCTGCGGTCACCCCATAGACGAAGGCGTTTCCGGTTCGGACCTCGATCGTAATCGTGCTGTTCGGTCCGATGGCCGGGAAAGGGAAATTTTGGGAGAAGGAGTAGTCGGAGGAAGTTGGTAGGCTGCCGATCGTCAGGGTCTGAGAAAGGCCGGCGTCGCCTGAGAGGAGAAACACAGCGCTGACCGCAAGCCATATAAGCCAGCGAGATCGATATTGATTGATCAAGTTCCAGTCCCCTCGCTCAGCGACAGATCCCCCCGTCGGCCTGCCGTTCCGATTTTCGTTCGCGACCTATGTATACGGACCGGAACGTTCGCCCCGATGGGCTTCCGGCCGTCCAGCAGGCGCCCCTTCGCACCGATTGGTCGGGCCCTCGAAGCGGGCCAGCCTCGGCCGCTCCCTCAGAACGCCGGCGCGAACGTTTTCAGGATTTCCGCCGTACCGGCGATGGGACCGGTCGCCTGCTGCGCCTTGTGCCGGATGTCGGCGATGCGGTCGAGAAGCGACGGCTGCTCGACCTGGTAGAGCACGCCGGTCGTCAGGGTGTCGGTCTCCCGCGTGTAGCGCAGCGCAGCGGCGCGGTCGGTCCGGTCGTGGTCGGCCGGCAGGAACTTGAGCTTGGCCTTCAGCGTCTTGAACTGGTCGTCGCCGCGCCAGGTGACGCAGGGCGACATGACGTTCAAGAACGCGAAGCCGTGGTGCTCGATCGCGGCGGTCATGAGGTCGACCAGCGTCTTCGGATCGCCCGAGAACCCGCGGCCCACCCAGGTCGCTCCGAAGCTGATGGCGAGCTCGCACGGGATCGACCGCCGGCTCGGGATTGCCGTACGCGGTCGACTTGGTCTTGTCTCCCGTGGGCGTCGTGGGCGCGACCTGCCCCTTGGTCAGGCCGTAGATCTCGTTGTCCATCGAGCAGGTAGGCGACGTCCAAGTTGCGCCGGGCGGCGTGGAGGAAGTGGTTGCCGCCGATCGCGATGCCGTCGCCGTCGCCGCCGACCGCGACGACGGTCAGGTCCGGACGCGCGACCTTGATCCCGGTCGCGAGCGTCAGCGCCCGACCGTGCACGCCGTTGAATCCGAAGGTCGAGACGTAGCCGGGCAGGCGCGAGGAGCAGCCGATGCCCGAGACCACGACCGTGTTCCACGGCAGGAGCTGGAGCTTGGCCATCGACCGGTGGAGCGCCGCGAGCGCGCCGTAGTCGCCGCAGCCGGCGCACCAGACGGGCTTCAAGTCCGACTTGTAGTCCGCGGGTTGAAGAACCGGCAGGGCGGCGAGGTTCGGTAGCTCATGCGGTCACCTCCTCGGCCAGACGGGTCGCGGCGAGACGCCGGACCTTGTCGATCTCGTCGGCCACCTCGGCCACCGTCAGATCCTTGCCTCCCGATCGCTTGAAGACATGCGTGCGCCCTTCCGGAAGCGTCAGGAACGTGCGCAGGTACTTGTAGAACTGGGCGGTGTAGGAGAGCTCGACGACCAGGAGCTCGTCGACGCTCGCGAGAAACTCCAGGAACTGCCGCTTGGGGAAGGGATAGATCATCTGCGGCACGAACGCCGCGACGCTCTCGCCGCGCACGTTGGCCGCGAGCACGGCTTCCTTGACCGCGCCCTTGGACGAGCCCCAGCACAGGACGCCGACCTCGCGCCCGGGCCGGGCCGTAGCGCCGGAAGAAGTGATAGCGGTCGCGGATGGGCCAGAGCTTGCGGTAGCGCTTCGCGTTCATCTTCTCGTGCGCCAGGTGGAGCGACGTGGGCCGGCCGGCCTCGTCGTGCTCGAGCCCGTTGGTCTGGTACATCCCGCCCTTCATGCCCGGGACGGCCATGGGCGAGACACCGTCGGCGGTGTCGCGGTAGCGCTCGTAGCTCGGTGAGCTCCGACTCGGTCGGCAGGATGCGCTCGCGCACCTCGTGCTCCAGGGTCTCCGCCGCGATCGTCTCCTTGCGCTGCCCGACCGCCTGGTCCGAGAGCACGAGGACCGGGAGCTGGAACTCCTCGGAGATGTTGAACGCGTCGACCGTGGCGTGGAAGCAGTCCTCGACGTCGGAGCAGGCCAGCACCACGCGCGGCGCGTCGCCGTGCGTCCCGTAGAGGCACTGCAGCAGATCCGACTGCTCGCTCTTGGTCGGGTTTCCGGTCGAGGGGCCGCCCCGCTGGACGTCCACGATGACCGCGGGCACCTCGGCCATGGAGGCCAGGCCCAGCATCTCGATCATCAGGGAGAGCCCCGGCCCGGACGTGGCGGTCATGGACTTGACCCCGGCGAAAGACGCTCCGATGACCGCGCCGATGGCCGCCAGCTCGTCTTCGGTCTGGACGAAGGAGCCGCCGACCCTGGGCATCCATTCGGCGAGGAAGTGCAGGATCTCCGACGAGGGCGTGATCGGATAGCCGGCGAAGAACCGGCAGCCGGCATGGAGCGCCCCGACCGCGCAGGCCTCGTTGCCCGACATCAGCAGGCGCGCCGGTCCCGGCTCGTAGATCAGGCGCTTGTGCGCGATGTTCTCGGTGACGCCGCGGGCGAAGGCGCACCCGGCCTCGAAGGCGCGGTCGTTGGACTCGGCAAGGGAGGCCTTCTTGCGGCTGAACTTCCGGGCCACGGCCTTGCGGATCGTCTCGGCCGGCAAGCCGAAGAGCTCCGCCACGATCCCGAGCGTCACGATGTTCTTGGCCGAGGTTGTGCCGGCGGAGTCCTTGGCCAGCTGCTGGAACGGGATGGGGATCCAGCGGGCGTGCTCGCCCACCGGCAGGTCGAGCTTCTCGAACTGCGTCTCGTCGGCCGCCTCGTACAGGATCACGGCGTCGGAGGCCGCGGCGATCTCTCCGCGGAAACGGGCGAAGTCCTGCCAGCCGAAGACGACCAGAACATCGACGGTGTCCCCCTGGGCGAAGACTTCCCGCGACGCGACCCGGACCGTGCAGGAGGTCTCGCCGCCGCGAATCTGCGGCCCGTAGGCCTCGGTCTGGATCACGTGAAGGCCTTCGCGGGCGGCGGCCTGCGCGACGAGATTTCCCATCGTCACCACGCCGTCTCCGCCGGAGCCCACCATGGCGATCGTCAGGTCCTTCGTCGGCATTGGAAATCCTTCCTTCCCGGCTTTCCCACAGGCATCCGCCCGCTCGGCCGGACACAGTTTTGAAGAGATGCCGAACCTGCGCCTGATGCAATTGAATTAGTTCCGAGGCGGTGCGAACGCCCGGATCCCCGGGATCGCCGGGAAGTGAAGTGGGAACGGGTGAAGTTGGAGGCTCCGTGTCCTGGTGCTTTCGCGGCGCGACCAAGTTTCGCCGAGTGAATCGGCGAGACGACTCGCGACGCGTGAGCCAAAGCGGAGGTCTCGCGGTCAGGAGTTCGGTCGAGCTCGCATCCGGGCGAGCCGAACGCCCGTGCGCGCCTACAGGCGCGCAGACCGCGAACCGCAGCTCCGGCGACGGTCTAGCGCTGCGGGAACCCCCGGGAGAAGATCTCGCGCTCGAAGTCCTCCGGGGTCATGGTCCAGTCGAGGACGGGCAGAAGGACTTCCTCTTCGTTCTCCAGGTGCGCCTGGAGGACGCCCAGAAGCTGATCGGCGCGGCGGGCGAAGCGGGTCGCGTCGGGCTCGGGCTTGGCCGCTTCCGATGCGAGCTCCTCGGTCCAGCGGGCGACGATGGCGTGCTCCTGGCGCATGGAGGCGGTGAACCGGTGGGCGCCGCTGCCGGCACGGCGGTCCACGACGGGATAGAGAACCTTCTCCTCCCATTCAGCGTGAAGGAGGACGTGCTCGCGCAGGAAGACGAGGATGTGCGTCATGGTGCGCCGCTGCTCGACCGGCGGGGCGGCCGGAAGGCCCCCGATTTGCCGCTCCACCTCAGCCAGACGGTCCTCGATGTCGCGGTGCTCGAGGCGAAACGGATCGGTCGGGCGCTGGCCGGCGGGACCCTTGGTGCGGTCGGTCGACATCTTGCTCCCCGTCAGGACTTGCCGAGCTTCAATTTCAAGTATTCGCCCACCAGGATCGAGGCGGGATAGAGAACCTCCTCCTCCATCTGGGCGTGGAGGATGAGCTTCCTCGCGTACTGGGCGTACCCGGTGTATCCCTCGGCGCTCGCCGCCTGGAGGAACTTCTGCAGAGCTGCGACGATCAACTTGTGCTCGTCCAGCATGCGGGGAAGCTCCGCCTTGAGGAGCTCGGTCTGCTGCAGCACGCTGGCCATCTCGGTGGCGATCTCCCCCCGCGCGAGGCGGGGCAGGAGCGACAGGGGAGGAATCCCAAACTCCTCCTCCAGCAGAACGTGGGGAAACAAAACCTTCACGACGCCCTTGGCCGCGGTTCCCGTTTCTCCGCCGAGCTTCGTGGCCTTGACCATCTCCTCGTGGAGCTCCTCGTGCGCCATTTGCAGGATGTGGGGAAGTTCCGCTTTCTGCATGGTGTCGCCTCCTGGGGACCGCGTTGGGTGCAAGTCCGGGAGAGATTCCGCGGGGGCCATCATGGCGCAGGCGCCACTCTCAGTCGAGCCCCTTGCGTCCGCCGGTCTCCGCTTCCAGAGCGGCGCGGCGCGTCGCCGCGGACGGGAATCGGTAGTGTCCGCCCGGCGTGCGGACGGCCTGGAGAAGACCCTGGCGCGCCCATCGGGTCACGGTGGATGGCGCCACGCCGAAGAGCTCGGAAACCTCCAGCCGCGAGAGGAATCGTCGCTCCTCAGCCGTTGAGGAAGATGGATCGCTCTCTTTGGTCGCGTGCATGAACCGATTTTCGCGGACGCCTGAATCGGGCGAATGATTCAATCAGATCAGATCGATGCCGGCGGCTTTTCGGGCCGGACGGGGCGTCCGGAAGCCGCTGGCGTCACAGGTCCGTCTTGCGCAGGCGCCACGTCGCGACGGCGATGGGTCCGGCGATCCAGAAGAGAACGGAGAGCGCCACCAGGAGCTGCGCCCGCGCCGCCCCGCGCGTCGCGCGCAGAAGCGCGAGTGATGCCGCGCCGAAGGCCGCCGTCCCCTGGATCGCCAGCAGGGTGCCCGTCCGCACGGCGTCGACGGGATTGACGAGCGTTGCCGTGATGAGGAGCCGCGATGCGCTTCCGGAGGGGAGCAGGGTCGCGGTGCCCAGGGCCGCCACGTCGAAGAGCACGACCGCGACGAACCAGGCGATCAGCGCGAAGGCGACCGCGCGCGCCCGGCCCCCGATCCTGCCGGAAGCGAGGGCGGCCGCCACTCCAAGGAAGATCGCCGTCAAGGCGAGGGAGGCGCCGAAGAGAAGCGCGTAGGCGCCGACTCCGAGCTCGCCCGGAGCGCAGGAAGATCACGACTCCCGCGCCGCCCAAGCCCGATCGCTTGCGCCGCGGCGAGCGCGGTGAAGAGTCCGAGGAGCCGGCCCAGCAGGATCTGTGCCGGGCAACCGGCTGCGAGAAGAGGAGCTCCGCCGCGCCGCGTTCGGGAGAAAGGGTCAAGACCCCGATCATCAAGGAGGTCAGCGGCACGAGCAGGAGCACGAGCTGGACCAGCGAGGCCGCCGAGCGGGCGAAGTCCTCGACGCCGCGGCCGCCTGAGAGGACGTAGCCCGAGGACGCCACGCCCAGAGCGAGCGCCGCGAAAACCACGGCGAAGACCTGGGTCCAGCGCGACCGGACGGCCAGGGTCAGCTCCTGGCGGGCACAGAGGCATCCAGGTCGACTGGGGCCGTGAACCGGGCGCGGCGGCGGCCGAGGGCATGTTCAGCGGCCTTCCGGCGGGCCGCCCGGTCCGAAGATCGCGCCGGCGGCGACGGGTGTCCCGCCCCCGCGGCAGGGTCCGGTCGCGGGACGCGCCGTCGCGTGCGCGATCCAGTGCGAGCCCATCGGCGTCTCGAGGCCGCGCGCGTGTAGACGGCGTCGGAAGCCCGTACCCACGATTTCGTGCGATGGTCGGCGACGTACGCGATCGCTCCTCGCGGAGCGGCGGGGACCGCGCCAGGAAATCGCGCAAGCACGCGATGTCGTCGAAGAACCGGGCCTCTTCTCCCGGAGCGACGATCTGGGCGGCGAGGCTCGCGTCGGAAACGGGCATGCGGCAGGAGCCGCAGGTCTCGTTCCGCGTGTCGAGGGCGGCCGGGTTGGGCGGTCCTCCGGCGCAGGCGCCGAGCGCCAGAAGCGTGGCCGCCACTGCGAGGACTCGCTTCATGGCTCCGTCTCCGCGTCGGCGCGTCCCCGCGTCTCCGCCCCGGGTTCGCTCCCCTCGACCAGCTCGCGATAAAGGGAATCGAGCCGGGCCTCCTCGGCCACGAGGTTGCGGATGTCCGCTGCCCGCTGCCCGCACGACGTCGAGCACCCGCGGTCGCTCGGCCGCGGTCCGGGTACGACGAGCTCGTCTCCCGACCAGGCCGCCCGGGGCGCGAGCGGCGGAACTCTCGCCAGCAATCCGGGGACCGGCCGGGCGAGGCGCAGGCGCATCGTTCCGCGCTCGGCGAGGCGGTCGGAGAGCTCGCTGCGGGAGAGCTCGCGGCGATTCTCCCGCCGATCAAGAGAAGGAAACGGTCCGCGAGCCGTTCGACGTCGCCCAGCTGGTGGGAGGTGAAGAGAAGCGTCCGCCCATCGCGCCGCCGGCGCTCGACCAACCCGTAGAACGCGCACAGGCCATCGGGGTCGAGAGCGGCCGTCGGCTCGTCCAGCAGCAGGAGCGGGGCGTCGGGAAGCGCGGCCACGGCCAGGCCGAGCCGCTGCACCATGCCCGCCCGAGTAGGTCGCGATCGAGCGGGAGGAGGCGCCGTTCAACGAGGCCAGGCGCAGGACCTCCGGGACGCGGCCGGCCTCGACGCCCGCGCAGCCGCCGGTAGAACTCCAGGACCTCCAGGCCGGTCAGGGCATCGGGAAAGGAGACTCGCTGGGGAAGATAGGAGAGCGTCTGGCGCGCGGCCGGGTCGGACGCTTCTCGTCCCGCGGCGCCGATCCACACGTGACCCGACGTCGGTCGGATCAGGCCGGCCCCGCCCTTGAGCGTCGTCGTCTTTCCCGAGCCGTTGGGGCCGAGCAGAGCGACCGCCTCTCCGGCCTCGACGGCGAAGGACACGGACTCGACCGCGACTCGATCGCCATAATGCTTGCCGAAATCTTCGAAGCGGATCATCGGCGCCCTCGGAAGAGCGTCGCCAGGCCACCGGCGAAGGCGAACGCGGAGCCCGCGACACCCGCCACGTCGGGGCGGCCGGTGCGCCGCTCGGGGCGCGGCACGGCCGGGAGCGCGGGAGGGCGCGCCAGCGGTGAATGGTCTTCCACTGGAAGCGGATCGAGGACCGGGAACGCCCTCTCGGCCATGCCCAGCGCCGCCGCGGCAAATCCCTGGGTGAAGAGATCGGCGGCCGTCAGGTTTCCCCGGAGGTGATCGAAGACCGAGGAGAGCGGTAGGGCCGGTCCGTGCGGCCGTCGCCGTCCAGGTCCGGCTCGCCGTTGTCCGACCAGTAGTTGCCGTCGAATCGCGTGTCCGTGCGGCGGCCGACCAGCGTCAAGGGCGTCAGGTTTCCGACGAAGGAGTTTCCCTCGAAGCCGTCGTTGGCGCAGGAGTCGTACAGGACGATGGCGGAGTCGGACTCCGCGATGACGTTTCCGCGGAACACGATCGCCGGTCGAGCCTTCGAGAAAGACTCCTCTGGCGTTGTCGGCGAGCAGGTTCGATTCGGCCAGAACCTCGTCGCAGGACTTGAGCAGCAGCCCGACCGAGGCAAAGCCCCGGTTGTGCAGGAAGCGATTGCGCCGGAAGACGATCCGCTTGGAGTACATCAGGGCCGCTCCGGCCGCGCCGTTGGCGAAGAGGTTGTCCTCGAAGAGGTTGTCGTCGGAGAACATGTAGTGGACGCCGTACCTCAGATCGCGGGCGACGTTGCCGCGGATCACGCCGTGCGGCGAGGATTGGATGTAGAAACCATCCCTGACTGCGGTGATCGTGTTACCCGACAGAGCGAATCCGTCGGTGTTCCAGACGTGAATGCCGCTTCCCTTCTCGCCCGGGTCCTTGCCCGGGATGCCCCGGATCGTGCAGCTCTCCACCCGGGAGCCGGGGGCCTCCCGAAGATAGACGCCGAAGAGGGTTCCCGTAATCCGGCAATCGCGCACGACCGCGCCCGGCGCGGCCACGTGGACCCCGGAGGTGTCCTGCATCAGGTCGCCGCCGCCTCGACCGTCGATGTCGAAGCCTTCGATGCGGACGTCCTTGCCGCGCACGCGGACGACGCTGCCCGCGCCGGAGCCGAGCAGCCGCGGGCGCCCGCGGCCGGCGAGAACGATCGGTTTGTCCAGGATCAAGTCCCCGACGTACGTGCCCGGCCCGATCGAGACCGTCGCTCCGGGCGGCGCCGCGTCGATCCGCGACTGAATCGGCGAAACACGCGACGCCGGGGGCCGCCCTTCCAGACCTGCCGCACCGGCCGCGGGCATCTCGTCGCCAGAGACCATCAGAGCCAGCGCGATGAGCGCCGGAACGATCAACCGGCCACCCCGGCCTGCGCCGCCTCGCCCGACCGGGCCTCGCGCCAGGCCAGAAGACCGGCTCCCAAGAGGACGACGGCCGCAGCTCCCAGGGCGTAGGAGGCGATTCCGGGGTAAGAGTAGACGTCGAAGTTCGCGAGCTTGCGATGGCCGAAGAGGGGCGGCATGAACGGAGCGACCTTGACCGCTGCCGTCGGCGCGAGGCTGTGGCCGTAGTTGTAGAGCTTGTAGGCGAACGACCACAGCGAAAAAAGCCCGAAGTAGATGTACAGGACCAGCATATCGACCACCGTGCTCAGGTTGCCCAGGATCGCCCCACGCAGAAGGAGAAGGGCCAGGCCGCCGACCACGAAGGGAATCCATTTGAACTCGGCGAAATCCGCGGCCACGATGTCGCGCATGCCGATGTAGTGGTTCAACACGTTGATCTCTTTGATGTCCTGGCCCCCGTTGCCCCCGACCAGCTTGTAGCTGTAGATGGAGAGACGCAGGCCGTCGGGATACTGGGGAGCGAACATCGTCAATTTCCAGAGCGGTGCCAGGTAGGCGGGGACCAGCAGCAGCGCCGCCACGACCAGGAGGCCTCGGGGCCCCAGGCCGATCGGCTCGGCCAGGAAGCGGCTGCTGCGCTCGAACAGGGCTTTCATAGGGGAACTCCTCTCCAGATCCGGGGCGGCGGGGCCCCAACGACCCCGCCGTTTCGGTTCGATACCCGAGGTCTTCGGCTCTAGCCCTTGCCCTTGACGATCAAGTAGCCCTGCATCTCCTGGTGGAGGGCGGAGCAGAAGTTCGTGCAGTAGTAGGGGAACACGCCCGGCTTGTCCGCCTTGAACGTGACCACCTTGGTCTCGCCCGGGTCGCAAACAATATTTATATTGTAATCGAGCAGCCCGAACCCATGGATCTCGTCGGTGGTCTGCTCGATGTTTGTCAACGCGATCTTCACCGTGTCTCCCTGATTCACCTCGATGGCGGTGGGGGTGATCGTGGAGCGCACCAGCACGACTTTGGCCAGCACGTTGGAGCCCTCGCGAGTGACGCCGGCGTCCTTGACATCCCAGATTGCCAGCGGATTGGTGCTCTGGTCCTTGGGGTAGACCTCGATGGGGTGAAGCTTTTTGGCCTCGATCATCTGGGCGTAGTGCGGCTCGGGTTCGGTGAAGGCGTCGTAGATCAGCTTCATCTTCTCTTCGGAGATGTCCACGAGCTGCGAGGACTCCGGCTGCGAGGGCCCGACCGAGAGGTGCCGGCCGTGGGAGAGCTTGTTCAACCCGACCAGGTACTTGCCCTTGGGCGAAACGGTGTCTCCCTCCGCCGCGCAGAGGTGGCCGATGTTGTAGGACATCGGGACCTTGTCCACGACCTCCCAGGTTCCCAGCTTCCACTTGGCGATGGCGCTGTCGAGAAAGAGCGAAGTGTAGGCATAGCCGTCGGGGCCGAACTGGGTGTGGAGCGGTCCTAGCCCCACCGGGATCTCGGCGTCTTTGATGTCTTCGTACTTCAGGACCGGGATGCCGTCTTCTTCTCCGGTGAAGTCCTTGTTGCGGATCGCGGTCTGGACCTTCTCGAAGTTGAAGGCGGTGGTGACGCCCTGGAGCTTGCCAGAGCCGATGATGTACTTGCCGTCGGGAGAGACGTCGACGCCGTGGGGAGACTTGCCGCAGGGCATCAGGTAGACGATGCCGGGGACCTTCTTCGGATCGAGGACCTTGACGCCCCCGATCATGTCCCCCTTCCCTTCGGCGATGGCCTTGGCCGCGGTTCGCCAGTCGACCGCGGCGATGTAGTCGCGGTCCCGCTGCGAGGCGGTGACCTCGAGCTTGCCGGTGGCGCGCTCGGCGTTGTAGCAGGTGAAGAAGACCCAGCCGTCGGAGACCTTCTTGCCGGCGTCGCCCAGGTCGTAGTCGAAGGGGGGCATCAGGATCTCGAAGCCGTAGGAGATCTCGCCGCTCTTCGGATCGATCTTCATCGCGGCGACGACGCCTTTGTACTCCGAAGCGTACTGCTCGATCGGCTTGGTCGTCCCCTTGGGAATGGGAATCGAGAAGCGCGTGCCCATCAGGGCGTACTCGGTGTTGGGGGTCACGAACGAGGAGGCGTGGTTGCCGGAGACGTTGGCCACCGGGCCGAAGATCTGCTTGGTCTTGAAGTCGCGCAGGTCGATGCGCGCGATGCGTCCGTTCATGTCGTTGATGAAGAGCCAGCGGCCGTCGTAGTCGCCGTTGGTCTCCGAGAGCGCCGGATGGTGAGCGTCGCCCCAGGTCAGGTTGCCCAGCATCTTCTTCGACTCGTCGTCGAAGCCATAGCCGGTGCCCGGGTACGGCGTGAAAACCGGAATCGTGGAGAGGTGGCGCATGGAGGGAACGCCATAGACGTAGACCTGGCCGGAGTGCCCGCCCGAGGAGAACAGATAGAACTCGTCGAGATCGCCGGGCGCCACGTAGGTCTTCTGCGCGGCCACGGCCAGGTCGGAGGCTCCGGCGGGGCTCTTCTTGCTGCCCTTGGGGGCCGACGGAGCGCAGGAGAGCGCCACGGCCGCGGCGAGGCCGATCCACAGAATGAGTGTCCTTTTCATCTTCCTTCCTCCTTGATCTCGATTGCGAAACCTGCCTTCGTCGAGGGGAACGAGGCCGTCAATGCGCTGGCCCGCTCCCGCCGCCTTTCTGCTTTTGGAATTCCGCGAACGCCTCGCGCAGCTTCTCCACCGCGACCTTCTTCTGCTCGGGCGAGAGAATGATCTGGCGCGAGAGCACCACCGACATCGTTCCGGTCGGAGCGGCCAGGAAGTCGTCGATCGTGCGGCCGAAGCGCGACTGCACGTCCTCGACGGCGGTGGAAAGGTCCGGCCCGATCTGCGCCGGGCTCTTGACGCCCAGGGCCTGGATCGAGTGGCAGACGAAGCAGCCGGTCTTGACGAACCAGGCGCCGGGCCCTGTCTTCATCCGCGCCTCTTCGGCCACTTCCTCGGGAGTCTGCGGGTCGGTGCGCGGCGTGCCCGGGCGGTAATCCGCGGGGATCGGCGCCTTGCGCCACGAGACCGCCAGCATCGCCAGCGACTGCGCCTCCTTGGTCGTGAAATGGAAGTTAGGCATGACGGTGTCCTGCACCAACGCGCGGGGATCCTTGAAGTGCGCGACGTGCCAGGCGAACGTCGTCTTCTGCCCCGAGAGGTGGCTGTAGTCGTATTGCTCGGCGGCCTTGTCGCCGACGTAGGTCAGGTCCGGGCCGATCGTGCCGCCTCGCCCGTTGATCACGTGGCAGGCGCGGCATCCCTTGTCGTGCACCAGCTTCTTCGCGACGTTGACGAAGTCGGCGCCTGCCGTCTCGCGGTCGTAGCGGTGGCACGTGTTGCAGTTCATCTGGATGAGCGCCTTCTTGTCGTCGGCGATGGTGTAGGCTTCGCCCAGCGCCGATCCCAGGAGCGGCTCCTCCCAGTGCTCGACCGGTCCATGCGCCTCCGCGGTATCGACGGCGTACCCCTGGCCTCCGTGACACGCGGTGCACCCGAACCGCTCGATCGGGTGGTTCTTCAGCGGCGCCGCCGGATGCGAGCGGTACGGTTCCTCCGCGTTTTCGAAGCCCTTCCAGTACACCGCCTGGTGGCAGGTGACGCAGCGGTCGGCGCGGCGCAGGTCGGCACCCAGATCTGCTGCACGCCCGAGGTCACGCTCTTCGCCTTCTCGGCGCCGTACTTCTCGGCGACCTGCTGGCGGAACGCGTACTGGTAGTAGCGCCAGTCGTGCTTGCGGTCGCTCCACGCGAAGAGGGTGGTCGAGACGATCAGGACCACGCCGACGACGGCCAGGATCGGACGATCGACCTTCGGAAATGGAGAGTCGGTGCGCTTTTCCATGTCAGATCCTCCCCGGCAGCTCCGGCCACGGCTGCCATGGCCAGTAGAAGTGCCAGTAGGGCCCGCGCAGGAACGTCCCGACGACGATCAGGATCAGGACGGCGAGCGCCAGCGCGAGGAAGACTCCGTTCTGCGCCCGGCGGCTCCTCGGGAACCAGGCTCCCGCCGCGGCGGCGGGGCTTCGGTCGAGCCAGGGCCACAGGGTCAGAAGCAAGAGCAGCGCGCCCGGCAGGAGCACGCCCCCCAGGAACGCGCCGTTGATCGTGAACGACCCGATCCGGAAGGTCGTGTCGGTGACGATCTCCTGAAGCCAGAGGAAGTACCAGGGTGCCTTGGCCGGATTGGGAGTGACCAGCGGAGTTCGCGGGCTCTTCCAGAGGGGAACGCAGGAAGACCGAGAGGATGCTGACGACGGCGATCGTGCCGAGGACGACGATGGCGGCCCTGCGGATCAGGTCCGGGACGGAGTTCACCGTCGTCTCGCGCGCCTCGAGCGTCGTGGTCCGGATCGCGGGAGACGTTCCGCGCGCCACGCCCAGGAGCGTGTAGGTCTTCGTCTTCGACGGCGTGGTCTCCCGCGCCTGCGCGGGCGCGGCGTCACGGTCGGCGCGCGCCAGCCCTCCGTCCTTGCGAATCCGCCACATGTGGAACAGGAAGAGGCCGGCCACGCCGCCCGGCAGGAGCAGGACGTGGAGCACGTAGAAGCGGATCAGCGTCGGCTGCTCGATCGTCCGGCCGCCGATCAAGAGCTCGCGGATGGTCGGGCCGACCCAGGGAATCGAGGAGGCGATGTTCGTTCCGACGGTCACGGCCCAGAAGGCGAGCTGGTCCCAGGGGAGCAGGTAGCCGGTGAACGAGAGAAACAGCGTGGCCAGCAGCATCGCCACACCCAGGACCCAGTTCCACTCCCGTTTCTGCCCGCGCCCCGACCCGTTCTTGTAGGCGCCGGTCAGAAACACGCGCGCCATGTGGAGGAAGACGACCGCGACCATCAGGTGCGCGGAGATGCGGTGCACCGCTCGAATCCAGAAACCGAACGTGGTCACGTACTCGATGTCCTTGACCGAGGCGTACGCCCGTTCGACCGATGGGACGTAGAGGAACAGCAGCGGGAGGCCGGAGACCGTCAGCAGCAGGAGAAGCGCCGCCGAGACGGTGCCGAGCCACCAGGAGTAGCTCCAGGAGAGCGAGCCCTTGTGGCTCTTGGCCGGGAACCAGTGGAGGAGGAAGTTGGAGACGACGGCGTCTCCCGATTCTCGGTCCGAGGCGGGCCGAAAGCTCCAGAATCGCCGCGGGTGGACGCCGGGCGAGGCGTCGGGCTGCGGTTGGCGGTTGGCGCTCATGACGTCGTGCTCCTTCAGGCCAGGGTCAGTCGGAAGTCGCGGTCGACCGGGCGCGCCAGGTCGACGACGAGCTGTCCGTCCTCCGGGGCGATCGAGAGGTGGTACCAGGCGAGGGGCTTGGGCGCGGGTCCGGAGACGTTGGTGCCGTCGCCGTTGTACTTGGACCCGTGACAGGGGCAGAGAAAGCGGTGCGTGAGCTTCAAGGGCTTTCCGTCGATCGTCCGGGTCTCCGGCTGCGACAGCGCCTCGGCGCGGACGGTGCAGCCCAGGTGCGTGCACACGGCGGACACGGCATGGAACACGGCGCCATCGCGGAAGACGAAGAGGCGCTGGTCGGGCAGGAATTTCATCCCGTCCGGAAAGTCGTTGGGCATCCCGACCTTGACCGTCGTCGGCGCGTCGTAGGAGACGTTGGGAACGAGCGAGCGCAGCGACGCGACGGCCTGGCCCGCGAGCGCTGCGACGCCGCCGCCGATGCCGAGCTTGACGAAGAAGTCCCGCCGGTTCCCCGATGCCTTGTCGCTCATGGCTCTCCCCCTCGTTGGGCGGCCGCGGCCGGCGCGGCAAATCGTTCGGTGATCGAAAACGTCTCCATGGTCATGGCGTCGGTCGGGCAGCGGATCGCGCAGAGGCCGCAGCGGATGCACCGCTCGTCGTCCTTGACCATGGCCGAAAGCGGAAGGCCGTTTCCCTCCGCCCGCGCCGCGAGCTCCTGCCGGATCTCGTCGGAGAGGTCCAGCGCCTCGAACGGTACGATCGCGAGGCAGTACTCCGGGCAGACGTCGACGCAGCGGCTGCAGAGGACGCACCTCTCCGGGTCGTAGATCGTCTGGACGTGGCAGACCAGGCAGCGGGCGGCCTGGCGCCGGGCCTCCGGATCGCCGTAACCCGTCTCGACCTCGGCGATGCCGGTCCGGCGCCCGACGTCCAGGGTGGGCGGCGACTCGCGGTCGAAGATCTCGAAGCCCGCAACCATGCGGTACCGCGAGGTCGGCAGCTTCTCGATTTCCAGGCGCGCGGTGATATCCGCGGCCTCGCCGGACAGATAACGGTGCATCGACCGCGCCGCGCGCTTGCCGTTGGCGACCGCCTCGATCAGGTTGCGCGGTCCGAAGGCGACGTCGCCGCCGGCAAAGACGCCGGGGGCAGAGGTCGCCAGGGTCTCGGGATCGACGCGGATCGTGCCGGCCGCGGTGATTTCGACGCCATCCTCGGGTTTCAAGAACCGCAGATCGGCGCGCTGCCCGATGGCCAGAATGCATCCGTCCGCCTCCAGCTGCGTGATGTCGTTCTCGTCGTAGCGTGGGAGAGAACCGCCCGTTGGCGTCGAAGACCGACACGACGCGTTGGAGGGCGATTCCCGTCAGGCGCGCCGTCTCCCAGGAATGCCCTGGGCCCCAGCCGCGTGCGGAACGCGACCCCTTCCTTCCGGGCCTCCTCGAACTCCTCGTGTCCCTGGGTCGTCTTCAAGACCGGCATTTCCTCGAAGGTCTCCAGCGAGACGATCGTCACTTCCGACGCGCCGCCCCGCACCGCGGCCCGTGCGGAGTCGAGCGCCTCCTTCAGGCGGGCGTCGGACTCCGGCTCGAGGGCCGCGATCTCCTCCTCCCGGGTCAGGCGCAGCGCTGTGCGAGCCGCGTCGAACGCGACGAAGCCGCCGCCGATCACGACGACTCTGCGGCCGAGATCCATGCGGTAGCCGCGGTTGACGTTCAACAGGAAGTCGACCGCCTTGACCACGCCGTCGAGCTCGACGCCGGGGATCCGAAGGTCGCGCCCCTGAGAGACCCCGATGGACAGAAAGACCGCCGCGAAGCCCTGCGCGCGGATTTCCTTCAGGGCGAACGTCTCGGAGAAGGGTTGCCCGAGGCGGATGTCGACGCCCAGCCCGGCGATGCGGTCGATCTCGGCGCGCAGGAGGGTCCGCGGCAGGCGGTACTCGGGAATGCCGAAACGCAGCATTCCGCCCGGCTCGTCGGCCGCCTCGAAGACGGTTACGGAGTAGCCCAGAAGGGCCAGGTCGTGGGCCGCGGCGAGCCCCGCAGGGCCCGCGCCGACCACGGCGACCATGCGCCGGTTTCCCGAGTCCGCGCGGGAAGGGGAGAGCGGGTGGACCGGCAAGTGCCCGGCGTAGCGATTGCCCTGGGAGATGAGCTCCTGACGGAGGCGATTCTGCGTGTCCGGGTGGATCGATTCGACGCCGTACTTCTCCGTGACGAAGCGCTTCAACGCCCGGATCGAGATCGGCGCGTCGATCGAGCCCCGGCGGCAGGCGTCCTCACAGGGCGCGGCGCACACCCGGCCGCACACCGAGGCGAACGGGTTCGGCGCGCGGGCTACGAGGTACGCCTCTTCGTCGCGGCCCTGCGCGATCAATTGGACGTAGCGGCCGGCGTCGGTCGCGACGGGGCAGCCTGCCTGACACTTGACCTGGGCCTTCCAGTGAGCGAGGTCGGGCAGGCGGACGGAGATCGGCATGTTCAGTCGAGCCGGGTCAATTCCCCGGCGGAGGACTCACGCACGGCGCCCAGGGTCTCCGCGGCCGGGAAACGGTAGTGGCCTCCCGGCGTCTTCACGGTCTTCAAGAGCCCGAGCCTCGCCCAGCGCGTGACGGTCGAGACGGACACGCCGAACATCCGGGCCACCTCGCGGCGCGAAAGAAACTTCCCGGCGCTCGGAGTGGGATCGGCGGCGCTCTCGCGGCTTCTCCTTTCGGTCACGGCTGGAACCTGGCGAGAGCATCCGCCGCGGCTTCACCGCCGCCCATGACGCAGGTCATCTCCTTGGTCATCTTTCGCTCCTTGAGGCGTTTGGGCGGGCGAAAAGGCTCCCTGCGATCATCCCGGCGGCGCAAGCGACGCGAAAGATGCAAACGACTCAGCGCGGAGGGATCGGCGGGCAGGGGAAGAGAGGGGTCCGGGCAGGCGAGTGAGCGCGCACCGCGCGCCGGGGTTTTCTAGTGTCGCGTGGAGGGACGCCCTTCACGGGTTGGCCGGGGGCTTTTGGACCGGAATCGTTTCCGCGCCGCGCGCGCGCGTGAGAAGAGGCGCCGCGCGCCCGTGCCGGCCGTGAGCGCGCCGGCGAGCCGTCGCAGCTCGCGCTCGAAGGAACGCGTCGCCTGGGGCAGGCGAGAGTTGGCTCGCGCCGCCTTTCCCTGGATGGCGTAGGCGAAGCCCGCGGGCCGTGTGACGTCAGCCATCCCTCGCCCGGCCAGTCTCCCCGCGAGCGGTCCGGCGGCTCGCGCCGTCAGGGCCAAAGCGCTCGCAACGAGATAGGGCAAATGCGAGACCGCCGCGACGGCGGCGTCATGCTCGGCGGCTGTGCAGACGACGATCCGAGCTCCGAGCGACCGGTGAAGGCGCGCGGCCTGCCGCTCACTCTCGCGGTCGCCGCCGTCGGTGCACACCGCCACCGTGCCGCCCTGCCAGAGGTCCTCCCTCGCGCCGGCATAGCCCCCGCTTTCGCCCCCGAACATCGGATGGGCGCCGACGAAGGCGACGCCGGGCCGGACACGTCTGCGGGCCCCGTCGACGATCGGCTTCTTGACGCCGCCGACGTCGGTCAAGATCGCTCCGTCCCGCATGGTGCGCGACACGGGCCCCAGCAGTCGCAGGATCGCGGGCACCGGCGCGCACAGGACGACGATGCCGCACCGGGAGAGCTCGTCCGACGGTCGGGGCAGGAGCGTGTCGAAGATCCCGCTGGCGCGGGCCAGGGCACGCGTGCGCGTGCCGGGCTCGACCCCGATGAGGACCCGCCGCGGAAACCGGCGGCGCAGGGCCCGGGCCAGCGAGCCGCCCATGAGCCCCAGACCCACGATGCCGACGGCGTCCTGAGCTCTGTTCGTACGCTTCACGCCTCACGCCTCACGCCTCACGCCTTACGCCTTACGCCTCACGCGCGCGAAGCGCGTCACACCTCGCGACCCACCGCCCGCGCCACCGCCCCGACCTCCTTCATCATGACCGCCAGCATGTCCGGTGTCAGCGACTGCGGTCCGTCGGAGAGAGCCCGGTCCGGATGCGGATGGACTTCCACGATGAGGCCGTCGGCGCCGGCGGCCACGGCCGCCTTGGCCATCGGCGCGACGAGCGAGCGCTGTCCGGTCCCGTGGCTCGGGTCGACCAGGATCGGCAGGTGCGACCACTCCTTCAAGACGGCGACGGCCGAAAGATCGAGCGTGTTGCGCGTGGCGCGCTCGAAGGTGCGCATTCCCCGCTCGCACAGGATGACGTTGCGATTGCCCGAGGACAGGATGTACTCGGCGGCCATGAGCAGCTCCTCGAGCGTCGCCGAGAGTCCGCGCTTCAAGAGAACCGGCTTGGCCGACCGCCCGCAGGCCTGGAGCAGGTTGAAGTTCTGCATGTTGCGGGCGCCGATCTGCAGACAATCTGCATATTGTTCGACCATCGGCACGGCCTCGGGCGTCATCACCTCGGTGACGATCGGCAGGCCGGTCTCCTCCCGGGCCCGGGCCAGGAGCTTCAACCCCTCCTCTCCCAGGCCCTGAAAGGAGTAAGGGCTCGTGCGCGGCTTGAACGCCCCGCCGCGCAGGAGCCGCGCGCCGCAGGCCTTCGCCGCCACCGCGACCTCCTCCAGCTGCTCCCAGCTCTCCACGGCGCACGGCCCGGCGATCACGATGATGTCGCGGCCCCCGATGCCTTGAGCGCCCGGGCCCTGGCCGACCTGGACGACGGTGCGGCCGGCCACGAAGTCGCGGGACGCCAGCTTGAACGGCTTCAGGATCCGCACGCACTCGGCCACGCCGGGCAGAGCCTCGAACATCCCTTCCTCGGCCACGCGCCGGTCGTCGCCGACCACGCCGATGATGGTGCGCTCCTCCCCGCGAGACAGGTGCGGCGTGAAGCCGAGCTCCCGGATGCGGGCGACCACGCCGTCAATTTCGGACTGCGGCGCGCCCATCTTCATGACCACGATCATCGCCAGCGGCTCCTTCCGGTTCTCTTCGATCCGCGGCCCGGCCCGGCGGCGAGGTCCGGCCGCAGCAGATCGAGCGCGCTTCCCAGATAGACGTGCCGCGGCCGTTGGCGTCCCCGCGCGTGAACGAGAACGCGGCAGATGCGCGGCGGAGCCTTCGGCACGGGGATCTCCTGGGCGCAGATCATGGGGACATCGTCCCAGCCGTGCTCCCGCGCGGCGCGGGCCGGAAAGGAGGCCGAAAGGTCCGGCGTCAGGGTGAAGATGGCGGAGACGATCCGCTCCGGCGTCAGCCGGTTGGCCCGGCTGATGGCCCGGCACAGGGCCGCGACCGCGGCCGAAATCGCCGCGGAAGAGTCGCGCTCGACCTGGACGGCTCCTCGAATGGCCCGCATCGCGCTCCTCGCCCTCCGGCTTCTCTCCCGCCGGCGGGCGGGCAGCATACCGGATTGGGGAACTGGGTGATTTGAATCATGTACACCCCGAAAAGACTTGCTTAAGGTGACTTTGAGGAAGGGGGAAAGGGATGTTTTCGCCCGTCGAGCTGGAGATCGAGCTCTTTTGCCGCGGCGTGCGGATCGACCCCTCCTGCCAGGTCGAAAGCGACGGCCGGCGTCTGGCGCGGACCCGCGCCGGGCTGGGGTCGGGCCTGGAGCTCGTGTTGCCGGCGCCGCGAAAGCCGATCTGGGCCAACGTTCCGGTGGCCGAGCCCTTCGCGGCCGCATCGCCGCTTCGTCTGATCAAGACGCCGGCCGGGTATCGCGTGCTCGACGACCGCGACGCCGCCGCCGCATATGCCGTCGAGATCCCGGAGGAGCCGGCCTGGTATGGCCGCCGCACCTCGTCGGGCGTCGAGATGCACCGCGTCGGAGTGCTCCAGGGCAACTATCTGGGCGTCTACGTCTCGACGAGCTGCCTCTTCTGGGCGTCCAAACCGTCGCGGGCCTGCAAGTTCTGCACGACGGGGAAGAATCTGGGCGTCAACGAACAGCCGCGCAAGAACCTGGAGGACGTGATCGAGGTGGCCATCGCGGCGCGCGACGAGTCCGGCTCCGTCTTCACGCATCTGAACACCGGATACCACTACGAGGAGCAGGAGCGTCTGGAGGCGATCCACGGCCTCCATCAGTGCGAGCCCTTCGTCCGGGCGCTGCGCGAGCGCGTCGGCGGTTTCATCGGGGTTCAGTGCTTCCCGGTGCCGGAGGCGCAGTTCCACGAGTACGACGAGCTGATCGCAGCGGGCGCCGACCATTTCTCCTTCTGCTACGAGTTCGAAGACCCGGAAGTCTTTGCGCGCCTCTGTCCGGGCAAGGAAGAGACGCTGGGGCAGGAGGGCTTCTTCCGGGCCATGGAGTACACGGCCCGCAAGCTCGGGCGCGGGCGCGTGTCGGGAGAGATCATCGCGGGGCTCGAGCCCATCGCGGCCACCAAGCGCGGCATCGATCGGATCGTCGCGGCCGGAGCCTTCCCGACGGTGTGCGTCTTCCGTCCGACCATCGGAAGCGAATTGGAGAACGTGCCGCCTCCCGAGCCGGACGCGATGAAGGAAGTCTTCGCCCATCTCTGGAAGGCGTGCCGCGACGCCGGGCTGCCGGTAGGGATCCTCCCGATCGAGGTCTCGCTGGTGGTGCAGCCGGAGGAGACCCGGGACCTGGTCGCTCCGTCTCTCTCTTCCAGCCTGTATGCCTGGAAACTCGCAGCCCTTCGCCAGCTCGCCCGCCCCTACATCGCATGGAAACGGCGGCCCCGGGCGGCGTGAGACTCGCTTGAGCACAGTCTGGTGCGTCTGCACCATACCGTTGCGCCGAGGACCTCTTAGATTCCAAGCGAGCAGGGACATCGATTGACACCGCTTCCAGCATCTTCCGACGCGGCTTCCGAAGGGCACCAGTCCCCGGGCTGGGTCGCGGTCAGCGCCGCCTTCGGCGCGCTGGGCCGCGTCTTTCTCTGTCTCGACGAGCGGTTCCAAGTGCTCCATGCCTCTCCGGGGCTCGATGGTCTTCTCGGAGAGGGGGCGGCAGCGGACGCCGAAGGACGGCCGGCGGAGGATCTGCTGGGCGCCGATCTCTTCGGGCCGGCGGCGCCTCTCCGTCAGGCGCTTCTGGCGCAGGAGCGTCGCGAAGGTTGGCGCGCGAGCCTGCCGGGACGAGGTGAAGGCGGACCGCGACTCGTCGCCGTGACCGCGGCTCCGATTCAACCGCCGCGGGAGCCTGCGACACGCGGGTGTCGTACATCGTCGTTCTCCGGGCGGCGGAGGAAGAGCGGGAATCGGCGGGCGGACCTGTCTCGTTCGCCGGGCTCATCGCGCGCTCCGCGACGATGTCCGCCATCTTTCGCCTGATCGAAGATCTGGCGCACAGCGAAACGACGGTGCTCCTGGCGGGGGAGAGCGGCGCCGGAAAGGAGATGGTGGCCCGAGCCATCCATGCTCATTCGCAGCGGCGTCGGGGGCCGTTCGTGGCCGTCACCTGCGCCGTGCTACCGGCCGACCTTCTCGAGAGCGAGCTTTTCGGCCATGTGCGGGGAGCCTTCACCGGCGCCACGCGCGACCGCGCGGGCCGCTTCGAGATCGCCGCCGGGGGATCGCTCTTTCTGGACGAGATTGGCGACATGCCGCTCTCGCTGCAGGTGAAGATCCTGCGGGTGCTCCAGGAGCGCTCCTTCGAGCGGGTGGGCGAGAGCCAGACGCGGCCGGCCGACATTCGCATCATCGCGGCGACCAATCGCGACCTGCGCCGTGCCGTCGTCGAGGGGCAGTTCCGGGAAGACCTGTATGACCGGCTGTGCGTCGTGCAGATTGAAATTCCTCCGCTGCGCGAGCGCCGCGAAGACATCGAGCCCTTGGCCCGCGTTCTCCTCGCTCGGGTCGGAGCACGGCAGGGACGCGCCTTGCGGTTCTCTCCGGAAGCGCTCCGCGCGTTGCTGGGTTACCGCTGGCCGGGCAACGTCCGGGAGCTCGAGAGCGCGCTCGAATACGCCGCGGCGGTCTGCAAAGGTCAAACGATCCTGCCCGAGGATCTGCCGGCGGAAGTCGCCTCCTCCGAGAATCCGGCAGCCGAGACTCGGCCGGCCCCCCCCGAGGGAGAGGGTCCGCCGCGCGCCGGACGGCTCACGGCGGCGCTTGAGGAGCATCACTGGCGCCGTAGCGACGCGGCCTGGGCCCTGGGCCTCGGCCGAACGACCCTTTGGCGAATGATGCGCGAGGCGGGGATCAGCCGCTGATTCGAACGCAGCGTTTCATCGACGAAACGCAGCGTCGCAACACGGCTGTTTCGCCGTTTCCCGCTTCGCCGAAATCTCCTTTCGAATCAGTCATCGGCCTCTGTCACCTCGTTGGGGTTCTGAGACTGGATATCGCAGCCTGATCGGGTGATCGCAACGAGGTTGCGGCGTGGTTGGAATCTTCCCATCCCGTTGCGATCGCGTTGCAATCCCGCTGGGACCCGAGGGCCTCATTCCTCCGGAGCGATCGCGGCGAGAGCGGCGGATTTTCGGATCCAGAAGCCTTTCTTGTCGGTCTCGACCACGCCTTCCTTGCTCCATCGGCTCATGATCCGAATGGCCGTTTCGATCGTCGTTCCGACCAGGTCGGCGAGGTCCTGCCGCGAGAGCGCGAGCGGAACGAAGATCGAGCCGTCGGCCTGTTTCTGACCCATCCGATCGGCCAGCGTCGAAAAGAGGCGGCCCGTCCGATACTCGACCGAGCCGGTCATGTCGGCCATGCGGCGGTTCACGCTCATCAGGCGCAGCGTCAATCCGGCCAGCAGACGGCGGGTGATCTCCGGACGCTTTTCGATCAAGTCGAAGAAACGCCGCTCCGGGATCGAGAGAATCCCGGAGGGCTCGAGCGCCACGGCGGTCGCTGGAAACGGCCGCGCCTCGAAGACCGCCACCGCCCCGACAGGCTCGCCCGGTCCGAGGATCTCGAGGATCAGGTCGCGCTCGGGCCCGGCCTTCACGATCTTGACCTTCCCCAGAAAAAGGAAATGGATTCGATCCGCCGGATCGCCCTCTTCGAAGATCGTGGCCCCCTTTTCGTACGCGGACAGCTCGCACAGCGGCGCCAGGGCGGAGCGGTCTTCGGGCTTCAGGAGCGCCAGAGTGGGAATGGCGTCGAAAGGAATGGGGGGGCGTTCCGTCACCGTCCGATTATAGGTTTCCCGTCCCCCGGCGCCCTCGCCCGAGGACATCCGCGGGACCTTCCGCCCGCGGCCTCGAAAAAAGGAGAAACCTTGTGTGGCTTTCCGACGTTTCAAGAGAGGTGGTCGAGCCGGTTCGTTCGCATCTGTCGCGGACTCTCTCTTTCTGGTTTCATGGAGAGCAGGCCGCAAGGAACCAAGTCGCGTCCGCAAAGGAGGACTCCATGCCGAAACCCAAGCGCAACGACGTGGCCGCGAAGGCGACCAAACGGCGGCGTCGCGGATACCGAGGCTATGGGTCGCCGTTGGGCCGAAGCGGCGAGGAGTACGGAGGCACGGTTCACTGGGGGCGCGGTTTTGCCGGAGTGGGCTTCCCTGGCGAGTCCGGTGCTCTGCTGCCGCCCGGGACCGGGATTCTCTCGGACGATCTGCGAGAGGAAGGGCGTCCGAAGCCGCCAGGTCCCAAAGCCTGATCCAGGGGCGGATCAGCGGTCGGGAATCGGGCGGTCCAGCAGCTCGCGGACCCGCCGGAGAAGGGTGTCCGGCAGGAACGGCTTTTGAAGAAGCTGGTCTCGGGACTCGATGGCGTCCTCGGGATGAAGGACGTCCTCCGAATATCCGGACATGTAGAGGACGCGCGGGGAGCGTCCCGACTCGGTCAGCCGCCGGATGAGTTCCCGGCCGTTCATTCCCGGCATGACGATATCGGTCAACACCAGATCGATCGGCCCGTCGGAGGTCTGAATCTTCTCGAGGGCTTCGCGGCCGTCTCGGGCCTCCAGAACCTTGTAGCCTCCCCGTCCCAGCACGAGCTTCGTCAGGCGGCGGACGAGATCCTCGTCCTCCACCACGAGGATCGTTTCGTGCCCGGTTCGGCCCGGAGTGGTCCCGGAACGCTCCGCCGTCTCCGCCGTCTCGCCTTCGGCGACCGGAAGGAAAACGCGAAACTCGGCGCCCCGGCCCGGTTCGCTCTCGACTCCGACATAGCCGCCGCTTTGCTTGACGATTCCATAGACGGTGGCGAGCCCCAGACCCGTTCCCTTCCCTTTCTCCTTGGTGGTGAAGAAGGGCTCGAAGAGGTGCAACAGCGTTTCGGAGTCCATTCCGAGGCCGGTATCCCGGATTGAGACGAGCGCGTGGGATCCGACCCGTATGCCGGGGTGCAAACGAACGAAGGACTCGTCGACGTCGAACCCTCGGGTTTCGATCGTGACGCTCCCGCCTCCCGGCATGGCGTCGCGCGAGTTCACGACGAGGTTCAGGATCACCTGCTCGATCTGACCGGGATCGGCGCGGACCGCGCCCAGGGCCGGGTCGAGAGACGTGATCAGCGCGATGTTCTCGCCGATGACGCGCCGTAGCATCTTCTCCATGTCCCGCACGATCGCGTTCAGGTCGAGGATCTCCGGAAGCAGGACCTGTTTGCGGGAAAACGCCAGGAGCTGCCGCGTCAACGACGAGGCCCGCTCTCCGGCCTTATGGATCTCGCTCATGGCCTCGACCACCGGCTCGGGAAGCCCCTCCTGCGCGAGCAGCAGTCCGGAGTAGCCCAGAATGGCCGTCAGAAGATTGTTGAAGTCGTGGGCCACGCCTCCGGCCAGGCGGCCGACGGCCTCCATCTTCTGGGACTGCCGGAACTGCTCCTCCAGGAGCTTCTTTCCGGTGATGTCGTTCTGCACGGCGATGAAGCCGATGCATTCTCCGCGATCTCCGAGGACGCGGGTGACGGATTCCTCGACCGTCACCAGGCCGCCGGCGCGGGTCTTGTTGACGATCTCGCCGCGCACCGGCTCGCCGGCCAGAAGCTTCTTCCAGAAGAGCTCGTAAAACCCCTGGGATTGGTGACCGCTCTTCAAGATCCGGGGCGTGGCGCCGAGAGCCTCTTCCCGGGAAAATCCGTAGATCCTTTCGAAGGCCGGATTGACATAGGTGATCTGACCGTCGCGGTCCGTCATGAAGATCGCGTTGTCGGCCTGTTCGACCGCGTGCTGCAACTTTCGCAGGGTCTCCTGAGCCTGCTTTCGCTCCGTGATGTCCCGGGCATTGATGATGAAGCCGCCGACGGACGGATCACCGAGCTTATTGTTCCCGACCGCCTCGAAGGGCCGCCAGGAACCGTCCCTGTGCAGCAACCGAAATTCCGTGGGCCCGGGGGCCGGCCCGGCCCGCTGCAAGCTGCCAAAGAAGGTCTCCTTCACCGTGGACTGGTCCTCGGGATGGATGAGCTCGAAGGTGGAGTGACCGATGCGATCTTCCGGTCGGTATCCCAGGACGCGCTCGAGGGAAGGGCTGGCATAGCGGACACAGCCGTTGGCGTCGAGCACGACGATGACGTCGAGCGCATTCTCGATCAGGGATCGGAAGTGCTCTTCGCTTTCCCGCAGGGAGCGCGCCGCGAAGTTTCGCTCGCTGGCGTCGAGGAGGATGCTGCGGACGGCCGGCGCGCCCTCGTGCTCGACGCGCCACCCGAAGACTTCGATCTCGAGCGTCCGGCCGCTCTTGTGGATTCCCTGGAAGGAATAGTGGGCCACCTCTTCCTGGCCCGACATCCGCCGCTCGAGGCTCTGGCGGACGAGCCCGCGGGATTGAGGAGCGGCCAGCTCGAGCACCGGAAATCCGGCAAGCGCGGCCGCGTCATGGCCGAAGATTTCCGCCGCGCGCGGGCTGACCTCGATGAGCTGGCCGTGCTGAATGAGGCAGGTGCCGCCGACGGCGTTCTCTCCGAACAGCGAGTGTTCCAGGGAATCCGACGCCGTCGAACGGCCGCTGGT
Source organism: uncultured Acidobacteriota bacterium (assembly GCA_963825175.1). GTDB lineage: Bacteria > Acidobacteriota > Thermoanaerobaculia > UBA5066 > Gp7-AA6 > DATFTF01. The sequence goes on from CAWGSA010000002.1 coordinate 1,100,911, forward strand.
CACGGGGTTCCTCGGATCATGGTTCCTGAGAATCGGGGCAAGAGCGCTTCTCGGCCTGATGCAATCGCATCAAGGGTCAGATGGCATCCGGGGCGTGGGGAATCCGGCACCAGGTGCAGTCGCAGCCGCCCCGGCCGCAGGACGGACCTTCCCGCCGGGACCTCACCACCCGCCGGGCCAGTGGAAAGGCGAGGCTTTTCCAGAAGTTGGGCGCGTAGTGGCGGCGCAGCCATCGGCGGGCATCCGACATCCGGGAGATCGAGCGCATGAGCCTGTTGTATCCCGCGTCGCCCATCCGGGCGAATCCCCAGCGGTTGACCAGCGACGTCCGCAGGATCCCCCCCAACCGTTCATGCCACGCCCGGTCGTACTGCTCCGGCGCTCGATCCAGGAGTGCCCGGGCGGCGAGATGTCCCGAGACCATCCCGATGCGAAGGCCGAAGCCCCACAGCGCGTCCTGGAATCCTGCCGCCTCGCCAGCAAAGAGGATCGAACCCTGCCGCGCGGTCCTGGGAAGCAGGATGTTGCCGGCGCCTCCAAAGACGCTCGGGTTTCGCATCTGAAGTCCGGCACGCTGCCGAAAGAACTCCACCGTCCGCTCGAGATAGATCCGCTCGCTGTGAAAGTCGTCGAACAGACACGTCGCGACCGTGCCGCGGCCGCGGGAGATCAGCAGGTAGGCGTAACCCTTCGGCGCAAGGCGCTGCGACAACGCCGCAAAGACGCCGTCGGCGCGATCCGTCTCGAAGACGTACCCGACGGCGATGACGTCGGCGGCGCGGGGTCCGCCCGCGACGATACCCCCGCCCGGGAGCCGCGGCCACGGCTCTCGAAATCGGATGTCCACGCCGCTCTCGAGAGCCTGGGACTTGAGCGCCGCGTCGAGCGTCCCTTCGCCGGCGCCGCGCCGGACGAGGTAGAACAGCGGCTCGGAGGATCGGTAGTTGTAGAGGCGCCCCTCGGAATCGAAGAACGTGCCCTCCCGAATCGGATGCGCCACGCGCCGGCCGTCCACTCCGATGGCGGCGAGCTCCTCCAGCGCGTCGCCGGAGGTGGTCCAGTTCTCGATCCCTTGCAGGTCTCCATGAAACCGCGCCCCGACGTCGGCGCGTTGCTCGTGGACGATGGCCTGTCTTCCGGCCCGCGCCACGGTCAAGGCCGCCGCGAGTCCCGCCGGGCCCGCGCCCACGATATGGATCGCGCTCTGGCTTCCTGCCGGCACCGATTGATCCCTCGATTCCGCCCGAGGATCGGGTCTTTCGCGCGCGGTCTCCGAGCGCGCTTCCCGCGGTTCGTGGAACCCGGCTCCGGATCATCTCTCACCGAGCGTCGGGAGGCCAGCGCGGAAGGGGCCGGGGTTCGGTGCGGCTCGGTCGACGAAGAGGAGGGGGGCCGGCCGGGCGGCGTCAGGCTCGTTGGGACGAGGACCTCGGCCGTCGCAGCCGGCCCCAGGATGAGGGAGTGCCCTGTGATCCCGGCGGCCGAGTCATGGAGAGGCGGCGGGCGCACGGTGAGGTGGCTGCCACCCTCCCACTCCCGAGAGCGCCGGCGATGCCGGTACAGCGCCAAACGCGCCGCGGGGACACGGGCTCGGGTCGAAGGCTCGCCATGGGAAGAAAAAGCGCAAGAGCGCCGAAACCTTCTGCTGGCTGCATGGTCTCGTTCTTCAAAATCGGCGACCTCAACCCGTTCTCCGGTTCGACAGTAATGAAGATCGATCGCCTCTTCTTGATTCAAACAGATCAATTCCGTACGGGAAGCTTCGACGAGAACGCCTGAGCCGCCGCCGGGCTCGGGGATCTGCCGCCGCGCATGGTGCGAAACAGATTGAAGGTGAAGAGGAGAAGCGCGAGCACCACGAGGACTCCCATGTACGAACCGGCCCGGTAGAAGACCGGATGGAAGGCCGCGGGATATTGAAGGAGCCGCATCGCGGTGGCTCCGAGCAGCAGGCCGTACGTGACGTGGGCCAGCCGCGGCGACCACAGGGTCTTGCCGGAGAAGACGGGAAGGATGCGAAGGCTCATGCCGATGATCAGGAGAGTCAGGAAGCCGATCGAGAAGGAGTGGCGGGCGGCGTCCGACCACCACAGGTTCTGCGCCGGGATCCTCGTCGCGCGCGCGAGTCCGATCGCGGCGAGCTCCAGAATGGCCCACAGTCCCAGGCAGCCGAACGCGGCGCGGATGGCGAACGTCGGCGTGCCGGGGGTCTTCATCATCGGGAACGCCGCGTGCCGCCACAGAAAACCGTGCCCGGCGAGGTAGACGACGGCGGAGAGCGCCGCGGCGGCCATCCCGGCGTCTCGCAGCAGGAGAGCGCGAACCAGGGACAGGGACGGCGCGTACGACAGGAGAAACAGCGGAACCGCGAACGCCTGGAGGGCCATGGCCATGTGGGGAGTCCCTCGCAGCGCCGGACCCACTCCCAGGAAGAGAGAGACCACCCGGTTCCCGAATCCGTAGATCCAGGCGAGCAGGAATCCGTAGAGCGCGGCGAAGTAGAAGGGCTCGGTCAAAGCCGTCGGCGTCGCGGTCTCGGCGTGACCCGCCAGCCAGATCCCCTGGGCCGCGATGAAGGCCCCCGACACCAGCAGGAAGAGCGTCCCCAGGGCCACGAAGGCCAGGATCGGATCCGTCCTGTCATATTTTCCCCGGCGGACGCGGGAGAGCAGGCCCAGCACGAACCGGGCGAAGAGCAGAATTGCCGCGGCCTCCAACGCCGCGGATACGAGCGACAGGATCCGGCCGATCGGATAGAAGCCCAGCGGCTGGCCGATGTTTCGCAGGATGACCCCTCCGAACATCAACCAGAAGACGGGACGGGCCGAGGCCGGCCGCAGGCCGCCGATCCCGAGAATGCGGGGGAGGGCATGAAAGGCGATCCCCATCAGGAAGAGCGCGGCGAAGCCCAGGACCTGGGTGTGGCCATGAATCTGCCGGTGTGAGATCGGGACGTCGCCGCCCGCGGCGATGCGCAGGAGATTCACCATCCCCGTCGTGGCGCCGAGAGTCAGCGTCAGAAGAAGCGAGCCGAGGATGAAGTGTGGCGAGAAGGGCGCCGCCGCCGAAGCGGGCGTCGCCGGACGGGGCTGCCGCGCCGCGTCGCGCACTGCGGCCTGCCGGATATCCCGCAGGAACTCCTCGAGCGGAAGGCGGTGAACCGTGGCAAACCAGGCCAGTGGTTCGTCGGGCCCATCGTCACCGCCGCAGTCACCCAGGCCGTAACTCTCGAAGACCGGGATGGTGGAAGGAAACTGGCTTCGTACCTGGCGAATCGACAGGGTGGGAGGAACGATGCTGTAACTCTCGGCCGCGCGGTGCGCCGACTCCATGTCGCGAAGCACGTCCTCGAGCGGGACCTTCTTGGCGGCGCAGGCCTGTGCCAACGGGTGCTCGCCGCCGCAGCAGGTGTCGATGGCGTAGGAGGCGAGTGCGGAGCGCGTGTCGGGATACCTCTCGAGCAGGACCTTGACCGGGAGCGTCGGATCGAACATTCCAATGGTCGTCATGGTCGAAGCTTCTCGCGCAGGACGATCCCCGTCCATGACGCCCGTCATACGGGCCGGAGAGCGGGAGGCGTGGCGGGAAGGCCCCGGGGGGAATCGTCGCTTGCTAACGCTGGGGGTTGCGCGTCCTTTGTTGCAGCCGGGCCTGCCGTTCGAGCTCGATCTTGTGGTAGTCCGAAAGCGCTTTGCGGACGATGCGCTGCAGGTTCCTCAACCTGCGTGCGCACCGAGCGCGTTCCCGCTCGGCGAGCGAGGCCTGACGGCGCCGTCGGACGGTCTCCCGCCACAGCAGGTCCACGGCCCGCTTCCAGCGGGCGTAGAGCAGATCAGCGGTCAGATCGAGCGTGTGCGACAAACGGGTCCCCCTGCCGTTCCATTCTCTCCCGGGACGCGAAGAAAAGGGAGCGTCCCGCGGTGATGCGTTTGCATCAGAGACGCCCGGCTGGGAGGGTTTACGGTTGGAATCGTCGCCCGTGGTGAAAAGCGCGACGGGAGGAAACGATGTTCACGCGATCCCGGCTGTCGACCTGGGCCTCCCTGGCGGGGACGCTGTTCGTGCTGCCGATCCTGGCCGCGCTCGCGCTCGACCACGCCGCTTCGGCCGTCGCCGGCCCGAAAGGCGCGGTTCTTCGACGCGCCCTCGCAGGCCGCGGAGTTCATCGGCTACAACCGGTCGATCACGTTGACGGCCGCGCAGCAGAAGGTCCGCGAGAAGGCCCTGTCCACGCTGGCCGCTCCATGCTGCAAGAAGTTTTCCATGGCCACCTGCTGTTGCCCATGCAATCTGGCCAAATCCGTGTGGGGCCTCACCAACGCCATGATCGTTCGGGAGGGCGCCGGCGAGGCTCAAGTCCAGTCCGCGGTCCGCGGCTGGCTGAAGTTCGTCAACGCACAGGGCTTCACCGGCGACGTCTGCGACACCGCCGGAGGCTGCGCGCGCGAGTTCTCCCATGACGGCTGCGGCGGCATGGACGAGAGAAACCTGCTGGCAGCGAGATAGACCTCGGCCTCTCTCTCCGGCCGCCTGCTCAGCGGCCGGAGTCCTCCTCCTCACCCCGAGCCGCTGGTCGGTTCGGGGTTTTTCTTTCTCGCCTCCGCTCCGCTTCGGGATCTGCGGCCGTTGGCCGCACCGGACCGCGGCTCGCCCGGATGCGGGCTCGACCACGATGCCGCGAAGGCACCACGATGGCGCAATAGGAGTTCTCTGGCGCAGGGCAGGGCTTGCCCCACCCGTAACCGTAGGCTTCAGCTCACCGAGGTTCCTCAGCGACTGAGGGCTGAGGATTCGAGCTGTCTATGGAGGACAATTTATATATTGTAGTCGGAGGGAGGCTGAGTCCTTCGTCTTTGATCCTGAGTCGGTCTTAGGTCCTGACCTCCGCGGGCTGCTCCCACCAGGGGGAGGTGGGTTGGGGAGAGGCTTTGCGTCGCGGCGCAAGGCCGAGACCGGCCAGCCGATCGACGATCTCACCGACCGCGCGCTCGACGGCTGCCTGGACGCTTCGCGAAAGGCCGATGCCCTTGGCGACGACCTCGGGCACGACGCCCACCAGGATGACGTCCCGTGGCGCGGAGCCGGCGAAGGACAGCGTGAAGAGAGCGTCGGCCAGGCCCGGATCGTGCGGCGAGAGACGGGGCTGCGCCGGCCGGGCCAGCAGCTCGTCCTTGGAGTAGACGCGAACCCAGCCGGGCGGAGCATCGGCCTTCACCGTATCGACCATGAGAATGGTGTCGGCGTCCGCCAGGTACGGTGTCAGGTCGAGTCCGGGCGTGCCGACGTCGAGCACGGAGACGTCCTGCGGGAACTCCCATTTCGCGAGAAGCTCCTCGATGACCCAGGGCCCCAGCGCGTCGTCCCCCATGAGGACGTTGCCCAGACCGAGGACTCGCACGTCGCCTCCGCTGCGCTTCGGGATCTGCGCCTTTGGCGCATCGGACCGCGGCTCGCCTGTGGGCTCGACCGCGGTCCTGATCCCCAGGCTCCGCTCCGGCTCCCGCGTCGCGAGTCGTTTCGCGGATCCAGTCCGCGAAACCTGGTCGCGCCGCGAGCTTCTGACATTCCCGCCGCTTCTAGACTTCATTGGACTTCAGACAAAGGACCTAGGACCTCGGACTTCGGACATCGGACTTCCTACAGCACCTTGACACGAGCGATCTCGCGCCCTTCGGGATCGAGGGTGTGGACCGCGCAAGCCAGGCACGGGTCGAAGGAGTGAATCGTTCGCAGGACTTCCAGCGGCAGCTCGGCGTTGGCGACCGGGTTGCCGACGAGCGAGGCCTCGTACGGGCCGGGCTGGTTCTTTTCGTCCCGAGGCCCGGCGTTCCAGGTGGAGGGAACGACCGCCTGATAGTTGGCGATCTTTCCGTCCCGGATCACGATCCAGTGAGAGAGCACCCCGCGCGGAGCCTCGTGGAACCCGAACCCGCGCTGCTCGCCCTTGGGGAAGACCGGTTCGTTGAAGATCTTCGTGTCGCCCTTTCCGATGTTCTCCGCCAGGAGCCCCCAGTGTTTCTTCGCGAGCTCGGAGATCACGCAGGTTCGGATCATCCGCGCCGCGTGGCGTCCGAGCGTGGAATGGAGAACGGCCGGCGAAAGCTTCGTCTTGGCGATGGCTCCCGCGGTGTCCAGCGTCTTGACCGCCCAGCGCTTGGTCGGCTCGTGGCCGAGGGCGAATCCGACCAGCACCTGCGCCAGCGGTCCGACCTGCATGACCTTCCCCTGAAAGCGCGGTGCCTTGACCCACGAGTATTTCTTGGCGTCCTCGTAGTTGGTGTACTTGGGGACCGTTTCTTCTTCGTACGGGTGTTTGGTCCAGTCGCCGTCGTACCAGGCGTGGGCGATCGACTCCGTGACGTTCTCCTTGAAGTACGGGTCGTCGAAAGTCTTGATCTCCCGGATCGTGGCCAGATCGCCGTTGAAGATCGTGCCGCCCGGCAGATCGAACTTGGTGCCCTTGGTGTCGAGCGGCAGATCCGGCACCGCGAGGTAGTTGGTGACGCCCGCGCCGTAGCCCAACCACTCCGGATACATTCCGCCGATGGCGCAGACGTCCACGAAGTAGACCTGCTCGATGAACGTGCTGATCTCGTCCAGGATGTCCTTGACCATGTACAGCTTGTTCATGTTGAGCGTGGATTCGTTGTCGAGATTGATGGCGTTGGCCACGCCGCCCACGGCCAGGTTCTGGATGTTCGGGGTCTTTCCGCCGAGCAGCGCCACGATCTGGTTGACTTTCCGTTGATATTCGAGGGCCTGCAGGTAATGCGCGACCGCCAGCAGGTTGACCTCCGGCGCCAGGTGCATGGCCGGGTGGCCCCAGTAGCCGTTGGTGAAGATGCCCAGCTGCCCCGCCTCGACGAATCCCTTGACCTTCTCCTGGACCGCCTTCAGCTGGTTCTTGCTGTTGCCGGGCCACGGAGAGAGGCTCTCGGCGAGCGCGGAGGCCTTGGCCGGATCGGCCTTCAGGGCCGACACCACGTCGACCCAGTCCAGGGCCGAGAGGTGGTAGAAGTGGACGATGTGATCGTGCATGGCGTGGGCCATCACGATCAGGTTGCGGATGTACTGCGCGTTTAAGGGCACTTCCATTCCCAGGGCGTTCTCCACGGTGCGCACCGAGGCGATGGCGTGCACGGTCGTGCACACGCCGCAGAAGCGCTGGGTGAAGAGCCAGGCGTCGCGGGGATCCCGCCCCAGGAGGATCGTCTCGATCCCTCGGAACATCTGTCCCGAGGACCACGCCTTCTGGACCTTGCCTCCCTCCACCTCGCAATCGATGCGCAGGTGACCCTCGATGCGGGTGACCGGGTCGACGACGATGCGTTTCGACATGGCTTGACCTCTATGCTTGGGCGGCCGCCCGACGGGGCGCGCCGCTGAAAATCGGGAAGACCTTCACGATCACGATGTAACCCATGATTTCGAAGGCCACCAATCCCAGGGTGATCAGAAACTCGGGGGCGCTCGGAAAGTAATGGACGTCTTCGCCGGGCCGGTAGGCGACGAGGTACGTGTTGAACCGGTAGAGGCCGCCGGCGAGCATCATGGCCATGGCCGCCCGGAACAGGTTGCCCGGATCCCGCCGCAGGGCCCCGGACGACAAGAGAGCGAGCGGCATCAGCACCAGGGCGGTCTCGATCCAGAAGGCCAGCGCGTAGCGGTCGGGCACGAAGGCCAGCGCGAGTTGGCCGCGGACGGCGAGGTCTCCGATACGCAGAAGGAAGAATCCTCCCAGGACGGGAAGCATCGCCTTGGACAGGCCCGCCAGCATGTCGGTCTCCGGCTTGCGCCGGAAGAAGACGGTCGCCAGCGTTGACTCGAAGACGACCGCGGCGTAGCCCATCGCGATGCAGGAGATGAGGAACAACAGGGGCAGGAACGGCGTCTGCCAGAGCGGGTGCAGCTTGGGGCCGGTCAGGAGCATCAGGCTTCCGAGCGACGACTGATGCATCGTCGGCAGGAGCATTCCCAGAGCGATGATCCAGATGAGCGACTTGTCCACGATGGGGTAGGCCTTCTGCGAGAACCTCTTCAACCAACCGTCCGGCCCCTCGCGGAAGCGCTCGAGAAAGGCGGGGGAGAGCTCGAGCCACAGCACCAGGGTGTAGGTCATGATGCAAAGGGCCACCTCCAGCAGGGCCGAGTGGAGGTTCCAGGACCAGACGTACAGGGGGACTTTCCACGCCAGCCACGGACGGCCGACGTCCAGGCCGATCGAGATGCCGGCCATGGTGTAGCCCAGCGCCGAGGTCAGGATCGCCGGGCGCACCATCGGGTGATAGCGGCCCTTGTTCAGGACGTAGACCAGGATGGCCATGGCGTAGCCGCCGCACGCGAGCGCCGTGCCGGTGACGACGTCGAAGGCGATCCACAGGCCCCAGGGGTATCCGTCCGAGAGCGCCGTCGTGGCACCGAGTCCCGCGGCGAGCCGCCACAGGATCAGGACCGCGCCGACCGCGAACAGAGCGATGAGAATTCGGAGCGGGCGGGTGAAGATCGGCCCGCCCAGGGGTTGGGCCTGCTCGGTCACGACGGGCCCCCTTTCTGCGCTTCACCTTCCCCCGCCTGCTGCTTCTTGCGGTTGCGGAAGATGGCCGCGCCCAGCAGGCCATAGAGGGCGATGGGCGCGATGAATCCCTGATAGATGCCGTGCTGGATGGTCTGCTGGACGTCGGGCACCGAGCGGGCGCTCAAGGCCGGCAGGCCCAGATCCTCGAACGGCACGTGCGAGATGTACAGGCACTGCGTTCCGCCCCCGTCCGTCTCGCCGTAGATCTTGGGAACGTAGCGGTCGGGGAATTCCTTCATGCGGCGCCGCGCCTCGGCCAGGAGCTCGTCGCGTGTGCCGTAGATCACGGCTTGTCGAGGGCAGACCTCGGCGCAGCCCGGTCCATGGCCTTTGGGATAACGGCTGAAGCCGTCGACTCTGGCCAGCGCCGCTCCGGCCACCCGATGGCGGCACAGCTCGCACTTGACGATCTTGGGGGCGGCCTTGGCCCACTCGAACTTGGGAACGTTGAACGGGCAGGCCATCTGGCAGTATCGGCAACCGATGCACAGGCTCGGGTCGTAGGAGACGATCCCGTGCTCCTTCTTTTTCAACGCTCCGATCATGCAGGCGTTGGTGCAAGCGGGATCGACGCACTGCATGCAGTGCGCCTTGAAGTACGAGCGCTGGTAGCCGTCGGCGCTCTTGTACAGCTTGATGACGGTCTTGGTCTGCCCGTTCAGGTCCATCGGCATGTCCCAGAGGCCGCCGGGCGCATTGGACGTGTCGGCCTTGAGGTTGTTGGCTTCGCGGCAGGCGACGACGCAGGCCTTGCACCCGATGCAGCGCGTGGTGTCGTAGAGCAGCCCCAGGGCGTCGGCGGGAGCCGTGGGCCGGACCCGTGCCTCGACGGTCCGCGACGCGGCCGCCGCCGCTCCCGCTGCGGCAAGGGTCTTCAAGAGAGAACGTCGGTCGACCGACATGTCAGGCCTCCTTTCCCGGATCTTTCCCCTTGTCGGCGGGCTCTTCTCCGAGCTTCCTCGAGGCCATGAGCCCCGCGCCGACCAGGGCGCCTCCGACCAGACCCGCCAGGCCGGTGGCGACCGGGCTGATCCGTCCTTGCGCGGCATGGATCGGAGCGTACGTGTCGGGCGGTGTCGGGTGCTCGATGTCCACCGTGTCGAACTGCGCGACGCGGAATCCGAACTTCTGCTCGGTGCAGCCGAAGCAGGGATGACCGATGCCGATCGGCCACGCTCCGATCACCTCGCCGAAGTTGAGAACCGAACAGTTGGCATGGGTGACCGGCCCCTTGCAGCCGAGCTTGTACAGGCAGTAGCCGAGCCGATGGCCTTCGTCGCCGAACTTCTGCGCGAAGCGGCCGGCGTCGAAATGGGCGCGCCGCGGGCAATCCTCGTGAATCGTGCGCGCGTAGGCGAACTTCGGTCGGTTCTTCTCGTCGAGCTCGGGCAGCGTCCCGAACGTGGCGTACTGGAGCACCGTGCCGAGAAGGTTGTACGGATTGGCCGGGCAGCCGGGAATGGTGACGACGGTCTTGCCCTTCAACACCGTCGGCGCGCCGGTGGCTCCGGTCGGGTTGGGATCGGCGGACGGGATGCCTCCCCACGAGGCGCAGGAGCCGATCGCGATGATCGCGCCCGCCTTGTCCGCGACCTCGTTGACGATCTGGAGCGCCGTGCGGCCTCCGATCTGGCAGTAGATCCCGTTTTCCTTGACGGGGATCGCTCCCTCGATGACGAGAACGTACTTGCCGGCGTTCTCCTGCATCGCTTTCTTCAGGGCGTCCTCGGCCTGGTGGCCGCCGGCGGCCATGAGCGTCTCGCAGTAGTCGAGCGAGACCAGGTCGAGAATCAGTTCCGCGACCGCGGGGTGCGATGTCCGCAGCAGGGATTCCGTGCAGCCGGTGCATTCCTGAAAGTGGAGCCAGATCACCGATGGCTTGAGTTTCTTCGCAGCGACGGCCTGGGCCACCTTCGCGGCCGTGGCATAGGGCATTCCGATGGCGGCCAGCGCCATCGTGCAGGCGCGGATGAAGTCGCGGCGGTCCACGCCGCGCTTTCCGGCTGCTTCCGTGGGGACGAGGCTCGTGCCCGTCGACGTCATACCGACCTCCTCTGGGTGGATGATTCGAGAGCGCCGGCATGCCGCGACGAGGACTCGAGCACTCGGTCCGCTCTGCACATTCTGGGAGGAACGATGCTCCGGCCCGGCGGATGTCGCATCCTGCAGACGCATCATTTTTCGGGGGTCCTTCCCCCCCTCCGAACGATGCGTTTGCGTCAGGCCCGCGCCGCAGCGCGGCATCATGGTGGAGGGCCGATGGACGCCGATCTCGGAATCCCCGAGGCGCCGGAGTGCGCCGACGAAGGGCAAGGAATGCTCTCCCGGCGCACGCTGGTCGAAGCCCTGTGCGGCCTCGCCGCGCTGCAGCTCTCGGGATCGGGGTGCGCGCCCGAGGAGCCGAAAAGGCCCGGAGAAGTTGCGATTCCGGTCCGGGATCTGGTTCCGGGGCTGCGCCGGATCGTGATCGTGGCCGGAAACCCGGTGGAGGTCCTCCGAAACGATCAAGGAATCGTGGCCCGGTCGCTGCGATGCACGCACATGGGATGCGTGGTGAAGTGGAAGGAGGACCAGCGCGCCTACGTCTGCCCCTGCCATGACGGGCGCTACGACGAAACGGGCGCGGTGGTGGCCGGACCTCCGATCGCGCCGCTGCGATTGGTCGCGGTGAGGGTATCCGAAGGAAGGGCGCTCGTCGGCGGTTGACGCGGCCGCCGTCAAATTGATGCGTTTGCACCAAGTCGGCGTACCCCCCCTCCTCCTAACGTCGAACCGCAGTGAACGAAGCTGGACGGCGCATCGAAATCCGGGGCACGGTGCAGGGGGTCGGCTTCCGGCCCTGGATCTGGCGCCTGGCCCGTGACAACGGAATCGGCGGGTCGGTCGCCAACGATTCCCAGGGAGTGACCATCGACGCCTTCGGGACCGAACAGGCGTTGGAGAACTTCGTCTCCGGCATCCGCACCTCGCCGCCTCCCGCGGCCCGGATCGAGGAGCTTCACTCTCATTCGATCCCGCCCGAGCCCGCGCCCGCCTTCGTGATCGCCGCGAGCGCGGTGTCGGAGGGCCTCAAGGTCTCGATCCCTCCCGATCTGGCGACCTGCGACGATTGCCTGGCGGAGATCCTTGATCCGGCCAACCGGCGCTACCGGTACGCGTTCACCAACTGCACCAACTGCGGCCCGCGCTTCACCATCGCCCGCGCCGTTCCCTACGACCGGTCGGCCACGACCATGGCCCCCTTCACAATGTGTAACTTGTGCCGGCGGGAGTACGACGACCCCTCCGACCGGCGCTTCCACGCGCAACCCAACGCGTGTCCGGACTGTGGCCCGAGCCTCCAGGCGCTGTCTCCGGCCGGGGAGGCCCTGGACCGGCCGGATCCGATTCTGTGGGCGGCGCGGATGCTCGTGGGGGGGATGACCGTGGCGATCAAGGGCATCGGCGGATTCCACCTGTCCTGCGACGCGACGTCCACCGAGGCCGTGGAGCGCCTGCGCCGGCGCAAGCGGCGCGAGGAGAAGCCCTTCGCGGTCATGGTGCGCGGCATCGAGGAAGCCGAGGAGATCGCGCACATCACGTCGCAGGAGCGGGCGTTGCTGACCTCGCCGGAGCGCCCGATCGTGCTCCTCCCGCGGCGCCAGGATTCGGGGCTGGCGCCCGAAGTCTCGCCGGACAATCCCCTGGTCGGTCTCCTCCTGGCCTACACGCCTCTCCACCATCTTCTGCTGGCCGATGCCGGGCGCCCGCTGGTGATGACGTCGGGGAATCTCTCCGAGGAGCCGATCGTGTCGGAGAACGCACAGGCCCTGAAGCAGCTGTCCGAGATCGCCGACGGATTCCTGGCGCACGACCGGGAGATCGAGTCGCGCTGCGACGATTCCATCGTCCGCGTGGTGGCCGGCGGACCGGTTCTGCTGCGGAGGGCCCGCGGCTGGGTTCCCCGGCCCATCGCGGTGCGCGTGCCGTTCGAGGAGCCCGTCCTCGCCTGCGGCGGGCACTTGAAGAACACGTTCTGCATCGGGGTGGGGTCCGCCGCGTACCTGGGCCCGCACGTCGGGGACCTGGAGAACGTGGAGACCCTGACCGCTTTCGAGGAGGCCGTGTCCCGCATGGAGAGGTTCCTGCGCGTCGAGCCGGAACTGGTGGCGCACGACCTCCATCCCCAGTACGTGTCGACCTCCTACGCGCGCGGATCGCGCAGGGGCCGCAAGATCGCCGTGCAGCACCATCACGCCCACGTCGTGAGCGCGATGGCGGAGCACGCGCTCCCGGGCCCGGTCGTGGGAGTTGCCTACGACGGGACCGGGTATGGATCGGACGGCGAGTCGTGGGGGGGAGAGCTGCTGCTGGCGCGGACCGAAGGATTCGAGCGGCTGGCCACGTTTCGACCGATCGGGCTCGCCGGCGGCGAGACCGCGATTCGAGAGCCCTGGCGCATCGCGCTGGCCTTGCTGGAAGACGCCTTCCCCGAAGGGGCGCCCCTCGATCGACTCCCTCTGTTCGCGCGCATGGACCGGCGAACGGTCGATGTGGTCCGACGGATGCTGGCGCAGGCAATCCACGTCCCCCGGGCCCACGGCGTGGGGCGTTACTTCGACGGATTCGGAGCGCTCTTCCTGTCTCGGGCCTCTTCCAGCCACGAAGGCCAGATCGCCCTGGGATGGAACCTGGCCGCGGACGCGGCGGAGCGGGGATCCTATCCCTTCTCCGTCGACTGCGGCGCCCCCGTCGAAGAGCTCGACCTGCGGCCGGCGCTGCGCGCGGCGGTCGAGGACTTTCTCGCCGGAATCCCGCCGGCCGTGATCTCGGGACGCTTCCACAACACCCTGGCCAGGGCCACGGGAGCGCTCGTGCGGCGGGCGGTCGAGCGCGCCGGCGATCTGCCGGTCGTTCTGACCGGCGGATGTTTTCAGAACGCGCTCTTGGCCGAGCGCGTCGTGGGCGAGCTCGAAGGGCTGCGCGTCTTTCTGCACCGCCGCGTGCCTCCCGGCGACGGCGGGCTTTCCCTGGGTCAGGCGGTGGCGGCCGCGGCCGTGGCCAGATCAGGAGGTCGGTGATGTGCCTGGGCGTTCCGGGTCAGGTCGTCTCGGTCGCCGACGGATTCGCGGTCGTCGATTTCTGGGGCGTGCGCCGGCAGGTGTGCCTGGACATCGTGGATGAGCCGGTGGCGCCGGGCGACTACATCCTGAACCACGTCGGCTTCGCCATCCGGCGAATCCCTCAGGAGGATATCGGGCAGACCCTGGCGCTCTACGAGGACCTGATGAAGGAAACCTCGAGCCAGGACCTCATGGCCGCCGACGTGCGCGCGGAGATCGCGGCGACCGGAGCGGCCGCTCCGAAGGGAGGGCGGTCATGAACCTCCTTTCGATCGACGCGGCCAGGCAGATCAAATTCCGGGATCCCGAGACGGCCCGCCGGCTGGCGCAGACGCTCTCCCGGGTGACCGAGGACATCGGGCGGGATCCCGTGTCGGTCATGCACGTGTGCGGAAGCCACGAGCAGGCGATCGCGAGGTTCGGCCTGCGCGCGTCCTTCCCCAAGGCTCTGAACGTGATCATGGGGCCGGGCTGCCCGGTGTGCATCACCGACATGCCGGAGGTCGACGAGGGAGTGGCGCTGGCCCGCCAGGGCGTCCTCGTCGCCTCCTACGGCGACATGGTGCGGGTGCCGGGCACGCGGCGCTCGCTGGCCGACGCGAAGGCCGAGGGGGCCTCGGTCGAGGTCGTCTACAGCGCGTCTCAGGCCGTCGAGCTGGCCCGCAAGACGGATCGCGAGGTCGTGTTCTTCGCCACCGGCTTCGAGACGACGGCGGTGGCCACCGCGGCGGTGGTCAAGTCCCATCCGCCGGCCAACTTCTCGATTCTCTCCGCGCACAAGTACATCCCGCCGGTCATGGAGATCGTCGCGGAGATGCCCGAGACACGCGTGGAGGGATTTCTCGCCGCCGGGCACGCCGCCACGATCACCGGATGGGGAATCTTCGAGCCGTTCGTCGAGCGGCACGGGATCCCCGTCGTCGTGGCCGGCTTCGAGCCCCTGGACATCCTGGCCGGGCTCGTGGCTCTGGTGGAGCTCGTTCGGGACCGCACGCCGCGCGTCGTCAACACCTTCCCGCGGTGCGTGACAAAGGCAGGGAATCTCCCGGCGCAACGGGAGCTGTGGAGCGTGTTCGAGCCGCAGGGCGGGCGGTGGCGCGGCATCGCCCACGTGCCCAACGGGAACCTCCGCCTGCGCCGCGAGTGGGCGCACCTGGACGCGCGCAAGAGGTTCACCATCGATCTGGCGTCTCTGTGGGACGACGCGCCTGCGGCGCTGTCCGCCAGCTGCATCTGCGGCAACATCATGTCCGGCATCGCCAACCCCACGGATTGCACGCTCTACGGCAAGGAGTGCGTGCCCGACACGCCGGTCGGCGCGTGCATGGTCTCGTCGGAAGGGACCTGCAAGATCTGGCACCAGTACGGAGGTCTTCCGGATCTGCGGGGTGCGCTATGAGCGTGGTCAAGGTCAGTGCCGCGCAGACGCTCGTCACTCTGAAGCACGGCGGAGGAGGGCGCGCCATGCGCGCGCTCATCGAGGAGGTCTTCCTGCCCGGCGCGGAAGTCCCCTCCGTCCCGTCCCGCGGTCTGGAGGCGATGGACGACGGCGCGGCTCTGTGGATCGGCGACCGGTGGCTCGTGGTGACGACCGACTCCCACGTCGTGCACCCGATCTTCTTTCCGGGCGGCGACATCGGACGCCTCGCCGTCTCCGGGACGGTCAACGATCTGGCCATGATGGGCGCCACCGAGCCGCTGGCCCTGACCTGCGCGGTGATCCTGGAGGAAGGTTTCTCGCGCGAAGAGCTCGAGCGCGTGCAGCGGTCGATCGCGCAGACCTGTCGCGAAGCGGGAGCGCCCATCGTCACGGGCGACACGAAGGTGATGGGCAGGGGAGAGGTCGACGGCCTCCTGCTCAACACGACCGGAGTGGCCCTGACCGACCGGATCGTCCCCGATTCGGGCCTCTCGGCCGGCGACCGGATCATCGTGACCGGCACCGTCGGCGACCACGGCCTGGCCATCCTCTCCGCCCGCCATGGCCTGGGTCTGGACGGGGACCTGCGTTCGGACGTGGCCCCGATCAACGGCCTGATCCGCGCCGCGCTCGCCGCATGGCCCGAAGGGATCGTGGCCATGAAGGATCCCACGCGGGGCGGGCTCTCTTCGGCCCTCCATGAGATGGCGGGCAAGAGCGGCGTCGGGATCGTGCTCGAGGAACAGGCCGTCCCGGTGACCGACGCGGTGCGGGCCGCCGCGGATCTGATCGGCGTCGACCCGCTGTGCGTGGCCAACGAAGGCAAGGCCGTGCTCGGCGTGTCTCCCGAGGCCGTGGACGCCGTGCTCGCCGCGCTGCGGGCGCACCCCCTGGGGAGTCAAGCGTGCGTGGTGGGAACGTGCGTCGCCGAGCGGCCCGGCAATGTGATCCTGGACACTGGCTTCGGGCGGCGCCTGCTGGCGGAGCCCGAAGGGGAGCTGTTACCGAGAATATGTTGAAACGTCAGCGGCCTCTGCGCGTAGCCATCCTCTCCTCCCGTCGGACTCCGGGTCTGGCCGATTTGCTTTCGGATCCCCGCCGCGGCCAGCTGTGGGAGCTGGCGGGCGTGCTGGCCACGGGCGACGACTTCAAGGACTCCGCGGTGCTGGAGGAAAGTCGCATTCCGGTCATCGTGCACCCGATCCGCAGTTTCTACGCGCAGCGGGGCGCGCGGATCACGGACCGCCCGACGCGCGTCGCGTACGACGAAAAGACGGTCGAGCTGCTGGGGATCCTGCGGCCGGAGCTCCTGCTCCTCTCCAGCTATCTCTACCTGCTGACCGGCCCCATGCTCACGGCGTTCCGGGACCGGATCGTCAACGTGCACGGCAGCGACCTGACCAAGCTCGACCCGACCGGATTGCCGCGCTACCCCGGCCTCTCCGCGGTGGCCGACTCGATTTTCGCCGGAGAGCGCGAAACCCGGGCCACGGCCCACTGGGTCAACGACGGGGTCGACACGGGGCGGCCCATTCTGCGGTCGCGCCCCTTCCCCGTCTCGCCGCTGGCCCAGAGCGCCCGCGAGCGCAACGACGGGCGGACGCTCAAGGCCTATGCCTTCGCCCATCAGGAGTGGATGCTCCACGAGGCGTGGGGCGCCTTGTCGCGAGGGGTTCTGCGTCTCGCGGCGACCGGGCGCATCGCCCTGGGAGGCCGCGACGGCAACGGCCATCGGGTGCCGTTGTGGGATCTGTCCGAGCAGGGAACGATCTGTCAGACCAACCAGGCCGTCCGGCCCGTGGCCTACTGCTGAGCGCCATGTCCCGCGCCGCCAAGGAGCACATCCGCGTCGAGCGGGAAGGGGCGGTGGGAATCCTGACCATCGACCGCCGCGAGCGGTTCAACTCGCTCGACGTCGCGACGGCCCGGGATTTCCGCAAGGCCGGCCTGCAGCTGGCGCGGGACCCTTCCGTGCGCGCGGTCATCCTGCGCGGCGAGGGAGGCGTGTTTTGCAGCGGAGCCGACCTGAAGTACATCCGCGCGGGCGGAGAGCAGCCGGATCTGACCTACCTGCAGGGAAGCCGCGAGACCCCGAGCGGCTTCGGCGAGGTGTTCAAGCAGATCCTCGAATACATCCACTCGACGATCTCGGAGATCAAGCGGGCGCCCAAGCCGTTCGTGGCCGCGGTCGACGGCATGGCCGCGGCGGGCGGCTTCGGCATCGCCATGGCCTGCGACCTGGTCTACGCCTCGGACCGAGCCAGCTTCGAGTGGGCGTACGGAAAGACCGGCTTGACGGGCGCCGAGAGCTCGACGTTCTTCCTCCCGCGGCTCCTGGGACTGCGGCGCGCGATGGAGCTCGTGCTGCTGAACCCCCGGCTTTCGGCCGCGGACGCTCTCTCGATGGGACTGATCAACGGCGTGTTCCCCGCCGACCGCTTCGAGTCGGAGGTGCGCGCCCTGGCAGAGCGTCTGGCCGCCGGCCCCACCGAAGCGCTCGGAATCGCCAAGGGCCTGGTCCACCAGGCCGCGGGCGTCGACCGCCTCGACTGGCATCTGGACCGCGAGCTCGAGGCCCTGGCCTCGATCGCGAACGGGCCCGACTTCGCCGAGGGGATCGCCAGTTTCTTCGAGCGGCGGACGCCGCGTTTTTCCGGGGGCCGGTGATGCACGAGTACTCGATCATCCAGGCTCTGCTCGGGCGCATCGAAGAGGAGGCGCGCCGTCACGACGCCCGCGCCGTCAAGCTCGTTCGGGTCTCGATCGGAGAGCTCTCCGGCGTCGAGACGGACCTGCTGGCGACCGCGTACCGGACGTTTTGCGAGCGGACCATCTGCGAGGGAGCGCCGCTCGAGATCCTGCCGGTGGCTGCGCGGTGGGCCTGCCCGCGCTGCGAACGGGAGATTGTGCGGGGCGAAGTGCTCAAGTGTCCGGACTGCGGCGTGCCGGCGCGCCTGACCGAAGGGGAAGAAATCGTGCTCGAGCGCATCGAGATGGAGGTGGCCTGATGTGTGGGACCTGCGGCTGCGGCGATTCCGAAATCGTTCCGGTGGAGATCCACGACCGGATCCTGGCCGGCAACGACAGGACAGCGCGGCACAATCGAGAGCACTTCGAGGAGTGGAGCGTGCTGGCGGTCAATCTCATGGGCTCGCCGGGCGCCGGGAAGACCGCGGTTCTCGAGGCGTCGGCGCGCGCTCTGGGACGCAGCCGTCCGCTGACGGCGGTGGCGGGCGATCTGGAGACCCACCGCGACGCCGAGCGCCTGCAGGCGGCAGGCATCCCGTCGGTCGCCATCACCACCGGCCAGGCCTGTCACCTCGACGCCGAGCTCGTCCACCGCGCGCTTCATGGCTTTCCCTGGCAGGACAGCGACTACCTGTTCATCGAGAACGTCGGCAATCTGGTGTGTCCGGCGATCTATGACCTGGGCCAGGCCGTCAACGTCGTGGCCCTCTCGGTCACGGAAGGCGAGGACAAGCCGCTCAAGTATCCGGTGATGTTCCGCAAGGCCGATCTGGTCCTGGTGACGAAGGTCGATCTCCTTCCGCACCTTCCCGATTTTCAGATGTCGGCGCTCTCCGACGCGCTCGCGCGCGTGATGCCGAGGCCGGAGGTGATTCCGATCTCGGCGCGGACGGGGAAGGGAGTCTCGGAGTGGCTGGCGTGGCTCGAGGCGCATCGGCCGGCGGCGGCGCGGCCGGCGGCGGCGGTCGAAAGACCCGCATGAACGGGCCCCTGCTGTCGGCCCTGGCCGTCGCCGCGGCTTCGGTCGGTTCCTTGCACACCCTCGCGCCCGACCACTGGGTGCCGTTCGCGGCGCTGTCGCGGGCGCAGCGCTGGTCCGCGCGGCGCACGCTGGCGGTGACGGTGCTGTGCGGCTTCGGTCACGTCACCGTCTCGGCCCTTCTCGGGCTCTTCGGGCTGCTCTTCGGAATGCGTATGGTCCAGACCTTCGGCCACCGCATGGAGGCCGCGGCAGGATTTCTGCTGGTGGCCTTCGGGATCGGATACGCGGTCTGGGGCCTGCGCGCCGCGGCGGGCCGGCGTCTGCACGGCCATTCCCATCCCCATTACGACCACGTGCACGAACCCGGACGCGCGACCGCCTGGGGCCTTTTCGTCCTCTTCTCCGCCGATCCGTGCGTGGCGGTGATTCCGATTCTCTTCGCCGCGGCGCCGCTGGGCGGAGCGCGGGCCGCGGGCGTCGTCCTGATCTACGAGGCAGCGACGATCGCGACGATGGTGCTCCTGGTTCTTCCGGCGCGGTCGGGGGCCCGCGCGCTCAAGGCGGCGTGGCTCGATCGCTACGGAGACGCGGCGGCGGGCGGCGTCATCGCCACGGTGGGCGTGGTGGTGGTTGGTCTCGGCTGGTGACGGGGGCTGTCCCGAGCGCCCGTCCCCGGTCCCACGCCCTCGCGGATCCTGCGTTCTGATTCGTTTGCACTATGGATGGCGCAAGCGGGTGGGCCTAGATTCTGTAAAACGGCGGAGGTAACCATGAACCCCACGCTCTGGATCATCCTCGGCGGCGCGTTCGTTCTGGCCTGGGTTCCTCTGATGGTCAGCTGGATCCGCGCATACCGGCGCTTTCGGGGAGTGCGCCTCGTGGTTTGCCCCGAGACGATCTCTCCGGAAACGGTGACCGTGGACGCGGCGCACGCGGCCTGGACGTCGATCACCGGCGAGGCCGAGCCGCGCCTGGCGTCCTGCTCGCGGCGGCCGCACGACTGCTCGGAAAAGTGCCTGGACCAGATCGAGGGGGCTGCCGACGGCTGCCTGGTGCGCGACCGCCTGAAGAACTGGTGGGAGGAATCCCTGTGCGCGACGTGCGACCGGCCGATCGGGCGCGTCCGCTGGCTCGGCCGGCGGCCCGGGCTGATCGGGCCCGGCGGGACGATCCGGACCTGGAGAGACCTGACCGCGCGGACTCTGCCCGAGCTGCTCTCGAACCACCGACCTGTGTGCGCCTCGTGCATGGCTTCCGCCCGGACGCGAAGAGCGGCGCAGGATCGAGCCGGCACGGCGGCCTGATGAGCTCCGTTGCCCCGGTGTGGAACCGCGCGGACGCCATCGCGCGGCTCCGCGCCGCGCTCCTCACGCTGTGCAATGAGGAACACTCCATCTGCCAGGTAGCGGCCGAGCGCGGCATCTTCTGCCACGGCTTTCGCAGGTGGAACGCGGCCGAGTTCGACCGGCGCTGGAAGCGGGCCATCGGCCGCAGCACCTTCCTTTCGCGGGAGCAGATGGAGGAGTTCGCGAACCTCTGGCAGCTCGCCGAGCAGATCCGCCAGCGGGTCGGGTTGGCTTGCGACGCTCAGGCCGGCGGCGCGAACACGTGCCGCGGATGGGACGAGTTCTCCAACGAGGAGCTATCGCGCTTCTGCGGGGAATTGCTGGGCGAACAGATCCACGTCGAGAGCGGTTCGCCTAACAATATATAACTTGTAGGCGTCTTTCGGGGCGCCAGAAAAAGAAACGCGGCCGGCGAAGCCGGCCGCGTAAGACGGACCGCCTCGAGCGGCGGCCCGCCGGCGAGCGTGAGCCGTCAGACGACTTTCACCTCGAGCGTCTTGGCATGGGGCTTGTCGAGCTTCGGGAGCTTGACCAGCAGCAGCCCATCCTTGAACTCGGCGAAGATCTTCGTCTCGTCGGCGTCGGCCGGCAGGTCGAAGGTCCGCAGGAACGTCCCATAGGAGCGCTCGATGCGGTGGAATTTCTTCCCCTTCTCCTCTTTCTCCAGCTTGCGCTCACCGGTGATCGTGAGCTCGTTCTCCTGGACGGTCACCTTCACGTCTTCCTTCCGGACCTCGGGGACCTCGAGCTTCAGCAGATACTCCTTGTCCGTCTCCTGGATGTCGACGGCCGGAGCCCAGTCGGCCACCTTCAAGGACTCCGTCGTCTCATAGGGACGGGTCCAGGTGCCGAAGAGCTTGTTGATGCGATCCGACATGTTCTCCATCTCCCGGTAGAAAGGCGACTCCAGGCGCGGGAAGTACGGGAGGGTCGGCTCGCGGCGAATGAGATTCATAAATCCCCCTTTCTCGAATCAATCAATTCCAACAATCGCATCGTGCGCTCATTCGTACGATCTGTCATGACGCAATCGGATCAATTCCCGGACTTTTTAGCCGAAGCGCAACCCTCGATTCGGCAAGATCGTTCTCAAGCTCGCGGCGCGTGAAGTCTCCCAGAGGGGAGGAGGCGCGCGCCGCGGGAGCGAGAGCGAGTGAGGGATCAGGTCCGCGGTCGAGCCTTCAGGCGAGCCGCGGGCCGGTGCGCGCGTCAGCGCGCAGATCCGAAACGAGCGGAAGCGACGGAAGCGACGTGCCGGCATCGCGTCCGCACGGCGTCGTCCCGGCCCTCTTCCTCCAACGACTCGTCGATCCGGCGGATCTCGTGATCGAGGGTCGGCAGGACGATCCGATCCAGGGCGTTGGACCGGCGGCTGGTGCGCGCGAGCCCCACGGCGAGCCCCTCCACGGTCAGCTCCTGCGCGGCGAGCGCGACGGCGAGAGGCAGGGCCCGCGCGAAAGCGGCGCCCGCGCGGTCGAGGGACTCGCAGGTCCCGCCGGGAGCGAACAGCGGGCGCCAGGGAGGCGGCTGCGCCTGCAGCGTGGAGATCGGGACGCCCAGGAGGGACCTGCGCCCCAGGATGACGCCCGCCCCGTCGGTCTGCGCAAGCGACGCGCCGTCGATAACTTCGGCGTCGAGCTCGATCTCGACTTCGGCCAGGACTGCGCGGGCCTCGGCCATCGCGACCGCGGCGCGCTCCCGGGCGGCGTCGCGCTCGACGCGCGCCCTGGCAATGGCGCGGATCAGGGCCTGCCGCTTTTCCTCCAGCAACTGCAGACCCCTCCGGGCCGCGGCGCGCCGGCGGTTGAGCTCGAGCCAGCGGGACCGGGTCGCGGCCTTCATGGGACGGCGGTCGCGCTCGCCGGCCGGTCGCGCTCTTGCCCCGGAAGCGATGAAAGCACTTCCCATCCGATGTCCAGGGTGTCGCCGATGGCGCGGTGCTCGCGGCGCCCCTGCGAGAGGAACCGCCGCTCGAAGGCTTCTCCGAACGCGATCGCGCCCCGCTCCGCCGCCGAGAGCTCGTCGGATCCGATGATCGCGGAGAGATCCCTGGCGCGCGCGGCGCGGGCGCAGGAGGCATAGAGGCGTTCGGCGACTCGGGCGTGGTCCTCGCGCGTGCGACCGGCGCCGATGCCGTCGGGCATCAGGCGGGACAACGAGGGAAGGACCGCCACGGGCGGATAGACGCCGCGTCTTTCCAGGTCCCGCTGGAGAACGATCTGTCCCTCGGTGACGTAGCCGGTCAGGTCCGGGATCGGGTGGGTGGCGTCGCCGTTGGGCATGGTCACGATCGGGATCTGCGTGACCGAGCCCGGCCGGCCCAGGATCCGCCCGGCCCGCTCGAAGAGCGAGGCCAGATCGCTGTACAGGTACCCCGGGTACCCCTTGCGACTGGGGACTTCGCCGGCCGCGGCGGAGGCCTCGCGCAGGGCCTCGCCGTAGTTGGTGACGTCGTGGAGAAGGACGAGCACGTGATAGCCGAGGTCGAAGGCAAGGAACTCGGCGGCGGTCAACGCGCAGCGCGGCGCGATCAGCCGCTCGGCCGGGGGATCGTCGGCGAAATTCAGAAAGGCGACCACGCGCGAGAGCGAGCCGCTGGCACGGAACTCATCCTCGTAGCGCAGTGCCAGCTCCCGCGGAAGCCCCAGCGCGGCGAACACCACGACGAACCGTTCGACCGACGGCGCGCGGGCCTGGCGAACGATCTGCATGGCCAGCGCGTCGTGGGAGAGGCCCGACTCGGTGAAGATGGGGAGTTTCTGGCCCAGGACCAGGCTGTTCAACCCGTCGATCGCGGAGACGCCGGTCTCAAGGAAATCCCGGGGGTACTCCCGGCGGCAGGGATTGATCGGTGATCCTTCAATCGGCCGCCGTTGGACCGCCACCGGCTGCGGAAGCCCATCGCGCGGCCGGCCCAGTCCGTCGAAGACCCTTCCCAGCAGCTCCTCGCTCACTCCCAGACGCATGGGGCTTCCCGAACAGCGCACCGTGGAGTCGGCCAGAGTCAGGCCCTCGGTTCCGCCGAAGATTTCCAGCACCGCCGCGTCGTCGGAGACCGACAGGACGCGGCCCACGCGCGAGACTCCGTCCCGCCCCAGCACCTCGACCTGGTCCCGGTAGCCCAGCCCGGTCGCCCCCGAAAGAAAGAGCAGCCCGCCCCGCGCGCGATCGAGCCCCCGGTACTCCAGGCCCGCGGTGCGCGTCATGAAGCAGCCTCCCCGGCCGGTACCGCCGCGGGATGCTCGAGCTCGGAGATCGCGACGTCGATCGATCGCACCAGATCCTGAACCCGGGCGAGATCCCCGTCTCCCATTTCGCTCCGGGCTCTCGCGATTCGGGCCGCCACCGGGAGCTCAAACAGGCGCGCGGCGGCGATGCCCCGCTCGATGGCCGCGAGGCCTCGTTCGCGCCACACCGAGAGGGCCTCGAGCAACGCCAGCTGCCGGGCGGGGGAGCACGAGGAGTCGTTGGGATCGAACGCGTTCTGGCGCAGGTAAGCCTCCTCGAACAGGGCCGCGCAGGAGAGCAGAAAGCGTTCGCGCTCGGGAAGGCTCTCGCTTCCGATGAGACGGGCCGTGGCTTCGATCTCCGCGGCCTGGTTCAGGAAGGCCAGGGTCTCGCGGCGTCGTCGGCCCCATTGCGGGCCGGCCTCCCGCGCCCACCACGCCTCGAGCTCCTCGGACACCTGCGAGTCGGAATCCTCGATGGAGACCGCTGGGAAGACGCGGGCCTCGGCGCGCTCCTTGTCCAGCGTCCAGAAGCATCCCGCGAAGCGCCGCGTGTGGCGTGTGACCGGTTCGGTCAGGTCTCCTCCCGGCGGGGAGATCGCGCCGATGAGCGTCACCGAGCCCTCGGCGCCGCAGAGCGCGCGGACGCGGCCGGCGCGCTCGTAGAACGCTGCCAGGCGGCTGGAGAGCGACGCGGGATAGCCCTCCTCGGCCGGGATCTCTTCGAGCCGGCCGGAGACTTCGCGCAGCGCCTCCGCCCACCGCGATGTCGAATCGGCCAGGACCGCGACGTGGTATCCCATGTCGCGGTAGTACTCGGCGATCGCCGCGGCGGTGTACAGGGAGGCCTCGCGGGCGGCAACCGGCATGTTGGACGTGTTGGCGACCAGGACCGTGCGCTCGGAAAGCGGTCGGCCGGTCCGCGGGTCGACCAGACGCGGCAGATCGGTCAGAACCCGGGTCATCTCGTTGCCGCGTTCGCCGCACCCGACGAAGACAATCACGTCGGCCCATGCCCACTTGCACAGTTGCTGCTGCGTCACGGTCTTTCCGGTTCCGAATCCGCCCGGCATGCCCGCAACGCCGCCGCGCGGCAGCGGGAAGAACGTGTCGAGGACCCTCTGGCCGGTGACGAGCGGAACCGACAGGGGCAGGCGCTGCGCGACGGGCCGGGGCTGGCGCACACGCCAGCGCTGAAAAAGCGGCAGGGAGATCTCGCCCTGCGCCGTCTCCACGCGGGCCGCCACGTCGGCCACCCGGCGCGGCCCGGGGGGCGCCACCTCGATGAGCCTTCCTTCGATGCCCGGCGGCACGAGCACGCGGTGCTCGATGGCCGCGCTCTCGCGCACCGTCGCCAGGATCGCACCGCCGGCGACGGATGCTCCCGCCGATAGCCGCGGGGAAAAGTCCCACAGCCGGTCTCGATCGAGCGCCGGCGCGCTTCGCCCCCGGCCCAGGAAGTCCCCCTCCTCGCGCGCCAGCCAGTCGAGCGGTCGCTGGATCCCGTCGAAGACCGCCCCCAGGAGACCGGGCCCGAGCTCGACGCTCAAGGGCGCGCCCCCGGCGTAGAAGGGATCTCCCGGAGCCAGGCCCGAGGTGTCTTCGTAGACCTGAACCGTGGCCTGTTGGCCGGAGATCTCGATGACCTCTCCCAGGAGCTTTTCCTCGCCCACTCTGGCGACTTCGCCCAGCGCGACCGGAGCCCCGGTCTGCGCGCGGACGACGGGGCCGAACACTCCGGTCAGCCGGCCGCTTGGCCGGTCGGCGTCGGAAGCGCTCACGGCCCGTAGACCTGCGCCACCGCGGCGCGCCAGACGGGCTCGAAGCGGCGCGCGCGCGCCTCCAGGCGATTATCCATCGCGGTGCGCCCGTCCGCGGTGCGGACGACACAACCTCCGATCCCCGGCAGCGTCTCGACCGCCAGGCGGATGCGGCCCTTGCCGCGTCGCGCCGACAAGTCCGTCAGCTCGCTGCGGGCCAGCGCGGCATCGGACTCCCGAACGACCACCTCGAAATCGTCGCCCGGCAATTGATCGAGCGCCTCCGCGATCAAGCGGGCCAGCAGGGCGCGGCCTTCCCCGGGCTCCCCCCCTTGCGACAGCCGCTCGAGGCCCTGCCGGACGGTCTCGGCGACGAAGACTTCCCGCTCCTCCAGGGCTTCCCGACGATCGGCCCAATCCTCGCGCGCCAGAAGCTCGGCGGCCGCGCGCCGCGCCTGCGCCAGGCGCTCCAGCCGGCCGGGGATCTCCACCGGCTCCGCCGCGGCCGCGTCGGTCAACCGGCGCTCTTCCTCCTCGGCCTGCCGGCGAATCCTGGCCACCTCCGCGTCCACTTCTTCGTGGAGCGCTTCGACCAGCGACGCGACGCTTCCCAGCCCTTTCACGGCGGAGTCTCCGGAAGGAGGATGACCGCGGGCGGGAGTCCCGAGGCGGTCAGGCTCGCCAGCTCCGGGCGCAGCCAGCGGGCCACGGGCTCGGACAGGATCAGCAAACCGACCTCCTCTTCCTGTCCCCGGATTCGGTCGAGCTCCCTGCGGGCGGACTCGGCATCCGGCGCGATGCGGCCGTCGAGTCCCGCAAGAGCGAACCCCCGCACGTCGCGCGGGGTGCCGAGCAGGAAGATCCTCACGGAAGACGACCCAGGATCATGATCGCGATGATGAGCCCGTAGATCGCGATTCCCTCGGCCAGACCGACGAAGAGCAGCGCCCGGCCTGCGGTCTCCGGCTTCTCGGCCACCGCTCCCATCGCCGCGCTCCCGACCACCGCCACGGCCACCGCCGCTCCGATGGCGCAGAGCCCGGTCACGAGCGCCGCGGAGATGAACACCCACTTGATGCTCTCGGGCGGGAGCGCCTGCGAGGCGGGCGCCGAGGAACCCGAGGGCGCCGCCAGCAAGGGCACGATCAAGAGGGCCAGTGGCGCCAGCGCCAGGAAGAGGATCTTTCGCTTCATGTTCTTTCTCCCTTTGCCGCGCGCAGCATGAGCGGGCGATACGGCTCGCCGCCGCCGCGGAAGAACTTCCCGAAGAACTCGTAGTACTCCAGGCGCAGGACCTGGACGGAGACGGTCAAGCCCTCGAGCAGAATGATGACTGCGTTGCCCGCCACGAGCAGCGCGACGGACAAGGCGCCGCCGCCCCGCATGCGGTCGAGCGTATCGGCCAGCGCGAAGAGCGCCAGGAACGCCCCGGCGTGCACCAGGGCGAAGGCCGCCACGCGGAGAAACGAGATCGTGTTGGCGAAGAAGGAAATGACCGAGTCCACCAGCTCGACGCTCGCCTCCAGGGCGGCGAGCCATCGGGGCCCGTCGCCGGTTCCGCGCCGCCGCGCGGGACGTCCTTTCTCCAGGAACGCCACGATCGGACGCTGGAACAGGAGGAGGAGGACGGGCACGGCGAACAAGACCGCCACGCACCACGCCGGCAGGCCGGACTCGCGCGCCAGGAGCGCCCGGAGGCCGAGGGCGGCCAGAACCCAGTAGCCGAAGGCGGGCAGGAGCCCGCGCGGACCGAAGAGCGCGGCTCCGCGTTCCCCTGCGCGCCACGTGTTGATGACGTTCAGGATCAGGCCGCCGGAGATGAGAACGACGCCCAGTCCGATGGCCACGGCCAGGAAGCGGTGCAGGTCGTGCATCGGTTCCATCCACAGCACCGGGAGCGCCCCTTCGATCCCGAAGAAGCTTCCGTACAGGAATCCGAAGACAGTGGAAGCGGAGCCCGCCTCCATCAGCAGGATTCCGTAGTCGAGGTAGCGCGGAATCCAGCGGAAGAGGGAGTAGCCGGCGAGGAAGAGAACCAGCCCATGCCCCACGTCTCCGAACATGAGGCCGAACATCAGAAGGAAGCTGACGGCGAAGAACGCGGTCGGCTCGATCTCGCCGTACGAGGTCGTGCCGTACAAATCGACGAGCTTCTGAAACGGGCGCAGCAGGACCGGATTGCGGTGGAGGATGGGAACCTTCAGGGCTCCCGCCGCCACCTCCGGCAGATCTTCCGGCCGCTCGATCTCGACGACAACGCGTCCGTCGCAGCGGCTGGCCAGGGCCCGCCTCATCTTCTCGCCGCTCTCTTCGGGCACCCAGCCGGAGATCACGACGAAGCGGCCGGCGGCGGCGAAGAATGTTTGAGCGCCCAGCAGAAGCAGACCCACCTGAGCCCGGCGCGACAGCTCCACCAGCCGGGGGCCCGCCACGGCGCCTTCCTGCGCCAGCGCCTCTTCCAGCCGCTGTTCCTCCTCCCGCGCTTCCCGTTCCTGGCTCCGCATCCGCCCGGGATCCCTCTCGGCCGCCGCGTCGGGAACCGGAAAGGACGTCAGGGAAACCAGGCGGGCGGCTTCGTCGAGGCGTCCCCGGTCCGCGGCCGTGACCGCGGCGGCGACCAGGACGGTCTCTTCGTCCGCCTCGAGGGGGATCAGCGCGAAGGGAGACGGGGACAGAAGCGTGGCCAGCGTACCCATCTCGTCGACCGGCACCAGCCCGAATCGCAGCGCCAGCATCTTCGCGTGCGCCGCGCGTCCCAGGTCGACGCCGCAATGGTCGAGCCTCTCCAGCCTCGATGCGGCGGCCGCTGCGCGCACGCGGCGGTCCTGCGCCGCGGCGCGCGCCTGCCATTGGGCTTCGAAGGACGATTCCAGCGGGGCGAGATCTTCCTCCAGGAGCAGGCGCTCGCGCTCGAAGTCGAGGGCTTCGGCGGGCGGAAGCTTGCCCTCCGGCTCGGCCAGGGCGACGCCGCAGCGTTCGGCCAGTCGGCCGATGCGGCGAGCGAGATCCCGAAACGCGGCCAGCAGCTCCTGCGTGCCCGGAGGCGACGCGTCCGCCGCCGTGCGGCCGTGGGCCAGGTCCACCAGGTGCAGGAGACCCTCCGCCGCGATGCATCGCGTCACCGCCACCGCGTCCCGGTTAGGCGCCTGGACCCGCAGATGGACCATGGGAACCGGGCGGAACACGGTCAAGGCTCCATGGCCGACGCGGCCAGCGCGCGCGAGAGAGCTGGAGGCGCGGCGTCGGTCGTCCGGGCGCTGCGCGCCACAGCCGAGAGGCCGCGCACCTCCTCCTCGCGCAGCAGGAGGAACGCCGCGGCCGGCGCCAGTCGAAAAGGGTAGCCGCGAAGGGCACGACGGCATTTTTCGCGTCGCTCACGCGCCAGCGCTCGGGCAAAGGCGTTCCAGTCGGGGACGGGCTTGAGCCGCTCGGCCAGCCGCGGAGGAAGGTGGGCCCCGAGAGGTCCCGCGTCCGGCGTCCATGCCGCCAGGGATCGCAGCGCCTGGGCGTTCTCTTCAAACCGCAGAAGAGCGGTCGCCGCCACGGCCGCATCGGCTGGCATCCGTCCCGAGGCGACGCTGCGGCGCAGAAGGTCGTAGTCGCGCTCCCGAACGAGCGCCGCGATCAGATCGGCGGCGACCGCCTCCGCGCGCGGGAGCGAGCGGGCCTCCTCCGCGAGGCGGGCCCAGGCCCAGCGGTCCAACGCCAGCTCCGCCGCCGCGAGATCGGACTCGTGGGCCTCGAGGACCGCGGCGACGATTTCCGCGTACGGCCCCGCGAGGTGGCGGGCTGCGTCGCGCAGGGATCCGGCGCCGCTCCAATCGGCCAGGTGGAGAGACTCCAATGCTCCGAGCGGCCTCCACAGGGAGGTCCACCGGGACGCGGGGAGCGACCGGCTGCGGGCGCGCCACGCGAGCTTCAGATTTTCGATCTCGTGCAGGCCCAGGAGCGCGCGCCACAGCGGCGCCCCGCGCGGATAGTCCTGCAGAATCCGCGCGTAGTCCGCGACCAGCGCCGCGAACAGGAAGGCCGGAAGGCGTCCCGCGTCCCGCAGGGGATCGGCCTGGAGCGCCGTGGCCAGCGCCGAGGCGCTCGGTGCGGCGCGCAGGACGCGCAGGTCCTCGGGACCCCGGAGCCGCGACTTGCGGGCACGCAGCCGGGCGTTGGCGTAGGCGTCGGCGAAGAGTCCCATCATTCCTTTACGGGTGGGCCGTCACGGACAATGCGGACGAACGCCTCGACTGCCCGCTCCCGGAGGTCTCCAGAGAGGCGCCGGCGCTCCAGCCGAAACTCGGCCCGGCGCCGGGAACGCTCCGCGGCCGCCCGCTCGCCCTGTTCCCGAATACCGGCCAACTCCGCTTCGAGGGCGGCTTCCATACGGTGGAGCTTCTCCTCGCGTTCTCGAGCGAGACGGCGCTGCAGCCGGTCCATGGCATCCCTGGCCTGCCCGCGGGCGGCGTCGAGCCGCGCCTGGCCCTCTTCGTCCGCGGCGATCAGACGCTCGAGGTCGGCGTTCAAGATCCTGCCTCGCGGCCGCGCAGGGACAGGGCGGGCCCGGCGAAGGGCCTTCCTTCACTCGCCCGGAGCGAATCGAGGTCCGCGCGCATGTCTGCCTCCGGTGACATCGATCGTACGGGCCCGGTGTCCAGCAGTCGTGATGTGGACGCATCAAGACTCGCGGCCCGCGAGCGCGTAGCGTGTCCGGAGCGATGTCCACGATTGCGCCAACGAGGGGTCGATCGTCTCTTTTCTCGATCCCGTACGTTTGGATGACCGCGATCACGCGGCGGAGAGGTTCGTCTCGCCGCGAGTGCGGAAACGACCGGCCGGATACGGCGAGCGCATCACGCCCGGAGTGCAGTGGGCCGGCCGAAGCAGTTCTCACGGGCCCTGCAGACCCGCGGAAAACCGCCGTTCCGATCACCTTTAAAGCCTTGAGACTTAAATGTTTACAAATTGATACATCTGCATCATGGGCCGTTTCCGTCTCGACTTTAGAAATGCGACAGCAATGGAAAGGGAAGAAGTGAACGTGAACGCGAACGCAAACACCGCCCTCCTGGAGGGTGGTTGCACAAGTCAAATGTCGCGCGTGTGCGCGAAGGAGGTCTCATGGGCGTGCTGAGGAAGGCTCTTCTTTTGGCGATCACTGCCGGAGCGATGACCGTCTCCGGAAGCCGAAACGGGCCGATCACGGTTGGTCCGCGCGGCGAGCTCTCACCGCAGGCGATGTACTCGCCGCAGTCCAAAGAGCACTACCTCTCCACCGAGGACTTCACCTACGTGCGTCCGGGATTTCACATTGCGGTCAACAGCGTGACGATCGGGACGGACAACAAGCCGCTCGTCGATCTCTCCTTCACCGACGATCTGGGCCAGCCGCTCGACCGGCTGGGCAACGTGACGCCGGGCGCGCTGTCGGCGAGCTTCGTGATCGCCTGGCTCAACCCGGACACGCTGGACTACGCCTCCTACATCAACACCACCGCGACGGCCGCTCCTCCGAGCACGATGGTGGGTAACAAGGCCACCCAGGCCACCGGCGACTCCGGCGGGACCTGGACGGACCTGGACATCGGCCACGCGACCTACAAGTTCGGCAAAGCCTTGCCGGCGGGCTTCGACGCCACGAAGACCACCACGCTCGGCATCTACGCGACGCGCAACACCACCGCGATCGTGGGGAAGAGCTACTACGCAAACGCCGAATATGACTTTCGGCCGGACGGACAGGCCCTGACCGCAAAGTGGGACCTGATCCGCAACGACGCCTGCAACACATGCCATGACCCGATCTCCGCGCACGGCGGCTCGCGCCAGGACGTGAAGCTGTGCGTTCTCTGCCACAATCCGGGATCGACCGATCCGGACACCGGCAACACCGTGGACTTCAAGGTCATGATCCACAAGATCCACGACGGGGAGAAACTCCCCAGCGTCGTGGCCGGGAAGAAATACGAGATCATCGGGCACAGCCAGTCGGTCAACGACTATTCGACCGTCGCCTTCCCGCAGGACATCCGCAACTGCACGACCTGCCACTCGGCGGCGGCGGCCGGCGCTCCGGCCTGGTACACCGAACCCACCCGGGCTGCCTGCGGCTCCTGCCATGACGATCTCGATTTCTCGACCGGCGTCGGCCACGCCGGTGGGCCCTACAACGACGACACCCTCTGCGCCAGCTGCCACGCTCCGCAGGGAGACCGCGAGTACGATGCCTCGATCAAGGGTGCGCACACGGTGCCCCTGAAGTCGACACAGCTGAAGGGATTCAACGCCAAGATCGTCTCGGTGACGAACACGACTCCGGGCAGCAAGCCCACCGTCCAGTTCCAGTTGACCAATGGCGACGGTTCGGCGGTCGACCCCTCGACGCTCGGAAGCAACTTGAACCTGCTCCTGGGCGGCCCGACGTTCGAGTACGGCACCGGCGCGACGTCTCCGGCGCAGCCGTTCCGCGAGCGGGCCGACAAGGCCTCCTTTGACGGCACGACCGCGACCTACACGTTCACCAACGCCATTCCCGCCACCGCGACCGGGACCTGGCTGGTCTCCATCGAGGCGCGCCGCACGGTGACCCTGAGTCCCGCCCCGATCAAGGGACCGGCGACGGTGACCGAAGGGGCCATCAATCCGATCTTCTACGTCGCGGTGACGGATTCCACGCCGGTCGCGCGGCGCACGGCGGTGGACATCGCCAAATGCAACAAGTGCCACGACCAGCTCTCTTTGCACGGCGGGCAGCGCCTCGCCATCGCCGAGTGCGTCATGTGCCACAACCCCAACGGGGACGATTCCGCCTTCCGCCCCGCGGACAAGGGTCCGGTCGAGTCGATCGACTTCAAGCGCATGATCCACCGGATCCACTCGGGTGAGAACCTGACCCAGGACTTCACGATCTACGGGTTCAGCGGCAGCATCAACAACTTCAACGAGGTCCGCTTCCCGGGCGACCGCCGCGACTGTCAGCAGTGCCACGTCGCCGGCGCCTACGTGGTCGCGGAGTTCCCGCCCACGGATCGCCTGTCCACGATCACGCTTCGGGACTTCTTCAGCCCGCAGGGTCCGACCACCACGGCGTGCCTGGGTTGCCACGACGACCGGTCGCCGGCGGCCCACGCGTTCGTCAACGCGGCGCCCTTTGGAGAAGCCTGCGCCGCGTGCCACGGACAGGACGCCGATTTCGCGGTCGACAAAGTTCATGCCCGTTAGTTTCAACCGCTCGGGGAGCAGCCGGCCGCCCGGCTGCTCCTCCGGCGTAAGCGCGCCCCGGGGCGGAGGTCCACCGGTGGCCACGCTCGTCCTGCTCCTGGCTCTGGCCGGCACCCCGGCCATTCTCTGGGGCCGCGCCGACGAAAAGGTCGCCAGGCAGGCCGAGAAGCCCGCAGCCGCGGCGCAGGTCGCTCAGGCCACGCCGGCGGCGACCCAGGAAAAGCCCGCGGCCACTGCCGAGAAGAAAGAGGGAGCGACCCTCTGCACCGATTGCCACGAAGACCAGGCCAAGTCGTTTCCCGGAAACCCGCACAACCGCATCCCCGCGGCCATGGGCAAAGACGCCGGCAACGCCGCGTGCGTGGCGTGCCACGGCGAGGCCGCCATGCACATCGAATCGAGTGGTGAAGACAAGTCGGATCTGCGTATCTTGAAGGGCCGCGCGGGAGCCGACTTTTGCGTGACCTGCCACACCAGCACCCAGGCCCACGCCTCGTTCAAGTCCGGAATCCACGCTTCGACCGAGACGGTCAACTGCCTCTCGTGCCACTCGGTCCACACGCCCGACCTCAAGACGCCGCACCTGCTGGCCAAGACGCCCACGGCGCTCTGCGCGTCGTGCCACCCGTCGCAGTTCGCCTCGTTCCGCAAGCCCTTCGCCCATCGACTGGGAAGGGGCGGGATGGAGTGCACGTCCTGCCACGATCCGCACGGCCGCCCGGTCGACAAGGGCTTGAAGCTCACGCGGGTCGGCGAGATGCCGTGCTTGAACTGTCACGCCGAGAAGCGTGGCCCGTTCGTGTTCGAGCACGTCAACAACGTGGTCGGCAACTGCACGTCGTGCCACGAGGCCCACGGATCCTCCAACCCCAAGCGCCTCATCCGCGCGCAGGTCAACCTGCTCTGCCTCGAGTGCCATTCGACCCTGACCGCGGGCCTCCTCGGCTCGCAGCCTCCGGCGATTCACGACCTGACGCAGCCGAGGTGGCGCAACTGCACCACGTGCCACACGGCGGTGCACGGCTCCAACCTCTCGCCGCAACTGTTCAAGTGAGGAGCCGCAGATGAGAACAATATTCAGATTGTTATCCGCCGCGGGCGCGGCTCTGCTGGCGGCTCCGCTCGCTGCGCAGACGGTCCCGCTCGACCTGGAGTTCGGGTTCCGCGTGGTCCGGGTCTCCGGCAACGCGGACGAGTACCGCTCGCAGATCAACGACCGGCCGGGATTCCTGCTGCGCAACGTCACCTTCGCCACGACCGACTTCGGCGGCAAGACCAGCTTCCTCGACCACTTCCGGGTCGACGGCAGCGATCTGGGCGCCGGACCGGCCGGGTCCCTGCGGCTGGAGGCCGGACGGGCCGGCCTGTACTCCCTGCGCTTCTCTTACCGTCACGCCGACCAGTTCAGCGCGCTCACCGACTTCGCCAATCCGTTCTTTCCCGCGGTGATTCCGGGACAGCACACCATCGATCGCGTCCGGGATCTCTATGACGCGGAGATCGAGCTCTTTCCCGGGCACATGATCACCCCGTTGATCGGCTACACCCGCAACACCTACTCCGGACCGGGGCGCACCACGTACCATGTCGGCGAGGACGAGTTCCGGCTGGCCTCGAACCTCGACGACGTGGACCAGGAGTTCCGCGCCGGCGTGGCCTTCAACACGGGGCCGGTCTCGGGCCGCATCGTTCAGGGCTGGCGCCGGTTCCGCGAAACCGAAGGGTTGACGCTGGCGCCGGGAGAGTTGAACGGCAACAACCTCGATCCCGTTCTCGGTGTGGGTGTCAACCTGACGGACCTGTCCCGCAGCACGTCGGTCAAGACCAACACCCCGACCACCTCCGCGGTCGTCACCGGGCGGGTGGGCGACCGGGTGCGCCTGATCGGCTCCTATCAACGCGCCAGCGCCGAGGCGAACACCAACGAGTCGGAGGATCTGTCCGGCAGCCTGGTGTCGTTCGAGCTCAGCCGCTTCTTCGCCGGCCTGACGGAGACGGCTTCGACGAAATCCAAAGCCACGTTCTGGACCGGCAGCGGCCGCGCGGAGGTCGTGCTCACCGACGCCATGGATCTGACCGTGGGATATTCCCGCCGGCATCGCTGGCTGGATGGATTTGCGCTGGTGTCCGATCTCTACATCAACACCGTGACCTTCGCCGGGCAGGACCCCAAGAACCTCCTGGCGCTGCTCCAGGCGCAGGACGCCATGGACCGCACCGACAGCGTGGTGGACGCCACCGTCAACGCCCGCGGCCTGGGACCCTTCGGCGTGCGCGTCGGATTCTCGCAGAACAAGCAGGACGTCACCGTCACGCCGGACCTGTCGGAGATCGTGGTTCCCGGCAACCAGGGAGGAGACTTCTCTCGCCGCATCAATACCTGGAACGCCGGAGTGAACTACTCCCGCTCGGGTTTCACGGTCGGAGCCGACTACCGGGGCGACCGGGCCGACGATCCCATCGTGCGGACGGACTTCCTCGACCGGGACCGGTACCGGGGGCGGATTTCCTGGAACGACACGACCGATCATGTCCGCGTCTCGGCCAATGGGACGCTGACCAACGCGTCCAACGACCGTCTGGGGATCGGATACGACGCGCGGGTTCGCGAGTACGGCGGGGACTTCGAGATCCTTCCGTTCAAGGCCCTCCAGGCCCGCTTCTCGGCCAGCAAGTACCAGGCCGACAGCACGCTTCTGTACCGCGTGCCGCAGGACTTCACCACCGCCGACTCGATCCACAAGGAGAGGGGCGTCTCCCTCGATGGAGGCCTGACGCTCACCCTCGGCGCCTTCCTGCTCGACGGCTCCTACGGGCGGTTTTCCAACCGCGGCTCCTACCCGTTCACCCTCGATCGGGTCCGGGGCAGCGCCGAGGTGCCCGTGGCCAGCGCGTTCGGGCTGGTGGCGGAGTGGATGCGGGACAAGTACAACGACGCCAAGCAGGACACCGGCAGCCTGGCCAAGTTCGCAGCCAACCGCTACGGACTCTTCGTCCGGTGGCATCAGTAAAGGAGGACGCGTGAGCAAGTCGGGATCGAAGATCGGGGCGACTCTGGTGGCGCTGGCCTGGACCCTGGGAATGCTCGTGGGGACCACGTCGCAGGCGACCCTTCCCATCAGCAAGAAGGCCAAGGAGCTGGGATTTCCCGTTCAGAACTGTCAGTACTGCCACATCGACAAGCTTCCCAAGAAGGGCCACTCCGACCCCAACGAGCGCGGCCAGTGGCTTCGCGACGAGAAGAAGAAGAGGGCGGCCAAGGAAGTCGATCCGGCGTGGCTCAAGGATTATCCGGGAGACAAAGCGAAGTAAGCTCATTGGGTCTCCGCCATGGGGGCGGGGCGTCCAAAGGAGGAATGGGATGAAGAAGTCCGGTTCGAGCCTCGGTCTCGCGGTGGCGGTGCTGGTCTGGTGCGGGGGCATGCTTCTGTCCGGGACCTCTTCGGCGACGCTCCCCCTGCAAAAGAAGGCCAAGGAGCTGGGATTTCCGGCCGACAACTGCATGTACTGCCACAACGAGAAGCTCCCCAAGAAGGGGGCCGTGACGCACAACGACCGGGGCAAGTGGCTGATCGCGGAAAAAGAGAAGCAAAAGGCGAAGGTCGTCGACCCGGCGTGGTTGAAGGATTACCCGGGCGACAAGAAGTAGAGCTTCGACTCGTCTGGAGGCTGACGCATGAAGAAACCCTGGGGAGTCGGACTGATCGTTCTCCTGGCGTGGAGCGGCTGGATCCTGGTGGGCGGCACGTCCACGGCGACTCTGCCGATGCAGAAGAAGGCCAAGGAGCTCGGTTTCCCCGTCGAGAACTGTCTCTACTGTCACGGGGAGAA
This sequence comes from uncultured Acidobacteriota bacterium, assembly GCA_963825175.1. GTDB lineage: Bacteria > Acidobacteriota > Thermoanaerobaculia > UBA5066 > Gp7-AA6 > DATFTF01. The sequence goes on from CAWGSA010000002.1 coordinate 1,137,114, forward strand.
GCTCCCGAAGAAGGACGCGGTCACCTACAACGAACGCGGCAAGTGGCTCCGGACGGAGAAAGAAAACCGCAAGGCGAAGGAAGTCGACGTTTCCTGGTTGAAGGAATACCCGGGCGACAAGAAGTAAGCCCGTAACAGACCGGTCTTGAGGGTGGCCGGCGGTGATCGAGAGCTCGGGGCCGGAGAGGCCAGAGTCGTCGGCGCCGCCGGCCGCTAGCAGATGGATCTCATCGACGGGAGAGGTGTGTTCGTTCGATCGAGGAAGGCGCTTCGATGAAAATCTCAAAGACCGCTGCCGCTCTCTGGCTCCTGGCGGGTTGCGTGCTCGCCGCTCCTCCCGCCAAGTCCGCCAAGCCCCCATCCAACGGGGACTGCCTGACCTGCCATGCCGACGCCGGCGCCAAGCGCGCGAACGGAACCTCCGTGCTCGTGACCAAGGAGAAGTTCGACGCGTCGGTCCACGGCCAGGCCGGCCTGGCGTGCGTCGACTGCCACGCTGACCTCGCCGCGGCCAGGGACTTTCCGCACAAGGCCAAGTTAAAGCCGGTCGACTGCGCCTCCTGCCACGACAAGGCCGGCGCGTCGCACCCGTTCCATCCGGAGATCGCCCGGGCCGCGGCGGGAAAGGAAAAGGCCACGGTCGGTTGCGCCGATTGCCACGGCACGCACGACATGACCGCGGTCAAGGACGCCGGCTTCCGGTTCACGCCGAGCCGCCAGGCCGAAGCGTGCGGCAGCTGCCACGACGAGGAGAAGATCCACTTCCTCGCCTCCGAGCATGGGAAGGCCCTCGCCAGCGGCGCCCAGCCCTCGCCCGACTGCCTCTCCTGCCACAAGAACCCCGTGACCTCGGGATCGGGATTGGAGCCAGCGGCCTTGAAGCGATCCCAGGAGCGGTTGTGCCTCTCCTGCCACTTGAAGAACAAGGCGGTCCAGGATCGAGTCTCCGCGAGCGCGGGATTCATTGCCGCTTACGAACAGAGCGTGCACGGGGCCGCTCTCCTGCGGGGCGACGCGCGCGCCCCCACCTGCGTCGACTGCCATGGTGCTCACGACGAGCAGCACGGTTTCGACACCTCCTCGTTCGTCAACAAGATGCGCGTGCAGCAGGTCTGCGGCCGCTGCCATGCGGCCGAGGGGAGTCAATTCGCCGGGAGCGTCCACGGAGTCGCTCTGCAGAAGGGGAACAAGGACGCGCCGGCGTGCACCGATTGCCACGGTGAGCACAGCATCCTGTCGCCCAAGAACCCGCGTTCCCCCGTCGCCGCGGCCAACATTTCGGCGCGCGTCTGCACGCCCTGTCACGCATCCCTCGCCCTGACCCAGAAATGGAACCTCCCGCGCGACCGGTCGCAGACCTTCGCCGACAGCTACCATGGTCTAGCCGCGCGCGGAGGTTCGGTCACCGTGGCCAACTGCGCGAGCTGCCACGGCGCGCACGACATCCTGCCCTCCAAGAATCCGGCGTCCCGCGTCAACCGCGCGAATCTTGCCGCGACGTGCGGCGCCGCGGGGTGCCATCCCGGCGCCAACGCCCGGTTCGGCAACGGAAAGGTCCATCTGGCCGCCAGCCAGACCGAGGAGCCCCTGGTCTACTGGATCGCGACGCTCTACGTCCTCCTGATCGTCGGCGTCGTCGGCGGCATGGGCGCCCACAACGCGCTCGACTTCTTGAAGAAGGCGAGACACCAGCTGAAGATCCGCCGCGGCGAGATCGTCGAGCCTCCAGCCGGCCGCGCCCTGTACCTGCGGATGACCGCGGGCGAGCGCCTGCAGCACGGAGCTCTCACCTTGAGCTTCACATTGCTGGTCATCACCGGCTTCATGCTGCGCTATCCGGAATCGTGGTGGGTGGCGGGCATCCGCCGGTTGAGCAGCCGCGCCTTCGACCTGCGCAGCCTGATCCATCGGATCTTCGGGGTCGTGATCATCGTGGCGAGCCTGAGCCATCTGGCGTACCTCGCGTTCACCACGCGCGGCCGGCAGCTGGTGCGGGACCTGTGGTGGAGACCGAAGGATCTGCGCGACGCGATCGGGTTGATGAAGTACAACACCGGCCTGTCCAAGGAGAAGCCGAAGCTGGACCGCTTCAGCTACATCGAGAAGAGCGAGTACTGGGCCCTGGTGTGGGGAACCATCGTCATGGCCGCGACCGGAATCGTGATGTGGTTCGACAACACGTTCATCGGGCTCCTGACCAAGCTCGGCTACGATGTCAGCCGTACGATCCACTTCTACGAAGCGTGGCTGGCCACTCTGGCCATCGTGGTCTGGCACTTCTACTGGGTCATGCTGAATCCCGAGACGTACCCGATGAACATGTCCTGGCTGACCGGCAAGCTTTCGGAGAAGGAGATGGAAGAGGAGCATCCTCTGGAGCTCGAGCGGCTGCGGAAGGAAGGCGCCGCTCCCGAGAAAGCCTCGCCCGCGGCGGGCGAAAAGAGTGATACTCCGGGGGACGTGAGGAAGCCGCCGCAAAAATGAAGCGATCGATGAAGGACTGGCTGCGGCCGGCTCTCTACCTCGGCCAGAACCCGATCACGCTGGCGGGGGCCGTCCTCACCACCAGCTCGGCGATCACGCTTCTGGGCTTCTGGGCCTTCGAGATCGTCCAGGCCGGACCGATCCACCCGTACACCGGGATCATCTTCTTCCTGATCCTGCCGGGCGTCTTCGCGTTGGGCCTGATTCTCATGCCGGTCGGAGGGTTTTTGCGCCGCTACCGGCTGCGCCGGGAGGGGAAGCTGCCGCACGTGTATCCCACGATCGATCTGCGCCGCCCGATGCTGCAGCGCGCCGTTCTGTGGGTCGCTTTTCTCACGTTCTTGAACGTCACGATCATGGGCACCGCCAGCTACAAGGCGGTCGAGCACATGGACTCGGTCCAATTCTGCGGCCAGACCTGCCACTCCGTCATGGCGCCCGAGTACGCGGCATACCTGAACTCGCCCCATTCGCGTGTGGCGTGCGTGGACTGCCATATCGGGGCCGGCGCTCCGTGGTTCGTGCGCGCCAAGATCTCCGGCGTGCGCCAGCTCTTCGCGGTCAACTTCAAGACCTACTCCCGTCCGATCCCGTCGCCGGTGCGCAACCTCCGGCCGGCGCGGGACACGTGCGAGCGCTGCCACTGGCCCGCGCGATTCACGGGAGACAAGCTCCTGGTCAAGACCAAGTACGCCGACGACGAGGCCAACACTCCGTCCACGAGCGTTCTGTTGATGAAGATCGGCGGCCGCGCCACGCAGGGGCTGGTCGGCATCCACGGCCGTCACCTCGACGTGGCCAGCCGCATCGAATACGTCTCGACCGACGGGCGGCGGCAGGTCATTCCGCGCGTCACTTACACCGACGACACAGGAAGAAACGTCGAGTACGTCTCCGACGATGTCAAGACGACACCGGCCGAGCTGGCCCGCGCCGAACATCGAAAGATGGATTGCATGGACTGCCACAACCGGCCGACGCATGCCTTCCAGCTCCCGGAGCGCGCGGTGGATGAGGCCATGACGGCGGGCGCGATCCGCAAGGACCTGCCGTACATCAAGAAGCAGGCCGTCGCCGTCCTGCGCACCGAGTATCCCGACCGGGCGGCCGCCGCCGAGCGCATTCCCCAGGCGCTCATCGACTTCTACAAGACGAAGTACCCGCAGGCGTACCAGGGCCACCGCGCGGCGGTGGAGACCGCGGCCCAGCAGGTCAAGGCGATCTACCTGCGCAACGTCTTTCCGGAGATGAAGATCACGTGGGGAACCTATCCCAACAACCTGGGGCACGACGACTTCCTCGGCTGCTTCCGGTGCCACGACGGCAAGCACAAGAGCTCCGAAGGGCGCGTGATCAACGACGACTGTTCTGCCTGCCACGAGGTTCTGGCCATGGAGGAAAAGGAGCCGAAGGTCCTGGCCGATCTTGGTCTGAAGTAGGCGGCCGTCTCGGCCATCGGGCCACTCCCCGCTCGTCCGCGCCAGAGAAGGGCGCATAAGCCCGCTTTCGTCGTGTCTTACCAGGGGTCTCTCGTGCCGGAGGCTCGCAGCCAGAGTGTCCCCGCGCCGAAATTAGTGCATCTGCATCAGAAGGACTTTCGCAGGCGCACCCTATGGTCTTGAAGAGTGAGGAGACTCTCTTGGCTTCCAGGCTGTTCTCTCGTTGAGCGGCACCTTCGGACGGCGGCCCTTCGTGCGTCCGAGCCTTGCCCGCTGCGGGTCGACCGCCTCGAGCCGACGCTCTTCCACGACCCTGCGAAGGCGGGCCGATGATCCTCTGGAAGCCGCTCTCTTTGACCGCGGCCATCCTGGCCCTGACAGCCGGACTCCCGGGCCAGGAGGCGGCGCCGCCGAGTTCCGAGGATTGCGCCGCATGCCATGAATCCGGGCCGCGCGTGGGCAAGCGCAAGGCCGGCGAGGCCCCGGGTTTCAACGCCGCCGCCCTGAAAGCGTCGCCTCACGCCGGCGTGGACTGCACCTCCTGCCACGCCGACATCAAGGAGCTGCCTCACCCGGACAAGCTCGCCCGGGTCGAGTGCGGGGACTGCCACAGCGAAGAGCAGAAGCAGTACTCCGCCAGCGTACACGGCCGGAAAGCGGCCGCCGGCGACGCCTATGCGCCGGGCTGCAAGTCCTGCCACGGCACACACGACATCCTGCGTCCGACGAACCCGAACGCTCCAACCGCGACCATGGAGGTTCCCCGCCTGTGCGGCAGCTGCCATCGGGAAGGCACGACCGTCAGCCTGACGCGGCAGATCCCTCAGACCAACATTCTCGCAAACTACATGGACAGCATTCACGGCGAAGGCCTGTTCAAGCGCGGCCTGATCGTCACAGCCGTGTGCACCAGTTGTCACACGGCGCACTTCGTGTTGCCGCACACGGATCCGCGTTCCTCGATCGCCAAACAGAACATTTCCAAGACCTGCACGCACTGCCACGCGCAGATCGAGACCGTTCACCGGAAGGTCATCCGCGGCGAGCTCTGGGAGAAACAGCCGGATCTGATTCCGGCCTGCGTGGACTGCCACTCGCCGCACAAAGTACGGAAGGTGTTCTACACGCAAGGTATGGCCGACCAGGACTGCCTGCGCTGCCACAGCGACCCGAATCTCAAGGGGACGCACAACGGGCAGACGGTCTCGCTGTTTACGAGCAAGGACGAACTGGCGCACTCGCGCCACGCGAAGATCGCATGCGTGCAGTGCCACACGGGCGGTGACCCGGCCGACGCCACGCGGGCGTGCCGCACGATCGCGGCCAAGGTCGATTGCTCGATCTGCCACGCCGAAGTCGTCGATCAGTACCGGGAGAGCAAGCACGGGCAGCTCTCCGCGCAGGGCAGCCCGGACGCGCCCGCGTGCCAGGACTGCCACAGTCCTCACGGGACGCTCTCGAAGAACGACTCGACGTCGCCGACCTTTTCGCGCAATGTGCCGGCTCTGTGCGCCAATTGTCACCGCACCGGGCAGAAGGCGGCCGTTCGCTACAAGGGCACCCAGCGACATATCGTCGAGAACTACCTCGAGAGCATCCACGGCAAGGGACTGATGCAGTCCGGCCTCACGGTCACGGCCAACTGCGCGGACTGCCACACCGCGCACCGGGAGCTTCCGGCCGCCGATCCGCGATCGAGCGTGAACCGCGCCAACATCGCGCGGACGTGCTCGAAGTGCCATCGCGGAATTTATGAGTTATTCAACGCGAGCGTCCATTCGCCGGCCGTGACCCATACCGGCAAGACGCTGCCCGTTTGCAGCGACTGCCATTCGGCCCACAGCATCGAGCGGACGGACCTCTCCAACTTCCGCCTCCACATCATGGATCAGTGCGGCCGATGTCACGAGAAGATCGCGGAGACCTATTTCGACACGTTCCACGGAAAGGTCTCCAAGCTCGGGTACCTGGCGACGGCGAAGTGCTACGACTGTCACGGCTCGCATGACATTCTGCCGGTGACCGACCCACGGTCGCGGCTCTCAGCCGGGCCAACATCGTCCAGACGTGCGCCAAGTGCCACGGCGGCTCGCACCGGCAGTTCGCGGGCTATCTGACGCACGCCACGCACCACGACCCGAAGCGCTATCCGTTGCTGTTCTACACGTTCTGGGGGATGACGACACTGCTCGTCGGGACGCTGGCGCTCGCGGGCGACGCACACGGCGCTGTGGCTCCGCCGGTCGCTCGTGGATCGCAGGCCGGCCGTCGAAGCTCGACCCGAAGCCGACCAGGTGTACGTCCGCCGGTTCACCACATTTCAGCGCAACCTGCATCTCATGGTGGTCGGGAGTTTCCTGGGCCTGGCGCTGACCGGCATGACCCTGAAGTTTTCCTATGCCGCCTGGGCCACGGTGCTGGCGAGACTCTTGGGCGGTTTCGAGGCAGCCGGCCTCATTCACCGCTTCTGCGCGGTCGTGACGTTCACATACTTCGGTCTGCACCTCTGGGACCTGGCCCGACAAAAGAAGACGAGCGGCGGGAGCTGGCGGAAACTGATCTTCGGCCCGGAGAGCATGATGCTCAACCGCCGCGACTGGCGCGAGTTCGTCGGATCGGTCAAGTGGTTTCTCAAGAAGGGGCCGCGGCCCCAGTACGGTCGCTGGACGTATTGGGAGAAGTTCGACTATTTCGCCGTGTTCTGGGGCGTGGCGGTCATCGGCATGACCGGCCTGATCCTCTGGTTTCCGACGGTCTTCACGCACGTGATGCCGGGCTGGATGGTCAACGTGGCGACCACCATCCACAGCGACGAGGCGTTGCTGGCGGTGTGCTTCATTTTCAGCATCCACTTCTTCAATACCCACTTCCGCCCGGAGAAGTTCCCGATCGACACGGTGATCTTCACGGGCGGCGTGCCGCTGGAAGATTTGAAGCAGGACCGCCCGCGGGAATATCAGCAGCTCGTCGAAAGTGGACGGCTGGAGCAGGTGATGATGTCGGCACCCGACGCCACTGGCAAGCCGGATGTGGCGGAAGTTCGGCTTCACGGCGCTCGCGATCGGGCTCTTCCTGATCGCGCTCATCCTGTATGCGATGATGTTCGTGTATCGGTGATTGGAAAACGGGAGGCCCGACAGCCGCGCGATCAACAGCGACGGCCTGGGCTTGCCGTGAGGTCCCTGGCGATGGAGGAGAGAATCCGCCAGGGGTTCTGGCCGATCTCGGCCTGAAGTGATCTACTCGGCGTGACGCAGCTTCCCTTCCGAGCGTGATGCATTCGCATCATTGCCGCCGGAAAGGGCCTTTTTAGAATCGCCGCAGTCCACAAGGCAGTCCACAAGGAGGCCAAGCTGGGAATCGGAGACGGGGAAACGGGCCATTCCATCCCGGACGTTTCGCGGCGCCGCTGGGTGTCGTGGTTCCTGGGCGGGTCGATTGGAGCGACCCTGGTCTCGTTCCTCTATCCCGTCCTGCGCTACCTCGTGCCGCCCCAGACGTCGGAGCCGTCGCTCTCGGAGTTCGAGCTCGACGTCAAGGCCTCCGACATCGCGCCCAACTCCGGCCGGATCGTTCCGATGAGCGGGAAACCCGTCCTCCTGTTTCGGACCCCGTCCGGAGACCTCCGCGCCCTGATCGCCGTCTGCACCCATCTGGATTGCACCGTGCAGTACCGCAAGGAGCGCACCGACATCTGGTGCGCTTGCCACAACGGCACCTATGACCTCAAGGGCGTCAACGTCTCCGGGCCACCGCCTCGCCCCCTGACGCCGATGGAGGTCTTTGTGCGGGGAGAGAAGATTGTCCTCAAGCGCACCTGAACAAGGCGGCGTGCTTCAGAAAGCGGCCGACTGGACCCGCGAGCGGCTGGGATGGGACGGGCTGGTCAAGCTCGCGGCCAAGAAGGAAGTCCCGATCCACGGTCACACCCTCTTCTATTACCTGGGAGGGATGGCGCTCTTCCTCTTCAGCGTGCAGGTCGCCACCGGGATTCTCCTCCTGCTCTACTACCGTCCGAGCTCGTCGGAGGCCTTCGAGAGCGTTCAGTACGTCATGGCCGACGTGCCCTTCGGATGGCTGATCCGTTCGATCCACTCGTGGGGAGCGAACCTCTTCGTCGGAGTCGTCCTGCTGCACATGATCTCGGTCTTCTTCCTGCGGGCCTACCGGCGGCCCCGCGAGATGACCTGGATCTCGGGCGCCCTCCTGCTCTTTCTGACGCTGGGATTCGGCTTCTCGGGTTACCTGCTTCCGTGGAACACGCTGGCCTATTTCGCCACCAAGGTCGGAACCGACGTGCCGGCGCAGATCCCCGGGATCGGCCACCTGCTCTCCCGGATCCTCCGGGGAGGCTCCGACGTGACGGGGGCCACGCTGTCGCGCTTTTACGGCATTCACGTGGCCATCCTGCCGGCCATCACCACGGCCCTGCTGGGCATCCACGTCCTGCTCGTCCAGAGGCACGGGATGAGCGTGCCCCCGGAGCTGGAGAAGAAGGAAAAGATCCCGGCCATGCGCTTCGTCCCCGACTTCCTGTTGCGGGACATGGTCGGGTGGCTCGCCGCCGTGGCCGTGCTGGCGGCGCTCGCCGCGTTCTTCCCGTGGGAGCTGGGCGTCAAGGCCGATCCGTTCGCGCCTGCCCCCGCCGGCATCCGGCCGGAGTGGTACTTCCTGTGGACGTTTCAGGGGCTGAAGTATCTGCCGGCCAAGATTCTCGGCGTTCCAGGGGAGACGGTGGGTGTGCTGTTCCTGGGAGGCCTGGCGTTGATCGCCGTCATCGTGCCGCTGCTCGACCGCGGTCGGCCGTTCTGGTGGCGCCTCGCGGCGCTCGTCGCGCTGGCCGGAGCCGGGGTGCTGACCGTGCTGTCCCTGATGCCGGTCAAGGCGGGCCCGTGAGGCACGCCGCTTCTTTCCCCGCCGCAGCGGTCGTCGCGCTGTTCGCTCTGGGCGTGCCGGCCCTGGCAGAGACCCCGGCCGGGTCGAAGCCGGCGGCCGCGCCTTCGAAGACGGCCGCCGCCGCTCCCGCCGCCAAGCCCGTTCCGGCGAGCGGTTGCCTCGACTGCCATCTGGCGCTGGACGACGCGCGGATCACGCCGCCGGCCCGGCTTTTCTCGACCGACGACGTCCACGCTCAAGCCGGATTCACTTGTGTGTTCTGCCACGGCGGAGATCCGAAGGCGGAGGACGAAGAGAAGGCCCACGATCGCAAGAAGGGATTCCTGGGAAAGCCCGCGCCGCGAGCCATCCCCGCTCTGTGCGCCAAGTGTCACGGGGACGCGGCCGTCATGAAGCAGTTCAATCCCTCGCTGCGCGTCGATCAGCTCACCGAGTACCTCACCAGCGGTCACGGCAAGAAGCTGGCGCAGGGAGACGTGCGCGTGGCCCAGTGCGTGAGCTGCCACGGGGCCCATGGGATCCTGCCGGTGAAGGATTCCCGCTCTCCGGTCTCGACCCGCCGCATCGCCGAGACCTGCAACCGGTGCCATGGCGACGCCGCGTTGATGGCCAACTACAAACTGCCGAGCGACGTCTACGCGAAGTATCAGAAGAGCGTCCACTTCAAGGCCCGCACCGAGAAGGGCGATCTTTCGGCGCCGACGTGCAACTCCTGTCACGGCAATCACGGCGCGGCGCCGCCGCAGGTCGGCTCGGTCGTCAATGTCTGCGGAACGTGCCACACGACCTTCGCCGAGGATTTCAAGGAAAGCCCGCACTGGGAAGCCTTTCGGGATCTGGGCCTGCCGGGATGCGTGACCTGCCATGAGAATCACGAGATCGTCCAACCGTCGGAAGCGTTTCTCTCCGATGGCCCGTCGAGCAAGTGCTCGAGCTGCCACGAATCGGACTCCGCAGGAGGTAAGGCCGCCGCCGCGATGCGGGCGGACCTGACTCAGCTGGCCCGGGAAACCCGCTCCGCGCGCGAGACCCTGGATCGGGCGGCCGAAGCGGGCATGGAGGTCTCCCGCATCCGCTTCGATCTGGTCAAGGCGGACGACGCCCTGACCAAGGCCCGCGCGAGCGTGCACCTCTTCCAGGTCGCGGCGGTTCGCCAGAACGCGGCCGCGGGCCTGACCGTCGCGCAAGCCGTCCACAAGGCGGCCGAGCGGGCGCTGGCGGAGCGGGACTTCCGCCGCAAAGGGCTCTTCGTGTCGCTCGCGTTGATCCTGGCGAGCATCGTGGCTCTGCTGCTGGTGATCCGCGAGGTCGACCGGCGCCGCGCGGGATCGACCAAGCCCTAGCTGGCTGCTGAAAAAGGGTGTGGAGCAACCGCTTGCGGCGGCAGGGCTTTTGCCCGCAGCGACGTGACTCTCTTCGGAATGGTCGCTCGTCGGCGAAGGCAAGCCTCTCGGTCCGCTGCGAGTTGCAAAAGCCCTGACGCGACGCCCGCAATCATTTTTCAGCAGCCTGCTAGCGCGTTCGATCTGCGCGTCAGCCGCGCGCGGGACTGCTCTTCAAGAGTCGCTGAGTTGCCAACAGCCCGGCTCCATACAGCACGAACGCGGCGAAGAGCGTGAACGACCGCCCGTGCGGAAGATCTTCCAGGACGAGCTTGGCCGCCCCCGCCAGCAGAGCCGCCGCCGCCAGCCAGGAGAACTCCGCGCGCGCCGTGCGGCGGCGAGCCCACGCCAGCAGCAGCGCGGCGCCCGAGAGCACTGCCGTCCGGACGGCGGCGAGCGTGCCGGCGTCCTTCGGAAGCAGGTTCTGCAGCCCGGCCACGGCGAGGGCAGCCAGGCCGAGGGCCCAGATCGCGGCCAGGACGAGCTCCGGTATCCGTTCGGAAGCTCCGCCCCGCGCGTCCTGCCGGACGATCATCAGGTCGGACAGGCCCGCCGCCAGCAGCGCGGCGTAGGCGGCCGGGGCCATCCCGCCCCATCCGGCCGCGTCGGCGGAAAGGAACGCCTGGAACGAGGCGACGAGGAGCCCGCTCTGCCAGGCCGCGGCCACGGCGTAGACGGCACTGTGCCCGCGCAGAACCCTCCACCGTTCTCGCCGGCTCAGGAAGACCGCGACCGCCGCCAGGAGAGACCACAGGATCGCGGACGCCGGTCCGTCATCGAGCGCCAGCGACGTGCCGATCAGGGCGAGGAAAAGGCCGCAGGTGGAATAAAAGAAGAAGCTGCGACGTGGATCTCGCGGCGCGACGCGCACGGAGACGCCGAAACAGATGGCGCTCAAGGCGATGAGCGCCGCGCCGACCGGACGCGGGCTCGAGCCGACCGCGCGCGCCGCCGCCAGCGCACCCGCGATGCCGAGGGCCAGGGAGAGGGCGGTCTGGAGCGCGTCGAACACCGGGATGGGACCGTCGCGCAGGACGCGCTGGATCGAGCGTCCCAGAAAGAAGAGCGCCGCGGCCGACGCCAGGGCCAGGGTGGAGAGCGGCGACGCCTCGGGCGTCGGCGAAACGATCAGCCGCAGCGTGGCCCACAGGATCAGGAGGTCGGCGGCGGCCGCGGCCGGCCACTGCAATGCCGCCGCGCCTCTCCAGGCTCGGCCCAGGCTCGCGGTGGCTGCGGCGATCGCGAGGAGAGCCGCGGCGAACGGCTCGATCCGACCCGTGGTCAGCCCGAGCACGATCGAGACGCTCGCCGCGGCCAGAAGAGCGGCCCAACCCAGAACGGCCAGGTCGCGCCGGGCCGCCACTGCCAGCACGAGAGCGGTGAGCACGGCGATCCCGGCGGCGGCGCCTCCGGGAGACAGCACGTTCATGCGCGCCGTGGTCTCCCACAGGAGGGGATACGCGAGGGCGACCGCCGTGATGGAGAGAAAGGAGGCCGACCGATTCCGGCCGCCGGCAGCGGCCCGATCCGCTAGGACGATCCAGGCAACGGCGTAGGCCAGGCCCAGGGCGACTCCCGCCGGGCGAGCGATGGTTCCCGAGTCGGTGATCGCCCGGACCAGGAAGCCCCCCGCGGCGACCAGAACGCAGCGCCCGATCTCGGTCAGGACGCCGGAGACCGCGCGCGAGCTGGGTATCATTTGCGCCAGGGCCGCATCGTCCAGGTTCTCTTCGGCCAAAATGACCGCGTCCGGGGGCGCCTTCTCCAGAGCGGCCAGCCGCGCCTCCATGCCGGCGACCGAGCGTGTGAGGCGGGTCAGGCCCTCTTCCAGAATGGCGAGCCTCTGCGCCTGCGGCGCAGAGTGCTCCCCGGCCTCCGACCCCTCGGCATGGGGCCCCTGTTGCGCCTTGTCGGGAGTCATCGGACGGCCGCCAGCGGCCTCGTCCATGGGGGCCAGTCTGAGGCGGGGGCGCGGGCGCTGTCCTGATACAAAAGAACCAGACCCGGCCTGAGGCTAAACTCCTCGGCCGACGGAGGGCCGATGACGAAATGGCACCCTGCATGACCGACGGCACGCCGAGTCCCCTGGTTGCCGCCCGCGCCGTTTCCAAGTCCTACCGGCTGGGCCTCTCGGTGGTCGCGGCCGTCCGGGACGTGACGCTGTCGATCGGAGGAGGGGAGTTTGCCGCCATCCAGGGGCCGAGCGGCTCGGGCAAGACCACGCTCCTGAACCTGCTCGGCCTGCTGGACAATCCAGACGCCGGAGACGTGGAGGTCGAAGGCCGCGACGCCGCCGCCTTGACCGAGAACGAACGCTCGGACGTCCGCCGCGACCGATTCGGGTTCGTATTTCAGACCTTCAACCTGATTCCGGTTCTGACCGCCGAGGAGAATGTAGCGTATCCGCGGGTGCTCACCGGAACCACGGCCGAGGAAGCGAGGAGCCGGGCGCGGGAGCTGCTCACGACCGTGGGCCTGGCCGAGAAGCTCTCGGTGCGGCCGGATCTGCTGTCCGGCGGTCAGAGGCAGCGCGTGGCCATCGCCCGGGCTCTCGTCAACGGCCCGGCCGTCGTCTTTGCCGACGAGCCGACGGCGAATCTCGACTCCCACACCGCGGAAGAGATCCTCGATCTCATGCGTGGGATCTGCGAATCGAGCGGCGTCTCGTTTCTGTTCGCCACGCACGATCCACGCGTCGTGGCCAGGGCCCGGCGCGTCATCGAGCTTCACGACGGGCGCGTGGAATCGGATCGGAAGCTGGCGTGAGCGCCTTCGGCCTCGCGTTGCGCAACCTGTTGCGGCAGAAGCGAAGGACGGTCCTGCTCGGATGCGTCGTCGCGTTCGGTTTTGCCGCGTTCGCCCTGGCCGGCGGGTTCATCGCGCAGTCCTTCGAAGGGTTGAAGGAAGGGACGATGCGCACCGTGGGGCAGCTCCAGGTCGTCGACCGCCGGGCGGTCGCGCGGGAGGAGGAGACGACCCTCGAGTTCGCCCTTCACGATGCCGACCGGGCGCGCGCCGTTGCTTCCAGGGTCCAGGGCGTCGCCTCCGTCCTTCCCCGGATCGATTTCGTGGGGCTCGCCACCAACGGCTCCAAGTCCGTTCCCTACCTCGGCGTGGGAGTCGATCCGGAGCCCGAAGCCGCGGCGACCTACGCCCGGGAGCTGATCGTCTCGGGCCGCTACCTGAGCGGGGACGGCGGCGACGGCGTGCTCCTGGGGACGGGGCTGGCCTCCTCCTTGAACGTGCGTGTCGGAGACCGCGTCACGCTGATGGCGACCACGCCCGACGGATCGTTGAACGCCGTGGACGGCGTGGTGGTCGGCCTGGCCGACGTGCGCATCAAGGAGTTGAACGACCGTTATCTCGCCGCCGGGATCGGCCTGGTCGGGCGCCTGCTCCAGAGCTCCGGGTCGGTCTCCAAGCTGATCCTCTTTCTCCGGCCGGGGGCCGACGAAGAACGGACCGCGCACGCCGTGTCCGAGGCGCTTGGGGCGGCCGGCTATCCCGTCGCCATCCGACACTGGCGAGAGCTCGCCACCTTCTACGAGCAGGTCAAGCTCCTGTACATCGGGATCTTCGGGTTCGTCGGAGCGGTCCTGGTCGTCATCGTCGTGCTCTCCGCGGCGATCGTCATGACCATGGCGGTCACCGAGCGGACCCGGGAGATCGGAACCCTTCGGGCCATCGGGACCCGCCCCGCCGGAATCCGCAGGATGTTTCTGGCCGAAGGTCTGGCCGTCGCTTTGGTCGGCTGTCTGGCCGGCACTCTGATCGCGCTCGTCGTGCGCGCCGCGCTGAATGCGTCGGGGATCATGCTGCCGCCTCCTCCCGGAGCCACTCATGGCATGCCGATCCACGTGCGGTTCTACCCGCTGGCCTACGGTGCCGGTTTCCTGGCGATGGTCGCGACCTTGACGCTGGCTTCGTACTTTCCGGCCCGGCGGGCCTCCCGGCTCTCGATCGTCGAGGCGCTGGCGCATGTGTGACGCGGGCGGAGCCCGCGCGAGAGGCGTGAGGCGTGAGGCGGAAGGCGTGAGGCGAGCCGATGGAAGACCGACGGCATTGCGGAGGTTGACCTGAACATGAAATCCGTTTTCGCGGTCCTCCTCGTTCTGGCAGCGGCGGAGCCTGCGGCGCAGTGGCTCCAGAACGTCGATGCGGCGCGAAACGCCTTCGACGAGGCAGTCATCTCCGCCCGGGCCACCGAGGTCGACGCCGGGAAGGTGGTGGGCACCGCCGACTTCGACGTGTACACCAAGGGCCAGGACCGCGGGCTGATCGTGTTCAAGGGAGGCAAGAACAGCGGCCGCAGGATCTTGAACGTCGGCGATCGGATGTGGCTGCTGGTTCCCGGCGCGTCGAATCCGATTCCGATCAGTCCCAACCAGCGCCTGGTCGGAGGCGCCTCGGTGGGCGACGTGGCCCGGCTGCGGTTCGCGCGCGACTACACCGCGACGGTTCGCCCGGAGACGGAGACCCTCGCCGGTAAAGCCTGTCGGGTGTTGGACCTGACGGCCAGATCGCCGCGGGCGCCCTATCCCAGGGTCGTGCTGTGGTACGACGAGGGGCGGAGCCTGCCCGTCCGCCTCCTGTTCTCCCTTCCCTCGGGGTTGCAGGCCAAGGACGTCACGTTCACGAAGTTCGGCAAGTCGTTCGGCAAGACGATCGTGACGGAAATGGAAGTGCGCGATCTCCTTGGCCGCGAATCGCGGGCGATCACGCGGCTGGAATACCTGGCTTACCGCCCGGCGAAGCTCGACGACAGGATCTTCACGCCGGAGGGAGCCAGGGGACTTTGAAGAATGGAATCATTGAATCCTTGACAGATGGGACGGACCAGGACACTTTCGCCCAATCAGACAAAGAATCGATGAATCAGTGAATCAATGACTCAATGTATCAATGAATCGATTCTCCTCAAGTCTCCGCATCCCTAACCGGACCAGTCGCTCTCCTCCGGCGCGTGCGGCCATCGAAGCCAGCCCGGGGTGCAGCATGAGGCGGCGGAACACGGCGCTCCAGCCGAAGCGGCGGGAGAACCGGGCTCTCCACGCCCGGACGTAGGTCCGCGCGAGACGGTCCATCGTGAACTCGCCGGCCAGGGCGGCCTCGACCGTCTCCCCGGCGAGGATGCCGGAGGCGAGCGCCGCCGACTGCCCCTGCCCGGAGAATGGATCCAGCATGCCGGCAGCGTCTCCCGCCATCAGGACGCCGTTCTCGACCGGCGGCTTTTCCGTGAAGAAGACGGGCCCGGTGCCGAGAAATCCGTGCGGCCCCGGTTCGAGGAGCTCGAGGTCCCGATCGAGCGCCGGATTCTCGCTCGAAACGGCGCCCAGCAAGGCCTCCCAGGTCGGTCCGGCCTTGCGCCGGGCGTGTTGGGACACCACCCCTGCCAGGTTGACCGCGCCGCCCTCCACCCGCGAAAGGCCGCAGTACCCTCCGCGGAAGAGATAGAGGCGCACGCGCTCCGCCAGCCGGCGAGAGTCTCCCAGGAGCTCGCCGCTCCAGCCGAAGAACGGCCGCCCGCGCAAGAAACTCCGATCGAGCGACCGGTCGAGCGCGTCCCACCGGCCCCATGCGCCGATCACCGCCGACGCCTCCACGTGTTCGGCCTCGCCGGGCCCTGTCGTCCAGGCCACGCGGTGGGCGCCGGGGCGGCCTTGCGTCGAGACGACGCGGGCTCCGAACCGCATCGCGGCGCCGACCTCCCGGGCGCGGGCCGCCAGGAGGTCGTCGAAAACGAAACGGGACAGACTCATGGCCGGCGCCGTCAGGGCAAGGGGCGCGGAAGACCCGCCGGGCAGGTGAATGGATCCTTGCGTGATGATCTCCGGTCCCTTTCCACGCACCGCCGCGAGAACCCCGAGGCGCGCGAGATGCGGCTCGGCGTCGGAAGCCAGGAACGCGCCGCAAACCTTCCGTCGGGGGAAGGATTCCCTCTCCAGAACCAGGACCCGTCGGCGGCGCTGGCACAGCGTGATCGCCGCAGCCGATCCAGCCGGCCCGGCGCCGACGATCACGACATCGTAGGGGTCCGTCACGCGCGGGATCTCGTCCCCTGTCCGGTCACCAGGATCCGGAAAGGGAACACGTTCTTTGCCGACGCGTCATGAATCGCGTGTCCCGCGATCTCCAGAGCCTCCCGCCGCGTGTACGCCTGCCGCACCGAGGCCTGTCCGTCCCGCACGGAGACCTTGGTCTCGAACGTCATGCGCCCGGCGACCGCCACGAAGAGCAGGGGAACGAGGTGCCGTCGCACGTCGAGCATGGCCACGCCCCGGCGAGCGACGCGGGCGAGCTCGCGCAGCATCCGCTCGTTTTCCTCCGGCGAGAAATGGTGGAAGAAGAGCGTCGAGACGACCCAGTCCGCCGCCCCGTCGCGCAGCGGCAGGCGGAACGCGTCCGCCGCCAGGGCCGTCAGCTCTCCGTCGGCCATTTCCCGGCCGGCGGCGAGGTGGCGCCACTGCAGGTCGATGCCCACGATTCGTACGGCGACACCCTCCGCGGCCAGACGCCGCGAGAGGGCCCGCCCGACCGTGCCGGCCCCTGCGCCCACGTCGAGAACGAGAAAGGACCGACCCGGCTCTTCGCGCATGAGCGGAAGCAGGTGCTCGAACAGGGCCCGGGAGGCGCCCCAGCGCCGATTCAAGTTCTTCAAGTCGCGCAGCGAGCGGACCATTTCCTCCGGAGCCAGGGAAGCGTCGTCCAGGAGCTCGCGGGACGGCCGGCGATGGGGGACGAGCAGGGACATGGTCTGAGGTCTCAGGTCTCGAGTTTCAAGTTCACGAAAGATTCGGGTCCAAAACGTTCCGTCATCACCGAGGACCTTAGACCTGAGACACGACGAGCGCGCTGTTCTTCGACCCGAAGCCGATGCAGTTGCAGAGCGCGTGCTCGAACGACCGGGAGCGGGCGGCGTTGGCCACGTAGTCGAGGTCGCATTCGGGATCGGGGCGATCCAGGTTGATGGTGGGCGGCAGGAACGCGTCGCGCATGCCGAGCAGCGTCGCGGCCAGGCCCGCCGCCCCGCACGCTCCCTGGGGGTGGCCGATCATCGACTTGATCGAAGAGCCGGCCAGCCGGGAGACGGCCGCCCCGAACGCCCGGCGCACGGCCCGCGTCTCGACCCGGTCGTTCAATGCGGTCGATGTCCCGTGGTAGGCGAGGTAGTCGACGGCGTCCGCCGGCACCCGCGCTTCGGCCAGGGCCAGAGCCATCGCGCGGGCCGGTTCCTCGCCGGATTCGTCCAGGCGGACACGGTGGTGCGCATCGCAGGTCGCACCATATCCGCGGATCTCGCCGTAAACGCGCGCGCCGCGAGCGGCCGCCCGTTCCTGCTCCTCCAGCACGAACATCCACGAGCCTTCGCCGAGCACGAACCCGTCGCGATCGGCCGAGAACGGCCGCGACGCCCGCGGGGGGTCGGATTCCCACGCGGTCGACACGATGCGCATCATCACGAAGCCCTCCATGATTCCGCGGACGACGGTGGCGTCCACGCCGCCGGTGAGCAGGACGTCGGCGTCCCCATGCTTGATCGAGCGGAACGCGTAACCGATCGCGTCCGTCGAAGAAGCGCATCCGGTGGAAACGACATGGGACGGGCCGCGCAGGTCGAAGCGCATCGAGATCTCCGAGGAGAGCGTTCCGATCGTGCCCGAGGGGATGGCGTAGACGGAGGCCTTCTTGACCTGATTGGTGTAGTAGAGGTGGTACATCCGCTCGGAGAATTCGATGGCCCCGCCGCCGGTTCCCAGCACCACGCCGATCTCCCGCCTTTCGTCCAGCGGAAGTGCGTGCGGATCCAGACCGGCGTCGGCGAAGGCCTCGGCCGAGGCCGCGATGGCCATGGGCACGGCTCGCGACACGTGGCGGATGTCCTTGGCGCCGATGTGGTCCGCGGGTTCGAAGCCCTTGAGCTCGGCGGCCACGGTCGCGGGCAGACCCTCCGGATCGAACAGCGAAATGCGCCCGATCCCGCTCCGGCCCTCCCGCACCGCCCGGCCGAAGGCTTCGCGTCCGATGCCGTTGGGCGAGAGGCAGCCGATCCCGGTGACGACGACGCGGCGAGCCATTGCGTCAGATTCTATTTGCAGGACCCGAGCGCGCGGGGCGCCTAAAGAAACCCTAAGCTGCCCTGGTTCCTGCCTCTTGCCTTGGTCGCGGCGCGCGTAGTCTCCCAGAGGGGAGGAGGCGCGCGCCGCGGGAGCGAGAGCGCAGCGACGGATCAGGGCCGCGGTCGAGGCCGCATTCGGCCGAGCCGCGGACCGGTGCGCCGAAGGCGCAGATCCGGAACAAGCGGAAGCGACGGTTAGGGCGGTGCCACCCGCTCGAACCACCGTGTCAGAACGCGCAGGATCTTGAGCGGCACGAAGCGCACCAGCGCATCGGCGTGCAGGGAGCCGGGCAGGTCCAGGTGCACGGCTTCCACCGGGGGCGCCGCGGCCTCTTCCAGCATCCGCGCGTGCAACGGATCGACCAGCCAGTCTCCTTCCGCGCTGACGATCAGCTTGGGCATGGTCAGCACGGACACCGCCTCGACGGCCCGGGGCTTCTTGGACAGCAGGGTGACGGGCGAGAACCGCGGCATTCGGGCGACGTTCTTCAAGCTGACCTGCCGCAGCGCGCCGGGTTTCCAGGGATGGGGGCGCACCGCGGCGACGTCTGCGGGAGACGAGATCAATGCGAGGGCCCGGCAGGGCAGCGCGGGACTCCTGGCGAGCGCGTCGGCGCCGATGGATCCTCCCATCGACAGCCCGAGCAGGGCGAACCGCCCGTACGGTTTGCCCGGACCGGCGAGCTCGCCGGCCACGGCCGCCACGTCGTGCGCCTCGGTCGCCCCGAACGTGTAGGAGCCTCCGCTGTCCCCGTGCCCGCGAAAATCGAAGACCGCGACGTCGTAGCCCCGGCGAACGAAGTGCCCGGCCAGGAACCGGTTCTCGCGGGCCAGACGCGAACGCCAGAATCCGGGCGCGATCAGGAGGAGCTCCCGCGACGGGCGCCGCCACAAGGAGTAGGCGATCGTCACGCCGTCCGCCGTTCGAACCCGGCGGTCCACGGCCTCCACCGTCCACGCCGGCGCGCTCAAGGGAGCGAGCTCGGGCCACCGACGAGAAGGCATTCGACGACGGTTCCGGCTCCGCGCGCCGGGGAGCCCGCCTCCGTTCGGATCAGCGCGTTGGCGCGCGCGTGCGCGCCGATGTCATGGCTGCCGAGCGTGTCGAGCGGCTCGACCACCAGCGTTCCTCCGTCGACCCGAAGGTGGGCGTCCCGGTACGTCTCCCGCGGGCCGGACGCCTTCAGCCCGCGCGCCAGCCGCGCCCAAATGCGCGGCGTGCCCGGTTGTCCGTTCCCCTCCAGCCGATCGAGAGCCCATCGGACGAAGAGGTGGAAGGCAACCGCACTCGAGACAGGATTGCCGGGAAGGCCGAACCAGATGGTCCCTCCGCGGCGCGCGAACGCGATCGGCTTGCCCGGCCGCACCGCGACGCCGTGGAACAGGATCTCGAAGCCGCTGCGCTCTGCGATCGCCGGGAGGAGATCGAGGTCGCCCGCGGAAACGCCTCCGGAGGTCAGCAGCACGTCTTCGCGGGCGCCGGCCTGCCGGAAGAACCGCTCGATGCCCGGCGCTTCATCCGCCAGCCGCGGCGCCACCTCGTACGGCCACCCGGCCTGGCGGCACAGGGAAGCGATCATCGGTCCGTTGGAATCCCGCAGCTTTCCCGGCCCAGGCTTCTGCGAGGGAGGGACGAGCTCGTTGCCCGTCGCCGCGACCAGGACCCGCGGCCGCCGGAAGACTTCGATGGGCTCGGCCCCGGCGAGCGCGGCGAGCGCCACGTCTCCCGGCGTGAGGCGCCGGCCGGCGGCGAGGAGAGCGCGTCCCGCGGCCACGCTCTCGCCGCGCCGGCGGATGTGGGCCCCGACGGTCGGCGCGCCATCGAACCCAACCGCCCCCTCGGCCACTCGGGCCTGCTCGACCGGGACGACGGCCTCGGTCCCCTCGGGGATCGGCGCTCCGGTCATGACGCGGACCGCTTCGCCGTCGAGGAGAGGGGGTGGCGGAGGATCTCCCGCGGCGACCGTCAAGGTCCGGGCGCGCAGCGCGCCTCCCTCCTCGGAGAAATCCGCCACGCGCACGGCATAGCCGTCCATCGCGGAGGTGTCGAACGGCGGCCAATCGACGTCGCTGGCGACGTCTCGAGCCAGCACGCGTCCCGCGGCGTCCGAAAGGGGGATGCGCTCGGTTCCGAGGGGCAGCGTCGCGGCGGCGAGAACGGAGAGGGCCTGGTCGACAGAGATCACACGGGCATTGTAGGTCGGGGTCGAGGGCTGCGACTCGAGACGGGCCCGGCCGGTGCCGCCGTGAACCGATTCCCTTCCCCTTCGGTTACGATTGGGTCTCTTGCCAATGGAAAAAAGCTTCGAATACCGGGGTGACCTCGCGGTGACACCGCTGGCCGAGATCCTGGCCACGATCCATCGATACCGTGTCCCGGGCGTCCTGACGCTCTCGCGGGACGGGCGGCTGCGCAAGATCTCCTTGGACGACGGCCTGGTCGTTTCCGCCGGCTCCAACGAGCGCGAGGCCAGCCTGGGAATGTACCTGTTGAGGACGGGAATTCTGAAACCGGAGATGGCCCGGGAAGCCGACGCGCGGCGGACTCGCGACGGCCTGCGGCTGGGCCAGGTGCTCCTTCAGATGGGGATTCTGACGCCGGAGCGCTTGAACGAGGTGATCGGCGCTCAGACTCGGGAGATCCTCTGGGGAGCCTTCGATTGGGAGGACGGAGAGGTCCTGTTCGAGATCGGTCCACGCCGGTCCCAGGAGCTGGTGCGCCTGGATCTGCGCATCCCGGAGGTGATTCTGGAGGGGATCCGCCGCACGTCCGACGTGCGCCGCCTGGTCCAGCGCCTCGGCTCGGGCCACACCATCCTGGAGCGGCTGCCGGGGCCGCTTCTGGCCCTCTTTTCTCAGACCGAGCAGGGGTTCTTCCAGAAAGCGGATGGGCGAACGCCCCTGCAGATTCTCTGTACGAAAGGGCCGGGATCGGTCCCGGAGAACGCGCGGCTGCTCTACGCCTTCTTCTGCCTGGGCTTGCTTCGAAGGCTGCGCGGCACCGGCGCCGGCGCCAAGAAGATTCAGTACAAGACGGAGGGGGGGAGCCTGGGGAACTAGAGGAATCTGCGATTTGCGATTTGTGATTGGCAATTCCCGAGGGCTCGGAAAGAATCACAAATCACAAATCACAAATCCTCTAAGATTCCGCCATGCCCATCTACGAGTACGCGTGTCAAAAGTGCGAAAAGAGGACGGAGGCGATCCAACGGGTCGGTGAGAAGCCTCTGAAGATCTGCCCCCACTGCGGGGGTCGCCTGAAGAAGCTCGCCTCGGCGCCGGCCATCCAGTTCAAGGGGAGCGGCTGGTATGTGACCGACTACGGCTCCAAGCCGGACAGCTCGCGCGCCAAGAAGGAAGACAAGGCGTCCTCCGAGAAGAGCGAATCCACGGAGAAACACACCGAGAAGGCGGCGGAGAAGACTTCCGAGAAGACCGCCGAGAAGAAGAAGGAATCGAGGGAGAAGAAGACCAGGGAGTAACGCTCGAACCGGGCCCTGCCCCCGCCCTAGTCGAGCTTCAACCCCCGGAGATAGTCCCGGAACGGCTTGCCCAGGTCCTCCCGTTTCAAGGCGATTTCCACCGTCGCCTTCAGGAAGCCGAGCTTGTCCCCGGCGTCGTACCGCTTGCCTTCGAACAGGTAGCCGTCGATCGGCCCTCGCGCCAGGAGCGCCTTGAGCGCCGAGGTCAACTGGATCTCTCCGCCCACGTCCGACTGCGTGTCGGAGAGGATGTCGAAGATCTCCGGAGGCAGCAGGTACCGGCCGATGATGGCCAGGTTGGAGGGGGCCTTCTCCGGTGCGGGCTTCTCCACCATGTCGGTGATCCGGATGATCCGATCGGCGACTCTCTCTCCCGCCACGATTCCGTACTGGCGCGTTTCCGCGCGGGGGACTTCCTGGAGCGCAATGACCGGGTTTCCCCGCTGCTGGTAGATCCGCATCATCTGACCGATGCATGGTTCGGCCGCGTCCACGATGTCGTCTCCCAGCATCACCGCGAAGGGCACCCGGCCGACGAGATCCCGGGCCTGCAGCACCGCGTGGCCCAGTCCCAACGCGCTCTTCTGGCGCACGTAAGCGATGGGGGCGAGCTCGGAGATCTCCCGCACTTGCTCGAGCAGATCCGCCTTGCCCCGGTCTTCCAGCATTCTCTCGAGCTCGAAGGACGTGTCGAAGTGGTCCTCGATCGCGTTCTTGCCGCGCCCGGTGACGATCACGATCCGCTCGATCCCCGCGGCGCGCGCCTCCTCGACCACGTACTGGATGAGAGGGCGGTCCACCAGCGGGAGCATTTCCTTGGGCTGCGCCTTGGTGGCGGGCAGGAACCTCGTTCCCAGCCCGGCGGCTGGAAACACGGCGACGCGGACGGGAGCATGCATGGAGGGGAATACTAGAGCTATCCGCTCCGGGATGTCAGCTCTTCGCGGCGGGAAAGGCCTGCGACCGCCGCGGACGGTCGAAACGCGAGCGCCAGGGCTTAAAATGAACGGCTCATGTCCGACCACGTCTTCTTCCACCGCCTGGCGCAGGAGCTCGAGGCGCGCGGGCGCCTGGCCCTGGCCTCGGTCATCGAAACCCGGGGATCGGGCCCTTCCAAGGTCGGCCGGAGATTCCTGATCTTCGAGGGCGGGACTTTCTGGGGAACGATCGGCGGCGGGCCGTTCGAGGCTCTCGTGGTCGCCGACGCCGCCGAGCTCTTCCGCGGCGGCGGCAGAACCCGGTGGATCAAGTGGTACGACTTCTTCGAGCGGGAGATCGGTCCGGGGCAGGAGCGCGAGGCCACCAATATGATTTGCGGCGGCTCGGCCCGCGTCGTGGTGGAGCTTCTGAAAGCGGCTCCCGCGCTGATCGTTCTGGGGGGCGGGCACGTGGGACTGGCCCTGGCGCGGCTGGGGAGCGAGCTCGGCTACGACGTGACCGTCGGCGACGATCGCGAGGACTACGCCGCCGCGCCGCGGTTCCCGGCGGGCGTTCGACCGATGCGCACCAACCGGGACTATGAGATCCCGCCCGAGGCGCTGGCCCCGGGACGGGATCTCTATGTCGCGGTCGTGACGCGCTGCTGGGAGACGGACCTGGCCGCTCTGCGCCCGTGGGTTGCGCCGGCCGCGCAGGAGGCGCGCTACCTCGGACTGATCGGGTCGGCCCGCAAGGTGCGCGGCGTCTTCGCCCGGCTGCGGCAGGAGGGAGTCTCCGAGGATCGCCTCCGCCTCGTCCGCGCGCCGATCGGACTCTCGATCGGCGCCGTGACTCCCGAAGAGATCGCGGTCGCGATCCTGGCCGAGATGACCGCGGTTCGCCGCAATGCCGGTGAGAATCGGGTCATCGGGTCATCGGGCCATCGCGTGATCGAAGAGAAGGCCTGACGCTAACAAGTTAAATATTGTATGCTCCGAATGCTGTTTCGATTGCGAGGCGCGCGGACCCGGGCCCGTGATCGCACGATCACCCGATCATCTGATCACCGGATGGCCGCGGCCGCTGCCCTGCTCTGGCTTCTGCCGTCCCTCGGCGCGGCCGCGACCTGGTGGCGGCTTCCGGTGTGGGGGGCCGAGGTCCGCGTCTTCGGCGTCGACCCGTTCGAGGCCGGCCGGGTGTACTGCGGCACCTCGCGGGGGAACTTCTACGGCTCGACCGACGGGGGCGCCACGTGGACACCGCTGCGGCCGGGACCGGCGTTCCCCGGCTATGTGGTGTCCGGGCTCATCCCCGATCCGGTGGTCCCGCAGCGCCTGTGGGCCGCGCTCGAGGGTCAGTACGCGGGCGGGCTGGTGGTCAAGAGCGACGACCGCGGAGAGAACTGGACGATCCTGGCGCAGTGGAAGACGTCGATCGCCACGCGCGCGCTCGCGCTGGCGTTCGATCCCGCGCCGGTCCTCGCCGTCGGCGGCGACGATGGCGTCCGCATCTCCCGGGACGGCGGCTTGACGTGGGCGCCGTCGGGGTCCGGCACGCCCGGCCTGTACCAGGTCGAGTCCCTGGCGTTCGATCCGTCGGACCCCAACACGCTCTACGCCGGCACGTGGAGGCAGGCGTTCCGGACCAGGGACGCCGGCGCGACCTGGACGCGGATCGCCGAGGGGATGGTCCTGGACGCCACCGTCTACTCCTGGGACGTCGATCGCGCCAACCCCCGGGACGTGTGGGTCTCGACCTGCGGCTGGGTCTACCATTCGGCCGACGGCGGCGATCGCTGGACCCGGTTCAAGAACGGCTTCACCAACCGCCGCTCTCAGGCCGTCCGCCGCGACCCGACCCGGTCGGGCGTTCTCTACGCCGCGACGGTTGGCGGACTCCACCGATCGACCGACGGCGGAGCGACCTGGAGCCGCGTCTCGCGCGAGTCGCTGGTGGTCACGGCGCTGGAGGTCGACCCGCGCAGCGGACGTCTCTTCGTCGGCACCGAAGGAGAGGGAGTCTTCACGTCCGACGACGGCGGCAAGACGCTGACCAACGGCTCGGTGGGTCTGGCCGAGGGGCGCGTCTCGGACCTCGTGTCCGATCCGAGCGATCCGTCCCGCGTCTTCTTCTTCCGGGCCTACGGAGGGGACGAGAGCGGCGTGTGGGAAGCGCAGGGAATGCGCGTCCGAAGGGTCTCGCTCGATCCGCTGCCGGCCGCGGCGTCCCTGGCCGCCTTCCGCGATGGCGGGGGCAAAACGGTCCTGGTCCTGTCGTCCTCTTCCGGCGTGCGCTTCTCGCGCGATGGCGGGCAGCGCTGGTCCGCTCCTCAGAATTCGCCCCCGGGCACCCCGATCGCTCTCTTCGGGTCCCCATTCACCGCTCCGATTCTGGTGACGTCCGCGGGCGTCTTTCGCGCGGCGGACGGCGCGAAGCGCTTCGAGGTCATTCCGGGTGCGCCCGCTTCGCCCACCGCGGCCGAGCTCCTCCTGGGCTCGGACGGTCTCCCCCTGCTCGAGGTGCGCACCGCGGAAGGGGCCGAGCGCTGGAACGGGCAGATCTGGAACGCGCACCGCCAGGGTGTTCTCAAGGGAGGGCTCTTCCTGCGCGAGACCGGAAACGCGCCGGCGGTGTCGTACAGCACGCTCGAGGACGTCGACGGAACGCTCATCTGGCAGGAGGGAGGCAAGAAGCTCTCACTGACCGCGCCCCGCTCGGGGCTGGCTCTCGCCGCCGCGGCATCCGCGCCGGGAGGGTTGGTCTATGTCGGGACGACGGGAGACGGGCTGTATCTGTTCGAACCGTGAGGATCAGTTCGAAGTGAGGATCAGTTCAAAGTTCGAAGTTCAAAGTTCGAAGTTCGAAGTACAAGGTTCAGAGAACTTAGAACTTAGAACCCGGCTATTTGGGACTCGGAACATCCACGAACCGAATCACGCTCTCGACCTCCACCTTCTCCTTCTTCGCCATCCCTCCCGCGATCTCGATCACGCTCGAGGCCGGCTGATCGGGACCGTAGGTCGGGCAGGGGTCGGCTTTGCACGGAGGAGTGTCCGCGGACACGAAGAGAACTTTCCCCTCGCGGTCCATCCACACCATGTCGAGCGGGATCATTGTGTTCTTCATCCAGAACTGATGGACGGCGTTGTCGGAAAAGAGAAACAGCATCCCGGCGCGCGGAGGCAGGCTCTCCCGGAACATGAGGCCCTGGGCCTGCTCCTCCGGAGTCCGGGCCAGCTCGACTTTGTAGACCGCTCCCGACGGAAGCATCACGCGGGGGCCCGAGACGGCGGTCGGAGAGGGGTTCGGAGGTTTGCCGGGCGCCGCTCCGCAGGCGGCGAGGGTCAGCGCGGCGGTGATGGCCGCCCAGCTCGAAGCCCATGGCGGCGCGGCGGCGGCCGGAACCGCGGTCCCGCGGTGGCTCACGCCTCGGTGACTTCGGCGGGGCCGTCCTCGCCCTCGTAGATGTCGTCCTTCTTCACCAGGTTGTACTTCTTGGCGTAATAGCGGAACGAACGAAACGACATCCGCAGGAGCTCGGCAGCTTTGGTCTGAACGCCCTCGCAACGGTCGAGGGCCTCGCGCATGAGCCGCTTGCCGACGGCCTCCAGGTATGCCTCCAGGTTGATCCCCTCGGCCGGAAGGCTCTCGAAGTCGGGCACCCGGGTGCGCACGCCGAGCGCGATCGCCTCGGGCAGGGAGGAGACGGTGATCACGGGCCCGGCCTCCAGAGCCACCGTGCGCTCCAGTGTGTTCTCGAGCTCCCGCACGTTGCCGGGCCAGGGATAGGCCTCCAGGAGCCGCATGGCCTCGGTGGAGATCTTCTTCTCCGGGATCTTCTGTTCCTTGCAGATCTTCCCGATGAAGTGCTGCGTCAGGGGGGCGGTGTCCTCCACCCGCGCGCGCAAGGGAGGAAGCACGATGGGAATCACGTTGATGCGATAGAACAGGTCTTCCCGGAACTTCCCCTCCGCCACCAGCGCGGCCAGATCCTTGTTCGTGGCGGCGATGATGCGCACGTCCACGCTGGTCTCCTCGTTGCCGCCGACCTTGCGGATGAGTTTCTCCTGGATGGCGCGCAGGAGCTTGACCTGCATGGTCGGAGTCGTCTCGGAGACCTCGTCCAAGAACAGGGTTCCGCCGTCCGCTTCGGAGAATAGCCCGCGCTTGTCCTTGATGGCGCCGGTGAAGGATCCGCGTTCGTGTCCGAAGAGTTCCGACTCGAGCAGCGACTCGGGCAGCGCGCCGCAATTGATCGACACGAACTTCTTGTCCTTGCGGATCGAGGTGTAGTGGATGGCCCGGGCGATCAGCTCCTTGCCCGTCCCGCTCTCGCCGGTGATCAGGACGGTGGTGGAGACCTTGCCGATCCGCTCGATCGTGCGGAAGATCTCCTGCATGCGGGAGCCCTTGCCGATGATGTTGGCGAAGGTGTACTTGGCCGCCAGCTCCTGTTTCAGGTAGACGTTCTCGTCGAGCAGGTGCTTCTCGCCCAGCGCCCGGTCGACGATCATCGCCAGCTCTTCGACGTTGAACGGCTTGGCGATGTAGTCGACGGCTCCGGCCTTCATGGCCTCGATCGCGTCCTGGGTCGAGGTGTGGGCGGTGATCATGATGACCGGCGTCTTCGGGCTGTCGGCCTTCACCTTGCGCAGCAGATCCAGACCGTTGCCGTCGGGCATCTTGATGTCCGACAGCACCAGGTCGGGGTTGAATCGCGCGACGGCGGCAACCCCCTCCGTGAAGGACGACGCGGTCATGGCCTCGAAGCCGCGCTTGTGGAAGAAGAACGCCAGCATGTCCCGGATGGAGGCTTCGTCGTCGACGATGAGGAGGCGCGCCGAGCTGCTCATGCCGCTCCCGTCAAGGCTTCCGAGGCGTCGACGGGTTTCTCCTTCGGCACGGTGCGGGGCAGGAGCACCGTCACGGTCGTCCCCTCGCCCGGCTGCGACTCGGCGTCAATGGCGCCGCCGTGGTCCTGGACGATCCGCCGCACGATGGCCATTCCCAATCCCGTGCCGCCGTCGAAAGCGGTGGAGAACGGAGTGAAGAGCCGGGCGAGTTGCTCCTGGTTCATGCCACGACCTGTGTCGATGAATCGGATGCTATACCAAGCGTCGTCTTCCCGGCCGACCACGGTCAGGCGGCCGCCGGCGGTCATCGCCCGGACGGCGTTCTTCGCCACGTTGTAGACGATCTGGCGGATCTGGTCGCGGTCTCCGGCCAGCATGGAAGACGACGGGGCGACGTCGACGACGATCTGGTGCGCGTCGGAGACCTCGTCAGAGAGCCGAAAGAGGTCCATGACCTCGGTGATGGTCGCCGCGACGTCGAAGAGCGCCACGCGCCGCTCCTGCGGCCGCACGAAGCGGAGAAACTCCTCGATCGTCCGCGACAGGCGTTGAGACTCGGAGACGATGATCTCCATGAGTCTCTTTTCGGCCGGACCCACGTCGAGCTCGCTGGTGAGCACCTGCACGGACCCGGAGATGGAAGCCAGGGGATTGCGGATCTCGTGCGCGATGCCCGCCGCCAGCTCGCCCACCGCGGCCAGCTGTTCGTTGAAGCGGGCGCGGCGCTCGAGCTTCTTCATCTCCGTCAGGTCCTGGAAGAGCATGAGCGTGCCCTCTTCGTCGGCGTCTTTGAGGGCTCGCAGCGAGTAGCCCAGGATCTGGCGCGCGGCTCCTCTCTCCACCTCGATCTCCCCCCGGTACGTCTCGCGGCCCTTCGATCGGTTGCGGATCGTGTCCCAGTCGTCGGGGAAGACGAATCCGAGCTCCGAGAGGAGCTTGCCCGAGGCCTGCTCCGGATCGATGCCCAGCAGGTCGCCGCCGGCGCGGTTGACGAACGTGACACGACGGCTGGAGTTGGTCGTCAGCAGTCCGGAGGACATGGTGGCGATGACCTTGCCGTGCAGGTCTTGAAGCCTCTGCAGGGCACGCTGCCGCACATCCAGCTCGGAACGCGCCGAACGGAGCTTGTCCGACAGGTACGAGGACATGAACGCGACGCCGTAGAAGCCGGCCACGGTAATGGCCAGGTTGTAGCGCAGCCGCGCCGACTCCCAGTCGACGGCCGGCATCAAGGGCGCCGGCGGCAGGATGCCGTAGGCCAGAAGCTGGACGACGGAGCCGTAGAGCAGCGCCGCGACCGAGGCGATGAGCACGGCCCCGGTTCGAAAGAGCAGGAAGGCGGAGCTGCCGATGACCACGAGGTACAGGAAGTTGAAGACGGAATCGGGCCCTCCCGAGGAGTAGACCAGCACGGTGACCAGGCCGAGGTCGGCGAACAGTTGAAGGTATGCCGAGAACCGGGGCGAGAGGTGGCGCCCCACGGTCCAGTGGAAGAGCGCCAGGACGACCGCCGCCGCGTTCAAAGCGTAGAGGAAGGAGATCTCGATCTGGACGCCGGAGCCGGCCTGGACCAGGATCGCCGAGAGCAGGATGAGCAGCAGGACGACGATGCGGATCGTCGTCAGCCAGGCGATCGATCTCTTCAGCGAGTCCAAGGCATCAGATCCGATCGGGTGATCCGGCGATCCGGTGATCGGGGGATCGAACGGAGCTCGTAACTGTCAGGCCCGAACACCCAATGGCTCGATCCCCCGATTCTTCTATCCGATCTTGTTGATCAACGTGAACATCGGCAGGTACATGGCGATGACGATTCCGCCGATGACGGTTCCCAGGATGAAGATCATGACCGGCTCGAGCAGCTTCACCAGGCCGGCCACCGCGACGTCGACCTCGTCTTCGTAGAAGTCGCCGACCTTGTTGAGCATCTGGTCGAGCGCGCCGGTTTGCTCACCGACTCCGATCATCTGAACGACCATGTTGGGAAAGACGCCCGAATCGCGCAGCGGTTCGACGATGGTCTTGCCGCCTTCGACGCTCTTGCGCACGTCCTGAATCGCGTCCTCCACGATCGCGTTGCCGGAGGTGCGCGCCGTGATGTCGAGGCTCTCCAGGATCGGAACGCCGGAGGACGTGAGCGTGGCCAGGGTCCGGCAGAACCGCGCGACCGCGATCTTGCGCATGATCGGCCCCAGGACCGGCACCTTCAGAACAAGTCCGTCGACGACGCGCCGGCCCGATTCCGTGGCGTACCAGCGCCGGAAGGCGAAGATTCCGGCGCCGATGCCGAGAATGAAGAAGATGAAGTAGCGCGCCAGGAAATTGGACGCGGCGATGACGACTCGGGTCGGAAAGGGAAGCTCGGCGCCCAGGCTCGTGAACAGCGCGGCGAAAGTGGGAATGACCTTGAGCAGGATGACCGCGACGACGATGGCCGCGATCACGATGACCGCGATCGGGTAGATGAGCGCCGATTTGACCTGGGCAGCGAGCTTGACGGCCTTTTCGATGTACACCGAGAGCCGCTGCAGGATCGTGTCGAGGATACCGCCGGCCTCTCCGGCCGCGATCATGTTGGTATAGAGGTTGTTGAAGGCCTTCGGGTGACGGCGCATCGCGTCGGCCAGGGTCGAGCCGGCCTCCACGTCCTGCCGCACCTGGAGCAGGATCCTTTGAAAACTCTTGTGCTCCTGCTGATTGGCGAGGATCTCCAGGCACTGCACCAGGGGCAGGCCGGCGTCGATCATGACGGAGAACTGACGGGTGAAGATCGCCAGGATCTTGGGCGGGACCTTCCGGCCCATCTTGGTGAGGGAGATTTCCTTCCCGCGCTCCCGGATCCCGGTGACGACGATGTTCTGTCGCCGCAGCGAGGCGAGCGCGACGTCCTTGGTGTCCGCGGCGAGCACGCCCTCCTGGACCAGGCCGGCTCGGTTGCGTCCCTTCCAGACGTAGTTGGGCATGGCGGCTTCCCCCGTTCCTCGGTTACGCGCGCTTGGCGCCGGCCGCCGCGCCGGTCGCGGCCTGCGGCACGTTCAATCCCGCGCCCCGATTGATGATCTCCTGCAGCTCGTCCGGGTTGGAAGAGCGGGAGAGCGCGATTTCGAGCGTGATCAGCTTGCGGTGGTAGAGCGTGGCCAGAGACTGGTTGAAGGTTTGCATCCCGAACTTGGACTGGCCGGTCTGCATCATGGAGTAGATCTGATGGATCTTGTCCTCGCGGATCAGGTTGCGGATGGCGGCGTTGGGGACCAGAATCTCCATGGCCATCACGCGTCCCTTGCCGCTGGCCCGCTCCAGCAGCGATTGGCACATGATCCCCTCGAGGACGAACGAGAGCTGAGTGCGGATCTGGGTCTGCTGGTGGGCCGGGAACACGTCGATGATGCGGTTGATCGAAGAGACGGCGGAGTTGGTGTGCAACGTCGCCAGGGTCAAGTGGCCGGTCTCGGCGATGCGCAGGGCCGACTCGATGGTTTCCAGGTCCCGCATCTCGCCCACCAGGACCACGTCGGGGTCTTCGCGCAGGACCGAGCGCAGCGCGTTGGGAAAGGAGTGCGTGTCGGCGTGCAGCTCGCGCTGATTGACGAGGCACTTCTTGTGGGAATGGAGAAACTCGATGGGGTCCTCGATGGTGATGATGTGGAGCTGCTTTTCCCGGTTGATGCGGTCGATCATCGCCGCGAGCGTGGTGGTCTTGCCCGAGCCCGTCGGTCCGGTCACCAGGATCAGGCCGCGGGGCTTGTCGCACAAGAGCTCGACCACCGGCGGCAGGCCGAGCTCTCGGAAACCGAGAATCTCGTACGGGATCTGCCGGTAGACGCCGGCCACGGCGCCGCGCTGCATGAAATTGTTGGCGCGGAAACGCGCCAACCCCTTGACGCCGAACGACAGGTCCAGCTCCATGTTCTCTTCGAACCGGTGCTTCTGCGTATCGGTCAGAACCGAGTAGGACAGTTGTTTGGTCTCTGCGACGGTCAGGGGCGGGTAGGGGAGGGGAATGAGCCGGCCGTCCAACCGCACCATCGGGGGCGAGTTGGTCGTCAGGTGAAGATCGGATGCCCCCATCTCGACCATCTGCTTCAAAAGCTGGTGCAGTGTGGTGTCGCCGGCCATAGTTCTCCTAGGAAGGTCGGCCTATTTTAGACCGAGTCGTCGAGGAAGGGAAGAGAGGGGTTGAGGGCAACCCGTTCTCAGTTCAAGGCTTAAGGTTGAAAGCGGCCCCTGTCGGGCTTTGAGCGTAGAGCGGACAAGACCTACAGAGTGCGTCTCGCGCAGGACTTCCTCCAGGGTCGTGACGCCGTCGCGGATCTTCTGCAGCCCGGCCATCCGCAGACTGACCATGCCCTCTTCGACCGCCTTGCGCTTCAACTCGATCGAAGCTCGCTCCGGACAGGATCATGTCCCGGATCTCGTCGGAGAACTGCAGGACCTCGTACAGACCGATCCGCCCCTTGTACCCTCCGTTGTTGCAGCGGTCGCAGCCGCGGCCGCGCTTGATCTTGACGTCTTGACCTCGTCGGGCGAAAAGCCGACCTGGATCAGCAGTCTGCGGCGGGGTCTCCACGTCCTCCGCGCAGTTGCTGCAGATGCGGCGAACGAGGCGCTGGGCGCAGATGGCGTTGATGGAAGTCGCGACGAGGAAGGGCTCGATGCCCATGTTCATCAGCCGGTTGATGGTGGAAGGGGCGTCGTTGGTGTGGAGGGTCGAGAGCACCAGGTGACCCGTCAGCGCGGCCTTGACGGCGATCTCGGCGGTCTCGAAGTCGCGGATCTCTCCGACCAGGACGATGTCCGGATCCTGCCGGAGAAACGCGCGCAGCGCGGAGGCGAAGGTCAGGCCGATCTGCTCCTTCATCTGGACCTGGTTGATGCCGGCCAGGTTGAACTCGATGGGGTCCTCCGCCGTCATGATGTTCACGGTCGGATCGTTCAGCTGGGCGATCGCGGAATACAGGGTGTTGGTCTTGCCCGAGCCGGTGGGGCCGGTCACCAGGACGATCCCGTACGGCCGGTCGATCGCGTCCTTGAAGCGGCGCAGCGGCTCCGAGTCGAAGCCGAGCTGCGTCATGTCCAGTTGCAGCTTGGTCTTGTCCAGAAGCCGCATGACGACCTTCTCGCCGAACTGGGCCGGCACGGTCGACACGCGCAGGTCGAGATCCCGGGATCGTTCCTCGACGCGCAGCCGGATCTTGATGCGCCCGTCCTGTGGAAGGCGCTTCTCGGAGATGTCCAGCTTGGCCATGATCTTCAGGCGGGAGATCAGGGGATCGCGCGTGCGCATCGGCAGGGCCATGATGTTGTGGAGGATGCCGTCGATGCGGAACCGCACGCGGAACTCCTTCTCGTACGGCTCGATGTGGATGTCGGAGGCGCCGGCCTTCAAGGCCTCGATCAGGATCAGGTTGGAGACCTTGATGATCGGCGCGGACTCGGTCGACTTGGCGATGTCGGCCAGGTCGATCTCCTGCCCCTCATCCTGCTTCAGGACGTCGACGTCGGCGCCTTCGTCGATGCCGGTGATCTCGTCCATGTTGATCTCGCCCAGCCCGACGCCGGCCATGTCGTCGACGGTCAGCGCGGACGTCTGCATGACGTCGTCGAGGCTTCCCGCCGGAGGCGCGAAACTCGAGCGGGCCGCCGGCTTCTGCTCCTTGAGGACGACCGACCGCGGAGTCCCGTAATGCTTCTCGATCGCCTTTCGGAGGGCGAGCTCCGACGCCACGACCGGCTCGACGTTGTATCCCGTCATGAACTTGATGTCGTCCATGGCGAAGACATTGGTCGGGTCGCCCATGGCGATGGTCAGCGTCGCGCCGGTCTTGTTCACCGGGAGGACACCGTACTTGCGGGCGACGTCTCCGGGGACGATCTTGATGACGGCGGGGTCGATCTCGAAGTTGGCCAGGTCGATCGACGGCACGCCGAACTGCTGAGAAAGGGTCTCGGTGATGTCGTTCTCGTTGACCGCTCCGATGCGCACCAGCGCTTCGCCCAGCTTGCCGCCCTCCTCGCGCTGAGACTTCAGCGCGGCGTCGAGCTGTTCGGGGTTGATCAGCTTCGACTTGAGTAGGAGATCTCCGAGCTTGACGGCCATGGAAGTGGAGAAATCCTAAGGCTTCAGGGAGTTCGTGTCAAAAGGGAGACCGCCGGCGACCTCGCCTGGATCTCCTTGACTTTGCCCATGAGCGTGCCGACCTTGAGTTTCGACTTGATCTGGACCGGGATCTTGCGCTCGTCGTTCGTCAGCCAGAGCACCAGGTTCTTGCCGAGGAGGTTGGCTGCCCTCGCTCCGGGGCTCGACCCGAATCGTGTCGAAGGAGCCCGCCGGGGTCAGGATCCGCTCGTGGGCCTGGATCTCGACGCGAAGCGCGTTGGCCTGGCGGGAAAAGACCTGCAGCTCGATCGGCTTGTCCGACTGCAAGTCGAGCGTGCGGAGGTAATAGACCGACGACAGCGCGTCGAGCGTCGCGTCCAGCAGGGGGCTGGCGACCCCGTCGACCCGCGCGATGCCCTTTTCGTAGTCGAACTCGGTCTCGCTCGTCGCGAACGCGCTTGCCCTCGACGGTGTGCTTCTCGAACCGCAGCGAGCGAAACGTCTTCGGGTCGACCCACGAGACCATGTCGTCGCGGACCAGGAAGAGCTTCGAGAGAAAATCGTTGGACAAGGCGGAGAGCTCGAACCGGTAGGTTGTCCGCCCGTTCCACTGGATCTCCTCGGCGCTCAGCGTCATCTCTCCGCCCACGATGCCGAGGATCGTCATGACGTACCGGAGCCTCTCCCCGAGGAACGTCGGCGCGGCCGGTCTTTCCTCGAGAATGAGCGGGCGGGCCGATGGCAGAGTCCAGACCAGTGCCGCAAGAAGGATCCGAAAACGCCTCAACGCTCGAAAAACGTCCCCGTTGCTTCGCCTTTCTTACGGCCTCACGCAATCCAGGATCCGGGCCGCCTCCGCTTCCACCGGCTCGACGGCGGTCGCGTCATCGTAGCTCATTGCCCATCCGCGATACGGACGGTTTCGAGCGGGCACGTTGCGCGGCCGAGAAGCGGGGCCGAAGAGCGCGAGCGTCGGGCGTCCGAGCGCGTCGGCCAGGTGGGCCGGTCCGGTGTCTCCGGCGACGAAGATCGCTGCGGCCTCGATGACGTGCGCGAGCCCGTGCACGTCGAGGAGCGGCACGACCGCGGCCTCCGGCAAGAGCGCGAACAGGCGGTCGCGCCGGGCCTCGTCGCCCGGCCCCCACGAGATCACCGGTCGGACTCCCCGCGACGATGCCAGCCGACGGGCGAGTTGCGCGTACCGCTCCTCCCCCCACGTCTTCTCGGGCCTCGCCGCGCCCGGATGATAGAGCGCGAACGGCCGCGGTACCCGGCGGAGGAAGTCGCCGGGCGCGGAGCTGTGTTTTTCCAGAAGGTATCGGGCGTCGGGAGCTCGCTCGACGATCGGGATCTCGAGCGACTCGAGAAGAAGCAGATTCTGGTCGACCACGTGAACGGCCTGCGGTGAAAGGGGCACCGGGCGATCGATGAGAATCGCGGAGCCGGGCTCGCGACGGTCCGGCCGGGCCAGCCCGAGAACCGGTGCGGACGCCAGGCGTGCCAGGAGGGCGGACTTCCAGAGGCCGTGGGCCTCGATGACAACGTCCGGCCGGAAATCCCGCAGCTCTCTGCGGAGCTCTCGCAGGGCGCGGCGGGTGGCGCGGCGCAGCGGGTTCCAGCGCCAGCGCCGGGTCTCGGCCGACGAACAGACGAGCGATGAAGGGATTTCCCTCGAGCAGGGGCGCGTGCCTCTTCTCCACCAGCCATCCGACCTCGACGCCGGCTCGGTGGGCGTTGGCCGCCAGGGGGAGCGTGTGGACGATGTCTCCCATGGCCGAGAGACGGACGATCAGGATGCGCATGACTCGTGAAACGTTAAGCGTCAAACGTCAAACGTGACCCGAGGGCTTGCCTGAACCCATCGCCTTACGTTTCACGTTTCATGTTTGACGGCTTCGAATCTTCTCGATCACATCCGTCGTGGCGTGATCCTTGGGGTCCCCGACGATGGCGGTGCGCCCGCCGTAGGCGGCCACGGCCAGGCGTTCCGGAACGTTCTCGGCGGTGTAGTCGGTTCCCTTGGCGTGGACGTCGGGCGTGAGCTGCCCGATCAATCCGGCCGGTGAATCCTCGTCGAACAGGGTCACCGCGTCGACGCAGGCAAGCGCCGCGACGATCTCCGCGCGTTCGGACTGCGGCACGATCGGTCGGCCCGGTCCCTTCGCGCGCCTCACCGAGGCGTCGCTGTTGATCCCCACAGCGAGCCAGTCCCCCTGGGCCCGGGCCGCCTGGAGGTAACGGACGTGCCCGGCGTGGAGCAGGTCGAACGCTCCGTTGGCGAATACGATCGACCGGCCGTGCTGTTTCTTCTCGGCCGCGAGCGTGAGCAGGGCCTCTCGCGAGAGGATTTTCTCGACCGTCATGGCTCGGGAAGCGTGAAGCGTGAGGCGTGAGGCGAGCAAGGGCCTCGATCCGGTCGCCTCACGCGAGGAGTGTCCGGTCCGACTCGATCGCGGCTTTCAGCTCCAGCGGCGTCGCCACCGCGGTTCCCATCTTCATGACGACGACGCCGCCGGCGAAGTTGGCCAGGTAGGCGGCCTCCGGTGCGGAAGCTCCAGCGGCCAGAGCGAGGGAGAAGGTCGCCAGAACCGTGTCGCCCGCTCCCGTGACATCGGCGACCTGGTCCGTTCCGTGGACCGGGATGAGCCTCGGCGGCTGTCCCTCTTCCAGGAGCGCCATTCCCCGCGATCCGCGTGTGACCAGAACCGTGGAGCATCCGACGCGCTCCCTGAGGCTCGTCGCCGCGGCCGTGAGGCTCTCCACCGAATCTCCCAGGCTCGCGCCGGTGCACTCTTCCAGCTCCTCCTCGTTGGGTGTCACGGCATCGACGCCGCGGAAGCGGAGCAGGTTGTGCCGGGAGTCGAGAAGAACCGGGGCGCCGGGTTTCATCGCCGCCCGGAGAATGGGCACGGCTCCCGCTGTCACCGAGCCGTAGCCGTAGTCCGACAGAATCGCGCCGTCGGCTCCCAGGGCTGCGGCGGCGAGCCTCTCCTCCACGCGCCCGAGAACGCCCTCGTCGGAGGGGAGCGGCTCTTCCATGTCGTACCGGACGATCTGCTGCTTGATCGAGTGCGGGCCACCGCCGAGGATCCGGGTCTTGGTGGGCGTGCGGTAACCCGCCGCGCAGCACAGGCCGGACACGTCGATACCGCGCTCGGAGAGCACGCGGGTCAAGAGCGCCGCGGACTCGTCCGACCCGATCGCTCCGACCGGGATCGGGACGCCCCCGAGCGCCCGTACGTTGGCGGCGGTGTTGCCCGCGCCCCCGGGCAGGTTCTCCTCCTTCCAGAACCGGAGAATGAGGACGGGCGCCTCGCGGCTGATGCGCTTGGGGTGGCCGTAGACGAAGCGGTCCAGAACGAAGTCCCCCGCCACGACCAGGCGTCGACCGGCCAACGCCGGCAGCAGCGACAGCAGCCGCTGCCGCGTCACGACGGCCTTCACCGGACCGGCCCGTCTTGCAGGATCTTCAAATCGCGCGGATTATAATGACGGCCCATCGGGAGAATGACAGAAAGCCGATGCTCGATTCCCAGGTGCTCGTTCTGAACAGGGTCTTCCAGGCGGTCCAGGTGACCTCCGTCCGCAAGGCCTTCTCCCTCTTTTACAAGGGGCACGTGCGGGCGGTGCTGCCCGATTACTCGACGTACGAGTGGGAGAACTGGTGCGACATTCCGGTCCAGCCGCACGACGAAGTGGTCCTGACCTCGTCGATGGCGATCAAGATCCCCCGGGTGATCGCGCTCAAGGATTTCGACCGCCTTCCCCGTCAGGAAGTGAAGTTCTCCCGTCACAACATCTACATCCGCGACGGGAACCGCTGCCAGTATTGCGGCCACAAGTTCCCTTCCGCCGAGCTGTCTCTCGATCACGTCATCCCGCTTTCGCGCGGGGGCACTTCCTCGTGGGAGAACGTCGTCTGCGCGTGCCTGTCCTGTAACGTCAAGAAGGGCAATCGCACGCCCCACGAGGCGTCGATGAAGCTGATCGCCGTCCCCAGGAAACCCAGGTGGCACCCGGTGGGTCACTTCGGGGCGAGCAAGTTTCATCCTTCCTGGAAGAACTTCCTCGACCTGGCCTACTGGAACACGGAGCTGAAGAGCTCGTAAGGCGTAAGGCGTAAAGCGGGAGGCGCAAAACGCACGAGCAGCGCCCGTCGCAGATTCCTTACCCCGGCTTCCCGCTGATACCCGCCAGTTCCTCCACCGCCCGCAGGGCGTCTTCCACCCCGATCTCCTTCATGCACTCGTGCCCGAACGGGCAGTCCTTGAGATAACAGGGAGAGCAGAACACGTAGCGGTCGAGGATCCTCGAACGGGCACCTGTCGGCGCCGTTCTTCCCGGATCGGTGGGCCCGAAGAACGCGACGACCGGCGTGCCGACCGCGGCAGCGAGATGCATCGCCCCGGAGTCGTTGGCCACCACGACGCGGGCCTGCGCCAGGAGAGCCGCGAGCTCGACCGGATCGAGGTCCGACCCGAGAACCGGGAGAGGCGCGCGGGCGGCGGCGCGGATCCAGACGGCGAGGCCTTCCTCCCCGGGCCCGATCGCCAGGCCCACGGCCCAACCGGATTCGACGAGGCGGCCCGCGAGAAGGGCGAATCTCTCCGGAGGCCAGCGCTTGGTCCATCCGAACGCCGCGCCCGGCGCCGCGATCGCCAGGGGCGCCTCTCGGAGGAGCCCGGCGCCGTCGAGCGCGTGGCGTGCGCGATCGGCTGCGCCGCCGGGGATCGGGAGGCGAGGAGGGTCGGTATCGGGTTCGACACCGCGGGCCGCGAGAAGCGCGTCGTAATCTCGCAGCTGGTGCCCGGTGCGCGGAGGCGGCGGCGCCGCCAGCGTCAGGAGTGCGCGGCGGTGGTCGGTGTCGTAGCCGATGCGCTCCGGGACGCCTCCCGCCCACGCCAGGAGCGCCGCGCGAAAGGAGTTGGGCAGAAGCCAGGCTTCATCGAAGCGCTCCCGCCGCACCGCGCCGACATCGGCCGCCCAGTCGGACCTCGCGCGCACCCAGTCGGCGCTCCCTTCGGCCCGCAGGATCGCCGCCGGACCCTTCGGCGCCAGGACTCCGAGGCGATCGTCGGGGTGGGCCCGCCGCAGCGAACGGAGGAAGGGGATCGCCATCACCGAATCCCCGATCCAGTTGGGGGCCACGAC
Organism: uncultured Acidobacteriota bacterium; assembly: GCA_963825175.1. GTDB lineage: Bacteria > Acidobacteriota > Thermoanaerobaculia > UBA5066 > Gp7-AA6 > DATFTF01. Next base: position 1,175,932 of record CAWGSA010000002.1, read on the forward strand.
CAGACGGGAGGTCATGAGAGTGGTGTGGGGAGGCGCCCTGCCTTCGCGATCGCCTCACGCCTCACGCCTCACGCCTCACGTCTTGGGCCGGTCTCGTGCGCCACCGATTGTGCATCCACAGCCAGGCCGCGGGGTATTTGCGGATCGCCTCCTCGGCCGCGAAAGTGTATCGGGCGGTTGCCAGGCGCACGCGTTCCCCGCGGTCGGGAGACGCGGCCTCGAACTCACGGGCCAGGATCGGCTTCTCGAAAGTCAGGCGGTAGCGCCCGGACCCGAGCGGCCAGGTGAACACCGGGACCACGGCGGCGTCGGTCTTCAATTGCAGCAGCGCCAGGGACGGGGTCGTGGCGGCCAGCCGTCCGAAGAACGGCACGAAGATCGCTTCCTGGGGCAATACATTCTGATCGATGAGGATGGCCACGGTCTGCCGGTCCCGGATCGCGCGGAGGATCTCGCGGGCCGCGTTTCTCTTTTCGATCAGGCGGTTGCCGAAGCGCGTCCGCCGGCGCGCGAGCTCCTGCTCCAGGAGCGGATTGTCCAAAGGCCTCACCACCGACGAGATCGGCTCACCGAGCAAGCCCGCCCGGACCGCGCCGATTTCCCAGCTTCCGAAGTGAGCCGAGAGGAGGAAGACGCCCTTGCCCCGCCGCCGGGCGTCCTCCAGATGGTCGACGCCCTCCACGGCGACGCGCTGCTCGATTTGCTCGCGCGTGAAAGCGGAGGACTCGACGAATTCCATGAACGTCTCGCCGAACCGGCCCACGCATTCGCGGGCGATCGCGCCGCGTTCCTCCGGGCTCTTCCGAGGGAACGCCGCGGCGAGGTTGTCCCGCAGGATGCGCCGCCGCGAGCCCGCGAATACGAAGAAGAGCCGACCTGCCCATCGGCCGAAGGCCGCGGCCGAGCCGGCCGGCAGGGCTCCCAGGAGTCCCGCCACGAGCCGAAACAGAGCCCATTCCCCGCGATGCCTCCAGACCGACCGAGACTTCATGATGGAACCGAGGTCTTCTCGAGCATCTTCTTCAGAAAGGGGAAGAATTCCTCTTCCTGAACGTCCACCGCCAGTCGCACGGTCGCGATCGGGAGGGCCAGCCTTCCGGCCAGCTTGACGGCGTCTTTCTCCGTCGTGACGACCCAGGAGCTTCCCGTCCGCTCGGCCGCTCGTCGGATGCGCTCGAGATCCCGCGCGCGGTAGCGGTGGTGGTCGCGAAAAACGAGGGTCTCTTCGGCCACGAGGTCCAGTTCGGCCAGAGAGGCCGCAAACGTCGTCGGCCGGGCCACGCCGCAAACGGCGACCAGGCGCCGCGCGGCCAGCATGGAGGCGTCGATGGGAGAGCCGTCGGTGTCGAGCAGCCCCGCGGCGTGGATCCTCGCGGTGAACACCGGAGCACGCGGATTCCATCGCACGACCGTGTCGCGGGAAAGCGCGGTGGGCCGCCCCGCGGAGACGCGGGTGAAGACGAACGCGTCCGCGCGCTCCAGGGCCGAGAGCGGCTCGCGCAGCCGGCCGGCCGGAGGAAACCGCCCGCCGCCGAACGGATCCGCGGCGTCGAGCAGCAGCAGGTTCGCGTCGCGCCGGACCGACAGGTGTTGGTAGCCGTCGTCCAGGAGGTACAGATCCGCGCCGAGGCCCCCGGCGCATCGTGCCGCTTCGACCCGCCGCTTCGCGACGACGACCAGGACGCCGGGCAGGTGGCGCGCGAGCTCCACGGGCTCGTCCCCTCCTCGATCCGGCGAGACGAGCGGGCCGTCGCCGCGCGAGACGACGACGACGCCCCGGCTGTTTCTTCCGTAGCCGCGGGACAGGATCGCCGGACGGCGACCTTCGAATCGGAAACGGCGGGCCAGGAACTCGATGAACGGCGTCTTGCCGCTTCCCCCCATCGTGAGGTTCCCCACCGAGATGACGGGTGCGCCGAGGTCGTGCGACGCGGAGCGGCCCGTGGCATACCGCCGGGCACGGGCCTCGAGGAGGCGCGCGTAAAGGGAGGACAGGGGTGAGAGGCTCACCGGGCGGCTCGATGAGCGCCGCCGCGCCGCAGAAGGGGCAGGACGAGGCCGACGGTCGACTCCGCGGCGCCGCGGTTTCGGCCGACGAATGCCCGCGCCCGCTCGCCGCGATCCCTGGTCCCTTCGCGATCCGCCAGGCGCGACGCGATCCATGCCTCGAGCCCGCCGGAGTCCGGCACCGGTGAAAGGAATCCCTCGTCTTCGCCCCGGCGCGCGATCTCTCGAAAGTGCTCCATGTGCGGTCCGGTGGCGACGGGCACGCCCTGGGCCCAGGCTTCGATCGGATTGTGGCCGCCGGTCGGGACGAGGCTTCCCCCCACGAACGCCAGCGAAGCCTCTCCATACAGAGACGCCAGCTCTCCGATCGAATCGAGCAGATACACGGGAGATCGGGCAACCGGGCGATCGGGTGATCGGGTCGTCGAACCCGGATCGGAACCGCGGGAGCGGCGAACGGCCTGGAACCCGGCTCGTTCGATGAGAGCGGCGACTTCCTCGAAACGCTCCGGGCGGCGGGGCGCGAGAACGAGGAGAGAGCGCTCTGCCAACGGTCTCCACGCCTCGAGCACCGCGGTCTCCTCTCCCGCGCCGGTCGAGGCCGCAACGACGATCGGATTCCCGGCGGCCAGGTCCTTCAATCGCGCCGCGTCGGCAAACGGAGGGGGTGTTGGAAGGTCGTACTTGATGTTGCCGGTCACGTGGACGCGATCGGCCGGCGCCCCCAGGGCGCGGATCCGCCCGGCATCCTCCTCGCTCTGCATGGCGAAGAGAGAGATGCGGCCCAGGGTCTGGGCCACGAAACGGCGAGCCAGGCGGTAGCGCCGGAAGGATCGCGTGGAGAGGCGTCCGTTGACGAGGGCCACGGGAATGCCCCGGTCTCCGGCCCGCGACAGGAACAGGGGCCAGATCTCTGTCTCCGTCAGCAGCACCAGGCCGGGCCGGACCGCGGAAAGAGCCGCCTCCACCGGTCCGGCCAGGTCCAGCGGAAAGGTGAAGACGCGCGTCGGATCGACGGAGAGGCGCTGTGCGAGGCTGCGCCCGGCCGCGGTGGTCACGGAGAGGCCGAGCGGCACGTCCGGGGCCTGGCGCGCGAGCGCGCCCACGAGATTGCGGGCCACGCCGACCTCACCCACCGAAACCGCGTGGATCCAGACGCCTCCGGCCAGGTTCGGATAGGGGCCCTTGCCCAATCGCCCGCGAACGTCCCCCAGGCGGCGCCGTCCGGTCAGGGACCGCAGCAGGGCGTAAGGCGAGTACGCTATGAGGGCAAGGATGGACAGAGGGCGATAGAGGAACATGGTCCAATCGGCGGATCGGGTGATGGATGGATCGGGTGATCGACTCAATGGAGAGGCATTCCGCTCAAATCACCCGTTCGCCCGACCGCAACTCGCCCGATTCACTTGCTCTAACCGCTTCAAGACTTTACCATCCAACAGGTTATGTCCAAGGAAAAGCCCCCAACGGGTGAACCACCCGCTCCGTATAAGCAGCTGATGGAACTCGTCTACAGCGAGAACCGGCACCGCGTCGAGACCAAGGAGCTGTCCGACGGCGAGCTGGCCATCGCGGCGCGCGGTGGCGACAAGGTCGCCTTCGAGGCCCTGGTGGTGCGCAAGACGCCGGCGGTGGTGGCCGTGGCCCGACGGATCGTGGGGGACCGGGAGGATGCCCGGGACGTGGCCCAGCTGGTGTTTCTGCGGGTGTGGGAGCAGCTCGAGCGTTACGACGAGACCTACTCGTTCAACACCTGGCTGTACCGGATCTCGACGAACCTGGCCATCGACTTCCTGCGCAGCGCGCGGAGCCGGGAGAGAGCGCACGGCGCCAGCCTTCAGATCGTGCGCCGGCGCGAGGAGGCGACCGGGGCCGAGACCACCCGGGCGACGGAAGACGGGCAGATCGCCCGCCTCTTCGACCGCGTCTCGGGGCGGCTCTCGGGCAAGCAGAAGGCCGCTTTCGTGCTGCGGGAAATGGAAGACAGGGATACCGGCGAGATCGCCCGTATCCTTCAGTGCGGGGAATCGACGGTCCGCAATCATCTGTTCAACGCCCGCCGGATTTTGCGGCGCGAGATCGAGAAGATCCATCCCGGGTTCTTCCACCGCAGGGAAGAGAGAGAGAAGTCGTGAGCCCGTCTTGTCTGCGCGCCCGCGATCTCTTCCCTCTCTATGCCGATGAGGCTCTGGGAGCGGCCGAGCGAAGCGAGCTTCGTAAGCACGTGGCGTCCTGCGAGCCCTGTCGGGCGGAGGCGGAGCGGTTTGACGAAGGGCTGCTCTTCGCGTTCGCCGGCACCGACGAGGTCTCTTCCGAGGACGTGGAGCGGATCCTTCGGGGAGTTCGGGCCGGACTGGATTGGAAGCGCGTGGAGAGCCGGCTCCCGGACGGGCGCCCGCACCGGCGCCGCGGATTCCTGGCCGCCGCGGTTGCCCTGGTGGCGCTGACCCTGGCGTTCCCGGGAACGGCGCCCCGCCCTTCCGCCGTCTCCGCCGCGGCCGCTCCCCCGGCCGCCGCGTGGCCCAACGATTCGGAGCCGGCGCTCGGCGCTACGGCGCTCCCGGCCTCGGACATATCCAACCCGCAGATCCCGGCGAAGGCGACCATCTACGACTGGAACCCCGGAAGCGGGGAGCCGCGCGTGGTCTGGATCGTCGATCGCTCGCTCGATATTTAGCAGGATGGAAGATGGATGATTGCCGATTGAGGACTTGAAGAGCGCCGAGGAGCCTTCCTCCGGTCTTCCGATCCTTCGTTAACAGTCCGCCCTCTTCGATCCCTGGGGTTTTCATCGCGTGAGAAAAGCGAGTTTCTTCGCGGCCCTCGTGGCCTTCGCCTTTGTGGCGTTCCCGCTCGCGGTCGAAGCGGCGGATCCAAAACCGTCCGATGGCGCCGCCGTGCGGGTCTTCGTCCTGAAGTGGAGGCGGGTCGAGGAGGCCGCTCTCTTGATCCGCCCGCACCTTTCCGACTCGGCTTCGGTGACCCTGACCCAGAAGCTCAACGCGATGACCGTCACGGACCGCGACGAAAACTTGAAGACCATCGCCAAGGTCCTGGCGGAGTTCGACGTTCCCCCGCGCGGCTTCACCTTCGCGGTCAAGCTCGTGAGGGCCCGGGCCGACATTCAGGCCGGCTCGATGGCCCAGGAGATCGAGGGGTTGGGGGCGAAGCTCAAGGCCCTGTTCCACTTCAACGACTACACGCTCATCGACTCGGCGGTGGTCCAGGGAGCGGAGGGCCGGACGCTGTCCTACCGCCTGGGAGGCGAGTACGTGCTCAACTTCACGATCGGACCGGCCGGAACGAGTGACCAGCTTCTCCTCTCGCCGTTCCAGCTCTCACGGTGGAAGAAGAACGTCCAGGGCCAGCTGTATCCGGTGCCGCTGTACCGCGCCGCCATTCCGATCCAGCTCAACCAGACGCTGGTCGTCGGTGCCTCGAGGGAGGAAGGCTCGAAGAACGCGCTGATCCTGATCCTTCTGGCGCAGGAGACGGCTCGCCCGGGCACCTCCGACGCGAAGACCGTGGAGAAGAGGTAGGGCGCGCCGAAGATGCCGCACTTTGCAGTCAAGGCGGGATGGCCCGACGGGAGCGTCGCCGAGGAGGCGATTCTCGCCTCCGACGCCGGCACGGCCCGGATGGAAATCGAGCGGCGGGGCGGGCACGTCTTCGAGGTGCGGCGCGAGGGACTGAGCCTGTCGCTGCGGCGGGCGCGGGGCGGCCGCGTCAAGATGGCGGATTTCCTCGTGTTCAATCAGGAAATGATCGCGCTGCTCAAGGCCGGGCTTCCGGTCGTTCACTCCTTCGAGATCCTGCTCGAACGCCAGCAAAGCGCGGCGCTGCGCCGCGTGCTGGCCGACGTGAAAGAGAAGGTCAACGCGGGCGCGTCGCTCTCGGAGGCCTTTGCCGCGCAAGGGGACGTGTTTCCCCGGCTCTTCTGGACCTCGTTGAAGGCGGGTGAAAAATCCGGAGAGATCGAGAGCGTGCTGCGCCGCTATCTGAAGTATCAGAAGACGGTCATCGGCCTCGCCCGCAAGGTCGTCTCCACACTGGTCTACCCGGCGATCCTCATCCTGATCTCGATCATCCTGATCGCCATCCTCATGACCTTCGTGATCCCGCGGTTCTCGACCCTGTACGAGGACTTCAACGCGGACCTTCCGCTCCTGACGCTCATCGTCATCCGTGTGGCCGGGTTCCTGCGGGACCAGCTGTTCTGGCTCGTCACGGGCGGAGCCGCTACGGCCTTCCTGTTGACGCGGTGGCTGCGCTCGACCGTGGGGCGCCAGTGGGGCGACGCCGTCATCCTGAAGATTCCCGTGGTCGGCGGGATCTTCATTCGTTTCTCGATCTCGCAATTCACGCGAAGCCTGGCGACACTGCTGGCGGGCGGCACGCCGCTCGTCCCGGCGCTGGAAAACGCGGCGGACGCGGTGGGTAACCGCCACGTTTCCCGCAGCGTGCGTCACGTCGCCGGACGAGTGCGGGAAGGCGGAGAGCTGTGGCGCGCGCTGGAGGCGACGGGCATCTTCACCAATCTGACGATCGAGATGATCAAGGTTGGCGAGACGTCCGGAGCTCTGGAGGAGATGCTGTCGTCGGTGTCCGACTTTTACGACGAGGAGATCGACGTGCGGCTGGCGCGCGTCATTTCCTTCGTCGAGCCGGTGATCCTGGTCGGAATGGGGGGCGTGATCGTCACCATCCTGCTGTCGGTGTACCTTCCGATCTTCCGAATCATGTCGCAGATCAAGGGATGAGAGAGACGTAAGGCGTCAGTCGCAAGGCGTAAGGCGAACGGCCCAAGCCGTGCGCGCTTTCACGCCTCTCGCGCCTCACGCCTCACGCCTCACGAGGTTCCAATGGCCAAACAAATCGTCAACGGCAGTGCCCTCGGGGTGGCGGTCGAGGGGGAGGTCCAGGCGGAAACCCTGGCCGAACGACTGGGGCTTCCCTACGTGGACCTGGCGTCGTTCCGGGTCGACCCGGATCTGTTCCGATCGATCCCGGTCGAATGGATGCTCCGGTACGGTTTCATTCCGGAAAAGCGGACCGAGAAGTCGCTGACGATCATCTGCGCCGACCCGACCGACGTGGTGAAGCTCGACGAGCTCGAGCTGCTGGTGGGCGTCGCGCTCCGGCTTCGCGTGGGGAGCCGGGCCGCGATCAACGACATCCTCCAGAAGAGCGAGTCGTCCCAGCGGGTGCTCGACGAGGCGACGGAAGAGTTTCGGATGCAGCTGGTGTCGGAGGACGAGGAGGGGGAAGAGACCCTCACCATCGACCGCATCTCGCAGGACTCTTCCCCCATCATCAAGCTGGTCGACTCGATCGTTTTCAACGCCATCCAACGACGCGCCTCCGACATCCATATCGAGACGCAAGAGAACGTGGTGGTCATCAAGTACCGGATCGACGGCGTGCTGTATCAGGCCATGGACCCCATCGACAAGCGCCACCACGGCACGATCATCTCGCGCATCAAGGTCATGTCCGAGCTCGACATCGCGGAGAAACGGATTCCCCAGGACGGGCGCTTCAAGCTGCGGGTCCGCGGGCGGACCATCGATTTCCGCGTGTCGATCATGCCGACGGTGCACGGCGAGGACGCCGTCATCCGCATCCTGGACAAGGAGTCGGCCAACGCCGAGTTCAAGAGCCTCAACCTCGAGGTGCTCGGGTTCGACGCGGAAACCAAGAAGAAGCTGCGCAAGTTCATCCGGGAGCCGTACGGGATGGTCCTGGTGACGGGGCCGACCGGCTCCGGCAAGACGACGACGCTCTACGCGTGCCTGTCGGAGATCCAGACGATCGAAGACAAGATCGTGACGATCGAGGATCCCGTGGAGTACCAGCTGCGGGGCATCACGCAGATCCCGGTCAACGAAAAGAAAGGCCTGACGTTCGCGCGCGGGCTGCGCTCGATCCTGCGGCACGATCCGGACAAGATCATGGTCGGCGAGATCCGCGACGAGGAAACCGCGCAGATCGCGGTTCAGTCCGCCCTGACCGGCCACCTGGTGTTCACCACCGTGCACGCCAACAACGTCGTCGACGTGCTAGGGCGATTCCTGAACATGAAGGTGGAGCTCTACAACTTCGTTTCCGCGTTGAACTGCGTACTCGCGCAGCGGCTGGTCCGAAAAATCTGCCCGCATTGCCGGGAGGAGGTGAAGGTCACGGCGGAAGCGTTGCGCGAAGCCGGGCTCGATCCGGAGGCTCTTGCCGGGCAGACGTTCTACGAAGGGCGGGGCTGCCTGGAATGCAACGGGACGGGATTCCACGGCCGCATGGCCATCGCCGAGCTGTTGGACCTCTCCGACCGGATCCGCAGCCTCATCCTGGAGCGCCGTCCCGCCGCGGAGATCAAGAAGGCGGCTCGCGAGGAGGGCATGACTTTCCTGCGTGATTCCGCGCTGGGGAAGGTCACGGATGGATGGACCACGTTGAAGGAGATCAATAAGGTGACCTTTGTCGATTAAGGACTCTGCCCGCTTTCAACTCACCCCGTCACCCTGTCTCCCTGTCTCCCCGTCCGAGACTCAGACTGGGGGACGGGGCGACAGGGGGACGGGGGGATGGCCGGCATGAAGATCCCCTTCCTGCGCCCGGTCGTGCCGCCGCACGTCTTCTGCCTCAAGGCGGACGCGGTGACCTACGCCAGCGTGCGGAGGGATCCTCCGCGCGGATTCGCGCAATCCCGCTCCTTCGCCTATCCGCCGGGAAGCCTGGGGGCGGGAACGTCGGGAACGCCGCTCTTCTCGCGGGAGGCAATCGCCGAAGCGGTCGAGAGCGCCCGGAGACTCTCCGAGGGCCGCCTGACGCGAGCGTCGGTCGTGTTTCCCGACGCCTGGGCGCGGATGCTGCCAATCGACTTCGAAGCCATACCGTCGTCGACGGCGGCCTTGCAAGAGATGGTCGGGTGGAAGATCAAGAAGCTCTTGCCGGGAATCACCGCGGAACTGTCCATCGCCTCCCGGCCGATGACGGCGGCCGGTGCGGGCCCGCGGCAGCTCGTCGCGGCCGCTCCCAAGGACACCCTGCACTCGATCGAAGCGGCCTTCGATTCCGCCGGAGTACGGGTCGGAGCGCTGGCGCCGGCCAGCCTGGTGCTTTTCGACGGACTCTCCGACGCTCTTTCGGCCCGCGCCGCCGGCGACTACGCCCTGGTTCACCGCTCGGACGATTCTTTCGTTTTCATCGTCGGGCGCGACGGAGTGCCGATCTTCTTTCGACAGCGGCCGGCCGATGAGGAAGCCGAGAGCCAGGAGCAGGAGATCCGCCTGTCCCTTTCCTACTACGCGGAGAAGCTCCAGGGCACCGGAATCTCCGCGGTCTTCGTGCACGACGAGACGCCGGCTGGATCACCGCTGGCGGAAGCCTTTCCCGTAGCGCCCCAGCCCCTCGCGGGATCGCTGCTCAACGCCGACGCGGGATTCGACGAGCGGGTCCAGGCGCGGCCCGAATTGCTGGCGGCCTTCGCGTCCGTCTACGGGCGAAGCTGATGTCGGGCTTCAACTTCGCGAGCCGGCCCTTTCGCAACGAGCGGCCCGTTCTCCTGTCGGCGGGCACGGCGCTCGCCGTCGCAGCGGTGCTCTTCCTGATCAACGTCCGGCTGTACGTCGGGTATCAGAAATCCGTGGCCGGGACGAGCCAGCAGATCGAGTACCTCCAGGGCCGGAAGACCCAGGCTCTGCGTCGCTCCGGGGAGGCCCGCGTGGCCTTGGACAGCTACCGTGTCTCGAACCTCGCCACGGAGAGCCAGGGGCTCCTGAAAATCGTCGCCGAGCGCCGCTTCTCCTGGACGACGCTTCTGGCGCGTCTCGAGCGCGTGCTGCCCGCGGAGGTTCGGGTGTCGCGCCTGACGCCTCGGTTCGACGGCGAAATCGTTCACGTCAGCATGGCGTTGGTCGGCAAGGACGCCGAGAGCGTGGTGAAGACGATCGCTGCGCTGGCGCGGGATCCCGTCTTCTCGGAGATCGACTTGAGGTCCGAGCAGACGCAGGAGCAGGGAGTTCCCGAGGGACGCTCGTTCGACGTCGACGCGCGTTACCTCGCCGCGGCGCCGCTGGGAGATCGGTCCCGATGAGGGGGCGCGAGAACGTCTGGGCCCGCCGCACGGGTTTGCTCGCGGCGTCGGCCCTCCTGCTCATCGGCAACCTGGTGTTCGGTGTCTGGTATCGGGGCACGGCCCGGGATCGGCAGGAGGGCCTGGAGGGCCGCCGCAGCCGTCTGGAGAAGGAAGTCGCGGAGGCCGAGTCGGAAGCCGCCAAGGTGTCGGGTCAGCGAGACCGTCTTTCCCAGGTGTCCTCGGCGATCACCGATTTCTACACCAACCGCGTCGGCCCCCGGCGCGAGACCCTCGCCCAGATCGTCGAGGAGCTGCACACCGTGCTGCAACGCGTCGGGGTGAACCCTTCCCAGATCTCTTACAACATGGCCACGGTCGGCGGTCTTCCGCTGACCCGCATGGAGATCGGGTTCTCGTTCCGCAACGATTACGGAAAGTTCAAGCAGCTCGTCGCCGCCTTCGAGACAGATCGACGGTGGATCGTGGTGAAGGACATCGGGCTCTCCCGCGACACCGATGTGCCGGGAGGGGTCCAGGTTCGAATGCGGCTGGCGACGTATTTCAAGCGCGACGAACCGCAGCCCCAGATCCCGAGTGCGCGGGGGGCGTCGTCCTCGAGCGTGGGCGAATGAAGCCCCTGTTCGCCAACCGCCGTCAGCTCCTGCTCCTGGGGGGCCTTCTGCTGGTTCTGGTCCTGGCTCTGGTGAAAATGCGAAGCGGATCGGCTCCCACGGCCCGCAACGGAAACGCCGCGCCCTCGTCCCTCGCGGTCGACGAGGACCGCCCGGCGGCGGGTCGGACCCGAGGAGGGCGGGCGGAGAAGAAGGTCAACCCCGACGACATCCAGATCATCACCACGAAGGATCTGGAAGCCGTCGCGTCCCGCCAATCCTCGAGCGCGCGCAACCTGTTCGACTTTCGCGCCCCCACACCGCCGCCGCCGCCTCCGCCGACCCCCGCGCCGCCGCCTCCTCCGCAACCGGGGAGCGTCGTGTTCGTCGGGCCGCTTCCGCCCCCGGCCCCCACGCCGACGCCGCAGCCGCCGGAGGTCACATTCAAGTTCCTGGGCACGTTCGGTCCGAAGGAGAGGCCGATCGCGGTGCTGGCCCAGGCCGGCGAAACGCTCAACGCGCGCGAGGGAGACGTCGTGTTTCAACACTTCGTCATCCGAAAGATCGGCTACGAATCGATCGACGTCGGCTTCATCGGGCCGTGGAAGGACACCCGGCGCGTGGGGCTGACCCAGTGAGGATGGAGAGGATGAGTGACGCGTGTCGGGGCACGAGTGGCGAAGCACCGGCTGCCGCGTGCCGCCGGTCCTTCGTCGCCCATCGCCAAATAACTCAGGAAGGGAACTGCCGATGATGTTGTCGAGGCATCTCAAGAGGCTTGGACTCATCCTCCTGGCCGCGGGCGCGAGCTTCTGCGCGGGCTCGCAAGCCTTTCGCGAGGCGCGCGACGAAGAGGTGCTCCAGCACTGGGACGTCGCCGTCCTGAAGTACTCTCAGGCCCTCGCGCTCGACCCCCAGAACAGCAGCTACAAGATCGCTCTCGAGCGCGCCAAGATCCGCGCATCCCAGTCCCATTTCGAAAAAGGGAAGATCTACCGCGGGTCCGGGCGACCCGAGCTCGCCGTGGTCGAGCTCGAGCAGACCGTCGTTCTGGATCCCACCAACCAGTACGCCGAGACGGAGCTGAAGAAGGCTCGGGACGAGGCGCAGAAGCTCGCCGCCGAAAGGTCCGGCGAGACCCGGTTGGAGGAGCTCAAGCGGAGGGCGCGGGGAGCCCGGGCCCACGCCCCCATTCTCGAACCGGCCAGCGACAAGCCGATCAACCTGAACTTTCCCCAGCCCCGGCCGATCAAGCAGATCTATCAGGCGCTGGCGTCGGCCGCCGGCATCAACGTCATCTTCGATCCCCAGCTCAAGGACGACAATGTCTCCATTGTCCTCACCAACATCCAGTTCCAGAACGGGCTGGAGACGCTGATGCGTCAGGAGAATCACTTCTACAAGGTCATCGATGAGCACACGATCCTGATCGCGGCCGACACTCCCCAGAACCGCAAGACCTATGAAGACCTCGTCCTGCGGACCTTCTATCTCTCCAACGGGGACATCACCGACGTCTCCAACGCGCTGCGCAACCTTCTCCAGACCACGCGGATCTACCCGAACAAGGCGGAGAACTCCATCACCATCCGCGACACCGCGGACAAAGTGGCCATCGCCGAAAAGATCATCGACCAGAACGACAAGCAGCTGGCCGAAGTGGTCATCGACGTGGAGCTGCTCCAGGTCGACAGCGACAAGATGCAGGAGATCGGAGCCGTGCTCTCCTCCTACACCATCGGCGCCACCCCGCTGACGGCGGGAGGCACCACCGATCTGGGCGGAGCGGTCGCCGCGGGCGGGTTCACGTTCGATCAGTTGAGCTCGTTGACCAAGCGCTCGCTCGGGTTCACGATCCCCAGCGCGACTCTCAACTTCATCAAGAACAACACCTCCGCCGAGCTGCTGGCCAAGCCCCAGATCCGAATCTCGGAAGGGCAGAAGGCGCAGTTGATCATCGGAGACAAGGAGCCGATTCCGACGACGTCCTTCAGCACCAGCAATACGGTCGGCGGCACCATCGTGCCCATCACCTCGTTTCAGTATCAGGACGTGGGCATCAAGATCGAGGTCGAGCCGCGCGTGCACCACAACAAGGAAGTGACCCTGAAGCTCGCGCTGGAAGTCTCGCAGATCTCCGGTTTTACGCCCGCCACGACAGGCACCGCGGCGCTGCCCATCATCGGCACGCGAACGATCAGCTCGAACATCCGGTTGAAGGACGGCGAGACCAATTTCCTGGCCGGGCTCTACCAGAACAGCAAGACCCACGGCGTCTCGACGATTCCGTTCATCGGTGACATTCCGGTGCTCGGAAGGCTCTTTTCCGACAAGAAGGCGGAGTACAAGTCCACGGATCTCGTGCTCACCCTGACGCCCCACATCATCCGGATTCCGGACATCACCGAGGAGGACCTCGCGCCGCTGTACGTCGGGACGGACCAGAACATCTCGTTTGCGGGAACGCCGAGGATCGAGACGCCCGGCGTGAACGGCCCGTTCGACTATCAGCGTCCGCCGGTCGCCCCGCCGCCGCCCGCCCGGGGTACCGGTCCCGCTCCCATCAATCTCGCCCCGGTGGCGCCTCCTTCGGACATCTTTCGCCCGCCTCTGAACCAGGTGCCGCCCCAGCCCCAGCCGACGCCGGCGGCGCAGCCGTTTGGCCAGTCCGTGGCCGCGCCGGTGGCCGACGCTCCGGCGGTGGACACGCCGGTGACTTTCGACTTCGATCCGACGAGCCTCGTCGTGCCCGCAGGGCAGCAGCGGGTCGTCGTGGTGCGCGCGACGGGCCAGGGCGCGATGAGCGACGCCACGGTCTCGATCCGTTTCGATCCGGCGATCGTTGCAGCGACCTCCGCCCGGCCGATCTTGTCCGACATCGGAGTGGCCGACGCCCGGGTCGAATCGGGGCGGGTCGTCTTGACGATTCCTTCGACCGTCCCGCTCTCCGGAACGCAAGCCGTGGCGGAGATCACGCTGCTCGGGATCAAGAGCGGACAGACCGTTTTGACTTTCGATTCCCCTTCCGCCGGCACGAGCGCGGTCGTCGAGGTCCGCGGACCGTGAGGTGCTCCGCCTCACGCCTCACGCCTCACGCCTCACGCGCTCGCCGCGCCCGCGGCGATCGGGGCTTCACCATGGTCGAGCTCGCGATCGTCGCGGCGGTCCTCGCGATCCTCGCGACGATGGTGGTGCCGGTCGTCCGCTACACGGTCAAGCGGCAAGACGAGTTGGAGCTGAAGCAGGCGCTGCGCACGATGCGCGACGCGATCGACAAGTACAAGCAGTACTCGGATGCGGGATTGATCCAGCCCAAACTGGGCACCGAGGGTTACCCGCCGGATCTCGACGTGCTGGTGGATGGAGTCTCGCTCATCGGCCAGATCGACAAGAAAGCCAAGTTTCTTCGCCGGATTCCGATCGACCCGATGACCAAGAAGGCGGAGTGGGGAAAGCGCAGCTTCCAGGACGAACCGGATTCCTCCTCCTGGGGCGGCCAGAACGTGTACGACGTGTACTCGCTCTCCGAGGGCGTCGCCATTGATCGAACTTTGTATAAGGACTGGTAATGATGATCATGATCCCCCCCTCTCCCCATCCCCCCCTCACCCCCTCTGAGTCTCGGAGGGGGGGAGCGGGCGAGTGGGTGAGGGGGAGCAGAGCAAGACAAAGCGGCTTTACGCTCCTGGAGCTCCTCGTGGTCATGGCCATCATCGGCATACTGGCGGCGATCGCCGTTCCGGCCTTGAGGTACTCGCCCCAGCGGGCTCGCGAGGCGACTCTCAAGGAAGACCTGTTCTCGATCCGCAGCGTGATCGACCAGTACCACGGCGACAAAGGGAACTATCCGGCGGACCTGCAGTCGCTGGTGACGGACGGGTACCTGCGCAAGATCCCGGTCGATCCGATGACCAAATCGGCCGACACGTGGGTCCTGGCCATGGAGGAGGTGCCGGCCGACCAGCCCCCCGATCAGCCGGTGACGCCCGGGATCATCGACGTTCACAGCGGATCGAGCGACAAGGCCCTCGACGGGACGCTCTACAAAGACTGGTGAGATCCTTTCCCCGCGTCCCCGCGTCCCCGTTTCCCCGCGTCCCCGCGTCTGAGCCTCGGGCAGGCGGTCGCGGCGCAGCCACGCCTCACGCCTCTCGCCTCTCGCCTCACGCCGCAGGCTTCACCCTCGTCGCCGCGATGATCGGCATCGCGATCCTGACGATCCTGATCGCCGCCATCGCCCCCGCGATCGCAACGGTCTTGAAGCGCGATCGGGAGCAGGAGCTGATCTTCCGGGGACGGCAGTACGCCCGGGCCATCGGTCTCTTCCAGAGGCGATATGGGCGCTATCCCAACGATTTGAAGGAGCTCTTCGAGAACCGCCCGCGCTCGATCCGAAAGCTCTTCAAGGACCCGTTTTGCAGCTGCCCTTTTCACCCGTTGATCCAGGGCATGCCCGACGCGACGCCGGGAGGCCCCGCCGCGCTTCCCGGCGCGCCGGGCCTGCAGCCGACACCGTTTGGGTTCGGAGGGCCGGTCGCGCCGACGCCGACTCCCGGGGCTTTCGGACCGACCTCCGGAGAGACCAAGACCGTGGGCCCCATCGTCGGAGTCCGCTCGACGGTCCACAAAGAGGCCCTCATTCAGTGGCGAGGCCAGAAGTACTACGATCAGTGGCGTTTCATCGTGGGGGATGCCGATCGCAACGATCTGAGCACGGTTCCGGGGCAGCTCCCGGTCGGCGCGCCTCAATATCCGACCGCGCCTCCTAAGTAACTCCAGGCATGAGGGTTCGCCGTATTGAGCGGAACGGCCGGAGGCCTGACTCGGCCACGGTAGAATAGGGGCGCCCGCCTGGAGACCCGGATGACCGCCAAGCACATTCTCGACAACGGAACCACCGTCCTGATCGACCGGATGCAGGACGTGCGTTCGTTCGCGCTGGGGTTCTTCGTGCGGTCCGGCTCCGAGGGCGAGCCCGCCGAGAAGCAGGGCCTGTCCCATTTCCTGGAGCACGTTCTGTTCAAGAGGACGCGCCGCCGGTCGACGGTCGAGATCGCCCGGGAGATCGACCGGCTGGGCGGAGACGTCGACGCGTTCACGACCCGCGAGTACACGGGTTTCTACGTCCACACCCTGGACTCCCAGTTTCCGGAGGCGCTCGATCTTCTGGGCGACGTCGTCCTGTCGCCGGCCTTTGCCGCTGACGACGTCGAGATGGAGCGCGGCGTCATTCTGGAGGAGATCGGCGAGGCCAACGACAACCCCGACGACCTGGTCCACGAGATGTTCGTCCGCGCGTTCTGGCGCAGCCACCCGCTGGGCGCGCCGATCCTGGGAACGGCGCAGACGGTGCGCGGCATCACCGTGACCGACCTCTACCGCTACTACCGCGACCACTACACGCCGGGCAACCTGATCCTCTCCGTGGCCGGCCACGTCAACGCCCGGGAGGTGCTGACGGGGATCGAGCGGCTGTTCCGCCGCCGGCCGGGCCGCTCAGGCGGGGAGATGCGCCCTCCGAGACGGCCGCGCGGGCACCAGCACGTCCTCCTGACGTCGCGGCGAGGGCTGGAACAGGTCCACGTATGCTTCGGCACCGAGGGGCCCTCCCAGGGCTCCGCCCGCCGGTTCGCCGCGAACCTGCTCGACATTATTCTCGGCGGCGGCATGTCCTCGCGGCTGTTCCAGGAGGTGCGCGAGAAGAGAGGTCTGGCGTATTCCATCGCGTCGTCGCTCAACTCCTACCGGCTGGGAGGCTACGAGACGATTTCCGCGGCGTGCGCGCCCAAGAATCTGGCTCGCCTCCTGGAGGTGACGCTGCGCGAGCTGTCCCGCATGAAGCGCGACGGGGTCCGGCCGCGCGAGCTGGCCTGGGCCAAGGAGAACCTGAAGGGAAACATGCTGCTGGCGCTCGAGTCGACCGTTTCGCGCGCATCGCAGCAGGCGCGACACGAGTTTTACTTCGGACGCTCGATCCCGGCCGAGGAGCTGATCGCGGGAGTCGAGAACGTGACCGCGGCCGATGTGGGAAAGGAGGCGGAGCGGCTCCTCGACGGGCGCACGCTCTCGCTTTCCGTGGTGGGCAACGTGCCCCGCCTTCCGATCGACGCGGCCGACCTCATCGCGGCGCTCTGACGTCAGGCGTCAGGGGTAAGGCGTAAGGCGTAAGGCGTTAAGCTGCGCCTCATGATTCCGTGCGGGTCGCATCCGGTCACGCCTCACGCCTCACGCTTCACGCCTCACGAATGAGCCACGAGATCACCGTTCCCGTCACCATCCTTCCGCACGGCGAAGGGCTCGACCTGCCGGCGTACGCCACGGAAGGCGCCGCGGGATGCGATCTGCGCGCGGCGATCGACACGGACGTCGTGCTGGAGCCCGGCGCGCGCACGCTCGTCCCCACGGGGATCGCCGTGGCCATTCCCCCCGGTTACGAGGGCCAGGTTCGGATGCGCAGCGGATTGGCGTCCCGGCAGGGCCTCGCGCTGCTGAACGCTCCGGGGACGATCGACAGTGATTACCGCGGAGAGATCCGCGTGATCCTGGCGAACCTGGGCTCTGAGCCCGCGACCATCCAGCGCGGAGAGCGGATCGCGCAGCTCATCTTCGCGCCGGTCGCGCGGGCCCGGCTCGAGCGGACATCGCAGCTGCCGCCGAGCGAGCGCCGCGACGGGGGGTTCGGGTCGACGGGAAAGAAGTAGCTATCAGCTATCAGCAGAGAATCACTGGATTTCTGCTGGGGCATGGCAACCAGGACAAATATCGGCTGAGCGCCGGAGTGATTTCGCAAAAGCTGAGAGCTGACGGCTAAGAGCTGACAGCTATAATGACCACCGATGCGCGTCACCGTCCTCGCGTCGGGTTCCGGCGGGAACTCGTGTCTGTTGGAGTCGGGCGGCACGCGGATCCTGGTCGACGCCGGGCTCTCCGCGCGCGAGATCGAGCGGCGGCTGGCGGCGCGCGGGGTCTCGGCGGACACAATACAAGCATTGTTTCTCACCCACGAGCACAACGACCACTCCAGCGGCGCCCTGACCTTCTCCTCGCGGTGGGGTTGTCCGATCTTCGCCACGGCCGGCACCGCGGACGCGGTCGGGCTGGACGGATCGCTCTTCGCCCCGTTCGTGCGCATCGAATCGGGCCGTGAGGGCCAGGTGGGAGCGATCGGCTTCCGGGCCCTGGCCGCGCCGCACGACGCCAACGAGCTGGTGGTCTACGCCTTCGAAGGGGACGACGCCCGAATGGTGATCGCCTCGGACCTCGGGCGGGTCGAGGCCCCCTTTCTCGACTTCCTGCGGGAGGCCACCACGGTCCTTCTCGAGTTCAACCATGACGAGGACATGCTGCGCGACGGCCCGTACACCTGGCCGCTCAAGAAACGGATCTCCGGAGGCTGGGGACACCTTTCCAACCGGCAGTCGGCGGAGGCCGTGCGCCGGGCTGCTGGCCCCAGGCTTCGCCGAATCGTCGCCACGCATCTCTCGCGCACCAACAACACGCCGGCACTGGTCCTGGCGGCGCTGTCGGAGGCCCTCGACCGCTGCGGATGGGACGTCCCGTTCGACGTCGCCGACCAGGTGGCCGGCTTTGAGGCCTTCGACGCATGAAGGTGGAGGTGCGGGTCTACCCCCGCGAGGGGATTCTCGATCCCCAGGGGAAGGCCATCGCCGCGGCCCTCGCCCGCCTGGGGCACGCCTCGGTCGAGGACGTGCGCGCGGGGAAGATCTTCTTCCTCGATGTCGCCGGCGACGATCCCCGGCGCGTCGAAGCGGAGGCCCGGACAATGGCCGAGGAGCTCCTGGCCAACACGGTCATCGAGGGCTTCGACGTGAGAGTCGTATGAGTTCCGCCTCACGCCTCACGTCGCTTCCGCTCGGTCGGGATCTGGCTTCGCCACCGGCGGTCCGCTCGGCCGGATGCGGCCTCGACGGCCCGCCTGATCCCTCCCTCGCTCTCGCTCCCGCGGCGCGCGCCTCCTCCCCTCTGGGAGACTTCGCGCGCCGCGAACGGGGGCCAGGAATGAGTCACGCCTCACGTCTTCCGCCTGACGCCTCACGCCAGGTATGAAATTCGCGATCGTCGTCTTCCCGGGATCCAACTGCGACCAGGACTGTTATCACGTCGCACACGAGCTTCTGGGCTGCGCGGCGGACTACGTCTGGCACCGCGACACCGATCTGAAAGGCGCCGACATCGTGGTGCTTCCGGGTGGCTTCGCCTACGGCGACTACCTGCGGGCCGGCGCGCTGGCGCGCTTCTCGCCGGTCATGGAGAGCGTGGCGGACTTTGCCCGGGCAGGCGGGCTTGTGCTCGGCATCTGCAACGGATTTCAGGTTCTGCTCGAGGCCGGACTTCTCCCGGGAGCGGTTCGCGTCAACCGCGGCCTTCGGTACGTGTGCCGGGACGTGTACCTGCTCGTCGAGAACGTCGAGACCCCTTTCACCCGCTTGTACGAGAAGGGGAGCGTCGTGAAGATGCCGATCGGCCACATGGAGGGCAACTACACCGCGCCGCCGGCGGATCTGGCCGCGCTCGAGCGACAGGGCCGGGTCGTTTTTCGCTACTGCGACGCGCAGGGCCGCGTCGACGATGCCTCCAACCCCAACGGGGCCGAGCATGCGATCGCGGGAATCGTGAACCCTGGAGGCAACGTCATCGGCCTCAT
Source organism: uncultured Acidobacteriota bacterium (assembly GCA_963825175.1). GTDB lineage: Bacteria > Acidobacteriota > Thermoanaerobaculia > UBA5066 > Gp7-AA6 > DATFTF01. The sequence continues at coordinate 1,195,286 of CAWGSA010000002.1, forward strand.
GCCCCATCCCGACCGCTGCGCCGAAGCGGTACTCGGGAACGATCAGGGGCGCAAGATGTTCGAGTCGGCGGTCACGGCCCTGGCGCGCCGATGAGGTTCAAAGTTCAAAGTTCAATGTTCAAAGTTCAAAGTTGTGCGCGCGGCCCTCAGAACCACGAACGTTGAACATTGAACGTTGAACCTTTCATGATCACCGCCGAGCTGATCTCGGAGCACAACCTCTCTCAGGAGGAGTATTCCCGCATCCTCCAGATCCTGGGCCGCGAGCCCAATCTGGTCGAGCTCGGGATCTTCTCGGCGATGTGGAGCGAGCACTGCTCCTACAAGTCCTCGCGCATCCATTTGAAGACGCTCCCGACGTCCGGGCCGCGGGTCCTTCAGGGCCCGGGAGAAAACGCCGGCATCGTGGACATCGGCGAGGGGCTCGCCGTCGCGTTCAAGATGGAGTCGCACAACCATCCTTCTTTCATCGAGCCGTACCAGGGGGCTGCCACCGGCGTCGGAGGGATCCTGCGCGACATCTTCACCATGGGCGCCCGGCCGATCGCTTCGCTCGACTCGCTGCGCTTCGGCGCGCTTTCCGCCCCGCGGATGAAGCACCTGCTCGACGGCGTCGTGCGCGGGATCGCAGGTTATGGAAACTGCATCGGGATCCCGACCGTGGGCGGCGAGACCACCTTCCACTCGGCCTACGACGCCAACATCCTGGTCAACGTCATGAACGTCGGCGTGGTGCGGCACGACCGGATCTTCCGGGGACGCGCGGAGGGTGCCGGCAACCCCGTCGTGTACGTCGGATCCAAGACCGGTCGCGACGGCATTCACGGCGCGACGATGGCCTCCGAGGAGTTCGCCGGCGACCAGACCAGGCAGAAGCGGCCCAACGTGCAGGTGGGCGATCCGTTCACCGAGAAGCTGCTGATGGAAGCGTGCCTGGAGCTCTTCGAGACCGATGCGGTCGTCGGCATCCAGGACATGGGCGCCGCGGGCCTGACCTCGTCGTCCTTCGAGATGGCCGGGCGGGGAGGGTCGGGACTGGAGCTCGACCTATCCAGGGTGCCCGTGCGCGAGCCGGGCATGACGCCGTACGAGATCATGCTCTCCGAGTCGCAGGAACGCATGCTGCTGGTCTGCCGGCGCGAGAGACTGGCGGAGGTCCTGGCGGTCTTCCACAAGTGGGAGCTCGATGCCGCGGAGATCGGACGCGTGACGCCCTCCGGACGCGTGGTCCTCTTCTTCGGCGGCGAGATCGTGGCCGACCTGCCGGCGGCGCCTCTCTCCGATCAGGCTCCGATATACGACCGGCCCCGCCGCGCGCCGGCCGCTCCGGCCCCGCCGCGTTGGCCGGCGGACGAGGAGCCGTCCGACTACGGCGATTGCCTGCGCCGCGTGCTGGCTTCTCCCAATATCGCGGAGAAATCGTGGATCTGGACGCAATATGACCACATGGTCGGGACGAACACCGTCGAGCGGCCCGGCTCCGACGCCGCCATCGTGCGGGTGAAGGGCACGGGCAAGGCCCTGGCCTTGAAGAGCGACGTCAATCCGTTCTTCTGCGCCCTCGATCCGTACAACGGCGGAGCGATCGCGGTGGCCGAGGCGGCCCGCTCGATCGCGGCGGCGGGTGCGCGGCCGCTGGCCGTCACCGACTGCCTGAACTTCGGAAGCCCCGAGAAGCCCGAGGTGATGTGGCAGTTCGAGGAGGCCGTGCGAGGGATCTCCGACGCCTGCCGGGCTCTGGCGATTCCGGTCGTGTCGGGAAACGTCTCCTTCTACAACGAGACCGACGGCCGCCCCATCCTTCCCACTCCCACCATCGGGATGGTCGGCCTGCTCGAGGACGTCGAGAGGCGCGTTCCGATGCCCTTTGCGCGCGCCGGAGACATCGTCGCGCTTCTGGGCGAGACGCGTGACGAGCTCGGGGGAAGCGAGTTCCTGCGCACCGTCCGGAGACGCGACGAGGGACCGTGCCCGCGGGTGGATCTGGACGCGGAACGGCGCCTGGTGGACATGCTGGTGGCCCTGGCCGCCCACCGCAAGCTCTCCTCCGCCCACGACCTCTCCGACGGCGGCCTGGCCGTGGCGCTGGCGGAGTGCGCGATGCGAGGCGGCCTGGGAGCGGAAGTCGCGCTGGATGCCGGTCTGAGGCTGTCCGCGCTTCTCTTCGGGGAGTCGACCGGCCGGGCCCTGATCAGCTTTTCGCCGGCCGCACAGACCGCAATCTCGGCCACGGCCCAACAGAGCGGCATGCGACTTCGAATCCTCGGCCGCGTCGGCGGAGACCGCCTTCGGATCTCGGCCGCCGGGCGCGTCGTCATCGACGAGAGCGTCGCGGCGCTCTCCGACCTCTGGACGTCCGCCTTCTCCCGCGCCATCGAAGCCGCCGACGTGCTGTAGGCCCGGGCCGCCCCATCGGCCCGTCCGGGATCTCACACGCCGTTTTTCATCCCAGGCATTTCGGATACGGGCGGCAGGGAACCCCGGGCGTGGGCGCCGGCCGGGGAGCCGCCGTGGGGACCGGCGTCACCCGCGCCGTGTCCGTGTTTCCGTCGCCGGGCGCCGTCGGTCCGCCACCGCAGCCGGCCACGACACCGACGACCAGGATACAGATCGCGAAGAGAATTCTCATGACTGCCTCCCTTCTTTGAGTCGTTGTGCTGCTTCCTGCTGCCCGGGATCGCGCCGTGCGCTCGAAAAGGGCCTCGCGGCATGCAGGTTTTCGGAGGGATCGAGCGCGCGGTGCGCCTCTCGACCCGGCAGTGGCTGCGGCCCACCCGGGCTGTTGCCAGTGCCGAAGTGCTTTGTTTGCGAAGGCGGGCGTCCTCGCCGGGCCGGCAGGAAGCCCCGTCGCTGTAAGAACCTCCTCAATCGCAAGAAGGCGTCCGGCTCCGAGCGTCCATGGGGCAGCTCGAATCCTTCTTCGCGCGCCCGTCGCATGGCTTCGTCGAGGGTGTGAGACCTCTGCCGAGAGTCGGCCCGATCGACGGCCCACTCGGCGTCCGACGGGGCGCAGCGAGTCTTGCCAACGACACACTCGACTCTCGCCGCCCGGTGTCCCCGGCTCCTATTTGCCGCCCGCGCGACGTTGCGCAGCTCGAGGACCCGCCGATACCCCAGCCACAGGTGGCTCGCCATCAGAAAGTCGACGGGCGGGCGTTGGCTTGGCTTGCCGGTCAGGTGGAGGTAGAGCGAGCGCAGCTGCAGGGCGGCTTCCCGGGAGTGCTCCGCGGTGGCCTCCCACGCAAGGCGGACCAGGCGATCGCGCACGCGCCAGGACTGGAGCAGCGAATTGGGGAGGAGGTAGAAGGCGCAGCCGAGCGGCCATTCGGCCGGAGACTCCGCAAGACCGCGCTGGAGCGTCGTCTCGGCGACGATCTCGTCGGCCAGTATGGCCTGCCAGGGAATCCTGAGCGCGTCCGCCTGGGCCAGGAGCGCCTGGTCGCGCGCGACCGCGTCCCCCGGCTTCATTTCCCGCACCGCGAGATGACCTGGGCCGTGATCTCCTTGCTCGTGGGCGGATCTTCACCGAGGCCGAGCACGTGGAGCTCTTCGTGGATGATCAGCGCCGCGGCCAGACCGGGATCACGGTGTTGTTTTTCCAGAAACTGGGGCGCGCAGATGTACACGACATGGCTCCCCGGTGACGTGGAAGCGATCGTGCCCCGGTCGTCGCACCGCGCGTAGCCGTGGCCGTCGTAAAACAGGATCGAGCCCAGGTGGATCGCCGCGCCGTGTCCGAGTTTGTCGAGGTTCTCCTGAATGGGTCGGCCGGCGCCGTCCCGGAAGTCGGTGAACACCTGAAGGCAGGTGGGGCTCGCGAGCCGCGATTGCGCGTTCTGGACCGCGTCCCGCACGGATCGCTCGAGCGCCGAAGACCCCGTCGCGCGGGCCAGATCGAGCCGGACGGGGCCGCTTCGGGCCAGGAGCCTGGATTCCGGCCTGACGGTGAGAACAATGAGCAGGGCGAGGAGTCGGGAGCGACCCTTTGCATCGCGTCGAACCATGGGCGCCTCCTTCCGGAGCGCCCGGCCGCCGGCTTTGGCGGCCGTTGCGCGATAATCAAGATCTGCTCACGGACGGAGGGAGTCGTTGGAGAGAGCCGGGGAATCTCCGGGGTTTTTCCGGGGGCCGACATGCAACTTCGGTTTGGGGAGTGCCTGCTGGATCGTGAGACGCGCGAGCTGCGGGTTGCGGGCAAGGCGGTGCACGTTTCCCCGAAGGGCTTTCAGTTCCTGGAGCTCTTGCTGGAAAACCGCCCCCGGGCGCTCTCCAAGAACGAGATCCACGAGAGGCTCTGGCCGGGGACGTTCGTCTCCGACGGCACGCTCACGAGCTTGCTCGCCGAAATCCGGTCGGCGATCGGAGACGATGCGCACCAGCCGCGGTTCGTCCGCACCGTGCACCGCTTCGGCTACGCGTTTTCCGGCCCTGCCGAGGAGGAGCCGGCGACGTCGTCGCGAAAGGGGTCTCGACCTCAATTCGTCTATCGGCTCTTCTGGGGTCCCCGCGAGATCGCGCTCGAAGAAGGCGCAACGGTCCTCGGGCGCGATCCCGACGCAGGCCTCTTCATCGACCACAAAAGCGTGTCTCGGCGGCACGCGCGGATCTCGATCTCGGGCGGCAAGGCGACGGTTGAGGACCTCGGCAGCAAGAACGGAACCTGCCTGCGGGGGGAGAGGATTGGAACCTCCAGCGCTCTCTCCGACGGGGATGAGATCCGAATCGGCTCGGTCGATCTGACGTTTCGAGTAATTGCTCTTTCCGGGTCGACCGAGACCGCCAGCCGACACTGAGCAAAAACGGCTGACGCACCTGGGAAGCGCGGAGGGATAGGATTCTCCCAGCGACTTCCAATGTCTTTTTCCCCTGGTGCGCGGCTCGGTGTCTACGAGGTGATCGGCGCCCTCGGCGCCGGAGGCATGGGTGAGGTCTATCGCGCTCGGGACACGCGCTTGGGCCGCGAAGTCGCGATCAAGGTGCTGCCGGCGGAGGTCGCGTCCGATCCGAGCCGTCTGAGGCGCTTCGAGAAGGAAGCCCGGTCGGCCTCCGCGCTGAACCACCCCAACATCGTCACGATCTACGAGATCGGTTCTTCCGACTCCGTCTCCTACATCGCGATGGAAAGGGTCGAGGGCAAGACGCTGCGAGAGCTTCTGTTTGGCGGTCCTCTGACCCTGAAGAAACTCCTCGCAATCGCGCCGCAGATCGCCGACGGTCTTGCGAGAGCTCACGAGGCGGGGATCGTGCATCGAGACCTGAAGCCCGAGAACGTGATGGTCACGAAGGACGGCCTTGTCAAGATTCTGGATTTCGGGCTGGCCAAGCTGACGCCCGTGGGGTCGGGCAGCGACGAAGGCTCTCACCTTCCGACGGAGACCGGCACGTCACCGGGCGTGGTGCTCGGCACGGTCGGCTACATGTCGCCGGAGCAGGCGGCGGGGCAACCGGTGGATTTCCGCTCCGACCAGTTTTCCTTCGGCTCGATCCTCTACGAGATGGCGACGGGCAAGAGGGCATTTCAAAAGAAAACGGCGGTCGACACCCTGTCCGCGATCCTGAACGAGGAGCCTGCGCCGGTTGCCGAGATCAACCCGCTCGCTCCGGCGCCGCTGCGCTGGATCGTCGAGAGGTGCCTAGCGAAAGAGCCGAGAGGCCGTTACTCCGCTACGGACGATCTCTGGCGCGATCTGGTGGGCATGCGCGACCATTTCTGGGAAGTCTCCAGGGGGGGGATCGGAGCGATGGTCGCTGCTCCCGCGCGGGGGAGGCCCAGCGCGCTTGCACTTGTTATCGGGCTTTGCGTCGCAGCAGCAGGCCTCTTCGCCGGCCGGGCGATCGTACGCGGCTCCGGGGCGAAGGCCCCCCCGGCCCCTTCGTTCCATCGGCTGACCTTCCGCCAGGGCCGGCTGGGGAACGCCCGCTTCACTCCCGACGGTGAGGCGATTGTCTACAGTGTCTACGTTCCGATGTCGGAAGGTCCCAACAAGGAGCGGCTCTTCCTCACGCGCCCGACGAGCCCCGAGTCGCAGTCCTTCGACTTCTCCAACACGGACGTCCTCTCGATATCTCGAAGGGGCGAGCTCGCTCTGCTCCAGTTTGGTGCGACCTCAGCCGACATCGGAACGCTCGCCGTGGCTCCGCTGACCGGGGGCGCCGCGCGCAAGCTCGTTGAGGACGTTCCTTACGCGGGCGCCGACTGGGCGCCTAACGGCAAAGACCTCGCGGCTGTTCGGGTGGTTCAGCGCGCGAGCCAGCTGGGGTTCCCGATCGGCCGGCTGGAGTTCCCGATTGGCAAGGTCATCGTAGCCGACGGCGCGCGCTCGCCGCGCTTTTCCCCTGCCGGAGACGAGATCGCGTTTTTCGAGTCCGAGCAGGACACTAATTCGATCGCCGTCATCGGTGCCGCCGGCAAGTCGAAGAAGGTGCTGTCGGCGGGTTGGTTCGGCGTGAGCGGTGTTCCGGCGTGGGCCGCTGGCGGTCGGGAGATCTGGTTCACCGGAGCGCAGCAATCGGGTGAGCCCGCGGCGCTATGGGCCGTCGATCGTTCCGGAAAGCATCGGCTCGTCATGCGCGTCCCGGGAGACATCGAGCTGGACGACATCGCCAAGGACGGGCGGCTTCTCGTAGCCAACTTCCTTTTCTCCGCGATCTTGCGGGGGCTTTGCGCAGGCCGATCGAAGGAGGTCGAGCTGTCGTGGCTCGACCAATCCGTCGCTGCGGACCTTTCCGCCGATGGGAAAACACTTCTCTTCAACGAGATTGGCGAGGGTGGCGGGGCGAAGAACGCGATCTACCTGCGAGGCACCGATGGCTCCCCGGCCGTGCGGCTGGGCGAAGGCGACGGACTGGCCATCTCGCCCGACGGCAAGTCGGTACTCGCCCGGGGGGGGAAAGGAGAGCTGCGCCTTCTCCCGACGGAGGCGGGGGAGGCACGGGCTCTCGACACCGGGAGCCTGAGAAGCGTGGGTGGGGCTGGCTGGCTGCCCGACGGCAAGGGAATCGTGTTTTCGGCGGTCTCACAGAACGGCACTCGGCGCATCTACGTCCAGACGGTGCACGAAGGCAAGTCTCGCGCGATCACCCCGGAAGCAACGTGGATTCAGTCGAAGGGTAGTCCGGTGTCGCCGGATGGCAAGTTTGTCGTCGGTACGTCCGGTACTCCTTCGGAGAGAAAGCTCGCCCTCTATCCGATCGACGGTAGGGGCGAGGCCCGAGTTATCCCTGGCATTGCCCCGGCCGACGTTCCTATCCAGTGGAGCTCCGATTCGCGGTCCCTCTACGTCACGAAGCCACAAGAACGGCCCTTGCGGATCGATCTGCTCGAGCTCTCGACCGGGAAGAGGCAGCTCTGGAAGGAAGTGACGCCTGGCGAGACCTATCGAGTCATCATCCCACCACTGATCACGCCGGACGGCAAATCCTACGTTTACGGGGCCTTCACAGAGTTTTCCGCGCTCTACCTCGTCGAGGGCTTGCGGTAGCGGTCATTCCATGACCCTCCTTGCCGGCACACGCCTCGGCCCCTACGAGATCGTGGCTCCGCTCGGAGCGGGCGGGATGGGGGAAGTCTGGCGCGCGCGCGACACACGCCTCGGGCGCGAAGTGGCGATCAAGATCCTGCCAGCCGATGTGGCTTCGGATGCCGGGCGTCTGAAGCGCTTCGAGAAGGAGGCGCGCGCGGCGTCGGCTCTTAATCACCTCAACATCGTCACGATCTACGAGATCGGGCAGTCGGGCTCGGTCTGGTACATCGCGATGAAGCAGGTCGCGGTCAGGACGCTGCGCGAGGTTCTTGCGGCCTGATCCTCGCTTCGCGGGCCTGTTTCGGCGCGTGGGCTTCTCGGCCGCATCGAGTCGTCTCGAAAACGGATCTGCAGCGCGTTGAACAAGAGGAACCGGCAGGAACCCCTGGTTCTGCTCGCGTCGCTCGCGATCGGCCTCGCGGCGTCGGCCGTTGGCGCGCGAGCGGTTTACCTGGTCTCTTGAGGTCGCGCCGATCCTGGTCAGGGCGACCAAGGGATTGACGTCATGTTGGTCTTACGTTAACGTGCTTACGTAAGGAGGCGGCCTGTGGACAAGATCTTCTCGGCCCGGCTGGACGAGGCGGCGCTCGACGAGATGGAGCGTGTGACTCGGAGACTGAAGATGACCAAGCGCCGGTTTCTCGAGGAGGCCATCCATCTGCGCGCCGGGCAGCTCTCCGAGGGAAGAGACGGAGACGTCTGGTCCGAAACGCTCGGCGCATGGAGGCGTGGAGAGCGGCCCGAGACCACGATTCGCCGGGCGCGGCGAGAGTTCCAGCGGGGATTCGAGCGGCTGCATCGGGAGCGACATGCGCGCGTACGTCGATAGCGACATCCTGATCTGGCACCTTCGTGGCGAGCGCAGGGCGGCTGGCGTGCTTCGCAGGCTCTCGGCGGAAGCGGGCGTGGAGCTGTGGACCGGCGCTCTCCAGCGGGCCGAGGTCGTCTTCTTCATGCGGCCGGAGGAGGAAAGCCCGACGCTTTCCTTCCTCTCTCGTTTCAAGACAGAGGCTGTCACTCGGGAAGTCGTGGACCAGGCGGGGCTCCTCTACCGCCGATGGCACCCGTCGCACAGAATCGACGTCAACGACGCCATTCTGGCCGCTACGGCGGCGGCGACGGGCGGGAAGATCTACACACAGAACGTCAAGCACTACCCCATGCCGGATATTGCCGTGACAAAAGGCTGGTAAGCAGGCAGCGCTGTATACCAGAAGGTCGTCTACTCGGCGGTGGCGAAGGATGGGTCCTCGCACGCCTACGTCCAGCCGGTTCCGGGCGGCAAATCGCGGACGATCGGCCCGGACGGCTTTAGACTGCTGACAGAGTCCAATCCGGTGTCGCCGGACGGCAAGTACCTGATCGGGGCCCGCGACGGCAAGGCGCTTCTGGTCTCGCTGGACGGAACGGGTCCGGACCGGGTGCTTCCGGGACTGTCCCCGCCCCGAGACCAGATCCGGCAGTGGAGCAAGGATTCGCGGCACATCTACACCTGCCGGGGAGGCGAGCGGCCTCGCAAGGTGTGGCTCTACGACATCGCCACGGGAGAGCGTCGCCTCTGGAAGGCGTTTCCGTACGACGCCGCAATCGATGGCATCTCAGTGAATATGACTCCCGCCGGCGACGCCTGGACCATCGGGAGCCGCCGGACCTCATCGCAGCTCTACCTCGTCGAGGGACTCCGCTAGCTGTCGGCCGGGTCGCCGCACATAGAATCGGTACAGAAGAGCCTGCCATGACACTGCCGTCAGGCACCCGTCTCGGCGCCTACCAGATCGCCGCTCCGCTCGGCGCGGGAGGCATGGGAGAGGTGTACCTGGCCCGCGATGCTCGGTTGGGTCGTGACGTCGCAATCAAGGTGCTGCCACAAGATGTTGCCGCGGACGCCTCTCGCCTGAAGCGCTTCGAAAAGGAGGCGCGGGCGGCTTCGGCCCTGAACCACCCCAACATCGTGACGATCTACGAGACCGGGTCCGCTGAGGGCGTCTCGTTCATCGCGATGGAGAAGGTCGATGGCAGGACGCTGAGGGAGCTGCTCTTCTCGGGGCCGCTCGCGTTGAAGCGCCTGCTACTTATCGCCGCGCAGATGGCCGACGGGCTGGCGCGCGCGCACGAGGCGGGGATCGTCCACCGGGATCTCAAGCCAGAAAACGTGATGGTGACGAAGGACGGGCTCGTCAAGATCCTTGACTTCGGCCTGGCGAGGCAGACGCGCGTCGATCGCGGAAGCGGCGAAGGCTCGCATCTGCTGACGGAGACGGGCACCTCGCCGGGGGCCGTGCTCGGCACCGTGGGGTACATGTCGCCGGAGCAGGCGGCGGGGCAAGCCATCGACTTCCGCTCGGACCAGTTCGCCTTCGGCTCGATCCTGTACGAGATGGCGACGGGCCGGCGCGCATTTCAGAAGAAAACCGCCGTGGACACGCTTTCGGCGATCTTGAACGAGGAGCCCGAACCGGTCTCTCGGGTCAATCCCGACGCGCCGGCACCGTTACGATGGCTGGTCGAGCGCTGTCTGGCCAAGGAACCGGCGGAGCGATATGCCTCGACACGGGATCTCGCTCGCGACGTCGCGAGCATGCGCGACCACATCTCGGAGCTCCCGCGTGGAAGCGAGGGGGCCCTCGCGGCACCGGGGCGAAGAAAGTCGCGAGTCGTGCCGCTCGTGTTCGCGGGAGCGATTGTCGTCGCCGCTCTCGCGGGGTGGTTTGCTCGCGCAACGTCCCGGAAGCTCTCCGCGGCCTCATTTCACCGCGTGGCATTCCGGCGCGGCATCGTCGGGAGCGCGCGGTTCGCTCCGGACGGGCAGACGATCGTCTACGGCCAGGGGGACGTTCTCTATTCCACCCGACTCGGCAGCCCCGAGTCTCGCGCCTACGATTTTCCAGACAGCGCGGACATTCTCTCGATCTCCTCATCCGGGGAGATGGCGATCGCGTTGCACCTCAGGCCCCTGCCCGGAGTGGACAGTCCCGTCGGCCTTCTGGCCCGCGTACCCTTCACGGGCGGAGTTCCGCGGCCGGTGCTGGAGGGAGTTCGCGACGACGGGGCGGATTGGGCACCGGACGGCAAGGACCTCGTCGTCGTGCGCAACGTCAACGGGAGAGATCAGCTCGAGTATCCGATCGGGAGAGCGATCTACAGCACGGCGGGCGTTCTGGAATACCCGCGATTTTCCCCGCGAGGCGACTGGATCGTCTTCTTCGAGCACGCTCCGGGATATCGCGGTTCGGGCGGCGAATTGGTCTCGGTTATCGATCCCTCCGGCAAACACAGGAAGGTCATTTCCTCGAGTTGGCCCTCGAACATCGGCGAGCCGTCATGGACTCCGGATGGTAAGGAGATCTGGCTGACGCCATACGTCGAAGGTGCCCCCAGCGCGATCTACGCGCTCGATCTTTCCGGGAGGTCGCGCCTCCTCACGCGCGTCCCCGGGTATCTCGAGCTCGACGACATCTCGCCGCAGGGTCGAGTTCTCGTTGCGCACCACACCGTGATCTTCTTCATGTTCGAGGCGGGCGCCGGTGACGCTCGGGACCACGACCTTTCCTGGCTCGATGGCTCGGATCCTGCCGACCTGTCATCCGACGGGAAGACGCTCGTCTTCACGGAAGACGGGGAAGCGAACCGCGGCGTGCCGGCCGTCTACCTTCGAAAGACAGACGGTTCGCCGGCGGTGCGCCTGGGCGACGGCTGGGCGCTGGCCCTGTCACCCGACGGAAAGTGGGTGCTCGCCTCCATCATGCCCGCCGGAGGAGGAGTGCCGCGCATCGACCTCCTGCCCACCGGGCCGGGGCAGGCGAAGACGGCCGTAAGCGCCGGGTTCACGAGCTTCGGAACGGCGGCATGGTTTCCCGACGGCTCCCGGTTCGTCTTTTCCGGCAAGGAGCCCGGCCACCGCTCGCGCATCTACGCCCAGGACTTGGCGGGCGGCAGGCCGCGGCCGCTCGTGCCCGAGGGTGTCTGGATCCCGGGGACAACCAACCCGATGTCCCCCGACGGCAAGTCTCTCCTGTGCTTCAAGGAAGATGGTACAGCTTCCGTCTATCCCCTCGATGGAGGCGAGCCGCGACTCGTTCCCGGCCTGGCGAAGGAGGATCAGCCGATCCGATGGAGCGTGGACGATCACTCGATCTACGTCCTCCGAGGAAAGCTCCCTGCGCGGGAAATCTGGCTCCTGGACGTCCGAAGCGGTCAGCGTCGCCTCTGGAAGGAAATCCGGCCGCCCGAGCCGGACGCCCGGGAGATCCACGTCGTCATGACCGCCGATGGCAGGTCCTACGCGTACCAGACTTCTCGCCTCTTCTCGGAGCTCTATGTCGTGGACGGCCTGAAGTAAGTCGGCCGGTGGAGTCCTTCGCTGAGATCGGGGTGCCGGCGCTCCAGGCATTGCAACGCCAGCTCGCCCGCTAAGAGAGCATGGCGGGCTCGAGGCGACCGCTTGACCTGCCCCGCTGCTCCCAACAGAATTGATTCCAACGCAACACAGCGATAGGGAGAGCTGGGCTCGCTGCCCGACCCTCCATCCATTGCGTAGGGGAGGTGGGTATGTCCCGTCGTCGAGAAGACGGAGAAAAGCGCCGTCGCTTCTCTGGACGGAGTGGCGACGACCCACCCGACTCGGGCTCCCGCCGCGCAGGAAGCGATCGCATCCGGTCAATCGCCGACGATCGATCTCAACTCGATGACGACCGGAACCTCCGATACGAGCGACCCGATGGTCCCCGGAAACCGATCGCTCCCGCGTCGGAGCCTCCGCCGTGGAAGAGTCCGTTCGTCCTCTACCTGCCAGTCCAGCGGTCGGGTTGATTGGACATGACGCTGGCACCAGGAGCTCGGCTGGGCCCATACGAAGTCGTCTCTCCCCTGGGCGTCGGCGGAATGGGGGAGGTCTGGCTGGCGAGGGACCCGCGGCTCGCGCGCGAGGTGGCTGTCAAGGTGCTGCCGGCGGAGGTGGCGGGCGACGCGTCGCGCCTGAAGCGCTTGGAGAAGGAGGCGCGCGCGGCCTCGGCCTTGAACCACCCCAACATTGTGACGATCTACGAGATCGGCTCGTCGGATTCCGTCTCCTACATCGCGATGGAACGCGTGGACGGCAAGTCGCTTCGGGAGCTGCTGTTCGCGGGCCCGCTTCCAAACAAGAGACTCCTGTCGATCGCGGCGCAGATCGCGGACGGTCTGGCGAGCGCCCACGAGGCCGGCATCGTCCACCGGGACTTGAAGCCCGAGAACGTGATGGTGACCAAGGAGGGCCTGGTCAAGGTCCTGGACTTCGGGCTGGCCAAGGTGACGACAACCGGGTCGGGGAGCGATCAGGGATCACATCTCCCGACCGAGACGGGGATGTCTCCTGGCGTCGTGCTCGGCACGGTCGGCTACATGTCGCCGGAGCAGGCAGCGGGGTCGGCAGTCGACTTCCGCTCCGACCAATTCGCCTTCGGCTCAATTCTCTATGAGATGGCTACGGGGAAGAGAGCGTTTCAGAAGTCCACGGCGGTCGACACGCTTTCGGCGATCCTGCACGAGGAGCCGAAGCCGGTCGCCGAGGTCAATCCCGACGCTCCGGCGCCGTTGCGGTGGATCGTCGAACGGTGCCTGGCGAAGGACCCGGGCCGGCGCTACGCCGCGACCCGCGATCTCGCACGCGACCTGGAGGCCCTGCGGGATCGCTCATCCGACGGGATGGATCTCATCCGTGCGCCGGTAGAACGGGCGCGCGGGATGGCAGCGCTCTGGTTCGCCCTCGGTGCGATCGCGGTCGCGGCTGGAGCGCTCTTTGCCGGCCGAACGCTCTGGAAGGAGCCCCCCGCTCCACCGGCATTTCAGCGCCTCACCTTTCGCCGCGGCAATGTCTTCTCTGCCCGCTTTTCATCCGATGGCCAGACGATCTTCTACAGCGCGCAATGGGACACGGACCCGACGCGAATCTTCGAGACGCGGCTCGGGGACCCGGCGTCGCGGAGGCTCGATCTGCCCGACGCGATCCTGCAGTCCCTTTCCTCGCGCGGTGAGCTGGCCATCTCCATGGGGAGGCCGACGATCCTCTGGTGGGCCGTCACCGGTACGTTCGCAACGGTCTCGATTTCGGGCGGCGCGCCCCGAGAGCTCGCGACGGACGTGCACTGGGCGGACTGGGCGCCCGACGGAAAAGGAATGGCCGTGGTCCGGAACGATCGCCTCGAATTCCCTGCGGGAAAAGTGATTTCGCAAGGGGGAGGGTTCCCACGCGTCTCGCCCGCCGGAGACCGCATCGCGTTTCTGCGAGCGAATCGCGTTCACGTAGTCGATCTGTCCGGTAGGGAGATCTTCGTTTCCCGCAGGTTCCTCAAGGAGATCGCCCAGTTCGCTTGGACGCCGAAGGGTGATGAGATCTGGTCAACCGAGCCTACCGCCGTACCGGGTGTCGTCTATTCGCTCAGCCTGTCCGGCAAGGAGCACATCCCGCTTCGGACTCCGACCAGTCTCGGAATCCTGGACATCTCGCGGGACGGCCGGGTGCTCATGTCTGCGGGTAATCAGCGCTGGGAGACGTGGTCGAGGCCGAATGGACAGCCGAATGAACGAGAGCTGATGGTTCTCGCGGGCTCCGACTCCATGTCGATCTCGCCGGAGGGGAAGACGCTCCTGATCAACGACAGCGGGAACATGTATTTGCGCAATTTCGACGGATCGGGCCTGAAGAGGCTCGGCGAAGGAACGGGCTCGGAGATGTCTCCGGACGGGAAGTGGGTCGTCGTCGTTCGCGCCGGTCCTCCGGCGCATCTGGCTCTCGTCCCCACCGGCGCGGGCGAAGAGAGGGCTCTCGAGACGGGAGATCTGGAGGAATTCGCCTGGGACGACATCCGGTGGTCGGGCGACGGCCGGCGGCTCCTGTTCAGCGCCCAGGCGAAGGGGCGCACGGTGCGTTTCTACACGCAGGATGTCGCCGGAGGAGCGCCGCGGCCTCTGACGCTGGAAGGCATCGAGCCACAGAGCTCTTCAATCTCACCCGACGGACGATTCGTCGTGGTCGAGCAGAAGGACGGCTTCCGGATCTACTCCGCCGACGGCGGCGAGCCGCGGCCCATGCAGGGCCTTCTGAAGACGGATTTCGTCTGGAGGAACTGGAGCGACGACGGCCGCTATCTCTACGCCTGGAACCCGCTGGAGCTTCCCTTCCGCGTCTTCCGGGTCGAGATCGCCACGGGCCGCGGGGAGCCCTGGAAGACGATCATGCCCCAGGACCCGCCGGGATCTGGGAGGCGGACCTAATGCTGACGCCCGACGGGAAGTCGTACGCGTACAATTGCAAGAGGAGCCTCAACGACCTCTACCTCGTCGAAGGGCTCAAGTAGTCGGAAACAGGGACGAACCCACCGTTTTCCTTGACGGGCCTATCGCGCGGACAGAGAATCAGGTCAACAACTCGCTTCACAGCGTAAAGGGCTCGCCGAGCGGCAGTCTGCCCGACCTGCCTCTTCACTGCGGAACGAAGGAGGGAAATGAGGCGTCGCCCTGTCCTGCGTTTTGTCTGGCTGGTCTTTTTCTGTCCGGCCTTGTTCGGGCAAACGACGGGCAACATCGAGGGGCGAGTCACCGACTCTTCCGGCGCGGCGCTGCCGGGCGCGGCAATCGAAGCGACGAGCTCCAGTCTGCAAGGTGTGCGCTGGTCCACGACGACTCGCGAGGGCTTCTACCGTTTTCCAGGGGTACCGCCGGGGACCTATCGGGTTCGAGCGAGTCTCGACGGGTTTCGCTTAACGGAGAAGAGCGCCCTGGTGTCTCTCGATGCGACCGCCACGGTCGATTTCAACCTCGAGCCCGTCGCGTCTGAAGCCGTCGTCGTGAAGGGCGAGGCTCCGTTGATCGATGTGACCTCGACGACGGGGGGCACTGTTTACACAAGCAAGGCCATCGAGAGGCTGCCGGTTTCCCGCAATTACGCCGACATCGTGCGCTCCAATCCGGGAGTCGATACGGACCGAGGCGAGACGCAGGGAAGATCGCTCGCCCTCGCCATCTACGGCGCCACGTCGGCGGAGAACCAATGGATCATCGACGGCATCAACACGACGAACGTCTTGAAAGGGATGCAGGGCAAGGCCATCAATACGGAGTTCGTCCAGGAGGTGGAAGTCAAGACCGGCGGCTATCAGGCAGAATACGGGAGAGCTCTCGGCGGGATCATCGACGTCATCACCAAGTCGGGCGGCAACGCTTTTCACGGCGACGCTTTTACCTACTACGACTCTTCAGCGTTGAGCGCTGAAAGGAAGATCACCGCCGAAGATTCGCTCATTTCGGACATGCGGATCGCGCAATACCAACGAACCGATTTCGGCGCGGATCTGGGCGGCTTCCTCGTCCGGGACCGGCTTTGGTTCTTCGCGGCCTACGACCGCGTCGATCTGCCGGCGCAGGTCTCCCGATATGTGCCGAGTCAGCTCGTCTCGACCGACGATCGTTTCCCGCTCGACGCGACCGATAACCTGTATTCGGGAAAGCTCACCTGGAACGCAGGCTCCGGCACGGCGTTGGTTGCGACGGTGTTCGCCGACCCGACGACGAATTCGGGTGCGGGCGGCGCCGATCCGCGCCAGGCATTTGGAGTGTATCGGGTCCCTCCCATCACCAGCCCGGACCCCTCTACCTGGAGCTCGACGCGCTCGATCGGTGGGACCGACTTCGGCCTTCGGGGAACGCAGCTGCTGGGACCCAACGGCCTTGCGGTCCTGCAGGCCTCGCGTCATCAGGATCGGTACTCCCTGTCCTTCGCGGATGTCGTTCGGATCCGGGACTTCACCTGTGAGGGAGGCACTCCGTCGAGCCCTTGCTCGCCGCCGCCCATCGAGAATTCCTCTTCCGGAGGATACGGGGGCGTCAACGGGCCGCAGGACCACAGCTCCTCCCGCCGCGATCAGCTTCGAGGCGACGTCAGCTACTACCTCGCTGCGCACGAGATCAAGCTGGGTGGCGACGTTCAGGACGGAACGACCCTTGCGATCAGTTCGCACTCCGGCGGTCAGACCGCGTTGCGTTTCAACGACCGGGGCACCGTCTACTATCAACACAACTTCTACGCAGCCAGCTTCGATGATCTGTCTCCGGTGCCCGCGTGGACCGTGTCGCCGAGGACGAGGGATCTCAGCTTCTTCGTCCAGGACTCCTGGAGGCCGGAGGCGGGGTGGACCGTCAATCTCGGTTTGCGGTGGGACCAGGAGGATATTCGCGACTATCGAAACGCGAAGGTCTTCGAGACGTCCGCGGAGTGGCAGCCCCGCGTCGGCCTCGTCTGGGATCCATTCCGAAATGGAACGTCGAAGGTCTACGCGTTTGCCGGCCGGTTCTACTATTCGCTTCCGACCGATCTCGCCGCGAAAGCCTTCGGCAGCACCGTCTTCGCCACCACCCTCAACTTCGACGCCGGAAGCGTGGCACAGGACGCGACGCTCCCGGGGCCGTTCCTCAGTGGGGGCGCTTTCGGCGACCCGGTCGACGCGGGGTTGAGGGGGATTTACCAGGACGAATATACCGTCGGGGTCGAGCGGACCCTCGGCTCGGATCTCTCGCTCGGAATCAAGGCGACATATCGCCGGCTCGGAAATGCGATCGAGGACCGATGTGATCTCGACTACAACAGGCCGGAAACGAACTACAGCAGTTGCGGCGTGATGAATCCGGGCTCGGGCGGGAAGATCGCGCGAGGCGACATCCCCGGCTGCAACGGTCTCTTCAGCGCCGAAAGCTTCGATTCCTACCAGTGCACCGACACGATTCCGCCGACCCCGCCGGCGCGACGCCTCTATCGCGGCATCGAGCTTCTGGGTCGCAAGACCTTCGGCGAGAGGGGATGGCTGCAAGCTTCCTACGTCTACTCATCCTTGCGAGGCAACTACGACGGCGAGATCAGCGAAGGGTTTTTCGGCCAGACGGATCCGGGCATCAACGGAGACTTCGATTACCCACAGCTCTTTCACAATAGCTATGGCCGCCTCTTTCTGGACCGGCCGCATCGGGCTCGGGTCGACGCCTACTACACGGCTCCGTTCGGTCTTTCCGTCGGCCTCCAGGCCTTCGTTCGCTCCGGCGCGCCGCTGAATAAGCTCGGATATCTCAACGATTTTTACGGGCCGGCGGTTCAGCTCGTCCCGAAGGGTTACGCCGGCCGGCTGCCCACGGAATGGGACGCCAACCTCACGCTGGCCTACCCGTGGAGAATCGGGCCCCTCACCGTGACGCTTCAAGGCTACCTCTTCAACCTGTTCAATAATCAGATCGCGACGTCTCAGGTGACCGAATGGTCGACCAGCGCACCCTCCAATTACCCTGCCTCGATCTACGATCCGAACCAGCAACAGACCAACCCGGACTACGGCAAAGTGACGACGCGTTCCGATCCCAGGCTCTTCCGCGCCGCGGTCAAAGTCTCCTTCTGAGGCCGCCCGGTGAGCAGCGGTTGTAAGAGCGAGGCCATTCTCGATGCCGTCCGCATAGCGCAGAGGCCTCGTCATAGTCACGGGATGAGATCGTAGCGTTCCCTTGACTCAATCTGTCGGTACGCAGCTGGGCCCCTACGAGATCCTCGCCCCGCTCGGGGCGGGCGGGATGGGGGAGGTCTATCGCGCGCGGGATACGAGATTAGCGCGCGAGGTGGCGATCAAGGTCTTGCCGGTCGAGGTGGCCGGCGACGCATCGCGCCTCAAGCGCTTCGAGAAGGAGGCGCGGGCGGCTTCGGCCCTGAACCACCCCAACATCGTCACGATCTACGAGATCGGGTCGACCGATGCGATTTCCTACATCGCGATGGAGCGCGTCGACGGCAAAACGCTCCGGGAATTGCTCTTCGGTGGCGCTCTCTCGATGAAGAAACTCCTCGCGATCGCTCCGCAGATCGCCGACGGGCTGGCGCGGGCGCACGAGGCGGGGATCGTCCATCGGGACCTCAAACCCGAGAACGTGATGCTGACCAAGGACGGCCTGGTCAAGATCCTGGACTTCGGACTGGCCAAGCTGACGGCGACCGGGTCGGGCAGCGATCAGGGATCGCATCTCCCGACCGAAACGGGGACGTCTCCCGGTGTCGTGCTCGGCACGGTCGGCTACATGTCGCCGGAGCAAGCGGGCGGGCAGGCGGTGGATTTTAGGTCCGACCAGTTTTCCTTCGGCTCGATCCTCTACGAGATAGCTACCGGGAAGCGGGCGTTCCAGAAAGGAACCGCGGTGGACACACTCTCGGCGATCCTGCACGAGGAACCCGAGCCGGTCGCCCAGGTCAACCCTCAGGCGCCGGCGCCGCTGCGCTGGATCGTGGAGCGATGCCTGGCCAAGGAGCCCGAAGGCCGCTATGGGGTGACGCGGGACCTCGCGCGCGACCTTGCGACCCTGCGAGACCATCTTTCCGAAGCGTCGCTGTCGGGAATGGCGCTCGCGGCCTCGCCTGCCCGATTCCCCGCGTGGCTCCGGGTCGCGCTCCTGCTGCTCGCATTTCTTTGCACGCTCTCGATTGGCGTCTTTGTCGGCCGACCAATCTGGAAAGCGCGATTCAGCTCTCACCCGATCCTGCGGCAAGTGACGTTCCGGCGCGCCGGCGTCAACTGGGCGCGATTTGGCCCCGACGGCCAGACGATCATCTACTCCGTCGCCGTCGGTGGTCCGGGCGAGCTCTTCGCGGTGCAGCCCGGTACGCCCGAGTCGCGATCGCTCGGTTTGCCTCCGGCCAACATCCTCTCCGTTTCGGCGTCGGGCGAGCTCGCGATTCTGGTCGGCGGCACGCCGAATCTGGGGACACTCGCCACCGTATCTCTGGCCGGCGGTGCGCCTCGCGAGCTCGTGGAGAACGTCTGGAGCGCGAGTTGGGCCCCTGATGGAAAGAACCTGGCGGTGGTCCACCAGGTCGACGGACGAACGCGGGTGGAGTTCCCCATCGGGAAGGTGCTGTACCAACCTGCGGGCTCGACCCGCTTTGTCGAGTTCTCGCCGATCGGGGACCGGATACTCTGCGTCGAGGGGATGTTCTCGGTGCCCGGCGCCGCCAGGAATCTCACTGTGCTGGATCTCTACGGGAAGACGCGCCGGATCGCATCGATTCCTCTGGAAGCTCACTGGTCGCCGCGCGGTGACGAGATCTGGTTCAACGAGATTGAAGGCGGCACGACATCGCTCCGGGCGGTGACGCTTTCGGGGAAGAGGCGCTTTCTGGCCTCCTTCCCCGGAGACTTCGTCTTCCACGGCGTCTCCCGCGCCGGAGGGGTACTGCTCGAACGAGAATCCGCAGAACACGAGATCGTCGGGCGCGTCGGGGGCCAGCCGGCCGAGCGAAACCTGACCTGGCTCGACGGCTCGGTTCCGGCCGACCTCTCGGCCGACGGGACACTCCTCCTCTTCACCGAAATGGGCGTGGGGGGCGGCCCGCGGCAGTCGGTCTACAAGCGCAGGACCGACGGCTCTCCCGCGGTGCGCCTCGGCGAGGGTCACTCCCTCGCGTTGTCGCCGGACGGGCAGTGGGCGCTTGCCTCGCCGGGCGCCGACAGCTCTCGTCTGGTCCTTCTCCCGACGGGCGCCGGCCAGCCGCGCGAGTTGTCGCTCCCCGGGATCAGGCTCTTGGGCGAGGGAGCCTGTTTCTTCCCGGACGAAAAGCGCATCCTCTTGCGCGCGATCGATGCCGACCAGAAGATGCGGCTCTACGTCTTCGACATCGAGAGCGGCAAGGCCCGCGCCATGACGCCCGAAGGAATTCACCCTCAGGTGCCCTTTGCGCTCTCGCCCGACGGCAGGGTTCTGGTTTGCTACAGGCAGGGAAGCGGGAGCGAGCTGTACGACGTAGAGGGAGGACCCGCCCGAGCGGTGCCAGGCCTTCCAAAGGATCTCTTGCCGATCAAATGGTGCGCCGACGGACGCTCTCTCTTCGTGCGGACGACGGAAATCAACCCGGTCAAGGTCTACCGTCTCGCGCTTTCCACGGGTCGCCTGGAGCTCTGGAGGGAGTTCTCCGTCTCGGAGATCGGTAATCGAGGCATGGAGGTTCTTCCCACGCCGGATGGAAAGTCCTACGTCTATGGCTACAGCAAGTACTTCGGAGACCTCTTCGTCGCCGAAGGACTGAGATAGCCAGTGCCAATCGACGATCGGGTGATTTGGTGAACCTCACCGCAGGTAGCCGCCTCGGTCCTTACGAGATTCTCGCGCCGTTGGGCGCTGGTGGGATGGGAGAGGTCTGGAAGGCGCGGGACACACGTCTCGCGCGCGAAGTGGCGATCAAGGTGCTACCAGCCGATGTGTCCGGCGACGACTCGCGTCTCAAGCGTTTCGAGAAGGAGGCGCGGGCGGCGTCGGCTCTCAATCACCCCAACATCGTCACGATCTACGACATTGGGGCGACCGATTCGACGTCGTGGATCGCCATGGAACGAGTGGAGGGGAAGACGCTGCGTGAGATGTTCTTCACGGGAGCTCTTCCGATGCGAAAACTCCTGCCGATCGCCGCGCAGATCGCGGATGGTCTGGCCAAGGCCCATGAGGCCGGCATCGTCCACCGGGACTTGAAGCCCGAGAACGTGATGGTGACCAAGGAGGGCCTGGTCAAGGTCCTGGACTTCGGGCTGGCCAAGGTGACGACCACCGGGTCGGGGAGCGATCAGGGATCGCATCTCCCGACCGAAACGGGGACGTCTCCCGGCGTCGTGCTCGGCACAGTCGGCTACATGTCGCCGGAGCAGGCGGCGGGGCAGCCGGTGGACTTCCGCTCCGACCAGTTCGCCTTCGGCTCCGTTCTCTACGAGATGACCACCGGCAAACGCGCCTTCCAGCGAAAGACGGGCGTCGACACGCTCGCGGCCATCCTCAACGAGGACCCGCCGCCCATCGCCACGCTCAACCAGAGCGTTCCCCGGCCGCTCGCGGTGGATCGCCGAACGATGCCTCGCGAAGGACCCCGACGGGACGCTACGCCTCGACGAAGGACCTCGCCCGCGACCTCGTGACCATCCGGGATCGGCTTTCCGAGGCCGGAGACGCGGACGCTTCCACGGCTCTCTCGCGAAGGCGGTCGGCGCTCCTGCCTCTGGCGGTTCTCGCCTCGCTCGCCGCCGGAGTGATCCTGACCGTGCTCCTCGGAAGGTCCCTCTGGCGCGAATCGCCGCCCCGCTTTCGCCAGCTGACTTTCGGGAGCGGTGCGATTCAGACCCCGCGGTTCGCTCCCGACGGCCAGACGATCCTCTTCGGTTACCAGCGCCAGGGAGCCAAACCGGAGATCTTCCTGACGCAGCCGGGCGGCAGGGAGTCGCGCTCCCTCGGGCTTCCGCCCGGGAACGTCCTTTCCGTCTCTCGCTCCGGGGAAATCGCGCTCGTGCTCGGTGGCAACTGGCGGCGCGGGACGCTCGCGCGCGTGCCGCTCGCGGGAGGCGCGCCCCGGGAGGTTCTCGAGAACGTCTGGGGAGCCGACTGGTCGCCGAATGGCGACGGAATCGTTGGTGATCCATTCGGTCGGCGACATGAAGCGCGTCGAGTTCCCCATCGGGCACGTCCTGTACGAAAGTCGCGAGGGCCTGGGCAACGTGCGCTTCTCGCCGAAGGGGGACCTGATCGCCGTCAACGACAGTGGTTCCGTCGATGGCGCGGGTTCCCTCCTGCTCCTGGATCCGAAGGGCTCCCGGAAGCCTCGAGCCCTTTGGGGCGACATCGGGCCTCTTCGCCTGGTCTCCGACGGGCGATGAGATCTGGTTCAGCGAGGACGACCGGGGCGTGACGACCGTGAGCGCGCTTTCCCTTTCCGGCAGCAGACGCCGCGTCGTTTCTCTCCCGGGGCAATTCTTCCTGCACGACGTTTCCCGCGACGGCGCGCTCCTCATGGAGCGAAACGCCTGGGACCCGGCGATGTTCGGCCTGCTGCCGGGCGACGCGGACGAGCGGGACCTGACGTGGCTCGACGGGTCGGTTCCCGCGGACATCTCCGCCGACGGGCATTTCGTGCTCTTCACCGAGGCCGGAGCGGGAGGAGGCCCTCGGCGCAGCGTCTACCTCTGGAAGGTCTCCGACGGCCAGGCCGTGCGCCTGGGAGACGGCACGGCGCTCGCTCTCTCGCCCGACGGCCGGTGGGCGCTCGCCACCGGCGACGCTCCGACGAAACTCAGGTTGCTCCCGACCGGGGCGGGGGAGCCGCGATCCCTCGATCTCTCCAGCGTTCATCCCGGCGGCTTGGGAAGTGTCCACTTTCCGATGTCGGGGACGTTCTTCCCCGACAGCAAGCGCATTCTCGTGACCGGCTTCGAGGGGAAGAGCGGAAGACGGCTGTTCGTCGTCGATCTCGACGGCGGCAAGCCGCGGCCCATCGGCCCGGAAGGCGCGTTCTTCACCGACGGCGCGCACGGCGTTTCCCCCGACGGTCGCTCCATCGCGGCTTTCGGACCCGACCGCACGACGCGACTCTTCCCCGTGGATGGCGGCGCGGAAGCCAGGGGAACTCCGATTCCCGACGCCGCAGAAGGGGAGGAGGCCATCCAATGGTGCGCCGACGGACGGTGCGTCTTCGTACTCGCGGAGGGCGGTATCGATCGGCTCGACATTCGGACGGGCCGCCGCGAGCTCTGGAAGAGCGCGAAGGATTTCAAGAACGCCGGTCCGAACTTCGGCTACGTCCTGCCGACGCCCGATGGCAGGTGGTACGTGTACGGCTTCTATCGGATCCGCTCCAACCTCTTTCTCGTCGATGGCGTGAAATGAAATGAGCCTCGGAGCGGGCAGCCGTCTCGGACCCTACGAGGTCCTCTCTCCCCTGGGCGCGGGCGGCATGGGGGAGGTCTGGCGGGCGTTGGACACCCGCCTGGCGCGCGAGGTCGCGATCAAGGTCTTACCGGTCGAGGTGGCCGGCGACGCATCGCGCCTCAAGCGCTTCGAGAAGGAGGCGCAGTCGGCGTCGGCTCTGAATCACCCGAACATCGTGACGATCTACGACATCGGCCAGAGCGAGGCCGTGTCGTGGATCGCCATGGAGAAGGTGGAAGGCAGGACGCTGCGCGAGACACTGTTCTCGGGTGCTTTGCCGATCAAGAAGGTCTTGCCGATCGCCGCCCAGATCGCCGACGGCCTGGCGAAGGCGCACGAAGCCGGGATCGTGCACCGGGACCTGAAACCCGAGAACGTTATGGTGGCCAAGGACGGGCTGGTCAAGATCCTGGACTTCGGCCTGGCGAAGCTGACGACGACCGGGTCGGGGAGCGATCAGGGATCGCATTTGCCGACCGAGACGGGAACGAGTCCCGGCATGGTGCTCGGCACCGTCGGCTACATGTCCCCCGAGCAGGCGGCCGGGCAGACGGTGGATTTTCGCTCCGACCAGTTCTCCTTCGGCTCGATCCTCTACGAGATGGCGACGGGGAAGAGGGCGTTCCAGAAAGGAACGGCGGTGGACACGCTGTCGGCCATCCTGCACGAGGAACCCGAGCCGGTCGGGCAGGTCGTGCCGCAAGCTCCCGTTCCCCTTCGGTGGATCGTGGAGCGTTGCCTCGACAAGGACCCGGCGAACCGATACGCCTCGACGCGCGACCTCGCTCGCGATCTCGGGACCCTTCGGGATCGCCTTTCCGAAGCGTCCAGCCCGGACGCATCGGCCGCCGTGGCGCCGTCGAGAGGGTTGCGGCTTCCAGCCGCCGTCGCCGCGCTCTCGCTTCTCGTGGCGATCGCTCTCGGCGTCTTCGCGGGGCGGCCCTATTGGAAATCGGTCTTCTCCTCGCGGCCGACGCTCCGCCAGATCACGTTCCGGCGGGCCGGGATCGGCGACGCCAAGTTCGCCCCCGACGGCCAGATCGTCTATGGCGCCGCCGCGGGCGTCCAGGGGTCTTCCGCAGAACTCTTCTCGGTCCGGCCGGGAACGCCCGAGGCCCGCTCGCTCGGCCTGCCTCCCGCGAACATTGCGGCGGTCTCTTCCTCCGGGGAGCTCGCGATCCTCGTCGGCGGCGACCCTTCGCAGGGGACTCTCGCGACCGTTTCGCTCGCCGGAGGCGCTCCGAGGGAGCTCGTCGAGAACGTCCGCGGGGCGTCGTGGGCGCCGGACGGCAGGGGCCTGGCGGTCGTCCACGTCGCCGGCAGCCATCCCTGTCTGGAGTATCCGGTCGGAAAGGTCCTGTACCAACCGCGCGGATGGGTCGGCCCCATCCAGTTCTCGCCGAAGGGCGACCTGATCGCGTTCGAGGACAACGACGCCTGGGTTCCGGGAGCGAGGCAGGCCCATTGGCTCACGACGATCGATCGGGCGGGGAAGACGCGGCGAATCGCGGGGGTACCCTGGGAGTTCCGCTGGTCCCCGGGGGGCGACGAGCTCTGGTTCAACGAGATCGAGAACGGAACGACGACCTTCCGTGCGCTGACGCTGTCCGGCCGGAGCCGGTTCCTCGCCTCATTTCCGGGTGATTTCGGCCTTCACGACGTGGCCCGCGACGGCCGGGTGCTCCTCGAGCGCGTCACGCAGGAGCGCGAGATCGTCGGTCGCACGAAGGGCGAGGCCGCCGAACGCAACCTGTCGTGGCTCGATGGCTCGGTGCTGGCCGCTCTTTCGACCGACGGGCGGACGCTTCTCTTCAACGAGGTGGGGCAGGGAGGCGGCGTGAACCATGCCGTCTACCTCCGCCGTACGGACGGTTCCCCCGCCGTGCGCCTCGGCGAGGGCCAGGCGTACGCGCTCTCGGCAGACGGGCAGTGGGCGCTCGTCTCCCCCGACGCTCAGGCCGACTACCTCGTCCTGCTCCCCACCGGACCCGGCCTCCCGCGGCGCGTCCCTCTGGGGAAGGTTCGGATCGCGGGGGGCGGCGCGACTTTCCTTCCCGACGGCCGGCGGATCCTGGTGCGAGGAACCGAGGCCGGCCACGGCCAGCGGCTCTACCTCATCGACGTCGAGAGCGGCGCTGCCCGGGCGATCACGCCCGAGGGGATCTCCGTCCAGTCGGAGATCCACGTCTCGCCGGACGGCCGGAAGGCGTTCACCTCGACGGACGGCGGTCAGAGCCAGATCTGGGATCTCGAGGGAGGACCCGCCGAGCCGATCCGCGGGATTCCGGCCGACCACTACGCGATCGAATGGTGCGCGGACGGGAAGTCGCTCTTCGTGCGCACGGCCGCCATCGACCCGCTTCGGGTCTTTCGCCTGGAGCTCGCGACGGGGCGCCTCGAGCCGTGGAAGGAGTTCTCGGTCGCCGACATCGGCACGGGTCTCGTCGGGGTCATCCCGACGCCCGATGGCCAGTCCTATGTCTACGGGTACACGCGCTACTTCTCGGACCTCTTCATCGCCGAGGGGTTGAAGTAGCTTCCGGGCGTGTCGGGCGGGGCTCGTCTCGGAACGACCCGAACCAGCGGCAGACCAATCCGAATTACGGCAAGGTCACGGCGCGTCAGGACCCGAGACTCTTAAGGACTGCGGTCAAGATCTCGTTTTGATGCCGTAAGACTGGATTGTCAGGCCTGCGCATGCCCGGGCCCCCAACGAAGTGCTCTCTCCCCATGATGATGGTCCTCGCCATCCATCTCAGGCTCGGAACCGCAGGAGCCGATAGACGTAGTCGCCGGAGCGGTAGAGATCGCGGTAGGCGTTGCCGCTGTCGACCAATGCGTCGATCTGTTCGGCGGAAACCCCGAGGTCGGCCACGAGCTCGGCGCGGCGGCGCGACAAGCGCTCGAGAAAGTAAGCCACGGTGGGGGCGGCCCGGGCTGAAAGGTCGATCTCTTCCTCGTGCCGAAAGCCGTGCTCCCGGGCCGCGGCCAGAAAGTGGTCCAGGCGATGCAAGGCGCCCGGCCGATTCACGGCTCGGGTCGCGAACTCGTCGAGCACGATGGTTCGGGCGCCGGAGGCGGCGAGCTGCCGGCACTTGAGAAAGAGTCGGGAACTGTCGATGTATTGCGAGGACTCCTGGAAGAGGATCGCGTCGTATCGGCTGTTCGTCTCGAACGCCTCGAACGAGACCGCGCGGGCTCGGAGGACGTCTCCGAATCGTGAGCGGGCGACGGCGACTTGGCTCTCGTCCGGAGTGATTCCTTCGGCGTCATAGCCGAGGGCCGCCAGACGCGCCAGCGTCGTGCCGATTCCCATTCCGACGTCCAGAAGGCGGCTCGGCGCCGGCGGCAGCCGTTCGAGCAGGAGGGCCGTCGACCGGCGCTGGGCGTCGAGGATCGAGTCGTCGTCCCGGTCGAAGAGACCGTAGTGGAGGGATTCCACCTTCCCCTCCTCGGCCAGGAGGACGTGAAAGAGGACGTTCAGCGGAAAAGGGAAGTCGCGATGGGGCGCCGTCATCGACCCGCTCGCCCCGAGTACTCCACTCTTTCCAGGAAGAGGCCCGACGGCGGCGCCGTCCATTTCGCCGGCTCGCCCGACCGTTTGAGGAGAAGAGTCTCGACGTCGGGCGGCTCCTTATGGCCTCGGCCGACCTCGACGAGCGTTCCGACGAGACGTCGGACCATCTTCCACAGGAAATGAGAGGCCTCGATGCGAAAGTGCACCTCGTGATCGAGGTCCTGGATCTCGCTCTTCGCGACGACGACGATCGTCGAATCCCGCCCCTCCGGGTTCTCGCAGAACGAGGCGAAGTCGTGGCGGCCGACGAAGAGCTTGGCCGCCCGCGCCATGGCCGTCACGTCCAGCCGGTCCCGCACCCACCAGACGAGCCTCTTCTCGAACGCGGTTCGCCGTTTGGAGATCCGGTACAGGTACCTGCGGGAAACCGCGTCGTGGCGGGCGTCGAAGCGGGGCGGCGCGGCCTCCACCTGGAGAACGTTGACGTCGAAGGGCAGCCGGTCGTTCAAGCCCCAAAGGATGTCGGGGTCGGGGAGGGGCCGACTCGCCTTCAAATGAGCCACCTGAGCGAGCGCGTGGACGCCGGCGTCGGTCCGTCCGGCACCGCCGATCGTGACGTGCCCCTCGAAGAGCTCTCCGGCCGCCCGCAGGAGCGCGCCCTGCACCGTGCGATCGGTGTTTTTCTGCGACTGCCATCCGCGGTAGCGGGTCCCGTCGTACTCGAGTGTCAGCTTCCAGGTCGGCACGTGGACAGGTTAGCGGAAATCGCGAGTCGGTTCCCGATCGCCGGTCTGCCTCGCGAACGCCGCACCGAGCCTCGGCGTCTGAAGGTGATGCAGAGTCGAGGCCCTGCCAGCGAGACGGCCGGCCGCGGATCTAGAATCGCTCCTTTCGACGCGGAGGATCTCTGGGCTGTCTTCTTCGGTTCGTCGCTTTCTTTCTCGTTCTGGTCTTCATCGCCGTGACCGTGCGGCGGCTGCTCGAGAAGAGCGCGGGCATTCCCCCGCCCGGCGTCGGCGAGCGCGACACACTGGTCGACGGCGTGCGCTGGCGAACGCGCGAAGTTGGAGGGTCTCCCGACCCGACGCTCCTCTTCGTTCACGGATTCCTCTCCTCGTCGGCCACCTGGAAGAGGGTCCTGGCGCCGATCGCCGCGGGTCATGCCGCGATCGCCGTCGACCTCCCCGGAGCCGGCTTCTCGGATCGGCCGTGGCCCTACGATTACTCGGTGGGAGGAGAGGCCGGGGCGCTGCTGCGGTTTCTGGACGTCCGGGGCATTCGGCGCGCGGTCCTCGTCGGCAACTCGCTCGGCGGCGCGGTGTGTCTCGTCGTCGCCGCCGCGCGTCCCGACCGCGTGAGTGCGCTGGTCCTGGTGGATTCGGCCTTTCCGGGCATCCCCATTCCGTGGGGTTTCCGGTCGCTCCGGACCCCCGTGCTCGGCGATCTCCAGATGGAATTCCTGATCCGGCCGGTGGTCGCGTACACGCTGCGGCACCGTCTCTACGCCCGAGCGGAGCGCGCGACGGAGGAGACGGTGTCGGACTGGTGGGATCCGATCCCCGTGCCAGGGACGCGCCGGGCCGCCCTCGGATTCGTCCGGACGAGCGAGCGCGGCTACGAGAATCTGCTCACGAAGATCCGGGCGCCGACCCTCGTCCTGTGGGGAAAGGACGACCGGCTCCTTCCTTCCTCGGACGGATTCCGTCTCGCCTCGGAGATCCCGGGGGCGACTCTCGTCGTCCTTCCAGGCGCCGGTCATCTTCCGCAGGAGGAGGCACCCGAGGCCTTCGCGCGCGCCGTCGGCGTGTTCTTGCGCGGCGCGTCGGCCGACCTCGAGCACCGAGCGCGGTAGCGCAAGCCCGTGGGCTGACGCCGCGAGTCCTGCCCCTCGCGTCCGCCGACCGAGCCGAGCGCGCGTTCCACCTCAGCGACGCGGCCGCCCGGCCTCTGAGGTCAGAAGGACCGTCTTCTGAAAGACGTCGTCCGGGGACATGATCCAAAGGAGGGCGCCGCTGCCGCCGCTCGTCCACAACACCCGGGTGAGCCCGTCGGAACCGGCCGCGAGGCGGCTCGCCGAGAAGCCGGGGGGAGCCGGATAGATCGGCCCCAGGATCTTCGGGTTGCCGGAATTGTCGACGCCCCACAGAGCCATTCGGCCATCCCGGTGCGTCCACAGGATTCGGGTCAGACCATCGGCGCCGACGGCGATGTCGGCCGCCGTCCAGCCGGGGACGGGGCCGAAGGCGGCGGAGGCGGCCAGACCCTCGTTTCCCAGGAACCACAGGGCAGCCAAACCGTCGGTCCTCCTCCAGAGGATCCGGGAGAGCCCGTCCTCCCCGTCCGCGATCGCGACACCGGTCCAGCCGGGATAGGGGCCATAGGCCGGGCCGTTGGCAACAAGACCTGCATTGTCGATGCTCCAGAGGGCGATCCTTCCGTCGGCATACGCCCAAAGAAGATGTGTCGTTCCGGCGATCGAGGCCGCGACGTCCGTCGCCGTCGTTCCGCTGATGGGGCCGAGCCGAAATGACGCCTGGATGCCGTGGGAATTCGTGAGCCACAGCGCAGCCTGTCCGTCCTGGTTGTTCCAGAGGACGCGTGTGAGGCCGTCCGCCGCGTCGGCAACCGCCCGAGCAGTCCAGCCCTGGTACGGTCCGTTGGGGTCGCCTGGAGTTTGGGAATCGGCTTCGTCGACGGTGTCGAGCGCCATCTGTCCACCGCCGGCGCCGAAACGAAGGATGTGCGTCTCTCCATCCCGTCCGACCGAGAGATCGACGACTCGGGAGGAGATGAGGCCGACCCTGCCGATCCGACTCTTGTCGAGCTCGGTGAACCAGATGTCCCCGTCATGCCCGGCCGTGATTCCGAGGGGCCCGCTGTTGGAAGTCGGAACCGGGAATTCCGCGATGGCACCCGTCATCGTGATGCGACCGATCCTGTTTCCCGCGCGCTCCGTGAACCAAAGATTTCCGTCCGGGCCAGTGGCGATTCGTCTCGGGTCGCTCCCGGCGGTCGGAACCGCGAACTCGCTGATGGCGCCGGCGGTCGTGATCCGTCCGATCCTGCTGCCGTTGCCCTCGGTAAACCAGAGGCTGCCGTCGGGACCGGCGGTGATCCCGTCGGGCTCGCTCGAATCGGTGGGGACCGAGAACTCGGTCACGGTGCCCGCGGTCGTGAGGCGCCCGAGCTTGTTGAGAATGGGCTCTGTGAACCACAGCTTTCCGTCCGGGCCGGCGGTGATGTCCAAAGGGTAATGACCCAGGCCGCTCGCCGGAAGCGGGAACTCCGTGATGGTCCCCGCGGTCGTGATCCGCCCGATGGCGTTTCCGTTGATGTTGCACTCTGTGAACCAGAGGTTCCCGTCGGGTCCCGCAGCGATATCGCAGGGCGCGCTCAGGCGATTCGACAGCGGGTATTCCGTGATGACGCCCGCTGGAGTGATGCGCCCGATCAAGGAGATCGTTCCGTCGTCGAAGTCGGCCGCGGTGAACCACATGTTCCCGTCGGGACCGGCCGCGATGCCTGCCGGGTTGGCGCTCACTGTTGGGATCGGGAACTCCGTGATGACGCCGTCCTTCGAGATCCGTCCGATCGATGAGTTGTATTGGAATTCGGTGAACCACAGGCTCCCGTCGGGACCGGGCGCGATGTTGTACGGGCTGCTGCCCCCGGGTCGGGGGAGCGGGATCTCCGTCACGGTCTGAGCGGACACGGACGCCGCCAGAGCCGCGATCGCCGCGGCCAATCCGAAGCCCATCCGCTCTCCTCTGATGCATCGCATGACTCTCTCCGTTTTCGTTTTCTCGGGCTCGACGCCTCCAGCCGCTCTCTAGCGATGGAGGTGCACTTGAGCGATCGTGAACCCCGAACCGTTGTCGATCGTGATTTCGAGGGTCGAGCCCGAAAGGGTACCTAGCACCCTTCCCAGAAGAGTGTCGCGATCCGTAATCGTGCCAGCGAGCGTGTTTCCCTGAAGAGTGCTGTCGATGTAGAAGGTCTCTCCGCAGGAACCGGTCGTGGTGAGAGTGCCCGAGCCGGATTGATTAAAGCTTGCTCGAGCGTCCGAGTCACATTGGTAGGAAATGCCGTTGTACGTTCCCGTCCAGGCGCCCGAGATACCACCGGAGGGAGGAGCCTCGCTCGCGACGACCGACTCTACGAAGACGCCGTCGGCGGACATCTGCCAGAGAATCGCGCTCGAGCTGAAATCGGTGAACAGAACCTGGCTGGAACTGTCGGGTCCAGTCGCGATGCGGATGGCACTCATGCCCTCCGGAGCCGGGTAGACCGGGCCATACTTGACCTGGCCCGAGGAGTCGATGATCCCGAGCGCGATCCGTCCGTCGAGGTGAGACCAGAGAATCCGGGTCAGCCCGTCGCCTCCCGCCGCGACGTCGAGAGCCGTCCAGCCGGCAGCCGCGCCATAGCTGTAAGAGGCCAGAAGGCTCCCGGCCCGTGCAAAGGAGATTGCTGCTCTCCCGTCCAGGTCGTTCCAGAGGACTCGGGTCAAGCCGTCCGGGCCGTCGAAGATCGCGACGGCCGTCCAACCGAAGAAGGGTCCGTTGGCCGGCCCGGTCGAGACATGGCCCGCGTTGTCGACGCTCGTGATCGCGATCCGGCCGTCGGAGGCCGTCCAGAGAATGTGCGTCAGGCCCGCGGCCGATGCAGAGACATCGATCGCGTGAAAGCCGGACGCCGCGTCGAGCCGATAGGAAGCTTGATTGCCCTGCGAGCCCAGGAGCCACAGCGCTGCCGAGCCATCCAGGTTGTTCCACAGAACGCGCGTCAGGCCGTCCGCGCCGTCGGCGACCGCCGTCGCGGTCCAGCCGCCGTAGGGCCCATACGAGGCGTCACTCGACCTGCCAGAGCCGTCGATGTTCCGAAAGTGCGCGCTGCCCTGGCGGTCGTCCGACAGGATGCGCGTCTGGTTGTCCGGGCCCACCGACAGATCCGCGGCGCCACGCGGAATTTGATAGTCGAAGACGCCGGAGTCTGTCCCGGCGTACAGCCTCGCCCCGGTCCGGTCGGAGGCCAGTGTCCAGACCTTCAGGCCTGTCAGGCCGAACGGAGCCCAGGTGCTTCCGCCGTCGGTGCTCCGATAAACCCCGTTGTCGAAGGTTCCGGCATAGAGAGTCGCGGGATTGGTCGGATCGATGACGAGGGCGCTGGAGAGCTCCAGATCGGTGCTCGCGAGAAACCAGGTGGCGCCGCCATCTGTGCTCTTGTAGAAACCCGCGGGGTTTTCTTGGTGGCCGTTGGCAACCCCGGCAAAGAATGTTGAAGGATTCAACGGGTCGATGACAAACGCGCCCGGATTGACGCCCCCGGGAACGGTTCCGGACTTTTTCCAGGTTTTCCCGTCGTCGGTGCTCGTGGAGACGGGCGAGAAGAGGCTGTAGTCGAAGTCGCTTTCAAGATCGGAGGCATAGAGCTTCGAAGGCTTCAGCGGATCGAATAGGAGAGAGGAAACGTAGAGCGCCTCGAAGTATTGGTTCGAAGTCCAGTTGAGACCCGCATCGGCAGACCGGAAGAGACCGACGTCGGAACCGGCGTAGACAACCGAGGGATCGGCCGGGTCGATGGTCAGTGAGAAAACGGTGGCGGAAGAGGGGAGGCGGAGGCCTGGCAGGCTCCTGTCCCAAGAAATGCCTGCGTCCGTGCTCTTGAGAAGACCGTCCTGGGTCGCCGCGTAGACGATTTCCGGCGTGCCCGGGTCGACCGCGATAGCCGAAACGTACCCGGAGACCCCGCTCGAGATCCGCCAGGATCGGCCGCCGTTGACGGTCTGGAGAAGGCCAGTCTGGACCGAACCCGCGTACACGATCTGTGGATTCGTCGGGTCGATCGCCAGACTGATGACGGCGTCGGCCGGACCGCTGCTGGTCCATCGGTTGGCTCCGGCGAAGCTCGGTCCGGCGATTCCTATGAGTAAAGCCAGGGCGCATCCGGAAGTGCGACCGAACCTTCCAACTCTCGACCACTGACCGATGGCTTTCATAAGTCCTCCTTCCACGCGAACGCGCTTTGAAAGACTCCGGCTGGAGACATGAGCCAGAGGACCGACCCTCCCTGGCCGTCCGTGAACAGGACCCGCGCCGATCCGTCCGGACCGGCGGCGATGCGGTCGGCGCTCATCCCGGCAGGAGCGGAGTAGGTCGGGCCGTAGGTCGTAACCCTTCCCGCCGCGTCGACGATCCCGAGCACGATCCGTCCGTCGAGGTGAGACCAGAGAATCCGGGTCAGCCCGTCGCCTCCCGCCGCGACGTCGAGAGCCGTCCAGCCGGCAGCCGGGCCATAGCTGTAAGAGGCGAGAAGGGTTCCAGCTTTCGCGAAGGAGATCGCCGCGTTTCCTTTCAAGCCGTTCCAGAGAATGCGAGTCAAGCCGTCGGGTCCGTCCGCTGCCGCGACGGCGGTCCACCCGGGATACGGGCCGTAGGTGGGCCCACCCGAGGTCCCTCCCGAGCTATCCACAGTCGAGATCGTGACCCGGCCGTCGGAGGCCGTCCAGAGAATGTGCGTCAGGCCGGCGGCCGATGCAGAGACGTCGATCGCGTTAAAGCCGGGCGCCGCGTTGAGCCGATAGGAGGCTTGATTGCCCTGCGAGCCCAGGAGCCACAGCGCTGCCGAGCCATCCTGGTTTTCCCAAAGCACGCGCGTCAGGCCGTCCGCGCCGTCGGCGACCGCCGTCGCGGTCCAGCCGCCGTAGGGCCCATACGAGGCGTCACTCGAGCCGCCGGACCCGTCGATGCTTCCAACGAGCGCGCGACCCTGGAAGTCGTCCGACAGAATGCGCATGTGGCCGTCGGCGGCGACCGACAAATCCTGCGGTCCGAGTCGGATCTCGTAGGCGAAGACCCCGGCGGCCGTGCCGGCATACAGCCTCGTGCCCGACCGGTCGATCGCGAGCGACCAAACGTCGAGATTCGTCAGACCCGAGTTGAACGGCGCCCAGTGTTCCCCCGCGTCGACGCTTCGGAAGATCCCGTTCTCGAGGGCTCCGGCGTAGAGGATGTTGGGATGTCGGGGATCGATCGCGAGCGCGGCGACGTAGAGACTCGCCAGAGCGGCGCCTGCCAGGCGCCAGGTCGCGCCGGCGTCCACGCTCTTGTAAAACCCCTCCTTGGTCGCGTCGTAGAGAGTCGAGGGATTCGACGAGTCGATGACAAGGCCGTTTGATCCCGCCGGAAGGCTTCCCGTCTGGTTCCAGGTCCCTCCGCCGTCCGTGCTCGCGTAGACCCTCGAGAAGCCGACGTAGTCGAAGTCGACGTAGTCGTAGTCCGCCTCGTAGAGAGTCGAGGTCTTCTGGGGGTTCAGAATGAGGGAGGCGATGCTGGCCGCCTCGTCGACAAATTTCACATTCCAGTGGGCGCCCCTGTCGACGCTCTCATAGACGCGGGAGGAAAAAGGATAGGAGGGTGCAACTGTCCCGGCATAGACGATGGAGGAGTCGATCGGGTCGATGGCCAGGGACGCGAAGGCCGGATTCGACGGATTCCCGGCCAACGCGGTTTTCCAAACGCCGCCTCCGTCGCTGCTCTTCATCACTCCGAGGTTCGTGGCGGCGTAGACCGTCGACGCCGCCAGCGGATCGACGGCCAACGCGGAGACAGAGTCGTGTTCCGAAAGCTCGAGCTGAGCGGCCCAGCTCATGCCACCGTCGAGGCTCTTGAAGGTTCCCTTTCCGAAGGCTCCCGCGTAGAGAATTTGCGAGTTGCCCGGATCGAGGGCCAGGCAGTTGACGCCCACGCCGACGGGGCCCGCGCTCGACCAGCGATTGACCGCGGCCAAAGCGGGCGTTGCCAGAACGATCCCGAGAAGGATCGCACAGAACCGGAAGGGCATTCCAGGCGTGACCCGCGATCTCAGAGTGTTCATGAGGACCTCCTTGGGTGCGGAAGAGGCGCGCGGGAGCGACGCGCCTGTCGACAGGACGAGGTTGCAGCCCAAGACCCGGCGGCGCCAAACTCAGGATTTCGCCAGGACTTTCCTAGGGTTTCGCTAAGCGACCGCAAAGAGGCAGCGCGGGCGGATGGCCTGTGTATCCTGAATTCGGGTCTCATCGGCGGCTTCCGGCCCAGGAGGAGACGACTCGAGGTGCTGGAGGCTCCCGGCACCGACGACGAAGAAGACCGGCTGCAGGCTACGAGAAAGAGCTTCGATGCATCCAACGTGGCAACCGCGCGAAGCGAGGCGCGTTTCCAAACCATGAGAACCTCCTTTCCCGAATCCGACTGTCACGATGCGCTGTTGGTTTGTGGAAGTCCTAGGAAGGCGATAGGCTTCGATCACTCTTCCGTTAAGAGGCCGTGATGCGGCTGACCTTCGGCGACTGCGTCTTCGATTCGGGCACGCGCGAGATTTCTCGGGGCGGCACTCCGGCCGATCTGTCGCCCAAGGCTTTCCGTCTCCTGGAAATCTTGATCGGACGGCGCCCGAACGCGGTATCCAAGGAAGAGCTCCACCAGCTCCTTTGGCCCGACACGTTTGTCGCGGACGCCAACTTGCCCAACCTGGTGGCGGAGTTACGGGTCGCGCTGGGGGACGACGCGCGGCCGCCCCGCATCATTCGCACGGTTCAGCGTTTCGGCTACGCGTTCCATGCGGAGGCGCGCAGCCTCCCGGCTGCCGGACCGCCGGCGGCAGGTCTTGCCTGCCGGCTGGAATGGGGAGATCGGGAGATCTCCCTGTCCGAGGGAGAGAACATTCTCGGGCGTGATCCCGAGGTCGCGCTCTGGATCGACTTGAACAGCGTCTCCCGGCGGCACGCCCGGATCGTCGTGGATGGCCATACCGCCGTCCTCGAGGATCTCGGCAGCCGAAACGGAACCTCTGTGGGCGGGAAGAGAATCTCGACACCAGTTCAGCTCGCCAACGGGGATCGAATCAAGATCGGCGGGGCGACTCTGGTCTTTCGTTCCTATCGGGATCTGGGAACGACGCAATCGGAGATCTCTTCGTGGCCCAGGTGACGGCGCCCGATTCGCGTTCGCTCGGCCCCGGCGCGCGCCTGGGTCCTTACGAGATCGTCTCCCTGCTCGGGGCCGGAGGGATGGGCCGGGTCTGGCGGGCTCGGGATCACCGTCTGGGGCGCGAAGTCGCGATCAAGGTTCTCCCGAGCGAGATCTCGTCCGACGGAGATCGATTGAAACGCTTCGAGTGGGAGGCGCGGGCGGCCTCGTCACTCAATCACCCGAACATCGTGACGATCTACGAGGTCGGGCGACAGGACGCGACCGTCTTCATCGCCATGGAGCTGGTCGAGGGCAAGACCCTTCGCGACGTGCTGGCCGGAGGGAGCCTTCCGACTCGCAAGCTCTTGCAGGTGACGGCGCAAATCGCCGAAGCGTTGGCCCGCGCCCACTCCGCGGGAATCATTCATCGGGACTTGAAGCCCGAGAACGTCATGGTGACCAGGGAGGACCGGGTCAAGATCCTGGACTTCGGGCTGGCCAAGCTGACGCGTCCCGGGCTCGAAGCGGATCAACCGGCTTCCGAGACCACGGTCGCGGACGCCACGAGACCCGGGGTCCTCATGGGCACGGTCGCCTACATGTCGCCGGAGCAGGCCAGCGGTCATCCGGTCGACTTCCGATCGGACCAGTTCTGCTTCGGCTCGCTTCTCTACGAGATGCTCACGGGCCGGCACCCGTTCCGTCG
Source organism: uncultured Acidobacteriota bacterium (assembly GCA_963825175.1). Lineage (GTDB taxonomy): Bacteria > Acidobacteriota > Thermoanaerobaculia > UBA5066 > Gp7-AA6 > DATFTF01. The sequence goes on from CAWGSA010000002.1 coordinate 1,231,721, forward strand.
CGCGACCGCCGCCCAGACTCTCGCGGCCATCATCGAAGACGAGCCGGAGGCGATCGGCAAGATCGCGCCGAGGGTGGCCGCGAGCCTGGTCTGGATCGCCGAGCGCTGCCTGGCGAAGGAGCCCGAGCGCCGGTACGCCTCCACGCAGGATCTGGCGCGAGATCTCGAACGGCTCCGCGAGCGTTCCTCGAGTACGGCCAGTCCGTGGCTCCCTTCCCTTGCGACGCCGCGCCGTCTTCGCCTGGCGGCGGCTGCGGCAGGCGCGTTCGTGCTTGCCGGCTTCGTCGGAGTGTTCCTCTTGGGAAGACAGGCCGGCGACCGCCCGATTCCGGACTTTCAGCGCTTGACGTTTCGCCGCGGGGTGGTCAACTGCGCGCGGTTCGCTCCCGACGGTCGGACGGTTGTTTACAGCGCCGGTTGGGATCGAGCGCCGATCCGCCTGTTTTCCACGCGAACGGACGGCCGGGATTCGACCCGCCTCGAGTTCCCGGACGCCGACATCACGTCGATCTCTTCAAGGGGCGAGATCGCGATGCTCCTGGGTCAGCGCCCCTGGAACCCGGACATTGCGTGGGCAGGCACGCTGGCCATCGCTCCTCTCACGGGCGGTGCTCCGCGGGAGATCGCCCGGCAGGTCGAGGCGGCCGACTGGTCTCCCGATGGCAAGAGCCTCGCGATCGCCCGCCAGGTCGGCACGGTTGCGCGGATCGAGTATCCGATCGGCAAGGTTCTCCATGAGACGGGTGGAGAGGTCAAGACCCTCCGGGTATCTCCCGAGGGAGATCGCATCGCCTTCCTCGTCCAGCGTGCGGACCTTTCCGTCGAGATGATCGATCTCAAGGGCGGGCACCGCGTGCTTTCGCACGGCTGGAAGCGAGGGTTCAACCTCGCGTGGTCGGCGGACGGCCGTGAGATCTGGTTCAGCGCCAACGAGCAGGGCTTGAGAACCCCGATTTACGCGGTCACCCCGAGCGGAAAGCTGCGCCTGATCTTGCGGCTGCCCGAGTGGGTCGACATCAAAGACATTTCCCGCGACGGGCGCGCGCTCGTTGAGGTGCAGACGCTGCGGTCGACGATGCGTGGCCTGGCGCCCGGCGAAGCTCGCGAACGCGACCTTTCCTGGCACGAAACATCGTTCGCGAAAGACATGACTCCGGACGGGAAGACGCTGGTTTTCGACGAGGGGGCGGAGGGCGCATTCCACGCCCTCTACGTCCGTCCGATGGACGGCTCTCCGGCCGAGCGCATCGGAGAGGGAAGAGCTTTGGCGATTTCTCCCGACGGGCTCTGGGTCGCGGCCAATACACGGGGACGAGGATCTCCGATCGTGCTCCTGCCGACGGGCGCCGGAGAGACGGTGGCTCTCGATAGCGCGGGTCACCGTTTCGACGAGGCCGCGTTTTTCCCCGATGGCAAGCGGCTTCTCTTGATCGAGGTGGACCAGGGGAAGGGGCCTCGAAGCTACGTTCTGGATCTTCCCTCGGGAAAGCCGCGAGCGATCGCGGATCAGGGTGTTCTGTGTCGGGCCGTGTCGCCCGACGGTCGTCAGGCCGCGTGCACGGGACCGGGGGGAGAGGGAATGATCGTCCCCCTGGACGGCGGCCCGACGCGTCCGATTCGCGGCTTCCCGTCGGAAAACCGATCGCCCATGAAGTGGCCCGCCGCTCCGCTCACCTGGAGTTCCGACGGGCGCGATCTCTTCGTAGGCCAGCGTCTCCAGGACGTCGCCGGGTCGCCTGGACTCCAGGTCTTCCGGCTCGATCCGGCCACGGGGAGACGGACGCTCTGGCACGAATTCGCGCCCTTCGCCGACTCCGGAATGGTGGAGGACCTCTACTACCTCACGCTGACGCCGGACGGGAGGGCGTACGCCTACTCCTTCTACACGGTGCAGGGCGACCTGTATCTGGCGTCCGGACTCAAGTGAGACGCCTGGTCGGCGCGCTGGCTCTGAGCTTTTCGGCGGCAGGAGCACTGGGGCAGGGCATTCCTCTGGCGACCCTCAGCGGCGCGGTCACGACCGACGATGGGAAACCGATTCCGGGAGTTCTGGTCCGGCTGTCCTCCCCCATCCTGCAGGGGATCCGAGAAGGAAGGACTTCTCGTACGGGCGAATACTTCGTCGCCCTTCTGCCGCCGGGAGAGTATCGAGTCACCTTCACCGCGGTCGGCCTGCAGGAGGTCGCGAGAACGGCGACGCTGCCGGCGGCGTCGACTGTGCGTCTGGATCAGGTCCTGAGACCGGCCGGCGTGGCCGAGGCCGTCACGGTCTCGGCCCAATCGGCGCTCGAACGGAGCCCCGAGGTCTCTGCCAGCTATCCGCAGAGCCTCTTGAACGAGCTGCCGTCCGGTCGTGCGCTGCGCGACGCGGCGCTGCTCGCTCCCGGCGTCAACGAGAACGGCCCGACTTCCAGCCTCGGAAGCGCGAGCCAGCGGCCCGCGATCATGATCTCGGGAGCCGTCTCCTACGAGAACCTCTTTCTCGTCAACGGGGTCGTGGTCAACGAGAACCTGCGGGGGCAGCCCCAGGATCTCTTCATCGAGGACGCGATCCAGGAAACGACCATCCAAGCCGGACGAGTCTCTGCCGAGTACGGGCGCTTCCTGGGAGGCGTCGTGAACATGGTCACGCGTTCCGGTGGGAACGTCCCGTCGGGCTCGTTTCGCGCGACTCTCTCCAACAGCACCTGGACCGCAAACGACCCGTTCGACCGCGGCCTCGGAATCGACAATCGCGTGGACCATTTGGACGAGACCTACGAAACGACCCTCGGCTTCCCGATCTGGAAGGACCGCATCTGGGCGTTCACCGCCGGCCGCTACGCCAATCTCGGACAGTCGATGGAAACCCGGCCGGCGGCCCTGTCCGGCAATGTGGACCCCACTCCGGTTCCCTATACCTATGGCCGCGAGGAGCGGCGGCTGGAGGGCAAGCTCACATCCGCGCTCGCGCCCGGTGTCAGCGTCGTGGCCTCCTACATCGACAATCGGCTGGACGAGACCAATTACGCGTTCAACCGAGCCATCCTCACGACGGAAACGCTGATGCCCCGGACGCTGCCCAGCTCGTTGCTCGCGGTCAACGCGAGCGGCGTGGTGTCGGGGTCGCTCTTTTTGGAGGCCCAGTATTCTCGCCGGCGCTTCGAAATCGACCAGACCGGTCCCGCCTCGACCGACCCGACCCAGGGCACGCTTCTCGCCGACAACGTCGGGAAGCATTTTTTCGGGGCGCCGCAGTTCTCAGGCGAGCCGCCCAACCGCTTCGACAACGACGCGTGGTCCGCCAAGGCTTCCTATCTTGTTTCGAGCCCTTCTCTCGGAGACCACGACCTGCGAGCCGGTTACGAACGGTTTTCCGAGTCGAGCCTGGAAGAGAACGATTTCAGCGGCAGCGGTTTCCTCATCACCGAGGCGCGCTCGATCATCCGGGGGACCGACGTCTTCCCGTCCTTTCGAAACGACGGCAGCACGCTGATCGGCTGGCATCCCGTCCTCGACCCGGCCCAAGAGGCAAGCCTCCCCACGGACTCGGCTTTCGTCAATGACCGTGTGCGGCTGAGGCGTTGGAGCTTCAACCTGGGAGTCCGTTGGGATCAGAATCGCGATCGAAGCAGCGGCGGCGTTCTCGTCTCCGATTCCGGGTCTCTAAGCCCGCGCCTGGGCGTCCGGTTCGATCCGCAGGGGAATGGACAGTTCCTCTTCGACGCCGGCTATGGAAAGTACGTGGCGAAGGTCCACCCGAGGCTGGCCAACGCGGCTTCTCCCGCCGGCAACGCCGCCGACTTCGAGTGGACATACCTCGGACCCTGCATCAACTGCGATCTGTTCGCGCCGACGTCGGCCCTCCTCTCGACGCAGGACGCTCTGGCCCGGCTCTTCGCCTGGTTCGACTCGATCGGTGGGACCGCCAGCGTGCCGACGGCCGGAGCGTCTCTGCCCGGCTTCTCGACACGGATCGCCCCCGGCGGGCTGCGCTCCCCGTTCGCCCGCGAGCTGACCGCCGGCGCCGAAGCGAAACTCCGCTCGCGGGGCTCCGTCCGGATCGATTTCCTCTACCGTGACTATCGCGATCAGTACAACGGAAGGATCGATTCGACCACCGGGCAGACGCCGGCCGACTCGTTCGGCAACGTCTACGACATCGAGGAGATCGGAAACTCCAACCGGCTCAAGCGCCGGTACGCCGCCGTCGAGCTGCAGGCGCAGTATTCGCTTGGCGCGCGGCTTTCCGCGGCGGGCACCTATACATGGTCCCACCTGACGGGCAACTTCATCGGAGAGTTCAACCGCAGCTCCGCGACCTGGGGAACCGTCGACGAGTACCCCGAATACAAACAAGAGCGGTGGAACGCGCCTTATGGCGATGTCACGGGCGAGGGAATCGCTCCCTTTTCGCCCGACCAGCGGCATCGCGCCCGCGCGTGGGTCGTCTATCGAGTGCCGCTCCACGCGGGCACCGTGTCCGTGAGCGGCCTCGAGGCCTTCGACTCCGGCCTGGGTTACGAGGCGGTAGGCTCGATCGACCCGAGGCCCTACGTCGCCAACCCCGGTTACGCCAATCCTCTGGGCAACGCTCCGGTTCCCGGCACCGTGGCGTACTTCTTCACCAGGCCGGGGGCGTACCGCACCGACAACATCACGCACACCGATCTCGCCCTGGACTGGTCCGTTCCGGCTTACAAGAGCGCCGAGCTCTTCCTGCACACACAGGTCTTCAATCTCTTCAACGAGAAGGGGATCGTCGCGGTGGATGAGACGGTCCTGACCGCGCACGACGATCGAACCCTGGCCCCGTTCAACCCGTTCACGGAATCGCCGAAACCAGGCCTGAACTATCGCCTCGGCCCGAACTTCGGCAAGCCGACCAGCTCGGCGAGCTATCAGTCTCCGCGCACGTTCCAGCTCGGCGTCGGCGTGCGCTTCTGAATCAGGCTGTTGGGATCAAGTCGCGATGACGCCAAGGCGCCTCTCAGCGATCCAGTCGTAACCGTGGAACACGAGGGAGAGTTTCGTGATTCCCATCCTCGTCGCCAGGATTTCGGCGAAGACGTCGCGGAAGTCGGTCGTGACGGCGAGGTCTCGGTTCTCGTAGAGATGCGATGGCCTACAGGGACACGACGAAGACTCTGCCGCAGATCCCTCTTGAATTGAATGTTGATACGATCGTCGAAGGTTCGGTGGCGCGTTCCGGGCAAAGGGTCCGGATCAGAGCGCAGCTCATCAAGGCATCGACCGATACGCCTCTCTGGGCCAATGACTTCGACCGCGACCTTCGGGACATGCTCACCTTGCAAGGTGAGATCGCTCGGGTGATAGCGACCCAGATCAAGGCCAAGCTGACTCCTGAAGAGCGAGTGCGGCTTTCCACGGCACGAGCGGTCGATCCTCAGACTCACGAGGCGTATCTGAAAGGCCGCTTCTATTGGAACAAGAGGCCGTTGGGCATTTCGACTGGGATCGAATACTTTCAGCAGGCTATCGCGATTGATCCCACTTACGCTGCTCCCTATGCGGGACTGGCGGACTCCTATGCGACTCTCGGCTCCTGGGAGAATGGCACACTGCCGCCCAAAGAAGAATTCGAGAAAGCGAAGGCGGCCGCGTCCAGGGCGCTCGAGCTCGATCCGAAGTTGAGCGATGCCCACAATTCACTCGCCTATACGCATCTTCACTACGACTGGGACTGGCGTGCGTCGGAGAAGGAGTTTCGGACGGCGATCGAATTGAACCCGGGCAGTACGGACGCGCTGCATTGGTATTCGCATCTCTTGACCGCTATGGGCCGGCACGAGGACTCACTGGCGACCACGAACCAGGGTCTGCAACTCTCCCCGCTCGATCCCACTCTCAATTTCCATCTCGCCTGGGCCCATTACTCGCTCGCAAGCCCGCACCGTGCATCGCTCAATCCCAAAAAGGAATCGGGCTCGATCTCCATCCTTTCTGGTTCCATTTCTTTCTGGGCTGGGGTTACGAGCAGGAAGGAATGTACCCGGAGGCGATCGCGGCGCTCGAGGAAGCTGTCAAGCGGTCGAAGGAGAGTCCGGTCACGATCTGGGTGCTGGCGCACGCGTGCGCCGTCGGCGGACGTACCGCCGAAGCCAGGCGACTGTTGGAGAACCTCGTCGAGCACTCACGGCAGAAGTACATCCCTCCGTACGAAATCGGCATGGTCTCTCTGGGTCTCGGTGAGAAGGATCGGGCCTTCGAGTGGTTTGAGAAGGCGTACGAGGAGCGGTCGGGCTGGATGGCCTATCTCAGGGTGGATCCTCGACCGACCCTGTCCGCTCCGATCCGCGATTCGCGGATCTGTCGCGCCGCGTCGGCTTTTCTCCCTAGGGGTGGTCGGGCTCGCCTGCACTCCTCGCCTGCGAGCTTCGGGTTGGCGGCGCGAGTCCTGCGACTTACGCGATGAGGTCGAGGCGCTTCTTCTCGGAGAGGTCGTAGCCGGGAAAGACCTGCGCGACGTTCGCGATGCCCATGCGCTTGGCTAACACCTCGGCGAAGACGTCGCGGAAGTCGGTGGTGACGGCGAGGTCACGGTTCTCGTAGAGGTGGGAGGAGTCGAGTCCGGGCCACTTGCCGTAGACTCTGCCGCCCTTCACGCCGCCGCCCAAGAGCAGCATCACGTTGGCGTGACCGTGATCCGTTCCACGGTTGCCGTTCTCCCTCACCGTGCGCCCGAACTCCGACATCGTCGCCAGCGTGACGTCGGCCATCCGGGAGCCGAGGTCGCGCGCAAAGGCAGCGATGGCCATGCCGTAGTCGCGCAGACGGTTGGCGAGCTGACCCTGCGCGCCTCCCTCACCGGCGTGGGTATCCCAACCGCCGACGTCGGTGAAGGCGATCTCCAGCCCGACGTTGGCCTTGATGAGCTGCGCGATCTGCTTCAGCGCGTTGCCGAACGGCCCGTTGGGATAGTCGGCGCCATTGTCCGGCGTCAGCTTCTGGGGGTCGGCCGCACGCGGGATTCGGACGGCGTCGAACGATTCGCGGGCCGTTCCGCTGAGCGTCCCGGCGACCGCGTCCTCGTACATCGACTCGAAGGAGTTGGAGACGGCGTCGCTGACCTGCCCGGCCCGGATCCCGAACTGCGAGATGTTGGTCATGGCCACCGCACCGGCCGAGCCGGCGAGGATTCGCGGCAGGCCGGCGTCAGCGACACGGCCTTGAGCGGCGAGGTCTTCTCGACCTTCTCCGCCTTAGCGGCGAGCGCGCGGCAGAGGAATCAATCGTTCGTCGCCTTGACGCCCGGTGTTCCCGATTCCATGAAGTCCTGCGCATCAAAATGGGAGCGCGTCGAGTCGGGACTGCCGGCGGCCTGGACGAACGCGGCCGACCTCTCCTTGAAGTAGGGGAGCACCGGCGCGAGAGCCGGATGGAGCCCTAAGAACCCGTCGAGGTCCAGGGCGGCATTTTCGCCGGATCCCGGTCGCGGGACCGCGATCGATGGCAGCGCGTCGTAATACGTCTTCTCCCCGTACGGGACGACGACGTTCAATCCATCCACCGCGCCTCGCTGGAAAACCGCCACGAGCACCTTGCGGCCGGGGATCCGACAGGGTCGCGGCGCTTGCCATGCGCAGGAACACCTTCGGTAGGAACCCGCCAGCGACCTGCGCCAACCCGCTCGATTTCAGGAAGGCTCTGCGACTAAACATGGGCGCGCCCGGTGATGGAGTTCGCGCTGCGCCAGCGGTTGTACGCGCGCGCTGACCGCGTCCCTCCCGAGACGATCGACGACTGGTGGCTTCCGATAACGTCCCCGGCACGTGCCGCACGGCTCTGGCGGCGATCTGCTCGAGCAGCCGCGGCCATGAGAACCTTCTCGACAAGATCCGGACGCCGGCGCTCGTCCTCTGGGGGAAGGAGGACCGCCTGCTGCCTCCCGAGGAAGGGCTCCGCCTGTCGTCCGACCTTGCCGGCGCTCGCCTGCTCGTCCCTCCCGGCATCGGCCATCTCCCCCAGGAAGAAGCGCCCGAACAATTCAGCCGCGCCGTCAGCCAGTTCCTCGACGAGGCCTCCCGCCGCTGACCCGGGATCGGGAGAAGGAAGCCCTGCGCTCGCACACAAGGCGCCGTCGGCTCCTACCACTGCAGAGAGATGCTGCAAGGAAGAGCGACAAGCGCAGGGCGATAAATGGTTAATCCACATCATTGACTTCACTCTAGGGGAGCGTTGACTGTTGAGGAGAATCGCCCTGGAAGTCGTTTCGTTTCACAAAGAAAAGGCCCGGCGAGCGGCGCGCGCCCGACCTGCCGTTTCCACGCGAAACGAGGAGGTGGACTATGGCCAGGCGTCGGGCATCCCTTCCGAGGTCTCTTCTTCTCGTCCTGTTGCTCCTGATGGCGGCCCTGGCGCTTCCCGCCCAAACGACGGGCGACATCGAGGGGACGATCACCGACACTTCCGGCACGCCGCTGCCCGGTGTGACGGTCGAGGGGACTAGCCCGAGGATGCAGGGCATTCGCGTAGAGGCCTCGGGGCGCGACGGGAAGTACAGGATTCTGGCCGTGCCGCCGGGCAAGTACCTCATCGTGGCCACCCTCTCGGGCTTCGAGACCGTCAAGGAATCGGTTACGGTGTCGCTCGACGCGACGGCGACTCTGGATCTGAAACTGAAGATCGTCGAGAGGGAATCCGTCACCGTGTCGGGCGAAGTTCCTCTCGTGGACGTGACCTCGACGACTTCCGGGACGAATTACACGAACAAGATCATTGCGAAGCTCCCGGTGGCGCGCAACTACGCCGACGTCGTGCGCTCCAACCCCGGCGTCAGCACCGATCGCGGGGAGACGCAGGGACGGTCGCTCGCTCTGACGATCTACGGGGCGACCTCCGTCGAGAACCAGTGGATCATCGACGGCATCAACACGACCAACGTCATCAAGGGCTTCCAGGGCAAGGCCATCAACAACGAGTTCATCGACGAGGTCGAGGTCAAGACGGGCGGCTACCAAGGCGGAGTACGGCCGGGCGCTCGGCGGCATCATCAACGTCATCACGAAGTCGGGAGGCAACCAGTTCCGGGGCGACGCCTTCGGCTACTACGAGTCGGAGAGCACCCGGGCGCAGCAGATCGTCACCTCACAGGATTCCCTGACCGGGATGAAGATCACGCCCTCTCATCGGGCGGACTACGGCGCGGATCTGGGCGGCTACATCTGGAAGGACAGGCTCTGGTTTTTCGCGGCGTACGACCGGGTGGACACGCCGGGCACGACCTCCCGCTACAACTCGAGTCCCGACGTGCCGAGCACGATGCTCTTCCCGAGGGACCAGACGGACAACCTTTATTCCGGCAAGCTGACCTGGAACATCACCAGCCATTCGAACCTCGTCGCGACGGCGTTCTCCGATCCCTCCACGATCAGCGGGGCAGCGCGCGTGGGAACAGCCGGGGGCCTCATCTCGAGCCCCGATCCGAGCACGTGGGAGAACCAGCGCGAGGTCGGCGGCCTGGACTATGGTCTGCGCTTCAACCAGCTCTTCGGGGCCTCGGCCGTGCTGACGGCCCAGGCCTCCACGCACAAGGACCGCTTCGAATTGCTCGTCTCCGGCGCGGGCAACACGGTGCGAACGGCCGACTGGACCTGCGTGGGTGGCACCCCCGACAATCCCTGCCAGCCGGGGATCGAGGGACAGGAACCCAACTCCGTAACCGGGGGAATCGGCATCATCGGCGGGCCCCAGCAGAGGAATACCTCCCGGCGCGACCAGTACCGCCTGGACGCCGCCCTCTATCGAGGAAATCACGAGATCAAGCTCGGCGGGGACTACCAGACGTCGAAGACGACGGCGATCACCTTTTATACGGGCGGGCAGGCCGTATATAAGTTCAACGAATTCGGCCAGACCTATTACGAGCACGACTTCTTTTCGAAAAGTCCCACGGACTCTACGCCCGTGGACAACGTCAACGAGGCCCATTCGAAAGACATCGGCTTCTTCCTGCAAGACTCCTGGAAACCCATTCCGGGCCTGACCGTCAACGCCGGCCTGCGGTGGGATCAGCAGAAGGTTCAGAACTCCGTGGGCGACACGGTTCTCAGCATGACTGCCGAGTGGCAGCCACGCCTGGGCGTCGTCTGGGATCCGAGCGGCAGCGGAAGAACCAAGGTTTATGCGTCGGCGGGAAGGTTCTACTTCTCGCTTCCGATAGCTCTTTCTGTCTTCTCCTACGGGACCACGACCACCGCGTTTTCCTTCAACTTTGATCCAGTGGACAAGAAGCAGGATCCCAACGTCATCGGCCATGAAAGAGCCTTCATCTTCGCCCAGGGCTCCGCCGAGCCCGTTGATTCGGGCGTCAAGGGGATCTACCAGGACGAGCTGACCCTGGGCATCGAGAAGCTTCTGGACCCGACCTTCTCCGTGGGTGTCAAAGGCACCTACCGGCGGCTCGGCCGGGTGATCGAAGACCGCTGCGACCTGGACTACACCTTGCCCGAGAATAATTTCTCTTCTTGCGCCATCCTGAACCCGGGCTCGAACGGCAAATATGCGCGGGGAGACTTCGCCAGTTGCAACGGTCTGGACGGCAAGTACTACGAATGCCAGCAGAGCGGGCCAGCGGTCGGTCCCGCCCGCCGTCTCTACCGAGGCATCGAGCTGATGGGCCGGAAATCCTTCGGCGAGAAGCTCTGGCTGCAGGCTTCCTACGTGTATTCATCACTCCGAGGCAACTACGACGGCTTCGTCAACCAGGACTTCGGGCAGACAATGCCCGGAATCAGCGTGGACTTCGATTACCCCCAGTTCGCGCACAACAACTACGGGCGGCTCTTCCTCGACCACCCGCACAGCTTCCGCCTGGACGCGAGCTACACGACCCCCTTCAAGCTCTTCCTCGGGCTTCAGGGCTACGTCCAGTCCGGCGCCCCGCTGAACAGGCTGGGCTACTTCAACGGGGGCTACACGGCGATCTATCTCGTCCCGAGAGGCGGAGCCAAGACCTTGCCGACGCTGTGGGAAGCAAACCTGACGCTGGGGTATCCCATCGCTCTCGGGCCCGTGACTGTGATCCTTCAGGCGTACCTCTTCAACCTCTTCAACAACCAGATCGAGACGGGGGAAAACGTCTTGTACACGATCCAACAGCCGCCGGGATATCCTTCGACGCTCTACGATCCAAACGTGCCCCCCGACAGAGTCAACGCGAACTACGGGAAGATCGTGTCCCGCCAGGACCCGAGGCTCCTGCGCGGCGCGGTCAAGATCGCGTTCTGAGAATTTGAAGTCATGACTTTCGCGCTGGCCCTGGTCGGAGCCCGTCGGCAAGATGAGACCGTCATAAATTGACTCTCTCCGCCGGAACGCGACTCGGCCCCTACGAGATCCTGTCGCCGCTCGGCGCGGGCGGGATGGGGGAGGTGTACCGGGCGCTCGACCCGCGGCTCGGGCGCGAGGTGGCGGTCAAGGTCCTGCCCGAGCCGGTGGCAAAGGATGCGGAACGCCTGCGCCGGTTCGAGAAGGAGGCCCGGGCCGTCGGGGCCCTGAACCACCCGAATATCCTCACGGTCCACGATATCGGGAGCCACGACGGCTCGCCGTACGTCGTCACGGAGCTTCTCGAGGGGGAGACCCTGCGGGTGGTGTTCCTGCGGCGGGCCCCGACGGCGCGCCAGGTGCTGTCGTGGGCAGTTCAGGCGGCCCACGGGCTCTCGGCCGCGCACCAGAAAGGGATCGTCCACAGAGACATCAAGCCCGAGAACCTGTTCCTGACGACGGACGGCCGCCTCAAGATCCTCGACTTTGGAATCGCCAAGCTCGTGTCCCCCGCGCCGACCGGCGCCGAGACGGCGACGGCCTCGAGTCCGAGCGAGGCCGGTGTAATCCTGGGCACGGTTGCCTACATGTCGCCGGAGCAGGCGGCGGCCGAGGGTGTGGACCATCGCTCCGACATCTTCTCGCTGGGTGTCGTGCTCTACGAGTTCTTGTCGGGTGAGCACCCGTTCCGGCGCGCGACGGCTACGGCGACGCTGGCGGCAATCCTCGACGAGGCGCCGCCCGACCTGTCGGTTCGCCAGCCAGGGATTGCGCCGGCCGTGGAGCGGATCGTCAGCGGGTGCCTGGAGAAGCGGCGGGAGGAGCGGTTCCAGTCGGCTCACGACCTGGCGCGGGCGCTGGAGGTGGTGCTGGAAGGGGGGAGCACGGCTGCGGCGCTGCGAGAGGTCGAAGAGAGGAGCCCGTACCCGGGGCTCTCCTCCTTCACCGAGGAGGACGCGGGGCGCTTCTTCGGGCGCGAGCAGGAAGTCGGGGCGCTCTGGGGCAGGCTGCGCGGGCGGCGGCTCCTGGCGGTGATCGGACCCTCGGGCGCGGGCAAGAGCTCCTTCGTTCGCGCGGGCGTCGTGGCAGGGCGGCCGGAGGGCTGGGCGGCGATCGTGGCGACGCCCGGGCCGTCTCCATTGCGGGGCCTCGGCCAGGCGCTAGGCCCCCAGCTCGCGAACGACCCCGAGGCACTTCGAAAGCTCGCGGCGTTCGAGGATCCCGAGACGGCCTTCGAGCTCCTGTCGCGCTGGGGGCGGTTTCACGAGGACGCGCTCGTCGTCATCGACCAGTTCGAGGAGCTCTTCACGCTCAATCCGCCGGAGACCCAGGCGCGGTTCGCATCGCTCCTCGGAAGACTTGCGAGCGAGGCGGACATACACGTCCTGCTCTCGCTACGCGATGACTTCCTCATGCGCTGCCACGAGCACGAGGCCCTCGTGCCGGTCTTCGAGGCACTGACGCCGCTCGGCCCGATGACGCGCGAGGGTCTGCGGCGCGCGCTGGTCGAGCCGGCCTCGAGGCGTGGCTACCGGTTCGAGGACGACGCGCTCGTGGACGAGATGATCGGCGCCGTCGAGGGGGCACGCGGGGCGCTGCCGCTCCTGGCGTTCGCCGTTTCGAGACTCTGGGAGAGGAGGAAGCCGGAGGAAAAGCTCCTGACGCGCGAGGCGTACCGGGAGATCGGCGGCGTGGAGGGGGCGCTGGCCCGGCACGCGGAGGAGACGTTGGAGCGGATCGGTCTGGGCATGGAGAAAACCGTGCGCGAGCTCTTCCGGAACCTGACGACGGCGCAGGGGACGCGCGCGGCGCTGGACCGCGAGGAGCTCCTGTCGGCGCTTCCGGATCGAGCCGCGGCGGAGGCGGTCCTGACCAAGCTGATCGACGCGCGGCTCCTGACCTCGTGGGAGACGGAGGCGGCCGAGGGCCAGCCGGCGCGGCACCGCGTGGAGATCGTCCACGAATCGCTCCTGACGGCCTGGCCGCGCCTGGTGCGCTGGCAGACGCAGGACGCCGACGGGGCGCAGCTGCGCGACCAGCTGCGGCAGGCGGCGCATCTTTGGGAGGAGCGGGGAAAGACCGACGACCTTCTCTGGACAGGGTCCTCGTATCTCGACTACGGCGCCTGGCGGGCGCGCTACCCGGGCAAGCTGTCGTCGCTCGAGGAGGACTTCGCCGGGTCGATGGCGGCTCTCTCGGAGCGCAAGAGGCGCAGGAGGCGCACGGTATTCGGCGCCCTCCTCGTGGCGCTTGCCCTCGGGCTGGGTGTCATGGCGATGCTTTGGGGCCGGAGCCAGGCGGCCAGAAGGAGGGCCGAAGCGAGCAAGCTCCTGACGATGGCCCAGCTCGAGGTCGAGACAGACCCCACGGCGGCGCTCGCGTACGCCACGAAGAGCGTGGAGCTCGACGACACGCAGGCGGCCCGGTTCTTCGCGCTTCGCGTCCTGCAGACCGCCCCGGCCGCGAGCGTCCTGGCCCGGGACGCAATGGTGAGCGCCTACAACTCGTTCAGCCCGAACGGCGAGTGGCTCGCGGTGTTGCAGAGCAACAAGATCCGCGTCCTGAATCAGGATGGCCGAGAGCCCGTCACGATCTCCGTCACGGTCCCCCCCGGCGAGTTTCAGCCAGGCACCTTCCTTGGGCTTGCCTTCGGGCCCGACAGCAAGGTCCTCGCCCTGGGCTTCCGTAACGGGCTCCGTTTGCTGTCGATGCCGGACGGCCGCGAGGTCAAGCACGTCAAGTACGAGGAGGCCGTCGACCGCTGGTGCGACTGCGGCACGGCGTGGAGGATTGAGGGCAACCGCGTGACGTTCTTCAGGCGGCCCTGGGACGGTGGGAAGCAGCAGTTGATCGGGACGCTGGAGCTCTCCGAGCCCTCGGTGGATTTCAATTTCAACCGGGACTTCACCATGATGGCCTATTGGCTCGGCCGGGAGGTTTATGTGAAGTCCATGGCCCGGTGGGCTTCTCCGCCGCGCCTCCTTGGGGAGCATCCGACAGAGGTGACGGAGGTCTCTATTTCTGACAGCGGCCAGCGGGTCGCGGCGGCGGACAAGTCAGGAGAGATCCGGGTCTGGGATACAGCCTCGACGTCCGGCCGCCCGCTGCGCATCCTTCCGGCACCCACCCTGAAGGGGCCCGCGGGGCGCAACTCGGTCGCGTATACCACGGCGGGACGATGGCTCATGAGCGACACCGCAGGGGAAGGCCACGCTTCCCTCCGCCTCTGGGACCTGATGGCGCCGCCGGGAGCTGGGCCACTCGTCCTTCGGGTGAAGACCTCCGATCTATATGGATGGAACGTGGATCCGCTGGACCGCGGACTTGTGGCCGTTGCCGATGACCAACGATTGTTCTTCTGGCCCTCGCCGCGCTTTGAGCCCCGCGTCTTCGACTGGCACGAGAGCCGGATCGAGAGTGTCGCCTTCACGGCGGACGGGGCGACCCTCGTCGCCGCGACGATCGAGGGCGACCTGCGCGCCTGGCCGCTCTCCGCCGAGGCCCCGGCGGACTTCCTGACCCTTCCGAAGACGAACAGGTTTCCCGGGATAATCTCCGGCGCTCCGACCCGGAGGGAGATCGTCGTGGGCTCCTCAGGGGGACGCGTCCAGGTGATACCCGTCGACGGGGGCGAGCCGCGCGAGCTGGAGGGCTTTCCCAAAAAAACGCGCAGATTCGCCGTCGCGGTCTCCCCCGACGCGCGGCGGGTTGCCGCGGCTCCCATGTGGAGTCTCGCAAGCGAGAAGAGGATCCGCGTCTGGGACCTCGAGAGCGGCGCCGTGCAGGTGCTGGAGCCCGTGCCCAGGGCCAATGACGAGCGGGAGGGCGGGTTTTATCAGATGTCCTTCGTGGGCAAGGACCGGATCGTGGCCAGCGTCCAGGGGAATGGGCTGATCCTTTTCGACCTGCGCGACGGGAAGGGAAAAGTCCTGTCGTCTGTGTTCAACAACGAACTCGCCGTCGGCCGGAGCGGACGAGTCGGGGTCGGACTCGCCTGCGACGGGAAGAACCCTTGGTGCGAGATACTCCGGTTTGGCCTCGACGGGAGCGCTCCCGTCCCGCTGCCGTATCGGGCGGAAGGGAATTGCGCGCTGGCCCTCGATCCGAGCGAGACCCTGGTCGCCAGCACGGGACCCGATGACGCCATCCGGGTCGGGCCGATCTCCGGCGGCGACCCGCACCTCTTCTTCGGCCACAAGGGCGACGTCAATACGCTCGCGTTCTCCCCGGACGGCAAGTGGCTCGCCTCCGGGGGAAACGACGGGACCGTCCGCCTGTGGCCCGTGCCTGACATGAAGCAGGTTCCTCCGCACAAGCGAAGTCACGAGGAGTTCCTCGCGACCCTCCGCACCTTCACCAACGTCCGTGCGGTGCCCGACGCCAAGTCGCCCAACGGATGGAAGCTCGAGCCCGGGCCCTTCCCCGGCTGGCAGACCTCCCCGCACTGGTAGGCGCGGCGCTTTCCACTACGCCGCGACGATGCCGAGGCGTTTCTTCTCGCCGAGGTCGTAGCCGGGAAACACCGGTTTCAAGTTCGCAACGCCCATCCGTTTGGCGAGGATCTCGGCGAAGACGTCGCGGAAGTCGGTGGTGACGGCGAGGTCACGGTTCTCGTAGAGGTGGGAGGAGTCGAGTCCGGGCCACTTGCCGTAGACTCTGCCGCCCTTCACGCCGCCGCCCAAGAGCAGCATCACGTTGGCGTGACCGTGATCCGTTCCGCGGTTGCCGTTCTCCCTCACCGTGCGCCCGAACTCCGACATCGTCGCCAGCGTGACGTCGGCCATGCGGGAGCCGAGGTCCCGGGCGAAGGCCGCGATGGCCGCGCCGTAGTCGCGCAGACGGTTGGCGAGCTGACCCTGCGCGCCTCCCTCACCGGCGTGGGTATCCCAACCGCCGACGTCGGTGAAGGCGATCTCCAGCCCGACGTTGGCCTTGATGAGCTGCGCGATCTGCAAGAGAGCATTGCCGAACGGGCCCTTCGGATACTCGGCGCCGTTGTCCGGCGTGAGCTTCTGGGGGTCGGCCGCACGCAGGATTCGGACGGCGTCGAACGATTCGCGGGCCGTTCCGCTGAGCGTCCCGGCGACCACTTCCTCGTACATCGACTCGAAGGAGTTGGAGACGGCGTCGCTGACCTGCCCGGCCCGGATTCCGAACTGGGAGATGTTGGTCATAGCCACCGCCCCGGCCGAGCCCGCAAGGATCCTCGGGAGGGCCGGCGAGAGCGCGACGGAGCGCAACGGCGACGGCTTGACGAGAGGTCTCGCGGAGGCCGCCCGCGACAGGAATCCGTCGGACGTCGACTTGACGCCCGGCGTGCCCGACTCCATGAAGTCCTGGGCATCGAAATGGGAGCGCGTCGCATCGGGGCTTCCGGCCGCGTGGACGAAAGCGGCGGACCGGTCCCGGAAGTAGGGAAGAATCGGCGCGAGCGACGGGTGGAGGCCGAAGAAGCCGTCGAGGTCGAGCGCGGCGTTCTCTGCCGAACCGGGAGGCTGCACCCCGATCGTCGGACGCGCGTCGTAGTACGCCTTCTCGCCGTAGGGAACGACGAGGTTCAACCCGTCGACCGCTCCGCGCTGGAAGATCGCCACGAGGACGCGACGCTTCGACGTCGCTGCCGCCGCCATCCGCACGAAGACTCCGGGAAGGAGCCCTCCGGCCACCAGGGCCATGCCGCCCTTCTTCAGAATCACTCGGCGGTTCAACATGTCGCCCTCCACCTTACCGCGATCCCGCGCGCTCCCGTTGTCGTTCCTGGCGTCTTCCTCACTGTCTCTGAAACTCCGGGCTTCCCAGAATCAGCCCGGCGACGACGGGAAGCTGTGTGTCGGCGGTCGGGTCGTCGGCGGAAGCCGGAGAGTCCGTGAGGCGTTTCTCGATCGTCCGGAGGCTGCCCGGCGTCAGGTCTCCCCCCGTCAGCGCTAGGGCGAGCTCGGGCACCCCTTCGGGAGCGCCGGGACAGGCCGTGCGGGCCAGGTCGATCTGCGTTCCGGGGATCCTGTTGGCCGCCAGCGCCAGAGCGAAGTTGAGACGCGCGACGAGCGCACCGGTGTTCACCCAGGCCGAGGCGGCGTCGGAGTATCCGGTCGGAGCCTGGCACAGGTACAACGGCTCGCCCATCTGGGCGATGGCCCGTGCGACGGGAATCCGCCCGTCGGTCTCCGCGCCCGTGGCGCGAATGGCGGACACGACGTACTCGAAGGGCGACTTGACCTTGGAGCGGAACGTCGTTCGGTCGAAGAACTCGGGGCTCTCGACGATGGCGCGCACGGTCTCCCGCAGATCTCCGTCGCTCGCGAGGAATCTGCGAGCGACCCGATCGACCAGCGCTCGGGGCGGATCATCCGCCACCAGCCGATGGCAGAGCTCCAGGGCGATGTGCCGGGCCGTGGCCGGATGGCGGGCCAGGATCCGGATCATTTTCTCGCCGTCCTCGATGCCGCCTCCGGCCGCGAGCCGCACGCCGAGGATGGTCTTGGCCCCTTCGTCGTGGACCCGGGCCCGGAACAGGAAGCCGCCCGGCTCGCCGCCCCGACGATCGATCGACCAGCCGGTCAGGGCCCGCGCCAGCTCGGTGACGTCCTTCTGGGTGTAGCCGCCGTCGACGCCCAGGGTGTGCAGCTCCATCAGCTCGCGCGCGTAGTTCTCGTTCAACCCGTCCCCCGCCTTCTTGAGGGCCCCGCTCTGCGCCTCCACCGCCCGCAGGAACCCGTACCGGGTCCAGAGCGCCCGCGGGCGCGGCGCCGGGCGGTGGGCTTCGTCCGCGATCGACTGGGCGTTGTCGAGGTAGAAGAGCATGGCCGGAGACTTGGCCGTCGCCATCAGCAGGTCCTCGAAACGACCCCAGATGCGCGGACGGACCGTGTCGCGCTCGAAGGCGGAGACGAAGACGCGGTCGAGCCCCTTGCTGGCGAAGACGTTGAAGTGGTTCATCCAGAAGTCGACCAGCACCTCGTTCAACTGGCGCTGCGAATAGACCGCCCGCAGGATACGCGAGGCCGCGAGCTCTTCGAGGATCCGGCGCGGGCGGTTCTCCGGAGGGATCATCTCCCGCATCTGTTCGAGCTCCGCGTCGGAGACGTTTGCGGCCGCCGTCCCGTCCTTGCCCGCTTGAACCTTGCGCCGCGCCTCGCGCAGCGGCCGCTCGAATCGCTCGAAGAGGTCGGCGCTCGACATCGTCAGCGTCGGCAGGCCCCCGAGCCGGCCCTCGAGATCCCGATCGGAGATCCGTTCGGGATGGAGCTGCTGGTCGATCCACGTCCCTACGCCCATTTCCATCACGCGGTCGACGTCCCCGGGCCGGGGACCGAAGCCCAGCCGGTTGAGAACGTGGACGGCTTTCTCCCGGGGCGTGAGCGGCGGCGCCGTGGTCGGAGCTCCGGGCGTAACCGCGAGGACGACGCCGCCAAGCAGGACGAGACCGGCCGCGAGCGCACAAAGCGTTGGACTCAGCCGGGCTTTCCTCATCCTGTCCTTTTAGACGAATGCCGGCCGGCGAGGATTACTCTGATAAAATCTTGAACGGATGGAGCTTTCCGGCGGATTCCAGGACGAGTGCGGCGTCTTCGGAGTCTGCGACTCTCAGGACGCGGCGAACTTGGCGTACCTGGGCCTCTACGCTCTTCAGCACCGCGGACAGGAGTCGGCAGGCATCGCCACGCTGGACGACGGGCGGATCCATGTCGAGCGCGAGATGGGTTACGTCGCCGACGTGTTCGATGAGGTGCGGCTCGGCCGGCTTCCCGGCCGCACGGCCATCGGCCATGTTCGCTATTCGACGGCGGGTGCCTCGCTCCTGATCAACGCCCAGCCGATCGTGTTCGCCAGCGGCCGGGGCCCGCTGGCGCTGGCGCACAACGGCAACCTCGTCAACGCCCGGCAGATCCGCGAGCAGCTCGAGCGTTCCGGGGCGCTCTTCACGACCACGTCCGACTCCGAGATGATCCTGCACCTGATCGCCAGGTCGAAGGCGCCGACTCTGCAGACCGCCATCGCCGAGGCCCTGCTGGAGGTGCGCGGGGCCTATTCGCTTCTGATCCTTTCCCGCGAGGGGATCTTCGCGGTGCGCGATCCCAATGGAATCCGTCCGCTCTCGCTCGGCGTGCGGGAGGGGGCTCCGGTGGTGGCGTCGGAGACGTGCGCGTTCGATCTGATCGGCGCCAGGTTCGAGAGGGACGTCGAGCCGGGCGAGATCGTGAAGCTCTCGCGCGAAGGCTTCGCGTCGCACCGCTTCGCCTTTCCGCAATCCACCCCCTGCGTCTTCGAGCACGTCTACTTCGCGCGCCCCGACTCGCTCGTCTTCGGCAAGAGCGTGGCCGCGACGCGGGAGGCGTTCGGTGCCAGGCTGGCCCGGGAGCATCCGGCGCAGGCCGACGTCGTGGTCCCGGTGCCGGACTCCGGCATGTACGCGGCTCTGGGCTACGCCCGGGAATCCGGGATCCCGTTCGCCCTCGGCCTCGTGCGCAATCACTACGTCGGGCGCACGTTCATCGAGCCCAAGCAGGCGATCCGCCACTTCGGCGTGAAGGTCAAGTTGAATCCGGTCCGTGAGGTCGTCGAGGGCAAGCGCATTGTCCTGGTCGACGACTCGATCGTGCGCGGCACGACCTCCCGGAAGATCGTGCGGATGTTGCGCGAGGCGGGCGCGCTCGAAGTCCACGTACGGATCTCCTCTCCTCCCACCGTGGCCTCGTGCCACTACGGAATCGATACTCCGACCCGGCAGGAGCTGATCGCCTCGACCCAGCCCGTGGAGGGGATCCGGGAGTACGTCGAGGCCGACACCCTCGGTTATCTGTCGCCCGACGGCATGCTCGAGGCGTTCGGCCGTCCTCAGCATGCGACCTGCACGGCCTGTTTCACCGGCATCTATCCGGTCGAGGTCCCGGAAGGGGAGCGCGAAAAGGAGCACGCGCTCGACACGCGGTGAGCCGGCGAGCCCGGTTCCGTAAGACGGCGTGAGAGCGCTTCCTCTGTGAGGGCTCTGGTCCTGGCCACGACCATCGCTCTCCGTGGCGCGACTCTGATCGACGGGACCGGCGCGCCGCCGCGCGCACACGCTCTGCTGATCCTTTCCGAGGGTCGGATCGTTTCGGTGGGCGCGGCGACTCCCGAGGTCATCGCCGCTCTGCCCGCCGGAACAGAGCTCCTCGACGTCTCCGGCCGTTGGATCATTCCAGGCCTGATCGACGCCCACGTCCACGCCGAGTCGGAGGAGGACCTGCGCGCGATGCTTCGTTGGGGCGTCACGTCCGCACGTCTGATGGCCGAGGACGTCTCGGTTGCGGAGAAGCTCGCCGCCGACTCCCGGACCCGCAGCGATATCCCCGAAGTGTTTCCGGCGGCGCCTATTTTCACGATCAAGAACGGCTGGTGGGACCAGGGTCAGCCGCCCGACTCCAACCTGAACCGGTTTCCGTCGACGCCGGACGAGGCCCGGGCGGCGGTCGACCGGGCGAAGACCCTCGGCTCCTCCGAGATCAAGCTCATGCTCGACGACATGGCCTGGTGCCGGAAGGCCTCTCTCCCGCGGGTTCGCGCGGACGTCGCGGCGGCCCTGCTCGGCGAGGCCCGCCGGCTGGGCCTGCGGGCGTCGGTCCACGCCCCGAGCCTCGCGGACGCGAAGGAAGCCGTCGCGGACGGGGCGACCGCGCTCGCACATGGCGTGCTCGACCCGATCGACGCGGCCACGATGGCCACGATGAAGAGCCGTCCGGTCTTCTACATTCCGACGATGGACATTTTCGAGTTTCTGGCCGATCCACGCACGTTCGTCGACGGGGTTCTGGCCGATGCGCGCGCGACGGAAGGTCTGCCGGCTATGCTGGTGGCTCGCTATCGCTCGTCCGCGTACTCGGATGGATACCGCGAGCGCTACCCCAACTTCGCGAACGTTCGGCGCCACCTTCCGGCGCTCAGGCAGAACCTGCTCGCGCTGCACCACGCCGGCGTCCCGATCGCGCTGGGCACCGACATGTGGGCCTTTCCCGGCCTCGGCGTCTCGATCGAGATGGGCCTGTACGTCCAGGCGGGCCTGACGCCGCTCGAGGCGATCCGCGCGGCGACCCAGACGGCCGCTCGCTCCCTCGGCATCGAGAAGGACCGCGGAACGCTGGAGGCCGGAAAACGCGCCGACTTTCTCGTTCTGGACGCCGACCCCACGTCCGACGTCAAGAACGTCCGGTCGATCCGCGCCGTGTACAAGGTCGGTTCCCGGGTCGCCTCGGCGATCGCCCGATGATCCGATGACCCGATGACCCAATCGCCTGATCACCCGATTCCTCCTGATCCCCTCCTGCGCTTTCGCTCCGAGTTTCCGATTCTGGAGAAGACCACCTATCTCATCTCCAACTCGCTCGGCGCCATGCCGCGGTCGGCGGCCCGGTCCCTGGCCGAGTACGCCGAGACCTGGGCGTCGCGCGGCGTGCGCGCCTGGGCCGATTCGTGGTGGGAGATGTCCGTCGCGGTGGGAGATCGGGTCGCGCCGCTTCTCAACGCGCCGGCCGGCAGCGTATCGATGCTTCCCAATGTCACGATCGCGTCGGCCGTTCTCCTTTCCGCTTTCGACTATCGGCCGCCGCGCGATCGGATCGTGATGATCGAAGGAGAGTTTCCGTCGGTGCGGTACGTGTACGAATCTCTGGCCGCGCGTCTGGGCGCGCGGATCACGGTCGTGCCCTCCCCGGACGGGGACGGATTGACCGTGGACGAGGGCCGCGTGATCGAGGCGATCGACGAGACCACGGCGCTGGTCGCCATCTCGCACGTCCTCTTCAAGAGCGCGTTCGTGCTGGACGTCTCTCCGATCTCCGAGAAGTGCCGGCGGGTCGGTGCGCTGCTGGCGCTCGACGCGTACCAGTCGGCGGGGACTCTCCCGGTCGACGTCCACGGGCTCGGCGCCGATTTTCTCGTCGGCGGAGTCCTCAAGTGGCTTTGCGGAGGTCCCGGCGCCGCGTTTCTCTATGTGCGCCCGGACCTGCGCGGCTCGCTGTCGCCCTCCCTGACCGGGTGGATGGCGCATCCGGCCCCCTTCGACTTCGAGCCGCCCCCCATGCGCTATCGCGACGACGCGTTCCGATTCCTGCTGGGCACTCCCGACATTCCCGCTCTCTACGCCGCGCGGGAAGGGCCCCGGATCGTGGCCGAGGCGGGGATCGAGGCGGTACGAGCGAAGTCGCTGCGCCAGACCGCGCGTCTGATCGATCTGGCAGAGATGCGCGGCCTGCGCTGCGCGACCCCCCGCGCGCCGGAGCGCCGCGGCGGCACTGCGGCCGTCGACTTCGAACATGCCCTGGAGGCGTCCCGTGAGCTGAACGCCCGCGACGTCGTCGTCGATTACCGCCCCGGCGTCGGGATCCGGCTGTCTCCCCACTTCTACACCGACGACGCGGAGCTCGACCGCGCCTTCGATGCGATCGACGACGTCCGCGCGAGCGGAGCCTGGAAGCGCTGGCAGTCGAAGGGATCTCTGGTCACGTGACCGACCGACTCGAGCGGGTCCTGGCCTCCCGCCAGGTTCCGGCGTGGCTCGGAGTCGCCAGCGGACTCTTTTTCTGGTGGGTGTGGGGCTCTCTGCGGCCGCCGGCCGTGATCTCCGACGAAAGCGCCTACTTGCTGCAGGCCGAGATCTTCGCGTCCGGACATTGGACCGCGCCGCCGCCCCCGTTGCCCGAGTTCTTCGAGCAGATGCACGTCCTGGTCACCCCGGTGTTTGCCTCGAAGTATCCTCCGGGCCACTCGTTGCTCCTGGTCCCCGGCGTCTGGATCGGCCTGCCCGCGTTGATCTCGATCCTGCTGACCGGCGTCGCCGCCGCCCTCGTGTTCGCGCTGGCGCGGCGCGTGGCCGGTCCCTGGGTGGGTCTGGCGACCTGGCTTCTGTGGACGACGGCGCCGGGGAACCTTCACTTCCGCACGAGCTACTTCGCCCAGATGACGACCAGCGCGCTCTGGCTCCTCGGGTGGTGGTTCCTCCTGCGTTGGCGCGAGAGCGGGAGGGGCTGGTGGCTCGTCCTGCTGGCGGTGGCGACGGCCTGGGGAGCGGCGACGCGGCCCTTCACGATGCTCCTCTTCGGTATCCCGGTGGCGGCGGTCGTCGTGGTGGGAGCTTGGAAGCGCCGGGCCTGGCGGCAGCTCGGCGTCGCGACGGCCGCCGGTCTCCTGGTCTTGGGAATTCTTCCGCTGTGGGACGCGGAGACGACCGGAGACTGGCGGCGGATGCCGTTAGTCGAGTACAACCAGACGTACCTGCCCAGTGACACGCTGGGCTTCAACGTCCACATCCCGCCGCCGCGGCGGGCGCTTCCCCCGGACCAGGCCGCCATTGCGGCGCGGTTCGAGCGTCTGAAGCTTGCCCATGTCCCCAAGGCGTTGCCGAAGATCCTCGCCATACGTCTCCTCGTGATCGGTGCAGACATGTGGGATGGGTGGCGCGCTCTTCTGATCGTCTTCGCGGGGCTGGGGATCTTGAGGCTTCCCCCGGGAGGACGGTTTGCCATTGTGAGCGTGGGAATCTACGTGCTTGGGCACCTGGCCTATTGCCATTCCGTCGATTGGAGCCTCTACTATCTGGAGATCCTGCCGGTGCTCGCCTTCGTGACCGCGAACGGGCTCTCCCGTCTTCGACCGAAGTCGTCTTCGGGCGCCGCTGGATCGGTTGGACGGCCCGAATGGAAGGCGGCGCTTGTGGCGGTGCTCCTTTGTGTCGCATCGGGACAGTCCCTCGTCGAGGCCGCTCGCCTGCGGGCTTATCGGCGAACGCTCGCCCTCGGGTCGGAACGGTTCGAGGCTCTTCTCGCGTCGGTCCCGGAGTCGAAGGCGATCGTCTTCGTGCGCTATTCGAAAACCCATGACGTCGAGAGCAGCCTGATCTCCAATGCGCCCGATCTCGCTCACGAGCGCGTTTGGCGCGTTTACGACCGCGGCGCCGACGACGCTCGTCTGGTGGCGCGAGCTCCCGACCGGGCCCCGTACGTTTTCGACGAGGCCACGGGGCGTCTCGGACGCTTGAGGATCGGACCCCCGAGCGCGCATTGACTCTTCGAAAGGATGCGGTGCGAACGAAAGACCGTTAGACCCACAGGCTCCCGATCCAGACTCCCTGGACGACGGGCAAGACGTCCGCGAGGCAGGAGACGACGACACCCCCGAAGCGCCAGGCTGTCGAGCGGCGCCGCTCGCCGACGAACAGAGATCGCAGGGTCACGCCTCGGGCGAAGATCAGCTGGTCGAGAAACGACCAGGTCAGCCAGCGTAAGGCGATGACGAGCGCATAGAGCCCGGGTTCCGACCACGAGCGCGGCGCGAGGAGAATCAAGAAAGACGCGGCACGGCCCAGCAGCAGTCGAAGGAGCCCGCGTTGGAGCACCGCGCCAAGACGGACCGGGTCTTGATGCGCGAACTGCCGAAGGCCAACGAAGCACCAACCCGACTCGAGCAGGTACTTCACCAGAATGCCGGCAACGGTCATCGCGGTTGGTTTCTCGCCGGTGGCCGCGAGGAGCCTACGAGAGCCACTTCAACAGACGGATGACTCCCGGCGCGGCTGCTTTCTTGTGAGCCGAGACCGCGGTCCGCGCCGAGATCTCTTCCCGATGATCCCTGTAGTACTCGAAGGCCTTGGCCAGCATCTCTTCGTTGGTCAGCGTGGGCCTCCAGCCGAGCTCCCGCTTGATGGCCGAGGTGTCGAACTCGAAATCCTCCGCGATCATCTTGTAATGGTACGGGCCGAGTGGTGAGATTCCGAGCCGGTAAGCGACTCTCATGGCAAGAAGCGTCGGCCCCTTCGGCAGCGAAGCCACCCGCGCGCCAGTCCTGGCCCGGTCGATGACGGACTGGTAGACCTCGCGCATCGGCTTGACGTTGTCCGAGCCGATCCCGAAAATCGCGGAGCCCCGATACCCGAGAGCCAGGATGCAGGCCTGCGCCAGGTCGGGCGCGTAGATGAACTGGTATCGATTCTGTCCGGAGCCCACCACCCACACGCGGCGGCCCTCGAGGATGAAGTCGTAGAGGATGGCCAGGAGTCCCAGCCGACCCGAATCCATGATGGTGGGGCTGCGCAGCACGACCACGTCGAACGCGTTCCGGTAGCCCCAGAGGATCTTCTCGCCCTCCCACTTGCTCTTTCCGTACAGCTCCGCGGGCCGCGGCGGATCGTCCTCGCGGACGGGCCGGCGGAAGTTCTCCGCCCACAGGCAGTTGGATGAGATGAAAATCATCCTGGGAACGCCGTGCGTCCTGGCCATGTCCGCCAGCACGCGGGTCCCCTCCACGTTGGAAGACCACAAGTCCTTCGGGTCGGGCGTGGCGTGCGCGAGGACGGCCGCGGCATGGACGATCGCGTCGAACCGGCGCCCGCCGAACACGCTCTCCAGAAACGTACGGTCGCGCAGGTCGCCCTGCAACGTCGTGAGGAGGGGATGCGAAGACGCGTCCGGCTGTAAGTCGACGGACACGCAGCGGTACCCCCGCTCGAGAAAGATGTTCTTGGCGATCTCTCCGAAGAAGCCAGCCCCTCCCGTCAGAAGGATGGTGCGAGACGCGGCGGGCGTCTCACTGATGGATGTCATCGGTCCGGCCCAACGGGACGACGCGCCGCCCCGGCAGCGGCGGGATGGGCTTGGGCAAGGCGCGGGCGCTGTCCTGGACTTCTCCCTCTTCGTGGTACTCCGCGTCGGAGTTCACCTTCCAGACGTCGAAGTGGCCGCCGAGAATGTTTCTCGCGGCCAGGAGTCCCGTCATCATGGCGTGGTCCTGGTTGTTGTACTTGTGCATGCCGTTGCGGCCGATCAACTGGAGGTTCGGGGTTTCCGCCTCGAGGAATCGCCGAATGACCGCGACGTGCTCGGCGTACCGATCGTCGTAGACCGGATAGGCCTTTTTCATCCGCACGACGCATCCATCGGTCACCCGGTCCTTCGCGACCAGGCCGATCTTCGCGAGCTCCTCGCGGCCGAGCTCGATGAGCGCCGTGTCGCTCTGCGCCCAAAGGGCGTCCCCCTCGGTGCAGAAGTACTCGAGCCCCAGGCACGTGAGCCGGGCGTCCGGAACCATGAAAGGGCTCCAGTTCTTGAAATTCTGGATGCGTCCCAATTGGACGCTCGGGTCGTGGATGTAGATCCAGTTGTCGGGAAACGTCTCCGGCTGATCGACGATGAGGGCTACCGTGAGGAAATCGCGATATTTGAGGGACCGGGCCGCCCGGAGGACCTCTTCCGGGGCAGCCGGCGAGAGGCTTTCGACGAGCTCGCGAACCGGCATCGAGGAGAGGAAGTGGGTGCCGCCGAAGCGCTCGTCACGCCGTCGCTGGCCGGCGACCACGATTTCAGTGATCGCCGGTCGCGTCGCGGAGGATCTGCCGGACCTCGCGGCCCATCCGGACCGCTCCTCCGTGCTCCTCGACGAAACGAGTGACGGTCTCCCACATCTGACCCGGACCGTACTTGGGGTAGCGAAAGGCGTCGATGAGCGTCTTGATCACCTTCTCCCGAGGCTTGCGGCGCTGGGGCAGGAGAGTCGCCTTGAGCAGCGAGAGCATGGAAAGACCCTTGATGCGCTGGGCCGCCCAGTCCGCGGAGATCTCCGAGCACGGGATCCCCCAGACCTTCTCGGTGTAGGTCTTGAAGAAGGTGAGATAGAGGCGCCGTCCGAAGGAGTTGATCGTCCAGTCCTCGAACGAGCGGGCGTTCTCGATCGGCCGCAGCTTGGCCCGGAGATAGCTGGCCATTGCCAGCAGGACGTTGACCGGGCCGAGGTTCTTCAAGACGTTCATCGCCTTCAAGGGATAGTCGAAGAACCGGCCCCGGTAGTAGATCCGAGAGAGACGCCCCCGCTCGAGCATCTCCGCTCCGAGGATCTCGGTCCACAGGTCCTCGATTTCCTTGCTCTTGGAGAAGAAACGGTGGCCGCCGATGTCGAAGCAGAAGCCCTTGTACTTCTCGGTGCGGGCGAGCCCGCCCACGCGGTCCGGGCTCGCCTCCAGGACGGTCACCGGGACCCCGTTCTTGACGAGCTCGTAGGCGGCGGTCAGCCCGGCGGGGCCGGCTCCGATGGCGACGACTCGGGTCATCGGCGCCGACATCCCCGCTGGCAGGATTGATCAGGAGTCGAGGGTTTTTCCGGCGTTCGACCGACTTTCGAGCCATGGAGTCGATCGGCGAAGCGTGGGCCTGGATGAATGGGCACGATTTTGGAACAAGGATAACCGATCGCCGCGCCGGCAAGCGAAAACGGGATCGCGCACCTATAATCCTTCCTGCTTGAAAGACTCTCGCTACGCGCAAGCCGGAGTGGACATCGATGCCAAGGCGGCGGCGCTCGCTCAGGCCCGCGCGGCGATTCGCTCGACTTTTACGGCCGGTGTCCTTGGCGACATCGGCGGCTTCGGCGGACTCTTCCGTCCCGATCTCGCCGGCTACCGCGAACCGGTCCTGGTGGCGTCAACGGACGGGGTGGGAACGAAGCTGAAGGTCGCCATCGAAACGGGAAGGCACGACACGTGCGGGGCCGATCTGGTCAACCACTGCGTCAACGACATCCTGGTGCAAGGGGCTCGGCCCCTGTTTTTCCTCGACTACATCGCGACGGGCAGGATCGACGCGAAGATTGTCGCCGCCGTGATCGAAGGCATCGCCCGGGGGTGCCGCGAGAACGGCACTGCTCTCCTGGGCGGGGAGACGGCGGAGATGCCCGGCTTCTACGCGGCGGGCGACTATGACGTCGCGGGGACGATCGTCGGAGTCGTGGATCGGGAGAAGGTCCTCGACGGATCCCGCGTGCGCTCGGGCGACATCGCCGTCGGCCTGGCGTCGGCGGGGCTCCACACCAACGGATACTCCCTGGCGCGGAAGGTCCTGCTCCAGGATCAGAACAGGAGCCCGAACGATCGGATGAAAGAGCTCGGAGGAAAGACCATCGCCGATGCTCTGCTCGCTCCGCACCTTTCCTACCTTCGGGTCATCGAGCCGTTGTTGGCCGAGGACCTGATTCACGCCATGGCCCACATTACCGGCGGAGGTTTCGACGACAACATTCCCCGCGTCCTTCCGGAGGGCGTGGACGTGGAGATCCGCACCGGTACGTGGCTGGTGCCTCCCCTCTTTGAGCTCTTGCAGCGCGAGGGCGCCATCTCGTTCGACGAGATGCACCGCGTCTTCAATATGGGCATCGGCATGGTGCTCCTATCTCTCCGCGGCGGATCTGCGAGGGCCGCGGCACTGCTCAAGACGGCGGGAGCGACCTACTGGGTGATTGGGCAGGTCCGTCGAGGCTCGCGACGGGTCGTGATCACGGACCGATGACCGGCGCAGGAACGCCGGCTCCGGGCCGAGCGGGACCGCCGGAAGCCGGCCGTCGATCGCAGTGACCTCCGAAACCGCGGCGCCGGTCCGCTCCGAGGGCGCGAGCGGCCCTCCCGACTCTCCTGGGTCCAAGCCGAAGAAGCGGCGGATCCCGGGTCGGGTCTGGCACCCGGCCGCGATCGTCGCGTCGCTACTTCCCCTCGCCTACTGCCTTCTTCGAGGATCGATGGGGGCTTCCCTCTGGCTGGACGAGATCCTGTACTACCACTTCGAGCGCCATCCCGAAGTGCGGGCCATCGAGATGGGGCGGCCCGGATCCCTGTGGGCGCGGCTGGTGGGAACGTTCGGCTATTGCGACCTCCAGCGAGATCGTTCATGCGCTCTTCGATGTCGTCGGGTTTCATTTGGCGGCGAGCCCGGAGCTGTACCTGCGCCTTCCTTCCACGGTGTACTTCGTCCTCGCGGTGGTTGCGCTGTACGTCATCGGTCTGCGCGCGTTCGCGGGACCGGCTCTGGGCGTTCGGAGTGGCGCTCGCTTTCGGGTCGACGCCCGCCTTTCTCTTTTACTCCTTCGAGGCACGCGTCTACAGCCTCGCCGGACTCCTGGTAATCGCCTTTCTCGTCTCGCTCTCGTCGGTCCTGGAAGGCGCCCGAGGATGGGGGGTCGCCGCCGCGGCGTTCCTCGGCACGGTCGCGGTTTGGGCGCACCTGTGGAACGTCTGTCTCCTGGCCGGTGTCGGTCTCTGCCTTCCGTTCATTCTCTGGCGCGACCCGGAACATTGGCGCAAGACCGGCCGGGTCACGGTCGCTATCGGCTTCGGAGCAGCTTTCGCCGTGGCTCAGGCCCTGTACGTTTTTTCCTTGCGAGTTCCGGGACAGCATGGGATCCCGCTGTTCGAGCCCCAGCCTCTCAAGTCGCTGCTGTACTCGACCGCGTACGGCCCTTTCTTGGGCCTTCTGCGGGGGGATCCGGAGTACGTGCTCGGGATTCTGCTGGCGATCTCTCTGTTCCGGGTTCGAGGAAAACTGGGGTGGTGTCTCCCCGCCGCCGTCTGGCTGGCCCTGGCCCTGTCGATTCTCTTGATGTCGAGGTTTGGCTTCGGTATCAGCCCGCGACATCAGACGGCGCTGTACGCCGGAATCTTCGCCTGCCTGGCCCTGACTCGATCGGGGTTCGTGTCGAAGGCCTTGCTCGCCAATCTCATCGGCTTGAATCTGGTCCTGCTGCCGGCCACGGCGGAACGCATCGAAGCCAAGGGCAACGCGAAGCAGATCGCGCAGGTGATTGCCACCGGCCAGCTCCTGCGGCGCACGCCGGTCGTCGTCCAGCACTCCTACAACCTCGGCTATCCCGATCCTCTCCACAGTTTCGCCCTGGCGTTCTACCTCGATGGCCTCCGCCGCGACGAGGCCGTGACACCCATCCTCGAGCTCCCGACGCACAGGGACGTCCGCGGCGTTCTTCTGGACCGCGATTACTTCGCCAACGGAGAGAAACGCCTGGCCGTTTTCACCCGGGCGCCGATCGAAGAGTGGAAGGAGACCCTGGCCCGATGGCCGTCTCGTTTCCTGTGGTTCGTGGCCCCGTCGGGTGGTCTCGACCTCAAACAGGCAAGGGTGTACGAGGCTGCTCTCAAGGCTACGGGTTTTGCCAGGGTCCGGGGAGTCCAAGAACAATTCACGGGCTATCCGACGACCCGGCTGATGCTGTGGGCGCGGAGAGAGCCAGGGCGATGAAGGCAACGCGCCGCCATCGCCTCGCCGTGCTCCTCTCGGGACGCGGCTCGAACCTCGAGGCCATCGCCAACGCCGTGCAGGCGGGCGAGCTTCCGGACACCGTCATCGTGGGAGTCATCGCGGATGTTCCGCATGCCCCGGGACTCGAGAAGGCGCGTCTGCGAGGGCTTCCGGCTCATGCGGTGGACCGACGTCTCTTTGCGACCCGGGCGGCCCACGAAGGCGCTCTGCGGGAACTGCTGAGCGTCATGGAGCCGGACCTGATCTGTCTGGCCGGGTACATGCGCGTCCTGTCGCCGGACTTCGTCGCGGCGTACCGCGGCAGGATTCTCAACATTCATCCCTCTCTCCTGCCCAAGTTCCCGGGGCTGCACCCGCAGAGGCAGGCGCTCGAGGCGGGCGAGAAGGAGTCGGGCTGCACCGTGCACCTCGTCGACGAGAACGTGGACGCCGGGCCGATCGTCGTCCAGAGGCGCGTGCCGATCCTGCCCGGAGACACGGAGGAGACCCTGGCCGAGCGGATTCTCGAGCAGGAGCACCGCGCCTATCCGGAAGCGATTCTGAGGGTCCTGGGTCCATGAACGGTCGGACTGCCGGACCGGAGAGAGGGCCGTGGATTACGTCGTAGGGATCTCGACGATGAAATTCCAACCATGGGATCGGTGGTTACCGGAAGAACCCCGAGCCAGGACGCGATCTCACTAACAATATCGGTATTGTGCCACGCCCCGGCGGCCGAAGGGATCGCGTCTTCACCTGCGTGAGCCTGACCGGTCACCTCGAGGCGCACGAACCTGTCTTGCCCGGCTCTGACATCCGGCCTTGGCTCGGAGCAAATTCCAGCTCGAAGAAGGCGCCAGGAATGGGCCAGATCGGGTTGAGCGGGCCGACCGTCGTCGACCGGAGAGCGCTCCCAAACAACTTCTTTGTGTCTTCGAGGGAGCGCACGTAATCGCCTTCGTCCGCTTTGGCCAGCAGATAACCGATCGGATTCTCACGGAACCGCGGAAGCGTCGGCTCGCCGGCAAGGAGTCGGATCGAGCTCTTTTGCGCCGCCGCTCGAACGGTGTCCAACATGCGTTGACTCTGTTCGTCGGAGAGATGGTGGAAGAAATTCATCGCGAGAACCATCGGGAAGCCTCGGACAAGCTCGGCCGTCAAGTCCGCGACGTCCAGGACACGAAAAGAGCCCCATGGATGGAGAAGCCGAGCTTCTTCGATACGAGAGACGTCGGAATCGATACCGGTGTAGGCCCCGGGTGGAAAGAATTCGCAGAAGGTGCCGGTGCCGCATCCGAGTTCCAGAATCGCTTCGCCTTTCCGCGGCGCGTACCAGCTCTCGATCGCGCGGCGTTCTTCCGCGTAGTCCCCATGAACCAGATGCTGAAGAACGCGGTAGAGGGAGGGTGGAAGTCTCACGGCGAAAGCGGAGCGATCCGGGGAGTGTCGGATCTGGTGAGGCGAGTCGCGTCGAAGAGGCTCAGACCTTCGAAAGTGAGAAACCCGGTGCCCATCACCGCGACGACGGCAATGAGCATCGAATCTGCGAGCAGGGAAAGGGCGATTGCGTGGGGGCCGTCGATCGAAGCGAGGCCCAGGAGCCAAACGGCGGTGGCCTGGTGGATCCCAAGGCCGCCGGGTGTACCCGGCACGGCGATGCCTAAGGCGAAGGCGCTGGTGACGAGCATGATCCAGCCCGTCGGAAGGTCTCCCAGAACCGCCCGCGACAGGAGAGCGATACCGAGAACGTCGACGAAGACGGCGGCCACGGTGCACACGGCTGCCGCGGCCAGCCAATTCCATCTCAGCTTGCGGCCGGCCGGACTGACGAAGCTGTCAAGTGCTCTGAGAGTCTTTGACCGGCCCGACCGCGCCGCCCAGACTCGAATGCGTCGCAACCAGACGGGAGGATGGAGAATCGACAGGACCAGCGCTCCCAGGGAGGCGGACAGGAAAGCCAACCCGACGCCAAGGATGGCGAGCCGCGGGAATCCCGAATGACGGAGAAGTCCGAGAAAGGCCGCTGACGCCGCGCCAAGCAGGCAAAAGGCCACAAGGTCGTAGACCCGGTCGAGGACCAGACAGGCCAGGTGGCCGGCAAGGGGTGTGCCGGTCCGCCGCCGAAGCAAGAAGCACCGGGTAATGTCTCCCACGCGGGCCGGAAGGAGCATGTTCAGGAGGTTCCCGACCGAGCATGCCGAGAGATAGCCCATCGTCGCAGTCCGTGCATTGGTCAGGAAGCGGAGCCGCACGGCCCGCAGAACGAAGCTTCCCACCGCCAGAAAAGGCAGCACGAGAAGGATCTGCCAATGCGTGCGCCTCCAAACCTCCACGAGAGAGGAGAGCGAAATTCGCCGCAGAAGGAGCACGAGGATGCCGAGAGAGACGAGAAGACCCAGACACCAGGAAATGGCTCCGGGGCGAAATTGCTGCCGGACCGGAAGCGCGCTTTGACGTTTCGAGGCTTCGCTTCGCCGCACGGCGGGTCAGACTCTCGTCGTGTACTGACCGACGTAGTTCCGGATCGTTTCCGCCACGAACTGCCGCATCGCGGGGCTCAATCCAGGAAACACACCGATCCAAAAGCTGCGATGCATCACGATGTCCGAGTTGGTCAGCGAGCCCGCGACTCGGAAGGGCGCTGGTGCTCCGTCGGCGCAACGCTCGGCGGCCAGGCGCGTCAGGTTCGGCTGATGCAGAATGTTGCCCGCGAACAGCATCCGGGTCTGAATTCTCTTCCCTTCGAGCTCCCTCACGACTTCGTCACGGGAGAACGGTGCGTCCGGCCGCAGCGTCAGAAGAAATCCGAACCAGCTCGGGTCACTCCCGGGAGTCGCTTCCGGCAGGACGAAGAAATCGTCGAGACCGGACAGCTCACGCCGGTAGTAGGCCCAATTCTCGCGGCGGGCCAGGCAGAAGGCATCGAGCTTTCGAGTTGCGCCACGCCGACCGCGGCCTGCATGTCGGTCATCTTCAGGTTGTAGCCGATGTGCGAGTAGATGTACTTGTGGTCGTAGCCGTAGGGAAGGTCGCCCAGCTGCCAGTCGAAGCGCGTTGCAGGTGTTCTTCGCCCGGGAACGCACCAGCAGTCGCGGCCCCAGTCGCGGAAGCT
The DNA here is from genome assembly GCA_963825175.1 of uncultured Acidobacteriota bacterium. Taxonomy (GTDB): domain Bacteria; phylum Acidobacteriota; class Thermoanaerobaculia; order UBA5066; family Gp7-AA6; genus DATFTF01. The sequence goes on from CAWGSA010000002.1 coordinate 1,265,138, forward strand.
CTCGATGATTCTTGCGCATCGGCTTCTTCTGCGTGAGCACGCTCCGCCCTCGCCCATCGTGATGTGGTGCGCGGGGTAGAAGCTCGAATGGTGGCGAGGTCACCGAACGGTCCCGACCGGCTCGCCGTCGTAGGTCGCGCCGAGCGCGTCGCAGTTGTCCTCGATGACCCAGAGGTCGTGCTCGCCGCGGCGATCTCCATGACCGCGTCGAGGTCGAACGGGTTGCCGAGCGTGTGGGCCATCACGATCGCGCGGGTCTTCGGGCCGACGGCCTCGCGGACCTGTCCATGTTCGCGTCGTAGGTGCCGAGCTCGACGTCCACGAAGACCGGAGTCAGGCGGTTCTGGTAGATCGGGTTGACCGTGGTCGGGAATCCGGCGGCGACGGTGATGACTTCGTCGCCCTCCACGCAGCCGCCGCTTGCCGAGCTCCGGGGCGAGGTGAGCGCGGAGAGCGCGAGGAGGTTGGCCGACGAGCCCGAGTTGCAGAGCAGCGCGTGCGCACGCCCATGACACTGCGCGAAGTCGCTTCTCGAACTCCTCGGCGTAGCGGCCGGTCGTCAACCAGAAGTCGAGCGACGCGTCGACAGAGGATGCGTCATCTCGTCGGCGTCGAAGACCTTGCCGCTCACGGGGACCGGGAGATGTCCGCCGACGAACGGACTTCTCGGGCAACGCCACCCTCGCGTACTCGCGACGAGAGCTGAGGATCTCGGCCGCGCAGCTCCGACTCGGCGTGTCATCGTTGTCGTTCCGAGGAGGTCCTCGGTACCAGGCGATCGTCGCGGCCAGCCCGTCGGCGAGCGACCACTTCGGCCGCCAGCCGAGCAGGCGCGTCGCCTTGCGAGCAGTCGAGGTACTGGTCTTGATCTCGCCGACCGCCTGTTCCGGATCATCGGCTCGAGGCCGTCGCGACCGCGAGCCGCAGGATGCAGCACGCCGCGTAGATCTCGAGGCACCGCGCGGGCGACTCGTCGGCTGAAGTTGAAGGCCTCGCCGGGACCTCGGGCTCTCGGCCGCGCTCGGCCAGCGCGAGGTAGGCGCTCGACGACGTCGTCGACGTAGAGGTAGTCGCGGAGGAACGTGCCGTCGCAGCGGATGCACCGGGGGCTCGTCCGCGGAGGATCGACCGGATCGTGCCCGGGATCGATCCGGCTCCAGTTCAGGTCGCCGCCGCCGTAGATGTTGCCGCAGCGGGCGACCGCGACCGGGCAGCGCCGTAGGTCCGCGCGTAGCAACCGGCGAGCAGGTCGGTGCAGCTCTTCGAGACGTCGTACGGGTGACGTCCCGCGCGCAGCGGCATCGTCCTCGGTGTACGGCAGGACCGCGGCACTCGCCGTAGGCCTTGTCGCTCGAGGCGACGACGACGCGCCGCACCAGCCGGCGTGGCGCGCGGCAGGCCTCGAGCAGGTTGTAGGTGCCCCGGATGTTGCTCTCGAAGGTCGCGTAGCGGGCTGCGGTAGGCCGGTCCCGACGAGCGGTCTGCGCACCGAGGTGGAAGACGGTGTCGACCTCGTGCTCGACCAGGGCTCGCTCGACGTCGTCGCATCGACTCGAGGCGTGCCGGAGACGACGCGGCAGGAGTCGATGGCCCCGGATCGGATGAGCTCGGACTGGCGGATCCCAGTCCCGCACCAGGGTCGCGACGCGCGCCCCGGCTCGACCAGGCGGGGCACGAGCGCAGGAGCCGACCAGGCCGGTGGCGCCCGGTGACCAGGACGGATCGGTCGCGCCAGAACGTCATTTCCAGATCTTCCACGGGGCCTGGCCCGAGCTCCACAGCTCTTCCAGCAGCCGCTTCTCCCGCAGCGTGTCCATCGGCTGCCAGAAGCCGTCGTGCCGGTAGGCCATCAGCTCGCCGCGCGCGGCGAGCGTGTTCAAGGGGCTCGAGCTCCCAGAGCGTGTCGTCTCCGGCGATGCAGGTCGAGGACCGGCCGGCTCGAGCACGAAGAAGCCGCCGTTGATCCAGCCCTCGCCGACCTGCGGCTTCTCGGCGAACGCGGCGACCCGGTCTCCGTCGAGCATCAGTGCTCCGAAGCGCGCCGGCGGGCGCACGGCGGTGACGGTCGCGAGCTTGCCGTGCGCGCGGTGGAAAGCGACCAGGGCCTTCAGGTCGACGTCCGCCACGCCGTCGCCGTAGGTCATCATGAAGGTGCTCGCTTGCCGATCCATGGGGAGAGCCGCCGCAGCCGACCGCCGGTCTGCGTCGCCAGGCCCGTGTCGACCAGGTGCACCGTCCAGTCGGGGGAGGACGGCGGTGTGGATCTGGTTCTCGCCGCGCCCCAGCCGGACCGTGACGTCGGCATTGCGGGCGTAGAAGTTCAGGAAGTAGTCCTTGATGACGTCGCCCTTGTAGCCGAGCGCGACCAGGAACTCGGAGAAGCCGTGGAACGAGTAGATCTGCATGATGTGCCAGAGGATCGGATGCTCGCCGATCTCCACCATCGGCTTGGGACGGAGGACTGTTTCCTCCGAGAGGCGGGTCCCGGCTCCGCCGGCCAGTATAATTGTCTTCATGAAATCTCTGAGCGGCGTCGCGCCCGCGCCCAGAGATTGTAGCAACCCCGCGCTCCGCCTCTCTTCCGGCGGCCGCGCGGCGTGACCGGAGCGCCCGCGCGGGAGCCGCGATCCGGCCTGTTTTCGCGGCTCCTCGCCAATCGCTTCCTGCGGTTTCTCCTCGTGGGCGGCCTCAATACCGCGTTCGGCTACGGCGTCTTCGCCGTCGGAATCCTGATCGGCGCGCCTTACGCCGTCGCCGCCCTCGTTTCCACGGTTCTCGGGGTTCTCTTCAACTTCAAGAGCTACGGAGCCCTGGTCTTCGGCAGCCACGACAACCGGCTGATCCTGCGTTTCTTCTTCGTGTATGGCGTCTGCTACGTGGTCGGCCTGGTTCCTCTGGCCTGGGCGCAGGCACACGGCGTGCCGGTCCTCGCGATGGCGGCGTTCTGCGCTCTCCCGATGGCGGCGCTGGCCTTCACGCTTCAGCGGACCCTCGTGTTCCGGCCCCGGCGGGGCGGGCTCGATCCGACCACCTCGGGATAGAGGGGCGGCAGACTGTGACCTCGCCGATCCTGGAAGTCGATCGCGCCTTTCTGGCCGAGCGGGCGGCGCCGCTCCTGGCCGATCTCGCGGGCGGACGGGTCTTCGTGACCGGCGGGACCGGCTTCGTGGGCTCCTGGATCCTCGAAGTGCTGTGCGCGGCCAACGACGGCGCCGGCCTGGGCCTGAGGGCGACGGTCTTGACGCGGGATCCGGAGGGCTTCGCCCGGCGCGCTCCGCACCTGGCCGGCCACGCTCTGTTCGACCTCCGGCGCGGGGACGTGCGGACGTTCCCGTTGCGAGAGGAACGCTACGACGCCGTCGTGCACGCCGCGTTCGACTCCTCGCGCCCGGTCGATCCGGCGCAGACCCGCGAGACCATCGCCGGCGGAACGGCGCGGTGTCTCGAGCTGGCCCGCCGTTCGGGGGCGCGGAGGTTCCTCTTCGTCAGCTCCGGCGCGGTGTACGGAAGGCAGCCCGAGGAGATCACGAACGCCGCGGAGGATTCGGTCGGCCGGCCCGGGGCGGAGCAGACGCGGACCGAGTACGGAACGGCCAAGCTCGAGGCCGAGGAGGCCGCGTTGCGCGCCGGCCGCGAAGGCGGGTTCGGCGTGACGGTCGCGCGGGGCTTCGCGTTCGTGGGGCCGCGGCTGCCCCTGGACGCGCACTTCGCGATCGGAAACTTCCTGGGGGACGCGCTGGCCGGACGGCCGATCCGGGTCCGCGGCGACGGCAGCGCGGTCCGCTCCTACCTCTACGCCCCGGACCTGGCGGTCTGGCTCCTCGCCATTCTGCTCCGGGGGAGCTCCCGGGCGCGGCCTACAACGTGGGCTCGGAGCACGCCGTGACCGTCGCGGACCTGGCGCGTCTGGTCGCCGACGTCGTGGCCCCCGGTCTTTCCGTCGAGATCGCCGGCGCGTCCGCCGGGGATCCGCCGGACCGCTACGTTCCGGACACCCACCGCGCCCGCGTCGAGCTCGGGCTGGCCGAGACCGTCGGGCTTCCCGAGGCGATCGCGCGGACGGCGGCCTGGCACCGGAAGGCCTTGTCGGCACCCGTACACTAGAGCCGCCTTGATCAAGCTCTCCGACTACCTCATGGATCGGATCGCCGACGCCGGCGTGCGGCACGTGTTCTTCGTGCCCGGCGGCGCGGCCATGCATTTGAACGACTCGCTGGGGCGCTCCCAGCGGCTGACCTTCGTGTCCAACCTGCACGAGCAGGCCTCCGCGATCGCGAGCGAGGCCTACGCGAAGGTCACCAACAATCTCGGCGTGACGCTCGTCACGGCCGGTCCGGGAGGCACCAACGCCGTGACGGGCGTGGCCGGAGCGTGGCTCGACTCGACGCCGTGCCTGGTCGTGTCCGGGCAGGTCAAGCGGGCCGACCTGAAGCGCGCCCTGGGAGTCCGCCAGATCGGCGTGCAGGAGATCGACATCACCTCGATCGTGGCGCCGATCACCAAGTACGCCGTCACCGTGACGGATCCCGAGAGCATCCGGTATCACTTCGAAAAAGCCGTCCACCTGGCGTTGAGCGGCCGTCCCGGCCCGGTGTGGCTGGACATTCCGCTGGACGTCCAGGCCGCTCCGATCGATCCGGCCGGGCTCGTCCGCTTCGAGCCGGAGCCCGAGCGCGCTGCCGACGCGACGCTCGCCGCCGACGTGGCCCGGGCCGTCGCGGTCCTGGAATCGGCCCGTCGCCCGCTGTTTCTGGCCGGCAACGGAATCCGGCTGGCTCACGGGCAGCCGCAGTTTCGCGATCTGATCGAGCGGCTCCAGATCCCGGTGCTGGCCACCTGGCTGGCCATCGACCTGATCGCCGAGACGCACCCGCTCTACCTGGGCCGGCCCGGCGCGGTGGCTCCCCGCGGAGCCAACTTCGCCGTGCAAAACGCCGATGCCCTCGTCGCGGTCGGGGCCCGCATGGACCTGGTCCTGACCGGATACGCCCGCGAGAATTTCGCGCCATCCGCGACGAAGGTCATCGTGGACGTGGACCCCGCGGAGCTGGCCAAGGCCGCGTTGCCGAAGGCTCTTCCGATTCGCGCCGACGCGAACGCGTTCCTGTCCGAAATGCTCCGCCAGTGGGGCAACCGCGGACCCCTGGATCGGCCCGAATGGACCGCACGCTGCCGGGACTGGAAGACCCGGTATCCCATCGTGCTCGCCGAGCACCGCGCGCAGGAATCGCCGGTGAGCGTCTACGGCCTCGCCGACATCCTGTCGGAGGCCCTGGATGAGGGAGACCTGATCGTGTCGGCGGAGCTCGGGGAGCGGGATCGAGATCTTCCTGCACGCCTTCCGGGTCAAGGACCGACAGCGGATCATCCATACGACCGCGCTCGGGGCGATGGGGTTCGCCTTGCCGGCCAGCATCGGCGCGTGCCTGGCATCGGGCGGCCGGCGGACCATTGTGGTCGACGGCGACGGCGGATTCCAGTTCAACATCCAGGAGCTGGAGACCGTCGCGCGGTTGAACCTCCCCATCAAGTACTTCATCCTCGACAACTCCGGCTACTCTTCGATCCGCGCGTCCCAGCGCAACTACTTCGGGAAGGTCGTCGCGGCGGACGCCGCCAGCGGACAGTCGCTTCCCGACCTCGCGCGGATCGCCGAGGCGTGGCGTCTCCCGTTTCGCCGGATCGAGAAGCAGAGCGAGCTGCGCGGCCGGATCCGGGACCTCCTGGCCGAGCCCGGACCACTCCTGTGCGACGTCGTGGTGATTCCCGACGAGGACCGCCTTCCCCGAATCTCCTCGCGGCCCATGCCCGACGGCTCGATGGTCTCGACGCCGATCGAGGACCTCTTTCCCTATCTCTCCCGCGAGGAGTTCGATGCGAACATGGCCGCCGGCGCGGAGGAGTCGGCGCCCAAGGGTGGCTCCTGATGCGGATCGGGATCATGCAGGGGCGGCTGCTTCCGCCGGCCGGCTCCTACCAGTGTTTTCCGGCGGAGGGCTGGGAGCGCGAATTTGCCGCCGCGGCGCAGGCCGGCTTGCAGTGCATCGAGTGGATCTACGACGTCGGCGGAGCGCAGGCCAATCCCCTGGGCTCGGAAGAAGGGCAGGAGCGCATGCGCAACCTGTCCGAGGCCCACGGCATGGCGGTGCACTCGGTCTGCGCGGACTACTTCATGGAACGGCCCCTCCTGCGGTGCAGCGAGGCGGAGCTGGAGTTTCGCCTGGCCACTCTGCGCTGGCTGTTGCAGGCCTGCGCCCGCGTGGGCGCGGGCCGCGTCGTCCTGCCGTTCGTCGACAACTCCCGCATGGAGACCGCGGCCGAGCGGCGCCAGGTCGCGCAAGCCCTGCGACGGATCCTGCCCGACGCCGCAGTCGCCGGTGTGGAGCTGCACCTGGAGACGGCGCTGGCTCCGCCGGATTTCCAGACCTTCCTGGACGCTCTGCCGGACCCTCTCGTCCGCGTGACCTACGATTCCGGCAACAGCGCTTCGCTCGGGTTTCCGGTTGCCGAGGAGTGGAGCCGCTACGGCCCGCGGATCGGCAGCGTCCACATCAAGGACCGCGTCCGCGGCGGCGGCTCCGTCCCCCTGGGAACCGGCGACGCGGATTTCCCGGAGCTCTTCGCCTGGATCCGCAAGTCCGGTTACGACGGCGACCTCATCCTGCAGGCCGCGCGGCAGGCGCCCGGCGAGGAGCTCACGCTTGCCCGGGCGAACCGGGGCTTCGTCGAGCGCTGTCTCGCCGCATGAAAGCGCTGTTCATCGGGCTCGGAGGGATTGGCCAGCGCCATCTCCGCAACTTGCGGGCCCTGCGCGGGGACTCGGTCGAGGTCCTGGCGCACAGGACTCGGGGCTTGAAGCGGACGCTGACCGACCGCCTCGAGGTCGATCCCGGAGTCGACGTTGAGGCGCGCTATGACGTCCGGGTCGTCGCTGGCCTCGCCGAGGCGGTCGAGCAGGCCGATGTCGTGTTCGTCTGCAACCCGACGCGACTCCATGTTGCGGCGGCGCTTGCCGCGGCACGTGCCGGTCGGAGCATCTTTGTGGAAAAGCCAGTCTCGGACTCCTGGGAGGGGATCGAGGAGCTCCTGCAGAACGTTGCATCGAAGAACCTGGTCACGCTGGTCGGATTTCAGATGCGCTTTCACCCTCTTTTGCGGCGGCTCCAGGATCTGATCCGGGACGGAGCCGTCGGCCGGGTGCTCGCGGTAATCGCGCAGGTCGCCGAGTTCCTGCCGGGATTTCACACGTACGAGGACTACCGGACGATGTACGCCTCGCGCCGCGACCTCGGTGGCGGCGTTATCCTTTCGCAGATTCACGAGTTCGATTACCTCTACTCGCTGCTTGGCCTGCCCGACCGCGTCTTCGCCATGGGAGGACACTTGAGCAAACTGGAGATCGATGTGGAGGACGTCGCCTGCGTGTCCATGGAGTTCCGTCGGGAGGGGCGGCCCATCCCCGTCCAGTTGCATCTGGACTTCGTGCAACGGCCACCGGCCCGTACTTGCACGATCGTCGGCGATACCGGGAAGCTCTTTCTCGACTTTCGCCGTCCCGTTCTCCAGCATTTCGACGAGAACGGGCGGCTCGCTACCGAGGAGACTCTCTCCGATTTTCCCCGCAACGAGATGTTTCTGGAAGAAATGCGGCACTTTCTGGCCTGCCTGGAGGGCACGGCCGAGCCGATCGTGCCCCTGTCGGAGGGTGTGCAGAGCCTTCGCATGGCGCTCGCCGCCAGGGAATCGTTGGAGACGGGCCGCTTGGTGGCGATGGGCGAGGCGAAGGCGAGACGATGACTGCCGACGCGCTGTTCGATCTGACCGGACGGGTCGCCGTCATCACCGGAGGTGCCGGATTCCTGGGCGTGCAGCATGCGGAAGCCGTCGCGCGGGCGGGAGCATCGCCGGTTCTGGTCGACATCCGCGGCGAGCAAGCCCAGGCCGAAGCGGAAAAGCTGTCGGCCCGCTGGAAGGTGCCCAGCGTGGGATTGGCCGCGGACGTGACCCGGTCGGCCGATGTCGCCGCGGTTCGGGACGCGGTGATCGGGCGCCTGGGCCGGATCGACATCCTGATCAACAACGCGGCCATCGATGCCAAGGCGGTCGAGGGCGGAGGCTTGGAAGGCTCCCGTCTCGAGACGTTCTCCCTGGAAAGATGGAACGCTGAGATCGCCGTCGGGCTGACCGGAGCCTTCCTCTGCTCGCAGATCCTCGGGTCCGAGATGGCCCGCCGGCGGCGCGGGGTGATCGTCAACGTGGCTTCCGATCTGGGGGTCATCGCTCCGGACCAAAGGATCTATCGGCGTGCCGATCGCGCCGACGGCGAGCAGCCGGTCAAGCCGGTCTCCTATCCAGTCATCAAGGCGGCCCTGCTCGGCCTGACCCGGTACCTGGCGACCTATTGGGCGGACCAGGGCGTTCGGGTCAACGCGGTTTCCCCTGGCGGGGTCCGCACCGATCAGCCGGAGGACTTTGTCGCACGACTGGCGAATCTGATTCCGTTGGGCCGAATGGCCGAGGCCGGCGAGTACCAGGGCGCCATGCTCTTCCTCTGCTCCGACGCCTCGTCCTACATGACCGGAGCGAACCTGATCGTCGACGGAGGACGCACGTGCTGGTGAGATCGCGAGATCCCGAGGCTCCGCGGCGGCGCGGCAAGATCGAGGAGCGCACGTGACCGACCTGCGACGCTCCCTCGAGGGTCTTCTTGCCGAGGGCCGCGACGCGGCGGTTCGGCGCGAGCAGACCGCTTTCGACGAAGCGGCCGGCTCGCTCCAGGGCGGCCTGGTCCTCTTCGGGGCCGGCCACCTCGGGCGCAAGGCGCTCGGGGGCTTGCGCAAGGCCGGCCTGGAGCCTTTGGCGTTCGCGGACAACAGCTCCGCCATGTGGGGCTCCGAGCTATCCGGCGTGCCCGTGCTGTCGCTTCCGGAGGCGGCCCGACGTTTCCCCGACGCCGTCTTCGTGGTCACCATCTGGCGCGGCGAGGGGACCGATCGAATGCGCGAGCGGCTGGCGCAGGCCCGCGAGGCGGGATGCCGGCGCACCGTGCCCTTCCTTCCTCTCTTCTGGAAGTACCACGAGGCATTCTTGCCTCACTATGCCGTGGACCTCCCGCACCGCGTCATCGAGCAGCGGGAGCGTCCGCGCGGCCTTCGACCTGCTGTCCGACGAGGCATCACGGCGGGAGTTCGTGGGCGAGGTCCGCTGGAGGCTGCTGGGCGATTTCGACGCACTGGGCGAGCCGGTCTCGACGGAAATTTATTTTCCGGACGATCTCAAGCTTTTCCAGCCGAACGAGGAGTTCGTGGACTGCGGCGCGTTCGACGGGGATACCATCCGGCGTTTCTTCGCCAGGGTTCCCGGCTTCGTCGGCCGTGTGAAAGCCTTCGAGCCTGATCCGCGAAACTTCGGAAAGCTCACAGCCTACACGCTGACCCTTACTCCGGAGACCCGATCGCGGGTGGCGATCTACCCGTACGCCGTCGGCCGGGAGCGCGGAACGGTTCGCTTCAACGCCACTGGAAACGAGGCCGCCGCGGTCGGCCACGGCACGGCCGAGGTGGAATGAGTGACTCTCGACGAGATCCTCGCCGAGGGCCAGCCCACCTACATCAAGATGGACACCGAGGGCTCGGAGATCGATGCGCTTCAAGGCGCGGCCCGAACGATCGCGAGGACCAGGCCGACGCTGGCGGTCTGCGTCTACCACCAGCAGAACCATTCGGTGGAGATCCCTCTGCTGATCGGATCGCTCGCCGACCGGTACGCCTTGTATCTCCGGCCCCAACTCGAAGGGTGGGATCTCGTGTGCTACGCGATTCCCGGCGGATGAGGATCCCGGGCTGCGCCCCTCGGCCGGGCCCGTCGTATAATTGCGTTCATACCTTCTCCCCGACGTCTTAGTGCCGCATGCGGCTGATCAGTGTCGTTACGCCCTGTTACAACGAGCAGGAGAACGTCCGCGAGGTGTACGACCGGGTCAAGCGGGTCTTTGCCGAGAGCGGCATGTACCAGTATCAGCACATCTTCATCGATAACGCGTCGCGGGATCGCACCGTGGAGATCTTGAAGGAGATCGCCGCGGCCGACCGCAACGTGAAGGTCATCGTGAATACCCGCAACTTCGGCCAGGTGCGGTCCCCGTTTCACGCCCTGCTGGCCGCGCGGGGAGACGCCGTCTATCGGCCTGGCCGCGGACCTTCAGGATCCCCCCGAGCTCATCCCCGCGTTTCTCGAGCAGTGGGAGGCGGGCTTCAAGGTGGCTCTCGGCGTCAAGGCGGCCGGCGAGGAATCGTGGCCCATGTCCTGGGTCCGCGACGGACACTACCGGCTCCTGGCCCGCCTTTCCGACGTCGAGCCGGTGCGCAACTCGACCGGGTTCGGATTGTGCGACCGGGCCGTCATCGAGATCATCCGCGAGATGAACGAGCCCTATCCGTACTTCCGCGGGCTCCTGCCGGAGATCGGGTTCCCCATCGCCCGGATCGAGTACACCAAGCCGCTGCGCAAGCGCGGCAAGACCAAGAACAACTTCTATACCCTCTTCGATCTGGCCATGTTGGGGATCACGACCCACTCCAAGGTGCCTCTGCGCCTGGCCACGATCGGCGGATTCGCCCTGTCGGCCTTGAGCCTGGTCGTCGCGCTGGCCTACCTGATCGCCAAACTCCTTTTCTGGTATCGGTTCTCGGCCGGGATCGCCCCCATCCTGATCGGTCTCTTCGTGACCGTCTCGGTCCAGTTCTTTTTCCTTTGGCCGTGGGAGAGTACGTGTCTGCGGTCCACACGCAGATGCTGCGCCGACCACTGGTCGTCGAGCGCGAGCGCATCAACTTCGACGAGCCGTTGTTGCCGTCCCTACCGACGTCTCTGGCGCGTCCGGCCGTCTCGGCCGAGAAGAGGCCACATGGAAGAAGTGAAGATCGGCAGCCACGCCGTCGGCGACGGGCATCCCTGCTACGTCATCGCGGAGATCGGCATCAACCACAACGGCGACCTCGACACTCGCCAAGCGGCTGATCAACGTCGCCGTCGCCGCCGGCTGCAACGCGGTGAAGTTCCAGAAGCGCACCGTCGACGTCGTCTACACGCCCGAGGAGCTGGCCAAGCCGCGCGAGAGCCCGTTCGGCGAGACCAACGGCGACCTGAAGCGCGGGCTGGAGTTCGGCGAGGAGGAGTACGCGGAGATCGACCGCTACTGCAAGGACGTGCAAGCATCCCCTGGTTCGCCTCGTGCTGGGACGAGGCGTCGGTCGACTTCATCGACCAGTTCGATCCCGCCTGCTACAAGATCGCGTCGGCGTCGCTGACCGACGACGACCTGCTGCGCCACACCCGCTCGCAAGGGCAAGCCGATCATCCTCTCGACGGGCATGAGCACGCTCGAGCAGATCGACCACGCCGTCGAGGTGCTGGGCAGCGAGCGACCTGGTCCTGCTGCACACGACTGCAGCACCTACCCGTCGCAGCTACGCCGAGCTGAACCTGCGGGTGATCCAGAGCTCTGGCCGATCGCTACGGCGTGCCGGTCGGCTACTCGGGCCACGAGACCGGTCTCCCGTCGTCGGTGGCGGCGGTCGCGCTCGGCGCCTGCATGGTCGAGCGGCACATCACGCTCGACCGCGCCATGTGGGGCTCCGATCAGGCCGCTTCGCTCGAGCCGAACGGCATCAACCGACTGGTCCGCGACATCCGGCTGGTGGAAGACGGCCATGGGCGACGGCGTGAAGCGGGTCTCGAGTGCGAGGTGCCGATCATCAAGAAGCTTCGCCGGGTGGGAGCGTGAGCCGCGACCGGATCAAAGCGATCGCCCTCGATGTCGACGGCGTGCTGACCGACGGCACGGTCTACTGGGGCCCGCGGGGAGAAGAGTTCAAGCGGATCTCCTTCGCCGACATCATGGGCGTCTCGATCGGCCGCCGCGCCGGGCTGCAGTTCGCCCTGATCTCCGGCGAGGGAGGACCGCTCCTCGAACGGATCGCCGCGAAGCTGGGGATTACCGACGTTTACGCCGACTGCAAGGACAAGGCGGGCGCAGTCCGGACTTCGCAGCGCGCCGGGCTCGAGCTCGACGAGATCTGCTTCATGGGCGATGACGTCAACGACGTCCCGGCGATGAAGCTCGTGGGCCTGGCGGCTGCACCGGCTTCGGCCCACTCCTCGGCCAAGGCGGCGTGGAGTTCGTCGCGCGGAGCGCGGGGGGCGCCGGAGCGGTCCGCGATCTGGTCGACTTCCTGATCGGTGAGGATTCCGCTAAGTCGCGCCGTCCGTGTCCGGTCTGCTCGGGGCAGCGGCGGCGCGTTGCTCTTTCGCCAGGCCTTCGCGTCGGTGTCCGGCACGACGCTGCTCGATGGCTATGACGTCGTCGTCTGCGATGGGTGCGGCTGCGGGTTCGCCGATGACCTGCCCGGAGCAGGCCGCCTTTGACGCCTATTACCAGGACCTGTCGAAGTACGAGGCCTCCGAGCGGGCCGGAGAGAATCCCTCGTACGAGCGGGACCGGGCCGCGGCGATCGCGGAGTTCATCGGTCGGTATGTGCCCGGTTCCGAGTCGCGCATCCTGGAGATCGGGTGCGCGACCGGACGACTGCTTCACCGAGCTCAAGACGATCGGGTTTTCTCGCGTGATCGGCGTCGATCCCTCCCCCTCCTGCGCGGAGACCGCAGCGCGGGAGTTCGGCGTCCGGGTCCTGACCGGAACGCTGACGGCGCTCCCGGGGAGCTGGTAGGGTCGGAGATGATCGTGCTCATCGGAGTGCTCGAGCACGTTCGGGATCTTGCGCCCGCTTTGGAGCGCGTTCGCGGCCTGCTCACCGGCGGCGGGCGCGTGTACGTGGAGGTTCCCGATGTGGCCGGATTCGCGCAGTGGCTGGACGCTCCGTTTCAGCAGTTCAGCTCCGAGCACGTGAACTACTTTTCGACCGCGTCGCTGTCCAACCTGATGCTCCGGAATGGGTTCCGTCTCGTGGTGGTCGAGCGGCTTTCCCGAAAATGGACAGAGACGAGCACGATGCCGGTGATCGCCGCGGTCTTCGAGCTGGCAGGAGGCGAGGCTCTCGGGCGCAGGGACCACGACGACATCACCGAGCAGAGCCTCTGCGAATACGTCGCGGCATCCCTCGAGATGGAGGCGCGTCGGCCCGAGGTCATCGAGAGCCTAGTCGCGAGCGGCGAGCCGATCCTGGTGTGGGGCGTCGGAACGCATACCACCCGGCTCCTGGAAACGACACGGCTCTCCGACGCGAACATCGTCGCGTTCTTCGACTCCAACCCCAAGCTTCAGGGCAAGAGGCTCCTGGGGCGTTCGGTGCTGCCGCCTTCGGAGCTTTCTCGCTTCGCGCAGCCGGTCCTGATCTCCTCGCGCGTCTTCCAGACCGAGATCGAGCGCCAGATCCGCGACGAGCTCGGTTGCCGCAACCCAATCCTGCATCTGTATGGCGACTGAAGGACCTCCGGCGCGGCCGCCTCAACGGCCGAGCCTTCGATGGCCCCATCTGCACAACTTTCTGTGCACCGTGCGAGCCCAGAAAATCCCCGTCCCCATTGCCTTTTCCACTCCTTTCCGAATTCCCTTGACAGGGCCTTTACCCGGACCTATATTGCGCATCCCCGCAAGGGTTCTGAGTTCTTTCCAGGGGTTCGTCGGCAGCGTTGGTGTCGCTCCGCGTGGGCTCACGGCATCAGGAAAAGCGTTGACGAAGCCTCAAAGATTGCGTAGACTGAAGTTTCCGTCTCTGGACGGATCTTCGATTTTTCTGACGCCGGTGGGTACGGCGTCGTCCGCGGGGCGAGGGCCCCGAGGATCTGGTTCCTTGAAAACTGAGTAGAGCGTGCCAGACGTCAATTTTTTGCTGCTTTTCGCAAAAAGCAGCGCCTGTCGCAAGACAGGACTTCCTGAATGAAAAACAGGATTTGACTCGCTATCGACGGCGCCGTCCGAAAGACAGTGTCGTGTAAACACTTTAAGTGGAGAGTTTGATCCTGGCTCAGAATGAACGCTGGCGGCGTGCTTAACACATGCAAGTCGAGCGAGGCGGAGGGGGCAACTCCTCTAGCCGAGCGGCGGACGGGTGAGTAACACGTGGGTAACCTGCCCGGAAGTGGGGAATACCTCGGGGAAACTCGAGCTAATGCCGCATGACATCTCCGGGACGAAAGTCCTGGCGATCAAAGCGGGGTCGCAAGATCTCGCGCTACCGGATGGGCCCGCGCCCGATTAGCTAGTTGGTGAGGTAACGGCCCACCAAGGCTTCGATCGGTAGCCGGCCTGAGAGGGTGATCGGCCACACCGGAACTGAGACACGGTCCGGACTCCTACGGGAGGCAGCAGTGGGGAATCTTGCGCAATGGGCGAAAGCCTGACGCAGCAACGCCGCGTGGAGGATGAAGGCCCTTGGGTTGTAAACTCCTGTCGGTTGGGAAGAAATGGCGTGGTGCTCATACCACCGCGCTTTGACTGTACCAGCAAAGGAAGCCCCGGCTAACTCTGTGCCAGCAGCCGCGGTAATACAGAGGGGGCTAGCGTTATTCGGAATTATTGGGCGTAAAGGGCGCGTAGGCGGCCTTGCGTGTCTTTCGTGAAATCCCTCGGCTTAACTGAGGACGTGCGGAAGAAACTGCAGGGCTTGAGTCCGGGAGAGGGGGGTGGAATTCCCAGTGTAGCGGTGAAATGCGTAGATATTGGGAGGAACACCGGTGGCGAAGGCGGCCCCCTGGACCGGTACTGACGCTGAGGCGCGAAAGCGTGGGGAGCAAACGGGATTAGATACCCCGGTAGTCCACGCCGTAAACGATGGGCACTTGGTGTCGCGGGTATCGACCCCTGCGGTGCCGAAGCTAACGCATTAAGTGCCCCGCCTGGGGAGTACGGTCGCAAGGCTGAAACTCAAAGGAATTGACGGGGGCCCGCACAAGCGGTGGAGCATGTGGTTCAATTCGAAGCAACGCGAAGAACCTTACCTGGGTTTGAAGATCAGTAGATCGGGGGCGAAATCTCCCTTTCCCGCAAGGGACTGCTGGTTAGGTGCTGCATGGCTGTCGTCAGCTCGTGTCGTGAGATGTTGGGTTAAGTCCCGCAACGAGCGCAACCCTTGCTGCTAGTTGCCAACGGTTCGGCCGGGCACTCTAGTGGGACTGCCGGTGATAAACCGGAGGAAGGTGGGGATGACGTCAAGTCCTCATGGCCTTTATGTCCAGGGCTACACACGTGCTACAATGGCCGGTACAAAGTGACGCGATAGCGCAAGCTGGAGCAAATCACAAAAAGCCGGTCTCAGTTCGGATTGGAGTCTGCAACTCGACTCCATGAAGCTGGAATCGCTAGTAATCGCGGATCAGCACGCCGCGGTGAATACGTTCCCGGGCCTTGTACACACCGCCCGTCACATCACGAAAGTCGGCTGTACCAGAAGTCGGTGTTCTAACCCGCAAGGGAGGAAGCCGCCTAAGGTATGGTCGGTAATTGGGGTGAAGTCGTAACAAGGTAGCTGTAGGAGAACCTGTGGCTGGATCACCTCCTTTCTAGAGATCCTCCGCCTTCGCTTCGGTCTCACGAAGCGTCGGCGGACACTCGATGGTCGATCGTCTGGTTGCCGATCTCGGTCGGCGAAACGCCTCTACTCAGTTTTGAAGGTATCGATTCTCGGGGCAGTCCCCGGAAGCGATCTTTGAATTCACCGAGACGAACAGATCCCGCTGGGCCTATAGCTCAGTTGGTTTAGAGCACACGCCTGATAAGCGTGAGGTCGGTAGTTCGAATCTACCTAGGCCCACCAAATCAGTGCGATGTGCGAAGTTCCACGTGCGAAGTTGCCGGCAACTGAGCACTTCGCACTTCGAACGTCGCACAGTCCATGGGGCTGTAGCTCAGCTGGGAGAGCGGCGGCTTTGCAAGCCGTAGGTCGCCGGTTCGATTCCGGTCAGCTCCACCAACTCACGTAAAACGTGAAACGTGACGTGAAACGTTGAACCGGAGGCCAGGGAAGCTCGGTGAATCAGAACGGGCAGCGCGGATGAGACAGCTCCTCGCACTGGCGAGGGGCTTTTTGATCCGCGGTGATCACGATCTTTGACAAGAGAGTCGGGTAGAAAAAGAAAACGATTCGCGTCTTAGGTATTTTATGGTCAAGCTACTAAGGGTGGACGGTGGATGCCTTGGCGCAGAGAAGCGATGAAGGACGTGGCAAGCTGCGATAAGCCCCGGGGAGCCGCAAACAGGCATCGATCCGGGGATTTCCGAATGGGGCAACCCCTCTGGAGTCATATCCAGAGATCCCCTGCCGAATACATAGGCAGGGAGAAGCGAACCCGGGGAAGTGAACCATCTCAGTACCCGGAGGAAAAGAAAGCAATCGCGATTCCGTCAGTAGCGGCGAGCGAACGCGGACCAGCCCAAACCTCGAGGGCTTCGGTTCTCGGGGGGTTGTGGGGCGGAGCACGGCGCAAGCCAGGGAGTTACCAAGAACCCGCCTAGCCGAAGGTCACTGGAAAGTGCCGCCAAAGAGGGTGACAGCCCCGTAGGCGAAAGGCGAGGTTCCTCCCAGTCTCCGTTCCCGAGTACCACGGGGCACGAGAAACCTTGTGGGAATCCGGGTGGACCATCACCCAAGGCTAAACATTACTCTGCGACCGATAGTGAACCAGTACCGTGAGGGAAAGGTGAAAAGAACCCCTGTGAGGGGAGTGAAATAGTACCTGAACCCGTCCATCTACAAGCAGTGGAACCACCATGTCGCAAGACGGTGGAACCGCGTGCCTTTTGCATAATGAGCCGGCTAGTTAATTTCAGCGGCAAGGCGAAGCTTCGTGCAGAGCCGTAGCGAAAGCGAGTCTGAATAGGGCGATTGAGTCGCTGGGATTACACGCGAAGCGGGATGATCTACCCATGGCCAGGGTGAAGCTGCGGTAACACGCAGTGGAGGCCCGAACCGGTGCTGGTTGAAAACAACTCGGATGAGCTGTGGGTAGGGGTGAAAGGCTAATCAAATTCCGTTATAGCTCGTTCTCTCCGAAATAGCTTTAGGGCTAGCCTTGCATGATTGACGACGGTGGTAGAGCTCTGGATGGACTCGGGGCCCTTCCAGGTTACCAAATCCAACCAAACTCCGAATGCCGTCGATCACAGTGCAGGAGTCAGACAGTGGGGGATAAGCTTCATTGTCGAGAGGGAAAGAACCCAGACCGCCCGCTAAGGTCCCCAAATCACAGCTAAGTGGAAAAGGAAGTGGAGACGCTCAGACAGCCAGGAGGTTGGCTTAGAAGCAGCCATCCTTTAAAGAAAGCGTAACAGCTCACTGGTCGAGTGGCTCCGTGCCGACAATTCAACGGGGCTCAAGCTGTGTACCGAAGCGGCGGATGTGTGAGGGCTTCGGCTGCTCACACGTGGTAGGAGAGCATTCTGAGTGGGTTGAAGTCGGACCGCGAGGACCGGTGGACCGCTCAGAAGAGACCCTGCCGGCACAAGTAGCGATAAAGCAGATGAGAGCTCTGCTCGCCGAAAATCTAAGGATTCCTGAGCAAGGTTACTCCGCTCAGGGTGAGTCGGTCCCTAAGGCGAGGCCGAAAGGCGTAGCCGATGGAAATCCGGTCAATATTCCGGAACCACCGATTGGTCGTTATCACGAAGGGGGGACGCAGGAGGCTAAGCGTACCGGGTGCTGGATGTCCCGGGCCAAGCTCGTAGGCGGAAGGGGTAGGCAAATCCGCTCCTTCATTCAACGCCGAGAAGCGACGGGGAGGCCGTAAGGCCATAAACTCGCTGATGCCACGCTGCCGAGAAAATCCCCTAAGGAGACCGATGGGTGACCGTACCGCAAACCGACACAGGTAGATGAGGAGAAAATCCTAAGGCGCTCGAGTGAAGCGTTGCGAAGGAACTCGGCAAATTAACACCGTAACTTCGGGAAAAGGTGTGCCTCGGTTCGTGTAAGGGTTCGCCCCTGAAGCGTCCCGGGGTCGCAGAGAAATGGCCCAAGCGACTGTTTACTAAAAACACAGGACTCTGCAAAGTCGTAAAACGACGTATAGGGTCTGACGCCTGCCCGGTGCTGGAAGGTTAAGGGGAGAGGTCAGCCGCAAGGCAAAGCTTTGAACCGAAGCCCCAGTAAACGGCGGCCGTAACTATAAGTTGACCGTTGTAGTTACGTTAATAAATCCGGCTATATGCTGGGAACCCCGGTGAATCCGACGCTACTCGTCGCTAGGCCGAAAGGCCGAAGAAGGCGGCAGTGAAAATGCGATCGGTGCGGGCAATCAGCAGGAAAGGCTCGAGAATGCTGGAAGTCAGGTCCATTCCTCCAGAAATCGGCTGGTATCTAGCCGGTTTCACGGACGGAGAGGGCAGCTTCAACGTTTCTTTCAGGCCCAGGCAAGATTACAAAATGCCGTGGAAGGTTTCTCTCTGCTTTAACATTTCGCAGAGGGATCCCGTGGTTTTGACACTTTTCAAGAAGTGGTTGGAATGCGGGACGATGCGGCAGCGACGTGATGGTGTCTGGTACTACGAGGTGAACAACCTCAGTGCAATCTTCAGAACGTCATCCCGTTTTTCGAGAGGTTCGGTTTCCTATCCGCTAAGAAGAAGCGCGATTTCGCGAAGTTCAAGCAGCTCGCGCGGATTCTGGGTGGACGGGGGCATGCAACCGAGGACGGGATTCGGCGGATCTTGGAAATCCGTAGCGATATGAACGATGGCGGTAAGAGGCGTTACTTGGATGACGGCATCCTGAAGCGATTCGAGAATCCTCAGAGACTGTACGCAGGACCCCAGAATGGGGATGAGACAGTCCGATCTGCGCAGCGATGCGCAGAGCCAGACGGAAACGATCTGGCCCCCGGTGAAACGGGAGCAACAAAAGACGAACGGTCCTAAGGTAGCGAAATTCCTTGTCGGGTAGATGAAACTGCCCGTGCCAGGAGCGATCCTGGCCACAAATCCAGCTCAAATCGGTGAAGCCCTACCGGCGCCTGCAGGGGTGCCGCGGGTAATACCGAGGGTAAGGCCGGAGTCATCCGGTCCCCGTAACGACTCAGGGGTGAGATCCCTGGATGGAACCGCGAGGTTTCATAAGACGCTGGCCCTGATCAATAAGAGAGCGATCAATCTCAACTCGCTCCGATCAGGTGAACGTATAGTCTGTGCCACGGGAAACCGTGGAATGAAGAAGTCGCGGGATTCTGAATCCCTTGACTCCTGACACGAAGTTCCGACCTGCACGAATGGCGTAACGATTTGGGCACTGTCTCCGCAACGCGCTCGGCGAATCTGTAGTACCGGTGAAGATGCCGGTTACCCGCACGTAGACGGAAAGACCCTGTGCACCTTTACTATACCCAGGCATTGAATTTTGGCCTCGTCTGCGCAGGATAGGTGGGACGCTTTGAAACTGGGGTTTCGGCCTCGGTGGAGCGGACGGTGAGATACCACCCTGACGGCGCCGGAGTTCTAACTGAGTCCCGTAATCCGGGACCAGGACCATGTCTGGCGGGTAGTTTGACTGGGGCGGTCGCCTCCTAAACGGTAACGGAGGCGCCCAAAGGTTCCCTCAGGCTGATTGGAAACCAGCCGTAGAGTGCAAAGGCAGAAGGGAGCTTGACTGCGAGACCTACAAGTCGAGCAGGGACGAAAGTCGGGCTTAGTGATCCGGTGGTTCTGTATGGAAGGGCCATCGCTCAACGGATAAAAGGTACGCCGGGGATAACAGGCTGATCTTGCCCAAGAGTTCACATCGACGGCAAGGTTTGGCACCTCGATGTCGGCTCATCGCATCCTGGGGCTGAAGCAGGTCCCAAGGGTCCGGCTGTTCGCCGGTTAAAGCGGTACGTGAGCTGGGTTTAGAACGTCGTGAGACAGTTCGGTCCCTATCTCGTGTGGGCGCAGGAAATTTGCGAGGATCCCTCCTTAGTACGAGAGGACCGGGAGGGACGAACCTCTTGTGCACCGGTTGTCGCGCCAGCGGCACGGCCGGGTAGCGATGTTCGAAAGGATAACCGCTGAAGGCATATAAGCGGGAAGCCTTCCTCAAGATGAGATTTCCCGGGGGCAACCCCCTGAAGGCCCGTGGGAGACGACCACGTTGATAGGCTGGGTGTGGAAGCGCTGCAAGGCGTGAAGCTGACCAGTACTAATCGGCCGTGAGGCTTGACCATAAAATTCTTAAAGCGCGAATCGAAAACGACTCTCTTGAAACCGGTGCGAAGGACAAAGTTCTAAGTTCCAAAGTTGGAGCTCCGGAGCTTCGAACCTCGCACTTAGAACTTTGCACTTTGAAATAAGATTTTCCCGGTGACCTTAGCGGAGGGGCCACACCCGTTCCCATTCCGAACACGGCAGTTAAGCCCTCCAGCCCCGATGGTACTTCGCGGTAGACCGCGTGGGAGAGTAGGACGTCGCCGGGGAATTGATTTGCAGCCCAGGACTCGTTCCTGGGCTTTTCTTTTTCCGCCCTCACTCGGCTCGAAACGTGTCGCACTTGCCGGGATCGCCGGTCTCCAGGCCTCGCCGCAGCCAGCCCGCTCGCTCCTGCGAAGTGCCGTGCGTGAAGGTCTCCGGGGCCACGTAGCCTTGAGCCTGGCGCTGCAGCCTGTCATCGCCGATCGCCGAGGCGGCGCGGAGCCCCTCTTCGAAATCGCCGGGCTCGATCATGCGCCGGTCCCGGTTTGCGTGGTTTCCCCAGACGCCGGCGAAGCAATCGGCCTGGAGCTCCAAACGCACCGAGGCGGAGTCGTTTCCGCGGGAGCGGTCTCGGCCCACCTTCTGGAAGATCCCGAGCTCGTCCTGCACGTGGTGGCCGACCTCGTGCGCGATCACGTACGCGTCGGCGAAGTCCCCGCCGGCGCCGAATCGCGTCGACAGCTCTCGAAAGAACGAGAGATCGAGGTACACCTTCTGGTCCTCTTGACAGTAGAAAGGTCCCACCGCCGTCGAGGCGAGTCCGCAGGCGGATCGGATCGCGTTGGAGAAAAGGACGAGGTGGGGTCGGTGGTACGTCCGCCCCATCTTTGAAAAGACGTCGGTCCACACGTCTTCAGTCGAGGCGAGGACGACGGAAGCGAACTTTCCCAGCTGATCCTGCGGGGCCCGCTCCTGCGGGGCCCGCGGATCCTGCGAACCGCGCTGGGGCGCCGTTTGACTCGAAGGAGCGGCCGGAGCAGCGGAAGGCGCCTGCTGAACCAGGTTGAGCAGACGCAGCGGGTTGATCCCGGTCGCCCACGCGACAAGGAGGAGAACGACGAGGCCGCCGCAGCCAATGCCGGTTCCGCGGCCGCCGATCGAGAATCCTCTCGCGTCCTCGACGTTGTCGCTCTCTCGCTCGTCTTCCCAGCGCACGACGTGCGATTCTTTCACAGGAATCTCCTGGCGGGTCGTGCGCCGTCCAGAATCTCGATCGTGATCGCCGGTCTTGGCTCGCCACCCGAGACAGCGTCCGGGCCTGCGGCTCGTGCCGGGCCGGGATCTCCAGTTTCCGCGAGAGCTCCGACACGGGCCTCTCCCAGGGTGTCACTGAGCCAACGAGCGCCGCGATAGAGGTGGGCGAAGCTTTCGCAACAAGGAGGGGCTCACGGGGTGGACTCGAGACGAGTTCGGGCGAGAGATGCCGGTATCGGGGATCCTGTCGCTGATTCATGCGGCGGCCTGCGCCGGGGCCACCCTTCCGAATTCTCGGCCTGTCTGACCGCGGTGGCGGCCAAGCAGTTTCACACCGTGACACCCTGCCGTCTGATCGACACCGGCAATGCCGCCGGCCCCTATGGAGGCCCGGCTCTGGTAGATCACGGCACCCGGACGTTCGTCCTCGCCGGACAGTGCGCGATACCCTCCAGCGCGAGCGCCGTTGGTCTGCCCCCCATTTCGGCTAGACACATTTCGGAGTCCTAAAATGGGGCTCAGAAAGGCGGTCTGGGATGGGGGATTTTCCGAGGAAGGCAGACGGTCGGCGTATTTTTTCCGTTGAGTTCAAGCGGGAGACGGCTAACCGGGTGACATCCGGGGAGAAGACTCTGGCGGAGCTTTCGCGTGAGCTGGAAGTCGCGCCGGCGGTGTTGCGCAACTGGATGCGGCTGGTCGAGCGAGGCGGAACGACAGCTGTGGCCGCAGGGGAAGAGGTTGTTCCGATCAGCCGGGTCCGGGAGCTCGAGCAGCAGGTCAAGCAGCTGCAGCGTCTGGTGGGCAAGCAGGCGATGACGATCGAGATTCTGGAAGCGGCGCGGGACCTGGTAAAAAAAAGTCCACACTTGTTCAAAGGATCCGCTCGGTGACCGGCCGGCCGATGGCGGCGGTCTGTCGGACGCTGCGCGTGGCCCGGAGCACGGGATACCTGAGAGATCGGCCGCGGCAGGGCCGGTTTTATTGCCGCGTCGAGGACACCGAGGTGCTCTACCAGATCCTGGCTGTGACCCGAGAGCGGGCCAGCTATGGAGTGCGTCGCACCTGGGCGCTGGTCAACCGAGACCGCCGGCAGAAGGGCCAAACGCTCTACAACCGCAAGCGGATCCGCCGGGTCATGCGGATGATGAGCCTGACTCTGCCGGGCAAAATGAGACGGCGTTTGGATCGGCCTCACACCGGCAAGATCGCCATGCCCGGCTCCAACCAACGTTGGTGCTCGGATGGGTTCAATATCCCCTGCTGGAACGGACAGACGGTGCGCGTGGCCTTCGCCCTGGACTGCCATGATCGGGAAGCCATCGAGCACGTGGCCCAGCCCCGGGACTTGAACGGCCACGATATCCGCCTTCTGCTCGACCGGGCCCTCTGGTCCCGTTTCGGCGAACGGACTCTGCGTTCTCCCATCCAGATCCAGTGGCTCTCCGACAACGGCGGGCCGTACGTCTCGACGGAGACCGTCCTCTACGCAGAGACCCTGGGGTTCCGGCCCATCACCACGCCGGCCTACAGCCCCGAGTCCAACGGCATGGCCGAGGCCTTCGTCAACACCATCAAACGCGACTATGTTGGCGGTGCTGATCTCTCCGACGCTCACACCGTCATCCGACAAATCCCGGCCTGGCTCGACGACTACAACCGATTCGCGCCCCACTCCGCGCTCGGCTTCCGTTCACCACAGGATTTTCGCGCCCAGCAACGCGTAGAACTATCTACCTCAAGTGTCTAGAAAATCGGGGGTCAGACCACGACTCCGCCGGCGTGAGGGGCATCGATTACTCCGGATCCCTTACCGGGCTTGGCGCCCTATTTGTTTCGGCAGGCGTTCGCGGAGAGAGCAGAGTCGGCTTCGGCGCTCTGGGCATTTCACAGAACGTCGGGGTCGTGGGGACTCTTTTGAACTCATCGGCCTCTCGTATTGCGGAAGGCTTTCTGGGGACGAGCTCGGGCGGCACGAACTACGGTGTGTACGCATCGATTGGGACAATCGGGTGCAACGGCTGTACGAAGCAATTTGTCGATCCGCACCCGACGGATCCGTCGAAGACGATTCACTACGTATCTCTGGAGGGGCCTGAAGCGGGGACCTACTTTCGAGGCACGGGGCGCACGGTCCTCGGCCAGGCCGTCATCGAAGTGCCGGACCATTTCCGTTGGGTGACCCAGGAAGAGGGGATGACGGTGCAACTGACTCCGGTGGGCGATCTGGCCATGATGGCCGTCATCAGTCAGGACTTGAACCGAATCGTCGTCCGCTCGTCCAAGGACGTGAGGTTCCACTATCTGGTTCAGGGCATTCGTCCGGCTCACCGGGACTTTCAGCAGGTCGTGGAGGGAAGAGAGTATGCGCCGTAGTCCGCGACCGACCGGATGAAGGAAGGTTGGACTCCCTGGGCGAAGCAGCGACTCGTCGAAAATGGGACCTACAACGCGGACGGAACGGTGAACATGGAAACGGCCGAGCGGATGGGCTGGACGAAGATGTGGGCCGAGCGGGAGGAGCAGGCCAAAGCCGCCGCCGCGAGAGCTGCTGCCGAGCGAACCGACTGAAGAGAAATCGGGCCGGTGATCCGGCGTGATCGCCATGGACCCGACAGTGGGCCGAGCGCGCCGAGAGGGAACGCGTCGCGCGAGAGGCCGCGGCAAACGGGCAGCCTCGAGCGAGGAGACCGCCCGGGCGATGCGATGGGCGATTCCACAGCCGAGGGCGTTAAACTCCCCGGCGATCAAGTAACGAGCGGAACCTTGAAGGAGGGATCCCCGTGATCCGACGACAGATCTTCAATCTTGCGGTGGTCATCGTGTCATTGAGCAGCGCGTCTCTTCTCGGTCAGCCGATCAAGGACTGGCGGGCGCCGTCGAGCTGGGAGGCGCCGCGCGCGGCTGGGATCAGGCCTCTCTCGATCCAATCGGACATCGCGGAACCGCTGCCATTCATTCCGGTGACTCCCTGCCGACAGTACGACTCGCGCAATACGGCGCCACTGGCCAACGGCACGCCGTTGACGGTCGGCTTGAGCGGCGCTCCTTGTGGGATTCCAGCAGCGGCTGGCGCGGTCTCGGTGAACATCACGATGTTCAGCATCAGCGGGGCGACGGCAACGGCGTCTTCAAGGTCGGGATCACGTCGCCTCCGACGACGGCCTGGATCAACTACCCTTCGAGCGAGACGCAGCGGGCCAATGCCGGAGTGGTGGCGACGGACGGCTCGGGCAACATCGTGGTGGAGGTCAACCAGGGGGGCGGCTCGGTCAACTTCACCGTGGACGTCAACGGGTACTACGCTTCGACACCGGCGACGGCGACCAACGGGTTCGCGATCTTCGGCTCGGCTCCGTTCGCAATTTCCGGAGAGACCGACGCGATCGGGACGAACGACAGCGGCGTCTATGGCCTCGCCTCCAACACGACCGGCGCGACCAACGGCGTCTTCGGCCTGAATCTCAGCACTACCGATACCGCGACGGGAGTCTTCGGCGTGGCGAGTGCGTCGACTGGCGCGACGGTCGGCGTTTGGGGGCGGAGCGAAAGCATTGTCGACGCTGCAGTAGGGGTCTTTGGCGAGACGACCGCAAGCGCCGGCAACAGCTTCGGAGTCAAGGGCTCGACAGCAAGTGCATTTATCATCTCGGCAGGCGTGTACGGGGTAGCGAGCCATTCCGGCTCGAACGCCGGACTGTTCGACAACCTCGGCAATGGCGTCAGAACCCTTCTGGGCACCAGTCTACCGCCTGACGTCGGCCTCGAGACGAACGGGGAGATCGATGGTACGGCCCTCAGCATCAGCGGCGCCCCCAAAAATTTCGTGTCGCCAGATCCGGCGGATCCGTCCAAGGAGATCAAGTACGCCTCGGTCGAGGCTCCGACCGTGGACGTGTACTTCCGCGGCACGGCGGCGCTCGCGAACGGTTACGCTCGCATCGAAGTCCCGGACCACTTCCGGATGACGGCGCGGGAGGGAACCTACATGACGACGCTGACTCCGGTCGGGCAATGGGCTCCTCTTCTGGTCGAGTCCGAGTCCTCCGATGGAATCGTCGTGCGTGGCACCGGCAATATCAAGTTCCACTACGTCGTGTACGCCGAGCGGGCGGAGATCGAAGGCTACGAGCCGATCCAGGAGAACGTCCATTTCACGCCCGCTGCAATGGAGAAGGTCCACTTGCTCCAGAAGCTGCCTCGATCGACGAAGGCCCTGCTCGTCAAGAACGGCACCCTCAATCCGGACGGCACCTACAACGAGGAGACCGCCCGCGCGATGCGATGGGCGATTCCACAGCCGAGGGCGTTAAACTCCCCGGCGATCAAGTAACGAGCGGAACCTTGAAGGAGGGATCCCCGTGATCCGACGACAGATCTTCAATCTGGCGGTGGTCATCGTGTCTTTGAGCAGCGCGTCTCTTCTCGGTCAGCCGATCAAGGACTGGCGGGTGCCGGCGAGCTGGGAGGCGCCGCGCGCGGCTGGGATCAGGCCTCTCTCGATCCAATCGGACATCGCGGAACCGCTGCCATTCATTCCGGTGACTCCCTGCCGACAGTACGACTCGCGCAATACGGCGCCACTGGCCAACGGCACGCCGTTGACGGTCGGCTTGAGCGGCGCTCCTTGTGGCATTCCAGCAGCGGCTGGCGCAGTCTCGGTGAACATCACGGTGTTCAGCATCAGCGGGGCAGGCGGCAATGGCGTCTTCAAGGTGGGGATTTCGTCGCCTCCGACGACGGCCTGGATCAACTATCCGCCGAGCGAGACGCAGCGGGCCAATGCCGGAGTGGTGGCGACGGACGGCTCGGGCAACATCGTGGTGGAGGTCAACCAGGGGGGCGGCTCGGTCAACTTCACCGTGGACGTCAACGGGTACTACGCTTCGACACCGGCGACGGCGACGAACGGGTTCACGATCGTCGGCTCGGCTCAATACGCGATCACGGGCGCGACCGACGCGACCGGGCAGAACGACAGCGGGATCTATGGCCTCGCCTCCAACACGATCGGCACGACCAACGGGGTCTTCGGCTTGAATCTCAGCGCCGCGGATACCGCGACCGGAGTCTTCGGCGTAGCGGCGGCGTCTTCGGGTAAGACGGTCGGCGTCTGGGGCCGGACGCTCAGCACGAGCGACAATTCGGGGTTGGATGGGGATCCCGGCCCCGCCGGAGTCTACGGCGAAGCAGTCGGTACCGGTCGCTCGTTTGGAGTCCATGGCCATACCACGAGCTTGAACAGCTTAGCCGCCGGCGTATTCGGAACCTCAGACCAAGATCAGGCCAACGGCGGCGAGTTCGCTAATTTTTCCTCAGGTATCTACTCGTACGTGAGCTTTAGCAGCTTCGGATTCTTGACGTTCGGCGAGATCTTTGGTGGCTCTCTGAACATCTCCGGCGCCCCCAAGAATTTCGTTTCACCAGATCCAGCGGACCCATCCAAGGAGATCAAGTACGCTTCGGTCGAGGCTCCGACCGTGGACGTGTACTTCCGCGGCACGGCGGCGCTCGCAAACGGCTACGCTCGCATCGAAGTCCCGGACCACTTCCGGATGACGGCGCGGGAGGGAACCTACATGACGACGCTGACTCCAGTCGGAAGGTCCGTCGTCTTGAACGTGCAGGCCGAGGGACCCGAGGGAATCGTCGTTCGCGGGGATGGCAACGTCGCGTTCCACTACGTCGTGTATGCCGAAAGGGCGGAGATCGAAGGCTACGAACCAGTGCAGAAAAACGTCCACTTCACGCCCGCGGCGATGGAGAAGCTCCACATGCTCGAGAAGCTGCCTCCCTCGACGAAGGCTCTTCTGATCAAGAACGGCACGCTCAACCCGGACGGCACCTATAACGAGGAGACCGCTCGGGCGATGGGGTGGACGATCCCGCGTCCGAGCGCTGCCGACATATCCGTGACCAGGAGCGCGCCCGCGAAGTAGACGTTCCGGTTCGGCTCGTCCGAAGCGGCGACGGTCGCATCTATATCAAGAGTGATATAGATGCGGCCCCTCGGCCCCGTTGCCGGCGTCCCGGGGCCGATCCGGGCGCCTTCGAAAGACTGCCACTCAACACTTCGCGCTCCGGGTCAGTAGAAGAGGATGTGAACCGGACATCCTCATGTCGAGCCTGGCGCCGGCCCTGGTGATCGCCGGGACGGGACCGGGCCGGGAGGAAGGCGCCCCCGCGCTTTCGGCCCTGGTGGAACGGGCCCGCGCCGGTGACGGGCGCGCGTTCGACCGCCTGATGCTGGAGACCCAGGAGCGGGTCGTGCGCCTGGCGTGGCGACTGCTGGGGTCCCGAGAGGACGCGCGGGACGCGGCCCAGGAAGTCTTCGTCCGCGTCTACCGCCACCTCGACCGGTTTCGAGCGGGGCACGACTTTCGAGCCTGGCTGTACCGGATCACGGTCAACGTCTGCCGCGATGCGGCGCGCCGGCGGCGGAGGGAGCCCCTGGCGATGGCGTCTGTTGCGGATCCGGCCGAGCGGGCCGTGGCCGAAGACGCCCTCCTGGACGCGGAGCGGTGGGGACGGGTCCTCCAGGCGCTGGCGTCGCTGCCGCCCAGGGAGCGCGCGGCGCTGATTCTGCGCGACCTCGAGGGCCTGACCAGCGAGCAAGTCGCGCGGATCCTGGGCTCGCGGCCTGGAACGGTGCGCGCCCAGATCGCGTCGGCGCGCCTGCGGATCCGGCAGCTGTGCGTCGATCTACTGGACCGGAAGGGGGACGAATATGACTGCGTGTGAACGCATGGACAAGGCCCTCGCTCTCTTTGCGGGAGGGGACCTCGACGCCACTGCCCAGGGCGAAGTCGCCGCGCACCTACGGATCTGCGAGCGCTGCCGGCGGCTGCGAGCCGAGGTCGAGCAAAGCCTGGCCTGGCTCCAGGCGGCCGATGGCGCGCCGCTCGACGCTGCCGACCTCGTGGCAGTGCGCCGCGGCGTCTGGCGAGAGATCGAAGCGCTCGGTCCCCGGACGCCTTCCGGCGGCGGAATCGGCAGGCTTCTCGCGGGAACGGCCGGGTTGCTGGCCGCCGCGGTTCTGGCCATGATCGTATTCCTCCCGAAAAGCCGAGTGCGCGTCACACCGGTCGATCGCAAGGCCGGAGAGAGTCAGTCGCCGGTCCTTGAGAATCGCGTCGCCTCCTCCGCGCCGTCGGCCCCGACCGAAGCGTCGGCTCCGCCGGCGAGCGCGCTCGCGGCAGCCCGCCGTCCTTCCCGGGGCCGAGGCGGATCGCGCGCTCGGGACCGCGGCGGCGAAGTCGTCCAGATCGAGTTTCAGACAGCGAATCCTTCCGTTCGTATCATCTGGCTCGCGAAAAGAGGGGCGGCCGTTCCGGCGGCCCCGGCGGGCCGCAACCAGGAGGCCTCATGACGTCTCTTGCCCGGATCCTTCCCTGCGTGCTCTTGGCCGCGAGTCTCACCGGATCGCTCCACGCTCAGACTCCCAAGCCCGCGCCGACGGCGCGGGAGGAGGAGTACGTCACGGAGAAGGGGTTCTCCAATCGGGTGTTCGAGCTCCGGCACCGCAACCCGGACGATCTCATCGGGGTCGTGCGGCCCCTCTCGAGCGGGGCCCGGGGCGCGGCCATGTCGGCCAACGTCGAGTTCCGCACGATCAGCATGCGGGATTTCCCCGAGAACATCGCGTCCGTGGAGTCCGCTCTGAAGCGGCTGGACGTCGCTCCGTCCGCTCGGGCGGACGTGGAGCTGAGGCTCTGGGTGCTGGTGGGGTCCAACGTTCCGACGTCCTCGAACCGATTCCCCGAAGACCTGAAGGGGGCGGTCGAGGCCTTGAAGTCCACGCTCACGTACAAGAGCTACGCCCTGGCCGGAACCTTCGTTCAGAGAGTCCGCGAAGGGGCGCGCAACATCCGAGGCGAGGGAGTCACGGACTTGTCCGAGGCCGGCGAGGCGAAGCCCTGGAAGCCGATGCAGCTCGAGTATCAGATCAACGGCCTGTCGCTCGTGCCCGACGAGAAGGGGTCGGCGACGCTGCGGCTGGACGGCTTCGGTCTCTCCCTGGTCGGCGACGGCCGCGCGCAGCTTCACACCGACGTGACGCTTCACGACGGGGAGAAGGTCGTGGTGGGCACGTCGACCGTGAGGGACCGGGCTCTGGTCGTGGTCCTGTCGGGGCGTGTGGTCTCGAATGCGGCAGCGGGCCCGCGCTGAGCGGGGGCCGACGCCATCTCAGCGGGGATGCGTGGGCAGATGCGGGCGTGGCGTCGGAGCCGACGGAGCACGCCTCGGGCTGTAGAGGGCGGCGCGCCGCTCCCCGCAGCTGGCGCAGGTGCCGATCGGCTCGCCTCGAAGCAGGCCCTCGCGGATCTGCGCCAGGGGTTCTCCGTTGCCGATCGCGCCGAAAGTCTGCGCCGGAACGAAACCGATCGGATCGCGATCCCAGTAGATGCAAGGGGCCACGGCCCCGTTGGGTCGGATGACCCAGTAGCTGCCGGGATAGGCGCACCCGCGCAGCCGCTGGCGCCAGGCATAGCGGAGATGCTCGGGCTTGTCGATCCCGGCGCGGATGCGCCAGACGCGGCGTCGCAGGCGCGAGAAGAGATCCCGGGGACGGCTCTCCACTCGATCGAACTCGGGAAAGGACGAGAGACGCAGTCCGAGCCGGACAGCCTCGTGGGCCGCGGCGCGCAGCTCCTCGTTGAGCGCGTGGGGATCTTCCGAGGCGAGGAGCTCGGGTGTCACGTCGACGCCCACGGTGGGGGCGACGTAGCGGACGTCGAGCTCGACCGCGCCCTGCTCGCGGGCGAAGGCCGGCAGCGTCGCGAGCTCCCGGCGGTTGGTCTTCATCCAGGTAAAGATGATCCTCAGCCGCGGCCGGTCGACGCCGCGGCGCTTCTTCACGTCGCGGAGGAGGGCGAGCCGCGAGAGAAGCTGCTCCCATTTGGCGGGGACCCGAATCGCCTCGTAGGTCTCCTTCGTCGTGCCGTCGATCGAGGCGGCGACCGTTCGGACTCCCGCGCGGATCATGGCTTCGACCGCCGGCTCCGACAGCGCCAGGAGGTTCGTCGGGAACCACAGATCGGGCACGCGGTGACGGCCGGCGATCTCCAGGATTTCCCGGAACCGGGGATGAATCATCGGTTCGGCCGCGCAGCCCAGGGCCACGCGCCAGGCCCGTGGAAAGAGCTCTCCGGCGATCCTCTCGAACACTTCGACCGGCATGTTTCCGTCGTCCGGCTCGGGAGTCTCCGCGGGTGGAAAGTGCAGCCGGTCGGTACCGGCGAAGTAGCACATGATGCACTTCAGGTTGCAGCGCGCGGTCAGGTCGAGGATGACGTGGAAGGGCCGACGCATCGCGGGCATTATGGCATCCGCATTGCGAGAGGGCGGGCGTTCCGCGGGGCCCTCGATTAGAATCAGGAACCTTTGATGACGAACAGGAGATGAGAGTGAGAAAGAATCTGTGTGTCCTTCTGGGAGCCGCCATCGTTCTGACCGCCGCCGGCTGTCAGAAGACCGAGACCACGACGTCGGGAGCCGCCACGAGCGCCGGGGTCACGCCATTCGCAGCCGCGCCTCCGATCGCGATCCTGGACACCCCCCGCGAAGGGTCGACGGTGGCCAACAAGTCGTGGGGGACCGGCTGGGCCCTGTCCAAGTCCGGGATCTTCCAGGTGACGGCCACGGCGGACAACGGCGCGGTCGCGCCGGCCAAGCTCGGTCAGGCCTTCTCCGGGGTGAAAGCGGCCTATCCGGACATGCCGGACAACGACACCGCCGGGTTCATCTTCGGAGTGCCCGATCTTCCGGCCGGGCCCCACGAGTTGACCGTCGAGATCGTGGCCAAGGATGGACAGAAGCTCGTTCTCAAGCGGAAGTTCAACGTGCAGTGAACCGAGAGGCCAATCGGTTCACGGGCGGCAGCCGACGAAGATCCAGAAGTCCGGCTCCAGATGGCCGGAGCGGATGAGACGGTCCTCCGCGTCGCAAAGCACCTCGAGGAAACGGACGTCCTCCGGCCGTCTCTCGTCGAAATTGACGATGATGTCGTGCAGCAGGGGATTCAAGAGGCTCCCGCCGTAGGGATACTCCGCCCGTGTCCGAAAAAACGCGCGGGCCAGCGGCAGAACCTCCGCGCTGCGGACGGCCTCGGTGGGGTCGTCGCGCTCGACCTGGGCCGGGTCGAGGCGCTCCTTGCGCCGCAGGACCGTCGCCAGGGAAGGGGAGTGCCTCAGCCGGTCGGGGAGCACGCGCATGTAGCGATTGACCAGGTCCATCTGCTCATCGGAGTGCTGGAACCGGTTCGCGCCGACGTACTCGTTGAAGACAAATGTGCCGTCGGGTTTGAGGGCGTCGAGGATCCTGCCGTAGAGGCTTTCCAGGTTCGTGATGTGGTGGAGGACGTCGTTGGCGAAGATCGCGTCGTACGGCCCGTCCAGGCTCTCCCGCTCGAGGTCCACCACGCGGTACTCGATCGAGTCCAGGCCGGCGGCCTGCGCCTCCGTCCGCGCGCGCGAGACCGACTCGGCCGCGAAATCGCAGGCCACGATCGATCGAAACCGGCCACGTCCGGCCACGGCGCGCTCGAGCCAGCCGGATCCGCTGCCGAGAACGAGGGCCCGATCGAGCGAGGGACCGAGGTGACGCCACTCGACGTAGGTCAACCAGTCGCAGTTGGGGTCGCCGGTGGCCAGCCGGTGGAGATAGCGCCGGACGGTCGAGGAGGACGTCCAGACGCGATCCTCCAGGCCCGTCGTGAACGATCCGTCGTTCCAGCGCGTATGGCTCACGAGGTTTCCCGAGCGGCCTTTGTCGCGAAGAGCGAGAAGCCCAGGAGGAGAAGTGCGGCCGCCGAGATGGCGGTCCCCACTCGAAATCCCGGCGGCTGGTAGGAGAGATGAACGCTCGTCGTCTTTGCCGGAACCCAGATCGCGAGGAAGGGACCGTTGGCCCTGGTGACCTCCAGGCTCCGAGAGGCGCCATCCCTGGCCGACCATCCGCCGTCCTGGACGAGGCTCGTGACGATCAGCGCGCGAGCCGCCCCGGCCTGGACGGCGACCCGAAAGGACGCCTCATTGACGGATTCCCGATAATCGGTCACGGCCGCGGGCCCGTTCGGGGTGGAATCATCCGCGGCGGCCAGGACGGAGGCCGTGTCGGCCCAGTCGTCCCGCTTCGCGATCTCTCGGAAGCGAGGGCCGAAGGCGTCGGCGGCGCTGCGCGCACCGGGCCGGCCGGGAACGAAGATCAAGTTGCCCGGAGCGAAGGCTCGTGGCAAGGCCCGGCGGTTTTCGAAAGCGGTCGCGTCCGGACCGGCGTAGACGGGAGCCCACTTCCCTCCCGGCGCCGGCGCGCCCGGGGCGGCGATCCGGTAACGGACGTTCAGGAAGTCGAACACGGACGCATCGAGGTTCTGGAAATGCTTGAAGTACGCCGCGGGAGGATACCCGGCCGCGGCGTCCAGGAACAGGACATAGTCGCGGCGCTCGATCGCGTCGTGGGTCCGCACGTCCTCGACGCCGGCGAAGATGTTCGTGCCGGGATAGACCGCGCCGCCTTCGCCCACGACGCGGAAAGGCCCGGGCTGGCGCGCCAGAAACAGCGTCAGCGGAGTGGCGGGGAAAAGAGCCGCCGGCGACCCGAAGCGGTAGAGCCGCTGGCCCTGGTTGATGAGCTCGGCGGCGGTGAAGAGGGCGAGGAGGAATGGGAGCGCTCGCAAGACGACCGTGCTGCGAGAAGCGATCACGGCGGCGGCCGCTCCGGTGCCGAGCACCGCCAGGCTCCAGACCAGGGCTTGACGCTGGGAGTCGAGACCGCCTGTTGCGGCGTGGAGGGGCTGGAAGTGACGGGCCGCGGCCAGAGCCAGGGCCGCGAGCGCTCCCGTCGCGAGCAGGTAGGCCGCCAGGGGTCTCCGGGAGACAGCCAGGTCCCTGCGAAGACGATCGATCTCGATCGCGGCGATGGCAGGCGCCGCCAGAGCCACCCAGGAAAAGAGACGCAGAGGAAACATCATTCGCAGGAGCGGGAGATGCCCTGCGATCTCGGCGAATGGCCACGCGCCGATCGCGACCCCGAGACCGAACAGCGTCGGAGCGACGAGCGCGAGCTGTCGCCGATCGCGTGGCCCGCCCGGGCGCAGGAGGAGGAGCATTCCCGCCGCCGAAAGGATTCCGCAGTAGCCCAGCCCCATTTCCGGAAACGATCCTGTTCCTCCTGGGATCATGGGAGAGGCGACGGCATCTCCGAGGAGTCGCGGAAAGAGCGTGGTCCAGAGTCCGTTCGGCCAGGCCGGGGCGTGTGGCCGCAGCGAGAAGTACGCGGACCACAGGGGTGCCTGCGCCTGGGCGAAGCGGTTGGAGGCGAGGATCGCGAGGGCCTGGGGAAGGAGGACGAAGGCGGAGAGGCCGAGCGCGGCAGCGGCCGCCAGGGCCATGCGCCCGACGGCTCGCCCGCCGAGGCCCACGCCGGCCAGGGCTCGGGTCAGAAACCACACGAAGGCGAAGCCGGCGATCGAGACGACGCTTTCGATGTGCCCGGAGAGAGGCAGCAGAGTCAGCAGGAGTACGAGCGCCGCAAAATCGACCCGGGTCGGCTTCGGACCGTCGAGGCGCTCGACGAGAAAGAGGCACCACGGCCACAGGGAGATGACCGACGGAAGAGAAAAGAGAAGCCACGGCGTCATCGAGAAGGAGAAGGCGAAGGCGATCGACCCGAAGAGCGCCGCTCCGGGCGAGACGCCGAGCTCGCGCAGCCACAGCCACATTCCCAGAAGAGCCAGGAAGAGCCGGAGGCCCGCGAGGAGGGTGAAGGCGTTGGCCAGCGGGACGAGAAACGAGAGGAACGTGAAAGGCGAGAACGCCGCGGATTGGCCGTTGGCGGCGAGCGGAGTGCCGCAGCCGTTCCAACGGTTCCGCAGCGGGGGAGCCCCCTCCTTCCACGCCATCCGGACGGCCTTGGCCCACGGAGCGAACTGCGTCATGGTGTCGTTCAGGTTCGGGTTTCGGGGCAGAGGCGCTCCGGCCGCACTCCACGGCGGAAAGAGGGTGGCCTGATCCACCGGGAGCATCGTCCTGGACTCCAGGAATCCGGGCCGGAGAAAAAGAATCGGCAGGAGGACGAAGACCGCGAGGACACCCCATCCGACCGAGCGGGCCAGTCGCCTCGCGGCCCAACCGATTCCGGCGGCCGCCGCCACGTACACGGCGAGTGTCACGCGCCGGCCACCGCGCGGATCAGCCCCATCACCGAACGTGAATCGCTTCGAGGAATTCCTGGAGCGCCTCTGCGGGCAGAGGACTCGGTCGGGCCGTGCCGGAGGCTTCGGCGATGATCACATGCGGAAGCTCCGGGGTGTCTTCCCAGGTCTGATGCCGCTCGAGGCCGCGCAGCGCGGGGGTACCGCTCTCGCCGTATCGATGGAAGGAGATTGCTTCGAATCCTGAGGCACGGAGGGCCGCGGCGAGCATCGGCCGGTTGTAGAGGAACTGATGCCCCCAGCCGTGGAAGGCCTTGTTGAGCTGCAGGCAGTCGCGAACGGCCGAATCCTCGGTCACGCCGGCTCCCATCCGATAGTGCGTGGCAAAGACCCAGTCGAGATTGGGTGTCGAGAGGCGAAGGGTCCCTTCGGAGGAGAGCGCGCGTCGGCACTCGCGCAGAAACGCCAGGCCGTCTTCGAGCGCGAGGTGTTCGAGGAAGTGCTCGGCGTAGATCGCGGAGACATCCGCGAAGGGGAGACCTTCCCGCACGTCGACGACGCGATCCACTCCCGGGAGGGGTCGATTGTCCAGGTTGATCCAGCCGGCGAGGGCCTCCTGTCCGCAGCCGACGTGGAGGCGCAAGGGCTGAGGGGAGGCCGAGGCTTCACGGCCGAAGAGGCGCACGGCCGCGGTGTTTACCACATCGCCGGGGAAGGGTCGAGGCGCCGATGCTAACATCGCGGGAACAGACAGGAGTCATCATGAGAACGCTTCGGCGGAGCCTCTTCGTGGTTCTCCTCGCCTCTTCGTCGTTCGCCCTGGGTCAGACCTCGGGATCCCTGGTCGGGCGCGCTGCCGACGAGTCGGGCGGCGTTCTCCCCGGCGTGACGGTCGAGGCCAAGAGCCCCGCGCTGCAGGGCACGCGCGTGGCGGTGACCGACGGCGCGGGTCGCTACCGGCTGACCGCTCCTTCCGCCGGGAACCTATTCCGTCGCGTTCACTCTTTCCGGATTCGCGACCGAGTCGATGAGCGGGGTCGTGGTCGGTCTGGGCAAGGAAGCGACGCTCGATGCGGTTCTGCGCCCCTCGGCCAGGGAGCAGGTCGTCGTCACCGGCGAGGCGCCCGTCATCGACGTCGGGTCGAGCGGCGTGGGAACCAACCTGACGTCCCGGGCCATCGAGACGCTTCCCACCGGCCGCAACTACGCCGCCATCGTCCAGGTCATCCCGGGCACCTCGTCGGACGCCGATCCCCGCAACACCGACCAGATCTCGATCACCGTCTACGGCTCATCCGGCGCGGAGAACTCGTTCTTCATCGACGGCGTCAACACGACCGGCGTCGAATACGGGTTCCAGGGCAAGGAGCTCAATTACGAGTTCATCCAGGAGATCGACGTGAAGACCGGCGGGTACGAGGCGGAGTTCGGCCGCTCGACCGGCGGAGTGATCAGCGTGATCACCAAGTCGGGATCCAACGAGTTTCACGGCGACGCCTTCGGCTATCTCGACCGCAACTCGCTGCGCGCCTCGGCCCGGTCGGTGGTCTCGACCAGCGGGACGGTGACCGGATTCCAGAAGGAGGACTACGGCGCCGATCTGGGAGGGTATTTCTGGAAGGATCGCATCTGGTTCTTCGCGGCGTACGACAAGGTCCACAACTCGACCGACAACGTGTTTGGAGACGTGGCCAGCCAGTCGATCAGCAACCGCAACCTGGGCTCGGGCAAGCTCACGTTCCGTCTTTCCGACAGCCATTCGATCGTGGCGACGCTCTTTCAGGACCCCCGGACGGACACCGGCGCCATCAACGATTCCAACCACACCTTGAACGGCGATCCGCTGACCTACGACGGCCGCCAGGACTTCGGGGGCCGGGACTACAGCGCCCGCTACGAGGGGATCTTCGGATCCCACCTGACCGCCGCGGCGCAGGCGTCCCGGCACGAGGAGCGCAACTCGGTGGGACCTTCGAGCTCCGCGGGCGACGTCATCCAGTTTCAGGACGCGAGCAACGACTTCTTTCAGACCGGCGGATTCGGCCTGATCCAGAAGAAGAACTTCAAGCGAGACTTCTACGGCGGATCCATCTCGCCTTTCTTCGGAGGCCACTCGATCAAGCTCGGCGTCGAGTACGAGAAGGAAGACGCGGAGGTCGTCAAGCGCGAGTCGGGCGGGCAGCTGGTGACGATCTTTCCAGAATACGGTCAATCCCGGAAAGCCCATCTACCAGCATTCCTACTGGACGACTCCCGACGCGACGGTCGACAACGCGCCGATCTCACAGCTGAACGCGTCTCCCGCGCACAAGAACACGACCCTGTTTCTGCAGGATAAGTGGACGATCCTGCCGAGTCTGACGGCGAACCTCGGCATCCGATGGGACCACCAGGAGATCATCGACGCCTCGGGCGTCAAGCAGGTGGACTTGAAGCACGACTGGGCGCCGCGCCTCGGGGTGGTCTGGGACCCGGGCAACGACCACAAGACCCGTGTCTTCGGATCGTACGGACGCTTCTACGAAGAGATCCCGATGGACCTGGTGATCCGCTCGTTCTCCTACGAACGGCAGCCCCGGATCGTCAACTACAGCCCCACCGACAACCATCCCGATCCGGGCGCGGAAGCCGATTCGGGAACGGCCTCGGCGATCCTGGGGGGATTCACCGAGCCCTCCGATCCCAACATCCACGGGCAGTACTTAACCGAGGTCGTGGTGGGAGGAGAGCGGGAGATCCTTCCCGACTTCGCCGTCGGGATCAAGGGGATCTACCGCGATTACGGCAACGTCATCGAGGACTTCCTCTGCATCAACGACGGGACCTACTGCATCGGCAATCCGGGCAAGGGCGGACCCGGGCAATCCGCGAGCGGGTTCTTCCCCGGCTTCACCCAGATCTACACGCTCGACTACAGCCACACTCTCCCGGCGCCGCGCCCGGTCCGGATCTACCGCGGGATCCAACTCGACGCGACCAAGCGGTTCTCCAACAACTGGCAGGCCATGGCCTCGTACATCTACTCGAAGCTCGATGGCAACTACGACGGTGAGTACTCGCCGTTCACCCAGACGACGTTGAACGACCCGAACATCTCCGCCGCCTACGACTACTACGATTTCTTCACCAACGGGAGCGACCTCTCCCGGATCACCAACCGTGGACCTCTGTCCAACGATCGGCGCCACCAGTTCAAGGTCTCCGGCGTGTACGTGACGCCGTGGAAGGTCTCCGTGGGGCTGGCGGCGTACTACAGGACCGGCACGCCGCTCACGCGGTACGGGTTCTCCGACGCGTACGGGCGGTACGAGTTCTACCTGACCGATCGAGGGGCGGAAGGCCGGACGCCGGACAACTACGAGGCGGACCTTCATTTGGGATACCCGCTGGCGATCGGGCCGGTGACCGTCAACGTGCTCGTCGACGTCTTCAACATCCTGAACGCGCAGAGGCCGGTCCTTCTCGACGAGCGCTGGGGTTTCCAGGAGGCGGACAACGCGTCGCCGACGCCGGTCAACCCGAACTACAAGAAGCCCGTCTTTCGGACGCCCCCGACGTCGGCCCGTCTCGGAGCCCGGGTGTCGTTCTAAGCGGTCGAGAGGGAACGCTCCCTACGAGCCGAGGGCTTCGGCGAAGAAAGGCTCGAGGGCGCCGGCCACTTCCTTGGGCCGCTCCATGGGAGTGAGATGCCCGGCGCCCTCGATTTCGACGTAGCGGGCTCCGGGTATCGCCTCGGCCATGGCCCGGCACTCGGCGGGAGGAGAGATCGCGTCCTCCGACCCGACCACGACCAGCGCCGGTACGGTGATCTGACCCAGAAACGGGACGGAGTCGGGGCGGCCGCGCATGGCGGTGAGGTCCGATGCGAGCGCCGCCGCGGTCTGGCGAATCATGATGCGGTGAACGCGCTCCGCCAGGTCTGCGCGCGTCCGAGCCTCCGGCGAGAGGAGCTTCTCCAGCATGGCCTCGGCGATGGGTCCGACTCCGCTCGCGGCGAGCGTCGCGAGCGCTTCGTCGCGGCGGGCGCGCGTGGCGTCGTCGTCGGCCACGGCTCGCGTATCGACGAGCGCGAGCGCCCGGACCGCGGCGGGGTGACGCTTCATCAGGGCCAGGGCGACGTATCCCCCCATCGAGAAGCCGCCCAGGCCGACCGGCCCGCCCGACTCCTCGACGACCGCTGAAACGAAGTCGGCGTACGCGTCGATCGAGCCCTCGGGGGGCGACGGATTTTCGCCATGACCGGGCAGGTCCGGCTTGAGAACCCGAAAACGCGTCGAAAGCCGGCGGGCGACGGAAGACCACATCGCGCCGTCCAACGGGTATCCGTGGACCAGGACGAGAGCCGGGCCGCTTCCCATCTCTCGCACCCGAACGGGTGCTCCGCCCCAGTTCAGCGCCACGACCCCAATCCAATCACAGCCGGCAGACGGCTGAGACACTTCGAAAATAGGCATTTCCATTTAGTGTCCGTTTTTGTCCAAAGAACGTCACTACAATGCCGATTGACGTAATAGAGGAACGGATTGTTCCATGTAATGTTCGGCCTTCGAAACATACATAAACTCATTAAAATAAATAGCTTGTTAACGTTATATCACTCAGGATTTGGATTTTTTTTGACACGGCACCGGCATTGCTCTAGTTGTCTGGTGGAAGAAACAAGAGACATCAAATGAGACACAGGCGGGTACCTCCCCAGACAAGTCTGCTCGAAGCAAGGAACACGAAAGAAACGAAGGAAAACGGAAAAGAAAGAAAAGGAAAAGAGGAGAAGAAATCATGAAAAAGCTGACGACTCTCGCACTCGTCTTCGCCGGAATGACCCTGGGATCCTACGCTTTCGCTCAATCCAACAGCGCCACAGGGACGGCCAGCGCTACTGCCCGGATCGTCACGCCGATCGCGATCGTCAAGACGGCCGACCTGAACTTCGGCGACGTGGTGGCCGGCGGCTCGGCGGGAACGGTGGTCGTGACCACGGCTGGCGTGCGCAGCGCCACGGGCGGCGCGACCCTGGCCAACGGCACCAGCGTCGCCGCGGCAGCCTTCACGGTCTCCGGTCAGGGAAGCTCGACTTACTCGATCACGCTGCCCGCCTCCGCCTCTGTCATCAGTGGCGCCAACACGATGACCGTCAACACCTTCACCAGCAGCCCGAACGGCACCGGAGTATTGACCGCCGGCGGCACGCAGCCCCTCACCGTGGGCGCGACGCTGAACGTCGGTGCCAGCCAGGCCACGGGAACCTACACCGGGACCTTCCCCGTCACCGTTGCCTACAACTGAGCGCAGCAGCTTGCTGCAAGGGATCCGAGGGGCTGCTGCGGCAGCCCCTCGACGCTTCAGGAGTGACGACGCCGATGAAAAACAGGTTCCTCGTGATCGTCAGCGGCATCGCGGTTGCGCTCCTGGCCTCGGCCCGAGCGCAAGGAGCTCAGAACTCGGCGAGCGTGTCGAGCAATGCGACGGCGCGGATCGTTACGGCGATCTCGATCTCCAAGACCACGGATCTGGATTTTGGGGACGTGGTGCCGGGGGCCAGCGCAGGCACGGTTCGTATCACGCCCGCGGGGGTTCGATCGAACACCGGAGGAACGAGATTGGGAAACGGTGCGGCCGCGCGAGCGGCGTCCTTTCAGGTTGCGGGCCAGACCAACTCGCGCTTCACGATTACGCTCCCCGCGTCAGTCAATGTCGTTACCGGGGCCAACACGATGGTCGTGAACACGTTTCGGAGCACGCCGACGTCGCCGGGAAACCTGGGCGCGACGGGGAGCCGAGCCCTGACGGTTGGCGCAACGCTGCGTGTCGGCGCCAGTCAGCCGTTCGGCGTCTATACCGGTACTTTCAATGTCACCGTAGCGTACAACTAGAGCTCGATGGCGACTTGCCCTTCCAGGGAGGGCCCCGATAAGGTTCCACGAATGAACGGCACATGGAAGACGACGTCGCGAATCGCGGTCATGCTCGCTCTCCTGAGCCTCCCCGCGATGGGAGCAGCCCAGACGTGCGTCGGCAGCAACCCCTCGCTCGCGATCGCCAAGACGGCGGATCTGAACTTCGGCACACTGGGGACGACGGCAGCGCCTGGAACGGTCGTCCTCAATCCGGCCACCGGGGCTCGGATCATCACCGGGGGGGTCATCGACCTGGGCGGGGCATTCAATGCGTCGAGTTTCGCCGTTCTCCTCTGCGGACCGGCAGGACCCAAGCGCTTCAGCGTCCTTCTCCCATCGAGCGCGGTCGTCTTGAATGGGAGTGCCGGCGGAACGATGACGGTCGACACGTTCACGCAGAGTCCCACCGGAAGCATCTCCAGCGACACCAATCCCCCTCCCACGCCCTTCAGCGTGGGCGCGAAGCTGCACGTCGGAGCGAATCAGGCCCAGGGCGATTACACCGGAGTGTTCACCGTGACGGTGGTGCGCCAATGAGACACGGGCAAGGGTCTCTGGCTCTCGCAGCGTTTCTCATCGCTTTGGGGAGCGCTTCGTCGGCCTCGGCCCAGCACGCCTCGGCGTCGGCGCAGGGGAGCATTGGTGCGGCGATCGTGCCGGGACTTTCGGTGCAGAAGGCCCAGGACCTGGTCGTCGGCGCATTTCGGCCGGGACAGAGCCTTGGGACGGTCGACGTCGATGTCGTGGAATCCAACGGAAGCCTGGCGAGCTCCCGGTCGGCGAGCGGTGGCGTCGCCCTGGCCGCGAGCTCCTTTTCCGCGGCTCAGTTCAGCGTCGCCGGTCCGGTGGGTGGGCCGGTCCACTTCGCCGTCGTCCTTCCGTCGAGCATCTCGATTCAACGCGTCGGCGGAGCCGAGACGATGACGGTCGATCGCTTCCGCAGCAATGTCAGCTCGGACTGCCGGGCCGGATCCTCTCCGACCGCTTGCCCGGGCTCGCCCTACACGCTTCTGGTCGGAGCGACCCTGCATGTCGACCCGAATCAGGCCGCCGGTCAGTATGTCGGCACGTTCACCGTGACCGTCAATCAACTTTAATCGATTGCTCCACCGACGACTTCTAACGATAATGACTCGAAAGCCCATGCTCCCCGAGTCCCGTTCTTTGTCTTCGAGGTCGGCCGCGCGTCCGCGTCCCGAGAGCTTCCGGCGCGCACTCACCGTCGGCGTGGCGGGAGCGTTGGCCTCGGCCTGGCTCGTGGCCCAGGCGCCCACTCCGCCGCCCGGCGAGCAAGCCGGAGCGCCGGGGATTGGCGATCTCCTCGTCGCGCCAACGCGTGTCGTGCTCGAGGGGCGGACGCGATCGGCGGAGTTGACTCTTCTGAACATCGGAAAGCAAGCCGCGACCTATCGCATTTCGTTCATGCATTTGCGGATGCAGGAGGACGGGGATCTGAAGGAGATCGATCAGCCGCAGCCTGGCGAGGCGTTCGCCGACAATCTCATTCGTTACTCGCCGCGCCAGGTCACGCTCGAGCCCAACGTTTCGCAGACGATCCGACTTCAAGTCCGCAAGCCCGAGAATCTGGCTGAAGGGGAGTACCGGTCTCACCTTCTTTTTCGCGCCGTCCCGCCGGAAGGCGCGGCTCCTGCAAACGTCGTGGAGAGCGAGGAGAAGAAGCCGGCCGGCTACAGCATCCGCTTGACGCCCATTTACGGGGTGTCGATCCCAGTGATCGTCCGTCAGGGTCAGACCGCCGTAAAGGTCAGCCTGACGGATCTGTCGGTGAAACCCCCTGAGAAGGCCGGTGAACCGTCGGTCCTGGAGATGAAGATACGGCGAGACGGAAACGAATCCGTCTACGGGAATCTGCGAGTGACCTTCGTCCCCACCAAAGGGAGCGGTCAAGTCGTTGGGATTCTGAATGGCCTCGCGGTTTACACGCCGATTCCGGATCGGATCGTGCGAATACCGTTGCAGGCGCCGCCCGGGGTCGCGCTCGCGCGCGGCCGCCTTCGCGTTCAATACGCCAAGGCGGAGACGAAGGGGAGTCTTCTGGCCGAGGCGGAGACGACTCTGCCCTGACCGTTGCACAAATTGGGGTTCGGGATCCGTTGCCCCCGGGCGACCTTCGGCCTGGTCGTGCTGCTGGTTCTCGCTGCGGCTTCCCCGGGGCGCGCGCAG
This sequence comes from uncultured Acidobacteriota bacterium, assembly GCA_963825175.1. GTDB lineage: Bacteria > Acidobacteriota > Thermoanaerobaculia > UBA5066 > Gp7-AA6 > DATFTF01. The sequence goes on from CAWGSA010000002.1 coordinate 1,307,733, forward strand.
GAGCGCCCCCTGTCCGATACTCCGCCCAAGAACCGGCCCGCCTACGTCCAGCGGCCGGAGTCGGAGCTGCTTCTCTTCGACTTGCGCCTGGGTCAGACCATTCTCGTGGACGGGATGCCGGCGTATCCGGTGGTAGGAGGAGTCGTTGCGCCTCTGGGAGACATATGCCAGGCCCTCGACTTCGCCATCAAAGTGGACGTGGCGGCCGGCACGGCGGAGGGGTTCTTCATCACCGAGAACCGCCGCTTCTCCCTCGACATCGCGAGCCGCCGCGTCACGGTCGAAGGGAAGAACAAGCGCTTCGATCCGGCGAGAATCGAAGTTCACCAGGACGACATCTACGTCGACACGCAGCTTCTGTCCGAGTGGTTTCCTCTGGATCTGACGACCGACTTCTCGTCTCTTCTCATGACCATCCGGCCGAGGGAGCCGCTGCCGATCCAGAAACGCCAGGAGCGCGAGCGTCGGGCGCAGAAGGAGCTTTCAGCCCTCGGCTATGAGGGTCCCCGGTACCCCTTGATCGCCAATCCCTACCGCCTCTTCGACTATCCCTTCATCGACCAGACGCTGCGAGCGCAGGTCGCTCGGGTCGACGGTTCCTCCACGAACACCCTCCAATATTCGACCTTTGCGACCGGCGATTTCCTGTACCACGAGGCCGACGTCTACCTCTTCGGCGATCAGCACGGCGTCACCGATTTTCGAGGCACCCTGGCGCGCCGGGACCCGTTCGCCGGTCTGCTCGGCCCACTCCGGGCTCGCGAGTACGCGGCCGGCGATGTGCTCGATCCGGGCCTCGAAGCGATCTCTCTTCCGCATTCCGGATCCGGTTTTCTCCTGTCCAACTTCCCCCTTCAGCGGCAGAGCCAGGTCGATCGGCACACCTTTCGCGGCGATCTTCCCCAAGGCTGGCAGGTCGAGCTCTATCGGAACGGCGCGCTCCTGGGGTTTCAACAGTCGCGGCCCGACGGACTCTACGAGTTTAACAATATAGAGCTTGTATTCGGCCTGAACGTCTTCCGCCTGGTGTTTTATGGCCCTCAGGGGCAGCGCCGCGAGGAGTCCTCTCGGTTCAACGTCGCCGAATCGCTCACCCCCGTCGGCCAGCTCTACTACCGTCTGGTCGGCAACGATCCCAAAGACGCCACGCGCCGTGGCCAGCTGGATCTGGATTTCGGCGTCTCTCGACATTTCTCGGTCTCCGCGGATCTGGCCTCGGTGGAGATCGATTCGATCCGACACGACTATGGTCGGGCCGGCGTTCGTGGCTACTCGGACTTGCTCTTCGCCGACGCCGAGGTCGTGGTGGATCGGCAAGGCGGGTCGGTGGAGACGGCCGGAGTCCAGACGCGGCTGGGCGGCGTCGGCCTGTCTCTGCGCCATAGCCAGCTCCAGGGCGACTTCGTGAGCGAGACGTTCCGTCCCCTGTATGGCTTGATCCGGAGTCGGACCGACCTGCGCCTGGACGCGACGATCCCCGGCGGTCCCCTGCCACCCATTCCCGCCACGCTCGATTTCTCGCGGGACCGGCTCGTCACCGGACAGGACGTCGATCACGTTTCGGGCCGCCTCTCTTCGTCCTATCGAGGCTTTGCCGCGTCCAACCTGATCGACTGGACCTTTTCGAGCGGCGCGCCCCGTCCCGTCGAGTCCGTCGCGCTCGGAGACCTGCTGGTGAGCAAATTCGTCCGAAGCTATGGCCTGCGCGGCGAGGTGATCTACGACTTACAGCCAAAGCGGGACATTTCCAGCGTGGCGTTGACGGCGGAGAAAATCCTTCCCGGCTATTTCGTCCAGACGGGTATCAGCCGCGCCATTGCCGCCCATCAGACGCACTATCTTGCCGCGGTGACGCGTTCGGAGGGTCCCTTCGGGTTCGGGCTCAACGTCGACTATGCCCGGCCGGGCGGCTTCACCATGGCTCTCTTGTTCAACGTGAGTTTGGCCCGCGATCCCAGATCGGGACAATGGCGAACGCAGGCGCGCAGCCTCGCCGGTCTGGGGGCTGTTTCGCCGTCGGTCTTTCTGGACGCCAATGGAAATAGCGTGCGGGATCCCGGTGAAAAGCCGATGGAGAGTGTCGGCTTCTTCGCGAACCGAGCCTCCACCGAGGCGAAGACCTCCGCCGGAGGCACGGCGCTCATTACAGGTTTGCCTCCGTACCAGGAGGTGGACGTCGGCGTCGCGGCGGCGACGCTGGAAGACCCACTGGCCATCGCCGAGCGTCCGGGAGTGCGATTCGTGCCAAGGCCAGGGCACGTGAATGCTGTCGACTTCCCGATTCTCATCTCCGGCGAGGTCACCGGCACTGTCCGGCTGGTGCGCGGAGGAGAGAAACGCGAGGCCTCCGGCGTCCTGGTGCAAGTGGTCGATGCGCGCGGGAAAGTCGTTAAGGAGGTCCGAACCGCCTACGACGGCTTTTATGACGTGACTCAGATCATTCCCGGTCAATACGAGGTTCGCGTCTCCCCGGAACAGTCTGCGAGGCTCAAGCTCATTGCCCCGAGCCCGCGCCCCATAAAGATCGACCCGAGCGGGACGATCCTGGACGGAATCGACCTTCTCCTGTCAGCCAGCGATTCCGCCAACGATCGGTAGGGGGACGGCCCGCTGTCTCAAAGACTGTGTCAGAGGCTGTTCCGACCGCTGTGACTCCAACTCATAGAGACGCTAAGCTCTTGAGATCGAGTACTTTATATTTCTAGGGAAGTTGGCCTCAATCCTGCTCCCCCTATCCCTCAAGGGAGGCGCAGACCATGGGACCAACTCAAAGACGGGCCGGACTTGCCACTTCAACGGTCATCGCCGCGGCGGCCATGCTCTGGATGCCGTCTCACGCCGTTCAAGCCGCCAGCGCCACCGCCCTGGTCTCCGCCACGGTTCTTGGTCCGGCAGAAACAGAGATCGCCAGCGGAGCGGTCACCGTATCCGAGCTTTCTGAGAGAGAGGTCAGCACCTTCGAGCCGAGTCCCTCGCGGCGGCTCGAGGCTCACAACGACATCCGCGGTCTCGCGGCTTTCCGAGTCGGAGGCGGCTTCCACGCCGCGTATGCGGTGACGTTGCCCGAAACTGTGGCCGTCCAGGGACAAACGGGCGAGCTGAAGGTCTCGGCCTTTCGAGTCAACGCCGGAACAGGGCGGCTCGCCGCGGACGGCACGGGCATGTTCGTCGTGGGCGCCTCGGTCTCGATCCCTCCGCAGCAAGCCGCCGGAGCCTACAGCGGCAAGTACCCCGTGACCGTCGCCTACAACTGATTCTGGGGCGCCGGCAGTCGCAGTGTCGCGCGCGTACCGCCCTCGGGGCGGCTTTCGATGGTCAGCGAGCCGGCATGGAAAAATGCGAAAGTCGACGCCAGGGTCACTCCGATGCCTCGCCCCTTGGCGCCCTTGGTGGAGTGGAGCGGATCGAAGCCCCGCCGCCGCACCTCATCCGGCACGCCGCCGCCCGAATCCTCGATCCCGATCTCGATTGAGTCCGGCGGGCTGCGCCGGGTCGCCACCCGGACCGGCGAGCCCGTGGGGCTGGCTTCCCGCGCGTTCTTGACCAGCGCCTCGATCACCCTCACGAGGTCTCCGGGCCGGGTGGAGACGGGAGGAAGGCTCGGGTCCAGGTCGAGAACGACTCCCGCCGCCGTCCCGTTGGCCAGCGCTCGGTGGATGACGTCGTTGACGTCGGCCGGCGCGAGGGCCTCCAGGCCGAGCGCGCCGAGAGCCGTCAGGCTGCGGGTCAAGCGGTCGAGATGCTCCATGGCCTTCTCCATCGCCTCGAACCCTTCCTCCTGCGACTCCCCGCCGTTGCGCAGAAGGTAGATGTGGCCGGAGAAGACCGCCGCCACGTTGTTGAGATCGTGCGCCGCGCGCGACGCCAGGCGAGTGGCCAGTCGAGCCCCCGCGTCGGGCGGTGCCGTCATGGCGCCGTTCCGGCCCGGTCCCCGATGACTCCGGCCTCGGCGATCGCGCCGCGGAGCTCCTCGACGACGGCAGCGTCCCACCATCCCTTGCGCGCTCCTTCGTACAGGATCTCGAACGCGGTCTCGAGCTTGAGCGCCTGGCGATAGGCGCGCTCCGTCGTCAGTGCGTCGAACACGTCGGCGACGGTGACGATCCGCACGGTCATGGGGATCATGGAGCCCGAAAGCCCCTCGGGATAGCCCGAGCCGTCGAGCTTCTCGTGATGGGAGTAAACGACGGGAAGCGTCTTGCGCATGGTCTTCATCGGCACGAGGAGCTCGTGCCCGACCACCGGATGCTGTTCGACGACGTGCCGCTCGTCGTCCGTCAGCGCGCTCGGCTTGTGAAGGATGTGGTCGGGAATGACGATCTTGCCGAGGTCGTGAAACAAGGCCCCCCGCCGCATCTCCAGCCGGGCCGAAGCCTCCAGACCCATCCTCTGGGCCGTGCGGTCGGCATATTCCGCCACGCGGCCGCTGTGGCCCGCCGTGTACGGATCGCGGGCGTCGATCGTCTTGGCCAGCGTGAGGATGACCCGCTCGGCGTGCTCGTGCTCGTCGGCGAAGTGCTTCATCATCACCAGCGACCGGACGCGGGGCAGCAGCAACTCGGGCGAGAAGGGCTTGGTCAGGAAATCCGAGACGCCTTCCTGCATGGCCAGGAGCTTGGCGTCCCGGCCACCTTCTCCGGTGATCATCACGATCGGCAAGAGACGCGTGGACGGATCGGCCCGAACGGCTTCCAGCACGTCCTGACCGCTCTTGTCAGGCAGGTGCAGATCGAGCAGGATCAGGTCGGGGGGCTCCAGTCGGATCCTCTCGAGGACGGATTCGGCCAGCTCGAACTCCTCGACGCGGTAGCCGCTTCCCGCCAGGAGACGCCTGAGCAGGTCGCGGACTTGCGCGTCGTCGTCGACGACGAACACGGTGCCCGCCGAAGTCTCGACGCCCTGATCCGGGATCGGGGATATCACGGAATCGTTCCTCCGAGCTAGGTTACCATCGGCCGCCTCCGCGACCGGCGCCAGGATCTCGCTCCGGCGAGCGGGGGCTAGAATGGTGCCGGATGGATCCCGCCCACACGCGGATTGCTCTGATCGAGGACGACCCGGAGGTGCGGCCGATTCTGGACCGGATTCTCCGGTCCGAGGGCTACGATCCGGAAGCGTACGAATCCGGCGACGAGTTCCTGCGTGGCCGGGGCCCCAAGGCGTTCGACGTCGTGGTGACGGACTTTCAGATGACGGGAGCTTCGGGCCTGGACGTCCTGAAGGCCTGCCGCGCGGAACAGGATCCGCCCGAGGTCCTCCTGGTGACGGGCTTCGCCTCCATTCGCAACGCCGTCGAGTCCATGCGCATGGGGGCCTTCGACTATCTGGCCAAGCCCGTCGACCCCAAGGAGCTCCTCCACCGAATCGGTCAGGCGCTGGAAGCGCGGCGGCTCAAGCATGCGGTCGACGCCCTTTCCGGCGAGGTCCGGCGCCGGCATGGCCTCGCGCCTCCGATCGGAAACAGCCTGGTCATGCGCGATTTCCTGGCCCGCGCGCGCAAGGCGGCCGCTTCCTCCTCGACCGTGCTGATTCTGGGTGAAACCGGGACGGGCAAGGACGTCATCGCCCGCCACATCCAATCCACGGGCCCGCGGGCCGACCGCACCTACCTGACTTTGAACTGCGCGGCGCTGCCCGACAATCTGCTGGAGAGCGAGCTTTTCGGGCACGCGCGCGGTGCCTTCTCGGGAGCCCATGCGTTGAAACGCGGACTGTTCGAGGAGGCCCACGGGGGAACCCTGTTTCTCGATGAGATCGGCTCGATGAGCCCCCCGGCGCAGGCCAAGCTCCTGCGGGTGCTCGAAGACGGGGCGGTGCGGCGGGTGGGGGAGAACCAGTCGATCTCGGTCGACGTGAGGATTCTCGCGGCCACCAATCGGGATTTGAAGGCCGCGATCGCGGCGCAGACTTTCCGCGACGATCTCTACTACCGTTTGTCGGTGGTGACGCTGACGGTCCCTCCCTTGAGGGAGCGCAAGGAAGACATCGAGCCGCTGGCCAGGCACTTTCTGGCCGAATCGGTGAGGCGGTTGGGGAAGATGAGGGTGTTCGCCCCCGGGACGCTCGATTTCCTCCGGGACTATCCGTTCCCTGGCAACGTCCGGGAGCTGCGTTACGCGATCGAGCAGGCCGTGATCCTCTCGGAGGAAGGCGTGCTGTCCCCGTCCGATTTCGCGTCGCTCCGCGCGGCCATCGAGACGCGACCGGCGGACGCCCCGGCCCCGCGCGGGCGAACCCGCCCGATCGGCGAGGAAGTGACGCCCGCGCGCCTGCGCGAGGTGCTCGAGCAGTGCGGGGGCAACCGCGTTCGGGCCGCCCGCGCGCTGCAGATCAGCCGGGCGACTTTGTACCGGCTCCTGGAGAGGGAGTCCGCTTCGGCCGAGGGCGAGGAGTCGAAGTCGGTTTGATTCGCCGGGGGGCCGGAGTGTGGCGGCGGCCGGCAGTCGTTGCGCCCGCTTCGGGAGAAGAGAGCCCCTTGCCTGCCCGCCGCTGGCGCGCGATGGCACCGAGATCCCGGGAGTCCTGAGGGTTGTAGGTCACCCGCGGTGAGGGGCTCGGCCTCGGCACAGCCGAGATCGCTTCGACTTCCGATTCGGACAGCGAATAGATCTTTCCCTCCACCGTAGTGAAGATGATCCGTCCGCCCGAGAAGCGAGGCGGCTCCTTCAGGAGATACACCGTTCCATTCTTGAGGACCATCCGGGTCGTCGCCGGCGGCGACTGGGCCCAAGCTATCGCCGCGCCGAGCAAGAGCACGAACGCCACCGGAGCGGCGCCTCTCATCGGATGGCCCGCGCCGCGGCGGGGCGCGCGAAAGGGTTGTTCTTTTCGGCGATCAGGGGCACGAGACGACTCGCGGTCAGTGGAAAAATGAATGCGGGTGTCGCGTCCGGGCTCTTGCCTATAACCCATCGTCCGTGTCGTAGGACCAAGCCTGCCCCGGTCGAGATCATCGGTGTGCGGCAGGCAAAGAGCCCCGCCGCCGCAAGCGGCTGCGGCAGCGCGTGGCCATCTGCGTGGACGTTGCCGCTCGACGTCTTCCCGGACGCCTTGCCGGCATCGGATGCATCCCGCATCGCCTTCGTCGCGTCGCCTCGCCTCCGGCCCCGCGGCGCTCGCAGCGCCACCCCACACCCTTTTTCCACTGGCTGCTAGGATACCGCAGCATCCGCCCCGCGACTGGAACGGCGTCGATGGTTGCCGCCGGTCCACACTCCGGCGGAGCGCGCGATCTTCCGGGTAAGAGTCGGAATCGCCGCGCGATCGAGTTGTTCGGGCGCAAACCAGCGGCGCTCGCCGTCGGACGGCGCGAGCGAGGCGCCATTGGCCGCAGCGGCCTCGAAAACCGCAATGACGAGCCGACGGTTCACGACGGTGTGTCGCTCGATGCCAATCGGTTCTCGCGACGCCAGTCGCAGGCCGAGCGCCCGGAGCACGGCGGCGAGGCCCCGGCGCGCGACCGCGGCGGAGCGTCCCTCGGCGCACGGAAATTCCCATAGCCCCTGGAGCAAGCGGGAGCGCCGGCGAACCAGGAGCAGGCGACCCTCCGTGCGCGCGACGGCCGCGGCCAGGTGCACCGCCACCGATCCGGGCCTGGGACGCCGGGTCGGAAATCTCTCCGGCCGTCCCCGAAGCCTGGCGGCGCAGACGCCGTGAAGAGGACACCTCGCGCATCCCGGCGCCCGAGGCAGGCAGACCGTCTGGCCCAGATCCATGAGGGCGGCAAGGGCGTCGCCCGGCTTGTGCTTGGGGAGTAGAGCGCGGGTCCGCGCGAGGATTCGTCTCTGATGGTTGCGCGTTCCGACCGTTCCGGCCATGGCGAAGAGCCGAGACAGGACCCGCGTGACGTTGGCATCGGCCGCCGGCACGCGCGCGCCGAAGGCGAGGCAGGCTACCGCCGCCGCGGTGTACGGACCGAATCCCGGGAGTCGCTCCAGGGCCGCGGGGTCCGAAGGCAGTTTTCCGTCATGGTCCGTCACGACCCGGTGTGCCGCGCGCCAGAGATTTCTCGCCCGAGAGTAATAGCCCAGGCCGGACCATGCCGCCAGCACGCTCTCTTCGCGCGCGCGGGCGAGGCTCGCCACATTGGGGAAGCGCGCGAGGAACTCCTCGTATCGGGTCTTCACCGCCGCGACGGTGGTCTGCTGGAGCATCACCTCCGAGACCCAGATCCGGTAGGGATCGGAGATCCCACGCCAGGGGAGAGAACGCTTCTGCTTGCGGTACCAGGCCAGAAGCTTTCGGCGGACGACAGCAGTCTGCACGCTTCGAGGTGCAAAGCTCACCAGGGAGTCTATCTGAAGCTCACGAGGCGCGGGTGCCGTTGCCGATCGAACGTGACGTACGTTGGTCCGTCTTCGTTTTTCACGACGATCGATCCGCTCGAGGTGTCGATGCTCGCACCGAGCATGCTCGTCGCGCTCTTCGCGTTCACGAGCGTTACCGGAACCTGACCCTGCGGCACGCCCGACCAGAGCGCGACGACCACGTCCCTCAATCCGTCGAGCCGCATCGCGTACAGGCTCGTCGGTTCGAGGTCGAGAAAACCCGTGAAGACATGCCCTTTCGCGATGTTGCTCAAGGTGCGCACGCTGACGGCGGCGGGTTTGTCCGTGTCGTCGTTCGCGATCAATCCGTAGTTGTGCTCGGCGTTTGTCGGATCGGTTCCGTCGTCGCGAAGGTCGTAGACGACGGCGAGAGGGAAGCCGACTGCCCAGGCGGAAAGGATCTCGCGCATCACGAACGTCGCCTGCGTCGCGCGCGCGGTCGGTGCGTGGCCGTCGCCGCCGAACGACGTCGATGTGTAGCCCCACTCGGTATCCCAGACCGCAGGCGCGCCCGGGAGAGCGCCGGCGATCGATCGCAGCAGAAGAGTGTCGTCGGTGATCGTCTCGCCGCCGGTTATGCGATAGGGGTGCACGCCAATCGCGTCCGCGCCGTCCGCGCCGCCGCCAGCCAGATACCCGCGCACGAACGCGAAGTCGTATCCGGAGACGCCGGTCGTCGAGACCTTCACCGACGGGCCCCCCGCGTGCACCGCCACGATCGCAGCGTTCGCGAGCGCGGCGTAGTCCGAAGCACTCGGCGCCGACATCCAGAAGTGTTCCAGGTTCGCCTCGTTCCAGATCTCGAAGGTGACCCCCTTGCCCGCGAAGTGCGCCGCCGCCGCCTTCGCGTACGCGGCGAACGCTGGGACGGTGGTGGAGACGAACGCCGCATCGCCCGTCGGAGGGTAGAGCCGGTTTCCGTAGTCGAGGATGAGGTGCAGCGTCATGCCGCGTGCGGCGAGTGAGGCGACGAGCGCGTCGTAGTTTGAAAAATTGTAGACTCCTTTCGTCGACTCGACGGCGCTCCAAGAGAAGTCCATGCGCACGCGGGAGAAGCCCAGCCCCTTCGCGGCGTCGAGCCCGGCGTCGTCGCGCGTGAAGTGGATGTTCACTGCGAGGCGGCTCGCGAGGTCGGCCCTTCCCGGCGGCGCGACGATCATCGGCGTCGTCGAGAGATCGATCGTCGCACCGACGGCGTCGATCGCCACCACCTCGTCGAAGTCGATTGCGCCGCCCGCCCCTTTTTCCAGCGGATTCGCGGCCAGAATCGCCACCTGGGAGATCGCGCCATGCGGCATGCCGTCGTTCGCTCCGCCGAAGTGAACGTCGGGGGCGTCGAGCTCGACGACCTGGCGAAACCACGCGCTTGGATCATCGGCGCCGAAGGGGCGAGCGAGATCGTATTGGAGCACCTGCACCGTCGAATCGACGACGCGCAGCCACGCATGGATGCCCGCCGGCGCCTTGACCCAGAAGCCGATCTCGGCCGCGTTGATCGGCGTCGCGAGCTTCAACGACGCGGCGACATACGCGCCGCCGCCGGAGAAATCGTACGCGAGGTGCGCGCCGCTGCCGTTGTGCCCGACGCTCTTGGTGAGCGATCCCTTCGCGCCGGGGAACTCGGGTCCGTTGGAGAAGGTCCACGGCTCCGGCGCTTGCGCGCCCTCGAAGTCGTCCAGCGTCGTCTCCCTTGCCTGTCCGCCCAAAGGGGTTGCAAGGACGATCGCACCGAGGAGCACGGTCACGCCGAGATGCTTGCGCATGGGACCAAGCGGTTCCCAGCGTACCACCAGGCCTCGCCGCCTCCTCCGGCCGCGGAATCACTCGAACGCGACCAATCGCCGAGTCCAGGAGAGGGAATCCCGTCTCGCGCGTGGCCAACGAAATCGCCGCAAAGGAAACTGAGACATCGGGATTGTCGGGCCGAGTTTGGCCGGGCCGGACCGTATCAACGAGGGCCCGACGACCGGAGCGTCTTCGACCAGAACAATCTCTTGAGAGAGGACATATCGGAGCGTTCGACCGCGTCCGATCGATTCCTCTTCAGGAGGCCATCGCCCCCGCGGCGCTCACCAGTTCGCGAGGCGCCATCCAGTCGGGCTCCCGCATCAGGTCGGCGACGAACTTCTTCTCTTCCGCGGTGGGCAGCACTTGGGCCAGGTGCTTCGCGTGCTCCTCGGCGGAGAGCTTTTCGCCGGTGACCGACCAGGTCTCCCCGGCGAACTCGCCGATCGCGCGATGGAACTTGAAGTCCGGGGCGAAGAGGGGCGGCGTGCCGGCCGGATATTGCTTGGAGACCTGCTCGAGCAGCTTGACGACTTCCTGTCGGTAGAGTTCGCGCGAGAACTCGTTCAAGTGCTCCTTGTCGGGCTCGGCCGTCTGCCGCGCCTCGTCGTATCGGCCCTTGAGACCCCAGACGTAGAACCACTCGGCCGACGAGGAGGAATCCTTGCCGAAGAGATCGTAAGCCGTCGAGACCCACTTGTTGACGTACTTCTGCAGCAGGTCCGCCGAGACGCGGCCGCCTCTGGCGATGCGCTGGAGCCCCATGTGTCCCGTTCCCATGTGGAAGCCTTCCTCGCGCAGCATGGGGCCCATCGAGCGGGAAAGCGGCGCGAAGGCGGAGGTCGAAAGCATGTTGAGTTGAAACTTGCCGTCTCGATCCACGAACTCGGTATAGGTGAAGAAATCCACCCAGTTGTCCACGTCCACGTTGAAGGAGCCAAGCAAGCGGTTGTTGTTCCAGGAGCGCCGCTCGAGGAGCTTACGCGCCTCGACCTTGCCCGTCTCGCCAAAATGGTTGACCAGGATGTGGCACATCTGCCAGCCGTGTCGCATCTCTTCGGTCATGATGCGGCAGACGCTCTCGGTGTCGTAATGGGATGGAGATGTCTCGAGCAGGTGCCTCTGCTGCTCGACGGACGCGAATTCCGTATCGCCCTGATAGACGATGAGATTCAGCAGGGCATCGCGGATCTGCTGCTGGGGAATCTGACCGACCCGTTCCCATTTCTTCTGGCCGCGGAGGTCTCCGAACTCGATCTCCCCGGACTTCAAGTCCCCGTACCTGGCCTCGAAGGCGTAGTCGCCATATTTCGGCAAGTTCAGGTTGATGTCCTTCTGCCACGCCCGGAAGGCATCGATCCAATCGTCAAAGGTCGCGATTTTCTTCACACTCATGACAACCACTTATCATACCGGGTTATGTCCTTTCGGATCGACTGGGAAGGTCTGATCGTCGGCTTCGAGAGCCGTTCGCAGCAGATCACGCACTTTTTCGATCGCGAGACGGGCGACGTCGAGCAGGTCCTGGTCAAGGACGCGGCCCGCCACGCCGAAATGTCCGCCAACTCCCGGTACACGGCGCTGCCGAGAGATCAAGGCGAGCGCACGGTGGGGGACCTGGAGGAATTCTTGAATATCTGCGAGGACGAAGCGTGCCGCCGGGAGCTTTCCCTGTCGCTCCAGGCCGCGGGATCCGTCGCCTCGTACCGCGAGGCGCTCCTGCGTCATCCCATCGAGGAAGCGCGCTTTTTCCAGTTCAAGGAGCACCAGGCGCTCAAGCGGGCGCAGGAATGGCTCCGAGAGCAGGGAATCCCAGAGCAAGGAATCCCGTTGTAAAGGCGCGCCGCTTCGTTTATATCAGATCTGATATATCAGCCGGCTCCGTCCGAAAGTCTCAGTGTCCCGAACCGCTCCGGAACGTGAAAATCGGGCGGGTCGGCGAGCGTCGGCGACCACGCGGAGAACTCGTCGTGGTCCCCGCGGTCGATGCGGTAGAAGTTGGCCCGCCAGATGGGTGGTACGTCTTCTTCGCACATCGGAGCGAGCGGGATGCGAAGGAGGGCCGACCATCGGCCGGGCCGACATCGAACGCGCGCCGAGAAACCGGGACAGGTCCAGGCCGTCTCGACCCGCATCGTGCCCCGGGACAGGTCGGGCGAAGCGACGCGGGCGTCGAAAAGGGCGCCGAGCGGGTTGACCTCGAACTCGAAGTAGACCCGGGGAGGATCGGCCGGGGAGAGGAAGACCTCGTACACGTCTTCCTTCCACAGGGGCGCGTCCCGTTCCCGCAGAGTCGCGACGACGCCGTCGTCGCGGCCGTCGAACCGCGCGATCAGCGTTCCCCCGCGCAGGCCGACCCGGAGCGCCGTCGCCTGAAGCGGCGCAGAGCCGGACCGGGCGTCCGTCAGAGACCAGGGGCGAAGGCTCACCAGCCGCTCTGTGGAGGAGAGGAGCGGAACATCGAGAATCGGCGCGACCGCGAGTTCTCCTTCAGGCTGCAAGCTCGGCTCTCGAGTGCAGGCACTCTACATCAGCGTCCCGGGCTGCCCGGACTCGCGGTTTCGGGGCAGGATGGCCGCAACGAAGAGGATCTCCCGTCGCTTCGCTCCTCGGGACCATGAAAGGAAAGGGCCTCATCCGACCTCTCCACAGTTGTCATCCCGCACGCGGCGAGGGATCTGGTCCGGTGCCCCTCTGTTCGGCCGATGTGTCTCGGGGGAAAGATCCTTCGGCCCTTCGGGCCCTCAGGATGAAGTGATGAGGTCGGCGGGCCGCCGGCTCATCACTTCAGCTTCCACTGCCTGACCAGATTGAATCCGATGAAGTAGTCGTGAGGATTGCCGCCGACGGGGACCGAGTAAACGTACTGATCGACGGTCGTCGTGCGCACGTTGCCGACGACGAAGGCGAAGCGGTGGCCGGCGACGGTCTTCTCGACCGCGCAGGACCAACCGACGCCCGCGGAGTTGGTGCGCGAGAGGCGAGGATAGATCTCGCCCTGGATGTTGACCGAGCGCAGCACGCGCACGGAAACGGCCGCGGGAACCGTGAAGAGACCTTTAACCGACCCGCCGAAGACCAGGCTCGACGTCTCCGACACGTACGTCGGCACGAGCGTCAGGCGCACCCGGTCCGCGAAGGCGTAGGAGACGATGGCCTGTCCGAAGAAGCCTCGCCGGCTGTAGCCCGAGGTGGGCTGATCGGGGAGCGCCCTGTCGAGATTCTTCTCGGTGCGCAGGTCCGCACCGCCCCGGACCGCCGCGTGGAAGGGACCCTCGCCGAAGACCTGGTACTTGGCGCTGAACTCGTAGACGTCGAGGTTGGACGAGCGGTACATGCCGAGGTCCAGCCCGTGCAGCGGCGCGTACGAAAGCCCGATGCCGATGTCGGCGCCGGAGTCGAAGGAATAGAGGGTATGAAAGTCGCTCTGGGCGAGCGGCTGCGAGAACCGGTGCGTGAACAGGAGCGTGAGGGTGCCTTCGCGCGGTACGTCGGCCGACGGCAAATTTACGATGACGGAGCCCTCCGGCGGGCGGGGCGGCGGGGCGGGCTCGTCGGCCTGCTGACCTCGCAGGGTCACGGCGGAGAGGACTCCGGCGGCCGCCATCAGAAGACATCGACCGCGGCGGATCCGGTTCGTTTCCATAGCCACCTCCTGCCCTCCCGGGCGCGCCGGAGTATAAGCGGCGCTTCCCGCTCCGGCGGCGGTCTTACGAAACCTTGAACTGCCCGGGAGGGGCCTCGATCACCTCGCGGACTTTGCGGGCGAGGGCCTGGGGCGTGAAGGGCTTCTGAAGGAAGGCCGTGCCCGGGTCGAGGATCCCGTGGTGCACGATGGCGTCGTCGGTGTAGCCGGACACGAAGAGCACTCTCATGTCCGGCCGCGACGAGGCCAGTCGGTCGGCCAGCTGGCGGCCGCTCATCCCGGGCATCACGACGTCGGTGACCATCAAATCGATCACGCCCTGGAAGTCCCGCGTGATGGCCAGAGCCTCGTCGGGATTGGCCGCGGCGACGACCGTGTATCCCTGCATCTTGAGAAGCTTGAGGACGAGCGCGCGGACCTCCGGCTCGTCCTCGACTAAGAGGATCGTCTCGTCATGCGGGTGCTCGGAGGGCGCCGTGGGCGCGGACGAGACCGCGGGAGCTTCGGCCGGCCGATCCTCCGCCGTGCGCGGGAGATAGATCTTGAAGCTCGAGCCCCTCCCCGGCTCGCTGTAGCACCAGATGTACCCGCCGCTCTGCTTGACGATTCCGTAAGTCGTCGACAGGCCGAGCCCCGTGCCCTTTCCCTGCTCCTTCGTCGTGAAGAATGGCTCGAACAACCGCGCGCGCACCTGCGCATCCATCCCGACGCCCGAGTCGGTGACCGCGACCATCGCGTACTGGCCGGGCACGGCCGGAGCGTGGCTCCCGGCGTACGTCGGATCGAGCTCCGCGTTGGCCGTCTCGATCGTGAGCTGACCGCCCTGGGGCATCGCGTCCCTCGCGTTGACCACCAGATTGAGAATGGCCTGCTCCAGCTGCCCGGGGTCGGCCTTGACCGGCCACAGGTCGGGCGCGCCGCGAACCCGCAGCTGGATGTGCTCGCCGATCGAGCGGCGCAGCATGTCCTCGAGACCCGAGACGATCTGGTTCAGGTCGAGGGTCTTGGGCTCGAGAACCTGCCGGCGGCTGAAGGCCAGCAGCTGGCGGGTCAGGGAGGTGGCCCGTTCCGCGCACCGGCGAATCTGCTCGCCATGCTGCCTTCGCGGATCTTCCACGGGCAGGCTGGCGATCAAGAGCTCGGTGTAACCACGGATCGCGGTGAGCAGGTTGTTGAAGTCGTGCGCGATGCCGCCGGCCAGCTGTCCGACGGCCTCGATCTTCTGGGACTGCGACAGCTGGTGCGCCAGGGCCCGGCGCTCTTCTTCGCTCTGCCGGCGCTCCGTGACATCGTGCACGAAACCCTGCACGTAGCGCGTCTGGCCGTTCTCATCCCGCAAGGCCCGTGCATTCACCTCGACCCAGACCGGGGTTCCATCCTTCCTGGTCCACGCGACCTCGGTCTGACGGGTCACGTCGTCGGCGACTTTCCCGCCGATGACCCTTTCGAGGTCGGCCGGGTTCGCGTACACGTGCTCGAGGGAGACGGACAGAAGCTCCCGGGGCGAGGGGTATCCCAGGATGTCTGCCAGTCGCGCGTTGACCGTCAGGAACGTTCCGTCGCCGCGGGATTGGAAGATGCCGACGGTGGCCAGGTCGAAGATGTCCCGGTACTGCTGTTCCGAGCGCCGAAGGGCCGCCTCGGTTTCCTTGAGCTCGCTGATGTCGATGAGCGTTCCTTCGAGGACCTCGGCGCCGGCACTTGCTCCGCCGCGAAGGCCGACCGTCAAGAGAACCCACCCCTCGCTGCCATCCTTGCGCCGGGCCTTGAGCTCGAAGTTCTTGACCTTGCCGCTCGCGCGGACCAGCGAGAGCAGGCGTTGGCGCGCCTGGGGGTCGGCGTAGAAGGCCGTTGCCGGCTGCGCCAGAGCCTCGGCCGCCGACGCGTATCCCAGGATGCGCGCGAAACTTTCGTTGCAATCGACCATCCGGCCGTCGGGCGTCGAACGGTAGACGCCAGCCTGATCGCGCTCGAAATAAGACCGGTCGCGGTCTTCGGACGAGCGTTGCGTGGCCTCCATCCCGTCGGGGCCGGCGATGTCCGCCCGAGAGACGTCGGTGGCAGAAGGGTCGGACATGTCAACGCGCCTGACGCTACATCCGCGCGAGCCCGGCGCCCCAGTGGAGTCCCGCGCCGAGAGCGGTGAAGCAGATCAGGTCTCCGGGCCGAACCCGGCCGGCCTGCTTCGCCTCGTGGAAGACGAGCGGCAGCGTGGCGGCGGTGGTGTTGCCGTAGACCTGGATGTTGTTGAAGACCTTCTCGTCGGGAAGCCCGAGGCTCTTTTGGACCGCTTCGTTGATGCGTAGGTTGGCCTGGTGCATGAGAAGCAAGGAAAGATCCTCGATGGTCAAGTCAAAGCGCGTCAGGACTTCGCGAACGATGGCGGGCATGGCCGTCGTCGCCAGCCGGAACACCTGACGCCCTTCGACCACCGGGATCGTTCCGTTCTCCGCGAACATCTTGGGCGAGAAGTAGGGAAACGACGCGGATCCACCGCCGGGGACGTAGAGCTTGTCCCAGTGCTGGCCGTCGGTGCGCATCTCGAAACCGAGAAAGCCCGGACCTTCCTCGTCTTCGCGGGCCTCCAGGACGAACGCGCCGCCTCCGTCGCCGAAGATGACGGCGCGATCACGGTGCGCGGTGCCCCACGCGTAGACCTCGGGGGAGACCGGGGCATCGGAGTCGCCGAACATCACCGCCCACTCCGCGTCGGTCCAGGGATAGAGAGAGGCGTGGCACTCGGCGCCGACCAGCAGGATGCGCCGGCTCGTTCCCGCTCGGATGAAGGCGTCGGCGACCTGCAGCCCGGAGAGGAACCCGGCGCACTGCATACGGATGTCCAGCGCGTGGGTCGTCTGCATGCCCAGGCGCGCGGCGAGCAGACCCCCCGTTTCCGGGAAAGTAGTGGGCCGGCGTCATCGTGGCGAACACCACGAGGTCGATGTCGGAGGGAACGCAGCCGGCGTCGTCCAGGGCCCGCCGCGCCGCTTCGAAGCCGAGATCGCAGGAGGAGGTTCCCCGGCGCGCGTACCGGCGCTCACCGATGCCGGTGCGCTGCCGGATCCACTCGTCGGTGGTATCCATGAGTCGGGAGAGGCGTTCGTTGGTCACCACTCCGTCCGGCACGAACATGCCGGAGCCGCGGATGACCATTCGAGGAAACTTCACCGGCCGGAAGTATATCGGCGGCCGTCCCGCCGCCGCGCGGACACGGGCCGCCCCTAGGAGGCGGGGCGGACCCTGGCGATATCGAGGTCTCCGGAGGCGTCGACCTCCGCCGTCTCAGCGTAGATCTTCATTCCCGGTTCCGTCTCGATGCGGATGCGGCCGACGCTCTGGTTGGTGATTCCAAACTGACTGAAGACGGAGTTGACGCGCGCCGGCTGCCGGGCTCCCACCGGCACCGCCAGCCGGCCCACCTCGACGCCCTTTCCGTCGTAGCCGATGACGGTCACGGTTCCCGCGTTCCCGTGGTTGTAGAGCAGGAGATTGGTTCTGCGGGTCGCCGTCTGCGGCGCGCCGATGGCGAACCCGGCGCCGCCGTCGGGAATTTCGTCACCGATGTCGAAAGCCGGCGCGAAGGTCCCGTAGTCGCCGGCCGACACGCGGGCGGCGATGCGGGTGGTGACCGCGATCGGAACACTGGAAGTGACGCCGAGCGCTCCCTGGCCGGTGCCTACGCCGAAGAGAGTCGTCAGGACATCGGGGATGATCCGCGTCTGGTTTGGGGACAGCGTCAGGGTGGCCAGGGCGGGGAAGCCGGAGGAAGACAGGGAGGCGAAGGAGACGGTGACGCTGGCCGGATGGTCGGGGTCGGGGTTGGAGAGCAGCAGATCCGACGTGAAGGCCGTCCCCGCGAAACCGGCGACGGTCCCGACGTTGGGAATGAGCGCCTCCGACGACGCCGCGACCGGCAGCGACGGAGCGACGTCCGAGGTGCCCAGATCGAGCACGTCGACGTAGGGCTGCAGCGATCCCGACAACACGGTCACCCGCACCACGTCTCCCGGCTCGGGCGAGACCCCGAAGGCCGAAGCCACCGGGTTGAATTCCTGGGCCACGTTCGTGTCCAACGACACCTGCCGCGTGCCGCGGACCGTGCCGTCGGGCGCGACCAGCGTCGCCGTGGCCGAGGCGGCGACCGGCGCGTAGAAGCCGAGCACCGCGGTGGTTTCCGCCCGCGCGTCGGTGAAGAGGGTCCGGGTGGCTCCGACTCCGAGCGTCTCGGCCTGGGCCTGGGCCGGGAACGCGAAACCCCAGGACGAACCGTCGTCGAGAATGCGCTCGGTCCGCACCGAGGCGACCAGATCCGTCGCCGTCCCGGTCGTCACCCGCAGACGGACGGGGCCCATGGTGAGGCCGCTGTTGGTGGAGACGGCCTGGAACGCGTCGGGGAGGAAGACCGTGGCACCGGGGTCGACGGA
Source organism: uncultured Acidobacteriota bacterium (assembly GCA_963825175.1). Lineage (GTDB taxonomy): Bacteria > Acidobacteriota > Thermoanaerobaculia > UBA5066 > Gp7-AA6 > DATFTF01. Next base: position 1,325,915 of record CAWGSA010000002.1, read on the forward strand.
GAACGCCGTCCGTGGCGCGAAGGAGCCGGGAGAATCGAGGAACAGCGCGTCCCCGGAGATCGCCGCCGAGCCGCGGTTGTAAAAGGTGAGGTCGGTCGTGATGCGCTCGCCGGGCGACACGCCGAACTCCGCCGCGAACGGGACCGTCAGGTCCGCTGCCGCTCCGATGCTCTGGAGCGTCAGGCGGACGAGGAAGCCGTTGGAACCGACCCAGACGCCCCCTCCGTCAGCGGAGATCCCGTAGGCGTTGACGTCCGGGAACGTCGTGCTCAAGAGCCCGACGTTGGGGCTGGTGACCGTCAAGTCGCTCGCGGCGAACGCCGCGGCGGTGCTGGTGTAATTCGTGGGCGTGATGATCGAGTCGCGCGTGGTGGTGGCCAGCTTGTTGACCACCGACTTGACATCGAGCGTTGCGGGCGTGAGCGTCGCGACGCTGGGCACGGCCAGCGCGGGATCGAGCACGGTCACCAGACCGCTGCTCCCGGTGGCCTCCGACACGTAAAGGCGTCCGTTGAAGATGTCGAAATGGATCGGGCTGGTGAAACCCAGGAAGCTGGCCAGCTCCGATGTGGCCGGGTTGAAACGGTCCACGCGCGCTCCGGTGAACTGCGTGATCCACAGCATCCCCTGATCGTCGAACCGGATCTGGGAGGGGTTCAACCGGGCGGTGTTCGGATCGAAGAAGGTCCAGGACGTCTCCGTCGCGGCCCCCGGCACGTATCGGACGATCCGGTTGTTCCCGAAGTCGGTCAGCCACAGGGCGCCGTCGGCGCCGGGCACGACGTCGGAGTACGCGAACGTGAACGTCTTGCCGTCGGCGCTGCTCGATCGATAGTCGACGACCTGCAGGGTGGTCAGGTCGAGCGACTGGAGGCGGCCGTTGGTCTGGGGGATCCAGATGGTGTTGCCGTCGGGAGCTCGCCAGAAGCCGGCGGGCTTGGAGCCCGGAACGACCCATTCATGGAGTTGTCCCGTGGTGATGTCCAGCCGGCCCGAGGGCCGAGAATCCGGCGTCGATCAGGCTCTCGCCGTTCTCGATGAACCAGATGAAGTTGCCGTCGATCTGAAAGTCGACGGGATTGGCGCCAAGGTCCTTGTCCAGGCGGATCTGCCACTGCTTGAAGGTCACGCCATCCGGCTGAAGCTGGACGATCCGATCGTTGGACGGGACCAGGAACCAGACGGTACCGTCGGGCATCGGCTGGATGCGGACGCCGGAGACCGCCCGCTGGTTGTCGACCGTCTTTCGTGGACCCTGCGGAGATGGTGGTCGGGGTCGTGGTCTGCCCGGACACGGATCGGGCCAGAAGGAGGGGAAGGGCCAGAGCAAAGACAGAAAACCGTTCCGGCGAGTTGAAAGCGGCCGCGGGAGCATCGGCGCGATGATAACGCAGCGATTCGCAGGGGCATTTCCGGACGCTTCGGCAGCGTTCCGTTCTGAGGGCAAGACGCATGGCCGAGGACTTCCGAATCTCCGATCGCGCCGATTCTGGCGCAGCGCACCGCCGCCGCCGCGCCGGAGCTCGTCGAGCGTCTGCCCGACGGCCGGCTGCGCTGCTTCGCCTGCGGCCACCGCTGCCCGATCCCGGAGGGACGCGAGGGCGTCTGCCGCGTGCGCTACAACGAAGGCGGCGTCCTGCAAAGTGCCGTGGGGCTACGTCGGCGCGCTGCAGTGCGATCCGATCGAGAAGAAGCCGTTCTTCCACGCGCTGCCCGGGCTCCGACGCTCTCTCCTTCGGGATGCTCGGCTGCGACCTGCACTGCGCGTTACTGCCAGAACTGGTTCACGTCGCAGTCGATCCGCGATCCCGATGCGGTCGGCGCGCCGCGCGACATCGAGCCCGCGATGCTGGCCGAGCTGGCGCTCGAGGCGGGCGCGCCCACCGTCGTCTCGACCTACAACGAGCCGCTCATCACGTCGGAGTGGGCGGTGCCGTCTTCCGGCGAGGCAGCGCCGCGGCCTGCGCACCGCCTACGTCTCCAACGGCAACGGCACGCCGCAGGTCCTCGACTACATCCGGCCCGTGGATCGACTTCTACAAGGTCGACTTGAAGTCGATGGACGACAAGCACTACCGGCAGCTCGGCGGCGTCCTCGCAGAACGTCCTGGACACGATCGGGCTGCGTTCACGCAGCGGGGGATCTGGCTGGAAGTGCTCACGCTGGTCATTCCCGGGTTCAACGACTCGCGAGGAGGAGCTGCGCGAGCGCGGCCCGCTTCATCGCCTCGGTTTCGCGGGACATTCCGTGGCACGTGACCGCGTTCCATCCCGACTACAAGATGAACGACCGCGGCTCGACCCCCGCCGCCAAGCTCGTCGAGGCGGCGGAGATCGGGACCGAGCGAGGGACTGCGCTACGTCTACGCCGGCAATCTGCCCGGGCGGCGTCGGGCAGTGGGAGAACACGCGCTGTCCCGAATGCGCGGACGACCGTCATCGAGCGCTCGGGCTTCCGAGGTCCTCACCAACCGCTCGTCGCACGGCGCCTGCCCCCGCTGCGCCACGCCGATCCCGGCCGTTGGGACCCGCGGTGGAAGGCACGACGCGGACCCACGGCATCCCGCTGCCCGTCCTCTGACCGCGACCCGGAGTTCCCATGGCCAGGATTCGAGTCTTTCCGGTAAACCCGTTCCCGCCAGCCTCGTCCAAGATTCCGTCGACGGCCGAGGAGGGGGACCCATGAGCGCGATCGACTGGACCCGGGACGCGGCGGCTCACCTGCTTCGGAGGGCCGGGTTCGGCGGCACCCCCTCGGAGATCGACGCGCTCTACGCGAAGGGCTCGGTCGAGGCCGCCGTCTCCTCGCTGGTGGACTACGAGTCGATCGACACGTCGGCCTACGAGGCGGCTCTCGCCGCCAAGGGCTACAACCTGCTGACGACCCGAGGGACTCCAGCAGTGGTTCCTCGACCGCATGGCGTTCTCGCCCCGACCGCTCGAAGAGAAGATGACCTACTTCTGGAATCTCCACTGGACCTCGGGCATCTCCAAGGTCAAGGGCGTCACGCTGATCCTGAATCAGAACAAGACGGAGCGGCAGTACGCGCTGGGAAAGTTCGACGACCTGGTCGTGAAGATCTCTCAGGATCCCGCCATGCTCGTCTGGCTCGACAACTGGCTGTCCCGCGCCGCAGCGCCCCAACGAGAACTACGCGCGCGAGCTGATGGAGCTCTTCACGCTGGGCGTCGACAGCGGTTACACCCAGACCGACGTCACGCAGGTGGCCCGCGCGCTGACCGGCTGGACGATCCAGAACTACTCCAAGAGCGACAACTACAACGGCGCGACCTTCGTCGACAACCCGCACTTCCACGACGACGGCACCAAGACCATCCTGGGGCAGACCGGAGCCTGGAACGGCTACGACGCGATCCAGATCATCCTGAACTGGAGGGACGCCCAGGGGACCAAGTCCGGCCGCTTTCTCGGCGCCAAGCTCTGGACGTTCTTCGCTTATCCGAATCCGCCCGACTACGATCGTCGACCAGCTCGGGGCGGTCTACGACGTCGACGGGCCGATCGATCCGCGAGGTCGTTCGAGCGATCTTTCTCTCGCCGGAGTTCTACGAAGCGCACACGCGCAGGCACCTGGGTCCGCAGCCCCGTCGAGTACGCCGTCGCTCGGTCCGCATGCTCGAGGGGACGACCGATTTCTCCGCCGCGGCCAATGCCTTGCCCGGAATGGGCCAGCCCCTCTTCGATCCCGCCGACGCCAAGGGGTGGGCCTGGGGCAACCTCGTGGATGAACACGGGCACCGTCTTCTCCCGGGCCTCTCTGGCCAACGCGCTGGCGACCAACCGTGGCCAGTCCGGGACACGGCTTCGATCCCAACGCCCTGCTGGCCGGGCAGGACGCCTCGACCGCCGACAAGGTCGTGGATCTCCTGGCGGATCGGTTGAACATCGCCGACGTCACGCCGGACGTGCGCGCGCGCGTGGGTTCAATACATGAACGCCAACGACGACGGGTCGCGCGGAGATGTGGACCAACACGCCGGCCAACGTCGACAAGAAGGTCCGGGGCCTCGTGCATTTGATGCTGACGAGCCCGCGTTTCACCTGGCCTGACCCGAGAAAGGAGGAAGGACCGATGCCCGTCTCCAGACGCGACTTTCTGCTCAAGAGCGCCGGATTCGTGACCGTCTCCGCGATGGTGCCGCGGTGGGCGGTGGCGGGCGCCAGGAATTTCGAGGAGTCGGTCGGGCGCCGCCGCCGCCAACCGCACGCTCGTCGTGCTCGAGCTGATGGGCGGCAACGACGGGCTGAACACGGTCATTCCCTACACCGACAGCGCCTATCCTTCGGTTCGTCGCGCATCGGCATCCCCGTCCACACCGTGCTGCCGCTCGACGCGACGCTCGGCCTGAACCCGGTGATGACCGGGCTGAAGTCTCTGTGGGACGCCAATCGCGTCGCGCTCGTCGAGGGAGTCGGTTATCCCAACTCGAGCCTGTCCCATTTCACGTCGCGCGACATCTGGCACACGGCCGACCCGACCCTGGCGCAGGAGCGGGGATGGCTGGGGCGGTGGCTGGATGCGTACGTCGGCAACGACGCCAACCCTCTCGTCTGCGCCGCCGTCTCCAACGCCCTCCCCCGGACCCTGCTGGCCGACAGCGTGAGCGTCCCGTCGTTGGTCTCGATCGCCAGCTACGCCTATCCGACCGACGGCGCGTATCCTGGCGACAAGAGCAACCAGGTCAACGCGTTCGTGGCCGAGGGCGCGGACCAGTTCGAGATCGAGAACACCATTGAGGCCGTCAGCGTGCTTTCCGGCGTCGCGATTTCCTCTTCGAGCATCTTGCAGACGGTCGGCAACGGGTACGTCGCGGGGGGAGCGTACCCGAGCGGCAGCCTGGGCGCCGGGCTTCAGCTGATCGCCGAGATCATCCACGCGGACGTCGGGGCGCAGATCCTCTACGTCACCTACGGAGGGTTCGACAACCACGCCGGAGAGGACCAGGACCACGATCCGCTGGTCAAGACCGTCTCCGACGGCATCAAGGCGTTCTTCGACGATCTGGACGCCCACGGCAAGTCCCATGACGTTGTCCTGATGACCTGGTCGGAGTTCGGACGGCGAGTCCAGGACAACGCGTCCAACGGCACCGACCACGGGACGGCCGCGCCGCACTTCGTCGTCGGCGACGCGGTCAAGCCGGGGATCTACGGAGCCCCGCCGAACCTCACCGGCCTCGACGCGAACGGGAATCTTCAGATCGAGAACGATTTCCGCTCCTACTACGGCACGATCCTTTCGGACTGGCTGGGGGCCGATGCCGCCGCCGTGCTCGGGTCGAGCTGGCCAAACCTGGGGTTCATCAACAAGAGCTTCTAGAGAGCGCCGAACGCGGCGTTGCTCTTCTGGTAGCCTGCCCCGATGATCCCGGGCCGGGCCACCGTCGAAGGCACGCGCCGTTTCGCCGAGCGCTCGAAGGCGGCGCCGGGGCACTTCCGGCGCTCCCTCGACGTGCTGCTGTCCTCGGTCGGACTGGGGACGTACCTGGGAAACGAGGACGCCCAGACCGACGCGGGGTACGCGGAGTGCGTGGCCCTGGCGCTCGGCTCGGGAATCAACGTTTTCGATTCGGCCATCAACTACCGCGGCCAGAAGAGCGAGCGGATGATCGGCCGGGCTCTGGCCGCCGCGGTGACCGAGGGGCGGATCCGCCGCGATGAGGTTTTCGTGTCGACCAAGGGAGGGTATCTTCCGCACGACTCCGACGATCCGCGGGATCCACGCCGGTACATCCTCGAGACGTTCGTGGAATCGGGTCTCGCGCCGCGCGCCGAGATCGCCCAGGGCGGGCACTGCGTGTCGCCCGGCTACCTGGCGGATCAGATCGAGCGAAGCCGCGCGAACCTCGGGCTGGAGACGATCGACCTCTACTATCTCCACAACATCGAGACGCAGCGCGCCTCCGTTGATCGGGCGACCTTCGGGCAGCGGTTGACCGCGGCGGTGGAAACCCTCGAACGGGCAGCGGCGGATGGAAAGATCGCCGCATGGGGGTTGGCGACCTGGGACGGGCTTCGGGTCCCTCCCGAGCATCCGGAGCATCTCCCGCTTCGGGACATCCTGGCCGCTGCGCGGGAGGTGGCAGGGGAAGGGCACCGGTTCACCGCGATCCAGCTTCCGGTCAATCTGGCCATGGCCCAGGCCATCGCCTATCCTTCCCAGGAAACCGCGCAGGGCCGCCGGCCCGCTCTGGGAGCGGCGCAGGCGTTTGGACTCGCCGCCTTCGGCTCGGCGTCGCTTCTCCAGGGACGACTGGCCGCCGATCTTCCCGAGGAGATCGAAAAAGCCTTTCCCGAAGCCGTCACGGGCGCCCAGAGGGCGATCCAGTTCTCGCGATCCGCGCCCGGGATGACGACGAGTCTCGTCGGAGTCTCCCGGCTTGCGCACGGCCGGGACAGTTTCGCCCTGGCCGGCGTCCCGCCGGCCGCTCCCGAGAGGGTCATGGGCCTCTTCGAGTGACGGCGTGATCGTCAGGAAAGGGCCCTGACTCCATCGGGTTGCGCCGGACGGGCCGGTGCACCGGACACCCTCCCATCGAGTTTTCCCTTCCTTTCGCGCCGTTTTCGGCTAGAATGCCTCGTTCCCGCCCGGACGACAGGTCAGCGCGGCGGGAGTTTGGGAGTTCATGTCCGACGACCCCTTGACCTCGGAAAACGGTCTTTCGACTACCGTCACCACGGAGCGGAGCGCTCTGGACGGCGGCGAAGGCCAGCCCAACCCGGCAGGCGGTGAAGGGCAGCCTCGTCCTCATCGCCGCCGCCGCCGCCGGCGTCGGCGCGGAGGCGGAGGCGGAGGCGGAGGAGGCCGGCAGGGATCCGGCGCCTTCGAGCGTCCGGACGAGCTGTCGGCGGCGGGGCCCGAGATTCCCGTCGAGGGAGTGCTCTTTCTTCCGCCGCGGGAGAACTCTCCCGGGGTGCTGGTTTCGGCCCGCGCCAACTATCTGCCGACTCCGCGTGACCCGCTCGTTCCGCGCGACCTCGTCGCGCGCGAAGGTCTCGAGGCGGGCGCGGCGATCGCAGGCATCGCGGCCGATGGCCATCGCCCGGTCGTCAAGCGGGTCGAGACCGTCGAGGGCCTCGAGCCCTCGGTGTTTCGCCAGCGGCCGGCGTTCCAGGAGCTCGTCTCGATCGATCCCAACGACCACTTGAAGCTCGAGACGGAACAGGACGAGATGTGCGGACGGGTCGTCGATCTGCTCGCTCCGATCGGGCGCGGGCAGCGCTGCTTGATCGTGGCGCCTCCCAAGGCGGGGAAGACCACGCTCTTGAAACGCATGGCCCACGCCGTCTCGGTCAACGATCCGGACGTCCACGTCATCGTCCTGTTGATCGACGAGCGGCCCGAAGAGATCACCGATTTTCGCCGCAGCGTGCGTGGAGAGGTGATCGCGTCGTCCGCCGACCTCTCCGCGGAGAACCACGTCGCGGTGGCGGAGATCGTGGCCGAGCGCGCCCGCCGGCTGGTCGAGTGCGGGAAGCACGCCATCATCTTTCTCGATTCGATCACCCGCATGGCGCGGGCCTACAACCACATGCAAAAAGGTGGAGGCAAGATCCTGTCCGGAGGAATCGACGCCCGGACGATGGAGAAGCCGCGGCGTTTCTTCGGGGCCGCCCGGAACGCCGAAGGGGGCGGGTCCCTGACCATCATCGCCACAGCCCTGGTCGATACCGGTTCGCGCATGGACGAGATCATCTTTCAGGAGTTCAAGGGGACCGGAAACACGGAAATCGTCCTGGATCGGGACCTCTTCAACCGGCGGATCTTTCCCTGCATCAACATTCCCCAGTCCGGGACCCGCAAGGAAGAGAAGATCTATGATCCGGAGGAGTTGCCCAAGATCGTCAAGCTTCGCCGCGCCCTTGCCGCGGTCGACAAGATCCAGGCGATGGAGCTGGTTCTGGGGCGGCTCTCGAAATTCCAGACCAACAGTGCCTTTCTGAAGAGCTTTTGAGCCTCGGCCCGGCGCGGAGGACCGTCGGCGCCGCGGAATTCGGCCGGGAATGGGCCCATCTGGGTCATTACCCCCTTGCGCACTCTCCGAGTTAGCTCCTAACCTTAGCCAGAGCAGATGGCCGATCCAGAGCAGAATCCTCAGCTCCGCGAGGCAATCGAGGAGTTGCAGCAGTATCTCTCCGATACGCTGCCGCCCCTCGTGGTCGCCGATTCCATCAAGCTTCTCCTGAAGTACCCTCCCCAGCTGGTGGCCTCGAACATCCACGCCTGGACCACCGCTCAATACAGGCGCGGGACCGAGATCCCGATTTCCGACTATCTGTTTCACGCGGTCAAGAAGATCCAGCTCATGGGGGAATTCCGCCTGGTGCCGCACGAGCCCTTCGTGGCGTACCTCCAGGAACTGAAGAAAGACGTTCTGAGCTATTGCCCGGAAGGGGACCGCGAGTTCTTGAAGTCCAACCTCGACCGGCTCTCGGAAGCCGCGGCGTCGCTGGCCTCTCCGGTCGAGGTCTTGTTCCGCCAGAAGATGGGCGGCGCCGCCGACAGACCGCTGGCCAGCGCGGCCGCCGCACCGGTCGTGGCCGGTCCGGAGCTGGCCGGACTGCGCCGCGTCTCGCTCGTGCTCGAGCGCCTGGAGAGAGAAGTGCTGCGCGGCGCAAGCCCGAGAGAAACCGTCAAGAAGGGGCCGCTCGCGACGCAGACCCTGGCGGCGGCGGCGCGGATCTCGCAAAACGCGCAGGAGCTCGATCACATCCTCGAGCGCCTTCGCGACCTCGGCCTGGATGTGGGAACGGGCGACGTTCTCCGCTCGCTCGGCACGAGCCTGCCGGGATGGGTCCCCCCGCAGACCGAGCGCGCTCCCGGCGAGCCGGCCCCTTCGCCCGGCCCGACGGTCGAGGCGATTCGCAGGGTGGTCGTGGATACGGAGAATCCGGCGGAAGGGGGGCGCCGTTTCAACGAGATGGTGAAGACCGCGATCGAGCGCTTCAACGAGGGCTCGCTGCCGCAGGCGATCACCATGCTCGAGCTGGCCGAACGGATCATCGCGGAGCGAAAGGTCGATCCCGTCGTGGCCGAGATGGTCCGTCGCAAGGCCGACGATGAAATCGACGTGGAGCGGTTGCGCAAGTACGCCGAGGCGCCGGATCAGCAGGTCCTGTTGCGGCGGATGCTCAACTTCTTCGTGTCGCTGACCCCGGACGGGCTGCTCGCCAGCTTGAGCACGGAGATGAAACGCGAGCGACGGCGGCTGTTGCTGCTGCTGCTGGAGGTGCACGGCACTCCCGCCCGCCAGGCCGCGTTCGAGCGGCTCAATCTTCCGGTCGGTCAGGCCGCGGGGGACGAGGACTGGTACTTCCGGCGCAACCTGCTCTATCTGCTCCGGAGGATCCCGCGTCCGGCGACGGCGAGTCTGGAAGAGGACGTGGACGTCGCGGTGCGCCACGCGGAGCTGCGTTTCCCCGCGCCGCTGGTCAAGGAAGCCATCGCCAACCTGGGCCAGTTGAGGCACGAGCGCGCGGAGAAGACTCTGATCGGTCTGCTCGAGGATCTGGAGGCCATGCTCCTCAAAGTTGGTGAAGCTCCCTACGATCCGCGCGAGATGCGCCTGCTCCTGGACCGGGTCGTGGCGGCGCTGGCCCGGTTCGGAACGAGCGGGGCTCGGCGGGCGGTGGTCGAACACGCCTTGAAGAACCGCAAGGAGCTGGGCGACACCATGTCGCGCCTGGCGGAGCTCGCCGGACAGGACCTGTCCGGGGACGGCGACGTCGTCGAAAGGCTCCTCGCGACGATGAAGGCCAACACGCCTTTCAAGCTGTTCGGTCTGGTGCTCCATCAGAACGACCGGAACCTCTACTACTGCATCGAGGCTCTTTCCACGACCCCGCACCCCAAGGTGGTGCAGGCGTTCCGGGACATTGTCAAGCGTCTGGCCGGCCACGAGGTCGCCAAGGCGGCGGCCAAGGCGCTGGCGGCGTTCCAAAGCGCCCCGGCTCCCGCGGCGGCGACCGCGGCGGCGGCTGAGGGCGCGAGCCTCTCCGGAGACCTCGAGCTCTTCGGTTTGCCGGCCCTTCTGCAGAGTCTTTCCGAGTCCCGGGTTTCGGGGTCTCTGACCCTGCGCGACCCCAAGGGTGAGATCTTCGGCATGATCCATCTGCGCGGCGGCAGGCTTTCCGCGTGCCGGACCGGCCGCCTGATGGGGGAGGAGGCTTATTTCCAGCTGCTGGAGCGGCCCCTCCCGGGGGGCTTTCTCTTCAATCGCCAGGCCGACTCCGCCGCGGACGAGAAGACTCCCTTGAAGGAGATCCTGCCTCTGACTCTCGAAGGCATGCGCCGGTACGACGAGCTTCAACAAGCCGCGACTCTGGTTCCCGACGACACGGTGTTGAAGCCGACCGACGTGAAGCCGACGCCCCATCCCGACGAGCGGGACGGGATCCTGGTCAAGGATCTCTGGTCTCGCGTCGCGCAGGTCGCCACGCCGCGGCAATGCGAGGCCGACGTCCGGTCCGATTCCTACCGGATCCGTCGTCTCCTCACGCACTGGCTCGAGCAGGGCGCTCTGGTCGCGGGGGCGTAACCTCGCGTGCGAGGTGCGAGGTTCTACGTTCTACGTTGTGAGGCCGTTGGTGCGAAGCCGTAGCCCCAACCGAGAACGTCGCACGTAGAACGTCGCACTATCTCCTCCGGCTCTTGCGCTTGGAACGTCCAAAAGCGTCTCCCGGCTCGGAGAGAGGCATCTGCACCGAGACTTCTTCTCTGCGGCCCCGGTGCGGCGCGGAACGAGCGTGGGGACGCGGAGCGCTGGCGACGCGGCCGGAGTGGACCAGCTCTTCCGTCGGCCATTCCACGGGGATCTTGCGGCCGACCAGCTTCTCGATGGCGTCGAGTGAGAACACGTAGTCGTCGCACGCGAAGGAGAAAGCCTTTCCCAGCGCTCCGGCCCGGCCCGTCCGTCCGATCCGGTGGACGTAGTCCTCGGCGTCCTGCGGCAGGTCGTAGTTGATGACGTGCGAAACGCCCTCGATGTGGAGGCCCCGCGAGGCCACGTCGGTCGCCACCAGGACGGCGAGCTGCCCTTCCTTGAAGTCCTTGAGGATCTTGAGTCGCCGCTCCTGCGGCACGTTGCCGGCGAGCGCCCGCGCGGGGTAGCCGTTGGCCGCCAGGCCGCGGACCACCTCCAGGGCCGCGTCGCGGCGATTGACGAAGATGAGGATCCTCTGACCGCCCTCGCGTTGGAGTAGGCCGAGCAGCAGTCGGAACTTCTCCCGGGAGGAAACGTGGTAGAGGACCTCGGTGATCCCGTAGGCCAGGATCCGCTCGGGTTCCACCGCGACCCGCACGGCGTTGTTCGTGTGCTCGTACGCCAGCTCCATGACGCGCGGCGTCAGCGTGGCCGAGAAGAGGAGGGTCTGCCGGCGATGGTAAGGAGGGCAGCGTCGAAGGATGCGCCTCAGGTCGCGGATGAAACCCATGTCGAACATCCGGTCGGCTTCGTCGATGACGAGGATCTCGACGTCGGCGAACGTCGTGGCCCGCTGTTCCTCATAGTCGAGCAGCCTCCCCGGAGTTCCAACCAGAAGATCGGGGACCGTCCTGACCGCGTCTCGCTGGCCGTGATAGTCGATGCCGCCGTAGACGGCGAGGTTGATCAATCCGGTGTGTTTCCCCAGCAACTCCGCGTCCTGGCGGATCTGAACGACGAGCTCCCGGGTCGGTGCGACGACCAGCGCGCGCGGGCCGCGGGCGGGTCCGGAGCGCGCCTTTCGAAGGAGCCGGGAAAAGATCGTGGTCAGGTACGCCGCGGTCTTGCCGGTTCCCGTCTGAGCCTGACCCGCGACGTCGCGGCCGGCCAGAGCCATCGGCAGGGTCTCGGCCTGGATCGGCGTGGCGAAGACAAACCCGGCCTCGGAAAGGCCCCACCGGACCTCGTCGGGCAGGTCGTATTCGGAGAGCAGGTGGTTGGTGAGGTGGTGCTCGGTATCGGTGGAAACCATAGATCCCGATCGTGATCTTATCAGCTTGCCCCCTTTGGGGCGGGATGCGGGGACGCGGTCAGCTCGATCGACGGGTTTTCCCGAAGTCGTTCACCAGCGGCCGGCCGGTGGCTTCGGCAAGGATCTCTGCGATTCTCCGTTTCTCCTTGGGCCCCGCGGCTCCGGCCAGCGGCTCGAGCCTCCCCCCTCGCCGCGCCGCGAGCCGTTCGACCGCCCACGTCCACCATGGGGAGAGCGGAAGGAACGTCTCTCTCCAGCACTCGATCTCCGCGAGCGGGATGCGGCGAACCCGCGTCTTCTCGAACGTAGTGGTGGTGATGGTCACGAGGTCGGACCCGACCTCGACGGTTTCCTCCGCGAACGACAGGGCGGCGAGGCCGACGAAGGCCAGAGGGGTGAAGATGCCCACGGCGATCGTGAGAGCAACCAGAAGGGGAAGCGGAAGGTCGCCGAAGTCCCCTCGCTTCAAGGCGATTTCCCAGGTCTCGCCGACCCGGGCCGCGCCGAACAACGTGGAGCCGAGGAGGACGGCCGCCGCGACGGCCAGCCGCAGGCGCGCGCCGGAGGTGCGAACGAGAGGACGAATCTCGACCCTCAGGAATCCGGGTTCCGCCGTCACGACCACGCGCTTGCCCGGGTCGCCGGCGGGCGGGGTTCCTTCCGAGCTTTCTTGAAATGGATCCTGGCATTCCATAGCATTTGCCGGTGAGCGCCGGGCGCTCCGGCATCCCCGACGGGAATTGTATGATCGGGCCTCCGGCAGAAGGAGGAGCGAGAGTGGCGAAGAAGAAGAAGGCGGCGAAGAAGGCGGCCCGGAAGGCCTCCCGGGGCGCCGCGAAGAGATCCGCCCGCACCGGCCGGAAGAGAGTGCCGACCGCCTCGCGGGCTACCGCGAAAAAGAGAAAAAGCACGAGGAAGGCCGCGACCAGGAAGGTTGCGGCCCGGAAACCCGCGTCCAAGAAGAAGACGGCTCCGAAGAAGCCGGCGGCGACGACGCGCCCGACCGCGGCCCGCCCGGCCAGGGGGAAAGCCGCGACACCGTCGGCGACCGTGCCCGTCGTCCCGGCTGGAGAGATGTTCGGCGAGGGCAATTGGAAGGCCGACGAGGAGTACCGCGAGGGAGTCAGGGTCTTTTCCGAGGAGCACGACGCCGAGGACCTCGCCCGTCACGCGGCCGAGGAGCTGGAGGACGAGGAGGACGATGTCGAGGAAGAGGGCCTCCCGGAAGAGCCCGAGGCCCCTCCGGAGGAGGACTCGGAGTGGTAGACTGGATCCGTCTGTAAAACCATTGCCGGGCTCTTGCCCGGCTGGCGAAGAGAAGGTCCCGAGAGATCGGGACCTTCTGCTTTGTGGGCACGCAAGCGTCGAGGCGCGCCGCGGATCTTCAGCTCGGAATCGGCGTCGGCTTGCGGTTCTCGTCCAGATTGACGAACGTGACTTCGGCCTCCGTCACCTTGAACCGCTGTCCGCCTCCTCCCGACCTCTCCGACAGGACTTCCACGGCGACGGTGATCGAAGTGCGACCGATCCGCACGAGCCGGGTATAGAACGAGACCAGGTCGCCGACGTAGACCGGCTCGTGGAACACCACCTCACGCATCGCGACCGTCACGATGAAGGCCGCTCCGTGTCGCTTGGCTTCCACCGCCGCCGCCTGGTCGATGTAGGAGAGGATCACGCCGCCGAAGATCGTGCCGTGGGCGTTGGTGTCCTTGGGCATCATGATCACGCGGATCGAGGGTTCGCTTTGCACGGTCTCAAGTCTAAGGTCCAGGGTCCCAAGTTGAAAGTTCACATCGGGCCGGAACGGAACCTGGCACCTCGAAGCGCCTGGAACCCTTTCGCATCGAGACCTGAGACCTGAGACCTTGGACCCCAGACCGGCTCAACGCCGCGCCGACGTTGGAATCAGCGGCGGATGGTAGTCCACAGAGGCTCGCACGATCACGCCGTCGGTAAAGTGGACGATCATCGTGCCGTTCTCGTAGTAGTAGGTCCACAGATCGTGCGTGGAGCTGCCGTCGGTGTGCACTCCGATCGATGGACGGCCGATGGCGGCCACCACCTTGTCTGTGCTCATCCCCGGGTCGATCTTCCGACGGGCCTCGGTCAGCGATCCCGGCAGCATCGCCGCCCCCACTCCTCCAATTCTCTCCGCCTGTCGGTAGAGCCGGTTTTCCCACCACCGCGGCAACCACAGAGCGGCGGCCACGCCGAGAACGAGCAGGGCCAGGAGAGCAGCCTTCGAGCGCCGCGGAGGACCTTCCGTGGTCACGACACGGCCTCCGTCGCGCCAAACTCGAAGAGAATCCTCTTGTCCAGATCCATCGCCCGGTGAGCGAGAGCCTGGCCTCCCTCTGCTTGCGCCGTCGCGGCCTGGCGTCCGACCTCGGCCAGCGCCGCCCGGGCCGCGCACATATGCTCGGCCTGTTCCTTCGGTCCGCCGGACAGGGCGCCCGCGACGTGCGCCGGGACGGACACCGCCGCCTTGCGCAGGCGCGTCGAGGTCACCGCGGACCGCTCGCGCGCGCACTCCGCGACGTCGTACGCATCGCGCGCCAGGGCCATGGCGTCGTTCCACAGCGGATGACCCTTGGAGTCGGGGCGGACGGTCATCGTCGCAGCAGATCAGGGGTCACAGGTCAAGGTTCAAACATATCAGAACGCTCGTCTTGTTTCTGATTTCTTCGTGACCCGTCAGCCCTTAACGCGAGCCCGCGACTCGGATAAGATCGAGGCAAGATGCAACAGAAGGTCACGGTCGTCGGAGCGGGAAACGTCGGCGCGACGGTGGCCCAGCGGATCGTCGAGAAAGAGATTGCCGACGTCGCGCTGGTGGACATCATCGAAGGGGTGCCGCAGGGCAAGGCGCTCGATATCATGGAGTCGGCGCCCGTCGAACGGTTCGACGCGCGGTTGTCCGGCTCCAACGGCTACGCCGACACCGCCGGTTCGCAGGTCATCGTGATCACCGCCGGCGTCCCCCGCAAGCCGGGGATGAGCCGCGACGATCTGGTGGCCATCAACGAGGGAATCGTGTCCGACGTCGTGAAGAAGGTCCTGCCCGGGTCGCCCGACGCGGTGCTCATCGTGGTCTCCAATCCGCTCGACGCGATGTGCGAGGTCGCCCGGCGGGTGTCCGGCCTTCCCCGCGAGCGCGTTTTCGGGATGGCCGGCGTCCTCGACTCGGCGCGGATGCGGTGCTTCCTGGCCGAGGCCTTGAACGTCTCGGTCGAGTCGACGCACGCGTTCGTTCTGGGCGGGCACGGCGACACCATGGTGCCACTGCCTCGCTACTCGACCGTGGGAGGCGTGCCGGTCACCGAGCTGCTGCCCAAGGAGAAGCTCGACGCGATCGTCCAGCGCACGCGCGACGGCGGAGCGGAGATCGTCAATCTGCTCAAGACCTCCGCGTGGTACGCGCCGGCCGCGGCGGTGGCCGAGATGGTCGACTCGGTCCTGCGAGACAAGAAGAAGATCCTCCCGTGCGCGGCTTATCTGCAGGGGGAGTACGGTCTGAAGGACGTCTACCTGGGCGTCCCGGTCAAGCTCGGGCGCCGGGGGGTCGAGCAGATCGTCGAGATCACCCTGACCGCGCAGGAGAAGGCGGCCCTGGAGAAGTCCGCCGGCGCCGTGCGGGAGCTCTTCAAGATCCTGAAGGTATGACCGAAGCGGGCACCGAATCGGCTTCCCTCGTCGACCGGCACTTCTGGCTGCGGCGGCTGCACTCGCTGTCGGGGATCCTGCCGATCGGAGGATTCCTGGCCTTCCACCTTTACGAGAACTATCAGGCGACGCGCGGCCCGGACGCCTACAACGAGATGACCCGCAAGCTCCAGACCCTCCCGTTCGCCGTGGCGCTGGAGATCCTGGTGATCGCCGTGCCCCTCTTTTTTCACGGGATCTACGGCCTGTTCATCACTGGCACGGCCAAGCCCAACGTCTTCTCCAACCGCTACACGCGCAACTGGATGTACTTCCTCCAGCGCGCGACGGGAGTGGTGGTCTTCGCGTTCATTCTGTTCCACTACTGGACGACCCGGCTGGTCCAGCTTCACGATCACGAGAGTCTCGATCTCTTTCGCCAGGTTCAGGCGGCGGTGTCCAACCCCTGGATTTACGCTTTCTACGTCGCGGGGATCCTCAGCGCGACCTTCCACCTGGCCAACGGCATCTGGTCGTTCTCGATCGTGTGGGGGTTGACCATCGGGCCGAAGGCCCAGAAGCGCATGGCGTACGTTTCCGCAGTCGTGTTCCTGGTGTTGTCAGTCATCGGAGTGCGGAGCATTTCCGCGTTCAGGCTATGAAGACGGGCGTAAGGGGGGAGGCGTGAGGCGTGAGGCGAGGGGAGTGAGGAGGCCGGACTCCCCGGCTTGGCCTGACGCCTTCCGCCTGACGCCTGATGAGACGACGCCTCCGAGAGCGAGCTTCCTATGACCTCCGACCGCGTCATCGTCGTCGGCGGCGGCCTGGCCGGCCTGATGGCCACGGTGCGCGCCGCGGAGATGGGCGTGCCGGTCGATCTCTTCTCGATCGTTCCCGTCAAGCGCAGCCACTCCGTCTGCGCGCAGGGAGGGATCAACGGAGCGGTCAACACCAAAGGGGAAGGCGACTCGCCCGAGATCCACTTCGACGACACGGTCTATGGCGGAGACTTCCTGGCGGACCAGGCCCCGGTCAAGGCCATGTGCTACGCCGCGCCGGGGATCATCAATTTGCTGGACCGCATGGGGGTGATGTTCAACCGCACACCGGAGGGGCTGCTCGACTTCCGGCGCTTCGGCGGGACCAAGCACCACCGGACCGCCTTCGCCGGCGCGACCACCGGCCAGCAGCTTCTCTATGCCCTGGACGAGCAGGTACGCCGCCACGAGGTCGCCGGGCTGGTGAACAAGTACGAGTACTGGGAGTTCCTGGGCCTGGTTCGCGACGCGGACGGCAACTGCCGCGGGATCGCCGCGCTCGACTGGTATTCCATGAAGATCGAGGCGTTCCCGGCGATGGCGGTCATGCTCGCCACCGGCGGGCCGGGCATCGTCTTCGGGCGCTCGACCAACTCCGTGATCAATACCGGCACGGCCGCGGCCGCCGCGTACCAGGAGGGCGCGTGGTACGCCAACGGCGAGTTCATCCAGGTGCATCCGACGGCCATTCCCGGCACCGACAAGCTGCGCCTGATGTCCGAGTCGGCCCGCGGCGAGGGGGGCCGGATGTGGGTGCCGCGCGCGCAGGGGGACAAGCGGGAACCGCGCTCCATTCCGGAGGGCGAGCGCTGGTATTTTCTGGAGGAGAAGTACCCGTCGCTCGGCAACCTCGTGCCGCGCGACATCGCCACCCGCGAAATCTTTCAGGTCTGTCTGGAAGGACGCGGGGTCGACGGCAAGCGGCAGGTGTACCTGGACTTGACCCACATCCCCAGGAAGGAGCTCGACGTCAAGCTCGGAGGGATCCTGGAGATCTACGAGAAATTCGTGGGAGACGATCCGCGAGAGGTCCCCATGAAGGTCTTCCCGGGAATGCACTATTCCATGGGAGGGCTGTGGGTCGATTTCGCCAAGGACGACAAGACCGGGATGCTGGATGAGACGTCGACGCGGAACCAGTCCACCAACGTTCCCGGCCTCTATGCCGCGGGCGAGGTCGATTTCTCGATCCACGGAGCCAATCGCCTGGGCGCCAACTCGCTGGTGTCCTGCCTGTACGCGGGAAGGATCGGCGGCCCGGCCATGGTGCGGTACGGGCGTGAGAAGGGGTGCAAGCTCCCCGCCGCCGACGCCGCGTTCGCGGCGGCCCGGAAGAAGTGGGAAGAGGAGTTCTCGCGCATCTCCGGCATGTCTGGCCCGGAGAACCCGCACGTGCTGGCCGAGGAGATGGGCGACTGGATGACGGACAACGTCACGGTCATCCGCGAGAACGGAAAGCTCGCCGCCACCGAGCAGAAGCTCGTCGAGCTGACCGACCGGTGGAACCGCATCGGCCTGACCGACAAGGGCGCCTACGCCAACCGCGAGCTGTCCTTCATCAATCAGCTGCGTAACATGCTGGTGATCGCCCGTGTGATGACGCACGGCGCGCTCCTGCGCGACGAGTCCCGCGGCGCGCACTACAAGGTCAAGGATCTCTCCAGGGGGATCGTCGAGGAGAACGCGCTGCCTCGCGACGACGCCAACTTCCTGAAGACGACCATTGCCGAGCACTCGCCGGACGGACCGAAGATCTCCTACCGTCCGGTCGATACTTCGTTGATCAAGCCGCGGCCGAGGAAATACTGACGTGAAGCGTGAGGCGTTAGGCGTGAGGCGTACGACGGAAACGCCGCGGGGCTTCGCCTTACGCCTCACGCCTTTCGCCTAACGAGGTTTCGATGACCTCCACCATCCGCCTCTCCGTCAAGCGCCAGGACACTCCCACCTCCTCCCCCTACTGGGAGGAGTACGAGGTCCCCTACCAGCCCCGCCAGAACGTGATCTCGGTCCTGATGCAGGTCGAGAAGGACCCGAAGACCCGGCAGGGGAAGAGGACGTCGCCGGTGGTCTACGACCGCGCGTGCCTGGAAGAGGTCTGCGGCTCCTGCGCCATGCGCATCAATGGCGTGTCGCGAATGGCGTGCACCGCACTGATCGACTCACTGGAGCAGCCGATCAGGCTGGAGCCGCTCGGCAAGTTCCCGGTGCTGAGGGACCTGGCGGTCGACCGGCAACAGATGTTCGACGCGTTGAAGCGGGTCCGGGCGTGGATCCCGATCGACGGCACGTACGATCTCGGACCGGGCCCGCGCATGCCGGAAGCGCAGCGCGAGATCGCGTACCACTTCTCCAAGTGCATCAGCTGCGGCAACTGCCTGGACGTGTGCCCGCAGGTCAACGACCGTTCCAATTTCATCGGCGCGGCGGCCGTGGCGCAGGCCCGCCTCTTCAACACTCATCCGACCGGCGCGATGAACGCGGTCGAACGGATCGAGGCCCTCATGGCCGACGGCGGCGTGGACGACTGCGGCAACGCCCAGAACTGCGTGCGGGCCTGTCCCAAGTCGATTCCGCTGACCACCGCGATCGCCGAGATGTACCGGGCTTGTTCCCTGCAGGGGCTGAAGAAGCTGTTTGGGTCGTAAGGCGTAAGGCGTGAGGCGTGAGGCGAGGCGTGACAGAAGGCGCGGAACCTTCGCCTAACGCCTTACGCCTCACCCCTCACGAAAAGTCTCTCGAAGCCGAAGGGAACCTCGAGGGCACGCCCGGTATAATCCGCGCTCTTCCATGAAGGTCCACGAATACCAGGCCAAGTCGATCCTCGCGCGCTACGGAGTCGCCGTGCCGCGCGGAGAGGTCACCGACAGTCCGGGGCAGGCCCGGGAGATCGCCAGGCGCCTCGGCGGGCGCGCCGTGGTCAAGGCCCAGATCCACGCCGGCGGGCGCGGCAAGGGCGGCGGCGTCAAGCTGGCCAAGGATCCGGCAGAGGCCGAGACGCTGGCCAAGGCCATCCTCGGCATGACGCTGGTGACGCCGCAGACCGGCCCCGGCGGCCGTGTGGTCAAGAAGGTCTTGGTCGAGGAGGCTCTGGACATCGACCGCGAGCTCTACCTGGGGATCACCCTCGACCGCGGCCGCGGGCTTCCGGCGATGATGGTCTCGAAGTTCGGTGGGATGGAGATCGAAGAGGTGGCAGCCAGGGACGCCTCGGCGATCGTCCGCGAGGCGATCGATCCGGCTCTGGGCATGTTCGCGTTTCAGGCGCGCAAGCTGGCTTTCGCGCTCGACCTCTCCGGGGAGACGCTGCGCAAGGGGACGGCCTTCATGCAGGCGCTCTTCAAGGCCTACGCCGACACCGACGCCTCGCTGGCGGAGATCAATCCGCTTCTCATCACCAAGTCGGGCGACGTCCTGGCCCTGGACGCCAAGATGAACTTCGACGACAACGCGCTGTTCCGCCACGCTGAGATCCGCGAGATGCGGGACCTGAACGAGGAGGACCCGCTGGAGGTCGAGGCTTCCAAGTTCGGATTGAACTACATCAAGCTCGACGGCAACGTCGGATGCATGGTCAACGGCGCGGGCCTGGCCATGGCCACGATGGACCTGGTCAAGCTCGCGGGCGGGGAGCCTGCGAACTTCCTGGACGTGGGAGGCGGCGCCAACGAGGAGCAAGTCAAGAACGCCTTCCGCATCATTCTTTCCGACGCCAACGTGAAGGCGATCCTGATCAACATCTTCGGCGGGATCATGCGCTGCGACATCATCGCCAATGGCGTCGTCGCCGCGGTCAAGGAGATGGGGCTCGCGACGCCGGTGGTCGTCCGCCTGGAAGGAACCAACGTCGACCTGGGCAAGAAGATCCTGCGCGAGTCGGGCTTGAAGATCACGCCGGCCGACGGCCTGGCCGACGCCGCGAGGAAGGTCGTGGAGGCCACGCGATGATCCATGCCGCTCAGGTTTCTCCGGCTTCGCCTGACGCCTCACGCCTTACGCCTGACGGCTCCAACGCATGAGCATCTGGGTCGGCCGCCAGACGCGCCTTCTCGTCCAGGGCCTGACCGGCCGGGAGGGGAGTTTCCACGCGCTGGCGTCGCGTGAGTACGGCACGCAGGTCGTCGCGGGCGTGACCCCCGGCAAGGGCGGGACGACGCACGAGGGCATCCCGGTGTTTCACACGGTAGCGCAGGCGGTGGCGGCGACGGAAGCGAACGCGTCCATGATCTTCGTGCCGCCTCCCTTCGCCGCCGACGCGGTGGTGGAAGCAGCAGACGCGGGAGTGGCCATCATCGCCTGCATCACCGAGGGGATCCCGACCAACGACATGATCCGAGTCAGGGCGTTCCTGGCGGACGCAAACGCTGCCGGAAAGCCCGCGCGCCTGATCGGACCCAACTGTCCGGGGATCATCACGCCGGGGGAGTGCAAGATCGGGATCATGCCCGGGCGGATCCACAAGCCGGGGCGCATCGGAGTGATCTCGAGGTCCGGCACGTTGACCTACGAAGCGGTCGACCAGTTGAGCCGTCTGGACCTGGGCCAGTCGACGGTCATCGGCATTGGCGGCGATCCGGTCAACGGCACGAGCTTCATCGACTGCCTGCGCGCGTTCGGCGAGGATTCGGGAACCGACGCGGTGGTCCTGATCGGCGAGATCGGCGGGATGGCGGAGGAGGAAGCGGCGTGTTTCATCGCCGGCCACTTCCGCAAACCGGTCGTCGCGTTCATCGCCGGCCAGACCGCTCCGCCCGGCCGCCGGATGGGACATGCCGGTGCGATCATCGCCGGAGGGCGCGGAACCGCTGCCGACAAGATGAAGGCCCTCTCGGAGGCGGGCGTCCACGTGGTGAAATCCCCCGCCGATATGGGCCAGAAGATGAGGGAAGTGCTCAAGCAATGAAGCGCTCGAGAAACGACGAGCGACGAGTGACCAGCGACGAGTCATGGGAGCAATGAAGTGAAGACGGAGCGAACGCTGACCATCGTGAAGCCCGACGCTGTTTCCGCCAGCCAGATCGGCGCGATCCTGGCTCATCTCGAGAAGGAGGGATTCCGCTTCGCCGGGATCAAGAAGGTGCGCCTGACCGTCGAGCAGGCCCGCGCGTTCTACGCCGTGCACCGGGAGCGCCCATTCTACGAAGCGCTGGTTCGGTTCATGACCGAAGGGCCCGTCGTGGTCGCGTCCCTGGAAAGGACCGATGCCGTGGCGCATCTGCGCCGGACCATGGGGGCGACCGATTCGCGAAAGGCCGATGCCGGTACAATACGCAACTTGTATGGCACCGACATCGAGCGCAACGCCGTCCACGGCAGCGATTCACCGGAGAACGCGGCCAGCGAGGTCGCGTTTTTCTTCTCCGAATCGGAGCTGATCTAGAAACGGCCCGCCTACCGCCTCTCGCCTCCCGCCTCCCGTCTCGCCAAGGCCACCAGAACCCGGTTGGCCACTCCGCGCAGGATTGCGACGTCCCGCTCGAGGAGCGGCCGACTGGCCACCAGCCGCCGCCAGTCGCGCAGCGTCCGACCCCGGTGCCCGGTGTCGTAGAAACCGATGGCGTCGAGCGCGCGGTCCCAATGCGCGATCATGGCTTCGACGTCCTGCGAGAGGGCCCACGGATCGCCGGTGCTCTCCGACGGGGCTTGCGCGAAGAGGGTCGTCGCCAGGATCACCGCCACGGCATGGGAGAGGTTCATCGTCGGGAAGCGCCGCTCCGTGGGGATGGTCACCGTGGCCGAGGAGCGCGCCAGCTCCTCTTCGGTCAGGCCGCTCTTTTCCGGCCCGAACACGAACGCCACGCGGGCCGCATCCCCGGTCTCCGCCAGGAAGGCCGGGAGCTCGCGAAGGTCGAGCGAGCGGTGCTTCGCTCTCCCGCGCAGGGACGAGGTCGCGACGACGATTCCGAAATCCTCGACCGCCGCGGACAGAGTGCCGTACCGCCGGCTCGCACCCAGAACGTCATCCGCTCCGGATGCCAGGCGGACGGCGTCCTCGTCGGCCGGCGCCGCCGGATCGACCAGGCGCAGGTCGTGCACACCGAAGTTCTTGGCGGCCCGGGCCGCGGAGCCGAGATTGGAGGAGAGGTGGGTGCGGACCAGGACGACCGCGAACCTGTCGGAGGGTCTCATGGGCCGGAATTATCGGGGCTCACCGGCTTTTTCTATGTCTCAGATGGCTCCTTCTCGACTGGGGTGGGGACTGGCGGGGTGGCTGCTCGCGGCGGCAGTCCTGCCCCAGCAGAAACCGGACCAGCCGCAGATTCCAACGTATTCCGAGAGCACGGGCTCGGAGTACGTCCTGTTGCCGGTGCAGGTCTTCGACAAGAAGGGCCAGTTCGTGGACGGGCTCTCCAAGAAAGACTTCCAGGTTCGGGTGGAGGGGGTGGCCGTCGACGTCGACACCTTCGACCGGGACGACAACGCTCCGGTCTCCTTCGCTTTTCTGGTCGACACTTCCGGCAGTATGCGCCTGGCGGACAAGCTCGCGCACGCCAAGGACGCCGTCCGCGCGATCGTCGCCAGACGCCGGCCGGGGGACGACTTCGCGCTGTTCGCGTTTGCCGAGGACGAGGTCCGTCAGCTGGCGGACTTCGCCGTCGACCCGTCCCGGCTGTTGAGGGAGCTCTCCGCGCTGGAGGCGTCCGGCCGGACGGCCCTCTTCGATGCCGTTGCGGCCACACCCTCGCGGATGCTCGCCGGACGCAATGGGAAGCGGGCCATCCTGCTTTTCACCGACGGCGTCGACAACGCCAGCCGCCTGACTCCGGTGGAGATGGCAGAGATCCTGCAACAGATCTCGATACCCGTCTATGCGATCGGGATGAAGAATGCCGCCTTCGACCGACTGAGCGACGAGGAACGCCGCGACCTGGCGCTTGAGAACTTGAAAATCCTGGCGTCTTCGAGCGGCGGGGAGATGTTTCTGGCGGGCGGAGAGGACGATTTGAGGCCGATGGCCCAGAAAATCGACTCGGAATTGCGAAAGCAGTACCTTTTGGGGTTCGCTCCCTCTGGACGCGGGGACCCCAAATACCGGATCATTATGGTGTCCGTGGCCAGACCCGGCCGCTGGGTGATCCGGGCTCGTCGCGGTTATAGGGGGAGCGCGCCGGTGCCGGCCTCGGGCATGAAGCCCGCAGCGGCTCCGGTGGCGGTTCATTGACTGTCGAAAGGAGGGTAGTCCCAGATGGTTTACCGAAGACGGATCTCCTGGATCGCGGGCGGGGCGCTTCTTCTCGGGATCTCCGGCCTCACGGGTTGCGCTTCCAAGCGCTACGTCACCGACGAGGTCTCGAAGAGTAGCGCCGCGTCGGAGAAACGGATCAACGAGGTGGAGACCCAGGTCGAGGTCACGCAGAGCAAGGTCAAGGATCACGACAGCCGAATTGCCGAGCTCGACAAGACGACGCGGGAGGCGCTGGAGCGCGCCGAGGCGGCGGGCAAGCTGGCGGAAGGCAAGTTCGTCTATTCGCTGGTCCTCTCCGACGACGCGGTGAAGTTCCCGTTGAACGGCCACCTGCTGTCCCAGGACGCCGAGGACAAGCTGAAGGATTTCTCCGAGCGCCTCAAGTCCGAGAACAAGAACGTCTATCTGGAGATTCAGGGGCACACCGACGCGACGGGCCCCAAGGACTACAACTACAAGCTCGGGGAGCAGCGGGCGGAAGCGGTTCGGCGTTTCCTGAACAAACAGGGGATCGCGCTGAACCGGATGTCCACGATTTCCTACGGCGAGGAAGAGCCGGTCGATTCGAACAAGACCAAGACCGGGCGGTCGAAGAATCGCCGGGTGGTCGTTGTCGTCCTTGCGTAGCGCGCTTCGCGCGCCGTGAGGCGTGAGGCGTAAGGCGTAAGGCGAAAACGTCGGATGTTCAAGCGCCCCGGGAATCCCGGGGCGCTTTTCTTTTGGCCTTCAGGCGGGCGACCACTTCGGAAAAATCCGCCGGAAGCGGAGACTCCGCGAGCACGCGGGATCCTGTGCGGGGATGAACGAATCCCAGCCTGCGCGCGTGGAGCATCTGGCGCGGCGCCTCGACCGGCGGCGCGGGCATCCCGCGCGGCCGGTAGACCGGATCCCCCAGGACCGGGTGGCGGCCGGACGCGAAGTGAACCCGGATCTGGTGTGTGCGCCCGGTCTCGAGCTCCACGGACACCAGCGCGGCTCCCGCCAGCCTCTCGAGCACCCGGTACCGCGTCACCGCGCGCTTGCCGCGCTCCGTGCCGCGCGCGATTGCGCGGCGGCGGTCGCCGCCGTCCCGGACCAGGTCGGCAGCAAACACGCCGGAGCCGGAGAGGTCCCCCTCCACGATCGCGACGTACTCCCGCTCGATGGCATGCCGCCGGAAGAGCTCCTGGAGCCCATGCAGCGTCTCGCGGTTGCGGGCGAAGACCACCGCGCCCGAGGTGTCCCGATCGATGCGGTGAACGACGAAGGCGACCGGCCGGCGCCCGAAGCGGTGGTGAAGATAGTCCAGCACGCGCGCGAGCAACGTATCGCGCTCGCGGTCCGCCGTCGGCACGGTCAGGAGCCCGGCCGGCTTGTCGACGATCACGAAGTCATCCTCTTCCGCCAGCACCGAGAGACGCGATCGCACCTTGCGCCGCACCGGGCGGTCGGGGTGATAGGCCAGGGCGGTCTCGTCGACCACCTCTCGTCCCGGCTCGGAGCAGGCCGATCCTGCGACGTCCACACGCCCGTCGCGCACGGCCTCGCGCGCCGCGCGGCGCGAAAGGTTCCAGCGTCGGGACACGGCGAGATCGAGCCTCATCGCGCGCTGGGCGCCGTCCGCCGCGGCACGCGGACGGTGACGAAGAACTGCGGATCGCCGATCCGGGCGTCGGGGCCGGCCCCCGGTCCGTACGACGCCGCGGGGGCGAACCGCTCCCGGAGGAAGCCGGCGAGGTCTCGGTTGTAGTCGGAGCCGAACGCGCGCGCGCCGAACCCCACCGCCAGGACGTTGCAGAGCAACACCGCGTCGGGAGGCCGCCGATCGAGCCGGCGGATCGTCTCCTTCTCCAGGTTCGCGTCCAGATGTCCGGGGAAGAACTGCTCCTGGGGAAGGGGATTGGAGAACCCCAGGACGTAGTCAAAGAAGCCTCCCTCCGGAAATCCCACCACCGCCGCGCCCGTCGGCACGTGGGCCCGCAAGTCCGCGAGCGCCAGGCGCGTCGTTGTCGCGACGGGTTCGAGCAGATAGAGCGATCCGGCCGGAGTCTCCACGCGCGACCAGGCGGGCTGCCGGTACAGCAGCGCTTGAGCGGCGCCGCGAAAGACGAGGAAGAGAGCGAGGGCCGTCGCGAGCAGCCGCGGCAAGGCCGGTCCGATCGACGCGCGGGCGCGGTCCACGGCCGAGAACAACAGAACCGCCACGACGAGCAGCGGGAGCGGAAGCAGGAAAGCGTTGTACGGGCCGACGTACCCGGCCGCGAGCAAGAGACGGCAGCCATAGAGTGCCGCGGTCGCGAGGACCGCGTCGGGAACGGCGCGAAGGAGGTCTTGGTTTCCGCGACCCGACAGGCGCCCGGCCGCGCGAATCAGAACGGCCACGATGGCCAGGGCCGGGACGACCCGGATGAGCGGAGGAAGAAGACGGATCGATTCGAGAAGCCCAGCCGGCGGGCGCAACACCGCGGCGGCGACCGCAGTCAGCAGAAGAAGCGCGCCGATCTCGATGGCGACGCCGAGAACAGGCCTCGCGGGGCGCGCCGTGCGAGCGAGAAACGCCGCAGCCACCAGGAGGGTGGCCACCAGCCCGGCCAGCACCGCCGCGAGCGCCAGCTCCGCCAGGCGCAGAGCGGGTCGGTCGAAGCCGGCATAGGCAGCGTAAACGTTCTGGAAGGCCTCCGGCGGGCCGATGATGGCGAGCCACCCCTCGCGGCGCAGGGAGGCCACCGACGCCCCCGCCGACAGGACTCCGTACGTCACGGCGCCGATGGCCAGCGGTGCGCCGGCGAGCACCCATAGCCGCCGCGACCAGCCGGCTTCCCACGCCAGCACAACAATCGCCGCGATCCCCATCTCGGGACGGCAGAGCACGGCGATCGCCAGGGCGCCCGCGGCCGGCCAGTCCCGCGGCCGCGATCCTCGGCCCGCCGCCAGGTACAGAGACCACGCCGTCGCGGCGACGGCCAGCGAGGCGTCGAAGCTGAAGGGGAAAAGCGCCCCGCCGGGCCGAAGAAAAAACGCGACGGCCACGGTTCCTCCGGCGGCCAGAGAGGCCCGACCCACCGTGAGGAACCGACCCGCCAGACGGCGTAGAACTTCCAGGTGGGACAGCGCGATCACCGCCGCGAGGAGCGTGCGCGTCCAGAGACGGCGGCCGCACAGGGCATCGATCCCGGCGGCGAGATACGGAGCCAGCGGTCCATGGAGGAAACGGACGTCGCGGTAGAGCGCTTCCCCGTTGGCCACCCGCCACGGCACCATCAATTCGCGCCCGGTGTCGACGTAGGGCTCGATCCAGCGCTGCCACGAGACGACCGTGAGCATGAGGAATACGGCGTAGGGGAAAAGTCCGAACAGGACGCGGCGGGCGGACATGGTCGTCCGGATCAGCGCGCGGCGTCCAAGCGTCCGGCGGCGTACGCTAGGACCACCGCCGCCGCGCCGGCCGCGGCGGCTTCCATCAGCCGACGCCGCGCCTGCGCCGCGGAGAGCGGCGCGTCGGGCCGGGCCGGCCGGGGCGCTCGCGACGCCTCCGCGGCCAGCCCGCGGACGGCGCGCATCAGCGCGATCTCGGCGTCCGGGCCCGGCGTCCGATCCGACACCAGCGTCTTTTCCGCTTCGGCCGCGATCGCGTCGTCGCCGCCCGCCGCCCGATAGTCGGCCAGAACCTGCGAGAGCTGGGCATGGGCGAACGCCGCCGCCACTGCCTGCGAACCCGGCTCGGCGACCCGCGCGAGCCGGCGCTCGAGCAGGCAGGCCTCCAGCCGCGCGGCGGCGGACGGGCGCGCGGCGTCCTGCTCCAGGCGGGCGGCACGGTCGATCTTGGCTTCGACCGTCTTGCGCATCGATTGGTCGGCGGCGACCAGGAAAGCCAGCGAAACGAGCAACGCCAGCCCCGCACCGAGGCGCCCGAGGCTCGCTGCTCGCATCCGAGGATGTTAACCCGTCCCGCCGAGAATCACCGGTCCGCGGCGCCGACGGAAGGGGAGCGGCGGCCGAAAACCAAAGACCCGGACCTGATAGTTTTTCTGCCGTGCAGGAGAAGATGTCCAGCCGCAACCGGATCGTCCGCGCGGTGGCCTCGGCCACCTCGCACCTGTGGTTTCCGACCTCGATCGCCTTCGCCCGCTACGTCCCGCGGCGGTGGGCCCGCCCGC
Source organism: uncultured Acidobacteriota bacterium (assembly GCA_963825175.1). Lineage (GTDB taxonomy): Bacteria > Acidobacteriota > Thermoanaerobaculia > UBA5066 > Gp7-AA6 > DATFTF01. The sequence goes on from CAWGSA010000002.1 coordinate 1,353,677, forward strand.
TGGGTCAGAGGATCGGCCGGGCCTACTTCCGCTCTCGGCCCAAGTATGCGAACGCGGTGCGGTCCAACCTGTCCATCGTTCTGGGCCAGCCGGAGACTTCGCCCGCGGTCGAGAGAGCGGCCGACGAGATGTTCCGCGGACATTTCGGATCGTGGTTCGACTTTCTGTACTTCGCCAGCCGTTCGGGGCGCGACTCGGCCCGGCTGGTGGAAGGGGTCGAGGGCTTCGAGCGCATCACGGAGGGGCGCGACCGGGGCAAGGGCGTGCTGCTGTTGACGGCCCATCTGGGTAACTGGGAGGTCGGCGGTTTCATGCTGGCGCAGGTCCGACTGCCGATCCACGTCGTCCTGGTCCCGGACATCTTTCCGGCTGTCGAGCGCGCGCGCCGGAGCCTTCACGAACGACGTGGCGTCGTGGAGATCCCGATCGACAACAGTTTCGTGCCCACGCTGTCGATCATGCGCGCCCTGGAGGGCAACGCCATCGTCGCCATGCAGGGGGACCGGGACTTCAACAACACCGGGATCGCCGTCCCCTTCTTCGGCCGCGAGGCCTACTTCCCGCGGGGCCCTCTGCGAGTGGCCATGGCCACCGGCGCCACGGTGCTCCCCGCGTTCATCGTCCAGATGCCCGACAGCCGGTACCGGGCGATCATCGAGGAGCCCCTGGAGATCTCTCGCGGCGCGGATCGGGACGCCGCTCTGAAGATCAACGTCGAGCGCTACGTGTCGATCCTCGAGCGGCGCGTGCGCTCCCACCCTTCCCAGTGGTATTGCTTCTATCCTTTCTGGGACGATCCTTCCCGAAAGACTTCGGCTTCGGATGGGGATGCTTGAAGCAAGGAGGTGGGGCGTGGGCCAGTGGGCGATGAGAGCGCGCCGGGCGATGGTTGGTTCGATCGTTCTCTGGACGGCGGGGATGGCCGGTTCCACTCCTTTCGATCGGCTTCCCCGAGACGGTGCGGGCGCGATCGTGCGCCGCGCGATCGAGCACGCCGGCGGGTGGCCGGCATGGGCGTCGAAGAAGACGGTCCAATACCGGCTGACCACCCGCACCCTTGGCCCGGGCGGATCGGTCCTGCAGACCCGGGTGGAGTCGCACCGCGATCGCCTGCAGCCGCAACTGGGCGTCCGGATCGAGTGGGAGCAGGGCGGCAAGAGCTTCGTCCTGATCAACAACGGACGCTTCGCGGCCAAGGTGGCCGACGGTTCCGAGGACTTCACGGTGCCCGCCGGTCGCGAGGCCCGGGACGCGACGTTCCGCGCGCACTACGACTTGGGGATGCCGTTCAAGTTGACCGATCCCGGGACTCACCTGGAGGATCTCGGGCCGGCGCCTCTGGAAAAGGGAACACCGGCCAACCGCGTTCGCGTGACGTACGACACCGGCGTGGGGGACGCCGGCGGACTCCACACCTGGACCTATTTCTTCGAGCCCAAGACCGGCCGCCTTCTGGCCACCCTGCTCCAGCTCGGCCCCGGACAGTTCGAGTTCACCGAGGACCGGGACGAGCGCGAGTTCGGTGGGCTGCGCCTGGCGACGAAGCGGATCCGATACGCCGCCGACGGGGGCGGGAAGAAGGGACCGCCGATCTCGGAGTCGCTCTACGAGAACGTCCAGTTCAACGTTCCCCTGGACGACGTGCTCTTCGCCATCCCGCCGCGGTGACGCGGTCCGCCTAGGAGCGGTCGGCGGTGACGGCGCGTTTGCGCAGGAGCACGATCGACGTCACCAGAGCCACGATCAGGACGGCGAGCAGGGCGAGCTCGATCATCCCGTTGCGAAACGAGGTATCCCCCTTCTCCAGCAGCTTGGGGAACTGGGCCGTCAGGACCAGCACCCGGCGGGTGGCCGCGATGAGCCCGATGATCAGGAAGGGCTCGGGGACCAGGGTGTGCTCGCGAAAGGAGACCTGGACGGTGTACAGGAGCTCGACGACGAGAAGAACCAGGAGGATGCGATCCAGGATCTCGACGACCCGGTCCGGGAGCGTGCCGCCGAGCAAGTTCGACACGAAGTCGACCCCCCCGGCCACCAGAAGCACCGCGGCGCATCCTGCCAGGAGCAGGCCGAGCGCGATGTAGACGACGTCCTCGACCCGGGTGAACTGCCGGGCGATCCATCCGCGCGGATTTCGCTTGAGTGCTTCGGCGGCCTTTTCCAACGGCGACCTCCACTGCGGAGATCGTGCCAAGGGACTCGATCCGCCGGGGAGAGCGCCGAAAGGGCCTCCTGCCCTACAGCGGCCTTCGCGCGCTGACCGCGGCCACGAAGAACGCGTCGTAGTGTCGGGCCAGCTCCTCGACGTCGGGCAGGATCTCCGGAGCCTCGAAACCGGCCTGGGCGAAAGCGTCACGCCAGTTGCGGGGAGTCAGGAAGCCGTGGTTGGGTCGGGTCGCCGCGTCGGTGGCGACGCCGGTGAAGTTTTCCAGGAAGTTGAAGACGAACTCCACGTAGATCGGCTGCCCGGCGAACGGCCGCACGCACTCGGAGAAGACCGCGACGCCCCCCGGCTTCAACGTGGCCCGCACGCGCGCGAGCGCCGCGCCGAGGTCCTTGGCGATGTGGATGGTGTTGACGGCGTAGACCACGTCGGCGACGCCGGGCGCGACGCCCTGCTCGCCGAAGTCGCGGTCCATATCCAGCCGGTGAAACTCGACCGGAAGGTCTGCGAACCGGCTCGAGAGCGTCCTCTCGGCGCGGCGCAGGAACGTCGGCACGATCTCGGTGAAGACGTAGCGGCCGACGCGACCCATGGCGTTGTCGCGGGCCAGCCTCTCGGCCAGCGCAGTCGCCGCCGATCCCGATCCTCCGCCGATCTCGACGATCGTGGCCGGCTGCCTGGGAGGAAGCGCGCGAACGACCGCTTCCGCCCCCAGCCGGTTGTTGATCTGGTAGAGCAGGTTGTCGTTGGAAAAATAGTCGAACCAGAGCGGAAGGCGGGACGGAGCGAAGAGGATCTCCTCGCCGGTCTTTTCGCCGCGGAGAAACTCCGGCACGTGCTCGACCATCGCGCGCACCACGGTGAAGGGGGGCATCGACCGCTCGTCGATGGCGCGGGCCCGCGCCTGCGCCCGGTCCGGATCGCCCGGAGGCAGCGGCCCGCGCAGACGAAAGATCGGACCGCCGCTCTCTTCCTCCACCTGGAGATACCGCTCGGCGGCGAGCTTTCGCAGGAACCAGGTCACGGGGACCTGCGCCCGCGGCGCCCATCCCCGCTCCTCGACGATCTCGCGGACGCGGGCTCCCCGGGCGAGAGTCGGGGCGAGATCGAGGTCGGCGGCGAGCGACAGCACCATGTCGGTCGTGAAGCGGTCGAACTCCTCGCAACACAGAATGAACTCGGGCGAGAAGAGCTCGCGAATCGCCCGGTCCGGGATCCGCGAGAGGAGAGTCGGGATGTCCTCGGTTCGGTCCGGCATCGGGCCTCGATTGTACGGGAGCCGGCTCGGTCCGCGCCGAGACCCTGTAAACTGGCCGGCGACGATGTCCAGGCGAAAAATTCTGCCGCTGGCCGCCCTGGTGTTCGTGGCCGGCGCCGCCACAGCCGATCCCAAGAACGCAGCGCGGATCGTCGTGCTGGGTTTCGACGGCGTCGACGCGCACATCGTCGAGCAGATGATGGCCTCCGGCCGGCTGCCCAACCTCGCCGCTTTGAAGAGTCGCGGAGGCTATTCGCCGCTGACTCCCACCGTTCCCGCGCAGACGCCGGTGTCGTGGGCCACGTTCTCGACCGGCCTCGATCCGGGGAGCCACGAGATCTTCGATTTCTTGAAGCGCAACCCAGCCGATCGGATCCCGACGTTCGCGGTGGCCGAGGAAACCCAGAAGCCGCTCTTCTTCGGGCGCGCCAACCCGGTCGTCTTCGGCGTGGCGGCCTTTCTCCTGTTCGGCCTGCCGGGCGGCTTGCTGTTCCTCGTCCGGCGGCGCCTCCTGGGGCTGCTGATCCTGGACGCGCTCGGCCTGGCGGCGGGGGCGGCGGTATATCTGGCGGTTGTTGCCTGGATTCCGGCGACGCGGCCGGCGGTGGAGAACAACCGCAAGGGAAAGACGTTCTGGAGCGAAATCGGCGCGCGCCCGGCGACGGTGTTGCGCATGCCGGTGACGTTTCCTCCGGAATCCTTCGAGGAGGGCCGTCTGCTGTCGGGCCTGGGCGTCCCGGACCTGTCCGGCCGGATCGGCAAGCCCTTCTACTTCACCTCCGACCCCTTCTTCACGCCACGCGAAGGAAACGACTTCTCCATCGAGCTGGTGCGGCTGGAAACCAACGTCGGAAGCCAGGTCACGAAGATCGCCGGCCCTCCGGGCAAGCCGTTCGGAAGGGAGGGGACGATCGACCTTCCAATGACGCTGACCGTGCCGCCGTCGCGGGACCGGTTGAGCCTCGACGTCGGAGGCGAAAAGCGCGACCTCGCTCCCGGCGGCTGGACCGACTGGGTGTCCTTGACGTTCCGAGTCAATCCTCTCATCGCGATCCACGGCTACGGGCGGTTTCGGCTCGATCGGGTCAATCCGGAGATCGCGCTCTACCTCTCGCCGATCCAGTTCGATCCCCAGAGGCTGCCGCCGGGCATGGCGCTCTCATCGCCTTCGGGCTTCGCTCCGGAGCTGGTTCGCCGCTTCGGCCGCTTCAAGACGATGGGATGGGCCATCGACACATGGTCCATCCAGTCGGGCACTCTGCCGGAGCAGGCGTTTCTCGAAGATGTCGCGGCGACCGTGGCCCAGGACCGCAAGATGCTCGCCGCCCTGCTGGCCGAGCGGTCGCGGCTGCTCTTCCACTACTTCGAGTTTCCCGATCGGGTGGCTCACGTGTTCTGGCGCTTTCGCGACCCGCTGCACCCGGCCTACGATCCGGTCCTGGCGCGCATCTACGGCGACGCGGTGGAGAAGGCGTACGACACGATGGACGAGATCGTGGGGGACACGGCGCGGGCGCTCGCTCCGGAGGACGTCCTGATCGTGCTCTCGGACCACGGATTCGCCACGTGGCGGCGGTCGGTCAATTACAATACATGGCTTGTGGAGAACGGATACCTCGTCTTGAAGGGCGGCGCCCAGCGCAAGAGCCTGGAGGCGCTTTTCTCGCGCGGGCAGTTCTGGGAATCCGTCGACTGGTCCCGATCCCGGGCCTACGCCATGGGCCTGGGAGACGTCTACGTGAACCTGAAGGGCCGGGAGAACGGCGGCATCGTCGAGCCGGGGGCGGACTACGAGCGTCTGCGCGGCGAGCTCGTCCAGCGGCTGCTGGAGCTCACCGATCCGAAGACCGGCGAGCGGGCCGTCTCGCGGGTCTTCAAGCGCGAAGAGGTGTACCGCCGCTACGACCCGAGGCTGATCCCGGACCTGATCGTCACCAACCGCCCTCCCTACCGCGTCTCGTGGCAGTCGTCGCTCGGCGTGCCAACCTCCACGGTCTTCGAGGACAACAAGGACGTCTGGAGCGGCGATCATTGCTCGCTCGACCCCGACCTGGTCCGAGGGGTCTTCTTCGCGTCGAAGACATTCCGAACCGACCGGATCCCGGGGATCGCCGACGCCACGGCCTCGGTGCGGGCCCTGATCGGAGCTCCCGCTCCCCCCGACGCGGCCGGGAAATCGTTGTGGTGAGAGTCCATCCCGTCCGGATCCTGCTTCGCTTGTCACTCGTCACTTGTCACTTGTCACTCATCCCTGTCGCCACCGCATTTGCCCAAGCCCCATCCCCCGAGCAGCAGCGTCAGTCGGACCTGTCCCAGATCCGCTCCCGCATCGTGCTTCTTCAGAAGAAGCTGTCCGAGAGCCAGAAGAGCGTCGCCACGTTGTCGGAGGAGATTCGAAGGCTGGACTGGCGCGTCGAGATCGCGCAGAGCCAGACGCAGCTGCTGGCGGCCCGGCGCGCGGAGCTGGCCGCGCAGCTCGAGACGACGGGGCGGGAGCGCGAGATCGCCCTCTCCGCCTCGGACCGCTTCGCCCGAGCGCTCGTGGCGCGGGCCCGCGTGCTCCACCGCCTCGGACGCTACGGATACTTCCGGATCGTTCTGGAGGCGCGGGACGCCGCCGGGTTCTTCCAGGGAGTGGAGAGGCTCGATGAGCTGGCGCGGCGCGACGGCGCGCTGCTCGGTTCCTACAGGGACGCGCGCACGCGCCTGGAGGCCGATCTGTCCCGCGAGCAGTCCCTGAAGAAGGAGATGGACGACGTCTTCCAGCGCGGCCGGCGCGAGTTGACCAACATGTCAGCCCTCCGGCGGCATCGGGAGGCCCTTCTGACGCAGGAGCGCTCCGCCTCCGCCTCCCATCGCAATGAGGTGGTGATCCTGGCCGACAAGGCCGAGCGTCTGGAGCGCCTGCTGGCGACGCTGGCGCAGCAATCGAGCGGCGAGCCCGCCGACGCGTCGGGAGGGATCCGGCCCTGGAGGGGTGTGCTCGACTGGCCTGCCCGGGGCACGCTGACCGAGACGTTCGGGCGTCACCGTCATCCCAAGTTCGACGCCTGGACGGTTTCCAATGGGATCGCCATGGCGCTGCCGGCCGGCACTCCGGTGCGCGCGGTCTACAGCGGACGAGCGGTCTATGCCCAGTGGCTGGCGGAGTACGGCAACCTGGTGATCCTCGATCACGGCGACGGCGTCTTCACCCTGTACGCCTGGCTCCAGTCGATCGCGGTGACCGCGGGCTCTTATGTGGCGGTCGGCGCCACCCTGGGGACATCGGGGACGGGGCCCGGCCGGGACGAGCCGGGCGTGTATTTCGAGGTCCGGGATCGCCAGAAGGCCAGCGACCCGGTGGCCTGGCTGCGCTGAGCCTTCCCCCCTTCCCGCGTCTCCACGTCCTCCCGTCCGTTTCTTTTCGCCGGAATGATCCTCAAGAAGAGGGGTGTTACCATCTCCACGATGCGCAACAATCGCTCCCGTCTTCTTTTCGTGGTCGGCTCCGTCGCCGCGCTGGTGTCCATCCGGGCGGTCAGTAATCCGTCTTCGGGGCGCGACCCGGCCACGCGGGCCCTGGCTATTTTTTCCGACGTGTTCAGCCTGACCAGACAGAACTACGTGGAGCCGATCGAAACCAGGACGCTGCTGCAAGGCTCGTACGACGGGATGTCCGACGCCCTGGACGCCTTCTCCTACTACGTGCCGGCTTCCGAGCGGGCGGCGTACCGGGCGCAGGAGAGCTCCGGCTCCGTTTCACCGGGAATCGTCATCGCCCGCCGGGGCGGATTCTCTTACGTGGTCGCGCCGCTGGCTGGCTCGCCCGCGGAAAAGGCAGGGGTCAAACCCGGCGATTTGATCGACACCATCGACGGCAAGCAGGTTCGCAACTCGCCGCTTTGGAAGGTCAAGGCGGCGTTGGAAGGCCCCGACGGGACGCACGTGGATCTGGCCATTTTCCGCGGCGGGGATGAGAAACGGGTGACGCTGCATGTCGCGCGCGCGCGCTTTCAGCCTCCGGCACCCTCCACTCGCTGGGAGCGCGACGTGGCGATCGTCAAGGTCCCGACCTTAACGCGCGAGACGGCCGACGCCTTGCGGCAGACGGTGGCGGAGGCCGGTCGCCGTTCGATCAACCGAATGATCATCGATCTGCGTGGATCGATCGGCGGCGAGATCTCCGAAGCGGCGTCCGCTTGCGCCGTCTTCACCGGCAAGGGACTGGTCGCCAAGGTCGTGTCGCGCAAGGTGAACGTGGCCCCGCTGGAGGCGTCGGGCGATCGCGCCTGGAAGGGGCGCACCGTCATCCTGACCGACGACGCGACGGGGGGAGCATCGGAGGTGTTCGCCGCGGCGCTGCATGATCGGGCCGACGCGATCACGGTGGGGGAGCCGACCGTCGGGATGGCCATTCTTCAGCGTCCCGTGCCCACCGAGTCGGGCGGAACGCTCTATATGACCGTGGGCCGCTACGTCTCGCCCTCGGGAACGACGCTCGGCGGGAAGGGACTGAATCCCGACGATCGAGTGCTGGTCTTTCCGGGAGAGGTCGAAACGAAGGATCCCATTCTGACTCGAGGCCTGGAGGTGGCTCGCGGCGCCGCGCCGGTTCGCAAAGCGGCGTAACGCGACGCCTCCCGTGCTCGGCCGTTGACCCGCAAACGCTCTCGGATCTCTCCGGCCACACTCTTCTTCGCCCTTCTCTGCCTGGTTCTGGGAATTGCGCTCTATCTGAAGACGCGCCCTGCTCGTGAGGCGCCGGCTCCCTCTGCGTCTGCCCGCGTCGCCCCGTCCCCGCGTCCCCGCGGCCGCTCTCTCCGATCGCCCCCTCCCGCTCGTGCCCCTGCCCGCAGCGAATGGGCGGTGACTCCCCTCCCGAAATGGGAAGGCCGCGTGGCCATCCTGATCGACGATCTCGGCAACGATCAGGCGGCGGTGGACCGCATCGCGAGCTGGCCGCACGCCGTCTCGACCGCCGTGCTGCCGGGACTCCCGTCCAGCGCTCGGGTGGCCCGCGAGCTCGAGTCCTCCGGCAAGCAAGTGCTTCTCCATCTTCCGATGGAGCCGAAGGGGTTCCCTTCGGTGAGACCCGGGCCCGGCGTGCTCCTGCGCGCGCAAAGCGACGAGGAGATCGGGCGGACCCTGGAGGCGGATCTCGATTCGGTGCCCGGCGCCGTCGGCGTCAACAACCATATGGGCTCGGCGGCGACGGCCGATCCGCGCGTCATGCGAGCCGTCATGCGCGTTCTGTCGGACCGGAGGCTGTTCTTCGTGGATAGCCGGACCACCGACGCGACCGTGGGGGAGGTGGAGGCGCGGGCGGCGGGAGTGCCGGCGGTGGCGCGCCGCGTCTTCCTGGACGACGTCGCCAGCGATCAGGCGGTGGAGAAAGCGCTCGAGGAGCTGGTGCAGCACGGCCGCGCGGAGGGCTTCGCGCTGGGCATCGGACATCCCCATGCCGCGACCCTGGAGGTGCTCGAGCGGGAGATTCCGCGCCTGGCCGATCGGGGAGTTCGCCTGGTGCGGGTCGGAGAGCTGGTGAAGTGAGGGTCCTTCGTCCTTAGTCCTTCGTCGATTCCTCCCGCTTCGCTTCCTCCCAGTACCGGTCGAGCTCCTCCAACGGGATCGCGGAGATGTCCCGACCCGACGCCTGCGCCCGCCGCGACACGTGCGCGAAGCGGGATCGAAAGCGGGCGTTGGTCTGCCGCAGGGCGGATTCCGGATCGATCCGCCGCCGGCGCGCCAGGTTCACGACGGAAAGCAGGAGGTCGCCGATTTCGCGCTCCTCCGCCGCGCGGTCGCCGCGCTGCGCGACGTCTCGCCATTCCGAGAGCTCCTCCTCGATCTTGGCGGCGACGTCGGCATCCCGCTCCCAGTCGAATCCGAGGTCGGCCGCGCGGGACGTCATCCGATAGGCCGCGGCGACCGCCGGAAGCGACGCCGGGATGCTGCCCAGGGGGTCGGCGTGGGATGCCTTCTCCCGCCTCTTGCGTGTCTCCCAGTTGCGCTTCACCTCGTCGGCGTCCCGCGCGGGGGACTCTCCGAACACATGGGGATGGCGCTCGATCATCTTCGCGGTGATCGCGGCGGCGACCTCGTCGGCCGTGAACCAGCCGCGGTCGGAGGCCATCTGGGCGAGGAAGAAGACCTGGAACAGCAGGTCTCCCAGCTCCTCCCGAAGGCGCTCGGGCGAATCCGCATCGAGGGCTTCGAGCGTCTCGTGGCATTCCTCGAGCAGGAACGTCTTGGCCGTTGCGAAGGTCTGCTCCCGGTCCCAGGGACACTCGCGGCGAAGCTTCTCGACCAGGAGCGTGAGCTCGCGGAGGTTTTGGGACATCGCGGGGATCATACGCGGCTCGAACCAACGCCCGGAGGCCCTCCTCGAGCGCGTCCGAGGCGTGGAATCGCGCGCCCGCGGCGTCGCGCGCGGCTTGCCCCCGGCGTGGAGCGACGTTCCGGGTTAAAATTTCGACAACAGCATGGCTGACCAGGAGGAAAGGCCGATCCGCGTCGTCGACCGGCGGATGTTCACGTCCGAGGGAGAGCTGCGCCCGGACTTTCAACCCGAGGATCAGCCCGAATCTCCCGCGCCGGCGCCCGCGCGGGAGTCGGCGCGGGAACCCGCGGCGCCCCGCGCCGAAAGCCCGCCGCCTCCCGAGCCGGCACCGGAGAGCGGTCGCGCCGGCGAGGGCGAGCCTGGAGAAGCGGGTGAGCCTGGAGTGGCGGGTGAGCCTGGAGAAGCGGGCGAGCCTGGAGTGGCGGGCGAGCCTGGAGAGCCGGCCGAGCTCAAAGAGCCCCGAACCGGGTTTGGGTCCCTGGTGGGGTGGATCGCCACCAACGCGTATGCCGCCCTCGGTCTGTTGCCCGACGCCGCGGGGCGCGCGCACCGGGATCTCACGGCGGCGCGGCAGATGGTCGACTGGTTGGCCGTCCTGGAAGCCAAGACACGCGGAAACCTGTCCTTCGAGGAAACGGATTTCCTGTCGCGCGTGTTGTACGAGCTCCGCCTGGCATTCGTCGAGATGTCGCGCCGCCCGACCAAGTGACGCGCGCGGCCGGGAGACGGGTCACGGGAATGGAAGATCGAGGCGAGGCTGCGCATCCCGCCCGCCGCACAGCGAGAGGGGCGGTGCTCCTGGCGATCCTGGCCGGCGCTTTCGCGGCGCCTGCGCTGCGGGCGCAGGAAGGCGTCTCTCCTTTGCCGCCCCCGGTCACCCGCGGGCTGTACCGCTCGCGATGGTTCGAATTCTTGAACGCCCATCTGGAGGATGACGGCAAGACCGCGGCGGCGGCCCTGGCCGATATGCAAAAAACGGCGCGGGCCGTGGGCATTCATCGGCTCTCCGATTTCTCAAGGACCGCCGTGCACGAGGGGAGACGTGCGGAAATCCTCGGCCGTTTCGAGCGCGCCCGGCGGGCCTACGCCGCGGCCACGTCGTTGGACGACGCGAACCTCGACGCCCAGATCACGAAGATCGGATTCCTGGTGCGCCGCGGCGTCTATCCCGAGGCCGCTCGGGGCGTGGCCGAGCTGTTCGCCTCCCTCCTGGCGACGCACGAGTCCCGCCTGGCTGTTCTTTCCTCCGTCGCGACCTGGGCCATGTTCGGATTCGCCGCCGCGATCATCGCGTTCGGTCTCGCCGTGATGGTGCACCACCTGCCGCGGATTTCCCACAACCTGTCGGAGATCGGCGACCGCCGCCTGGGATCGCGTTCCGCCCTTCCCCTGACCCTGGTGCTGCTGGCGCTGCCTTTCGCGCTCGGTCTGGGGCCTTTTTGGGCCGGGCTCTGTTGGTGTGCCCTGGTGTTTCCCTATGGCTCGAAAGCGGAGCGTTGGGTCCTCGGGACCGGATTGGTCGTGCTCGGCCTGCTTCCAGCCGTGTTGTCGCAGATCGCGCGTGAAAACATCATCGAGCGCTCTCCTCTGTACGTCGCCGCGGTGGACCTGGAGGAGCAGCGCGAAGACGGGAGCGCCGAGGACGGGCTCCGCCAGGCGTCCGCCGTCTTTGCCGAAGACCCCGACGTCTGGTTCCTGCTCGGCATGTACGCGGAGCGCGCCAGCGACTCGGATCGCGCGCTGCAGGCCTATGACCGGGCCATCGCCGCCGATCCTCGCGACTATCGTCCGTTCCTGAACCGGGGAAACGTGCACTTCCAGGAGGGAGACTTCGCCGAGTCGATCCGAGACTACGAGGCGGCGGCGCAAAGAGCCCCGCGGGCGGCGGAGATCTACTACAACCTGTCGATCGCGCGGGGCGAGGCCTACGATTTCGATGGGCAGGCCACGGCGATGGCCAAGGCCCGCGAGGTCTCGGAGAGCCGCGTCCGCGGGTGGACGGAGCGTCCCACGCTCGCCCGCGTCATCCCGGCTCCCTACTCGCTGGAGCGGGCGCGCCGGAAGGTCGAGGACTGGAATGCGCAAGCCAAGAGCCGCCGTTTGCCGGGCCACGCGCCTCCGCTGCGGGTGCAGGACCTGGTGTTCACTCCGTTCACGCTGGGTCCGTGGGTCCTGCTCGCGCTCGCGCTACTCCTTGCGAGGGCGCTCGATTCCCGCGAGGCACTGGCCGGAGAGTGCGCCAAGTGCGGAAAGCCGTTCTGCCCCTGGTGCAAGCGGCCGGGGGATCCTGTTCTGTACTGCTCCGACTGTGTCCGGTTGTACCTGCGCAAGGAGTCGGCGGGAATCGAAGCCCATGTGGCCCAGACGCGAGAGGTCCGTGGACGTGCCCGCCACAGGAATTGGTCGTGCCGGCTGGCAAACTTCTTTCTGCCCGGAACCCACCGGGCCGTTTCCGACCGCCCCTTCTCGGCCTTCCTGACGCTGCTCCTCTTCCTGTTCTTCGTGGCGGTGGCTCTCGTCGACGGCCGGCTCTACGGACTCCGGCCCTTGCCGCCTCCGCATTCCTGGCACGCGACGACCGGGGTTGCCCTCGGTCTCGCCGGGATCCTGTGGCTCTTTTCGCAGCGCGCGGCGTGGAAGGAATCCCATGGGTCTTGAAGGCACGCTGCGTGTCTTTTCGTTGAACGACATTTTCCAGGTGCTCGGCCTGCAGCGCAAGAGCGGGGTCCTGACGGTCGAGTCGCCAGAGGACACCATCACGATCTCGTTCCTCGGAGGGCAGGTGGTCTCGGCCGAGTCGAACGCTCGCCGGCTGGACAACCGCATCGGGAGCCTCCTCATGCGTGGCGGCCGGATCAATGAGCAGCAGCTCAACCGGATCCTCGCGCTCCAGAAGGAGAGCCAGCAGCGGTTGGGGTTCCTCCTGATCCGGGAGCGTCTCGTCACTCCGGAGGACCTGCGCGAGGCGCTCCGGCTGCAGATCTTTCGAATCGTCTTCTCATGTTTCCGATGGACCGACGGACGATTTCGCTTCACCCAGGAAGGGGCGATCGATTACGACGCCGACCACATGTCGCCGGTCCCCACGGAATCGATCCTGATGGAAGCGGCGCAGATGCTCGACGAGTGGCCGATCCTCGAGAAGAAGGTCCGCTCGCGGGACATCGTCTTCCGGCGCGCTCCAGGCGTCGAAAGCCTGCGGCTGATCCATGGCGGCGACGAGACGGGAGAGGGCACTCTGGCCGTCTCGCGATCCGAGGCGGAGGTCTGGAGGTGGATCGACGGGCGCCGCGACGTCGCCGACCTCCTGGAGAGGGCGTTCCTGTCGGACTTCGACGTCTACAAGGGCCTGGCCGATCTGATCGACCGGAACCTGATCGTCGAAGGCAGGGTCCTTCGGCCGCTGCCGGCCTCATCGGCGCCGGCACGGCGGCGGGAGCGCGCTTCGCTGGCGTCGGTCGGCTTGTGGTTCCTGCTCCTGGGAATCGTGCTCGTGGCGACGTGGTCGATCCCTCTGAACCCCTGGAACATCTCGCTCACGCAGCCGGGGCCGGGACGCGAGGCGGCAAGCCTCTTGAAGGCGGTTTCCCTGGGCCGTCTGGTCGCCCTGGAGCGCGCGGTGCGCGTCTTCTACGATTCATCGGGACAGTATCCGCGGAGTCTCGAGGACCTGGTGGTGGCCGGCATCGTTTCGGAAAAGGCGCTCGACGATCCCTATGGCCGGCCCTATCGATACATCCTTCGACCCGACGACGGGAAGTTCGGCCTCTATGGGCGCAACGCGGAGGGAAACATCGACCTCGACCTCTCCTTCGACCGGTCCCTGGCTCCGGTCGCGGAGATCCATCCCGGGATTCGGTCGAGAGTTCCCGAGAAGAGGCCCGGCGTTCAGGTGATCGAGTAGGCCGACTGGACCTTGATTCTTCCGATAGTTCTTTGAATCGAGAGCAAAGAATTGAGTCTATTGGGCTTAGGTAAGTACAGATATGACTTGACAGTGATCGACTCAGATTCTATGATCTGCCTTGCTGGACGAAAGGTTTAGAGGAGCAAGCCCAATGAGTAAGATCATCGGAATCGATCTCGGTACCACGAACTCGTGTGTCGCCGTCATGGAGGGGGGCGACCCGGTCGTGATCCCCAACGCGGAAGGGAACCGCACGACGCCGTCCGTCGTCGCGTTCTCCAAGAGCGGCGAACGGCTGGTCGGCCAGGTGGCCAAGCGCCAGGCCATTACCAATCCCGCCAACACGGTCTACTCGATCAAGCGGTTCATGGGACGCAAGTACGGCGAGGTCACCGAAGAGATGAAGATGGTGCCCTTCACCGTGGTGCAGGCGTCCAACGGAGACGTCCGCGTGCGCGCCGGGGACAAGGAGTGGTCTCCTCCCGAGATCTCCGCGATGATCCTGTCGAAGTTGAAAGAGGCGGCGGAAGCGTATCTGGGGGAGAAGGTTTCGCGCGCCGTCATCACGGTGCCCGCCTACTTCAACGATTCGCAGCGCCAGGCCACCAAGGACGCGGGTCAGATCGCCGGGTTGACGGTGGAGCGGCTGGTCAACGAGCCCACCGCCGCGGCGCTCGCCTACGGCCTGGACAAGAAGAAGGACGAGACGATCGCCGTCTACGACTTCGGCGGCGGCACGTTCGACATTTCGATCCTGGAAGTCGGCGAAGGGGTCGTCGAGGTCAAGTCGACCAACGGCGACACGCACCTGGGCGGCGACAATATCGATCAGCGGGTCATCGATTGGATCCTGGGCGAGTTCAAGAAAGACCAGGGAGTCGACCTGTCCAAGGATCCGATGGCCATGCAGCGCCTGAAGGAAGCCGCGGAGAAGGCCAAGATCGAGCTCTCCAACGTTGTGGAGACGGAGATCAACCTGCCGTTCATCACCGCGGACGCGTCCGGCCCCAAGCACCTGCAGTTGAAGCTCACGCGCTCCAAGCTCGAGCAACTGGTCGAGGAAGTGATCGTGCGTTCGGTCGGACCGTGCAAGCAGGCCCTGAAGGACGCCGGCTTGGAAGCCAAGGACATCGACGAAGTCGTGCTGGTGGGCGGCCAGACCCGGATGCCGCGCATCCAGAAGCTGGTCAAGGAGCTCTTCGGCAAGGAGCCGCACCAGGGCGTCAATCCCGACGAGGTCGTGGCCATCGGCGCCGCGATCCAGGGAGGCGTGCTGGCCGGAGACGTGAAGGATCTCCTGCTGCTCGACGTCACCCCGCTCTCGCTCGGGATCGAGACGCTCGGCGGCGTGACCACGCGCTTGATCGAGCGCAACACCACGATTCCGACCAAGAAGAGCGAGGTCTTCTCCACGGCGGCGGACAACCAGACCTCCGTCGAGATCCGCGTTCTTCAGGGGGAGCGCGAGATGGCCAGAGACAACAAGACGATCGGCGTGTTCCACCTGATCGGTCTTCCGCCGGCGCCGCGAGGGCTGCCCCAGATCGAGGTGACGTTCGATATCGACGCCAATGGGATCTTGAACGTCTCGGCCAAGGATCTCGGCACGGGCAAGGAGCAGAAGATTACCATCACCGCGTCCTCCGGCCTGAACAAGGACGAGATTGATCGCATGGTCAAGGAAGCGCAGTCCCACTCGGACGAGGACCACAAGCGCCGCGAGGAGATCGAGGCAAAGAACCGTCTGGATGGGCTGATCTATTCGGCCGAGAAGACCTTCAACGAGAACAAGGCCAAACTCGATCCGGGCGACGCCTCGACCTTCGAGTCGGCTCTGACCGACGCCAGGAAGGCTCTGGAAGCGGGCGGTACCGACAACATGAATCAGGCCGGCGAGCGTCTGCAGCAGGCATCGCACAAGCTGGCGGAGGTCGTGTACCGCTCGGCGTCCCAGGGAGCGGGACCCGCCGCCGCAGGCGGACCCACCAACGCCGGCGGCCCGGAGGCGGGCAAAGAGGACGAGGTCATCGACACGGAGTACGTCGACACGGAGAAGAAGTGACGAGAGCAAGTGGCCAGTGACGAGTGACCAGAAAGGCGCTACAGTAGTGGCATGACCCTCAGGCGACAGGTGAGCGTCTCGATGACTCGACCTGTCGCTCGTCACTTGCCGGGAGCTCGCGGCGCGGAGCGTTGTCCATGAGCGTCTTCCACTGGAACTCGCTCCAGGACCTGTTCGCGATTCAGGAGAAGATGAACCGCCTCTTCGAAGAAACCATCCATCGCACCGAGTTTCCCGACGAAGGGCTGGAGGCCGCGCTGTGGTCTCCGGCCGCCGACGTCTACGAGACGCCCGAGGAGATCATTCTCCAGATCGAGTTGCCGGGAGTTCGGCTCGACGACGTACGCCTGGAGTCCTTCGACGGAAAATTGCGCGTGTCCGGCCACAGGCGGGCGGACTCCGGCGCGGAGCCGCGCAACTTCGTGCGCATGGAGCGCATCTACGGGAGCTTCTCTCGGGAGTTTCCCGTTCCCCCCAACGTCGACCCTGCCCGGATCAAAGCGACGCTGCGGGCCGGAGTGCTCAAGGTGGTTGCCTCGAAGGCCGACCGTGTCGAGGCCGCTGCCGCGGCCGAAGCCAAGAGGGGCCGGTGAGGGACAGCCGCCGCCCGGGCGTCTACCGCATCGGGGTCATCTCGGAGCGGTTTGGGATCCACCCGCAGACTCTGCGGATGTACGAGCGGGAAGGCCTGTTGCGCCCGGCCCGCACGCAGGGGAAGACCCGGCTCTATGACTCGGACACGATCGAGCGCCTGGAGATCATCCTGACGCTGACGCGGGACCTGGGCGTGAACCTGGCGGGGGTGGAAGTGATCCTCCACATGAAGGAGCGCATCGAGAAGATGCAGGGCGAGGTCCACGACCTTCTCTCCGTTTTGCGCGAGGAAGTCGGCGCCCGACGCGGCGACGTCGATCGCCGGTACGCCCTGGTGAAGGTGTCCCGCAGCCTGGCTCTGGCGACGGTGCACAAGCCGTAGCGGAATCGAGTCCTCGTCCCAAGTCCGAATCCGGCGATTCGGGCAAGCCCGCGGGACTTGGACGAACCTGCGGTTCCCCGCGATAGAATCCCTCGTCTGGAGGACGGAGGAACCGTGAAGAAAACACTTCTGGTCGTGCTCGGGCTCGCGATCGCGTCGCTCGCCGCGGCACAGCTTTCCAAGTACAAGGACTGGCCCAAGTCGCCCGAGGCGTACTTGCTGACGCCCGAGGAGCGGGCGGAGTGGTCCAAGGTCGCCGGCGACGCCGACGCCGAGAAGTTCATCGCCGCGTACTACGCCAGGCGGGGAGGAGAGCGCTTCAAGGAGGAGATCGCCCGGCGGATCGCGGCGGCCGACGAACAGTTCAAGATGCGCCGCCAGCGCGGGGCGGAGTCGGTCCGAGGCCGCCTGCTGATCGCCCTGGGCGGCCCGAGCCGCGTGGCCCAGTCGCGCTCGGCCGTCGATGGAGGGGCGACCGCGGACACCGGGCTCGGCCGCATGACGCCGCCGGGAACCGATCCCTTCGCGTCGGGCCCGGAGGCGGGCGCCGGCGGCCCGGTGATTCAGACGTGGATTTACGAAAAGAACAAGTTCGACCCCTCGTGGGGAATCGGCGAGCTGCGCCTGCGGGTCGTCGTGGATCCGCAGCGGGGAGCGGACGAGCTGCGCGACGCGGCCCCGGCGGACCGGGCGATCGCTATCATCGCCGAAAAATCGATCGTGAACCCGTCGGCTACTGGCGCGGCGCCGGCCGGAGCGCCCGCGGCTCAACCCGCGATTCCCGCGGCCGCCACCGGCACGGTGTCGGCACCGGCCCCCGCGGCGATGGCCCCGGCTCCGGCGACCGCTTCTCTTCCGGCCTCGACGCGCGCCTCCCTCGAGGCCCTGGTGAAGACGGCCAAATCCGGGCCGGGCTTCTGGGGCGGTACCTTTCACTCCCTCTCCGGCACGCCGTTTTATGCCCTGGAGTTCTACTTCGACGCCGACAAGGCCCCGGCGGCGGGCGCGAAATTCGGCGGCGTCGTGACGAGCGAGACCGGCGGCGAGGTCGCCAGCTTCTGGGAGGATGCGGCGCTCGCGGACATGAAGACGGGCACGCGCGTGGACAAGGTCTACGAGCGCTCGATCGTCCTCCCTGCCGGGAGCTACCGTGCCGCGTTCGGGGTCTATCCCGCCGAGGGAGCCTCGGCCGCCGCGTCGGCGTCGGCCGCCTTCAAGCTCGAGCCCAAGCCGACCGAGTTCGAGGTCTCGCCGCTGATTCTGACCAACGAGTTGAGACCGCTGACCAAGCGGCCGGCCGAGACCGATCCCTTCGTCTTCGGCGTGACCAAGCCGATCAAGGTCGAGCCGAAGGGGGACCACGTCTTCTCCAAGCAGGATTCGCTCTGGTACTTCTACGAGGTGACCAATCCGAAGCTTCCGGAGGCGCCGGCCGCGCCGGCGGCGGCCCCTCCCTCCGCGACGCCGGCTCCGGGAGCCGCGCCGGCCCCGGCCCCCGCGGCGGCCGCCGAGGTCAAGCCGCGGATCATGCAGCGCATCAGCGTCCTGAAAGACGGCAAGCCCGCGTTCGCACCATTCACCGGCCCGGCCGAGATGCAGCTTCTGGCCCCCGGCGCCTATGCCAGCGGTAGCGAGATCCCCCTGGCGACCTTCGATCCGGGCTACTACACCTTCGGGTTGAACGTGCGCGATTTAAACGCCCCCCGCGACTCCGCGGCGTTCAAGGGGACCGATCGGCAGGAGAACTTCATCGTGTTGAAGCCGGACGGGAGCCTCCCGGAGAAGACCCAGCCCAAGGCCGCCGCTCCCGCGGCGACGCCCAAAC
Organism: uncultured Acidobacteriota bacterium; assembly: GCA_963825175.1. GTDB lineage: Bacteria > Acidobacteriota > Thermoanaerobaculia > UBA5066 > Gp7-AA6 > DATFTF01. The sequence continues at coordinate 1,372,191 of CAWGSA010000002.1, forward strand.
CGCGGCCCAAGAGCAAGTCGTGAGGTAGGGCCGCGTGCCGCTGCGAGCAGCCTGGAGAATCCGGGGACGAGCGATCGTCCCCGTTTTGTTCTGCGCCGGCCTCCTGACGCTCGCGGCGGCGAAGCCTGACCCGGAGGACTGGTCCACCTCTCCGGAGGCGTCCTTTCTCACCAGTGAAGAGCGCATCGAGTGGAAAACGCTCGACTCGCGCGACTCGCGCCAGAAGTTCATCGAGCGCTACTGGTTGAAACGGGATCCGACGGCGGGCACCGAGAAGAACGAGTTCCGCGAAATGGTGCTCGCGCGGATCAAGACCGCCGACGGGCGCTTCGGGATCGAGAAGACGCCCGGCTCGCGCACGGCGAGGGGGGTCGTGTTCCTCATCCTGGGGAGCCCGGCTCGGGTCCAGGACCTGAGGGCCCCGCCTCCGCCTCCGGAGCCCGGCGGCGGCCGGCGATTGGGGCAGGGAGTTACCCCTGTGGCGTTGAACGAGGGGAACGAGACGACGTCCACCTGGTTCTACGATCCCGACCGCACGCCTCGGATCCTGGAGGTCCTCCATCGTCCGTCGCTCCAGATCAGGATCGTCGTGGAACCGTCCCGGCATCTGGACGCGATTCAGGATCCAGGTCTCTTCGACCAGCTTCGCGAAGTCGTTGCGCGGGCCAGCATCGTCAATCCGGATCTGGTGCCTCCCCTCGCTCCCGCGGATCCGACCAGCGCGTCCTCCGACCTTCCCCTGCCGCACCAGGCCCTCTCGCCGGCAGTGCGGGCGATCCTGGACGGGGCCCCGGCCGTCTCTCGCTCGGGCGGGACGTTCGTGGGATCGGCCGTGCTCTTTCACGAGAGCGGCGATGCCGAGACGTACCTTTGGATCTTCACGACCGGCATGCCCAAGGGCGCCTCGCTCCACGCGCTGGTCCGGCGCGAAGACGGCAGCGAGGCGGCTGCCCTGACGGAGCCCGCCGCGGTGTCCAAGGCGTTCTCGACGCACGCGCCGGGCATGGTCGCCATGGCGCGCCTGGCTCTGCCGCCCGGGAGCTACGCCGTGGCCGCCTCGCTGACGGCGAGCGGCGGCAAGGCGCTGGCAGCGGCCACGCTGCCGGTCCAGGTCCCCTCTCTGGACCGGGCCTTTGCCGTCTCGTCGCTCGTCTTGACGCGGGGCCCGGCGCGCGTGGGCGCGGGACAGAGCTCGATCTTCAACTTCGCCGGAACGATCATTCCACCGCGCGCCGACGTGGCCTTCGCTCCCTCGGAATCACTCTGGTACTTCGTCGAGGTCGCCAACCCCTCCGATCCCGCGAAGGTTCTGCTCGAGCCGCGGCTTCGCCGGGGAGGCCAGCCGATAGGCGGCCTGCCTCCATTCGCGGCAGCCCTCCAGCCGATCGGCCGCGGAAGATACATCGCGGGAGTGGAGGTTCCGTTGGCCGGCCTTGGACCGGGCGACTATGTGCTCTACGTGACGGTGAGCGACGGAGAAGGCGAGCCCGCTCCGCGCGTTCTGCGCCGCGCCGACTTCGAGATCACCTCGAGGGATTGATCCAACGAATTGGATTTTGATCCATTAGATCGATTCTTATGATCGACTAAAAATGGCCTATTCGAGAGATAACATCAGTTTCATCTGAGAGTTATAGGTCGGTGATCCTTCGCTGTACGAGCGGGCCGAAATGGCACATCTCTTGCCGCTTTCGACCGCAAACAAGGAGGGGCGGTATGCGGAGGATTCCTCGATTGAGAGCTTCCATCTCTACTCTCGTCCTGATGCTTTCGGTGAGCGTCGCATTGGGCCAGGTGGTTGTGGTCGGCGAGCTCGGCGGGCAGATCAAGGACGAAACCGGTGCGGCGCTTCCCGGAGCGACCGTCATGGCCATGAGCGTCGAGCGTGGAACCTCGATGACCACGACCACCGACTCGGCGGGAAAGTTCCGGTTCTCGGAAGTCCAGCCCGGGCGCTACAACGTCACCGTGACCCTGTCGGGATTCGCGACCGTGGTGCTCAAGGGCAACCTGGTGGAAAATCAGAAGAAGACGGATCTTTCCGTGGCCATGAAGCTCTCCGCCGAGAAGGCCGAAGTCACGGTCACCGGCGAGGTGCCGATCGTCGACAAGACCAACTCCTCGCTGGAGAACCGGCAGCGGGCCAAGGAGTTCGAGAAGATGCCCGTGGGCCGCAGCTATCAGGCCCTCTTCTTGAATGCGCCGGGCGTGAATCTGACCCCCGGCGCCAATCCCAACCCCAGCGTCCACGGCGCGCTGTCGAGTAACAATCTATGGCTCTATGACGGCGTCGATACCACAGACCCCACGACTGGCACCTTCGGCGGCAACCTGAATTTCGAGGCCATCCAGGAGGTTACTGTCATCACTTCCGGAGTCTCCGCCGAATACGGTCGCGCGTCAGGCGGCATCATCAACGTCATCACCAAGTCGGGGACCAACAGCTTCGCTGGTTCCGGCAAGGTGGTCATGACCAACGACAACTGGAACTCGGAAAACACCACCAAGAACCAGGCAACCGGCGCGTCTCTGGCCCGGACCAAGTTCGATCACGTCAATCCGCGCTACGCGGTGACTCTGGGTGGACCCGTGTGGCTCGATCACATCTGGTTCTTCGGGGCCTATGAATCGGCCGACAACACCACCGGACAGCAGTCGACACCGGTGTCGGGTGAGAATTTCCAGCAGACGACGAGCGACCGCTTCTGGGATGGAAAGCTCACCGCACAGATCAGTCCATCCATCGCGGTTTCGGCGCGGGCGTCGAGCTCGCCGACTTCCGGCTTCGTTGTGAATTACGGCAATCCGGCCGAGTTTGTTGCTTACACCGGTCAAGACCAGACTTCTCAAACGTATGCCGGTTTCCTGACCGCGGTGGCATCGCCGAACCTCACGGCCGAGATCCAGGGCAACTGGAACGGTCCGAGCAACTCGGCCTCCAAGCACGGGATTGACGTTCATCCACTCGGGGGCGCCGCGCCGCACTTCAGCAATGCGGACGGCTTCTATTACAACGGTGCGTTCTTCGACGGCTTCGTCAATCGTCCCCGACAGGGAATTCTGGGTTCCGCCACCTACTACACAGACATCGCCGGCAACAGCCACAGCTTCAAGGCGGGCGTGGATTACCAGCACCTGAACTCGACTTCGTTGTTCGGGTATCCTGATAACCAGCTCTTCATCGACCAGTCCTTCGATTTCAAGACTCGTAATTTCGTGCCCCAATCCCGTCGCGACTATGCGGCTCCCGTCGCTTCGACTTCGGTCGGGACCATCGTGGCCCTTTACGCACAGGACAAATTCGAAGCTGGGAAACACCTGTTCTTCAACGTGGGCTTGAGGTACGAGCATCAAGACTCCTCCGACGACACGAGCCGCACGACCGTGAGCGACGGGACCGTCTCGCCCCGCGTCTCCGCAACCTATGACGTCTTCGGTAACGGCAAGAGCCTCGTTGTCGGCACCTACGGCCGTTTCTATCAATTCGTTGCCCAGAGTTTCGCGGACGCATTCGGGCAGAACGTGCAGCGCGGAACCTACGATAGCTTCAACTGGGACGGCACTCAGTACGTTTTCGCCAGCCACGTCTCGGTTGCCGGCAGCGCGGTCGTTCTCAATCCCGACATCAAGCCGACCTATACCGACGAGGGGACGGTCGGGTTTCGTCAGCAGATTGGAAACACGATCGGTATCTCCCTCACTGGCATCTACCGGAAGTGGAACGATCTGATCGAAGACACGCCCATCTTCAATCCGAATGGAAGCCAGACCACGACCTACTTGAACTATGGTCCGGCAGATCGGAAATTCTACGGAGTCGAGCTCGTCCTAGACAAGCGGTTCTCCGAGCACTGGAACGCCAATGCGAGCTACGCCTGGGGCCGGACGACGAGCAATACGAATCCCACCAGCGACACAGCGAGCGATCTCGGCAACTTCCTCAACTCCAATTGCCGCACGACCATCGACAAATCGATCGGGACAAACGGGGTGATCCCATGCTCGGTCGTGGCCGATGGATCCAACAAGGATGGCCAGCCGACCCAGAGCATCGATCACAGCGTCAAGTTCTTCGGAGCCTACGTCCAGCCCGTGGGGAAGGTCAACTTGGCGCTCGGTCTGGGAGGGTTGATCTCGAGCGGCATTCATTTCCAGAAGCAGCGGGCTTTGACCGTACTCGTTCCCGGGACGACGACGAACACCAGCTCGACGGAGACCTTCTTCTATGAGCCGCGGGGATCGGAGACTACTCCGACCTTTTATGAGATCGACGCGTCCTTGGAGGCCACGTTCAGCATCTGGCACTCGCTCGAGTTCGGCGTCAAGGGAGAGGTCTTCAATGTGACGGATGTTCAGCGCCAGACCAATGTGAACAATCTGACGTGGTGCGGAGATGCGACGGCGTCGCCAACCAGCTCGTGCGGAGCCTCCCGCGCGATCTTCGGGACCGCAACCGCCCGGGGGTCCTTCCAACCTCCCCGCAACTACCGCCTGACCACCGTGGTCCGCTTCTAGAACGGCGATTCGGTATCGCGTGCCGGGCCCCGCGATGGCGGGGCCCTTTTTTTGGTCCCGCGCCGCGGCAGGTATCGCTCAATCGATCCGAACGTCGGCCTTGGCCGTTCCCATCCTGCCGCTCTCGCGGTCGCGGACGTTGACCACCACGCGCGCGCTCCCTTTGCGCATGGTCAGGGACACGGTGTACGCCAGCTGCGCGGAGGCCGGCGAGTCCTTGGGCAGGTTGAACACGGCCTCTTCGTGGCCCACGTCGCTCATGTTGCCGGCGTCGTCGATGGCCGCGACGTAGACGTCGGCCACGGCCCGGGAGGACTCTCCCTGGGGGAGAAACGTCAGGGACGACGCCGGCAGGTCGAGCTTGATCGGGAGCTGGTAGTACTTCTTGGCCTTCGCCGCGGGCGCCAGGAACATCTTCACCGGAATTCCCCGGTACTCGACGTTGGAGCGCAGCGCGGCCTGCGCCACGTCGATCGCCCGCTCGCCGGGCGACCGCGGGGCAAAGCCTCGCCGCGCGCGCACGGTCAAGCCCGGACGGGTCACGTCCACCTTCACGTTGCGGTAGCCCTTGCCCGGAAGATTGTTGAGGGTCACGCCGATCGAGTAGTACGTGGAGGTGTCCTCGTACACCCGAGAGATCCCCTTCGTGACGTCGTTGGAGTTCAAGAGGGCCAGGCCCCCGGTCTGCTGCGCCAGCTCGATCAGCCCGGCCTGGCTGTCCTGCCGCGCGAAGAAGGCCACACCCGGACGCATCAGCAGAGGATCGTCCTCCGACGCGCTCACTCCCTCCGCAGCCAGACCCCGCGCGTCGACGGTGTAGAAGGTCACGTCCGACGCGTTGGCCCGCTGCACCAGGGCCTGCAGGTCTCCCGTCACGCTGCGCACGTCGTACTGGGCCAGGCTGAAGCCGCCGACGGCGTATTGCATCATCGCCGACCCCGGCTGGAGGTCGAAGCCTCCGGTGATCAGCAGGAACGACTTCTTCCCGTCGAGCGCGGTCAGCGTCGAGAGCTCCGTGTTCATATCGTTCAGCATCTTGGTGACCTCGACCCGCTCCTGCTCGGCGTAGTTGCGCGCGGAAAACGCCCGCGAACGGCGATTGGGAGTGGTGTCGATGTCCCGCAGAGTCTGCATCTCGGTCATCAGGCGCGACTGGGCCACGCCGGCGGCTTGGATCTGGTCGAACGAGGAGAGCAGCGTCTCCTTGCTGGTGGTCCATTCATTCAGCGTCCGAGGGCGCCGGTCGAAGCTGAGCACGCGCGCGGAGTCGCCGGGGCCCATCCGCGTGATCAGGTCGCGCAGGGCCTCGAGGCCCCGTTTGCGTCCGTTCAGGGAGAGATGACCGAGGTCGAAGTAGATCAGGAAGTGGCGCGGCATGTAGGCGTCCGCGCCCTTGCGGTACTCCGCGAGGACCCGGTCGGGAGAGGCGGTTCCGAGGTCCGGGGCGTGGATCGTACCCTCTTCGACCCGCGTGAAGTAATCGATCGCCACGGGCTTGTTGTCGACCCTGACGGTGAAGTCCTCCTTCTTCAAGTCCGGAACCGGCCGTCCCTTGGAGTCGGTGACCGACACGTCGAGGTCCATGACGTGGATCTCCACGCTCTCGCGGAACGTCGGGAGGTTCGCGTTGGGAGCCGCCTGGCCTGGCGGGGGAGGGGGAGCCTGGGCCAACGCCGCCAGAGGGAAGAGAGCGACCAGGAGCGAGAGAAGCTGTCTTTTCATTGTGCCACCACCCGACATGGCAAACGCCGGCGGGGCGCCGACGATTCCGGAGGGGGCCGAGTTTACCTGTTCTTAAGCTCGAGGCGGGCAAGACCCAGGAACTCGAATACGAGATTGACCTCCTGGGTGATCTCTTCCGTCCACAAGGGGTCGACCGATTCGGTCGAGAGCGTTCCGATGGCACAGCCTGGAACGGTCGCGCGCGCGGTGCGGACGAGCGAGGCCGCGTCGCTGGGGTCCGAGCCGTCGTCGGCGATGACGGCCTGGAAGTCGAGCGGCAGCCCCCAGCCCTCCGCCCGTCCCACGCCGAGCGCGGGCCGGAAGATTTCGACGGCGGCGGCTCGAAATTCGCCGGCGGGGAAGTCGACGGCGCGGAGGATCTCGAAAAGATCGCCGTAACAGATCGTGTGGAGGAGGCCGAGCGTGTAGCCCCGCTCCCGGGTGAGGCCATAGCGCTCCGCGTACCGTCCCGCCGCGACGGCCGCGGCGACGCTCGCCCGGCGCACCATCTGGGACGCCGGGTCGGAGCTGGGGACCCGGGGGAAATCCGTCGCCGAGAGCCGGTCGATGAGAACAGTCACCGATCGCGCCCCCAGGCGCTCGATGGCGTCGGGAACCGTGCCGACCGCGTTGTCCCGGTCGACCGACAGGGCGTTGGCCAGGATAAGCAGATCGAGCGTCAGGAAGGGGTCGAGGGCCGCAATCGGCACGACCCCGGCGGGATCGAGCGGGGACTTTTTCAACAGGTCGGCCAGAAGCGAGGCCGAGTCCTCGTGAACGGGGTGCATCACGATCGGCGCGCCGGTCAGGTCGCGCACGCTCGCCGCGAAGTCACGGAAGATGTGGAAAAGGCGCCGCCCCTCCTCGGGTTCCACCGGGTCGCCGATGCGCTCCATCAGGTCCCAGTAGCGCTCGTCGACCTCCTGGGGCCGGAACGGCAGATCCCACGGGTCTGCCTCGGGCGCCTTGGTGCGCCGCACCGGGCGGCGCTGCGTGTCGTCGAGCTTCTTGACGCCGTGGAACGCCAGGGCCTGGCCGCGCAGCGAGAGACCGATGCGCAGGATCGGCTGAACCGCGAATTCCGGGTCGTAGTCGAAGTCGGCCTCGCGCCACTCGAACATCTCGAACAGGAGACGGCGGGCGAGCTCTTCGACGCGCAGCGAAAGGCCGTCGTGGCTGTCGAAGCCAGCATCCAGGATCAAGCGCGTCAGGTTCGCGGAGCTCGTGAAGTTGCGGGCCAGCAACTCGTACAGCGTCGCCGCAGGCAGGGCGCCGCTGCGGAGCAGATGCACTCCCAGGCGGTGGCGGGGCAGCGAGCCGGAAACGTAGACGATCTGTCCGTCCCGCCAGTCCACGATCCGCCGGTCGCGTCCCTGCGTGAGAGCCAACCGCCCCGAACGGCGGTTCAACTCCATCCACTGCAGGAGATCCGCGAAGCCGAAGACCTCCAGCCTTCCGCGAAAGTGGTTCCTCACGAGCTCGGAAGACTCATTGTAGCGCAGCCGACGCATCGAGCCGCCGCCTCCTGTGCAAGAATTCCGCCGTGGAGCGGCGCTGGTGAAAGACAACGCGACTCGACCGGCTCGTCCCGAAGAGACCGGCGCCGAGCCGGCGCGCGAGGGCCGCCCGGCCGTGGCCCCTGCCACGACCTCGGGGATTCCGATCCGGCCCCACTACGGGCAACCGCCACCGGGCCGCTACCCGTTCACGCGGGGCATCAGCGACGAGATGTACCGCGCCCGTTTCTGGACCATGAGGCAGTACGCGGGCTTCGGGTCGGCGCGCGAGTCCAACGCCCGCTATCGGTATCTCCTGTCCCAGGGGCAGACGGGACTGTCCGTGGCCTTTGACCTGCCCACACAGATGGGCTACGACTCGGACGATCCGCTGGCCCGGGGAGAGGTCGGCCGCGTGGGAGTCGCCATCGCGACCATGGAAGACATGCGGATCCTGACGGACGGGCTTCCTCTCGACCGCGTCTCGATCTCGATGACCATTAACTCCACCGCGTCGATCCTGTTGGCGCTCCTCCTCGGCGTCGCCCGGGAGAGGGGCATCCCGTGGAAGAGCCTCTCCGGGACCATCCAGAACGACCTGCTCAAGGAGTATGTCGCCAGAGGGACGTACATCTTCCCCCCGCGCCCGTCGCTCAAGCTGACGACGGACATCTTCGAGTTCTGCGGGCGCGAGGTGCCGCGGTGGAACACGATCTCCATCTCCGGTTATCACATCCGGGAAGCCGGATCGACCGCCGTCCAGGAGCTCGCGTTCACTCTGTCCAACGCGATCGCCTACGTCGAAGCGGCGCTGGCACGGGGCCTCGCCGTCGACGACTTCGCGCCCCGCCTCTCGTTCTTCTTCAACGCCCACGCGAACTTCTTCGAGGAGGTGGCCAAGTTCCGGGCGGCGCGCGCCCTGTGGGCACAGATCATGCGCGAGCGGTTCGGAGCGCGGGACCCGCGGTCGTGGCGCCTGCGGTTCCACGCCCAGACGGCAGGGTCGACCCTGACCGCGCAGCAGCCCGACGTGAACACCGTGCGGGTGGCCCTCCAGGCGCTGTCCGCGGTCCTGGGCGGCGCGCAGTCGCTCCACACCAACGCGTTCGACGAGGCGCTGGCCCTGCCGACCGAGGCTTCCGCGCGGCTGGCTCTGCGCACGCAGCAGGTGATCGCCTACGAGACGGGCGTTGCCGATGTGGCCGATCCGCTCGGCGGGTCGGGCCTCATCGAGGCGTGGACGGAGGAGCTCATCGCGAAGGCTCGTGAGCTGATGGACCGGGTCGATGCTCTGGGGGGAGCGGTCGCGGCGATCGAGAAGGGCTTCGTGGCCCGCGAGATCGAGGAAGCTGCCTACGTCGCCCAGCGGGATCTCGAAGAGAAGCGGCGCATCGTGGTCGGGGTCAACGCGTTCCGCGAGGAGCAGGACGCGGCGCCTCCGGTGCTGTCGATCGAAGCCGGCGTCGAGCGGGAGCAGGTCGAACGGCTGCGGGCCTTCCGCGCCGCTCGAGACCCTTCGGCCTCGACGAGCGCCCTGGAGCGGCTGCGGTCGAGCGCCGCCGAGGATCGGAATTTGATGCCTCCGATCCTGGACGCGGCGCAGACCGGAGCCACGCTGGGAGAGATCGTTTCGACCCTCAAGAGCGTGTTTGGAGAGTACCGGCCAGGGGGTTAACGAGCCGTTAAGTCCAAGGGGTCGAGGCGCTTGGCCGTGTGGAAAAGTCTTTGACGCGGGGCGGCGGTGCCAAACCCGGCAGCGAAATTCAGGCGCAATTCTCTAATTGACTGATGGCTCACATCTTATCGCTTCGCACAGGAGTCGGTGCAAACCGAACGGCAGCCGCGCGCTTGGGCCGTTTTTCGAGCGTTTCCACAGGCATTTCGACAGGGTTTTCCGCCGGTCCTTCGGAAAACTTCTTTTGAGGCCGCCTGCATTGAAAATTTGCATGCTCGGCCTGCGCGCGGGAGGCGGCCGTCCGCCTCTCTATTTCTTGACCGGAGGCTCGAAACAACGCCGGCAACGCGCCTCGTAGACGCCCGCGGCGCCCACGACGACCAGCTCGTCGCTCTCGACGAGGCGCTGGGTGTTGTTGGCCGGAGCGCCGCAGCGTACGCAGATGGCCAGCGTCTTGGTGACGTCCTCCGCAACGGCCATCAGGCGCGGAATCGGACCGAAGGGAGCTCCCCGGTAGTCCTTGTCCAGGCCGGCGACGAGGACGCGCTTGCCCTGGTCGGCCAGACGCTCGCACACCGCGACGATCCCCTCATCGAAGAACTGGGCTTCGTCGATCCCGACGACCTCGGTGCGATGGTCGAGCTTCTCCAGGAGCTGCTGGCTGTTTTCCACCGTGATCGAAGGCAGCCGCATCTCGCTGTGGGACACGATCTCGGCGTCGGAGTAGCGCGAGTCGATGACCGGCTTGAAGATCTGGACGCGCTGGCGCGCGATCATGGCGCGGCGCAGCCGCCGGATCAGCTCCTCGCTCTTGCCCGAGAACATGCTGCCGCAGATCACCTCGATCCAGCCGAGGTGGGTTTTGACCAGAGCCATGGGGGGCGGATGTTACTCGATCGTGAGGCGTGAGGGAGGCGTGAGGCGTGAGGCGACTACGTCTCAATGCGCACGGCTTTTCCGCCGTGCTTATTCAACAGGAAGACCCGCAGTGCCTCGAAACTCTCGAACACCTCGGCGGCCGCGGCCAGGACCCAGCCCGAGGCCGACGCTCGCGGCATCCCCAGGACGAGGTACACGGGCTTCCCCAGCCGGTAGGCCAGCGTGACCTCCGCGGCGGTGCCGCCTCCCCGAGCGGATGCGTCGTCCCACAGGGCCACGACGTAGTCGGTCTGTCGCTCAATGCGGTCCATGTCCCAGGCGATGATCTTGCGCACCACGCTCCGGAACCGCTCGGGGTCGTCGCTCTTCCAGCGGCGGAAATCGCGCCGCTCCTCGTCGGTCAGGTCTTTCTTCTCGTCCCGCGCCGGATCGTAGACGTTGTGCCCAAAACGGTCGGACAGGAAGGCGGCCATCTCACCCCGCCACCCTTTCCCGCCGTCGGAGGCATGCTCGATGGCGCCGGACAGGTAAGCGCGCGGCGCGGTCACGCCACGCCGATCTTCGGGCAAAGACCGGCCACCGGGCAGGCCTCGCAGCGCGGCTTGCGGGCGACGCAGATCTGGCGCCCGTGAAAAATCAACTGGTGGGCGGCCATGGTTCGGCGCCCCTTCGGGACGAGCGCGTTCAGGTCGTTCTCGATCTTGACCGGGTCCGTCTGCCGGGTGAATCCCATGCGTCGGGCCAGCCGTCCCACGTGCGTGTCGACGACGAACCCTTCGTCCTTGCCGAAGGCGTTGCCCAGAATGACGTTGGCGGTCTTGCGCCCCACACCCGGCAGCTTCACCAGCGCCTCCATGGTGTCCGGCACCCGGCCGCCATGCCCGGCGGCGATCGCCGCGCCGGCCCGGCGCAGGCTCCTGGCCTTGGCGTTGAAGAATCCGGTCGTCTTGATCGCTTTCTCCAGCTCTCCGGCCGGAGCGCGCGCGTAGTCCGCCGCCGTGCGGTACGCCTGGAACAAATGGGGCGTGACCATGTTGACGCGCTTGTCGGTGCATTGCGCGGACAGGATCGTCGCGACGAGAAGCTGCAAGGGCGTCTCGAAGTCGAGAGCGCAGCGGGCGTCGGGGTAGGTCCGAGCCAGGCGTTGCAGGATGCGTCGCACGCGGGCCCTCTTGCCTTCGGGCGATTCGCGGCGGGCGCCGGGGCGCGCGGCGCGGGCGGCGCGGGTTCTCTCTTCCTGTTGTGTCCTTTTTCGCGCTCAACCGTCCGGCCATCCTCGAGAGATTCTATTTCTCTCCACGATTGCACAATTCTCGTTGCATTGACCACCATCGAGGGCCGTGATTGACTCGGTTTCCTTCGAGGAGCCCGATCATCGTCGTCCGATTCGCCGTCCGCTGGTTGTCCGCCGCGCTCCTGGGCCTGGTGGCCGGGCCGCTCTGCGCGATCACGTTGACCGTTCTCCACACGTCCGACCTGCACGGTCACGTGGAAGCCGAGGACGAGATCGCGGAGAGAGATTTCGGCGAAGGTCTGGCTCGCATCGCGACGGCAGTCCGGGAGATCCGGACCCAGGGCCGCCCGGTCCTGCTCCTCGATTCCGGGGACACGATCCAGGGAACACCCATGCAGGCCCTGGTGGCCGGGGCAGGGGCTGGGGACGGCACCGACCCGACGATCCGAGCGATGAACCTTCTGGGCTACGACGCCATGGCGGTCGGCAACCACGAGTTCGATTTCGGGCTGGAACGGCTGAACAGGGCGCGCCGGGAGGCGCGCTTCCCATGGCTTTCCGCCAACATCGTCGACGGAAAGGGCGCGCCCGCCTTCCAGCCCTATCTCGTCAAGACGGTGGCCGGCGTGCGGGTCGGGATCCTCGGCCTGACCACGCCCAACGTTCCCAGCTGGGAGCCGCCCGACCACATCGCCGGACTGAGGTTCGAGGACACCGTGGAGACGGCGCGGCGGTTGGTCGCCGTGCTGCGCGGCCGCGAGCGCTGTGACCTCGTCATCGTGCTGACGCACCAGGGATTCGAGAGAGATCCCGCGACGGGAGCGGACCGGGGATCGGGGGACGAGAACCAGGCCTACGCCATCGCCACGCGGGTCGAAGGCATCGACCTCCTCCTGACCGGACACACCCACACCGTCATCGAGCCGCGCCGCCTCGGGAACGCGTGGATTTCGCAGCCCGGCCGGTTTGGCAACGTGCTGACGCGCTTCGACGTGACCCTGTCCCGGTCTCACGGGCGATGGAAGATCGACGAGATCTCGGGAAGGAACCTGCCGATGAAGGCCGTCCCTCCCGACTCGAAGATCGCCGCCGCGGCCGCGCCCGAGCACGGCCGGGCGATGGAAGTCCTGGCCCGCCCGGTCGCGACGCTCGAGGCTCCGGTCGCGGCTTCCGACGCGCGGGTGGCGGACACCGGCCTGCTCGACTGGCTCCACTCCGTCCAGCGCCGCGAGGGCAAGGCCGATCTCTCTTTCGCCTCGCTCCTGCCGGGGAGCCTGCCGGCCTGGAACGCGGGACCGCTGACGGTGCGGCAGGTGTGGGCGTTCTACCCGTACGAGAACGCTCTGGTCACCGTGCGGGCGACGGGCCGGCAGGTGCGCGAGGCGCTGGAGGATGCGGCCCGCTGCATCTCCGGCCTGGCTCTTCAGGACGGCGCCCCGGTCTGGAAGCGCAATCCGGCGGTCTGGGGCTACAACTGCGACACCGCCGAAGGCGTCGAGTACGCGATCGATCCCACGCGCCCGGAGGGGCGCCGGGTGCTCTTCGTGCGCCGGGAAGGACGGAATGTGGGCGACGACGAATCCTTCACCGTGGCGATCAACTCCTACCGCGCGTCGGGCGGCGGGGGCTATCCCGTGTGGAAGAGCTGCCCGCGGGTTTCGACCGCCGCGCAGCCTCTGCGCGACCTCCTTCTGGACGACGCGCGCGCGCGAAAGACTCTGAAACTCGAAGCCGACCGCAACTGGTTCCTGGCTCCCGCCCTCCCCGAAGGAAAGTTCGCCGCGGATTGAGAGATGGAAAGAATCGAGACTCAAAGGATGGAGAGGAGTTTTCCATGAAGAGAGCCGGCCTCCGCTTCTGGTCCCTCGGTTTTCCGGTGCTCCTGGTTCTTCTGGCGGCGCCGCTCGCCGCCCAGAGCCCGACCGGCGCGATCGCCGGAACGGTCGTCGACGCCTCGGGCGGAGGTCTTCCGGGCGTGACCATCACGGCGACCCAGTCCGAAACCGGCGCGGTTCGGATTACGACGTCGATGGCCACCGGGACGTTCCGCGTCCCTGTTCTGGCGGTGGGCACGTACTCCGTTTCCGCGGAGCTCTCCGGTTTCGCCACGGCGAAAGTCGCCAACGTCGTCGTGACGATCGGCGGCGAGGCCGCGGTCAAGCTCAAGATGGAGGTCGCCTCGGTCCAGGCCGCAGTCACCGTCTCGGGAGAGGCCCCGCTGATCGAAGCCACGAAGACCCAGGTCGACTCGACGGTCGACGAGCGCATGATCCAGAACCTTCCGACCAACGGACGCAATTTCGAGGATTTCGTGCTGACCACTCCGGGCGTCGTCACCGACGTCCGCCTCGGCGACATCAGCTTCGCGGGCCAGCGGGGCACGTTGAACAGCCTGGTCGTCGACGGGGCCGACAACAACAACACCTTTTTCGGACAGGCCCTCGGACGCACCGGCTCGGGCCGCGCTCCGTATCAGTTCTCCCAGGACGCGGTCAAGGAGTTCGAGGTCATCTCCAATGCCTACGGAGCCGAATACGGCCGGGCCGGCGGCGCCGTGATCAACGTGGTGACCAAGTCGGGCACCAACGACTTTCACGGGTCCGGGTTCTACTTCTACCGGGACAAGAACATCAACGCCAAGGATTACATCGACGCCTTGAACGGCCGTCCCAAGGCCCCCTACCACTTCGATCAGTTCGGTGCGAGCGTGGGCGGCCCGTTGGTCCGCGACAAGGTGTTTTTCTTCGCCAACTACGACGGCCAGCGCAACACGATTCCAAACACCGTCGTCTTGAACGTTCCTCCGGGAACTCCGACCGACGCGAACACCCAGGCCGGCATCGCCACGCTCACACCTCTGGCCGCCAGCTGGAACCGGGTCCAGAACCAGGACGTGTATCTCCTGAAGCTCGACGCCGAGGCCAGCTCCACCAACCACGTGTCCCTGCGCTACAACCGCCAGAACTTCACCGGCGGCGGTTTCGAGAACGGCGGCATCCGCAATTCGCTCCAGCACACCGGCGACTCCCTGGTCAAGACGGACACCCTGACCGGATCGCTCAACAGCTCCTTCACCCCGACGCTCTTCAACGAGCTGCGGGGCCAGTACGCCAAGGACAGCGAACCGGGGACCGCCAACAGCGCCGATCCGGAGGCCACGATCCTTCAGAACAATCAGACGGTTCTCACCATTGGGCGGAACTTCTTCTCACCTCGCGAGACGACGATCAAGCGCGGTCAGGCAGCGGACACCGTGACGGCGCTGGCCGGAAACCACACCTTCAAGGGCGGTCTCGACTACAACCACGACAACATTCTCAACTTCTTCCCCGGCAATTTCTCCGGCTCCTACACCTTCACGTCGATCGCGAACTTCAACCAGGGGATCGCGTCGCGTTTCGTTCAGGCTTTTCCCGGGCCCGGGACGACGGGCGCGACGACGAATCCGAATCTGACCGACTACGCCGCGTTCGCCCAGGACGAGTGGCGGATCACCCCGACTCTCACTCTGGACGCCGGCATCCGCTACGATCTGCAGACGGTCAATCAGCCGGACGTGCGCAACCCGGATCCGCAGCTGCTCGCGGCAGGGTACTTCACCGACACGATTCACGAGGATAAGAACAACTTCGCTCCCCGTCTGGGCTTCGCCTGGACTCCGGGGGGCAACGACCGAACCGTCGTGCGCGGCGGTTACGGAATCTTCTACGGGCGCACACCCGCGATCATCTACGGGACGGCCACCTCCAACAACGGCATCAACGTCCAGACCATCACATTCACGGGCAACCTGATCCCGCAGTATCCGAACATCTTTCCGGCCATCCCTTCGGGTGTGACCCTGCCCAAGCCGACCATCTTCGTGACAGATCCCAACTACCAGAATCCGAAGGTTCAGCAGGCCAGTCTGGGCGTCGAGCAGGCGGTGACTCCGGACCTGGCGGTGTCCCTGAACCTGCTTCACGTCCACGGCAACGACCTGACCCGATCGATCGACCGCAACGTCGGCTCGGAGAGCTCGGCCACGGCCAACGTCGCGGGGGACGGCACGGTGACCTATCTCAAGTTCAGCAACACCCGGCCCTTCACCAATTTCGCGCGCGTGATCGCGTTCGAGAGCACCGCCAAGTCCGACTACAACGGTCTGACGCTGGAAATCGTCAAGCGCTACTCGAACAACTGGCAGGCGCGCGTGGCGTGGACGTACGGGCACGTGCTGGACGACCGCCCGGATCAGACGGCCGTCGTTCCCGCCTCGTCGGACGACGCCAAATTCGCGCAGGATCCTTTGAACTTGAACGGCGACTACGCCTCGGGCGACAACGACGTACGGCACCGGATCGTGTTTTCCGGAGTGTGGAACCTGGACTACGCCGGCGGCCTCTCCAACACCTTCATGAAGGCCCTGGCTTCGGGCTGGACCCTGTCGGGGATCGTCTTCTTCCAGACCGGGCAGCCGTACTCCGCCACCATGGGCACCAACGTCGACCTGAACAACGACGGCAATCCCCGCAACGACCGGGCTCCGGGAGTCGGCCGCAACACCTTCCGCCTTCCGTCGCAGTTCTCGGTCAATCCGCGCGTCACGCGCCACATCCCGATCGGACCGGTCGACGTCGAGCTGATCGCCGAGGCCTTCAATGTCTTCAACAACAAGAACGTCAACTTCGCGTCGAACACCTTCTTCAGCTACAACGCGACGACCAACACCTTGACGCCTCTCTCGAGCTTCGGAGCGCCTCTGGGAGACTCCGGTTCGCGCATCCTGCAGCTGGCGGCGAAGGTGACGTTCTAAGGCGGGTCCGGCGGATCGGAGATTTTGGGAGCCGGGGAGCTATCCTCGGCTCCTTTCGTTCGGGACATCGATGAATGAGGCCACGCCGACGTGTCTGGAGCGAGGACGCGCTCTCTTCAACGCCAGCCTTTTCTTCGAGGCGCACGAAGTCTGGGAGGTGGCGTGGCTCGAGGAAGAAGGCGAGATCCGAGCCCTTCTCCAGGGCCTCATTCAGATCGCGGCCGCCCTCCTCAAAGCCTCCCGCGCCGAGCGCCCCTCCGGCTGCGCCCACCTCCTCGAAGCGGGCCTCGAAAAGCTCGAGCCCCTCCGCGGCGATCTGGCTGCTCTCGATCTCATCCGATTCCGCCAAACCGTCGAGGAGTTCCAAGTGGCAGCGGCCCCGTGGCTCCGAGGCGAAGCCGTCGGCCCTCCGCGAGAACTCTTCCCTCGGCTCCTCAGCAGAGAAAACCGCGAGGACGCGATTCCGGACCCTTAGGGTCGCGGCGCGCGAAGTCTCCCGAAGTCCACGAGGGAGGAGGCGCGCGCCGCGGGAGCGTGAGCGAGAGAGAGATCAGGCGATCGGTCGAGGCCGCATCCGGCCGAGCCGATCGCCGGTGGCGAAGCCAGATCTCGACCGAGCGGAAGCGACGGACAGCGACGTTTACGCGCTCCGCTCCAGAAACGAAATCACATTAGCCAGCCGGGAGGCGACGGTCAGGGCGGCGCTGCGCGCCGACGCCACGGTCCCTTCGAGGCGGGCGATCAAGCGGTCGAGCTCGACGGCCAGGGTCACCGCTCCGCGCTCCTCGGCCTCCGCGCGCGTCTCGATCAGGCGCTGGCGGAAGAGACGCACGTCGTTCCACCGCCCGAGCGCCTCCTGGAGCTCCTTCTCCCGCGCGATGGCTCCTTCCAGTCCACGCACTCCGGAGGCGGCGAGATCCTCGGCCAGGTACCGCGCCCGCTTGACCGCGATGCGGTACCTGTGGAGATCCCTCTCCGGAGCATCGTCCTTGGGCGGAGCGAGCCGGCGCTCGGCGCGCCGGCGCGCGAGATCGAGCCGGGCCAACGGGTCGTCGCGGCGGCGCCGGGCCAGACGGCGCGTCTGGCGCAGGAGCCGGCGCATCTTCCGGCCTTCGGCGACTCGGGTGGCCTTCCGGGCGTCGGTCCCGTACAGGGCGTCCCAGCGGGCCTCGAGGCCGGAGGCCGCGTCTTCCGGCAAGAGCCCCAGGGCGCGCACGCGGGAGAGCAATTGCCGGTCGACCTCCAGCTGCCGCAGATCGGAGAGGGAGCGCGCCAGCGAGCGCGCGAGCTTCTCGACCTTCTTCTTTCCCAGGGCCGCGGCGGTCGCCCCGATCCTGCGCAGCGCGACGCGCAAGTCGTGGAGCGCCTCGGCCTGGTTGTGACGAAGTCCCTTTCGGGCTTCCAGCAGAGATCGCGCGCGGCGGCGCCAGAGGGTTTCGGTCACGGGGGCGCTATTATAGGTTTGGATGGAATTGGATTGAGATTGCGCGACTTCACGCCATCTTCACGGGGAATTGACGTGGTCCTCGGCGGGTCCGCAGACAATTCCATGGCCGTGAAGAAGCTCGCTGCCATCGACATCGGAACCAACACCATCAAGCTCCTGGTGGCTGCGGTGGACCCGGACGGGGTCCTGGAAGTCCTGGCCCGCGAGAAGTCCCTGGTTCGCCTGGGGAGCGAGACCCTGGCCACCGGCCGGCTTTCGCCGGAGGCCATCGAGGCGGGAGCGAGCGCCGTCGAGCAGTTTCAGCGATCGATCGCGGCGCAGGGAGCGGAGCTGGTGCGCGCCGTGGCCACGTGCGCCGTCCGCGAGGCGGAGAACTCCCAGGAGTTCCTGGAGGCGGTCAAGCGGCGCACCGGCGTCTTGGTGGACGTCATCTCGGGGGAAGAGGAAGCGCGCCTGATCCATCTGGGCGTTCGCAGCGAGGTCCCGGCCCGCCTGGATCCCCTGTTCCTGGTCGACATCGGCGGCGGCTCGACCGAGTTCGTCGTCTCCAATGGCTCCCGCGTGCATCTGACCGAGAGCCTTCCGCTCGGGGTGGTCCGGCTGGCGGACCGCTTCGGCCGCAGCGACCCCTTGAGCGACCGAGACCGCAGGGCCATGAGGAAGACGATCCGATCCGCCGCTCGGAAGGCGGCGGAGGCCGTGCGCAAGACCGGGTTCAAGACCTGCGTGGGTTCTTCCGGAACCATCCAGTCCCTGTCGCTGGTGCACGAGGCGGCGGTGCTGGGCCGCGAGCCCATGGCCACGGGCCATCGGACCCTCACGCGCGCCGGCCTCAAGAAAGTCAACCGCATTCTGCGTAAGACGTCGCAAAAGGAGAAGCTGCGCGTGCCCGGCCTCGATCCGCGCCGTCGGGACATTTCCGTGCCGGGGGGGATCCTGCTTTCGTGGATTCTGAAGCACACCGGCGCGGACGCCATCGTGGTGGGGGAGCGGGGCCTGCGCGAAGGCATCCTGCTCGATCACGTCGCCTGCCAGGGCCGGCGCCCGGCGGCGGACCGCGATGTTCGGGCGCGCGGCGTGGACCGGCTGCTCCGGCGCGGCAACGCCGAGGTGCTGCACGCCGCCCACGTGGCGCGCCTGGCGCTCGAGCTCTTCGACAAGACGCACGCGCTGCACCAGCTCACGGCGACCGAAAGGGAGTGGCTCCAGTACGGCGCGCTGCTCCACGACGTCGGCTGCTACGTCGGGTTCTCCAAGCACCAGCAGCATTCCTACTACCTGATCACCCATGCCGACCTGATCGGATTCTCGGCGGAGGAGATCGAGGTCATCGCGTCGATCGCGCGGTACCACAAGGGAAAGGGGCCGAGGGAGTCGCACGAGAACTGGAAGCGCCTCGATCCGTACCTGCGGCCGGTGGTCGAGAAGCTGGCCGCGCTCCTGCGTATCGCGGACGGTCTCGACCGGAGCCACCGCCAGCTGGTGAGCGATCTGGCGTGCCGCGTACGGGCGCGCCGGGTGGAGTTCGACGCCGTGGCGCGCGGAGACTGCGAGGCGGAGCTCGACGCCGCCCGCCGAAAAGCCAACCTGTTCGAACGGGTGTTTCACCGCAGGCCGGTCTTTCGCGCGGTGCCAGCGGCCCGCGAGGAAGCGATTCATCAGAAGGACCTGGAGATGGTTTCGGCCGAGGCCCTTTGGGGATGACGGGCTGCGCGCGCGTGAGGCGGAAGGCGTGAGGCGTAAGCCCTGAGAGGAAGCGAAAAAGGGGACCCGACTTGAAAGAACATTTTTCCGAGCAGCTCGAGGACCTCCGGCGCAATCTCATCCTGATGGGGGGAGAGGTCGAGCGGCAGATCCAGAGAGCCATCGAGGCGCTGACGGAGGTCGACGAGGAGAAGGCCGCCGCCGTCATCGCGGCTGACGCCGAGATCGATCGCATGGAGATGGTCATCGAGGACCAGGCGGTTCAGCTCTTCGCCCTGCAGCAGCCAGTCGCCATCGATCTGCGCTTCCTGATCGCGGCTCTGAAGATCAACAATGACCTGGAGCGCATCGGCGACCACGCGGTGAACATCGCCGAGGGGGCGCAGCGCCTGGTGGCGCAGAAGCCCTTCAAGCCGTTCATCGACATTCCATACATGGCCGAGGTGGCGATGTCGATGCTGAAGCAATCGCTCGACGCGTTTGTCAACCGGGACGCCGAGCTGGCCAAGAAAGTCATCAAGAAGGACGACATCCTGGATGAGAAGAACGTGTCGATCATCCGGGAGCTGCTGACCTACATGGTGGAATACCCATCGCTCATCACCTACTGTCTGGAGCTCATCTCGATCTCCAAGAACCTCGAGCGCGTGGGAGACCTGGCCACCAACATCTGCGAGGACACCATCTTCATGGCCGAGGCCAAGTGGGTGAAGCACCACGCCACGGAATTGACGTGAGGCGAAAGGGGTGAGGCGTCAGGCGAAGCACGGAGGCCCGAGCGGACGGACCGTGATCGGCGCCCGCCTGACGCCTGACGCCTGACGCCTCACGCCCGGCGTGTTCCTCTGGGGCGTCGCGACCTCTTCCTACCAGATCGAGGGCGCGGCGGAGAACGACTGGACGCAGTGGGAACGCCAGGGGAAGCTTCGCTCCCCGGGCGTCCGCTGCGGCCCGGCGACCGGGCATGCCGAGAAGTGGCGCTCGGACCTGTCGCTCTTGCCGACGATCGGCGCCAACGCGTATCGCTATTCGGTCGAGTGGAGCCGCCTGGAACCGCGCCCGGGCGAGTTCGACGAGGCCGCGCTGGAGGCGGAGCGCGAACGCGCGGACTTTCTGCGGCGGCTCTCGATCGAGCCGGTCGTGACCCTCCACCACTACACGCATCCGGTCTGGTTCTGGCGAGAGGGAGGCTGGGAGAACCCCAGGAGCGTCGACTGGTTTCGCCGTCTGGCCGAGCGCGTCGGCGCGGCCCTTCCGGCCGTCCGGACCTGGGTCACGTTGAACGAGCCGATCGTTTTCGTGCTCGGCGGGTATCTCGGGGGCATGATCCCTCCGGGGCAACGCAGTTTCGCCGCGGCGGCCCGCGCGCTCGAGCATCTCCTGCGGGCCCACACAGAAGCCGCCGCCGCGCTCTCCGGGCGTCCCTCCGGAGGCCGAGCGGGGATCGCGCACAACATGCTCGACTTCGCGCCGGATCGGCCGGACAGCGCCCTCGACCGCAAGCTGGTGGACGCCGGCGAGCACCTCTACAACCGCGCGCTGGTCGAGGCCATCGGCACCGGACGCATGCGATGGTCCTTTCCGGGGGAAGGCCGGACTCTCTTTTCCATACCCGAGCTTCCGGCGTCGACCGGCTTCTTCGGCGTGAACTACTACAGCCGCGTGCATCTGCGATTTCGGGGATTGCCCGGCCCGGTGGGAGAGTTCTTCTACCGGGATCCCCGCGGCCGGGGCCTGACCGACATGGGATGGGAGATCCACCCGGAGGGCTTCGACCGGGTCCTGCGCGAGGCGGCGACCGCGGGGCTGCCCGTCGTGGTCACCGAGAACGGAATCGCCACAAACAACGACCGGCTCCGGCGGACGTTCCTGCACGAGCACGCGTTCATCGTCGCCCATCATCGCGACGCTGGGATGCCGATCGAGGGGTACTTCCACTGGTCGCTCCTGGACAACTTCGAATGGCTCGAAGGGTTTCGTCCCCGCTTCGGTTTGTTCGAGGTCGACTACGCCACGCTCGCTCGGCGGCGCCGCCCCTCGGCGGATCTTTTCGCCTCGCTGGGAAGGTCCATGGCGCCACGCGCCTCTGCCCGGGCGGAGACGGGTGGGGAAGCCGGAGGCTCCGGACTCGGACCGTGAGTCACGTCCGCGAATCAGCCCCCGGGAGCGGATGGAAGATCTTCCGGCGTCGTTCCAGGGTGACGAACTCGCGCACCCCCGCAGCGCGCGCGTGCGCGAGCGTCCGCTCGTAGCCCCAACCCACCTCGAGCGGCGCGTGAGCGTCGGAGGAGAAGGAGACGGGAACGCCCGCGGCGGCGATCCGGGCCAGCAGCCCTGCCTCGGGATACGGTTCTTTGACCGGCTTTCGCAGGCCGGCCGAGGAAATCTCCACGGCGCAGCCGCCTTTCCGGGCGGCGGCGATCGCGGCATCCTCCGCGTCGCGCACAGGCGCCGGGGGCCGGTGCCCGTGCTTCTTGGGCAGATCGAAGTGCGTCAGCACGTCGAAGAGCCCGGTGCCGGCCGCCCGACCGAGCAGGCGATAGTACTCTCGGTAGAGCCTCTCCGTCCCTTCGCGCTCGAAGCGGGCCGCCGAGCCGGGCGCGTCGATCCAGTCGCCGGCCACCCAGTGCACCGATCCCAGGACGAGGTCCCAATCGGCGCGGGCCAGCCATTTCATGAGCGTCTCTTCGTGCCCCTCGGCGTAGTCGGCCTCCAGGCCCAGCCGGATCGGGATCGTTCCGACGAACTCGCGTTGGAGCGACTCGACTTCGGCCAGGTAGTCGTCGAATTGATCTTCGCGCATCGCGAGCCGCGGATCCCGGCGATCGACGGCGAGGAAATAGAGCGGGATGTGGTCGGTGAAGGCCATTTCGGACAGGCCCTGCTCGATCGCCCGGAGGACGAAGTCCCGCGACGCCCCTCCCGCGTGGCCGCACCGGAAAGTGTGCACGTGGTAGTCGGGAAGCCGGATCACGAAGGCCATTATCGCCGCGGCTGGAGGCTCTTCAGGGCTCCTTTACATGGTCCTTGCTCCGACTTTTCCTGAGCACCGACAAGAGTTCTTGTCAGCGGCGGATCCTCGAGTCCGGTGATTTGCCATGCTGCTCTGTGACTTTCACGTCCATACCGCCTACTCCGACGGGGCGCTCGCGCTGCCCCGGGTGGTGGACCTTTTCGGGCGGACCGGCCATGACGTCATCGCCATCACCGATCACATCGTCAACCGCGACAACGGCCTGGGGCGGATCGCTCACGCCCTCCGTCACTCGCTCAATCCGGAGTCGTGGAAACGCTATTTCGCCGAGATCCGGCGCGAAGCAGAGCGGGCCTGGGCGACCTACGGGATGCTGGTCCTCCCCGGCGCAGAGATGACGCGCAACACGATCAACCGCGATACTTCCGTCCACATTCTGGCCCTGGGGTTGAACGACTTCCTGTCCGCCGACGGAGATCCCCTGGACTTACTGCGGGAGATCCGCAGCCGGGGCGCCGTGTCGGTCGCCTGCCATCCCCACGAGATGAGCGAGTTCTACGCGAACACCTTCTATCTCTGGAACCGGCGCAAGACGGTCGGGCCCCTGATCGACCTGTGGGAAGTGGGATGCCGGTGGGACCTCTTTCCGGTCGTGTCGCGCGAGAAGCTCCGGCACATCGCCAACAGCGATTTCCACCGACCCGAGCACCTCTACGCCTGGAAGACGCTGCTGCGGGCGGAGAAGACCGTGGCCGGCGTCCTCTCTGCGCTCAAGATGGCCGCGGACATCGGGATGCTGCGGCTGACCGCGCCGGCCGCCGAAGCGACCGCGTGATGCTTCCCCTCGTTTTTCTCGTGGTGCTGCTGGCGTCGGTCGCGGGCTACGCCTTCGCCGCCGCGGCTCTGGAGCGCACGCGGGACGCCAGCCGCCGGAAGGCGCCCCGGGATTTCGCGCCGCCGGTCTCGATCGTCAAGCCGCTCGCGGGACTGGACGACGCGCTGGAGGAGAATTTGGAGTCCTTCTACGCGCTCGACTACCCCCGGTACGAAGTGATCTTCTCCTTCGCCCGGCGCACCGATCCCGCCTTCGCCGTCGCCCGGCGCGTCGCGGACCACCATCCCGGCCGCGCGACTCTGTTCGTCGTGGATGCCCGCGAGCCGGGCGGCAACGCGAAGATCAACAGGCTGGCAGCGGCGCTGCGCCACGTGCGGTTCGGTCACGTCCTGATGGCCGACGGGAACGTCCGGGCGCACCGCGAGCTCCTGCGACGGGCGGTTGCCGAGTTCGCCGATCCGCGGGTCGGTCTCGTCTCGCACCTGTTCGTCGCGCGCGGCGCGCGAGCCCTCGGGTCTCGGTTGGAGTCGCTCCACTCCAACGGCGCTCTGCGCGCCGGCACGGCGGCGATGGCCGGAATACTCAAGATGCCGTGCGTGGTCGGAAAGTCGATCCTGGTTTCGAAGAAAGCCCTGATCGCAATCGGCGGCCTGGAGACCTTGCGCGACCATCTGGCCGAGGACTACCTCCTGGGGCGGGCGGTCGCGGGGGCCGGCTACGGAGTCGTTCTCTCCGGCGACGAGATCGAGACGACCGAGATCTCGCGGGGACTCGTCGAGGCGTGGAAGCGGCAGCGGCGGTGGGCCATTCTGCGCAAGAGGCTGGGAGGCCCGTCCTACGGATCCGAGCTGCTGGCAAGCCCGATGCCGTGGCTGGCCGGCGCGGTGATCACGTCGGCCGGCCATCCCGGGGTCGCCGCGATCGCGCTGTCGGTGTACGGGCTGCGCGTTGCGCTGGAAGCCTTCTCCGCGCACCGGGCCGGAGCGCCCTTCTCGGCGCTCGACTGGGCCCTCTGTCCCATCCGAGACGTCGCCGTGGCGGCGCTGTTCTGGGCCGGCCTCTTCGGACGGCGCACGGCCTGGCGCGGGCGGATGCTGCGCGTAGGCCGACAGACGCTGATCGGGAGATTCGAGGGGAGCCCCACGGCGCAGGGCTCGCTTGCGGAAGTAGCCGAATAAAATAAGATATATAAGCTAATTATCCGAATTTTATTCGGAGTGGCCGGGAACCGCCCGAAGGCCGCGGCGGGCCATCCGATCGAGCAGGTTCTGCTGAGCGTCGATGCGGTTCTCCGCGGAAGGCGGCGTGCGGCGCACGTACTCGCCGTCGGGCAGGAGGTCGCGCGCCCGGCTGTTGTCGTGGACGAGCGGCTCGAGGACCTCCTGCCGGATCTTCTCCTTCGCCTTCTCGTCGAGGATCGGCACCATCAGCTCGACCCGGCGGAAGAAGTTGCGCGGCATCCAGTCGGCGCTGGAAATGTAGATCTCCTCCTCCTCCCCGACGCCGAACGAGAAGCAGCGGCTGTGCTCGAGGAAACGCCCCACGACCGACGAAACGGAAATGCGGTCGGAGATCCCGGAGATGCCCGGCCGCAGGCAGCAGATGCCCCGCACGGCGAGGGTGATGGGGACGCCGGCGCCCGACGCGCGGTACAGGGCGCGGATCACGTTGGCGTCGACCAGAGAGTTCATCTTGGCGACGATCGAGGCGGGCCGGCCCTCCCGTGCCTTCTCCTCCTCGCGGGCGATGAGCGCGAGAACTTTCTCGTGGAGGGAGAACGGAGCCACGCTGAAGCGCTTGTACTTAGTCCGCTTGGAGAATCCCGTCAGGACGTTGAAGAGCTCCGAAGCGTCGTGCCCGAACTCGGGCCGTGCGCTGAACAGCCCCAGGTCCGTGTAGACCTTCGCGGTCACGCGGTTGTAGTTGCCGGTGCCGACGTGGACGTAGCGGCGCATGGAGTTGCCTTCGCGGCGCACGACCAGCGCGATCTTGGCATGCGTCTTCAATCCTTCGACGCCGTAGGCGACGTGCACGCCAGCCCTCTCTAGCGACTGCGCCCACTGGATGTTCTTCTCCTCATCGAATCGGGCCTGCAGCTCCACGAGCACCGCCACCTGCTTTCCGTTCTCCGCCGCTCGAGCCAGGGCCGCCACGATCGGGGAATCCGTTCCCGTCCGGTAGAGCGTCATCTTGATGGCCAAGACATCGGGGTCGTCGGCGGCGTCATCCAGGAAGCGCATCACCGGATCGAAGGAGTCGTAGGGATGGTGGAGAAGGACGTCCGCCTTGCGGATCGTCTCGAAGGCGGAGCGCGGAGCGGAAAAGAGCGAGCTCGACGCTGCCACGCAAGGCGTATCCTTCAGGTCCGGCCGTTCCAGGCGCAGCAGCGAGAGCAGGTCGGAGACTCCCAGCGGGCCGGGGATCTCGTACACGTCGTCGGTCTCGAGCTCCAGTTGGCCGCGCAGCAGCTCACGGACTCTTTCGGGACACCGGTTATCGACCTCCAGGCGGATCGCCGCTCCGAAGCGGCGCCGCCGGACGTTCTCCGCCACGGAACGGAGGAGATCGCCCGCCTCGTCCTCCCGAATCTCCATATCGGCGTCGCGAGTCACGCGGAAGGACGAGGTCCCGCGGAACTTCATGCCGGGGAAGAGGTGCGGCAGGTGCGCTTCGATCAGATCCTCCATGAGGATGAAGTCCGACGATCCGCTCTCCGGAGCGATCGGCAACAGACGGGGAAGCGACGGCGGCACCTTCACGCGCGCGAAATGGGCGCGGCCGTCCTCCTTCTCCGAAAGCTCTATGGCGAGGGAGAGAGAGAGATTGGAGAGGAAGGGAAAGGGGTGCGCCGGATCGAAGGCCAGGGGCGTCAAGATCGGAAAGACCACATTCTCGAAGTACGCGGTCAGATCCTTGCGGTGGTCCGCCTCGATCGCATCCCACCGGACGATCCGCACGCCGTTCTCCGCGAGCTTCGGCATGATGTCCTCGGTCAAGGCGCGCATGGCGATTGCGCCGTCCCGGCGCACGATCTCACCGATGGCTCGAAGCTGCTCGTTGGGGGAGAGGCCGTCCGCGCTGCGCTCGGTGACCGAGGCTTCGAGCTGATCGTGAAGCCCGGAGACCCGGATCATGAAGAACTCATCCAGGTTGGAGTGGAAGATGCAGAGGAACTTCAGCCGCTCGAGCAACGGCCAGCTCGGATCGAGAGCTTCTTCGAGCACGCGGCGGTTGAAGGCCAGCCAGGAGATCTCGCGATTGAAGTAGAGCGCGCGATCCTTAAGCCGGTCTTCCGGGGCCGACGAACCGATGGGGCGAGCTTCCGTCATAAACGAAGGGATCGAGAGGTTATCACCTCGAATCGAAGTTGCCTCGAAGGTCCTAATCGGAACGGAAATATCTGTAGGAGAATGACTTAGCATCGTCGAGGATCACGGTCCCGACTTGAGCCCGCAAGTTGCCGCGACGATAGCGTGCGCGCAGACAACCCGCATCAGACCGCATGGCTGCTTGGAGAAGAGCACGTCAACCAGAACGGCGCCGACGACGGAACCCCCATCCAACGCGCGCAGGCCGTGGCCATCATGATCGACGTCATCGAAAGGAAGAGAAAGTTACCCGCCGAAGCCGATAGCACAGCCTGGACGACGAGGCCCATGGGAAGAAGGGAGTCGGCCAGGCGAATGAGACGGGCAGCGGGCCCCTTCGAAAGAGACGTTTTCCTGGAAAATGACGACGACTTTCCGGACCGGCGTTGTCGGAGTGACCGTCTGAGCGGGAGCGGGCGAGGGAGCCGCTGTGCAGGCGAGAGCAACAGCTGCGATGAGCGACCAGTGGGATCGGTGACGTCCGCGAGTTCTCATCCATACCTCCTTCGTTGAGTGAGCGGCGAAGCTATGGGTCTCGCGTCAAGGGCGGAGAAGTTTCGCGTGAAGGTTTCACGAACTTTTTCCCGAGATCGGCAACGCCGTGTCGCTTCGCCTAGAATCAGCAGAAATGATCGCGAAGAAGCACTCGAAGAATCTCAGAACGATTCTTCTCATCGTTGCTTCGGCGCACTGCGCCGCCGCGTCCCGCACGAGAGCCCCGTCGGTGGACGTCTACGAGGCGGAGTCTTCCGCCGCGCCCGCTCTGCGCCGGCTGCCCGAGGGGTGCCGCCTGCTAGGGACCTCCGGTCCGATGGATCAGATGGAGAGCGAGCGGGCCATGGACGATCCCTACAAGAAGGAGCGGCTGGATGTCGCGGACAAGGGAGGCAACGTCCTGCTGGTGCTCTCGCGGCGCACCGTGACCCGGCCCAACACGGACTGCCCTTCGGGCGACACGTCGGCGGACTGCCTGCGGCGGACCCAGGGCTGGTACCGCCTGAGCTTCGAGCAATATGCCTGCGACGCGGAGTCCGTCGCGGCCCTGAAGGCCCTCCCGCCGGCACCGCACTCCGGGGGGCTCACGCTCCTGCTCGGCGCTCCGAAGAGGAAATCCCAGCCGGAGGCCGCGCCCCCCACTCCCCCCGCGCCCGGTACGACGGCTGCCGATCTCAAGGCCCGAATTCTGGAAATGATGCGGGAGAAGGTGGACTCCGAAGTCATCCTGGCTTACGTGAGCGGCCAGCGGCTCTCGCGGAAAATGACCGCCGAGGAGATCATCGACTGGACTCATTCTGGCATCCCGGACGCCGTCATCGAGGCGGCCGCGTCCCGCTGACTCGGCGGGCCGTCCTCGCCGAAGTCACGCTTCCCGAGGCCGCCTTGAAGGGAATCTCGGTGGGATCTCGACTTCATTCGGACTTCATTCCTTCCTGATAGCCTCCGATCATGTGGATCTGGACGGGACCCTCGACGGATGCCTGCGTCTGCGGCCGGCGATTGTCTTCGCCGAGCGGTATTCGCGGCGAAGCACATCGCGAGGTTCGCTGCACCTGCGGCCGGAGAGCGGTCTACGCGCCGTCCGGATCGGATTGGGCGCTCCAGGCCCTGCTCAACCCGGAGCGCTCCGTTCCGGTCGCCGGATTCTCGCGTGCGCTGCGGCTCGAGCCGGACGTCGAGCGATTCTGGTTTCTCCATCCGATCGGCGGCGCGACGCTGCCGGTGCACATCGTCTTTTCGCCGGCGCTGAAAGTCGCGGAGGTCAAAGCGGCGGATTTGAAGGTCCTCCATCTCGAAGGCGTGGGCTCGGCCGCCGAGGCGCGCAGAGTCTGGGTCGAGCGGCGGGAGTCGTCGCGCCGCCGGGCCCGGCAGACCGCCCGGATCGATCCCCTCGTTCCGGAGCCGCGCGGCTAACAATATCTAAATTGTGTCCTCGGAGGGCGGCTCTGCCGACGCGCCGCGGGACGTGATGGTCACCCGGTTCCATTGGCCGCGCCGCTCGTAGAACACTTCGTTGGCCAGAGCCCGGATGATCGGCAGCCCCCAGCCGCCGACTTGGGCGCGGTCCAGCGAGTCCGGTCGCGCCGGCGGCGGCTCCCCCCGGGGGTCGAACGGTCGGCCGTCGTCCTCCACCGTGAGACGCAGCACGCCGGAGCCTCCCTCCGCGAGAACCCGGACGTCCCGCGCGCCGTGCTCGGTGTAGGCGTGACGGATGACGTTGGCCACCAGCTCGTTCAAGCACAGCTCCATGTCGTCCGTCTGCGCGTCGTCCAGGCCGATCTCCGTCGCGATCTGTCGGAACCAGCGCGACATCCGCCGCAGCTCGCGGTCGTCGTTGCGCAGGAGAAGAACGCGCTTGACCGTCGGATCCAAGAGCACCTCGCGGGGCGGCCGCGCGGCCGTCAGTCCAGCCGGGCGGCGTCGTGCGCCAGCTCGCGGCGCGCCTCGTCGAGATCGTAGAACACCCGGAGAATCTGGTCGACCTGCGTGGCCTGCAGCACCCGCGCGACTGCGGGCGGCGGAGAGAAGAGCGCCAGCATTCCCGCGCGCGACATCTGCGCCTTGGCGCTGCGCACGAGCGTGCCCAGGCCGAGCGAGCAGAGGAACTCGACACCGGAGAGATCCACGAGGACGAAGAGCTTCTGAGAAGCCGACAGCGAGGTGAATCTCAGATCGATTTCACGGGTGCCCTCGACGTCCATGCGTCCGGCGAGGCGAATGAGTCGGATCCCTTCCGGCGAATCTTCGTAGGTCAGTTGCATGGAGTTGCGCGCCCCTCCGGCGCCATTGGAGCAGAGTCCGGAACGGAAGACGTGTAAAAACTGAGTGAAAAAAACGTCAGGCTCCGGGCTGCGAGCCGGAGCGCTTCAGCCGGAAGGCAGCCGGCGGGCGATCAGGAGCGACGCGTCGTCGGGGAGGGGCAAGACGGCGGCGTGCTCGGCCAGGGCCTCGAAGACCGCCGTGCACAGGTTCGCCGTGCTTGCCCCGGCGAGCACCGGCGCGATCCCGGCCAGACGCCCGAGGCCGAACTCTTCGCCGGTCGGCGAGGGGCACTCGGTCACGCCGTCGGTGTAGAGCACGAGCAGTCCGTCCAGCGGGACTAGCACGTGCGCCACGCGATAGACCGATTCCGGCGAGATGCCCAGCACCCGGCCCGACGGGGCGAGCTCCCCTCGGCCGGCCCGGGTCAGGACGAGGGGGGCGGGATGTCCGGCGTTGACGTAGCGGAACACTCCCTTCAGATCGAGCTCGCCGTAGACCATGGAGACGAACCGCGAGGAGAGCGTCGAAGCGCAGAGGATCCAGTTGAGCCATTCGATCGTGGCGTCGAGCTGTCCGGCCGCTCCCATCCCAGGCCCACCACGACATCGCGCGCCTCCAACGCGGCGGGCAGGACGGCGTAAAGCCGAGTTACGCGAAGATTTGACCTCCGGTTCGCGCGGAGTTCAGAGCGGCGCGCCACTGTTTCGCCCGGGCTCGCTCAGAGCCTCCCTTCGTTTTGCCCCGGGAGACCGGGGCGTTTTTTTTCGCCGCGCGGCTCGCGCAACTTGGCTCTCGATCAACCGACAACGACTCCGATCGGGTGGCGATCACACGGCGATCACACGGCGATCAGAATCGCTCCCTTCAGCCTGAATTTACTGTGCCTTCCTTCGCCGTTGACAGCCGGCCTTTACAAATCGCCTTCCAAAACAGGAAGGAGCAATCGCCATGAAGGATCGTTTCGCCAGGATCGTCGCCATGGGCCTGGGGGCCGCTCTGCTGGCCGCGCCGATGGCCCGTGCGCAGGTGACTCCCGCGGCCGGGTACACGCCCCCGGACGACACGCCCAAGATCAACGTCGGCGTGACCCTCTTCGCGAACTATTCCTACCAGGACACCCCGACCGTGACCGATGGAAACAAGACAGTCATCCACTCCAACTCCTTCGACGTCAACCGTGCCTACGTCAACGTGCTGGGGAACCTGTCTCACTGGTTCTCGTTCCGCATCACGTCGGACATCACGCGCGAGACCGGCACCGGCAGCTCGCTCTCGGGCAGCCAGACCTTCCGCATCAAGTACGGCTACGGGCAGGTCAACTTCGACGACTTCGCGCCCAAGGGCTCCTGGCTGCGGCTCGGCCTCCAACAGACGCCGTGGATCGACTACGACGAGGGGATCTACCGCTACCGGTTCCAGGGTCCGACCTTCACCGATGCGGAAGGGTTCTACCCGTCTTCGGACTACGGCGCGAGCACGCACTTCAACTTCCCCGACAATTACGGCGACGTCCACGTGGGCGTGTACAACGGCGACGGATACACCAGCACCAACGATCAGCGCGGCGTCAACAACGAAAAGTCCGTGCAGATCCGGGCTTCCTTTCGTCCGGCCCCGGGAGTGCCGGTGATCAAGGGATTGCGGGTGGCCGGCTACTACGATACCGATCACTACTTCGCCGACGCCAAGAAGGAGCGCTTCCTCGGCAACGTCACCTTCGAGCATCCGTACGTCAACGCCGGCTTCGAGTATCTGGACGCCAAGGACCAGACGGCGCCGACGGCGGCCGAGCTCGACCGCAACGGCTTCTCGGCCTGGGTGACGCCGCGGACTCCAATCGGCATCGAGGCGCTGCTGCGCTACGACGAGCTCAACATCAACAAGAATCTCTCCCCCAAGCCCAAGAAGAAGCGGACCGTGGTGGGAATCGCGTACTGGCCGCCGCTCCACGGAGGCAAGACCGTCGCCTTCATGGTGGACTACTCGGAGGTCAAGTTCGACAACGTGACGCCGGACCCGGGCAAGACCAAGATCTACGCGCTCCACACGCTATTCAACTTCTAATTAACGGCAAGTTCATGCGGACTTAACGCTGAAACTTAATCTTCTGCACCGAGGTGAAAGAATGAAGAATCTCCGACTCGCAGCCCTTGCCCTCGCGGTCCTGGCTCTCGCAGCGGCGCCGGCAGCGGCCCAGAAGGTCCAGATCAATGGCGCCGGCGCGACCTTCCCGTATCCGATCTATTCGAAGTGGTTCTCGGAGTACAACAAGCTCCATCCGGACGTCGAGATCAACTACCAGTCGATCGGGTCGGGCGGAGGCATCCGCCAGCTCAGCAACGAGACCGTCTTTTTCGGAGCGAGCGACGGGCCTATGACCGACGCGCAACTGGCCGAGGCGCCCGGCCACGTCCTCCACTTCCCCACGGTGCTCGGGGGAGTCGTTCCCTCCTACAACATCCCCGGGATCACCGCAAATCTGAAGTTCACCGGCCCGGTGCTCGCGCAGATCTATCTCGGCAAGATCACCAAGTGGAACGACCCGCAGATCAAGCAGCTCAATGCCAGCGTCGCCCTTCCCGACACCGACATCACAACCGTGCACCGTTCCGATGGTTCCGGGACCAACTACATCTGGTGCGACTATCTGTCCAAGGTCTATCCGGAATTCAAGAGCAAGGTCGGAGTCGGAACGTCCGTCAATTTTCCCGTCGGCATCGGCGGCAAGGGCAACGAGGGCGTCGCCGGTTTGGTCAAGCAGACGCCGGGAGCCATCGGCTACGTCGAGCTGATCTACGCCATTCAGAACAACATCAGCTACGGCGACGTCCAGAATCACGACGGCCATTACCTGCGGGCTTCGCTGCAAACCGTGACGGAAGCGGCGGCCGGGGCGGCCAAGGCCATGCCTGCCGACTTCCGCGTCTCCATCACCAACGCGCCGGGCGCCAACGCTTATCCCATCTCTTCCTTCACGTGGCAGCTCTACTTCGAGAACCCCAAGGACAAAAAGCGCGCCAAGGTCATGGTCGACTTCTTCAAGTGGGCCATCACCGACGGCCAGAGGTACTGCGCGGACCTGGGCTATGCTCCTCTTCCCAAAGAAGTCGTGTCGCTCGAGATGGCGGCTCTGAAGAAAATCAAGCTCTAAGATCTCCGGAGGCTGACGACGATGGCAAGACCCCCGTCCCGCCGGGCGAGCGCCGATGACCGGCTCTTTCGCCTCGGGACGGGGTTCTTTGCCCTGCTCGTCGTCGTGCTCGTCGCGGCGATCGGCTACGAGCTCTTCCAGAACTCGCGCCTGTCGATCGCCAAGTTCGGTCTGAATTTCTGGCGCACGAAGACGTGGGACCCGGTGGCCGGAGACTTCGGGGCGCTCCCGTTCATCTGGGGGACGCTCTACTCGGCGATCGCAGCGATGGTCCTCTCGACGCCGGTCGCGATCGGGATCGCGGTCTTCCTCTCGGAGCTGTCTCCCCGCGCCCTGCGCACGCCGCTCGCCTTCATGACCGAGCTTCTGGCGGCCATCCCGTCCATCGTGTACGGTCTTTGGGGGATCTTCATCCTGGTCCCCCTCGTTCGTCAGCTGGAAGTCCACACCCCCGCCTGGATGCGGAAGATTCCGCTCTTCTCCGGCCCGCCGCTGGGCGTGGGCATGCTTTCGGCCGCCCTGGTCCTCGCGGTGATGGTGATTCCGTTCACGTCCTCGGTGGCCCGGGAGGTCCTGAAGGCCGTGCCCGCGACGCAGCGGGAGGCGGCCTATGCCCTGGGGGCCACGCGCTGGGAGGCGATCCAGGCCGCGATTCGGTACGGACGCACGGGAATCGTGGGAGCGATCATGCTCGGGTTCGGCCGGGCCATCGGGGAGACGATCGCGGTCACGATGGTGATCGGCAACAGCCCGAAGATCGCCCTCTCTCTGTTTGCTCCCCAGTATTCGATGGCCGCGGTCATCGCCAACGAGTTCACGGAGGCGGCCGACGACCTGTATTTGAACGCCTTGATCGAGATCGGTCTGGTCCTCTTCATCATCACACTGGTGATCAACGCCCTGTCCCGTCTCCTGATCTGGAGCGTGAGCAGGGAGAAGAAGGTCAAGGAGCCCGCGCTGGCGGCTCCCCAGGCGCTTCCGGAGAGCGCGGCATGACGCTCTCGCACCGCAGGAAGCTGCTTTCCAACTTCGTGGTCGGCCTCTGCGGTCTCGCCGTCCTGATCGCGCTCGTTCCGCTGGTTCTGATCTTGTTCTACGTGATCAAGCAGGGATTCTCCTCCCTCAACTGGGACTTCTTTACCAGGATGCCCAAGCCGGTCGGCGAAACGGGCGGCGGCATGGCCAACGCGATCGTCGGTACTCTGATGCTCATGGGCATCGCCTCGGTCATCGCCATCCCGGTCGGGTTGATCGCCGGCGTCTATCTGGCCGAGTACGGCCGCAAGACGTTCGCCACCCTGGTCCGTTTCACGGCGGACGTGTTGAACGGCATTCCTTCGATCGTCATCGGGATCTTTGCGTACGGCCTGGCGGTACTCCCCGTGCACCGATTTTCCACGCTGGCCGGCGGCCTGGCTCTCGGGTTCATGATGATTCCGATCATCACGCGGACGACCGAGGAGCTGTTGAACCTCGTCCCGTCGACTCTGCGGGAAGGGTCGCTCGCGCTCGGCGCCACGCGGGCCAAAGCGGCGTTCGGGGTGATGGTCCCGGCGGCCCTGCCCGGGATCATGACCGGAATTCTGCTGTCGATCGCCCGGATCGCGGGGGAGACGGCGCCCCTTCTCTTCACGTCCCTCAACAACCGCTTCTTTTCGACGAGGCTGGATCAGCCGATTTCCTCGCTGACGGTTCAGGTCTATACATATGCGCAATCGCCGTACGAGGACTGGCACCGTCAGGCGTGGGCGGGTGCCCTCGTTCTGGTCGCGGTCGTCTTCACCTTTTCGGTCCTGGCGCGAGTGGTCACGAGGCGGCTGGAGAGGATGCACCGCGCATGAACGATCCGACGGCCACGATGACGGAGGCCGCTTCCGCGGGAGCAGGGTCGCCGCCGCCGCCCGCCCTGCCGGCGCCGTCGGCAGGCTCGGGCGTTGGAAGCCATCCTTTCCCCGCAGGCCTGACGATCCGCATGGAGACGCGGGCGCTGCGCTTCTTCTACGGCAAGAACCAGGCGCTCCACGATATCTCCCTTCGGATTCCGGAGAAGTCCGTGACGGCGTTCATCGGGCCGTCCGGCTGCGGAAAGTCGACGTTCCTGCGCTGCCTGAACCGGATGAACGACATCATTCCCGACACCCGGGTCGAGGGAGAAGTGCTCCTGGACGGCCACGACATTTACGTTTCGGGAATGGACGTCGTGAACTTGCGGCGCCGCGTGGGGATGGTTTTTCAGAAATCCAATCCCTTTCCCAAGTCGATTTTCGAGAATGTGGCTTATGGATTGAAGATCAACGGCCTGTGCCGTCGTTCGGAGATGCCCGAGCGCGTGGAGAAGGCCCTCCGGGGGTCGGCATTGTGGGAAGAGGTCAAGGATCGCCTTCATGCCTCCGCGCTCGGGCTCTCCGGCGGCCAGCAGCAGCGGCTCTGCATCGCCCGGGCGCTGGCCGTCGAGCCCGAGGTCGTGCTCATGGACGAGCCGGCTTCGGCCCTGGACCCGATCGCGACGCAGAAGATCGAGGAGCTGATCTACGAATTGAAGCGCGACTATACGATCGCCATCGTCACGCACAACATGCAGCAGGCGGCGCGCGTCTCAGAGTACACCGCCTTCTTCATGCTGGGACGGCTGGTGGAGCACGATCGAACGGAGAAGATCTTCACCAACCCGGGCCAGAAGATCACCGAGGATTACATCACCGGACGGTTCGGTTAGTGGCCGCCATGAGCGAGAAAGTCACCAGGAAAGAACGCGCCTCTGTCGGACGCAAGGGCGGCGTCCCGTCGCCCGAGGGTGCCGTCAAGCGGATCGCGCTCATCGAGGACGACGCGGATATCGCCTACACCATCCGCTTGAATCTGCGCCGGGAGAAGAGGTACCAGGTCGAGCACTACGTCTCGGGCCTCGCCGCGCTCGCCGCGCTCCAGGAGAAGCGGTTCGATCTGGTGATCCTGGACTTGAACCTGCCGGACATCGACGGCCTGGCGTTGTGCCGGGAGCTGCGCCGGGCCGACGAGACGCGACGGGTCCCGATCATCATGCTCACCGCGCGGGTCGAGGAGAGGGACAAGCTGCTGGGCTTCGAGATCGGCGCCGACGACTACATCACCAAGCCCTTCTCCATGCGAGAGCTGCTGGCGCGCGTTAATGCGCAGCTGCGCCGGGTGGCGTCGTTTGAGAGCACGGATGAGGAGGTCTTCCACGACGGGGACATGACCGTCGACCGGGCCCGGTTCGAGGTCCGGCTCGGCTCGGAACGCGTCCACCTGACCAAGAAGGAGTTCGATCTGCTGTGGCTTCTGATCCGAAGTCGCGGGCGCGTGGTCACGCGCGATGCGATCCTGGCCCGCCTCTGGGATTACGATGCCGACGTGGAGACCCGCACGGTCGACGTCCACATCCGATCGCTGCGGCGCAAGCTCGGCGACGAGCGCATCGAGACGGTCGTGGGCCTGGGCTACCGCTATCGCGACACGACGAGTCCGTAGAGCATCCGGCGTGAAGTGTCTCGAGAGGCCGGCGACGGCTCCGTCTTACGCCTCACGCCTCACGCCTCACGCCTCACGCCCGGCATGAGACTGCGCGCGCTTTTCACGGTTCTCTTCGCCTTCCTCGCGGCGGCGGTGGCCCTGTCCCTGATCGTGGTCGTCGACGCGACGCTGCGCCGGGCGGTCGAGGATCGAGTGACGGAGCGGATCGAGCGCGAGCTCGACCACATGGCTCAAGACATGAGGAGCGTCGGAGCCGAAGAGCTCGACGAGCTCCTCCGGCGGTCGGCCCGGGAGCTGGTCTGCCGCATCACGCTGATCCTGCCCGACGGCAAAGTCGTCAGCGACACGGATCTTCCGCCCGTGTTGGTGTCGCAGATGGAGAACCACGCCACCCGGCCGGAGATCGTGGAAGCGCGGCGGACGGGCCGGGGCGACTCCCGGCGCTTCTCGGCGACGGAGAACGAAAATCGCTTCTACTTCGCCCGGCTGCTCTCGGACGGCCGGGTGCTCCGCCTCTCCGTGCCCGCGGGCCGCGTCGAGGAGCTGGAGAGCGGCTACCTGTGGTCCTCGCGGATCGCCATCATCGCGGCCTGCGTCCTGCTCTTCGTGATCGGAACGGCGGCGTCCCGCCGCTTTTCCGCGCCCATCGCTCGGCTGACCGAGGCGGCTTCCGCCATTGCCGCCGGCGAGTCGAGAGACCTGCCGCGGGAAGGAGGTCAGGAGGTTCAGCTCCTGGCGGCCGCCGTCCAGCGCATGAAGGACTCGCTGGCCAGCGAAGCGGCGCGGGCCGAGGCCGAGCGGCGCTTGACGGCCTTGGTCTTCGCCAAGCTCCCCGACGGCCTGGTCGTGCTCGATTCCCGTCTCCACGTCCTGGAGGCCAACGAGAGATTCGCTCAGATGATCGGAATCTCGACGCCCGTGGGAAAGGCCCTGTACGACTTGCTCCGGCATCGCTCCCTGTACGAAGTCTTCGAGAACGCGCGGGCTGGGGGTCCGCCTTCGGAAAAGACGGTCCACCTGGCCGACGAGATCGTCTGGCAGGTCCGGGTGGTCCCGCTGCCGCCGGGCGCGCGGGCCGCGGCCGTAGGGGTGCTGCGGGACGTGACCCGCCTGGAGCGCACCGAATCGATGCGGCGCACGTTCGTCGGCGACGTTTCCCATGAGCTGCGCACGCCGATCGCCTCGATCGCGGCGGCCGCCGAGACGCTGGAGGACACGGGCCTGGACGAGTCGGAGAGGCGGGAGCTCGTGGCGCTCATCCAGCGCCAGTCGGCCCACATGAAGGAGTTGATCGACGATCTCATGGACCTGGCCCAGATCGAGAGCGGCGCCGTCGAGCTCCAGAAGGAGCTCGTCCCGGTCGTCGAGCTGCTGCGCGAGGCGGCGCTGGATCTGGCCGCCGCGGCGGTGCACCGCCGGGTCGACGTGGTGGTTTCCGGAGACGAGAGTGCGACGGCC
Source organism: uncultured Acidobacteriota bacterium (assembly GCA_963825175.1). Lineage (GTDB taxonomy): Bacteria > Acidobacteriota > Thermoanaerobaculia > UBA5066 > Gp7-AA6 > DATFTF01. The sequence goes on from CAWGSA010000002.1 coordinate 1,409,696, forward strand.
TTTGGCGACCGGCGGCGGCTCGGCCAGGTGGTGCGCAATCTGCTCGATAACGCGATCAAGTTCTCTCCGGAGGGCCAGCCCGTTTCCTTAAGCGCGTTCCGGGAGCCGGGATTCGCCGGCTTCACCATCACGGACCAAGGGCCCGGCGTGCCGCGCTCCGAGCGGGACAAGATCTTCCAGCGCTTCTACCAGGTCGACCGCTCCCGCTCCAAGGTGCGGCCGGGCAGCGGCCTGGGGCTCTCCATCGTCAAGCACATTCTCCAGCTCCACTCCGGAACGGTGGCGGTCGAGGGAGAGCCCGGACAGGGGGGTGTCTTCGTCGTGCGCCTGCCCGCGGTTCCGAGCTGATCTCCATTTCCCTGTCAAAACGGTGTGAACGTTTGCTGTAGCATTCGCCTGTCCTTCGTGCGCAAACGCTTCCCAAGACAGCGGCTCGGGGCTCAGAACGGAGAGGCCGATGCTCAACTTCCTTCCCCGCGACGAGAAGTACTTCGAGCGCTTCCATGAGATGGCCCTGCGGATCCACGAGGCGGCGAAGGCGTGGGACAAATTCTTCCGGGGCGAGTCGCCGGTCGCCACGGTGGCCGATCAGATCAAGCGGCTCGAGCACGAATGCGACGAGATCTCTCACGAGATCCTGCGCGGCATCGACCGGACGTTCATCACGCCGATCGATCGGGAGGACATCCACCGGCTCGCGGTGAGGCTCGACGACGTCATCGACCTGATCGACAGCGGGGTGCGCCGCATCGCCCTGTTCAACATCACCGAGCCGACGCCCCGTTCCCGGCGCCTGTCCCAGGTCATCGTCGAGACGACGGCGGTGATGGTGCAAGCGGTCGCGGCCCTGCCCAAGAACAAAGGGGTCGTTGAGCACTGCATCCGCATCAAGCAGCTGGAGAACGAGGGCGACGTGGCGTACCAGGAAGCCGTGGCTTCCCTCTTTCACGAGAAGACCGAGCCCCTCGAGGTCATCAAGTGGAAGGACATCTACGAGAACATGGAAGGCTGCATCGATCAATGTGAGGCCGTGGCCCACGTTCTGGAGAGCGTGGTCTTGAAGCACTCGTGAGGCGTGAGGGGTAAGGCGTAAGGCGAACGGCGGAACGGCAGTCTTGCGCTCTTCGTGCCTCGCCTCACGCCTCACGCTTTTCGCTTAACGAATCGTATGACCTACGTCCTCGTCATCATCGCGATCGCTCTGGTTTTCGACTTCATCAACGGGATGCACGATTCGGCCAACTCGATCGCGACGGTCGTGTCGACGCGGGTCCTGACGCCGTTGATGGCCGTGTTCTGGGCGGCGTTCTTCAATTTCGTGGCGGCGTTCACGTTCGGAACGGCCGTGGCCAAGACGATGGGAACGGGCCTCATCGACGTCGGCGTGGTGAACTCCAACGTCGTCCTGGGAGGATTGATCGGCGCCATCGCCTGGAACCTCATCACGTGGTACTTCGGCATCCCTTCTTCCTCCTCGCACGCCTTGATCGGCGGGTACGCCGGAGCGGCGGTGGCCCGGGTGGGCGTGCGCGCGATCATTCCCGGCATGGCGTGGGTCAAGACGCTCTCGTTCATCGTCCTCTCGCCGGTCATCGGCATGGTGTTCGGTTTCGGGCTGATGGTCGGCGTCTCCTGGACGTTCCGCCGGGTTCCGTACGGCGCGGTGGACCGCTGGTTCCGACGGGCGCAGTTGGGGTCGGCGGCGTTCTTCTCGCTCTCGCACGGCACCAACGACGCCCAGAAGACGATGGGGATCATCGCCGGGCTGCTGGTCGCCAACCAGAAGCTGTTCGCCGAGCCGGGCTCCCGGCTCCACTTCATGTATTTGCCCCGCCTGCAGGAGGTGCCGATCTGGATCATCCTCTCGGCGCACGCCGCGATCGGGCTGGGAACGCTGACCGGCGGCTGGCGCATCGTGCGCACCATGGGGACCCGCATCACCAAGTTGAAGCCGTTCTCCGGGTTCTGCGCCGAGACCGGCGGCGCCGCCACGGTGCTCCTGGCGTCGATCTGGGGCATTCCCGTCTCGACCACGCACACGATTACCGGGTCGGTCATCGGAGTGGGCGCCACACAGCGGTTCTCGGCGGTCCGCTGGGGGGTCGCCGAGCGGATCGTCTATGCCTGGATTCTCACGATCCCGATGGCCGGGGCGATCGGCGCCATCGGCTACGGCATTCTCTCGGCCGTCAGGCCATAGGCCCGGCCCGATGGATCCGCCCCTGGCCGGGGCTCCGTATTAGGATTCGGAGCAAACGAAAGGATTCAACGTGCGAAGACGCTTGGCGGTTGCCCTCCTGTTCTCTCTTCTCGGCGCGCCGGTCTGGGCCGCGACCCAGCCCGACACCGCTCCCTTCGACGCGGTGCTGGCGGCGCGCGCCCGAAACGGCGGCTACGACTACCGCGGGACGACGGGCGAGGAGCGCAAGCGGCTCGCCGCGTTACCTCGCGAGCCTGGCCGACGCCAAGCCCGCGGACATGGCGCCGGACGAGCGCAAGGCGTTCTACATCAACGCCTACAACGTCATCGCGATCGAGACGCTCCTGGACCATCCCGGCAAGAAGATCATCGACATCGATGGAGCGTTCAAGACGATCCCGCACAAGGTGGGCGGCGAAACGCTCACGCTCGACGGAATCGAGAACAAGCTGCGGGAAGCCAGGGACGCGCGCATCCATTTCGCGATCGTCTGCGCCTCGAAGTCCTGCCCTCCTCTGGCGGGGAAAGCGTACCGGGCCGAGGGCCTGTCGGCGGCGCTCGATCGGCAGGGGCGTTCGTTCGTCAACGATCCGTCCAAGAACCGGATCGACAAGGCCAAGGGGCCGATCGCCTTGTCGATGATCTTCAACTGGAATCGCAAGGAGTTCGAGCGCGACGGCGGGACTCTTTTGAAGGCGGTCGCGCGATTCGTGAATGACCCGGCGACGGCGTCCTCGATCGCGTTGTCTGCGACGGAGCCGACGTTCCTGGAATACGACTGGTCGCCGAATCAGCCCTGACCGGGGCGTAAGGCGGAAGGCGGAAGGCGTGCCTGACTCTCTCCGGTTCGCCTCACGCCTCACTCGTCACGCCTTACGCCGCGCAAAAAGAAGGCCCCTCTCGCGAAGGGCCGAAGGAGGAGATCAGGTGCGTTTGTCTGATATACGGACCGGGTGCTTCTTCCGTTGAGGGCTTTCGTTTCGCCTCACGCCTCACGCCTTACGCCTCACGTCCTCCCGTGATCCGCCTCACATTGAAGCCCGGACGCGACGAATCGGTGCGTCGCCGTCATCCCTGGCTGTTCTCCGGCGCGGTGGGGCAAGCGCGCGGAGACGGCTCGGACGGCAGGGCCGAGGTCTTTGACGCGGCCGGTCGGCTGCTGGCGCGGGGCGCCTACTCGCCGGATTCCCAGATCGTGGCGCGGCTCTGGACGTTCGAGGACCGCGAGATCGATGGCCCGCTCTTTCGGTCGCGGTTCCGGCAGGCCCGGGCTCTGCGGGAACGGGTCCTTCCCTCCGGCACGACCGGGTACCGTTGGGTCAACTCGGAGGGAGATCTCTGCCCGGGCGTGGTGGTCGATCGCTACGGGGACGTCGCCGTCCTGGAGCTTCTGACCGGAGGCACGCGGAGATGGGAAGACGAGCTGGCCGAGGCCGCCCGCGAGGTGTTCGCGCCGGGGCGGCTCCTGGTGCGGTCGAGCGCCGCGGAACACGACCGGGCTTCGCCCGCGAGGCGTGAGGCCGCGCCGCCGGCGACCCCGGAGGTCCGGATCCCCGATCCGGTGCCCTTCACCGAAAACAATATACAACTTGTTGCGGACGTGGCCGCCGGTCAGAAGACCGGATTCTTCCTGGACCAGCGCGAGAATCGGGCCCGCGCGGCCGCCATTGCCTCGGGACGGACCGTCCTGAATCTCTTTTCCTATTCGGGTGCCTTCTCCGCGGCGGCGCTTCGGGGAGGGGCGCGCCGCGCGGTGGACGTCGACGCGTCCGAGCCCGCCCTGGCTCTGGCCCGCCAGATCCGGGCCCGCAACGGACTACCGGCAGGTCCCGAGGACTTCGTCCGCGCCGACGTCTTCGAAGACCTGCGCCGGCGGTGCGAGGCGCAAGAGGAATGGGACATCGTGATCTGCGATCCGCCTCCCTTCGCTCGAAAGCGCGCCGACGTCGAGCGGGCGGCTCGCGGCTACAAGGACGTGAACCGCCTGGCGATGAAGCTCGTCGCACCGGGCGGGTGGCTCCTGACCTGCAGCTGCTCCGGCCTGGTGGACGCGTCGCTGTTTCAGAAGATCGTCTTCGCGGCGAGTCTCGACGCGGGCCGTTCCTTCACCCTCGTGGCCCGGCAGGGAGCCGGCGCCGATCATCCGGTGTCTCTCGATTGCCCCGAGGGGGAGTACCTGAAGGGACTGTGGCTGGTTCGGCAGGGAGAGTGAGGAATTTGTGATTTGCGATTTGTGATTTGCGATTTGGAAAGGCTCCGGTGCGGATAGCCATCCTCGGGCCGGCGCCGCCGGACCGCGGCGGGATTGCCCACGAGACCGCCCATCTGGCCGAGGAGCTCTCGCGGCTGGCGCCGGTCGACTACCTGACGTTCTCGCGGCCCTATCCCCGTTGGCTCGATCCGCGCCGATTCGCGCTCGATCCGCGCCTGTCGCCGGCCCGGGCTACCCCGGTCCTCGACTACCTTTCCCCACGCTCGTGGCGGCGGACTGCGGAGAGAGCGCGGGGGTTTGGTGCGCGAACGCTCATCGTCCCGTGGTGGACGTCCTTCTGGGGGCTGCCGGTCCGCGCCGTCTTCCGGAGGCTGGCGCGGATCGCGCCGCAGATGCGGCGGATCCTGCTGTGCCACAACCTGGAGGACCACGAAGCCGGAGCGGTCCAGCGATTCCTGTCGCTCGGCCCGTTCGCGACCGCGGACGCGTTCATCGCCCACAACGCGGCGAACCGGGACGAGCTCGAGCGCCGCTTCCCGCGCCGTCCGGCCGTGGCCATCCCTCTGCCGGCCCTCGCGCCGGAGGCCGGTCGGGACGAGGCGCGGCGGGAGCTGGGCGTCGAAGGCCGTCTCGTTCTGTTCCTCGGGTTGGTGCGCCGCTACAAGGGGGTCGACCTCCTGCTGGAAGCGGCGCCGCGCATCGTCGCCGAAACCGGCGCCTCGATCGCGATCGTGGGGGAAGTCTTCGAGGACGCCGGCCCGGTGCGGGCCCTGTGGGAGTCGAGCCCGGCGCGGGCGCGGATCCTGTGGAAAGACGAATACGTCTCGGAGAGACAGATGGCGCTGTGGCTCGCGGCGTGCGACGTGCTGGCGCTTCCGTACCGGAGGATCTCCTCGAGCGCGATCGCCGCCCGCGGCATCGGAGCGCGCCGTCCTCTGGCCGCGGCGGCGGTGGGAGGTCTCGCGGAGGTCGTTCGTCCCGGCGTGACGGGAGAGGTCTTCCCGGCCGGCGATGCGGGAGGGTTGGCCGACGCCGTCGCCCGGATCTTTGCGAGCGGCGTCGAATCCTACCGGCCTGGGCTCGAGCAAGCCGCTCACGAAATGGCATGGCCGCGATACGCCGAGAGAATCCTGGAGTTCCTCACGTCCCTCCTACCGGTTTAGCTTCGCCTCACGCCTCACGCCTCACGCCTCACGCCTCACGCCTCACGCGTCTCGCCTCACGCCCGGTATACTCCGCGTCCGATGGATTTCGACCTGACCGAGGACCAGCAGCTTCTCCGGACCGCGGTCCGCGAGTTCGCCGAGCAGTCGGTGCGGCCCCGCGCCGCCGCCATCGACCAGAGCGGCGAGTTTCCCAAGGACCTCTTCCGGGAGGCGGGCAAACTGGGGCTGGCCGGCGTCTCGGTTCCCGCGGCCTATGGCGGCTCCGAAATGGACGTCGTTTCCTACAGCATCGTCATCGAGGAGATCTCACGGGCCTGCGCCAACATGGGCGTGATCCTGTCGGTCAACAACTCGCTGGTGTGCGATCCGATCGAGAAATTCGGCAACCCGCAGCAGAAGGAGAAGTTTCTGACGCCGCTCGCCCGGGGCGAGTTGCTCGGCTGCTTCGCCTTGACGGAGCCCAACGCCGGCTCGGACGCGGCCAACCAGCAGACGCGGGCCGTCCGCGACGGCGACGTCTACCGCCTGAGCGGCCAGAAAGTCTTCATCACGTGCGGGCAGGCCGCCGATCTCTGCGTCCTGTTCGCGATGACCAGTCCGGAAAAGAAGGCCCGCGGCATTTCCGCGTTCATCGTGGACGCGGAGACTCCCGGATTCGACCGCTCCCGCCACCAGGTCAAGCTCGGAGTGAACGCCTCGGGAACCGTCGAGATCTTCCTGTCGGACGTGCGGGTGCCGGCGGAGAATCTCCTGGGCCGTGAGGGAGACGGCTTCAAGATCGCCATGGCCACGCTCGACGGCGGACGCATCGGAATCGCGGCGCAAGCCATCGGCATCGCCCAGGAGGCGTACGAGGCCGCGGTCCGCTACGCGCAGGAAAGGCGGGCGTTCGGCCGGTCCATCTCCGACTTCCAGGTCATCCGCTTCTACCTGGCGGACATGGCGACGGAAATCGACGCCGCGCGGCTCCTGACACGCCGGGCCGCGGCGGCCAAGGACCGGGCCCGCGCCGGCCAGGGACGTTTCGGTCAGGAGGCCGCGATCGCGAAGCTGTTCGCGGCGGAGATGGCGCAGCGGGTGACGACCAAGGCTCTCCAGATCCACGGAGGCTACGGATACACGAAGGAGTATCCGGTGGAGCGCAATTTTCGCGACGCCCGCATCACCGAGATCTACGAGGGAACCAGCGAAATCCACCGGCTGATCATCGCCCGGGAGATTTTCAAGGACATGGGAGTGACCGTCGGATGACCACGGACTGCGGACTGCGGACTGGAGGTTTTGCGGACTGCGGACTGCGGACTCGAGGCGCTCACGCCAGGCGGAGTCTCCGCTGGATGGAAGTCTCTGGAGTCCTCAGTCCTCGGTCCTCCGTCCTCAGTCGAAGGAAAGGTTGATGCCGCAGACCCGAATGTTCCGGGACCGCGTGGTCTCGATGGAGCAGACGCTCGAGCGCGGGGAGAAGCATCTGGAGTTCCTCAAGGCCTTGTGCCGGGAGGTCTTTCCCGAGTTCGAGTATCGCGAGCACGTTCTCGACCACGAACGGGACATGTTCGTGATGAGGCTCGAGGCCCCCGACGGTCGGAAGAAGAGCGTCGGATGGACGCGGATGGTTCTCTTCGACACCGAGCGCCTCCCGGCCCTGGTCCAGGACCCGTCCCAGCCTCTGGCCGTCCGGCTCAAGGACTATCTTCGAGAGCGGGCGGCTCGTCCGGAGGTCGTGGTGACGTTCCGCCACCTGGAAGAGGGATGGGTCGACACGCCCGAACCGCGGCGCGACAAACGGCGCCGCCGCGGACGGGGGCGGCCGGGGGAGAGACGCGAAGGGCCGCGGCCCCAGGGTCGTCCTCAACCGCCCTCGGCGCGGCCGCAGCCTTCCGGACGCTCGAACGCGAACGCCGGGCCGGCACCGCGTCCGCCCCAGGCGCAGAAACAGGCCCAGCCCGCTTCGGTGGCGCCCGCCCCCGCGGCCGGCGAGGGACGCCGCAGGCGCCGCCGCTTCCGGCGTCGTCGGGGACGGGGAGGGGCGGGCAACCCGCCGGCCCCGGGCGCGCCGCGGACGCCATGAATTTCGCGCTGAGCGACGACCAGACCCGCATCCGCGACATGGTGCGTGACTTCGCCGACAGCGAGATCGCCCCCGGCGTCCTGGAGCGCGAGAAGAAGGAGGGCTTTCCGACCGAGATCCTGGCCCGGCTCGGGGAGATGGGGATCCTGGGGATGATGGTGCCGGAGGAGTACGGCGGCGCGGGCGTGGACGCGCTGTCCTACGCCCTGGCCATCGAGGAGCTGGCGCGCGTCTGCGCGTCGACGGCGGTCATCGTCTCCGTCAACAACTCCGTCTTCTGCTATCCGCTCTGGAAGTTCGGCAGCGAGCGGCAAAAGAAGACGATCCTGACGGAGGTGGCCTCGGGCCGCGGCCTGGGCGCCTACGCGCTGACCGAGCCGCAATCCGGTTCCGACGCGGCCAACCAGAAGACCAGGGCAGAGCGCGACGGCGGCGCGTATGTCTTGAACGGCGCCAAGGCCTGGATCACCAACGCCGGGCAGGCGAAATGGTACCTGGTCATGGCCATGACGGATCCCTCCGCCGGCACCCGCGGGATCACGGCGTTTCTCGTCTCCGCGGAAGATCCCGGCCTGCGGGTGGGCGCGCCGGAAGACAAGATGGGGCTGCGCGCGTCCAAGACGGCCTCGGTGTTCCTGGAGAACGTTCGAGTGCCCGAGGAGCGCAGGCTCGGTCAGGAAGGGGAGGGATTCACCATCGCCATGCGCACGCTGGATCACTCCCGCATCGGCATCGCCGCGCAAGGGATCGGCATCGCCCGTGCCTGCTTCGACGCGTGCGTGGCCTACGCCCGGACCAGAGAGACCTTCGGCAAGAAGATCGCCGAGCACGAAGTCATCGCGTTTCAGATCGCGGACATGACGGTCCAGATCGAGGCCTCGAGAATGCTGACGTACCGGGCCGCGGTTCTCTCGGAGAAGCCGGGTGTGCGCCATTCCAAGGAGACGTCCATGGCCAAGGTCTTCGCCACCGAGGCCGCCAACGCGATCGCCGCGCGCGCGGTCCAGATCTTCGGGGGCTATGGCTACTCCCGCGAATATCCCGTGGAGCGCTACTACCGCGACGCGCGCGTGACCACGATCTACGAAGGGACCAGCGAGATTCAGCGGATGGTGATCTCCAAGAACATCCTGGCGGGGCGATGACCGACGAGCACCCGCCCCCTTCCGATCGACCGGTGCGCGCGGAGGAGGAGGCGGACGCGGACGCCTCGCTCCCGGCGCAGACCGAGGGCCCCGCCGCGGCCTCGGCCGACCGCCGGAAGGGGCCCCGAGGACCTCGGCCGCTCCTGGACGAGGAGCGGGAGCCGCTCTACCGAGACGAGAGCGGCTATCGGATGCGCATGGAGCCGCGCGACCTGGCCAAGCTGCGCGAGCTGCCGGGCTCCAAGGGAAAAACGGACCGCGAGCTCGGAGAACTGTTCTTCGACGGGCAGGCCGCCCGCCTGGCCGCTTCCCTGACGGGGGACGTCGCGCCTCCGGCCGACGTCCGCGTGGTGGTCGATCCCTACTCCCGGCAGGCGTTTCTGGCCGTGGGGCGGACCATCCGCGGGATCGTGAGCTTTTGAATCGTAAGGCGTGAGGGGTGAGGCGTGAGGCGAAGCGGGACGGGCATTTCCAGGGTTCTTGCGCCGGACGTCTCACGCCTGACGCCTCACGGCCGCGCCAAGCGCGGCTAGATATCGGCGCTGAACAGCACGGTCGAGGCGCGCTGGAGGTGAGCCTTGCGCTGGTGGGGGTCGACGTGGACGCCGATTTCGCCCTTGGCGGCGCCCGCGTCGGCGAGGTTCTCGGCCCAGCCTTCGACGCGGAAGCGGAGAAAGTCGTCGGCCAGAGCCGGCTCTTCCCGGCCCTCGAACTCCGGGATGGCCTTGAGGAGCTCGACGCTGGAACGATCGAGAATGAATGAGTATCCGTCCTGGTCGCGTCTGTAGGAGGAGGGTGGTTTGTTCATGGCGGAGGGAATTTTAGTCGGAGAGGATTGTTTTTCGGCGCCGATGACTCAGCATAACCGAAGGGTCCGATCCGGAATCTGCCTCCTCGCGTTACCCCTTTGTCTCCTGGCCCAGACCGGCACGCCGGCGCCGGCCGCGCATCCGAGGCTGCGGAATCATTTCGACTTCGACACCGTGCTGGGAGAGCCGGGATACTTCGATTTCCTCGTGCTGGGCGATCCGGTTCGATCGGAATGGAGGGTCACGACGGGGATGAATCCGCCGTCCTCCCCCAACGCCGTCAGCCAGATCGTTGCCGACCGGCCGTCCGGATCGATCGCCGCGGCCGTCCGGCGCAACATGACCTTTCGCGACGGGACGCTCTCGGTGGCGTTGCAGAAGGGCTCCGGTCGGGGTGGCGTCCTGTTCCGTCTGGCGGACGGCAAGGACCCGAAAGACTATTGCGTGGTGCTCGTCGACCAGTCGACCGGTGAGGCTCGCCTGACCGTTTCGCATGGCGGTCGATCGACGGAGACTGGCCGGGGCAAGGCGGAGCTCGAAAACGACTGGGGCGTCCTCTCGGTGACGGCGGACGGCCCGAAGATCGAGGCCCGGTGGGACGGCAAACCGCTGCTCCAGGGGACCGACCCCAAGCCCGCCGCCGGGCGCGCCGCCATGGCCACCGATGGGCCGGGGATGACGACGTTTGACGAGTTCATTCTGGAGTCGGCGGACCGGCGGTAGGCGAGCGGACGAGCGAGTCTGGCGGCGGGCCGCCCTCACCGCCCGACGAAGTGAAAACGGCCGCCTTCCACCTTCAGGATCACCGGCAGCTTGTCGGGGTTGCGGTCCGGGTCCATGGTGATGGTCCCGGTCACTCCCGCGAATCCCCGCGTCGCCGCCAGCGCGTCCCGCACGCGTTTGCCTTCGGTCGATCCGGCTCGGGTGATGGCGTCGGCGATGAGCTTCGCGGCATCGTAGGCCAGCGCGGAAAGCGAGTCCGGATCGGTGCGGTACGCCTTTCGATAGTCGGCCACGAACTTCTGAACCGTCGGGGAAGGATCGTCGAAGGAATAGTGATTGGAGAAGTACGCGCCCTCGATCGCCGCGCCGCCGATCTCGGCGAGCTTGGGAGAATCCCAGCCGTCGGCTCCCAGGAGCGTCGCCGTGACGCCCAGGGACCGGGCCTGACGGGCGATCAGGCCGGCGTCGGTGTAGTAGCCGGGGACGAAAAGCACGTCGGGGCCCTTGGATCGAATGGCGGTCAGCTGGGCCGAAAAATCACTGTCTCCCTCGGCGTACTTGACCTCGTCCAAGACCCTACCGCCCTCGCGGACGAAGTTCTCGCCAAAAGCCCGGGCCAGACCGACGCTGTAGTCGCTCTTGGCGTCCACCAGGACGGCGGCGGTGGCGGCGCGAAGACTTCGCCGCGCGAAGAGGGCCAGAGCCTTCCCCTGGTTGGGATCGATGAAGCAGACCCGGAAGATGTAGTCGCCTTTCTTCGTCACTTCGAGGTTGGTCGAGGAGGGCGAGACCATCGGGACGCGGTAGGTCTGCGCAATGGGAGCGGCGGCCAGGCTGCGGGAGGAGGCGTTCTCGCCGATGAGCGCGACCACGTGGTTGCGGGTGATGAGCTTGGACACGGCCGACGCCGCTTCGGATGCCTCGTTGTGGTCGTCCTCTGCCAGGAGATCCAGCCGTTCGCCCAACACCCCTCCGGACCGGTTGAGCTCGTCGATGGCCAGATGGGCCCCGTTGCGGGAGGAAATGGCGTACGTCGCTTCCGGGCCCGTCAGCGCGCCGAAGAAGCCGATGGCGATTCCCTGTGCCTGCGGCGGTTTCTCCGCCCCGCACCCCACGGACACCGCCGCCGCGGTCAGCAGAACCAGCCATCTCTTGCGCACGGCGCGATTCTACGCGGACGGCGCCTCCGGCCGCCTCCCTACCGGCGGAGCGGGCCGTCGGATAGCATTCCCGCGGAGGGCAAGCCGATGTCGCGAATCTCACGCGTGGGTCGCTCTTCCGTCGCCGGTGCCGTGAGGGACGGCTTCGAGCGCAAGATCGCGGAGCGGGGCAACATCCCGAACATGTTCCGGGTCATGGCCCACCGGCCGTGGCTGGCCAACACCATGGATGCGCACTTCGCGGCGGTCATGGGGTCGGGAACCGTGCCGCTCAGGCTCAAGGAGCTCTTGGCCGTGCAGACGTCGATCGCCAACGCCTGCGACTATTGAACCCGCTCGCACACCGCTTTGGCAAAGCGGACGGGCGTCACCCAAGAGCAGCTCGAGGCTCTGATCGATTTCGAGAGCGGGCCATTCGACGAAAGCGAGAAGGCGGCCCTGCGCTACGGCCTGCAGGTCACGCGGGACGCCAACGCGGTCTCCGACGAGCTCTTTGCGGATCTCTCCCGTCACTTCGACGAAGGGGAGATCGTCGAGATCACCTGCGTGGTCGGGATCTTCGCCTACTTCAACCGCTTCAACGAGGCCCTGCGTGTTCCTCCGACCCAGCCCGGCGAAGGGGTGGACAGCTGATGATAGGTTCACCTGGGCGATTCACCCCCTCACCCGCTCGCCCCCTCACCCCCTCCGAGTCCAGGGCGGAGAGAGTGGGAGAGGGGGGAAGTGGGGGACGCGCGAAAACATGAGCTCAAACAAGACCTACGATCTCGTCATCATCGGCTCGGGACCCGGGGGCTACGTCGCGGCGATCCGAGCCTCTCAGCTGGGGCTGTCGGCGTTGATCGTCGAGAAGGATTCCCGTCTGGGAGGAGTCTGCACCCTCAAGGGATGCATCCCGACCAAGGCCCTTCTGCACACGGCGGACCTGCTGGAGGAGACGCGGCATGGCGCCGATGTCGGCGTGGCGGCCCGGGAAGTGCGGCTGGATCTGCCCGGGGCCATGAAGCATAAGGAGAGGGTCGTCCGCCAGAGCTCGAATGGAATCTCGTTTCTGATGAAGAAGAACCGCGTCGAGGTGGTCAACGGCTTCGGCCGGATCACCGGCGTGGGCCGCGTGACGGTCGCCGCCGCCGATGGCTCCGAGGCCACGTACTCCGCCAAGAACATTCTCGTGGCGACCGGGTCCGAGCCGCGCTCGCTGCCCGGCATCGAGATCGACCACACGACGATCCTCTCCTCCGATTCGATCCTCGAGGTGACCGAGATTCCCAAGTCCCTGGTCGTCATCGGCTCGGGAGCCGTGGGGGTCGAGTTCGCCTCGATGTTCGCGCGGTTCGGCTCGAAGACGACCATCGTCGAGATCCTGCCGCGCATCGTTCCCATCGAGGACGAGGAGATCTCGCGGGAGCTGGCGGCGTCCTTCAAGCGGCAGGGGATCGCGGTGTACGTCGACACCCGGGTCGAGCGCGTCGCCAGGACCGACGGGGGAGCGGAGATCATCGCGCGCACCTCGGGGGGGAAGACCGAGACGTTCCGCACCGAGAAGATCCTGATGGCGGTGGGACGGCGGCCCCTCTCGGACAAGATCGGCCTGGAGGCGGTGGGGGTGGCCACCGAGAAGGGCTACATCGTCGTCGACAGCATGATGCGGACGAATGTTCCCGGCGTCTACGCGATCGGCGACGTCGTCCCGACGCCTTGGCTGGCTCATGTGGCCTCCGCGGAAGGGGTGGTGGCGGTTGAGCACATGGCGGGGAAGGAAACGCGCGCGCTCAACTACGACCAGGTCCCCGGATGCACGTATTGCTCACCGGAGGTCGCCTCCATCGGCCTGACCGAGGCCAGGGCGCGAGAGCGGGGCTACGACGTGACCGTCGGCAAGTTCCCCTTCTCGGCGATCGGGAAAGCGCGGGTGTTGAACGAGACCACCGGCTTCGTCAAGATCGTTGGAGAAAAGAAGTACGACGAAGTCCTGGGGGTGCACATCGTCGGTCCGCGCGCGACCGAGCTCATCGCCGAGGCCGGCGCGGCCCTGAAGCTCGAGGCCACGTCCGAGGAGCTCGTCCGAACCATTCACGCGCACCCCACGCTCTCCGAGGCGCTCCACGAAGCGGCAGAGGCGGTGCAGGGGCACTCCATCCACATCTAAGGAAGCCGGGGGCCCCGATCGAGTCTCGGGCGGATCGCCGGGCCCTACTGGAAGTAGCCCGTCACGTCGAGCGCCACGTCGGCTGTTCCGGAGCCGAGGGCGGTGTGGATGGTGAGGCCGCCCGTCGCCCCGAGCGAGAGAACGGCGTTGTTGGCGCGGGTCTGTTGCGCCCGGAAGTTCAGTGTGCTGGTCGAGGGCAGGGCCACACCGTCGGGGAAGAGCGTCAGGTGGCCGGCCGCGGACGGAGCGATGACGGCCACGTTCGCGGCGACGGCTCGGGCCGCGGCCGGAATCCCGCAGCGCCCGGTGACCGTCAGCGTGCGGTCTCCGCCGGCTGAGAGGGATGGCGCGCCGTACGGCCCTGCCGGTCCCCGCGTATCGAGGACCCGGCAGGGCGTGACGGTGTAGAACCCCGCGCCAACGGTGGTCGGGAGAACCAGCAGCGTCATGCTCTGGGGAGGGACCGAGGTCGAGACGACGCCGCCGGACACGGTCACATCTGCCAGACGCGTGATCGCATTGACCGAGGTCAGCTGCCACGTCTGCGCGCGTGTGCCCGGCGAGAAACCGGAGACGGAAAGCGTCACCGGCGTGTTCCCCGAAAGGCTCTTGGACACGATCATCGTCGTCAATGCCCCGTCGGAGGAGCGGACCGCGGCGAAGGCGGACAGGGTATCGGGATTCGGGACCGACGCCCGCACGCTGGTGTCGCCGAAGGTCGACCGGGCGCCGTCGTAGTTGCGATAGAGCTGGATCGCCTTGTACGTCGGGGTGGAAGGGTCCGGCGTCGTCCACCGCGTCGCCAGATCGAGCCCTTCCCGTCCGAAGATTCCGAGGATGTCGGCCTGGGCCGTCGCGCCGTTGATGTGACTCTCCGCTCCCCAGTTGTATTCGGTGACGCCGGTCCTGGTTCCGGGATAGTTGGCCGCCACCCACGCCTTCAGGCGCGGCACCAGCTCAACCGTGTCCTGGATCCAGGATTCGTCGACGTAGGCCGGATCCCACAGGGAACGGGTCGAGCGGTTGCGCAGGAGCTGCATCGCCGTCGAGACGTCGTCGGAGAACTCGCCCCCCTGCGGATAGTCATGGACGCTGAAGACGTCCAGCAGCCGGACGCCGGCGGAGGCCGACGCCTGCCGAATCTGATCGAGATACCACGGCAGATAGTCGGCGCCTCCGTGGCTGGCGCGGTCCGGCAGGAAGCCCCAGCCGTGGAGACTTCCGTATTGCTGGTCGTATCCGCTGTAGAAGTACCCGCTCCATCCCCATTCTTCCGGGCCCACGATCAGCGCCGAAGGATCGACCGCCTTGATGCGCGACGCGTAGTCGACGGTCTTGTCCCGGATCTCCTGCATGGTCGCTCCGACCGGGTGGACATCACGGTGCGTGGCGTGCCAGATGCTCGGCTCGTTGTCCAAGAGGTAGTACCGCAGGCCCCCGGCGGCGGCGGTGCCCCAGGTCGCGACGAGGTGCTGCGCCCACGCCTGCTGAAACAGGGAGTCCGCGGGCACCCCCGAATCGTTGGGATCGTTGGCGATCACGAACGATCCGTCCGATCGGACTCCGTTGCCGGCGTCGGGATACCACTGCCAGTCGTTCCCGGTTTGGGGCCCGTACTTGGCGATCGAGAAGCTGGCGAGCTTGGTCCGTCCCGGCCCCACCTTCGCCACCCAGCCCACGGTCGGGATCGTGAGCATCGCCTGAGCACCGCCGGCCTTGGAGGCGGAGAAGAAGCTGTCTCCGACCTCTCCGGGAACGTCGGCGAACGGAATGCTCTCGAAGTACCAGTCGCTACCGCGGTTGTCGGCGTTGATCTGCCAGTTGTACCGGCTGGTGTTGTTGCCCCCGAGGCGGTTGATCGGCGCGTTCAAGCCGGCGAGCGTCGCCGCGTCCCCGTAGGCCACGCCGTAGATGAGCGGGCTGATCGGATGCCGGTCCGCCGAGGCATCGACGGCGACCGCGACTGGCGGGTTCTGCGCCGAAGCGGCGCCCGCCGTAATCAGGATCGCCAGCGCGGCGCCCGCGACAACATGTGAACGATTCTCGAGCATGGAAGGCGCTCCCGCCCGAGACCTCGCTTCGGCAGCCTCGAGCCCACTCCAGTCTCGAAGCGACGCCTGACCTGAAGACACCGAAGGGAAGCCTCGCCCGAATGATCGCAGCCGGCGACCCTTCCGTCAACCGGGAGGGCCGGCACTCCTACTGGTCGGGGGCTTTGGGGGGCTCTCCGGTCTCGACACGGGCCCGGGGAACATCTCCCGGGGCGGGCGGAGGCGAGGAAGCCGACGGGTAGGCGAGCGTTCGTCCTTCCTGGTAGTCGTTGGGCGAGGCGGGATAGCCGAGGTTCATGCCCGGAACCTGCTTGGAGTCCCAGTCCGGGCGGTAGGTCCGGTTGGGATTGAACAACGCGGTCCCGTCACTGCGCTCACCGGGGGCGGTCGATTGCGTCGCCCCGGCGCCCTTGGTCGCCGCGGAGAGATGGCCGGATCCGGAGCTCCCGCCAGTCATGCCCAGATCGATCACGCCGCCGGGCTTGATGGCGCGCGCCGCGGCGGGCTCGTAACGTGCGGAGACGATGCGGAGGATGTCGGAGCGCCTGATGGAAACCAGGATCCCGTCGGGAAAGCGGCGGAACACGATCATCGAGCCCGACTGCTGCGGATGGTCCTCTGCCCACAACGTCTGGCGTCCGGCGAGCTCGAGACGATAGAGCTGTTTGGATGCGGCGGCCGCAGGTGCAGCGGTGGTGGGAGCGGCGGCGGGTTTTTCCGCCGCGAGGGCACCGGCCAGGAGAACCGCGCCCAAGAGCATCACAGCAATCATAACGCGTAAGCAGGTCTTCGGGTTCCTTTTCGGGCCCGCGTGCGGCTCCCGACCCGCAACATTCGCCGCCCGGCCGGTGTCGAAGGGGGAGAGGCCATAGAATGTCGAACCTGCGAGCGATGAGCGCTATGAATCCGGAGAAGGCCGACGCCCCCGATCTTTCCGCTCTCCGCATCCGACGGGATCCGGAGAAACCAGGCGGCGGGAAGCGCTGGCTCCTCGTTGCCGCAGTGGTCGTCGTGGGGTTGGGAGTCGCCGCCTTCTTCGTCACCGAGCGGGGACAGTCGCTGGTTCCCAAGACGGTCGAGACGGTGAGCGCCTCGCTGGTCACCGAGGGCCAAGCCACGACGGTCCTTTCGGCGGCCGGCTACATCGAGGCCGACCGCAAGGCGGATCTGTCTCCCAAGATCACGTCGAAGATCACCGAGTTGAACGTGACCGAGGGGTCCCGCGTCCGCAAGGGAGACGTCATCGCGCGGCTGGACCACACGGACCTCGACGCGCAGATGGCTGACAAGAAGGCGGGCTGGGAGAACACCCAGGCGGAGCTGGCACGGCAGCGATCCCTCTTCGCCCAGGGGCTGACCACGAAGGAAGCGCTCGACACGGCGGTCGCCAACGAGGCCTCCGCGCGCGCCAACGTGCGCTACGTCGACGCGCTTCGCGACTACACCGAAATCCGCGCGCCCTTCACCGGCGTGGTCACGGCCAAGCGCGCGTTCGTCGGGGAAGCCGTCTCGCCGTACGGATCCTCCCCGTCGGGGGGCGGCTCGGGCGGAGCGATCGTGACCCTGGTCGATTTCTCGACGCTCTACGTCGGCGCCGACGTCAACGAGGCGAATCTGGCCCGGCTGGCGCCGAAGCAGCCGGCGGAGATCGTTCTGGACGCGTACCCCGACCACGCCTATCACGGGCACCTGCTGCAGATCATTCCCACCGCGGACCGGGCCAAGGGGACAGTCAAGGTCAAGGTCGCGTTCGAGGATCCCGACGAAAGAATCCTGCCGGAGATGTCGGCGAAGGTGAACTTCACCGAGAGGCCGACGACCGGCGCGGTCCACAAGTCGCACGTGCTGGTCCCGGAGTCGGCCGTCGTCCAAGCCGACGGGGCGCCGGGAGTGTTCTTGATCGCGGAGGGCCGAGCCATTCTGCGAAGAGTCCGGACCGCTCCGGCCCCGCAGGGGCAGGTGGAGATCCTGGAGGGGCTTCAAGGCGGCGAAACCCTCGTGGCCGACGCCGGCCGGGCCGGTGTGAAGAGCGGCGAGCGAGTCAAAGTGAAAGGGATGTGAGCATGGCAGCGCCATTGATCGCGATCGAGAGCCTGACCAAGGTCTACAAGCGCGGCGTCGAGGAGCTCGTGGTCCTGAAGGATCTCGACCTGGACGTTCCCCAGGGGGAGTACCTTGCGCTGATGGGGCCCTCGGGATCGGGAAAGTCGACGCTCTTGAACCTCATCGCCGGCATCGACACGCCCACGCGTGGGCGGATTCTCGTCGCCGGAACCGATATCGCGCAGCTTTCCCAGACGAATCTGGCGCGCTGGAGAGCGGAGAACGTCGGCTTCATCTTCCAGTTGTACAACCTGATCCCGGTGTTGACCGCGTTCGAGAACGTCGAGCTGCCGCTCCTCCTGACGCACCTTTCGAGGAAGGAGCGCCGGGAGCACGTCCAGACCGCCCTCTCGATCGTGGGTCTGGCGGACCGGATGGACCATTACCCGCGGCAGCTCTCGGGCGGCCAGGAGCAGCGGGTGGCCATCGCCCGAGCCGTCGTGAGCGATCCCAAGCTCCTGGTGGCCGACGAGCCGACCGGAGACCTCGACTCGAAATCGGCCGAAGAAATCTTGAATCTCATGAACCGGTTGAACCGCGAGTTCGGAAAGACCATCGTGATGGTCACGCACGATCCGAGGGCCGCGGCGCACGCGCACCGCCTCCTGCACCTGGAGAAGGGTGTCCTGGTGGAGAGCGTCCGGCAGACGGAGCGCGCCGTCGTGGAGCCCGGCTCATGACTTCGCGCGACGCCTCACGCCTCACGCCCCACGCGGACGGAGTCCGGCCATGAAATTCTTTCGCCTGGTGTGGAAGAACGTCTTCCGCAAGAAGACCCGCACCTTCCTGACGATGGCGTCGATCGTGCTCGTGCTCGTCCTGATCGTCGTCCTGACCTCGCTCCTGAACGCGTTGTCCTACGACGCCAACGCAAGCACCAACCGCATCGTCGTCCAGCACGCGACGGGACTCGCGAATTTCATGCCTCTGGCGTATCGGCAGCGCATCGACCAGATCCCCGGCGTCGTCGCCGTGGCCCCGGAGATCTGGTTCGGCGGGATCTACAAGAACGATCGGCCGGAGAATTTCTTCGGACAGCTGTCGACCGATCCGGAGTCGTGGCCCAAGATCTTCGACGACTACAGGATTCCTGCCGAGCAGGTCAAGGCCTGGCAGGGAGAGCGGGACTCTTTCATCGCCGGCAAGCAGCTGGTCGACCGCTACCACTGGAAGATCGGCGATCGGATCCAGATCCGCGGAAGTTACATCCCCCTGGTGCTCGACCTCGTGTTGCGCGGCGTGTATTCGTCCAACGACGAATCGAACATCTTTTTCAACAACAAGTACCTGGAAAACTCCTACTTCGGGCGCAGCGGGCAGACCGGGATCTATTACCTGAAGGTCGCTTCCCGGACGGACGTGCAGCGCGTGACCGAAGAGATCAACCGCATGTTCGAGAATTCCACCGCCCCGGTCAAGGCCATGTCCGAGCAGCAGTTTCAGCTCCAGTTCGTCGAGATGCTGGGCAACGTGAAGCTGCTCATCCGGTTCATCAGCCTGGTCGTCCTGTTCGCGGTGATCCTGATCGTGGCCAATACCGTGGCCATGTCGGCCCGGGAGCGCGTGACGGAGATCGCCGTGATGCGGGCCCTGGGCTTCCTGCAGAGCCACGTCCTGGGAATCGTGCTGTCGGAGGCGGTCGTGCTGTCGCTGCTGGGAGGCGCTCTCGGCGTCCTTCTGGCTGTTCCCCTGGTCCACGTGATCGTCGAGGGCCTGCGGCACTCGCCGGCCGCGCCGTTCACATACAACTTCAAGGTCACGGCCGAGACTCTGCTGCTCGCGTTCGTGTCGGCCGTCAGCATCGGGATCTTCTCCGGCATCGTGCCGGCGATCCGATCCTCGCGGATCAAGGTCGTCGATGGCTTGAGGCAGGTGGTGTGATGGGGCGTGAAGCGAGCGGCGTCAGGCGTGAGCCGAAGCCCGAAGCGACCCGACGCCGAACGCCTTACGGTGGCACATGGCGATACCGCTGAAGTACAACCTCCGCAATCTCCTCCAGCGCCGGATGTCGACGGGCATGACGATCTTCGTGATCACGCTGGTGGTCTTCGTCTTCACTGTCGTGATGTCCCTGGCCGAGGGGATCCGAAAGACCCTGACCCGAGAGGCTTCCGACCGCAACGTCCTGGTCATGCGCACGGGAGCCCAGGCCGAGGTCATGTCGTTTGTCGCCCCGGAACAGTTCGAGACGCTCCGGACTCTGCCGGGCGTCGAGCGGGATGCGAAGGGTCAGCCCATGGCGTCTCCTGAGCTGGTCGTGCTGGTCAACATACCCAAGCGCGACGGAAAGAAGACCAACGTCCAGGTCCGGGGGGTGCTGCCGACCGCGCTCCAGGTGCGGCCGGAGATCAAGGTCGTTTCCGGCCGGATGTTCTTGGCGGGAACCGCGGAGGCGGTCGTGTCCAGGAGCGTTTCGGAGCGGTTCGAGAACGCCCAGATCGGCGGCGTCATCAAGGCGGGAAGCGAGCAGTGGACGATCGTAGGCGTTTTCGACGCCAATGGCACTCCTTACGATTCCGAGATCTGGACGGACCTGCACAACCTCCAGGGCCAAATCCATCGAGCGCAGGGCTACTCCGTGGTCATGCTGCGCGCCGCCGACACCGCGGCCCGCGATCAGATCGTGGCCGGCGTGAAAGGCGACCAGCGCGTCAAGCTGGAGGGCAAGACCGAAAAGAAGTACTACGAGGAGCAGATGTCCACGGCCGCCCCGATCCGGATCCTGGCCTACCTGGTCGGAGTGATCCTGGCGATCGGAGCGTCGTTCGGCGCGATGAACACCATGTACGCGCAGGTCTCGGCGCGCGTGCGCGAGATCGGAACGATGCGGGCGCTCGGTTTTCCCCGGCGCTCCATCCTCCTCTCCTTCATCCTGGAGTCGCTCCTGCTCGCCCTGATCGGAGGGGTCCTCGGCGTTCTGGCCGCGCTCGTTCTCGTCCGCTTCTTCCTGACCGCTCCGGTCGGGACGCAGAACTTCCGAACCTTTTCCGACATCCTGTTCAACTTCCAGCTCACCCCGCCCCTGGTGGTCGGAGGCATCGTTTTCTCGGTCGCGATGGGACTCTTCGGAGGATTTTTCCCGGCATGGCGGGCGGCGAGGCTGAAGATCGTCAACGCCTTGAGAGAAGTGTGAAGAGACGTTCGACGTGCGACGTTCTCGGTTCTACGTTGGGGTGACGCCAGCCCGGGAAACGTAGAACGTCGCACCTAGAACATCGCACTTAGAACGTCGCACTGTCCCTCGGCACCCGGTGCACCCTCCTCTTCCCATTCATCTCGTCCACGATCGTTCCCCACGCGATGACGGGATCGTGCACGAAGACGCAGAGCCAGCCCTCGTGGGCGGCCTGATCGGTCAGGCGCTTCTTGTTCTGGACGAGCTCGACGGGATAGAGGTCGTAAGCCATGGTCCAAGGCACCGGCACGTGGGCCGAAGTCGGCAGCAGGTCGGAGAAGAAGAACGCCGTCTTGCCCTCCGACTCGATGCGCACGGCCTGCATGCCTTCGTTGTGGCCGCGTACGGGTACGACGGTGACGCCGGGACGGATCTCCCGTTCCCCTTGCACGGCGTGCAGCAACCCGGCTTGGGCCAGCGGCTCCCAGTTCTCGGGCCGGTAAGAGGCGCGATCCCGTTCGTTCGGCCCCCGGGCGTGGGCGAGCTCGATCGCCTGGACGTAGACGGAGGCCCTGGGGAAGGAGGGCGCCACGGTCGCGCCGCAGGCTTGCGTCGCCGCTCCCGAGTGGTCCCAGTGGAGATGGGAGAGGACCAGGGCGTCGACGTCCTCCGGCGCGACGCCATGGATGGCGAGCGAACGCCGGAGCGTGGTCCCGTCCTCGATGCCGTACATCCGCCGGGACTTCTGGTCCCACTTTTCGCCCAAACCCGCGTCGACGACGGCCACGAAGTCCTTTCCTTTGACCAGGAGGCAGTTGGTGGCCACGGGAACCCGGTTGTTCTCGTCCGGTCTTGCCTTCTTCTCCCACAGGACCTTCGGCACGACCCCGAACATCGCGCCTCCGTCCAACCGAAAGCTCGCGTCCGGCACGATCTCCAGGTCCAGTGCTCCCAGCCGCATCGTCCCGGATTGTAACGAGATTCCGAGGCCCTCTCCGGGTGCCGCTAATGTGCTTGCATCATGCGGCCCCGGCAGGCTGCTTCGATGATCGCGGGGCTATAGTTGTTCCGCCGCTCCTCACGGAGGTGACCGCATGGACTTGATTCACCCGATCGCCCGGCGCTGGATGGAGGACGCGAGCTCGGGCCGGTCGCGGTCATCGGCGACCTCGACTTCGTGAACATGCTGCCCAAGACGCGCAGCGGGAAGATCATGCGGCGCGTCCTGAAGGCCGTCACGCTGGGCAAGGCGCCGGGCGACATCACCACGATCGAGGACGAGGGCTCCGTGGACGAGGCGCGACAGGCCTGGGAACAGATGCGGGCGGAGCTGACCGGAGCCTGATCGGCGGGTGCGTCTCCACTTCTACGGGACCAGGGGGT
The DNA here is from genome assembly GCA_963825175.1 of uncultured Acidobacteriota bacterium. GTDB lineage: Bacteria > Acidobacteriota > Thermoanaerobaculia > UBA5066 > Gp7-AA6 > DATFTF01. Next base: position 1,431,980 of record CAWGSA010000002.1, read on the forward strand.
ACGTCGAAGAGAGCTCGCGGGCCCATACTGGGCACTCGGCGTTCGTGGTGGAGTCCGGAGGGTTCCGGCTCCTCTGCGACTTCGGGCAGAACCGGAAGGGAATGCTCGGGTCGATCGCTCCCGACGCGGTCTTCGTCTCCCACGCCCATCCCGACCATGCTCGGGGGCTCGAAGAGGGCACCGCGCTTCCGGTCTACGCCTCCGCGGTCACGCACGAGATCACGAAGGATCTTCCGATCGCCAGGCGCATGGTGCTGGAGCCCGGCCGGCCGGAAAAGATCGGGCCGCTCCTGCTGACGACCCATCCCGTCGTTCATTCCGTGCGCTGCCCCTGCGTGGGCGCCCGCATCGACACACCGGAAGGGACGATCGTGTACTCCGGCGACATCATCAGCTTCGACAGCCCGCGGGATGCCCTGGCCGGCGCCGGCCTGTACATCGGCGATGGATCGACGCTCAAAGGCTCGCTCGTTCGGCGCCATCAGAGCGGGGCGCTGATGGGCCACACCACGGTGCGGGCGCAGCTCCGATGGCTCGCCGCGTACGCCGTGCCGCGGGCGATCTTTTCCCATTTCGGCAAGGGCCCCATCGAGATGGGAGAGGACGCGCTTGGCCAGGCGCTCGCCGAGCTCGGCGCGGAGAAGGCCCCGCAGTGCAGGATCCTCGCCGCCCGGGATGGTTGGAAGACCGAGATCGAGCTCGGCTGAGCGAGAGCTCCGGCCCGGCCGGGGAGAAGGTCAGCCCTTCGACCCCGGTGCCGGCGCAGCCGGGTAGCCGTTGGGGCCCACTGTGGGCGGCGCCGATCCCGGAGCGCCCGGAGGCGCGAGAACCGGCGTTCCGTTGGGACCGATTACCGGTTGGCCGGACCCCGGCGTTCCCGGAGGAGCCAGGATCGGCGCCCCGTTGGGGCCCATGTTCAAAGGAGTCGAGCCCGGAGCTCCGGTCGGAGCGATGATCGGCTGGCCATCCGCTCCGATCGTCGGCGTCGGGGCGCTCGAGGTGATCGGAAATCCGTTCGTGCCAAAGGGCGCATCGGCTGTCGGGGGGGCGGTGGAAATGGCGCGCGCCAGATCTCCGGCTGTCCCCGGCACGGGATTCGAGCCCGTTGCGCTGTAGCCACCATACATCGGGTTGCGCGGATCGTAGACGCCGCCCGGAAGGGAAAGCGTTGACGGAGCAGCCGTCGACGGAGCGGTCGCCGGGGTCGAGTGATCGCCTCCGGTCGGACCGAGGTCGATGATCTCGCCCGGCTGGATCGGCGGCGGGAACCTGCCGGCGGCGGGTTCGACGGGGGCCGTGACCACGACCGTGGAAGGCTTACCGATCGTCCGGTCCGCTCGCGCGACCGCGAGCACATCTTCCTGCGGGCGCCCGGTCAAGGCCCCTCCGGGGTACGCGTGGAACACCAGAACGGTCCCGTCGAGAAGCGGACGGTCGATGGCCAGAACCTGTCCTCCGTCACGCAGACCGATCCGGTAGAGAGGGCGGTGGGCCGCGAACGCGGCTCCCGCCAGGAGCATCGAAACGGCGATTATCAAGAATTTCTTCATGGCGTCACCTCGAGCGCACACATCTCGAGGATGCAGGATCCGGGCCTGAGTCGAGGCGTCCGTCTCGGCCCGTCGGTTCTCCTGGAGCGGCTAGATGCGGGAGCGCGAGTGCGCGGGAATCGCCGGCCCTGTCGCGGCTACGTGCTCGCGCGCCGGCACGGAGGCGTGCGACTCGGCGATCACCGCACGGCGGGCCTCACGGGAGCGCTTGATGAACGCCAGGAGGGCCCCCGCCATCATCACGTAGAAGCCCGCCCAGACCAGATTGATGAGCGGCTTCTGGGTGACGTCGAGCGAGAGAGACTCCGTCGTCGCCGGCTGGTACTCGGCGGCGGGATCCTTGGACAGTCCCTTCATCCACAGCACCACCGCGCCGTCGTTGGGAGAGACCGCCTCGACCCGCATGCGGCCGCCCGTCACGCCGGGAATGTCGATCTCCTGTGCCTCGGTGGGGCTTCCGTCGAAGTGGTAGACGTACTTGATGGTGACGTCGTGCCGGGTGCCGTCGGGCGGCGTGATCGCCAGGTCCGTCAGCACGAGGATTTTCTTCTCGCCGCGCATCATGGCCGAGCGATCGGCGTTGAAGTCGCGGAACGTGAAGCCGACCCCCTCGATCGACTGGGTCGTTCCCTTGGTCAATCGCACGACGCGGCCGACCTGTTCGGGCTGGCCCGGATCGTACGCCTGCGGCGCCATGTAGAAATCGAGAATGGGTGAATGACGGATTGCCGGATTGGCCATCATCTGGCCGGTGCGGCTGTTGATGTACATCTTCGGATAGGCGTACAGGGTCTTCCCTTTCGCCGTCTCGACCCGTACTTCCATCGCCTGCTTGGAGGTGGCGGTCCCCGGAACCACGCGCAGGAACGTCAGCGTCGAGCCGGCGACTTTGGTCGGCTTGTTGATCGGAAGGGTGATCCGCGTGGACTTGGCGTAGACCGCGGACACCACGATGCCGGCCAGCATGATGCCGATGCCGACGTGCGCCAGGTAGCCGCCGGCGCCGCCGAACTTGGCGTTCCTGGCCTTGCGCAGGACCGCCCGGAGATTCATGTCCGCGGCGAAGATCGCCACGAACAGGATCGACAGGGTCAGGAAGTCGCGTGCCCCGAGGAAGAAGGAAACGGCCAGACCGGCCGTGGCCACGATGAGGGAGCGCCGGGAGCTCGCCAGGAGGCCGCGCAGGCTCTCTCCCTTCCACGAGACGAAGGGGACGAAGGCCGCCATCAGGGCGAGCAGGAACGCTGCGGGCGTGGTCGTCCGTGTGTAGAAGGAGTTCTGAACCTGCGAAGGGTTGCCGGAAAGGCGCGTCAGCAGGGGGGCCGAGGTTCCCAGGAGGATGACGAACGACAGCGCGCAGAAGATGGCGACCCCGAGTATGAAAAAGACGCTGCGCGACAGGGCCGGCGGCTCGTCTTCGGACACGCGGGGAATCGCGCGCCACCGCCACGCCAGCATTACGACGGACAGGCCCACGAACCCGACCAGGATGCCGACCAGCCAGCCGGTGATCCCCAGGTCCACGAAGGAGTGCACGGAGAAGTCCGCGAGGATTCCCGAGCGGGTCAGGAACGTGCCGTAGAGGATCGTGGCGAAGGCGAAGCACGCCAGGATCAGGTTGACGCGGCGGTGCCGCTTCTGGGACCGCTGGAGGAAGAGTCCGTGTACGAGCGCCGCGGTGCAGAGCCAGGGGACCAGGCTGGTGTTCTCGACCGGATCCCATCCCCAGTACCCGCCCCAGCCGAGCGTCTTGTAGGCCCAGTAGCCGCCCATCAGGATGGCCGTGCCCAGGGTCAGGAACGTGAAGAGCGCCCATGGAATCGCGCGGACGGCCCAGCCGTCCCAGCGCTTCTTCCACAGCGCGCCGATGGCGAAGGCGAAGGGGACCGACAGCGAGGCGAAGCCGGAGAACATGACCGGCGGGTGAATCACCATCCAGGGATCCTGCAGGAGCGGGTTCAACCCCACGCCGTCCTCGGGAGCCGGGGGCGGGAGCAGCTTGAACGGGCTCTGCTTGCAGAGGATCGCCACGATCCCCAGAAAGGTCGCCAGGTACACGATCATGACCGGAGCTTCCTGCTCCTTGGCCGAGCGATAGACCGCCAGCCCGATCAGCGCGCCCCAGAAGCACCACAGGAGGAACGAGCCCTCCTGTCCCGCCCACGCCGTCGAGATCAGATAGTGGAGGGGCAGATCGCGGCTGGAGTACGCGTTGACGTAGGACACGTCGAAGCGGTGCTGAAGGATGAGCGTCATGAGAACGGCCATCGCCGCGACGATGCACGTCGCGAACGCGTTATAGCTGCTGCGCGCGAGGCCGAGGAGGTCCGTCCGCCCGCGGTCCACCCGGAAGTACAGAACGACCGAGGCCAGGCCGGCGAAGAGCGCCCCCCAGATGGCGATGACGCCCGGCCAGAAGTACGCGCCCGACATCAGCTGCGCGCGGCCGCTGGCCGCGACGAGGACGCGTAGGACTTCTCGACTTCGGTCCCCTGGTACTTGGAGGGGCACTTCACGAGCAGCTTCTCCGCCTCGATCCGGCCCTGCCGGTACGGCCCGATGGCCACGATGGAGATGGCGTCCTGGAAGTTGCCCGGCTTGACGCCGCGGTACACCACCGGAATCCGACCGCCTTTTCCGTCGAGGAGGTCGAAGAGGAGCTCCTGGCGCGTCGTGTCATAGCGGCCGCTCTGCTTGTCCAGGCTTCCCATGACCTGGACGGCGCCGCTCGACTTGCGGGCCTCCTCGAAGCTGACGTAAGGCGTCAGCGTCTTCTGGAAAGCCGTGAGCCCGAGCCCAACGAAGCCGACGGCCATGAGAACCGCGATCCAGTAGCCCTTTTTCATCGTTCCCGCTCTTTCTCCGTGACGCGGCGGTCGAGCCGCCAGAGGTAGAAGAAGAGTCCCACCCAGATCACGACGTTGACCGCGGCGAGGTAGGTGAGGCTGCTCATGACTCGCATTCTTTCCGTGCCCCTCTAGAAAAGCAACTATCTGGGTCCGGCGGGTGATTCAAATGCATCAGTTTGCCGCTTTATTGGCCTTTCCGCCGGAAGCCGCCCTTGCTGTCTGCCGCCTCGCAAGGGCCGGGCCCGGCACGCCGCATTTTAGAGCGGCAAGGGATAATGGACCGCGTGGATGTTCCGCATCTCGCGGTGTGCTCCCATTGCGGGCTTCCTTTGCCTTTGCGCCCCTATCGGGAGGAGGCCGACGGTCGAAAACTCGAATTCTGCTGCTTTGGCTGTCTGACAGTCTTTCGCATCCTGGGCTCGGCAGGAGAATCGGGGAGGGCAGGTTGGTTCCTCGCCAAGCTTGGTTTGGCGACGCTTCTTTCCGGCAACGTCATGATGTTCCAGAGCCTCCTCTATTTTGGATCGCTCGATTCACTCGGACAGGATGTTCTGCGCACGGTGTCCGGGATCATGCTGGCCTTCTCCGTCGTGGTCTACCTGCTGCTCGGTATCCCCATGCTCCGGACGGCCTTGGCCGCCGCCCGCCAGCAACGGATCGTACTGGAGACGTTGATCGCCCTGGGAGCCCTGGCGGCGATCGTGGCCTCTGCAGCGGAGACCCTTCGCGGGGGCCGCCGGCTCTATTACGACACCGGGACAATGGTCCTCGTCTTCGTGGTCCTGGGACAGTACCTGGACGCTCGGGCGAGGCAGAAAGCGTCCGAGACGCTGGCGCCCGCAGTCGAGCGCGCCCGCCGCCATGCGCTCGTGCGCCGAGGGGAAGAGGAACGGCTGGTACCGCCTGAACAGGTGCGCAGCGGCGAAGCCGTGCGGGTGCGAGCGGGGGAGGAAATCCCCGTCGACGGTCGTGTGCTCCACGGTGCTTCCGACGTCTACGAACCGGCCTTGACGGGAGAGACGGTCCCGCGGACGGTGCGGTCGGGCGATCTCGTGCACGCCGGCTCCGTCGCCACGGACGGGGCTCTGGTGATCGAAGCCTCGGGCGAGTGGGAAACGCTCGCACGGCGGATCGAGCGCTGGGTGACCGAGGCTCGCGCACGCCGAGCCCCGCTCCAGATCGCCACGGACCGATTCGTGGCTCGGTTCGTTCCCGCCGTCGTGCTGATCGCAGCGTCGAGCGCGCTGTATTGGGGCCTTTCGGATCACGACTGGTCGCGAGGAGGGCTTGCGGCGATGTCCGTACTGGTCGTGGCGTGCCCCTGCGCGCTCGGGATCGCGACCCCGATGGCGACTACGATCGCTCTGTCGCGCGCCGCCAGTCGTGGCACGCTGCTGCGCAACGGGGCGGCGCTGGAGGCACTCGACCGAGTGCGGACGGTCGCTTTCGACAAGACGGGAACCGTCACGCTCGGGCACCCGGCGGTCGAAGAAATTCGGGTCGCAGAAGGCTCCGGATGGACGGAATCGGAGGTTCTCCGGATGGCCGCTGCGGTTGAATCCGAGGTCGCCCATCCGTTCGCGCGGGCCGTCGTCGCCGTCGCACGGGAGAGGTCAGCCGGAGTAGCTGCGGCCGAGCAGGTGCGTTCCATCCCCGGCGGCGGAGCGGAGGGACGCGTCGACGGACACGCGGTCCTCCTTGGCAGCCTCGCGCTGCTTGAGCGCAGGGGCGTGGCTGTTGAATCCTTGGCGGGGCCGCCCCAGGGCGACAGCACCGTCGCGGCCGCCATCGACGGCCGGTTGGCTGGCCAGATTCTCCTTGCGGACCCTGCCAGGCCGGAAGCGCGTGACGCCATGACGGAGATCCGGTTGCTGGGCGTGACCTCCCTCCTTCTGTCCGGAGACCGCAACGAGGCCGTTGCCAGAACGGCGCGAGAGGTCGGGGTCGGAGAGGCTCGTGGCGGGCTCGCTCCGGGCGAAAAAACCCGAATGCTTCACGAGTGGCGCCGGACCGGGAGCGGTGTCGCAATGGTTGGCGACGGCGTCAACGACGCGCCTGCACTCGCGGCTGCCGACGTCGGCATCGCCTTCGGTGGTGCTGCCGATCTCGCCCGCCAGACCGCCGACGTGGTCGTTCTGGCCGCGGACCTGCGCGAAGTGCCGAAATTGCTCGTCATCGCGCGCCGGGCCATGCGTGTCGTTCGCCAGAATCTCTGGTGGGCCTTTGGCTACAACGCAGTCGGCATTCTGCTCGCCGCCTTCGGGCTTCTCCGTCCCGTCATCGCAGCGGCGGCCATGGTGCTCTCCAGCCTGTTCGTGGTCGGGAACTCGCTCCGTCTGCAGCGTCTGTAGGTGGTCCGGCTACCGGCCCGGACGGTCTCCAGCGCTGTTGCTCGGAAGAGACCCCGTGGCGAGGACCAGATGGGCGAGGAGCGCAAAGAGAAGAACCAAACCCGTCACCACTTCCACGCCGTAGGTCACGCTGCCAGGCAATTTCGACCAGATGCCGAGTGCGTCGAGGAGCAGGTAGGCCACAGCAGAGATGAAGATGCAAATGAAACCGTAGAGGATGAGTCGAGCAAGAGGAGAGGCCTTCATCATGCACCTCGCTTCAGAGGCGTTTTCGCGGCCGGGGTGGCGTCGCGCGTCATCGCCTCAGGCCCTGGCCGCCCAGACAGGGCGAGGACGTCGCTGGCGAGCGACCTCTCTCACGACCTCGGCGAATGCCGACAAGATCGAGGAGGATTCGTCCCTCCGATAGGCCATACCGATCTCGATGGTCGGGGCCCGGGGTGACAGGGTGCGGAAGACGACACCTTCCGGCCGGCTGCTCGCGACGGATCCCGGGTGAAGAGAGATGCCGAGCCCGGCGGCGACGAAGCCGAGGACCGTCGGGACGCGGGTCGCCTCGTGCGCGACGTTCGGGGTGAAGCCCGCTTCCTGACAGGAGCGCAGGACGAGATCATGGAAGCTCGGGCCGACCTCGCGCGAAATGAGCACGAAGGATTCCTCGCGGAGTGCGGCCAGGGAGATGCGGTCCTGAGCCGAGAGTCGGTGTCTGGTCGGCAGAGCCACGACCAGAGGCTCCTCGCCGATGATTTCGACCACCAGGCCTCGGTGTGGAATCGGGAGCAATGGGAAGGCAACCTGAATCTGGCGTCGCCCCAGGGCCTCGACCTGCTCCTGGGTGTAGAGGCTTTGGAGCTCGATCTGAACGTCCGGATGCCGAGTGACGAAGACGCGGAGAACTCTCTCGAGAATGTGTATCTCCGGCGCCGGCCCGCAACCGATCGTGAGTCGCCCGACTTCTCCACGCGCGGCCTTGTGGGCAATCTCCACGGCGTGATCGGCGTCGCCCAGGACGTGGCGTGCCTCCTCCAGAAACAGGCGGCCGGCCTCGGTCATCGTGACCGAGCGCCGGTTTCGGCGGAACAGCTCGACGCCAAGCTCGCGCTCGAGATCCTGAATCTGGTGGGAGAGTGGCGGCTGCGAGATGTGGAGACGATCCGCGGCTCGGCCAAAGTGCAGCTCTTCGGCAACGGCGACGAAGTAGCGGAGGTGGCGAAGTTCCAAGAGGCCTTCTTCCAAACTAAAGACTATCTTAAGATCGCCGCTCGGGCGAGCGATGACGCTTCCCGAGTCGTGCGCTGAACCGGCTGCCGGGCGAAAGCGCTCAACCGGGAAGCCTTCGAGCCGAATCGGAACGTCTCGAGCGCCCTTCCCGTGATATCTGGTTCGTCTCACGGCGATCCCAAACTGGTATTGGACGCGCCGTGAAAACCGTTCGTAGGATCTCGCCACGTTCCGGCCTGGGGCGTGGCCGGTCGCGGCAGGCCAGGGGTCAGCTGGGATGCTCTGGCAGCCGATGCCATGCCGAGGGTCCGGTTCCGCTTTGAAAGGAGATCCCTTGCGCCGATCATTCCTGATTTCGGTCACGGCCATCGGCTTGGTGTCGTTTAGCCTCCCGGCTCTTGCCTATGAAGCCGTCGCAGTCTCCAACGGCGGCACGATCGAAGGTGTCGTCAAGCTTTCCGCACCGGCCCCGGCGGTCCCCGCGATCAAGACCACGAAGAACCAGGATTACTGCGGATTGTCGATTCCCAATCCGATCTACGAGTCGGGCCAGAGCGGGGGTCTCGCCAACGTCGAGGTCTTTCTGAAGGGCATTCAGAAGGGGAAAGCCAATCCCACCGGAACCATCACTCTGCTGAACGAACACTGCATGTTTCATCCACGCGTTCAGGGAGCGAGCGTCGGCGAGCAGATCAAGATCGCTTCCAACGATCCGATCCTTCACAACACCCATCCTCAAGTCGCCGATACGAACGCCACCGTCTACAACATCGCGCTTCCTTACAAGGGCTTCTCGGTCACCAAGCCCCTTCCGGCCACCCCGGAGCTGATCCGGGTCAAGTGCGACGCGCACGAATGGATGCGCGCCTGGATCTGGGAGTTCGATCATCCTTACTACGCGACCACAGACGGCAACGGAAACTTCAAGATCACGGACGTTCCGCCGGGCACCTACACGATCGTCGCCTGGCATGAAGTCATGGGTCAGAAGGAGGCCTCGGTCACAGTCGCGCCCGGGAAACCGGCGACGGTGGACTTCGGCTTCACACCCAAGAAGTAGCGGCACAGACGGTGGCCCGACCGGGCCGGAGAGGAAGGGGAGGTTCTCATGAGATGGAGAGCCCGGAGTGCTCTTGCCGGATGGGCGGCGGTCCTGCTGGCGACGATCTTCCTGCCGCCCCCGGCCCGCGGCATCCCCGCCTTCGCCCGCAAGTACGGCTTGCGTTGCACCGCTTGTCATGAGGCCTGGCCCGTCCTGAACGACTTCGGCCGCGCGTTTCGGGACAACGGCTATCAGCTGCTCCTGGGAAAGGATGAGGCCGTGACGACCAACCCCGCCTACATTCCGGTCGCCATCCGAATCACTCCTCACTACGAGTTCGACGAGGTCAGCAACCAGTCGACCGATCAGGGAACCAAGAAGCTGAAGACCGGAGGAATCGCCGACGTCGGAATCGACCTTCTGACCGGCGGCACGTTGGCGAAGAACTTCTCCTTTCTGGTGGTTCCGACCGGCTTTGCGTCAGATGGGAATGTGCATCTGGAATCTTACTGGGCGCGATTCGATAATCTCTTCGGCTCTTCCTGGTTCAACGTGAAGATCGGCCAGCACGAGGTGGACCTTCCGCGGTCGGCGCATCGTCCGTGGAACCTCTCGAGCACCGGTTATCTCTTCTACGGTTTCCACGCCAACGGGTCGGTTTCCGTCTACGACATGGGTGAGAACCAGCGTGGTATCGAATACGTCGGGCACGACCGTGGGAGTTTGAACCGCGTTGCCGTCTCGTTCTTCAACGTGCAGGGCTCCCCGGGAAGCCGGAACGCCTTCGACACGCCCGGCTTCTATCTCCATGCCACTCACGAGTGGGTCTTCGACGGTCCCGGCTCGGTGGTTTCGGCCGCGAAGATCGGCATATTCGGGTCCTACACCACGTGGCCCACGACTTCGCTCACCAGCGGAGGTGAACCCATTGCCGGGGCGGGGGGGAATCTGAAGGATTCCTCCAAGTACGGATTCGAAGGGCATCTGTGGTTCGGCCCCCCGGCCACCCCTCTGCATGCGATTCTGGTTTTTGGGCACGGCCAGGACAGCAAAGACCTGATTCCGGATGCCACGCGCAACGGCACGTTCGACGGCGGGTACCTGGAGCTCGGCTATTCCCTCAGCCTAAAGACGCTGATCTTCGGCCGCTACGACGTGGTGAAGAACAAGACGCAGGGAGTGCCGGACACCCCGAAGAACACGAACGATCAGGAAGCGCTCACGTTCGGCCTCCGCAGGACCTTCAGTTTCACCAACCGCGGCGAGTACGCCTTGCACGTCGAATACTCCACTGTTCGGACCAGGGGGGTCGGCGCCGACGGGGGAGATGTCCGCGCGAACACCTACTTTGCCGGAATCGATTTCGCCTACTGACGGGAGGGCATGATGAAAAAAGCGCTGTGGGTCCTGGCTGCCTGGCCGCTCCTCGCCCTCGCGCCGGCCGGCGGGGCGGACGAAAAGGCGGGCGATCCGGTTCGGGGAAAGGTGGTTTATGAGCGGTACTGCCTCTCCTGCCATGGCGACCTCGGAAACGGTGAAGGAGAGTTCGCCGAGTACATCAGCCCCAGGCCCCGCGATTATCGGCAGGGCACCTTCAAGTGGCGATCGACGCCGTCGGGCTCCCTGCCCACGGTCGCGGACTTGGAGAAGACCATTCGGGACGGGGTCTATGGCACCTACATGCCGACCTGGTACGCGATCGGCAAGCGCAGCCGCCTCGATGTCATCGCCTACATCCAGACGTTCTCGCCGCGCTGGAAGACGGAGAAGCCGCAGCCGTCCATCACGATCCCGCCGGAGCCTCAGTACACCGAAGAGTCGGTGAAGAAGGGCCGCGCGATCTACGAGCGTTCCAACTGCGCCCAGTGTCACGGTCAAACCGCCCTGGGAGATGGGCCTTCCGCGCACGAGCTGAAGGACGACTGGGGCAATCCGATCGTTCCTTACGACCTGACGCAAGGGCACATCAAGTGCGGCGACACTGGACCAGACATCTACCGGGTCTTCATCACGGGCTTGAACGGAACGCCGATGCCGTCGTTCACCGACTCGATCAACGCCGACGAGGCATGGGACCTCGTCCACTACATCCAGAGCCTCAGCCCGAATTACCCGAAAAACGTCCCGCCGAAGCGGTAAGGCAGGGGGTCCGAGACAGAGAACGGGAGTTGAGCATGCAGGACGGCGGGGAGAACGAGCATTCCGAGATCAGCCACTACGAATCTTCGGGGATCGACGAGCGGCACGGCGTCGTGCCGAAGTGGCTCACCGGGGTTTACGTCGTTCTCCTGATCTGGATGGTTTATTACCTCATCCGCTTCTGGACCGACAAAGGTTGAGGAGATGAGTTCCACTGCAAGGGACACGACGACCGTCTCGGACCGCGACGACCTCGTCGACCGAGAGGTCGTGCTCCGCTTCCTTCTCTCGGCGGCATTCTGGATCGTTTTCGCTCCGACGATCGGCGTGATCCTGTCGATCAAATTCAACTATTTCGATTTTCTCGGAAACATCAGCTGGCTGACATGGGGGCGGTTGCGCCCCGTCCACGTCATGGGAGTCATCTTCGGAGCCTTCACGACCGCCATCTTCGGGTTGACGTATTACATGGTGCCACGCCTCTGCGGCGTGCGCATGTACAAGGAAAACTGGAGCCGGGCGATTTTCTGGCTCTGGAACCTCGGTCTCACCGCAGCCTTGATCTCGCTTCCGCTCGGCCAGAATCTCGGCATCGAGGCAGGGGAGTTCCCGCTCTGGGCCAACGTTCTCGTCGAGATCATCCTGGTGATGATCACGATTCAGGTGATCATGACGATCGTCCGGCGCAAGGAGAAGCGGATCTATGTGACGCTCTGGTACCTGACGGCTGCCTACGTCTGGACCGCCTTCAACTACGCCTTCGGCCACTTCATCCTTCCGTACTCGATGCCCGGCGTGAACAACGCGGCCATGCACGGCCTGTACATCCACTACGTCGTGGGCCTGTGGATCACGCCGGCCGGTCTCGCGGTGATCTACTACTTCCTCCCCCTCTCCGCCAAGAACGCCCTCTACAGCCACAGGCTCTCGCTCGTCGGCTTCTGGTCCCTGGCCTTCTTCTACCCGTTCGTCGGGACTCACCATTACATCTACAGCCCGATCCCCTACTGGACTCAGACGATCGCGATCGTCGCCTCGATGATGCTCATCATCCCGGTCTGGACGGTCATCCAGAACTTCTATGGAACCTTCGTGGGCCACTGGAAGCGCTTTCAGGAGTCGTACACCGCGAAATTTCTGATCGTGGGGGCGTTTTTCTATCTCCTGGGCTGCTTCCAGGGCTCGACCGAGGCGCTGCGGTCGATGCAGACTCTCACGCACTTCACCGATTTCGTGATCGCTCACTCTCACCTGACGGTCTTCGGGACCTTCATCCTGTGGGTGACGGCGGGCATGTACTACGTGATCCCGAGGCTCTCCGGGCGCGAGCTCTACTCGCGCTCGCTCGCCCAATGGCACTACTGGCTGACTGTCGGAGGATTCTCGCTCATGGCGTCGGTGCTGACGCTCCAGGGTTTGCTCCAGGGCACCATGCTCGAGATGGGCGCGGACTTCGTCAACTCGATGGTGGCCATGAAGCCCTACTGGTTCACCCGTACCATCGCGGGCGTGACCATGGACATCGGCGCCATTCTGGGTATGTGGAACTTCTACATGACGGCGACGCAGGGCCAGCGAATCCAGATTCCGGCGGGCGCTCCGGTGGGGGGCGTCCCCGAGCCGCAGTGGACGTAGGACCGACGCCATGAAGCGCATCGAACCGATTATTTTGATCGCCGCCGTGGGCTTCTACGCGCTGGCCATGACGACCCAGGGGATCCTTCCGCTGCTCGAGAAAGAGGTAACGCGGCCCACGACCCTCAAGACGATCGACGGCAAGATGGTCTCGACGCCGAAACGCACCGAGCTCGAGGAAGAGGGACGCCGCATCTACATCCGCGAAGGTTGCTGGTACTGCCATTCGCAGTACATCCGTCCGGTCAACCGGGATACGGAGAAGTGGGGACCGATCACGCAGGCCGGCGAGATCTCCTACGACCTGCCGCAGATGTTCGGCACGCGGCGGATCGGCCCGGAGCTCTCGCGCGAGGGCAATCGCCGGTCGGACGAGTGGCACTACGCGCACCACTGGAACCCGCGGGCGACCGAGCCCGAGTCGATCATGCCGTCCTTCACCTGGCTCTACCGTGACGACCCCGATCACGATCGCAAAGTTCTGGCCTTCCTGGAAAAGAACGACAAGAACCAAGACGGCCGCGTTACCAAGAGCGAGCTCGACAAGAACGGCGACGGCACGGTGACCCCCGACGAGCTGCCTCCGGATTGGAAAGACCTGGACGTCTGGCCGGTCAATCCGGATGGCACGGTCGGAGACGGAATCATCGATATGCACGATTATGGCCCGGTGCCGACGCGTGAGATGGAAGGGGTCGAGGCCTATCTCCAGAAGATCGGAACGGCGATCGGCGACTGGCGCACCTGGGAGCCTTGGCCGACCAACAGCCGTCCCACTCCGACCGAGCCTCTGGCTCTGCGCCTCGTGCGCGGCAAGGATCTCTTCGAGAAGAAATGCTCGGGCTGCCACGGCGTCTTCGGAAACGGGAGACTCACCGCCAACGACAAGGTCTCCGACGATTTCAACGACGCCTACCACTTCTTGAATCCTCAGCCCCGCGACTTCACGAAGGGGGTCTTCAAGAGCCGTACGACGCCGTCGGGAGCGCTGCCGCGCGACGAGGACATCTTTCGGACGATCACGCGCGGCATCCGCAAAGGGCAGATCATGCCTTCCTGGGGTAAGCCGGCCAATGGCCATGCCTTGACCGAGCAAGATCGCTGGGACCTCGTCGACTACGTCAAGACTTTCTCCGACCAATTCCAGAAGCAGGAGGTGCCGCCTCCCATCGAGATCCCCGTGCCTCCCTTCCCATCGGTCAAGGCGGCTCCCCCGGAATTGCTGGAGGAAGGCAAGTTGGTTTACCGCGTGCTCCAGTGTTGGACCTGCCACGGGATGACCGGGAAAGGAAACGGACCCTCGGCCAGCGGCCTCGTCGATGACTTCGAGGTGCCGATTCGGCCCTTCGACTTCACCTCCGGCGACTTCAAATTTGGCGACTCCCCGGCCGATGTCTATCGCACGTTCAACACCGGGTTGAACGGCACGCCGATGCCCTCCTTCTTCGACACCATCCTCTACCCTCGTGAGGCATTTCCGGACTTGAAGCCCTGGCAGCAGGTCTTCGACGGCAAGTCGGCCTTCAACGAGGCCGAGGTCAAGGAAATCGGCGACTACATCGCGAAGCTTCCCGCCGCAGCCGACCTCGAGAAGATGGGCGATCCCGAAAAGAAGGCCTTCGCGGACCATCGTCGCTGGGCGCTGGTCTATTTCGCGCTCTCGCTTGCAAAGAACACGGGCCAGCCGCCCGTTCCGACCACCGCGGGCTTCCTGGTCGCGAAATGAGTCCGATGGGAGAGCGATTCTTCCGGCTCGTCGAGATCCTCTTTACCGCTTACGCAGTTCCTGCGCTGATCGTTCCATTCGTTTGGCTCGGTCGGAGAATCCTGGCCGCCGCGCGAGGACGGACGGAGCACGAGTCGGCCGGCAGATTGAATCAGGCGGTGGCCGCCTACGGTGTGCTCGCCGCGGTCTGGCTGATGGCATGGCTGGCCGAGCGGCTCGGCCTCCCAATCGAGCGAGGAGGACGGACGGCGGGGGTCCTCTGCTGGCTGGCGTTTGGACTTCTCAATCTTGTGCTCGCAAGCGTTCTGGTTCGCTTTACGGCAGGCTACGGTCACGTGCCGGAGGGGCAGCTCAAAGACAGATTGTTTCTCCGGCTTCTCTTGGCTGTCGTCCTCCAGCCGGTTACGATCGCCTGCGCGTTTTCGGTTCTCTACCGGATCATGGGAGTTGTCTACCACATGAAGGTGCCGGGTCTGACGGCGGTCCAGGAAGGGATCTGAAGGCCGGTACGAGGCGAGAGAAAGGACGAGAGACGATCCCGGGAGATTGAGGATGGACATCACCTTTTACCTCTTCTTCATGGCCCTCCTCGTCTCGTTTGCGGCATGGTGCATCTTTCTCTGGGCAATCCGGACCGGCCAGTTCGACGACGTCGAGGACATCAAGTACCAGGTCTGGCCGGTTCAGACCGAGCGGAGAGAAAAAGCCTCGCCGGAAATGTCCGCTCCGGGTCCGGTGTCCCGCACCGAGAACGCGCCCTAGCCGTTGCATCACCACTCTCTTCCGGCAACCGGGGATCTCCTCCTCCTCTTCCTGGCATCGGCCCTGGGAAGCGCTCACTGCTTCGGGATGTGCGGCCCGTACGTGGCCCTCTGCGCGGCGAGAATCTCGCCGGGTGGATCGACCGCCGGTCAGCGCCTGATTCTTCGGCTGCTCTTCAACACGGGGAGGCTGGCGACCTACATGGCGATCGGAACAGTGGCAGGGGGCTTCGGTCAGATTGCGCTTGCGGCCGGAGCCCGCGCGGGACTCGCCGGGGGGGTCGCTCTTGCTGCGGGCTGCGCGGCGATCCTATTCGGCTTGTCACTCTTCGGATGGGTGCGCGATCCCGCGGGTCTCTTGCGCAGGAGCGGCTTCGATCTCCTGATCCGGGGCGGCACCCGAAGCGCGTTCCGCGCGCCGCCCTACGTGGCGGGCGTGCTGCTCGGCGCGCTCCAGGGAGCCCTGCCGTGCGCCCTGGTCTATGGAGCGGCCTCCCGAGCGGCGGTCTCGGGATCGCCGTTGCGCGGGTTGACGACGATGCTCGTCTTTGGGCTCGGAACGGTGCCCGCGATTTTCGCCCTGTCTTCTCTGTCCCCCGGCCTGCTCCAGCGCTTTCGGGGATGGCGCTGGTCCGGCCTCTTCATCGTCGCCGTCGGGCTCCTCCTCATCCTCCGGGGATTGTCGGCGTTCGACCTTCTTCCTCACACTGTCTGGTGGTAGGAGAGATCGACTCGTGGGGGCGGAGTTCACTGCGAGGGCGGCCGAAACTCCTGCGGTGAGGCTGGAGGACTGTCGCTCACGGTCCAGATCTTGTCCCCCTTGAGGTACATCCGATACATCTCCGACTGGTCGAAGGGACGGGCCCCCCGCCGCCCGAACACGGCGAGCTGATTGCCCGATTCGTCCACCGCACGGTCGCGGTCGAGCCCCTTGGAGATCGCCACCGCGGGGCCGCTCGTCTTGTACGTCGCGATCAGGCGCGGCGTCGGCCGGGGCGAGAAGCCGTAGATCCCCGGCGTCTGGTCCGGCGACAGCAGCTGCAGGACCTTCAGGCCGTTGCGCCCATCGGCGACGTAGGCGAAGAGACTGTTGTTGGTCATTCCAAGCTTGACGTCGCGGGTATCGGAGAGCGCGCCGTCGGCGTTGTAGACCTGATCCAGTTTCGGCCGCTCCGGATCCTGGATGTCGAGAATCACCAGCCCCTTCGATCCGCCGGCGACGTAGGCGTAGGTCCGCGACAGGTAGATCTCGTTGGCCTCGGGCAGACGCACGACGGTTCCGGTCGGACGCGGATGCGCCAGATCGGTCACGTCGAGCACCTTGACCCCATCCGCGTCGCAGACGAAGGCGTAGCGGAACTGGACCGCGACCGCGTGGGGCTTGTTCAGGTCGGGCGCTCCCACCTCGGTGACGATGGAGAGCCGCTTGGGCACCTTGTCCAGCGAAACCACCACCAGCCCGTGGTCGGTCGAGACGTAGGCATAGGTCCCGACGATGGTCAGGCCGACCGCTCCCGTCAGCCGCCCGTCCGGGTTGAAGGTGATCGCGCGCTCCAGGAAGTTGTTGGTCGGGTCGCCGTCGAGGAGCGTGGCCGCCGGCACGACGATCAGTCCTTCCTTGCGGTCGGTGAAGTAGATGTAGCCGTACATCGGGTGGATCTTCGCTTCTTCGTTGACCGGCAGGTTCGGCCGCGTCGGATCGAGGGCCATGGTCGAGGGGCTGGCCACCGCCGTCGCGTCCTTGGAGCGCACGTACAGCCGCTGGCCCAGGGGGGAGACCGGTGCGGTCTGGATCCGCTGCGAAAACCCCTTGTTGTCGATGTTGGCGACGTCGTACACCACCAGCCCGTCCGAGCCGCTGGCGGCGTAGAGGTATTCGCCGCGCAGCTGGAGGGAGCGCACGTCCTTGCCTCTGTGCCGGCGCGCCTCCGAAAGGCGCCGCCCTCCGGAGACGAAGTCCCGGAAGCGCTCGGGATACGCCATGGCATGGAGCGAGCTTCCCAGGACGGCCTGCGGCTCATCGTGCTCGGTCACGGCCACGGCGGCGAACCCGCTCGAACCCTCCGCGACGTAGGCGTAGCGCCCGATGAAGTTGTAGAAGTTCGTCCCCAGCATCAAGAGCTGCGCCATCTTCGCGTTGTTGTCGTTCTCCCGCGACGGGTGGCAGTCCGTGCACATTTTGGTCTGGAGGCCGCCCCGGATGGCGTGGGAGTAGAAGGGGGAGAACGCCGTGCCGGAGAATCCACCCGCGGAAATGGTCTGCTGCTGGCTGTACAGCCACTCCCGGTTGGCGTTCTGGGAATCGACCAGGACGGCGCAGGAGGAACGGATCGTGGTCACGTCGTTACCGTGGACGGTCGAGTCGTGCCCCAGCATGAAGACGTCGTCGCGCAGGGTCTGGAAGCTGTATTGCGTCCAGTTGCGGGAGTTTTTTCCTTCAAAATGCAGGTTGGGTTTCTTGCGGTTGGCCGACATCGGCAGGTGGCATCCGAAGCACGAAGTCACCCATGCCGTGTGGCAGGTCTGGCAAGCCACACGGTTGGACCCGTGCGCCAGCTTGGTCATGTCCGAGAGGCTTCCCCACGTCTTTCCGTCGGACTGCATGGTCTTGGCCAGCCGGGAGCGCTCGTTGTAGTGCTCGTTGCCCGGCGTGATCGTGTCGACCGTCTGGACGACCTCCCACTTGACGCTCGGGTCGAGCGCGGACTGCTGGTAGAGCTTTCCGCGGCGCTTCTGAAAGCGCGGTCCGAAGGCGGTGTTGGACTTGGTCAGGTCGGTGCCGTCGACGAGCGCCAGGGTCGCCGGCTTGTCGTAGTCTCCGTGGCAGTCGATGCACCGGACCTTGGCCGCCGCCCGCGTCTCGCCGTAGAGCTTGCCGTCGCCGTGGCTGTCCCCGACGAAGTGGCAGTCGACGCAGTGCATCCCCTTTTCCTCGTGAATGTCGGCCATGTGGACGGCCTTCTCGAACTTCTTCGGGTCGGTGAAGGACAGCGGCTTGCCGTCCTTGTCCAGGTACGTTCCCTTGTCGTCGTGCCAGTACACGTTGCGGAAGATCCAGCCGTGCCCGTTGAAGTCGGCGAACTGCGTGTGCTCGAGCTTGGGATTCAAGGAGGCGACCTGCTCGAGGAACTTGGTGTCTCCCCACAGGCCGCGCACGGCCGAGCCCTCCGGGTTGCTGCGTTGGATGCGGTCGATCTCGCTGGCCGAGCGATTGAGGCTGCGCGGGGGATAGAGCAGTTTGCCGTCGGTCTCGTTGTCCCACCACATCGTGCCGTAGTAGGCGTTGACCACGTTGGTGCCCGGATGGACGTGGCAGACGATGCACTGGGAGGAGGGGATCGAAAGCGTCAGGGCGTGCTTGATGGGATGGCCGCGCTCCTCGCGCGGGATGGTCCGGTCCGTGCTGGCCGTCTGTCCCAGATGGCCGAACTTCGCGTACGGACCGGAGTGGGCGGAGTCCCTGTCGTTGGCGTAGATCATGTGGCAGGCCGTGCATCCGGAGGAACGGTAGTCGCCGGGATGGTCGTTGGTGCCCAGACCGTTCAGGGTCGGGTCGAGCAGGCGCGTCTTCTGGAGGCCGAGGAAAACGGGGTCAGTGCGCAGCAAGGTCCCGAAGCTTCGGAACGAGAGCTTGTCATCCGGCCGTCCGTTGGTTTCCTCGGCCGAGCCGGGGTTGGCGATCTCGGGAACCGGCAGGCCGCCGCGCTCGAAGACGCGCAGCACGTTGCCCGGCTGAGAGACTTCCCAGCGGGCCAGCGGCTGGAGCCAGGGGAGAATCCCCTTCTTGCGCGTTTCCTCCGCGGTCGGGGCGGGCAGCGTCCGCGCCAGGGCCGCCTGTCCGTCCCTGGTGTAGAACTCTCCGAATACCGCGTCCTTGTAGGGGTAGGCGCCGTTGTTGTAGAGCGCCGAGCCCCACAGCATCGAACCGTGCCGCATCATGGAGGTGGAGACGGCGGTGACCTCGCGGGGATGGCACTTCTCGGTGCCGCACGCCTCGCGCGCCACGCGCAGGTCGCCGGGGTTGACGAAGCGGACGTACTGCGCGCTCTCGCTCTCCCACCGCGCCGCGGGTCGCTCGGGGTTGCCCGACCCCGGCCACCAGCTCACATGCCGAGGAAGGACGTGCGCCTGCTTCTTCACCTTTTCATAGATCTTCGATCCCGGCGCCGCGCCGGCGGGAAGGGTCGCCGCGCCGTTGCCGCCGTGGCAATCCACGCACGCGGCACGGACGACGTTGCTCTCGTGCCCGTTGGCCGCGTCGGTCTGGACGTGACAGCTCACGCAGCCGGAGGCCGGAGCCGGCGCCAGGGCCTGGGGGGCCGGGGCCTGGGGCGCCGAGGCCTGGCCGCTCGACCATCCGAAGCCGACGGTGCCTGCCAGCAGCAGCGCCGCCCCCAGAAGGGGCGCGGCTCCGGATCGCCTCTCGGGCGGGCCAGGACGCGGGAAAGCGGGTTGGGTCATGCCTCGTGCCTCGTCAGTACGCGAACACCAGCGACGCGAAGCCCTGGTAGAGCAGGCGCGACTTCGCGCCGCAAGGGCTGTCGCAGACGGAAGAGTAGATCTGCTTGAAGCCGCGCCCCGGCGTGAACCCCGCGCCCCCGACGACGACCTGGATCTGCTGGTTCAAGTCCGGCCGCCAGCGAAACCCCAGGCCGTAGTCGAAGCCGATCTCCCGATCGATGTTGGGCTGAAAGAGGAGCAGCTCCAGAGGCTCGGTGTGGTCGAAGCGCAGGTAGTTGCCGTTCAAAATGAACTCGAGCTTGGGCGTCAACCGGAAATCGAACATCAGGCCGTACAGGAACAGCCCGGGGTTGACGTAATTGGCCTGCCCCTCGTCCTTGGACGACCGCAGGTCCGGGATCAGGCTGTTGGCGTTGACGAGCTTGACGCCGGTCTGCGTCAGGGGGATGGCTTCCCGGTTCCAGAACGAGAAGGGTCCGCCTGCGAACTTGGGGTCGTCGAAGATCGCGGAGAAACCGCGCGCCTTCCCGTCGGTCGGGTTGCTGTCGCCGGAAGACCAGAATCCGGTCAGGACCGGTCTCCACCAGTCGACGTCCACGGAAAGCTCGAGAGCGGCCATCTGCGCGTTGACGTCGGTGCGGCGTCCGGCCGTCGGGTTGTGGTCGTCCGTTCCAAAGGCCTCATAGAACGCGTGCGAGATGTTCAGGCGTCCGATGTGCCCCTCTCCGGTCCACCCGGCGTAGCCCACGTGGAGCGCGTGCGGCGCGACGTCCCCGATCGGAGCGGGCCGCACCAGGAACCCGTTCTCGTCGAAGTGCCGGGTGGGATCGTCGTCGTTGTACAGGACCGAGAGCTGCGTGGTGTAGCCCTGCCAGATGAAATCCTGCGCGTAGAAGTTGGCGATGCCCACGTGCTGGTGCCGCTGGTGGAGCGTGTTCAGGCCCGAGTTGGTGTCCTTCTCCAGCTGATCGAAGAACGCGAGGTTCCACTGGTAGCGGTTGGAAGCGAAGTTGCCGAACAGGCGCAAACCGTCGTTGTTGTCGGCGAACACGAAGCCGCGGAAATCGCTGGTGAAACCCTGGATGCCGGCGCGCAGCGACATGAAATCGTAGGAGGGGGAGACGTCGAAGAGCTTGACCTCGCCAAACGCCTCCTGGAGGCCGATGTACCGGTCGGTGCGCGTGTTCAACTTGCGCACGTCGATGTTGACGATGCCGTTCTCGTTGGCGTGGAGGTAGTTGAAGTTGCCGACCGGAGTCACGCGCAGCTCCCAGTCGCGCGGCTTGAAGGCGCTGTCGCCGTGGAAGAGGGAGACGGTGAAGATCACTTCCTGAACGAACGAGCCCTGCTCTCCCTTGCCGAAGAACTCCTCGTTGCCGGGCCGCTGCCCCGAGACGTCGCTTCCCACCGGGATCCGGCGGGCTTCGCCGATCGAGTCGGAGATCGCGTTGATGTTGAGGAACGTGCCCTGTCCGAAGAGGGGGTAGTCCCCTTTGAGGACGTTCTGGTGGTAGGGATCGAGGGGCCGCCCGCGCTGGTATCGGCCCCAGTCCGGGAACCCGATTCTCCAGCGATCGGGCACCGGGACGATGTCGCCGGGGGGAACGCTGTCCCCGCCGCCGGAAAAGCCCAGCGGTTGCCCCGCCGGCGAGCCGGCGGTCGGGGGACTCTGAGGCGGCGGCGGGGAAGCCGGCGCCGCCGACTGCTGAGACAGGAGGGGCGTGCCCATGCAGAAGCCGAGCGTCCACAGACAGGCCCCCCGCAATCTTTCGCGGTGCATCACAGAATGTCTCTTTCTTCGGAGCCCGTGGTTTCTCGAAAGATGCCTGGGGGATTCTTTGGCCGCGCCCTCTTCCTGTCAAGGGAGAAGAGGCCCGCTCCTTGACAGGATGCGACGAACCATCTAGCGTCAGGCCACCCGTTCCCGTTCTCGGAGGCGTGGCCGGAGGGGCAATGAGGAAACTTTCTCTCTTAATCCTCCTCTTGACGGCGGCCACCGCGCTGGCGGGAGACGGACCGTCCGTCCTGTCGCCCCACGCGACGGTCACGGTGGCGGCCCGCAACCCGACGTCGGCTGAGGCCGTGTTCCTGACAGCGGCGGATGTCCGCGCGGTGGTTGAGTTCGCGGCGGCGCAGGCACTCCAACTCGGCCGCCGGGCGGTGATCGTGGTGGTCGACCGCGAGACCAACGTCCTCGCCGTTTATCAGACGGCTGGCGCGCCGCGGCGCCTTCACTTCAGCGGCCGTCGCGACGGCACCGCCGTCAACGACGGGAGTCACGGATTGGACGGCTTGACGCTCGCCCCCAACGGCGACGCGCCTGGACCCGGAATCGTCGTGGCCGGCGCGCGCGTCCCCGATCCGACGGTCCTGGCCGCGCTCTCCAAGGCAGGCACCGCCGCCGTCTTCGAGACGACCGGAAACGCCTTCACCACGCGCACCGCCTCGTTCATCATCCAGGAGCATTTCCCGCCCGGCATCGACTTCACCTCGGGAGGCCCGCTCTTCGGCGTGCAGTTTTCCAACCTTCCGTGCTCGGACGTCAAGCCGCTCGACCTGGCGGCGGGAAACCTCGCGCTTCCCCTGGGCCTGTCGGGAGACCCGGGCGGGCTCCCTCTGTACAAGAACGGCCAGCCGGTGGGCGCGATCGGGGTCGAAGCCGACGGCGAATACACCGTCGACTTCACACCGGAGATCAAGACCCCGACGGACGAAGAGCTGATCGCGCTCGCCGGGACGCGGGGTTTCGAGTCGCCGGCTTCGATCCGCGGGGACCAGATCTTTGTCAACGGGCTGCGCCTTCCCTTCGCCGACGCCGACGAGCCGGCTCCCGGGAACATTGTGCCGCTCCTTCCGGACGCACTCTTTGCGCCCGGGTTCGCGCCGCGCGACGGTCTGCCTTCGCGGTTCGTGTCCGTCACGGTGCGCGGCATTCCGGCGACCGCCGATCCGCGCTTCTTCCCGGCGCGCGGCAGCGCCGCCGCCGGCGGACTGACCGCGGCCGAGGTCGAGCAGCTCCTGGCCCAGGCCTTGACCCAGGCCTATAAGACCCGGGCGGCGATCCGGCAGCCGCTCGGCAGCTTCGCGCAAGTCAACGTGACGGTGGTCGACGCCTCCGGCGCGATCCTGGGGATCGTACGAACGCCCGACGCCCCGGTTTTCGGTTTCGACGTGTCCAGCCAGAAGGCGCGGGCGGCGGCGTTTCTCTCTTCCTCCGGCGCGGGGGCTGCGCTGACCGCCGCCGGCTTATCCGAGTACGTCTCGCGCGGCGCCGCAGACGGTCTGACTCTGGACGGGCACATCGCGTTCTCCGACCGCGCCAACGGTTTCCTGTCGCGTCCCTTCTTTCCCGACGGCATCGATGGGACGGCGGAAGGACCCTTCTCCCGTCCCATCTCGCAATGGAGCCCCTTCAACGTCGGGCTCCAGATCGATCTGCTCCGGAACGCTTTGGTCGGTGCCGTCGATGGAAGCAAGCCCTTGTCCGGCCCGTGCACGGCGATCCCGCAGGTCCCCAACGGCATCCAGATCTTTCCCGGCAGCGTTCCGCTGTACAGGAACGGCGTTCTGGTCGGCGGGCTCGGCATCTCCGGGGACGGCGTGGATCAGGACGACATCATCTCCTTCATGGGAGGTGCCGGCTTCGAAGCCCCCGAGGCCATTCGTTCTGACCAGTTCTTCGTGCGCGGCGTGCGTCTCCCGTTCATCAAGTTCCCGCGGCATCCTGATCTGTGAGTCGACGAAGATCAACTTGAAGCTCCTTCGCGTCCCTCTCCTCGCGCTCGCCGCGCTCTGTGCCCTGGCCTCCGTTCTCGGCGCAGCCCAATTTGTCGGCCCCAACAAGTGCTCCTCCTGCCACGACCACGAGAAGCAGAAGGCGTGGGCGGACCAGGACAAGCACGCCAAGGCCCTTGCGCAGCTGGAGGACAAGAACGCCGGCAAATACGCCAAGGCGATCGGTCTGGCCGATCCTTACGACTTGAAGGGCGCCTGCGTGAAATGCCACGCCACGGTCTTCAACGGAGACGCCAACGCCGGAGTGTCCTGCGAGACCTGCCATGGCGCGGGCAGCGACTACGTCGAGCCGCACCAGCAGAAGGGTTCCTACGCCAAGGCCATCACGCAGGGAATGTTCGACACGCGCGGGAACTATCCGGTGTGGGCCAAGATGTGCCTGGACTGCCACATCATGCGCGACGCCAAGCTCGTGGCGGCGGGGCACAAGTCGGGCGCGGACTTCGAGGTCGGCGCGGCGAGCCAGAAGATCGTTCACTGGGCGCCGACGTACGACTTCAGCAGGCTGACCGCGCTCGGCAAAGGCGCGGCTGGAAAGGCCGGAGGCGGACCCGCTCCCGCTCCCAAGCAGGCTCCCGCGCCCACCAAGCCCGTGGCGACCGCGCCGCCGGCGGCCGGCAAGCCCACCGCTCCTCCCAAACCGGCGAGCCCGGAGGCTGCGCCGGCGCGCCCCTCGCAGCGGCCGGTGGAGCCCGTCCGTCCCACCGCGCCGGCCACGGCCGCGCCGAGCCGTCCGGCGCCGGCCTCGCCCGCGCCGACGCGCGCCGCGGCGGCGACACCCGAGAAGAGGCAGACGCCGGCGCCGGAGAAGACCTGGACGCCGGTCACGCGCGAAGGAATCACGATCCAGATTCGCGCGACCCCGATCCCGACGGTCACTCCGATCGTCGCGGCCGCGCCCGTTCGCGAGAAGAGGATGATGGAAGCGCCACCTGCCCAGGGCAGACCGAACCCGCCTCCTGCCCGCCGTCCCGCGCCCGCTCGGCGGCCGCGGCCCAAGCGCCCGCCCGCCGCGGTCAGCCCGCCGCCGCCCGCGCCTACGCCGACGGCGACGAAGCTTCCGGCGCCGCAGGAGCCGCCGCGGCGGCCGCCTCACTAGGACGATCCGGCCCCATGGAGCAGAAAGACCTCACCCGCGCCTTCCCGCACGCCCTCTCCGCGGCCGAGAGCACGCTCGAGATCGAGGAGCTTCGCCGCCATGCCGTGTTCGAAGGCATGTCCGAGGCCCTGCTCAAGAAAGTCCAGCCCTACATCCTGGATGCCCGCTATGAAGCGGGCCAGCTGATCCTGCGCGAAGGGGAGTACTCCGATGCCGCCTACTACGTCGTGTCCGGCGTGGTCGAGGTCCTCCTGACGCAGCTCCCGACCGTCCAGCTCGCTCCGGCGGAAAAGAAGGGGGGGCGGCGGACCCGCATCTCCCGGGCGCGGGAGAAGGTCATCGGCCGCGGGCGGTCCGAGAGCGGAACGATCATTCTCGCCGACATCCCCGCCGACATCAAGAGCGGCCAGCAGGTCCTCCTGGAGCGCGGCGAGATCTTCGGGGAGATCTCGGCGCTTTCGCGGTACCCGGTCTCGGCCACCGTCCGGGCCCGTTCGGACGTGAAGTGTCTGATGATCCGGACTCCGGCGCTGCGCCTGTTGCAGCGCTCGGCGCCGACGTTCAAGGAGTTCGTGGACCAGCGGTACCGGTCGAGGTCCCTCTCCACACACCTGCGCAACGTGGAGCTCTTCGCCCGCTGCGACGAGAAGTTCCTGCGGGCCCTGAAGGACAGGGTGGAGCTGCGATCGTACGAGCCCGGCGAGCTGATCGCCGAGGAGGGCTCCGCCGCCGACGCGTTCTTCCTGGTGCGCGGCGGTTACGTGAAGGTGTCGGCGCGCTCGGGGGCGGCGGACCTGGCTCTGACCTATCTGCGCAAGGGCGACTTCTTCGGCGAGTCCGCGCTGCTCCTCGACGAGCCGTGGCCCTTCTCGTTCTCCGCGATCGAGAGTGTCGAGCTGGTGAAGATCTCCCGCGCCGATTTCGGCGCCCTGCTCGACAGCGCCACGGAGCTCAAGCAGGAGCTGTGGGACGTGACGCTCGACCGCCTCAAGCAACGCGGGGCGGCGGTGCGCCAGCCGGTGGGGTCCGAGTACCTCCAGATGGCGATGGAGACGGGCCTGATCCACGGAGAGAGCGTCCTCTTGATCGACCTGTCCACCTGCACCCGGTGCGACGACTGCGTCCGGGCCTGCGCCGACACCCATGAAGGGATCCCGCGCTTCATCCGGGAAGGTTTCAAGTTCAAGAACTGGCTCGTGCCCGCCTCCTGCTACCAGTGCACCGATCCGGTCTGCATGATCGGCTGTCCGACCGGAGCGATCACC
This sequence comes from uncultured Acidobacteriota bacterium, assembly GCA_963825175.1. Taxonomy (GTDB): domain Bacteria; phylum Acidobacteriota; class Thermoanaerobaculia; order UBA5066; family Gp7-AA6; genus DATFTF01. The sequence continues at coordinate 1,457,874 of CAWGSA010000002.1, forward strand.
CGGCCCATCGGAACGACCGAAGTGTCGATCGATCCGATGACCTGCATCGGCTGCGGCAACTGCGTCCGCCGCTGCCCGTGGGGCAACATCGTCAACGTGCCTTACAGCCATCCCGTCCTGAAGAAGGACATCCAGCTGGCGACCAAGTGCGACCTGTGCCTGGACCGGGAGCGTCCGGCCTGCGTGCAGATGTGCCCGCACGGCTCGGCCATCCGCGTCTCCTTCAAGGACGTGACGCAGCTGAACTCCTCTCTGCCGGTGATCGTCTCTCGATGACCCGCGCGCCGGCATGAGCGTTCTCCGACCCAAGAAGCCGGCCTGGATGTTCGGATCGGCGGCCGCCGCGGCGGTCGGGCTCGCGATCTTTCTCCTGCTGGTCCAGCAGCGCCCGTGGGACCCGGCCCGGGCCGGCGGCCTGGTCTTCGGGATCGTCGCGGCCCTCATCTATACAATAGAGATATTGTATCCCCTGCGGCGGCGGCTCCTGGGCTTTCCGTTCGGCAACGCCCAGCGGTGGATCCAGTTCCACATCTGGGGCGGCTGCCTGGCGTTCTGGTTCATCCTGATTCACGAGGGATTCCGCTGGCCCTCGGGCACGCTGGGATGGCTGCTTCTTTTTCTGTCGGTGTGGGCCACGCTGTCCGGCCTGGTCGGCGTGTGGCTGCAGAAGTGGATCCCGGCGCTGTTGTCGTCCGGACTCCAGGTCGAGGCGCTGTGGGAGCGGATCCCCGAGCTCGTGGCGAAGCTGCGGGACGACGCGGACCAGCTGGCTGCGGGCTCGTCGGAGATGCTGGAGCGGTTCTACGGCGAGAGCGTCCGTCCGGCCCTGGCCGGCGTCACCACGTCCTGGGGCTACCTCGTCAACCCGCGCAGCCGGCGCGACGACCAGCTCGCCCCGTTTCTGCGCCTCGCGCCGTACCTCCCGGCGGAGGAGAAAACGCGGCTGGAGGACCTGCGCGCCGTCTACACCGAGAAGCTCGAGCTGGACGCCCAATACTCGCTCCAGCGGATCCTGAGGCTGTGGGTCTTCATGCACGTTCCGCCCTGCGCCGTCCTCTTCGGCCTGATGCTGTTCCACATCGGAACGAGCCTGTCCTACCAGTGATGAGGAGGCCGCGGCAGCGATGCGCCTGATTCCGTGGGGGACGCCGTCCCGCACCAAGGAGTATCTGTTCCCGTCCGGGCTGCGCCCGATGTTCTGGATCTCGCTCGGCGTCGGCGCGGGCATCGCCGCGGCCCTGACGTTCGTGCTCCTGGGCGGCCGCAAGACGGTGGCCTCGCCGGGCCGGCTCTCGAGCCCGCACGCTCCGTTCGAGGCCAAATGCGCGGCGTGCCACGCTCCGGGCGTGGCCGACGTGCGGTGCGAGTACTGCCACGATCCGTTCGGCTCCAATCGGATGCGCAACGCCGGGCACGTCTGGTTCGGAACGAAGGACCCGGTGCGCGTGGCCCGCGCGGTCACCGTGGAGTGCGCCCGGTGCCACTCCGACCACCACGGACGGGACTTTCGGATGGTGCGGATCAGCGAGAAGGATTGCGCGCCCTGCCATTTCCGGGGGATGGCCCGGCACCCGGAGTTCCTGCGGTTGAAGCGCGGCGCGCCGCCGGTCGACGAGGGGATCAAGTTCCCGCACAAGAGACATCTGGAGGAGATGAAGAAGGCGCAGCTCGATCGCTGTCAGTACTGCCACGAACCGACGCGCAACCGGCGGGGCTTCGAGCCCGTGTCGTTCGACCGCCATTGCTCCCGCTGCCACGTCAAGAACGGCAGCGTGGGCGAAACCGACCCGATGCCCCGGGCGGCGGTGACCCTTCCCGACGAGATCGGCGCTCCCTGGGCCCAGGCCGAAGCGGCCAACGTGCAGAAGCTCCCGCGCGACAAGTTCAAGGTCGTCAAGCTCCAGCACCAGGACCCGTGGATCATCTATAACCTGTGGAAGATCGCCCGCGAGGTGGACCCGCAGGGGCTGGCCGCCAAGCGCGCGGCGCTCCTGCAGAGGATCGACCAGCTCAACTATCAGCTGCGCGAGCCGCCGACGCGGGGCATGAAGCTGACGACGCTCAAGGCCCGGGAGGTGGAGCTGGTCCAGGCCGTGGCGAAGCTGTCGGGCGATCCGAAGAGGGGAGCGGAGCGGCGGCGCGCGGAGCTCGCGCTGGCGCGCATCCGCGTGCAGATCGAGCTCGGGCCTCTCGAGATGACCGCCCCGCGGCCCCGGGACCGCACCGCGCTGCAGTCGGATCTGAAGGACCTGAAGTCCCAGCTCGCCGATTTCGACATCGCGTCCTCCGGCGGGCCGTCCACGCCGGCGGCGGGAGCGGCGCGCGACATGCGTCTGACCGCGATCACGGCCATGACCGTGGCCTGCGCCAAGTGCCACATCTACAACGGCGCCCTGATGCGGCCGGTCCGCGCGGGCGTCGCGGTTCTGGAACGGGCCCGTTTCAATCACCTTCCGCACGTTCAGCAGGCCGGGTGCGAGTCCTGCCACAAGGTGGCCGCGAGCACGAAGGCCGAAGAGCTGAACCTCCCCGGCGTGGCGCGCTGTCAGAGCTGCCACCGCAGCGGGAAGAGTCGCTCCGACTGCGTCGAGTGCCACACGTATCATCCTCCGACCGAGCCATGGCCTCCGATCTGAGCTCCGCCGCCGCTCTGCTGTACCGCTCGGGCACCCCGAAGGACTATCCCTTCTCCGGCGCCGAAGTCTCCGTGGGCTACGACAGTGGCAACCAGGTGCGGGTCTCGATCGAGGGGGTGTCGCGCCGGCACGCCAGGATCACGTTCGACGGCCAGGACTATTGGATCGAAGACGCCGGCTCCTCCAACGGCACGTTCTTGAACGGCGTGCCGGTGTTGCGGCGCGAACGGCTCCGGCACCTGGACGTGGTCGGCCTGGGCCGCCGCAGCGAGTTGATCTTCGTTCGCAAGGCCGTCGGCACCCGACGGACCCGCCGCCGCGGAATCCTGTCCGCCTCGTTGCAGGCCATCGACGGCGCCGACGCCGGCGAGCGCCGCGAGATTCCGCGCGGCCTGATTACCCTGGGCCGGGCGCCCTCGAACAATGTCGTGGTTCGCAGCGAGCTCGTATCCAAGGCGCACGCGCGCATCGAGCGCCTGGGCCTCGAGCTGATCCTGACCGACCTCCAGTCGGCCAACGGTACGCTGGTCAACGGCAAGCCCGTGACGACCCGGGCGTTGGAGGACGGCGACGAGATCAGCCTGGGCAAAGCGCGGACCTTCCGCGTCCAGATCGAGGTGGGCGAGATCGAGACGAGCGAAATCCAGGCGGCTCCCACGATCGACTCGACCGGCGGTCTTCCGACGGAGTGGAAGACGAGGCTCGAGTGGACCCCCGAGGAGATGGCCGTGTTCGAAAAGGCCAGGGGCGTGGCGGCCCCACCCAAGGTGGAGGCGCCGCTCAAGGGCGGGAAGCCCTCGCCCAAGGCCAAGCCCGCCGCGGGCAAGGCCGAGCCGAAGGCTTCGCCCGCACCGGCCAAATCGGACATGAAGGTGAAGGTCAAGGCCAGGGAAGAGGGGAAAGCCGCTCCTCCGGGAAAAACTCCGCCCGCGGCGGCCGGGCCGGAAGCGAAGTCCGGGGTCGAAGAGAAGAAGGCGGCGCCGTCGGCCGCGATTGGAGAGGCGCCTGCGGGGAAGGCGCCCTCGGCCCCTCCGGCCTCGAGTGCCCCGGAGCGTCCCGATGCCGCGCAGCCGGCCAAGTCTGCGCCACCGCCGCAGGCCAAGCCGCTCCCCGCGCCCTCGACGCCTCCGGCAGGGCCTGACCCGGGTGCCGTCCCGTCCAAACCGGCCCAACCGCCGCCGTCTCCTGCGCCGGAGAAAGAGAGGCCCGGGCCGCCGGTCCCGGCTGCTTCCGCCGCGGCGCGGCCCGTCCCAGCCGCGGCGTCCCAGAGCGCCTCGGGCCGGAGCGAGCAAACCATCGCTGTCCGCCGTCCGCCGCCGCCCTCGCCGGCCCCGGCGGTCCCTGCGTCTCAAGCTGTGGCGGCGGCCGACTCCAGAGTCGTCCTGGAGGGACGAGTGCTTCGCTTCGCTCTGGCGGTCGGAGACCACGACGTCGGCCGCGTGCCCCAGTGCGCGATCCACCTGGAGAGCCCGCAGATCTCGCGGCGCCACGCCGTGGTCCACGTGACGCCCGTGGGAATCATGGTCGAAGACTTGAAGAGCGCCAACGGCACGTTCGTCAACGGCAAGAGGGTCACCGACCGGCAGACTCTCGGCGACGGCGACGAGCTGCGGTTTGGAGACCTCGCGTTCCGTGTCCGCGTCCCCGTCCTCGACGGCGAGTCGTCCTAGCCCGCGGCGCGCCGGCTACGGAGCGGCGGAGCGGCGCATGCGGGCGGCGCGCTCGGCCCGTGAGTCGATCGACAGCATCCAGACGAAGAGCGCGGAGAAGCCGATCAAGCCGCCGAAGAAGACGGCCTTGGTTGGCGCATCCATCAGAATCTTTCCCTGCGGGTTGATGACGGTCTGCGGATGCAGCGACGCCGTGATGCGGGGCGCGACGAACGTCAGGAAGGGCATCAGCACGGCGGCGAAAAGCGCGTAGGCCGCGGACATCGTGGCGCGCCGCTCCGGGTCCTCCACCGCCGCCCGCAGGAACAGATACGCCGCGTAAAGGAAGATCAACAGGAGGAAGGAGGACTCCCGGGGGTCCCAATTCCAGTACGCGCCCCACATGATCTTGGCAAAGAGCGCGCCCGTCACCAGCGCCAGGACGGCGAACAGGAGGCCGATGCGGACGGACGCCGCGGCGACGTCGTCGTGCCAGCGATTGCGCTTGACCAGGTACGCGACGGAGTATCCGGCCGCCACCAGGAAGGCGAGCGACGCGGTCCAGGCGCACGGCACGTGGAAGAACACGATGCGCGAGGACTCTCCGATGAATCCGGCCGCCGCCTTGGGCCACAGGAACGCCGCGGCCACGAAGGCGGCCATGTAGGGGAGCATCAGCCACTTCAGGAACTTCATTGCGAACCCCCCGTCTCCCTGTCACCCCGTCTCCCCGTCTGCTCCTGACTGGGGGACGGGGGGAAGGGGGGACTGGGGGAATCGAAGGCCATGTGGGTCATCTCGGCTCAATCCTCCCACGCCGCGGTGACCAGCAGATAGGCGGCGCAGGATGCGGCTCCATCATAGGCCAGGAGCACCCGCAGGGGCGTCGCGGCCAGGTTCCCGCGGGAGGCCTCGATCGTGGCGGCGATGGCCGAGAGCAGCAGCGGCACGAGAAGCGGGAAGGAGATGACGACGAAGAGGACATTCTTCTGCGAGGCCCGAGCCACCAGCGCCGACAGAAACGTCGACACGACCGACAGGCCGAAGCCGGCGAGGAGAAGCACCAGGGCCATGGCCCCCGGGGCGGAGACGTTCCACTCCAGCAGGATGGCGAAGCCGGGGACCGCGACCACGGCAATGGCGAGAAAGAGGCAGAAGTTGAAGAGCGTCTTGCCGGCCAGGACGACGGGAGCCGACGTGACCTTGCGCAGCGCCAGAGCCGTGCCGGTTTCCTCTTCGCGCACGAACGCCCGCGGCAGCCCGGTCGCGGCGGAGAAGAAGAGGATGATCCAGAGCAGGGCCGACGACACCGGAGCGCGGGCCTCGGGCGGGACGCCCAGCGGGCCGATGGCGAAGGAGACCAGAGTCAGGGCCGTCGCGGCGAAGAAGAAGACTGACGCCAGCGCGATGCGGCGCCGCAGCTCCTGCGCCGCGTCCTTGGCGCAGACGGCCCATGCACGGGAGAAACTGTTTGCCGGTTGATTCGCCCCGTCGCCCCGTCGCTCCGTCTCTCCGTGCGCCGCAGACTGGGGGACAGGGGGACGGGGGGACGGGGGGACTCGAAGCTCGTTCATCGTCCCAGCGACACCGTCTGGTCGGGCGCGACGAAGTCCCGCTCGTCGTTGGAGGCGAGCACGACGGCCCCGGAGCGCCGCCGCTCCCCGATGAGCTCCTCCACGATCTTGCGTCCGTGGATGTCGAGTCCGGCCATCGGCTCGTCCAGAACGAGAATCGGCGGATCGAAAAGGGTGGCGAACGCCAGGCGCAGCCGCTGCTTCATTCCCGTGGAAAACGCGCCGACCCGCCGCCCGGCGGCTTCGGTCAGGCCGACGTCGGAGAGCCGCTTCTGGATGTCCGCGTCTTCCTTCGACCCCGGGCGGCCCGCGGCGCGGCGAAAGAAAACCAGATTCTCGCGCGCCGAGAAGTCTTCATAGAACGCCAGGTCGAACCCGGCCCATCCCACCGCCAGGCGCCTCTCCTCGCCCGCCAGCTCGCGGTCGGCCACCCGCACACGCACCGAGCCGAACTCGGGCCGCATCAACGAGGCGAGGATCTTCAGGAGGGTCGTCTTTCCGCTTCCGTTTCGCCCGGTCACCGCGGTCAAACCGGCTTCCACGCGGAACGTCAATCCCGAGAAGAGAGGAGGCCCTCCATACGACTTGCCGAGGTTCGCGACGTCGAGCGTGGCGGAGGGCACGACGCGGCACGATACAGGTTCGATCCGGAAAATCAAAGCTGGCGGCGAGCCTTGAACCGGAAAGATCGACCCGATATGATCCGCGGGTTCAAATGATCCAGTTGGTTCGGCGCCCGCAGGCGTTCCGGTTTGGCCCCGAGAGCGCCGAAGAATTTTCCGGAAATGACACCTCGATAAGGAGGACCTCAATGTTCAAGCGTTTGTCTCTCGCTCCTGTTGACGGCTTGCTTCCTGCTCGTCCTGACCGCGTGCGGCGGCAAGGAGGAGGACGAAGAGGAGGCCGCGCCGGCCAAGGCGGCCGCCACGACCGCGGCTCCGGCCGCTCCCGCCGCGGCTCCCGTCGGAGGCGGCGCCACGCTGACCGGGAAGGTGACCTTCGCCGGCACCGCTCCCCAGCTCGAGCAGATCAAGATGGACGCGGACGCGTATTGCAAGGCCGCCCACTCGACTCCGGTCTACACGCAGGAGGTCGAGGTCAACGGCAACGGGACCCTGAAGGACGTCCTCGTCTTCGTCAAATCAGGAGTCTCCGGAAGCTATCCGCCGCCCTCGACGCCGGTCGAGCTCGACCAGAAGGGGTGCCAGTACCACCCGCACATCTTCGGGATCCAGACCGGACAGTCGCTCAAGATCGTCAACAGCGACGGGACGCTCCACAACATCCACGCGCTTCCGAAGGTCAACGCCGAGTTCAACATCGGCCAGCCGTTCCAGAACATGGCCACCGACAAGAAGTTCGACAAGGCCGAAGTCCCGGTCCGCTTCAAGTGCGACGTGCACAAGTGGATGGGCGCGTATTGCGGCGTCTTCAATCACCCGTTCTTCGCGGTCACCAACGATCAGGGCACCTTCGAGATCAAGGGCCTGCCGCCGGGCAACTACGTGATCGAGGCGTGGCAGGAGAAGTTCGGCGCCCAGGATCAGAACGTCACGATCTCCGGCAGCCGAAGGCAAGACCGTCGACTTCGCGTTCAAGGGATAACGGCACGCGGGTGCAATGGTGAACAATCACGCGACGGCCCGAGCCCGAGCCCTCGTCCTGGCTCTGGCGGCGGCGATCATCCCGGGCTGTGCCGGGGCGCTTCCCGTTCTGGATGAAGCTGCCGGCGGGCGAGTCGAGCTTCTCCGGGGAGATCGACGGGATCTTCCGCCTCATCCTCTGGATCACCGGCATCATCTTCGTCGTGGTCGAGGCGCTGCTGGTGTTCTTCCTGATCCGGTACCGGCACAGGGAAGGCCGGCGAGCGCACTACACGCACGGCAACAACCGACTCGAGGTGATCTGGACGATTCGTTCCCGCCGTCATCTGCGTCGTGCTGGCCTTGCTCTCGCGGCGCGTGTGGGCCGAGATCAAGCAGCGCATGCCGGAGGACGCGATGCAGATCGAGGTCACCGCGGAGCAGTTCGCCTGGAACATCCGTTATCCCGGCCCGGACGGGCAATTCGGGACTCCCGACGACGTCGTGACGCTCAACCAGCTTCATTTCCCGGTGGGACAGAAGGTCGTCGTCAGTCTGCACTCCAAGGACGTCATCCACTCCTTCTTCCTGCCCGAGTTTCGCGTCAAGCAGGACGCCGTGCCCGGCATGACCACCAAGGTCTGGTTCGACGCCTCGCACGTCGGACAATGGGAGATCGCCTGCGCCGAGCTGTGCGGCCTTGGCCACTACCGGATGAAGGGCTTTCTGACCGCCGACTCGCCCGAGGATTTCCAGAAGTGGCTGGCCGAGCAGGCCGCGAGCAACGCTCCGCCGCCGGCCCCGGACCACCGCTTCCGGCGCAGGCTGCGTCGCCCGCGCCCAGCGTCACCTCGCCCGCACCGCAGGCCGCTACTCAGGAGGCAAAGCCAGCTCATGAGCACCGCTCCAGTCGCCGTCGCTCACGAGCTTCCGCACGGGGTTCATCCCGAGCCGACGTCCTTCTGGCGCAAGTACATCTTCTCCGATCGACCACAAGGTCATCGGCAAGCAATACCTCTTCTACTCCCTGTTCATGCTGATCGATCGGCGGGTTCCTGGCCGGGCTCGTGCGCTGGCAGCTGGCATGGCCGGGCAAGCCGATCGCCTTCATGGGCAAGCTGATGCCCGGAGGGAATGCCCAACGGACAGATGCTGCCGGAGTTCTACAACTCGCTCTTCACGATGCACGCGACGATCATGATCTTTTTCGCGATCATGCCGATCCTGCTCGGCGCGTTCGGCAACTTCGTGATTCCCCTCCAGATCGGCGCCCGCGACATGGCGTTCCCGCGCCTGAATCTGGCGTCCTTCTGGGTGGCGGTTCCCGCGGCGGTGCTCATCCTCTGGTCGTTCTTCGTGACCGGGGGCGCGGCGCAGTCGGGATGGACCTCCTACGCGCCGCTGTCGGCGATCCAGCCCAGGGGACAGACGCTGTGGCTGCTGTCGCTGTTGGTCCTGGGGATCTCGTCGCTCTGCTGACCGCGGTCAACTTCATCACGACGATCATCAACATGCGCGCGCCGGGGATGAACTTCTTCCGCCTGCCGCTGACGGTGTGGGCGCTCTTCATCACCGCGATCCTGCTGCTGCTGGCCCTGCCGGTGCTGTCGGGCGCGATGATCATGCTGCTGTTCGACCGGGTGCTGGGCACGACGTTCTTCCTGCCGGCCGGCGAGGTCATCTCCGGCACGCCCCTGACCAACGCGGGAGGAGGTCAGCCGCTCCTGTGGCAGCACCTGTTCTGGTTCTTCGGGCACCCCGAGGTCTACATCATGATCCTGCCCGCGATGGGCATCACCTCGGAGATCCTGCCGGTCTTCTCGCGCAAGCCCATCTTCGGCTACCGCGCGATGGCCTACTCGATCATGGGCATCGCCGGTCTGGGCTGGATCGTGTGGGGCCATCACATGTTCCAGAGCGGCATGAACCCGATCCTGGGCACGACCTTCATGATCTCGACCATGGTCATCGCCGTGCCCTCGGCCATCAAGACCTTCAACTGGCTGGGGACGCTGTGGGGAGGCAACATCCGGTTCACCACGCCGATGTTGATGGCCCTGTCCTTCGTGTCGATGTTCGTCATCGGGGGCCTCTCGGGCATCTTCATGGCCTCCACGCCGGTCGACGTCTTCATCCACGACACCTACTTCATCGTGGCCCACATCCACTACGTGCTCTTCGGCGGCTCGCTCTTCGGGGCGTTCGGCGCGTTGTACTTCTGGTATCCCAAGATGTTCGGCCGGCTCATGAGCGAGCGGTGGGGGAAGGTGCACTGGTTCCTGACTTTCGTGACCTTCAATTGCGTCTTCTTTCCCATGCACTTCCTGGGGATGCGGGGCATGCAGCGGCGCATTTACGATTACTCCCAGTACAAGCACCTGCGCGGCCTGCAGCCCATGAACCAGTTCATGACCATCTCGCTCTTCGTGCTCGGCGCGGCCCAGGTCATCCTGGTCTTGAACTTCTTCCTGTCGATGCGCCGGGGCAAGGTCGCCGGGACGAATCCCTGGCGGGCCAACACGCTCGAGTGGCAGACCTCGTCGCCTCCTCCGCACGAGAACTTCGAGCACATCCCGACGGTGTACCGCGGGCCGTACGAGTTCAGCGCCCCGGAGCGGGTCGAGGATTACTGGCCGCAGAACGAGTCGCCGTCGGGCGCGGCTCCCGCCGGATCCCATGGCTGATCGATCCCGGGTGGGGCTCGCTCCCGGGCAGCCGCCGGTCCGGCGCGGCCTTCACCGGTTCGCCGTGGCCACCGCCCTCGCGACGGTGGGGCTCATCTTCGCGGGTGGCCTGGTCACTTCCACCGATTCGGGCCTGTCGGTGCCCGACTGGCCGACGACGTACGGCTGGAGCATGTTCACATTCCCGCTCTCCAAGTGGGTCGGCGGGATCCGCTTCGAGCATACGCACCGGCTGATCGCATCGACCGTCGGCCTTCTCACCGTCGTGCTCGCCGTGTGGCTGGCGCGGCGCGAGCCGAGGGCGTGGGTCCGGCGGCTGGGCTATGCCGCGCTGGGAACGGTCGTGGCACAGGGCCTCCTCGGAGGCCTGACGGTTCTTCTTCTGCTCCCTCCGGCGGTGTCCGTCGCGCACGCGTGTCTGGCCCAGACTTTCTTTTGCCTGGTCGTCACGCTGGCGGTCGTCACCTCGCCGCGCTGGATCAACGCGGCGGCGTCTCGACCGGGGCCGGCCAGCCGATGGGCGGCGATCACCGTCGCGGCAGTGTTCGTCCAGCTCCTGATCGGCGCCGTTCTGCGGCACACCAAGGCCGGGCTGGCCATTCCCGATTTTCCCCTGGCCTTCGGGCGTCTGATCCCGCCAATCCATTCGCGGCCCGTCGCGATCCACTTCGCACACAGGGTCGGAGCGCTCGTGGTCTTCTCCCTGACGGTCGTGTCCGTGGCCACGGCGTGGCGCGACGGCCGGGCGGCGCTGCGGAAGGTCTCGTCGTTCCTGGCGGGCCTCGTCGCCGTCCAGATCGCGCTCGGAGCCCTGACCGTTCTGACGCGCAAGGACGTCGTGACCGCGACGCTCCACGTGGTGGTCGGCGCGCTCGTGCTGGGTACCGCCGTCGTACTTCTGCTCGCGACGCGCCGCCGTGCCGCCGGCCGGGTCGTCGCATTCGACGCCGTGGAGGGGCCCTCCCGCGCCCTGGGAGTCTCTCCCGCCGCCGGGGTCCGTGCCGCATGGAAGTGACTCCGGCCGCGGCCTCGACCGTTCTCGCCGCGTCCTCCGCGCGGCTGGCGGATTTCTTCGCGCTCACCAAGCCGCGCATCACGTTCCTGGTCCTGGTCACGACAGCGGTCGGTTACTCCGTCGGCTTGTCCGGCGGGTTCGACGCCGCGGCCTTTGCCGCCCTGTTGGCCGGAACGGCCCTGGTGTCCGGCGGCGCTTCCGCCCTGAACCAGTACTGGGAACGCGATTCCGACGCGCGCATGCGCCGGACGCGGCGGCGCCCGCTCCCCGCCGGCCGGCTGGCCCCCGCCGACGCGCTCGCCTTCGGTCTCGTCCTCTCCGCGGCGGGGTTCGCGCTGCTCGCGTCGGTCAACGGCCTGACGTACTTCCTGGGCGTCGCGGCCCTGGCCAGCTATGTGCTCGCCTACACGCCGCTCAAGCGCGTCACGTCGCTCTGCACGGTGGTGGGCGCGGTTCCGGGCGCGATTCCCCCCATGATGGGCTGGGCCGCGGCGCGCGGCCGCCTCGACGCCGGCGCCTGGGCGCTGTTCGCGATCCTCTTCCTGTGGCAGCTCCCGCACTTCCTGGCCATCGGCTGGATCTATCGCGACGACTACGAGGAGGCGGGCTTTCCGATGCTCACCGTTCTCGATCGCGACGGCGGCTCGACCGGCAGGCAGATGGCGCTGTACAGCGCCGCGCTCCTCCCGGTCACATTGCTGGCCGGATCCGTGGTCTCCGCGGGCGCGGTCTACCTGGCCGGCGCCGTCGCCCTGGGGGCCCTGTTCCTGGCGGGATCGGTCCGGTTCATCCAGAGCAAGTCGATTCCCGCCGCCCGGCGGGTCTTTCTGATTTCGGTTCTGTACCTGCCGATCCTCCTGGGGCTGATGGTGTTCAACCGATGAAAGGGGGAACGGTCGGGCGCATGCTGGAGAACCGGCGATTGCTGCTGTGGCTCATCCTCGTCGCCGGCGCGCTCTTTTTCGGATCGATTCTCTTCATCCTGTCCCGGGCCCACTGAAAGGAAGAGCGATGACAGAGGCGCACAAAGTCCCCAATTACATGGCCATCTTCTGGTGGCTGGCCGGCTTGACGGTGGTGGAAGTCGGATACTCCACGATCCTGCCGCATGAGCACAAGGCCCTGCTGATCATCGGCCTGGTCGGGTTCGCCGCGATCAAGGCGTCGCTGGTGGCTCTCTTCTTCATGCACTTGCGGTTCGAGCGAAAGAGTCTCGGAATCATCGTGACGTCGACGTTGATCCTGGGATGCATCCTGGTCGGCGTGGGGATGGCCGAGCACCTGCTGCCAAGGCCGTGAAAACCAGGCCGTAAGACGTAAAACGTGAAACGCGAAACGGACCGAGAAAACGAGGTGGTGACCAAACTGGGATTCCTTTTCCGTTGAACGTTTTACGTTTCACGAATGGGAACATCTGACGAAACGGAGCAGTAGGGATGGAAGCAACGGTCCTGGTTCACGAGCGCTTCGAGGAGGAGACCAACACCGGCATTCCCCACGACAAGATGGGGATGTGGGTCTTTCTCTGCTCGGAGGTGATGTTCTTCACCGGTTTGATCGGGGCTTACATCGTGCTGCGCTTCGCCAGCCCGTTCTGGCCGCAGCCCTCGACGGTTCTGAACGTTCCCCTGACGGCGATGAACACGTTCATCCTGATCTGCTCCTCGGTGACCATGGTGCAGGCTCTGGGCGCGATCCGGGCGGGCAGCCCGGCCAGGATGAAACTCTTCCTCTGCCTGACCTTGATGTTCGGTGCCACCTTCCTCTCGATCCAGGGCGTGGAGTACTGGAAGCTCCTCCACGAGCACACCCGGGCCTATCCGAACGGATTCAATCCGCACGCCAGCCTGTTCGGCTCGGTGTTCTTCACCACGACCGGCTTCCACGGATTCCACGTCTTCTGCGGCGTGGTCTGCATGGCCTTCGTGACCGGCAAGGCGCTTCTGGGAAAGTACACGCAGGCGAGCCACCAGGGGATCGAGACGCTCGGCCTGTACTGGCACTTCGTCGATCTGGTGTGGATCGTCCTGTTCACAATCATCTACTTGATTTGAGCGTGAGGCGTAAGGCGTAAGGCGCGGACCGGGAGGACTCGCCCGGACATGTCTTTCACCCTTCGGGATCTGCCTGCGTTGAACGCGGTTCTCAACGCGTCGGCGGCGCTGTTCCTGATCCTGGCGTACCGGGCCATCCGCGCGTCGCGGATCGAACGGCACCGACGGCTGATGCTGACGGCGGCCACAATTTCCGCATTGTTTCTGATCACTTATCTGACGTACCACGCGCGGGTCGGATCGGTCCGGTTCACCGCGCAGGGCCCGGCGCGGACGGTCTACTTCACCATCCTCGTCAGCCACACGCTGCTCGCCGTCGCCGTTCTGCCCCTGGTCCTGCGCACTCTCTACCTGGGGCTGCGCCGGCGCGACGACCGGCACCGGGCGATCGCGCGGTGGACCTTTCCGATCTGGCTCTACGTGTCGGTGACCGGCGTCGTGGTCTACGTCATGCTGTACCGGCTTTACCCTTCCGCCGCGATTCGGTAGGATCCCGGGTGATGCCCCGAGCCGCCCGTGCCGCCGCCGTCCTCCTCCTGGCCGCCGTGCTGCTTCCGGCCCTCGCCGGAGCGTGTCCGCTGTGCAAGGACGCGAAGTCGGACGCCGACTATGCGGGGGGAGCGGCGTCCCTGCCCAGTGGCTTCTACTACTCGATCCTGCTGATGGTCTCGGCGCCCTTCGCCGTCGCCGGCGGGCTCGTGTGGCGCATCCAGGCCGCACGGCGCCGTCTGCGCTCGGCGCGGAACGAGGCCGCCTCCCCGCAGCCGGCTGCCGAGCGTTCCGTAACCCTCGTCCCGGACCCGCCGGGGGCCCGGCCCTGAAGCGGCCGGCGCTGCTCCTCTTTCTCCCTCTTCTCTTCGGCGCGCCCCCCGTCTCCGTGTCCACCGCTGTCCCGGCGCGCTCGGCCGAGCTCGACGCGTTTCTGGCCTCGGTCGCGCGGGACGTGATCGAGGAGTTCGCCGACAAGGGCCTGACTCCGGAAGGGCTTTCCATCTCGCTGGTGGAGCTCTCCGGGCCGTCTGCCGCGTCCGGCTCCTACCGCGCAGATGCGCCGTACTACCCCGCCTCGGTCATCAAGGTGTTCTACCTGGCCTATTACGAGCGGGAGAAGGAAGCGGGGAGGCTCAAGGACACGCCGGAGATCATTCGCGCGGTCAAGGACATGATCACCGTCTCCTCCAACGACGCGACCGGCTTCGTGGTGGACGCCATCACCGGCACGACGTCCGGTCCCGAGCTCTCCGGCCGCGCGTGGGAAGCGTGGAAGGAGAAGCGCAACGCCGTCAACCGTTTTCTTCAGGCACGGGGATACCGAGACGTCAACGCCAATCAGAAGACCTTCTGCGAGGACGCGTACGGTCGGGAGCAGGCGTTTCGGGAGGACGGAAAGAATCGAAATCGGGTGACGCCGGACGCCATGGCCCGCCTGTTCACCGAAATCGCGCGCGGCCGGATGGCCGGGGCCTCGGGCACGGCGGAGATGCTGGGCCTGCTCCGGCGAGACGTCACGGCCGACAAGCCCTTCGACGATCTGGAGCTCGAGGACGCGCGTCTGGCGGGGCACGATCTTCCGGCCGGCACCGCGTTCTGGTCGAAGTCGGGAGACGCCTACGACGTCCACCACCTCGTGGCGCGCGTCGAGCTGCCCGGCGGCGCGGACTTCGTCCTGGCCGTGTTCACCCGGGGCGTCAAGGCGGTGTCGGGAGTCATCCCGCGCGTGTACGCGAAGGTGGCCGACCGATACCGGGTCCGTGAAACGTCAAACGTAAGACGTTAAACGAGAGAAGAGCTGCCGGCCTCCTTGCTGCGCTTGACGTTTTACGTTTAACGTTTTACGACTCATGTTCCAGTCTCGCCTCCTCGCTGGTCTGGTGGGCGCGGCCCTTGCTCTGCTGAGGGCCACCCTGCGGGTGGAGGTGCTCCATGGCGATCGCCTCGAGGACCTCCGTAGCCGGCGCGTCCCGATTCTCTTCGCCCTGTGGCACGGCCGGATGCTCGTGCCGATCCAGCGTCATCGGCGGCAGGGGATCGTGACCATGGCGTCGCAATCCAAGGACGGCGAGATCATCGCCCGATGGCTGGAGAGGAACGGCTACGTGGTGGTCCGAGGCTCGACGACGCGCGGAGGAGGAGAGGCTCTTCGCCAGATGGTTCGTCACGTCCGATCGGGCCGCCACGCCGCGCTCACCGTGGATGGGCCCAAGGGGCCGCCCCGGGTCGTGCAGCCGGGCATCGTCCAGCTCGCTCGTCTGACCGGTGCCTGGGTCCTGCCGATCACGGCGTCGGGCGCGCCGGTCCGGTTCCTCCGCTCGTGGGATCGATACCTGCTGCCGCTGCCTTTCTCCCGCAATGTCGTCGTCTACGGCGAGCCCCTGTCCATCGGACAGTCGGTGTCCGAGGCCGCGGCCGTCGCGCAGATTGGCTCGGCCCTGGACGCCGCGACGCGGGAGGCGGACGCCGCGGCGGGCGTCACGCCGCCACCACCCTGGAGGTGAGCCGCTCGCGACCGGAGATCAGAGCGCGGCGGTGACCGGAACTTCTCGCACGACTCTTTGATACTGGCTGTCGCGCTCGTAAGGCTCGCGCCCGGTCTCCCGGATCATTCTCTCGAACTCGGATCGGGTCATGCCGGAGGCCGTCGTCGCACCCGCGGCGTGGGTGATCGTCTCGTCGACCACCGTTCCGACCAGGTCGTCCGCTCCGAAGAAGAGCGCGATCTGCGCGAGCTTCGTCCCGATCTGGATCCAGTACGCCTTGATGTGCGGGACGTTGTCGAGAAGGAGCCTTGAGGCGGCGATGACGCGCAGGTCGTCCTGGCCGGACGTCTCCGGGAGGTGCGCCAGAGGCGTGTTCTCCGGGTGGAAGGCCAGAGGAATCAAGCCACTGAATCCGCCGGTCTCGTCCTGCAGGTCCCGCAGCCGCAGAAGATGATCGACGCGCTCCCGCGACGTCTCGACGCTCCCGTACAGCATCGTGGCGTTGGTGCGCACGCCCTGGAGATGGCACTCCCGCGCGATCGATAGCCATTCCTCGCCGGTGATCTTGTTCTTGCAGATCACGTCCCGGACGCGCCGGGCGAAGATCTCCGCGCCGCCGCCGGGGCAGGAGTCCATTCCCGCCCCTTTCAATTCTCGGATCGTCTCGGCGATCGACTTGCCTCCGACGCGGGCGATCCACTCGATCTCGACCATGGTGAACGCCTTCAGATGCACGGCCGGAAATTTCGTCTTGAGCGCCCGCAGGAGGCCGGTGTAGTACTCGAAGGGCCAGCTCGGATGGAGGCCGCCCACGATGTGGAACTCCGTCACCGCATCGCTGTATCCCTTGCCCGCCTCCTCCACGACTTCGTCGATGGCCATCTCGTAGCCGCCCGGCTCGTTGACCTTCTTGGCCCAGGCGCACAGCGCGCAGTCGACCCAGCACAGGTTGGTCGGATTCAGATATCGATTGACGTTGTAGAAGGCGAGGTTGCCGTGGCGCTTCTCGCGCACGTGATTGGCCAGGCGCCCGAGCCCGAGCAGATCGCGGGTGCGAAAGAGCTCCACGCCGTCCTCGAACGAAAGGCGTTGTCCGGACAGGACTTTATCGGCGATCGGAGCGAGGTCCGATCCATGAAACTCCGAGCCGTTCACGGGATCGCGGGCTTGGTCACCGGTTGGAACGGCTCGGCCGACTCCGGGGACACCTCGTCCACGAACGGCTGGATGTAGCGGTAGCACTCCCAGCAGTACTTCTCCTCCGGGAGGAACTGGAAGTCGACCACCCGTCCGACCGCCGGGAAGTCCAGGATCTCCCGGCCACACCGGTGGCACATGTCCTTTTCCCCTCGGATGAGTCTCCAGACCGGACCCATAGGACCCTTGATCCTATCAGCTTCGGCGCCCGGAAGACGAGTCACTCACCGCGCGATCGAACCCGGGCCTGCACGAGCAAGAGTCCGGCCAGGGCGAGCAGTGCGAGCGCGCTCCCGATCTCGAACGCGACCCGCGGCCCGAACAACTTCCACCACAGCCCGAACAGCAGCGACGAGGGAAGGGCGGCGATCCCGATGCTGGCGTGAAACACTCCGAAGGCGCGGCCGCGGGACTCCGCGGGGACCAGGTCCGCGATCCAGGCGCGCTCGGCTCCCTCGGTCAGGGCGAAGAAGAGAGCGTAGAAGGCGAACAGTCCCCAGGTCGCGAGGGGTCTGTGGACGAACGCGAAGCCGAGATAGGCCAGGGCGTACACTGCCCAGCCGGTCGCGATCGTCGGAATCCTCCCGATGCGGTCGGCGAGCGCGCCCCCCGGGACGCCCACCGCGGCCTTGGCTCCGTTGAAGAATCCCCACAGGAGAGGCAGCTGCCAGAGCTCGACTCCGGACTGCCGGGCTCTCAACAACAGGAAGGCATCCGTCGAGTTGGCGAAGGTGAAGAGAACGAAGACGCCGATCGAGAGCCAGAAGGCGGGCGGCAACGGGCTCTTTCCGGCCGGGTTCGCGCCGGCAGCGCGCGGTGCCCGCGCCGAATCCGGGACTTTCCACACCAGCAGCGCAACCGCCGCGATGCCGGGAACGAAAGCCAGAAGAAAAATCGTTCGCTCCCGAGGAACCCAGAGCTTCAAGAGCAGCGCGGCGACGAGAGGCCCCACCAGGGCACCGGCGTTGTCCATCGCCCGCTGAAGGCCGAACGCCCGGCCCCGGCGATTCTCGGCAACGATCCCGGCGATGAGGGCGTCGCGGGGAGACGTGCGGATTCCCTTTCCAACGCGGTCGGCAAAGCGGATCGCCAGGACCTGTCCCCATGCCGTGGCGAAGGAGACCAGAGGCCGCGCGACGGCGGCCAGCGCGTACCCGGCCACGACCAGGGGCTTGCGCCGGGGCAGGCGATCCGACCACCATCCGGAAAACATCTTGGCCAGAGAGGCCGTCGATTCGGCGACGCCCTCGATCAGACCCAGGGCGGCCGGCCCCGCGCCGAGCACGCGTGTCAGAAAATCAGGCAGAAGGGGATAGATCATGTCGGACGCGACGTCCGTCAAGAACGAGACCCAGCCGAGGGTGACAACGGCGGAATCCAGGCGGTCTCGGTCCTGTTCCATAATTAATTAGTAAAAACTTATATTTTATCTAATAAAATTAGGCAGAATTTCGATATTAGCTTCTCATGGCCCCTGCGCTTCCCATCCCTCGTTCTTTGGCGCTGATCATAATGGGACGGTGCGCCACGTCGACGCTCACGCCTTCATCCTGGGGACCTACGCGCTGCGCGAAAAGGACCGGATCGTCTCCTTCCTGACGCGCGAAGGCGGCAAGAAGCGGGGGGTCGCGCGCGGCGCCCGCGGTCCCAGGAGCGCCTTCGCCGGAATGCTCGAGCCGATGACCGAGGCGCGCATCCTGTATTTCGAGCGGGACGGCCGGGAGCTCGTGTCGATCAACTCGGTGGATCCGATCCGGTCCTCCTTTCCCCTGTCCAAGGAGCTCGAGGGGGCGTTGCTTCTCTCCGCATTCGCCGAGAGCCTGCAGACCTTCGTCTCCGACTCCGATCCGGCCGAGCCGTTCTATCGGCTCGCGCGGCATGCGATCGACGCGCTCTTTGGGGGAGCGCAGCCCGCGCTGGCGTCGGCCTACTTCGACATCTGGATCCTGAAGCTCTCCGGCTTGTTTCCCTCGCCCAACGAGTGTGCCGGTTGCGGCCGGGCGCTCTCTCTGCAGGAGCCGATCCTCTTCGACGAGAGCCGCCCCGGCTTCGTCGGCCCGGAGTGCCGTCACGGCGGATCGCAGCGCCTCTCTCCCGCGGCAAGGACCACGCTGCAGGCGATTCTCTCCGGGCCGATCGATCCGGCGGCCCGGCCGCCCGGCCTGGCGGAAATCTCCGAGATCGCCCGCCGTGCCCGACGCCATTTCCTCGGACACGAGCTGAAGTCCCAGAGAGTCCTGGAAGACACTCTGAAGGATTGATCCGTTGATCCCTTGATCCACTGATCCGTTGATCCAAGAGCGCCCAGCCGAATGAACCAGTGAATCGATCGATCAATGAACCAATCCCCGGGGGTTGGCGTAGACTCTCGGGCGTCCGATGTTGACTCTCCAGGGATTGATCGCCGGCCTGACGGCGTACTGGGCGCAGCAAGGCTGCTTGATCGAGCAGCCGTACGATCTGCCGGTCGGGGCGGGAACCATGCATCCGGCGACCTTTCTGCGGGTGCTGGGCCCTCGCCCGTGGCGGTGCGCGTACGTTCAGCCGTCGCGGCGCCCGGCCGACGGACGGTACGGGGAGAACCCCTTCCGGCTCCTGAAGCATTTGCAGCTCCAGGTCGTGCTGAAGCCTTCGCCCGACGATGTTCAAGCCATCTACCTGGCCAGCCTGGAACGGCTCGGGATTTGCCTGGCCGATCACGACATCCGCTTCGAGGAGGACAACTGGGAGTCGCCGACGCTGGGAGCGTGGGGAGTGGGCTGGCAGGTGGTCATGGACGGCATGGAGATCACCCAGTTCACCTACTTCCAGCAGGCGGGAGGCATCGACCTCGCTCCGATCAGCGCCGAGATCACCTACGGGCTCGAACGGATCGCCATGTTCCTCTCGAAGGTGAACTCCATCTACGACGTGATGTGGAACGACACGCTCTCGTACGGCGAGGTGCGCCGGACCGAGGAGCGGGAGCTGTCCCGGTACGGCTTCGAAGTCGCCGACGTGGAGCTGGCGATGACGGTGCTCGAGCGCCAGGAGGCGGAAGGGCGGCGCGCGCTGGAAGCCGGGCTCGTCCTTCCGGCGTACGAGGCAGCGCTGGCCTGCTCCCACCAGTTCAACATCCTCGACGCGCGGGGGGCGGTCTCGGCGACCGACCGGGTCGGGCTGATCCGGCGCATCCGCGATCTGTCCTGCGCCTGCGCGCGCGCGTACGTCGCGCGGGACGAGCCTGCTCCGAGACCGGCCGAGCCGCTGGCGGAGACCGCGTCGGTTTGAAGCGCGGACGGAGCGAGGCGTGAGGCGGAAGGCGTGAGGCGAACCCGAAACCCGAGAAACGTCCGACTCTGAGGGGCTTCCAATGGCCACGCCTCACGAAGCACCCCTCACGCTGGAGCTCATCGAGCGCAGCGACTTTCTTCTCGAGATCCGGACCGAGGAGATCCCGGCCGAGGTGCTGCCCTCGATCCGGCTCGACCTGGCCCGCGTGGTCACGGAGTCCCTGGCCCAGGACGGGCTCGCGGTCGAGGCGTCGCAGTCGCTGGCGACGCCGCGGCGGCTGATTCTCATCTTGAACGGCGTCCCGGAGTGCCAGGCCGACCGGGCCTCCGAGGTCGTGGGTCCACCGGCGTCCTCGGCCTTCGACGCGGACGGCAAGCCGACCCGCGCGGCGGAAGGCTTCGCCGCCAAGCACAAGGTGAACGTCTCCGATCTCGTGGTGGTCGACTCTCCCCGGGGCAAGGCCGTCGCCGCGCGCCGGACCATTCCGGGCCGTCCGGCCGCCGAAGTCCTGTCGGACGTCGTGACCCGGGCCGTGGCCTCCATGACATTTCCCAAGACCATGCGCTGGGGAGAGGGAGAGAGCGTCTTTGTCCGCCCCGTCCGCGGGCTCGTGGCGATTTTGGGCGGACAAATCGTCCCGATGGAGCTTTTCGGGGTCCGCGCCGGCCGCACCACCACCGGGCACCGCCTCTTGAGCGACACGGAATTTGCCGTCGATGGGCCGGACGATTACCTCAGGAAGCTCCGTGCCGCCCACGTCGAGCCGCACCCCGAGCTGCGGCGGACGGCGATCCTCGAGGCGGCGCGCCGGCTCTCGGCGGAAGCGGGCGGCACGATCGAGTCGGACGCCGACCTGGCCACTCTGCTCGCCGATCTGGTCGAGTGGCCCGGCGCCGTGCGGGGGTCCTTTTCTCCCGAGTTCCTGGAGCTTCCCGAGGAGATCGTCACGACGGCGATGCGCACGCACCAGAAATACCTGCCGGTGCGCGGCAAGTCCGGACTGCTTGCGCACTTCGTCGCCGTCATGGACAACCGCGAGGACCGCAAGGGCCTGATCGCGAAGGGAAACGAGTGGGTCTTGAACGCCCGGCTCGCCGACGCGCGCTTCTTCTTCGACGAAGACCGCAAGCAGCCGCTCGACGCCCGCCTGCCGGACCTGGCCCGGCTCTCGTTCCAGGATCGGCTGGGCGACTACCGGCAGAAGACGGGCCGGCTGCAGGATCTGTCGGAGACGATCGCCCACATCGTCGGACGGCCGGATCTCGTGGACACGGTGCTGACCGCCGGGCGGCTGTCCAAAGCCGATCTGGCGACGCGCATGGTCAAGGAGTTCACGGATCTGCAGGGCGTCGTCGGCGGCATCTACGCCCGGCTGGAGGGATACCCGGAGTCGGTGTGGAAGGCGATCTACGATCACTACCGACCGATCTCGGGCAACGACGATCCGCCACGGGAAGCCTCGGGGGCCATCCTTTCGCTGGCCGACCGCTTCGACAGCCTGGTCGGGCTCTTCTCCATCGGCCTGGTCCCGACCGGCTCCAAGGATCCGTACGGGCTGCGCCGCGCCGCGTTCGGCGCCGTGTCGATCATCACTTCGCGCCGCTGGCGTCTGGATTGGCGCCCGGTGGTCCGCAAGGCGCTCTCCCTCTATCCGGCGGAAGTCGCGACGGTCTCGCCCGAGACGGTGGTCGACGAGCTCGAGAAGTTCTTCGGCGACCGGCTGCGAGGGCTCCTCGAGCGGCGGGGACATCCCCACGACGAGATCTCGGCGGTGCTGCGCAGCGGGTCGTGGGACTTTGCCGACGCCGCCGACCGGGTGCTGGCCCTGTCCGACGTGCGGCGGGAGATCGACTTTCGCTCGCTGGTCCTGGCGTTCAAACGGATTCGCAACATCCTGCCCGGCGAGGAGCCGGGCGCGCCGTCGCCCGATCTCTACCGCGAGGACGCGGAGCGCCAGCTGGCGGGCGACTTTCTGCAGGCTCGCCAGACCATCGACCAGTTGGCGGGGTCGCGCCGCTACCGGGAGGCCATGGAGATGATCGCCTCGATCGCGCCGTCGCTCGATCGGTTCTTCGTGGAGGTGCTCGTCAACTGCCCGGAGGAGGACCTGCGCCGCAACCGTCTGGCGCTCCTCTCCTCGATCCGCAAAGAGTTTTCACGGTTGGCGGATTTTTCTGAGATCGTGGTGGAGAAGTAGGAGGCAGCTTTGTCCAAGCGAGTTTTCTTTTTCGGCAACGGCGAGGCCGAGGGAGCCGGCCTGGGCAAGGAGAAGCTGGGAGGCAAGGGAGCCGGGCTGGCGGAAATGACGGCGCTCGGAATCCCCGTTCCTCCGGGATTC
Organism: uncultured Acidobacteriota bacterium; assembly: GCA_963825175.1. Taxonomy (GTDB): domain Bacteria; phylum Acidobacteriota; class Thermoanaerobaculia; order UBA5066; family Gp7-AA6; genus DATFTF01. The sequence goes on from CAWGSA010000002.1 coordinate 1,480,354, forward strand.
ACCATCGAAACAGGCGTCTGCGCCGAGTACACGGAGAAGGGACGCGTCGACGGGTTGGACCAGGAAGTGGGCGAGGCCCTGGCCCGGCTGGAGCAGGCCGCCGGGCGGCGCCTGGGGGACCCATCCAACCCGCTGCTCGTCTCGGTGCGTTCCGGGGCGCGCTCTTCGATGCCCGGGATGATGGACACCATCCTGAATCTCGGCCTGACCTCGCAGACGCTCCCTGGCCTGGCCGGAGTCTTCGGCGATCGCTTTGCCCTCGATTGCCGGCGGCGCTTCCTCCAGATGTACGGCGACGTCGTGATGGAGCTCGGCAAGCACGATTTCGAGCAGGTCCTCTCGGAAAAGCGGGCCACGCGCGGCGTCGCCTCGGACGCCGAGCTCACATCCGAGGATCTGACCGATGTCGTCTCCCGCTACGAGGAGATCATCCGGCGGCGCACGGGGAAGCCTTTTCCCGACGAGCCGCGCGAGCAGTTGTGGGGGGCGATCGGGGCGGTGTTCCGCTCCTGGGACAACGAGCGGGCCAAGACGTACCGCAAGCTGCACCGCATCCCGGGCGACTGGGGGACCGCGGTCAACGTCCAGGCCATGGTCTTCGGCAACCGCGGAGAGACGTCGGCCACGGGCGTCGCGTTCACGCGGGACCCGTCGACAGGAGAGAAGAAGTTCTACGGCGAGTTCCTCCCCAACGCCCAGGGAGAGGACGTCGTGGCCGGGATCCGCACGCCGCGCCCGTTGAACGCGGATGGATCGGGGCGTTCGCTGGAGGAGACGATGCCGCCGGCGTACCACGAGCTGCTGCGGGTGCGCGACCTCCTGGAGAAGCGGTTTCACGACATGCAGGACCTGGAGTTCACGATCGAGGAGAAGAAGCTCTACCTCCTCCAGACCCGCAACGGGAAGCGGACGGGATTCGCCGCGGTTCGGATCGCCACGGAGATGGTCGAGGAAGGGCTCATCTCGGAGGACGAGGCGCTCGAGCGCGTGGAGCCGGAGCAGCTGGTCCAGCTGCTGGCCCCGGTCTTCGACGCGAAGGAGAAGGGCGCAGCGGTCGAGAAGGGGCGCCTCCTCGGCAAGGGTCTCCCCGCGGGTCCCGGCGCGGCGTGCGGCCGGATCGCCCTCACGGCCAAGAAGGCGGTCGCGATGGCCGCCGGCGGCGAGCCCGTCGTGCTGGTGCGCGAAGAAACGTCCCCCGAGGACATCGCCGGGATGCACGCCGCGGCAGGAATCCTGACCACGCGCGGCGGTGCGACGTCCCACGCCGCGGTGGTGGCCCGCGGCATGGGCAAGACTTGCGTCGTCGGCGCCGGCGAAATCACCGTCGACGAGCCGAAGCGCGAGGTTCGCGCCAAGGGGCAGAAGGCGTCGGAGGGGGATTGGATCTCGATCGACGGGACGACGGGAGAGGTCCTGCTGGGCCGCCTGGCCACGCGTCCCTCCGAGGTCCTCCAGGTCGCGCTGGAGAAGACCCTGGACCCGAAAAAGTCTGTGGTCTACCAGGCCTTCGAGAAGATCCTGGCCTGGGCCGACCGGCGGCGACGACTGGGGATCCGCGCCAACGCCGACACGCCGACCGATGCGCGCGTGGCCGTCGTCTTCGGCGCCGAGGGAATCGGGCTGTGCCGGACCGAGCACATGTTCTTTGAGGAGAAACGCATCCTTGCGGTCCGGGAGATGATCCTGGCCGAGACCCGGGACGGGCGCCGCGCCGCCCTCGCCAAGATCCTCCCGATGCAGCGCCAGGACTTTGTCGGGATCTTCCGCGAGATGGGAGACCGGCCGGTGACGATCCGGCTGCTCGACCCGCCGCTGCACGAGTTCCTTCCCAACGAGGACGACGCGGTGGCCAGGACGGCGTCGGAGCTGAAGGTTCCGGCCGAGAAAGTCCGCGAGCGCGTGCGCCAGCTCCACGAGGCCAATCCGATGCTCGGGCACCGTGGCTGCCGCCTCGGCATCACGCATCCGGAGATCTACGAGACCCAGGTGCGGGGCATCTTCGAGGCCGCGGCCGAGGTTGTGAAGGGCGGCGGCCATCCCCATCCGGAAGTCATGATCCCGCTGGTGGGGACGCAGGCGGAGTTCGAGCGGTTGAAGACACTCGTCGACGAGACGGCGAAAACGGTGGAGGGCGAGACCGGGCAGAAGATCGCCTACACCGTGGGAACGATGATCGAGATTCCGAGGGCGGCGCTGCAAGCGGGAGCGATCGCCGAGAAGTGCGACTTCTTCTCCTTCGGGACCAACGACCTGACCCAGATGACCTTCGGATACTCCCGCGACGACGCCGCGTCGTTCCTGCCGGCCTACATCGAGTCAGGGATCCTGCCGGACGATCCCTTCGCCAGCCTCGACCAGGCCGGTGTGGGGGAGCTGGTGGCCCTGGCCACGCAGCGCGGACGCCAGGCCCGCCCCAAGCTCAAGGTCGGCGTGTGCGGAGAGCACGGCGGCGATCCGCGTTCGATCGAGTTCTTCCACAAGACCGGGCTCGACTACGTCTCGTGCTCCCCCTTTCGCGTGCCGGTTGCGCGACTTGCGGCAGCCCGCGCGGCCATGGCGGAGGGGAACGAGTCGATGTCGTCGACGGCGTGAAGCCGACGTTTCTGCAACCACGAGCGCCTTGGATGTTGCCGCGGCGGGTCGCCGTCGTTCTGTTGCTGGCCGGCGTCGCGGTGTCTGCACCGGCGGGTGTCAACCGCTGGTCGAGCCAGGGCCCTGAAGGCGGCCACGTCAACGCTCTCGTGGTCGATCCGAGAAATCCCCAGACTGCGTACGCGGCGACGGACGGCGGGGTCTGGAAGAGCACGGACGGCGGCGACTCGTGGGACGCGATCAACACCGGGCTGGTCTCCAGGGTTGCCGAGGCGTTGGCGATCGACGCGGCGAACCCTTCGATCCTGTACGTCGGAACCTCCAACGGTCTCTACAAATCGACAGACGGCGGATTGCACTGGAGTCTACAAGAGCACCGACGGGGGCACGAGCTGGGCGGCCATCGATGCAGGGCCTGTGACCATCACGGCGATCGCGATCCATCCCCAGGATCCGTCGGTTGTGTACCTTTGCGACTACCTGGATGGAATCTGGCAAAGCGTGGACGGAGGGGGACACTGGAGCCTCTCCCTGGGAGAGAGTCTCCTCGAGCGGGTGATCATCGATCCATTGAGCCCGAACCGGGTCTATGCCGCGCATCCGTTCGGTATCTTTCGAACCGTCGACAGCGGATCGCAATGGACGTTGCTGCACGGCATCCCGGGACAATCCAGTGATCTGGCGGTCGATCCGATGACGCCGTTGACCCTCTACGCGGGAGGTACGGAAGGAGTCGTCCGGAGCACCGATGGGGGAGATCATTGGACTTCACTCAACAACGGTTTGACGTTTCGAAACGTTCTCACTCTCACCCTGGCGCCGTCGAAACCGACGCGCCTCTACGCCGGTACCGGGGCGGGAGGTGTCTTTCGGTCGAGCGACGCGGGGATGCAATGGCAACCAGCCCGCGGCGCCATGGTCGCGACGGAGATCATGAGCCTGGTCTTCGATCCGGCCAATCGCCGTACCGCTCTCCTGGGCATGTACGAGGGGGGCGTTTGGAAGAGCACCGATGGAGGATCCTCCTGGGCACTCTCGGCGGCGGGAATCGAAGAACGCAGCGTCTGGTCGCTCGCAATTGACCCGACGAAACCTTCGATGATCTTCGCGGGGTCGGACGACGCCGTCTTTCGCAGCGTCGACGGAGGAGAGACCTGGAGCGCGGCCGGCGGGCGCCTCTCCACGACCTTCCCGGTTCATGACCTGGCAATCGATCCCGCCAATCCGAGCACGATCTTCGCGGGGGCGGACCCCGTGTACAGATCGATCGACGGAGGCGTGACGTGGCATTCGTCCGGCGCGCTCGGACAGGTCTTCGGCCTCGCGATCGATCCCGTAACTTCCGCGACCGTCTACGCGGCCAGCACTCTCGGCCTGTACCGGAGCACCGACGGAGGAGCGAGCTGGTCGGTCATCAAGTCCGGGTCCTTCGCCACTGTGAAGGTCGACTCCGGTGATCCGATGGTCCTCTACGCTCTGGACTTCTATGACGGCTTGTTCAAGAGCAGCGACGGCGCGGTGACGTGGGAGGGTGCGGCGAGCGGCCTGCCACAAGGCGGTGCGATCGCGGCTTATCAGGATCTGGCCCTCGACCCGCACACGCCATCGTCACTATTCGGCTGCGACCCGGGCGTGTACCGCAGCCTGGATGGAGGCGCGAACGGGAGGCAGTTAGACGTCGGTTTGACGACTCCCGTCGTCCAACGCTTGGCGGTCGATGCCGAGGGCGATCGGCTCTTAGCGGGCACCGCAGCGAATGGTGTCTTTTCCTTCGAGGCGGCCCCGAGGGCGCGTGTCGTTGCGCCCCGGGGGTCGGGCGCGGGTGCCGTTCTGCCCACGGCCAGGACCTTTCGCACGGGCGCGGTCGTTTCCAATGCCGGCGAGCCTCTGTCGGCCTCGGACGACCGCCCACCGGATCCCCGATGAATGCCATCCAGGGTTCGGCGACTCTCGTGCTTCTCTCGGCGAAGATCTGGACCGGCGATCCGGCACGGCCGTCGGCGCAGGCCCTGGCGGCGCGGGACGGAAGGATCGTGGCGATCGGGACGAACGCCGAGATCTCCAAGCTCCGGGGTCCACGGACCCGGGTGATCGAAGCCCGCGGCCGGCGCGTGGTGCCCGGCTTCATCGACGCGCACACGCACATGACGATGGGCGGGTTCAACCTTCTGGCAATCGATCTGCGGCACACCTCGGATCCCGCCGATTTCATGCGGCGGCTGACCGATTTCGCGCGCCGCCGGCCGGCGGGAACCTGGCTGACCGACGGCGCGTGGGACCATGAGCAGTGGACGCCGCCGCGCCTGCCGACGAAGGCGATGCTCGACCCCGCGACAGGAGACCACCCGACCTGCCTCTCGCGGCAGGACGGGCACATGATGGTGTGCAACTCGCTCGCCTTGCGTCTGGCCGGGATCACACGGAAAACGCCCGACCCCCCCGGTGGAATGATCGTCCGCGACGCCTCAGGGGAGCCGACCGGAATTCTCAAAGACGCGGCCATGGACGCCATCTCTGCGGTCCGCCCCGCCCGCACGCAAGAGGAGCTTCTGGAGGCGTTGCGCGCGGCCATGGCGCACGCCGCTTCGGTCGGGGTGGCTTCCGTTCAGGACCTTCCCGGCACTCCGGGAGATCTCGACGCCTGGGCCCGGCTGCGGGAGCGCGGTGAGTTGACCGTGCGCGTCGACTATCGCTTGTCGCTCACCGACTGGGAAAACGCCGCGGCGCGCCGCTCCTCCATGAAAAATGACGAGTGGGTCCGCGTCGCCGGAGTCAAGGGCTTCATGGACGGGTCGCTCGGTTCCTCGACTGCCCTCTTCTTCCAGCCGTATTCCGACGAGGCGGGCAACTGCGGCGTCCATTCCGCGCAGGCCATTCCTCTCTCGAAGATGGAAGAGCGGGTGGCCGCGGCCGATCGGGCCGGCCTGCAGGTCGTCGTGCACGCCATCGGCGATCGGGCCAACGCCGAGATCCTCGATCTCTTCGAGAGGGTGGCAAGGACCAACGGACCGCGCGACCGCCGCTTCCGCGTCGAGCACGCCCAGCACCTGCGGCCCGCGGACGTCCCGCGGTTCGCCCGTCTCGGCGTCATCGCCTCGATGCAGCCGTACCACGCGGTCGACGACGGACGCTGGGCAGAGGCGCGGATCGGGACGGAGCGCTGCCGGACGAGCTATGCGTTGCGCTCGCTGCTGGACGCCGGCGCGCGCGTCGCCTTCGGGTCGGACTGGGACGTGGCGCCGCTCTCGCCCATCGCGGGGATCGAGGCGGCGGCGACCCGGCGTACGATCGACGGGAAGAACCCGATGGGGTGGCACCCGGAGCAGCGCATCGCCGTGGAGGAGGCCCTCGCGGCGTACACCACGGGCGGGGCCTACGCCGCCTTCGCGGAAACTGAAAGGGGCAGTCTCGCCGCGGGCAGGCTCGCGGACTTCGTGATTCTGTCCGCCGATCTCCTGTCGGTCGCGCCGGAGGAAATCGGCCGCGTCCGCGTCGACGCGACGTTGGTCGGCGGCCGGGTCGTCTTCGAGCGTGGCGCCGAGGGGCCTCGTTCGTAAGGACCGTTCGCCCCGCGTCTTCTGTAGACTCTCCTTTCGTGTCCAGGATCCATCGGCTGGCCGGGCCCGTCATCGACCGCATCGCCGCCGGGGAAGTGGTCGAGCGCCCGGCTTCCGTCGTCAAGGAGCTCATCGAGAACGCCCTGGACGCCGGAGCCTCGCGCGTCGACGTCGAGATCGACGGGGGCGGAATCGCCCGCATCCTCGTGCGGGACGACGGCTCCGGGATGACTCCGGAGGACGCGCGCCTGTCGATCGAGCGGCACGCGACCTCGAAGATCTTGAGCGACGCGGACCTGCAGACCGTGACGAGCTACGGATTCCGCGGCGAGGCTCTTCCCTCGATCGCGTCGGTTTCCCGTCTGACCCTGACCAGCTCCGACGGTTCGTCGCCCGAGGCCCTTCGCCTTCGGGTCGACTACGGCGGCGCCCCGGGCGAGGAGCCGGCCGCGCGCCCCCGCGGCACGGACGTCCTTGTCGAGGCGCTCTTCGCCCGAACTCCGGCCCGCCACAAGTTCCTTTCCTCTCCCGAAGCGGAGGCGCGCGCGGCGGCGGCGGCGGTCACCCGCGCGGCCCTCGGCAACGCCTCGGTCGCGTTCACGCTGCGATCCAACGGCCGGGAGCTCCTGGACGCGCCGTCGGCGGCCAGCCGGGTGGCGCGGATCGTTCAGCTTTTCGGCCGAGACACGCTGGGCGAGCTCGAAGAATTCGAAGCGCGTTCCGGGCCCCTGAGGGCGACCGGTTTCGTCACGCGCGGCTCGACGACCTTCGCCAGCCGGCGCTACCAGCATCTGTTCGTCAATGGGCGGCCGGTGGAGGATCGGGCACTGGCCCGGGCCATCGGCCAGGCCGCGCGCGACGCCATACGGACCGATCGTCACCCCGCGCTCTTTCTGTTCCTGACGGCGGAGCCGGGGGCGGTGGACGTGAACGTGTCGCCCGCCAAGACGCAGGTGCGCTTTGCCGACGCCAGCTCCGCCTTCCGGCTCGTCTACCACGCGGTCCACGCCGCGCTGCTGGCGGGAAAGGAGGAGCGCCGTCTGCGGTCCGTGCCCGCCGCCGCCGACGCCCCATCCGTGGCCGAGGCGCCGGAGCCCTACGGACCGCCGGTCCCGCCGTCTTCGTCAGGCCGTCCCACGTCGGCTCCGCCGCCTCGGGAGGCGCCGGTTCCGCCGCCGGTCGAGAGGAAGCCGCCGGACATCGTGCCCATCGGCCAGTATCGGGAGTCTTTCATCCTGGCCGCCGGACCGGAGGGACTGCTGGTCATCGACCAGCACGCAGCCCACGAAAGGATCCTCTACGAGAGACTCCGGGATCGGATCGCGTCCGGCCGGATGTTGTCCCAGAGGCTCCTTCTGCGCGCTCTCTTCGAGGCAACTCCGGAGGAGGCAGAGACGCTGGCCTCCCGGTCCGAGGATCTCGCGGCGGCCGGTTTCGAGATCGAGCCGATGTCGGGCCGCTCCTGGGCTATCGCCGCGCTGCCGGCCGAAGTCACCGACCGATCCCCGGCCGATACCCTGCGGGACGCATTGGCGCGGCTGGCGGAGTCGGGCAGCGCCGATCCCGCCGAGCGCCGAGACCGCCTGTGCGCGAGCCTGGCCTGCCGCTCGGCGGTCACCATCCGTTACCACCTGGCTCCGGAGGAGATCCGCCGGCTGCTCTCCGACTGGGCCAGGGCCGCGGATCGCTTCACCTGCCCGCACGGCCGGCCCGTGGTTCTTTCAATGAGCGACGAGGAGCTGGAGAAGTACTTCAAGAGGCGGTGATGCCGGTACGGGACGGGGAGACGGGGGGCGGGGAGACCGAGGACTGAGGATTGAGGACCGAGGACTCGAGCGGCGGCCTGAGTGAGGCCGGAGTGGACGCTCGAACGTAGACAGGAGATAACCCTATGAACGTCTTTCCCCCCCTCGCCCGCTCCCCCCGTCCGGGCCTCGAAGCGCAGGACGGGGGACGGGGCGACAGGGTGACAAAGGGGAAGGGCTCTATGAGGACCTTGGCGGCAGCCCGATCCCGCGGTCGTGCTCCGCGCGCTTTCTCTTGATGTGGGTGACGATCAAGATGGCGCCGAGCAGGATGAAGGCGGCCGGTCCGCCCCAGCTGTCCATCACGTCCCAGAACCACTCCATATCGACGTAGCGATCGATCAGCCAGAGCGCGCCCAATCCGACCAGGATGACGCCCCAGGTCAGGGCCGCCGTGCTTTCTCCGGCCTTGCGCAGCTGCGGGGTCGGCGCGAGTCCGCCCACGGCCATCATGCCGCGGTTGATCGCATGCGCCTGCCGCACCGCGTCGATGATTCCGAAGAACCAGATGAACGCGATGACCGGACCGAAGAAGGCGCCCCCGCGCCCGTGCGAGGTCATCGTGATGCACAGGATGAACGCGCCGCCGAATGCGAACGCGCGCGGGTAGAGCCCGAGGTAGAGGTGTCCCAGTCCCGGAAACATCGAGAGGAATCCGGCCAGGGCCGGGGACTTCGTCTCGATGACGGGCACGTAGGTCGGCGCCACCGCGGCGACGGGCGGCGGCGCCTGGGGAGGCGCCGCTGCGCCGCCCAGCGGCGGTGGCGGTGAAGAAGGGTTGCCCGGTGTCTCGCTGCTCATGTTCTGCTCCTGTCGGTCGGGCTCAGGCCCGCCACGTGGGAATTGCCGTTTCATTCTTCGGAGGGGCTTCCTTCCCGTCGCCGTTGCGCGGACGGGTTCGAGAGGGAGCGGTCTCCGACTTCAGGACGAGCTGGACGGCGTTGGAAAGGGCGGCGCGACCGTAGCCGAACACGCGGCTGCGCAGGATCAGCCCTATGCGGACGGCCTTTTCCTCCAGGGCGCCGATGCGATCGGCCGCCGTGGTCTTCGCGCCGGCGACGACCGATTTTGCTTCGACCGGCAGGTCCGTCCGCGCCCGGCGCGCGACGTCGGCAGGGTTGAAGCCGAGAATCATCAGAGCGAAGGCCGCGGCGTAGGCCAGGCCAATCGCCGCCTTCGGATCGAGCAGGCCTCTCCAGCCGAGGCGGGGCCGGGCGGCGCTCCTCCTCGGCCGTTTCGGGACCGAGGCCGCGACGCGGCCCGCGAACCACGGCGCGGGCTGCGGGGCGGCGAGGGCTCGAATGCCAAACAGCGTCTGGGCGGCTTCCGCGCACGCGCCGCATCGGGACAAATGGAAGTCCAGGCGGCGGTCGCGGGTCTCGCCCTCGACGGCTTGCGCGGTCAGCGCGTCGGCCATCTCGCACGACACCGTTCGAGACGGGACCGACAGGAGCGATTCGCGCAGCGACGGATTCCATGCCGGGGCTCGCAGGCCCGAGGTCAGGGAGCCGATCTCTTCGTGGTCCCGGAGCGCGGCGGCGCACGTCGGACAGCCGGCCGCATGCTCGCGCCGTCTCGCTTCGGGGGCCTGGCCCACGAACAGCCGTTCGGCTTCGGAGCAGCTCATGCGAAGGCTCCCGCCAGGACCGCGAGGGTCGCGCCGTGGGCGCGGCTGTCGTGACGCTCGCGAATCTTCCGTGCGACCTCGGCCCGGGCCCGAAAGAGGCGCGATTTGACGGTGCCGTCGGGCAGCTCCAGGGCCTGGCCGATCTCTTCGTACGCCAGCCCGTCGAGGTCGCGCAGGACCAGGATCTCCGCCAGATCCTCGGGGATCTCCGACAGCGCCGCAAAGAGCATCCGCGCGCGCTCCCGCTGGAGAGCCTGGGCCGCCGGGTCGTCGGAGGAGGTCAGCATCGGAGCGACGGCGTCCTCCGACACGAACCGAAACGACTTCTCGCGTTTCAAGCGCCGATACCGGTCGATGCAGAGGTTTCGGGAGATCGACACGATCCAGGCCACGAGCGGAAAGGTCCCCTCGTAGCGGTGAAGGTTCTCGAAGATCTTCAGGAAGATCTCCTGGGACAGCTCTTCGGCGTCTTCGCGCTTCAACGTGAAGTGGTAGGCGACCGAGTAGACTTTCGGGCCGAAACGATCCACGAGCTCCCTCCAGGCTTCGTCCTGGCCCTGGCGGCAACTATTTACGAGAGTCTGATCGTCGGTTGAGCCGCTCAAGGCATCCTCATTTCACCAAGACGCAGGCTGGCCGAGAAAGTTCGCGGGCCCGCGGGGCCCGTAAGGCGTAAGGCGCAAGGCGGAAGGCCAAGCAGTCGAAAGGCTTGCTCCTGGCCGATTAGCCATTTGTACGCCTCACGCCTCACGCCTCACGCCTCACGCCTTACGCCCGGTCAAGGCGCCTGCCGCCGGCGACCTCTTCCGCCTCGCCTGCGGCGCCGGGGAGGCGGTCCGCCGACGGCCTGGGCCGGGACGCCTGTCTCACGCTCGAACGTCTCGCGTGCCCGGGCCACGCGCTGCTCCAGGGCCCGCCAGTCCCGGACCAAGTCCTCCCCTCGGCCCGTGGCCATGGCCCGCAGCTCGAAGATCGTGAGCGCGGCGGGAAAAGCGTCCCGGAAGGCGAGCCGGCGGGTCGCGACGCGGCCGTCCGGGCGGTGGGAAAGCTTCCCGACCATCCCCAGGGCCTGCTTGATGCGATGAGTGGTGGCGTGGGGAAGGGCCATGCGCAGCGCGATCGGGTTGACGATCTCTTCCAGCATCACGGCGAGCGCGCTCGGGTCGGGGTCGGCGTCCCGAACGATCGACCGGACCCGCGTCCGCACGATCGGCAGGGACAGCAGCGAGAAGAGAACGGCGTCCTCGAAGGCGCGTCCTCGACGCCGTTCGGCGTCGAGGACTCCGAGCAGGGACCAGAAGAGATGGCCCGTGCCGTGCGGGTGCTCAGGGTCGTACTCCCGCAGGACCTCGGCCAGCTCCGGCAGCAGAACGTCGAGCAGGCCGACCTCGCGCAGGAGGAGAAACGTCGGCAGGGCATGTCCGCCCTTGAGCGACTGGGCCAGCTCCTCGGTGACCCGGGGGGCGGCGGATTTGACGATCTCCTTGCGGTGCCGGAGGATCGCCTCGTACGCGTCGGGCGTGATGGCGAATCCCAGCCGGCTGGCAAACTCGACGGCGCGCATCATCCGCACGGGATCCTCGCGGAACCGGACGTCCGGATCGCCGATCGTGCGGACCAGTCCCGCCTCCAGGTCGTCCAATCCTCCGACGTAGTCGATCACCGAGAAGTCGGAGATGTCGTAGAACAGGCCGTTGATCGTGAAGTCCCGGCGCAGGGCGTCCTCCCGCGCCGTGCCGAAGGTGTTGTCGGAGGTCATCAGGATCTCCGGCGCGTTGGGATCCAGATCGAGCGGGCGTCGCCGGAACGTCGCGACCTCGACGATCTTTCCCTCGGCGAAGAGGATATGCGCGAGACGAAACCGCCTTCCGATCAGACGGCAGTTGCGGAAGAGCCGGCGCACCTGCTGGGGATGGGCGTCGGTCCCGATGTCGAAATCCTTGGGTTTCCTTCCCAGCAGGAGGTCCCGAACGCTTCCCCCCACCAGATAGGCCTTGAAACCCGCCGTGGAGAGCCGGTAGAGGACCTTGAGCGCTTCCGGGTCGATGCTCTTGCGGGAGATCGGGTGCTGGCTGCGCGGGCGAATGCGCGGCGGAGGGTCCACGGAGCTGCGGTTCTGGCGAGACGGGCCTTGAATTCCTGTGTGCGCTTCGCTGATAACCGCTCTCCTTGCGCCCCTCCGAATCCGGGCCCCATTTTAGCTCAACCGATTGAAGGAATTGATCTTTTGACTTTGGCGGACGCTCTGCGAAAGAATACGCTCTCTTCAATTCGGGGAGGGAGGACACGAGATGAGAGGGCGATTCACCGTCTCCGCCGCCGTCGCTGGTGTGCTCGTTGCCGCGCTCGCGTGCCAGAAGGGCGGCTCGTCGGGCGAGATCCCCATCGGCGAGTACAGCTCGTTGACCGGCACCACGGCCACTTTCGGGCAGTCCACGCACAACGGCGTCCTGATGGCGTTTGACGAGATCAACAAGGCCGGCGGGGTGCTGGGCAAGAAGGTCCGCAACATCGTCGAGGACGATCAGTCCAAGCCGGAGGAGGCGGCGACGGCAGCCACGAAGCTCATCAACCAGAGCCACGTGGTCGCGGTGATCGGCGAGGTCGCGTCGTCGCGGTCGCTGGCCGCCGGACCGATCTGCCAGGGAGCGGGCGTTCCCATGGTTTCTCCCTCTTCGACCAACCCCAGGGTCACCCAAGTCGACCCGGCGGACGCGAGGACGCGCGGCAACTACCTTTTCCGCGTCTGCTTCATCGACCCGTTCCAGGGCAAGGTCATGGCGAAGTTCGCCGCCAACACGCTCAAGGTCAAGAAGGTGGCGATCTTGGTCGACGTCCGTAACGATTATTCCGTGGGCCTGCAGACGTTCTTCCGCGACAACTTCAAGCAGCTCGGCGGGCAGGTCGTGGCCGAGCAGTCCTACAGCGAGGGAGACTCGGACTTCCACGCGCAGCTGACGCAGATCAAGGCGGCCAATCCGGAGGCGATCTACGTGCCCGGGTACTACACGGAGGTCGGCACCATCAGCCGCCAGGCCCGGGAGCTCGGGATCACGGTGCCCCTGCTGGGCGGCGACGGGTGGGACTCCCCGCGTCTGTTCGAGATCGGCGGCGACGCGTTGAACGGCTGCTACATCTCCAACCACTATTCCGTCGACGATCCGTCGCCGCAGATCCAGAAATTCGTGGGCGACTACCGGACGCGTTACAAGCAGACGCCGGACGCCTTGGCCGCCCTGGGGTACGACGCCGCCAAGATCCTGGTCGACGCGATCGGGCGGGCCGGCTCGACGGACGGGGCCAAGATCCGGGATGCCCTGGCCCAGACCAAGGATTTCGTCGGCGTGACCGGGAAGATCACCATCGACAAGGACCACAACGCCGTCAAGCCGGCAGTCGTGCTCAAGATCGAGAACGGAAAGTTCGTTTACGTCGAAACGGTGACGCCGTAGCCGGGGCGTGAGGCGGGAGGCGTGAGGCGGAAGGCGGGCATCTCGACGCCGACCTCCCGTTTCCCGTTTCCCGTTTCCCGTTTTCCGAGTCCCGAGTCCCGACCGACTTCATGACCACGTTCCTTCAGCAGGTGATGAACGGGCTCTCGCTCGGATCGATCTATGCCCTGATCGCCCTCGGCTACACCATGGTGTACGGCGTCCTGCGGCTGATCAACTTCGCGCACGGCGACGTGTACATGGTCGGCGCTTACGTCGGCTACTACCTCTCCCGGCGCATGCAGGGCAAGGAGCCTTCGCTGACCGCCGCGTTCCTGGTGATGATCGGGGCGATGATCGCCTGCGCCATGCTGGGCATCGTCATCGAGCGGCTGGCCTACCGGCCCGTTCGCCGGGCGTCGCGCCTGACCCTGCTCATCACCGCGATCGGCGTCTCGCTCTTTCTGGAGAACGCCGGGCAGCTGGTGTTCGGGCCCGATCCCAAGTTCTTCCCCTCTCTGGCGCCGCACGCGGAATACATCGTGGCCGGGGTCCGGATCACCAGCGAGCAGCTCACGGTCATCGGCGTCTCCTTTCTCCTGATGATCCTGCTGCGCTTCTTCATCCAGAAAACCCGCACCGGAAAGGCGATGCGGGCGGTCTCCTTCAACCTCGATGCGGCCAAGCTCATGGGCATCTCGACGGACTGGATCATCGGCGTGACCTTCGCGCTGGGTTCCGCGCTGGCCGCGGCGGGCGGCGTGCTGATCGGGATGCAGATTCCCAAGATCGATCCGCTGATGGGGATCATGTACGGATTGAAGGCGTTCGTGGCCGCGGTCCTGGGAGGGATCGGGAACGTGCCGGGGGCCGTGCTGGGAGGCCTTCTGATCGGAACGTCCGAAGTCATGGTGGTGGGCTACCTGTCGTCGACCTATCGGGACGCCATCGCGTTCGGGATCCTGATCCTGGTCCTGATCCTCCGGCCGCAGGGCATCCTGGGGCGGGTCCAGAAGGAGAAGGTGTGAAGAGCGCCGCGTACGCGGTGCTCCTCCTGGGAGTTCTCTTCGTCCTGAACGGCCTCCTCACCGGAAGCCTGGTCTCCGGGATCTCGATCTCGCCGTACATCCTCCAGGTCATGTGTCTGGCCGGGATCAACGTCATCCTTGCGGTGAGCCTCAATCTCATCAACGGCTTCACCGGACAGTTCTCGATCGGGCACGCGGGGTTCATGGCCATCGGCGCCTATTCCTCCGCCTTCGTGACGGTGACGTTCGGAGATCGCGTCCGCGCGGCGCTGACCTTCCTGCCCGGTTTCGCCCAGGATGGCGCGCTGCTGCTCCTGGGGTTGTTCGTGGGCGCCGTCCTCGCGTCGATCGCGGGCTTCCTGGTGGGCGTTCCGTCTCTGCGGCTGCGCGGAGACTACCTGGCCATCGTGACGCTGGGCTTCGGAGAGATCATCCGCGTCTGGATCCTGAATATCGACGCGGTCGGCGGAGCGCGGGGATATTCGGGGATTCCCAAGCTCGCGAATTTCTTCTGGATCTACCTCTTCGCCGCCATCGCGATCGTGACCGTCTATCGCATCGTCCATTCCTCTTTCGGACGGACCCTGATCGCGATCCGAGAAGACGAGATAGCGGCGGAAGCCATGGGCGTCGACACCACCCGCACCAAAGTCATCTCCTTCGTCGTCTCCTCGGCCATGGCCGGCGTGGGCGGAGGTCTCTTCGGCCACTACCTGATGTACGTCCACACCAACTCCTTCACGTTCATCAAGTCGATCGAGATCATCATCATGATCGTGATCGGCGGGTTGGGATCGATCACCGGCTCGGTGCTCGGTGCAGTCCTCTACATCAGCCTGACCGAAGGGCTGCGGGAGTTCGCCCAGTACCGGATGGTTCTGTTCTCGCTCCTCCTGGTCATCATCATGATCGTGCGGCCGCAGGGAATCCTGGGGCACCGCGAGTTCTCGAGCTTCTTCCGGAGGAGCCGGCGGGTCGATGCGCCGACTCCGCCGGTCATCGAAACCTGATGGGCCTGCTCGATCTCAGCAACGTGACCATGCGATTCGGCGGCCTGGTCGCCGTCAACGAACTGTCGCTGTCGATCGAGGCGGGGAACCTCTACGGCCTGATCGGTCCCAACGGGGCCGGCAAGACCACCGTGTTCAACGTCGTCACCGGGGTCTATACCCCCACCTCCGGCTCGGTCCGTTTCGACGGCGAGGAGATCGGTGGCCGCCGCAGCGGGCGCATCACCCGGTGCGGCATCGCCCGGACGTTCCAGAACATCCGCCTGTTCGGCGACATGACGGTTCTGGAGAACGTCAAGGTCGCGTTCCATTGCCGCCAGGAAGCCGGTCTCGGCGCGGCCGTCCTGCGCACGTCGACCAACGCCTCGGAGGAGGCGCGCGTCGACCGCGAGAGCCGGGAGCTTCTGAAGATCTTTCGGCTGGACGGCCTGGCGCAGGAGAAAGCGCGCAACCTGCCGTACGGCAGCCAGCGGCGTCTGGAGATCGCGCGGGCCATGGCGACCTCCCCGCGGCTGCTTCTCCTGGACGAGCCGGCCGCGGGAATGAATCCGCAGGAAGCGCAGCAGCTGATGGACTTGATCCGGTGGGTCCGGGACCACTTCGGCATGGCGATCCTGCTGGTTGAGCACAATATGAAGGTTGTGATGGGCATCTGCGAGACGGTCCACGTCCTCGACTACGGGTCAACCATCGCGATCGGGAAGCCGGCGGAGATCCAGGCCAACCCCAAGGTCATCGAGGCCTATCTGGGGGGCGCATGAGCGCGCCGGCCGCCGCTCCGGTCCTCGAGGTGCGCGATCTGAGGGTCTCCTACGGCGCGATCGAGGCGCTCAAGGGAATCTCCCTGCGTCTGGACGCCGGGGAGATCGTGACCCTGATCGGCGCCAACGGCGCGGGCAAGTCCACCACCCTGCGGGCCATCATCGGCCTGGTCCCGGCCCGGTCGGGGGAGGTCCGCTTCCACGGGGAAGCGACGCGCTCGACGCCGACATACCGTCTCGTCCGCGGCGGCCTGATTCTCGTTCCCGAAGGGCGGGCCATCTTCGCCAACCTCACGGTCAAGGAGAACCTGGAGCTGGGGGCCTACGCACGGCGCGATCGCAACAGCCTGACCGCCGACTTCGACAAGGTGTTCCGGATCTTTCCGCGTTTGAAGGAGCGGGAGAAGCAGATCGGCGGAACGCTCTCCGGCGGCGAGCAGCAGATGCTGGCGATCGGGCGCGCGCTCATGTCGCGGCCGAAGGTTCTCCTGCTCGACGAGCCCTCGCTCGGCCTTGCGCCCATCCTGGTCCACACCATCTTCCAGTCGATCGAGGAGATCCACCGCGAGGGAACGCCCGTCCTCCTGGTGGAGCAGAACGCCAACGCCGCCTTGAAGCACTCCAACCGCGCGTACGTGCTGGAGACCGGAGTGGTGGCGCTGGAGGGCTCCTCTGCCGAGGTGGCGGCCAACCCGAGGGTGAAAGAGGCGTATCTGGGCGAGTGAGGGCCCTGGACGATGACGCGGCGACCAAAGGACTTCGACGACGTTCTTCGGCCCGCGCTGGCGAGGCTTCTCGACTGGGAGGACGCGCACGCGGGTTTCGATGCGGCAATCGACGGAATCGCGCCGAAGTTTCGCGGAGTGCGGCCGGAGGGGCTTCCCCATTCTGCCTGGGAGCTGCTGGAGCACTCGCGGATCTGCCAGCGCGACATCCTGGAGTTCTGCCGCGATCCCGGATACGTCGAGCTGCGGCCCGGTGACTACTGGCCTCCCACGCCGGCTCCGCCTTCCTCCGGAGCGTGGGACGAAAGCGTCGCCGCATTCCGACGCGACCGGGAAGCCCTGAAGAGGCTCGCCTCCGATCCGGAATCGGATCTGTTCGCCGTCGTCCCCAGCGGCACGGCCCAGACCTGTCTGCGAGAGCTCCTGCTGGTCGCGGACCACAACGCCTACCACGTCGGCCAGCTCGTCCTGGTGCGGCGCCTGCTCGGCTCCTGGACGGCGGGGTAACGTGGGATGGATCCGGATCCCACAAGCCCGAGCGCCGGCTGTGCACCTCTCCCTTCCTGCGTTCGGCGATAGAATTCCGCGAAAAACGTGATGCTGTCTGCCGGGACGCGGCTTGGACCCTATGAAATCCTTGCGCCGCTCGGTGCGGGGGGGATGGGGGAAGTCTACAAGGCGCGGGATATCCGCCTGGATCGATTCGTTGCGATCAAGGTCCTTCCCGAGGAATTCGCCCGGCATGAAGACCGGCTTCGTCGGTTTGAAAAGGAAGCGCGCGCCGCGTCGGCGTTGAACCATCCCCACATTCTCGCTGTCTACGATGTTGGATCCGAAGCTTCAGGCTCCTACATCGTGACGGAGCTCGTCGAGGGGAGAACGCTCCGGGACATGCTTCTGAGGGGTCGGCTTTCTTTCGAAAAGCTTCTGGGCATTGCCACTCAGATCGCCGACGGCCTCGCCGCGGCCCATGAGGCGGGGATCGTTCATCGCGATCTGAAACCTTCGAACATCATGATTTCCAGGGAAGGCTTCGCAAAGATTCTCGACTTTGGACTCTCGAAGGTGCCCCCTTCACTAACCCCTGCAGAATCAGATGTGAGTACCGAGTCTGTGTCACTGACTGCTCCGGGGGCCCTGGTCGGCACCGCGGGATACATGTCTCCCGAAGCAGTCTCCGGAAAGCCGGTCGACTATCGATCGGACCAGTTCGCGCTGGGCGCGGTTTTGTACGAAATGGTGACCGGGAGCAGGGCCTTTGGCGGTACGACGACGGTCGAAACCCTCGCCGCCGTGGCCAGGGCCGACTATGCCCCGATTCCCCGGGAGAACTGCCCGCCTCCGCTGATCTGGATCGTCGAGCGCTGCCTCATGAAGGACCCTTCGGATCGCTACATCTCAACCCGGGACCTCTTTCGCGACCTCAAGGCCCTCGGAACGCACCTTGGGGACCTCGCCGCCAAACCGTCACGGGACATTCGGGCCGCGTCGGTGTCACGGGTGCTCCTCGGAGCCGGTGTCCTGGGCGTCATTGTCCTGGGTGTCGTGATCTGGAGCGGTTCCGCGGGGCGGCGCGCGTTCAGGGCCCGTCCCGGAAGACCTCTCTCCGCAACCTCCCTGTTGATCACCGCGCCCGAGAACACAACATTCAACTTCTTCGGAACATCTCCAGCTCCGATGGCTCTCTCGCCGGACGGGCGAAGGATCGCCTTTGGCGCGACCGACCCGAAGGGGAGAAATCTGCTCTGGATCCGGGAGCTGCGCGATCTCACCGCTCGGCCGCTGGCCGGAACGGAGGACGCAACTTACCCCTTCTGGTCACCCGACAGCCGCTCGCTTGCGTTCTTCTCGAACGGCAAGCTTCGACGTATCGACTCTGCTGGAGGGCCTGTCCAGGTCATCTGCACGGCCCGGGACGGCCGCGGAGGGGACTGGGGTCTGAACGGTCGAATTCTTTTCGCTCCGGACACCGAAGGCCCTCTCTTCACCGTCGACAGCAACGGCATGAATCTACGGCAGGTGACGCAGGAGAAACTGGCCAGAACCGATTTCAATCACCGCTGGCCGAACTTGCTTCCGGACGGTGATCATTTTCTCTACATGGCGCGCTTCAGCGACGATCGGCTCGGAGCGACCGGAATCTATGTGGGCTCGTTGAAGTCGCCATGGAAAGAGCGTTTACTGCCCGATCTCTCGAACGCGGTATTCGCCGATCCCGGCTATCTGCTCTTCACGCGCCGGAACTCCCTGATGGTCGTCGGTTTCGATCCGCGATCGCTTCGGTTGATGGGCGAGCCCATTGCCATCGTCGATCAGATCGGCTACCACGGCTATCGATGGTCCGGATCGTTTACCGTCTCCCGGACGGGGACGCTGGCGTTTCTGGCGGGGAACCGCGCGTATGCGCAGCTTCGCTGGTTCTCCCGAGACGGTCGACTTCTCGGCTCGGTCGGTGAGGACGCGGATTACGAGGGTCTCCGGCTTTCGCCCAGCGGCGACCGGTGTGCCGTAGAAATCCGACAGCCGAGGACCGCAGATGTCGACATTTGGATCCTGGATCTAGCTCGGGGCGTTGCGGAACGACTCACGTCGGTGGGAGGGAATATTGCGCCCGTCTGGTCACCCGACGGCGGCAGAATAGTCTTCGCCTCGGATCGCGATGGCCATTGGAATCTCTTCACCAGGAGCGCGAGCGGCGAGGAACCGGAGCGTCTGCTGGCCCGCTCGGAGGGGGACGACAGTCCCACGGACTGGTCACGGGACGGCAGACTCCTCCTCTTCGATCACCTGGGATCGGCGCCTCACCATCAGTTGGAGATCTGGAGCTATACCTTTGCCGGCAAAGAGATGGCTTGTCTCATTCGATCGGAGGCGAACGATCAGGACGGGGTGCTTTCTCCCGACGGGCGGTATCTCGCGTTCACCTCAGGCGAGACCGGGACTCCGCAAGTCTACGTCCGCCCCGTGGCAAGTTTTCGCGGGCGCCTGCGAATCTCGCCTGACAAGGGGTCGCGGCCGCTCTGGCGCCAGGACGGAAAAGAGCTCTTCTACCTCTCGGGAAACACTCTGATGGCGACGTCCTTGACGCTGCGGGACGGCATCGAGCTCGGAGGAACGCGTACTCTTTTCAGCGTGCCGCTACGGGAAAGCGCGAGCAACATGCCGCCCTATTGCCCTAATAGTGATGGCTCGCGGTTCCTCCTCGTGACAAATCCCTCCAACCTGCCCATCACCGTCATCCCCGACTGGATCGCCGCGATGCACGCCGACTAGGCGCTCGGACGGGCCTCCGAGGATCCATCTCAAGATCGGGAGTGCCGGCACCGCAAAGATAGACGGGGAACTCGGTAACGCCGTCGAGTCGGATGAGCTTCTCGGCTCTGGTGTGCTGAATCGCGGCGGTAGTGAACCCGCCCAGGCCGTGCGCGGCCGCCAGAAGAAGGAACGTCTGCCCGAGGTGTCCGGCGTCGAGCAGAAAGATCGCATAAGCCTTGGAACTGCGATACTTCCAGAACGTGCGATCGGCGACGGCAGTCATGACACAGAGAAATGCGGCATCGCGGACCCACTCGTGACCCGACGCGATCTCTACCGCGGCGTCCCGGAAGTCGCCGGCCTTGAGCAGTTCGACGACATCGTCTCGCACGTTGTAGTGATAGACGCCGCGGGCAAGACCCTCGACGTTCCACGCGATGAGGTAACACTCAATCGGATGCCGCGACCCGCCCGAAGGACTCGACTTGCGCACGAGCTTGCCGAAGATGCTGCTCTCGAGCCATCCCGTTTGGCCCCAAGTTCCCCTCAAGATGGACCCGACGTCGCGCGCGCTCGCCGGGGACCGGCGGAAACGCCGGATAGTTCGGCGCGCAGCGAGAGCATTGTGCAGCGAAATCGCGGGTGAGGGCCCCGTAGGAAGCTTGAGTCGAGGCTTCGATCGATAGATCTTGTAAAGACTCGGGGGGCGATCTCCTAGCAGGAACCGGCCTGCATGGCGGGACTGATTGAGGGGCTCGGTGATGTAGGAAAGATCGCGGGTGGTGAAGTGGTAGTGAGCCGCTGCAAACGAACCTCTCCATTTGCTGGCCAGGTCCGTGGCTGGACTTCTCTTTGCCCGTTGAAGCAGTTTCCACCGTCGGAGCGTCTCGATCTGCCGGCGAACCGAATCCCCGGTGTAGCCTGAAAAGCGCCGCGCCACGTCGGATGGCCTAGCAGGGCGCGAGAACGCGTCCAGCAGCTCAAGAGTGACGGGACTGACCGACAGGCGCACCCGAGCGCGGAATTCCTCGAGGATGAGACTCTCGCCTTCCCAGTAGGCAGCGAGGTTCGGACTCCGAACGTACATCAGGGCTCAAACTTACCGTCTTTGCTGCATTGAACCACGATGTCGTCGCTGCCACTGCAGGTCACCTTGATGTAGGGCTTCGTGCAGTCGACCTTGAAACAGTCTCCCGACCTGACCTTCCCACCAGGGCTGAACCCCAGCATCTTGCAATTCGGCGTCGCGGTGGGCTCGGGCATCGGCACCGCTTTGGCCGTCCGCCGAAGGCCGGTGCCGACGAGACCGGCCCCCAATGCGGCGATCATCGCCCGTCGGCTGAGTTTCTTCCTCGTCTCCGCGGTCCTGGTCGTTCCTGTTGAAGTCCTCTTCCTGGTTGGCATTCTCTCCTCCTTGTCAGCCGTGTGTGAGTCCTTTCCCCACCTTTCGTCGTGAGATGCCGAGGCGTTTGGGAGTGGCCGATCCTTTCGAATCGAGAGCTCGTGGGAGCGTCGAGGTCGAGGCACAGCTGCCCGGCCGGCGAAAAACCAGTTGGACGCTTCCGAGCCGGATCTCGTCGCCGTCCATCAAATCCCGAGAGCCGATGACGCGCGAGTCACCCAGGAACGTTCCGTTCTTGCTCCCGAGGTCGTCGAGGACCGCCCCGTCCGCGGAGACCGTGATTCGAGCATGCCAGCGTGACAAGGAGCGGTCGTCGATGCAGACGGAGACTCCCGCGCCTCGGCCGATGGTGCTCTCGCCGGCTGGAAGAACTGCCTCTGCGCCCTCCCAAACGAGATAGGCCTCATCCTCCTGATTTCCGAGCGCCGCGGGGCGTGGACCGGCCTCGGATGCCTGGCCCGCGAAGGCGTAGCCGTAGCCGTGGACCGTTCGGATGAACTGCGAGTCGTGCCCCGCGTCGCCGATCACCGCTCGGATGTCCGAAATGGCGCTGGCAAGCGTGGCTTCCGATACGAACGTGCCGGGCCACACCTTCCCGTGAAGCTCCTCCTTCGACAGGGCCCGCGGCCGGTTCTCGATCAGTAGTTCCAGCAGCCGGAAGGCCTTCGGCTGGAGATGCACCGGCTTGTCCTTGCGGAAGAGCTCCCGCGTGTCGGAGTCGAGCACGCAGTCACCGAATCGCAAGCGCATTTTCGCCACCCGGAAAGATCCAAGAAACGTCCAAGAAACGCCAAAGACTCCCATCTCCGAAAAGCAAATTGTGGGTATCGCGCAAGACACGGTGATCTGCCGCGCTTTGACGCAACTTTCGAAAGGAGTTGCCCATGGCCAGCCAGGACCGGAAGACGCGATGCCGGGAAGTCGCGGGAACCATTCTCCTCGTTCTTTTCCTCAGCGCGAAACGAATGAGCGGGCAGAAGGAAGTGGCGATCCTTCCCATCGAGGACTCGCTCGAGAGACAGGAGCTGGCGATCATGGATCGCCTCGTTCAGACATACGGTTCGACCGATTGGTCGGCCGTGGCCGACTTCATCGCATCCAACCCTGGGTCCGAGGGAAACCCGAATATCATGTTCATTTCCCTCTCGCTCGGAAATGTCTATCTCAATCGGTACGAGCGGGGAAATGATAGCGCCGATTTGGACAGGGCGTTCTCCTCTCTCGAATGGGTCGCCGCGAATCACGAGCTGTGGGGGGATCGCTGGCTGGCGGCGCCGGTCGCCAGCTACCTGGCTGTCACCTCGCTTCGCCTGAGCCACACTTGCGTTCCCGTCGCTTTCGCCAGTCGGAGCGAGGTTCTCCAGCAGAGAATCCTGGAAATCCTGGAAGAGGAAGCCGATCTCCGGCTGAGCGTCGATTTTCCGTACCAACCCTACGCCTCCTCAGAGACTGGCGACTCGAAGGGCGAGGAGGATGCCTGGGAGGCAGGCTTGTTGGCGGCTGCAGCGAATCTTCTCCCCAATCACCCCCATGCGTCCTCCTGGGAGCGCAAAGGGCGTCAACTGGCCTACGACGCGATCACAAGGCCATCGGATCCGCCCGATGAAGAGGGGTTGAAAGTATCAACCGTGGAGGAAGACTTCACTCTCGCCAATCACGGCTTTTTCCCAAACCCGACCTACGCAGCGGCAACGATCGAGCTCCTCCTGCAGGCGGGGCTGACATATCGCCTTTCGAATCGAGAGATTCCGCAAGAGTTTGGCCACAACCTGGGTAACCTCTACGAAACGTACGCGAGCTACGTGGACTCTGATCTTCAGTGGATCGTGCCGTCGGATCCCACGGGGGAGGCTTCTCTCTTTCCTTTCTTCTTCGATTCGAAGCGGGAGGACCGGGAGGTCCGCTGCGAAGGGGACAACGGTTACTTGTGGCAGCGTACGGCGCCCGTCGTCGTCATGGACGTCGGCGCACCGTTATGGACGGCGGTTCTCAATGCGAAGGTGGTGATGTTCTACTTGATGGGGTCGTACCTCTGGCGATTTTCCGACGGTTGCTCGGGATTACTGGAGACACCTTAAGGAATGCCTACCTCTTCTCTATCGGTATGTACGGCTGCGGGTACGCCGGCCCGGTGTACTCCGCGCGCGGGCGGATCAGGCGATTGTGCGCGTACTGCTCGAGGATGTGCGCGGTCCAGCCCGAGATCCGGGAGACGGCGAAGATCGGCGTGAAGAGGTCGGCCGGGATCCCCAGCACGTGATAGAGCGAAGCCGAGTAGAAGTCGACGTTGGCGTTCAACTTCTTCTCGGCGTTGACGATCTGCTCGATCCGGCGGGACATGTCGTACCAAAGCGTGACCCCCAGGGACTCGGCGACCTGTTTGGACATGGCCCGCAGGTGCGTGGCCCGCGGGTCCTCCGTCGAGTACACCCGATGGCCGAAGCCCATGATCTTCTCCCTGCGGGCCAGGCGCGCGTGGATGTCCGCGTCGACCCGGTCGAGCGAGCCGATCTCGTGCAGCATCCGGAGCACGGCCTCGTTGGCGCCGCCGTGGAGCGGCCCCTTCAGCGTGCCCACGGCCGACGTCACCGCCGAGTGCATGTCCGAGAGCGTGGCCGCCGTCACCCGCGCTGCGAACGTCGAGGCGTTCAGCTCGTGGTCGGCGTGGAGGATGAAAGCGATGTCGAGAGCGCGGACCGCGGCCGACCGGGACGTCTCGCCGGTGAGCATCCGCAGGAAATCGTCCGCGTGCTCGCGCCCCGGGTCCGGCGGCACGACCGCCTGGCCCTGCCGCAGCCGGTGCAGGGCGGCGACGACCGTCGCGACCTGGCCGGTCAACCGGCTGGCCTTGCGCCGGTTGGCCGCCGGGCTCATGTCGCGGGAGTCCAGATCGGAGGCCGACAGCGCGGAGACGACCGTCCGCAGCGCGTCCATCGGCGTCGTGGTCCGCGACAGCGAGGCCGCCAGACCGAGGACCTCCCGTGGAATCGCGCGCTCGGCGCCGATCTCCCGGCGCGTCGCAGCGAGCTCCTCCTCGCGTGGAAGCCGGCCTTCCCACAGCAGAAAGCAGACCTCCTCGAAGGTCGATTTCTCGGCCAGCTCATGGATGTCGAAGCCGCGGTAGGAGAGAATTCCCCGCTGGCCGTCGATGTAACAGATCGACGACTCGGCCGCGACGACGTCCGCGAGGCCTTGCACCTGCATTGTCGTGGGCCTCGCCGGCTCAGCCTTCGATGGCGTCGGGGATCGCCGGGTCGAGCCCCGGAAACCTGGCCAGCCACGCCCGCCGCTCGTCCCGCAGCTGATCGACGAGCCGGCGATACTCCTGGTCCGAGTAGTACGAGCTCGGGGTGTATTTCTCCAGGTTGACGCCGGGCACGTGGGTGGGGATCTCGTAGCCCCAGTCGGGATCCTCTTCCCACTGGATCCCTTCCTTGGCGATCTGCTTCATGATCTCGGTTGAGGCCCGGATCGAGATTTTCTCGCCGGGGGAGCCCTCGCGCGCGCCCACCGAGCCCGTGTTCAAGATGTAGGCCTCCATGTCCGGGTTGTCCCGCAGGATCGCGAGCAGTCGGTTGCCCTCCTCCGCCTCCGGGCCCACGATGAAGGGGTTGGTTCCCACCTCCCGTTTGGCCTGCCCCGCGCGCGTCGGATCGCCGGCGGAGGTCTCGATCGATTCGCCCAGCATGAAGTACGCGGCGGCCTGCTCGGGAGTCAGGCGGGCGCAGATCGGAACGACGTCGTTGCGGCGCGTGATGAAGATGATCTTGTTGGCCTTCTGGAGGTCGATCCCCTCGCCGGTCCCCTGGATGAATCGCCGCAGGACGACCCCGCGCCCGTTGGAGGTGATGGACGTGTCCAGGAAATCGACCCGGCCGGAGCCTTCGACCTTGATGTTCTCGTAAACCGCGGAGGGATGGGTCGCCGCTCCCCAAAGAACGGTCTGAGAAGGCTCCAACCCCTCGGTCTTGATGTAGAAGCCGTCTTCGGTCCCGAACGCGCGGCCATCGCGGGAGAGAAGAACCACGTCGTCCTGCTTGATGACCGCTTTCTCGGGGTCGGCGAGCCCGTGGTCGTGAAGAGTCAGCGTCGTCTTTCCGGTGCCGGAGAGACCGAACAACAGGAACCCGACCTCGCGCAGCTCCCCGCCGGCGCCAGCCACGCGGAGGATCTTCGATCCGGCGTGGAGCCCGAGGCCGCCCCGCCGCTTGATCCAGTGCATGGCCTGCCGAAGCATCGACTTCTTGGCCTCGCCGGGGTAGTCGCTGCCCAGGATGTAGGTGTAGCCGGCCAGGACGTCGCAGAAGATCAAGCGCTCGGGCCAGTCCGGGACATAGACCGAGACGAAGTCCGGCTCGAAGGACGAGTCCGAGGGGAAGAGCATGTTGTGCCACATGAAGGCGATCCGCGCGTAGTCGCGGGGCACGAACAGGCGGCACCGCAGCGTCGCATCGGGATGCTCTCCCATGCGGCGGTCGATCTGGAGCAGGTCCATGTCCGTCAGAGCCTCCTGGACCTTCCGGATCACGTCCTGGGCCCTCTTCGGGTCGATCGACTGCTGCATGACCCCGACCTCGACACCGTCGGCGACGATGTAGGTGTTCTTGGCGGAACGGCTCTTGACGCGGGTCGTGTAGACCGGCGAGCCGAACTCCGTGGTCGTTTCTCCGGCCCGGGCCAGCTCGCGCAGCTTCTCTCCCGGTAGGTCCTTTGAGACCGACTTCGACCGGATCGTTCGGGCGGAAAGGGTCTCGACGCTGGCCATGGAGGATCCTTTCTGTCGGAAAGACCGAGCTCGACTCGGACGCGCCTTTTATACCAGAGGAGGGGCCGGGCCGCCGGGGAAGGCAGCCGGAATGGCAGATGTGCACAGGAAAATGTGCATCAATGCATATTTTCCTCCCAACTCAGCAAAAAAAACGTTGCAGATTTGCCGGGTGCACGTAAAATCCTGCCGAATTTGCAAAAAATGGAGGTCAGAATGCCGAAGGCCAAGATCCTGAAGTTCGACGCAGCGGGTCCCGGTCTCTCCAAGTCCGAGATCCTGAAGGTGTGCGAGGCGGAAAACGTCCGGTTCCTGCGCCTGCAGTTCACCGACATCCTGGGAGTCATCAAGAACGTGGAGATTCCCCGCTCCCAGTTCGCCAAGGCCCTGGACGGAGAGATCCAGTTCGACGGCTCGTCGATCGAGGGGTTCACGCGGATCGAGGAATCCGACATGAACCTGGTCCCGGATCTGGGTTCCTTCGCCATCTATCCGTGGGCGCACGACGGGGGCGAGAGGGTCGCACGGCTGATCTGCGACGTCTACAACCCCGACGGAAGCCCGTTCGCCGGCTGTCCCCGCATGACGCTGAAGAAGCAGATGGACAAGGCGGCGGCGCTCGGATACGTGCTGGTGACCGGGCCCGAGGCCGAGTTCTTCCTGTTCCGCCGGGACGCCAACGGCGAGCCGATCGTCGACACGCACGACCAGGGGGCCTATTTCGATCTGACGCCGGTGGACCGGGGCGAAGAGGCGCGGCGAGACATCGTTCTGGCCCTGGAGCAGATGGGATTCGAGGTGGAGGCCGCGCATCACGAGGTGGCGCCGGGACAACACGAGATCGATTTCAAGTACGCCGACGCGGTGACGACCGCCGACCGGGTCTCGACCTTCCGCTTCATCGTCAAGAAGGTGGCTCTGGACCACGGGCTGCACGCCACGTTCATGCCCAAGCCGATCTTCGGCGTCAACGGCTCGGGCATGCACACGCATCAGTCGTTCATCGACAAGAAGGGCAACAACGTTTTCTACGACTCGAAGGCCAAGTACCAGCTCTCCAAGACCGCTCTGCACTACACGGGCGGAATCCTCCGGCACGCCCGCGCTTTCGTGGCGGTGACCAACCCGCTGGTGAATTCCTACAAGAGGCTGGTGCCGGGCTACGAGGCCCCGGTCAACGTGGCGTGGTCCATGCGCAATCGCTCGCCCCTGGTGCGGGTTCCGGCCCGGCGCGGCATGGGCACCCGCATCGAGGTCCGGATGCCGGACCCGTCCTGCAACCCCTACCTCGCGTTCGGCGTGATGCTGGCCTCGGGGCTGGACGGCGTCAAGAACCGGATGGATCCGGGCGAGCCGGTGGACCGCAACGTGTTCAAGATGAGCGAGCGTGAGAAGCGCCGCCTGCGGATCGATCAGCTTCCCGCCAACCTGTCGGAGGCCCTGGACAACCTGGAAAAGGACGAGGTCGTCACCGACGCGCTCGGCGAGCACATCCTGAACCATTTCCTGGAGGCCAAGCGGGGCGAATGGAGCGAGTACATCTCCCGTGTGCAGCCGTGGGAAGTGGATAAATATCTCGAGGCGTACTAGAGTAGGGTTCCCGGGGCGAAAGGAGGAGGGTCTCGAGAGACAGCCTTCCTCTCCTTTTTTCGTAAGGCCGAATATGAATTCGGCCTTATTTTTTTAGGCTAGCCAGGTCAGGGCTTTCATTCTTGCCATTATGAATGTCGGCGCGGATCCCTTTCGCGTTCGGGTCGGACGCGGCCCGGCCCTTCTCCTCGACGCGGCGCTGGGCACCGAGCTCGAGCGCCGGGGCATCGCCTCGGGCCTGCCGCTCTGGAGCGCCCGGGCCCTCCTGGAATCGCCCGCGGCCGTCCTGGACATCCACGGCGAGAACGTCCAGGCCGGAGCCGACGTCCTGACGGCCAACACCTTTCGTACGCACCGGCGGTCTCTCGAGAAAGCAGGCCTCGGTGAGCGGGCGTCGGAGCTGACGGCCCGCGCCGTCGACCTGGCCCGGCAGGCGGCGTCGCGGTCGCCGCGCGATGTTTTCGTGGTGGGGTCGCTTTCTCCGCTGGAGGACTGCTATCGCCCGGACCTGACGCCGCCGGTCGACGATCTCGAGCGCGAGCACCGGGAGCAGGCGCGGGCGCTGGCCGCCGCGGGCGTCGATGGGATCCTGCTCGAAACGCACAATTCCGTGGTCGAGCTCGCGCGGGCCGCGAGGGCGGCCGTCGAGACGGGCCTTCCGGTCCTGGCCTCGTTCGTCACCGACGGGGGCGCGTATCTGCTGTCCGGCGACTCCATCTCCCTGGCCGTCGATACTCTTCTCGCGTGCGGAGTGGACGCGATCGGAATCAACTGCGTGCCCGGCCGGCTCCTGGCTCATGACCTTGACCGCGTGGCCCAGGCCGCACCCGGCATGCCGCTCGTGGCCTATGGAAACACGACTCGTTTTGCCGGTGAAGTCACTCCCGAAAAGTACGTCGGCTTCGCGCGCGACTGGCTGGCGCTGGGCGCGCGGCTTCTGGGAGGTTGTTGCGGAACGACGGCCGCCCACACCGCGGCCCTGCGTCGGCTTCTGGACACCGGAGATGCCTGAACTGGCCGAGGTCGAGGCCTATCGCCGGTTCTTCGACCGCCGTGCGCTCGACCGCGAAATCACCGCGGTCTCCTGTCCCGATGCTCTCGTCGTCGGGACCCTGGGCCGGCCGACGTTGTCCCGGGTCCTTCCCGGCCGAGCCTTCCAGAAGACGCGGCGCCACGGAAAGTACCTGTTCGCGCTGGCCGCGCCGTCTGGGGACGCCCGCCGCGGCCGGCCGTTGTGGGTGGTTTTCCATTTCGGCATGAGCGGGTCCCTTGCTTCGATCGCCCCCCGGGAGGCCGTACCCCGCCATGCTCGCGTGGTCTTTCGATTCGCCGGCGGATCGGCCCTCGTCTTCGTCTGCCCGCGGCGGCTGGGCCGGGTGGCGTGGCTGAGAAACCCCGGGGATCTCATCGAGAGCAAGGAACTCGGACCGGACCCGCTCGAGCCGGGATTCGGCGTCGATCCCTTCCGGCGCGCCCTGGACCGCCGCCGGGGAGCGATCAAGGCCGTGCTGCTCGATCAGACGGCGGTCGCGGGAATCGGGAACCTGTACGCCGACGAGGCGCTGTTTCAGTCGGGCATCCACCCGCGGCGGATCGCCGCGACTCTCCAACCGCAGGAATGGAGAAGGCTTCACCGCTCCCTCGACCGCGTCCTGCGCACGGCCATCGCGTCAAACCTCGCCGAGACCGGGCTCCCGCGCCGGTGGCTCCTTCCGCTGCGGCGGGAAGGCGGCCCCTGCCCGCGCTGCGGCGCGTCGTTGGCCCGGGCGGTCGTGGGCGGGCGGACGACGTACTACTGCTCGCGGCACCAGCCAGCCGGCGACACTACGCGATCCACATCGCGTCGCCATACGAATAGAAAAGGTAACCCTCGCGGATCGCCTCCTCGTAGGCCGCCAGGATCCGCTCCATTCCGGCGAAGGCGCTGACCAGCATCAGGAGCGTCGAGCGGGGAAGATGGAAGTTGGTCAGGAGGGCGTCGATCACCTGGAACGGGAACCCGGGAGTCACGAACAGGTCCGTCGTGAACCGGCGGTCCGAGTCTCCGGAGAGGCCCTCGGCCCGGCGCCCCGCGGCCTCCAGCGAGCGCGTCACCGTCGTGCCGACCGCGACAACGCGTCCGCCCCTCTCCCTGGTCCTGCGGACGAGATCGACGGTCGCTCCTGGAAGAAGGACTTCTTCCGCTCCGAGCGTGTGATCCTGTGTGTCCTCCACGGTCACCGGCTTGAAGGTCCCCGGCCCGACCGCCAGGGTCAGGTCCGCGATCGTCACACCGCGGTCGCGGATGCGGTCGAGGATCTCCCGCGTGAAGTGCAGGCCGGCGGTGGGCGCGGCGACGGCGAGCGGCTCGCGGGCGAAGACGGTCTGGTACGCCTCGCGGTCGCGGGCCTGATCCGGTCCGCCCGCGTCGCGCCGGATGTACGGGGGCAGGGGAGTGTGACCGATGCGTTGGAGAAGGGCTTCATCCAGGGGCCGGTCGAAGAGCACCTCGCGCTCGCCGTCGCGCAGGCCCTCCACCACGGCGCGGACCGATTCGTCGAATCGAATGGTCCGGCCGGGCCGTGCGCGCCGGCCGGGCCGGGCCAGGGTCAGCCAGCGGCGGCGCTCTCCGTCCAGGGCCGTCAGAAGGAAGATCTCGACTAAGCGGTCTTGCTCGTCGCGGCCGTAGAGGCGGGCCGGAAAGACCCGGACGTCGTTGCGCACGAGCAGGTCTCCCGGGCGCAGGAGCAGCGGAAAGTCGGCGAAGGCTCGATGCGAGATTGCGCCGGTCTGGCGGTCGAGAACCAACAGACGGCTCGACCCGCGCGGCCGCGGTTCTTGGGCGATCCGGTCGGTCGGAAGGAAGTAGTCGAAAAGCGCAACTTTCATGAGTGCGATGTTCCTCGTGCGACGTTCTACGTGCGAAGTTCTACGTTACAGGGGTGTAGTGTCGACTCTCAACGTAGAACGTAGAACGTAGAACGTAAGACGTGGAAACCATTTCTTCCGACTATCCCCACGGCCGCGGGCGTGTCCGCGTCGAGGCGGCGGGAATTGCGATCGAGGGTGTCTCGATCGCCGGCCACGAGTCCTTCTACAAGCTTCCCGGCTTCCGCTCGCTCCTCGAGTTCGGACGGGCCCCCGAGGACACCGTCGGGTTCGGAACGATTTTTCTCTCGCATGCGCACCTCGATCACGCGGCGGGCCTGACCCACCACGCGTCCCGCCGGCGCCTGGGTGGTCTTGCCCCCGCGCGCGTCTTCGCTCCGGATGAGGCCGGCGCCGATCTGGAGGGGTGGATCGCGGCCTGCGAGCGATTGGAGAGAATCCGCTACGGCGTGGAGGTCGTGCGAGTCGTTCCGGGCGGCGGCGTGCGCCTGCGCAACGACCTCGAGGTCCGGTTCCTGCCCGGCCGCCACCGCGTGCCCACCGTCGGATATCTCTTCTGCGAGGTCCGCCACAAGCTGAAGGACGAGTTCGCCGGCCTCGCGGGTCCCGAGATCGCCCGCCTGCGGGCCTCCGGCGCCGAGCTGACCCGGCGGGAGGAGATCCCGCTCCTGGCCTATACCGGAGACTGCGGGGTGGACATTTTCGACGCCGCTCCCGAAATCCTGCGCGCCCGGGTCCTCCTGATCGAGTGCTCGTTTCTTCGAGTGGAAGACGTGGCCAGGGCGCGCGATTACGAACACCTCCACCTGCAGGACTTTCTCGATCGGGCCGAGCGCTTCGAGAACGAAGCGATCGTCCTCACTCACTTTTCGTTGCGCTACTCGCCCGAGGAGATCCGGGAAGCGGCCGGCGCCCTGCCGCAAGGCCTCCGCGACCGCGTGATCTTGTTTCTGCCGCCGGTAGGCGGCGGGCAGCGCGCGGCCGCCGATCCCCTCATTCCTTGAGGACGACGCGGTCGAGCCGGAGGGCTTCACCCACCGACCATGCCTGAAACGGGCACCCGCGGGAAGTGTGCGGCGGATCACCGTCGGCGATCTCGGGGAGGTGTCCGAGCCCTACGCGGCCGCCGTGAGCGAGCAGGGGCTCCAGAAATCGAAAGCGCGCTTCGCGGCGCGCGGCGGCGCTTCCATTGTGGACGCGCACCCACGCTTCGACGAACGGGCCGGCCAGCCACGGCCACGCCGTGCCCTGATGGTAGGCGGCATCTCTCCCGGCCACCCCGTCGCGATAGTGGCCGGCGTAGGAAGGATCGTCGGGCGACAGGGACCGCAATCCCATCGGAGTCCACAGCTGCCTTTCCACGACCTCCACGATCTGCCGGGCCGCTTCGCCCTCGAGCAGCGGGAAGGGCAGTCCGCCGACGGCGAAGATCTGGTTGGGCCGTACCCGGGCGTCGACCGCGCCGGCGACGTGGTCGCAATCGACGACGTCGAAGAGACAAGCCCGTTCCGGATTCCAGAAGCGCGCGGCGAACGAGCCCGCGGCCATCTCCGCCAGCACGCTCCACGACGGAGCGAACACCGCGCCGATGCGCAGCGCATTGATCCAGAGCGCCTGGACCTCGACCGGCTTCCCGATGCGAGGAGTCACCACCCAGTCTCCGACCCGGGCGTCCATCCAGGTCAGCTGCACTCCCGGGACGCCGGCGGCAAGCAGGCCGTCGGTGTCGGCGTGGATCCCGAAGCGCGTCCCGCGCGAGTAGCCGTCGAGGATGGCCTCGATCGCGCCGATCAGGGCCTTCCGATCGGCGACCGCTACGCGACGGCCCTGGCGCTCGCACGCCCCCAGGTACTCATAGGCGGCGACCGCGAACCAGAGCGAGGCGTCCACGGAGTTGTACTCCGGCTGGCTCGCCTGATCCGGGAACCGATTGGGCAGCATCCCTTCGGAAACCTTGCCGGACCATTCGATCAGGATGTCGCGCGCCTCTGCCATCCGTTCGGTGGCCAGGCAAAGGCCGCGCAGTCCGACGAAGGTGTCTCGACCCCAGTCGGTAAACCACGGATAGCCCGCCACGATGGTTCGTCCCTTTCCCCGTCGGACGACGTAGTCGTCGGCGGCCCTCTCCAGGCGGGATTCGAACGCCGATCGACGGCGACGTTCGGTGTTTCGGAGGCGCCGGGCCAGCGCCGGAGGCTCCTCGACGGATTCCGTCTCGCGGGTGGACAGGAGAAGCACGGCCTCCCCCGCGGAGAGGTCGAACCGGAACAATCCGGGCGACGCGAGGTCCTCCAGGAAGTCGAGGCCCCGGGCCCGCTCCTCGGCGTACAGGAAGTTGCGGTACCACAGGGGTTCCTGCTCGTACGCGGCGTTGGTGAAGGCGGAGACTGGCGGGAGGCCGTCGTAGGGCCGCCAGGTCAGGCACCGCCCCTTGCGTTCGACATCGAACCGGAACGCCGGGTTCTCGTGGTGGAGGGAGTGATAATCGCGACCCGAATGCAGGAGCCGCACACACAGGAACGTCTCCGGGCGGGCGTCGCGCAGTCTCCAGCAGATCAGCGTGGCGCCGGTCAGCCGGGAGAGAAGGATCTCCTGCTCCACCCGCGTTCCGTCCTCGAGGCGGAACACCCATCGCGGCCACGGGTTCGCCTCGAAGCCTTCCAGGCGCGAGCGGCCGTCGGGGTGCTCGACGTCCGGGTCGTAGTTCTGAGCCGAGATCGGATATCGGCCGGCCGGCGTCTCCAGCCACGCTTCCAGCCCGTTGACGAGGACGACCCGTCCGCCGGGAGGGTCGGTGGCTGCCAGGAGGAGCGCGTGGTAGCGGCGCGTCCGGACCAGCTCCGCCGTGCCCGACGCGAATCCTCCCAGTCCGTCGGTTTCGAGCCACTCGCAGCCCGAGGGGACGCCTCGGGGCGTAGAGGTTCTCGGTTCCGGGGCCGCCGCGCTCTCGTTCTCCACCGGCTCGCTGAGCTCGCCTCTCCTTGAGACTCCGATTCGTTGTCGACTAAGAGTACCCGAACTCGCGTCCGGTTCCCCCCGGCAGCGGGGTTTCGGGGGCTTTTGGACCGACGTATGATCGCTCTCGGACAGGATGACCGAGCCCGAACCACCCCACCTGGCCGACGAGTATCGCTGGTACACGGAGCACACCGCGCTCCTGATCAGCACCCTGAAATGGGCGCTTCTGGGGCTTCCGAACGACCTGAGGGTTTCCGCCGGAACCCCTTCCTGCTCGTCGGCCACCGGAGCGTCTCCGCCAGCCAGAAGATCGGCCTGTCCAAATCCGCGGGGCTGGACGTGCGCCTGGATGTGCCGATCGGAGAGCTGACACGCTCGGGGCTGCGCGTTCAGGCCGGGAGCCTGACCGAGCGCGTCTTGCGTCGGTCCCCGCGCCGGAAGCCGCCGCCGCGAGACCCGGGCCCGCCCGAATCCTGATCGGCCTACAGCTTCGAAGGCAGTCCGACCCGAAGGACGTTGCCTTCGAGCACATAGCCGAAGCCGTTGGCGCGCACGATCAGATCGAGGGCCTGATCCCACGGCACATCGTGAAGCCGGACGGTGACGGAACCCTTCACCTCCGGATCGACCGCTATGTTCAAACCGGTCATCTGAGAGAACGCGTGGAGCACGTCGCGCAGGTCGGCGTCCTTCAAGTCGAGGGAGATCGTCTCTCCGACCCAGCGGCCGGCGGGGGACCCGGCGCGATCGAGGGCCTTGCCGACCGGGGTCGGCCGGCGCGCCGGATGCCTGGGAGAATCAGATCGGGCGGCAACCGGGGAGGACGTGCCGGCGGCGGCCGCAGCCGCAGCGAGCGCGAACAGGATGGCGGCCCGTCTCACGGCCGCCATGCTAACCCCGTCCCGGCGTGACGCGATCGGCGTCCGCCCGCCGCTCCCGGGCGGCCCAGAGCCCCAGATGACTGCGCCAGGCCTCGGCCGCGGCGCGCGTCAGGACGAACTCCAGCTCCTCTCCGGTCGAACACTTCACTCTCAGGGCCTCCAGGCGGAAGAGGAGGCGGCCGTTGTTCAACCGGCGGCCGGTCACGATCTTCTGGAACCGCGAGGTCGCCACGGTCGCCGATTCGCCGAAGAGACCCTCGAACGCCAGCCGATCGTCGGCCAGGCCGAGAAGACCCGGGAGGCGGCGGTAACGGCCGACGACGAGTTCCGCGCGCGTCAGAAGCTTCCACGAGGCGCCCTCGCGCTCGATCTTCTCGCGCGCCAGACGGTCCTGCGCCCGGCGCAGGAGAAGCCGAGGAACGATGGCGAGAGCCGCGAGCAGCGCCGCGAGAGACAGCGCGATCCAGATACTCAATGGAGGAATTTCTTGCGGTTGCGGATGTAGTCGGTGAAAAGGAACTCGGCCAGGTTGTAGGGGGACGCGTAGTAGGCGCGCCCCCGGTTGATCTTGGTCAGCTTGTCGACGAAGTCGACCAAATAACTGTCGGTCGCGATCATGAAGGTCGTGATGGTGATGCCGTCGCGCCGGCAGGCGTCGGCCTCCTCCAGGGTTCGGTTGACGATCTTCAGATCCAGGCCGAACGGGTTCTTGTAAAGGCGGCCCCGTTCCCAGATCGCCGAGGGCTTCCCGTCGGTGATCAGGAAGATCTGTTTGTTGGGGTTCTTCTTGTGCTGGAGAATCTTGCGAGCGAGTGCCAGGCCCGCCCGTGTGTTGGTATGAAACGGGCCGACCTGGGTCTTGGAGATCTCGGAGATCGGGACACGCTTGGCGTCGTCGCCGAAGAGAAGGACATCGATCGAGTCCTTCGGGTACTTGGACTGGATCAGCTCGACCATGGCCAGGGCCACCTTCTTGGCCGGCGTGAATCGGTCCTCGCCGTACAGGATCATGGAGTGGGAGATGTCGATGGCGAGCACCGTGGCGCAGGAGGTCAGGTGTTCTTCCTCGTGGACCTCGAAGTCTTCCGGCTTCAGGGCGATCTCGTCGGCGTCGCGGCGCACCGCGTTGCCGATCGAGCGGACGCCGTCGATGGCCGTCGGGTTATCGCCGAACTCATAGGGACGGGTCTCCGGCAGCAGATCCCCTCCCGATCCCGCGCGGGGGATGGCGTGGTAACCCATCCCGGACTTGGAGAGGGACGAGAAGATCTCCTCCAGAGCGGAGCGCCGGATCTGCCTCTCGCCAGCCGCCGAAAGAGCCAGCGTGCCGTTGCGGTCCTCGACCACCTCGTTCTTCTCCAGTTCCTTGCGGAATTGGGCCAGATCGATCGCCGGGTCGATGATGCCGCGTTCCTGCAGGTACTTCATCCATTGGAGCGCTTCCTCGACGTCGCCCCCGGTCTGGAGCACGAGCTGGAGGAACAGCTTGACCAGCTCCTGGTACGTCAGGAGCGCGCGCAACAGGTCGACGGGGTAGTCGGAGTAGCGGTAGCGCATCGGCTAAGCGTAAAACGTAAAGCGTAAAACGTAAACCGTGGCTTGGCTCAGCCGACCTTCGTCTGGCGTTTTACCTTTCACGTTTAACGGTCAGGGCGGCGCGCCAGCCACGCGCCGACTCGAGCATCAAGGTCCGATCGCTGGTGGTGAAGAACAGAAAGCCCAGGTTCGTCAGCTCCGGGATTTGATCCGCGCGCCCGAGCATGATGCCGGCGGCCTTGCCGTAAGCGTTCGCTTGCCGGGCGATCGTGCCCAGGGCTTCGCGGTAGCGCGGATCCCCGTATTGTCCGGGAGCTCCGAGGGCCTGGGTCAGATCGTTGGGGCCCACGAAGAGGACGTCCAGGTCCGGTTCCGCGGCGATGTCCGAGAGCTCGGCCAGGGCGCCCGCGGTCTCGATCTGCGCGACGACAACCGTCCGCTCGTTGGCCTGCCGCACGAACTCCGCCAGAGAAGCGGTACCGTAGCGGTTGGCTCGAACGCCCCCCAATCCGCGTTTTCCCATGGGCGGGTACTTGACCGTCTCGATGGCGGCTCGAATCGCGGCGCATCCGTCGGCCCGCGGAAAGAGGATCCCCGCCGCGCCGGCGTCCAGGCTGCGTCCGACCTCGGCAGCGGGGCAGGAGGGGACGCGCACAATCGACGGGATGCCCGCACCGTCGGCGGCGATGACCATGCGCTCGATCGACTCGATCGAGAAGAACCCGTGCTCCGCGTCGAGGACGACGAAATCGAACTCCGCCAGGGCCAGAAGCTCGGCCACGCCGGCCGTCGGCCAGGTGAGGAAGCAGCCGAGGAGCGGCTCATTGGCGCGGAGGCGGTCTTTGAGTGATCGGTTCATTTGCTCATCGGTTCATCGGCTCATTTGCTCCAAGCAAGTGTCGTTGAGACGAAATCATCCGATGAACCGATGAACCGATGAACCGATGAACCGATTCTTCAATTGCTCCGGCTCTTGACCAGGTTGAACTTGAGCATCTCGGCGTAGGAGACCCGGGAGTCGAGATCTTCCCGGGCGATCTTGAGGTGCTGGGTGAGCCCCTCGAGGACGAGCTCCATCCCCACGGCCCGCTCCGCTGCCGTGGCCGGGGCGAAATGCTCCTCGACCGCCTTGCGCAGGCCGGGCACGGACTCCAGAGTGGCCAGGTGCTCGGCGAAGGGGGAGTCGTCCGACAGCAGGACCTTGTTCCCGCCGGCGAACCACTCGACGATCGGCTCGTACAGAGGGTGGATCTTCTCCGGCGCCGGGCGAATCCGGCGGGCGCCCCCCACGGGTTCTTCGCCTCCCTCCTCCATCTCGTCGCGACGGCGCTGGGTGGGACGCCCCGAATCGGGCGCCGGAAACTTCGCGTCGAAGGCCTTCTTGACCGCCGCGCCGATCAGTTTCTTGGCGATGACCTCGGCCCCCTGCTGCTCGCCCTCGTAGACCATCTCCACTTTTCCGGTGATGGCCGGGAGCGTCGCCGGGAGATCGCACAGCCGCGGGAAGACGCGCTCCTCGGCGTGCTTCAGGCCCCGCCGCTCCAGGTTCGAGGCCAGGATCTCGATGGCCGAGATCGGCATGCGCGCGGAAACGCCCGACGATTGGTCGACGAACTCGCTGCCGCGGGCGGCGAAGGCGACCTCCTCGATCAGCTCTCGGAAGAAGTCGGGGATCTCGATGGCCGGGCGGGCGTCGCGCTCGAGCCACGCCTCCTGCGCGGTGATGCGGGAGGCCGTCTTCACGTCGTCGGGGTAGTGCGTGAGGATCTGCGAGGAGATCCGGTCCTTCAGCGGCGTGATGATGTTCCCGCGGTTGGTGTAGTCCTCGGGATTGGCCGAGAAGACCAGCAGAATGTCGAGCGGAATGCGGACCGGGAAGCCTCGGATCTGCAGGTCCCTCTCCTCCAGGATGTTCAACAGGCCAACCTGGATCCTCGGCTGCAGGTCCGGCAGCTCGTTGATGGCGAAGATCCCGCGGTTGGTCCGGGGCACGATGCCGTAGTGGATGACTTCCTCGTCGGAGTAGGAGCGCCGCTCGGTCGCCGCCTTGATCGGATCGATGTCGCCGATCAGATCGGCGATGGTCACGTCGGGCGTGGCCAGCTTCTCGCGGTAACGCTCTTCGCGCGGGATCCACGCGATCGGCGCATCGTCCCCCTGCTCGGCGAGGATGCGCCGGCCGTACTTGGTGATCGGACGGAACGGATCTTCGTTGACCTCGCTCCCGGCCAGGAACGGGATCTCGGGGTCGAGCAGGTTCACGAGCATGCGAAGGAGCCGTGTCTTGGCCTGCCCGCGCAGCCCGAGCAGCAACAGATCGTGCTTGGAAAGGATGGCGTTGTGAAGAGCGGGCAGAACGGTCCGGTCGTATCCATGCACGCCGGCGAATGGATTCTCCCCGCGGGCCAGCACACGGCGCAGGTTGGCTCGCAATTCCTCCTTGACCCCGCGCGGCTGATACCCGCTCGCCTTCAACTCTCCGAACGTTCGCGGTTTGTTCACTCTGTTCCCCATTGCTCCCGAATGATCATGCGGACGACCCGTCCGTGTTGCGCGAGCTTCAACCCGGCTTGATGACCGGGACGCTGTCTCCCGGCAGGAACAGCTCGGGCGCCGGACGACCCGAGAGCCGCGCCGCACGGTCGGCCAGCTCTTCCATTTTATTCTTTTGGAAACCCACCGCGCAGTCGCGCACCACGCCGTCCGCGCCGACCAGAAGGAACGTCGGAACGCTGGCCAGCCCCAGGGTTTCCGAGGCGGTCCATGGCTCGGGATCGTAGACCGTCGGAATCTCCACTCCGAGCCTCGCGGAAAAACGGGCGGTTTCTACCGGATCGTCTTGAGAAACGGCCAGGACCGAAAAGCTTCCGCCGTCGGCCAACCGGCGGATGCGATCGAGGTAAGGCCACGCCAGCTCGCACGCCGGGCAGGTCGTCTTGAAGAAGCTGTAGAGCGTCTCGCCGGCCGGGAGGCGCGCCGCGCCTCCGCTTTCGTTCTTGAGGGAGAGGTCCGGCCAACGAGTCCCGGGAGGAGGAGGCGCCACGCCGCGATTATAGACTTCGGATGTTTGCGAATCGGTGAGTCGTTGCGGAGAGGTCCGGGTGTCAGCGCCGGCGCCTTCTCGCTCTGGCGGGATCGGGTCTGGCGGCAGGCGTGCTCCCGGCGGGCGCGAAAGACGCCGCGGATCATCCCGTGGAGCCATTTCATCCCGGCCTACGATCGCTGGTCCGATCACGTCTACACCAGGGAAGAGGCACGGAAAGATGATTCCGCTCGCGGAGAAGTCGACGCGCAATCCGGCCACAGGGAATTTCTTTGCGTTCTCCGACTCCTACGTCCCGGACCCCGGCAACTACCGCATCGATCTCTGGACCGAGGTCGGGTTCCCAAGGGGCCCGGACACGTGGGACGACCTCGTCTTCCGGCACCGGGAGGGTGAAGGGCTCTGACCCGGAAACCGGGCCACCGCCGCGACGATCCCTCGGACGCTAGAATAGCGGCGTGGCCACGGACACGTTCTCTCGCCCCCTGCGCAACCTGCGCGTCTCGGTCACCGACCGCTGCAACCTGCGCTGCCAGTACTGCATGCCGGAGAGGGACTATGTCTGGCTGCCCCGCCAGGACATCCTCGATTTCGAGGAGATCAGCGTCCTGGTGGAGGCGTTCCTCGAGATCGGCGTCGAGAAGGTCCGGCTGACGGGCGGCGAGCCCCTGGTCCGGCGGGATCTTCCGGAGCTGGTGCGCCTGCTGGCGGCCCGGCCGCGGCTGACCGACCTGGCTCTCACCACCAACGGCGTGCTGCTCGCGGAGCGGGCCGGAGAGCTTCGCCAGGCGGGCCTTCATCGGGTGACGGTGAGCCTCGACACCCTGCGCCGCGACCGCTTCGAGAAGCTCGCTCGCTTCGACGAGCTCGGCAGCGTGCTCGCCGGGATCGAGGAAGCGGCGCGGGTCGGTTTCCCGTCGGTCAAGATCGATTCCGTCGTGATCCGCGGCGTCAACGACGACGAGCTCGTGCCGCTTCTGGACTACGGCCGCAGGATTGGCGCGGAGGTCCGCTTCATTGAGTACATGGACGTCGGCGGAGCGACGCACTGGTCGCGCGACAAGGTCGTGTCGCGGGCCGAGATCCTGGGCGCGCTGGCCCGCCACTACGGACCGATCGAACCGGTGGTGGAGCAGAGCTCGGCTCCCGCCGAGCGTTTCCGGCTTTCCGACGGAACGACATTCGGAATCATCGCGTCCACCACTGCTCCCTTTTGCCGTTCGTGCGACCGCAGCCGGCTGACCGCCGACGGGCTGTGGTACCTCTGCCTGTACGCGACCCGGGGGACGGACTTGCGAGGGCCGTTACGGGCGGGAGCCTCGCGAGACGATCTGGCGAGGAAGATTGAGGCGATCTGGCATGGACGGACGGACCGCGGCGCGGAAGAGCGGCTGGGACTTCGGGATCGCTCGCCGTTCGCGGCCATCGACACGCTGCGCCGCGATCCGCACCTGGAGATGCACACCCGAGGAGGCTGAGAGATGACTGATGACCCACAGACCCGCTCTCCCGAGCTGGTTCCCGGGCTGACCGATCCGAAGGCGCTCTCGCTCGAGCGATCCCTGATTCGGACGCGTGGCGCCCTGGCCACCCAGTCCGCCTGGCGTCTGGTGGTCTCCTCCGGCGAAGGTCAGGGCGCGATCATTCTGGTCGAGGCGTTTCAAGGCGAGACCTTCTACCGGGGCGACGGAGTCTTTCTGGGATGGCCGCAGGAGAGACTGGAGGCGGCCTACCGGGCTCTCCGGCCGCAGCCGAGCGAGGAGCCTTTTGAGACGAGCCAGCTCGGGTAGGCCGTCGCTTCCGCTCGATCGGGATCTGCGCCTTTGGCGCACCGGCACGTCGCTTCCGCTCGGTCGGGATCTGCGCTTCGCACACCGGCGGTCCGCTCGGCCGGATGCGGCCTCGACGGTCCGCCTGATCCCTCCCTCGCTCACGCTCCCGTGGCGCGCGCCTCC
The DNA here is from genome assembly GCA_963825175.1 of uncultured Acidobacteriota bacterium. Taxonomy (GTDB): domain Bacteria; phylum Acidobacteriota; class Thermoanaerobaculia; order UBA5066; family Gp7-AA6; genus DATFTF01. Next base: position 1,521,143 of record CAWGSA010000002.1, read on the forward strand.
TCCTTCGCTTGCGCTCAGGAGACTACGCGCGCCGCGAACCAGGGCGAACGCTCACCCCATGTCGCTTCCGCTCGGTCGGGATCTGCGCTTCGCGCGCCGGCGGTCCGCTCGGCCGGATGCGGCCTCGACGGTCCGCCTGATCCCTCCCTCGCTCACGCTCCCGTGGCGCGCGCCTCCTCCTTCGCTTGCGCTCAGGAGACTACGCGCGCCGCGAACCAGGGCGAACGCTCACCCCCCGTCGCTTCCGCTCGGTCGGGACCTGCGCTTCGCGCACCGGCGGTCCACTCGGCCGGATGCGGCCTCGACGGCCCGCCTGATCCCTCCCTCGCTCACGCTCCCGCGGCCTTTCGAGGCAGAGCCGGGCTCAGTCGTTGGGCGCTGAGGCGACGAGATCCGCCCATTCGGAGGGTGTCAGGACCGAGGCGGCGGCGGGGAAGTAGACGCTCTGCATCTGGGCGTCATGGGCGGCGAAGCGGCGGGCCAGATTTTCGGCCAGGCCCAGCACGTCCGCGATCGGAGCGCCCGCGTTGATCTGCTCGACCAGAAAGCGTGTCAGCTCGCGCACCTGGACCCACTCCAGGCGCAGCTCCCGCTGGGGATCACGGCCGGCGACTCCGACTCTCAGGATCGCTGGAAGCAAAGCTTTCTCCTCGGCCTGAGTCCAGCTCACCAGACAGCGGGAAAAGTCCGCCAGCGCGAGCCGGTAGGCTTCCCCGTCCCGGCGCTCGAACGCGCGCCGGAACTCCTCGAAGCGCGAGCGCAGCGCCTCCTGCGCCGCGAGCAGCATGGCGACGGAATGGGCGGAGCCGCTCTCGAGCGCTTCGCGCCTCATGCCTCACGCCTCACGCGCGCAGCCCGTCACAGTCCCGCCAGTCCCGGCTCGATGCGCGTGAAGCCCTGCTCGACCGCCCAAAGGTCCATCGAGAGGGAGACCAGGTCGTCGACCTCGGGAATCGGGCGAGCGTCTTCCGACAGGTCGATCGATTTGACGTAGCGGCGACAGGTTTCGCAGGCCTCGATGCGTACGGTGCGGTGCTTGTCGTTCCCAAAAGAAGGAAGCTTGTGCGGATCCTCTTCGAAACAGGAAGCGCAGAGGATTCTTCCGAACGGCCACTCCCCGCCGCACAGAGAACAGCCCAGGGTGCGCCTGGCGCCCTCCATGAGCGACCCCTCGCGGCGGGCGGAGATCCACGCTCCTCCGCCGCAGAAGGGACATTGGCCGCGGCGGTGCATACGGTCCGGCGCCAGGTTGAGCGAGCGGACGAACTCCGCGTACGGTCGTAGGATCGCCCGGGACAGGTAGGCTTCCGTCGAGGAGCGGTCCCCCGACCAGTAAACCTGCAGCCGCGCCTGCGCAGTCGATGGCAAGTCCTGCTGTCGGGCGCGTGCCTGCTGGGAGAGAGTCTCCGGTCCTTCCTCCGCGGCGTACCTGAGAAGGGAGGAGGCATAGGTCAGGATGTGCTCCGCATCCTGGTCGAAGTGGGCCGAGAGCGGCTCCGAACCGTGCGACGCTTCGAGCGCTGCGGACGCGCGGCCCTGGACGCGATAGAGTCCGGCCGCGAACTTAAGAATCTCGGAAGCGGACGGAGCCTCGCTCGCGAGAAGCTCCGCCCGCGCGGCGCGGCGCTCGAACTCGGAGGCGACTTTCGAAACCCTAGCCGCGCCGGGAGTCGTCACCCGTGACTTCGCGATACCAGCGAGGATGGTGCAGACGGGCCCACTTACGGGTCACCGTGCCGCGGGTCATCGAGCGAAACGTGCCGGGCTCGGCCGAAGTGCCCAGATAGATGTGAAACACGATGGCCACGACGAAAAGGATGAAAGTGACGTCGTGAATCAGGTACGCAAACTCCATCAACAGATGCGGGAACGATCGCGGGAACCACATCATCAGGCCGGAGAGGAGCAGTCCCAGTGCTCCCAGGCCCATCGTCCAGAAGAAGAACTTTTGCCCGCCGTTGTACTTGCCGACGTCTTCGTCCTCGACTTCCCAGCGCATGTACCGGATCAGCTTGGGTCCCCACCAGCCCTTCTCCTGCGGCTCGAACATCATGTCCGACGCCCAGTCCACGGTCTCGACGAGGACGGCGAGGAAGAACGCGATCCCGGACCACGGGTGGAGCTCACGGCAGACGGTGAGGCCGCCGAAGAGGGTCGCCATCCAGCCGAAAACGGGAGTCCAGATCGGCATTCCCGTGAACAAGCAGACGAAGAACGTGACCGCCACGATCCAGTGGATCACGCGGGACGAAAGTTTGTGCCGGACGATCTCGTTCCCGATCAGGACGTCTTCTTTTTCCCGGGCGACGAGGATCGCCGGGTCCATCGGTCGAGCGGGGTGGGGATTGGCGGCGCTCATGGTTCTCCCCTTTCTTCTAGGACTCGGGAAGGTTCGCGTCGTGCGTATCGGCGCCACGGACGCCCTTGCGCCCATGGTTCATGTAGTGCCCGAAAGCGCCGATCACCGCGCCGAAGATAGCGATGGCTCCCAGGGGTCGCACGATCGACTTCCAGAACTTGACCAGGAGCGGTACGTGCGGATCGGCCGGCAGCCCATACCAGTCGGGGTGGTCTCCGTGCGCCAGCACGGTGACGACGCTCGTGCCGCCGACCCCCTTGGGATCGTAGACCGAGGCGTTCTGAAAGCCGTTGCCCTTCAACTGGGCGACGCGCCCGCTGGCCAGCTGCAGCATGTCCTCCTTCGTGCCGAAGTGGAGGCACCCGGTCGGGCAGGCCTTGATGCAGGCCGGCTCGAGGCCCACTTCCACGCGGTCCACGCAGAGCGTGCACTTGGCCATCTTGCCCGTAGTCTGATGAAAGCGGGGGACGTCGAAGGGGCAGCCCGTCTCGCAGTACCCGCAGCCGATGCACTGGTCGGGGTTGACGTCCACGATTCCGTTGGCGTACTGGACGATCGCACCTGGGGCCGGGCACGCCGCGAGGCAGCCAGGCTCCTCGCAATGCATGCACTGGTCTTTGCGCATGAGCCAGACGATCCCGCCGTCGAAGTCCCGTTCGCTGAAACGGATCAGATTCCAATACTCCGGATGGAGGGTCGGCAGCGTCTGGTACGTTCCCACCTGCTGCGTCGGGACGACTCTCAGATCGTTCCACTCCTGGCAGGCCACCTCGCAGGCTTTGCATCCGATGCAGGTGGTGGTGTCGATGTACTTGGAAACCGTCGGAGCGGTCCGTATGCCGGAGAGGCTCCCCCAGACCGAGGCTGAGGAGCGGCGGATTTCGAGGTTCTGGGAAGTCATTGCGCTCCTCCTTTCACGCCTTCTCGAGTTTGACGAGGAAGGTCTTGAATTCCGGGGTCCAGGTATTGGGGTCCATGGCCGAGGGGGTGAGGAAGTTGGCGAGCGGGCCGGTATGACCTGCGGCCCCCTCGTAGCCCCAGTGGAGCGGTAATCCGATCTGCCAGTGCGGTTTCCCATTGATCTCCATCGGCCGCAGGCGTTTGGTCACCATGGCCACGCCGACCACGGAGCCGCGCGCCGAGGTGACCCGGGCCTGGGAACCGTTGGCGATGCCCTTCTCCTTGGCCAGGTCTTCGGGGATTTCGATGAAGAACCCGGGCTGGAGCTGGTTCAAGCGGTCGATGTGCTTGGTCCAGTAGTGGTACATCTCGGTCAATCGGTACGTCATGCACACAATGGGGAACTGGTCGACCTTTCCATAGACATCCTTGTCCGACTTGAACCTTTTCGTCGCCGGATTGGACGTCACCTTGGGATGGAGCAGGTTTTCCACGGGCGCCTCGACCGCCTCGTAGTGCTCGGGAAAGGGTCCGTCGGCGAGCGGGGCCGCGAACAGCCGTCCCACTCCTTCCGGGAGCATGATGAACGCTCCAAACGTTCCGGGCGGGGCGTCGGGCTTCATGTCGGGAACGTCGCCCACCCACTTCTCGCCGTTCCACTTGATCCCCACGCGTGTGGGGTCCCAGGGCTTGCCTTGCGCGTCGGCGGAGGCCCGGTTGTACATCACACGGCGATTGGCCGGCCATGAGAAGCCCCAGTTGTGGTACATGCCCAGGCCGGAAGGATCGTCGGCGGAGTTGCGGCGCTGGGCCATGTTTCCGGCCTCGGTGTAGACGCCGGACATCAGCCAATTGCCGCACATCGTCGAGCCGTCGTCTGCAAGCTGGGCAAAACCATCGAGCTGTTGGCCCGCGGCCTTGATCACCTTGGTCTTGTCCTTCGCATCGTGGATGTCTTCCAGGGCCTTGCCGTTTAATTCCTTCAGGATCTCGGAGAGATCGGGCGCCACCGGATTGCTGTAGCTCCAATCCACGTTCGCCACCGCTTCCGGAAAGGCTCCTCCCTCCTTGCGATACAGCTCGCGGACCGCGAGGAAAATCCGGGCCAGGATCTCCTGGTCCGTCTTGATCTGGCCGGGCGGGTCGAGGGCTTTCCACTTCCACTGGATCCAACGCGCCGAGTTGGTGAACGTCCCGTCCTTTTCGGCGAAGTTGGAGGCGGGAAGCTGGAAAACCTCGGTCTGAATGGCCGAGGCATCGGGCGTCCCGTATTCCTTGGGCGCTTTCCAGAAGGTCGCCGTCTCCACCTGGTGGTTCTCCACGACCACCAGCCACTTGAGCTTGGAAAGGGCTCCGATCATCTTGGGCGAGTTCGGGCCGATTCCGACCGGATTCATGCCAAAGGTTATGAACCCCTCGGGCCCCGGCTCCTGTCCTCCGGCTCGCGAAGAGTTCCCGCGGTACATGTCGTCGAAGATGAACATCCAGGAGTAGTTGCCGTCCACCTTGGGCAACCAGTCGTAGCCGAAATCGTTTTCCTTCTTGGCGGTCTTGCCGTAGCAGGCCTTCAGCACCGACGCCATGAACTTCGAGTAGTTCTTCCAGTAGTTCATCGACGGGCCGAGATCCTTGGGCGTGTTGGCCTCGTTGTACTCCTTCAGGCTCTGCCACTGGGCCTGCGGCGTTTTCAAGTAACCGGGAAGGATGTCGAAGACCCCGGCCGTGTCCGTCGCTCCCTGGATATTGGAGTGGCCGCGCAGCGCGTTGACGCCGCCCCCCGGCCGTCCGACGTTGCCCAGGAGGAGCTGCAGCATGGCCGCAGTGCGGATCATCTGCACGCCGATGGAATGCTGGGTCCACCCGAGCGCGTACATGACCGTGCCGGCGCGCTGTGCGTTGCCGGTCGAAGTGACCACTTCGGCCACCTTCAGAAACGTCGCCTTGGGCGTGCCGCAGATCTTCTCGATCACCTCCGGCGTATATCGGTCGACGTGCTTCTTCATGAGCTGGAAGACGCAGTTGGGATCCTGGAGCGTCTCGTCTTTTTTCGCTTCACCCTTGGCGTCGAGCTGGTAACCCCAGGTGTCCTTGGCATAGCTCCCGGTGGCCTCGTCGAAGCCCGAGAACAGACCTTCGTTGAATTGGAAGCCGGTGTTGATCAGCAACGGGGCATTCGTATGGATCTTGACGTACTCCTCGTGGAATCGGTTGTTGGCGATCGCGTACCGGATGATCCCGAGCAGATAGGCGATGTCGGTGCCCGTGCGGATCGGCGAGTAGACGTCGGCAACCGCGGACGTCCGCGTGAAGCGCGGATCGACCGAAACGATCTTGGCGCCTCGTGTCTTCTTGGCTTCGATCGCCCACTTGAATCCGCAGGGATGGTTCTCGGCGGGGTTCCCGCCCATGCACAGGACGACGTCGGCATTCTTGATGTCGACCCATCCGTTGGTCATCGCTCCCCGACCGAACGTGGCGGCCAAACTGGCCACCGTGGGGCCGTGTCAAACACGCGCCTGGGTGTCCCGGTAGGGGACCCCCCAGGCGGACGCCGCCTTCCAGTACAGATAGTTGAACTCGGTCGTGTCGGTGCAACCGCCGATCATGGCTATTCCCGGGTTGCGGTTGACGACCTGACCCTTGGCATTCTTGGCCACGAAGCACTTGTCTCTCGTCGTCTTGATGTGACGCGCGATCTTGGAGATGGCTTCGTCCCAAGTGATGTCTTCCCACTTGTCCGAGCCCGGGCGGCGAACCTGGGGCCTGGTCAGGCGCGTGGGACTGTTGATGTCGTCCTTGACCGTGGCGCCCTTGGGGCAGAGGGTTCCTCGGTTGATGGGATGATCGGGGTCGCCTTCCACGTGCACGACGGCGGGGGTGGCGTTCTTCGCCTTGTCCCCCAGCGTGTGAATGATCATCCCGCACGAGACGGCGCAGTACGGGCAAGTGCTGCGGGTCTCCGTCGTGCGGGAGATCTTGAACTCGCGCATCTCGGCCTGCGCCTTCGAGACGTCGAAGCCGAGCGCGATCGTTCCTCCGATGGTGGTGGCTTTCAAGAATCCGCGACGTGTGAGTTCCATTGGCCCTCCTCCGCGGAAGATCTTCCAGATTGGAGATCGAGCCTCATTCCAAAACTCCGCCGAAGATTTGTCAAGCGTTATATCGGATTGCGATGGTCCTCCGACCGAATGCGCTCGGGGTTGGCGTAGACGTTGAGCCGCCGCTCCCGAAGGAAGCCGACCAGGGTCATGCCCGCGGCCTGGGCCAGCTCGACGGCGAGGCTGGACGGCGCGGAGACCGAGGCAACGATCGGAATGCCCGCGGCGTACGCTTTTTGAACAATCTCGAAACCGGCCCGTCCCGAAACCATGAGAACTGTGTCGGTTAGCGGCAAGTCGCCGTGGAGGAGAGAGGCGCCCACCAGTTTGTCTGTCGCGTTGTGGCGTCCGATGTCCTCGCGCAGGCCTCGCAGCTCGCCCTCGGACGAGAAGAAGCCGGCCGCATGCAAGCCGCCTGTTCTGGCGAAGATGGATTGCTTTTCCCGCAGGCGCTCGGGAAGGCCGTACAGGAGTTCGGCGGTGACGCGGAAGCCCGAGGCGATCGGCGGCCGGTCGGCGGGAATGACATTTTCGATCGAAGTCTTTCCGCAAACGCCACAGGCCGAGCCCATCACGGTGGCGCGGCGGAGGCGTCCGGCGCGGGCCGCGGCCCCGGGGTGCAGGGTCGCCACGAGCACGTTGGCTTTCAGCTCCGGGTCGATGCGGGGATCGGTCAAGCGATCGAGGGAGACCAGGTCGTCGCGCGCCTCCAGCACGCCCTCGGCGAACAGCAGGCCCGCGGCGAGCTCCTCGTCGTGGCCCGGGGTGCGCATCGTGGTCACGAAGGCACTGACCGGTCCCCCCTCCGACGACCGAGTGCGGATCTCCAGCGGTTCCTCGACCGCCAGCGCATCCTCCCGCTCGGTCTGGGAGTCCCCTTGAAGGGCTCGGATGCGCACGCGGTCGACGGGTTCCACGCTCGAGATGCTACTGCCTTCTCGCGGTCGGAGCCGGTCAGGGCGCCCGGCCCTACGACGAGTTGGCCGGCGGGCCGGGTGCCGCCGGCGTCGGAAATCCTCGGGCGGATTCGGCCGGCAGCCACCAGGCGAAGAAGGCGCCGACGAGCGGCACGGCCACCAACGTGGCGAGAGCGGCATGGATGCCGTGGAGGTCGGCGATGCGGCCGAGGACCGGCGCGGCCGCTGCCCCCAGGGTCACGGCGAGGCCGATCGTGACTCCCGACGCCGTTCCCACCCGGCCCGGCAGGTATTCCTGGCCGAGGACCGTCATGACGGAGAAGGGCACGTAGAGCGCGAGGCCGATCGGGACGAGCAAGGCCAGGGCCACGGAAGCGCTGGAGGTCGCGACGAAGGCCGCGATCAAGGGAAACAGCGTGATCATCGATCCCAGGACGACGACGCGCCGGCCGAATCGGTCGGCCATCCAGCCCCCGGCCAGAGTGCCGACGACGCCCGAGATCAGCATCAAGGTCAGCGCCGCGGCCCCGGCCGCCTTGGACCGCCCGAAGACGTCGATCCAGTAGAGCGGGATGAACGTGTTGAGGCCATAGAAGACCACCGCGCGGCAGATGACGGCGCCGGTCAGGCGGGCAAAAGGCGTCCATCGGTCGGGAGCGGGCACGGCCGGGGCCGCTGCGAGCGGCCTGGCCTGCCCCGGCCGACGTCCGGCCACGGCCAGAACCAGAGCCATCGCCAGAGCCGGAATCACGAGCAAGACGGTTCCTCGCAGGCCGAATGCCAGCTGGATCGGCGTGACCAGGGCCGGCCCGACGGCGAACCCGAGGTTCCCGCCGACCGCGAAGAGGCTCATGGCCATCGCGCGCCGCTCTCCGGCCAGCACGTAGACCTGCCGCGCGGCCTCTGGATGAAACGCCGCGACGCCGATGCCGCTGGCGGCGGCGGCGCACAGGACCAGCCTGTAGGTCGGCGCCACGCCGGCCGTTGCGACGCCCAGTCCGGCGAGCAAAAGCCCGCACGGAACGAGCCAGGGGACGCTGGCACGGTCCGCCAGCTGCCCGAAGAGCGGTTGCAGGACGGAGGAGGCCAGGTTCGCAGCCAGGACGAGGCCTCCGGCCGCGGCGATGGTGAATCCGCGTTCGGCGATGAAGAACGGGAGCAGGGCCGGAACGACGCCCTGATTGACGTCATCGAACATGTGAGCCGCCGAGAGAAGCCCGAGGCTTCCTTTGCGCATCAGATCAGACGCTCGTTCGCCCGCCGTCGGTGTGTCGAGGCTCGATCCATGGCCCGCCTTTCTCTGGATTCTCCGGCGCCAGTGGAAATATAGTTTGACCGCAACGTTCGTTTGCAGCAGGGAGGAGGTCCCATGAAGAGAACGCTGATTTCGGCAACGGCTCTCCTGCTCGGAGCATTCCCCGTCCTGGCCGCCGACACCATCGTCTTCGGGGCGGCGATCTCGATCACAGGAAAGACGGCGAAGGAAGGGGAGTACACGCGCGATGGCTACCAGTTCGCGGTCGACAAGGTCAACGAAATGGGGGGCATCAAGGTCGGCGGCAAGACCTACAAGGTCGCCCTCAAGTACTACGACGACGAGACCAAGCCGGAGAGGAGCGCGCAGCTCTTCGAGAAGCTGATCAACGAGGACAAGGTCAACCTTCTGCTGGGCCCGTACGGATCCTCGCCGACCGGCACGGTGGCGCCGATCGCGGAGCGGTACCACATTCCGATGGTGGAGGCCAATGGCGCGGCGGAAGGGGTTTTCAACAAGGGCTACAAGTTCAGCTTCATGATCCTGTCCCCGGCCAAGCTGTACCTGCGCGGCATCATCGACCTGATCCGGGCCAAGGACCCGTCGGCCAAGACCGTCGCCATCCTCGGCGAGAACGAATCCTTTTCCAAGGAAGTCGCCGCCGGCGCCTCGGAATACGCGAAGGAGAAGGGGATGGAGGTCGTCTACGACGAGCTCTACCCGACCAACGCGCAGGACGTCAGCGCGCTCCTGACCGCCATCAAGGGGAAGAACCCGCAGGTCATCCTGGGCTCGGGGCACCTCCAGGATTCCCTTCTGATTGTCAAGACGGCCAAGGACCTGAACGTGTTGCCCAAGGCGATGGGGTTTTCCGTCGGCCCTTCCTCGCCGGAATTCCGAGACAACTTGAAGAAGAACGCGGATTACATCTTCGGCGCCACTCAATGGACCGAGGCTCTTCGGTACAAGGGGACGGATCCGTGGTCGACGCCGCAGGCCTTCGGCGCGGCGTTTCGCGCCAAGCACCCCGAGTACAAGGTGATCCCTTACCAGGTGGCCGAGTCGGCGGTCGCGGTCATCGCCTACAAGAGCGCGATCGAGAAGGCCGGCACGCTCGACCCCGGCAAGGTACGCGACGCCCTCGCCGCGATCGATTTGAATTCCTTCTACGGTCGGGTCAAGTTCGATCCTCGCGGCGTCAATATCTACAAGCCGATGGTCGTCGAGCAGCTGCAACCGGACGGGAACAAGTACACGGTGTGGCCGGGAGACGTCGCGGAGAAACCCGCTCTCTACCCGATGCCGGGCTGGGACAAGCGGTGAGGTGTCGGTAGCGGGAGGCGGCAGCCGGCAGGCGGCACGCGATTGCGCATGACTTCCTTGCGCCCTCCGCCTTTCTCCTTCCGCCTCCCGGCTTCGGTTCCATGAGCGGCACAGAGCTCGGCCAGATCGCGGTCAACGCGGCCCTTCTGTCGGGGCTTCTGGCCTTGGTCGCGGTCGGATTCTCCCTGGTGTGGGGAATCATGAACATCGTCAACCTCTCGCACGGGGCGTTCATCGTCATGGGCGCGTACACGACCTTCTGGTTGCACGAGCTGCTCCGGATCGATCCCTTCCTTTCGATCCCGGTGTCGATGGTCGTTCTCTTCGGTTTGGGCTATGTGGTCCAGCGGACGCTCATCAACCAGATCATGCGGGCGCCCCTCCTGGCCACTTTCCTTCTGACGTTCGGGTTGGAGATCTTGATCGTCAACCTGCTGAACTTCTTCTTCAAGGCCGACACGCGCTCGGTGACGACGGCCTACAGCGGGACCGGCTTCACTCTGGGGGCGGTGCGGATTCCCTACGTCCGGCTGGCCGCGCTCGTGGTCTCGCTCTTCCTGGTCGTCCTGTTGGGCGCTTTCTTGAACCGCAGCCGCCTGGGACGCGCCATCCGGGCCACGGGCATGGACATCGACGCGGCGCGTCTGACCGGTGTGAAGGTCGGGGCGATCTATGCGCTGACGTTCGCGATCGGCGCGGCGTTCGCCGGCGCGGCGGGATCCTTGCTCGCGATGGTGATCCCGTTCGATCCGAACCTGGGAGGCGGGTACACCGAGCGGGCCTTCGTCATCTGCGTGCTGGGCGGGCTCGGCAACGTCGTCAACGTCCTGATCGGCGCCACGATCTACGCCGTGGTCGACGTCTTCGTCGGCTCCCGGTTGCCCGCTCTGTCTCAAGCGGTCACGTTTGGAATCCTCGTGATCCTTCTGATCGTGCGCCCCCAGGGAATCGCGGGGAAGTCTTTCTACTGACCGTCCGCCGCGATGCGCCGGCTCCCTCGCTCTCTCCTTCTCGGCGCGGTGTTCGCGGTTCTGATCCTGCTGCCCCGCTTCGTCTCCTCGTACAAGCTGCTGACCGCGACGAGCGTGCTCTGTCTCGCCCTGATGGCCCAGGGCTGGAACTTCATCGGCGGATATGCCGGTTACGCCGCCTTCGGCAACGTGGCGTTCTTCGGGATCGGCGCGTACACGACGGGACTCCTGATGCTGTCGCGCTGGCACGTCCCGTTCTTCCCGGCGCTCCTGACCGGCGCGCTTCTTTCGGCTGCGGTGGCCGCGGCGATCGGGCTGCCGGTCTTGAGACTCAAGGGGCACTACTTTGCCATCGCCACGCTGGGCGTGGCGGAGGCCCTTCGGGAGATCGCGTCGACCTGGGACAGCGTGACTCAGGGCGCCACGGGCATCGATCTGCCGGTGGAGAGCAACGGCCAGTTCTTTTACTACTGGGCGCTCGCCCTGGTCGTCGTGGGCGTCGCGCTCACCGCCTTGCTCGCCCGCTCCAAGATCGGCGCCGGCTGGATCGCGATCCGGGAAGACCAGGACGCCGCGCGCTCGGTCGGGATCCACACCACGCTCTTCAAGGTCGAGGCCTTCGCGCTTTCCGCGGTTTTCGCCGCCTTCGCCGGCGGCATCACTGCTTATCAGAACATCCACGTCGCGCCCGACGACTTCTTCAAGATCGAGTACACGCTGCAGATGATCATCGCGTGCATCATCGGAGGGAGCGGCTCGGTGTGGGGCCCGGTCCTGGGGGCGGCGCTGTACCAGCTGCTTTCGACCTTCGTTTGGAGCCATTTCCTGGAGCTGCATCCGACCGTTCTCGGGGCCATCGTGATCTTCTTCGTCGTCTTCCTGCCGCGTGGGCTGACCGATCTGTTTCGCCGGATCGCGCAGGGCCGCCGCATCGGGTGGAACATCTTGTTGGCCAACGTGCGGGCGAGCCGGCTGGACTGAGGACGTGAGGCGTCAGGCGTAAGGGGTAAGGCGAGGCACCAGAATGGATAGATTGAAAGGCGAAGCGGGATCGCCTCACGCCTCTCGCCTCACGCCTCACGACTCCGGCGTTCCGATCCTCGAGGTCCGCGGCCTCACCAAGCGGTTCGGCGGATTGGCCGCCGTCTCCGAGGTCGACCTGACGATTCGCAAGGGCGAGATCCTGGGCGTGATCGGGCCCAACGGGGCCGGCAAGACGACGTTCGTCAACTGCATCACCGGCCTGGACAAGCCGACGGCGGGGCAGATCCGATTCCTCGGCCGCGATATCACGAAGCTTCCGGCCTACGCGATCGGGAGACTCGGGATCGCGCGGACGTTTCAGGTGGTCAAGCCTCTGCGGTCGCTGACCGTGCGGGACAACGTCGCGACGGGAGCGATGTTCGGCGCCGGGGGGCACCGGCGGACCGCCGGGCAGGCGCGGCGCCGCGCGGAGGAGGTTCTCGCCCGCGTCGGCCTCGAGCATCGCAGCGACCACGTGGCGTCGGACCTGACGATCCCCGACTTGAAGCGGCTGGAGCTGGCCAAGGCTCTGGCCATGGACCCGGAGCTGCTGTTCTTGGACGAGGTCATGGCCGGCCTGAATCCCACCGAGGTGGAGCGGGCGATGGAGCTTCTGAGGCAGATCAATCGGGACGGGGTGACGCTCTTCGTCATCGAGCACGTGATGAAGGCGATCATGGGAATCTCCGATCGCCTCGTGGTCCTCCACTACGGCAAGAAGATCGCGGAAGGACCGCCCCGGGAGATCGTCGAGAGCCCCGCCGTGATCGAGGCGTATCTGGGAGAACGATTCGCCAAGAAGGCGCGGGCGGCCGGGGGCCAGGGCGCCCCCACGCCGGGAGGGGAGTTCCGCCAGCCCGCTCCGGTGGCGGCCGGGAACGCGCTGCTCGAGGTCACCGGCGTCTGTTCCGGGTACGGCGACGTGCAGGTGCTGTGGGACGTTTCGCTCGAGGTGCGCGAGGGAGAGGTCGTGGCTCTGGTCGGGGCCAACGGGGCGGGCAAGACGACGCTCCTCTTCACCCTGTCGCAGCTGGTGCGTCCGCGCTCCGGATCGATGCGCTTCGCGGGCGTCGACTTCACGCGCGCGCGTCCGGAGCAGGTGGTCGGAGCCGGCATCGTGCACGTCCCGCAAGGGCGCCGCCTCTTCGCCGGATTGACCGTGGCCGAGAACCTGCTCCAGGGAGCGTACCGGCGCCGGGACGCGGCCGGCGTCGCCTCGGACCTGGAGTGGGTCTTTCGCCTCCTTCCCCGCTTGAAGGAGCGGGCCGGCCAGATCGCCGGACGGCTCTCGGGTGGCGAGCAGCAGATGTGCGCGATCGGGCGCGGCCTCATGAGCCGGCCGCGCCTGCTGTTGATCGATGAGCTTTCGCTGGGGCTCGCGCCACTGATCGTCGACAACCTCCTCGACTTGATCGCGGAGATCAACCGCCAGGGGACGACGGTGCTGCTGGTGGAGCAGGACGTCCAGGTCGCGCTGGAGCACGCCCATCGGGGCTATGTCCTGGAGACCGGGAGAATCGTTCAGTCCGGGGGGGCGGCGGAGCTCCTCGAAGACCCCCGGATCCGGCAGGCGTATCTGGGACTGTAGAAAGGCTTGGGACTGAGGACTGAATTGGCCGTAGCCTCGATGTCGTTGACACGAGGGGCATCGGGACAGCCGCCGATTGAGTCCGCAGTTCGCGGTCCGCAGTCCTCAGTCGGGGGCCGGCGCTAGTGGCCTACGGCGCGTCCCACGCTTCCACGTTCTCCTCCACCGCCTCCACCGCCGCCTTGAACTTCGCCACCGTCGCGGTCTACGCCGATCTCTACATCACCCAGCCCGTCCTGCCCCTCCTGTCGCGGGAGTTCGGCGTCGCGCCTGCCACGGCGGGGCTGACGATCTCCATCGTCGTGCTCATGATCGCGTTCGTCTCCAGCGCGTATGGATCCCTGTCCGACCTGGTCGGGCGCAAACCGGTCATGGTGACCAGCTGCGCTCTGCTGGCCGTTCCGACGGCGCTGTGCGGCGCGGCCTCGTCCTTCCACGCCCTTCTCGTTTTCCGGGCCCTCCAGGGACTCCTGATGCCGGGGGTCACCGCCGTGGCCGTCGCCTACATCGGCGATTACGCCAGCGAAGCGGATCTCGGTCCGCGGGTGGGCGGCTGGATCGCGGCCTCTGTGGTGGGCGGGCTGACCGGCCGCGTCCTGTCCGGCCTGCTCGCCGCGGCGACGAACTGGCGCGTCCCCTTCTTTTTTTTTGGCGCGACGACGCTGATCGGGGCCGCCGCCATCGCCAGCCGCCTTGCGCCGGCGCAAGGGATGGAAGGGTCGCGTCCGGCGGACGCCGATCGGGGAGTGCTCGGCCATTTCGGAGATCGCCGCCTGATCGGGGCGTTTCTCATCGGCGGCGCTGTCTTTTTCTCGTTCATCGGAGTTTTCACGTACCTCCCGTACTACTTGACCGCGCCCCCCTTCCGGTTGTCGACGGCGGTGGTCTCGTCGGTCTATCTCGTCTACGTCGCAGGCGTGGTCACGTCCTTGATCTCCGGGAGGCTGTCGATCCGCGTGGGTCGCCGCTCTCTGATGGCGATCGGCCTCTCGATCGCCGCGGCCGGCGTGGTAGGAACGCTTTTCCACTCTCTGGCCGCCATCGTCACCTCGCTGATCGTGCTGTGCGTGGGGATGTTCACGGTCCAGTCGACCGCTCCCGCCTTCGTCAACGCGCACGCCCGGGGGGCCAAGGGCGCCGCCGGCTCGCTCTACGTGACGTTCTACTACGTGGGGGCGAGCCTCGGCTCACTTCTGCCGGGACTGGCCTGGCAGAGGTGGGGGTGGCCGGGGGTGACGGCAGCCTGCGTCGCCGCCCTGCTCGTCGGGCTCGCTTCGGACGCGCTGCTATGCGGACCTCCTCGGCGATAAGATTCGCCCGATCACCTGTGGCCGGACGTATTTTCGTTGCGGCATCGCCGCTTGCGGAGGAGAAGCCATGAAGTTCAACGGAACGACCAAGCTCTTCGGAACCCTGTTGGGAAGTCTTCTGACGCTGCTTGTTCCCGGAACCGGCCGGGCCGCGGAGGCCGTGATCAAGCTCGGAGCGGTCATGCCCGTGACCGGCAAGGAGTCGAAGATCGGGGGCGCCTACAAGAAGGCGACCGAATACGCCGTCAAGGAGGCCAACGACGCCGGAGGCGTGGACATCGGCGGCAAGAAGATGAAGATCGAGCTGACGCTTCTGGACGATACGTCCGACGCGGCCAAGAGCGCTCAGTTAGTCGAGCAGCTCATCACGCAGCAGAAGGTCGACGCGGTCATCGGGGGCTACGGCTCGCAGCTGGTGCAGGCGGAGAGCGTCGTGCCGGAGCGGTACGGCGTTCCCTACATCTCAGGCGGCGCCGGGGCCCGCAGCATCTTCGGGCGCAGCAAATGGGTGTTTGGAACGCTCTCCCCGGTCGACGTGCTTTCCGATACCCAGATGGACTTCCTGCACTCGTTGGTGGCGGCCGGGAAGCTCAAGAAGGGCCTCAAGATCGCGCTGGTGACGGAGAACACCGAGCACGGGAAGGACTACGCGCTCGGCGTGCACAACTACATCAAGGCGCATCCCGGCGAGTTCTCAGTCGCGGTGGAGGAGAGCTTCGAGCTCTACACCCCCGACTTCAAACCGCTCTTGACGCGCATCGCCGCCGCCAACGCCGATCTCTTCATGGCCGACGCACACCTGGAGGACTACATCGCGATGCATCGGACGTACACCCAGATGGGCCTTCACCACGAGATGATCACGTACGGCGCGCGCGGAGCCGATGCGGCCGGCCGAAAAGCCCTTGGCACCGCCACGGACTACATCTTCGCCTCCGGCTGGTGGTCGGACCTGCTCCCCTATCCGCAGGTCAAGGCCTTCAACGAAAAGTGGAAGGCGGCCAACGGCGCCGAGCCCGAGTGGTACCACGCGACCGCTTACGAGACGGTGCGAGCCCTGATCGCGGCTCTGCACGGCGCCGGATCGCTGAAGCCCCAGGCCATCCGCGACGCGCTGGCGAAGGTGGACCTGAAAGACTCGATCCTTCCGGGAGCGGAGCTCAAGTTCAGCCCCTCGGGCCAGGCCATCCTCCCCTTCGTGGTGACCCAGAACAAGCCGGGCAACAAGGTGGATATTGTGTGGCCGATCTCGTCGAAGACGGGAGACCCCGTGGCTCCGACGCCGCGGTCCTGAGCGGCGGGTGCGACGGCTGCAGCGACGCTCGGGACGGGTGCGGCGTTCGACGTGCGACGTTCTCCGTTGGAAACGGGGCGACCGATTGAAGTGAACGGAGAACCTAGAACGTCGAACGTCGCACGTCCGTGAACTCCCTCACCGCCATCCTCGTCAACTCATTGCTGGCCGCGGGGCTCTACGCGACGATGTCCTATGGGCTCGCGGTGATCTACGGGGTCATGCGCATCATCAACCTGGCCCACGCCGGCGTTCTGATGCTGGGCGCGTACGCCACGTTCGCCCTCTACTCCCGGTTCGGGCTCGATCCCTTTCTCTCGCTCGTCGTGGTCGTCCCGCTCTTCTTCCTCTTCGGGATCGCGATGGATGTGGCCATGGTCCGGCGGCTGCGGCGGTCACAGTCCGGGGCATCGGTCGAATCGTTGTTGCTGCTCTTCGGCGTCTGGCTAGTCCTGCAGAACCTGGCTTATGCCATCTGGAGCGGCGATACCCAGTCGATCCTGACTCCGTACACCATGCGGTCGGTGGCCGTCCTCGGCGTGCGCGTCGGCGTTCCGAGCCTCGCGGTGTTCGGAGTCAGCGTCCTGTCGCTCGTCGTCCTGGAGCTGACGCTGCGGCGCACGTTTCTGGGGCGCGCGATCCGCGCGGTGACGCAGAACCGAGACGCGGCCATGCTGGCGGGCGTCAACGCCGATCGCCTCTCGGCGGTGGCCTTCGGCATCGGAACGGCTTTCGCGGCGGCCGCCGGAAGCCTGCTGGCCACCCTCTACGCCTTCACCCCCGACTTCGGCCGGACCTTCCTGCTCAAGTCCTTCTGCATCATCGTGCTGGCGGGCATGGAGAGCGTGGCGGGTGTGGCGGCGGGATCCTTCGTCCTGGCTTTGCTGGAAAACGTGATCGGGGGCTACACGTCGATCCCGACGTCGTTTCAGGACGCGGTCTCCTTCACGCTCCTGGTGGTAGCGCTCGTCGCGTTTCCGCAGGGGCTTCTGGGCCTCTTCTCGCGCCTGGTTTCCCGGCGCCGCCTGGCATGACGCGGGGACAACGCTGGCGAAGTCCGGCGGCGTGGTCCGTTCTGGCCTTCGTTCTGCTGGCCAGCGCGCCGCGGGTGCTCGAGCGGGGGGATTTGAACGACATCTGGAACCTCGCCTTCGCCGTGGTTCTGGCCTGCTCCTGGAATCTTCTGGGAGGCTTCGCCGGCCAGATCTCGATCGGCTACTCGGCCTTCATCGGGATCGGCGCCTACACCACGGTCCTGCTGGCGCTGCGAGGGGTTCCTCCCTACCTCACCCTTCCGTTGGCGGCCGTGCTCGGCGCCGCGTTCTCCTATCTCGTCGGCCTGCCCACGTTTCGGCTGCGCGGTCCGTACTTCACCATCGCGACGATCGGGGTGTCCGAGGCGGTGCGCGTCTTCGCCGAGGGCGTCTCCTTCACCGGCGGGTCCTCGGGCCTGCGGATGCCTCCGGGCTCGTTCGATTTTTCTCGCAACTACCTGTCGATGGTCTTCCTGGCGGTGGCGGTCGCGGCCATATCGGTGTGGGTGCGCTCGAGCTCGTTCGGCCAGGCCCTGACCGCGATTCGCCAGGACATCGACGCGGCCGAAGCGCTGGGCGTCGACTCGACGCGGTACAAGCTGCTGGCCCACGCCCTTTCGGCCGCCCTGGTGGCCGTGGCCGGGAGCCTCTTCGCCATCAACTTCCAGTACATCTCGCCGGGCTCGGTGTTCGACTTTCGCCTGTCGTTGACGATCGTCCTCATGCCGATCGTGGGCGGACTGGGAACGATCGCCGGCCCGATCCTGGGAGCCGTGCTGTTCGGGTACCTTCAGATCAAGATGCTGTCGATGCCTGCCTTGCGCGACTCCAACCTCTTTCTCTACGGCGGGCTGCTCATCCTGGTGATGCTGTTCGAGCCCAAGGGGCTGGTCGGGCTCTGGAATCGCCTGCGGCGGCCGTGGCGCCGCCCGCCGGTCGCGAGGATTTCTTCCGGTGGCTGAGACTTCCCTTCCGGATCGCGGCGGCCCTCCTCCCGAAGCCGAGGTGATCCTGTCGGTCGAGCGCGTTTCGAAGCGGTTCGGCGGGCTGCAGGCCCTGCGCGACATCAGCTTTCGGGTGCGGGCGGGAGAGGTGTTCGGCGTGATCGGTCCCAACGGCGCCGGGAAGACGACGCTCTTTTCGTGCCTGGTCGGCGCGATCCGCCCGACGTCGGGCACCGTCACGTTCCTGGGGGAGCGGATCGACCGGCTGGCCCCCTGCGACGTCGTTGCCCGCGGCGTCGTACGGACGCATCAGATCGTCCGGCCCTTCCGCGAAATGACCGTGGCCGAGAACGTCGCGGTCGGAGCGGCATTCGGCTCGGCGCGCCGAAGGGGAGAGGAGGCGGCGGACAGCGTCCGGCGGATCCTGGAGCGGACGGGCCTGGCGGCGCGGGCCGACGTCCTGGCCGGCACGCTCTCGATCGGCGAGTTGAAGCGCCTGGAAATCGCCCGCGCGCTGGCCACCGAGCCCACCGTGCTCTGCCTGGACGAGGTCATGGGCGGGCTCAACCCCTCGGAGATCCGCGAGATGATGTCGTTCATCCTCTCTCTCCGGCGGTCCGCCCTGACCGTTCTGATCATCGAGCACCACATTCACGCGGTGGTGGGCGTTTCCGACCGAATCCTCGTGCTGAATTTCGGCGAGAAGATCGCCCAGGGCGTTCCGGGGGAGGTGATGAAGGATCCGGAGGTGGTCAAGGCGTATCTGGGCGAGGAGATCTCGGTGCTCCGGTGAGGGACGCACGGGGGGAAGCGGGGACAGGGGGACGGGGGGATGAAGCGACGGACGCGATGAGGATGCTGGACGTCGAGCATGCCGACGTGTACTACGGCGACGTCCAGGCGGTCACCGACGTCAGCTTCCACGTGGACGAGGGGGAGGTCGTGACCCTGATCGGCGCCAACGGCGCGGGCAAGTCGACGGTCTTGAAGACGGTTTGCGGGCTGCTTTCGCCGCGCCGGGGGCGGATCGGGTTCGCCGGTCGGGACGTGTCCGGGCTGCCTCCGTACGAGCTGGTGGCACGCGGACTCGTGCTGATCCCCGAGGGGCGCCAGCTCTGGCCGGCGATGACCGTGCGGGAAAATCTCGAGATGGGAGCCTACGCCAGGGACGCACGTTCGCAGCGCGGGCGAACCCTGGAGTCGGTCTACGCCATGTTCCCGCAGCTCGCGTCCCGGGCCCACCAGAAAGCGGGAACCCTTTCGGGCGGCGAGCAGCAGATGTGCGCGATCGGCCGGGGCCTGATGGCGTGCCCGCGCCTGCTTTTGCTGGACGAGCCGGCCCTGGGTCTGGCTCCGAAGATGGTGCACGAGGTCTTCGCCGCGTTGAAGCGCATCCGCGAGCAGGGCGTGACCGTGCTCTTAGTCGAGCAGAACGTCCCGCATGCCCTCGCGCTGGCCGATAGGGCGTACGTCCTGGAGACCGGTCGGGTGACCCTGTCCGGCTCTTCGGAGGAGCTCGAGCGCGACCCGCGCGTGCGCGAGCAGTTCCTGGGCGCGAGCTCGGTGTGAGCTGCGCCGAGCGTCTCTTCGCCGCGCTGCAGGATCATCCGGACAAGCCGGCGATCGTCTTCGAGGGCAGGACCTTCACCTTCGGCGACCTCGACCGGCTCTCGCGGCGCTACGCGCGGGGCTTGGCCGCAGCGGGAGTCGCGCGCGGGGATCGGGTCGCGGTGTTCGCCGAAACATCGCCGGAGGTCGTGATCGCGCTCCTGGGCCACTACCGGATCGGGGCGATCCATGTGCCGATCAACACGCGCTACCGCCGGGCCGAGGTCGCGCACATTCTGGAGGACTCGGGGGCCGGGATCGTCGTGGTCCGGGCCGGGTCGCTCTGCGCGGAGGTTCTCGACGAGCTCGCCGCGACGCCGGAAACTTCCCGACGACGGATGTGGATCGGCGGGAGGGAGCCGTCGGCCGGCGAGGACGACCTCGCGTTCGAAGACCTTGTCGGGGGAGACCGCGCGGCCGACTCCGGCGTGGACGCGCTTCCCGGCGATTCCGAAGCGGCCATCCTTCTGTACACGTCGGGAACCACCGGGAAGAGCAAGGGAGTCGAGCTCTCCCACCGGTCGATCGTGGAGAACACCGCATCCGTCGCGCGGCTCTGGCGTTTCTCTTCCGACGACCGCATGGCGCTCGCCCTCCCTCTCTTCCATGTCCACGGGCTCTGCCTGGGGATCCACGCCGCTCTGCTCCAGGCCATGACGGTCCTCCTCTTCGAGCGCTTCGACGCCGCCCGGATCGTCGAGGCCTTCGCTCGCGGCGAGGCGACGCTCTTTCAAGGCGTGCCCACGATGTACGTCAAGCTCCTCGAGCTTCTGGACCGCCAGCCGCAGGGCGCGGCCGCCCTGGCCCGTGCCCGTCTCTTCACGTCAGGGAGCGCGGCCCTGCCCGCCGACGACTTCTCGCGGTTCGAGGAGATGACCGGCCATCGCATCCTGGAGCGCTACGGCATGAGCGAAACGCTCTTCACGCTCTCCAATCCCTTCGAGGACCGGCGGCCGGGGACGGTTGGGCTCCCGATCCCCGGCTGCGAGGTGCGGATCGTGGACGACGCGGGCGTCGAAGCGGCGCCGGGGGAGCCCGGAGAAATCTTGGTCCGCAGCAACGGGATCATGACCGGATACTGGGGACGGCCCGAGGAGGCCGCGGCGGCCTTTCGAGAGGGATGGTTCGTCACCGGCGACATGGCCTCCCGAGGAGCGGATGGCTACGTGACGATCGCCGGGCGCAAGTCCGTCGATTTCATCAAGAGCGGCGGCTTCAAGATCTCGGCCCGCGAGATCGAGGATGTCCTGAGGCGGCATCCGCGCGTCCGGGAGGTTGCCGTGGTGGGGACTCCGGATCGGACTTGGGGAGAGAGGATCGTCGCGGCCGTGGTCCTGGCCGAGGGGACGGGTCCGCGCCCCTCCGAGGATGACCTGCTGGCGGAGCTCTCCGCCTTCTGCGCGAAGGCGCTGGCCGCGTACAAGAGGCCGAGGGAGGTCCGGATCCTGGAGGAGCTGCCTCGCAACGCGCTGGGCAAGGTCCAGAAGCACCGGATCGCGGAGACGCCGAGTCCCTGACCTCCCCAGAAACATCGTAGAGCGATAGGACGCGGTGGCGGGAATGCTGCGGGCGGGAAAGCGTGTTCTCGGGGTTGCGCATGGCGACGATCCCCGAGGAGTCTTTTCCTTCCGCTCTCGACATGGACGTCGATGGCGTCACCCGCCGTTCCGCGATGAAATGGATGGCGGTCGCCTGGATCGGCTTCGCGGCGGCCACTGCCGCGGGTCTGGCCGCGACCGTACGTTTCATGTTCCCCAACGTCCTGTTCGAGCCTCCGACGCGCTTCAAGGCCGGGCTCCCCTCCAGTTACGCCCCCGGCGTGGACGAGCGGTGGAAAGAGAAGTACGGCATCTGGATCGTCCGCAACACCGATTCCATCTACGCTCTAGTGGCCACCTGCACCCATCTGGGGTGCACGCCGAACTGGCTTCCCGCGCAGCAAAAGTTCAAGTGTCCCTGCCACGGGTCGGGCTACTACGTCTCCGGGATCAACTTCGAGGGACCCACGCCGCGGCCGCTGGAGCGCGCCGAGATCACGATCTCCCCCGACGACGGACAGATCGTCGTGGACAAGGCCGTCCGGTTCCTGTACGAACGAGGACAGTGGAGCGACCCCCAGGCCTTCGTCAAGATGGCATGAGGCCTAACAATACCTATATTGTCGGTTGGGTCAGGCCTTGACGTACGACATCTCACCGTTGCCGAAGGACCAGTCCTCCTTGCCGACCTCGACGAGACTGACCAAAATGTCTTCCCTGCGGATGCCGGGATCGCGCGCCAGACGGTCAGCGATCGCCCGGTAGAGCGCCCGCTTCTGTTCCAGGGTGCGTCCCCGGTTCAAGGTGATCTGGATGATCACGACGTTCTCGGTCCGCTCGACTCCCAGGTACTTCCGGTCGGCCACCAGCGGAGCGTCCGGGCCGTGCTCGGTGAAGATCTGGAACCGGTCATCGGGCGGAATGGTGATCGTCTCGATCATGGCCTGGTGGATCGCGTCGCCGATGGCAGCGAGCTGGGAGGGGGACTTGCCGCGGTTGAGGGAGATGCGGACTAGGGGCATGGCGGGGCCTCCGTCAGCGATCGGTTCATCTGTTCATCGGTCCATCGGTTCATTTGCCTCGATCGGGGCCGATTTCGACGAAATCAGCCGATGAACCGATGATCCGATGGGCCGATTCCTCACTTCACCGCCCCCGTGGTCATGCCCGAGATGAAGTAGTCGAGCGAGAGGCCGTACACGATCACCACCGGCACCGAGCCGACGATCGAGGAGGCCATGAGCGGTCCCCAGAAATAGACGTCGCCCCGGATCATCTCGACGCTGATCCCGACGGGGAGCGTGCGCCGAGCGGTCGAGCTGATGAAAGTCAGGGCGTAGACGTACTCCTGGAAGGAGAGCGTGAAGGCGAAAATTGCCGCCGTGAGGATCCCCGGCAGCACCACGGGGATCACGACCTGCCGCAGCATCTGCAGGCGCGTCGCGCCGTCGAGCAAGGCCCGCTCCTCGATCTCCTTGGGCACGCTGCGGAAGAATCCCATCAGGAGCCAGGTGCAGAAGGGCACGGTGAAGGTCGGGTAGGTCAGGATGAGCGACCAGATCGAGTTGTCGACGTGGAGCGCGCCGACGAACTGGGAGAACGGGATGAACAGGATGGTCGAAGGAATCAGGTAGGTCAGGAAGATGCCGATGCCGAGCGGCCGGTTGCCGCGGAACTGGAGACGCGCCAGGGCGTAGGCGGCCGGGACCGCAAGGAAGAGCGTGATCAGGACGACCGCCGCGCCGGTGAGAAGGCTCACCCGCATCCACTGGTAAAAGGGCGTGCTCTTCAAGAACCGGTAATGCGTGAGGGTGGGATTGGGAACGAGGATGGTCCCGATGACGTCGTTGGGGTGCGCGACCTGTCCGGCGGGAACGCGGATCTCCGACAGGCTCCCGTCGACCGGCGACACGATCGGCTGTTCGCCGATGTACGCGATGGGGACGGGAAACGCCTCGCTGTCGCTCCTCGTCGTGTGCGCGCCGACCGCCACGGTCCAGCGGATGAGGCCCTCGTTCAACGAGGCCGGAACGATGATGTCCTTGTGGTACCGCCGCTTGGTCGAGACGTCCTTGCTCGAGAACCAGAACGGGTTGGACCGGATGTCGTAGAGGTTGGCGTCCGCCTTGAGCGACGTGATGAGCCCCCAGTAGAAGGGGAACAGGGCGAACGCGAGGAAGGGCGACAGGCTCACCCAGGACCGGGCATGCGGGCGCAGTCGGCGCCACGCCTCGGCGAGCCTCACGCTTCACGCCTCAAGAACTGAAGAATGAGCGAGACCATGACCGCCATCATCGGGAACATGAAGAGCGACACGGCGGCGCCCTTGCCCAGGTAGCCGGCGTTGACGCCCAGCTGATAGGCGTAGGTCGAGAGCACCTGAGTCTGATCGTAGGGGCCGCCCTTGGTGATGATCCAGATGGTGTTGAAGTCGGAGAACGAGAAGATGACCGAGAAGAGAAGCGAGACAAGCAGGATCGGCCGGACCATCGGCGCGATGATGTGGACGAACCTCTGGAACGAGTTGGCGCCGTCCAGCCTGGCTCGCTCCAGGATCTCGTCGGGAATCGCGGTCAAGCCGGCCAGGATCACGATGGTGGTGAAGGGGAAGCCCCGCCAGACGTTGACCAGGATGACCGAGAACATCGCCCAGTTCTTGTCCCCGCGGAAGTTGATGACGTGGCCCGGAGGACAGGATGCCCCAGTGGGTCAGGCACCAGTTGATCACGCTGTAGCTCGAGTCGTAGATCCAGAGCCAGGCCTGGGCGGAGATGGCGATCGGGATGACCCACGGAATCACGATCAAGCCCGCGCAGCAGCCGGCGGCCGTGGAATTTGCGGTTCAGGATCAGCGCGCAGGGAACCCCGATGAAGAGCTTGATGATCTCGGTGCCGAAGGTGTACTCGAAGGTGTTCTTGACGGCCAGTCGGAAATTCGGATCCTGCAGGACCCCGGTGCCGTTCTGCTTGACCCGACTCGTGGTGGGCACCAGGAGATCCTTCTCCCGGACCTTCCGGAGGTCGTCCCGCTTGGTGAAGGTGCCGATGGAGAGGGGCGAGTCGGCGGCGCTGGCGTGGACCTCCCACTTGCCGGTCAGGAGCTTGCGGACCTTCCATTCGAGATCTGTGGCGATCGTTCCGCCCAGAAACGAAGCGTCGTCTTCGCGTCCGCGCCTGGAGCAGAGGGATCTCGCGGCCGGCGACCTGGAGGATGGCCCGGCTCTCTCCGCCCGCTGCGGGCGCGGTCACGACTTTCGCCTCGGACTTGCGCGCGGCGAAGGCCCGCGCCGACGGCCTCGTCGGGGAAAGTCGCCAGCACGAAGTCTCTGGCCGACAGCTCGTAGCTTTCGACCTTCGAGTAGTTCGCCGTGCCCAGCCCAATGCCAGTGCATGCTGCCGGCCTGGGCGTCGGTCAGGGACATGTAGATCGACATGAAGAACGGGTAGGCGATGAAGAGCGCCAGGTAGACCATCGCCGGGATCACCAGGAAGTAACCGAGCGGCGCCTCCCGCTCGAGCAGCGGCGTGCGCCGGGCGGGCTCCGAGGAGCGGAAGAGGCGGCGAAACGTGAGCTCGGCTGGACCGCCATCAGATCGTCGATTCCGTCTCGCTGTCGAACAGGTAGACGCGGTTCATGTCGAACCAGAGATCGACGTTCTGCTTCAGAGCGACCCCGGCGTGGATCTCCGTCTCCATCTGGAAGAGGCCGGCGGCGCTGCGCGCGGTGACGATCACCCGATGCCCGAGCGGCTCGACCACCTCGATCGTGGCCGGCACCCTCGTCGGGTTGGCCCACCGCGGCCCAGGCGACGTCGGACATCGGGCGGCCGCTCGCCGCCAGGGAGATGTGCTCCGGCCGGATTCCGAAGGTGACCTGCCGTCCGATGTTGGCCCCGAGATTCGGCGCGGGAGAGCGGAAGCAGGATTCCGCCGGGGAGCGCGATGACCGTCCGGCCTCCGTCGGCAGCGATCTCGCCCTCGAAGAAGTTCATGGGAGGGCTCCCGATGAAGCCCGCCACGAAGCGGCTGGCCGGTTTGTCGTAGATGTCCAGAGGCGTGCCGACCTGGCAGATCGCGCCGCCGTTCATGATTACGATGCGGTCGCCCATCGTCATCGCTTCGACCTGGTCGTGGGTGACGTAGACCATGGTCGAGTGGATGTCCTGGTGCAGGCGCTTCAACTCCGTGCGCATGTGGACGCGCAGCTTGGCGTCGAGATTGGAGAGCGGCTCGTCGAAGAGCAGCACGCCGGCCTGGCGGCACAGCGCCGCGCCCACCGCGACGCGCTGGCGCTGCCCGCCCGAGAGCTGCCGGGGCTTGCGCTCGAGCTGGTCGGTCAGGCCGAGAATGCCGGCCACCTCGCGCACCCGGCGGTCGATCTCGTCCTTGCGCATGCCGCGCAGCCTCAAGCGAGAAGGACATGTTGCGGTGCACCGTCATGTGGGGATAGAGGGCGTAGGACTGGAACACCATCGCGATGTCGCGGTCGCGCGGAGGCAAACGGACGACCGAGCGTCCGCCGATCCGGATGTCGCCGGCGGTGACGTCTTCCAGGCCCGGCGATCATCCGCAGGGTCGTGGTCTTGCCGCAGCCGGAGGGGCCGACCAGGATCAGGAACTCCTGGTCGCGGACGGTCAGGTCGATTCCGGCGACGGCTCGGACGTCGCCGAAACGCTTCTCGACCTTCTCCAGGACGACGTCGGCCATGAAGTCCGAAGTCCGGAAGTCCGAGGTCCTAAGTCCTAGCGTCCGTGGTCGAGGTCCATCCCGCGTCCGCGCGCTATCGCCGTTCGGGGCTCCGACTCCGGACTTCGGACATCGGACTTCGGAACTCTCCGGGCTACACCGCCCGCAGCTTCTTCTCCGCCTCGTCCATGGCCGCCCGCGGGATCCTTCCCCTTGCAGACCTCGGCGAACATCGTCGGGATGGTGTACTTCGCGTACATCGTCGTCGCGATCTTGGTCATCGGGCCGGGATAGCCGATGAACTTGACCCACTCGGTGAAGTCCTGCAGGAGCTCGAGCTTCGGCTCGTGGCCGATCACGGGCATCGGCTTCTTCAAGAACGCCTTCAGGAACGGATGGTTGTAGCCGGTCGAGGCTTCCATTCCGCGCAGCGCTTCCTTCGTCATCGTGGCAGAGGAACTCCTTGGCCAGGTCCTGAACCTTGGAGAAGTTGTAGATCCCGTAGGACATCGTCCGAGCGCCGCCGATCGCGCGTCGCCGAACGGCCCCAGCGGCGGTTTCTGGATCTCCAGGTTCTTGTAGACGTCCGGATTGTCCTTGGCCGCCGTGCGGTAGGCCGAGATCGGGTTGCAGATGAGCGAGCCCTTCCCCGAGGCGATGAAACGGTTGTTGGAGGTGTCGTCCCAGCTCAGGACTTCGTCGGTCATGGTCTGGTCGAAGAGCGCCTTGCCGTACTTCAGGACCTCGACGATCTCGCGCTTGGAGAACGCGATGTTCCCGTTCTTGTCGAACATGTACGCCTTGTACGAGACCATCAGCGGGAAGAGATCGTCGTTGGCGTCGGGCGTCTGGCCGAGCGTGATCCCGAAGGGATAGCCGATCTTCTTCAGCTTCGCTCCGGCCGCGAGCAGGTCGTGCCACGTCGTCTTGTCGGTGTAGTCGGCGCCGGCCTGGTTGAAGTAGGCGCGGTTGATGATGAAGGGATAGCGGATGAACCAGTGAGGCATGCAGAGCCACTTGCCCTTGACCTCGGCGATTCCCGCCGCGCCCGGGATCCAGCCGCCGAACTCCTTGGCCAGGCGGTTGCACAGTGTCGGTCACGTCGACCAGGATCTGGTCGTAGAGCCAGGCGCCGGTGCCGTTCAAGTGGAAGATGTCGTGGCCGCCGCGGCGCGAGATGTCCGCGGCGATGGCCGTCGGCAGGTCCGGCGTCGCCACGTAGTCGACTTCCACCCTGCACTTGTTCTTCTCGCCGAACTCCTTGGCGAAGACGTCGAACCACTTGTCGTAGTCGGGGACGAAGTGCTTCCAGTGAACGACCTTCAAGACGCGCTCCTGCTGGGCGGAGGCCGTGGCGAACGAAGACCATCGGCGCCGCCAGCGCCGCGCCGGCCGCGAGGGTGCCTTTGAGGAACTCGCGGCGTCCGAGACCTTTGGGGGCTTGGTTCTTCCTGCGATTCTTCATGGCGTCTCCTCCGGGGAGCCGCGGGAGCGCGGCTCCCGATACTCAAAAAGAACTGTCCTCTATGGAGCGAATCCTATGACAGACGCGGTCCGGCGAGGAGCCACAAAAAAATGCTCCGGTGCCCGAACGGGCCGAACGCGGCATAATCGCCGGTCGCGGAGAGGATGGCCCAGACGGAAAAAGGGATTCGCGTTCTGGCCCGCCCGCCGGAGGGCGGCTGGACGATTCTGTCGCCGGAGGCGCTCGCCTTCGTCGAGGCCCTCCACCGACAGTTCGAGCCGACCGGCGTGAAACTGCTCGATCGGCGCAAGGCGCGCCAGGCCGAGTTCGACCGGGGCGCCTACCGGACTTCCTGTCGGAGACCGCGTCGGTGCGCGGCTCGGACTGGAAGGTTGCCTCGACCCCTGCGGACCTCCAGAAGCGCTGGGTGGAGATCACCGGTCCGGTCGACCGCAAGATGATGATCAACGCCCTGAACTCGGGCGCGGACGTTTTCATGGCCGACTTCGAGGACTCTCTGTCTCCGACCTGGTCCAACGTGGTGGTGGGGCAGGCCAACTTGATCGACGCCGTTCGCAGCCGGATCGAGCACGTCGAGCCCGGAAGGGAAGGCCTACCGGCTGAACCCGACCATCGCCACTCTCCTCGTCCGACCCCGCGGCTGGCATCTGACGGAGAAGCACGTGGAGCGTCGACGGAGAGCCGGTCTCCGGCTCCCTCTTCGACTTCGGGCTGTACGTCTTTCACAACGCGGCGGAGCGTTCCGAGCGCGGCACCGCGCCCTACTTCTACCTGCCCAAGATGCAGAGCCACCTCGAGGCGCGTCTGTGGAACGACGTCTTTCGTCTTCGCCCAGGAGGCGCTCGAGATTCCCGCGCGGCACGATCCGAGCGACGGTCCTGATCGAGACGCTGCCCGGCCGCGTTCGAGATGGAGGAGATCCTGTGGGAGCTCCGGGAGCACGGCAGCGGGTTGAACGCCGGACGCTGGGACTATCTCTTCTCGATGATCAAGACGCTGCGCGGGAGCGCGCGACCTGGCGTCTGCCGGATCGCGCCCAGGTGACGATGACCGTGCCCGTTCATGCGCGCGTACACGGATCTCCTGGTCAAGACCTGCCATCGGCGTGGCAGCCCACGCCATGGGCGGCATGGCGCCCTTCATCCCCAGCCGAAAGGACGCCGCAGGTCAACGAGGCGGCGCTGGCCAAGGTGCCGCGAGGACAAGCTGCGGGAGGCGGGCGACGGCTTCGACGGCACCTGGGTCGCGCATCCGGACCTCGTGCCGGTGGCGCGCGAGGTCTTCGAGACGGCGCTCGCCGGCCGGGCCAACCAGAAGGATCGCCTGCGCGAAGAGGTCTCCGTCGACCGCCGGCCAGCTCGTCGATGTCGCGGGTGCCGGGAGGCGAGCCGTCACCGAGGCCGGGATTCCGGCTGAACGTCAACGTCGCGCTCCAGTACCTGAACTCCTGGCTGACCGGCAACGGCGCGGCGGCGATCTTCAACCTGATGGAGGACGTCGCCACCGCGGAGATCTCGCGCTCACAGCTCTGGCAGTGGATCCACGCGGCGCGCGAGCTCTCCGACGGCAGGCCGGCGACGCTGGAGCTCTACCGGACGATCCGGGACGAGGAGCTCGCGCGGCTCGGGCGGCCCGGTGACGGGGCGTCTGCGGGAGGCGGCGGAGATCCTGGACGGACTGGTCGAGTCCCGCGACTTCGTCGAGTTCCTCACGTTTCCGGCCTACGGCTACCTGGAGTAGAAGCCGGCCGATGAGCGCGTCTGCCACCCGCAGTCTCCCGCGCCCACCCCGGCGTCGTGGCGCGGCTCTCCGAGGTGGTCGGGGAGAGGCACTGCATCTCGGATCCCTCCGATCTGCGGACGTACGAGTGCGACGGCTTGACGAGCTTCCGCGTCGCGCCGGACCTGGTGGTGCTTCCCGGCTCGACGCAGGAGGTGGCCGCCGTGGTGCGGATCGCGCGCGAGGCCGGCCTCGCCGTGGTGCCTCGCGGCGCCGGCACCGGCCTCTCCGGCGGCGCGCTGCCCGTCTCCGACTGCGTCGTCGTCGCGCTCTCCCGCATGAAGCGCATCCTGGAAGTCGACCTGGAAAACGGATGGATCCGCGTCGAGCCGGGGGTCATCAACCTGGACGTCTCCAGGGCCATCGGCGGGGCCGGCTACTACTACGCTCCCGATCCCTCCTCGCAGAGCGTCTGCACGATCGGCGGCAACGTGGCCGAGAACTCCGGCGGCGCGCACTGCCTGAAGTACGGCTTCACCACCAACCACGTGCTCGGCGCGAGGCTGGTCCTGGGCGACGGGAGCGTCGTGGATCTGGGCGGCACTGTCCTCGACGCGCCCGGATACGACCTCCTGGGAGTCCTCGTCGGCAGCGAGGGGATGCTGGGGGTCGTGACCGAGGTCGTTCTGCGGATCCTCAAGAAGCCCGCAGGCCACCCGCACGTTCTTCGCCACGTTCCCTTCGACCGACGAGGCGGGCCATGCGGTCTCGGCCATCATCGCGTCGGGCGTCGTGCCGGCCGCGATCGAAATGATGGACCGCCTGGCCATCGTGGCGGCCAAGGCGGCGACGGGGCTCGACTGGCCGGACGTGGGCGCGGCGCTTCTCATGGACGTCGATGGTCCGGAGGCGGAAGTCGAGCACACCGCGGAAAGCTCGGTCGAGCTCGCCCGGCGCGCCGGGGCGCTGGAGATCCGCCGCCCGCGGGACGAAGCCGAGCGGGCCCTCATGTGGAAAGGGAGGAAGAGCGCGTTCGCGGCGGTCGGGCGCATCAGCCCCAACTACATCGTGCAGGACGGGGTGATCCCCCGCTCGGAGATCGCCCGGGTGCTCTCCGAGATCGCCGATCTCGCGAGCCGCGCCGGCCTGCGCGTGGCCAACGTGTTCCATGCCGGAGACGGCAATCTGCATCCCCTCGTCCTGTACGACGCCCGGGTGGAAGGGCAGGAGCGTCTGGCGGAGGAGCTGGGCGGAGAGATCTTGAAGATGTGCGTGCGCTATGGAGGCTCGATCACCGGGGAGCACGGCGTCGGCGCGGACAAGGCCGCGTACATGGCGGACATGTTCGGGCCGGACGACCTGGAAACCATGGCGCGGGTCCGCTGGGCCTTCGACCCGGAGAATCGATTCAATCCGGGGAAGGTCTTTCCGACGCCCCGGCTCTGCGGGGATCGGCCCGGGCCGTATCGCCCGCATCCGACAGAGCTCTCGGGCGAGGCCTGGCGGGAGTGACGGTCTCGAGCCGATCTGCGGCGCCGGACGACGCGATCCTCGGACGTCTGCCCGAGGTGGTCTACGAGCCGGCCACGCCCGAGGAGGCGGCGCAGTGCGTGTCCGAGGCCGCCCGCGCCGGCCGCGCTCTCGTCTTCGTCGGCGGCGGGACGGACCTGGAGGCCGGAGCCGCGCCCGAGCGCCTGGGAGCGGTGGTGCGGACGGGAGGACTCTTCCGAGTGCGCGAGCACGCCCCCGCGGATCAGATCGTCGTGGTCGAGGCGGGGTGCACGCTCGCGTCCCTGCAGGCGGCGCTGGCCGCGGCGCGGCAGCGCCTGGCGCTTGATCCGCCGCTGCCCGAGCGCGCGACGATCGGCGGCATCGTCGCCGCCAACGCTTTCGGCCCGCGCCGCGCGCGGTTCGGCTCGGTCCGCGATCTCTTGATCGGCGCCTCGTTCGTGCGCGCCGACGGAGTGCCCGCGCGCAGCGGGAGTAAGGTGGTCAAGAACGTAGCGGGTTTCGATCTTCCCAAGCTGCTGGCTGGCTCGATGGGAACCCTCGGGTTGATCACGACGGCGACCTTCCGCCTCCATCCCGTCCCGGAGGAGGAAAAGACGATGCTCCTGCCCGGCCGGTCCGCGTCCGGAGTGCGCGCGCTCGTGGCCGAGCTCCGGAGGGCGCAGCTCGAGCCGACCTCGGTCGTCGCGGCCTGGCGCGGCGGGGAGCGATTCGACGTCGCGGTGCGCTTCGAAGGCTTTGCGGCCGGGCTCGCCGAGCAGCGGGACCGGCTCGAGAAGCTCGAGCGGAGCGAGTCCGCGCCGTGCGAAACCCTCTCCGGGGAAGAGGCATCGGACTTCTGGCGCCGTCACGATGAGCTGCGCAGCGGACCGTCCGTGCGGGCCCGACTGTCGGCCCGGATCACCGACTTCGAGACGATCGCGACGCGGGTCTTGCCCGCGCTCGCCGCGTCCTTCGCGGAATCGGGCTTTCTGGCTTACCCGACCCTGGGCCTGTCGTTCTTCTCCGGGCGGCCGGGTGAGCCCGCGGCGGCGGCCGAGGCGTTGCGGGCGGCCCGGTCGGCCGTCGAAGCCGTCGGCGGCAGCCTGACACTCGGGGCGGCGACCGGGGAGATCCGCGATCGCGTGGACGTCTGGGGAACCCCGCCGCCAGGGCTGCCGCTGATGCGAAGCGTGAAGCAGCGGCTGGATCCAGAGCGGATCCTCGCGCCGGGCCGGTTCGTGGGGGGAATCTGAGAAGACTTTGTGATTTGCGATTTGTGATTGGTGATTTGTGATTGAGGATTTGGAAAAGAGTCCGTCGCAGAGCCCGAGCCCCTTGGACTCTGGGCAATCGCAAATCACAAATCACAAACCACAAATCGGTTCGCGTTCTCTCCTCGACGACTGCGTGCACTGCGGCTTCTGCCTGCCGGCGTGCCCGACGTACGTCTCCTGGGGAGAGGAGATGGACTCCCCGCGAGGGCGCATCGATCTCATGCGCGGCCTGGCCGAGGGGAAGATCGGGTGGAGCCGCACGGTCGCTGCGCACTTCGACCGCTGCCTCGGCTGCATGGCCTGCGTCACGGCCTGCCCGTCGGGAGTCAAGTACGACCAGCTGATCGAGCACACCCGCGCGGAGCTCGAGCGCCGGGATCTGCGGACGCCGGGAGACCGCCTCCACCGCGAGATGATCTTCGCCGTCTTCCCGCATCCGGCCCGGCTGCGGGCCGTCGCCGCGGGGCTGTGGCTGTACCAGAAGAGCGGTCTCAAGGCGCTCGTCCGCGCGAGCGGGCTCTTGAGGCTCCTCCCGGACCGGTTGGCGCGGATGGAGGCCCTCTTACCCTCCGTGTCGGCGCACCATGTCGGCGCTCGTTTGCCGCGCCTCGTTCCGGCCAAAGGGGCGCGCCGCGCGCGGGTGGCTCTGCTCGCCGGATGCGTCCAGAGGGTGTTCTTCCCGGAAGTGAACGAGGCCACGCTCCGCGTCCTGTCGGCCGAAGGCTGCGAGGTCGTCGTGCCGGAAGGGCAGGGCTGCTGCGGCGCGCTGTCCCTGCATGCCGGCCGGGAAGGGGAGGCGCTGGAGTTCGCGCGGCAGACGGTCCGGACGTTCGAGGAAGATCCGGTCGACGCCGTCCTGGTCAACGCCGCGGGGTGCGGATCGAACCTGAAGGAGTATGGCCGGCTCTTCGCCGGCGACCCGAAGTGGGCGGCGCGGGCGGCCGCGTTCGCATCGAAGGTGCGTGACGTCACCGAGTTCGTGGCCGCCCTGCCTCCGGTGGCCCTCCGGCATCCGATCCGGCGCCGCGTGGCCTACCACGATGCCTGCCACCTGGCCCACGCCCAGCGCATCCGTTCCGAGCCCCGCCGCCTCCTTTCCTCGATTCCCGGCCTCGAGCTCGTGGAGATCCCCGACGGTGACCAGTGCTGCGGCAGCGCGGGCATCTATAACTTAGTCGAGCCGGAGAGCTCCGAGGAGATCGGTGCCCGCAAGGTCGACAACGTCCTCGCCGTCGGCGCGGACCTCCTCGCCTCCGCCAACCCGGGCTGCACGCTCCAGATCCAGAAGATCCTGCGGGCCCGGGGGCGGGAGCTCCCCGCCGCGCACCCCATCGAGATCCTCGACGCCTCGATCTCCGGCCGCGCGATGCCCTGAACCGGCCGGCGCGGCGGAGACGTAGATTGAGGCAATGAAGATCGCGGTCGTCGGAGCCGGAGGCGTCGGGGGCTACTATGGCGGCTGTCTCGCCCGGGCCGGCCACGATGTCGCCTTTCTGGCGCGCGGAGAGCATCTGGCGGCGATCCGGGCGCGGGGCCTCGAGGTCCGCGAGCCGGAGGGATCGTCGATCGTCGCCGTCCGCGCGAGTGACGACGTCGCCGACTTGACCGGCGCGGAGCTCGCGGTCGTGGCGGTCAAGAGCTATTCGCTCTCCGAGGTCGCGCCGGCGGTGAAGACGTTGGCGGAGGCGGGCGCCGTCGTGCTCCCGCTCTTGAACGGCGTCGAGGCCGTGGACTCCCTGATCGGGCATGGCATCGACCGCGGCCGGATCCTGGCCGGCCTGACCATGATCAGCGCCGCTCGGGTCGCGCCGGGCGTGGTGGAGCGCATGAGCGCTTTTCGCACCGCGGTCGTCGGCGAACCGGGCGGGGGAGCGTCGGCCCGGGCCGATGCCGCGGCCGGCGTCTTCCGGGACGCGGGCGTCCAGACGCGGGTCTCCGAGAACGTCACCGTCGATCTCTGGCAGAAGTTGCTCTTCATCGCGACGGTCTCCGCGGGCTGCGGCCTGGCCCGGGCCGCCGTCGGAGCCGTGCGCGGCGCGCCGTATGGGAGATTGCTCTTCGAGCGCGCGGCCGGGGAAGTCGGCGCGGTGGGGCGCGCGCGGGGCGTCGCCCTTCCCGCGGGGGAGGAGGAGCGTGTGCTCGCGCGCATCGACGCGCTCGCACCGGCCTTGAAGCCGAGCTTCCTGCTCGACCTCGAGCGCGGAGGACCCAACGAGCTCGAGATCCTGTCCGGCGCCGTCTCCCGCTACGGCCGCGCGTTCGGCATCGCGACTCCGGTTCATGACACGGCGGTGGCGGCCCTGTCCGCCGCAGGCGGGCACGGCCGAAGCGGGGAAGACCGCAAAACGGGAAACGCATAGTCTCATAGCGAGACCGCAGTCTCGATATGAAGCCACGCCGGGTCCGAACTTCGGGATCGGCTCGCGCGCCAACTCCCAGATGCGACAGGGGTTGCGGTTCCGGCCCTGCCGATGCCCTGCAATGGCCCCCCGCTTGCTCTAAGTCCAGGCGAAAGAAGGAGGTCGTCATGGACAAAGCGGGTGATCGGACATCGAGAGGAAAGAAGGTCGCAGGCTATGCGGCGCTGGTTACGACGATGGGGCTGGTGATGCTCTTCTCGCTCGGCAACGTGGACAGCAACGCCGCAAGCTCCAGACAGCGCACGAATACCGGGATCGCGTCAGTGCGTGGATCCGAGGCTTCCGCCGTGGCCGCCCAGGCCGACTCCGGCGAAGGCGAGAACCGACTGCCGGGTCACTCCGAGCTCGTTCTGCAGCTCGACTGACGCTCTTCGAGCCCGGTTCGGATCCCGGGACGGGGCGCAACGGCGATGCGCCCCGCCCCTGTTTTTCATGCCTTCCCGTCCAGCCCGAAACGCGTGAGGGCGATCTCCGCCAGTCTTCGTCCGATCGCCAGCGACGCGGTCGCGGCCGGGGAAGGGGCGTTGCGGACATGGAGGACGTGGGGCCCCTCGGCGATCGAGAAGTCCTCCACCAGGGTGCCATCGGCGCGCAGGGCCTGCGCCCGAACGCCGGAGGGCCCGAATACAATGTCCTTATTGTGACAGTCCGGGACGTATCTCCGCAGCTCCCGTCCGAACGCGGCCTTCGACCAGTCCCGTCCCATCTCGGCCAGGGCCGTTCTCCAGTGACGGCGGGCCAGCCGGCGGAAGCCGGCGAAAGCCAGCGTACCGGCCAGATCCCGCAGTGAGACGTCGGTCCGCCGGTAGCCTTCGCGGGCGAACGCCAGCACGGCGTTCGGGCCAGCCAGGACCTCGCCGCCGATCGTGCGCGTGAAATGCACGCCGAGAAAGGGAAAGCGCGGATCGGGAACCGGATAGATCAGGCCGCGAACCAGCGAGCGGGCCGCGGGCGTGAGCGTGTAGTAGTCCCCGCGAAACGGAACGATCCGCTCATCGAGCGCCGCCCCGGTCATCGCGGCGACCCGATCGGCGTGCAGGCCGGCGCACGCGATGATGTCGCGGGCGCGGAAATCTCCGTCCGTGGTCCGGACGACGCGCTCCGGTGGCCGATGCTCGATTCCGAGGACCCGGCAGGACGTGCGGATTGCGCCGCCGGCCGCGCGGACGTCGTCGGCGTAGGCCAGCGCCACGCGCCGAAAGTCGATGATCCCGCTCGACGGCGACCACAGCGCCCGAATCCCCGCAGCGCGCGGTTCGATCTCGCGGAGGCGCTCCGGTCCGATCTCCTCCACGTCCGCGACGCCGTTGGCCAGGGCGCGTTCTCGGATGGCCAGGAGCCTGGGCAGCTCGTCCGCCGTCAGCGCGACGACCAGCTTCCCGCAGCGCTCGAAGGGAATGCCGCGTTCGTCGGCGAAGCGCTCCAGCTCCATCTTGCCTTCCCGGCAGAGGAGCGCTCTTTCCGATCCCGGCGCGTAGTACAGGCCGGCGTGAAGGACTCCGCTGTTGTGCCCGGTCTGGTGCGTGGCCAGCTCAGGCTCCTTCTCGAGGAGGATCAGCCGCAGCGACGGCTTGCGGCGCAGGAGCTGCAGCGCGGTGGCCAGGCCGACGATCCCGCCGCCGATCACCGCGATGTCGTAGGAGTCGTGCACGCGCGCGATTATCTCCGGGCTGTCCGCTCCGGCGCGGCCTCGCGTAGGATTCCGTTCGGAAGGGGTCCTGCGATGCGCATGCGCGACAAGGTGGCGATCGTCACGGGAGCCGGAAGCGGGATCGGGCGGGAAATCGCACTCGCTTTCGCCCGGGAAGGGGCGAAGGTGGGCGTCATCGACGTGGCCGCCGCGACGGCCCAGGACGCGGTTCGGGAGATCGAGCGGACCGGGGGCGCCGCGATCGCGGTCGGCATGGACGTCTCCGACGAAGCCCAGGTCGAGACGGGGGTCGAGCAGGTGGCCGCGCTCTATGGGACGGTCGACGTCCTCGTCAGCAACGCCGGGACGCAGCACATCGCGGCGATCGTGGACCTGGCTTTCGCCGACTGGCGCCGCATGCTGGCGATCCAGTTGGACGGCGCCTTCCTGACGACGCGCGCCTGCCTGCGTCGCATGTACAGGAGCGGCCGGGGCGGAACGGTTCTCTACATGGGCTCCGTCCACTCCAAGGAAGCCTCGGTCTTGAAGGCGCCGTACGTCACGGCCAAGCACGGGCTGCTCGGCCTGGCCCGGGTGGTGGCCAAGGAAGGGGTCCCGCACGGCGTGCGGGCCAACGTCATCTGCCCCGGCTTCGTGCGCACGCCCCTCGTGGACAAGCAGATCCCCGAGCAGGCCCGGGCGCTCGGCTTGAGCGAAGAGGACGTGGTCAAGAAGGTGATGTTGAAGGAGACGGTGGACGGGGAGTTCACCACCGCCGCCGATGTGGCCGAGGTGGCCGTTTTCCTGGCCTCGTTTCCGACCAATGCGCTCAACGGGCAGTCGGTGGTGGTGAGCCACGGGTGGCACATGGCCTAGCCTTCGGCGTGAGGCGTGAGGCGTGAGGCGTGAGGCGTGAGGCGTGAGGCGTGAGGCGGGAGAGACAATCTATAGATTGTTGGATGTCTGCCGCCGGCGCAGCACGCGGACTCTCCACGCGCCGATCTCGCCGACGACGCCGCGGCGAAACGCCAGAACGCACACGACGAAGGTCGCTCCCATCGTCACGGTGACCCAGGAGCCGAAGCCGGCCAGGTAGTTCTCCATCCCCACGATCGCGAAGGCTCCCACCACGGGACCGAAGATGGTCCCCATGCCCCCCAGCAGCGTCATCAGGACCACCTCACCCGATTGGTGCCAGTGCACGTCGGTGAGCGTTGCCAGGCCGAGCGACTGGGCCTTCAAGGCGCCGGCCAGTCCCGACAGCGCGGCGGAGAGGACGAAGGCGACGCGCTTGTACTTGTCCACGTCGTACCCGAGCGAGAGCGCCCGTGGTTCGTTTTCGCGGATCGCCTTCAAGACCTGGCCGAAGGGAGAATGGATGATGCGGTGGATCAGCCAGAACGCGCCGCAGAAGATCGCCAGGACCACGTAATACATGACCAGGTCGCTGGACAGGTCGAGGAGGCCGAAGAGCCGGTTGCGGGGGATCGCCTGGAGCCCGTCCTCGGCGTGCGTCCAGGGCGTCTGGACGCAGAGGAAGTACACCATCTGGGCCAGCGCGAGCGTGATCATGGCGAAGTAGATCCCCTGGCGCCGCACGGCCAGCCACCCGATCAGGAGCCCCAGCGCGGCGGAGCCGGCGACGCCCAGGAGGAGCCCCACTTCCATCGGTGCGCCCCACTGCTTGGTGGCGTACCCGCAGAGATAGCCGGCCGTTCCGAAGAACGCGGCGTGGCCGAACGAGAGCAGGCCGGTGAACCCGATCAGGAGGTTGAAGGCGCAGGCGAAGAGGGCGAAGCACAGACCCTTCATCAGGAAGATCGGATATGCGCCGATCCACCGCGTCGGAGCCGCGGCCGCCGCCGCCAGCGCGAGGAGGTAGGGCGCGGCCCGCCGGAGAGCCGGTACGTTCACTTCTCTTTCCCGAACAGCCCGGACGGCCGCACCAGCAGGACCACGGCCATGATGACGAAGACGACCGTCGAGGACGCCGCGGGATAGAACACCTTGGTCATCCCCTCCACCAGCCCCAGGGCCAGGCCGGTCACGATCGACCCGAGGATGGAGCCCATGCCTCCGATCACGACCACGGCAAAGACCAGGATGATCAGGTTCGATCCCATCAACGGCTGCACCTGGTAGACCGGCGCGGCCATGACGCCGGCCAGCGCCGCGAGCGCGACGCCGAGACCATAGGTCACCGTGACCAGCATCGGAACGTTGATGCCCAGCGCCTGCGTCAGGCGCGGGTTCTCGGTCGCCGCCCGGAGGTACGAACCGAGCTTCGTCCGCTCCGTCACGAACCAGGTGGAGAGGCACAGAACGGTCGAGGCCAGGACGACCCAGGCGCGGTACTTCGGCAGGAACATGAAGCCGAGGTTGTAGGCGCCGGAGAACGCCTCGGGGATCTCGTAGGGGAGGCCGGAGACTCCGTAAGCGTTGATGAAGGCGCCTTCCAGGATCAGCGCGAGGCCGAACGTCAGCAGCAATCCGTAGAGAGGATCGAGCCGGGCGAGCGGGCGCAGCATCGTGCGCTCGATCAGGATGCCCAGGAGGCCCACCGCGAGCGGCGCCAGCGCCAGGGCCCACCAATAGTTGAGACCGGCGTACGTCAGCAGCATCCAGGCGCCGAAGGCCCCGGCCATGTAGAGCGCGCCGTGCGCGAAGTTGATGATGTTGAGCAACCCGAAGATCACCGAGAGGCCCAGCGAGAGCAGCGCGTAGAACGCGCCGTTGACCAGGCCGATCATGGCCTGGCGCCAGGAGCGCCTGGAGCGGAATGCCCAGACGCCCGGTCACGGGTCTGTCCTTCCGTCCGCCGGGGGTCGCGGAGCCACGGCGATCTACTTGGCCGCCGTCACCATCGAGCACGTGCTCTTGGAGAGCGGCTGGAACGCCTGGTCGCCGGGGATGGTCGCCTTCAGGTTGTAGTAGTCCCAGGGCCCCTTGGACTCCGCCGGCTTCTTCACCTGCATCAGGTACATGTCGTGCACCATGCGGCCGTCCGCGCGGATCGTCCCGTTGGCCGCGAACATGTCGTGGATGGGCGTCGACTTCATCTTGGCCATCACCGCCGGCGCGTCGTCGGTGCCCGCGGCCTGCACCGCCTTCAGGTACGTGGCGATCGAGGAGTACACCGCGGCCTGGTCCATGGTGGGCCGCGACTTGAACTTCGCCTGGAAGCGGTCGGCGAACTTCCGCGTCTCGGGATTCAGATCCCAGTACCAGCCCTCGGTCACCAGCAGCCCCTGCGTCGTCGGGAGGCCGAGCGCGTGGATGTCGGTGATGAAGACGAGCAGAGCGGCCAGGCTCTGGCCTCCCTTGGTGATGCCGAACTCGCTGGCCGACTTGATCGTGTTGATGGTGTCGGCGCCGGCGTTGGCCAGGCCGATGATCTTGGCCTTGGAGGCCTGGGCCTGGAGGAGGTAGGAGGAGAAGTCCGTCGTGCCCAGCGGGTGCTTGACCGATCCCAGCACCTTGCCGCCGTTGGCGAGCACGACGTCGGTGGTGTCTTTCTCGAGCGACGCGCCGAAGGCGTAGTCCGCGGTGATGAAGAACCAGGTGTTTCCGCCCTGCTTGACGATCTCCTTGCCGGCGATGTTGGCGAGCGCATAGGTGTCGTAGGCGTAGTGCACGGTCGTCGGGCTGCAATTGGCGTTGGTCAGGGCGGTCGAGGCGGCGCCTGTCACCATCACGATCTTGTTCTTCTCCTTGCCGACTCCCGAGGCCGCCAGGGCGGCGCCGGAGTTCAAGAGATCCGTGATCATGTCGACGCCGTCCCGGTCGAACCACTCGCGGGACTTGGAGGCGGCCACGTCCGCCTTGTTCTGGTGGTCGGCGGAGACGAGCTGGATCGGCTTGCCCAGGACCTTTCCGCCGAAGTCGTCGATCGCCATCTGGGCCGCGACGACCGATCCCTGGCCGCCCAGGTCGGCGTAGACCCCCGTCATATCGGTCAGGACGCCGATCTTGACGACGTCCCCGGAAATCTTGCTCTGGGCCGAGAGCGGCGCCGCGCCGGCGCAGAGCAGGACGCCCAGCGTGAGAGCCATGGACCTGTGTTTCATTCTTCCCTCCTCATGGTTTCAGCGAAAATGATGCGCAAGCCGCCGCGGCGGCGGCCGTGAATCTCTCAGACACCGAGGTACTCGTTCAAGAGGAGCATCTTGTCTTCCAGCTCTCCGCGCGCGACGACCGCGGCGACGCGGCCGTGCTCGATCACGTAGTGGCGGTCGGCCAGCGGCGCGGAGAATCGGAAGTTCTGCTCGACCAGGACGATCGTGAAGCCTCTCTCTTTCAGCGCGGCCAGGGTCCGGCCGAGCGTCTGGACGATGACCGGGGCCAGGCCCTCGGTGATCTCGTCCAAGAGCAGGAGCGGCGCGCCGGTGCGCAGGATGCGGGCCAGGGCCAGCATCTGCTGCTCTCCGCCGGACAACCGCGTTCCCGCGGTCTGACCCCGGTCCTTCAGATTCGGAAACATGGCGTCGAGCTCGCCGCGCGACATGCCGCGGGGCCCCAGCTTCGGCAGGAGATCGAGGTTCTCGTCGACGGTCAAGGCCGCGTAGATGCCGCGTTCTTCCGGGCAGTAGCCGACGCCCAGGCGGGCCACGCGGTGCGGCGGCAGGCCGATGGCTTCGACGCCGCCGACTCGGATCGAGCCTTCCCTCCGGTCGATCAGCCCGAGGACCGAGCGCAGGGCGGTGGTGCGGCCGGCGCCGTTGCGGCCCAGAAGCGTGACGAGCTCTCCCTCTCCCACGTCGAAATCCAGGCCGTGCAGGACGTGGGACTCGCCGTACCACGCCTGGAGCCCGCGGACCGCCAGGAGAGGCTCAGGCGGCGGCATCGGTCGTTCCCATGTAGGCGGCCTTCACCTCGGCATTGGCGGCGATCTCCGCGTACGGGCCCTCGGCGAGGACCCGTCCGCGGGCCAGCACGGTGATGGTATGGGACAGTTGGCTCACAACTCCCAGATTGTGTTCCACCATCAGGACCGTGCGGTCCACGGCGACCTTGCGGATCAAGTCGGTGATGAGCCCGACGTCCTCATGCCCCAGCCCCGACGTCGGCTCGTCGAGCAGCATCAGCTCCGGCTCGAGGGCCAGGGTGGTGGCGATCTCGAGCG
This sequence comes from uncultured Acidobacteriota bacterium, assembly GCA_963825175.1. Classification (GTDB taxonomy): domain Bacteria; phylum Acidobacteriota; class Thermoanaerobaculia; order UBA5066; family Gp7-AA6; genus DATFTF01. The sequence continues at coordinate 1,562,134 of CAWGSA010000002.1, forward strand.
CCCGCTTGCGGCCGTAGGGCATCTCCGCGGTGATCCAGTGCGCGAAGTCGCCCAGGCCGACCGAGGCCAGCAGCTCCCGCGCGCGTCCGTTCAATGCGTCCAGGACTCTCTCCGAGCGCCAGAAGTGAAACGAGTTGGGCAGCCGGCGCTGGAGCGCGACGCGCACGTTTTCGAGAACGGTCAGATGGGGAAAGGTCGCCGAGATCTGGAAGGACCGCACCATTCCCATGCGGGCGACCTTGGCCGGACGCTCGGCGGTGATGTCACGGCCGTTGTAGAGGATCGTTCCGGACGTGGCCGGCAGAAACTTCGTCAGCAGGTTGAAACAGGTGGTCTTGCCCGCGCCGTTGGGGCCGATCAAGGCGTGCACCGTTCCACGGCGCACCGCGAGGTCCACCTGGTTGACCGCGAGGAAGCCTGCGAACTCCTTGACCAGGCCGCGCGTCTGAAGAATGAATTCATCCATCACGCGACGCCCGACTCCGGAAAGAGTGCCTGAGCACCACGGGGCATGGTGACGGAGACTACGGCGCTCCGAGCTTCTCGTACAGCGTGAAGAGGGCCTGTGTGCCGTCATCCCCGCGCCCCTGCGCCTCCAGAGCCACCAGGAGCTGGTGGACCAGGGAGACTCCCGGGAGAGGAACTTTCTTGTCGCGCGAGGTGCGCAGCACGATCGCCAGGTCTTTCTGCTGGTGCTTGATGGCGAAGGCGGGCTTGAAGTCGCCGTCGATCATCTTCTTGCCCAGGACCTCGAGGGCCCAGGAATTGGCCGCGCCCGCGGTCAGGGCCTCGTGCAGGGCCGGCAGCGGCAATCCGGCCTTCCGCGCGAAGGCCAGGGCCTCGGAGACGGCCATCAGGTTGACGCCGACTAAGATCTGGTTGGCCGCCTTCCCCAGCTGGCCGCTTCCCGACGGCCCCAGGTGCGTGACGCGCTTGCCCAGGGCCTGGAACACCGGGCGAGCCCGCTCCAGGGCCGCGGCGTCCCCGCCGACGAAGAAGGTCAACGCGCCCTCGATCGCGCCCTTCTGGCCCCCGGACACCGGCGCGTCGAGAAACGAAATGCCCTTCGCGGCGAGGCGTGCGGCGATCGAGGCCGCGGACTCCGCGGCGATGGTCGACGAGTCGATGATGATCGCTCCCCGCGCCGCGCCGGCGCCCGTGCCGCGCTCCGACAGGTGCACCGCTTCGACCTCCGGAGCGTCGGGAAGGCAGGAGACCACGACGTCGCTGGCCCGCCCGACCTCGTCGAACCCTGGGACGGCGCGCACTCCGGGAAGCTCCCGGGCCAGGGCCTGCGCCTTCGAAAACGTTCGCGTGGCAACGGTCAGGGGAAACCCTTTCTTCGCCAGGTTGCGGGCCATTGGCAGCCCCATGGTGCCCAGCCCGACGAAGCCGACACGGAGAGCAGTTGGCTCAGTCACTCCGAGATCTCCTCGTTTTGAAATCGCAAATCACAAATCACAAATTACTTGACGGCGCCCACGGTGAATCCGGCGATGAAACGGTCGAGGAAGAGGTTGTAGAGAACGGCGATGGGCAGCGACGCGATCAGGCAGGCCGCCATGAGCGAGCCCCAGTAGTAGACGTCGCCCCGGACGAGGAACACCGGCACGCCCAGGCCGACCGTTTCGTGGGCCGCCGAGGAGATGAAGGTGAGGGCGTAGACGAACTCCTGCGTCACCAGCGTGAACGAGAAGATCACGACGGTCAGGATTCCAGAGAACGAGATGGGGATGACGAGCTTCACGAAGGCCTGGAAGCGGCTCAGCCCGTCCACCATCGCGGCGTCTTCCAGCTCCTGGGGGATCGACTTGAAGAAGCCCATGAGAAGCCACGTCGAAAAGGGAATGGTGAACGTTGGATACACCAGGATGATCGACCAGAGGGAGTCCTGGAGGCCCAGGGACGCCACGATGCGCGACAGGGGGATGAACAGGAGCGTCGGCGGGACCAGGTAGGTCAGGAAGATCCCGATGCCCAGGCGCTGCCCCCAGCGCCCGGTCAGGCGCGCCAGAGCGTAGGCCGCGGGAACGGCGAGAACGAGCGTGATCGTCACGACGCAGGCTCCCGCGAACGCGGTGTTCCAGAGCCAGCGCACGAAGAGCGTCTCGCCGAAGAGGAGCCTCAAGTGCTCCAGCGTCGGCCGCGCGTTGAAGATGAAGGGATTGTTCTTCAAGTTGTAGAGATCCGAGGTCTGCTTGAAGCTCGTGATGAGCATCCAGTAGAACGGGAAGGCCAGCAGAACGGCGAAGAAGATCAGCACGAGCCAGTGCACGATCCCGCCGGCGATCTTGCGTCCCTTCTTGCCGAGGCTCACGCTACGTCACCTCCGCCTTGTGGGCCGAGCGCAGCATCAGCCAGGCCACCACGACGAGGAGCGGCACGATGAAGATCGAGATCGCGGCGCCCTCGGCCAGGTCGCTCCCCAGGACGCCGGTCTGAAACGCTTCTGTCGGGAGCACCTGCGTCGTGTCGTACGGTCCGCCCCGGGTCAGGATGTAGACCACGGTCATGTCGGTGAAGGTGAAGATGATCCCGAAGAGCACCGCCACGTTGATGATCGGCAGCATCATCGGGATCTCGATCTGGAAGAGGCGGCGGAAGAAGCCCGCACCGTCCACCTCCGCGGCCTCGGGGATGTCCTTGGGCAGTGCCGTCCATCCCGCCAGAATGATGACGGTGGCAAACGGAAGCATGTGCCACGTCTGCACCAGGATGACCGACAGCATGGCGAGCTTGGGCTCGCCCAGCCACATGGGCGGCGAGAACTCGTTGGCCAGGTGGAAGTGGATCAACACCCAGTTGATGACGCTGTAGAGCGAATCGAGGATCCACTTCCAGCCGATCGATCCGATGGAAACGGGCGCGACCCATGGAAGCAGGATCAGGAACCGGACGAACCAGCGGCCGGGAAACGCGGTCTTCAGGGCCAGGGCCAGAATGGTCGCTCCCACCAGCACCAGGATCTGCGAGACGATCGTGAAGACGAAGGAATTGCGGAGGGCGACCAAGAAGGTCGGATTCTGGAGAACCGACTCGAAGTTGGCCAGGCCGACAAAATGGTAGCCGACGCTGCCGACGCGAACGTCGCCCACCGAGTAGAGGAACGCCATGACCAGCGGCACACCGACCAGAGCGATCACGTAGAGGACGGCCGGCAGGAACATCGCCGGTCCGAGCCAGCGCTGGCGCCCAAGGGCGCTCATGCCGGGGTCGTCGAAGTTTCGGGTGCCCCGATCCGGCTCAAGGGAATGCGCGCGGTCCGCATCCCCTTTTCGCGATCGAAGAATTTCAGTTCCTGCTCGGGAACGGCGAACGCGTGCAGGCTGCCGCTGTCGAAGCGGGCGCCCTGCGTGGCCGACATCCGGGAGATGACCTTCTTGCCGCTGAAGCGGCCCTCCTCGAGCTGGCCGTACAGGATCCGCTCCGCCCCGAGATATTCCTCATGACCAATTCGAAAGCGCAGCGGCAGATAGGGCCCCTCTCGGTCACCGGCGCGAAGGTCCGCGGGCACCGCCGCCCGGCCGGCCAGCTGCGCGACGGGGAAGAATCGCTCCGGGCGGAAGCCCACCGTGACGTCTCCGACTTCGACCAGGTTCATGGGAGGCGAGCCGAGGAACGTGGCCACGAACGTGTCGGCCGGATCGTCGTAGACCTCCGCGGGCGTTCCGATCTGGCGGACCTCTCCGAAGTTCATCACCACGATGCGGTCGCCCATGGCCATCGCTTCCACCTGGTCATGGGTCACGTAGATCGTGGTCGTCGCGACGCGTTGCTGGAACTGTTCGAGCTCCTCCCTCGCGGAAGCCCGCAGCTTGGCGTCGAGGTTGGAGAGAGGCTCGTCCAAGAGAAAGAGGCTCGGCTCGCGGACGATGGCCCGCGCGAGAGCCACGCGCTGCCGCTCGCCGCCGGACAGCTCGCGGGGTTTACGCCCCAGGAGATGCTTGATGCCGAGCAGCGAGGCGGCCCAGTCGGCCTTGCTCTCCCGCTCCGCCTTGCCCATGCCGCGGGCCTTCAACGGGAAAACGATGTTGCCCAGGACCGTCAGGTGCGGATAGAGCGCGTAGCTCTGGAACACCATGGCGATCCGGCGCTCGCGGGGGGTCATGTCGTTGACGACAACCCCTCCGATCAAGATCTCGCCGGCGGTCGGTTCTTCCAGCCCCGCGATCATGCGCAAGAGCGTGGTCTTACCGGATCCCGAAGGGCCGAGGAGGACGAGGAACTCGCCCTCCCGGCTCTCCAGGTTGACGTTCTGGACCGCTGCCGCCTGTCCCGCCTTGAAGTTTTTTGTCAGCCCTCGCGTCTCGACGACCGCCATAGGGCGCTTAGCTTACTTCCACTTGTCGAAGATCCGGCGGACCTCCTTGTCCGCGGCGTCGAGCGCGGCTTCCGGCGTCATCTCGTCGCGCGCGGCCTTCGCGAACATGGTCGGAACCACCCATGTGTTGAAGACCTCATCGATGGCCGCGGTGGCGTATCCCGGGTACCCGACGTTCGTCGCCCAGTCGAGCACGTTGCCCAGGACCTTGTACTTATCGTTGGGATTGGCCTTGGGGTCGTTGGCGATCAGCTGCTGCAGATCGGGCACCGTCTTGGGGAAGCAGGGGAAGTTGTAGAACTCGCTCCCCTTGAACGCGGATTCGAAGTTGTCGATGTAATCGGCCAGGAACTTTTTCGCGCCGTCCTTGTTCTCCGCGAAATCCCAGACGACGTAGCAGGACATGACGTGTTCCGCCGCGATCCGCCGAACCGGACCCTTCAGCGCTGGCGTGAGCCAGATCTTGGACGACATGTCCGGATTGTCCTTCTCCGCGGCCCGCGTGACAGAGATCGCGTTCATGACGAAGGATACTTTGCCGGCGAGGATGGCGCGGTTGTTGGAGGAGGGATCCCACGTGAACACCTCGGGCGTCTCGGTGTCTTTGTAGAGCGACCGCATGAACTTGACGGCCTCGAGGGTCTGCTTGGACTTCAGGGTCGGATTTCCGTTCGCGTCCTGCTCCGATCCGCCGAACGACCACATCAGAGCTCGGACCGCCATGCTGGTGTCCAACTCCTGGGACAGACCGATGCCGCACGGATTCCCGGCGGTGTCCTTGATCTTCTTGGCGCCCTTCCACAGGTCATCCCAGGTATCCGGCCCCTTGGGGTATCCGACCTTCTCCCACAAGTCCTTGCGGTAGTTGCCGGGATCGGGAACGTAGGAATCGGAGAAGGCGAAATACTTCTTGGTCTTCGGGTTGAACGTGGACTTGTAGCCGAGATCGATCGGTTTGCCGTGCTTTCTCTCGACCTCCTGGTAGATCTCGCCGTGATCGATGACCTGCTTCTCGTAGGCCGCCGGCGGGGACAGGAACATGAAGAGATCGTGTCCCTTCTTGGCCGAGACCTCCGCCGCCGCGCGGGCGTTGATCTCCCCGATGGCGATGTGATCGACGACCACGTTGATGTTGTTCTTCTCTCCCCATTCCTTGGTGTAGGTGTTGTCGAACCACTTGTCGTAACCGGGAACGAAGTGGCTCCACTGGACGATTTTCAAGGTCTTCTGCTGGGCCGCGGCGCGCTCCGGGAACAGGAAGTTGGCGCCGACTCCCGCCGCGACAGCGCCCGCTCCGGTGAGCTTGGCAAACTCGCGGCGCGTCAACCCGCGATGGTGTTTCTTCGACATGGTTCACCTCTCTCCAGGAAGTCCGGCGAAGGCGGAGGCGCATTTCGCGCCCCCGCCGCCACCGGACGGGTTCTAGAAATACAGGGTCTGCAGCTGAATCGCGATGTGATTGAAGTCCTTGGTCTTGGCCGTCGCCGGCTGCACCTTGGGGACGATGCGCTCGTACAGCAGGGAGAGCTTGAGGTTCTGACCGGAGACGTTCCAGTTGAGGCCGCCGCCGTAACGCTGCTGGTTCCCGACCTGCTTGATGCTGTCGCTGAATCCGAGCTTCTGGTAGACGACGAACGGCTGCAGGTTGATGGCGCTGAAGTAGTAGCCGGCGTCGGCATAGATGTCGTTCTGCTTGGCCAGCGCCGAGAAGGCCTTGCCGCCGTCGAAATGGTCGTAGTCAAACGAGAAGTTGACCGAGTCCTTGGCCACCGGCAGGTCGATCGCGAAGTCGCCGCCATACGCCTTGTAGTCTCCCTGTCCGTCTCCCCACGCGCCGATGGCGATGACTTTCTTGGTTCCGCGGTAGGTGCCGGCATAGACATATCCCATCTCGGGATCGAGGAAATCGTATTGGACGCGCCCGCCGATCCGGTAGGAGTTGCGGGAGCCCGCTTCGGGTCCGAGCGGCGCCTTCTGGGGCGTGGTGCCGTTGCGGTTGCCGTCGTAGGCCGCCAGGCGGTACTCCAAGTGGTTGTCGGCGACGTAGCCCTTGAGGCCGAAACCATAGTCACGCCCGCCGTTGCCCTTCATGATTCCGTTGCCCTGGAGGGCCCACGTGCCCAGATCGAACGAGAGGAAGCTCTGCGTGCTGGTCAGTCCGTTGCGGGAGGTCGGCACCAGGAAGAGTCCTGCGTCGAGCATCAAGGCGTTGCCGGCGAGCTTCCATTCGGCGAAGGCGTCCTGGGTGATGAAGCCCGTGGCGGGGCAGGTCGCCGCGGCTCCGCTGCAGATGTTCTTGTCCCCTGTGGTGCCGGAGTTCCCGGCTCTGGGCTCGTCTGACTCGTAGAAGAAGCTCAGATTCTTCGCCAGGTTGCCAGCCAGAAGGATGCGAACCCGGCGGAGGAAGAGATTCTCCGAGTAGCCTTGCGAATTGGGGTCCTGCGTCCAGTCCGCCCAGGTCTGCAGCTGAAATCCGAACTTGAAGTTGACGTTGTCGTTGACCTTGACGACGACCTGGGCACGAGCCGGATCGGGCACCGAGAGCAAGACCGTGCCAATCAAGACCGCGAAAACGATGTGACCCCGGAGTTTGCGAAACATCAGATCCTCCTTGTCAAGCGTTGGGGAAGGCTCTCTTTTCTCGTTGAGCGCGTCTGACCCCCCAGAAGTCCTGCCGGATGTCTCGATTCTTGGTCTCTCGAATGAATAGGCTCCTGATCACGAAGCTCATCAACGCGACGACGATTGGGTACCAAAGGCCGTAGAAGATGTTTCCGCTGGATGCCCACCATCGCAGTCGCGAGCAGCGGCAGCGTCCCGCCGAACCAGCCGTTGCCGATGTGGTAAGGCAAGGACATGGAGGTGTAGCGGATCCGAGTCGGGAAAAGCTCGACCAAGAAAGCCGCGATCGGCCCATAGACCATCGTCACAAAATCACCATCATCACAAGAATCAGGACCATCATCGGCCAGTTGGCCGCAGGCTTGTCCAAAGTCGTCAGATGGCCGGTAGTCTTCAACGCCGCCTGGTACTTGTCTTCGTTCCGGGCGGTAAGTCCAGCCCTTCGCCGGGATCGCCTTTCGGGATTGGATTCGAAGCTGACGCGGGGATCGGTCCTACGCCGTCGTTCATTTAGGCTCGTTGGCGAAAGTCTTTCAGAGTTTCCGGCGATGTCAAGAGCATTTGAACCCAGCCGGAAGATAACGCTGAAATAGGGCTGGTCCGCCGGGCAATACTCCCAAGGGCCTCAGAGCCTAGGCAGACGGCCCCAGGGAGCGGCTCCGCCAGAAGAGCGAATCGGCGCGGAAGAAAGGCCCCGGCTACTCTTTCTTGCCGAACTGCCCGAAGGCCTCCGGTCCTCCTTGCTTTTGACCTTCTCCAAGCCCCGCACCGCTTGCCGAACCTGCTCTCTACCGCGTCGGGATTTGTCAGAGTCGAGATGTCACAGGTGTCGAGCGTATTGGAGATCACCGCCAGGACAGGACGCATGATCCTTTCGGATCCGGCCGGTGCCGTCAATGGGGAGAGCCAGAATCGGAGTGGGAAGGCAGCACGCTTTGCCCGCGATCGCCGTCGGCGGCGACGTCCTCGGAGTTAGCCGGCGAGCCAGCCGCCTCCGATGGCGAGGTGGACACAGCGGCGGCCGACCCGAAAAAGCCGATCCGGACATCCGGACCGAGAACGATCCCTCGGGCGCCAGGCGCCGACGAACCAGGCTGGAGCGCGGCCTCCAGGCCGCATAGCCAGGGCAGCTCTTCGATCAGCTGGGAAACCCGGCCGAGGAGCTCTTCGAAGCCGGTCTTGGCGGTCAGCCGAGCAGCCTCGACGATTTCCCGTGCGTCGCGGTCTGTCAACGGCGTGATGCGGACCCCCAGGCTCTCGCCGGCGCGAAAGATACGGATCAGCGGCCCGAAGCTCGGATCGGAAACGACCTCCAGGCGAGTGGGATCATCGGTGCCGATGAACGATCCCACCTCTTCAGGCATCTCCACGGAAATGCCGAAGAATCCGAGAATGCTCCGGGCGCGGTCGCACTCCAGCCAGACAGGCTCCCGCGGGGCCGAATCGAGAGCTGCCATGACCTCCCGCCGGGCCGCCGCCGCATCGACGTCGTCGTACCAGAGAAGACGCCCCGCCGGCTCTCTCCGGAATGCGGCGTACTCAACGGCCCGAGACAATGCGATCGCTGCCGATTCGGGGAACCGATAGGACGGGAACACGCGTCGGGCGGCGACCCTGCCCCGCCCTCTTCCGGCGCCGAGCTCGACTACTCCCGCCGCGCCCATCAGGCAGAGCAGGGCCGGCTTGGGAACGCCGCTCTTGCGCTCGCCGCGGAGAACGCCCCGCCGGATGGCGCGGCCCACTTCTTGCGGGTTGCAGTCCCCGATGCAGGCGAAGATGGCGATCAGGGAATCGACCCCGGGATCCTCCATGGCGCGCTCGACGGCACGTTCGTACACCTCCTGGGTGGCCAGCGGGCCGAGATCGATGACCCCTCGATCCGCGACCACCAGGCCCCGCGCGTCGCACGAATCGGCACAGATCGTCAGAACGCCGCCGGAGTTGCTGATGATCGCAACGCGATTGCCGCGCGGCAGCGGCTGGTGGGCCAGCAGGACGGCCACGTCGAACATCTCTTCGAGCGTGTCGGCGCGGATCACGCCCGCCTGACGGAAGAGCATCTCGACGTTGGTTTCGCTCTGGGCGACGGCGCCGATGTGGGCGCGCGCCGCATCACTGCCCGACTGAGTCCGCGCGCTCTTCACGCAAAGGATCGGCTTGCGATAGGAAATGCGCCGGGCGGTGCGCGCAAAGCGGCGGGGATTGCCGAAGGTCTCCAGATACAGCAGCGCGATGTCCGTCGAGGAGTCTTCCTCCCAGTACTGGAGCAGGTCGTTGCCGGACACGTCGGCGCGGTTTCCCGCCGAAACGAAGTTGGAGAACCCCAGGCCGCGCTCGGCGGCGTAGTTCAGGATCACCAGCCCCAGCGCCGCCGAGTGCGAGAAGAACCCGATGCGGCCTCGCGGCGCCATCTGCGGCGACAGACTCGCGTTGAGGCTGACATCCGCATGTGTGTTCATGACGCCCAGACAATTGGGTCCGATCAGACGGGCACCGTGGGAACGCACGAGATCGACCAGCTTGTTTTGAAGCGCAACGCCTTCCGGGCCGCTCTCGGCAAAGCCCGACGTGACCACCAGAAGCCCCCGGGCGCCGTGGCGCAAGGCTCCTTCGGCGACCTCGAGCACGCGCTGGGCCGGCACGGCGATGACGACGAGCTCGGCCTTCTCCGGCAGGTCGCCGACGGACGCGTAGGCCCGAACCCCGTGCACCGCGTTGGCCTGGTTGTTGACCGGGTAGACCGTGCCGCTGAAATTTCCCTGGAGAATCGCGCGGAAGATCATGCTGCCCACCGCGGAAGGGTCGCGCGAGGCGCCGACGACGGCGACCGTCCGGGGGCGCAGAAGCGGGATGAGCGAATGGGCTACGGCAATGCGCTCGCGCAGCTCGACCCGTTCGCGCAGAGAGGCGAGCCCGGCAACCGGGAACTCCACGTGGATGCTGCCGGCGTCGACCACCTGGTGGACCTCGAAGCCCGAGTCCCGGAAGACATTGATCATCGCCTGGTTCTCGTACAGGACCTCGGCTTCAAAACCCGTGAACCCCGCCCCGGCGGCGATGCCGGCCAGCCGCTCGAGGATCAGGGTGCTGATCCCCCGCCCCTGATAGTCGTCGTGCACGAGAAACGCGACCTCCGCCTTTCCGTGAACGCCGACGGACACATAGTTTCCGACCCCAACGATCCGAGCGTCCGGCCCCTGCCCGACGACCGCGAGGAGGCACAGCCGATCGCGCGGCTCGCCCGAGCACATGAACTCGACCGCGCTCCTGGAAACATAGGCCACTGCTCCCAGGAAGCGCATCTGGAGGCTCTCACGCGATATTGTCTTAAGGAACGTCTCCATTGCCGCGACGTCGTCGGGAGTCGCCGCTCGCAAAAGGACGCTTTCGCCGTCCCGAAGGAGAACATACTCGCTGAAGCTGGCGCCTTCGGGAATGATCCGGAACATCTGGCGTCCGATTATAGGGGCGGGCCGCCGGCCCGCCGCGAGGCGTCGCCCTCACACCGCGATAGCTCGGGACATCGCCGTGCCTTTTTCACAGCCAGTAAGGGTGAGCCTCTTCGAGGAGGCGTCGTGCGACCTGTCGATTCCGTCGGGCGATCGCCTCGCGGTTGGCGGAATCGGCCGGCGCGGGAGACTCGTCGTGCAGCGCCGCCGGCGGCCGATTCTCCAGAAGCGCGCTCCACTTGCTTCGCCACGCCTCCGGCAGGAGCACGGGCAGGGGGAGCTCGTGGACGAGCAAATAGAGGATCGTCCAGATTCGGGCCACGGCGTGGAAGGCATAGCCGCCCCCGAGAGTGAACAACACGCGGCCCGCGGTGAGCTCGTCGGCCATCCGAAGGAGCCGCCGAAAGATCGCCTCGTAGTCGCGCGTCGTCAGCATCAGGTCGGCCAGGGGGTCGGCAAAGTGCGCGTCGGCTCCGGCCTGCACGACGAGGACGCCGGGACGGAACTGACGGAGGGCCGCCGGCACGACCTCATCGAACACTTCGAGATAGCTCTCCCCTTCGGTGAAGGGCTGGAGCGGCAAATTCAACTTCAAGCCGCGACCGGTTCCCCATCCGAGCTCGTGGACTTCGCCGGTGCCCGGAAACAGGTACTGGCCCGCCTCGTGGAGGCTGATCGTCATCACGCGCCGGTCCTCGTACAGAATCTGCTGGACGCCGTCGGCGTGATGAACGTCGATGTCCACGTAACCGACCCAGAGGCCGTGGCTCGTCAGCCAGTTGATCGCGATCGCGACGTCGTTGTAGATGCAAAAACCCGACGCGATGTTGCGCCGGGCATGGTGGAGTCCGCCGCCGAGCTGGAGCACCCGCTTCTCGCCTTTCTCGGCGATGAGCCGGGCGCCTGCGAGGGTGCCGCCCACCAGCCATCGGGCGGCCTCGTCCATGCCGGGGAAGATCGGGTTATCCGGAGTCCCGAGTCCGTACTCTTCGCAGTCCGGAACGCTTTCTCCGGCGCTCAGGGCTTCGACGCGGCGGACGTAGTAGTCCTCGTGGACTCCGAGGATCTCGGCCCGCGTCGCGGGCTGCGGAGCGACCGGCTGTACGCGATGACCGAGCGCGGCGAGCAGGTCGAGCACCATGTCCACCCGGATGGGGCTGAACGCGTGGTCGTCTCCGAAAGAATAGGTCCGGTAGGCGGGGTGGTAGATCACGCAGGCCATGGCTTCTCGGGTGGCCAGAGGACTTCGAAGCCGGAAAGGCGCAGGTCCGCGGCGAGCGGCCCGCATCTCGATCGAACCGATCCGAAGGACGGCGCGGGTCGACTGAGCCCCCTCCGGGTACGTCAGGATCGACCGGACGGCGAGATCCCGGTGGCTCAAGAAGCTCGTCAAGCGGGCGAGCTCTCCGGGCTCGTCGGGCAAGCGGACTTCCAGCCGGCCGGAGGGCTTGCCGACGCCTGTCATCTTGAGCAGCGCGTCGAGCAGGTCCACGCCGGTGATGATCCCGATCAGTCTTCCGTCGTCGACCACCGGCAGGCAGCCGATCTTCCTCTCCCGCATTGTCCATGCCGCGTCTTCGACCGGGTCCAGGGCGTCGGCCGTCTGCGGTTGACGCGACATCACCTCGGAGACGCGCCTCTCCGGTGAGAACGGCGAAGGCGCCAGCGCGCTCGTGGCCAGACGCAGATCGCGGTCCGTGATCACGCCGACAAGAGCGCTCTCCCGCACGACGGGGAGGTGGCGAATGCGCTTTTCCTGCATCGTGCGATAGGCGTCGTGGAGCGTGGTGTCCGGCGAGATCGATAGAACCGGACTCTTCATGATGTCCCGGACCAGCATGGCTCCGCCTCGCTTTTCTGTGAACTCTGACGGCCCGGAAAGAGCGAGACCCGGGCCCTGCAGGACCCGGGTCTGGCTGGAATCGAACGAAAATAGAGGATCCGTTTCTCCGCAGAGGCGCCCGCGAGAACCGTCGGACTCGCTACTCCTCCTTGCCGAACTGCTTCAGGTCCTCCGGTCCCTCCTTGGTGGCGACCTTCTCCTTGCCCTGGACCATGACACGGATCTGCTCGACGACGTCGGGATTGGCCAGAGTCGTGATGTCGCCCGTATCGAGCGTGTTGGAGATCGCCGCCAGCACGCGGCGCATGATCTTTCCGGAGCGTGTCTTGGGCATGTCCGGAACGATCCGGACCGACTTGGGTCGGGCGATCTTACCGATCATCGTCTCGATCGTCGTCACCACCTTGTCGGTGATCTCCTTGCTGGCGGCATAGCCGGGTTTCAAAGCGATGTAGATCTCCGGCACTCGGCCCTTGATGTCGTCGACCACAGGAACCACGGCCGCTTCCGCGACCTCGGGGATGGTGAGGCAGGCCGATTCGAGCTCTTTCGTCCCGAGGCGGTGTCCGGCGACATTGATGACGTCGTCGACGCGGCCGAGGATCCGGAAATAGCCGTCGGCGGCGAGGACCGCCCCGTCGGCCGCAAAGTACGGCCAATCGTGCCAGTCCTTGCTCTTGGGATTCTTGCAATACTTGACGTAATACTGCCTGGGGAATCGCTCTCGATCGCCCCAGATCGTCTGCATGATGCCGGGCCAGGGATTGCGGATGCAGATGTTCCCGGCCTTTCCCGAGCCTGCCTTCACTTCTTCACTCTTTTCGTCGTAGATGATCGGGTAGATGCCCGGCACCCCGGGTCCGGCGCTGCCCGGTTTCATCGCATCGATCGCGGGCTTGGTGCTGCAAAGGAATCCGCCGTTTTCCGTCTGCCACCAGGTGTCGACGATGACGGCTTTGTCCTTGCCCACGGTGTGGTAGTACCACCTCCACACTTCGGGCTCGATCGGCTCGCCGACGGTGGTCATGTGCTTGAAGTGATAGTTGTATTTCTTCGGCTCGTCCGCCCCGGCCTTGCGCAGCATGCGAATGGCCGTCGGTGAAGTGTGAAAGATGTTGACGCCCAGCCGCTCGGCGATGCGCCACACCCGCCCCGCATCGGGATAGGTCGGCACGCCTTCGTAGATGACCGACGTCGCGGCGAGCGCGAGCGGCCCGTAGACGATGTAGGAATGCCCGGTGATCCAGCCGATGTCGGCCATGCACCAGTAGGTGTCCTCGGGATGGATGTCCTGGATGTACTTGGAGGTTCCGGTCACGTAGGCGAGGTACCCGCCGGTGCGATGCTGACAGCCCTTGGGCTTTCCCGTCGTGCCGGAGGTGTACATCAGAAAGAGCGGCGCCTCGGCATCCATGGGGACCGGCTCCACCTTCGCGCGGCGATAATCCTTGAGGACTTCGTCCACGAAGAAGTCGCGTCCCTTGACCATGGGCGTCGCCGAGCAGTACTTGCCCGGATGCCGCTTCCAGACCAGGACCTTGTCGATCTTTTGCCCTTCCTTCTCGGCGGTGGCAATGGCGATCTCGGCGGCCGCCTTGTGATCGATCATCTTGCCGCTGCGGTAGTAGCCGTCCATGTAAATGAGCACGTTGCTTCCGGAGTCCGCTGCCCGCATGCCGCACGCCTCGCCCGAGAACCCGCCGAACACGACGGAGTGGATGACTCCCAGGCGCGCGCAGGCGAGCATCGTGATCGGCAGCTCCGCGACCATCGGCATGTGGATCGTGACGCGGTCGCCGGCCTTGAGCTTTGCGAAGTCCCGCAACAGCGCCGCGAACTCGTTGACCCGGACGTAGAGCTCCTGGTAGGTCAGCGCGACCGGATCTTCTTCTTCCGGCTCGGGGACGAAAATGATGGCCGCCTTGTTCCGGTACTTGGCCAGGTTGCGGTCGATGCAATTGTAGGAGACATTGATCTTGCCCCCCACGAACCACTTCCAGAACGGGGGGTCGCTGGTATCGAGCACCGTTTTCCACGGCTCGTACCAGGTCAGCATCTGAGCGTATTCCTCGTAACACTTGGGAAAATTCTTCTCGCTGAACCGTTCGTTGACCGAAGGATCCTTGAGGTTGGCCTGGTCCACGAACTCTTTCGGCGGCTTGAAGTATTCCTCTTCCTTCCAGTGCACCGCGATCTGGGCTTCGGTGGTTTCCGCGGCCCCGGCCGCTGCTTTCGAGTCTGCCATGAAACCTTCTCCCTTCGATTGAGAAAGCCGCGTCAGCATCGCCGACGCGGCCGCTACGGATTTTTTCTCAGGCCCTAGCCGCCGCCGGCACCTGCGGCCGCCTCGCCATGAACTCGAACAACAGGGCGACTACCGCCAGCACTGCAGCGGTGTAGAACGCCGCCTGATAGTTCTTGTATTTGTCGAAAAGCACTCCGCCGATCCTGGGTCCGATGAAGCCGGCAACGCCCCAGGCAGTAAACAGGATGCCGTAGTTGATCCCGGCGTTCTTCGTGCCCCAGAAGTCGGAGGTCGCCGAGCCGTTGACCGACAGCTGCGTGCCGTAGCACCAGTAGACGATGAAGACCATCACGTAGAGCATGGCAACGTTGCCACCGGTCAGGTAAAGCACCGGCATGGCGACAGCCGAGATGCCGATCATCAGGCGCAGGACGTTCAAACGCCCGAGGGCGTCGGACATCCAGCCCGAGAGAATGCGGCCGGAGGCATTGCCCGCGGCGCCGATGACGAGACCGATGACGGGAAGCGCCGTACCGGGAATGCCTGCGCTCTTGGCGAACGGGATCAGCTGGCTGATGACCATCAGACCCGCCGCGCAGCCCAGCGCGTATGCGATCCACATGAAGTAGGCTGTCGGCGTGCGCCACATCTCTCCGGGACGGAACTCATAGGTCGTCGCTGCCGCCTTGGATGCTGGCGCAGGCGTCCAGCCCGGCGGGCGGTACCCGACCGGAGGGTTCTTCAACAGAAGGGCTCCGACGAGAGTCATGACGAAGAAAATCGCCCCCAGGATGACGAAGGTGGTCCGCCAGCCGTACTGGGGGATGAGCCACAGGTTGGCCAGGGGCCCGAAGATGGCCGAACCGCCGCCGTAACCCGCGACGGCCAGACCGACCGCCAAGCCTCGCTTGTCGGGAAACCACTTTGCCATGACCGGAATGGGCGTCGCGTAGCCGAAACCGTTGCCGATGCCGACCAGAATGCCGAAGGCGACGATCAGGTACGTCAGGCTGGTTGTCTGAGCGGACAGGACAAAGCCCACCGTCAAGAGAATGCAGCCGGTCAGGGAGATGAAGAAGGGACCGAGCTTGTCCTGCAATCGGCCCGCGACGATGAAGGCGATCGCGAACACGACCACGGCCCAGGTGAACACTTGGGAGGTGTCTGCCCGCTTCCAGCCGAACTCCTTTTCCAGTGGCGCAACGAAGACGCTCCAGGCGTAAAGCGATCCCAGCGCGAGATTCATCATCAGGCCGCCCACCACACGCCACCATCGACTGATGCCCACGTCCCCATGCGGCGCGGCAGCGGACCCGGGGACGCTTCCAGCAGTAACTGCCATATCAGATCCTCCTTCTTTTTGGATTCGCGACCTTCTTTAGAGCCTCCTCCCGTGTCGGTCCGTGATCGATCGACCCAATCGCAGGATCGGGCGCTTGCATCCGCGTGGTGAACCGCTGCGTGGCGGTAACGTTTTCAAGCTGTATTTGGTCCGATCTTGGCGTGAACGCTATGACGAAGGCCCGCGAGAAGCAAATGATCCAAACGCACTATCGGGCATGTGGGAAACCCCGGGAAACTGGGATCTCCACCCTTTTTTCCTTCCCCTCGGCCCGGATTTCCGTGGAAGGGGGTGAGCAGAGGGAGAGGCGCTGATGAGAAGGTTCTACAATGGGGAAGGTGGAGTCCGAAGGCGTTCTGGACGGCCCCACGCTCAGTCGGCTGGACCGCTGGCGGAAGGCACGCGCCCTCTTCGTCCGGCCGGATGGGACGGAGGCGGAGCGCGCCGTTTCGCGAGCGCTCGGCCGTCTTTGGGCGCGAGGTCAGGTTTACGGCCGCGCACGCCGGCTGGTCCTGGACCGCCCGGCAGAAGCGCTTCTCGCGCACCTGGCGGAAGGTGTGGGCGCGACCGCGGAGCACGTGCGCGTCGCTCCGGAGGACCCTTCCCAGACGAAGTGGGACGCGGTTGGAAACCTCACACCGCTCTCCGCCGCGGCCCGCCAGGTCCGCGCGCTCTGGCTCGTGGACATTCTTCACACCGGGGAGCTCTTCGTGGAGTTCCAGCCGATCTTCGACCTGCGAGGCGGAGAGATCCTGGGCGCGGAGGGTCTCCTGCGGGGGCGCGCCGCCGACGGCTCGATCCACCTCGCCGCGGAGATCTTTCCCGCGGCCCTGGCCCTGGGCATCGAGGTTCCCTTCGAGCGACGGTCCTGGGTGAGCGTACTGGAGGCGGCGCGGCGTCTTCCGCCCGACATCATGCTCTTCTTGAACGTCAATCCCCAGCTCCTGACGGGCGGGGCCCATCAGCTGGACGGCCTGGGGCGCGAAGCCGAGCGCGTCGAGTTCCCCTACACCCGCCTGGCTCTGGACTTAGTCGAGATCGAGCGCGTCGAGTCACTGGACATCCTGCGAGCCGCTCTGGACGTGCCGCATGACCTGGGCGTGGCCGTGGCCCTGGACGACATCACCTCCGGTTACGGAACGATGCGCTACTGCGCCGGACTGGCTCCACGCTGGATCAAGGTCGACAGCGAGATCACGCGGGGCATCCGCGGCGACACGCGCCGCCGCGCCGTCCTGAAGTTGCTGGCGCAGGTCGCCCGGGACGCGTCGGTGGGACTGATCGCCGAGGGGATCGAGTCGGGAGAGGACCTGGAAGTGTGCCTGGAGGAAGGCGTGTTCGCGGCGCAGGGGTACTTCCTGGCGCGTCCGGCCATCGAGCTCGCGCCGCCGACGGAGGAATTTCTGGCCTGGCTGGCCTCCCGCGCCGCCGTCGCTCCGCCTCCCGCGCCGTGAACCGTCCGCCGCCTCCCGAGTCGGTCCGCCTGGATGTCTGGCTGGACGTGGCCTGCATCTTCCCGACCCGATCGCAGGCCAAGCAATCCTGCGACGGAGGAAAAGTGGACGTCAATGGAGCGCGCGGCAAGTCCCACCGCGAGATCCGGATCGGCGATCGCCTCTCGATCTCCGGGCAGCGGGGCGATCGGCGCGAGCTGGTGGTGCGCGGCCTCGCCGAGCGGTCGATTCCCAAGGCGGAGGCGCGCAAGCTCTACGAGGACGTCAGTCCTCCGATTCCCGAGGAAGTCGCTGCGGCGCGCCGTCTCGATCGGCTGCTCGCGCCCAGGCGGGACGAGGGGCGCCCCGACAAGAGAGCCCGGCGGGAAGTTCTTCGCCACAAGGGCCGGTAGGAACGGGCCTTAGAATGGGATCGATGGACTTCGAGCTGCTTTGCCCCTGCTGCCAGGCCCGGCTGAAGATCGACCCGGACTTGAAGGCGGTCATCGATCACGAGGTGCCCAAGACTCCGCGAAAGTTCGGATCCGTGGACGACGCGATCGGAGCGCTCAAGACCCACGACGTCGAGCGGGAAAAGAAGTTCACGGCTTCGGTCGAGGCGGAGAAGTCCAAGAGGGAAGTCCTCAACCGAAAGTTCGACGAGCTCTTCGAGAAGACCAAGAACGACTCCTCGCGCCCGGTGCGGGACATCGATCTGGACTGACGGAAGGCGGAAGGCGGAAGGCGGAAGGCGATAACAATACTTATATTGTACCCTGCGGACGCCTCTCGCCTCACGCCTCACCCCTCACGCCCGGCATGATCTCCATCGGCGTCTTCGGCTCGAGCGTTCCGCGTCCGGGCTCCCCCGAGTACGAGCAGGGCCGCGCCGTGGGGGGCGCCGTCGCCCGGGCGAAGGCGCGGCTGGTCTGCGGAGGGTACGGAGGCGTGATGGAGGCGGCCTGCCAGGGGTCCGCCGACGAAGGCGGCGCGAGCCTCGGTATCGTCGTGGCCGGCCAGGGAGAGCCCAACGCCTGGCTGAGCGAGACGATCGCAGTTGAAAGCCTCGGCGAGCGTCTGACCCGCCTGCGCGACGAGAGCGACGGATGGATCTTCCTCCCGCGCGGCCTCGGGACCATGCTCGAGCTCGTCTGGATGGCCGAGAGCGTCGCCAAGCGCGAGGCCGTGGCGCGGCCCCTCGTGCTCCTGGGAGAGTTCTGGCGGCCGACTCTGGACACGGCCCTGCGGGAGGCCGCCGGCTCTGGAGCTCAGGCTCTAGGGTCGTGGGTCCGTTTCGCGAATTCGCCGGGGGAGGCGGTGGAACTGGCCCTCGCTCAGGTCCTCACTCCGTAGTCCTCGTCTTCTGGTACGCCATCTCCTTCAAGATCGCGATGCGCTTCTCCATCGGCGGATGCGTGGAGAAGAAAGATGCGAAGGCGCCCTCGCGTCCGTTCACGGCGCGCCCCCGGGGGTCCTCGATGCACAGGTGCGCCACCCCTTGCTTGATCGACTGGGTCGGCGCTGTGGCCGCGGCGATCTTCTCCAGCGCCGAGGCGAGCGCCAGCGGGTTGCGCGTCAGCTCCGCGCCGGAGGCGTCGGCCAGATATTCGCGCTGCCGCGAGACGGCCATTGCGACGAGCTGCGCGATGAGCGGCGCGAGAATGAGAGACAGGAGCCAGAGGACGAAGAAAACGAGCGCCAGCGGTCCGGATCCTCCGCGGTCCCGATCGTTGCGGCGCCCTCCACCCCACCACAGGCCGCGGCGTCCCCAGTCGGAAAGGAGGAGGACCGATCCGACCAGCGCGGCCACGACGGTCATGACCCGTACGTCGTAGTTGCGCACGTGGGACATCTCGTGCGAGACGACCGCCTGCAGCTCCTCGCGGTTCAGGCTGTTGACCAGGCCCTGCGTCACCGCGATCGAGGAGCGCTCCGGACCGATGCCGGTGGCGAAGGCGTTCGGGTCAGGGTCCGGGATCAGGTAGACGGCCGGCTTGGGAAGTCCCGAGGCGATCGCCATTTCCTCGACCACGTCGTCGACCAGGCGCTGGCGCGGATCGTTGCGGTCGATGGGGACGGCGCTGGTGGACTCCAGAACGGCCTTGTCGCCGCCCTGGACGGCCCACCAGGCGGAGGCGCCCCCGAGCAGGAGAGCGCCGAGAGTCGCGATGGGGAAGCCGGGCGAGAACCCCGAGCCGTAGAGGAACGCGTCCGCTCCGATTCCAAGAAAGGCCAGGAACGCCACGAAGCCGGCCAGCAGCAAAGTCGTGCGCCGAAGGTTCCGGCGTTGCTGGTCGTAGAGGTTGAGAGGAATCGGCATGTCATTCCGAGCGCGGCGAAGAATCTCCTCCGGTCGTTGATGCGGAGAGCAGATCCCTCGTCGCTACGCTCCTCGGGACGACAGCGTGCGGGCCGTCATTTCGGCCGGATGTTCAGGTCCACCGACGGGACTTCCCGCTCCGCCGGGACCGTGATCTCGAACAGCTCGACCGGCTGGAACTTGAACGCCTGCGCGATCAGGTTGTCCGGGAAGATCTGCTGCGCAGTGTTGAAGCGGGTGGCGAGGTCATTGTAGAACTGGCGGGCGAAGCCGATCTTGTTCTCCGTCGAGGTCAGCTCTTCCATCAACGCCTTCACGTTCTCGTTGGCCTTGAGATTCGGGTAGTTTTCGGCCAGGGCGAAGAGCCGGTTGAGGGTCTGGGTGAGCTGATTTTCCTTCTCCGCCGAATCGGCCACTCCCCGCGCGGACACCGCGCTGTTGCGCGCCTGGATCACCTTTTCCAGAGTGTCCTGCTCGAACTGCATCTCGCCCTTGACCGAAGAAACGAGGTTCGGAATGAGATCGTGACGCCGCTTCAGCTGAACATCGATCTGTTTCCAGGCGTTGGCCACCTGGTTCTTGAGCGCGATGAGATTGTTGTAGCGCCAGACGGCCCACAGCGCGCCGACGACGGCGACGCCGATCAAGACCAGAAGACAGCCTCCAAAGGCGGCCATGGAACTCTAGAAACCTCCGTCGGTTATTACGAGAATTGTCGGGGGGAGTTTATCACTCGCCTAAGGACGTGAGGCGTAAGACGTCAGGCGTAAGGCGTGAAACCGGGAGCACCGGCTTCGCCTCACGCCTCACCCCTCACGCCTCGCGCCCGTCTAGGCATTCAACCCCTGCCGCAGCTCGCGTGCGAGGATCTCCACGGTGGACCGGGTGCCTCCCATCAGCTTCTCTTTCCATTGCCCCTCGGTCTCGAAACGCTTGTCGCCGATCGCCTCGGACCACGGACGCAGAGCCGCGTCGAGCTCGCCGGCCGACCACACGTCTCCTCCGCGGCTGCGGATCATGGCGATGACGTACGGGACGATGCGGATGAACGCTCGCAGGGAGGTGGAGCTCTTGATCGAGTACTTGCGGCCGGCGAAGGCGGTGGGAAAGGCGCGGCCCGCGGCTTTGAAGTAATTGAGGAAGAAGCGCTTGGCGTTCTCGCGGAACTCGCGGGAGATCCGGCCGCCGGCGGCGTCGATGGAGGCGAAGACGTCGCGCAGCTCGTCGGCCAGGGACGCCTGCGTCACGGACCCCCGGCCGATCCCGAGGACCTTGATCTGTCCCTTCAACGGCGAGTGCTCGTCTTCGTTCAAACCGCGGATCACGTCGTGGGCCGCGGCCAGGTTCTCGTCGCGGTACAGGCGTCGGCCGGACAGAGAGATCAGATGGGAGGGGTTCAACTTGGTGTGCTTGCTGTTGATCGTGACGAAGAGCTCCACGACCTGGTCGGCGGTCAGGTTGTCGAAGACGACGGCGGGAACCTGGAAGTCCTTGAGGTTGTGCTTTTCCGCCAGCTGGTGGAGGGCCAGAAGGCGGTGCTGCCCGTCCAGCGCCCTCAGGATTCCCGATTCCTCCGGGAGCTTCAGGGACCCGGCGTCGGATCGGCCTCCGCCGGGGGAGAACTCGAGCCGGCGCTCCGAGACCAGCAGCACGCTGCCCGGGATCGCGGGCAGCGTCCCTGAGTCGGCGCATTGCAGGTAGTAGGCGACGAGCTCCTCGATCTTGCGCTGGATGATCGGACGCTGAAAGGCCTGCTCCGAAGCCGCGATCTTCTTCTCCAGGAACTCCCAGTTGACGCGGCCGGTCGTCTTCTTTTTTTGCTTCCCCCGGGTGGTCTGGGCGTCCGGACCGAACGACAGCACCTCGAAACCCACGAGGGATTGGAGGTCCGCCCCGGAGAGGAGGGCCTCGTAGAAGCGAACGCCGAATTGATTCAGCCGGAGCGAGGGAACAGAGAGCATCCGGACCCCCCCTTGCTATTGGGCGGGGATTATACGGGAGCCACGATCGGTCCATCTGTCCATCGGTTCGTCGGTTGATTTCGGCGGGTCGAGACCTTTTCGAGGCAAATGGCCCGATGGACCGATGATTCGCTGAACCGATCCATCAAGGGGGGTTGACCCGCTTCCAATCCTTGCCGGTCGTCATCTCGTCATGGATCTGGCTGGCGCCGGCGAGAATCCCGCGTAGCTCGCCGGTCAGGAGCTTCTCCAGCTCGTTGAGCGACTCGGGGTTGGCGACCGGGACCGAGCACTCGATGATCGACTGCCCCAAGGAGGCGTAGAAGGGAGAGGCGCGGCGCGTCCAATCCGACTCGTTGCGCCGGTGCTTGGTCATCAAGAACGCGGCGAGCCGCCTTTCGTCCCATGGCTCCGCCAGGGTCCAACGGAAGTTCGCGCGGGGGCCCTTCTGCTGGGTCTCCGGCCGCTCGTCGGCGAGTGTGATGGCCATAAAATCGGAATTTAACGATAGCATCCCGGAAGCCAGCGTGACCACAATCCTTGCGGCGGTCGTTCTGCTCGGCCTGGCGTCTCCTTCGCCGTCCCCGGCGCCAGCAGGGCAAGTCTATGCCTCGCACCTCATGGTCGATCAGGAGGTGACGGTGTCGTCCCGAATCACCGGGGTGATCGAGACCGTGCACGTCGAGCGGGGTAGCGCGGTGGTCAAGGGCGAGCCCCTGGCCACGCTCGAGCTCAAGGAGTTCGATCAGGACGTCCGCCAGGCCAGAGAGCAGATGGGATTGGCCAAGGCGGAGCTCGATCGCTCGGAAGCCCTGAGCGCGGGCGGAGTGAGCAGCCGTGCGGACCTCGACGAGAAACGCGCTCAAAACGCCGTGGCGGTCGCGGCATGGGAGAAGGCCAAGGCCATCCGCGACTACGCCGTGATCCGCGCTCCGTTCGCGGGGGTCGTGACAGAGAAGTTCGCCCGGGTCGGGGAGAAAGTCATCGACATCCAGAACATCCCCCTCTTCCGAATCACCGCGTTCGAGCCGCTCCTGGCTCGCATCTACGTTCCCGAAAAGGACCTGCTGACGCTCCACCGGGGGGACGTTGTGGATGTGGTGCCGGTCAACTTTCCTCAGGCACACACCAAGGGAGCGGTCGAGTTCATCAGCCCGACGGTCGACGCCGCGAGCGGAACCTTCCAGGTCATCATTCGGGTGCGGCGGGAGGCCGCTCGCACCATCCTGCGGCCGGGCCTGGCCGTCGAGGTGCGAATGCCGAGCGCCGCCCGGCAGTGACCGCGAATCGCCGTTCCCGTACCTCCGTGCGCCTGCGCTCGACCCTCGATCGGGTCCTGATCCACGACATCAAGAACATGGGATTCCGCCTTCAGATGCTGCGGTCGAACCTCGAAACCCACTACGGCGACCCGGATTTCAGGAAGTCGGTCCAGGAGCTCCTCTCCTCGACTATCGACCGATTGGACGGGATCGTGGGCCGCTGGTCGGTGGAGGAGCAGATCTTGATCAAGGTGGCCCTCGACTTGAACGGGCTTCTGCGGGAGATTGCCTCGGCCGCGACCCGACGAGGCGGACGGCGCGGCCCTCCGGAGACCACCCGCTTGCCGGAGCTGTCCCTGGCGCTGGGGGCGATTCCGGAGGTCTGGGGGGACCCGTATTTCCTGCGCGACGCCCTCTCTTCCCTCGTCGACAACGCCCTGGAGGCGGCGGCCCCTTCCGGCAAGGTGCTGATCCGCACATTTGCTCCCCCCGCGACCGGGAAGCGCGGACCGCGCGCGGTGGTCGAGATCATCGACAACGGATCCGGGATGTCGCAAGACTTCATTCGGGACCGCCTGTTTCAGCCGTTCCAGACGACCAAGGCAGACGGCGTGGGTCTCGGGCTCTTCACCGCGAGCCAGATCATCCAACACCATCGGGGCACGATCCGCGTCCGAAGCGGCTCCGGCGAGGGAACGGTCGTGCGTCTTTCGTTTCAAGGCATCAACGCGCCGTGACCCAGCCGGACCGAGCGCGGCCGGGCCGGGTCCTCGTCGTCGACGATGACGCGGCGCTTCTGGAGCAGCTGCGCTGGGCGCTCGCCGGTCATTTCGAGGTGACCGGCGCTCGGGATGCCCAGGAAGCGCGCGCTCTCCTGGGATCGTCTCCCGATCTCTGTCTCTTCGATCTCCGCCTGCCGCCCTCCGGGCGCGTCGAGGAGGGCTTGGAGCTCCTCCAGGAGGCACGGCGCCGCGATCCCGACGCTACGGTGGTGATGATGTCCGGCGAGCCCGACCGGCAGATGGCTCTCCGTTCGATCGACCTGGGGGCCTTCGACTTCTTCCAAAAGCCGGTGAACCCGGCGGAGCTCCTGGTGATCTTGAGGCGGGCGTTCGAGCGGCGCCACCTTCTCGAGGAAAACAGGGCGTTGAAGGAGCGTGCGCGGGAAGCCGAGACCTTCGACCGGCTCGTGGGCGCGAGCCCCCCCATGCGGCGCCTGTTCGGCGAAATCGACAGGGTCGCGCCGACCGACGCGACAGTGCTCCTGATCGGCGAGAGCGGAACCGGAAAAGAGCTGGTGGCCCACTCCATTCACGAGCGCAGCCCGAGGCGCGGCCGCCCCTTCGTGGCCGTCAACGCTTCGGCCCTGCCGGAGACGCTGGCGGAGGCGGAGCTCTTCGGCCACGAGAAGGGGGCCTTCACCGGGGCAATCGCCTCGCGCCCCGGACGGTTCGAGCTGGCCCACGGCGGTACGCTCTTCCTGGACGAGATCGGCACGCTTTCGGTCCCGGTGCAGTCGAAGCTTCTGCGGGCCCTGGAGTCGCGCGAGATCGAGAGAGTGGGGGGGAGACGGAGCATTCCTGTGGATTTCCGGCTGATCTCGGCGACCAACGAGGACCTCGAGCGGAGCGTCGCCGCCGGAACGTTCCGAGAGGACCTCTACTACCGCATCAACACGATCCCGATCTCGATTCCGCCGCTGCGCGAACGCGCCGAGGACATCCCCCTTTTGGCCGAGCACTTTCTGGGGAAGTTCACGGCGCGCCACCATCGGCCGGCCCGGCGGCTGTCTTCCGAGGTTCTGGAACGACTTCGGGCACACCCTTGGCGAGGCAACGTGCGGGAGCTCGAACACGTGATCGAGATGCTCGTGCTCTTCTCCGACGGCGAGGTGATCGGCGCAGAGGATCTTCCGCGGGCTTTCCGTCCCACATCGGGCGCCGTCCCCCGGCAATCGATGCCGACCTCTTTTGCCAGCGCCGTCGAGGAGTTCGAGCGACGGCTCCTGACCGACGCGATCGCCCAGGCGGACGGTGTCAAGGCGCAAGCCGCCCGGCGGCTGGGCCTCGATGGGAACCAGATCAAGTATCTGTGCCGAAAGTACGGGCTTTAGACTCGCCGGCGCTGGGCACCGCAGCGGTCAACTCGAAGGTTGAAAAAGTCAGCCGTTAGGGAAAAATTCATCTCTCGGCGGGAGAAAAGCCGACTCCTCTCCGATCGTGACTCGTCCAGAAGTCTTTGTCCATGAGCAGATTGCCTCGGCCGCGTGCTCGGAGCGCAGAGTGGCCCCTTCATTGCGATCTATCGGCTAGAAAAGGAGGGTTCCAAAATGGCTAACGAGGTCAAGATCAAGCTCACCGACGAACAGAAGTCCAAGATCAAGCAGGCCACTGGAAGGGAAGTTCCTGAGATCCGCGTCGGAAGCCTCGGAAATAACCCCGCCGTCTCGACCGAATTCGCTCACGTCGCTCCCAGGGCGGCGACCAGGGCCAGCATGCGGGCCGCGACTCGGGCCAGCGTGAAGGCTGCGACTCGGGCCAGCGTGAAGGCTGCGACTCGGGCCAGCGTGAAGGCTGCGACTCGCGCCGCGACGAAGGCTGCGACCCGGGCCAGCGTGAAGGCTGCGACTCGCGCCGCGACGAAGGCTGCGACCCGCGCCAGTATGAAGGCTGCGACTCGCGCCAGCATGAGGGCAGCCACGAAATCCATGGTGTGATGCTCGAGGTCACTTTCACTCGGCAATCGAAAGGTGCCCCGCTCAGCGGGGCGCCTTTCTTTTTCCCAGTTCTCTGTCGCGACGAATCTCAAACCGAGGACTACCAAAAGACCGACTGGCCCCACCTCGTGAGCAGGCGTGCCGCGCGTGACAGCACAGAGGCTCTGCGTCCGTAGATCTTGGCGTTTGCCTCCATTCCCGAAAGCAACTGTCCGTTGGCGTTCTCGAAGACGGCGACCGCGACAAACTGGTCAGGGCGAAGGGTTGGCGCCTCGGGATCTCTCTGGGCTGTCGCGGTTCCGGGCTGCGCCAGGGTCGCCGGGGAGATCGACACGACGGTCCCGTGCAGTGCTCCAAGCCGCCCGCGTACAAGCGCCGACACGGCCGCCCCCTTTTGTAAATCGTCGAGAAGACGTTCGGACACCGCCAGTTCGGCCTTCATCTGACGGGTATCTCCAACTTCGGCAAGGAACGCGCCGGCCGGGACAGCCTGGCCCTCCAGGTCTTCAATGTAGGGCGTCAAGACGCGTCCTGAAATCGGGCTCCGAATCAAGAGACGCTCCTCGCGCTTCTCGCCGCTGCTCAATGCGGCTTGGACCGATGCCTGCTGCCGTTCCGAAACATAGACGCCGGTGGCCTCTGCCGCCTGTCGGGCACGGCTCGCTTTCTGCGTCAGGTGCTGCCGCTCCGTCTCCAGTCTGGTGACCAGCTCGACAGCCGCCGGGCTCGACAGTCGAAAAAGGGGCTGCCCCTTTTCGACCTGGTCTCCTTCGCGGACCAGAGCCCGTTCCACGACGGCGTCTTCGGGCGCCTCGAGCCGAGCGGTCGTCAGCGGCCTCAGGACCGCCTGCGATCGGAGCGTCCTGCGAGTCCAGGGGAAGCCAAGGAGCACGATCAGAGCAACCGCAGAGGCGAGAAGAATCCTTCTCATTCGCGGCGACATGAGCAACTCCTTCTTGTCCAGATAGAAGAGCCGGGCGGTGCGCGTGGCCAGGCGCACGCGCTTGCGGAACAGGCGGTACATCGTGAGCAGAAGCAAGATGATCGCGAAGTTCGGAACGAACTTGGCGTAGAGATTGTAGAAAAGGCCGCCGATGAACCGCATGACCACGACAAGCCACGCCAGGGCCAGTGTTCCGTAGATCCAGTAAATCCGCCTCTTCCGGCGCGAGGCCGCCGGCACATCCACGGGCAGATGAAGGACATTTCTCTGAAGCGACAGGCCGATGTGGCGCAGCGACTCTTCCCGCAGCTCGGAGATCTCCACAAGGCTGGTCAGCGCGTAGTAGCCGTCGATCTTGATCAACGGATTGATGTTGAAGAAGACGGTCGATACTCCAGTGAAGAGCATCGCGTTGAAGGCGAACTGGTGGAGAACGGTGTCCGGGTAAGAGGCGACCCAAAAAATGGTCGCGATCGAGCAGATCCAAGCCTCCACATAAATCCCCGCGGCCGTGACCCACAGGCCGTGCCACTTGTTCTCGAAGAGCAGGGAGTCGGTCGTGTTGCAATAGAAGGCCGGCGTGAAGTAGACGAGCGCGATGCCGATGTCGTGGACTTCGCCGCCGTACATCTTGCAGACATAACCGTGAGCGAATTCGTGGATCGCGCCGATCCCGGTCAGAATGATGATGAACTGGATGAGATCGAGGAAGGGCTTGGAAGCGAGCGCATACATGACCTTGGTTCCACCCCAGATCTCGTCCCAGTGAAGACCGACGATCCCGATCGTCCAGGCAAACAGACAGCAGGCGAACGCGATGACCGCGGGTTTCCAGAGCCAACGGACGTACCTCAGGGTCCTGGCCAGGAAGCGATCCGGGTCGAGCACGTGGAAGAGAAGAAAGAAAGGATTGAATCCTTCCGCCTTCTCTTCAGCGGCCCGCTGGCGGGCGCCCTTGAGTCGGGCGAGAACCGCGAGGCTTCTCTCGGCGGCGGACTTCTGCAGGAAGTCGAGCTCGCGGAGAAAATCCTCGAAGTCGAGAACGAGAGTCTTCTCGATTGTCTCTTTGGGAAACCTCGCCTGGTACGTTTCGTGGATCTCGGCCACCGTGCGCGTCCCGTCGAACAGTTCGATGACGCCCCACTGCGTGTCGTCGAAGTTGTAGTACGCATTGGCGACCGGATCCTTGACCACCCATTTGACCTCGCCCATTTGAACCAGGCGCCGGATGACGAGATCCCCGCGGAGCGCGGGACGGTCGGCAGCCGGCGTTGGCGGGACGGGGAGGGTCGGCTGGGTGGCCACTTTCTCGGGGCGTGCGACGAGCGCCCCGATGCCGCGGGTAACGCGCGGGGAGCTCACGGGAGAAGGGGCCAGAGCTTGGTCCAGAGATAGCGCACCGGCCTTCGGAACAGCGCCACGAGGACCGGCCGCGTGCCGGTAGAGATCTTGCCCCGACCGAGCATCCCTGTCTTGATCAGGCCTCCCGGGTTTTGGATGGATGCCTCCGCGATCAGGAAGCGATCCCCCCCCTCTTCCCGAACGCGCGGAGCCACGCGCTGGACGGCTCCCTGGAAGGTTCGGCCAGGATAGGCGTTGAATTTCAGCACCGCCTTCTGGCCGGGCCGCAGGAGGAGCGCTTCGGATTCCGGAACGGCAATCTCCGCGGTCACGGTCGTGAGGTCCGCGACGACACAGAACTCCGCTCCGCGCGGGAGAAATTGGCCGACACGCTCGTCGATGCGCGCGGTCGCGATGACGCCTGCCACCGGCGAACGCAGTTTCGTCCAACCGACCCTCTCCTGTTCCAGGGCCAGTCGAGCGATGGCCTCCCTTTGGCGGGCCTTGGCGTCCGAGACCGCCGCTGCGTCCCCCTCCTGCACGGCTCGAGAAACGTCGCTCTCGGCGATCTCGAGCGTCGTCCGCGCCGCCGCAAGGTCCGCCTCGTAACTGTCGGATCGGAGAGTGGCGATCGTGTCTCCGGCGCCGACGACGTCCCCCTCCCGATGAGAGACCGACCCGACGATGCCGTCCACGAGCGAGGTGACCGCGGCCCGGCGTCCCGGAAGGACACGCGCGGGACCGGCGACTCTCAGCGGCCAGGGCACGACGATCAGGAGGGCCAGCCCGAGTGCCGTGCCGATCGCCCAGGAGAGCCGCCGGCGCCTGGGAATGGCCATGAGCTTCCGACGCTTCTCCAGCAGCGGCTTGAAGAACCCCGCCAGAGGAACCTGCTGGTAGAGCTGCGCGTTGCGGACCGCGACGGTGGCTTGATTGACGAGAATCTGAAGGAGCCCCCGCGTCTCTTCGTCGAAGAGGAGGGGCTCCCGGCTCTCGAAGCTCAGAACCCCGAGCTTTCCCTCTTCGTCCTTGAGGATCGTTGCGTAGAAGGATTTGAGCCCGCTCTCCTGAAAGAAGGTCCGGAACTTTTCCTCCGTCTCCGGACGATCGGCCCGGAGCGTCCCGTCTTCCTCGAGCGTCACGTTCGCGTCGGAGCCGCTCCAGAACACCCATTGCAGCAGTTCCTCGGTGCGGCGGTTCTCAAGAGCCTTGCGATCGAGCTCGGGCGTGCCGGAGACCGCTCCCAAACGAAGCTTCCCGCGATCCAGAATCGCGATCGCGCACCGGTCGTAGGTGATGAGCGCCGAGGTCGCATTGACAAGGGTCTGCATGACCTTGTCCAGGTCGAGGGTGGACGTAATCTCCCGGCTCACGACGAGCAGCGCGTCCAACTCCTCGACTTTTTTCTCCGCTTCGTAGCGCCGCGCGTTGCGCAGGGCCCGGACCGCCTGCCGCCCGAGATCCTGAAGAAGCTCCTCGTCCTCCGCCGTGAACTCCGAATGCCGCCCGCGCTTGTTGGCCAGCACGATCGTTCCCACGGACATCTCGTCTTCGACCAGAGGAACGGCCAGAACCGAGTGGATCGGGTAATCGGGATTCTCCTGGGCCAACGCGTCGCCCGGGTCGATCTGGTTGCGGCGCACGGCCTGCTGGTCGGCCACCACGTCGCCCACCAGCGAAGTGCCGACCGCGGCGGAAGCATTGTCGACCTCGTAATTCTCGTTGACAGCCGTCGCCGCGAGCACGACCTCCTGAGAGCGCTCGTCCAGAATCCAGACGGACGCCACCTCGGCCGCTGCGAAATCGACCGCCTTGCGGGCGATCAGTCCGGTCAGCTCCGGCCACTCGATGGTGGAGCCGAAGGCCTTGGAGAGGTCGTAGAGGTTGGTCAAACGCTCGATCGCGTGGAGCATCCCCACGGTCTTGCGCTCGGCCCGCAGGGCCCGCCCGAGCGCGGGCGCGGCGAGCTGGACGAATCCGGAGAGGAGCGCTTGAGTGCGCTCGGCCCGGGGCCGCTCTCGGAAGAAGAGAATCAGGACCCCGACCACGAACCCCTCGGCCTCCAGGGCCATGGCCACGGCGGTCTGCAGTCCTGCGGGCGCCCCCCGAAGCAAATCGTCTCGACTCGAGGTGAGCTCGGGGCCTTCCAGGGAGATCACCCCGCGGGCGGCGAGCAACTCCGCGAGCAGGCCTTCGTCACGGGCGGCAGACCGTCTGGAGAAACCGCGCATCGCTTCTCCGGACATTGCGATGCAAAAGAAGATGGGATGGACCGGATCGGGAGCCCAGAGAAGCGCCGCGTCTGCTCCCGCGAGCTGGGCGCTCCACCTCGCCGCCCAGCCGGAGGTCTGAGAGAGGTTCTCGCAGAGGGCGAGCTCGGCGAGGGCGGAGACGTCGTCGGTTCCGGACGGCCCTTGCGGCTCCTTTGGTGACATCACTCTCCTCGAACGGGACGTTCGACGTTTTCGGTTCCAGGTCGGGAATCAGCGATCCCGTCGAATGGAAGACGTCGCACGAGGCCCCTCGCTGGTCTCAGAAGCTCGCGAGAGCCTCGTCCCGGTCGTCGTAGATTTCGAAAACCGAATCGAGCTTGGTCATCTCCAGAAGCTTGCGGACCTGCGGCCCGACGTGCAGAAGCTTGGTCTGACCCCCTTCCTTCTGGGAGGAGGTCATCGCTCTCACCAGAGCGCCGAGACCGGAGCTGTCGAGGAATCTCACCTGGCCGAGATCGATCAGGAAGTTGACCTTGCCCTCTTCGAGCAGACGGGTCAGCGTCTTCTTGAATGCGGATTCCGCGTCCCCGATGACGAGATCTCCCCGAACGGTGAGAACCGTCGCCCGGCCGTCGACACTCGTGGTCAGTTCCATGAAGAGCGGATCGAATTATGTCGAAAGCGCCGGTCGGCGTCCACGCCACCCCGAAAACAGAGAGAATGAGGCCCCGCGAGCACATGAAAGACGCCGATTCGAAGAACGCCGAGGCGGGCCGGCTGGAGGAAGACGGCCGCCGGCTGAAGAACTGGAAGCGCTGGGGCCCGTACCTGGCGGAGAGGGCCTGGGGAACCGTCCGCGAGGACTACAGCGCCGGCGGCGCGGCGTGGGACTACTTCCCGCATCACCAGGCGCCGTCCAAGACGTTTCGGTGGGGCGAGGACGGGATCGCAGGGATCTGCGACCGCCACCAGTATGTCTGCTTCGCCCTGGCCTTCTGGAACGGGAAGGACCCGATCTTGAAGGAACGTCTCTTCGGCCTCGGCGGCCCGGAGGGAAACCATGGCGAGGATGTGAAGGAAAGCTACTACTACCTCGACTCGACTCCCACCCACTCCTACATGAAGTGCCTGTACAAGTATCCGCAGCAGGAGTACCCGTACACCAGGCTGGTCGAGGAGAACCGGCGCCGGGGGCGCAACGCGCCGGAGTTCGAGCTCATCGACACCGGGATCTTCGATGAGGATCGCTACTTCGACATCTTCACCGAGTACGCCAAGGCGGACCCCGGCGACGTCCTCGTTCGAGTGACGGTGGCCAATCGCGGGCCGGACGCCGCGACCCTCCACCTCCTGCCGACGATCTGGTATCGCAACGTCTGGTCGTGGGGCCTGGGGCAGCGCCGCTCCCGGCTGTGGGCGGGAGAGGCTGCGGCCGGACGATGGGCGATCGAGCTCGATTCCGACTACTACGGGCGCCTGCGGCTCCACGGGGAAGGGGAGGCGGAGCTGCTCTTCACCGAGAACGAATCGAACCTGCAGAGACTCTACGGAGTCGAGAACGAATCGAGGTACGTCAAGGACGCTTTTCACGACTACGTCCTTCGCGGCCAGCGCGATGCGGTGAACCCGGACCGTCGCGGGTCGAAGGGCGCGGCGAGGTACGTCCTGCATCTGCCTCCCGGCGGCGTGGCCACGGTTCGTTTGCGGCTGACCGACCCGACGGCGGCGGACGAGCCATTTGGCCAGCGTTTCGAGGAGGTCTTTTCCGAGCGCCAGGCCGAGGCCGACGAGTTCTACCGGGATCTGGCGCCGGACGATGTCTCCGATGACGCGCGCGCGGTTCAACGGCAGGCCTTCGCCGGGCTCCTGTGGTCCAAGCAGTTCTATTACTACGACGTGCCGCGCTGGCTGCGCGGCGACCCGGGCCAACCCACGCCGCCGCCGCAGAGGTACGAGGGGCGCAATCACGATTGGACCCATCTCTACAACGCCGACGTCCTTTCCATGCCCGACAAGTGGGAGTATCCGTGGTACGCGGCCTGGGACCTGGCCTTCCACTGCATCCCCCTGGCGACCATCGACCCGGATTTCGCCAAGCAGCAGCTCGTGCTCCTGCTGCGCGAGTGGTACATGCATCCCAACGGCCAGCTCCCGGCCTATGAGTGGGCGTTTTCCGACGTGAATCCTCCGGTGCACGCGTGGGCCGCGTGGCGCGTCTACAAGATCGACGCCAAGCGGCGCGGGAAGAAGGATCGGCGCTTCCTGGAGCGCGTGTTTCACAAACTTCTCTTGAACTTCACCTGGTGGGTCAATCGCAAGGACGCCGCCGGCCGCAACGTCTTCCAGGGAGGCTTTCTGGGCCTCGACAACATCGGCGTTTTCGATCGCAGCAAGCCGCTCCCGACCGGCGGCTACATCGAGCAGTCCGACGGCACGAGCTGGATGGGGATGTTCTGCCTGAACATGCTGGCCATCGCGCTGGAGCTGGCGGAGGAGGATCCGGCGTACGAGGACGTGGCCTCCAAGTTTTTCGAGCACTTCGTCTACATCTGCCGGGCCATGAACGAGCGGGGAGGATTCGAACTGTGGAGCGAGCAGGACGGCTTCTTCTACGACGTCTTGCACCTGCCCGACGGTCGACCCTTTCCGATGAAGATCCGCTCGATGGTGGGGCTCATTCCGCTTTTCGCCGTCGAGACGCTCGAATCGGACATCGTCGACCGGCTTCCCGGATTCAAGCGGCGGATGCAGTGGT
This sequence comes from uncultured Acidobacteriota bacterium, assembly GCA_963825175.1. GTDB lineage: Bacteria > Acidobacteriota > Thermoanaerobaculia > UBA5066 > Gp7-AA6 > DATFTF01. The sequence continues at coordinate 1,594,900 of CAWGSA010000002.1, forward strand.
TCATCGAGAACCGGCCCGATTTCGGGAACCACGTCGAGACCGAGACGACGCCGGATGGGACGGTGCGCCGATTCCTGTCCCTGGTCAGCCGGGACCGCCTGCGCTCGGTGCTGAAGTACCTGCTCGACGAGAACGAGTTTCTCTCGCCGCACGGCGTCCGCGCGCTGTCTCGCTACCACAAGGATCACCCGTACGTCTTGAACGTCGACGGCAACGAGTACCGCGTCGACTACGAGCCGGCGGAATCGCGGACGGAGGTGTTCGGGGGCAACTCCAACTGGCGCGGTCCGGTCTGGTTTCCAGTCAACTACCTGATCATCGAGTCCCTCCAGAAGTTTCACTATTACCTGGGGGATTCCTATACCGTCGAGCTTCCCACCGGGTCGGGTCGCTCGGTTCATCTTTGGGACGTGGCGGCGGATCTCTCGCGACGTTTGACGCACATCTTCCTGCGGGACGCGGACGGCCGCCGGCCGGTCTACGGAGGCGCCGAGAAGTTGCAGCGGGACCCGCACTTTCTCGACTATGTTCTCTTCTACGAATACTTCCACGGCGATGATGGAGCGGGTCTCGGCGCGTCGCACCAGACCGGTTGGACGGGGTTGGTGGCCAAGCTCATTCAGCAGAGCGGGGAGTGATACGGGGCGTGAGGCGTGAGGCGAAAGGCGTGAGGCGGAGAGTGAGGAGCGAAATGTTGCGACGTTTCCTTTCTGGTTTAGCGCTCGTCTTGACTTGCGGGTGGATGGCGGGGGCGGAGCCCGAGCGAACGATCGTCCTGAAGGCGGCGCGGCTGTTCGACGGGAACTCGATGACCGTCACCACGGGCGCCGTCGTGGTGGTGAAGGGTTCCCGCATCGAGGCGGCGGGGAAGGATCTGGCCGTCCCGGCGGGGGCGCAGGTCGTCGATCTGGGCGACGCGACCCTTCTCCCCGGTTTCATCGACGCGCACGTGCACTTGACCGGCGAATCGTCGGACAACTGGTTCCGCGACTTCTTCCAGGGGATCATGCGATTCCCCGCGGAGCAGGCGCTCTACGCCGCGGCGTATGCCAGGCGCACGCTCGAGGCCGGGTTCACGACAGTGAGAAACGTCGGCGCCAACGACTACGTCGACGTCGGTCTGCGCAACGCCATCAACGCCGGAGTCGCGGAAGGGCCCCGGATGCTGGTGGCCGTCCACGCGATCGGCTCGACGGCGGGACACGCGGATGGTTCTCCGATTCCGCCGGACCGGGTGAAGCCGGACGGGCCGATCGAGGGCGTCTGCAACGGCGCGGACGAGTGCCGCGCGGCGGTCCGCTACCAGATCAAGTACGGTGCCGACGTGATCAAGGTGGTGCCCTCCGGCGGCGTTCTGTCACTGACCGACCCGGTCGACGCGCCGGAGATGACGCAGGAGGAGGTCGATGCCGTGGTGTCCGAGGCGCATCGCTGGGGTCGGAAGGTCGCCGCGCACATCCACGGCGACGAGGCCGCCAGGGTGGCCATACGGGCGGGCGTCGATTCCATCGAGCACGGCTCGTTCATGAAGCCGGACACGCTCGCCCAGATGAAAGCGAAGGGCGTTTACCTCGTGCCGACGCTCCTGGCCGGAGAGACGGTCGTGGCCCAGGCCGCGAAGTTCCCGCCGGTCATCGCCGCAAAGGGGAGAGCGGCCGTGGCGGCCCGCTCGGACATGTTCCGCAACGCCCTGAAGCTGGGCGTCAAGATCGCCTTCGGAACCGACTCCGCCGTCTCCCGCCATGGGATCAACGCGCAGGAGTTCGGCCTGATGGTCGGATTGGGAATGTCGCCGGCGGCGGCTCTCAAATCGGCGACCAGCGCCGATGCCGATCTCCTCGGGCTGACCCACGAGATCGGGACCCTCGAAAAAGGCAAGAGCGCGGACATCGTCGCCGTGCCCGGAGATCCCCTGGCCGACATCCACCAGACCGAGAAGGTCTTCTTCGTCATGAAGGACGGGAAGGTGGTGAAGAACGTTCGGCCGTAGCGGCTACCTCAGCCCGACCGCGCCCCGGACGGACTCGATGAGCTTCTGGGGGTCGTAGCCGACGCCCTCGCGGAAGACGATCTGGACCTTCTCGATGTCGGAGATGGCGCTCGACGGGTCGCCCGCGATCACGACGAGGTCGGCCTGCTTTCCAGCAGCGAGCGTTCCGATGCGATCGGCCTGCCCCAGGAATCGGGCGCCGTTCTCCGTGGCGATGTGGATGGCCTCGATCGGAGTGAAGCCGGCCTCCACCAGGAGCTCCACTTCGCGCTGGTCGCCGTATCCCGCCAGCACGCCGCCGTACCCGGTCGGATCCTCTCCCGCCAGCAGCAACACCTCCGGCCGCGACGAAGGCTCGCTCGAACTCCATCTCCTTCTTCAGGAGGGCCGCATAGGGGTTGTCCGGGCGCTCGGTCCGCACCCGCGCGGCCAGATAATCCGTGCGGGACTCCGGCGCGAGCGCGTCCAGGACCCGCTGCGGAAACGGCGGACGGTTGGGAACGAAGGTCTCGAAGACCGGCAGCGTCGAGGTGACGGCGACGTGATGGGCCACGAGATCGCGGATCATCTCGCGCGCCGGTGCGCTCTGGAGATCGAGCGCGGCGAGCGAGTCCAGGCGCTCCTTGCCGGACGGGCACTCGTCCGGCTTCTTGCCCGGCACGAACTCGGTGTCCACCATCAGGCCGTGCTCGAGGTCGTCGATCCCCAGGGCCGCCGCCTCGCGGAACCCGATCGAGCAGAGGTGGCCGGTGATCTTGAGTTTGCGGGCGTGCGCGGCCTTGACCGCGGCCGAAGCTCTGCCCGCGTGATGTGCATGTAGGCCTTGAACGAGGTGGCACCCTCCTCCGCCCAGTAATCGACGGTGCGCCTGGCGTCCTCGGGGCCGAACAGCTCGTGCATCTGCGGCGTGTAGGAGCCGACCCCTTCCAGGTACGGGGCCGTGACGTGGATCTTCGGACCGGCGATCCTGCCGGCGTCGATGGCCTTGGCCAGCTCCAGATCGGTCTGCGGCTCGATCGAGCCCGTCGTGCGGATCGTCGTCACGCCGCCCGCGAGGTACAGGCGCGGGAACGAGAACCCGAGCTCGTGGTACAGGGCCAGGCTCCCTCCCACCGCCGGCGCCGATGACGATGGGGCCGGATAGAAGAGATGATCGTGCATGCCGACCAACCCGGGAATCACGGTGCGGTCGGACAGATCGATCTCTCGCGCACCGGAGGGGGACGTGGTCGTGGCGGTCGGGCCGATCGTCTCGATCTTCCCGCCCGAGATCACGACAGTCTGGTCGTCGCGGGGGGGAGCCCCCGTCCCGTCGACCACGCGCACGTGGCGCAGAACGACGACCGGCGCGTCCACAGACACCAGCTCCCGGACGTCCTTGGAGAGCGCGCGGGTCTGGCCGAACAGGCCGGCCGCCGACAGGCAGAAAAGGAACAGCGCCAGGAGCATGCGTCGCAGGGATTCCGACGCAAGCTTACCGGAGTGCCGCAGAGCGTCTGCGAGGCCTGTTTTCGTATGCCCCATCCCATTGATCGTCCAGCCGGTATGGTTCATCAGCTCGCGGCGCGCGAAGTCTCCCAGAGGGGAGGAGGCGCATCCGGCCGAGCGGACCGACGGTGCGCCGAAGGCGCAGATCCCGATCGAGCGGAAGCGACGGTACTGGAGCCGACGACCGGACTTGAACCGGTGACCTGCGGTTTACGAAACCGCTGCTCTACCAACTGAGCTACGTCGGCCCGGGGGCGGGCATCGTAGTGAAACCTGCGAGGCCGCGTCAACCGTGGGACGGTGGGAGCCGCGCCCCCGCGCCCGGTTAGAAACGCCCGACGAGCGAGGCGCTCGCGGTGGTCACCTTCTTGGAGTAGTCGACTCCGGCGTCGAGCTGAAAATGGTCCCCCAGGGCCAGTCCCAGGCCTCCGGTGTAGTGATTGACGTCCTCGCCGGCCGGAAACGCAAGGTGATTGGCGATGGAGTCGGTGCTGGTCGTGTCGACAGGTCCCGCGGCGCGGATCTTGTGGTCCGGATCGCGCCACCATCCGGCGCGCAGAGCGAAGACGGTCGTGCCCGCGGGGATGACCCACTGAATGCCCGCGCGGAACTGGTTGACGTCGTCGACGGCGAAAACCGATGGGGCAACCGTTCCGTCTGAGAAGACCGAAGGGGAAATGAGCTGCGAATACCGCACGCGATTCCAGTCCGCCGTGATCGTGATGACCTCGATGGGTCGGACGGCCAGGCCCGCGCCGTAGATGTCGGGAACGCGGAGCTGGGACGTCGAGACGTCGCTGTTGGTCGCATCGGTGAGATCGACGAAAGTTTCCGTCGTGTTGAACCTGGGTCCCTGGCGGTACACCGCGCCGATCGAAAAGCGGGACGAGGGCTTCCACAGCAGCCCTCCGTTGAAGGCGACGGCATGATCGTTGGCCGAGACCCTGTCCGTGAGGATGGGCGTTGCTCCCGCGAAGTTGAGCTTGCTGAAGAAGTCCGCCGGCGTGTCGAAGTAGGCCGCGGATTCATTGCTGCGGAGGTCGAACCGGGAGACGCCCGCTCCGATCGAGAAGTGGTCCCCGATCCGGAAGGCCAGAGCGAGGCCGTAGTTGACGATGCGCAGATCCAGGCCGGCCTGGTAGGGAAGGAATCGGACGATCGTCGATCCGTCCGTATCGGTGAAGAACGCGCCCTGCGCCGTGGAGGAGGCCTTGAAGTCGGCGAGCTCATGGCGATAGACGGCGACGGCCCACCATTTCCCCGGGTAGACAAAGGAAGCGAAGGACAGCGCCGTTCGCGTATCGCGCGAATCCGAGTAGACGAGATGGTCCTCGAAGTTATCGGGGTTGCTCGGAAGGGGCGCTCCCGTGCCGTTGCCCCTGTCGAGAAAGCTGTTGGTGAAACGGAAGTAGCGTCCCTCGACCGAGACCTCCGGCCGGGTCAGATTGGTGAGACCCGCCGGGTTGGTGTAGGCGGCCGTCGCGTCGTCGGCCAGACCGACAAAGGCGCCACCGAGCGCGAGGCTTCGCGCTCCCGGGTTGGAGAGGTTGAGCTGGAGATTGGCGCCCACCGAGGTGACCTGTCCGAGCGCTGCGTCGGCGCCCGCAATGCCGCATCCCAGGACGAGACACCCGATCAGCGTTCGGACCCTCATTGCCCCTCCTTGCAGGTTGCGCCTGGCATCTCGACCGACCGACGGGGGCATCCGGAACCGGTTCGGGCCAGGGGTGTCGCTGTGGAGCCGGCTCGACCCCGAGATCTCGCCCGGAACGAGACTGCCACCGTACCCTCTCAAAGTGTGCTGTCCGTAACCGGGTGCGAGTATATCGCAGGGCCGCGCGCATCGAGCGGCGAGCGGGCGCGGATCCGCGCGGTTTCGGGTGGGCGAAGACGGTGCGTTTTCGAGAAGCCCCCGTGCCCGGGACGCCCGGTGAGTCAGGGCTCGCTCGTCTGCGGCGAAGGCCCGGGCGCCGACTCGCCGCGATAGAATTTGTGTCTTGACTCTCATCGGGAGACCCTGAATTGCATCAGCTCGGAAAGCTGATCGAGGACAAGTACGAGGTCCTCGCGAAGCTGCGCGAGGGCGGGATGGGGGCCATCTATAAGGTGCGCCACCGCCTGCTCGACGAAGTCCGGATCGTCAAGGTGATGCGTCAGGGCGCGGAGGGAGACACGGAGCTTCGCCGGCGTTTCCTGGAGGAAGCCAAGACCGCGACCCGGCTCAAGCACCCCAATATCTGCACGATCTACGACTTCGCGATGGACGACGACGGCACCGCCTACCTCGTCATGGAGTTCATCGACGGCGTCACCCTGTCCGACCTCTTGAAGACGCGGGGGTCTCCCGGGCTCGGATTGAGTCTCCGGATCGGGGGACAGGCCCTGCGGGCGCTCTCGTACCTCCACCGTAAGAACGTCGTGCACCGGGACATCGCGCCGGACAACTTGATGTTGACGGCGGACGACGAAGGCGCGGCCCTCATCAAGCTCATCGATCTGGGAATCGCCAAGGTCCTGGACCGAAAAGTGGAGATGACTTCCTCCGGCGTGTTCCTGGGCAAAGTCCGCTACGCATCCCCCGAGCAGTTCGGCACGCTCCCGGCCGGAGAGACGATCGACGGCCGCAGCGACCTCTACTCTCTCGGTCTTGTTCTGTACGAGCTCGTCACTGGCCGGCGCGCGTTCGTGGGAGAGACGCCGGTCGAGCTGATGCGGGCCCAGGTCTTCCAGGAGCCGGTCGCGTTTTCGGAGTCCGACCCGACGGGCAGCGTTCCCGAAGCCGTGCGAGCCCTGATCCTCAAGTCGCTGCGGAAGAACCGCGAGAACCGCTTCCAGTCGGCCGGCGAGTTCGCTCGCGAGATCGAAGCCCTGCTGCCGAGCGTCGCGCCCGCGGATCCCGATTCGGGGGAGCAGCTGATTCACACCGTGCGCTTGAGCCGGCTCCCGTCCGCCGACCCCGTCACCCCCGGTGTTCAGGAGATGCTCAACCGACCCTTCCTCGGACAGGTCACTCCGGAGCCGTCGAGCGGGCTCGAGGTCGTCTCGGGCACCGTGCACCGGACCTCCTTCTTGAAAGAGATCGCCGACCGGGAAGCACACGGAGACATTTCGGGTCTGGAGAGTCTCCTGACCCGCCATCTTGGAGAGGCGGATCTGGCCAACGCCGTCCAGAGCGCGATCGCCGGGCTGCGTCGCAAGCAGGACAGCGAGAAGGCCGACGAGGCGTCGGACTGGACCAAGGCGCTCAACCAGTACTCCGAAGAGGGTTGGAACCGCTATCTCGTTCGACACCCCCGTTCCGAACGCGCGGAGGAAGCGCGGGGGCGGTTGGGAGAAGTGCGCGCCTTCCGCGAGGCCCTGGGTCACGACTCGCTCCCTGCGTGGGAGTCCTTCCTGTCGCAGTGGCCGAAGGGACACTTCCGGCAGAGGGCGGACTCGCGCCTGGCCGAGCTCCGTGACGAGATCGCCCGGGACGAAGAGGCCGCGGGCTGGACCCGCGCGGAGGGTGAGGCGTCCGAGGAAGGGTGGCGGCGCTTTCTCGAGAGTCATCCGCGGTCGCCGCGGTTGGAGCAGGCGCGCCGACGGTGGGAGGAGGCGAGGGACTTCGCGAAAGCGGCTCAAACCGACACCCTCCCCTCCTGGGAGTCATTCCGTTCGCGGTGGGGCAACGGCGCCCTCCGGGCGCGGGCGGAGGCCCGCGTGCGGGAGCTCCAGGAGCGCGCCGCTTTCGATTCGGCGGAGAGCGCGGGGAAGGCCGCCGGGTGGCGCGACTTCCTGGCCCGTTTTCCGGCGTCCTCCGTGGCCGCGGTGGCCCGCGCGCATCTGGACGAGCGCAACGCGTTCGAGTCCGCCGCGGCGGCCGACTCGGAAGCCGCCTGGTTTCAGTATCTGAGGGACTTCGGCCGGGAGGCCGGCGCCAAGGAGGCCAGGGACCGTCTCGCCCGCGCCCAGCGCCGGGACCAGGAGGAGTACGACCGCGTCGTGGCGCAAGGGACCTCCGAGCCCCTGCGCCGGTACCTCGCCGATCGGCCCTCTTCGAAGAACCGGGCCGCCGCGGAAGCCCTGCTGGCGGAGACCGCCGCGTTCGAAGAGGCGGGTGGGCAGGGGGTCGAGGCTCTCGACCGGTTCCTCGAATCCTTTCCGCGAAGCCGGTTCCGCGATCGGGCGCGGGAGCGCCGGGCCGACCTCCAAAGGGAGTCGGAACGCCGGGCGCGCGAGAAGAACCGCGCTCAGGAGGAAGCGGATTGGGCGAGCGCGGTCGAGAGTCCGAGCGAAGAAGCCTGGGAACGGTTCCTCCAAAATTGGCCCAAGAGCGCGAAGCGCGGCGAAGCCGGGACCCGTCTGGCCGAGCAGAGGGAGCGGTCCTTCTACGCGCGAGTTCTCGAGACGGACGGCTGGCAGATCTGCCGCGAGTTTCTCGAACGGTTCCCCAAGTCGCCGCGCGCCGACGAGGTTCGGGCGCTCCTCGAGGAACGACGGGCCTTCGAGGCTGCCGCGCAGTCCAATGACCGGCGCGGCTGGACCGAGTTTCAGGACCAATTCCCCCAGTCTCGCCTGGGCCCGGTCGTCCGGCAGAGGCTCGACGAGCTGCGCGCGCAGGAAGAGCGTGCGCTTTCCGCCGCGGTCGCGGCGAAGAACGCGGGCGCCCTGGAGCGTTTCCTCGAATCGTTTCCGCAGGCCCACAATCGGCAGAGGGCGGAGGGATTCCTGGCCGAGACGCGGTCCTTCGAGGGCGCCCGCGCCGGCGGGCGGGAGGCGCTGCAGAAGTACCTGCTGGATTACCCCAACGGTCTGTATGAGGCGCCGGCGCGCCAGATCGCGGAAGACCTTCGACAGCAATCCCTCCTCGAGCGGATCGCACAGGCCGAGAAGGCAGGACGGACGGAAGACCTCCAGCGCCTCGCGAGCGAGGCCGCCTCCGGGCGCGCGGCGGAGGTGGCCGCCCGCGCGCTCGCGGATTTGCGAGACCGCCAGCGCAAGGCCCAGGAGGAGGCAGATTGGCGCGCGGCGGAGGATCGAAACGATTCGGGCGCCTGGAAGGCGTTCCTGGAATCCCACCCGAAGTCGCACCGGGCCCCGGAGGCTCGCCGGCTGCTCGCGGCGGCCGAGAAACGCGACGCCCAACAGCAGCGATTGAGACGCGACGAAGAGAAGGCCTGGCAGCGCGCGGTCAAGACCAACAGCCGGAAAGGCTGGGAGCGTTTTCTTGCCGCGTATCCCTCATCGGCGCACGCGGCGGTGGGGCGGCAGGCTCTGGATCAGCTGCGGGCCGAGACCGAGCGGAAACGAACGGAGGCGGTGCCGGAGCAGGCGACGGTCGTCCTGCCTCGGCCCGAGCGAACGGGCGAAAGAGAGGCCGCGGTCCCGGGTCGGCCTTCGAGATCCCGAGCCTTGATCGGTGTGGCGGCGGCCGTGGTCGTCGTCCTCGTCGCCGCCGTGGTTTACCTGCATTTCCGAGCGGCCGTTCCCACGGCCGGGTCGCTGGCGATCGACGCGGTGCCGTGGGCGCGCATCGTCTCCATCGAGAACGCGTCCGGGAAAAACGTTCTCGACGGTCGGGATGAGTACACGCCGGCGAGCTTCCAGCTCCCTCCCGGGCGTTATCGGATCCGTCTATCGAATCCCGGCGCGCCCGGCAAAGAGCTGACGCTCTCGGCCGAGATCGCAGAGGGCCAGAGGAGTGTGAGCACCGGCCGCTTTGAGCCGATCGACGCCGCCTCCTACCTGGAGGCGGAGGGATGGGCCCGGTGACGCGGTCTTCCCGGCGGCCGTGTCTTGCGCTGGCCTTTCTGCTGGCGGTCTCCTCCGGCGCCAGGGGCGACTATCGGTCGAGCTACGAATCGGGGATTCGAGCCATGGACCAGAAGGACTGGCCGGCCGCCGTCCGGGCGTTCCAGGCCGCCGCACGCGACAAGTCCGCGGAAGGGGGACAGATCCTGATCTACGGCATGAGGTATCGCCCCTACCTGCCCCACTACTACCTCGGCATCGCCTACTCGAATCTCGGCAACTGCGAGGCGGCCCTGGCCGAGTGGAAGGAATCGGAGAGCCAGGGCGCGATCCGTTCGACCGGCGAAGTCCGAGAGCTGGCGCGCTACCGCGCGCAGTGCGAAGCCCGGGTGGCCGCGCTGGGGCCGAAGCCGGCCGCGACGGCGACGCAGGCTCCGGTGGTCGCGAGATCCGTTCCCACGCCCATCGTCAGGCCCCCGGCGCCGTCGCCGACCTCCGCCGTGCGAATCGCTCAGCGAATCGAGCCGAGACGAGCTCCTCCTCCTCCTCCCCGCGTCACCGCGCCTGCATCGGGCCAGATCGCGCGCGCCCGGGGTGAAGCGCAAGCGCGTCTCCAGGCCGCCGAGAGCGCCGCGGCCCGGTTCGCGCTCCTGCGCGAGCAGCCCAATGCTTCGCCGGTCTGGCAATCGGATTCCGGACTCCGTCGCCAGGACGAAAAGGCCCGGAGGACCCTCGACGCGGCCCGCGTCCTGCTGGGAAAGTCCGTCGAGCGGGGCGATCTTCCTGGCTTCGGCCGGGTGCAGCAGATGGCGTCGGACGCCGACCGTCAATTCGCGGCGCTATCCAGGAGCCTCGCCGAGCGGGTGGCCCAGGCCCGGATTCAGCTGGAAACGGAGGACAGACTGGCCGCGAGCAGGGAGCTCGAGGCGCGGCGCGCGGAGGCCCGCACGTTGCTCGCGCAGTTGCCCAGATCCGCGGCCGGCGGACCCCTGCGGCAGGCCCGCGAGGAGCTCCAGGGCGTGCTCGCTCAGCTGGAAAAAACGGCGTCGGACCGGTCTTCCGAGCAACTGCGTCAAATCGCCGGGGACCTCGCCCGGCGGACCGCGTCGCTTCGTCTTCTGGCGCGCCCAGCCCCCCCGCCCCCGGCGCTCCTCGCCGGCGCCTCGGCCTTTTTCGGAGGAGACTACGTGCGGGCCGCTCGCATCCTGGAGTCGGAGACGTTTCAAGATCCTCGCGCGGCGGCCCAGGCGCGGCTCCTGGTCGCGGCGTCGCGCTACAGCGCGTGGGTTCTGGGAGGCTCGGCCGATGCGCGGCTCCGGGACCAGGCGGCGGGCGCCGCGCGCGAGTGCGCCCGTCTCGACGTCTCGCTCGTCCTGGACTCCCGCGCTTTCTCCCCGCGCTTCGTCGAGTTCTTCCGGAAGGAACGCGGCACCGCGGAGGGGGCGCCCGGCTCGCCGCGCCCGACCGCGAAGGCGGCGCCGGATGCCAGGGCTCGCAGCCGGCCGACCTGATCCGGAGGCCCTGGTGTTCTAGTCGAACCGGACCGAGACGATCTTGGAGCACCCCGGCTCCTCCATCGTCACGCCGTACATGGCGTCGGCCGTCTCCATTGTGCGTTTGTTGTGCGTGATGGCGATGAACTGCGTCTCTTCCGTCATGTCGCGCAGCAGCTTGGTGAAGCGGTCGATGTTGGCCTCGTCCAGAGGGGCGTCGACCTCGTCCAGGATGCAGAATGGAGACGGCTTGTAGCGAAAAATCGCCATCAGGAGGGCGATCGCGGTCAGCGCCTTCTCGCCGCCGGAAAGCAGGAGGATCGACTGATTCCGCTTGCCGGGCGGCTGCGCGACGATCTCGACGCCGGACTCGAGCAGATCGTTCTCGTCGAGCAGGCGCATCTGGGCGGTCCCTCCGCGGAAGAGGCGCGTGAACATGGCCTTGAAATTCTCGTTGATCGCGACGAACGCATCGTGAAACCTCTGGGAAGACGTGGCGTTGATCTTGCGAATGTTCTCCTGGAGCTCGGCCACCGACCGGAGGAGGTCGTCGCGCTGCGCGGACAGGAAAGTCAGCCGCTCGGACATCTCCTTGTGCTCCTCGAACGCCAGGACGTTGACCGGGCCCATGCGCTCGATCGCCTCGGCCAGCTCGGCCGCCTCCGCCTGCAACGCGGCCAGCGTTTCGGGCGACGCGTCGGCAGGAGGGGAGAGCTCCTCGGGGGCCACGCCGAATTCTTCGCGCGCCTGCGCGATCAGGTGTTCCAGGTCCCCGGCCACCTTGGTTTCGGCCATGTCCGCCTCGAAGCGCGCTTCGCGGGCGACGTCGAGCTCGGACCGCGCGACCCGCGTCGCGTCGTCGCCGCGATCCACACGGCCCGTCGCTTCCACCGCCGCCGCCGCCGCGCCGGACAACTCTCCGGCCAGCCGCTCGCGGGTTCGAAGATTCTCCTCCTGGCGCCGACGCGCTTCCTGCTCTTCCAACCGCAGCTCGTCGGCCCGTTGCTGCAGGAGGAGGCCCTGCTGCGACGCCTCACCCGCCCTCCGGTCGAGCGCGACGCTCGACTCGGCCAGCCTGTCCCGGGCCGCTTCCAGGGCCCGCCGCCTCTCCGCGGCAACTTCCGCCTCCGTGCGCCGGTGCGCCAGATCGTCCGCGGCGGCCGTCGCAAAGGACCGGGCCTCGGGCAGGGCCGCGGCGAGCGCCTCGGCGCGCTGACGGGCGCTGTGCTCGGCGGAGGCGTGGCCCTTCTCTTCCTCCTCGAGTTGCGCGCGGCGTGCCGAGAGCCGGCCGCCGTCGTCGATCAGAGACGCAGCCTCCTCCGCCAGGGTCTGGCGCTCCCGCAGCAGTCGGTCTCTCTCTCCGCGCTTGGCGTCGACGCGGGCCGCCAGGCCCGAATGAAGGGCGTTGGCCTGGCGCTCACGCTCGCGGGCCTCGGGAAGCCGAGCGTCGAGATCGGCCCGCGAACGCCGCAGGTCTTCCAGCGCCCGATCGTGGGCGGCGACGGAATCGCGCGCCTCTCCCGCCCGCTGCGCCAGAGTGGCGAGTTCCCGCCGGAGGGCGAAGAGGCCTCCCGCTTCGGGCGGTTGATGGAAGACTCTCACCAGCGATCCGCGCACGAGCTCCCGCGACCGCGTGACGATCGGAACACCGCGGCGGCGCGCCGAAACGGCCAGGGCCTGCGCCAGGGTGTCGACGAACGCGGCATCGGGCAGGGCCGCTCGCTCCGCCGGGGAGAGCGCCCCATGGTTTGTCAGGGCCACTTCCCATCCGCCTTCCCCGAGCGAGCTCGCGCGGTTGGACTCCGGCGGCTCGTTCCACTCCGTGCGGACGAAGCTCGCGTCGGACAGCGATCGGGAGGCTTCCACCGCGGCGGCCGGATCGCCCGAGGCGAGCAGGGCATCCAGATCGTGCCCCAGAAGCAGGTCGACCGCTTCTTCCCAGCCCGGAGCGGGCTCGAGCCGCTCGGAGAGCCGGCCCCGCTGGGCGACCCCCGCGCGCGAAAACGCGTCCCGCACGGCCTGAACCGTGCTCTCCCTGCTGCGCAGGACCTCGGACAGGGCCTCGTGGCGGTGCAGCGCGGCGCCCAACCTCTCGCGCGCCTGTTCGCGCGCGGCTTCCGCCTCCGCGGCGGCCGCGGCGAGCCGCCGCGCCTGCGCTTCCGCCGCCTGGACCGCATCGAGGGCCGCCCGGGCGGTCCCGCCGACGACGGCCTCCTCGGATTCGGCGCGGCGCACTTCCTCTTCGCGATCGGCGACCTCGCGGTCGGTCTTCTCCCGGGCTTCCTGCGACCGGGCCAGAGACGTCGCGACCCGCGAGGCCTCCACTTCCACCTCGTGCCGGGCATTGCGCGCGGCGATGCGATCGCCGGACGCGGTGAGCGCGTCGTTGCGCGCCATCTCGAGATCCTGATCCAGGCAGGCGAGCGCCGCGGCGGCGGCCGCGGCCCTGCGATCGGCTTCCTCGCGGGCCAGGGACCGGCTGCGCGCCTCGACGACCGCGCGCTCCAACCTTTCGTCGAGCTCGGCGATCTCGCGCGCCGCCCGTTCCTTCTCCGTGGCCACGTCGTGCCCTTCCCGTTCCAGGGCCTCGCGCCGGTGCGCGAGGTCGGACACGGCGCGCCGATTGCCCTCCAGGAGCGCGTCGTCGCGCTGGATGGCGGCTTCCAGGGAGGAGACCATGTCGCGCAGCCGGTCGCGCTCTCCGATCGCCTCCGACGCGGCCAGCCGCGCCGAGGCCAGCTCCGCTTCGGCGCGGGCGACGGCTGCCGAGGTCTGAGCCTCCCGGTCGCGGCGAGCGGCGCTCTCCCGACGAGCCTCGGACGTCGCCTGCGAGAGCCGGTCGTGGCCCGCCCGCGCCAGGGCGGCGCGCTTGCCTCGGAGCTCCTGCGACTTTTCCTTGTAGCGGGCGGCGCGCGATGCCTGGCGCTTCAACGAGGCGACGTTGCGCTCGATCTCCGAGATGATGTCGGAGAGCCGCAGCAGATTTCCCCGCGTCTCCTCGAGCTTGGTCTCGGCCAGGCGTTTCTTGAGCTTGTATCGGGTGATCCCCGCCGCCTCCTCGATCAGGCGGCGTCGGTCCTGAGGCTTGGTGGAGAGAACCTGATCGATCCGTCCCTGCTCGATGACCGAGTAGGCTCGAACTCCCAGACCCGTCCCCAACAGCTGGTCCTGGATGTCCTTCAACCGGACCTGTCTGTCGTTGAGAAAATATTCGCCGTGCCCTTCTCGATAGACGCGCCGGCCGATCCGCAGCCAATCCGATTCGTCGGCCGCGGGAGTCGGGGCGTCGAGTTCGCCGCCTCCATGGCCGTTGCCGTTTCCGTCGCCGTTTTCGCCGACCGCGTGCCGATCCTCCGGAGCCGGCCGGGGCGAGAGCGTCAGGATGACTTCCGCCATTCCGAGCGGACGCCGCTTGGACGATCCGTTGAAGATCACGTCGTCCATGCGCTCGCCGCGCAGGACCTTCGCGCTCTGCTCGCCCAGCGCCCACGCCACGGCGTCGCAGATGTTGGATTTTCCGCATCCGTTGGGGCCGACGACGGCGGTCACGCTGCCGGGAAAAGCCAGATCCACCTTCTCGTAGAAGGACTTGAATCCCTGGATCTCGACCCGCTCGAGCTTGTACACGTTGGGTGAAAATGTAACAAACTACAGGGGCCGATGCCACAATTTGTTGGGGTTGACTGTGGGCCTTGCCCCTAGATGTGGTTTGATAGACCTTTGGCAAACTCCGCAGAGAGGGACGGGGCCGAGGCAGGCTCCGTATCGTCCGGAGGCCTTGGAAGGGCTTCGGAAGCGCTCGCGTTGTGGGTGGAGGATCGGGTGGAACGAAACAGCCGGTCCCCGGGGCCCCGAACACGTCTTGCTCGGAACGCGCGAAGCGTCGGGACGCTTGCTCGGGGAGAGGAAATCTTTGCACTGCAGCGTTCAAAGTTGTAGATTGCGCGACGAAACGACAATCGAATTATGTTGAGCTTGGAGGTCCGTAAGAAAGCGGGTGGGGCGGAGGTGCATCGCCTGGCGAGCGATGCCTTCACCGTGGGGGCGTCTTCCGGGAACGAGGTCGTCGTGCGCGCGCGCGGGGTGGCAGGCCGGCACGTTCGGATCTTCGAGAAGGACGGCCACTACCACCTCGGCCTCTACAAGGGCGTCGACGCCGTGGCATTGAACGGCCAGGAGTTCACCGGCGGAGAGATCGCGCCGGGTGATCGGATCACCATCGGCGAGGCCACGATCACCGTTCTCCAGCTGCGCGCGCCCCTGCGGCACACGCCGATCCACGAGCTGCCGGTCAGCGACACGGCCATCCCCGTGCCCGTGATCGCCGCGCCGACGACCGAGGTCGAATACCGCGGGATGCGCCTGGAGATGTACCGGCTCTCCCGCGACGCCGCATCGACGGAGGACCTGGCGATCCGCCTGACGGACCTGCTCGAGCGCCAGTTCGAGCCGACGGAGTGGGCCATGGGCGAGATCTCCGCTCCGGGGCTGCGAATCCTGGCCTCGACGTTTCTCGAGCCGCCCGCCGTTCCTCCTCGTCTGCTCGACGACGCCCGCTCGGGAGAGCGGGTCTCGCGGGCGGAAGTCGTCACCGGAACGCTCACGCTGGTGGCGGAGTCGGTTCGCGAGGAGGGCCCCTCCCTGGCCATCCTGATTCGGGAGGTCCCCAGGCTCCCGGCGCGCGCGATCCTTCTGGTGGAAGAAGCCGTTCAGATCGCCGGGCTGACCCGGGTCTGTTCCCACGCGCCGGGGCCCGACGAGGCGCCACAGCCCCCCGCCGCGGTCGACGCGGCCGCCCCGCCCCGCGAGCTGGCCGAGGTCGACGCCGTTCTGCACCAGACCGACGACCTCAAGAAGATCGTGGACACCGTGGAGCGCGGGGTCATCGATCGCGCCATGCGGCGGGTGGAGGGCAACCAGAGCCGCGGCGCGGAAATTCTGAACATCTCGCGCGGCTCTCTGATCGCCAAGCTGAAGGAGTACGGAATCCCCGATTACCGCTACCTGCGCCGCCAGCGCAAACGGTGAGTCCGAGCCCCCGTCAGGGCCGCAGACTCGCCTGGTAGTCCAGGATCCGGCGGACGAGCTCGGCTAAGGCGCCCGGAAAAGTGAGAAGGAGCTCTCCGCCCGCGCTCACCACCACCTGCTCCGTCTCGGCCGACGCCAGGAGGACTGCGCCCTCGCCGCGAATCTCGTAGTCGAGGATCAACCGGGTCACTTGAGGAGTCCGGAGCCGGGCCGTCGCGCGGATCGTCGTGTCGGCGACAATTGGACGCAGATACCGGATCTCCATCCGAGTGATCGGCACCCGGTAGCCGAGATCGAGAGCCTTGGATGCGGTGAATCCGAAGCGGGCGGTCAGCGCCTCCCGGGCCTGCTCGAGGTAGAGCGCGTAGTGGCCATGCCAGACCACCCGGTACGGATCGCACTCGGCGAAGCGCACCGGGATCTCCACCGTGTGGCCGGAGAGCGCGGGCGCCGGGGGCCGGGCCGGTCCGGTCATGCGCTCTCCAGGACGGCGGCCATGAAATTGCCCCCCGCACCGAACGAGTTCACCAGCGCGCGCCGCGGGCCGCCGCCGCGAAACTCCGCTTGCGGATCGAGCAGGGCCTGGCAGGCGGCCACCAGCTGCGCGCCCCCCGCCGCCGCCATCTCTCCAAGCGCCTCCTTGACGCAGATCGCGGGAAGCGGCGGCCCGAAGATGGCGCGCATGCTCTCTTCTTCTGCGCGGTCCATCTCCAGGACGCCGTCGCGCGAGGGCAGCCAGAGACCGATCTGGCCCGGCTCGAGCCCGGCGTCGGACAGGGCGCCCTGGACCGCCCGGCGGATCGGCGCGGGGTCCGGAGCGAATCGGTACGGCTCGGAGGGAACTCCGGCGGCTGCGATTCCGACGAGCCGCGCGAGCGGCCGCGCTCCCCTGGCCGCGGCGCACGCTTCCGTCTCGAGCAGGACCGCAAAGGCGCCTTCTCCTTGCACGATGCCCGAAGTACGCCTGGCGCCGCGCAGAGCCCCGACCCGGTCGAAGCCCATCGCGTAGATCTTGTTCCACTCGTCCACCGCTCCGGCGATCATGGCCCGAGCCCGCCCGGTCGCCAGAGCCAGGGTGGCGAAGAGCAGAGCGTTCAAGCCGGAGGGATCCTTCTGGGTGATCGTCACGTTGGGGCCGAAGATCTTCAGCTCGATCGAGACTTGCGACGCCGGGGCGTTGGCGACCGTGTTGGGGAAGTGAAACGGGGGCGCGGCCTCGGGAGAATCGACGAACAGGACTCGGAGAAACTCCGTCAGGGCGCCGGCGCCCGCCGAGCCCGTGCCCATGGCGATCCCGATCGCCTCCGGAGCGGCGGCCACGTCGTAGCCCGACTGGGCCAGGGCCTGCGAGCACGCCAGGATCGCGAACTGACTACCCCGGTCGAAGCGCCGGGCCTTCATCGGCGGGATCTCCGGCTGCGGCGTGAACCCGTCGTAGCGGGACACATGGGTGGCTTGCAGCCCTTCGCGCTCCTCATCCGTCATCGGACGGATCGAGGTCTCCCCGGCCCGCAGGCGTCGGTAGAACTCATCCGGCGAGCGGCCCAGGGGAGAGACCGCTCCCAGGCCGGTGATCACGCCGTGATTCGCCATCCGAGCGGTTTCAGGGCCGGAAAGCGGGGAACGGAAAACGGCCGAACCCAGGGACAGGCGCCTTCATCTTCGTTTCCCGTCTCCCGTTTCCCGGTTCACGCCCGGCCCAGGACCACCACGGAGCTGTTGCCTCCGAAGGCGAAGGAGTTGGACAGGGCCACGCACACGCCGGTATCGCGGGCTTCGTTGGGGACATAGTCGAGATCGCAGGCCGGGTCCGGGTGCTCGTAATGAATGGTCGGAGGGACTTTTCCGTCGCGCAGGGTGAGGACGGTGGCCACCGCCTCGATGCCGCCCGACGCGCACAGGCAGTGGCCGATCATCGACTTGATCGAAGAGACGGGAACGCGCCGCGCGCCGTCTCCGAGCGCGACCTTGATCGCCGCCGTCTCCGCCGAGTCGTTCTGCGCGGTGGCGGTGCCGTGCGCGTTGATGTAGCCGACATCGGAGGCGTTCACGCCCGCCGAGTCCAGGGCCGCTCGAATGGTCCGCGCGCCGGCCGCCCCCGACGGGTCGGGAGCGGTCATGTGATACGCGTCGGAGGTGACCCCGTAGCCGAGAAACTCCGCCAGGATCGGCGCACCGCGCCGACGCGCCCGCTCGTACTCCTCGAACACCAGGATGCCGGCAGCCTCGCCGATCGACAGCCCCTTGCGGTTCTTGTCGAACGGCCGGCAGGGATCGGGATCGACCGAGCGCAGCGAGTTGAAGCCGGCGTACGTCAACCGCGCCAGGACGTCGGATCCGCCGGTCAACATGACGTCGGCCAGGCCCGCCACGATCGCGTCGTGGGCGTATCCCATGGCGTTGGCGGACGAGGAGCAGGCGGTCGTGATGGTCGACTTCAGGCCCTCCAGCCCGAAATACTGCGCCAGGCGGTCGGTGATCGCGTCGGGCAGATGGTTCAGGACCTTGGAAGGCCGGTCCCTCTTTCCCTGCAGATGCCGCTCGTAATAAGCCTCCGAGTCGATCAGGCCCGAGGTGCCTCCTCCCAGGATCACGCCCATGCGCGTCGGGTCCTCGCGTGAGACGTCGAGACCGGACTGGGCCACAGCCTCGCGCGCGGCGGCCAGCCCCATGCGATCGGCGCGGGACATGCGCCGCTTCTGAAGCGGCGTCAGGAAATCGTCCGGGATCCTCGGAATCTGGGCCGCCGTCTGCGTCCGATAGTTCGCGGAGTCGAAGAGCGTGAACTCTCTGATCCCGCATGTCCCTTCCAGCAGAGCCTTCCAGAAATCGGGGATGTTCGTGCCGATCGACGTCACCGCTCCGATGCCGGTGACGGCGACGCGCCGAGCTTTGTTCATGTCGGGGACGATTGTGACACAACGCCGATCGTGAAACGTCAAACGTCAAACGTCAATCGATTCCGAGACCTCGCGTGCTTCGTTTGACGTTTCACGTTTGACGCTTTACGAATCCGGTCTCGGGCATAATCCGCCCATGTCCGACCGCGTCGACTGGCACACGTACTTCATGAACATCGCGCTGCAGGTCGCCACCCGCGCCACCTGCCCCAGAAAGCACGTGGGGGCGGTGATTGTGCGCGACCGCACGATTCTCTCGACCGGCTACAACGGTTCGATCCGGGGGCTGCCGCACTGCGAGGACGTCGGCTGCCTGATGGAGGAGGGGCATTGCATCGCGACGGTTCACGCCGAGGCCAACGCGATCCTTCAGGCCGCGCGCAACGGCATCTCGATCGCGGGCGGGGAGATCTACACCACGGCCAGTCCCTGCTGGCCGTGCTTCAAGCTGATCGCCAACGCGGGAATCGCGCGGGTCTACTACGGCGAGTTCTATCGGGATGAGAAGTCGATCGCCGTCGCCCGCGAGGCCGGCATCGAGCTGGTGGACTTGGGAAGCGGAACAGTCCGTCGTCCGTAGTCCGTCGTCCGTGGTCCGTGGTTCAGGAGAACAGGACTCAGAACCAAGGACGAGGGACCGGGGACTCAGGACTAAAGACTGACTAGGGACTGCTCGTCTCCCCCTCCAGCATCCTCAGACACTCTTCGAGGTTCGCTTTCGGGCCGGCGGCGATTCGAAAAAAGCGGCACCCCAGGCCGAGCTCGGGCTCGGCCGCCGTTCGGACGACGAGCGCCTCGGCGACGACGGTGCGGCCGGACTTGCCTTCCGGCACATCGAAGGAGACCTCCAACCGCGCTCCCACCGGCTGGCGCACGTGCGTCCGGATGAAGAATCCGCCACGGGAGAGATCGCGCAACGTCCCGTCATGCTGCTGGCCGTCGCGCCAGAAAGTGATCGGCCAGCCGACGTTCGTTCGAGCGCCGGTGCGCGGGCTCAGCCGCAGCAGGCGGCGCACGCTGTCGAGGAACGCGGTCTCCTCCAGGGGCTTGGACAACCACGCATCCGCCCCCGCTCTGCGCAGGTCCTGCTCCTGCCTCTCGGAAACCGACACCACCAACACCGGCGTGCGCGAGAACTGAGGATCGGCCTTGAGAACGCGGCACACATCGATGCCGGTCATCCCGGTCATCTCGGCGTCGAGGGAGATCAAGTCCGGCCCTTCGCGCCGCGCCACGGAGAGAGCCTCCGAGCCGCTGCCCGCCGTCAGCAGGCGGCAGGAGAGCCTCGACTCGAGCTTGTCGGAGATCTCCCGGAACAAGCCCGAGTCATCCACCAGGAGAATGGAATGCATTGGGAGGAAGTTTAAGGTCTAAAGTCGAAAGTCCAGGGTTTTAATCTTCACCATGCCTCTCCGCGATGTCCAACTTTGGACCTTGAACCGAGACCTGAGACCTCAGACCCTGGAGAGCACCCTCGGCCTCAGAACGATCTCCCCGTGCAGGACGTGCGGCGGCGAGGTCAGGACGTACAGGAGGGCGCGCACGGCATCCTCTTCCCGCAGCATGTGTTCCCGGTCGGTGGTGGGTCGGAACCGCTCGTAGAACGCGGTGTCGGTCGACCCGGAGCAGATCGCGGTGACCCGCACGCCGTCGGGTTTGAGCTCCTCGGCCAGGGCGCGCGAAAATCCCACCACACCGTGCTTGGCGGCGCAGTACGCGGTTCCTTGCGCGAAGCCGTGGAGCCCGGCGATGGAGGCGATGTGCACGACATCGGCCGGCGCGTTGCGGCGCAGGGCCTCCAGCGCGGCCTGCGTCAGGTAGATCGGCGCCGCCAGGTTCGTCTCGAGCATCTCCGCGATCTGCGAGCGCTTGAGATCCTGGAGCGGCTCTCTCCATCCGAGGCCCGCGCTGTGGATCAGGACGTGGAGCTTGCGGTAGCGGGCGAGAAGGACGTCGATGAGATCGTAGAGGGCCGGCACGTTGCGGACGTCGGCGACGTGATAGGCGGCATCTCCGCCTTCGGCCGTGATCTCGGCGACCGCCTCGCGCAGCTTCTCCTCGCGGCGCGCGACGAGGAAGACCGACGCCCCTCGGCGCGCGAGCGCGCGCGCGAACGCCCGGCCGAGCCCGGACGACGCGCCCGTGATGAGGGCGACGCGGTCCTGGAACGGTTTCTCGCCGGCGGTAGCCATCGGGAATCTCCGGGAAGTTTCTCAAATTATCATCTGCGGCGCATGGATACGGTCACGCATGGAATCGCCGGCTCGGTCCTCTCGCGGGCCGCCTCGCGGTGGCCGGGCGCGCGGGCTGCGCTTCTCCTGGGAGGGGCGGCGGCGATGTTTCCGGATCTCGACTTCCTGTTCTTCTCCAGCCGGCTCCAGTATCTGCGGGACCACCGGAGCTGGTCCCATTCCTTCGTCTACCTGCCCGTCTTCGCGCTGGGGCTGGCGGTCGGGGCCCGATTTTTCTTCAAGGCGGCGAAGCTCACGACGCTGTGGGTCTTCGCCGCGGTCGGGATCGCCTCCCACATCCTGTTCGACTGGATCACGTCCTTCGGAACCCAGTTCTTCTACCCGCTGTCGCGCGTCCGGTACTCGCTCGACTGGGTCTTCATCCTCGATCCGTTCTTCACCGCGATCGTGGCGTTGACGCTGGCGGGGACGCTCCTCTTCCGGGCCCGGGGCCAGGCCGTGGCGGCCGCCGGCGGGGCGCTGCTCTTTCTCTACATCGGGATCTGCGCGGCGATGCACCAGCGAGCCCTGGAAACGTGGCGCCGCCTCGATCGTCCTCCCGCGGGATCCACGGTGGCGGCGCTTCCGCAGTTTCTCTCGCCGTTCCGGTGGCTCGGGCTCTCCGAGCGGCCGGGAGCGGTGCATGCGGCCTTCTTCGACGTCGGTCCGTTCGCGCGGGGAGCGGCCGACCCCAGGCCCCCGGTGCACCTGGCCGACGCCCTGGGCAGCCTCTCGGACTTCTACCCGCCGCCCCAGCGCGCCCGCACGCTGGCGTTTCCCCAGCCGCCGGAGTCGCGGCTCCTCTCAGCCAGCCGCGATCTGCCGGACGTGCAGATCTACCTGGCGTTCGCCCGCTTTCCATTGGCCACGCTGCTTCCGGAAGCGGACGGGGGAGCGGCGGTGACGTGGGAGGATCTGCGTTTTCTTCCGTGGTTCGCCGGTCCCTGGCAGAGCGACCACCACGGCGGCTTCCGGCGGGAGCCCTTCGTCTACCGCGTGCGGCTGGACGCCGCCGGCCGGCCGCTGGAACGCTCCTTCATCGCCAGCTCCCGGTAGGACCTCGCGGTCAACAATATCTGTATTGTATGGGGCCTAAAGGCCGGAGCTCTCGGCCGGCGCGGCGGGGGCCGGCGCGACGTAGGAGTATTCGGGAGAGGGATCGCGCGAGAGGGCCTCGGAAATGCCCGCGTAATAGCCGACCTTGACCAGCAGACGCACGAAGACGAAGACCTGCTGGATCAGGATGAGCGGCACCAGCGCCAGCCGGGCCTCGCCCCCCGCGGAGGGATCGGCCACGAGCCAGATCAGGTAGAGCAGGGCCGACGCCAGGACGTACCACAGGAGAACGCCGAAGAGGCGCAGGGGGCGCGACACGAACCCGCCCAACCCGGTGAAGAAGCGCGAGATCGGCGGCAGGTCCGGCCGGGCGACCCACGTGGCCCGCACCGCGTCGGCGGCGAGCTTGATCGCCCCGAGCGCCAGCAGCAGGGCCACGACCCGCAGGGCGGTGACGGCGATGGCCTTGCCCTCGGTGTCGAGCTCCTGCGTCCGATGAGCCAGAGCTTCGCCCGTCTCCAGGAAGATCCACCGATACGCCGTGCCGGCGGCGGCCAGCGCGGCCAGCGTGAACGCCAGGAACGCCGGAAAGCGGCGCATCCCCTCCCGGCCGAACGTGACGAGCGAAGCCTGCGGCTCGCGCAGCGTGCCGAAGATGCCGCCCAGCGCGAAGGCGTGGAGCACGACGGCGAGCATCGCCAGCGCGATCGCGGCCGCTCCGATTCCGCGCAGGCCCGGGAGCTGGGACGACCGCGCGCCTTCCGGCGTCAGAAGGCCCGCGGACAGATCGGGCAGGTTGCCGAGGAGGTCGGGATGCTCCCGCTGGAGCGTCTCCCACCATCCCCAGTCCGGATTGGCGACCATGCGGCTCCCGGCCACGGAGTGATCGAGCAGGTCGTGCAGGGAATTGGAGACCGGAAGGATGAGAACCGACGACAACAGCAGCTGGATCAGCCACAGCGAAGCCGCGAGGTAGGGCTTGGACAGCGACAGAGCCAGGCCCCGGGAGAAGGCGCGCACCGAATGCCGGGCGCTCACCACGCCACCGTCAGAAAATCGATCAGGTTCTGCGCCCAGAAGACGGTTCGGGAGGTCCACCGTGACGCGGCGCGCGGATCACCCTGGACACGGCGGCCGTTGTTGAACCGGTCGGCGTCGAGCAGGATCTTCTCGTCCGGATCGACGATGGCCTCGAGCAGGCGCGGCCCCTGCGCGACGGTGAACCGCGTCCACCGGGCCTCGCCGTCCCACACGGTGCGGAAGACCCTGCCTCCCTCGAAGCGCAGAAGGATCTCCACCGGCAGGGCCGTCTCTCCCCGGCGCGCGACGGTGACCTCGCTGTCGTAGCCGCGCGGCTTGGCCATGTCCGCCGGCGGCTCCGGCGCGAGCTTGCCGTCCTTCTCGAAGAGGCCCCGTGGAACCTTCGAGGGAGCGCTCCGCGCCTCGTCGACGGCGTAGTCCACCTGCCCGGAGGAGTCAGAAGGTGCGGTTGAAGAACCACGTCCAATCGCGCCCGGTCGTGTCGTTGACCGCGACGATGAAGTCCTTCAAGGTCGGATGCTTGAAGCGCCACCGGTCGGCATAGAGCCGGAGGGCCCGGTCCATGACGTTGGCTGTGAGCAGGCGCTCGAGGGTCGCCAGCGCCAGGGCGGTGTGCGAGTACGCGTTGGCCCCGTAGGTCGCCCGGTCGCGGAAGCGCCAGCTCCACGCCGCATGGATGTCGCGCGTGGCGGTCGCGAAGTAGCGGCGGTTGGGGTCGACGGGGTAGTGCTGGTCGATGCCGAGTGGGAAGCGCACCCCGAAGATCGAGAGGGCGGCATGATTGACGCCGTACGCCGTGGCCAGGACGCGGTCGGTCATGTAGGTGTTGAACCCCTCGTCCAGGTACGGCTCCTCGAACTCGTTGGACGCGAGCAGGCCGTAGAAGAACTGGTGCCCGAACTCGTGGATGGTGACCCCTTCCGGGCTGTGGACCGAGGCCGGGGCGAAGAGGGACGTCCCGGCGGTGATGAGCGTCGGATACTCCATGCCGCCGGCGGCCCGCGCGCCCCACGGCGGATCGACGATCGTCAGCGTGTCGTAGGGATAGGCCCCCAGGACCCGGCCGTAGCCGGAGATCGCCGCCTTCACCGCCTTCAGATACCGCTCGCCCTGCCGCCGGTGCTCCGGCTCGAGCAGCAGCGTCAGATCGACGTCGTGCAGGCCGGCCTCGTGGAAATGGTCCTGGATCACGAGGATACGCCGGGTCCGCCGTCCAGGTGAAGTCGTGCACGCTGGCCTGGCGGAACCGGTAGGTGATCCGGTCACCGGCGGGAGACGCCCGCTCCTCGACGCGCTGGCCCGTCGCGCCGACCTTGCCGCGGTAACGTGCTGGCACGTCGATCGAGACATCGTAGTCGCCGAAGTCGGAGAAGAACTCGCTCGCCGCGTGGAACTGGTGGCAGTTCCATCCCGAATCCTGCAGGACGCCGACCTTGGGGAACCACTGCGCCACCAGGAAGAAGTCCCCCTTGTACCCGGTGCGCGCGAAGACGCGCGGCAGGCGGGACAGGAAGTCGAGCGAGACCCGGATCGTCTCTCCCGGCGCGACCGGCCGGGGCAGGCGCACTTCGGCCACCGTGCGGTCGTCGGCGTTGCCGTCGTCCGGCGACACGTAGGCGAGGGTCGGGAGCAGATCGGTGTTGTCCTGGAGCGTCATCCTGGAGATCTCGACCGAGCCCCACGAATCGGGGATTCGGCCGCCGCGGCCCTCCCCCTTCGATTCCTTCCAGAACGTGGAGCGCGTGTTGCGGAAGGCGTTCAAGTAGAGGTGGAACCGCAGCGTCTGGGTGGATCGGGGCGTGCGGTTGGTCCACGTCAGGAGCTCCGTGGCCTCGATCGTCTTCTTCTCCGTGTCCAGCCGGGCGGAGATCTCGTACGAAGCGATCGGCGCCGTGAGCGAAGTCGTCGGGACGGTCTCTGCCGCGGAGACGGCGGACCACGTCAGAATCAGAACCCCCGGCGCGATCGTCCGCGCCTTTGCCCACCGCATCGGCGCCACTGTAGCATGGCGGATATGGCGAGACGGGCCAAAGGGGAGCGCCGGGAGACCGCCGCGCCGAGCCCGGATTCCGCTCCCGCCGAGGCCCGGGAGCGCGCCCGCGACCTGGCCGCCGAGATCCTCCGGCACGAACGGCTGTATTACGGCGAGGGGCGTCCGGAGATCACCGACGCCGACTTCGACGGGCTCATGCGCGAGCTCGTCGCGCTCGAAGAGCGCTATCCCGAACTGGCATCGCCCGATTCGCCCGCCCGGCGGGTGGGCGGCGCTCCGGCACAGGGCTTCGCCACCGTGACCCACCGCGTTGTGATGCTGTCGCTGGAGAACGCCTACTCGTGGGAAGAGGCGCAGGCGTGGCTGGCGCGCGCGCGGCGCATCCTGGGAGAGGAGCCGCCGGCCTACGTCGCGGAGCTGAAGATCGACGGCCTGTCGATCTCTTTGCGGTACGAAGAGGGCGTGCTCGTCCGCGCGGCCACGCGGGGGGACGGGTCGCGCGGCGACGACGTCACGGTCAACGTCCGGACCATCCGCTCGATCCCGCTCTCGATCTCCGAGAAATCGCCCCTCGAGGTCCGCGGAGAGGTCTTCTATCCCAAGAAGGCGTTCGCCGCCTTGAACGCGCAGCGGGAAGAAGAGGGACTGCCCCTCTTCGCCAACCCGCGCAACGCCGCGGCCGGAACGATGAAGCTCCTCGACTCCCGCGTCGCCGCGCGGCGAGGCCTGGAAGCGTGGCTCTACGCGGTGGTCGAGGCCGATCCGCTTCCGGGATCGCAGTCCGAAACGCTCGAGCGCCTGCGCCGCCTGGGCTTCCGCGTTCACTCCCATTCCCGGCGCTGCGAGGGGTTCCCGCAAGTCCGGGCTTTCATCGAGGAGTGGCGCGACAAGCGGCGGGAGCTGGAATTCGAGACCGACGGCGTCGTCATCAAGGTCGACGACCGCGCCTTGCAGGAGCGACTGGGCGCGACGGCGAAGTCGCCCCGCTGGGCGCTCGCCTTCAAGTACCCCCCGGAGGAGAAGACGACCGTGGTCGAGGGGATCTCCGTCCAGGTTGGCCGCACCGGCGTGCTGACTCCGGTCGCGCATCTGTCTCCGGTGCCACTGGCCGGTACGACCGTCAAGCGGGCGACGCTGCACAACTATGAAGACCTCTCCCGCAAGGACGTCCGGGTCGGAGACACGGTGGTGGTCGAGAAGGGGGGCGACGTCATCCCCAAGGTCGTCCGCGTGATCCTGGAGAAGCGGCCGGGCGACTCGGTGGCCTTCGCCATGCCGGCTCAGTGTCCTGTGTGCGGCGACCCGGTCGTGCGCGAAGAGGGGGAGGTGGCCACGCGCTGCGTCAACCCGGCGTGCCCGGCGGTCGTGCGCGAGGCCCTGCGGCACTTCTGCGCGCGGCGGGCGATGAACATCGAGGGGCTGGGCGACAAGCTCGTCGACCAGCTGGTGAGGGAAGGCCTCCTGACGGACGTCGCCTCGATCTACGACCTGAAGGCGGACGACCTGGCGCGCCTGGAGCGGTGGGGAGAGAAGTCGGCGGGCAATCTCGTCGCCGAGATCGAGAGGAGCAAGCAGAACGACCTGTCGCGGCTCCTCTTCGCGCTCGGGATCCGGCACATCGGGGAAAAGGCGGCACGCATCCTGGCCGAGCATTTCGGGACGCTCGACGCGCTGGCCCGGGCGTCGGAAGAAGAGCTCCAGACGGCGCAAGAGGTCGGCCCGAACACCGCGGCGGCGGTCGCGGCGTGGTTTCGCCATCCCCGGCACCGGGAGCTCGTCGAGAAGCTGAGGGCCCGGGGGCTCTCCTTCCGGTCGCAGGCGCCCCCGCGCGCCGCCCAAGGGCCGCTCTCGGGTCAGACCGTGGTCTTGACCGGAACGCTGCCGGGGATCTCGCGCGAGGGCGCTTCGGCCCGCATGGAGTCGGCCGGAGCGAAGGTCGCGGGATCCGTCTCACGCAAGACCTCCTACCTGGTGGCCGGAGACGAGGCGGGGTCCAAGCTCGAAAAAGCACGGAAAATGGGAGTCCGCGTCGTGACGTGGGCCGAAATGATTGAGATAATGGGGCAACACGAACGACCGAAGACCGAAGGAGAAGCGAAGGTTGACGATTGAAGGCTGAAGGTGCGGGGATTTTCCCTCGACCGGCAGTCCTTTCTCGGCGATCGACCACCTGATGGAACTCCCCGCGCGCGTTATCGTCTTCTGCCCGACCCTGGAATTGAAGAACAAGCCGGGCCGCTTGATGGCCATCTCTCCGCAGGGCTACTACGAGGTGTGGCTCGACTTCGCCGACCGCAACCACACCGTGCTCCTCCCGATCAACGGGACCGCCCTGGTCTTCGCGGAGCCCAACTCGACGTCCACATTGATGCCGGGCATCGAGAGGACGTCGGAGAGCTGAAGCCGCTCGCAGGCTGCTGAAAAAGGGTGTGGAGCGGCGTTGCGAGCGCCGCGGGGTCGGATCCGAGGCGACGCGACGAAGGCGATGCCGTACGCATCCGACGCCGGCGAGGCGTCCTCAGGGACAGTCGAGCGGCGACGCTACGGAGACGGCCCCGCGCCGCCGCAACCGCTTGCGGCGGCAGGGCTCTTGCCCGCAGCGACGTGACTCTCATCGGAATGGTCGCTCGTCGGCGAAGGCAAGCCTCTCGGTCCGCTGCGAGTTGCAAAAGCCCTGACGCGACGCCCGCAATCATTTTTCAGCAGCCTGCGAGAGCTCCATTTCCAGGAACAGGGCGCCGGGGACGGGGTTGGTGGTGTAGGGCTCGATGTCGCGGAACCCGAGAGACCGGTAGAGCGGGATCGCCGCGGTCATCGACGGCATGGTGTCCAGGCGCATCGCGCGGTAGCCGATCGAGCGTGCCTGTTCGATCAGCGACTCGGCCAGGAACCTCCCCACGCCCCGCCCGCGGAAGGCCTCGCGCACGTAGAGCCGCTTCATTTCGCAGAGGTTCGCGGCGAGCGGCCGCAACGCCCCGCAACCGGCGACCGCGTCGCCGTCCCGGACGATGAGCAGCCGTCCTCGGGGAAAAGCGTAATCGCCGGGCAGGCCGGCCAGCTCTTTTTCGAAGCCCTGGAAGCAGAGAGAGATTCCGAGCGACTTCTCGTATTCGCGAAAAAGTGTCCGGGCAAGCTCGACCTCCGACGGAGCCGACCCCAGGACGTCGACGATCATCGAGCTTCTTGACCGGCGCGCCCGAGGAAGAGCTCCAGGAGCTCGGACAGCCGCACGACCCGCGCAATCGGCCCGGGCGCGGGAGCCGAGCCGATCAGGATCGGGGAGAGGCCGGCGGCCCTTGCCCCGACGACGTCGATTTCAAAGACGTCCCCGACGTAGGCACAGAATGAAGGCTCCAGGCCCAGATGCGTGGTCGCGGCGAGGAAGATTCGAGGATCAGGCTTCTCGATCTTGAGCTCGGAGGAGTCGATGATGACTTCGAGGAACTGCGCGAGGCCGGCCCGCTCGAGCAGGCGCCGCACGTGACCGTTCGAGTTCGAGACCACGCCCAGGCGGTATCCACGCCGCTGGAGGGCTTCCAGCGTGGAGGCGGCGCCCTCGCCGGAGCGGGACCACAGGTTGGCCCGGGCGTGCTCCTCGGCGATGCGCTGCGCCCCCGCCGCCCGGGCGGCGTCCCGGATTCCCAGCCGCCGGAGGATTCCGTCGATATAGATCGGCAAGCGTTCCGCGTCGGTCGAGGCGGGATGGCTCACGATCCATCGCCGGGCCTCGCCATGCGCCCCGGCCTCCGCCTCCCGGAACGCGGCCTCCGAGTAGGGCAGGCCGACCGCCCGGCAGATCGCTTCTCCGTTGACGTGGATGAGCGTCCCACCGGCGTCGAAGAGGATCGCCCGAATATCCCTCACGTCAGCTCCCGGCGGACGGCGGCTTCCAGGTCGTCCGCCACTTGCGCGACCAGCATGCCGTCCAGTCCCTCCACCAGAATGCGCAGCAGCGGTTCGGTTCCGGAGTAGCGCAGCAGGATGCGGCCGCGGTGGTCGAGGCCCTGCCGCGCCCGGTCCATGGCCTGTGAGATCGACGGGATCTGTTCGAAAGCGGCGCGGCGGGCCACGCGCACGTTGCGCAGGATCTGGGGGACCTTCTCCAGGTTCGCCAGCCGCGACAGCGGCTGCCCGCTCTCGGCGGTGATCGAGGCCACCAGAAGGGCGGTCTGGATCCCGTCGCCGGCCGGGGAGAAGGGGAGGAGTACGTGGCCGGAGGTCTCGCCGCCGATGGGAGCGGCGCTCTCCTCCATGGCCCGCGCCACGCTGCGATCGCCCACCGCCGCCCGCCGGAAGGCAATCGCCTCGCGCTCGAGCGCGGCCTCCAGGCCGAAGTTGGACATCACCGTGCCGACGACTCCTCCCCTGGCCAGGATGCCCTTGCGCTTCCAGTCGGTGGCGATGATCCAGAGCACATCGTCGCCGTCGAGGATCCGCCCGGTTTCGTCGGCGAAAATCGCCCGGTCGGC
Organism: uncultured Acidobacteriota bacterium; assembly: GCA_963825175.1. Classification (GTDB taxonomy): domain Bacteria; phylum Acidobacteriota; class Thermoanaerobaculia; order UBA5066; family Gp7-AA6; genus DATFTF01. The sequence continues at coordinate 1,624,319 of CAWGSA010000002.1, forward strand.
GTCTCCGTCCAGGGCCACCCCCAGGACGGCTCGGCTCTCGGCGGTGGCCGCAGCCATGGATTGCGGATGAAGCGCGCCGCAGTTCGCGTTGATGTTCTGTCCGTCCGGCTGATCGTGCAGGACGCGCACCCGGGCCCCGGCGGTCTCGAGCGCCCGTGGCCCGAGCGTGTACGCCGCTCCGTTGCCAGCGTCGAGAACAATCTGCATATTGTGAAGCCGCACCGGAACGTGCAGGGCCAGCCGGGCCAGATACATCTCGGCCAGCCGCGGATCCGTCTTGGGTGATTTCCCCGCGTCCCCGCGTCCCCGCGTCCCCGCGTCCTCCCCTGTCCCCCCGTCGCCTTCTCGCGAAGCGAGAAGGCTCTTCTCCACCGCCTCCTCCCACTCGTCCGGCCATTTGCGGCCGTCCGAGCCGAAGATCTTGATGCCGTTGTCCTGGAAGGGATTGTGGGAAGCGGACACGGAGATGCCGGCGCCGGCGGTCAGGCCCAGGACGACTTCGGCCACTCCGGGAGTGGTCAGGACGCCGGCGCACGCGACCTCGCAGCCCGCCGCGGCGAGCCCGCTGGAGAGCTGGCCCAGGAGATCGGGCGTGGAAGCGCGCGTGTCGCCTCCGAGAACGACGATTCTCGGGGCGCCTGCGACCTCCAGCCGCCGACCCACCGCGCGTCCCACGCGAACGACGGAATCCGGATCGAGCGGAAACTCGCCGGCCCGGCCTCGCAGGCCGTCGGTTCCGAAGAGCTTCATTTGCGCCGCGGGCGTCCTTCGGGGGTCGGCGTGGGCGTTTCTTCGAGGGTCGAGCGCAGGCGCACCGTCACCGTGACGACCTGACCCTCCTTGATGCGGACGCCCGGCGCGTCGGACAGGACGGCCGCGGGAACCGAGAACGTCGCGGACCGATCGTCGATCGAGATCGGATCGGTCGTCAATTGCGTCATCGGCTGGAGGACCGACTCCGGCCCGGCCACCCGCGCGGTGCGCGGCTCGACGCCCACTTCGTCCACCTGGTAGCCCGGGGCGGGCTGGCCGACGATGTTGGGCAGGATCGGAACGACCTTCTCGGTCACGGCGTCCAGCACCACCCGGATCTCCGCCGGAGAAATGGCGATGACCTCGACCTCCTGCGGCACGTTGATGTCCTCCGCGGCCAGACGGTAGAGCCTTTCGCCGCGAGCCGCGTCGGCCAGATCGATGACCGCCTCCATCTTGGCGGGGTCGAGCTGCCGCAGCGCCGTGAACGGCCCCCGCACGCGCACGTCGACGCTGGGCGGCAGGGGAGAGGCGATCACCATGTGCCCCGGGATGTTCACCAGCGAGAGCGGGATCCGGTAGGTGCGCTCCGAGATCCGCTCGCGGCGCTGCGCGGCGAACACGAACCAGACGATCAGCGCGATCGCCAGGGCCAGGATCTTCAGTCCCAGGTTGCGGAAGATCGCCGGTCGCTGCGCCATGTCAGTTTCGCCTCACCGCGCGAGCTCCCGCAGAAGGAGGTCCCGCAGGGCCTTTCCGTCGAGGTCTTCGATCAGCTGCCCGTCCTGCCCCACGGAGATCGTTCCCCGCTCCTCGGACACCACCACGGCCAGGGCATCGGTCTCTTCCGTGATGCCCATGGCCGCGCGGTGCCGCGTGCCGATTCTCTTGGAGAAAGTCTCCTTCAGGGACAGGGGAAGAAAACAGGCCGCCGCGGCGACCCGCTCTCCCGAGATGATCACCGCGCCGTCGTGGAGGGGAGTGCCCGGAGCGAAGACCGTCACGAGCAGATCGTACGAGACGGCCGCGTCGACCGGCACGCCGTTCTCGATGTAGTTCTTGAGGCCTTCTCTCCGCTCCAGGACGATCAACGCGCCAATGCGGCGGGCCGACAGCGTCGTGGCCGCGAGCACGATGTCGGAGATGGTCTCCTCGGCCTGGTACGCCGAGAACCAGGAGAGAAACGGCGTGCGCCCGAACGCGGCCAGAGCCCGGCGCAGCTCCTGCGAAAAAATCACGATGATGGCGAAGGGGAGATAGAAGAGCAGCGCCTGGAGCACGGTGCGCACGGCGACCAGCTGGGCGAAAACCGCGAACTCGTAGATCAGGAAGATGGCGACGATGCCGAGTACCATCTGCACCGCCCGGGTGCCGCGGATCAACCGAAGAAGGCTGTAGACGATCAGCGCCACGACCAGGATGTCGACGGCGTCCCGCCACGTCAGCGCCAGGTGGGAGAGCGAGGTGAGGCGCTGGAAGACGATCTGCTTCATGGTGCCGCGGACCTGGCGGGCTCCGCCGTACGGGCCGCCGGCGAGCGGACGGCGGCGAGCATCTTGAGGAAGCGGGCCGACTCGGCGACGTCGTGCACGCGCACGATTGCGGCTCCGGCCTGGGCCGCGGCGGCTAGGCACGCCAGCGAGCCGGGCAAACGGTCGCCGGAGGAGGAGTCTTCGGAGACCCCGGAATAGCGCCGCACGAAGCCCTTGCGCGACGCGCCGACCGCGACGGGAAATCCCAGTGACCGCAGGGCGGCCAAGTGGCGGAGGAGAAGGAGATTTCCCGGGGCGCTCTTTCCGAACCCCAGACCCGGATCGACGACGATGCGGTCGGAAGAGATTCCGGCGTCGATTCCGCGCGCGGCGCACTCGGCCAGTCCCGCCGCGACCTGGCCCGCCAGGTGCGCGTACGTCGTGTCCCGCTGCATGGTCCGGGGGTCGGTTCCCCGCATGTGCATCACGATCACCGCCGCGCCGACCTCGCCCGCCGCGGCGGGCAGATCCGGGTCGTAGCGGAACCCGCTCACGTCGTTGACCAGGTCGGCGCCGGCGGCCAGCGCGGCGCGGGCGACGTCGGCCTTGCGCGTGTCGATCGAGATCGGCTTCTCGGTTTGGCGCCTCAGGGCCGCGATGACCGGCTCCACGCGGCGGATCTCCTCCTCGGCCGGGACGTCGGCCGCCTCCCCGTAGTTGGACGGCCGGGTCGACTCCCCGCCGACGTCGACCATGGCGGCGCCGTCCTCGAAGAGCTGGAGGGCCCGCGCCACCGCCCGGCCGGTGTCGAAGTAGAGGCCGCCGTCGGAGAAGGAGTCCGGCGTAACGTTGACGACCGCCAGCACGGCCGGCCCGGCCGAGAGGTCGAGGCTTCTCCCGTGGGCCAGGGGCAGCGAGGACGGCGACCGCGCGGCCCTCTCGAAGGCCGCCTGCGCCCGGGTGCGCAGGGAGGCCGGCAGCGCCTTCAGGCTCTCCGCCCGCCGGCAGCGGGAGAGGGCCACCGGGGGAGAGCTCGATCCGGCCAGCCGCACGATGTCCACGGGAAATTCCGAGAGGGAGAAGGTCGCCGGCCGGACGCCGTCCCAGGAGAAGACCTCGGCGAGCTCGGCTGGATTGTTCGCCGCGAAGACCAGGTCCGCGCTGACCGTCACGCCGGCAGTTTACCCTTGGCTTCACTGCGCGGGGGATCTGCGCCCTTTGGGCGCACCGCCAGGCCGCTCGCCAGTGGGCTCGACGGCCTGGCTGATCCGCCGCTTCGCTCCGCCTCGCGCGGCGCGCGCCTCCTCGCTCGGTGACTTCGCGAGGCTACGCGCGCCGCGGACCGGGGCTTCGGAGCGTGAGGGGTAGGGCGAGAGGCGCGGGCCCCAGGGCTACACGTCCTCGTCCGCCGTCGGGCCGTACAGGGGCGGCACTGGCACGTCGAGGAGGCGCAGATAGACGGCGAGCTGCGCCCGGTGGTGGATCAGGTGGTTCATGAGAACGCGGCGCAAGAGGACGGTCTTGGGAAAGGCGAACCGCTCGCGGCCCTCGTGGAAGACCGCGAGCTTGCCCTGGAGGTCCGCATCGGTCTTGCCGGCGATCCCTTCGCGGCCCTGTCGCACGTTCGCGTCGAAGCGCGCCAGAAAGTCCGCGGCGGCTCTCAGCGGCGGGACTTCTTCGCTGCCCGCCTGGAAGGTGTCGTGGGCGATGCGCATGCCCCAGCGAGGCAGCTCCGCGACGTGGCCGGCGAGCTGACCGAGGCTGCGCGACTTCGGGTGCGGCTTCCAGTCCAGCCGGTCGGCGGGCAGCCGCTCGAGGAGCTTGCGCGTCGCCGCCATCTCCATGTCGAACTCGGGGAGAAAAGTGTCGACAAACATCGCGCGAGGCTATCAGACGAGGTCAGCGCGAATCGAAATCGTGGCTGTAACCTGTCGAGTCCTCAGTCCTCAGTCGAAATCGATCTCGGTGAGCCGGAATCGCTCTGCAGCTCGCGGCGCGACCAAGTTTCGCGGACTGGATCCGCGAAACGACTCGCGCCGCGGGAGCCGGAGCGGAGCTCTCGGGATCAGGACCGCGGTCGAGCCCGCATCCGGGCGAGCCGCGGTCCGGTGCCCGCGTCAGCGGGCAGATCCCCAAGCGCAGCTCCGGCGACGGTTTACGCCGGTTCCGGCACCAGCGGCCCGATCTGGCCGCCGGCAATCTCGGGCGTGCCGGGCAGGATCGGCGGCTTGGGCGGGCCCGACTTGCGGAGCTTGGAGATGTCGGCGCCGGTCTCCTCGGCGATGATCTGCAGGACCTCTTCGCCGTCGAGAACCTCTTTCTCCAGGAGCGTGCGGGCCAGGCGGTGCATGACCCGCTCGTTCTCCTCGATCAGGATCTTCGCTCGCTGGTACGCCTGGGTGACGATGCGTTTGACCTCGGTGTCGATCTGGTTCGCCGTGCCCTCGGAATAGTCCTGGGTGCGGCCAAAGTCGCGGCCGAGGAAGATCTCTCCCTCCACCTTTCCGAACGTCAACGGACCGAGCTCGCTCATCCCCCACTCGCAGACCATCTTGCGGGCGATGTCGGTGGCCTTCTCCAGGTCGTTGCCCGCCCCGGTGGTCATGTGGCCGAGGAACTTCTCCTCGGCGATGCGGCCGCCCATCATGACTGTGATCATCGACTCCAGATACTCCTTGGTGTGGGAGTACTTGTCCTCCGCCGGCAGCTGCATGGTCACTCCCAGCGCCCGGCCGCGCGGAATGATGGTGACCTTGTGGAGGGGGTCGGCGTCGGGAAGGAGCGCGGCGACGAGCGCGTGGCCGCCCTCGTGGTACGCGGTGTTCCTCTTCTCCTCCTCCGTCATGATCATGGACTTTCTCTCCGGCCCCATCATGACCTTGTCCTTGGCGTACTCGAAGTCGATCATCTCGACTTTCTTCTTGTTGAAGCGGGCCGCGTTCAAGGCCGCCTCGTTGACGAGGTTGGCCAGGTCGGCGCCGGAGAAGCCGGGCGTCCCGCGGGCGATGATCGAGAGGTCCACGCTCTCCGAAAGCGGCGTCGCGCGCGTGTGCACCTTGAGGATCTGTTCGCGTCCGCGCAGGTCGGGCCGGTCGACGACGACCCGCCGGTCGAAGCGTCCCGGCCGCAGCAGCGCCGGATCGAGCACGTCGGGACGGTTGGTGGCGGCCACCAGGATGACGCCCTCGTTGGTGTCGAACCCGTCCATCTCGACCAAGAGCGCGTTCAACGTCTGCTCGCGCTCGTCGTGCCCGCCGCCGAGCCCCGCCCCGCGGTGCCGGCCCACGGCGTCGATCTCGTCGATGAAGATGATGCACGGGGCGTTCTTCTTCCCCTGCTCGAAGAGGTCGCGCACCCGCGAGGCGCCGACACCGACGAACATCTCGACGAAGTCGGAGCCGGAGATGGTGAAGAAGGGGACGTTGGCCTCGCCGGCCACGGCGCGGGCCAGGAGCGTCTTGCCGGTGCCCGGAGGGCCGATCAGGAGCACGCCCTTGGGGATCTTGCCGCCGAGCTTCTGAAACTTGCCCGGGTCCTTCAGGAACTCGATGATCTCCTGCAGCTCGACCTTCGCTTCCTCCACCCCGGCGACGTCCTTGAACGTGACTTTCTTCTGGGTCGGCGTCAGGAGCTTGGCCCTGGATTTCCCGAAGGAGAGCGCCTTGTTCCCCCCGGCCTGCATCTGCCGCATGATCACGAACCAGATCGCGACGAGCAGGATGAGCGGACCGTACATGACCAGGGCCGACACGAAGGAGGAGTCCTTCTGCGGCGTGACCTCGATGTCGACCCCCTTGGCCTGGAGGTCCTCCACCAGCTTGGGATAGTTGGGGGCGTAGGTCTTGAAGAAGACGTTCTGCTTGCCCGCCGACGGCCCGTAGGTTCCCCGGATCTCGTCTCCCCGGATGGAAACCTTCTGCACGTGCCCCTGAGAGACTTGCGTCAGGAAGCGGGAGAAGCTGACCTCCTCCACCGCGGTCGCGCTCTGTTTGAAAACGTTCCAGGCCAGGATGATCAAAACCAGGATGACCATCCACAGCAGCAGGTTTTTGATGGTGGCGTTCAAGAAAGACTCCTTCCCCGGTCCCCGGGAACGTCCATCTTAACGGACAGTCGGCCGGGATTATTGCCCCGCGGCAGCCCCGCCGGAAGGTCCCGCAATCTCCGCGATGTAGGGGAGTTGCGCGTACTTGCCCTGGTACTCCATGCCGTATCCGGCGAAATGTCCCCGGGGCACGGCGAAGAGCGAGTAGTCCACGACCACGTCGGTCGTCCGCTGATCGGTCCGATCGACGATCGCCGCCAGGCGCACCTGGGAAGCGCCCTGCGATCGCAGGTGGGTGATCAGGTAGCTCTCGATGACGCCGGTCGAGACGACGTCCTTCACCAGGAGCGCCGGCCGGCCGGCGATGTTGAAGTCGGTCCGGAAATCGATCTGGAGAACCTGATCGGATCCCTCCGCCCGGCGCACGCTGATGTACTCGCAGGCGATGGGGATGGACATCTGGCGGGCGAGATCGGCGAGGAAGAACGAGGCTCCCTTCAGGATCGAGACCAGAACCAGGTCGCCGCCGGGGAACTCGCGGCCAAGCTGCGAGGCCACCTCCGAGACGCGCTGGGCGATTCGGTCGGCCTCGAAGCGGCGCTCGAGATGTTCTTGGGTCATGGGCGCAGGAGTTGCCTCAATGGTAAACGGAAAACGTGAAACGGGATACGGGAAACGTGTCGGACATCACGCCGGCCGCTGATTCGCGCTCGCGGCTTCGACCCTCAGGATGGGTCCCCGCCGCTCGAAGCGGATGCGACGGCCGGCCTCGAACCGGAAATCCCGCCCGGCGTGCAGGCGCGACACGATCTGTTCCCGCTCGCGGCCAGTCATGGGCGCGCGGCCGGGCCGGGCAAAGGGTCTCGCCACCTCCTCCAGGGCATGTCGCAGGAGGTCCGGAGAGCAGGCCGCGAGCCATCGGGCATCGGCCAGGACTGAGCCGGACGCGACGGAGAGACGCGGGCGGACGCGTTCTTCGTACTCTCGGTCGATCCGCTCGCGATCCCGATCGAGCTGCTCGATCCGGCCTTCCAGGGCTTCGACGGCGCGTTCCCCGTGGGCCGCCCGAAGAGCGGCCAGCTCGCGGCGGACGCGGTTGCGCGCGAGACGCAAGTTCCCGTTGGTGGCGTCTCGGCGGAACGAGGCGCCGCGGTCCTTCAGGAAACGCAGGATTTCCTGGCGCGATACGGCCAGCAGCGGACGGACGACCCCGTCTTCGCGGCGGGCCCTGGGGCCGGCCAGGCCCGACAAACCGGCGCGCCGCTCCAGGGCCAGCAGAAACGACTCGACGCGGTCGTCCCGCTGATGAGCGGTGGCGATCAGCGTGGCCCCCGCCTCGCTCGCCATCTCGGCCAGGGCCTCGTAGCGCACGTGGCGAGCGGCGGCCTCGGGCGAGAGGCGCAGTCGGCGGGCGTTCTCCCGCGCGTCGCGCCGGCGCGAGAAGAAGGGGAGGTCGAGGCGGCGGGCGTGCTCCTTCACGAAGGCCAGGTCCCGATCGGCTTCGCGGCCGCGCCAGCCGTGATGCACATGCCCGACGCTGATTCTCCAACGGGCCTTGCTTGCCAGATGAGCCGCGCCCTCCAGGAGCGCCATCGAGTCGGCGCCGCCGGAGACGGCGAGGAGAATCGACGAGCCGGGCGGCAGCAGGCCGGTCCGGGCCGCGGACTCCAGGGCCGTCAGCGGATCCATGCGTCTATGGTAACGGTTGCCGGTCGCGGCGGCCGCCGGATCGGAGCCCCGGGGGTCGGACCGACCGGTTGAGGCGGTAAACGGGTTTTTCTCCCTTCGGGGAACGGCCCAGTTTGGTATTCTCTCGCGCGATTCTTTTCCAGAAAGGACTTCCAGATGCGACGGAGTTGGACGAACCGGTGTACCGGCAGGTCGGCGCGTTCGCCTCTGGCGGGTCTTTCCGCGGTTTGCGTCGCGGCCCTCCTGGCGCTTCTCGTTTCGTCGCCGGCCGTCGCCAGCCACACCAATCCCCGGTTCGTGGGGGGGCCCGGGCAGCCGCCCCTCCGTCACGGCCTGTTCGCTCCTCCCGGCGCCAACCTCACCTACTTCGGCGGGCCCGTCATCTCTAACGTCCGGATCGTGATGGTCCTCTACGGTTCCGGCACCTACCTCCCGCAGGTCGCGCTGACGACGACGCCCAACATGGCCACTTTCTACGCCGGCGTCACGAACAGCCCGTACATGGACTGGTTGAACGAGTACAACACGCCCACCCAGAACATCGGACGGGGCACGTATCACGGGATGGTGCAGATCACTCCGTCGCCTGCCCGTAACGGATCGACGATCGACGACTCGCAGATCCAGGCGGAGCTCGTGGCCCAGATCACCGCCGGGCTGCTGCCGCCTCCGGACGCCAACACCCTGTACATGATTCACTTTCCCAACGGGAAGACGATCACGCAAGGCGGCGTCGCTTCGTGCCAGGCGGGAGGGTTCTGCGCCTACCACGGAACAATCAGCCATAGCGGCAGCGACATCTACTATGGCGTCCTTCCCGACATGGAGACCGGGTCCGGCTGCGACGCGGGTTGCGGGAACGCCGTGACGACGTTTCAGAACCAGACGTCGGTCGCGTCCCACGAAATGATCGAGGCGGTGACCGACCCCGCGGTCGGCCTGGCCACGGTCTTCGGGCCGCCCCTGGCCTGGTACGACACCAACTACGGCGAGATCGGCGACATCTGCAATGCGCAGCAGAGCACTGTGGTGGGAGCGGACGGTGTCACGTACACCGTGCAGCAGCAGTTCTCCGATCTCGCGACCAACTGCATCGTCTTTCGCAAGAACACCAACGATTTCTCGGTCTCTCTCTCGCCGGCCACGCAGTCGGTGAACAGCGGCTCATCGGTCGCTTTCACGGTCACGACGGCGCTGACCAACGGAAGTGTTCCGTCGATCAACCTGTCCGTCAGCGGCCTTCCCACGGGCGTGACCGGCTCCTTCGATCAGTCCACGCTCGCTGCCGGCGGGAGCACCCTTCTCCACCTGACCGCTGCCGGCGGCGCAGCGGCCGCCGACCAGGAGTTCGCGGTGACCGGCTCGGCTTCCGCCGGAACGCACACCGCGAGCTCGGGCCTCGTCGTGGTCTTCGTTGCGGCCACGGCGACGCCGACCCGAACGCCGACGCCGACGGCGACTCCCGTGACGCCCACGGCGACCTCGACGCCCACTCGGACGCCGACGCTGACGCCGCTCCTGACCTCGACGCAGACCCTGACCCCGACCCTGACCCCGACGCCGACCGCGACGCCGACTTTCACGCCGACACCGACCCTGACGGCGACGCAGACCTTCACGGCGACCCCGACACAGACTTTCACGGCGACGCCGACCTTCACGCCGACACCGATCCCGACATTCACGCCGACACTGACACCCACACCGACCCCGACGGCACTGGTCGCACCGTCCCCGACACCCACTCCGCCGGGAGACCGTTACTTCACGGTACTGCCGTGCCGGGTCCTGGACACCCGGGCCCCCGACGGCCCCTACGGAGGACCGGCGCTCGCGGCCAACTCGGACCGTTCCTTCGTCATCGCCGGCCAGTGCGGGATCCCTCCGACCGCCCACGCCATTTCCGTCAACATTGCGGTCACGCAGCCGACGGGAGGAGGAAACCTGCGGCTCTATCCAGGGGGCCTGCCGCTGCCGGTGGTGGCTTCCATCAACTACTCGGCCGGTCAGACACGCTCGAACAACGCGATCGTGACCCTCGGCGCGTCGGGAGACATCACGGTGCACTGCGCGCAGGGGTCGGGAACGGTCCAGCTGATCGTCGATACGAACGGGTACTTTCAGTAGACGCCGCAGGTGATCGCGGGGGGTCTGCGCGAAACGAAGCCGCGGGAAGAGCCATGCGATGGACCATTCGCGGTTGGCGGTAGCCAGCGACCCGCGGAGCGCCCGAGCGATCGCGGATCTACTCGCCGACGGACCAAAAAGCAGCGATGAGCTGGCTCGGGTCACCGGAAGTCACGCGCGTGCTCTGCACCGCGTCTTGAGGACCCTCGTCGGAGCGGGCGTCTTCGCCCAAGTTTGTTCAAGGGCAACACGGCGTACACTGGCCGGTCGGTAGCGTTCAGTCAACCTGCCGCGGTGGGGGAGAGCGTCGCGGCGTTTCCTGACCGAACGGGCCACGCTGCGCACACGCGTCCCGAAAAGCCTGCAGTTTTCCAGGAAATTTGGTGGCGGTGCAGGGATTTGAACCCCGGACACAGCGGATATGAGCCGCTTGCTCTGACCAACTGAGCTACACCGCCAGCGCGCGAGCCAGCGATGCTACGGACGTTTCGAGTGGCCGTCAAGCGCTCTGAGGAGGAACGCGTCCCCTCTCTTCTCTCTTCTCCCCCCGTCCCCCCGTTCCCCCGTCTGACTTCTCTTCGCCTCATCCCCGCGTCCCCGCGTCTGGCTCTTCCCGCGTCCCCTATACTGACCGCATGCCCGGTCTGGCGGATACCTGCGGCGTCTGCTCGATGGCGTTTCCGTACAGCCTGCCGCGGTGCGGGTTCTGCCGCAAGCCCGTCTGCGCCGACTGCGGGACTCGCATCGGAGGCGCGGTTTTCTGCGGCCGGACCTGCTCGCACTCTTTCTTCTACGGGGCGGAGGAAGACATCGAGGAGGAGAGCTCGGTCCCCGGCGCCGACCCGGAAGACGAATGAGCTCTCCCGAGCCGCCGGAGCCATCCCGCCCATCCCGTTTCGGCCGTTTCTTCTGGAGAGATCCCAACACCCAGTTTCTGCTCCTGGCCGCAGCCGCGGGCGTCCTCGGCGCGTTGGGCGCCGTGGTCTTTCGCGCGTTGACCACACGCCTGACGCACGTCTGGCTCGGCGCGGACGATCTGGTCAACGGCGCGGAATCCCTGCCGCCTCTGCTGCGCGTCTTCGTGCCCGCGGTCGGAGGACTGGCCGGCGGGTTCCTCATCCAGTGGCTGATCGCGGAAAAGGGAACGCACGGAATCTCCGAGATCATCGAGGTGGTCACGCTCGCGCGGCGTCCTGTGCGCATGCGGCCTTCGATCGGCAGGGTCGTCTCGTCGATGGCCGTCATCTCGACCGGCGGCTCGGAGGGCCGCGAGGGGCCGATCATCCAGATCGGAGCCGCGCTGGCGTCCTCACTCTCGCGCCGGCTGAAGGTCTCGCCGGAGAGGGTCCGGATCCTGACGGCGTGCGGAATGGCCGCCGGCATCGCCGGCGCGTACAACACGCCGATCGCGGCGACGCTCTTCGTGCTGGAGGTGGTGGTCGGATCGTTTTCCATGACCCTCTTCGGGCCGGCCGTCGTCTCCGCCGTCATCTCCACGATCGTGGTGCGGGCCTTCCTCGGCGACGAGCCCGTCTACCACGTGGCCCCGTTTCGCGTTCAGTCGCTGGTGGAGCTCCTGGCTTTCGCCGCGATCGGCGTCGCCGCGGGACCGAGCGCGGCCCTCTTCACGCGGACGCTGCGCGCGTCCAAGAAGCTCTTCGCCTCGATCAAGCTCTCGTATCCGGCCAAGATGGCCATCGGCGGCGCCATCGTCGGGATCCTCGGGATCGCGCTCCCGGAAGTGTGGGGCAACGGCTTCGAGGCCAACAACCGCATTCTCCGCGGGAATCCGACGCTGCTTTTCCTGGTGCTCCTTTTCATCGGCAAGATCCTGGCGACGGCGTCGACCATCGGATCGGGCGGCGTGGGCGGGGTCTTTACGCCGACGCTCCTGATCGGGGCCACGGTCGGAGGCGCCGTGGCGCAGATCTTCCACCTCGCGCTGCCGGCCATCGATGCACCGGTCGGGGGGTATGCCCTCCTGGGCATGGGAGGGCTGATGGCTGCGGTCACGAGGGCGCCGCTGCTCGCGACGATCATGATCTTCGAGCTGACGCAGAACACCGCGGTGCTCCTGCCGATGATGGTGGTGTCCGTTCTGGCGGTCGTCTCGGCGCGCGCGTTCGAGAAGGACTCGATCTACGTGCAGGGCCTGCGCTCGGCGGGAGTGGTCTGGGAGAAGACTCCCGAGGCGACGATGCTGTCGTCCCTGAAGGTGGCCGACATCATGCGCGACGACGTCAAGCTCGTGTCCCGGACCACGCCTCTTCCCGAGATCCTGAAGACGTTTCTCCGGACGCGGGCGCTTTACCTCTACGTGGGCGACGAGGAAGGGAGGCTTCTCGGTGTGATCGATCTCCACGACGTCAAGGAGATCTTCGCGGACCAGGACACCAGTTCCGTGGTCATCGCCGAGGATCTCGTCTCCGACATCCCGTTCGTGACGCCCTCGGAGCCGCTGACCAGCGTCAACGAGAAGCTGTGGTTCCGCGACCTGGGACAGCTTCCGGTCGTCGACTCTCCGGAGACGCGCCGCTTCCTCGGCATCGTCACGCGGCGCGACCTGCTGGGCGCGTTCGACCGCGAAGTGCTCCAGCACAACCGTCTCCTGGCGCGGGTCCGAAGGTTCGGCCAGGAAGAGGGCGACGTCGACTACTTCGAGCTTCCGGAGAAGCACGTTCTGGTCGAGGTCCCCTTGCCGCGCTGGATCGAGGGCCGCACCGTGGGGGAGTCAGGATTGCGCAACCGCTACGGCGTCTCCGTCCTGGCGGTCAAACGGTGGACGCGGGAAGGCGTCCAGCGCCGGTTCGTGCCCGGCCCGGAGGACCGCCTGGAGCCGGGCGACGTCTTGATCGTGCTCGGAACCGACGAGGCGCTGGAGAAGCTCAAGCGGGAGGCGGTGTGATTCGGGCCCGTTCGGTGCGCCGCCGTCCGACGTTCGCTCGGGACGCCGCCTCGGAATCACCCGGTCCCGGTGCTATCCTCTTGCGGCCGGCATAAAAAGTCTCCATGACCTCGAAAGGAAGAGAGAGCGAGTTCGTCGCCCTGCGGGGCAAGTGGCAGAAGGAGCGAACCCGTCTCTACGATCGGGACACCGGTTTGCCCACCATCGCGACGCTTACGGAGGATCTGGGCAAAGAGCTCCAGTCGCGCGGGTCGCTGGCCGTCCTGATCTTCCGGCCAGGCTCGGAAGGCCGCGTGGAACAGGTTTGGGGCTGGGAAGCGTACGACGACATGCTGCTTGACTTCGTGCGGCGGTTGAAGGGCTTCCAATCCGACGGGATCGTGCCGCCCGGCACGTTCTGTTTGCCGTACGTGCGGTCGGACGAGGTGATCCTGATGGTCGAGCCCGGCGCCGGCCTTCTCGACGAGACGGGGTCCCTCGAGCAAAAGGCGGCCGAGCTCGATCAGCTGATCCGCGGCTACCTCGCGGAGCGGGCCGACCTGTCCGGCCGGTTCCGCTCCTTCGTCGGCGCCGGCCGCATCCGCTACGACACCAAGTACCGCGTCGAGCGCCTGATCTACCGCGGGATCCAGGAGGCGCGCGATCAGGTCACGCGCAAGACGGTGCGCGCCGAGATCCGGGGCGGCGAGCTGCTCCAGGACGCCATCGCGCGGCGCGACATCTCGCCGGTGTTCCAGCCGGTGTTCGACCTCGTGACCGGAGAGATGATCGGCATGGAGGCGCTCTCGCGGGGGCCGCGCGGAAGCGAGTTCGAGAGCGGCGAGACGCTCTTCTCACTGGCCGAGCGCACCGAGCTTCTGGTTCCGCTCGAGCGGGTCTGCCGGCAGCGCTCGCTCGAAGCCGCGGCGACCGCACCGACCCAGCGCCAGATCTTTCTCAACCTTTCTCCCGCCGCCGCATCCGACCCCGAATTCCTCGGCCCGGCGTTCGTCGACCAGGTCGCGCGGCTGGGTCTCTCGCCCGATCGGATCGTGCTGGAGATCACCGAGCGGACCTACGCGGTCTACGAGGGGCTCTTCCGCGAAGTCCTCTCCCGTTTCCGCCAGCAGCACTTCCGCATCGCCGTGGACGACGTCGGCACGGGATACAGCAACCTGACGTCGCTGGCCGAGATCGAGCCGGACTATCTGAAGTTCGACAATGTCTTCGTGCGCGGCATCGACCGGCGATCGAGCAAGCAGGATCTTCTGGAGGCCCTGCTTTCCTTCGCCCGCAAGATGAACACCAAGGTCATCGCGGAAGGAATCGAGACGCGGGACGAGCTGAAGATCCTCCAGACCCTCGGCGTCCCCTACGGACAAGGCTTCCTGCTCGCCCGCCCCATGCCGTTGATCGAGATCGAGAACGTGCAGAGGATCAGGGTGTGACGGCGCTGCCGCGCCGTTCTTCGCAGGGAGGTTAGCTCAGCGGTAGAGCGTCTGCTTTACACGCAGAATGTCGCAGGTTCGATCCCTGCACCTCCCACCACCGTCGCTCCCGCTTGCGAGGGGTCTGCGCCTGCGGGCGCACCGGTCCGCGGCTCGGCCGGATGCGGCCTCGACCGGCGAACCTGATCCCTCGCTGCGCTCTCGCTCCCGCGGCGCGCGCCTCCTCCCCTCCTCGGGAGACTACGCGCGCCGCGAGCGCCATGGGACAGTTGGGCTGTCCAAGTTCTACAGCAGCGGTCGCAGCAGCCTCCGTTTGAACGACCTTGTCGAGTCGGAGTCTGGTAGAAGATGTTTATCAGGCTGAGCATGGTGACGGATTCGAGCCTTTCTTCCGCCGAGGGTCGCCAGCCGGCGGCGGCGGAGTGCTTTCACTGCTCGTTGCCGGTGCCGGAGGGAAGTCTCTTTGGCGCCACTCTCCTCGGGGAGCCGCGCGATTTCTGCTGCGCCGGATGTCTGGCGGTCGCGGAGACGATCTGCGAGGGAGGCCTGCACGACTACTACCGGCTGCGGACCGTTCCCGGCGCCGCTCTTCGGGCAGAGGAAGGCCACGGGCGGCTGTTCGACCGGGAGGAGCTGCAAGCAGCCTTCGTGCGCCGGGTCGGGCCGCATCGCGAAGTACGGCTCGTGCTCGAAGGGATCCGCTGCGACGCCTGCCTCTGGCTGAACGAGCGGCGGCTGCGGTCGGTGCCGGGCGTGGTCGAGGCGACGGTCGGATACGGCGACCATTCCGCCCGAGTGCGCTGGGACCCGACGCGGGTCGAGCTCTCGACGATCTTGCGTGCGGTCGAGGAGATCGGGTATCGCGCGCGGCCGGTCGATCCGTCGCACCGCGTCGGCGTCGAGGCGGAAGCGTCCCGCCGCGACACGGCGCGCCTCGTCTTCGCCGGTGTTCTCGGCATGATGGTGATGAACCTGGCGATCGCCGCCTACCTGGCGGGCGGCCCCGACGCTTCCGGCCGACTTGCGCTGTGGGAGACGTTCGCCCGCTGGGGCGAGCTCCTGGGAGCGGCGGCGCTGCTGGCCTATCCGGGACAGGACTTCTTCGTCGGCGCTTGGCGCGATCTCTCCCGACGCCGAGCGGGGATGGACGTCCCGATCGCGCTCGGCCTGACCGCCACGTGGATCGGCGGCGCCTGGGCCACTCTCCGAGGCTCCGGCGCCGTGTACTTCGACGCGATCGCCATGCTGGTCTTCTTCGTCCTGCTCGCGCGCGCGTTCCAGACGCGGGCGCGCCTGGCGGCGGCCTCCGCGCTGGACCGGCTGGCGATTGTGCAGCCGGAGATGGCCCGACGCGTCGACGCCGGGGGCGGCGAGAGCGAGGTGCCGGCCCTCGATCTGTGCGCCGGCGACATCGTCCGAATCCGCCCCGGGGAAGCCGCGCCCGCGGACGGAGTCCTGCTCGATCGGGGATCGAGCTTCGACGAGGCGATTCTGACCGGCGAGCCGTGGCCGCGCCGGCGAGAGCCGGGAGACGACGTCGCCGCCGGGAGCTGCAACCGCGATCAGCCGGTGCTCCTTCGCGTCACGCGAGCGGGCGAGGCGTCGACGGTGGGGGAAATCCGGCGCCTGCTCGAGAGGGGCCTGGCCGCCCGGCCGCGCCTGGCCGACATGGCGGACCGGCTCGCGGGATGGTTGGTGGGAGCGGTGCTGCTGTGCGCCGCGGCGACCGCCGTGTTCTGGGCGGCGCGCGATCCGGCGAGGGCATTGCCTGCGACCGTCGCGGTCCTCATCGTCACTTGTCCGTGCGCCCTGGCCCTGGCTTCTCCGATCGCGCTGGCGCTGGCCGCGGCGCGGCTGGCGAAGATCGGCGTCCTTCCGGCGCGAATGGCCGGCATCGAGGCCCTCGCCCTCGCGGACACCGCTGTCTTCGACAAGACCGGCACGCTGACGATGGCCGTGCCGGTCCTGGAAGGGGTCGACGCGGTCGGCCTCGATCGGGAGACAGCGCTCTCGATCGCGGCGGCGCTCGAATCCCACTCGACGCATCCCATCGCCGAGGCTCTGCGGAGGGCGCCGGTCGGGCAGCATCGGGATTCGCAAGCCACGACCGATCACGCCGGCGAAGGGATCGAAGGGGACGTCGCCGGCTCCCGGTGGTGGGTCGGCTCGCCGGGTTTCGTCTTTTCCGATGGCGGAGCCCCGCCGGAGCTCGCGCACGCCCTCGGATCCTGCCGCGCGCGGGG
The DNA here is from genome assembly GCA_963825175.1 of uncultured Acidobacteriota bacterium. Taxonomy (GTDB): domain Bacteria; phylum Acidobacteriota; class Thermoanaerobaculia; order UBA5066; family Gp7-AA6; genus DATFTF01. The sequence continues at coordinate 1,640,980 of CAWGSA010000002.1, forward strand.
GAGGCTCGCCGCGGTTCTCTCCGATCGTCGCGGACGGGCGGCCCTCTTCACGTTCGCAGAGGAGCTGCGCCCCGGCGCGCGCGCGATCGCCGGCACCTTGCGGGACGCGGGCCTGCCGCGGACCGTTCTCCTGTCGGGCGACGCTCCGGAATCGGCGCGTCGGTTTGCGGAGGCTCTCGGCCTGGACGAAGGGATCGGCGCGATGAGCGCCGCCTCGAAGCTCGACTGGATCCGCGCGCGCAGGGACGCCGGCGCGCGCGTGCTCTTCGTCGGCGACGGCTGGAACGACGCGCCGACGCTGGCCGCGGCGGACGCGTCGGTTTCGTTCGCCGAGGCGCCGCAGCTCTCCCGCCTGGCCGCCGACTTCGTCATCCTCCGCCGGGATCTCCTCTCGCTCGCCGCCGCGCGTCGCATCGCTCGGCGCGCGCGCCGGTTGATGCGGCAGAACGTGGCGTGGGCTCTGGCCTACAATATCCTTATTGTGCCGCTGGCGGCCGCCGGGCTGCTGGCGCCGTGGATCGCGGCGCTCGCGATGTCCGCGAGCTCGCTCGCCGTCGTGGCCAACGCCTTGAGGCTGGCGCGGCCGCTTCCCGGCGAGGAGCCGGCAGGGGAGGATCCTGCGGGAGACGCGCCGTCCGCCGTGGGTCTCAGTGCAGGGAGTGCAGGCCGCGCTTGAGGTGCTCGGGCAGCCCCGGCACGCGCGCCAATCCGATCACCCCGAGCAGGATCACGGCGAGGCCCGCCGCCAGACGGACGCGGGGCCGCCGCACCAGGCTTCCCAGGCTCTGCGCCGCGAGCCCCGCGGCCAGGAGGTTGGGAATCGTCCCCAGGCCGAACGCGGCCATGACCACCGCGCCGCGCGCCGCGCTCCCGGCCACGAGCGCCGTGGCCAGCACTCCGTAGACGAGCCCGCAGGGGATCCAGCCCCAGGCCACGCCCATTCCGAAGGCGCCGGGAAGGGTGCGGGCCGGAGCGATCTTGACGCCCAGACGCCGCAGGCCTCGCCACAGGGCGCCGCCGGCCCGCTCGAGCGCCAGCACCGACGTTCCGAGGCCGGCCAGATAGAGGCCGAGCAGGATGACGAGCGCGTTGGCCAGAACGAGGAGAACCATGCGCACCGGCAGGACGCGGCCGTAGAGCAATCCGAGGCTGCCCGCGGCGCCTGCCAGCGCACCGGCGCACGCATACGTGACGACCCGTCCGAAGCTGTAGAACACCTGGCGCAGGAAGAGTTCCGATCGGCGCGGCGCAGGGGTGGCGAGGAGAGGGGAACCGACCGGGCGCAGGTTGAGCGCCGTCACGAGCCCGCCGCACATCGCCATGCAGTGGACCCCGCCGGCAAGACCGATGACAAACGCCGAGGCGGCGAGTCCGAGCAACGGCGAGCCCTCGCGAAGGATTGTCTCCCGCGGATCGGGAGGCGTCAATTCCGCGCTTCCGCGGTGGTAGTCTTCCGCCAATATTTCGTTGCGGCGAGCGGCTTCCATCGCCAGGAGGTGGACGTGGCGTCACCGACACCGGACGAGAAGGCGCGGATGAGAGAGGCCCCCCGGGGAGCATTTGCCCTCATGCTCGTGGTTGCCGCGTTGCTCTTTGCGGGATGGGCCCTCCTGTACTTCGGCCGGTTCCTGCCCAACGGCCCGGTGCACTGAGAGGCGCCGGAGGAAGAGATGCACGTTCATCCCCTCGAGAAGCGCTGGGCCGTCCTCGCCGCACTGCTGGTGGTGACCATGGCGGTCTTGATCGTCTACACCGCCGTCGCGATGCACATCCATCCGCCCAGCAACGTCGAAACGATCGACTCGACCCGCCTTCACCTGACCCGGGAGTTCGCCGAGGACAATCTCGGCGTTCACCGCGAGAAGGATGGGACGGTCGTGGCCCGGCTGGTCATGTCGCGGTACATGTTTCATCCCCAGGAAATCACTCTCCCCGCCGGGGTTCCCATCGTTGTCCGGGCGGCGAGCGCGGACGTGATCCACGGGCTCCACGTGCCGGGGACCAACCTTGCCACCCAGGTGGTGCCGGGCTACGTTTCGGAGGTGCACACCACGATCTCTTTCGACTCCGTGGCCGCGATCGGCCGGCGCAACGCCGACGGCAGCGTGACGGTCCCTCTCTTCTGCGACGAGTACTGCGGGCCCGGGCATCAGTCGATGTGGGGCCGCATCACGGTGACGCCCCGATGAGCGCGGCGGCCGATCGCGCGCCGGGTGCCGCCCCCAACCGCCTGGCCCTGGCCCACATGTGGGTCGCCTTCGGCCTGTTCGGCGTGGCGACGCTCCTGGGGCTGTACCAGCTGCTGGAGCGCGACGAGCTTGTCGCGACGTCGGCCTCGAGGTACTACCAGTCGGCCACGCTCCACGGCGTGATCCAGGCCTTCGTCCTGACCACCTTCTTCATCGTCGGCTTCGGCTACTTCATCACCGCGACGAGCCTGCGTCGGGCGGTTCGGTGGAGGGGGCTCGCGTGGCTGGGCTTCTGGACGATGCTCGCGGGGACCGTGATGGCAGCCCTGTCGATCGCGTCGGGCCGCGCCACGGTGCTCTACACGTTCTACCCTCCCATGATCGCGCACTGGTCTTTCTACGCGGGTGCGGCGCTGCTGCTGGTCGGTTCGCTTGCGTGGGTCGTGATCACCATCGCCATGACCGCGGCCTGGAAACACGAGAATCCGGGCCGCCCGGTTCCGCTGCCGCAGTTCGGGATGACGGCCAACGCCATCCTGTGGGCCTGGACGCTGGTCGGCGTGGTGGCGGAGGTCGTGTTCCAGCTCCTTCCGGTCTCGCTCGGCCTGGCGCCCTCGATCGACGTCGGCCTGGCCCGCGCCCTCTTCGCCTGGACCCTGCACCCCATCGTCTACTTCTGGCTGATCCCGGCCTACGTGACGCTCTACGCGATCGTGCCCAAGGCGGCCGGCGGATACCTCTTCTCCGACGAGATGGGCCGCGTCGTCTTCGTGATGCTCCTCCTCTTCTCTCTTCCGGTCGGTCTCCACCACATCTTCGTCGATCCCCAGGAGGCGGGCGGCTGGAAGCTGATGCATGCCTTCGGCACGTTTCTCGTCGCGCTGCCGACCCTCCTGACGGGGTTCACCGTGGCCGCGTCGCTGGAGACGGCGGGAAGGCTGCGGGGCGGCAAGGGGCTCTTCGGCTGGATCGGGGCGCTCCCGTGGCGTGAGCCGGTCGCGGTCGGCGGCGTGCTGGCGCTCCTGATGCTCCTGCCGGGAGGATTCGGCGGCCTCGTCAACGCCTCCTACGCCATGGACGCGATGGTTCACAACACGGCGTGGATGCCGGCGCACTTCCACCTGATCTTCGGCGGAGCGGTGGTGATCGTCTACTTCGCCAGCGCCTACGCTCTGTGGCCCAAGCTGACCGGACGGCGGCTGTACTCGTCCGGATTGGCCGTCACGCAGCTCTGGCTCTGGTTCGTCGGGATGCTGACCCTGACCATTCCATGGCATTACCTCGGCATACTGTGGATGCCGCGCCGCACCGCGTACATGCCCTACGACCGATGGATCGTCGCGCGTTGGCGTCCGTGGAGCCTGGTCATGATCGCCGGTGGAGCGCTGCTCGTTCTTTCCGCGGTCCTGTTCCTCTTCAATCTGCTGCGCACCCACGGAAACCGTGCGGCCGAGCCGGACCGCACCATGGCCTACGCCGACACGCTGGAGCCGGTGGTCACGGTGCCGTCCCTGCTCAACGGATTCAAGGTCTGGAACTGGCTGCTCGTGGCGCTGATGGCGATCGCGTGGTCCTATCCCATCGGGCAGTTCTTCTTCTTGAACGTGCACAACGCGCTGCCGTGGGCGGGCCGATGAGACGCGGGAGCCTTGTCCTGTCGGCGGCGGTTCTGGCGGTCGTGGCTGCGGTCGCAGCCTCTCCCGCGGCCGGCGGGCCGTCGTCGCGGGTCGCGTGGACCGTCGCGACGGTGCGGCTGGCGCGCAGCGGCAACATCGCCCGCGGCCAGAAGCTCAACAAGGATTGCGTGGACTGCCACGGACCGGCGGGATCGATCGACACGCCGGAGGTGCCGGATCTCGCGGGACAGAATCCGCTCTACACCTTCAAGCAGCTCTTCGACTACAAGGTCAAGACGCGCACGAGCGACGTGATGAACGACGCCGTGGCGTCGCTGTCGGACCGGGACATGGCCGACCTGGCCGCGTTCTACGCCGCGCAGAAGCCTCCGCCGCGGGCCGGGGCGGGTCCGGCGCGCGACCCGGCGGTGGAGCGGCTCTCGACCGTCGGCGACGGGAGTCGCTTGATCCCCGCGTGCGACGCCTGCCACGGCGAACGGGGAAACGGGAACCCGAGCTTCTACGGAATGCCGCTTTTGCGAAACCAGAAGTCGGTCGACCTGACGGCGCAGCTCTCGGCGTTTCGCGCCGGCGAGCGCGGCAACGACGTCTACCGCGTGATGCGCGACGTGGCCAAGCGTCTGACCGACGCCGAGATCGCCGGCCTCGCCGCTTTCTACTCCGGGGGACCGGCGCCCAAGGCTCCCGCCGCGGCGTCTTCGCCCGGACCGCAAGGGACTCCCGGGAGCGCTGGAAGCAAGTAAGTTTCGGCGCTGCCGGGTCGGCGATCAATCTCCCGGTCTCGACCCGAGAGTGTCGTGTCGGGGTGCGCGGTGGCCTTGGCTCTTTCGCCGCAAGTGGCTATTGCCGGACGCCGCCCGGAAGGAAAGACTGGTCTCCGGGGATCCCGCTGTCAGCCGCTCGACGAAAGGAGCTCTCGACATGCGCCGGCAAACTCGAAGCCTGTGGCTCATTCTCGCCATCCTCTGTCTGCTGGCCGGCGCCACGTCCCGAGCCGATCAAGCGGTGACGCCGTCGGCCGTCACCGTTGCCTGGTTCCAGAGGACCGAGCAGGCGCTGATGGACTCGGTCGGAGCAGGCGACAGGGCCGCCTGGGACCGGGTCATGGATCCCGGATGTGTCGTCACGTCCGAGGAGGGCCAGGTCATCGGAAAGCGGCAGTTCCTCGAAGAGCTTCGCCCCCTGCCCCACAGACTGGCCGGTGGAATCGCGGTCAAGGAGCTGACGGTCCAGGAATTCCCGGAGTTCGCCGTGGTGCGCTATCTCGCGGATGAATGGGAAACGGTCTTCGGACAGAGGTTGACGACGAAGTACCGCACCACCGACACATTCCGGCGTCTCGGCGCGGAGTGGAAGATGGTGGCCTCGCACGCCTCGGTCGTGACCCGGGATCCGCCGGCCCAGGAGGTTTCCAGCGCCGGCTGGGCGAGGCTGACGGGGCAGTATCGGCTGCTCCCCGACGGCTGGACTCTGACCGTCGAATTGCGGGACGGAAAGCTCTACGGCGGACGCGACCCCAGGAAGCTCAAACCCTTTGTCGCTCTCACTCCCGACACGTTCGTCCTCTCGGGCACCCTTGGTGAATGGCTCTTCGTCGCTTCGGCGACGGGCCAGGCGACGCGTGTCGTGGAGTTCCGCAAGTTCGAGCCTCTTGTCTGGACGCGCGTCCAAGGCGCCGAAATCTCATCCCGATCGGACCGATGATCCACCATCGCCCACATCAGCGGTTCCCGGTTAGACCCACTTGGTGATGAGCCGGCCCTCCTTGTCCGTGAACCCGCCGAGCAGGATCACCAGGAGATCGAGGAGCCACCACAGGCCGACTCCGCCGACCGTGAAGAGCTGGAGGACGCCGGTGGCGACCTTGCCGACGTAATACCGGTGGACCCCGAAGACTCCGAAGAACAGACAGAGGAGGAAGGCGGGGAGTTTTCTCTTCGCGCTCATCGGCGGCTCGCTTTTCGAACCTACGGCGTCGTCTTGCTCTGAGCCAGGAACGCGGCGAGCGCGCGGTCGGAGGTTTGAATGTGCCGGAGCAGCCAGAGCTCGATCGCGCCGGCGTCGAGGGGGGCGGGCCTCTCGGTATGCGTGAGCGAGGCTTTCAGCTCGCGCAGCTCGGCGATCAGGCGGTCGTGCTCCTGCTGGTGGGCCTGGTACGACGGGTAGGCATGCCGGCGCATCAGGAGCTGTTCGGCGAGGAAATGCGCGTTGGTCACGTCCTCCAGCTGCTGGAGCAGTGCCAGCGCCCGCTTGGAGTCGGCGGATTCCACCGAGACCTCCAGGTCCCGGATCAGTGAGAGCTGCAGCCCATGCTCGCTGTCGATCTCGGGAACGCCGACGAAAACGCCTTCCTTCGTCTTTGCCACGGCGGGATTCTAACCGCTCCGGCGAGGAGCGTTCGGCATCTTGAGGCACCGGTTAGAATCCCTCCGGCTTTTCGCCATGGCCTCTCCTCCGCCGTCGTCCGCTGGACCGAGCGGCCGTCCTACCGCTCGGACGGAGACGGAGGCCCTGCGCATCGACGGCCGCCTGGTCGAGCCCGCGCTGCGCCGCGTCACCGGCCCCGGCGGCGCGGCGACGGTCGAGCCCAAGCTTCTGCAGGTCCTTCTGTGCCTCGCGCGCCGGCCGGGACAGGTCGTTTCCAAGGAGGAGATTTTCAGCGAGGTCTGGAACGGCACCTTCGTGACCGACGACGTGCTGACGCGTGCGGTCGCGGAGCTACGCAAGATCTTCGGTGACAGTGCCGCGGCGCCCGGGGTCATCGAGACGATCCGCAAGGGGGGCTATCGGCTGATCGCGTCCGTGGAGCCGGTGTCGCCGGGCCCGGACGTCGAACGCTCGCAAGCGCCACCAGCCGGGTCCTCCTCCCGCCGACGGCCACGGATCGCCGTCTTCGTCGCTCTGGGCGTGCTGGAGCTGCTGGTCATCGTCGCTGTCGCCGTTCTGCACTCTCGGGATGCGCGCCGCGCCGGCGCGCCGATGCGGGTCCGTCCGCTGACCTCCGCCGCCGGAACCGAACGGGATCCGGCCGTGTCTCCCGACGCCACGCGCGTCGCGTACGCCTGGAACGGCGGAGCGGGCGAGGACTCCAGCCTCTATGTGAAGCTGACCGACGGCGGGACGCCGCTGCGCCTGACGCGTGCGACGGGCGCGCAGGACCGAGCGCCGGCGTGGTCTCCCGACGGCCGGCAACTCGCATTCACACGGAGCGCGGAGGGGGACTGCGAGATCCTGATCGTTCCGGCCCTGGGCGGCCCCGAACGCCGCATCGCGCCGTGCGGAGACCGCGATTACAGGCGTCTGAGCTGGTCTCCCGACGGCCGCTGGCTCGCCATCTCCCGCCGCATCGGCTCGTCGCCGCTCGCGATCGAGGCGGTCTCTGTCGACACAGCGGCTCGGCGCGTGCTGACCCGACCGCCCCCCGGGATCCTGGGGGACACCTCTCCAGCGTTCTCGCCGGACGGAACCCTGGTCGCCTTCGCCCGGAACGTCTCCGACGGCGCGGGGGACATCTACACGGCCGCGCTCTCCGGCGGACCGGAACGGCGGCTGACGTTCGACGGGCGAGACCTGATGGGAATGGACTGGACGAGCGACGGCGAGAGCCTCGTCTTCTCCTCCAGCCGCGCCGGGATCTACAGCCTGTGGCGGGTCGGCGCCTCGGGCGGCGAGCCGGTCTGGTTCGCGGGCGCGGGAACCAAGATGAAGCATCCGTCGACGGCGCGGGCGGCCGGGAAGAACGTGGTGGCGTTCGAGAACTGGACCTACGAGGTCAATCTTTGGCGGGTTCCGGTCGGGTCGGGCGGCGAGTCGGCGGCCGGCGCCGCCCGGCGAGTGACGGAAACGACCGATCAATGGAACTTCGAACCGCACGTTTCTCCCGACGGCGCGAGCGTCGCGTTCGTCTCGACGCGATCGGGGGACGAACAGATCTGGACCCAGGGCCTCGACGGCGGCGCGCCGGCGAGGCGGACGTCCTTCGACGGAGCCAGGCTCGAGACGCCTCGCTGGTCTCCCGACGGAAAGCGGATCGTCTTCTCCGCCCGGCTGGCGGGGCGCGCCGACATCTACGCGGTCGACGCCTCGGGGGGAGTGGCCGAGCGTTTGACGCGGGAATCGAGCGACGCGGTGCTGCCGTCCTGGTCGGCCGATGGGCGATCCATCGATTTCGCCTCGCGGCGCGACGGGTCCTGGCAGGTGTGGCGGCTCTCGCTGGCCGACCGGCGCATGGCACGGCTCACGTCGGAGGGAGGTTACGCGTCGCGCGAGTCCGCCGACGGGAAGTGGCTCTACTTCACGCGGACGGACGCGGCCGGCGTATGGCGGCAGGCGGGCAGCGGCGGCACGGCGACGCGCGTGGCCGACGCCCTCCTTCCGGAGGACTGGGCCAACTGGGAGATCGGCGCCGAGGGGCTGTACTTGCGGGAGCTCTTGCCGGTCGAACGCGCGCCGGTCCTCGCGTTTCGCTCCTTCGACGGCGGAGCTCGCAGGGTGATCGCTCCCTTGACGGACCAGGGATGGCCGGGCTTCGCCGTCGCGCCGGACGGCGGCTGGATCGTCTACCCGCGCGTCGACCGCCAGTCCTGCGAGATCCGGCTGATTGAGAACTTTCGTTAGGCGTGAGGCGTGAGGCGACGCGGGCTTCGCCCGCGCGTAAGGCGAGAGGCATGAGGCGTGAGGCGGAAGGTGGTGAGCGCAAGACAGGCTTCGCCGTTGGATCGGCGCACTCTCACGCGCAGAGCAGCACTTGCCTCACAGCGCCAGATTCTCTTGCCGAATCGGCAGCTTGCGCTCGCGCCGGCCCGTGGCCGCGAAGATGGCGTTGGCGATCGCCGGCGCCGCGGGCGCGACCGGCGGCTCTCCCATCCCCGCGGGACTCTCGCTGTTTCGAGCGACGTGGATTTCGATGGACGGCGTGTCGCGCATGCGCGCGACCGGGAAGTCGGAAAACGTGTGCTGCTGGACACGGCCGTTTTGAAACGTGATCTCGGTCTTCAGCGCCGCCGAGAGCCCCCACAGGATCCCTCCGTCGATCTGGGCCTCGAGCCCGGCCAGGTTCACGATCTGCCCGCAGTCCGCGGCGCAGACGATGCGGTGGACGGCAACGTCGCCGGCCTCTCCCACCGAGACATCGGCGACCTGAGCGATGTGGGTCCGGCCGTACATGTTGCACGCGAACCCTCGTCCCACGCGCCGGCCGGCGACGGGCGGCACGTCCTGCCCCCAACCGGCCTTCTCCGCCGCGAGCTCGACGATGCGGCGCAGGCGATGCCGCTCCATCACGAAGTTTCCAAGCTTGTGGTCCGGGCCCGCCAGGAGTTCGAGCCGGAGCGCGACGGGATCACGGCCCGCGGCGTGCGCGACTTCGTCGACGAACGACTCCCGGGCGAAGACCCCGGCGGGGGCGTCGACCGCGCGCCAGGCTCCGGTTGGGACCGGCGACTTCGCGGGGGCGAACAGGGACCTCAGAGCCGGGACGTCGTACGGGCAGTCGTAGGCGCCCTGCGGATTCCCGTCGTACGTATCGTCCTTCTCCGGCGCGTAAGGACCGAACATCGTCAGGTGAAACGATGTCATCTGTTGGGACCACGCGACCACGCGTCCGTTGGAGTCCAGGCCTGCGGCGAGCTGGTTGATCGAGGCGGGCTGATAGCGGTCGTTCTCCATGTCGTCCCGCCGCGACCAGACGATCTGGACGGGCTTCCCGATCGCCCTGGACAGTTCCACCGCCTCGGGCACGTAGTCGTGATCGAGCCGCCGCCCGAAACCCCCGCCCAGGAGCGTGACGTGGACCGTCACCGCTTCGAGCGGAATCCCGAGCAACTGCGCCGCGGCCTTCTGCGCCTCGTTGGGAGCCTGAGTGCCGACCCAGATCGTGCACCGGCCCGGCCGCACGTCGGCGACGCAGTTCATCGGCTCGACGGGCGCGTGCGCCTGGAACGAGAAGCGGTACGCGGCTTCGATCTTCCTGGCCGCGGCGCCGAGGGCGCTCTCGAAGTCGCCCTCCGAGCGTGTCACGCGCGCGGTGGTCCGCGCGGCCGCCTCCAGTCGTCCCCAATAGTCCTCGGTCGAGTCGTGGGCGTTGTTCCCCTCGTCCCAGGAAACGGCGAGCGCGTCACGCCCCTGGAACGCCGCCCAGGTGCTGTCGGCGACGACGGCGATTCCCGTGGAGATCCGGACGACCTCCCGGACGCCGCGGATCGCCCTGGCGGGAGCCGCGTCGAAGCTCGCCACGTGCCCTCCCGGAATGGGGGAGCGAGTCACGGCGGCGACCAGCGTTCCGGGCGGCCTCGCATCCAGCCCGAAGATGGCGCGTCCGGTCACGATGGCTGGACCCTCCATGCGGCGGACCCGGGTCCCGAGGAGGCGAAAGTCTTTCGGGTCCTTGAGCGGCGGATCGGTCGGCACGGCGAGCTTTGACGCCGCGCCGGCGAGCTCTCCGTAACCGGCCCGCCGTCCGCTCAGGGCGTGCGTGACCGTCGACGCGGCCGCTCGGCACTCGGAAGGGGAGACTCCCCATTTCTTCGCCGCCGCCTCCGTCAGCATCTGCCGGGCCGCCGCCCCCGCCTGCCGCAGCGGCTTCCAGTAGTCCTCCACGCTGCTCGATCCGGACGTGCGCATCCCCGGATACCGGGGCCCCGGGATGGCGTGCTCGATGCGGATCTTCGTCCAGTCGGCTTCCAGCTCTTCCGCCAGGATCATGGCCAGAGCCGTGCGCGCCCCCTGTCCCATCTCGGAGCGTGCGGTGATGAGGGTGACGGTTCCGTCGGGCCCGATGCGCAGCCACTTGTTCGGCTCGAAGCGGGTGGAGCGCCGCGACCCGGTCCGGACCGCCGCTTCCAGGGGACCGATGTGGATCAGGAGCGAGGCCGTGCCGACCGCCCCGGCCTTCAGGAAGTCCCGGCGCGTCGCGCTCACCGGGCGCCTCCTTCGGCGGCCAGCCGGGCGATGGCGCGCCGCACACGCGGATAGCTGCCGCAGCGGCAGACGTGCTCGGAGAAGACGCGATTCACGTCCTCGTCGCTCGGGTGCGGCGTCTCCGAAAGAAGGGCCGCGGCGGCGAGAATCATTCCGGGCTGGCAGTACCCGCACTGCGCGACGTCTTCCTCGATCCACGCCCGCTGGCACGGATGACCGCCGTCGCGCGAGAGTCCTTCGATCGTCGTGAACCGCCTTCCCGCGGCCTGCGAGATGGAGACCTGGCAGGAGCGCAGCTCCTTTCCCTTTTCCAGGACCGTGCAAGCCCCGCAGATCCCGACGCCGCAGCCGTACTTGGTCCCGGTCAGGCGCAGGGCGTCGCGCAGAACCCACAGGAGCGGCGTCTCGGGATCCTGCTCGACCTCCCGCCGCCGTCCATTGACCGTGAAAGCGAATCGCGCCATCTCTCCTCCTCTCGCGTTCTCACCGACCGCGTCCAACTGCGCGCGAGAACGCCGGGAGTTACGGGCGCCCTTCCCTCCGGTTGCCGAGGTTTCGCCGAGGGTTTGCCGAGGCCGCCGTCGATCCAGGAGCCGGGCTGACAGCCGAGAGGCTCTTCCTGTATGATTCGCCGTTCCTCGACCGCGGGGTCGTAGTTCAGTTGGTTCAGGCCCGCATTGCCCCCGGGCGGCCCGGCCATCTCGCGGATCTTTTCCGCCGAGGCGGCGTCATCCCTCCTCGCCGATGCGCTGCGGCATCGCCGTCGTCGGGCTTCCTTGCCTCGTCGAAAAACTCCTCGCGATCTGACCGAGCTCCCGAGGGCAGCCCGGGCCTCCGTCGGCCTGTCACGCCGAAGGTCGCGGGTTCGAGTGCTGTCGGACAAGGCCAGCCGGGGGACCCGGATCCGCGGCGAGGGCGCTCCGGCTGACAGCCGATGGCACTTCCTGTATGATTCGCCGTTCTTCGACCGCGGGGTCGTAGTTCAGTTGGTTAGAACGTCGGCCTGTCACGCCGAAGGTCGCGGGTTCGAGTCCCGTCGGCCCCGCCAATTAGAGATGACGACGTACCCACCGATTCGCCGTTCCCCTTTTCCTCGCTCGCGCCTGCCGGTGACTGCAAGGCATCACGCAGCGAATCAGACCAAAGGATCCCGCTAACAGAATGAACCACGCGACTCAGGAATCAGCGGCACGCCGCGCCGACCTCGAACGGGCGCTGGCGGTTACACCGAATGATCCCGATCTCCTCATCGAATACGGAGTCTTGCTTTTCGACCCCTTTCATGAGTCCGAAGCGAGCCGTGCAGCGTTGGAGCATGCAGTCAGAGTTAAACCCGAGGACTCCAGAATTCTGTTTTGGCTGGCCAAGCTCGCAGTACACCGCGAACTCGACGACGCGAAGGCGAAGGCATTGCTTGAACGCGCTCTTGGGATCAACCCTGAATGCGCCGAATGCTTGTCGTTGCTAATCTCGGTCCTGAGCGATGACCACCTCGAGATGGACCGCTGTGCCTCGCTTGCCAGAAGACTGGTGCAAGTAGCTCCAGACTGGCCACGCGCCCACGAGATGAAGGCTCAGATCGCGAAGGCGCAGGGTCACGTGGCTGAGGCTCGCGAGGAGTATGGCAAAGCGCTACGGCTTTCAGAACTTCCGCGCAACGAGAACCTACCATCGACCTACTTTGAAATAGCGGTAACAGGGCGTCACCCAACCGCTGCAGCCATCGAAAGGATCAAGACGGCTCTGGCAGGACTCTCTCGTTAATAAGCCCGGAGCCGAAGTCGAATGCCTTTGGAAACGGCCAAACTCGGTCCGGTTCGAGTCCCGTCGGCCCCGCCAAACGCCGTCCTATACTGCCGGGTCTGAAATGAGCTGGGTCGCCAGGCTCGTCGTTCTCCTCGGTTTCGCGGCGGTGCTCACCGTGGTGACGGCGCTGCTGCTGTTCGACGCGCCGTTCGAGTACGCGCTCGATTGCAACCGGCTCTCGGGCCGCTGTGTCTTCACGCAGCGGCTGCTGGTCCGGTCGAAGGTCGGCTGGGCGCCGATGGCCGCGCTCGGGCGCGCCGAGGTCCGCGTGGTCCCTGCCCGGCGGGGCGCGCCGCGGATCCTGGTCTGGGTCCAATCGAGATCCGGCAGCGGAGACTCCTTCTTTGCCGACTACTCCCGGCGCGGCGAAGCCGACCAGGCCGCGGAGAGAATCAACGCGTTCCTGGGCGACCCGTCGGCCGGAAGACTCGTCCTGACGCGGAGCGTGCGGGGGATGTACTGGCTGGCGTGGGCGCTGGTCCCGATCGACGCCGCCCTTGTTGTGGCGCTGGCCGCTGTTCTCTTCGGAAAACGCAAAGCAGAGGAACGGCCCGATTCGAACCCGGCCGCAAGCGGCTGAGAAAGAGCAGTAAGAAAGGGCGCCCGCTCGTGCGGGCGCCCTGGGACATCCGATCCGCGGTCCGCGATCCGCGGTCCGCGGTCTGCCACCTTCTCAGTCGAGCTTGATCACGACGTAGCGGGAAATCTGCTGCGGGGTGAAGCGGCGCACGTACAAGCGGACGTAGTCCCCTTTCTGGACCTTCTCGAGCTCCGAACGGAACTGGGCCACGGACTTGACGGTCACGCCGTTGATCTCGGTGATCACGTCTCCCCGATTCAGCCCCTCGTCGGCGGCGGGCGAAGTGGGGCTCACGTCTTCGACCACCACTCCCGTGACTCCCGCGGAGATCTGGAGCTGATCCCGGATATCCGGCGTGAGATTGGTCACGCTGATGCCGAGCTTTCCGCGGGCCGTGCCCTTGCTCCCCACTTGCTCGCTCTCTTCGCTCTCCGGGGCCTCCCGCTGGGCCAGCGTCACGGTCATCGTCCGTGTCTTGCCCTCGCGCAGGACCGTCAGCTTGACCTTCGCTCCGGGCGGCTTGGCCGAGACGTAGCTGATCAGATCCCGCGGCTCCTTGACCTCGACGTCGTCGGCGCGGATGATCGTGTCGCCGTGCTCCACGCCGGCCTTGGCAGCGGGCTGGTCGGCATCGACCATCTGGACGAAGGCTCCGTCCATCGACGGAAGATGGAACGCCTGCATGATGTCCTGATCCACCGACCCGATGCGGACGCCCAGGAGGCCGCGGGTCACCTTCCCCTTGGTCTTCAACTGGGGCAGATCCGTCTTGGCCGTGTTGATCGGAACGGCGAATCCGATGTTCTGCGCCGGCTGAATCATGGCCGTGTTGATGCCGACCACCTGTCCGGATGCGTTGATGAGCGGCCCACCGGAGTTGCCGAAGTTGATCGCGGCGTCGGTCTGGAGAAAATTCTCGAGCGAGGAATCCTCCGACAGGCCGCTGCGTCCCTTGCCCGAGATGACGCCTACGGTGACGGTCCCTTCGAAGGCGAGCGGGTTGCCCACTGCCATGACCCAATCGCCCACCCGGATCTTGTCCGAGTCGCCCAGCGCCAGAACGGGCAGCTTGTGCTTGGCATCGACCTTGACCAGGGCCACGTCGGTCGCCGGATCGGTGCCCAGGACCCTGGCCGAGAGGACCTCGCGATCGCGCAGCTTGACCTCGATCTTCTTGGCGCCCGCGACGACGTGATTGTTGGTGAGAATCTCGCCGTCGGAGGAGATGATGAACCCGGAGCCGCCCATCTTCTGCTCGCGCTCCTGAGGAGTCCCGCGGCGAGGCCCGAAGAAGAACTCGAACGGGTCATTCTGGCCGAAGGGGGAGCGGCCCTCCTGGCTCTTCACCACCTCGGTCGACGTGATCGAGACGACCGAGTTCAGAGCCTCGTCGGCGATGTTGGCGAACGAAGGCAGTGCCACGCCCGCCGTGACCGGCGGCGGAGGCGAAGGGGCGGAGCCGGTCGCCTCGGAGGAGGGCGGCCTGGCGGCGCTCGTCGCCGGGGTCACGTGGAGCGATCCAGTCAGGATCATTCCGAACGCAGCGGCGGCGGCCGCGAGAACGATCATCAAAGGGGCTTTTCGACCAGAGCCTTGCATGGATTTCCGAATCCTTTCCGGGGCGCCCGGTCTCGGTCACTTCCGCGGCCACCCGCACACCGCGGGCGGCCGCCCGGTTGAGGGCGACCCTGCTGTCCTAACAAAGAAAAGGGCGAACCTGATCCCGCGATCGGCCTGGCGGCGACACTTTCTTCGTCTTGCAAGCCGGGCGCCACGCCTTTTCGGCGTCCGGACGTCGCCTGGAATGGTCGCCGACCCGAACCATCCTGCATAACAATGGCGTATTCCCAGCGCAGGAGGTGACCGGTGAAGGCAGTTCGCGTGCATGCGGTCGGGGGGCCCGAGGCGCTGACTCTGGAGGAGATCGGCCGCCCGGAGCCGGGTCCGGGGGAAGCCCTCGTGCGCATCGAGGCCGCGGGGGTCAATTTTATCGATGTCTACCTGCGCACCGGCCAGTACAAGGCGGAGCTTCCGGCCACTGCGGGAATGGAGGCGGCGGGCGTCGTCGAAAGGGTGGCTTCGGACGTGTCGGGCCTGGCGCCGGGAGATCGCGTCGCGTATTGCATGACGCTCGGGGCCTACGCCGAGTACGCGCGTGTCCCGGCAGCGCGCCTGGTCCCGCTTCCCGACGGCGTGACCAGCCGGCAGGCCGCAGCGGTGATGCTCCAGGGCATGACCGCGCACTACCTGACCCATTCGACCTTCGTCCTGAAGTCGGGAGACACGTGCCTGGTCCACGCCGCGGCGGGCGGGGTCGGGTTGCTGTTGTGCCAGATCGCCCGCAGGCGCGGCGCTCGAGTGATCGGCACGGTGTCGACGCAGGAAAAGGCCCGCCGCGCCCGGGACGCGGGCGCCGACGACGTGATCCTCTACACCGAGACCGATTTCCTGGCCGAGGTCCGGCGGCTGACGCAGGGGCGCGGAGTCGCCGTGGTCTACGAGTCGGTGGGGAAGGCGACGTTCGACAAGAGCCTGGACTGCCTGGCTCCGCGCGGGTTCCTGGTCCTCTTCGGGCAGTCGAGCGGCGCGGTCGCCCCTCTCGACCCGCAGGTCCTCAATCAAAAAGGGTCTCTCTACCTCACGCGTCCCACGCTCGCTCACTACATCGCCGCGCGGGAGGAGCTGCTCGAGCGGTCCGGCGCGGTTTTGGGCTGGATCCGGGACGGAAGCCTGAAGGTCGCCGTCGACCGGGAGCTGCCCCTGTCGGAAGCCCCGCAGGCTCACCGCCTTCTCGAGTCGCGCGCCACGTCGGGCAAGCTGCTTCTCATCCCGTGAGACGGATCGAACGATGACCGCCCGCTCCGTCGTGCGCGTCGTCCCCGCGGTGGGAACGTTCGAAGGCGCAGGCTTTCCCGTCCGCCGGCCTTTTCCGACGCCCGCGCTGTCCGATTTCGATCCGTTTCTGTTGCTGGACGAGATGGGCCCGGTGGACTATCCGCCGGGCGGGGCCAAAGGGGCGCCCGACCACCCGTACCGGGGGTTCGAGACGGTGACGTACGTCCTGGAGGGGCGGATGGAGCATCGGGACTCTAAGGGAAACGCGGGCTCGATCGGTCCCGGAGACGTGCAGTGGATGACCGCCGGGCGCCGCGTCGTGCACTCGGAGATGCCGGCGGCCGAGCTGGCTTCCAGGGGAGGCCGGATGCACGGCTTCCAGCTGTGGGTGAACCTTCCTCGGTCCGACAAGCTGATGGAGCCGCGGTATCAGGAGATCCCGGCCTCGAGGATCCCGGTGGCCGAAAGCGAAGACGGGAAGGTCACCGCCCGCGTGATCGCGGGGAAGGCGCTGGGCCGAGAAGCGGTGATCGAGACCCGCACGCCGATCTTCTATGTCCACTTCACCCTCCAGCCGGGGGGCTCAGTGGCGCAGCCGGCTCCCCCGGACTTCAACGTCTTCGCCTGGGTCGTCGGCGGCGACGGGCGCTTTGGCCGGGACCGGAAAGAAGCCGGAGAGGCGCAGGCGGTGCTCTTCGGGTCCGACGCCGACGAGGCGACGATCTCCCAGGCCGGGAAGAGGCCGCTCGACGTCCTGCTCATCGGCGGGGTTCCCCTGCGCGAGCCGATCGCCCGCTACGGTCCGTTCGTGATGAACACGAAAGCCGAGATCCTGCAGGCGTTGGAGGACTTCGAGAGCGGGAGGTTCTAGCCGCGGACTCGGGGCTGGCACGCGATACGATCTCGAAAGTTTCATGACCGACTCCAAGCAAGGGCCGGAGTGGTGGCGCCGGGAGCCCATGAGGGCTTCGGGCCTGGTGCGCCTTCGAACACAGTTTTTTCCTCTTCCCGGCGGTGTTGCCCGGCGCAAGTTGCCGCGCCCGTCGCTGCGCGTCTCCCTCGCGCTGCTGTCTGCCGGTCTCTTCATCGTTGGAGCCGGCGCGCTCCATCGGCGTCGGATCGATCACGACCTCGCTTCGCTGTTGGCGGCGGGAGAGAGCGCTCCGTTCGAGATCCAACGCATCCGACGCGATCTGTCGGACCTGGCAGTCGACGAGCAGGATCTGGCCAGCGCACTCGAAGCGCGCCTCAAGTACGCGGAAAGCCTGAAGGCCCGGGACTTCTACGTGGTGATCGATACGAAAGCGAAGCGGTTCGACTTCAAGTACGGCGATCGGGTGGTGCGGACGGCGCCCGTCGAGATCGGTACCGCGCGGACGGTTCGGACCAGGTCAGGCAAGAGCTGGACGTTCGCTCCGATCACCGGGGCGTTCAGCGTTCAGCAGAAGCTCCAGGACGCGCAGTGGAAGGCTCCGGAGTGGGCCTACGCGTTGAAGGGCAAACCGGCGCCCGCGCCGCTGCCCGAAGTCGCCAACGGCCTGGGACGTTACGTGCTGGTCTTCGCCGACGGCTACGCCATCCACTCGCCGCCGCCAGCGAACAGTCCGCTGACCGGTCCCAAGCCCGGTTCCTTCCTCGTGCCGGAGGCGGATCTCGCCGCCGTCTGGAAGCGCGTGGGGCCGGACACGCGCGTCTACATCTTCTAGTACCATGACCAGCTTTCATTTCTCCCTGTCCCCCCGTCACCCCGTCTCCCTGTCTGATTCTTGGACGGGGGGAGCGGGGGACGGGGGGACGGGGCGATGACAGCCATGCAGTCCCCTCTGAGATACCGGCTCGGCTTCCTCGGCGCCTGGGCTCTCTTCGTGATCTGCGCGGGGGTGTTCGCCCTGGCCGTCGCGGCGGAAGTAGAGAACGTGGAGGACGCCCGCTGGCTGTCTCGCCTGCGGCGCATCGACCGGATGATCGGCGACCGGCTGGAAGGGAAGGTCGAGACGCTGCGGGACGCGGCCCTCGAGCGGGACGCCCGGATCACCAGCCTGCGGTCGCGGGTCGCGGGCGCCGAGGTCCGTCTGGACGAGCCGCAGGACTCGCCGCAGGTCATCACGGTGTCGACGGCGGAAAACCGCGTCTACGTCCGGCGTGGCGGGAAGACGGTCTTCACCGCGGTGTGCTCGACGGGTAAGGGGACGAAGCTGGTCGTCGAGAACGGCCGGCAGCTGATCTTCGAGACACCCACCGGGCGGTTCCGGATCCTGTCCAAAGAAGAGAACCCGACCTGGGTGCCCCCGGACTGGCACTTCGTCGAAGAGGCGCGCAAGAAGAACCTGAAGACGGTCCGGCTCGCGCCCGGCGACGTGATCGACGCGGACACCGGCAACGTCGTCCCCGCTGAGCCCCCGGGCGGGATCTGGTCGTCACTCGGCGCGGATCCCGTGCGCAAGCGGGTCTTCCGGGTCGAGCGCAACACGGTGGTGGAGGTGCGGCGCGATGGGACCCAACGCGAGCTCCCGGCCGGAGAGATGATCCGGGCCGGCGGCACCGTCGTCATTCCTCCGACCTCCGTTCCGCAGCGCCATTTCGAAAAGGTACTCGGCCGGTACCGCCTGAACATCGGCAACGGCTACGCGTTGCACGGGACCATCGCCAAGGCCGAGCTGGGCCGCCCGGCGTCCCACGGCTGCGTGCGATTGGGAGATGACGACATCCAGAAGCTCTTTGCGATGTCGAAGGTCGGCGACGAGGTCATCATCTATTAGGCGTGAGGCGTGAGGCGTGAGGCGTGAGGCGGCCTTTGGGGCTTGACCGGTGGGGAATCTGTCTCTAACATGGACATCTCCTCTATGTCTGGACGCCGCATCGGATTGCTAGCCGGAGCCGTTTTCATGCTGCTCCTCTGTCCCCTGGCCGCCAATCCGCGAGGTTTTTCGCCCTTGGCTTCCGTGAGCGGCCTCTCGGGCAAGCTCCGCGCGATCTTCGCCCTGCCGCGCGAGGAGCCCATCGCCGGGACCGACTCCCGGCAGCGGCGGCCCGGGGTCTATTCGCTGGCGCGGTCGGTGGGAACCGCGTTCCACCTGATCGTTCTGACGCCCTTTTCCGCCAAGACCCGGGGTTACATCGGGGCGTATCGGCTCGGCCAGTGGCCGTTCGAGGGCCGCAGCCCCGCGGATCCGATGTACGAGACGCCGAAGGGGTTCGTCGAGGTCACGCCTCAAAATCTGGAGACCCGGGTCTCCGAGCATTTCACGCTGGGTCAGTTCGTGACCAAGGATCAGTTCTCGGTGTGGCCCAAGTATGTCGTTCTCGACCGGCGCCTGCTCGACAAGCTCGAGCTCACGATCGAGGAGCTCCAGCGCATGGGTCACCCGGTGCGCGGGCTCTTCGTCATGAGCGGGTTCCGCACTCCCGAGTACAACGAACGCGGCGTGGGAGCGGGCGGCCGCTCCGCGGTCTCGCGCCACCAGTACGGCGACGCCGCGGACGTCTATCCCGACGACCGCGGGCGGGGCTGGATGGACGACCTGAACCACGACGGGCACGTCGATCTCAAGGACGCGCGCATTCTGGCCGAGGCTGCGGAGAGAGTCGAGGAAACCCATCCCGAGCTGGCCGGAGGAATCGGCGTTTATCCGGCCAACGGCGCTCACGGGCCGTTCGTGCACATCGACGCGCGGGGCCGCCGGGCGCGGTGGAACGGCTAAGCGAGAGCCTACTCTCTCCCTCCCGGCGTGTCTTCGAAGAAGCTCCGGCCCTTCTCCGCCTTGACTTCGAGCGTGGTCTTGTCCGTCGCCGCGCCGGCGCGGATCTCCACGGTGTACTTCCCCGGAGGAAGGTACCGTTTGCGCGTCTCTCTCAAAGGATCGGCGAGCGCGTTGTAGAGATCTGCGTCGAGCGGTTTGGCCGTTCCCGCTTGGGCCCCTTCCGGGCGGTGAGGCTCGACCTTTTCCTCTTCCTCGTCCTCGTCGTCTCCGGAAACGGCGGTCTTCTTCGCCGAAGCTTCGGAAGACGCTTTCTTCTTCCCTTCTCCCTTATCGATTTCCTTTTCTTTCTCCTTCTCCTTTTCCTTGGACAGCGCCTTTTCGCGCGCTGCGGCCTCCGCGGCGTCGGCCAGCTTCGCGTCGGTCGAGAGGTCGTATTCCACGACGTTCATCCCCGCGGCCGATGGCCCGTCGAGCTCCTTCCACACGCTGCCGTTCTCGTCGGTGATGGTGAGCCGGACCGGGTCCCCCCCCTTGGACCAGTAGGCGATGCGGGCGGCCGGCTCGTCCCGGAACCATGGGGTCCACGGATCCTCGCCGTATCCGCGTCGAGGGCTCGACAGAACAGGGCGAACGTCGAAAGCGTGGAGCGAGGCGGAGAGCACTCCGCCTTCGAGCTTGCGTAGCGGCGCCGCCTCGGCGATGTAGACGCTGCGGCCGTGGGTTCCCACGACGAGGTCTCCGGTCCGCTTCTGAACCACCAGGTCCTGCACGGCGACGTGGGGAAGGCCTCCGGCCATCGCCTTCCAGCTCGCGCCGCGGTCGAGCGAGACGAAGACGCCGCCGTCGGTGCCCAGGTAGAGGAGATGCCGGGCCTTGGGATCCTCGCGGATGACGTTGACGGATTCCGCCGGCAGGCCCGCGGCGAGCGACTGCCAGGTCTTCCCGTAGTCCGTCGAGCGGAAGACGTAGGCCGTGAAATCGTCGTCCCGATAGCCGCTCTGGGTGACGTAGACGGTCCCCTCGTCGAAGGAGGAGGCGAAAACGCGGGTGACCCACTTCCCTCGCGCCAGTCCGCGGGAGACGTCAGTCCAGACCGCCCCGCCGTCGCGGGTGGCCCACACCTTCCCTTCGTCGGTGCCGACCCAGAGGACGCCAAACTTCTTGGGCGATTCGGAGATCGTGGTGATGGTTCCGAAGGGCACGTCCCCCTGCTCGGGATTGGACGTCAGGTCGCCGGAGATCGCGGTCCAGGTGTCGCCGCGGTCGAAGGAGCGGTAGAGCTTCTGCGTCCCGTAGTAGAGGATGTCGTCGGAGTGCGGCGAGAGGACGAACGGCGTGATCCAGTTGTAGCGCAGCGGCTTCTCCTTGACCCTGGCCGACAGCTCGGGCCTCGGCTTGATGCGCACGGTCTCGTCGGTCTTCAGGTTCATGCGCGCCGCGTTGCCGAACTGCAGGGCGACATAGACGACGTTGCCGTCCTTGGGGTCGATCGCCACGCAGCTGCCGTCGCCGCCGTAGATCGCCTTCCAGGACTGGGGATCGCTCTTGCCGTACTTGTAGGTCGAGGGGCCGCGCATCACGCCGTTGTCCTGGAGACCCCCGACGATGTTGTAGGGGTCGGCGTCGTCGACGGCGAGGATCGTGAACTGTCCCACCGGGAGGTTGTTCAGCTTGGTCCAGGTCTCGCCGCGATCGTAGGAGAGGTTGATCCCGCCGTCGTTGCCGATGGCCAGGCGCTGCGGAGCCTTCGGGTCGATCCAGATGGCGTGGTAGTCGCCGTGCACGCCGCGGCCGTCCAGGCCCTTCCAGGTCTTGCCGCCGTCGGCGGACCCCAGGAAGGGAACGCCCTCGATGTAGACGCGCTCGGGGTCGGTGGGGTCGACCGCGATGCGCGCGAAGTAGTAGCCGTAGGAGTAGAAGACCTTCTCGATGCGGCCGGTGTGCGTCCGCTTCCACGTCGCTCCGGAATCGTCGGAGCGGTAGACCTCGGTGCCGATGACGTCGTTCTCGAAGAGCTCGCGGTTGGCGTCCGCCAGATACGCCACCAGGTCGGCGATCGTGATCCCACCGGTCTTGACATCTTTCTTCAGGCGCTTGGCGGTCAGGGACTTTGGAAACTCGGCGCGGCGGAGGAATCGGGAGAGCGCCTCGTCGCCGAGCCCGCGAAAGCTCGTCGGCGGTCAGCTTCCTCAGCCGGCGCGGGGTGAGCTCGCCCGGCGGCGCCTCCTCGTCGACCGGCTCGCTGGAGGGGCGCCGCTCCTGGTTGTCCACGACGGCATAGACGGTGGATGGATGCGAGGCCGAGACCGCCAGGCCGATGCGGCCCACGGTCGCGCCCTGGGGAAGCCCGCCGGCGAGCCTCTTCCAGGTCTTCCCGCCGTCGGTCGACTTCCAGACTCCGCAGCCCGGCCCGCTTTCGAGGAAGTTCGCCGCGGTGCGCGCGCGCTCCCACGTGGCGGCGTAGACGACGTCGGGATGTGTCGGGTCGCGGGCCAGATCGATCGCGCTGGTGCGGTCGTCGACGAAGAGCGTCCGCGACCAGGTCTTCCCGCCGTCGGCCGTGCGGTAGACGCCCCGCTCGGAGTTCTCGGTGTAGAGATGCCCGGCCGCGGCGACCAGCACGACGTCCGGGTTGCCCGGATCGATCGAGAGGCGGCCGATGTGATGCGTATCGGAGAGGCCCACGTTGTGCCAGGTCCGGCCGCCGTCTTCGGACTTGAACACGCCGGTCCCGGCGTACGAGGTGCGGCTGGAGTTGGCCTCGCCCGTTCCGACGTAGAGGATGCGGGCGTCGGCATCGCCGATCGCGAAGGCGCCGATCGTGAGAGTCGATTCCGAGTCGAAGAGGGGAGTCCAGGCGCCGCCTCGATTGTCGGTGCGCCACAGCCCTCCCGAGGCGAACGCGACGAGAAGCGAATCCGGATGGCCGGCCGGCGCCGCGATGTCGACGACGCGACCGCCCTGAACCTCCGGTCCCACGTTGCGGAATCGAAGCCCCGCCAGCGGCGACTGCGCCTCCATCCGCTGTCGCTCCTGCCACGCCGCCAGCCGCGCCCTGGCGTCCATGCCCAGGCGCCGGGGATGGAACTTCTGGCGCTCCTGGTCCTTGGTGAGCGGCGGCTTCTCGTCGGCGCGAGCAGGGGCTACCGGGGCGAAAGACAGCGCGGCGAACAGGGCGAGGCAGAACGAAGTTCGGCATGGGCGCAAGGGGAGTCCCTCCTTCCGTCGCAAATCAGAGAATCACAAATCACAAATCGCAAGTTCGTTCTACCGCTGCGGCAGCTTCTCCAGGAACTCCTTCAGGTATCGCTGCCAGACCGCGGGGTAGGAGTGCGTGCCATGGCCGCGGGTCTCCGGCCCGGTCGGGATCAGCACGTAGCGGCCGTGAGCCACCTGCGGCATCCATTTCTCCATCAACCCGAGCTCCGGCGGATTGACCTGGTCGTCGGCGGAGTTGATGGCGAGGACGGGAGCTTGGATCTTCGCCAGCGCCCGGGACGGATCGTAGTCGCGCGAGGCGTCGAAGGCGTAGAGGAAATCGTTGGCGTCCGCTCCGGAGAGCCGCGTCTGCATCTGCTGATCCAGGAAGTGGTCCGCTTCGTCCCTCGTCGGGGCGGCCTTCAGCCATTGAAGCGGCGAGGAAACGAGAAAGAGGAGCACGTGAACGGCGGCCTGCAGGCCCCGCGGCTCTGTGGTGTAGTCGCCCCCCTTCCACTCCGGGTCGCCGCGGATATCGTCGAGGATCATCTTGCGCAGCATCCGGTTGCGCCCGGCGATCTCGGCCGGCACGCAGGCCAGCGGCACGAGGCCGTCCATGAAGCCGGGATACATCTCGCCCCAGATCCACGTGTGCATGCCCCCCATCGAAGTGCCCATCACCAGCCGCAGGTGCTGGACGTTCAGCCCATCGGTCAGCAGCTGGTGCTGGGCCCGGACCATGTCGTCGTAGGTGTAGCGGGGGAACCGGGCATGGGCGCCGTCGGAGGGCTTGGACGAATCCCCGTGACCGATCCCGTCGGGGATCACGATGTAGGTGCGGGAGGCGTCGAGGAGCTGGCCGGGGCCGAAGAGGACTCCCGCGAAGTTTGCGGACAGGAACTGCTTGCCCGATCCGGTCGTGCCGTGGAGGACGAGGACGGCGTTGCGGACGATTCCCGCCGCGTCGCGCCGGGGCGCCCCGAGGGTGCGGTAGTGGATCTTGAGCTCCGGAAGGGTTTCTCCATCGGCGAAGCGAAAGTCGTGGATCGTGTAGTCGCCGGAAGCGGGAGCGAGCTGTGCCGCCGATGCCACGGCCGCGAGAAAACAGGAGGAGATCAAGAGACTCTTCGCGAACTTCATTTTCGCCTCACGCCTCACGCTACATCCCACCTCTCTGCCAGCTTGCGGGCGGCGGCGAAGAGCAGGGCCGCTGCTCCCAGCAGGACGGCGACCTGGGGCCACAGGCTCGTCAGCGGCTCATCCCGCCAGAAGACCTTCAGGAACCCGTCGATGGCCCACGCGTTCAACGTCAAGAGCCCCACCTTCTGGATTTGGGGCGACAGGAGGTAGCGCGGGACCATGCTTCCCCCCAGGGCCGACATCACCAGGATGATCAGGTTGGAGAGGGCCACGAGCTGCATGCGGGAACGGCTCATGGCCGCGAGCAGCAGGCCGAAGCTCGATGCCGCCAGCGCGGTGGCCACGCTGATGATCAGGAATCCGGACAGATGTTCGAGCAGCTCGACGCCGAAGAAGAGTTGTCCCCAGACGAACATCACGGCGAGCTGAGCAAAGGCGATCGCCGTCAGATACGCGAGCTTGCCAACGAGCAGGCGCGTCATCGAGACGCGCGTCGAAAGGATGCGGTCGAGGGTGCCGCTCTCGGCTTCCTCGATCAGGGCGCCTCCGGCTCCGGCCGCCGAGAACAGGAGAAACATGACCCCCAGGCCCGCCGCGAGAATCGCCGAGGTCGGGTTCTTCTTGGTCTGACCCAGGACGTCGCGGACCTCGACCTCCACCAGGCCGCTCGACGCCCTGGGAGATTCCGGCTGGACCGGCAGGTCGCGCATCTTGCGCACACTCTCCTCGAGCCGCGCCTTCTGTTCGGCGGTGAGTCCGGCGCCCCACCGGTCCATCTCCTCGATGCCGGACCGCATCAAGGCGTCGGGCAGCGACGCCATGGCGACCTTCTGGAGGAGCCCGCTGACCACCTGCGGTGCGATCGGATCGGAGCTGTCGGCGAACAAGACCAGATGGGGGCGCCCGGGAGAGGCCGGGCCGAAGTCGACCGGATGCTCGCCGAATCCGCGGGGAATGAGCAGCGCCACGGGAACGTCCCCCGCCCGCACCGCGGCCAGGGCCGTGTCCCGATCGGCCGCGACGGGTTCCTTGTGACCCGCCGCGATGATCGTCGTTCTCAGGGCCAGACCCTTCTCCGCCGCCAGAGCGGCGACGAATCGCCGGGAGATGGAGCTGGCGTCGTCGTCGACGACGAGCAGGGGCACGCGGCGCGTGGTGTTGCGGGTGCCACCGAAGATGCTGGCGAAGACGGAGAAGAAGACGATCGGCAACACGAAGGCGAGCACGAACGCGGCGCGGTCGTGCTTGAGGTTCAGGAATCGGTTCCACGCGACGGCGAAGATCATTCGCGCAGCTCCCGTCCGGTCAATTGAAGAAACACCTCTTCGAGCGTAGCCGCCTTCAAGGTCAGGTCGCGGACGCCGGCCTTCTCTTTGTGGAAGAGTTCCAGGATCTCTCGGATCTGGCGGGGAGGATCCTGGACGGAGACCCGGACCTTCGAGCCGTCGATCAAGGCGCCGACCTTCTCCAGCGCCTCCTTCAGCGGCGGCGGGATCGGCCCGTCCGATTCCACGGTCACCGCCTGATTGGAGCCCAGGGTCCTCTTGACGAGATCGTCCTTGGTCCCCTCGGCGATGATCCGGCCGTGGTCGATGATGGCGATTCGGTCGCACAGGCGCTCGGCCTCTTCCATGTAATGCGTCGTGTAGAGGAGCGAGACGCCCTGTTGGCGCAGCTCCGCGATCATCCCGTAGATCCGTTCGCGGGATTGCGGATCGACGCCCACGGTCGGTTCGTCCAATAGCAGGAGGCGCGGCCCGTGCACCGTTCCCGCGGCGATGTTCAAGCGGCGCTTCATTCCGCCCGACAGACGGCCGGTGCGGTCGTTGGCCCGATCAGCCAGACCGATCCAATCGAGACTGCGATCGATCGCGGCAGTCAGCGCCGACGCCGCGAGCCCCTGGTAACGGCCGAAGGTCCAAAGATTCTCCCGCGGGGTCAGCAGCGCGTAGAGCGCGATCTCCTGCGGTACCCACCCGCGCACGGACCGGGAAGCGGGGTCGGACGGGAGGAGGCCGAACAGCCGCAGCGTCCCGCTCTCGGGCACCACGCGGCCGGCGACCGACCTCACCAGAGTGGTCTTGCCGGCGCCGTTGGGACCGAGCAGGCCGAGAATTTCTCCCGGGCGCACCTCGAGAGTGACCCCGTCGAGCGCCCGGCGAGCGCCGAAGGCCTTGACCACGTCCCGGACTTCGAGGGGCAACTGCTCCGGCACAGTCCGATGATATCCGGCGTCCGGATGGCATGTTCCGAGCGAGCCCGGCCTTCTGCCACGCGGCACGCCCCACGCCTCACGGCCTCGTCATCTGCGATATGCTGCCGCGCTCGCTGCCGAAATCCGTGCCATGAATTCCGTCGTTTTCTTGATCCTCCTGGGGGCCGGTTGTACAGGAATCCTCCTGTCCTTCGCGCAGGCGCGTTCGCGGGCCGTTTTTGCCCGGGACGGCCTCACCGATCCCGGCCGGCGATGGATGGCGGGCGGTCTCCTGACGGCGGTCCTGCTCCTGACCGTGGCGATCCCGTTCGCCGGAGGGCTGGCTGGCGGACAGCCGCAGACAAAACACCTGACGATCGTCTCGCTCTTCGCCGTCCACGCGATCCTGATCGTCTTCCTGATCTGCTACTACCTTCTGACCCGTCAGCCGTCGCTGGCCGATTTCCTTCGCTTGAAGAGCCCGCGTCCGGTGAGGGACCTGTCGGCCGGCCTCTTGATCGGGCTGGCCGGGTGGGCGCTCACGGTGTGCGCCCTCGTCGCCGTCGTGGTGGTCTGGCTCCTTCTGCGCAAGAGCGGGATGGACACGGGCGGGCGAGAGGTCTCCCCGACCATCGTATGGCTGGCGACGCGGCCGCTCGCGATTCGCATAGCGATCGTGGTCTCGGCGATGATCGTGGAGGAGCTCTTCTTCCGATCCTTCCTGCAGACGCGGGTCGGCCCGGTGGCGGCGACCCTGATGTTCACCGCGGCGCACGGAGTCTACGGCCAGCCTCTGGTCCTGGTCGGGATCCTGATGATCTCCACCGTTCTTTCGGTGGCCTTTGTTCTCTACGGAAACGTTCTGCCCTGCATCATCGCGCACGGAACCTTCGACGCGATCCAGATGTTCGTCCTGATTCCACTGGCCCTTCGGGCGACGTGAGGCCGCGGCAGACGGCAGGCGGCAGGCAGAAGGACGGTTACAAGATATAAATTGTTGCCACCCGACCGCTCGCGGCGCTGGACGCTAGCGAACGTCCGGTAATTTCTCGAATCCGGCGGCGACGAAAACGTCGGTGCCCCGCCGCGCCACCAGCTCCTTCTTCGAGCGGGCCTTGCGCCATGCGACCTCGAAGCGATCCGCGGCACCGGGGTTCTCGAGCCGGACGCGCCAGAGATAGGAGATCGCGCCTGCGGAAGTGAAGAACCCGATCCGATCTCCCCGCCAGCCGGCCGCGGCGGCGTCGGCCTCCGACTCGGGCAGAGTCCGGCGCAGGAGGAATCGGATCGTCCATTCTCCGAGCGTGTCGGTGTAGAGAAGACGCGAGCCCGAGGGGCCCATCGACGAGAGATCCGGGGGCAGCAGGCCCTCGGCGGGGGAGAAGCGCAGCCCGCTGTGAAGGATCTCCGATGTCGATTGCGGCGGCGCCTTCCACAGCTCGTCCACGGCCTTCCAGCCCCCCTTCTTCAAGGCGCGGCGCACGTAGGCCGTGCCGTCGACGTAGGGGAAGAAGAGCTGGTCGACGAAGAACGCCGGAAGGTCCTTGGGGACGTTGGCGCGCTCGAGGGCTCCGGCGGAAAGGAGCGGCTCGAGCGAGTCCTCGAGCTCCTCGCTGTCGCCGGGAAGATCCGCGGTCACGACGCGCACCATCACCAGCGTCGCTTCCCCTTCCAGCAGACTCTGCAGCGCCAGGCCCCGGTCGCCGTCGTCCTTGAGCGCCTTCATGCGGCTGTCCAGGTGCATGGCCTGATCCTGCAGCGCGTGCGTCAGCTCGTGAGAGAAGATCAGTTTCTCGGCCATTCCTTCCATTCCCGGCAGACCGCCGGACTGGAGACTCTGCTCCGCCCCCCGGACCACGAAGAAGCGGCGCGGCTCCGGGTCGTAGAACGCGACGACTTGCGAGGCGTAGAAATCGACCAGCCGATCGACGATGTCGGGCGTCTCGTCGATCAGGCCGAACGCCACCAGGGTCTTCATCGTCTCGGCGGGGGTACCGGGAAAGGACTCCGCGACCTTCGCCCGGAGGGTGCGCTTCAACTCGCCGCCGTCGATCTCGCTCGCCGCGACCGGACCGTTGAAGCGCCGGCCCCGCACCTCCTCGACCGACCGCGCCACCTGCTCCACCCGCGCGGGCAGCAGAGCCGCGGCGCCAAGCGTGGCCAGAGCGGCAAGAGCAATGCCGGCCAGAATGCGGGCGCGCCTCATCACGGGCAGGGTAGCATGGCGAGGGACGGCCTCTCGACCCTCGACTCTCGGCGGCCGTTCGCATAAGATCCGCCGGACTCTCTTGGAGTTCATCTTGAGTTGGATGTGAATGAGTTTGCCCGACGCATCCCGCGAGACCGGTCCGATCCGGATGTCGCTTTCCAGCCGGTTCGAGAACATCGAGATGGCCCAGCATCTCTGCGGAAAGCTCCTGGAGGGCTACGACCTGCCCGAGGAGACGCGCCACTGGATCCTGATGGCGCTGCGGGAGGCGCTGGCCAACGCGATCAAGCACGGAAACGCGCAGGATCAGGCCAAGCGCGTGCATCTGGACATGGACGTGGTCGACGACACGCTTCAGATGAGGATTCGCGACGAAGGGGCCGGGTTCGATCCCTCCGGGGTGGCCGACCCGCTGGCCCCGGAAAATCGTCTGAAGACCTCGGGGCGCGGCATTTTCTACATGAAGACGTTCATGGATGAAGTCAGTTTCCGCCCCGTGGATGGAGGGGGCATGGAAATCGTTTTGAGAAAACATCTGACTCGTGACACCCAGAAGGAGGAGAAGGGGCGATGAAGACGAGCGTGCGCGAAGCCAAGGGCGAAGTCCAGATCCTGGACCTGAAGGGAAAGATCACCATCGGCTCGGGCGACGTGCAGCTGCGCGAGACGATCAACAAGCTGGTGGAAGAGGGGAAGAAGAACATCCTCATCAACATGGCGGATGTGACAACGATCGATTCCTCCGGTATCGGCGAGCTCGTGGGCTGCTACACCTCGGTCACGAACAAGGGGGGCAAGTTGAAGCTGTTGCACCTCCCTCCCAAGATCAGCGACGTGCTGACGGTGACCCAGCTCATCACCGTGTTCGACGTCTACGAGTCGGAAGCGGAGGCGGTGGCGAGCTTCTCGGCCTAGCCGCCGGAGCGTGCGGCGTCCTGAGCCCTGAGTCCGTAACGGGAGGTATGGTGTTCCCGCCTTCGGATCCGGGACGCACGGATTGCGACTCCTCGAGCCGGGCCGGGCCCCGGGAGATCGATGCGGTCTGAGGCGTCTCGCGGGCACCCCAGGGACGCCAGGGGCGCGTTTGATCGGTTCGCGGAGCAAGCGCGTCCTCCCCTGGAGGAGTCGCTGGCGCGCTGGCTGCCGCCCCGGACGGACCGCGCGCCGGAGCTCGCCGCGGCGATCGAGGACGCCGTTCTGTCTCCGGGCAAGCGGCTCCGTCCCCTGGTCGCCCTCGCAGCCGGCGAGCTCGTCCGGGCGCCGCGCCCCGCGGCGACCGCCGTGGCGGTGGCGGTCGAATACCTCCATGCCGCGTCCCTGGTGCTCGACGACCTGCCTTCCATGGACGACGCGCGCCGCCGCCGCGGCCGGCCCGCCCTCCACGTGACCCATGGCGTCGCTACGACGGAGCTGGCGGCGGTGGCGCTGGTGTCGCGGGCCTTCGAGGCCGTGGCGGGACAGCCGGCCATGTCCGCGGGGATGCGAGCCCGCGTGGTCGGGGAGCTCTCCGCGGCGGTCGGGGCCGACGGCTGCTGTGCCGGGCAGGCCGCCGATCTCGCCGCCGATCCCTCGTTACTGACGCTCGAAGACCTGGAGGCCATCCATTCCCGCAAGACCGGCGCGCTGTTCGTGGCCGCGGTGCGCGGCGGCGCCCTGGCGGGAGGAGCCCGGGAGCGTGTCCTCTCGACTCTGACCGTCTTCGCTCGCAACGTGGGACTGGCCTTTCAGATCACCGACGACATCCTGGATCTGGAAGGCGATCCTCGAGAGACGGGGAAGGACGTGGGGCGAGACGCGCACCGCGCCAACTTCGCGAATCTGTTCGGGTCGGCCTCGTCCCGTCAGCTGGTGGAGGATCTGCTGGAGGCGGCGGTGGCGGCGTTGAAGCCGTTTGGCTCGAGGGGCGCCGTGCTGTCGGACCTGGCGCGGGTCGTGCGGGATCGGCGCTCCTAGCATGAGTCCGGAGACCGGAAGAATCGGCCTGGAGGACGCGCGCCAGAGGTTGCGGGACCTGGGTTATCTCAATGGGCGGGTCGAGCGCTTCGTCTTCCGCCGCGCGTTGGAAGGGCGGGGAGGCCTGCTCCTGCCGGCGGTCTTGCTCGGGGCGTTGGCCGCCGCGCTCGCGGGACTGGCCGCGGTCGGTTCGGTGGAGCCGGGCTTCGGGGCGTCGTGGGAGGCCATGGCCGCGCTCCTGGCGCACCTTTTTCTCGCCGACCTGGTTCCTGCCGGGCTGCTCGCTCTGGGAGTGGCGTTGTGGGCGGACCGCACCGCGTCGCCGGCGGGCGCGGCCACCGCCGCCGGTCTGACCGCGGCCGGGATCGTCTTTCTTTTGTGGATCGCCGGAGTCTGGGGGCTCGCCCGGGAGATTCCAACCGTGGCGCTTCTGTGGGGCGCGCCGCTGGCGGTGGCGGCGCTCCTTCTCGCGCGCAGCGTTCGGTCGGGCTTTCTGGCGCAGGCCTTCGCGCACTCCAGGGTCCTGCCGGCGGCCCCGCGCAAGAGGGTCTTCCTGGCTGCGGCCGCGGCCGGGATTCTCGCGGCCATCGCCATCTTCGCCGCGAGGCGGGCGCCCCTTCCGGCTCCGGCGCCTCGCCCGTCTCCGCGCGGCGGCCCGATCGTCGTCGTCGCGGTCGACGGCCTGTTCCTGGACACCGAGCCGGCCGCCGCCTGGACCGGGCTTCGGGAACTCCTGGCGCGGGGTCGAGCCGGGTGGTGGCCAATCCGCGCGGCGTCGCCTCCGGAGATCTGGACCGACGTCGCCACGGGAGTGCCCGCCTCGCGCCACGGCGTTCGCGCGCTCGAACGCGTTCGGCCGCGGGGCTCGCCGCTCGCCCTGCGTCCTCCCTTCGGCACGGCGTGGTATTTGAGATGGCTGGGCCCCCGCCTTTCCCTGACCGCGACGGCTCCCGTTTCCTCGCGCGATCGGGAGTGCCTGTCGTTCTGGGAAGTCGCCGCTTCATCCGGACTTCCGACGCTGGCCGTGGACTGGTGGGCTTCGGGGCCCTGGCCCGGCGCGGACGTGACGGGCAACGAAGAGATCCTGAGCCGCTCTTCAGACGGGATCGCGGTGGATCGGGAGGCGATGGGCATTTTTCGCCGGCGGCGCTCGTCGGGGCAGGCGATTCAGACGGTCTATCTGCCCGGCCTGGACATCCTGCGCGGGCATCGGGACAAGCGGTCGGTCGACGGCCGGGAAATTCAGGTCTTTCTGGAGGACGAGGTCTCGGCGGCGGCGGCGGGAGCCGGTGCCCTCGTCGTTCTCGCCGTGGACAGCCACGGGCAGCCCGGGGCCCTCGGACGCATGGTGGTTTTCGACGGCGTCCGGCCCTGGTCCATGGTGCGGATTCGACCGCAGGACGTCGCGGCGTCGATTCTGGCCCGAGCGGGAGTTCCGGTCGCCCGAGATATCGCCGGAAAACCGGTGGAGGCGCTCTTCCGTCCTGGAAGCCTGGAGACGACAACAGTGGCGAGCTACGGCCCCCGCGTGGCGCCGGGCGCCGGCCAGACCCGCCAGAGCGATCGGGAGTACCTGGAGAAGCTGAAGTCGCTGGGGTATCTGCAATGAGGTGCGAGGTTCGACGTGCGACGTGCTACGTTTCGTGGTCAGGCCCGCATTCTCCGCAACAGAGGACGTCGAACTTAGAACTTAGAACTTAGAACTCAGAACTCAGAACGTTCATGCGAGCTCTCTTCTTCGAGAAGCACGGCGGCCTCGATGTGCTCCAGTACGGCGAGCGGCCCACGCCGGAGCCGGGCCCCGGGGAAGTGCGGGTCGCCATCCGCGCCGCGGCCCTCAATCACCTGGACGTCTTCGTCCGCGAGGGGTTACCGGGCGTCCCTCTCCCCCAGGTCCCGGGCGCCGACGGGGCCGGCGTCGTGGACCGGATCGGCGTCGGGGTCGAGGGCTTGGCCGCCGGGGACCGCGTCCTGATCCAGCCGGGCCTCTACTGCAACGCCTGCGAATTCTGTCGGGCCGGCGAGCAGAGCCTCTGCGTGAAGTTTCGAATCCTGGGCGAGCACGTCGCCGGGACGTTCGCCGATTTCGTCGTCGTTCCGGCGCGCAACGTGTTTCCCGTTCCCGAGGGGTTGTCCTTCGAGCAGGCCAGCGCCTTTCCGCTCGTCTATCAGACGGCCTGGCGGATGGTGCTGACGCGCGGCGAGGTGTCGCCGGGGAAGACCGTGCTCATCCACGGCGCCGGAGGCGGCGTGGGCGGAGCCGCGCTGGAGATCGCGCTGCTCGCCGGTGGCCGCGTCTTTGCGACGACCCGCGGCGAGGAGAAGGCGCGCCGCCTGCGTGAGGCCGGCGCCGAGCGCGTGATCGACTACGCGGCCGGCGACGTGGCGCGCGCGATCCGCGACGCGACCGCCAAGCGGGGCGTCGACGTCGTCATCGACAGCGTGGGCGAGAAGACGTGGATGACGTCGTTGAAGTCGGTCGTCAAGGGGGGACGCATCGTCACATGCGGAGCGACCACCGGTCCCAATCCCGAGGAAGAGATCCGGCTCATCTTCTGGAACCACATCTCCATCCTGGGATCGACCATGGCCAACGACCGCGAATTCCGAGCCATGCTCTCGGCGGTCGCCGCCGGCCGCCTGCGCCCCCGCATCGACCACGTCTTTCCCTTCGGCCAGGCCGCCGAGGCCTATCGCCGCATGGAGCAGGGCGAGCAGTTCGGGAAGATCGTGTTGACGCCGGGGAATTGATGCGGACGGGGAGACGGGGCGAAAGGGCGACGGGGTGAAATCCGCGCCCCCTCCCAGTCCCCCCGTCACCCAGTCCCCCCGTCCGTTTCTGTCCATCCTTCAAGTTCTCGAGAAGGGCCTCTTCTCGACCGGAAGCGTCGTGCAGATGTTTCAGCTCGCGCAGGGGCTGGCGCGGCGGGGGCACCAGGTCGCGGTCGTCTCGCGGCCCGACGGTGACGTGCCACGGCGTGCGCGCGAGGAGGGGATCGACTTCGAGGCGCTGCCGCTTCGAAACGAGTTCGACTTCGCCAGCGCCCGGGCCCTGGCCCGGCTGTACGAATCGCGGCAGGTCGACGTCGTGCACGTGCACAAAGGAATCGCCCACTCGGTCGCGCTCTTCGCGACGCTCTTCACCCGGCGGCGGCCGGTCCTGGTGGTCAACCGGGGCGTCTCGTTTCCTCTGGATGTCTTCAACCGGATCAAGTTCCACGTCCGCATGGACGCGGTGGTGACGGTGTGCGAGGACATCAAGAAGGTGATCGTCGCGTCGGGAAGGATTCCCGCGGGGAAGGTGCACGTCATCTACGCCGGCGTCGACCTGGCCCGCTTCGATCCCGCTCGGGCCGACGGCGCGCGAGTGCGCGCGGAGCTTCGGATTTCGGGAGACCGCTTTCTCCTGCTCCAGGTCGGCGCGCGGGAATGGAAGGGATGGAAGGACCTGATCGCGGCGGCGGCTCTCCTGGCTCCGGAGCTTCCAGGGCTGACGACGGCGATCCTGGCCTGCGAGGACGAGGCGAAGAAGGAAGAGGTGCGTGCGTTTGCGCGGGAGCGCGGCATCGAGGGCCGGGTGGTGCCGGTCGGCTTCCGAACGGACATGCCCGATGTCCTCGCGGCGGCCGACGTCGTGGCCGACCTCTCCTACGAAGGTCTTGGCGTCACCGGCACCTTGCGAGAGGCAATGGCCCTCGAGCGGCCGGTCATCGCCAGCGCCGCGGGGGGAAACCCGGAGCTGGTGGTCGACGGGGAGTCGGGTCTGCTGGTGCCGCCGCGCGACGTCGCGGCCTGCGCGGCCGCGGTGAGGCGGCTGGTCGCGGAGTCCGGGCTCGCTCGCCGTCTGGCCAGGGGCGGGCGGGAGCGTGTCGAAGCGAGCTTCTCTTCGGTGGTGCGGCTGGACCGGATCGAAGAGCTTTACCGGAGGCTCATCGCCGAAAGAGCCAGAGGAGAAGCGACAGCAGGACGGACAGCAGCAGGCACGTGACGATCGGAAAGGCGAAGGTGAAACCGGGGCGCCGCACCACGATGTCGCCCGGCAGCCGTCCGAAATAACGCGACACCACGGGCCAAGCGAGCGCCGCGGCGATGAAGACGACTCCCAGAGCGAGCAGGAGTGTTTGAACTGGAGAGCTCTTCATCGATCGCGTCCGCGCCGGCTGCTCTTCGTATTCTCCCTCACTCGTCACTCCTCACTCCTCACTCGTCACTTGCCACTCGAGCCGCACTGTGACAGCATGCCTCGTCCTCCTCGGGCCGACCGGTCCGTTCTCCGGCCAATCCCATGACCGAACCCACCCTGCGATCCGTGATCCGCATCCAGGACCTGCCCGCCGACGACCGTCCCCGAGAGCGCCTCGCCCGCCTGGGACCGGCCGCTCTTTCTTCGGAGGAGCTCCTGGCCCTGCTTCTGGGAGCCGGGACCCGGGGACAGAGCGCGCTCGACCGCGCGCGCCAGATTCTCGCCGCCCACGGAGGCCTGCCCGGACTCGCCTCGCTCTCGGAGAAGGAGCTCATCCGGGAGAAAGGAATCAAGGGGGCGCGTTCGGGCGCCATCGCCGCCGCGCTCGAGATCGGGCGCCGCTTGGCGGCGGAGCCGCTGGCTGCCCGCGACCTCTTCAACGAGCCGGGCCTGGTGAAGGAGTATCTGCGCCGGGCCAGGGGAGACGGCGTCCAGGAGCGCACCGGAGCCCTGTACTTGAACGCCCGCAACCGGCTGATCCGCGACGATCCGGAGATCTATCGGGGGACCCTCGACCGGGCGGTGGTCGAGCCGCGCGAGATCCTGAAACGAGCGCTCCTCGCCAACGCCGCGGGCATCGTGCTGTACCACAACCATCCCTCGGGGGATCCGACGCCGTCGCGGGAGGATCGCGAGTTCACCCGACGCCTGGCTTCTGCCGCGGAGACTCTGGGCGTGCGGCTGCTCGACCACGTGGTCGTCGGCAGCGGCGGGGCGGTGTCCTTCCGGGAGGCGGGTCTGATGTGAGGATTGCAGATAAGATATACAAAACGTATGCTTTATGCATGAGAACGACGGTGGATCTTCCCGAGGATCTGCTCGCAGAGGCGCGTCGAAGGACCGATACGAAGACGATGCGCCAGACGCTCATCCTCGCTCTCGAAGAGCTGATCCGGAAAACCAAGCGGGAGGAGCTGCGGAACCAGGCGGGCAAGATCCGTCTGGACATCGATCTGTCCCGTTCCCGCAGGCGCGGGCGCAAGTGACCCTCTGCGTCGTCGACACCTCCGTTTGGATTGATTTCTTCCGCGGCGAGGCCGGCGCGGTCACACGGGTCGACGGCCTCCTTGCCCAGGGCTCCGTCGCTTTCACGGGACCCATCCGGGCCGAGGTGCTTTCCGGGGCTCGCTCCCGTGCGGATTACGAACACCTGCGCAGCCTTTTCGACGGTCTCGTCGCGGTGCCGGATCCGCCCGCCCTCTGGGAGCGCGTGGCGGAGTATCGCTTCGCTTTGGCGCGCGGCGGTTTTCAGGCCGAGATCGTGGATCTCGCCATCGCCGTGGCGACCTTCGCACGAGGCGATCGGCTGCTGACCCGAAACCGGGATTTCGAGCGCATCCAGACGGTGGTACCGATCGATCTCGATCTCTTGTGAGATATCTTTCGCCCTTCCCATGAAGCCCTTCTACGTCACGACGCCGATCTACTACGTCAACGATCTGCCCCACATCGGGCACATCTATACGACCGTGGCTTGCGACGTGGCCGCCCGGTACCACCGTCTGGCCGGAGGCCCCACTCGGTTCCTGACAGGAACCGACGAGCACGGCCAGAACATCGAGAAGGCGGCCGCGGCTCAGGGAGTGACGCCGATCGCGCTGGCCGACCGCGTCGTGGCCCGGTATCAGGATCTCTGGAAGCGGTTCGAGATCTCCAACGACGATTTCGTCCGAACGACCGAAAAAAGGCATTGGGCCGGCGTCGAGGCGCTCATCGCGCGGATCGAAAAGGCCGGAGACCTGTACGTCGCCAAGCACGAGGGGTGGTACTGCTCGAGCTGCGAAGCGTTCTACACCGAGAAGGAGCTCGACGCCGAGCACCGATGTCCGGTCCATGGAAGGGCATGCTCCTGGGAGTCGGAGGAGAATGTCTTCTTTCGGCTCTCCCGATACGCCCAGCCGCTGCTCGCCCATTACGAGCGCCATCCGGAGTTCATCCGTCCCGAGACCCGACGCGCCGAAGTCGTATCGTTCGTCCGGGGTGGCTTGAACGACTTGTCGGTCTCGCGGTCCAAGGTCCGGTGGGGGATTCCGTTTCCCGGCCGTCCGGGCCACGTGGTCTATGTCTGGCTCGACGCGCTGGCCAACTACGTGACCGCCCTCGGCTTCGGCAGCGCCGACGACCGGCTGTACCGGGAGTTCTGGGAGGCCGCCGACGGCCGGCGCGTGAACGTCATCGGCAAGGACATCCTGCGCTTCCACGCGGTGTACTGGCCGGCCTTCCTCCTTTCCGCGGGTCTGCCGCTGCCGACGACGGTCTGGGCCCACGGATGGTGGCTGAGAGACGAAAAGAAGATGTCCAAGTCCGTCGGCAACGTCGTGCGGCCCGACGCGCTGGTCGCCCGGTTCGGACCCGACGCCCTGCGCTACTTCCTGCTGCGCGAGATGACCTTTGGGCAGGACGCGAACTTCTCCGACCAGGCCTTCCTGACGCGCTACAACGCCGACCTGGCCAACGACCTCGGCAACACCGTGTCGCGGGTCGCCGCGTTGTGCCGGCAGAGCTTCGGCGCAACGCCCAACGAAGTCTGCACCGACAACGAGGTCCTGGCCGCCTACCGCGCGCACCGCACGGAGTGGGACGCGGCGATGGAGGAGTTCGCCTTCAGCCGGGCGCTCGAGGCGGTGTGGCGGCTGCTCACGGCCATCAACGGCTACGTCGTGGCGCGGGAGCCGTGGAAGATCCGCAAGGAGGAGGGCACCTCCTCGCCCCGCCTCCACCGTATTCTCTCGGCGGCCGCGGAGGGGGTGCGCCTGACCGCGGTGATGCTGTCTCCCTTCGTCCCGGCGACGTCCCGGAAGATCTTCGAGACCTTCGGCCTGCCGGCGGGCGATCCGGCGGGGAAGGACCTCGAGTGGGGAGGGCTTCCGGTCTCCAGGCCCATGAAGGACGTGCCCGCGCTCTTCCCCCGCGTGGACACGCAGGAATACTTTTCCGAAAAGGAAGGACCCATGAACGAGAAAGCCCCCGAGCCGGCCGCGGCGCCTGCGGCCGAGACGACGCAGGCCGTGGCGCCCTCGGATGCGCAGATCGGCATCGACGAGTTCCAGAGAATCCGCCTGACGACCGGAAGAGTGCTGACCGCCGAACGCGTCCCGAAATCCAACAAGCTCGTCAAGCTCCAGGTCGATCTCGGCACCGAGCAGCGGCAGGTGGTGGCGGGCATCGGCAAGCGCTACGAGCCGGAGGCCCTCGTCGGCCGCAACGTCGTACTCGTGGCCAACCTGAAACCGGCGAAGCTCATGGGCGTCGAGTCCAACGGGATGGTGCTCGCGGCCACGGTCGGCGAGGCCGGCGAGCCGGTCCTCCTCGACCTCCCGCCGGACGTTCCACCGGGATCGAGAGTCAAGTAATGCAGGACGGGGAGATGGGGAGACCGGGAGACAGGGAGAGACCGGAGTCCGCATCCCCCCGTCCCCCTCTCGCCCCGTCTCCCCGTCCCGAACGGTTGACCCGATGAATCTTTCGGATTCCCACTGCCACCTGTACATGGCCGAGGATCCGGCCGGGGCACTCGACCGGGCGGTGGCCGCGGGCGTCACGCGATTCCTGGTGCCCGGCACGACGCTGGTCGACTCGGAGAAGGCGGTGGCGCTGGCCCAATCCTACGAGGGCGTCTTCGCCGCGGTGGGGATCCATCCTCACGAGGCCGGCCAATTCGACGAGGCGCGCGACGGCCCGGCGCTCGAGAGGCTGGCCCGGCAGCCGCGCGTCGTCGCGATCGGGGAGGTCGGGCTCGATTTCTACTACGACCATTCCCCCCAGAAGAAGCAGATCGAGGTTCTGGAATGGATGCTGGACCTGGCGCGCCAGCTCGGTCTGCCGGCACTGCTCCACAACCGGGAAAGCGGCGCGGAGATGTGGAAGATCCTTTCGCGGCAGCCGTCGCGCGATCGCCCGGGCGTCTTTCATTCCTTCACCGAGAGCGCCCAGTACGGGCGCAAGGCCATCGACCTCGGCTACCGGATCTCCTTTTCCGGGATGGTCACGTTCCGCACGGCCCACAACATCCGCGAGGCCGCGTCGGCCCTTCCGCTGGAGGCCCTGCTGGTGGAGACCGATACCCCCTTCCTCGCTCCCGAGCCGCACCGGGGCAAGCCCAGCGAGCCGGCCTTCATCGTGGAGACGGCACGGAAGCTGGCCGAGCTCCATCACACCGATCTGGAGGCCGTGGCCGCCGCGACGAACGGGAACTTCGAAGCGCTGTTCGCTCGGGCCTAAACCGTCGCTTCCGCTTGCTTCGGATCTGCGCCCTTCGGGCGCACCGGTCAGCGGCTCGGCCGGATGCGGCCTCGACCGCTTGCCCTGATCCGTCCCTGCGCTCTCGCTCCCGCGGCGCGCGCCTCCTCCTTCGCTTCCGCTCAGGAGACTTCGCGCGCCGCGACCTTAAGGACGTGCACTCCA
The DNA here is from genome assembly GCA_963825175.1 of uncultured Acidobacteriota bacterium. Lineage (GTDB taxonomy): Bacteria > Acidobacteriota > Thermoanaerobaculia > UBA5066 > Gp7-AA6 > DATFTF01. Next base: position 1,679,987 of record CAWGSA010000002.1, read on the forward strand.
GGTTCGAGTTTTCTTTCGACGCCTCCCCCCTCCCGCCTTCTGCCCGGGACGCTCCCGTCCGTCTAGAATTCCAGGGATGTCGGCGGGAGGCATCTCGGCGCGCGAGTTCGAGACCTACGTGGAAGAGGCCCTGGCCGGAGTCCCCGCGGCGTTTCGAAAGTACCTGGAGAACATCGTGGTCACGGTCGAGGACGAGCCGGGCGAGGAGGATTACGACGACATCGACGCGGCCGAGGAGACCGAGCTCTTCGGCATTTTCCGCGGGGTCCCGTTCTTCGAGCGCGGCGCGGCGGTCTCGCACCTGCCCGCGCAGATCGTTGTCTTTCGCGGTCCGATCCTGCGCAACTGCGCCACGCGCGGCGAAGCCGTCCGCGAGATCCGCGACACCGTGGTCCACGAGGTCGGCCACATGCTCGGCCTGGCCGACGACGAGATGCCATATTGAGGACGGTCAGCGCGCGGCTGGGCGATCGAGGCGCCATGGCGGGAAGCGTCGCCACAGGTAGATGTCGCGGCCGTTGCTCGGATACTCCGCGTCGGTGCCGGCCACGAGACCCTGCGACGAGAGCGCCAGGCGGGGGGGAACGGGCAGCGGCCACCGGTGCCAGGGCGCGGCCGTGGCCAGTGGTGCGAACGAGGGAAAGGCAAGGACCTCGAGCCTCGTCCCGCAGGAAACGGCGAAAGCGTTTCCGTCCGGGGCGAAGTTCCAACCTCTGTGACAGGTAGGACCGCCGATGTGAGCGCGCCGGGTTCCGGTCGTGAGATCCCAGACGAGGGCGCGTCCGGAGGCGTCGAAGGAGATGGCGGAGTCAGCCTCCGCAACGAGGAATCCGCTGCTCTTGCTGCCGGGTTCGGTGATCGCGAAGCTCCTTTCGAGCCGAAGCGTCGCGGCATCCCAGGTCCGGCAGGTCCATGCGGAGCCGCTGGCATCGAGTCCCAGGGTCGCCAGGATCCGGCCGTCCCGCGTATAGCCGAGGTCGTCGATTCCCCCGGACCTCGAGGGCCGGCCCTCGGAATCGCCATAGGCGCGCAGCGCGGGCTTGAAGTCCCCGCTGGCCAGGTCCATCTTCCAGATCAGGCCGCTCCCGTCGAGCGTGCCGACCATCACGGACCGATCGTCGGGCGAGAAGGCAATCGACGAAGGGTCGCAGCGGCACCGCGGCTCCGCCGGGAAGCGCTGTCGGAGCGCCGGCTGCGGGCCGACCGCGGCGTCGGACACGTCCAGAACCTGGACTTCGCCGAGGAGAGCGTCGTGCGGGACGACCCACCGACTCTCCCACGCGCGCTCTCCTGAGCCATTCGTGGTACCCAGCTGCGGTCGGGCGACCAGGACGAGCACCCGGCTGTCGTGCGAGAACGCCATCGCCGTCAGCTCGTTGCGGATCTGGCGTCTGCCGAGGACCTCTCCCTTCCTCGGGTCCAGGAGCGCGACGTCCGTCCCGAGACCGGACACGAGAAAGCGCCCGTCCGGAGAGAACCGAATCCGCGGCACCCACGACGCGTTTTCGCCGTGGGGATTGTGGATGACGCCGTCGGCGATTCCGGGCCCTTCGAAGAGGATGTAGATGGCCGCGAGGCACCAGAACACGGCGACGGCCCGCGCCGTCCAGCGCGCGGCCCGCCTCCCGACTGCCCGAGCCCGGCGAGCACGATGAGCGTCCTCATGCGGCCTCCTTCGGCGAGGCCGGCGAGGCGGCGCGGGACCGGCGGATGTCCCGCCACCGCCGGCCCAGGTCGGCCGCGGCCTCCGGCCATCGCGGAAACCGAAACTCGAATCCGCTTTCGAGAAGCCGGCCCGGCACGACTCGACGGCTCTTGAGAAGGAGCTCGGTCTCCGTTCGAAGGACGAACGCTGCCGCTTCGAGCATCCACCGAGCCGCCGGGATCCCCAGGGTGCGCCCCGCGGCGTCCCGCAGCGACCGCTGGAACTGCACGTTGGGAAGGGGGTGCGGGGCCGCGACGTTGACGGCGCCGGCCAGATCGTCCCGCTCGATGAGGCGGCAGAGCGCGCGCACGAAGTCGTCCTCGTGGATCCAGGACACGTACTGCCGGCCGTCTCCCGCGCGGCCGCCCAGTCCGAGCCGGGCGAGGCGGAACAGAAGGTCAAACGTCCCTCCCGCCTCCGGGCTCATGACGATGGCCGTCCGGAGCTTGACCTTGCGCGTGCGCGGCACGGCGGCGCGGTCGAGCTCGCTCTCCCAACGAGTGGCCACGTCGATCGAGAACCGCCAGGTTTCGGGCGCGTCGGGCTCGCCGCCGCCGAGGAGGCCGTCGGCCTCGTCGTTGGGCGCGTCGAAGCGGTGCGCGTAGATCGTGGCCGTGCTCGACTGGAGCCACGCCGCCGGAGGGCGCCGCGAGCGGGCCAGGGCCTGGCCCAGGATCCGCGTCGATCGAACGCGGGACTCCAGGATCTCGCGCCGGTTGCGTGCGCCGTAGCGGCAGTTCACGCTGCGTCCGGCCAGGTTGACGACCGCGGCGGCTCCCTCAAGCTCGCCGGTCCAGGCGCCCAGCGTCTTGCCGTCCCAGATGACGCTCTTCCACGGCAGGGCGCGGGCGCAGGTTCGGCGCGTCAGGACGACGACTTCGCGGCCTTCGCCCTGGAGCGCTGCCGCCAGGATTGTGCCCAGGTGGCCGGAGCCGCCTGCGAGGACGATTTTCATGCCCGGCTCCCCAGACTCTCCAGGAGCTCCGCCACGGTCCGCCGCATCGGGCGCAGGGGCCGGAAGCCGGAAAGCTTGACGGCCGCCGCGATCAGGGCGCTCGACTTCTCCAGCAGAAGCGCCGTGCGGTTTTGTCGGGCCGACCGATCGTAGATCCAGAAGAGGACGATGCCCATCTGGTAGAGCCAAAGCAGGAAGGGGAGATGGCCTTCCAGCTCCGGCGGCACGGAGACGCGCGCGCCCTCGACCGCCGACCGAAAGTGCCCGATGCTCTGCTCGCGGATTTCCTTCGTCTCGGCGCTGAAGGGCGAGAGCGGGCTGGACGGGTCGCCGGCGGCGCGGAACAGGGCGCCGAGAAAGTCGCGGTACGGGCGAAACTGCTCGAGCTTGGCCCCGACCACCGCGCGGATGCGCTCGCCCAGATCCGTCGTTGCGGCCAGGAGCCGCGGGAATCTGGCGTCGAACTCCACGTGGGTCTGCCAGTAGAAGGCCATCACGATGGCCTCTTTGGAGGGGAAGTAGTAGTAGGCCGCTCCGGTCGCGACGTCGGCGCGGCGGGCGATCTCGCGCATCGTCGTCTCCGCGAATCCGCGCTCCTGGAAGAGGTCCAGGGCCGCCGCGAGGATCCGGCGGCGGGTCTCCTCTGCCTTGGGGGTCGGCCGCTCCGCCGCCCGCCGGTCGTGCTGGCCGGTCACCATGAGGCCCCCGCGGCGGCCGCGGCGTCCGCGCCGGCGATCCGGCCGTCGTGCGGCATGGGCGCCGGCAGGTGGCGGAGGACGCTGCGCCGGCCCAGCCGCGAGAAGACGTAGAGGTTGAAGAAGTGCATCCCGCCGAGCACCAGCAGGACTAGGCCCACCCTGGAGCCCAGCTGCTCGACGGACGACGCCGCGTTGGTGGGATAAAGCGATTCCTTGTGAGCCAGGGAGACATCGCCGACGTTGATCAGGTAGAAGCCGAAGCCTTGGATCGGCTCATCGTTAATCTTGAACACGTTCAAATAATAAGGGGACCGAAGCGGGCCGGTCAAGCATTTTTTCGAACACGTTCGAATATACGACAAGTCCTTTCTTCCTCGTGCAATGCGGGCGCTCTAGCGGGGAGCGAAGAGGAGCAGGCCGTGCTCGCTGCGGATCAGCCGACGCGATCCGTCGGCCGAGAGCTGCGCGATGAGCGCGTCGAGCTCCGGAACCGACCGCGGGTACGGGTTGGCGGCGCGGTCGAGGAGCACGGCGTCGCGTGGGCCGATGGGCGTGCGCCGGTCCAAAGCGCGGCGATTCGAAGCGTAGCCCGCACGGGGGAGCAGGGCACCCTGGACGAGGACCGGCGCTCCGAGCGGCAGGACGCGGAGCAGCGGTGCGATCTCCATTCTCTCCGGACGGCTGCGTGGAAAAGAGTAGCCCGCGCCGTCGAAAGCACAGACGAGAAGGACCGTCAGGGCGAGGACCCGCTGACGCAGCAACCGAACCGACGGGCTCGGCACGCGCCTTCCGAGCCCGGCCAGGCGCGGCAGACCCGCGGCGGTGGCCGCGAAGAGGAAGGGAAGAACCGGCATCGAGTAATAGAGCAGAAAGTGGGAGAGAGGGCCGTAGTCCGCGGCGGCGTAGGGAACGAGCGCCGGCAAGGCTCCCAGCAGCCATTCCGGGCCGGCGAGCGGGAGGAACAGAACCGGTTCGAAGATGTCGCGCAGCCCCGATCCGGACAGCGCCGCCGCGAGCTCCATCGGATGGGCCGCCATGCTGACCGCGGCCTCGAACGGGGTCGAGCCGAAGCTCTTCCAGTAGAGTCCGTACCAGGGATGCGCCGAGCCGGAGAAGTGCGGAAGCACCCATCTCTGGTCGAAGAGGAAGACCGCCAGCCCCGCGCCGAAGGCCGTCGCGGCCCACCACGGACGGCGCCGAACGAGCGCTGCGGTGATCGCGAATCCGGCGAGGACGAGAAACGCATCCTCCTTGATCGCGAGCGTGAGCAGGAGCGCCGCGGCGAAGAGAATCGGCCGCCGCGCTTCGAAGGCGGCGAGGAGCCCGAACAGCGCCAGAGGATAGAAGATCTCCACATGGAAGGCATACTGGACGGCTTTGGCGGTGTAGGCGTTGCTCCAGAATGCGACCACCAGGAGAAGCGCGACGAGGTCGTCGCCTCCCAGCCGTCGAAAGAGGCCGAAGGCCGCGACTCCCGCGGCCGCGGCGGCCAGTGCATGAATCGCGAGGAGCCAGGCCGGCGTGAGGGCGATGGCATACAGGGGTACGAACGCGAACAGGAGAAAGCTGGCGTGCGTCCCCAGATAGGAGTGGCCGTAGAAATCGCAGTACAGAGGCCGTCCAACGAGCGTTTCAGCGATCGGGCGGTCGAAGAAGAGAGTCAGGTCCCACGCGTTGGTCTCCAGAGCCGCCGACTTGACGGCGACCACCCGCAGGAAGAAAGCGCAGGCCAGGGCCGCCGCCGCCCACGGGGCCCAATGCGGGAGGGAGCTGTCTTCGCGGCTCAGAAGGCCGGCGAGAACGCGCCGCCAGGATGGAATCAACGCGACGGCCGCTGACCCGACCAGAACAGCCACGCCGGCCGCGACGCTCCAGCGGCCGATGTCCCGGTCCCCGATCCGCCAGGGCGCGGTCGCGGCGAAGAGAGCGAGCCAGGCGAGGAGGACGACGGCGAAGACTCGCAGTCCCCGGGGAGCGCCGCGTTCTCCGTTGCCGACCATAGGCTCCGTCCGGCGCGCATGTTATCCGCGGAGCGGCCAACGACTTCCAAAAGAAAAAGGCGCAGCGTCGACGCCGCGCCTCCTCCTACAGTGAATGCGAAGGTCAGTGCCGGGTGCCGCGCGGCCCTCCGCGCCCGCGGTTGGGGTGCCCGTGGGAGTCGCTGGCGCCCCGTCCGCCGCGGGGAAACTCGTCGCGCCCCTCGTCTTCTCCGGGAGCGCCGACCGGGGCCAGCGCCATCTCCGCCTCCAGCTCCTCCTTGGACAGGGCCTGCTTGCGGGAGAGCTTGATCTTGCCCATCGGGTCGACGGCGATGATCTTCACCGTCACTTCATCGCCTTCCTTGACCACGTCGGTCGTCTGCCGGACGCGGTAGGGAGCCAGCTCGGAGATGTGGACCAGGCCGTCCTGGCCCGGCAGGATCTCGACGAACGCTCCGTAGGCCTCGACCCGGCGCACCTTGCCGCGGTAGATCTTTCCGATCTCCGGCTCCTGGGTCAGGCCCTCGATGATCTCGATGGCCTTCAAGGCCGCGGCCTCGTCGGAGGAGGCGATGGAGACCTTGCCGGAATCCTCCACGTCGATCTTGCAGCCGGTCGCCTCGATGATGGACCGGATGGTCTTGCCGCCCGAGCCGATCACATCGCGGATCCGGTCGCGGGGGATCTGCATGGTAAAGATCCGCGGCGCGTAGCGGGAGATGTTCGCCCGCGGCCCGTCAAGGACCGAGGCCATCCGCTCGAGGATGTGGAGCCGTCCGACCCGGGCCTGCTCCAGCGCCTGTTCGACGATCTCGCGCTTGAGACCCTTGATCTTGATGTCCATCTGCAGGGCGGTGATGCCGTCGCGGGACCCCGCGACCTTGAAGTCCATGTCGCCGTAGTGATCCTCCTGGCCGGCGATATCGGTCAGAATCGCGAACCGGTCGCCGTCGGACACCAGACCCATGGCCACGCCAGCGACCGGCGCCTTGATCGGAACGCCCGCGTCCATCAAAGCCAGGGTGCCGCCGCACACGGTGGCCATGGACGAGGAGCCGTTGGATTCGAGGATGTCCGACACGACCCGCACGGTATAGGGAAAGGCATCTTCGGTGGGGAGCACGGGAGACAGGGCCCGCCGGGCCAGGTTGCCGTGGCCGATGTCGCGGCGGGAGGGGCCGCGCAGGAACTTCGCCTCTCCCACCGAGAAGGGCGGGAAGTTGTAGTGGAGGAGGAAGGTGTGCTCGCTCTCGCCCTCGTACTCCTCGATGATCTGCGCGTCGTCGGACGTTCCCAGCGTCGCCGTCACCAGCGCCTGCGTCTCGCCGCGCGTGAACAGGGCGGACCCGTGGGTGCGGGGGAGAAGGCCCACCTCGCACGTGATCGGGCGGACCTGGTCGAAGCGCCGTCCGTCCAGACGCTGGCTCTTGCCCAGGATCGTCTCGCGGGTCAGGACCTTCACCAGGTCATCGGCGGCCCGAGAGGTCCGCGCGCGCTTCTCCTCCTGGTCCTCGGGGATCATCGAGACCGCGGCCTTCTTGACCGCCTTGATCTCGGCGTAGGAGGCGATCTTGTCGGGAAGGGTCAGCGCGGCCATCATCGGCGCGCCCCACTGGGTCCGCACCTCCTGGAAGACCTCGGCGGGGTAGGCCTCCGGAGCCTTCCAGTCGGGCTTCTGGTAACCGGCGGTCTTCTGAAGCTCTTTCTGGCCGGCGACGATCCGCCGGATCGCCTCGTGGCCGAAAAAGATCGCGTCGATCATCGCGCGCTCCGGGACCTCCCGCGCTCCCGACTCGACCATCACGACCGCATCCTCGGTTCCCACCACCGTGAGATCGATGTCCGAGCGTTCGCGATCCGCGTTGAGCGGATTGAGGACGAACTGCCCTTCCAGGCGGCCCACCCGCACCGCGCCGACCGGCGAGTAGAACGGGATCAAGGAGCAGGTCAACGCGATGGAGGCGGCATTGATGGCCAGCACGTCGGGATCGTTCTGCCCGTCGGCCGAGAGCACGAAGGCGATGATCTGTGTCTCGTGGTTGAAGCCCTTGGGGAAGAGCGGGCGAAGCGGCCGATCGATCAGCCGCGAGGTCAGGATTTCTTTTTCCGTGGGGCGTCCCTCGCGTTTGAACCATCCACCCGGGATGCGCCCGGCGGCATAGGTGTTCTCGCGGTAGTCGACCGTCAACGGAAAGAAGTCGGCGTTCTCCTTCGGCTCCTTGTTGAAGACGGCGGTCGCCAGGACCACGGTCTCTCCCAGCCGGACGACGGCGGCTCCGTCGGCCTGCTTGGCGAGCTTGCCGATCTCGACCTCCAGGGAGCGAGGCCCGACGGGGATGGAAAGCTGGTGATGTGCCATGTTCGTTGTTCCTCGAATTGGGTGGCGGGCGCGGGCCGAATGCCGACAGAGCGGCCGACGAAGAGGCCGATGAGCGGGGCTCGGCGCGCGGAAGACCGCCGCCGGGTTACTTACGGATTCCGAGCCGCTCGATCAACCGGTGGTAGCGGTCGGGAGATTCTCTCTTCAAGTAGTCGAGCAGCCGCCGGCGGCGGGAAACCAGCTTGAGCAGGCCTCGACGCGAATGATGATCCTTTGCGTGCCCCTTGAAATGATCGGTCAGGTAGCCGATCCGATTCGTCAGGAGGGCCACCTGGACCTCGGGCGAGCCGGTGTCGTTGTCGTGCGTCCGAAATTGCGAAACGATGTTCGGTTTTTCGGACTTGAAATCCGTGACGTTCACTCAATCCTCCAAATCACTCTCTACACACTCTTTTTTCTATAAACAAATAGGTTACCACGAAGAGCGGAGGGATGTCAGGGCGCTCCGGTCACGTCGCGAGCACGATCTTGGGCCGGATGAGCGCGACGGGCCCGCGCCCGATCGGCGTGACTTGCCCGAGCGCCAGCATCTCGTCGGACGGTCCGACCAGCGCGACCCACTGCCCTTCCCGAGTCTCCACGCCGCGCGCCGGAATGGACTGCCCCTTGCGGATCTTCCACGCTTCCAGCGACGCCAGGCGGACGCGCTCGAAGGGGAACGGGACGCGGGAAAGGGGGATGGCGTGCGGCGGGGAGAGGCGCTCCGCGGCCGTCATCGCCTCGAAGCGCTCGAGGGTCACCGAGTCCTCGACCCGGAACTCCCCGATCGACGATCGGCGCAGGGATTCCAGGTGCGCTCCGCACCCGAGCTTCTCGCCGAGCTCGCTGGCGATCGAGCGGACGTAGGTCCCGGAGGAGCACCGCAGGGAGAACGGCAGCCGCCCGTTTTCGAGCGGACCCAGATCGAGGTCCGAGACGCGCACCTTCTTGGGCGCGGCCGGAACGGTCTCTCCCTTGCGGGCCATCTCGTAGAACTTGCGTCCCCCGACCTTCTTGGCCGAATAGGGCGGAGGCGATTGCAGGAACTCTCCGCGAAACGCCGCGGAGGCTTCCTCGACCGCGCGCGGCTCGATCCCCGACACGTCCCGCTCTTCCCCGACCGCCTCGCCCTCGCGATCGTAGGTCGTCGTCGCCCGTCCCAGCCGGATCACGCCCTCGTAGGACTTGTCCATCCCCGTAAAGAAGCCCTGCAGTCTGGCCGCTCCGCCGGCGCACAAGAGCAGAAGGCCCGTGGCCATCGGGTCGAGCGTTCCGCTGTGGCCGATGCGCGCCACGCCGGTGGTGCGGCGCACGCGCTCGACGACGTCGTGCGAGGTCAAGCCAACCGGCTTGTCGAGAAGGAACAGGCCTCCCCGCCTCAAGATATCGGGAACGCTCACGGCGCGGCTACTCGTCTCTCGGCGGCAGAACCTTCGCCAGGAGCTCCTCCACCCGGGCCCCGTGTTCCAGCGACCGATCCTCGAAGAAATGGAGCTCCGGGGCGTACCGCAGCGCGCAGCGCTGGCCGACCTCGCGGCGCAGGAAGCCCGCCGCGCGGTCCAGCGCCTCGCGGGCCACGCGCCGTTCGGCCTCGCCGCCGAGGACCGAGAAGTAGACGCGTGCCGTCTTCAGGTCGGGTGGCATGGTCACCTCCGTGATGGTGATCTTGCGCAGCTCCGGATCGTGCGCCTCGATTAAGAGGAGCTTCGAGATCTCGGCCCGCACGAGATCGGCCACGCGCTGGGAGCGCCGGGATTCCTTCTTCATGACGGGACTCGTGAGGCGTGAGGCGTGAGGCGTGAGGCGTGGCGCGCCAGGCGGGCCCATTCGACGGGTTCGCCTGACTCCTGACGCCTTTCGCCTAACGTCCGGTCACACATGGATGAACTCGTTCTCATAATGAATCAGCTCGCCGTCCAGATTGCGCTCGACGAACCCCAGGATCTTCTGCAGGAGCGCGTCCAGGGGCTCCTGATCCGGGCCCACCACGCCGACTCCCAGCTGGGCCCGCTGCAGGAGGTCCTGCTCGCCGACCTCGGCGACGGAGACCTCGAACTCATTGCGGAGGCGGCTCTTCAACCGCTGGACGATCATGCGTTTCTCTTTCAAGCCGCGGCAGCCCGGAAGGTGAAGGTCGAAGAGGGCGTAGGCGATCACCATGGTGTTCGTAAGGCGTAAGGCGTGAGGCGTGAAGCGTAGCCGGGGGAAGTCTTGAGCTTCGGTTCGCCTAACGCCTTACGCCTGACGCCTGACGCCCGTTTCAGGCGTTCATCACCCCGGCGACCTTTTCCACCTGGAAGGCCTCGAGGACGTCGCCGACCTTGAGGTCCTGGTATTTCTCGAGTCCGATCCCGCATTCGAATCCCTGCTTGACCTCGGACACGTCATCCTTGAAGCGGCGCAGCGAGGCGACCTTTCCTTCGTAGATCACGCGGTTGTCGCGCAGAAGGCGCAGATTCGCGTTGCGGGGGATCGATCCCTCCGTCACGTAGCAGCCGGCCACGACGCCGAACTTCGGGACCTTGAAAGTGTTGCGCACCTCGGCGCGGCCCCTGGCCACTTCCTTCAGGGTCGGCTCGAGCAGACCCTCCATGGCCGCCTTGATTTCGTCGGTGACGTTGTAGATCACCGTGTGCAACCGGATCTCGACCCCTTGCTTGTCCGCTTCCTCTGCCGCCTTCCTCTCCGGCCGGACGTTGAAGCCGACGACGATCGCCCCGGACGCGGAGGCCAGCAGCACATCGTTGATGTTGATGGCGCCCACTCCGGTGTGGAGGAGAGAGACCTTGACCCGGTCGTTGGACAGGTTGGCCAGCGACTGGGAGAGCACTTCCAGCGAGCCGGCGACGTCGGTCTTCAGGATGATCGGGAGATCCTTGATGCGGCCTTCCTGGATCTTGGAGAAGAGCTGATCGAGCGACACGCGCGACGAGCCGGCCATGGCTTTGTCGCGATCCTTTTGCTGGCGGAACGCGGCGATCGAGCGCGCCTTGGCTTCGTCCTCGACCACCTGAAAGAGATCGCCGGCCTGCGGCAGATCTTCGAAGCCCGTCACTTCGACCGGCGTGGCGGGGGGCGCGGCGTCGACTTTGCGCCCCTGGTCGTCGTGCATGGAGCGGACCCGGCCGTAGACGGAGCCGGCGAAAAAGACGTCACCGACTTTGAGGGTGCCCGATTGCACGAGGATCGTCGAGATATTGCCCCGGCCCGCCTCGCGCCGCGCCTCCAGGACCACGCCCCGGGCTTGCCCGGTGACCGGTGCCGTGAGCTCCTGCATCTCCGCGACGAGCAGGATGAGCTCCAGCAGGTGCTCGATGCCCTGTTTCTTGAGCGCCGAGATCTCGGCCGCCGGGACGTCGCCGCCCCAGGATTCCAGCAGGACGCCACGATCGGCCAGCTCCTTCTTGACCCGGTCCGTGTTGGCGTTGGACTTGTCGATCTTGTTGATCGCCACGATGATCGGGACCTTGGCCGCCCGGGCATGGTCGATGGCCTCGACCGTCTGCGGCATCACGCCGTCGTCGGCCGCCACCACCAGAACGACGATGTCCGTGGCCTTGGCTCCCCGCGCGCGCATGGAGGTGAACGCCTCGTGGCCCGGGGTATCGAGAAAAACAATCGGTTTATTGTGAATGTCGACGCGGTAGGCGCCGATGTGCTGGGTGATGCCGCCGGCCTCTCCCGCCGCGACCTTGGTCGAGCGGATGGCGTCCAAGAGCGAGGTCTTTCCGTGGTCGACGTGTCCCATGACCGTGACGACGGGGGCCCGCGCGACCCGTTCGCCTTCCGGCGCCGGCGCGCTCTCGCTCCCGGCCGTGGTCGGCGCCGCCACCGCGGAGCGCGAGAGCTCCATCTCCTCTTCGAACGAGACCACCGCGGCCTCCACGCCGACCTCCTTGGCGATCTGGATCGCGGTCGGCGCATCGAGGGTCTGGTTGACCGTTGCGAAGACCCCGCGCTGCAGCAGCAGGCGAATGATGTCCTTGGCCAGCACGCCGAGCTTCTCGGAGAGCTCCTTGACCGTCACGCCCTCCGACAGGAAGACCGGCCCGGTGGGGAGCGGCTTCTTGAACTCCAGAAGCTTGCCCGAATCGTGGGCCCGCGTCTCCTTGGCTGCCCTGCGCATGGCCGACTTGGACACCGGCCGGGCTGCGGCCGCCGCCTCCTCCGTCTCGGCTGTCTTCTCGATGAGGGGGAGGTGGATGTCCGAGTACGTGTCCTCTTCGTACGTGCCGACGAATTCCCGCAGGTCCACCTCGTCGGCGACGGTGATCTTGGGCTTGGCGCCGCCCTTCTTGGCGGGCTTCTTGGCGTCGTCTTTGTCGTCCTTCTTGCGCTTGACCGTGGGCCGGTCGGTGACCGGCGGCGCAGCCGCTCCACGCGCGGCGGCCGGACCTCCGGGACGACCCATGGGGGAGGGCCGACCGGTTGGGCCGCCCAGAGGGCGCGCGCCAGGGCCGCCGGGCGCGGGTCGGTAGACGGAGGGTCCGGGGCGCGAAGGCCCGCCGAGGCTCGGCCGCGGAGCGCCCGGTCTCATCGGCCCGGCTGAAGGGCCCATGGGGCGGGAAACGCCGGCCGGTCCCGTGGGCCGCGCCGGGACGGCAGGCCGCGGGGGAACGGTCGGCCGCGGCGGCAGCACGATCCTGCGGGGAGTCGCTGGAGGCGCCGGCTTGGGTGCCGCGGGCGGCTCCGGCTCCGGCTCGGGCGGGACGACCGCCGTGCGCGCCGGTTCTGCCACCCGGGGAGGAGCCTTGGGCTCGATGGGCCGCGATTCCCGCTCGCGCGGCGGTTCCTCTTCCGCCCTCTCGGCGGCTCCCTCCGCTGCGGAGGATGAGGCCGCCGCAGTCGGCGCCTTGTCGATGATCTTGATGCGGGAGAGCGCGCTCTTCTGCGGGCGGAACGCCCTGGATTCGGTGTCGCGGACGATGAGCTGCTTGGGAGCATGGGTCTTGCCCTGCAGGATGGCGAGGACGGTCGATTCGTCCAGCGCGGCCTGGGGCGATTTGACATCCACGCCGATCGACTGGAGCAGGAAGAGGACTTCCTTGCTCCCGATGCCCATCTGCGCGGCCAGCTCTTCGACGCGAATCTTTCCCATGTGGCTCGATTACTCCCGAACGGTGGTTTCTTCCGCCGTTTCACTCACGGACTCTTCCCCTTCGGCCGCCGCGGCCTGGTCCGCGTCATCCTCCGAATCCTCGTCCTCCGCCGCGGGGGCCTGCTCGAACGCGCGCGCGGCCTCCAGGATCTTTTCCGCTGTCTTCTCTCCCAGACCCGGCACCTCGGCCAGTTCGGCCGCCGACTTGGCCAGCACGTCGCCGAGGGTCGGAACGCCGGCCTCGACCAGCTTTTCCGCCGTCTTCTCGCCGATCCCGGGGATCTCGGCGACGGGGGTCTGCCGCAGGCGCGACGCCTGGAGCATGCGCGTGAGCGCTTCGGCCACCTCTCCCTTGACCTCGGTCTCGCCCTTGATCTCGATCTTCATCCCGATCAGAGCCGAGGCCAGGCGCACGTTCTGGCCCTTCTTCCCGATCGCCAGCGAGAGCTGCTCGTCCTCGACGACGCAGTCGAGGCTCATCGCGCCGTCCTCGTGATGGATCGGCGAGACCCGAGTGATCTTGGCCGGGGCGAGCGCGTTCTGCGCGAACGTGATCAGGTCGTCGGAGTAGAGGATCACGTCGATCTTCTCGCCGTGGAGCTCGCGCATGATGGCCTGGACCCTGCTGCCGCGCATGCCCACGCAGGCCCCCACCGGATCCACGTCCCGTTCCCGGGAGCGGACGGCGACCTTGGCGCGCTCGCCGGGCTGACGCACAGCCCCCTTGATCACGACGGTGCCGTCATAGATCTCGGGGACTTCCATCTCGAAGAGGCGGATCAACAGGCGCGGGTCGGTCCGCGACAGGATCAGCTGCGGGCCCTTGGGATTCTTGTGCACGTCGTAGAGGATGCAGCGGATTCGCTCCCCCTGCCCGTAGCGCTCGGCGCGGGACTGCTGGTCGCGGGGGATCACGCCCTCGGTCTTTCCCAGGTCGACCACCATGTCGCCCCGCTCGAAGCGCTTGACCGTGCCGCTCATGAGCTCCCCGACCTTGGGAAAGTACTCGTTGTAGATGTTCTCGCGCTCCGCCTCGCGGACCTTCTGGTAGAGCACCTGCTTGGCCGTCTGGGCCGCGATGCGCCCCAGGCCGATCGGTTCGCGGTACATGCGGATCTGGTCGCCCAGCTGGACGTCGGACACCTCGACGAACGGCTCGTTCTCGCCGGCCGGGCGGAAGACGCGCAGCTCTCCCTTGGTGCCGTGCTTGGCCACAAGCTCCTGCGCCTCGTCCAGCAGGGCCTGAGGCGGCGGCTCCTCGGACTCCGTGTCGAGCTCGGGCACGACCATGCGCGGCGCGTACACCGTCATCTCGCCGGACTTGCGATCGATGGCCGTCACCACGGCTTTGTCGTGGTAATACTTTCGGGCGGCCGAAGACATCGCCTCCTCCAGGGCGGCGAACATCTTCTCCGGATCGATGTCCTTCTCGCGCGAAACCTGTCGGATGACCGACGGATCGATGATCATGGGAAACCCGTTCTCCTCAGTTCGCCCTCTCCGGCCAGACAAAAAGAAGCCTTGCTACCCGGATATCGCCGAAACGGACATTATAGATTTTGCGATTCTCCTCATCAACGACGGTGAGGAGGTCTCCCTCGACACCGGCGAGCGTCCCGGTAAACCGGCGGCAAGGGGCCGGCGCCGCCGTCGGTGGACCGCCAAGCGGTTGGGCCTCCACCGCATGGAGGGCCTCGACCTTGATCTGTCTTCCGACGAACCGGCCCGCGTCTTCGAGCGAGTAGAGCTTGCGGTCCAGGCCGGCCGACGAAACCTCGAGCGTATAGCGGTGGGGGATCTCGTCGGAGGCGTCGAGCAGGGCCGAAACCTCCCGCGACACGGCTTGGCAGTCGTCGACCGTCACGGGCTCACCGGAGGCCCGCTCCAAGACCACCCGAACGACCGAGAACCGCCCCGCTCCGGCCCCCTCGACCGCGAGCAGACGGCACCCCTTGTCGGCGGCGGCAGTCCGAATGGCGTCCATCGTCATTTCACTCAGTTTCATCGAACAAAAAAGCGGGCCTCGGCCCGCTTGGCTCAACCCAAACGCCTTCGTCTTGTATCAGATAAGGACGGGGGAGCGCAAGCGCGGGCGGCCCCGCGCGGGCCCTGCCGCGGGGCCGAGGCCGGCGGGTTTGTCGAGCCCCGGAACGTTCCGAAACGGCGTCGTGAGCCGGCGGCCCGCGGGCGGGGATCAGCCCGCACCTCCTCGGAGCGACGCGGCCTCCGAAAACGCGCGCTTCCCGGGGAAACTCACGAGGAACATCAGGATCGAAACCGCAAAGAACGCGGCGGCGTGGACGGGGGGGGATCCCATCAGAAAGACGGCCATTCCGAAGACGGCGGTTGCCTCGGCGGCGGCGAATCGAATCAGGAAGTAGGAGCGCGTCCGCGCAAGGGAGTTTCCACTCCGGGCCGTGAGCATCCGGCGGCCCAGCAGGGTCGCCGCCGCGTATTCCCCGATTCCGGTCGCCAGAAGTCCCCATTCCATTGCCGGGCGGGGCCCGCGGCCGGCGTGGACGGGCAGAAACCTCAAAACGACGGCACAGGCGCCCACGGAGGCGAGCAGCGCGACGTAGACTACGGTCACGATCCGTCGGACGTGTTCGAGACGGCTCTCCATCGGCGAAGAAACTTATACCCAGGCGAAATCGGCGGGCGCATCGCCGCGTTAAGACAAGGGGGTCCGTGTGCCTTCCGGCGAAAAAACGCGTGTTTGAACTGGGACACAGTCCTAAGAATGAAGAGGATGAGGAGGATTCGGGCCGCCGATCCATCCTCGGCCTCGGTGGAATCGGGCCTCCAATTCCGGCTCCGGCCTCGACGGGCCCGGCGCCCGATTCCTCCGGCTGGCGACCCGCCGGGGCCGCCGCGCAGGCTCCCGAGGGCGAAGAGGAACCGGAGACAGGCTCCCTGCTGGGGCTCGATCGGATGGTCCTCTCTGCCGAGTGGAAGGCAGCCGTCGCGGCGAACACGCCTCCGTCGTCCGCCGCGGACCGCGTCCAGACCGGTCCCGCGCGGCGCGCCGCCCGCGTGGAAGAGGAGGATCCCGGAGATTTCGGCTGGCTCCGGCTCGAGCGCAGCGAGTTCGCTCTCCGAAGCAAGTCCGCGCCGGCGGCGTTGGAGCCGTTGGCTTCGGCCTCCGCGGCGGCGAAAGCGGCTCCCGCCGCTTCCCGGCCGGGCGCTGCGCGAGATCCGCTTCTGGCTCGGGACCTCCTGTTCCTCCGGGATCGGACGGATCCCGATGAGATCGATCCGCCTCACTTCGAGAGAGATCTCGAGCCGCCCAGCGTCACGCCCATTCCGGTGGAAAGAGCGATCCTGCTGTCGCTCCTGGCGCACATCGCGCTGCTGCTGCTGCTGCTCTGGATGCCGACCGGATCTTCTTCCGGCCGGCACGGGCTTCTGGCGCAGCTGATTCCGGAGTCCAAACCCGAGGACAAGATACCTATTGTGTTTCGCTCGGCCCCCGGCCCGGAGCGGGAAAACCCCAAGAGATCGGAGCCCTCCGACAAGACACGGCGCGCGGGCGGAGGCGATCGCTCCAAGCCGCGGGCGGACACGCCGTTCGTTCCGCAGAGGCCGGGCATCGCGGATCTCACGCCGGGGGGCCGCACGGGAGCGTCCGCTCCCGCGCCGCCGCCGCGCCCCGCCGCCGACGCCGGCCCGAGGACGGCGGCCGGAGCGTCGAGCGAAGCGGCCAAGTCCGCGTCGGACGGTTTCCGGGTTCCGCCTCCCGGCGCGGCCTCGAGCGGACAGGGCTCGCAGATCGCCGATATGCAGCGAGCCATCCGCGACGCGGCGCGCGAAGTCGGGTCTCAGGGATTGGGAGGAGCCGGCACGGCGAACCCGGACGGCGGTTTCGTCGACTCGGGACCGATCTCCTTCGACACGAGCTGGTACGACTGGGGCGCCTATGCCGAAGAGATGGTGCGGCGCATCAAGCTCCACTGGGACGTTCCGGAACTGGCGCGCCTGGGCTGGAAGGGTAAGCTCACCGTTCGTTTCTACATCCTCGCCGACGGCCGGGTCGAAGGCGCGGTCTATCTTTCCCACTCCGGGACCCCGCCCTTCGATTTCTCCGCCATGAACGCCATCCTCAAGTCCAATCCGTTCAAGCCCCTGCCCAAGGACCTCCTGGCGCAGATCCCGGGCAAGGATCGGGAAGGGGTCACCGTAACCTTCTTCTACAATATCCGTCCGGAGAAGGAGTGAGTGGGAAGTGACAAGTGACAAGTGACGAGTGACGAGAGGGGCGCCATCGGTCCATTCTTCACCTGTCACTCGTCACTCGTCACTGATTTATGAACGACCCCGCGCAGATCCGCCGAGCGCTCGAGACGGCGACGACGATCGCCGTCGTGGGCTGCTCTCCCAATCCGGCGCGGCCGTCCCACCAGATCGCCCGCTACCTGCTCGATTGCGGCTACCGCGTGATTCCCGTGAACCCGGGGCATCGGGAAATCCTGGAACAGAAGTGCTACCGATCGCTGGCGGAGATCCCGGAGGATCTCCCCATCGACATCGTCGACGTGTTCCGGCGCTCGAGCGAGGTCGCGCCGATCGCGGCGCAGGCCGTGGCTCGGGGCGCCGGCTTCTTCTTCATGCAGCAGGGGGTTGTCGACGCGGAATCCGCGGCTCTCCTGGAGGCAGCCGGGATCGCGGTGGCCATGGACCGGTGCATCCTGGTCGAGAGAGAGCGGCTTTCCATAGGAATGAGGGAAAAGGCCGAAACGTTGCTCTGATGATCCCGGCCGGCGCGCCGGGGCGAGGAGAAATCTTCCCATGCAAAAGTCCACCAAGCAGGCCCTCTCCTTCTCCGTCCTGATCGCCGGCGCGGTGATCTTCGGAATGGTCGTGGCCGGAGCGGTCAACGTCACTCCGCGGACGGAGGCGCAGCAGCCTGCGGCGGCACGGTCGAAGACCGCGCCGATGGCCGTCCCCTCCTTCGCCGACATCGCCGACGAGGCCATGTCATCGGTCGTTTCGATTACCTCCACCGACATCGTGAAGGGGGCGTCGAAGCGTTTCTCAGGGCCCTTCGGGAACAACGACGATCCCTTCGAGTTCTTCTTCGGCCAGCCCAACCGGGACCGCCGAACGCAGCCTCGCGACGAGGACGAGCACAAGGAGCAGCAGAGCGGAACGGGATTCCTGATCTCGGAGGACGGCTACCTCGTCACCAACAACCACGTCATCGACGGAGCGGACAAGATCGAGGTCCGGCACGGCAAGGATCGCTTCACGGCGAAGGTCGTGGGCCGCGACCCGGCGACCGATCTGGCCCTGCTCAAGATCGACGCCAAGGGACGGTTCACGCCGCTTGCGCTCGGCGATTCGGACCGGCTGAGGGTAGGCGAATGGGTGATGGCGATCGGCGATCCGATCATCTTCGACAAGACCGTGACGGTGGGCGTCGTTTCGGCCAAGGACCGCCAGGGAATCTCGGCCGACCAGACGACGCGCTCGTTCGAGAACTTCATCCAGACCGACGCCGCGATCAACCTCGGTAACTCCGGCGGACCTCTCATCAACGTCAACGGAGAGGTCGTCGGGATCAATACGGCGATTTACAGGCCGGCGCAGAACATCGGATTCGCCGTGCCGGTCAACACGTTGAAGACCATCCTCCCGCAGCTGCGCGAAAAAGGGAAAGTGGTCCGCGGATATCTGGGCATCAACATCGAGAACGTCGACGCGGACAAGGAAGCGGCGTTTCACCTGAAGTCGATGGAGGGGGCATTCGTGCAGTCCGTCCTGACCGGTGAGCCGGCGGAGACGGCCGGCGTGCGGCCCGGCGACACGGTCGTCAAGGTCGACAACGTGCCCGTCAAGGACACGCGGGACCTGATCGGGTACGTCTCCGGCAAGGCGCCCGGGAGCAAGGTCAAGCTGACGGTGGTGCGGGACGGAAAAGAGTTGGCGCTGACCGCGAGTCTGGCCGAGCGGCAGCTCGAGGGCAACGGCGGCGGCGAAAAGGGTTTGGCCGGCTCCGACGAGCCCAAGGGAAAGCTCGGCATCGCGGTGACCCCGCTGACACCCCAGGTGCGCAAATCGCTCGGCGTCGACGCATCGGTCGAAGGGCTGTATGTCGAGCACGTCAAGGAAGTCTCGCCGGCGTTCGATGCCAACATCCGGGACGGAGACGTGATCACGCAGGTCAACGGCCGCGCGGTCACAGCGACCGATGATTTCGCCAAGATCGTCAAATCGGCGGAAAAGGGCGACTATCTGCGCCTGTACGTGTACCGCCCTCAGGCCAAGGTCTCGTTCTTCGCCCTGGTGAAGATCGACGATTGACGGGAGGCGGGAAGAATTTCCCGCGCCGGATGCCTCGACGAGGCGCGCAGTTTGCTACAAAGGGGGCCGATGGCCCGCAGAATACTGGTGGTGGACGACGATCCGGGGATCCGGGACGCGCTCCGGATGATCCTGGAGTACGAGGGATACGAGGTCCACATGGCGCCGGACGGGAAGGGGGCGCTGACCGAGTTGGAGGCGAATCCGCCCGACGCGGTGCTGCTCGACATCAAGATGCCGGGCATGGACGGATTCGAAACGCTCGATCGGATCGCCGCCCGCGAGGGGGCCCCTCCGGTGCTGATGATCTCCGGTCATGGGGACATCGCCACGGCGGTGGAAGCAACGCGGCGGGGCGCCGTCGATTTCCTGGAGAAGCCCCCACAGCGAGAGCGCATTCTCGTATCCCTCAAGAACGCCCTGTCGCGCAACTCGCTGGCCGCCGAGAACGAGCGGCTGCGGCAGAGGCTCGACGAGGAGTCGGTCCTCGTCGGGCGCAGCGGCCCGATGGCCCGTCTGCGCGAGGAAGTCCAGCGCGCCGCGCCGACCACGGCGACGGTCTTGATCGTGGGCGAGAGCGGCACGGGCAAGGAGCTGGTGGCCCGCGAGATCCACAAGGGATCGAGGGTCGCAGGCGGGCCCTTCATCCAGGTCAATTGCGCGGCGATTCCGGAGGAGCTGATCGAATCCGAGCTGTTCGGGCACGAGAAGGGATCCTTCACCGGCGCGGTGCGCAAGCAGACCGGCAAGTTCGTCGAGGCCGACACCGGGACCATCTTCTTGGACGAGGTCGGCGACATGTCCGCGCGGGCGCAGGCCAAGGTGCTGCGCGTGCTGGAAGCGGGCGAGGTCGAGCCGGTCGGCGCGGCCCGCGTCCGGCGGGTCAACGTGCGGGTCATCGCCGCAACGAACCGGGACCTGACCGGTTCGATCAAGGAGGGGCGCTTTCGGGAAGACCTCTACTTCCGTCTGAACGTCGTGCCGATCCAAACGCCGCCGCTGCGCGACCGCCACGAAGACGTGCCGGAGCTGGTCGAGCACTTCACGCGGCTCTACTGCCAGCGCGACAATCGGCGGATGCGCCGCTTCACCCCGGGCGCGCTGGAGGTGTTGAAGGCGAGAGCCTGGCCCGGCAACGTCCGCGAGCTGAAGAATCTCGTCGAACGCGTCCTGATCATGACCGACGCCGAGCCGATCGACGCCAAGGACCTTCCGCCGGAGGCGCGCGTGGCGCCAGCGGAGATCTCCGGGCGCGGGCTGTCCCTTTCGACGCTCTCCGAGTTCAAGGAGTACGCGGAGAGGGAGTTTCTGGTGGCCAAGCTGCGTGAGAACGGATGGAACATCAGCCGGACGGCGGAGACCATCCGAACGCCGCGGTCCAATCTCTACAAGAAGATCGATCACCACAAGATCTCCAGAGAGTCCGACGCGTAAATGATTTGTGATTTGTGATTTGTGATTGGGCTAGGATCCCCCAAGACGCAAATCGCAAATCACCGATCACACATTCTTCATGATCACTCTCCAGGACTTCGTCGACACGGGAGCCCTGCTCGAGGGGCACTTTCGCCTGTCGAGCGGGCTGCACTCGGACAAGTACCTGCAGTGCGCCCGGCTGCTGATGTGGCCCGCGCGCGCCGAGGATGCGGGGCACGCACTCGCGGGCAAGCTCGCCGAGTTTCGACCGCAGGTGATCGTCTCGCCGGCGATGGGGGGCATTGTCATCGGCCATGAGACGGCGCGCGCGCTCCATGTCCCGTTCCTCTTCGCTGAGCGGGTGGAGGGCGCGTTCGGCTTGCGGCGCGGGTTCCGCCTCGAGCGCGGCGGCGCCGTGGCCGTGGTCGAGGACGTCTTCACGACGGGCAAGTCCACGCGCGAGGTGATCGATCTCTGCGCGCGTTCCGGCGCCCGTGTCGTGGCGGCAGCCTCGATCGTCGACCGCGGAATGCCCGCGGACTCTTTATCCGTTCCCGCTCGCTCCCTCGTCTCCCTTTCCGTTCCGGCGTGGCCGGAGGGCGAATGCCCGATGTGCCGGGAGGGACGGCCGCTCGAGACGCCGGGGAGCCGGTTTGCCGCGTCGGGCGGCCGTGAGGACGTCAGACGTAAGGCGTAAGGCGAGCGCTCGCGATCCCGGCTAAGATTCCCTTCATGGACCTTCAACGCGTCTGTGTTTATTGCAGCAGCGCCGCGGCGGCGTCCGATCCGGCGGTGGAGGAAGAGATCCGTCTCTTCGGCCGCGAGATCGCCCGGCGCGGGATCGCCCTTGTGTACGGCGGTTCCTCCCGGGGTCTGATGGGAGCCCTCGCCGACGAGGTGCTCGCGGCCCGCGGAAAGGTCATCGGCGTGATCCCCAAGGCCCTGGAGTCGCGCGAGGCCGCCCATCACGGCCTGACGGAGCTCAGGGTGGTCGGGACCATGCACGAACGGGAGCAGCTCCTGTTCGACCTGGCCGATGCCTTCGTCGCGTTCCCGGGCGGATTCGGAACGCTCGAGGAGATCATCGAGATGCTCACGTGGAAACAGCTGGGCATCCACGGCAAGCCGGTCGTGTTCGCCAATATCGGCGGATACTTCGATCCGCTCTTGAAGCAGTTCGATCTCGCGGTCCAGAAGAAGTACGCGAGGCCCGAGGATCGAATCCTCTACGCCGTGGGCGAGAACACCCAGGCCATCCTGACGTTCCTGGAGGGCGCGCCCGTTCTTTCCCGGCGGCCCGGGGATTGGGCCTAGGAGCCGAAGAGCGACTTTTCCGCGATCATCTCCCGCTCCCCCCCTCACCCCCTCTCCCCCTCTGAGTCTCGGAGTGGGAGAGCGGGAGAGGGGGAGAGGGGGAGACTGGAACGCCTCGCTCCTGCTCCCGCAGCTTGAGTTCCTCCAGGAACTCGCGATTGACGGCCATGACGTCGGCCAGGAGCGCCATCAGGAACGTGAGGACTCCGATCAGAACGAAGACGGCGGCGAGGCCGAGGGCCAGGCCATGGCTGGCCGCGGCGCCCGCCCAGTGGGAGAGGAGAACGTAGAGGCCGAGTCCCGCGCCGCAGGCGAAGAACAGGGCTGCGAATCCGGAAAAGATCTTGAGCGGCTTGTACAGCGCGGTGATCCGGATGATGTTGGCTCCCTGGATCAGCACGTACTTGGTCGGCGAGGCGAGCAGGCGCGAAGCCCGATGCACGGGATGGGCTCGAACCGGGACGGTCGTGACCCTGAGGTTCTTGAAGCCGGCCTGGATCAGCGTCTCCAGGGTGTAGGTCATCTTGGAAAAGACGTTGACGCGCCGCGCCGCCTCGCGGGAGAAGGCCCGGAATCCGGATGTCGCGTCGTGCACCTGGAGTCCCGAGACCTGGCGCACCATCCAGCTTCCCAGGCGTTGGAGCACGCGCTTGGCCGGCGAGAAATGGGCCAGAGTGCCCGGCGATCGGTCGCCCACCACCATGTCCGCGCGGTCGGCCAGGATGGGCGCGACCAGAGAGGCGATGTCGCCGGCGTCGTACTGGAGGTCGGCGTCGAAGTTGACCACGACGTCGGCGCCCATAGCCAGAGCCTCCTCCAGTCCCGTCCGGAAGGCCGTGGCCAGGCCGCGGTGGCTGGCGAAGCTCACGACGCGATCCGCCCCCGACATTCTCGCCACTTGCGCTGTTCGATCCGTCGACCCGTCGTCGATGACGAGGATGGCGACCTTCGCGAAGCCGGGAACGGTCCGGGGCAGCGCGGCGATGGCCCGAGGCAGCGTCTCCGCCTCGTTCAGGGCCGGGATCTGGATGACGAGCTTCATCGAGCCGTCAGCCGTCAGCCGTCAGCTTTCAGCTCCAAGCGGTGTGGCGGAGAGCTGAAAGCCGAGAGCTGAAAGCCTCACTCCTTTTGTCCCACCATCACCCGGAAATACGACTCGACCCATCCCTTCTCCAACAGGTGATCCTCGAGCGCGATCAGTCGGGTCAGCAGCCCGGTCGTGTCTTCGCGCAGTCGCTGCATGTCGAGGCAGGGGAAAACGAACCACAGGATGTTCCCGCCGTACGGCCGGTCCTCGAGCACTCGAAAGAGCCTCGAGACTTCCGGCCGGATGACGCTCGAGCGGATCGACTCGAGCGGGTCGTCCATCGGCAGCGGAATCATGAGGTTCGGGCGGTTCTTGACCCGGTCCGGCAGCGCGTCGAAGGCGCTCCGGGCGAACGACCACTCCGCATCGGTCCATTCGGAGCGGGACGGACCCATGTACTCGTCCAGATAGAGGTGGCCACCCGGTTTCAGGCTTTGGCGCACCTGCGCCAGGACCCGCTCGACGGATCGCACGTGGTGGAGCGAGCCGTGAAAGAAGACGATGTCGTACCGCTCCTGGGGCAGGGCCAGCGAGTGGATGTCTTCCACCCGATAGGAGAGACGGGAAGAGAGCCCCGCTTCCTCCGCGCCGCTGCAGGCCGACGCGATCGCCTCTCTCGAGAAGTCGATTCCCTCGGCCCGCGCGCAGATGCCCTTGGAGACCGCATCCCGCTCGAGGAGCCCCTCTCCACAACCGATCGAGAGCCCCAGACCGGCGGGGGAAGAGGCGCGGCGGCGCGCGAACCAGTCCATGGGCCAGACGTTGGGGTCCCCGGTGACCCGCCGGTTGATGGCCCGCCGCACCAGGGGCTGGGCGCCCCAGTAATGGTTCTCCGGCTCGCCAGGGGCCCCTTCGTCCCAGAAACGCCGCGCGGCCTGCGTCTGCGCGTGGCTCTCCAGGAAGGAGCTCCACCGGCGGGCGAACGAGGTGAGCGTTTGACGAATTGCCGACGCCATGAGGCTGGCGGCCAATATAGCAGGCGGCGGCAACGCGAGGGACGCCGGGACAAGCAGTCCCGTCCTGGTCCGCGGCGCGCGAAACTCGGCTCGGCACCGGTCTGGAAACGTTGCAGCGCCGGTCGCGCAGCGACCGCCCGCGCTGCGAGTCGTGTTTTGTGCTAAATTTCGCGCCTTCCCGGGACTTGCCCGGAGGTGTTCTTTTCAAACCAGGGACGAAGGCCGGATGGTGGGCTGGAGAACTTGTGTTCACCGGCCACCGACAAACGCCCCCGCGGGCTTCCGGCCCGTAGCCCCCCGGGCACGAAAACCGGGATCGACAGGCTCGTAGCTCAGGGGGAGAGCACTACCTTGACACGGTAGGGGTCAGCGGTTCAAATCCGCTCGAGCCTACCAACTTTTCGGTAACGGAGGCGCTTAGCTCAGCTGGGAGAGCGCTACCTTCACACGGTAGAGGTCAACGGTTCGATCCCGTTAGCGCCTACCAAAAGTTGGACCAGGAAGCGGGGCAACCCGCTTTTTTGTTTTTGAGGATGCCGAGGTCGATGGAAGCCAAATCGGACAACATCGCGGTCACTCTTCCCGACGGGTCGGTCCGATCCGTCGCGCGCGGAGCCACGGTGCGCCAGGTCGCCGAGCAGATCGGGCCTCGCCTGGCGCGCGACGCGGTGGCCGGCAAAGTCGACGGCAACGTCGTCGACCTGGTGACGCCGCTCGACCGGGACGCGAAGCTCGAGATCTTGACCTGGAAGTCGCCGGACACGGTTCCGATCTACCGGCACTCGACGGCGCATCTGACCGCACAGGCGGTCAAGCGGCTCTTCCCCGAGGTGCAGATCGGGATCGGTCCGCCGATCGAGAACGGCTACTACTACGATTTCCTGCCGCGGCGGCCGTTCACGCCCGAGGACCTCGAGGCGATCGAGAAGGAGATGCGCAAGATCATCGCGGAGGACCTGCCGATCCGGCGCTCCGAGATGCCGGTCGGGGACGCCATCGCCATCTTCGAGAAGCAGAACGATCCCCTGAAGGTCCAGATCGCGCGCGAGCTCCCCGAGGGGGAGCGCGTCTCCTGCTACACCCAGGGCGAGTTCATCGACCTGTGCCGGGGTCCCCACGTCGCGTCGACCGGGCGGCTCGGCATCTTCAAGCTGACCCACACGGCAGGGGCGTACTGGAAGGGGGACGAGAAGAACCCGATGCTCCAGCGCATCTACGGGGCCTCGTTCCTGACCCAGGCGGAGCTCGACGCCCACTTGAAGCAGATCGAGGAGGCCAAGGCCCGGGACCACCGCAAGCTCGGCAAGGAGCTGGACCTCTTTTCCTTTCACCCGTGGGCGCCAGCCTCGCCGTTCTTTCATCCCAAGGGCGTGGTCCTCTACAACGGCCTCTTCGAGTACCTGCGGGCGGAGTACGCGCGGCGCGGGTACCAGGAGGTCGTGACGCCGCAGATCTTCGACGCGGACCTCTTCAAGCTCTCCGGCCACTACGCCAACTTCCGGGAGAACATGTATTGGACTGAGATCGACGAGCGGGAGTTCGGCGTCAAGCCGATGAACTGTCCGGGGCATTTCCTGCTCTACAAGACTCGCCTGTGGTCCTACCGGGACCTCCCGGTTCGGTTCGCGGATTTCGGCCGGCTCCACCGCTACGAGCTCTCCGGCGTGACCGCGGGTCTGACGCGCGTGCGGACCTTCTCGCAAGACGACGCCCACATCTTCACGCCTTTTGAGGGGGTCGAGGACGAGATCTTCCGGTTCCTCGATTTCACCGACGCCGTCTACGGGGCCTTCGGCTTTACCGACGTGGAAATCTCCCTGGGCCTGCGCCCCGAGAAGAGGATCGGCTCGGACGACCAGTGGGACCGGGGCGAAGCCGCGCTGGCCTCGGCGCTGGCGAAGGCGAAGCGGCCGCACGTGGTGACGCCGGGCGACGGGGCTTTCTACGGTCCCAAGATCGATTTCCGGGTCAAGGACGCCCTCGGCCGTCCCTGGCAGCTCGGCACGATCCAATGCGACTTCGAGCACGCCGAGAGCTTCGACCTGACCTACATCGGCGAGGACGGCCGGGCGCACCGGCCCGTCGTGATGCACCGCGCGATCCTCGGGTCCTTCGAGCGGTTCCTGGGGATCCTGATCGAGCACACTGCCGGAAATTTTCCATTCTGGATCGCGCCGCTGCACGCGGTCGTGCTGCCGGTGTCCGACCGTTTCGCCGACCGCGCCCGGGCGATCGTCGCCGAGCTCTCGGCGGAAGGCCTGCGGGTCGAAGCGGACGATAAGAATGAGAAACTGGGCGCCCGCATCCGGAAGGCCGAGCTTGCGAAGGTGCCCTGCATGCTGGTGGTGGGAGAAAAAGAGGCCTTGGCTGGAACTGTCGCCGTGCGCTTGCGCCACGGCGGGGACGCCGGGACGATGTCGCTGGCGGAATTCGTCGCCGCGGCGCGTCGGGCGATCGAACGAAAGGAGAAGGAAGTGATCGCGGAGGTGAAGAATCGATAAGAAAAGCATCCGAGTCAACGAACAGATTCGCTGGAAGGAAGTCCGGCTCATCGGGGAAGGCGGGGAGGCCCTGGGCATCGTGGCCATGGCCGATGCGCTGGCCCGGGCCAAGGAGGCGGGCCTCGACTTAGTCGAGATCGCCCCGACCGCCAGCCCGCCGGTCTGCCGGGTCATGAACTTTGGGAAGTTCATCTACCAGCAGAAGAAGAAGCAGCAGGATTCCAAGAAGAAACAGAAAACAACGCAGGTCAAAGAAGTGAAGTTCCGGCCCAACATCGACGACCATGACTACGACTTCAAGATGAAGAACATCCTGAAGTTCCTGGCCCATGGCGACAAGGTCAAGGCCACCGTGCAGTTTCGCGGACGCGAGATGGCTCGCCGCGAGAACGGCCAGAAAGTCCTCGACCGTCTCCTCTCGGACTTGCAGGGCAAGGCCGTCGCGGAGTCCCGCTCGGAGATGCTCGGGAATCGGCTCTATCAGATCCTCGCGCCCGTCAAGCACGAGAAGGCGGCCAAGGGAGCGTAAGACGGATCGTGAGACGTGAGGCGTGAGGAGTGAGGCGCGGTTCTACGGGACTTCGCCTTACCCCTTACGCCTTACGCCTGACGTCCAATGGAGAGAGCAATGCCCAAGTTGAAGACCCACCGGGGCGCGGCCAAGCGGTTCAAGCGGACGGCCTCGGGAAAATTCAAGAGAGCCAAGGCGTTCAAGAGCCACATCCTCACCAAGAAGTCGCCGGGCCGCAAACGCGGCCTAGCCAAGTCGACCCTGATCTCCAAGGCCGACGCCGCGACGATTCGGGAGATGTTGCCGTACGCCTGAGCGTAAGGCGTGAAGGCGAGAGGCGTGAGGCGAGGGTCTCGCGCCGGGCGGGCTGCGCCTGACGCCTCACGCCTTACGCCTTACGAGGAGGGATTGAGATGCCACGCGTCAAACGGGGACCCAAGAGAAAGAATCGCCGGGCCAAGACCCTGGCCCTGGCCAAGGGCTACTACGGAACCAAATCGAAATCGTACCGGATGGCGAAGCTCCAGGTGGAGAAGTCGCTGCAGTACGCGTACCGCGATCGGAAGGCCAAGAAGCGGGACTTCCGCGGCTTGTGGATCGTTCGGATCAACGCCGCCGCGCGCGAGAACGAAATCTCGTACAGCCGACTGATGGACGGCCTGAAGAAGGCCGGCAACGACATCAATCGGAAGATGCTCGCCGATCTGGCGGTGACCGATCCCGGAGCCTTCGCGCAGCTGGTCAGCGTGGCGAAGGCCGCGCTGGCCGGCGCGTGAGGCATGAGGCGTCAGTCGTAAGGCGAAGCGTGTGACCGGCAATGGCGACAACGACTCCGGAGCGCCGGCGACCCCTCGGGCCGCCTCCCGCGTGCCGGACGATTCGGTGGCCGATGTGCTGGCTCGGTTCCGCGAAGAGAGCGCGCACGGTGCCGCCACGCGGTCGGACTTCGAGCGCCTGAAGGGCCGGTTTCTGGGGCGCGAGAAGGGCCTGGTGCCGGCCCTCTTCGCCGGGTTGACGAGCCTGCCGCGAGAAGAGCGGGCTTCCTTCGGCGCCCGCGCCAACGCCGCGAAGAAAGAGATCGAGGAGGCCGTGGCCCGCCTGGGGGACGAGATCGCCCTCCGCGAGGCGCAGGCCAGGGACCGCAGCCAGGCCGTGGACGTCACGCTGCCGGGACGGCGGTCGAGAGCCGGGGGCCTTCACCCGGTCACGATCGTTCGCCGGCGGATCGAGGCAATCTTCCTCCGAATGGGCTACTCGATCGCCGACGGCCCGGAGATCGAGAACGACGCCTACAACTTCGAGGCGTTGAATTTTCCTCCGGACCATCCGGCCCGCGACTCCCAGGACACCTTCTTCGTCGACCGCAAGGCGCGCTCTCCGCTTCTGATGCGGACCCACACCTCGCCGGTGCAGATCCGGCAGATGAAGGCGCGCGGCGCCCCGTTGAAGATCATCATCCCCGGCCGCGTCTACCGCAACGAGAGCATCGACGCGACGCACGCCGCGGTGTTCAACCAGGTCGAGGGCCTGGTCGTGGACCGCGGCATCTCAATGGCCGACCTGAAGGGGACGGTCGAGGAGTTCTTCGGGGCGCTGTTCGGCCGCGAGACACGGGCCCGATTCATACCGACTTTCTTTCCGTTCGTCGAGCCGGGCGTGGACGTCGCGGCGAGCTGCATTTTCTGCAAAGGGCAGGGCTGCGCCAAGTGCAAGGGCTCGGGTTGGATCGAGCTGGCGGGCGCGGGGCTGGTCCATCCGCGCGTCCTCAAAGGCTGCGGCATCGATCCGGAGGAGTACAGCGGCTTCGCCTTCGGCCTCGGGCTCGACCGCGTGGCGATGTTGCTCTACGAGTTCCCCGATCTTCGGCTGCTGCTCGACGGGGACGAGCGCTTCCTGTCTCAGTTCTCGCGGGACGCTTAGGGGCGCGCGTGAAGTTTTCGCTGGATTGGCTGGGCGATTTCGTCGACACGTCCGCGGCGGGCGGCGCCGAAGGCATTCGCCGCCTCCTGGAGCAGGCCGGGATTCCGCTGGAGTCGATGGGGGACGCCGGGGGCGACCCCATCCTGGACGTCGAGATCACGCCCAACCGGCCCGACGCGATGAGTCACCGCGGTCTGGCCCGCGAGATCGCCGCGATGGCGGGGCTGCCTCTGCGAGCGGAGTCCGCGGGCGAACCGGCTTCGTCCGTGCCGGGCTCGCAGACGTGGACATCCGTCACCATCGAGGTTCCGCGGCTCTGCCATCGCTTCGGAGCCCGCGTCGTGCGCGGCGCCGGCGGCGCTCCGGCGCCCGAGCCGGTCCGGCGGCGGCTCGCCGCGATCGGTTCCAAGTCCATCTCCGCGGCAGTCGATGCCACCAACTATGTGCTGTGGGAGATCGGGCAGCCGTTGCACGCGTTCGACCTCGACACGGTCAAGGGCGGCCGGCTCATCGTGCGCCGGGCGCGGAAGGGCGAAAAACTGGTGCTGCTCGACGGGGTGGAGTACGCGCTGGCCCCTTCCGACGTCGTCGTGGCCGACGAAGAGCGAGCCGTCTCGCTGGCCGGGATCATGGGCGGGCTCGAGACGGCGGTGACGGCGCAGACCCGCAACATCCTGCTCGAGGCGGCGTGGTGGGATCCGATCGCGGTCCGCAGGACCTCTCGGCGCCTGGGCCTCCATACCGATGCCTCTCACCGGTTCGAGCGCGGAGCGGATCCCGAGGTTATTCCGGAGGCGCTCGGCCGGGCGGCGCGGATGGTGCTGGCATCGGCGGGGGGCGAGCTCGCTCCCGGGTGGATCGACACGCGGGGGCAGGCCTGGAAGCGGCGCAAGGCGGCACTCCGGCTGGCGCGGCTGCGCCTGCTCTCCGGCGACGACCGGCTCGATCTCGATTTCGCCGCCGACGCTCTGGCGCGACTCGGATTCCTGGTGACCGCCCGCGGCAAGCGGCTGGCCGTGGAGATCCCGTCGTGGCGGCCCGACGTCGCGATCGAGGACGATCTGGTCGAGGAGGTCCTGCGCGTCTACGGCTACGACCGCCTTCCCTCCAGGCTGCCGCCGACGCGGGGCGGAGGGGGCCATCTCGAGCCCCTGCGCGGCGTGGAGGAGCGTCTGACCGACATTGCGGCCGCGGCCGGTCTGCTGGAGACCATGAGCAGTCCGTTCGTCGACCGGCGCCAGGACGAGGGATCCCTGGGCGCCTGGCTCGCGGCCGCCGGGAGCGCGCGGGAACCCGTTTCGGTGGCCAACCCGCTGGACGACGCCCGCAAA
This sequence comes from uncultured Acidobacteriota bacterium, assembly GCA_963825175.1. Taxonomy (GTDB): domain Bacteria; phylum Acidobacteriota; class Thermoanaerobaculia; order UBA5066; family Gp7-AA6; genus DATFTF01. Next base: position 1,710,117 of record CAWGSA010000002.1, read on the forward strand.
GACCTCCGCGCCACGCTGCTGCCCGGGCTGCTCGACGCCGTGGCGCGGAACATCCACCGGGGAGAGCGAACCGTCGGCCTCTTCGAGGTGGGCCGGGTCTTCGACCGCGCCGGTGATCCCGAGGATCCGCCTTCTTTCGAATCGCGCCGGCTGGCTTTCGCCCTGGCCGGCGACTGGCGCGCGCACTGGACCGCCCCCGGCACCGCCGGCCGCGCCGACTTCTTCGATGCCCGGGGGTTGGCCGAGCGTCTGCTCCATCCCTGGATCGCGCCGCGCGATCTCGGGTGCAAGCCGTTTTCCGGCGAAGCGTTCGCGCCGGAAGCCGCGGCATTGCTGGAAGCTCCCGACGGAACCGTTCTCGGCGTCGTCGGACTCCTCTCCCGGGTCGAGCGCGAGAAGCGCAAGCTCACCGAGCCGGTGTTCGCGGGCGAGATCCGCGTCGATGCGATCCCGAGGCGAAGCGAGCCGGTTCGCTTCGTCCCCTACTCCGCATACCCTCCGATCGGAGCGGACCTGTCGTTCACGCATCCGCGGGACGTCTCCTGGCGCGCGATCGAGAAGCTCGCGCGGGGGCGGAACCTCGTCGATCTGGAAGACGTGCGGATCGTGGATCGCTACGAGGGGCCGGGAGTCGGAGAGACGCGGGTCAAGACGACGATCAGGCTGACCTTCCGATCGGCGGAGAGAACCCTTTCCCAGGAGGACGTCAACCGGGAAGTGGCGAGACTGCGCGACGGCCTCGGAAGAGAGCTCAGGGCCGTTTTTGAATGATTCGATGGATCAATGAAAGAATCTCGATGAGGAGCCCATGGACAACACGAAGATCTTCGACACGCTCGAACGCAAAATCGAGAAGCTTCTCTCGCGGCTCAAGAGCCTGGAGCAGGAGAACGAGAAATTCAGAGCCGACCTCGCGACGGCGAAGAAAAGCGAAAAAGACGCCGCGGACTCGCGGTCCGCGGTCGAGCGTCTGGAGAAAGACCAGGAGATCGTTCGAGAACGGCTCGAAAAGCTGATCCAATCGCTGGAAGTAGCCGAGAAGGGATGAGACTTCCTCGAACGCCTCTTTTCTAGACGGTCAGGTCGGAAGCCGTGGAGCCCGGTTTTGCGATGATTTCGAATGTGAGGGCCACGGGGCCGAGCCCGATCACGTCGCCGTCGTGAAGCTCCGCTGGGGACGCGATCCGCCTTCCGGCGAGGAAAGTCCCGTTGCGGCTTGCGAGGTCCTCCAGTACCACCTTGCTCCCATGAATCAAGATCCGCGCGTGCCGTCGGGAGACGGATTCGTGGTCGATGCGGATGCTCGCATCGGGATCTCTCCCCAGAATGTTCTCTCCTCCGGAAAGCGGGATCTTGCGGTTCCCGCGAACGAGCCGAAACGGAGCGAAGTCCCCGGCCTCTGCGCCGGTTACCTCATCGAACGCTGTGCCGCAGAAGGCGTACCCGAATCCATGCACTGTTCGCAGGAGCCGCGGTTTCCGGGCGCGGTCGCCCAGCGCGGCGCGCGCCTCGGCCACGACGTTGGTGAGGCTCGACTCCGACACGAAGGTGGCAGGCCAGAGAGTCTCCTGGATCTCTTCTTTCGGAACCGCGGTGGGCGCCCGACTCAGCAGCAATTCGAGCAGAGAGTAAGCCTTCGGAGAGAGGTGAACCGGTCGGCCGGCCCGCAGAAGCTGTCGGGTCGCCGAATCGAAGAGGCAATCGCCGAAGCGCCTTCGCACGTTCTTCGGGGAAATCATTGCGAAATCCTTCGGAGTTCGTGACGACTTTCGGCCGACGGGCGAGGCATCCTCAATTCCAGGGTCGTCCAAGCCCAAGTCTCAATTTGCGCCTTCGGGCGACCCCGAAAAAGGAGGAAGCTATGAGGAGCCGGAAAGTCATGGGATCGGCCTTCGGCGTGTTCTTCGGATCGGCCATTCTGTTCAGCGTCCCACTCTCGGCACAGGTCCTTCACTTGCGTGTCGCGGACGGACAGGTCACCTATACCTTGGTAGGCCAGGTAACCAACACTCCGCCGGACCGTTCGATCCAGTACGGCTATCTGCCGACGATTGAAGGCATCAGTGATCTCTTCTCCTCGTCGTCGGAAAGCGAGGCTACCGCATTCTTCACGTTTTTCAACGAGACGCGGACAAAGGCAACCCGTCACAGCGGCCCAATCACTGTCGTCGAACGTGAAGGGACGACGACGATTTATGCGCAAAGCGCTCCGCACGGCAACTTCGCCGACCCCGCCAGCTTCCAGGGGGGCTCGCCGGTCCTGGTCATGAGTCTCAAACAACAGGTCGTCTTGGACACCGGCTCGCGCGTCTTCACCGTGGTCACCTCAAATACGGTTACGGATTCCGAGCGCTTCAAGAAGGACGGGCAGACGTACGAACTGGCCTCACCGGGAGACCAGTTTCGGACGAGCTTCACGGGAACGCTCAACACGTCTCCACCACCTTCGGGGTATTTTTCCGGCTACGCGGTCCGGATTGAAAAGGCAGTGGGCGAGTCGGAGCACGGAGAGTCGGATTCTCCGAACTGAGGTCGGGTTGGCAGTCGGAGCCGCTCCAATGAAGGCGGTTTCCGGCAGGAGATGCCCATGAGCATTCTTCCCCACAGGCTCAGACCGCTGGTTATTGGGTTGGCATCCCTTGCCGTCCTGCTCTTCTTCGCCCAGCAGGCTTACGGGCAGGGTTGAGCCCCCGTCCGATTTATCTCGCCCAGTTTGGGCGGACAGGGCGGCATCTACCTCGCGGCCCGGCAGTGGCGGGCGGGGCTCGCCTACCGAAGCCTGTCGGCGGACCGGTGGTACGTCGGCAAGGACCTCCGTGAAGACGAAGCGCCGTTCGGGCATCCCCTTTTCCTGAACATCTACTCGGCGGACGTCACGGTTGGTTACGGGATCACGGACCGGTCAGGCGCAAGCCTTACGATCCCCTTCTCCTACGGAACGCACTCGCGCTACTACGCCGACGGCGTGCGTCACAAGGTCAGCGCCGGTGGGCTGGGGGACGTGAGCCTCTCGGGAAACTACTGGCTCTTGGATCCGCGCGCGCATGCCGACGGAAATATCCAGGTGAGTCTCGGCGTCAAGACTCCGACCGGAAAGAACGACGTGAACGACGACTTCTTCCTGGCCAATGGTTCGATCGTCCAGCGGCCGGTGGATCAGGCGATCCAGCTCGGAGACGGAGGCTGGGGAGTCCTTCTCCAGATGCAGGCGTTTCAGAAGGTGTTTGCCGGAGCCTACGGTTACGCGACCGGCTCCTATCTTGTCAGCCCGCGGAACACGACCGATGTCGCCTCGCCCATCCCCGGAGTTCTACTCTCCGTGCCGGACGTGTACAGCGCGCGGATGGGACTGGTCTACTCGCCCTCGTTCGCGCCGAAAATCTCCGTCAGCCTGGGGGGCCGCTTGGACGGGATCCCGCTGCGCGATCTCGTGGGAGGCAGCGACGGGTTCCGCAGGCCGGCGATCATCGGGTATGTCGATCCCGGCATTGTCCTTTCGCTCGGCCGAACGACGATCTCCGCAAGCGTGCCGTTCTCTGTCTACAGAGACTTCCGCGCCAGCCTCATCGACAGGCAGCTCCACGAGCCCGGCACCCTCTCGGGAGGGGACCTGGCGAAGTATCTGGTTTTCGTCGGGATCGAACGCCGATTTTGAGCGTCGGACTAACCTTTGATTGAGCGAGCTTGTGCCTCAGCGGGGAAGCCGACTTTCTTGAGGATCCCCTGGAAGCGCGAGTCTGAGCGCATCGGATCCCAGCGGGGATCCGCGAGCAGCCAGAAGAGCCAGTTCGAACGTTCTTCGAGACTGCGCTCGAGCCAAACAAGCGTCTGCTCGTTGTCCCCGAGCCCCAGGTGGACGAGGGCGGGAGCATAGGCAGTGACGAAGCTTTTCTCGGCCATGAGGCGCAACTCTTCGAGAACCCGCAGAGCGTCCGCGCGCTTTCCGAGCAGCCCATAGAGGTGCCCCAGACCCGCCAATGCGATGGGCAAGCGGGCAACGCCCGGGCCGGCCGCCTGATACTCGGCGATTGCCTCCGGATACTTTCGCTCGGCCTGGTACACGCGTCCGAGCCAGAAATGGGGCAGTGGAGCTTTGGGATTCATCTCGATGGCGTCGCGCAGAGCCTTGGTCGCCTCAGCGTACTTACGGTCGTAGTAGAGCTCGAACCCCATATCCGTCGACACGAGGACGGAGAGGGGATCGAACGTGTGGGCTTTCTGGATTTCGCTGCGTGCCTCGACTGACCGCAACATTCCGGCCAGGTAGATGCTGTAGGAGTGGTGGGCTGTCACGGAGTTCGGGTCGAGCGCGATCGCCCTCTTGAACTCCGATTCCGCCGCCGCAAAGTCCCAGTCGAAATACATGTGGATGAAGCCGAGCGAGGCGTGGGGCTCGGCCAGGGTCGCGTCGAGCTCGAGGGCTTTCTGCGCCGCAGCCTTCGCCTTCGGGAAGGCGTCGCGGGGATCGATCTCGTTTGTGTACGCGAGCTGCGAATAGGAATCCGCGAGACCGGCATACGCCGCCGCGTTAGTTGGCTCGAGGTCGAGCGCCCGTTGGAAATTCGTAACGGCGGTCTTCAGGTCCCGCTTGTTGTAGTAGTAGCGCCCCTTCACGTAGGCGTCATAGGCCTCCGGGTCGACTCGCCTGCCGCCTTCGAGGCGCGCCTGCTGTTGTGGCGTGAGCTCGATCTCGACTTTTCGTGCAATCGCCCTCGCGATTTCCCCTTGCAGCGCCAGGATGTCTCGCAGATCGCGCTCGTAAGCCTCGGCCCAGAGGTTCTTGTCGTTGGAGGCATGGATCAGCTCGGCACTGACCTTGACCCTGTCGCCCACGCGAGCGACCGAGCCCTCCACGACCGCGTCGACGCCCAATTCGCGAGCGATCTCCGGCAAGCGTTTCTTGGTTCCTTTGTAGCTCATTGCCGAAGTGCGAGAAATGACACGCAGCTCCCCGATACGCGCCAGGTTCGCCATGATCTGCTCGGTGACACCATCGGCGAAGTACTCCTGCTGTGGATCTCCGGAAAGATTGGCAAAGGGCAGAACGGCCAGCGACTGGATCCGTCCCGGACCGGTACGCAAGAGGCGGCGCACGCCCCCGACATTAAGCAGGATTGCCACAAGGGCTGCGGCAAGGAGCGCACCCGCGATCCAGATCACGCGGCGGGGCGGCTTGGGCGTCGCCGCCACAGCGCCGGAGAGGGAGGACACAGCGGATGCGGTCAGGATCTCGCGGAGTGCGAAGGCCAGGTCCCGGGCGGACTGGAACCGCTCGTCCGGGTTCTTCTCCAGGCAGCGCTTCACCACTCCGTTGATGCCGGGAGGAATCGTCCGGCCCGACTCGGGCAGCTCGGCCGGGTGGTCGCGCAAAATCGCCGCCATTGTTTCCGCGGCCGTTTTCTCGTGAAACGCGCGCCGACCTGTCAGCATCTCGTAGAGTACGCAGCCCAGAGAGAAGATGTCGCTGCGCCAGTCCGCGGGCTCTCCGCGAACCTGTTCCGGCGACATGTAGCCGACGGTTCCCAACACGGTGCCTGGCTCGGTCTCCGGCAGCGCCGCTACAGTCGGCAGCGCTGTCTCGGCCGGCCCTGAAATCTGAGGATCGAGACGGGCGAGCCCGAAGTCCAGGATCTTGACGATACCGTCGCGGGTCAGAAAAATGTTGGCGGGTTTCAGGTCGCGATGGACGATCCCGCGCGCGTGCGCCGAAGCGAGGCCGTCCGCGACAGCCGCGCCGATCTCCAGCACCTTCTTCCACGGCAGCTCTTCGCGGGAGAGCCGCCGATCGAGCGACTCGCCCTCCAGCAGCTCCGTGACCGCGAAAACGACGCCGTCCTCACTCCCGAAGTCATGGATCGCGAGGATGTTCGGGTGGGAAAGAGCCGCGACTGCGCGAGCCTCCTGCTCGAATCTGGCCAGCGCGTGAGCGTTGTCGGCCAGACGCTCCGGCAAGATCTTGATCGCGACGTCCCGGCCGAGACGGGTATCCCGAGCGCGGAAGACTTCGCCCATCCCGCCTGCGCCGAGCGGCGAAAGAATCTGATACGGGCCTAATTGAGCGCCTGCGGCAAGCCTCATGTGGGAGGAAACTCGCGAGGATTCTAGCCCATGCGTTTTTGCGCGGACCTATCGAGTGATATGGCGATCGAGTGATCGAGTGATCGGGTGAACGGGACGGCCAAGTGTTGCCTTTCATTGGATGATTCGATCACCCGATCAATCGAATAAGGGTTTGAAGCGTTGGCCGTCTCATAGACCACGCGGACTGACAAGTGTTGACTCCCCTGGAGGACAACGGCTAGACTGCGCCCCGAAAGGAGTCCGTCTCTTTGGAGAAGCGGGGCAGCGTGACTCAGGTCGAGATCTTCGGCCAGACGTACAACGTCCGAGCCGAAGGGGACAGCTCCTACATTCACGACCTGGCCCGTTTCGTCGATTCCCGGATGAAGGAAGTGGCCGAGCGGACGGCAACGGTGGATACCACCAAGATCGCCATCCTCGCGGCCCTGAATATTTCTGACGATCTTTATCAGGTTGAGAAGAACCGGAAAGGCGACCCGTCCAACGCCGTGGCGAGGGCGGAACGACTGATCCGGAGACTGGACGACGCCCTGGGTGCTTGAAGGCTCGGCGTCGGCGCCCCAAGAATGGAACGGGGACACGAAGAAAAACGAGTGGTGAGAGTGAAGGTTCTGGTCGCGCAAATCGCAGACGCTCGGCGGGAGAGGAACTTCCGCTTCATCGTGTAGCCGGCTACGCCTTCGGCGCCCCGGAGATGGGGGAGCCGAATGAACACAGATCTCGCGATTGCGGTCGCCGCGGGCCTGGTTCTGGCCGCGGTGGCGACGGTGTTCGCGTATTCCGCTCTGAAGAAGAAGGTCGAGCGGGAACGCTCGGGCATCCGCAAGGATGCCGACCGCGCTCTGGCCGAGGCCAACCGCGCGGCCGAAGCGAAGCTGCGGGAGGCTTCGGTCGAGGCCAAGGAGCGAGTGCTGGCGGCCCAGGCCGAGTTCGACAAGACCGTTCAAGCCCGACGCCAGGAGATCGCCGCCCTGGAGAAGCGGGTCCTCCAGAAGGAAGAGAATCTCGACCGGAAGTTGACCCAGCAGGAGCACCGGGAGGAGGAGTACGCCCGGAAGGAAAAGGGCCTGTCCGACGCCCAGAAACGGGTGGAGGAGGCGCAGGGCGAGGTCTCCCGCGTGATCGACGAGCAGCGCCGGCGCCTGGAGCAGATCTCGGGACTGACCGCCGTCGACGCCAAGCGCGATCTGGTCAAGTCCATCGAGAACGAGGCCCGCGTCGAAGCCGCGGGCTTGATGCGACGCATCGAGGAGGAGGCCACCGAACAGGCCACCCAGAAAGCGCGCCGCCTGATCGGGATGGCCATCCAGCGCCTGGCCTCCGACACAGTGGTGGAAGCCACGGTCTCGGTGGTCGAGCTCCCGTCGGATGACTTGAAGGGGCGCATCATCGGACGCGAGGGGCGCAACATCCGCGCGCTCGAGGCGGCCACCGGGGTCGACCTCATCATCGACGACACGCCCGAGGCGATCGTCATCTCCGCCTTCGAGCCCCTGCGCCGCGAGGTCGCCCGCATGGCGCTCGAGCGGCTGATCGCCGACGGCCGCATCCATCCGGCGCGCATCGAGGAGGTCGTGGAAAAGGTGCGGTCGGAGCTGTGGGAGAAGATCCGTCAGGAGGGGGAGGCCACGGCGCTCGAGTTCTCGATCCCCGATCTCCACCCCGAGCTCATCAAGCTCCTGGGGCGCCTCAAGTACCGGACGTCCTACGGCCAGAACGTGCTCCAGCACTCCAAGGAGGTCGCCTGGCTGGCCACGAACATGGCGGCGGAGCTCGGCGCGGAGGTCGAGGTCGCCAAGCGGGCCGGGCTTCTCCACGACATCGGGAAGGCCATCGACCGCGAGATGGAAGGGACGCACCTGGAGCTGGGCCGCGAGGTCTTGAAGAAGTTCGGGGAAACCAACGAGGTCATCCACGCCATGGAGTGCCATCACGGCGATTACGAGCCGCGATCGCTCGAGGCCGTTCTGGTCAACGGCGCCGACGCCCTTTCCGCCGCGCGGCCCGGCGCCCGCCGCGAGATCCTGGAGACCTACGTCAAGCGGCTGGAAAAGCTCGAGCACATCGCCGACGGCTTCAAGGGCGTCCAGAAGGCCTTCGCCGTCCAGGCCGGACGCGAGCTGCGCATCGTGGTCGAGGCCAATCGGCTCAGCGACGACGAGGCGTTGTGGCTCTCCCGGGACGTGGCCAAGAAGATCGAGGCCGAGCTGCAGTACCCGGGCCAGATCAAGGTGACGGTCATCCGGGAGACGCGGGCGGTCGAATATGCGCGCTGACGCGCGCCGTAAGTCGTAAGTCGTAAGTCGTAAGGCGTAAGGCGAAAGGCGTTCGCGAAGGAGATGAAGGTGAACCCGACGTTCGCTTCGCCTCACGCCTCACGCTTCCCGCCTCACGTGGCGCAGCCATGAACATCCTCTTCGTCGGAGACGTCGTCGGGCAGCCGGGCCGGCGCGCCCTGGACTCGGCCTTGACGCGGTTGATCGACCAGCGCGCGATCGACTTCACGATCGTCAACATCGAGAACGCGGCCGGCGGCTTCGGTCTGACCGTCGACCTCTTTGCGGAGCTTTCCAAGATGCCGATCGACGTCTTCTCGTCGGGCAACCACATCTGGGACAAGAAGGAGATCTACGACGCGCTGAACTCGTCGGACCGCCTGCTGCGCCCCGCCAACTACCCGCCCGGCAATCCGGGGCGTGGTTGGACGGTGCAGTCGACCGCGGCCGGAGTGCCGGTGGCGGTGTTGAACCTCCAGGGGCAGGTGTTCATGCCGGCCCACGCCGACTCCCCGTTCCGCGTCGCGGATGACGAGCTGGCGGCGGCCGGAGACGTCAAGGTGATCGTCGTCGATTTCCATGCCGAGGCGACGTCGGAAAAGGCGGCCCTGGGGTGGTACCTGGACGGGCGCGTCTCGGCCGTCATCGGAACGCACACGCACGTTCCCACCGCGGACGAGACCATCCGTCCGGGAGGGACGGCCTATCTGTCCGACGCCGGCATGACCGGGGCCTACGAAGGCGTCATCGGCTTCACCAAGGACCGGATCATCGAGAAGTTTCTCTCCCAGACGCCCCGGTCGTTCGAGACGGCCAAGAAGGACATTCGACTCTCGGGCGCCGTCGTCGACGTGGACGAGGAGAGCGGGAAGGCGCGGAAGATCGAAAGAGTACAAGTTCGGGTGGACTAGGGGATTTGCGATTGGTGATTTGTGATTGAGAAGAGCGAAGCTCCCGCAGATCGCAAATCACAAATCGCAAATCACAAATCTTTGGGTCTCACCGCCATCGTCCCGACCCTCAACGAAGAATCGAACATCCTCGATTGCCTGGCCTCTCTCGGGTTTGCCGACGAGATCCTGGTGGTCGACTCGTTTTCCACTGACCGGACCGTCGAGCTGGCCGGGTCCGTGGCCAGGGTCCGGGTGGTGCCGCACGCTTACGAGGGCAACGGGCCGCAGTGCAACTGGGCGATGGAGCAGGCTTCTCATCCCTGGATCCTGATCGTCGACGCCGATGAGCGCGTCACGCCCGAGCTCGCGGCGGAGATCGAGCGCCTCCTGGAGGCGGGCCCGTCGGGGTCGGCGTACCGGCTGCGGCGAACCAACGTCTTTCTGGGGCGCCGAATCCGGGGCGCCGGCTGGGGACGCGACCGCCTGGTCCGCCTGGTCCGGCGCGGCGCGGTCCGCTATCCCGACCGCAAGGTCCACGCCGACATCGAGGCTCCGGCCGGCACGCCGATCCTCTCCGCGGCGCTCCTTCACTTGACGTTCCGATCCTTCGACCACTATCTGGAGAAGCTCGACCGTTACGCGCGGTGGGGCGCGGAGGATCTCCTGCGCGGGGGGCGTCGGGCGGGATTCCTCCAGATCGCCCTGAGACCCCCGTGGCGGTTCGTGCGCTCCTATTTTTTCGAGGCTGGATTCCGCGACGGCGTGCCCGGCCTGATCGTGTGCGCCCTGCAGGCCTACGGTGTCTTTCTCAAATGGGCCAGGCTGTGGGAAATGCGGAGAAGAGATTGATTCATTGTTTCATTGAATCATTGTGTGATTGACTCGGATTGGTCGTCGTTTCGTTCAGGAATCAACGAATCAACGAACCCGTCGAGGAGGATGAAGATGCTCGAAGCGGGCGAGAAAGCTCCAGAGTTCACTGTTTCCGACCACAACGGCGTGACCCGCCGGCTTTCCGACTACCGTGGAAAGAACGTCCTGTTGTGGTTTTATCCGAAGGCCGACACACCCGGCTGAACCAAGGAGGGTTGCGGGTTCCGCGACCTTTATAGCGAGTTTCAGAAGCGCAACGCCGAGATTCTGGGAGTCTCCTTCGACCCCGTCTCCGAGAATGCGGCGTTCGCCCGGAAATTCGAGTATCCCTTCCCCCTTCTCTGCGACACGTCGCGTGCGATCGGCCTGGCGTATGGCGCCTGCGAGACGCCGGACGCGAAGACCGCCAAGCGCATCAGCTACCTGATCGGCCCGGACGGGCGGATCCTCCGCGTCTACGCCACCGTGGCCGCCGCGGAGCATCCCAGGCAGGTGCTCGACGACATGGGGGGAAAGACCGCTTAGGAGTCGACGACTCCCTGGTAGAACGCGCGCGCCGTCTGCGCGAATGTCTGGGCGGTGAAGGCGAGCGAGCGCTGCCGCGCCCGCGCGGCCATTTGCGCGCGCAGATCCGGAGAACCGGCCAGCCGCGCAAGGCGATCGGCGAGGTCCTGCGGCTGCCGAACGACGAATCCCTCCTGCGCGTCGGCCATCAGGTCGGCGACGCCCGGCAGCTCGAGCGCGACGACCGGGAGGCCGCAGGCCATGGCTTCGAGGATGGCCCGCTGTCCCTGCTCCGACCCGGAGGCGGTAAAAAGGAACGCGTCGCACGATCGATAGAGGTCCGGGAGCGACTCGTCCTGGTAGCCGACCCAGAAGTTCCGATCCGCGGCGCCCTGGGACGCCGCTTTCCTCTTCAGCCGGGTCATCTGCTCGCCGTGTCCGACGTGGACGCCGCAGATATTCGGAACGGCGGCGATCGCGTCCAGCGCCTCCTCGTGTCCTCGGCCCGGTGCCATCTTGCCGACGGTCCCGACGAGGAAGACATTCTCCGGCAGCGCAAAGCGGCGGCGCAGGTCGGCCTTCCGCGCGCCCGGCTGGAACCGCTCGACGTCGACCACCGGCGAATGGACCGGGCCGGACGCGCCGAAGGCGCGGGCGATCTCCCGATTGGCGAAAGCGAAAGCCCTGGTCCGCGCGAAGATCTTCTCGGTGATTCCGCTCCTGTGGGCGTGCCGGAGGTGATGCAGGGTGCGGACGAGGATCGCCGGCGTTCTCCGGGCGGCCCATGCCGCCACCCAGTGATCGTGGGATCCGTGCGCGTGCACGATGTCGAACCGCTCCCGCAGGAGCGTGTCCCGGAGCCTGCGCGGGTCGCGCAGATACGCCGGCGGCCAGCGGGGCGCGCGCTCGAAGAGGGGCCGGGCCCAGCCGACGTCGCGCAGCCGGTCTCCGAGCGGGCTGTCGCGCACGAACGCGAACTGCGCTTCGATCCCGGCGCGGACCAGCGCCGCCGTCTGGTCGCAGACCACGGCCGCTGTCCCGGTCCATTTTTCGCCGGCGACCAGATGGAGGATGCGCATGGAGGGGAAAGCTTATCGGACGGGTCGCGGCAGTGAGGGAAGGGACGGGGAGACAGGGGGACGGGGAGACGGGGAGACGGGGAGAGGCTGTCGATCCACGCTTATACTCTCGCTCGGAGGCGATATGGCCGTCGATCCCGAACTTCTGGCGATTCTGGTTTGCCCGAAGACCAAGGGTCCGCTCGAGCTGATCGATCTGAAGGAGCCCGTCCGGCGCGCGCTGGTCGAGAAGTATCGGGAGAAATTCCGGGGGGAAGAGCCCGTGGTGACCCAGGGCCTCTATTCCAAGGAGGCCGATCTCGTCTATCCGATCATCTCGGACATTCCGGTGATGCTCATCGACGAGGCGCTTCCCGGGTCGCAGGCGCGTTGACCGAGCCGCGGGCCCCGCGTCGGCGGTGACGCGTGAGACGCTCGGGCCGGGGCGAGGAGTGAGGATTCAGAAGTCGCTGTTCCCTCTCCTCCTCGTCTTCGCGTTCCTGACGTTTCAGATCTCGCCGGCCTACGCCGTCTTCGCCGTGCTGGCCCTTCTCTGGACGTTCGACGTGGCGCGGCGCGGCCGCTGGAGCGAGACCTTGAACCGCCCGATGGTGTGGCTCGTCGGGGCTCAGGCTCTCTTCTTGATCCTGTCAACCTTCTTCTCGCGGGATCCGGCGACGAGCGTGCAGCATCTGGCGGGCGTGGTGCTCCTCCTGGGCATCCCGATCGCGATCGACGTCCTGGATCGCCCGGAGCGCGCGCGGGCCGTCTTCCTCGCCCTCGGCGCAGCCGGCACTCTCCTGTCGGTGGTCGGTTTCTGGCAGTTCGCGCACGGCGGCGACGATCTGGAGAATCGCATCATGGGGCCGCTCTCCCACTACATGACGTTTTCGGGGCTGACCATGATCTCCGGGTGCGTCCTCCTGGGCTTCGCGTTCGAGGAGCGGGGGAGGTGGCGCTGGCTCGGACTGGCGGCGGTGGTGCCGCTTCTGGCAATGCTCCTGACCTTCACGCGCAACGCCTACGTCGGAACGCTCTTCGCCGTGGTGCTGTATCTGGCGCTGCGCCGTCCTCGGGGCCTCGTCCTGCTGGCGCCCGTGCTGGCACTGGTCTTTCTCCTTTCTCCGCGCCCCATTCGCTCCCGGATCCTGTCGATCGCTTCGCTTCAGGACATCACCAACCGGGATCGAATCTCGATGGTCCATGCCGGGGCGCGCATGATTGCCGACGATCCGCTCTTCGGCATCGGCCCGGAGATGGTGCGGATCGATTATCCGCTGTACCGCGATCCCGACGCCGCTCAGTGGCGCGTGCCGCACCTGCACAACAACGTCCTGCAGCTGGCGGCGGCCGACGGCCTGTTCGAGGCCCTGGCCTACCTGTCAATGATGGCGCTGTTCTTCGCCCGCGCGATCGGACGGCTCCGCCGCGAAGAGCGGCCGCCGCAGGCCGCCCTCCTGGCCGGTGCGCTCATGGCCGGCGTGGCGCTCTTTGCCGCGGGTTTCTTCGAGTACAACTGGGGCGACACGGAAGTCGAGATGGCCACTTTGCTCGTCCTGGCCGTGCCGTTCTCCCAGGCCACGGCGCCCGAACCGGACCGCGTCCGGCGTACAATATAAAAATTGTTGGCAAAATCTCTCCCAGGAAGTCTGCCGATCGCCCGGGAAGAGGCGATAGAGTGAGGTTGGCTTTCAGGCGGAATCCAGGAGATGAGGACGCGCCCCGAGCAAACTGATCCCGTGCGGTCGAGCCGGCGTCGAACGATTTTTCGGACGGCGGCCCTGGCTGGCTGGTGGAGCCTCGCGACGTTGCTCGGTTCCGTCGCTTTCGGGGCGGTCGTGGAGCCGTCGGCCCCGGAGGCAGTTCAAACCGCCACGGCAGCGCCTTTGCGCCTGGAACCCGGGCAGCGAGGCGTCGGGGAGCTGTCCGGTGGGGAAGCGCGATCCTATCGGCTTCTCCTCGACTCCGATCGCTACGTGCGCGTCGTGGTGGATGCGGCCGGCTTCGCTCTGTCCCTCTCGCTCTCTGGGCCGGACGGCGGTGGGCTCAGACAGGCCACCGCCGGCGGCACTCTCGAACCCACGGAACTCTGCCTGGTCTCTGCCGCCGCGGGCGAATACCGCCTCGAGGTGCGTTCTCCGTCCAAGGAGAGCCCCACGGGCCACTACGAGATTCGGATCGACGACTCCAGGGTTGCGACAGCCGAGGACCGCAGCCGGGTGGCTGCGGTCGCGGCGGTGGAAGACGCAGACCGTCTTCGCCGGGAGGGCTCCGAGGAGTCTCTGCGCAAGTCGGTCGAGAAATACGAAAGCGCGATTCCGCTGTGGGAGGCCGCTCTCGATCGAAGCGGAGAGGCAAAGACTCTCGGAAGCATCGGCGAAGTCTGCAACGACCTCGGCGAAAGCCGACGTGCTCTCCAATATCACCAGCGGGTTCTCGAGGCGCAGCGCGCCTTGAAGGACCGCGCCGCAGAGGCGCTGGCCTTGAACAACATCGGCTTCACCCACCATCTATTGGGCGAGATGGCGGAAGCGCTCGCGGCGCACACGGCGGCCCTGTCCGTTGCCCGGGAAATCGCGAATCGCAGCGAAGAGGCCCTTTCGCTGTCCAATCTGGGCGCGATCTATGCGGACACCGGAGACTATGGCAAGGCGATCGATTTCCTGACGGAGTCCGTCGCGCTCTCCCGGACGCTCGACGAGCCCTCGGCTCTGGCGGGAACCTTGAACACCCTCGCAACCATCTACGACGATATGGGTCAGCTCCAGAGAGGGCTGGAGGGTTACCGCGAGGTCCTCGCTCTCGTCCGGACTGCCGGCGACCGCATGGGGGAAGCCGTCACGCTCTCCAACATCGGCACCATCTATCGGGACCTCGGCGAGCCTCAGAAGGCGCTCGAGCTGTTCGAGCAGTCTCTCGCTCTACGACGTGTCATCGGGGACCGCCGGGGCGAAGCGATCAGCCTGACGCACATCGGATGGATTCTGGATTCGTCGGGAGAAGCCCGCAAGGCTCTCGAGGTCTATGAGCAGGCCGTGGCGCTGCAGCGAGCCGTCGAGGACAGAGATGGTGAGGCTTTTACCCTGGGCAAGATCGGCCAGGTCTACCGACGGCTGGACGACACGACGAAGGCCCTGGACTTCTACGGACAATCGATCGGACTCGCGCGCGCTGTTGCCGACCGCCGGTGGGAGTCCGAAGTCCTGATCTATTCCGCCTCTCTTCTGACATCGCTTGGCCGAAATCGGGAGGCGTCCGAAGAGCTCGCAAAAGCGCTCGAGATCAAGCGGGCCGTCGCGGATCGAAGGGGGGAAGCCCACGCGCTCTTCGAAATGGCGCGCGCCAGTCTTGCCGCGGGCGACCGGGTTTCGGCGCAGGCGAGCGCGGCCGAGTCGCTGCGAATCATCGAATCGGTGCGGACCAGCGTCGCCAACGCCGAGCTTCGAGCGACCTTTCTCTCGACCTTTCGAGGCAGCTTCGAGCTCTTGATCGATCTGTTGATGACGGGACCGGACCATCCTCCCGATGAACGGTCGCAGGCGCTGGCTCTGGAGACGGCCGAGCGGGTGCGTGCCCGGAGCCTTCTCGAAACGCTGACGGAGGCGGGAGCGGACATCCGGGAAGGGGTCGACACAGGGCTTCTCGATCGCCAGCGGTCTCTCCAACAGCAGCTCGCCAGCAAAGCGGAAGACCGGACGAAGCTTCTTTCGGGCAAGCACACCGAGGAGCAGGCGGCGCAGGCCGGCAAGGAGATCGAATCGCTGACCGCGCAGGTCGATCAGATTCAGGCCGAGATCCGCGCGGCGAGTCCCCGCTACGCGGCGTTGACGCAGCCCAAGCCGCTGACGGCGCCCGAGATTCAGGAGCTCCTCGGGAAAGAGACGCTTCTTCTCGAATACTTCCTGGGAGAGAAACGGAGCTTTGTGTGGGCAGTCGAAGGCGGCGCGCTCTCGAGCTTCCCCCTGCCCCCCCGCGAGGAAATCGAGGCGGCGGCGAAGAAGACCTACGAAGAGTCGAGCCGCCCCGCCGCAGGGCGACCGCTCGGCGCCGAAGGCGCGGCGCTTCTGTCCGATCTGATTCTCCGGCCCGTCGCGCAACTGCTGGGCCGCAAGCGCCTGGTGATCGTCGCGGACGGAGCCCTGTACCTGGTGCCATTCGCCGCGCTGCCCGAGCCCGGCAAGACCACGCCGCTCGCCGCGGATCACGAGCTCGTCAGCCTGCCATCCGCTTCGGTCCTGGAGGTCTTGCGGCGTGAGGCGGCGGACCGCCCGCCCGCCCCGAAGGTCGTGGCCGTGTTCGCCGATCCCGTGTTCGACCGGGACGATCGCCGCGTCCGGTCGGACGTTCCTGCAGGCGTGGATCGTCCCGTTCGCGAAGCCTCCAATGCGCGGGCGGCCGAAGGCGCGATCGAAACCGCGCTCACGCGCTCGGCGCGCGACCTGGGCGCGGCATCGACGGGCCCGCTCTTCCCGCGGCTGCCGTTCAGCCGCCAGGAAGCGACCGCGATCCTCGCGCTGGTCCCGCCGTCCCAGGCAAGAGCGGCTCTCGATTTCGACGCGAGCCGGACGACGGCGATGGGAGCGGACCTTTCTCAATACCGCTTCCTTCATTTCGCCACGCACGGGATTCTCGACGCCGTCCATCCGGATCTTTCCGGGCTCGTTCTGTCGCTGGTCAATCGCGAGGGTCGTGATCAAGACGGCTTCCTGTCGGCGATGGAGATCTTCAATCTCCATCTGTCCGCTGACATGGTCGTTCTGTCGGCTTGCCGGACCGCGCTCGGAAAGGAGATTCGGGGCGAAGGTCTCGTCGGCCTGACGCGCGCTTTCATGTATGCCGGAACGTCCCGTGTCGTGGCAAGCCTCTGGCGCGTGGACGACGCCGCGACGGCGGAGTTGATGAAGGTCTTTTACCAGGGAATGCTCGGGCGCAAGAAGCTCCCTCCCGCGGCGGCGCTGCGCCAGGCGCAGCTGGCCGTGGCGAAGCAGCAGCGCTGGCGAGATCCGTTCTACTGGGCGGGCTTCGTGCTGCAGGGGGAATGGAAGTGAGCGCCGGGGGATAATCACGGCAACGTGATCGCGCGCCGAAGGGATTGGGTGCTGGGTCCGGAGGCCTTCGAGAAG
The DNA here is from genome assembly GCA_963825175.1 of uncultured Acidobacteriota bacterium. GTDB lineage: Bacteria > Acidobacteriota > Thermoanaerobaculia > UBA5066 > Gp7-AA6 > DATFTF01. The sequence continues at coordinate 1,726,925 of CAWGSA010000002.1, forward strand.
CTCCTCTGCACGCTCGACCCCGACCGTGCCACGGCGGCGGAAAAGTACGAGGCGATCCGGCGGCGCCTCATCCAGGTCTTCCAATGGCGGGGTTGCTCGGAGTCCGAGACGCTGGCGGACGAGACGATCGATCGGGTCAGCCGAAGACTGGACGAGGGCGAGGAGATCCGGGCGAGCGATCCGGCCGTCTATTTCTACGGAGTGGCGCGTAACGTTTTGAAGGAATTCTGGACAGAACAACGGAAGGAGCGAGCGCTTCCGAGCACATCCCCTGTTCGAGAGCGCCCGCATGCCCCGGGAGATCTCGCCGAACACGAGGTCGAAGAACGCCTGGATTGCCTGGACCGTTGTCTGGCTCGGCTCTCGACGGAAAGCCGAGGACTGATCACCGTGTATTACCGCTCGGAAAGGAGCGGCAAGATCGCCGATCGCTCGAATCTCATGAGGACACTGGGCCTGTCTCACGGCGCACTTCGGATCAGGGCCCACCGCATTCGCAAACAGCTCGAGGCATGCATCAACGAATGTCTGAGGAGCCGGTCCGATGGCTGAAATCGGTCGCGACGAGGCGGTCCGGTACCTGCTCGGCCAGGGACCCGAGGCCGAGAGGGAAACGCTCGAGCGGCGCCTCTTCGAGGACGAGTCCCTGGCCGAAGAAGTCGAGATCTTTGAGGACGAGCTCGTGGATGCCTACGTGGGCGAGCGGCTCTCGCCCGCGGAACGCGGCCGATTCGAGGAGGCTTATCTCTCTTCGCCCGAACGAGCCGCCAAGGTCGCATTTGCCCGGGTTCTCGACCGGCGGCTGGCGACGGATCGGCCAGCAAGTTTAGTCTCGCGTTCACATTGGTCAAGGCTCGTCCCGCTCGCGGCCTTTCTTGTTCTCGCTCTCGGAGGCGCCTACTTTGGGCTCCGCTTCGCTCAAGCGCGGCGTGAGCTCACCCGCCTCGAGCAGCAACAGGCCGCGCTCAAGAGCCAGATCGCCCAAGCCCTCGGAGAGCGAAGTCGCCTGGAACGCGCGATCGAGGAGTCACGGACCGAGATTGCCAAGCTCGAGCGGCAAGTCGCCGGCGCGGTCGCCTTCACCCTCGACCCGGGCCTGTTGCGCGACTCAGGAGGCCGACACATCCTCGTGATCCCGGCCGGTGCGACGGTCGTTCAACTCTCGGCCCCGATTCCCTTCTCCGGTTATCGTTTGTTCACGGCGATCTTGAGGACTCCGGAGGGCGTCCAGGTCTGGCACCAGCAAGACATTCTCCCCGAGCCGGGCGCTAAGGCGCTCACTTTGATTGTGCCCGCCCGTGTCTTGACGTCCGGCGACTACATTTTGAGTCTCACCGGCGTCACCCCGTCCGGCCGCACCGAGACGGTCGCCGACTTCGCGTTCCGGGTGAAGAGCAACTAGTCGGCTTCCAGAGGCGCGGCGCGCCCGTCACCATCGCTCGCGATCTTCCTCGTGAGGCGGCTGCGTAACGTTTTCTTCAACCGCTGCACTTCTCTGCAGGAGCAAAGGAGAAGGCAATGCGCGATCGGAGTTTTGTGCGGGTCCTCTTGGTGGGTCTCTGGATCGCGGGAATTGGCCTCGCCGCCGCCGCGACGGGCCAAAGCGGCACGGCGATTCCAGAAGGGCCGCCGGGCCGAGGCGTCGCTCCTGGACAGAGCGATACGCCTCAAGCTTCTCGAGCGGCGACCGTTAGGGCAGACGCCGATTCGCCCGTGCAGCAACAGTCTCCGTCCTGGGTCACGTACAGGTTCTTCTTCCTTCATCTCGCCAATCTCGACCAGGTTGCCGACGAGCAGGAAGCCGTCGGGAACGAAACAGCAGCGAACGGATGGCGCAGCTATGAGCAGCGTGCGGCAGGGCTTACGGATGAACAGAACACGGTGCTCAAGCAGGTGGCTAACGAGTGTAATCGGGCCGTCAGAAGCCAGGACGAGAGGATCCGGGCGGTCCTCGCCGCGTTCGGCGAGCAGCATAGCGGACCGCTCCGTCAATTTCGCCCGCTGGAAACTCGGCTGGCCGCGCCGCCGGACACAACCCAACTCTTGAACGATCGAATGCGGTTGATCGAGGGGTCGATCGATCAGCTGCGCTCTCGCTTGGGTCCCGACGCGTTCGCGGTTCTCGATGGCTATGTCAAGAAGTCTTTTGAGTCTACGGCGGGAACTGTGCCTGCTAAGACGATGCGCGCTGAGAGCGGTTCGACCGACGTTGGGCCGGGCCCCCTCGATCCCGGACCAATCGAGCCGGACCCGAAAGGCACCGGCCCGACCGACGTGGGCCCGATCGGCACGATCCAACCTCTGCCGCTCCTCGTCCTGACATCGATGCACATTCTTTCGCATACAACTGTTCAAAATGACCAGGCTGTGGCCGAGTGCGGAACCCAGATGGCCGGGGGGACAAGCGGATCTTACCCCTCTGTAGGCGCTGCCTGTACGTTCTATCACGGCGCCAGCGCCGTGCAGTCATTTCCTTGCCCCGACAACACGCCCGACGCTGTCTGCATGCAGACGTTTAGCACATCCCAGGGCGACATCTATTCCACGAAAGGCTCCCACTACTTCAACATGTACTTCGAGCCTACGGGAGTTCACTGTAGCGGGTTCCCCGCCTATTACGATCCTTTCCACTACGGGCAGCCACTGGTGGGATTCGTCCTCCCGGACTTTCAGGAGGCGGGGGACATCTATTCCTTCGCGCTCGGCCCGCCGATCTGCTGGACGAACACCGGATTGAGTCTCGGGTATACGCACAGCAACCCGATCACGGCGATGGACCTGACGATTTCGCCGGCGGGCCAGGAGGTCTTGCCCGGCCAGACCCTTCAGTTCGGGGCACGGATAAGCCCGAGCTCGGTCAGTCAGGCGTTCACGTGGTCGATGGCGCCCCCGGTCGTGGGCAGCATCTCGACGGGCGGGCTCTACACGGCACCAGCCAACAACACCCTCTCGGGCTCGGCAACGGCCGTCGTGAAGGCTTGCAGCGTTGCCTATCCGACGGTATGTGCCACGAACGCGTTCCCGGTGCCGCAAGTGACGATCGACATTCACGGCGAAAGCCCCATGTGGGCGCGGCAGGGAGCGACACAGACACTGGGTGTCAACGTCCAAGGCCCACGAAACAGCCCGGATGTTACGTGGACACTCATTGGAAAGGGCGAACTTGTCGCGGCGGGCTTCAGCGCGAGTTATACAGTGCCGGACCCGGTCATCATCGCGGTCGACACGGCTGCGATCCAGGCATGCGTGAAGGACCTCGTTCCGCCGATGTGCGCGACCTTCAACGTCAAGCTCGTTCCATCAGTGATCATCGGAGGGATCAACCCGCTCGCATGGCCGGCTGGTCAGCACGACCCGAACCCCAGGGTGGCTGTGACGATAACGGGAACGGGATTCGGGGCGAGCCCCACGGTCAAACTGAGCGATCCGACAGTTGTGTTCAACCAGACCGTGGCGAACAACACGACGATTACAGGCACAGCGTCGACGCCATTGATGGGCTTGAAGACGGTCGCCGTCACCGTGACGAGCGGTGATGGTCTCCCCTTGTCGGCAAGTACCAACGTGACGATAACTCCACCGACGCTCGGGATCACGATCTCGCCGAAGACGGTCACACTCCAAGAGGGGCAAACACAGCAATTCACGGCGGTCCCCTCGTGCAGAACAGGCGGAAACGCTCCTTGTGCGGAGCAGCCCCTCGTCGGTTGGAGCATCGTCCGAGGGACGATCAGCACCGGCGGGCTGTACAGGGCGACGGCATCCATCGCCACGCAGACGACCGACACGGTCACGGTGTGTGCGGTGTGGAATGCGACCCTGTCGGCTTGCGACACGGCGACGGTGACGCTGCCCCCGACGGTCGTGACCGTCACCCCCGTGAGTGTCGGCCTGTCAGGATGCTCGACCAGGCAGTTCTCGGCGCAGGTGACAGGTAATCCCGTGACGTCGGTTGTTTGGTCGGTCAGCCCAATTCTGGGCTCGATTGACTCGCTGGGCTTGTACACGGCGCCTTGCCCGGTCTCGGGCTCAGTACCCGTGGCGGTTACAGTCAAGGCCTGTAGCACCATTGACGGCGCAAGGTGCGGCACAGCTGCCGTGACCCTGACGCCGGATGCGGACAATGCGGACTTCGTCACTCAGACTCCTCCGGCGCCGCGGATGACTGCGGCTTCCACCGCCACCGTCTCGGTGACCATGAAGAACACTGGGACTACGAACTGGACGGCGGCCGCCGGGTATTGGCTCGGCTCCCAGAATCCCCCCGACAACATGAATTGGGGAATCTCCCGGGTGATGCTGCCAGCCGGTCTGGTTGTCAAGCCCGGCGATCAGACGACGTTCACGTTCTCCATCACGGCTCCCGCGGATACCCTCCATTCATACAACTTCCAGTGGCGGATGTCGCATACGACGACGGTTGGGTTCGGCGCCTTCACCCCCAATGTGAGCGTTCTGCCTGGCCCGCGCCCGGTGGCTCCGCAAATAGGCGGGTACCCGGTCCAGAGGCGGGGACCGACTTCCGGCGGGACGACCGTGGTCATCACGGGAGCGAATTTCGTCGTCGGAGCGAAGGCCTATTTCGGCGGACTGCTCGCGCAGAGCACGACGGTCGACAATGCTTCGCAGATCACAACCGTCACGCCGGCGCATCCGGCGGGTGTCGTGGACATCTCTGTCACCAACCCGGACGGCCAGAGCGCCACGCTGCCGAATGGCTTTACGTTCTCGGGTCCGTCCGTCTCTTCGGTTGCCCCCGCTTCCGGCCCGATGGCCGGCGGCACACCGGTCACGATCACGGGCATGGACTTCGGCGCCGGAGCTTCCGTTTCGATCGGAGGTACTGCCGCGACAGGGGTGACGGTCGTCAACGCGACGACAATTACGGCGACGACCTCGGCGCACGCTTGCGGCACGGTGAACGTCGTCGTGACGAACACGGATGGCCTGGGCGGCACGCTGGCCAACGGCTTCTTCTACACGTCGCCGCAGCCGCCGGCGGGCCTGTCGCCTAACGGGACGGTGTTCCCGAACACGACGACATCGGTGACGCTGTCCTGGGGCGCAGTTTCGGGCGCGACGCAGTACGCCGTACGGGTCCAGGACCTTACGGATGGCACGATTCGGGATCCACGGAACAACTGCCCGACGAACACGATTCAACTCTGCGTGAACGGAGTGCCGACGACGACGTACACCGTTCCGGTCCAGGCGGGTCACTCCTACACCTGGTGGGTGCACGCGGGCAGCGCCTGCGGCCAGTACAGCCTCCAGACGAACGGCGCGTTCAGCGTGACCGCGGCCTTTGCGGCGCCGACGCCGACGGCGATCAATCCGACCAGTGGACCGATGGCCGGTGGAACAGTCGTGACGATCAGCGGGACGGGGTTCCGAGCTGGAGCGACCGTGTCGATCGGCGGTGCGGCGGCGACAGGCGTGACAGTGGTCAGTGCGGCATCGATCACCGCGACCACGCCGGCTCACGCCTGCGGCACGGTGAACGTCGTCGTGACGAACACGGACGGCCAAAGCGGGACATTGACGAACGTTTTTTCTTACACGTCTCCCCAGCCTCCCACGGGGCTGAGCCCGAATGGGACGGTTCTTCCCGGGAGCACGACGTCCGTGACGTTGTCATGGGCAGCGGTCTCGGGTGCGACTCAGTACGCTGTACGGGTCCAGGACAACACGGACGGAACGCTGCGGGATCCGCGCAACAACTGCGGGACCAACACGATCTACCTCTGCGTGGGCCCGGTGCTCGCGACGACGTACAGCGTTCCGGTCCAGGCAGGTCACTCCTACACCTGGTGGGTGCACGCCGGCAGCGCCTGCGGGCAGTACAGCGTTCAGACGAACGGCTCGTTCAGCGTGCGGCTCCCGGCGCCGACAGTGACGGCGATCAGCCCGACCTCCGGTCCGGACACGGGCGGCACGTCCGTGACGATTTCAGGGACGGGCTTCCGCAGCGGGGCTGGCGTGACCTTTGGTGGTGTCGCCGCGGCCGGAGTGAGCGTTCCGAGCGGGGCGCAGATCGCGGCCACGGCGCCGGCTCACGCAGCCGGGACGGTCAACGTCGTCGTGACCAACTCGGACGGGCAGAGCGTGACGCTGTTCAACGGTTTCACCTACAACCTTTCGATTCCGCCGCCTCCGACGGGCCTGTCCCCCAATGGGACGACCCTTCCGGGAACGGCGACCTCGGTCACCATGTTCTGGAGCTCGACCGCGGGAGCCACAAAGTACGCGGTGCGTTTGCAGGACAACACGGATGGAACGATCCGGGATCCGCGCAACAACTGCCCGACCAACACGATTGACCTCTGTGTCAACGACATCGTCTCGACTTCGTACAGTGTTCCCGTGAGAGCGGGGCACTCGTACACGTGGTGGGTGCACGCTGGCAACGCCGCCGGATACAGCAGCCCGACTTACGCGAGCTTCTCGGTGGCCGTCGATCCGCTTCACGCCCCGACCGGGCTGGCGAAGGACCCTTCCTCGCGCAATCTCCTTTGGACTCCGCCCAACAACCTGACCGTGGCCGATGCCGTGACGTATGACCTCTGGATCTACGGCGGCGCCAATTGCGCTTCCGGATGCTTCTATCATCCAGCTGCGCCGTCCTGGTACACGATGGGGGCCGAGATCAGTACGGGCACCTACACCTGGACGCTGAAGGCGAACTCGGTGTCCCGGCCTTCGTCGGGAGCGGTCTCCGGGCCTTCTTTCACGATGCCGTAACCCCGCGCAACTCTCGGATTGCATGAGGGCCGCTCCCTCCGGGGCGGCCCGTCGTTTTCTCGACCGCGTAGAATGGCCGAGTGTTTCCGAGTCCTGTTCCTGCCGTTGCGTCGCCTCGACCCTACTCCGTCTCGGAGCTTCTGGCCGAAGTGGGGTCGGTCCTGCGGACCTCGTGGCGGGATGTCTCGGTGGTGGGGGAGATCGGGAGCTGGAGCGAGCGCGGGGGGCACGGCTACTTCACGTTGAAGGACAAGACCGCCTGCCTGAACGCCATCATCTTCGCGTCGGACCTCCAGAGGGTGAAGTTCCGCCCGGAGACCGGCCTCGACGTCGTGGTCCGCGGCTCTCTCGATCTCTACCCCCCGACGGGAAAGTTCCAGATCAAGGCCTTCGCGATGGAGCCGGTGGGCATCGGAGCGCTCCAGCTCGCTTTCGAGCAGCTGAAGGCAAGACTCGCGGCCGAAGGGCTCTTCGATAAGGCGAAAAAGCGGCCCATTCCCATTCTCTCCAGCCGGATCGCGATCGTCACCTCGCCGTCCGGAGCGGCCGTCCGGGACATCTTGAACGTGCTGCGCCGGCGGTTCGACGGCCTGGCGGTCACGATCTATCCGGTGCGGGTTCAGGGCGACATCGCCGCCGCGGAAATTGCCGGAGCCATTCGCTCCTTGAACCGCCGCGGGGGGTTCGACGTGCTGATCGTGGCCCGGGGCGGCGGATCGGCGGAGGATCTCGCTCCGTTCAATGACGAGAGGGTCGCGCGGGCGCTCGCGGCTTCGGCGATTCCCACGATCTCCGCGGTGGGGCACGAGACCGACGTGAGCATTGCCGACTTCGTCGCGGATCTGAGGGCTCCCACTCCGTCGGCCGCGGCCGAGCTCGTCGTCGAGCGAAAGGCCGACCTGGCCCGGCGGCTGGCCGAGTCGAGATCTCGTTTCGCGCTCGTCGTTCGCGGTTCTCTCGCCCGCGCCCGAGCCGGCCTCTCCCGTCTGTCGAGGGCGGACGGTCTCCTGCAGTTCCGTTACCGCCTGCGCGACCGGCGAGAACGAATCGCGCAGAGCCACGACGCCTTGGAGATCGCGCTCGAGCGCCGGCCGGCGAAAGACGCGTCCCGGCTGGAGAGGAGTCGCCGAGTGCTGGAGGACTTTCTGCGGGTCGCGGAGGTTCCCCGCAAGCGCGAGGCGGCGCTGCGGTGGAAGGCCCTCCTTGGAGAGCGGATGGTCCGCAGCCTCGAGCGTCGGGGCGATCAATTGCGTCGGGACGCCGAGAAGCTCGATCTGCTCTCGCCGCTCGCCGTGCTGGCTCGGGGGTATGCCGTGGCCTATCACGAGGGTTCGCACCGGGCGCTGCGCCGGGCCGATTCGGTGAAGATGGGGGATCGCGTGCGGGTGCGCCTGCACGAAGGCGAGATCGCCGCGGTCGTGCGATCGACGGGCGCCGTGGCACCGGCAGGGCCGCTTTTCGCCGAGCCGGCGGCGGAGGAGTCTCTGCCGACGCTCTTCGATTTGCCGGACGACCAGGAGGGGCGATGACCGCGAGGGCGAAGAGGGAGAAGACGTTCGAGGAGGCGATGAAGCGTCTGGAAGCGATCGTGGCGCAGATCGAGTCCGACGAGCTGGGTCTGGAGCAGCAGTTCGAGCTGTTCCGCGAAGGCATGTCGTTGGCCCGCTTCTGCGATGGCAAGCTCACGGAAGTCCAGAAGTCGGTGGAGATCGTTCTGAAAGAATCGGCGGCCGAGTGGAAGACCGCGCCCTTCGAGTCGGACGAGCCCGGGCCGGACGAGGACGAGGCCTCCGACTGAGTTGAGCGTCTCGGACTACCTGGCGGCGCGCAAGGCGGACGTCGAACGCGCCCTCGAAGAGCTCGTGCCCGGGGCCAAGGCCTGGCCGCAGAGCCTGCACCGAGCGATCCGCCATTCTCTGTTCGCCGGGGGAAAGCGGCTTCGGCCCACTCTGGCCCTCGCCGCCGCGCAGACCCTGGGAGGCGACGTCGAGAAGATTCTTCCGGCGGCCTGCGGGCTGGAAATGATCCACACCTATTCGCTGATCCACGACGATCTGCCGGCTCTGGACGACGACGAGCTCCGGCGCGGCGTTCCGACCTGTCACGTGGTGTTCGGCGAGGCCATCGCCATCCTGGCCGGAGACGCGCTCCTGACCCACGGGCTCGGCCTCTTCGCGCGGTACCCGGAGGAGGATCGTTACGCGCCGGCGAAGCTCGCCGTCCTGAACCTGGTCGTCGACGCCATAGGCACGACCGGCATGATCGGAGGCCAGGTCGCGGACCTGGAAGCGGAGGACGTCGCCGATCCCACGGCCGATCTGGTGCTGTCGATCCACGAAAGCAAGACCGGCCGCCTGATCCGGGCCTCCCTCGGAGTCGGCGGTCTCCTCTCCTTCGCCCGGGAGGAAGATCTGGCGCGCCTGGACGCCTATGGCCGCGCCGTGGGCCTGGCGTTCCAGATCAAGGACGATCTGCTCGACGTGGAGGCCGATGCGGGAGTCCTGGGAAAGGCCTCGCACAAGGACGCCGCGGCCGGCAAGGCGACGTTCCCCTCAGTGCTCGGAGTGGAGCGCTCACGGGCGATGCTCGCGGAGACCATCGACTCCGCGATCACGGCGGCGGCGGCGCTGCCCGGCGGCGGCGGCGCGCTTCCCGATCTGGCCCGTTTCGTCGGGCAGCGGAAGTCTTAGGAGAAGTGACCAGTGACGAGTGACAGGTGACGAGGTCGACGTCAGCGGCGGATCGACCCGCCATTCGGACGGGGCGGATGCTCGATCCGGAGACGATCGGCCGACTCCTCTCGAGATCGGTCGGGGCCTTCGCCGGGGATCGCAGGCCAGCCTCGTCGCAGCGAGTACCGCGCGCAGACCCGGCCGTCCGGGGCGAACACAGGATCGCGCTCGAACGCAGTGAACCGAGGTCTCGGAGGCATTTCACTTTGTATTCTAATATACTTTTAGTTGCAAAGTCACACGTGGCCTGAATCATGAGAGCCTTCGTCCAGACGGCGGTCGGCGAGTTCTCCGAGCAGGACGCGCCGCGGCCGCGGGCCGGCCCCGGCGAGGTGGTCCTGCGCGTCGAGGCCGCGGTGACCTGCGGCACGGACCTGAAGCTCCTCGACCGGGGGCATCCGAAGATCCGTTTGCCGGTCACCATGGGGCACGAGGCCTGCGGCGAGGTCGTCGAGCTCGGGCCGGGAGTGGCCGGATTTCGCGTCGGCGAGCGGGTCGTGCCCGGCGTCTCCGGACCGTGCGGGGCCTGCGGCGACTGCCTGGCGGGACGGTCGAACCTCTGTGCCTCGGCGCACGCCGACCGCACCTGGGGAGCCTTTGCCGAGTTTCTCCGCGTGCCCGCGGCGGTCGTGCGGTCGAATCTGCACGCCGTGCCGGCCGGCCTGGCTCCGGAAGTCGCGGCCTTTCTCGATCCTCTCGCCTCGGTGCTCCACGGCTGGAGCCGCCTGGCCCGCCGGGGCCCGCGTATCCTGATCTACGGCACGGGGGCGCTCGCGCTTCTCTGGGCCCAGGTCGCGCCCCTCCAGGGCATGCGCCCCCTGGTGGCGGGACGGCGGGCCGATCGCCTCCGCCTCGCCGAGACGCTCGGCGCGGAGACCCTCGACGTCTCCGCGGGCCTTCCCCAGGCTCTCGGCGTGGACGTCGCCATCGATTGCACCGGGCAGGAGAAGGTCTGGGAGCTCCTGCCGGACCTGGTCCGCCCGGGAGGCGAAGTCCTTCTCTTTGGAGGATGCGCGCCGGGGGCGCGAGTCTCCTTCGACGCCGCCCGCCTTCACTACTCCGAGATCTCGCTCGTGGGCTCCTTTCACTCGACACCGGAAGACGCGCGCGCGGCGCTCGGTCTGCTCGCCGGAGGGAAGATCGGCGTGGAATCGATTCTGTCGGATCGCGGCCGCTTGCTGGACCTCCCGCGGTTCCTCGACGCGCAGCGGCGGGGCCTGGGGATCCGCTATGCAGTCCTTGCTTGAGGCGATGAAAGCGGTCGCCATGCAGCCGGATGGGTCCGTCGCGGTGATCGACGTCCCGATCCCCTCGATCGGTCCGGGAGACGCGCTGATGCGGCCGCGCGCGTCCGGGATCTGCGGGTCGGACCTGCTGGACTGGTACGTCGCGCGCAAGGCCGGGACCGTCCTCGGCCACGAAGTGGCCGGCGAGATCGTCGCGGTCGGTCCGGCGGTGACAGCCTTCGCGCCCGGCGATCGTATCGTTCCCCACCACCACGCCCCGTGCCTGTCCTGCGATCTGTGCCGCGCGGGACGCTTCGTGCACTGCGCGGCCTGGCGCTCGTCGGCCCTGGATCCGGGAGGGATGGCCGAGCTCGTGCGCGTTCCCGCCGGAAACCTCGAGCGCGACACATGGAAAGTCCCGGAGACTCTCTCGGACGAGGAAGCGAGCTGGACGGAACCTCTGGCGACCGTGGTGAAGGCCTTCGAGCGGGCCCGGTGGCAGGCCGGTCAGTCGATTCTCGTCATCGGCCTCGGCTCGGCGGGACAGATGGCCGTGCGCCTGGCGCGCGCGAGCGGGGCGTCGCGGATCGCCGGCACCGACCGGGTGGACTTTCGCATGGCCAAGGCGAGGGACGCGGGCGCGGAAACCTTCGACGTCCGCTCCGAGGCGCTGGCCGACGGCGCGAACCGCCTTTCGGGCGGAAAGGGCTTCGACGTGGTCTTCGTCGGTCCGGGCAAGGGCGAGGTCATCCGAGCCGCCGCCGACGCGGTGGCTCCCGGAGGCGTCCTCCTGCTCTTCACCATGGCCGCCCCGGGCGAGCCGCTCACTCTCTCGCCGCACGATCTCTATTTCCGGGAGGTCAGCGTCGTTCCCTCCTATTCCTGTGGACCGGGCGACACCCGGGAGGCCCTGAGGCTGCTCGCCACCCGTGCCGTGGCCGTGGCGGATCTCGTCACGCATCGGTTCCCGATCGAGCGCGCGGTGGAAGCCTTCGCCCAGGCGCGTGACCCCGAGGGCTCGGTGAAGGTGATGCTGACGTTCGGGTCGTGAGGCGTGAGGCGGAAGGCGACCGATGAGACTTCGGAGCCAACCCCGAGGATTATGCGCCAACAATAAGTATATTGTGGGCTCTCTCGTGTCCGCCCTCACGCCTCACGCCTCACGCCTTACGCCTTACGCGCCATGAAATCCCGTCTCGACCTCGTGCTGGTCGCTCGGGGCCTCGCGCCGACGCGCGAGAAGGCCCAGGCGATGGTTCTTGCCGGGCTGGTCGAGGTGGCCGGACGGCGCGTCGACAAACCGGGGACCTCCGTCCCCGACGAGGCGCAGATCCGGGTGTCGGGCCCGGCCCATCCGTACGTCTCGCGAGGCGGGGTCAAGCTGGCCGCGGCGCTCGAGGCCTTCCAACTCGATCCTCGGGAACGGGTGTGCCTCGATGTCGGGGCCTCGACGGGCGGCTTCACCGACTGCCTTCTCCAGCGGGGGGCCCGCAGGGTCTATGCGGTCGACGTCGGTCACGGACAGATCGATGCAAAGCTGCGCGGCGATCCCCGCGTTGTCGTCATCGAGGGTGTCAATGCCCGATACCTCGGTCGGCAGGACGTGCCGGAAATCTGTGAGCTTGCGGCCCTCGACCTCTCTTTCATTTCCGCGCGTCTCGTGCTTCCGGCGGTGGTCCCGCTCCTGCCCGCGGGCGCCCCGCTCGTCGTGCTCGTGAAACCTCAGTTCGAGGCGGGCCGTCGTGAAGTCCCGCGCGGCGGCGTGGTGCGTTCGGAAGAGGTCCACCGCCGCGTGGTGGAGGAGATCGAGTCCTTCGGACGCGGATTGGGGCTGGAGTCGGTCGGCTCCATTCCCTCGCCGATCCTGGGGGCCAGGGGAAATCGAGAGTTCCTCCTCCTCTTTCGCGTCGGGCCGGCCCCGCCGGACACAGGCTGATCCTCCCGACGGACCGTGGACCATCTCGCCGTCCGAAGAGGATGCATCTGGGGTCAGAGGGCCGCATCTAGTGTAAATTGAAGCGGATGAAGGGGTCGCGAGCGCGCAAGCGCCTGCGCTTTGCGCGGGTCGGATTGGTCGCCAAGGCGCTCGCGCCGGACGCGGTCAAGCTGACCGCTTCGCTGGAAAGGGCCCTCCAGCGGCGCGACGTCCGGGTGATCTTCGAGGAGGACACGGCAGCGGCTCTGGGCCATCGAGGCGGAGTGCGCCGCGATCGCATCGCGCGCGAATCCGATCTCGTGCTGGTCGTGGGCGGCGACGGCACGCTGCTTTCCGTCGCCCGCGAGGCGCCGCCGGCCACTCGCATTCTGGGCGTGAACGTGGGAGTGCTCGGTTTCCTTGCGGGCCTCTCTCGAGAGGAGGCGATCTCGCGATTGGACGAGGTCCTGGAGGGGCGGTTTCGCGAGGAGCGCCGCCGGCGCCTGGAGGTCCGGGTCTTCGAGGGCGCTCCCACCCGGACGATGCGCGCCTTGAACGACGCGGTCCTGTCCAAGGAGGCCATCGCCCGGATTTCCACGTTCTCGATCGCGATCGCCGGACGGCCCATCTCGCAATTCCGCGCCGACGGCGTCATCGTCTCGACCCCGACCGGGTCGACCGCCTACAACCTCTCCGCGGGCGGTCCGATCCTGCACCCCGCGCTGCGCGCGATGGTCATCACCCCGATCTGCCCGCACACGCTCTCTCAGCGCCCTCTGGTGGTGCCGGCGGCGACCTCGATCGACTTGAGAGTGATCGATAGCGGCAGCCCCGAAGGGGTGCACTTGACGCTCGACGGACAGGCCGGATTCTCCATTCCAACCGGCTCCTGCGTACAGGTTCGGGAGAGCCCCTCGCCGGTGACGCTGCTGCGGCCGCCGGAGTCGGACCACTTCCACAACCTGTCGGAGAAGCTCAACTGGGGCGTGTGAGGCTTTTCGGGGGGGCCGCGTTCGCGGACCGATGGCGCGATTGATCCGGCCCACCGAAGGGGTTGCGGCGCACCGGCTCTCCACCCCGCGCTTGTACGGGATCCTTCTCCTGTTCCTGATCCTGGCCGGCTACGCCATCTGGAAGTCGGAGAGGTTTCAGAACCTGATCCAGGGCGTGTCCCAGGCGCGGCTGTCGGCGGCCCTGGGAGCGCCCGTGTCCTTCGAGACCGTGGATCTGCGGTTCCTGCCTCCCTCCGTGCGCCTGGCCAACGTGCGCATCGGCAACGATCCCGCGCTCGGCCTGCCGCCCGATCGCCCTCTGCTCCAGGCCGAGGAGGTGACGATCGGGGGCGGCGTTTCGCTGGTGGGTCAGGAGCTGCGGCTGGGCCGGATCCGGGCGGTGCGCCCTTCCGTGCGCCTGGTGCAGACGGCGGACGGGCGTTTCAATCTCCCGCCCGGTCTCTCCGGGCCTTCCCGAGGAGGGTTGAAGGTCCACATCGGCTCGGTGCTGGTCCAGCAAGGGGTCCTGGAGTTCGAGGGAAGGAAGGCCGCGATCGACGGGCGCTTCGACGATTTCGCCGCGGAGCTCATCGCGACGACGCGAGATCGGTACGACGGGCGGCTGCTGGTGCGGCGCGCCACGATCGTCCTTCCCAACGCCGAGCCGCTGGTGGCGGGCATCTCCGCCCGGTTCCGTCTGGACGTCGGACGGGGGCTCTCGATCGATGACCTTCGCCTGGCGGGTCCGTTCGGCCAGCTGCAGGCGTCGGGTGAGATCGAGAGCCTCGATCGCCCCCACGTCGCGCTCACCGCCTCCGGCAGCGTCGCGGTGGAGGAGATCGAGCGCCTCTTCCGCTCTCCGCTCGGGTTCTCCGGCCGGGCCAGCGTGCAGGCCTCGATCGACATTCCATTCGGCGGCGGCTTTCGCATCGCGGGAAAGGTCAAGAGCCCGCGCATGCGCAAGGAGCAGTTCGAGTTCGAAGACGTGACGGCCACCGTCGCGGCACGGCCGGAAGTCCTCTTCGCCCAGATCGAGCAGATCGGCTACGCAGGCGGCAAGGCCAGCGGAGTTCTCCGAATCGGGAACATCGTCGGAAAGCCTCAGCCGATGACGCTGCAGATCGACGGACGCGGAATCTCCGTCGAACGATTCTTCGGCGACATCGGATTGCGCGGCACCGGGCTCTCCGCGTCGGCCAACCTGCAGCTGGCCTTGCGGTGGGGCGAGGCGGGTCTCGAGCACGCCGATGGAGGAGGCGCGATCGAGATCGAGCCGGGCCCGGCCGCGTCACTGGTGCGGGGGCGGTTCGGCATGCCCACGGGGGGAGGAGGCCCCATCGCCGTTGTCAAAGGAAGAATGGGGCTCGAGGGCGTCACTCTGCGTTTTCCCCAGTCGACGCTCCATCTGGTGGGAGGGCTCAAGATCGGAAAGTGGCAACCCGACTTCGACGTGAACCTGACCTCGCGCGACCTGACCGAGATCGATCACCTGTTCCAGAACTTCGTGGCGGCGACCGGCGGAAAGCCCGAGCCCCTGGGGCTGGCCGGATCGGGTCAGATTCAGGGCCACGTCGCAGGCACGTGGGCCGATCCGGACGCGTCGGTGCAGGTGACGGCCGAGGGCGCCCGTTACGCCGGAGTGCTTTTCGGGAGCGTCCGCGGCACGGTCGAAATGCGGGACGGTTCCTTCTTCTTCCGGCCCCTTCGGGTCTACGACGGCGACGCCAGCCTTTCCCTGGAAGGGATGACGCGTTACCGCGTGGCCGCGGGCCAATCCCGTTTCGATCTCTCGATCGTGGCCCACCGCTATCCGCTTTCCCGCCTGCTCGAATACCTGGACCTTCATTTCCCGGTCGACGGGAACGTGACCGGCGCCTTTCCAGTCTCCGGAACGCCCGAGCAGCTGACCGGCGGAGGACCGGTGGAGCTGGCCGACGCGACGGTGTGGGGCGAAAAGGTGGCTCTGGTGCGCGGGACGGTTCGATTCACCCCCGGACGGTTCGCGCTCCAGGAGATGTCCGCCGAGATCGGCGGCGGCATGATTCGAGGCTCGGGATCGATCTCTCCCCAGTCGAAGACCTTCGAGGTTCGCGCGGCCGGCGACGCCATCGCGATCGAAAAGATCGAAGCCGCTCGCGCGCTGACCCACGACGTCTCAGGAAATGTTTCGTTTCAGCTTTCAGGCCAGGGATCGCTCGATCGCCCCGATCTGAAGTTTTCCGCTGCGCTCTCCCGGGCGCGTTTCTTCGGGCATCCGATTCCCGAGAGCTCCGACCCGAGAGTCGAGGCCACCGTGGCGCGGGGGGCGCTCGAGGGCTCCGTCGAAGTGTCTCCGCGCTGGAGCCTGCGCGCCCGGGGCGACCTGTTCGCAAGCCCTGCCAGGATCGCGTTCTCTCTCGATGCGTCCGACCTGGCCAGCCTTTTGACCTTCACGCCGGTCGAGCTCTCGCCCGGCCGGGGCGGCTCCCTCGCGGCCGAGGGCACCGTGACACTCCCGGCGCGGGCGGGCCAGCAGCCGGCCGGGGATTTTCGGATCACTCGCGCGCGCCTGGACCTCCCCGATCGGCCGGGCGTGCTCGCCACCTCCGGAACCGTGAGGCTTTCGCTGGCCGAGGGAAGGTTGACGCTCGACGAGTTTTCCGCGGTCGGAGAGGGAACGTCCGTGAAGATCGGCGGTTCGGTCGACGTCGCGGGAACCGCCAATCGCCTGGCCTTGACCGCGCAGGGCACGGTGGACGCTTCGGCGCTGCAGCTGCTCGTGCCGGACGTGGACCTGCAGGGGCGGCTGCTCGTCGACGCCCGCGCCTCCGGCACCCTGCAACAACCGTCTCTGTCCGGCTCGGTGCGGATCGAGAACGGGAAATACCGGCTGTCGAACCTGGGACAGATCCTCGACGACGTCGACGCCAGCGTGACGTTCCACGAGTCGCGCGGAGACGTCGAGGGCCGCGCCAAGTTCGGCGGGGGTGATCTCAATGCCGGCGGCAGCTTTTCCGTGGAGGGCTTCTCGCTCAAGGAGTTTCGGGTCTCCGTGCAGGGGCGCCACGTCCGTCTCCCTCAGTTCCAGGACTTCCGCCTGATCGCCGACGCGGACCTGGTCGCCTCGGGCGGACCTTCCGGCAACACGATCCGCGGGCAGGTGGTCCTGCTGCGGGGGGCCTACTCCAAGGACTTCGACATCACGCTTTCCGACTTGCTCGCGCGGAGCCGGCCGGCCGGCATGGTGGCGATCGAGCCCTGGAAGCAACGAACCAACCTCGAGGTGCGCATCGTGTCGTCGGACTCGCTGGAGGTTCGCAACAACGTGGCCCGCCTGACCGGCACGGTCGACCTGATCGCCCGAGGGACGGTCGCCGAGCCGACCCTGCTCGGGCAGATCGTTCTCGACGAGGGAGGGCGTGTGACATTCCGCGACGTCCGCTACGACATCGAGTCGGGCACGGTGACGTTCGCCAACGCGCGCGGTTTCGCTCCCATTCTGGACATCCACGCGCGGGCCGAGGTCAAGGGCTACGACCTGGTCGTCAGCCTGGTGGGGACGTGGCCGCGGATCCAGACCAGCTTTTCTTCCGATCCGCCGCTGCCCGACGAGACGATCCTGGCCCTTCTGCTGACGGGAACCGCTCCGTCCAATCGAACCGAGGCGGACACCACCTCGTCGATCGTTTCGGTGGGGGCGGGCATCGCGGCGGGCGCGGTCACCGGCGGGATCACGCGAGGCACGCAGCGTATTCTGAAGCTGGAGCGTTTCGAGATCGACCCGGTCTTCACCGGCGGCCAGCTGACGGACGTTCGGTCGACGATCGGCAAACAGATCACGCCCGACATCCTCTTTACCTATTCGCAGTCCTTCGAGACCTCCAAGCTCCCGATCTTTCAGCTCGAGTGGCGGGTCTCCAACACAGTGGTGGTGCGGGCCCAACGCGACGAGAACGGCATCTACCTCCTGGACGTGCGGCGCCGGCAGCGGTTCTGAGGAGAGCCGAGGGAACCGGATCCAGAGTGAAGAGGGGAGCGTCGATCGGTGCCAGCGCGCAATTGTCGTCAGCCGTTCCCGGAGCGGTTCGGGCCTGGAACGGGGGAGCCGGAGGGGAGATCAGTGATCGTGAAACGGAGCCCGCGGGCCATCCCCGCGCAGCCGGCCGCTTGATGCGGTCGTTTCCGCTGCTTGCCGCCTTGCTCTGGCTGGTCGGGCGCGCCGCCGCCGGCCAGACGCCCGAGGAGGTCCGGCCCGCGGTCTATGGACGGGAGGTGGCATCCGTCGGGTTCACCTGCGACGGACCGGCCGTGGCCTCGCTGGTCGCGGGTCTGATCCAGATCCGCGTCGGCTGGCCGTTGACCGAGGAGGAGACCGCGGCGTCCATCCGAAACCTCTTCGCCACGCGACAGTTCGCCGACGTCCGCATCGAGGCCGATCCGGCCGACGGCCGCGTGGCGGTCGTCGTGCATCTGTTTCGTGCGTTTCGGATCAAGCCGCTCAGGTTCTCAGGCCCGGTGCCTCTGTCCCGCGACGAGCTGGCCAAGGCCCTCTCCTTCGCGGAGGGAGATCTCTTTCGCCGAGACGCGGTGGAGGAGGGCGCCGGGGCCGTCGAGCGGCGGCTCCAGCAGGAAGGGCTTCTCCAGGCGCGGGTCCGGCCGGAAGTGGCGTTCGACAGGGCGACGTTCGACGCGTCCGTCGTGTACGAGATCGACGGGGGACCGCAGGCGCGGGTCGCCGCCCCGTTCTTCGACGGGGACACCAAGCCATTGACGCGGGAGGAGCTCCTCCAGCGCACGCGGTTGAAGCCCGGCGACCGCTACAGCGAGGCGAAGGCGCGGGCCGACGCCGCGCGGATGACGCAGTGGCTCCACAAGAGCTCGCGGCTGAAGGCCTCGGTCGACCTGATCGCGGCGCAGCCCACCGACGACGGGCGGATCATGCCGATTTACCGCGTCTCGATCGGGAAGAAAGTCGTCTTCGAAACGCGCGGCGTGAAGGCCAGTCGCGTGAGACGCGACGTCCACGATCTGGTCGAGGGACAGGGATTCGACGAGGACCTGATCCTCCAGTACGTCGACAATGAGCGCGACGCTCTGCAGCGCAAGGGTTACTACCGGGCACGCGTCGATTACTCGATCGCCGAGAGCCCCGACACGACCACGGTCACGATCACGGTGGATCAGGGCCCGCACCTGGAAGTGCAGAGTGTGGTGTTCTCGGGCAACGACTCGGTTCCGGCCAGGACGCTCCTTGCCCTGATGGTGACGCGCGCGGAAGGTCTTCCCCTGGTGTCGCCGGGCCATCTGGTGGACCGGGAGCTCGACGACGACGTGGCCGCCGTCCGCGGCTATTACCAGACGCACGGCTGGATCGGTGTGAACGTGGAGAAGCCGCGCGTGACGGAGGGATCCAAGCCCAACCGCGTGGTGGTCACCGTTCCGATCGCCGAAGGGCCGCGGACGATCGTGGCCAGCCGCAAGATCGCGGGCGCCGAGCACGTCGATCCGGACGCGCTCGACAAGCAGCTCGCCGTCAAGGTTGGCGAGCCGTTGAACCCGAACCAGGCTCGGCAGGACGCCTATAACCTTGTCGCCTATTACCACGATCACGGGTGGGAAGAAGCGGCCGTCAAGGACGGGTTCACGCTGTCGGCCGACAAGAAGAGCGCCGACGTGACCTATGAAGTCGACGAGGGCCTGCGCTCCTTCTTCGGGAAGACGATCGTGCGCGGCAACACCCGCACCGGCACGGCCCGGCTCGCGCAGCTGGTCACGTGGAGGGAAGGGGATCCCTTCTCGGAGACCCGGGTCGTCGAGACACAGCGGAATCTGGCGCGCGCGGGAGTCTTCCGGCGCGTGGAGGTCCGTCCCCAACCGGCCGATCCGGCGACCCAGGTCCGCAACGTCGAGATCGACGTGCAGGAGGGGCGGCCACTGTCGGTCCTGTACGGCGTCGGATACCAGTACTCTCCCGACGCCACATCGGCCCAGAACGATCCGTTCGCGGTCGCCGGCGTGTCCTACAACAACCTCTTCGGGCGGATGCTGTCGGCCGGACTGGAGGGCCAGATAGCCGTGTCCGGGCGGTTTCGGCTGCAGCTCTCGCTCCGCGATCCGTTCCTCTTCAACCGGGACTACCCGTTCACGTCCTTTCTCTTCGCCACGCGGGAGCCGATTCAGGACATCGACCTCGAGCGACTGGGCTGGGTCAACGAGGTCTCGCACTATTACGGGCGTTACCTGCGTCTCGCGGTTCGCGTGGAGTACCAGCGCATCCGCCCCTTCAATCCCCAGGACCTTTCGCAGATCGAGGCGAAGGACTTCCCGCGTTTCGATCAGCCGATCGAGGAGGCCACGACGGGTCCCAATTTCTTCTACGATCGGCGCGACGACGTGCTCGATCCGCATCGCGGCTACTACGCCACCGGCGGCCTCAAGTATGCGTTCCCGATCCTGAGCGCGGAGGCGCGGTACACGAAGGTCAGCGGACAGTTCGCCTCGTTCTTTCCGTTGGGCGGCAGCGTCTTCGCGGTCTCGGCCCGCGTCGGGGGGATCTTCCCGTACGGACCGAGCACCATCCAGGTTCCGATCGCCGAGCGCTTTTTCGGGGGCAAGAACTCCACCAACCGCGGGTTCGACACCGATCTTCTCGGCATTCCCGGCCAGACCGTCGACTACGACACCAGGGCCACCCTCCACACGGGGTCCGGGCAGGGATCCTGCGCCGGAGCCTTTCCGAGCCTCGCCGCGTACGACTGCAACGCCGGGCCGCGGATCGTCGGAGGCAACGGGATGCTTTCCTTCAACGCGGAGTGGCGATTTCCGATCGCCGGCCCCGTCCACGGAGCGGTCTTCTACGACGCGGCGCAGGTGTGGAAAAGCTTTTCCGACGTGAGCTTCCGGCTCGAAGGAACGGACGGACTGCGTCAGTCGGTCGGTTTCGGGCTTCGCGTCGTCCTTCCGATCGGGCCGCTTCGGGCGGACCTCGGCTTCCCCGTGCACCGCCGAACGGTTCCCTTCAACGTGACCACGACGGACGTCAACGGCAACACCCAGATCCTGGACAGCAGCACTGCGCGCGAGTCAGGTCATCTGTTCGTCTCGATCGGGTATCCGTTCTAGGCGGAAGGCGGAAGGCGGAAGGCGGAAGGCGGAAGGCGGAAGGCGGAAGGCGGAAGGCGGAAGGCGGAAGGCTTTGGTTCCTAGCGCCGGGAGCGAAGCGCAGATCGCGATCAGGCGAGAGCGACGTTCCGACCAGATCGTCCGGAGATCCGCCCAAGAGCGGAGGCGAGCATCCTTGGTGACGAGCGGAACTTGGTGCTCGCGGACTCGCGACAATCATCCGATCGGCCGGGTCGCCCGGGAAACGATCGCCGAGAGCGGCCGCGCCCACGGAGATCTCGGAGGTCAAGGGGAGCAGGACGGAGCCTTCCTCGGCCAACGCCTGAAGGACCCACGTCAGAACGTCCCGATCCAGCCGGAGCCGGTGTTTCTCCACCAGCATTGCGACCTCCCACGGGCTGATCGCGCAGATGCCTTTTTCGTCCGACCCTTCGATCGCTCGGCGAGCGGCGGCGGAAAGCTTTCCGGGCTCTGCCGCCCACCATAGCCACACGTGCGTTGAGCACGATCATCGATCGGCTTTCCACGTCGGCCCGACCGGCGAAATCAGATCCGTTTCCTCGACGATGCTTCCGCGCAGACCGCGGGGCGGCTCGATGGCGACGACCCGGGCGACGGGCTTGCCGCGTTTGGTGACGACGATCGGCTCCCCGGTCTTCGCAACGCGATCGAGAAGAGCAAGGCAGCTTGCCTTGAAGTCTCCGGCAGCAATGGTGATCCTCTTTGTGACAATAGTCATGTGACGAGAGACTTCGACGTGCGCCTTCCCAAGAGCTCACCGAAACGTTCCCGGCGAGAACGCGTAGGCGCGCGAGGGCTGCGGGATGTCCTCGGGAGCAAAGAGCGGCTCCTGGAAGGCCTGTGCTCCGAGCCGCCGGCCGCGCCAGGAGAGAAAGCCCGTCGCGCGGGAAGGGATCGCGCCGGCGCTCTTGATGTGGGACAGTTCGACGGCGGCGGCCTGGCGGCGCACCTCCAGCAGGCGATCGGCGCTTCTGGGGCCGACGCCGGGAACCCGCAGGAGCTCTTCCCGCGACGCGGTCGTCAGCTCGACGGGAAAGCGTTCCGGATGCGCCAGGGCCCAGGTCAGCTTCGGATCGCGCGCCAGCGGCAGGTTCCCGGCCTCTCGATAGACGAGCTCGCTCGGGGCGAAGCCGTAGCGGCGGACGAGGTAGTCCGCCTGGTACAACCGATTCTCGCGCAGCAGCGGTGTCTCCGCGGCACCCTCGAGCGGCGTGTCTTCGATCGGGCGAAACGCCGCGAAGTGGGGATGGTGGATTGTCCTCTCCCGCCACAGCCCGTGCGTGGTCGCCAGGATCTCGCGGTCCGTCTCGGGCCCCAGCCCGACGACGATCTGCGTCGTGGCTCCGGCCGACACGGACGGTCCGGGCGGGCGGGGATCGCCGGGGAGTCGTTCGTTCCCGGCGCGCCGGACCACGTCCCGGACGCGCTCGAAGAGATCGAGGCCGGCGGCGAAGCTCTTTTCCGGCGCCACCCGGTCGAGGGTCGCCTGGCATACAACTTCTAAATTGTAGGACACGCGGTCGCAGAGCAGGGCGAGCCGCTCCACCTGCGCCGGCTCTGCGCCGGAGACGGCCTTGGCGTGGAGGTAGCCGGCGTACTGGCGCCGAAAACGCAGGATCTCGACGAGCTCGATCATCCGGTCCATGGCCCAGCGGGGATTCTTCGGGATGCCGCTCGTCACGAAGAGGCCATCGACCCACCTCTTCCGATACGCGGTCAGGAAGGCGTCGGCGAGCACGGCAGGCGAGAGGGCGTGGCGGGGAAGCTCCCGCCCCGCCCGCATGGGGCAATAGGAGCAGTCGAAGGCGCAGGCGTTGGTCAGGAGAATCCGGAAGAGCCGGGTCGCCCCAAAGCCCCGGTCCGCCAGGTTGCGGATGTTGATCGGATCGAGCGGTTGCCGGGCTCGGAAACGCGCCGCCGAAGGGGCCTCTGCCGTTCCGCTGCCGTCCTGGTCCGCGCCGGCCTGGGCGATCAAAAGCCGGATCTTCTGCTCGGTATCGGAGCTTTTCACCTGGCGTAAGTCTGGCGTAAGCTGTCGGGGAAGTCAACCCGTCAGGCGCGAATATCGAGGCACGGACAATCCGACGAGCCGGCGATCGGGATCGTTTAGGAGAGCCCCGCCGGCGTCGAGAGCTTCCGCTCCTCAGCGACGAGCGCGCGGCGAAGGCTCTCCGGATCCTCCTGCGTGGAACCCGAGAGGTTTGTGAACGGAGCCTCGGCCAGCGCCTCTCGCCAGGACAGCGACGGCAGGCCGGCGTCGCGCAGGCCGTGGATGAGCTTGCGGGTCTTGAAGCCGTCGAACCAGGTGTGAAGGTGGCGCCGCAGGGTTTCCGCATCGCGCGATTTCGCGGCCGCCTCGCGGACCGCCTCGAACGCGCCGAGCTTGCGCAGGACGTCTTCGAGCAGATCCGCCCGGAAGAACGGATTGCTCTGAGGGAGCACGCTCGAGAGCTGGTCGATTGCTCCGCCTGATCGAGCGATCGCCTCGAGCACGTCGAGCCAGCAGGCCAGGTGCGCGAAGACGAGCGGGTGGTAGAGGCGAAAGGCGTCCAGCCGCCGCCGACTCGCGACGAGATCTCCGACCGCGCGCCCGGTCCCGAAGGGCACGCGGTCCGACACGCGCCCTTCCAACAGCACCGGCTGGCCGTCCAGGCGGGCGATGGCTCCGACCTTGGCGAGTTTGTTCAAGACGTAGAAATCCTCCGCGGCGTTTTTCTTGGGGAAGCCGCGCACGGCGGCGTAGGCCTCTGGCGCGATCGCCAGGCAGCTGCCCATGCTCTCGTAGGCGTAGGGCGAGCCGGCCCAGGCCAGGCCGAGCACGTAGAAGCGCAGCGCGATGTCGTAGAGGCGGCCGGCGCGGGCCAGGTCTTCCTCTTCGCCGAACCGGTGCTCGAAGAAGTAGAGCGCGGCGGCGGCGTTCCGGGCCGCCCCGGAGATCTGATCGAAATAGTCGCCGGGCAGGACGACGTCGGCATCGGTGTTGTGGATCCACGGCGAGGCGATCTTCCCCGCGGCATGGAGGGCCAGCGCGAAGTCGTTGCCGATCTTGCGCGCGAGGCCGACGCCCTGGCCCTCCGGCAGGTAGTGCCCCGCCGCGGCCCGGTCGATCACGACCAGCGCGCCGCCGGGCGTCGCGAAGGCGCGGGCCGGGGGATCGCCCGAGAGATCCGCCGAGACCTCGAGATTCTTGCCCAAACGTTCGCGCGCGGCCGCGTTGGCCTCGTGGACGGCGGGCGGGGAATCGGCCCGCGCGTTCAACACCACCACGATCAGGACCGAGCCGGACGGGCCCACGGGGACGGAGCCGAGAAGCGAGAAGAGGCTCTCGCGCTCGCCGTAGGCCGGCACCACCAGCACGTGGCCAAACGCGCCGGAGACTTTCTCGGCCAGCCGCGCCTCCGGCTCGGCATGGCGGGACAGGTACTTGTCGATGGCTTTCGACTTCATGGCGCTCCCGGGAGACAGTCTAAGACGCGACCTCGCTCGATCCGGGCGCCTTGACGACGGGTTGCTGCCAGTGCATGATAAGTGCATGGCAGTCAAGACGATTACCATCGACCTGGAGGCCTACGAAGCTCTGGCCCGGCGAAAGCGGAAGGGAGAGTCTTTCTCGCGGGTCATCAAGGAGCACTTCGGGCGCCGCGCGACCGGCAACTCTCTTGCCGCCCTCGTCAGGACGATTCGCCTCTCGGAGGAAACACTGGCATCTGCGGAGAGCCGCATCCGCACGCGCCGCCGCAGCGTCGCCCGGGCTCCGAAGCTGTGATCCATCTCGACACGTCCTATCTCATCGATCTGCTCCGTGAGGCGGCCCGCGGGCAGACGGGGTCGGCCTCGCGATTTCTCGAGACGGTCGCCGACGAGGAGCTCGCGATCAGCGTCTTCGTGGCCTGCGAGCTGGCCGCCGGAGCAGCTCAGTCGGCCAGGCCCATGACCGAGAAGCGCCGGGTCGAGCAGCTCTGCGCCGGCCTGTCCGTGGGATATCCCGACGAAAGATTTCCCCCGGCGTATGGATCCCTCCTCGCGGCGCTGGAGCGCGATCGTGGCCGAATTTCCACCATGGATCTGCTCATCGCCACTTCCGCCGTCCTCGCACAGGCTCCGCTCGTCACCAGAAACGTGAAGGATTTTGAGCTCGTGCCGGGCCTGGAGGTTCTCACCTACTGAATCCAAGGCTGACGCCGCGGGCCGATCCGCTCAGTGCATCGCGGACCGCAGCGGCAGCTCCGCGACCAGCCGGGCCTCGATCTCCAGAAGCTCGTCCAACCGCGGCGCGACCTCCGCCTCGGGAAAGTAGACGCGGGCCAGGCGCAGGTAGAGCCCGCGGTGACGGGCTTCGGAGGCCGTGAGATCCAGGTAGAAGTCCTTCAGGGAGCCTTCCGGCAGCGCCTCGGCCACGATGCCGAAGCGCTCGCAGCCGCGGGCCTCGACGATTCCGCCGACTAAGAGCCGATCGAGAAAGTAGGCGTCGCTGCCCTGGCGGAACTCGCGCGAGAGGCGGTGGATGTACGGGTCCTTGCGATCGGCGGCGAGCGTCAGGCCGCGCTCGGCCAGGCGCGCGTAGACGCCGGCGAAATGCGACAGCTCCTCCTGGGCCAGCTCGATCATCGCGGCCACGAGCTCCCGCCGGTCGGGATAGTGCGAGACCAGATTCATCGCCGTTCCCGAGGCCTTCCGTTCGCAGGCGGCGTGGTCGAGGAGGAAGGAGTCGAAGTCCTGTAGGACTCTTTGGATCCAGAGAGGGGAGGTGGGACTCTTCAGTATCACCGACACATTATTGCCGATCGGATCATCGGTTCATCTGGTCATCGGTTGATGTACCTCGAAGAAGGTTTTTCCGGGCAAGTGGACCGATGAACCGATGGATCGATGGACCGATTCTTCTCCCGGCACGCCTCGTGCGTACGGATCAGTCGGGAGTCTCGAAAGGAGCGACTCATATGCCGGAATCCAAGTACCTCATCGTCGGCGGGGGAATGGCCGCCGACGCGGCCGTGCGCGGGATCCGCGAGGTCGATCCGAAAGGCTCGATCGCGGTGGTCACGGCCGAGAGTGCTGCGCCCTACAAGAGACCGCCCCTGACCAAGGGGCTCTGGAAGGGCGAGGCCTTCGACTCCATCTGGCTGGGGACCGAGAAGCTCGGCGTGGAGCTCGTCCGGGAGCGGCGCATCCTCGGCCTGGATCCGGCGAAGAAGACGGCGGTGGACGACCGGGGCGCCTCCTACGGATTCGGCAAGGCGCTCCTGGCGACCGGGGGACGCCGCGGAAGCTCTCCTTCGCCGACGAGGGCGTCATCTATTTCCGCACCGCGGCGGACTACGAGAAGCTCCGGCGCCTGGCCGAATCCCGAAGCGCGTTCGCGGTGATCGGCGGCGGCTTCATCGGCTCGGAGATCGCGGCGGCGCTGGCCTTGAACGGCCGGAAGGTCACGCTGATCTTTCCGGGACCGGCTATCGGGGCGCGCGTCTTCCCCCGCGGGCTCGCCGACTTCGTGACCGGCTACTACCGGGACAAGGGCGTGACGGTCGCGGCGGGCGAGACGGTCACCGGCCTCGAGCGGCGTGGGCGTGGAGAGTCCTTCGCGGTCCGGACGCGCGGTCACGGCGAGGTGACCGTGGACGCCGTGGTCGCCGGTCTGGGCATCGCTCCCGACGTCGAGCTCGCGCAGAGCGCGGGCCTGAAGATCGAGGACGGCATCGTGGTCGACGAGCTCCTGCGCACGAGTACGCCGGACGTGTTCGCCGCCGGCGACGCGGCCGCGTTCTTCAACCCCGCGCTCGGAAAGCGCATCCGCGTCGAGCACGAGGACAACGCCGTCACCATGGGGCGGGCGGCGGGCCGCAGCATGGCCGGCCGCGGCGAGCCGTACCGGCACCTTCCTTCGTTCTATTCCGATCTCTTCGACCTGGGGTACGAGGCGGTGGGCGAGACAGACGCGCGGCTGTCGACGTTCGAGGACTGGAAGGAGCCCTTCCGCGAGGGCGTCGTCTACTACCTCGACGGCGGACGGGTGCGGGGCGTTCTCCTCTGGAACGTCTGGAACCAGGTGGACGCGGCGCGCGCCCTGATCGCCGAGCCGGGACCTTTCGAGGCCAAGGACCTCAAGGGGCGCCTGCCGGCGCCGACCGCGGGCGCTTCGCCGCCGTAGGGGCGGTCCAATCCGCGAAAATTGCGGCGACCCTCGCGCGCAGGTCTTCGAGCGTCCCATCGTTGGCGACGACGTCGCTCGCCCGGTCGAACGCCACCGCCGGCGAGATCTGCGCGGCGATCCGCCGCTCGGCGTCTTCGGGATCGCCCCCGCGCGCGGTCCAGCGGCGGATGCGCTCGCCGCGCGGAGCGGTGATCAGGAGAACGCGGTCGAGGTTCGCGTCGCCCCGCGCCTCCAGCAGCTGCGAGGCCTCGGCCACGGCCACGGCGGCGCCGGCCCGCTCGGCCTCCTGGAAGCGGCGGGTGATCTCGGCGATCACCAGCGGATGGATCTTCGCCTCCAGGGCGTGGCGCCGGGCCGGATCGGTGAACACGATCTCGGCAATGCGGGCGCGGTCGATGCGTCCGTGCCGATCGAGGACCGCATCGCCGAACAGCTCCCGCGCAGCGGCCTGGCCCGCGCCGCCCGGCTCGTAAAGCTCCCGCACGATCGCGTCGGCGTCGAAGACGCTCGCGCCGAGCTCCCGCAGGAACCCGGCGGCCGCGGATTTGCCGGTGGCGAGCCCGCCCGTCAGCCCGACGCGCAACATGCTGGGAGTTCGAACTTCAATGTTCTGAGTTCGAAGAGCTACGGAGCGTTCCACGTTGAACTTTGAACCTGGAACATTGCACTCTCATCGCGGTCCCGTCACCACCTCGCCATCCTTCATTACCCAGTCGATCTTCGACAGGACGGACACGTCCTTGAGCGGATCTCCGGATACGGCGACCAGATCGGCCCAAGCACCTGGTTCGACGACGCCGACCTTTCCGGTCAGGCCGAGAAGCTCCGCGGCGACCGTGGTGGCGGTGCGGATGGCCTCGATCGGAGTCATCCCCATGCGGACCTCGTGCTCGAACTCCTGCGCCTGGTTGATCTCGGTCCAGGGGAAGCCGCCGGCGTCGGTGCCGAACACGATCTTGACGCCGGCCTTGCGGCAGTTGTCGATCGACCTGGCCTGGATCTTCGGCATCTCCGCCCAGATCGGCGCGCCGGCCTGGGCCCGCGGCTGCGCGACGTAGGCGGAGACGGTCAGAGTGGGGCAGTAGAAGATGCCCTTGGCGGCCATGATTTTCGCCATCTCCGGCCGGATCGAGTCGCCGTGCTCGATCGAATCGACGCCGGCCTCCACCGCGATGCGCAGTCCGGTATCCGACGTCGCGTGCGCGGCCACATGGATCCCGTGCGCGTGCGCCTCGGAGACGACCGCGACGATCTCGTCTTTGGTCCAGTTCGGCGGCGAGTCGACCCAGCCGTCGGAGGTCAGGTGCAGGCCGCCGGTGTTCGCATAGATCTTGATCCAGTTGACGCCATAGGAGATCTGTTCGCGCACCGCCTTGCGGCAGCCGTCGGCGCCGTCGCAGATCTGGACGCCTGTGGGGAAGGCCCAATCGGGGCGGAAGTGCGTGATCGGATAGCTCCCGGTCGTCGAGAGCGCCCGCCCGACGACAAAGAGGCGCGGCCCCGGGACCACGCCCTCGTTGACCGCGTCGCGCAGGGCCACGTCATCGTAGGACGCGCCCTCGGTCTCCAGGTCCCGCATCGTGGTGAACCCGTGCTCGAGCGCGATCTTCAGGGCCCGGACGGCCCGGGCGACCCGGTGCCCCGGGTACTCCTTTAGGATCTGCTCCTCGTACTCCGGCGCCGTGGCGTCGCCCTGCAGAAGGATGTGGGTGTGCACGTCGGCCAGGCCCGGCAGCAGCGTCCGGTCGCCCACGTCGATCACGCGCGCGCCAGCGGGAACGGTCGAGCCAACAATCTCTACCTTGTGACCCTTCACGACGACGACGGGATGCTCGACGTAGCGCCCGGTCTTGACGTCCAGCAGCCGCGCCGCCTTGACGGCGACCGGAGCCGGCTCAGCGGCGGGGGCCGCGGCCGCCGCCGCCAACCCCAGCAGGATCGCGCAGATCGTCTTCATGTTCCCCTCCTGCCTTGCGAAGCGAGAAGGAGAGGATATGCCACGTCCGCGTCGCCCTCTCCCGGCGAGAGAGGGTCGGAACCCCTCACCCTTGCCCTCTCCCCTCACGGGAGAGGGTACGGGAATTGGCCAGCGACGCGACCGCGGCTAGCGTTCGACGGTTTCGGCTGGTCTCCTCACCCAGACGTCCCGCGCGTGCGCCTGCCCGCGCTCGTAGCCCCGCCGGAAGGCCTCCTCCCGGAAGCTTTCGGCGTAGCGGTCGCGGACGTGCTTCGGGATGTCCTCATACCGGCGGCCCCGGCTGTCCGGGTGCAGGGCGGCCGTGAAGCCGCGGCGGTAATGGTGTTCGTGCGCGCCGAAGTCGCCGCCGTCCTTTTCGTAATGCTCCTTCTCCGAGTCACGGATGCCGACCCACCAGCGGTCGCGCGCCGCGTCGAGGGTTTCCGCGCCCGCCTCCTCGAGCCCGCGCCGCGCTTTTTCGCCTTCCTCCTCCGAGTCGGCGAGCACGAAGACGATCGACCGGCCCAGAGCCAGGGCGTCCTCGTACAGATTCAGCTCGTCCTTGGGCAAGCCCTGCTCCGTCTTCTCTTCCAGCGCTCCGCCCGCTGCGGCCCCTCCGATCGCGCCTCCCGCTCCGAACAGCGCCGCGGCCGCGAGTCCGATCGCCGTCACCGCGCCGACTCCCGGGATGAGGAGGCTCGCGGCCGCCGCGCCCAGCCCCAGTCCGGCGGACGCCCCCACCGCCGCGCCCACGACTCCGCCCACGGCCTTGCCCATGCCGGGCTGTTCTGCGTCGTCGGTAGGGACGGCCGACAGATCCTCCGAGGCCGTCTCGGGAAGGAGGAGTTGGATGTGATCCGCGGGGATCGCAAGCGAGCGCAAGGCGCGCACCGCCTGCTCGGCGCCCGAACGCGAGGAGAAGATCCCGACAGCCGTCTCCATGGAGTCCCCCTCTCTGGTTGGAGCGAATGGAAAGACGTCCGGACGGGGCAAAACGCACAGCCGCGCTGCGCCCGCCCGGACGCCCCGCTCGACTACTCCCAATACGGGCGGACGTTGTAGTACCGATAGACCTCCGTCTCGAAGTCCCTGCCTGTGCCGGGCCAGTCGTCCTTATCGAATCCGGGCGCGTTCTTCAGGCGATCCTTGGACGCGTCCAGGACGAAGCAATGACGTTCGGTGTCCAGCTTCATGGCCTGCCAGGGAACGGCGAACAGTTTGTCGCCCATTCCCAGAAAGCCGCCGAACGACAGAACGCAGTAGGCAATGCGCCCCGTGTCCAGATCGATCATGTAATCCTGGATCGCGCCGAGGTCTTCGCCCGCGGCGTTGACCACTTTTTCGTTCTTCAGCGTGTCCGCGGAGAGAACCTGCGGACGTTCCATCACCGTGCGTGCCATGAAGGTCTCCTTCCGGAAAATGGGGTTGATCTCAGCCGGCCCGGCGCATCTGCCCGTGCCGGCCTTCCGCGAATTGCTCGATCATCTCGTCGTTGAACGCCGGGATGTCCGCCGGCTTGCGGCTGGTGACCAGGCCGCCGTCGACGACGACCTCCTCGTCGACCCACTGGGCGCCCGCGTTGCGGAGATCGGTCTCCAGGGACGGCCAGGACGTCATGCGGCGGCCGCGGGCGACGCCGGCGTCGATGAGCGTCCAGGGCCCGTGGCAGATCGCCGCGATCGGTTTGCCGGCGCCGGCGAACGCCTTCACGAAGGCGACCGCCTTCGGGTTCCAGCGCAGCTTGTCGGGGTTCATCACCCCGCCGGGGAGCAGCAGCGCGTCGAAGTCCTCCGCGTTCGCCCCGTCGAGCGGCGTGTCGACGGAGAACTCGTCGCCCCACTCCTTGTGCTTCCACCCTTTCACCTTGCCTCCCGCCGGGGAGACGATGTCGGCCTTCGCGCCGGCGTCGAGAAGGCTTTTTGCGGGTCGGTCAGCTCCACCTGCTCGAATCCGTCCTCGACCAGGATGGCGACTCTCTTTCCTGCCAATCGCTTCGATCGCTTTTCCATGAATGACCTCCCGAAGATTGGAATAGCACGCGCAAACCCGACGCGCGAGACGCTCGCGGCGCTCGGAATCGCGGACGCTTCAAGCCGACGGAAGGAGCAAGAACCGAGCCAGGCAATACCTACCGCGCTCGGCCCAGGACGCACTTCTCGCGGCGCGCCGGACGCGGACGAGGACGCGATTTCAGGCCGGCTCGGAGCGGGCCGACTCGACGGCGGGCAGCGGCAGCGACAGACGGGCCACCGCGCCGCGCGCGCCGGAGCGATTCTGCAGCGTGAGCGAGCCGCCGTGGGCCTCGGCGATCTGCCGCGAAAGCACCAGGCCGATGCCCGATCCGCCGGGCTTGGTGGTGAAGAAGGGGACGAAGAGATTGGTCGTGCTCGAGAGGCCAGGCCCCTCGTCTTCCACCCGGATCTCCAGCCGCGGGGGATTGCCGCGCAGGCGCCGCCAGAGGACGGCCACGCCGCCGCCCGTTTCCAGCGCCGCGTCCGCGGCGTTGCGGATGAGGTTGATGAGGACCTGCTCGAGCTGATCCGGGTCGGCCGAGACGACCGCGGCGGGGCCGACGGCGACGGAGACGGGGAGGCGCGTCTCCAGGCTCGCGATCCGCTGGACCAGCTCGCCGATCTCGAGCGTCGAGCGGCGAGGCTCTGGGAGGCGGGCCAGGCGGGCATAGCCTCCGGTGAAGCGCGAGAGAGCCGCGGCCCGCGAGGCGATGACCGACAGGCCCTGCCGCATGTCCTCGCGCCAGTCGGCGGGGAGCGGATCGGCGCCGACCGTCTTGCCCAGGCTTCCGGCGATCGACTGGATGGGCGCGAGCGAGTTATTGAGCTCGTGGCCGAGCACGCGGATCAGGCGCTGCCAGGCCTGGCGCTCCTCTTCCCGCAACGGCCGCGAAACGTCGGCGATGACGAGCAACCGGTGCGGCAGTCCGCCCTGACGGAACGGGCTCGGCCGCACTTCCCATCGGCCGCTTCCTCCGGGAAACGACGCCTCGATGACGCGCGGGGCGTCGAGGTTGAGCGATTCCTCGAGCCCCAGCTCGGCGGCGCTGCGGGAGAGCAGACGCGGCTCGGGTTGACCGAGGAGGCGCTCGCCGGCGCGGTTGGTGAGCTTCAACCTCTTCTCCGAATCGAAGGCGAAGATCGCGACGTCGATCTCCTCCATGACCTTGCGCAGGAGGGCGGTCGCCTCGAGCGCGCCCAGCCGCTGCTCGCGCAGCGTCTCGGTCAGGGCGTTGATCTCGACCAGGACCTCGCCCAGCGGATCGTCCTTGCGCCCGACGCGCCCGCGGATCGAGAAGTCGTTCTCCCGCATCGCCGAGAGGAGATTGGCCACGGTCTGGAGCGGCAGCACGAGCTTCTCGCGCAGCGCCGCCGCGCAGCCGAGCCAGAAGAGGAGCATCAGGATGGTCAGCGTCCACTGCGTCCGGGTGGCGAAATCGCCGGTCCAGAGCAGAACCAGCGCGATCGCCGTCCCCGGCAGGGCCGCCAGGGCCGCGATGGCCTGGATCCGGCGGTCGAAGGAGAGGCGCCTCATGGGATTGGTGATTGGTGATTTGTGATTTGCGATCCGGGCCCCGGGACGGACCGGCGATCGCGAATCACGGAACGAAACTCCGGTTCCGAGTGCCGAAATCGCAAGCTCGTATTTTAGCGCTGCTCTTCAGCCTCGGTCGCTCGGCGTCCATCGCTCCTCGCGGGCGGCGTGCCCGCAGCGACGGCCTTCAAGGGGTAACGCTTGGGAGGGAACCGCAAGTCAATACGGAAGGCAAGGGCGCCCGACACGGCTCTGCGTGGCGCCGTGCCCAACGTACCTCAGTCTTGGTACCAGCGGCGGAAAACAGGTATTCCAGGGCGGCCGATCAGCTCGACTTCGACCTGGTGCCACCCTCTCGCCAGGCCCGGATCAGCGAATACGATCTCGTATTCACCGCCCGCCAGGATACGTTGTGTCTTTCGGACCGCCAGATCGGCGCAATAAATCATGCCATAGACACAGCCGCCGTTAAAAAGGCCCCCGGTGTCCGCGGCAAGTTGCTCGAGTCCCGTCTGGAGCGTGTGGCCGTAGTCGCTGACATCCAGCACGTAGACCGCGGCGTCGGCTCGAGTAACGGCTTCGATCATGGCAGGGTATTCGACGAACCATGGACCCTCCTTGGGCCGGCCAACCATCCACCCATAGAAGATGAGATTCTTCTGGCCGGGCAAGGCCTGGAGCGAAGATCCGATGCAAGTGATGGCTTTGGAGATCGAGTCCCGTGAGCCACAGGCCGCGATGCCGGCGCTCAGGCTCGGCCCGCCAGGATCCGCAGGACGACCTCTGTACCCGATCGCGCGGATCGCCTCGATGGCGCGCCGTAGTGAGGGATGGTCGCTGGTGAAATCCTGGAGGAGACGTAGCGACGAGCCAAAACCGAATATGGCGATCTTCTCATCGGGCCTTGCCGCGTCCGCGGTCTTTTCGGCGAGCCTCATCATCCGTACGAAACCCGTGTCCTTCTGCCCGGCGATCTCCCACTGGAAGAGCATCACCGTCAAACGTCCGGATGGCGGTTCGTGGAGCGCGCCTCGATCCTGGCCCGGATCGGTCGTGCTGGCTGTCTGGGATTCGCCGACGGCAACCGTCGGCGCACCTGCACCAGCCGTCTCTTCCGGCGACATCGAATCGACGGCCTCTATCGGCACTTCCTTCCCGTCGACCAGGACTCGAAAGTCCTGCTTAGAGAGGCCGTCGATCCGGTTCGCAAAACGATCGATGACCCGTCCTCTGAGCACGACCCGCTCGACCCGAATCTGCTCGCTCACCTGCCCAGAAGGCGGGGCCGTTGGCGTCGGCGGCGCCGATTGAGTCGCGGCGGCCAGCAGGAGCAGCAGCAGGAGCTCAGAGAATGGCACGTCCGCCACGGGGGAATAGACTATCTGCTCCGCGGGACCAGCCGAGGGGCGCTGATAGGGTCCCGGGGCGTCAGAGGGTGATTTCTCTCCAACGCCCCGGAGACCTGCGGATTCCCTTCACTCGCAAATTAGAGAAGTTTCGCCTGGGTTGGTGCAGCCCTGGCCACAGTAGGGGCTCATCGTCGGAGTACAGCCTTCACCGCCTCCTCCTTCTCAGTCCCACCAGTCGATGATTTCGGCGTTCACGCCCCCGACGCCCGAATGCGACTGGCTGCCGTTACACGGCTTGTACCACCCTCCTACCTCGTTCCAGTTGGCGTCGTAGTAGATCACCCATCCGCCGAGCGTCGCGCTGCCGCGTGCCGCCGTAGCGAAACCAAGCAGTCCAAGAAGAGCAAGGCCAAGATAGAGTCCGCCCTGATCGATTTCTTCATAGCTGCCTCCGGGTCGGTCAGTTGGTTCAAATCCGGGCTCCGCGCTCCACGAACTCCGTGGCGCGTTGCGACATCGGCTGAGGAGTCATGGTCTGCGCTCGGAGGACCTCTCGATCCCCCGCCCAGCCTCATCGAACGCCACGGTCCGGGCGAAGATATGGTTCTACCGGGACTGCTCACGTATTGCCTCGGGCAGTTGGTCTATGGAGCGGGGTAAGTTCGAGACGATCTCGTTCTCAGATTTTTCTCTCCGACGATAGGCGGGACGTCTGGGCCAGGTCTAGAGACATTTCATCGTCGGTTTCGCCACTCCTTCGGGGTCATCCCGACGTGCTTTCGGAAGGTCCGATGGAAGGTCTTATGGGTGCCGAAGGCGGCGCGATAAGCCACTTTTCCGACAGGCAGATCCGTCGTTCTCAGCAGGACCTTCGCCCTACCGATCTGCCGGAGCTTGATGTAGTGGGAGGGCGTCACCCCGGTGATCCGATGAAATGTCTCTACGAAACTGGACAGGGGCACACCGAGGAGGCGCGCGAGCTCCGAGACTCGGGGAGGCGATTCGCGTTCGAAGCATTCCTGAAGGTAATCCTCCAACCCAACGAGCCAACCATTCGGCAGGCTGAACAGGTGCGCGAGCGGCTGCGGTCGGGTCGGAGAAACGCGCGGTGCCTGTGGCCCCATACCTTTCCTGGTCGTCTCGACACCTCCTCCTTCCACTCTTGAAGTGGCGTGGTGGGGCTGAAATCCACACAAGATTTCTTCGCGAAGCGAAGATTAATTGACTTAGTCTAGAACTTAGTCTATTTTCAAGCATCGTGAAGACCGTCAATATCCATGAGGCGAAGACTCATCTCTCGCGCCTCTTGAAGCGCGTCGGCGCCGGTGAGGAGATTGTGATCGCTCGCGCGGGCAAGCCGGTGGCGCGGCTGGTTCCAGCGGGCAAGTCGGTAGTGCCGCGCAGGCTCGGGAGCGAGCGCGGGCGGTTCCGCGTGCCCAAAAACTTCGACGCGCCGCTCCCGAACGAGGTTCTCGCCGGTTTCGAGTCTTGAGGATCCTGCTCGACACGCAAGCCTGGCTCTGGATGCTTGCGGACCCGGAACGTCTGAGCGAGCGAGCGCGCCGGCTGGTCGTCGCACCCGACAACGATCTGCTGCTGTCGGCGGCGAGCTCGTGGGAGATCGCGATCAAGTACGCGATCGGAAGACTCGAGCTGCCTTCCGAGCCCGCGGTCCTCGTGCCCAAGTGGATGGCGGCTTCCCGCGTGGCGCCCCTGCCGATCGAGCACGAGCACGCGCTGGCCGTCGCCGCCCTGCCGTACCATCATCGCGATCCCTTCGATCGGCTTCTGGTCGCGCAGGCGCAGGTGGAGAGCCTTCCGATCCTGACCGCGGATAGGCAGTTCGCAAGCTACGAAGTCGACCTACTCGAGGCGTGACTCGACTCGAGTGGCAGGTGAAGATTCGCCGCGCCACTCTTCACTTGTCACTCGTCACTTCCTATTACCCGTGCTTCTCGAGCCTCCGGTAGAGCGCGCTGCGCGAGAGGCCGAGCGCCTTGGCCGCGGCGCTGACGTTGCCGGCGAAGCGGGCCATGGCTTTCTGGACGAGGAGATCCTCGACGTCTTCCAGGCTCATCTCCTCCAGGCGCGGGATCGCGTCGGCGGCGCGGCGCAGGCCGAGGTCGCCGGGGCGGATCGTGGCGCCCTGCGCCAGGAGGACCGCGCGCTCCACCGCGTGGTCGAGCTCGCGGACATTGCCGGGCCAGGGGTGCTCGAGCAGCGTCTGCAGGGCGGACGGCTCGAAACGGAGAACCTCCTTGCGATACCGCTGCGCGTGCTGGCGCAGGAAGTGCGCGGAGAGAAGCGGGATGTCTTCCTTCCGCTCCCGCAGCGGCGGCACATGGATCTCGATCGTGTTCAAGCGGAAGAGGAGGTCCTGGCGGAAACGCCCCGCGGCGACCTCGGCGTGCAGATCCGCGTTGGACGCGGAGAGGATGCGCACGTCGACCTTGCGCGTGCGCGAGGAGCCCAGGCGCTCGAACTCCCCGGTCTCCAGAACGCGCAGGAGCTTGGCCTGCTGGCCGGGCGGAACGTTGGCGATTTCGTCCAGGAAGAGCGTCCCGCCGTCGGCGAGCTCGAAGCGGCCCACGCGGTCGGCGCGGGCGTCGGTGAAGGCTCCCTTGACGTGTCCGAAGAGCTCGCTCTCGAAGACGCCCTCGGAGATGCCGCCGGCGTTCAGCGTCACCAGCGGCCGCGGGGCCCGGCGCGAGCCGGCGTGGAGCGCCCGCGCGACGACGCCCTTGCCCGATCCGTTCTCGCCCACGATGAAGACGTTGGCGTCCGACGGCGCCACCCGCGCGATCATCTCCAGGACCGGGCGCATGGCCGCGGACTCCGCGATCAAGGACTCGTCGGGCTCGGCGCGCAGGATCCGGTTCTCCGCCTCCAGGCGCTCCCCGCGCTTCAAGGCCCGCCCCAGGGCGATCTGGGTGCGCAGCGTCGCCAGCAGCCGCGCGTTGTCCCACGGTTTCTGGACGAAGTCGCGAGCCCCGCGGCGCATGGCCTCGACCGCGAGATCGACGGTGCCCCACGCGGTCATGACCAGGACCGGCAGCGTGTCGTCGAGATCGCGGATGCGGGCGAGCAGATCGAGCCCCTCTTTGCCCGACGTGGTGTCGCGCGTGTAGTTCAGGTCGATCAGGGCCGCGTCGTAGTCCGCTTTCTCCAGCGCCGAGAGCAGCGCGGCCGGCGAGGAGACCGTCTGGCTCTCCATGCCCTCGCCCTTCAGGAGCAGCCGCAGGGCCTCCAGCACGTCGCGCTGGTCGTCCGCGATCAGGATGCGGGGCGCGGGCGCGGGCATGCGCTGAGCTTACCGGATCGGCCTTGCCGCGGGCGTCACTGGGAGCGCAGGGCCTCGGTCGGGTCGACGCGCAGGGCCTGCCGCGCGGGCACGACGCAGGCGATGAGGCCCACGGCGAAAAGCACGACCGCGCTCGCGCCGAAGCTCCAGGGGTCCGCCGGCGCCACGGCGTAGAGCTGCGTTCGGAGAAGACCGGCCAGGACCGCCGCGGCGGCGAAGCCGGCGGCCGCTCCGGCCGCGATGACGCGGAGGTGGCGCGACAGAAGGAGGCCGAGGACGTCGGCCGGCTTCGCGCCGAGGGCCAGGCGGATCCCGATCTCCGGGCGGCGCCGGGCCACGGCGAAGGCGGTGACGCTGGCGATCCCCGCGGCGGCGAGCAGCAGAGCCAGGCCGCCGAAGAACGTGAGCAGGCTCAGGCTGAAGCGGCGGGCGTCGAGCGAGTCGGCCACCACCCGGTCGAGCGCGCGCAAGCGCGGCGGCCAGGTCGGATCGATCCGGCGGACCGCCTCGCGCGCCGCGGCCGCGACGGCGGCCGGATTGCCGTTCACCCGCAGCACCGCCGTCAGCGCGAAGGCCGCCTGGGGGCGCTGGCGAAAATCCACGTAGAGGATCGGGTCGGGCCGCGCCTCCAGGCTGCTCGAGCGGACGTCGCCGACGACGCCCACGACGGTCAGCGGCCTCAAGTCCCCGTCCATGTTGCCGAACTCGATGCGCTGGCCGATGGGGTCCCTGCCGGCGAAGGCCCGGCGCGCGAGCGCCTGGGAGATCACGGCCACGTGCGGCGCGCCGGGAGCGTCGCGCCCGTCGAACAACCGCCCGCGGAGGAGGGGAATCTGGAGGGCCTGGAAATAAGAGCCGGTCGCCGGGCAATAGTCGGCGCGGCCGGCTCGGGAGGGATCGCGGGACAGCCGCTCGAAGTCCGCCAGGTTCCTGGGCGGATCCTCCGCGCCCAGAAAGACGAACGTGCCGTCGGCCATGTCCGAGCCGAGCGGCACGCTTCCGACCGCGCCCGCGCGAGTCACCCCGGGCACGGCCGCGAGCCTCCCGAGCAGCTCGTCGATCTGCGCCGCCCGGCGGGTCTTCTCCGCGTCCGTCTCCGGAGAGGTCGGGAAGAGGTCCATGGCCAGGACGCCTTCGGCGCGAAAGCCGGGCTCGACCTCGAGGACATGGAGAAAGCTCCGGGCAAACAGGGCCAGACCGGCCAGGAGGAGGGCCGTCATCGCCGCCTGGATGCCCAGCATCACCGACTGCGAGCGCATCGTCTCGCGCGACGCCGCGGCGCCCTCGCGGCCGGCCACCAGCCCCTGGAAGCGCGCGCCGGCGTTGCGGCGGGCTGCGGCGATCGCGACGAGGACGGCGCAGGCGACCGCCAGGGACACCGCGAAGACGAGCACGATGGGATCGATCGAGATCTCCTCGATGCGCGGCAGGCTCGCGCCGGCGAGGGCCCGCACCGCGCCGAGGCTCCAGACCGACAGGATCACGGCGGCGCCGCTGCCGATCAGGGCCAGCAGAAGAACTTCGGCCAGCACGACCCGCAGCAGATCCCCGCCCGAGGCGCCCAGAGCGGCGCGCACCGCGAGCTCGCGCCGGCGGGCCGTCATCCGGGCCAGCGCGAGGCTCGTGACGTTCGCCCCGGCCACGAGCATGAGGACCGCCGCGGCGGCGAGCAGCATCAGAAGAGCGGGGCGCACCCGGCCGACCAGGGTCTCCTTGAGCTGCACGACGGCGGCGCCGACGAGATCGACCCGATCTCCGTTTTCGGCGCGGATCCGCGCCCCGATCGCCTGGAAGTCCGCGCGCGCCTCGGCGAGGTCGACGCCGTTGCGCAGCCGGCCGACGGCGTGCCAGTTGTGGGCCGTCCGGCTTTCCTCGGTCGTGATGTTGCTCCACGACTCCGGCCACCAGCGCTCCCGCGCGGTCCAAACCTGCGCATCGCCCGGAAACCGGAAGCCCGCCGGCAGGACGCCGACGACACGATAGAGGTTCCCCTCGAATCGCAGGGCCAGACGCGTGAGATCGCGTTCCCCCGAGAGGGAGCGCTGCCAGAACTCGTGGCTGACGACGACGGCGGGCGGTCCTCCGCGGTGGAGCTCTTCGGGCGCGAAGGACCGTCCGAGGGCGGGACGCACGCCGAGCACGGTGAAGAATTCGCTCGAGACGGCGGCCTGAACGATCCGGACGGGCTCGGATCCGCCGGCGACCGACACCGGCCAGGAAGCCCACTCCGCGAACGCGGCGAGGGAATGATTGCGGTCGCGGAAATCGCGGAAGTTGGGCTCGGCGACGGCCATCGAATGTCCGGCGCGATTGAGCTCGCTCACATCGACGATCCGCTCGGAGTCGGGAAAGGGCAGGGGCTTTCCCAGGATTCCGTGGACCACGCTGAAGATCGCGGTGTTCGCGCCGAGGCCGAGCGACAGGATGGCGACGGTCGCCAGAGCGTAGCCCGGGCTCCTGGCCAGAGCACGGAGCGCGTAGCGGAGGTCCTGCGCGAATTTCATCATGGGATCACTCCCTTTCGATCATGGGCTGGCGCTCCCGGAGTCACTCGCCCCGCAGGGCCAGAAGAGGATCCACGCGGATCGCTCGCCAGGCGGGCGCCAGCGCGGCGAGGCCGGCGACCGCGAGCAGGAGGAGGGAGACCGCCACGAATGTCGCCGGGTCGGTCGGGCTCACTTCGAAGAGCAGGCCCGCGAGCAGGCGCGTCGCTCCCCAGGCCACGAAGAGGCCCACGGCCACTCCCGCGCCGGCCAGAAGCAGGCCGCGGCCGACGACGAGCGCGAGCACATCGAGTCCGCGGCAGCCCAGGGCTCGCCGGATTCCGATCTCGCGGGTGCGGGCCGAGACCATCTGTGCCAGAACGCCGGACAGACCGACGGCGGAGAGAAGAAGAGACGCCAGAGCGAAGAGAGTCATGAGAGAGAGTTGGAACCGCCGCCGGGACGTGGCCGCCGCGAGGAGCTGGTCCATCGGGCGCAGGGACCCCGTGGGCACGGCGGGATCGAGCGCGCGGACCACCTCTCGGACGGCGGCCGTCATCGCCCGCGGGTCTCCGGAAGTCTTGACCGCGACTCCCAGCAGATACCGCGGCCGCTGCAGCGCCGCCAGGTAGAGTTGGGGCTCGCCGGCCTCTTCCAGCATGGCGTACCGGACGTGGCCCACGACGCCGACCACCGTCGCGGGTCGGCCGCCGGGACCGCCGATCAGCACGCGTTTGCCGATCGCCTCTTGGCCGGGCCAGTCCTGCCGCGCCAGTCTCTCGTCGACGAGCACCACGGCCGGAGATCCCTCGGTGTCCCTCTCGTCGAAGAACCGGCCCGCTCTGAGCGGAATCGACATCGCGCGAAAGTACCCCGGCGTCGCCGCGGCGTAGGCCGCGTGCGGCGGAGTGTCGCGAGCGCCCAGCGGGCGGCCCTCGACCGCGTAGGTGCCTGACCATCCCTCGCCGGAGAACGGGAGGGGATCGACCGCGCCGGCCGCCGCGACGCCGGGCAAGGCTTCCAGACGCTGGAGCAAGGCTCGGTAGAACGCCATGGCGCCATGACTGTCGGCGAATCTCGAACGCGGCAAGGAGACCTGCAGAGTCAGAACGCCTCCGGGGCGAAAGCCCGGATCGACGCGCGTCAGCCGCTCGAAGCTCGCGACGAGAAGTCCCGCCGCGGCGACCACGACCAGCGTGACGGCTACCTGTCCGACGACGATGACGTCGCGCAAGTCCCGTCGGCGAGCGGAACGGTCGGTTCCGATGCGGCTCCTCTTCAGGTCGGAGGCGACGTCCGCGCGGAGCGCCTGACGGGTGGGCGCAAGCCCGAAGAGCGCGCCCGCCGCCGCGCAGAGGACGACGGTGAAGAGAAGGACGCGCGGCCCGACCACGGCGTCCATCAGGCGCGGAAGATCCGTGGGCCCGTGGCGCACCAGCAAGTCCACTCCCCAGACGGCGAGCAAGGTTCCGACCGCGCCGCCGGCTAAAGCCAGGACCAGGCTTTCGGTCAGCACCTGGGCCGTCAGCCTCCGGGCGTCGGCGCCCACCGCGATCCGGATGGCGAACTCCCGCCGCCGGCTCGCGGCGCGGGCGATCTGAAGGCTCGCGACGTCGGCGCACGCGATGAGAAGCAGGAGCCCGACCGCGCCGGCCACGGCGAGCAGGGAGGCACGCGTCTTGCCCACGTATTGCTCGGCGAGGGGGGTTCCCAGGAGGCGCCACCCCGACGCGAGGGCATAGCGGTCCGGGTATTCGGATCGAAACCCGGCCGCGATCCGCTCGAGATCGCCGCGCGCCGCTTGCGGCGAGACCCCGGCCGAGAGGCGGCCCACGAGGCAGAGGAACTCGTTGCCGCGCTCCTCGGGAACCTCTTCCCACGACACCGGAACCCACAGCTGCGCGGACCTCCGATAGAAGAAGGTGCCCGCCTCGGGAAAGCGCAGCCCGGCCGGAAGGACTCCGACGACCGTCGTCGGGACGCCGTCGAGAAGGATGGACTTGTCCACGATCGCGGGATCGCTCCCAAAACGGTCGCGCCACAGGTCGTGGCCGAGGAGGGCCACCCGCGGGGCGCCGCGCCGCCCGTCCTCGGGCCGGAAGGCGCGTCCGAGCTCGGGACGCAGGCCGAGGATTTCTCCCAGGTTCGGGCTCACCGCGAAGGCGTCGAGCCTCTCGGCGTCGCCGGTCCCGGTCAGATTCACGGTCCGATCCCGGATCGCGGCCACGCCGGCGAAGGTCCTCTGGCGCGCGACGATGTCGGCGTACTCGGGCGGCGAAATCGCGCTCGAGCCGAACTCCCCGGTTCCGGCGCGCGGCCAGATCACGAGGAGCCGGTCGGCGTCGGGAAAGGGAAGCGGCTTCACCAGGACGACGTCGAGCACCGAGAAGATCGCCGCATTCGCGCCGATCCCGAGCGCGAGCGTCAGGATCGCCGCGGCCGTGAAGCCGGGAGCCTTCGCCAGCGTGCGAACCGTGTAGCGCAGATCCAATCCGACGGATGTCATGGCTTCACCTCGGTCCGGCGTCGATCGGTTCGTTCTCTCGCGATGAGATCCTGGCTGTCTCGTCGGGCGGCGTTCTCAATCGCTTCGCAGGGCCTCCATTGCATTGGTGCGGGACGCGCGGTGGGCCGGAGGGTAGGCGGCCGCGAGGGCGACCGCCGCCATCAGGATCGCTCCGCCGACGAACACGGAGACGTCCGTGGCCCGCACGCCGTACAGGATCGACTCGACGACCTTGCCCAGGCCGAAGGCCGCCGGCAGGCCGATGGCGCCTCCGATGGCGAGAAATCCGGCGACCTCGGACAGGACGAGCCGCCGCAGCGATGCGGGGTCGGCTCCAAGCGCGATCCGGATGCCGATCTCGCGGCGTCTCTGCTCGACGGCGAAGGCCAGGACGCCGTACACACCCAGCGCCGCGAGCAGGGCGGCCAGCCCCCCGAACGCGGCGGAGAGGAGGACTAAGAGCCGCTCGGTGACCAGGGACTCGTCGAGCTGGCCGCGCAGCGTCTTCAGGTTGAAGATCGGCAGACCGGGATCGACGCGGGCGACCTCGGAGCGGATCGACGACGCCAGCGCGTCGGGGCTCTGCTGCGACCGGAGGTAGAAGGTCAGCTCGGCCAGCTTCTGGTCCTGCAGGTACGGCGTGTAGAGAAAGGGGCGGTCGGGCTCCCCGACCTCGGCCGACTTGCTGTTGGCGACGACGCCGACGATCTCCGTGTCGAACGCGTCCTTGGGATTGCGGAAGGAGATCCGCACCCCCAGAGGGTTTCGTCCCGGGAGGAGCTTGCGGGCCATGGTCTCGTTGATCACCGCCACCTTGGGCGAGCCGGCCCCGTCCTGCCAGGTGATCTCGCGCCCGGAGATCAACGGAATGCCCAGGGTGGCGAAGTAGTCCGGCCCGACGGCATTGGTGTTGGCGTGCGTGTCCTCGCCGGACTTGGGCTCGTAGCCCTGCACCTTGACGTTGGTCCCGCTGGTGTCGCCCGTGAACGTGGAGACTTCCGCGGCGCTGACCGACCGCACGCCGGGCAGGGTCTTCAAGGCCTCGGTCAGGCTGCGTCCCAGGGCCGCGGAGCGCTCGGCGGTGTAGCCGTTGTCGCCCGGAGCGACGGTGAATCCGATGACGGCGTCGGGCTTCAATCCCAGCTCCACGCGCCCGAGGTTGACCAGGCTACGTACGAACAAGCCCGAGGCCACGAGCAGGACGAGGGTCAGGGCGACCTGCCCGGTCACGAGCCACCGGCGGAAGGACAGGACCTCGCGTCCCGCCGACAGAGTTCCGCGGCCCTGACCCCGCAGCGTCCGCGCGGGATCCAGACGCGCGGCGCGCAAGGCCGGGGCCAGGCCGAAGAGCAGCCCGGCTAAGAGCGAGAGGACCGCGGCGAAGCCGAGCACGCGGGGGTCGACCTGCGCCGCGACCTGCCGCACGTCCGCGTCGGGCGGGAACGCGCGCAGGAGTGCGTTGAGCGTCCAGACGGCGACCAGGATGCCCACGCCTCCGCCGGCGACCGCGAAGATCAGGCACTCGACCACCGACTGCCGCAGGAGCTGGAAGCGGCTGGCGCCGATGGCCAGCCGAACTCCGTATTCCCGCTGGCGCGCCGCTCCGCGCGCGGCGAGGAGTCCGGCCAGATTGGTGCAGGCGATCAGGAGGACCAGGCCCACCATGCCCATGAGCGACAGGAGCGGCGTCGCGGCGCTCGATCGCATCACCGCGCGGCCATGCCCGCCGGCGTCGAGCAGGAGGGGCTTGTTCACGAACTGTCTGCGCGACTCTTCGCTCCAGCTCGAGATCAAAGACAGATGCGCTTGCAGGAGCGGCCGGTAGGTGGCCTGCAGGCGGGCCTGCGCCTGCCGCGCGGTGATCCCGGATTTCAGGCGGCCCACCAGCTGGAGCCAGTAGTCCTTGGGGTCGTCCAGGCCGTTCCAGAAGGGCGTCATCTGGGTTTTCATGGCCAGGGGCACGAAGAGGTCCGTCTGGCGTCCGGGTTGGATCCCGGTGAACCCCGACCGGGAAACGCCGACGATCGTCAGGGGCTGGCCGTTGACCACGATCGTCTTGTTCAGGATCGCCCGGTCGCCGCCGAAGCGCCGGGACCAGTAGCCATGCGAGAGGACGACGACGGGATGCGCGCCGGGCGCCTCGTCGTCGGCGGGCGTCAGGATCCGGCCGGCCGCGGGGGAGACTCCCAGGATCGGGAAGTAGTTGCCGGTCACGAGCTCCGCCTGGGCCCGCTCGGTCTGACCGCCGCCCGACACGCTCGCCGCGAACGGATACTGCCCCAGGAGCCCCGTGAAGACGGTGTTCTGATCGCGCAGATCCTTGTACATGGGGTAGGAGAATGACGTGGCGATGTCCGCGTCGCTCCAG
The DNA here is from genome assembly GCA_963825175.1 of uncultured Acidobacteriota bacterium. Lineage (GTDB taxonomy): Bacteria > Acidobacteriota > Thermoanaerobaculia > UBA5066 > Gp7-AA6 > DATFTF01. The sequence continues at coordinate 1,771,314 of CAWGSA010000002.1, forward strand.
CCGTGCCCCTGCATCGGACCGGGGGAGCGCAGCAGGACGAGCTGCTGGGGATCCTGCACCGGCAGCAGCCGCAGAAGGACCCGATCGACCAGGGCGAAGATCGCGGCGTTGGCCCCGATGCCCAGCGCCAGCGTGACCACCGCGATCGCCGAGAAGCCGGGGCTCTTGACGAAGCTCCGGAGCGCGTACTTCACGTCTTGAAACAAGGCCGTCATGTTCGTTCCTCTCTATTCCGCTCGCAGCGCCACGATGGGATCGACCCGCGCGGCCCGGCGGGCCGGCACGTAGCAGGCCAGGAACGCGACCGCGCCGAGAATCAGGGAGATGCCCGCGTACGTCGCCGGATCGCTCCCCTGGACGCCGAAGAGGAGCGGCGTCAGGCTCCGTCCGAGGGCGAGCGCCGCGGCCAGCCCGACCGCGAGGCCCACCGCGACGAGGCCCATGCCGCTGGCCAGGACCATTCGGATGATCCGGAAGGGACCCGCTCCGAGGGCCATCCGCAGCCCGATCTCCGGGACCCTCCGCGCGACGGAATACGCGATCACGCCGTAGGTTCCGACCGTCGTCAGAATCAGGGCCAGCGCGCCGAAGGCGGCGAGCAGATAGGCGCCGACGCGGGCAAGCCAGAGAGCGCCCTGGATCTGCTCCGTCAGCGGCTGGACATTGAAGATCGGCAGCCCCGGATCGAGCGCCGCGACTTCCCGACGGATCTGACCGAGCGCCGTGGAGGGATCGCCCTCGGTGCGCACGAGGAGGTTCATGGCCGGGTTGTAGTCCTGCCGCAGAGGGAGGTAGACGAACGGTATGGGCGTTTCACCCAGGGTCACGTACTTGCTGTCGCGCGCGACCCCGACGATGCGCAGAGGCTCCGTGAAGGTTCCGTCGCCTCCAGGACTGGGGAAGCGCACCGTGCGCCCGAGGGCCTCGCGCCCGGGAAAGAAGCGCCGGGCCAGCGTCTCGTTGACGACCACGGCGGGCGGCGCGGTCTCCCCGTCCTCGGGCCCGAGGGTCCTCCCGGCGACTAAGGGGATCCCCAGGGTCGGGAGGTAGTCCCGATCGACCGTCGCGACGTTGACCAGGACGCCGCGCTCCTTTTCCGAGGGGGCTTGGCCTTCCACGAAGAGCGTGCGCTGAAGCCCGAAGGCGAGCGGAAGCCGCGAGGCCAGCGTGGCGGAGCGGACGCCGGGAAGGCCCCGCACGCGATCCAGGAGCTGGCGGTAGAACTGCGCGCCGCGGCCGGCGTCGTATCCCTGAAGCGACACGTCCAGAGCCAGCGTCAGCACGTGGTCGGGCTGGAAGCCGGGATCGATGGCCGTCGCCGCGCGCAGACTCCGCACCAGGAGGCCCGTGCCGGTCAACGCGACCGTGGCCAGCGCCACCTCGGCCACGACCAGGGCGCGCCGCACGCCGCCGCGGGCGCCGGTGTCGCTGCCGCGGCCGCCCTCCTTCAAGGCGCCGTACACCTCCGGTCGCGACACCGACAGCGCCGGCACCAGACCGAAGACGAGACCGGTCACGGAGGCGACGAGGAAGGTGAAGATCAGGACCCGCGGGTCGATCCGCGCCCCGAGGACGAACGGAAACGGTCCCGGAGGCTGCAGCGACATGAGCAGGCGCGTGAGCCAGGAGGCGGCGAGAAGCCCGCCGGAGCCGCCCGCGAGCGCGAGCAGCACGCTCTCGGTCAGGAGCTGGCGCACGATCCGCCAGCGGGACGCGCCCATGGCGACCCGCAGCGCGATCTCCTTATGGCGGGTCGAGGCGCGGGCCAGAAGGAGGTTGGCCACGTTCGCCGACGCGATCAGCAGGATGACTCCGACGGCGATCAGCACGAGAGCGGCGATGCGCGGCACGGGATTGTCCGCGTCTCCGGTCGGATTCGCGCGCGCCTGCGCCAGCGTCTGCAGGGCGATCGACCGGCCGCGGTTCGCGTCGGGATACTCCTTGGCCAGATTCGCCGCGAACGCCTTCAGCATCGACTCCGCGCGGGGAATCGTGAGGCCGGGCCTCAGGCGGCCGATGGGCGCCAGCCACATGCCGCGGCGTCCTTCGGTCAGAAAGGTGAGACCGGGCTGGATGTGCTGTCGCATTCCATAGGGAACCCACAGGTCGGGCACGAATCCGGGGACCGTCCCGTTGAATGTCTCCGGCAGGACGCCCACGACCGTGTAGCCCATGCGGTTGACCGTCAGCGTCTTGCCGACGATGTCCTTGTCGCCGCCGAACTGGCGCTTCCAGTAGCCGTTGCCGAGCAGCACGACGGGCGAGCTGCCGGTCGGCTCGTCCTGGCCGGCCCGGAAGCCGGCGCCCAGAATCGGACGGACCCCCAGGACATCGAAGTAGTTGCCCGTCACGATGAAGAGCGGCACGCGGGTGGTGGCGTTCTGGATGGTCACGTCGGCGACGGAGAAGGCCGCGGCGCCGACGCCTGAGAAGACGTCGGTCTTCTTGTCACGGTAGTCCTCGAAGTTGAGGCGCGAAACGGGAAGGAACCCGGGGTTCTTTTCGTCGGTGGTGCTCAGGGCTACCAGCGTCCCCGGATCCCGAACCGGGAACGGCCTCCAGAGGAAGGCATCGAGCACGGAGAAGATCGCCGCGTTGGCGCCGATGCCGAGGGCGAGCGACAGGACGGCGAAGAGCGAGATCGTCGGGCTCTTGGCCAGAGTTCGAAACGCGTAGCGAATGTCGGAGACCAGTGTGCTCATCGGATCACCTCACTCGGTTCGAAGCGCCACCATCGGATCGACGCGCGCGGCCCGGCGGGCCGGAAGCGCGCAGGCGGCCAGGGCCACCGCCGCCAGAATCAGCGGGACGACCGTGAAGGTCAGCGGGTCAGACGTCCCGACTCCGAAGAGCTGGCCGCGCAGAAGGCGTGTGGCCGCCGACGCGCCGGCGAGCCCCACCGCCGAAGCGGCCAGGACCACCCGGACCCCCCGGCCCAGCGCGAGTCGGAAAATCTGCGCGGGCTGCGCGCCGAGCGCGACCCGGATGCCCATCTCCCGGGTCCGCTGAGCCAGAACGTGGGCCATCACGCCGTACACGCCCACGCAGGCCAGCACGAGCGCGAGCAGGGCGAACGCGCCGGTCAGGGCCAGAGAGAAGCGTGGCTGCGCGGATTGTCCCGCGATGGCGGCCGCCATGGGCCGCCCGCGCCAGACCGGCTGGTCGCGATCGACCGACCAGATCGCCTCGCGGACCGCGGCGACGAGGGGGGCGGGATCCGACGACGCCCGCACCGCCACGCTGTTGTAGGCACCGGCGGCCTGGGCGACGTCCTGGTAGATCTGCGGCGTCGGCGGGTCGGTCAGGCGGCGCTGGCGGATATCGCCGACCACGCCGATCACGGTGGCCCACGCGTCCGGCGGCCCGAGGAGCTTGACGCGGCGGCCGAGCGCCGGCCGGCCGGGCCACGCCCGGTGCGCCAGCGTCCGGTTGACCACGACGACGTTGGGGGCATCGGCGCGGTCGGCCGCGGAGAAGTCGCGCCCCTCGAGCAGCGGGATCGAGAAGGTCGCGAAGAAGTTGGGCGAGACGGTGTTCTGCTCGGCCGTCAGCGGCACCGGAGGCGCCGGCGCGCCTTCGACCGCGTAGCTGACCTGGCCGAAGTTCCCAGTCAGCGGCACGGACCGAACGAGCGCCGCCGACGCGATGCCGGGAACGGCCCGCACCCGTTCGAGGGCGCGGTCGAGGAACTGCGTGATCCGCTCGGGTGAGCCGTACTTGACCGCGGGGAGGCGGAACTCGGCGGTCAGCAGCCGCTCCGGCGCGAAGCCCGGATCGGCGCGCTCGAGGGCACGCAGGCTGCGCCCCAGGAGTCCGGCGCCGGCGAGGAGCACGATGCACAGGGCGAGCTGTCCGGCGACCAGGACGTCGCGGGCGTCGAGCCCGCGGCCGCCGCGGGATTGGCCGGGCTTGATCGCGAGCGACACCGCGAGGTCCGCCCGGCTGTGACGCAGAGCGGGAACGAGGCCGAAGGCGAGCGCCGTCCCGATCGTCAGGAAGGCGCAGAGGAGCACGGTGCGTGGATCGACCTGCACGGCTCCGAACGCCGGCAGTCCTCCCGGCACCGCGGCGGCGAGGGCCCGGATCGCCCACACCGCTCCCAGAAGGCCCAGGCCTGCGCCGGACGCGGAGAGCACGAGGCTTTCCACGAGCATCTGCCGAACGAGCCGGGGCCGCGACGCTCCCAGCGCAGCCCGCACGGCGAGCTCACGCCGGCGCCCCTCGGCGCGGGCCAGCTGCAGGCTGGCCACGTTGGCGCAGGCGATGAGCAGAACGACGCCGACGAACGCGAGGACGGTCAGGAGAATCGGTCCCGTGGCCCCGACGACTTGCTCGCGCAAGGGGACGACCGTGGCGCCCGCGCCGGCGTTGGTCCGCGGATACTGCCGGGCCAGATCCGCAGCGATTCCCGAGAGCTCGCGCTGGACGTCGGCGGCGGAAGACCCCGGCTTGCGGACCGCGTAGGCCCAGACGTTGAACGTGCCGCGGTCGAACCAGCCCGGCGAGGGCGCGCGCCCGATGGGGAGCCACACGTCCACGGGAACGAACGGATCGGCCGCCCCCTCCCCGGCCACGCCGATCACCTCCCGCGGCCGGCCGTCGAGCGTGAGGCTCCTGCCGAGGATCGCGGGGTCGGCGCCGAAGCGGTCGCGCCACGTCGCGTACGAAAGAATCGCAACGTCCGTCGCCGTGCCGTTGGCCGCCTCTTCGGGGCGGAAGAGCCGTCCCCGCGACGCGCGGACACCGAGCATTGGAAGGACGTTGGCGCTGACGTAGGCGCCCGCGAGCCGGTCGGGAGGACCGCCGCCGGTCCAGTTCACGCTCTGCTGACGCTCGAGGCCGATGTCCTCGAGCGTGCGGGACCGCGCGCGATAGTCGAGCAGGTCCGCCGCGGCCGCGAGCAGCCGGTCGTCGGATCCCCGCCGGCCCCAGAGGACGACGAGCCGGTCCGCCTCGGGGAAGGGCAGCGGCCGCAGCAGGACCGCGTCGACGACGCTGAAGATGGCGGTGTTCGCGCCGATGCCGAGCGCGAGCGTCAGGACGGCCGCGGCGGCGAAGCCGGGCGACCGGGCCAGGGCGCGTCCGGCGTATCGGATGTCCTGCAGGAATCCAGTCATGGCCGTTCCTCCGGTCACTCGCTGCGCAGGGCGGTCATCGGGTCGATGCGGGCTGCGCGCAGCGCCGGCCCCAGGGTCGCGGCGAGGGCCACGCCGAGCGCCAGCAGGGCGCCCGCGGCCAGGAGAATTCCATTGCTCGGGGAGACGTCGTAGAGCTGACTCTTCATCGCGCGACCCAGGACGAGGGCGATCGGGACCGCCGCGGCGATGCCCGCCCCCGCCAGAGCCGTGGTCCGTCCGGTCACCTGACGGAGAACGCGAGCCTTTCCGGCGCCGAGCGCCACGCGAATCCCGATTTCCCGCCTGCGGCGGGCGACGAAACCCGAGACGACGCCGAAGACTCCCACAGCCGAAAGGAGGACGGCCAGAAGCGCGAAGGCGGTCGAGAGCGCCGCGGCGAAGATTCTCGGCGCCGCCGACGTCGCGACGACGCGATCCATCGTGGTGACGTGCGCGACCGCCTGGGCCGGATCGACACCGCGAATCACGGCCCGCGCCGCCGGAGCCAGCGCGGCCGGATCTCCGGTCGCGCGGATCACCAGGACCATGTCGGAGTCGGTGAACTGGGCGTGAGGCAGGTAGATCTGATTGGTCCGCGGCGCGTCCAAGGCGGCGTGCCGGACGTCGCCGACGATGCCGACGATCGTCCGCCAGGGTCCCGTCGGGTCTCCCAGGCGCACACGGTGGCCCAGGGCGTCCCCACGCGGAAACTCGTTTCTGGCCAGGGTCTGGTTGATCAGCACCACCGGCGGGCTGTCCCGGCGATCCGAGGGCTCGATTCCGCGTCCCTTCCAGATCGGAATCCGCATCGCCGCCAGGTACTCCGGCGTGACGGAATAGCGGTCGGCCGACGGCGCTTCCGACGGCGGCGGCGCCGCGCGGCCCTCGATCGTGATCCCGAAACCGTCCCCGTTGCCCCCGAGCGGGAGCTGGCTGGTCGCTCCCGCTGCGATCACGCCGGGCAGCGAGCGCAGGCGCGCCAGGACGTCCTCATAGAACGCCGTCGCGCCCGCGGGGCTGTACCGCCGTCCCCGAACCGGTCCGGAGATCGTGACCTCCAGATGCAGGACGCCCGAGGACACGAATCCCGGATCGACCGCGAGGAGCCGCTGCGCGCTCTGGACCAGCAGGCCGGCGCCGAAGAGGAGGACGAAGGCGAGCGCCGCGTCGAAGGCGACCAGCGTGCCCAGCGTTGCCTGCGACCGCGGGCCTTGCGAGCCGCGGGAGCCCTCGCGCAAGCGGGGCTCCGGGGCCAGGCGCGCCGCCCGCAGAGCCGGAGCCAGGCCGAAGAGGAGCCCGCAGAGGACCGAGACCGCCGCGGCGAACGCCAGGACCTCCGGGTCGAGGCGCGTGCCTTCCAGACGCGGCAGCTCGGCGGGGGCGAAGGAGATCAGGGCCCGCAGCGTCGCCGAGGCCGCGGCCACGCCCAGAGCGCCGCCGGCGAGGGCGAGCAGCAGGGCCTCGGCCAGGAACAGGCGCGCGACGCGCCAGGGGGACGCGCCCAGGGCGCAGCGGATCGCGGTCTCGCGCTGCCGCATCGAGGCCCGGGCGAGCAGGAGGCTGGCCACGTTGGCGCAGCCGATCAGAAGCACGAGCCCCACCGCCGCGAGAAGGGTCAGCAGCGCGGGACGGACTTTCTCCGTGAGCTGCCGCGCGAAGGACCTCACGAAGACTCCGCCGGACGGATAGTCGGCAGGATGCGCCCTGGCGATGTGCGCCTGGAGCGCGCCGAGCTCGGCCTGGGCCGCGCCGAGGGAGACGCCGTCCCTCAACCGTCCGAACGCGCGCAGGTGCCGGCAGTCGCGGCAGGCGTAGGGCAGGGAAAGGTCGTAGCCCAACGGAGACCAGATCTGGGTCGGACGGGACGGAAACGGGGAGAACGCCGACTCGAAATCCGGCGGAAGGACGCCCGCCACCAGATAGTCGGCGTCGCCCATCCGGATCGTGCGGCCGGGAAGATCCCGGTCGCCCCCGAAGCGTCGCTTCCAAAGCCCATAACCGAGCAGCACGGTCCGATTGGCCTTCGGGCGATCCTCGGAAGCGGTGAAATCGCGGCCCAGCATCGGCCGGACGCCGAGCATGCGGAAGAACCCGTCGGACACCCGCAGGCCCTCCAGCTTCTCCGATTCGTGGGTCTTCGCCGGGGCCAGGGTGGGGTCCCAATAGGAGGCCACCGCGATCTCTTCGAAGGATTTCGCGCCGGCGCGCCAATCCTGGTAGGTCGGGTAGCCGACGTTGGAGGCCAGACCGTCGCTGCCGCGTTCCTCCAGCTTCACGAGACCTTCCGGATGCGGGAAGTTCAGGGGCGCGAGGAGCACGGCGCGGACGACCGAGAAGATCGCGGTGTTGACGCCGATGCCCAGCGCCAGCGTGGCCAGCGCGACCGCCGTGAAGCCCGGCGATTTCGCCAGCGCGCGGACGGCGATGCGGAAATCCTGTTCGATCGAGTTCATTGCTGCTCCTCTACTCGTTGCGCAGGGCTGTCATCGGGTCGATGCGGGCGGCGCGCAGCGCGGGCAGGAGCGAGGCGGCCAGCGCCGCCGCCGCGAGGATCGCCGCCGCCGCGAGATAGGAGGCCGGATCGAGAGAAGGGACTGCGTAGAGGAATCCCGTCAGAGCCCGCGCCGAGAGGGCGGCCAGGGCCAGGCCCGCCCCGAGGCCGAAGAGAACCAGGCGAAGGGACCGGCCCAGGAACTCGCGCAGGATCTGCTCGGGGCGGGCGCCGAGGGCCATGCGCAGTCCGACCTCCGACGCGCGCTGCCGCACTGCGTTGGCGGCCACGCCCGCTGTGCCTATCGAGGCGAGGAGCAGGGCGGCGATCGCGAAGACGGCCCAGAGCTCCATCTGGAAACGCCGGCGCGCGAGGGCGGCGTCCACGACCTCGGACAGGGGCTTGACGCGTCCGACCGGCAGCAGCGGATCGATCGACGCGACCCGGCTGCGGACCAGCGGCTCGAGCGCGGGCGTGCCCGGACGCGGGCGAAGGACGATCTCCATCCATCGCTTCCAGGACTGGAGGGACTGGGCGTAGGGCGTGTAGAGCGCGGGGGCGTCGCTCTCCGTGAGCGCATCCTGGTGCACGTTCGCCACGACGCCCACGACGGTGATCCACTGCGGCGGGCCCTCCAGTCGAGCCCAGCGGATGCGCTGGCCGATCGGGTTCTGGCCGGGGAAGAACCGGCTGGCCGTGCTTTCGTTGACGAGACCGACCAGCGGCGCGCCGGCGCGGTCGCGCGGCGTGAAGTCGCGTCCGGCCCGCAGGGGAATTCCCATCGTGGCGAAGTAGTCGCCCAGCACGCTGCGCGAGGCGAGCTCGGGCTCCTCGCCCACCGGGATCGGCGCTCTTCCGTCGATCACGAAATTGTGAGCGAGCACGTTGTTCCCGAGCGGGATCTCGCTCACCATCGCCGCGCGCTCGATGGGAGGCTGCGACAGGGCCGCGATCAGCCGTTCCCGGAAGACGGTTTGTTCCGGGACCTCTCGGTACCGCGCCTCGGGCAGGTCCAGGCGGAACGTGACGGCGCCGGCGACCTGGAAGCCCGGCTGGATCGCCGACAGCGAGACGAGCGTCCGAACCAGAAGCGCCGAGCCGGTCAGGAGGGCGAAAGCCAGGCCGATCTGGAGAACGACCATCGTCCCGTGCAGGCGCGACGATCCATGAATCGAGCGGCCGCCCTTCAAGGCGCCGCCGAAATCGACGCGCGAGGCCTTCCATCCCGGAGCGGCGCCGAAGAGAAGGCCGGTCAGGACCGACGCGACGGCCGCAAAGGCGACGACGCGACCGTCCAGGGCGATCTGGGAGGCTCGAGGAAGCTCCTGCGGGAGTCGGGCGACGAGCAGGTCCTTGAGCCAGCTCGCCGCGAGGAGCCCCGCGGCGCCGCCCGCGAGAGCCAGCAGGACGCTCTCGGTCAGGAGCTGGCGCACCAGACGGGAACGGCGCGCCCCCAGGGCGGTGCGCAGCGCCATCTCCGGGCGGCGCCCCGCGGCGCGCGCCAAGAGGAGACTGGCCAGGTTGGCGCAGGCGATCAGGAGGACGAGTCCAACCGCCGCGAGCGCCAGCTCCAGACCCCGCCGCGACGACGCGACGATCTCGTCTCGCAGCGGCACGAGCGGGAGGGCCAGTCCTTTGTCGGCGTCGGGGTAGGCGCGAGCGAGGCGGGCTGCCGCCGCGTCGACTTCCTGTTGGGCCCGCGGCCATGCGATGCCGGCGCGAAGGCGCACGACGGCGCGCAGAAGGTGGGCCCCTCGGGCCTGCGCGCCTTCGGCGTAAGCGACCCGCAGCGGGACGAAGACGTCGGCGCGCCGTTCGGGCAGCTGGAATCCCGGCTCCAGCACGCCGACGACCGTGTAGGGCTGCCCCGCCAGCGTGATCGACGCGCCGACGATCGAGCCCTGAGACGCGAACTGCCGCCGCCAGAAATCGAAGGTGAGGACGGCGACCCGCTCGCCCCCGCTGCGATCGTCGGCTTTCCCGAGCCCGCGGCCGAGCCGCGTCCGGGCGCCCAAGAGCTCGAACAGGTCTCCGGTCACCATGGCGGCATCGACTTTCACCGGCGCTCCCGATCCCGTCAGATCGAGCGGCCCGAGGGTCGCGGCTCCGGCCTTCTCGATCGAGGGCACTTGCGCGGTGAGATCGGAAAAATCGAGGGCCGAGACGTTGTGCTCGAAGGCCGCCAGGCGCGCCGGGTGGGGATAGCCCAGCGGCTTCCAGAGCACGGCGTCGACGACGGAGAACACCGCGGCATTGGTTCCGATGCCGAGCGCGAGCGTCAGGATCGCGGTCGCGGCGAACCCCGGGTTCTTGGCCAGCGTTCGCAAGGCGTATCGGAGATCGTGTCCGAGTCCGCTCATACCTCTACCTCCAGGGCGTCTGCCCGTGTCACGGTTCGCCGCACCGCGGTCATGAAGCCTTCAAGGCCGCGATCGGCCTCGCGAGAATCCGAACGGCGTAGCGGAGGTCCTGCAGCACGTCGCGCATCACTCGTGTCTCAGGGCTACGATCGGATCGACACGGGCGGCGCGGCGCGCCGGCAACGCGCTCGCCGCCAGCGCGATCAGCAGGAGCAATCCCGCGATCAGGCCGAAGACTCCGGGGTCGGTCGGAGTCACCGCGAAGAGCAGAGAACGCAGGAGGCGCGCCGCGGCCAGGGCTCCCGCGCCGCCGATCAGAAGGCCGGCCCCGGCCAGGCGCAGCCCGCGGCGCAGCACCATGGCGGTGATGTCGCCGGGCAGGGCGCCGAGCGCCAGCCGGATCCCGAAGCTGCGGATCTCCTGGGAGACCGCGTAGGACAGGACTCCATAGATGCCGAGCCCGGCCAGAACCAGCGCCAGGCAGGCCATGGCTCCGAGCAGCATCGCCTCCAGGCGCGGCTGGGCGACGGATTCGCCGAGCAGCGATTCCATGCTGGCGATGCTCGAGACCGGTTCCTCCGGATCGACGCGGCGCACCTGCTCGCGCAGGGCGCCCGCCAGAGCCAGGGGATCGCCCCCGCTGCGAACGACCAGGAACATGGTCATGTCCCCCTCCGCGCCCTGCGCATACGGGACATAGACCAGGGGTTCGGGCCCGCGCGCCGGACCGCCGTACAGCGCGTCGTCGGCCACGCCGACCACGGTGAACTTCTCCGGACCGGCGTAGCCCGGCGGAAGCGTCCCCGCCGGCACCAGGTCGGAAGGAGGATTGACGGAGAGGATCCTGCCGATCGGGTTCTGCCCCTTCCAGTAGCGGCGAACGAGCTCGGCATTGACGATGGCGACCAGCGGGCCGTCGAGAGTGTCGGCGCGCCCGAAGGCGCGTCCGCGAAGGATGCGGATCCCCGCGGCGCGGAAGTAGTCTCCGGCCACGACCCGGTACTGAATCGGCGGAAGGTCCGAGAGGCTCGCGGGCCGCGGCCGGTCATAGAGAACCACGTTCTTGCCCCAGGTCTCGCCGGCCAGCGGGAGGCTCGAGACCGCTCCGGCCGCGCGCGCTGCCGGAAGCGCCGCGAGGCGCCCGATCGCCGCGTCCAGGAAGCGCGCGGCCGCGGCGTAGGCGCGCGGCGAGAATCGGCGCTCCAGATCGTGATCGACGTACTTGCGCGGAGAGAGGTGGATCTGGGCGGTCAGCGCGTGCGCCGGCTCGAAGCCCAGATGCACGCCGAGGAGGCGGTGGAGGCTCTTGACGAGGAGCCCGGCGCCGGCGAGCAGCACCAGGGAAAGAGCGACCTCGCCGACGACCAGCGTCCCCCGAAGCCGGTGGCGCTCGACTCCGGCGGTGGCGCGGTTCACGTCGCCGAGCACGCTCCCACGGGCGGCCCCCGCGCAGCGCAGGGCCGGAGCCAGCTCGAAGAGAAGGCCGGTGACAACCGACAGTGTCAGCGTGAAGGCGAGCGCGATCGGATCGAGCCGGACCTCTTCGGCCCGGGGCAGGATCGCCGCTCCGATCCCGCGCGCCGCGGCGAGGCCCCAGGATGCCAGCAGCAGGCCGGCGGCGCCGCCGAGGGCGGCCAGCACCAGGCCTTCGGTGAAGAACTGGCGCAGCAGCCTGCCCCGCCGCGCCCCGAGCGCCGTTCGAACGGCGACCTCGCGCCGCCGGCCGACCGCTCGCGCGAGGAGGAGGCTGGCCACGTTGGCGCAGGCGATTGCCAGGAGCAGCGCCACCGCTCCCATCAACACGAGAAGGGCCGGACGCGCCGCGCCCACCAGCGCCTCCCGCAGCGGCGTGATCGCGACACCCAGTCCTTTGTTCTCCGGGTGGTCGCGCTCGATGGCGCGCATGATGGCGTCCAGGTCGGCCAGGGCGCGGGCCCGCCTGACGCCGGGTTTGACCCGGCCGAGCATGGTCAGGAAGTAGTTGTTGCGCGTATTGCGGTTGTCGCCGGGCGCGAAGGCCATCGGCGTGAAGAGCTCGGCCTCGATGCCGGTCAGGGCGAAACCCGGCGGCGCGATCCCCACCACGGCGTACGGCTCGCCGTTGAACCGGATCGCGGCGCCGACCGCCGCGCGATCGGCTCCGAAGCGCCGCCGCCACAGCCCGTCGGAGAGAATCGCCACGCGGTGCGCGCCCCAGCGCTCGTCGCCGGCAACGAAGTCGCGGCCGGCCGCGGGGGCGACGCCGAGCGTCGCGAAGAAGTTCGACGACACCGTCAGGGCGCGTACGCGCTCGGGCTCTCCCTGGCCGCCCAGGTTGGCCGACCGCGAATAGAACGCCGCGAGCTGGTCGAACGTCGCGTTGCCGGCGCGCAGCAGGCCGTAGTCGGGCGGGGAAGTGGACCAGGTCTGGCCGGTCGTCCTCTTGATCGTCTGCGCCATCACCAGCCGTTCCGGCGCGCGGAAGGGAAGCGGGCGCAGGAGAACCGATTCGGTCACGCTGAAGATCGCGGTGTTGGCGCCGATCCCCAGGGCCAGGGTCAGAACGATGACCGCCGTAAAGCCCGGGCTCCGGGCCAGCATGCGCAGCGCGTAGCGCAGGTCCTGGATCGCGGAATTCATGGCTGTTTCTCCTGCTCGATCATTCGGCCCTCGATGCCCGGCCGGAAGAGAAAACAATACATATATTGTCGAGCCGGCGGCCCGCGGCGCTCAGACCGCCGCTCCGGCGCCGATCCGGTCGGTCACCTTCGCGTCGCCTTCGATCCATCCGTCGCGCAGGCGCACGATCCGCTCGCCGTACCGGGCGTTCTCCTCCGAGTGGGTGACCTGGACGATGGTGGTGCCTTCCTCGTTCAACTTCTGGAAGAGGCGCATGATCTCGCGCCCCTGGTCGGAGTGGAGGTTGCCGGTCGGCTCGTCGGCCAGGAGGAGCCTGGGCTTGGCGATGAGCGCGCGGGCCACGCCGACGAGCTGCTGCTGACCGCCGGAGAGCTGGTTGGGAAAGAGATCCTTCTTTCCGACGATCTGAAAGCGGTCCAGGGTGTCGGCCACCAGGGCGGCGCGCTGCGAGCTCTTGACGTTGCGGTAGGAGAGGGGGATGTCCAGGTTCTCGGCGACGGTCAGGTTGTCCAGCAGGTGGTACTGCTGGAACACGAAGCCCACGTACTTCTTGTTGAGCTCGATCCGGTCCTTGGGCTTCATGGCGTGCACGGTGTGCTCGAGGAAGCGGAACTCGCCGGACCAGGAGTGGTCCAGCATTCCCAGGATCGCCAGCAGCGTCGACTTGCCCGCGCCCGACGGCCCCATGACCGTGACGAATTGGCCTTCCTCGACCTTGAGCTCGATCCGGCGCAGGACAAATGTCTCGCCCGCCCGGGTTCGGAAGGACTTTTCCAGATTGGTCAGGTCGATCATCGGTTCCCCCTTCATTCGGACCGCAGGACTTCCATCGGACGGATGCGCGCCGCCCGGCGGGCCGGGAGCGTCGTGCCGGCGAGCGTGATCGCCGACAAGAGCAGGGCAGCGCCCGCGAGAACGGCCGGATCGCCTGCCGAGACGTCATAGAGGAGCGCCGACAGCATCCGCGTCAGCGCGAGCGACAGGGCCGCTCCGGCCGCCAGACCCCAGGCCAACCGGATCGCGGTCTCGCGAATCACCAGCCGCGTGACGTCGGGCGTGCGCGCGCCGAGCGCCAGGCGCACCGCGATCTCGCGCCGCCGCTGGCTGACCGAGTAGGCGGCGAGCGCGGTGGTCCCGAGCGCCGTCAAGCCGAGCGACAGCGCGGCGAAGGCGCTCATCAGGAGCGCCGCCAACCGGCGCCCGCCGAGCGAGTCCGAGACGACTTTCGTCAGGGGTTCGGGGGCGTAGACGGGCAGGCTCGGATCGAGGTCCGCGATGACGCTGCGGATGCCCGCCTGGATCGCCTCGGCGGAGGCCGACGAGCGCACGGCGAGCGCGACCGTCGGCGGCGTCGGCTCGGCCTGCGCGACCGGGACGTAGAGGGCCGGTCGTGGCTCGCGCTCGAGATCGTCCTGGCGGACGTCGCCGGCGACGCCCACGATCGTCCTCCAGGAGCCCGGATGCGAAGCCGCCCAGCGAACCCGCCGTCCGACCGTGGAGCGCCCGGCGAAGAAACGCTCGGCAAACCGGCGGCTCACGACCGCGACGAGCGGAGATCCGGCGACGTCCCCCGCCGAGAACGATCGGCCGTTCTCGATCGGTATGTGCATCGCCGAGAAATAGCCGGGCGTCGCCGCGAGCAGGTCGGCCTCGAAGGAGACGCCCGCGGAGGCACCCGAGAGACCCTCGAGATCGACCCGTCGGGAGGGCGAACCGGTGAGAGGAAGGTCCGTCACCGCGCCGCACGCGGCCACCCCGGGAAGAGGCGCGATCCGGCGCAGCATCTCCGAGAGGAAGATCCCCGCGCGCGCGGAATCCGGCCCGGCGGGCAAGGCGACCTGCACGGTCTGGACGCCCTCCGCCGCGAAGCCTCCGGGGACGCCCAGGAGCCGGCGCATGCTCTCGAGCAGGAGACAAGAGCCCGAGAGGACGACCATGGCGACGGCGATCTGAGCCACCACGAAGACGCTGCGCGCGCGCCGGCCTCGCCGGTCGCCCGCCGAGCGCGAGGAGCCTTCCCGAAGCGCGCGGGCCGGGTCGGATCCGGACCATCGCAGGAGCGGAGTGAGCCCCAGCAGAATCCCGCAGGCCGCCGCGACCGCCGCCGCGTAGAGCGCGACGGTCGCGTCGGTCCGCACGTTCGCCTCGGCCGGGATGTAGCCGTAGGGGATGAGCGAGAGCAGAGCCGGGGTTGCCGCGGCCGCGAGCGCGAGACCGAGCGCCCCGCCGGGGACGGCGATGAGCATTCCGTCCAGCAGAAAAAGATGCACGATCCGGGCTCGTCCGGCCCCCAGGGATTGGCGCACGGCGATCTCGTGGTCGCGGGCCGTGGAGCGTGCGAGCAGCAGATTGGCCACGTTGACGGCGGCGACCAGCAACGCCAGCCCCGCCGCCGCGGCGAGAGCGAACAAGGCGGGCTCGACGTCGCGCAGGACCTCGCGCTTCATCAGCTTCACACCGAAATGCGAGCCGGCGTACTCGGGAACGTCGCTGCCGTACTCGCGTTCCCACCGCCGCGCGAGCCCGTCCAGCGCCGACGCGGCCCGCTCCGGCGTGACGCCCGGAGCCAGGCGGGCCTCGATCACGAGGTGGCGCGCCTGCCGATCGGTCGCTGCTCGGTCGAGCCGGAGCGGAAAATAGAGGAGCGCGCCCCAGAACACGAAACGGCGCGGCATCACGCCCAGGACGCTATAGCGCTCTCCTTCGACCTCGATAGACTTGCCGACGATCGCCGGATCGGCGGCGTAACGGTCCTGCCAGAGGCGGTAGGAAAGAACGACGACACGCGGCCCCCCGGGAACGTCCTCCGCGCTCGTGTAGACGCGCCCGATTTGGGGCGCGACGCCGAGCAACGCGAAGGCCGAGGCGGTCAGCGCCCCCCCGTGCACCCTCTCGGGACGGCCGTTCTCGGTCAGGTTGACGTCGCGCGCGTCCCCAGCCAGGGTGCGCTCGAAGAGGTCGGTCCGGGCTTGGACGTCCAGGACCTCGGGCGCCGAGAAGGGGACGAATTGATTCTGAGAAAGCCCGGAGAAGGTGCGACGGAGCGTGACGAACCGGTCCTCCGCGGTGTAGGGCCAGGGCTCGAGGATGGCCCCGTGCACGACGCTGAAGATCGCCGTGCTCGCTCCGACGCCGAGCGCGAGCGTCGCGATGGCGACGCCGACGAGGCCCGGGCTCTTGCGGAGCGCGCGTGAGGCGGACGCGAGATCCTGAGCGAAGGCGCTCACGCCGCCCTCCCGCGGGGCGGGCGCCGGGGACAATATATAAATTGTGACGGCGTTTGCTTCATCGCGTAGCCTTCGTTGCGCAGAGACACGCCGCGCGCGGCAGGATGCGTCCGTCCGCCGACGTCAGGAGCTGGACGGTCCAGAGCCCGGTCAGCCAGCTCGGGTGTCAGGACGAGAGCCCCGTGGCGCAGATCCAGCAGCAGACCGTTCACGTGCTCACTCCGACCTCAAGGCCTCGGTTGGATCGATCCGCGTGGCGCGCAGGGCCGGCAGGAAGGTCGCCGCGAGCATCGCGGCGAGCAGGAGCAGAGAGACGCCGACGAGGCTGATCGGGTCTCCCGGCGAGACGCCGAAGAGGAGGCTGCCGAGCAGCCGCGTGGCCGCCGCGGCCAGGAGGAGCCCCGCGGGCACGCCCACCGCGGCCACCCGCGCGCCTTCGCGCAGGAAGAGCGCGAGCACGTCGGATCGCCGCGCGCCCATGGCCACGCGGATGCCGATCTCGCGGCGGCGCTCGGCCGCGGCGCAGGCGGCCACGCCGTAGGTGCCGACCGCGGCGAGAAGGAGGGCCAGCACGGCGAACGCTGCCAGCAGCGTGAGGACGAACCGCCGGCTGCGCAGAGACTCGGACACGTTTCGCGAGAGGGACCCGACCGCTTCGACCGGGAGCTCGGGATCGAGCGCTCGGACCTCGCGCCGCAGCGCCGGGGCCAGGCGGGCCGGGTCGCCCTCGGTCCGCAGGAGGATGCCCATTTCCGACCAGGGCCGCTGCTCGGCGGGAACGTAGATGTCGCCGGTGGGCGGCTCGATCGGGCTCTCTTCGCGCACGTCCCTGGCGATGCCGACGATCGTTCTCGGTCCGATCCCTTTGCGGTCGCCGATGACGATCTGCTTGCCGATTGGATCCTGGCCGGGGAAGGCGCGTCGGGCCGCCGTCTCGTTCAGGATCGCGACCAGGGGCGCGCCCGCGTCGTCGCGAGGCGTGAAGGGGCGCCCGCGGCGCACCGCGATGCCACAAGCCCGGAAAAAATCGCCGCCCACGACGCGATAGGCGAAGGACATCTCTTCGCCCTCGCGCACCGGATGCTCGGGGATCCGCACGGAGTAGATCTGCCAGAGCCCGCCGGCCATCGGAAGCACGCTGGACGTGGCCGCCGCCGTCACGCCGGGCAACCCTCCGAGGCGGCGCAGGAGCTCGCGATAAAACCCGGCGGTCCGTTCGTCTCCCTGGTACCTGGCCGAGTCCGGAAGGGAGATCTGCGCGGTCAGCACGCCCTCGGGCCGGAACCCCGGATCGACCCGCAGCGCCGCGCCCAGGCTCCTCATGAGGAGCGCCGCCCCGGCCAGGAGGAGCAGCGTCGCGGCGAGCTCCGCGGCGAGAAGGGCCCGCCGGGCGGCCGCGGTCCTGCGGCTGGCCGAGACGCGCGTCGACGATTCCCGCAGGGCTTCCTGGTCGCGGGCGTTGACGGCGCGCAGGGCGGGCCAGAGTCCGGCCGCCAGGGCGGTGAGGAGCGAGACGCCCACAGTAAAGAGGAGAGCGCGGGCGTCGATCCCGGCCTCGGCGGCCCGCGGAAGACTGTCGCCTCCGAGCGCGATCAGGACCCTGCTGCACTGGGCCGCGATGGCCACGCCCGCGGCGCCTCCCGCGGCGCCGAGCCAGAGGCTCTCGGCGAGGAGCTGGCGCACCAGCCGTCCCCGTCCCGCCCCGAGCGCGACGCGGATCGCCAGCTCTCCCCTGCGCGCGAATCCGCGGGCGAGCAGGAGGCTCGCGACGTTGGCGCAGGCGACCAGCAGAACAAAGGCCACCGCCCCCAGCAGGAGCAACAGGGGGCGGCGGGCTTTTCCGGCGATGGCCCGGTCCAGAGGGACCAGCTCGACGGACCACCCCGCGTTCTTGGCGGGGTAGGCCGCGGCCAGTTGCGCGGCGATCGTCCTGAGATCCGCCTGCGCCCCCTCGAGCGGCGTTCCCGGACGCCGGCGCGCGACCACGCTGATCCAATGCGCTCCCCGGTTCTCCATGGCCCGCGCGTCGAGAACCAGAGGGAGCCAGAAGGCCGCGTCGGCGTCGGGGAATCGGAACCCGCGCGGCATCACGCCGATCACCGCGGGGCGCGCCTCGTCCAATCGAATCGTCCGCCCCACGACAGACGGATCGCCGCCGAACCGCCGCTGCCACAGCTCCCAGGACAGGACGACCGCGGGGCTCCGGCCCGGCTTCTCGTCCTCGGCGTCGAAGGTCCGGCCGTGGAGGGGCGCCACGCCGAGCAGGGGAAAAAGGGCCGGCGAGACCTCATAGCCGTTGACGCGCTCGGGCTCCGCGCCCTCGAGGAGAATGGCGGAGGCCGACGTGTAGCCGGCCATGCCCTGGAGCGTGTGGTTCTGCGCCCGCCAGTCCGCGAAGTTCGGAGGCGAGGACGAGAACCGCGGAAAGCCTTTGGCGAGATTCGAATCCCAGACGCGCACGAGCTCTTCCGGACGGGCGTAGGGAAGGGGGCGGAAGAGCGCGGCGTCGACGACCGAGAAGACGGCGGTGTTGATCCCGATGCCGAGCGCGAGCGTTGCGACGGCCACGAGCGCGAAGGCGGGCGTCCGCAGCAGCGTGCGCAGCGCGTACCGGAGGTCCTGGATCAGAGAGCGGATGGGCTCATTCATTGCGCAGGCCCTCCATCGGATCGATCCGCGCGGCGCGGTAGGCCGGAACGAGGCAGGCGGCCAGGGAGACCGCCGCCCGCAGGAGGCCCACCGCGGCGAGGGTCGCCGGATCGGACGCGCCCACGCCGTACAGCAGGCTCGTCAGGACGCGGCGCAGAACGAGGGCCGCCAGAAGGCCGAGCGAGAACAAGGACCGTGGCCAGGCTGAATCCGGGACTCTTGACGAGGGTGCGGGCGGCGTAGCGCAGGTCCGCGCGCAGGGAGCTCAATCGCATCTCAGGGCCTCGATGGGGTCGATGCGCGCCGCGCGGCGGCGCGGATGTCCTGCAAGGGGGGCTCACGTCGTCACCCGATGCGGCCTAAAGCAGACCGGCTTCCTTCAGCTCCTTCTCCGACTCCGCGCGCTCGGGCCCGCGCTCGTCCTCGACCACGCGGCCGTCGAAGAGGTGGATGGTGCGTTCGGCGTGGCGCGCGAACCGCGGATCATGGGTGACCATGCAGATCGTCGCGCCGCCCCGGTGCAGGTCCTGGAGCAGGGTCATGACCGCCTCGCCGTTGACGGAGTCGAGATTTCCGGTGGGCTCGTCGGCGAGGAGGATCAGGGGCTGCCCGCCGATGGCCCGGGCCACCGCGACGCGCTGCTGCTGGCCGCCGGAGAGCTGGGAGGGAAAGTGCTTCATGCGGTGGGCCATGCCGACTTTCTCGAGCGACTCCTGCACGCGCTTCTTGCGCTCGGAGCCGGGCATGCCGCGGTACGTCAGGGGCAGCTCGACGTTCTCGTACACGGAGAGATCGCCGATCAGGTTGAAGCTCTGAAAAATGAATCCGATCTCCCGGTTGCGGATGCGGGCCCGCTCGGAGAGCGTCAGGCTCTCCGCCGGCTTGTCGTTCAACCAGTAGCGGCCCGCGCTCGGCGTGTCCAGCAGCCCCAGGATCGAGAGCAGCGTCGACTTGCCGCACCCCGAGGGGCCGGCGATCGAGACGTATTCCCCGTTGCGGATGTCCAGATGAATCCCGGAGAGCGCGTGGGTCTCGACTTCGTCGGTGTAGAAAACCTTGGTGACGCCGTCGAGGCGGATGACCGGGTGATGACCATTGGAACTTCCGTTGCTGCTCATCCTCGCTCCTTATCCTTACTTCAGCCTCACGCGATCGAACGCGTCGGATCCGCTCATGTCAGACAGGATCACCTGGTCTCCCGGCTTCAGGCCGTCGAGGATCTGGACCGTGTTGACGGAACTTTTGCCCAGGCGCACCTTCACGCGCACGGCTTCGTCGCCGCCCGCCGCCAGCTTGAAGAGCGTGATGGGGCCGTCTTCCTGACCGAAGGCCGGGCGGCCGACGTAGACGACGTCGGGAAGATTCTCGAGCTCGATCGTTCCGTCCACGGAGAGATCCGGCCGCGCGCCTTTGGGGAGCTTGCCGTCGAGAGCGACGTCGACCGTGACGGTGCCGCCCTGGGACGACGGATCGATCCGGGACACGTGACCTTCCACCACGCCGTTGCGGGTATCGATGGAGGCCTTCTCGCCCGGCACGACGTCGCGGACCTGGGTCTCGGCAATCTTCAACTGCGCCTTCAGCTTGTCCGGCTGGACGACCTTGGCCAGAGAGGTGCCCGGCGTCACCCGCTGGCCCGGCTGCAGCGGCACTTCCTGCAGGACTCCATGGATCCCTGCCCGGACGTGCAGCCCGTCCATCTGCGAGCGCTTCAACTGCGACAGCGCGCGCAGCTGCTCGACCCGGGCTTCCTGCGCCGCGATCTGCGCCTGCGCCGACTCGCCGTAGACGGCCAGCCGCTTCTTCTCGATTTCGTTGCGGGTGGCCAGCTCCTCGGCACGGACCTTGGAAAGCTTGAGCGTCAATTCCGCGAGAAGGCCCTGCTTGAAGAGGTCCTCGTTGGTCTGGGCCTGCAGCTGTGCCTGATGGAAGTCGGATTCGACCGTAGCCGCGGCGGCCTGCTGGTCGAGAAGATCCTTCTGCAGGCGCACCCGGGTGTTCGTCATCTCGGCCTGAGCCGCCTTCAACTGCCATTCGGCGTCGAGCGCGTCGCGCTGGAGCTCCGGATTGGACATCTCCAGGAGAACCGTGTTCGGCTCGACCGGGGAGCCTGGCTGCACGAGGATGCGCTCGACCCGCGCGTCGGTCGCTGCGGAGAGCTGGAGAATGCCTTCGGCTTCCACCACCAGCGATCCGGGTCCCCGCACTTGACGAACCATCGGCCCGCGCCGCACGGTGTCGATCCAGAGCGGCGCGCGATCGACCGTGGGCGCGGCGGGCTTCAGACGTGAGAGCCCGAGTGTAATCAGGAGCACCGCCCCCGCGCTCGCGGCAGCGAAGAGGATGCGCTTGCGGCGCTTCTTCTGGGCGAAGTCTTCTCGAACGATGTCCATGTTCTCGTTGCTCACCAGTACGAGAAGCGTGCCACGCTCGAATGTGTCCAACCTTCTGATTCCAAAGGGCGGCGCCTTATCCTGCCGGCCGGTCATGATCGATTGCGGGATCAATCTGTCCGGATTCGGACAGGCGAATCCTAAGAACAGGCCGCCGCCGCTCGCGCCGGCCTAGCGCCCGTGGATGCGCATGTCGACGAGGTCGTCCACGGTCACGTCCGGATCGCGCTGCTTCATCCGCTTGGCGAAATCGATCGAGACGCCATGGATGCGCATGGCCACCAGCCCGTCCACCGGAACTCCGCGGTAGCCGAGGCCCTGAAGATCGCGGACGAAATCGGTCGAGACGCCGTGAATGCGCATGGCCACGAGATCGTCGGAGGAAACCCGCGCGTACCCCAGGGCTTTGAGATCCCGGACAAAGTCGGGGGAGACGCCGTGGATGCGCATGGCCACGAGCTCATCGGCGGACAGATGCTCGTAGCCGAGGCCCTGGAAGCCCCGCACGAACTCCGGCGTCGCGCCATGAATGCGCAGCGCCACGAGATCCTCGGAGGACAGCCGGTCGTAGCCGAGCGATTTCATTTCGCGGATGAACTCGGGGCTGGCGCCGTGGATGCGCAGCGCGACGAGATCGTCCGGAGAGAGGCGTTGGTAGCCGAGCGCCTGCAGATCCCGGATGAACTCGGGGCTGGCGCCGTGGATGCGCATGGCCACGAGATCGTCGACCGGCAGCTTCTCGTAGCCGAGCGTCCGGAGCTGGCGGATGAATTCGGGACCGGCGCCGTGGATCGCCATCGCAATCAGGTCGTCCATCGGAACTCTCTGGTAACCGAGCTCGCGCAGGTCCGCCAGGAAGCGTCGTCCGACGTCGTGCAGGGCCATCGTGGACTGTTGGTCGGCCGTCGGTGTGGAGTATCCGAGACCCTTCAGGAAGGCGGCAAACTCGGGATCGGGCGTGAACTGAAAATGCCCGGAGCCTCCCGACCGATCCAGATGCCCTTCGAACAGGAACCGCCCCGCGTCGCGGACGAGATCGAACCGGGCGGGAGTCTGGGCGGAAGCCGATGGCCGGGCCAGCCCCGTGAAGGCCTCCGCGGGATAGGTCGAGGAGTTGCTCCAGTTCCCGCGGGACGAAGTGCGCCGCAGGGTCAGCTGCACGCGCGCCGGATCGTCGCGGTCGAAGTCGATCATCCATCGACCTTCCAGAGACGGACGGTCCTGGCCCGAGCTCGGCGGATAGGCGGCCAACGCGACCAGAAGCAACGTCGCCAGGAAAGCTCGGTTCATGGTCCTCACTCCTTTTCCCAATTGCGGTGCTCGATGAGCTCGTCGACGGAGAGGCGCTTTCCGGAAGCCGCGTTCGCCTTGCGTATGAAAGGCGCTGTGACGCCGCGGTTGCGCAGGGACAGAAGGTCGTCGATCGTGAGCCCGGTGTATCCGAGGTCTTGGATCGACTTGACGAACTCCGGCGTCACGCCGTGGTTTCGCAGAGACGTCGCCTCCTCGGCCGAGAGAGCGGAGTAGCCGAGGCCCTGGATCGACCGCACGAACTCGGGCGTTACGCCGTGGTTTCGCAGGGAGACCAGGACGTCGAGGCTGGTCGGTGCCAGGCCGACTTCCCGCATCCCGCGGACGTAGTCGACGGAAACCCCGTGGTCGCGCGCCGTTCGGAGCTCGTCGACCGGGGGCTTGACGAAACCCAGTCGCACGAGCTCCCGGGCGACGGCCGGGTCCACGCCGTGGTTGCGCATTTCGATCGCCGTGCCGACGGACAGCGCGGGATAGCCGGCTTCCCGGAACTGCCGGAGATAGTCGGCCGAGACCCCGTGGATGCGCAGCGCCTCGATGTCGTCGGAGGAGGCCTTCGGGAGTGAGGAGAACATTTCTCGGACATAGGCGGGCGTGACGCCGTGGATGCGCAGGCTGACGCACTCGTCCAGCGACAGTCTTCTTCCGAAGAGCTCGTTGATCTCCCTGATGTAAGCGGCGTCGACCCCGTGGATGCGCAGCGAGACCAGCGTGTCGGCGGAAGCGCTCTGGTAGCCCTGCTCCTGAATTCCTCGCACGAATTCCGGCGTCACGCCGTGCATGCGGAACTCCTCGAGACGCTCTGACGGCAGAGCCGCCGGTGCTTTTTCCTCCGGGTCCGCGGTCTGGTCGGAGTCGGGCGGCGCGGTCTTCGGCTCGGAGCTGCCTCGGGTCGGGACCCTGGATGTCCGCCGCGAGGGTCTCGAGCCGGCCG
The DNA here is from genome assembly GCA_963825175.1 of uncultured Acidobacteriota bacterium. Taxonomy (GTDB): domain Bacteria; phylum Acidobacteriota; class Thermoanaerobaculia; order UBA5066; family Gp7-AA6; genus DATFTF01. Next base: position 1,794,415 of record CAWGSA010000002.1, read on the forward strand.
AGGCGGCCGGCGGGGACGCTGAAGAGAGAACCGCCGCCGCGTGCGGGGTGGAGGCGGAGAGGTTGGAAACGGAGAGCAGCTCCTGCGCTCCGTCCGGATCCCCGCCCGGCAGGGCGATCCGGCCGCCGGCCCCGACGATCACGACCAGTGCCAGGATCCCGATGACCGAAGCGCCGACACGCGACGAAAGGCTCGGGCCTCTTCCGTTGGGGAGAAGCCGCAGAACCCGGGCGGAGAGGGTTCCGCCGTCCGCGGCGACCGCGAACGGAATCGGCATCGATCGAACCTCTTCCAGGCGGAGAAGCGCTCGGGCGTAGCGGCGAACGTCTCCCGTCGCGACCACGGCGATGTCATCGCAGCAATGCTCTCTCTCCGACCGGATCGTCCGCCCGATCCACCAGACGGCCGGGTGGTAGAAAAGAAGCGTCTCGGCCAGGCTCTGCGCGAGGTTCACCAGGTAGTCATGGCGCCGGATGTGCGCCAGCTCATGCGCGAGCATGGCTTCGATCTCATCGACGGAGAATCCGGAGAGAGACGTGAGGGGCATGAGGATCACGGGCCGAAAGAGGCCCAGGGCCGTCGGGACCCGCACGGCGGCGGAAAGAACGATCTTGACGGAACGGGAAACCCGGACCCGCCGCGCCACCCCTTCGAGGCTGCGGACCAGAGTCTCTGGCGGCTCCACGAGCCAGCGCCGGCGCAGATGCTCGATGGCCGCCCAGCCGATGAGGAAACGCAGAGAGAGCAGACAGACCCCTGCGATCCATACGAGGAACAGCCAGGGCTCGACGGTGTCTTTGGCTCGGCGCAGCAGCTCGAGGGCGGCCGGGTCGGCCATGACGGTGGACGGGGCGGCATGGGCGCCGGCGGCGCGGGGAGCGTTCGAGGTCACGCGGGCGCCGGAGGTCGCTGGCCGGGGCATGGCGGGCGTCGTCGAAAAAGTGGCGATCGGCAAGACGAGCATGAGCAGCAGAGCGCCGCAGCCGACCGCGTAACGAGCCTGCGCCTTCGATCGCGGAAGGATCGATCGGACCGCCGCGTAGAGGAGGGCGACCAGGGCCCCTTGCCACAGGAACTGAACCAGCGTCGCGGCCAACCGGTGGAAGACGGGTTGGGCCGACAGCACTGTTGTCGGATTCATCTCCCTTCTCCTTCCATCTCGTCCAGGATCTTTCGGATCCGCTCGATTTCCTCGGGGGAAGCCCTCCGGGTGGACAGGGCCCGCATCACGAGACGCGATGCCGATCCCTCGAAGGCCTTCTCCAACAAATCGCCCACCAACTGCCGTTCGGCTTGATCGCGTTCCAGGCGCGCCCGGTATACGTGGGCCCGCTGCGCCTCGTCCCGGTCCACCAGGCCCTTGTCGGCCATGATCTGAAGGAGCTTCAGGACGGTGGTGTACCCCACGCGTCTCGCCTTGAGCTCTTCGTGGACATCGCGAACCGTCGATGGGCCGCGGCGCCATAGCACGCCCAGGATCTCGAGCTCGCCTTGCGTCGGTCGCGGGAGGTTCTTCGTCATCGCGTCTTTGGCCATATACGAAGAAAATAGTACGAAGTTTTTCGTAGTGTCAAGCAGGCTCTTCGAGGCGGAAATCAGACTGTGGGATCCGTGGCATGCGAAACCTGCGTCTTGTAATAGATTTACGGCTTCTTCCGAATAAAATATTGATAAGTATTATATTTTACTAATTTTATTCGGTACTGAACGGTCTCGTCCCGGCTCCCGGAGGGGCCTGGCCAGGCCTCTCAGGCGGGCGGATGGATGGTGCTGTCGCGCCGCAGACGTGCAGCCAGGACGGTGTTCTTGAGCAGCATCGCCACGGTCAGGGGTCCGACACCCCCCGGCACGGGCGTGATCCAGCCGGCAACCCGTACGACCCGCTCGAAATCCACATCGCCGACCAGAGCTCTTCCTTTCTCGGCGATCGCGCGGGCGAGGCGGTCCCCTCGGAGGTGCGCAGGGGCAGACTCCACCGACGTCAACCGGTTCATGCCGACATCGATGACGGCCGCCCCTTCTCGGACGAACTCCGGCGTCACGAGCCCGGGCTGGCCGACGGCGGCGACGAGAATCTCCGCCTCGCGGCAGATGGCCGCGAGATGCCTGGTCTTCGAATGGCAAAGCGTGACGGTCGCGTCGCGGTCCGTCAGGAGGGCTGCGAGCGGTTTTCCAACGATGTCGCTCCGGCCGATCACGACCGCCCGCCGCCCCGCGATCGGGATGCGATACGCGTCGAGGAGCTCGAGAATGCCGGCCGGTGTGCAGGGGACGAACCGCGGCCGACCCTGGTGGAGCAGACCGACGTTCTGTGGGTGGAATCCGTCCACGTCCTTCGCGGCGTCCAGCGAATCGTAAACGCGCTTGGGATCGTGTCCCTGCTCGAGAGGGAGCTGCACCAGGATTCCATCGATATCGGCATCTTCGTTGGCGCGTCTCACTTCCGACAGCAAGGCTTCGGGAGATGTGCCCGACGCGAGCCGCACGGTCTCTGCTCGGATCCCCGCCTCTTCGGCCCTCTTGGTCTTGGACGAGACGTACGCTTCGGACGCCGGATCCCTGCCGAGCAGGATCACTCGGAGACGCGGGCGGAGCGCTTCCGGCTCCTCGGCGAGGCGCGCCCGGATCTCTTCTTGGATTTTCCGCGCCAGCGACTGTCCATCGAGTACGGACGCCGTCGGGGTGGATGAGGAGGTTGGCGGTTCCATCAGGCGCCTTTAAGAGAGGGCTCTGCCGCGCGCGGAACGCGAATCTCCGGGACCGGCAGTCCAGGCCGCACCCAGGACCGCAGCCAGGCAGGCCGCGACCCCCGGGTCGGAGAGAACCGAGGCCCCGAGACCGTGGATCAGCAGCGAGAAGAGCGCTCCGGCGCCGGCCAGCGCATAAGCGCTCTCCTCCCGATGCCTTTGCCGCCACCAGGCCTGCACGAGGAGCACAAGCAGAGAACCGACGAGAACGAGAACGAGGGCGCCTCCCGCCAGACCGCCGGTCACCAACATCTGAAGCAGGTCGCAGCCCGCCTCGTTGACTCGACCGGGAAGGGATTCCGGCTGGGCCCGGGCGAAACCTTCGGCGAAGGTTCCAAATCCCGAGCCGACCAGCGGAAATTGTTTCCAGGCATCGACCGATGCCCTCCGCAACGCGGCCGAACCGAGCGCGAAGCGGCCGCCCGACGTCAGCGCGAAAGTGGCGATGAGGACGGCGGTCGCGCCGAGCGCCATGGCGATCGTGGCTCCCCAACGCCCTCGCGCGCGGTGATGACGGTTGGCAGCCAGCGGAAGAACCAGACCGGTCAGGACGGCGGCGACCGTTCCCCAGAGCGATCCGGTCCAGGCGATCAGAGCGGCCAGCCCCAGCCACAGGATGGAGGGGCCGGCCAGTGGAAGGATCCGCCCTTCGATCCGATCCGCGGGGTCCGCCGCGCTCGGCGAGCGCCTTGCGCCCGTCAGGATCTCGGCCCAGACAACGCCAAATCCAAGCGCGAAAGCGATCTCCAATCGCGCTGCGGTCACCTCCGCAGCTCCACCGGACCGCCCGAGAGATGCCGACCCCATGACCCAACCGGTGCTCACGACCGCGGCGAGCACGACGACCGCGGTGAAGAGGCGCCTGCGTAGCCGGCTTCGAACGAGATTCGCGGCGGACAGGAAGAGTGCCCCCTCCGCGAGCGCGAGCAGAAGGGCGCCGGCCGTTTCGAAGGGCCCGATGGAAATTCGCGCAAGCGGCGCGGCGGCTCCGAATGCCGCGAGCGTGTCCCGGATTCGGTGGTAGATTGTTAAATTGACCGGGGAGACAATCTGCAGGAGGCTTTCGGGGAGCGGAAGAAGCTGCCCTCCCCCGAGCAAAACGAGACCGCCGAAGGCGGCCAGCGGCACGGCCAGCCTCCGAAGGCGACGAACCTCGGATCGAGAGAGATACGTGACAGCAGTCGTCAGAAAAGCGCACAGTTCGAGCGCAGCCCTGGCCGCGACGGGTCCCGGGACGTGACCCTGCCCCAAAGCTGTGGCTGCGGCCTCCAACGGAAGAACGGTCATGGCGACCGTCGCCAGGAGAAGCAGGAAGCCGAGGCCGTCCAGCCGATCTCGCTCACCGCTCGGGATAGCCTTCGCGGCCGCGTCGCGCCAGATGCGCGGCGGCCGTTGCGGTTGTTGAGGCATGACGACCTTCATGATGGCCCTTTGCGGAAAGCGGATTCTGGCCCAAGGGTCCTGTCGCCGTCCACCGCCCGGCGCAAGCTCGTCCTGGCGGGCGGAATTCCTCCCGCCGGAATCTGGCTTTTCAGGTGCGTCCTGGCCCTCGTTCTCTCCCCCTCACCCGCACAGGCTCAGCTCACGACCGACCAGGTTCCATGGGAGCGGACGGTTCCCGCCGATGTCGAAGTGGGCGCGGACATGGGGCGAAGCAGCCTGCGGCTCGGCCCGGTTCGCGTTCTTCCGTGGTTCAACCTCCGCAACCTCGGCTACAACAACAACGTGAACGGGTCGTCGGACGCCGAGGTCGGCGACTGGACGGCATCGATCGGAGCGGGCGCTCGACTCTATCTCCCCATGGGAAGCAAGACGTACATTCGTCTGGATGCCCTTCCCGAATACACCTGGTATGACCGGCTGGCCTCGCGGCGTCAGTGGGGCGGGCGGGGGCAGGCCGCGCTTCTCGGCTTTTTCAATCGCCTCTCGTTCCAGGTGGCGGGGACCTTTTCGGAAGATGCCTCTTCGGTCCTGACCTCGGAGGTTCCGGCCCGCGTCGTCCGTACGGGTCGGGACGCGAAGGCGAACGTCGAGATCGAAATGACCCGACGGATCTCCTTTTTCGCGGGGAGCGAAGTTCTGCGCGAGCGGATCAACGATCCCGGGCAAGGCCTGATCAATCTGATCGACGTCGCCAACTACGATCGAACCGACGAGGTGGCGCGGGCCGGTGTTCGATATCGGATCTTTTCGTCCTGGGACCTCTCCCTCGCGGCCGAAGAGACCGAAACTCGATTCGAGATCGACCCGCAACGGCGGAACAATCGAAGCTTCGCGCCCCTGCTGGGCCTGCATTACGACCGGCCCCGCTTCTTCGCCAGCTTCTACGCCGGCTACCGGACGGGCCGGCCGCTCGGCGGTTCCTCCTTCCCGCAGTTCCAGACGGTCACCGGATCGGGATTCCTCTCGTACGTGCTTTCGCGGCGCGTCGAGCTCTCTGTGTTCAGCTCCCGCCATCTGGTGTACGGATCTTCGGCCGACAATCCGTATTACATCGAAACCCGCTACGGCGCAGGCATGAGCCTCCACGTCCTCTCCCGACTCAGCCTGAAGGGGTACGGGAACTACGGCACCAATGACTACTCCTTCCTCAAGAATGGTCCCGCCGCGACGCCGGGGCGACTCGATCGCGTGGGAGCCGTGGGTGGAGGTTTGTCGCTGGGGCTCGGACGCGGCGTGAATCTGACCGCCGATGCCGCGCGCACCAGCTACAACTCCAACCTCGCGGGCAACGACCGCGCTGTCTTTACGCTTACGACCGGGCTATCCTTCGGGGTTGGGGACTCCCGATGAGATGGCGCAAGCCCGGTTTGATGGCGGTCGGGTTGGGGATTTCGGCGAGCCTGTTTGGGTCGCCGGATCGGCCGGGCGACTACCCGATCGGCCCCAAGGACCTTCTCGAGGTCCGGGTCCTCGAGGTTCCCGACCTCAACGTGGAGAGGCGCGTCTCGGACGCCGGAACGATCGATCTGCCTCTGATCGGTGAATTCACGGTCTCCGGGCTCACGGCCGAGCAGGCTCGCGAGCACCTGGAAACCCTGCTGACGTCCAAGTACGTCCATCACGCCACTGTTTCCCTCAACATCCGTGAGTACGCGAGCAAGCCGGTTTCGATTCTGGGGGCCGTCAAGATTCCGGGTTCCTTGCGCGTTTCCGGGCAGTGGACGCTGATTCAGGCCATCTCCGCGGCCGGCGGTCTGTCCGAGTCGGCCGGCAGCAAGATCTTCGTGTTGCGGCAGGGGGGCGGCGGGAAGGGAGAGACGATCGAGATCGGAAAGGACGAGCTCTTTCGGGGAGCCTCCGACCGCTGGAACATTCCGCTGTTTCCGGGGGATGTCGTCAACGTTCCCGAGCGGACCGCCCTGACGATCTATTGCCTGGGGGAGGTCAAGCAGCCGGGCGCCGTGCAGTTCAGTAGCGATGACCGGTTGACGCTGCTGGCGGCGATTGCACGGGCCGGCGGTCTGAATGACCGTGCATCGAGTAAGATCCTCATTCGGCGAAAGGGGCCAAACGGCAAGGATCTCGATCGGGTGATCAATTTCAAGCGAGTCCTCTCCGGCAAGGACCCGGACCCACAACTCCTTCAGAACGACGTTATTATTGTGCGGGAGTCATTCTTCTAATGTCGACAGAGTGGGAGACGGCCGACGATCCCGTCGACGCGGGCGGGCGTGACGTTGCATTTGCTCAATATTGGGCCGTTCTCGTCAAACGGCGCCGCTTGATCGCTTTGTGCGTCGTGCTTTGTCTCGTGGCCGCTGCCGTCGTCTCGCTCCTGTCGCGGCCGTCCTATCGGGCGGTCGCGGTGCTCGAGCTCAACGCCGGCGGTGCGAGCCCTCTGGAAACCAACGCGATGGGCCAGCGCGTCCTGTCGTCGGACTCGGAGTTCCTGCCGACGCAGATGCGGCTCATGAAGAGCCGCGAGGTCGCCGAGAGGGTGGTCCGGCGGCTGAATTTAGCCGAGAAGGTCGCGGCGCCGCAACCGGCGGCCGGCGCCCCGATCCTCGACCCGGTCACCGCGACGGCGATTTCGATCCAGAGAGGAATCGATGCGCAACCGATTCGGGGCACGAACCTCATCGAGCTGAGCTACGTCTCCTCGTCGGGCAAGCGGGCGGCGGGGTTGGCCAACGCCTTTGCCGAGGCGTATATCGAATCGACCGTCGACTCCCGCCTTCAGCTCGCCGGGGAGATCTCGACGTTCCTGGCGGCGCAGATCGAGCGCCTCCGCAGCGAGCTTTCCCAGAAGGAGCAGGAGGTTCTCGCTTACCGTCGCGAAAACGATCTGGCGACGACGGACGCGAAGACGAACGTCACCATGACGAATCTCGACGCCTTGAACGCCGACTATGCGGCTGCGGTCCGGGAGCGCGTGGCCAAGGAGGCGCGCTTCTCGGAACTGCGCAACGGGAAGCCGGACGCGATCGCCGATTCCATCGCCGACAGCTCCTTGCAGCAGCTTCGGACGGAGCAGGCAAGGCTCGAGCGCGAGTACGCGGACAAGCTGAGCCTCTTCAAGCCCGAGTGGCCAGCCATGATCCAGCTGCAGGCGCAGATCGACCTGGGGCGGCGCCAGATCGCTTCGCTGGTGTCCGAGGCGGTGGCGAAGGCGCGCGCCGCCGCCGAATCCGAATACCAGGCCGCTCAGAGGCGCGAAGAGAGCCTGAAGGCGGAGTTGCGGTCCCAGAAATCAGCGATGATCAACCTGAACTCGAACGAGCTCGAGTATTCCCAGCGTCGCGTCGAGCTTCAGTCGAAGCAAGCTCTGCTCGACAGTCTTCTCAAGCGGAAGGCGGAGGCCGACGTCGTGACGCGCCTGGGGGGAGAGCGGGCTTCGTACGCCCGCCTGGTCGAGCGCGCCCTTCCTCCGGAGACCCCTTTCAAGCCTTCGTACCGGAACAACGGGCTGTTGGGGCTCTTCGGGGGCGCCTTGCTCGGAATGGGCCTGGCATTCTTCATTTCGCACCTGGACCAGAGCCTGCGGACGGCGGAGCAGGTGGAAGAGGTGCTGCAGTTGCCGACGCTCGGCGTCATCCCGTCCGTTCACAACCAGCGCGGATGGGTGCATCGTTACGGCTATCGAGCCCGGTCCGAGAGGGCGCCGGCCGCGTCGGGCGACGCGGGCGCCGAAGTCGCCATCGAGCTGCTGCCTCACCGGCATCCCCGTGCGCCCATTGCGGAGTCCTACAGGTCCCTGCGGACCTCTCTCCTGTTGTCGCGGGCGGGTGGAATCCGCTCCATCGTCGTGACCTCGGCTCTCCCGCAGGAGGGAAAGACCGTGACGGCCGCCAATCTCGCCGTCGTCTTGAGCCAGCTCGGAAAGAGCGTCCTTCTGATCGACGCCGACCTGCATCGGCCTCGTCTGCACGAAATCTTTCATATCTCCAACCGCACGGGGCTGGTTTCCGTTCTGGCCGAGGGCGTGCCAACCGAATCGGCGATCGCGCGAACGGACATTCCGGATCTGTTCGTGTTGCCGTCCGGACCGGCGTCTCCGAACCCTTCCGGCCTGCTCTCCTCGGAGGCGATGACTGTGCTTCTGGATCGGGCCCAACGCTCCTATAGTCACGTCATTCTGGATTCGCCGCCGATTCTCCCTCTGACAGACGCGATGATCCTCGGGCACCTGACCGACGGCGCGATCCTTTGCGTCAAGGCCGGCGAGACTCCCAGGGACCAGGTCGTCCGGGTCCGTGATCGCATGGCCCGCAGCGGGATCCGGGTGCTGGGCGTGGTCCTCAACGGTTTGACCGAGTTGGACCAGGGATACCGGGAGATCAACCAGTACGGGTACGGCCCCGACGCGGAAACAACCGGTCCCGACAAGCCGGCGGCCTCGATCTCGGGCTCCGGCTGATTCCCGTTCCGGACGCGATGGCCGGAGAGCCCGACCCGAATGATCGACCTTCATTTTCACTGCTTGCCGGGCATCGACGATGGGCCGAAAACCTGGGACGAGGCGACGGCTCTTTGTCGCGCGGCCGCCGATGAAGGGACCGACACGGTCGTCGCGACTCCCCACGTGTTTCGGGACAATTGGATCAACGAGGATCCTTCCGTCCGCGACCGGTTGCTCCTGCGGCTCAACACCCTCCTCGGCGGACGCCCGTCCGTACTCGCCGGGTGCGAGTACTACTTCTCGACGGATATCGTGCAGCTCGTCGAGCGGGGACGGTGGAGCCCCCTGACGCGGCTCAACCGGTCTCGTTACCTCCTCATCGAATTTCCCCCCAATGAAGTCCCCGCTGCCGCCGAGGCCGTCTTTCACGAGCTCTCGCTTCTCGAGGTCACTCCGGTTGTGGCGCACCCGGAGCGAAACGCCGTTTTGGCCCAGGATCCGGACCGCCTCGAACGGCTCGTGGCCCGCGGAGGAGTCGTCCAGCTGACGGCTGGAAGCCTGCTCGGCGACTTCGGGCGCGGATGCCGGTCGGCGTGCGAGGCGTTTTTCCGGCGCGGACTCGTCCACCTTGTCGCCTCAGACGCCCACTCGATCGAGCGCCGGCCTCCCCGCTTGGCGCAGGCGCGCGCGCTCGTTCGCCACGAATGGGGAGACGAGGTCGAGATGGGCCTGTTTGACGCGAACGCCCAAGCGCTTCTGACCTCGGAGCCCCTTCCCTGGCCGGGCACGAGCGCAAAAGCGGAGGAGCTTTGACATGGCAAATGGGAGCGGGGACTCCGAGGCAACGACGCCGGCGTCCCTCGGGCGCCGGGGCGCGCTCCTCGCAGGGCTGAGCCTCCTTCTCGGAGCCTGCGTCGTGGTCCTGGTCGGTTCGGATATCGCCGGCCGATCGCGGGTCGACCGGTTCGTTGCGCAAGCGGGACTCCAGCGACGCCGGCCGCTGGAGGTGCAGTCCTTGCAGCTGGAGCCGGCAGCCGATCTTGCGGCGGCGGCGGCGGTGGAAGTCGCTCTTCAGGGCACCGACGCGTCCGACCCAAGGCCGCAACCCTGGCTTGCGACCGCCCGGAAGTTGCTTCTCGTCGCCCTGATCGACCGGCCGGGTTGGCCCTTTCACACGCACGTGCTGGCGCGACTGGCCGATCGCGAGGCTCGGATCGAAGGAGCGGGCGCCGATCCCCGGCGCTGGATGACGGCCTGGCGCGCCGCTGCGTCCGGTGCGCCTCGATCGGAGGCGATCCACTCGAATTGGGCGCAAGCGTGTCTTCGTCAGTGGCCGAGTCTGCCACCGGCATGGCGCGCCGAAGCCCTGGAGGCGATCCGAGCCGGGTTCCGAGACCCCGAATTCCTGGCCGGCCACGTCGGCGAGGCCGCGGCGGTCCTCGGCGACGAGGCCACGATCCGTCTCCTGCCCGACCGCGCCGAGGCGCTGCGCGCCGCCGCCGCCGCGATGGCGAATCGGAGCCTTGCCCGGGCGACGAACTTGCTCGAGAGCGCGGATCGGGCCGAGGCGCGCGATCGCCGGATCGCTCTGGCGGGCATCGAGGATCTGGCCAGGCGCGGGGAGCGGGCCAGCCTGGCCGAGGCCTGCCGCCGATTCGCCACGGCATTTCCCGCCGAGCGCTTTGACGACGCCGAGGGACGCCGACAGACCGCCCGCCTTCTCGAGCTTTGGCCCTCGGAACCCGGTCCGTGGAGTACGGACCCGCGAGCTAGTCTGGTGCGTTTCTTCCTCGACGGGCGCGAAGGGTTCGCGGCGCCGGAGGGGCTGCGCCGCGCTCTGTCGTCGCTGCCCGACGCTCCGGAACCGGTGCGCGCGGCCGTGCTCCTGCTGACGGGAGATCGCGCGGCAGCGGAAAAGCTGCATGCCGCCCGTGTCGTGGATCAGACGAAACCAGACTGGGTCGGGTACGAGCTGCGGGCGGCGCGGGAGGCGTTGCGGCGCAACGATCCGTCGGCAGCGCGCCAGGCGCTCGGCAACCTTCCTTCCTATGAGATGGAGAGCTGCGAGGCGCTCCTGCTCCAACGCGACACGGCCCTTGCATCCAACGATCGCGGGGCGGCCGATGCGTTCGAACGTCGGATCGAGGGCGCTCGCGTCGAACCCTCGGCCATCGAGGACTGGATCCGGACTGGCCGCTTGACGCTGTGCCTCGACCCCGCGTCGTCGAGCAGCCTCCTCGTGGTCCGATTGAGGGCCGCAGTGCCGGCAGTCGTGGCCTACGGGTGGGACCGGGGGCGTGATGGCACGGCGGTCGTCGCCGGAGAGCGAGTCTTGGAGCTCCCGCTCGGCGGGCGCTGGGGCAGCCGGGTTTTCTGGTTTACCCCGCTTGTCGGTGGCCGTGTCACACCCATCGACGCTGCGTTTCGCTGAGGGGTCAAGCGTCTCTCTCTCAAGGCCTTAGAGGACAGGGTTCAACTGTCCTTAAGATCAGGTTGAAGAACCTGTACTGAGGAACAGAGGGTTGACCCTTCGGACCCCTGCCTGTGCTAGGATCCCACTCCCTAGACAAGAGGATACGGCACCTGGATTCGCAGGCGGCCGAGGAGGTTGGGAGTCGTGGCGCTTCTCAAGAGCGAGAAAGATCTCATCCCTCCCGACTTGTTCGATTTGTCTGAAATTCGGATGCCGTGGTGGGTCGCCCACGTTCGGAGCCGGCAGGAAAAGGCTCTGGCGCGGCATCTCGTCGCCCTGGGAGTTCCCTTCTATCTGCCGCACTTCGAGAAGCGAATTCGGCGTGCTGGACGCCTCTTCGTCTCGCATCTCCCGCTGTTTCCCGGCTACATATTCTGCCGAGGGACCGGGGAAGAGCGGCTCACCGCGCTGCGCACCCGTCTGGTGTGTCAAATCCTTGCAGTTTCGGGTCAGCGCGATTTGACCGCCGAGCTCGCGCAGCTGAGAAGCCTCCAGGAATCGGGAGCCAGCCTCGCGCCGCATCCCGTGTTCTCTCCCGGTGATTCGGTTCGTGTGTCTCAAGGGCCATTTCAGGGATATTGCGGCGTGGTCGTTCGGTCCGCCGGACGCCCGCGCCTGATCGTGTCGATCTCGATGCTACGCAAGGCCGTAGCGGTCGAGTTCGAGCAAACCGCGCTCACGCTGGCTTCTCCGGGGATGCGCCCGGGCCTCGCGAGCCGGCGCGCCGCGAACGCCTAGGCGCCGCGGCGCATACAAAGAAGCCAGTCCCTGCCGGTGTTGGTACACCGAAGGGGACGGAGTCTCAATCGATCTCCGCTCGAGGAGACAGAACATGAGCACCCTCGCCCCGCCCGTCACCAGCGCCGATCTGTTGCGCCGTCTCGAGGACCGCACGGCGGTCGTCGGCATCGTGGGGCTCGGCTACGTCGGACTGCCACTCGCTCTGACCTTCGCGGAGGGCCGCTTTCGCGTCCTCGGGTTCGACGTCGACAACTCGAAAATCCAGGGATTGGCGCGCGGCGAAATGTACATTCGTCATCTCGATGGCCGCCGCGTGGCCCGGGCCATCGGCGCCGAAAGGTTCCACGCCACGGACGACTTTCGTCGGCTGGCCGAGCCCGACGTCCTGATCGTTTGCGTCCCCACTCCGCTGACCCCGCAGCGGGAACCCGACATGAGCTATGTCGTCGGGACCTCTCAGCGAATTCGCGACTCTTTGCGTCCGGGTCAGCTGATCGTCCTGGAATCGACGACGTATCCGGGAACCACCGAACAGCTGGTGCGAGGGATCCTCGAGGAGTCGGGTCTCAAGTGCGGGGCCGACTTCTACCTCGCCTTCTCGCCGGAGCGGGAAGACCCCGGAAACAAGTCGTACGAAACGGCGACGATTCCCAAGGTGGTGGGGGGCGTCGATGCGGTGGCTGGCGATCTGGCTCAGGCTCTCTACGACAAGGTCATCACCCGAACCATTCGCGTGTCATCGGCCCGTGTGGCGGAAGCGACCAAGCTGACGGAGAACATCTTTCGGGCCGTCAACATCGCGCTAGTCAACGAGCTCAAGATCGTCTACGACAAGATGAACATCGACATCTGGGAGGTTCTCGACGCCGCCTCCACCAAGCCGTTCGGCTTCATGAGATTCAATCCCGGTCCGGGATGGGGGGGGCACTGCATTCCGCTGGACCCGTTTTATCTGGCTTGGAAGGCCCGTGAGTACGGGGTCGTGCCCAAGTTCATCGAGCTGGCCGGGGAAGTCAATGTCGGTATGCCCGGGTATGTCGTCGAAAAAATCCAGGCGGCCTTGAACGAGCGGGGCAAGGCGGTGAAGGGCAGTCGGATCTTGATCCTCGGACTCGCGTATAAGAAGGACATCGACGATCCCCGCGAGAGCCCGGCGTTCGAAATCGTCGACGAGCTCCTTCGGCTGGGCGCCCGAATCCGTTATCACGATCCCCACATTCCGGAAGCGCCGCGAATGCGCTCGTGGCCGGACCTTCCATCGATGACCTCTTGCCCGCTGACCGCAGAGATTCTCGCCGATCAAGACGCGGCCGTGATCGTCACGGATCATTCCGCCGTCGATTACGACCTGATCCTGCGCAGCGCGGCTCTCGTCGTCGATACCCGCGGCGTCTACCGGGCCTCCGCCCCCAACGTCGTGAAGGCTTGATGGCTTGATGGGAACGAGAGGCCGGGGGAATCGATGATTCAGGAGCCGACGTGCAGCCACGGTCTTCCGGGCGGGGAGACGACGCCATGAGACCGAGCACCGGCAATGCTCTCCAACCTCGGGAGGGGCCGCCGGCGGTGCTCATCGCGCCGACGTCGGGTTGGACCTCCCTCGGCCTGCGCGAAATCTGGGAGTACCACGAGCTTCTCTACTTTCTCGTCTGGCGCGACGTCAAGGTCCGCTACAAACAGACTGCTTTGGGCGTCGCCTGGGCCGTTCTTCAACCCACCCTGACAATGATCGTCTTCACTCTGCTCTTCGGACGGCTGGCCAAGATCGGCTCCGACGGGCTGCCTTATCCGATCTTCGCCTACGCCGGCCTTCTTCCCTGGACGTTCTTCGCCCAGGGTCTGAGCCACTCCTCGGAGAGTCTCGTGGGCTCGGCCAATCTGATCCGCAAGGTCTACTTTCCGCGCCTCGTCATTCCCATGGCCTCGGTCTTGGCCGGTGTCGTGGATTTCGCCATCGCCTTCGTCGTCCTGATCGGGCTGATGGCCTTCTATGGCCTCTGGCCGTCGGCGCCCGTGATCTTTCTTCCCCTCCTGTCTCTCCTCGCGTTCGCGACCTCGCTCGGCGTCGGGATGTGGCTTTCCGCGCTCAACGTCGAATATCGGGACGTGCGCTACGTCGTGCCGTTCTTCGTGCAGCTCTGGTTGTTCGTGACTCCGGTGATTTATCCCTCGAGCAAGGTGGCTGCGAAACTGGCGGAGCACGGACTGCCGTCCTGGATCTTCGGGCTGAACCCGATGGCGGGGGTCGTCGAGGGATTTCGGTGGGCCCTTCTCGGAACGGGGAAGGGGCCCTGGGCCATGGTTCTCGCCAGCACCGCCGTGGCTCTGACCCTGCTCGTGAGCGGCGCCTTCTACTTCCGACGCATGGAGCGGTCTTTCGCCGACGTCGTTTGACCCGAAGACTCTTCGGGCGCGGACCAGCGATCCAGGCTTCTCGAACGTGAAACTGTGGCATTGATCAGAGACTCCGCGGCACTTCGTCCGGCGCTGCGTCGGATTGCCGGCCCACGGCGCGACGCGGCCGGCTGCGTCGTGATCGGGGAAGTCGCCCAGGCGCATGACGGGAGCGTCGGGTCGGCGCACGCGTTCATCGACGCCATCGCCGAGGCGGGCGCGGACGCCGTGAAGTTCCAGACGCACATCGCGGCCGCCGAGAGCACTCCGGGAGAACCCTGGCGCGTGCACTTCAGCCGCCAGGACCGCACCCGATACGACTATTGGAAGCGCATGGAATTTTCGGAAGAGCAGTGGATCGGATTGCGGCAGCACGCCGAGGAGAAGGGGCTTTGGTTTCTGAGCTCGCCCTTTTCTCTCGAAGCCGTCCAGCTGCTCGAGCGGGTCGGCGTCGCGGCCTGGAAGGTGGCGTCCGGAGAGACCGGCAACGCTCCGATGCTCGATGCCATGGCGGCGACGGGGCTTCCGCTTCTCGTCTCGACAGGTATGAGCCCGCTCTCCGAGATCGACCAGTCGGTCGCGCAAGTGACCGCGCACGGACTTCCGATGGTCCTCCTGCAGTGCACGTCCGCTTACCCGTGTCCCCCGGAGAAGGTCGGCTTGAACCTGATCCCTCTCTTCCGGGAGCGGTACGGCTGCGCCGTCGGTCTCTCGGATCACTCCGGAACCATCTATCCCGGCCTGGCGGCCGCGACGCTGTCGATCGCCGCTCTGGAGGTCCACGTCACCTTGAGCCGCGAGATGTTCGGGCCGGACGTCCCCGTCTCCCTGACCACCGACGAGCTCCGTCGGCTGGTGGAGGGTGTCCGCTTCATCGAGCGAATGATCGAGAATCCTGTCGACAAGGACGCGAGCGCAAAGGAGCTCGAGCCGGCCCGCCGGCTCTTCACCAAGAGCGTCGTGGCCCGGTCGGACCTCCCGGCCGGAACGGTTCTGCGCGAGGAGCATCTGGCGGCCAAGAAGCCGGGAACCGGCATTCCCGCGGCCCGGCTTCCGGAGATCCTCGGGGGCCGGCTCAAGAGGAACGTGGCGAGCGATCAGTTGCTGTCCGAGGACGACCTGGAGCGGCCCCGCTGATGGCTCGGAAGGTCTGTGTCGTCGTCACGGCACGCCCCAGCTACAGCCGGATCAAGACCGCCCTGCAGGCCATCGCCTCCCGGGCGGATCTCGAGCTCCAGCTGGTCGTGGCGGCCTCGGCGCTTCTGGACCGCTACGGGACGGCGGTGCGCTACATCGAGGAGGACGGCTTCGAGATCGCGGCGCGCGTCTACATGGTGCTCGAAGGAGAGAACCTCACCGGGATGGCGAAGACGACGGGCTTGGGCTTGCTCGAGCTCGCCACGGTCTTCGACAACCTGCGCCCGGACGTGGTTGTGACGATCGCGGACCGGTACGAGACGCTGGCGACGGCGGTGGCCGCCTCCTACATGAACATCCCGGTGGCCCACGTTCAGGGCGGGGAGATCACGGGTTCGATCGACGAGAAAGTCCGGCACGCCGTCACGAAGTTGTCCAACCTGCACTTTGCGTCCACCCGAAGGGCCGCCGAACGGATCGTGCGCATGGGCGAGGAGCCGGCCACCGTTTTCGTCACGGGGTGTCCGTCCATCGACCTCGCCGCGGAGGTGGCCAGATCGCCCCGACTCGATTTCGATCCCTTCGAGAGATACGGCGGCGTCGGCGAACGGCTCGATCTGTCCGGCGGCTATTTGGTCGTCATGCAGCATCCGGTCACCACGGAGTACGAGAGTGCCCGCCAGCAGACATCCGAAACGCTCCGCGCGGTGCACGAGCTCGGATTGCCGGCCTTCTGGTTCTGGCCCAACGTCGACGCGGGCTCGGACGGAACGTCCAATGCGATCCGCGCGTTCCGCGAGGCGCAGCGGCCGATGAAGATCCACTTCTTCAAGAATTTCGCACCGACCGATTTCCTGCGCCTGATCCACAACAGCCGCTGCCTCGTGGGCAACTCCAGCGTGGGCATCCGGGAATCCTCGTTCCTCGGCGTTCCGGTGGTGAACATCGGGACGCGCCAGAGCGGGCGCGACCGGGGGAAGAACGTCCTCGACGTCGGTTACGGACAGGAGGAGGTTCTCGACGGAATCCGCCGGCAACTCTCCAACGGAAGGTACGCGTCGGATCCGATGTACGGGAACGGACGAGCGGGGGAGCGAATCGCCGAGTGCCTGGCGACGGCCCCATTGACGATCGAGAAGCGGCTGGTCGACGCCTCATGACGACGCGCTCCGAGAATGCATTCGGCCGTCTTTCCCGCCCGGCGCGCGTGCTGGGCCTGGTCCCGGCGCGGGGCGGCTCCAAGGGCGTGCCCCGAAAGAACATTCGCCCGCTCCACGGTCGACCACTGCTCCAATACACGGCCGAGGCGGCTCGCGCTGCGCGGCGGCTGGAGCGGGTCGTCTTGAGCACCGAAGACGAAGAGATCGCGCAGATTGGCCGGTCCTGCGGGCTGGAAGTGCCCTTTCTCCGGCCCGACGAGCTCGCTCTCGACGAGACGCCGATGCTCCCTGTCGTCGTCCACGCTCTGCGGTGGCTGGAAGAGCGCGGCGACGTTTTCGACGCGGTCTGCCTTCTTCAGCCGACCAACCCGCTCCGGCGGCCCGAGGACATCGATGCCTGTATCGAGGTCCTCGAGCAAAAGGACGCGGACGCCGTGGTGACGGTGCTGCCCGTTCCCGCGGAATACAACCCGCACTGGGTCTACTTCCAGTGCGAGGACGGATGCATCCATCTGGCGACCGGCGAGGCCGCGCCGATTGGACGGCGGCAGGACCTTCCACCCGCGTATCACAGGGAAGGCTCGGTCTACGTCGTGCGCCGGGACGTCGTCCTGCAGCAGAACAGTCTCTACGGCCGGCACCTGGTCGGCTATGAGATCGACGCCCGTCGCAGCGTCAACGTGGATTCGCTCGCCGACTGGGCCAGAGCGGAGCAGCTCCTGGGCGAAGACGCGGCGCAGCGGGCGGGAGCCCGTTGACCATGTGCGGGATTGCGGGCATCGCAGGCAATGGCGCAGCGGCCCGGGAGCGGCTCGTGGCGATGACGGCTGCCCAGCAGCACCGCGGCCCCGACGGGCAGGGGACGTGGAGTGATCCGAGCGGCCTCTGTCGGCTGGGCCACGCTCGCCTCGCCATCATCGATCTGTCTCCGGGCGGTCGCCAGCCCATGGCGAGCGCGGACGGTCGCTGGCACATCGCGTTCAACGGCGAGGTCTACAACTACCGGGAGCTTCGGGATCAGCTCTCCGAGTACCCCTTTCAGACCCAGACCGACACCGAGGTGGTCCTGGCGGCGTGGGCGCGCTGGGGGCCGGCCTGCCTCGACCGCTTCCTCGGGATGTTCGCCTTCCTGATCTGGGACGGCCGGGAGCGTCGCCTGATCGCCGTGCGCGACCGCTTCGGAGTCAAACCGCTCTACTGGGTCGAATCACCCGGGGGCGAACTGCTTCTCGCGAGCGAGATCAAAGCGCTGCAGGCCGCCGGCGTCGGTCTCGAACCGGACGCCGCGACCTGGGCGAGCTACCTCACGGCCGGGCTGTTGGATCACGGGGAGGAGACGTTCTGGCAGGGTGTTCGTTCGCTGCCTCCCGGCCATCTTCTCGTGTGGCGCGGCGGGCGCACCGAGGTCGCCAGATGGTACGACTTGCCGGAACGGGTCGGCTCCTCGTGCGACACGCGCTCCGAGGAGCTCGTCTGCGATGAATACCAGGCGCTGCTGGAAGAGAGCGTCCGCCTGCGGTTCCGGGCCGACGTGCCCGTCGGGATCAATCTTTCCGGCGGCCTTGATTCCTCCGTTCTTCTTGGCCTCGTCAGGGCCGTACAGGGGCCCGAGAGCGACGTCAAGGCCTTCACTTTCGTCACCGGGGATCCGGCCTACGACGAGCTGCCGTGGGTGCGCCAGACGCTCGGCCGCACGCGGCATCCGTCGATCGTCGCCCATCTCGCAGCAGGTGACGTCCCGGCGCTGGCCGAGTCCGTGGCCGCCTTCCAGGACGAGCCCTTCGGCGGCCTGCCCACTCTTGCGTATGCGCGCCTGTTCGAGGCCGCGCGTGAGGCAGGCGTCGTCGTGCTTCTGGACGGCCAGGGGATGGACGAGCAGTGGGCGGGCTACGACTATTATGCGGCGCCGGTCGCCGGATCTGCGCCGTCCCTCGTTCAGGGCACTCGGGGACCCGTCACGCGGACCGAGTGTCTCGCTGCCGAATTCCGGGCGCTCGCCCGACCCTTCGAGCCGTCGCGACCCTTCGGCGACCGGCTGCGTGACCTGCAATGGCGGGACATTCGCTTCACGAAGCTGCCCCGTGCTCTGCGTTACGGCGACCGGGTCTCGATGCGCGTCTCCCGGGAGCTTCGCGAACCCTTCCTCGACCACCGCTTGGTCGAGCTGGCGCTGCGGCAGCCAGCGCAGCGCAAGATCCGAGGGGGACAGACGAAATGGATGCTGCGGCGGATCATCGACCGGCTGTTGCCCGAAGGGGTCGTCGGGGCGCCCAAACGGCCCCTGCAAACACCCCAGCGCGAATGGCTTCGCGGCCCTCTGCGCGCCTGGGCTGGCGAACGGATCGAAGCCGCCGTGGATCAACGCGGTGGGTCCTGGCTGGACGCCCGGGCCGTCCGCGCCGCCTGGCGCGCATACGTGGACCACGGGTCGGACAACAGCTTCTTCGTGTGGCAATGGGTCGGTCTCGGCCTGGCGGGGCAAAGGCTGACGGGACAACGGGAAGTGGTCGGCGGCCGTGGCTGATCCCGCGACTGGAGGCGCGCTCCCCTCCTGGACATCCTTCGAGAGGGTCTACCTCTGCACCGAGCCCTTTCTTCCGCCTTTGCACAAGATCGTCCGACGGCGCCTGCGCGCGTTGGCTGTCGGCCGGGGACACTCTCCGGCGTTCCTCGACGTCGGGGGACGCAAGTCGCACTACACGATCGGTGTGCCCGCCGTCATCACCATCAGCGACCTTCCGCGGGAGACCTCGCTTCAAGAGAAGCTGCACCTGGGCATCAACGACGGGATTCGGCAGCAGACCCTCAGTCGCCGGAGCAACGTCGCGACCGTGCTTTACGACGACATGACGCGCTCGACTCTGCCCGACGCCGCGTTCGACGCGGTCGTCGCGGTGGAAGTGCTCGAACACGTCGAGGACGACGCCGCCTTCGTGCGGCACGTGCACCGGGTGCTCAAGCCGGGCGGGACATTTCTGATGACGACTCCCAACGGAGACGTGGTTCCCAATAAGAATCCGGACCACCAGAGGCATTACACGCGGCGCCAGCTCACGGAGCGTCTCGAGTCCTGTTTTCCACGGGTCCGCGTGGAGTACGCGGTGCGCGCCGGGTCCTGGCGCAGCATGGGACTTCGCTCCTGGTCGCCCCGGCATCCGGTTCGGACGGCGATGAGCGTGCTCGGCAACGTCGTCAATACATGGCAGTCCAAGCGTCTGGATCCGCGCAAGGCCGCGGGAACCCGCCACTTGATCGCAATGGCTGAAAAATGAAGAAACCTCCGACCCCGGTCCCTCCGCAGCATGACTGACGCCGCGATCGTCGCCCGAGGGCTGTCCAAGCGGTATCGCATTGGCGAGAAGCGGGCGGCCTATAAGACGCTTCGAGACACGATCTCCTCCTTTGCCACCTCGGCCTGGCGGCGGGAACGAACAGCCGGCAACGGGGGAGCGTCGCCCGGGGACAACATGGTCTGGGCTCTGCGAGACGTCTCGTTCGAGGTCCGTCCGGGCGAGGTGGTCGGGGTCATCGGACGCAACGGCGCGGGCAAGAGCACGCTCTTGAAGGTGCTCTCCCGGATCACCGAGCCCACGGGGGGAGAAGCGGTCATTCGAGGGCGCGTCGGCAGTCTGCTGGAAGTGGGCACGGGCTTCCACCAGGAGCTCACGGGGCGCGAAAACACCTACTTGAACGGCGCCATTCTCGGCATGCGCCGGAGGGAGATCGACCAGAAGCTCGACGAGATCGTGGAGTTCGCCGAGCTGAGCCGTTTCATCGACACTCCGGTGAAGCACTACTCGAGCGGGATGTACCTGCGTCTCGCCTTCGCCGTCGCGGCGCACATGCAGACGGAGATTTTGCTGGTGGATGAGGTGCTCGCGGTCGGCGACATGCGTTTCCAGAAGCGGTGCCTGGGGAAGATGGAGAGCGTCGCGGCCGAGGGACGGACGGTGCTCTTCGTCAGCCACAACCTGGGCGCCTTGAAGGAGCTGTGCCAGACCGCCCTTCTTCTGGAAGGAGGCACGGTCGCCCACCGGGGACCGGTGGTCGAGGCTCTTGCCCGGTATACCGGGGCGTTCGGAGCTCCTCCCGACAGCACGGCGTCCCGAGGAACAATGTGGAGCGGGCTTCGCATCTCCGGCCGCAACGGCGATGTCTTCAAGCCGATTCTCTCCGGCGAGCCCTTCGCGGCCGATGTCGATCTACGGGTGGAGGGCGACTACAGCAACGCGCGTCTGTACTGTCTGATCGACAACTCGGCCGGGGATCATCTCCTTCACCATTTCATCGGCGAGAACGAGGTCAGCCCCAAGGGCCTGACCGCGGGCCGGTACCGGGTTCGCGTGCACTTCCCGCCACTGTGGGTGATTCCCGACGTCTACACGCTCTCCTTCAAGCTGTTCGCGCGGAATCGGTCGGGGCGTGAGGAGACGCATTTTTCCGAGCGACTGCTCCTGAACGTGACCGACGACACGGAGCAGTCCGTCGGGCGCGTGAAGGCCATCCTCATTCCGCCGCTGCAATGGGAGCTGTCTCTCGCGTCGAGCGGCGATGAGGAAGTCCCCTCGACGAGTTGAAACGCGAAAAATGAGATTGCGACAGACACCCCGAGCGATTCGGGAACGCCGGCCGTCTCCCCGACGGAATCCATGAGCACGGCCAGGGCCTTGCCGCTGCCCGGAGAACAGGCTGCGCCGGAGCACGTCCTCATCCTGTCGACGTCTCTCCTGACGGATCGCATGCTCCTCTACACGGATTGCATCGCGAGCCTCCGCCGGAAGTCTCGCGTCACCATCTGGGCGAGCTCGGCGGCCAATCCGCAGCACGCGCACCTCTGGGATGGGCTCCTGCCGGCCGTTGCCGAGCCCTTTCCGGAGGTGGGGCACTACCCGGAGGTTCCGCACAACTACGCGCGCCGGCTGAATGATTTCGTGTGGGACTCCCATCACGAAGATCCGAGCCGGCGCAGCATTCAGAAGCACTTTCGCGATCAGACGCAGAGGAAATCCATCAAAGCCTTACGAGCGCCGGCGAGATGGCTGTCGCGAGCCGGCATGGCGCCCGCGGTGGAATCCTTGACCGAGAGACTCCTGCTGGGCCATCTCCGCAGCCCGGAAGCGCGCCAGCGCCTCCAACGGCTGCGCCCCGACCTCGTTGTCGCCACCGGCCCGTTCTGGTTCTGGGAGCCCGCCGTCGTCAGCGCGGCCAAGAACCTGGGAATCCCCGTTGCGACTCTCATTCCCTCGTGGGACAACCTGTCCACGAAGAGCCGGATGGTTTTTCGCTACGACGGCTACTTCGTCTGGTCGGAGGAGGCCCGCCGCCAGCTCCACGCTTACTACCCTGCCAGCCGCCGCGTGGACGTGCACGTCGTGGGGGCGCCCCAATTCGACGTCTTCTTCCAGCCGCGCTTCTGGCGGCCGCGGGACGAGTTTCTTGCGAGCTTCGGGTTGCGGGGCGACCGCCCCGTGATCGTCTATGCGCTTGGGTCCCCCAACTTTCTCACGGGGGAGCCGCACGGTGCGCTGGACGTGGCGGCACGGCTCATTCGGGGCGAATTCGGGCAGGCACAGATGCTCGTGCGCCCCCATCCCATTCACGACAACGCGGAGATGGCGGATCTCTTCCGCCCCTTCGGTCCCCGCGTCGCTGTCCAGTCGACTTCCATCCCGCGCCTTCCGGTTTCGGCCCGATCGCAGACCACGGAGCAAGTGGTCGAATGGGTCAATTCCTTCCGTCACGCCGACGTCGTCGTGAACCTGTCGTCGACGGTGACGGTCGACGCCGCCCTGTTCGATCGGCCCGTGGTGAATCTGGACTACGACCCGGCGCCCGGCCAACCGCAGCAGCAAGTCGTTCACGAAGTCAACCACGTATGGACTCACTTTCGCCCGGTGGCCGAATCGGGCGGCGTTTGGCTGGCGAAGGACTCCGGCGATCTCGCGGACGGGATCCGCGCATATCTCAAGGACCCTCAAAGGCATCGGGCCGAGAGGCGCTGGGTGGCCGAGACGGTCTGCGGCTTCGTGGACGGGCGCAGCGGGAAGCGCCTGGGGGAGGCGGTCGCCCGCTGCGCCAGTTCGATCCGCGAAGGCCGGGGCCGATCCAGATCGCGGACCAGGAGTCCAGGCCCTTCGCGATGAACGTCTACCTCATACCGAGCACGTTCGACTGCGGCAACGTGGGCGACGTCGCAATGCTCCAGACGGCGGTGTCGCGCTTGAAAAGCCTGTGGCCCGAGGCGAAGATCCGCGTCCCCACGAGCGACGTGGACACGCTGCGGCGCCTTTGCCCATCCGCCGACCCGTTCCTCCGGACGCGGAGAGGTGGCGCAGGGCGCGTGGCCCGATTCGGGGCTCGCTTCTCCCGCGCGGCGCGGAGGGCAATCCCGGCGCTTGGAGCGTCGGCGCTCGTGGGTTCGGAAAGAAGCACGGCGCTGGTCGTGGCCAGCGGCGCGAGCAGCCTCAACGACGTCTTCGCGTCCTACAGCCGGAATGTTCTCTCGACCCTCGAGGATGCCCAGAGGCGCCGGATCCCGACGGCTTTGCTGAGCCAGGGCCTGGGGCCGGTGACCAATCCCGCGTTGCTCGCACAGGCCCGCGCCGTGCTGCCGCGCGTCGATCTCATCGCCTTGAGAGAGAGCCGATCGGGCCCGGCGATCCTTGACTCGATCGGCGTCGATCCGAGCCGGGTCCGGATGACGGGCGACGATGCGGTCGCGCCGGCTTATGAGGCCAGACCGGTCCAGCCTGGAAACGGGCTCGGGCTGAATGTTCGGGTGTCCTGGAACGCAGACGTCGATCAGAGCGATGTCGCCTCGCTGCGACCGATTGTCCAGAGTTTTGCCTCCGAGCACGGGGTTCCTCTCCTCCCGGTGCCTATTTCACTTCGGGAAGGAGTCGACGAGCGGGCGATCCAGGCGCTCGTTGAAGGCGCCCACGACCCATCTCAGAACGCCGAGGCACTCGACACGCCGTCGGCCGTCATCCGACAGGTCGGCCGATGCAGTATGGTCGTGACCGGCGCGTATCACGCTGCGGTTTTTGCGCTCGCACAGGGCGTTCCGGCACTCTGCCTGTACCGCTCCGCGTACTACCGAGACAAGTTCCTCGGGCTCCGCGACCTCTTTGGCGATGGGTGCTCGACCCTCGCCCTCGAAGCAGGATGGCAAGAGCGGCTGCCCGAACGGCTGCGTCTCCTGTGGAGTATGGCCGCCACCTGTCGGCGAGCTCTTCTGGCGGCCGCAGTCCGGCAAGTCGAGGCCGGGCGCTCCGTGTACGGCGAGTTGCCGCGCATCCTCGGGGAGCACCATGCCTAAGCCTCGGATCGCTCTCCTGGTGGCGACGCCGCTGCGCGATCTGGCGGGTCTCGTCCTGGTGGCGCGCGCGCTCTGTCAGAGAGGAGCGGACGTCCGGCTCGTCCCGCAAGTCGGCGGATTCGCCGAGATCTGGGCGATGGCGCCCGACTTCGTGCTGGTGCCCGCTTTTCGACCCTACTATGCCCCGCGGATTCGCAAGTACATCGAGGTCGGCATCCAGTTCGGCCTCCTCGACACCGAGCAGAGCGTGTATCGGTCTCCGCAGGAGTACGAGGCGACGATGTGGGGGGACCGCGAGCTCTTCCGGGCGGCTCGGTGTGCGTGCATGTGGGGCCCAGCCATTGCAAACCACGTCATCGAGCGCGGGATCTTCACGCCGGATCAGGTGGTGGTCACCGGATGCCCACGCTTCGACTACTATTGCGCGCCGCTCGACCGCGTGTACGCGGAGATGATCGGGCCGTCCCTCCCGGGCGCGCCCCGCTCCATTCTCGTCAACACGAACTTCACGATCGGAAACTACAGCGACAACTCGCTCGACGCGCTGGTCGAGAACTTCTGTAGCAACTACGGCACTCCCCGCAACGTCGTGGAGGAATGGATTCGGACCCAGAAGGCGGCCATTGTGTCGATGGTCGACCTGGCAAGGAGACTGGCCGGAGACTTTCCGGACCTCGCCGTGGTCGTTCGACCTCATCCCCAGGAGAAGGAGGACCCTTACCGCGAGGGCGCGCGTGGTCTGACGAACCTCCACGTGGTCAAGGAGGGACCGGTCGCCCCGTGGATCCTGCGGTCGCTCGCCGTCGTCCAGCGCAGTTGCAGCACCGCGATCGAGGCCGTCATGTCGGGCATTCCGGCGTTGTCGCCGCGCTGGATCGAGGCGTCGCACGAATACCCGCTTCCTGAGGCGCTAAGCGCACCCATGGCCTCTTACGAAGACCTGCGCGACACCGTGGGGGCGATCGCGGCGGGGACCTTCCGCCCGTCCGGGAATACCCAGGCGCGGATCGAGGAACTGATGGCCGAGTGGCTCTTTCGCAGCGACGGCCGCGCCCACGAACGTGTCGCCGACACGATTCTCGAAAGCCTCGGCCCGATCGGCAGGGTCGACACCGAAGCCTGCCGGCGGCTCCTCTACGGGCTGCACACGACGCCCGGCTGGACCTCGAGCGGGCTCGGCAATCGCGCGCGATACGTTCTCGATCTGCCGACGGACTGGTCTTTTCGCTCGTGGGAGGTCATTCAGGACACTCGATGGGACCCTCACTTCAATCGGAACGAGGTCGAGACTCTCGCTGACGCGATCCACAGCGTTGGAAACGGGTTCGGCGCCCGGCGTGTCGTTCTCCGGGACGCCAACGAAGGCGGGGTCTACATCACACCGAAGTTCCGGGGGCGATCGATCGTCATGGAGACCCCATGATTCGGTCTCCATCGGCCACCGCGAGGTCCGAGGCCGCCATGGACGAAGTGAGAGTGCTCGCGGTGCTGCCGCGGGGCGAGGCGATTCGCAACTTCGTCTACAGCGGCGCCCTGCAGGAGATCGCACGGGAGGCCGATGTCAGCATCCTTTCTGTGATGCCGAGCGAGGGCTATCGCCGGGCGCTCGAGTCGGAGTTCGAGCGGGTCTTCGAGCTCGAGGAAGCCTCTGACCCCTGGCCGATCCGGTTCACTCGAGAGGTTCTCGAGACCGCGCACGGCCGTTTTCTTTCGTCCGAGGCCGCGAGGGTGCGCGCGCTCCTGCGCGACAGGGAAGCCCAGGGTGTCCGCGCGCGGTCGAAGCGATGGGGAAAGAAGCTTCTGTCCTATCCCTTCGCAAACCGGCGCGGTGTCGCCCTCCTGGAACGCGTCGAGGGTTCGCTCGCGGGCCGATCGCGGGCCACGGCGACCGCCGTGCAGTTTCTGCAAGACCTCAAGCCCTCTCTCGTCTTCAACGGCTCCCACGTCCACAGCCGGCCCGCGCTCCATACGGTCCATGCCGCAAGACAGCTCGGAATCCCAACCGCAGCTTTCATCTTCTCGTGGGACAACCTGACGTCGCAGGGACGGATCATTCCTCCCTACGACCATTACCTCGTTTGGAGCGAGGCCATCCGCCAGCAGCTTCTCGGCATCTACGACACAGTTCGACCGGAGCAGGTCTTCGTGACCGGAACTCCGCAGTTCGACTTTCATCTGCGGCAGGAACTCTACTGGACCAGGGAGGAGTTCTGCCGTCGGGTGGGGGCCGATCCCGCCCGACCGATCGTGCTCTATTCCACCGGGACGCCCAACCACATGCCCGGCGAGCCGCTGATCGTCGAACGCCTGGCGGATCTGCTGGCGTCCATGGCCGACCTCGGTCCGCCCCAGCTCCTGGTGCGGGTCTACGCCAAGGATCTCTCGGGCCGCTTCGAGGGTCTCAAGCAGCGCCGGCCCGACGTCCTCATGCCGCACGTCGCCTGGAACCCGCGGTGGTTCACGCCGGAGCCGGAGGATGGCCCGATGTTGACGAACACCTTGCGGCATTGCGCCGCGGGCATCAATGTCGCCTCCACCATCTCGCTCGAGCTCTGCATGTTCGACAAGCCCGTCATCAATGTGGGCTACAACCCGCCGGGCGTCGCGACGGTGCCGGATTTCATCCGCTACTACGATTTCGACCATTACAGGCCCGTCGTCCAAAGCGGCGCCGTCGACATCGTGGCGACGGAGGCGGACGTCGCGAGGGCGGTGCGCGACGCTCTCACGTCGCCGGAGAAGCGCAGCGGCGAGCGGCGCAGGCTCGTGCAGCGTTTCTTCGAAGGCCGGTGGGACGGGCGCAGCGGATCGCGGGTCGCCCAGTGCCTGCGGGAGCTCGCTGGCGCCAGAAGGTGGCGCGGATGAGCGCGCGCCGGCTGGCCAAGATCGGCGCCTATCGGGCTGCCCAGTGGTCGCGTGTCGTCCCGAGCCTGTGGATGCTCCGCAACCCTTTCAAGATCCACGAGTACGTCGAAGTGGTCTCGGGCGCCCGACTCGAGCCCGGTCACGTCGTGCTCGACCTCGGCTGCGGCAAAGGCTTCCAGACGCAGATCCTGGCGCGTTCCTGCGCAAGGGTCATCGGCCTCGACGTGGCTTCCTCGAAGATCGCGGAGGCGCATCGATTCCTGCGGCACAGCTGCGTCGAGCACAAGGTGGACTTCCTGGCCGGGAGGGTCGAGGCCGCGGGGTTGCCGGGGGCTTCTCTGGATCGGATTCTGAGCTTTTGCGTGCTCGAGCATATTCCGAATCTCGACGAGGTCCTGCGCGAGCTGCTGCGCCTGTTGAAGCCGGGCGGAGAGCTGCATGTGTCCGTGGATGCGCTGGCGAACATTCGGGACCCCGAGCTCGTTGCCCGGCACCGGCGCGATCACTTCGTGGTCCAGTACTTCACGCCCGAGACGCTGCGCCACACCCTGCTGGCGGCCGGTTTTGAGGTGACCGAGATTCGCCCCGTGATGACCGGCGAGTTCGCCCGGACGCAGTTCGAGGCGCGCATTCGCAGGGCGGACTTCTCCCATGGGCTCTTCGAGCGCGTCC
Source organism: uncultured Acidobacteriota bacterium (assembly GCA_963825175.1). Taxonomy (GTDB): domain Bacteria; phylum Acidobacteriota; class Thermoanaerobaculia; order UBA5066; family Gp7-AA6; genus DATFTF01. The sequence goes on from CAWGSA010000002.1 coordinate 1,821,764, forward strand.
GTTTCTACCGCCGTCTGCGGGAGGAGGACCGGCGATCGGCCTCTTCCGAAGGTGTCATGTTGATCGCGAGGGCCCGGCGCCGCGAGGCCGGCTGATGCACGGATGACGGACTCCCGGCCGAGACTCCTCGTTCTCTCGCACGTCGTTCCGCTCCCGCCGTCGTCGGGTCAGCGGGTGCGCGTGCTCCACACGCTCCTGGCAGCGCGGGGACGGTTTCATGTCACGTTGGTGACGCTCGCGGCCGCGTCGGAACGGGACCAGGCGCGGCGTGATCTTCAAGGCCTCTGCGATGAGGTCGTCCTGCTGCCGCGCCAGGGGGAGAGCGGGCGCGCGGCGGCCATGTGGCACGGTCTGGCAGCGCGCGTGTACTCGCTGGCCACGGGATTGAGGCCCTCCAACTATGCGATCGGAAAGCTGGGGCTCTCGGCCTCGCGGGTCGAGCGTCTCCTGCAAGACGGAGCCTACGACTGCGCCCTCTTCGAGTACTGGCACGCGACGCCGGCTGTCCGGGTGCTTCGTCGGAGGGGCATTCCCTGTGTTCTCGATATGCACGACATCCTGTGGCGTTCGTACGCCCGCCAGCTCGACGTGCGCGGTTGGCTCCCGTCGCCTTTGAGGCGATGGGCCGTGCGCCGCTACCGGCGGCGGGAGGAGAACGCGTGGAGGGCTTTCGACGCCGTGACGGCGATCAACGATGAAGAGTACCAGTACGTCCTGCGGTGCCAGCTGCCTTCCCCGACTCGCGTGTTCTGCGCGCCGATGGGAGTGAGCCTCGATCGGTGGCCCTATGGGTGGAAGCCCGCCCGCCCGAGCCGGTTCGCTTTCTATGGAGGCCTGGCGGGAGCACAAAACCAGGATGGGGCCCGGCGCTGCTTCGAGAGGATTCTGCCCGCGATCTGGCGACGCTTTCCGGACACCGAGCTCTGGCTCATCGGCAGCGAGCCGCCGGACTGGTTGCGCAAGCTGGCTGCCGATCCGCGAATCCGGGTCACGGGGTTCGTGGAGGATGTGGCGCCCTTGCTCGCATCGATGACCGGCGTCCTCTGCCCGTGGACCGGGACCTACGGATTTCGCAGCCGCCTGGTGGAAGTGATGGCCGTGGGCGTGCCTGTCGTCGCATCCAGGGACGCGGTCGACGGGATGGGCATCTCGGAAGGGCAAGGGGTTCTTCTGGGAGATTCGGACGCGGCCCTGGCCGGGAACGCGCTGCGGCTGATCGAGGATGCGGCGCTGGCGGAATCGCTCAGCCGCGCGGGGCGGGAACGGGTCGAGGCTCTCTTCTCCATCGAGCGCACGTATGGACGCTGGATGCGCGAGCTCCACGATTGGCTTCCAACCCGGGAGCGGCTGGCCTCGTGAACCTCGTCGTGGTGTCTCACAAGCCGTGCTGGCCGAGCGAGAGCTCTCCCACCGGGTACGCGACCGACGGAGGGTTCCCGTTCCAGATGCGCGCCCTCTCGGAGCTCTTCGACACCACGACGCTGCTGGTACCGGTGTCCAACCGGGGACCGCAGAGCGGTGAGAGCGCATTGACCGGCCGCGATCTCTCGGTCGTCGCGCTCACGCCTCCCGCCGGGCGCGGGGCTCTGCGCAAGGCCGCTTTCCCGGTCTGGCTGATGCGCAACGGCCGGACGCTCTGGCGCGAGATCCGCAATCACGACGCGGTCCACGCTCCGATTCCAGGAGACGTCGGCACCGCGGGGCTCCTTCTGGCGTTGCTTCTCAAGAAGAGGCTCTTCGTCCGGCATTGCGGCAATTGGTTGCGCCCGAAGACCGCGGCCGACCGATTCTGGAAGTGGTTGATGGAGCGTTTCGCGGGCCGGGAAAGAGTCATGCTCGCCACGGGCGGGGCAGCCGGGCCTCCGTCGCGGCGAAACTCCAGTATCGGGTGGGTCTTTGCTTCGTCCCTGACCGAACAGGAGCTGTGCCAGTGGGGGCGGCCCCGCGATGGGTTTCGGGGCGAGGGACCCCGCCTCATCATCGCCTGCCGCCAGGAGAGGGACAAAGGCGTCGCGGCGCTGATCGCGAGCCTCCTTCTGATCCGTCGGGAGTTCCCCGGAGCCGTTCTCGACGTCGTCGGAGACGGGAATGCCCTCGAGGACTTCCGGCGCCTGGCTGCCGACATCGGTCTCCAGGGTGCGGTCACGTTTCCCGGAAAGCTCACCCATGCGGCCGTTCTCGAGCGGATGTCGCAGGCCGACCTCTTCTGCTATCCGACGCGATCCTCGGACGGGTTCCCGAAGGTCGTGCTGGAAGCGCTGGCCTGCGGCCTGCCCGTCGTGGCAACCCGCGTTTCGGTGCTGCCCAGTCTGATCAGCCAGGGGGCCGGCGTCCTGGTCGAGGAATGCAGCCCCGAGGCTGTCGCGGCGGGTGTCCGGACTTGTCTGTCGGACCCGGAGCGCTATCGCGGAATGTCCCGGTGCGCGGTGGAAACGGCCCGACGCTACTCACTCGAGCGGTGGCGGGACACGGTGGGCGATCGGCTCCGCAAGGCTTGGGGTCCTTTGCAATGCGCGACCTCAGCACCTTGAAGATCGCCATTCTGGCGGGCACGCTCGGCCAGGGGGGCGCCGAACGGCAGCTCTTCTACATCGCGAAGACTCTTCGCGAGGGAGGCGCCGACCTGCGCCTGCTGACCCTGTCGCGCGGCGAGTTCTGGGAGGCGAAGCTCGAGAGCCTCGGAATCCCCGTCACGTGGGTGGGGCAGCCGGCCAGCAAGGCGGGGCGTCTGCGCAGGATCGTTTCCGAGCTGTCCCGCCATTCGAGAGATGTCGTCCAGAGCCAGCACTTCTATACGAATCTGTACTCGGCCGTCGCCGGGCGGCTCTCCGGCGCGGCGGAGATCGGGGCGATTCGGGGAACCGTCGAGAGGGAGATGTTTGGAGCGGGCCGCCTCTACGGCCGCCTTTGCCTGCGCCTTCCGCGCCTGATGGCGTCGAACTCTCGAGCGGCGATTCGGCGCGCCGTCGCGCTCGGCGTTCCCGACGGCCGGCTCCGCCTGCTGCAGAATGTCGTCGACACCGAGCACTTTCGGCCGGTCCCTCCGGGTCTTCGGGCCGTGACACCCGCTCGTGTGCTGGCGGCCGGGCGTCTGGCCGCGCCCAAACGTTTCGATCTCCTGGTGGAGGCCATCGCCGCACTGTCCGGCCCCGGGGGCCCGCGGCCCGTCGCGACGCTCGCGGGATCTGGGCCGCTCCAGCCGGAACTCGAAAGCCAGGCCGCCGGCCTTGGTCTGTCCGGACGGCGGTTCGAGATTCGTCCGGGCGTGGACGACATGGCGGATCTCTACCAGGGCGCGGACGTTTTCGTCCTTCCCTCGGACGCCGAGGGCATGCCGAACGTCGTTCTGGAGGCCATGGCGAGCGGCCTGCCAGTCGTCGCGTCGCGCGTGGGCGGAGTCGAGGAGATGGTTCGTCACGGCGAGAACGGGCTGCTCTTCGAGCGAGGCAGCCTCTCGGGTCTCGTTGCCGCGCTGGGGGACCTTCTCGCCAACAGAGATCTGCGGCTGCGGCTCGGCGCGCAGGCCCGTCGGGATGTCGTGGCCGCTGCCTCGCTGCCTCGGTTGCGGAAAGACCTCGAGAACCTCTACGCGAGGGCGGTGGCGTGAACCGTCCGGTCAGTCCCGTGGCGTCCGGCAGGATCGTCCAGGCGACGCTCACGCTGGTGTTCCTCGGGGCGCACATTCCCCTCGCGCTCGCCATGCGTTCCCACCCATCGCTCAGCACTGTCCATGCCCTGGCCACGCTCGCCGTGGGTCTGGTCTGGGCGGTTTCCGGGCGGCATCCCGGGCGCGTGGCGGCGGTCGGCGCGTATCTGGCCGGCTCGGAGGTCCTCTGGCGCATGACCGGAGCCGATTTTTTCTGGGAGGGAGCGAAATACGCGACGGTCCTGATCTTTTCCGTCGCTCTCTTGCGCTCCCGGCGCCTCAGGGCGCCTTTGTCGATGGTGGCCTACTTCGCGCTGCTCCTGCCTTCGACAGTCCGGACGTGGGTGGACCTGGGCCCCTCGCAGGCCCGCAGCCCGGTTAGCTTCAATCTGTCCGGCCCGCTCGCTCTGGCGGTCAGTGTGTGGTTCTTCTCCCACCTGCGCGTCTCCCGCGACGGTCTGGCGCACATTCTCGCCTCGCTGATCGCCCCGATCGTCGGGGTCTTCGCGATTTCGTTTTTCGGCACGGTCACCGCCTACGACATCAGCTTCGGAGCAGAGTCGAACTTCCTGACCAGCGGCGGCTTCGGCCCGAACCAGGTCTCCGCGGTTCTCGGCCTGGGAGCATTGGCGGCCTTCATCCTCGCGTTCGACGACCGGCGACCTCTGGCATTCCGGGCGTCGATGCTCGCTCTCCTGCTCGCTCTGGGCGCTCAGAGTGCTCTGACCTTCTCGCGGACAGGCGTCGTGGCTCTGCTGATCTGCGTCGGCGCCGGGCTGGTTTTCCTGGCTCGGATCCCGCGTGTTCGGATGAGCCTGCTTCTCGGCCTGCCGCTGCTCGCCGCGATGGCCGCGCTCGTGGTGGTGCCGCGACTCGAAGCGTTCACCCACGGGGCGATCGTCGATCGCTTCCTGGATACCAACCCGACGGGGCGCGACCAGCTCGCTGAGGCCGATCTCCTCATCTTTCTCGATCACCCCGTGCTGGGGGTGGGGCCCGGGCAGGCGAAGGCACTGCGGGAAGTCACGGGCCGGGTGGGAGTGGCGCACACCGAATTCACGCGAATGCTGTCCGAGCACGGAGTCCTCGGCCTGGCCGCCCTGATCCTGATGCTCTCGATTGCGGCACGGCGGTTTCTCGCCGCGCGGGGGCCGGGGGAGAAGGCCATCGTCGCGATGCTCTTCACGTGGAGCCTGCTTTTCATGCTGGTCGGCGGCATGCGGATCGTCGCTCCATCCTTCGTCTTCGGCCTGGCGTCGGCCATGCCCTCGCGTGGTCGCCGAGCCCGGAAGGTTGCCCCGCCGGTCCCGGGATCGTCGGGCTTGCAAGACCGCTCGCCGATCCCTCGGCCAATGCGACTGGCGTCCCGATGACCATGTTGCGAATCCTCGCGGTCACCAACATGTATCCGACTCCGCGAACGCCCTCGTCGGGCATATTCATCGAGCAGCAGGTCGGGGGACTGCGGCGCGCCGGCGTGGACGTCGACGTTCTGTTCTTCGACCGACTGGCGGAAGGCCGGCGCGTGTACGACAGGGTGCCCGCGCGGCTTCGCGAGGCCGTCGCGGCGCGTCGGCCGGACCTGGTCCATGCGATGTATGGCGGTGTGATGGCGGATCGGGTCACGCGCACGCGCGCGGACGTTCCCGTCGTCGTGACGTATCACGGCTCGGACCTCCAGGGTGCTGGCGGCGCGGGCCCGATCGATCGGCTGTCCGCGGCCTACGGAGTCCGGTGCTCGAAGCGGGCGGCCCGCCGCGCGAGCGGCGTCGTCGTCGTATCGGCGCACCTGGCCAGGCATCTGCCCGGGGGGTTCGCGGCCGGGAACGTGCGTGTCATTCCCTCCGGGATCGACCTCGAGCGTTTTCGGCCGCTGGATCGCGCGCGGTGCCGGCAGCAGCTCGGATGGCAGGACGGCCGTTTCCACGTGGTGTTTGCGACGAACAACGACGATCCCGTGAAGAGGCCCGAGCTCGCCCGGGAGACCGTCCGCCGTCTCACCGCGCGTGGCTGCCCGGCCGATCTCCACATCCTCCGGGGCGTTTCCAACCGTGAAGTTCCCGTCTGGCTCAATGCCGCGGACGTGCTTCTCCTGACCTCGCTCCAGGAGGGTTCTCCCACGATCGTGAAGGAAGCCATGGCGTGCGACCGGCCGGTCGTCTCCGTCGATGTCGGCGACGTGGCCTCGCAACTGGACGGGATCGAGGGATGTTTCGTCGCCGACGCCGACCCCGACGCTCTGGCTCTTGCTCTGGAGCGGGTCCGCACGGGTCCCGGGCGGGCCGCCACCCGCGGTCGCGCGGCCGAGGCATCTCTCGAGGCGACGACTGCGCGACTGCTCGCTTTCTACGAATCGGTTCTCGAGGCGCGCGCCCGCTTGGGTCGCCGGGTGAGCCGGCGCTCCGTCGGCGGGCAAACAGACTCCGCTTCGGAGGTGTCATGAGCCTTCCCACAGTGACGGTGGTCATGCCGATTCGGGACGAGCGCGACTTCATCGAGCGAAGTCTGCGGGCCGTGCTGGCCCAGGACTATCCGGCCGACCGTTTCGGCGTGATCGTCGCGGACGGCCAGTCGACCGACGGCACGCTCCAGATCGTCAGGTCTCTTCAGAAAGAGCACCCGTGCCTCGAGCTAATCGAGAACCCCGGCCGCATCGTGGCGAGCGGTCTGAACCTCGCCGTGAGCCGGGCCCGAGGCGATGTCGTCGTGCGCGTGGACGGGCACTGCGAAATCGCCCCGGACTACGTGCGACGGTGCGTGGAACACCTCGTCCGGGACGGCGTGGATGGCGTCGGCGGCCCACTGGAGACCGTGGGCGAGGGTCGGGTGGCCGGGGTCGTCGCCATTGCGATGAGCTCGCCGTTTGGCGTGGGCGGGTCGGCTTTCCGGACGCGCCCCGGCCAGACCGGGCTCGTGGACACCGTCGCCTTTCCCGCTTACTGGCGCTCCACCCTCCAGAAAGCCGGGCCCTTCGACGAGGAGCTCGTTCGCAATCAGGACGACGAGTACAACTACCGCCTCCGCAAGGCAGGCGCGAAGTTGCTCCTGGCCGCGGACGTTCGGTGCCGTTACTACAGCCGCAGCAGCTTCCGGAGTCTCTGGCGGCAGTACTTCCAGTACGGAGCCTGGAAGGTGCGGGTTCTTCAAAAGCATCCCCGCCAGATGAAGCTGCGGCAATTCGTTCCCCCGCTCTTCATGGCCGCGATCCTGACCGGCCTGGCGGCGGCCGCCGTCTCGCCCTTGGGAAGGCTCTGGGCCGCCGCCGTCGCGGGAAGCTACGCGCTGGCGGTCGTGTTGGCATCCGTCCGGACCGCAAGCCGCAGCGGCTGGAAGACGCTGCCGCTCCTGCCCCGCGCCTTCGCCATCCTGCACGTCGCCTACGGGTCCGGCTTTCTGGTCGGCCTGGTGCGTTTTCGAAAGACCTGGGGGACCTTCTACAAGGAGCTTCTGCTGCCGTGGCACTTCACGGTGCGCGTCACCCAGCTTCTGCTCGACGCCAGCGTGCTCGTCTCGGCTTTCGCGGCAGCCTACCTTCTGCGCTTCGATTTTCGCGTTCCGCCGCGGGACCTCGCCAACGCGTGGCGCCAGCTTCCCGTGGTTGTGCTGATTCAGCTGACCGTCCTGTCCCTGGCCGGCGTCCATCGGTTCATCTGGCGCTACGTCGGGAATGCGGGAAGCGCGGACGATGCTGCTCGGCGATCCTCGGTTCCGCCCTGCCGTCCTGGCGCTGCGCGTCGGACTGCACGGGCGCGTCCAGCGCGCTGGCGCGTGCCGCTTTCGGTCATCGTCATCGACGCGATGCTGGCGTTCATCGGGGTCCTGGGGCTGCGACTGGCCCGCCGGGTCGTCTTCGAGTACCGGGAGAAGACGCTCCCGTTCGCTGCCCGGCGCAGGGGGCGCCGACGCAGCCGCACGCTCCTGGTGGGCGCGGGGCGCGCCGGTGTGCTGGCAGCGCGGGAGATCCTGGGAACCGACGAGATGGGTCTCGAGGTCGTGGGATTCGTGGACGACGATCCCATCCAAGTCGGCGCGGAGATCCATGGGCTTCCGCGTCCTCGGCACGACACGACGACTCTGCCCGGCTCGTTCGAGGAGCCAAGATCGACCAGGTCGTCATCACGATTGCGCGAATCACGCGGCCGAAGATCCTGCGAATCATCGAGATCTGCCGCAAGATCCCGGTTCAGCTGCGCGTCGTTCCGGGCCTTTACGAGATCGTCCAGGGCAAGGTGCAGACTACGCGCCTGCGCATCGTGGAGGTCGAGAACTCTGCTGGCCCGGGAACCGGTTCAGCTCGACGAGAAGCAGATCGCGCGGTTCCTCGAGGGACAAGGACGGTCATGATCACGGGCGCGGGCGGGTCGATCGGCACGGAGCTGTGCGAGGCAGGTCGCTCGGTTCCGGCCGGCGCGTCTGCTGCTCGTCGAGAGCGCCGAGCCGGCCCTTTTCGAGATCGACCAGGACGTCCGCCGGACTCTTCCCGGCGTGTCGCTGGTGCCGCTCGTGGCCGACGTCGGAGAGGAGACGCGGGTTCGGGCGATCTTCGCGGAGCACCGTCCGCAGGTCGTGCTCCATGCGGCGGCCCACAAGCACGTGCCGATGATGGAGGTCATCCCGGAGGAGGCGATTCGCAACAACGTTCTCGCCACACAATTGCTCGGCGAGGTGGCCGCGAGCTTCGGCGTGGAATCCTTCGTCCTGATCTCGACGGACAAGGCTGTCAATCCGACGTCCGTCATGGGAGCGTCCAAGCGCGTCGCGGAGATCGTCGTCCAGGACCTCGCCTTCCGGCATCCCGGACGCTTCCTGGCGGTGCGTTTCGGCAACGTGATCGGCTCGGCGGGATCGGTGGTGCCGATCTTCCGGGACCAGATTCGGCGGGGGGGACCTGTCACCGTGACGCATCCGGACATGCGGCGGTACTTCATGACCGTCCGAGAGGCGGCCCAGCTCGTGCTCCAGGCCGGAGCGATGGGCGACGGGGGAGAGATCTTCGTTCTCGACATGGGGGAGCCCATCAAGATCCTGGATCTCGCGCTCTCCATGATCCGGCTGTCCGGCTTGAAGCCCTTCGAGGACATGGACGTCGTCTTCACCGGATTGCGGCCGGGGGAGAAGCTGTTCGAGGAGCTCGAGCTCTCGGGTGAAGAGATCGCCAAGACCCGGCACCCGAAGGTCTTCATCGGGAAGCTCATGGGGTACGCTCCGGAGCACGTGCAGTGGGCTCTCTCGCGGCTCACGACGCTGGTTCGCGACGGCGAGGGCGCAGGAGTTCGTCAGTTCCTGAGCACCTTCCTTCCGGAGGCACGGCTCACCTTCAGCAATCCGGTTCGCGAACAATTGGCGCAAACGGGATCCTCGAAGTCGGACGGTTTGGTTCCGATTTCCTGATGAAAGAAATGCACACAAGGCCGAGACGGGCTCGAGCGCGGAGCGCGGTTCGAGATCGTCCAGGCAGCAGGCATCAAACGTGAGCGAGACGTCGCCCGCTTGCCTGGCGGTCATCCCGGCCCGCGGGGGGTCCAAGCGCGTGCCGGGCAAGAACGTCAGAGTCATGAAGGGAAGACCGCTGATCGCCTATACGGTCGACGCCGCTCTGGAGAGCGGACTGTTCGAGCGCATCGTCGTGAGCACCGACAGCCCCGAGATTGCGCGCGTCGCGTCGGACTGCGGCGCCGAGGTGCCGTTCATCCGGGATGCCTCGCTCGCCGACGACCACACCCCCGTCTCCGCCGTCACGCTCGATGTCCTTCGCCGACTCGACCCGAGGGGCGGCGCCTTTGGCCTGGTCTGTCAGCTCATGGCCAACTGCCCGATGCGGACCGCGAAGGACATCGTCGCCAGCTACGAGGCCGTTCGAGCGGCCGACGCGGAATCGCAGCTGTCCGTGACGCGCTTTGGCTGGCTCAACCCGTGGTGGGCGTTCCGGCTCGGGCAGGGAAACGTTCTCGAGCCGGTGTTCGAGGATGCCGTCACGCAACGCAGCCAGGACCTTCCGCCGGTCTTCTGTCCGACAGGCGCCGTCTGGTGGGTGAAAGCGAACGTGCTTCGGCGCGAAGGGACGTTCCACATTCCCGGGCGGATCGGGTTCGAGCTCGATTGGCGGCATGCCGTGGACATCGACACGTCGGAGGACTGGGAGATGGCGGAGCTCCTCATGGAGATGCGGAGCTCTCGGGGCGGCGATGAGTCCTGAACGGGTTGCTCTCTACACGGCCTGGTATCCCGGGGTCGAGCCGTTCCTGCACGATTGGACCGCGTCGGTGGAGGCGCAGACGGACACGGACTTCGACGTCTGGATCAGCCTGGACGGTCTCGACCCGGACCGCGTCGCAACTAAGGTTCCTGTGCCGCACGGCGCTTCCTGGATCGTCTCGCCACCCGGGAAGACGCCCACGCAAGTGCGCTTGCAGGGCATCGCGATGCTCGCCGAGAGGTATGACGCGCTCGTCTTCTGCGACAGCGACGACTGGCTTTTGCCCGACCGCATTGCCTCGTCCCGAGCGGCCCTCGAAGGACACGACGTCACCGCCTGCGGGCTGAGGGTCGTCGATGGACTCGGGCGCGACCTGGGTCTGGTCTTTGGGCCGGGCGCGCCTGTCGAGTGGGCCACCTTCCTGCCGCGATTCAACGTCTTCGGTTTGTCGAACACCGCGTACCGCGCTCAGGCGCTCAGGGGCCTGCCGCCGCCGCCGCCGGATTGTGTGGCGCTGGACTGGTATCTCGCCACGCGCGCCTGGTGTGGCGGATTCTCGCTCCACTTCGACGAGACTCCCCGCATGGTGTATCGGCAGTACCCGGCGAATACGGCGCGCATCCTGCAGCCGTTCACGGCGGAAGACATCGTACGGGCAACGGAAGTCGTGCGTGCGCACCACCACGCGCTCCAGGAGCTGCCCGGGCCTGGGTCCATCGGCCAGGGCCTCGCGCAGGCTCGCGAGCAGGTCTTGCTGTTTTCCGATCGGGTCGTTGCGCGAAGGGATCGGCTCGATCGGTACGCTGCTCGCCTCAATCGCCTGCAGCCTCGGTATGTCTGGTGGTGGTGCGTCGCGCACCCCGCGCTGGAGGATCTTTGGACAAACTGATGATCGCCGGCCGCGCCGTCGGGCCGGGCGAGCCGCCGTGGGTGATTGCCGAAATCGGCGCCAACCACAACGGAGACATGAACCTCGCCCGCCGGCTCGTGGACGCCGCGCGAGAGGCGGGCGTCGATGCCGTCAAGTTCCAGTCCTGGTCCAAAGACTCGCTCATCTCGCGGCCCGAATACGCGCGCAACACGCGTTACGCGAAGCTCGACCCGTCTGCGCTGACCCTCGAGGAGGCCGTGGAGAAGTACCAGCTCACCCCCGATCAGCACCGAGAGATCGCCGCGTACTGCCGGCAGCGAGGCATCACGTTCTTCTCGAGTTGCTTCTCCGGGCGGGAGGTGGAGCTGCTCGAGTCCTTGAACGTGCCGGCCTACAAGATCGCGTCCATGGACGTGAACCACCTGCCCTTGCTCGACATCGTCGCGGCGACACACAAGCCGGTGATCGTATCGACCGGGATGGCGACCCTGGGAGAGATCGAGCGCGCCCTCGACCGCCTTCGCCGCGGAGGCGCCGGGCCTGTGGCACTGCTCCATTGCGTCTCGATCTATCCGTGCCCGCCGCGGGAGCTGAACCTGCTCAACATTCCGATGCTGGCCCGGACCTTCGGCGTGCCGGTCGGATTGAGCGATCACACCCGCGGTGTCGCAGCGCCTCTGGCCGCCGTGGCTCTGGGCGCGTGCATCCTCGAGAAGCACTTCACTGTCGACAAGGCCCTGGACGGCTGGGACCATGCGATCTCCGCGGACCCTCCCGAGATCACTGCGATCGTGCGCGCAAGCAGGGAAGTCCACGAGGCCCTCGGCAGGAGCGAGCGGGTGCTCGGAGCGGCGGAGCTGGAGAAGCGCAAGGCGTTCCGCCGCCGCGCCGTGGCGCGGCGAGATCTCCAGAAGGGGAGCCAGCTCGCGGCCGAAGACCTCGAGTTCAAGCGACCGGGGACCGGGATCGGGCCCGACGAGGTGACCTTCGTCGCCGGACGAACGCTCAAGCGGAACGTGGCTGCCGAGGAGGAGCTCGAATGGGGCGATCTCGCATGAGGCTGCTCTTCTTCGGCGACGGCGCCTGGGCGGCCAACAGCCTCCGTCGGCTCGCCGCGCGGCCGTGGCCGGTCGCGGCTGTCGTGCTGCGGTGCCGTCCTTCGGGTGAGGCCCTGTCGGACGCGGCCCATGCCCTGGGCCTGCCGACGCTCCAGCCGGCCAACGTCAACTCGCCCGAGTTCCTCGAGATCGTGCGTTCCTTCCATCCCGATTTGAACGTCTCGGTCTCGTACGACCAGATCGTGCGCAGACCCCTGCTCGAGGCGGCGCCGCTCGGGTTCGTCAATTTTCATGCCGGCAAGCTGCCGTTCTACCGGGGCAGGAACGTGATCAATTGGGCTCTCGTCAACGGCGAGACCGAGATCGGCATCACGGGCCACTTCATGGACGAAGGGATCGATACCGGCGACATCCTGCTGCAACGCACGCTGCCGATCGGTTGGACCGATACCTACGGAGACGTCCTCGACCGCGTGGTGGCCGCGTTTCCGGACTTAGTCGAGGATACGCTCGAAACGATCGCGAACCGGACGGCCGTTCGCCGCCCTCAGGCGCACCTGCCCGGGACCTACTTTGCCGCCCGGCGGGAAGGCGACGAGTGGCTCGACTGGTCGGACACCAGCCGCAACCTCCACAACAAGGTGCGAGCGATCTCGCGGCCGGGGCCGGGCGCCCGGACAGCTCTGGACGGTGACCCGGTCCTCGTCTGGCGGGCGCTCTGGGAGCCGTCCTGGCCCGCCTACATCGCGACACCGGGCGAGGTCGTCGGGCGGCGAGCGGATGGCGTGATCGTGAAGACGGGTGACTCGACCCTGCTCCTCTGCGAGGCGGGCTCCCCGGGCCGGGCGGGCGCTGTTCCGACCTGGCCGACAGGCGCCCGATTCGCGAGCCGACCCGACGGCGTGACGATTGGGCACCGCCTCGTCCGGAACGTGGTGGAAGAAATTGGCTCACGGAGGGCACGATGACCGACGACACGTATCGGCAGCGGCTGGCGAGCACGCTGATCGATCCCGGCGCCACGATCACCGAGGCCGTCCGGCGGCTCGACCTGGCCGGCACGGGCGCGCTGCTTCTTTGCGGTGTCAGCGGGAGGCTGCAGGGTCTCCTCACGGATGGTGATGTGCGTCGCGCGCTCCTCCGGGGGGAGAGCTTCGAGAAGCCATGCTGCTCGATCGCCACGCCGGCTCCGGTTTGCGTCGACGAAGGAGTTTCGTTTGCCGACGCGCTTCGAGTCATGAACGAACGCGACGTCAACCATCTGCCGGTCATTGCCCCGGGTGGGGGCCTGGCGGGATTTCTCCTCCGACGGGATCTCGTGCCCGCCGACCTGTCCACCGTCTCGGCGGTCATCATGGCCGGCGGACTGGGGACGCGGCTCCGGCCCTTGACGGACCACGTCCCCAAGCCGATGTTGCCTGTCGGGGACCGCCCCTTGCTCGAGCGGACGATTGCGCGTTTGCGGGACGCCGGCATCCGGCGCGTCCACGTGACGACGCATCACCTGGCGGAGCAGATCACGAGCCACTTCGGCGATGGCCGGGAAATGGGAGTGCAGATCCGGTACGTCCCCGAGGAACAGCCCCTGGGGACCTGCGGCGGCCTTCGTCTCGTCGACCCCCGAGAGCCGCTGCTCGTCATCAACGGCGACATCCTGACGGGCGTCAACTTCGGCGACCTGATGGGGTTCCACAAGAAGGTCCAGGCCGATGCGACGGTCTGCGTTCGGAAGTACGACGTGCAGGTGCCGTACGGCGTCGTCGAGGTGGAGGGAACCTGGCTCAAGGGCGTCCGGGAGAAGCCGTCCGTCGGGTTCTTCGTCAATGCCGGTATCTATCTCCTCGAGCCCTCGGTGCAGAGTTACATCCCCGACGGCCAGCGATTCGATATGACCGATCTCATCGGCCATCTGCTGGCCGACGGCCGGCGCGTGGCCACCTTTCCGATCGTGGAGTATTGGCTCGACGTCGGGCAGCCCGACGACTATGCGCAGGCGCAACGCGACGTTCTGGCCGCGAGGATTCGATGAACGTCTTGATCACCGGCGGCGCCGGCTACATCGGTTCGACCCTGGCCCCGCAGTTGCTGGCCGCGGGCCACGGGGTGCGCGTCCTCGACACGCTGCTCCACGGCGGTCGATCGCTGCTGCCGGTGTGGGCGCACCCCCGGTTCGAGTTCCTTCGCGGCGACGTTCGCGATCGGGTGGCCGTCGGTCAGGCGCTCGAGGGCATGGACGCCGTGGTCCACCTCGCGGCGATCGTGGGAGACCCGGCGTGCGCAAGGCAGCCAGACCTGGCTCAAGAGGTCAACCGCGAAGCGTCGCTCGGCCTTCTCTCGGAAAGCCGCCGCCGGGGCGTCTCGCGGTTCGTGTTCGCCTCGACCTGCAGCAACTACGGGAAGATGAAGGAGATGGATGCCTACGTCGACGAGGCGACCGAGCTGGCGCCGGTTTCGCTTTACGCCGAGACCAAGGTTGCGGTCGAACGGGCCATCCTGGCCGAACAGGCGGCCAACGGCCTCTGCCCGACTCTCCTTCGCTTTGCCACGGTCTACGGTGTTTCACCGCGCATGCGCTTTGACTTGACCGTCAACGAGTTCACCCTCGAGATGGTGGGTCGCGGCCGACTCGTCGTGTTCGGCGAACAGTTCTGGCGCCCGTACGTCCACGTCGCCGACGCCGCCCGAGCGGTGGCGACGGTCCTCGAGGCCCCCGTGGCGGCCGTCCGGCGTGAGGTCTTCAACGTCGGCTCGACCGAGGAGAACTACCGCAAGTTGGATCTGGTGGAGCTCGTCCGTCCCCATGCGCCGGAGGCGAATGTGGAATTCGTCGAGAGGAAGGAAGACCCGCGCGACTACCGAGTCTCGTTCGCGAAAGTGAAAGACCGGCTCGACTTTCGCACGACGAAAGCCGTTCGCGACGGAATCGCCGAGGTGGCGCGACTCGTGGGGGCGGGCGTGCTGACGGATTTCGAACGGCCGGAGTACCGCAATTGAGTCGCGCCGCACTCGGAGCGCCGCCCGCGACGCTCATCCCGCTGTGCGTCCCGGAGATTCGTGGAAACGAGTGGAAGTACGTCCGCGAGTGCCTGGACACCGGATGGGTGTCGTCCGTCGGCCGGTTCGTCGGACAGTTCGAACAGGCCTTCGCCGAGATGGTGGGCGCGCGCTTCGCCGTCGCGACGGTGAACGGGACGGCGGCGCTCCATGTCGCCTTGATGCTCGCGGGCGTCGAGCCGGACGACGAGGTCCTCGTCTCGACGCTCACGTTCATCGCGCCCGCCAACGCGATTCGTTACCTCGGAGCCTGGCCGGTCTTTCTCGATGCCCGCGAGTCGGACTGGCAGATGGATCCGGAGCTCGTGGCCTCGTTCCTTCGCGAGCGTTGCGAGCGGCGCGGAGGGATGACCATCGACCGCGCGACCGGAAGGAGGGTCCGCGCCATCCTTCCGGTGCACATCTTGGGTCATCCCGTGGACATCGATCCCATCCTCGACCTCGCTCGCGAGTTCGACCTCCCCGTCGTCGAGGATGCGACCGAGGCCCTCGGCGTCCGCCATCACGGACGCCAGCCGGGCCGGCTCGGGCACGTGGGTTGTTTTAGCTTCAACGGCAACAAGATCATCACGACAGGCGGGGGAGGGATGCTCGTCACGGACGACGACGCGTGGGCGCGACGAGCCCGCTACCTGACGACGCAGGCCAAGGACGACCCCGTCGAGTATGTCCATGGCGCGGTCGGCTATAACTACCGCCTGACCAACATCCAGGCGGCGCTCGGCCTGGCCCAGCTCGAGCAGCTCGAGGCGTACGTCGCCGCCAAACGGCGGATCGCAGCCACGTACGATCGCGCGCTCGCGGGCGTGCCCGGACTGGCTCCTCTGCGCGAATCTCCCGGAAGCGTCGGCACCTTCTGGCTGTACACGGTCCTCGTCGATGCCACCCTGTTCGGCATGGACTCCAGGATGTTGCTGCGTCGGCTCGAGGAGAAGGGCATCCAGACTCGGCCGCTGTGGCAGCCGATCCATCTCTCCGCGCCGCACCGCGGTGGCGGGTCCTTCGACTGTCCCGTCTCCGAGCGTTTGTACCGCGACGCCCTGAGTCTCCCGTGCTCGGTCGGGCTCTCGGCCGAGGACCAGGACACCGTGTGTCGCGCGATCCTCGCGATGGGGCGTCAACCATGAGCCTGCGGGTCAGCCAAGGGCAAGGGAGTTTGATGAAGAGCACGGGCTACAGACGGATTGACCTCCTGGAAGCCTTGCGGTCCGTCGGGCTGCGTCCCGGCGACATTGCTTTCGTCCACGTGAGCCTCGACAACCTCGGCCCTCCGGAGGACATCACGACCCCCGAGGCGCGCAACGCCTGGCTGCTCGACACGCTGCGCGCGGCCGTTGGGCCGCACGGGACCTTGCTCGTTCCGACCTTCACCTCATCGTTTTGCCGGCAGCAGCCGTTCGACATTCAGGAGACTCCGACAGAAGGAGGCGACTGGAGCACGTCCTGTGAGTTCCTGGAGTTCTTCCGTCGCCAGCCGGGGGTCTCGCGTTCTCGGGACCCCATCCACTCGGTCGCCGGGCTCGGCCCGATGGCGGCAGAGTTGCTGTCGAACCTGCCGGGCACCTGCTTCGGCCAGGGAAGCCTGCACGCCCGGCTTCTCGCGGCCGGCGGGAAGATCTGCACGATCGGCTCAGGCTTCGAGGAGATGACGTTTCTGAATCACGTCGAGGAGCTTGCCGCCGTGCCGTTCCGGTACCAGAAGCTCTTCACGGGGGTCATCCGCGACTGCGGGGTCGACCGCAAGCAGGGCTGGCTCTGCAGCGTCCGTATTCAGGCCGGAAACGGGCAACCCGACACACGGCGTCTCGAGGCGAAGGTCCGGGCAGCCGGCGTCTGCCGCTCCGCGCGGCTGGGCCTGGGCGAAATTCTCGGCGTCCCTTGCCGCGAGGTCTTCGATCTCGCTCGGGCCGAGCTTGTGAAGGATCCCTGGTTCACGGCGCGCGGACCCGCTTGCGATCCCATGCAGGCGGAGGACGAGCGGATCGGAAGCCGGCGCGTCGATATCGCCATGCCGCCCGAGGCGTCGATGGAGCAGATGATCGAGGCCCTCTGGCAGCTGCCGCGCCATCTCCTGTCCGACGGCTACGACGACGCCCTCCGGGCGCTCGGGACCCAGCTTCCGATGAAGGTCCTCGAGTACCCGACGGGGACGGAATGCTGGACGTGGATCATCCCGGAGAAGTGGACCTGCCACGAGGCCTACCTCGAGACCCTCGACGGCAAGCGGCTCTTTTCGTCCGCCGATCACGTTTTGCACGTCGTGAACTACTCGCTGCCGTTTGAGGGCGTGGTGACCCGGGACGAGCTCTTCCGGCACCTCCACGTCCATCCGCGGGTTCCCGAGGCCATCCCGTTCATCCTGATGTACTACGAGCGGGAGTGGGGCCTCTGCTGCAGCCAGGTGCAGAAGGACGCGCTGCGAGACGACCGCTACCGCGTGGTGATCAGGACGAGCTTCACCTCTTCGACGCTCAAGATCGGTGAGGTTGTCATTCCGGGCGCCAGCGACGAGTCGATCGTGCTCTGCTCCCACCTGGACCACCCGGCCCAGGTCAACGACGATATGGCGGGCGTCGTGGTCGGCATGGAAGTCGCGCGCCAGCTCTTGAAGCGCAAGAACCTGCGGTACACGTACCGCTACCTGATTCTTCCGGAGACGATCGGTGGGGTCGCCTACCTGAGCCAGAACGAGGCGCTTCAGCCGAAGCTCAAGGGTGGCCTCTTCCTGGAGATGCTCGGGCTCGAGAATCCCCATGCGCTTCAGCTCTCCTACGCGGGGACGACGGAGCTCGACGCCTGCTTCTCGCTCGCGCTGGCGGAATGCGACCCGTCCGGTTGGACGGGCGTTTACCGATCGGTCATCGGAAACGACGAGCGCCAGTTCAACGGGCCGGGGGTCCGCATTCCGATGCTTTCTCTCTCGCGCGTGCTGCCCTCAGGCGACCCGAACTGGCCCTACCGCGTGTACCACTCGAACCTCGACGACCCCTCGGCCTGTTCGAGCAAGAGCCTCAAGGAGTCGGTCGAGCTGACCCTCCGCATGATCGACAATCTCGAGCGCAACGCTGTCCCCGTGAACAAATTCAAGGGCGAAGCGTTCTGCTCGCGCTACGGCGTCTTCGTGGATCCGTACACGAATCCGAAGGGGAACCGCATGCTCTTCAACATCATGGACCGCATCGACGGGACGCAATCGATCGCCGACATCGCGAAGGCCTGCGGAGTGCCGTTCGGGGCGACTTACGACGTCGTGGAGGAGCTCCGACGTCAGGGCCTCGTGGCTGAAGCTTTCGGTCGGCCACGGTAGCAGGGAAAACGAGTGAGGACCTATGCGGCCGTCGTCGTCGGCCTCGGCCAGATCGGACAGGGCTACGACTACGATTGCGAGAACGACCGTCGTATCTTGAGCCACGCCTCCAGCTACCGGTATCACCCGGGCTTCCATCTCGTGGCGGGGATCGATCCCGATCGCGGACAGCGCGAGCGATTCGAGCGAAAGTATGCGCGGCCGACCTTTCCGAGCGTGGCCGATTTGCCTTCGGATCTCCGCGCCGAGGTCTTTTCGATTTGTGTTCCGACGAGCGGGCATGCCAGGACGTTCTTCGCAGTCCTGAAAAGAGGTGCTGCCGCTGTTCTTTGCGAAAAACCGATTGCCTGCGCGGTCGGAGATGCGGATCGCATGGTGTCGGAGGCGCGGGCTCAGGGATGCGCGGTGGCCGTGAACTACATGCGCCGATTCGAGCCGGGTCTTCTCTCGCTTCGCGAGATCCTTTCGGCGGGCCGGCTCGGTGACATCTACAAAGGGATCGTCTGGTACGGGAAGGGGCTCGTCCACAATGGGTCCCACTTCGTCGACCTGCTGAGGTTCCTGCTCGGCGAAGCGTCCCGGCCAGAGGTCCTTTCGAGGGGGCGGGCCTGGGGCGGCCGAGATCCCGAGCCGGATGTGCGGATCCGGTTCGGCGCGGCGGAGATCTACTTCCTCGCGGCGTGCGAGGAACGCTTCACGATCGCGGAGTTCGAGCTCATCGGCACGAAAGGAAAAGTGGCCTATCGGCGAGGCGGCGAGTCGATCGAGGTCTGGGAAGCGCAAGCGGATTCCGCCTTCCCCGGTTACACCACCCTGGGACGAGAAGCGATTCACATCCACAATGACTTCGAGCGTTATCAGTGGCACGTCGCCGACCATCTGTATCTCCACCTGACGGAAGGCGCACCGCTGCATTCCACGGGCGAAAGCGCGACGGAGACGCTGCGGGCGGTCGAGAGCATCGTGTCTCTTTGCGAGGGCTGACAGATGTTGGAGAAACTGGCCTTGTTCGGCGGTCTGCCGACGATCTCGGAATCGTTCCCCCGGTACAACTCGATCGGGGATGAGGAAATCGATGCCGTTGTGGCCGTGATGCGGACGGGCGTTCTCTCCCGCTACCTCGGCTGCTGGGACCCGGACTTCTACGGCGGCGATCAGGTCCGGGCCTTTGAAGGGGCCTGGGCCTCCCACTTCGGGAGCCACCATGCGGTCGCCGTCAACTCCAACACTTCGGGGTTGATCTGTGCCGTCGGCGCTCTCGGTCTCGAGCCGGGTGACGAGGTCATCGTGAGCCCCTGGACGATGTGCGCCTCCGCGACGGCGATTCTCGTGTGGAATGCCATCCCGGTGTTTGCCGACATCGAGCGTGACACGTTCAACCTTGACCCGGAGTCCGTCGAGAAGGCCATTACCCCGCTGACCAGGGCGATCATGGTCACGAATATCTTCGGGCATGCGGCCGACCTCGACGGAATCCTGGACGTCGCCCGGCGGCACGGGCTGAAGGTCATCGAAGATTGCGCACAGGCGCCTGGAGCGATGTACAAGGGCCGGTTCGTCGGAACGGTCGCCGATATCGGCGTGTTCAGCTTCAATTACCACAAGCACATCAACACCGGCGAAGGCGGGGTGTGCATCACGGAGGACCCCGTCCTGGCCGAACGGATGCAGTTGATTCGCAATCATGCCGAAGCGGTCGTCGGCGACAAAGGCGTTGCCGACGTGTCGAACATGGTTGGCTTCAACTTTCGGATGGGGGAGATCGAGGCAGCCATCGCCATCGAGCAGCTCAAGAAGCTGCCGTCGCTCGTGCGCGAGCGCCAGGCCGCGGCGGAGCGGCTGGCGGAGCGGCTGTCAGGTCTCAGAGGGCTGCGGACTCCGATCGTTCAGCCGGGCTGTACACACGTCTACTACCAGTTCCCGATGATCTACGACGAGCGGCAAACCGGCGTGCCGCGTGCGCGCCTCGTGGAGGCCTTGAGCGCGGAGGGAGTGCCGTCCGTTCGGGGCGGGTACCAGAACATCCACCTTCTTCCCATGTACCAGCGAAAGACCGCCTACGGAAGCAAGGGTTTTCCGTGGGTGCCGGAGATCTACAAGGGCGATGTGTGCTACGGGAAGGGTACCTGCCCGACCGCAGAGGACCTTCACGATCGCTCCTATCTCCGAGTCGACATGTGCATGCACCATTACAGCCAGTGCCAGATCGATCTGATGGGGCGCGCCTTCCACAAAGTGTGGGGGGCGCTCGACCAGCTCCGATGAGTGATCGGGCGACGACTTCGGCGGAGGGGCGCGGCCGTCCGGCAGGGCTGCGGGACGTCCTGTTCTTCGTCGAAGACCCTGGCGGAGCGAATTTCGTAGCGCCTCTCCTGGCGTCTGCAGCGGCGGTCGAGACGAACTGCGTGGTCCTGGCCGTGGGATTGGCCGCGGAGATTCTTCGCCGCCGGGGCGTGCCGTACCGTGAGGTCACGAGGGAGTCGGGGGTCGAGTCGGCGCTCGCCGAGGTCAAGCCCCGGCTCGTCGTGGTGGGGACCTCCACCAATCCGGACACGCTTGGGCTCGTGCTCGTGGCTGCCGCGAGGCGCGAGGGCATTCCGAGCGTCGGTGTTGTCGATGCCGCGATGAACTCGCCTCTCCGGTTTCGCGGCCGCGGGAGCGAGCCATTGGCCTTCGCGCCCGATTGGGTGCTGGTGCCGGACGAGCGGGTGGCGGCTTGCTTCGTGGAGCTCGGTCTGCGCCCGTCCCGAGTGATCGCCTGCGGCAACCCGCACTACGACCACGTTATCGATCTCGGAGAGAGGTGGCGCGCCGCGAGCAGGGCGGAGTTTCGTCGACGGGTCTTTCCCCACGCTCCTCCGGACCGGCCAATCGTGGTTTTCGCCGCCGAAGGGTCGGCGCGCGTCCTCGCCACACGACCCGAGCGGCTGGCGGCCTACGCGCTCGCGGGCCGCGGCCCCCGGTCGGGACGAACGGAAATCGCGCTGGAAGAGCTCCTCGAGGCGCTACCCACTGTTTCGCCGCGTCCCTACCTCGTCTTGCGCGCTCACCCCAAGGACCACTTCGAGGACTACGCCGCGTATTCCGCGGAAATCGATGTCCTCAGCGCCAGCGGGGACTCCTTCGAGATCATCTTCGCGGCGGATCTCGTGGTCGGGACGACCTCGATGATCGTGACCGAGGCCGCGCTGCTCGAGCGCCCGACCATCGCCATCGTCCCGTTGCCGGAAGAGGAGAGCTGGCTCCCGTCCGTGCAGGCCGGCCGGACGCCGGTGGCCAGGACTCGGGACGACCTGACGCGCCTGCTGCGGGAGCGACTTGGGTCGCAGCCGCCGGAAGCGGGGCTCCGACCGCTGCAAGGTTCGCGAGAGCGCGCTCTGGCCGCGCTGCAGGAGATCCTGCGCGTGTCGGGCGCCCCTGCGCGCCGAGAGCCCGGATTTGCCGGTGTCCGGCTCTCGCTTCCTGATGGAGCGCGCGGCTCGAATCCTCAGAGGTAATGCCAAACCTGTTGTGGCCAACGCCCATCCCGGCGGCGCCGGCTCGCGGGGCATGGACTGACGAACCAGACACGGGCATGTCCGGAGCAGACTACAGGCGCGAGGAGCTCGTCGAGGCGCTTGGCGCCGTTGGCCTCGCCAAGGGCGACACGGCCTTCGTCCACGTCTGCCTCGAGGAGCTCGGCCGAGCCTTCGGGGCGGCGTCCCCGGAGACTCGGAATCGCCTTCTGCTCGACTGCCTGAAGGAAGTCCTGGGACCGAGCGGGACGATCCTCGTTCCGACCTACACCTTCTCCTTCTGCAGGGGAGAGACGTACGACGCCGAGCGATCGCCAACGCCGGGCGGGCTCTGGAGCACGTCGCGCGACTTTCTCGAGTTCTTTCGCATGCTGCCGGGGGCAGTTCGCTCGCGCGATCCGATCCTCTCGGTGGCCGGAATCGGACCTCGCGCCATGGATCTCCTCCGCGACGTGCCGCCGACCTGCTTCGGACCCGGCAGCGTTCACGAACGCCTTCTCGAAGGCGACGGGAAAATCTGCATGATCGGCGTGGGGCTTTCCGAATCGAGCTTCCGGCATTACGTCGAGGAGGTTGTCGGCATCCCGGGCCGATTCAAGAAGCTCTTCACGGGCACCGTGCGGGACAACGAGTCCACGCGCAAGCAGGACTGGATCTACAACGTGCGCATTCTCGCCGACCCCTTTTTTCCGGATGGCACGAGGCTGGAGGCCGTGGCGCGCGAGAGGGGAGACCTCCGTGCGGCGCGCGTCGGGCGGAGCGAGATCCTCGGCATCGAGGCACGGCGCTATTTCGATCTGACCGCGGAGCAGCTACGCCGCGATCCGTCGTTCACCGTCCGAGGGCCTGCCGCCGACCCCGAGGCGGCCGAGGAGGCCCGCGTCGGAGCGTCGATCCCACGCGTCGCGCTCCCCCCCGATGCCTCGATGGGACAGATCATCGATCGCCTGTGGTCCCTGCGTCGCGACCTGGTGTCCGACGGCTACGACGCGGCCCTCTCAGCGATCGGGACGCAGTTGCCCATGACCGTGCACGAGTTCCCGAGCGGCACGGAGTGCGGGACCTGGCTCGTCCCGGAGAAGTGGACCTGCCACGAGGCGTATCTCGAGACGATGGACGGCCGCCGGCTCTTCTCCTGCGCCGACCACCCGCTGCACGTCGTGTCGTATTCGCAGCCATTTGAAGGGGCTGTCACGCGTGACGAGCTCTTCCGACACCTCCACGTGCTGCCGCGCCGCCCCGAGGCGATTCCCTACGTCCTCGAGTTCTCCGAGCGCGATTGGGGTCTTTGTTGCAGCCAGCGCCAGAAGGAGTCGATCCGGGACGAGTCGTATCGCGTGGTTATCCGGACGAGCTTTCGCTACGGAACCCTCAAGATCGGGGAGGTCATCGCTCCCGGAGAGACGGACGAGACGTTCGTCCTCTGCGCCCACCTGGACCACCCGGCGATGGTCAACGACGGCGTCTCGGGCGTGGCGGTGGGCGTCGACGTGATGCGCCGGATCCTGGGCCGCGGGCGGCGCCGCTATACCTATCGATTCCTGATCCTCCCCGAAACGATCGGGAGCGTCGCCTGGCTCTCGCGTCATGCGGACCTCGTTGCGCGAGTCAAGGGCGGCCTCTTCCTCGAAATGCTGGGACTCGACAACCCCCACGCGCTGCAGCACTCGTTCGACGGCCGGACGGAGATCGACCGGCTGTCCCGGTTCATCTTGAAGGCCCGGGATCCGCTGGGCTGGACCGGCGAGTTCTCGAGCGTCCTCGGCAACGCCGGACACGGGTTCGATGCCCCGGGCGTCGGATTCCCGATGCTCTCGCTCTCGCGGGTCCTGCCCACCTCGAGCCCGGACTGGCCCTACCCCGAGCACCACTCGAGCCTCGACAACCCTTCGGTCTGCTCTCCCACGCGGCTGGTCGAATCGCGGGACCTCATTCTGGCGATGGTCGACGCCCTGGAGGACAATGCGATTCCCGCCCGCGGCCTGGTGGAGGCCTGACCCGTTTGGAGAACCAGTCCTTTCCCCCCGGACTGGACTTGTGAAGCGCTCGGATCGTCCCTTGCGACGCTGTCGCGCGGAGGTTGCATGAGACCGTTGAGGATCTATCTGGCCGACCTCACCTATAAGACTCTGTCGCTCGCGACCGACGCCTTCCCTCTCAACGTCGGCTTGATCGCGGCCTACGCCTCCCAGAAGTTCGGCGGCGAGATCGATGTGAGGTTGTTCAAATACATCGAGGACCTCGAGGATGCCATCTTGGAGCAGCCGCCCGAGATCCTGGGTATGAGCAACTATCCCTGGAATTTCAACCTCGGGCTCGAGTTCTTCCAAATGACGCGCGCTCTTTCGCCGGCGACCGTCTGCGTCATGGGGGGGCCGAACATCCCTCTGGATGACGGGCCGCGCACGGACTTCATACTCCGTCAATCGCTGGTCGACTTCTACGCCTACCTCGAAGGCGAGGAGGCGTTCGCCGCCCTCGTCGGACGCGCTCTGGAGCTGGGCGCCGACCGCGTGAAGATGAAGCGCGCACCGATCGACGGCTTCATTCATCGAGCCAGCGACACGGAAGTCATGAAGGGCCCCATGCTGATGCGTCGGAAGGAGCTGGATGAAATCCCGTCTCCCTACCTGACCGGCTACATGGACAAGTTCTTCGACGGCGTCCTCTCTCCGATGATGGAGACAAATCGCGGCTGTCCCTTCTCTTGCACGTTCTGCCACGAAGGGAACGCGCTCATCAACAAAGTGAACTTTTACAGCCTCGAGCGCGTCAAGGCGGAGCTCGAATACATCGCCCAGGCGGTGCACCGAGCTCCGACGCTGGTCTCCAATCTCATGTTTGCGGACCCGAACTTCGCGATGTACGAGCGGGACTATCAAATCGTCGAGCACATCGAAAGCATTCAGAAGCGGTACAACTGGCCCCGATCCATCTTTGCGTCGACGGGAAAGAACCGAAAAGAGCGGATCGCCAAGTCCCTTCGGCGGCTCAACGGGTCACTGTCCATGTGGATGTCGGTCCAGTCGATGGATCCGACGGTGCTGAAGGAGATCCGTCGGGACAACATCAATACCGTCGAGATGATGGCCCTGTCCGAGGTGTATCAGGAACTTGGCCTCCCGACCCTCTCCGAGTTGATTCTCGGCCTGCCCGGCGACACTTACGAGAGGCATGTCCAGTCGCTGTCGCAGGTCATTCAGGCCGGGATCGACGTCATCGACACCTATACGTGCATGTTGTTGAACGGCACGGAGCTCAACGGCAGAGCGAGCCGCGAGAAACATGGAATCCGTTCCCACTTCCGGATCCTGCCGCGCGATTTTGCGAAGCTGAAGAATGGCCGGGTGGCCGTCGAGATCGAGGAAGTCATCAGCGCCACGAACACGATGTCATTCCAGGACTATCAGGAGGTTCGCAAGCTCCACTTCATGGTCGCCGTCGTGTACAACGGCGGGGGATTCGGGCCGCTCGTCAAGCTGCTCCGGCAAAGCCAGGTTTCGATCATGGGCCTTCTTCAGAGTCTCATCCGCGAGATCCGGAAGGCGCCCGCCGTCGTCCAGGAGATCTTCGACTCCTTCGTCCGCCTCACGCGTGAGGAGCTCTGGGACAGCGAAGAGGAACTGCGCGCTCATGTCCGCTCCGGTGATAACTATCGGAAGCTTCTCGATGAGGAGATTGGAATCAACTTGATCCAAACCCACACGGCGCGGAGCCTCCGAGTCATGGACCAATGGGTCGACTTCGTCTTTCGGATCGCAGAGAGGGAGCTCGGGGAGAAGCTCAACGCCGCGGATGCTGCGGCGATGTTCGCCGACGTTCGAGCCTTCTGCTCCGGTCGAACGCATAACCTGTGGGGAACCGACCGAAACGAGGATACGCCGCGCCATATTCAGTGTTTCGACGTCCAGGGTTGGATGCGCGGTGGCCCCAACGCCCAATTCACCGACTACAGGTTCGAGAAGCCGGAGACCCTGGAGTTCGGTTTCTCCGCCGCCAAGAAGGAAGAGATGGCAGCGCTCATCCGTCGGTACGGAACGACGAACACCGGAATCGGTCGAATCATCGTCCAGATGGATCAGAACCGCGTCTGGCGCGAGGCCTGGGTGTGGAAGCAGGGGGTCCCCGTCGAGGCGGGCACGGCGGCGCCGGCCGAGGAAGGCGATTCGATCCGCGCAGCGACCCGGCGCGGGGAAATGGCCGGACTCCAGGCTCGATGACAAAGACCTGGCCACTGCCGGCCGCAGTGGCCTCGAATCGTAGTCTCGACGCGGGCCCCAGCCGTGCTGGAGTTCGGGAGGGGCCTTTCTCGAGGGAGGAGCGATGAAGTACGGGATGCAGCGGTCTCGGGTGATCCTTGCCCTGGAGCGCATTCGGGGCGTGAGGCGGTTCCTCAGGCCCATCTACGATCGCTGGCTGACGTTCAAGTTCGGGCTCTTTTGGAAGGTGCGGAATCCCGCCAGCCGCCGCCGTTTTCAGCGCCAGGGGGTTGCGCTCGATCCGGTACAACGTTCCATCGGCGACGACTTGAAAAGCAATGGGATAACCATTACGACGTTCGATGCGCTGTTTGCCGACAGAGGTCGATGGGAGAGCCTGGAGCGCTCCGTGAAGGCCTTCGCGTCGAGTGATTTGGTTCGCAACGGGATCGATGAGTACCGGAAGGCGCTGGAATTGCAGCGCCGGGAAGGTCCAAACGGTCCGACGGCGTCCGAACGGGCCAAGATCTTGAAGAAATACTGGGTCACGGTGTTTCCGGATGATCAAAGGCCGATCGTTTCCTTGAAGAACGAGTGGCTGCGTATGGCCCTGGATCCGCGCATTCTCAACGTGGTGAACTCCTACTTCGGGCTCTGGTCCAAACTCACGTACTTCGACCTCTGGCACACGATCCCGGTCGATGGAGGCGGGCAGGAGCGTTTTGGATCGCAGCGGTGGCACCGGGACCCCGACGATCGAACCAAGCTCCGGCTTTACCTGTATTTCCTGGATGTCGACGAAGGGGCGGGCCCACTCCAGTACGTCGCGGGCAGCCAGTTGAGGGGGCCGCTGTGGTCGCTCTGCCCCTGGCCCGGACCGATGGGGGCCGGCCGTGTGCCGGACGCCGAGGTCGAGCGAGGGGCCGCCGTCCGGCTGGGTCACGTGTTCGGGTCCCAGAGGATCTCTGGTCATTTGCGACACGATCGGGCTGCACCGGGGAGGCGTCGCTTCGACAGGGGCGAGGGTCCTCGCAACCTGGGCTTTCGTGACGCCCGCCTCTTTGCACCGGCGCCGCTTCGATGTCGACTGGAGCTCCGGAGCCGAAGACCTGAGCCCCGCCGCCCGATTCGCAATCACCTGAAACCCGCGGCGGCGTACGCGTGCTCGGACCCTTCACAGAGGAAAATGGAACAGCTCAAATCGTCGCGTGATCAGGGCCGACGGGTGGGAACGGTGCGCGGCGCGTCTGCCGGCCTGTGCGCGGTGGGCGCCACCGAGCTCCTCTCCAGGCCGCGCGGCATGAGAACGAAGACGTTGAACTCCGGCCCGATGGCGCTCGGAGCAGGCAGGCCGACGGGAGCGGCCGGCGTCGACCCGGCCAGCGGCAGAACGAGCGATTTCCCCGTGAACGTCGCCGAAAGCACGGGCGCTCCGAAATAGTTCTGCGCGTCACGCACCTCGTAGGCGGAGCCGCTCGAGAGAATGCCGCCGACATCGACGAGGACCTCGCTTTGTCCGCCCCAGTTGTAAACGACGATGTTGGCCCGCTTCGCCTCATAGGGGTTCGGGTTCACGAAGACCTGCGTCGTCGTCGGGCTCTCGGAGAGGTAGGAGTTACCCGGATACCTTCCGGAGCTGAATCCCGCCACCGCACCGAAGAAAGTGTTTCCGGAGATCGTGATGGTCCCAAACGCCGGTCCGAGAGTGAGGGTGGTGTCGCCCACGAGGTAGTTGCCGATCGCCGTCGGATTGCAGGAACCGGTCGAGTACCCGAGGTCGAGTTCCCTGCCGCCGGCTCCAGGCGGGTGGTAGGACATGTTGTCGATGAACCGAGGGTTCTGGGCGACCTGAGCGGACGATGTGCAGCTCGTGGCGGCCGACCTGCCAGAGCCGAGCAGGAAGTTGGGTTGGTAGCTCCCCGTCTGGTCGAGCCTTCCGTTCTCGAAGGAGACGTTGCGTTCGACTTCGAAGTTGACCAGCCGCCCGTTGGTCGTATACGCGTGGATTCCGAGACCATAGTTTCGGAACACGATGTTGTCGTCCAGCTTCTTGGTTCCGGTGGAGTTGTTCGCGTAGACACCGTGGTCCAGCGTGCTGTTGCCGTTGTAATAGATGAGGCAGCCGGCGATCTCGGAATCGGAGGCTCCTTCCCAGAAACCGAAGCCCTGGCCCGTGTCGTGGACAATGAGGTTGATGAATCTGTTGTGGGGGGCGACGACCTGCAGCCCCTCGGGCCGGGTGCCCTGGCCGCCATTGGGCCGCGGGTTGGAGGAGCTCATGACCTCGAAGTCGCGGTACTCCGCATAGGATCCGTCGACGGTCAGAATGAACCCGGGTCGGGAGGCGCTCGTGGCGGTCGCCGCGCCGTCGATGCGCGCAAACTCGCCGGGATACGAGCGCACGACGATCGCGGCCTCCGCCGAGCCTGTCAGATCGCTGACCAGGCCCGCGGGACCGCTGCTGTAGGTGCCCCCTCGCAGCCAGACCGTGGCTCCTGGCCGCACGATGGAAGGCTGCGCGAGCGCTGTTGCGAGATTCCACGGGTGTTGAAGACTTCCATCACCCGCCGCGGTGCCGTTGGGCGCCGCGAAGTATTCCTCCGACGAAGATCCTTCTGCGCGCGGGGTCACCGACCGGACGACGTTCTGTGTGGTCCCGGTGGCCCGCCGCGTCGGTCCCGGTGCAATCCGGCAAACGCTGATCGACCCCGTCCAGATCGCGGCCGCCGCCGCGAGGCGAAGGAGCCAGACAGCGCTCGGCCGAACGGCATCAACCATTCGCTGGGCTCTTCAGCGGAAGTAGCCGTTGATATCGATGACGAGGTTTGCCGTGCCGGAGCTCTGCCCGCAGTACACCGTCAGGTCCCCGGCCGGCCCGAGCGCGATGACCGCGTTGTTCGAGCGCGTGTGCCCCGCGGTGTAGTTCACCGTCGAAGTCTGGGTCTGGGGCGTCCCTCCCGGAAAGATCGTCAGGAAGCCGGGGCCGGCCGTCGGCGACACCACGGTCGCATTGATCGACACGGCCGCGGCCCCGGAGGGGATGCCGCACTGGCCGGCCAAGACGAAGGCCCGGGTTTCTCGAGCCGCGAGGGTCGGCCCGCCCAGTGGCCCCGTGGGTCGACGCGTATCGACGATGCGGCACGGGGTTACCGTCTGGAAGCTCAACGGGGCCGGGGGCGGAGGAGCCGTCTGGATCAGAACGAACGCATTGAATTCCGGTCCCGTAGCCGGCGGCGCCGGCAAGCCGACGGGAGTGGCGGGCGTCAGGCCCGTCATCGGCAGGCTGATCGAGCCGCCCGCGTAGGTGCCCGAAAGCACCGGCGCGCCGAAGTAGTTTTGCGCATTGCGGACTTGGAATTGAGCGCCGGGAAAAAGAACGGAGCCGATGTCGACGTTGACGGCACTCTGGTTGGCCCAGTTATACACGACGATCTGAGCCCGTCCCGCCTCGTAGGGGTTCGGGCGGACGAAGACCTGCGTCGTGGTCGGCCGGGCGGAGAGATAGGTATTGCTCGGATAGGTCCCGGAGCTGAAGCCGGAGACGGGTCCGTAGAACGTGTTGCCCGAAATCGTGATCGTGCCGAAGGCCGGTCCCAGCGTGAGCGTCGTGTCGCCGACGAGATAGTTGCCGGTGGCCGTTGGATTGCAGGAACCCGTGGAGTAGCCGAGGTCGATCTCTCGGCCGCCGGCTCCGCGCGGATGGTAGGAATCGTTATCGATGAACTTCGGGTTCTGCGCAACCTGCGGAGAGGAGTTGCAGCTCGTGCCGGCGCCCTGGCCGGAGCCGAGAAGGAAATTGGGCACGTAGCTCATGCTCTGGTTCAGTTTGCCGTTGTCGAACGCGATGTTGCGCTCGATCTCGAAGTTGTTGAGATGTCCGTTGGTGGTGTAAGCGTGGAGGCCCAGACCGTAATTGCGGAAGATGATGTTGTCGTTGATCTTCTTCGTTCCATTGAGATTGTTGGTGTAGATACCGTGGTCGAGGGCGCTGTTGCCGTTGTAGTAAACGAGGCATCCGGTGATCTCCGAGTCCGGAGCTCCCTCCCAGAATCCCATCCCCTGTCCGGTGTCATGGACCACCAGGTTGACGATCTTATTATCGGGGCCGACGATCTGGAGTCCCTCCGGCCGGATGGATTGACCGCCGTTGGGATTGGGATTGGAAGAGCTCATGACCTCGAAGTCGCGGTAGACGGCGCAGGAGCCCTGAACCGTCAGGATGAAACCCGGGTCCGACTGACTGGACGGGATACTGGCGCCGTCGAGGCGCGCGAACTCGCCGGGGTAGGAGCGCAGAACGATCGGGTGAACGCAGGGAGAGTCGCCGCTCAGGTCGCTGACGAAGGCGCCCGGGTAGGTGCCTCCTCTCAACCAGATCGTGTCGCCGGGGCGGACAGACAGGGGCTGCGCCAGCGCCGTCGCCAAGTCCCAGGGAGTCAACAGCCCCCCGGTCCACGTGGCGTGCCCGCCGGGAGAGACGTAGAAGTCGGAGGCTGCCAGAAAGGCCGAAAAGAGCAGTTCTCCTACGACGAACCCCAGGAATCGGGTTGCTGTCGGGGGCATTATCGAGAATTGTAATCCGCTCCGAGGCCGTTGGGGGGGGCTTTATCTATCCCTCAGGCGATGCTCTTGTACTGCGCCGCGGCCAGGCGCGGGAAAGGACGTCCCACCTGGGCGCGGCTACTGGAAATACCCTCCGACGTCCAGGATGAGATCGACCTTACCGGACGCCTGGCCGCAGAAGACGGCCAGATCCCCCGAAGCGCCGAGCGAGACGATGCTGTGGTCCGCGCGAGTCCGGCCGACGCCGTAAGTGACCGTGGACGTCGTCGGACGAATCGTTCCCCCCGGATACAAGGTCAGATACCCCGGAGCCGTTGGGCCAGCGACTGTGGCATTGAGCGAGAGCGCTCTTGCCGTGGCTGGAATCCCGCACTGGTTGACGAGCACGAAGGTCCGGCTCGCTCCCGCCGCCAGAGACGGGCCGCCCAGAGGCCCGGACGGCAAGCGCGTGTCCACCAGACGGCACGGCGTCGTGGTGTAGAAGAACAGAGCCTTCGGTGTGGGCGTGCGAGTGGGCGTCGGGGTCGGCGGAGCCGGGGTCGACGTGCGCGTTGGCGTGGGAGACGGGGGAGGCGCGGTCGCCGTGCGCGTGGGCGTGCGTGACGGGGGAGGCGCCGTGGGCGTGCGTGTGGGCGTGGGTGACGGAGGAGGCGCCGTGGCTGTCCGTGTGGGCGTCGAAGACGGAGGAGGCGGGGTGGGAGTTCGGGTCGGGGTGGGCGTGGGCGTCGGGGGAGGCGCGGTCGCCGTCGGTGTCGGCGTTGCCATTGGGGCGAGGGCTCGAACGACGAAAACGTTGAACTCGGGGCCGGTGGAGCCGGGTGTCGGCTGCCCGACCGGAGTGGCCGGCGTCAAACCCGTGAGCGGTAGCGTGACCTGGCCGCCGTTGTAGGTGCCCGACAGGACGGGGCTCGCGAAATAATTCTGGGCGTTGCGAATCTCGAAGTTGGTCCCGGGAGCAAGGACGGAGCTCAAGTCGACGCCCACGGACGCCGAAAGGTCCCAGTTGTAGACGACGACATGGGCCCGGCCGGCCTCGTACGGATTGGGCCGGAGGAAGACTCGGACGCCGGTCGGTCGACTGGAGAGGTAGACGTTGCTCGGGTAGCTGCCGGAGCTGAATCCGGCGATCGAACCGTAGAAGGTATTTCCGCTGAGGGTGATCGTTCCGAAGGCGGGCCCGAGAGTCAGGGTCGTGTCGCCCACCAGGTAGTTGCCGGTGGCCGTGGGATTGCAGGATCCGGTGGAGTAGCCCAGGTCCAATTCACGCCCGCCCGCCCCGCGGGGATGGTACGAGTAGTTGTCGAGAAATTTGGGATTTTGAGCCACCTGGGGCGAAGACGTGCAGCTGGTCGCCGCGGCCTGGCCGGATCCGAGGAGCATGTTGGGTTTGTACGCCCCGGTCGGATTGAGCCGGCCATTGACGAACGTCACATTGCCCTCGATGTCGAAGTTGTTCAGGTGGCCGTTGGTCGTGTACGCGTGGATGCCAAGGCCATAGTTACGGAAGACGATGTTGTCGAGCAGACGCTTGGTCCCGGTCAGGTTGTTGGCGTAAACACCGTGGTCGAGTGTGCTGTTGCCGTTGTAGTAAATCAGGCAGCCGGAGATCTCGGAGTCCGGTGCGCCCTCCCAGAATCCGAATCCCTGCCCGAGATCGTGCACGACCAGGTTGATGAACTTGTTGTCCGGGCCGATGACCTGGAGCCCCTGGGGTCGCGTGCCCTGTCCTCCGTCGGGCGCGGGATTGCTCGAGCTCATGACCTCGAAGTCGCGGTAGACCGCATACGCGCCCTCGACGGTGAGGACGCTCGTGGGCAGATCGGTGGCCGGAATGGTGCCGCCGTCCAGACGGGCAAACTCTCCGGGGTAGGAGCGCAGTTGGATGGGCGCGGAGAGCGAACCTGTCAAGACGCTGTCGAAGGCTCCGCTGTACGTGCCGCCCCTCAGCCAGATCGTGTCGCCCGGGCGGATCGCCGCGGGTTGAGCCAGTGCGGTTGCGAGGGTCCACGGGCTGCCCAGAGAGCCGTTTCCAGAGCCTCCCGCGGTGGGAGAGACGTAAAAGTCCGTTGCGAAGGCCTTCGACCCCGGCGCCAGCAGGAGAAGCACGATCGCGGCGAGTGCCGGCCTCCAACCCGCCCGGTCCGCAGGCGAGGTGGGAGTGGGCGATCGCGCACGGTGGATACCACGCACGCGTTCAGGGTAGCGGCTCGATGAAAGGAAAAACTACTGCTCGGGCAGCCCAAAAAAGGACAGGCTCGAGCACTGTACGGCGCACTGTCCCTGAGGGCAGCGGTGGTCTTGAGGTCAGTCGCCCGGGGGGCTCGGTTGGTGGACCCGGCCACGAAACGCCGCGGCACCGGCGTGCGGGCGCTCTCGAGTCTCGCCCGAAGGGGGCTTGTGGCTCGAGTGAAGATCTCGGATCGCCGAGCGCCGATGTCGCCGCGTTGAATGTGTTCGTCTCTCATCTCAAACGTGAACCGATCGCCCGACCGGCTCCCGCGCCTCCGGGGCGCGAGCCCTCCCTCGCTCGAGGATCTCTGTCAGAATCCCTTCCGGGGCCTGTCGTGCTCTCTGGATCGAACCGATGGTGAAGCGTTCGGTGAATTCGTTCGCGGAGCCCGTGACAGGGCTTGCTCGTCGACGGGTGGGAAGTCGGGGGGCCCTCGAGAGGCTCGCCCGCACTGGCGCGGTTCAGCGGGCTCGCGGCAGACGGGGCTCCGTGGCCGGGACGGTCGAATGGGGAGTTCGGATCCTGCTCGGCTGTGCCATTCTGCAGGCCTTGGCCGGTCGCATCGACGAGCTATGAGGAACCGCACGTCCGTTGGCTCGAAGCAAAGGGCCGCCCCCGAGCCGGCCGGTCCGCGCGAAAGCGTTGACAGCAGTGGACGGCACCGCAGGGTCTGCCTGGTCGCTTTCCATCCGCTCGTCCTCGCCGAGTTCCAACGACGGCTGAGCCCGGGTTCGTTTCGAACGACGTGCCGTCGACTGGAACTGGATCCCTCCGGGCAGCTCAAGCCCGTCGCCGTTCCACCCGCCTCCGTCTACGTGCTGGAGGCCCATGCCGTGACCGCCAACACCGAGGCCGCGATCGCGGCGCTGCGGGCTGGCGGGCCCCGCCGGCGGCTGCTGGCCGTGGCCGAACGGCTGGACGAGGACAGTTCCTTCTCACTGCTGCGATGGGGCGTGAAGGGCCTCCTCGCCTTCTCGGACACCATCGATCAATTGCCGAGCGCCGTCGAAGAGGTGGCTCGCGGCGGCTTCTGGGTACCTCGGCCTATTCTGTCCCGCTTCGTCGAAACCACGCTCGCGTCGGCCCCGCAGCCGCTGATGGCCCCCGCCGGCCGACGGTTGAGCGCCCGTGAGGAACAGGTCCGCGACCTGCTGCTCGAGAATCTGTCCAATCGGGAGATCGCCGATCGGCTGCACATGTCTCAGCGAACGGTGAAGTTCCACGTCTCCAACTTGCTGGCTAAGTTTGGGGTTAAGCGGCGAGCCGACTTGATCGTTTTGAGTTACACCTCCGGGCGACGGGAAGAGGGCGAGAACTGAGGGATCCGACGCATCTTCGCAATCCGTGGCGTCCGGGAACCGCCGGCCGCCGCTTCCTTGGTCCCTGCGCGCCCGATCCCGAAGTCTTCCCGGATGAGCCGGGCTGGCGAGACCGCGCGGTGCGTCGGGCGGGGGCGCGAACTCAATGACTCCTGAACCGCCTTTCCCGCAGAGGGACCCACTGGACCAGGGGGAACGGAACCCTGACCCAATGGACCTGTCCGTTCGGTCAGGATGTCAGTTGCAAGGGTCAGGGGAATCGGTTAGGCTCGAACCGATGGCGAATGGGGAGAAGGCCAGCGGCCCAACCGTCTGTCTGTATGCGGCCCACCCGCTCGCCCTGGTGGAGCTCGAGCAGTCGCTGGCTGACCACGGGTTCCGGGTCCAGGCGCGCCGGCCCGAGCTCGATGGCTCGTTCGCCGGCCCGGAACGGCTGCCTCGGGCTTCCGCTTATGTCCTCGATCTGCCGTCCCAGCGCGCTGTGGGCACAGTCGTTTCACGGATTCTCGACCTCCATCCCGGCGCCCGGATCCTGGTCGTGGGGGACAAGTTCGACGACCCGACCGCGTTCTCATTGCTGCGTTCCGGCGTCAAGGGTTTCATCCGCTATGCGGACACGCGCCAGAGCCTGGGACGGGCCGTCGAGGCGCTCTTGGGGGACGGCTATTGGGCGGCCCGTTCGCTGCTCTCTCGGTTTATCGAGCATTCGCTGGGCGGAGCCTCGCGGCCGCGGGGGGCCCAGGGGGGGATCGCGCTGTCCGGCCGTGAACGGGAGGTCCTGGACCTCATTCTCGAAAACCTCTCGAACAAGGAAATTGCCAGTCGCCTGCACATCAGTCCTCGGACGGCCAAGTTCCATGTCTCGAACCTGCTGGTCAAGCACGGTGTCCGAAAGCGGGCGGAGCTGATCGTCCTGCGGTTCGCTTTGGCCCCCCACGCTTAGGAGGCGGGTCGGGCCCTGCGCCCCGTCCCGCTTGGCTTTTCGAAGCCCTCTCCGTTTGACAAGCGGAGGGGGCTTGCGTATTCTTACGCGCCCTTTTCCGAGCGGTGGGGGCGCCTTTTCGCGGGGTGACGCCGCGTCTCGATGGAAGGAGTCTGACTCGTAATGAGCTCTGGTACACCGATGGTTCGCGCCCGAGACGTTCGCCATGGCTGGTACATGGTGGATGCCGACGGTCAGACTCTCGGCCGGTTGGCTTCGAGGGTCGCGCGCGTGCTGCTGGGAAAGCACCGTCCGAGCTACGTTCCCTATCTCGACACCGGCGACTTCGTCGTGGTCACCAACGCCGAGAAGGTCGTTCTGACCGGGCGCAAGTCGGAGGAGAAGGTTTACCACCGCCACACCGGCTATCCCGGCGGCCTGAAATCCATTTCGGCCAGGGACCTCTCCGCCAAGTATCCCGAGAGGCTGATCGAAGACGCGGTCCGGGGCATGCTCCCCAAGACCAAGCTCGGCCGCCGTCAATTTCGGAAATTGAAAGTCTATCGCGGCGCGAGCCACCCGCATCAGGCTCAACAGCCGAAACCGCTCGCGCCGGCTCGCGCGAAGCGGACCTGAGGACGAAGGAGGAGTTTTGGCGGTCGAGATACAGCACACATCCACGGGGCGCCGCAAGAGCGCGGTCGCGCGCGTTCGCCTCGTGCCTGGCTCCGGCGCGATCACGGTCAACAAACGCAGCCTCGACGATTACTTCCCCAACAACGTTCTGAAGATGATCATCAAGCAGCCGCTCCTCTCGACGGAGACGGCGGAGCGGTTCGACGTGCTCGTCACGGTCGACGGCGGAGGCCCCACCGGACAGGCCGGAGCGATTCGCCACGGAATCTCTCGAGCCCTGGTCGAGTACAACGCGGAACTGCGCAAGAAGCTGAAGAAGGAAGGCTTCCTGACGCGGGATCCGCGGATGAAAGAGCGCAAGAAGTACGGACAGAGGGGAGCCCGCGCTCGGTTCCAGTTCTCCAAGCGTTGAGGCGACTCTTTCGGTTTGGCGGATGAGGACGTAGGACGTAGGACGTAGGACAGAGGGCGTAGGGCGCAGGGAACGAGAAGTCGCTCCTACCACCTTCGTCCTAGCGCCGATCACCTCGTCAGAAAGGCAGGTGCCCACTGGTTTCTATTTCGATGAAGGAACTGCTCGAGGCTGGCGTCCACTTCGGTCATCAGACCAAGCGCTGGAATCCGAAGATGAAGAAGTACATCTTCGGCAAGCGCAACGGGATCTACATCATCGACCTGCAGAAGACGCTCAAGCAGTTCAAGGAAGCCTCGAAATTCGTCGGCGATCTCGCCGCCCAGGGCAAGAACCTCCTCTTCGTCGGGACCAAGCGTCAGGCCCAGGACGCCATCTACGAAGAGGCCAATCGCTGCGGCATGTTCTATGTGAACACGCGCTGGTTGGGCGGAACGCTCACCAACTTTTCCACGATCCGCAAGTCGATCCATCGCCTGAAGGAGATCGAGGGAGTGCTGGCCCAGGAAGGCAACGAGAACCTGACGAAGAAAGAGCGGCTGCGCATGGAGCGGGAGAAGCAGAAGCTCGAAAAGAACCTGACCGGCATCAAGGAGATGGACGAGCTGCCGGACGCGCTGTTCGTCATCGACCCGAAGCAGGAATACATCGCGGTCAAGGAAGCGAACATTCTCGGAATCCCGGTCGTCGCGGTCGTGGATACCAACTGCGACCCGGACATGATCGATCACGTGATTCCGGGCAACGACGACGCGATCCGCGCAATCCGGCTTTTCACCGCCCGGGTGGCGGACGCGGTCCTCGAGGGTCTGCATACCCACGAGGAACGCGCCAACGAAGCCGAGGGCGGTCCCGACGAATCGCGGCCGCGCACGCCCGAGCTCTCGACCACCGCGGTGGTCTCGGATTTCGCCTCTTAGGTTCGCTTTTTCCGCGTTCCAGGTTCACGGTTCCAGGTGCCCCGGCTCGGGCCGGGCCGAACTTCGAACTCTGAGCCTGGGACTCTTCCGATCGAGGAGTCATGGAAATCTCGTCCAAACAAGTCGCCGACCTGCGCGCCGAAACCGGCGTCGGAATGATGGAATGCAAGAAGGCCCTGGTCGAAGCGAGCGGGGACTTCGAGGAAGCCAAGAAGATCCTCCGCAAGAAGGGGCTGGCGGCCGTAGCCAGCAAGGCCGGCCGCGCTACCTCGGAGGGCCTGGTCGTCGCGCATGTGACGTCCAAGGCCGCGGTCTTGCTCGAGGTCAACTGCGAGACCGATTTCGTCGCGCGCACGGAAGCCTTCCGGGTGTTCGCCGACAAGCTGGCCGACCGGATCGCCGCTCACGAAGCGTTCGGGGAAACCCGCGCCGGCTCGGCATCGGCGGTGGCTCAGCTCACGTGGCCGGGTGAGCCTTCCGTCTCCGACGCGGTGGCCCAGCTGGTCGGGACGTTGAAGGAGAACATCCAGGTCCGCCGTTTTGCCCGGCTCGCCCCGCGGGCGGGCGAGAGCTTCGCGAGCTACGTCCACGGCAACGGGCGCATTGGAGTGCTGGTCGGGCTTCCGGGCACGGACGAGAGTCTGGCGCGCGACCTGGCCATGCACGTCGCGGCGTCCGATCCGCGTTTCGCGGTGCGCTCGGAGGTCACGCCCGAGATTCTGGCCACGGAGAAGGAGATCGCGCGCGCGCAGGCGACGGCGGCAGGGAAGCCGGCCAACGTCGTCGAGCGCATTGCCGACGGCAAGGTCGAGAAGTTCTACCAGGAGACCGTGCTGACCGAGCAGGCCTTCGTCAAGGACCCGGAGAAGACGGTGGGTCAGGTCATCGTCGAGCGCGGCGGGAAAGAAGCCCTCGACCTGCGATTCGTCCGCTTCAAGCTGGGGGAAGCTCCGGGACGTTCCAACGCCGAAGGGGAGGCCCTGGCAAGCTGAATTCGGAGTCGAGCGACATGCCCAACGCGCCCGTCTACAAGCGAATCCTGCTGAAACTCTCGGGTGAGGCGCTCATGGGCGAGCGGCGATTCGGGATCGAGCCCGAGGTCGTGGCCCGGCTGGCCGATGAGATCCGCGACGTCTACGCGATGGGAGTCGAGACGGCGGTGGTCCTGGGCGGAGGGAACATCATCCGCGGGATGGCTGCGGCGGCCCAGGGGATCGACCGTGTCGCCGGCGACCACATGGGCCTGCTGGCGACGGTCATCAACGGCCTGGCGCTGCAGGATTCGCTGGAGAAGCGCCAGGTCCGGACCCGCCTGATGTCGGCGGTCGAGATGCGCCAGATCGCCGAGCCGTTCATTCGCCGGCGCGCGATCCGCCATCTGGAAAAGGGCCGGGTCGTTCTCTTCGTGGGGGGAACGGGCAACCCCTTCTTCACCACCGATTCCGCCGCGGCCCTGAGGGCCAACGAGATCAAGGCCGAAGTCCTTCTCAAGGCGACGAAGGTCGACGGCGTCTACGACGCGAATCCCGACCGCGAGGCGACCGCCCGATTCTTGAAGAGCATCTCTTACCGGGACGCGCTGCGAGCGGGTCTCCAGGTCATGGACGCGGCGGCCATCGCCCTGTGCATGGAAAACGGCATCCCCATCAAAGTCTTCAATCTCCGCGTGCAGGGCAACATCGAGCGGGTCGTCCGCGGAGAGGACATCGGCTCGCTCGTTTCGGCGGAGGCGTAATCGTATGAGGCAGGAGCTCAAAGACATCGAGAACCGGATGATCGAGGCGGTCGACGCGCTCAAGGAGCGTTTCAAGACCCTGCGCACCGGAAGGGCGAATCTCGCGATCCTGGACGGACTCCGCGTCACCGCCTACGGGGCGGAGGTCCCGATCAACCAGGTGGCCAACCTTTCGGTCCCCGATCCGACCCTCATCGTCGCGCAGCCGTGGGATCCGAAGATGGCCGCCGAGATCGAGCGTTCCATCCGGAAGTCCGACCTTGGTTTGAACCCCCAGTCGGACGGGAAAGTCGTCCGCATTCCCGTCCCACAACTGACGGAGGAGCGCCGCAAGGACCTGGCCAAGAAGGCGCACCACATGGCGGAGGAGGCCCGGGTCGAGATTCGGCGGTACCGCCACGAGGGCAACGACCGGATCAAGAAGATGTTCAAGGACAAGCAGATCTCCGAGGACGACGAGCGCCGCGGCCTGGAAGAATCGCAGAAGCTGACCGACAAGAAGATCGGTGAAGTCGACGAGCTGCTCAAGACCAAGGAGAAGGAGATCCTGGCGGTTTAGGCGGCGGCTTTCCTCAGTCATGGCCACCTTCCTCGTCATCCCTGCGGCCGGCGGCGGCAGCCGTCTGGCCCTGCGGGAGCCCAAGGCGCTGGTGCCCCTGGGAGGTCGGCCGATGCTGTTGTGGACCCTGGACTCGATGGGGGGCACGGAGTTCGCCAGGACGGTTGTCGCGGCGCCTCCCGAGGCTACTGCCGAATTCGAGAGGCTGCTGGCGGGGAGGGCCGAGGTCGTTGCCGGCGGCCCGACGCGGGCCGCGTCCGTGCGGGCGCTCTTCGCCTCGCTGCGCTGCGAGGCCCGCGACATCGTCTGCGTGCACGACGCGGCGCGCCCCTTCGTCACAGCGGCCGAGGCGGCCCAGGTGGTGCGGGCGGCGGAGGCGTCGGGGGCCGCGATCGCCGCGACGCCGATCGTGGATACCGTCAAGAGGGTCGAGAGCGGTCGGGTGATCGAGACGCTCGATCGCGCGGAGCTCTTCGCCGCCGGGACGCCGCAGGCCTTTCGGGCGGAGCTGCTCGCGCGCGTCCTGGTGGCCGGCCGCGAAGCCACCGACGAATCGGCCCTCTTCGAGGCGGCCGGTCTGCCCGTCGCGGTCGTGCCCGTGTCCCGCCTGGGCTTCAAAGTCACCCATCCCGAGGATCTGGAGCTGGCCCAGGCGATCCTCGGGCGGCGCCGATCATGAGCCGAGTCGGAATCGGGTTCGACTCGCATCCGTTCGCGGTCGGCCGACCGCTGCGGCTGGGAGGGGTTGCCCTTCCTCATCCCCTGGGACTGCGCGGCCACTCCGACGGCGATGCGCTGCTCCACGCCTTGACCGACGCTCTGCTCGGTGCCGCCGGAGGAGGCTCGATCGGCGAGCAATTCCCCGATTCCGATCCGCGTTGGAAGGGCGCCGACAGCGCCGTGTTCGTCCAGCGCGCGCGGGAGCTGGTCGAGCGGCGGGGCCTGGCCGTGGCCAACGCCGACTGTCTGGTGATCGCCGAAGCGCCGAGGATCGCCCTCCACGCCGCTGTGATCCGATCCCGAATCGCCGAGCTTCTGGGCGTCGACGCCGGACGGATCAACGTCCGCGGCACCAGCACCAACGGTATGGGCTTCGTGGGACGCAACGAAGGAATCGCGGCCATGGTGATCGTGCTGCTGGAGGAGACCCCCTGAGGGTTCGGGCGTGTGATCCGGCCGTGATCGCGCTGCGATCACGATGATCCTCTCGCGGTTGCGCCCGATCGAAGAAGCGATCCGTTCGAGGCCGCGCGAGATCGAGTGGGTTCTCTTCGACTCCTCCCGCCGCGATCGCCGCATCAACGAGTTGAAGAGACTGTGCCGCGGCGCGTCGATCCCGGTGCGCTATGGAGACTTCCGGGCTCTGGAGAGGGCGGGGGGGCCCCGGCACCAGGGAGCCGTCGCGAGGGTCGCGGCGCGGGAGTACCTGTCCGAGGACGAGGCTTTGCAGGGACAGCCTGGGGACCGTCTGCTCCTGGTCCTCGATGAGGTCCAGGATCCCCAGAACCTCGGGGCGGTCCTGAGGGTGGCCGAGGCGGTCGGCGCCCGTGTGATCGTTCCCGAGCGGGGGTCGGCCCCGCTCTCCGAGGCGGTCGCCCGCAGCTCCGCCGGGGCGCTCGAACGAGTCCCCGTCGTGCGGGTCGGGAATCTCCGCAGATTCGTCGATCACATTAAGGATCAAGGGTTTAGGGTGATCGGTCTCGACCCGTCCGGCGTCGATCTCTACAAGGTCGACTTGACCGGCGATCTGGCGCTGGTCCTGGGCGCGGAAGGCAAGGGTATCCGGCGACTCGTCCGCGAGGGGTGCGATCACCTCGCCCGGCTGCCAATGAAGGGCTCCCTGGCCTCGCTCAACGTGTCCACCGCCGCTGCGGCCGCGGCCTATGAGGCGGTTCGCCAGAGGGGATCGAACGACGAAAGTGCTTGATTGGACGGTTCTTGGCTGCTACACTCCGCGGTTCGCGCCTGTCGGGATGGGTCTGCTCTTTGAAGCCGGCAGATGCGCCGGCGTAGCTCAACGGGTAGAGCATCCGATTTGTAATCGGAAGGTTGCGGGTTCGAGTCCCATCGCCGGCTCCAGATCGACGGGCGCAGGCAGAGCAGGGGGATTCCGGTTTCTTCTCGAGCTCGGGCAGGTGGCCGAGTGGTTAATGGCAGCAGACTGTAAATCTGCCGCGCTTCGCGCTACGGAGGTTCGAATCCTTCCCTGCCCACCATGGGACGTAAGACGTACGTAAGCGTAAGGCGTAAGGCGAGGCGCACGACGACACGATGGCTCAGAACAGCGAGATTCGCCTCACGCCTGACGCCTCACGCCTCACGGCGGAGGCAACGCGGGAGTAACTCAGGGGTAGAGTCACAGCCTTCCAAGCTGTTGGTCGCGGGTTCGAATCCCGTCTCCCGCTCCACAGGACGTAAGGCGTGAGGCGAGAGGCGTGAGGCGAGGAACGAAAAATATGGATGCCCAGGGGATTGATGTTCGTGCGCCTGACGCCTCGAGCCTGACGCCTGACGGCGTTTGCGCCCACGTAGCTCAGTCGGTAGAGCACGTCCTTGGTAAGGACGAGGTCACCAGTTC
This sequence comes from uncultured Acidobacteriota bacterium, assembly GCA_963825175.1. GTDB lineage: Bacteria > Acidobacteriota > Thermoanaerobaculia > UBA5066 > Gp7-AA6 > DATFTF01. The sequence goes on from CAWGSA010000002.1 coordinate 1,863,484, forward strand.
AATCCTGGTCGTGGGCTCCATTGACGGAGACGTGAGGCGTGAGGCGTAAGGCGTAAGGCGAACGAGAGCAGGAGGGTTTAGCAAGCGAGTTGCGGAGCGAGGGTGCTTGGGCCGAGGCGGACGCCTCACGCCTGACGCCTGACGCCTTCCGCGCGAGCGAAGCGAGCGATATGGGCAAAGAGAAGTTTGATCGCAGCAAGCCGCACGTGAACATCGGGACGATTGGGCACGTGGACCATGGGAAGACGACGTTGACGTCGGCGATTACGTTGGTGTTGGCGAAGAAGGGACTGGCGACGGCCAAGGCGTACGACCAGATCGACAACGCGCCGGAGGAGAAGGCGCGAGGGATCACGATCAACACGGCGCACGTGGAGTATTCGACGGCGAAGCGTCACTACGCGCACGTGGATTGTCCTGGTCACGCGGACTACGTGAAGAACATGATCACGGGTGCGGCGCAGATGGACGGTGCGATTCTGGTGGTGTCGGCTGCGGATGGTCCGATGCCGCAGACGCGGGAGCACATACTTTTGGCCCGACAAGTGGGAGTGCCGTTCATCGTGGTGTTTTTGAACAAGACGGACATGGTGGACGATCCGGAGCTTCTGGAGTTGGTGGAGCTGGAGGTTCGGGAGCTGCTGACGTCGTACGGGTTTCCCGGGGACAAGATACCGATTGTGAAGGGGTCGGCGTTGAAGGCGATGGAGTCTGGGGATCCGGATTCGCCGGACACCAAGTGTATTTTCGAGTTGATGGACGCGGTGGACGCGTACATTCCGGTGCCGGAGCGAGCGATCGACAAGGATTTTCTGATGCCGATCGAGGACGTCTTTTCGATATCCGGGCGCGGGACGGTGGTGACGGGGCGGGTGGAGCGCGGGGTGATCAAGGTTGGGGAAGAGGTCGAAGTGGTGGGGATCCGTCCGACGCAGAAGAAGGTCGTGACGGGTGTGGAGATGTTCAGGAAGCTTCTGGACCAGGGTCAAGCTGGGGACAACGTGGGATTACTGTTGCGTGGGACGGAGCGTAAGGACGTGGAGCGCGGTCAGGTGTGTGCCAAGCCGGGCTCGATCACGCCGCATATGAAGTTCCAGGCGCAGGCGTACATCCTGACGAAGGAGGAGGGGGGGCGTCATACGCCGTTTTTCAACGGGTACCGGCCGCAGTTTTTCTTCCGGACGACGGACGTGACGGGGACGGCGCAGCTGCCCAAGGGGGTGGAGATGGTGATGCCGGGGGACAACGTGAACCTGGAGATCAACCTGATCACGCCCATCGCGATGGAGAAGGGTCTGCGGTTCGCCATCCGCGAAGGCGGACGCACCGTCGGCGCCGGAACGATCACGGAGATCCTGGAGTAGGTCGGGCCGGAAGGCGGAAGGCGGAAGGCGAACGAGGAACCAGGAGGAGATAGCGCAGCGCAGAAGGCACGAAGGATCGAGAGAACGGGGGCACGCCTCCCGCCTCTCGCCTCTCGCCTCACGCGCTCGCGAAGCGAGCGAATATGCAAGAGAACGTGAGCCTCGCCTGCTCCGAGTGCAAGCGGAAGAACTACACGACGACGAAGAACAAGAAGACCAACACGGAGAAGCTGGAGCTCTCCAAGTACTGCCGCTTTTGCCGCAAGCACACGGCGCACAAGGAAGGGAAGGTCTGAGGATCGTAAGGCGTCAGGGGTTAGGCGTAAGGCGAACGATGGCGGTCCACGCCTCGCGCCTTCCGCCTCCCGCCTCACGCGCGAGCGAAGCGAGCGTTAGGGGTGTAGCTCTAATTGGTAGAGCGGCGGTCTCCAAAACCGTAGGTTGGGGGTTCGAATCCCTCCACCCCTGCCATTGATGGGACGTGAGGCGTGAGGGGTAAGGCGTAAGGCGAACGAGAGTCCTGGAGGTAATAGCGAACGAACAAGGCCGAGGAGAGCAGAAGACGTGAGGCACGCCTCCCGCCTTCCGCCTCCCGCCTTCCGTTTCGCGAAGACAGACATGCTACCCGTCAAAGAGTGGTGGCCCTCGACGCGGAGTTTCCTTCGCGACGTGTGGGTCGAGATGAAGAAGACGAGCTGGCCAGGGCGCACGGAGGTCGTCGGTACGACCGTCGTCGTGATCGTCGCCTGCTTCCTGTTCGGTTTCTATCTGTTCGCCGTCGACGCCGGCCTCTCCTGGCTGCTCGACAAGCTCTTCCGGGCGGCGGGGGTTGTGGCATGACGACGTCGAATTCGAGCGGCGAGGCGGTGGGATCGGCGCAGGCGCCGGGGCGGACGAAGAACTGGTACATCGTCCACACCTACTCCGGGTTCGAGGAGAGGGTGCGGCAGAACCTGAGGCAGCGCATCGAGGCCATGGGGATGTCCGACGCCTTCGGCGATATCCGGATCCCCACGGAGACCCTCGTCGAAATGAAGGGGGGCAAACGCCGCGAGGTCCAGCGGAAGTTCTTCCCCGGTTACATCATCGTCGAAATGGAGATGACCGACGAGGCCTGGCACCTGGTCAAGAACACGCCCAAGGTGACCGGCTTCGTCGGCTCGGGCAAGGAGCCGACGCCGCTGACGGCCGAGGAGGTCGAGCAGATCCTTCACCGCGTCACCTCCACCAAGGAGAAGCCCAAGCCCAAGCACACGTTCGAAAAGGGGGAGCACGTGCGGATCACCGACGGCCCCTTCACCAATTTCACCGGCGTGGTCGAGGAAATCAATCCCGACCGCTCCACCCTGAAGGTCATGGTCACGATCTTCGGGCGGTCGACGCCCGTGGAGCTGGAGTTCCTGCAGGTGCAGAAGCTCTAGGACGTGAGGCGGTAGGCGTTAGGCGTCAGACGAACGAGAGCACAGGAGGACTGAGCGAAGCGAATTGAGATGGGAGGGTCGTTGGGCCGAGGCGACACGCCTCACGCCTCACGCCTTACGCCTCACGCGCGAGCGAAGCGAGCGTTATGGCTAAAAAGATCACCGGATACGTCAAGCTCCAGATCCCCGCGGGGGAGGCAACCCCGGCTCCGCCGGTGGGGCCGGCGCTGGGCCAGCAGGGCGTCAACATCATGGACTTCTGCAAGAACTTCAACGCCAGGACGGCGTCGCAGAAGGGACTGATCATTCCGGTGGTCGTCACCGTGTATGCGGACCGCTCCTACTCGTTCATCACCAAGACGCCGCCGGCGTCGGTGCTCCTGCTGAAAGCCGCGGGGGTGCCCAAGGGATCGGGAACGCCCAACAAGGAGAAGGTCGGCAAGGTGACCAAGCAGCAGGTCGAAGACATCGCCAGGACCAAGTTGCCCGACTTGAACGCATCGGACCTTCCCGGCGCCGTGCGGATCGTCGAGGGCACGGCCCGAAGCATGGGTATCGAGGTCGTTTGAGGTCTGAGTCAACGAGTCGGAGATCCGGTTTTTGCCGGGTCGCTTGCACGACGAAGGGGGATGATGGGAAAAAACGGTAAGAAATACGCGGCGGCCAGAGCCCTGATCGAGAACCGTGCCTACGGCCTGGGCGACGCCATGAAGCTCGTCCACCAGGCCAAGTACGCGAAGTTCGACGAGTCCGTCGACATCGCGATGCTGCTCGGCGTGGACCCGAAGCATGCGGACCAGATGGTCCGCGGCACGGTCGTGCTTCCGCACGGCACCGGCAAGTCCAAGCGGGTGGCGGTGATCGCGGCGGGCGACAAGGCGAAGGAGGCTCAGGAGGCGGGGGCCGATACCGTGGGCGCCGAGGACCTGGTCGAAAAGATCCAGAATGGATTCCTCGACTTCGAGGCCCTGGTGGCCACTCCGGACATGATGCGGTTGGTTGGAAAGCTGGGAAAGGTGCTGGGCCCCAAGGGGCTCATGCCCAATCCCAAGGCGGGAACCGTCACGATGGATGTCGGCAAGGCCGTGCGCGAGATCAAGGCCGGCAAGGTCGAATTCCGCGTCGACAAGACATCGATCATTCATGCCGCGATCGGGAAGACCTCGTTCGATGAGAAGAAGCTGGCGGAAAACGCGGAGGCGTTCATCCGGGCGGTCCAGCGGGCCAAGCCGGCGGCGGCCAAGGGCACTTATTTTCGAACCGTGTCCATTTCCTCGACCATGGGACCAGGCATCGTGATCGACACGGCGTCGATCGAAGCGCTCTAACGGCACGGAGAACGAAATCATGAACCGAACGGAAAAATCGCAAGCCGTCGAGGCGCTGGAGACCGACCTGGCCGGAACGCGCAACGCGATTCTGGTCGGCTTCGCCGGTCTCAAGGTCACCGAGGTGACGGAGCTGCGCCGGCAGATCCGTGCCACCAAGTCCAAGTACCGGGTGGTCAAGAACACGCTGGCCCTGCGGGCGACCAAGGGCACCCCCCTCGAAGCGGTTTCGCGCCACTTCTCCGGTCCCACCGGCGTGGCGTACAACGCGGACAATCCGGTCGGGCTGGCCAAGGTCCTGACCGCGTTTGCCAAGACCAATCCCAACCTCGTGTTCAAGGGGGCGGTGGTCGAGGGCCTCCCCGTCGAGGCCAAGGAGATCCAGGCGATCGCGGAGTTGCCCAGCCGCGAGGAGCTCATCGGTAAGCTGCTCTTCGTGCTCCAATCGCCGGCCCGGCGTCTGGTAACGGTGTTGAGCGGCCCGGTTCGCAATCTGGCGGGAGTCGTGGCGCAGATCGCGGAACAAAAGAAGCAGTCGGGCGGGGACGAGACCGCGCCCGTCCAGTGAGTTTGGAAGCACTTCGAGTTGTAAGGAGAATGGAAATGGCGATGTCCACGGAAAATCTGGTCAGCGAGATCAAGGGGATGACGGTCCTCGAGCTGAACAACTTCGTCAAGGCGCTGGAGGCCGAGTTCGGCGTCTCGGCCATGGCCATGGCCATGCCCATGGCGGCCGCGGGCGGTGCGGCGGCGGCCGCGGCGGCACCGGTCGAGGAGGAGAAGACGGAATTCACCGTCGTCCTGGCCGCGGCCGGCGAAAAGATCAAGACGATCAAGGTGGTGCGGGAAGTCACCAGCCTGGGCCTGAAAGAGGCCAAGGATCTGGTGGACGGCGCTCCGGGAACCCTCAAGGAAGGGGTGTCCAAGGACGAGGCCGCCGCGATCAAGAAGAAGTTCGAGGACGTCGGCGCGAAGGTCGAAATCAAGTAGTGAGGGTTCCCGGCTCGATTCGCTGGAATAGCTGGTTGTTGTTCTCTAGGGTTGCGTCCGGTCGGCCCGAAGCGGGTCCCGGGCCTGCTCAATTGCGGCGGCTCGTAGGGGCCACCGCGCTCAAAGGAGTCCCCCTGAATGACTGAGGTCGCCGTTTCCTCCGAGAGAAAGAACTTCTCGAAGATCCGTTCTTTCATGGATCTTCCCAACCTGATCGACGTCCAGCGCCGGTCCTACGAGCGATTCCTGCAGATGAACCTTCTGCCGGAGGAGCGCGAGGACTCGGGCTTGCAGGCCGTGTTCACCAGCGTCTTCCCGTTCTCCGATTTCCGCGGGGCCTGCGAGCTGCAGTTCGTCCGATACGCGATCGGGAACTGGGAGTGCAAGTGCGGGAGGTTGAAGGGCCTCGAGCATCTGCGCATGGACTGCCGCAGCTGCGGTAAGAGGATCGTCACCGCTCACCCGCACGAGGAGGTCGTTTCCTGCCCCCACTGCGGCACCCAGAACCCGAACCGGGTGACCCTGTGCGACATCTGCGGCAACCCCGTGGATCTCCAGATGAAGTACTCCGTGGCCGAGTGCCAGGAGCGCGGAATGACCTACTCGGTGCCGCTCAAGGTGACGTTTCGCCTCTTCGTCTACGACAAGGACCCCGAGACGGGGGTCAAGACGATGCGGGACGCCAAGGAAGAGGAGGTCTTCTTCGGGGACATCCCCTTGATGACCGAGCACGGCACGTTCGTGATCAACGGGACCGAGCGGGTGATCGTCTCGCAGCTCCACCGCTCGCCGGGCGTCTTCTTCACGCGCGAGAGCGCGCACGGCTTCCTGGCCAAGATCATCCCGTACCGGGGGTCCTGGGTCGAGTTCGAATACGACCAGAAGGGCGTGCTGTTCGTCCGCATCGATCGCAAGCGCAAGTTCCCGGCGACGATCTTTCTCCGCGCGCTGGGCCTGGAGACCGACGAGTCGATCCTGCGCCAGTTCTACGCCACGATCCCGGCGCGGTTCGAGCGCGGCCGGGCGTACCTGACCATCGGACGGGAGGTCGTCAAGCAGGAGGAGCTCAAGGAAAAGTACGCGCGCGTCCGGCGCGAGACCAAGCTCATCTTCGCCGGGATCAAGCTTTCGTCCGAAGACCAGAAGGAGATCGCCCGCAAGGGTTCCCTCGAGCGCGGCGTCGACGACGCGGCGGTGGAAAAAGCGTGCTTCCTGGCCGACGTGGTCGACCTGTCCACCGGCGAGGTCCTGTTCGAGGCGGGCCAGGAGGTCGGTCCCGACGCGATCGAGCAGTTGAAGGAGAGGCGGATCAAGGAGGTCGAGCTCTTTTTCCCCGACTGGGATTTGTGCGGCGATGTCCTGGTGAACACGATCCGCAAGGACACCCACAAGACCAAGAACGAGGCGATTCTGGAGATCTACCGGCGCCTGCGCCCGGGCGACCCCCCGACGTACGAATCGGCCCGGAATCTGTTCGAGGGGATGTTCTTCGATCCGAAGAAGTACGACTTCTCGCGCGTGGGCCGCTTCAAGTTCAACATCAAGCTGGAGGCAGACTCCTCGGAAGATACACGGACCCTGACGGCCCAGGACATTTTCCGGGTGGTCGGATACCTGCTGCGCCTGAAGAGGGACGTCGGCCGCACCGACGACATCGACAACCTCGGCAACCGCCGGGTCCGTTCGGTGGGAGAGCTCCTGGAGAACCAGTTCCGGATCGGCCTGGTGCGCATGGAGCGGGCGATCAAGGAGAAGATGTCGGTCCACCAGGACATCGACTCGGCGATGCCCCACGACCTGATCAACTCCAAGCCGGTCATCGCTTCGATCAAGGAGTTCTTCGGCTCGTCCCAGCTGTCCCAGTTCATGGACCAGACCAATCCGCTCTCGGAGGTCACGCACAAGCGCCGCCTCTCCGCCCTCGGGCCGGGCGGCCTCTCCCGCGAGCGGGCCGGGTTCGAGGTGCGCGACGTGCATCCCACCCACTATGGGAGGGTCTGCCCGATCGAGACGCCGGAAGGACCCAACATCGGCTTGATCTCTTCGCTGTCCTGCTATGCCCGGATCAACGATTTCGGCTTCATCGAAACGCCCTACAAGAGGGTGGAGAAGGGGCGCGTGATCGATCATTTCCAGGTCGCGACCGTGGGCGACAGCGGGTTCAAGCTCGGCCAGATCGTGGAGAAGAAAGAGCTGGAGGAGGAGAACGAGCGGTTGAAGCGCGGGCACAAGCGCCCGGTGGAGGCCGTTCCCTACGCGTTTTATCTGTCGGCCTGGGAAGAGGAGAACTACGTCATCGCCCAGGCCAACGCGGAGATGGAGCCCAACGGACGCCTGAAGGAGGATCGCGTCATTGCGCGGTTCAACGGCGAGTTCATCACGTCCGAGCGGGACAAGGTGGACTACAAGGACATCTCCCCCAAACAGCTGGTGTCGGTGGCTACGGCGCTGATCCCGTTTCTCGAGCACGACGACGCCAACCGCGCCCTCATGGGCTCGAACATGCAGCGCCAGGCGGTTCCCCTCCTGAAGGTGGAGGCGCCGCTGGTGGGCACGGGCCTGGAGGGAACCGTGGCGCGGGACTCCGGGGCGGTGGTGCTGGCCAAGCGCGGCGGCATGGTCGACCAGGTCGACTCCGAGCGCATCATCGTGCGCGTCGAGGGGACCGAGGCCGGAGGCAAGGAGTTCGGCGCGGACATCTATCCGTTGACCAAGTTCCGGCGCTCCAATCAGAACACCTGCATCAATCAGAAGCCGATCGTCGAGGAAGGCAGTAAGGTGGAGAGGGGTCAGGTCCTGGCCGACGGCCCGTGCACCGCGGCGGGCGAGCTCGCCCTGGGCCGCAACATCCTGGTCGCCTTCATGCCGTGGCGCGGATACAACTACGAGGACGCCATCCTGGTCTCCGAGCGCCTGGTCAAGGACGATTACTTCACGTCGATCCACATCCAGGAGTTCGACATCGAGGCCCGGGACACCAAGCTCGGTCCCGAGGAGATCACGCGGGACATCCCCAACGTCTCGGAAAACGCCCTGCGGGACCTCGACGAGTCGGGGATCATCCGCATCGGCGCCAACGTCAAACCGGGCGACATCCTGGTGGGCAAGGTCACCCCGAAGGGCGAGACCCAGCTCACGCCGGAAGAGAAGCTTCTGCGCGCGATCTTCGGCGAGAAAGCGGGAGACGTGCGGGACGCGTCGCTCAAGTGCCCGCCGGGCATCGAGGGGACCGTCGTCGACGTGAAGATCTTTTCCCGAAAGGGAACGGAGAAGGACCTCCGGGCCCTGTCGATCGAGCAGGACCAGATCGCCAAGATCGAGAAGAACTCCAAGGACGAGATCCGAATCATCCGCGAGGAAGCGAACAAGAAGATCCGGGACCTCCTGGTCGGAAAAGTGGCCAACGAGGAGATGCACGACCGCGACGGCAACGAGATCGTCAAGAAGGCCGGGCGGTTCACGGAGGAGGGCGTGGCACGCCTCTCTCCGCAGCAGTTGAAGCGCCTGAAGTTGAAAGACGAGGAGATCGCCGAGCAGGTCCAGACGATCCTGCGCCGGCAGGACTCCCAGATCGAGGTCTTGAACCGCGTCAACGCCGAGCGCATCGAGCTGCTCCAGAAGGGCGACGAGCTCCCGCCCGGCGTCATCAAGATGGTCAAGGTCTACGTCGCCATGAAGCGCAAGCTGTCCGTCGGCGACAAGATGGCCGGCCGGCACGGTAACAAGGGAGTCATCTCCCGCATCCTGGCGGAAGCGGACATGCCCTATCTGCCCGACGGTACGCCCATCGACATCGTGCTGAATCCCCTGGGCGTACCTTCGCGCATGAACGTGGGCCAGATCCTGGAGACGCACCTGGGCTGGGCGGCGCGGGCGCTCAACTTGAGCGTGGCCACGCCGGTGTTCGACGGGGCGGCGGAGCCGGAGATCAAGAAGCTGTTGAAGGACGCGAACCTGCCGGTTTCCGGGAAGACCGTTCTCTACGACGGGATGACCGGCGAGGCTTTCGAGCAGCAGGTCACGGTGGGGTTCATCTACATGATGAAACTCTCGCACCTGGTCGACGACAAGATCCACGCCCGCTCGATCGGCCCCTACTCGCTGATCACGCAGCAGCCGCTCGGCGGGAAGGCCCAGTTCGGCGGCCAGCGCTTCGGCGAGATGGAGGTTTGGGCCCTCGAGGCGTACGGCGCGTCGTACACCCTGCAGGAGCTCCTGACGGTCAAGTCCGACGACGTCGAGGGACGCTCCCAGGTCTACGAGGCGATCGTCAAAGGCGAGGTCCCGGCCGATCCGGGGCTGCCCGAGTCCTTCAACGTCCTGGTGCGCGAGCTCCAATCGCTGTGCCTGGACGTCGAGCTGATCAAACGATGAGCCTAGCTCTGAGAGCTTCGAATCGCCGCGGCCGCGGCATTTCTACCGGGGGATGGTGGATCGCGGCCGTTTGTTCCCGTACGGCCGCGTCGAGCGGCCGCTGAAAAGGAGCGACTAAGTTGGAAACGCTCGCTTTCGCCAACAAACCGACCACGCTGAAGGACTTCAATGCGATCAAGATCTCTCTGGCATCGCCGGAGAAGATCCGTTCGTGGTCCTACGGCGAGGTCACCAAGCCCGAGACCATCAACTACCGCACCTTCAAGCCCGAGCGGGACGGGCTCTTCTGCGCGAAGATCTTCGGCCCGATCACCGACTGGGAATGCCTGTGCGGCAAGTACAAGCGGATGAAGCACCGCGGCGTCGTGTGCGACAAGTGCGGTGTCGAGGTGACCAAGTCCAAGGTCCGGCGGGAGCGGATGGGGCACATCGAGCTCGCGTCGCCGGTCTCGCACGTGTGGTTCTTCAAGGGCCTGCCGTCGCGCATCGGACACCTGCTCGACATCTCGTTGCGGGACCTCGAGAGGATCCTGTACTTCGAGTCCTACGTCGTCATCGATCCCGGCGAGACGGACCTTTCGGAGAAGGAGCTGCTTTCGGAGGAGCGCTACCGGGCGATGCGGGCCGAGCACGGCGACGTGTTCGTCGCCAAGATGGGAGCCCAGGCCATCAAGGAGCTCCTCCAGCGGGTCGATGTGGACATGCTGGCGGAAGAGCTCCGGATGATCATGAAGACGGAGACTTCGCAGATCAAGCGCCAGAAGGCGGCCAAGCGGCTGAAGGTCTGCGACGCCTTCCGCCGCTCGGGGCACCGCCCGGAGTGGATGATCCTGGACGTCATCCCGGTCATTCCGCCGGAGCTGCGGCCCCTCGTGCCGTTGGACGGCGGCCGGTTCGCCACGTCCGACTTGAACGATCTGTACCGGAGAGTCATCAACCGCAACAACCGCCTGAAGAAGCTGCTGGAGTTGCGCGCCCCGGAAGTCATCGTCCGCAACGAGAAGCGGATGCTCCAGGAGGCGGTCGACGCGCTCTTCGACAATGGCCGCCGCGGCCGTGTCTTGAAGGGATCCAACAACCGGCCCCTGAAGTCTCTGTCCGACACCCTCAAGGGCAAGCAGGGACGATTCCGCCAGAACCTGCTCGGCAAGCGCGTGGACTACTCGGGACGTTCCGTCGTCGTGGTGGGGCCGGAGTTGAAGCTTCATCAGGCTGGCCTTCCCAAGAAGATGGCCGTCGAGCTCTTCAAGCCGTTCATCTACAACCGGCTGGAGAAGAAGGGGCTCGCCCCGACGATCAAAGCGGCCAAGGAGCTGGTGGAGTCGGGCGTCACCGAGGTGTGGGACGCGCTGGAAGAGGTCATCCGCGACCATCCGGTGCTCTTGAACCGCGCCCCCACGCTGCATCGTCTGGGGATCCAGGCATTCCAGCCGGTCTTGGTCGAGGGCAAGGCGATCAAGATCCATCCCCTCGTCTGCCCGGCGTTCAACGCCGACTTCGACGGCGACCAGATGGCGGTTCACGTGCCGCTGTCTCCCAAGGCCCAGGTGGAGGCCGAGCTCTTGATGCTCTCCTCCAACAACATCCTCTCGCCGGCGTCGGGGCGGCCGCTGGCCGTGCCGTCCCAGGACCTCGTGCTCGGGATCTATTACCTGACCAAGTCCCGTACGAACACCAAGGGGGAGGGGCGCATCTTCGCCGACTTCGATGAGGTCGTGCTGGCGTACGAGCAGGGAGACGTCACCACCCACACGCCGATCCGCGTCCGCTACTCGGGCCGGTACATCGATCTGACCACGCAGTACAACGATCAGGACATCCTCCATGCCGAGACTCAGGACGTCGAACGGGCCTTGATCGATACGACGGTCGGCCGGGTGATCTTCAATCGGGCCTTGCCCGAGGTGATGCCGTTCATCAACGGCAACCTGAAGAAGCGTGGGCTGACCGACTTCGTCAGCTACATCTACCTCAATTTCGGCGAGGAGCTCTGCGTCCAGATGCTGGACGACCTGAAGGACCTCGGCTTCACCGCCGCCACCCGCGCCGGCATCTCGATCGGCGTCGACGACATGGTGATTCCCGCCAAGAAGGAGGACTTCCTCGCCGCCGCGGACAAGGAAGTGCTGGAGGTCAACGCCCAGCGCAACTCGGGAGTCATCACCGCCGGCGAGCGCCACAACAAGATCATCGACATCTGGCACCGGACGACCGAGACGATCTCCGACGAAATGTTCAAGGAGATGAAGAAATCCGACCAGGTGGGCTCGGAGTTCAACCCGATCTACATCATGGCCGACTCCGGGGCCCGCGGCTCCAAGGAGCAGGTGCGGCAGCTGGCCGGAATGCGCGGCCTCATGTCCAAGCCCTCCGGCGAGGTCATCGAGACGCCGATCACCGCGAACTTCCGCGAAGGCCTCTCGGTCCTGCAGTACTTCATCTCGACGCACGGAGCCCGCAAGGGCCTGGCCGACACGGCGTTGAAGACGGCCGACTCCGGGTATCTGACGCGCCGGCTGGTCGACGTGGCCCAGGACGTCATCGTCATCGAGGAGGACTGCGGCACCGCCGACGGCATCACGGTCACCGCGATCATGGAAGGGGGCGATACGCTCGAGCCCCTGCGCGACCGCATCGTCGGCCGCGTGGCGCAGGAAGACATCCTCGATCCGCTCACGGAAGAGAAGATCGTCGGGTACGGGACGGAGATCACCGAGGATCTGGCCAACCGGGTCCAGGAAGCGGGTATCGAGCGCGTCAAGATCCGCTCGGTTCTGACCTGCGAGACCAAGCGCGGCGTGTGTCGGCTCTGCTACGGCCGCATGCTGGCGTCGGGCAAGATGGTCGAGATCGGCGAGGCAGTCGGCGTGATCGCAGCCCAGTCGATCGGTGAGCCCGGCACCCAGCTGACGATGCGGACGTTCCACTACGGCGGGACGGCTTCGCGAGTCACGGAGCAGTCCAAGCACCAGGCCAAGAATCCAGGCACGGTCAAGTTCTTGAACGTGGCCACGGTCGAGCGCAAGGACAAGAACCTCGTCGTCGTCAACCGCAACGGGAAGATCACGATCATCGACAACAAGGGGCGCGAGAAGGAGCGCTACTCCGTCGTGTACGGCTCGACCATCAAGGTCACCGACGGGCAGGAGGTGGTGCCGGGCCAGGAGCTCGTCGAGTGGGATCCGTTCACCTCGGCGATCCTGACCGAGGTCGGCGGCAAGATCGCCTTCCGCGACATCCTGGAAGGCGAGAACCTGCGCGAGGAGACCGACCGCGTCACCGGTCTGGCCCAGAAGATCATCGTGGAGACGGTCGGGGCGGAGAAGCGCTCGCCTCAGGTGCTGGTCCAGGGCAAGTCGGGGGAGCGCAAGTATCTCCTCCCGATCGGATCGCACCTGATGATTTCCGACGGGCAGGACGTGTTCCCCGGAGACGTGCTGGCGAAGATCCCTCGCGAGACGACCAAGACCAAGGACATCACGGGCGGTCTTCCCCGGATCGTCGAGCTGTTCGAGGCCCGTCGCCCCAAGGACGCCGCCGTCATCACCGAGATCGACGGCACCGTCTCCCACGGCGCGATCCAGAAGGGGATGCGCAAGGTCGTCATCACCGGAGACGACGGCGAAACCCGCGAGTACCTGATCCCGCGGTACACGCACGTCAACGTGCAGGAGAGCGAGAGGGTCCGGGCCGGCGATCCCTTGATCGACGGTCCCATCAACCCTCACGACGTGCTGGCGATCCTCGGTGAGAAGGAGCTGCAGCGGTACCTGGTGGACAAGATCCAGGAGGTCTACCGTTCCCAGAACGTGGCCATCAACGACAAGCACATCGAGGTCATCGTCCGTCAGATGATGCGCAGCGTGAAGATCGAGGAGGTCGGAGACACCGAGTTCTTGATCGACGAGCAGGTCGACCGCTTCCGTTTCGAAGAGGAAAACGAGCGCGTGATCGCGGCCGGCGGACAGCCGGCGATCGGGCGGCCGATGCTCCTGGGGATCACCAAGGCCTCCCTCTCCACCGACTCGTTCATCTCCGCGGCGTCGTTCCAGGAGACGACGCGGGTCCTGACCGAGGCCTCGATCTCGGGGAAGGTGGACAGCCTGCGCGGCTTGAAGGAAAACGTCATCGTCGGCCGCCTGATCCCGGCGGGCACGGGCATGGAGTACTACCGCAACGTCGTTCTCGAGAGGGAGGAAATCCCGCAGGTCGAGGAGCCGGCGCTGGAGGACTTCCTGACCGACCCGGCCGAGGAACTCGCTTTGGCTGAGGCAGATGCAGAGGTGGATGCCTCCGACGAGGATTGAGTCTCGCCGGGAGGCGATCGCACGCCGGTCACCGGGCCCCGCAAGGGGCCCTTCGGTTCTGCTTATCGGGAGGTGGATGGCAAAGGAGAGAGAAGAGCTGAGGATTACCTCGCCGGCGGTCCGTCGTCCGGGGTCCGGAGGGAGCCGGAACGCCGAAAGCCGAGAGCGGACAGGCCTTTCCGCTTGACAAGGTGCGCCCTGGCGCGTACCATTCGCGGGTTTTTCCTCTGGACTCCGGCGGCCGAGGTCCTCAGTCGGAACTGACCTCGTTGCCCGGTGCCGAGTAAAGCAGTTTACGGTCGATCTCGGGCCCCTTCTCGGCTCCGGGGGGTTCGGGGTGACACAGGAGAGTCGATGCCGACAATTTCTCAACTGGTTCGTAAGGGGCGGGAACGCATGCGGGTGAAGACCGCGTCGCCGGCCCTGGCGCGATCGCCCCAGAAGCGGGGGGTCTGCACGCGCGTCTACACGACGACGCCGAAGAAGCCGAATTCCGCGCTGCGGAAAGTGGCCCGCGTGCGGCTGACCAACGGCATCGAGGTGACGACCTACATCCCGGGGGTCGGGCACAACCTGCAAGAACACTCGATCGTGATGATTCGAGGCGGGCGCGTGAAGGACCTGCCGGGCGTTCGCTATCACATCATCCGCGGAACGCTCGACGCGGTCGGAGTGGCCAATCGCAAGCAGAGTCGCTCGAAGTACGGCGCCAAGCGCCCGAAGGCTTAGGACGAAGAACGAAGGACGTAGGACTAAGGACATAGGACTCAGAAATGCCGAGACGCCGAGTCGTTGCCAAGCGCGAGATCCTTCCCGATCCGCTCTACAACTCCCAGCTCGTTACGAAGTTCGTCAACTCCGTGATGGGGCGCGGGAAGAAGTCGTTGGCGGAAGGAATCCTCTATGGCGCCTTGAACAAGGTCGCCGAGAAGACCCAGGACGACCCCATGAAGACGTTCAAGAAGGCGATCGAGAACGTCAAGCCCGCTCTGGAGGTCAAGTCTCGCCGGGTCGGCGGCTCGACCTATCAGGTGCCGGTGGAGGTCCGTCCCAACCGACGGACGTCGCTCGCGATCCGCTGGATCATCGACTACGCGGGACAGCGGGGAGAGAAGACGATGCGGGAGAAGCTGGCTGCAGAGCTGCTCGACGCGGCGAACCTTCGCGGCGGCGCGGTGAAGAAGAAGGACGACACACACAAGATGGCGGAGGCGAACAAGGCGTTCGCCCACTACCGCTGGTAGCTCTTAACGTCAAACCTCGAACGTAGAAACTCGCACTTTCATCATGCCCCGCACTCATCCTCTCAAAGACACCCGCAATATCGGGATCATGGCGCACATCGACGCCGGGAAGACGACCACGACCGAGCGGATCCTTTTCTACACCGGCGTGAACTACAAGATCGGCGAGGTTCACGAGGGAACCGCGACCATGGACTGGATGGTCCAGGAGCAGGAGCGCGGGATCACGATCACGTCGGCCGCCACGACCTGCTATTGGGCGGCGAATCAAGGGGCCGATCCGGCGAGCCCCCTCGTGCGCATCAACATCATCGACACTCCCGGCCACGTCGACTTCACCGCGGAGGTCGAGAGGTCCCTGCGCGTGCTCGACGGCGCGGTCGCCGTGTTCGACGCGGTGGCGGGGGTCGAGCCCCAGTCGGAGACCGTCTGGCGCCAGGCCAACCGCTACGGCGTCCCGCGCATCGCCTTCGTCAACAAGATGGACCGCGTCGGCGCGAACTTCCCGCGCTGCATCGAGATGATGAAGACGAAGTTGAACGCCAAGCCCGCGCCCATCCAGATCCCGTGGGGCGTCGAGGCCGACCACCGGGGCGTCATCGATCTCGTGACCATGAAGGGCTACGACTTCCAGGACGACGCCATGGGCTCCAAGTTCGACGTCGTCGACATCCCGGCCGATCTCAAGCCGGAGGCGGAGAAGTATCGGGAGCAGTTGATCGAGACCGTCGCCGAGACCGACGACGCGCTTCTGGAGAAGTACCTGCACGGCGGCAAGATCGAAGAGCGGGAGCTCAAGGACGCGCTTCGGCGCGCCACGATCGCAGGCGCGGTCCAGCCGGTCGTGTGCGGCTCGGCGTTCAAGAACAAGGGCGTGCAGAACCTCCTCGACGCCGTCGTGGACTACCTGCCTTCGCCGCTCGACGTCCGGCCGATGATCGGGCACGACGACGTGGGGGCCGAGCTGACGCGCGAGCCGAAGGACGATGCTCCCTTCTCGGCGCTGATCTTCAAGATCATGACCGACCCTTTCGTCGGTCAGCTCGCGTTCTTCCGTGTGTATTCGGGGGGGCTCGCATCGGGTTCGGCCGTCTACAACTCCACGAAGGACTCCGTCGAGCGCATCGGCCGGCTCCTCAAAATGCACGCCAACAAGCGCGAAGAGATCAAGGAAGTCTGGGCCGGCGACATCGCCGCGGCCGTGGGCCTCAGGAACGTCCAGACCGGCGACACGATCTGTGACAAGAGCGCTCCCATCATCCTGGAAGCGATGAACTTTCCCGAACCGGTCATCGCCGTGGCCATCGAGCCCAAGACCAAGGCCGATCAGGAAAAGATGGGGATGGCCCTGGCCAAGTTGATGCAGGAAGACCCGACCTTCAAGGTCCACACCGACAAGGAGACGGGTCAGACCATCATCCGCGGAATGGGCGAGCTCCACCTGGAGATCATCACCGACCGCATGGTTCGCGAGTTCAACGTCGGCGCCAACATCGGCAAGCCCCAGGTCGCGTACCGCGAGGCGATCACGATGGAGGCCAAGGGGCACGGCCGTTTCATCCGGCAGTCCGGCGGGCGCGGCCAGTACGGCGAGTGCAAGATCCGCCTCAGGCCGGCCGAGGCCGGCCACGAGTTCGTCTTCGAGAACGAGATCAAGGGCGGCGCGATCCCCAAGGAGTTCATCAAGCCGATCGAGCAGGGGATCAAGGAAGCGATGGAGACGGGCGTCCTCGCCGGATATCCGACGACCGGCGTCCACGTGGAGCTGTACGACGGCTCCTACCATGACGTCGACTCCTCGGAGATGGCCTTCAAGATCGCGGGCTCCATGGCGTACCAGGACGCGGCGAAGAAGGCCAAGCCGATCATCAAAGAGCCCATCATGGAGGTCGAGGTCGTCGTGCCCGAGGACTACATGGGCGACGTCATCGGCGACTTAAGCTCCCGCCGCGGCCACATCAAGCACATGGAGCCGCGCGGCGGCGTCCAGGTGATCACCGCACGGGTGCCGCTCTCGGAGATGTTCGGTTATTCGACCAACCTGCGCTCGATGACCCAGGGGCGAGGCAACTACACGATGCAGTTCTCCGCGTACGAGGAAGTTCCCAAGTCCGACAGCGACGAAATCATCGCGAAGGTCGCGAGCAAATAAGCCGAGGGGAGAGATGGGCAAGGAGAAGTTTGATCGCAGCAAGCCGCACGTGAACATTGGGACGATTGGGCACGTGGATCATGGGAAGACGACGTTGACGAGTGCGATTACGTTGGTGTTGGCGAAGAAGGGGTTGGCGACGGCGAAGGCGTACGACCAGATCGACAACGCGCCGGAGGAGAAGGCGCGAGGGATCACGATCAACACGGCGCACGTGGAGTATTCGACGGCGAAGCGTCACTACGCGCACGTGGATTGTCCTGGGCACGCGGACTACGTGAAGAACATGATCACGGGTGCGGCGCAGATGGACGGTGCGATTCTGGTGGTGTCGGCTGCGGATGGTCCGATGCCGCAGACGCGGGAGCACATACTTTTGGCCCGACAAGTGGGAGTGCCGTTCATCGTGGTGTTTTTGAACAAGACGGACATGGTGGACGATCCGGAGCTTCTGGAGTTGGTGGAGCTGGAGGTTCGGGAGCTGCTGACGTCGTACGGGTTTCCGGGGGACAAGATACCGATTGTGAAGGGGTCGGCGTTGAAGGCGATGGAGTCTGGGGATCCGGATTCGCCGGACACCAAGTGTATTTTCGAGTTGATGGACGCGGTGGACGCGTACATTCCGGTGCCGGAGCGAGCGATCGACAAGGATTTTCTGATGCCGATCGAGGACGTCTTTTCGATATCCGGGCGCGGGACGGTGGTGACGGGGCGGGTGGAGCGCGGGGTGATCAAGGTTGGGGAAGAGGTCGAAGTGGTGGGGATCCGTCCGACGCAGAAGAAGGTCGTGACGGGTGTGGAGATGTTCAGGAAGCTTCTGGACCAGGGTCAAGCTGGGGACAACGTGGGATTACTGTTGCGTGGGACGGAGCGTAAGGACGTGGAGCGCGGTCAGGTGTGTGCCAAGCCGGGCTCGATCACGCCGCATATGAAGTTCCAGGCGCAGGCGTACATCCTGACGAAGGAGGAGGGGGGGCGTCATACGCCGTTTTTCAACGGGTACCGGCCGCAGTTTTTCTTCCGGACGACGGACGTGACGGGGACGGCGCAGCTGCCCAAGGGGGTGGAGATGGTGATGCCGGGGGACAACGTGAACCTGGAGATCAACCTGATCACGCCCATCGCGATGGAGAAGGGCCTGCGGTTCGCCATCCGCGAAGGCGGACGCACCGTCGGCGCGGGGACGATCACGGAGATCCTGGAGTAGGTCGGGCCGGAAGGCGGAAGGCGGAACGAGGAACCAGGAGGAGATAGCGCAGCGCAGAAGGCACGAAGGATCGAGAGAACGGGAGCACGCCTCTCGCCTCTCGCCTCACGCCTCACGCGCTCGCGAAACGAGCGATATGAAGAACGACAAGATCAGAATTCGCCTGAAGGCCTTCGACTACCGGATTCTCGACCAGTCCGCGACGGAGATCGTGGACACGGCCCGGCGGACCGGCGCCAAGATCTCGGGTCCGATTCCGCTTCCCACGGCGATTTCCCGGTACACCGTGAACCGGTCGCCGCACATCGACAAGAAGTCCCGGGAGCAATTCGAGATGCGCACCCACAAGCGGCTCCTCGACATCCTGGAGCCGACGTCTCAGACCGTCGATGCCCTGATGAAGCTGGAGCTGCCGGTCGGCGTGGACGTCGAGATCAAGGCGTTTGGGAAGTGAGAATCGTAAGGCGTAAGGCGTTAGGCGGCAGGCGAACGAGAGTCCGGAGGAATTAGCGGCGCGCAAAATGGGGAGAGGTACCGAAGGACGGGAGCACGCCTCACGCCTTCCGCCTCTCGCCTCCCGCGCGAGCGAGCGAGACATGGCAGTACACGGAATCATCGGCAAGAAAGTGGGCATGACCCAGATCTTCCTCTCCGACGGCGGCGCTGTTCCCGTGACCGTCGTCCAGGCCGGACCTTGCCTCGTCGTTCAGCGCAAGACGCCGGCCAAGGATGGCTACGAGGCGATCCAGATCGGCCTGGTCGAGTCGCGCCCGGACCGGCGGGCGAATCAGCCCCAGCGCGGCCGATTCGATAAGGTCGGGGTGGCTCCCATGCGGACGCTGGCGGAGGTCCACTTGGACGCCGGCGACGAGGTCAAGCCGGGAGACAAGGTTCTTTGTTCGACCTTCCAGGAGCAGGATCACGTGGATGTGATCGGTGTCTCCAAGGGCAAGGGCTTCGCCGGCGTGGTGCGGCGCCATCATTTTCGCGGCGGCGCGGCGACCCATGGTTCGATGTTCCACCGCGCCCCGGGCTCCATCGGGCCCTCGGCCTTTCCGTCCCGTGTCTACCCGGGCACGCGCTCGTCGGGCCGGCTGGGCGGACGCCAGGCGACGTCGAAGAACCTGGTCGTCGTGCGCGTGGACGTCGAGAACAATCTTCTGTACCTGAAGGGCGCGGTTCCCGGGGCCCGCAACTCCATCATCAAGATCGTGCGGTCGTCGTTCGCCAAGCCGGCGGCGGCGCGTTGAGGAAGATCCGATGAGCACTGTTCCCGTTCTCAACTGGAAGAAGGAGAAGGTCGGCGAGGTCGGCCTGCCCG
The DNA here is from genome assembly GCA_963825175.1 of uncultured Acidobacteriota bacterium. Taxonomy (GTDB): domain Bacteria; phylum Acidobacteriota; class Thermoanaerobaculia; order UBA5066; family Gp7-AA6; genus DATFTF01. The sequence goes on from CAWGSA010000002.1 coordinate 1,883,192, forward strand.
AGGAGATCTTCGATTATCCGTACCGCCGGCACCTGGTGTGGGAAGTGGTCAAGGCCCACCTGGCCGGGTTGCGCCGGGGAACGCACAAGACCAAGGTTCGCTCCGAGGTGTCGGGATCGGGCAAGAAGCCCTTCAAACAGAAGGGAACCGGCCGCGCGCGCCAGGGGGGCAGCCGCCCTCCGATTCACCGCCACGGCGGAACGGCGCACGGGCCCGTGCCTCGGTCGTACGCGCAAGGGGTTTCGGTCAATGAGAAGAAGAACGCCTTGAAAGCGGTCCTCTCGCAACGCGTTCGCGAGCAGCGCCTGGTGGTGGTCGACCGGATGGACCTTCAGAGCCACCGCACCAAAGACCTCCAGGGCGCGGTCGGAGAGCTGGGCATCGAAGGCAAGGCCTTGTTCGTCGACTCGCACGAAAACGAGAATCTCGTACGCGCGTCGCGCAACGTCAAGGATTGGAAGCTCGTTGACGCGCTCAAGATCAACGCCTACGAAGTCATGAAACACGGGACGGTCGTCCTGTCGCAGCGGGCGCTGACCCGCGTGGTCGAGACTCTGGGGGGCAAGTGATGGAACCGCAAGAGGTGATCCGCCGTCCCCTGATCACCGAGAAGGCGACGCGGCTCAAGGAGGCGTCGGGCACGATCTGCTTCGAGGTCGCTCGAAATGCCAACAAGATCCAGATCGCTCGCGCCGTCACCGCGCTCTTCGGCGTCAAGGTCGCCGACGTGCAGGTGGCCAACCGCAAGGGAAAGTGGAAGCGCATGGGCCGTTTCCTGGGGCAGCGCAAGGATTGGAAGAAGGCCTACGTCCGGCTGGCGCCGGGGGAAAAGCCGATCGAATTCTTCGAGGGCGTCTGAAGTCCGTGAGGCGTAAGGCGTAAGGCGAAAAACGGAGGCGAACGCAGAGAAGAGGAGCAAGGTAGGAGCGACGACAGGGTTCACGCCTGACGTCTCACGCCTTCCCGCCTCACGCTCGAGCGTAGCGAGAGTTATGCCAGTCAAGAAGTTCAAACCGACGTCCGCGGGGGTCCGTTTCCAGACGAAGCTCGATTTTTCCGACCTGACGCAGAAGCGGCCGGAGAAGGCGCTGACCGCCGGGCTGAGGTCGACCGGCGGCCGGAACAATCAAGGCCGCATGACATCCCGGTTCATGGGCGGGGGTCACAAACGGCTCTATCGGATCATCGATTTCCGCCGCGACAAGACCGGAATTCCGGCGACCGTCGCGGCGATCGAGTACGACCCGAACCGCACCTCCCGAATCGCGCTTCTCCATTACGCGGACGGCGAGAAGCGCTACATCCTCGCGCCCAACGGCCTGCAGGTCGGCGCGACCGTCATGTCCGGACCTTCGGCCGACATCCTTCCGGGCAACGCGCTTCCCCTCCGGGGAATCCCTCTCGGCACAACCATCCACAACATCGAGTTGAAGAAAGGTTACGGCGGGCAACTCGTTCGCTCGGCCGGCGCGGCCGCTCAGCTCATGGCCAAGGAGGGGGACTATGCCCAGGTCCGTTTGCCGTCGGGCGAGGTCCGCGAAGTCCACATCGAGTGCTACGCGACGATCGGTCAGGTGGGCAACCTGGAGCACGAGAACGTGTCCATCGGCAAGGCCGGGCGCAACCGCTGGCTCGGTTGGCGTCCGCACAACCGCGGAGTGTCGATGAATCCTGTCGACCATCCCATGGGCGGCGGCGAGGGCAAGACCTCGGGAGGACGCCATCCGACGTCGCCTTGGGGCTGGAAAACGAAGGGTATGAAGACGCGCAACAACAAGCGGACGGACGGCTTCCGCATCCGTCGGCGTAAGTCGAAGGTCTAAGGGATAGGACGAACGATGACGCGTTCCATCAAGAAGGGTGCGTTCGTGGACGATCACCTCGTCAAGAAGGTGGCCGCGATGAACACCGCCCGTGAGAAGAGAGTCGTGAAGACATGGTCTCGGCGGTCCACCATCGTCCCGGACATGGTGGGTCACACGATTGCGGTGCACAACGGCCGGAAGTTCATCCCTGTTTACATCGCCGAGAACATGGTCGGGCACAAGCTGGGCGAGTTTGCACCGACGCGAATCTTCAAGGGGCACAGCGGCAAGAAGGCGGCCGAGGCGGGAGCCGCCGTGGCTCCGGGCGCGAGCCGTCCGGGGGCGCCGGGGGCGCCGGTCCCGGCAGCCGCCCCCGCGGCTCCGAAGGCTTAACGGAGAGCGAGCATGAAGGCGACGGCGAAACTTCGATACATGAAGGGCTCCGCGCAGAAGGTGCGGCTGGTGGCCGACCTGGTGCGGGGCAAGGCGGTCAATGACGCGGTGGCCATCCTGCGCAACACGCGCAAGGTGGCGGCCCGGGACATCTTGAAGACCCTGAAGTCGGCCGTGGCCAACGCCGAGCAGAAAGAGGCACATCTGGATGTGGACGGGCTGGTGGTGGCCCGGATCTTCGTCGACAAGGGTCCCCAGGAAAAACGCGTCCGACCCGCCCCCATGGGCCGGGCTTATCGCGTGCTGCATCGCAAGAGCCACCTGACGATCGAGATCTCGGACGCGGCCGAGGCGAAAGGTTAAGCATGGGCCAGAAAGTTCATCCCTACGGATTCCGCCTCGGTTTCAACCGGACCTGGCACTCGCGCTGGTTCGCGACCAAGGAGTACCAGACCTACCTCCACGAGGACATCAATCTCCGCAAGGAGCTCAAGCAGCGCCTGTCCCATGCCGGGGTCTCCGAGGTCGATATCGAGCGGTTCGCCAACAAGCTGAAGGTCAACATCCAGACGTCGCGTCCGGGCATCATCATCGGCAAGCGCGGCGCGGAGGTCGACAAGCTCCGCGACGAGCTCCAGCGCCGCACCAAGGCCGAGGTCCACATCAACATCATCGAGATCCAGCGTCCGGAGACCGACGCCCAGCTGGTGGCCGAGTCGATCGCCCTGCAGCTCGAGCGGCGCGTGGCGTTTCGCCGGGCGATGAAGAAGGGGATCGAGTCGGCGTTCCGGTTCGGGGCCCAGGGGATCAAGATCCGTTGCGCCGGGCGGTTGAACGGGGCGGAAATCGCCCGCGCGGAGTGGTACCAGGAGGGCCGGCTGCCGCTGCATACGTTGAAAGCAGACATCGATTACGGGTTCGCCGAAGCAAACACGACGTACGGAAAGATCGGGGTGAAGACCTGGATCTACCGCGGCGAACAGCACAAGGCGAAGAACAGAAGGAAGACCGCGTAAGGCGGAAGGCGTAAGGCGTAAGGCGAACGAGAACACGGAGGAGCAGCGAAGAAGCGCGCAAGAGAGCGAGTGGACCGAGTTGGGGGGCTGACGCCTCACGCCTCGCGCCTCACGCCTCACGCGCTCGCGCAGCGAGCGACCCATGTTGATGCCATCGAAAGTCAAGTACCGCAAGCAGCAGCGCGGGCGTATGCGGGGAAAGGCGACCCGCGGCGCGAACCTCGCCTTCGGCGACATGGGATTGCAGATCCTGGAGCCGGGCTGGATCACCGCTCGCCAGATCGAGGCGGCCCGCATCGCCATGACCCGCGCCGTCAAGCGGGGAGGGAAGATCTGGATTCGAATCTTCCCGGACAAGCCGATCACCAAGAAACCGGCGGAAACGCGTATGGGCAAGGGCAAGGGCGCCCCGGAGGGCTGGGTCGCGGTGGTCAAGCCGGGCCGCATCCTCTATGAGATGGAGGGCGTCGATCTGGCCACGGCGAAGGAAGCGCTCTCGCTGGCGGCGGACAAGATCGGCCTGAAGACCCGATTCGTGACGCGGCAGTCCGAGATGGAGATCCGATGAAGAAGAAAGAACGGGAGATGCTGGCCCAGCAGGGAGCCCAGGACCTTGCCGAGAAGCTCAAGCAGCTGCGCGAGTCGACCTGGAAGCTCCGCCTCCAGAAGGCCACCGGCCAGCTCGAGGACCCCAGCCGACTCCGGGCGGTCCGCCGCGACGTGGCCCGCGTCAAGACCTATCAGCGAGCCCTGGAGCTCGCGGAGAAACAGTGATGGAGCAGGTGGTGGATCCTTCGAACGCACGACACCGGCAGACCAAGGTCGGCCGCGTCGTGTCCGACAAGATGAACAAGACGATCGTGGTCGAAGTCGAAAGGCGAGTCCAGGAGGCGCGCTACGACCGGACGATCCGGAGAACCAGCCGATTCCTGGCGCACGACGAGGGGAGCGTCGCCAAGCTCGGCGACACCGTCCGGATCGAGGAAACCAGACCGCTCTCCAAGACCAAGAGATGGCGATTGAGGGAAGTCCTCGTCAAGGCGCGGGCGTAGGGGGCGGTCATGATCCAGATGGGAACGATTCTCGAGGTGGCGGACAACTCCGGGGCGCGGCGGATTGCCTGCATCCGGATGCGCGGCGGCTCGGCCGGACGCTACGCCCGGCTGGGAGACGTCATCACCGCCTCGGTCAAGGAGGCCGCACCGGACTCTCCGTTCGTCGAGAAGCACGGTAAACGCGTCGTCCGCGCGGTCATCGTTCGCACGCGTCGCAACCATCGTCGCCGCGACGGTTCGTACATCCGATTCGACGACAACGCCGCCGTGCTCATCTCCAACGAGGGAGAGCCGGTCGGAACGCGCGTCTTCGGACCGGTAGCCCGCGAGCTGCGGGAGAAGAAGTTCATGAAGATCATCTCACTCGCACCGGAAGTGCTGTGATGAAGAAGACGAAGCTGAAGAAGAACGATCTGGTGGTCGTCATCGCCGGCAAGGATCGCGGCAGGCAGGGGAAAGTTCTTCGGATTCTCCCGACCGAAGGCCGCGCCCTGGTCGAACGCGTCAATCTGATCAAGCGGCATGTGCGGCCCAATCCCGCCAAGAACATCGCGGGAGGCATTTCGGAGAAGGAGGCGCCGATCCACCTCTCCAATCTGATGCTCGTCGATCCCGATCGAAACGCGCGGACGCGCATCGGACGGCGCCGGGCCAAGGATGGCTCTCCGGAGCGGTTTGCCAAGAAGAGCGGGGCGGCGTTGGCATGAGGGTGCGGTGTTCGGCGTGCGACGTCCTCCGTTGCAGAGTCGAACGCGACACCTCGAACAGAGAACAGAGAACAGAGAACAGAGAACATCGAACATAGAACGTAGAAATCGATATGACAGCTCGACTGAAAGAACAGTACTCGAAGGAAGTGGCGCCGGCGCTCCGCAAGGAGCTGGCGATCGACAACGCCATGGCCATTCCCCGTCTCCAGAAGATCGTGCTGAACATGGGACTGGGCGAGGCGGTGGCCAATCCCAAGATCATGGACGGCGCGGTCGACGAGCTCTCGGCGATCGCCGGGCAGAAGGCGGTCGTGACGCGCGCCAAGAAGGCGATCGCCACCTACAAGCTGCGGACGGGCATGCCGATCGGCGCGCGGGTGACCCTCCGCGGAGACCGGATGTACGAGTTTCTGGATCGCCTGATCAACATCGCCTTGCCGCGCGTGCGCGACTTCCGCGGCGTATCGACCAAGGCCTTCGACGGCCGCGGCAACTATACGTTGGGCATCCGGGACCATTTCATCTTCCCGGAGATCGACTACGCCAGGACCGACAAGTCCAAGGGTCTGAACGTGACCATCGTGACGACGGCCGGCCGCGACGACAGCGCGCGGGCGCTCTTGAAAGCGCTCGGAATGCCGTTCGGGCGCTGATCGAGCAGGAAAAAGGAAGAGAGAACGGAATATGGCAAGAAGGGCAATGATCATCAAGGCGGCCAGGAAGCCGAAGTTCTCCACGCGCAAGGTGCGCCGCTGCCGCCGCTGCGGCCGCGCGCGCAGCGTGCTGAGAAAGTTCGGCATGTGCCGTATCTGTTTTCGCCAGAACGCCACCGCGGGGTACCTGCCGGGTGTCGTCAAGGCGTCGTGGTAGGAGGGAGCGGGGCAACGTATGGCTAGCAAACGAAGCACCGTCACCGGCGACGCGATTACCGATCTCTTGAACCGGCTTCGCAACGGGATGCGGGCTGGTCACGACCGCGTGGATATTCCAGCCTCTCGGGTGAGGGAGAGCGTCTTGAAAGTGCTCTCCGAAGAGGGGTACGTCGGCACCTACCGCCGGGTCGAGGAGAAGGGCAAATCGTGGCTACGGGTCGCGCTGAAGTACGATGGCGAAGGCGAGCCCATTGTCAACGGGCTCGAGCGCGTCTCCAGACCGGGGCGCCGCGTGTATGCGGCGGCCAAGGAGATCCCGGAGGTGCTGGGCGGTCTTGGCATCTCGATCCTTTCGACTTCGAGGGGGATCGTGACCGGCCAAAAAGCCCGGGAGCAGCGTCTGGGCGGCGAAGTCCTGTGCAACGTCTGGTGAGCACGAAGCGGATGGAAGAGTCGGGAGCGGGAGGTCCATCGTGTCACGTGTAGGGAAAATGCCGATCGCGATCCCGAAAGGGGTCGACATCCGGACGGAGGGGGAATTCGTTCGGGTCAAGGGGCCGAAGGGAGAGCTGGCCAACCGGATCCCGCCGGGCCTGACGGTCGCGATCGACGGGGGACTGGTTCGCATCGCGCGGCAGGACGATGCCAAGCAGCAGCGGGCCTTCCACGGCTTGCTGCGCAGCCTCGTGGCCAACTCCGTCGAGGGCGTGACCAAGGGCTTCACCAAGGAACTCGAGATCGTGGGCGTCGGCTACCGGGCGGAAGTCAAGGGGAAAGCGGTCGTCTTCGCCCTGGGCTACTCCCATCCGATCCAGTTCCCGATTCCCGACGGGATCGCCGTCGCCGTCGACGCGAAGGCCGGAAGGCTGACGGTCTCCGGAGCCGATCGGCAGAAGGTCGGCCAGACCGCGGCCGAGATTCGCAAGCTCCGGGTTCCCGATCCGTACAAGGCGAAGGGCATCAAGTACGTCAACGAAGTGATCCGGCGCAAAGTCGGGAAGGCCGGCGGGAAGTAGTCATGAAAACCGAGGTCCGAGTCGAGGCTCGCCGGCGCGTGCGCGTGCGGATCAGGGAAAAGGTCCGCGGGACCGCCTCACGGCCCCGCCTGGCGGTCTTCAAGAGCGGGAAGCACATTTACGCGCAAGTGATCGACGACTTGAGCGGCAGAACGGTCGCGCAGGCATCCTCGCTCGATGCCGACCTGAAGAAGCAGGAGAAGGTCGGCGCGAACGTGGCGACCGCGCGCAAGGTCGGGCAGCTAGTGGCCGGCCGCGCCAAGCAGAAGGGGATCGTGCGGGTCGTCTTCGACCGGGGCGGATACATCTACCACGGCAAGGTCAAGGCCTTGGCCGATGCGGCCCGAGAGGGCGGACTGGAGTTCTAGGCCGATGCGAACCCATCCAAACGAGGATCGCCGATGAGCAGCAACCGAGGGCATAGCGGGCCGCGCGCTCCGCGGGAACGGGAAAAAGAACGGGACGCCCAGGGACGCGAGCTGATCGACCGGGTCGTGCACATCAACCGGGTGACGAAGGTCGTCAAGGGAGGCAAGAACTTTTCCTTCTCGGCGCTCGTCGTCGTCGGAGACGGCCAGGGCCGCGTGGGCTACGGATCGGGAAAGGCCAAGGAAGTCCCGATGGCCATCAAGAAGGGCATCGAGATGGCGAAGAAGAACATGCGCGCCATCAGCCTCAAGGGCACAACGATCCCGCACACCGTTCTGGGGCGCTACGGCGCGGGCCGCGTCCTGTTGAAGCCCGCGGCCGCGGGCACCGGCGTCATCGCGGGAGGACCGGTCCGAGCGGTTCTCGAATCCGTCGGCGTGGCAGACATCCTGACGAAGTCGCTGCGCACGACCAATCCGCACAACGTCATCAAGGCGACGTTCGATGCGCTGACGCAATTGAAGAACGAAGATGAATTACGGCGTCGCCGCGGCATGGTCGCGCCGACCACCGTGGAGACCGAGTCGTGACGAATCCGAGGAGCGCGTCGAAGACGACGCCGGGGAAGACCTTGACGCTGCGCTGGGTCCGCAGCGCCATCTGCACGCCGAAGGACCAGAAGGCGGCCGTGCGCGGATTGGGATTCCGTCGTCTGGGTGAACGCCTGGTGCGCGAGGACACGCCCTCCATTCGAGGAATGGTGCGCAAGGTCCGGCATCTGGTCGAAATCGAAGGGTAGAGCTCGCATGGTCGACAAGAAGAAAGCTCCCAAGAAGAAGGCCGCGCCGGCCCGCTCCGGCAAGACGCCGGTCAAAAAGGCGGCGGCCCGCGCGGAAGCGAAACCCGCCAAGCCTGCCCGGACGGCGACGGCCGCGGCGCCGCACGCGAAGGCGAAGAGCCGGGTGGCCGCGCCGAAGGCGGCGGCACCCGCGGAGAAGGCCCCGCCCCGCCCCGCCGGTCCTCGTCCGCTGAGCCTCCATGACCTGCGCCCGTCGCTGGGAGCCACGCACGCCCGCAAGAGGGTCGGCAGGGGCCCCGGGAGCGGTCATGGGAAGACGGCCGGACGGGGCGACAAGGGGCAGAAGTCGCGCAGCGGCTATCGCCACATGCGAGGCTTCGAGGGCGGCCAGATGCCGCTGCACCGTCGCGTCCCCAAGCGGGGCTTCACGAACATTTTTCGAGTCGAATATGACGTCGTCAACCTTGCCGACCTCGACCGCTTCGAGTCGGGGGCCAAGGTGACGCCCGAGTCGCTCGCTTCCCATCGTCTCGCCCATGGCCGCCGTCCGGTCAAGATCCTGGGAGACGGGGAGATCGGCAAGCCGCTCGAGGTGTCGGCGCACAAGTTCTCGGCCAGCGCTCAGGCGAAGATCGAAGCCGCCGGCGGGCGCTGCGAGGTGATTCCCCGTTGAGCGCCCTCCAGAGCTTCGCCAACATCTTCAACGTGCCGGACCTGCGCAAGCGGGTGCTCTTCACGTTCATGGTGCTCGCGGTCTACCGGTTGGGCGCCTTGATCCCGACTCCCGGCGTCGACCCCGCCGCCCTTCACGAGTTCTTCCGATCGACCGCGGGAGGGCCGCTCGGGTTTCTGGACATTTTCTCGGGCGGAGCGCTACGGCGACTCTCCGTCTTCGCGCTGGGCATCATGCCCTACATCTCGGCGTCGATCATCCTGCAGCTCTTGACCGTGGTCTGGCCCTACCTCGAGAAGCTCTCCAAAGAGGGAGAGATGGGGAGAAAGAAGATCACGCAGTACACGCGCTACGGCACGGTGCTCCTCTCGCTCATTCAATCCGCGGGCATCGCGATCTGGCTCGAGAAGCAGCAGCAGGGCGCGACGAAGCTGGTGCCGCACGGGGGCTGGGCGTTCCGTCTCATGGCCATCATGACCCTGACCACGGGCACGATCTTCATCATGTGGCTGGGAGAACAGATCACCGAACGCGGCATCGGAAACGGCATCTCGCTCATCATCTTTGCCGGGATCGTGGTTCGCCTTCCATCGGCCATTTCCGGGCTGTTCCAGTTCATCCGCACGGGCAACCTTTCGATCCTGACGCTGATCTTCGTCCTTCTCTTCATGGCCGGGATCGTGGCCCTCATCGTCTTCGTGGAGCGGGCGCAGAGGCGCATCCCGGTGCAATACGCCAAGCGCGTGGTTGGCCGGCGCGTCTACGGAGGCCAGAACACGTACCTGCCTCTCCGGATCAACACCGGCGGCGTGATCCCGATCATCTTTGCCATCTCGATCCTTCAGATCCCGTACTACCTGTCCACGGTCGTCGGCGCCGACTGGATGAAGAAGGTCGCCGACTCGCTCCATCAGGGCCAGCCCCTCTATGTCCTGATCTACGGCGTCGGCATCATCTTTTTCTGCTATTTCTACACGTCGATCATCTTCAATCCGGTCGACACGGCCGACAACATGCGCAAGTACGGCGGTTTCATCCCGGGGATCCGGCCCGGCCGCAAGACGGCGGACTACATCGACACGGTCCTGTCGCGCCTGACCATCGTCGGAGCGGTGTACCTGACCTTCGTGGCGCTCTTGCCGGAGTTCCTTTCCTCGGGGTTCAAGGTCCAGAGTCTGCCCTGGATCGGCTCCACGCTCTACAACGTCTTGCCGCAATTCGTGAGTCAGGGATTTGGATTCAACTTCTATTTCGGCGGAACGTCCCTCCTCATCGTGGTTGGCGTGGCGATGGACACGGTTCAGCAGGTCGAGTCGAAGCTTGTCGAGCACCACTACACCGGTTTTCTGAAGAAGAGCCGGGTCCGTGGCCGGCGCTACTAGGGATGGCCGGGAAGCAGGAGCGATGCGTATCGTCTTTCTCGGCCCGCCGGGCAGCGGCAAAGGGACTCAAGCGAGGTACCTGTCGCAGCGCCTTGCCGTGCCCGCCATTTCCACGGGCGAGATGCTCCGGGAGGCAGTGCGCGAGGCCACGCCGCTGGGGCTCCAGGCCCGATCGATCATGGATGCGGGCGACCTGGTCTCCGACGACCTCATGATCGGCCTGATCGAGGAGCGCCTGGGCCGTCCGGATGCCCAGAAGGGATTCATCCTGGATGGTTTTCCGCGGACGGTGGAACAGGCCGAGGCCCTGGAGCGGCTGCTCACCGGAAATGGCCAGCGCCTTTTGGCGGTTCTCAATCTGCAGGTCCCGGAGACGGTGATTCTCGATCGGCTGCACGGACGCTCGGCTCAGGAGCACCGCCGCGACGATCGGCCCGACGCGATTGCGGAGCGGCTGCGCGTCTATCATGAGCGCACCGAGCCACTCATCGGCTACTACCGAGGTCGCCGTCTTCTGGCGGACGTGGACGGAATGGGAGACGTGGACGAAATCGCCGAGAGAATCGATAAGGCTGTGGAAGGCGCGGAGCGGGCGCGGGGGGCTGCGTGATCACGTTGCGCAGCGCCGACGAGCTGGCCAAGCTGGAGAGGGCGTCCGCGGTGGTGTTGGAGACACTGGACGTGGTCACTGCGGCTGTCGCGCCGGGTATCACGACCGAAGATCTCGACCGGATGGCCGAATCCGAGATCCGCGCCCGGGGAGCGCAGCCCGCCTTCATCGGCTATCGCGGTTATCCCAAGACGCTGTGCACCTCGATCAACGATGAGGTCGTTCATGGGATCCCGGCCCGGCGTTGTCTGAGCGAGGGGGACATCATCGGAATCGACTGCGGCGCGATCGTCGAAGGGTATTACGGCGACGCCGCCAGGACCGTGCCGGTCGGGAAGGTCGATGCCGAGCGCGGCCAGTTGCTCGCGGTCACGCGGCGCGCTCTGGAAGCGGGCATCGCCGCGGCGCGTCCCGGCGCGCGGGTCTCCGATATCGGCGCGGCGATCGAAGCCATGGCCGTCACCCGCGGCTACGGAGTCGTCCGCGATTTTGTGGGTCATGGCGTGGGGACAGCGCTCCACGAGGAGCCCCAGGTCCCCAACTACGGACCCGCCGGCCGTGGAGCGGTTCTCAAGGCCGGGATGGTGATCGCCATCGAGCCGATGTTCAATCTCGGGCGCGCGGAGGTCACCGTCGACAAGGACGGATGGACCGTCCGAACGAAGGACGGAAGCGCATCGGCTCACTTTGAATTCACGGTGGCCATCCAGCCCGAGGGCGCGGTGATCCTGGGACGCGGCGAGCTGCGCGCCCGGACCTCCGACCGTTCCGTGATGGCGAGCGCCTAGCATGTCCAAAGAGGAGGCGATCGAGGTGATGGCCACGGTGGTCGAGCCGCTCCCCAATGCCATGTTCAAGGTGGAGCTGGAAAACAAGCATCAGGTGCTTGCCCACATCTCCGGCAAGATGCGCAAGAACTTCATCCGCATTCTGCCGGGCGACAAGGTCCTGGTGGAGCTTTCCCCCTACGACCTGACCCGTGGGCGAATCATCTACCGGTACAAGTGAGAAAAGCTGTCAGCTGTCAGCTCTCGGCTCCCAGCGAATCGACGAAGGGATGCAGAGCGGAGATTTCGAGGAAATCATGAAAGTCCGGGCTTCGGTCAAGAAAATTTGCGCCAAGTGCAAGATCGTGCACCGCAAAGGGGTCGTGCGGGTGATTTGCTCGATCCCGAAGCACAAGCAGAGGCAGGGATGACGACCGGTGCGAGGTGCGACGTTCGAGGTTCTCCATTCGGTCCTCGGAGCGCGTGGCACGGAGAACATCGCACGTTTCAGAGGCAGGAGTAACAAATATGGCACGTATTGCTGGAGTCGACCTTCCGCTCAACAAGAGAGTCGAGGTCGGGCTCACTTACATCTTCGGGATCGGACGACCGAAGTCCAACTCCATTTTGAACAAGGCGGATGTGCGGCCGGACACGCGGGTCAAGGATCTGTCCGAAGAGGAAGTCGTCCGGATTCGAAAGGTGATTACCGACGAGGTCAAGGTCGAAGGGGATCTGCGCAAAGACGTGGCCATGGACATCAAGCGGCTGATGGATATCGGCTGCTATCGCGGCATGCGGCATCGCCGCAACCTGCCCGTGCGCGGCCAGCGGACCCACACCAACGCCCGGACGCGAAAGGGACCGCGCAAGCAGACCATTGCCGGAAAGAAGAAGGCCACGAAGAAGTAGCTGACAGCTGACAGCTGTCAGCGAGTATTCGAGAGGAAGACATGGCTGAAGCCACCGCAGCATCCGCGACGCCCGAAAAGCCGACTGCCAAAGGCAAGGGCAAGCGCGCCCGCGCCGGCAAGAAGGAGAAGAAGAACGTCCCGCACGCGATCGCGACGGTGCAGGCCTCCTTCAACAACACGATCATCACGATCGCGGACCAGGATGGAGGGGTGTTGTCCTGGTCCTCGGCCGGGAGAATCGGGTTCAAGGGATCCCGCAAGGGCACGCCTTTCGCCGCGCAACTCGCCGCAGCCAACTGCGCGGAAGGCGCCAAGGAGCACGGCGTTCGCTCGATCGATGTCCGTGTCACCGGGCCGGGCGCAGGCCGAGAGTCCGCGATCCGCGCGCTGCAGGCCAACGGCCTCGACATCAAGTCGATCAAGGACACCACGCCGATCCCGCACAACGGGTGCCGGCCGAGGAAGAGGAGAAGAGTCTAGAGAGGTTCGAGGTTCGACGTGCGGCGTTCTACGTTCGGGAGGACCGCAGCGGAACCTAGAACGTCGAACTGAGAACGTAGAACCTTTCGTCTGTAAACCGCCTTATCGATCCTGGGCGGGAGGAAGGACGTAAAAGCGAAAGAGGGATCGAGGAGGGTTTTTACTTGGCTCGTCATACCGAATCGGTTTGTCGGCTTTGCCGACGCGAAGGGATGAAGCTGTTCCTGAAGGGGGACCGCTGTTTCAAGGACAAGTGCGCCATCGAGCGGCGCAACTATCCGCCCGGCCAGCATGGGCGGCGGCGGAGCAAGCTGCTCGGGTACGGCATCCAGCTGCGCGAGAAGCAGAAGGTCAAGCGAATCTATGGCCTGCTCGAGAGGCAGTTTCGGCTCGCCTTCGCGCACGCGGAGCGCCGCAAGGGGATCACCGGCTCGAACTTGCTCGAAGAGCTGGAGCGCCGCCTCGACAACGTCGTGTACTCGCTGGGCTTCGCGGCGTCCCGTTCGCAGGCGCGCCAGCTGGTTCGCCATGGACACGTGACCGTCAACACGAGGAAGGTGACGATCCCGTCATTCCGGGTGGCCAAGGCCCAGGTGATCGCCATCAAGGAGAAGAGCCGCTCCAACGAACAGATCAAGGCGTCGGTCGAAACGGCCCGAGCGCGGGGCGTTCCGGCCTGGCTCGACCTCTCTCCCGAGACCTTCTCGGGCACGGTCGTCGAGCTTCCCAAGCGGGAGGAGATCAAGCTGCCGATTCAGGAGCAGCTGATCGTCGAGCTGTATTCGAAGTAACGGGAGTCAGGACGGAGGACAAACAATGACTCTTTGGAAGGGATTTCAGAAGCCGAAGCGCCTGGAGGTCGATACCGAGACGCTGACGGCGACGTACGGAAAATTCTATGCCCAACCGTTCGAGCGCGGATTCGGCACAACCGTCGGAAACGCGCTGCGTCGCGTTCTCCTCTCGGCCATCGAGGGGGCAGCCATCACCGCGATCAAGATCGAGGGAGTGCTGCACGAGTTCTCGTCCCTGCCGGGCGTGGTGGAGGACGTGACCGACATCATCCTCAATCTGAAGTCGATTCCCATCAAGATGCACACCAACACCGAGAAGATCCTGACGCTCGATGTCGAACGCAAGGGAAGAGTGACCGCGGCCGATCTCCAGGGAGACGCCACCATCGAGATTCTCGATCCTTCGGCGCCGATCGCCACGCTGTCGGAAAACGGAAAGCTGCAGATGGAGCTGCGCGTCAACATGGGCCGGGGATACGTCTCGGCCGACAAGAATTTCGACGAGGACATGGGAATCGGCTACATCCCGATCGACTCCGTTCACTCCCCGGTGCGTCGGGTCAACTACCACGTCGAGGCCGCGCGGATCGGCCAGGCGACGGACTATGACCGGCTCGTCCTGGAGGTATGGAGCAATGGAACGGTCTCTCCGGCCGACGCGGTGGGACTGGCGGCGACCCTCCTCCGCGATCACCTGACGATCTTCGTCAACGCGGAGCACGAAACAGCCTTCGAAGGGGAAGGGGAGGGGCAGCTGCCCGAAAACCTGGCGGAATATCTCAATCGGTCGGTCGACGAGCTGGAGCTCTCGGTCCGCAGCGCCAACTGTCTGAAGAATGCCGGTATCCGGACGATTCGCGACCTGGTGCAGAAGACCGAGAAGGACATGCTGGAGACGAAGAACTTCGGGCGCAAGTCCTTGAACGAAATCAAGGACATTCTTCGACCGATGGGCCTTTCGCTGGGGATGGAGCTCGAGCCGGCCACAGCCAAGAGTGAGTAAGCCATGATGCACAATCGGGCCGGGCGAAAACTCCGGCGAACGACCTCTCACCGGCTGGCCATGTTCTCCAACCAGCTTGCGTCGCTCTTCACGCACGAGCGCATCCAAACGACGCTGAGCAAGGCGAAAGAGCTCCGGCCGCTGGCCGAAAAGTTGATCACAACGGCCAAGACCGATGCGGTGTCCGCGCGGCGCAAGGTGGCCCAGTGGGTGCCCAACCGCGCGACCGTGAAGAAGGTCTTCGAGAATCTGGCCCCCCGGTTCGTGGACCGCCCCGGCGGCTACACGCGGATTCTCCGGCTCGGCCCGAGAGCCGGCGACGCGGCGGAAGCGGCGATCCTGGAGTTCGTGGACTATAAGTTCGAGGCCAAGGACAAGACTCCGCGCAAGGAGTCCCTCGCGGATCGGGCTCGCCGCGCCTCCGGAGGGCGGGTCGATACCGTCCGCAAGGAGAAGCCCGAGCCGGAGGAGGGCGAGGAGCCGGAAGCGGAGCAGCAGGCTCGCACGACGCGCAAGGCCATTCCGAAGAAGACCCAGGGGCACGCCGGCAAGCCCGAGAAGGGCGGCAAGGCCGCCAGGCCCGCGCCGAAGAAAGGCCCAAGCCGTACCGGACCGTCCAAGCGCGGGGCGTAGAGCTTCATGACGCGCGGAGGAGACCCGTCGGCCTCCGTCACCGGGGAAGCCGGGTTGCCTCCGAGGAAGGCTCTTCGTCCGTCTTGGAAAGGACTGTAGGGTTGCGCCTCAAACGCGCTCGCAGGGGAGCGCTGGTGTGGGGTCTGTTCCTCCTGACGCTCACATCGTGGCCCAGGCCGCCCGAGGTGCCCGTTCTTTCCGCCATTCCCAACTTCGACAAGCTCGTCCACGCCGTGCTCTATGCGGTGGAGGCCTTCTTCTTGTACTTCTCGGTTCGATGGCCGGGCGCGCCGACGGGGCTGTCGGCCGTGCGCGTCCTGGCGATCGTCGGAGCGCTCGCGGTGTGGGGAACGGCGGACGAGATACACCAGGCGTGGATCCCCGGACGCTCGATGGAGGCTGAGGACGCCGCGGCGGACACGGGCGGCGCGCTCCTCGGAGCTCTCGCGGCTTCGTTTCTGGCGAACGGACGCTCGGCCGTGCGCGCGCCGACCCGCTGAGCCGTCAGCGCCGCCAGCCGCTGGAGATCGACGTTGGGAACCGGCCCACGCGGCCGGCGGGTCCCACGGCCCAGCCCGCGCCCCCGCCGGCAAAGGACAACGCGTTGTATCCCTCGTTTGAGGCCGACCAGTTGGTGCCGCCGTCGGACGACCAGGCCGAGATTTCGGGACCCACCGCAATGAGGATCGGCGGACGGCTGCCGGGAACGACGGTGACGGCGGAGAGGAACCGGTCGAGGGGAGGCGCCGGGATGACGCTGGTCCAGGACTCGCCCGCGTCGCTCGTCCTTGCGATGAAGGAGCCGCCGCGCGGCGTTCGGTAGTCGCCGCCGACGGCGATTCCATGGGAATCATCCCAGAAGGCCAGAGAGAAAATTCCCGAGGACGGTGTGGCCGCCGGGAGGGGCGTCGCCCCGACGCTCCAGGTGCGGCCGCCGTCCTTCGATCGGAAGACGCGGGCCGTGCCGCCGCCTCCGGTGCCGAACCAGGCGCGATCGTGAGGGCCGACGATCAGGCACGTACCGCTGGCGGCGAAGGCTCCTTCGCCGGGCAGAGCCGCGGGCATGGCGGACGGCTCGGTCCCGCGCCAGTGCCCGCCCCCGTCGTTGGTGATTTCCACGACGAAGCGTCCGTCCACCGGGTCACCCAGGACGAGGCCACGTTGCCGGTCCCAGAGCGCGATGGCGTCGTAGAAGCCCTTGGGGTCAGAGTTCTGGAGGGCGAGCGACCAGCGGGCACCCCCGTCTCGCGACCTCTCGACCCGGGAGAGGGCGCCTTGCCCGGCGCTCATCAACCAGACGTCCTCGCCGTCGAAGGCCTCCACGTCCCGAAAGTCGAGACCGTCCGCGCCCGGCACGACCCACGCGCTCCAGGTCTTTCCTCCGTCGGCCGTCCGCAGGAACGTCCCTCTGGTCCCGCTGGCCCAGGCGATGTGGTCGGAGACCGCACGAACGCCGCGCAGATCCGAAGCGGTCCCCGACGCCTGCGCGTCCCAGCTCCAGCCGGCCGGTGGTCCGACGGAGCAGAGCAGGAGAGCGACCGGCGAGAGAGCGCGGAGGCGCCGCCAACCGATGGAGGAAGCGCTCGGAAGCCGGCGCCTGTCGAGCGTGGGCCCCGGGGGGGGGCCCTTCACTTCTTGAAGAAGCCTTGCTGGGCGACCTTGCCGGTCTGCTCGGTCGCCATCACCCGCTGGTTGAGCTCCTTGATGCGTTCGTTCAACTGCGTGATCTTCGTCTGGTACTCGCGGGCGATGCGATCATTCTCGTTCTTGAGCCGCTGGATCTCGTCCTCCAGGTCCGAGATGGTCTGGGATCGACCTTCCACGTTGTGCTTCAGGCCGTTGAGCTCCTCGACGTGGCGCGAGATTTCCTCGTCTTTCTCGGCCAGCCGAATCCGCCATTTTTCCTCCTGCTCCTCGTAGAGTCGCTTGACGTCCATCAATTGCGTGATGGCGGAAAAGTCGTTGTCCGAAGCCATGAGGCCTCCTCGTTCGTCCTCTTCGATCTGAGGGAAGAGCTTGCGGAGCTTGAGCGACAGGTCCTCCGGATCCGTGGAGAGCTCCATCGCCCGCTTGTAGTCGATTTTTCCGTTCACCAGAAGCGCCAGGAGGGACTGGTTCATCGTCTGCATCCGGTAGTACCCGACCGAGGACTCGATCTCGTCGAGGATATCCTTGGTCTCTCCCAGCTCGATGTGCTTGGCGATCTTGGGGGAGTTGATCATGATCTCGACCACCGGCACCATCCCCGATCCGTCGGACTTCTCGATCAGGCGCATGGACACGATCGCTCGGAGCACCAGCGCGAGCTGGGAGCGCAATTGGTGCTGCTGGCTGGGGGGACAGCTGTCCATGATGCGATCGATCGATTGCGCGGCGTTGTTGGTGTGAAGGGTCGAAAACACGAGATGCCCGGTCTCTGCGGCCGTGATGACCGTCTGCATGGTCTGCCAGTCGCGCATCTCTCCGACCATGATGACGTCGGGATCCTGCCGCATCATGTTCTTCAACGCCTCGACGAAGGTGGGCGTGTCGGTACCGATCTCCCGCTGGGAGACCGCGGCCTTACCGTCGGCGAAGAGGTATTCGATCGGGTCCTCGATGGTCACGATGTGGACGGCTCGTTTCTCGAGGGTCGACCGCATGATGGAAGCGAGCGTGGTTGACTTGCCCGATCCGGTCGGTCCCGTGATGAGAACGAGCCCGGTGGGGATGTGAACGAAAGTTTCCAGCACCTCGGGCAGGCCGAGCTCCGTGATCTCCGGGATCTTGAACGGAATCCTGCGAAAGACCGCCGCCATGGAGCCCCGTTGAATGAAGATGTTGGCCCGAAAACGAGCCACTCCGTGGAGCCCGTAACCGAGGTCGACCGACTGGTTCTGCTCGAACTTCAGGCGCTGGGCGGGGCTCAAGATTTCCTGGAGCATGGTCTCCAGATCCTTGGGCTGGAGCGGCTCGGTGTTCAACGGGATGAGCTTCCCCTTGATCCGCAACAAGGGCGGTCTCATCGGCTTCAGATGGAGGTCGGAGGCCTCCTTCTTGGCCATGAACTTGAGCAGTTCTGTGAGGGTCAACGGGTGGGAATTATAACCGCAGCCTTCCCCCTTCGTCCCCCGGCCCGGGGGCCTGAGGGGTCCTGGAAACCGGTTCCTCGGCCGGCGAAGGCGCCCAGAAGCCACCTTCGAGCCTGCGCCCGGGAGGAAACGGCGCCCGAGAGCGATTCGATTTCGAGCTCCTTCAACAGTGCTCCCACTTCCGGTCCCGGGCTGAGCCCGAGCCATGTCATGACGTCATCCCCCGTCACTCGGACTCTTCGAGCCGGTCGCATGCGCGCGAGGCGCCGGCTGGAGGACCGGCGCGCGGGCTCGAGCAGGGCCAGGAGACAAATCGCCTCGGCCCGACGCTCTGCGGCGTCCCGGATCCAGCCCCACGTCTCCCTCCCCGGTCCGAGGCGTGCCGCTCGCGTCGCCAGGTCGAGGAGCCCGGCCACGTCCGCCGCCTCCTGGCGGCCGAATCGGCGTCTGGCCAGCCAGCGGGCCGCCTGCGGCCCGGAGAGGCCGAACCAGGCGGCGATCGACGCCAGGCGCAGCCTCCGGCGCGACGGAGGATCTCGATGTCGCAGCGAGGGAGCATCGACGCGCGCCAGAAGGCCGCTCGAGCCTGGAGGAAGGAGGCCGGGCAGACCGAACATCGGGCCCCACCCGCCGACATCCCGGAGCCAGCGCAACGCTCCGCCGGCGCGGTCGGCCTCCAGGAGCTTGACGATCTCGGCCCGAATTCGCTCGGGCGCGATCGCCGCAAGCTGAGGGGCGACGGACCTCGAGACGGACGCAACCTCTCGGTCGGGGCGCAGCCCATGGGTGGCGAAGAGCCGCGCCGCGCGAAGGATGCGCAGCGGATCCTCTCCGACGTTGGTCGGCAGGACGAGCCGGAGTTGGCGCCTGGCCAGATCAGCGGCGCCCCCGAACGGGTCGATCAGGCGTTCCGAGCCGGGCTCCCATGCGAGGGCGTTGACCGTGAAGTCTCTGCGGGCGAGGTCCTCCTCGATCGATCCGCCGGTCAACTCGGCCAGATCCACCTCCCGCGACGTCCCGGCCACGCGGGCGACGCGTGGCGTCACGTCGGACAGACAGACCGCCGTTCCCAGTCCGCGCGCCTCGATCTCGAGAGCGAGCGGGTAGGGATCTCCCGCGACCACCAGGTCGATCTCGGAAACCGGGCGTCCGATGAGCAGATCCCTCAGAGCGCCCCCGACCAGCCAGACTCTCCCTGCTCGGTCGAGCACCGTGGAGGCGACCGCGCGCATCTCCTTCCATCGTGCCGCGCGGGCGAGCCTGCGGCGGGCGGACCTGGAAGGCAGCGGACCGATGGGCCATGTTTTTGCGGGACGTCGCATGCACTTCCTGCTCGGAGATCCACCGAAAGGCCTTAAAATAAGCGAGATGCCTCCACCGTCTCCCGTCAGCCGCGAGGTGGTTCGAAAGATCGCCGCCTTAGCCCGCGTATCCCTGCCGGACGAAGAGCTGCCGGCCTGGACCGAACAGCTCGGACGCATTGTCTCGTATATCGATCAGCTCAAGGAATTGCCCCTGGAGACGGCACAAGCCGGTGAGGCACCCGTGACGCCGCTGCGTGCCGACACACCGACGCCCGGCGAGGGTCGCGAGGCGCTCGAGGGCAACTCCCGGCTGCTGCATGGATACGGTGTGGTCCCGCGGGTCGTGAGCAGCAGCTAGATGGGTTCCCCGACCGAGAGCGTCGTCGGCATCGCCGAGGACGTGTCGGGCCGTCGCCGCTCCGCGGTCGAGGTCACGAATGAAACCCTGGCCAGAATCCGGGATCGGGACGGCCGCGTGGGCGCGTTCCTGGAGGTTTCCGCGGACCTCTCGCTAGACGAGGCCGCGGCCGTCGATGCGCGCGTGGCGGCGGGGGAGAAGCTCCCCCTGGCCGGCGTGCCCATCGCGGTCAAGGACAATATGTGGGTCCGCGGGCGGCGCGCGACCTGCGGCTCGCGCATCCTGGAGGATTTCCGTCCCCCCGGCGATGCGACCTCGGTCGCGCGCCTGAGGAGAGCGGGAGCGGTTTTCATCGGCAAGACGAACCTCGACGAATTCGCGATGGGTTCGTCCACCGAGAACAGCGCCTTTCAGACGACCCGCAATCCCTGGGATCTGGATCGCATCCCGGGGGGGTCCTCCGGTGGAAGCGCCGCCGCGGTGGCGGCGCGGATGGCCGCCGGAGCCCTCGGATCCGACACCGGTGGCTCGATCCGGCAGCCGGGCGCCTGTTGCGGCGTCGTCGGCTTCAAGCCGACCTACGGGCGCGTGTCGCGGTATGGCCTGATCGCTTTCGGATCGTCCCTCGATCAAGTCGGGCCGCTGACGCGCTCCGTGGCCGACGCGGCGAGGATCTATACGGCGATGGCTGGCCGGGACGAGCGCGATTCCACGTCCTCGACTCAGCCGGTGGGTAGCCCCGAGGACACCCTCGAGCGGGGCGTCCGGGGCAAGAGGGTCGGCTTCCTGATCGAGGCGGAGTCCGAGGGCCTCGATGCGGGCGTGGCGGCGAACCTGGCCCGGGCCCGTCAGGCGTTCGAGGCGAGCGGCGCCGAGGTGACGGCGGTCTCGATTCCGCGCGCGCCTTACGCCATCGCCATCTACTATGTCGTCGCCAGCGCCGAGGCTTCTTCCAATCTGGCTCGGTTCGACGGCGTGCGCTACGGTCCGCGGCGCGACGGAGAGGATCTTCTCTCCCTGTATGTCTCGACCCGGACGGCGGGCTTCGGGCCGGAGGTCAAACGGCGCATTCTGCTCGGCACCTTCGCCCTGGCCGCGGGCTACTACGAGGCCTACTACGGGCGCGCGATGCGCGCGCGCGAGCTGCTGCGCGCAGATTTCGATCGGGCGTTTTCGCAGGTGGACTTCATCGTGTGCCCGTCGACGCCTGTTCCGGCGTTCCGCATCGGAGAGAAAGCCGACGACCCGCTGCAGATGTACCTCTCGGACATCTTCACGGTCCCCGCCTCCCTGGTTGGAGTCCCCGCCATTTCGGTCCCCTCGGGCTTCTCGCCGCAAGGGCTGCCCCTGGGGATCCAGGTTCTTGCTCCCCACTGGCGCGAGGACGCTCTCCTGGCGGCGGCGCGCGCGTTCGAGAAAGAGATCGATGTGCCCGATGAGCTTCCACGGGGCCTTCGTTCCCGATGACGTCTTGATGTTCGAGATCCGCGGAGGGCGAGCCCGGGGAGCGCGGGGACCGCGCCGGGGCGCTGCTCCGGCTCGCGCGGTCGGTGTTCCATCGCTCCTGCTTCTCCTGGCGGGGATGGCGGCGGCATCGGAGCCGATCAAGGTCGTGACCGTGTCGCCCGAATTGAGAGTCTCGATCCAGGACGGAGAAGAGGTGACGCTGGAGGCGCGGCCTCTGCCGAAGGAAGGTGTCGACGCGTTCGTTCGGCGACTGACCGACGACCCCAAGACAAAGAAGGAGATCCTCGATCAGAACGAGGGGTTCCGCTTGTTCCGCCTCGACGTCTTCGTTCGAGTGCCGTACCGCCTTCTTTCCGACAACTACCGAAAGATCGCGATGGAGGCGCTCTTCCCGCGCGATCGGGCCGACGCCCGGGGTTGGACGCACTTCGTCACGGCTCCCGCCGGCCATCCCGAGAGTCTCTGGCGGATCGCGGAGTGGTTCACCGGGGAAGGCAGCAATTATCGCGAGATCCGTTCGGAGGGGAAGCTCGCGTCGCTGGAGACGGAAGCGGGGCAATCTGTCTGGATCCCGGCGCGCCTTCTGCTGCCGGGCTTCCGGCTCCAGGGCCAGGCGGAGCCGGAACCGCCGGCGCTCGAGTTCGGCCGGGATCAGACCGGCCGGTTCGCGATTTACCGGCTCAAACGCGGGGAGGCGCTCTATTCCTCGGTGGTGGTTCGTTTCACGGGGAGGATCCACGCGGAAGACGTGAACGCCAAGGCCCGGGAGATCGCGGCGGTCAACGGGATCGCCGACGTGCGCCAGATCCCGGCGGGTTTCGCCGTCCGGATTCCGGTGGACGACCTCTCTCCCGAGTTTCGTCCGCCGGATGATCCGGTGCGCATCGAGGAGGAGAAGTCGCGGCTGGAAGCCGCTCAGTTCGTCAATCGCGTGCGCGCGGCGAACCTGGCCGGGGTGACCTTCGTGCTCGACGCCGGACATGGGGGTCGGGACACCGGCGCTCTGGTGGACGGGCTGGAGGAGGCCAAGACCGTGTATGACCTCGCGTGCCGGGTGGATGCGCTCCTCTCGCGTCATACCAAGGCGCGGGTTCTCCTGACCGTGCGCGGCAACCGTCCCTGCGCCCGCGGCGAGGCCGAGAACGCGGCCGCCGACTGGAAGACCGCGCGCGTCCTGACCACTCCGCCCTATGGCCTCGAGGACTCCGTGGCCGGCGTGCACCTGCGCTGGTACCTCGCCAATTCCATCCTGCGCCGGGCCGTTCACGATGGGGGCTCCGCCGAGCGCACGGTCTTTCTCTCGCTCCACGCGGACTCCCTGCATCCGGCGGTTCGGGGAGCGATGGTCTACATCCCCGGAGAGAAGTTCCTCAAGGGGACGTTCGGCAAGAACGGTTCGGTGTATGCCTCGCGGCGTGAGGTCCGGGAAGAGCCGAGCGTCTCGTTTACGCGACGAGAGCGCATCGAGGCGGAAGGCGTCTCCCGGGACTTCGCCGAGAAGATCGTCGCGGCGTTCCGCGCAGCCGATCTGCCGCTGCATCCGTTCCAGCCGATCCGCCGAAACGTCATTCGGGGCGGCCGCGAGTGGGTGCCGGCGATCCTCCGATACAACAAAATCCCCGCCCGGGTGCTGGTTGAGGTCGGGAATCTCAATAATCCCGAGGACCGCAAGCTTCTCTCGACGCGGACCTTTCGCGATCGCGTCGCCCGAGCCCTGGTTTGCGCTCTGATCGACTTCTACGGCGGCAAAGGGGCGGAGACCGTCACCGCGTCGGCCGACGTCAAGACCGGCGACTGAGAGGCTCCGCCGGGCTCTGCATCGCCCCCGCTTCGGGTTCTACGGCTTGCGCACCGGCTTCTCGTTCAAGAACGCGACCCACGCCGGGTCGGTGGCGATGGGAAGAAAGGCGGGGTCGGCCCTCAAGACCTCTCGGTCGATGCGTCCGTCCGCATCGAGCGGCCGCAGGACCGCGACGGCACCGGCCGCGTCTCCGGCGTGGGCGCGCACCTGAGCTTCGAGTTGCGCGCCGCGCCGTTCCTCGCCGACCAAGGCTCGGGCCCGGCGCAGGGCCTCCAAGGCGGCCTCGGTCTTGCCCAGGCGCGTGCGGACGACCGCCAGGAGCGACAGCGTTTCCGGATCCTCGCCGGCGAGCTCCACGTAGCGTTCCAGATCCCGCTCGGCCTGGTCGAAGTTCGCGGCCTCCACGTCCATGCTGGCGAGCTCCTTGGCCGCTCCCGGCGCAGGCGCCTTTTCTTTGAGCGCCTGCTCGAACTCCTCCCGGGCGGCCGTGAGGTCTCCACGCCGTCGAGCCGCCCGGCCCATCTCGTAGCGCACGGGGCCTGCGGGGTCCCCCTCCGCGATCGCCTGCGACCAATGCTGGCGCGCGTCGGCGACCCTTCCTTCCTGTTCGGCCTGCAGGGCCCGCTGTTCGGCCATCCGCCAGCGGGGAGGGCCGAAGACAGGGGTGATCGCATAAGGCTCTGCCAACGTGCGCTGCACCGCCAGGGCGCCGTCGATCGCAAAGAGAACTGCCGGGGCGGCCGCCGTCATGGCAAGGAGGCCCCGGTGCTGGCGGCCGAGGCGCGGTGTGGCCAGGACGAGAACCAGAGCGATCGCCGCGAGCGCCGCCAGACGGGGATAGGCGGCACGCTCGGCCTCGCGCCGACGGTCCCGCCGTCGCACGGGCTGCGGCCCCAGAGCGCGAACCGCGACCTGCGAAAGCGAGATCCCGGGATCGACCAGAACCACGTCGGCAACGCGCCAACCTTCGCCGGTCCGCCGTATCTGCCACATCGTCTTCAAGACCTGATTCGCGTACTTGAGTCCCAGCAGGACTCTCACCGTCTCGCCCGTCGGCGAGCCCGAGGAGGTGGCAGACCAGACGATCTCGCCCGGCGAGACGTTTCGGGGCGGAGCGAGGGTTTGAAGGAACTGGTCGCGGACCACGGAGCGCAGCTGCTCGCGCTGACGCGCCGTCAATCCTCTCCACGCGGCCGACCCCAGACGTCGTTCGAGGATGGCGTCGGTGTCGACGGCTTCGACGAAGATGCGGGTCGGTCCGGCCAGGGCCGCCTTGGCCGCTTTTCGGGCGAACTCGGCGGCGTCTTCGAGCTCGGCCGGATTGAGCTGGGCCTGGAGGCGCGGCGCGCCCGCCAGCAAGAGCAGGACGATGAGGAGCGGACGCGGGGACGCAGAGACGCGGGGACGCGGCGAGCCCACGACGGACCTCGCCTATCCGGCGATCGGTTCCAACGACCTGACCCGCGGCGAGAGGGATTCCGCGCCTTTGTCCGTCACCAGGATGTCATCCTCGATGCGCACGCCGAACTTACCGAGAATGTAGATCCCGGGCTCGGAAGTAAAGACCATCCCCGGCTCCAGAATCGTCGCGTCGTGGCCGACCATGTACGGAGGCTCGTGCACGTCGATGCCCAGACCGTGGCCCAGGCGATGGGTGAAGTATTCGCCGAAGCCGGATCGATCGATCACCTGGCGCGCCGCCGCGTCGACGTCGGAGCAACGCACGCCCGGAGCAGCTTTGTCGATCGCCGCGCTTTGCGCCTCGAGGACGACCGACCAGATCTTTCGGTATTCGTCCGAGGGGGAACCGTAGAAGGTGGAGCGGGTGATGTCGTAGTAGTAGCCTTCGGGGCGGTCCCAAGCGTCGATCAGCACGGCCTCGCCCTTTCCCAGAGCGCGCGCGGTGGATGCGCCGTGGGGAAGGGCCGACGACGAGCCGAATTGCACCACGTTGTCGCCGCCAAAAAGATGGGAAATCTCCGACTCCACCGCGCCGGGCCGGAGCGCCTCGAAGGCCGTCCGAAAGCGAAGCATGGCGACGTCGATGGCGCGGCGGATGGTCTCGACTTCCTCCTGCGTCTTGACCATCCGCATCGGACCGAACAACCCGGTGGCGGAGGCCGGCCTCCAACCTGCCTGCTGGCTCAGAAGGCGCTCGACGTCGTCATAGGCCGTCGACGGCTCGATGCCGAGCGTTCCTCGACGACCCGGAAAGAGGCCAGCCGCTTTTCCAAAGGCGTCCTCCGTCTCTCCCCAGGTGTGGACCTCTGCGACCGCCGACATTCCGCGCAGGCGCGCCTCCTCGAAGGCCGGGCACACCACGAACGGATCCCGATCACGGAAGAGGAAGAGGGCGGTGAGCCTCTCGCTGCGGTGAAAGTCGATTCCGGTCAGGTAGAAGAGATTGGAGGATGGCGTTGCAAAGAGACCGTCGGCGCCGATCGAGCCCAGGCGCTCGCGAGCCGCAGCCAGGCGCTCCACGTAGACATGTTTTTTCAGAGCCATGAGTGGGCATCCTAGCAGAGGGATCGAGCGCCCGGAGGCGCTCGGCGCCGTGCCGAGAGTTACTCCGTTTCGGCGGGCGGGACCGGGCTCGGCGCCCGAAGATCCCGTCCGGTCATCTCGCGGGGTGCGGGAAGCCCTTGAAGCCCGAGAAGGGTCGGAGCAACGTCTCCCAGACATCCTCCGGATCGAAGGGCGCGGCGTTCCCGGCACAGGACGAACGGAACGGGGTTGGTGGTGTGGGCGGTGTGGGGCTGACCGGTCGCGGGATCGATCATCTGCTCGGCATTGCCGTGATCGGCGGTCATCACCAGGATGGCCCCCGAAACGGCGGCCGCGGCCTCGATCCGGGCCAAGCACGCATCGAGCGTTTCGATCGCCATCACCGTTTGTGGGAGCTTGCCGGTGTGACCGACCATGTCGGCGTTGGCGAAGTTGACCACGAATGCTCCGAAGTCGCCGGCGCAGAGGGCCTTCTCCGTTTCCGTGGTGATCGCTTCGGCGCTCATCTGCGGGTGCAGGTCGTACGTGGCTCCCCGCCAGGACGGAACGAGGGTCCGCTCCTCGCCCGGGAAGGGCTTCTCGACGCCCCCGTTGAAGAAGTAAGTCACGTGGGCGTATTTCTCGGTCTCGGCGATTCTCAGGTTCCGCACCCCATGCTCGGCCCACACCTGCGCCAGGATGTGGGTCAAGCGGGGAGTGGGGAAGGCCACCGGGAGCGGAAACTCCTTCTTGTACTCGGTGAAGCAGGTCCAGTGGATCCGCGGCGCGGGTCCGCGGTCGAACTCCCGGAACGGCTCTTCGGTCATGGCGCGCGTGATCTGTCGAGCGCGATCGGCCCGAAAATTGAAGAACACCACGGCGTCTCCGTCGCGGACGGCGTCTTCGGCTCGGAGGACCGTGGGCTGGATGAACTCGTCGTCCTCGCCGCGGCGATAGGCGGCGAGGACGGCCTCGCGCGCGTCGGACGCCCCGAGGCCCTGCCCTTGAGCCATCGCTCGATAGGCCCTGGCGATCCGATCCCAGCGGCCGTCCCGATCCATCGCGTAGTAGCGGCCGGTCACGGTGCTCACGTGCGCTCCGGCCGCCTGCAGCCGCGGTTCCAGTCGCTCGAGATACTCGAGGGCTGAGCGGGGCGGAGTGTCCCTCCCGTCCGTGAATACGTGGACGCCGATCCTCGGAACGCCGCGGCGGCGCGCCAGCTCGAGGAGCCCCCACACGTGCCGCTCATGCGAGTGAACTCCTCCATCGGACAGGAGCCCCATCAGATGCAGGCGCCCGCCGCCCGACCGCGCGTGATCGGCGGCCGCGACCAGGGCCGGGTTCTGGAAGAAGCTCCCGTCGGAAAGCGAGTGATCGATGCGCAGGAGATCCTGGGGCACCATGCGCCCGGCGCCGAGGTTCAAGTGCCCGACCTCGGAGTTTCCCATCAACCCGGCCGGCAGGCCGACCGCCTCGCCCGAGGCCTCCAGCGTCGTGTTGGGGAATGTGCTCTGCCATCGGTCGAACACGGGCGTCCGAGCGAGGCGTATCGCGTTTCCAGGCGACGGCGGCGCGACTCCCCAGCCGTCGCAGATCACGAGGACGATGGGCCGCACGCGGGAACGCTACTCCAACCGGGGTCCTCCTTCCACGCCCGCCGGCCGACGCAAGGACTCGCGAGCCGCGGAGCCTAGGGCTGCGCCTGCGCGCGGACGGACGCGGCTCGGGGTCGCGGCAACCGCCGCTCGAGATCCGAGACCACGTGCAGGAAGGCCATGTAGGCCTCGTACGGCGACTCATAGGGAGAGAAATAGGCGTGCACGTCGCCGTCGGCGTAGGTCTTGGTCGACATGTAATAGAAGTGATCCGAGGTCGAGAGCCGTCGGAAATCCGAAAGGGGCGCATCGATCGGCGAAGCCTTGACGCGCCCCTCCAGGGCGAAGAGCCGGGCCAGGGCGTCCTGTTGAAGCTCATTTCCCTGCCATGCCGAGAGGTCCCGCTCTTCGTCGGCCCAGGAGATCGGCCGCGGCGCCGAGAGGACATCGCGCGCCGGCAGCTCGCCGATTGCCTCCGAGGGCGTCACGAAGCGGGCGCCCCGGTGCGCCAGGTGCCGAGCCACCCAGGCCGGAAAGAACTCGAAGATTCCTGTGTCCGCCCACTGGTGCTCGCCGAAGGTCTCGAAGTCCATGAACAGGGAAAGCACTTCGCCGGAGACGCCGGACACCCATCGATCGTACTTCTCGGCCGTGAGCGGCCACTCTCCCCACGCCCGGTTCGAGAAGCGAAAGGCGATGTCGTCGGAGAGCCGCGCGTCCCGAAGCAGGAGGGCAAGGCCGCGCGGGGCGGTGGAGCGATAGATATGGTGGGGAGATCGTCCGGCCAGCAGGAGGTCGACGCCGTCGGCGAGCACGCCCCGGTATCCCTTTGCTTCCAGGAACGCAGCCAGATCGTCGGAATAGATGAGCTCGGTGTTTCGGAAGACCGACGGCTGGACGCCGAACTCCTCCAGGATCTTCTGGCTGTGCAGGCGAACCTGGGCGGCAAACTCTCCCCGCGAGACGAGCCAGGCCAGGGAATGGTGGGAGGTCTCGGCCAGGAACTCCACACGGCCGATCCGCGCCAAACGGCGCAACGCGTCCAGAACATCGGGTGCGTTCTCCCGCAGCTGGGCGATCAGGCAACCGGAGATCGACAGGGACACCGCGAATCGATCATGCCGCAAGAGCAGGCGCTCCAGCATCTCCATCGCCGGCCGGTAGCACTTCTCGGCGACACGGCGGAGGATTTCGCGGTTTCGATCGTCGTCGAAGTAGCGGTGCTCGTGGCCGACGTCGAAGTAGTTGTACCGGCGCAGCCGGTAAGGCTGATGGAGCTGGAAATAGAGGCAGACCGGGACCATGGGAGAGCTGAAATTCTACGCCTGTCCGTCGAGGAGCTCGCGATAGACGTCGAGGCACTTGGCGGCCGATTCGGACCACGAGAGGCGTCGGACCTCGGCCCTCCCGCCGGAGGAGAGGGCCTTCTGCAATGGCGGGAACATCAGCACCGACAGGATCTTCGAAGCGAGATCTTCCACGTCGCCCGGGTCCACCCGCAGCACGTTGCGAACCACCTCCGAGACTCCGGCCGAGCGCGAAAGGATGACCGGCGTGCCGTGCTGGAGGGCCTCCAGGGCGGTCAGGCCGAAAGGCTCCGAGACCGACGGCATGACGTAGACGTCGGCGCGGGCGTAGAGGCGCTGGAGGTCGGCCGGAGGCAGGAACCCGGTGAACAGAAAGCGGCCGGAGAGCCCGATCCGCGAGACGTGCTCGATCATCGAGGGAAGGCGGTCACCCGATCCGGCCACGGCGAACTTCACGCTCGGAATCTCGGCGGCGACCCTTGCCGCGGCCTCCACGAAGCCGGTCGGCCCCTTCTGCCAGGTGATGCGTCCGGCGAAGAGCACAAGAGGATCTGCCTCGCCCACGGACCAGGCCCCCACGGCTTGCGGCGGGTCGATTGCGTTGTGAACCACGCGCAGGCGGTCGCGCGCAACGCCGTAGACCCGGGAGACGAGGTCCGCGGTGTAACGGGAGACGGCGATGACGCGGTCGGCCCGCGTCAGAGCGTCGCGTTCGATCTCCACGATCAAGGGATTGGCGCCTTCTCCGGAGCGGTCGATCTCGGTGGCGTGCACGTGGAGGGCCAGAGGCCTTCCGGTCACGCGGCGGGCCTCGAGGCCGGCGAGGTAGGTCAGCCAGTCGTGAGCGTGGATCACGTCGAACCGGTGGCGGCGCGCGATCCTTCCGGCCACACCGGCGTAACGCAGCACCTCGGACACGAGGTCCGGTCCGTAAAGGCCGGCGGGGACCGTGTCCGCCGCCTCCGGTTCGGCAGCGCGCTCCTCGGCATAGAGCTCCTCGGTCACATAGGGGTGCAGCGCAGACGGCACGCGGGCAAGCCGCAACAGAGACCGCACAGGGCGGGCCGGAGCGCCGCGCCGGGCAAGCTCCCGGGCGTCGACGATCGTCAAGTGGTCCGACGTCGAGGCGAAGGGATGGCGGGGGAGCACGAGCACGATCTCCGTTCCCGCTTCCAGAAGGCCCCGGACGAGCCCCTCGCAGGCCACTCCCAGGCCGCCGCTGATGATCGGGGGAAACTCCCAGCCGAACATGAGCACCCGCATCGACACTCTCCGCCTTCCGTCACCGCCGCCTGTTCGTCGTCCTCGCCGATCCTTGTCCCCCCTGGACCGAGCCGGGCTTAACTTCGCGTGAAGAGAATCCGGGCCACCTCGGCCACGCTCCAGGCCTGCGCCAGGCATCCCCGGGGAGCGTGGGGCGGCTCTCCATCGAACATCTCGGAGATCGAGCCCAACCCCGCTTCGCGCAGGTGCGCGCGCAGGGGAGCCAGCCAGGCGTGCACGACGGCGCGCGATTCCCGGTTCTCCCCGAAGACGCGGATGTGCGCGTCGATGAAGGAGCCCATCAGCCAGGGCCATGCGGTTCCCTGGTGCGCGGCCAGATCCCGGTCTCGCTGGGTCCCTTCGCAGCTCCCGCGATAGCGGGCATCTCGCGTGTCCAGAGTGCGAAGTCCGAACGGGGTCAGGAGGCGTCGCCGGACCGTCCAATAGACCGAGCGGGCCCGGTGGGGCGGAAGCAGGTCCTCGGTCAAGGAAACCGCGAAAATCTGATTGGGTCGGACGCTCGCGTCTGGCCCATCGGCGCCGACGACGTCGTACAGGCACTCCTTCTCCGCGAACCAGAAGACGTCGTTGAAGCGGCGGGCGACGCGCCAGGCTTCCGATTCGAGCTCGCGCGCCCGCGTCGGTTCCTCGGCCAGTCGCTCCAGCCGGGCGGCAGCCTTCAGGGCGGCGTGCCAGAGGGCGTTGGCCTCCACCGGTTTTCCGTCGCGAGGCGTCACCGGCTGGCCGTCGACGACCGCGTTCATCCACGTCAGCGGCCGGGAAGGAGAACCGCCCTCGAGCAAGCCGTCCGGAGCCACACGGATTCCGAAGCGCGTTCCTTCCCGGAAGGACGAGAGGATCGACCGCACCGCGCCCAGCAGAGGCGCCGGCCGGCTGGCGTTGCGGCGGGCGCGGGCAAACCACTCCACCGCCAGGATGAACCACAGGGGCGCATCGATCGAATGGTACTCGGGCTCTCCGTCCTCGCCGGCGAACTGGACGGGCAGAAGGCCGTTGCGCCTCATGGCGGCGTAGGAATTGAGGACGCGAGCAGTCGGTCCGTACCGTCCCGTGGCCAGAGCGAGCCCGGGAGCGGCGATCATGCTTTCGCGGCCCCGATCGGCGTAACTCGGATAGCCGGCGATGATCGAGGACTCCCGATAATCTCCGTCGACGAGGAATGTTTCCGCCCGCCGGGCCAGCTCGTCGAAGAGAGGATCTCCCGTCGACGGAAATCCCTCGCGCCGGCGGCGCTCCGCGTCGAGCAAGTGGGCGGGGTCGGCCAGGACCTCCTCGCGGGAAAAGAGAGCGTGGGCATCGCTTCCCGGCTCGAGAGTCCATTCCCAGGCCAGCGGGCTCCAGAGATCCTCCGTCGCTTCCAGGCCCCGATGACCGTCCTCCGGATAGTGGAAGCCTCGGGCCCACTGGGGCTCGACCGACGCGTGGGCTTCCACGCCCCGCAGATACAGTCGAGGAAGGTAGGCCACCGGCCGGACCCAGGAGACCTCTCCCCGAAGCTCGACCGTCGTTTCGAAGTCCACCGCTTCCCGCTGAAGCTCGTGGACGCTGGCGAATCGCAGCAGGGGGCGAACCCGAAGACGGATCGGCCGGGAGCCGAGGTTGGCGTAACGAACGATGGTGACCGAGCGATCCCGAACCAGGCACAACGACCGCTCCACGGAAAAATCGGGGGTCTCGTAGGTCCATCGGGGATACGGCGCCAGGGCGAAAGAAACAAGATGGCGGTCTCCCTCCGGGAAGACGCGATCCTCGTAGATCTGGGTGGAGATGCCCGTCTCCCGGCCCTCCACGATCACGAACTCCTCGCACCCGGCCACGAGCATCCAACGACGGCGGGGGGGAGGAATGGCCGGGGCGTACCACCCGTGCTGGCGCCGGGTCCGGGCTCCGGCCACCGTTCCGCAGGCGAACCCCCCGAGACCATCGGTCTCCAGCCATTCGAGCGACATTCTGCGGCTGCGCTCTCGCAGGTCTTCCAGGCCCCACTGGAACGGCGGGGACTTGGCCGGGGCGGACTTGTCCGAAAGAGACATCGTGCTGCAGTGGAGATTCTCTCGCATCTCGCAGCGAGCCCAAAGAACGGGCTCCGACCGTCGCGGGTCGGCTCGAGCGGCCGGGGAATCCGGCTTGGGGCGCGCCACGTAATAAGATCCGATCCGGGGGTTCGAGCCGTCCGTCGAGCTCGTCCTCGAGCCGGCCGGCGAAAGCGAGGAAGACGTTGAGCACCGTTGTGAAGACCCTGGATGAACTCTGCGTCGACACGATTCGCACGCTGGCGATCGACGCGGTCCAAAAAGCGGATTCCGGCCACCCGGGCCTCCCTCTGGGGGCGGCCCCGATGGCCTACGTGCTCTGGCAAAGGCACCTGAAACACAACCCGCGCGACCCAAAGTGGCCCGACCGGGATCGATTCGTCCTCTCGGCCGGGCATGGCTGCATGCTCCTGTACTGCCTGCTCCATCTGACCGGCTACGACCTGACGATGGAGGACCTGAAATCGTTCCGCCAATGGGGGAGCCGTACCCCCGGCCACCCCGAGTTCGGCCTCACTCCGGGAGTCGAGGCCACCACCGGACCTCTCGGACAGGGCGCGGCCAACGCGGTCGGGATGGCCATGGCCGAGCGTCTTCTGGCGCATCGATTCAACCGGCCGGGGCACGAGATCGTGGATCACCGAACGTTCGCGCTGGTTTCCGACGGAGACTTGATGGAAGGACTGTCGGGAGAGGCGGCCTCGCTCGCCGGCCACCTGGGTCTTTCCAAGCTGATCTATCTCTACGACTCCAACCACGTCACCCTGGACGGCCCCGCGTCCATGACGTTCACCGAAGACGTGGGCAAGCGCTACGACGCGTACGGCTGGAACGTGCTGCACGTGCAAAACGGGAACACCGATCTCGAGGAGATCGACCGCGCGATCGTGGCGGCGATGGGCGAGACGAGCCGGCCTTCGATCGTGATCGTGTCGACCACCCTGGGGTACGGGTCGCCGCACAAGGCCGGAACCTCCGCCGCCCACGGCAGTCCGCTGGGGAAGGAAGAGGTGGCTCTGACGAAGAAGGCGCTCGGATGGCAATGGGAAGAGCCCTTCTACGTTCCTCCGGATGCCCTCGCTCACTTGAGAGAAGCCGTCGGCCGCGGGAGGCAGGCGCAGAACGAC
Source organism: uncultured Acidobacteriota bacterium (assembly GCA_963825175.1). GTDB lineage: Bacteria > Acidobacteriota > Thermoanaerobaculia > UBA5066 > Gp7-AA6 > DATFTF01. The sequence goes on from CAWGSA010000002.1 coordinate 1,916,314, forward strand.
TGGGAGGTGCGTTTCGCGGCGTACGCCAAAGAGAACCCGGAGCTGGCGGGCGAGTGGCGCCAGAGTTGGGAGCTCGCGCTTCCCGCCGGCTGGGACGCCGACCTGCCGGTGTGGAAAGCGGGCGACAAGGAGGCCACGCGCGTGGCCGGGGGCGCCGCCTTGAACGCCATCGCGTCGAGGCTCCCATACTTGGTCGGCGGCGACGCCGATCTCTCGGAGTCGACCAAGACGACGTTGAAGGGAGGAGGGGACTTCGACGCGGCGACGGGAGCGGGGCGCAACTTCCACTTTGGCGTCCGCGAGCACGCCATGGCCGGAGCGGCCAACGGGATGGCGTACCACGGCGGCGTGCGGGTGTTCGTGGCGACGTTCTTCAACTTCTCCGATTACATGCGGCCGTCCGTGCGATTGGCCGCGCTGTCCGAGCTGCCGGTGATTTTCGTGTGGACCCACGACTCGATCGGGCTGGGGGAGGACGGCCCTACGCATCAGCCGGTCGAGCAGCTGATGGCGTTTCGGGCCATGCCGGGCATGACGATGATCCGCCCCGGAGACGCGAATGAAGCGGCCGAGGCATGGCGGGTGGCCATGAAACACAAGGACGGCCCGGTGGGGCTGGTCCTCTCCCGCCAGAAACTGCCCGTGTTCGACCGGTCGCGGTTTGCGCCGGCATCGGGCGTGGCGCGGGGGGCGTACGTGCTGGCCGAGGCGTCGGCCCCTCCGGGCCGGCTCCTCTTGATCGCCAGCGGATCGGAGCTGTCGCTCGCCGTCGACGCGCGCGAGAAGCTCGAGCAGGAAGGAGTGCCGACGCGCGTGGTGTCGATGCCGTGCTGGGAGCTCTTCGACCGTCAGCCCGAGGAGTATCGTGTGGGAGTGTTTCCGCCAGCGGTCCGCGCTCGCCTGGCCGTCGAAGCGGGCTCGTCTCTGGGCTGGAAGCGGTACGTCGGCGACGGCGGCGACTCGATCGGCCTCGCACGATTCGGGGCCTCGGCTCCGGGGGAGACGGTGATGAGGGAGCTCGGGTTCTCGGTGGAGAACGTGATCCGGCGGGCAAAGGCCCTGCTATGAGGATCGCCGTGGGCTGCGACCATGCCGGGTTTTCCCTGAAGCAGGAGCTCCTCCCGGTCCTGTCCGGTCTGGGCCACCAGATCGAGGACGTCGGCGCGTTCGACGCGCGGCCCTCGGACTATCCGGACTTCGCCCGGCTGGTCGCGGTGGTGGTCCTCGAAGGCCGTTGCGACCGCGGCATCGTGGTCTGCGGCAGCGGAGTCGGCGCGTGCGTCGCGGCCAACAAGGTTCCCGGCATCCGGTCCGCGCTGTGCCACGACACGTTCTCCGCCCGGCAGGGGGTCGAGGACGACGACATGAACGTGATCTGCTTGGGCGCGCGCGTGATCGGCCCGGCTCTCGCTGCAGAGGTCTTGAAGGCCTTCCTCGCGGCGAAATTCTCCGGCGCCGAGCGGCATGTGCGGCGCCTCCAAAAAATCCAGGCCATCGAGCAGGAGGCCCTGCGGGGCGCCTTCTCCGAAAGGGGTGTGTCATGAGCGAGAACCCGCTGAAGAAACTGCGCCGGCTGGGCCAGAGCGTCTGGTACGACTACATCCGCCGCGACCTCTATACGACCGACAGGCTCGAGCAGCTCATCCGCGAGGACGGCCTGGCCGGCATGACGTCCAATCCGACGATCTTTCAGAAGGCGATCGCGGAAACGGACCTGTACGACGAGGACATTCGCCGGTTCGCCCAGGGCGGCGACGACACGCCGCGGGTCTTCGAGCGGCTGGCGGTCGAGGACGTTCGCCGAGCGGCCGACGTCTTCCGTCCGGTCTACGATCAGAGCGGGGGCGACGATGGGTTCGTCTCGATCGAGGTGGGACCCCGGCTGGCCCACGACACCGGCGCGACCATCGCCGAGGCGCAGCGCCTGTGGAAGGAGTGCGGGCGCGACAACGTGATGGTGAAGATCCCGGGGACGTCGGAGGGAATTCCCGCCATCCGTGCCTGCCTGGCCGAGGGAATCAATATCAACATCACGCTTCTCTTTTCCGTCCAGCGGTACCGCGAGGTCATGGAGGCCTTCCTCGCGGCGATGGAGAAGCGCGTGGGCGCGGGCGAGCCGGTCGAGAAGATCCGATCGGTGGCCAGCTTCTTCGTCAGCCGGGTGGACACCAACGCCGACAAGAAGCTCGACGCGATCGCCAAGGACGGCTCCGCGCCGGAAGACCGGAAGAAGAGGGCGCGGGAGCTTCGCGGCAAGCTCGCCATCGCCAACGCCCGCCTGGCTTACCGGGCGTTCGAGGAGGTCTTCGCCGGGTTTCGCTTCACGACCTTGAAGGGGAAGGGCGTGCGGCCGCAGCGGCCGCTTTGGGCTTCGACTTCCACCAAGGACCCGGCGTACCCCGAGCTCTACTACGTGGAAGCACTCGTCGGGCCGAACACCGTGGACACCATGCCGCCGGAGACCTTCGAAGCCTACCGCCAGAAAGGGGACCCCGGCGTTCGCATCCGTGAGGACTTGGACGGCGCTCGGGGGATCTTCCGGGGACTGGCCGAAGTCGGGATCGACGAGGGTCGGATCTTCCGGGAGCTCGAGGACGAGGGCGTGCAGAAGTTCTCCGACTCCTTCGACACGTTGATGAAGGCGCTCACGGCGAAAGAGAACGCGATGAGGGTCGCCTGAAACTCGAGGCCCCTGCTTTCGAGCGCGCCATTGGGGACGCGCAGGAAAAGCTCCGCGCCGACCGCGCCGTGGAGCGCATCTGGGCGGAGGACCCGACGTTCTGGAAGTCGGAAGAGGCCCACCGGCACGTCATCCAGAACGCCCTCGGGCTGGCTCACGATCGCCGAGCGCATGGAGGAGAGCCTTCCGGATCTGATCGCGTTCGCCGATTCGGTGCGGGCCTCCGCGGACCGGGTTCTGGTCCTCGGCATGGGCGGATCGAGCCTGGCTCCCATCGTCTTCGCCGAGTCGTTCCCGCGCCGCGCGGGGTTCCCGAGGCTCGAGATCCTGGACTCGACTGACCCCGAGATGGTGGAGGCCGCCGCCGTCGGGGACATGACCCGGACGATCTTCGTCGTCTCTTCCAAGTCCGGGACCACGCTCGAGCCCAACATCTTCTTCGACTTTTTCTACGACCGGCTGGCGGCCGCGGTCGGCGACAAGGCCGGGGAACGCTTCGTGGTGGTGACCGACCCGGGCTCGAAGCTGGAGACGCAAGCGCGAGGCCGCAGGGTGCGCCGCGTCTTTGCGGGGGACCCTCGGATCGGCGGCCGTTACTCCGCCCTTTCGAACTTCGGCATCGTCCCTGCGGCCCTGGCCGGCGTGGACGTGGCCGAGCTCCTGCGGCGCGCTCGCGGGATGGCCGCCCGGTGCCGCAAGGATCTCTCCGAGAACCCGGGGGCCCGGCTGGGTGCGGCCATGGGAGCCCTGGCGCTCTCCGGCCGAGACAAGCTGACCTTCGCCGTCGGCTCGCCGGTCGAGCGTTTTGGGATGTGGATCGAGCAATTGATCGCCGAGAGCACGGGCAAGGAGGGGAAGGGAGTCCTCCCGGTCGAGGGAGAGGCCCTCGGCCCCCCGGCTTCCTATGGCGCGGACCGGTTCTTCGCCGCGGTGTGCCGCCGGGGAGACCGCATCGAATCGGCGGTCCGGCCGCTGACGCAGGCCGGACATCCGACCGCCCGGTTCGAGATCGGGGAGCCGCTCGATCTGGGCGCCGAGATGTTTCGCTGGGAGTTCGCCACCGCGGTTGCCGGGCAGATCCTGGGGATCGATCCTTTCGACCAGCCCAACGTTCAGGAAGCGAAGGATCGCACGAGCGAAATCCTGGAAGGAAGATCGGCTGCGGAGGGCGGCGCCGCCGGAATCGATGAGCGGGCGCTCGAGGACCTACTCGCCGGATCGTTCCAGGGGACTATTTCGCGATCACCGCCTACATCCCCTCGACGCCTCAGAACGAAGAGAGCTCTGAACCGCATCCGGCTCAGAGTGCGCGACGCCAGGCGGATCGCCACGACCGTCGGGTTCGGGCCCCGTTTTCTGCATTCGACCGGACAGCTGCACAAGGGGGGGCCCGGAACCGGCGTCTTCCTCCAGATCACGGCTTCCGAATCCACCGATGTGCCGATCCCCGGAAGACCTTACACCTTCGGGCAGGTCCTCGCGGCGCAGGCGGCCGGCGACCTCGCGGCGCTTCAGTCCCGCGGCAGGAGGGCCCTGCGCGTTCATCTGTCGAGCGCGGCCTCCGGTCTGTCGGAGTTGGACGCGGCGGTCGAGAGGATTCTTCGAGGCTCGTCCCCGGCCTGAGTCGGCCGCAGCAAAGGAGCGTTCATGAAACTCGGTTTCGTCGGTCTGGGCAAGATGGGCGGCAACATGGTGCGGCGCTTGCTCGGCGACGGCCACCAGGTCGTGGCGTACGCGCGCAGCGCCGAGTCCGATCCGCGAGGCGGTGTCCCACGGAGCCGAAGGCGCCGCGTCCCTGGAGGAGGTCGTCGGCGAAGCTCTCGGCGCCCCGGGTCGTGTGGCTCATGATCCCGGCGGGCAAGCCGGTCGACGAGGCGATCGCGACGCTGGCCGGGCACCTGTCTGCCGGCGACGTCATCGTCGACGGCGGCAATTCGCGGTTCACCGAGTCTGCGGCCCGCGCCCGGGATCTGGCCGCGCGAGGAATCGGCTTCGTCGATTCCGGGACGTCGGGCGGGATCTGGGGCTTGAAGAACGGCTACTGCCTGATGGTCGGTGGGGAGGAGAAGTTCGTCAAGCTCGTCGAGCCGGCGTTCCTGACCCTCGCGCCCAAGGACGGCTACGCGCACGTGGGCGGAGCCGGCGCCGGACATTACGTCAAGATGGTCCACAACGCGATCGAGTACTCGATGATGCAGGGCTACGCCGAGGGGTTCGAGCTTCTGGCCAAGAGCGACTACGACTTGAAGCTCGACCAGATCTCGAAGCTGTGGACGCACGCCTCCGTGGTGCGGTCGTGGCTGCTCGATCTGCTGGTGCTGGCGTTCGAGCAGGATCCGAACCTGGAAGACATCAAGGGATACGTGGAGGACTCGGGGGAGGGGCGCTGGACGCTTCAGGAGGCGATCGATCGGGCCGTGCCGATGCCGGGGCTGGCCGGCGCCCTCTTCGCCCGGTTCGCCTCCCGCCAGACCGAGTCGTTCGCGGCGAAGGTCAACGCGGCGCTGCGCAATCAGTTCGGCGGCCACGCGGTGAAGACGAAATGACGGACGCGGCTTCGTCGGGGACCGCCCCGGAAGCGCCGCGGCCCGCCGCGGTGTCCTCCGGAAGCGAGGAGAAGAGCCGTCCTCCCTGCACGCTCGTCATTTTCGGCGCCTCCGGCGATCTGACCCGGCGTCTGCTCGCTCCGGCGATCGCCCATCTCCTGCGCGACGGCGCGATCTCCCAGGACTTCGCCATCGTCGGGCTGGCCCGCTCTGCGATGTCCGACCAGGACTTCCGCGCCTACTTGGACGGCGGAGCGCGCGAGTTCACGCCGCCCACGCAGGGCCGACCGGGAGATCTTCCGGAGAAGGTCCAATACATCGCCGGCGATTTCGGCGATCCGAATCTCTACCAGAGATTGCGCGGCGTGATCGAGGCCATCGAGGCGGGGCGCGGTGCAACGCGCAACCGCATCTTCTATCTGGCCACCCCTCCGGAAGCGGATCCCAAGATCGTCCAGATCTCTGGGGGAACAGGGCCTGGCCACGGCCAGAGAACGGTTGGGCCCGGGTCGTTGTGGAGAAGCCGTTCGGTCACGATCTGGATTCGGGACAGAAGCTCAACGAGGAACTGCGGACCGTCTTCGCCGAGAAGCAGATCTACCGGATCGATCACTATCTCGGAAAGGAGACGGTCCAGAACGTCTTCGTCCTGCGTTTCGCCAACGGGATCTTCGAGCCCCTCTGGAACAACCGCTACGTCGACAACGTCCAGATCGCCGTGGCCGAGACGGTGGGCGTCGGCCACCGCGCCGGCTACTACGAGACGGCCGGCATCATCCGCGACATGTTCCAGAACCACCTTCTGCAGCTGCTCTGCCTGACCGCGATGGAGCCGCCCGTGATCTTCGAGGCGGACGCGGTGCGCGCGGAGAAGGTGAAGGTCCTGCAGTCGATCCGGCCGTTCGCGGAGGACGCCATCGACGACTGGGCGGTGCGCGGTCAGTACGGGCCTGGGGTGGTGGGCGGAAAGACGGTCCCCGGGTACCGTCAGGAAGAGAGAGTCGATCCGAACTCCGCCACCGCGACGTACGCCGCGGTGAAGTTCGCCATCGACAACTGGCGCTGGGCCGGAGTTCCGTTCTACATCCGGTCGGGCAAGCGGCTGGCGGCGCGGATCTCGGAGATCGCCATCGAGTTCAAGCGCGTCCCGCATCCTCTTTTCTCCAAGCAGGCCGGAGCCTTGAATCCCAACGTCCTGCGCCTGCGCATCCAGCCGGACGAAGGGGTCTCGCTGAAGTTCGAGGCCAAGATCCCCGGCACCGTGCTTCAGGTGCAGTCGGTGTACATGGACTTTCCCTTACTCCAAGCTCGGAGCGGCGATTCAGGGAGGCTACGAGCGCCTGCTCCTCGACGTCACCCACGGCGATCAGACGCTCTTCACGCGCGGCGACGAGGTCGAGCATGCCTGGCGGGTGGTGATGCCGATCCTTCGGGCGCTGGGAGGCGAAGGTCCCGACCGACCTGCCCAACTACGCGGCGGGGACGTGGGGGCCGGAGGCCGCGGACAAGTTCCTCGAGCGCGAAGGCCGACGCTGGAGGACTCTGTGAGCACGGACGAAGGACGAAGGACGTAGGACGTCGGTGGGCGGGGCTGGAAGAAAAAGCCCGAAGAGTGCCTCGACCGACGTCCTGAGCCTTGCACCCCGCGAGGTCCGCGTTCTGCCCGACCCGGAAGCTCTGGCGCAGGAAGGCGCCCAAGAGTTCGTGGCCGCCGCTGCGGAAGCCATCGGGAGCCGCGGCGTGTTCCGCGTCGCGTTGTCGGGTGGTTCGACGCCGCGCGCCCTTCACGAGCGTCTGACCCGCGCGCCGCTGCGGGAGGCCGCCGACTGGAAGAAGGTGCGGTTCTTCTGGGGCGACGAGCGCTGTGTCCCGCCCGACCACCCGCGCTCCAATTACCGGATGGCTCGGGAGACGCTTCTCCAGCCGCTCGGCATCGCGCCGGCACAGATTTTCCGGATGCGCGGAGAGGACGATCCGCGGGCGGCGGCCGACGCCTACGAGGCCGTCCTGGCCCGGGAATCCGGGGGCGACGGCGAGCCGCTCTTCGACCTCGTCTTGCTGGGTCTGGGCCCCGACGGCCACACGGCGTCGCTCTTTCCCGGGACCCGCGCGCTCCGGGAGCGGGCAAGGTCGACGGTGGCCAACTACGTCCCGAAGTTCCGGGAGTGGCGTTTGACCTTGACGTATCCGGCTCTGAACGCCGCCCGCCGCATCGTCTTTCTCGCGGCGGGAGAGGAAAAGCGGGAGCCGGCCTCGAGGATCCTCAAGAGGAGGCCGGGCTATCGAGACCTTCCGGCCTCCGCAATCCGTCCCCGGCGGGGCCGGGTTCTGTGGCTCCTGGACGAGACGGCGGGACGGGACCTGTAGCTCTGGGCTGACAGTCTTCAGCCCTTAGCCCGGTCGAATTGCGCCGGATGGGCACCTAACAATTTGACGATTGTTGTGCCGGCAGCGAGAGCCGATTGGTGAAAGACGATGGTGGTCAATCGCCCGAGAGCTGAGAGCTGAGAGCTACCCCTCGGCCGCGTGCTTGTCACTCTTGGACTGGGCGATGATCTTCTCCTGGAGACCGTGCGGAACCTCGGCGTAGTGGGAAAACTCCAGATGAAAGGTGCCCCGTCCCTGGGTGATCGATCGCAGCTGCGCGCCGTACGTGAGCATCTCGGCCATCGGGACCTGGGCCCGGATGACGGTCAGGTCGTCGGCGCCGGTGTCCATGCCCTGCACCTGGCCGCGGCGCGACGAGAGGTCGCCCATCAGGTCGCCCACGTACTCGTTGGGCGCGGCGACCTCGACGTTCATGATCGGCTCGAGCAGCGTGGCCTTGGCCTTTTCCATGGCCTCCTTGTAGGCCAGGGCGCCGGCCAGCTTGAAGGCCAGCTCGGAGGAATCGACGTCGTGGTACTGGCCGTCGTACAGGATCACCCGGAAGTCGACCATGGGATAGCCCGCCAGGAAGCCCTTGCGCCGGACCTCCTGGATGCCCTTCTCGACTGCGGGAATGAAGTTGCGCGGGATCGAGCCGCCGTAGATATCGTCCACGAACTCGAAGTCTGCTCCGCGCGGCAGGGGCTCGACGCGGATCCGGCAGTCGGCGAACTGGCCGTGCCCCCCGGTCTGCTTCTTGTGGCGGCCGTGGGCTTCCGCCTTGCGCGTGATGGTCTCGCGGTAGGGGACCTTGGGAGGATGCAGGATGACTTCGACGCCGTAGCGCTTCTTCAGCCGGGATACGGCGATCTCGACGTGCAGCTGCGAGGCGCCGGCCAAGTGAAACTCCTTGGTTTCTTCGTCCCTCTGGAAGTGCAGCGAAGGGTCCTCCTCGATCAGCTTGTGGAGCGCCGTCGAGATCTTGTCCTCGTCCCCCTTGCTCTTGGGCTCGATGGCGTAGGCGATGGAGGCTTCCGGAACCACGAGCTTGGGCAGCACCACCGGGTAGTCCTTGGTCGTAAGGGTGTCGCCGGTGAGCGTGTCCTTGAGCTTGGCCACGGCGACGATGTCCCCGGCCCGCGCCTCGGGAACGTTGTCATGCTCCTTGCCCTGGGGCAGGAACAGGCCGGAGAAACGCTCGGGAACGCCGCGTGAGGAGTTCCAATAGCTGCCGTCGGACTGGAAGTGCCCGGACCGTACGCGCACGAAGGAGATTCGTCCCGGCGAAGGGGTCGGACACCGTCTTGAAGACCTGGCCGACGGCATGGTCCTTCTCGTTGGTGAAGACCTTGACCTCCTTGCCGTCCTTGTCCGTCCCCGTCACCGTGCTCCCCTCGGGAGAGGGCAGCAGCGACGACGCAGGCGTCGAGCACACGGATCACTCCGACTCCCAGCGCGGAGGATGCGCACAGGACGGGAAAGATCATCCGGGAGGCGATCTCCTTCTTCAACCCGGGAAGGATGTCCGCCGCCTCCAGGGTGCCCTGGGCGAAGAACTTCTCCATCAGGTCGTCTTCCCCCTCGGCCACGCTCTCGACCAGCTTCTCGTGCTCGGCCTTGGCCCGCTCGGCCAGCTCGGGCGGGATCGGGGCGTCGACGCGCTTCCCGTTCTCCTGAAGGTGCGCTTCCATCCGAACCAGATCGACGGTGCCGCGGAAAGCCTTCTCTTCGCCCAGCGGGATCTGCAGGGGCACGACTCCGCGCCCGAACTTCTTCTCCAGCGACTCCACGCTCCGGTCGAAGGAAGCGCGCTCCCGGTCCATCCGGTTGATCACGAAGAGGACGGGCCGTTGGAATTCCTGCGCGAACTTCCACATCTTCTCCGTCTGGACTTCGACGCCGGAGACGGCATCGATCACCAGCAGGACCGCGTCGGCCGCCGAGACCGCGGCGCGCGCCTCCGTAGCGAAGATCCCGTAGCCGGGGGCGTCGAGGAAGTTGATCCGGACGTCCCGATGCATGGCATGGGCGCAGGCCAGGTTGATCGAGATCTTTCGGTCGATCTCTTCGGCATCGAAATCGGTGGGACAGGTCCCTTCCTCGATGCGGCCCGGGCCGGGTCGTGGCACCGGCCGCGTAGAGCATGGCGGCCACCAGGGTCGTCTTTCCGACGGTGTTGTGGCCGACGACCGCGACGTTGCGGATGTCAGGAGCGGACAGGATTTTCATGGGGGCGCATTATATTCGTGCCATGACCGTTCTCTCCTGCCTGGCCATCGGCCTGGCATTCCTGCTCGCGGTCGGTCTCCTGGTTTTCGCCGGCGTGTTGCTCGGATGGTGCATTCCCGCTGCGATCGAGCGCTCGCAGCGAGGCCATGATCCGCGGCCTCCGGAAAGGGACGCCGGCCCCGGGGGGAAGGGACCCCCCGTTCCACCCGCCCCTCCGGCCTGATCCGCGGCCTCGGACCCGGCCCACATTCCACAGCGGACCGAGTCGGCCTCCAACGGCATCCTCTTGCTCGCCAACCTGCTAGAATTTAAGGGTCTCCTCCGGCGGGCGCGGTACGGGAGCGCCGCGTCCTGAGGGTAAGGAGTATTTTCGTCTCAATGGCAGACAAAGGGCTTGCGGGAGCGCGACTGACCAAACTGGGCCGCTACGAGGTCTTGAGCGAGCTCGGCAAGGGCGCCATGGGAATCGTCTACCTGGCCAAGGACCCGGTGATCGGCCGCATGGTGGCGATCAAGACCATCCGCGCCTCCACCATGGGAGACGACGACTCCGAGTCGCGCGAGTTCCGGGAGCGGTTCATCCGGGAAGCCCAGACCGCCGGCATCCTGTCGCACCCCAACATCGTCACGATCCACGACATCGGCGAGGATCCGGACACGCAGACCTCCTTCATCGCGATGGAGTACATCGAGGGGAAGAACCTCAAGACCCTCCTCGCCGAGAAGGCCCACTTTTCCTACGATCAGATCGCGGACATCATCGCGCAGGTGGCCGAGGCCATCGACTATGCCCATCGAAAAGGGATCATCCACAGGGACATCAAGCCGGCCAATATCATCATCACCACCGACGAGAAGGTGAAGATCACCGACTTCGGCATCGCCAAGATCGCTTCTTCCAACCTGACGACGACGGGACAGTTCCTGGGCACCCCCAACTACATGTCTCCGGAGCAGGTCTCGGGAGCTCCGGTGGACGGTCGCAGCGACATCTTCTCGCTGGGAGTCGTTCTCTACGAGCTGCTCACAGGCCGCAAGCCGTTCCAGGGCGACAATCTGACCGCGATCTCCTACAAGATCGTCCACGAAGACTTCACCCCGCCGGCGGAGCTCTCCAGCGAAGTGCCGCCGGAATTCAATCCGATCGTGGCGCGGGCCATGGCCAAGGATCCGTGGAACCGGTATCAGCGCGGCAAGGACTTCGCTCTCGCCCTGCATCAGCTGCGCGCTCACCTGGAAGAACAAAGAGCGCTCCAGGACCTGGGGACCATGGTGTCGGAGGCGGAGTTCATGCCGACTCTTCGGCTGGCCAACCTCGAGCAGCTGGCCGCGGAGGGGGCCCCGATCCAGCCCCCCGAGGGGCGGCGATCGACGGAGGTCATGCCGCCGGAAGATCTTTCGCCTCGCGAGTCTCTGCGGCCGACGGCGACATTTTCGAAGCAGGGGCCCTCTCCGGTCGAGCCACTGGCTCCAGCTCCGACCGCGCCGGCTCCCCCCGCGGCGGCGGCGACCGTCCCGGTGGCATCAGTCCCGCCCGAGGACATGCGCACCAAGGTTCTTCCCCGCGAGGAAATGCTCGCCGCGCTCGAAGCCGCCAAGGCCATGCAGGCCGGCCCGCGGCCGTTGTCCCCGCCATCGGCGTCGCCTCCGCCCGCGGCCGCCGCGTCGCCCAAGCCCCTCTCCGACGTGTCGTCCCGAGGCCGGGCCGGCAAGTCGATGAGCGACACGCTCGACGCCTTGAAGCACAAGACGTCCAAGCTGACGGCCAAGGACGTGGGCAAGCTGCTCAAGGCGCAAGTCAATCCTCCATGGTTCTGGGGAGTGATCGGCGCGGTGGTGCTCTTCTGGGTGATCGCGCTTTCCCCGTTCGTCATCCATGCGCTCCTGGTCGCCAGGCCGTCGGTCCCGTTCGACCGGGCACTCGACAAGGAAACGGCCGAGCGACGGCAATCGTTGGAGCAGGCCAAGAAGCTCTTCGCCGCCGGACAGTACGAGCAGACCCTGGCGCTGTGCCGAGGCGTTCTTTCGCGCAGCCCCAACAACCAGATCGCGCGCCAGTACGCCCAGATGGCGGAAGCGGCGCTCTCCGGCCGGGCGCAGGACGCACAGAAGGCGGCGCAGGCCGAGCAGGCCCTTCAGGAAGGGCAGGCTGCCTTCGGGCAGGGCAACTACGAGGAGGCCGAGCGCAAGGCCGGGGAGGCGCTGGCCCTGGACGGAGGACGGGTCGAGGCGCAGAAGCTGCGCGATGACGCGGCCGGGAAGATTGCCGAGGCTCGGACGGCCGCCGCCCGCAAGAAACCCGTCAAGGCGGTTTCAGCTCCGCTCCGGCGGGCCGCCATGCCGACCGCCGCGCCGGTCATCGCCCGCGCGCTGCCCAGTCCGACGGCGGCGCCGGTGGCCAGCGGACCGACGACTCTGCGCCTGCTCTTCGACTCGCCGGTCTCGGAAGGCAACGTGATGGTCGCCGTCAACGATCAGATTCTGCTGCGCAAGCAGTTCGATTTTCGCCGCAAGGAAGGAATCTTCAAGAAGGTCAACTCGACGGGTACGGTGGATGTCTCTCTTCCGGTCAAGCCGGGCAGCATCACGGTCAAGGCTTGGCTGTCGGGTCCGGACATCCCTGCTTCCGTGCTGGCCCAGACCAACGGTCAGATCGCGTCGGGGGAGACGCGCGTTCTGCGCCTCGAGTTCTCGAGCGGCCGCCTCTCGGCCCGGATTCAGTGAGAGACGCAGGCCGCAAGACGTCAAGCGTAAAGCGAAAAACGTAAAGCGGAGCCCGGGAGCTTCGTTTCACGTTTGACGATCTCCGTTTTCCGGCTCCGGTCCGCTCGTTGCCTCCACCCCCGAAATCGCGTATAACCGCTGTCCCTCGGGGCGTAGCGCAGCCTGGTAGCGCACTCGGTTCGGGACCGAGTGGTCGGAGGTTCAAATCCTCTCGCCCCGACCAAACACACGGCTCCCGGTCCTTGCCGCCGCTTGAACCCGACGCGCCTCGTGGCGTAGGGTTGAGCCACAGTGGCGCGTCGCGCCTTCTCTTCGGAGTTCCGGAATGCTTCTGAAAGTCTCGCAGCGTTGTGCCGAATCCTGCGGCGCGTGGGTCAAGGGAGAGATCGACACGGACACCCGTGAGTTCATTCACCGATTCGCGTTTCCCCGAGGGTCGGAGGCTCTTCTGCCGGAGCGGATCACCGAGGTCGAAGGAGTGCGGCTGGTCACCTTCGCGCCGACCGTATCGGAATGGAGGGTCCGATGTCCGCTTTGCGGCAACGAGATCTCGATCGGAGCACCGGCATCTTGACTTACGCCCAGATTACGCCTATATTCGGTTCCGGGCCGAAGGGCCGTCCCTCGAGGCCGGAGGGCGGCCGCGGTGGTTCCCTCGGCCTAAATTATTTAGATTGAATCAGTAATTATCCTAATTAAATAAGGCAACTGATGAATCTTACAAAACGCCAGAAGGAGATTCTGGACTTCATCCGGGGGTATCGTTCGGAGCAGGGAATCTCTCCGACCCAACGCGAGATCCGAGAGAAGTTCCGCCTCTCCTCCTTCGGCACGGTGCAGAAGCACTTGAAGCGCCTCGAGGAGAAAGGGGCCCTGTCCCGGCAGTGGAACCGCAGCCGGGGCATTTCGCCGGCCGACGAGCGCCCCTCCTCCCGCGCTGTTCCGCTTCTGGGGCTGGTCGCCGCGGGGAAGCCGATCGAGCCTTTTCCCGACGAGGAGACGATCGAGGTGCCGGCTTCTCTGCTGGGGAAAGGGGAGCACTTCGTTCTGCGGGTCCGAGGCGACTCGATGGTGGACGACGGGATCCGCGACGGAGACTACGTGGTCGTCGCCCGCCGGCCCACCGCGCAAAACGGGCAGACCGTCGTGGCCCTGGTCCGCGGCGAAGCGACGCTCAAGCGCTACTACTCGGAAGGCACGCGGATCCGCCTCCAACCGGCCAACGCATCCATGCGGCCGCTGACCGTCGACGCGCGCGATGTGACGCTCCAGGGCGTCGTGACCGGCCTCATCCGCGCATACACCACCGCGTAGGCGACCCGGGCTTTGCCCGCGCGTGAAGCGGAAGGCGTGAGGCGTTGCTCAGGGCGCAGATCCCGATCGAGCGGAAGCGACGTGTGATCCGGGTTAAAATGCCCGTCTCAGGGAGCGGCGACGTACCCAAGTGGTTAAGGGAGAGGTCTGCAAAACCTTTATTCGGCGGTTCGAATCCGCCCGTCGCCTCCACGTTCGTCGTCAGGCGTTAGGCGTGAGGCGTTAGGCGGAGCACCGAAGGCCTCGCTCTTACGCCTTACACTTCACGCGACCAGCAGCTCGAAAGCCGGAGTGGCGGAATTTGGTAGACGCACGGGACTTAAAATCCCGAGGGCTGAAAGGCCCGTGCCGGTTCGATTCCGGCCTCCGGCACCAGAACCGGTAAGTCGCAGAGAGAGGCTGTGAGCAGTCGCGTCGCCGATTCTCTGGCCGAGTTTCAGCAGACCATCGGCTACGCTTTCCGCGATGCCGGGCTGCTCGAGCGCGCGCTGACTCATAAGTCCTTCACCAATGAGCGCCGCGACACCCCGTCCCCCAACAATGAGCGGATGGAGTTCCTGGGCGACACGGTCCTCGGGTTTCTCATCGGAGAGCTGATCTTCCGGTCCTTTCCCAACCTTCAGGAAGGAGCGCTCTCGAAGATCAAGGCTCATCTGGTCTCCTCCGCCACGCTTGCGGAGAAGGGAAAGGCGCTGGCGATCGGAAGGTTCCTGCGGATGGGCACCGGCGAGGCCCGTTCGGGGGGCGGGGAAAAGCTCTCCCTCCTCGCCGACGCCGTCGAGGCGCTGGTGGCGGCGATCTATCTGGACGGCGGGCTCCCCGCGGCGGGAGCGTTCATCGGGCGGATGTTCGCCAACGACGTGGCCGGGATCGACATCGGAGACCTTTCCTTCCACGACTACAAGACCGCTCTCCAGGAGACGGCCCAGGCGCTGGGGCTTCCCCTGCCGGAATACCGGATCGTCGACGAGTACGGTCCGGATCACGAGAAGACCTTCGTGGTCGAAGTGTTCTGGGACGGGCAACCTTTCAGCGTGGCCCGCGGCGCTTCCAAGCGCGAGGCGCAGCGCCAGGCAGCCAAGGAAGCGTTGAGGCGGCTGGGGAGGCTGCCGGCCTGAGCGGGTTCGTCAGGTCTAAGGTCTAAGGTCTAAGGTCCAGGGTCTGAGGTTCAGGAGCTCACACTTCGGACCCTCGACCGACTTCAAGGCGCCTTCTCCAGCCTGGCCAGGAACTGGTCCGGTCCCTCGAATCCGACCAACCGCAGGTCGCGGCGCTCCTTGCCCGAGGCGTCGAGGAAGATTACCGTCGGAACGCCGAGAATGTCGTATTTGCCGAGAGAGCTCGACGGACTCGGGGGAGGCGCTGCGGGTCAAGTCCGCCTTGAACAGAGCCCGACGGGCGAGGACCGAGCGCACACGGGAGTCCGAAAAGGTCTTGTGGTCGAGCTCGCGACACGGGACGCACCAGGCCGCCGAGAATTCCACGACCGCCGGTCTGCCTTGTGCCGCGACGCTCGCGTCCGAGTAGATCCCCCAGTGGAGCGAGGAGGCGTCGGCACCGGTGTGGGGGAGGAAGAACACTGCTGCCGCGAGAAACAGAACGGCCGCGCCCACGCGCACGACAGCCTTGAGGGAGCGCACCAGGCTCGTCAGGACGACGGCTCCCGTCAGCAGGACGATCGGAAGGAGCCAGTCGCCGGCCGGCGGAGGCAGGACGGTTCGGAGGAAGTAGGCGGCCATCGCAAGCAGGACCCATCCGAAGATCTTCTTGATTCCTTCCATCCATTCGCCGGCCCGGGGAAGACGCGAAAGGCTTCCGGAGAAGGCGGCCAGGAAGAGGTAAGGAAGACCCAGCCCGAGCGAGAGGACGAAGAAGAAGAGGAACCCGAGGCCGGCGCTCTGGCGGGCCGCCACGAACGCGAGCAGCCCGAGGACGAAGGGCCCCACGCAGGGAGCGGCGACCACCCCGACGAGCAGTCCCATGGCGTAGGCGCCGGCGGCGCCGCTGCGGGCCCCGGTCTTCTGCACCAGGGAGCTCGGCATGCGGATGTCGTAGAGCCCGAACATCGAGAGAGCCAGAGCCACCAGCACGGCGGCGACGCCGGAGAGAACCCACGGGGACTGCAAGGCCGCTCCGAAGAGCTTTCCCGAGAGGGCTGCGGCCACTCCCAGCGCGGAATACATCGTGGCCATGCCCAGAACGTAGATCGCGGCGAGCCCGAAGGCGCGGCGGCCCTGGCCGGACGCCTGCCCGCCGAAGAAGCTGACGGTCAACGGGATCACCGGATACACGCACGGGGTGAGGTTGAGGGCGAGCCCTCCGGCAAAGAGCAGGAGGAGGACGAAGGGCAAGCCGCGTCGCGCCAGCAGCTCTCCAAAATCCTGCGACGCGCCGGCGGCGGAGGTGGACGCCCCGCCGGGGGGCGCCTCCGAGAGAGCCACGGCCCCGCCGGACAGACCCGGGGACCCTTCCAAAGCCGTCCCCGCGGCGGCAACGATTCCCTTCGCTTCGAACTTCACCGACGCCGGCGCCAGGCATTGCTTGTCGTTGCAGGCCTGGAAATCGATGCCTCCCGCCACCGACGCGGGGGCCGGGCCGGTCCAGGAGATCGGCACCTCGATGACGAACCGATCCTCGTAGACCGACAGCGGCTTGTCGGCGAAGGCGAACTTGGTGAGCCGCCCCTCCGGATAGCGGGCCTCGCCGGCGCGGACGTCCGGCGAGGGATCGACGTGCGCCTGCGTCGGGATCAGGTAGTCCTCGGTGGGCTTGTGACTGTTGACGTGCCATCCTGGTTCGATGCGCGCCTCGACCGAGAGAGTTCCCGAGCCTCCTGCCGGGGCGGCCTGGATCTTCGCGGTCACGCGGAGCAGCTCGGCCGGGGAGGGCACTCCGGCGCCCGACGCGGCAGCCGCTGCGGCGGCGAGGAGAGAAGCTGCGAGCAGCCGCGGGAAAGCGGGCCGCGTCATCGCTCGGCGGGAGGTTGGGCTGTCTTCGCCAGCATGTCGGTGACTTGCTTGCGGTAGGGAGAGTCGGGATGGTCCTTGAGAAATTTCTGGAACAGGGCCAGAGCCTGATCGGGTTTGTTCTCGGCCAGGGGCAGCTGGGCCTGGAACAGCTCGGCGCGCTGGCGCCGCAGCGAGTCGTGTGTCGTGGCGATCAGCCGCTGAATCGTCGCGCGCGAAGACGCCACCTGGCCCAGGTCGAGCTCGACCCCGGCCAGGGCTTCACGCGCGTCGTCCCGGATCGCCGGCGTCGAGTCCTTGGCGGCGATGGCTCTGCGCAGCCGGGGAAGGGCCGCGCCGGGATCGAGCCGCTGGTAGAGCTGGCTGCCCGAATCGAGAGCCTCCCGCGCCCCCAGATGCGGGATGTCCTGGGCGTCGACCTTGCGGGCGAACTTTCGGTACTCGTCGAGGTCCCGGCGGATATGGGGATAAAAATCCTGGATGTTCGTGAACCCGACCATCTGGAAGATCACGCGCCCCTCCGGAGTCGTCACCAGGATCGCCGGCGCATCCTGGATCGAGTAGTGGCGCGCGAGCTCCTTGCCCTCGGGCGACTCTCGGGACACCTTGACCGGCACCATGGGAATCAGAAGCGCTTCAAAATCGAAGGCCGGGTAGAGGAGCGTGTCCATGCGGATGCAGTTGCCGCATTGGCGCTGGTCGAACTCGTAGAAGATGTCCTTGCCTTCGGCGGCTGCCCGCTCCTTGGCTTCATTGGGGCTGGAGGCCCATCGAGCGTTTCCCGGCGTGCGAACGACGGGGGTGGGCTCGGGAGCGGGAGCGGCCGTTGGCTCCTGGGGGGTGCCGAGGACCATTGAACGGGAGACCAGGAAGACGAGGGCTCCGCGCAAGAGAATCGCTGGACCTTTCATTCGAGGGCACAACCTCCGCGCCGCGCGGGGAAATTCCCTCAGCGGCGGATGAACGCGGGTGCTTTTCAGCATGCGGAGTCTTATCATGGGCCCCGGATGATGGTGACCGGTTCCCGCCTCCTGCGGGCCATTTCGGCTCCTCTCTGGACCTCACTGGCGCTTCTGGGAGCCTGGCCCGACCCTGCCGCCGCGGTTTCCCCGTTCCGGGAAAAGACCGTGGTGATCCGCGGCAGCGTGCCGCCCGCGGCCCGTCCGGAACGCGATCGGGGAGCGGTCGATCCCGACACCGCGCTCGAGAGAATGACCCTGCCGCTTGCGCGGCGGCCGGGGACGGACGCAGATCTGGCGCGCATGCTGGCGGAGCAGCAGGATCCCGGATCGCTCAACTTTCACCGGTGGCTCACTCCCGCCGAGTTCGGCCGGAGATTCGGCGCGTCCGACCGGGATGTCCAGAGCGTGGTCGACTGGCTGTCCGCGAGCGGGTTTCGGATCGACGAGGTCGCCCGCGGCCGGGGATGGATCACGTTCTCCGGCACGGTGCGCCAGGCGGAGGAAGCATTTGAGACTTCGATTCGAAAATTCGAAGCGCGCGGGCGGATGTTCCAGTCCAACGCCACCGAGATCGCTTTTCCAGCGTCCATCGCGCGCCTGGTCGCCGGCCCGGTGCCTCTGAACAACTTTCACAGCCGGCCCATGCACATTCGCCGAGAGGTCCCCGCGGAGGTGGCCGGACCGCCGCGCCCGGAACAGGCCACGCCTCTCTTCAACAGCGGTCCCGACACTCATTATCTGGCGCCCGCGGATTTTTCCAAGATCTACAACACCGGTCCGCTCTTTGCGGCGGGCACGACAGGCGCCGGGGCCAAGGTCGCCATCGCGGCGCGGACGAACATCCATCTCTCCGATGTGCAGCGGTTTCGAAGCCAGTTCGGCCTTCCCCCCAGCGATCCGCAGCTGGTGATCAACGGCACCGACCCGGGCGTCGTGAGCGACGACGAGGAGGGCGAGGCCGAGCTCGACGCGGAGTGGAGCGGCGCGGTCGCGCCCGGCGCGGAGATCGACCTGGTGATCACGGCAGACACCAACGCGACCGACGGAATCCAGGAATCGAGCCAGTACATCGTCGATCACAACGTCGCTCCGATCGCGACGCTGAGCTTCGGCCTGTGCGAGCAGTTTCCTCAGACCCTGATCTTCAACGGCCTGTGGAGCCAAGCCGCGGCTGAAGGGATCTCCGTCTTCGTGGCGTCCGGCGATTCCGGGGTGGCCGACTGCGATGACGACCCCAAGCAGACCACCGCCACGCACGGCCCCTCAGTCAATGGAATGTGCTCGACCGCGTCGAACGTGTGCGTCGGCGGCACACAGTTTCTGGACACGGCCAACCCGGCCGGTTTCTGGGCGTCGGCCAACGATCCGGTGACCAAGGCCTCGGCCCTTTCGTACATCCCGGAGATGGCGTGGAACGAGAGCGGCAGCTCGTGCGGAGCGCTCTGCGCCACGGGCGGAGGCGCGTCGGTCGTCTATCCCAAGCCGAGCTGGCAGATCGTGGCCGGCATCCCGCCGGACAATCACCGGTACGTGCCGGACGTCTCCGTCAACGGAGCCACCCACGACGCGTATCTCACGTATGTCAACAACTCCTCGAGTCTCTCGGCCTTCGGCGGAACGTCGGCGTCCTCTCCGGCGCTGGCCGGCCTCATGGCCATGGTCGTGCAGAAGTTCGGGCCGCAGGGCAACCCCAATCCCCGCCTCTATCAACTGGGCGCCGCGCAGTTCTCCGGGGCACCGCTGGCGGTCTTCCATGACGTGGCGCTCGGGGACAACACGGTGCCCGGTCAGACCGGCCTCTCCGCGGGACCGGGTTACGATCAGACCACCGGGCTGGGATCGATTGACGCCGGCGCTCTGGTGGCCAACTGGGCGGCGGCGCCTCCTCCAACGGCGCAGCGCACGCCGCCGGTCCTGGTCGGTCCGAATCGCACGCCGAGGTTGCGCCCGTTCCGCTGAAGCGAGCGGTCCTGGCCGGCCTCGCTGCGGCGCCCATCGCGCTTGCGCTCCTTGCCGACGATTGGCCCCAGTGGGGCAACGGCCCGCAGCACACCGGCCGGGCAACCGTCGCCGCGCAGCCCCTGGCGGCGATCCTCGCCGACGTCGTCTACGATCCCTTTGCGGCGCAAGAGGTCGCCGAGAGCGGGGACCTGCTGGTGCACTACGCCGTCCCGCTGCTCGACTCCTCCGGCGTGTACGTCGAATCCAAGTCCGGGACCTACACATCGTGCGCGCCGCCCGGTTCCGGAACGCCGATTCCGTGCGGGCCGCCGACCCGGAACACGCAGGTCTGGACCGTCCGCAAGCTCGCGTTCCGAAACGGCGCGCTGACCGAGGCGTGGACCTTCACCAGCGACTGGAAACCGGAGGCGTACGGCCTCGCTCAATGGGAGCCCGTCTTTCAGCCGGTCCTGGCCGGTCCTTTCCTCTACGTTCCGGGACTGGGAGGCAGCGTCTTCCAAGTGGCTCGCGACTCGGGCGCCCTGATCGCTCGGATCGCCCCGTTCGCGCCGATTGACCCGGCAATCTTCGTGGCCGGAGGGCTCGTCGCGGACGCCGCCGGAAACGTGTACTACGACGCGGTCCGGTTCGACGCGCAGTTTCCGAAGCAAAACGACGTGCAGGGAGCCTGGCTGGTGAGGACCGGGGCGGATGGGTCGGTCTCCCGGGTGTCGTTCGCGGACCTCGTCCCGGACGCGCCCGCCGCACTCGCCCAGTGCGAAGAGAGCTTCAACAGCAATCTGCCCTGGCCCCCGGCGCTCGACGCGGCGTCACCCAGCAGTCTGTGCGGATCGCAGCGTCCGGGCTTGAACGTCGTGCCGGCGATCGCGCCGGATGGGACCATCTACACGGTCAGCCGCGCGCACTTCAACGACCGATACGGCTATCTGGTTGCGGTGCGCCCGGATCTGACACCGTTTTGGTCGGTTTCCCTGCGCGGCCGCTTGAATGACGGATGCGCCGTCGGGCTCCCTCCCAACGGCGCGCCGGGCGGATGCCGGACGGGAGCGACGACGGGAATCGATCCGGCCACCAACGGTCCGCCGGCCGGACGCGTCAGCGACCTCGCGACATCCTCTCCGGTCGTGCTGCCGGACGGATCGGTGGTCTATGGAGCCCTGACGACGTACAACTACTTTCGGGGTCACTTGATGCGATTCTCCGCGGCGGGGAGCTTCCTGGGGGCGTACGACTTCGGATGGGACATCACGCCCGCGGTGTCGCTCCACGACGGCACGTTTTCCGTTCTGCTCAAGGACAACCACTACGAGCTCGGATCGTACTGCGGCGATCCGAGCTTCTGTCCCGCCGAGACGGGCCGCTACGACGTCGTCTCCCTCACGCCGGATCTGAAGGTCCAATGGCGATTCACCGCCTCCAATACCCAGAGCTGCAAGCGGCAGGCGGACGGAAGCATCCAGTGCGTCTCCGACCATCCCGACGGGTTCGAGTGGTGCGTGAACCAGCCCGCCGTCGACGCCGAGGGCGTCGTCTACGCCAACAGTGAGGACGGGTTTCTCTACGCCGTCGCTCCGGACGGAACGCTGCGATCGAAGATCTTTCTCGACCTTGCGCTCGGCGCGGCGTACACCCCGGTCTCGATCGGCGCCAACGGGCTGGTGTACTGCCAGAACAACGGGCACCTTTTCGCGGTAGGCGATCCGTCCCGCTCTCCCGCGCCCGCCGCGACGTCCCCGCTCTCCCGCGTCGTCGGGTTTCGCTAGACCGGCTCGACCGCGCATGGACCGCGGGCGCTTGAACTTCTCACCGCCTTTTCGTTAGACTTTCGCGCCCTGTCGGGTCGGAGCCCAGGTAGCTCAGTCGGTAGAGCAACGGACTGAAAATCCGTGTGTCGGCGGTTCAATTCCGTCCCTGGGCACCAAACGCGCTTCGCGCGCGTCAGGCGTAAGGCGGAAGTCGTAAGGCATAGGCGTATGGCGTTGAGCGCATGAAGATCTGTCGAGCCCCAGATTCGCCTCACGCCTCGCGCCTCACGCCTCACGTCCCCGCATGATTCTCAAAGTCGCGAAGCTCGGCGTCAAGATCCTTCGGATGCGGGCGCAGCCGGTCGATCCACGGGCCATCGCGCGCGGAGATTACCAGCCGTTCCTGGCGGATCTCGAAGACACCATGCGGGAATACGACGGCACCGGGATCGCCGCGCCCCAGGTCTTCACGTCTCTCTCGGTCTTCCTCTACGAGGTGCACCCGGAGACGCGTAAGAAGAAGGAGAAGGAGGTACCGCTGACCGCACTCTTCAACGCGTCCTACGAGGCGATCGGCGACGAGATGGAGGTCGACTCGGAGGGCTGTCTGTCCGTCCCTTTTCTATGGGGCAACGAGGTGCCTCGGTTTCAGACGATCCGGGTCACCGCTCTGGACCGCTCCGGGCGTCCGGTCGACTTCGAGGCCTCCGGCTACCACGCGCGCGTGCTGCAACACGAAATCGACCATCTCCAGGGGCTGGTGTACCTCGATCGGATGCGGGACATGAAGTCGCTGGCCTACACGGTGAATTTCGGTTGAGGCGTCGCGGCCGACGCCGCTTGTGAAAATTTTCACATTCCCGGCCCGGTTGCATAGAATCGGGGTCGAGACGAGATGTTCGGAAAAGGAAAGCCTCTCCCCGCGTACGACCCGAAGACAGACACCGGGGGGGTCGCCGACTTCCTGACCACCCGGCTCGAGACGATGGTCTCGTGGGGGCGGTCCAACTCCCTGTGGCCCCTGCCGTTCGCCACGGCCTGCTGCGGCATCGAGTTCATGTCGGTGGTGTCCTCTCACTACGATCTGTCCCGCTTCGGCGCGGAGGTCGTGCGCTTCTCTCCGCGCCAGGCGGACCTCCTGATCGTCGCCGGCACGGTGACCGACAAGCTCGCTCCGGTGCTGCGAAAGATCTACGACCAGATGCCGGAGCCCAAGTGGGTGATCTCCATGGGGGTTTGCGCCTCCTCCGGAGGTTTCTACCGGGCCTACCACGTGACGCAAGGCATCGACGAAATCATCCCCGTCGACGTCTACGTCCCGGGCTGCCCGCCCACGCCCGAGGAGTTGATGAACGGGATCTTCGAGCTGCAAAGGAAGATCAAATCGGGGGAGAAGTCCCGCGACCACCGCTCCGCCCGACGAGCCGCCGAGCTCGCTCCGGCCCTCCCGGCGGCGCCGGCGGCACCGGTAGGCAAGGTCGACCCCTCGTCATGACGGTGGCCGAGGTTGTTTCCCTCTCGCCTCCCGCGGAGAAGCTGCGCGCGGAGCTGGCGGCGACGCCGTTGGCGGACAGGGTCGCCGTGACGGATCTCGATCTGCCAACGCTCGAGGTCGGCGCCGCAGACTGGCCGGCGCTCGCGCGCTGGCTTCGCGACGACCTTCAGTGCCGTTACGGGCTGTTGCTCGATCTGGCCGGAGTCGACAACCTCACGCGGCCGGGGCGGAAGACGCGTTTCGAGGCGGTCGTGCACTTGCTGTCGGTCGAGAGCGGAGACCATCTTCGGGTCAAGGTGCTCCTGGACTCCGCGCGGCCGGCCCTCCCTTCGGTCCACGAGATCTGGCCCGCTGCCGACTGGTTCGAGCGGGAGGCCTACGATCTATTCGGTTTCGAATTCTCCGGACATCCCAACCTGCGCCGCCTCCTGTGCCACGACGCGTTCGTCGGCAACGCGCTGCGCAAGGACTACGCCCCGGGCCAGCGCTGGTTCGCCTCGGAGGCGGACATGCGCATG
Organism: uncultured Acidobacteriota bacterium; assembly: GCA_963825175.1. GTDB lineage: Bacteria > Acidobacteriota > Thermoanaerobaculia > UBA5066 > Gp7-AA6 > DATFTF01. The sequence goes on from CAWGSA010000002.1 coordinate 1,939,822, forward strand.
CCCTCCTGGGCCCAGGACCCGGTCGAGACCGATCATTTCGAGACGCAGACGATCTCGATCGGCCCGTCCCATCCCGCGACGCACGGAATCATCCATTTAGTCGCCCGCCTCGACGGGGAACGGATCCTGCGCGCGGAGACGCAGATCGGCTATCTCCACCGCTGCTTCGAGAAGATGGCGGAGACCCACACCTGGAACCAGGTGATTCCGTACGCCGATCGCTTGAACTACGTCTCGGCGATGATCAACGGCGTCGGGTACGTGCGAACCGTCGAGAAGATGCTGGGCGTCGAGGTTCCCGACCGGTGCGTCCTGGTCCGCACGATCCTTTCGGAGTTTTCGCGCATCATGGATCATTGCGTGTGCATCGGCGCGAACCTGGTCGACATCGGCGCGCTGACCAACTTCTGGTACCTGTACCAGCCCCGGGAGGGGATCTACGGCCTGCTCGAGGCCTGCTGCGGCGCCCGCCTGACCGTCTCCTACGTCCGGGTCGGGGGGTTGGCCATCGACGTCCCGGAGGACTTCGCGCCGCGCTGCCGGGCGTTGCTCGAGTCGATCCCGAAGTTCCTGGACGACGTCGAGCGCCTCGTCACCAACAACCGCATCGTGCGCAACCGCCTCCAGGGCACGGGCGTCGTGACCCGGGAGCAGGCGATCGCCTGGGGGCTGACCGGCCCCATGCTGCGCTCGTCGGGCGTTGCCTACGACGTCCGCCGCTCCCGGCCCTACGACTTCTACGACCGGTTCGACTGGGACGTCCCGGTGGCCCAGGACGGCGACAACTTCGCGCGCTACCTCGTTCGGATGGAAGAGATGCGCCAGTCCCTGAAGATCATCCGCCAGGCGCTGGAGATCCTTCCGGAGAAGGGCCCGATCAATTCCTCGGACTGGCACGTCGTGCTGCCGCCCAAGGACGCCGTCTACCACGACATGGAATCCCTGATCTATCACTTCAAGCTCGTCATGGAAGGGATCCGGGTTCCGGCGGGCGAGCGCTACGAGTGGATCGAAGGGGCCAACGGGGAGCTCGGCTTCTACGCCATCTCCACCGGGCGGGGCGGTCCGTACCGGTTGAAGGTGCGCCCTCCTTGTTTCCCGAACATGGCGGCCTTCGAGAAGATCATCGTGGGCGGAACCGTTTCCGACGCCGTGGCGACGCTGGGGACGTTGAACGTCATCGCCGGGGAGCTCGACCGGTGAGCGGCGTCGTCGACGTTGGTCGGCGCGTTCCGGCGAAGCTGACGCTGTCGCAGCGGCTTTACCTGCCGGAAATCTTCGGCGGGCTGCGCGTCACCATCGGGCACCTCCTGCGCAATATCGTGCGCATGAAGGGCCTGCCGACCATTCTCTATCCGGAACAGAAGCGCGACTACTCCGACCGGTTCCGGGGCAAGCACATTTTGAAGACGCGTCAGGATGGCACCCTGAAATGCGTGGCGTGCTACATGTGCCAGCAGGCCTGTCCCGCGGAGTGCATCACGATCGTGGCCGGTGAGCACCCCACGATCGCGTACGAGAAGTACCCGGTGGTCTTCGACATCGACATGCTGCGGTGCGTCTTCTGCGGGTTCTGCGTCGACGCCTGCCCCAAGGACGCCATCTGGATGACCCGCGACTACGAGATGGCGTTCTTCAAGCGGGAGGATGCGGTCTACGGCATCGACAAGCTGGTCGAGCGGCCGGGCGAGAAGGTCAAGGACGGTTACGGGTATCGTCCGTACTACCCCGGAGACGCCACGGTGCCTCCCACCGATGCCTCGGAGGCTCCGGTCACGCCGGGAGACGGCGAGCGCGCCGCCTTGCGGGAGAAAGGCCTTCTGCCCGTCTATCGCTCGTCCGCTCCGCAAGTCTCGTAGGTTCGTCCGGAAGGCGAGGCTCCGGGCCCCGGAGAAGAAAATGACCAATCGCGAGAGCGACCCCGGGGAGTCCCGTTCGGTCGTTCTGCTGCTGCACTGTCCTCTTCGACTGGGCCTCGCCGCCAGCCTGACTCAGTTCGTTTACGCCCACGGAGGACGGATTCTCTACCACGACCAGTGCGTCGACGCCGAGACCATGCACTACTACACGCGCCTCGAGTGGGACGTCTCGAACTTTTCCAAGACGGACATGGAGATTCGCGAGCACATCCGTGGCCTGAGCGGCGATGGTCCCGAGACCGCATGGTCGCTCCACGCCTCCAACGAGATCACGAGAATGGCCATCTTCGTTTCGAAGGAGCCCTGGTGTCTCTACGACATTCTGGCGCGGAGCCGCTCGGGCGAGTGGACGGTCGACGTGCCGGTGATCGTCGGCAATCATCCCGACCTCGAGATGGTGGCGAGGAGGTTCGGCGTCGAGTTCCACGCGTTCTCCATCACCGCGGAAAACAAGAGCTCCATCGAGGATGAGCAGCTGGCCCTTCTCCGCAGCCACCGGATCGACCTGGTCGTCCTGGCGCGGTACATGCAGGTCTTGACTGGCCGATTCGTGCAGGCCTATCCGAATCGGATCATCAACATTCACCACGCCTTTCTTCCGGCCTTCCCCGGAGCCCGCCCCTACCATCGCGCCCGCGCGCGAGGCGTGAAGATCATCGGAGCCACGAGCCACTACGTGACCGAGACGCTGGACACCGGGCCCATCATCGAGCAGGACGTTTGGCGTGTGTCTCACCGCCACTCGGTACAGGATCTGATCCGCTTCGGGCGCGATCTCGAGAAGGTCGTCCTCTCGCGGGCGATCGGGAGCCACCTCCGGAGCAAGGTCATCGTTCACGAGGGCCGAACCGTCGTCTTCGACTGACCAGGAATCTCCGAGGCTCCTTCGACCGGCGCGACGGCGGGTCCAGGACCGAGAGGCCGAACCCTCAGACTCCCCGCCCGAACGTCGGCGGATGGCCGTCGGTCTTGGAGAGCGACTCGACGGTGATCTCGATCTCGTCGTCGGAGGCCCCTTGCCCCTTCATCTTGGCCGCCATGATGGCCTCGCGCTGGCAGATGCCGCAGCCCGCGGCATGCAAATTCGTGAAGCAGGTCAGGAGCGTCTTGTGATGCTCCCTCTGGCTCTCCTTGCACTCGCAGAAACAGTGGATGCGATCGAGTGTGTCGGGGTACTTCCGGGCGGCCTGGTAGGACAGCTTGACGTCGGGCTCGTACCCTTGCGTGAACTGATTCGGATCCAGGACGACTCCCCGTTCCAGGCAGGTCTTGCAGGAGTTCTTCGGGGTCCGGTCCGCGGCGGCCGACGACGAGGCGGCATGGTGGTCGTGGGCCTGAGCGGGCGCGCCGGCGAGGTCGGGCCGGGCCATCAGGAGAAATGCCACCGCGCCGGTGAGCAACGGGAGAACCGCGAGGATCTTGCGCATGAAACCTCCTGGGATCCGAAACAGCGCGTCGGTCCGATTCTTCCCGCTACTTGGGCCGCTCCGCTCCCGCAAGCCTTCCCGCGATCTCCCGGGCGTCGTAGCACTTCTCTTCCGGCTTTTCCTTGTACAGCTGGATGGCGGCACGCGCCGAGCGCGACGTCGGGGGCGGTACCGGCTGCGGGGAGGCGGCCTCCAAGGGGAACGGCGGCTGATCGATCAAGCTCGGCCGCGTGGCCGCGCTGCGCCGCCCCATGCCCTCGCTCAGCACGATGAAGTAGGCGGACCCCTGCTCGACCGTCAGCTCCGCGCAGCGCCGGAGCAGGTAACTCTCGACGCGCTCCTTGGGAGTGAACGCGCTGGCGTCGAAGGTGACGAGCCACACGTCATCGGCCAGCCTCTCCTGGGAGTAGCCGGCTCCCAGAAATCCCCGAGGCTGGTAACCGGTCGCGCAGGCGGCCAGAAACAGAAGCGCCGGAGCGGGGAAGCGGGAGGCCAGCAGACACCGTCGAATGGAACCAATCATGCTCATGCCCCTACTCCCCGCTCGTTCTACTTGAGCTCCTCCATGATCTGCACCAGCGCTTCCCGCGGCGGCCGCACGCGCTCGAGGGGAAGGGTGGCCAGGGGTTCGTCGGGCAGCTCCAGCAGGGAGAGGAAATCCTTCTTGGTCGGCTCGACGTAGATCAGCCCCGTCAGAAACTCCGTCTTCTCCTGAGCCTCCCGCAGCAGCCCGAAGGCGGCATTCTTATCGGTGGGGTCGTAGTCCTCACGGAGTTTCTTCAAGCGGATGTGGGAGCCGTCGTAGAGCATCACGTCCTGGGTCGTGCCGGGGTCGTACTCGACGTAGATCTCCTCGAAGTACGGCACGAACCCGATCTCCTGGATCGGTATCTCGTGGTCCTTGGCCCACTTGTAGGACTTGGTCGAGTCCTCGTGATTGTTGAACGTGACGCAGGGAGAGATGACGTCGAGCAGAGCCGTCCCGCGGTGGGCAATGGCCCCTTTCAACAGCGCGAGCAGCTGCTTCATGTCGCCGGAGAACGACCGGGCGACGTAGCCGCATCCGAGCTCGATGGCCATGGCGCACAGATCGATGGCCGGAAGGTCGTTGACCACGCCGGTCTTGAGCTTGGATCCCAGGTCGGCGGTGGCCGAGAACTGCCCTTTGGTCAGCCCGTAGACGCCGTTGTTCTCGACCACGTACACCATCGGGACGTTGCGGCGCAGAAGGTGGACGAATTGCCCGGCGCCGATCGAGGCGGTGTCGCCGTCGCCGGACACGCCGATGGTCAGGAGAGTCTGATTGGCGAGCATGACGCCGGTGGCGACGGCCGGCATGCGCCCATGGACGGCGTTCAAACCGTGACCCCGATCGGCGAAGTACGCCGTGGTTTTCGAGGAGCACCCGATGCCCGACATCTTCGCGACCCGGTAGGGCGAAACCCCCATCTCGTAGAGGGCCTGCGTGAGCTGCCGGGTGATGACGTCGTGGCCGCACCCCGTGCACAGCGTCGACTTCAACCCGCCGTAGTCCTTGACCGTCAGCCCGATGCGGTTGGCGGTCGTGGCCGAGGCCGTCTCTCGAACGGTGGACATCAGTTCTTCTCCCCGGCCTCGATCCCTTCGACCACCGTTTCGGCATCGAGGGGGAAGCCGTCATAGTGACGGATGGAGCGCAGCCTGACGCAGTCGCCGCCCATCTCCAGGCGCAGCAGGTCGTACATTTGCCCGTCCCGGTTCTGATCGACGACGTAGACCCGATCGTGCGCGGAAACGAAGGCCGGCACCGCCGGCGAGAACGGGAGAGCGCGCAGGCGCAGATAGTCGGTCGCCACCCCCTTGACGGAAAGAAGATGGCGCGCCTCCAGGACCGCGAAGTCCGAGGATCCGTAGGCGATGACGCCGATGCGAGCGCCCGAGCCGTTCGCGATGATCGGCTGGGGAACGGATTGCCGCGCCGTCTCGAACTTGCGGGCCAGGCGGTCCATGTTCTTCACGTAATCGTCCGGTCTTTCGGTGTAGGTCGCGCGCTCGCCGTGTCCCGACCCGCGGGTGAAGTACGCCGCTCCCGGGTTATCGATCAGCCCCGGAAGTGTTCGGTAAGGAACCCCGTCCCCGTCCACGTCCCTGTACCGCGCGAACTCTTTGAACTTACGGATGTGCTCCTTCAGTTCCTCTTCGGTTCGGATGACCTTTCCGCGGTCGATCCCCTTCTCCGGATAAGGGAAGGGATCGGCCATCCAGTTGTTCATGCCCAGGTCGAGATCGGTCATCAGAAAGACCGGCGTCTGGAATCGCTCGGCCAGGTCGAACGCGTTCTGCGCCAGCTCGTAGCATTCCTCCACCGAGCCCGGGATGAGCAGGATGTGCTTGGCATCCCCGTGCGACAGGAAGTACGTCGAAAAGATGTCTCCCTGCATCGTCCGCGTCGGAAGCCCGGTCGAAGGTCCGACGCGCTGCACGTCGACGATCACCGCCGGCACCTCGGCGTAGTAGCCGAGGCCGACGAACTCCGACATCAGCGAGATGCCGGGGCCCGACGTCGTCGTCATGGCCCGCGCTCCGGCCCAGCCCGCGCCCATCACCATGCCGGCGGCGGCCAGCTCGTCCTCCGCCTGGACGATGGCGAAGGAGGGCCTTCCGCTGACCGGGTCCTTGCGAAATCGGCGGCAGTACTCGATGAACGCCTCGGCCAGGGAGGACGAGGGGGTGATCGGGTACCACGCCAGGACGTTGGCTCCCGCCATCACGCAGCCGATGGCGGCGGCGGCGTTGCCGTCGATGATGATCTTGCCGGCGGTCTTGTTCATCCGCTCGAGGCGGTACGGGTCGGTCTTGGCCAGATTCTGGGCGGCCCAGTCGTACCCTCCGCGGATGGCGTTCCAGTTGATCTCGACGGCCTTGGCCTTTCCCTTGAACTGCTTGACCAGGGCCTTGTGGATCTCGTCCATGTCGATCGAGAGCAGCCACGCCGCGACGCCGACGTAGATCATGTTCACGGCCAACCGTCGCAGTTTTCCGTCGTGCACGAACTCCAGGACCAGCTTGGCGAACGGCACAGGATAGAAGTGGACGTCGTCGCGCATCGCCTTCAAGTTCAGGCTCTCCTCGTACACGACCGCGGCGCCGGGGTGAACCGTACGGATGTCCTCGTGCACGGTCTCCGGGTTCATGCAGATCAGGACCCCGACGTCCCGTCGCCGGGCGATGAAGCCCTCCTTGGAGGCCCGGATCGTGAACCACGTCGGCAGGCCTTGGATGTTGGAGGGAAAGAGGTTCTTGCCCGAGACGGGGATCCCCATCTGAAAGATGGCCCGCATCAGGATGTTGTTGGAGGACTGGCTCCCCGAGCCGTTGGCGGTGGCCACGTGGATCGAGAAATCGTTGACGATGCCCCCCGGGCCGGGTTCGGCCTGAGCGGGAGCCTTCTCTTCGAGGACGACGCTCACGCTTTCTCCTTTTCGCCGCTCCGCGACGACGCGGTCGGAAAACGGGAATCATAACAAAAGGAAGCGCGCGAACCTGCCCGGATAGAATCGGCGGCGGAGGAAATCCCGAATGAACAAGCGATTCTGCGCCGTCTTCGGCGCCTGCATCGTATTGGGATGCATCGCCGCGAGGGCCCTCGCCGCGGGCGAGAGGCCGTTTCGGTTCGACGAGCTGGCCCGGGTCGGCCGCGTCGGCTCCGTCGCCCTTTCGCCGGACGGGCGGCTCCTGGTCTTCGCGGTGGCCACGGCCGACGTCGAGGGGAACCGGATGCAGTCGGCGATCTGGCTGATGCCGGCCTCCGGCGGGCCGGCGCGGCGGATCACGTCGGGAGAGAAGAAGGACACCGGACCGAAGTTCTCGCCCGACGGAAGGCAGATCGCCTTCCTCTCCGACCGCGAGGGCGGCTCGCAGATCTGGGTGACCGATCCGGCCGGCGGCGCGCCGCGCAAGGCGACCGCGTTTCCGACGGAGGTCAACGCCTACAAATGGTCCCCGGACGGTAAGGCTTTCGTCTTCACCTCCGATGTCTTTCCGGATTGCCGGGACACGGTCTGTCTGGAAAAGACCATCGCGGCGCGTGGCCAGGCCAAGGTGAAGGCGCGCATCGTGGAACGCCTGCTCTTCCGGCACTGGACGGCGTGGAAGGACGGCGCGCGCACGCACGTGTGGAGAGCTCCGGCCGCCGGGGCCGGCGCTCCCGTCGACCTGACGCCGGGCAACCGGGACGCGCCGCCCTTCGGCGGCGACGACGATTTCCAGGTCTCACCCGACGGGAAAGAGCTCGTCTATTCCTCCAATCCGGATCCGGTCGAGGCCCTCTCGACCAACGGAGACCTGTGGGCCGCTGCCTTCGATGGCCAGGGGAGGGCGACCGATCTGACCGAGGCGAACAAGGCGTTCGACGGAACGCCCCGCTTCTCGCCCGACGGGAAGTGGATCGCCTACCGGGCGCAGAAGAGAGCGGGCTTCGAGTCGGACCTCTTCCGCCTGATGCTCTATGACCGGTCCAAGCGGCAGAGCCGATCGCTGACCGACGGCTTCGACGACTGGGTGGAGGACTTCGCCTGGGCTCCGGATTCCAGATCGCTCTTCTTCGAGAGTGATGTCGCGGGCCGCAGCGCGATCTTCCGAGTGTCGCTCTCCGGCGGAGCGCCGGTCGAGGTCTGGCGGGGAGGCGGAATCGCCGGTCTCTGCGTCTCTCCGGACGGGCGCCGCCTTTTCTTCACCCAGAGCTCCCTGACGCGTGCGGCGGAAGTGTGGAGCGTGGGCGTCGACGGGAAGAACGGCGCCGCCCTGACGCACGTCAACGACGCCCTCTTCGCGGGGAGAGCGGTGAGCGCGGTGTCCGAGCGCTTCACGCCGTCGTCGGACGGGCGCAAGCTCCAGGCCTGGGTGATCCAGCCTCCGGGCTTCGATCCCTCCAGGAAATACCCGGCCATCTTCTTCATCCATGGAGGGCCGCAGGGCGCGTGGAGCGATTCGTGGTCCTACCGCTGGAACCCCGAGGTCTGGGCCGGCTACGGATACGTGGTGTACGCCCCCAATCCCCGAGGATCGACCGGGTGGGGGCAAGAGTTCGTCGATGAGATCAGCGGGGACTGGGGCGGCAAGCCCTACGACGACCTGATGCGTCAGGCCGACGACCTGGCGTCGCTCCCGTACGTCGATAAGGACCGGATCGGAGCGGCCGGCGCCTCTTACGGCGGCTACATGGTCGACTGGATCGCCGGGCACACCGACCGCTTCAAGGCCCTCTTCTCCCATGACGGCCTCTTCGAGACCGCGTCCGCGGGCCTGGAGACGGAGGAGCTGTGGTTCTCGACCTGGGAGTTCGGAGGCTGGCCCTGGAAGTCCGACCTCTATCGCAAGTGGGATCCCATGCTCTTCGCCGAAAACTTCAAGACGCCGACCCTGGTGGTCACCAGCGAGCGCGACTTCCGCGTGCCGTTCGGACAGGGACTCCAGTTCTTCACCGCTCTGCAGGTCCGCGGCGTGCCGTCGAAGCTCCTAACGTTCCCGGACGAGGGGCATTGGATCCTGAAGCCGGGCAACTCGCGTCTGTGGCACAACGTGGTCATGGACTGGTTTCACCGCTGGCTGGGAGGGGCGGAGGCCGACTCGCAGGCCCTGGCGACGGTATACAGCGTGACGTCGCCTCCGCTGAGCTCGGAATCCGCCCACTGACGTTGGCGCCGGCGCTCGGCTAGCCCAAAGGGGCTCGACTCGGGGCCCTGACAGTCTCGTCACTCGTCCCTCGTCACTCGTCTCTGTCTCGTCTAATCGCCGGAGGCGTTGTCCGCCGGCACGCAGCGCTCGGCAGCCCAGGCGCGCAGCGCGGCGATCTTTTCGGCGCGCACCACCGACAGGGGACGGGTCGAACGCAGTGATACGAGGATCGAGGCCGTGTCGAGCGCGATCCCCGCGGCCCGGGACTCGTACAGCGCCGAGACGATGACCTGCTCGATTTCGGCGCCGGAGAAGCCCCGCGAGGCGTCGGCCAGCAAGGCCAGATCGAAGCGGTCGGGAGCCGCACCGCGCTTGGCCAGGTGGAGGCGGAAGATCTCCTGCCGCGCTGTCAGCCCGGGCAGATCGACGAAGAAGATCTCGTCGACGCGTCCCTTGCGGATCAGCTCGGGCGGCAGGTCTTCGACCGAATTGGCCGTGGCCACCAGGAAGATCTTCTCCGTGCGGTCCTGCATCCACGTCAGCAGGGCCCCCAGGAGCCGCTTGGACACGCCTCCGTCGCTCTCGTTGGACCGCACCGAAACGAAGGCCTTCTCGATTTCGTCGACCCACAGCACGCACGGCGCAATCCTCTCGACGCGCTTGAACGCGTCGCGCAGATTCCGCTCGGACTCTCCGATGTAGGGAGCGAGGAGCCGTCCGGCGTCGAGCGCGAGCAGGGGAAGGCCCCAGGACGAAGCCACGGCCTTGGCCGCCAGGCTCTTGCCGCATCCTTGAACGCCCAGAAGAAGGATCCCCTTGGGCGGTTCCAGGGGCTTTTCGCCCGGCCGCGGAAAGAATCCGACCCTGCGCGTGGCGATCCACTTCTTGAGCCTCTCCAGCCCTCCGATCTGGTCGAGGCCTTCGGGAGCGGCCACGAAATCCAGAAGCCCGCCGCTCTCGACCAAGGCCTTCTTGCTCTCACGGATCCCGGCGCGGTCCGCGCTGCTCAACGCGTTGTCCTCGACCACGGCGCGGGCCAGAGCGCGCTCGGCCTCGAACATCGTCAATCCCTGCAGATCGGAGACGAGGCCGACCAGATCCTCGCGGGAGAGCTCGACGCGCGTGCCGGGGCTGTCCCGAGCCAAACGGCGGATCGTGTCCGCGACGAGCTGCCGCAGCTCGTCAGGCCCCGGCAGCTCGAGCTCGAAGCGAACCTCCAGGTCATCGAGCTCCGGCTTGGGGGGCATCGACGGTCCCACCAGCACGAGGGTCCGGGTCGATCCTGCGAATTCCTGCGCCGTCTCCCGCAGCGCCCGCAGGGTCGCCGCGTTCTCCAGATGGGCCTGTGGATCCTTGAGCAGCCAGACTCCGTCGCCGGTGGCCGCCCGGATCTCGCGCAGGGCCACCCCCAGGTCCGTCGTCCCGGCGGCGTCGGCCGGGTGGCACGGCGACAGACCGCTCGCCGCGCTCCAGGTGGCCACCGGGAAATCGAGCTCGCCGGCGACCGCGCGCACCAGGGCCTCGAAGCGCTTTTCCTCGACCGTCTCGCAGATGACGAGAGGGTTGCGCGACCGAAAGAGAATGGCGAGATCTCGGGCTGGAACGTCCAAGGGTCGAGGAGAGTGTAGTTTCGAACGGCCGAATTCGGAACTCCAAAGAGTCTCTCGGGAGCTAGACTCGGTTCCATGGCGGCATCCCGAAGAATCGTGTCGCTCTGCCCGTCCATAACCGAAACGCTCGTCGGCATCGGGGCGCTGCGCAACCTTGTGGGGGCGACCCGTTATTGCGTCCGGCCCAAGGGGATGCTGTGGGGCCTCCCGCGCGTCGGCGGGACCAAGAATCCCGACATCGCCAGAGTCCTCGACCTCAAACCGGACCTGGTCTTCGCCAACGAAGAGGAGAACCGGAAAGAGGACGTCGAGGCCCTTCGCGCGCACGGCATCGAGGTGAACGTCACACTTCTCCGCAAGGTCGCCGACGTCGCGCCGTCGGTGCGGCAGTGGGGCTCCCTGCTGTCGGACGAGTGCGCGCGGCAGGCCCAGGCGCTCGCCGGTCGCATCGAAGCGGATCTGGACCGGCTGCGGAGCGCGCCGGAGCCGCCTCCCTTCTTCTACGCCTACTGGATCTGGAAGGAGCCGTGGATGACGGTGTCCGACGACACGTATGTCGCCGATCTGCTTCGATTGGCGGGAGGCGTCAACGCCTTTGGAAACGAGACCCTCCGGTACCCGACCGTTTCTCCCAACGAGGCGCTCGCCCGCGGGGCGGACGTGCTCTTTTTCCCGTCGGAGCCGTATCCCTTTCGCGTGGACAAGCACCGGGACCTGACAACGGCGCTTTTCGGCGGCGAACGGGTCCAGCTCTTCGTCAACGGGGACGACTATTGCTGGCATGGGGTACGAACCGTAGACGGGCTGAAGGCCATGAGTCTGCTCCGAATAGAATTAGAGAAAAGTAGATAATTTCAGTATTTAATTAGGTATAGTAATATTTTGATCGAATATATCTTCAGGAACCGCAAACACTGACATCGATCGACGCCTGGGACCGGGACATAATCCGTTTACAACCCGCTCGACATGAAGCTCGTGAACAATTCCGGGCCCGGCCCGGCCGACGATTCACAGGGGTCCCATTCGGAACCGAGAGACCCGGCCATCGGTTTGGCCGCTGCCGCGGCCACGGTCTTCCCGGAGGCCGGTAGCCAGGCTCCCGGCCCTTTCGACGCGGTCGAAAGACTTCGAATCCTGGAAACGCTCTCCTACGGTCTTCTTTACGAGGGCCGCGTCTTTCAGGCCTCGCGCTCGGAAGAAGTCTCCTTACTCGAGCTCGATCCGGCTTTCCAGACGGACCCGGTCACCTTCGGTCGGGTTCTGGCCGATCTGCTGGCGGCATCGCGGATCCAGCGCGGAAGCGTGCTGTCGCCGCGCGGCGTCTTCCGGCATGGGGACAACCTCTACGTCCTGTTCGACGCCAGCGCCGGCCCGAGCCTGGCCACGGCGTTCGAGTTCCTGGGCCCCGCGGGCTTGCGTCTTTCCTCGGAGGCCGTCCTGCGGATCGCCGGCGGCGTGCTGGCGGCCCTGGATGCGCCCCGGGGAGGTCCCGGATCGGAAGACGCCGGGAGCTGCCATGGGCTCCTGACGCCCGAGAACATCGTGGTGGCAACGGGCCAGCGGGTCCTGCTGCGGGGGTTCGGTCTGTGGCCCGCGGGAATCGGGCGGCTGCACTTGCTGGGATCCAACGAGAGACGGTACCTGGCGCCGAGCCAGACGCGCGAGGGGCTGGCATCACCCCGGACGGATCTCCTGTCGTTGGGAATCATTCTCTTCGAGGCGCTGGTCGGGCTTCCGGCCTTCGACTCGCCGCCGGAGGAGGACGACTTGGCCGAGCTGCGCGGCTCGATCGGGGAGTTCCAGGAAAAGGCCGAGCCCGGCCTGTCGGATCTCTTCGAGATCGTCATCGCGTGCCTGACGCCGCCCGCCTCCCCGACTCCGGCCTACCGGGGCCGCCTGCGCAAGAAGATCGACACTCTCTTTCTTCGAGAGTTCTCGCGGGATCGCGTGCCCAAGGTGATTTCCTTAGACGAGCTCGTCAGCCGGATCAAACCGAGGCGTCCGGCGATCGTCAAAGCGAAAGCGATGTCGCTGGCGCCTGCCGAGCCGGAACCGGAGGCGGCGCCCTTCATTTCCGAGCGGCCCGCCACTGAGGCGCGCGAGGAAGAGGACGACGAATACGGGACGGTCTCGTTGCCGGGACCGGTTGGCGAGCCGCAAGCGCCACCGCCGCCGAAGAAGCCGTCGGTTTCCTATCCGCCGATGACGTTTGGAGGCCCGCCTCCCCGCCGCATCTCCCGATCTTTGGTTGGATTCGCCGTCGTCGCCGCGGTCGCGTCGGCGATCGCCCTGATCTACGGCCCGTGGTCCCGTTCCTCGGAGACGGGAGGAATCGACCGGACGTCGTCGGGCGAGAGGGTCGTGATTCGGTCTGCGGCGACACCGGTGATCCCGCCTCTTAGTCCGGCGCCTTCCGTCGCGGCGCCGCCGGAGATTCAATCTCCGCCCGCGGTCGCTCTTGAGCCGGTCCTTCGCAAGGCGGAGCGTCGTTCGCGGACGGATCCTTCCGCCGGCGCTCGCCGCTCCGGGCCGGGGAGGGAGTCACGCCGTCGCGAGCCGCCGCGACCCCGCGACAGGGCCGTGGCGCCCGCCAATCCCCCGGCGCCGAGCACCTCCCAGGCGGGAACGTCCGCGCCGGGCAGCGTGGCGGCCGTGCCCACGGGCACCCTCGTCTCCCTCCAGACTCCAGGCCTGGTGGCTCCGGTGTTGCTGGAAAGACCCGCCCCCCTGCGCTACCAGGCCTCCGATCCGCGGCCGGCGCTGGAGCGCTCGGCCATGCTGGAGATCCTCGTGAGCGACTCCGGCCGCGTTCGGGGAAGCCGTATCGTGCGGGCCGAGCGCATTCCTTCGGGTTTCGCCGAAGGAGTCGAGAGGTACCTGGCCGGAATGCGGTTCCAGCCCGCGCAGTTGAACGGCGTCGCGGTGAAAGTCTGGATGTCCTACGACCTTCGGTACCTGGCGCCCTAGCTTGCCCGGGAGATGACGCGGGAGGAGCGCATCGTCATCCCCTCCGGTTGAGCAGATCGAGAAACTCTTCCCGCACCGGACGGTTGTAGAAGATCCCGCGGATTGCGGACGTCACGGTCAAGGCCCCCGATTTCTTCACGCCGCGCATCTCGACGCACAGGTGCCGCGCCTCGATCACGACCATCACGCCCTGGGGCGAGAGCTTCTCGGCCAGGAATCCCGCCACCTGCTCGGTGAGCCTTTCCTGGAGCTGCGGCCGCTTGGCGTAGAACTCGAGGATGCGGGGCATCTTGGAGAGGCCGGCGATCTTGTCGTTGGGGATGTAGGCGATGTGCGCGTGGCCGTAGAACGGGACGAAGTGGTGGGAGCAGAGCGAATAGAACGGAATGTCCTTCTCCATCACCATGGCCTGGTAGCGCTCTTCGTTGGGGAAGAACGTGACGGTGGGCTCGGCTCCTTCGGACAGCCCGCGAAACATCTCCAGATACATCTTCGCGACCCGCTCGGGCGTCCCGACCAGATTCGGATCGGCAGTGTCGAGCCCGAGAAGCTCGATGATCCGTTGGACGTGGGAGCCAATCTCCCGGACCTTCCCCTCGTCGTCGATCGACGGAACGACCAGGTCGGTCTCACCCATGCGGAGCACTCCGGGACCGGGTGGCGGGAACCGAGAAGGGGGTCACGCTGCGCGCGTCTTGGCCAGGAGCTGTTCGATATCACGGGCCACCGGTATATCGCTGGCGATGACGTCCTTGATCTTTCCGTCCCTGCCGATCACGAACGCGGTGCGCGCGGCGATGCCCTTGTCCTCGAGATAGACGCCGTATTTTGCGGCCACCGCTCCCTTGGGGTGGAAGTCCGCGAGGAGCGGGTAGGAGATGTCGTTCTGCGCCGCAAACGCCTTGTGGGCCCAGAGGGAGTCGACGGAGATCCCCAGGACCTGCACGTCGTCGGCGCCCTGGGAAGGGATCAGGGCGGCGCATTGCTTGTTCTCGACGGAACAGACCGGAGAGAAGTCGAGGGGGTAGAACATCAGGAGGACGTTCTTCTTGCCGCGGTAGTCCGAGAGCGTGACCTTGTCTCCCACCGTCGCGGGCAGGGTGAAATCGGGGGCCGTATCTCCGGGCTTGAGAGGCATGCGGTGACTCCTTTAAGTCGGGCCGCGGCGTTGCGCCGCGCCAGGGCATTGTAGTACCGGGCTCGGGACTCTTTCTATCCGATCGTCTTGTGGAACGCGCGCGTGCTTCCGGCGACGAGGACGGCGGCGATCACCAGCAGCGCCACCACCTCCCGCCAGAGGTCGGGAAACGACGCGCCGCGAATGATGATGCCCCGGGCGATGGAGATGAAATGAGTGGCCGGAAGAATCTGCGCGATCACGCGCAGCGGCGCGGGGAGCGACGACAACGGGAAGATGTATCCGGACAACATGATGGACGGAAGAAGGAACATCTGTGAGATCTGGATGGCCTCCATCTGGGTGCGAGCCCAGGAGGAGATGACCAGGCCCAGGGCCAGGAGCGCGAAGAGATAGATGACGGCCAGCCCAAGCAGCAGGAAGAGACTTCCGTGGATCGGCACGCGGAAGACGAAGACCATGAGGAACAGAACGAAGAGAAGCTGGACGAACGCGAGCGCGAGGTAGGGCAGGAGCTTGCCGAGGACGACCGCGATGGGGGACGCGGGCGTGACCATGAGCTGTTCGAGGGTCCCGCGCTCCCGCTCCCGCACGATGGCGAAGGCGGCGAGAAGCGTCCCGGAGAACGTGAGCAGGATCGCGACGAGGCCCGGGATCAGCAGATTGGCGCTGCGCGAGTCAGGATTGAAGAGAAACAGCGGATGGACGCGGATCGGCAGGTCCGCGGCGCCCGACCGCTGCAGGAGCTCGGTGAGCGAGCGGGCCAGGGCCACGCCGTTTGCGGCCGCCAGACCGGCGGTCGAGATCGTGGAGTCCGAGCCGTCGATCAAGACCAGGACGTCCGCCGGCTGGTCGTTCAAGCGGCGGCGGGCGTAGTCGGGAGGAATCTCGACCCCCACCGAGGCCCGGCCGGCCACGATGAACTCCCGAAGGGCGGCATGGGACGGAGCCTGGCCCACGATGTCGAAGTAGCTGGTGTGGACGAAGTCGTTCAACAGCTCGCGGCTCTCCTGCGTGCGGCTCTGGTCGAAGACAACGGTCCGGACGTGACGGACGTTGGTATCGATGAGACCGAAGAGGACGAGCTGGAGAGCCGGCACCAGCATGGCGAACTGCAGCGTTCCGCGGTCCCGGACCATCTGCTTGGCCTCTTTCTTCAGGACCGGCAGGAACCCCCTCACCGCGCGGCTCCGGCGGCCTCGGGAACCTCGCCACGCTCCTCGATCTGAAGCCGGGTCAGCCGCACGAACACATCCTCGAGCGACGCTTCGATCGGCCGGGTCTCCACCGCCGCGCCGGTGGCTTTCTCCAGATCCTGCTTGAGCCTCTCGGCGGGAACGTCCGAACGCACCAACAGATGGAGCGAGTTGCCGAAGATCGTGACGTCCTCGACGTAGGGGAGGGCCCGCGCCGTGCTCATGAATGCGGCGACGCCCTGGGCGCAGGCGGCCTCGACGCGCCGGGTCCCTTCCGGCGTGACCTGCGGGAGCCTGGTCAGCTCGTCGGGCGTTCCCTCCACCAGCATCTTGGACAGATAGAGGTATCCGACCCGCCCGCACCGTTCCGCTTCGTCCATGTAGTGTGTGGTCACCAGAAGCGTCACGCCTTCGGCGGCCAGCGTGAAGAGGAGATTCCACAGCTCCCGGCGGGCCACCGGATCGATTCCCGCCGTCGGCTCGTCCAGGAAGAGGACGCGCGGCCGGTGCATGAGCGCCGCCGCCAGCGCCAGACGCTGCTTCCAGCCGCCGGAAAGCTGGGCCGCCAGACGGCGGCGGTACGGGCCGATCGAGGTCAGACCGATCGCCCACTCCCGACGCTCTTCCAGGTCTCGTTTCTTCAATCCGTAGACCGCGGCGAAGAAATCCAGGTTCTCCAGGACCGTGAGGTCCTCGTACAGCGAGAACTTCTGAGGCACGTATCCGATGCGGCGCCGGATCTCTTCTCCTTGCCGGACCACGTCGAGGCCGTCCACGCTGGCGTGGCCTTCGGTCGGAGCGAGCAGGCCGCACAGGATGCGGATGAGCGTGGACTTGCCCGAGCCGTTGGGGCCGAGCAGTCCGTAGATCTCGCCGCGCGGAACGGCGAGGGACACCTTGTCGAGGGCGCGGACCTTGCCGAAGTCGCGTGAAACGCCTTCGACCTCGATGCCGTAGTCGATGGAAGTCTGTGAGGCCATGGGAGTCCTAAGCTCTCAGTCCGAAGTCCGAAGTCCTCCGACTTACTCCTCGAGTCGGACGGTCGCGGCCATTCCCGGTTTCAGCTCCGGCGTCGGGTCGATCGCGACCTTGACGCCGAAGACCTGGTCCATCCGCTGATCGAGCGTTTGCACGTTGCGGGGTGTGTATTCGGCCTGCGTGCGGATCTCGACGACGTGCCCCGGGAACTCTCGCTTGGGAAACGTGTCGACCGTCAGCGCCGCGCCCTGGCCGACCCGGACGCGCCCCAGCTGCGGCTCGGGGACATAGACGCGCACCCAGATCTGTGAAGGCTCGAGCATCCGGGCCACAGGCTGACTGGCCGCGACCAGATCGCCGGGCCGCAGGTCCATCGACTCGATGACTCCGGCCGCCGGCGCGCGCACGAAGGACTCCTCGCGCTGCCGCTTCAGGTAGCCGAGCTGCCGCTCTTCGGTCTCCAGCGCCGCCCTCGCGGCGGCGATGTCTTCGGGCCGGTTGCCCCGTTGAAGCTCCAGGAAGGCCTCGCGCGCCGTCCGCGCGGCCGTCTCGGCGGTGTCGTAGGCTTCCTTGCCCACGATTCCCTCGTCGAACAGGGCCTTC
This sequence comes from uncultured Acidobacteriota bacterium, assembly GCA_963825175.1. Lineage (GTDB taxonomy): Bacteria > Acidobacteriota > Thermoanaerobaculia > UBA5066 > Gp7-AA6 > DATFTF01. The sequence goes on from CAWGSA010000002.1 coordinate 1,957,318, forward strand.
TGTCGCAGGCGCTCCCGCTCGTTGTTCTCCGCCTGGGCCCGAGCGCCGGCGATCTCCTCGGTGCGCGGGCCGCGAATCATCTTGGCGAGATTGGCCCTGGCCTGGGCGATGCGGGCCAGCTCCTGCAGAATCTGCAGATCGATCAAGTCCGTCTCGAACTGGATGATCGGCTGACCGGCCTCCACCCTCGAGCCTTCCTCCACCAGGACTTTCACGATGCGCCCTCCCAGGAGAGACCCGACTTGCACATCCCGCGCCTCGATCGTGCCGGAGAGCAGAAGGGGTTTCTCGCCGCGGGCCGTGACGGCTTTCCAGGCGACGAAGCCGGCCCCCGCGAGGACCACTGCCACTGCCAGGAGAACGAGCCGCCGTCTCCGGGTCATGCGGTTCTCCGCTCGTGCCGCAGCGCGCCGCGCTTCCAGATGCCGAGGATGGTGTCGAGATAGGCGTCCAACGGGATCCGCGGCTCGATCCGCAGGACCCGGTGGAAGAAGACATAGGACTGGAGCGAGCCGAGGAAGGCGAGAGCGGCCGCCCGCGGATCCGACAGCGACACGCGCCGAGCCGCTTTCGCCCGCCGGAAGTACGCTTCGAGAGCCGCAACGGCCCGCGCCGGCGGGGAGCTCTTCTGCCTCGGGTCGAAGGGCAGGCGGATCGTGCGCGCTTCCTCCTCGCCGCCGGCCCGCAGGAAGCGGGCGATGTTCTCGCCCATCTTCTGCTCGATGAACGGCACGAACTCCCTGGCCAGCCGGCGCAGGATCCGCGCCGGATCCTGGGACGGCGCGGCGGCGGCGAGAAAATCCGTGGGTAGGACTTGCCCGGCCGGCTCCGACTCCATGGCCAGCTCGAAGAGAGCCTTCTTGCTCGGGGCGTGGCGCAAGAGCGCGGCGGGCGAGACCTTGAGCCCGGCCGCGATGTCGGCCAGAGTCGTGCCGTCGAACCCCCGATCGCCGAAGGAGCGCCGCGCCTGGGCCAGGACCTGCTCGAGGGTGACGCGCGCCGGACGTCCCATGATGAGTAAATAAATATATATTTATTTAGTAAAAGTCAAGGTGGGGATCACGGCAGCGGTTTTCCCCGCCGCCGGACGAGCCACTGGGCGAGCTCGTCGGCGGACTTCGCGTTGAGCACGGAGGCGGGCGTGATCCACCCTTTTCGGGCGAGCCCGATTCCGTAGGGCACCAGGCCGAGCTCCTCGACGGAGTGGGCGTCGGGGTCGATCGAAAGGAGCACGCCGGCCTCCGCCGCCTGGCGGCAGAGTCGCCAATCCAGATCGAGCCGCTGGGGATTGCAGTTGATTTCCACGGCGCAGCCGGAGTCCGCGGCGGCCCCGAGGACGGCGTCCCAGTCGGCCAGGAGCGGCTCCCGCGACAGGAGCAGACGCCCGCTCGGGTGCCCCAGGACCGAGACGCGAGGATTGCGAACGGCCCGCACGAGCCGCCGGGTCTGCTCCTCGCGGGTGAGCCCGAAGCGCGAATGGACCGACGCCACGACGAGGTCGAAACCCTCCAGGAAGCCGTCGCCGAAGTCGATCGAGCCATCGGCCAGAATGTCCGCCTCCGTCCCGTGAAAGACCCGAAACTCCGGGTGCCGCCGGGCCAGGGCGCGCAGGCGGGTTCGTTGGAGGATCACGCGCTCCTCGTTGAGCCCGTGGGCGTAGCCCGCGGACTTGCTGTGGTCGGTGATCGCGACGTACTCGTAGCCGGCCTCCCGAACGGCGTCGATCATCGTCTCGAGCGAGGCCCGTCCGTCGGAGTCCGTCGAGTGGATGTGAATCAGGCCTCGCAGATCGCTCTCTTCGACCAGGCGGGGAAGTGAGGCTCCCGCGGCGGCCTCGATCTCGCCGGAACCTTCCCGCAGCTCGGGCGGGATCCAGGCCAGGGCGAGGGCGCCGTAGATTTCCTCTTCCGTCGCCGCCGCGATCGGCCGGTCGGCCCCCGCGGGGAAGAGCCCGCCGGCATTGAGGGCCAGGCCGGCGCTCCCGGCGCGCCGCTCGAGCTCCTCCAGATGAGCATGCGAGCCGGTGGCCCACAGGAAAGCCGCGCCGAATCGCTCGGCGGGAACCGCCGTCAAGTCCACGCTCACGCCCGCGGCGAGTCGGATTCGGGACACCCCGTCTCGACCGGGCGTCACCTCGGCGACGCCGGCGAGGGTCCGCGTTTGAGCGGCGAGCCCCGCCGGCTCGGAGGACGCGGCCACCAGGTCGATGTCGCGCACGATCTCCCGCCTTCGGCGCAGGCTTCCCGCGATCTCCACCCGTTGCGCGCCGCCGGTCCGCGTCAGCGCCGCCGAGAGCTCAGCGGCGAGGGCCAGCGCCCTGGGGAGTCGGTGAAAACCGGCGCCGGCGCGCCGCGTGGCGATGCTCTGAAGAATCTTTTCCGCGCTGCGCGCCCCGAAACCCGAAACGGCCTCGAGCGTTCCCTCGCGGCAGGCCCGCTCGAGCGTTTCCAGCGAATCGATCCCCAGAAGGTCGTGCAGCCGCTTGATTTTCTTGGCCCCCAGGCCGGGCAGCCGCAGGCATTCGGAGAGGCCCGGCGGAAAGCGCGCCTGCAGCTCCTCCTGCAACGGAAGGCGTCCCGTGGAGAGAAGCGTTTGGACGTTGGCGAAGATGGCGGTCCCGATTCCGCGGATCTCCTGGAGCCGCCCTGTTCTCACGGCCTCGGCCAGATCCCCCGAGAATCCGGCGATGGCCTCCGCTGCGGTCTCGTAGGCCCGGATCTTGAACGGATTCTCACCCGCGAGCTCGAGCATCGCCGCCACTTCTTTGAGCACGCGAGCCACGTCGTTCTTTTCCACGGGCGGATTGTAGGGCGAGGGCGGGCATGAGTTTCGGGGAACGGGAGCAGAGAGCTTTCCCCCGAGCGACGGGATGATCCGGACCGAAGCCGGTTGAGTCCTCCGTTCTCAGTCCTCCGTCCTCAGTCCTCGGTCCGGAGTCCGGGAATGGTTCGCGATAACATCGCCTCGTGCGGATCGACCTTCACAGCCATTCGAACGTCTCCGACGGGCTCGATACCCCGGCCGAGCTCGTGCGAAAGATGTCCGTCGCCGGAATCGACGCGTTCGCCCTGACCGATCACGACACGCTGGCCGGCCTGCCGCAAGCGCGGGAGGAGGCCAAACGGCTCAAGATCGAGCTTCTGGCCGGAGCGGAAATCTCGGCCGACTTCCAGGGGCAGGACGATGTCCACATCCTGGGTCTCTTCGTCGACGAGGGCAACGGGCCCTTCCAGGCCCGGCTCGCCGAGCGGCAGGAGAAGCGGCGAACCCGCGGGGAGAGGATGGCGCGCAATCTCGTCGCCGCCGGTTATCCGCTCGATCTCGGGGCGATCGCCGCCGAGGTCGGGGACGGCGTTTGGGGGCGTCCCCATCTGGCCCGGGCGCTGGTGCGGGCCGGGCACGTCGCGACGCAGGATGAAGCATTCGAGCGGTTCTTGAAGCACGAGCACCCCTGGTACGTCCCGTCCGAGAAATGGGCCGCGCAAGATGTGCTGCGCGCCATCCGGGAGGCCGGTGGCGTTTCCTCGCTGGCCCACGCGGTCTGGTACAAGAACTCGGCGGCCCTCATTCGCGGCCTGGCCGCCGAAGGGCTGGACGCCGTCGAGGTCTTTCATCCCGACCACGGCCCGGAGGATGAGGGGCGGCTGGGCGATCTCACCCGTGAGCTCAACCTCCTGGCCACGGCCGGATCCGACTTTCACGGTGTGCCGGAGGGGCGCAAGCGGCCGGGCGGGGTCGTGGGAACGGCCGAGATGCTCGGTCTGCTCAAGGCGCGCGCGCGCCGGCCGTGAGCGCGACGTCGGGCGAAGGGCGTCCGGAGGCGTTCTGGGTGCTCCTGCTGCAGCGCGATGCGCCCGACGTCCTGTACGAAGCGGCGGCCATGACGGCGGCGGCCGTCTCGCTGGGGATCGACGTCACGCTGGTGTGGTTCGACCGGGCGCTCGAGGCCCTGGTGTCGGGAAGGCTGGAGGAGATTGGAGAGGACGAGCCGACCGGCGCGTCGAAGATTCTGCGCGAGGCCAGGGAGAGCGGACGCGTTCGAATGCTGGCCTGCTCGGCTTCCATGGTCTCCAACCGCCTCGGTCCCGAGAGTGTCCGCCTGCACGTCGACGACGTGGTTGGCTGGCCGACGACGATCTCGCTGATCCGCCGGGCGGAGCGCTCGTTCGTGTGGTGACGGTCGGACCGCCGCGATCCGGCCACATATCACAAATGATATAGAGCGTCTCGCCGACCGCGTGGTCCCAGGCGCTGCGCCGGGTCTCTCTGGGACGTCATCTGTCCGGGCGGTCGAGGCGCAATGGGATTGTGGAAATCGTCGTGGCTGTGGAAGAAATTTTTTTGCTTCGCGCCCCGGCGCGCGGCGTGGCGATTCCGGCCTGTGCAAAGTTGACAGCGGGTTCGAGCGAGATGAAGAATCGCGTTCCATCCATCCGATGATCGAAGACGTCACGACAGAGAAGGCTCTGCCCCGCAGCCTGGACGCCGAGCAGGCGATCCTGGGCGCGATCCTGGCCGATTCCACCGTCATGTCTCTGGTCGTTCCGATCCTGCGCGAAGAGGACTTCTCCACCGACGATCACCGCCGCATCTATCGCGCGATGATGGAGCTCTTCCTTCATTCCGCCGAGATCGACGTCCTGACGCTGAAGGAGAGCCTTTCCACCGGGTCCGGCCAGCGGATCAGCGGCGCCTACCTGAGCTCGCTCCTGGACGCCGTTCCCGACGTCGCCAACGTCGAGCACTACGCGCGGATCGTCAAGGAAAAGTCGACCCTGCGCCGGCTGATCTTTGCCGGGCGGCGGGCCGTCGAGCATGGCCTGGCCCAGGAGAAGACCGCCGAGGAGCTGCTGGGGGAGATCACCGGCGAGATCTTCTCGATCGCCGACGATGCCGTCCGAGAGGCCTTCACGCCGATCGGGCAGGTAGTCAAGCACAACCTCGACGTGATCGACGAGGCCCGAAACCGTCGGGGAATGTTGTCGGGCCTGGCCACCGGGTTCACGGAGCTCGATCGCATGACGTCGGGGCTGCAGGCCACGGATCTGATCATCCTCGCTGCCCGGCCTTCCGTGGGAAAGACCTCCTTCGCCCTGAACGTGGCCCAGCACGTGGCCATGCGCGAGGGGAAAGCGGTGGGATTCTTCTCGCTGGAAATGTCCAAGGAGCAGCTGGGATTCCGGGTGCTCTGCTCGGAGGCCGACGTGGACGCCAAGAAGGTGCGCGACGGCTTCGCCTCCAACGAGGCCATCGGGCGGCTGGTTCTGGCCCAGACCAAGATCGCCGGCGCGAAGTTCTACGTCGACGATCAAGGCGCCCTTTCGGTCCCTACCATGCGCGCCAAGGCCCAGCGCTTGAAGCGCGACGCGGGGCTGGATCTGCTGGTCGTCGACTATCTGCAGCTGATGGCCGGCCACGGCCGGTTCGACAACCGGACGCAGGAGGTCTCGCAGATCTCGCGCGGCCTGAAGCTCCTGGCCAAGGAGCTGCACGTCCCGATCATGGCGCTGTCGCAATTGTCCCGGGCCCCGGAGCAGAGGAAGGAAGGTTCCCGCAAGCCGCAGCTGGCGGACCTGCGGGATTCCGGCTCGATCGAGCAGGATGCCGACGTCGTGATCTTCCTCTACCGCGAAGAGCTGTACGACCGGGAAACCGAGCGCAAGGGGATCGCCGACGTCCTGGTCGCCAAGCAGCGCAACGGCCCCACGGGGGAGTTTCCCCTGGTCTTTCTGCCCGACCACATGACCTTCGCCAACTACGCTGGCCCCGCCGCCGCGCCCGGAGAGCCGTTCTAGGCCGCATGAGCGAGCGGCGGGGAGGCACGCTCGCGGTCGAGACCAATGACCCGCTCTTGACCGGAGGCTCGAGGCAGGCAGGATCGCCCTGGTGACCGCCGAGGCTGTTGCCTCGTCGCGGCCGACGCGCGCGGTGGTGGATCTGTCCGCGGTCGCCGGCAATTACCGCTATCTCGTCCAATGCGCGGGGCGGGCGCAAGTCATACCCGTGGTCAAGGCGAACGCCTACGGGCACGGCTCCGTCGCCGTCGCCCGACGCCTGGAACGGGAAGGGGCCCGCCGTTTCGCCGTGGCCGTGCCGTCGGAGGGGATCGAGCTGCGGCGCGCCGGAGTGCGCGGAGAGATCCTGATCCTGAATTTCTCCGATTCCGCCGACATCCCCCTGCTGCACGGCTACGGGTTGGTTCCGACTCTCTTCGATCTCGAGCAGGCGCGCGCGTTCTCCCAGAGATCCCGCGGGCTCTCCCCGCCCCTCCCCGTGCACTTGAAGGTCGACACCGGAATGGGACGGCTCGGTATTCTTCCGCAGGACGTCGCCGAAGCGGCCGGGCTGCTTAAGGCATCGCCGGGGCTGACGCTCACCGGCACGACGACCCAGCTCGCGCGCGCCGACGAGCCGGGGCCGGAAGCCGTCCGGCGTCAGATCGAGACGCTGCAGGCGTGCCTGGGCGCGCTCAAAGACGCGGGGCTCGATCCCGGAACCGTGCACGCGGCGAACTCGGCCGGCCTGCTCTCCCATCCGGAGACCCTCTTCGACGCGGTGCGGCCCGGCCTCGCCCTCTACGGGATCCCGCCGTCCGAGTCGCAGGAAGATCGCGGTCTGTCCCCGGCCATGGAGATCGAGACCCGGGTGATGACGGTCAAGGCCGTCAGCGCGGGAACCCCGCTCGGCTATGGAGGCCGATTCGTCACTTCGCGGCCTTCCGCCATCGCCGTTCTCCCCATCGGCTATCATGACGGCGTTCGAAGGTCCTTCTCCGGTCGCGTGTCCGTTCTTCTGCGGGGGGGAAGAGCGCCCATCGTGGGCGCGGTGAGCATGGACTTGACTCTGATCGATGCGACGGAGACCGGCGCGCGCCGGGAGGACCGCGTCGTCCTTCTGGGGCGCGACGGCGGCCTGCGCATCACGGCGTGGGACCTGGCGCGCGCGGATCGGACGATTCCCTACGAGATCGTCTGCGGGGTGGGCTCCCGCGTCCCTCGGGTGTATGCGGACGCCGGTGCCGCCCCATGAGATTCTTCGAGACGATCGGCCAGACCGTCCTGCGGATCCTGGAGGAGGTGGGTCGGTTTTTCCAGATGTTCGGACGCATGGTGGCCTGGATGGTCCGGCCTCCCTACGACCTGCCGGAGCTGCTGCGCCAGATGGTGCGCGTCGGCTTCGACTCGATTCCCGTCGTCCTGCTGACCACGCTCTTCACCGGCATGGTCCTCGCGCTCCAGACGTTCGAGGGATTCGCCCGCTTTCATGCCGAGAACCTCGTCGGCAGCGTCGTCGCCCTGTCGCTCACGCGCGAGCTTTCGCCGGTCCTGGTGGCCCTGATGGTCACCGGCCGGGTGGGAAGCGCCATGGCCGCGGAGCTCGGCTCGATGCGCGTGACCGAACAGATCGACGCATTGACCGCGCTGGGGGCCGAGCCGGTCCAGTATCTCGTCGTTCCGCGCGTGAGCGCGGCTGTCCTGATGATGCCGCTGCTGGTCATCGTCGGCGACGTCGTGGGGATGTACGGCGGCTACCTCGTCGCGGTGCAGCTTCTGGGCGCCAACCCGGTCTCGTACGTCGACAACACCTTCCAGTTCCTGCACGTGAAGGAGGACGTCGTGTCGGGCCTGATCAAGGCGGCGGTGTTCGGGTTGATCTTCGCCCTGATCGCCTGCGTGCGCGGCTACTACACCACCGGCGGTGCGGAGGGCGTGGGCCGCGCGACGACGCGGGCGGTCGTGTCCGGGAGCCTCTCCGTTCTCATCGCCGACTTCTTCCTGACCAAGCTCCTCTATTGAGCGCCCAGGCGAACCCGGGCGCCCCGGGCCGTTCCTCACAGTCCCAGCCGAAGCTGGAGGTTCGGGACCTCCACAAGTCCTTCGGAGACAAGGTCGTGCTGGACGGCGTCTCCTTTTCCCTCCAGCCCGGCGAGTCCCTGGTGATCGTGGGTCCTTCCGGGACGGGCAAGAGCGTCCTGCTCAAGCACTTGATCGGCCTGCTGGAGCCGGACTCGGGCAGCGTCTGCATCGACGGGCAGGACCTGTGGAAGCTCGACGCGGTCAAACAGGGCGAGGTCCGCAAGAAGTTCGGCATGTCGTTCCAGGAGGGCGCGCTGTTTGACTCGATGTCCGTCTTCGACAACGTCGCCTTCCCGCTCCGGCGGTCCGGACGGCCTGCCCGGGACGTGCGTGAGCGCGTCAAGGAGTGCCTGGAGATCGTGCACCTGCCCGACGTGACCGACAAGCGGCCGGCGGAGCTGTCGGGGGGGATGCGCCGCCGCGTCGGGTTCGCGCGCGCCATCGCCCACAAGCCGCAGATCCTCCTGTTCGACGAGCCCAACACGGGCCTGGATCCGATCATGACCGACATCATCGACGAATCGATCCTGGAGATGCGGGAGCGGCTGCACGCCACCATCGTCACGATCACCCACCACATGCCGAGCGCCCAGAAGATCGGCGACCGCGTGGCCCTGCTCTTCGGAGGCAAGATTCTCTACGAGGCCCCTCCCGCCGAGTTCCTGCGCTCCGACAACCCGGCGGTCAAGCAATTCGTGGAAGGCAAGGCGCAGGGGCCGCTCACGGTGGAAGATGAGAGACTGGATGGGAAGCGGCCGGAAGCCAGGCGCTCCTAGGCCGCTGCGCGGAAGAAGCATCTTCGGCGGGCGGATCGCAACGGACCGGGTGAAGGAGGGCGCATGAGCGCGGCGGCAAAAGTCGGTGCTTTCTTCGTGATCGCGCTGGTCCTCGCGGGCCTTCTGGTGTGGCGGATCGAGGACCTGAGGATCGGCCGGGGCAAGGCCCAACGCATCTCCGTCGAGTTCAAGGACGTGGCGGGCCTCGATGCGAAGTCCACTGTCCGGGTGGCCGGTGTGCGTGTGGGCAAGGTGGCGAAGATCCACATCGACCGGGCCACGGGCCACGCGGTCGTCGACATGGACATCGATTCCGACGTGGACCTGCGCCTGGGCGCCTCGGCCGCGGTCGCCAACCTGGGCCTGCTCGGCGAAAAGTACGTCGAGCTCGTGCCGGGGCCGGTCGGGGCCCAGCCTCTGCCGGAGGGAACCCTCCTCAAGGGGGACGTCCCGGTGACGTTCGACCAGATCACTCGCCTCGCGCGCGACATCGAGGTCGATGTCAAGGGCATCAGCGCGAACCTGAACCAGTCGCTGGGCGGGCCGCAGGGAGAGGAGCGCCTGCGCACGATCGTCGAGAACGTGCGCATCATCACCGACGATCTGCGCGTGATGGTCGCCAGTAACCGCAACAACGTCGACACCACGCTCGGAAACTTCAAGGAGTTCTCCGGGGTCATGGTCCAGTTGGTGGACCGGCTGGACCGGCTGGTGGAGAGCAATCAGACCAACGTGAGTCAAAGCATTGCCAACATCAAGGAGATCTCCCAGAAGCTCGAGACCACCGCGGACAACTTGAACGACATTACCGGGCGGATCCGCGAAGGCAAGGGCACGGTCGGCAAGCTCATCGAAAGCGACGAGACCCACAAGAACTTGAACGACGCCCTGGTGGCAGTCAAGGAAGGCGTGGGAGGGCTCAACAAGGCGCTCGGCCAGATCGGAAAGACCAAGATCGACCTGGGGGTGCGGTCGGAGATGCTGACGCGGTTTTCCAAGGGCAAGGGCTACCTCACAGTGGACATCCAGCCCCCCGAGTCGCCGCGCTTCTATCGTCTGGAGGTCGCCAGCGAGCCTTTCGGCCGCAGAACGCAGGACGTCACGACCTACACCGTCACCAACCCCGACGGCCACGTCGACACGTTCCTGGTGGACAAGCAGGACTACAAGTACGACTTCGCGATCTCCGCGCTGTTCGGCTGGCGGTGGAAGGACCTGGCACTGCGCGCGGGCGTCATCGAGTCGACCGGTGGGGCCGGGCTCGACTACATGCTGCTCAAGAATCGCCTGCGTTTCTCGGCCGACGTGTGGGACTTCAACCGTCCGGATTTCTCCGCGCACGCCAAGGTCTCGACGCGCTACTACTTCTCCCCGTCGGTCTATGCCACCGCCGGGTGGGATGATCTCCTGAACCGCTCGCGCAAGGCCGACTCCCTCTTCGTCGGGGCCGGCGTGCGGTGGACCGACGACGACATCAAGTACTTGCTGGGATCGATTCCCATCAAGCCCTGAAGAGGGATGAGGCCGTGAAACGTGAAACGTAAAGCGTCCAACGTGGCTCCGCTTCGTTTCACGCTTTACGTTTGACGCATTACGATTCGTCCATGCGGTCAAGGGTCACCACCGTCTTCGCCTGCCAGTCGTGCGGCGCGGCGTCGCCCAAGTGGCTGGGACGATGTCCGGATTGCGGCGAGTGGAACAGCTACGTGGAGGAGGCGCAGAGCGAGCGAGGGCCGGCGGTCCTGTCTCCCGCCTCCGCGCCCATCGCCGAGGTGGAGGCGAGCGTCGAGGCTCGCGTCCTGACGTCGCTCGCCGGCCTCGATCGTGTCCTGGGGGGAGGACTCGTGCCCGGATCGGTGGTGCTCCTGGGCGGCGAGCCCGGCATCGGCAAGTCGACGCTGCTCCTCCAGGCGGCGCGCGCAGTGGCGCAGAACTGCGGAGAAGTCCTCTACGCGACGGGCGAGGAGTCGGCGTCGCAGGTCCGGCTGCGCGGCGACCGGTTGGCGATCCGAGCACAGCGCCTTCTCGTGCTGGCCGAGACCGAGGTCTCCCGCATCGTGGCCGAGGCGCAAGCCCGGAAGCCCGCGCTGGTCGTCGTCGACTCCATCCAGGCCATCCGCGATTCCGCGCTCTCCTCGGCCGCCGGCACCGTGTCCCAGGTGCGAGAGACCGCAGCGGCCCTGCAGCGTTACGCGAAGAGTTGCTCGGTGCCGGTGGTCCTGATCGGTCACGTGACGAAGGACGGAAGCCTGGCCGGGCCGAAGTCCCTGGAGCATCTGGTCGACGCGGTCGTGACGATCGAGGGGGAGCGCACGTCCAGCCGGCGCCTCTTGCGGGCCAGCAAGAATCGTTTCGGGCCGGTCGACGAGCTCGCGTTGTACGAAATGACTGGAGAGGGACTGACGGAGGTTCCCAATCCATCGGCCGCTCTTCTGGCGGAACGCCGCAAGGGATTGCCGGGGAGCGCGGTCACCGCGGCCCGCGAGGGAACGCGCTCCCTTCTCCTGGAGATCCAGGCACTGGTCGGTCCGTCCACGGCCGGCTCGCCGCGCCGCGTCGCGGTCGGCCTCGACGGAAGCCGGCTGGCGCTCCTCCTGGCGGTCCTGGAAGGAACGGGCTTGTCCTTGTCCTCGCGGGAGGTCTTCGCCTCGTGCGCGGGAGGACTCGAGGTTCGCGAGCCGGCCGCCGACCTGGCGGTGGTGGCCGCCCTGGCGTCGTCCTCGCGAGGGCAGGCGCTCCCGGAGGACGCGGTCTTCTTCGGGGAGATCGGACTCCTGGGAGAGGTGCGCCTGGTTCCGGCCGCCGTCTCGCGCCTGAAGGAAGCGGCCGCCCTGGGCTTTGCGCGGGTCTACCTTCCGGCCGGCAACGCCGGCGAGGCGGCCGGGTTCTCCGACCTGGATGTCCGGCCGGTCGACCGGGTGGGAGACTTTTTGGCCGGCCTCTTCGCAGCGCCCGGGCGCCGAAGACCTTAGGCCGCCGGCGCAGCGGCAGCCGGGTGGTTCGACGCCCCCCGGCCGCTTACCGCTCCTCCAGGGACAACGCCAGGCGCATCGGCGCCGGACCGAGCTCTTGCGGAGGGTACGGGGTCAAGAGCGTCACGCGAGCCCGATCCCTCGAATCGAAGCGCACGTTGTCCGGCTCGAGCAGGCGGCGTTCGACGACGCGGAAACGACGCAGGCCGAATGGCGTCCGCATTTCGACGTCGTCTCCCAGCCGCAGCCGGCACACGAGGTCCCCTTCCTCGCTGCGAGAGACCGCAATGACGGAATTGACGAAGTCTTCCCGTGTTCCGGGCAGAGGAGTGTTGGGAACGTGGCCGGGGCCCTGGGCCAGAGTGCCGAGCTGGATCCCCTCGTAGACCGGAGAGTCCAGACCGACGCGCGGCGCCGTGATCCTGCCGACGAGATCTCCCTCTTCCAGCCTGCCGAACGCGATCGACGGGGCGGCGATCGCGCGGCGCAGGAGTCCCGCGTAAAGGCCCTGACCCACCGCGGCCGCTGCGAGGATTCCGCAGCCGAGGACGACGGATGCCAGAGCGCGGCCGTATCTCAAGGAAAGAATGCTGATCATGTTTGAAGGTCGAAACCGGCCCGCGCTGCGGGCCGGATTCCGAAACGAGATCCTCAGCGCGCCTTTCTCGACACGACCAGACCCGAGACGGCCAGGGCCAACCCGGCCAGCGCCATCCGAGGCGCGTCGGAGCCGGTCTGGGGCAGCGTGGCCGGCGCTGGAGGAGCGGCCTCCGGCTGCTGCGTCACGGAGGAGGACGGCGGAGGCGGAGTCGAAGGCGTCGCCGGCTCGGGCGCGGCCGCGGGCGCCGGAGGGGCGCTGGTCGAGATCGAAGCGGGCTCGGCGACTGTCTGGAAGTTGATCTCCTTGCGGTCGATCACCTCGCCGCTCAGATTCTTGGCCACAACCGCCAGCTTGTGTGCGCCGGGGGCGACGTTCTCGATGTTGGCGACGTTGGATTCGCCGGTCGTCAACGTCTGCTGGACTTTGCCGTCGATGAACACGTCGAACTTGGCCGGAGGAAACGACGCTTCACCGAAGCGGGTTCCCTGGCCCGAGCCGAAGATCGGGCGGTTGTAGTCGACCACGACGCGAAGGCTCGTTCCGGTCAGGGTCGAGCCCTCCGCCGGCTCAGCGACGCGCAGGCGCAGGTCGTTCTTGGTGGGTGCCGCGGTGTTGGGGTCGGCGTTCTGGGCGAGGATCGCTCCGGCGGCGACGAAGAATCCGATCGCGATCATCCATATACAGTTCTTCTTGTGCATGGTCTTCTCCTTGGTTCCTTTCGGCGTCGGACGCGGCGCCGATCACCCTGCGAGATCCAAAGGGCGTGCCAAAGCGGCTGCCCTCCGGACGGCACGAGGCTTAAGTGCCTGTGCCTGCAAAGGTTCGCGAGATCAGGGGTGCACGAACTCCGGCATGGAGAGTGTTAACAACCGGAAGGCCTCCAGATATTTCTCCCGGGTCGTGCGCACCACGCCTTCGGGCAGGCGGGGCGCGGGCGGATGCTTGTTCCAACCGGTCGATTCGAGCCAGTCGCGCACGAACTGTTTGTCGAACGACGCCGGGCTCTTTCCTTCCTTGTAATGCCGGGCGTCCCAATAACGGGACGAATCGGGCGTGAACGCCTCATCGATCCACACGATCCTCCCTTCGAAGCGTCCAAACTCGAGCTTCGTGTCGGCGAGGATGAGTCCGCGGCTCGCCGCATACTCGCTGGCGCGGCGGTACAGCTCGAGCGTCAGGTCGCGCAGACGCTGCGCCTCCTCCGTTCCGATCTCGCTGGCCATGCGTTCGAAGGGGATGTTCTCGTCGTGACCCTTGTCGTTCTTGGTGGCCGGCGTGAAGATCGGCTCGGGAAGGGGAGAGGCTTCCGTCAGGCCGTCGGGGAGCTTGATCCCGCACACCCGGCGCGACTCCTTGTATTCCTTCCAGCCCGAGCCGGCCAGGTAGCCGCGCGCCACGCACTCGAACGGAATGACCTCCGCCTTGCGGACCACCACGCTGCGCCCCTCGAGGACGGCGCGCTCGGCCTGCAGCGGCTCGGGAAAGCGCGCGACGTCCGTTTCCAGCAGGTGATTCTCCACGTCCGGAAAGCGGGCGAACCAGAAGTTGGAGAGCTGCGTCAGGACCTTCCCCTTGTCCGGGACGCCCGGAGAAAGGACGCAGTCGAACGCCGAGATGCGGTCGCTCGCCACCAGAAGCAGCGAGTCGCCGAGATCGTAGATCTCCCGAACCTTGCCCCGGCGCGAGAGCCGGACCGCGGACAGGTGCGTCTCGATCAGAGCGCTCATGGGAGGGGGACGTTAGCACGACCGCGGTGTTTCTCCCCACGGGGCTCTGCTATTGTCTGCCGCCATGCGAGTGAAGGTGCAGGGGTCGAAGCCTCCGGTCCGGGGAAGGGTGGCCATAGGTTTCTTTCACGAATCCTCGGACCCGTCCGAGTCGGCGCCCCCGGCGGTGAAGGACTCGTTGCGTCAGGCGTGCCGCGCGGCGGCCTTCGGCGGGCGAGAGAAGGAAGTCGTGGGCACGCTGACCGGTGCCGGGGGCTGGACTCTGGTGGGTCTGGGAAAGTCTCCCGCCACCCCCGGCAAGCTCCGCGGAGCCGTCCGCCAGGCGGTGCGCGCCGCGCTGCGCTCGGGCCGCAGCCGGCTCACGCTCGCGTTCGGCGAGGGCGTCTCGGAAGGAGCCCTGCGGATGCTCGTGCGGGAGATCGCGCAGGCCGATTATTTCTTCGATCGCTACAAGTCCCGCCGGCCCCGCCGCCCGAAGCAGAGCGAGGCGATCGTCCTGCCTCCGGCCTCGGTGGAAGCGCGGCGGCTGGCTCGCTGGGCCGAAGAAGCGGAGGCCTTGAGCGGCATCGTCGGCTGGGCCCGCGATCTCGGCAACACGCCGGCCAACGACCTGGGGCCTTCGGATTTCGCCCGGGAGGCGCGGGTCCTGTCGCGCCGGTTGGGCCTGCGCTTCTCGACCCTCAACAAACGCGAGATCGAACGGCAGAAGATGGGAGGCCTGCTGGCCGTCAACGCCGGCAGCTCCCGGCCACCGGTCTTCGCCATCGCGGAGCACCGGCCGTCGCGAGGACGCGCCACCGCCGTGCTGGTGGGGAAGGGAATCACGTTCGACTCCGGGGGGATCTCGATCAAACCGGCCGCGTCGATGGGAGAGATGAAGTACGACATGATGGGCGCGGCCACGGTCTTCGCGTGCGCCGCGGCGGCGCGGCGTCTGGAGCTGCCTGTGCGCGTCATCGCGCTGGCCCCCCTGACGGAGAACATGCCCAGCGGCTCGGCCACGCGTCCGGGGGACATCCTGCGGATGCGCAACGGCAAGACCGTGGAAGTCGACAATACCGATGCGGAGGGGCGCCTGGTTCTGGGCGACGCGCTGTCCTACGCGGAGAAATTCCGCCCCGACGTGATTCTGGATTTCGCCACGTTGACCGGGGCGGTCATCATCGCGCTCGGTCACGAGTGCGCCGGCCTCATGACTCCGTCCGACGACCTCGCCCGCGACCTTCTGGCCGCGGGGGAGGCGACCGGCGAGCGCCTGTGGCGGTTGCCTCTGTGGGACGACTACCGCGACAACCTGAGGTCGGACTGGGCGGACATGAAGAACACCGCGGGACGAGCCGGAGGAACGATCAACGCCGGCGTGTTCCTGAAGGAGTTCGTCCCGCGCGGCGTCGAGTGGGCGCACGTCGACGTGGCCGGGGTCGCGCACCTCGAGAAGGAGCACGACGGGTACGACCCCGGAGCCACCGGCTTCGGCGTCGCGCTGACGATCGAGTTCTTGAGGAAAAGGTTCAAGGTCTAAGGATCAGGGCCCAGGGTTCCGCTATAACATATCTGCTATGTCCACCTCAGGCCTTAAACGTGAGACCTCAGCCCGTTCAGCTCTTCGCCGGCCGCGGGGCTGATGCCTTCAGCGTCGCGGCGGCGGGGATCGAGCGGGCGCCGTTCTTGCCGACGGCGCGCACGGCGAAGAAATGGTTGTCGGTGGAGACGCCCTTCAACGCGGTCTCCCCGGGCCCGTCCACCCATCCATAGACCGACCACCGGGGATCGGTGGTCTCCCGCCACAGGATCTCGAAGCCGGCGCGCTCGGCGTCCGGATCCGCGTCCCACGCCAGTTTCGCGTCGGGAGTCACTGCGCCGGAGATGGTCACGTTCCGGGGCGCCGCCGGAGCAAGGGCGAGCTGGCGCAAGGCTTCGGCGTTGACGCGCGCCACGTTGCCGAGGAACGAGAGATTGAGGAAACGGGGCCGGTCTCCAAATTCCCGCCCGTTCTCCGAGCGCGGGGTCTGGTGCTCGTGGTCGTAGTTCTCCAGGGGCTCGGTGAAGCGGACGGCGGGGAGTCCGGCCTCCACGAACGGGCGATGGTCGCCGCCGCGACCCAGGCGATCCAGACGGAAGACCAGGCGCACGGCGTCGCGCCCGGCGATCTCTTCGACCGCGCGTGCCAGGTCGCGGGACGGAGCCTCGACGCCGTCCGGTCCTCCTCCGGAGAAGAGCCGGACCCGATGGGGGCGCCCGGCGCGAAATCCGCGCCGACGATGTCGTTGTCCAGGAAGCCGCCGATGGTGTACCCCTTCTCCTTCAGGTCGTCGAGAAGGCGCTTGCCGCCGAGGAGTCCTTGCTCTTCGCCGGAGACCGCGGCAAAGAGCAACGTCGCCCGGTACGTTCCGCGAGCCAACAGGCGCGCGCATTCGATCGACACGGCGGTGCCGGAGGCGTCGTCGTCGGCGCCGGGCGCGTCCGTTTGAGGGTCCATGATGTCGGAGGGCATCGAGTCGTAGTGCCCCGAGACCAGGAAGACGGTGCGCGACAGCGCGGGGTCGGCGCCGGGAAGGACCGCCAGCACGTTCTCCAGATGCGCGGGCCGGTCATGGGTCCGCGGCGCGGTGGCCTGGAAGCGGTCCACGCTGACCTGGAGTTTGCCCCCGGAGGCCCTGGCGATCTCCGACAGCCGCGCCACGATCCGGTCGCGTCCGCATCCGATCCCGCGCCGGGGATCGTCCCACGCGGACAGAGAATGACGGGTGCCGCAGGCGACGAGCTCGTCGATCGTAGCTGCCATCGCCTTCTCGTCCACGGTGGAGCGCACGATCGCTCCGGCCGGAAGCGGCGGGATCCTCAGGCGCGGCGCCCCGCCCGCCGGCTCGGCGGGATCCTGTGCCGCGACGCCGGCGGCCAACGCAAGACCCACGAACGCGAGTTTGACTGCCGCAAATCGCTCTGTTACGGTCCTCGCCGCCATATGCCTCTCCGTCAATTCCCGATCGGTCCGGTCGGCGAAGAAGTCTATCCCCGATTCGTGGCCGAGCTGGCCGACCATCTCGACGACGCGGCGCTCGACCGAAACCTGGTGGTGCGCGATGCGCTTTCGCAGCTCTATCTGGGGCGGCCGTTCGACGAGAGCCTGGTCACCGACCGCCGCGTGCCGCTCGGCATCAAGACGCTCATGGCGACCTTCGATCCTCGCAACGGCACGCTGGAGGCGGAGTATTACCGGGAGATCGATCTGGAGAAGTGGGCGCGCGTCAAGCCGCTGCTCTGGTTCTGGCAGATGTTCGATCACTCGCCGGTCGGCCGCAACGTCCGACTGGGAACCCGGGTCCGCGCCATGCTGGCCCAACGCGTCTTTGGGCGGTGCGGAGAAGGGATCCGCATCTTTCACGAAGTGGAGCTCTCCTTCGGCTACAACATCACCGCCGGGGACGGCGTGACCATCCACCGCAACGTCCTGATCGACGATCGGGGCGAGGTCGTCCTCGGCAACGACGTCTCCATCTCCGACTACGCCAACATCTATTCGCACGCCCACGCCGTCGACGACATCCACGACGTCTCCCTGGGCCGCACCGTCATCGGCGACCGGGCCCGCATCACGTACCATGCCACGGTGCTTTCGGGAGTGACCATCGAGGCCGACGCCATCGTCGGATCGATGGGTCTCGCGTCCAAGTCCGTTCCGGCCGGGACGATCGTCGGAGGAGTACCGGCCCGACCGATCGCCCAGAAGAAGACCAAAGAGTAATCACGATCTCTCGATCGGCCGATGGAGCGAGCGGATGGAATTCCCAGGCGCCGCTTCGACGCCGTGGCCTTCGACCTCTACGGCACGCTGCTCGACATCGGAGGCCTGGCCGCCCGGATGGAACCGCTGGTCGGAGATCGCGCGGAGGGTCTCCTGGCCGACTGGCGACGCGAGCAGCTCGCCGCCAGCCGGGAGTGCAACCGCGCTGGCCGTTACGAGCCGTGGGATCGCGTGACCGCGGCGGCGCTCGAGCGTGTCGCGCCGGACCTGCCGGAGCACGCGCGGAGCCGGCTGTGCGGCCTGTGGTGGACGGTGCCCGCTCATGACGACGCGGCCGAGACGCTCGCGGACCTGCGCGCAGCGGGATCGAGGGTCGTCATTCTGTCCAACGGGACGAGGGAGATGATCGAGAGGGCGCTCGCGGCCGGCGCCCTGACCGTCGATCGGATCCTTTCGGCGGACGATGTCGCCGTGTACAAGACCGATCCCCGTGTCTACGCTCTTCTGGACAGGCTGGCAGCGCCGGCGCGAACGCTCTTCGTGAGCTCGAACGGGTGGGACGCGGAAGGGGCCCGCCGCAACGGCCGGACCGTGGCCTGGATCGACCGGGGCGGGGAACCGCCGGCCGTCGCCCCCGATTTTCGGGTGGCCGCGCTGCGCGAAGTGGGCGAGCTGGCGTGAGCTCCGCGGGGGGTCGGACGGTCGCGCCGCGTGCCGCTCTTTAACCGTCGACCGGGCAACCTTAGACTGAAGCCGATGCTGCGACGCCTGACCGTCAAGAACCTGGCGATCGTCGAGGATCTCGAGCTCGACCTGACGCCGGGCCTGACTGTCGTCACCGGAGAGACCGGCGCCGGCAAGTCGATCCTCGTCGACGCCGTCAGTCTGCTGGCGGGAGCCAGGGGCTCTTCGGAGCTCGTGCGTCCGGGGAGCGAGCGTCTTTCGGTGACGGGGGAGTTCGAGGCGGACGCCGAGTTGCGTGCGATCCTGGAGGAGGCCGGCCTTCCGTCGGGCTCGGCCACGATCCTGGTGCGCCGGGAGCTCGGTGGCGACGGCCGTGGGCGGGCGTTCGTGGAGGACGAACCTGCGACCGTCCGCACCCTGGCGCGCCTGGGGGAGCGGCTCGTGGCGATCCAGGGTCAGAACTCCGAGCAGGACCTCGCGGACCGGCAGGCGCCGCTCGAGCTTCTCGATGCCTACGCCCAGGCCCTCGCCGAGCGCGAGGCCACCGCGCGAGCCGCTCAGGAATGGAGCGCGGCGCGTCAGGCGGCTTCCGTGCTGGAGGAGTCGCGGCGCGACCGGGCCCGCCGTCTCGACGACGTCGGCTTCCAGATCCGGGAGATCGAGGAGGCCGCTCCCGACCCGAAGGAGGAGGAGGGCCTGGCCGCCGAGCGAGAGACGTTGCTGCACGCGGATCGGGTCCGTCGCGCGGGAGAGGCGGCCCTGTCCGCTCTTCTGGAGGAAGAAGGGTCGGCCGCGGATCGCATGGGGGAGGCCGCGCGGGCGTTTTCCGAGCTCGTGGCGATCGACCCGCGGGAAGCCGTCCACCTGGAGGAGGCGCAGGAGATCAAGCAGCGCATCGCCGATCTCGCCGCCGCGGCGCGGGACGGTGCGGCGCGCGTCGAAAGCGACCCCGAGCGTCTGACCGCCATCGAGACCCGCCTGGAGAAGCTCGCCCGCTTGCGGCGCAAGCACGGCATGACCGTGTTCGAGCTGTCGGAGCTCCTCGAGCGGCTGAGGTCGGAGAGGGAGGAGCTGACGAATTTCGAGGACGCCCTCGAACGGCGCCGCCGGGAGGAGGGCTCGGCCCGCGCGCGCTACCTTCAGGCGGCCAAGGAGCTGTCGGCCAAACGCCGGTCGGCCGCGGTCCGCTTTTCCTCGGCCATCGAGAAGGAGCTCCGAGCGCTGGCGATGGAGAAGGCCCGGTTCCACGTGGCGCTGACGCCGGTCGAGGAGTCGCCCCGGGCGGCGGGGCTCGAGTCGGCCTCCTTCCTTTTCGCGCCCAATCCGGGGGAGCCGGAGAAGCCCCTGGAGAAGATCGCCTCCGGCGGCGAGCTCTCTCGCTTGCAGCTGGCCGTGCGCTCGGTCGCGGCGGGCCGGGTCGGCGGCGGCCGGACGCTGGTGTTCGACGAGGTCGACGCCGGGATCGGAGGCCGGACCGCGGAGGTAGTGGGGAAGAAGCTGCGTCTCTTGGCCCGG
Organism: uncultured Acidobacteriota bacterium; assembly: GCA_963825175.1. Taxonomy (GTDB): domain Bacteria; phylum Acidobacteriota; class Thermoanaerobaculia; order UBA5066; family Gp7-AA6; genus DATFTF01. Next base: position 1,977,194 of record CAWGSA010000002.1, read on the forward strand.
CACGATCAAGTGCTCTGCGTGACCCATGTTCCCCAGATCGCCGCGATGGCCTCCCGCCACCTCCGGGCCCAGAAGAGCGTTCGCGGCGGACGAACCGTCACGGCGGTGACCGAGCTGACGGGACGGGAACGGGTCGCGGAGATCGCGCGGATGCTGGCGGGGGAGAAGGTTCCGGAAACCGCCTGGAAGCACGCGCAGGCGCTTCTGGAGGCGGCGGGGCAGTGACGGGCTCCGGGGACTGGCGCGAGCGCTACTCCCGGTCGATTCTCTTTCCCGGCATCGGCGAAGAGGGACAGCGCCGCATCGGCGCCTTCTCGATCGTCTTCGTGGGCGTTGGCGCGGTCGGAGCCGCCGCCGCGGAGGCCGCGGCGCGCGCCGGAGTCGGCCGCCTCACCCTGATCGACCGCGACGTGGTCGAAGTCTCCAACCTCTCTCGGCAGTTCCTGTTCGACGCCGCGGACGCCGCCGGCGTCGCGCCCAAGGCACAAGCCGCCGCTCGCCGGCTCTCGGCGATCGCCCCGGAGATCGCGGCGCAGCCGCGCGTTCTGGACCTCGATCCTTCCAACGCGGCCGACGTTCTGGCGGGGCACGGCCTGGTCTTCGACGCTTCCGACAACTTCGAGACGCGCCTGCTGGTGTCCGACGCGGCGCGCTCTCTCCGGCTTCCGTCGGTGTACGCGGCCTGCGTGGGCGATCAAGGGCGCGTGGCCGTCTCGATCCCCGGCCGGACGCCCTGCCTGCGCTGCTACCTGGAGGCCCTTCCCCCTTCCGGAACCGGGCCCACCTGCGACACGGCGGGCGTAGTTCCGACGCTGCCGCTCCTGGTGGCGGCTCTGGCCATGACCGAGGCGCTGCGCCTGGCCGCGGGAAAAGCCTCGTCCCCCGGAGTCCTGTGCCTGTCGGTCTGGGAGGAGGGCTTTCGGCAGAGCCGGCTTTTCGAATCCGCGCGGCCCCGCGCCGACTGCCCGGTCTGCTCGGGGCGGCGGTTCCCGGCGCTGGAGGGAGAGGGGGCGAGCGAGATCGTCAAGCTCTGCGGGCGGCGGTCGGTGCAGATTGCTCCCGCCGGCCGCGAGCGACCGGACTTCGACGACCTGGCCCGCCGGCTCGAGCGAGTCGGGAAGGTGCACCGAACGCCGCAGCTCTTGAACGCGGACGTCGAGGACGTCAGCCTGACGATCTTTGCCGATGGGCGCTGTATCGTGCGAGGGACCGGCGATCCGGCGCGTGCCAGGACGCTCTACCAGCGCTACGTCGGGCGGTAAGAGGAGGGTCGAAGGAGCGACACCTTGTCCCCAACTTCGCCCATTGGGGCTAAACTCCGCTGTCTTGCGGCGACTCTCGATGGACGCGCTGGCGGCTTCGGTGGAAGAGACGTTCCGCTTGAGGGAGCTCTTGGGCCACGGGGGACTCCTGGCCCTTCCCACGGAGACGTCCTATGCGCTCTGCGCGGAACCGGACAACGAGGCCGGCGTGCGGCGCGTCTTCGCGGTGAAGGGCCGGGACGACGGCAAGCCCCTTCCGGTCCTGTTCAGCACCCGAATCCAGCTCGAGCGCCTGGGTGTGGACGTCAGGGCCACGGGGATCGATCCCTATTTTCAGATCTGGCCCGCGCCGCTGACCGTCGTCCTGCCCATCCGTCGGCCCCTGGCCGCGTCGCGGGGCCAGTACGCGCTGGCCGTCCGCCTCCCGGCATCGCGAAAACTGCGCGCCCTGTTGACGATGCTCGGCCCCGTCACCGGCACGAGCCTGAACCGGTCGGGGCGCCCCGCCCTGGAGGACCCCGACGAAGTGGAGGAGCTGTTTCGGCGCGAGATCGATGTGCTCGTCGACGGCGGAAGGACGCCCGGCGGCAAACCCACCACGATCGTCGACGCGACGCAGAATCCGCCGGCGGTTCTGCGCCCGGGGGCTTTTCCCTGGCCCGCAGCGTGACCCGGCGGCCCGCAGCGCGCGCCGTGGCCGCGCTTTGAACGTGGAACCTCGAACCTGCTAGATTTCGCGACCTCATGGGCCTGATTCAGGAATACGGGGGCAAGCACCCCCGAATCGGAGAACGGGTGTACCTCGCGGCGACCGCGGCCGTGATCGGCGATGTCCTGCTCGGCGACGACGTGTCGGTCTGGTTCAACTCCGTGGTGCGCGGGGATTGCCACTCGATTCGGATCGGAGCCCGGTCCAACATTCAGGACAACTGCGCGATCCACGTGACGCAGGGCCGGTACCCGACCGTCCTGGAGGAAGAAGTGACTCTGGGGCACGGCGCGATCGTCCACGGCGCCGTCGTCCGCAAGGGCGCGCTCATCGGCATTCGGGCCACGGTTCTGGACGGAGCCGACGTTGGCGAGTCCGCCTTCATCGGCGCCGGCGCGCTGGTGACGCCCCGGACCGTCGTTCCTCCACGCACGCTGTGGCTCGGCGCGCCGGCCCGAAAGATCAAGGAGCTGTCCGACGCCGAGGTCGAGGATTTGAAACATTTCCACGCGAACTACCTCGTCTACAAGGAGGAGTACTTCCGCATCGAGGGAAAGTGGGCGCGATAAAGTACCGCGCAGTCAAGGGGACGCGCGACCTGCTTCCACCGGAGAGCGAGCGCTTCGCCGCCGCGGAATCGACAGCGCGCGAGGTCTTTTCCACCTACGGCTACGGCGAGGTCCGAACCCCGGTGCTCGAGTCGACGGATCTCTTCGCCCGCTCGGTCGGCGAGACGACGGACATCGTCCACAAGGAGATGTACACGTTTCTCGATCGCAAGGGACGGTCGTTGACGCTGCGCCCGGAGAACACCGCGGGCATCGTGAGGGCCCTGATCGAGGCGGGGGTTCAGAACCTGCCGCGCCCGATCCGCCTGTGGTGCGCGGGGCCCCAGTTCCGCTACGAGCAGCCCCAGGCCGGCCGGTTCCGGGAGTTCCGGCAAATCGACGTCGAGCTCGTCGGCGTGCCGGACGCCGAAGGGGACGCCGAGGTATTGACGATGCTCTTCCAGTTCCTGCGGCGGCTCGGATTGGACGGCCTCCGCGCACGGATCAACTGCGTCCCTGCGGGCAAGGCGAGAGAGGCTTTCGGTTCCGCGCTCCGCGAGTTCCTCCGGCCGCATTCCGGCGAGCTGGGACCCGACGACCTGCGGCGGCTGGAGCAGAACCCTCTTCGGCTCTTCGATTCGAAGAACCCGGCGGTGCAGGCGGTTCTGAAAGGAGCGCCGAAGACTCTGGATTTTCTCGACGATCGGGCCAGGGCGCACCACGACGGGCTCAAGCGCCTGCTGCCCTTGGGCGGAGTCGCGTTCGACGAGGACCCGTCGCTCGTGCGCGGCCTCGACTACTACACGCTCACGGTCTTCGAAGTGACGTCGGCCTCCCTCGGCGCCCAGGACGCCTTGCTGGGGGGAGGCCGCTACGACGACCTCTTCGCCGAGCTGGGCGGGCCGCCGCTCGCCGCCGTGGGTTTCGCCATCGGCGAGGACCGTCTCCTGGCGTCGATGCCGATCGACCCTCGAAGGAGTCGGACGGTTTTCGTGGTCGTGCCCGATTCCCGCGCCGATCTCGTCTACGCTCTGGGAATCGCGAACAGGATGAGGGAGTGCGATCCAGCGGCGGTCGTGGAGACCGATTTCACGGGCCGAGGAATTGCCCGCGGGATTGGAAGGGCTGCTCAGATCCTCGAGGGGTCGAGCCACTATCCCTTCCGCGCGGAGAGAGTTCACGCGATTCTGCTCGGGTTGCGGGAGCGAGAGGCCAACACGGTGACCATCAAGAACCTGGCGACCGGAGAACAGCAGACGTTTCCGAGCGGCGAGCTGGCGGAGCGCATGGGCGCGGCGCGTGAGACCGGCCGATGAACCGCACTCCCGCCGGGGACCTCCGGGCGTCCGACGCGGGCCGCAGGGTCCTCCTGAAGGGCTGGGTCGGCCGCCGGCGGGACCTGGGGGAGTTGATCTTCCTGACCGTCCGGGATCGCAGCGGCTGGGCGCAGGTGGTGTTCGACAAGGCGCGTTGTCCGGTCGAGGCCGTCGTACTCGCCGGGGAGGCCCGATCCGAGGACGTCGTCGAGATCGAGGGGGACGTCGTCCTGCGGGGGGAGGGACAGAGGCGCACCGACATGTCCACCGGCGATGTCGAAGTCATCGGGTCCCGCCTGGAGTTCCTGGCGCGCTCGGAGACGCCCCCCTTCGTGGTGGAGGATCGCACCAACGCCACCGAGGAGCTGCGCCTGGAGTACCGGTACCTCGACCTGCGGCGGCCGTCGATGCAGAAGAACATCCTGTTGCGCGACGAGATCGCCTTCCGGATTCGCAAGACGCTCCACGAAAGGGGCTTCGTGGAGGTCGAGACCCCGATGCTCACCCGATCGACGCCCGAAGGGGCCCGCGACTTCCTGGTGCCCTCCCGGCTTCACAACGGGCTCTTCTACGCGCTCCCGCAGTCGCCGCAGATCTTCAAGCAGCTGTTGATGGTGGCGGGTTTCGAGAAATACTTCCAGATCGCGCGATGCTTCCGCGACGAGGACCTGCGGGCGGACCGCCAGTACGAGTTCACGCAGATCGACCTGGAGATGTCCTTTCCCACGGAGGACGACGTCTTCGAGGCGGTCGAAGCGTTCCTGGCGGAGGCGTACGCCGCGGTGGGCGTGGCGGTGGAGCGTCCCTTCCGCCGCATCCCGTACCGCCAGGCGATCGATCGATACGGCACCGACCGGCCCGACCTGCGGTTCGAACTGACCTTGACCGAGCTCTCCAAAGAGTGCGCGGCCAGCGGCTTCGCACCGCTCGAGAGGGCCCTGTCCGGGGGCGGGTCCGTGCGCGGGCTCAAGGTTCCGGGCGCGGCTTCGCTCTCGCGCAAGCGCCTGGACGAGCTTTCGCAAGAGGCCAAGAAGATGGGAGCCACCGGGCTCGTCTGGATCAAGCGGACGGGCGGCGAAATCTCATCTCCGGCGCGCAAGAGCCTGCCCGATGCGGTCCTCGACCGGATCCTTGCCGCCGCTTCCCTCGAAGACGGCGATCTGCTGCTCCTCGTCGCGGACACCGTGGAGAAGTCCGCCGCGGCGCTGGGCGCGCTGCGACTCTCGCTGGCGCGCGAACGCAAGCTGGTGGACGAGTCCAAGTGGGTGTTCTGCTGGGTGACGGAGTTTCCCCTGGTCGGCCGCGACGAGGCCACTGGAACGTGGCATCCGATGAACCACCCCTTCACGTCTCCGCGCGAGGAAGACCTGGCGCTCTTGGAGACCGATCCGGGGCGTGTGCGCGCGCGGGCCTACGACGTCGTGTTGAACGGCTGGGAGCTCGGATCGGGATCGATCCGCATTCACCGTGCCGACGTCCAGGAGCGGGTGTTTCGCCTCCTGGGCATTTCGGCCGAGGAGGGACGCCACCGCTTCGGTTTTCTTCTGGACGCCTTTCGATTTGGAGCGCCTCCGCACGGGGGCATCGCCCTGGGGCTCGACCGCATCTGCGCGCTGGCGGCAGGAGCGACCTCGATTCGGGACGTGATCGCGTTCCCCAAGACCACGTCCGGCCTCGACCTGATGATGAAGGCTCCCTCCGACGTCGGGCCGGAACAGCTCGCCGAGCTCGGCATCGCGCCGGCCAAGAACCCGCGGTCGTGACCTCTCCCCGCGCGGTGGCCTGCGGGGGCGAGAGCGTCGCATGGATCGGCCCGGGCCTGCTCGATCAAGCGGGATCGCGTCTGTCCTCCCCTTCCGGGCGATTCCTGATGGTGTCCTCGCCCGGGCCCGCGGCCGCCGCCGAGCGGGTCCGGCGCGCGCTGGCCGATCGCCTGATTCTGGATCTCGAGATCGACGACCGGGAGGAGTCCAAGACCCTCGAAACCGTGCGCGCCATCGCCGACGCGGCCCTGGAGGCGGGCGTGCGGCGCGACGATGCCTTCGTCGCCGTCGGAGGCGGCGTGGTCTCCGACGTGGCGGGTTTCGCCGCGGCGATCGTGCTGCGCGGCGTGGCCTGGAATGCCGTTCCCACCACGACGGGCGCGATGGCGGACGCGGCGATCGGGGGAAAGACCGGCGTCGACACCCAGGCTGGAAAGAATCTGATCGGCGCGTTTCATCCCCCGCGGACGGTCCTGATCGATCCGACCGCGCTCCAGACTCTTTCGGACCGCGACTACCGGGCGGGCCTGGTCGAAGCTTTGAAGGCCGCGTGGATCGCCGACGAGGGCCTGGCCCGCTTGGCCGAGCGGGCGCTCGCGCGGATCCTGGCGCGCGACGACGCACCGCTGCTCGAGCTGATCGGCGGCGCCGTCACGATCAAGGCATCGATCGTCTCCCAGGATCTGCGTGAGGGGGATCGCCGTCGGCTCCTCAACTTCGGCCATACACTCGGCCACGCCTTCGAGGCCGCCGGGGAATACAGCCGCCTGCGGCACGGCGAGGCGGTGGCCTGGGGCATCGTCGGCGCGCTCGAGATCTCTGCATCGCGGGCCGGTCTCTCCGCGTCAGACGCCCGGCGGATCCGTGAGACCCTGCGCGCCCTCGGCGCGTTTCCCGAGCCGGAGCGCGACTCCAGGATTCTGGCCCCTTACCTCGTCCGCGACAAGAAATCGACGGCGCACGGCTTGGCCGGTGTCGTCCTCGAGCGGATCGGCCGCGCGCGGGTGGAAGAGTCGATTCCCATGGACGAGTGGCTGGCCGCTGCGGCCTCGGCGCGGATTTGAGCCGGCCCGCGCGTCGCCGATGGCTCAGCGCAGCCGAAAGTCGACGGTCACGGTGAGAAAGACGCGAACGGGCAAACCGTCCAGGGTCGCTGGCCGGTAGCGCCACTGCTTCACCGCGTCCAGAGCCGCGGCGTCGAGGAGAAGGTTTACGGACTTGACCAGGTGCAGGTCCTCGACACGGCCCGAGCGCCCGATGATCGCCTCGAGAACGACGATCCCCTCGATGCGCGCCTTGCGCGCGATCTCGGGGTACGCCGGCTCGATCCGGTCGAGGAGCCGTGGCGCGGCGACATTGCCGCCCGGGCGGTAGGGGAGCTGTGAGTCGCCGCCTTCCTTTCCGTCCACGCCGCCCGAGCCCGCGCGTCCGTCGGGGTGGCCTCCGGTCTGGCCGGAGGGGTCGCCGGCAGACGCGGAGGTCGAGTCCCTGCCGTCTTTGAGGGAGGGCCCGTCGGAGGAGAGATCCTGTTCGGTCTCTTCCTCCCCGGTCTCGTCGGGTTGCTCGAGCGCGGCGGAAGGCGCCTCCACCTCGGCCGCCGGCCTCGCGGTGGCTGTGTCCCCGACCTCCACGTTTTCGCCCATCGAGAGCGGTGGAGCGCTGCCTTCGAAGAAGACCACCGGGATGGGGGGCTCGAGGGAGTCCGAGAGCGTTCGTACCGACAGAAGGGCCGCCGCTCCCAGCGCCAGGCCATGGAGCGCCAGGGAGACCGGAAGCGAGCGCAGGCGGCGGTCGCCGGGCCACGAGCCGGAGGCAGACAAACGGGATGCGGTCTCGAACATGGAAGCCGTCCTCCAAACGATTGAGACACCGGTTGTTCGAGGAGGTTCCCGAGACGATCCGGTCGGAACGGGAGACTGGCCCGGTTTATAATGAGGGTCCGTGCCCCAACGTCCGGCGTCGGTCAAGAAGATGCGGGCTGAGCGCCGAATCCGCCTCTTTGTTCTGCTCTGCGGGGCCCTCGTGCTGGCCTCGCTGGTTCCCCTTTTGATCTCCGACGGGGTCCTGATCCGGCGCAACCGGCGGACGCTGGAGACTCTGGAGGAGAAATACCTGACCCGTTCGTCTTCCGCGCTGGCCGACCACGTCAACGCTTTCTACTCCTCCGCTCGTGAAGGGCTCAAGGGCGCGGCCGATTCGCTGCGTCTGGCGGGAGAGCTGTCGGGAAAGGATCCCTTCACGTCTCCCGACGTGCCGCGCATCCTGGGGTCGGTCCTGTCCGGCCGGCCACAGATGCTGGCGTTGCGGGGAATCAACTTCCAGGGTCAGGGAAGCTTCATCGGACCGGACATTCGTCTGTCGCAGGTCGAGTACGAGTTTCGCAAGGCGTTCGAATCCGCTCGGGACGGGGCCCTCTATCAGGGCAAGCCGTTCCGCGTTCCCGAGATCGGTCCCGTAGCGGTGCTCGCGCTGCCGGTGGAGGAGGAAGGCAAGGGGCGGATCGGGGTCGTCGAGACGCTGCTTACCTGGCAGACGATCGTTCAGGAGTTCCGCGACGAAGGGAAGAAGGAAGTCCGGGCCATGCTCGTGGACCGCGAGGGCAACGTCTTCTTTCCCGAGACAGTCGCCGCACAGCGGCGCGGAGCGTCCTCGCTGGTAGCCGACTTCGTGCGCTTTCCGGCACGGTTGACCCGCTCCGAGCAGACGCCCAGCGGCGCGGTGCTCGCCTCGATCGCTCCGGTCGGGCAACCGGCGTGGGGAGTCTTGGTCGAGCGCGACCGCGACCTGGCCTTCGCCTCGGTCGATCAGATGGTTCGGGACACGCTCATCTGGAGCGCGGTGGCCTTGGCCGGGTCCCTCGTCCTGGCGTTCCTCTTCGCCCGGGGCCTTTCCGACCCCATTTCGCGGTTGGCCGCCTCCACACGCGCGATCAGCGAGGGCGCCTACGGATCGATGGTCGAAGTGGGAGGCACGGCGGAGATCGCCGCGCTGTCAGAGAGCTTCAACCGGATGAGCGCGTCGATCCGCATCGCCTTCGACGAGGTCCAGAAGGCGGCCCGCGAGAACCGCGAGCTATTCCTGTCCTCGATCCGGGCGCTGGCCGAGGCCATCGACGCGAAGGATCCGTACACGCGCGGCCACTCCGAGCGGGTCGCCGCGTACTCCGCCGCGATCGCGCAGGAGCTGCGGCTTCCGGCGGACGAGGTCGAGCGGACGCGGTTGTCCGCCCTCCTCCACGACGTCGGCAAGATCGGCGTCGACGACCGGATCATCCGCAAGCCGACCGCGCTGACGGAGGAGGAGTTCGAGCAAATGAAGACGCACCCGATCAAGGGCGCGGCGATCATGTCGGCGATTCCACAACTGGCGGACGTCATTCCGGGAATGAAGTACCATCACGAGAAGTGGAGCGGCGGAGGGTACCCGGAGGGGCTGAAGGGGGAAGAGATCCCGCTCCAGGCCCGCATCGTCACGGTCGCCGACACGTTCGACGCCATGACCACGACGCGTCCTTATCAGAAGGCGATGGAAATGGACTTCGTCGTCAACCGCATCCGTCAGTTCGCCGGCATCCGATTCGAGCCTTCGATCGTGGACGCTTTCCTGCGGGCGTTCGAGAAGGGAGCTCTGGTGCCCATTCCGATCCAGCCGCCGGAGGAGACCGAGTTGCCGATGCTTCGGGAAGCCCTTTGAACGGCACCCATGCCGGCGGTCCCTTTCTCCCCGTCTCGCCGTCCCCCGGTCTCCCCGTCCCGGTCTCGATGAAGGCGACGGGCCGACGGCCGCAGTGGCCGATGATCGCCGCGCTCGGCCTGCTTGCGGCGGCGGCGGCCTGCTCGTCCACCGGAGGTAAGACCAAGACCTCGGCGGAAGTGCTCTTGAACGAGCGGATGGCCGCCGTTCTCCTGAGGGAAGGCCGGTTTTCCGACGCCGAGAACGCGTATCACGACTCGATCAAAGCCGATCCCCGCAACGCGGAGCTGCACGACGGCCTGGGCGTCGCCCTCCTGGCCCAGGGGAAGGTCAGTGAGTCGCTGGACTCGCTCGACCGCGCGGTCAAGCTGGCACCGGAGAAATCGGCGTACCGAATTCACCGCGCGATCGCGCGGACGGAAGCGGGAAGGTACAAAGAGGCGGAAGAGGACTTCAAGTGGGCGGACGCGTCGGATGTTCCGGAGGACCGTCTCGAAACGGCGATCAACCGCGGCCGCTTGCGCCAGCGCGAGGGCGACTTCGCGCAGGCCGAAGCGGAATTTACCCGCGCGCTGGCCATCGATCCCAAGTCCTTCCCTGCGATGATCGGCCGGGGAGTGGTCCGGGAATCGAGGGGCGATCTCGCCGCCGCGGCCGAGGACTACCTGGAGGCCGTGCGCCTGGATCCCAAGAGCGCTCCGGCCAATCTTCGCCTCGGTCTCGCGCTGGTGGGAATGAAGAAATACGCGCTTGGACGCCGGTATCTGGAAAGGGCCGTCGAGCTCGATCCCGGCGGGGACACCGGCGCCAAGGCGCAGATGCTGCTCGACTCGACGCCGGCGACGAAGAGCCCGTAGCCCGCGGCGTCATCGTTCCTCATGACGGAACCCTCCGGGACCCCGGACTCGGCACGCTCCGGCTTCTTTGCCAAGGTCCGGCGCGGTCTTTTCATGACCCACACCGAGATCCTGGAAAAGCTGGGAACGGCGGTCAAGAAGGGCCTGGGCTTTGACGAGTCCGTCCTGGAATCCCTGGAGGAAACGCTCCTGGAAGCTGATGTCGGGGCCGAGACGGCGGCGGCGCTGGCCGACGCGGTCCGCGGACACACCTCACCGACCGGACGGGGCGACGTCGACGAGCTGCGCGGGCTGCTGCGGCAGGAGATCGAAAGGCTTCTGGCGTCCGCCCCCCGCGCGCAGATCCGGACGGACGTCCCGCTCCGGGTCGTGTTTCTCGTCGGCGTCAACGGGTCGGGCAAGACGACCACCGCCGCCAAGCTCGCCGCCCGGGAGGTGGCTCAAGGGCGGTCCGTCCTGCTGGCCGCGGCCGATACGTTCCGCGCCGGCGCGATCGAGCAGCTGGCAATCTGGGGCGACCGGTTGGGCGTCGGCGTCGTCCGGCACCGCGAGGGCGCCGACCCCTCCGCGGTGCTGTTCGACGCACTGGCCGCGGCCCGGGCACGAGGGGTCCAGACGCTGCTGGTGGACACGGCGGGGCGTCTGCACACGAAGCAGAACCTCATGGAGGAGCTGGCCAAGATGCGGCGAGTCGCGGGTCGGGAAGTCCCCGGCGCTCCGCACGAGATCCTGTTGGTCCTCGATTCCACCACCGGAGCCAACGGGCTGGCGCAGGCCCGGCGCTTCGTCGAAGCCGTCGGCGTGACCGGAGTCGTTCTGACCAAGCTCGACGGAAGCGCGCGCGGTGGAGTGGTCCTGGCGATCTACCGGGAGCTCAAGCTTCCGGTCGTCGACGTCGGTGTGGGAGAGGGAATGGACGACCTCGTGCCGTTCGACCCCTCGGAGTACGCGCGGGCGCTGCTGGGAGAGAGTCACCCGCCGTCCGTCACCGAGTGATGGCCCCCCGAGCGCGTCGGTCCGCGCCGCTCGATCTCGCCTGGATGGATCGGGCCCTCGATCTGGCCGAGCGCGGCCGTTACAGCGTCTCTCCCAACCCGATGGTGGGCGCCGTCGTGGTGCGGGGCGGGAAGGTCGTGGCGGAAGCCTTTCACCGGCGCGCGGGCGGCCTCCACGCCGAGGCGCTGGCCTTGAAGACAGCCGGGGGGCGGGCCCGCGGAGGAGACCTGTACGTGACGCTCGAGCCTTGCGCGCACTTCGGCCGGACGCCGCCGTGCGCCGATGCGATCCTGGCCTCGGGCATCCGCCGTGTGATCGTCGCCTCGCGCGATCCCAACCCGCTCGTGCGGGGACGTGGGCTGGCGCGCCTGGCGCGGGCCGGCGTGAAGATCCTCTTTTCCGATTCGCACCGGCGCCGACGGGCAGAGCGGCAGAACGAGAGGTTCCGAGTCTGGGCTTCGCGACGACGGCCCTTCGTGCTCGCCAAGTGGGCGCAGACCTTAGACGGGCGCATCGCCACTGCCAACGGCGAGAGCCGGTGGATCACGGGCCCGGCCGCGCGCCGGAGCGCGCTCCTTCTGCGGGAGGAGTATGACGCCGTCCTGGTCGGAGCCGGAACGGTGCGGGCCGACGATCCGCGTCTGACGCGGCGGCTGGCGCGAAACCGCGGCTCGCACTGGCGGATCGTCCTCGACGGGAGGCTCACGACGCCCGCGACGGCCCGTGTCTTTCGCCGTCCCAAGGGGTGTCTCCTCGTGACGGCGCAGCCGTCCACGCACCCGCGAGCGCGCCGCCTGCACCAACGGGGAGTCGAGGTCTGGAGCCTGCCCGGGGGTCGTTCCGAAAGGATCGACCTCCCGCGCATGCTGCGGAAGCTCGCCGACCGGGGTGTCACCGGCGTCATGGTCGAAGGAGGCGCCGAGACCCTGGCCGCCTTCTTCGAGGCCGGTCTCGTCGACCGGGTGGCGGTCTTCGTGTCGCCGAAGATCCTGGGAGGACGCCGGTCGGTCGGAGCGGTCGGCGGATGGGGATTTCGGATCGGGGCGGAGGCCGAGCTGGAGCAGGTCGAGACCGGGAGAGCGGGAAGGGATGTGTGGATCACCGGGCGACTGCGCCGCGCCTCGAGCCGATAGACTTCCTTCCATGTTCACAGGGATCGTGACGGGACGGGGCCGCGTCGTGGCGAGGCAACCGCGCCGCGGGGGCGCGCGTCTGACCGTCGCGCCGCCCCGGGGCTATGGGCGGTTCGAGGCCGGAGAGAGCGTCTCGGTCTCCGGCGTCTGCTTGACCGCGGTGCGTCCCGGTCGCGAGCTGGTGGCGGATCTTTCGCAGGAAACCCTGGAGCGGTCGACCCTCGGCGAACGGGTCGCGGGAGACTCCGTGAATCTGGAGCGAGCCCTGGCCTGGGGCGATCGGCTGTCGGGACACTTCGTGCTGGGGCACGTCGACGCTGTGACGCGCCTGCTGGAGATCCGGGAGGCCGGCAACTCGTGGATCTATCGCTTCTCGATCCCGTCCGGGCTTTCCCGGTTCGTCGTTTCGAAAGGCTCGGCGGCGATCGACGGCGTGAGTCTGACGGTGGCGCGCCGCCATCCGCGCTCCTTCGACGTCGCGATCATCCCGGAGACACGCCGGCGGACGACGCTCGGGCCGGCGGGCGTCGGGGCGCGCTTCAACTTCGAGGTCGATCTCTTCGCCCGGTATGGCCCTGCCGGGTGGAGACGCCGGGTGGCCGGATTTGCGTCGGCGAGATGATCCTCTACGAAGACGCGCCTCAACCGATCGTGCGCTTGGGAGAGCAGGATCTGGCAGGCCGCCGGCTCGTGGCGCGCACGGTCTGCTATGCCGGCGAGGCCGGAAGACCGCGGTGGCGCTTCGATCCGATCGAGCGGCGGTTCCAGGCGAGGTCGGCCGAGGGGGTCCTGCGGGTCGGCCCCTTCGATCCGGAGCCGTGGGTCTTAACGCTCTCACGCGGCCCGTCCGGCGGAGTCGCGGTGGGTCCCGGCGATCCAGCCGAGCCGGTTCGGGGAGCGCTGCAGGCCGCGGCCACCGGCGCCGCGCTCGCGGGGCGAGGGGTCTATCTGCTCGATCCGTCGGAGGCGACGCTGCCGGATCCCGACGGAAGCGTCTTTGTCGTCGTGTTTTCGGTCGCGCCCGGCGCAAGATGTCCGCAGGCTCTGAAAACCTCGGCGCGCCGCGGCCTTGCCGCCGGCGTTCTCCTTCCCCTGATTCCCGGATGGACGGTGGAACCCGAGGCGCTGGCGCGCACGGTGGAAGAGGCGGCCCGCTGCGGATCCCGGTTCGCGGCGCCCGTCGTGGCGGCGGACGACGGCACGGCCCGTCGGGCCATCGTCCAGGCCCGGGAGGAGATCGACGCGCGATGCCCCGACGACTTCTTCGAGCGGATCCATCATGCGGACTGGGAGGGGGAGGTCGAGCAAGGCCGCCAGGCCATCCGCGCGGCGTGTTCCCGACTGGGCCTGGCGTCGCTGCCCGCCCGGGCAGTGGGCCGCGGGCAATCGATCGGCAACGCCGGAGCCGCCGGTCGGTTGGAGGAGCGGGCGGACGCCCTGGCCGGCCGCGACGAACACCACGCGTCGCTCCTCCACGCCGCCGCGCGCTGGATCGACGAGTCCGACTGGGATCTTGGCCCGATCGTGCGGGAAGGCAATTTTCGCAGAGTGTTTCCGTTTGCCGGGGAGGTGGCTCGGGAGACGGAGGAAGCGATTCGGGGAACATCGTGACGGCCGGCGCCGGTCTGTACGTGCACCTGCCCTTTTGCCGCTCCCGGTGCGGTTACTGCGCCTTCGTCGTAACGACCGACGATTCCGCCCGCGAGGCCTACCTTCGCGCGCTGGAGCGGGAAGGCGAAATTGTCGCCGAGGAGGCCCACGGCTCCACCTTCGATTCCGTGTATCTCGGGGGGGGAACGCCCTCATGGATTCCCCCCGAGGGCATCGCGCGACTGCAGGCGACGCTGGTCCGCTGCTTCGCCCTCGAGCCAGGAGCGGAAGTGACGATGGAGGCGAACCCGGACGATGTGACGCCCGACCGCGCCCGGGCGTGGAGAGACGCAGGCATCACGCGCGTCTCCGTCGGCGTTCAGTCCTTCGAGGACAGGGAGCTCGCGGCGGTGGGCCGGCGGCATGACGCTCGCGACGCCGCGCGCGCGCTGGAGACGGTGCTGGGGGAGGGGTTCCAGGTCTCCGGCGATCTCATTCTCGGGCTGCCCGAGCAGACCGCAGAGACATTTCGGGCGAGCGCCGCCCGCCTCGCTGCGACCGGAGTCGGGCACGTGTCGGTCTACCTGCTGGAGACGGAGAAGTCCAGGACCATCGAGGACGACCGTCGGGAGAATCCTTCCCGCTACATGTCCGACGACGAGCAGGCGGACTCGTGGCTCGAGCTCTCCGCCATGCTGTCTCGCCGCGGCCTGATGCACTACGAGATCTCCAATTGGGCCCTGCCGTCGGAGGAAGCCCGCCACAACGTCAAGTATTGGACCCGCCAACCGACGCTCGGTTTGGGAGTCTCCTCCCACGAGCTGTGGGGAGAGCGCCGACGGGCGAACGTGTCGTCGATTCCCGCCTATCTCGAAGCGGTCCGGGAGGGACGGCGGCCGGTCGTGCTCGATCGGCCCCTCGACGCCGCGGAGCGCCGGCGGGAACAAATCGTCTTGGGACTGCGCCTCTGGCAAGGGGTCGACGACAACCTGGTCGAGAGCTGGATCTGCCAAGCGCAGGACGCCCGCCTCGCCGGAGACTATGCGCTGTGGCAGGAGTCCGGGTGGCTTCGAAAGGTGGACGGCCGTGTGCGGCTCACGGAACCCGGTTTCCTGGTTTCCAACGAGATCCTCTGCCGTTTCGTTTGACCCCGGATCCTCGTCGGCCCTCCTTACGGCGTGGAGGGGGGCCAGCCCCGGTTCGCGGCGCGCGAAGTCTCCCAGAGGGGAGGACGCGCGCGCCGCGGGAGCGAGAGCGCAGCGAGGGCGACGGTTAGATGAACAGCGGCGCCAGCACGAGGGTGATCGTGGCCAGGAGCTTGATCAACACGTGGAGCGACGGACCGGCGGTGTCCTTGAACGGGTCGCCGATCGTGTCGCCTACCACGGCGGCCTTGTGGGTGGGGGAACCCTTGCCGCCGTAGGCACCCGTCTCGATGTATTTCTTGGCGTTGTCCCAGGCCCCTCCCGCGTTGTTCAAGAAGGTCGCCATGACGATACCGGCGATCGTGCCCACCATGAGCAGGGAGGCCACGGCCTCGGCCCCGACCCCGAACAGGCGGAAGATCAGGCCGACCGCGATCGGCGTTCCCACCGCCACGAGTCCGGGCGCGATCATCTGCTTGAGCGCCCCTCGAGTCACGATGTCGACTGTCCGGCCGTAGTCCGGCTTGCGAGTCCCCTGCATGATCTCCGGGTGCTCGCGAAACTGGGCCCGCACGTCCTGGATCACGACGTACGCCGCCTTGCCCACGGCCTTGATGGCCAGGCCGGAGAAGAAGAAGACCAGCATCGCGCCGATGAGTCCCCCGATGAAGACCTCCGGTTTGGCCAGATTGACCGCGGTGAGCGCCGCGCCGTAGTTCTTCAGCTCGTCCAAGTACGCCGAGAAGAGCAGGAAGGCGGCGAGCGCGGCGGAAGCGATGGCGTACCCCTTGGTGAGGGCCTTGGTCGTGTTGCCGACGGCATCGAGGCGGTCGGTCTTCTTGCGGACGTTCTCGGGCTGCTGAGACATCTCGACGATGCCACCGGCGTTGTCGGTGATCGGCCCGAACGTATCCATGGCCAGGATGTAGGCCGCGGTGCCGAGCATCCCCATCGTGGCCACCGCCGTGCCGAACAGGCCGCCGTCGGGAAGGGCCCAGCCCCCGATCTTGAAGGAAGCCAGGATCGCGATCGAAATGGCCACCACCGCGGCGAGCGTGCACTCGAAGCCGACCGCGATGCCGGTGATCACGTTGGTGGCCGGTCCGGTCTGGGATGCCTCGGCGATCTCGCGCACCGGGCGGTACTTGTACTCGGTGTAGTACTGGGTGATGTAGACAAAGGCGACCGACGTCAGGACTCCGATGACGCCGCACAGGAAGAACTTCCACCACGCGTCGGGTTGAGCCGGGTTGGCCAGGAGCCATTTCGTCGCCACGAGGAAACCGAGCACGGCCAATGAGGCGGCGACGTAATAGCCGCGGTTCAACGCCTGCATGGGGTCCTGATCCTCCCGGGTCCTGACCAGGTAGATCCCCACGATCGAAGCCAGCAGCCCGAAGGCGCGCGCCACCAGCGGGAACAGCATGACGCCGAGGATTCCTGCGGCAAAGGGCATGTTCGCCTTTTCCGCGGCGGCGGCCAGCGTGGCGCCGAGGATCATCGCCCCGATGTTCTCCGCGGCGGTGGACTCGAACAGGTCCGCGCCGCGGCCGGCGCAGTCTCCGACGTTGTCCCCGACCAGGTCCGCGATGACCGCCGGGTTGCGCGGGTCGTCCTCCGGAATTCCGGCCTCGACCTTCCCTACCAGGTCCGCCCCGACATCGGCGGCCTTGGTGTAGATCCCGCCGCCCAGTTGGGCGAAGAGGGCGACGAAGGAAGCTCCGAAGCCGTAGCCCACGATCAAGAGGGGGATCCGCTCGGAGGGAACCTCGGTGAGCCTGCTCACCAGCAGATAGAGGCCCCCCACGCCCAACAGCGACATGGCCACGACCAGCAGCCCCGAGACCGCGCCCCCCCGCAGAGCGATGCGCAGGGCGTCATTCAACGAGGTGCGGGCGGCCGAGGCCGTTCGGATATTGCTGCGAATGGAGATCCACATTCCGATGTAGCCGGCGATGACCGAGCAGGCCGCCCCGAGAAGGAACGACAGGGTGGTCCAGACCGCCAGGCGCAGGGCCGTGGGCACCGGATCGAAATCGTGGTGCGACCGCACGAAGGCATACAGAACGAAGATCAATCCTCCGAGGAATAAGGCCATCAGGCCGATGGTCCGGTTCTGGCGGCGGAGAAAGGCCTCCGCTCCTTCCTTGATGGCGTTGGAGATCTCCTGCATGGCGGCCGTTCCCGTGTCCCGGGCCAGCACCCAGCGGGCCAGCAGCCAGGCTACGAACAGTGATCCGACCGAGCAGATCAGGATCAGGGGCAAGGCATTGGCGGATGACATGGAAGCAACTCCCTCTTTGGCGCTCGATTGTCAGCGTCCCGCGACGGTTCGGCGGAAGATATCTCTTTGGACGTCCAACGCAAAACGTGCAACGAAGCCGCTGTCCGTGACGCGCTTCACGCCCGGCGTCGGCCGCCCCGGGCGGAGCGTCTCGGGGCGCGTTTATTGGATCGGTACCGTCTCCAGCACGATGCCGAGGTTGCTTGCGCCGGCCGTGCGGATCAGGTCCATCACGCGCACGCAGTCGCCGTAGGTGGTTCCGTCGTCGGCGGAGAAGAAGACGGTGCGATTGGAGCTCGCGCGGTTCTTCAGGACGTCGCCCAGCTGCTGGGTGAGCTGCTGGGGCGTGACCTCCGTCTTGTTCAGGAAGATCCTGTTCTGCGGCGTCAGGGACACGATCAACTGATCCAGCGAGGACTGCGGCTGATCGACGGTCGCCTTGGGCGGGACCTTGACGTCGTACCCCATCTGGAGAAGCGGCGTGATGACCATGAAGATGATGAGAAGGACCAGCACCACGTCCACGAGGGGCGTGATGTTGATGTCGCTCTTGTAGTCGCCGGTTCCGCCAGCGGCCATGGACATGGGGTCTGACTCCCTCCGTTACTTGGGCGCCGCGCCGACGCCCTGGGGCTTTTTCTCGGCGATCAATCCGACGTTCTGGAAGCCGGCGTCCTTCGCCAGCTTCATGATTTCCTTGACGTCGCCGTACTTCAAACGCTTGTCCGCCTTGATCACCAGCTCCGTCTGGGGGGAACGCTGGTACATCTCGTCCAGGCGCCTCGAGAACTCGTCTTTGTTCACGCGATCCTGCTCGATGAAGAGGATCGGCGGAGTGGCATAGCCGATCGCGATCACCTTCTGGTTGGAGTTCTCCGGCTTCTTGTCGGGCTTGTCCGTCTCCGGAAGCTGGACGCTGATTCCTTTTTGGAGCAGGGGCGTCACGACCATGAAGATGATGAGGAGCACGAGGCAGACGTCGACCAGAGGCGTGACGTTGATGTCACTCTGCAGCTTGTCGCGGCCGCCGCCGCCACCCATGCCCATGGATCAGACCTCCAGATCTCTACGAAGCCCGCGCCGCAGCCGCCTGCTGGGCGCCGCGCCGCTTGATGAAGTAGTCGAGCAGCTCGGAGGCCGAGTTGGACATCTCGACCTGGAAACGCTCGATCTTGTTCATGAAAATATTGAAGAGCCACACCGCAGGAATCGCGACGAAGAGCCCCAGGGCCGTCGTGATGAGGGCTTCGGCGATACCGGTCGAAACTGCCGCGATTCCGCCCGAGCCGGTCATCGCCATCCCGCGGAAGGCGTTGATGATGCCGATGACCGTTCCGAAGAGGCCGATGAAAGGAGCGGTCGTGCCGATCGTGGCCAGGCCGGAAAGGCCCTTCTTCATGTCGGCGGTGGTGATGAGCGCCTCGCGCTCGATGGCGCGCTCGGCCGCCTCGATCGGGTCGTGGCCGGGCATATCAACCGAGCCGCTCTGCAGATCGTGGTGAAACTCATAGAGGCCGGCCGCCACGACGCGCGCCAGGTGGCTGTTCCTGAACTTCTTGGAGGAGTCGATGGCCTCCTGGAGCTTGTCCTGTTTCAAGAACCCGGTCACCAGCTTGGCGAACGCGAGCGACTGCTTCTTGGCCTTGTTGTAGTAGATGAACCGCTCGACGGCGACCGTCAGCGAGTACACCGACATCAGGATCAGCAAGACCGCGACGCCCTTGGCCAGCGGCGTCATCGTGTGCCAGAGGTCAATGGGATCAAAACTCATGAAGCGCTCCTTCTCGTCATTTTTGCGGTCGGCCTCCCAAACCCAATCCTAGTGCAAGTTGAAGGTCACGGTCACTGTCAGATAGACGCGCACGGCCCGGCCGTTGAGCGTCGCCGGTTTGTATTTCCACTGTTGCACGGCTCGCACCGCCGAGGCGTCGAGCAACGGATTGACGGATTTGAGGACCTTGACGTCCTCGACGGTGCCCTGCGCCGTGATGATCGCTTCCAGGATCACGACGCCCTCCATCCGGGCCTTGCGCGCGGCCTCGGGATAGGTGGGCTCCGGCTTGAACGTCAGCTGCGGCGGCTTGACGTCTCCTCCCACCCGAAGAGGCTCGCCTTCGCCCGTTCCGGGCCCCGTGCCCCCAACCACGCCTCCCAGGACGCCGCCCGGAACGCCTCCCTCGACGCCGCCCTCGACGCCGCCCTCGACTCCTGCCGGCGCTTCCGGTTCCGGCGCGGCAAGGGGCTGCGGGATCTTCTCCGGCATGACCGTCGGTGCGACCATCTCGGTAGGCCTGACCGGGACGGCCTTGGGAGTCTCGGGTGCTTTCGGCGCGGCCTTGGGTGCCGCCGGCGGCGGAGGGGGCGGAGGGGGCGCCGCGGCGTAGAACGTGACGGGGATCGGGGGCTCGGGAACGTCCTCCACGAACCAGATCGAGGCACCCAGCGCCGCGAGGATGACGATCGCGTGAATGGCGATGGAAACCGGCAGGGTCAGAGCTTTCCTGGACCCGCTCTGCCGCCTGGCGGACTCGATCAGGACATCTTCAAACATGCTCGGTCCTCCCCCGATCCTGGGACACCGATCCTACTTCCCCGGTTCCGGCGTCGGCGTGGTTCCCATCGTCTTCTTGCGCAGGTCCAGAGCCTGCTGCCGGTACCGATCGGCGGTGGCGACGTCTTCCTGCTGCTTGGCGGGATCGGTTTCGACTTTTGCCTTCTCGCGGTACAGGAGATTGATGTACGTCAGAGCGTCGAAGTTGTCCGGCTTGATCTTCAGGGCCTTGTCCACCGCATCGAGACCGGTCTGCACGATCTGAGCCCGCTGCTCGGAAGGAATGTCGGGGTAGTGGTAGGAGCGGTCCCAGGCCTGGACGCCGATCATCACCAGCGGATCGGGGTTCTTGGGGTCCATCTCGGCCTGCCTCTGGGTCCACTCGACGCCCTTGGCGAAGTCGCCCTTCTTGAAATACATCGCGGCGAGCGACTGGATAGCCTTGACGTCCTTGGGGTCCTGCTTCAGCTTCTCCTGATAGAAGGCGATCGCGTCGTCGAAGCGGTCGGTGGCCAGATACATCGAAACCAGAAACTCGCGCGCGCGCTTGTCCTCGGGGTGCGCGTCGAGGTAGATCTTCAGGTTCTCGATCGCCTTGGCCGCGAACTCCAGGTCCTTCTGGTGCTTCGAGCCGGGCTGGTACATGGCCATGTAGGCCAGGCCGATGTTCTTGTAGAGTTTCTTCGCGCTCGGGTCCAGGCGCATCGCCTCCTGGTAGCTGGCCAGGGCCGCCTGAAACTGCCCGGCCTTGAAGAACTCATTGCCTCGTTTGACCTCTTGCCGGGACTTGATTTTGTCGCATCCGGCCAGGCCGGCCAGAGACACGATCGCCAGGAGGATGACCGCGGCAGCCCTCGAACCTTGCCGTCGGATGGGCATTCTCAAGCGCTCCTTGCTCTTTCGCGTTGCCATCGAGACCCGAAGGCACGAATTCTGTTGAATTCCCTCCGACAAAGCAACATCGTTTTTGGGGGGGAATAAACCGGCCGCGCCGGCGTTGCCTGCCCGAGGAGGAACCCGTTGAGAAAAGCGATCTCGCTGGTCGTTCTGGTGGGCGCGGCGGCGGCGTGGGCGCAGACGGGGGCGCCGAAGAAGCCGTCGCCGACTCCGCCGGCCCTGGCGATTCCTCCCATCAGCGAGAGCACGCGCGTCGACATCACCAACGTCGAGGTCGTGGTCACCGACTCCAAGGGGAATCGATTCCCGGGCCTGACCAAGGAAGACTTCCTGATCCACCAGGATGGAGTGCCCCAGCCGGTCACCAACTTCTACGCCGTCGACGGCACGAAGGTGACCCTGGAGGACGGCAAGACGATCGAGCTCGATTCTCCCGAGGCCAAGGAACAGGCCCCGGCCGACGTCATGGCCCGATACGTCCTCTACATCGACAACCTGAACATCCAGCCCCAGAACCGCAACCGGATGTTCAAACGATTGGAGGAGTTCGTCAACCAGACCGTCGGTCGAAGGGCGGAGGCCGAGGTCATCGCCTACAACCGGTCCCTCAAGACCAAGCAGAGGTTCACCTCGGAAGCGGGGCAGGTCATCGCGGCGCTGGACGACATCGAGAAAGAGACGGGGGGCGGCACCTCCCTGGTGGGCGAGCGGCGCGACGCGGTGCAGCGCATCAACGACGCGACGAGCGCGGACGAGGCGACGCAGATCGCCCGCAACTACGCCCGCTCCCTGGTCAATGACCTGCAGTTCGACATCGACGCGATGAAACAGGTTTTCGAGGGCCTGTCGGGACTGGCGGGCCGAAAAGTGTTCGTCTACGTGTCGGAGGGACTCCCGGCCACCGCGGGAGCCGAGCTCTACGACACCATCCAGTCCAAGTTCCGCGAGAACGCGTCGACCCTCGAGCAGTTCGAGTTCGACATGAACGCCAAGTACGCCTCCGTGGCCCAGGCCGCCAACGCCCAGGGCGTCACGTTCTGGGCTCTCGACGCGTCGGGTCTGACCACGGACACGTTCGTCTCCGCCGAGAACCGCTATCAGGAGAACCGGCCCAACGAGTTTCTGATGCGCCAGAACACCCAGGCCCCGCTCCAGATGCTGGCGGAGCAGACGGGCGGATTGGCGGCGGTCAACACCAACGACTGGAAGAAAAACCTGGACGAGCTGGCCCGCGACTTCACCAGCTACTACTCCCTCGGCTACCGGTCGACCGGCGCCGCGGTGGACAAGCCGCACCGGATCGAGGTGTCGGTCAAGAGGAAAGGCCTTCAGGTGCGGTACCGCAAGAGCCTGCTCGAGAAAACGCCGGAGACGCGCATCGCGGAGTCGGTGCTGTCGGCGCTCGAATACGCGCGCGAAGACAACCCGCTGGGAATCAGCGTGCGGCTCGACCCGTCGATGCCGTACCAGCGAGACACGTTCATCCTGCCGGTGCACATCGTGCTGCCCATCGGCAAGATCGGCCTGGTGCCGTCCGGCGACCGGTACATCGGCACCTACCTGGTCTACCTGATCGTGCGTGATTCCTCCGGAGACAAGTCCGACCTCCAGGTCCAGCACGAGACGGTGTCGGTGCCGAACAAGGAGCTGCCGCGGGCCCAGACCAAGGACCAGACGTACGACTTGAAGCTCGTCGTCCGTTCAGGCGCGCAGCGACTCTCGCTGGCCGTGCGCGACGGAACGACCAACCAGGTCTCCTATTTCCAGAAGAACTTCTTCGTCTCGGTCCTGCCGCCCGCCAAGAAGGACTGACGGTCGGCCGCCCCTCGGCGGAAGGCGGAAGGCGGAAGGCGGGAATCGTCTTGCCATCGCTGATAGCCTCTTTCGCATGGCCGGTCCGCTGCCGTCTCTGCTGCTCTTCGCCCGAGCCCCGGTCCCAGGGCGGGTCAAGACACGGCTGGTCCCTCCGCTGACCGCGGGCGCGGCCCTGCAGCTCTATCGGGCGTTCCTGGAGGACGCGGCCCGCTCCTACCGCGCGCCGGAAGAGTGGAACGCCGTTCTCATGGCCGAACCGGATGCCGGCCACCCCGACTTCGCGAGGCTCTTCGAGCCGCCGTGGCGGATGCGGGCCCAGGCCGCGGGAGACCTGGGCCAACGCCTCACCCGCGCGTTCGAGGGCGAGTTCTCGACCGGCGCACCGGCAGCCGTCGCCGTGGGGTCGGACCATCCGGCACTGGCGCGGCGGCTGGTGCGCGAGGCGTTCCGGCGGCTTTCTTCGGGGGCGGCCGCGGCGATCGTCCCGGCCGTCGATGGCGGCTACTGCGCGATCGGGCTGTCGGCGAAGGCGCCCGTGGCGGAGGTTTTCCGAGACATCCCCTGGTCGACGGCTTTGACGCTCGACGTGACCCGGGAGCGCATCCGGGCCGCCGGGATCGCGCTGGCCGTGTTGGAGACCGCTTACGATGTCGATCGGCCCGAAGACCTCCGACGGCTCAGAGAGGACCTCGCTTCGCGCAACCCGTCGGATCCCGACTTTCCGACGGCGACGGCGCGCGCTCTGGCGGAGATCGCGCCGTGATCCCGGTCCTCGACTCGCGGCGGATGCGGGCGGCCGACCGTGCAGCCATCCGATCCGGCGTCGCCGCCATCGAGCTGATGGAGAGCGCGGCTCGCGCCCTGGTCGAGGAGCTGCTGCGCGTCTGGCCGCGCTCGCGCCGCGTGGCCGTCGTCTGCGGGCCCGGCAACAACGGGGGAGACGGGTTGGCCGCGGCGCGGTTGCTGGCGGCGGAGGGGGTCCGCGTCCTGGTGACCACGCTCGTCGATCCGCAGACGTACCGGGGAGAAGCCGGCGAAAACGCGCGTCGCGCGATCGAATGTGGGCTCGTCTTGTCCCGGCTTTCTCGGCCCGGGGCGCTATCCAAGCTGCGCCGTTCCCTCGCTGATTGCGACGTCGTCGTCGACGCCCTCTTCGGGACCGGCCTGTCGCGGGCTCTGGAAGCCGACGCCGCGCGGGCCGTCGCCGCCGTCAATGCCTCGGGTCGGCCGGTTCTTTCCGCCGATCTCCCGTCCGGCCTCTCCGCGGACACGGGTCAACGCCTGGGCCCTGCCGTGCGCGCTGACCGGACCGTGGCGTTCGCGGCGGCCAAGTTCTGCCACGTCCTGCCTCCGGCCCGCGCGCTGTGCGGCCGCGTCGTGGTTCGGGCGATCGGGATCTCCGACGACATCCTGTCGAGGCAAAAGGCGACTCTTTGGATCCCGCTCGCGCCCGATGTCGCTCTGGCCCTGCCGCCCCGGCCCTCCGATTCTCACAAGGGGGACTACGGGCGCCTGGCCATCGTGGCGGGTTCGCGCGGAAAGTCCGGCGCGGCGGCGCTGGCCGCTCGCGGAGCGTTGCGGGCGGGAGCCGGCCTGGTCACGGTCTTTTGCCCCGAGTCGGTGGAGCTGGCAGTGGTGGGAGCGCTGCCCGAGACGATGACCCGCGGACTCCCCGAGCGCGGCGGGGAAGTGGCGCCGGAGGCAGCCGAGGTGGTGGCCCGAGCCCTGTCCGCGTTCGATGCCGTGGCCGTGGGCCCCGGACTGGGGGTGGGCGCGGGGGCCGTGCGGCTGGTGCGCCGCCTGCTCCGGTCCCGGTTGCCGCTGGTGTGCGACGCCGATGCGCTCAATGCGTTTGCCGGGGAGGCCAGGGCCTTTTCCCGGAGCGCGCCGACCATCCTGACGCCGCATCCGGGCGAAGCGGCCCGGCTGCTCGGGTCGTCGACGCGAAAGATTCAAGCGGATCGCCTGGCGGCGGTGACGACTCTGGCCCGCCAAAGCCGAGCCGTGGTCGTTCTCAAGGGATCGGGCAGTCTGATCGCTCCGCCCCGCGGCGCGGTCCTCGTCAATCCGACCGGGAGCCCGTTGATGTCGACGGCCGGCGCGGGCGATGTTCTGACCGGCGCGCTCGGAGCGCTGCTGGCGGGCGGGCTCGACGCGACGACGGCGGCGATGGCCGGCACCTACCTGCACGGCGCGGCCGGGGAGCGGTTGGAGGCACGTCTGGGGGACGCGGGGCTGCTCGCCTCCGAGCTGGCCGACGCCCTGCCGCCCGCCCGCGCGGCCCTTTCCAGACGGGAGGCGGGCGGCCGAGGTCGGGAGGCGTGAAGCCCGGACCGCAGGCGGCGGTCGTCACGAACGACGAGAGAGACACGGAGGCGTTCGGGGAGCGGCTGGCGGCGGGCCTTTCCGATTCCGACGTCGTCTACCTCTTGGGCCAGCTCGGAGCGGGCAAAACGTGCCTGGCGCGCGGGCTGGCCAGGGGACGCGGTGCTTCGGCACGCGAGGTGGCGTCGCCCACCTTCGCCCTGGTGCACGAATACGCCGGCGGCAGCGGCGAGATCGTCCTGCGGCACCTCGATCTCTATCGTTTGAGGGATCGAGCCGAAGATCTCGACGTGCTCGGGCTCCCCGACGCGTTCACCGGAGCGCCCGTCGCCGTCGAATGGCCGGGCCAGGCCATTCGCAGGCTTCTGCCACCGACCCTCGAGGTTCGGATCGAAGTTCTGCCGGGCGGAGCGAGAAGGCTGTCGGCGACCGGTCCTTCCCCGACCAGGGACTAAGGACAAAGGACAAAGGACCCGCGCCGTCAGAACGCGAAGAGCAGGCCTCCGGTCACGTCCCCATTGTTCAGCCAGTCGGTGCGGTCGCGGCAGTTGTCCGAGAAGCTCCCGCAGCGATTGCCGTGATCGCGATTGTCGTTATTTCCGATGGAGGTCGCATAGTAGCGCCCGTCCAGGCGAAAGCCGAAATGGGGATTGACGAACACCTTGACGCCGGCGCCGAGCGTCGCCGTCCCCCGGTATTCACGACTGGCGGTCGTGTCGGGAACCGTCGGGGACAGCCGCGCCGCGCCGGCGCCCAGCGAGATGTAGGGGACCGCCCGGCGGTGGCCGAAGTTGAAGACCATGCTGGCCAGGTAGTAGTCGATGTCGAGGTCGCCCAGCTTCTGAGACGTCGACCCGCCGAAGAGGCCGTCGCCGCCGTTGTGCGTCACGAAAGCGGTCTCGGTGCGCGAGCCCTGCAGCTCCACCTCGAACTTGCTGTTGATGTTGTATCCGACGCGCACGCCGTACGTGGCGTGGTCATCGACGTCCACCGTGGTGTCGAAGAGCGAGGTCGTTCCGCGGGCGAAATGGCCTCCGAAAAGATAGCCGGCGAATGGGGAGATCTCGATCGTGCCGGTGCGAATTTGCGCCGCACCGAACGAGGACACCAAGAGCGCAACCAGGGCGATCAGAGCGATGCGCGGTCTCATGATTGAAAACCTCCAGGATGGTTGGGAGTGGAACGGGAGCGAGGGTCGGGGACCGGGTTCACGCTCGCCTCTGGTTCAGCGGGCCGCCTTACGGAGCCTGCTGTTCTTTTCGATGAGCTGTTTCCAATGCTCCTCGACGTCGGGGGAGTAGCCCACCTGCGAATCGAGGATCTTTCGATCGCTGGAGAGCAGGAACGAGGTCGGGATGCCCATGGCCGTCATCTGTCCGGCGTCTTCGGGGGCGGCGAAATAGATCGGAAGGGAGATGTTGAATCGCTTGAGGAAGGGGTCCACCCGCTGACGTTCGGCGTCGACGTTGACCGCCAGCACGACGAAGTTGCGGTCGCTGTACTTGTCGTACAGCCGCTGCACGATCGGCAGCTCCATCCGGCACGGCCCGCACCACGTGGCCCAGACGTTCAAGAAGACGACGTTCCCCTTCAGCTGTGAGAGGCGGACTGCGCCTCCTTCGGCTCCTGCGAACTCCAGATCGGGGAACGTCGCGGGAGAGGCCTGCGGCGGGGTCGGCTGCTGGGCCGAGAGCGGCACGTTCGTCAGGGCAAGCAGGGCGAGAGTCGGAATGACGAAACGCCTGACGATTTGCATCACAGCTCCCGAACGGCGCTCCAGGAAGGATTATTCCGATCCCGGGCCGCCTCTCCATCAGGATAACCGAGAATGAGGGCCTCTGGAGACCGGCTGGGCCCTGGCTCGAGGCGCCGTCCCCGACGGCGTGATAGATAGGCCGCCGATGAAGGCGCCGCCGGTCCTGGCTCTTGTCTGGCGCAGTGGCCGCGTGGAGTCGCTCCACCGAGGGGACGTGGCGGTCGTCGACGATCGCGGCGCGCTGCGGGCCTGCTCCGGCGATCCTCGGCGCCGGGTCTACCTGCGCTCGGCGGCAAAGCCCTTTCAGGCCATGGTGCTGCTCGCCGCGGGCGGCGAGCGCGCCTTCGGCCTCGACCACGCGGACATCGCCCTGCTGTGCGCCTCTCACGGCGGGGAGCCCCGGCACGTGCGCACCGCGCGCCGGCTTCTCGCCCTGGGAGGATTCACGGCGGCCGATCTGGCCTGCGGGGCGCAGCTTCCCATGAACGACGCGTCGGCCCGTTCGCTCGTGGCTCGGGGCCGCGCGCCGAGCGCCCTCCACAACAATTGCTCCGGCAAGCACGCCGGCCTCCTGCTGGCCTGCAGGCTCCATGGATTCGAAGCGGACGGCTACTGCGATCCGCGGCACCCGATCCAGCAGCTCGTCCTCGAGCGTGTCGCGAGATTCTGCGGCGTTCCTGCCGCGAGGATCGGCCTGGGCGTGGACGGCTGCAGCCTGCCGGTCTTCTTCCTTCCCCTCGCGGCGCTGGCCACGGGGTACGCGCGGCTGCTGGCGGCGGCCATCCCGGGAGAGAGTGGACGCGAACGCGCGATTCGCCGCCGCATCCGCAGGGCGATGTGCGAGAGTTCGGAGATGGTCGCCGGCCGAGAGCGCTTCACCACCGATTTCCTTCGCGCCGGGCGCGGTCGATGGGTGGGCAAGGAGGGGGCGGAAGGCGTGTACGCGATGGGGCTCGCCCCCCGCGGGCCGGGGGGTCGGGCGGTGGGAATCGCCTTCAAGATCGAAGACGGTTCCACCCGCGCTCGCGACGCGGTGGCGCTGGAGATCCTGGCGCAGCTGGAGAGGCTTCCCGCGGCCGCGGCCAGGCGGCTCGAACGGTATCGGGCGCCGGCGGTGCGGACCGTGGCAGGTCGCCAGGTGGGCGTCGTCGGGGCCGCGCTGCGCCTCACAAGACCCGCTGCGTCGCGGCGGACGGGCCGAAACGGCCGTCCAGCGCCCCGGAAATCCTGACGATGGCCTTTCGCAACCTGTCCGCGTTCCTCCGGGCGCTCGAGGCCGACGGGGAGCTCGTGCGCGTCGCGCGGGAAGTCTCGCCGCGGTTGGAGATCTCCGAGATCGCCGACCGGTCGGTGAAAGGCGGCGGTCCGGCGCTGTTGTTCGAGCGCGTCGCCGGATCGACGCATTCCGTCGCGATCAATCTGTTCGCTTCCGAGAGGCGCATGCTCAAGGCGCTGGAGCTCTCCTCGTACCAGGAGTGGGAGGACCGGCTGGCGTTCTTCCTGGATCCGCAGCCTCCGGAAGGGATCGTCGAAAAGTTGAAGGCCATTCCGAGAGTGACGGAGCTCGCCTCGGTCTTCCCGAAGACGGTCCGCTCCGGCGCGAGCCAGGAGGTCGTGCAGACGGGATCGGACGTCGACCTCGCCTCTCTTCCGGTTCTGACCTGCTGGCCCGGAGACGCCGGACCGTTCATCACGATGCCGCTCGTCCTCACCCGCGACTCGGCTTCCGGCAAGACCAACGTCGGCATGTACCGGATGCAGGTGTTCGACCGCAACACGACGGGCATGCACTGGCAGAAACACAAGGACGGAGCCGGCCAGGCCCGCGGCTACGAGCGCGAGGGGCGCCGCATGGAAGTGGCGGCGGCGATCGGCTGCGATCCGGCCACGGTCTTCTCCGCCATCGCTCCGCTGCCCCCCGGACTGTCGGAGCTTCTCTTCGCCGGTTTTCTGCGCGGCGAGCCGGTGCCTCTCGTCGCCGGCAAGACCATTGATCTCCTGGTGCCGGCGGAGGCGGAGATCGTCCTGGAGGGGTATGTCGAGCCCGGCGAGCGTCGGCGGGAGGGGCCGTTCGGGGACCACACCGGCTTCTACTCGCTGGAGGACGACTTCCCGGTTTTTCACGTCACGGCCGTGACCCGGCGGCGCGATCCGGTCTATCTGACGACCATCGTGGGTCGGCCTCCCATGGAGGACGGGTATCTGGGCGGCGCCGTGGAACGGCTCTTTCTGCCGCTGGTCAAGAAGATGATCCCCGAGATCGTGGACCTGTCCATGCCGGTGGAGGGGATCTTTCACAATCTCCTTATTGTATCCATCGACAAGCGGTTTCCCGGCCACGCCCGCAAGACCATGCACGCCGTCTGGGGCACCGGCCAGATGATGTTCACCAAGACCATCGTCGTCGTCGACCGGGACGTCGACGTCCACGACGGCCGCGAGGTCCTGTGGCGGGCCCTGACGGCGATCGACCCGGAGCGCGACGTCGAGATCGTGCGCGGGCCCGTGGACGAGCTCGACTTCGCCGCGCGCCTGCCGTGTTACGGCAGCAAGATCGGCGTCGACGCCACCCGCAAGTGGAAAGAAGAGGGCTTCGAGCGCCGGTGGCCCGACGTCATCGAGATGTCGCCGGAGATCGTGGCTCGGGTCGACGAGATCTGGGAGAGTCTGGGGATCGCGCTCGACCGCGGTGGACGAAGGGTCCCACCGGGCCGCTGACCGCGGGCCTGTGGGCGACCTGCCATCCGGGTGCTAAAATCCGTGACCGGGTGACGTTTCCATGAAGGCCCTCGTCGTCGATCCCGATCCGGAGTCGCGGGACGCGCTGCGGCGCGCGTTTCAGGCCGCCGGCGCGCAGGTCCGCGGCGTTTCGTCCGTCGCGGAGGCGGACAAGCAGCTCTCCGAGCTTCAGCCCGACATCCTGGTGTCCTCGCTCGACCCCGCGGGAGAGGGGCTGCGCCTTCTCCTGGCCGCCGGCCGCGACGGCATGAGGAGGGCGACCTACGCGCTGGTCGACCGCGAACTTCTGGAGGACGGCGTCGAGGCCATGGCCCTGGGCGTCCTGGACGTGCTGTGGCGCCCCGTCTCCGAGGCCCGGGTGGCCGTTCTCGTCGCCCGGCTGGCCGAGCTCCATGAGCGCGAGGAGCAGGCCGAGCAGCTGCGGCTCGAGCTCGCGCGCAAGGAGATCGCGGTCTCGCTGGCCGGTTTCTCGGATATCTGGCGCGCGACCCTCGCCGCGATCGAACGGGAAGCGGCGCTGGAGGCGCCCGCGCTCCTGACCGGAGAGCCCGGCACGGAGAAGGAGGATGCCGCCCGTTGTCTTCATCGTCTTTCCCGCCGCGGAGCCGAGCCCTTCCACGTCGTGTCCCAGGCCCGGGATCTCGGCCCCGATCCTTGGGCTGCGGGCGCCCTGTTTTTTCCAACCGTCGAGCGGGCCCCGCGGTCGCTGCAGGAGTGCCTGCTCGAGCGGATCGAGGGCGCGGGAGGTCCTCGACTGATCGTGGCCTCCGACGAGAACCCGCGCGAAGCCGTCGCCGCGGGCCGTCTGCCCGCCGCGCTCCTGGAGTCCCTGGAAGGGCACGTCGTGCACCTTCCTCCTCTGCGCGAGCGGGGCCCGGACGTGAATCTCCTGGCGCGGCAATTCCTGGACGGCATCGATCCTTCGCTTTCTTTCGACGCCGAGGCCCGGGATGCGCTGAGCGCCCATGACTGGCCCGGCAACGTCGCGGAGCTGCGCGAGGTCGTCCGCCGCGCCGCGCGCCTGGCCGACCGCTCCCTGATCGGCCCGACGGTGGTCCTCTCGGTGCTCAAGGGCGCCGCTGCCTCCCGGCGGGCGCGTCGCCGCAAGCCACCCGTTGTGCGCGTGCCGGTGGGCGCGTCGCTCGCGGACGTCGAGCGACGGCTCATCCAGAAGACCCTGGAGTTCGTGCGCGGCAACAAGCCCAAGGCGGCCGAGCTTCTGAAGCTCTCTCTGAAGACGATCTACAACAAGATCAAAGAGTACGGCCTCGAGCACTAGTCGGAGGACGGCTCACCAGGAATCCCGGCGTCAGCACCCTCGCGGCCTCTTCCGCTTTCACGAGCACACGACGCGAGCGAGATCGGGCGTCCGCAGCCTTCTTGTCCATGCGTCCGGCCGCGAAGAACAAGAAACCCGGCCCCTCGCGGAGCCGGGCATCCGAATCGCTCATCGCGACTGCGGGTTCGCTTGAGCGGTCCTCTGAGTCTCAACTGCCGCCGCGGCCCTTGCTTCAGCCTCTCGATCGGCCCAGATCTTCGTCCAGCCGAGCCGCTCGGCGGTCGCCAGGTTCACAGTCCCATCCGCGTTGTACGTCCCATTGGCGATCAGTCGGCGGCTGGCCTCATCTGTCAAATAGGCGGGCATCCGATCCGACGCTGAGCGAGGCATGAACTCGGTGCCATCGCCAATCGCCTGGTGGTCCTTGAACGCCTTGCGGACACCGTTGACCATGTAATGGAACCTCACGTCCCGACTCGACTTCACGACGATCTGGTTGAGATCCTCGGTCACGACCGCCATCGTGGCCAGCTCCCCGACAGGCGTGAGCTGGACCGTCAGGCCCTCCATGTCGGTGACGAATCGAAAGTCCTCCGGCACATCAATGACCGCCGTTCCATTGACGACCTGTGCCGAGCCCCGGAAATAGGTTCCCGACTCGCGACCCTCCAGACAGACGTATCGGATGACCTTCGAGGCGTCGCTCGGGTGAGGCTCGACGAAATACTTCGCTCCAGTGCCCCCGAAACTCCCAAGGGAGTAGACACCGTAGTGACTGGAGCCGGAGAAATACCCGAGAGTACCCTCCGCAAGGAATGCGCCAGAGGTGTTGAAGAGCGCACCCTGCACGCCGAAGACATACGACACTCCAAGGACGCCCAAGCTGCCCTTGCTTTCACCACGAACACCGGCCGTGATAAAGCCCGTGCTCCCCGCCGGAGACCCTGTGGCGTCAATACCCAGGATTCCCGCCGAGTCGCTGTCAAGGCTGTTTTCCCTCCCGATGACTCCACGCCCACGCCCGGTGGTGGCGAGGGCAATGCCCTGAACGCCGTATCCGCCGGTGTCCGAGGCGGTGAAGTATCCTCCGCCACCGATCCCACGCCCCGCCGCGCCGGTACAAAGCGAGCCAGGTGGGCCTGATGTGCAGGTGCCTTCAACGCCGATGGTCTGACCATTACCGTTTCCTTCCCCACGAACTCCCGCCGCGTTGAAACTCGTCGAGAGGCTTGATCCAAAGACGCCGTAGGTGAGCCCGGTCGCGCTGGCCGCCGAGCCGACGACGCCGGCTGAGCCCGACCCGCTCGAGTTTGTGGCGCCAAAGACTCCATTCGCATTCGCCGCAGAACCATCGACGTTCACTGCGAAAATCACACCTCCGACGGTGGTGTCTCCCCGGATGCCGAAGTAGTCCCCGTTCGGCATCGAAGAGAGGTTGCCGTTGTAGTAGTAGCCGTTGACGTCGATCGTGAAGTCGACGGAGCCTCCGCCCTGGTTGACCTGAACCCAAATGTTGCCGGAGCCGTCGGTCGATACGACGCCCGCGTTGGGCCGCTGGGTCTCGCTGGACGGGTAGTTGATCCAGGCCGTCGTGGGTGGGTTGGCGATGCCGATCTTGAAGACCCCGTTGCCAGTCGCGCTGAGGATGTCGAAAACGGTGATGTTGAGGGAGATAGCCGCGGCGGTCGCAGGAATGCCGCAGGCGCCGCCGCTCATCGCGACGAGGAGCGGCGTGTTATTGGCAAGGGCGCCCGGGCCGCCATGGGATGGGCGCGAGTCGTACTGGCGGCAGGGGGTCACGGGAAAGAAAGGAAGAGGGCCTCCCGTAAGCTCGCCGCCTTGAATACTCAGAGGACGCAGTCCCGCCGTCCGCGAAGGCGTGTAGGTTGCCGGCGCCCACCAGTTGACCAGCGACGGCCCCGAATCTGAGATGGACGCCTGGGGTTTCGCAGCCAGCGCGATCGCGGAAACCGCAAAGAGGGAGACGAGAAGAGCTGGGAGTCTTCCCTGGGAAGCCATGATGTCCTCCTGGTTCACGGCACGAAAGGCCGTTGGCCAGATTCTATCGGCAGCCTGTGATGGGGCGATGACCGCGGATGGTGGCGGAGGAGGGAGTCGTTGCCCCGCTCTCGCTTGGAAGGGCCGTCGACGACTCTTCGGGCTCTCGTTTTGAACCCTCTCAGCGACGGTCGCGCAGCGACCGCCCGCGCTGAAAGTCCCGGAGGAGGGAGTCGTTGCCGGCCGGCGGGCTTCGCCCGCGCGCTGCGCGGCCGGCGCGTCTTTGTCGGTGGGGAGGTGTCCCCTCACCCTTCTATTCGGGTTCTCCTTCCCTCCTCCGGCACGGCCTCACGGCTCCGCACTGGTTACTTGTCCGTCACTCTCTTGGTGCCGGAGGAGGGAGTCGAACCCTCATGCCCGTAAAGGACGGGGGATTTTGAGTCCCCTGCGTCTGCCATTCCGCCACTCCGGCGAGGAGAACGGATGATAGCGGCAAGAGCCTTTGAATCCAACCGCCTCGCGAGAGAGTTGCACTTACCCCTCCGCCTCAGCCGTCTCGCCACCGACGATGAAGCAGTCGATCCTATGGATGTCGAGTTTCCGGAAACGGGGTTCCCCATCGCTACCGCTGGTTCGCGCCGGCAGCGTTCTGAGATTCGAGTGTCGCAGCTCCTGCTTGAGCCTTCCGATCGGCCCAGATCTTCGTCCATCCGAGGCGTTGCGCCGTCTCCATGTTGACCGTGCCGTCCGCCCGGTACGTCCCGTTGGAGATCAACAGGGCTTTCTGCCCTTCCGTCAAATAAGCCGGCATCCGGGCGTCCGAGCTTCGAGGCGCAAACTCGTTTCCCGGTCCGATCGGCTTCCAATCCTTGTGGGTCCGCCGGACGCCGTTGACGGTGTAGAAGAATTCCACGTCCTGGGAGGCTTTCACCACGATCTCGTCGAGCGCCATCCGCACGACCGCGACGCTCGCGAAGTTGCCGATCGGTGTGACCTGAATGCCCAACCCTTCGGAGTCCGTCACCATCCGGAAATCCTCGGGCACCTCGATCGCCGCGACGCCGTCCTGGAACTTCCCCCGGCCCCGGAAATACGTCCCGGCCTCCGGACCCTCCAGCGAAACGTAGCGGATCACTTTCGATGGGTCGTTGGGATGCGGCTCGACGAAGGCCTTTGCGCCGGTGGCGGCAAGCGCGCCGCCCGCGAAAAGCCCATAGATCGTCCCGGGATTGAACCCCGCAACTCCGTACGCCTGCTCGGTACCGGTGGTGTCGATGACGGATCCGGCGACGCCTTGAAATTCCGACACTCCGAGAACCCCTGTATGGACGTCGGACTCGCCCCGAACACCCGCGAAATCGTACGCGTTGAGCGGTCTGACTGTGGCACCGGAGCCGATCACACCCGCTGCGTCGTTGGACGGGCTGAAGGATAGGCCAGACACGCCGTAGACCACGCCGCTTGACGCAAGTGCCACTCCGTCGACCCCAGTACCGAAATTACCCGATGCGTTGAGGCCTCTGATGACGGGTCCATCCACCGATCCACTGATCCAAAAATACTCGCCGGGATTCAGAGCGGTCCCCGCACTCGTGTCGGCGTAGTACCCGTTGACATCGACGATGAAGTCGACCTGGCCGGCGCCCTGGGCGACCTGAACCACGATCTGGCCGGTCGCGTTCAAAGCCACGGTCCCCGCGTTGGCTCTCTGTGTCTCCGTCGGAGGGTAGTTGATCCAGGCGACCGTCGGAGGAGAGACATTGTCCACCTTGAAGACCCCGTTGCCGGTGGCGCCGGTGATGTTGAAGACCGTAATGTTGACGGAGACCGCGACCGCGCTCGGCGGAATCCCGCAGGGTGCGCCCGTGAGAGTCACGGTCCGGTTCACCCCTTGCAGGAGCGGTGTTCCCGTCGAGTTGTACTGGCGGCAGGGCGAGATCTCGATGAACGGGACCGGATTCGAGATGTCATTGAGAGCGTGGATCCGCGATTTGGACGCGTAGGCCGCCGGCGCGCTCCAATTCACCAGCGGGGGAGCGGTTGGTGAGGTCCCGGAGTCCAAGGCGATCGCCAGCGCCGGGAAGCACAACAGGACAACCTGGAAGACGCCGAGTTTGCCCGTCCTCGAGTGCATGGGTTCCTCCTTCTCTCGAAAAAAAATGTTCCGCGTTCCAGCCGGTGCTTGAGGCCGCCATCTGGATCCTCGCCCCTTTTTCTCGAAGTGCACCGAAGACGCCGATTATCCCGGGTGGGAGTGCCTTGGACTGTTCTTCCTGGCTAACGGAACCCTGCCAGACGCCCAAGAGATGACCGACTTTCCTACCGCCCATGTTCCGAACTCCGCCTCGCTTCAATGGTCATGGCGTCTTTCCTTCTACTGCCGTCCGGGGCGACTCGCCGGTCGCCGTCGCGAGGCGCTTGCGTGCCGTCTGGACTCCGCCACCCCGGCGCGAGGAGTTCGAGATGACAGCGGAAGGTCCAGTTGCGCCTCGCTACCGGGCCTCGGTTGATCCGACGGCGGCCGGACCCCCCGCGACGCGGGAGGCAGGAACTGGCTCCATTTTTCCAGATCTCCTTAACTCCTTCCTTTTGAACGCCCTCGGGAGATGACGCGGCGGGCAGCAGAAAATTCCGTCTTTCATGCCGTCCTCCAAAGAGGTCGAAGCCTCTGCAAACATTGAGTTTTCAGTGCTTTTTGCCCTATAATGCGCCTCCCCGCTGCCTGGTCTTTTACTTTTAGGAGGATGGAGTGAGTTTTAGAGTTGGAGAGAAGGTGGTCTATCCAAACCACGGCGTCTCCGTGGTGGAGAAGATCGGGGAAGGTTTCGCGACCGAGCCGGTGACTCCTCGAAGCTTCTATCATCTGCGTCTCCTGTCCAACAACTCGAAGGTCATGGTTCCGATCGGCAACACGGATCTGATCGGTCTGCGTCGCCTGACCCAGCGCAAGGACATCACGGGACTGATGAAGCGGCTGGCCGACGCCCGATTCTCGACGTCCGGAGACTGGAAGGGCCGTTACAAGCAGAACGTCGACAAGATGAAGAGCGGCAAGCTGACCGACATCGCCGACGTCCTGAAGACGCTCAACTACATCAGCGCTCGCAAGACCCTCTCCTTCAGGGAGAAGAAGATGTACGAGCGCGCGAAGTACCTGATCGTCTCCGAGATCGCCGTCATCAACGGGTTGGACGAGCAGGAGGTCGAGCGGCAGGTCGACCGGGCTCTG
This sequence comes from uncultured Acidobacteriota bacterium, assembly GCA_963825175.1. Lineage (GTDB taxonomy): Bacteria > Acidobacteriota > Thermoanaerobaculia > UBA5066 > Gp7-AA6 > DATFTF01. Next base: position 2,013,079 of record CAWGSA010000002.1, read on the forward strand.
TCCAAGTCGGCCCAGACCCGCGCCGCGCACTGATCGCGGGCATCGACGGATCCACGAGGGAGGCTTCGGCCTCCCTTTTTCTTTCTGTCGCCGAAGAGCCCTTCGGAGCGCGGGTTACTATTGCCGGGATGTGGAGACGAGCCGTCGCGGTCTGCCTGGCCGTTCTCGCGGGGAGCGGCGTTCTCCTTGCGGCGGATGCGGCGTCGGACGCCGCGCGCGCGGAGCTGGCGCGGGAGAGAAAGCGCCTGCAGGCCGACGTCCGAAGCCTGGCCGACGCGGCCCGGCGACTCGACGCGGCGCTGACGCAGCTCTCCGGCGCAATCCATGCGGCGAGCGAGGCGGTGGGCCGCGGGGACGCCCCGGACGACCTGACCCGGCGCGAAGAGGCGGTGTCGGCCGCGGAGCAGGACGTCAAGGCCCAGCTCGACCGCCGTCGGGTTTTGGCCGATCGGGTGGTGGAGCGCCGGCGCACGATCGCGGCTCTCGAATCGGATCTTTCCGGGAAGCGAGCCGCCGACGCGCTCTCGGGCCGCTGGACGGTGAGCGTCGAGCCGGGGGAGCAGAAGGGCGTCTTCCATCTCGTGCTCGACGGCACGCTGGTGTCGGGCGAGTACACGCTGGAAGGCGGGTATGCGGGCTCGTTGCGTGGCACGCTGATCAACGATCGGCTGAGGCTCGAGCGGGTGGATTCCCGCCTCGGGTTCTCCGCGATCTACTATGGCCGCCTGGTCCGGGACTCCGGCATCCTGACGGGAACGTGGGAGACGACGGCGTTCGGATCGGGTACGCCCGAATCGGGCCGCTGGAAGGCCGTGCGGGAAGAGGATAAGGAGGAGAGCCAATGAGCCGCGGGGAAAGTACGCCGGCTCGGACCGGCAGGCTCCGACACGCGATCGTGCCGCTCTTCGTCGGCGGCTTGCTCGGATTCATCGGGGGCTACTTCGCCGGCGGCGGCGGACGGCCCGGTGGTCCGGCCGGGCCCGGCGGCGACGCGGCCTCTGCCGGAAGCGACCGTATCGGCCAGATGAAGAAGGAGGTCGACCGCGACCCGCAGAACCCCAAGCTCTGGACCGCCCTGGGCAACGTCTACTACGACCGTGAGGACTGGGACCACGCCGTCGAAGCCTACGAGCGCGCGCTGCGCAAGGCGCCCAAGGATCCCAACGTGCTGTCCGACCTGGGCGCCGCGTATCGAAACCGGGGGGAGTTCCACCGCGCCATCGCCCTCTTCGAGAAGGCGCGGTTGGCGGATCCCGATCACTGGCAGTCGCTCTTGAACCTCGTTCTGATCACGGCGTTCGACACCCGGGACTCCGCCGCCGCGGGACGGCATTTCCAGGAGTTGAAGCGGCGCTATCCGGACATTCCCAACCTGGACCGCATCGAGCAGCAGATTTCCAGCATCAAGGGCTCGTCGGGATAGAGGCCGATCGGGGACGGTCCCTTGCTCAAGGTCACACTCTTTCTCGTCCTCCTCTTCGCGGTCCTTTTCGTTCTTCGCGCGTTGCGCCTCTTTCTGGCCTCCCTCTTCGGGAGACCGCGCCGCCGCTCCGCGGCCGGGCCGCCGATCGAAGGAGAGATGGTGCGCGATCCCGTGTGCGGCGTCTGGATCGATCGCCGCCTGGCCCTGTCCGCGGCAACGGGCGTGGCGGCGGTCCCGGTCTGCTCCGAGGCCTGCCGTCTCGCCGCGGAGTCGGGCGTGGAGAGAGCCCGCCCGTGAGCGATCTCTTCGACCTCGATCGCCCTGCCCGCGCGGCCGCCGCCGTTGCCGCCGATGCTCCGCTGGCGGACCGCATGCGGCCGCGCTCGCTGGACGAGGTCGAGGGGCCCGAGGAGGTCGTCGGCTCCAACGGTTTCCTGCGCCGCGCCGTGGCCGGAGACCGCGTGCCGTCGCTCATCCTGTGGGGACCGCCCGGCGTCGGAAAGACGACCCTGGCGCGCCTGATCGCGTCCCAGACGTCCTCGACCTTCGTCTCCTCTTCCGCCGTGGCCACCGGCGTCAGGGAGATGCGGGAGGTCCTCGAGGCGGGGAAGCGGAGCCGCGCGCGCGGCAGGCACACGATTCTCTTTCTCGACGAGATCCATCGTTTTAACCGCGCGCAACAGGACGTCTTCCTTCCGTACATCGAATCGGGGGATGTCGTTCTCATCGGGGCCACCACCGAGAACCCCTCCTTCGAGTTGAACGGCGCCCTCCTGTCGCGGTGCAAGGTCGTGGTGCTCGACCCGCTCTCTCCGGACGCCATTGCGCGGATCGTGCGCCGGGCGCTGCAAGACCGGGAGCGGGGACTGGGGGCTCGCGACTTTCGCCTGGACGACGCGGCGCTCGCGTTCATCGCCCAGACTTCGGGGGGCGACGCCCGGCGGGCCTTGAATCTCCTGGAGGCGGCGGCCGCGGATGCCGAAGCCGCCAGGACCAAGCGCATCGAGGTCTCGCGACTGCGCGAGCTCCTGCAGCGCAAGGTGCTCCTCTACGACAAGGCGGGCGAGGAGCACTACAACCTGATCTCCGCTCTGCACAAGTCGATGCGGGAATCCGATCCGGACGCCACGATCTACTGGCTCGTGCGCATGCTCGAGGCGGGCGAGGAGCCGCTCTATCTGGCGCGGCGGATCGTGCGTTTCGCCTCGGAGGACGTCGGCCTGGCGGATCCCCGCGCCCTGACGATGGCCCTCGACGCCAAGGACGCGTTCGAGCTGCTGGGCCTGCCGGAGGGCTCGCTCGCCCTGGTCCAGGCCGCCGTGTATTGCGCGTTGGCTCCCAAGTCCAACGCCCTTTACGTCGCGGAGACGGAGGCCAAGACGGACGTCGCGGAAAAGCCGGCCGAACCGGTGCCGCCGGTCATCCGAAACGCGGTCACCCGCCTGATGCAGGAAGTGGGATACGGCCGCGGTTACCGGTACGCCCACGCCGAGCCGGAGGGCGTCGGAGGCATCGAGTGCCTTCCGGAATCGCTGCGCGGCCGGCGCTACTATCGGCCCCGCGCGGCGGGGGAGGAGGCGGAGCTCGCCCGCCGCGTCGAGGCGATCCTGAAGAAGAGGCGGGAGAAGTGGGCGAAAGAAGAGTCGGAGAAGAGCTGATCGGTGCGGGTCTCGCGGGTCAACAATATACGTATTGTTGACCGGGAGCGGTCGCGTCGGGAGGCCGCTAGCCCTCTTCCCTCCGGTAGTTGGGCGCTTCCTTGGTGATGATGACGTCGTGGGGATGGGATTCCTTGAGGCCCGCCGCCGTCACGCGGACCATCCTCGACCTGGTCCGCAGGGTCTCGATCGTGGGGCAGCCGGTCAGGCCCATTCCGCTGCGGATCCCGCCGGTCATCTGGTGGATGAGGGCCTCGACGCTTCCCTTGTACGGGACCATCCCCTCGATGCCCTCCGGCACCAGCTTGGAAAGGGATCCCGAGCCTCCCCCGTTGCCGGCGACGCCCGGCTCGGAGTCCATCGACTCCTGGAAGTAGCGATCGGAGGAGCCGGCCTTCATCGCGCCGAGCGATCCCATGCCGCGATAGGCCTTGAACGTGCGGCCCTGGTACAAAATCGTCTCTCCCGGCGATTCCTCCGTCCCCGCCAGGAGCGAGCCGATCATGACCACGTGCGCTCCCGCCGCGATCGCCTTGACCACGTCGCCGGAAAACTTGATCCCTCCGTCGGCGATGAGGGGCACTCCGGTTCCCCGAGTGGCCCGCGCGCATTCCTGCACCGCGTGAATCTGGGGGACTCCCGCGCCGGTCACCACCCGCGTGGTGCAGATGGAGCCCGGCCCGATGCCCACCTTGACCGCGTCGGCCCCGCGGCGGATCAGGTCGCGCGTGGCCTCTTCAGTGGCCACGTTCCCGGCGACGACCGCCACGGACGGGAATCGGCGCTTCAGGAGCTTCAACGCGTCGAGGACCCCCTGGCTGTGGCCGTGCGAGGAGTCGAGCACGAGGACGTCGACCTTTGCCCGCACGAGCTCGCGGGCGCGCTCCAGAAGATCGCGGGAAACGCCCACCGCCGCACCGACGCGCAGCCGGCCCAGCCGGTCCTTGGCCGCGCTGGGGTACTTGATCGCCTTCTGGATGTCCTTGACCGTGATGAGGCCCTTCAAGTTGCCGCCGCGGTCCACGACCAGGAGCTTCTCGATGCGGTGCTCGTGGAGGAGCTTCTTGGCCTGCTCCAGGGTCGTTCCGACCGGGGTCGTGATCAGGTTCTTCTGAGTCATCCGCGAGGAGATCGGCCGGTCGGTGCGGGTCTCGAAACGCAGGTCCCGGTTGGTCAGAATGCCGCGCAGCTTCCCGGTGTGGTCCACAACCGGAACGCCGGAGATCTTGTAGCGGGCCATGATGGCCAAAGCTTCGGCGATGGTCTGCTCCGGGCGACAGGTCACCGGATCGACGATCATGCCCGACTCCGAGCGCTTGACCTTGTCGACCTCTGCGGCCTGAGCCTCGATCGAGAGGTTCTTGTGAATGACCCCCAGACCGCCTTGCTGCGCCATGGCGATGGCCAGCCGGGACTCCGTGACGGTGTCCATGGCCGCCGAGATGACGGGGATGTTGAGGGGAATGTCGGCGGTCAGCCGTGTGCGCAGATCGACGTCGCGGGGATGGACCTTGGAGCGAGCCGGGAGCAGCAGGACGTCGTCAAAGGTGAGGGCGACCGGGATATCGGATCGGAGGGAGCGGCGAGTTCTTCTCGTTACCATCCCTGATAATAACCCAAACGTCTCCGAATCAAGGTCCCGTCAGCGAAGCCTGGGTTCTCGGCGCCAGGAGACTCCGTGCCCTCCGCGGCGCGCGAAGTCTCCCGAGTAACCGCAGGGAGGAGGCGCGCGCCGCGGGGAGCAAGAGCGCAGCGAGGGGCCAGGCGAACGATCGAGGCCGCATCCGGCCGAGTCGTTCGCCGGTGCGCCGACCGGCGCAGGCCCCGAGTAAGCTCTTGCGACGTGTCACGCCGCCCCGGCACCGTGGCACTTCTTGTATTTCTTGCCCGACCCGCAGGGGCACGGATCGTTGCGGCCGACCTTCGGCGCCTGGCGGTGCACGGTCTCGACCTTCGCGTCCTGCCCCCCCGACGCGGCCGCACCGTACGAATAGTTGACGTTGGCGGCCCGCCGGGAGGGAAGCGCCACGGGCCCGCGGCCCTCGGCCGCGACTTCCCCTTCGACCTCCCGCGCGACCGGCTGCAGCCGGAAGAGGTACTGGACGATCTGGTCCTCGATGCGTTCCTTCATGACCGTGAAGAGCTCGAAGGACTCTTTCTTGTACTCGACCAGCGGATCGCGCTGGCCGTAGCCCCGCAGGCCGATCCCTTCCTTCAGATGGTCGATGGCCAGCAGGTGGTCCTTCCATTGCTGGTCCACGACCTGGAGCATCACGAACCTCTCGTGGAGGCGCATCGTCTCCGGACCCAGGAGCTGCTCCTTCGCGTCGTACCTGCTGGTGAGCTCCTCCAGCAGATGCTCTCGGATCTCGGAACGGTTCTTGCCGCCGAAGTCGGGCGTCTCGACGCCGTAGTAGTCCTTCAGCGAGATTCCAAGCTCCGTCAGGTCCCACTGGTCCGGTCCCTTGTCCTCGGGCAGATGGCGGTCCAGGACCGAATCGAGAATCGTCTCGGCCAGGGTCGTGACGTAGTCCCGGCCCAGGTTTCCGCGAAGGATGTCCCGGCGCAGACCGTAGATGTCCTCGCGCTGGCGGTTCATGACGTCGTCGTACTCGAGCAGGTGCTTGCGGGTCTCGAAATTGCGGCCTTCGACCTGCTTCTGGGCGCGCTCGATGGCCCGGGACACCATGCGGTGCTCGATGGGAACGCCTTCCTCCATCCCGAGCTTGCGCATGATGTTCTGAAGACGGTCGGAGCCGAAGATCCGCATCAGGTCGTCTTCCAGGGAAATGTAGAAGCGGGAGGCGCCGGGATCGCCCTGGCGTCCGGATCGGCCGCGGAGCTGATTGTCGACGCGCCGCGACTCGTGGCGTTCGGTGCCGACGATCATCAGGCCGCCGGCGGCGAGCACCTTTTCCCTGTCCGCTGCCGCCGCGGCCTTGAGCTCCGCCAGGCGCCGCTGGAAGTCCTCCTCGCCGTCGAACTGGGCGCGCTCCTTCTCGGCGAAGGCGTCCGGGTTCCCGCCGAGCACGATGTCCGTGCCCCGGCCGGCCATGTTCGTGGCAATGGTCACCGCTGCGGACTTGCCGGCCTGCGAAACGATTTCCGCCTCTTTCTCGTGGAACTTCGCGTTCAAGACGACGTGGGGAACCTTGCGAGCCTTGAGCAGCGCCGAGAGCCGCTCGGACTTCTCGATGGAGACCGTCCCGACGAGGACCGGCTGCCCTTTCTCCCGGAGCTCCAGGATCTCCTGGGCCACGGCGTCGAATTTCTCGCGTTCCGAGGCGTAGACCAGGTCGTGGTGGTCGTCGCGGATCATCGCCTTGTTGGTCGGAATCACGACGACGTCGAGCTTGTAGATCTCGTGGAACTCGCCGGCCTCGGTGTCGGCGGTTCCGGTCATGCCGGCCAGCTTCTCGTACAGCCGGAAATAGTTCTGGAGGGTGATCGTCGCGAGGGTCTGATTTTCGCGCTCGATCTTGACCCCCTCCTTCGCCTCCACCGCCTGGTGAAGACCGTCGGACCACCGGCGGCCGGGCAGAACGCGCCCGGTGAACTCGTCGACGATCAGGACCTGGCCGTCCTTGATCATGTAGTCGACATCCCTCTTGTACAGGGCGTGCGCGCGAAGGGCCTGCTCGATGCCGTGGAGAAGATCGATGTTGTTCAGTTCGTAGAGATTCTCGACCTTGATGAGCCTCTCGGCCTTGGCCACGCCCTCCTCGGTGAGGACCGCGGTGCGGGACTTCTCGTCGACCAGGTAGTCGCCGGTCGTGATCTTGTTGCCGTACTTGTCCTTTTCCTCGCTGCCCTTGACCAGGTGCGGGATGACCCGGTTGCACCGGTAGTAGATCTCGGTGTTCTCCTCGGACGGGCCCGAGATGATCAGGGGCGTCCGGGCCTCGTCGATCAGGATGGAGTCGACTTCGTCCACGATGGCGTAGGCGTGGGGCCGTTGAACCATCGCCTCGATCTCGAACTTCATGTTGTCGCGCAGATAGTCGAAACCGAACTCGTTGTTGGTCCCGTAGGTGACGTCGCAGGCGTACGCCTCGCGCCGCTCGTCGTCCAGGAGCGAGTTCTGGATGCAGCCGACCGTGAGCCCGAGGAACCGGTAGATGCGGCCCATCCAATCCGCGTCGCGCCGGGCCAGGTAGTCGTTGACGGTCACGACGTGGACGCCCCGTCCGGCCAGAGCGTTCAAGTACACCGGCATCGTGGCGACGAGGGTCTTGCCCTCTCCCGTCTTCATCTCGGCGATCTTCCCCTGGTGCAGGACCATGCCGCCGATCAGCTGCACGTCGAAGGGCCGCATGGCCAGGGACCGGATCGATGCCTCGCGCACCACGGCGAAAGCCTCGTGGAGGAGCTCATCGAGAATTCGGTTGCGGACCCGCTTCTGGTCTTCGTCCGCGACTCCGTCCAGGGCCGACGCCAGCCGGCCGCGAAATTCGGCGGTCTTGGCGCGGAGCGCCTCGTCGGACAGCGCGTGGACCGATCGCTCCAGGTCGTTGATCGCATGCACCCGCGGCATCAATTTCTTGATGTCGCGCTCGTGCTGGGTGCCGAAGATCTTGGCGAGAGCCCGGTCGATCATTTGGGCCTTAAACGTTCTCCCGACTGCAATTATTCACGATTCCGCGCGTGGGGCGTGAGGCGATGGAGACTTGCGGAAAGAGGCCGGCGACGGGATTGCCTGGGCTCCGCCGAGCGCCTAGCGCTTCACGGCGCGCGGCGCGCGCTAGCGCGCGTCGAGGATGTACTCGAGAGGATTGACAGCTCGATCGTCCTTGCGCACCTCGTAGTGGAGATGGGGGCCGGTCGAGCGGCCCGTCGAACCGACCAGGCCGATCCGTTCGCCGCGCCGCACGCGCTGGCCTTCGGCCACGAGGACGACGTCCAAGTGGCCGTAGATCGTGATGTACCCGGTGTCGTGAGCGATCTCGACGGCCTTTCCATAGTCTCCCGACCACCCGCTCTTGACGACTTTCCCCTCGGCCGTCGCCAGGACCGGTTCATGGCGGCGCGTGGAGATGTCCAGTCCAGGATGGAAAGCGCCCTGGCCGGTGAAGGGGTCTTTGCGCTCGCCGAATCCCGAATTCAGCAGGCCGCGGACGGGAGCGACGGTGGGAGTGGAGGAGGCGATGGCCGACCGACGGGCCAGCTGGGACTCGATGGCGGTCAGTCGTGAATCCAGCTCCGCCGTCCGCTCGGAGGTGTCGAGCGGGATGTTCGGGCCTCCCATCCCGACGGGGACCGCCTGCGCCAGGCCGGCCACGATTGCGAGCTTTTGGGTCCGGCTCTCGAAGGCCGAGAGCTGGCGGGAGAGGCTCTCGAGCTTATGGGACAGCTCGAGCGTGGAGGACTTCAAGCGTCCATTTTCGGCCAGGGCTTGCCGGTACTGGCGGTCGCGGCGGCCCGAGCTCAGGTAGGCCCAGCCGAAAGCGATGGCGCATAAGAAGATGGAGGCGGAGACGGCCGCAGTCAGGGCCAGCAAACGGGTCGAAACGGTGAGTTTTCGGAAGCGGGCTTTGGCGTGCGGGACAAAGATGATCGTGTTGTACTTCCTCACGGAGTTCTTTCTCCTTCTCCCATGAGGTGCCACCGGGCCCGAAGGCTGAAGAGCCGCCGGAGGGCACGTCCTTACGTTCGTTTATCCCGATTCCGAGCTTGAAGCGCATCGTACGGGGGATGGAACGCTACTGTCAAGCCGACGGGTGGAATCGGGAGCTCCGCGAAGGCGGTATCCGACTGCCTCGGCCAGATGCGAGGCGCTAACCCTTTCGCTTCCCGCCAGATCGGCGATCGTGCGCGCGACACGCAGTGAACGATGGAGCGCTCGCAGGGATAATCCCAGGCGCTCGACGATTGTCCCCATCAGGCGACGGGACGAGGCGTCGAGAGCCATCGCGCGCTCGAACTCGGAGACGGGCAAGTCGGCATTGCGCATGGCGCTGCGGCCCGGGAATCGGGACGCGGCGAGGCGGCGCGCGTCCACCACCCTCTGGCGGATAGCGGCGGAAGGCTCCGGCGCTTCTCCCTTGGAAAGGTCGCTCCAGGGCACGGCCGGCACCGCGATATGGAGGTCGATCCGATCCAGAAGGGGGCCCGATATCTTCCGGGCATATCGTTGGCGCTCCCGCCAGTCACAGGTGCAGGCGCGCAGCGCGTCTCCGGCAAATCCGCACGGGCACGGGTTCATCGCCGCGACCAGGAGGAAGTCGGCGGGGAACACGTAGGCGCCCCCCACGCGCACGATGGAGATTCGCTTTTCCTCGAGCGGCTGCCGAATCGCCTCCAGGACGTCGCGCCGGAACTCGGGCAGCTCGTCCAAGAAGAGAACTCCTTTGTGGGCCAGAGAGATCTCGCCGGGACCCGGGCGCGTGCCCCCTCCGACCAGACCCGGCGCGGAGACCCCGTGGTGGGGAGCTCGGAAAGGGGGGATCTCGACCAGGCCGGCGCCGCCCGGCAGCGCCCCCGCCACAGAATGAATCTTGGTCGCTTCGATGGCTTCGGACCGGGTCAGCGGGGGAAGGATGGTCGGCAGGCGCCGCGCGAGCATCGTCTTGCCGGCTCCGGGCGGCCCCACCATCAGCGCGTGGTGGCCTCCGGCGGCAGCGATCTCCAGGGCGCGGCGGGCGATCGTCTGGCCGAAGACGTCGGCGAAATCGGCCGACGCGGGGGCCACGGGGCCCGGGACGCTGCGCAACGCCTCGATCGGCCGCTGTCCGGTGAGATGGCCGACGGCCCCGGTCAGACTTCGGACCGGGATGACGCGCAGGCCGTCGACCGCGGCGGCCTCGGCGGCGTTGTCGGACGGCAGGATCATCTCCTCGAAGCCGGCGTCGCGTGCGGCCGACGCCAGGCACAGCGCGCCCCGCACCGGCCGTACTTCTCCGGTCAGTCCGAGCTCACCGACGAACATCCGCCGGTGCGAGGCGTCGACGCGCAGGCCGTCGATCAGCAGCAGCCCGATGGCGACCGGCAGGTCGAGCAGGGCTCCCACCTTGCGGAAGTCCGCCGGAGCGAGATTGACGGTCACCGCGCGGCTGGTGTACGGGAATCCGCTGTTGCGCAAGGCCGAGCGGACTCGCTCGCGGGCTTCCTTGACGCTGGCGTCGGGCAAGCCCACGATCGTGAAGCAGGGAAGACCCTCCGAGACGTCGACCTCGACGTCGAGAACGCGGGCATCGATTCCGAACGAGGCTGCGGAGTGGACGAGGGCGAGCATGAAACCTCCTCGGGCCGAGGAGGAACGCCGGCGCGATCGATGAGGACGCTCCAGAGACTAGCATCAAGTCGATCGAGGGGGAAGGGCCCGCGACGCGCGGGGACTGTGGACGGAACGGGGCGAGGGCTATTTTCGACCCGGGATCTTCAACAGGTCGCCCGGCCGTATCGCGGGCGTGCCGAGGCTGTTGGTGGTCATCAGGAGGGCGACGGTCGTGCCGTGTTGAAGCGCGATCCTATAGAGCGTATCGCCCCCGCGGACGCGGTAGGTCTTGGCCGGAGCCGCCGTCTCCGGACGTTCGACCGCCCTGGCGAGCACGGGAGCGCTCTTGCTCCTGGGCTTCTTCTTGGAACCTGCCGTTTCCATCCGCGGCCGGGTGGGAATCAGGACGACCTTGCCCCGATCCAGACGGGCCCTGGCCGGCAGACCGTTCAAGGCTTCCAGCTCGGCGAGCGAGACGCGGAAGCGCCGGGCGATGGACGCCAGGGTCTCTCCGCGCCGGGTCCGGTGGTGGCGCACGGCGGGGGGCGCCGCGGTCGGCGCGGTGGAATACGCCGCGAGCACGAGGTTGCGGGTGCCGACCGGAACCTTCAGCTGGTAGCCGTCCGGATCCCGCGGCGTGACGTCGGTGCGAAGCTCCGGATTGAGCTGCTCGAGCTCCTCCAGCCGGACCCGATCGGAGTCGGCCAGACTCTTCAGGCGGACCGAACGCTTGAGCTCCACCGTCTCGTACTCCAGCGGCTTCTCGTACTCGACGTCGAAACCGTAGTGCGCCGGACTCTTCATGATGAGCGTCGCCGCGAGCACGGCCGGAACGTAGCTCACGGTCTGGGCCTTGAGCGTTCCCGAGGCCGCCAGCTGCCAGAAGTCGGAGAAGCCCGTTCGCGCCATGGCCTTCAGGACCTTGCCTTCTCCGGCGTTGTACGCCGCCATGGCCAGGTACCAGTCGTGGAACAGCAGGTGAAGGTACTTCAAGTAGCGGGCCGCGGCGCGCGTGGCTTTCACCGGGTCGCTGCGTTCGTCCACGGCGGCGTTGGAGGCCAGGCCGTATTGCCGGCCGGTCTTCGGCATGAATTGCCAGATCCCGTGCGCGGCCTTGGGCGACCGGGCGTGAGGGATGAAGGACGACTCCACGAGCGCGACCTGGGCCAGGTCTTTGGGAATCCCTTCTTCCTCGAAGACGCGGTGGATCATCGGCAGGTAGCGGCCGGACCGGGCGATGCCACGGCCGATGACGTCGTGCAGGTCGTTCTGGAAGACTGCGATGATCCTCAAGACGGCCTCGTTGACGACGATGGGGATGTCCGAAGCGCCTCCGGCCGAGTCGCTGGCGACCGCGTTCGCGGCCGCGGAGATGGCCTCTTGCGTGGCCACGGGGGCCTCGATCTTGCGCAGCTCCGGCGCGATGTGGTCCTCGGCGCCGACTTCCTCGACCGGACCGGCCAGGGCCTCATAGCGCAGGATCGACTCGAACAGATCGGTGGAAAAGGCCAGCATCTCGGCGCTGACCGGAGCTGCGTCGCTCGCCGGCCGAATGGCCTCGATCGCTCGCCCGAAGTAGTCTGCGGCGCAGGAGAAATCGCCAGACAGAGCCGCATCGCGGCCGAGCTCGAAGGCGCTCGTGGCCCTGGCCATGGCCGCTTGCTCTGGCGAAGAACGCGCCGCCGGCTCGTCCTTCCGAGGCGGAGCGGACGCGCATCCGGCCACCGCGAAGAGCAGCGCGATCGTCAGGCAGCTCTTCGCCGTCCAAGCCTTTGGCTTTTGGATCATTGCGAAGAGGTTAAACGGGCCCGCATGCCAACGCAAAAACTTTTTGAAGCGATTTCGGCTCTTGTCTACCCGGGAGGACAACGAGGTGGGCCTGGAGAGCGCGCTGGTTGGGCGAGAAGCGCCGACCTCGAGGACTCTTACTTGCCGAAGATATGAAACTTCAGCGAGAGGAGGAGCTTCTCGATGTCCTGGCGCGTGTGGAGCTCGATCGAAAATGTCTTCTCCTCTCCGACCAGGTTCTTCGCGTCGTCCTCGAGGCGCAGGCCGATCGTCACCTGGTGGCCTTGCGCCAATTCGCGCTGGGGGACCTGGACCTCGAAGATGCGGTTGATCTCCTTGCGGTGATTCAGGCTCGAAGCGAGAAGGTCGTCGATCGAGATGCCCGCCGTGGGCCTGCGCGGCGCACGCTCGGGCGCCGCCGGAGCCGCCGCGGCGGTGGTCGTGCTCTTGCGCAGTTTTTCGAGCTCCGCCAGGATGTCGATGTTCGAGCGCACGCGCACGTGCTTGACCTCGGCCTGGGCCATGGCCGCAGGCTCCTCGACCTGCGGCGTCTGTGCGAACGAGACCTCTCCGATCTCCAGCGGCTCCCCCGGCAAGTCGACTTCGGGCAGCGGCGCGTCGAGAGAGTTCAGGGCGTCCTCGAACTCGTTGACCGTCTCGACGTCGTCCGCGTCGAAAGCCTCGACGCTCAGCAGGCCCGGCGGCGGCGGGGGCACCGGGGCATTGTGAAAGTCCGGCGGCGGAGGAGGCTCCGGCGGTGGGGCCGCCCTGGGGGGCTTGACGCGCGGGGCCGAGAGATCCTTGAGCTCCACCTGCTGCGGCGCTCTGGGCTCGAGCAGCTTCAGCTCGGGCGCCTTCGGCTCGGGCGGTCGGGGTTCATGCCGTGTTCGCTCGACGACCGGCGGAGGTGGAGGAGCAGGGGGAGGCGGTGTGGGGGCGGGCAGTTGCGCGGGCTGGGGCGGCATCGCGGGCACTCCCGGCGGCACGGCGCTGGCCACCGAGACGCGCGACGTGCGCTCGTCGCCGAGCATGCGCTTCTTGAGCGATCTCAGAGTCAGCTTGGAGATCGCTTTCAGCGTCTCGAAGACACCCTGTCCGAGAACGGCGCACGCCTCGTAGCTCTCCTGCTTGTGGCCCGAATTCAGGCTCTCCTCGAGCTCTTCGAAGGTCAGGATGTTGGAGAGATCGCGTTTGTTGTACTGGAAAACCAGCGGCAAGTCCTCGAGCTTTAAACCGATCTCCGCGAGATTCGTGCGCAGGTTGTTGAGACTCTCGACGTTGGCCTCCTTCATCGCGCGCTGAGAGTCGGCCACGAACACGATTCCGTCGACCCCCTTGAGAACCAGCTTTCGTGTGGTGTTGTAGAAGACCTGGCCCGGAACGGTGTAGAGCTGGACACGGGTCTTGAATCCTCCGATGATGCCCACGTCCAGCGGCAAGAGGTCGAAGAAGAGCGTGCGATCGGTCTCCGTTTCCAGCGAGACCATTTCTCCGCGCGAGCCGGGGGAGGTGCGGCCGTAGATATGATGGAGATTGGTCGTCTTCCCGCACAGACCAGGACCGTAGTACACGATCTTGGCCGCCATCTGCATGGTGGCGTAGTTGAAGAAGACCATCGGATTGATTATGCGCCGGCGCGTCCCGCCGTGGGCTCGAATTCTATCATCAGGCCCGAACGCAAACCCTTAATTCGAAACGACAAGAGGCGTTTCGGCGGCGGCGCGACGGGGCCTCCGCCGAGCGCCACCGCTTAACTGTTGCGCCCTTCCAGCACGGCCAGGATTTCTTCTTCCTTCCCGAGCCCAGGAGTACGGCGCAGCGTCTCCCGAGCCAGAGCGGCGTAGAGGGCCAGCGCCTCGGGGAAGCTCGAGAGCGCGGACCGATGCGCGCGCACCGTTCCCAGGTCCCGCCGCGCCACCGGCCCGGTGAAGACTTCGTCGAAGGGCCGCGCGACGGCGGCCCCGGAGGCCCGGGCCGAGAGGTCGGCCAGAGCCGCGCGCGCGTCCGGCTCCGGGATGCCGACCTCCGACCAGAGACGGGAGGCCAGAGAGACGAGGGCCACGGATCCGCCGGCAGCCAGGGTCGCCGCGGCGTGGTAGAGCGCCTTGCGCGGGGCCGGCACGCGATGGCTGTGCGCGTGCACCGCGCGGGCGATCTGCTCGCCGGCCAGGACCGCGTCCTCGTCCCCCTCGATCGCGACGAACGCGCCCCCCCAGGACTCGTCGAGGACGCCGGAAAAGGCGCGGACCGGGTGGAGCGAGGCGAGCGACACGCCGCCGCCCGACAGCGGGTCGAGCTCCCGGGCGCCGAGGGCGCCGGAGAGATGGAACGCAACGCGGCACGAGAGCCGACCGGCGAGCTGGCCGGCCACGTCCCGAATCGCATCGTCGGGCGTGCCGACGATGAGCACGTCGCATGCGAAAGGGCCGCCCGTCAGGGATCGCGGCCGACCGCCGGCGATGGCCTCGACCGCCTCCTGGGCTCTTGACTCCGTGCGCGAGATCACATCCGCCAGACGTCCTCCGGCGAGGATCCAGGACCGGGCGAGCGCCCGCGCCGCGCGCCCGGGGCCGACGATGCTCACTCGGGAATCCAGAATCCCTTGCGCCACGTTTGGAGTCTAGACCGGAAGGGGGAAGCCCTTCAGATTTCGAAGGTTGGGGCCGGCCTGTGGAGAGCGTCCCGCTTTCCGCCAGGGGCGCCCGCCTGTTACCATTGGGGGCACGGAGGCTTGGAGCCGCTCGCCGAACGGGGGGCGGAATCGGATTTTCTATGCAAACTCTCGACACCCGAAGCGGAATGATCTTGAAGGAGATCATCCGTCTGCACGTGGATACCGGAAAGCCGGTATCCTCCCGGGCTCTCTTCCGCTCCGACCGCTTCCACCTTTCCCCGGCCTCGATCCGCAACATCATGGCCGATCTGACCGACTCGGGGTTCCTGGCCCAGCCGCACACGTCGGCGGGGCGGGTTCCCACCGACCGGGCTTACCGGCTCTATATCGACGAGCTGATGCGGCAGCGCAAGATCGCCGTCGACGTGCGCGAGCAGGTGGATTCCGACCTCGCCTCGGCCGGCGGCGAAGTGTCCGGACTCTTTCAGGCGGCCTCGCGCCTGCTGTCGCGGCTCTCGGGAGAGGTGGGCTTCGTCGTCGCTCCGGATGCCCTTCACACGGTGGTCAAGAGCCTGCGTTTCCTCTCCGTCGCTCCGGGCAAGGTGCTCGTCGTGCAGGTCAACGAGCCGGACGTCGTTCAGTCGCGCGTGCTGGAGACGGACGTGGAGTACAGCCAGGCCGAGCTCGACGCGGTATCCGACCGGTTGACCCGGGAGTACTGCGGACGGACTCTGCACGAGGTGCGCCGCCGCCTGCTGGCGGCCATGGCGGAGGAGAAGGCCGCTTGCGACCGGATGCTGGCGCGCCGCCTGTCGCTGGGCCGCCGCGCGCTCGAGCGCTCCGACGGAGAGGAGCGCGTCTACTACGACGGCACGGCGAAGCTGCTGGAGGTTCCGGAGTTCGCGGACATGGCGTCGGTCCGCCGCATCTTTCGGGCCTTCGACGAGAAGGCGCGCCTGCTCGATCTGGTGACGCGGTACCTGGACTCGAAGGGCCCGTGCGTGCTGCTGGGCTCGGAGACGGGATTCGCCGCCGACCCGAGGCTTTCCGCGGTCTTGACCTCCTATGGCACGGGAGAGACACTGACCGGAATGCTCGGAGTCATCGGCCCGGCCCGGCGGGAGTATCCGCGCGTCATTCCCGTCGTCGAGCTGCTGGGCCGCGCGCTGTCCGACCGCCTGGAGGGACGTGAGCCTCCGGCCGATGAGGAGACCTCGGAATGAGCGACGAGGACCGCCAGGCGGTCGAGACGTCGGAACCCGATCCCGATCGGATCGAGGTGGAGGATCCCGGCCAGACCCTGGAAGATGCGTTGGCCGAGGAGGAACACTCCGCGATCCGCTCGGCCGAGACCAAGCTGCGCTCGGTCATGAGCGACCTCGAAGACCTGCGCAACCGGCATGCCCGCAAGCTGGCCGAGTTCGACAACATGCGCAAGCGCACCGAGCGCGAGAAAGCGGACTACTTTCGCAGCGCCCTGGCCAACTTCCTGCGCGATCTGCTGCCCGTCGTCGACGGTTTCGAGAGCGCGCTGGCGCACGCTCCCGCGGAAGCCCTGCGGACGGACTTCGGCCAGGGAGTCGTGCTCATCCACCGCCAGATCTCCGATCTCTGGAAACGGTACGGTCTGACCGAGGTGGATACCTCCGGCCCGTTCGATCCCAACGTCCACGAGGCGGTGGCCACCGAGCCGGCGACGGATCTGCCCAAGGACACCATCCTCGAGGTCCTGCGCAAGGGCTACGTGCTTCACGATCGTCTCCTCCGTCCGGCCTGGGTGAAAGTCGCCGTGCGTCCGGATGAGGACGCGACGACCGAGAACCACTGACGCAAGGAGAGGGAGGACCATTGGGCAGAATCCTCGGCATCGATCTCGGGACGACCAACTGCTGCGTGGCGGTGGTGGAGGGCGCGACGCCGCAGGTCCTGACCAACCGCGAAGGCAGCCGCACAACGCCCTCGATCACGGGCTTCACGGAGGACAACGAGCGGCTGGTCGGCCAGATCGCCAAACGCCAGGCCATCACCAACCCGATGAACACGGTCTTCGCCGTCAAGCGGCTGGTCGGACGTAAGTTCGACTCGGAGGAGACGCAGCACGCGCGGGAAGTGCTGCCCTACGAGATCGTGCGGGCCGTCAACGGCGACGTCAAGATCCGCGCGCGCGGCCGCGAATACAGCCCGGAAGAGATCTCCGCGTTCATCCTGAAGGAGATCAAGGAGTTTTCCGAGGAAGCGCTGGGCGAGGAGATCAACGAGGCGATCAT
This sequence comes from uncultured Acidobacteriota bacterium, assembly GCA_963825175.1. Taxonomy (GTDB): domain Bacteria; phylum Acidobacteriota; class Thermoanaerobaculia; order UBA5066; family Gp7-AA6; genus DATFTF01. The sequence goes on from CAWGSA010000002.1 coordinate 2,030,042, forward strand.
CACGGTTCCGGCGTACTTCGACGACGCCCAGCGGCAGGCCACCCGCGACGCCGGACGCATCGCCGGGCTCGAGGTCCTGCGCATCATCAACGAGCCGACGGCCGCCGCGCTCGCGTACGGCCTGGAGCGGCGCGGGAGCGAGATCGTCGCGGTCTACGACCTGGGCGGCGGGACCTTCGACATCTCCATCCTCGAGTTGGGGGAGGGGATCTACGAGGTCAAGTCGACGGCGGGAGACACGTACCTGGGAGGCGAGGACTTCGACAAGAAGATCATGGACTGGCTTCTGGACGACTTCAAGAAGTCCTCCGGGATCGACCTGAAACAGGACCGCATGGCCCTTCAGCGGCTGAAGGAGGCGGCGGAGAAGGCCAAGTGCGAGCTGTCGACGGCCACCGAGACGACGATTACGCTTCCCTTCATCTCCGCCGACGCTTCGGGACCCAAGCACATCAACCGGACGCTGACCCGGGATCGCTTCGAGACCCTGGTGGCCGATTTGATCGATCGCACCGCGGCCCCCTGCCTGGACGCCCTCCAGGCCGCCAGCCTCAAACCCTCGGACGTGGACCAGGTCATCCTGGTCGGCGGCCAGACCAGGACGCCCAAAGTGCAGCGCATGGTGGCCGAGCTCTTCGGGCGCGAGCCCAACCGCGAGATCAACCCCGACGAGGTCGTCGCGATCGGAGCAGCGATCCAGGGGGGCGTTCTCAAAGGCGAGATCAAGGACGTCGTCCTGCTCGACGTCACCCCGCTCTCGCTCGGCATCGAGACGCATGGCGGCGTCTTCGAGAAGTTGATCGAGCGCAACTCCACGATTCCGACCAAGAACACGAAGGTCTTCACCACGGTGGCCGACAACCAGTCGGTGGTCGAGATCCACGTGCTCCAGGGCGAGCGCGAGGTGGCGCGGGAGAATAAGTCCCTGGGCCGGTTCGAGCTCGTGGGAATCCCCGCCGCGCCGCGCGGCGTTCCTCAGATCGAGGTGACGTTCGCCATCGACTCCAACGGGATCGTCAACGTTTCAGCCCGTGATCTGGCCACCGGCAAGGCCCAGGGGATCCAGATCAATCCGGCGGGCGGCCTGTCCCAGGCGGAGATCGACAAGATCATCAAGGAGGCGTCCGCCTTCGCCGAGGCCGACCACATGCGCCGCGAGCTGGCCCAGTTGAAGAGCCGGCTGGAGGCGATGCTCGCGTCCAACGAGAAGGTTCTGGGCGAGTTCGGCGGAGCGCTCGCGCCCGACGAGCGGGAGCGGATCGAGGAAACGTTGAAGCGCTCCCACGAGATCGCCGACATCGCCGACTCCCGCGACGCCATGAACGAAGCCCTTTTCGACATGCAGGGCGTCTCCAAGGTCCTCACGCGCGTGATGCTCCAGCGGGCCGGCGCGGCCAAAGTCTGAACGCCTCCGGGTGCAGAGTGCAGAGTGCAAAGTTCAAAGTGCGAAGTTCTTCAACTTTGAACTTCGAACTCTGAACTTCGAACTCTCAACTTCGAGCACGGACCCCGGACTATGACCAAACGCGACTACTACGAAATCCTCGGCGTGGCCCGGCAAGCGGATGCCCAGCAGCTCAAGTCCGCGTATCGCAAGCTCGCCCTCCAGCACCACCCCGACCGCAACGCGGGAGATGCGCAGGCGGCCGAGCGGTTCAAGGAAGCGTCCGAAGCCTATGCCGTGCTTTCCGATCCGGAGAAGCGCGCGCGCTACGACCGGTTCGGCCACGCCGGTGTCGGCACCGCGGCGTCCTCCGGAGGCGGCTTCGGCTTCGATTTCGCGGATTTTTCCGATCTCTTCGGTGAGATCTTCGGCTTCGGCGCGGGCGCGGGCGGGCACGCGGCGGCGGGCAGCGATCTCGTCTACCGCATGGAGATCTCCCTGCACGATGCCGCGTTCGGCCTGGAGGCCCCGCTCGTCCTCTCGCGGCTCGAGCCGTGCGAGGAGTGTGGCGGCTCGGGCGCGGAAAAGGGGACGGCGCCCAAGGCGTGCCCAGCCTGCGGCGGCCGGGGCAGGCAGCGCTTCTCTCAGGGGTTTCTGACGGTGACTCGTCCGTGCGGCGAGTGCGCGGGCGAGGGGCACGTCATCGAGAAGCCGTGTCGCCCGTGTCACGGGGAAGGCCGCCGGCGCGTCTCGCGCAAGTTGGAGATCCGGGTTCCCGCCGGTGTGGAGACCGGATCGCGGTTGCGGCTGGCGGGCGAAGGAGACGCCGGACCCGGGGGAGGTCCGGCCGGAGATCTCTATGTCGTGCTGACGGTTCGGGAGGACGAGGTCTTCGACCGGGAGGGAGACGACGTCGTCTTGAGGCTCGACTTGCCCTTCCCGACGCTGGTTCTGGGCGGCGAGGTGTCCGTCCCGACGCTCGAGGAAGAAGAGAAGATCGCGATCTCGCCGGGGACGGCAGCCGGCTCCGAGGTCCGGCTTCGCGGAAAGGGGCTCGGACGGCTCGGCCGCCGGGGGCGCGGTGATCTCGTCGTGCGCGTCGGAGTCGCCGTTCCGGAGTCTCCGTCGGCCAAGGAAAAAGAACTGCTCCGGCAGTATGCCGATCTGGTCGGAGCGCCGGTCGGCAAGCCCGGCGTCGCGGAGAGAGCCAAGAAGCTCTTTTCGTGAGCCCACGACGCTGTGGCCGCGTCGGGCAGGGCCGCGGCGTCCACTCTCTCCGACGGCCGCCGGCGCGCCGGCATATGATCCCACCGCCTTCTCGCTCGCCGTGCGTCGCTTGAACTATTCGCGCCTGCGGATCCGCCGGAAGGCCAACGACGATGCGCTCGTGGGACTGCTGTCGCTCCATGGGCCCCTGGGCCTGCTGGAAGAAGGCAGCGATCTGATCGCCTGCTTCCGAGACTCCGACGCCGCGCGCGCCGCACAGCGGCATCTCGAGTCGATCCGAGTTCGTTGCGACCTGGTGACCGACATTCCGGAGGGGGATCCGCTGGAGGCTTTTCGGCTGGGGGCTCGCCCCTTTGCCGTCGGACGGTCGTTCTGGATCGACCCGGGAGAGCCGTCGGACTCGGAGGCCCCTGCCGGACGCGTGGCACTGCGTCTTCCGGCATCCCGGGCGTTCGGAACCGGAGGCCATGAATCGACGCGGTTGGCGCTGCTCGCGCTCGAGGACGATCCCCCGGCCGGTCAGACGGTGCTCGACGTGGGCACGGGATCGGGAGTCCTGGCCCTGGCCGCGGCCGCGCTCGGGGCCCGTCTCGCGGTCGGGTTCGACACGGACGCCGACGCGATCTTCGTGGCATCGGAGAATCGGCTTCGCCATCCGTTCGGGGACCGTGTGGCCCTGGCGGTCTCGACCGTCGATGCCATCGGCATGGAGTTCGATGTCGTGGTTGCCAACCTGCTGCCCGACGAGCTTCTGCCGATCCGCCGCAGCGTGCTCGCGCGCGCGCGGCCCGGCGGTCACGTGATCGTGTCCGGGATCCCGCGCGAGCGCGAGCAGGAGGTCCTCGCGCGGCTCCGGTCGAGGCGCTGGAGACTCGCCGGCAAACGCTCGGAGAACGCATGGACGAGTCTCGACCTCGAGCGCGGTTCGTCGTAGACCGGTGCCCCGCGCCCGGCGACGTCGTCTCGCTCGCGCGGGAAGAGGCGCTGCACGCGCGCGCCCGCAGGCTGGCCGCGGGCGACCGGGTGAAGCTTGTGGACGGCACGGGCAGGGAGGCCTCGGGGAGGATCGTCGAAGTGTCGCGCGCGAGGGTGCGCGTCGCCGTCGAGTCGGCCTCGCATCGGGAGGAGCCCGCGACGGACGTGGCCCTTCTCGTCGCCGGTCTTCGACCCGCGCGGCTTTCGTGGATCGCGGAGAAGGCCACCGAGCTTTGCGCCGCCCGCCTGGTCCTCGTGGCGACCGACCGCACCCAGAAATTTCGCGCGTCCGAGGCGAGCCGTGGCCGGCTGGAGAGGGTCACGCGCGAAGCGGCCAAGCAGTGCGAGAGCGCGCGGTGGCCCTCCATCGAGGGTCCGGTTCCCTTTGTCCGGGTCCTGGATCAGCCTTCCTACGCGACACGGATCCTGCTCGATCTCCACGGAGAGCCGTTTCCCGAGCGTTTGACCGGATCCGTCGCCATCCTGGTCGGACCGGAGGGGGGATGGAGCGGGCCCGAGCGGGAGGCGGCGAAGGCCGCCGGGTGGTTGCCGGTTCGCCTGCCCGCGGGCAAGCTGCGCGCGGAGACGGCCGCCGTGGCCGCCCTCGTCCTTGCGAGCGCGGCCCTGTCGCGGGGATGAGGCCGGACGCCGCCTTCATCGAGTCCCGATTCTTGCGCCCCTCCCGGTTTGACACCGCAATTCGCCGCGGAGGATACTTCCGCGTGCCCGCCTGAATCCCCAAATCACAGCGGAGGTCAGCGCGATGTCCTACGAAGACGTGCGGAAGGTCTGGATGAACGGCCGCCTCGTCGACTTCGCCGACGCCAAGATCCACGCGTTCTCCCACGTCTTTCACTACGGATCCGGAATGTTCGAGGGCGCGCGGGTCTACAAGACCCGCAGCGGCCCGGCGGCGTTCCGTCTGGGCGAGCACATCAAGAGAATGTACGACTCGTGCAAGGTCTACCGGATGGAGATCCCGTACTCGCCCGACGAGTTCCGCGAGGCCATCTTCGAGACCATCCGGGCCAACGCCTTCGACGAGTGCTACATCCGCCCGGTCGTCTACCGCGGGCTGGGAGCTCTGGGTGTGAACCCCTTCCGCAGTCCGGTGGAGGTCTTGATCGCGGTCTGGAAATGGGGCAAGTATCTGGGAGACGAGGCTCTCGATCAGGGGGTCGACGTCTGCGTTTCCTCCTGGAATCGGATGGCGCCCAACACGTTCCCGGCCATGGCCAAGGCCACCGGCAACTACCTGAACTCCGCTCTCATCAAGATGGAAGCGATCGTCAACGGATACACCGAGGGCATCGCGCTGGACAATGCCGGCCGCATCTCGGAAGGCAGCGGCGAGAACATCTTCTTGGTCTACGGAGGGAAGGTCTTGACGCCCCCGCTCTCCGGCACGATCCTGCCGGGAATCACCCGCGACTCGATCATGACCCTGGCCCGAGACGCCGGATACGCCGTCGTCGAGCAGCAGGTTGCGCGGGAGATGCTGTACATCGCCGACGAGATCTTCTTCACCGGCACGGCGGCGGAGATCACTCCGATTCGCTCGGTCGACCGAATCACCGTGGGCAGCGGCAAACGCGGCCCGGTGACGGAGCGCCTTCAGAAGGAGTTCTTCTCGCTGCTGAAAGGGGAGGCCGAGGACCGGTACGGCTGGTTGACGCCGGTGCCGGTGGAAGCAAGAGTCTGACGTCTTCGACTGAGGACCGCGGACTGCGGACTGCGGACTCCAGTCGCTTTTCACCTCGATAAGTCTTCTCAGCCCAGAAGTTTCTCCAGTCCTCAGTCCTCGGTCCTCAGTCCTCAGTCAAGGAAAGGCTTTCCGGCGAGACGGGAACAGCGTAAACTACTGGCACAAGAGGCCAATCCATGCACATCAACGATTTGTTGAAGATCGCCGTCGAACGCAAGGCTTCGGACCTGCACCTGAAGGTCTCGGCCTTCCCCATCCTTCGGATCGACGGCGTCTTGACGCCGCTGACCGACGTGCGCCGGCTGATGCAGGAAGACACGATCGCGATGGCATTCTCGATCATGTCCGCCCGCCAGAAGGAGAAGTTCAAGAACGATTACGAGATCGACATTGCGTACTCCGTCCCGAACCTGGGTCGCTTCCGGTGCAACATCTTCCAGCAGCGCGGGACGGTCGGCCTCGTGCTCCGCGTCATTCCGGCCAGGATCCTGAACATCCGCGAGCTGCTGCTGCCGCCGGTCCTGGAGAAGATCTGCGCCGAGCAGCGGGGCCTGGTCCTGTGCACCGGGACGACCGGTTCGGGCAAGTCCACCACGCTCGCCGCGATGATCGACCACATCAACGCCATGCGCAACGAGCACATCATGACGATCGAAGATCCGATCGAGTTCCTCCACCGCGACAAGAAATCGATCATCAACCAGCGCGAGGTCGAGGTCGACACCAAGGGCTTCGGAGTCGCTCTGCGCAGCGCCCTGCGCCAGGACCCCGACGTCATTCTGGTCGGCGAAATGCGCGACTACGAGACGATCGAGACCGCGCTGACCGCGGCGGAGACCGGGCACCTGGTCTTCTCGACGCTCCACACGCTGGACGCCACCGAGACGGTCAACCGCATCATCTCGGTCTTTCCGCCGCACCAGCAGAAGCAGATCCGCCTGCAGCTCGGGGCGGTGTTGAAGGCGGTCATTTCGCTGCGCCTGATGCCGCGGGCCGACGGGCTCGGTCGCGTGCCGGCGGCGGAGATCCTCGTCCGGACCGCGTACGTCCGGGAGTGCATCGAGAACAAGGAGAAGACCAAGCTCATCAAGGACGCGATCCAGGCGGGCACGTCGCAGTACGGGATGCAGACCTTCGACCAGTCTCTTTATCAGCTGTACAAGTCGGGGCTGATCACCCTGGAGGAAGCCCTGAAGCGGGCGACCAACCCCAACGAGTTCAAGCTCAAGATCCAGGGCATCCAATCGACGTCCGATCTGGCCCGCGAAGAGATGGATGCCGAGCTCGAGGCGCCGACCGACTTCAATCCGATGGAGGCGGAAGAGTCGCCGTTTGACTTCTCGCGTCAGCCACCCGGGCTCGCGCTGACGCGGCGCGCGGAAGGCGGAAGACGTAAGACGGAAGACGAAGCGTCCGAAGAGCCTTCGCCGGCTCGACCGACTCGCGGCCGCCTACGCGACGGCCCTGCGCCTGCTGACCGTGCGTTCGCGCGGTCGCGAGGAGCTGCGGCGCGCGCTCGGACAGCGCGGCTTCGATGCCGCGGCGGCGGCGGAGGCGCTCGATCGGCTGGAGACGCCAGGGATGGCTCGACGATCTGCGCGCCGCCCGGGCCCTGGTGCGTACCCGGAGCCGAGCGGTATGGGACGGCGCGGATCGAGCGGGAGCTCGCTGCCCGTGGCTTCTCGGAAGAGACCATCGAACGCGCGCTCTCCGAGGTCGGCGCCGCGGCGGAAGAACAGGTCGCTCGCGCGGACGCGTTTCGGAGGCTCTGGGCCGCGAGCGCCGGTCTCGCGGCCGAGAAGCGCCGGCGGCGGATCTGGAACGCGCTCGTGCGGCGCGGTTTCGAAGCGGGATCGATTTCTGCGATGATGAAAGGCTCTGGATCCACCGATGACATCGAAGGAAGTTCGTGAGAGGTTTCTGAAGTTCTTCGAGGAGCGGGGGCATCGCCGCGTCCCGTCCTCTTCCCTCATTCCCGCGCAAGACCCGACGCTCTTGTTCACCAACGCCGGGATGAACCAGTTCAAGGACGTCTTCACCGGGCGCGAACGGCGCGAGTACCGGAGGGCCACGACCTCGCAGAAGTGCGTTCGGGCCGGCGGCAAGCACAACGATCTCGACAATGTCGGGTACACCGGGCGCCACCAGACTTTCTTCGAGATGCTGGGGAACTTCTCGTTCGGGGACTACTTCAAGGACGAGGCGATCCGCTTTGCGTGGGAGCTGGTGACGGACCGGGAGAACGGATATGGCCTGGACCCGCAACGGCTGTGGGCCACGGTCTATACCGACGACGACGAAGCCGCGGGTCTGTGGGAACGCTTCCTTCCCAAGCCCCGCATCCTCCGGTTCGGGGAGAAGGACAACTTCTGGGCCATGGGCGAGACCGGTCCCTGCGGGCCGTGCACCGAGATCCATTACTACCAGGGAACGGACCCGTCCGGTAATCGCGCCGAGCTCGTGAATGGCACGGGAGACGACAACGTCGAGATTTGGAATCTGGTCTTCATGCAATTCGAGCGCGACGCTTCCGGGAAGACGACGCCGCTGCCTCGGCCTTCCGTCGACACCGGGGCGGGGCTCGAGCGGATCACCGCGATCCTGCAGGGGGTCAACAACAATTTCGACACGGACCTCTTCCGGCCGATCGTGGCCCGGATCGAGGAGATTTCCGGATTGACGTACAGGGGGGGGATGGCCATCGAGGACGCGCCGTTCCGCGTCATCGCCGATCACGCCCGCGCCGCCACCATGCTCATGGCCGACGGCGCGCTCCCGTCCAACGAGGGGCGGGGCTACGTCCTTCGGCGCATCATCCGGCGCGCGCTGCGGTATGCACGGCGCCTGGGGGTGGAGGAGCCGATCCTGTACCGCCTCGTCGGCGACGTGACGCAGATCTTCCGGGGCGTCTACGTCGGGCAGGAGGAGCAAGCCGCGGTCTCGGCGCGCGTGGCCCGCGGCCTGCGGACGGAGGAGGATCGTTTCGTCAAGACCCTCTCGTCGGGCATCGATCGGATCGGCGAAGAGATCGAGCGCCTCCGCCGCGCGGGCCAGGCGACGGTTCCCGGAGAGGCGCTCTTTCGCCTGTACGACACGCACGGCATCCCCGTCGACGTGATCGAGGAGATCGCCCGGGACGAGGGACTGGCCGTGGACCGCGAGGGATTCGAGCAGGCCATGGAGCGGCAGCGCGATCGCTCCCGGGCCTCGGCAAAGTTCGAGGCGGCCGACGCCTCCGTCTTTCAACGGCTTCCCTTGCCGGAGAGACACTCCGAGTTCCGCGGCTACCCCGAGCTCGACTTCGTCCGGCTCGCGGGTGCGCGCGTGGTCGGGATCGTGCGCCACGGCGCCCCGGCCAATGAGCTCGTGTCCGGCGAGACGGGGGATGTGATCACCGACCGCACGGTCTTCTATCCCGAGGGCGGAGGTCAGGTCGCTGACACCGGAACGTGGCGCTGGCCGGGAGGGTCGGCCGAGGTCACCGACACCCAGAAACCGATTCCCAACCTGATCGCGCACCGGGCGACGGTTCGCGCGGGGGCGCTCCACGTGGGAGCGCTCCTCGACATGGAAGTTCCGGAGTGGACGCGCCGCCGGACTCAGGCCAACCACACCGGGACCCACCTGCTCCATGCCGCATTGCGGAAGGTGCTGGGGGAGTCGGCTCGGCAGATGGGATCCCTCGTCGCGCCGGACCGCCTCCGATTCGACTATGCCGGCGCGGCGCCGCTGACGGCCGACCAGATCGTCGAGATCGAGCGGCTGGTCAACGAGGAGATCCTGCGCGACCTCGAGGTGTCCAAGGAGACCATGTCGATGGAGGAGTCCAAGTCGCGAGGAGCGATCGCGTTCTTCGGGGAGAAGTATGGCGATCGCGTCCGCGTCGTGACCGTGCCGGGATTTTCCACCGAGCTGTGCGGAGGCTGTCACGTGCCGCGGACCGGCGAGATCGGGTCGTTGAAGATCCTGTCGGACAAGGGGCTCGCGGCCGGAGTGCGGCGCATCGAGGCCGTGACGTCGCTCGGCACCGTCGAGCGGTTGCGGGAGGACGAGGACGTCTTGAGCCATCTCTCCGGTGCGGCGCAGACTCCGCGCGAAGGGCTCGCGACCCGGTGGCAGGAGCGCGAGGAGCGCCTGAAGGCGTTGGAGCGCGAGGTGGGCCAGTTGAAGCTCCGGATCGCGTCCGGGGACTCCGCCGCGGCCGGTGACGCGGTGGACGTGGATGGAATCCGGCTGATGACGCGCATCGCTCCCGGCCTGACGATCCCGGAGTTGCGCAATCTCTCCGACACGCTCCGATCCCGGTTGAAGAGCGGCGTGGTCGTTGTGGGAACGGCGCTGGAGGGCAAGACGTCCGTGGTGGCCGCGGTGACGCCGGACCTCGTTTCGCGAGTCCCGGCCTCACGGATCGCGTCACGGGTGGGCAAGGCCCTGGGCGGAAGCGGCGGGGGGAAGGCCGACCTGGCGCAGGCCGGCGGCAAGAACGAGACGTTGCTGCCCGCGGCGATGAAAGAGGCGGAGGCGGAGATCCGGCTGCTCCTGGGCGGGCAGTAGAGGTATAAGTACCTCTCTTTCAACAACTTCCGTCGCCTGCGGTATAATTGACGACCTTCGGTTTTCTCAGAATGATGCGATGAAGCGCGGAGCTCTCGTTGCCCTCGGGGTGTGGCTGTGCGCCGCAGGCGCCCCGGCCACAGTTCGGATGACCGTGGTCCAGGGACGCAAGGTCATCTATAACGACGGCATCGGCGAGTCGGCGCACGCGGCACTGGCCCAGAGCGACGGCTGGCTCGCCTCGCGTGTGCGGGTCCGCTCCCTGTACGACGATCTGATCGACGACGCCGCGCGCTCCCACGAGGTCGATCCGAAGCTGGTCAAGTCGGTGATGCTGATCGAATCGGCCTTCAATCCGGGCGCGGTGTCGCGCAAAGGCGCCCGCGGCTTGATGCAGCTCATGCCGGAAACCGCGATCCGCTACGGTGTGAAGAACCTCTGGGATCCGGCCGAGAACATCGCCGGAGGCGTGCGATACCTCAAGGATCTCCTGGGCCTCTTCGGCGGTAACGTCTCCAAGTCGCTGGCGGCCTACAACGCCGGCGAGACCGCCGTCCTGCGCTACGGGGGAGTTCCGCCGTACCAGGAAACGGAGCTCTACGTGCACAAGGGGCTGACGGCCTACTACGGTCGGGCGGAGCTGGGCGGGGGCTTCGGCCGTCCGCGCGGCGAGACCTGGACCATGCGGCCCGGCCGACCCGTTCACCTGACCCGGGACAAGAACAACCGGCCCGTGATTTCCACCGAGCTCGCGGTGCGGCCCCCGCTGCGTCGGAGCTAGTCGGGCGAAAGGTGAGGAGCAATCTTCCATGTCGCGAGCACCCGGCAGTCTCCCTCCCCTCGATCGCGGAATCTTCTTCGTCCATCTGAGCCGGGCGCGCAAGCACCTGGCGGAGGAGCGGTTCGACCCGGCCCGCCAGGAGCTCGAGCTGGCACAGCTGGCCAAGCCCAACGACGATGAGGTTTTGAACCTTCTTTCGGTCGTCGAGTTCAAGCGCGGGTACTACAACGAGGCGGCGCAGGCGGCGCGTCAGCTGCTGGCGACCAACCCCAACTCGGCCGTTCTGCACTGCAACCTGGGACTCATCCTGTTCAAGGCCGGAGTGCTCGGCGAGGCCGAGCAGGAGCTGCGCCGCGCGGTGGAGCTCAAACCCGATCATGCCCGCAGCCATTTGTACCTGGGTCTTCTGTACCGCATGCGCGGCAAGCTGGGACTGGCGGTCGAGCATCTCAAGTTTGCCGGCGCCAATCGGGTGGTCTCGGAGATCGAGGAGACGCTGCGTCGGCCCCGCGACGCCGCCCAACGCGCGGCCGCGGGGGCGCACACGATTCCCTCCGAGCCGCCCCCGGTGGCTCCGGTGATTCCGATTACCGCCTCCGACATGCTCTCCGACACGGATCCGCTTGGGCAGACCAGGCCCGAGATTCTCGAGCGTCCGACGCTGCCGCCGATGCCGGCCGCGGCCGTGGCTCAGGCCGGAGCCGTCGCCGAGACCACGGAGAAGATCGTGGTCTCGAGCCTCCTCCCGCCCGCCGAACCGGTGGCATCGGCCGAAGCTCCGGGGGAAATCTCGCCGGAATCCGTTCCCTCCTTTTCCCGAGAAACGTCGCCCGACCCGCGTCCCGGGGCGTCCTCGCGCGACACCGACGGCCGCCCGCTGTTTCATGTCCGTCCCGACGGCGGCCTGGAGATCGCATCGCGCGGAGTGGTGTTCGTCCGCAAGGGCTCCGTTGTCTGGTACAGCGGCAAGATTCGCTTCGCGCCGGAGCCCGCGTTCCGCGGAACCCGGCTGGAGAGGATCCTCCGCGCCGACGGACGCGGCTATCTGTTCGTCAACGACCCGGGCCGGTCCGCTTTCCGGCGCGACCTCTCCGGTCAGTCGCTGTATCTGGAGGGGGGACGTCTCCTGGCGCTCGACCACGGACTCTCTTTCCGCCTCGAGCCGATCCACGACTTCCGGATGAACCGGCGCGTCGACATTTTGAAGATCCAGGGCCGGGGCAGCGTCATCCTCTCGGTGGGGGGGCCGCTCCTGGCCCATGAGGTCTCGCCCGACTACCCGCTGAATGTCTCATCGCGGGATCTGGTCGCGTGGACCGGAGACCTCGTGCCGTCGGTGCTGGAGGACCGCTTTCTGGAAGAAGTGATGATGCCCGACGTGGGCTCGGCTCCCAAGATTCGCTTCGAAGGCATGGGCACGGTGTTGACCGAGCCGCCTCGTCCGCGGCGCCGCGCTTCCGATCTGGGCCGCCCGTCGGAGGCGGACCGAAGGGCGTGAGTCGAAACCGTCCTGAGTCCTAAGTCCCGGGTCCTCGGGTCGGGGCGCGTCGCTTCGCAAATGCGGTCAAGCGCGCCACCGCCTCGTCCAGAATCTCCTCGACCGTGGCGGCCTCTTCGTGCTCGCAGTACAGACGGATCATCGGCTCGGTGCCGGAGAGACGGTGGAGCAGCCAGCCGCGGGCGCCGAAGACATACTTGACGCCGTCCAGGTCCCGAACCTGCGTGATCTTCTGACCGGCCAGCGAGGCCGGAGGATCGCGACGCACCCGCTCCACGTACGACTCGACAACGTCGACGGGAAGGGAGATGTCGCGGCGGGCGTAGCCGAACTCGCCGAACTCTTCGGACAGCGACCGCAGGGCCGCATCGAGGTCTCGTCCCTGGACGGCCAGGCTCTCGATCAGCAGGAGGGCGTTCAAGACCCCGTCACGCTCTGGAAGGTGGAATGCGAACGCATAGCCTCCGCTCTCCTCTCCGCCCGCCGCGGCCTGGCCCGAGTTCATGAGCTCCGCGACGTACTTGAATCCGATCGGCGTCTCGTGAAGCGGCGCGCCCAGCTTCTCTGCGATCCGGTCGATCAGCAGAGACGTCGAGAACGTCTTGGCGATGCCGCCGGAGAGGCCGCGCTGCCGGTAGGCGTGAAGGATCAGCAGAGCGAGGATCCGATGGGGAGAGACGAAGCGGCCTCCGCGATCGAGCACTCCCAGGCGGTCAGCGTCTCCGTCGCAGGCGACGGCCAGGTCGGCCCCCGCCTCCTTGAGCCTTTCTCCCGTGGCAGCCAGATTGGCGGCGATCGGCTCGGGGTGCACGCCGCCGAAGAGGGCGTCCCGGTCGGCCCGAAACGACAGGATCCTCGTCGCTCCGCCTCCGGCGATCTCCTCCACCAGCGTGCCCGCCGCTCCGTGCATGGCGTCGGCCACGACGGTCCGGCCCGCGCGGCGGATCGCTGAGAGGTCGACTAAGGAGGCGAGCCGCTCGCGGTAGGAGGCGGCGAGGTCCACCCTCGCGACGCGCGCGCCGGACCCGCCGGAGGCATCGGCCTGTCGGAGCGGCGCGCGCCCGCTCTCGCGGTCGACCGCCTGGTAGAGCTGCGGCGGTGCGCTTCCCCCGTAATGCGCCTTGATCTTGAAGCCGTTGTAGATGGCCGGGTTGTGACTGGCCGTGATGGCGATGCCTCCCGCCAGCCCCAGCCGCCGCACGTGATAGGAGACCGCCGGAGTCGGAATCGGGCGATCGGTCAGCAGGACGTCGATTCCCGATGACGCCAGGACCCTGGCCGCCGCCGCCGCGAATTCGGGAGAGAGGAATCGCGTGTCGTGTCCGATGACGATCCGACGCGGGTCGCCCTCTTCCCGGGTCGGCCAGACGCGCGAGACCCCGGCGGCGAGGCGCTCGATGGCCTCGAAAGTGCAGCCTTCGGCGATCACTCCGCGCCAGCCGTCGGTGCCGAGGGGAAACGCGGGATCGGGGGATGGGGTGGTCGGGGAATCGGCCGGCGTCAACGCCCGTCCCCTCGCGCGAGGGCCGCCAGGCGCTCCGGCGTCAGGCCTTCCCGGCCGAGGAACTCCGAGGCCCGGGCGAAGCGAAAGCCGCGCCGGGTCAGGCCGTCCAAGAGCTCCGGCACCCGCAGCGCGACCGGCTCGTCACGGTCGCTTCCCAGGTGCAGCAGCACGATGCCGCCGTTTTCGGCGTTGGCGATCAGACGCGCGACGACCCGATCCGACGAGCGGTAGACCGGAGAGCTGGGATCCGACACCCAATCGAGACCGTCCAGACCCGCGCGCCCTCCCGTCCACCCCACGTGCCAGTACCCGGCTTCTGCCGCCCATCGGCGGATCTCGGGGTTCTGTTCGCCGTACGGGGCTCTCCACAGAGGCGCCATGTCTCTGCCCGTCGCCTCCCGGTACAGGCTCGCCGTGACGTCCAATTCGCGCCGCAGCGACGCGCGGTCGACGCCCGGCCGCGTCGACTGGCGCCCGTCGGTCGCGTACGTCGTCAGATGAGGATGCGAGTCGGTATGGTTGCCCACCTCGTGGCCGTCGGCGGCGATCTGGCGGGTCAGGCCCGGGTAGCGCCGGATGAAGTCGCCCGTCAGGAACATCGTGGTCCGGACCCCGCGAGCCCGAAGAGCGTCGAGGATCTCCCTGGCTCCGCGGTCGGACGACCCTCCGTCGAAGGAAAGCAGGATCTCCGGCTGGTCGGCGGGCCCCCGCGTGACGTCCGGGACCGAAGGCATCCGGGACACCGGACCCGGGGCCGGCGGACGGACCGACTCGGCCGGCCCGGGGACCCCGGCGCCGGCCGGCGGCGCGAACGGCGCCGAATCCGGCGAGAGGAACATCGCTCCCACCCTGTAAGGTCCCGACGCGTGGACCTCCTCGAACCGGAACTTTCCCGCTTCGGCGAACGCGGTGCCGATGAAATGAGGGCCGGCGAAGAGGAAGACCGCGCTGCCGGCCGGCGCCGTTCCCTCGATTCGCGCGCCCCCCGCGCCGGGAAGCACGGTCTCGATCCGGGCGGACGCCCCCGGCCGGCGGCGGGCCAGCGACGCCGGCGTGTTCAACCGGTCGAGCTCCGACACCGCGCGCAGGGCCATCAGGGTCGGGGCTCCCAGGGCGATCAGGACGAGCAGGACGGCGAACCGGGAGGGGATCGGGCGGGTCAGATGCCGGACGGCCCGGTTCCTCCAGGCGACGCGGCCGGCATCCCGGGCGCATCGGGTCGAGCAGTACAGATGCCCGCGCATCCGGACCTCGCACAGCCGGCAGATAGGCCGGCGGCAGAAGTGGCAGCTCCGATGGGCGCGGCGGCTGCCATGGACCGGGCAGGGAACATTCATGCGACTATTATGACCGGTTCGGCGGCGTGCGACGTGCGACGTGCTACGTTCTAGGTCGCCGAAGCGGGAAACAATCGTAGAACGTCCAACCGAGAACGTCGAACTCGAATCTTGAACCTCAATCTTCCCAACACCCTGACCCTGACGCGCATTTTCCTCGTCCCCTTCCTGGTCGTTGTGCTGCTGACCAAGTTCGACGGGCGGGAGATCGTCGGCCTGCTCATCTTCCTGACCGCCACAGCCACCGACTTTTTCGACGGGTGGGTGGCCCGGCGCCGCGGTCAGATCACGACTCTGGGGACGCTGCTCGATCCGATCGCCGACAAGCTGCTGATCTCCGCGGCGTTCATCTCGTTGGTCGAGCTCGGTCTGGCGCCGGCCTGGATGGTGGTGGTCGTCGTGGGCCGCGAGTTCGCCGTTTCGGGGCTGCGCGCGATCGCTTCCGGGCACGGCCTGGTGATCCCGGCTTCCAGCTGGGGAAAGGCCAAGATGTTCACGCAGATCGTCGCGGTGTCCCTTTTGATCCTGGCCATTCGCCACAGCGCCTTTCTGGTGCCGGTCCTCGATCTCTCTCTCCAGGATGTGGCCCGCGCCGCGCTGTGGCTGGTGGTCGCCGTGGCCCTCATCTCCGGGTCCCAGTACTTCGCGCGCTTCCTCCAGCGGGTCGTCTCGTTCACCGGCCCGATGCCTCCGGCAGAGTGAGCCTCAAGACCTCCGGCGCAACAGGAACCGCCAGATAGGCCGGCCCTGGGCCCGGTACTTGATCTCGTAGTGCGTCGGCGGAGGGGGGAGAGAGAATCCCACTCCAGTCGCTCCAGAGCGGCAACGGTCTCCAGGAGCGGCCCGAGCGTCGCGCCGTATTCGGCGTGGTCGGTCTGGATGCGCAACAACCCCGCCGGCTCCAGCCGAGAGGCCAGGAGCTCCAGAAGGACTCCGTCGAGCAGGCGCCGCTTCTTCTGCTTCTTCTTGGGCCAGGGATCCGGAAAGTAGATGTGAAACGCGCGCACGCAACGGGGCGCGAGGGCCTGCGCGAAGAGGCGGCCATCGGTGCGCACCACGCGGGCGTTGGCGATTCCGGCGCGATCGATCCGGTCGCGGCAGATCCGGTAATAGGCGAGGGCTCGCTCCACGCCGAGGAAGTCGTGCTCCGGGCGGGCGCGGGCGGCCTCCATCAGGAACCGGGCCTTCCCGCTTCCGATTTCCACTTCCAGGGGCGCGCGGCGGCCGAAGACGGCAGCCGGGTCGAACGACGGGGCGACGACGAGCTCTTCGCCGGGGCGGAGCATCAGCGTTCGCGGTGGAGGTTCAAAGCGCCCGCAATCTCAGAGGCCCGCTCAGAGCCTTTCCGCCACCGCCCGGGCGAAGGCTCCCGTTCCCGCGGTCCCGCCGATGTCGGGCGTCCGGATTCCCGCCGCGAGGGTGGCCAGCAGCGCGGTCTCGATGCGCTGGGCATGCGAAGGAAGGTCGAGGTACCGCAGCATCAGGATGGCCGAGAAAAGGAGCGCGGTGGGGTTGGCCTTGTCCTGGCCGGCGATGTCCGGGGCCGTCCCGTGCACGGCCTCGAAGATCGCGGCCCGGGTGCCCAGGTTCGCCCCCGGGACCAGGCCGAGGCCGCCCACCAGCCCCGCGGCCAGGTCCGAAACGATGTCGCCGTACAGGTTCTCCAGGAGGAGAACGTCGAACGACTCCGGATTCATCACCAGGCGCATGCAGGCGGCGTCCACGATCCGATCGTCGGCCTGGATGTCGGGATAGTCCTCGGCGACCCGCCGGAAGCAGTCGAGGAACAGGCCGTCGGAGAGTTTCATGATGTTGGCCTTGTGCACGGCGGTGACGCGCCGGCGCCCGTTCTGGCGGGCGTAGTCGAATGCGAACCGAGCGATCCGGGTAGAGGCGGCCTCGGTGATGATCTTCAGGGACTCGACCACGCCGGGGACGACCATGTGCTCCAGGCCGCTGTACAGATCCTCCGTGTTCTCACGGACCACTACAAGATCTACATTGTCAAAGCGGGTCTGGACCGAGGGCACGTTCTTGACCGGGCGGAGGTTGGCGTAGAGGTCCAGCGTCTTGCGCAGGCGGACGTTGATCGACGCGAACCCCTTCCCGATGGGCGTGGCCACCGGGCCCTTCAAGGCCACCCCGTGGGCGCGGATCGCCTCGATCACGCGGTCCGGAAGGGGATCCCCCTCGCTCTTCTCCGCCTCGCGACCCACGACCTGGACCTCGAAGCGCACAGGCGCGCCCGCCGCATCCAGGATCGCCACCACCGCGTCGGAAATCTCCGGACCGATGCCGTCGCCTCGGATCAGTGTAACGGTCTTTGTCGACATGAGCTCCAAGTGACGAGTGACGAGTGACGATTGACAGGTGACGAGCGAGAGGAATGAAAGATATCGCCTTTCACCCGTCGCTCGTCGCCTCCTACTTCTTGACCTCCGGCAGAATCATCAGCACCTTCTTGACCGCGGTGGGCGACGCTTCCTCCACCACGAAGTCGGCCCGCCGGCCGCGCCAGCGTTCGCCCTTGCGTGGGATACGGCCGAAGCGCAGCAGGAGATGCCCGGCGATGGTCTCGGACTCCTCGCGGGGGAGCGCGATGCCGAACTGCTCTTCCAGGTCGTCCAGGCGAAAACTCCCGTCGAGGAGGAACCGGCGCTCGCCGGCCGGGGCGAATCCGGGCGTCTCCTCCTCATCGTACTCGTCCAGAATCGGGCCGAGGAGCTCCTCGATGGCGTCCTCGATCGTGACCAGGCCGGCCGTCCCGCCGAACTCGTCCACCACGATCGCCATGTGGGTCCGGCGCCGGCGCATCTCGCGAAACAGGTCTTCGGCCCGCTTGAACTCGGGGACCAGGAAGGGCGGATCGACGTACTGCTCGGTCCGGAACGTCCGCTCTTGCTCGTCCGTGATTCCGAAGAGATCCTTCACGTGGAGAATCCCGACGATGTTGTCGAGCGTGCCGCGGTAGACCGGGAGCCGCGAGAGCTTGTGCTCGCGCAGGACCAGACTCACGTCGGCGAAACGCGCAGTGTCGGGAAGGGCCACCACTTTCGTGCGCGGGACCATGATGTCGCGGACCGTCCGGTCGCCGAACTCGAGCACCTTGTGGAGGAGGCGGCGTTCCTCGCCGTGAATGACGCCCTCGTCCGCCCCCAGGTTGATGACGCTCTTCATCTCCTCCTCGGTCAGGGTCGGAACGCGCTCCTTGACGCCGGCCAGCCTCAGGGCCCGGGTGGTCACCTGGACGCAGACGCTGGCGATCGGCGAGAGGACCCTCATCATGACCGCCAGGGGGCGCGCCACGACACGGGAGACCGCGACGGGGGAAGCGGCGGCGATCGCCTTGGGAGTCATCTCGGCGAACACGAAGAGGGCCACCGTCGAAAAGACGATCGCGGCGGGCACGCCGTAGGTCTCCCCGACCCAGTTGGTCGCCAGCGCCGTGGCGAAGACCGAGGCGGACGTGGTGAAGAGGTTCTGGCCGATCAGGATCGTCGCGAGCAGGCGGGGCGTATGCGCGCGCAGATTCCGGATGATCGCGGCGCGGCGGTCTCCGCTTTCACGCATCCGTGCCAGGTCGATGCGGCCCAGGGAGACGAGCGCGGTCTCAGACCCCGCGAAGAACGCGGAGAAGACCAGCGAGAGCAGCAGCAGGAGAAGGTACAGGACATTCTGAGGATCCATGGCGCACGGTCCTTTCGACGCGCTGAGTGTATCCGGCGGGGGAGAGGGAAAGTCGGAGGTTCGACGTCCTCCGTCCAGGTCCGAAAGGGCTACCTCGCGGGGTCGCTGCGCTTGAGTTTCTTCGAGGCCCACGCCGCGGCGTCGGCGAGACCCGCGTCGCCGCAGCCTCGCCGCTTCTCGAGGACGGGCTCGCACGCTCGGTCGCCCGCCGCGCCGGCGGAGGCGGCGGCGTTGCGCTGGAGCCCGCGGCGGCCGGCGCGGTTGAGCGCGGTCGATCCCCAGCTGCGGCGCCACTGCCCGCGGCCCATGGCCAGCCACTCCGTGCGCGTGGGCAGGGGGGCCCCGACCGAGACGGCGGCTGGTTCGTTGAACGGGCAGACTTCCTGACAGACGTCGCATCCGAAAACATGATTCCCGACGCTCTCCTTGATCGCGTCGGGGATCGCGCCCCGATGCTCGATCGTCCAGTAGGCCAGGCAGCGGTTGGCGTCGAGAACGCCGGGGGCGACGAAGGCCCTGGTCGGACACGCCTGGAGGCAGCGGACGCACGAGCCGCACCGCTCGGCGATGGGATCGTCCGGAGGCAGATCGAGATCGGTCAGGACCTCGGCCAGGAGCAGGTACGAGCCGAGCTCCGGATCGATGAGGCACCCGTTCTTGCCGATCCAGCCCAGGCCCGCCGCGGCGGCGAACGACCGCTCGGCCACGGGCGTCGAGTCGACGCAGATGCGAAACTCAAACGGCTCGCCGAGCCTCCGGGTCACGGACTCGACCAGGCCGGCAACGCGCTGCCGCAGCGTCCAGTGATAGTCCGCGCCCGACGCGTAGCGAGCCAGGCGGGCGCCGTCGGGAGCGATGCGCGGACCGCTCTCGTGCCGCGCGGCGAGGCAGACCACCGAGCGCGCGCCAGGGAGGAGCGTCTCGGGCCGGGCCCGAACGTCCAGGGTCGTTTCCAGATAGCGCATGCCGGCGTGGCGTCCCCGGGCGATCCAGTCGCGGAACGTCTCGAAGCGAGGGGGCGTTCCGGCGGTCGCGAATCCGACTCTCGAAAAACCCTGCCCCAGCGCCTCCCCACGCCAGACCGAGGCGGCGATCGAGCGATCGGGAGATTGCGTGGTTTTGTTCATTGATTCATTGGTTCATTGTCTGATTGACTCAAGCATGCACCATCGCGGGTTCTCATTCCGGCGATGATTCAATGAACCAATGAGCCAATGAACCAATCGGCCCAAAGTTTCTACCCTCGTCTCTTCGCCGTCGCCGGCCTCGCGGCGTTGGGGTATCTGCTGTTCCGGATCTTCGAGCCGTTTCTCGGTCCGATCCTGTGGGCCAGTCTCCTGGCATTCCTGCTCCATCCCGCCCAGCGGGCGCTCACCCGGCGCTTTGGCGGACGGGCCGGCGCCGCGGCGGGCGTGCTGACGCTCGCGGTCACCGTCGGCGTGGCCGCGCCGGCCGCCATCGTGGCGATCGTCTTCGCCGGACAGGCGTCGGACCTCGCCGCCCGGGTCTCGGCCGCCGCGACCAAGTACCAGATCGTCCATCCGAGCGACGTGTTCCGGATCCCGATTCTGCAGAACGCGCTCCAGGGGATCGAGTCCCGGATCCCGGTCACCGCGGAGCAGGTGCAGACCTGGCTCCTCCAGGCGGTTCAGAGACTCCTTCGGGCCCTGGCCTCTTCCTCCGGCTCGATCTTCCTGTCCGCTCTGGGCGTGGTCATCGGCATCGTCCTCATGCTCTTCGTGCTCTTCTTCTTTCTTCGCGACGGCGAGCACATGGCCGGCCGTCTGGTGCGGGTCGTGCCGATGCCCGAGGCGCACAAGGTCCGACTCCTGGAGCATCTGGCTTCGGTGACCCGGGCCGTCGTCTTCGGAACGCTCTTGACGGCGATTCTCCAGGGAACGCTGGTCGGGCTCGGCTTCGGCCTGGTGAGTCTGCCTTCGCCCGTCGTCTTCGGGGCCATCGCCGCTGCCTGCGCGCTCCTGCCCGTGGGAGGGACGGCCCTGGTCTGGGCTCCGGGCGCGCTGGCACTGATCGCCGGGGGACGCTGGGGCGCCGCCGCTTTCCTGGTGGTGTGGGGAGCGATCCTGGTGAGCACCGTCGACAACGTCCTGCGGCCGCTCTTCATCTCCGGACGGGCCCAGATCTCGACTCTGCCGATCTTCTTCGGAGTGCTCGGGGGTCTGGCGGCGTTCGGTCCGATTGGAATGTTCGCCGGTCCGCTCCTCGTCGCCCTGGCCCTGGCGCTGCTGGGCTTCGCGGAAGAGACACTGGAGCAGCACGCCGAGATGAAGCCCTGAAAAAAGGTGTGGAGCGGCGTTGCGAGCGCCGCGGGGTCGGATCCAGGGCGCCGCGACGAAGGCGATGCCTGTAGGCATCGGACGCCGTCCACGACAACTTGCAAGAGCCCTGACGCGCCGCCCGCAATCATCTTTCAGCGCCCTGCGAGAGACCGCGCCCCTTCGACCCGTCTCGTCCCGTCCCGCTCTTATCTGGCAATCCAGTCCGCGACGAAGATGTTGGTCTCGTGCGGCTTCTTTCCGTTGCGGTTGGAGGCGAAGAGAAGCCGGGTCGCCCGCGCGTCGAACATCGGGAACCCATCGAACTCCGGGGCGAACGTCACCCGCTTCAGGTTCGAGCCGTCGGCGTCGACGATGGAGAGGTCGAAGTCGCGTCCTTTCGGATCGGCGAGATTGGACGAGAAAATGATCCGCCGGCCGTCGGGGAAGAAGTAGGGGGCGAAGTTGGCGGCGCCGTTGGAGGTGACGGCGTGGTCTCCACTCCCATCGGCGTTCATCACCCGGATCTCCAGTGAGCGGGGAGCATAGGTCCCGCGCGCGAGGTTGTCGCGATAGCGGGCGAGGTCCTCGGCCGAGGCCGGATGGTCGGCGCGGTACACGATCTTGGTCCCGTCGTCGGAGTAGAAGGGGCCTCCGTCGTAGCCTGGAGTGTTGGTCAGGCGCGTGACACCGCTCCCGTCGGCGTTCATCGAGTAGATCTCCAGGTCGCCGTCGCGGGCGGACGTGAACACGATCTTCTTTCCGTCCTTGGAGATCGTGGCCTCGGCGTCGTAGGCCGGAGAGCCGAAGAGCTTGCGGACGTCGCTTCCATCCGGGCGCGAGGTGTAGATGTCGTAGTCGTCCAGGGCCCAGACGTAGCCGTGGCTGCGATCGGGAGGAGGGGGGCAGCCCGGCGCGGCGCCGAAGGTCGACGCGTACAGAATCCGATTGCCGGATGGGAACCAGAAGGAGCAGGTGGTCTTGCCGCGTCCGTTGGAGACCCTCTTCTTCTGCGAGCCGTCCGCGGCCATGGTGAAGATCTGATCGCACGGAAGGCGCCCTTCGTCGTCGGACTGGAAGATGACCCGGCGGCCGTCGAGGGACCAGTACGCCTCGGCGTTCTGGCCGCCGAACGTGAGCTGTCGGACGTTGGCCAGGAACTTTTCCTCTCCCGGGTAGAGCAGGGGGGCGGCAGCCGCGGCGGGCACGGGCGTCCCGGGGCCGGCTCTCAAGGTGAGGGCGGCGGCCGCGGCGATCGCGCCGAAGAGGAGATCGCGTCTCACGCGGCGGATTATAGGGGCGGTCCGCGGCTCATGCGCTCGGATGGCACCTCCGGCACGTCGAGCTCGTCCTCGCGCAGGAAGAACAGACGCCGGCGATCGCTGACGATCCACAGCTTCCCATTGGGCTTCAGCGCCACGTCCCGCTCGAAGCGGGAGAGCCAGACGCCATGCGTCGACAGGGGCCCGGCAAATTGCTCCAGGCGCCTGGCCAGGAACCCTCCCGAACCGCCCCACGGGACCGGGCGGCCTTCGATCGTCCATCCCTCGAGCCCTTGCCACACGACTCCCAACGCGGGGATGCGGCCCTCGACGACTAAGGCACGCACTTTTTGAGCCGCGGGCCCCACCCGCCGGGCACGGTGCCCGGCCCGCGAGACGTAGGTCGCCGTCGGAGTGCTCCACAGCGCGCCGAGCGGCGTTCGCGCCGGCGGCTCGACCAGCTCGGCCAGGAGATAGAGGACGACCGAAGGCGCGACGAAGAGGGCGGCGAGCGCGAGATGGAGCGCACGGGCGATGGCTCCGCGAGGGCCGGGCCCGAGAGCCCACGACGCGCAGAAGAGAAGGGCGGCGAAAAAGAGGTAGGAGCAAGACGCCAGGATCGCGGCGAGCGAGAGCCGGAGGTGCCCCGTGCGAAGCGCGAAGTAGCCCCACACCGCGAGCGCGCCCGCGGCGGCCGGAATCGCGACCGCGTATCCTCGCCGGATGGCGCGCCAGGTCTGGTTCTCTCCGGTCCCGGCACGGGCCACTCCGGGCGGAAAGCGAACGGCGTGCCCCTCGGGGCAGGCCGGAGCGCGCGGATCCGTCGCCACGAGGCCGCACCGGGGGCACCGCACGACGACTCTTCGTTCCCAGCCGTACTTCCAGGCGGCAAGCGCCGTCACGACCCTCCATACCGAGAGCGCGAGAGCCGTGGCCACGGTCAGGACGGCGGCCACTCGCAGTGCCCAGACCAGGGGAGACAGCCACGGTCCGGCGAGGCTCTCGAGCGCTCGGGCGATCGCGGAAGGCTCCATGACGATGGGTGCCATTGTTGCACCGCAGATGCCCGCGCCGCCCGGCCGCTTTTCCGCGACAGCCTGCTATCCTGCTCGGCCGTGACGACCCAGAGCGAGCGCGCGGCGTCGCTGGCGGAGCAGATTCGAGAGGCCGTGGCGCAGGCCGCGCCGCCCGCGCTGGCGGCGGCCCGGCATCCTTCGCCCGGACCGGAGGACGGCGCCCGCTCGGCGCTCGAGCGGGCCGGGGCGCACGTGACTCCGACGATTCCCGAGGGCGCTCCGCTTTCTCCGCTCAAGCGCTTCGCCTTGCGAGTCCTTCGGTTCGCCTGGCGTGACGAAGCCGCCTTCCACGCGCTCTCCCTCGAGGCCTCTCAGACGCTCGTGGACTGCGTGGCCGAGCAAAGAGTCGAAATCGACCGCCTGCGCCAGACCCTGGTCGCCGCCGAGCAGGAGCGGGAGGCTTCCCGTGCCGAGCTCGCGCGGTTGCTGCAGGAGGCCGAGCGGAGCCTCGCCGCCTGGCGGCGCCATGTGGCCATCGAGGAGGCCCGGCTGGCGCAGTTGGAAGCGGCCTCGTCGGGCTCCGCGAGGGTCGTCGCCGGCCCGCCGGGGCCCGAAATTCCTCCCGGTGTCTACAGCCTGTTCGAAGAAAGGTTTCGGGGATCGCCCCAGGAGATCGAGGCCAAGCAGAAGGAGTACGTCGCCGTCGTGCGAGACGCGCCCGGCCCGGTCCTCGACGTCGGCTGCGGCCGAGGGGAGTTTCTGCGTCTGCTCGGGCAGGAGGGCCTGGCCGCCTCCGGCGTCGAGGTCAATCCGATCGCCGTCCAGGAGTGCCGTAACGCCGGCCTCACCGTCGAGCAGGAGGACGCCGTGGCCGCTCTTGCCCGGCGGCCGGCGGCCAGCCTGGGCGCGGTCGTCGCATTCCAGGTGGTCGAGCATTGGAAGCCGGAGACGATCTTCTTTTCCTGCGCGAGGCCGCCCGCGCGCTCGCCCCGGGCGGCATGTTGATCGCCGAAACCATCAATGTCGATTCGCTCTCCGCCTGGAGGACGTTCTTTCTCGACCCGTCCCACGTCCGCCCGGTCCCGCCCGAAGAGCTGCGATTTCTGGCCGAGGCGGCGGGCTTTAGCGAGACGAGGATCGAGTACCGGGCCGCACTTGCCCCCGAGGAAAGGCTGGTCGAGACCGACCGACAATGACACGAAGTTGAACCGCCTGCTCTTCGGGCCGCAGGACTACGCCCTGATTGCGCGTGTGCCGTCGGCGGAGCGTGAGGCGTGAGGCGGAAGGCGTGAAGGGAACGATCGCGGCTTTCGGAGAGCTTCTCCGCGTTTCGTCGGGCGCCTGACGCCAGCCCACCCATGAAGTCCCCCCGCGTCCTGGTCCTTGCCGTCCAGAGCCCTTTCTCGCACGGCGGCGCGGAGCGCCATGTGCGGCGGTTGAACGAGGAGCTCCAAATCCGGGGCGTCGAGTCGGACCTGGTCACGCTCCCCCTGATCGAGCGCGAGCGTTTCGACCTCGTCCGCAGCGCCCTGGCGTGGCGCGGCCTCGATCTGTCGGACGTCGCGGGCCGGCGCGTGGATGCGGTGATCGCGACGCGTTTCCCCAGTTACGCCGCCCGCCACGACAACAAGATCGTCTGGCTCATTCATCAGTATCGCCAGGTTTACGATCAATTCGGCTCGCCCTACAGCGACTTCACGTCGTCGCGGGAAGACCAGCGGACGCGCGAAGCGATCGCCGAGATCGATCGCGTCGGGCTGACCGAGGCCAGGCGCGTCTTCGCCAACTCCGCCAACGTCGCGGCGCGGCTGGCGCGGCACAACGGCATCCGCAGCGAGCCGCTCTATCACCCCCCGCCCCTGGCCGGCCGGTACCGATCGGGGCCGCTCGGCGACTATGCGCTCACCGTGGGCCGTCTCGACGCCTGGAAACGGACGGATCTTCTGGTCGCCGCGCTGGCGCACGCGCCGGCGGCTCGTCTGGTCGTCGTCGGACAGGGGCCGGAGGAAGATCGCCTTCGCCGGATCGCCCGGGAGCGAGGCGTCGCGGAGCGGATTCGTTGGGTGCCGGCGGCGCAGGACGAGGAGCTGATCGATCTTTACGCGGGCGCGCGGCTGGTCGCGGTCGCCCCCGACGGCGAAGACCTCGGTTACGTCCCGCTGGAGGCTTTCCTCTCCGGAAAAGCCGTTTTGACCACGCAGGACGCGGGCGGCCCGCTGGAGTTCGTCCGGCACGGACAAACGGGCTTCGTCGTGCCGGCCTCCTCCGAGGCGCTGGGGCGCGCCATCTCTCTGGCCTGGGACCGCGCGGATGAGCTCGAGGAGTTGGGCCGGCGCGGCCGCGACGAGGTCTCGCGAATCACGTGGGACGCCGCGGTTTCCGCGCTCCTCGAAGCGGCGGGGCTCTCGTGACCGACGACGCTCCAAACGATCCGTGGGCTCGGCTGGCGCGGGAGTCGGGGCGCCTTCTGGCGCAGGTGGGCGTGCGGCCCGGGGACGAGCGGTGGATCCGCCGTCACGCCGAGACGATCGCGAGCCTGGCCGCCGCTGAAAAGAGCCGCGGCCCCGTCGCGCGCTGGTTCTACCGGCTGGCCCGCAGAGCCGCCCGAATGGCGAGATAGCCGGCCAGGATCCCGTCCTCGAAGTTGAACTCCGGGCTGCCGGCCAGCCGCGGGTGGTTGTGGGGCTGGAGGAGGTCTTCCGAGGTCAGCGACGGCTCGATGCGGCGGGCGATCGCCAGCAACCGCGCGCTCTGAGCGTCGATCATCTCGCCGAGGAGGCGGTCGGCGTCCGCGATCATGGCTTCTCCTCTCCCTCCCAGAGCAGGACGCGATTTCTTCCGCCTTCCTTCGCGCCGTACATGGCCATGTCGGCGTGGTACATGAGCTGCTCTCGATCGTTGGCCCGCGAAGCGTCGGCCACGCCCGAGGAGACCGTGATGCGGAAGCTCTGGCCCTCGATCTCGAACCGGACGGCCTCCAGGCTCTTGCGGATGCGATCAGCGACCGCGCGGGCGGCGGAAGCCTCCGACTCCGGAAACAGGACCGCGAACTCCTCGCCTCCCAGCCGCCCCGCGACGTCGGAGGATCGAATCGTCGCGCGGACGATCTCCCCGAACCGCCGGAGGACGAGATCGCCCGCGGCGTGCCCGAGAGAATCGTTGACGGCCTTGAACCGGTCGAGGTCGAAGCAGGCCACGGCCAACCCGCTCCCATATCGATTCCTCCGCGCCCATTCCTCGGCCAGCCGGGTCTCGAAGTAGCGCCGGGACGAAAGGCCGGTCAGCTCGTCCGTCACGGCGATGGTCCAGTTGCGCAGCGCGTGGAGCGAGGAGGTGAGCGGCCCGAGCAGCGCTCGGATTTCGCCCTTCTTCGAGTCATCGATCGGCTCGGGGCTCTCGATCACCAGGTGCGCGATCAGCCGATCGCCCGAATAGAGCGGCAGCCGCAGGCGCCGCGTCCTCGGCCCGCCCGCCAGGAGATCGCGGGGGGCGAAGGAGCGCTCCGTCTCGGTCGCCGTCAGCTCCAGCAGCCTCGCCGAGTCGATCCATTTGCCCACGTGCTCGCTCTCGGTCTCCCGGCGCGGCTCGACTTCTCCGTTGGGCGACGCGGGGTCCATCGTCCACACGTCTTCCACGCGTCCGTCCTCGCCGATACGGTAGAGCGTGAAGCGGGAGACGGGAAGGATCTCCCGCGCCGCGGCGAAGGCGTGGATGAGGATGAGCCGCAGATCGGGAGACTCTCCGAGAAAATGGCCTCCCCGCTCGCGGGCCGCCAACCGCAGGATCAGCCGACGCTCGCGTGCCTTCGCCGCCAGGCCATACGTCACGGATCCGGCGGCCACGACGAGAAAGACGATGTCGATCCAGATGAGAAGCATGCGGGTTGCCGCGTTCTCCCTGCCCGTTGTACGTGGAAGGGAGAGCGAAAGCAACGCCGCGCCGGGACGCGGGGCGGGGAAAAGGAAAAGGCCCCCTTGGCCGGGGGCCTGATACTTCCAAGAGCGGAAGACTGGTCTACTTCTTGGTCTCGGTCGAGGTCGTCGACGTGGTGGTGGTGGATGTCCCCATGCCCGGCATCGTGGTCGTCCCGGTCGTGGTGGTCATCATGGTACCGGTCATTTCGGTGCCGGTGCCCATCGTCGAGGCCGTCGAGGTCGTGCCGGTCTCCTGCACGACGGCGGGCTGCTCGCTCGTGGTCGTGGTCGTCGACTCGGTCTCCTCTTTCTTCTTGCAGCCGGCGGCGAGAGCCACGCCGAGAACGGCCACCAGCCCCAGGGTCACGAACTTCTTCATATCCCTCATCTCCTTTTTCTAAGCGTTTTCCAGACGCAAAAAAGAATCCCCAGCCCGGGGAAAAACGCGGCGGAATGATATCCCAAAGCCCCCCCCTGTCAACTGGCGGCGACAGCCTCGACTCGGGCCAGCGGCGCCGGTATTCTTGGCCTCCCGGCCCCCGCCGGACCGGAAGGAGGAGAGCGACGGTGTTCGAGGGATTGTCGGACCGCTTGACGGGGGTCTTCAAGGAGCTCCGGGGTGAAGGCCACCTGACCGATTACCACCTCGACACGGCCCTGCGGCAGATCCGTCTCGCGCTGCTGGAAGCCGACGTCGCGCTTCCGGTGGTACGCCAATTCACCGCCCGAGTGAAGGAAAAGGCGGTGGGCGCCAAAGTTCTCCAGCAGCTCTCGCCCGCTCAGGAGGTTACCCGGATCGTCCGCGACGAGCTGGTGACCCTCCTGGGAGGACGCAACGCCGACATCGACCTTTCGGGCAGCCCCGCGGTGATCGCGATGGTCGGCCTTCAGGGCTCCGGCAAGACGACCTCCACCGGCAAGCTGGCGCTCAAATTGAAATCCCGCGGCCGCTACCCGCTCCTGGTCGCCGCGGACCTCACTCGCCCCGCCGCCGTCTCCCAGCTCAAGACGCTCGGCCGCCAGATCGGCGTCCCGGTCTTCGATCCCGGAGATCGCCGGGACGCGGTCGAGGTGGCCCGGGAAGGCGTCCGCGAGGCCAAACTGACGGGACGCGACACCGTCATCGTCGACACCGCCGGCCGCCTCCACATCGACGAAGACCTCATGAGGGAAGTGCGGGCCGTCGTCGACGCCATCGCGGCCCGCGAAGTCCTCTTCGTCGCGGACTCCATGACCGGACAGGACGCCGTCCGCTCGGCGTCGGGTTTCGCCGCGGCCGTTCCAGTGACCGGGATCGTTTTGACCAAGACCGACGGCGACGCGCGCGGCGGCGCGGCCCTCTCGATCGTGTCCACCCTGGATCGTCCCATCAAGTTCGTCGGCGTCGGCGAAAAGCCGGAGGACTTCGAGCCGTTCCACCCGGATCGCATGGCCTCGCGGATTCTGGGCCTGGGAGACGTCCTGACGCTGATCGAGAAAGTCGAGGAGCAGGTCGACGCCGACGCCGCGCGACGGATCGCCGAGCGCGCCGGAGCGGGGGAATTCACGCTGGAGGACCTGCGGGAGCAGCTGCGGTCGATGAAGAAGATGGGACCGGTCTCCGGTCTCCTCGACCTGCTGCCCAAGGCCGGCGCCTTCAAAGGGCTCACCGCCCCCGATTCCGTCGACGACAAGCAGCTTGGACGCGTCGCGGCCATCATCGATTCGATGACTCCGGAGGAACGGCGGTATCCGCAGGTCCTGAGCGGATCCCGGAAGAAACGGATCGCGGCGGGCTCGGGCACCAACGTCTCGGAGATCAACCGCCTGATCAAGCAATACCAGCAGATGCGCAAGCTCCTGAAGACTGCCCGCAAGGGAATGCGGGGGCTCGATCTGTCCCGCCTGCCCCTGCCGGCGCCGAAGGCGTGAGGCGTGAGGCGTGAGGCGTGAGGCGAAGCCCAGAGTCGCCTTCCGCCTTCCGAGTCCTGCTAGAATGAACAGCTTTCACGATAGGGAAAGGACAGTCTCAACCATGCTGATGATTCGCCTCCGCCGAATGGGCAAGCGCAACCGCCCCTACTACCGCATCGTCGTTTCCGACTCCCGGCGGACCGCCCGGGCCGAGGTGCTCGAGGAGCTGGGACATTACGATCCGATCGCGCAACCGCCCCGCATCGGGCTCGACCGGACCCGGGCCTCGCACTGGATCGGGAAAGGGGCCAAGGTCTCTCCGACCGTGCGCTCGTTCCTGGCGCGGCCCGAAGCGGCTCCCGCGACGCCATGAAGGAAACCGGCGGACCCGAAGGGGCGACCCTGCGCCGCCTGGTCGAGACGATCGCTCGACGGCTGTCGGATCATCCCGAGGAGACGCGGGTGTCCGAGAGCTACGAAGGCAGGACCGCCGTCTACGAGATTGCGGTGCCGGAAGAGGACCGCGGCCGGCTCATCGGAAGAGAGGGCCGTACGGTCCGAGCGGTCCGGGCGTTCGTCGGTGCCGCGGCGTCGGCCCGTGGCAAGAAAGTCGTGGTGAGGGTTCGGGACTAGACGCAGTGACGGGTGACCAGTGACGAGTGACGAGAATCGCTCGCTCGGCTCCGCTCCCGGCCCGTCCCACTCGGACTTCCTTCTCGTCGGTCTCGTGCGGCGCCCCCACGGCCTGGCAGGGGAAGTCTCCGTGGAGATCACGACCGACTTTCCCCAGAGATTCGCGACCGGCCTTCGGCTGATCTGGCGCCGCGGCGCGGACGAGCGGACGCTCGAGATCGCGACCGTTCGTCCTCATGGCGAACGGCTCCTGATTTCCTTCTCCGGCGTGGAAGGCATCGATGCCGCGCGCTCTCTGACGGGCGGCGAGCTGCGGGTGCCCGGCCGCGAGGCGTTTCCTCCGCCTCCCGGCTTCTATTACAGCCACCAGATCGAGGGCTTTCGATGCGAGGACGGCAACGGCCGGAGGCTCGGCGTCGTTCGGAACCTCGAGCAGTCGCCGGCTGGACCGCTCCTGACCGTGGAGACCGACGCGGGCAAGGAGGCGCTGGTTCCCTTCGTGGAGGAGATGGTCCGTCGGATCGACGAAGAGGGCCGTCGGGTCGTGCTCGATCTCCCCGAAGGGCTGTTGGAGCTTTAGGGTGAGACGTTCTCGGTGCGACGTTCTCCGTGCGACGTTCTCCGTTGGCTGCGCGGGAAACTCCTCCCACGCCGAGCGGAGAACGTAGAACGTCGCACGTCGCAACACCTTCATGAAGATCGAGATCCTCACCATCTTCCCCGGGTACTTCTCGTCGCCTCTGCAAGCGAGCCTGCTGGGCAAGGCCCTCGCCTCGGGTCTGCTCGAAGTCACGGTGACGGACCTTCGCCAGTTCTCCCAGGACAGGCACCGCAAGGTGGACGATGAGCCCTTCGGAGGCGGCGCGGGCATGGTCATGATGGTCCCGGTCATCGCCGCCGCGATCGAGAAGCGGCGCGGCGATCCGCAGGCGTGGAGCGTCTTGTTGACGCCCGACGGTGAGAGGCTCGACCAGCAGACGCTTCTGACCCTGGCGGAGCGTCCGCACCTCATTCTCTTTTGCGGACGCTACGAGGGAATCGACGAGCGGGCGCGGCTGCTCGGCCTCTTCGACCAGGAGATCTCGCTCGGCGACTTCGTGTTGCCGGGGGGCGAGGTCGCCGCGCTGGCTCTGGTCGAGGCCCTTTCGCGGCTGGTGCCCGGAGTCGTCGGCAACGAGGAGTCGGTCGAGCGGGAGTCGTTCATGCGGGAGCGCCTGGACCATCCGCACTACACGCGGCCTCGCGAATATCGAGGCCTCACAGTCCCCGATGCGCTTCTGTCCGGAGATCACTCCCGGATCGAGAGGTGGCGGCGAGCCCGGGCGCTCGAGAGGACCCGGTCGAGGCGGCCCGACCTGCTGGAGCGCCGGCCGGTCGAGCCGGGGGAGGACGAAGAGGAATAACGGAGTCGGCGGAGCCGAGATCCGGAAGCCGAATCGCGCTCGGGTCCGAACCGCCTGATTTGCCTCCCCGTGTAAACTCGGCTAGAATCCGCCGTTCCTCCCGCTGGATCTCTCCGGTTCTTCAGCGGACGTTTGTTTCGATCACGAAGGGACCGCCATGACCGATACGCTGTTGGAAGTCGAAAAATCGACCCTGAAGAGCAACATTCCGTCGTTCGCTCCGGGGGACTCCGTACGGGTCCACGTGAAGGTTCGCGAGGGCGAGAAAGAGCGGATCCAGGTCTTCGCCGGCGTCGTGATCGCCCGCAGGGGCGGCGGCGCGCGCGAGACCTTCACCGTGCGGAAGATCTCGAGCGGGATCGGCGTCGAGCGCATTTTTCCGCTCCATTCTCCGGTGATCGACTCGATCGAGGTCGAGCGCAAGGGATCGGTCCGGCGGGCCAAGCTGTACTACCTGCGGGGACGCAAGGGGAAGGCGGCCCGCATCGGCGAGAGGCGGACCGAGGACAAGCGCGTCGAGGAGAAGCGGCCCGAAGACAGTTCCCCGGCCGAGTAGCGCTCCTCCGCTGTGCGCCCGGACCCGCTCTCCGCGCTTTTTGCGGAGCTGGGGCGTCTCTCTCTGCTGGACCGGCTCGAGCGCGAGCTGCGCCGCCGTGGCTACCGGTGCGTCGCCGGCGTGGACGAAGCGGGGCGCGGGTCGCTGGCTGGCCCGGTCGTGGCCGCTGCCGTGGTCCTGCCGGAGGACTGCATCCTGCCGGGGCTGGATGACTCCAAACGCCTGGACGCGCCGGCGCGGGAGAGGCTGGACGCCGGGGTGCGGCGCGCGGCGCTCTCTGTCGCCGTGGGAGAGGTCGGCTCGCGCGAGATCGACCTGCGCGACATCCTGCGCACGAGCCTCGAAGCCATGAAGATCGCCGTCGACGCTCTGGCGCCCGAGCCGGACGCGATTCTGGTCGACGCGGTCTGGATCCCCGGCGTCCGCCGTCCGCAGTTGCCCGTCATCCACGGCGACGCCCTGTGCGCCTCGATCGCCGCGGCTTCGATCGTGGCCAAGGTCCACCGCGACCGCCTGATGGACGACCTCGCCCGCCGGTATCCGGTCTACGGCTTCGAGCAGCACCGCGGCTACGGAACGAGCGGATCACTGGGAAGCCTGCGCCTGCTACGGGCCGTGCCCCGAGCATCGCCTGAGCTACCGCGGCGTGGTCGGCGGAATCGACCCGGAGGGGGATCTCCGGCCGTCGGGAGATCCGGGAGGCCCGTCGCGTCCAGGGACGCGGCGGCCAGGCCGGAGGCCGTCTGCCGTGGCCGGCCGCCCGTCTTCCGGACGGAAACGCGGTTAGAATTTCGAGCAGATGGCCGCGACACGGGACCAGCTTCTGCAGTCGGCTGAGAAGGCCGTCTCCAGGGGAAAGCTCGACCAGGCGCTGAAGGACTACCTGCGGGTCCTCGACGAGAACCCCAAGGACATCGCGACCCTGAACAAGGTCGGCGACCTCTACGTCCGGATGAATCGGGCGGGAGACTCGATCACCTACTTCACCCGGATCGCCGACCACTACAGCCGGGACGGGTTCTTTCTCAAGGCCATCGCCATCTACAAGAAGATCAACAAGATCGATCCGGCCCGGCTGGACGTCTACGACCGCCTGGCGGATCTCTACCACAAGCAGGGCCTGACCCAGGATGCGCGCAGCCAGTACCAGGTGCTGGCGGACCACTACCAGAAGAGCAACAAACCGGACGAGGCGATCGCCGCCTACAAGAAGATGGCGACGGTCGATCCCAACGATCTGAAGATCCAGGTCAAGCTCGCCGACCTGTACCGCTCCAACCATCAGATCGAGCAGGCCGTGATGCAGTACGGCTTGATCGGCTCGATGCTGCTGCGCCGCGGCGCGCACGACGAAGCGGCGGCCGTGTTCCAGAAGGCGCTGGAGCTGTCTCCCAACGACGCCAACATCCAGAGAAACCTCGTGCGTTCGCTCATCGCGCAGAAGAATCCCTCCGCCGCCATCGCCATCCTGCGGGCGGTTCCGCGCACCGCCGACAGCCTGGCTCTGTTGGCCGAGGCCCAGCTGGAACAGGGCCAGCGCGTCGACGCGGCCCGCAGCGCGGAGCAGGGGATCGCCCTGGATGCGCACCACGAGGAGTCCCGCGTCCTGCTGGCGCGGGTGCGCACGTCGGAAGGGAGCTTCGACGCGGCGGTGGCGGCCATTTCTCCGCTGGTGGACGCCGCGATCGCGGCCCGGGACTTCGCGCGGGCGTCCGCCTTCCTGGGTCCGATTTTCCAGGCGGAGCCGGCGCACCGGGCCACGCTGCAGAAGATGGCCGAGGTGCACGAGGCCGAAGGGAACGCGGGAGAGTCCGCGCGCGCTCGCCTGGCGCTCGCCCACGAGGAGGAGCGGCGCGGGGACGTGGAGTCGGCGGTCGAGAACTATCGCCGCGTCCTGGGCCTCGTGCCGGGGCAGACCGACGCCACCGGACGGTTGTCCGAGCTCGCGCCCTCGGATGAGAGACTCCCTTCCCCTGAGCCCACACCGGTCTTCGAGGCCAACGAGCTCGTGGTGGATCTGGAAGAACCGGTCACGGAGCTCCTGCCACCCACAGGCCGGAGCGCGGCAGAGCCCCCGCCGGCGCCCCGCTCGGCGGAAGAGCAAGAGATCGAGACGCTGGTCGTCGAGGCGGAGGTGTTCGCCAAGTACGGACTGACCGACAAGGCGATCGAGCGGCTGCGAGCCCTGACGCGCCGCCGCCCCGACCTGCTGCGCGCGCGGGAGCGTTTGGTCGAGCTGATGGCCGAGTCGCACAACCCCGCCCTGCGCCAGGAAGCCGAGTCGCTGGCCCAGGCCTACCGGGAGAAGGGGGAGGAGCCTCGCGCGAGCGAGCTGCTGGCGCGCTTTGGCGCCGTTTCGGCCCCCCCACCCGCTGCCCCCGCGCCTCCGACCGAGACGATCGAGCCGTCCGCGGCCCCGGAGGTCCAGTTCGACGAATTCGAAATCGAGCCGATCCAGGCGGCGGCCGAGGAATTCCCCGAGCCCTTGACCAACGAGACCATCCGATTTTCGCAGAGCGACGTGCTTTCCGGCGGCGGCGAGACGGAGGCCGTGCCTTCCGTGTCCCCGGCACCTCCGCCGCCGGCTCGATTGACGCCGGTTCATCCGGTCGCGCCCGTCGAGACCGATTTCGTCTCGTACGAAGAGCTGGGCTCGCTCCTGGAGGAGGAGATGCAGAAGGCGGGAGGGTCGTCATCGCCCAAGACGCCGCCGCCGCCCACGGCCGCTCCGGCCGCGGATGATCAGAATCTTTTCGCCGACGAGCAGCAGTTCTTCAACCTGGCCGAAGAGCTCGAGCGAGAGCTGTCCGAGGAAGCGCCGCCCCTGCAGGCGCCGGCCCTGGCCGGTCCGGAAGGCGAGGCGTCCCTGGAGGACATCTTCCGGGAGTTCAAGCGTGGCGTCGAGCAGCAGCTCTCGGCCGAGGATTACGAAACGCACTTCAACCTGGGAATCGCCTACAAGGAGATGGGTCTGATCGACGAAGCCATCGGGGAGTTTCAGCTCGCCAGCAAGGATCCGGGACGGGCGGTGGAGTGCTGCAGCATGCTGGGCCTCTGTTTCCTGGAGAAGGGGATGCCGCAGCTCGCGGTCAAATGGTATCGCCGGGGACTGGAAACGTCGGAGATCAAGGAGGCCGAGACCGTGGGCTTGCTCTACGATCTCGGCTGCGTCTACCAGTCCACCGGCGAGGTCGACCTGGCCTACAAGACTTTCCTCGAGGTGTACGGCTTGAACACCAACTACCGCGACATCGTCCATCGCGTGAGGGACATGGAGGCGGTGAAGAAGAATTGATCCATTGATCCAAGGATCTCCGCGATCTTGCCCGCCCCAATCAGACAATGAATCCATGAACCAATGAGTCAATCTCTGCTCTCCGTCCGAGGCTTGAAGGTCGAGTTGCCCATCGGCGGAAGGTACCTTCCCGCCGTCGATGGCATGGACTTCGACCTGGACGCCGGAGAGGCGCTGGGCGTCGTGGGAGAGAGCGGCAGCGGGAAGACGCTGGCCGGCCGCGCGCTGCTCGACCTGCTTCCGGAGGGAGCGCGCTTGTCCGGCTCCGTCCGCCTTCGCGGCCGCGATCTGTCGCGTCTGTCGGAGAGCCAGTGGCGGTCCCTGCGCGGGCGCGAGATCGCCATGGTCTTTCAGGAACCGGCCGCGGCTCTCGACCCGGTCCAGACCATCGGCTCGCAGATCGTCGAAGCGATCCGGGCGCATTCCGCGGTGGCACGCGGAGAGGCTCTGTCGCAAGCCCGCCGTCTGCTCGAGGAAGTCTCGTTCACGGATCCGGATCGGGGCTTGTCGGAATACCCGCACCGGCTCTCCGGCGGCCTGCGGCAGCGGGCCTGCCTGGCCATCGCGCTGGCCTCCCGTCCCTCCGTTCTCATCGCGGACGAGCCGACGACGGCGCTGGACGCTACGCTCGCGGCGGACGTGCTCGATCTGCTCGGAGAGCTGCGCCGGCAACGCGGCCTCGCGCTCCTGTTGATCACGCATGACCTGGGCGCGGTGGCCCGCCACACCGACCGCTGCCTGGTGGTGTACGCCGGCCGGGTGGTCGAAGAGGCCCGGACCGGAGATCTCTTTCGTTTTCCATCGCACCCGTACACGCGCGGATTGCTGGCGTGCGTCGCCCCGGCTGCGGACGATTCCCAACGGCGCTTCCAGCCGATTTCCGGATCCGTTCCGGACCTGGTGTTCCGGCCGCGCGGCGCGTGCGCATTCGCCCCCCGCTGTCCGGAGCGCTTCGAGCCCTGCGAGCGCGGCGAGCCGGAGTTGATCGAGCTGCCGCGACCGGGGGCGAGGGCACGCTGTTTCCTTCACGCCTCCGACGCCCCCGCGGTCGAGTCCCGATCATGAGCGGGGAAGACCTCCTTTGCGTCGAGGATCTTCGCAAGTCCTATCGCGTCCGACGCTCGGGCGGCGGGCGGATCCGCCGGATGCTCCCGGCGGTCGATGGCGTCTCCTTCTCGATCGCCGAGGGCCAGACCCTGGGCCTGGTGGGAGAGTCGGGCAGCGGCAAGACGACCACCGGGCGGCTGATCCTGAGGCTGGAAGAGCCCGACTCGGGAGGCGTTCGCTTCGATGGGCTGGATTGGCTGGCGCTCGAGGGGGGGCCGCTGCGGCGCCGGCGCCGGGACATGCAGGTCGTCTTCCAGGATCCGCAGACGTCGCTGAATCCGAGGATGCGGGTGGGAGATCAAATCGCCGAGCCGCTGCGTGTTCAGAAACTGGCCGCGCGCCGCGAGCTGCCCGGCCGCGTGGCCGAGCTTCTCTCCGCGGTCGGCCTTCCCGGCGACGCGGCCGCGCGCTTTCCCTCGGAGTTCTCCGGCGGGCAGCGCCAGCGCATCGCCATCGCCCGCGCTCTGGCGACCCGGCCGCGTTTTCTGGTGTGCGACGAGCCGGTCTCCGCGCTCGACGTGTCGGTCGCCGCGCAGATCGTGAATCTCTTAATCGACCTGCGCGAGAGAAACGGTCTGGCCATGCTCTTCATCTCCCACGACCTCGGCGTCGTCGGCCGCCTGGCCGACCGCGTCGCCGTGATGTACCGCGGGCGCATCGTGGAGGAGGGGCCCCGCGGCGGCGTGACCAAGCGGCCTCTCCATCCGTACACGGCGGCCTTGCTGTCGGCGGTGGCCGACCCGTCCTGCGAGCCGACGGCGGCGCGCATCGTGCTGCGGGCCGAGCCGGCGGAGCCCCCGCTGCAGGGCTGCGCGTTCCTTCCGCGCTGTCCGATCGGGCGCCCGCGATGCCGGGAGGAGGAGCCGCCCCTGGTGCCGGTCGAGCCGGGGCGCCGCGCGGCCTGCTTCTTCCCCGGCGAGCTCGCGGTCCCGCGTCCCGAGCCCGGTCCGCCGGCTCCCGGCCCGGCGCCTTCGGGGCTGTTATGATGCGGCCCGCTTTGAGCCTGAGACGGCCCGCTGGCCGTTCCCCGACCGCCCCGCTTCGAGAAGAACGGGAAACATTTCGCCCCCTCCTTGCGTAAAAGGGGTGACAGTAAGGAGTCACGGAATGAAGAGTTTCGCCAAGGAAACGGCCTGCGCGCTGATGTTGGCCGTTGGAACCTGGGCTCCGTCGGCCCGAGCCCAAACCCCCCCGCAGAATCAGGCCGCCCAGCCCAAGGTGATTTCGGCTCTGCCCGGACAGCGCCAACCCCAGACGCTTCCGCCGACGACCAAGGACGGCATTCCTCTGTCCCTCGATCAGGCCATCGGGATGGCGATCGCGAACAACGTGGACCTGGACGTGGCGGTCAACGCCGCTCAGGCGACGCAATGGTTCCTGTTCTCCGACAAGGGCATCTTCGACCCACTGTTGCAGGGAGCGGTGACCCGATCGCACTCCCAGCAGCCGGCGTCTTCCGTGCTGACCGGAGCGAGCGTCTTCGTCACCGACACGACCAGCTTCTCGGCCAGCGCCACGCAGCTGGCTCCCACCGGCGGGACGATCTCTCTTGGATTGACGGGGCAGAACCAGCGCTCGAATTCGACCTTCTCCTCGGTCAACCCCTCCAAGGCGGCCGGCCTCACCCTTTCGCTCAACCAGCCGCTCCTACGCAACTTCGGATATGACACGACGACCTGGGTGATTCACATCGCCAAGGACACCCGGGACGCGTCGTACCAGGATTACGTCAAGAGCGTTCAGAGCACGGTCAACGCCGTGGAGCAGGCCTACTGGGACCTGGTCTATGCCCTCCAGAATCTCCAGGTCAAGCGGGAGTCGCTGACCATCGCTCAGGAGTTGAACCGCATCACCAAGATCAAGATCGACGTCGGCTCGCTCGCCCCCATCGACATCACGCAGACCGAGGTGGGCATCGCCACCGCGGAGGAAGACATCATCACGGCGGAGGGACTCATCGGCGACGCCCAGGACCGGTTGAAGCGCCAATTGAACTTTGATCCGACGGAGTGGACGACGCCGATTGTTCCGACCGACGAGGTGCGCGCCGAGACGATCCAGGTCAACGTCGAGGACGCCGTCAAGTCGGCGGTCCTCAAGAGGCCGGAGGTCGTCAAGCAGGCCTACTTCACCGATGCCGATCGGATCCGCTTCGATTACTGGCGCAACCAGACGCTGCCCGGCGTCAACCTGGTGGGCAGCTACGGTGCGGTGGGACTGGCCGGCACCTTCTTCGTGCCCGATCCGAGCGATCCCACCGGAAACCGGCTCATCCCCGTGGACAGCACGCCCTTCAACGACGCGTATTCGGACATCTTCCACGGGCGCAACAAGAACTGGTCGATCGGTCTGAACGTGTCCTACCCGCTCTTCAACCGCGCCGCCCGGGGACAGCGGGGCGCGGCCAAGTACACGTGGGACTCGGACAAGGCCTTCCTGACGACGACCCAGCAGAACGTCATCGTGGACGTACGGGCCTCGGCCCGGGCCATCGACACGGCGGCCCGCCAGATCGTGGCCGCGCAGAAGGGCCGCGAGCTGGCCGAAAAGAATCTCGACGCGGAGAAGAAGAAGTTCGACAACGGCATGTCCACCACCTTTCAGGTCAACCAGATCCAGCGTGATCTGTCCGCTGCCCGCACCACCGAGCTCCAGGCGCTCGCGGCGTACCGCAAGGCCGTCGCCGCCTACCATCTTTCCGTCGCCGATATCCTCGACTGGAAGGGGATCCGCGTGGAGGGCCTGCCCGAAACGACGCCGCCGTCGATCTCGCCGCCGCCCACGGCGCAAGCGTCGGCCGCTGCGGCGCCTTCGACGGACACGGAGAAGAAGTGATGTCCGAAGGCTCGGTGGCGGTTCCGACGCCGACCTCCGAAGTGGGCGCGGTGGCGCGCATTCCCGGAGTCCTCTTTTCGCCGACGAAGACCTTCGAGTCGATCGCACGGCGCCCGACGTGGCTCGCGCCTCTCATCCTGTGGACGGCGTTCTCGCTCGTCGTCACCGCGGTGATCCTTCCCCGGGTCGACTACGACCATCTGATCCGCTCCTCCTTCGAACGCCGGGGCCAGACCGTTCCGGAGGACCGCATCCAGTCGATCGTCGAAACCCAGAAGCGGATCGCGCCGATGATCTACGGGGGAATCGCCGCGGTGACGCCGACGGCGATCTCCCTCCTCGTGGCCCTGGTCTTCTGGGGAGCCTTCAAGGCGTTCGGATGGGACACCACGTTTCGCCAGTCGTTCGGCGCCACCACCCACTCGTTCGTGCCGGGCGTCCTGGCGTCGCTGCTGCTCTTGCCGATCCTGATCGCGCAAGGAAATGGTCGATCCGCAGAACCTGGGCGACATGCTGCGATCGAACCTCGGGTTTCTGGTCGAGCGCGACTCCTCCAAGGTGCTCCACTCCGCGCTGCAGTCGATCGACCTCTTCTCGTTCTGGTCGCTGGCGCTCCTGGTCCTCGGGTTCTCGGCGGCGGCGAAGGTCTCGCGCAAGTCGGCGGCGGGAGTCATCCTGACGACTCTGGCTGCTCTTCGTCGCGATCAAGAGCGGCCTCGCGGCGCTGTTTTGAGGGAGCGGCTCGGGACAGAAGGGCGGAGCGGCCTCAACCCGGGGCCGCTTTCGTCGTATAAGTAGGGATGGGGAACCCGCCGTCATGCTGATCGACATCCGCGATATCACCAAGGTCTACGAGATGGGGGACCAGCAGGTGCACGCTCTCTCCGGAGTGACCGTGGGGGTCGAGCGCGGAGAGTACGTCGCCATCATGGGCCCCTCCGGATCCGGCAAGTCCACGCTGATGAACCTGATCGGCTGCCTGGACACACCGACGGCGGGCTCGTACATCTTGAACGGCCGCGAGGTTGCCCGCATGACCGACGACGAGCTCGCCGCGATCCGCAATCAGGAGATCGGATTCGTGTTCCAGACGTTCAACCTGCTGCCGCGCACGAGCGCGCTCCAGCAGGTGGAGCTGCCGCTGGTCTACTCCGGCGTCCGCCCGCAAAGAGCGCCGCGAGCGGGCCGTTCAAGGCGCTCGAGGCGGTCGGCCTGGCCGACCGTATGAACCACCAGCCCAACGAGCTGTCCGGCGGCCAGCGGCAGCGCGTCGCCGTGGCCCGGGCGCTCATCAACGATCCCGTCGATCCTGCTGGCCGACGAGCCCACCGGGCAACCTCGACTCGCAGACCGGCGCCGAGATCATGGCCCTGTTCGACGAGCTCGAACCGGCGCGGCAACACGATCGTCCTCGTCACCCACGAAGAGGACATCGCCGCGCACGCCCGGCGCGATCGTCCGCCTCTTGGACGGCAAGGTCCGCGACGACCGTCCCAACGACCGCCGCACCCCCGTCTCCGCGGCTCCCGCCGCCGCGCCGGCCTGAGACTCCGCGCTTCGCCTGCCTCCGCCGACGCGCCGCCCCGTTCCCGCGCGCGTCCGCTCCGGCGTGACACTTGCTTGCCGTCCGGTGAAAGCGCGTCGTTTCCTGTTGGGCTTCTGCCCGGGAGGTGTTCGTGACGAAAACGAAAGCGTGACCGTCGCGACCCACCGTCGGCACGTGTCGATTTCGCAGAGCCCGGCCGGGCGTCGTCCCCCGCCGCGGCCGGCGAGACGCCGGCCTTCAAGATCCTGCCCGCCTCGCGCGGGCCTTTTCCCTGAAGGAGGAATTTCCGATGAAGAAGATGAAACGCTGGCTGATCCTCTCCTGCGCCGTCGGTCTCGCGTTCGCCCTCGCGCCGGCCGCCGGCGCGCAGGACAGCGACCAGGTCACGGACGCGGTGCTCCAGAACGCCCATGGAAAGTTCGCGGTCGTCACTCCTCACGCGCACTTGAACGGCCAGGCCCACGCGCGGCACGGCATTCCCAGCATCGATTCCCTGGTGAACTTCAACGGCCATTACTTCGCCGACGGGTTCGATTCCAACGGGAATCCCAACCGGCACTGGTACTTCAACACGGTCGGCAATCCTCCCCAGCACCGTGGGTCGACCGTGCTCAACGCGCCGGTGGTGCCGGTGTCCCTGGATCTGCTCGACTTCGACGGCTCGGTGCGGTTTCACTACGACGCCGCCCAGTTCGTGGCGCCCACGCTCGCCTCGCCGGTCTTTCAGAACTCCACGTTCTCCAGCAGCACCGTGCCCACCCAGGTCACCGACGCCGTGCAGCGAGCCAGCTACTGGAGCGACGCCAAGGACGACTGGCACACCCTCCTCGCACCGAGCGTGAAGACCGGCCGGGTCATTCGCCTTCCGCGGGGGACGTACGCCTTCTCCCTCAACGGCGACGGCAGCTGCTGCCGGTTCGTCCTGGTGGACTTCGGCACGTTCGTCAACCTGCTGTTTCCGGCCACCGCATCGGACACCTCGACGCCCGTCGGAGCGGCGGAGAACGCCGGCGACGTCACGACCAAGGACGTCTCGACGTTTCTGTTTCCCAACACGTACCTGTTCGAGGGAAGCCTCAGCAACTGCTGCGTCCTCGGTTTTCACAGCTACGACTTCGAGCCGGGCGACGACAGCAACGGCAACGTCGAGAAGCGCTACGTGCTCGATTACGCCAGCTGGATCAGCCCGGGTCTCTTCGGCGGCGGGTTCGAAGACATCACCGCCTTGAGCCACGAGGTCGCCGAGATCTTCAACGATCCGTTCGTGGCCAGCGATGGCGTCCACAACGTCACGCCCTGGTGGCTCTCTCCGCCTGGAGCGAGCGCCTCAAACGGGCTTTGCCAGAACACTCTGGAAGTCGGAGACGTGATCGAGGTGTTTCCCAATGCGACGTTTCCCGTGACCCTGAACGGCATCACCTATCATCCGCAGACCGAGGCTCTGCTGCCGTGGTTCGAGTTCCAGTCTCCGTCGAGCGCCATCCACGGCGCGTACAGCTACCCCGACGAATCGGTGCTGACGAGCCTGTCCGCGCCCCAGAAGGCAAACTGCCAGCCCTAAGAGGCCGGAGGCGTTTCGGAAAGGAGGGCCGCCGCGGGGGCGGCCCTTCGTCTGTCGTGGCGCCGCGGCAGCTCTTGGCGCGCGGCGCCCCTATAGCATAACTGCTATATTTGGCCGAACCCCCTACTTCGCCAGGGGCGCGACGATCCGCGAGAGCACGTCCGGCCGCGAGGCCTCCCGCTCCAGGTCGGGATAGCGCTCGCCTCCCGAGTAGTCCAGCTTGTACGTGGCGACGTCGTCACCATTTTCGAGCAGCAGCTCCACCGGGCGCGTCTTGCTCGCCTTGAGCGCGTCGTGGAGGACGTCGCGCGAATAGCGCTTCCCGTTGACCGCCATGACGATCATCCCGGGGCCCGCCCCGGCCCGGGCCGCCGGCGAATCGGGCACCACGTCCGGAATGGCGCCGTCCTTTCCGACCGCGATCCCGATCGAGAAGCGCGCGTCGAGCGTCTCGTGGGCCTCCTCGGCCGCTCTTTGCATCTCCGTGGGCGCGTCGCGGTAGACGAGTTTCCACCCGGAGGCCTCGATTCCGGCCAGTGGAGCGTGGGCGTTGGCCGTCCCGGTGCGGTCGAGACGGGTCCTCCAGAAGGCTTTCCAGTCGTAGGGCGCGACCTGGTTGAGCGCCGCGACGACATCCTCGAACGCGTAGGGCACGACCCTGGGCGCGCCGGTCTCGCCGCCGTAGAAGAGATGGCAGAAGTCGTCGAGGCTCTTCTTCCCGTGCGTTTCGCGGCGGATGAGCGTGTCGGCCTCGAGCCACAGCAAGCTGCTTTCCGGATAGAAGTCCACGCCCCGCCGCCACGACGACGAGTCCGACCGCGCGTCGTACAGGATCTGAGCGGCGACCGCGGTGTCCTGGAGCGGCCGCCAGACGCGCCCGCGCGTGATCTCCATCTCCGCGGCCGTCTGGGCCACGCTCTGCCGGTGCTGTTGCGCGGTCAGGAGGCCGGTGCGCGCGGTCAGGATCTCGCCCAGATACTGGGTCAAACCCTCGTACACCCAGAGGAGCTCGCCGTGCATGGGCTGATCGAAGGTTCCCGGTTGAAGTCCGGCCGGGCGGCGGTACTTCCCGTTCCAGGAGTGCGTCATCTCATGCGTCAGAAGTCCGGCCAGGTCGGCCTTGCGATGGTCTTCGTTGATGACGCAGCGCTCGCAGACGCGGTCGTCGGAGGACTCGTGGTGCTCCAGGCCGAAATGCGCGGTGTGATCCGACAAAGTCAGCAGGAAGTCGTAGTGGCGGTAGTGGCGGGCGCCGAACAGGGCCCCCGTCTCGGCCACCAGGTTCCTGTAGTTCTGGACCATCTCCGGCGACATGTCGAGGGCGGCCTCGCTGTCCGCGGCCATGTCCAGGCGGTGCGGGATCGGCCCGTCCGCCAGCGTCACGGCGCGGAAGTGGGAACCGGCCAGGACCGGCGAGTCGACGAGCGTCGTCAACGAGACCGGCTCGAACTCGATCGCGCCGCCCGCCTCTTTCCGCCGCGGCAACGCCGTCCCGTACTTCCATCCCGCGGGAAGCTTGAGCATCGCGGCGAAGGAGATTTCGTCCGCCTTCGCCCCCCGGGGATAGAGCAGGACCTGGTTCCACGAGATCACCGCGAGATTGGCCGTGGCCGACGAGCCGGACGTGAAGCCGTTGGATTCGGCGGCGGAAAGGTAATCGAAGGACGCGTCGAGCGCGTCGGCGCCTTCGGGCACGTCGACCGTGATCGCGTACATCTCGACAGGATCCCGCCGCCACGCGAGCGCCTTGCCGCCGGCGGTGAACGTCAGGCCGGCCAGATCGGCGATCGGCCCGGTCGGTCCGTGCTCGCCCGGAATCCATTTCGGGTAGAGCAGAGTCACGGGGCCGGCCTTGACCGGGATCCTTTCCCTGGCATGGAAGATCTTGCGAGGGGCTTCCCGGGCGTCGACCTCCAGGGTCACGGGCCGCGGCTGCGCCCCGAGCCTCCCGGCGAAGACGGTCGATAGCAAGGCGACGGCGAGGGCGGTCTTTCTCTGCAAGCTTCTCTCCTTCCGCGAGTTCGTATCCCCTCAGCGCTCCGGCGTGCCCGGCTTCTGCAGGGTGATGAACGGCGTCGCGCCGCCGGAGACCTGGGGGAGCTGGCCGTTCCACTTGTCGATCTTCCGGTACTCGACGAGCTGCGCGGTCAGGGAAGACGACAGGAGCTGGTTCGACTCGGCCTGAGCCTTGGCCCTGGTGAGGGTTGACTTCGCGTCGCCCTCCGCTTCGATGATCTTCTGCTGGGCCTCGAATTGCTTCTTCTGAAGCTCGTTCTGGGCGCGAAGCGCTTCCTGGGCCATCGTGTTCTTGGCTTCGATCGCCTTGACGATCGATTCCGGGGCGCGCACTTCGTTCAACGTGAACTGCTTGACGAGAAAGCCGTAGTCGCTGAGACGCTTCTGGAGGTCTGCCTGCGTCTGCGTGACGACGAGAGCCTTGTCCTTGCCGAGGAAGTTGACGACTTCCGTGCGGCCGACGACCTCCTGCAGGGCCTGGCGGATGCTCTGCTTGACGAACCCGTGGGTGATCATGCCGATTGTGGTTCGAAACGAGCTGTAGAGGAAGGGGACACGGGTGGGATCGAGCTCAAACGAGAGGGAGACGTCGCAGCTGATCGGCTGGCCCTCGACGGAGTTGACGTTGATTTCCTCGTTGTAGGCATTGCCTTCGCGCTCGGACCGCGTCAGCACCAGGGTCTGCATGTAGACGGGATACTCGACGACATCCTGAAGGACGGGCCACTTGAAGTGAAAGCCGACGCCGAGCGGGGTCTGGTCGACGCCCCCGCCGCTCCTGTGAATCAGAACGCCCACGGAGCCGGGACGGATATAGACGAACGAGCTCAGGGCAAACACCACCAGCAGGATCAGGAGGATCCCGAGCGGAACCCATCGTGCGCCCTCGCGGACGCGCTTGAGGCGGTCGAGATCGATCACG
Organism: uncultured Acidobacteriota bacterium; assembly: GCA_963825175.1. GTDB lineage: Bacteria > Acidobacteriota > Thermoanaerobaculia > UBA5066 > Gp7-AA6 > DATFTF01. The sequence continues at coordinate 2,074,929 of CAWGSA010000002.1, forward strand.
TTTCCGGAGGTCATTCGGATCACCCGCTTCTTTAAGAAGATCCATTCTATGCGGTCGGGAGTCGCCGTCCTCGCGCGGACGAGAGCCCGCCTCGTCGGTCGCCGAAAGAATTCCCCTTCAGGGCGTTCCGGGCCTCGGGAGCGCAGTCGCAGCGGAAGATGGGTACAAGAACATAGCCACCGATGGCTTCGTCTTGAGACACTCCGGCTCGAGCCCTCCGCCTCGGCTCGGGGCAAGTCACGAAGGAGCAGGAGGTTCCGATCGTGCCCGCCATCTGGCAAGAGTCGTGCTCAGACACGTGCATTCGCTGGACGGTCCGTCACGGCGGTGGGCACGTCTCAAACAAAGGAGGGTTCCATGAAACCACGGGTTCGGGTCCGAGGCCAGGCGGGCTTCACTTTGATCGAGCTGCTGGTGGTGATCGCAATCATTGCAATCCTGATCGGTCTGCTTCTCCCTGCCGTGCAGAAGGTCCGGGAGGCCGCCGACAGGATGGACAAGCGTCCTCAACTGGAGTCGATCGCAAAGGGTCTGCATGCTTTCGCTGACGGCTCGGTGAGGATTCAGGAGACGGCGTCGGAGCTGGCTGTCGCCGCGGTCAATACCGGCGAGGAGGGTTCGCTCAACCGCGAGTCGTTACAGGCGTTGTGCACGGACGTTCTCGCGAGCGACCGCTCCGCGCAGGCCTTACGCGGCCAGATCGCGGACCTTCTCGCGAAGGAGCATCTTCCGGACGACGAGCGTGGGCTGCTGCTGGACGCTCAAAATGGTCTGACCACCTGGGGAAACGGTGTGAAGCAGTTCACGCCGGTCATCTCGAAGGTGCTGCCGTGCGGCTCAACCGCTCGGGGAGAGTCCGATTCGAGCGACGAACAGTCGAGCGTCCGGGAGTATCCGTCGGGGTCTTCTCTGATCGCGGCCGGGTGGTGACACCTTAACCCGGCGTCTCTCGAGATTGCAGGCGTCGTTCAGGGCGGCCGCCCGAACCGATGGCGGTCGCCCTGGCGACGGAGTGGACGGGGCCCGGTGTGTTGCCGCCCGACGAAGGCAGGATCGCAGGATCGCAGGAGCGCAAACGGCGATTGGCCCCTGCGGCGCCGGTTCTCGTCGAGGAAGCACTCCGGACCTGCCCATCGAGACTTTTCCTAGCGCCTGTTGGTGTTGGCCGCTTCGGCCGCCTGCTTGAGCTCGGCGTTGACCTGATCGAGCAATTCCTTGGCTTTCTGCGCATGGCCCTGCATGTCCCACTCGTTGGCCCTCTGCGCGGCCATGATCTTCTCGAATGCCTGCCGGGAGAGCCTCTGCGCGGCGGCGAGGTTCGGGTGCCGTCTTCCGCTGACATCGCGCTCCGGTCTCTGAGCGGAACCAGCGGTGGTCAAGAGCAGAAGCGCCGCGGCGACGGACATCGCGATACGCGTTTTCATGGTGTCCTCCTGGCGGAGAGTCTCCCAGCCTCGGAGACCGCTCGTCAAGCTGGCGAGGCGAGCTCGATCTGAGCCGCCAACGCCGGCCGGCATCCGCGCGCGGACTGACGGCGAGGCTGGCGCGCGCTGAGGGAGTTCCGCCGGCCCATCGGCCGCGCCGGATCCGGATCGTGGTCTGCGCCGGGTAACAATATATAACTTGTGGATTCGGCGGGTGCCACCCCGGGCGTGAAGGCGGTGCCGGACATCTCGGGTGAACCGCCCGAAGCATGTTCGTTCGCGAACATTCGCGTCCCGGAACCGGACAGCCGGCGCGGGACGAAGCCGCCGAAACCGGGTTCGAGTCGGCACGTCGCGGCCATCAACGGAAGGCGGCTCCCTTGCTTGGGAAAGGGCCTGAGTGTCTCCGCTCTTCTCGGACGTCCGCATCGCGGCGCGCCGCCTCGCCACGGACTGGAGATTCGCGGCCGCGGCCGTGGCCACGCTCGCTCTGGGGATCGGCGGCAACACCGCGATCTTCACGATCGTCGAGCGCTTCCTGGTGCGGCCTTTGCCCTTTCCGCAGGCCAACCGGCTCGTGCGGATCCAGGACACCCTTCCGGCCGCGGGCGGGCAGGTCTACCGGTCCCAGGTCCTCCCGTGGCACTGGAGTGGCATTGCGGGACAGGCCCGGTCCTTCGATCGGGTCGTCGGGATCAGTCCCGAGCGGCTCACCTGGATCGGCGCGGATGCCGCGGTGGCGCTCCAGGGAGCCAACGTCTCCGCCGGGACGTTCGACCTTCTCGGAGTCGCGCCCCTGCGCGGACGCCTCTTCACGGCGGACGAAGAGCGCCGCGGGGAACGGAGCGGTTCGGCGCTGATCTCGCATCGGTTCTGGAAGACGCGGCTGGCCGGCCGCGAGGACGCGCTCGGCGGGCCGCTTCGTCTGGGCGACCGCACGGCGACGATCGTTGGGATCCTGCCGCCGCAATTCCGTTTTCCTTACGGGTGCGACGTCTGGCAGCCGCTGGTGATCGAGCCGACCGACACGCGCGACCTGTTCGTCGTCGCGCGCCTGGCTCCGGGAGCGACGCTCGCGGCGGCCAACGCCGAGCTCGCCGCCGTGGCCAGGCGGCAGGAGCGCAACGGCCCCGCGATCATCCGCGACCGCGGCATGGAAGCCCGCTCCCTGAAAGACGCGATGGCGCAGCAGGAGAGCCGGATTCCCCTGGCGCTCATGGCCGCCGTCGGATTCCTGCTTCTGCTCGCCTGCGTGAACCTCGCCTCGCTCCTGCTGGTGCGCTCGGTGGCCCGGCAGCGGGATGTGGCCGTCCGCGTGGCCCTCGGCGCCAGCCGCGCGCGCCAGGTGCGCGAAGCCCTCGTCGAGACGCTGCTTCTGGCCCTGATCGGGGGAGGGCTGGGCCTCGTCCTGGCCGGCATGGCGGTCGAGCCGCTGTCGGTGCTCGTCCCGCGCGTCTTCGGCGAGGACTTGCCGCTGCCCGGATCGCGCATCCGGCCGGAGGTCGCGCTCTTTGCCTGCCTGCTCTCGCTCGCGACGGGGCTCGCCTTCGGCCTCGGGCCGGCCTGGCGCCGGTCGGGGGCCGATCCGGCCGCGCTCCTGGCCGGAACCGGCCGGTCCGTCTCTCTCTCCCCGCGCACACGGCGGATCCTGAGCGGCCTCGTGGTCGCCGAGGTGGCCCTGGCCACGCTGCTTCTGGCCGGAAGCGGGCTGATGGCCGCCGACTTCTGGGATCGGCAGCACCGCGACCTCGGCCTGCGGCCGGCCAATCTCTTCGCCGCCGAGGTGCCGCTGCGCGACGCGTCCGAGGGGTCAGCCGACCGCCGGCGCGCTCTGGTCGGGGAGATCCTGCGCGCCGTCGCGGAGATCCCGGGCGCCGGGTCCGCCGCGGTGACATCGGGGAATCCCTTCTCGCAGAGGCGATGGGGCGTGCGGATCGCGCCCGCGGAACGCGTGGACCCGGCCCGCGAGCTTTCCACCGTCAATCTTCGCCTCGTTTCGCCCGGGCTCTTCCGGACCTACGACACGATCCTGGTCGCGGGGCGGGATCTGGCCGAAAGCGATCGTCTCGAGACGCGCCCGGTGGCGGTCGTGAGCCGCGGCCTGGCCCGGCGTTTCTGGAGCGGAGAGGATCCGATCGGAAAGCGTTTCGTTCGCCGCGCGCCGGACGGTTCCCTCGTTCTCACCACGGTGGTCGGCGTGGCCGGGGACATCCGGGAGCTGGGAGACATGCAGGAGGCGATCTACCTCCCGTTCGGGCAGACCGCCGCGCTCGAAGCCGCGGAGACGATCACCGTGATGGTTCGCGGGCAGGACCCGTCCGCGGGATGGACGCGGGACATTCCCCGCGTTCTGGCGGGCATCGATCCTCGCCTGGGCACCGCGGAGACGGGCTTCATGGATGACCTCTACCAGCAGAACCTGAAACAGAATCGGGCCGGCACGTCCATCCTCGCGTTCTTCGGCGGATTCGGTCTCCTTCTGGCGTGCATGGGGATCCTGGCCACCGTCTCGTTCGTTTCCCTTCAGCGGCGGGGCGAGTTCGGGATCCGCGCCGCCCTGGGCGCGACGCCGGGAGAAATCCGGCGCCTCATCCTCGGGCATGGCGTGGCCCTGGCGGGGGCGGGGTGCCTCGCCGGGCTGGTCCTGGCTCTGGCCGCCAACCGCGTTCTGGCGAGCGCCCTCTCCGACTTTCCCGAGCGGCCCTGGATCTGCGCCGCGGTGGCCGGGCTGCTCCTCCTTGTGGCAGGCGCGGCTTCGGACCGGCCGGCGCGCAAAGCCGCGCGGCGGGACCCCCTGGAAGCGCTTCGGAGCTCCTGAGCACCCGGCCGGCGATCGATCTTGCTCGCCGCGGGTCGCCGCTGTGACGCTCACACTCACACTCGCGATCGCTGATATCGTTTTTCCCGTGAACAAGAGAGGCCTCGGCCAGTCGGGCGAACGAGTGTTTCCCGTGGGCCTGGGCTGCATGGGCTTTTCCTGGGGCTATCGCGATGCGTCGGTGGATGAGTCCGCGGCGATCGACGTCATCCACCGGGCGCTCGACCTCGGCGTCGATCACCTGGACACCGCCGACGTCTACGGCCCGTTCACCAACGAATCCCTGGTCGGCCGGGCGATCCGGGGACGCCGCGACGGGGTCGTTCTCGCCAGCAAGCACGGCCTGATCGTCGAGGACAAGGCCACGTTCCGCTTCGGGCGCGATGGCCGCCCGGAGCACGTGCGCGCGGCCTGCGACGCGTCGCTCGAGCGGCTGGGCGTCGAGACCATCGATCTCTACTACCTCCACCGCATCGATCCCCGGGTCCCGGTCGAGGAGACCTGGGGCGCCATGGCCGGGCTGGTGAGAGCCGGCAAGGTCCGCTGGCTCGGGATCTCGGAAGCCTCGGTCGGCGATCTCGACCGGATCGGCGCGATCCATCCGGTGACCGCGGTGCAGTCGGAGCTCTCGCTCTGGACGCGCGACTACCTCGCGACGGTCGTCCCGTGGTGCGCGTAGCACGGCGCCGCGTTCGTGGCGTTCGCGCCGCTGGGCCGCGGGTTCCTGACGGGGAAGCTCGGAGCGGAGCGCCGCTTCGGGTCGGAAGATTTCCGCTCGACGCTGCCGCGCTTCAAACCGGAGCAGATCGCCGAGAACCAACGGATCGTCGATCGGGTGCGGGGAATCGCGGACCGGCGCGTCGCGACGCCCGCCCAGATCGCGCTCGCCTGGGTGCTGGCGCAAGGGGAGCACGTGCTGGCCATCCCCGGGACGCAGCGCCGTAAATACCTCGAGGAGAACGTCGCCACCGGCGACATCGGGCTGACTGCCGCGGAGATCGCCGATCTCGACGCCATTCCCGCGGCGGCCGGCGGGCGCTACTGAAACGAGGTCGCGTTCACCGCGACGATTTCTTGATAGGCGGAGGAGGCTCGGACAGGACCGACCCGATTACGTCGACAATGGATCCAAAGGATCCGCCCTTCACGTCCCGCTCACCCCGGCCGCCGACCGACTTGACCCCGAGTGTCTTGACCTTCTTCGCCGACCCGACCCGCCTGGCGCCGCGCTTCTTGGCCATCTTGTTCTCCTTCCGTCCCGTCAGTAGAGCATGCCCTCTGCCAGCGCGGCCTCGAGGAGGTTATGCTCGTAAACCGTTGTAGCGGCGTGTCGTTCGGGCGTTTCCCGCGACGGTGCCTTCCCGCTGTGTCTCAAATCGAAACCCTGTGTGTCTCACTGCTGGACGGCGCGGCTCCAAACAGACGCCGCCACGCTCACTTCTCGGCCCTGACCACGTGTCCCATCCGACGCACGGCGAGGAAGGCGCAACGCCGTAGTCGAAGACGACGGCGCTCTCCGCAGGAAGCGCGGCGATCATCGCGAGCGTGGCCGTGACGGATTCCCGGTGAAGGTAGGGGACGATCCCGAGCCAGGAGAAGAAGGCCGGGCGGGACGAGTCGAATCCCGCGGCGCCGAGCCCGTCCGCGAGCGCCTGCGTCTCGAAATCGAGCGGCACGAAGGTCAGCGTCGCGGGGATCGGGATGCCGGCCTCCTCGAGCAGGCTGCGCTTCCGCTCCTGGGTCGCCGGATGGTCCGCCTCGAAGCATCGCAGGCCGGGGTGGGGGACGCGGTAGGCCGACGTGTCGAGCCCCGCTCCCAGGATCACGTACTGTCCGACCCCGCGCCCGACCGCGGCGTCGAGCGCCTCCTGGGCGTAGCGGCTGCGGGCGGCGAGAAACGCCCGCAGGGACCGGCCGAGCCGGCTCCGCTCGCGGGGGTTCCCGGCCCGGACGATCGCCGCACGGCGCTCGCCGATGATGGCCAGGGCCAGGGGATCCTCGAAGACGATCAGGCGATCGATCAGCTGGTGCGCGGCGCGGCGCATGGCCACCCGCAGGGCCGTGGCGCTCGGGCGGCTTTCCACGACCACGGCCTAGCCCTTCACCTCGACGCGCACGCGGCTGTCACAATATTCATATTGTAAGGCCGGGGCCCCGACGCCGCAAGCCCGATCCCTCTTACCTGTATCCTCGGCCCGCGATGGCCTCCCATCCGGACGACACCGGGCTCGAAAGGAGAAGGGAGATGAAGATTTTCTGGCTGGCTCTGATTCCTCTTCTGGCGGCAGCCCGAGCTTCCGTGGAGGAGACCGGCGCTGCCGTGCCCGCGCCGCCGCCGAGCATCGTGCTGCCTCCGGAGCTCGCGCGTGTGCTCACCGACTACGAGAGCGCCTGGCGGGCGAAGGATGGCGCGGCGCTCGCGCGCCTCTTCGACGAGCACGGGTTCCTCCTTCCCAACGGCGCGCCGCCCGTCCGAGGCCGGGCCGCGATCGCCGAGGCCTACAAGCGCGCCGGTGGCCCCCTCGTCCTGCGGGCCTTCGCGTACGCGACGGAAGGATCGGTCGGCTATATCCTCGGCGGTTTCGCGCGGGAGCAGGGCCAGCCGGAGGTCGGGAAATTCACGCTCGTCCTTCGCAAGAGCCCCGGAGGCCGCTGGCTGATCGTGTCGGACATGGACAACGGGAACCGGCCGGCACGGTGAGCCGGCAGCGGCAGCTCGTGCGAATGCCGGCGGGGAGCGTCAGGGAACCGGGGGTGCGGGCTTTTCCGTGGGCAGCGGCAGGAGTACGCGGAAGGTCGCGCCCTTGCCGGGCTCGCTTTCGACGCCGATCCGGCCGTCGTGAGCGCGGACCAGCTCTCGCGTGATCCACAGGCCGAGCCCCATCCCGCTGTAGGACTTTTCCGAGACGGCTCGCTCGAACCGCTCGAAGATGCGGCTCTGGTGCTCGGGCGCGATGCCAATCCCCTGGTCGGTCACCGTCAGGTCCGCTTTGCCGTCGCCAGCAGCCACGCGGATCGCGACGGGCTGACCGTGGCCGAACTTGACGGCGTTGGTGAGCAGATTGGTGATCACCTGATCGATCCGGGACCTGTCCCACCAGCCGACCACGGACGCAAGATCGAGCTCGAAGCTCGTGCCCTGTTCAAAAGCGGATGCCTCGAGGCGTTCGACGACCTCGCGGACGACGGCGGCGAGATCGGTCGGCTCCCTCTCGAGTTGAAGCTTCCCGCTCTCGATCCGGCTCACGTCGAGAAGGTCGTCCGTCAGGCGCGACAGCCGGTCGGCCAGCCTTCGAAGTGTCCCCAGGCGCGTCAGCGAGCGTTGGTCGTTCTCCCGGCGCGCTCGCAGCTCCCACGCCTGCAGGTTCAAGACGAGAGCCCCCAGAGGCGTGCGCAGCTCGTGGCCGGCAATGGAGAGAAACGCGTCGCGGATCTTCACGGCGTTCTCGGCCTCCTGGAACAACCGATCGCGTTCGGCCTCGCGCCGCCTGATCTCGGTGATGTCCCGCGCGATCTTGGCCGCACCGACGATCGTCCCGGAAGCGTTCTTGACCGGCGAAACCGACAGCGAGACCGGAATCTCCCGGCCGTCCTTCGTGACGCGGACCGTCTCGAAGTGCTCGATCCGCTCGCCGCGGCGGATTCGCCCCAGAATCTCCACCATGTCGTTGCGGTGCCCGGGAGGCATCAGGATAGTAATGGGCTGGCCGATGACCTCGTCGGCCGAATATCCGAAAAGGCGCACGGCACCGGCGTTCCAGGAGGTGATGATTCCGTTGAGATCCTTGGAGAGGATGGCGTCTTCGGAGGACTCGACGATCGCGGCATACCGCCGGAGCTCCTCCTCGGCGCGCCTCTGGTGCGTCGTGTCGCGCATGAGGATCCACACGCCGTCGGACCCGGCAGAGATCTCCCACGTGAGCCAACGGTTGGACATGGGGGCGAAGATCTCGAATTGGCCCGGGCGGTCTTCCTCCGTCGCCCGCCGGATCAACGCGACCTGTCGGGGCTCGAGCGAGCACTCGACGCATGCATCCTTTCCCAGAAGCTCCTGGCGAGAGCGCCCGAGAAATGCTTCCGCGCTCTGGTTCAGATAGGTGAACCGATCGTTTCCGTCGAGGGCGGCGAACGCGCCTGAAGTGCCTTCCAGGATCCGGGCGAGCTCCGAGGCGGGCGGAGCGGACAGCAGTTCGCGTGTCACGGGTGGTTCAGATCTTCGACTGTGGAGGGATCGTCGCTCGGGTACCATGTTCAGGCGGATGATATCCGCAAGAGGAAGCGCAGGGCGGGATTTCGCGCCTTCCGGTGATTCCCGGACGGCGAACGAAAGGCCACGGGCCTCCTCACACCGCGATTGACGCTCTTGGCGGCGCGGGCGTATAAGAGAGGGCTCGCTCCGGGGACCGCCGTGAAACACTGGAAAGAGACAGCAGAGATCCTGAGGCGGTTCGTCGAGCTGGCTGAGGCCGGGCGGCAGGCGGCGGTGGCCACGGTCGTGCGCATCAAAGGGTCGGCTTACCGGCGGCCGGGCGCGAAGTTCCTGGTCGAGGACGATGGCCACACCTCGGGAAGCGTCAGCGGCGGATGCCTCGAAGCGGATGTGCGCGAATCGGCGCTCGAGGCGATGCGGATCGGAGCTCCCCGGCTTATCCACTACGAGACGGGATCCGACGACCGCACGGTCTGGGGTCTCGGCCTCGGCTGCAACGGCTCGGTCGACATCTTCGTCCAGCCCGGCGCGGAGGGGGAGGCTCTGGAGACCGTGCGGCGGGCCGCGGAGCTCCTGGCAGGCGACGACGCGTTTACGGTGAGCACCGCCGTGAAGGGGCCGGCGGCCGGGCGCGCGATCGTCCTCTCCGCGCAGGGCGTGCTGGCCGGCTCGACGGCGGATCCGGAGCTCGACCGCGAGATGATCCGGGAGGCGAGGGACGTTCTGGCCCGACGCGCATCGACCCTTCGAGCGATCGGAGCGTCCGAGGTCTTTACCGAAATTCTCGTCCCGCCTCCCAACCTGGTCCTCTTCGGCGCCGGCGACGACGCGATCCCGCTCTGCGCCTACGCCTCATCCGCCGGCTTCCGGGTTTCGATCGTCGATCATCGCGCCGCGTATCTCTCGGCGGATCGCTTTCCGGGTGCGGCCCGGCTCGTGCTGCGGCGCCCGGAAGACGGGACGGCCTCGTTGCCTGTCGGGCCGAGCGACTTCGCCGTCGTCAAGACGCATTCCTTCGGGCACGATCGGGAGTGGACCCGTCTGCTTCTCGCCTCCGGCGTTTCCTACATTGGTCTGCTCGGACCGCGGGCGCGGTCCCAGGAGATCCAGAACCGGGTCGGCGCTCCGGCGACTGGCCGGATCTACGGCCCGGTGGGCCTCGATCTCGGCGCCGACGGGCCGGAGCAGGTCGCTCTTTCGATCGTGGCCGAGCTCCTCGCCGTGAAGTCGGAGCGCGAGCCGTGGCCCCTGCGAGAAAAGGAAGGCGCGATCCATGCGACCTGAGAGAGCCGCTCCCGTGGCCGGCGTGATCCTGGCGGCGGGGGCGTCCACGCGCATGGGCCGGAACAAGCTTCTCCTGCGTCTGGACGGCGAAACGATTCTGAGGAGGGTGGTGCGCCGCGCGATCGCCGCCGGCCTCCAGCCCGTGCTCGTCGTCCTGGGGCACGAGAAACCGCAGGCCAGCGCCGAGTTGTCGGGTCTCCCGTGTGAAACGGTCGTCAATCCCGCGTACGAGAGCGGCATCAACCGCTCCCTCAAGGCCGGGATCGCGGCGGTTCCGGACGAGGCGTGCGCCGCGGTGGTCCTGCTCGCGGACATGCCGATGGTGACCGAAGGCATGATCGCGGAAGTCGTCCAACGGTATCGAGAGTCCACCGCCCCGCTGGTGATCTCCGAATACGACGGCGTCCACGCGCCCCCCACGCTCTACGATCGTTCGCTCTTTGCGGAGCTGGGATCGTTGGAAGGGGAAGGGTGCGGCAGGCAGGTCGTCCGGCGGCACCGCTCCGAGGCCCTGGCCCTGGCCCGCCCCGCCGCCGCCCTGGCCGACGTCGATCGTGCCGAGGACTACGACAGAGTCCGCCGTGAAGTCGAGAAGGGAGCCGCCCCATGCGCCACGACGTCCTGATCTTCGCGGCCGACCGCGTTTCGAAGGAGCAGCCGTTTGTAATGGCGACGGTCGTCCGGCGCTAGCCCGCGAATAGCGCCAGCTCGGTGTCGCGCCGGGCAAGCCCGGGCTCAGCGCGTGGAAGAGGAGGGGTCATGGGTGATTTCTTTCCGGAACCGGTTTCGAATCGAGACCCCGCGGTGGGCGAAATCAACCGGGCGCTCGCGGTGCGGTGGTTCCGCGAGGTCTGGAACGAGCGGCGCACGGCGACGATCGACGAGCTCTTCGCGGCCGGCGCGATCGGCCACACGGAAGGCGGCGATCAGAGCCCGGTCGAGTTCAAGGCCGCGCGCGAAGCGCTCTTGAACGCCTTCCCCGACATGCGGGTGGACGTCGAGGACACCGCCGCGGACGCCGATCGCGTCGTCGTGCGGTGGCGGGCGCATGCGACGCACCAGGGCGACGGGCTCGGCCTGCCCGCGACGGGCCGTCGCGTCACGTTCCGCGGGATGACGTGGCTCACGTTCGCCCAGGGCGCCATCATCGAGGGCTGGGATTCGTGGAACCTGGGCGGGCTCCTGGAGTCGCTCCGGGGAGCCTAGCCCGCGGCCGGAGAGTGCGCTCTCCGGGGACTCCACAATAGATATATTGTTACCCGCCTCCGGGAGGTTCACACCGAGGTTCCGTCGCGGATCTCCCTGCCTCTCCTTTCGGATGAAGGTCAGGCCCCGGGGCTCCGATCACCAAACATGGACGCGGGCTTCCGGCGGCAGGTAGAGCTTGCGGCCGGGCTGGATGCCGAAGGCTTCGTACCAGGCGTCGATATTGCGCACCGTGTCGGCGCGGAACTCGCCCGGCGCGTGGCCGTCGGTCATCAGCGCGACCCGCAGGAGCTCGGGGCGCAGCTTTCCTCGCCAGGCCTGCGCGAAGGCCAGAAAGAAACGTTGGTCGCCGGTGAAGCCGCCGGGAGCGGGGGCGGGCTTGTTTCCGGAGGCTGCCCGGTACCCGTCGAACGACGCCGAGATTCCGGCGACGTCGGCGATGTTCTCCGACAGGGTCAGCTTGCCGTTGACGTGCATCCCGGGAAGCGGCTCGTAGGAATCGAACTCCGCGGCCAGTTTCTCGGCCGCCGACCGGAAATGCGCGAAGTCCTCCGGGGTCCACCAATTCGAGAGACGCCCCTGGGCATCGAACTGGCTTCCCTGGTCATCGAAGCTGTGGCTGATCTCGTGGCCGATCACGCTCCCGATCGCGCCGTAGTTCTCGGCCGGGTCGGCCGCGGCGTCGAAGAAGGGGGGATTCAGAATCGCGGCGGGGAAGTTGAGGGCGTTCTGAAGCGGAAGGTTGACCGCGTTGACCGTCTGCGGCCTCATCGACCACTCGGTCTTGTCCACCGGATGGCCGAGCTTGGCCAGACTCACGCGATAGTCGAACAGCGAGGACCTCACGAGGTTGCCGAGCGGATCGCCCGGATCGACCTTCAGCCCGGTGTAATCGCGCCAGTGCTCGGGGTAGCCGATCCCGACGTACAGCGTGTCGAGCTTGGCCTTGGCCTTCGCCCGCGTGGCGGGCGACATCCATTCCAGGTTGTCGATGCGGCGGTGGAATGCCGCCACGATGTTCTTGACCATGGCCTGGGCCTGCGCCTTGGCCGCGGGGGGAAAGTAGTGCGCGACGTACAGCTTGCCCACCGCGTCGCCGAGCGCGGCGTTGGTCGCGGTCACGGCCCGCTTCCATCGGGCCCGCTGTTGTGGCGCGCCGGTGAGCGTCGTGCCGTAGAACCGGAACGACTCGTCGGCGAAGGCCCTGGGGAGGAGCGCCGAGGCGCGATCGATGGCGTGGAACGTCAGGTAATCCCTCCAGTCCTGGAGGGGCGCGCCGCCGGCCAGCGCCGCAATACCGGTCACGCCGGAGGGCTGCCACACCATGATCATCGCCTGGCCCGAGAGGCCCGCCGCGTCGAAATAGACCGGCCAGTCGAGGCCCGGAGCCTTCGCGCTGAAGTCTTTCAGGAGCCAGGGGTTGTTCGCTTTCAGAACGTCCTCCGACTCGGTGCGGCTCACGTGCGCGTCGGCGATCTTGCGCTCGAGGGCGTAGACACGGGCGGCCCTGGCTTGGGCATCCGCGACGTGGGCGAGCTTGAGAACGGCGGCGATGTGGGCCCGGTACTTGGCTTGCAGCTCGACGTCCTTGGGGCCGGTGTTTCGATAGTCGTCCCGGTCGGGCATTCCGAGGCCGCCCTGGAGGAGGTACGCGACGTTCCTGGCCGGATCGGCGAAATCCGGCGACACCCACAGGCCGAACAGACGGTCGGTGTGGAAGTTGGTGTTGTTGAGGGCGTCGACGTCGGCGCGAAGCCCGCGACCCAGCACGCGGGCCAGAGCCTTTCGGTCGGAGACCGCCGCGATCTGGCCGATCTCGGCCTTGAGGGGAGCCATCCCTTTTGCCTCGATGGCCGCCTCGTTCATGTAAGCGTCGTAGTAGGCACCCACCCGAGCCTCTTCCGGGCCGGCCGGTCCCTTCGACTTGGCCGCCTCGCGGATCAGGTCCGAGGTCCTGCGGTCGACCTCTTCGGCCAGCTTGGCGAAGACGCCGTAGCTCGAGCGGTCGGCCGGGATGGCCGTGTCCTTCAACCAGGCGCCATTGGCATAGCGAAAGAAGTCGTCGCCGGGGTTCACGGTCTTGTCCATGCTGGCCACGTCGACGCCGTCAACCGGGTTGCTTTTCTCCGCGGCGCCGGCGCCATCGATCGAGGTGGACAAGAGAAACGGGGTCAGGAGGAGGCAGAGCTTCCAGGGGGTCTTGCGCATCGGTTCCTCGTTCATTCTCCGGTCTCGGGGACCGGGCCGAAAGATCGTGCTTCGGATGCGAGGCGCGCGGACCTCGGGATCGCGCCACTCATGGACTCGCGCTCCAGAATATACGAGCCGCCGCTCCGGACGCACCGCCCGGAAACGCCCGTGGAGGGCCGGCCGCGGCGCTCGAAGACACGCGACAGGAACGAAAGCGGGAGCCCGCCACAAGCGTCGGACCAGGCGTGGGCGATCACTCCCGGGCGCAGGCTCCGACGCCAGTGAGCAAGGACGCCGTACAGAACGCCGAGAGCGGAGATCACGATCATGTTCGGGATGCGCTGATAAGCGTGCGCGACGCCGAATAGGAGCGCCTGTACGGCGATGCCCGCGGCGGCGCTCCCCGTCAACGCCCGAAACTGCTTTCGCAAGTACCCGCGAAAGACGACCTCCTCGCAGAATCCGCCAATGAGCGAGACGACGAGCCAGACGGCGATCTGGGCGGGCGCGGGCCGCGCGGCGGAAAGCGGTTCGCCGACTGCGCCCGGTTGACGTTCGAGGAATGGGCCTCGTGGGTGGACAGGCGCGGCGCCGGGCTCCGGCCTCCGCCGGGATGACCGTTCGCTTCGCTCCTGCTGTGGGCCTACGGGATCGCGCTGCTGGCGGCCATCTGGCCACGCCGGACCGGCGCCCGGGTGTCGATCTCGCGACCGAGTGTGGGTCCGCATCGACCCCGCCGACGGGCGGACACCGCAGGGGGCCGTGCCGCCTCCGATCGGCGGCCGGCACGCCATTACATGACGAGCTCGGGGTGTGGATTGGGCCCGAACGGGGACGAAGCCAGACGCATCGCGGCCGCGGCGTAGGCCCAGAGACTCTCCGGCGGCGGCGCGTTTTCGGGCGGCGCGCCGTCCGGCCTCTGGGGGCCCGCCGTTCCCGTCCGGACGTACTTGCCGATCACGGTGGCCGTGCCTCCGGGCTCGTGGTCGGACTTGGGAATCGTCCGGCTGAATTCGCCCACCAACAGGACCACCACGTTGCGCCCCGGCAGGGCGAGGGTTCGATCGAGAAACGTGGACAAGGAAGGGACGATGGGCGCCATGACGGCGCGCGCCTCCACTCCCGCGTCGTCTTCGTGGGTATCGAACTGGCGGTCGGCCCGTCCGGTATAGGCCGGCTGCGCGAAAACGACGCCGGCTCCACCGTGGAGCAGCAGCTCGACCGCGGCGAACGTCGACCGCTGGTCCCGCACATCCGCGGCGTCGGCCGAAATCCCGTACGCGGCGCGCACCTCCGGGGGGCGGCGGGTGTCGAGTCCGTGCGCGATCCGAGCGAGATCCGTCACGCGTTCGAGCCAGACGCCGTCCTCGGGCTGCGGCGTCCCGGAGACCCCCACCGGCAGGCCGAGATTGTTGACGATGGCGCATCGGATCGGCGCCGGGGGAAGCAAGGTCGCCATTCGGAGGAGCTGACTGCGCGAGCCGGCCTCCAGCACCGCGGCGCGCGCATGCTCGTGGGGCCGGACCACGCCGTGTCGAAAGTTGATCGAGGCCATGTGGGCGCGGGCCCGCGCCGGCAGCGCGCCGAACGAGGCGGCATCGACGTACAGGCCGTTTCCGAGGTCGCTCACGTTCCCCGGCGCGACGCCGAACGCCCCGCATGCCAGGAACGAACGCGCGCTCTGGAACAGCCCGGCCGGCCCTCCGTTGAGCCAGAACACGACGAGCGCCGGCCGCTCCGGCTCCGGCGTGGGAAAGGCTCGAGCCCACTTGCCAAGCGCCAGCGCCCCGGCCGCGGCCGCTCCTCTGCCAAGCGCCGCCCTGCGCGTGATCGTATCGGTCATGTGCCGCCCCCTTTCCGGATCGCGAGATCCTGTCGATCCGGATTGTGGGTTCCGGGGGGTTGTGAGTCCAAGATATTGATTCTCTCAAAGCGATCAGAAATACTTATAGACATGGAGCTCCGCCATCTGCGCTACTTCCTGGCGGTGGCCGACGCGATGAGCTTCACCGCGGCCGCGCAGAGGCTTCGGGTGGCGCAGCCCGCCCTCTCCATGCAGATCCGAGCGCTCGAACGCGAGCTCGGCGTCACGCTGGTGGATCGCGGCGCCCGCACGCGAGGATTGACCGAGGCCGGAAACCGATTCGCCGTCCGCGCCCGACGCATCCTCCTCGAGGCGGAGGACGCGTGCGATGAGATGGCCGGCCTGGCCGGGGCGCGCCGCGGGAAGGTTCGTTTCGGATCCGCGCTCCAGTCGCTGACGGAGGGGCGGGTGGCCGGCCTCCTGGCCAGGTTTCATCGAGTGCACCCCGGATTGCGCGTCGCCTTTCGCGAGGCCCATACGCGGCCGCTGCTCGATCTGCTCAGTCAAGGCCGGCTCGATCTCGCGCTGGTGCACCTGGGCGGGAGCGAGGACGCGGCGGGCCTGCGAGTCGATTTTGCGAGGAACACGGTCGAGATCGAGCGTCTCTACGAAGAGCCGCTGGTCCTGGCTGTCAGCCCGCGCCACCGGCTGGCGAGCCGCGGCTCGGTCCGCTGGACGGAGCTGGCGGGGGAGGAGCTGGTGTCCTTCGGCGCCGGGTCGACCGTGCGCGAGCTGGTCGCCGGCGCCGCGCGAGAGGCCGGCGTGCATCTGCATTCGCCGATCGTCGCCGCCAATCTGGGCACTGTGCGCGCTCTGGTTTCCGCGGGCCTCGGAGTCGCCGTCCTTCCATCGACGGCCCTCGAACTGCCCGGACCGCCGCTCAAGGGCCTGCGCCTGACGCAGCCGCGGTTGACGCGCACGGTGGCCCTGGCCCGCAATACGGCGCGCTACGAGAGCCCCGCGGGCCGCGTCCTGACGGACTTTCTGAGGGAGGGCCTGCGTCCGGAGCGCAACTCCGGACGACCCGGCCCGCGGCGGACATGATGCGAGCGGAGACCCGTCAGCGTCGCGGGAGGAGCCGGAGGGTCTGTTCGTCGAACAGCGGCTCGTCCTGGCCGACCCGCACGAACAGGACCCTGCGGGCGGAGTCGGCGGGGTGCGCTTCGAAGTACTGGATGCCGTCGGGCGCGGTGCCCCAATCCCCGCACGGCGGATCGGGGACTTCGTTCGGATCCGCTTTTCGATCCAGTTCCTTCTGGTAGGACCGGTCGGGCACGAAGGTGAAGCGCCGGACACCGGCGGGTGGGCTGCCCTCGCGGTAGGGAGCGAGCACGCATCGCGCGGCGATTTCCGCGGGCGTTCGCTCGGTGAGGAGGCGCCGCACGCCCGACTGCGCGCTCTCGCCGGGCTTCAGGTCGAAGACCTCGACCAGCGGATCGGGCTCGCCGCCGTCGGAGTAGCGGATCGCCAGGGACCGGTGGTGGAAGAGGAAGTCGATCTTGCGGAACCCGAAGTCGCAGCGCTGAACCCAGGCTTCCAGGCCGACCTGGGCGTCGGACGCCTTTTCCCACGAGCAGCCTTTGACCGGCGCACGCGAGGGGCGGTCCTGCGCTCCCGCCGGCGCGCTGAAAGAGGCCGCGCAAAGGACGCCCGCCAGGAAGCCGCGCGCTGACATCGGAGTCACTCGAGAGTACTCCAGGGCGAGCCCGACGGGAATGCCCGCCGCCTGCGTCGGGTTCGGGAAACCGAACTCGAGAAAGTCGGAACGAGAAAGTCGGAAACAGTAGCGAGGAGCGCCGATGAGATTCCCGCGCCCGGTTTTCCATGGACTGCTCGCCTGGCTGCTTGCGCTCGCGGCCCTGGCCCAGCCCGCCGACGACGTCCGAATGATCCGCTACAAGATCTCGGCGGGTGACCTTCCGAGCGCCGAATCGATCCTGGAGGCCCATCGCGCCGAGAAGGGCGAGGACGCCGATTACCTTCTGGGCCTGGCCTGGGTTGCGCGCGGGGCCGCGCTGGTGGGCGATTGGACCGCGGCCACCCGGCATGCCCAGGCCGCTCGAGCGCTGGCGGCGGGCGAGCTCGGGTCGCCGGGCGACTACGAGACCAACCGGGAAGCGGTCTATGCGCTCGGCACGGCGATCGAGGTCCAGGCCCAGACCCTGGTCGCCGCGGGAAAGAGACGCGAAGCCGTTCGATTCCTGGATCAAAGCGAGCGGGAGCAGGGGAGCGCTCCTTTCAACCTCCGGGCCCGGATCTGGAAGCGCCGAAACCAGATCGAGCTCGTGGGACAGACGGCGCCGGAGATTCGCGCCGACGACCACGTCGGCGGCGAGGCACCGTCGCTCGAACAACTGCGCGGCAAACCGATCGTCCTCTTCTTCTGGTGGGAGTCGTGCGGCGATTGCAAGGCCCAGGCGTCCGCCTTCCGCAGGGCGGCGGAGAGGTACGGTCCCCGGGGCGTCGCCTTCCTCGCGCCCACGCGCTACTACACCGCGGACAGGGCGCAGGAGAAGGAGAAGATCGAGAAGATCTGGAAGGAGCACTATGCCGTGCCGGACTCCGTCGCGGTCCCCATCAGCGACGCGGCGATGCTCCGGTACGGCGTCTCGGCGACTCCAACCTTCGTCTTCGTCGACCGCAAGGGCGTCGTGCGCGGTTACTCCCCGACCCGGATGACCGAGGACCGTCTGTCGGCCGCGATCGAAGGGCTGCTGCGCTGACGCGGAAGTCCCTGGACGGATCCGCAGCCGCTCAAGCGCCGGGCCCCGATCAGGCAGTCCAGGCCGCCGCGGTTTCCGCGACAAACGCGTCGTACGTTCGCGGCGCGTGGTGAAAGAAATTGTTTGGCCGCAGGATGATGTGGGGCACGCCCACCGTTCCCGTTCCGCCCAACACGAGGTGCCTCATCTTCCTGCTCCTTCTTTCCCAAGAGGTCGCCGTCTTATACGCTTTCCTCGCGCGGCGGGATTGGGCGCCCGCCATCCGCCGCGCGAGGAGAAAAAAAGATGTCCGAACCCGCCAGCGTCCCGCCGGTCGTTTCCGAAGAATTCCGAGCCTACATTGCGAAAATCCAAGCCGCGTTGGGGGAGCGCGACCCGATCGAGGTACTGCGCGAAACGCCGACTGCCCTTCGCGCCGCCCTGAAGGGCCTCACCGCCGACCAGTTCTCCGCCCGGGAGCGCCCCGGCAAGTGGTCGGTTCGCCACGTGGTGCAGCACCTGGCGGACGCCGAGCTGGTGGGGGCCTTCCGCTATCGCATGGTGCTGGCTCACGACCGGCCGGAGCTGCCGGCCTACGACCAGGACCTGTGGGCCGATCGCCTGCGCTACGAGGAGAGCGACCCGGAGACTGCGCTCGCGCTCTTCACCGCTCTCCGGGGAGCGAACGTCGGTCTGATCACCCGCGCCACGGACGAAGAGCGCCGGCGCGCCATGCGGCACCCGGAGCGCGGCGACGAGACCCTCGAAGAGACCGCGAGGCTGTATGCCGGGCACGACATCGTCCACCGCCGCCAGATCGCGCGTATCCGCGCGGCGATCGGGGCGCCCGCGTTCGAGCCGGGCGCCTGAGCCCGAGGGGAGGGTCACAATACAGATATTGTGGCCCGCTCCTCGACCGCGGAGCGATTCAGGCCGGCGTCTCCGGACCCGGCGACGGCGGCGCGCACCGGCCCCGCATCGCCTTCCGGAATTCCTCGCGCTGCTCCGGCGTGAGGCTCTCGTAGCGCCGTTCCCACGCCCGGTTCCAGCCCCTCCGAACGCCGCGGCCGCCGCGCAGCCCGCCGAAAAAGATCCAGGAGAGCGCCAGGAGCCCGATCCCCTGCCAGTAGGTGATGGCCGGGAGTCCGAAGATCCGGGGCATCAACCAGTTCCACAGGTGGAGGACGGCCTGGCCGAATCCGGCGAAGACGATCAGCACCAATACCAGAATCATGAGCATCCGCACGAGCCTGCGCACAATCATGGACTCGCGTCCCCTCATGGCGTTTCCCCTTTCCGAAAGTCGTCGTAGATCTCCCGCAGTCGGCCGCGCAGGTGGAGCACGGCGTAGCGTTTTCGCGAAAGCAGCGTGTTGACGTTGACGCCGGTCCGCAGCGAAAGGTCTCGAAAGCTTTCGCCGCGGACCTCGTGCGCCAGGAAGACCTCCCGCTGCTCGGGCGGCAGCTCCTCCAGAGCGTCTGCCAGCTCCTCCAACAGCAGGCCGCGGACATAGACCGCTTCCGGCCCGGCCTCCGGGGAGGGAAGCAGATCCTCGAGCCGCTGTGCCTCGGCGTCGGGAGGGCCTGAAACCTCGGCCAGGCCGGCGCTCCTCTTGCTGCGCATCAGATCGGTGATGCGGTTGCGCGCGACCCGATAGAGCCAGGCTCCCGCCCGTTCGATCGGCTGGGCCAGACGGTACGCCTCGGTGAGCTCCAGGAATGCGTCCTGCAGGACATCCTCGACGTCGAGCCAGGCCGGGACGCGGGGGCGCAGGAAACGCCGCAGGCGCGGCCCTTCGAGCTCGACCGTTGCCGAGATTCGCCGGTCGAGCTCGTCGGGATCACGGTCGGTGGTCAAGAGTCGTGCCTCCACACCAGTGAAGACGGATGAGGATGCCGAATATTGTGGCGCCGGAGGTCAGGACGTCAGCGAGATGGGCCGGGCTTGCGGGGACGGGGCTTTTTCGCCCTGGCCGGCCCGGCCTTGCTTTTGGCGGCAGATGTGCCGCGCCAGGCCGCCGCGAGTGCGTCGGCGACGACCTTCCTCTTGGCCTTGCCCAGAAGCACGTGGGTCGCTCCCTTGCGGCCCCAACCACCGGGCACGGGCCGAAACCCTCCCGGATCGATCGCCACGAAGACCTCTTGCTCGTCGGGAGTGAGCTTGACCATTCCCCAGGCGGCGTCGGGGGCGCCGAGCGTCGCGAAGATCCTCCCCCCCACGCGGAAATCGGGGTGATTCATGTGCGCGGATTCGGTGGTGTCGGACAAGGCCAGTGCCATTTCGCGGAAGTCGTCGGCGGTCACGGGCGCCCTCCCTGCAATCGATTATGGCCCGGCCGAGTTTCCGGAAGGCGGAAGGGGGAAGGCGGCAGAAGGTGGAAGGAGAGTGTATACAATATCCAGTATGCAAGACCTCGCCGCGGTCCGGGACCGGCCCAACATCAGTGAGGCGCTGGTCGAGGAGCTGCGGGAGTGGATCGTCGACGGCCGCCTTCCCGCGGGCGAGCGCTTAAACGAGGTGCACCTGGCCGGGCGCCTGGGCGTGAGTCGCACGCCGGTGCGCGAAGCGCTGGGCCGGCTGGCCGTGGAGGGCGCCCTCACGAGCTCCCCCCGGATCGGCTTCTCGGTCCGCCCGCTGTCGGCCCGGGAATTCGGAGAGGTCTATCCCATCCGCGCGATCCTCGATCCGGAGGCCCTCCGCCTCTCCGGCGTCCCTTCCCGGCGGCGCATCGCGCGGCTGGAGGCGTTGAACCGGGAGATCCTCGCGGCCGGGCACACCGAGAGGGTCATCTCCCTGGACGACGCCTGGCATCTGGACCTCCTGGCCGACTGCGGCAACAGCGTCTTGATCGAGCTCATCCGCCAGTTCAT
This sequence comes from uncultured Acidobacteriota bacterium, assembly GCA_963825175.1. Taxonomy (GTDB): domain Bacteria; phylum Acidobacteriota; class Thermoanaerobaculia; order UBA5066; family Gp7-AA6; genus DATFTF01. Next base: position 2,095,497 of record CAWGSA010000002.1, read on the forward strand.
GCACCGCACGCGCCGCTACGAGATTGCCTTGATGCGGGAACGCGCGAACGTCCGGGGCGCGGCAGACGACCACAAGAAGATTCTCGCCGCGCTCTCCCGGGGCGATCTGCCCCGCGCCTGCGAGGCTCTGCGGAAGAACCTGCAGAGCGGGACGAAACCGATTCTGGCCTGGCTCGAGGCCCGCGAGAGGATGGAGCGGCGATGACGTTCGGAAGGCGTACGCGGCTTCTCTGCATCGGTCTCGCCGCGTTTCTCGGCCGAGCCGCTCTCTCCGCGACCGGAGAAGAGCCCGCGCCGGCTTCCGCGTCGTCCCGAGTCGTCGGTCTCTGGGGGGTGACGCGCTCCTTCGGTCCGGACGTGCGCGGCGAGCTCACCATCGCCCGCGTCGGGGGCTCCTGGAGGGCGCAGATCAGCGGGCTCCGGGCGCAGGCGTCTGCGCACGGCGATGCCCTCGAGTTCGAGCTTCCGGGACATCTCGGCCGCTTTCGCGGCCGCCGGGTCTCTTCGGGCTCCGCCATCCGCGGCCATTGGGTGCAGCCGGCCGGAGTCGCGACCGGCGTGGCCTGGGCGACTCCGGTGGACCTTGTGCGGATCGCTCCGGACGTGTGGCGGGGAAGCGTCGCGCCGCTCGAGGAGGCGGTCACCCTTTACATCGATCTCCGCGCCGACCCCGACGGAGTCCTGCGGGCGGTGTTTCGGAATCCGGACGGCTTCTTCGGGAACGCGAAGATGGGGGTCGTGGTGGAGGGAAGCCACTTGAAGTTCACCGGCATCGACAACGGGACGATCCTCCTGGAGGGGGATTACGACGCCCGCCACGACCGTATCCTGCTCCCGATTCCCGACGGCGCCCCGGTGGCGGAACTTCACACCACGCTCGAGCTGACCCGCCGCTCGCGCGACGACGCCCCCGGCTACTACCCGCGCACTCCGCCCGAGCTGCATTACGCGTATCGGCCGCCGCTACCCGACGGCGACGGCTGGCGCACCGCCTCGCTCTCCGCCGTCGGTCTCGACCCCGCCCGGATCAGCGCCCTGGTGCAGAAGATTCTGGACACCGACCCGCGGCCGCAGACGGCTCCGCTGATCCAGGGCCTCCTGATCGCGCGGCACGGAAGGCTCGCGCTCGAGGAGTACTTCTACGGCTTCGACCGGAAGCGGACGCACGACCTGCGCTCCGCGGGCAAGACATTCGCCTCGGTCCTGGCCGGCATCGCCATCGACCACGGCGCCAAGTTCGGTCCGGCGACGCCGGTCTACTCCCTGTTCCCGCAATACAAGCCCTTTGCCCATCCCGATCCCCGCAAGGAGCGGATGACCGTCGAACACCTGATGACCATGACGTCAGGCTTCGACTGCGACGAGAACGGCAACGCCAACGCCCCGGGCAACGAAGACAAGATGCAGTCCCAGACCGGACAGCCCGACTGGTACAAGTTCATGCTCGATCAGCCGCTCGCGGCCGCGCCGGGGGACGCGTTCACGTACTGCTCCGGCGCGGTCAACCTCGTCGGCGGCATCGTCCGCAACGCGACCGGCACGTGGCTGCCCGAGCTGTTCGACCGCTCCCTGGCCCGGCCGCTCTCGATGGGCACATACCACATCAACCTCATGCCCACCGGCGAGGCCTACATGGGGGGCGGGCTCCACATCCGTCCGCGCGATGAGTTGAAGCTGGGGCAGGTGTATCTGGACGGCGGCGTCTGGAACGGAAAGAGGATCGTCAGCCACAAGTGGGTGGAAGCCAGCACCGCGCGGCATCCCATGAACGCCCGCGGCACCGACGGCTACGACTGGCACACCAACGACATTCGGCTGGGCGACCGCGTCTTTCGGGAATACGATGCCTCCGGAAACGGAGGCCAGCTCCTGATGATCGTTCCCGAGCTCGATCTCGCCGTTCTCTTCACCGCCGGCAACTACAACAACTACGGAGTCTGGCGGCGGTTCCGCGACGAGCTCCTGCCGCGTGACATCCTGGCGGCGGCCCTGGCGCGATGAGCACATCCGGCGCGCGGTCCCGGCGGCGCCCGACGAAGGCGCGCCGCGGCAGTGGCGTCACGCTCGCCGACCTCCACGCGCTCGCCGTCTCGTTTCCCGGCGTCGAAGAGGGGCCCTGCTATGGAACGCCGGGGTTTCGGGTCCGCGGAAAGTTTCTCGGGCGGCTGTGGGAGGACGGCGACGTTCTCGTGCTGCGCACCGACTTCGACACGCAGGAAATGCTCCTGGCCGCCGACCCGGACACGTACTTCCTGACCGATCACTACCGCGGGTATCCCGCGATCCTGATTCGCCTGCCCTCGGTCAAGCGGGAGGAGCTTTCGCGCCTCTTCGAGGCCGCCTGGCGCGATCGCGCCCCAAAGCGCCTGGTCGGGGAGCTCGACCGGCGGAGGACCTGAGGCGCGGCGCCGGACCCCACCTGATAAGCTGTCGGAAAGTTCCCGCCGGATCGGAAACGACGCCCGCCCCCGCGGGTCTTCAAGGAGGTTGAAGGATGTCGAGCCTTCCGCCCGAAACGCCGCCCTCGGCCGCCACCCCGAATCCGCTTCCGTGGGAAGCCCGCGCGTCGCGAGGTCTTCTCGAGTCGTTCCTGGACACATGGGGCCTGTTCCTTTCCCGTCCGCAGCAGGCTTGGGCGCGCACGCGGGAGAGCGGGGACATGGCCTCGCCTCTGATCTTCGGGCTGGTGGTCTGCTGGATCGCCCTGTTCATTCAGCGGGTGATCGCCAGCCTGATCACGCTGCCGATGATGCCCGGGCTCCTGGGCCGGCGGATCCCGGGGTTCGACCGCCTCCCGATGGGGCATCTGGCCGGGGTCGGGCTGATCGTCCACGCCATCGTCTCGCCCATTTTCATCTTCATCGGACTGTTCGTCGGAGCCGCGGTGCTCCACGTCTGCTGCATGATCGTCGGGGCTCTGACCGACTCGAAGGCGGGGTTCGAAGGGACCTTCCGGGTGGTGGCCTACGGCGAGGCCGCCTACGTCGCGGCGATCATTCCGTTGGTGGGCGGCCTGATCGCGCTGGTCTGGTGGATCATCCTGGCGGTCATGGGGCTCCAGAGAATTCATCACACCACCTCGGGCAAGGCGATCTTCGCGATCGTGATCCCGATGGTCCTCTGCTGCGCGGGGATCATCCTGATCGTCGTCCTGGCCGGGGCGGCCTTCTTCATGCATGGCCGGTGACAAGACCCTCGGTCTCTACTGGGGAGCGGCGGCGGGCGCGTGCGCGGCGCTCCTTCCGTTCGCGCCGGCCGCCGCGCCGCTCGCCCCGCCGTGCCTGTTTCGGAGTCTGACCGGGCTTCCGTGTCCGACCTGCGGGGCGACGCATGCCGTCGTCGCCCTGTCGCACCTGGACTTCGGAGCCGCTTTGATCGCCAATCCCCTGGTGACCGGAGCGGTCCTGGTCTTTCTCCTGGGTGGCCTGGCCGCGGGCGTCGCCGCCCTGGCTCGTCGTCCTCTGCCCGAGCCCGCGACGTGGGGAGCGGCGCCGCGGTGGGCGGCCATCGCGGCGGTCGGCGCCAATTGGGCGTGGGTGGTCCTGCACGCGCGATGACGGAGAGCGGCGAGCCTCCCAACACAAACCGTGGTGGGCCTCTAGGAACGGCCGCCGGGCTCCTCCAGCGTTCCGAAGCCGAAGCAGGTCAGGCAGCGCCCGGAGCCGCCACAGGACTCGCACACTCTTCCACCCGCATCCTTCCCCGTGCCGTGACAGACGGAGCACATCCCGTTGCCTTGACCAGAGCGTGAGGGATCCGGCGCGTCACAATCGGGGCAGGTCATGATTTTTCGCGGCGACCGATTCTACCGGAGCGTCCAGGCTCCCGACGTTTATCGGGAGGCAACGCCCGACGGCGGCGGCGCACCGATCGGCCCGGTGATCAACCGCGCCCCGCGCTGCCAGGTGACATAGGCCCAGGCCCATTCGAACATCACGGCGAAGCGATTGCGAAAGCCGATCAAGTACAGGATGTGGACGAAGCACCAGACGAGCCAGCCGGCCAGACCGGACAGATGGACCCTGCCCATGTCCGCGATCGCGGAGGCGCGGCCGAGGACTGCGAGATTGCCCGGGTCCTTGTAGCGAAAGGGGACGAGGGGCCGGCCGCCGAGCAAGCGAAGGGCGTTCGCGGCGGCATGGCGTCCCTGCTGGATCGCCACCTGGGCCACGCCCGGCAGGGGCTTTCCCACTTCCATCAGAGAGGCCTGGTCGCCGATGACGAAGACCTCGGGATGACCGGGGACGGACAGGTCCGCCTCGATCAGGACGCGGCCCGCCCGATCGAGCGGCACGCCGAGCGTGCGCGCGAGGGGCGAGGCGGCGACTCCCGCGGACCACAGGATGGTGCCGGCGGCCACGCGCGTCCCGCCGAATTCCACGACCTCCTGCTCGATGCGGGTCACCGGGGCTCCCACCCGGATCTCGACACCCAGGCGGGCGAGAGACGCGGCGGCGCGCTGGGCGAGGTCGGGCGGAAAACCCGGGAGGATCCTCGGGCCGGCCTCGATCAGCACAATCCGCGCCTGGCGCGGATCGATCGATCGGAAATCGGAGACCAGCACGTGCCGGGAGATCTCCGCGATCGCTCCGGCAAGCTCGGCTCCGGTGGGACCCGCTCCCACCAGGACGAACGTCAGGAGAGCGCGGCGGCGCTCGGGATCGGTCTCGCGCTCGGCGCGCTCGAAGGCGAGCAGGATCCGCCGGCGGATCTCCAGGGCGTCGTCGAGGTTCTTCAATCCGGGGGCGAGCGGCTCCCATTCGTCGTGGCCGAAGTAGGAGTGGCTGGCTCCGGTGGCGACGATCAAAGCATCGTACGGGAGGGCGCCGTCGGAGAGGACCACCCGCCGGGCCGGCAGGTCGACGGAACGGACTTCCGCCATCAGGACCGTGGCGTTCTTCTGGCGGCGGAGGATCGAGCGGATGGGGTAGGCGATGTCGCCCGGCGAGAGCTCGGCCGTGGCCACCTGGTACAGGAGGGGCTGGAAGAGGTGGTGGTTGCGCCGATCGACCACCGTCACCTCGACCGGCGCGCGCGCCAGCGCCTTCGCCGCCGAAAGGCCTCCGAAGCCGGCGCCGACGATGACGATGCGAGAGCGCATCGTTCTAGGTTCGACGTTCTACGTTCGGTGCCACCGGGCCTCCCTGAACGTCGAACGCCGCACGTCGAACCCCGCACTCACTTCTCGAACACCTCGTCCACCGGCGTGATCTTCACGCGGTCCTCGGGGATCTGGAGCTTGAGGGCCCCGATGGACTTGTCTTCGTCCAGGAGCTCCTTGGGTTTCTCGCCGTCGTACTTCAGGGGTGAGAACTCGTCGGACACCAGCGCGTTCTTGAGCCCTTCGGCGTCCTTGGTCACGATCACCACCGTCAGGTCTTTCGCCGACAGGTGCTTGCGAATGGCCGCATTGACGTCGGCGAGGCTGAGCTTTCCGAGCTCTGCGCGCATGGTGGCGGTGAACTCCCCGATGCCGTACCACTTCGAATCGAGCGCGTAGCCGATCTGCTGATCCTGCGTGGCGGTCATGACGAAGACGTTCTTCATCAGGTAGTCGCGGGTCCTCTCGAAGTCCTCCTGGGACAGGCCCTCCGTCACGAGCTTTTGCAATTCCCGGACCGCGATGCGCAGAGCCATGTGCGCGTTGACCGGCACGACCGGGCGGATCCACACTTCAAAGATCTGCGACCGGCGGGCGATATTGGGATCGGGGAAGAACTGGAACATCCCGCGGGGGAAGGCCTCGATGTACGCGTAATCGCCGTAGTTCATTCCCCGCGCTTCGCGAATGCGCTGGTAGAGGTGGGAGACAGACGAGCGGTGCTCGCCGAGCCACGTCCGCGCCACCCACAGCGCGGCGAAGTCGGGGGAGGAGCGCACCACGTCGATCGGGTGGCCGAAGGAGATGGCGGTCGCCCGCGTCTCCTTCTGGATGATCTCGACCTCGATGCCGGAGCTCCGGTGCCCGGCGCTCGAGGCCGGCGCGGCCGGAGCCGGGCCCTCCGGAAGAGCGGCCAGGCTCTCCTTCAGCGCGGCGGCCAGCTCGTGCGGCGCGTCGCCCGCGAGCCCGACCGTCAGGTTGGCGCGGGTGTAGTTCCTGCGGATGAAGTCTTCGACGTCCTCCTTGGTGATCGCCGTGATTCCCGCGACCGTTCCCAGCACCGGATGCCCGTAGGGAGTGGCCGCAAAGATGTCCGCCTGCAAGCGCTCCTTGGCGAGCTCCTCCTCATTGGAGGAGCGCAGGTCGTCCTTCAACGCGTTCAACTGCTGGTCCTTCAGTCTCTGGAAATCCTCGTCCCGGAATCCGGGGCGCGTGAGCTGCGGCAGGGCGACGTCGAAGAACTTCTTCCAGTTGTCGCGGTGGATCGACCCGGTGAAAGTCGTCATCTCCTTGTCCACGTGCCCTCGGAATGTCCCGGCCATAGGATAGAGGGCCTTGTTGATCTCGTCGATCCGCAGGTCCTTCGATCCGGCTTCCGCCACCATCGCGGCGGCGAGGGCGGAGAGGCCCTCCTTGCCCTTCGGGTCGTAGGCCGAGCCGGTGGTGAAGAGCAGCTTCACGTTCAGCTGCGTGAGCGCGGACTCGAGCTGGACGAGCGAAAGCTCGGCTCCGGCCGCCGGCCCGGGGGCGAGGGACGCGAGCAAGGGGAGGCTGGCCGTCGCCGCCGGCATCTCTTCCTTGGAGAGCGTGGTCACGACGAGGCCGGCGTCGGTGAAGTACTTGCGCGCCGCGGCCTGGATGTCCCCCGGCGTCAGGGAGTCGTAGACGCCGTAAAGGTTGTTCAGGGTCTGGTAGGAGCGCTCGTAGCGCACGAACCGCGCCAGGGTCCCGGCGATGCGCTCGGTGTTGTCCAGGGTCCGAAGGAAGGAATACCGCGCGTTCGACTTGGCCTCGGCCAGCCGCTCGGGCTCGACCGCGGTCTCGCGGGCCGACGCGAAGGCCTTCAGGATCTCGTCGCGGACGTACGGGACGTCCTCGAGCTTCTTGACGCGCGCCCACACCGTGGCCAGGCCCGGATCCTGCGTCCCGCCGCTGTCGGGAAACATCTGGTCGACCTTCTGCTCACGCTCGACCAGCTTCTTGTACAGCTCGGAGGTCTCGCCGAACGCGAGGTCGAAGAGCAGATCGACAGCGGCATAGTCCTTGGTTCGGTCGGAGAACGCCGGCCCGTGAAACGCCACGGTCACCCACGGGAGGGTGGGCGAGGGCCACGGGACATGGGCGTAGACGGGTCCTCGCGACGGAGGCTCCTGCGGCACGGAAGACTTGTAGCTGCCGCGCTTCCATCCGCCCCAGTACTTCTCCACCAGCCGCACGACGTTGCCCGGCTCGACGTCGCCGGCCACGATGACCGTCGTGTACTCCGGCCGATACCACCGCGCGAAGAATTCGCGGGAATAGTCGAACTGGTTGGGCATGTCCTCGATGTCCTTCAAGAAGCCCATCGTGGTGTGCTTGTAGGTGTGGGTCGTGAAGGCGTGCTCGTGCTGGACCTCCTCGAGCTTGGCCAGGGGGTTGGCGCTGTTCTTGTTGTACTCCCCCAGAACCGCCCGGGTCTCGGTCTTGAAGGCCGCCGGGTCGTAGGAGAGGTGCTCGAAGCGATCGGCCTCCACCTTCAGCATGAGCTCCAGGTCGTCCTTGGAGAACGTCGTGTGGTAGTTGGTGTAGTCGTCGGTGGTGTAGGCGTTCTGGCGGGCACCCACCGCGGTCAGGATCTGCTGGTACTTCTCCGGCGGGTAGAGCTTGGTCCCTCGGAACATCATGTGCTCGAAGAGGTGGGCGAAGCCGGACTTGCCGGGCTCCACCTCGTTGCGCGAGCCGGTCTGCACCGGGATCTGCAGCGACACGATGTTGGGGAATCCGGTCGGGACGACGATCACCTTGAGCCCGTTGGGAAGCGTCCTCTCCGTGGCCCGGAACGGGAGGATGGCGCGGACGGCGGCCGTCTTCGCCTTCGAAGGCGTCTTTCTTTTTTCGGCGGTCTTCGGAGCCACGGCCGTCACCGCGCCCAGGCCGAGGAGCAGGGCCGCGAGGGTCTGGGTTCGAAACATGAGGGATCCTCCTGCGTGTTCGACGTTTGCATCGCGGAAGCGCGGGATTCTATCCGGTCCCGGCGGCGCGGCCCATCTAGAATCACGGCGTGCCCCGCGTCCTGCTGATCCTGCCCACCACGACCTACCGCACGCCGGATTTCCTGGAAGCCGCCCGCGGGCTCGGCGTGGACGTCACCGTTGCTTCGGAGGAGCCGAGCGCCCTCGAGAGCATGAACCCGGAGGGTCTGCTCACGCTCGATCTGCGGCGGCCGCAGGCGGCGGCTGCGCGCGCCGCCGAGTTCGCGAAGCGATATCCGGTGGATGCCGTGGTCGGCGTGGACGACGACGCGACGGTCGCCGCGGCGGCGGTGGCCGGGGCTCTCGGGCTCCGGCACAATCCGGTGGAGGCCGCGGTGGCGGCACGCCACAAAGCCACGATGCGGCGCCGTCTGGCCGATGCCGGCGTGCCGCAGCCGGCCTTCCGTCTGTACCGCCGGGAGGAGGATCGAGAGCGCGCGGCGGAACAGGCGCGTTACCCGTGCGTTCTCAAGCCGACATTCCTGGCCGCCAGCCGCGGCGTGATCCGCGCCAACGACGTAGCCGAGTTCTTCGCGGCGTGGGACCGGATCGGCTCGATTCTGGGAGAGGCCGAGGTCGCGAGGAAGGCGAGCGGCTGGGGCGCCGAGATCCTGGTCGAAGAGTACGTTCCCGGCGCGGAGGTCGCGCTGGAGGGCCTGCTGAGGGACGGGCGGCTGATGCCCCTGGCGCTCTTCGACAAGCCGGATCCGCTGGAAGGGCCCGCCTTCGAGGAGACGATCTACGTCACGCCCTCCCGGCTGCCCGCGGCGGAGCAGGAGCGCATCACGCGGGTGGCCGGCCAGGCGGCGCTGGCAATCGGCCTCCGATCGGGGCCGGTTCACGCCGAGCTGCGTCTTCGAGATGGAGCTCCGGTCGTCATCGAGGTCGCGGGACGATCGATCGGAGGGCTCTGTTCCCGGGCGCTGCGATTCGGCACGGGAATGTCGCTCGAAGAGCTGATCCTCCGCGACGCGATGAGGTTGCCCTTGGCCGACGCGTGCCGGGAGTCGGCCGCGGCCGGCGTCATGATGATCCCCATTCCGAAGGCCGGTGTGCTGGAAGAGGTGTCGGGGACGGAAGAAGCGCGGAAGGTGCCGGGCATCGAGGATGTCGTGATCTCAGCCCATCGCGGCGAGCGTGTGGCGCCGCCGCCGGAGGGATGGCGTTACCTCGGTTTCCTTTTCTCACGAGCTTCCACCGCGCAGGAGGCGGAAACCGCGCTGCGGGAAGCGCACGCCCGCTTGACCATCCGCATCACGGACTGATCCCCCCGTCCCCCACTCCCCCCATCCCCCCGTCCGATTCTCGAAGCGAAGGAGGAGCGATCACCCGAAGAGTGGATTACTTGGAGGGCGAGTAATAGGGATTCCGCCCCGAAGCGTGGTCGGTGGTGTCCAGGATCTCTCCCACTCGAGGAACCAGGCCGCGGATCGCCTTCTCGATTCCCTGCCGCAGCGTCACGTCGGCGGCGCCGCATCCCTGGCAGCCTCCTCCCATCCGAATGAAAACGTTGTTCTTCTTGACGTCGATCAGCTCGACGTAACCGCCGTGCTGCGCGACGGCTGGATTGATCTCGCGGCTCAGGAGGTCGGAGATGACCCACTTCAAGTCGCCCTCCGCCGGTATTGCCTCGAAGTACTCGGGCGAGACGACCGGCTCGCCGCTGGCGAGGTGCCGGCGGATGATCTGGCCGATCCCGAGCGCGGGCCAGTCGACGGCGTAGGAGGCCGTCGGCGTCACGGTGTTGTCGGCGATCAGCACCGATTCGATTCCCGGGATTTGAAGCAGCTCGCGCGCGAGGGCGGAGGCCTGCGCCGCCTCCATGTCTCCAAAGTGGGCCGCTTCTCCCGGGAGGAGGGGCCGATCCACGACGAATTTGCAGCGGTCCCCCTGCGCCGAGGGCTCGCCGCTGATCCGAATGTTCGCGTCCATGCGCCCGAGTATAACCTCCGCCACGCAAGTTTCCGGTGGATGCAAACCTCTGGCTGGCCGCCTCTTCTTCCGATTCCAGAGCAGCCGGCCCGGCCGCGGGGCGGGAAACGGATCGACCCGCGTTCCCTCCGCGGGGCCCCTCTGTGTTTCGGCTGGGAGTACACTTACAGCTACGATGCTTCGGACAGCAGGTGTGCAGTGTGTGCGCAACGGCGGCCGCGGGAGGGTGCGGTCCGCGCCGGACCGGGGCTTCAGCCTGGTCGAGCTCCTGGTGGTTCTGGCGCTGCTGGCGATGTCGGCGCTGATCGCGACGCCCTGGTTCGTGAAGATCATGCAGCGCAGCCAGCTGCGCAGCGACGCCTATGAGATCCAGGCCGCACTCATGGCCGCGCGCATGAGCGCGGTCAAGCGGAACACTTCGGCCACCGTGTCCTTCACCGTGGCCACGGCGGGGCAGGACGCGCACGAAATCGACACTGTCTTCGGCACGATGCCCGACCCACCTCCGCCCACGCCGACTCCGATTCCCGTTTCGCCGAAGTTCTTCATTTCCGTCAACCACCTGAGCTTCGTCCAGACCCCGACCGGCGGCGTGATCACGTTTCAGGGCGACGGCACGCTCCAGGCGCCTCCGTTCCCGACCCCCGGCGTGGTGATCGTGGCCGGGCCTCCTCCGAACAACCTCAACCAGATCACCATCCAGACGGATCCGAGCGGGCGGGTACGCGTTATCACTCCAGCGGTCTGGAACTGACGCACGCCCAGCGGCCGCGTCGCCGCTGCCGTTGACCCTCACACCCCGAGCGGCCATAATGCCCGGCCCGGAGCTGGAATGAAGCAAAAAATCACGCGCAAGGACTTGAAGCGCAACGAGCTGGCCGAGACGGTCACCAAGACCGTCGACTACGTCTCTCATCACCGCCGCGGAGTGACCGAGTCGATGGTGATCGCCGCCGGAGTCGCCGTGGTCGTGGCGGGGATCTTCGCGTTTCGCCTCTACCTGGGCGCGCTGGCCGGGCGCGAGCTGTCCGCCGGCCTGGAAGTCCTGGCCACGCCGATCGCCGGACAGTCGTCGGCGGCCGGAGCGGCCAAGACCTATCCAACGGCGGCGGAGCGGGACAAGCAGGCCGAGCCCCACCTGCGCCGGGCCGCCTCGCACCCGAGCACGTCGGCGGGACGCGCGGCTGCCGTCATCCTCGCGGCTCGGGACGCCGGGACCGCGGGAGCCTCGGAGACCCTCGCTCGGGTGGCCCGGGAGGGGAAGGCCGAGGTCGCCGCCGCCGCGGAGATCGACGCGGCGCGCCTGCTCGCTTCGCAAGGCAAGACCACGGAGGCCGCCGACAGGTTGAAGCGCGCCATCGAGTCTCCCGATGTGCGAGCGCCCAAGGACGCCCTGCTCTTCACGCTGGGCGAGATCTATGAAAAGGCCGGCCAGTCCGCCGACGCGCACGCGGCGTACCAGCGGCTCGTCAACGACTACCCCAACTCGGCCTATCGCACCGACGCGCGGGCGAAGCTGCCCGGCGCGCAGGGGCCGCCGGGCTTCGCGAATCCTTCGTAGAGACGGGAGGCGGCCGGCGATTGCTGGAGAGCGGCATTTGAGAAAGACCGTCTCGTTCTTCTTCCCCTCCCGCCTTCCGCCTTCCGCCTTCCGGTCCGTTCCATGACCCGCCGCGTCGCGATCCTGGTCTGCGACGGTCTGGGTGTCGGCGCAGCGCCGGACGCGGACAGCTACGGCGATGCCGGCAGCAACACGCTCCGCCACGTGCTCCTGCGATGCCCAACGGATCTTCCGAACCTGGAGAGTCTGGGGCTGCTGGCGCTGATCGGCCAGGGGACGGCCCGCGGGGCCCGCGGCAAGGCCCTGGAGCTCTCCGCGGGCAAGGACACAACGACCGGCCACTGGGAGATGATGGGACTGGTGACCGAGCGGCCCTTTCCTCTCTACCCGCACGGCTTCCCGCCCGAGATCGTCGAGCCTTTCGAACGCCACGCCGGCAAGCCGGTTCTCGGAAACAAGCCGGCCTCGGGAACGGAGATCCTGCAGGAGCTCGGGCCGGAGCATCTGCGAACCGGCCGGCCGATCCTGTACACATCGGGCGATTCGGTGTTCCAGGTCGCCTGCCACGAGGAACTGTGGCCGCCCGAGAGGCTGTGGGATCTCTGTCGCTATGCGCGGCGGCTCCTGACCGGCGACCACATGGTGGGCCGCGTCATCGCTCGGCCGTTCGTGGGACAGCCCGGCGCCTTCATCCGCACGGCCAACCGGCGGGACTTCACCGTCGAGCCGACGGGCGAGACGTGGCTCGATCGGGTCGTGGCCGCGGGCCGGTCGGTCTTCGGCGTGGGGAAGATCGTCGATATCTTCTCCGGACGCGGCGTGACCGACTCGGTCCACACGGCCTCGGACTCGGAAGGCGTACGGGAGACGGCGCGGGCGCTCGCCAGCGGGAAAGCCGACGTGATCTTCACCAATCTCGTCGACTTCGACAGCAAGTACGGCCACCGCAACGATCCTGCGGGCTACGCCAGGAATCTGGCTGCTCTCGACGCGCTGCTGCCGGGTCTCCTCGCCGCGATGGCGCCGGAGGATCTCCTCTTCGTCACCGCCGATCACGGGTGTGAAGCGACCGACGTCTCCACCGATCACACGCGCGAGTTCGTCCCCTTCCTGGCGGGTGGTCGCCCCGTCCGGGGAGACGTCGACCTCGGCGTCCGCAGCGGCTTCTGCGATCTCTCGGCGACGGCGGGCGAATGGCTGGGCATCCCGTCGCCCCGCGGGTCGAGCGCGCTGGCGGATCTTCTGCGCTGACGCCGGCCGCCGCGTGATTCACCTGCTGCTGCTGTGCGCCGGGGTCTCCGTCGCGTGGATGTTCGCGCTGCTGCTCGTCAACCTCGCGGCCATTCCCCGCCTCTCGCGCGAGCCGGCCGGCCGCGCGGGGGAGGCCAGGCCGAGCGTCTCGGTCGTCATCCCGGCCCGCAACGAGGAACGAGACATCGCCTCGGCCGTGCGCGTCGCACCTGGCCGCGGACTATCCCGACTTCGAGGTGATCGTGGTGGACGATCGCTCGACGGATCGAACGCCGGAGATCCTGGCTGCCCTCGCCGCCGAGAATCGCCGCCTGACGGTCGTGGCGGGAAGTGAGCCGCCTCCGGGATGGCTCGGCAAGCCCCACGCCCTCGCACCAGGGCGCCGGCGCGGCCGGGGGCGAGCTCCTGCTCTTTGCCGATGCCGACGTGCGGTACGAACCGCGCTGCATTTCGCGAAACCGTGCGCTTCCTCGTGGGTCAGGAAGCGGATCTGGTCGCGCTCGTGCCCCGGATGGAAGCGGCCGGATTCTGGGAGAACGTGCTGATGCCCATACCTCGTCTTTCTGTTCTATTGCGGTCCGACGTTTCTTGCCAACCGGGATCGCTCCCGGTGGCTGGCGATCGGGCGGAGGAACCGGAAACCTGGTCCGCCGCTCGGCCTATCGGTCGATCGGAGGCCACGAGGCGATGCAAGGGGTCGGTCATCGACGACGTGAACCTGGCGCTGCGCTTGAAGCGAGGCGGGTACCGGACGCGCGTGGTCCGGGCCGAGGATCGGGTGCGGCGTTCGCATGTACCACGGCTTTCGAGAGGTCTGGGACGGTTTCACCAAGAACGTGGCCTACCTGTTTTCGGGAGGGCTCGGCGTGGTGCTGCTCCTGTTTCTCCTGGCCACGCTGGTTCTCGCGGTCTTTCCCTGCGGCGGTCCTCCTGGCTGCCGCCTGCGGCGCGAAGATCGGCGCCTCGGACGTCCGGCTCGCGGCGATCTGCTTCGGCCTGTTGACCGCCACCCGGGCGGTTCTGGCGGCGGCGATCGGCGATCCTCTCTGGCCGGCGCTCACGCACCCTATCCTGTCGGTCGTGTGGACGGGTATCATCGGCCGTTCTCTGTATCTCCGGATCATCCGAAGACGACTGACCTGGCGGGGCCGGGAGTTCGACGCGCGCGCGCGCGGTTTTGAGCCGGAGGAGGTACGGATGCGCTGGATCGGCCTCGTGGGGATGGCCGTCGTCGTCGGGATCGCGCTCGCTCTCTCGAAAAACCGGCGGGCGATCCCTGGCGGACGGTCGGATGGGCCTTCGCTCTTCAGCTCGCTCTTCGCCTTCCTGGTGCTGTACTGGGACAAGGGGAAGGAAGCGCTGGAGGCGTTCTCCGACAAAGTCTCGAGCGCGATCGGGTATGCCGACAAGGGCTCGTCGTTTCTCTTCGGCTGGCTGGCCGGCGACCAATGGACGCCATCGGCGCAGAAACTCGGGATCCCCGCGATCGGCGGGTTCCTCTTCGCCTTCAAGGTCCTCCCGATCATCATCTTCATCTGCGCGTTCTTCTCGCTGCTCTACTACTTCGGCGTGATCCAGGTGATCGTCAAGGGAATGGCGTGGGTCATGCAGAAGACGATGCGCGTCTCCGGGCGCCGAGGCGTTGTGCGTCGCCGCCAACGTGTTCATCGGGCAGACAGAGGCTCCGGTCATGATCGCCCCGTACATCCCGGCCATGACGACGTCGGAGCTGCTGACCATGATGACCGGGGGCATGGCGCACGTCTCGGGCGCGGTGATGCTGGCGTACGTCACGATGGGCGCGCCGCTCAAGTACCTGATCACGGCTTCGGTCATGGCCGCGCCGGGCACGTTCCTGATCGCCAAGATCCTGTGGCCGGAGACCGAGACACCGACGACGATGGGCACGGTGAAGATGCAGGTGGAGAAGACGAGCGCGAACTTCATCGACGCGGCCGCGACCGGCGCGTCGCAGGGCATGACGCTGGTGCTGAACATCTCGGCAATGCTCATCGCGTTCGTGGCGCTCATCGCGATGTTGAACGGGTTCCTGGGCTGGGTCGGGCATTTCTGGGGCGACCCGGCGTTTTCGTTGCAGAGAATCTTCGGGTGGGTGCTCGGGCCCCTGGCCTTCATTCTGGGAGTGCCCCGGCAGGATGTGAATACGGTCGGCAATCTGATCGCCAACAAGACCGTCATCAACGAGTTCTTCGCCTTCTCCATGATGAAGGACGTGGTCGGGCAGCTCTCGGAGAAGGGGAAGCTGATCGCGACCTTCGCCCTGTGCGGCTTCGCCAATTTCTCCTCGATCGGCATCCAGATCGGCGGCATCGGCGGGCTGGCGCCGTCGCGCAAGTCCGACCTCGCGCGGCTGGGATTCCGGGCGCTCCTGGCCGGATCGCTCGTCTCCTTCATGACGGCCTCGATCGCCGGGCTCATCTGGGAGTTCACGGGAGCGCCGCTGCGATGAGCACGACCGGGCTGATGGGGCGGCTCGACGCCGCGGCGAAGGCGATCCGGCGGCGCGGAAAGGACGCGCCGGTCCGTCGGCCTCGTGCTGGGCTCGGGCCTGGGGGCGTTTGCCGAGGGGCTTTCCGGGCGCGTGGCGATCCCGTACGGCGAGATCCCGCATTTTCCGGTCCCGACCGGCGTGGTCGGGCACGCCGGAGAGCTCGTCCTGGGCTCGGTCGGCACGACCCCGGTGGCGGTCCTGTCCGGGCGTATCCACTACTACGAAGGCCGGCCCATGCCGGACGTCGTCTTCCCCGCGCGCGTTCTCGCCCGGCTGGGAGTCAAGGCCGTGGTGCTGACCAACGCGGCCGGCGGCGTTCGCCTGTCGTTTGAGCCCGGCGACCTGATGCTCATCACCGACCACATCAACGGCTTCGGAACCAATCCGCTGGTCGGCCCTAACGAGGACGCGCTCGGCTCACGGTTTCCCGACATGAGCGCGGTCTACGACCCGGCCCTGCGCAACGTCGTCCGGACCGCGGCGGCGCGGCTGCGCATTCGGCTGCGCCAGGGGGTCTATGTCGGGCTCCACGGCCCGTCCTACGAGACCCCCGCCGAGATCCGGGCCCTTCGGAAGCTGGGAGCCGACGCGGTCGGGATGTCGACGGTTCCCGAGGCGATCGCCCTGCGACACGCCGGAGTGCGCGTCGTCGGCATCTCGACCATCACCAACATGGCCGCCGGGATCCTGAAGAAGCCGCTCGTGCATTCCGAGGTTCTCCAGACAACCCAGCGGGTGGGCGCCCGCTTCGTGCGGCTGTTGACGGCGGCGGTGCCCCGCCTCGCGGCCGAGGCCGGCCGGTGATCGATCCGCCGATCGAGGAGAAGCTGGTCGAGGCGGCGCGCGACGCCCGCCGCAACGCTCTGTGCCGCTACAGCGGGTTCGCCGTCGGCGCGGCGATCGAGGACGACCAGGGAAAGATCTGGGGCGGATGCAACGTCGAGAACTCGACCTTCGGCCTGACCGTTTGCGCCGAGCGCGTCGCGATCTGGAAGGCATTGTCCGAAGGAGTTCGAACGTTCCGCTCGATCGCCGTGGTCACGGGCGCCGCCGAGCCCACGCCTCCGTGCGGGGCGTGCCGGCAGATCCTCTGGCAGTTCGCCGGCGACGTGCCGATCGTCTCGGCCACGACCGGCGGCAAGCGC
Organism: uncultured Acidobacteriota bacterium; assembly: GCA_963825175.1. Taxonomy (GTDB): domain Bacteria; phylum Acidobacteriota; class Thermoanaerobaculia; order UBA5066; family Gp7-AA6; genus DATFTF01. The sequence goes on from CAWGSA010000002.1 coordinate 2,112,010, forward strand.
AAGCGGTATCAGGCTGTCGGAGATCTTCCCGGAGCCGTTTGATTTTTGAACGTGAGACGTAAAGCGTGAGGCGTAAGGCGTGAGGCGAAGAACAGCCGCGAAGTTCGGAGGCCTCGCCCTCGGCGTCTGTGCCATTCTGGGAGCGGCGGCGCCGCCGAAAAAAGACAGGGCCGATCTCCTCGTCGTGAACGCACGGGTCCTCACCATGGACGAGAAGTTCTCCGTCTACGACCCGGGCGGCCTGGCCGTCGCCGGCGGAAAGATCGTCGCGGTCGGCCCGTCCGACGAGCTGGCGCGGCGTTTTGCGGCGAAATCGCGATTCGACGCACGCGGGGAAATCGTGATGCCCGGCCTGGTCAACACGCACACCCACGCCGCCATGAGCCTCCTGCGCGGGATCGCCGACGACCTGCCGCTCGACCGCTGGCTGACGGAGCACATCTTTCCGGCGGAGGCGCGCAACGTCTCGCCCGAGTTCGTGTACGACGGTACGCTGGAGGCGGCCCTGGAGATGATCGAGGGGGGCACCACCGCGTTCGCCGACATGTACTACTACGAGTCGGACGCGGCGCGGGCGGTGGACAAGGCGGGGCTGCGCGGCGTGCTGGGGGAGACGTTTCTCGACTTTCCCGTGCCCGACCACAAGGACCTCCCGGCGACCCTCGCCTACACGAAGACTTTCGTCGCGAAGTGGAAGGGGCATCACCGCATCGTCCCGGCCGTCGCGCCCCACGCCCCGTACACCTGCTCCCGGGAGACGCTTCTGGCGGCGCGGGATCTGGCGCTGGCGGAAGGGGTTCCCCTTCTGATCCACGTCGCGGAGACCAAGAAGGAGCTGGAGGACGCGCGCAAGAACTGGCAGCAGACGCCGTTCCTTCGCCTGGCCTCCGTGGGCTTCTTCGACTCCGGCGCCGGACGGCCGCCGTGTCCCCATCCTTGCGGCGCACGCGGTGTGGATCGACGACAAGGACCGCGAGATCATCCGCCGTTACGGCGTGGCGTTGTCGCACAATCCCGAGTCCAACATGAAGCTCGCCTCGGGCATCGCCGACGTCTCGGCGTGGCAGAAGGATGGAATCGTGTGGGGACTGGGCACCGACGGGGTGGCCGGATCCAACAACGATCTGTCGATGTTCGAGGCCATGGACTTCGCCGGAAAGCTGGCCAAGGTCTCGAAGGACGATCCCACGGTCCTTCCGGCCAGGGATCTGGTCGCCGCGGCCACGCGCGGGAGGGGCTCGCGCCGTGGGGCTCTCGGACCGGATCGGGACGCTCGAGCCGGGCAAGCGCGCCGACATGATCGCCGTGGACATCGAGAACGCGCACGTCCTTCCCTTCTCGGACCTCTATTCCGCGCTCGTCTATTCGGTCAAGGCGTCCGACGTCACCGACGTCTGGGTCGACGGAAAGCGCCTTCTGGCCTCCCGCCGCCCCACGACGCTCGATCCGAAGGCGATCCTGGAGAAAGCCCGCCAGTGGCGAAAGCGCATCGAGGCGTCCCTGTCGATGCCAAAATAAGGTCATGCTCCGCCTCACGACTTCCGCCTTCCGCCTGGCTTTCGGCCGCGGCAGTCGCTTCGCGATCGGCGGCCGAGACAGTTCAAGACGAGGGCCCTTCGGCCCGGCTCCGGTCCGCCTCACGCCTTACGCCTCACGCCTGGCTTTCGGCCGCGGCAGTCGCTTCGCGACCGGCGGGCGAGACAGTTCAAGACGAGGGCCTTTCAGCCCGGCTCCGGTCCGCCTCACGCCTTACGCCTTCCGCCTGGCTTTCGGCCGCGGCAGTCGCTTCGCGACCGGCGGCCGAGACAGTTCAAGACGAGAGCCCTTCGGCCCGGCTCCGGTGCGCCTCACGCCTTACGCCTCGCGCCTGGCTTTCGGCCGCGGCAGTCGCTTCGCGACCGGCGGCCGAGACAGTTCAAGACGAGGGCCTTTCACGCCGGCTCCGGTCCGCCTCACGCCTTACGCCTCGCGCCTCACGTCTTTATGACCTCTGTCTACGAAATCCTCCGCGCCAAACGAGACGGCCGGGAGCTGTCCAAGGAGGAGATCGGGTATCTCGTCCGCGGGGTCGTCTCGGGCGAGGTCCCGGACTACCAGGCTGCGGCGTTCCTGATGGCGGCGGTCATTCGCGGGCTCTCCACCCCCGAGACCGTGGCGCTGACCGAAGCGATGCGGGACTCGGGCGAGAGCTGGGACCTGTCCGATCTGGCTCCCGTTGTCGACAAGCATTCGACCGGCGGCGTCGGCGACAAGGCCACGCTGGTGCTGGCTCCCCTGGTCGCGGCGGCCGGCGGACGGGTGGGCATGATGTCGGGGCGCGGCCTCGGCCACACCGGCGGGACCCTGGACAAGCTCGCCGCGATCCCGGGGTTTCGCACGGATCTCGAGCTGCCGCGGGTGCGCGAAGCGTTGTCGACCGTCGGCGCCGCGCTGTTCGCTCAGACCGACGCCATCGCTCCAGCCGATCGCACGCTCTACGCCCTGCGCGACGTCACCGGCACGGTCGAGTCGCTGGGCCTGATCGTGGCCTCGATCCTCTCCAAGAAGCTCGCCTCCGGCACGACGGGGATCGTGTTCGACGTCAAGACCGGAAACGGCGCGTTCTTGAAAACGGTGGAAGAGTCGCGGGCCCTCGGGCCGGGCCCTGGTCGACACCTCCCGGGCCGCCGGCCGGCAGGCCTCGGGCTGGATCACGGACATGAGCCGGCCGCTGGGCCGCGCCGTGGGCAACGCTCTCGAGGCCGAGGAGTCGATCCGGGTGCTGCGCAATGAAGGGCCGGCGGCGGTGCGCGATCTGTGCATCACGCTGGGGACCGACATGCTGCGGTTCGCCGAGCCCGGGTTGAACGATGCGGAAGCCCGGCGGCGCCTGGCCGCCGCGCTCGAGTCCGGGAAGGCGGCGGAGAAGTTCGCGCGGCTGATCGAGTTTCAAAAGGGGGATCCTCGGGTGGTGGAGGACCCCACCCGATTGCCGCAGGCCAGGCGAAAAGCGGCCGTCCCCGCCCCTCGCGCCGGCGTCATCCAGTCGATCGAGACCGAGCGGATGGGCTTCCTGTCGATCGACATCGGATGCGGGCGCCGCAAGCGTGAGGACACCATCGACTTTGCGGCGGGATTTCTGGTGGAAAAGACGGTGGGGGACCGCGTGGAGAAGGGGGAACCCCTGGCGGTGGTGTGCTACGGCGACCGGCCGGCCCCCCGTCCGGACTTCGAGAAGGAGGTCGCGGACCTCTTCACCATCGGCGACGCGCCGGCCGCTGCACCGCGCCTGGAGATCGAGCGGCTCTGAGCGACTATATCAGATATGCTATATTCGACTCCTGATCGCGGACCGGAGATTCTGGGAACTACCGCTTTTTCCCCGTTCGCGCCAGAAGGTCCAACGCCGAGATCGTGAACGCGGCCACTCCGCCGCGGATCGTCGGCTCCCGGTCCGGCGCGAACCTCGAATTGTGGGGGCCCGGCGGCAGAGTTCCGGCGGCCTTCGCTTTGGCCAGAACCGCCGGATCGATCGCCCCCACCCGCAGCTGGATCGCGGGGACTCCCGCGGCGCGGCCGAACACGCCGAAGTCCTCCGAGGAGGGAACCGGGTCGGTGGCGACGACGCTCTGCGCCCCGAGTGCGCGCCGCAACGCCGTGGAAAGGCGGGCGGCCAGCGCGGGATCGTTAATCACGACCTCGGACGCCTCCTTCGGATCGACGAAGACTGTCGGCTCGCGCGGAGCCCGGGCCGCGATGGCTTCAGCCTTCGCGATCCGCTCGATCGCGGCGAGGAGCTGCTTCTGCACCTCGGGCTTGTAGGACCGGACGGTCAGCTCGAGCTTCGCGTCGTCGGGGATCACGTTGCGCTTGGTGCCGGCGTGGAACGTTCCCACCGTGACCACGGCCGGATCGAAGGGATTCACTTCGCGCGCGACGATGGCCTGGAGCGTGACGACCGCGCGCGCGGCCATAAGGACGGGGTCGATTGTTCGATGCGGGTAGGCCCCGTGGCCGCCCTTGCCGTAGAAGGTGATGTCCACGGCGTTGGAGGCGGCGGACGCGGGGCCGGAGACGACTCCGATCTGCCCGGCGGGCAGGACGTTGGTGTCGTGGAGCCCGACGACGAAATCCGGTCTGGGAAAGCGGGTGAGCAAACCATCGTCCACCATGGCCTGGGCGCCCCGGACCATCTCCTCCGCGGGCTGCCCGACGAACACGAGGGTCCCTTTCCAGCGGTCCCTGGCTTTGGACAGGAGCGCGGCCGCGCCCACCCAGGAGACCATGTGGATGTCATGGCCGCAGGCGTGCATGACGGGCACCGTCTCTCCCGCATCGTTCCTGGCCGTCGCCTTGCTGGCGAAGGACAGACCGGTCTGCTCCTTGACGGGAAGCGCGTCCATGTCCGTTCGCAGGTAGACGGTGGGGCCGGCGCCGTTGCGAAGCACTCCGACGACGCCCCATCCACCGACCCTCTCCGTCACGTCCAGCCCCAGCGCACGCAGCCTGGCCGCGAGCTTCGCCGCGGTCTTCTCCTCCTGGAGCGAGAGCTCGGGGTTCTGATGAAGGTCGGTGTAAAGGGCATCCAGGGACGGATAGAGAGCGTCCAGACCGGCCAGCTCGGGCGGTCCGGCGGCGGCGGCCGGGCGCATCGCGAGGAGCATCGCCAGGAGTCCGCCCAGGAAAACCCATTTCACCGGGAGGCTGCGCCCGCCGGTCGCGGCCGGGCCGTCGCGTCGCGTCATGATTTCCTCTCTGTTCTGCGGCGGACACTACCACCGGTCGGGCATGACGTCGCCGCGGCCCGGCCAGTCTAGAATCGTTCTGTGTTGTACCGCTTCGAGAACGTGCGCAAGTCCTACGGCTCCAAGGAGGTCTTGAAGGACGTCACCTGGCAGCACAACCCGGGTGAGAAGGTCGGGTTGATCGGCCGCAACGGGGCCGGCAAGACGACGCTGCTGCGCATCGCCCTCGAGCGCGAGGAGCCGGACGCGGGAAGTTTCGTCAAGGCCAATGCCGTGCGGGTCGCAACGGTCGATCAGGCTCTGCCGGGGGACCTCTCCGAGAGCCTCCACGACTACGCCGCGGGCGCCTTCGCCCACCTCCACGCGATCGAGTTCGAGATGCGCCGCTTGGAGCATGCCATGGCGGACGGCGACAATTCCCCGTCGCTCCACGACCGCTATGACGCGCTCACCCACCGCTTCGAGAACGAGGGGGGGTACGAAATGGTTGCGGAGGTGGAGAAAGCGCTGTCGGGCCTCGGCTTCGACAAGGAGGATTTTCCCCGACCGCTGTCGCAGCTCTCGGGCGGCCAGAAGAACCGCGCCATGCTGGCCCGCGCCATTCTGTCCTCGCCCGACGTTCTGCTCCTGGACGAGCCGACCAATCACCTGGACTTTCAGGCCGTGGAGTTCCTGGAGGAATACCTGGCGCGCTCGCGCCGCGCGTTCCTGGTCGTGACACACGACCGCCGCTTTCTCGACCGCGTGGCCGAGAAGATCGTCGATCTGGAGAGTGGCCGTCTGACTGCGTATTCCGGGGGTTACTCGGCGTATCGCCGCCAGAAGGCCGAGCGCGTGCTGACCGCCACCCGCGCCTTCGAGAAGCAGCAGGAGTTCATCGAAAAGGAAAAGGAATACATCCGCCGCAACATCGCCGGCGTCAATTCCCGGCAGGCCAAGGGCCGGCGCACGCGGCTGGCCCGGGTGGAGGTGCTGGAGAAGCCGACCGAGGACACGACTTCTGTGGCCTTCCGGTTCGACGCCGACCGGATCGGGGGACGCAGCTTCCTGCGCGCCCGTCACCTCGACGCCGGCTACCAGGCCGGAGCGCCCATCGTACGCGACATCGGTTTCGAGCTGTTGCGCGGGGAGCGGCTGGCGATCCTCGGCGAGAACGGATCGGGGAAGACCACGCTCTTGAAGACGCTGGCCGGAAGGCTCGCGCCGCTGGCCGGCACCGTGACGCCCGGGCACGACGTCTCGATCGGCTACTACGATCAGGAGCTGTCGGACCTGGACCCGCGGCGCCGGGCCATCGACGCGGTCTGGGACGAGCATCCCGACGAGACGGAAGAGGCCATGCGCTCGTATCTGGCCCGCTTCGCCTTCCGGGGCGACGAAGTCTTCGCTTCGATCGCCGGTCTGTCCGGCGGCGAGAAGGGCCGATTGACGCTCGCGGTGGTGATGCGCCAGAGGCACAACCTGCTCCTGCTGGACGAGCCGACCAACCATCTTGATCTGGACTCGCGCGAAGCGCTGGAGGAATCGCTCGAAGACTTCCCCGGGTCGATCGTGTTCGTCTCGCACGACCGCGCCTTCATCGATCGGCTGGCCACGAGGGTGCTCGATCTGCGCGGGGGGCGCGCCCTGGCGATCGACGGCAACTACACCGAGACGGCGGACGCACGCGCACAGCGCCGGCGGCGGCCCGAGCCGGTCTCGGGTTCGGCGGCGACCCCAGTCGAGAAGCCCGCGCGCAAGGAGGCGTCCGCCCGCCCGCCCCGCGCCGCGGAGTCGGACGAGGATCGCGAGAGCACGAAGCGCCGCCGCCGCATCCAATCTCTCGAGGAGAAGGTCTCGGCGCTCGAGGCGGAGGTCGAAAGAATCGAGACGCGCCTGTGGGACGAGGCGCTGACGCTGGGCCCGATCGCCTCCCGCGACCTGGCCAAAGACAAGACGCGGAAGAAGGAAGAGCTCGACCGGCTGGTCGAGGAATGGGCGTCTCTGTCCGAGTCGGAGCAGGGCGAGTCCACGGCGAGACGCTCATGACCCGCACGGCCGATCCGGACGGACGGGGGGGCGGGGAGACGGGGGGACTGGGAGAAATGCGGGCGGCGATCATCGCCATCGGCAGCGAGATGCTCGGGCCTCTGCGGGTCGACACGAACTCGCAATGGCTCTCGGCGCGGCTGGAGGAGCTCGGAATTCCGGTCGTTCGAAAGTCGATCGTCGGGGACGACCCGGAGGCGATCGTCGACGAGTTGACGCACGCGGCGCGAGCCGCCCGGCTGGTCTTCACCACCGGGGGGCTCGGCCCCACCGACGACGACCGTACCGTCGCGGCGGTGGCCCGGTGGCTCCCGACGACCCTGCGCCGCGACCAGGTCTTCCTGGCCCACATGCGAGAGCGATTCCAGAGACGCGGCATCCGGATGGCTTCGACCAACGAGAAGCAGGCGGACTTTCTGGTCGGAGCGCGGGTGCTGGAGAATCCGCGTGGGACCGCGCCCGGCTTCTGGGGAGAGAAGGACGGGACGAGCGTCGTGGTCCTCCCCGGCGTCCCCTCGGAGATGCGGGAGATCATGGAGCAGAGCGTCCTGCCGGTGCTCCAGGAGCAGTCGGCGGGTGTCGTGTCGCGGCGGCGCGTGCTGCGCATCGCCGGGATGGGGGAGTCGGCGGTGGAAGAGCTGGTGGCGCCGGTCTACGAAAAGTGGAAGGAGCACCCGGTCACGATCCTGGCCGCTCCCGGAGAGGTCCAGCTTCACCTCTACGTCCGGGACGAGCCCGGACGGGCCCAGGCCACGGTCGAGGCGATGGAGCGCGATTTCGCGGCCGTGCTGCCGGGGCGCATCTTCGGGCGCGACGACAGAGGACCTCTCGGCCGCCGTCGGGCGCCTTCTCAAGGATGCCGGCCGGTCGCTGGCCGTGGCCGAGTCCTGCACCGGCGGAATGATCTCCGCGCTCTTGACGGACACCTCCGGATCGAGCGCCTATTTCCTGGGCGGCGTGGTGTCCTACGCCAACTCGGCCAAGGAGACTCTGCTCGGGGTGCGACCGGCGACGATCGAGGCGCACGGCGCGGTCTCGGAGGAGGCGGCTCGCGAGATGGCGGACGGGGTCCGCGTGCGATTTGGCGCCGACCTCGCGGCCGCGGTCACCGGAATCGCCGGTCCGGACGGCGGAACGTCGGAGAAGCCGGTCGGAACCGTCTGGTTCGCCCTGTCCGACTCTGCCGGCGAGGCTCCCGCCAAGCGCCGCCACTTCGGCGGCGACCGCGCCATGGTCCGTCGCGCCGCGGCCCTCCATGCGCTGGAGCTCGTCCGGCGCCACCTGACGCGGCAGCAGAGCCATGACTGAAACCGAGCGGGCCCGCGCGTTCGTGGCCGTGCCCCGGGACCGCATGTGGATGGAGAGCGCCCGGGGCCTCGTCGATCGATTGCGCGAGCGCCTTCCCGACGCGTCCTGGACCCGGTCGGAGGCCTGGCACATCACGATCAAGTTCCTCGGCGACGTACCCCGCTCGAGCCTGCAGCCCTTCGCCGAGTCGATCGCGCCGGCGGCCCGCGAGATCGTGCCGGGCGAGCTTCCGGGCGGCGGAGCGATCGTCTTCCCGCCGAGGGGCCCGGCCAGGGTCCTCACCGTCGGATTCGGAGCCTCTCCGGCGCTCGACCACCTGGCCTCCTTCGCCCGCGAGGTCGACGGTCGGGCGGCGAGCTTCGGGGTGGAGGTCGAGAAGCGCGCTTTTCATGCTCACGTCACGCTGGCCCGGCTGCGCCGTCCGTGGCCCGACCAGGCGGTGGCCGATTTCCGGGCCGAGGTGGCGGCCTGGACGCTCCCCGCCTGGCCGATGCGCTCGGCCGTCCTGTACGAGAGCCGGCTCGACCCCGACGGAGCAGTGCACATGCCCGTCGCGGAATGGACGTTCGCTGGAGGACCGACCGGAGTGCGGGCGTGAACGTGCGGGCGCTGCTGATGGTGGCGGTCGGATATCTTTTGGGCTCCATCTCTTTCGCCGTTCTGCTGGTGCGGGTCCGCACGGGGAAGGACATCCGCAAGGAAGGATCCGGAAACGCCGGCGCCACCAACGTGCTGCGGTCCTACGGCAAGGGCCTGGCCCTGCTGGTGGCCGCGCTCGACGTGGCCAAGGGGGCGGCGGCCGTCCTTCTGGTCCGCCTGGTGACGGCCGACCCACGCTACGCCGCGGCCGGCGCGCTGGCGGTGATCCTTGGCCACGTCTTTCCGCTGTACTACGGGTTTCGCGGGGGTAAGGGCGTGGCCACGACCGTCGGAGCGTTCTTCGTCCTCGCTCCCGCGGCCACCGGAATCTGCGTGGCGATCTTCTTCACCGTGGTCGCCGCGACCCGCTACGTCTCTCTGGGCTCGTGCATCGGGGTCGTTCTTCTTCCGCCGATCGCCAGGCTGGTCGACCACGCTCCCTCCGCCGTGCTCATCGCGGCGTCGGCGACCGCCGTCCTGGTGGTGCTGAAGCACCTCGAGAACTTCAAGCGCCTGGCGCGGGGAGAAGAGAGAAAGCTGGGCCGACGATGAAAGTCTCCGTGCTGGGGGCGGGTTCTTGGGGAACCGCGCTTTCGATCCACCTGGCCCGGGTCGGTCACGAAGTCACTCTTTGGGCCCGCGACCCCGAGGTTGCCCTCACGATCGAGGCGACCCGACGTCACCGCCGCCGGTACACCGATCTGATGATTCCTCCCGCCGTCCACGCGACTTCGAGCCTGGAGGAGGCGTGCGCGCACGGAGAGACCCTGGTCTTTTCCGTCCCGTGCATCTCCTTGCGCGCGGTCCTGGAGGCGGCGCCGCCGATTCCTCCCGGCCGAAGGGTCCTGTCGACGGGCAAGGGACTCGAGCCCGACACCGGAAAACGAATGTCCCAGATCGTCCGGGAGTACTCGTCCGGCGCTCAGGTCGCCGCTCTCTCCGGCCCCACATTCGCCGAAGGGGTCGTGCGCGGTGACCCCACGGCGGCGGTCGTGGCGGACTCCGGGGAAGGGCTGGCGCGCGAGCTCCAGAAGAGCTTTTCGGGCCCTCTCTTCCGCCTGTACAGCTCCGACGATCTGGCCGGCGTCGAGCTGTGCGGCGCTCTGAAAAACGTCGTCGCCATCGCCGCCGGAATCGTGTCGGGGCTCGGATTCGGGCACAACACCCTGGCGGCGCTGGTCACGCGCGGACTGGCAGAGATCGGCCGTATCGTGCGGGGCAAGGGGGGCAGGCCAGAACCGTCGCGGGCCTGGCCGGAATCGGCGACCTGATGCTGACCTGCACGGGAAAGCAGTCCCGCAACCGGCGCGTCGGCGAGGAGATCGGCAAGGGGCGCAAGCTCTCCGACGTCCTGCTGGAGATGCCGGAAGTGGCGGAAGGAGCACGGACCTGCCTGGCCGTTCCCAAGCTGGCGGCCGAGGTCGGCGTCGAGGCCCCCATCGCGGAGGCCGTGGTCCACGTTCTGTACGACGGTGTCGCGCCGGCCACCGCTGTGGAGACGCTCATGACGCGCACGCTGCGGCCGGAGTGAGGGGGCACCCTTTGCGGCGGCCCTGGCTCGGGTATCCGGGCGCGACGCTGCTGGTCCTGGCGACCATCGGCGTCCTCAAGCTCTTCCCGAACATGGCGGACTCTTCGGTCGCCCTGCTTCTGCTCCTGGCGGTTTTCGCGTGCGCCTGGCTCTGGGAGAGCGGCCCCGGCGTGGCGGCGGCGATCGTGGCCACGATGGGGTTCAACTTCTTCTTTCTGCCTCCCCTCTACACCTTCACGATCGAGGATCCGCGTAATGTCGCCGCCCTGATCGTTTTTCTCGTCGCCGGGCTGCTGATCGGCCGGCTCTCGGCCACCAGCCGCGAGCGGCTCCGGCAGGTGGAGGCGGAGAGGATCGACCTCGCCAACCTGACCCGCCTGTCCCAGGCCTTCCTCTCCGACACCAACCGCGAGTCTCTGCTCGGCGTCGCGGCAAGCCGCCTGCGCGACGCTCTCGGAGCGCGCCACGTCTCGATCTTCCTGGCCGACGAGCGCGGCGAGCTGACCCGTTCGGCCGCCACTTCGGACGAGCTCGTCCTCCAGGATCTGGCCGACCTGGCCTATCGGCAGGGCAACTCCGCCGCGTTCCCTTCCGAGCTGGGCGGAACGGACATCTACCTGCCGATCCCGGTCGGCGTGCAGCGGGCCGGTGTTCTGGTGGCGCGCGGGCTCTCGTCGAGTGAACGGATGGCGGAGGGCTGCGCGGTCCTCCTGGGGCTGGCGCTCGAGCGGGAGCGATTCGTGCGGCTGGCGCGCGAAGCCGAGGAGACCAAGACCAGCGAGCAGATGAAGTCGACGCTTCTCGCCGCGCTGGCCCACGACCTGAAGACCCCGGTGGCGACCGCACGGGGAGCGATCGAGAACTGGGCCGCGGAGGCAGGCGCCTCCGAGAAGTCGTCGCTGGCGATCGAGCAGATCCAGGCGCTGACGCGCCGCATCGGGGAGCTCATGGACGTCGTGCGGCTCGACTCGGGGATCGCGCAGCCCCGGCGCGAGGTCGTGGAATGCTCCGAGATCGTGGAGGCGGCCATGTCGCGCTTCGGCGAAGCCCTGGCCGGCCATTCGCTGTTCGTGGACGCCGTGCGCTCCAACTTGAGAGTGAACGTCGATCCCGGCCAGCTCACCGAGGCTCTCGGCCACGGCCTGGAGAACGCCGCTCGGTACTCTCCGGGCGGCTCGACGATCCGCGTTTCGGTCGGGTCCGAGAGCGATTTGGCCGTCTTGAGAGTCGAAGACCAGGGAGGCGGCGTCCCGCCGACGGAGCGCGATCGGGTCTTCGAGCGTTTCGTGCGGCTTCCCGCCGCGGCCGAGGTGCCCGGCACCGGTCTCGGGTTGAGCATCGCTCGGAGTCTCGTCGAGATGAACGGGGGAACGGTCGAGCTTCGATCCGGAGCGTCCGGCGGGACGGTGTTCGAGATCCGTCTGCCTCAGGTTCACCGGTGAGCCGCGTCCTGGTCGCGGACGACGAGGCCGGGATCCGCAAGGTCGTCCGTGACGCCCTCGAGCGCGACGGCCATGAAGTGGAGACGGCGGCCGACGGTCAGGAAGCGATCGATCTGGCAGAGCAGAAGACCTTCGATCTGATCGTCACGGACCTGGCGATGCCCAACAAGGGGGGGCTCGATCTGGTCCGCGAAGTCCGGCTCGGCTCGCCCGTTCCCATCCTCGTCCTGACGGTTCGGGGCGAGGAGCGGGAGAAGGTCCGGCTTCTCGACGCCGGCGCCGACGACTACGTCACCAAGCCGTTCGGTGTGGAGGAGCTGCTGGCCCGGATCCGGGCCCTTCTGCGCCGCCGCGACGCGCGCGCGGGCCCAGGCATTCTGCGATGGGCCGACATCGTGGTCGACCCGGAGAGGCGCAGCGTGACGAAGGCGGGCAAGGAGATCCACCTGACCCCCACCGAGTTCTCCCTCCTCTCCAAGCTCTCGGAGAAACCGGGCGCCGTCTGGACGCACCGCCAGCTGCTGGCCGCGATCTGGGGCACGACCGCCGGCGTCACCCACGACACGCTGCGCGTCCACATGGGAAGCCTCCGCCGCAAGCTCGAAAACGACCCCAACCGTCCGCGCTGGATCCGGACGGAGCCGTGGGTCGGGTTCCGATTTACGCCGGAGGAGTGAAGAGCCGACGTCCGGAAGACCGGAGGGCCGCGCTCTTCGCGGAGTCCCCGCGGCCCCCTCCCGACGGAGCTCTCAGCCCGTCCGATCACTCGCGATCTTTCGGAAATCTTTCGGGTTTCCTCCGGACTTCCCTGCGGGTTTGGGTCCAGAGTGGCGCCATGAACAAGGCCGACAGTCGATGGCGAAGGCGCCGCCGCGCCTACTTCCTTTTCCTCGCGGGTCTCGGACTCATCGGTGCATTCTTCCTCCTGAGCGGCCTCGGTTACGTCGCCGCGGCCTCTGTCCCCGCCTTGTTGGGCCTGGCCAGCCTCGTCTTTTCCTGGCGGCAGACGCAGTCCTTGCGGTCCCCGGGAGGAACCGGCGACCGAGGCGTGCCGCGCGCCGCCTTCATGGCCCCAGGTACCACGGCACGTTGACGACCACGGTCTGCTGAGCACCGCGCAGGTCCAGGAGCGCCTTCAGGAGTGTGGCCCGCTTCTCATGGAGCAGGCGCTGCCGTCACTTGCGGGCCATGAGCTCGGCAATCACGACGGCGACCTGCCGGGCGAGAAGAGTACGCTGGACATGGAGGCCCAGGATCGGAAGCCGCTACCCGGCAGGCCTCCGGTCAAAACCAGGTGGTCATACCCAAAGTGACCGTCGTCTGGTTCCGCGCGTTGGGGATGTAGGGCGCCAGCGGGGAGCCGTCGCCTGCGACCTGGCCGCGGAAAAACATGTCGGCCGACGCGCCGTCGTGCCGACCTTCGAGCCGGATCGAGACGTTGTCCGGCGGATGGTAGTCCAGCGTGAGCGTCTGGGAGGCCACGCGTCCGGCCGGCCAGAAAATGGCGGACGCCGTCCCTTTGTCGTTGGACGGCACCTGCTCCCAGAAGACGTCCGCCCGCGCGGCGACGGAGAAGACCGGCGAGATCTTCGACGCGCACATAGCCCGCTGCGGCGAGCCAGGAGCTCCTGCCGAAGTTGTTGTGCTCCTCGCCGGCGTCGGCGTGGAGAATGAACGAAAGCGTCTTCGTCGCATCCCACGTCCCATAAACGTCGATGAGATTGCGCCAGGGGCCCCCTTCCGGCGCGCCAGTCGCCCGCTCGACGCCGCCGAAGTAGAGGAAGTGGAGACTGAGCGAGTCGGAGATCTTGTTCGTCGCGGCGACGTCGATCGACTTCTCCTTGTTGTTGTCGACGACGGAGTTCCAGCCGTTGCAGGCCATGAGCTCGAGGGTCCACGTCGGCGAGTCAGCTCGTACGTGGCGCGCAGCCCCGTGTGGTAGAAGGGCAGCCCAAAGAAGAGATTCGAGCGCGACCAGTTCCAGTTGTCCTTGATCGCGATCCCCTCGACACCGATCGGGGAGAGAAACAGTCCGGCCTGGAAGAGCACTCCCTTGCCGATCGGCGCCTTGTAGCCGAGCCAGGCTTCCTGCAGGTACTTCCAGGTCGTCGCGTCCGTCGCGCTCGTCGCGGAGGCTGCCGGGAAACGCCGGCTCCGACAGGTAATAGGTGTTGGGGGTGTGGCCGACCTGGAGGGTGACCTTGCCCGAGACACGCGGACCTTCTCCCAGGCCGCCGTCACCGCGGCATTGGAGAGAGTGAACGTGCTCTCCCGATTGTCGAAGCCGCGGAAGTTGGTGATCCGGTTGGACGGATGGTCGAAGTTGTAGCTGTAGAACGCCTCGGCGTAGCCGCCGAGCGAGATCTTTCCGAGATCGGGGGCCGGGGCGGCCGGGGCTGCTGATCCGGCGCCGCCGCCTGGCCTGGCCGAGGCCGACCGTGCCCGCCGTGGAGGCGGCCCCCTGCGCCCACGCCGGCCGGGCGCTCACGACGGCGAACAGAACGAACGCGGAAAGATGAAGCAGCGATTTCCCCAGGGCTGTCATGGAGACTCCTCCTCTTCGATGTGACCGCAGGAATCTGTAACACGCGGCCCGGCCGGATTTGCCGACGATCGATGGGCTTTCGCGGACTCTTTCGGCCTTTCTTTCGAACTTCTTTCGGGCGAGCGAGGGATAGTTCCCTCGCGGACGGTCAAAGAGGGATGAGGAAAATGCATCAGCGGTCGGGGAGGAAAACCGCACTACATTCGCGCGGTCGCCTGGATCCTGATCTCGTTTGCGCTGCTCGCGGCCGGCGTGATCGCCGGCGCGGTCGCGGGAAAGGGGTTGCAGTGGATTCTGCCGGTGGCCGGCTTCGTCGGCTACGTCCTGGCCATGCGGCACGGCCTCTGTCTCTGGAATCCGGACGGCCTCGATGTCGTGTGGCGATCGACGCCGGCGACCGGGCCTCGGCGCAGTGCCCGATCGACGAACTTTCGGGTGGTCCGCTTTCGTGGAGAGAGCGGGAGACGGCCCCCGATGAGTCCTGAAGGTCCAACCCGGGAGCATCACGGCCGGTGCTGACCGGCCAGGAGACAGCGTGATGGCAGACACAATCTTTATATTGTTATCGGTCGTGCTCTTCTACGTGGCGATCCGCTACGTGAAGTGGTCGGACAAGGTCTGAGGGCGGGAGGTACAGCCGTGGGTTGGGAAGACATTCTGGGTCTCGTGGTGACACTGGGGCTCCTTTACTACCTGCTCCACGCCATGTTGAAGGCGGAGGAGGTCTGAAGCCATGACTGGAAACCAAGTTCTAGAGCTGCTGATCTATTTCGCGATCATCGTCGCGCTGACGCCGATTCTCGGCGGCTACATGAAGCGGGTCTTCGCCGGCGAGCGGACGTTGCTGGATCCGATTCTGCGAGCCCGATGGAGCGGGGGATCTACAGGCTCTGCGGCGTCGACGCCCACAAGGACCAGAGCTGGATCGAGTGGACAGTGGTGATGCTCGTCGTCAACGCGGCCTCGCTCGTTCTGCTGTATGCCTTCCAGCGCCTGCAGCAGTGGCTGCCGTTCAACCCGAACCACTTCGGCGCGGTCTCGCCGGACTCCTCCTGGAACACGGCCGTGTCGTTCACGACGAACACGAACTGGCAGGGGTACTCCGGCGAGTCGACGATGTCCCACTTCACGCAGATGGTCGGACTCGCGTTCCACAACTTCCTGTCCGCCGCGACGGGCATCGCCATCGCCATCGCGGTCATCCGCGGCGTGGCCCGCGAGAAGGCCTCCGGCATCGGGAACTTCTGGTTCGACTGCACACGCTCGATCCTGTGGGTTCTCCTGCCGATCTCTCTCGTCGCTGCGCTGTTCTTCGTCTCCCGCGGCGTGGTCCAGAACTTCCACGCCGACGTGGCGGTCAAGACGGTCGAGGGCACCGAGCAGAAGATCCCTCAGGGCCCGGTGGCCTCGCAGGAAGCGATCAAGGAGCTGGGGACCAACGGCGGCGGCTTCTTCAACGCCAACTCCGGTTTCCCGTACGAGAACCCGACGCCGGGAACGAACTTCGTGGAGATCGTCCTGATCTTCTCGATCGGGGCCGGTCTCACGTCGACGCTCGGCCGCATGACCGGCTCGAAGAGTCACGGCTGGGCCGTCTTCGCCGCCATGTCGTTGATGTTCCTGGTCGGCGCGGTCGTCGCCACCGTCGCCGAGCAGCAAGGCAATCCGATCCACCAGAAGGCGGGCGTCCAGGCCGGGCCCACCGCGGGCGGGTCCGGCGGCAACATGGAAGGGAAGGAAGTCCGCTTCGGGATCGGCGAGTCCGCACTCTTCGCCACGGTCACGACCGATGCCTCGTGCGGCGCGGTCAACTCCTGGCACGACTCCTTCACGCCGATCGGCGGCCTGGTGCCGCTCGCCAACATCGCCACGGGGGAAGTGATCTTCGGCGGCGTGGGCGCCGGGCTCTACGGCATGTTCGTCTTCATCGTCCTGACCGTTTTCATCGCCGGCCTCATGGTGGGGCGGACGCCCGAGTACCTGGGCAAGAAGATCGAGTCGCACGAGGTCAAGCTGGCGATGCTCTCGGTGCTGATCCTGACGCTCATCATCCTGGGCTTCTCGGCAGCGGCCGCGCGCCTGCCGGCCGGGCTCTCGTCCCTGAACAACAAGGGGCCGCACGGGTTCTCCGAGATCCTGTACGCGTACACGTCCGGAGCCGGCAACAACGGTTCCGCCTTCGCCGGATTGAACGCCAACACGCTCTGGTACAACGTCTCGCTCGGATTCGATATGTTTTTTGGCCGTTTCTTCATGCTGATCCCGATCCTGGGGATTGCCGGGTCGCTCGCGGCCAAGAAGAAGACGCCGGAGTCCGCGGGGACCTTCCCGGTGACCGGACCGCTCTTCACGATCCTTCTGGTCAGCGTCGTCGTCATTGTCGGAGCGCTGACCTTCTTTCCCGCCTTCTCGCTGGGGCCGATCGTCGAGCACCTGCTGATGAAGGCCGGGACGCTGTTCTGAGGAGGACGCCTGTGGCTCAAGCCGAACGCCGCCGACTCTTCGATCCGGCCATCGTGAAGCCGGCGATCGCGGACTCGTTCCGCAAGCTCGATCCGCGCCTGCAGGCGAAGAACCCGGTCATGTTCGTCGTGCTGGTCGGCGCGGTTCTGGTCACCGTGCTGCTGGTCCGGGACATGGCCCGCGGCCTGGAGGTCCTGTTCAACCTCCAGATCGCCCTGTGGCTCTGGTTCACGCTCCTCTTCGCCAACTTCGCCGAGGCCATGGCGGAGGGGCGGGGCAAGGCACAGGCCGCCGCCTTGAAACGCGGCCGGACGGAGACCGTCGCCCGCCGCCTGACGAAGAAGGGAGAGGAGTCGGTCGCGGCGACCAGCTTGCGCAAGGGGGATCGCGTGATCGTCGAGGCCGGGGAAGCGATTCCCGGCGACGGGACGGTGGTCGAGGGAATCGCCTCGGTGGACGAATCGGCGATCACGGGAGAGTCGGCGCCGGTCATCCGGGAATCGGGCGGAGACCGGTCCGCCGTCACGGGAGGCACCCGCGTCCTCTCCGACCACATCGTGATCGAGATCACCTCCAACCCCGGCGAGACCTTCCTGGACCGCATGATTGCTCTCGTGGAAGGGGCGACGCGCCAGAAGACGCCCAATGAGATCGCGCTCTCGATCCTGCTCTCCGGGCTCACGATCGTGTTCCTGATCGCGACGGTGACGCTGCGGCCGTTCGCGATCTACGCGGGGGGCAGCGCCGCGACGCCGGTCCTGATCGCGCTCCTCGTGTGCCTCATCCCCACGACGATCGGCGGGTTGCTCTCGGCCATAGGGATCGCCGGAATGGATCGGGTCCTTCAGCACAACGTGCTCGCCATGTCCGGCCGCGCAGTCGAAGCGGCGGGGGACGTCAACGTGCTGCTCCTGGACAAGACCGGGACCATCACCCTCGGGAATCGCCAGGCGACGGAGTTCTTCCATGCTCCCAACGTCCTCCCCGGCGATCTGGCCGAGGCGGCGCAGCTCTCTTCGCTCGCCGACGAGACGCCGGAGGGGCGCTCGATCGTCGTGCTGGCCAAGGAGAAGTTCGGTCTGCGTGCACGGCGGGTCGAGGGGATGACCTTCATTCCCTTCTCCGCGACGACGCGGATGTCCGGAGTCGACTTCAACGGCAGAATGGTCCGAAAGGGGGCCGGGGACTCGGTCTGCGATTGGGTTCGCCGGCAGGGTGGAGAAGTCGATCCCGTGGTTACGGATCTTCTGAACAGGATCTCGGCCGAAGGAGCGACGCCGCTTCTCGTCGCCGACGGAACGAAAGTCATGGGCGTCGTCGCGCTGCGCGACATCGTCAAGGCAGGCATGAAGGACCGGTTCGATCGGCTGCGGGCCATGGGGATCCGCACCATCATGATCACCGGCGACAACCCGCTGACCGCCTCGGCCATCGCGCGCGAGGCTGGCGTCGACGACTTTCTGGCTCAGGCCACGCCGGAGCAGAAGCTGGCCCTGATCCGCAAAGAGCAGGAGGGGGGCAACCTCGTGGCCATGACGGGGGACGGCACCAACGATGCCCCGGCGCTGGCGCAGGCCGACGTCGGCGTGGCCATGAACACGGGAACGCAGGCCGCCCGCGAGGCGGGCAACATGGTGGATCTCGATTCCAATCCCACCAAGCTCATCGAGGTCGTGGAAATCGGAAAGCAGCTCCTGATGACCCGCGGGGCGCTCACGACATTCTCGATCGCCAACGATGTGGCCAAGTACTTCGCGATCCTCCCGGCCATGTTCGCGGCGACCTATCCCGTTTTGAACGCCTTGAACGTCATGCACCTTGCCAACCCGAGGTCTGCGATCCTCTCGGCGGTGATCTTCAACGCACTGATCATCATCGCCCTCGTGCCTCTGGCTCTGAGGGGAGTGAAGTACCGTCCGCTGGGAGCCGCGCGGATCCTGGCGCGCAACCTGTGGATCTACGGCGTGGGAGGCGTCCTGATCCCCTTCGTGGGGATCAAGCTCATCGACTGGATCGTCGTGGCCCTGCGCCTGGCCTGAGGAATAACCATATGAAACTCATCGTTCGCTCGACCCTTTACGTTCTGGTCCTGACCGTCCTCCTGGGCGGCGTCTACCCGGCGGTCGTGTACGGCCTGGGCCAGCTCTTCTGGAAGGACAGGGCAAACGGGTCGTTCGTGACGGACGGAGGGCGCGTGGTGGGGTCTGATCTGATCGGGCAGAGCTTTCAGAACGCGAAGTACCTCCACTCCCGGCCGTCGGGCGCGGGGAAAAACGGTTACGATCCGACCTCTTCCGGCGGAACCAACAAGGGGCCGACGGACGCCGATCTGGCCAAGCAAATCGCCGCGGCGGTGGCTGAGGCCCGCAAGGACCGGCCGGCCGATCCGCGCCCGGTGCCCGCGGACCTGGTGACATCTTCGGCCTCCGGCGTCGACCCGCACCTCTCGCCCGACGCGGCGCTGTGGCAGGTCGCCCGAATCGCAAGGGCGCGCGGGGTCTCGGAGGATCGGGTCGCAGCGGTCATCCGCCGCCACATCGAGCCGCGGACCCTGGGCTTTTTGGGAGACCCGCGGGTCAATGTGCTCTTGACAAACCTGGACCTCGACCGGGAGCTCGCGTCCCGCTAGTGGCCGGGGCCCGAAGGCCGATGCCGGCGAGCGCAGTCGAGCGCGCTGGTTCTCGATGCGACGATGGAGCACAAGATGCCCGAGCTCCTGGGGTTCGCGGCGGTTGCCGCGATGGTCGTGACCTATGCCCTGGAGTCCCGTTCCAGCGGGTTTGTCCTGGGATTTGCCGTCGCGTGCGCCTGCGCGGCCTCCTACGCGGTCTCCATTCGTTCCTGGCCGTTTGCGCTGGCGGAAGCGGTCTGGTGCGCGGTCGCGGTGCGCCGCTGGCATGCGCGGCGCCGCGGTGATCGGAAATCGGGCGAACGGTGATCCGCTCGCATCCGCATGGAAACGGCTAGCCTGCCGCCGCCTCTTCGTCGCGGCCGCCGAAGAGTCCGAGCTCGTCGGCGCGCGAGTCGTACACGAAGAGCTGACCGTAGCGGCCCCACGCCACGATCGTCGTGAAGAGCTCCTCGATGGCCTGGCCCGGCAGCCGTTCGCCCAGGAAGTGGCGGACCTCGTCGCCGGAGCGCGGATGATCGGGCTCCTCGGCCAGGAAGCGGATCACCTCCGCGAACACGCCGAGCGTCAGGAGACGCCGCTGAAAGAGCACGCGCTTGTCCGGAGGCGGAGCCGCGACGATTTCCCGACCGATCTCGGTCAGGCGCACCAGGTCTCCGGGCGTGTCGACGGTCCCGAGCATCTCCGCGCCCTTGACCACGGCGATCGTGCGCCCGAACTCGTAGTCGGTCAGCGCGTCGATGGCGAAGAGGTCCTCCTCGCCGCCGCGGTCGGCCAGGATCTCGAGCAGCCCCATCATCTGGCCAACGCTGACGGCCGGGACCGGCCGAATGGGTCCGCAGGCGACATGCCCCGGGGCCGGCGCCGGCGCCTCCTCGGGAAGATGGACGCCGGTGACCATGTCGTGAACGCGCTCGACCATCTGCAGGAACTCGGGATGGCGGTACTCGCGCGGATGCGGCAGCGTGTTGACGATCTCCTGCCGGACCGTCCCCGGGTTGGTTCCCATGATGAAGATGCGGTCGCCGAGGTAGACCGCTTCCTCGATCAGGTGCGTGATGATCAGGATCGAGGAGAGGCCGGTCGCGCCGTCGGACCACAGGCGGTACACCTCCGCCCGCAGCGACTCCGCGGTCAGGACGTCGAGCGCGGAGAAGGGTTCGTCCATGCACAGGAGCTCGGGGCCGCCCACGAGCGCACGCGCGATGCCGACCCGCTGCTTCATTCCGCCCGAGAGCTCCTTGGGAAACGCGCGCTCGACTCCGGTCAGGCCGACGCGCTCGATCGCCGCGGCCACCCGCGATTCGGCGTCGTCGGCGGCCATGGGTCTGCCGTTCAGGCCGACGCGGACGTTCTCCGCGACCGTCAACCAGGGGAAGAGCGCGAAGTTCTGGAACACGACCGCGGCGCCGGGATGGATGCCCACGAGCGGCTCGCCGTGCTGCGTGACCGTGCCCGCGGTCGGCGGGATCAGGCCGATCAGGATCCGCAGGAGCGTCGACTTGCCGCATCCCGAAGGCCCCAGCACCGCGACGGTTTCGCCGCGCCGCACCGCGAAGTCGACGTCCTTCAGGATGACTCGCTCGCGGCCTGCCTCGTCGAGGTAGATCTTCGTCACGCCCGAGCAGGCCGAGATCGGAGCGTCGGACCGAGCGTCGGGCGCGGCGGAGGCGGTCATCGGTTCAAAGCGTATCGCGACTCGGCCAGCCGGTAGAGCGGCCGCCACACGCCGCGATTGATGACGATCAGGGCCGCGGACATGGTCAGAACGCCTGCGGCGAGGAGTGGAAAGTTCGCGTGTTGTGTCGCGCGGGTGATCACGGTCCCCAGGCCGAAGGTCGCGAGAGTCTTGCCTTTGTAGGTCATCGTCTCCGCGACGATGGAAGCGTTCCAGGCGCCGCCCGCAGCCGTGATGAGTCCCGTCACGAGGTACGGAAAGACCGAGGGGAGGAAGAGTTTGCGCCACCGGTCGAATCCCTTGACGGCGTAGGTCTCCGAGGCTTCTTCCAGGTCGTGCGGGATGGCCGTGGCCCCGGCCAGCACGTTGAAGAGGATGTACCACTGCGCGCCGAGGAACATCAGGACGGCGGCGATGAACGAGAACGGCACCGCGAGGCCCAGGAGCAACCCCGTCACCAGCGGGAAAAGCATCGGGGCGGGAAAGGACGCGACGAGCTGGACCACGGGCTGCAACCTTCGCGACCAGGTGGCCGAGCGGCCGATGACGATTCCCGCGGGAACGCACCACAGGGCGCCCAGGATTAGTGCGCCGGCTGCCCGCAGGAACGTGGCGCCGAGCGCGCCGGCCAGGAGAAGCCACTCGTGGGGCGGAACTCTCCAGAGAAGCGCGACGAGGCGGTAGGCGCCCACGACCGCCGCAGCGGCTGCGGCGACTCCGATCACGCCCGCCACAATGCGGCGCGCGAGGTACCCGCCGGAGGGGGCGCGGGGAACCGGTGCGTGCGCCGAGGCCGTGGCGGCCGACGCGATCCTCGGCTGCGCCTCACGCCGGGCCTGCCGCAAGCGGCGCGCGAGCCAGGAGCGCCGGACGAGGTCGAGGACCCATGAGCGGGCCGGAGGCGCACCCGAGATCTCTTCCAGGCGAAAGCGCTGGGACCAGGCCACCAGCGGCTTCCATAGGAGTTGATCGACCGCAAGGATCATCAGGGCCATGGCGACGATGGCCCAGACCATGGCCCTGCGGTCGCCGCGCTCGATCGCCACGGCCATATAGGAGCCGACGCCGGGG
Source organism: uncultured Acidobacteriota bacterium (assembly GCA_963825175.1). Taxonomy (GTDB): domain Bacteria; phylum Acidobacteriota; class Thermoanaerobaculia; order UBA5066; family Gp7-AA6; genus DATFTF01. The sequence continues at coordinate 2,134,068 of CAWGSA010000002.1, forward strand.
AGGCGGAAATCGTGGTCGCCGAGTGTGAAGGCCTCGTTCACCGTCAGGAAGAACCAGCCGCCGGCCATCGACATCATCGAGTTCCACACCAGGCCGATCACGGCGCCGGAGACCTCGACCGTCCGGAAGGTCTTCCACCAGCTGAAGTGGTGGATGCGGGCGACCTCCTTCAACTCCTGCGGCACGGACCGCAGGGAGCCGTAGAAGGAGAACACCATGTTCCAGACCTGCCCGGTGAAGATCATGAGGATGCAGGCGAGCTCCAGTCCGACGTTGGTGTGGGGAAAGAGCGCGACCATGCCGAGCACCAGGCCCGGGAGAAATCCGAGCACGGGGATTCCCTGGCCGATATCGAGCAGCGGAATCATGACTTTCTCCGCGCGACGCGAGTGCGCCGCCACGGTTCCGTAGACGAGCGTGAAGACCAGCGAGAGCAGGTAGGCCGCGACGCCGCGCGAAAGAGACAAGAGCGTGTAGCCCGGGAGCGCCCGCGGAGAGAGGTCGATCACGACGGCTTCCCGAATGGGCGCGCGCCACCGCTGGGCGAGGGTTACGACTCCGGCGATCAGCGCGAAGAGGACGCATGCGATCAGCAGGTCTACGGCGAGGCCGGCGCGTGGAGCCGCGGCGGAGTCGCCCTCGCGCGGGGCGAGGTCCCGCCGGAAAAGCAAAGCTGGCATGGACACCGGGCATTATGGGACCCGTCCGCACCGGAGCCAAGCTCTTCTTGGCGCGCTCCTTCGCGGTGTTTCTCCGGCGTTGGGACGTCACGAATCGAACGCCGCCGCCGGAGAAGGGCCACCGGCGCAGCTAGAATCCCCGCATGCCCCAGGAGGACGTCCGCCGCAGCTCGCCGGACGTCTTTCTCCGGCTTCTCGAGAAGTCCCGCAAGGGCAAACTGAAAATTTACGTCGGCCACGCCGCGGGCGTGGGCAAGACCTACCAGATGCTCGAAGACGCCCACGCGTTGAAGACGCAGGGCGTCGACGTCGTCCTCGGCGTCATCGAGACGCACGGCCGCTCCGAGACAGAGGCGAAGATCGGCGACCTGGAAACAATTCCGCGGCGCTCGATCGAATACAAGGGCAAGACGTTCGAGGAGATGGATCTCCCGGCGATCCTCCGGAGAAGGCCCGAGGTCGTCCTGGTCGACGAGCTCGCGCACACCAATGTGCCCGGTGCGGAGAACGAAAAGCGCTATCAGGACGTCGAAGAGATCCTGGACGCCGGCATCTCGGTCATGACCACGGTCAACATCCAGCACTTCGAGTCCCTCCAGGACCTTGTGACGCGCGTCACTCACATCGACGTGCGCGAGCGCGTTCCCGACCGGCTCCTGCGTCAGGCCGACACGCTCGTCAACGTGGACATTCCCTCCGAGGAGCTGCGGCAGAGACTGCAGGCCGGGAAGATCTATCCCAACGAGCGGATCACGGCCGCTCTCGAGAACTTCTTCACCGAGGAGAATCTGGCCTCGCTGCGGGAGCTCGCCATGCGCCAGATCGCCGACCGCCTGGAGGCGGAGCGCCGCGGGCCGGACCGCGCCGCGGCGGGGGAACCCGTTCCGGTGGGAACCAAGGTCATGGTCGCGATGTCCTCCAACGCCGACACGACGCGTCTGCTCCTGCGCCGCGCCTCGACGATCGCGGGCCGTCTGAATACCAACTGGTTTGCCGTCTACGTGCGTACGCCGCGGGAAAGCCCGCAGCGGATGAGCGCGCGCGAGCACCGGCAGCTCTCCGAGAACGTGACCCTGGCCATGGAGCTCGGCGCCAAGGTGGTCTGGCTGACCGGCGAGGACGTTGCGGGAGAGCTTCTGAGGTTCGCCCGCGAAAACGGAATCACCCTCGTGCTCTTCGGAAAGACACGGCGGCCCTTCTGGCGCCGTCTGATGCAGTCGAGTCCGATCGACGCCATCGCCCGCATCGGAACGGGCGTGGACGTCTACGAGATCGAAACGGCGGAGTAACCGCGGCGTCCGGACGGCCCCGAGAAGGGACCGCCTGCCTTCGGCGCCTGACGCCTCACGCCTGACGCCTCACGCCTGACGCCTCACGCCCTCTACGACGCCTTGCGGAGCTTGCGGCTGCGCCGGAGGACGCGGATCGGCAGCACGATAGCCTGAAGGCCGGCGAACTGGAGTCGCCGCTGGATGGCGAAGGCGGTCTCGTTGTGCAGCAGGCGGTGATAGAAGCGGTCGTTCTCGAAGACGAGCTGTCCGAGATAGAAGATCGAGCGGGGGAACTCCTCCCGGACCTTCTCGCAGAGCTGCACGGCCTGTTCGACCGCCTCGGTGCCGATTCCATATCGGTAGTCGGCGCGAAATCCAAGGCTGTGGGCGAAGGCCTCGTACTTTTCCAGCTCTTCGATGGTCTGTCGCTTGAGGGCCTCGAGCTCCGCTTCTCCTTTGAAGCGGGCCGAGTCGATCACTCCCACGGATGCGAAGAGATAGTTCTTGTACTGGTGGGGAAAAAGATTCTGGACCGAGAGCACCATGTGAACGCCGAGCCCGGAGAACCCGTTGACGAGCATGACTGCCACCGGTTCCTCCCTGGGAATCGCCTCGGGCGGCGTGGCATGGGGTCGGACAGGGATGTTCAGCAGGGCCTCGTCCAGCCGTCGAAGCTGCTCGCGGACGCTCGCATAGTGCCGCTTGATCAGGAAGGCGACGGCGATGAACGAGGACGTCACGACGACGGTCACCCAGCCTCCTTCCGTGAACTTCTCGACGATGCTGACGATCAAAATGGAGAGGCACATCGTCAGACCAGTTCCATGGATGGCAAGGTTGCGCCGCCAGCTCGTGTGATTCGGATCGCGCCGGGTGCGAATCCAGTAACGGGACATTCCGAGCTCGGTCAGCGTGAAGGTCAGAAAGACGTTGATGGAGTACATCAGCACCAGAAGATCCGAGGCCCCGTGCGAGTACATCAGGACGCCGATCGCGCCCAGTCCCATGAGGAAAATGCCATTGTTGGTGACCAGACGATCGGACAGCTGCGCGAACCGGTGAGGAACCCAGGAGTCGACGGCCATGTTCGCGAGAATCCGCGGCCCATCGAGAAAGCCGGTCTGAGCCGCGACGAAGAGAAGAGCGCCCTCCGAAACCAGCGTGACGATCACCAGGTAGGGGCCGATGTGAAGACCACCGATGCGCCAGGGACCGAAGAGAGTGCTGGCCAGAACGGCGTTCAACGTCTTGCCCTCGACGGGGACGGCGTGGATGAGCATGTAGCAGAAGAGGATTCCGCCGGCGGTGAACGCGAGAGACAGGGCCATGTAAAGCATCGTCTTCTTGGCGTTGTGGACGCGCGGCTCGCGCAGGATCTGGACACCGTTGGACACCGCTTCGATGCCCGTATAGGTGCCTCCGCCGAGAGAATAGGCCCGGAGCAGGATGAAAAGGGTCGGGAGAATCCCCAGGGTGGAGGAGGTTCTCCTCGCCTCCATTCCCGCGTTGCGAAGGACCTCGGGAAGACCGGTCAGATGGACCGAGAGGCCGTAGGTGATCAGCACGAAATGGGTGGCGACGAAGACCAGAAAAATCGGCAGCATGAAGGTGACGGATTCCCGGACGCCGCGAAGATTCAAGACGATGAGAAAGAGAAGCACGAAGACTTCGGTCAGGAGCTTGGCGTGGAGCCAACCGTGGGGCAGGAAGCTGAAGATCGCGTCGCAGCCGGTCGCGACCGAGACGGTGATGGTCAGTATGTAGTCGACGATCAGAGCGCATCCGGAGACGACCCCGAAGCGCGGGCCCAGGAGCTTCGTGGCGACCAGGTATCCGCCTCCGCCGCCAGGAAAGTGCTCGATCAGGAGGCTGTAGGCGAAGGAGATGATGAACACCGTCGCCGCCGTCATGAGCGTCAGGAAAACGGCGAGGTAGACGTGGTGGCCGAGCGCCTTGAAGGCTTCCTCCGGCCCGTACGAGGAGGAGGACAACCCGTCGGCCCCAAGGCCGACCCACGCAAGGAACGCGACGAGGGAAACATTGTGGAAGACTCGGGGGTCCATCGGGTCTCGCGGCTTTCCCACCACGATGTGCTTGAGGGTCCGACCCGTCGTCAAGCTGGTGGCCTTTCTCTCTCGCGTCCGCGAATCGAGCCCGGGCGGCCGCAGCGAGGCGGTCCAAGACCGTCACGCCCTCCCCGCAGTGCGGCCTGCACGCAGCAAGGGGCCTCGACCGAGTTCTTGAGGGTGCTGGGCAAGGTCGTAGGCCCTTCCGGGCGGCGGGTGATTATCCGGAGGGCATTCGAGCAAGTCAACCGCATCCGGGCGGCCGCCCCCCTTGCAGGGGCCTTCTTGCAACACAGGCCGGAATCGGCCTATCCTTGACGGTCTAAGAACGCGAAACATCGATCATCGTGGAGAAGCGTCACATGCCCGGCGTCGTGCGCGAGAGAACCTCGCGGCTGACCGGAAGCCGCGTCTCGACCGCCATCGTCTTTGACCGCGACTTCGAAGCGTCGGAGCGCGACTCCTTCTATCGACTCGCAGGGGACGAGACGCCGCTGCCCGAAGATTTCGAGATCGAGGGCCGCGTCGTGCGGTACGAATGCGAGGCGGAAGACGCGGAGAAGTGGCGGCTGGCGCTGGAGATCTATCTGGTCAAGACCTTCCGGGAGCACCCGCCCACTCCGCCGCGGCGCGCCACGGGAATCCGCAACCGGGCCGGTTTCCGCAAGCTCCATCTGGGGTAGCGCCGGAGGGTGGACCGCGGCGCTAAGGCTCCGGGTCCTCCGTCGGCCGGCCCCTGACTAAAAAAAATCGAGAAAGTTTGTAGCGTTTTCCCCTCTTTGCCGCCACTCCTTAAGGGGGCCTCGGCGCACCGGCGAACTGCGGTCCAAGGGGGAGCGTGTGGACAACGCGAGAAATGCTCAGGTTCTGGTCGTCGAGGACGACGCGGACCTGCGGGAGGCCATCCGCCAGGTTCTGGAGGAGGAAGGGTATCGGGTCCGTTCCGCGGCCGACGGTGAGGAGGCTCTGAGGATCCTGGAGAGTGAGGAAGTCCCCTGTCTGATTCTCCTGGACCTCATGATGCCGGGCATGAACGGCTGGGAGTTCCTGGAACGCAAGAGCCGGGACGAGCGCCTCGGTGGGTGTCCGGTGGTCGTGGTGTCGGCCTTTCTCGAGCGTCCCCCGGCCGGCCTGCCCGCGTTCGCGGCCCCGCATCTGAAAGTGGACGGCGTCATCCGCAAGCCGCTCGATCTCGACGAGCTCATGGACGCCGTGGCGAGCCGGTGCCCGTAGCACGTCGCTTCCGCTTGTTCGGGATCTGCGCCTGCGGCGCACCGGTGGTCCGCTCGGCCGGATGCGGCCTCGACGGCCCGCCTGATCCCTCGCTGCGCTCACGCTCCCGCGGCGCGCGCCTCCTCCCCTCTGGGAGACTTCGCGCGCCGCGAACCAGGGCTGGCCCGACTGAGGACTGCGGACCGAGGACTGAGGACTCGGGAGGCTGACGCCGCACCGGGCCGACACTCTGAGGGGTCACGTCGCTTCCGCTTGTTCAGGATCTGCGCCTGCAGCGCACTGGCACGTCGCTTCCGCTTGTTCGGGATCTGCGCCTGCGGCGCACCGGCGGTCCGCTCGGCCGGATGCGGCCTCGACGGCCCGCCTGATCCCTCGCTGCGCTCACGCTCCCGCGGCGCGCGCCTCCTCCTGCGATGACTCGGGAGACTTCGCGCGCCGCGAACCGGGGGCTCCAAAGACGTGCGGGCAATCCTGGCCTCCAGCACGTCGCTTCCGCTTGTTCGGGATCTGCGCCTGCGGCGCACTGGCACGTCGCTTCCGCTTGTTCGGGATCTGCGCCTGCGGCGCACCGGCGATCGGCTCGGCCGGACGCGGCCTCGACCGCTCGCCTGATCCCTCACTCGCTCTCGCTCCCGCGGCGCGCGCCTCCTCCCCTCTGGGAGACTTCGCGCGCCGCGAACCAGGGCTGGCCCGACTGAGGACTGCGGACCGAGGACTGAGGACTCGGACATGAGAGCATCCTGGCCCCGCCTGGCTCACCGGATGGACTGACCCCCGTCGACGCGAAGGATCTGGCCGGTCACGAAGGCTGGGCCGGCCAGAAGGAAAAGGACTGTCTGGGCGATGTCGTCGGGGTCGCCGTTTCGCTGGAGGAGTGTCTTCTTGGCGTAACGTGCCGCGTCTTCCGGCGCCGTGCCCTGGGGCACGAGGATGGTGCCCGGCGCGATGCCGTTGACCGAGACGTTCGGTGCGAGCTCGGCGGCCAGGGCCCGGACCAACCCTTCCACGGCGGCCTTGGAGACGGCGTGGGCAAGATAGCCCGGGGGTGGCTCGGCGGCCATCAGATCGGAGAGGAGCACCACCCGGCCTCGGCGGGAGACGAGCTGGGGCGCGGCTTCGCGCGCGAGCAGAAACCCCGCCCGGGCGTTCACGTTCATGGCATCGTCCCACGTCTCCTCGGTCGTGGCATCGAGGGGTGAGCGATGAAAGTTGGATGCGGAGTGGACGAGGTCGTCGAGGCCGCCGAACTCGCGAACCGCCGCTCGGACCAGCGCGCGGCACTCCTCGGGTTGGGCGAGATCGGCGCGCAGCGCCACCGACCTTCGCCCGAGCTCCCGGATCCGTCGGGCCGTGTCCTGCGCCGGACCAGACGAGGACCGATAGTGGACGGCGACGTCGGCCCCCGCGCCGGCCAGGGCCAGCGCGATCGCGCGTCCCACGCGAACGGCGCCGCCGGTCACCAGGGCCACCCGTCCGGACAGAGGAGAATCGGTCATGCCACAATCGTAACCTTTCGTTGGCGACGGCCGTATTTCGGGTGATTGGCTTGCCGATACCGAGGAAAGCGATGAAGAAGTCGTGGGCTGGTCTTCTCCTGCCGATCTGCGGTCTGCTGCTGGCCCCCGCCGCCCGGGCCGGTTCCGTCGGCGGGCGTCTCCTCGACCCGTCCGGCCATCCCATCGCGGGCGCGCGCGTCGCGTGGTTCCCCTACCGCGACGAAGACCAGAGCCTGCTCGATCAGGCGACGGGGAAGGAGCCAGCGCCTCTGGGTGAGACGAAGACGGACGCGTCGGGGAATTTCCGCGTCGCCCTGGACAAGCCGGGACTCTCGGTCGCGTTGCGGATCGAGCCGGCGGGTTTTCCGCAGGCGCGGTTCTCCGGTCCCTTCGAATCAAGCGAGGACGTTTCTCTTTTCGAAGTCCAGGTTCCGGCCGCCCAGAAGGCCGCCGGAACGGTGGTGGACGAGGCGAGCCAGCCGGTGGGCGGAGTGCGCGTTCTGGCCCTCTCCAGCGAGATCCTCGCCCAGGGCGACGAGCGGTTCCTTGCCGAGACCCGCACGCTCGCCGACGGCTCTTTCACCATGCCGGACGCGCCGGAAGGGCCCCGCGTGCTTCTGGCGCTGGCCGAGGGCTTCGTGCGCTCGCCGCATCTTCAGATCGACGCCGCCCGCGACGAGCGCATCGTCGTGAAACGGGGCGGCTCCGTCCGCGGCATTCTTCTGGACGCCGCGGGCCAGCCCGTCGCCGGCGCGATCGTCACGGCCGGCGACCTGGCCGGCGTCACGGACTCCGCCGGCCGCTACGAGATCGCCGGGCTGGCCGCGGGAAGCCAGCACGTCGCGACGGTCTGGAAGGACGACTTCGCCGCCCGGGCCGATGCCGTCCGAGTCCAAAAAGGGCAGGCGACCCAGGTTCCCCTCCGCCTTGCACGCGCGGCTTCGATCGCCGGCAGCGTTGTCGAAGAGAGGACGAAGAAGCCGATCGCGGGAGCCCGGATCAAGGCCTTCACGCTGGGAGGCGGCCCGTTCGGCCGCCGTGCCCCGTCCGAACGCCCGGTGAAGAGCGACGCGCGCGGCCGCTTCCGCCTGCCCGGCCTCGCCAGCAGACCCTACCGGATCGAAGCGGCCAGGGACGGATACATCGCTTCTTCGATCGAGAACGTCGCGACGTCCCTGACACGACCGGGGTCGGCGAATCTCGCGCTGCGCCGCGCGGCAAGCCTCACCGGAAAGGTCGTCGATGAGAAGGGCCTCGCGGTGGTCGGCGCCCGCGTCTCGCTGGCGCAGGAGTTCAACCTGCGCATGGTGCGGCGCCGTGGACTCGCCGCCGCGGCGGCGGCTCTTCTGGGCGGCGGAATCCTGACCGGCCCGGACGGGGCGTTCCGGATGCGCAACATCGCGCCCGAGCGCAATCTGGAAGTGGAGGCGAGCAAGACCGGCTTCGCCACGGCCCGTCAGCCGGGCATAACCCTGAAGGCGGGCGACGCCTTGACCGGGGTCTCATTGATCCTGCGCAAGGGCCTCGCCGCGCGGGGCCGCGTCGTGGATTCCGCGGGGCAGCCGGTTGCCGGCGCGGAATTGCGGCTGGCGATGCGTGAAGGCGGCGGCGCGCGCGGAGCCCAATTTCAGATGCGCGTGATGGGCATGGATCGGCAGAAGCCGGACGCCGTGTCCGGCGGCGACGGCAGCTTCGTGGTGGCCGGCCTCTCTCCCGGGCAGTACGCCGGCGTGGTCTCGCGGGAAGGCTTCGCCCGCAAGAGCGTGCCCTCGCTCGAGGTCAAGGCGGAAGGCGAGAACGTCTGGGCGCCGATCGCGCTGACCCCGGGCGTCGCGCTGGCCGGTCAGGTGAGGGATTCCGCGGGGCTGGCGATCCCCGGCGCGCAGATCCTGGTGATCGACCCGGGCGGAGGCGGCCGCCCGCTGGACACGAGCTCCGGGCCGGACGGAAAGTTCCAGGTCGGCGGGCTGACCGCCGATCATCCGCTGATGCTCAACGTCACCGCCGACGGATATGCCGCGGCGCAGCGCAATGCCACGCCTCCGGCGCAGGACCTGGCGATCGTGCTCAAGAGCGCGGCGACGATCCGAGGGCGCGTCGAGGACGCGGAGTCGAAGAATCCGGTCACGGACTTCACGGTCGGAACGCGGGCCGCCGGCGGCGGCCGGTTCGTCATTCAGATCGGGAGCAGCGGCGGCGATCAGCCCGTGCACGCCGATGACGGTTCGTTCGAGTTGGGCAGCGTCGCCCCCGGCAAGTGGACGGTGCACGTCTCGGCCTCCGGGTATCGCCCGGCCGACGTCTCCGGCGTCGAGGTGGCGGAAGGAGCGGTCAAGGAAGGCGTCGTCGTGTCCTTGAAGAAGGGGGGCGGCCTCGCCGGCCGCGTCCTCGACCCCCAGCTGGGGACCGGAGTCGCCAATGCGAGCGTGTCGTATCAGTCCTCGGGATCCGGCGGCGGGATGGGGGGAGGAGCTGGGGTGTTCGCTCGGATGGGAGGAGGCAACAACGCCACGACGACCGACGCCGACGGCCGGTTCTCCTTCGACGGAACGCCGGACGGGAAGATCATGGTGACCGCCACCCATCCGGACTTTCTCGACGTGACGCAGGAGGTCGACCTCTCCAAGCAGTCGACCGTCGACCTGACCCTGGGAACGGGAGGGAGCATCGCCGGAGAGGTGGTGGGCCAGGACGGGCGAACGCCGATGCCGGGTGCGCAGGTGTCGCTCAACACGGAAGGCGATGCCCAGTTCCGGTTCGGAGGGGGCGACTCGGCCCGGTCGGACGGCGCGGGGGGCTTCCTGTTCGAGCATCTCCAGGCCGGCCGGTACCAGCTCACGGCTCAGAGCAGCGACGGAAAGACGATCAACCAGGAAGTGTCGCTCGCCGACGGGCAGCGAATGACCGGAGTCCTTCTGCAGATGGCGACGGGAACCCTGGTGCAAGGAACCGTCTCCGGTCTTCCGGCAGGCCGTCTGGGCGGAGTCCGGGTGACGGCCAACGCCCAGAACTACAGCGACAGCACGACGACCGATGACAACGGCAAGTTCACGCTCTCCAACGTTCCTTCCGGAGCGGTTCACTTCACCGCGAACACGTCGTTCCTGTCCGGCCGGTCCACCTCCACCAACGTCGTGATTCCAGACGGAGCGACGCAGTACACTGCCGAGATCGCCTTCCAGGGAGCGTCGCGGTTGTCCGGCCGCCTCACCCGGGGCGACACGGCGCTGCCCGGAGTCTTCGTGAATGCCCTGCCGGTCGCCCCGGTCGAGGGCGGCGGCCGCGCCTCGGGTCAGACCGACGACAACGGCCAGTACGCGCTGGACGGCTTGAGCGACGGCGACTACACGGTGAACCTCTCGGGCCAGGGAGTCGCCTACCACCGCACCTTCACCGTTTCGGGGGACACGCCGGGCGACATCGCGCTTCCGCCGATTCAGGTCAGCGGCACGATCACCGAGGCGGGCTCCGGGGAGCCTCTCGACGGCGTGACGGTGCAGCTGCAGATGCAATCGGCATCGGGAGGCACGTCGCGAGGCCGGCTCGGCCTGAAGATGGCCTCGGGCGATTCCGCCGGCCACTACTTCATCGACGACGTGGATTCCGGCAGCTACCAGGTCACGGCCCGCCGGGACGGCTACCAGGCCAGTACACAAACGCTGGCCGTGGGCGGAGACTCCGCGACGCTCGACTTCGCGCTCCAGCGCGGAGAAGGAATTTCCGTCCGCCTCGCCGATGGCCTGACCGGCGTCGCTCTGCGGGGCGTCATCGTCACGGCCCTCGATGGTTCCGGGTCGATCGGTTTCGAGGGATCCTTGACGCTCGACTCGAGCGGGAAGGGCGAGATCAACTCCCTGGCGCCGGGGCGCTACGCCGTGCACTTCTTTTCCGACGGCTACGCGCCGCGCACGGCGGTCATCGACGCGCCCTCCGCCCTCGTGCCGGTCGCGCTGACGCCGGGCGGACGCGTGGAGGTGACCACGGCGGTCCCGATTTCCGGGCGGATCGTCGACGCCTCCGGTCTGCCTTACGCCCTGGGGCCGTTTCGCACGGATGGGCGCGTCAACGGGTCGCCTCCGCTGACGGCGTGGGACCACGTGGCTCCCGGTTCCTACCAGCTTCTGATCGGAGCACCGAGCTCGGAGACGCCGTATCCGTTTACGGTGGTCGAGGGACAGACCACGCGGGTCAGCCTGGGCGCCCGGGATTAGCCGGGCGCGCGGCGCGCGAGGTAGGCCCGCGGATTCTCCATCAGTGCGTTGTTCTCGCCGAAAGCGGCGAACTCGACGAAGAACCCCCACAGGTTGGTCGCCAGCGCCGCCACGGACGCGGCCAGGTGCGTCCAGGAGGGAAGTGCGTGCGTGTGTACGGCGCCTCCCAGGACGAAGACGGCAATGGCGCAGAGTAAGGCCAGGGTCGCCGCGGGGGACGTCTTTCGTTTGAAGCCGGCCAGCACCGCGAGAATCCGCACCTTCTCCTCCTGGGGGTAGGCCGCGACCTCCTCCTTGACCAGTTTCCCGGTTCCGATGAAGTAGAAGATGACCATCGACTGCGAGAAGAGAGACAGGAGGACGGCGGGGATCGCCCAGCGGACGTGCTGGCCCACGAGGGCTCGGACGGCGGGGGAGGAGGCGGCGGAATGGGCGGCCAGCACGAAACCCTGGATCGAGGTGATCAGGAATCCGGCCACCGCCAGGCCAGTCGTCAAGAGCAGAGCCAGCGCCATGCTCGACAGGATATCCGCACCTTTGACACAATCGAGCCCACCGACATGCAACACCAGAGGCTCCGATGAGCGACGGTCCCCGTACCCTCTGTGAGATCTTCCTGGCCGCGGCGGCCTCGGGGAAGCCGGACTTGCTGTTGTCCAAAGCCGGCGGGCAGTGGCGTCCGATCTCCGCCGCCGATTTCGGCTTCACGGTGAAGGCTCTTTCCCTCGGGTTGAACGCACTCGGCGTTCAGCCGGGCGACCGCGTCGCGATCCTCTCGGAGAACCGGCCGGAGTGGGCGATGGCCGATTTTGCCGCGCTCTGTGCCGGGGCGGTCTCCGTGCCCATCTATCCGACGCTGCCGGCCAACCAGGTTGCGCCGCTCCTCAAGGATTGCGGAGCCAGGGCCATCTTCGTGTCGAGCGCGGACCAGCTGGCCAAGGTCCGCGGCATCCGGGAGGAGTGTCCGGCACTCGAGTATGTGATCGCCATCGACGCGGCCCCGCCGGCCGAGCCGGGGTACCTCGCGTTCGGCCAGGCCGTGGACAAGGGACGCTCCACCCTGGAGATGAGTCCGGCGGTTTTCGATCAGCGGGCCCGCCGTATCCAGCCGGACGATCTCGCGACGATCATCTACACCTCGGGCACGACCGGAGAGCCCAAGGGGGCGATGCTGACGCACGGCAACTTCGTCTCCAACGTGCTGGCGTCCTGCCAGGTCGTCCCCGTTTCGCGGGAGTCGACCGCGCTCTCGTTCCTGCCGCTCTCCCACGTCTTCGAGCGCATGATCGACTACTCCTACATGCACGTGTGCGCAACGATCGCGTACGCGGAATCGATCGAGAAGCTCCGCGACAACTTCGTCGAAGTCAATCCGTCGACGTTCGCCGCGGTCCCCCGCGTCTACGAAAAGGTGCAGGGGCGCATCCTCGACCGCGTGGAGGGAGGCAGCCCGATCAAGAGGAAGCTCTTCTATTGGGCTATCGACGTGGGGAAGGACAAGGTCGACTGCCTCGAGCGCGGGCAGAACCCCCCGGCGTTTCTCGCGATCAAGGCCCGCATCGCGGACGCGCTGGTGTTCAAGAAGATCCGTGCGGCGCTGGGCTCGCGATTCCGTTACGCCGTCTCCGGCGGCGCCCCGCTCTCGCGCGATCTGGCCGGGTTCTTTCTCGGCGCGGGCGTGACGATCTACGAGGGGTACGGGCTGACCGAGACCTCGCCGGTGATCTGCGTCAACGGCCCGGGACGCGTGCGCCTGGGCACGGTGGGGCGGCCCATCCCCGGCGTCGAGGTCCGGATCGCCGAGGACGGCGAGATCCTGACGCGGGGCCCGCACGTCATGAAGGGCTACTTCGGCAAGCCCCAGGCGACGGCGGAAGCGATCGATGCCGACGGCTGGTTCCACACCGGCGACGTGGGCCACCTGGACGCGGACGGCTTCCTGGCGATCACCGACCGGAAGAAGGATCTGATCGTGCTGGCCGGAGGCAAGAAGGCCGCTCCGCAGCCGATCGAGAATGAGCTGAAGAAGTCGCCATACATCGAGGTCCCCATCGTTCTGGGGGACCGGCACAAGTTCCTGGCCGCCCTGATCGTTCCGAAGTTCGATCGGGTGAGCGAGTACGCCAGGCAGAACGGGATTTCCTTCGAGGCCGGCTCGATCGACTCCAACCCCCAGATTCGCGCTCTCTTTCAGCGCGAGCTCGACGTCTACAACAAGGACAAGCCGCACCACGAGCAGGTCCGCGCCTTCGCCCTGCTGCCGGCCGATCTGACGATCGAGGACGGCGCGATCACTCCGACCCTGAAGGTCAAGCGCCGGATCCTGGAATCCCGATACCAGGGGCTGATCGAGCAGATGTATCAGGCGGCGGAGAAGGCGCACGTGGCGTGACGCGGTGCGACGTTCGACGTGCGAAGTGCTACGTAGGGCGGTGAAGATGCGTAACGTAGAACGCCGCACGGAGAACGTCGCACCGGAACCCAACCCATGACCGCTTTCGACCTCCAGCTCTCCTCCGACGGCCTCGCGGTCGTGACCTTCGATCTGGCCGGAGAGAAGGTCAACAAGTTCTCGCGCTCGGTTCTGGAGGAGCTGGATGGGCTGGTCGGGCGCCTGGCCGGAGAACGCGGCGTGCGCGCACTCCTGTTTGCGAGCGGCAAGCCGGACGTTTTCATCGCGGGCGCCGACGTCAAGGAGTTCGTCGATGCCCGGGCGGACGAGACGGCGGCTTGGGTTCGCCGCGTGCAGGGACTGTTCGAGCGCGTGGCCCGCCTCCCGTATCCGACCGTCGCGGCGATCGGGGGCGCGTGCCTGGGCGGAGGAACCGAGCTCGCGCTGGCCTGCGACTATCGGGTGATGTCCGACTCGAAGAAGGCCCAGATCGGGCTGCCGGAGGTACGGCTGGGGATCTTCCCCGCGTGGGGAGGGACGACGCGGCTGCCCCGGCTGGTCGGATTGCAGACCGCGCTCGATTTGATCCTGACCGGCAAGAGCCTGGATGCGCGGCGGGCGAAGAAGATCGGGCTGGTGGACGAAGCGGTTCCCGCTCCGATCTTCCGGGACTACGCGCGGGAGTTCGCGCGAGGGAAAGTCGGAGAGGGCAAGCCTGCGGGAGGGAGGCGGCGCTCCGCCTCGCTGCCGGAGCGGGCCCTCGAGGCGGCGGGGATCGGACGGCGGATCGTGTTCCGCCAGGCCCGCCGGCGCGTGCTGCGGGAGACCCACGGTCACTACCCGGCTCCTCTCGCCGCGTTGGAGGTGATCGAGGAGGGATGGGGAAAGCCCATCGAGGTGGGGCTCGAGGCGGAAGTGGAACACATCGCCCGGATCTTCGGCGGAGAAACGCAGAGGAACCTGCTGTCCCTTTACTTCGCCACCGAGGAGATCAAGAAGGAGACCGGGACGTCCGACCCCTCCGTGCGCCCGCGGCCGGTGACGCGCGTGGGGATCCTGGGCGCCGGAGTGATGGGAGGGGGGATCGCGCAGCTGGTCGCAGACCGGGACCTGCCCGCCAGGATGAAGGACATCAGCCCGAAGGCGCTGGCACACGGCTTTGCGACCGCCGCGGCCCTCTGGAAGGAGCGCGTCCGGCGCCGGCGACTGACTCAGCGCGAGATGGCCGCCAAGATGGCTCTCCTCTCCGGCGCGCTCGACGACACCGGATTCGCGCGCTGCGAGGTCACGATCGAGGCGGTGGTCGAGAAGCTCTCGATCAAGCGCGCCGTTCTGAAGGAATGGGAGAGCGTCGTCCCGGGGGACGCGATCTTCGCCTCCAACACGTCGACCCTGCCCATCGGACAGATCGGCGAAGAGGCCTCCGAGCCGTCTCGCGTCGTCGGGATGCACTTTTTCAATCCCGTCCACCGCATGCCGCTCGTCGAGGTCATTCGCGGACCGAAGACGTCCGAGGAGACGGTGGCGACGGTCTTCGCCCTGGCCAAGACCCTGGGCAAGACTCCGGTGGTCGTCGCCGACTCGCCCGGCTTCCTCGTCAACCGGATCCTGGCGCCTTACCTGTCCGAGGCGGTCCGCGTGGTCAGGGAGGGGTGCGCGATCGAGGTCGTCGATTCCGCCATGACCGACTTCGGCATGCCGGTCGGTCCGATCGCGCTCTTGGACGACGTCGGGCTGGACGTCGCGGTCAAGGCGGGAGAAGTCTTGACCGCCGCGTTTCCCGAGCGCATGTTTCCCAGCGGCGAAGAAGCTCTGGTGGCCGCGGGTCGCCTCGGACGCAAGGGCGGCAAGGGGTTCTACGACTACGAAAAAGGGAAGCGCCGACGGCCTGCCCGGGAAGCCTACGCCGTTCTCGGAGTCGAGCCGCGGGCCGAGCCGTCCATCTCGGCGGACGCCATCGTTTCCCGGTTGGTGCTCCTGATGATCAACGAGGCCGCCTTCTGCCTCGAGCAGGAGGTCGTGGCCAGTGCGGGGAAGCTCGACCTGGCCATGATCTTTGGAACGGGGTTCCCCCCATTTCGGGGAGGTCTGCTGCGCTACGCCGATGCGCTCGGCGCCGCGCGGGTCGAGCAGGAGCTGAAGACCCTGGCGGACCGGCTGGGACCGCGGTTTCGTCCTGCCCCGCTGGTGAGCGGGCTGGCGCGGTCCGCCGGCCGCTTCTATGACGCGACGCGCCAGAAGGAGAAGACGGCATGACATCCGCGGCATCCAGTCATTCCGAAGACGAGGCCTCGTCTCCCGTTCGGGAGCTCTTTGCCGGACACGTCGCGGAGAACCTGGTCTTTCCGTACCCCGAAGTTTCTCCGGAAGAGAAGGAGACCGTGTCCGCTTTCCTCCAGTCGTTGCGCGACTTCGCCAGGGATCATGTGGACCCGTCGCGGATCGATCGTGAGCACCACGTTCCCGAAGAAGTCGTCCGCGGCCTGGCCGAGCTGGGCGCGTTCGGGATGACCATTCCCGAGGTGTACGGAGGATACGGCTTTTCCGCGTCCGCCTACTGCCGGGCCACGGAGGAGATCGCGCGCACCGACGCCTCGATTGGAATTCTCGTCGGCGGCCACCAGTCGATCGGCCTGAAGGGGCTGATTCTCTTCGGCACCGAGGAGCAGAAGAAGAAGTGGCTTCCGCGGCTGGCCACCGGCGAGATGATCGCCGCCTTCGCCCTGACCGAGCCGGAGGCGGGCTCCGATGCCGCGTCGATCCGCACGACCGCCGATTACGACGCGGCGACCGACACGTTCGTTCTGAACGGCAACAAGCACTGGATCTCCAACGGCGGCTTCGCCCAGTTCTTCACGGTCTTCGCCAAGGACGTCAAGCTCGACGTCAAGGACGAGCACCGGAAGATCACCGCGTTCGTGGTGACGAAGGATCTGGGAGGTGTGGTCCCGGGCAAGGAAGAAAGGAAGTTGGGATTGAAGGGGTCTTCCACCGTCCCCATCGAGCTCCAGAACGTCCGGGTGCCCGCATCCCATGTGCTGGGAGAGCGAGGCCAGGGTTTCAAGATCGCCGTCGAGATCCTGAACACCGGGCGCACGTCGCTGGGAGCGGGCTGCGTCGGCGGATCCAAGGCCATGATCCGCCTGGCCGCCCAGCAGGCCACCCAGCGCCGCCAGTTCCAGACGCGCATCGCCGATTTCGAGATCATCCGCGGGAAGTTCGCCCGCATGGTCACCTCCACGTACGCGCTGGAATCGATGGTCTACCTGACCGCCGGGCTCGTCGATCGCGGCCTGCACGACTACTCCCTGGAAGGAGCGTGTTGCAAGATCTTCGGCACCGAGAGCGTCTGGCAGACCATCAACGACGCGCTCCAGATCGCGGGAGGAAACGGCTTCATGGAAGAGTACCCGTACGAGCGCGCGCTGCGCGACTCGCGGGTGAACATGATCTTCGAGGGAACCAACGAGATCCTGCGCGTGCTGCTCGCGCTCTCCGGAATGCGCGACGTCGGCGAAGACATGAAGGAGATCGGCAAGGCCCTGAAGGATCCCCTCCACTCCCTGGGAATCCTGGGCGACTACGCGGCGAAGAAGGTCAAAAGCTACGTGACGCCCCAGAAGCTCACGCGCGTCGCGCCGCCGCTGGCCGAAGAGGGTGAGATCGTGGCGAAGTACGCCCGGGCCCTGGGCGGGGCGGTCGAGGGGCTGCTCTTGCGGCACGGCAAAGAGATCATCCAGAGGGAATACCAGCAGGAACGGCTGGCCAACGCCGTCATCGACCTCTACGCCTGCCTGGCCACGCTGTCCCGCGCCAGCTCGGCAGTGGCCCGCCGCGGCGAGGAGAAGGCAGCGGCCGACCTGCGGATCGCTCGCGCATTCATCGACCAGGCGAAGTACAGACTGGTCGGCAACCTCAAGCGGCTCGACCGGAATCGCGACGCCGACTTCAACGCCATTTCCGACGCCGTCTATGAGCGTCTCGGCTACGGGCTCGACTTCTGGGAGTAAGAGGGAATCGGGTGATCGCGCGATCGGGTCATCGGGTCCTGAGCCTTGACGAGACGCCCTTGGGCGAAATCACCTGAGGACCGATGACCCGATGACCCGATTTCGTGTCGAGGCGAACGGACCGCCTTGTGTCTCCCTGCCGCGAACGGGGACATGATGTCGATCCGCATCCTCATCACCGGGGGGACGTTCGACAAGGAGTACGACGAGCTCGGAGGTCGCCTCTTCTTCAAGGACACGCACGTTCCCGAAATGCTGAGGCTGGGACGCTGCCATCTCGACGTCTCGCTCGCCACCGTCCTGATGGTGGACAGCCTGGAAATGTCCGAAGCGGACCGCCGGTTGATCCTGACCCGGTGCATCGAAGCGCCCGAACGGCGCATCGTGGTCACTCACGGCACCGACACCATGGTCGAGACCGCGAGAGTCCTCGCGGAGGGAGCCGGCGACAAGACGATCGTCCTGACGGGAGCGATGGTGCCCTACGCGTTCGGCAGCTCCGACGGGCTCTTCAATCTCGGCAGCGCGCTCTCGTTCGTCCAGGCCTTGCCGGCGGGTGTCTACATCGCCATGAACGGGCGATGCTTCCGGTGGGATCGGGTCCGCAAGAATCGATCGCTCGGAGTGTTCGAAGACATCCCGGAAACCCCGGCGGCCCACGGCTCCTGACCGCGCAGATCGACGAAGCGGTCCCGGCGAAATTCGGGCATACTTCCGGGCGCAATTCACGCAGAAAGAACTGAGGATGGACCCGACCACGACAGGAGCCCGGGGACACGGGGCGGACGAATACCTGCGGGCACAGCACCGGATCGCCCTGCTCTTCGACGCGCTGGGCCGTGCGCAGGGTCGAGCCGAGCCGGAATTCCCCGCCAGGGTCATGCGCGTCGTGGCCCGGCACGCCACGGCGCGGCCCGAGCTCGAGCGCCACGGCAAGAAACTGGCCGACGCTGGATCTCCATTCGCTCTGCCCGAGGTCTTCGACCTCGTCGCGGACAGGTTGCCGGGATGGTGCCCATGGCTGGAGGGCCCGGGCGCGCCGCAGGGGGGCCCCTACTCGGCGTCTTCGGCGCTTCGGCGGCTGGTCACCCAGGGTGAGGGCCAGACGGAAAAGGGCAAGCGATTCGCCGAGCTGGCGCGCGCGGCCGCGCGGCAGGCCGCGCGGGGCTCGATCGGAAAGGCGGCGTCGGTGGTGTCGGAGGCCGAGCGGCTGATCGGCGAGGCCGCCGCGCCGTCGGAGGGGATCGAGGCCGCCCGCGTCGGAGGATTCGATCAGGATCTGGAGATCTTCCGCCCCTTCGCCGGCGCGCGCTACGCGCGGGAGCCCTTGAAGCTCGTGCTCGGGTTCTTTCGCGCGCTCCGACCCATCGCCCTGCTTCAGGCGATGGCGGAGGAGCCGCGGCGCGAGCGCCGGCATCTGATCCTCGCTCTCCTCGAGGTCCATGGGCCGGCCACGCGCCGGGAGGCGCTCGACTTGCTCCGGTCCGAGCCCGAGTCCGAGGTCGGAATGAGCGAGGAGGAGGCCTACGTTCGGCGCAACCTGATCTATCTGCTGCGCCGGGTGCCCCGTCTGGACGATGTGGGGCTGGACGAGGAGGTCGCGATCCTGACCCGGCATACCGCGGTCGATCACCCGAGTCTCGTCGTGAAGGAAGCGATCGGCGCTCTCGGTCAGCTTCCGGGCCGCCGGGCGGAACGCGCGCTGTCCACGCTCAAGGAGAGCCTCGACCGCATGGTCGGCCGGCCCACGCCCGCCGGAGCCTCGGAAGACCTGCGTGTCTACCTCGACCGCGTGGCGGCGGCCCTGGCTCGGCGGGAAACAGGGTCCCCGATCCGCCCGACCAGCCCGGTTCGGTCGAGCGGGCCGGAGGGCTCGCGCCTTCCCGAAGACGGTCTGCCGAGCCTGCTCTACGAGCTGGCGGAAACGGCGGCCTCCGGCGCTCTTTCCTTCGAAGACGCATCCCACGCTCGTCTGGCCAATCTGGGCGTTCAGGAGGGCCGTATGGTCTCGGCGCGGACCGGCCGAGTCGCCGGAGCCGACGCCGTCTACGCGCTGCTGGAGACGTTCCAGGGCGGGACCTACACCTGGAATCCCCGTTCCGCGGCGGGCGACGGTCCGCGGCCCGACGGCGAGCCGCTCGAGCTGGCCTCTCTGGTCCGAGAGGGTCTGCGCCGGCGCGACGAGCTCGATCTCGCCAGGGACCTCGTGCCGGATGCGGCTGTGTTTCGTGCTCGCGTGGCATCACCCCGGCCCTGCCCCGGCGAGACGGACGGCCTGCTGACTCGCGACGTGTGGGCCGCCGCCTCGTCGGGCCGCGCTGCCCGCGACGCCGAATCCGCGACCGCCGTCGATCCCTACCGGGTCCGCCGTCTCTTTCTGCACTGGCTGGACGAGGGTGTCCTCGAGGAGGCGACACCCTCCACGTCCGCCCGTTAGCGGGCGCTCGGCGGGAGCGGGAAGCGCCCGGGCACGCCCCATCCGCGCCCGGGAAAGAATCCCTGCCGCAGACCGGCATCGACGTACGCGATGGCCCGACCGACCGCGACGGGAAGACTTCTCCCCATGGCCAGGTGAGCGGCCACCGCGGTCGAGAGCATGCACCCGGTTCCGTGTGTTGCCCGGGTCACGATTCGAGGATGACGGAACTCGCGGAACGCGACGCCGTCGAAGAAAAGGTCGCACACGACGGCTCCGCGCCCGTGCCCGCCCTTGATCAACACGGCCCGAGCGCCGGCATCGACCAGGATTCGGGACGCGAGCCTCCGGTCGCCGTCGCTCCCGATCGAGATTCCGGACAGAGCTTCGGCCTCGGGCAGGTTCGGCGTCACCAGGTCGCACAGGGGGAAAAGCGTTCTGCGCATGGCCGTCAGGGCGAACGGCGAAAGAAGAGGTTCGCCGGTCGAGGCCGCAAGCACGGGGTCGAGAACGACGTGACGTGCCTTCCAGCGACGCAAGGCAGCGACGACGCGGCGCAGGCGCGGCGCGTCGCCCAGGACCCCGATCTTGACCGCCACGGGCCGGAGGTCCGAGAACACCGCGTCGAGCTGCAGGGTGAGGACCCGCTCCGAGACCGGCTCGATTGCGATCACGCCGCGCGTGTTCTGCGCCGTGACGGCCGTCAACACGGTTGCGGCGTGGAGGCCGTGCGCGGCGATGGTCAGGAGGTCGGCCTGGACGCCGGCGCCGCCGCCCGAGTCCGAGGCGGCGATCGTGACGACGGTCGGGACCCGCCGTCGGCGCGCGGCCGTCCGCCGGGCGTTCATCGCACGACGGTTCGCGGAACGTGGGACGCGGGCGGCGGAGGGATCACCGTGCGGCCGGTCCCGGGCGGGTACCGGAGGACGCCGGCGGGCGACGCGACCAGACGTCCTCCCGGATCCTGGGTCAGGGTCACGGACCCGGCCGCCACGCGCCATGCGTACTTCGCGTTGGGCGCGAGCCCGCAGATCGTGTACGCTGCGCCCGGAGCCGCCGGAAACGTCGCCGACGTGATGGGCGCCGGGTCCTGTCCCGGGCCATTGTTGAAGTAAACGACGTCGGTCCCTCCTCCCAGCCGTGAGAACGACGCGCCGACCACGAGACCATCCGCGGACGACAGGCCGGTGGTCGTGATCGCGGCCGCGGAGGCATCGGACACGCTCAGGACCGTCAGGAATGAGGCGGAAAGAACCTCCGCGGGAGGACGGACCTCGATCCGCCACGTCCGAGAGTTGCACGGGTTGTCGCACGGAGCCAGGGCGTCGTCGGGATTCTTTGATTCGTCGACGGTCGCGATGGACGGGGCCACGGGGAGCAGCGTGTCGACGCGGAGCCTGGAGGTTCCATTGGTCACGGTGGCCGTCTGGCCGGAGACGGTCGGGAGAGCGGAGAAGTGCCAGCGCAGCTCCTTGCGATACGGGCCGCGCGGGTTGCTCGAGGGCGCGACCTGGACCTGGTCGTACACCACGAAGGCCCCGGCGGCGCGCAGGTAGAGGAAGGAACGGTAGAAATAATCGAGCTTGCGGCCGGCCTGGGCCGCGGGGTCTCCTCCATTGTCGTAGGCGGTCGAGAGGTCGCTGCGCGCGTACGTCCCGTCGTCGTTCTGCTCGGCCGCCACGACCTCGTCCTTGCCCCACACCCCCTGTCCTCCCAGATACTGCTCCCCGGGGTTCTGGAAATCGCCCCAGTCGTCGAAGAAGAGAGTGTTGGCGGCGGCGGCGTTGTTCTCCTCCGTGCAGCTCCCGACGATCCCGTGCGCCCCGTCCGGCATCCAGCTGGCGGCGTCGACCAGCAGCGCATCGTCGCCCCGCCGCACCATGAGGCTCCCGGCGTTGGAGTGCTGGTGGTCGTCGTACCACGCCGCGCCCAGGTTCACCGAGGCCCACGCCGCCGAGGGGCCCCAATCGCTGCGCATGACGAAATAGGGCAGGGCGCCGTTGGTGGCGCCGGCCTGCGGCGCGGCGGGGGCAAATCCCGAGTCGTAGGGTGGAAGGGCGAGCTCGGCCGACGGGCGGCCGGCATCCTCGAAGAAGAACGCCTCCCACGGTGCCGGCTTGTAGACGCTCTGGTAGATCTCATCTGGGAAATCGGAGTACGGAGACGACGCAGCGAGCTCCGAGGCATAGAAGTGCTGCGCGCCCGGCCCGTCGGGCGTGCCGGCGAGGACCGCGGAGAGCCGCAGAGGGAGGCTCTTCAGGATGACCGCGCCGTAGTCGCCGCCCCAATCCCCGACCGGGTCCATTTCGAAGTGATTCGGCGCCAGGGATTCCTTTTCCGCACGGAGAATCTGTGAAAACCAGCTCGATCGCAGAGTCACCAGGTCTTCGCCCGTCGCGCTGCGCACCATGAGCATGTAGTCGACGAGACGATCGAGCGTTCCGGTGCCGTAGGCCCACCCTTGCAGCTCGAAGCCGCCGCGGAAGGGAGCCGTCGGGATGGCCGGGCCGTTGTCATCGCGGGAGATCTCCGCGAAGTACCCTCCTTCGTAGAGCTGCGTGAAGTTGTCGACCGGCACGGCGTCGCCGGCGACGAGGGGGCTCGCGCTTCCGTCGAACCGCGCCCGAGCGTAGTCGATCATCTCCTGGGCCCGCGGATTGTCGCCGAACGAGGAATAGCCCATCGCCGCGGCGCAGTAGGCGTGCGAGAAGAAGTAGTTGCCGTCGGCGTGGTCGTTGCGCTGGTAGGCGTTGGCCCGAAGGTCGTCGAAGTAGGCGTTCATGAGCGCCACCATCTGCGCCCGGCGCGGCCCCCCGAGCACGTCGTAGCACCAGTCGTAGATGATGGCGAGGGTCGGGCCCACGTAGCGGGTGGGGTAGTAGTCGTCGGGCTCCAGAGGCGGGAGGCCGCTCGGGGGATTGTTGGCCGGATCGCTCTGGGCGCGAATCATCTCGTCGGCCAGGGCCACGAGCTTGCCGGAGTATGCCGAGCTGCCGGTCATTTGATAGGCCAGCGCCAGCGGGAGGGCGGCGGAAAACCACCCTTCGCCCTGGTAGTCGTAGAAGATCGTGTTGTCGGGCTCATCGGTCCGCCGGGAGTAGTCGTAGGGATTGATCGCGTATCCGGCCAGCCGGTCCGCCTGCTGGCGCAGCGCGATCCAGGAGGCGTCGCCGGCGGAGACCTTGGCGAGGAGGAACGTCTTCGTCTGCGGAGTCAGGAGAAGGCGCGGGTGCGCGCCGGTGACGGGGAGACCGGAGGCCGCCGTCGGGACGGGGGCGTCGAGAAGCGCCGCTGCGAGGGCAAGGCTCAGACGAATTTTCATGTCTTTGTCTTCTGTCTTCTCCTCGTACAATGCCGATTATGCCTGTCTCCACGGCGCCGCTCTCGATCACGCCGCCGGCCGCGCGCAAGCTTCGGGCCGGGAGCGACTTCACGCGGGCGGTCCTGACGATCCGATACCTGCTCGGCTGCGGGGGAAGCGGTTTCCGCGTCGCCGTCGAAGAGAACCCTCCCGAGGAGGGTCACCGCTTCGAGGCGTCGGGCATCCCGGTGGTCATGGACGACTACGCGTTCCGCAAGCTCGCCGGAGCTGTGATCGACGTCGACGACGACCCGGCCGGAGAGGGCTACCGTCTGGAGCATCCCGACGCGGTGATGACGACGTTCTGTTGAGGAGACCGTGGTCGAGAAGGGGCTGATCACGATCCTGGCTTGCGACGCGGTCCTGGCGATCCTGGCCATCCCGCTCGCTCTGCGAAAAGTTCCCCGCAACGTGGTCTATGGCTTCCGGACGAGGACGACCCTCTCGAGCGACCGCGTCTGGTTCGAGACGAACGCCTACTTCGGCCGCGGGCTCCTGGCCGCGAGCTTCGTCGGCGCCCTGCTCATCGCCGCGCTGTACGGCCTGGGCAATTCCCTGGGGAGGACATTCCTTCCTGCGAGCGTCGGCGCGCTGGTCGGGCCACTGCTGGTGGCGACCGTGGCGGCGTTTCGCCATTCGCGCCGCATCGCGCGGGAAGACTTGGGGTCCGAGCGCGGTTAAAATTGTTCCCGTGACTCTGCTGTCCTCGTTCCATCCCGCCGTCCAGACCTGGTTCGCCACCCGCCTGGGAGAGCCCACCCCGCCGCAGCGCGACGGGTGGCCGCTCATCCGCGAAGGCAAGCACACCCTGATCGCCGCCCCGACCGGGTCGGGCAAGACGCTGGCCGCGTTCCTGTCCGCGATCGACGGGCTGATCCGCCAGGGCGGCGCGCTGCCGGAGGAGACGAGCGTCCTCTACGTCTCGCCGCTGCGGGCCCTCTCCAACGACGTCCAGAAGAACCTGCAGGGCCCCCTCGCGGAGATCCGGGCGCTCGACCCCGCCCTGCCCGAGGTCCGGGTGCTCGTCCGGACCGGCGACACGCCGCAATCGGAGCGGACGGCCATGGCTCGCCGGCCCCCGCACATCCTGGTGACGACGCCCGAGTCGCTCTACGTGCTCCTCGGCAGCGAGAGCGGCCGGGGACTCCTGCGCACGGTGCGCACCGTCATCGTCGACGAGATCCACGCGCTGGTGCGCGACAAGCGGGGGAGCCACCTGTCCCTCTCGCTCGAGCGGCTGGAAGAGCTGGTCGGCCACCCCTTGCAGCGCGTCGGCCTCTCGGCGACCCAGAAGCCGCTCGACGAAGTCGGCCGGTTCCTGGTCGGGAGCGGCCCGGGACGCGACTGCGCTCTGGTGGACGCGGGCACGTTCCGTGAGCTCGACCTGGCCGTCGAGATCCCTCCCTCGCCGCTCTCGACGGTCTGCTCCCACGAGCAGTGGGAGGAGATCTACGCCCGCATCGCCGATCTCGTCCGCGAGCACCGGACCACGCTCGTCTTCGTCAACACCCGCAAGATGGCCGAGCGCATCGCCGGTCAGTTGACGCGCCTCCTGGGTCCGGACGCGGTGACCAGCCACCACGGAAGCCTGTCGCGCGAGCGGCGCCTCGACGCCGAAGAGCGCCTGAAGGCCGGCAAGCTGCGCGCGCTCGTCGCCACGGCCTCTCTGGAGCTCGGCATCGACGTCGGCGACGTGGATCTGGCGATCCAGATCGGCGCGACCCGCTCGATCGCGACGCTCCTGCAGCGGGTGGGCCGCGCCGGCCATGCGCTCCAGCGCGTTCCCAAGGGCCGGATCTTCCCGCTGACCCTCGACGAGCTGGTGGAGGCGGCGGCGCTCCTGCGGGCGATCCAGGCGTCCATCCTGGATCGGACTCCCATTCCGCCGCGGCCCCTCGACATCCTGGCGCAGCAGATCGTGGCCGCGTGCGCCGCGCAGGACTGGGAAGAGGACAGCCTCTTCACCGCCATCCGCCGGTCCTGGCCCTATCGCGAGCTGTCCCGCGGCGAGTTCGACGACGTCGTTGCGCTCCACACCCAGGGCAGGCGCGCGCTCCTGCATCGGGACGGCGTGGGCCGGCGCCTGATCGGGACGCGTCGGGCGCGTCTGGCCGCCCTTCTCTCGGGCGGAGCCATTCCCGACACCGCGGACTACCAGGTGCGTCTGGAGCCGGAAGGGACGCTCGTCGGGAGCGTGCACGAGGACTGGGCCGTCGAGTCCAACCGCAACGACATCTTTCAGCTCGGCAACGCGTCGTGGCGCGTGCTTCGAGTCGAACCGGGCATTGTCCGCGTGGCCGACGCGAAGGGGCAGCCGCCGACGCTGCCGTTCTGGCTCGGCGAGGCGCCCGGACGCACGCGCGAGCTCGCCGCGGAGATCGGGACGCTCCGAGAAGACTGCTCCGATGCCGGCGACCAGTCGGCCCGGATGCTCCAGGAGCGCTCCGGCGGCTCGCTGCCCGAGGGCGCCGCGGCCCAGATCGCCGAGTTCGTCGAGTCGGGGCGCCGGACCCTGGGCGCCGTGCCCACGCCGCGGCGCGTGATCCTGGAGCGCTTCTTCGATGAGAGCGGCGGCATGCAGCTCGTCGTGCATGCTCCGTTCGGCTCCCGGATCAACCGGGCCTGGGGCCTGGCGCTGCGCAAGAAGTTCTGCGTGGGATTCGGCTTCGAGCTCCAGGCCGCGGCCAACGAGGAAGCGATCGTTCTCTCGCTCGGCCCGCAGCACAGCTTCCCGCTCGAGGACGTCTTCGAGTACCTCCATCCCAACACCGCGCGCGACGTGCTGATCCAGGCGCTTCTGGCCGCTCCGATGTTCGAGACGCGCTGGCGCTGGAACGCGCAGCGGTCGCTGCTGCTCGAGCGGTCGCGGGGCGGCAAGAGGGTGCCCGCGCCGCTCCTGCGCATGCGCGCCAACGATCTCCTGGCCGGCGCCTTTCCGCAGGTCCTGGCCTGCCCGGAGACTCTGCCGGGAGGGCCGATCGAAGTCCCCATGGACCACCCCATCGTGCGCCAGACCATCGAGGACTGCCTGACCGAGGCCATGGACGTCGAGGGCTTCTTAGACGTCCTGCGCGGCCTCTACGACGGCTCGATCGAACGCGTCGCGGTGGACACGTCCGAGCCCTCTTCCTTCGCCCGCGGAATCCTGAACGCCCAGCCCTACACGTTCTTAGACGACGCGCCCCTGGAGGAGCGGCGCACGCAGGCGGTGCTCTCCCGCCGCGTGCTCGACGCGAAATCGGCCGACGAGCTCGGGCCGCTCGATCCGGAGGCGATCGCGCGCGTGCGCGGCGAAGCCTGGCCGCAGCCGGAGAACGCCGAAGAAGTGCACGAGGCCCTCCTATGGATGGGCTACGCGACCGAGGAGGAGGGGAGACCCTGGCGGGCGTGGCTCGACGAGCTCGCCGCCGCCGGACGCGTCGCGCGCGAGGGCGATCGCTGGTTCGCCGCAGAGGCGACGCGGGATGCGAAGGCTGTTCTGCGCGGCCGCCTCGAAGCGCTCGGCCCGGTCTTCGCGGAGGCCGCGGACCTGCCGCTCCTCCTGCAGCTCGAAAGCGAAGGGACGGCGCTGCGCACGCGCATCGACGGCCGGGAAGCGTGGTGCGACCGGCGCCTGCTCGCGCGGATCCACCGCTACACGATCGACCGGCTCCGCAAGGAGATCGAGCCGGTCAGCGCCGCGCAGTTCCTGCGCTTCCTCGGATGCTGGCAGCACGTCGATCCCGAATACAGGCTGGAAGGGCCCCGCGGCGTCGCGCAAGCGGTGAGTCAGCTCGCCGGCTTCGAGGTCCCCGCGGCGTTGTGGGAGGGGAGCGTCCTGCCCGCCCGCGTCCGCGGATACAAGCGCGAGTGGCTGGACCAGTTGACGCTCTCCGGCGAAGTCGCCTGGGCGCGCCTTTGGGGCTCGGCTCCGAGCGCCGTCCGCCGCACGCCGATCGCCTTGATGCCCCGCGAGGAGCTGGACGACTGGCTCTCTCTCGCCGCGTCCGACCCGGGAAAGGAACCCTCCGGAACCGCGGCCGAGGTCGCCGACGCGCTGGCGCGCCGCGGAGCGGTCTTCTTCCAGGAGCTCGCCAGGGCGACGAAGCTTCCCAACGTCTTCCTGGAGCAGGGCCTCGCCGAGCTCATCGCGCTCGGGCGCGCGACCTGCGATTCCTTCGCCGGACTCCGATGGCTCATCGTCCCCGCAGCGCGCCGGCGGGGCAGTGGCCCGGCCGCGGGACGGTGGAGTCTCGTCGAACGCGGGGCCCTGGAGATCTCGCCGCAGACCGTGGCACGGCGGCTCCTGCGCCGCACCGGCGTCGTCTTCCGCAAGACCCTCGAGCGCGAGAAGCAGCCGATCCCGTGGCGTGAGATCGCCCGCGCCTGCCGCGAGCTCGAAGCCCGCGGCGAGATCCGCGGCGGGCGATTCGTGGCCGGATTCGACGGCGAGCAGTACGCCCTCCCCGAGGCGGTGACCCTCCTGCGAGCCGTGCGTCGGCGCGACAACGCCGGCCCGATCGCGCCCGTCCTCGTCTCCGCCGCCGACCCGCTCAATTTCCGTGGCATCCTGACGCCGGACGAGAGGGTCGCGCCGACGACCCGGCGGCAGGTCCAGGTGGCGTAAGCGACGCTACGAATCGCGATGTAGGGTCATGAGCCGCTACCTGGCCCGTGGGGGCGCTTGGGTTCTTCTCCTCCTGCTTCGCATCCCCTCGGTTCTCCTTGCCGAATCAGCGGTTTTCGAATGCAGGGATCCGGCCGGGAAGTCGGTCTCCTGTCGCGTGTGCCTCGTCCCTGACTCCGCTGAGCAGGCCACAAACTGCGTCGAGGCTCGAGGATCTCTCCGACTCTCGCCCGGGCACTTTCTGGTCCGCGCGAGCGCGCCTGGGTTAGCGCTTGCATTCAACACGCGGATGACTGTCGAACCACCTCTTTCCGACGTCACCCGTGAAGTCGTTCTACCGCTCGTGCCGGGCGGCGCCCTTCTCGTTCCCGAGACGCTGGTCCCTTCGGCTGGAGCGCTTCAAGTGTTGTCCTTGACGACCGGCCGAACGGACACGCTGTTCGTCGACCGCGAGCGGGAGATCCCTTTTCCGGTCGGGCAAACCGTCGCGGTTGGCTCTCGCGGACCGCGAGACCCGATCGGCGTCACACCGCCGTTCGACGTGAGGCAGGGCGATCGTATTCGGGTTCCTTCCTTTCACGTGACGCCACCGGGCCATGCCGACGTCATGCTCTCCTTCCAAAGGCCCTCCGCGATGACAGAGGGTGAATTCGAGCAATTGAAGGTCATCTTCCACGGTGGCGGCGCGCCGGTCGATGCCTCTCGATCCACGGTGAAGGACCGCCCCTACCACTATTCGCTCTTTTACGATGTCGCCGCGGGCCACTACGAGGCTCTTCTCGGCTCGGCCCTATGGCGCATGAGCCCATCCGGAATCGACGTGGGGACGGCGCCAATCTTGATTCTGGAGAACCTGGCGGTCCTGCCTGCGCCTTCCCTCGAAATCGCGCTGCGGGGTGCGGCGTCCAAGGTCAAGGTCAGGCTCTTCGAATGTTCCGGACAGGGGTTCGGAGAGGGACTGGGGGTGTGGCCCGATCTCCGATCCTGCGACCTGTACAAAGAGGCCGAGACGAGAGGACCGTCGGTCTCCCTGCCCGGTATTCGCGCCGCGTGGAACTTCCTCGTCCTGGAGACCGAGGGACGGCGAGTGGGCCGCGAGCTGGACTTTCGCCATGGAGACGACCGCAGCGAGACGTTTTCGCTCGGCAAGTTGCACTTGACCGGCCGCGTCATTGCGAATGAACGAGGCGTCCCTGCGGGCCTCTCGTTCGAGGATTACTCCGGGCTGAGCCAGACGGTGTCGGCATCGGCCGACGACGAGGGCGAGTTCCATGCAAGCCTCTGGGGAGATACCTTCTTCAGGGTCACGGTGAAGCCCAGGACCGGCGACCCGGCAACGTTTCTGCTCGGCACGCGGACGCATTCCGGTGAAGACATGACGCACGACTTCGTACTCCCGACGACTCGAATCGAGGTCCATGTGACGGACGAGAAGACGGGCGCCCCGGTCTCCGGCGCCGCCCTCGGCTACGTTGTGGCTGGATCGAGCGATGAGACCACAGCTGACGATACGGGAGAAGCGACTCTCCCCGCCCAGGAACCGGGCCTCTTCGAATTCGGCGTCAGCGCAGCCGGCTACAAGTCGGCGAAGGCGAGCCTCGACGTCCTCCCGGGAAGGGACTCGCAACGCGTCGATGTCGCTCTGAGCCCGCTCGATCCCGCCCACACGATCCGGGTTCTCCTGCCGGATGGCTCGCCGGCGTCCGGGGCGGGACTCTTCTACGGGCCGAACGCCATCAATCGGTTCTCGTGCGACGCGGACGGCCTCTGCCAGCTCGCCGAGCGTCCCGCGGACGACGAGCTCCTCTTCGTCGTACACCCGAAGGCCGGTTTGACCATCGAGCGCGCAGCGGACGCACTCGCGGCGGGAACCGTCAGCCTTCTGCCGGCGGGCGGCGTCCTTCGGCTTCTGCCCAAGCGCAGAAGCGGCGTCGGTGACGGCCCGCTTCACCTCGTGGTCATGGTCGCGGGGGTCGCGGTTCCGGACTTCGTCCTGGCCGCGATCGCCAACATGATTTCCCAGCCCTATCGGAACTCCATTCGGCAGCCGGGTCCCGCGGACTTCGTCGTGCTTGGACTGCCGGCGGGTGAGATCGGCGTCGTGATCACGGGGGTCGGTTCGAATTCCGCCGCTCCCTTGAGCGACCCGATGATGGTACGCCTTCCACAGGGCGGCCCCGAGGAGATCGATCTGAGGTAGCGGTTACAATCTATATATTGTTACCGCCGCGCCGGCGGCCGGTACTGGAGCAGGTCGCGGGTGGCCTGATGAGACGGGTTGGCCAGGACGTCGGCCGGCGGGCCTTCCTCGGCGACGGTTCCTTCGGCCAGGACAATGATCCGGTCGGCCGCTTCGCGGGCGAAGTCCACGTCGTGGGTGGCCACGAGGAGGCCGCGCCCCTCCGCGACCAGGGCCCGCAGGGTCTCCGTCAGCGCTCCGCGCCGCGCCGGGTCGAGCGAGGCGGTGGGCTCGTCCATGAGCAGGAGCGGCGGATCGACGGCCAGGGCGCGGGCGATGGCCACGCGCTGGGCCTCGCCTCCCGAGAGCTCGCGCGGGTAGGCCGCGGATCGGGCGCCCACACCGAGCGAATCCAGGAGCGACACCGCGCGCGTCCGGGCCTCGGCCGGGGACTGGCCGTGGACGTAGAGCGGAGACAGGGTGACGTTCTCGATGGCGCTCAGGTGCTCGAAGAGCGCGTGCATCTGAAAGACCATACCGACGCAGCGCCGCAGGTCTCTCAAGCTCGATTCGGGGGGCACCGAGCCGGGAGAGAGCGCGCAGCCCTCCAGCGCGATCGTTCCGGCGTCGAACGCTTCGAGCGCGGCAACGCAACGAAGAGCGGTGGTCTTTCCGGAGCCCGACAGGCCCATCAGGGCCACGAGCTCACCGCGGCGAACCTCGAGCGTGACTCCCCTCAGGATCTCGCGTTGCCCGCGCGCGAGACGCAGGCCGGCGATCGCGAGCAGATCGTTCACGCGGCGCTCCAGCGGCGCTCCAGGACCCGGGCCAGCCGGGACAAGGGGAGCGAGAGGGCCAGATAGAGTGCCGCGCAGAGGAGCCCGGGCACGACCCAGCTTCCGATGTTGGTGGCGAAGATGGCGGTCTCCTTGGTCAGCTCGACGACGGTGATGACCGAGACGAGCGAGGAGTCCTTCAGGAGCGCCACGAAGTCGTTGGTCATCGGCGCCAGCGCCAGGCGCAGCGCCTGCGGCCCGCGCACCAACCGGAAGATCAGCCATTCCGAGAAGCCCAGCGTCCGGGCCGCCTCGAGCTGCGGCCTGGGGACGGCCAGAAGCGCCCCGCGGTAGATCTCGCTCTCGTAGGCGGCGTAGTTCAGGCCCAGGCCCAGAAGTGCGGCGACGAAGGCGGGCAGCCGGACGACCGACGCCAGCCCGTAATAGAGGACGAAGAGCTGCAGGAGGACGGGCGTGCCGCGCACCAGCTCGACGTACCCGGTCAGCGCCGCGGCGATCCAGGGCCCGGCATAGATCCGTCCGACGGCGATGGCGCAGCCCACGAGGACCGCCAGAGCCATCGCCAGGCAGGTCAGGACGAGCGTCACGCCGGCGGCAGCAAGAAGCGCCGGGACGTAGCGGGCAGTCGTCTTCCATGCCGAGGCCGGGACGGCGGCGCCGGCGGGAACGGCGGACGGGGTCGACGAGGGCAACACCGCGGTCTGGCGCTCCAGAAACGCGCGCTCCGCGTCGTCCCAGATCTGCCATCGCCGATAGATTGCTTCGAGCGTGCCGTCGCGCATCGCTTGTCGAAGGATTGTGTCGATCCGATCCCGGAGGCCCCGCGTTGCGCCGCGCGAGCACGCCGACGTAGTGACCGGTCGAAACCGCCTGGGGCTCCACCGCCAGCCCGGGGACTCTTCGCAGCGAGCGCGCCGCGATGATGTGATCGAGCAGCACGGCGTCGAGCCGTCCTTCCGCGAGATCGGTGTAGGGATGCACGTCGTCGTCGTAGGACACGACCTGGAGCCGCATCGGTTCCGCGGTGGGCCTCGAGCGTGTCGTAGGCGATCGTTCCGGCCAGCGTCCCGACGCGCCGGCCCTTGCAGATCGGCGAGCGTGCGGAAGCGCGCGCAGGTCGCCGGCCCGGACGGCCAGCACTTCGCGAAACTCGAAATAGGGAATCGTCACCGCGTGCTCGGCGCGCCGCGCGGGCGTGTCTTCGACCCCGGAGAGCCCGATGTCGAAGTCGCCCCGTTCGACCGAGGCATCGATCGACTGGAAGGACACCTGCACGGAAGAGGGAGGGGCGGCCGAGTCCGCGGGCGATCGCCGCGGCGACTTCGACGTCGAATCCGCGCACCTGCGAGGGATCGCTCGGGTCGGCCTCGACGAACGGCGCGCCGCCTTCGGCGTCGCCGCCCCAGACGAAGGGAGGCGGGGGCTGGGAGAGGGCCGTCAGGCTCGAGGGCAAAGCGAGCCACACCCCGGCCAGGGCGGGCAGGGAGCCGAGGCCCTTCAAAGCGGCGGGCCCACGGCCACTGGACCTGCCGGGCGCGGGCGCAGGAAGATCCAGAACGTCAGGAGCCCGGTCACGAAGCCGCCGACGTGGGCCCAGAACGCGATGCCGCCGACGGCCTGCTGCGACGCGATCGCCGCCACGCCGCTGAAGAACTGCATTACGAACCAGAGACCGATGTAGAGCAACGCCGGAACCTGGAAGAAGACCGGCCAGAAGAAGATCGGGAAGAGGGCCACGATGCGCGCCCGCGGGAAGAGCGCGACGTACGCGGCCATCACGCCGGCGATCGCGCCCGAAGCTCCCACCGCAGGAACGGTCGAGTCGGGGTTGGTGATCACGTGCGTGACGCCCGCGGCGATTCCGCAGACGAAGTAGAAGAACAGGAAGCGCAAGGGGCCCATGCGGTCTTCCACGTTGTCTCCGAAGATGGCCAGGAACCACATGTTGCCGATGATGTGGAGCCATCCCCCGTGGAGAAACATGGTCGTCACGAACGGAAGATACGTGTGCGGATAGCCGGACTGCAGAGCCCAGTCCGGGTGGACGAACCGCGCCGGGACCAGACCCAGGAGGAACATCATCCTCTCGGCGGCGCGCGGCGAGAGTGCGAGCTCCCGGATGAAGAAGTAGACGTTGGCCGCGATCAGCCCCCACGTGGCGACGGGAAGGTGGCGGCGGGGGATCGTGTCGCGGATCGGAAACATGGGGGAATTGAGTCATCGATTCATTGATTCACTGAGCTCACCGAGACACGGCGAGCCCCATTCATTCAATGACTCAATGATTCAATGATTCAATCCTCCTGATCCCCAAGACCTCGTTCCACAGGAAAATCGGTCCGACCATCAGGTGCACCAGGTTCTTGAAGAACGCAGGAGAGTTCTTCTCGTAGCGGGCATGGCCGATTCCCTGGAAGAGCCATCCCACAGCGAACGCGGCGAGCCCGATGCGCCAGTCGGCCACGACGCGCGCCAGCGCATCCAGAGCGATCGTCTCGACGGCCATGGTCACGGCCAGGGGCAGCGAGAGCGCGGCGTAGAAGAGAAAAGCAGCCCCGATCAGGACCTCGGCGGCGGTCCAGCCGGCGGCTCCCAGGGGAAGCTCTCGGGCGAAGGCGACGATCCCGTACACGATCAGAGTGATGCCGAAAGCATGGCAGACGAGATTTCCGCGGGTCCGATGGTAGGAGCCGTAGTCGGCGAGAAGCGCGTCGACGCGGGTCATCGTCCCCCTCCTGGCCGGATTATAGGTGGAGGCCGATTCGGCTCGGACGGCGGCCGACGATTACGGGACAATGGAGCGGTGAAGGCGATGGAGCTCACGCGCCCGGGACCCGCGGAATCGAGACCCCTGGCTCTGGTCGACCGGCCGGCGCCCGCGCCGGGCCCCGGCGAGGTCTCGATCGACGTCGAAGCCTGTGGAGTGTGCCGGACCGACCTCCACATCCTGGAAGGGGAGGTCTCGGCCCGCCTTCCGATCGTCCCCGGGCACCAGGCCGCCGGCCGCGTCGCGGAGGTGGGTGCAGGAGTCGAAGGGTTCCAGCCCGGAGACCCGGTGGGCGTGGGCTGGCTCGCATCGACCGACGCCACGTGCCCGTTCTGCAGAACGGGCCGGGAGAACCTCTGCGAACACGCGACATTCACGGGAAGGGACCGCGACGGAGGCTATGCCGAGAGGATCGTCGCGGATGCGAGATGGGTGTACCCGCTGCCGCCCGGATTCTCGGCCCGGGACGCCGCTCCGCTCCTGTGCGCGGGGATCATCGGATACCGCTCGCTGCGCCTGACCGGCATCGCGCCGGGAGGCGCGCTCGGCCTCTTTGGCTTCGGCGCCTCGGCCCATCTGGCCATTCAGGTCGCGCGCGCCTGGGGCTGCCGGGTCTACGCCTTCACCCGCGAGGCTCCCCACCGGACGCTGGCGCTCGAGATGGGGGCGGCGTGGGCCGGCGATACGTTCGACCGGCCGGGAGTGCCGCTCGATGCCGCGGTCACCTTCGCGCCGGCCGGGGACGTGGTCTTAGCGGCGCTCGAACGGGTCGGCCGGGGAGGCACGGTCGCGGTCAACGCGATTCACGCCACCCCCCTCCCGTCCCTGGACTACGAGAAGCTGTACGGGGAGCGCGTCCTTCGAAGCGTCATGAACTACACGCGCAAGGACGCGCAAGAGTTCCTCGATCTGGCGGCCCGCATCCCGGTCCGCGCCCACGTCGAGGTCTTCGACCTCGCGCAGGCCAACGAAGCGCTCCTGCGCGTCAAGAGGGGAGAGGTCCGCGGCGCGGCGGTGCTGGCGATCTGAGCCGGCGCCGGCGGTCTTACTGGATACGCACGCGCAGAAGGCGCGGCCGGTCTCCGGGCGCAAACCGCAGGTCCAGGAGGGGCTGCTCGGTCTTGGCGCCGCTCAGGCCGGCCGCGCGGCTCGGGCTCTGCGCGGAAACCTTCTTGTCCAGGCGCTCGGAGTCGGAGGGCTGGACCTGGCGCACGCGGCCGCTGGCCTCCACGGACAGAACGAACTCGCGTCCCTTGAGCTCGGCCGGAACGTCGATCGCCG
Source organism: uncultured Acidobacteriota bacterium (assembly GCA_963825175.1). Lineage (GTDB taxonomy): Bacteria > Acidobacteriota > Thermoanaerobaculia > UBA5066 > Gp7-AA6 > DATFTF01. The sequence continues at coordinate 2,168,834 of CAWGSA010000002.1, forward strand.
CGGCGTTGAGCAATGCGGGGGCCGGGCCGGCGCTATCGATCGGGACAATCTCCAGGCGCGGCGGCGTGCTCGACAGGTCGGAGGCCAGCTTGGACGAGAGGGCGCCCTCCCCTCCGGAGGCCTCGAGCCGGACAGACGGAGGCGGAGGCGGAGGCGGAGGCGCCGGTTCCCCCCTGGAGACCGGCGGCGCGATGGCTCGCGCGCGGGCCTGCGGCTTCGGCTCCGCCGCACGGTCCGACGCCCGCCGCCCGGCGGCGTCCCGTTCGTTGGCTTCCTTGTTCTGATCGGGCTTGTTCTGATCGGGCGGTGCCTGGGCAAAGGCGTTCGCGCCCGGAGCGGGCGGGGCGGCGGGTGCGGCCTTGAGAGAAAGATTGGGTCGCTCCTCGTTGTCTTTGCTCGCCGCGGGGGCGGGAGGCAGCAGCGCCTTCTGCCGGACGGTCGACGATTCCGTGGCTGCGCCCTGTTCCCGCACCTTTTCAGGAGGTCGGGTCTGGCGCTCCATCCGAACCGGGATCGGCGCGGTCTCCGCGATGATCCGACGTTCCGCCGCTTCCCGGCGGGCGATGACGGAGGACCCGACGACGACGGCCAGAAGGGCGGCGGCGAAGGCCCCGGCCCATCGCAGGTCAATCCCGAACGTCACCCCGAGGGGAGACCGGCGCGGGCTGGCGCTCTGGAGCTTGCGCAGGATCCTCGCGGAGAGATCAGGAGCGGGAGGACGCGGGCGGCTGGACCGATACAGGGCCATGGCCGCTTCGAACTCCGCGGCCAGGCCGCGGCACTCGGCGCAATGAGCGCGGTGCGACTCGAACTGGGCCCGCTCGGCGGCGGACAAGTCGCCGTCGTGCAGGCGGGAGAGGAACTCGGGCACACGCCCGGGATGGGACGCCGGTTGGGTCATGATGGGCTCTTTCCGTTTCGCATGAGCGGGAGCAGGATGATCTTGAGCTGCCCGCGTCCCCGCGCGATCCGCGACTTGACGGTGCCGACAGGGATGGCGAGCGATTGACTGATCTCCTCGTAGCTCCATTCCTCCAGGTCCCGGAGAACGACCGGCATGCGAAACTCGACGGGCAGCAGTTTCAGCGCCTCGGTCACGAAGCGGCGCGATTCTCCGGCTCCGGCTTCGTCCTCCGGAGTGGCGCCGCGGCCGGGCGGGTCCGGAGGCTCCTCGTCATCGCGTCCTCCCGCGAAGATCCTTCGGAAGCGGCTCCGGGACCGGTAGCGATTCTTGACCGCGTTGTCGGCGATGGACGCGAGCCAGGCCCGTGGCGGCGCGTCGCCGCGGAAGCCGGACAGGCCGCGGTACGCCTTGAGAAAGACCTCCTGGGTCAGATCGTCGGCCTCCTGCTCTCCCACCGCGCGCGCCATCCACCGGTGGACGGTCTCCAGATGGCGGCGGACGAGCTCGGAGAAGGCCTCCGTCTCTCCCTCCTTGGCCAGCGCGACCAGCTGCTCGTCCGGCGCATCGGCAAAACTGCCGGGCGAGAGCCTCGGTTCGTCCCGTGACACGGCAACGCTATTGTGAGCGATACCGCATCGGATCGGGGGCGTATTCGGGCTCGAACCCGCGGGCCCCCTCGCGAACGAAGAGGTCGTCGGTCCTTGGAAAGACGCCCAGCCGCGCGAGCTCGGAGCGGAACTCGTACCGGAGGACGATCCGGGCCGCAGGGACGGGATCTTCCTCGAAGGCCACCCATTCGACCGGGTTACTGGTCCTCTCTCCGATTCCCGTGGCTGCGAACCGATCCGCCTCCTTCTCCCGGGGCCGCGCCATTTCCCGGTGGCCGCTCTCCGATCCGCCGGCGGCCGCGGGCGGGACCGGCGCGGCGTCACGGGACTTGGCCTGCCCTTCCCGCTCCATCGGAGATTCGTCCATTCCCGTCTCCCCGCGAGGCGTCAACGCCTGGGGCCGCCGGGCGCGCTCCCGGAAGAAGACCGCCTCGATCGTCCCGACATTGGACGTGTCGCCGAGCCACTTCGCATACGAACGAGCGGTTTCGGTGAAGAAGAACCTGCGCGCCGCATTGCCGGAAACCTGCCAGCCCGGGATCTCGATGGTCTGAAACGGGCCCAGAACCCACTTGGCCGCGGAGCTCGCCGTGGTGCGCTTGGCGTCGACGACGTTGCGGCCGTCGACCGCGATGGCCACAGCGACGCGTTCGGACGTCGGGTTGGTCACGCGCACGGAAAAGGGTCGGCCCTTGAGGGCCTCGATGTACGTGCGGTCTCTCCACGGGTATTCCGGTGCGGCCGCGCCGTCGACGACGACGGACACCTCGAATCGTCGGGATTCGGCTCCGTGGGCCGCACCCGCGGCGGCGAGCAGGATGAGGCCGAAACCGGCGAGCGATCGTGGACGCTTCATGGTGCCCTCCTGTCGAGAAGGGACACCGCTCGCCGGTTCCGGTTCCCGAGATGCCCGCGAAAACGCTTTACGACACCCGTTGGGCCAGCGCGATCGCCGGATCCCCGGTGTGGTTGTCGGCGGTTGCGCCGTAGACGAACAGGCTGCCGGCGAGAACCTCGATTGTGATGGTATCGCTGGACTCCGGTACCAGCCCCTGAAGGAATGTCGCCGCGTCCATCTGCGTGAACGCGTTGGGTGCAAAAGCCTGGTTGAGCGTGGTTCGGACGGTTCCCGCCTGATCCCGCACCGTGATCCGGATCGTGCCGCCGCCGTCGAACGTGCGGACTCCGACGTTCAAGCGATAGGCGGCGGCATCGAAGGGCGCGACGAGAACGGCGCTCGATCCGGCGGTCAGAGCTTCTTCGGGCCGCCGCGCCTCCTCGGTGAAGCCGTTCGTTCCTCCGCCGTCGGCGTCGTTGTAGACGCGCACCGACAACACCGGGGCCTCTGTTCCATTGAAGGCAATGATGTCGAGGCTTCCGAGACCACGCTGTCCCATGGCGTCGAGAATGTCGACGAACGAGAGCGTCTCGCCCGGGTTGACGGCATAGGGAAGCGTCGTCTCGCTCACCGCGCCGTTCGCTTCGGCGCGAAACAGAAAAACGCCGCTCAATGGGACGAGGCTCGGGTTGTAGGCTTGGACCGCGGTGTGGTACGAGGCTCCATTGGCCCCTCGGGCTGAAATCACGACCGGAACGACGGCCGACACCGCCACGCCCGGCGGCGGCGCGAGCGCAGGTTGAGCCGTGGCGCCTTGCGCCCTTCCCGACGCGGCAGCCAGCGAAAGACACATCGCGAACAAACAGGTACGGCGCAACATCGAAGCCTCCTTGAGTGAATGAAGACGGCGAGACGAGCCCCGCATCCGGAGCGCGCGAAACACGTCGACCATGAGCATGGCCGTATGCGAGATCGGTGCCGGCGCCGCTCCCGATCTCGAAGGGAAAGACGGCCGAAAGGGGGACGAAGCGTGAACCCGCTCAGAGTCGCCGAACTGGAAGACGTGCCGGCCCTGCAGGCTCTCATCGCGCGATCGGCGCGCGGGCTCGGAGCGCCTTCCTACACCGTGCAGCAGACAGAGGCCGCGCTGCGTTACGTGTTCGGCGTCGACACGCAGCTGATTCGTGATCGGACCTACTACGTTGCGGAAGAAGGCGGGGAGGCCGTTGCATGCGGCGGCTGGAGCCGCCGCCGGACCCTCTTCGGAGGGGATCAGACCAAGACCGGGCCCGATCCTCTGCTCGATCCCGTTTCCGACCCTGCGCGGTTGCGCGCATTCTTCGTGGACCCGCGCCACGCGCGGCGCGGGTTGGGGCGGAGCCTCGTCGAGACCTGCGCCGTGGCCGCGCGCGCATGGGGCTTTCGGGCGCTCGAGCTTGCGTCGACGCTGCCCGGCGAGCCGCTGTATCGCGCCATGGGCTTCACCGAGATCGAGCGCTTCGATCTCGAGCTTCCCGGCGGCGTGCGGCTCCCGATCATCCGGATGGGGCGGGAGATATGAACCGACGCCTTCGCTACGCTTCGGGATCTGCGCGCTCCCGCGCGCACTGGTGTTCGGCTCGCCCGGATGCGAGCTCGACCGAACACCTGATCCCGAGAGCTCCGCTCCCGCTCGCGCGTCCCGAGTCGTTTCGCGAATCCAGTTCGCGAAACTTGGTCGCGCCGCGAACGGGAGGCTCTCAATCAGCCGATCCGCTCGCTGCGATCGCGCTGCGACGTCGCTATCTCTTGGGCCGCGCCAGGGGCTTCTCGGCTTTCTTTCCAGCCCCGGGAATCTTCAACGCGGCGACGGGCCCGGCCTGCTGCGCGGCTTTGAGCAACGCCTCCGCGAGCTTGCCGTGGGCGCTGTCAGAGCTTCCGATGTCGCCGGAGGGACGGGTCGGGCGCTTGCCCAGGGCCCACTCGAGCGCGTACGCGGCCGCTGCAAGCTCGGGAATCCAGAACCCGGACAGGCTCCGGGCACGCTCCCGGATCGCGCCGACCTCGGCGCGAATCTCCTTGTCGGTCTTGATCGACGCGGCCGCCACGGCCAAAGGATAGCCCACAAAGCCAAAGCGACTCCCTCCCTCTGCGTCGCTATACTGCCGCCACCTTCCAAGGAGGATCCGATGCGAAGAGCGGCAGTCACGCTGCTGGTGTGCGCGGCCTTGGCCGGCGCGCTGGCGCAGGCCCAGGAATCCGTCGTCGGCCCGATCGACCCGTACCGTTTCTCGCAGCTCAAGGACTTCACCGCCCACCGATCCTCCTCGAACAACCCTGACCCGAACTCCAACGACGACAGCAAGCACCCGATCCCCGGGGAGACCGTGACGCTGGCGAGCCTCGAGGGGCCCGGCATCGTGACCCACATCTGGGTGACGATCGCCGCCAACGAGTATGGCTGGCCGCGGCTGCTCCGGCTGCGCGTCTACTACGACGGGAGCACGGAACCCTCGGTGGACGCGCCGGTGGGCGATTTCTTCGCCGTGGGCCACGGCTTCGAGCGCCCCGTCAACTCGGTCATGATCCGCAACGGATCGGACGGGCGCGCCCGCAACAGCTACTGGCCGATGCCGTTCCGCAAGTCCTGCCGGATCACCATCACCAACGAAGGGCGGCGCCGCGTGTCGGCCTTGTACTACCACGTCGACTGGGAGAAGGTGAAGGAGCTTTCCCCGACCACGGCCTACTTTCACGCGCGGTACCGGCAGGAGCTTCCCGCGCCGCCCGACGGCAAGCCCTACATGTTCCTCGACGTGAAGGGCCGGGGCTTCTACGCGGGGACCGTCCTGTCCGTCGTGCAGGCCGAAGCGGGATGGTTCGGCGAAGGCGACGACCACTTCTTCGTCGACGGCGAGGAGAGAGCCTCGATCGAGGGGACCGGCTCGGAGGACTACTTCAACGACGCCTGGGGGCTGCACGTCGAGGAAGGCCCGTCCTTCGGCGTGCCCGTCGCCGACGGCACCGGCCTGGGCTCGCGCATGACCGGCTACCGCTGGCACCTGACGGATCCCATCCCCTTCACGAAATCGCTGCACGCCGAGATCGAGCACCGGGGCTGGACATTCAAGGCCGACGGCTCGGTGAAATCCTCCTTCGGGGAGCGGACCGATCTCATGTCCTCGGTGTCCTACTGGTACCAGGATGGAATCGCCGCCGGACTCCCGCCCATTCCGTACGGATCGGCCCGCCTCCCGCAGGGCAACGCCACGCAGATCGAGGTCGAGAACGCGCTCGGAGAGGCCCGCGCGGAGAAGGGCAAGGCGTCTGTCTCCAGGGACCTCTTCTGGTCCAAGGATGTCCTGCTCTTCGAGGGCGAGGGCCCCGGATCGAAGATCGAAATCCCGTTCGACGTCGCGCAGGACGGCGATTACGAGCTCTACGCCGAGGTCGCCCAGGCCTCGGACTACGGGATCTACACTGCGCTTCTGGACGGGAAGACGCCGGTCGCGCCGGTCCTCGAGCACGAGCCCGGCGCGGACGTTCGGCCGCAGACGCAGTTCGACGGCTACGCCTACGAGACCTACGTGGGCCTGGCCTACCAGATCGGCTGGCCCCACCTGACCAGGGGCCGCCATACCGTGACCTTCGTCTGCATCGGAAAGAACGCCGCGTCGTCGGGCTACACGCTGGGTGTGGACGACCTGATCCTGGCGCAGACCGGCGCCGCGGGATGGGCCAGGGCTTCGCAGGTACGGGAGCCGCGCGTTCCCGCCGACGTGCCGGGACTGGGGGGCGCGCTGCGCGACCGCGACGCGGTGACCCGCGGGCTCGCCGCGCTGGCGCTCAAGGACAAGGGGCCCGCGGCCCTGCCCGCGCTGGATGCGCTCGTGGCCGCCTTAAAGGACTCCGAGCTCCACGTGCGCGTCGCCGCGGCCAACGCCGTCGCCGCGATCGGTCCGGCCGCGACCGCCGCGGTCCCCGCCTTGACCGCGGTCTGCCGGGCGGAAGGCGAGACGCTTCCGATGGTCCGAGCGAGCATGGCCGCCCTCGGATCGATCGGGCCCGCGGCGAAGGCGGCGCTGCCGACCCTCAAAGAGCTGGCCGCGAAACCGCAAACCCGTGTCGTGGCGCAACGAGCGATCCGTCAGATCCAGGGAGCAGCGCCGAAGTAACCGGGCCTCCACGAGCACGCGGCGGGCGTGGCAGAATCATGGCCGTCGAGGAGGGACCAAGCGCCATGAGCACCGGACCAGCGGCCCAAGGCTCGGGACGGGACGTCGTCCTGGTGGCCAGCGGCGACTCGCGCCTCTCGGCCAACCAGCGCTGCTGGCCCGCCCAGCAAGCCCTGGAAGAGCACGTCGCGCGGGCGGTCGGAGAGCTCGGACGCCGCGTGGTCCGCGGGCACGCGCCCGACGCGGAGAAGAAGCACGGCTTCATCGACGGGCAGGCGCGCGGGATGGAGATCTTCCGCAAGATCGACCGCGACGCGCCGCTCATCGTCGCCGAGGCGGTCTGGGAGTACACCAGCCACATCCTGGCCGGTCTCCTGCGCCATCGGGGTCCCATCCTGACTCTGGCCAACTGGAGCGGCGAGTGGCCGGGCCTGGTGGGGATGTTGAACGTCAACGCCTCGCTGACCAAGGCCGGCGTCTCCTACAGCTCGATCTGGAGCGAGGACTTCCGCGACGCGTTCGCGCGAAAGGGGCTCGCCCGGTGGCTCGAGTCCGGGCGCATCGATCACGATACGAGCCACGCCCAGGCGCTCGACGACCGGATCCTGCCCGGCGCCGCGGAGGCGGATCGCGTGCGGGGATTCGAGCTCGCGCGGACGCTGCGCGACGACCAGGCCATCCTGGGAGTCTTCGACGAGGGCTGCATGGGGATGTACAACGCGATCATCCCCGACGAGCTCCTCCACGGCCTCGGCCTCTTCAAGGAGCGGCTCTCCCAGTCGGCTCTCTACGCGGCGATGCGCGAAGTTCCCGACGACGACGCCCGCCGCCATCACGACTGGCTTCTCGCCCGCGGGATGCGCTTCCGCCTGGGCCGCGACGACGCGACGGAGCTGACTGAGAACCAGGTGCTCGAAGGCCTGAAGATGTACGACGCCGCCGTCCGGCTAGCCTCCGACTTCGGCTGCGCCGCGATCGGGATCCAGTACCAGCAGGGCCTGAAGGACGTCTGCGTCGCCTCGGACCTGGCCGAAGGTCTGCTGAACAACCCGGACCGTCCCCCCGTGCGCGGCGCCGACGGAGCGGTGCTCTTCCAGGGCCGCGCGGTTCCGCATTTCAACGAGGTGGACGAGTGCGCCGGCGTGGACGCCCTGCTGACCAACCGGGTCTGGACGTCTCTGGAGATCGACCCGTCCACGACGCTCCACGACGTGCGGTGGGGAGCGGCGGTGGAAGAGAGCGGCGTCGCCGAGTTCGTCTGGGTCTTCGAGATCTCCGGCGCCGCGCCGGCCAGCCACTTCGTCGGCGGATACGCCGGCGCGGTGGGGGAGCGTCAGCCGCCGATGTACTTTCCCCGAGGCGGTTCGACCCTGAAGGGCGTGAGCAAGCCCGGCGAGATCGTCTGGAGCCGCGTCTACGTGCAGGACAACGCCCTCCACATGGACATCGGCCGCGGCGGCGTCGTCCGTTTGTCCGAGGAAGAGACAAAGCGCCGCTGGAACGCGACGACGCCGCAATGGCCGATCATGCACGCGGTCACCTACGGCGTGACCCGCGACCAGATGATGGCCAAGCACATGGCCAACCACATCCAGGTGGCCTACGCCCCCGACGCGGCCACGGCCAACCGCGCGCTGGTGGGCAAGGCCGCCATGGCCCGCGCGCTCGGCTTGCGCGTCAATCTCTGCGGCGATCCCGAGGACCGCCTGGACCGGCACCAGGCCGCGAAATTCCGCGCGTGACCCGCCGCCAGCCGTGCGCGCTCGGCCTCGATTTCGGGACCGCGTCGGTGCGGGCCCTGGTGGTCGAAACGCGCACGGGCCGGGAACGGGGCTCTGCCGTCGCCGATTATCTCCACGGCGTGATCGACGCGACGCTCCCCAACTCCACGGTCCGCCTGCCTCCGGACTGGGCTCTCCAGCACCCCGGCGACTACGTGGAGGCGGTCGAGCGCGCCGTGCCCCGCGCCCTCCAGGAGGGGTGCATCGACGGGCGGGACATCGTCGGCATCGGCGTGGACTTCACCTCCTGCACGATTCTTCCGGTCGACGCGGCCCTGACGCCGCTCTGCCTCAAGCCCCGGTGGGCGGCGCGCCCGCACGCCTGGGTGAAGCTCTGGAAGCACCATGCCTCGCAGCCTCAGGCCGACCGAATCAACGCGCTGGCCGCGCAGCGCGGGGAAGCGTTCCTGGCCGACTACGGCGGACGCACGTCCTCGGAGTGGCTTTACGCCAAGGCGCTCCAGGTGCTGGACGAGGACCCCGAGGTCTTCGACGCCGCGTTCGGGTTCGTCGAAGCCGGCGACTGGGTCGTCCACGCGCTGACCGGAACGCTCGTCCGCAACGCCTGCGGCGCCGGCTACAAGGCGTTCTGGAGCGCCGAGCGGGGCTTTCCGTCCCGCGATTTCCTCGCCGCGCTCGACCCGAGATTCGCCGCGCTGGCCGACAAGCTGCCTGGGGCGATCACGCCGCCCGGCCGGAAGGTCGGGGTCTTGACCGAAGCGGCGGGACGCCGGCTGGGCCTCGCTCCGGCCACCGCCGTAGCCGCCGCGATCATCGACGCCCACAGCGCGGTCCCCGCGGCCACGGTGGTGACGCCCGGGCGCCTGGTGATGGTTCTGGGTACCTCGACGTGCCACATGCTGCTCGCCGACCGGCACGCCGCGGTTCAAGGCATCGGCGGTGTCGTGAAGGACGGAATCGTCGAAGGCTCCTACGGCTACGAAGCCGGACAGCCCGCGGTGGGAGATCTCTTCGCCTGGTTCGCGCGCCTGACCCGCGGGGAATCGATGAACCTGGACGAGCGCTTTACCGCGCTGGAGTCGGAGGCCGCCCGAGTTCCTCCCGGCGCCCGGGGACTGCTCGGGCTCGACTGGTGGAACGGGAACCGTTCGGTCCTGGTCGACGCGAGCCTGTCGGGCCTGATCCTCGGCCTGACGCTGTCCACGAGCGCCGCGGAGATCTACCGGGCCTTGATCGAGGCGACCGCGTTTTCCACCCGCCGCATTCTCCAGGCCTTCGAGGCGGAGAAGATCCCGGTCGCCGAGCTGATCGCCGTGGGCGGCCTGGCCCGCAAGAGCCCCCTGCTCCTCCAGATCTACGCCGACGTCACGCGGCGGCCGATCGCCGTCGTCGCCTCGACCCACGCGAGCGCCCTCGGTGCGGCAATGCTCGGGGCGGTCGCGGCCGGAGCGTCCGCCGGCGGCCAGACTTCCCTGGTCGAGGCCGCCGCGGACATGGCCCGCCTGGAAGGCTCGCCGGTCGCGCCCGACCCGGCGGCCGCCGCCGTCTACGACGAGATCTACGCCGACTGGCTCGCGCTTCACGACTACTTCGGCCGCGAGAGCGGCGTCATGGCCCGGTTGCGGCGGGGACGCCGTTGAGCCAGGCCCCGCTCCTGGCCGCTCGGGGCATCTCCATGGAGTTTCCCGGCGTGCGGGCTCTGGACGGCGTCGACTTCGACGTGCGGCCCGGGGAGGTCCACGCCCTGATCGGCGAAAACGGCGCCGGAAAATCGACCCTGGTCAAGATCCTGACGGGAGAGCTCCAGGGTTACGGCGGCGAGCTCGAAATCGACGGAGTCGCCCGGCGCCTCTCCCAGCCGGGCGAAGCGCTCGAGGCCGGCATCGCGGTCATTCCGCAGGAGCTGCAGCTCGTCTCGACGGTGAGCGTCGCCGAGAACATCTTCCTGGGCCGCGAGCCCCGCACCCGGTGGAAGCTCATCGATCGCAAGGCGCTCGCCGCTCGGGCCGCCTTCGAGCTCGCCGCGCTGGGGGAGTCGGCCGTGGCGTCGGACACGCTCCTGGAGCATCTGGAGGCCGGCCACCGCCAGCTCGTGGCGATTGCCCGGGCGGTCTCGCTCGAAGCGCGCGTGCTCATCATGGACGAGCCGACCGCTTCGCTCGGCGCGGCCGAGGTCGAGCGTCTGGAGCGGCTGGTCGAGGCCCTGGCCGCCCGCGGCGTGGCCGTCGTCTACATCTCCCACCGGCTGGACGAGGTCCGGCGTCTGGCGCGGCGGGTCACCGTGCTGCGCGACGGCCGCCGTGTCGCGACGCGCGACGCCGAGGGCCTCGAGGAAAACGAAATGATCCGGCTGATGGTCGGCCGGGAAATTCCGCGTGTCTCACTCGCTCCGGTAGACGAGGCCGCGCCCGAGGTCCTGAGGGTCGAGAGCCTCTGCCTCGCCGATCCCGACCGCCCCGGAGGGTTTCGCCTGCGCGACGTGTCGCTTTCGGTGCGCCGCGGCGAGATCGTGGGCCTGGCCGGCCTGATCGGAGCCGGGCGGACGGATTTTCTGCTGGCCCTCGCCGGCGCGGGCCAACGCCCGGCCTCGGGGCGGATCGTTCTGGCCGGACGCGATTACCATCCGTCCGATCCGGCGGCGGCCAGGGAGTCCGGGCTGGTGCTCCTGCCGGAGGAGCGCAAAGCCCAGGGTCTCTTTCCCGATCTCTCCGTGGGCGCCAACGTCTCGATCGCCGCGCTCGAGACGGTCAGCCGCGCCGGATGGATCGATCGGCGCAAAGAGCGGGAAGCCGCGAGCCGGAGGATGTCGCAAACCGGCGTGCGCGCCGCCTCGCCCCAGGCGGCCATCGCGACGCTCTCGGGCGGCAACCAGCAGAAGGCCATCCTGGCGCGCTGCCTCTTCGCGTCCCCGTCGGTCCTGCTCTTAGACGAGCCCACGCGGGGAATCGACCTCGCCGCCAAGGCCGACGTCTACGCGCTTCTGCGGCGGCTGGCCGCCGAGGGATTCGGGATCCTCCTCTGCTCGTCGGAGATGTCCGAGATCCTGACGCAATGCCACCGCATCGCGGTGTTTCGAGAGGGCCGCGTCGTCGCCGAGCTTCCCCGCGACGAGGCGACCGAAGAGCGCATTCTCGCCGCGGCCGCGGGGGCGGACGCGGAAGGGAAGTCCTCGAACGCCGGCCGCCGCTCGGAGGGCCCGCCGGGAGATCCTCCTTCCTCCCGGCGCAGCGCGGTCTCCCGCATAGCCCGGTTGTCCAGCGCCCTGGGTCTCGCCGCGGTCGTCCTCCTCTCCGTGGTGTTTTCACCGGTCCGCGGCGGACGGCCGGTGTTCCTCGATCTGGGGAACCTGACCGACATCCTGCGCCAGGTGGCCGAGAAGGGCATTCTCGCCGTGGGGATGACCGCCGTCATCGTCAGCGGCGGAATCGATCTCTCGGTCGGCTCCATCCTCGCCCTCGCGGCGACGCTGGCCGCCTCGCTCTGGATGCACGCCGGCTGGGGATTCACTGCGACCGTGCTCGCCGTGCTCGCGGCCGGCGGACTGTGTGGCGCGATCAACGGGATTGCCGCGTCCCGCTGGCGGCTCCAGCCGTTCATCGCGACGCTCGCCACCATGAGCGCGGCCCGTGGAGTCGCTCGGTACGTCAGCGGCGGCACGGCGATCCCACTCGGATTCGGACCGCAGGGAGCGCCGGATTCGGTCCGCCGCATCGGCGGCGTTCTCTTCCCCTACGTCCCCGTGCCGGCCCTCGTCTTCATTGCCTCGGTGGCCGCGATGCATCTGTACCTGTCCCGGACGCGGGGCGGACGGTATCTCTACGCGATCGGCGACAACGCTGCGGCGGCGCGCCTGTCGGGCGTCCGGGTGCGCTGGCACAAGACGCTGGTGTACGTGATCTCGGGGGTCCTTGCCGCGCTGGCCGGCCTCATTCACTGCGCGCAGCTCGAGCAGGGCAACCCCAACGACGGAGTGGCCTACGAGCTCGACGCCATCGCCGCCGTCGTGATCGGAGGAACGAGCCTGATGGGCGGAGTGGGAACGGTGGGAGGGACGCTCATGGGCGTCCTCATCATCGGAGTCATCAACAACAGCATGGGGTTGAACAATGTCGACGCGAACCTGCAGCTCATTCTCAAGGGCGTCATCATTCTGGGAGCGGTCTGGCTCCAGCAGCGGCGCCGGTGAACGGCGGACGCTCCGAACCGGGCCGGTCCTGCTCGTCCTGGCCGGGGCGATCCTGTTCGCCGCGGCGGGATGCGGGCGCAGCCGCCAGGCCAAGTACCTCATCGGGTTCTCCCAGTGCAACCTCGGCGAGCCGTGGCGGGTGGCCATGAACGCGCAGGTCGCCGCGCGGGCCAGGGATTTTCCGCAGATCCAGATCGCCTACGCCGACGCCCAGCAGGACAACGCCAAGCAGGTCGCCGACGTGGAGAACTTCCTGCGCCAGAAGATCGACCTCCTGATCATTTCGCCCAACGAAGCCAGGCCGTTGACGCCGATCGTGCAGAAGGTCTTCGCCCAGCGCATCCCGGTGGTCATCCTCGACCGGGCGATCGAGGGCGACACCTACACCTGTTTCATCGGCGCGGACAACCGCGAGATCGGCCGCGCCGCGGGCAAATACATCGTCGAGCTGCTTCACGGCAAGGGCGACATCGTGGAGATCAAGGGCCTGCCCGGCTCGCCGCCGGCCCGGGACCGCAGCGACGGATTCCGGGAGGCCATCGCCGGCTTGCCCGACATCCACGTCGTGCACGACCCGGTCGCCAACTGGCTGCGCGAGGAGGCCATGACCCAGATGGAGTCGGCCCTCCAGGCCCATCCGCACATCGACCTGGTGTACGCCCATAACGATCCGATGGCCATGGGGGCGTACCTCGCGGCCAAGGCCAAGGGTCGGGAGAAGGAAATCAAGTTCGTCGGCATCGACGGTCTGCCGGGTTTGGACGGCGGCCGCCAGGCCGTCGCCGACGGGAAGCTGGCCGCCACGTTCGTCTATCCCACCGGCGGACGCGAGGCCGTGGAGATCGCCGACAAGATCCTGTCCGGGCAGGCGGTTCCCCACAAGATCGTGCTGCCGACCCGGATGATCACGCCGGAGAAGGCCGCGAAATAGGGAGGGATCCGAACGCCGGCGTCAGTTCTCGGCTGCGACAGCCTCGGAAGCGACGGACGCCACGAACCGCCGGTAGCTCTCGTTGTTCTTGACGGCCATCGCGAATCCCGTCGGAAGCACGCCCCGCAGAAGCATCGACGGGTGAAACGTGCGAACCACCTCGCCTTGCACCAGAAGCTGCCGCCCATCGGAAAAGCGCAGCGTCGCGAGGATCTGCTCTCCCTCTCCCGGGAGCCGGCTCGTCCGAACGAACATTCCGCCGAGCGAGACGTCGTACGTGATGCCTGTCGTCTTCGACTCGGTGGGGGAAAAGTCGATCAGCACCTCCGCCCGATACCGCGGAAAGGCTCTCCGATCCGACATGGCGTACAGACCTCCCACCGTTGCCCGATGAAACGCACGGTGCGCGTCGTTCTGATAAGGAAGCAATTCCTCTACCGCGACCGCAAGCCCTTGAGCCATTTGGGACACGCGCCCGCACGCGATCTCCGGCGTCGAAAAACCGTCACCTTCGGTAACGGCGGCGCGTTCCTTGCCGGCGTCGAGCGACTCCGCCCGATCACAATATATCTATTGTGGGGGGATCGCCGGCGCGCCTACAACGCCTGCAGCGGGCGCTCGACCACCGGATTGAAGTTCCAGACATAACGGATCTGACCGAAGAAGGACAGGGTCACCGCGTAGCTCACTGAAATGGTGATCGACTCGCGGGTGCGAACGATCTCGATCTGTTCCTTGGTCAGCGGTATGTCCAGCTCGCGCGCCTGGGACAGGAGCTCTTGAACGATCTGAGGGTTGCCCTTGTTCGAGCCGAAGGCGGCCTCCTCCCTCATGAAGTCCTCGAACCGGGAGGACGCGAACCGCACGGGCAGGATGATGTATCCGGCGTAGACGACGAGGACCACGAGGACCGTCCACAGCGTGCAGCCCACGCGGCCCTCGCCGCGCTGCCCGCGCGCACGAAACGATCGGTTCGGTCTGAACACTGAATCCATCTTAACGCCTTCTGCCGCGTGAGAAGCACGAAGAGCGGAGCCCGATCGAGCTGCAGCCCGTCACGGAATCCGGATGGTGAAGCCGAACGAGCTCTCGATCGGATTCCCTTTGACATCGGTCCCCGGGCGGAACCGATAGCGGCGGACCGCGTCGAGGGCCGCGCGGTCGCATTCCGGGCAGACAGGCTTGATGACGCGCGCGTTCAGAAGCTTTCCGTCGGCGCCGATCACCGCGACCATCCCAATCGTTTCGTTCCGATAGGCCGCGCCCACGCTGGCCGCCAGTGAGAGGGGCACTGGTTCCAGGATTCCCGGCGGGCTGCGCTTTCCCGCGCCCGGGACGGACGTTGGGGCGGCGGTCGGCGCGCGCGTGGGCACGGCGGTGGCGGGCCGCGACGGGATACGGGTCGCCGGCCGAGCCGTCGGGCGTGCGGCCCGAGCTGCGTGTGTGGGGCGGCGGGTCGGTTGCGCAGACGCGGACGGTTCGGGCGACGGTGAAGGCGAGGGCGTCGGCGCAAGAGTGGGCGCGGCCGTCGGGGAGGCAGCGGCGATCGCCACGGCGGCCGGGGACGAGGTCCGGGTCGGCTCTGTCGCCGCGGGAGCGTGGCCATGGGAACCTGTCTGGCGGGCAAGAGCGATGACGATGGCCGCCGCCACGGCCGCCAGAGCCAGGGCCCCCGCGATCCACCCGACTCTCGCGCGGGAGGCGCGGGTGACGGGAGGGGCAACGGAGCGGGAGCCGGGGGAGGGCGGGCTCGAGGGAGGCGGAGGGATGGGCGTTGGGGGAGGCGCCTTCGGGGTCGGGGCAAGAGCGCCGAGCGACCCGCTGGGAATCGTCGGCTCATCCGCGCCCCCGTCCGCCATCGGCGTCGGGGCGGACGTCGGTGTCGGTTCGGCTCCTCGACGCGTTGCGGTCGAGCTGCGGGTCGTGCGCGGAGGAGTGACGTCGGTGACGAAATCCTCGAGCGCCTCGCGCATCGAGAGGGCGTCTGGAAGGCGCTCCGCCGGGTCCCGCTCGAGCGCACGCATGACGATGTCGGCCAGAATCGGATGGATGTCGGCCCGGCGGGAGAGCAGCAGCTCCGGCTTCTCGGTCAATCGCTTCATCGTGGCGCGGAACGTGTCGTCGCCGGTGAAGGGAAGGCCCCCGCACAGCATCCGGTAGAGGGTGACGCCGAGCGAGTAGAGATCCGACCGCCCATCGAGCGGCTTGCCCTGCAGCTGCTCCGGGGACATGTAGGCGGGCGAGCCGAGCAGGGTCCCGGCATGTGTCTTGACCAGCGCGATCTGGGACTTGGCCACTCCGAAGTCGGTCAGGTACGGCCGTCCTTCGTGGTCGAGCAGGATGTTGTCGGGCTTGATGTCGCGATGAATCACTCCGCGGGCGTGGCTATAGGCCAGCGCGTCGAGGATCCCGATGCCGATGCGAGCGGTGGTGGCGTCGTCGAAATGGCCGCGCGCCTTGAGCTCCCGGCCCACCGATGCGCCGCCGATGTACTGCATGGAGAACCAGAAGAAATCTTCGATCGCGCCGTAGTCGTAGATCTTGACGATGTTCGGGTGGTCGAGCGCCGCGGCGACGCGGGCCTCCTGCTCGAAGCGCCGGGCGAAGTCGGCATCCTCCGTCAGCGTCTCCGAGAGCACCTTGAGCGCCTCGGTTCGTTGCAGGCGCAGGTTGCGGACCCGGTAGACACCGGCGAACCCCCCTTTGCCCAGAAGCTCGATCAGCTCGTAGCGGTCGCCCAGCAACCGCGTGATTCGGCTCTCGGTGGGATCGGGCACGGGGCAATGCTACTCGACGCGGCCCTGCGGCGCTTCAATGGCGCAGGCCGTAGCGAGCGATGGTCCACAGGATCTTGTAGCCGGCGCGCAGGGTCCCCGAGACGGTGCCGGTGATCTTCGAGACACCGACCCGGCGGCGGTAGGAGACGGGGACCTCCGCCACCCGCAGTCCCTTCCGAAGCGCCTTGACCTGCATCTCGCAGGTCCAGCCGAAGTTGGTGTCCGCCATCCCCAGGCGGCGGTACGCGTCCCATCGGATCGCCCGGAACGGCCCCAGGTCCGTGTACCGGTGGCCGAAGAGGCGGCCGATCAGAAAACAGGCCAACCGGTTTCCGAACCGAGCCTGAGGCAGAAGGGCGCCGGGCTCGGCGTGGCCGAGGGTGCGAGACCCGATCACCAGATCCGCCCCGCGATCGATCGCCTCAAGGAGCCTCGTCATCTCTTCGGGGTGGTCGGAGTAATCGCCGTCGAGAAAGACGATCACGTCCGGAGGAGAAGCGGCCAGAGCCGCGACGCCCGCCAGGCAGGCGCTGCCGTACCCTCGGCGCTCCTCGCGAAGAACTCGCACCGGAAGGCCGCGCGCGACGAGGCCCGTTCCATCGGTGGAGCCGTTGTCGACCACGACGATTTCAGACACGGCCTCCTTGGGAATGTCGGCGACGACACGGGGCAGGGACTCTCTCTCGTTGAAGACCGGAATGATGACCGACACCCTCACGAGACTTCCTCGACGGGAGGAGGCCTGCGGGCGATGGAGACGGCCAGGCCGGCCAGGATCAGCAGCGCCGCGCACGCGGTTCTTGCGGAAAGCGTCTCATGGAGGACCAGGACCGCGAGCAGCGTGGCGAGGAGAGGTTGAAGAAAGACGTAGAAGGCCACGCGGGATGCGCTGGTGCGGGCGAGGGCCCAGGAGTTGGCGAGGTAGGGCACGACGGTGCAGAACAGGACGACCGCGGCGAGACTTCCCCACGACAGGCGGGTCACGCGCGACGGCTCGAACCGCGAGAGCGCGGGCAGCGCCACGAGAACGATCGGCCCGGCCCCGTAGAGAAACACGCCGGCGACAACGGTGATCGGATCGTACCGAGCCAGGATCGGCCGGGAGAGGACGAGGTAGAAGGCGTAGCAGATCGCGTTGCCGATCAAGAGAAGATTCCCGCGCACGGACTGGCTGTGCCAGTCGAGGCCCTGGACTCCCACGAGAAGCAGGGCGCCGGCTCCCGACAGAAGAACCGCCGCCGCCGCGCGCAGCGTCATGGACTCGTGACCCAGCAGAACCGCGGCGAGGAGCGTGAAGACCGGAATGGTGGCCGTCAGCACGGTGGTGTGGATGGCCGAGGTCAGGGACAAGCCCAGAATGAAGAAGACCTGGTTCAGGGACACGCCGAGCAGGCCGTACAGGAGGATGGCGGGCCGGTCCCGCGCTGCGACCGGGCGGCGGCCGGCGGCCCGGCGCAGCGACTCGAGCAACAGACACGCGAAGACGACCCGAACCGCGGCCATGACCATTGGCGGCAGGGACGCCAGGGCCAACTTCCCGAAAATCGGGAAGAGCGCGAATCCGCTCTGAGCCCCGAGCAGCGCGAAATGGACCGTCCATGGCTCGGGGTCGCGCTCGTGCGCCTCCGCGTTCACGCGAACGGCAGGTCCACCACGATCGCCGACCGAGCGGGCTCTCGCACGGAGATCAGGCGATCACCGGCGGCCACGTCGCGGAAGGCGAAGCCCAGCCCGATCGGGCCAAACTTCGGCGACGGGACCGAGCTGGTCACCCGTCCCATCTCGACCTTCCCGGCCTCGGCTTCCTCGGGGCGCTTGAGGATTTCTCCGGCGGGAACGGCCCCTTGCGGGAACCGAAGGCCGACGAGCCTCCGGTTGACCCGGCCGTAGGTTCGCATGCGAGCGACGATCTCCTGGCCGACGTAGCAGCCCTTGGTGGTCGAGATGGCCGCTTCCAGGCCCACTTCGTCCGCCAGGTTGGACTCGTCGGCGTCGGTTCCGAACCGCGGCCGGCCGGCCTCGACGCGCAGAACCTGCGCCGTCTCCTCGGACACGGCGACCGATCCCTGGCGGTCGAGCCATTCCTGGACGACGCCCCGGGCCGCGGTCGGCAGCACGAGCTCCCGGGAGAACTCGCCGTCGGCAGGAAGGAGGAGAGCGTCGCTCACCGGCGGCTCGAGCCGCGCTGCGCCCGGCCCGTAGAGGCCGATGCGCAGCAGCGCGTCGGACGAGTCCGTGATCGAGACCTTTTGAAAGGCCGCGTACTTCTGGAGGTGCGCCAGGACGGAGGCCCGCGAAGCCGCCGGAAGAAGGAGGCGCAGCCGATCGGGAAGCATCTGGAGCCGGGCGACGAAAAGAAGCTTTCCCTTGGGCGTGAGACCGGCGGTCGCGCGCGTTTGCCCGACGGCCATGCCGCGCACGTCTTGCGTGAGCTGCCCGTGCAGAAAAGCCACGCGATCCGCGCCCTCGACGTCGAGGATGGCCGCCGGCCGGAAGCGATGGGCCAACCCTTCCCGGGCCGCTCGATCGTCGGGCGGCCCGACCGGGATCTCCCGACTCACTTGGGACCGATTTCCGCTCGGATGTCCGCCTTGGGCGAATCGGCGATGTCGATCGTCCTCATACGAGTGGAGACGCGGATGTTGTCGTCGAACTTGTCGGGGTCGACGGTGTCGCTTCGGTCGCTCGACTTGGCGACATGGCCGGACTTGTCGTACACGTCGACCCAGAGGTGGATCTTGCACTTCAGGTCGCCCCGGTTCTCGACGTGAAAGTTCCACCACACCCAGGACTTGTCGTCCGGGTCCTTGTGCCGGGCCTTCGCGACGTCGTCGGAGTCCGGATAGTTCTGCAGGGAGACGCTGCGGACGGTGCACCCGCCGGCGGACCAATTGAGCCTGGTCTCGCCGGTGCGGGGCACTGGGATCGTCTTGTGGAAGCTGCCCGCCGCCAGCAGCGCGGGCGCGGAAAGAACGAGGGCCAGCCAGGACACCGGGCGTTTCATCGTCGTACCTCCTCGGGGCGGTATTATCCTCGGGTGGGGGACGCCGAGGACCGCGATGGCCAGCACGTCATCGATATTTTCATGATGTCGATCAAGTGCGGCAACTGCGACACTTACCAGACGATCGTGGGATTCAAGAAGCTTTCGGACAAGAACGTGTATACCTACGAATGCGAGAACGAGCTTTGCGATCCCAACGTCACCCGCACCCTCGTCGAGGTGCCCAAGGAGTTGGACAATTCCACCAAGCGAGCAGAGGAACTTCCGTATTACGCGCACACGCAGGACGATGAGCCCCCGAAGTTCTGAAGTCGCCACGAACAGCTCTTCGACCTGAGACCTTAGACTTTAGACCTTAGACCCCTTAGAATGAATCGTTTATGAGTCCGACGACGACGGAGGAGCCCCTTCCTGCCCTGGCGCCGGATCTCTTCGAGCGACTCGCACGGCGGCTGGCCCGCTCGCCGGCGCTCTCTTGGCTCGAGCCGGTCCTCGAAGAGCTGGCTCCCGATCACGCCGTGATCCGATTGCCGTACCGCGAAGAGATCACCAACGGATCGGGGACGGTCCACGGGGGAGTCCTGGCCACTCTCGCGGACACCGCCGTCGCGTTCGCGCTGGCCACGAATTTCAACGGAAAGATGGGATTCGCGACCGCGGATCTCACGATCCACTATCTGCGCCGTGCCCGGGGAGACGTCCGGGCGCGCGCGCGCATTCTCAAGAAGGGGAGGCGGGTCAACGTCGGAGAGGTCTCCATGACCGACCCCGAAGGGCGGGAAGTCGCCCGGGCCTTGACGACTTTCCTGCTGACCACTTCCTCCTTCGATTACGCACCGGAAGGAAAACCATGATGGACGAATCGATTCCGTTCCCCGCCGCGGAAGAAGCGGCCGAGAAGAAGCCACGCCGCAGGAGGGGAGGCTCGCGCCGCCGAAAATTGCGCGGCCCCGCGGACGAGCCCCGCGCCGCGGAAGTCGCGGCGCCGCCTCCCGCTCTGGCCGTGACCGCTCCGATCGCCGCTCCCGTCAGCCTCGGCGCGACGCCCCCCACCCGCATCTCGGTCGACCAGCGCCTGGCGCTCTTCATCGACTTCGAGAACATCGCGCTCGGGGTGCGGGACGCGCAATACAAGAAGTTCGACATCCACCTCGTGCTCCAGCGCCTGATCGAGAAGGGCCGCATCGTGTACAAGAAGGCGTACGCCGACTGGACGCGCTACGGCGAGTACAAGCGAGCGTTTCACGAGGCCGCGATCGAGCTGATCGACATCCCCCAGCGCAACTACAGCGGGAAGAACTCCGCCGACATCCGGATGGTGGTGGACGCGATGGACCTGGCGGCGTCCAAGTCGCACATCACGACGTTCGTCGTCTGTTCGGGAGATTCCGACTTCTCGCCGCTGGTCTCCAAGCTCAAGGAGGACGACAAGCTGGTCATCGGGGTGGGAGTCAAGAACTCGACGTCGGACCTGCTGATCTCCAACTGCGACGAGTTCATCTTCTACGAGGACCTGGTGCGCGAGACGCGGGCGCTGCCCTCGATCGAGAACCTCCCGGAGAAGAAGCGTGAAGTGTTCCGGCTGGTGCTCGACTCCATCCAGGCTCTGCAGCGCGAAAGCTACGACGTCATCTGGGGCTCCATGATCAAGCAGACCATGCAGCGCAAGCAGCCGTACTTCAGCGAGTCGTACTACGGCTACAAGTCCTTCTCCGAGCTGCTGGAGGATGCCGAGAGGCATAAGCTCCTGTCGCTCAAGAAGGACGCCAAGAGCGGGGGATACATTATTTCGGCGTGAGGCGCGCCGAATACAAGACCGAAATTGTATTCCGCGGGTGGGGTCGAACCCGTTGCCGCTAGCGCTTGAGCACCATCCGGTCGGTGAGGCCGTCCGGTCCCGTCAGCGTGGCCCGCACCTGGAGGTTCAGGAAGTCGGCGGATCCGGAGAGGTCCCAAACCAGGTTGCGGAAGTCCGCCAGGGAGCTGCCCGGCTCCGGGTGAATGACCCCGGAGAGGGCGTCCACGCCGCGCGTCGTGGCGTATGCCGGTGAGAAGAAGGCGTAGGAAAGGAAGCCGGACTCGTTGATGCCGACCTGGACGACGTAGTCGTCCTCGATCGACTCGAGCAAGACGTACCGCGCGTCGGGGTGGCGCCGGTTGATTCCCTCCAGGGCGCGCCACAGTCGGGCGCGGGTGGGCACCCATGGGGCGAGAGACAGGAAGTCGGTTTGAATGTCCGCGCCGGCGGGGGCGGCTTGGAGCGCCGCGACGACCTCGGCGATGCGCTGCGAACCGTTGGCCACGACCCGGTAGCCGGCGCCGGCGCCACCTCGGCCCGGGTCGGTCAGGATCGCGCGCGCGGACACGATCCTTCCATCTCGATCGGTCTCGATCGAAGCTTCCTTGACGACCAGGCGCGGCGGCGAGCCCGGCACGGTATCGGTGACCTGCCCATACCAGCGGCCGCCGAGGTTCAAGGAGGAAGAGGCCGGTGGCCCGGAAGGAAGGGCAGCGGGAGGAGCGGGGCGGGCCGGCGAACGGCGAATCCACAGCGTGCCGGCGACCAGGAGAGCGAGGAAAGCCACGCCGGCCACGCCGATCGCAACGGGGGTGAGGCCTCGGGACGCCGCCGGTCTCACGATGGCTCCCGTGGAACGCGACGGCTTGGCGACCGGCTTGGGAAGAGCCTCGCCGCACCGGAGGCAGTTCTCCGATCCGACCTGGGTAAATCCGCAGCGGGGACACCGGGCCCAGCCCATTTCCTCCAAGTGTACAGACTGCGGTCCGCGACCGATAGGGGCGATGGGGCGGGCCGTCCGGGCCGGTCCCGAAAGACAGGTCGATCAGAGATTTCTGGCGAGCGGGAAGGCGGTCGGTCGCTCGCCGGGCGCTCGCCTCAGACCTCCGGAAAGAAGAACCGATCCAGGACCGACAAGCGCTCGCGGCGGTCGAAATTCGGGTCCATCAGCCACAGCGCGGCGGCGATCGACGACGCGAGCGAGTTCCCGTCCTGCGGCGTGAAACAGAATCCCACGATCTCGTTGTCGGTGCTGTTGGTCAGCGTCGGGGCCGCGACGACGGCCTGCGAAAGGATGCGGCCGTAATACCCGTGGTCGCGCCCGAAGGAGAAGATCTGGTTGGAGGAGCGTTTCTCCGTGATGGCGATGCGCCGGTTCGCCCGGAGCTTGTCCAGAGCCGCGGACTTGCTCAGGGGGTGTCCGAACTCGAGGTCGAACCACAGCGAGTGCATGTACTGGGTGTTGAGCTTCATCGCCGACGAAAAGAGACGAGGCTTCCAGCCGATCGTTTCGAGGAGGCGCGAGGCGTCGCGCGCGTGGTGCGTGCCGAAAACCGGATCGTCGTGCTTGCTGGCGGACGGCGCCGGGTTGAACCCCGAATCCTGCGATACGTCGTTGGCCCGCCGCATGCAGACGAAACGGCCTCGCTCGAGATCGCAGCGGCCGTTGGCATCCTCTCCCAGCGTCTTGACCAGGGCCGCGATGTTGTGGGTGTTGCAGGAAACGATCTGAAGGAAGCGGTCCTGTCCGGGTTTCAAGGCCTCGTCGTTGATTCCCATGGCGTAGGGCTTGCCGAATCCAAACTCGCTTCCCTGCGCCAGAAACCCCTTGGGCCCGGACAGGTCCTCGTACAACGGCTTGTTTTCGTTCCCTGCCGGTGTGCAGTCGATCACCACGGTGGCCCGCTCCAGCGCCTCGCGCGTCTCGAAGGAGACGGCATGTCCGAGGGCTTCGAAGTCCGCGACCTTGTCCTCGTCGACCGCCAGCTGCGCGCCGCGAGAGAGCAGGTGGTTGACCTTGGCCCGCTCGGTCGTCATCGGAGTCCGCTTGTGGAACGTGATCTCGTCGATACCCAGGTACTTCTTGAAGTCCGCGAACAGGCCGATCAGGGGCTCGCCGATGGTGCCCGTCCCGACGACGTGAACGATCTTCTTCATGTTTGACCTCGGTGAGCGGCCGAGCCGCGGAGAGAGGATAATTCAAGATCCGGGATTCTCGATTCGATTCCGGGCACCGGCGTCCCGCGAGGGGCGTCGGCGCGATCGAGACCGATGACCAGCTTGCGCTCGATCCTGTTTCCGGGCCCCGCGGGCCGCCTGGAGGGCGTGTGGAAGGAAGCGAGCGGGCCTCGAAGGGGGGGCGCCGTCTTCGCTCATCCGCATCCCCTCTACGGCGGCACGATGCACAACAAGGTGGTTTACCGGTCGGCTCGAGCCCTGGCGTCCTCGGGGTGGGCGACGCTTCGGTTCAATTTTCGCGGCGTCGGACTCTCCGAGGGGCAGCACGACGGCGGGCGGGGCGAGACCGAGGATTTCCGCGCGGCCCTCGACGAAGTCCAGGGTCGGGGGGCTCTCCCGATCGTCGCCGGCGGCTTTTCGTTCGGCTCGGGGGCGGCCCTGCGCGCGCGCGGCGGGGGATCCCCGCGTGGTCGCCTACGTGGGAGTCGGGTTGCCGGTGGCGACGGACTCCATGGCCGGAACCCCGCGGCCGGCGGTGCCGGCGCTCTTCGTGGTCGGTGAGCGCGATGCGTTCGGTCCTCCGGACCTTCTGCGCGATTTCGTGGCAGACTCCGGGAAGATCGTGGTGATCGAGGGAGCCGACCATTTCTTCCTGGGGAAGCTCGACGCGCTGGAAACGGCGATCGAGACCTTTCTGGCGGAGCTTCCCGCTGCGATGGAGAGGATATGACCGGGGAGCCGCTCTCGCCGGACGCGCGGCGCGCTCTGCTCGCGCTGGCCCGCCGGTCGCTCGAGGCGTCGTTCCGAAACGAGCCGGAGCCGCGCCTGCCGTCCGATCGCGCGGAGACCTTCGGTCAGGAACGCGCCCTCTTCGTGACCCTTCGAAAGGGGGGAAACCTGCGGGGTTGCATCGGCACGCTTTCTCCCGACGGCGACCTGTCGCGCAGCGTTCCGCGCTTTGCGCGGAGCGCCGCGTTCGAGGATCCGCGGTTTCCGCCGCTCGCGTCCGACGAGCTGGCGCAGTGCGAGATCGAAATCTCCGTTCTGACTCCGCCGGAGCCGGTGGCCGACCCCTCCAACATCATCGTCGGGCGCGACGGACTGATCCTCGAGTCGGGGGGCAGACGCGGCTTGCTTCTGCCTCAAGTCGCCACGGAGTGGGGATTCGATCGCGAGACCTTTCTGGGAGAGGTGGCTCGCAAGGCGGGGCTGCCTCCGGACGCCTGGAAGCGCCCGGAGACCAGATTGTGGACGTTTCGGGCCGAGGTGTTCTCGGAGGAGGAGTCCCAAGTCTAACGTCGAGAGTCTAAGGCTGGGATTTATTCGGTCGCGGCGGCGAGGCTTGCTTCTTGCCAGACCCTCGACGCGGAGCGGAGGGAGATCGATTCAGAATCGCGGGAACGAACGTCTTGCGAGGCGAGACGAGCTTCTTCTGCCGATTACCAATTCCACGCGCCATCGCACCTGACCTCAGACCTTAGGCTCATTGCTCAGCATCGGCGAGTAGAGGAGCAGGGCCGCGGCGACCGCGGCATTGAGCGAGTCGACCGGCGGCCGCATCGGGATGGTGAGCTTCCGGTCGAGATACCGGAAGGCGCCCGCCGGGAGGCCGGCTCCTTCCGACCCGATCACGAGAACGCTCGACGCGGGCACGGGCGCTTCGAAGGGATTCTCGCCGCCCGACGCAACCGCCCCGCAGATCTCGCGCCCCGCCTGCCGCGCATCGGTCGCGAAGGGCTCGAAGGAAACGCGCCCGGACACGGGGATCCGCAGCACGCTGCCGGCGCTGGCGCGGACCGCGCGGGGATGGAAGAAGTCGGCCGAGCCCGCCGCCGCGACGACGCCCGCGCAACCGGCGGCCTCGCCCACCCGCACCACGGCTCCCAGATTGCCGGGGTCCTGGATCCCGAACAAGAACACGACGGGGCCCGGCCTCCGAAGGATCTCCGCGGCCGGCACGTCGCGACGGCGCACGACGGCGAGGAGATGCTGCGGCGTCTTGGACTCCGCCAGCCGTTCGAGGACCGCGCGCGCGACCAGGCGCGGACGCGCGGACGACAGAGCGGCCAGGCGCCCGGGCCGAACGGCTTCGTCGTGAAGCAGGTGGTCCGGGATCATGCCCGCCGAAACGGCATCGAGGATGGCCTTCTCTCCCTCCAGCAGGAAGTGCGTCCGCTCCTCGAGCGACCGCGCGATCTCCCTGATGAAAGGATTCGACGAGGACTCGATGGCGACCACGACCGGCATGCTATAACCGCGCGCGATGAGAGGCCTTCGCGAAAGGCTCGACCTCCCCGCGAGCCTGAGCGGTCCGGCGGTCTCGTCGCCCATGGCCGCCCTGTGGACGTTTCCCGCGATGATCGCGTCGGCGTTTCTCGTCGCATGGGGAGCGGAGGCGGCGGAATTCCTGGTGTCCCAGGGACTGGCTCTTGCCATCCTGGCCCTCATCCAGACTCTGCCGGAATTCGCGGTGGAGGCCGTCATCGCGTGGAAGGCGGGCAAGAACCCGCCCATGGTGCACCTGGCGATCGCCAACTTCACCGGAAGCCTGCGTCTCCTGACCGGCCTGGGCTGGCCGATGATCTACGCCGTCGCGGCCTTCTACTCGCGGCGCCGGGGCAAGCGTCTGGGGACGATTCGGCTGGGAGACGACCACGCGGTCGAAGTGCTGGGCCTGCTTCCGCCCATGGCTTACTTCGTGGTGATCTGGGCCAAGGGGAGCCTGTCGCTGGTCGATGCGGCCATCCTGGCGACGACGTACGTCGCATACCTGTCGGTCCTCCTGCGAATTCCGCCTCGCGAACCGGAGGAGTCGGAGGAGCACGCCTTGCCCGCGGCGACGCGGTGGGCCCTGTCCTACCGCGGCGGGAAGCGGTGGGCCGCGGTCGGGGCCCTTCTCTTTGGAGGCGGCGCGGTCATCTACTTCGTGGCCGAGCCGTTCCTGACCTCCATGCTCGCGCTGGCCACCTCGCTCGGCATCTCCCAGTTCGTCTTCATCCAATGGGTGGCGCCCTTTCTCTCGGAGTTCCCGGAGAAGACGTCGGCGTTCGCCTGGGCCAAGCGCGTCACGCGTGCTCCGGTCGCCCTGGTGAACATGGTTTCGTCCAATATCAATCAGTGGGGAATCCTCTCGGCCCTGCTGGCGGTGATCTACTGCTGGAGCCATGGGTCCACGGCTCCTCTGCCCTTCGACGCCTTTCAGAGACACGAGATTCTTCTCACCATCGCTCAGGCTTTCCTGGGCTGGCTGTTTCTCGCATCCATGGACCTGACGGCGTACGAGGCGGCCGGACTCTTCATCCTGTGGGTCGTCCAGTTCGCGATTCCTTCGCTGCGGCACGCGATCCTGTACGTGTACGCAGGGTGGATCGCGGTGGAGGTGGCTCTTCTCGCCACCGGCGTCAAGAAGCTCGAAGCGTTCCCGGCGTTCGCCCGGTCTTGGAGGTCGCGGCGGTGAAGCGCCTGGCGCGGAGAGTCTCGGAGCTGGCGCCGTCGTCGACCATCGCGGTGGGGAAGGCGGCCCGCGCCCTCGCTGCCACGGGCGTCGATGTGGTCGACTTCGGAATCGGCGAGCCGGACTTTGCCACGCCCGACTTCGTCGCTCAGGCCGGCGTGGCGGCGATCGACGCGGGCCACACCAAGTACACCGACGTGGCGGGGGATCCCGCGTTGCGCGAAGCCATCGCCGAGAAGTACCGGCGGTCCTACGCCACCGCATGCGCCCGCGAGAACGTGGTGGTGACGGCCGGCGCCAAGCAGGCGGTCTTCAACGTGTGCCAGGCCTTGTTCCAGGAGGGGGACGAGGTCGCGATCTTCTCTCCCTACTGGGTCTCGTTCCCCGACATCGTCCGGCTGGCGGGCGCGACGCCTCTCTTTCTCTCGACGACCCTCGAAGGCGGCTGGAGGCCGTCGGCCGAGGTCCTGGCGGCGAGCGCCACGCCGCGCACGCGGGGCGTGATCCTCAACTCGCCCAACAACCCGACGGGAGCGGCGGCGGGCCGGGCGGAAATCGCCAGGATCCTCGAGTGGTGCGCCGGTCACGACGCGTTCCTGATCTTCGACGAGACCTACGACCGATTTCTGTACGACGGCCGGCGGCACGCGTCGGCGGCGTCCTTCACCGAGCATGCCGACCGGGTCGTCGTGACGGGCGCCGCCTCGAAGACCTACGCCATGACCGGGTGGCGCCTGGGCTGGGCCATGGGGCCCAGGGACGTCATCGGGGCGATGACGGCCTACCAGAGCCACTCGACGTCCAACGCGTCGTCCATCTCCCAGGCCGCAGTCCTGGAAGCTCTGCGGCAGCCGGACCGCACCGAGGCCTCGGTCTCGGAGATGCTCGCGCACTACGCACGGCGACGGGAAGTCATGGTGGGCGCCCTCGAGCGGATGCCCGGCGTGCGTTGCCCGCGTCCGGAAGGAGCGTTCTACGCCTTCGCCGACGTGTCCGGCCTCTTCGCGGACAAGAACGTCGCCGGCTCCGCGGAGCTCTGCCAGCAGCTGTTGGCGCAGGCGCACGTTGCAGCGGTGCCCGGAGATGCCTTCGGCTCGGACGCTTGCGTTCGCTTCTCGTTCGCCACACCGATCGAGCGGGTGGAGGAGGGAATGCGGCGGTTTGCGGACTGGGCCGTCAAACGCTGAACTGAGAAGTCCGAGCCCGGCCGGACGCCGCGTTCGTATTCAGTCACCGCAGGAGGAGACACGCACCCCCGATCGACGTGATCACCATGCCGATCACGATCACGACGACCTTCAGCCAGCGGCCTTCGCCGACAATGTCCGCACGCTGAGGATTGGTGGAATCGTAGCGGACGACGACCTCCTCACCCACCTGGTGATCGGGCTTCATGCCACTGCCGTAACTCGCTTGGAAGCGAAGGACCGCACCCTCCTCCGTCCGGAATTCAACGACAGGGAAGTAGTTATAGCGCGTTGCGCCACTGGCATGACCACTGGCCGCCCAGATCTTGACGTTGTCCACCACCCTGCCGGTTGCGCGCTGACCTCTCCGAGCGGCCAGCCAGTCGTGGATCGTCAGCCAAAGCCCGAAGAGAGTCAAAGCGGCTCCGAAACCACACAGAATCACGCCGACCCAGAGACCACCGCCCCTGTTCATCGGAGTGTCCTTGATGAGAGAGGAAACCCGATGGATCGATGCGGAGAGAGCGTCCTCTGTGGTGGTTGCGACCACGTCGGAAGTCTACTGCGATCAAAAGTTCCCCGCCTCGCCCGGCTTGGAGGGAAGGGGAGACGCGGCTGCTATGTCAGCGGAGCATCGCCGATGAGCTCGGGAGCCGAAAGGGGCTCATCGGGCAGCGGCGCCGCTGCTCTCGGCGCGCTCTCGACGGGAATGGGCTCATCGCTCGGCGCGCGACGGTCGGCAAGAGCCACGTAGGAGCCCCACGCCGCGACGCGGACCGCGGAACGCACAATGACGGCCGCGATCTGGAGAAGGGTGTGGAGGAGGATGGCCAGGGCGGACACGGCGGCCGTGGCCCATTCGAAGGCCACCAGCGACAGCCATGCGGTTCCACCGAGGAAAAACCAGAAGAGCAGGACTCCCAGCGCGCGCAGCCAGGCGGCGGAGAGTGTCCGGCGGGCCATGCCGTATCCCCGCCAGGCCCCGGCGGCGGGTTCGAAGCGCCGGGCGATACGGGCGAAGTCGTGCAGGAGGGAGAGGACGGCAAAGAGCAAGAGCGCGACAAAGAGCATGCCGATGCGGAAGATCCTGGGCCCCGGCGCTCCCGGCGGGGAGTGCTCGAAGATCTTCCCGGAAGCCGCTCCCGTCGCCCCAAGCCACAGGCCGAGCACGGCCGCGGCGGTCACGGCGAAGATCGCGAAGCACTTGAGGTTGTGCCAGAAGTTCGAAAAAGCGCCGCTGACGAAAGGGCCGAGCACGGCCCGGTCGTGGCGGCCGAGAACCTCGACGAAGCCGCCGGCGAAGAGGATCTGGAGGAGAACCGCGAGCACGCCTCCTCCGACGGCCGTCTGGCGCGCGGCGGCGATCACGTCGCGCTTCTGTTGGAGGAACTCGAGGACATCGGCCGGAGCGAAGAATGGGTGGTTGCGCAGGACGTGGTCTCCGGCCAGCGTCTGACGGAAGACGGAATCGAGCGCCGGCCAGAGCGCGAGGGCCGGCGGCAGCGCCAGGAGAACCGTCGTCGCGACGAGAACCAGGATGAGCCGCCACTCCCTCAGGGAGCGAAAGCCCCAGGCCACGCTCGAGCGCCCCTCTGCCACGCCGTTCACGCCAGGGACCACAGGATCTGCTGGAGGACGGCCGCGAAATGGGCGGCCCAGGCGAAATACTTCGCCGCGGCGCGCGCGCCGGCGGTGTCGGCCGCGCCCTTGCCTGTGCCGAGGACCCTGGAGTTGTTTTCGAGCTTCCACTCCCAGGCGTTGGCCCCGTCCGGATCGACCGCGGCCCAGGCCAGGCGCGACCGGTAGCGGATCGTCAGCTTGACCCACCGGGCAGAAGCGGGCAGCGTCCAATCGAGGACCTTCCCGTCCTCGAAAACCAGGCGCGCCGAAGTCGCATGAGGCCACTCGCCGACGTTTCCGAAGAGGACGGAGGTGTCAAAGGAGGTCGGGCCCGCGCGCTTGCCTTTCCGGACGTCCCCGGCTCCGCTCTTTCCCGGCCTGGCCGGCAGCCCTCTTTCGAGCGTGACGCGCCGACCGTCCCGATCGAAGATCCCTTCGTCCCGAGCGGACGCGCGGGTGCTCGCGGAGGACACGCTCCAATCGAGCCGGGCGGTGCCGTCGACCAGGTTCGCGCGGTAGGTCGACAGATCGCAGCGGCAGACCCTCTCGAAGACGGCAAAGAAGTCGGAGGTCGAGGGGTGCCGAAACGACCATTCCTGAAAGTAGGCCCGCTGCGCGCGCGCGAACGTCTCGTCACCCAGGTCCCGGCGCAGCTGCGCCAGGAACAGGGCGACCTTGAAATAGGAATTGGTCCCGTAGGAGTTTCCCGACGAGAACTTCCAGGCGAAGCGGGAGATGGGATCGAGATTGTCCAGCGACAGGTACGCCACATGGGCGATCGCGTACAGCCCGGCGCGCAGCCCGCCCGGCAGAACGATCGCCTTCTCGCGTCCGTACGCCAGGTCCATGTTGCGGTACTCGGAGTCGGAGTTGATTCCCTCGTCCAGCCAGGACTCCTCGGACTCGTTGGAGCCGACCATTCCGTACCAGTACTGGTGGCCGAACTCGTGGATCGTGACGTCCTCGACGGAGAGGACCCGGTTGAAGGGCCACCGCAGGAGGAAGGCCGGAGCGTCGCCGGTGATGAACGTGGGGTATTCCATCCCGCCGGCCCCGAGGCCGTCGTCGGGCGGATCGACGATCGTCAGCGTCTCATAGGGGTAGGCCCCGAACCAGAGCCCGTAGAACGAGAGCGCATCCCTGGTCGACCGGATATAGCGCTCCCGGGCCGCTTCGTGGTTGGGCTGGAGGAGAAGCCGCACCGAAACGGGCTTCAAGGAAATCTGCTCCTGCGAGAGCCGGAGCTGCCTGGC
This sequence comes from uncultured Acidobacteriota bacterium, assembly GCA_963825175.1. Lineage (GTDB taxonomy): Bacteria > Acidobacteriota > Thermoanaerobaculia > UBA5066 > Gp7-AA6 > DATFTF01. The sequence continues at coordinate 2,199,468 of CAWGSA010000002.1, forward strand.
CGCGAGCGCGCTCCAACCCGCCGGAACGTCGCCGGGCGGAGAGAACGGGAAATCCACGACCACGTAACGCGGGTCCGCCGTCCAGGCGAAGTCATGCACGTTGTCCTGGAGATAGCGGTATGCGGTTCGATCCCCGCTCCGCGTCTGGGACACCCTCTTGCCTGTCGCCCCGACGACGAAGGGCGAAGGCACGGTCAGCGTGACGTCGTAGGACCCGAAGTCGGCATAGAACTCGGAGTTGGCGTGGAAGGCGTGGCAGTTCCAGCCACCCTCGCCGCGGCCCCGCATTCCGGCCGGTTCGTACACGCCGAGCTTGGGAAACCACTGGCCGACCAGGAAGAAATCGCGGACGAACCCGGTGCGGGCGAACACCCGCGGGAGCTTGTCCACGAACGCGATGTCCAGGGTCAGCTCGCCGTGGGGCGGCACCGGCGAAGGCAGCGTGACCGCGAGCACCGTTTGATCGTCGGCGTCATTGCCGTCGGGCTGCACGAAGCGGGACGTCGCTTTGAGATCGACGCCTCCCCCCGCGCGGAGCGAGGTCACGTCGATCGATCCCCAATCCTCGGGCTTGACGCTCGCGCGGTCGCCCCGAAGGCGCCCTCCCGACTCTCGCATGAACGTGGATCGATTGTTCTTGAAGGCGTTGAGATAGAGGTGAAACCGCAGCTCCGTGATGCTGTCGCTCGACGGATTTCGCCACCGGAGATGCTCTTTGGCCTCGACCGTCTTGGCTCCGGGATCGAGCGAGGCTTCGATCCTGTACTCGACGACCGGAGGCCCGGCGGGCGCGGCGCCGGCGCCCTGCCGTGCCGACGCGGCGGCCCAGGCGATCCCCAACAGGACCACGCCCCGGATGCGCCCGGCCGGCCGATGCCGCGATCCGGCGAGGTCTTTGGGGGGCTCGGCAAGACGCCGGCCCCGGCTCAACCGACGCACTCCGCGGTGGACTCGGGCATCGCGATTCCGGGAGACTATCGCAGGAGCTCTTCCTTCGATGCGAACCGCTTTCCTGACCGGGGCCACGGGATTCCTCGGAGACCACGTCGCAAAGGCGCTGGCGGCCGACGGATGGAAGGTCCGCGCCCTGGTCCGAGACCGTTCCAGGGCCGGCGCTCTGTCGGCCGGTGGCGCCGAGATCGTCGTGGGCGACCTGTCGGGAGCCGTCGATCTGGCCGACGCGGTGCGCGGTTGTGAGGCAATCGTGCACGTCGCCGGCCTGGTCAAGGCGCGACGCCTGGAGGATTACCGAGAGGTCAACGTGCGGGGGACGGAGCTCCTGTTGCGCGCCGCCGCTCGCCGCGCTCCGGAAGCGCTCTTCGTTTATGTCTCGAGCCAGGCCGCCGCCGGTCCGGCCCGCGCCGGGCGCCCCGTCGCCGAAGCAGATCCGCCGCTCCCGGTTTCCTGGTACGGGCTCTCCAAACGCGAAGGGGAGGAGGCGGTGGCCAGAATCTGGCCTGGACCGTGGGTTGTTGCCCGGCCCGGAGTGATCTACGGTCCCGGAGACCGCGGTCTGCTCACGATGTTTCAGGCCGCCGCGCGCGGATTGGTTCCGGTGCCCGGAGGCGGAAGGCGCATTCAGATCATCGCGGCGGAGGTCGCCGCGGCGGCGATCGCCCGGGCGGCCGGGCGTCGAGACCTGGCGCGGCGCACAGGTTTTCTGTGCGATCCGACCCCGATCGCGATCCGGGACCTGTGCGGCCAGATCGCCCGATTGCCGCGGCGGCCAGCGCGGTTGCTCCCTCTGCCCGACTTCCTGGTACGGATGGCGGGAGGGCTGGCCACGGCGGCCGAGTCGGTGACGCACCGTTCGCTCTCTTTCAATGCGGACAAAGCGCGGGAAGTCCTGGCCGGAGACTGGCTTTGCGACGCCGAGCCTTTCTGCAAGAATCTGGGAATTCCAGAATCGCCTCCTCTGGAGGACGGCCTGCGCCGGACATGGAACTGGTACGTGGCTTGCGACTGGTTGGCTTTGTAAAATTTGCTAAGATCGGCATAGTGGAACTCCACACTCCGACCAGGTGGGAGAAAAAATGACGAAAGCTGCTCCGGCTCAAAGCAAGTCGGTCCGCTCGCTTCCGGTGTTTGACAAGTGCTACCGCTTCGATGACGCCGACCGGGTGCGCCGGGCCGGGGTCTACTCTTTTTTCCGGGTGGTCGACTCGGCTCAGGACCCCGAAGTGATCCTGGGCGGCCGTCGCATGATCATGCTGGGCTCCAACAACTACCTGGGGCTGACCAATGACCCGCGGGTCAAAGAGGCGGCCATCGAGGCGATCCGCAAGTACGGCTCCGGGTGCGCCGGCAGCCGTTTTCTGAACGGGACGCTCGACCTGCATGTCCGGCTGGAGGAGCGTCTGGCCGAGTTCATGCGCCGGGACGCGGCGGTGACCTTCGCCACGGGATTCCAGGTCAATCTGGGCGCGATTTCCTGCCTCGTGGGCAAGGGCGATACGGTGTACCTGGACAAGCAGGACCACGCCTGCATCATCGACGGAGCGCGCCTGTCGTTCGGCGAGGTCTGCAAGTTCAAGCACAACGATCCCAAGGATCTGCGCCGCCAGATGTCCAACGATGCCGACGCGCGGGGCCGACTGATCGTCGTGGACGGGGTTTTCTCCATGGAAGGGGACATCGCGCCGCTGCCCGAGATCGTCGCCGCGGCCGAGGAGTTCGAGGCAGCGGTCATGGTGGACGACGCGCACGGCATCGGCGTTCTGGGGCCGACCGGCCGGGGCACGGCGGAGCATTTCGGCCTGGAGCAGGACGTCGACCTGATCATGGGCACCTTCTCCAAGTCCATGGCCTCGGTCGGAGGGTTCATCACCGGCGATGCCACGGTCATCGACTACATCAAGCACCGGGCCCGCACGATGATCTTCTCCGCGGCCCCTCCGCCGGCCTCCGTGGCCGCTGCCCTGGCTACGATCGACGTCATGGAGCGCGAGCCCGAGCGGCGGGCCCGGCTCTGGGACAACACGCGCTTCTTCGCCGAAGGCCTGCGCTCTCTCGGATTGAACACGGGGGAATCGCGCACTCCGGTCGTTCCCATCGTCGTGGGGGAGGATCTGGCGGCGCTTCAGATGGTCCAGCGGCTCCACGAGGAGGGCGTCTTCGTCAACTGCGTTCTTTCGCCGGCCACCCCCCCGGGTCGTGCGCTCATCCGAACGTCCCTCATGGCCACGCACACGCGCGAGCAGCTGTCGCGGGCTCTCGACGCGGTGGAGAAGGTCGGCCGCGAGGTCGGGCTGGTGAGGGCGGTGACGGCGTGACCGGTTGTTTGAAGTCTGAAGTTCGAAGTTCGAAGTTCAAAGTTCGTAGGACCGGCCGCGACGACACCTCCACGCGGACACGCTTTGAACATTGAACTCTGACGTTCTGATCGTCCCTCTCGGCCGCTCCAAGCGCGAGCTGCACCGCTTCTTCGACGTGGCCGACCGGATTTATGCCGGGGATCCCAACTGGGTTCCCCCGCTGCGCGACGACGTGGCAAAGGTCTTCGCCGACACGAACCCCCTCTTTCATCACGCCGAGATCCAGCTCTTCCTGGCCCGCAAGGCCGGCGCCGACGTCGGGCGCATCGCGGCGATTCTCGACCGCAACCACAATGACTTCCACGGGGAAAAGACCGTCTTCTTCGGGTTCTTCGAGACGGAGCACGACGCCGCCACGGCCGCCGCGCTGTTGGACGCGGCCGCCGCCTGGGGCCGGGAACGGGGCATGACCACCCTGCGGGGGCCCGCCAATCCGACCTTGAACGACGAGGCCGGACTCCTGGTCGATGGGTTTGATTCCCCGCCGATCCTCATGATGACCTACAACCCGCGTTATTACGCAGCGCTTCTGGAAGGCGCCGGATTCCGCAAGGCCAAGGATCTGCTGGCCTACTGGTTCGAGGTCGGGGTGGGTCCCCTGCAGCGCCTGTCGCGCCTGGCGGAGCGCGTGGCGCGCCACGAGCCCGACCTGATCGTCCGCAATATCTCCAAGGGGAGCCTCAAGAAGGATCTGCCCAAGATCCGCGAGGTCTACAACGCGGCGTGGGAAAAGAACTGGGGGTTCGTCCCCATGACTCCCGAGGAGATGGACTTCATGGCCGCGCGGTTGAAGCCTCTGCTGGCCGAGGATCTGCTCTTCCTGGCCGAGATGCGGCATCCCGACGGACGTCTGGAGCCGGTCGCCTTCATGCTGTCGCTGCCCGACTACAACGCGGCCATCCAGCGGGTCGGAGGAAGACTGATGCCGTTGGGCTGGCTGAAGTTCGTGCTGGCTTTGAAGCGGATCCGTCACGTGCGGGTGCTGACGCTCGGGATCAAGAAGGACTACCGGATGCGCGGCATCCAATCGATCATGTTCGAGAAGTCGCTCCAGGCGGCCCTGAAACGCCGGTACGTGGGATGCGAAGTCTCGTGGCTCCTCGAAGACAACGATCTCATCATCCGCACGGTGCGCCTGTGGGGCGGCCACCTGTACAAGACCTATCGGATGTACGACCGGGAGATCGGGCCCACGTAGGACCTAGAGCTTCGGACTGCGGACTGCGGACCCCCGTCTCTCCACCGCCCGATCGTAAATCCCGTCTCCGACCGGGACGGCGGCGAAGGCCAGGATCGCTCCCGCGATCACGTCCACGGCATAGTGGTATCGGCAATAGACCGTCGACGCGATCAGGCAGAGGGCGACCGGCAGCACCCACCAGAAGAACGTCCGAGCGCGACGGAACGAAACGAGAAGGACCGTCACGGCGATCATGGTGTGCCCGGAGGGAAACACGTCGAACTTCGTGTGCTCGAGCTCGTCCAGGGTGCCGGCGATGGCCCGGGCCGCGGCGGTGGTGTCGACGGGCACGGCGTGGCTCGCGGCCAGCGCGTAACGCGGGCCGAGCGCGGGAAGGAGGAAGTACCCGGCGTAGGAAACCAGGTACACGAAGGTCAACGTGAAGATGTAGCGGCGAAGCGTGCCCTTGTCGCGGAGGCAGAGAACGATTCCGAGCGACAGCGCGAGGAAGTAGTACGTGGTGTAGGAGAGGTAGAAGAAGGTCGAGAGCCACGGCCGGACCAGCCGCTGCATCCAGACGGTGACGTCCACGCCGAAGATCGCCCGGTCGGCGGCGATCAGCAGGGCGTCGCGCGCGGGTCCCCGGGCCGCCACGATCAGGTCTCCGAGCGTTTCGTAGAGGAGAGGAACGAACGCGGCGGGGTAGAAGTCCAGAACGATCCGGACGGTCGCGGGCAGGCGGTCCCCCCGTCGCAGCAGCCCGACGACCACCACCAATCCGGCCGCCATCACGCCGTAGCGCAGAAGGATGCTCGCGGGGTCGGGGACCCTCCGCCAGAGGACCAGCGTCAGCGCGGCAAGAATCGCCAGCGTCCCGAGGTTGAGAGCTTCCAGCGGCCGCAGGCGCACGGCCGCTTGTTATAACCGATTCGCTGCCGGCCAGCGCGTCGGCGCCGCTGCGATAGGATCTCCCTGACATGACGGCCCGCCGGGCGTCTCTCTTCTTCACGGTGGCGCTGACGGCGGTCCTCGCCGGGAGCGCGGGGGGCGCGCCGCCCGGCCCGCTGGTTGTGACCGGACGCATCGAGACACCGATTCATCCCGCCGCGGCCAACTATTTGAAAGGCTTGATCTCGCGGGCAGAGAAGGAGGGGGCGAGCCTGATCGTCCTGGGGTTGTCCACTCCAGGAGGTCTTCTGTCCTCGACCCGCGAGATGACCTCCGCGATCCTCCTTTCCAAGGTGCCCGTGGCGACGTTCGTTTCGCCCTCCGGCGCCTCGGCCGCCTCCGCCGGTTTCTTCATCCTGGAAGCGGGGCATATCGCGGCCATGGCGCCCGGAACCAACACCGGGGCGGCGCACCCGGTGGGAGGAGAGGGAGCCGATCTTCCCAAGACTTTGAACGAGAAAGCGGAGCAGGACGCGCGCGCGTTCATTCGGAGTCTCGCGCATCAACGGGGACGCAATGTCTCCAAGGCCGAGGCCGCGGTGGCTTCCAGCATTTCCTATACCGAGACCGAGGCGCGGGACGGCGGGTTGATCGATCTGATCGCTCGCGACGTTCCCGATCTGGTGTCTCAACTGGACGGAAGGACCGTGGCCGGCGTCAACGGCAAGAGCTCCAGGCTCGCGCTCGCTCACGCCCGGATCGAAAACCAGGAAATGGGAGAGATCGACAAGGTGCTCGGTGTGGTCACCCATCCCAACGTCGCGTCCATTCTGTTTCTCCTCGGCCTGGTCGGGCTCTACTTCGAGCTCTCGAGCCCGGGAGCCATCCTTCCCGGAATCGTCGGCGGCATCTCCCTCCTCCTTGCGCTGTACGCCTTTTCGGTGCTGCCCGTGAATCTGGCCGGCGTGGCCCTGATCGTGTTCGGCGTCGCGCTTTTCGTTGCCGAGATCAAGGTCGTCAGCCATGGACTGCTGGCCGCCGGCGGCGCGGTCTCGCTCCTCGCCGGCTTCCTTCTGCTTTTCTCCGGTCCGCACGGCGACTCGGGATATCGCGTCGACCTCCTGGTCATACTTCCCGCGGTCGCTCTGACGCTCGCCATCATCGCGGCGCTGTCGCTGCAGACCGCTCGGCTGCGCCGATCGCCGGTGCAGACCGGCGCCAGCGGAATGATCGGAGAGACGGCGCGGGTCGTCGAGCCGTTTCCGGGAGGTTCCGGGCGCGTTCACTTCCAGGGCGAGTACTGGGACGCCTCGGGACCCGCCGATCTGGCGGCCGGGGAGCCCGTGAGGATCGTGCGCGTCGAAGGCCTGAAGCTGACCGTCGAACGGAGGACGTGATGATGCCCGCTACCCAGACCGGCTGCCTGATCGCCGCTTTCATCCTCCTGCTCTTGCTCTTCAAGTGGATCAACATCCTGAAGGAGTACGAGCGCGCCGTCACGTTCTGGCTCGGCCGGCTCTCCAAGGAGTCCAAGGGCCCGGGTCTGGTGCTCATCTTCTGGCCTTTCGAGACGATGGTGCGGATCTCTCTGCGCACGATCGTCCACGACGTCCCGTCCCAGGACATCATCACGCGCGACAACGTCTCGGTGAAGGTCAACGCCGTCGTGTACTTCCGCGTGGTGGACCCCAACAAGGCCGTGGTCCAGGTCGAGAACTACCTGTACGCCACCTCGCAGCTCGCGCAGACCACCCTGCGGAGCATCCTCGGCCAGGCCATGCTCGACGAGCTCCTCTCCGAGCGGGAGAAGCTGAACGTCGAGCTCCAGAAGGTGATCGACGAGCACACGCAGCCCTGGGGCATCAAGGTCTCCCTGGTCGAGGTCAAGCAGGTCGATCTGCCGATCGAGATGCAGCGCGCCATGGCCAAGCAGGCCGAGGCGGAGCGCGAGAAGCGGGCCAAGATCATCCACGCCGAAGGGGAGGCCCAGGCGGCGACGAAACTCTCGGAAGCGGCCGAGATCATCGGCCGCGAGCCCGCGACCCTGCAGCTGCGCTACCTCCAGACCCTGACGGAGATCGCCAGCGAAAAGAACTCGACCATCATCTTCCCTCTGCCCATCGAGTTGATGCGATCGTTTCTGCCCAAGTGACGCCGCGCGCGCAAAGCGCAACGCGGCGGCATCCGGAGGAGCCCGCGACGAAGGATCCTCCGCCTGCGGGAGAGCCGCGTGATCCGAGGTTGCGAGCGCTCCGCGTTAGCCCTTAGACTCACCGCGTGCCCGAACCGCCGACGCACTATCAACTCTCGTTCACCGTACGACAGGCCATGGCGCTGTTCGTGGGCATCCTGCTCGCCTTGGGAGCGGCCTATTTCTTCGGCCTCATGACGGGTCTGGCCGGTCGGGACGCGGAGAGGGTGGCCGCCACGACGCCCGTCGCGACGTCACGGCCGACTCCCGAGAGAATCGCGTCCCTCGCCACCACTCCCACTCCCATCCGCCCCCGCGCGACGGCCTCGTCGTCGATCCCTGCCTTCCCCAAACCGGTCCTGGGAAAGGAGCCCACCGGGAAGCCGGCGCTCACCTTCTTCGAGGACGGCTCGGACAGGGAGCGCACCGCGGTTCCGGGCAGCACAGCGCCGCGCCGCACGCCGACGCGGATCCCGACGGCGAAGTCCGGAGCGGCCTCTTCGCCAGGTTCGGCCGCGTCCGAGGAGTTCTGGGTGCAGGTCACGTCGGTGACGTCGGAGAAAGAGGCGCGGCTGCGGCGCGACCGGCTGGTGCACCGCGGCTATCGGGCCCGCGTGCTGGTGGGCGAGGGGCCCAAAGGAAAGATCTACCGTGTCCGCGTGGGTCCCTACGGGTCGCGCGAAGAGGCGTCGCGGGCCTCGGATCGTCTCTCGCGGGAAGAGAAGGTGAAGACGTGGATCGCTCCGCCGGGCAAGTGAGCGCCGCGCCCGATCGCCCTCCGGCGTGGATCCGGGACAGGCGCCTGCGCCTGTCCGACCTGCACCCCTTGAAGAGCCTGCTGCGCGCCAACCGCCTGGCGACCGTGTGCGAGGAGGCGCGCTGCCCCAACCGCGGGGAGTGTTTCGCGCGCGGTACGGCCACGTTCCTCCTCCTGGGCGACGTCTGCACACGCGCCTGCGGCTTCTGCCACATCGCCACGGGCAAACCGGCGCCTCCCGATCCGCTGGAACCGGCCCGCGTGGCCCAGGCGGTGCGGGAGATGGGGTTGGAGTTCGTGGTCCTGACCTCGGTCGATCGCGACGACCTGCCCGACGGGGGCGCGCGCCATTTCGCGGCCACCATCGCCGCGGTGCGCCGGCTCGCGCCGCCGCCGGGGATCGAGGTGCTCACTCCCGACTTCCGAGGCCGCTTCGACTCGTTGCGCGTGGTGGTCGAGGCCGCGGCCGGACGTCTTCAACCACAACGTGGAGACGGTGCCCCGCTTGTATGCCCGGGCGCGGCGCGGAGCGAGGCTGGACCGCTCCCTCGGTCTGCTCGCCGCGGCGAAGATTCTCCAGCCCTCTCTCACCACCAAGTCCGGGTTCATGCTCGGCCTGGGCGAAACGGAGCCCGAGGTGCTGGATCTTCTGGAGAAGCTGCGCGCCGCCGAGGTCGACATCGTGACGATCGGACAGTACCTGCGCCCGTCGCGGAAGAATCTGCCCGTCGAGGAGTATGTCGCTCCCGAGGTCTTCGATCTCTACAGAGCGGCGGGGGCGCGCTTGGGATTCCGGCACGTCTTCGCGGGACCGTTCGTCCGATCCTCTTATCGCGCGGAGGAGGCTCTCGCCGCTGCGCGGCCGGAAGGCGGCAGGCGTCAGGCGTGAGGCGGACGAAGGGCCGAGACCTGGTCCCGATCCGGATTCCGTTCGCCTTCCGCCTTCCGCCTTCCGCCTTCCGGTTCCCTGGATGAACGTCGCGACCACACCCGGGCGATCCTGGGTCACGCCGGCGGCGGCGGTTTTCTCCGGCCTCCTCTTGGCGCTGGCTTTTCCGCCCTACGAACAGGTGATCCTGCTCCCGGTCGCTCCGGTCGCCTGGCTGGTCGCCCTGGTGCGGGAAACGAGCCGGGCGCGCGCGTTTCTCTCCGGTGTCCTCTTCGCCCTGGCCTACTGGTGCGCCTCGATCCCGTGGATCTTCTTCGTGGTGACCCACTATGGAGGTCAGAACGCGCTCATGGGCGTCGTGTGCCTCCTTCTCCTCGCTCTGATCCTCGCGCAGTGGCCGGCCGTGGTCGCATGGGGCACCGCGGCCGCGGCCCCGGCCGGCTCCGCGCGCCGTCTGGCAGTGTTTCCGCTCCTGTGGATGGCGTCCGAGCACGCGCGGTCCTTTGTCTACGGAGGATTCCCGTGGAATCTGACGGGGACCGCGCTGTACCGGCACCCGGTCTGGATCCAGACGGCGGCCGTGTGGGGCGTCTTCGGCGTCGGCGGCGCGGTTCTGGCCGTGTCCGCGCTGGTCGCGGCGTCGGCCGCCTTCCGCCGCTTCCTTCCACTGGGGGCGGCGTCGCTCCTGGTACTCGCGGCGGGCGTCTTCGGCGCGTTCCGGTTGGGCAGGGCGGTTGCCCCCGGGCCGGTTCTCTCCGTAGCCCTCCTCCAGCCGAATCTGCACGAGGAGGACCGCGCGGCCGATCCGGCCGGCAGCTACGCCGCGGTTCTGGAGCAGGCCCGCACGGCGGCGCGGCATCGGCCCGACCTCATCGTGATTCCGGAGTCGGCCCTTCCGGCGTACTGGCAGGAGAGCGCGATGCTCCGGCGGGACCTTTCGGAGGTGGCCGGCACCGGACGGGTTCTCTTCAACGACGTGGAGTCGACGGCCGACGGCCGCTCTTACAACGTCGCGCGGCTCCTCGGCCCGTCCGGGCTGGTGGGAGCGCCTTATCGAAAGGTGCATCTGGTCCCGTTCGGCGAATACGTTCCCCTTCCGAAGGTCTTCTTTTTCGTCCGGAAGGTGTCGAGGGAAATCGGAGCCTTTTCCGCCGCGGCCGCCCCGACGACTCTCGGCGACGGAAATCTGCGCATCGGAGTCGGCGTGTGCTACGAGATCACCTATCCGTCGCTGGCCCGCGAGGAAGTCCGCCAGGGAGCGACCCTGCTGGCGACGATCTCCAACGACTCGTGGTACGGAAAGGCCGGAGCGCAGGCCCAGCATTTCGCGGGAGCCGTCCTGCGATCCGTGGAAACGCGGCGGTCCCTCGTCCGCGCAGCGATCACGGGCATCTCGGGGATCGTGGACGACCGCGGGCGGATTCTGGCGCAACTTCCGCCCGACCGGCCGGGAATCCTCGAAGGGCGGGTGCGGCTGGCCGGAGGGTCGACGCCGTGGCTGGCGTGGGGATTCTGGATCCCTCGCCTGGCCGACGCGCTCGCCGCCGCCGTGCTACTCTTCGGCCTGGCCCGCTGGTGGAGCGCCCGTTCCGCCCGGCGCGGCCCTTCAACGTCGAACGGGAAGACAGAGCCATGACTGAACGCGACGATCTCATCGCCGCCTTGACCGCCGCCTCGGGGCGCCTCCTGTCGCTCCGGGGCTATCTTTGATTCCGACGCGGCGCGGAGCGCGCTGGAGAGCCTGAGGCAAAAGGCCGCGCTGCCGGACTTCTGGTCCCGCCCGGAGGAGGCTCAGGAGACCCTCAAACAGACGAGCGCGCACGAGCGCACGCTGGCGACGGTCGATCGGGTGGACGAGCTCTCCGAGGAGCTCCAGACGCTGGCGGAGCTTCTCCGGGAGGGCGAGCCGGCCGAGCCGGACGCGCGGGCGGCGTTGACCGCGGCCCGCGCGTACGCCGACGAGCTCGAGCTCTCGGTCAAGATGGGTTCGCCCGAGGATTCCAAGAACGCGTGGCTCATCATCCACGCCGGTGCCGGGGGAACCGAGTCCCAGGACTGGGCGGAAATGCTTCTGCGGATGTATCTGCGCTTCGCCGAGGGGCGAGGATGGAAGGCCGAGCTGATCGACCGGCAGGACGGGGAGGAGGCCGGCCTGAAGAGCGCCACCCTCCACGTCGTCGGGGATCACGCCTACGGGTATCTCCGGGGAGAAATGGGCGTCCACCGTCTCGTGCGGATCTCGCCCTTTGACGCGGCCAAGCGGCGCCACACGTCTTTCGCCTCGGTGTACGTCTCGCCCGAGATCGACGACGACATCGAGATCGCAATCGCCGACAAGGACCTGCGCGTGGACACGTACCGTTCGAGCGGCGCGGGAGGCCAGCACGTCAACGTCACCGACTCGGCCGTGCGGATCACCCACCTGCCGACCGGCATCGTGGTGACCTGCCAGAACGAGCGGAGCCAGGGCCGCAACCGGGACATGGCCATGCGGGTCCTGCGCGCCCGGCTCTACCAGAAGGCGCTCGAAGAGCGCCGGGCGGAGGAGGACAGGCGGGCCGGCGAGAAGAAGGCGATCGAGTGGGGCAGCCAGATCCGCTCCTACGTGCTCCATCCCTACCGCATGGTCAAGGATCACCGCACCGGACACGAGACGGGCGACACCGACCGTGTCCTCGACGGCGGGCTCACGCCGTTCATCGAGGCGTTCCTGAAGGCCGGCGCCGAAGGAGGCCGGGCGGCGAGTCCGTGACGAGCCCGCCTCCCGACGTAGCCCCGGCCGCTCTGACCGGATGGATGGGGCAGATCCATGAGCGGCTGGCGGCGCGGTCGCCGCGGCCGCTGCGGGGCTTCCCCGCGGGAAGACGCCGCGCCGGAGTCCTCGCGCCTCTCTTCGTGCGGGACGCACAGCTGTGGATCCTGTTCACGCTGCGGGCCGACACCCTCGAGCTCCACCGGGGACAGATCTCCTTTCCCGGCGGCGGGGAGGAGCCGGGGGACCAGACGCTGTGGGAGACGGCGCTGCGCGAGAGCGAGGAGGAGATCGGCCTCCAGCGGGACGATGCCGTCCGCCTCGGCGCGCTCTCGCCGATCGTCACGGTCACGGATTTCTACGTCGAGCCCTACGTCGCGGCGATTCCTCAGCCGTACGTCTTTCGCCCTCAGGAGGCGGAGATTGCCGAGGTCATCGAGGTCCCGGTGCCGGCGCTGATGGATCCTTCGATTCTCGAGAAGAAGCCTTTTCCCGGACGGGAGGAGCCCGTTCTCTACTACCGCTATCGGGACCATGTGATCTGGGGAGCCACGGCGCGGATGCTGGAAGAGCTCCTGGAAGCTCTGCGCTAACAATATATGGATTGTTGAGGGGCACGGCGCTCCCGCATTCCGGCGCCGGGCGTCTCAGTGCGCGTACTCTTTCTCTCCCGCTTCCACCCGAAAGGGGAGACGGTTCTGCCTGGGCGGCAGCGGGCATGTGGCGTAGGGAGTGAAAACGCAGGGCGGATTGTAGGACCGGTTGAAGTCCAGGACGGTCCGCCCGCCGACCGGAGGCGCGGCGTACAGGAATCGTCCTCCCCCGTAGGTGTCCGCGCCGTTGGTCGCATCTCCGAAGACGAGGAACAGGTCGGTTTCTCCCGTCTCGAGGATCGGATCGAGCCGGTACGTCTTTCCCTCCCACGTGAAGACGAGCGCGCCGGGGGACTCTGCCGCGTCCACCGTCCCCAGCACGTTGGGAACCGAGATCGCGCGTGCCGGCCGGTACGGCTCGAAACGGGCCTCCACGCGCCAGCGCTCGTCGTAGGGGAAGGTCTCGATCCCCCGAAAGTTCTTGCGTGCGGGCGCCTCTCTGTCCTTGACGCGCACGCCCAGACGCCCGTCCCGGTCGATGACGTAGAAGGAGAGCGAGCCGTACTTCAAGACTGTCGGCGCGGCGCCCTTCGCATCGGTCGACAGGGGCATCTGCGTGATGACGTGACCGTCATGGGTCACACCCGCCCGCGGGTCGGCCGCGACCGATGCCCCGCCACCCTGAAGGTGGATCGAGCCCATCTTCGCGGGCGCGGTCCCCGGCGGGAAGACGATCCGGTTGGAGGGATCGCTGCCGAACACGTTGTCTCCCTCTTCCAGCCAGAATAGACCGACGAGCGTGAGCCACCCGTCGTCCTTGCGCAGGGTCTCCAGGCGCCGGGCTCGCCACGCCTCCCACTCTCCCCGATGGGAGGACCCCTGGCCCACGGCGGTCATTGCCAGCGAGAGTATCGAGGCTGTCAAGAGGATTGGACGCATGCCCGCGGTCCCTCGGACTCTCGAGTTGGATTCTGGAGTTGCGACTTCGGGCGCTACGCGGCCGCCCGGTCGATCGCGGCGAGCTGCTCGGCACGCGCGAGGTTGGCCTTCGCCGCTTCGAAGTTCCCGTCGATTTCGAGCGCCTTCTCAAACGCCTCGATGGCGCCGGGATAGGTGGCCCGGCGCGATCGCACGACGCCCAGGTTGTTCCACAGAACGGCGGACTTCGGGTTGGCTCCCAGAGCCTTGGTCAGGGCGGCCTCGGCGTCGGCGGCCCGGCCGGCCTCCAGCAGCGCGGCGGAAAGGCCGCTGGCGGCTTCCTCGCTGGTCGGATCCAGGTCCGCGGCGGCCCGGAATGCCGTGGCCGCCTCGTCGTACTTCTTCGACTCCATTCGCAAGTGGCCCAGGGTGGCCCACGCGTCGGTGTCGTTGGGCGAGAGACTGGTGGCCTCGCCCACCTCGCGTTCGGCTTCCTTGATCTTTCCTTGCCTGCGCAGCACCCGCCCGAGATTCTCGTGGTACACGGACTTCTGCGGCGCCAGGCGCACCGCTTCGATCAGCTCGGAGACGGCTCGGTCCGCTTCGCCCGAGCGGATGAGAAAGACGCCGAAGTCGTTGCGGGCCTCGGCCGAGGACGGGTCGATCTCGATGGCGCGTCCGTACGCAATCCGGGCGGCGGTCTTGTCGACTTCCTCCATGGAGCGTCCCAGCCCGAGCGCGGCGGGAACGCTCTTGGAGTTGAGCTCCAGGGCGCGGCGGTAGTGGCTGGCCGCGGTGTTCCACTTCTTCTGCCGCTCGGCCAGACGGCCCAGCCCGTACTCGGCGCCGGAGTTCCCGGCGTCGAGGACGATCGCCGCGGCGTACTCGCGCTCGGCGTCGGAGTCCTGCCCCAGGCCGAGCGATCCGTCGCCGGCCAGACGGTGGGCCTCGGAGCTGCGGGGATCCAGATCGAGGGTCCGACGGGCCATGGCCTGCGCGCCCCGGAAATCACCCGCTTGCAGAGCCTTGTCGGCGGCTTCCACCATTTGGGCCGTCCCGCTCGGCGGAGGTGCCGAGCCGGGGCCGGGAGAAGGCGCGGGAGGAGGCGTGCCGATGGGGACCGCAGTGACCAGTCCGCGATCGAGCTCCGAGGCCTTGCGCCGTTGCGCGTCGGCGTCGGACGGGCGGCCGAGCCGGTCGTACGCGTCGGCCAGGAGCCGATGGACCTGCGGATCGTTGGACGACTCGATCTTCTTCAGATCGTAGAGCGCCTCGGCCGCCTTTCCATCGGCGATCTTTTCCTTGGCCGTCCGCTTGATCTCGGTCGCGTCCACGCCTGGAAGTCCGGCGCCCGTGACCTCCGTCTGCACCGACCGCGCCAGCCTCACGAAGTCGGGGCTGTAGAGCTCGGGCTCGATGCCGAGCGTCGGGCGCGCGGTGAAGGCAGCGCGCAGACTGTCGCGCGCGGGCCCCGATTTCCCTCCGATGAAGAACGCCCAGCCGCTCTGAAAATAGAGCTCGCCCTTGCGGTCCGAGGCCGCCGTCATCTCCGCGGCCCTGGCGTACTTCTCCCCGGCCTCGACGAAACGGCCGGCATCGAAGGCCCTCTTGGCGTCGGACTCCAGCCTCCCCGGGTCCTGGGCGGGCAACACCGCGGGAAGGACCGTCAAGCATGCCGCGAACAGCGCCGCGGCCTTCACGAGGAGGGAACGGGCGGAGGCGGTGTCCATGTCTTTCGATCTCCTTCCGGAACGACGACGTCCTGGGTCAGGGTGGTCACGCCCTCCCGGGAAAGCGTGATGCGGTGCGTCCCCGACGGCAGCGAGAACGACTTGTCGCCCGAGAGTATCCCTCGGAATTTCGAATCGACGAGGACCGTCGAGCCGATCCACTCCGGGGCATGGACGAGGAGCGAGCCGACGGGGAATCGGTAAGCGATCGGCGGAGAGCCGCTCGGTCCGACCTTGAACTCCTTCTCGTAGGAAGGCAGGTCGGAGGCCTCGAACCGGACGGTGTGGGCCCCTTCGGACAGCTCGATGGTCTTGGCCGGAATGGAAGGGCCGTAACGCCGGCCGTCGACCGAGAGGGTCGCGATGGGAATCGAGCTGAACTGAACCTTGAAGCGCCGGGCCGGATGGGGCGTCGGAAGAGGCCTGTTCTCGGTTTTTTCGGCGGTCGTCTCGGCGGTCTTCCCCGGCGCCGCCGCGGTCGGCTCCGCAGGCGCCGCGGCGGTGGGCGCCGCAGGCGCGGCCTTGACTCCGGAGTCGGACCCGACGATGGGCTGGGGGAAGACGATGGGAGCCGTCGGCGCGGGCGTCGGGCCGGGCTTGGGAACCGTGCTCGAAGGGTTCGCCCTGGAGAGGACGAACACGACGCCGCCCGACACCGCTGCCGCGACGATCACCGCCGCCCACAGAAGCCCGTGGCCGCCCCGGGCCGGGCGCAGCTCCGTCGTCGTCGAGCTCTTGCGCGAAGTCGTGTGCTGCGCGGGGTCGCGGAAGTTCACCAGCTCGAGCCCCGGCGGGCGGGCGGCGACGGTCGGAGTGTGATCGTCGTGCGCCGGCACGCGGGCCAGCGCGCCGGACGGGGGCGTGATGGAGTCGGCGGTGGGAAGCCCCTTGCTCGGCGTCTTGATCGTGGCGTCGGGGTCGATGGGGCCGGAGGAGATCGAACGCGCGCCCGTCTGGGTGAGCCGGGGAGCCGTGGCGAAGCGGGAGGAAGCGCCGACCATTTCGCGGTACAGCGCGAGCAGGTCCTGGCGAAGGTTCTCCATGCTGGAATATCGCAGGTCCATGGACTTTTCCATGGCGCGGGCCACGATCGCCGAAAGAACCGACGGAACCTCCGGATTGGTCGCATCCAGGGGTTCCGGTGTCTCGTTCAGGATCTTGTACAACACGGTGGAGAGGTGCTCGCCGCGGAACGGTTTGCGGTAGGCGAAGAGCTCGTAGGCCAGCACGCCGAGCGCGAACATGTCGGTGCGCTGGTCGAGAGCTTCCCCCCGGATCTGCTCGGGGGCGAGGTAGGCCGAGGTCCCCAGGGTGATGCCGGTCTGGGTCAGGTTCGATTCGGTCTGCAGGGACTTGGCGATCCCGAAGTCCATGATCTTGACCGACCCGTCCTCCAGAATGCGGATGTTGGCGGGCTTGATGTCCCGATGGATGATCGACTGCTGGTGCGCGTAGCCGAGGCCCTCGCAGATCGCCATCAGGATCTCGAGCTTGCGGGGAATCGCCACGTCCTCTCCCCGCTTGATGATCTTGTCCAGGTCTTCGCCGGTCAGGAATTCCTGGACGATGTAGGGCACGCCCTCTTCCACCCCGAAGTCGTAGATCGTGGTGATGTTGCGGTGATGGAGGTTCCCTGCGAGCTCCGCTTCGCGGAAGAATCGGCTCTTGATCTCCTCGTCGTTCAACTGGCAGGTCTTGACCGCGACCGTTCGCTTGATGAACGGGTCGCGGCCGCGGTAGACGGCTCCAAAGCCGCCGACCCCGATCTGTTCGAGGATTTCGTATTTGCCGATCTTTTCCGGCATGGGCCCCCGGGATCTTGCTCCTCTGCAAGTTTAAACGATGAGGAGGCCGGAAGAATGTCGGAATCGTCCCCGCCTGACCGTAGACTCTTGGCTGTGAAGCGGATTGGCGTCTGGACCTTCATCGCTCTCTCCGCATGGAGCGCGGCGGCCTGTCGCCGGACACCGACACCGGGAGAGGCCACCCGAGCCTTGAGACGGCTCCGGGCGCTGGAGCCCTTTCGACCTCCTCCCGACGGGCAGCTGACCGATCTCGAGATCGATCGTTACATTCGCGTGCGCCGTGCCGCCCGAGGACAACGGACCGACAGGGAGGCCGCGAGCGCCGCCGGGATCGAGCCCGGGGAATACGCCTGGGTCCGGGCCCGGGTGATCGAGGCTCTGGTGGCGCTGGACGACCGCAAGGTTCGAGCGGCTTCGGAAGAGACCTACGCCCGCACGATCGCCTCGCTCCGCCAGACGCGCCAGAGCGCGCACGATCAAGAGACCCAGCGCGCGCTCGACGAGCAAATCGTCCTGTTGGAGCGAGAAAGGGCATCGCTCAAGCAGGTCGACGCGATGCCGCTGGCGGTGAGTCTGAACGCGAAACGCGTTCTGGCTCGCCGGGCCGAGATCGAAGCTCTGCCGCCGTGAGCTGGCTCCACGCGTTTCTCCAGGACGAGATCGGCCGCGGATCCTTTCCGGGAGGCGTCGCGCTGGCCGGAAACGCGGAGGCGGTGCTCGAGACCGCGGCCGCGGGCCAGGCCGTCCAGGAGCCGCGCGCGCTCCCGGCCTCCGAGGACACCCTGTACGACCTGGCCAGCCTGACCAAGCCGCTCTGCAGCGGCGCGCTCGCGCTGGCCGCGCCGGGCCTGTCGCTCGATGCGGTGGCCGGCCGCTACCTGGGGACCTGGAAGAAGACGCGGTACGAGGCAATCACGGTGGAGATGCTGCTGACTCACACGTCCGGACTGCCGGCGTGGTTCCCTCTCTATGTCCGCGGAGAGGGCGCGGCGGCTTATCGGAAGTCCCTGTCCGAGATCGAGCCCGAAGCGCGGCCCGGGGAACGCGTGATCTACAGCGACCTGAACTTCCTCCTGCTCGGAGACATCCTGGAGTCGGTGCTGGGGTCGCCGCTCGACCGCGCCTTCGCTGAGCTGGTTGCCGCGCCGGCCGCGTCGGGGGCGCGGTTTCTGCCGGCGGAGCAGGAGGACCTCGCGGCCACCGAGAAAGGCGACGTCACCGAGCGGACGATGGCCGCGGAGCTCGGCCTGACCTACCCGCGATTCCGTTCCGGGGTCGTGTGGGGAGAGGTCCACGACGGCAACGCTTTCCGGCGCGGCGGAGTGGCCGGGAACGCCGGTCTCTTCGCCACCGCGCGGGACGCCTGGGCCCTGGCCCGGCGCTGGCTTCTCGATCCATCCGCGGGCGCGGACCTCACGCCGGGTCTGGTCGAGGCCAGGGGCCTGGCCTGGCAGGGGCTTCGCGGCGCGGGCTCGGGCGTGCCCTCGATGTCCCCGCGCTCGTTCGGCCACACCGGGTTCACCGGCACGTCGCTGTGGATCGATCCCGACGCCGACCGGATCTGGATCCTGCTGACCAACCGGATCCATCCGGCCGTCCGAGACCGCGATTTCAACGCCGTGCGGCGCCGCTTTCACCAGGCGGCGTACGAGCGGCTGTCCTGAAGGCCTGAACGCCTGAACGCCTGAACGACTGAACGGACGCGCCCTCAGGGATGCCCGCTCTGGCCGAGCCAGAACAGAAGAGCGCAAGCCGCGGCCAGGGTCGCAAGGATCGCGATCACGACGATCCAGCTTCCGAAGCGGGAAGGCGGCGGACCGGAAGAGCCCTGAGCGAGTGCCGTCTCCGACAGGAACGCCGGGACGGGATTCGCGGCCAGGCCTTCCTCGGCCAGGAGCCGATCCCGAACGCCGAGAAGGTCGCGGCGGATCGGATCCATCGACGGGTAGCGGTCCGAGGGGTTCTTGCTCATGGCGCGTTCAACGGCGCGGACCAGGTCCGGGGGTGTGCGAGGGGCAATCTCGGACAGAGCGACGGGCTCCTCCCTGGCGATGGCATCCAGGATCTCGGCCTGGGTGGCGCCGCTGAACGGCTTGCGCGCGGAAAGCAACTCGTACGCCACCACTCCGAAGGCGTAGACATCGGTCCGACGATCGACCGGGTCGCCGCGCACCTGCTCCGGGGAGAGGTACGAGGACGTCCCCACCGTGAAACCGGTCCGGGTGAGCGTCCTCTCGGCGTAGAGGAACTTGGCGATGCCGAAGTCCATGATCTTGACCGTCCCGTCGGGAAGAATCCGGATGTTCCCCGGCTTGACGTCGCGATGGACGACCCCGGCGTCGTGGGCGTGTCCGAGGCCGTAGGCGAGGCCGATCAGGATCTCGACCCTCTCCCGCGTCGAGAGGGACCTTCCGCTGGCGAGGAGGGCATCCAGATCCTCTCCCGGAAGGAACTCGCTGACCAGGTACAACAAGCCGCCCTCCGAGCCGAAGTCGTACAACGTGGTGAGGTTGCGGTGGTGCAGGTTCCCGGCCAGCCGCGCCTCCTGCACGAACCGGGCGCGGGCCTCCTCGTCCTGCACCGCGCAGGTCTTGATGGCCACGCGCCGGCCGATGGCCGGATCGAGGGCTTCGTAGACGGCGCCGTAGCCTCCGCCTCCGATCCTTCGAACGACCTCGTACTTGCCGAATCGCTGTGTCATCGTCCCGACAGGGAAGCGCAAATCCCGTTCCAAGCTGTCCACTCCAACACCGGAAAGCGGCCGGACATTTGAGATAGATTTGCGGCCGGGGTGTCCTCCATGGAAGAAATCGTCATTCTGGACGGGGCGCGGACGGCGATGGCAGAGTACAACGGGGCCTTCGCCGACGTCTCGGCCATCGATCTGGCGGTCGCCGCCAGCCGCGAGGCCCTGAAGCGCTCGTCGACTGAGCCGGGAGCCATCGATCACGTCATCTTCGGGAATGCGCTCCAGACGTCAGGCGACGCCATCTACGGCGCGCGCCACGTGGCGCTCAAGGCGGGCGTCCCGATCGAGGTCCCGGCGCTGACCGTCAACCGGCTGTGCGGCTCCGGTTTCGAGGCCATCGTGCTGGGGGCCCAGCGCATCCTGCTCCAGGAAGCCACGACCGTTCTGTCGGGAGGTATGGAGAACATGAGCCAGGCGCCGCACGTGATCCGCGGCGCGCGCCGGGGCCTGCGTCTGGGTCAGGGACAGCTGGAGGACTCTCTCATGGTCGCCCTGCTCGATTCCTACTGCGGTCTGTACATGGCGCAGACCTCCGACCGCGTGGCCGCCAAGTACGGCGTGACGCGGGAAGAGCAGGACGCCTACGCCTACGCCTCGCAGCAGAGGGCGGCGGAGGCCTGGGCCTCCTGCCGCCTCTCCGAGGAGGTCGTGCCGGTGGAGGTGAAGACCGGCAGGAAGACCGTGACCGTGGCCAGGGACGATCATCTGCGCCCGGATACGACGTTGGAGGGTTTGGCCGCGCTGCCGCCCTCGTTCGGAAAGGGAGGGATGGTCACGGCGGGCAACGCCTCCGGCATCGTCGACGGCGCGGCGGCCGTCGTGGTCACCTCCGGCGCCAACGCGAAGGCGAAGGGGATCCGCCCGCTGGCGCGGCTGGTGTCGTGGGCCGCCGTGGGTTGCGAGCCCGAGCTGATGGGAATCGGTCCCGCTCCGGCGGCGCGCCGTGCGCTGGAGAGGGCCGGCTTGAAGAAGAACCAGATCGATCTGTGGGAAATCAACGAGGCCTTCGCCGGGCAGATCCTGGGAGTCATCCGCGAGCTCGACCTCGACCGCGAGAGGTTGAACGTCAACGGCGGAGCCATCGCGCTCGGCCACCCCCTCGCTGCGACCGGCACGCGCTGCACACTGACGCTGGCGCGGGAGATGCGCCGCCGGGGCGCCCGCTACGGTCTCGCCGGCGCCTGCATCGGCGGAGGCCAGGGCATCGCCCTGGTGCTCGAGGCAGCGTGAGGGCCGGGAGAGCGATCTGGACTGGTCCGAACGAATCCTCCTCTTCCCGGTGCGCACCGCGGCCGTCGATGCGTTCCTCTCGGAATTGAAGACGAAACGCTCCGCCGACTTGAACGGCGTTCTCGTGACCTTGAACGACGGGGGGCTCTGCCGGCGGGCGCTGGCGCACTGGCTGGACCACGGGTGGATCGTCGTGGCGCCCCACTCTCCGCTGGTGGCGATGGCCGGGCCGTCGCTGACTCCCGACCTGACCCTGAGAGATTTCTGCGGAGAGCCGGCCGCCTCCGCCACGTCACAGACAGAGATCGAGGGCCATCCGGCCGCGGAGCCGGAGCCGCAGCAGCCGACGATGACGAACGAAACGGAGGAGACACAAGGATGAGGATCCGCAAGGTGGGAGTCCTCGGCGCCGGGTTGATGGGATCGGGAATCGCGGAGGTGGCGGCCAAGGCCGGGTACGACACGGTCGTGCGGGAGGTCAGCGAGGACCTGTCTCGCAAGGGCATGCAGAGGATCCAGGCGTCGCTCGCCAGGGCCGTCGAGAAGGGGAAGCTGTCGGCGGCCGACCGGGACGCGATCGCCGGACGCCTGAAGGCGAGCACGCGCCTGGAGGACCTGGCCGACTGCGACATCGTGATCGAGGCCATCGTGGAGAACCTGGATCTCAAGAAGGAGACGTACCGGGAGCTCGACCGCTTGTGCAAGGCCGAAACGATCTTCTGTTCCAACACCTCGTCCCTGACGATCACGGAAATGGCGGCGGCCACGACGCGGGCGGACCGGTTCGCCGGCCTGCACTTCTTCAATCCCGTGCCGGTGATGAAGCTCGTCGAGGTCGTCCGCACGATCGCGACGTCCGCGGAGACGGACGAGGAAGTGCTGGCGTTCGCGCGGTCGCTCTCCAAGGAGCCGATCCGCGCCCACGACAACTCCGGTTTCGTCGTGAACCGCCTGCTCGTCCCGTACCTGCTCGACGCGGTGCGCGCGCTCGAAGAGGGGGTCGGCAGCCGGGAGGACATCGACAAGGGGATGGAGCTCGGTTGCGGTCACCCGATGGGCCCGTTGAAGCTCCTCGATTTCGTGGGCCTGGACACGACGTACTCCATCGCGCAGATCATGTTCGACGAGTACCGCGAGAAGCGCTTCGCCCCGCCCCCGCTCTTGAAGCGCATGGTTCTGGCGGGGCGGCTGGGCCGCAAGTCGGGTCGCGGATTCTACGAGTACGGGGAGGGCAAATGAGCGAAGCCGTCGCCGTCGCGACGTCCGAAGGCGTGCGCACGATCACCGTCCAGCGCCCGGAGAAATTGAACGCGTTGAACGCGCAGGTCATGGAACAGCTCGACCGGGCCCTGGGAGCGGCGGAGACCGACGCGAACCTGCGCTGCCTGATCGTGACTGGCGCAGGGGAGAAGGCGTTCATCGCAGGCGCCGATATCGGGGAGTTGTCCCGGCTCACTCCCCTGGAGGGGCGCGAGCACGCGCGGCGCGGCCAGGGTCTCGTGGACCGGTTGGAGCGCCTGCCCTTCCCGTCCATCGCCGCCATCAACGGCTACGCCTACGGCGGAGGCCTGGAGCTGGCGATGGCCTGCACCATCCGCGTGGCCTCCGAGAACGCCCGCATGGGCCTGCCGGAGACCTCGCTCGGAATCCTGCCGGGATACGGCGGGACGCAGCGCCTGGCCCGCCTCGTCGGCCGAGCCAGGGCGTACGAGCTGATCCTGACGGCGGAAAAGGGGATCACCGCGGCGGATGCCGAGCGCATCGGTCTGGTGAACAAAGTCGTCCCCCCTGGCCAGGCCCATTCCGCGGCAGTCGAGATCGCCCGCAAGATCGCGGTCAACGGTCCGATCGCGTGCCGGTACGCCATGGAGGCCATCCGGCGGGGCCTCGAGATGCCCCTGGCGGAAGGCCTGGCCTTCGAAGCCACGCTCTTCGGCCTCTGCGCTGCGACGGAGGATATGAAAGAGGGGATGACCGCGTTTCTGGAAAAGCGAGCGGCGAAATTCACCGGGGTCTGAGCCCCGGAGCCGCCCGGCTCGTTGCTCTCTCCGGCGGGCGGGATTAGACTGAAGCGCGAACCATGACCCCATCTCATCCGCCGGAATCGGACCTGATCTACGACTGGAACCGGGCCGGCGGATCCGTTTCTCCCGCCCGGGGCAGGGTGGAGCTCGACGATGAGACCCTGCGGGACGGACTCCAATCGCCGTCGGTCAAGAGCCCCTCGATCGAGAAGAAACTCCAGCTCCTTCATCTCATGGAGAACCTGGGGATCGACTCGGTGGACATCGGCCTGCCCGGAGCCGGGCCCCACGTCGTCGCGACGGTGACCCGGCTGGCTCGCGAGATCGTCGACTGCGGCATGAAGATCCGCCCCAACTGCGCGGCACGCACCGTCGCGGCCGACATCGTGCCCATCATCGAGATCTCTCAGAAAGTGGGGATCCCGATCGAAGTGGCGTGCTTCATCGGCTCCTCGCCGATCCGCCAGTACGCCGAAGACTGGGATCTCGACCGGATGCTCCGGCTCTCGGAAGACGCCGTATCCCTCGCTGTCCGGGCCGGAATTCCAGTGATGTACGTCACGGAAGACACGACCCGGGCGCACCCCGACGACATCCGCCGCATGTACTCGACCGCCATCCGCGCCGGCGCCAAGCGCGTTTGCGTCTGCGACACGGTGGGCCACGCGACGCCCAACGGCGTGCAGAACCTGATCCGCTTCGTCGTCGGCGTGGTGGAGGAGCAGGACCGCGAGGTCAAGATCGACTGGCACGGCCACCAGGACCGAGGGCTGGGCGTCACCAACGCCCTGTGGGCGCTCGAAGCGGGAGCGCACCGCGTCCACGGCTGCGCCCTGGGAATCGGCGAGCGCGTGGGCAACACCCCGTTGGACCAGCTCCTGGTCAACCTGCAGCTTCTGGGGTGGATCGACCGGGATCTGACCCGCCTCCACGAGTATTGCTCCGTCGTGTCCGAGGCGACCGGCGTGCCGATCCCCGACAACTATCCGGTGGTCGGCCGCGACGCGTTTCGCACGGGAACCGGCGTCCACGCGGCCGCGATCATCAAGGCGCGCAAGAAGGGGGACGAGTGGCTCGCCGACCGCGTGTACTCGGGCGTCCCGGCGGGGATGGTCGGCGCCCGGCAGATCATCGAGGTCGGTCCCATGAGCGGCCTCTCCAATGTCCAGTGCTGGCTGGAGAACCACGGCATCGAGGCGCGGCCGGAGCTGATGGAGGCCGTCTTCCGGCGGGCCAAGGAGAGCGATCAGGTCCTGACCGACGAGGAGATCCTGGCAGTGGTTCAGCTGCAGGCTCCTGCGCTGTCAGGCTCGCGGAGCTAGAAGCCGCCAGTGACAAGTGACAAGTGACGAGTGACAAGTGACAAGAAGCGAGAACCGCGTTCGCCCCTCGCCGCTCGTCACCCGCCACTCGTCGCTCACTCCGACTTCCTCGACCGCCACCTCCCGACCTACCTCGATCACCTCGCCGTCGAACGCGGGCTCTCCGCGGCCAGCGTGGCGTCCTACGGGGAAGACCTGCGCGCTTTCGGCGCATGGCTCGAGGGGTCCCGATCCCGCGCGGATCAGCTGGACCGCCAGGGCCTCGCGCGATACCTGAAGCACCTGCGGGCGAGGGGCCTCTCGGCACGGTCCGCGGCGCGGGCCCTTTCGGCGCTGCGCGGGTTCTACGCCTTCGGCGGAGCGCACCTGGGCTTCTCCCAGGACCCGACCGCGGACGTCTCCAGCCCCAAGACCGGGCTGGCCCTTCCCCGGTCGCTGTCGGAGGCGGAAATCGAGACGCTCCTCGGCGCGCCGAACGTCGACGACCCGCTCGGTCTTCGCGACCGGGCCATGCTCGAGCTGCTGTATGCCTCCGGGCTGCGGGTCTCCGAGATCGTGAAGCTGCCGCGGGACGGGATCGACCTGGAAGCGGGGATCCTGCGGGTGACGGGCAAGGGGGGACGGGAGCGGCTCGTGCCGTTCGGCCAGTCCGCCGGGCGGTGGCTCACCCGGTACCTGGCAGAGGCCCGCCCCGGCCTCGACACGAGACGCTCCCCGTTTCTCTTTCTCTCCAAGCGCGGCTCGGCGATGACCCGACAGTGGTTCTGGCAGCTGATCGAGGGGTACGGCAGGAAGGCAGGGATCCGATCTCGGCTGACGCCCCACCGGCTGCGCCACAGCTTCGCCACGCACTTGCTCGAGCACGGGGCCGACTTGAGGGCGCTCCAGATGATGCTGGGTCATGCCGATATTTCGACCACTCAGATCTACACGCAGGTCTCGCGGGGGCGGCTGCGCAGCGTCTACGACCGGTTTCATCCCCGGGCGGCGAGGAAGGTCCGTGGCAATCGAAGCCGTTGACCCGTACAATGAGGGAATGCCGTCCGCGAGATCCCGGTTCGTTCCGGGGGTGACCAACGTGTTGCGGGTCTGTCTGGGCTGGCTCCTGCTGGCCGGTCTGGCGGGGATCGCCCGCGCCGAGCTCGTGGTTTTCGACGACGGCCGCGTGGTCAAGGCCGCGAGCTATCGGGTGGTGGGCGACGAGCTGGAGATCGGCGTTCCCGGAGGGGGTAGCTAC
The DNA here is from genome assembly GCA_963825175.1 of uncultured Acidobacteriota bacterium. GTDB lineage: Bacteria > Acidobacteriota > Thermoanaerobaculia > UBA5066 > Gp7-AA6 > DATFTF01. Next base: position 2,225,047 of record CAWGSA010000002.1, read on the forward strand.
CGGGTGGATCTCACGCGCATCGATCGCATCGTGGACGACGAAGTGGCGCCGCCGACCGAGCGCCTCTCACCGCCGGCCGCCAGCCTCTCCGCGCCGTCCTACGATCTGTCCTACCAGGAGCGCCGCAAGCCGCTCTTCCATTCGCCTTACGACCCCCTGATCGAGGCCGAGGCCCGGCGCTACAACGTCGACGCGTCCCTGGTTTCCGCCCTCATACGGGCGGAGTCCAATTACCAGGCGCACGCCGTGTCGCGCAAAGGCGCCCGCGGGCTGATGCAGCTGATGCCGGCTACCGCCCGTCGCCTGGACGTGCGGCGGCCATTTGACCCGACGTCCAACGTCCGAGGGGGCGTGCGGTACCTGAAGGCGCTCCTGGACCGCTTCAAGCACAATCCCGAGCTTGTGCTGGCGGCCTACAACGCGGGCGAGGAGGCGGTCGACTCCTTCGGGGGCGTTCCGCCGTACCGGGAGACGGTGGGGTACGTCAAGCGGATCCTGACCTGGTGGACGCCGGCGATTCTCGCCACGGCTGCTCCGGCTTCACCCGCGGTGGCCGCGGTGGCCGAGGTGGCCGCGGGATCCGCCGCCCCGGCCGGTCGCTGATCGCTCGCCGTCTCCGACAATCACCAGGTTCTCGTCATTCCATCCCCGGGCGGGACTGGTCGCCCTTTTCGCGTACGCGCGCGAGCGACCGCGCTCCCGCGGCTTAGAGCAGATCTGCTATGGCCTGGAGGTGGACGCCCAGGGCAGGGCCGTGCGCTCCCGGACGGGAGCGCCCGAGGCGGCGACCGAACGCTCTCGCTCGGTGATGCGCCACAGCTTCCGCGCGGAAAGAGAAAGGCCTTTTGTCTGCCACGCCGCGCGCGAGGTCGCGACGCCCAGGAAAGGCGGGCCACAGGAGTCGGTGAACGAGCGTGACCTTTCCGGCGAGGAGCTTGCAGAACAGCACCTCGCGGTGATTCGCCAGGCGGGTCAGCACTCGAAAGATCTCGTGCGATTTCGGGTGCCCCCGCCAGGAGCCGCGGACAGTGTGGCCGGTCAGCAAGGAGACCACGCTGGGACGCACCTTGTCCTGAAGGAGCAGCAGGCCGCTCTGTGCGAGCTCGCGGAGAACGGATCGGCTCCCGGAGAGCCGCTTGCCCACGGCGTTACTTCTTCTTCCACTCCGTCCGAACCGCCTCGAGCTTCCATCCGCCCCGAATCTCCGTCGCGTTGCAGTAGGTCTTGCTGCACGCGACGTCGTTCAAGCATGCCAGGATGCCTTCGCACACTTGGGCCGGTGCCGCGTTCTCGGGCGGGCTCTCGGAAACCCGGCACCATCCGGAGTATCTCGGATTCGAGAACGAGCACGACACCGTGCGGAGGGATTTCTTTTGAGCCGCCCCCGCGCCGGAACCGGCCGCGAGCCACAGGAGGCCGAGGGCTCCGGCGGCGAATCGACGCATCTTCAGGAGCCGCGCGCGTCTCACTCGTCGGGCGGGCCCGCGGCGCGCGCGACCTGCTCCGGCTTGATCGATGCGGCGTTGAACTTGCGAGCCGATCCGATCATCTTTTCGAGCGTGCCGTCGAAGGACGGCTTTCCCGTTGCCTTCTGGAAGCGCAGCGGGTTGATGCGGGCCACCACGAACGCCCTCAGATAGGGGCTCTGGAAGCCTTTCTCCTTCAGAGCGGCCATCGCCGCGGCCGACCGCCTCTTCCAGCTCCATCACGCGCGCCGCGCGCGCCTCGCGCATGGGGAGAGCCCGGGGCAGGGGCTCGGTCGAGAACTCGTCGATCCGCTTCAAGACGGCATGGTACGCGCCCCCGGCGAAGCGGCCGTTCTTCTCGTAACAGACGCCGAGCGTCAGGAACGCCGGCTCCTCGAACTCCAGCGCGTAGTCGATCTCGGCGCGGGGCTGTGCCGCGGCCAGGTCGCGCGCCATGCGGATGACCTCCAGGGACTTCTCGCGCAGGTTGTGCGCCTTCTCGGTGTTCAGGGCCAGGATCTTGAAGGCCAGCTCGGGCTCGGGCAACACCAGCGCGACGATTGATTTGGCGCCCAGCCGCTTCATGGCCGAAAGGCGGTGATAGCCGTTGGGGGTCCAGTAGCACGCCGCTGCCGTGGCGCACCGCGATGATCGGATCGAGAAACCGTCCCAGGCTGTCGATCACAGCGGCCAGGCGCTTGACGTGCGTGTCGGACAAGTCGCGCTGGAACGGCGTCGGCTCGACCTTGTCGAGCGGCAGGGCGGCGAAGGCCTGCCAGCTTCCTTCCAGCGGATCCCGGTACAGGGCCAGGACGGCGCCGCCGTCGTCCTCGATCTGCCGCCGCAGCATTTCGACGGGAGCCGGCGGGGAGCCGACCGCCACATCCGTCGCGGCGAGCCCTCGCGAATCCTTCTCCGCCTTCTTCTTGCGACGAGGCATGGCAGTTCGGCCGAGCCGTCCGGTCGAGGCTCGACGCGGAAACTATAGCTCGGCTGGCTCGGGGCCACCCGGAAACGCCGCAGCAGCTCCTCGAGCGGCAGATCTGCTAACGGGTGTCAGTCTTCATAACGCCATAAACGACGGCTCACCCCCAATTGGTCTCCTCATCGCCCGAGCAGCAGCACAGCCAGTGAGCCAATCGGGGGGGCTGACCCAATAAGCCCACCGGTCGATCCGCGAAGTTGACCGTTCGGCTTACTCCGTGAGCGCCAAAGATGCACGCGCGTTGGAATAATAGCGAAAGAGAGGACTGACGCACCGGGAAAAGGGTAACACTCGTCCTGACCGTCCCAAGCCGCAGACCTCTCCCATCGTGCTCGTCGCCGAGGCCGTCGCCGGTCGCTCAATAGTTGCGCGACGAGTATGTAGAGGTGCCGGACCCGACGGTCGTCTCGTTACCCGCAGCGTCGTAGGACACTGTCGTCGGCAAGTGGTCGGAGACCGTCGCGAGCTTGGGCGTCACGTGGCCGCCGCTGGGGACGTACGTGAACGTCGCGCCCGGCTCCCCAGGGTCAGCGACGTCCTGTTCCCTCTGACGCGGCGCAGATGCTCCGGATCGGGCCGCCGCGCCGTCAGCGGGATTCGGGCACCGGCGTGGTCGTCTCTCCGGCCAGGCCGCGCAAGGTCGGATAGGTCTCGGCGTTGGTCATCGCGATGATCTGGTCTCCGCCGGCGAGCAGCGTGCCGCCGCTCGGCACGGTCATCTCTTCGCCGTGAAGGATGGCGACCGCGATCGTTCCAGGCAAGGGCGCGAACCCCTCCGCGACGGTCTGCCCGTCGAGCGGCGCCTTCTCCGACACCCGCACGGCCACCAGCATGCCCGCGCCGTCGGTCACGCGGATGGGGTGGCCGAAGCGCAGCAGGCTGACCAGCCGCGGGAGCGTCAGGTCGGCACGGTCGACGTTGCCTCCTTCGATCATCTCGAGCGCCCGGCGGACGAACACGCCGCGATGGGCGGGAGAGTCTTCGCGGCTGGGCACCTGCGCCTGATAGAGAGTCGGGTAGCGCCGTCCGTGGGTCAGCGAGCGCTGGACGATGAAGGAGGCGATATTGGCGAGCATGGCCGGAACGATCAGACCATAGCCCCCGGTCATCTCCGCTACCATGATGAGCGTGGAGATCGGCGTGCGCGCCGCGCCGGCGAAGACGCAGGCCATTCCCACGAGGACGAAAGATGCGGGAACGATTCCCCACTGGGGAAAGAAGGAGGCGAGCGAGAGTCCGACGACTCCGCCCAGCAGCGCACCGATCGTCACCGTCGGCGCGAAGACGCCTCCCGATCCGCCCGAGCCGATGGTCAGGCCCATCGCCGGCGCCTTGAGGGCCAGCGTGACCAGCAGCACGGCGACGGAGAGCTTGCCGGCGATGGCCAGTTCCACCCAGCCGTATCCCGTCCCCAGGATCTCCGGAACGAACATGCCGATCAGTCCGACGGCCAGCCCTCCGATCGCCGGCTTGAGGTGTCGGGGAATGGGAATCGCGTGGAAGAGGTCTCGAATGCCGTAGAAGATCGAGGGCAGAGCCGCGCCGACGACCCCGCCGAGAACACCCAGAAGCGCGAATCCGAGCAGGACGAGAGGATTGTGGAACGTCAGGCCCGCAGGAATGGCAAAGATCGGAGACCAGCCTACGAAGAAGCCGTGAAACGCGTACGCCGTAACGGCAGAGATCACGGTATAGATCAAGGCCTCCGACTCGAACACCATCCCCGAGTAGAGGATCTCCACGCCGAAGATCGCCATGCCGAGGGGAGCTCGGAAGACCGCGGCCAGCCCCGCCGACATCGACGCCAGCAGCAGAATGCGCCGCTCCTGACCGCGCACCCTCAGGAAGCGGGCGAGGATGGAGCCCAGACCGACCGAGATCTGCGCGGTCGGACCCTCGCGCCCGGCCACGCCGCCCGAGCCGATGGTCAGCGCGGAGGCCACGCCCTTGATGAAGGGGATGCGGGCGCGCACGTCGCCCCCCTTCTGGTGATACGTCTCGACCGCGGCGTCGGTCCCGTGACCCTCGGCCTCCGGGGCGAGGGAAAAGACGATGACTCCCGAAAGCAGTCCGCCCAGGGTGGTGGCGAGCGGCACCCACCAGCGGATCGACCACGAATGAACGTAGAACCCCGTTGCCAGGACGCCGGGCGCCGGCGGGACGAACCGGCCGAGCCGCTCCAGCAGAAGGGACTGGGCCAGGTCGACCGCCGCGTTGAAGAGAAGCGCCGCGACCGCTCCGAGAAGGCCGATCAGGAGGCAGTAGAAGACGAGGCGATAGGTGGGGGGAAACAGCACGCGCGGGGTCTCCTGCTCGTCGAGGTCCCCCGCCCGCCGCGGGAGCTTCAGCGACGGGAGCTTCAACGACACGGGCGATCGCCGACGGTCGTCCAACAGCTGCGCCGCCAAGACGGCGTCTTTCGGGGATCGAGCGAGAACGAGCCCTTCATCGGTTGGGCTCGAAGGATATCGTCTTTTCTTGCTGGCGCCAGAGAACCGTGCGCACCGGGAACGGGATCTCGATGCCCTCCTTGCGCAAACGGGCGTCGCGTGCGCGGCGGATGGGCTCGGTGTGAACGGAGGAGACGGGCAAGTCCGGGGTCGCGGCGAAAGCCCCCGCCAGCGCGAGCCAGATCGGGGCATGCCCCGCAGAGACTTGACGAAGACGTGATGGCCCTTCTAGCCGGCGGGGTCCGCCATCGCCTTCCGACGAGCATTCAGGAGTCGCTCGCGGCGAGCAGCGCCAGGACCACTCCGCCGGCCAGGAAGAGGACCGGGGCCCGGGGATCCAGTGATTGCGAGACCTGCGTCATGACGTCACTGCGCCGGCGCGGGCTTGAAGAAGACGGCGGCGAGAGGCGGCAGCGTCAGTTGCAGAGACTGGGGATATCCGTGAGAGGAGACGCTCGACGCTTCGACCCGTCCCAGATTGCCCTGGCCGCTGCCTCCGTACGCCGGCGCATCCGAGTTCAAGAGCTCGATCCACGCCCCGCCGGCCGGAACCCCGACGCGGTATCCGTGCCGCGGCACCGGGGTGAAGTTGAAGACCGCGAGGACGACGTCCCCGGGATCGTTGGCCCGGCGCAGGAAGGTCGCCACGCTGTTGTCGGCGTCGTTGGCGTCGATCCACTCGAAGCCGGCGGGGTCGCAATCGCGCTCGTGCAGGGCCGGCTCGCGGCGATAGAGACGGTTCAAGTCCTCGACCCATCTCTGGACGCCGCGGTGCGCCGGATGGTCGAGCAATTCCCAGTCGAGCTGCCGCTCGTGCGACCACTCGCGCCACTGGGCGAGCTCGCCTCCCATGAACAGCAGCTTCTTTCCCGGCTGCGCCGTCTGGTAGGCCAGCAGCAGGCGCAGGTTCGCGAGCTTCTTCCAGTCATCCCCCGGCATCCGCCCGGCCAGCGACCCCTTCATGTGGACGACCTCGTCGTGGGAGAGGGGCAGCAGGAAGTTCTCGGAGAAGGCGTACAGCATGCGGAAGGTCAGCTTGCGGTGCTCGTACTTGCGGTACACGGGATCCGCGGCCATGTACGACAGCGTGTCGTGCATCCAGCCCATGTCCCACTTCATGCCGAACCCGAGGCCGCCGAGATGCGTGGGGCGGGACACCATGGGCCAGGACGTCGACTCCTCGGCCACGGTCTGCACGCCGGGGAACGCCCGATACATCTCCTCGTTCAGCCGGCGCAGCAGCGAGATGGCCTCGAGGTTCTCACGCCCGCCGAATCGGTTGGGAATCCATTCGCCCTCTTTGCGGGAGTAATCGAGATAGAGCATCGACGCCACGGCGTCCACGCGCAGGCCGTCGGCGTGATACCGGTCGAGCCAGAAGAAGGCGGAGGAGAGCAGGAAGCTCCGCACCTCGTTGCGTCCGTAGTTGAAGATGAAACTGCTCCAGTCCGGATGGAAACCCTGGCGCGGATCCTCGTGCTCGTAGAGGTGGGTGCCATCGAAGAACCCGGGGCCGTGCTCGTCGGACGGGAAGTGCGACGGTACCCAGTCGAGCAGGACGCCGATCCCTTTCTGATGCAGGAAATCGATCAGGAACATCAGGTCCTGCGGCGTGCCGTAGCGCGACGTGGCCGCGAAGTATCCGGTGGTCTGGTAGCCCCACGAGCCGTAGAACGGGTGCTCCATGATGGGCAGAAGCTCGACGTGCGTGAATCCCATCTGGAGGACGTAGTCCGCGAGCGGCTGCGCGATCTCACGGAAGGTGTAATACCGATCCTCTCCCGGCGGCCGGCGCCAGGAGCCCAGGTGGACCTCGTAAACGGCGATCGGAGCGGACAGCGCGTTGGCGCGCGCACGGCCGGCCATCCACGCGGCGTCGCCCCACGCGTAGTCGAGGTCCCACACGATCGACGCGGTGCGCGGAGCCACCTCGTCCCGGAAGGCGAAGGGGTCGGTCTTGTCGGCGGCGTAGCCGTGGTAGCGGGATACAATATGAAACTTGTATGCCGCGCCGGCCGCGACGCCCGCCACGAATCCTTCCCAGATCCCCGACGTCCCGCGGGGAGAGAGGGGATGGTCCTCTTTGTTCCAGCCGTTGAAGTCCCCCATCACGCCGACCCGGGCCGCGTTGGGCGCCCACACGGCGAAGCAGGTTCCTTCGACCCCCTCCACGGTCATCGGGTGCGCGCCAAGCCGCTCGTACAGGCGCAGGTGGCTGCCCTCGTTGAAGAGATAGAGGTCGTCCTCGGTCAGGAGGCTCGGCCCGGCGGGAGCGCGATCTCCGGCCGGCGCCGGCGGGGCCGGCGGCGCGGACTTCGAGGTCCGGCGCCCCGGGGACCGGCGGTGCGGTTTCTCGTCGTTCATCCTTGCCTCTCCTCCTCCGAAACCGCCGCCGGCGCGAGGACACCAAGGACCTCATCCAGCGCGCCGGCCATCGACTCCGGGCGGTTGCGCAGCGCATAACCGATCTCATAGATGGCTCTCTCGAGCAAGTAGAGGTCGAGGAGCCGCGCGAGCTGCGTCCGGTCGGCCGGCAGAAACGAGCCTTCGCGGGCCGTCGCCAGGTAGGACTGGAGGAAGGCGTCACTGACGAGGCGCGTCCACAGCCGGGCCCACGGCCGCAAGGCGTCCCTGTCCTGAGCCCGGATCGTCGCGGTCTCCCCCTTCCCGGAGAGCGCCGCCGCGGCTGCGCGGCGCAGCGAGCTCATCATCGCGGCCACGTCGACCAGGGCGGAGCGCTTCCGGCGGCGGCTCGACAGCTCGCGGCACGGGTCGCCGCCGAAATCGATCACCACGAAATCCTTTCCGGTGAACAGAACCCTGCTCAGATCGTAGGAGCCATGAACGCGGATGCGCTGCGCCGCCATCTTCTCCTCCAGGAGGAACCGCCAGCGCGAGCGCAGATCCTCCTCGCGCACCAGGAGCGCGTCCGCCGCGGGGCGGATACCCGAGGGGAGCCCGTCGAGCTGCCGGCGCAGCAACGGAAGACTGCGCTCCGCCAGCGTGTGGAGCGATTGGTAGAGAGAGCGTTGCGACAGCATCGAGAAGGGCTCCGGAGCGAACGAAGCGCCCTGACCCGACGCCAGCGCCAGGTGGAGCTGCGCGGTTCGCGTGCCGAGGAGCAGCGCGGACTGCCAGTAGCTGCCGATGAGACGCGGCCCGAGGGCGGCGGCGGCCGGAGCCGTCGGAGGCTGGCCGTGCCCGTGGAGACCGAGCATCCGCTCCAGGAAGCGGTCGAGCGCATCGAGGGTGTAGCGCCACGCGTCGCCGTGGTTGGGAACGAAGCCGTGCAGAAGGGCGAGCGTCGTGGGCTCGCCCTGCGACGCCCGGTATTGGAGAGCGCCCGCAAGCGGGGCGGCATGGGCGAAGCCGGCGCGATCGGTCAGGAACTCGCTGATCTCCGCGTCGGGGTGGACGCCCGGCTCCGTCCGGCGCACCAGGCGCCCCACGAACCGGTCGCCGTAGACCACCGAGCTCGAGATCCGCTCGGGCCTGTCCAGGACGGGTGCCACACTGCGGCCCTCCCCGCGCAGGCGCCGGAAGGCCGGGGCCGGGGTTCCCACGATGTCGCCGTCCTGTCCTTTCCAGCGGCGTCGGCGCGCGATCGCTTCGAGAAGGGCCCGGTCGAAGTCCGGATCGAAGATCGCATCGATGAGGAACGTCCGCGGCAGAGCGGGAGCGCCCGCGCTGCAAATCTCGGCCACGATGGCCTGACGGGCGTCGCGCCGCATCGCCTCCGCGCGCCCGCCCGCGGCGAAGGACAGGGCAACGGCGCACGTCTCGGCGTCGCTCTCGACGTGGTCGACGCGCGCGAGAATCCAGCGCGGGCTCTCCGGAAGAGCGGAGAGCGCGATCGCCTCCATGATCCGAAGGGATTTGATGCGCCGAGGCTCCGCTCCAAGCCAGCGTCGGGCCCCGATGAAGGAGGCCAGGGCGCTCTGGAGGGCGTTGCGCGCGGACGCGGAGAACACACCGTCCGGAGCATCAGAGACCTCGATGACCGGAATCTCGTCGGCGGGCTCGCGTCCCATCGAGACGGCGTCGCGGCGATGCTCCAGCGCGAACCAGTAGAAGCCGTGGGGTCCGAGCGTCAGGGGATAGGGGGAGGCGGCGACGGCCGGGAACTCGGTGTGCCCGAACATCTCGACGGGAACCCGGCCGGCGTCGGTGGCGAGGTCGAGCTCGACGTGCTGCGCGAAGCGGGAGAGGTTGGCCACGACCAGGACCTTCTCTCGATCGTGGCCTCGCACGTACGCCAGGACCTTGCGGTTCTCGGGATAGAGCAGCTGGAACGTGCCTCGCCCGAACGCGCGGTGGCTCTGGCGCAGGGCCAGCACGCGCTTGATCCACCACAGCGGAGAGCTCGGGTTGTTCTGCTGGACCTCGACATTCACGGTCTCGAAGTGGTACTCCGGGTCGGTGACGATCGGCAGATACAAGCGCTGGGCGGAGGCCCGCGAGAAGCCGGCGTTGCGGTCGCCGTTCCACTGCATCGGGGTGCGCATCCCGTTGCGGTCACCGAGGTAGATGTTGTCTCCCATCCCGATCTCGTCGCCGTAGTACAGGACGGGCGTGCCGGGCAGCGACAGCAGAAGGCCGTTCAAGAGCTCGATCTTGCGGCGGTCGTTGCCCAGGAGCGGCGCCAGTCGGCGTCGGATACCCAGGTTGACGCGCATCTGCCGGTCCTGCGCGTAGACGCGGTACATGTAGTCGCGCTCCTCGTCCGTGACCATCTCGAGCGTCAGCTCGTCGTGGTTGCGCAGAAACAGGGCCCACTGCGCGTTGGCCGGAATGGACGGCGTCTGGTTCAGGATGTCGACGATCGGAAATCGGTCTTCCATGCGAACGGCCATGAACAGCCGCGGCATCAGGGGAAAGTGAAACGCCATGTGGCATTCGTCCCCGTCCCCGAGATAGGCCGCGGCGTCCTCGGGCCATTGGTTGGCCTCGGCCAGGAACATCCGGCCAGGAAACTTGTCATCGGCGTGACGGCGCAGGGCCTTCAAGAAAGCGTGGGTCTCCGGGAGGTTCTCGCAGTTGGTGCCCTCGCGCTCGTAGAGGTAGGGGATGGCGTCCAGGCGCATCCCGTCGACACCCATCGACAACCAGAAGTCGACGATGCGAAAGAGCTGTCGGTGAACCGCCGGGCTGCCGAAGTTCAAGTCCGGCTGATGGGCGTAGAAGCGGTGCCAGTAGTAGGCTCCGGCGATCGGATCCCACGACCAGTTGGACGGCTCGAAGTCCTGGAAGATCACCCGGGCGTCCTTGAACTTTTCCGGCGTGTCGCTCCACACGTAGTAATCGCGCAGGGCCGAGCCGCGGGGCGCGCGGCGCGCCCGCTGAAACCAGGGGTGCTGGTCGGAGGTGTGATTCAAGACGAGCTCGGTGACGACCCGAAGCCCCCGTCGGTGGGCCTCCCGGAGAAACGTCCGAAAGTCCGAGAGCGTGCCGTAGGAAGGGTGGACCGACGTGTAATCGGCAATGTCGTACCCGTCGTCCCGGAGCGGGGAGGGGTAGAAGGGAAGCAGCCAGATCGCGGTGACGCCCAGGTCCTGGATGTAGTCGAGCTTCTCGCGCAGTCCGGCGAGATCTCCGATCCCGTCTCCGTTGCTGTCGAAGAACGCCCGGACGTGGATCTCGTAGAGGACCGCGTCCCGATACCAGAGCGGATCCGCAGGCGGAAGCATGTCCTGGGCGTGCAACCTCACCATCCCCGGGATCCCTGCCGATCCCCGTCCAGCGCCCGACTGATGTTGACCGCGGCGGAGATGAGCGCCAGGTGCGTGAACGCCTGGGGGAAGTTCCCGACCGACTCGCCGGTCAATCCGATCTGCTCCGAGTAGAGACCGAGGTGGTTGGCGTACCCCAGCATCTTCTCGAAGATCAACCGGGCCGGCTCCAGGCGACCGGCCCGGGCCATGGCCTCCGCCAGCCAGGACGTGCACATGGAGAAGGTGCCTTCCTCCTCCCCCACGCCGTCGGGAGCGACGCGCGGATCGTAACGGCGCACGAGGTTGTCCTTCTGGATCTCCCGCTCGACCGCGTCGAGTGTTCCCAGCATCCGCGGATCCGTCGGCGAAACGAACTTGACCATCGGCGCCAGAAGCATGGACGCGTCGAGGACGTCGCTGTCGAGCGCCTGGACGAAGGATCTCTTGGCCTGCGAGAATCCCCGCTCCATGATCGTTTCGTAGATCTCGTCGCGGTTGGCGGTCCACCGCTCCCGGTCGCCGGGGAGGCTCTGCTTCATCGAAAGACGAAAGGCGCGATCCAGGGCCACCCAGCACATCATCTTGGAGAAGGTGAAGTGGCGCGGCCCCCCGCGCACCTCCCAGATTCCCTCGTCGCACTTCCTCCACGAGTCGCAGACCCCACCGGCGATGCCGCGCACCGCGTTCCACAGGCGGTGTGAAATGGGCTCGACGTACTTGTCATGAAGGGAGATCGCATCGAGCAGATCGCCGGCGATGTCCAGCTGGAACTGGCGGGCCGCCGCGTTGCCGATCCGCGCCGGGCGCGATCCCTGATAGCCCGCCAGGTGGGACAGGGTCTCCTCGGGAACGTCCCGGCCCCCGTCGATCCGGTACAGGACCCGGAGCCCATCCTCGATATGGCACCGCTCTTCCAGGAAGTCGATGAACCGGGCAGCCTCGTCGGGCAGACCGACGCGCAGGAAGGCATAGACGGTGAACGCCGCGTCGCGGATCCAGGTGTAGCGGTCGTCCCAGTTCCGGTTCCCGCCCGCGCACTCGGGCAGACTGGTCGTCGGCGCGGCCACGATGGCGCCGGTGGGAGCGAACGTGAGGAGTTTCAACGCCAGGGCCGAGCGCTTGACCATTTCGGGCCAGCGCCCCCGGTACCTGTGGCGGGAGATCCAGCTCTGCCAGAAGCCGAGGGTCCGGCGAAACTCCTCCTGGCACCGCTCACCGAGCTGGTCGTGGGGGGGCACTCCCGCTCCGGACTCGCTGACCGACACCGGAATCTGATCGCGCTCCCGGAGGAGGAATTCGGACAACGCCGCGCCGTCGACGAGGCTGAGCCGAAGCGGCGTCGCCAGATCGAGCGACAGTGTCTTCGAGCAGGCTCGAAAGCCGAAGTCCGTTTCTTCCCATCGGGGTCGTTCCCGTCCGTAGTCGAAGGCCGGACGGCACTCCAATCGAAACGGGATCTCGCCCCGCACCCCCCGCACCAGGCGCACGAGGCGCGGGTCGGTCGGACTCGCGGACGGATCGTCGGAGATCGGCATGAAGTCGACGACCTCGCCGACTCCGGCCGGCGTCAGGAAGCGCGTCAGGAGGACATTGGAGTCGGGCAGGTACATCTGGCGCTGCCGGGCGTCCGGCGACACCGCGGAGATCGCAAAGCGGCCACCCCGCTCTTCGTCCAGGATCGCGGCGAAGACGCTGGGAGAGTCGAAGTGCGGCAGACAGAGCCAGTCGATGGTCCCGTCGAGTCCGACCAGAGCGGCGCTTCGCAGGTCGCCGATGACCCCGTGGTGCTCGATCGCCAGGCTCATGTCACGACCGATTCCGGGATGTACTCCTCGCCGCGCGGAAAGTCCGCGAGGTCGCGGGAGATCGCGGCCTCGAGAAACTCGTCGACCCACCGATAGATGTCGTAGTCCTTGACCGCCCGACGCAGACGGCGCATGCGCCCGCGCTGTTCCTCTTGCGTGAGCCGGCAGGCGTGCTCGAGGGAGCTGGCGACGCCCTCCACGTCGAACGGATTGACCAGGAAGGCCCCGCGCTGGAGTTGAGCCGCCGCTCCGGCGAACTCCGAGAGCACCAGGGCGCCCCGTTCATCGGCGCGTGTGGCGCAGTACTCCTTGGCCACGAGGTTCATGCCGTCCTTCAACGGCGTCACCAGGGCGACGTCGGCGGCCAGGTAATAGGCGGGCAGCCTCGGGCCCTCGAGGCTGCGGTAGATGTAGTGAATCGGCACCCAACCCGACCGCGTGAACTCGCCGTTGATGCGGCCCACGAGCCCCTCGATCGTGAGCTTCTGACTCTGGTAACCGGGGATCTCTTCGCGGCTCGGGACGACGACCTGGATCAGCGTGACGTTGCCTCGCATCGCCGGGAACCGCATGAGCATCGTGCGAAAGGCCTCCAGCTTCTCGGGGATCCCCTTGGTGTAATCGAGGCGGTCGACGCCGAGGACGATCCGGCGCCCGCTCTCATCCCGGCGCAGGTTGGCCGCCTTGTCCAGGACGTCGTCCTCGCCGGCCCGGCTCTCGAATTGGCGGAAGTCGATCGAGATCGGGAACGTGCCGACGCGAATCTCCCGCCCATGAAGCCGGACCGAGACCACCGCGCCCTTGCCGATGATCTCGGCGCCGCGCAGCAGGTGCCGCACGCACTGGAGGAAATTGCCGCGGTCGCGCGCGGTCTGGAAGCCGAGGAGGTCGTATTCGATGAGGGCCCGCAGGATGTGGAACCTCCAGGGGAGCTTCAGGAAGAGATCCAGCGGCGGAAACGGAATGTGGAGAAAGAAGCCGATCCGGGACCGCAGGCCGAGAGCGTGCAGGTTTCCGGCGACCGCCATCAGGTGGTAGTCGTGAACCCAGACGAAGTCGTCGGCGGAGGCCTTCTCCGCGGTGGCCTCGGCGAACATCCGGTTGACCGATTCGTAGGCTTGCCAGTAGCGAGGCTCGAAGCGGCAGCGGGAGAGCAGGTCGTGGAACAGGGGCCAGACGACCTCGTTGGAGAAACCGTAGTAGAAGTCGTCGCGCTCCTTTTCGGTCAGAGTCAAGGGAACGAGCTCGTATCCGAATCGGCCGGAGGAATCTTCCAGGATCTCGGCGGCGTTGGGGAGCTCTTCCGCCGTGGCTCCCGTCCACCCGATCCAGCATCCGCCGCGATTCTGCAGGACGGGCCGCAGGGCGGTGACCAGACCGCCGGAGCCGGGCTCGGAGGTCCACCCTCCGGCCGGGTCCCGCACGAGCGTAAACGGGAGGCGATTGGAGACGACGACGAGTCGCATCGGCTTCAACCCGGTCTGTAGCAAGATCAGTTCCGATCTCAGCGCCTCGACGCAGGGTGAGGGGGAGGCGCAGCGGGTGTCCAGGGAGGCGTAACCGGTTGCGGCGGAAGGACTTCTCTTCGAAAGCGTTCGGTCGTCGGTATCCTCTCGCTCATCGGGTCGGGCCGCCGGCGTCGCGGCGCCACCGGTCGAGGAAATCAAGAAGCTCTTCCGGCGGACGGATCCACAGGTTCGCCAGCGTAGGACGCAGCTGCCGGCGCACGAGCACGGAGAGGCCCCGCCCGGCGAGCGCGGCGAAGGCGTCCTCGTCTGTACGGTCGTCGCCCAGATAGGCGACGGCGGCTCTCGGGCCTTCCTCGACCAGGACCGTCCGGACCACTTCCCCCTTGTGTCCCCCGGACGGCCTCCATTCGATGCCGCCGTCGAACTCGAGCGGCTCGAGGCCGACGGCCGAGAGGGCCTTGCCCCACTGCCGCAGGGCCGCCTCGCGGGCGCGGACGAAGTCGCCCTCCGACGCGCCCCGGGCGTGGAGAGCGAGACCGAACGGCTTTCGCTCCAGGAGGCGGCCCCATCCGTTTTCGATCAGCCAGGCGCCGGCTTCCGCCAGGAGGTCGGCGGCCTGGGGCTCGACCGGCCCGGCCTCGTAGGAGTCATCCGGGCCCAGCCGTTCCAGGCCGTGGGAGCCCCAGATCTCAGGTCGGGGATCGAGCTCGAGCAGCGGCAGGACGTCGCGGGCCGCCCGGCCCGACACGACCGCGACCCGCGTCGATCCCTGCGCCAGGATCGCCGCGAGGGCGCCGGGGACTCCGGCATAGGGGAACGCGCGGTCCCGGTCGGAGGAGAACGGCGCGAGGGTGCCGTCGTAGTCGAGGAGAAGGGCCCGTCGCGATGCGGTCTGGAGGCCCCGGAAGAACCCCTCCGGAGACACCCCGGGCGTCAGAACGACCATCGCGGATTCTTTAGCACAGCCCGGAGTCTGCCCGCGGACGATTTACGATGGGCACGCTCGCAGGGAGGTCTTCATGACGCCTGCTCCGGATGCGGTTTGGCCCATCTCGATCGCCGACGTGCTCGAGGCGCGTCAGCGCGTGCGCCCGCACATCGCGCCGACTCCGCTGCGCCGTTATCCGCCGCTCGACGAGGCGGTGGGTCAAGGGATCGCGGTGTGGGTCAAGCACGAGAATCATTGCCCGACCAACTCGTTCAAGGCCAGGAACGCGCTCTCCGCGATGTCGGCGATGACGGAGGCCGAGAGGGCGCGGGGCGTGGTGGCCGCGACGCGGGGCAATCACGGCCTGGGCGTGGCGTGGGCCGGCTCGCTGCTCGGCGTCGCCGTCACGATCTGCGTGCCTCGGGGCAACAATCCGGAGAAGAACGAGGGGATGCGCGGATTCGGGGCGACGCTCCACGAAGAGGGGAGGGATTACGACGAATCCGTGGCCGTCGCCAAGCGTCTGGTCCAGGAGCGCGGAGCGACTCTGCTGCACTCCACCAACGACCGGCGGGTCATCGCCGGCGCAGCCACGCTGTCCCTCGAGATGATCGAAGAGCATTCGGATCTGGACGCGATCGTCGTCTCCGTCGGAGGGGGCTCGCAGGCGGTGGGGGCGCTGACGGTGGCCCGGGCGCTGCAGCCGAAGATCCAGGTCTTCGCCGTCCAGGCCGCGCGTGCGAGCGCGGCGCACGACTCGTGGCACGCCGGACGGCCGGTCACCACCGACTCGGCCGACACCTTCGCCGACGGCCTGGCCACGCGGGCGGCATACGACCTGACGTTTCCCGCGCTCCGTGAGGGGCTGACGGACTTCCTGATCGTCTCGGAGGGAGAGATCGCGGACGCGGTGGCCCTGATCCTTCGTACGACGCACAATCTGTGCGAAGGGGCCGGCGCGGCCGGACTGGCCGGTCTGCGCAAGCTCGCCCCTCGCCTGGCCGGCAAGGCCGTCGGCATCGTGATCTCCGGCGGGAATATGGACGCGGCGACGCTGGAAAGGGTGCTCTCCGGCCAGATTCGATGACGCGACCGGGGCTCGGCCCCGTCAACCGCCCGGGCGGATTGGTCGTCAAATTGCATGACCTCGTGGAAAGGGAAAGGAGCGCATGACGAAGACCATGAAACACAAGACCTGTTCCACTCTGGTGGCTGTGGCGATTCTGGCCGGGTCGCTGTCTGCGCCTTCGGCCAGCGCCGGTGTCCGGGTCTACGTGAGGGTGGCGCCTCCGGCGGCGATCGTGGAGACCGTTCCCGTGGCCCCGTCTCCTCGGCACATCTGGGTCCCGGGCTACCACCGTTGGGACGGACGGGCCTACGTCTGGTTCCCAGGGCGATACGTGCTCCCGCCTCGGGCGAATGTTGTCTGGGTGCCCGGCCATTGGGCCAGCCATCGAAGGGGCTGGTACTGGATCGAGGGCCACTGGCGGCATCGGTAACAAGGACCGAAAGTTCTTAGGAGAGAGGCTCGTATGAAGACGTTTCGCCTTCTGGCTCTGAGTCTGGCCGGGGCGGCCGCGCTGATCGCATCGACCGCTTGCGCGCCG
Organism: uncultured Acidobacteriota bacterium; assembly: GCA_963825175.1. GTDB lineage: Bacteria > Acidobacteriota > Thermoanaerobaculia > UBA5066 > Gp7-AA6 > DATFTF01. The sequence continues at coordinate 2,241,468 of CAWGSA010000002.1, forward strand.
GGGCCCCCGCCCGGCGCCGTCTACGTGAGGGCGGCGCCGCCGAGGGCGCAGGTCGAGGTGATCGGAACGGCGCCGGGTCCGGAGTTCTTCTGGATCCCCGGCTACCACCGATGGGACGGCCGCGCTTACATCTGGGCGCCGGGACGCTGGGAGCGCAGGCCGCGTCCGGGAGCCGTCTGGGTGGCAGGGCGCTGGGTCCACCACCGCAATGGCTGGTACTGGCGCGAGGGCCGCTGGCGCTGAACGTCGCTTTCGCTTGGCTCGGGATCTGGCCTCGCCACCGGCGAACCGGCTCGGCCGGATGCGGCCTCGACCGGTCGCCTGATCTCGAGCCGAGTCCCTCTTTGACGTCGATCCTCGCGTTTGACCGGACAGGCTCCCGGGAAGCCTCGGCCGGCTACAGAATCGTCACGACGACGATCGTGCGGTCGTCGTCGGGAGGCGCGCCGGCGGAGTGGGCCGCGACGGCTTGCAGGACGGCATCTCGAAGACGCTCCGCGTCGGAAGAGACCTCCCCGCGCAGCAAATCCTCCAGCCGCTCGAAGCCGAATGGCTCACCGGAAGCGTCCACGGCTTCGACCAGCCCGTCCGTCAGGAGAACGAGCCGGTCCCCCGGCGCCAGATCGATTTTCACCGTGGGGAACTCCCGCCGGGCGAACAGGCCCAGCGGAAAGGAGGGGAGCGAGAGGCTCGTCACCTCCGAGCCCGAGAGCCGGTACGGGGCGAGCTGCCCGGCGTTGGTCAGCTCGGCCTGGTGGGTGACCGGGTCGCACGCCAGCAACGCCAGGGTCATGTAGTTGCGCGTGTCGGTCGAGCGCTGGATCAAGTCGTTCACGCGGCCGAAGAGGGCCGAGCCTGACAGGCCCGACTCGATCTGCGTCACCAGGGCCGCCTTGGCCATGGCCGCCAGCAGGCCCGTGGGCAGGCCGTGCCCGGAGACATCGCCCAGCGCGACGGCCGACCGCCCGTCCGGCATCGCGAAGTAGTCGTAGTAGTCGCCGCCGATCTCCGCCACCGGCTCGAACCGCGCCACGAGTCGGAGGCCGGCCAGCTCGGCCTCGGGTGGAGGCAGCAGCTTCTGCTGGATCGTGCGAGCCACTGCGATCTCGCCGTCCAGGCGCTCCTTGGCCGCGGTCTGGACGAGCAATCGTTCGATCGAGGCGGCCATGCCGTCGAACGACCGGGCCAGGTCTCCGATCTGATCCCTCGCTCGGGAGGCCACGCGGACCGAGAAGTCGCCTCGCGCGACCGCTTGCGTCGCGCGCGTGAGTCGATTGACGCTGCGCGCGATCGAAGCGATCAGGAAGAACGCGATCGCCAGCGCCAGCAGGTAGACCAGCAGAAGCGCCGCTCCCACTCCCGCCACGATGCCCCAGAACACGCGCCCGACCTCGGGGATACCCTGGGAAAAGAGCTGATCGAAGAGCACCCGGGGCGACGTCCGGGCGACCAGGATGACCAGGCGGTCTGTCGGAGAGCCGCGCAGCGCCGCGGCCGGTCTTTCAAGGTGCACGCCGACGATCCATTCGCGCGTCATGAAGGTCGAGCCGGAAGGCAAGGCGCCGTGAGGGCGCGCGACGAGCTTCCATTCCCGATCCTGCCGTTTGCCGATCTGGAACTGCGTGCCGCCCTTGTCGCGGCGTTCGTTGCGGCCCGTGGCCAGGCGAACCTCGTACCCGGTCCTGTCGGCGAGCCGCTGGAGCAGGCCGGACTTGGGATCCGCCACGGGGAGGAGCGCGACACGGCCGGGATCGGCGTCGTCCGGACGCGCGGCGAACCACACGTCGTCGCCCACGATGATCGGCTGCGGCACGTCCAGCTTCTCGGCCCACTCGACGCGCTCGCCCTCCGGCAGCCAGTCCACATCGGAGGAAGCGACGGCGTGCTCCTCGATCCGGAACTCCGGCAGACCTTCATCCGTCGCCGCCGCCTTCTCCACCACCGCGGCGACCGCGCGGCGGACGCCCGAACCCACCACCTGGCTGGCGAGCACGTAGGCGACGGCGAAGAGCAGCGCCGCCAGGAGCGGGATTGGCACGACGCCGATCAGGAAGTAAGAGAACGCCAGGCGCAGCGCGATCCGCCGGACGATCAGCCGAAACAGGGCGGCGAAGCCCAACGCCACGAGCCAGAGCAGACAGAACACCGCAAGGATGGCCGCAGCCAATCCGGCACAGCCCAACTTGCTGCCGCGGGTCACGAGGACCGCCGTCAGGGCCGAGCTCACGAAGAGCACGAGTAGGAATCGCGTCGATTTCTTGAGGGCCACGCGCCGTTATTCTAAGGTCCGTCTCCCGGACGACGCAGTTCCGCTACAATCCGGGGAGACGTGACCTTTTTCCGCCAGGCCGCGCTGCTGCTTCCCTCCGCGTTCCTGATCGGCGTTCTCGTCTTCCTCCTGACCCATGGCCGCGACGATCCGGGCTTTGCGACCTACGCCTTCCTGGAGCAATGGGCTGGGGGTCAATACGTGGCGGCGGGGCCCGAGGCGCGCTTCGTCGAGCAGTCGATCCTTTTCTTTCTTCCGATGTACCTGCTGACGCTGCTCTTCATCCTCTTCGTGGTCACCGCGGAGGCCGGAATCTTCGGCCGCCGCTCGAGGCCCGCCGGATCGGCCTACCGCAGGGCGTTCGCCGCGACCTTCACGGTGCTTTTTCTCATGGCGTCCGTCGCGTTGGTCGTGGTCGGCGAGCGGGCCGCGGCACGCCTGGCGCCCGGCGCCCTGGTGGCCCCCATGCTCGCGGCGTGCGTGCCGTTCGGCGCGGCGGTGGCGGCCTTTCCCTTCGCCGTGGTTCTGTCGGGCCCGGTGGCGCTCCTGATGCGGGCGGGATCGTCGTGACCACGGGCCGCAGCATCGTCATTCTCGATTTCGGAGGTCAGTACACGCAGCTGATCGCGCGGCGGATCCGCGAGGCGAGGGTCTTCTCCGTGGTCCTTCCTCCCGATACGCCGGCAGAGGAGATCCTCAAGACGAACCCTGCAGGCATCATCCTCTCGGGGGGCCCCCAGAGCGTCTACGAGAAGGACGCCCCCCGGCCGATCGCCAACCTGCTCGAACTCGGGCTGCCAACCCTCGGGCTGTGTTACGGCATGCAGTGGCTCGCGCAGACGCTCGGGGGACGGGTCGTCCCCGAGGGCCGGGAGTACGGCCGGGCCGTGGCTCGGATTGCGACGGACTCTCCGATCTTTGCCGGACTCGAGGAGACCCAGACGGTCTGGATGAACCATGGAGACTCGGTGGCCGAGCCGCCGGAGGGCTTTCGGACCATCGGCGCAACCGAATCGAGCGCGATCGCCGCGTTCGAGAACCAGAGCCGGGGAATCTACGCCCTGCAGTTTCATCCCGAGGTGCGGCACACCGAGCATGGATCGGAGATCCTCGCGAACTTCCTGTTCCGCGTCTGCCGGGTGCGGGCGGACTGGACCATGGTCTCGTTTCGCCAGGACAAGATCGCGCAGATCCAGAAGCAGGCGCCGACCGGCTCGGTCGTCTGCGCCCTTTCCGGAGGCGTCGACTCGTCCGTGACGGCCCTTCTTCTGCGCGAAGCGGTGGGGGACCGCGTCTTTCCCATCCTCGTCGACCACGGCTTGATGCGCGCCCACGAGGCGGCCCAGGTGGTGGAAGCCTTCGGCCACCTGGGCTTCGACGTAGCCTGCGTCGATGCCTCGGATCTCTTCCTGTCGCGCCTCTCGGGCGTGGCCGACCCCGAGGAGAAGCGCCGGATCATCGGGCGCACCTTCATCGAGGTGTTCGAGAAGGAGGCCCGTTCGATTCCCGATCCGCGCTACCTGGCTCAGGGCACGCTCTATCCCGACGTCATCGAATCCGTCTCGATCAAGGGTCCGTCGGCCGTCATCAAGACCCACCACAACGTCGGCGGGCTACCAGAACGGCTGGGGTTCGAGCTGATCGAGCCGGTCCGGGAGCTGTTCAAGGACGAGGTCCGGCAGCTGGGGGCCGATCTCGGCCTGCCCAGCGAGTTTCTCCGGCGGCACCCTTTCCCGGGTCCGGGCCTGGCGGTGCGCATTCCCGGCGAGGTGACCCGGGAGAAGGTGGCCATCCTGCAGAAGGCGGACGAGATCGTTCTCGACGAGATCCGCGCCGCTGGCTTGTACGACGCGATCTCCCAGGCCTTCGCCGTGCTCCTGCCGGTCCGGTCAGTGGGCGTCATGGGCGACGCGCGCACGCACGAATTCGTGCTGGCGGTCCGCGCGGTGCAGACCACGGATTTCATGACGGCCGACTGGTTTCGAATGCCCCATGAAGTCCTGGACCGGATCGCGGCCCGGGTGACCCGACAGGTGCGCGGCATCAACCGGGTCGTCTACGACGTGACGTCCAAGCCCCCGGCCACGATCGAGTGGGAGTGACCTCGGGTCATGGCGTTGGATCCACCGCCCGGTCTTCGTCGAGGCAGCGCGAGATGGCGGCGAGTCCCTCATCGAGCTTCGCCGGGTCGCCGCCGAGCGAGACGCGGAAGTGAGCAGGGGAGTCGAAAAAGGCTCCCGGCGCCACGGCCACTCCGTGGTCCTGGAAGAGCCTCCCGACGAACGAAGCCGCGTCCCTGCCGCCGTGAAAGCGGGGAAAGGCGAGCGTGCCGCGGGGCGCGACGCAATCGAGGTCGGAGCGCCCGGCCAGAAATGCGCGGGCTCTGGCCAGGTTGCCCTCGACGATCCGGCGGGCCCGCTCGGCCAGGCGATCCAGGTTCTCGAACGCGAGGACGGAGATCCGATCGGCGGGGATCGGTCCCCAAACGTCCACGACGTCGCGGACCCGCCGGACCCTTCGGGTGATCTCCGGCGAGGCGATCGACCATCCGCAGCGCAGGGATGCCAGGCCGTAAGCTTTGGTCAGGCTGTTGGTCGAGATGAGCGCCGCCGAGCGGCTTGCCGCGGGGGCCGGTCGCCCCTCGAACACGGCGTCGAGATAGACCTCGTCGACCAGAACCGGAACACCGACCCGCTCGGCGGCCCGGGCCAGCGCCGACAGATCCTGCTCGTCGGCCACCACGCCCGACGGATTGTGAGGGCTGGTGACGACGATCAGGCGCGTTCGTCGGCCGATGGCGGCGGCCACGCGGTCCGCGTCGATCCGGTAGCCGTCCTCGAAACGGCGCTGAAACGTCGCGACAGATGCTCCCAGCAGCCGCGCGGTTCCAGGGAGGGGATCATAGTTCGGGCTCTCGATCAGGACCTCGTCGCCGGGCTCCAGGAGCGCGGCCATGACGAGGAAGTTCGCGCCGGAGCATCCCCCGGCGGTGGCCACGTTGTCGGGAAGGACGCCATAGCGCGCGGCGATGGCCTCGACCAGCGGCCGGTAGCCGTCGGGGCTCTCGCCGGCGAGGTCTACGGCCTCGCGCGCGCCGGGAAGATCCAACAGCGAGCATGCCATGAGGTTCGAGACCGCCAGATCGATCCGGGCGGCCGGACGTGTCTTGGCCCACTCCATGTAAGGCGCTCGGGAGTGAGTCATGCCAACTGCTCCCGACCGCGGCGGGCGAAGTAGAAATAGACCGGAACGCCCGTGGCCAGGAGGCCGGCGCCAATCGCGGTCCGCCGGGGATTCGAGCGCACCGCGCTCCCGATGACGAGCAGCCCGGACAGAACGAAAAGGGCGGGGACGACCGGATAGCCGGGAGTGCGGAAGGATCCGAGTTCGCGCGCCGCCGCGGGATATCGCCGCCGAAAGAGGAAGATCGCTCCGACGGTCAGGGTGAAGAAGATCCAGTCTCCGAAGACGACCGAGTCGACCAGCTCGGCAAACGTCCCCGTCAGCACCAGGACGATGCCCCAGGCCGCCTGCAGCACGATCGCGAGGGCGGGCGTCTGGAAACGCGGATGCAGCCGGGCCAGCGCCGGAAGGAACAGGCCGTCGGCGGCCATGGCGTAGTAGATGCGCGTCTGGGCCAGGAGCGTCAGATCGAGGAAGCCGAATGCCGAGATCAGGATCGTGGCAGAGACCAGACGGTCGGCCCCGGGCCCGAGGATCCTGGCGAACGGCGTCGGCTGCCGGCGTGGCCGTGGCTGCGAGTCCCGGCCGCGTGAGGACCGTCAGGTACACGACGTTGGCCAGCACGTAGATGGCGATCACGATCGCGGTGCCCGCCAGGAGCCCGATCGGCAGAGTGCGGCGCGGCTCCCGCATCTCCTCGGCCACCAGGTTGGCGCTCTGCCAGCCCCCATAGGTGAAGAGGATCGGAACCAGGGCCATGCCGAACGCGGCGATCCCCGTGCCGCCCGCGGGAACGGAGACCGTAGGCGCCGGCGCAGGACCGGCCCGGCTCAGAAGGAGGCCTCCCCCGATCAGGATCGCCAACGCCGCGATCTTGGCGACGACCAGGACGTTCAAGAGGCGGCTCCCCGGCTTGACGCCCACATAGTTGACCGCCGCCACGACGACGATCGACGCGACGGCGAGCGGCGTGGCCCGCGCCGCGTCGCCGCCGAAGAACCGAAGGGCGTACTGGGCGAACGCGATCGCGACCGCGGCCAGGCCCCCTCCCTGGATCATGAGGAGCGAGGCCCATCCGAAGAGGAACGCGACCATCGGATGGTAGGCCTCGCGCAGGTACACGTACTCGCCGCCGGCCCGCGGGAAGAGCGTGGCCAGCTCGGCGAAAGCGAAGGCCCCCGCCGCGGCGATCGCGCCCCCGACGATCCACGCGGCAAGAACCAGCCGGCCCGACGACAGGCGCTCCGCGACCAGGTGGGGATTGATGAAGATTCCGGCACCGATGATCCCTCCGACGACGACCATCGTGGCGTCGAAGGGACCCAGCGCGCGGCGGAAGGTCATTCGGCGAGGAGCATAGCTCCTTGCCGCGTGAGGCGTAAGGCGTTAGGCGTAAGGCGAGAAGGTTATGACGCGGAGTATCCGTCGAAGCTCTCGTTCGCCTCATGCCTCTCGCCTCACGCCCGCCTCACGGACTCGCGCTGAGCGAAAGGGCCGATCGGAGCGACGGACTTTCCACGGCCTCGATGTGACTTACAATCGGTTCGTGCCCGGCGATTTCGTCCACCTTCACCTTCACAGCCAATATTCGCTCCTCGACGGCGCCAACCGGCTGCCGGAGCTGTGCAAACGCGTGGCCGAGCTGTCGATGCCCGCGGTCGCGGTCACCGACCACGGGAACATGTTCGGGGCGTTTGCCTTCTACCACGAAGCGCTGAAGCACGGCGTGCGACCGATCGTCGGCGTCGAGGCGTACATCGCTCCGGGAGACCGCAGAGACCGCGAGACGCAGGCGGCCAGCGAGTCGGGCGAGGGGTACGCCTACCACCTGACGATTCTCGCGTCGACGCAGAAGGGGTACCAGAACCTCGTGCGCCTGGTGTCGGAGGCTTATTTGACCGGCTTCTACCACCGGCCCCGGATGGACAAGGCGCTCCTGCGGGAGCACGCCGAGGGGCTGATCGGACTCTCCGGGTGCCTCAAAGGGGAGGTGGCGGGCGCCCTTTCGCGCGGCAACTACGAGGCGGCCAAGCGGGCCTTTCTCGAGTACCGCGACATTTTCGGCAAGGAGAACTTCTACGTCGAGCTCATGGATCACGGGCTGCCGCAGCAAACGGCGATCGTGCCCGACCTGCTGCGCTTGTCGCGAGAGACCGGCGCGCCCGCCGTGGCGACCAACGACAGCCACTATCTCCGGCGCGACGACGCCTTCGCCCACGAGGTGCTGCTGTGCATCGGAATGGGCAAGACGCTCGAGGACGAGCGCCGCATGCGCTTCTACAACGACGAGTTCTACGTCAAGAATCCCGATGAGATGAAGGAGCGGTTCAGCCGCTGGAGCCAGGAGGCGGTTTCCAACTCCGTGGCCATCGGCGAGCGTTGCGCCATCGCCTTCGACACGGAGGGGCTGCATCTGCCCATGTTCGCCGCGCCGGACGGGAAGACCCCGGCCGAATACTTCCAGGAGCTCGCGCGCGAGGGGCTGGAGAGGCGCCTGGCGGAGACCGGACCCGCGGCAGGCGTTGCTCTGGAAAAGTACGGAGAGCGGCTGGACTATGAGATCGCCGTCATTGAGAAGATGGGGTTCCCCTCCTACTTTCTGATCGTGTCCGACTTCATCCGCTATGCGCGGGAGAAGGGCATCTCCGTGGGCCCCGGGCGGGGCAGCGCCGCCGGATCGATCGTGTCGTGGGCCCTGCGCATCACCGAGATCGACCCGCTCCAGTACGACCTGCTCTTCGAGCGCTTCCTGAACCCCGAGCGGATCTCCATGCCCGACATCGACATCGATTTCTGCCAGGCGCGGCGCGGGGAAGTCATCGACTACGTCACCCGGAAGTACGGGCGCGAGAACGTCGCGCAGATCGTGACGTTCTCCCAGCTCAAGCCCAAGCTCGCCGTGCGGGACGTCGCGCGCGTGATGTCGCTCCCGCTCCAACTGGGTGACAAGATCGCCAAGCTCGTTCCCGACGGCCCCGACGTGACCTTCGAGCGGGCGCTCAAGGAGTCGCCCGGCTTGAAGGAGCTCCTCGCGGCCGACGAATCGGCCCGGCGCATCGTGCAGATCGCCGAGCGCCTGGAGGGCCTGTCCCGGCACGCCGGGATGCACGCGGCCGGAGTCGTCATCGCGCCGCGCCCGATCATGGAGTACCTCCCGCTGTACCGGACGAACAAAGACGAGATCACGACCCAGTTCGACATGAACGCGGTCGAGAAGATGGGCCTCCTGAAGATCGACTTCCTCGGCCTGATCACGCTCGACATTCTCGACGCCACCGCCGCCGCGATCCGCGATCGCCACGGCGCCGCCGTCGATCTGGATCACCTCCCGCTCGACGACGAGAAGACGTTCGAGCTCTTTCGATCGGGGCGGACCGCCTGCGTCTTCCAGTTCGATTCGGGAGGCATGCGCGACCTCCTGCGGCGGGCCAAGCCGAAGGTCTTTCCCGATCTCGCCGCGTTGAACGCCCTCTACCGTCCCGGGGCGCTCGATGCGGGAACGGTGGAGGACTACGTCCGCCGCAGAAACGGCACGTCCCGGGTCTCCTACCCCCTGCCCGAGCTCGAGCCCATCCTGGAGGAGACGCTGGGCATTCTGGTGTACCAGGAGCAGGTGATGCGCATCGCCCAGATGGTGGCGGGCTACTCGCTGGCCGAGGCCGATCTGCTGCGCAAGGCCATCGGCAAGAAGAAGCGCGAAATCATGCAGGCGGAGGCGGAGAAATTCCTGCGCCGGGCGGGCGAGCACGGCACTCCCAAGAAGAAGGCCCAGGAGCTTTGGTCGCTGATCGAACCGTTTGCGCGCTACGGCTTCAACAAGTCGCACGCCGTGGCCTACGCTCTGGTGGCGTACAAGACGGCCTTCTTGAAGGCCCACTACCCCGTCGACTTCCTCGCGGCGACGCTCTCGGCGGAGATCGGTTCGACCGACGGCATCGTGAAGGTGATCGGCGACTGCGTGGAGTCCGGGATTCCGGTGCTTCCTCCCGACATCAACGAGTCGCAACAGAATTTCGCGGGAGTGGGGGAGGCCATCCGCTTCGGACTGGCCGCGATCAAAGGGGTGGGCGAGTCCGCGGCCCAGGCCATCCTGGAGGAGCGCCGCCGCGCCGGGCGCTTCGCCTCGTTCACTGATTTTGCGCTGAGGATGGACTCCCGGCTGGTCAACAAGCGCACCCTCGATGCGCTCATCGGGGCCGGGGCGTTCGACTCGTTCGGGCGCCACCGGGCGACGCTGGCCGGCGCGTCGGAGAGGATCGTGGCGTACGCCAGCCGCCGTCGGGAGGAAGCGGAGCAGGGTCAGTCGAGCCTGTTCTCCGGAGCCGGCCACGACGACGGACCGCCGCGCGACGACTTCCCGGAGGTCCCGGAGTGGTCCCTGGAGGAAAGGCTGAAGAACGAGAAGGACGTGCTGGGCTTCTACGTCACCGGGCACCCGCTGGCGAAGTTTGCCGACGAGATCGCACGCTTCGCCGACACCCGGGTGGCCGACCTGTCTTCCCGCGTCGATCGGACCGCCCGGATCGGCGGCGTGCTGACGAACTTGAAGCGGCAGAAGATCAAGAAGGGGATCAACGAGGGCAAGACCATGCTCAAGGCGACGCTGGAGGACACCACCGGCGGCGTGTCCATCTGCATCTTCGCCAGCCTGTACGAGAAAGTCGGGGCGTCGCTCTCGGCCGACCTGCCGGTGCTCCTGACCGGCACCGTCCGCGAATCGGGGCCGGCTCACGAGATCACGGTTTCCGAGATCACGCCGCTCGAGGGGATCCACGAACGGTGGGCGCGCGAAGTCAAGATCCGCGTCAACCTGGCTTTTGCCGACGAGAAAGTCCTCGCGCGATTGAAGGAGAAGCTCACGCTGCACCCCGGCACGACGCCCGTCTCCATCCGCCTGTTTCGTCCGGGGGAGTTCGAGGCGACCCTGAAGGCAGCCGACTCGATGAGAATCTCGCTCTCTCCCGGCCTCACCAGCGAGATCCGGGCGCTGGCGGGTGAAGATTCGGTCGAGTACGTCTTCGATTGAGTCCGCGGCCGCGCCCCGCCTGCCTGCGGCCCTGGTTCGCACGATGGCGCCGGTACGGTGGGCCGCCGGGCGCGGCAGCCGCCTCTACCTGGTGGGCGGCGCGGTGCGCGACCTCCTCCTGGGCCTCCCGGTCCGGGACGTCGATCTGGCGGCGGACGGGGACGTCCGCCGGTTGGCGCAACGCGTGGGAGAGCAACTGGGTTGTCCGGTTCGGGTGCACGGCCGCTTCGGAACGGCTACGCTCGAGCAGCCCGGAGGGGAGCGGCTCGATCTCGCAACTCTCCGTCGCGAGACCTACGATCGACCGGGCGCTCTGCCCCGCGTGGAGCCGGCCACGATCGACGAGGACTTGTTTCGCCGGGACTTCACCGTCAACGCCATGGCCATCGACGTCAGCCCCGGCCGCGCCGCGCGCCTGGTCGATCCGTTCGGGGGACGGCGCGATCTGGCCCGGCGTCGCCTGCGCGTGCTCCATCCTCGTTCCTTCCTGGACGATCCGACGCGGGCGTATCGGGCGGCGCGCTACGCCGGACGACTGGGATTCACCGTGGAACCGTCGACCCGGCGCGCCGCCGCGGCGGCCCTGTCCCTCGGGGTCTTCGACGCCATCTCCGCGGACCGGCGGCGGCGGGAAGTTGCGCTGCTCCTCTCCGAGAGGCACCCGGCGCGCGGCGTGCGATGGCTGGCCCGGCTCCGGCTCCTGTCAACGATTCATCCCGCGCTGCGCGCCGACGGCGAGACGCTGCGAAGGCTCCGGGCGGTCGAGAAGGTCGCGCCGCCTCGGATCGGGTCGCCTACAATATGGATCTTGTATGCGCTCGTGTGGGCGTCGCGCCTCGATGCGGGCCAGGCCGCGGCGTTGGCCGCCCGGTTGGGCCTGGAAGGATCTGCCGGCGCGATCCTGCGCTCCTGGCCGGCGAGGCAGGACCGTCTGGAGCGTCTTCCCCGAAGACCGGCGCCCTCGGCGCTGTCTGCCATGAACCTCGAGCCGGAGGAGATGGCGGCCGCGGCGATCTGCTTGGATCGGCGGGACGTGCGGGCCCTTCTGCGCCGGGAGCTCGCGCGGGGGCCGGTCGCCCTGTCCATCCGCGGCGCGGATCTGCTTCGGGAGGGCGTCCCCGCCGGGCCCGCGGTGGGGCGGGCTCTGGCCGAGACGCTGGCCGCGCGGAGGGACGGCAAGATTCCGGCGCGGCGGGAGCTGGCCTTCGCGCTGCGGGCCGCGGGCCGAAGCGGAGGACGTTCCTGATGGGACGGCGGGGCCTCGGCGCTCTGGCGATGCTCGTTCTCCTGGGCGGGGCGCGCTCGGGGGCCGCGCCGATGCCCGAGCCGTCGTACTGCGTCGAGTGGATCCGCCAATCGACGGAGGGCTTCGAGCGCCTCACCCTGTTCTCCGATCACACGCTGGTCTGGAAGACCAAGCGCGGGGCGGAGGAAGACTTGAAGCGCAAGACTCTCGAGGCCGACGAGGCCAGGTTCTACTGTGAGTACTTCGCGCGCCCCGACGTGTGGGCCCTGCCCTCCGACCAGCGCAGCCACGTTCACGGCGAGTTTGTGACCGAGTCGCTGTTGCGGCTGGCTCGGCCCGACGGCACGACGCGCGAGATCCGGTTCGACGAGCTCTCCGCTCTTTCGCCGGAGTCCGCGGCGGCCCGGGCCTCCGTGGAAGGCCTGAAACGGTTCTTCACGGAACGCCTCGCGCCGGCCTCGAAGTTCACCGCGCGGACCCTCCAGCCGGGGACGGTGTTGAAGCGGTTCGATGGCGACCTCTTCCGGGTGGAGAGAATCGACGAGGGAAAGGGAGTGGTGGAGCTGGCCGGCGTGAGCGAACCGTTCTCCCTGTTCCGAAAGATCGAGGACCTGCGGTTCTTCTTCTTCGCGCCCGGAGATTGAACGGAAATTGAGAGTGCCAGCCGAGGCCGCGGGCCGCGTGCGGATCGTGGCGGGACGCTGGAAGGGGAGGTGGCTGGACGTTCCCCGGGCCGCCCGTCCCACCTCCGGCCGCGCCCGCGAGGCGATCTTCTCGATGCTGCAGGACTCCCTGCCGGGAATGCGGGTCCTCGACTTGTACGCCGGCAGCGGAGCCCTGGGCCTGGAGGCGGTATCGCGCGGCGCGGCCCGGGCCGTCCTGGTCGACCGTCACCCGGCCGCCCTCGACCGCAGCGTCGAAAGACTCGGATCTCCTCCGGAGGTGGAGGTCTTGCGGGGCGACGTCGCGGACGCCTTGCACGCGCTGACCCGCCGCGGCGAGCGCTTCGACCTGGTGTTCTGCGATCCGCCCTATGGCGCTCCGAGGGACGCCCGGTTTCCCCTGCTGGCGCTGGCCCTGGTGGCTCCGGGGGGGCTGTACGTGCTCCAGATCGATCGCCAGGAGGGACCGATCGCGGAGCCCGAGGGGTGGGCGCTGCTCAAGAGGCGGGACTACGGGCGCAACGTCTTCCTTTTCCTCTCGCCCTCGTCGAGCGCGATCGATCTCTCTCTTCCGGAAGGACTTTGACCGTTCGGCCGGGAAATGCTAGTCTGCCCGCCTTTAAGATCAGCCTGCCCGCCTTCCACGAAGGAGCGTTCGGAATGTTGCAGCACGGACGGCACTTTTTCACTTCGGAGTCGGTGACCGAAGGACATCCCGACAAGATCGCCGATCAGATTTCCGACGCGATCCTGGACGCGGTCCTGAGGGACGATCCGACCGGGCGCGTCGCCTGCGAAACCCTCGTGACGACCGGCCTGGCGTTCATCGCTGGAGAAATCTCGACGCGCACGTACGTCGACTTTCCGTCGGTCGTCCGCCATACCATCAGGGAGATCGGTTATACCCGCGCCAAGTTCGGCTTCGATTACGAGACGTGCGCGGTGATCTCCTCCATCGATCCACAGTCCCCCGACATCGCCCAGGGCGTGGACACCGGAGGCGCCGGAGACCAGGGTCTGATGTTCGGCTACGCCGTGCGGGAGACCGAGGAGCTGATGCCGCTGCCGCTGACGCTGGCCCATCGGCTGGTGCAGCGGTTGTCCGAAGCCCGGCGCCAGGGACACATGGACTTCCTGCGTCCCGACGGCAAGTCCCAGGTCACGGTCGAGTACGAGGGGACGCGGCCGATTTCCGTCGAGACCGTCGTCGTCTCCACGCAACACGCGGAGGCCATGAAACACCCGGCGCTGCGCGAAGCGATCATCGAGGAGGTCATCAAGCCGGTCATTCCCGAGCAGCTCCTGCGGCCCGACACGAAGTTCCATGTGAATCCCACCGGGCGATTCGTCATCGGCGGCCCGCAGGGGGACACCGGCCTGACCGGCCGCAAGATCATCGTCGACACCTACGGCGGCAGCGCTCCGCACGGCGGGGGCGCCTTCTCCGGCAAAGACCCCACGAAGGTGGACCGCTCCGCGGCCTACATGGCCCGCTACATCGCCAAGAACGTCGTGGCCGCCGGACTGGCCGAACGCGCGTTGATCCAGCTGGCCTACGCCATCGGCGTCGCGGATCCGGTCTCGATCCATTGCGAGACGTACGCGACCGGCCGCGTGCCGGAGAAGAAGATCGTCGATCTCATCCGCGAGCACTTCCCGCTCACGCCTCGCGGCATCATCGAGCGCCTCGACCTGAGGCGGCCGATCTACAAGGCCACCGCCGCGTTCGGTCACTTCGGACGGAATCTTCCCGAGTTCACGTGGGAGAAGACGGACCTGGCTCCGGTCCTCGCTCGCGCGGCCGGCGTCGAGCCGGCCACGGCGTCGGTGCCTCGATGAAGGCCGCTGTCGAGGCGCCCGTCCACGACATCAAGGATGCCGACCTCGCGTCCAAGGGCCGCCTGCGCATCGAGTGGGCCGACGGCAGCATGCCCGTGCTCGCTCAGATCCGCGAGCGCTTCGCGAAGGAGAAGCCGCTGGCGGGCATACGCCTCTCCGCGTGTCTCCACGTCACCAGCGAGACCGCGAATCTCGCCCGGACGCTGGCCGCGGGAGGTGCGGACCTGGTCCTCTGCGCCTCCAATCCTCTGTCCACGCAGGACGATGTCGCGGCGTCACTGGTCCATGACTACGGCGTGTCGGTGTATGCGATCAAGGGAGAGGACCACCACACCTATTACGACCACCTCCGCGCGGCCCTCGCCCACCGGCCCAATGTGACGATGGACGACGGCGCGGATCTGGTCTCCTCGCTCCTCTTCCTGGCTCTGGGCAAGGACGCCGACGTGGATCCCGTCATCCGCCAGTGGGCTCAGTCGCTCGCCCCCGGGCAGCGCGAGAGTCTCCTGTCCGGGATCGTGGGGGGGACCGAGGAAACGACGACGGGGGTGATCCGGCTTCGCGCCATGGAGAAGGCGGGGGTGCTGAAGTTTCCAGTCGTCGCGGTCAACGAGGCGCGGACCAAGCACCTCTTCGACAACCGCTACGGAACGGGGCAGTCGACGATCGACGGCATTGTGCGCGCGACCAACCTTCTGCTGGCCGGCTTGAACGTCGTGGTCGCGGGGTACGGGTGGTGCGGGCGCGGCGTCGCGATGCGGGCGCGGGGACTGGGCGCGCAGGTGATCGTGACCGAGATCGATCCGACCAAGGCCATCGAGGCGGCTCTCGAGGGATACCGCGTCATGGCGATGGAGAAGGCCGCCCCTCTGGGCGACGTCTTCGTGACGGTCACGGGCAACAAGAGCGTCCTTCGCCAGGAGCATTTCCGGGCCATGAAAGACGGAGCCGTGGTCTGCAACTCCGGCCACTTCAACGTCGAGATCGACATCCCGGCCCTGGCCGGCCTGTCGCAGTCGCGGCGCAGGACGCGGGAGTTCGTGGAGGAGTTTCGGATGGCCGACGGCCGACGCGTCCACCTGCTCGCCGACGGACGGCTGATCAACCTGGCCGCGGCCGAAGGGCACCCCGCCTCGGTCATGGACATGTCCTTCGCCAACCAGGCTCTGGCGGCCGAGTTCATGGTCAAGAACCACGCTCGCCTCGAGCGCCGCGTCTACACGGTTCCGGATGAGATCGACCGCGAGATCGCGCGGTTGAAGCTCGCGGCCATGGGCGTCGCGATTGACACGCCGACCCCGGAACAGCTGCGCTACATGAGCTCGTGGGAGGAAGGAACTTAAGAGCCCGCGTGCTCCGGGCGCGGCGGCGCCCTCGGCGGTCCTCATCCCGGGGAGCGGAAGCGACGCTCACGTTCGCATCCGGATCGAGAAGAAGGCCGCGCCGGTCGCCGAGAGAACGTTGGGAGACCACGCCGCCAGGAGGGGCGGCAGAACGCCGACCTCCCCGAGCTTGGTGAAGAAGGCGGTCGCGATCAGGAAGACCATTCCCAGGCCGAGGCCGACCCCGATTCCGGCGAGCGTGCCCCGCCGTCCGATCCGAAAGGCAAACGGGATCGCCAGAAGGACCATCAACGGCAGGAGCAGGGGACTGGCCAGCTTCTCCTGGAGAGCCGTCTCCAGGCGCCCCGTCGGATAGCCGCTGCGGGCGAGCCGCTGCGCGTAGCGCTGGAGCTCTCGGAAGCGCATCTGCTCCGGGGTGCGTACTTCCGCGGCGAATGCGACGGGGGAATCGCCGGGGACCTGTTCCTCGAGAAAAGTCCGGTACGAGGTTTCCGACGCGCCGCCGAAAGTGCGGACCCAGCCCTGCCGGAAGGTCCAGGCCTCGCCGTTCCAATCGGCCTGCTTGGCGCCGATGCGCCGCACCAGATCGAACCGGGCATTGAACTCGTAAACCATCGGCGAGACCAGCCGGCCCTTCTGCGCATCGCTCTCCTCCCGGTGCCAGATGCGGCCGTCCGACCCGTAGCGCCAGTTTCGCTCGGCCGGACTGCGCAGCCCGTAGTCGGGTGGACGGCCGTAGATGATGTTGCGAAAGCGAGCCTCCCGAATTTCAGCGAAGGGAAGGACGTACTCGCCCAGACTGAAGAGGAACACGGCTCCCACGCCCGCCGCGATGAGGATGGCCACGGACAAGCGGTGGAGAGAGACGCCGGACGCCTTGAACGCCGTGTCCTCGTTGTTCTTGGACAGGATGCCGAGCGCGATGAGCGTCGCAAGGAGAACGGCAAAGGGCGCGACTTGCACCCCGATGGAAAGGAGGAAGTACCGGTAGTAGCCCAAGAGCACCGACGCCGAGGGATGGTTGCGCGCGATCTTGTCGATGTGGTCGGCGTAATCGACGATGACGGCGAGCGCCAGGACCGAAACGGAGACCAGACCGAGCATGAGAAAGAATCGGCCCAGCACATAGCGGTCCAGGATCCCGGGAAAGCGCAGCCAGCCGGTGAAGCGCGGGCGCGCAGGCTCGGCGACCCCGCCCGCGGCGATCCGCCGGCGTTCGCGCCTCGAGGCCGCCGACGAGAAGAGTCGCAAGCGAGCCCGCTCGCGGCCGGCGCGCGCAACGGCCCACAGGCCGAACGCCAGGAGGACGAGGTTGGGCATCCAGATCGCCCAGCCGGGTGGGAGGCGGCCCTCCTCGGCCCACGTCTCGCCGCCCGACAGGAGAACGTAGTAGAGGACGATGATGGCCAGTGAAATGGCGAAGCCGCTGCCTTTCCCGCCCCGTCGCGAGCTTTCTGCCAGCGGGACACCCAGAATGGCGAACACCAGGCAGGCCAGGGGAATCGAGAACTTCTTGTGGATCTCGACCCAGGCCAATCGGTAGTTGACCGCCGAAGACGCACGCACCTTCCGGGCGGTTCGAAGCAGCTCCCAGAGAGACTGTGACCGGAGGGACTTGTCGTACGAAATCTGGGCGGCCGGGGAATTCCAGATGTCGCCTGCGACCAGGATGCGCTGGGTGCGATTGAAGTTCGTCCGGTAGCGAGCCGGATCGTCCTTGTCGTAGTCGTGCAGGGCCGAGTCGTAGAGATCGAGCCAGAGATTGTCGCCCTCCAGGTTCAAGGCACCGCGCCGGGCCACGATGATCCGGCTGTCGGGCTCGTACTCTTCGCCGAGTTTCAGGAACACCCCTTCCAGACTTCGCCCGTCCGCGGCAGACCGGTCGAAGAAGAGGGTCAGGCCCGGGCGCACCTCGCGGAACACTCTGGGCTGAACCACGTTCACGACGGAGGTCGCCGCGACCCGAGCCATGGAGCGGGAGAGTCTGTCGTTGGCGCTGGGGAGGACAAAATTGTAGATCAGGAAGACCCCGACCGAAAGAGCGACGGCGGCTCCCAGAGCCGGGCGGTACACCGCGCCGGAACCCACGCCGCACGCGCGCAGGGCGATGATCTCCGAGTCGGCGGAGAGCCGCCCGATTCCGATCAGGACGCCGAGGAGAAACGCCATCGGGAGGGTGAGGACGATGATCCAGGGCAACGACAGCGCGACCAGCCACGCCACGTCGGGGAAACTGGCGCTGCGGCGGACGAAGAAATCCGCAAGGAAGTAGATCGTCCTGACAAGGAGAATGAAGGTGTAGGCGCAGAAGCCCAGCAGAAATGGGGGCCAGATCTCGCGGAGGACAGAGCGGGAGATCAGGCGCATGGACGCATAGTCGGGAGCGGTGCTCCGGGAGTCAAGCGCGAGGTTTGGCCATCCGGTCCCAACGTCCGATAAGATATATTATGTAAAGTATAATAAAAGGGTCTGGCGGCTGCCGCATTATGCAAAGTCCGCCATTCCGCCCACCCTGCTGATGGGTGGCTCGGGCGGCGGACGTTTACATAACGCGTACCCACATTGAGGGCCGGCACGAGGTACGGAGCGCCGCAGGCCGGTTCCCCTCTCCGACTGCAGAATACGGGGGCCTCGTGGAACCGGCTACTTCTTCTTGCCGACGCGGATCTCGCCCGACTCGAGCTGCTCGAGGATCTGTTTCAACGCGTCGATGAGCTCGCTCTTCTCGACCCGTGACTTCTGAAAGGAAAGGTTGAGCTTGAAGGGTCCGCCCTTGGGTTTGTAGACAAAGGCGAAGTGCCTGGAACGTTGCTTGTCGCCGGGGCCTTTCTTCCGCGCGCGCAGATCGTCCCGTGTCGAGCCCTCCGCCACCGCGGCGATCGCTTCCCGCATCTTGCCCGCGTCCTTCATCCGGGCGATCTGGAGCAGGACCGACCGGGCCCCGATGTCGGCGCGCCGACATTCCTCCCGCAGGTCCTCCGGGATCTCGAGGGTCGACAGACACTCCGTGACCGAGACCCGCGACTTTCCCACCGCGTCGGCGACCTGCTGCTGCGTATAGCCGTGCTTACGGACGAGCGCGGCATAACCCTCCGCCTCCTCGAAGGGATGAAGATCCTTTCGATGGAGGTTCTCGATGAGAGCGATCTCGAGAACTTCATTCTCCGGCACATCGAGCTCGATGCACGGCACCTCGGTGAGCCCCGCCTCGATCGAAGCGCGGAATCGCCGTTCGCCCGCGATGATGCGGTATCGGCCGTCTTCGAGCGGGCGCACCAGCAGCGGCTCGAGCACGCCCTTGATCTCGATCGACTTCGCGAGCT
The DNA here is from genome assembly GCA_963825175.1 of uncultured Acidobacteriota bacterium. Classification (GTDB taxonomy): domain Bacteria; phylum Acidobacteriota; class Thermoanaerobaculia; order UBA5066; family Gp7-AA6; genus DATFTF01. The sequence goes on from CAWGSA010000002.1 coordinate 2,260,359, forward strand.
CCGTCAGGTCCCCCACGTTCGAGCGCGGCTGGTCGGGGTTGGTCTCGATCTCGTCGACGGCAATCCACCTGCCGAGCGAAGCTCCGAACCGCTCCGAAAGCGCTTCGACGAAGTGGGAATCGTGACGCATTCTCGACTCGGTCGGCAAGCCGCGGCGCTTAGACACGGGAGAGGACCTCCTCAGACAGCGAGTAGTACTCGGCCGCTCCGCTCGAGCGCGGAGCGAACGTGAAAATGGATTCGCGGTGCGCCGGACTCTCTTCCAGGCGCACGCTCTTGGAGATCGTCGTTTTGAAGATCTTGTCCCCGAAGACTCCGGAGATCTGCTCGTAGACATCCTTGCCGATGACCGTGCGCTTGTCGTGAAGCGTGATCACGACGCCCAGGATCCTCAGGTGGGGATTGGGACGCGCCTTGATCTTGTCGATCGTTTCCAGCAGATCGTCGGTCCCCTCCAGCGCGAAGTATGAGGACTGAATCGGAATGAGGATGTGGGTCGACGCGACCATGGCGTTGACCGTGATCATGCCCAGAGTCGGCGGCGTGTCGATCAGGATCGCGTCGTACGGCCGCCGGACCGGGTCGATCTTGTCGCGCAGGCGATAGTGGCCGTCGATCTCCCCCAGGAGCTTCGATTCGATCTTGGCCAGCGAGATGCGCGCCGGCGCGATGTCGAGCTTGGGCAGACCCGAAGGGCGGATGATCTCCTTCAAAGTGACCGCGGGATCGGTCAGCACGTCGAACATCGACTTCTCGACTGTGCGGCGATCGAGATAGGACATGGTGCTGTTGGCCTGGGGGTCGAGATCGATGAGGAGCGTCTTGAGCCCCTTCTGGGCGAGGGCGGCGGCGAGGTTGATGGCCGTCGTGGTCTTTCCGACTCCCCCTTTTTGATTGGCGATGGAAATGATCACGGTGAGAAGTTATCAGCTTTCCCTCTCGGCCTTCACCGAAACCTGTGGTGATCAATCCGACCCCGTCGGTGAGGGCGGCGAGACTCACATCCGATACTTACCGAGATCCTCCGGGTTGACCTCCTCGAGCCACTTGCGCAAACGCTCCGGATCGTGCTCCTCCCCTTCGGCTCGCAGGGACCGGCTCTTCTCCAGGACGTCTTCCTCGACGAAGATTTCCGCCTTGGAGCGCAGAGCCAGAGCGATGGCGTCGCTCGGCCGGCTGTCGACATCCCATGTCGTACCGCCTCGAGAAAGGTGGATGCGGGCGAAGAAGGTATTGTCTCGGAGGTCGTTGATGACGATCCGATCGACCTTGGTCTCGAGTTCGGCGAGCACATTCTTCAGAAGGTCGTGTGTCATCGGCCGGGGAGTCGTCACCTTCTCCATCTCGATGGCGATCGCGTTGGCCTCGAAGATGCCGACCCAGATCGGGAGGAAGACGCCGTCGGCCGCGTCCCGCAGAATGACGACCGGCATATTGGAGACCGGATCCATCAGGAGGCCCTTGATTTCCATTCTTACCATGGCGTGTTTCCTCTAGACGGCGATCGGCTCGGCCATGAGGGAGTTGGGAAGTCCCTTCGTGATGCGGACCCGCAGATACGTGCCCGGCGGGACGACCGGCCCTCCCGCGACGTGGACGATCCGATTGCAGGACGAACGGCCGGTGGACTGCCCCGCCCGGTCAGTGCCCTCGATCAGTACCTCGAGCTCGGAACCGACCAGCGTCCCGTTCATCTGCGACTGAAGGATCTCCTGGAGGGCGAGAAGGCGGGCGAGCCGATCCGCTGCGACGTCCTCGGGAACCGCCTTTTCGGTCCCCCACCGAGCCGCGGCGGTGCCGGGCCGAGGCGAGTATCGGAAGGCGAAGAGATTGGCGAATCGAACCTCCTTCACGAGGTCGAGCGTCGCGTCGAAGTCTTCCTCCGACTCGCCTGGAAACCCGACGATGAAATCCGAGGAGAGCGCGATGTGAGGGACCGCACTGCGGACGCGGTCCACGGTCTGGATGTACTGCCTGCGGTCGTATCGCCGTTTCATCCGAAACAGAACGCGGTCCGAACCCGATTGGGCCGGCAAGTGGAGGTAGGGGGCGATCGGCCCACCGGACGCCAGAGCCTGTGCCAGGTCGTCGGGGACGAATGAGGGATGGGACGTCAGGAAGCGCAGTCTTCGAATGCCGGGGACGGACGCGGCGCGCCGCAGAAGATCGGCGAGGCCTTCTCCGCTCTCGGGATCCCGATAGGCGTTCACGGTCTGCCCCAGAAGCGTGACCTCGGTGTAGCCGTCGCCCGCCAGTTCCTCGATCTCGCGCAGGATCTCGGAGGAGCGACGGCTGCGCTCGCGGCCCCGGGTGAACGGGACGATGCAGAACGTGCAGAACTGGTCACATCCTTCGATCACCGTCACGAAGGCCTGGAACGTCGAGTCGCGACTGATCTGTCGGAACTGGTAAACGGGAGAGTCCTGGGGCAGGTCGAGGGCCTTCAGCTGCCTGCGCTCCCGGGAAACCTGCTCCACGATCTCGCCGATGCGCTCGACCTCGCCCGTCCCAATGACGAAATCAACCCAGGGAGCCCGTTCCAGAATCTCGTCGCCCCGCACCTGAGCGAGGCAGCCGGATACGCCCAAGACGAGATCGGGATTGTCCCGTTTGCGCCGGCCCAGCACTCCGAGCGCGCTGTAGACCTTGGCGTCGGCCTTGTCGCGGACCGAGCAGGTGTTGAGGACGACGATGTCCGCCGGCCGGTCTTCCGCCTCGGGTCGGAAGCCGCGGGCGGCCAGAGCGCCGGCCAGGCGCTGCCCGTCGAGCACGTTCATCTGGCATCCCCATGTCTCCACGCGGAATGTCGCTGTGCGCGTGTAAACCACTTGATCAGAGTGGTTTAGCCGTTCAGAACTGACTTCTTTCAATCGCGAATCCAACCCGGAAGCGCGCCGGCCTTCCGCGCCCGCTCCGGCAAATCGGCCAGGTCCTTCTCCGCGTCGGCCAGCTCCTTGCGCGCCGCCTCGAGCTGGAGTTTCTTGCGATCCCAGGCTGGCTTGATCACACCGTCGCGATACTGCCCGTCATCCCATCGATAGAAGTCCTTTTCGAGGGAGGCGGTCTCCCCTTCCAACTGGGAGACACGGAGCTTGGCTTCCTCGACGCGTTCCCGTGCGCTGCGAGCCCGCTGCTTCCACTCCGCCTCCCCTTCGCTGGCGCTTGGCGTTCCGGCGGGTTGCGCCCCCGCGGTCGGAGTCGCAACCGGGACGTTGTTCGGTTGAGAGGTGGTGAGGCGACCCTTCTTGGGGTCGGTGACCAGGCTCTGGTTGGTGATCGCGACGCTGGTCTTCTGCTCCTTGTGCGCCTTGGACTGCGAGGCGGCGCGCACGACGTCGCTCAACGCCTGGCCGCCCGAAGGACGCTCGAGCGGCGTGACGGCGGGTCGTCCAAACCCTCCGGAAAGCCGGGGCCGCGGTGTCGGAGTCGCCGTGGGGGCGGGATTGGGTCCGGCCCCGACGGTGCCGGCGAAGAACAGGCCGGCGGCGAGGAGACGGGCAGGATGTCTCTTCATGGTGCGCTGGTCCCAGCCCGACCATAGGCGTCTTCCAGACGCACGACATCGTCGAGCTCGGGCGAGGAGACCTCCACGATCTCGCACGCGCGCTCGGCCATCAGCCGATGCCGGACGCCGGGGCGGATCCGGAACGACTCCCCTGGCCTCAATCGAAACGGCGTCATGGTTCCGTCGATCTCGACGATCAGAACGACCTCGCCCTCCAGAACAAACAGAGTCTCGTCCTTTCTTTCATGGTATTGGAGCGAAAGCCGATGCCCTCCTTCCAGGTGGAGGATCTTGCCCGCGTATCTCTCGTTTTCCGCGAAGATCAACTCGTGGCCCCAGGGCTTGGGTACTCTTCTCAATGTCGAAGGCCTCCGCGGACTATTCTCGCACCCCGAGGTTCCGCTTTCGCGGCTCAGAACGCCCGGAAGAGTCTTTCGACCTCCGAAGCCTCGCTCGCATCCAGGGCCTTTTGCGCCAGGGCATGGGCGCGGGCCGAATCGATCGTCGACAGGCTGTCCTTGACCCCCGCGATGGCCACGGGCGTCACCGAGAGCTCTCGGATACCCAATCCCACCAGCACTCCAATCCCGACCGGGTCCGACGCCAGCTCCCCGCAAACGGCCACCGGCTTGCGGAAAAGGGCGCCGGCCTCGACCACCGAGACGACCATCCGGAGAATGGCCGGATGGAGCGGTCGGTACAGCGCCGAAACGCCGGGGTCCGCGCGGTCGACCGCCAGCGCGTATTGCGCGAGATCGTTGGTTCCGATCGAAAAGAACTCGACTTCCGGCGCGAACTTGTGAGCCAGGACGGCGACCGAGGGGACCTCCACCATGACTCCGAGCTCCGGAGGCTTGGGCAGCCCCACCTCCTCCGCGGTCTTCGCGAGGTGTTGTCTCGCCGACCGCAGCTCGGACAATGTTGTGACCATGGGAAGGAGGATCTTTAACTCTCCCTGGCGCGAGGCCAGACACAGGGCCGTCAGCTGCGCATCGAACAAGTCGGGATTGGCCAGGCAGTAACGCAGACCCCGCAGACCCAGCGCCGGATTCTCGCTCGCCGCCGGACCGATGCCCTTTTCTCCTCCCAGATCGTAGGTGCGGACGATCACCGGGTTCGGAGCCGCCGCCTGCACCAGCCGCTCGTAGACCTCGCGCTGTTCCTCGATGCTCGGCAACACCGGAGCGGTTCGCAGGTACAGGAATTCCGAGCGGAACAATCCGATGCCCTCGGCGCGGCACCGTTCGAGGACCGGAATCTCCTCCGGCAGCTCGAGGTTGGCCCGGACGATCACGCGGACCCCGTCCTTGGTGGCTGCGGCGCCGGAGGTTCGCGCCCTCAATCGGCGGACACGGTCCTTCGCCTCGCGGACCCGGAGCAGGCCGCGGCGCAACCGTTCCTTGGTCGGCGTCGGGTCGACCAGGCCGCGGTCGCCGTCGACGACGATCGGGTGCTCCGGTGAAACGGCCTCGCACATTCCGGCGATCCCGACGACGGCTGGCAGACCGAACGAACGGGCGATGATGCTGGCGTGAGAGGTCGGGCCCCCGCGCTCCAGGGCCAGGGCTCGAACCCGGCGCGGATCCAACCGTGCCGCGTCCAGAGGCGAGAGCTCGTCGGCGACCAGGATCGAGCCGCGCGGCAGCTCATCCGGGAGGGAGCGCGCGCCGCCCGACAGGTGCCGCGAGATCTCGCGGGCGACGTGGGAAATGTCGATCGCCCGCTCGCGCATGGCCGCGGCATCGGACGCGGCCAACCGCCGCTCGAACTCCCGAGCCGCGGACGCCAGGGCCCATTCCGGATTCACACGCTCCCGCCGCATCTGCTCGACGATCGCGAGAAGGAACGTCTCGTCGGAGGCGATCATGGCGTGGGCGTCGAGAATCGCGGCGAGCTCGTTGCCCATCTCGCCGACCGCGGCGGCCGATTGTTGGCGGAACACCTCCGCCGCGCGCCGCGAGGCCCGCCGAAGGCGGCGCTCTTCCTCATCCAGCGCGGAATGCGGGACCGCGCGCCGGAACGCCGGCATGCCACGGAACCGCACGATGACCGCGCGTCCGACGGCGACTCCGGGAGAGACGGGAAGGCCCTGGAGCATCAGTGCGATTGATTCATTGATTCATCGATTCATTGTTTGATTGGGGCAGGCCATTTGGCAGATCGACTCTGCGGACCGATACGCTCAATCACTCAATGATTCAATGGTTCAATGAATCAATTCCTCCTCATTCCTCCTCGTCGAAGCTTCGGGTGATCAAGTCCTCCACGGCCGCGAGGGCCGCGTCCTCGTCCTCACCCGACGCCGTCACGGTGATCCGGGTTCCCTGCGAAGCCGCCAGCAGGAGAATCCCCAGGATGCTCTTGCCGTCGACTTCCTCGCCGTTCTTGCGGATCTTGACCGAGGCCTTGAACCGACTGGCAGTCTGCACGAACTTGGCCGCGGCTCGCGCGTGGAGCCCGAGGCGGTTGCGGATCGAGAGCTCGCGTTCGATCATCGCTCAGAGGACGGCGTCAGCTCGGCGGGCGGAGCCGGCTCCTCGTCCGCCAGCAGATCGGAAGCGACGCAGATGGAACGCTGTCCCCGTTCGCGAGCCGTGTGCGCGACCTCGGTGACCGATCGGCCGCTCTTCTGGAGAGACGCGGCCTTGAGAACCATGGGGAGGTTCACGCCGGTCACGATCTCGACACGATCCTTCTTCAGGAAGGAAAGTGTGAGGTTCGTCGGCGTGCCGCCAAACATGTCGGTCAAGATGACCGTGCCCTCCCCCTCGTCGGCCTCGGACAGTCCACGAGCGATCCTTTCGCGGGCGTCCTCACCGGTCTGATCCCACTCCAGAGCGACCGCGACGATGCGCGTGATGTCGGGCGCAATGGTCAACGCCGCCGCCTTGAGCTCTTCCGCCAGGCGCCCGTGCGTGACCAGGAGGATGCCGATCATTTTCGAAGTTCGATTCTAGGCCGGGCGGAGAGAAACAAAAAACAAAAACGGCCGGCCGGCAGACTTCCGCGAGCTCTTTCTCCGTCCCGGCGCCGCCGCGGCCTCATCCCCGCGTCGCATCCCGGTGCGACACCCTCACCGGATACCCTCGGCGCGAGAGCAGCGCAGCCAGCCGCTCGGCCATGTAGACCGACCGATGCTTTCCGCCCGTGCAGCCGACGCCGATGGAAAGATAGCTCTTTTGCTCCCGCTCATAGAGAGGAAGCAGATAGTCGAGGAAGGCCTCGACCCGGTCGACGAAGCGCGCGGTTTCGGGGTCCTTCTCGATGTACGCGGCCACCGCGGGGTCCAGCCCGGTTTTCGACTTGAGCTCGGGCACGAAATGCGGGTTGGCCAGGAACCGGACGTCGAACAGCAGGTCGATGTCGTGGGGGACGCCGAACTTGAAACCGAAGGAGGTCGCCGACAGGATCATGCGCGCTCGGGACGGATCCCCCACGAACGTCTTTTGAACGAAGGAGCGCAGCTCGTGCACCGTCATATCCGAGGTGTCGACAACCACGTCGGCCAGCGATCGCACGTCCTCGAGCAGCTCGCGCTCGCGGCGCAGCGCTTCGAGCAGAGACCGCTCCGCGGCCAGGGGATGCGGACGCCGCGTCTCCGAGAAGCGACGGATGAGCGATTCTTCCGAGGCGTCGAGGAAGAGCAGCCGCGTCGCCGGGACCTTGGCCCTCAGCCGGGCCAGGATCTCGGGGAACTTGGCGGCGAAATCCGGATTGCGCACGTCCAGGATGATTCCGACCCGCGGCGACGTGATGCGCGCGAGCAGCGGCTCGACGAGCTCGAGCGGCAGGTTGTCGACGCACGAGTACCCCATGTCTTCCAGGCACTTGTTGACGTGGCTCTTGCCGGATCCGGAGAGACCGGTCACGATGACGAGGCTTTCCGACGCGGCGGACGGCACCGTCGGAGCGCTCCGTGCGGGACCACGGCGGCGCGCGGCCCTGGCCGTAGGCCGGGCGCGACGCCGGGTCAAGCGCGTTGACGCGCCGGCGATTGCATGTTGCGCGCGATCTGCTCGTCGACCTTGAGGGCGAATTCCTTGGCGGCGTCGTAGCCCTGGGACTTCAAGAGCTCGTTGCGGGCGGCGATCTCGATGAGCAGCGCGATGTTCCGGCCCGACGCGACCGGCAACCGCAGGAATGGGCGGGGCCGGTCGAGGATGGCGTAGGACTCCCCATCCAGCCCCAGCCGATCGTAGCGCTTGGTGGGGTCCCACCGTTCCAGCTCGATCACCAGCTCGATCGACTTCGAGGCGCGGACGGCGGAGACGCCGAAGAGATGCTTGATGTTGATGATCCCGATGCCCCGCAGCTCCATGTGGTAACGGATCATCTCCGCCGCGCGTCCCACCAGCGACCCGCTGGGGTACTTGCGAATCTCCACGACGTCGTCCGCCACCAGGCGGTGTCCCCGCTGGATCAAGTCGAGGGCGCACTCGCTCTTGCCGATCCCCGATTCGCCCAGCAGCAGGACTCCCATTCCATAGACGTCCACCAGAACGCCGTGGACGGTGGCCGAAGGCGCGAGCTCATCCTCCAGGACCCTGGTGATCGACTGGATCACCACCGAGGTCGTCTGATCGGACACCAGCAGAGGAACCTCTCGCCGCTCGCACTCCGAGGCCAGCTCGTGGGGAACCTTCTGTCCCTTGGTCACCACGAAGGCGGCCACCGGGAGAGCGCAGATGGCGGCAACCCGATCCCGCCGCAGGTCGTCGGGCATCGTGGCGAAGTAGTGGAGCTCGCTTTCTCCCACGATCTGGATGCGTCCCGGCTTGATGAACGGGAGGAAGCCCGCCAGGGCGAGGCCCGGGCGCTGGATGCGGCCCCACGAGATCGGCCGATGAAATCCGGCCTGCCCCGCCACGACCCGCAGGCCCAGGTCGGCCAGGGCCGGGCCGCGCAAGACCTCGGCGGTCAGACGCACCTTGGCTCCCGAATCGCGTGAGGCGCTCATGCTCGTCCCTCGCTCATCCATGGGCGGCCGCCGTGCTGGCCGGTTCTCCGCGGATCGCGCCCAATATCTCGTCCCGCGTCTCGGCCCGCCGCAGGCTGTCCGCCACCCCGGGGCTCTTCAACCACCGCGAGACGCGGGCCAGCGCCTGGAGATGGAGCGCCGGCGCCTGCGCTGGCGAAAGCACCAGGAACAGAATGCTGACCGCGACTCCATCGGGAGCCTCGAAGTCCACGCCCCCGGGCCTGCGCCCGATGGCCAGGATCACCTCGGAAAGCTCCTTCAATTTGCAGTGAGGGATGGCGATTCCACCCCCCAACGCCGTGCAGCCGAGATCCTCCCGCTCGATGAGGCGCCGGGTCAGGTCCTCCGCGTCGCGCACGACGCCGGACTCTGCCAACCGTCGGGCGACCTCGGACAGGACTTCCTCCCGCGTCGTCCCCTGCAGATCGGGAAAGATCCGACGCGGATCGACGCCCACGCCATCGAGCGATGACACGCTCAAGGCCGCTCCCCGCGTCTGCGCCTCAGCATTCCGGAATGATCAGGCCGAAATCACCGTCGCGGCGCTTGTAGAGGATCGAGATTTTCTCGTTGCCCGAATCGCGGAAAACAACGAACTCCTGCCGGGAGCCCTCGATGCGCATCGCCGCCTCCTCGACCGTCATCGGCTTGACCGGCGAGCGCGCGGCGCTTCGCACGATGCGCCGCTCCGGAGCGGACGGAGCGGTGCGGTCCGCGGCCGCGGTTTCGCTCAGGGGCGCGACGGCGGCGCCGCCGCGGTGCTTGCGGTCTCGCCGTTTCTCGGAATCCTTTTTGGCCTGGGCATCGATCTTCTCGAACGCGAGGGTCATGGCCGCTCGAGGATCGGCGGTCTCCTCCTGAGCCTTCCAACGCCGGCGTCGGTGCGTGGCGATGACTTCCGCGCCGAAGCGGTGCTTCTCCTGCGACAGCACGACACGCACGTTGGCCGGACCTCCCAGATGCCGTTCGAGCCTCTGCGCGCGCTCCTCCGCCAGCACCTTCAGGGTTGGCGTCACCCGCACGTTGCGCCCCGTGAATTCGACGGTCATGTCTCCTCCTTCAGCGGTCGCCGGTCGGGCCGTCAGAACGACTGCTTCCTCTGGGACGACGAGGGGATCTTCAACTCTTCCCGGTACTTGGCCACCGTCCGACGGGCGATCTGGATCCCCTCGGCCCGCAGGCGCTGCATGATGCGGGCATCCGACTGTGGCCGCCGGGCGTCCTCGTCCGCGATGAGCTTGGAGATCTTGTTCTTGATCGACAAGGAGGAGACGTCGTTGCCGTCCACGGAGTCGATGCCGCTATGGAAAAAGTACTTCATCGGGAAGAGGCCCCGTGGTGTGTGGATGTATTTGTTGGAGACGACTCGGGACACCGTCGATTCGTGCATCCCGATGTCGTTGGCCACGTCGCGCAGGACCAGCGGCCGCAGATGCTCGATTCCCTTGTCGAGAAACCCTCGCTGATGCCGGACAATCGAGTCGGCGACCTTGTAAATGGTGCGCTGGCGCTGGTCGAGGCTCTTGATGAGCCACACCGCCGACCTCATCTTGTCCTTCAGGTAATTGGCGGCTTCCTGCCCGATGGCGCCGTTGCCTCCGCGGAGCATCCGGCGGTAGGCGGCGGAGATGCGCAGCTTGGGGAGCCCGTCCTCGTTCAACTGAATGACGTACTCGTCGCCGATCTTGCGAACGGCGACGTCCGGCTCGACGTAGATCGTCCGCTCGCTCGAGTACTTGCGGCCCGGCTTGGGCTCCAGGTTCTTGACGATCTCCAGGACCGCCTGGAGCTCCGACATGCCGACGTTCAATGCCTTGCAGAGCTGGGCGTACTGGCGGTTCAGGAATTCGGCCCAGTGCTGCGTGATCACCTTATCGATCAGGGGGTTCTCGATTCCCAGCGTTCGGATCTGGATCATCAGGCAGTCGGGCAGGTCGAAGGCGCAGATGCCCGGCGGATCGAAGGCGCGGACCGTGGCCAGAGCCTTCTCCACGTCCGCGTCCTCGGCATATCCGGCCGCTCGGATCTCCTCCCGCGAGACCCGCAGATAGCCGTCCTCGTCCACGTTGCCGATCAGGTACGTGGCGATCTCCCGCACTCGAGAACTGGCGTCGGACATCGAGAGCTGCCAGGTCAGGTACTCCTGGAGGCCGGGAGGGGTCGAGAGCGTGTTCTCGAGGGGGACCTGCTCGCTGTCCTCGTACTGCCGAGGGTTGTAGGCGCTCTCCAGGTAGTCCTCGAAGTAGGTGTCGAAGTCGATCTCCTCGAAGGAATCCCGCTCCTTCTCCGCCGGCGCCTCCGAAGGGGCCTCCAGAGCCGGGGCGGGAGCCTCTTCCTTGGCTGCCTCCAGGCGCTCGGTTTCGGCCTGGTCCTCCTGTTCCTCTTCCAGCAGGGGGTTTTCGACCATCTCCTGGGTAAGGACTTCCTCCAGCTCGAGCTTGGACATCTGCAGCAGCTTGATCGCCTGCTGCAGCGACGGCGTCATGACGAGCCGCTGCGAAAGCTTGAGATGGAGTTTTTGTTCCAGAGCCATGGTGTGGAAGCTCAGAGGCGAGGAGATCTCGGCCGGAACCAGGGGTTTTGTCGGTTTGGACGAACGTTCATGCTGCTCAATTCAGCTGGAAAGCCTCCCCCAGGTAAATCTTCTTGACGACGGCGTCGCTCGACAGGGCAAGGGGCGTGCCAGCCCTCAGAATCTCGCCGGCATTGATTATATAGGCCCGGTCGACGATCGACAAAGTCTCGCGAACGTTGTGGTCGGTCACCAGAACGCCGATCCCCGAGGAGGCCAGGCGCCGCGCGATGGCCTGGATGTCGAGCACCGCGATCGGATCGATTCCCGCGAAGGGCTCGTCCAGCAGGAGAAACTCCGGCTCCAGGACGAGACTTCGTGCGATCTCGACGCGGCGTCGCTCTCCGCCCGACAGCGTGTAGGCACGGTGCGCGCGCAGCGGCTCCAGTCCGAAGTCCGCGAGCAGCCGATCCGCCCGCTCCTGCCTCTCGCCCCTCGTCAGATCGAGCGTTTCCAGGATCGCCACCAGGTTCTGCTCGACCGTCATCTTTCGGAAGACCGAAGGCTCCTGAGGGAGGTAGGAGATGCCGGCCCGAGCCCGCTTGTACATCGGCAGATCGGTCAGGTCTCTCTCCCCCAGACGAACGGTTCCGGCGTCCGGACGGACGAGGCCCACGACGATGGAAAAGGTGGTGGTCTTGCCCGCGCCATTGGGCCCGAGGAGGCCCACGATCTCTCCCGCGCCGATTTCCAGAGAGACTCCGGAAACGACGGCGCGGCCGGCGTAGGTCTTGATCAACCCGACGGCTTCGAGGATGGGTCGCTGGATCGGGCTCTCGGTGGCGTTCACGACGTTCGGGTTCGGTGAATCGTTTCGGTTTTTCCGCCTTCGGGGGCGGTCACTTCGACCCTACGCCCCCGCTCGGTGATCGTCAAGACGGCGCCGGTCACCCGGTTCCCGGCCGCATCAGACACCCAGGCCGGCGAGCCCTCGAGAACCGTTTTCCCCTCGCGCGGCCAGTCGGTGGCGTGCTCCGCGCGCCCCGATCGCCCCTCGCCCGAATCGGCCAGCGTGACGCTTCCGGTCATCTCGACGCGCTGGATCTTGCGGTCCTCTCCAAACACCGCCACTGCGCGGGACGCGGTGGATTGCCAGGTGCCTCGGGTCATCGAGACGTCCTCTTCGAAGACGGCCTGTGATTCCTTCTCCCGGTAGGTGACGCGGCGAGCGGTGACGACCGCGGGCGAGGGCGGCGCCACCGCGCCGGGCTTGCGGTCCTGAGCGTCCGCCGAGAGCACCACGGTGCGCGTGTGCCCGACCGCGACGGCGGACCGCTCGACGTCGTTCAAAGTGATCGCGTCGCCGGACAGGGAGGAGGCGTCCTGCCACAGCGTGGCGCCTCCGGTCAGAGAGGCCACGTGCGAGGCGTCGTCGAGCACCATGCGGCGGGCCTTTCCAAAGGTCGGCTTCCCGGGATCTCCCACCAGCGCCGGCGCATGCCCGGGCGCGGCGCCCTTTGCGCCGTCCTTGGCCGGCGTGAAGACCGCTCGGGCACTCCCCTCGGCCGTCAGCAGGTGTCGCTTCTCGTCGATCTCGATGCGGTCCGCGGAGATCCGCGAGCCTCGGCTCTCGACGGTCGCCGTGCCGTGGTCTCCGCTCAAGATCCACACGCCGCGATCCGGCAGATCGACCGCCTTTTCGGCCCGGCCCGAGCGGTCCTCCCCTTCCATCCGGACGTTGCCCGAGAGCTCCATCGTTTCGATCTCCCCCGCGGGCGTGAACGAAAGGCTGGCCTGCTCGGAGTCGGCGCGCGTCTTCTCGCCGTCGACGTGGACGGCGCCCCGCGCCGTCGCGGACGTGGCCCGGCCGTCCCGAAACGAGACGTCGATGGTAGAAGCCCGCACGCGACCTCGGGGGTCGAAGACCTCAGCCGGCGCGCCGGTCAAGGAAAGGGAGTTCGCCTTGCCGTCGGACCCGAAGAGGATCGCCGCGGACGCCGCGGTGTACCGGCGCGGAGCGGTCGTGCCCTTTCCCGTGGCCCCGGCAGGCCCGGCGACGAGGGTCCCCTGAACGTCTCCTTCGGCGCGGGCCCACTGCAGGCGTCCCTCGTCGCCCTCGAGCTTCAAGACCAGCCGGTCGCTGGAAAGCCGATCGCCGGAGCGGCTGGCCGCCGAAACGCGGCCGGACAGCTCGATGGTCGAGTCGTCGCGACGATAGACCGCGGCCGCAGCGGAGAGGGATGTCAAGCCGCCGCTGCCTTCTCCCGTGCCCGTCCCTTTCACCGGGCCGTTCAAGAACACCTGTCTGGTCTTCACGTCGTAGCGTCCGGACTGCGAAGTCAGCTCGAAGGTGCCGCGCGTGAAATGAAGGGGGCTCGGCGCGGTGAGCAGTCGCTGAGAAGGCTCGAATTCCAGAGTTTCCGTTTCTCCCAGCGCGCCTCGCTCGTCGGTCCAGTGAACATTTCCCGAGAGGCGCGCGCGCTTGCTGCGCTGGTCGTACTCGGCGCGGTCCGAGCGCACCGTCACCGCCTCACCCTGCTCGGGATAGACCGTGAGCGCGACCCGCTCGAGAACGTACACGTTGGGGACGAGGCCGGCGGCCGGCCCGAATCCGACCGTACGGTCCGCCTGAATGTGGAAGAGCGGCTTGCCCCGCAGGGTCTCGGTGTAATCGAAGCCCTTCAGGACGGTGGTCGCCGCGCCGGCCTCCTCCGCGGACGGGATGGTCGGAAGAGTCTCCCGTCCGGCCGCGCCCCGCGACGGCCGCCGGCCCGGTCGAAAGGCGAAGGCCAGAACGATCAGGAAGACCAGGCCGAAGCCGAGAATGGCGAACTCGAGGCGGCGTCGGCTCATGCGTCGGGCCGCCTCGCGGCCACCACCTCCGCTTCGATGCGGCCCGCGCGGTTACGGCTCAATCGGAAGTGCGCTTCCATCGGCTCGCCCGGTCTGGATCCATCCAGCAAGTCGCGGCGCCAGCACAGGCAATCGAGGACGCCCGCTCCTCGGCGCAGGCGGCCTCTGGCGCCCGAGTCTCCCAGATCCCGGAACGGCTCCGCGGCGACGACCGTGGCCTGGAAGACGGGACGCGGATTTCCCATCCCGTGCGGCTCGAACCGCTCCAGGTGGCGCATCAGCTCCTCGTCGATCTCCTCGATCGGCAGGAGGGCTTCCGCCTTTTCCACCCGTTCCAAACTTTCCGAGTCGATCGCCGCGGCGAAGTGGCTCCGAGCCGCGTCGCGGAACGCGTCCCAATGGACTGCGGGCAGGCTGCCGCCCACGGCTTGATCGTGACCTCCGAACTCCAGGAAGAACGACCCGACTTCTTTCAATGTCCCGTGCAGGGAGATGCCGGGAATGCTGCGGCCCGAACCGCTGGCCCGGTCACCTTCCAGGGCGAAGAGCAGAACCGGGCGGTTGTATTCCCGGGCCAGCCGCGAGGCGGCGATCCCCAGGACGCCGCGGTGCCATCCCTCCGCGCCCTCGACGATCACCGCGTCGCGGGCGGGATCGAACCAGCGATCGATCCGCTCGCGCGCCTGCGCGACGACACGCCGTTCGAGGCCCTGGCGCTGTGCGTTGCGCAGCGTCAGCTCCCGAGCGATCGCGGCGCCCCGAGCCTCGTCGCGCTCCTCGAACAACGAAAGGGCGAGCTCCGCCGTGTCCAGACGTCCCGCCGCGTTCAAGCGCGGAGCGATCCGAAAGGCGACCTCCTCGGACGTGGGTGCCCGCCCCGGCTCGATGCCGCACTCCGCCAGCAGCGCGCGGAGCCCTGGAGCGCGCGGGCGGGCCAGCGCCGCCAGGCCCGCGGCGGCGATCAGACGGTTTTCGCCGGTCAAGGGCACGAGGTCGGCGATCGTCCCCAGCGCCGCGGCCCGCAGGAGCGACTCCGGCGAGAGCGAGACCCCCGCGCGGTTCCCCACGGCGAGCGCGAGCTTCATCGCGATACCGCACGCGGCCAGATTCTTCTCGGGGTACTGGCAGCCCGGTTGCTTCGGGTTGACCACGATGGCGCCCGCCGGGAGCTCCTCCGGGACGAGGTGGTGGTCGGTGACGACCACGTCGACGCCCTGGGCCCGCGCGCACGCCACTCCTTCGATCGCGGTGATGCCGCAATCGACCGTCACGATGACGGCGGGATTCCATTGCGCCAGGACCCGCGCCACCGTCTCCGGCTTCAACCCGTAGCCATCCTTGAGGCGATGCGGGAGAAAAGCCACCGCGTCGGCGCCGGCGCGCACCAGGGCGGCTTTGAGCTGAGCGACGGCCGTCACGCCGTCCACGTCGTAGTCTCCGAACACGACGATCCGCCGGTGGGAATGGGCGGCGTGCGCGAGCAGCTCGGCCGCCTCGGAGGCGCCGGAGAGCAGCAGGGGGTCGTGAAACCCGCCCGCATCGGGGCTGAAGAACCGCCGGGCGTCGTCGGGACCTTCCACACCCCGTGCCAGCAGGAGGGCGGCCACGACTCGGGGCACACCCGCGGATCGCGACAACCGGGCCAACTGATCGGGGTCGGGCGCGGCGACGCTCCAGCGAGGTCTCATCGCTCCCATTGTGCCTGCCGGTGGCGACAGATGCTGTCCATCCGCCGCGGGCGCGCCTCCGGCGCGGGGCTCGCGCGCGGCGCTCACGCCGTGGCGATCTCGAAGCGCCCGATGGAGCGGAACTTTCGGTAGCGCCGCTCGCGGCGTTCCTCGGGGGTCAGGTCGAGCAGGTCGCGCAGGTGCCGCTCGATCGCCTCCCCCACCGCCGACGCAGCGCCGGCCGGATCCGCGTGCGCTCCTCCCGGCGGCTCCGGCACGATCTCATCGATGACGTCGAGCTCCTGGAGATCCCGCGCCGTCAGCTTCATGGCCTCGGCCGCGTCCTTCTTGCGGGAGGCGTCCTTCCACAGGATCGCGGCGCACCCCTCCGGCGTGATGACTGAATAGATCGAGTGCTCGAGCATCAAGACGCGATCTCCGATGCCCAGGGCCAGGGCTCCCCCCGAGCCGCCTTCCCCGGTGACGGTGACGATGATCGGCACGTGAAACGAGGCCATCTCGCGAAGGTTGACGGCGATGGCCTCGGCCTGACCGCGCTCCTCCGCGTCGATTCCCGGGTACGCTCCCGCCGTGTCGATGAAGGAAAGAATCGGGCGGTTGAACTTTTCCGCCATTTGCATCACCCGCAAGGCCTTGCGATACCCCTCCGGCCGGGGCATTCCGAAGTTGCGCCGGATCTTTTCCTTCGTGTCCCGGCCCTTCTGGTGCCCAACGACGGCGACCGGGCGGCCCCGGAACCGGCCCACACCGGAAACGATGGACGGATCGTCAGCGAACTTGCGGTCCCCGTGCAGCTCCACGAAGTCCGAGATCAGGGCAGCGATGTAGTCGAGCGTGTAGGGCCGCGCCGGATGCCGCGCCACCAGCGTCTTCTGCCACGGGGTCAGGTTCGCGTAGATCTCGCTCGACACGCGTTCCAGCCGCTCGCGCAGCTTTTCGATCTCACGCCGGTGGGTCGCGTCGTCGGGCAGCGCCGACAGCTCCTCGATCCTCCGGCGGAGCTTGACGATCGGTTCCTCGAACCCGCTCTCTTCGCCGTTCATCGTGGAGTGACGAGTGACGAGTGACGAGTGACGAGACAAGCCAAAACGACCAAGAGTTGGGCTCTCATGGAGTCAAACGTAGTTTACTGGTCTTTCGGGCCGATTTCGCTTGTCACCGGCCACTCGTCACTTGTCACTGCTCACATCAGGTCCTGGGGATCGACGTCCGTGGCGATCTGCGTGCCGGCGGGAGCCCGTTCGGGCACACACGCTTCCAGCGCCGCCAGGAGCGCCTTTCGGTCCGCGGCGCGAAGGAGAATCTGAAACCGCCAACGCCCCTGCAGACGTTCCAGGGGAGCCGGAGCGGGACCCGACAGGCGCACCCCCGTTGGCCCCCGTCGCGCGTCCACTCCGATCCGGGCCGCGGCGGCCTCGGCGCGGTCTCGATCCGCGGACGAGACCAGAATCTGCGCCATCTCGCAGAACGGGGGATAGAAGAAGGCGCGCCGGAACGCGAGCTCGTCGCCGGCGAAGCCGTCCACGTCGTGCGCCGCGGCCCGGCGGATCGCTGGATGCTGCGGATGAAACGTCTGCACGTGGACGGTCCCCGGACGGTCGCCCCGTCCGGCCCGGCCGGCCACCTGCGCCACCAGCTGGAACGTCTTCTCCGCGGACCGAAAATCCGGGAAGTTGAGCAGGGTGTCGGCGGAGAGGACGCCGACCGCGGTGACGTTGGGGAAGTCATGCCCCTTGGCGACCATCTGGGTTCCGATCAGGCACGAAACGCGCCCCGTCAGGACATCGTCGATCACCGCGGCCGCTCCGCCGCGGCGGCGGGCCGAATCGCGATCGAGGACGGCGTAAGCGACGTCGGGAAACGCTTCCGCGAAACGATCGGCCACGCGCTCCGTTCCCGCCCCGACGGCTTCCAGCAGCGCTCCGCCGCAGTCCGGACACCGCGCCGGACGCGCCGACCGCTCGCCGCAGTAGTGGCACACCAGCGTGACGCCGCGGTCATGGACCGTCCGGCTCACGCTGCACCGGCCGCAGCGAAAATCGAAGCCGCAATCCCGGCAGAGAAGCCTGGGCGCGAAACCGCGCCGGGGCTGGAGGAGGATGGCCTGCTCGCCGCGGGAAAAGACGTTCCTCAGACGATCGAGCAGGGGGCGCGAGAAGAGCGGCACGCCCTTTTCGTCCGCGCGGAAAGGCTCGCGCCGCAAATCGACGATTGCGACGTCGGGCAAGGGGCGGTCATCCACGCGAGACCGAAGCGGGAGCAGGAGCAGGCGCCCTTCCCGCGCCGAGTGCCACGCCTCCATGGACGGAGTGGCCGATCCGAACACGACCGCGGCGGCGGCGGCCCTGGCTCGGATCGCCACGACTTCGCGCGCATCGTAGCGCGGCGACTCCCGCTGCTTGTAGGAGGCGTCGTGCTCTTCGTCCACGACGAACAGTCCGGGATCGGAGACCGGAGCGAACGCCGCGGAGCGAGGGCCGATCACCGCGCGGGCGTCCCCCGATCGCACGCGGTCCCAGGCCGCCGCGCGCTCGCGCTCCGACAGCGCGGAGTGAAGCACCGCGGCGCGGTCTCCGAACTGCCGGGAGAGCTCGCGGGCGAAGACGGGAGTCAGCGCGATCTCCGGCACCAGCCACACCGCCGCGCGTCCGGCCTCCAGGGCCGCGGCGATGGCCCTCAGATACACCTCCGTTTTTCCCGATCCGGTGACCCCTTGCAGGAGCGCCGGCAAGTAACGCCGCTGCCCGATCGCCGCGGTGAGCTCGTCCAGCGCGGCCTGCTGCTCGGGCGTGAGCCGGACGTCGCGCCGGGAGGTCGGCAGGACGGCGGCGATGTCCGGACGGCGCGGCTGCTCGAAGGCGAGAAGGAGAGCCCGGCGGCGGAGATCCTGGAGGACGGCGCGGCCAGCTCCCGTCTCGTTCTCGATCTCGTCGGCCGTGGCCGGACGGCCGACCCCCTCGAGGAAGGCGAGCACGTCCGCCCCGCGCCGGCTCCGGCCCAGTCGGCGAGCGCGCTCGGATGGATCGACCCGTACCGGCGCATACCCCATCTCGACGCGCGGCCGCCGGGCGGAGCCGGAAACGACCCGGATCCAGCCGCGATCTTCCAGGGCCCGGAGCGCCTCCTGCCGTCCGCTCACGGCCAGGTCGACCACGCGCGCCGGAGCGCCTCCGGCCAGGAGCTCGAGGATCTGACCCTCGGCGCCGGAGGCCTTTCCCAGCGCGCCTCTTTCGGTCAGGCGATAGTGAGCCGCTCCCGCCGCGGGCAGCCGGGCGGGCAGGGCACTGCGCAGCACCTCCCCGGTCGACGTGAAGAATCGCTGGGCGACCCGCTCCGCGGTTTCGAGCAGGTCGCTCGGGCACACCGGCTCCTCGTCGAGGACCTCCAGAACGTCCCGCAGGCCCTGCGCATCGTCGGCGCCGGATCCGACCACGACTCCGGTCAGGATCCGCTCGCCGAACGGGACGCGCACGCGCACGCCCGCCTCGGGCACGGAGATCGGTTCCGGGATTCGGTAGGAGAAGTTCCTCCGGATGGGCAGGGGCAGCGCGACCGAGACAATTCGGGATCGGCTCATCCGGCGTTCAAATCATCCCGGGATCTCGAGCCCCGGTCCATCACCCGATGGCGGGATCACCCGATCGCCCGATTCCTCACGTCTGAGCCGGGACGGGCGCCTCGTCGTCGTCCTCGTCGTCGCGCACGAAGACGTACGACCGGTGCACGGGATCCCACCGGTAGCGCCGCACCCCTTCGTCGGAGAGGTCCGGGGTGATGACGACCGCGTCCCGGTCGACGGAGAGGTCTCCCCGCGAAAGCGACACGTCGCGCTCGAGAAACGTCCCCGGGGAGTAGCCCCTGCCTCCGCCCCGTCCGGTGAAGATCACGACCGAGAACCAGGGCATGGCCCTGCTCGAATCGCGGTGCACGAAGGCCTGGATGAAGTCCAGGACTCCGTCGTCGTTCAGATCGCCACGGACGAAATAAGGGTGGTACACGCCGTAGAGGCCCCGCACGTCGCCGTCTCCGCTGTGCGCGCCGTGCCGGTCCGAGTCGGTCGCCACGCGAAGCTCGGTGTGCCGGCTCAGAAATTCGTTCACCGCTTCCCTTTCGGCTTCGGAGAAGACATTGTTGCCGGGTCCGACCTGGGCGGCAGGGCCGGAGACCGGTTCCGGGGACGCGGGCGATTCGCGCCGCGCCGCTGCCCCCGCCCGCCCTGCCCGGCAGGCGACTCCCCTGTAGCCCAGGAGCGTCGCGGATGCGGCCAGCGCGAGAATCCAATGGATCTGAGATCGGCTCAACCGCCCACTCCTTCGATGACGATTCTACGGCACCTTCTCCGCATGCGGCGCTCCCGCCGCGAGCCCGCGCGGGGCCTGCCGAAGGGCCGCCGGCAATTCTGCTAGATTGCAACGGAGACGTCACCCACGGGAGGTTTCGGTGCGGCAAGAGAGAGACAGCCTGGGAATCCGGGAGATCCCCGACGACGCGTACTGGGGGGCGCAAACGTCGCGGGCCATCGAGAACTACCCGATTTCCGGCGAGCGCGCGCATCCGGACATCGTCCGCGCGTACGCCCGCATCAAGAGGGCCTGCGGCGAGACCAACCACGAGCTGGGCGGCCTGGACGAAAGGAAGAAGACCGCGATCGTCGCCGCGTGCGACGAGATCCTGGACGGAAAGCTGGCCGACCAGTTCGTGGTCGACGTGTACCAGGCGGGCGCCGGAACGTCCTTCCACATGAACGTCAACGAGGTGGTGGCCGGACGGGCGGCGGAACTCTTGGGGGCCGCGCGCGGCGACCGGTCCGCCGTCAATCCCAACGACGACGTCAACCTCGGCCAGTCCACCAACGACACCTTTCCGACGGCGCTTCACATGGCGGCCATCGCCGTCGGCCGCCAGCTGTCGAAGGAGATCGGGAGACTCGCGGCGTCGTTCGCGGCCAAGGGCGACGAGCTGGCCGGCGTGCTGAAGTCCGGACGGACGCACTTGATGGACGCCGTCCCGGTCACCCTGGGGCAGGAGTTTCGGGCTTTCGCCTCGGCGCTGGAGCACCGCCGAGAGGCGATCGATCGATCCCTGGACGGATTGCGCGAGCTCGCGTTGGGAGGCACGGCGGCCGGAACCGGGCTCAACACGGCGCCCGGCTTTCGGGATCGCGCGATCGCCCGCCTCTCGGCGCTCGCGGCCGAGAGCTTCACGCCCGCCGCGGACCCGCGCGAGGGCCTTCAGAGCCGCGCCGCGGCCGGCGACTACTCCGCCGCCCTGCGGGCGTTCTGCCTGGAGCTTTCGCGAGTGGCCAACGACCTGCGGCTGCTGGCGTCGGGCCCGGCGACGGGACTGGACGAGATCCGCCTGCCGGCGGTGCAACCGGGATCCTCGATCATGCCCGGCAAGGTCAACCCCTCGCTGCTCGAATGCCTGGGCATGCTCTGCTTCCAGGTCATCGGCTTCGACACCGCCAACGTCCTGGCGATCGGCGCGGGGCAGCTCGACTTGAACGTCATGATGCCGCTGCTCGCATACAACCTGACGCGGGGTCCTCAGCTGCTTCTCAACTTCCTCCCGGTGGTGCGCCAGAGGTGCGTGGACGGAATCCGGGCCAACGCCGAGAAATGCCGGCATTACCTGGAAGAATCCCCGTCCGTCATCACCGCCCTGACGCCCCGGATCGGCTACGCCAAAGCCGCGGAGATCTTCAAGGAGGCGGTGTCCCGCGGCGTGCGCGTGCGCCAGGTGATACTGGAACGAAGAGTCGTGTCGGAAGAGGATCTCGACGCCGTGATGACCCCCGAAGTCCTGCTGGGCCCTTTGCGGTGAGAGAATCCAGGAACCCCGGCCTTTGACGCCTCAAGGAGGAGACCGATGACCTGGCCCCAAGATTTCGCGACGAACTTTCAATTCCTGCTCCGATGGTTCCACTTCCTCGCGGGCATCACCTGGATCGGACTGCTGTACTTCTTCAACCTGGTCAACGTGAAGATCCAGAAGGAGCTCGACGCGCCCACCAAGCTCAAGGCCAACCCGTCGCTGCTCACTCACACGCTCTGGTGGTTTCGGTGGGGCGCGATCGGGACGTGGGTTTCGGGATTCCTCTACCTCGGATACTTCGTGGAAGCCGGACACGAAGTCACCCAGAATCCCCATCTGATCCTGTTGCTCTTCCTCGTCGTATGGTCGGTCGCGTTCGTGATCCTTTCGGTGGTCTATCGGATGTCGATCCAGGGAGGCGCCCTGAAGGACGGACGGGTCGTCGCGGTGATCGTGGTGGTGGTGACGACGGCGGCGTCCGTGCTCATCGCCTGGGTGGCCCGAAACTGGGGTGCCAGCAACCGAGCGGTGTCGATCCTGATCGGCGGAGGCCTGGGGACGGTCATGCTGATGAACGTGTGGATGATCATCTGGCCGCTGCAGCAGAAAATCATCGCCGCGACCAGGGCCACCGCACAGACCGGCGCCGCGGCGCCCGCCGATCAGCCGAAATGGGGCAGGCGGGCCTTCCTCGCGTCGCGAACGAACGCCTGGCTCTCGGTTCCTCTGCTCTTCTTCATGGGAGCGGCCAGCCACTTCCCGATCTTCAGCACGGTCGCGCGCTGATCGATTCCTCGCTGCGAGGATGCGGGCGGCCTTCGGGCCGCCCTCGTTCGTTTGGATTCCCCCGCAGCGCTTCCGGCGCGGTGAGGCCCGCTTCAGTCCTTGCCCGAGGCCAGAAAGTCGCGCACGAGCTTCATGTCCTCCCACACGTCTTTCTTCTTGCTCCGGGGACCGCAGCAGGAACGCGGGATGGAACGTGGGCATGACCCGAACGCCGCGTGCGGTTCGCCAGCGCCCGCGGAGACGTCCGATCGGCTCGTCGGTCCCGAGCACGGCCTGGGCAGCGAAGGTTCCGAGCGTCACGATGGCCCTGGGCGAGATCAGACGGATCTGTTCCTCGAGAAATGGCATGCACGAGGCCACTTCGTCCGGCTCCGGATTGCGGTTGTTGGGAGGGCGGCACTTCAGAACGTTGGCGATGTAGACCTCCTCGCGCTTCATCCCCATCGCCTCGATGATCTTGGTGAGAAGCTGCCCCGCGCGGCCGACGAAAGCCAGACCTTGAATGTCCTCTTCGTGGCCCGGGGCCTCCCCCACGAACAGGAGGTCGGCGGTCGGGCTGCCTTGCCCGAACACGATGTGGGTCCGACCGCGCGAGAGCTTGCACCGCGGGCAGCCTTCCAGAAAGGCCCTCAGCGCGGGAAGATCCGGGACCGACCCCGGCACGAGCGCGGGCACCTCGCAGCGCAAGGCGTCGAGAAAGAGATCACGCATCCCGAGGTCTCGGAAGAACTCGAGCTCGCCGCGGATTCCGTCGTCGCCGCTCATCGACGGGTTTTGGGTGCCGCCGGTCCCCTGCCGGAAGACGTCAAGGCGCCGCTTCGCATTTGGCGCGCCGGACCTCCAGAAAAGCATCCCAGATCTTCTCGGCGACCTCCCGCTTGGGACGGCGCGACACAGTCTCTGGCTCGCCGTGCCTCTTCAGAATGAGGACTTCGTTGTCCGCGGCATCGAAGCCGATACCGGTGCGGCCGATGTCGTTGACGACGATTAAGTCGGCCCCCTTTTCCTCCATCTTGCGGCGTCCGCGCTCTTCGAGGGAATCGGTCTCCGCGGCGAACGCGACGATGGTCTGTCCGCGCACGAGCGGGGCCAGCCCGGCCAGAAGGTCCCGTCCGGCGGCCAGGTGCAGGACGCGATCCCCATCCTGGCGGTGCAGGCGCTGCGCGCTGGACTCCGGGATGAAATCGGCGACGGCGGCGGCCATGACCAGGCCCTCGCACGTCGGGAACTCCTCGACCAGGAGGGCAGCGAGGTCGGCCGCCGTCTGGAAAGCGAGGAAGCGGACGCCGGCGGGACGGGCGAGCCCCGTCGGACCGGAGAGAAGGGTGACGCGCGCCCCGCGGTCTCGTGCGGCTTCGACCAGCGCGTATCCCATCCGCCCGCTGGACCGATTGGAGACGAAACGAATCGGATCGATGGGCTCGCGGGTCGGACCGGCGGTCACCAGCAGCGAGAGGCCGGCCAGGTCGCCGCGATCCGAGAGGAGGCGCCAGGCTTCGTCCAGGATGACGGCCGGCTCTTCCATCCGGCCCCGACCCTCGTGCCCGGACGCCAGGAAGCCCGAGGCCGGACCCACCAGGCGCACGCCTCTCTCCTGGAGCGTCGCTCGGTTGCGGACGACGGCCGCGTTCTCCCACATGGCGGTCTCCATCGCCGGAGCCAGCAGGACGGGCTTGCGATGGGCGAGAAAATAGGTCGAGAGAAAGTCGTCAGCCAGTCCCTGCGCGAACTTGGCCATGGTGTGAGCCGTGGCGGGAGCCACCAGCAGCAGGTCCGCCCAGTCCGCCAGGGCCACGTGATCGACGGCGGGGCGATGGCCGTCGCCCCACACCTCCGTGTACACCTCGTGTCCGGACAAAACCGCGAAGGTGGCGGGGGCCACGAACTCCCGGGCGCCCCGCGTCATCGCGACCCGAACTTCGGCTCCGCGCTGGACAAGGCCGCGCAACAGCTCGGCCGCCTTGTAAGCGGCGATGCCGCCGGAGACGCCGAGAACGACGTGCGGGCTCATACGGAGAGTTTCCGGCGACGAGCGCGGCGCCGCCGGCCCGGAACCGGGCGGGTGCCGCGAGCGCCGCGGACCGCGCTACACGCGGGCGGCTTCTTCCTCCGCAACTTCCTCGTCGCCTGTGTCCGAGACGGCCTCTTCCAGAATGCCGCCTTCGGGGCCGTAGTCCCAACGAACCCTGCTCTGGTCGAATTCGTCGGCCGCGAGCCGAACCGGCTTGGCCGGCCGGTCGGTCTCGACCTTGGGGCGAGCGCCGCGCATCAATTGCTCGGCCCTCCGGGCGATCAAGAGAACCAGGCGAAACTTGCTGTCGACCCCCTCGGGCATTTTCTGAATCATCGGTTGAAAACCTCTCTGAACTGAGCTTTGAACTTAGCGGAACTCGGACCGGATGCGCTGCAGACGTGTCCTCTGCCGGGCCGGCGTCAAGCGTCGAGCCCGGACGATCGATTGTAACTCAAGAGTGGCTCGTTCGAGATCGTCATTGACGATAACATATTGAAACTCTTCGGCTTGCTGGATTTCTCTGGAGGCGTTGATCAGGCGCTTGCGGATGGCTTCCTCTCCGTCCAGGCCGCGCGACCGCAGCCGCCGGTCGAGCTCGACCGGCGAGGCGGGAACGATGAAGATTGTCACCGCCTCAGGGTAGCCGCGCAGCACGTCGCGGGCTCCCTGGACGTCGATATCGAGGATCACGTCCTCCCCGGAGGCCAGGCGGGGCAGGACCTCCGCCCGGGACGTTCCGTAGATGTTGTCGTGAACCTCGTTGTGCTCGAGGAATTCGTCGCGCTGGACCATCTTCTGAAACTCGGTCACGGAAACGAAGTGGTACTCCCGGCCGTCCTGCTCTCCCTGCCGCCGAGGACGGGTCGTGTGGGACACCGAGAAATGCAGCGGCGCGCCAGGAGGGTCCTCCAGCAGGCGGCGGATGAGCGTCGTCTTGCCTCCTCCCGACGGGGACGAGACGATGAAGAGATCTCCCCGGGTGACGTCGGTCATTCCACGTTTCCGATCTGCTCGCGGATCTTCTCCGTCTCCGATTTCATGTCGACGACGTCCCTGACCAGTTGGAGATCCCGAGCCTTGGAGCCCAGGGTGTTGAGCTCCCGCAGGATCTCCTGGGACAAGAAGTCGAGCTTCTTCCCGATCGGCTCGGCCGCGGACCGGGCCAGCTGAGCGAACTGTTCCAGGTGTCCCTGCAGGCGCTGCAGCTCCTCGGCGATGTCGGAACGGTCGGCCACCAGGGCCGCTTCCTGTTCCAGGCGGGCGGGGTCGACCGGGCCGTCGTTCCAGAGATCGCGGATCCGCTGACGGAGGTTCGCGTGCACCGCGCGGGTGATCTCGTCGCGCCGAGCCGAAAGCTCCGCGGTCTTCGCCTGCAGGCGCTCGATCCGTGCCGTGATGTCCTTCTCGATGCCGCGGCCTTCCAGCTCGCGCATGGCGACGAGGGCGGCGGCGGCCTCCTCGGCCAGAGCCTCCAGGGCCGAGATCTCCGCCGGCGGGAAGTCGGCCACCGGGCTTTCGACCGCGAAGATCTGCGAGATGGCCAGGACGTCGCGCGCCTCCAGGCTCCCGGCCACCGGGAGCTTCGCCGAAAGGCGCTCGAACCGGGACAGCACGGCGGCGAGCAGCTCCTCGTTCAACGTGATCTCGTAGCCGGCGGTTCCGGTCCTCTTCAACCGGAGGGTCACGTCGACCTTGCCCCGTCCCAAACGGCGGGAGAAGACCCGTCTCAGCACCGGCTCGAGCGACGCCTCGGTCTCCCTCAACCGGACGGTCAGATCGAGCGAGCGGTGGTTGACGCTCTTGGCCCACACCTCCGCCTGGGCCTCCCCCACCGGCCCACTCGACCGGCCGAACCCGGTCATGCTTCGAAGGCTCAGGCCGGCGTCTCCCGGACCAGGTCGTTGTCGGTGAAGAACTGCATCTCGTGAAGCCTGCGGTACAGGCCGGGGCGAGTCAAGAGCTCGTCGTGCGTTCCGGACTCCACGATCCGGCCGGCGTCCAGGACCACGATGCGATCGGCCCGCCGCACGGTCGAGAGCCGATGGGCGATGACCAGCGTCGTGCGCCCGCGCATCAGGTTGCGCAGCGCCCGGGCCACCAGCATCTCGGATTCGGTGTCCAGCTGCGACGTGGCTTCGTCCAGGATCAGGATCGGCGCTCCCTTGTAGATCGCGCGGGCGATCGCCAGGCGCTGCTTCTGGCCTCCGGACAGGCGTCCGGCGTCCTCCCCCACCCGGGTGTCGTATTTGTCGGGCAGTCGCTCCACGAACTCGTCGACGTACGCCGCGCGCGCCGCCTCCCGCATCTTCTCCTCGGGCGGAGACGTCTGCCCGTAGGCGATGTTTTCCCGGATCGTGGAGTCGAAGAGGATCGTGTCCTGCGTCACCAGGCCGATCTGGCCGCGCAGGGACGGCAGGGTGGCGTCGCGCAGGTCCACGCCGTCGAAGGTAATGCGCCCGGCCTCGGGGTCATAGAAGCGCGGCAGCAGATTGACCAGGGTCGTCTTGCCCGCGCCGGACGGCCCGACCAACGCGACCGTTTCGCCCGACCGGATGGTCAAGGAGATCCCGCGCAGGACCTCCTCGCGCCCATACCCAAACAGGACGCCCTCGTAGCGGAGAGCATCGCGAAACGGGGGAAGCGCAATCGCTCCGGGTGACTCGACGATTTCATTCTCACGGTCGATGACTTCGAACACCCGTCGGGCCGACGAGAGGGCGAGTTGGATGGCGATGTTGATGCGGGTGACGTCCTTCAATGGCTTGTACATCATCATGAGCGCGGTGAGGAACGAGAAGAGATCGCCCACCCGCATCCGCCCGCCATGGATCTGCCCGGCGGCGTAGATGAAGAGAGCGGACAGGCCGATGCCCGAGAGCGTCTCCATGAACGGGGCATTCAAGGCCTGCAGCCGGATCGTGCGGCGGTTCACGCGGAAGTACCGATCGTTGCTCTGGTCGAACCGGCGCGCTTCGAACGGCTCCATGGCGTAGGCCTTGATGACGCGGTGCCCCCGCAGCGTCTCGGAGAGGAGGGCTCCCATCTCCCCGATCCGCTCCCGCGCGGCGGTGGCGGCGCGGCCCAGCCGGCGCGTATTGTTGATGATCGGCAGCAGGATGATGGGGGCCAGCGCGAAGACGATCACCGCGAGACGGGCGTTCAACGAAAAGACGTAGACGAGCACCAGGAGCAGCGTCAATCCTCCCTGCACCAGGTCCGTCAGGTTGTGGCCGAACGTCGTCTGGATCTGCTCGACGTCGGAAAGCATTCGGGAGAGCAGATCGCCGGTCGACGTCTCCGAGTAGAACCGGGTGGACTGCCCCAGGAGGCGGTTGTACGCGTCCCGTCGCAGGTCCCGCACCATGGCCACCCCGATGCCGTTCAATTCGAATTCGGACAGATAGGAAAAGAGATTCTTCGACACCAGCGCCAGGAGCAGAAGCAGCGGCGCACCCCACGCCACGGAGACTCCGCGGCGCTGCGCCGCCGCGCATCCCGCGGCGTAGGCCTGATCCAGCCACCGCAGCAACGGCGCGGCCCGGGACGACGCGGACCTTCCCATGCCGGCCAGGCTCCGTGCCGTGGTGCCCGCTCCGAGCGCGTCATCGATGACCTTCCCGAAGAGAAAGAGCATCGCCACGGTCGAGAGCGAGACGATCCCCATGGCCACCAGCGCGGCGAGCGCCCGCCACCTGTAGCGCGCAAAGTACTTCAGAAGGCGAGGCAGCGGTTTCATGGAGTCCGTGCGGCGGCCGAGGAGGGAGAAGGCTCGAGATCGGCCACTGCGTCCAGGATCGCCGCCGCCGCTCGATCCGACGCGCCCGGCGGTCCCAGCTCCCGGGCCACGCGCTCGAGGCCCCGTCGCATGGCCTCCCGGCGCGGTGCCGAGGAGAGGAGCGTCTCCGCTTCGCGCTCCAGGCGATCCGCCGAGACCTCGTTCTGCAGCAGCTCGGGAACGATCTCCTCCTGGGCCACGATGTTGACGAGCGAGATCCAGGGAACCCGGACCAGGAGCTTGCCGACGGCGAAGCTCGCGGGGGAAGTCCGGTATACCACGATCATCGGGGCGCCGCAGAGCGCGGCTTCGAGCGTCGCCGTTCCCGACGCCACCAGAGCGAGGTCGGCCGAGGCCAGGATCGGGTGCATTCCGGAGTCGACGACCCGGATTCCCCGCTGCGTCGCGTCGCCGAACAGGGTTTCCGAGACGCCGGCCGCACGGACCGCGACGACTTCGAGGTCGAACCGGGCCGCGAGTCGCTGCGCCGCCCGCGCCATCGGCTCCCAGTGCCGCCGCAATTCCGCCGTGCGGCTGCCCGGGAGCAGAACGAGCCGTCGTCTCGTCTTCTCCGGCAGCGGCGAGGGCCGGGCCAGGCCCTCACGGACGTCGTCGACGAGAGGATGCCCGGCGCAAATCGCGTCCGCCCCCAGGCGGCGGTAGATGTCCGCCTCGAACGGAAAGAGCGTGATGATCCTCCTGGCCCTTCGGGCGATGCGCCGGGCGCGTCCACGGCGCCAGGCCCATACCTGCGGGCTCACGTAGTAGATCAGCGGCACGCCCCTGCGTTGGAGCCGTCGCGCGAGGAAACCGTGGAAGTCGGGAAAGTCGATCAGCACCGCGGCATCCGGTCGGCGTCGGGCTGCGGCCCGGATCAGACCGCGAAGGGCGCCGACGAGCCCCGAAAGCTTCTCCAGGACCTCGGAGACTCCGACGACCGACAGGCCCTCCGACCGAACCACCGTGTCGAGCCCCTCGGCCGCGAGCCGCGCTCCGCCCATCCCGAAGGCGGCGAGATCCGGCCGGCGCCGCCTCAGGGCAGCCAGCAGGCGCGAGCCGAGCAGATCGCCGGAAGCTTCGCCGGCGGAGAAAAGCAAGTACAATCGCTTCCAATTAAATCAAATGCACCAGTCATCCCCGCCGCCGGTCGGGTCTACTGACCGGGACAGCGCCGGCGCGGGGAGAAGACGCGCCTCCGATGGCCGAAGCCGTTCTCCGTCTCAAGGAAACCGCATCGCGCCGCTGGACGGACGAATGGTCATGACCGGGTCCATCCCAGGCGGCTCCCCGTGGCGATGAAGGCCTCGCTGGTGGGCTGCGGCCGGATCGGAGCCCGCCACGCCGCTCTGCTGGCGGGCTCGCCGGAGACGGAGCTGGCGGCCTGCGTGGACACGGAACCGGCTCGGGCCGAGGACTTCGCGCAGCGGCACAGCGCCCGGGCCTACGCGGACCTCGCGACGATGGTCGCCGCCGAGTCCCCCGACCTGGTGGCGATCTGTACTCCCTCCGGACTCCACGCGGAGCATGTCGAGGCGTCGGCCCGCGCCGGCGTGCCCAACATCATCGTCGAGAAACCCATGGCGCTCACTCTTGCCGACGCGGACCGGATGATCCAGGTGTGCGATACGGCAGGAGCGAGGCTCTTCGTGGTGCAGCAGAACCGGTACAACCTTCCGATCCAGAAGCTGCGGGATGCGGTCGATCAGGGGCGCTTCGGAAGGCTGGTTCTGGGCACCGTCCGCGTTCGGTGGTGCCGCCGGCAGGACTACTACGACCAGGCCGCCTGGCGCGGGACGTGGGCCATGGACGGCGGGGTCTTTTCCAATCAGGCCTCGCACCATATCGACATGCTGCTCTTCATGATGGGACCGGTCGAGTCCGTCTTTGCGGCGGGCGCGACGCGCCTGGTCGACATCGAGGCGGAGGACACCGGCGTCGCCTTGTTGAAGTTCCGAAGCGGCGCCCTGGGCATCGTCGAGGCGACGACGGCGGCCAGGCCCGTGGACCTGGAGGGTTCGATCTCGATTCTTGGCGAGAACGGCACGGTCGAAGTGGGCGGCTTCGCCATGAACGAGATGAAAGTCTGGCGCTTCGCCGAAACCTTGCCCGAGGACGAAGGCGTTCTGGAGCGCTTTCGAACCAATCCGCCGGACGTCTACGGGTTCGGCCACCACGCCTTCTATCGAGACGTCTTCGCGTCGATCGCGACCGGCCACGGCACCACGGTGGACGGCCTCGAAGGGCGCCGCTCGCTGGAAGCGATCACCGCGATCTACGAGTCGGTCGAAAGTCGGCAAGAGATCCAGCTTCCTTTCACCCCAAGGGCGTGCCGGCTGGGCATTCCGTCGGGTCCCCGGGCATGATTCCCCTCTCCCGCGCAACGGTGACGCCGGAAATGAAGCAGGCGATGCTCGACGTCGTCGACTCGGGGGTCTTCATCCTCGGCCCCGAGACGCGGGCCTTCGAGCAGGAGTTTGCCCGATCCATCGGCGTGCGCCATGCCGTGGCCGTCTCGCAGGGGACGTCCGCCATCCAGCTCTCTCTCCTGGCCATCGGGGTCCGCCCCGGCGACGAGGTGCTGGTTCCCGCGATGACCGCCTTCCCCACGATCGAAGGGATCGTGCACGCCGGTGCCACGCCGGTGTTCGCGGATATCGACGCCTTCGGCGCCATCGACCCCGGCGACGCGGCCAGGCGCCTGTCCCCGCGCACAATCGGGATCCTGCCGGTGCACCTGTACGGAGGCTCCGCCGACCTGCAGGCCCTGGCGTCGCTGGCCGCGGACCACAATCTCTGGATTGTGGAGGACTGCTGCCAGGCCCATGGAGCCCGGTTCCGGGAGAAGGCCGTGGGCGCGGTCGGCCGGGCCGGCTGCTTTTCCTTCTATCCTTCGAAGAACCTGACGGTCTTCGGCGACGGCGGCATGGTCACCACCGACGAGGACGCGATCGCGGACCGCGTGCGGCTCCTGCGCGACCACGGGCGGATCGACAAGTCCACCCATGCCGTCGTTGGCTTCAACCTGCGCTTCAACGAGATCCAGGCGGCGGTGGGGCGAAGGCAGCTTGCGCTGCTGGAGGAGTTCGTCGCGCGGCGGCGCCGGATCGCAGGGCGGTACGACGAAAGCCTCAACGAGATCGCGGGCGTCGGCATCCCTCGCGAACGGCCCGGCACGCGGATGTCTTACCACCTCTACCCCATTGCGCTCGACAGCGAAACCACGCGGGACGGACTGCGGGATCACCTGAAGCGCCGGGGAATCGAGACCGGTATCCACTACCCGATCCCCAATCATCTCCAGCCGGCGATGTCGCAACGCGGCCACCCTCCGTCGCTGCCGGCGTCGGAAACCCTGGCCAAGACGACCCTCTCCTTGCCGATGTTTCCAGGTCTCTCGGACGAAGACGTCGAGACGGTGATCGGCGCGATCGCCGAGTGTTTCGGCCAGGGCGCCGCTCTCAAGGCGCCGTAGCCGCGTTCTCCGCTTCCCGGCGGCCCCGAATCCATCGCCGGTACCACGCCTCGAGGTTCAAGAGCAGCCAGAGTTTGTTGTGGCGCCTCTGCGAGCTTCCCTCGACCAGGGCGCGCAGCGGCCGGGCCCGCACCAACCCGTCCGCGGCGAGGTCTCCCTTCTCCAGGATCGAGAGCGCCGTGTCGCGGTTGGCCCCCGAGACCCACCGCTTGAAGGGCGGAGAGAACCCGGCCTTGCTCCTCGTCAGGATCGCTTCCGGCAGCCATGGCCGAATCGCCTCCCGGAACGCGATCTTGGTGGAGCCCGGAAAGACCAGCCGCTCCGGCGGCAGCGAAAATGCGTACTCCACGAGCTGGCGATCGAGCAGCGGGACGCGCGCCTCCAGGCCGACGGCCATGGTCGACCGGTCGACCTGCATCAGGCCGTTGTCGGGAAGATAGGTGTGGACGTCCAGATACAGGAGCCGGTGGGCCAGCGGAAGGTCGGGGCGGTCGAACTTCCGGAAGAGCCACGCCGGATCCTCCGGCGCGCGGCCCGCCACGAGAGCCTGCTCGGCCGCGGTGAAGAATCCCCGCACCGGATAGTAGCGATCGATGAACTCTCTCCCCGTGACGCGCGCCGCTCCGGCCAGTCGGGCAAGGCGCGGGCGCGCCGCGAGCGGTCCCAGGATGCCCCGATCGACCGCAGACAACACCGGCCGGAACACGGCCAGGTTCTGACGCATCCGCTCGTACCGCATGACCGTCTCGTGCCATCCGTAGCCGCCGAAGATCTCGTCTCCGCCGTCGCCGGTCAGCACGACCTTGACCTCCGGCCTGGCCAGCGCCGCGACCTCGGCCACGGCCAGGGCGCTCGAATCGTAGAGCGGCTCGTCGTAGACCTCCGCGGCGCGAGCCAGGGCTCCGGCCAGGTCGCCGATCTCGACGATGCGTTCCGTGTGCTTCGTCCGGAACGCTGCCGCGGCGATACGGGCGTGCTCGAGATCGCTCCGGTCGCCGTCGCGGTACGCGATGGTATAGGTCGGCAGGCCGGGGGTGGCTTGGGCCGCGCGGCCGACGACGGTGGACGAATCGAGCCCGCCCGAGAGGAACGCTCCGACCGGCACGTCGGACACCAGGTGGGATCGCACCGCGCGATCCAGCCGTTCGCGCAGCTCCTCCGGGTCGTCGCGGACGCTCTGCCTCTCGAGCCTCCAGAAGGAAGCGACCTCCACGCGCCCGCTTTCTGCGTCGAAGATCAGCCGATGGGCGGCGGGGAGCTTGAAGATGCCGGCGAAGATCGAGCGATCGTCCGGAACGTATCCGTACGAGAGAAAATCCGAGAGCGCGGTCGGGTCCGGACGCGCGGAAACACCGGGGAGCGCCAAGAGCGCCTTGGGCTCGGACGCGAAGGCCAGTCCCCGCGGCAGCCTGGTCCAGTACAAGGGCTTGATTCCGATTCGGTCCCTGGCCAGGAGGAGCCGTCGCTCACGCTCGTTCCAAAGTGCCAGGGCGAACATGCCCTCGACGCGGGAGAGCGCTTCGTCTCCGTCGCGCCTCAATAGCCGATGAACCACCTCGCCGTCGCTCTGGGAGACGAAGCGCTCTCCGGCCGCCTCCAGCTCCTCGCGCAGCGAGCGGAAGTTGTAGACCTCGCCGTTATGGATGAAGGCGGACCCGCCGTCGGGAGCGACCGATGGCTCCTCTCCCCGGATGGACGGATCGAGAATGGCCAGCCGCCGGTGGCCGAGCATGGCCCGCCCGTCCGGCGAGAGCCACCGTCCACTCCCGTCGGGCCCGCGGCGCCGCAGAGTGGAGATCGCGCGGTCCAGGGCCTCCGCGTCGATCCGCTCGACGGAGATCCAACCGGCGATGCCGCACATGACGCGTGAGGCGCGAGGGGTTAGGCGTGAGGCGTGGAAAGGCCGAGACCAGTGCTTCGCCTCACGCCTTACGCCTTACGCCTTACCTCACGAGGGGAACGGATACATCAGCCACGCGACCAGGAGGCCTCCCAGCACGAGCGCCCCGAAGATCTTCGCGAAGAGACGCAGGCGCTCCGCTGTCTGGTTGCCCCACAGGACGGAAAAGAAGACCGAGACGAGCAGGGCGAACAGGGTCATGATCAGGAAGTGATCGACCGGGAAGAGAACGGCGAGCGCCATCACGATTTCCTTCCCGAGGCGATGTCGAAGGCGTCGAGCATCAGAAGCAGGTTCATCAGCCCGGCCGTGAGGAGGAACGCGCAGCCGTATTCGTAGGTCACGGCCAGGATGGCTCCCCGCGGGTTCTCCACCAGAAGCCGCGCCGCGATGTTGAGCAGCCCCGATCCGAAAACGGCGAACGTTGCCAGCAGCGTCAGGGGCGCCCCCTGCTCGGGGACATAGAGCCGGCCCTGGAAAGAGAGGCCGAAGACGAAGGTCAGGGTTACGACCGCGGCGTACAGGAGCGCGCGCTGGCGGCGCCCGAGGTAGAAGTGCCCGAGACCGGGAAAGATCCACGCCAGAATGACAGCCGTCCAGGCCCTGGCGGAGGCCTTCGGCGTCTCGGCCGTCAAGCCGCCCCCCCGGCGAACAGAGGCGCCAGTCGCCGGCTGGTTGCCGACAGCTCTTCCGGGACGACGCGCACCCCCGCGGCGACCGTCATGAAATTGGTGTCCCCCTTCCACCGGGGCACGACATGCACGTGGTAGTGCTCGAGCACTCCCGCTCCCGCCGCGGCCCCGAGATTGATCCCGATGTTCAGTCCGTCCGTGTGGTAGGTCTGCGTCAGGATCTGCTCGGCCCGGGCCACTGTCTGGATCAGCTCGGCGAGCGTCTCGCCGTCCGAGCTGGAGAGGCCGGCCTCGTGGCGATAGGGAGCGACCATGACGTGCCCGTTGGTGTACGGAAAGCGATTCAGAATCACGAACACTCTCTTCCCCCGGTACACCACGAGCGAATCCTCGGTCGGCGAGGACGCCGCGGCTTCGCAAAAGATGCACTGGCCCGACTTATCCGACACCAGATACTCGTAGCGCCAGGGCGCGAAAAGAACGTCGGGGCTAACCGGCATGGCTACCGATTGATGAGCTCCTTCAATTCCTTGCCCGGCTTGAAGTAGGGAATCTTCTTGGCCGGAACGGCGACCTTGACGCCGGTCTTCGGATTCCGGCCCATACGGGCTCCTCGCTCGCGCAGGCGGAACGAGCCGAAACCGCGCAGCTCGATCTTCTGGCCGTCCTTGAGCGACTTCACGATCGCGTCGAACACCGTGTCCACGATGGTCTCTGCTTGTTTCTTGGTGACGTCCGTCGCCACCGCCACACGCTCGATCAGTTCGGCTTTCGTCATTCCGGCGTCTCCTGAGACTCCCGTCGCGCGAGTCCGGTTCTTCCCGCTATTCCTTGGACCCGGAGTCTTCCGCTTTCTTGCGGGAGCGCTTCTTTTTCGGCGCGGGGGACTCTGCCGCCGGCTCCGCGGGAGGCTCCGCGGGAGGCTCCGCCGTCTCGGCCGGAGGGGGTAGCGCCTCCGCGGCTGCTTCCGCGCCGACCGCGGAGAGGCCAACCTTCATCTCGGCGTCATCGATGCGGAGGATTCGGGCGCGGACGGACGATCCTTCCTGAAAGTGTTCCTGGGGCTTGGCGCCGCGGGAAAGACCGGTTTCCGAGACGTGCATCAGACCTTCGACCAGGCCGTCGATCTGGACGAAGACGCCGAAATCCGCCACCCGCGTCACCGTTCCTTCGACGACTTCGCCCACCTCGTGCTTCTCCTTGAACGCCTGCCAGTCGTTGGGCTGAAATTCCTTGATGGAGAGGGAAATGCGGCGATTCTCCTGATCGATCGACGTGATGATCGCGTCGACGTCGTCCCCTTTCTTGAGGACCTCGGACGGATGCTTGATGCGCTTGGTCCAGGACATGTCCGAGACGTGGACCAGACCGTCCACGCCCTCTTCGATCTCGACGAACGCGCCGAAGTCCGTCAGATTCCGCACCTTCCCGTGCACCCGGCTCCCGACCGAGTACTTTTCCACCACGGTGTCCCAGGGATCGGGGAGCGTGTCCTTGAGCGAGAGCGAAATGCGGCGGGCTTCCGGATTGACGTCAGAGACCACGGCCTCGACGGTGTCTCCGGGGGAGACGACCTTGGACGGATTTTTCACCTTCTTCGACCACGACATCTCCGAAACATGGACCAGGCCTTCCACGCCTTCCTCCAATTCCACGAAGGCGCCGTAGTCGGTGACGTTTGTCACGCGCCCGGTCACGCGCGAGCCGGGCGGATAACGCTCCGGCACATGCGACCAGGGATCCTCGGTGAGCTGCTTGGTTCCGAGCGAGACGCGCTCCGTCTCCCGGTCGAACTTCAAGACGACGACGTCGATCTCGTCGCCGACCTTGACCAGGTCCGACGGGTGGTTGACGCGCCCCCACGACATGTCGGTGACATGGAGCAATCCGTCCAGGCCGCCCAGGTCGACGAAGGCGCCGTAGTCGGTCAGGTTCTTGACCACACCGCGCAGGACCCGGCCCTCTTCCAGAAGCTGCAGGGTTTCCTTCTTCTTTGCTTCCTGCTCGATCTCGACGACAGCCTTGCGCGACAGCACGATGTTGCCCCGCTTCTTGTCGACCGAGATGACCTTGAACTCGAGCTCCTTGCCCCGCAGTGCCTCGAGGTTCTTGACCGGTTTGACGTCCACCAGCGAGCCCGGCAGGAACGCCTTCACGCCGATGTCGACGGCCAGACCTCCCTTGATCCGATCGATGACGCGGCCCTTCACGGTCGAGCCCGAGCGGTACGATTTCTCGACTTCGTCCCACACCTTCATCTTCTCGGCTTTGTCCTTGGACAGGACGACGTAGCCGTTCTGGTCTTCGGTGCGCTCGAGCAGGACATCGACCGCATCGCCGGGATGAACCATCACCGTTCCGGAGAAATCGGTGAATTCGGAGATCGGAATGATGCCTTCCGATTTGTAGCCGATATCGACGATGACTTCGGAGGGAGTGACCGAGAGAACTCGCCCTCGGATGATCTGGCCTTCCTGCAGGTTCTTGAAGGAGTTCTCGTACTGGGCCAGGAGATGCTCGTATTCCTGGGGCGATAGTTCCTGATCTACTTCCATTGAATCGGTTTCCCGACCTCCTTTGTCCTTTTCAGCCGTCATGGGCAAGAGAGTCCCCTCTCATAAGTATTTGAAGTCCAAAGGCATATCCTAGTGCGGCCCGGCGAGTCGAGTCAAATGCGGCCCGGCCCCCTAGGCGCCCGCCCGTACGCGCGCCTCCAGCTCCTCGACGATGTCCTCGACCCCCCTGGCGGCCGTGTCGACCAGGAAATACCGGTCATCGCAAGTCAGGGGCGAGTCGGCCCGGGTGCGGTCGGCCCGGTCCCGGTCGTTCATTTCGGCCAGGACCGATTCGAGCGGCTGCGGCGTGCCCCGGTCCTCGAGCTCGCGAAAGCGCCTTTGCGCCCGGACTTCGGGAGACGCGGTCAGAAAGAACCTGAACGGCGTGTCGGGAAAGACCTTGGTGCCTATGTCCCGGCCCTCCATGACCCCTCCCCGGGCCGCCGCCAGGCGCCGCTGCTCCGCGACCATCCGCCGACGGACGCCCGGCAGAGCGGACACGGCCGAGGCATACAGGGAGACTTCCGGCCGCCGGATCTCTTCGGAAAGGTCTTTCCCGTTGACCACGACCCGGGCCCCCTGGTCGCTCGGGACGAGCTCGATGGTCAGTGTCTCGGCGAGTCCGACGACACGCTCGGGGTCGGAAATCGGGAGGGGAATCCCCGCCTCGCGCGCCGCCAGGCCCACGGCGCGGTACATCGCTCCGGTGTCGATATACGGCACCCCCAGCCGCCGGGCCAGGGCCCGGGCCACCGTGGACTTGCCGGCGCCGGAAGGCCCGTCGATGGCGACGATCAGGCGGGCGGTCATTTGGGACGGGGTCCGCGTTTGGATGCCGGAGTGTCCCCCGCTCTCCCACTCCCCCCCTCTCCCCCTCCGAGGCTCGAACGCAGCGCCCGCACCTCCGCCTCGGTGAGCCTTCGCACCGCGCCCACCGGCAGCCGCTCATCGCGGATCGGGCCGACTGCAACCCGGCGCAGCTTCGAGACGGGATGGCCGATGGTCTCGAACATGCGGCGGATCTGCCGGGTTCTTCCTTCGCGCAGCTCGACGCGCAGCCAGCTGTTGCCCTCTTCCCGGCCGCGGGTGGTCGACAGCCTCTCGATCAAGGCCGGCCG
This sequence comes from uncultured Acidobacteriota bacterium, assembly GCA_963825175.1. Lineage (GTDB taxonomy): Bacteria > Acidobacteriota > Thermoanaerobaculia > UBA5066 > Gp7-AA6 > DATFTF01. The sequence goes on from CAWGSA010000002.1 coordinate 2,297,961, forward strand.
CGTCCGCTGGCCGTCGAGGAAGATCCCCCGCCGCAGTCGTTCGAGGTCCTTCTCGGACGGCACTCCGGACACCTTCACGCGATACTCCTTGGGACAGCCCGTCGAGGGATGCGTGACGAGTCGGGCCAGGTCACCGTCGTCGGTCAAGAGGAGCAGCCCCTCCGTCTGCACGTCCAGCCGGCCCACCGGTTTGACGCCTCGGCGCAGATTGATCGGCAAGAGATCCATGACCGTGTCCCGCCGTTCGGGATCCGAGAGCGCCGTGACGTAGCCCCGCGGCTTGTTCAAGAGCAGAAAGGTCCTCGCTCCGGCACGGGAGGCCACGCGCTTGCCGTCGACCTTGATCGAGTCGCGCAGGGGATCGGCGCGATCTCCCAGCTGCGCGAGGCGTCCGTTGAGCCGGACCCGGCCTTCCCGGATCCAGCCCTCCGCTTCCCGCCGTGAAGCGAGGCCGGCCTCGGAAAGGATCTTCTGGAGTCGCGCAGTCGCCATGGTCTGGATCCGGGTCAGCTCGTGAGCCGTCGTCGCAAATTGGCCTTGCGGGCGACGCGAAGCGGCGACGAGCTATTCCCCGCCGTCCTCCTCGTCCTCTGCGTCGTCGTCGCCTTCTTCTTCGTCGTCCTCGTCGTCGTCCCAGTCCTCGTCGTCGGCCTCTTCGGCCGCAGCGGTCACGGCAGGCGCCAGAGAGGACTCGGGCGCGAGCGCGTCATCGCCGACCGTCGCGGCGAGATCCTCCTCGATCTCTTCGGGCTTGGGCAGCTCCTCGATGTCGTTCAACCCGAACCGGACCAGGAAGTCCGACGTGGTCCGATAGTAGAAGGGAGTTCCCACCACCGGTTTCTTGCCCGCCGTCGTGACGAGCTTCTTCTCGAACAGCGTCTTCAGGACGGATGAGGAGTTGACGCCCCGGATCTCCTGGATCTCCGGCAGCGTGATCGGCTGGCGGTAGGCGATGATGGCGAGCGTCTCCAGGGCCGCGAGGGAGAGGCGGCTCCTCTCGGTCACGTCGTGGAAACGGCGCAGCAGCGAGTCGAACTCCGGCCGGGTGACGAACCGCCATCCCCCCGCGACCTGCTCGAGCCGGACGCCGCGCTCGGACGTGTCCGCCGCGGCGGCGAGCGTCGACAACGCCGCCTGGACCGCCTCGCGCGTCGCGTCCAGGACGTCGGCCAGATCCTTCTCCGAGACCGGCCGGGGAGAGGAGAAGAGCAGAGCCTCCAGGGCCGGCCGGATCCTCTCCGCCCTCGTCTCGCGCGGGCGCTCGGGCTCGGAGGGAGCGCCGGCGGAGGGCTCGGGTTCTTGCATCGGGGTCTCGGTAGGGAGTTCTAGCTAGGACGTTCGACGTTCGAAGGCTTCCGTCCCGACGTTCCGCCTCGCGTTGCGCTCCGCACAACGTAGAACCTAGCACGTCGAACGTCGCACTTCACCTGTAGGTGTCGCGCACCCGGCCGACGTCGAAGGCCACCTCGGTCCGGTGCACATGAATTTCGCCAAACGCCACGGCTTGGAAGGCGCTCACGACCCCGAGCCGGATGAGCTCGAGCGTGGCCAGGAAGGCGGTGACGGCCTCCGCGCGGTACGCCATGTGACCCAGAAACTCGAGCAGCGGCAGGTCGCGTCCCGATTCGTCCAGGCGCGCCACCAGATCGATCATCTTGTCCGCGACCGAGAAGCGCAGATGATGGATCTCCATGGCCGGGGGGTGCGCCAGGCGATAGCGGTCGGTGACCTTGCGAAAGACGTCGATCAGGTCGAACAACGAGACTTCCAGAGTTTCGCCGTCGGCCGACCGCGGAATCTCCGTCGCCGGGCGCGGCCAAAGCCCCGCGCGCAGGTTGTCGATCTCGTGGAACGACTCGGCGGACTTCTTGTACCGCTCGTATTCCAGCAGGCGACGGGCCAGCTGCTGGCGCGGATCCTCCTCCGGCTCTCCCGGCGCGCGCGGCAGGAGCATCTTGGACTTGATGTAGATCAACTCCGCCGCGAGGGCGATGTAATCCGAGGCCACGTCCAGATCGAGCTCGCGCATGGCGTCGAGATAGCGGGTGTATTGCTCGGTGATCTCCGCCATCGGGATGTCGGTGATCGAGACCTGATTGACGCGGATCAGGTGGAGCAGAAGGTCCAGCGGCCCGGAAAACGCGGCAATCTCGACGGGCGGGAGGGCGGACGGGGACTCGTCGTCGGTCATGGACGGCGCGGGCTTCGCCTCACCCCTGACAGCTTCACGCCTCACGCCTCACGATTCCGGGGCCAGCTTCACGGCGGCGCGCACTCTCTCCATCGTGTCCTCGGCCACGAGGCGCGCCTGCGCGTCGCCGGCATGGAGGACCTCCCCGACCACATTGCCGGAGGACGCCAGAAGCTCGGCGCGCTTCTGGCGGAAGCGCTCCAGCGCCGGGTTTAGATTCGAGATCAGGTGCTTCTTGCAGTCCACGCAGCCCCTGGCCGCGGTGCGGCATTCCTCGTCCACCACCCGGACCTGGTCACTCGGCGAATAGAGGACGTGAAAGGGAAACAGGTTGCAGTTGTCGGGATTGCCCGGATCCTGCCGGCGCGCGCGCGCCGGGTCGGTGACCATCGCCATCACCTTCTGCGCCACCGACTCCGCCGGCTCGGTCACTCCGATGGTGTTGTTGTAGGACTTGGACATCTTGCGCCCGTCGACTCCGTTGATCCGCGGCGTGGGGGTGTACAGCGCTTTCGGCTCGGGAAAGACCTCGCCGTAGAGGCTGTTGAACCGCCGGATGATCTCCCGGCAGATCTCCAGATGACTGGCCTGATCTTCGCCGACCGGCACGTGCTGCGCCCGGTACAGCGCGATGTCCGCCGTCATCAGGACCGGATATCCGAGAAACCCGTGCGTTCCGAGATCCCGGCTGCGAAGCTGTTCGATCTGGTCCTTGTAGGTCGGAACCCGCTCGAGCCATCCGAGCGGCGTGATCATGGAGAAATAGAGCGCGAGCTCCGCGTGCTGGGGAACGCGGGACTGAAGGAAGATCGTCGCCTTGCCGGGGTCGAGTCCAACCGCCAGCCAGTCCAGGACCGCGTCCCGCGTGTACATCGCCAGGGACGCGGTGTCGGCGTAGTCGGTGGTCAGGGCATGGAGGTCGGCGACGAAGAAAAAGCACCGGTACTCGCCGCTGTTCTGGAGGTCGACCCAGTTCTTCACCGCCCCGAAATAGTTGCCCAGGTGCACCCGCCCGGTCGGCCGCAGCCCGGAGAGAACGACGCGGTCGGTCACGACAGGATCCGCTGGAGAAGAGCGCTGACCACGGCGAACACCGGACCGAGGATCCTTCCGAGAATCCCGGTGGCGGACAGCATGACCAGGATGAGGAACCCGAAGGGAGCGAGGGAGTTGAACACTCGGCGCGCACCGGATCCGAGGATCGACGCCAGGACCCCGCTGCCGTCGAGCGGCGGGATCGGGATCAGGTTGAAGATGGCCAGGCTCAGGTTGACCCGCAGGAACGCCAGCGCGACCTGCAGGAGCGGCGCCCCGACGGTGTCGGCCAGCGTCGTGTGGGAGCCGACCCGGCTGATGACGATCAGCGCGACCACGGCGAAGGCGGCCAGTAAGAAGTTCGACGCCGGGCCGGCGGCGGAGACGACGAAGTCGGCGAGTCGGGGATTCTTGGTGTTGCGCAGGTCGACCGGCGTCGGCTTGGCGTATCCGAAGATCAGGCCCGAGGTCATGTACAGGAGAATCGGAAGGAGGATCGACCCGAAGGGATCGATGTGGCGGATGGGATTCAAGCTGATCCGCCCCTGGTCCCTGGCCGTCGTGTCCCCCAGCAGCAGCGCGGCAAGCGCGTGGGCCGACTCGTGGAACGAGATGGCGAAGAGAATGACCGCCAGCTGGATCGTGAAGTCGAGAACCTTGGCCGCGTTGAATCCCAAAGCGACGGGACTATATCGGAATGGGCCGGTTTCGGGCAGAAGCCGCGATCCGCCAGCACGAGGATCTACTTCGCGGACGCCTCGTCGCGCACGTCGGGCAACTTCAGGGTCCGCCGCAAGGCCCGGAAATACTGAACGGGCTCCTCCCGCCAGGCCTTCTCCTCGATGGAGGCCGGGAACCGGCCGCCGAGCTCGCCCAGATACGTGTACGTCACACGGCACCGGTTGTCGCGCAGCGGCTCGACGAGCGTCTCGCCCGAGACCTTTTCGATCCGGACTCCTTCGTGCGGGTCCCCGGGTTTGGCGTCGGCTTCCCACGAAAGCACGAACCGTCCTCCCTCCTCGCTCCGGCCGCGGTAACGGATCACCGCGTCGCGGTTGCGCAGCGGAAAGGGGTACGGCCATACGACGTGAAGCCGCGCCGCGGCGTCCCGCTCCTCCAGGACCCGAGCGGTCTTCAGGGCCGGGGCGAAGATCTGTTTGTATCTTCCGTAGTCGGTCAACACCCGTTCCACCGCCGTGGACGGGGTGGCCAGCTCCGCCGATCCCCGCACCCATGGGGCGGAACCGGGCATCCGCGCGATCTCGACCTTCACCCCCCTCGAAACGAACCAGCTCTCGAAGCGCGAGCCGGCCGGGGCCCCCGCCAGGCCGAGGAGAAACGGGAGGACCGCCAGGACGCTCAGGACGCCCGCCGCGCGAGAAGAAGGAGCGCCACCGACGCCGCCACCAGGACCAGATCTTCGGCCACCGTCCCCCAACCGAGGGGGCGCGCCAGGAAGACGCCGAAGCAGCCGCAGTTGGCCAGCTTCAAGCCCCGCTCGATCGCCGCGGCGGACCAGGTCGCATAAGCCAGGTGCGCGGCCGTCGAGGTGAGCGCCGACGCCACCAGCGCCCGGCCGCTGAAGAGCCACATCGCCAGCACGAGCTCCGCGATGGGGATCAAGACGGCGAGCGGCCGAAGAGACGCCTCCGGAAGAGCCCGGTATGTCCCGAGCACGCGAGCGAAGCCGCCGACGTCGAGCAGTTTCCCGACGGCCGTGGCGAGCAGGATCACCCCAATCGCCACCCGCAGGAATGCCGCCGCTCGCCTCCTCCCCATGTCAGTCCGGCTCGAGCGCCCGCCGCGCGGCGAGATCCCGATTAACCCCGAGCCGCGTCACTGGGCATTGAGCGTCCAATCGTACGGGATGAATTCGACCTTCCAATCGGCGGGGATCTTGTCGTCGCGGTACTGGTTGACGTACGCGATGAGGGAAGGCGCTTTCTGGGTGAAGTCCCCGGTATAGAACTGGAGGATCTGCGACAGATGGACGGTCTGCTTGTCGGGCTCGAGCCGGACGTTGCGCTCCTCGTTGTAGAACTCCCTGGCCTGCCGGTCGAGTTGCTGGTCCAGCTTGTCCGCTTCGAACGCCTCGCGCGGGAGGCGGGGACAGCCGCGGGCCATGCAGTTCAAGGCCACGTGGACGCGGGGATCTCCCATCGGGCGGACGACCTTGTTCTCGAGCTCGTACAGAGACAGGGAGCGGCCCCCGATCTCGAACCGGTTCTTGTAGAAGAAGGTGACCTTGACCTTGTCGAGGTTGGCCGGAAAATCCGATTTCAGGACGTCGTACATGGCGACCGCGTTGTAGGTGTTGATGTCGTACGCGAGCTTCGAGGCCGGGGTGGAGAAAGAGGGAGGGTCCGACTCCGGGCCCACCCTCGCCGCCCAGGCCAGATAGGCGTTCAGGCTGGCCGGGTCCTTGGCCATCCCGCGGAAGTCCATGCGTCCTTTGTCATCGACGAACCGGGAAAGATGATCGGCCCACGCCTTCTGGGGCGAGGCGCCGGCCGAAGGGGCGGCCTGGGGAGGCGCGATCCGCACTGCGCAGGCGCAGGCGAAAGCCAGGAAGGCAACGAGGCGGAGAATCTTGTTCATGGCTCTCCTCGCTGGATCATTGAAGAACGGGAAGGGCGGAGCCGGACAGCGGATTCCAGAGGCGCCGCCCCTCTCCCGTGTCGAGCGTGATCGGTTTCAGGATGAACTCGTCGCGGCGGGCGTTGTGGGCGCACATGGAGATCGGCCCGTCCGCGGTCATGACCATGAAAGAGCAGGCGTGCACCCGCTCGGGGTCGAGCGCCGTCGCGTCCATGAAATTCTGGACGAAGAAGGAGAGCTTGTGGACTCTCCCGCGCGCCGCCAGCAGGTCCCGCCGCATCTTCCAGAGCTTCGGGAGGAAGAACTTCGCGGAGCGGACCAGCCAGCTCGGCCGGCGCAGGGCTTCGCGGACCAGGGCGCTCACGGCCGCCCGCGGCGAGCGGCGATCGAGCATCACGTGCTCGAAGTCCACCAGGAACCGGTTGAAGAACTCCGCGTCGTCGTTCAGGTCGTACAGCCGGCCATTGGCCGCGAGCGTGATTCCGATGCGGTGACAGTCCGGATGTCCGATCAGGATCGTGTCCCACGAGATCGGCGTCTCCGCGCCCTCGCAGATCTTGGCGCGGACGGTCGCGAGCGAGATCACCCGGTCCCGCTCGCGCAGGATCCCGCGCCCCGTGTCGGCCTGGAGCTGGAACGACCCCATGCCCACGACGTCGGCATGGCGCCGGAAGAATCGGATCAAGTCAGGGATCTCCTCGAAGTTCTCGCGGCACACCGTCGTATTGAAGATCACCGCGATCGGCAGGCCCCGGGCCCGCTCGATGTACTCGCGGCGAACGGCGTTCAAGTCCTCCTCCGTGGCGTAGCCCTTGCGCTCCTGGGTCACGTCGACGTGAAACGCCACGTCGTTCAACCCGGCCCGTGAGAGCTCCTGGAGAAGGTCCCGCGTGGCCTTGATGCCGTTGGTCATGAGAGTGGGGAGCATTCCCCGGTCGCGGACGCGGCGCACGATCGCGACGAGTTCGGACCTCTCCCGCAGGGTCGGGTCGCCGCCGGTGATCTGCACGGACGTTGGGGCTCCGAACTGCGCCTGGATCGCATCGATCCGCCGGAACACTTCGGGCAGCGGGAGGTCCTTGACTCTCTCCGAGTTCTCCGAGAGGTAGCAGAGGGTGCAGTCGAGGTTGCACCGCTGCGTGATCTCGAGCGCGACGCATCCGATCGCATTGCGGCGGCCCAGGACCTGGTTGTCTCGAAAGTGCTCCCCCATCCGAAGACGGGTCGCCCCCAGGGCCTGTGCGCGGTTCTCGCTCTCTGCGACGGGTACACGGCTCATCGCCCCTCCTCATCCTCCAAAATGGTCAGAACCGGTGGACCGGACCGGGTTGCTCTTCGGAGATCATACGGGAAACGGATGTGCATGGATCTCGAGGCTTTTGCCGCTCGCCGGTCCCCGTGGGACCGCGCCGGGGCCCCTCGGGCCTTGCGGGCGAAACCTCCGGCCTCCCCCGACGTCTCCCTCTTTGCCGTGCCGAGCGGACGATGATGAGGCCGGGAGCGGGAGCGGAGGACCGGGCGCTCCTCGAGCGGGTCCGCCGTGGCGACACGGACGGAGCGGCGGAGCTCTTCGACCGCTACGCCCCGGCCCTGTTGCGCTTCGCGGACCGTCTCCTGTCGGACCGGAGCACGGCGGAAGAGGTGACCCAGGAGGTCTTCGTCAAGGTGATATCCCGAGCCCATCAATACGACGGCCGCGCGGAAGTGGCCTCCTGGCTCTTCGCCATCGCCGCCAACGCCTGCCGGGACCGACGGCGGCGCGACCGCCGGGCCACGGTTGTGCCGCTCGACGCCGTCGCGGAGCCGGCGGACGCCCCGAAGGGAGAGGGGGTTCTGGGCCGTATGGTGGAGCGCGAGAAGCGCGATGCCGTCCGCCAGGCCCTCGCGCTCCTCTCGGAGGAACAGCGGGAGGCCCTCATCCTGGCGCGCTACCAGGGACTCCCCTATGCCGAGATCGCCCGCATCCTCGGGATCTCGGTTGGAGCGGTCAAGACACGCATCTTCCGGGCCGTCGAGACGCTCAAGGCCCGTTTCTCGGAAGGAGAAGCCTCATGGAATGCCGCGAATTGATCGAACGCGCGGTCGGGCTGTGGACGGGCGAGCTGGATGAGCCCGACCGAAGGGAGCTCGAGCAGCACCGCCTCTCCTGCTCCGCCTGCCGGCTGGAGCTCTCGAGACTGGAAGAGACCTGGGCCGCGCTGCTCGCCGATCCGGACGCCGACGTCACGGCCGACTTGCGCCGGCGCACACTCGAGCTGATGGAGGACGAGATGACGCGCCGGCGCATCCGCGCCTTCCGGCCTCGCCGGCGCTGGATGGGTCCGGTGGCGCAAGCAGCCGCGGTCCTTTTGGCGGCGGGAGCGGGTTGGCTGGCTCACCGGCCGGCTGCACCGGCCCCGACGCCGGTCCTCGGAGCCGCCGCCTCGACGCCGGGTCCGGCTTCGGGCGTTTTGTCCAACGTCTCCTACCGGCCCACCGACCAGCAGGGGAAGGTCGCCGTCTCTTTCGACGTGACCTCGCACCAGACGGTCGTGGGACGACCCGAGGACCCGGCGATGACCAACCTCCTCGCCTATCTCGTCTCGCGGGGAGCCCAGACCTCCGGAGAGAAATCCCAGGCCATCGAGCTCGTCTCCTCCCACTACGGGACGGGGACCGCGCCGGTCTCGCCCGAGATCGTCCGCGCGCTGACCGTGACCCTGAAGAAGGATCAGAACCCGGGCGTGCGCAAGAAGGCGGCCGATGCGCTGGCCGGCTTTCCCGTCACGGCGGAGATCCGCGCGGCGTTCCTCGACGCGCTCCAGACCGATCGCAACCCGGCCGTGCGGCTGGTCGCCGTCGACGCGCTGGCCGCGGCGGCCAAGCAATCCCCCGATCCGCGCACGATCGAGTCGCTGCGGGAAAAGGCGTCGGATCCCTCGGAGAACGGCTTCGTCCGCGCCAAGGCGGCGTCGGCCCTGAAGGGGATGGAGTTTTGAGGTCCTGCGATTCGGGAACGGAGTAACTTCGTGAGCACCGTCGCGTCTCTCTCGACGATGAAGATCCAAACGACTCCGCGCGGGCAGGCCGCATCCGACCGCCCGGCCCTCTGGCTCGCGCTCCTGGCGGGTCTCATCCTGATGGCCATCGCCGCCGCGGCCCGCTCCGAGGTCGGAGGCTTCCAGGCCCGGCGGACCGAGAACTTCACTGCGACGCTCGCTTCCGGCGCGACGCTCAAGGTCGAGAACGTCTCCGGGGACATCGTGGCAAAGCCGGGCCGCGCGTTTGCGGCCGTCGTCACCATCGTGGTGACAGCGCCGACTCAGAAGGAAGCCGAGGAGCTCCTGTCCGCCACGCGCGTCACCCAGTCGCGGGAAGGAGACGACGTTTCCCTGGAAACACACTGGCCGGGATCGGACGAACGGCACGTTCGGGGATCGCGCTCCTGGGTCACGCGCCAGATCCACCCGCTGCCGTGCCGGCAGTGCCGCATCACGGCTCAGTACGAGCTGACCGTTCCGCCTGGAATCCGGACGGCGCTCAACAACGTCAACGGCGACGTCCGGGCCGACGATCTCGACGCCGACCTGAGCCTCCAGACGGTCAATGGCGCCGTGTCCGTGCGCGGGGCGCGCCGGTCGGTCACCGCCCACAGCGTCAACGGCAAGGTGAATCTCGTTTCCCGGAGTCTTCCGCCGGCGGCGCGGATCGACCTCAAGACCGTCAACGGCGCGGTGCTCGCGACCCTGCCCCGCGAGGCGAAGTTCCAGCTGTCGGCTTCGTCCATGAACGGGGTCATCGCGTCCACCTTCGCATTGCCCCCGCGCGCCGAGACCGACGCCGACGAGGTCATCGCTCCGCGGCCGGTCGTGGCGCCGAATCCTCCCCGCACGCCCAGGGCCCCGCGCCGGATCGTCATCGAGAAGGACGGCGACGAAGACGACGTGGTGGTCGACTTGAAGGAGCTCGAGAAAGAGCTCGAGGAATCGATGCGCGAGGTCGACGTGGAGGTGCAGAGAAACGTCCGGGGAGTCGACCGCCAGGTGCGCCGGATGCGGATTCTTCCCGGAGGCGACTACACCGGCTCGATCGGGCAGGGCGGAGCGGCCGTGCACGCGTCGACGTTGAACGGCTCGATCACCGTGCTCGCCAGTGGCACCGTCGAAAACGAGGCGAAGGTCCTGGTGTCCCCCCGGCGGTCATTCTCCGTCGAGGTGCCGCGCGTGCCGATGCCGCACGTCGAGGTGAGGATTCCTCGGATCGAAGTGAGGGCTCCGCGCGCCATCATTCCGCGCACGCTCGTCCGGGTCGAGTCCGGCCTGCCGGGAGCGGAGGACGAAGTGGTGCGGGGCGACGTGGCCGGCGACTTTCTGGCCACTTCCGGCAGCGGAAGCTATCGGATCGGAAACGTGACGGGCCGGGTGAAGGTCCTGACCCAGGCCGGCGAGATTCATGTCGGCTCCATCGGCGCAGGCGCCGAGCTGAAGACCTACGGGGGCGACATCACGATCGGGCCGGTCCATGGAGACCTGAAGGCTCTGACCATGGCCGGCGACGTGCATGCCGGCGCCGTCACGGGCTCCGCGACGGTCGACACGTCCGGCGGCGACGTCCGCATCGAGCGCATCGGCGGAGCGGCCGACGTCCGCACCGGAGGCGGGGACATCGTGCTGCCGGCGGTGGCCGGAGCCGTCGAAGCCCACAGCAGCGGCGGCGACGTCCGCGTGGATCTCGTCTCGCGGGATCCCCGGGGTCCCATCGTGATCCACAACGGCGGCGGGGACGTGACCCTGACCCTGCCTCGCGACATGCGCGCGGACGTCGAGCTCGACGTGACCGATTGCGGCGACCCGGGGGACAGTTTCATACGATCGGACTTTCCCGAAATCTCGGTGCTGCGGCGCAGCGACTCGGCCCACGCTTCGGGCGCCTTGAACGGCGGCGGCACCCGCGTCCTCGTGCGCACCAGCTCCGGAACGATCCGCATCCGCAAGGGGCCGGCCTCGCAATAGCCTGGGACAGGCCCTGCGCCCGATCCCGTCACCAGCGCCAAACCCGACCGGCACGCTCTGAGGCCCGATTCCGGGTCCGCGGGGTCCGCGGACGGCTACCGGATCCTCAGGACCTTGACCGGCTCGAGGTCGACTTCCCGGCCCAGGCCGAACCTGGGATCGTGCCTCATCGCTCCGTGCAGAGATTCGCGCAAACCGGGGCGCAGCGCGATCCAGTCTTCGCCGAACACGCGAACGGTGTCCGAGAGATCGGCCGCGTTGTCGCGCGAAAGGCTCCGGAGCTGGTCTCGCGTCAGAGGAGGATCGGGGATCCAGCCGCGGCGCGCCATCCACTCGAAGCACGATGCCAGGATCGCGCCCCACCAGAGCGGGAGGTGGAGCAGCGGCTTGCGGGGCCTGCCAACCGCGATCGCGATCTCCCGATAGACGTCGTTCAACGCGAGCGTGGCCGGACCGCCGACCTCGAAGGTCCGGCCGACCGTCTCCGGCTTCTCCAGCGCGTCGGCGAAGACCCGAGCCACGTCATAGATCGAGACGGGCTGAAACCGGGTCGTGCCGGGCCCGATCACGGGAATGAAGCCGGGGTTGCTCCGCACGATTCCGGCCAGCAGCGAGAAGAAGCCGTCCCCGGGCCCGAAGATGATCGAGGGACGGAAGATCGTCCAATCCAGACCCGACTCCCGGACAGCCTTTTCGCCGGCGGCCTTGCTCCGGCTGTATGCGGAGAGAGAGTCGGGCGAGGTTCCCATCGCGCTCATGTGCAGGAGGCGACGGACGCCGGCCGAATCCATCGCCGCGATCACGTTGGCGACCCCTTCGTGGTGGACCCGCTCGAACGTCTGACCGCCGTCCTCGTGGATGATGCCGACCAGGTGCACGACCGCCTCCTGCCCGAGGACGGCTGAAGCGAGCGAGCGCGGGTCGAGGACGTTGCCCGATCGGCTCTGGACGGGCCGGTTGTAGCGGTTGCGCGTCGCGGCCTCCCCGCGCGCCAGGACCGCCACGGCGTGACCGCGCCGCAGCAGGGCGTTGACCAGATGCGTCCCGACGAACCCGGTGCCACCGGTGACGAGGATTTTCAATTCCACCTCCGTTCGGCTCTATTTACCATGTCTCGTTCAGGTCGACCCTTGCGCTCCAGTGCGAGACGGGGGACAGGCCGACGGGGGGACAGGGGGGGAACTCCCGCTCTCGGTCTCACCCCGTCTGCCCATCACCCCGTCACCCCGTCCTCCCCCCGGGCCACCCGAACAGATCGCTCGCGATCCTCTCTCCTCTGCCCATCCTCTCGATGACCGCGCCCCTCGCCTGCGCCAGACGGGCCAGATCGCGCACCGGATCGGCCACGCGCATGTCGGCAAGCCCCGACTGTCTCTGCCCGAGGAGATCGCCCGGACCGCGGGTCTCCAGGTCCTTCTCCGCGATGACAAAGCCGTCGGAGGTCTCCTCCAGGATCGCCAGGCGCCGGCGGGCCTCCTCTCCGGCCTTCTCTCCGACAATCAGCGCGCACCACGACCGCCGCAAGCCGCGTCCGACGCGACCCCGCAGCTGGTGGAGCTGAGCCAAGCCGAAGACCTCGGCGTTCTCCACGATCATCAGGGTTGCCTCGGACACGTCGACACCGACCTCGACCACCGTGGTGGCCACCAGGATGCCGATGTCCCCGGCGGCAAAGGCGGCCAGCACGCGAGCGCGGTCTTCGGGCGGCATCCGGCCGTGCAGCGTCCCGATGGCGGCGCGCGGAGCGAGAGCGGCGATCCGGACGGCCGTCTCCCGCGTGGCAGCGACCTCACGCTCCCCCTCCTCGATGGCCGGAACGACCACGTACACGCGCTCCCCGGCGGCCACCCGCTCGGCGGCGAACCGATAGACCTTCTCGCGAGACCGCTCCTCCCGGATGCGCGTCACGATCGTCGAGCGCCCGGGAGGCTTTTCGTCGAGGATCGACACGTCGAGCTCCCCGTAGACGGCCCACGCCAGGGACCGCGGGATGGGCGTCGCGGTCATGACCAGCACGTGGGGGCTCGTGCCCTTGCCGAAGAGCCGCGCTCGGTGCGCCACGCCGAACCGATGCTGCTCGTCGACGACCACCAGCGCCAGGTCGCGAAACGCAACGGGGCTCTCGATCAGGGCGTGCGTTCCCACCAGGACGTCGATCTCCCCGGCGGCGAGCGCCGACAGGAGCGCGCGCCGCGGGGCGCCCCGCACGCGGCCGGTCAGGAGGCCCATCCGAACGCCGCCTTTCTCCAACCAGGAAGCCAGGCTCGCCGCGTGCTGCTCGGCCAGGATCTCGGTCGGCGCCATCAGCGCCGCTTGCGCTCCATTCTTCGCCGCGAGCAAAAGGGCCAGTCCCGCGACCACCGTCTTTCCGCTTCCGACATCGCCCTGGAGCAGCCGGGCCATGGCGCGGCCCGAAGACAGGTCCGCCGAGATCTCTCGCAAGGCGCGTTTTTGGGCGCCGGTGAGGCGGAACGGGAGAATGGTCCGGGCCAATGCGCGCACACCTTCGTCGGCAGCGAGCACGCGGCCAGACCGCTTGCGGAGCCGCGCCCTCTTTTCCTCGATCCCCGCGGCGAGCACGGTGAGCTCTTCTCCCGCCAGAACGCGCCGGGCGGATTCGGCCTCTTCCAGAGTCCCGGGAAAATGAGCCCGCTCGAGCGCGGCGCGGATGGCCAGCGGATCGGCGCTCGCCGTCTCGAAGTCGGCCGTCAGCCCGTCCAGGGCCCGGCGCGCCAACGACCTCCAGACGCGAGGGGCCATTCCCGCCACGCGGTGGTAGACGCCGACGATTCTTCCCGAGTGGAGGGGATCGGCCTCCTCTCCCGGCAGGACCACTTCGGTCTCCGGGTTCTCCAGCCGCAGCTCTCCGCGGGGCGTCACGGCCGGATCTCCATAGAGGATCACGGGCCGGCCCGAGCGCAGGGCCTCGGCGAAGGACGGATAGCGGTTGTGCCAGACCACGCGCGTGGATCCCGTGTCGTCGCTGGCGATCCCCTCGATCCGCAGCAGACCCCGCCGCATGCGGGCGCTCTGCACGCCGGTGACGCGCACGAGCAGCGTCTGCGGCCTGCCCCGCGGAGAGCGCCGCCACGGTGCCGTAGCGGCTTCGGTCCTCGTACCGGAAAGGCAGGCGCAGCAGGAAGTCGCCGACGGTCTGGATCCCCTCGTGCTCCAGCCGGGAGGCGCGGGCCGGACCCAGACCGGGCACCCGCGAGACCGGTTCGCGCGGACTCACGCGGGCCGGGTCGAAGGCGCGCCGCGCCGCGCCCGCCTCACGCTCCCGTGTCGTAGAAGGTCAGCTGCACGAGGCCGAACTTGAGAGCGTCGCCGTTTTTGATCGAGGCGGGAGTCCCTGTGGCCAGCCGGGTCTCGTTGACGAACGTACCGTTCATCACGCCGATCTCTTCCATGACGTAGAAATGCCCGGCGAGCTGGTAGAGCTTCGCGTGCCGCCGCGACGTGGACCTCTGCGGATCGAGAGTCGAGAGGTCGACGTCCGGAGTGATGCCGGTCACCGGATCGGCGCGGCCCACCAGCGTGTCTCCCTCGCGGTTGAGGAAGAACTCCGCCTTCCCCTCCGGGGCCACGAGGCGGCACACGTCCCGCTCCGGCGCGGCGCGGCGCGGCGGCGGTTTCTCCTCCTCCGGGACCTGCCGGCCCAGCGACTCTTCCAGCATCGCGGTGACCTCGCGCAGCCTCCGAGAGAGCTTGCGCATCATGCGCACCGCGATCTCCGTGTTGCTCTTCAACATCGTGTCGAACATCGCGCCGTTAATTTTCACGAGCTCGACGTCCGTCTTGGCGCGGGCCGAAGCCGTGCGCGGGAAGATCTTCGAGAACGCTCATCTCGCCGAAGAAGTCTCCCTTCTCCAGGGTCGCCAGGACCCGCGTCTCGCCGGCGATCTGTTTGAAGAGCTCCACGATCCCCGCCTGGATGATGAACATCTCCGTGCCGATATCCCCCTCGGAGAAGATCATGTCCCCCATCGGGTGCGCCACGATGTAGCGCTCGAAGGGGTTCTTCCCTCCGGCCGGACCGGACTTGAAGACCGCCTTCATCGGGTCTCCCCGCGGGCCGGGGCGACGCCCGGCTCCAGGAAGGAGAGTTTCCCGATTCCGTCCAGATCCAGGCGGACCCGGGTGCCCAGCGGCAGCGTGCGGGGTCGGCGCAGGTGACCGGCGGGAAAGTTCATCGCGACGGGAAACTCCGCACCGCGAAAACGGAGCCGCAGGTACTCCCCGATCTGCTCCGGAGAGTCGGTCCGACCGCCGGGAAGCACCGAGCCGATCACCATGCCCCGCAAACCATCGAGGGTACCCGAGCGTTCCAGCTGGGTCAACAGACGGTCCAGGCGATAGGTCTCCTCGCCGATGTCTTCCCAGAACAGGATGCTGTCGGTCGCCGGAATGGATTCCCGCGTCCCGCAGAGCGACGCCAGCAGCGACAGACAGCCCCCGATGAGCGGGCCTTCCGCGCGGCCAGAGGCGAGAATGTCCTCCGCGGCGAATTGATGGATCTCGGGAATCGAACCGGCGAGGACGCGCTCCCAGTCCAGAGCCTCGGGTCCCTCGTCCGCCAACTGCACCGCAACCATCGGTCCGTAGAACGCGACCAGGGCGGCTTCTCGCATGAGGAACGCAAAGTGAGCGGTCAGATCGGACGATCCCAGATGGATCTTGGGATGCGCGCGGACCTCGTCCGGATCGAGGAGGGCGAGAACGCGGGACGCGCCGTAGCCTCCCCGCGCGAAGAAAATCGCGTCGATGGACGGATCGGTCAGCAGGCTACGATATCCGGCCGCCCGCGCCGCATCCGAACCCGCGAGGAATCCCAGTCGAGATCGCAGATTCGCGGCCTCGGCGATCCGATAGCCCTTGGCCCGCAGCGCCGACAGTCCGCGGTCGAGGCTGTCGAGGTCGACCGGGCCCGACAGCGCGGCGACTCCGATCGTCGCGTTCGGCGCGAGGCGACGGGGCTTCAGCAAGAGTCGAGATTCCAAGGCCTAAGGTCCAAGGTCCAGGGTCTCAGGTTTGGGCGCGGGATGCACTTTGGACTCTCGACCTTCGACCTGAGACTGCTTCTTCGCCACGCGAAAAAAGCTCTGAGCGGGCCGATAAGCCGAATTCTGTTCCCCTTCCGGGGCCGCGATCATTCCTCTACGCCCGAGGTCGCCCTCGGGCTCCAGCAGCCGACCCGGAGACGGCCCGCGCGAGGCGGGACGGGACGGGCACCCACCGTCTCCCTATTTGGCCTTGCTCCGCATGGGGTTTACCGTGCCCCCTCCGTTGCCGTCGGGGCGGTGCGCTCTTACCGCACCGTTTCACCCTTGCCGTCCGGCTCCAAAAGAAGCCGGAAGGCGGTCTGTTCTCTGTGGCACTTTCCTTCGCGTCGCCGCGACCGGGTGTTACCCGGCATGCCGCCCGTTCTGGAGTTCGGACTTTCCTCCCCGATGACTCGGGGCGATCGTGTGGCCCGCTCAGAGCCGGGCGCATCTTAACATTTCCGTGGAATCTCGGCCGCGACTCCCCCTCACCGCTCCCGATTCTTCTCGTCCTCGAAATAGCGCAGCCAATCGTCGACGTCGACTCTCTCCTCGCCTCCCGCGGAAGCTCGAGAGGGGCCCGTACCCAGCCGGCTCCAGAACTGGTCCGGCGCGAGCGCGCGCGCCCCGAGGTCCCGCACGCGCGCGATCAACGCGCGGTCCGCGGTCACGACGGTGCATTCCCTCGGGGCGCGGGACCGCCGGATCTCCCGCACGATCGCGTCGTCGGCGCTGCTGCCTCCGGAGGAGCGGATCGCCAGGCTGCCCAGCTCGGAATCGCGCTCGCCGCCGCCGTCGAAGAAGAGGACGGCCCGGGCCTTCGTGCGCCGAAGCCGGTCGGCGATCTCCGCGACGAGGGCGGCGCGGTCCTCGGTCGACGGACGCGCAGATCCGCGCGCCGATCCGATCAGGTTGTTCCCGTCGAGGAAGTAAGGCATCGGATCGTGCGCGATGAAGCGATGTGCGATTGGGCGAATGGGTCCGGGTCCGGAGAGGCCCTACAAGTTATATATTGTTCTCTCCGCGCCGGGGATGTTGCAGTCGGAACAGGAGGAGTTGAATCGTCCGTCCGACGCGCGGCCGATGCAGGAGCAGAACGAAGGCGAGGCCGGCAAGAAGGATGGCCGTGAACAATGGCTGAAAGAAACAGAGAGTCGCCAGCACCACCGCCACCGTGTCTTCCGCCAGGGACAGAAGAAACTGCGTCGATCCTCGGATCGCGGCGGTGGACGTCAATCGGGTTGTCGACTTGGCCAGATGCGCTCCCAGGGTGGCCAGGGCCGCGGCGATCCCGGCTCCGACCCGCCCGAAACCGGCGGACTCCGGCAGGCACGCCAGCGTCAGAAGCACTCCGACCACGGGGCGCAGGAAAGTGTGGGCCGATTCCCAGAACCGATCCACGACGGGAATCTTGTTGACGACGAACTCGGCCACGAAGAGCACCAGAGCGATCTGGAGCACGATCGGGCTGGAGAGAAACGGCGTGACGCCGCCGGGAAAGTCCTGCGGCAAGAGGCGCACCAGCCCCTGAAAGAGCAGCAGTACCGCCCAGGCGTTGAGACCGGCCGCGGCGGCGAGCCCCAGGCCGGTCAGGAGCGCCATCACGTTCGGCGGAAGAGACGCGAGAGGAGGCCGGGCCTCGCGGAGTCTCCCGCGTCGGGGGGAGATTGCGAGCCCAGGTCCACCTCGCCGGCCGACGCCGGACGAGCGGAGGCCGGGATCGGAGGCCGGGGAGGGGCCGCGGGAGCAGGTGCCGGCGGCGAGGAGGGCGGCGCCGCGGGCGGTGGCGGAGGCGGCGCCTCCTTGGCCAGAATCGACTGGAGCAGGGCCTGGTTTTCGGCAGACGGATCGAGCCCCACCAGCCGCCGTCCGAAGATCTCGGCGTCATAGGACTGGCCGTGCTCCGCGAGAGCTCGTGCGGCGGCGGCCAGGAAATCCTTGTTGCGGGGCGCCAGACGCGCCGCTTCCTTCAGGTTCGCCAGCGCCTTGTCCGCCCACCGCGCGTTCTTCAGCTCGACCTGGGCCAGCGCGAATCGGTACTCGGCGTTGTCCGGCACGAACCGGATCGCTTCCCGCAGCATCTCCACGGCCGGGTGGTAGTCCTTCTCCGCGATGAGCTGCTTGGCCCGCCGGAAGCTTTGCGCCGCCATCTGCTCGCGGACCTTCGGGTCCGACACGCTGTCGGACACGAGCACCGGCGTGGGCGCTTCGGCCAGCGAGGCATCGTATTCCGTGCGCTTCTGCGAGTCCGACAGCGTCTCGTGCGCCTTCTTCAGTCGATCGAAGACCGCGGCGAGCTCCTTGGCGAACTGGGTCAGGTCTTCCCGGTGACGCAGGTCGGGATGAAAGAGCCTGCTGCGTTCGAAGTAGGCCTGCTGGATCTGGTCCCCGGTCGAATCCGGTTTGATGCCCAGGAGCTCGTAGTGCGTCAACCAGTCGATGCGCCGATACGTGTTCTTGACCAATTCCGCGTGCCCCGGGGCCCGCTTGGACGCCTCCGCGGCCACCTCGATATTCAAGCGGTCGACTCCCGCCACATGTTCCACCGACGCCGGCGGTGAGCCTTCCGTCCGCCACTCCACGATCCCGCAGGAAAGAAGCGCGTAGAGGGTCTTCGCCGTCGCCCCCCGCGACGCGCCCCCGATCTTCAGCAAGGAATCGAGATCGAGGCTGCCGTCGATCCGCGATAGAAGGTACGCCTCCTGCGGCGTCAGCGGAAGGTACTGGTAGCGAGACATGGGGTCGGGGGAAAGGATCGCCACCCGGCGGCCGTCGCCCAGCCGCTCCCGGAAGATCTCGGTCTCCGGCAGTCGACGGATTCCCTCAACGATGATGGCGGCCGTGGAGAGCGACAGCGCCACGTCGGGATCGAGCACGCCGGTCGAAGACTGGAAGCGGTACTCTCCGTCCGCCCATTCGAACGTCGAGTAGACGATCTCCTCCACCAGCCGCCGCATCTCGGCGTCGAGCACCGCGCGGGAGACCAGGCCCTTTTCCACCAGGATCTTCCCCAGCCGCGCACGGCCCTGGCGCGCGACGGTCTCCAGTGCCCAGGAGATGTCCTGGTCCGTGATCCAGCCGCGCCGCTTCAGGAACGCTCCGATGCGCTGCCCCTCCCGCGACGAGGTCGCCGTGCGCAGCTCTCCCTTTTCGAAGAAGAGATGCCGCGTCTCGTCGCCGTGGACGAGCGTCAGCGTTCCCTTCAGACGCTCGAGAAAGATCCGCCGCAGGACCTGCGGGAGCGGCGTCTCGCTGAGCGACCCTCGGAATCCTGGTGACTTGTCCATTGGGGTGGTCCGCCGACAATTCTACCGGACCCCGACGACGGCCGGGTGATTGGCCGCGGTCGAGAAATAGGGCGGGATCCCGGATTTGGCCCGCTTCGCCTCCTCGATCGTCGCGTACCGGCCCCACAGGACCCGGAAACAGTCGCGTCCGCCGTGTTTCGTCGTCAACACCCACATCGACCCCGCCGGGTGGTCGTGTTTCCAGGCTTCCGCCAGAGACGGAACCTCGCAAACGAGCTCCAGCTGGATGGCGTACCGCGTCCGCTTCTCCGCCTTCAGGCGGCGGGCGTCCTTTGCGGCCCTCTCCAGCCAGGCCGAGCGTCCGGAGGCCGGGACGGGAGCCGTCTCTTCCGCCCCCCGAGCCGGGCTGGGCCTCGGGGACGGGGCGGGGGAAGCCGCAGGGCGGCGCGCGGTCGGCGCACGGGAGGCGGAGGCGGTCGCGGCCGGGGCCGTTGTCGGAGCCGGAGCGGCGGTCGGCCGGGACGTCGGCGCCGCGGCTGCCGCGGTGCGGGCTCCGGCGGGCATCGCAGCGGGTGTCGGAAGGGCCGGGCGCGGCGTCTCCCGCCGCGCGGACCACGACTTGAGAAGGAGTGTGGCGGCGACCGCCAGCAGCAGAACGATCAGCAGGGTTCCGAACAGGAACGGGCGCCTTCGGCCCGGAGGCCCATCTCCCCCTCCGCTCTCAAGGACCGGCGCGGGTCCGCGCTCCGACGGCTCGGGCGGAGGCTCCCAGGGCGGAGCCGCCGGCGTCTCCCAGATCGGCTGCGTCGTTCCGGTGAGGGACGCCTCGCGCGCGTCGAGGCCAGGCGCCTCCGGGTCGAGCGACCGCCATCTCTCCTCCGACGCTTCGGGCGCGTCCTCCGGTTCGCCGGCCGACGCGCGCGTCGCCAGCGGCAGATCGGCCAGCTCGCCGTCGTTCTGAGTCTCGCCCGCGGGGGGCTCACCGGCATCGGCTGAGGAGAGCGCCACGGTCCACGGCTCCAGGGCCGCCGGCTCGCTCGGGGCGGGTTCCTCCGATGCTTCGACCGCGGAGAGCGGAGCCGGCGCCGGGTCCTCGAATTGCCCCGATCGCAGCAACCCCAGCGTTTTCAAGGCGGCCAGGAGTTTCAGGACCGCGAACTCCTCCGCCGGCGCGCGCTCGGAAATCTCCATCGCGCTGGCCTGCCCGTCGATCAGCGCCACGACCGATTCCGCGTCCGCGGTCAAGCCGAACGTCGCGAACTCCTCGTCGAACGCGGCCGAACGCAGCAGCGGCGCGTCGGTCGGGCCGAGCTGGTGTTCGACCAGATGGCGGTCGCGCGAGCGCAGGAAGAGCTCGAGCAGCAGCCGGGGCACGGTCAGGGTGAACTCGCCGCGGGCAGGCCGCGCCTCCTGGTCGAAGACGTACCGGCCGTCGGGCCAGGACAGCAGATCAGCCAGGATCTCGATGGCGCGGATCTTCTCTCCCCATTTCCACTCCCGCTTCGTGAGAATTCCGGCGGCCAGCGCGGCCAGGGCGCCGTCGCTGCCGGGGGGCACGGAAAGACGCTCCACCGCCGCGGCGTCCAGCTTTCCGGCCCGAACCAGGATGGCCGACGTTTCGAACCGGGCCTCGGACGAGGAAATCGCCGTGATCTCGCCGTCGGCCAGGTCGAAGCCGGCGCTGGCGGCTCCGCCCCGCGAAAAGCGCAACGATCCGCTGCGGGCCTCTCTCCACAACGCCACGAACGCGGCGAGGAGGTCGACTTCGCGAACCTCACCGGCGGCCCCGAAGGCCTCCTTCATGCGGTAGAGGCTCTCCCCTGCCCCAGGTGGTCCGCCACGGTGCGGGCGGTCGTCCGTCCCACAGCGTCCTCCAGGGCGCGGAGATCGGCCGCGGCGACGCCCGACAGGGAACCGAAGCGCTTGAGAAGAATCCGGGCCTTGGTCGGACCGACTCCGGGAATCGAGGTGAGAGACGTCTCGCGCATCCGCTTCGACCTCCGCCCCCGATGGCGCGTGATGGCAAAGCGATGCGCCTCGTCGCGCAGGCGCTGCAGGAGCGTCAAGGCCGGATCCTTGCGCGAGAGCCGCACCGGCTCGGGCCGCTCCGGCAGCCAGATCTCCTCCTCGCGCTTGGCCAGGCCGATGACCGGCAGCTCGACCCCCAGACGGTCCAGAGCGGCGAGTCCGGCTTGCAGCTGGCCGCGGCCGCCGTCGACGACCACCAGGTCGGGCAGCTGCCCCTTCTCTTCCACCACCCGGCGGTACCGGCGCTCGATCGCCTCGGCCATGCTGCGAAAGTCGTCCGGGGCGAGAAGGCTCTGGGACGCGATGCCGAAGAGACGGTAGTCCGATTTCTTCGGCTTACCGTCTTCGAACACCACCAGGGAGGCGATGCTGTCGGTCCCTTGAAGATGGGAGATGTCGAAGCCCTCGATCCTGCGGGGCGGGCCGGGCAGGTCGGCGATCCGCGCCAGTCTCTCCGCGGCGAGCGCCTCCTCCCCGCCGGCCCGGCGGAATCGGACCCGGTGGCGCTCCTGGGCGTTGGCCGACGCCAGCTCGACGCGCTGCGCCGCCGCGCCACGCCGGGGAACGCGCACCGCCACGCGCATGCCCCGTCGGGCCGCGAGAAACTGCGCCACCAGCTCCTGATTGGCGATCTTCACCGGCAGGTGGACCTCGTCGGGCAGGAACGGATTGACGTCGTAGAACTGCGGAAGGAACGCCTCGAAGAAGAGGGCCGGATCGACTTCCTCCGACTTCTCGAAGAAGAAGTCACGCCGATCCTGGACCACTCCGCCGCGCACGACCAGGAGGCAAGCGCAGACGTCCCCGCCCGCCTCGAAGGTGCCGAACACGTCGACGCTTTCGCCCTTGAGCGACTGCACCAACTGCCGTTGCGCCACGTCTTCCACCGTCCGGATCGCGTCGCGATAGGCCGCGGCCATCTCGAAATTCTCGTGCTCCGCGGCCCGCGCCATTTTTTCGTGGAGGCGCGGCAGGAGCTCGCGGTTGCGTCCCTGGAGGAACAGCATGACGTCCCGAACGGCCTCCTCGTACGCCTCTCGGGTCGTCAGGCCGGCCACGCAGGGACCCAGGCAGGCGTGCAGATCGTAGTAGAGGCAGGGGCGAGGGAGCTTGCCGTCGATCTCGATGGTGCAGGTCCGGATCAAGAAATGACGCGTGATCATCCGCATGATCCGCCGGGCCAGTCCCCCCCAGAACGGACCGAAATAGGAGTGGCCATCGTCCTGCACCCGGCGGGTCACCAGCGCCCTCGGCCAGGCCTCGCCGGTCGTGATCTTGATGTAGGGATAGGTCTTATCGTCGCGCAGACAGACGTTGTAGCGAGGCCGGTGCTTCTTGATCAGGGTGTTCTCCAGAAGCAGGGCCTCCAGATCGGTATTGGTGACGATCGTCTCGACGTCCCGGTAGGTCCGAAGCAGGGCCCCGGTCTTGGCGTCAAGCGCCTCCTTGTGGAAGTAGGAGGCCAGGCGCTTCTTGAGGGATCGGGCCTTGCCGACGTAGAGGATCCGGCCCCGCGCTCCCTTGAACAGATAGACGCCGGGCGAATCCGGGACGCTGTCCGGGGGACGCCGCTGCTCGCTCACGCGATCAGTGTAACCCCGAGGTATTGCCGAAATTTCTGTATGATCCAGTTCCGCCGATGAACGAATGCCCCTACTGCTACGCGCCGGTCAAGCCCACCGACGATGTCTGTCCCAAGTGCAACCGCGCCATTGCCCGATGGCAGACCGGCTTCTATGCGCGGCAGCCTCTTCCTTCCCGAACCCGCACCATCGTGTGGGCGGTGGCCGCGGGGGTCTTTCTCCTGATCCTCACGGGCTTCGCCAAGTCGTGCCACTGGATATGACCATCGCTCCTTGCAGCGCAGGCGGTCGCTTCGCGACCGGCGCTGCGAGGTTCTCAACGAGGGTTGCGGAGGCTTCGCGCGCCGCGAACCAAGGCCCGAAAATCAGCGGAAGATCTGGAGCTCGCGGAGGGACCGGAGCTCGTCGCGCAGCTGGGCGGCTCGCTCGAAGTCGAGCTCCTTGGCCGCGGCCTTCATCGCCTTCTCCAGCTCGCTGATCCGCCGCGACAGGGACTCGGCGTCGGGAAGGCCGGGGGGCGCAGGGGCGATCAGCCGGTCGTGGTAATCGAGGCTCGCCATCCGCACGAGGGGTGAGTTGACCTGCTTGACGATCGAGGCCGGCTCGATGCCGTGCTCGGCGTTGTACGCGTCCTGGATGCGCCGGCGCCGCGACGTCTCGTCGATCGCCCTCTGCATGGAGTCGGTCACGGCGTCGGCGTAGAACAGCACGCGTCCGTGCAGGTTCCGCGCGGCGCGGCCCGAGGTCTGGATCAGGGACGTCTCGCTGCGCAGGAATCCTTCCTTGTCCGCGTCGAGAATCGCCACCACCGCCACTTCCGGCAGGTCGAGGCCTTCGCGCAGCAGGTTGATCCCGATCAGACAGTCGAAGACGCCGCGGCGGAAATCCGTCAGGATCTGGACCCGCTCCAGGGTCTCGATGTCGGAGTGCAGGTACCGGCACCGAACTCCGACCTCGGAGAAGTATGTGGTCAGCTCCTCGGCCATCCGTTTGGTCAGAGTGGTGACCAGGACGCGCTCCCCCCGCGCCGTCGCGTCGCGCACGACGGCGAGCAGATCGTCGACCTGTCCCTTGACCGGCCGCACTTCGATCGTGGGGTCGAGCAGGCCGGTCGGACGGATGACCTGCTCCACCACCTCTCCGCCGGTCTTGGTCAACTCCTCGTGGGCCGGCGTGGCGGAGACATAGACAACCTGGTTCAAGCGCGCCTCGAATTCTTCGTACGTCAACGGCCGGTTGTCCAGCGCGGACGGAAGCCGGAAGCCATAGTCGACGAGGACCTGCTTTCGGGATCGGTCTCCGTGGAACATGCCCCGCACCTGCGGAAGGGAGACGTGGGACTCGTCGACGACCAGGAGGAAGTCCTTCGGAAAGTAGTCGATGAGGGTTGGGGGAGGCTCCCCCGGCTGCCGGCCGGAGAGATGGCGCGAATAGTTCTCGATGCCGTTGCAGTAGCCGAGCTCCTTGATCATTTCCAGATCGAACATGGTCCGCTGGTGGAGGCGCTGGGCCTCGAGCAGCTTGCCGGCGTCAGTCAGGACGCGGAGCCGGTCGTTCAGCTCGCTCTTGATCGTCTCGATCGCGCGCTCCAGCGTCGAGCGCGGCGTGGCGTAGAACGTCCGGGGGTAGAGCGCGATGCGGTCGAGCCGCTGGAGAGCCGTGCCCCGCAGCGGATCGACCCGCGTGATCTTCTCGATCTCGTCGCCGAAGTACTCGATCCGCACGGCGACGTCCTCGTACGCCGGGTGGATTTCGACCACGTCGCCGCGGACGCGGAACGTTCCGCGCGCCAGGTCCATGTTGGTCCGCTCGTACTGCATCTGGACCAGCTGCGCGAGCAGCGCCGGCATGCCCGAGCGGTCCCCGACCTCGAGATAGGCGAGCATGTCGTAGTAGGACTCGGGCGAGCCCAGCCCGTAGATACAGGAGACCGAGGCGACGACGATGACGTCGCGGCGCTCGAACAGGGCCTTGGACGCGGAGAGGCGCATCTTGTCGATCTCTTCGTTGCGCGAGGTCTCCTTTTCGATATAGGTGTCGCTCTGAGGGATGTACGCCTCGGGCTGGTAGTAGTCGTAGTAGGACACGAAGTACTCGACGGCGTTCTCCGGAAAGAACGACCGGAACTCCTGGTACAGCTGCGCGGCCAGCGTCTTGTTGTGAGACAGGACCAGCGTGGGACGGTTGACCGAGTCGATCACTTTGGCCACGGTGTAGGTCTTGCCCGAGCCGGTCACCCCCAGGAGGACCTGGTGCGGCTTACCCTCCCGCAGTCCCTCGGTCAGCTTGTCGATGGCCGGCTGCTGGTCCCCTTGCGGCGTGAACTCGGTCGTGATGCGGAATCGTCCGCTGGCCCGCGACTGCGCTTCCAGGTACGTGCCCGGCTTGGGAAGCTGCGACGGGTTTTCGGGTCTCGCTTCGGATCCCGGTCGGGGGCTCACGGGGTCGGCGAGGGCGCCGGGGCGGGGGACGCCGGAGACGCCGCGCCCTCGGCCACGGCCTGGCGGTAGGCGCGGGTCAAGGCCACGACCTGTTCGTGACTGATGGTGCCGGAGCGGCTTCCCGAAAACGTGAACTGCAGGCGCTGCATCGCCGCCCGGTCCAGACGCCGCTCCATGAGGGCGGTTCGGAAATCCGAATACGCCGCCTGGAGGTCCTTCTTGTCCTGCTCCGTCACGTCCGATCCATAGCGCGACTCGACCTGCCGCATCATGAGGTCGGTGAAAAAGACGGGATTCCGCCGCGCGTACAGGAAGAGGCCGACGATCACCGCCAGCAGGGCGATGGCCAGAACGCCGCATCCGATGAGCGCAGCCCGCGCGCAGCCCCGGCCGCCGGACGGAGCCTCAGACGGTGCGGGCACGGGAGGGATGACCGGGCTCTCCACGACGCTGGGCTTATAGCATAGAAGCGCGGAATGCCTCACAATAGCGGTCCGTGCCCCGCCGCATCCTCTTTCTCGGTGCGCCCCTGGTCGCCGTGGGCCTGTTGGGCGTCCTGGCCGGCTCGGTGGCGACCGGCTTCGTCCGCGTCCCCCGCGTTTCGGCGCTCGAGACGTATCGGCCCGACATCATCACCGAGATCCGGGCCACCGACGGTTCGACGATTGCCCGCTACGCGATCCAGCGCCGGATCCTGATCTCGCGCTCGGAAATCCCCGCGGTGCTGAAGAACGCCATCGTGGCGACGGAGGACAAGAACTTCTATCGCCACGGCGGCGTCGACCTGGTCCGAACGGTGTCGGCGGTCGTGGCGGATCTTCGGCACCAACGCTACGCCCAGGGCGGTTCCACCCTGACCCAGCAGCTGGCCAGAGCGATCTTCCTTTCCCCGCGCAAGACGATCTCCCGAAAAGTCAACGAGGCCCTTGTGTCCTTCGAGATCGAGAGGCGCTACTCGAAGGATCAGATCCTGACGATGTACGTCAACGAGATCTACCTGGGGCACGGCAACTACGGATTCGAGGCTGCCGCGCGCTACTACTTCGGCAAGAGCGTCAAGGAGCTGACGCTGCCGGAGGCGGCCCTGCTCGCCGGAATCGTCCAGCGTCCCGAAGACCAGTCTCCCTTTCGCAACCCCGTCCTGGCCCGGGCCCGGCGCGCCACGGCGCTGCGTCGCATGCGGGCCGCCGGATTCATCACCGAGGAGCAGCGCCGCTCGGCCGAAGAGGAGCCCCTGCCGGCCGCGCCTTCGCTGAAGGAAACGGTGGTCGCGCCGTACTTCTGCGAAGAGATCCGTCAGTATCTGGAGCGGACGTACGGCGAGAAGGACCTCTACCGGAGAGGATTGCGGGTCGACTCGACTCTCGATCCGCAGCTGCAGGCCGTCTCCGAGGAGGCGCTGGGCTGGGGCCTGCGCCGCCTGGCCCGCCGCCACGGCTTTCGCCGGGCGCGCAACCTCCTCGAGGAGGGCTACAAGAATCCGTCCACCTACATCGATCCATCCTGGGAGAACGCGCGCCTGGCGGAAGGAGACGCCGTCCGGGGCGTCGTCGAGAACGCGGCGCGCGCGGGGGCCGAGGTCCGCATCGCCGGCAAGACGTTCCCTCTGCGGCCGTCGGGGTACGCCTGGACCGGCGCCGCGTCCGCCGCGAAGATCCTGAAGTCCGGCGATCTCGTGACCGTGACCATCCAGAAAGAGAAGGACGGAGGCGCCTTGCAGCTGGAGAACGATCCGCGCGAGCAGGGAGCGGTCCTGATTCTGGAGAACTCGACCGGCGCGGTCCGGGCGATGGTCGGTGGGTACGACTGGTCCACGTCGAAGTTCAACCGCGCGACCCAGGCGCTGCGGCAGGCCGGGTCCACCTTCAAGCCGTTTGTCTACCTGACGGCGCTGGAAGAGGGGTTCACTCCCTCCGACACGATCTTCGATGAGCCGATCGCGATCCGGTACGATCCCCGCAGGCCTCCCTACGAGCCGAGCAACTACGACAAGAAGTTCCGGGGCATCGTGACGCTGCGCCGAGCCCTCGAGCACTCGATCAATGTGCCGACGATCCGGCTCGCGCAGATGGTCGGACTCCAGAACGTGATCGGGACCGCGCAGCGCCTGGGCATCCACGAGCGGCTCGAAGCCTGGCCCTCTCTGCCCCTGGGCTCCTTCGAGGTCACTCTGTTCGAGATGACGTCGGTGTACTCGGTCTTCGCCAATCAGGGCCTCGCGTTCCAGCCCTACACCTTCGAGCGCATCACCGACGCCGACGGGGATCCCCTCGAGCAGACGCACCCGGAGGCGCGGGAGGTCGAGAGCCCGCAGGCCGCTTTTCAACTCCTGCAGATGTTGAAGGGCGTCACGCAGCGGGGAACCGGAGCCGCGGCCGCTTCTCTCAAGCTCAATATCGCCGGCAAGACAGGCACGACGTCGGACTTCACCGACGCCTGGTTCATCGGGATGACTCCCCGCTACACCGTCGGCGTCTGGGTGGGCAACGATCTGAAGACGGTCAGCCTGGGCCCGGGCATGGAGGGCGCAAGGGTCGCGCTGCCGATCTGGATGCGCATCCTGCAGGCGATGAAGGACCGCGGCCGGATCGATCCGAGCGCCGACTTCGAGGCTCCGCCCAACGTCGTCTTCACCCCTGTCGACTACGAGACGGGGCTCAAGGCCACTCCCAACAGCCCCCGCCCGATCCTCGAGGCGTTCGTGAACGGTTCGCAGCCGACCGAGGAATGGAGCTCCAAGTGGGAGGACATCATCCGCCTTCCCTGGTCTCTGCAGAAGTCGTTCTACATGCCCAAGAAGGGCGAAGCCGGAGAAGCCGCGGTGGACACTCCGGCGACGACGCCCGTTCCGCTCGCGCCCACGCCGGTTCCCCAGGCCGTGCACTGAGCCGTCCATCGGCAATGACGACTTGAAGACCCCGAGCGTCCCGATTCCATCGCCCGCCGACCAGTCCCCCGCTCTCTTCTCCCCCTCGTCCTGGCTCGGTGCGGGTCGTTCGATCCTTTTCGCCCGCGGCAGCGACGCCGCCGCGCGATTTGTCCTGTTCCTCGCCGCGGCGCGCGTCCTGACCTCCACCGATTTTTCGGTCTATGCCCTGCTCACCGCGGCGCTGGCCACGTGTCAATGGACGCTTTCGCTGGGCGCTCCGCGCATCGCGCTGTACTTCCACGCCCTGGGACGGCGCGGGACGCTGTTCGGATGGCTCTACCTTCTCGCCCTCTTCGCCAGCGTGCCGGTCTTCGGAGT
Organism: uncultured Acidobacteriota bacterium; assembly: GCA_963825175.1. GTDB lineage: Bacteria > Acidobacteriota > Thermoanaerobaculia > UBA5066 > Gp7-AA6 > DATFTF01. The sequence continues at coordinate 2,326,365 of CAWGSA010000002.1, forward strand.
GACTCTGGCCGCTCCTCCCCTGCGCCATGTCCTGTTCCCGGCGGTTCCGACCGGCTGGATCCTCCTGGGGCTGGCGCCGCTTCCCTTCTCGCTGGTGGGAGACTCGCTGGCTTCGACGCTCATCGCCGCCGGGCGCACGCGCGCTTACGGCGCGACTCTCTGGATTCGCAACGCCGGAACCGCGATCGTGCTGGCCTCGAGTCTGACCTCCCGCGATCGGCTGTTGTGGATTCTGGCCGGTCGCCTTGCCGTCCAGGGAGGCGTCGCCGCGATCACGGCCGTGGCGGCGCACGCCCGGCCGCGGATGGGAGGCCTCCGCGCCTTCATTCCTGAAGCGCTGGCCTACGGCGTACCCACCGCCCTCTCCGACGGCGTCGTGGCGGTGCACCGCCGCGCGGACGTGTTCCTGCTCTCGGCCCTCGGACGCACGCCGGAGATCGGGGCTTATGCCCTGGCCTATGCACTGGCCGAAGCGTTCTGGCTGGTGACCGACTCTTTCGAGGCCGCGCTCTTCGTCGACATCACCAGACGTCCCGACGTCGACGCGCGTGCCGCCGCCGCCCGGGCGTTCCGGCTCTCGCTGTGGATCGGCCTGTGCGGGTTCCTGCCCGGCGTGCTCCTGGCCCAGGGCCTTCGCAGCGTGTTCTTCGGCGGCCGCTATTCCGACGCGCGAGGGCTTCTGCCCTGGACGCTCGCGGCGGCAGTAGCGTGGGGGGTCTCCCGACCTTTCGCCTCCTATCTCGGCTCTCGCGGGCGTTTGCGAGCGCTCGTCGCCTGCCACACGGCCAGCCTCGCGGCGAACCTTCTCGCCAACGTGCTTTTGATTCCTCGGCATGGCGCGATGGGCGCCGCCATCGCGTCCCTCGCGAGCTACACGCTCGACGCGATTCTGCTCGGCATCGCCTTTCGTTGGACCGGAGCCGCTGGCGATCGCGCCGCGGCCGGCGACAGGACGAGCTCAAACGGGGGTCTTGAACCGGACTGACGTTACGCGTTACGCCGTCACCGCTGGGGAGGCTGAGCCGGGCCGCGGCGGTCGCTGCGGGGACCAGGCGGCCAAACCGGTTCGAAACGAGGGGCTTCGATCGAGGTGGAAGTTAAGCCGTCACTGCTGCCGGGGGCTGGACCTCTACGGTCATTTCAACGACGACGTCGCGATGGAGCCGGACGTGGACCTTGTGGGTTCCGACCCGCTTGATGGGCTCGGCGACTTCCACACGGCGTCGGTCGACCTCGATGCCCCTCGAGGCCAGGGCGTCGGCGATCTCCGAAGCGGTGACCGATCCGTAGAGGACGCCTTCCTCTCCCGCCTTCTTCGTCAGGACCACCGCCAGTCCGTCCATCTTTCTGGCCACTTCCTCGGCCACTCTCTTTTCCTGGAGCATCCGCTCGTCGTACTTCTTCTTTTCATCGCCCAGGCGTCGGACGTTGGCGTCGGTGGCCTCGTAAGCGATTCGCTGGGGAAAGAGAAAGTTGCGGGCGTACCCCGGCTTGACCGTGACGGTGTCGCCGCGGTGTCCGAGCCCCCGTACGTCGTCGGCCAGAATGACTTTCATGACTCCCTGGTCCCCCTGCCTCGGCGGCGAAAGTCCGCGTACCAGTCGAACAATCCCAGTACCACAACCCCCACGTTGATCGGGACGTAGATCACCAGGGCGTACAGCCCGACGCGGAGAATTCTCGACCGGAGCCACTTCCGGGCGAAGTGGCAGATGATAGAGAGCCCGGCCACAAAATACAAGGCCACAAGGGGCCACAACAGATTCCCGGCGATCCGGCTGGCCGGAGCTGGAGCGAGGGCCCAGCCCGCTCCGGTCGCCACGAACACGGCCACGACCGGCGCGGGGATCCGCAGCGCCTCGAACCGGGCGGCCAGGGCCGAGGGAGCCGGGCGGGCGGCCCACGCGCCGACATAGAAGCTGATCGCGCCGCCCAGGATCCACGAGACTCCGATCAGTCCAATCCAGAAGCGCTTACAGAAGGTCCGGGCTGCCTCGAGGGTGGCATGGAGCCGTGCAGCCGTCTCCGAATCGACCGCTGCGCGGCCCGGTTGGGCCGCCAGACGGGCCCACTCGTCGAAGCCCCGATCGATCTCCCGGCTCATCGTGGCGTCGGAGGCATTCGACCAGGCAAGCAGAACACCGCAGGCGAGGGCGAACCCCGTGCCGCAAAGCGCGAGATAGGCTCGGGAAGGATCGCTTCCGCGGTGGACGGCCCCGGCGAAGAGGGCCGGCAAAGCGGTGAGGACGGCGGCGAAGAGCGCTCCCGAGGCCGCCTCCGAGAGCCCCCCCGCAGCCCACCCGACCAGGAAGAGGAGAGAGGCCGCGATCGCCGCGGCCGTCAGTCCGGCAACGGCTCCCCTGCGATGCGCGATCCGGGTGGTCGAGACCGGGGCGAACGGAAGAGCGAAGGGACCGGCGACGGGAAGGACCAGGAAAGCCGCAAGAAAGAGAGTGGTCGTCGCAGCCGCCGAGAGGATTTCCAGCGCAAGCCGCGGAGGGTTCGGCGGCAGCAAGACCTCCCCAGAGCCTGTGGGCGCGGAGGACATCACAGGTTCGGAACCGGGCGGAACGTCCGGCGGCGAAACCTCCGGAGGTTTCCGGCCACGCCGCCCGACGTCTTCCGCGATTGGCTAGTCCGTGACGTACGGAAGAAGGGCGATCGAGCGCGCGCGCTTGATCGCCGTCTGGAGCTTGCGCTGGTGGAGGGCGCACGTCCCCGAGATGCGGCGCGGCAGAATCTTGCCCCGCTCCGGGATGAAGGATTGAAGAAGCTTGACATCCTTCCAGTCGACGTACTCGAGCTTTTCCGCGCAGAACTTACAGACCTTGCGGCGGCGAACGAAAAACTTCTTGCGGCCGGTCGGCTTGCCTTCGCGGTCGCGCGATCCACCTCGCTGCGGCATCGCGGCCATTACTCACTCCTTTCCGAAACCGGGGCCCCGGCGGCTTCCGCCACCGGAGCGGGGGCCGGCCGCGGCGGGCGTTTCGCGGCCTTGATCTTCTGGCGCTCGGCGGCCTTGGCCGCGCGCTTCAACTCTTCGTCGGCCCGAACGGACAGATGGCGAAGGATCTGATCGGACAGCTTCAGCCGGCGCTCCGTTTCGGCGACCACCGCGGGTTCCGCCTTGACCTGGAAGTGGTGGTAGTACGCGTCCCGCTTGCGCTCGATCGGATACGCGAGCTTCCGGCGTCCCCAGGACTCGTCCCGGACCATCTCGGCTCCGCCGTCGGTCAATATCTTGCGGTAGTCGGCGGTGATCTTGGCCGCCTCCTCTTCGGAAACGTCCGGGGTCACCAGCACGACGATGTCGTAGAGCCTCATCGGATCCTCCTCATGGATGTCAATCCGGGCCCGAGGCGGAGCCCGGAGAGGAAGGTTTTACATTGGCGCGTCTCATCGCGGCATCGATCCCGTCGGTCAACCAGAGCCGGAGCGCCTGCGTTCCCCGGCCGAGTGCATCCTCGAATGCGGCCCCCTCGTCGGTGAGCAGCGGCGCGAGGACGTAGTCGGCCAGATCGATCTCCCGGGAGTAGTCGGCTCCGCGGATGCCGATCCGCAGCCTGGGAAACTCCGTCCCGATTCGAGAGATCACCGAAGCGAGCCCCTTCTGTCCTCCCGCCGAACCCCGCGCGCGCATTCGCAGGGTTCCCAGCGGAAGATCGATGTCGTCCACGACGACACAGAGGTCCGAGGAATCGATGTCGTTTTTCTTGCAAAGAGCGTCAACCGCCTCGCCGGAGGCATTCATATACGTTTGGGGGAGAGCCAGGAGGACCGGAACGCCGGAAATCTCGCCTCGTCCGACGCGCGACAACGAGTGGCGCGCGCGAAGCCGGATTCCCTCTTCCGCCGCGAGCCTTTCCACCGCGCGAAAGCCCGCATTGTGGCGGGTATCCGCGTACTCGTCGCCCGGATTGCCGAGCCCGACGATGGCGTGCAGGCCCTATTTCTCCTTCTTCTCCTTTTCCTTCTCCTTCTCCTTCTCCTTCTCCTCGCTCCCTTCCTCGGTGGCGACCTTGCCCTTCTTCAGAACTTCGGGCTCCGTGATCTCCGTGGCCGCCTCGGCCGCCGCCGCCTCCGGAGCCTTCTCCGCGGTCGGATGCGTGACGTGGACCAGGACCTTCTCCGCATCGTCGACGATCTCGACCCCTTCGATGGCCGGGATCTGGGAAACGCGAAGGGCGTCCCCGATCGAGAGCTCGGACACGTCGATTGGAAGATGGGCCGGGATGTTCCCGGGCAGGCACTCGATCTCCACCTCGCGGGTGACGAAATCGAGAATGCCGCCCTCGGTCTTGACTCCCTTGGCCACCCCGACGACATCGATTCCGACCTTGACGCGGATCTTCGTGTCCATCATCACGCGGACGAAGTCGATGTGGAGGGGCTTGCGCGACGCGGGATCCCGCTGGAGCTCCCGGATCATCGCGTGGCGACTTTGATCGGAACCTCCGAGCTTCAACAGGAAGATCGCGTTCTCCTGCGCCCCGTGTCGGAACGCGTCCGACAGCGCCCGGCGGTCGACGCTGATGGGGACGGTGGGCTTGCCGGCCCCGTACACGATGGCCGGAATCTTTCCCTGAGCCCGGCTTCTGCGGGCCTCGTTCTTGCCGACGCTCGCGCGCCGCTCGACGCTCAACTCGATCGTTTTCATAAGGTTGTTCCCGGCGCGGCACACCGCGCAAAGCGGGGCATTCTACACGAAAAGCGAAGAAACGGAAGAGCCCTCGTGAATCCGCCGAATCGCCTCTCCCAGGAGAGGGGCGATCGAGAGCGGCCGGATCCGCGGGCACCGAGCCACCGCTGCGTCGAGCGGCAGCGTATTGGTCACCAGGAGGGTCTCGATCTTCGAGGCTTCCAGGCGCTCCAGGGCCGGGCCGGACAGCACGGGGTGGACGGCGGCGGCGAACGTCTTCTTCGCGCCCTGGGCCCTCAAGGCCTCTTCCGCCTGGACCAGTGTGCCGGCGGTGTCGACGATGTCGTCCAGAAGCAATACATTGCGGCCCTCCACCTCGCCCACGACGTGGAGAACCTCCGTTTCGTTCTTCCCGGTCCGCCGCTTATCGATGATCGCCAGAGAGGCACCCAGGCGTTTCCCGATCGCGCGGGCGCGCGCCACGCCCCCGACGTCCGGCGACACGATCACGAGGTCGTCCAGGTCCATCTTTCGGATGGCGTCGAGAAGGACCGGGGCGGCGAAGAGATGGTCGACCGGGATATTGAAGAAGCCCTGGATTTGGGCCGTATGGAGATCCATGGTGAGAATCCGATCGGCCCCGGCCGCGGTCAGGAGATCGGCCATGAGCTTGGCGGCGATCGGCACGCGGGGCTTATCCTTCTTGTCCTGCCTGGCGTATCCGAAGTACGGCATCACGGCCGTCAGACGCGAGGCCGACGACCGGCGAAAGGCGTCGAGAAGGATCAGGAGCTCCATCACATGGTCGTTGACGGGAGATCCCGTCGGCTGGACGACGAAGACATCCGCGCCCCGCACGTTTTCGTCGATCTGACAGTAGTTCTCGCCGTCAGAGAAGTTGTAGAGGGTCAGCTGACCCATAGGCAGTCCGAGGTAATCGCAGATCTCCTGCGCCAGGGCGGGATGCGCCCGCCCGGAGAAGATCTTGAGCTCGCCGTAGGAAAAATTGGAGGTCAAGCAAAGCGATTGTATCGAATCGCGGCGTGAGGCGTGAGGCGTGAGGCGTGAGGCGTCGAATGAACGCCACCCCATCAAGCCCCAGTCAAGAGAACTCTCGAACCCGGAGTACGCGTCCTTGAGCTCGCGGCGCGCGAAGTCTCCTGAGCGGAAGCAAAGGAGGAGGCGCGCGCCGCGGGAGCGTGAGCCAGTGAGGGATCAGGCGGACCGTCGAGGCCGCATCCGGCCGAGCGGACCGCCGGTGGCGAAGCCAGATCCCGAACGAACGGAAGCGACGTGGCTGGGGCGCTAGGACTCGAACCTAGAAATGCCGGCTCCAAAGGCCGGTGCCTTACCAATTTGGCGACGCCCCAAGCGAAGGCCTCGGACGCTCAGTGTAGCGCGCATCCCGTGGGGCGGGTCGGCCGATGGCTGCGGCTCCGGGCTGGAAGCCCGGAGGGCCGGAGTCATTGGTGGACTTGAGAGTCCGCGTGGCCGGCGGAAGGCTCTTCGTCCTCGGACGCGCTCTCCAGCGCCGCCACGGAGCTCGCCCTTCCGTATTCTTCCAGGATCCGGCGCTCCATCCATTCCCGGGTCTCGCGATTGAGGGGATGCGCGATGTCTTTGAATTCGCCGTTCTTCTTGCGCTTGGACGGCATCGAGACGAAGAGGCCGTTGGGACCGTGGATGACCTTGAGATCCGACACCAGGAAACAATCGTCGAGAACGATCGACACGTAGGCCTTCAGCTTCTCTTCGGTGACCGGAAACACCTTGACCTGAGTTATCTCCATGAGTGACCTCCCGATGGATGGATACGCCGCTGATACTCATCGCGCCCGATCGTTCGACACGGCAACAGCCGACACTCCGGGTGGTTGCGCGCGAGCGTGCGAAGGGACTCCGCCGAGACCCCATGCATCGCGATCACCGAACCCGAGCCGGTCATCGCGCAGTCCGGGGACGCCTCCGCAGCCGCGCGCAAATACACGGTCATCTCCGAATTCGAAGCAAGCACGGCTGATGCCAAATCATTGGGCCCAAAGAACCGTCCGGATGACTCAACCTCCAGGCGCTTCGGAAGAGTCCCGCCCGATGGAACGTTCCCGCAGTCGAAAGAAACATAGACGTCCGCCGTTGAGAGTGAGAACGGCGGGACGAGCAGGACAAGATCCTCAGCCGGACCGTCCTCTCGCGGTGTCACACGCTCTCCCCTTCCCTCGACGTCCGCTTCCCCGCCGACGAAAAAGTACGGGACGTCGCTGCCCAGCTTCGCGCCGAGATTCCGAAGTTCCGCCGCGCTCAGGGCTGCTTTCCAGAGGGAGGCCAGGAGGAGAAGCGTCACTGCCGCGTCGGCGCTGCCGCCGCCCAGCCCTCCTCCGACCGGGATGCGTTTGGTCAGATGGATGTGGGCACTGGCAGTGACCGAGAGCGTCCCGGCGAGAAGGCGCGCCGCTCTCAACACCATGTTCGAATCGTCGACCGGAACGGGTGCGCCCTCGACCGTCAAGCGCAAATCCGGCGCCGGCTCGACGGCGAGGGTATCGGCGAGGCCGATCGACGTGAAGCGCGACAGGATGCTGTGGTACCCGTCTTCTCGACGGCTGCCGACGCGGAGCTCGCGATTGATCTTGGCCGGGGCCTCGGCGACGAACATGCTCATTCCAGGACTTCGTGCGCCCGGAGGGTCAGGTGCAGACGGGCCCGGTTGGTGGAATCCTCGACGTCGATCTGCGGCGGCCACGGATCGAACTGGCCGGAGTACGTCGCCACGATCTTCCCCTGCGGGCCGGTGACCGAGAGAGACCGGAAGCGGGAACGGGAAACGTCGAGAACCCCCTCGACCCGTTCCGCTCCCTCCCAAACCAGAAGCGCGTCGCCCGAGGCGACCCCGCGCACCTGCGGTCTGGACGCTTTCCACACGCCGGCCAGCAGGCAACGCAGCGCGTCCGGCTCGATGACGAGCGTCCGGAGACCCTCTCCCCGCAAGGCGCCGTCTGCGTACGTCGCCACCGGAGATCCAAAGGGTCCGGTCAGGCTCGCCTGCAGCGAGCGCGGCGACTCGGTGACGGCGAGCGTGCCGGGCTGGCGGACGAGCCCTCGCGTCAGGCGGGCGTCGTACAGGAGCCGGGAAGGAGGGAGAGCCTCGGCGCGGTCGACGGCCTGGCGCCAGGCGGCCAGAGCTCGAGCGGCGTCCTCGTCGCGAGCCGGAACGAACACCGGAGTCTTGCGCCCCGCGCAGCTCCACGTCTCGAGCAGGAGGGCGGCCAGGAGGGCAGCCGCGGGGCGAAGGCCGGCTGCGGCGTGTTTTCCGGCGAGAGGACGGACCGCGACAGCGCCCGGACGCCGAGAAACCTGCGCGTTTCCGATTCCCAACGGCCCAACCCCGAAATCGCCTACTTTTTTCCGGGATCGTGCTTCTGGAGCTTCTCCCGGATCTTGTCCGGTTCGTCGGGCTTCAGCGTCAAGGCCCGCTTCCAATGCTCGACCGCCGCCTGCACGTTGCCCTGTCTCTCGGAAAGATCCCCCAGATGCTCCTCGATCGTGGCGTCCTCGGGCTCGGTCTTGTGCGCTTCGAGCAGATTTTTCGCCGCCGCGTCCAGCCGCCCCAGTCGGAAATAGGCCCAGCCCAGAGAGTCGCGGTAGGCGCCGTTGTTCGGCTCGCGCCCCACCGCTTTCTCCAGCATCGCCAGCGCCTCTTCCAGGTGGACGTTGCGGTCGGCCCACATGTAGCCGAGATAGTTCAGCGTCGCGGCGTCCCGGGGCCGGAGCGACAGCAGCTGCTGGAATGTCTTCTCCGACTCCGAGATCTGTCCCGCCCTCTCGAGGCTCGAGCCCAGGCGAAAGAGCGCCTCGGTGTTGTCCGGGAACCGTTGCACCGCTTCACGGGCGACCCGCGCGGCGTCGGCGAAGTTCTTGACGCGCGTGTACGCATCCGCGGCGGCGAGAATCCGCTCGGGATCGTCGGACGCGGCCAGCTTGCCCAGGTCGGCCTGTCCGCGCGCCTTGTCGCCGGACCGGAGCCGAAACTCCGCCACTGCGGCCGCCCACTCCGGGCTGCTCGAGTCGGCGGACGCCGCCGCTTGCGACGTGGACAGGCCCGACGCCCAGTCCTCCGATTCGCGGGCCAGGCCCAGGAGGATCCGCGTGGCGCGCGCGCTTCCTCCCGAGGGCCCGAGCGCCAGCGGCTCGAGGATCCGCCTGGCCTCAGGATACTTCTTCTGGAGGAAGGCGATGTAGCCGAGCTCGACCGCGGCCCACGGATCCGCCGTCTTGGCCCCCGCGTCGGGAGACTTCTTGCGCGCCAGCTCCACCACGGCTTGCGCGTCCGTCAGCCTGCGCTCTCGAAGCAGCACGTCCGCCAACGCTCGCCGCGTGGCCTCGTCGTCGCTGTCGGATGCGGCCAAATCCCGGAGGATCCGTTCGGCCGAAGCGGCGTCCCCCTTCTGGAACAGGACTTCGGCCAGCAGGCGGCGCACCTCGCGGTTCTCCGGGCGCTTGGAGGCGAGAGCTCGAGCCCTCTTTTCGGCATCGTCGAAGCGCCCGGCTCGCGCGAGATCGATCGCGATCCGTTCGGACACGCCGGCGTTGTCCGGATCCTTCTTCTCCAGACTGGCCAGCAGCGAGAGCGCCTCGTCGAGGCGGTCGGCGTCCTCGTACAGATCGACCAGGGACGCCACGATCTCCCGGTCGGTCGGGTCGTCCTCGAGGAGTTGCCGATAGATCGCCTCGGCGTCCGAGGTGTGACCGCTCTTTGCCTTGGCGTCCGCCTCCAGGCGCATCAAGCCGGGTTGCGACCGGGCCTCCGGCATCTCGTCGAGCACGTGCGCGGCCTCCGCGGCCCGCCCCCGGGCCAGCAGCGCGCGCGCGAGCGTTACGGAGCTGGTGGCGTCCCCCGAGAAGAGGCGGCGCGCCTCCTGCAGCTGCTCGATCGCCTGGTCCAGCTTGGCCGGATCCTTGCCGGCGCCGGCGTACTCCAGCGCTCCCAGCAGCCGATGGCCTTCGGGCAGGCTCGGATCGAGGCGAACGGCCTCCCTGGCCTGTCGGATAGCCTCGTCGGTGACGTTTAAGTCGCGCAGGAGCTGCGCGTACTCGTACCGCACCACCGCGTCGTCGGGCAGCTCTTCGATCACCTTGCGGTAGATGTCCAGGGCCTCCCGGAACTTCCCTTCGGCCACGGCCGTGCGCGCTTTCAGGAAATCCTTGCGCGCGTCGCGGACGTCGGCGCAGAGAGCCGCGGCGATGAAGGTCGCGGCGGCGAACAGCCTGAGAACACGAGATGTCATCGCGGGCAATCTAGCATGACGTTTTCGGACGCAAGCCGCGGCGCACGACCGCGGCCCGGGAACCCCGCTCGATTTCATCTCCTCCAGAACCGCGGCGGCGCGCCCGGCATTCGCGAATGAGGTCCTTTTGGCCGGAAGTTCGCACGTCGGCTCGCCGAACGCCCGCGGAAGCGGCCTTTCCACGCCGCGGCGAGGCTCTCGCGGCCGCCCTGTCGCCCGGAGGCCGCAGCCGGCGGACCCGGCGCTCCCCCGCGGAGGAAAGAAAGGCGCCACCAGGGCCTCCAGACGCGATTCCCTCCCTTACGCGATAATTGGCCGGGAATTCATGGCACGAATCGGTCAACTCCTCGTTCGGGCCGACCTGGTGTCGGAGAACAACCTGGCCCGCGCTCTCGGCATCCAGCATTTTGCCGGGGGGCGGCTGGGAACCCTTCTGCTCGAGCGCGGGTCCATCGACGAGGACAGCCTGGGTAAGACGCTGGCCCTGCAACACGGCTGCGAGTACATTCCGTGGCGCACGCTCTCGGACGTGTCGGCGATCGTCATCGCGGCCCTGCCCGCGAAGTTCGCCATCAAGCACGCGGCGGTTCCATTCGAGCGCGGCGAGAGCTACCTGAAGATCGCCCTGCGAGACCCGGGCGATCTGAGAATCCTGGACGAGCTCTTTTTCGTCACCGGTCGCAAGATCATCGCCGGCGTCGCGCCGGAGGTGCGCATTTACCAGGCCCTCGAGAAGTACTACGGGGAGCGACGCACGCCGCGTTACGCCATCCTGGCGGAAAAGATCTCGCGCCCGATGCGGACCTCGCGCCTGTCCCCCAACGCTCCACCTCCGCCTCCGGAGTTCTTCCCCGGGCCCAAGCGTCGGCCGAGCCGATCGCCCGCTCCTCAGGAAGTCTGGGGCGAGGCGGCCGAGAGCGATGCCGGTGAGCCCTCGATCATCCAGTCGTGGAAGCTGCCGGACCACCAGGTCGGCGGATGGGCGGGCATTGTTTCCCCGGGCATGGGCCCTCCCGCTTCCGTGACCACCGAGCCGGAAACGATCTCCTGGGAGGAGATGCCCGCGGTTCCTTCCATGTGGCTTCCGGAGCCGCCGCCGGGCGCATCCGAAAACGAAGCTCCGCCTGCCTCCACCACCGCTCTGCAGGCCGCGGCTGCCCCGCCGGCTGAGCCGCTCGCATCCGCCGCCCTTGAAACGCCTCCCGAGAGCCGCATGCCTTCGCCTCCCGCCGCGCCGGAGCCGGGGATCCCCTTGCCGGCCGCTTCCGCGCAAGGGATCGACGAAGTCGCGGCGTCCGAGCCTCCGGCCTCGACCGTTTCGCGGGTTGAGCGCGTCCCCGCCCCGCCGGCTCTCGCGCCCCTTCGCGCCGGGGCTCCGGAAGCTCCAGTCGTTGTCGTCCCGGCTCCGCCTACGATCGAGGCGCCCGTTTCTCATCCACCCGTCGCGCCCGAGGCCGCGGAGATCTCGGCAGTGCCAGTCCCGGCGGCGCCCGCCCTCAAGCCCCCGACTCCTCATCCCGAGCCGCCGCCGGCCGCCGAGGTTGCCGAGCCCGTTTCGGCGCAAGAGCCGGTCCCAACTCCCATCGTTCCGATTTCCGTGGTCCCTCCCCCTCGGATCCTGCCGGTGGCTCCCACTGCCGCGGCGCTTTCCACGGCTCCTTCTCCCACCGATTTTCCGGAGGTGGCCGCGGCCGCCGACCGCGACTCGATCGCTACCGCCGCACTGACCGCGCTCGCCCGTCGCTTCGTGCGGGGAGCCGTATTTGTGGCCAAGCCAGAGGTCGTGACCGCCTGGGGCGGGGCGGGGGACGGAATTTCCCCCGAGGAGCTCCGCGACATCGCGATCCCATGGTCGGACCCCTCGGTCTTCCTGAACGTCCGGCTCTCACGGGCGTTCTACCTCGGCCCTCTCCCGCCGTTGCCCCGCCATGAGGCGATCGCGATCGCGATGGGCGGATGGCCCGACGAGTGCCTGGTCCAGCCCATCCTGATCCGGGAGAAGCCGGTTGCCTTCCTGTACGCCGAGTTCGAACCGGATCAAGGAGCCAGCCCCATGGACCTCGCTTATATGCGAGAGCTCGCGGCGGCGGCGTCCGCGGCATTCGTATCGGCCATCCGACTGAAGAAGAAAGAGATATAATCTCGGCAAACGATACCGGAGGCGCAATGATCAAAGCCGACATCGTCGACCTCGTCGTCGACCTCGCCGACATCCCGCGCGCCAAGGCGGCGACGGCGGTGGAGACCGTCATCGAGTCGATGCGCTCTGCCCTGGGGGCCGGCGACCGGATCGAGTTGCGCGGTTTCGGAGTCTTCCAGGTCAAGCGGCGCAAGCGCGGAATCGGTCGAAATCCAAAGACTGGCGTCGAGGTCACGATCCCTCCCGGAAACACCATCCGTTTCAAGCCCGGAAAGGACCTGAGAGACTTGACCTAGGGCTTCTGCAGAGAGGGCGAAGGGAGAGAGCGCAGGTGGGAGTGCGCCGCATCGGGGAATTGCTCGTATCCGAGGGCCTGCTGACGGAATCGGCGGTCAGCCGGGCGCTCGGCTTCCAACGCCTTTCGGGCGAGCGGATCAAGATCGGGAGCATCCTGCTCGACTGGGACCTTCTGGCCGAGGAAGCGCTCCTGGCAACCCTCGGCAAGCATCACCGCTGCCCCGCGATCGATTGGCCGACTCTCTCCGCCGCGCCGATGGAGGTCGTGCGGCTTCTCCCCGCCGCCTCGGCCACGCGTTTCGGGGCGATCCCCTTTGCACTGGACAGAGCGACCTTGCGCGTGGCCTTCGTCGATCCCGGCAATCTCGCGGTCATCGACGAGATCTCCGCCATCACCGGTAAGCGCGTCGCGCCATGCGTCACGTCGGAGGTGCGGCTGATGCAGGCGCACCAGAAGTTCTACGGCCGTCATCTCCCCGGCGGGTTCCGCGCGATCGTGCAAAAGCTCGAGCGCAAGACGGCGCAGACGCGCCGCGGCGCCGAGCCCAAGCCGACGGTCGATTTTCGCGCGCCCGATCTGGTCGCCGCCAGCGCCACCAAGGTGCCGGTTCTGCCCGGTCCGGATTTCGAGTCGCTCAGTCCTCCCGAGCTGCCGTCCCTCGAGGGCTCCGCCGCCGCCGGCCCCGCGCACGCGGATTGGCCCACCGCTGCCCCGCCGCCGGCCCCGAGCGAGCCCGCTCCCGAGATCGCGCCCCCGATCGTGGCCCCGCCCGTCTCGCCGCGGGATGATTCGATCCGCTCCGGCGACGACTCGCTCGTCGAGTGGGTCGGAGACGCTCTCGCTTCGTTCCAACAGGAAGGCACCCCGGCGGGCACGGCCCCGGGCTCGATCCCGGCGGCGAGCGGCCATTGCGCCGCTGTCAGCCTGCCCGCTCCCGCGCCCCGCTCTCCTTCTTCCGACGAAGTCGCCTCGGGAATGTGGCGCGCGTCGAGCCACGAGGACGGTGATGCGATCGCCAGCGGGATGTGGTCGCCCGGCGAGGACGCGGAGTCCCCGCTGTGGGAGGCGCGAACCCGCGAGGAGATCGGCGATGCCGTTCTCCAGAACGCCCTGACGCACCTGCCGCGCGTTCTCCTGTTCGGTTCGGGAAAGACCGCCGTCACCGGCTGGCGGGGGCGCGCTCCGGCGCTCTCCCCCGGCGACGTCGAAGCGGTTCGAATCCCGGCCTCCGCGCGGACGGTCTTCGCGGCGGTCCTGGCCAGCGGCGTTCCGCACTTTGGACCGGTCGAGCGCTCGGAGTGGCCCGCCGCGCTCCACGAGTTGCTGGGGAAAGATCCCCCCGACTGCGCGATCTTTCCAATCCGCGTGCTGGACGGGGTCGCGGCGTTTCTGTACGCCGACCGCGACGGACGCCCAATGCTGTACACCGACTTCGCCTTGATCGCCCGCGCCGCCGCTTCCACCGCCAACGTGCTCGCGCGCTTTCTCCTTCGCTCCAATACCGCACCGGTCGCGTAGCCTGTCCGACCGGGGGCCCGTCGCCGGCAGCTTGCGGCGGCGATCCGGAAACCGATGCCTGTGAGATAACTGCGGACCGATGGACGAGCGGCCCGAGGATCGATTCGCCCCGCCTTCCCCGGCTCCTCCTCGGCGGCGCCGGCGACTGCGCGTCCCCGAGCACCCGCTCTTTCACCTCGCTCTGCTCGCGGCGACTCTGGTCACGACAACGCTCGCGGGCGGCCTGGTTTTCACCGATCGGGGCGGGTGGCTCGGCCAGGGGCGATTCTCCGACGGGTTCTCCTTCTCGATCCCCCTCCTCTTGATTCTCGGCACCCACGAGATGGGCCACTACCTGATGTGCCGCCGCCACGGCCTCGCAGCGACGCTGCCCTACTTCATCCCGTCCCCCCTGCTGAATCTCATCGGAACGTTCGGCGCCTTGATCCGCATCAAGGAACCGATCCGCGACAAGCGCCAGCTCCTCGACGTGGGGGCCGCCGGGCCGCTTTCGGGCTTCGTCATGGCCATCCCGTTTCTCTTGTACGGAGTCGGGAGGGCTCACCCGATCGTCGCGACGACGACGCCGGGGAGCGTGCTCTTCGACTATCCCTTCGCGGTCCGGCTCGCGCAGCACCTCATGGCGAGCGGCCTCTACACCAGCGCCACGGTGCACGAGGATCCGACGTTCATGGCCGCGTGGTTCGGCCTCCTGGTCACGGCATTGAATCTCCTTCCCATCGGCCAGCTCGATGGAGGGCACGTCCTGCGCGCCGCGGTCGGCCGGAGGCAGCCTGTCGTCTCGCTGGTCGTGCTCGGGCTAGCCGCGATCACGGCGCTGTGGGGGCCGACCTGGGCCGTGTTCTGCGCGATCGTGGCCGTCTTCATCGGGGTCCGGCATCCGCCGGTCGAGAACGACGACGAACCGCTCGATTTTGGGCGTCAGCTCGTCGCGCTGCTGTGTGTCGCCGTCTTCCTGCTCTGTTTCACCCTCGTCCCGGTGCGGATTCTCTAGGGGCGATCTCCAGCCAGAACGTCGCCGGCCCTTCGTTGACGAGCTCGACCTCCATCTTTTCGCCGAACGCCCCGGTCGCCACGGGGACCCCGATCATCGCGAGCGACCTGGCAAAGTGCTCGTAGAGCGGGCGCGCCTCTGCGCCCGGAAGCGCCCGTTCGAATCCGGGCCTGCGGCCCCGGGTGAGGTCGGCCGCCAGCGTGAACTGCGACACCACCAGCACCGATCCGCCGACGTCGGCCAGCGCGAGGTTCATCTTGTCCTGCGGGTCTTCGAAGATCCGCAGGCCGGCCACCTTCCGGGCCGCCTCCTCGGCGGTCGTTCCGTCGTCTCCTCGCTCCGCCCCCAGGAGCACGACGAGACCCTTGCCGATGCCGCCAACGACCTCTCCGCCCACCCGGACCTGCGCGCGAGCCACGCGCTGGATCACAAGTTTCATATTGTGGAGGCCTCAGTGCCGTCTCCGCCGGGCCACACGCCGAAGCTCCGAAGGCTCCGGCGCGCCCAGCAGGTGGGCCGCCAGCCAGTACACAGCGGTCCCCGCCGTGATCAGCGCGAGCAAGGCAGCGGCGGCGGGACCTCCCCGCATCGACGTGGGATGGACCACCAGGAGCGCGAGGGCCAGCGCCCCGCCCATCGCGAGCGACGCCAGGGTGATCCGACCCACCGAGCGCAGGATCTCGCGTCCCCGCAGCCTCCCCTCGCGCCGGCGCAGCGCGGCGAGGAGGATGGCCACGTTCACGGCCGCGGCGATGGAAGCGGAGAGGCCGATTCCCGGGAGGGCCATCCGCGGCGTCAGGACGAAGCACGAGCCGATGAAGACCGCGCAATCGGCGAACGCCGCGAGGACCGGAAGGCGGGTATCCTTCAGGGCGTAGAACGCCGGAACCACGATCCGCACCACGGCGAAGAAGAACAGCCCGATCGCCAGCATGGCCAGCACGTCGGCCGTGGCCCGGGCGTCATCGGTCCGAAATGCGCCGCCCTGGAGCAGCACGCGCAGGATCGGGAATCGCAGGACGACCAGGCCGACCGTGGCCGGAATCGTCACGAACGCGATCAGGCGCAGCGCAAACGCCAGCGTGTCCTTGAACTCGCCGCGGTCCGGGTCCAGCGCCTGCCGCGACAGCATGGGCAGGATCGCGGTGGCCAGGGCCACGGCGAAGCCGCCCAGCACGAGCTCCTTCAAGCGGTTGGCGAAGTAGAGGCGCGAGACGTTGGACGTGCCGAGCCCGGTCGCGAAGCGCGTGGCGAATGTCAGGTTGATCGTATTGATGCCGTAGGCGAAGAGGCGCGGTGTCATCAGGAGGAGGACCGACCGCACTGCCGGATCCCGCCAACCGAGCGCCGGGCGGCCGACCGCCCGCAGGCGGGCCAGCTGCGGCCACTGGACGGCCATCTGGAGCACTCCTCCGAGCAGAACGCCGGCGGCCAGAGCGTACGCCGGCTCGGCGAACCGGGGAGCCAGGGCCAGGGTTGCCGCGATGAACCCCACGTTCATGAAAATGGGCGCCGCGGCGGGGACCGCGAAGCGGTGGTGGGCGTTCAAGACCCCCTGAAAGAGCGCGGCGATCGAGACGAGGAAAATGTAGGGGAAGATCCAACGGTTCAGAGAGACCGTGAGGGCGAACTGGCCGGGACGGGACCGAAAGTCGTGCGCCAGGAGATCGATGAGGACCGGGGACAGCAGAATCCCGAGGACGGTGACCGCGGAGAGCAGAAAGGCGAACGTGCCGAGCGCCCGCCCCACGAAGGCCCGCGCTTCGTCTTGCGTCTTGGACGCCGAGACCTCCGTGTAGACGGGGATGAAGGCGGACGACATCGCCCCTTCTCCCACGATGTCCCGCAGCATGTTGGGGACGCGCCAGGCCACGATGAAGGCGTCGGTCCGCGCGCTCGCCCCAAAGAGGAGCGCGACCACCTTCTCGCGGAGGTACCCGGTGAGCCGTGAAACCAGAGTCAGCGGCGTGATGGCCGAGGCCGAGCGCACGAGGCGCCCGCGGGCCTCGTCGGTGCTGTCGATTGCCATGGGCGGGGTCGATTCTAGCGGCACGAAATCGTGAGGCCTCCTGTCGCCTCCCGCCTTACGCCTTACGCCCGGTCACGGACATCATCTGTCCGCCGGAACCTGCATTATCGTTGCACCACCTGAAAGGAGGCAGAAGACATGGCCAGCGTCAACAAGGTCATCTTGATCGGCAATCTCGGCAAGGATCCGGAGATCCGCACAACCCCCCAGGGAACGGCCCTGGCCCGCTTTTCGGTCGCTACGACCACGACGTGGAAAGACAGCTCGGGAGCGCGCCAGGAGAAGACGGAGTGGCACGATGTCGTGGCCTGGGAAAAGCTCGCCCAGATCTGCGGCGAGTACCTCCACAAGGGCAAGATGGTCTACGTCGAAGGCAGCCTTCAGACCCGGAGCTGGGAAGACCAGAACGGGCAGAAGCGCTCCAAGACGGAGATCAAGGCCAACAACGTCGTGATGCTGTCGCCGCGGGACGCCTCGAGGGCGCCCGGGGCCGGCGCCGCGTCCGGACCGCGCGAGGTGAGCGAGGTGGCCGAAACGCCCACGTACGACGACGACGTACCGTTCTAACCCTCGCCTTCGCTACGGTTCGCGATCTGCCCGCTGACGCGGGCACCGGCGTTCGGCTCGCCCGGGTGCGGGCTCGACCGAACGCCTGATCGCGAGACCTCCGCTCCCGCGCCGCGGAAACACGACGAAACCGAAGCGCGGGCGGGGACACCTGCCTTAAGCCTCGGACTTAGAACTTCGAACTTAGAACTTAGAACCTCGAACTTCGGAACCCAGACCTCGATCTCCTGGACCCGCTTCAGAGTCCTCGCTCTCGCAGTGCGTCGATGTCGGCGATGAGCGCCCCGACCGGGCGCTCTTTCGTACGGACGGCCTCCTTCATCCGTCCCAGCCGCTCGCCGTAGACGTCCAGGCGCGCAGAGGCCTCCGCGCGGCGCGCTTCCGGCACGTCGCTGTCGACTGCGGCGACGCAGTCCGCGTACTCCTCGATCCGGCTGCACACGAAGAGGAGATCGCATCCGGCCGCCGCGGCGAGGGCGCACCGCTGCGGCAGGTCTCCGAACGCCGCGAGGGCCCCCATTTCCAGATCGTCGGAAAAGGCCGCGCCGGTGAACCCCAGCGTCTCCCGGAGCAGTCCGTGAGCGGTCGGCCGCCAGAGCGAGGCCGGTTCTCCCTCCGGCCCGGCGGCGTGAGAGATCATGACGGCGCCGGCGGCCTCCATCGCGGCGGCAAAAGGCGCGAGATCCTTCCGCGCCTCCTCGGCGTCGGCCAAGACCCTCGGAAGATCCCGGTGCGTGTCCAGGTCCGCGCGCCCCAGGCCGGGAAAGTGCTTGACGCACCCGCCGACGCCGTGGGCCTGGAGGCCTCGCAGGAATTCGAGAGCGGCCCGGCCGATCTCTTCCGGATCCGCCGAGGCGCAGCGGTCCTTCAGGACCCTCTCGGAGCGGCCCGGCAGGAGCCGGTCCACGACCGGAGCGAGGTCGACGTCGAACCCGAAGCGGACGCAGGCCTCTCCGGCGAGCTCGCCGGCCCGCAGCGCCACGCCTTTCTGCGCCGCGGCGCGAAAGGAGATGGAGGGAGCGAGGGCCCGCCGCAGGCGATCGACCGGCCCGCCTTCCTGGTCCACGCAGAGCAGGGGCGAGCCGGGCAGCGCGCGGATCTCCGCGGCCAGGACCACCGTCTGATCCAGGCTCTCGATGTTGCGCCCGAAGAGGATCACCGCGCGGGGCGGATGGCGCTGAAGAATCGCCCGCTCCGCGTCGGACAGAGTTGACCCCGCGATGCCGACGCCGAAGAGGCGCGAGGTGGTCATGGGCTAGTGTTTCTTCAACCTCTCCTGGAGCGAGAAGAGCAGCGAGAGGGCCGCGACCGGCGTCATGTGATCGATGCTCACTTCCCGGAGCTTTTCCAGCACCAGCTCCTCCGACGCCGAAAAGAGGAGCATCTGTCCCTGCCCCGCGCTCTCGCCTTCGTGCCGCGCCAGGACCGGCGCCCCCTGCACGTCGAGCTCCTGCTTCTCGAGGTTGCGGAGAATCTCGCGCGCCCGGGCGGTGACGGCGTCGGGCAGGCCGGCCAGCTCCGCGACCTGGATTCCGTAGCTTCGATCGGCCGCTCCGGGCACCACCTTGCGCAGGAAGACGACGCGCCCCCCCGCTTCCTTCACCGCCATCGTCGCGTTGGCGACGCCCGGACGCACCAGCGCGATCTCCGTCAGCTCGTGGTAGTGGGTGGCGAAAAGGACGAATGCCTCCTTCTCCGGAGCGTCGTGGAGGTACTCGACGATGGCCCAGGCGATGGACAGACCGTCGAAGGTCGACGTCCCCCGTCCCACTTCGTCCAGGATCACCAGGCTCCGGGGCGTCGCTTCGCGCAGGATCGCCGCCGCCTCCAGCATCTCGACCATGAAAGTGGATTCGCCGCGCGACAGGTAGTCCGCCGCTCCCACACGGGTGAAGATCCGATCCACGAGGGACAGCTCCATCTTCGCCGCGGGAACGAACGATCCGGCCTGGGCCAGGAGCACGGCGGTCGCCACCTGTCTCAGATAGGTCGACTTCCCGCCCATGTTCGGCCCGGTGACCAGAAGGATCCGGCGCTCGCGCGAAAGATCGCAGTCGTTGGGAACGAATGGTTCCTCCCGGCGCAGGGCCTCGACCAGCGGGTGCCTCCCTTCCTCGATCAGAAGCCGCGGACCGAGCGCAAGACGGGGCCTGGCCCATCGTCCGGAGACCGCGATCTGCGCCATGCTCGCGGTCACGTCCAGCCCGGCGACCGCCGCGGCAACCCCGGCCATCCGCTCGGCGGCGCCGGCGAGCTCCGTCAGCAGTTGCGCGTAGATCCTCTGCTCGATCTCGCCGATCCGGTCCTCGGCGCCCAGAATCTTCTCCTCCAGCTCCTTGAGCGCGGGCGTGACGAACCGCTCGGCGTTGGCGAGCGACTGCCGTCGGATCCAATCGGCGGGAACCCGGTCGCGGTGGGCCTGGCCGACCTCCAGCGAATAACCGAAGACGCGGTTGTAGCGGACGCGGAGATTGGAGATCCCCGACCGGCGGCGCTCCTCCGCTTCGATGGCCAGGAGCGCCGCCTGGGCGTCCCGCCGCAGCGCCCGCAGCTCCCCGAGCACGTGGTCGCAGCCGTCCCGAATGGCGCCCCCTGCGGAGGCCAGGACCGGCGGGTCCGGAGCGATCGTGCTCTCGACGCGCCGGACGAGATCTCCGACCTCGGGCATCCCGTCGGCCAGAGCGCGCAGCCGCGCCGAGGAGAGCGGGTTCGCCGCCGCGCGGATCGCCGGAACCTTCGCCAATCCCTGAGCCCACGCGGCGACCTCGCGGGGACCCGCGTTGCCGACGCTGATGCGCGCGAACCGCCGCTCGATGTCTCCCACCCCGTCCAGAGCGCCCTGCAAGGCTTCGCGCGCCGCGGCGTCGACCACCAGCTCTTCCACCGCGTCCCAACGGTCGGAGAGCTCGACCGGATCCGTCGATGGCCGGGCCAGCGCGTCGCGCAACGCCCGCGCCCCCATCGGGGTACGGGTGCGGTCCACGAGCCGGCACAGGCTGCGCTCCTGCGACCCGTCGGAGGATTCGAAGAGCTCGAGCGTCGCGACGGCGCAAGCGTCGAGCTCCATCCTCTCGCCAAACCGCAGCGGCTGCGGTCGGCCGACGTGGCCCACGCCGTTGGGACGCATCTCGGCGGCGTACGCGCGCGCCGCCGCCGCGGCGGACAGGGCGGCATCCGAGGACTCCGCGCCCGCGCCGCGCGCGGCCGATTCGTCGAACCACGACGGCGGCCGCCGGCTCTCCAGGACCGGCCAGCCCACCGTCGGAAACGGCGCGCCATCGGGGAGGAGGGCCTCGCGGGGACGAAAAAGCGCGAAGACGTCGGGCAACTTTCGCGGCTCGACGCATCCGGCGTGGAACTGCCCGGTGGACAGGTCCAGAAAGGCGATTCCCCAGGCCGGCTCGCGCGGGACGAGCGCGGCAAGATACGAGGGGCTCCCCGGCAGGAGGGCCTCCGGATCGAGCACCGTTCCGGGCGTCACGACCCGCGTGATGTCCCGTCGGACCAGCCCCCGCGCCGAGCGAGGGTCCTCCACCTGATCGCAGACGGCGACCTTGCGCCCCGACGCGATCAGCCGAGCGATGTGGTGCTCCACGGCGTGGTAAGGGACGCCGCACATCGGCGCCTCGATGTCGGAGTCCTTGTGGCGCGCCGTCAGGGCGATGCCCAAGAGAGGCGCCGCTTCGCGGGCGTCGTCGAAGAACATCTCGTAGAAGTCCCCCATCCGATAGAAGAGGATGGCGTCGGGAACGCGGGACTTCATCTCGAAGTACTGCCGAAGCATCGGAGTGTTGCGGGCCGGTGATCCGCTCACGGTGGGTGCTAGCATAGCCAACCGGCGCAGCGACGCAATTTCCGCGAGCCCGAAATGAACGTTCTCGCGATCGACACCGCCAGCCCCGTTCCAGCCGTGGCGCTCTGCCGGGAAGGCAGAGTGTACGAAGAGAGTCTGCCCGTCGACCGGCGCGCCTCCGAGCGCTTGCTGCCCGCCCTCTCCGAGGTCTTGCGCGCGGCCGGGACGTCGTGGCGCGGCTGCGCACGCATCGCGGTCTGCTCGGGCCCGGGCTCCTTCACCGGAGTGCGGGTGGGCCTGGCGACCGCGTGGGGCCTGGCTCGGTCCCTCGGTCTCGTCGTCGAGGCCGTCCCCACCCTGGAGGCGCTGGCCGAAGCTTCGGGCGTGCGCGGCGGCGGCTCCGTGGCGGCGGTCATGGACGCCGGGCGCGGCGAGGTCGTGGCCCAGGTCTACGAGCTCTCCGCTTCCGGTGGCCGTGCCCGGAGTCTCTCGCCGGCGCGGCGTCTGCCCGCCGCCGCGGCCGCCGACCTGTTTCGGGGCCGGGACGTCGCCGCCCTGCCCCCGGACATTCTCGGCTTCCCCTGCCCGGCGCTTGCGATCTCCCCGGCCCGAGCCGTCGCGCTGGCCGTCGCCCGCGCTCCTCGGGACGCGTCGGGGCTGTCGGGCGTCGCCATCTACGCGCGCAGCAGCGCCGCGGAGGAGAAGCTTGGCGCTTCGTGAGCCTCATCCCGAGCCATACCGGGTCATCCCGGCGGGACCGGGTGACCTGGACGAGATCGCGCGGATCGAGCGGGAATCCTTCATCGTTCCGTGGAAACGGGAGTTCTTCGAAAGCGAGTTGATCGAGCCGTACCGATACGCCCGGGTTCTGGCAGGCGGACCCGGAGTCATGCCTCGGGTCGGGGGATATCTCTTCGCAGTTTCGTTGTACGAGGAGTTCCACATCAACAAGATCGCGACGGACGGACGGCTGCGCCATCGCGGGTGGGGCACCCGCATGCTGGAGGACGCACTTCTTCGGGCAAAAGCGGCGGGAGCAACGGCGGTGACGCTGGAGGTCCGTGTCTCCAATAGGGCCGCTCGGAATTTCTATGCCCGGCACGGCTTCCGCGAGGCCTACTGTCGAAAGGGCTACTACCAGGACGGCGAGGATGCCTTCGCCATGGTGCTCCCCCTCACGGGAAGTCTAAAGTCTCAATTCTAAGGTTTGAGGTCCAAGGCTCAAGCTTCTCAATGGGAAAGGCGCGCCCGCCGACTCGCCTCTTTAAACTTGAGACTTTAGACCTTAGACTCCCTATGTGGCTTCGCCTTCCGCTCTCGCCCTCATCCCAAATAACAGTAAGGAGGTCGAACCGATGGAGAATTCGAGCCAGGAGTCTCTCGCGCAGGCCGATCCCGAATACCACCGCCTCCATGCGGAGCACCAGGACCACGAGCAGAGGCTCAGGGAGCTGGCGAGCAAGCCCCGCCTCTCCGAGGAAGAGGAGATCGAGGAGAAGAGACTGAAGAAGGAAAAGCTCCTCATCAAGGACCGCATGGAGGCCATCGCGCGCTATCACCGTACGGGAGTCGCGCACTGAGGGTTCCCATCGCGGGCGCGGGGTACGCCTTCATCCTTCCTCCCGCCGCGGCGGCCGTGCTCCTGGCGTGGCTCGGCCGCCCGGTCATCGCTTTCATTCTTGGGCTCGCCGCTGTCTTCCTGCTGCAGTTCTTCCGCGACCCGGAGCGCTTGCCGGAAGGCGGCGACGAAACGATCGTGTCCCCCGCCGACGGAACGATTCTGTCCGTGGGCCCGGCCGGCGAAGCTCCGCCCGGCGCCGCTCGGCGGATCACCGTCTTCATGTCGGTCTTCAACTGCCACGTGAACCGCTCGCCGGTCTCCGGGCGCCTGACGCAGTACGCGTACAGTCCGGGCCGAAAGATGGCGGCGTTCGACGAGAAGGCATCGCTCTCCAATGAGCAGAACCGCATCACGGTGACGTCGGAACGGGGTCCGGTGACGTTCAAGCAGATCGCGGGCGCGCTGGCTCGCCGGATCGTCTTCCTGCCCGGTCCGGGCGAGGCTCTGGCCCGAGGTCAGCGCATCGGAATGATCCGCTTCGGCTCG
The DNA here is from genome assembly GCA_963825175.1 of uncultured Acidobacteriota bacterium. Classification (GTDB taxonomy): domain Bacteria; phylum Acidobacteriota; class Thermoanaerobaculia; order UBA5066; family Gp7-AA6; genus DATFTF01. The sequence continues at coordinate 2,349,732 of CAWGSA010000002.1, forward strand.
CGCGTGGACCTCTTCGTGCCCGATGAGGCCCAGATCCTCGTGAAGCGTGGCGACAAGGTCAAGGCCGGACGGTCGGGGCTCGCGCGATGGAGTTAAACGACGGGGTCGAGACGGAAGTCCTCCCGCGGCGCCGGGGACTCGCCCGCGGCCTGTTCGTGCTTCCGACCCTGTTCACGGTGGGCAACCTTTTCTGCGGCTACCTCTCGATCAAGCTTTCGATCGACGGAAGGTTCAATTGGGCGGCGATCGGTATCATCGCCGCGGCCCTGTTCGATGCCCTGGACGGACGCGTAGCGCGCTGGACGCGTTCCACTTCGGCCTTCGGGGAACAGTACGATTCCCTGGCGGACCTCGTCTCCTTCGGAGTCGCTCCTGCCGTCCTGGCCTACTCCTGGGGGCTCTCCGATTTTCAGCAGATCGGCTGGATGGCCTCGTTTCTCTTCGTGGTCTGCGGCTCGATGAGGCTGGCCCGTTTCAACATCCAGACCAAGGTCGTCGACAAGCGATATTTCGTCGGTCTTCCGATCCCGGCCGCCGCCGGCACGATCGCCGCGCTGGTCCTGGCGACTCCCGAGCGGCTGGTCGACCGCGTCTGGATGACCGGGCTCCTCGTCCTGACGATCCTCCTGTCCTACCTGATGATCTCGACGATCCGCTATCGCTCCTTCAAGGAGCACGTGGACTTGAAGAGGCCGCGGCCCCTGTGGATCCTTCCCCTGATCGCGCTCGCGTTTGCGGTCATTCGCCTGGAGCCCGCGCTGCTGCTGCTCGGCGTGGCGCTGGCCTTCGCCCTCTCGGGACCGCTGGCCAAGCTCTGGTCGATCGCCCGCAGAGGCTTCGGCCGAGGCGGCTCCGCGAGAGCCGGGCCGTAGGACTCGAACGCCGGTCGTTTTAAGGGCGGCCCCTCGGAAGGGGTGAGGGCGTCGGCACCACCACGGCGCCGGAAAGAGTCTCCTCTCCCGAGGCCGCCAGGAAGTGAAAGCGCGTCGCGCAACAGCCCTTGGGCGGAGGGCGCCGCAGGAAGATACGGGCGGGCGAGATCTTCTCGTTGGGCTGGATCAGGGTCTCGTAGAACCGTACGACCGTCGCCAGACTGAGGGTGATCGGACGACGGTCCGCACCGTAGACCTCGAACCGATCGAACCCGCCGATCTGGATGTCTCGGATCCCTCCCGACGGGAGCTGCACCTCCACCCAGTTGGAGGTGCGCGAGATCACCGACGCATGGGCCGACACGTTCTCGGCCGAGACCGAGAGAACGTTGCGGGCACTCTCGGTCGCGACGTGGAGGTCCGGCTTCGTCGGCTTGCCCAGAAGGACGTCGCTCAAGGCCGAGAGAGTGAAAAGACGTTCCGCGTCCGATCGTCCGGGCAGCAGGATGACGCGCCCTCGGGCAAACCGCCGCCCGGTAAGGTCCGAGCCCAGGCGGTACGCCAGATCGGAAACCAGGGGCTGGCGGAACGACAGGAGGTCCCCCGGGCCGAAAGAGAACGTCTTGTCATAGGAGATGGGGGACCTCGGTCGCACCTCGAAGGTCTGGCCGGACTCTTCCTTGAGCGAAACGTTTTCCACGAACTCGGCCCTGGGGTCGTCGGACAGGCGCCCGAGGACCCACTCGGGAAGATCTTCCCGCGGCTGTCCGGAGGTTTCCCGCCACACGCCCCGAGCCGCGGGTGCATAGCCCGCCCACCACTGTCGCTCCAGCGAATCGGCCGCGATCGGATCGGAGAGGTTCCCTTCGCCGAAGACGAGCGCCACCAGGCCGTCGCAGGCCGTCGAGAGCGGCCGGATCGTCTCCAGGTCCTGGGCCGACGGGGCGAAGCGCAGCGAGACGGTCAGAGGGATTTCCTGCGGCATCTTCGACCGCAGCCCGGCGACCAGCGATCCGTAGGCCTCCGACGAGCCGACCGCGAACGGAAAATCAAGATGGATGCCGACGACGGGCCCGAAGGGGCGGGTGTCGCGCAGCGCCGCCTTGGCCGCGATCCAGATCGCGTCGCCCAGGGGCGCGGCCGTCTCCTTGCGGGAGAGCGCTTCGTCCACCGACTCGTCGCCGGAGAAAACCAGGAAGATCTTCGACCGCGACAACGGGTGCGGAGGGGGGGGCGCCTCCTGGGCCACCCAGTGGCCCCCCTCGCGGCTCAGCTGGACGGCGGGCAAGAAGACGGTTCCCAGCCCGGCGCGCAGGAGCGTCTCCTCCACGTCGGCGCCGCCGGGGCCGATCCCGTCCTCGAACCAGACACCGTCTCCGGCCGGCAGGGAACGGACCTGACTGGCCTTGGGCCGCGCGCACGATGCCGCGGCCGCCGCCACGACGAACGCGAGGGCGATGACCACGCGCTTCATGAGCCGACCGGGACCTGGACTAAGGGAAGCTGGAACGTCACGCGGAAGCCTCCTTCGAAGCGATTCTCTGCGCTGATGGTACCGCCGTGCTCCTCGACGATCTTCTTCGCGATTGCCAATCCCAGCCCCGTTCCGCCGCTCTTGGCCGAAAAATAGGGGTCGAACAGTCGCGGAAGGATCGCCGGAGGAACGCCCGTGCCGCTGTCCTCCACGGTGACCAGGACGCGGGATTCGACCCGCCGGGCCGTCAACCGGATCTCGCCGCCGCCACCGGAAAGAGCTTCCACGGCGTTGCCCACCAGGTTGGAGAAGACCCTCGACAGGAGGCGCCGGTCGGCCAGAGCGACGAGATCGGGATCGGCGTTGACCGACCATCGCACGCCGGGCGCTCCGGCGTAGGCGGCGGCGGACTCCGAGAGCAGGCGTCCGATGTCCGTCTGCGCGACCTCGGCCGCCGGCAGCCGGGCGTAGTCGGAGAACTCGGACGCCGACCGGCGCAGCTCTTCCGTTTGCCGGAGCACGTTGGAGACGCATTCTTCGAGCACTCCGTCGAAATCCGCGGATCCCCGCCGCCAGACCTCGCGCAGGTGCTCGACCGAGAGCCGGATCGGCGTCAGCGGATTCTTGATCTCGTGGGCGATGATCCGCGCCATCTCGGCCCATGCCGCGAGGCGGTTGGACCGCACGACGTCGGAGACGTCTTCGATCACCGCCATGCGGGCACCCTCGCCACCCAGCGGAAGCGGGACGCTGACAGCCCGCCAGCGCTCGCCGGGTCGAACTTCGATCTCCAGAGGCGTCAGCGACCGGGACGGATCCAGCAGAGCGCGGCGCACCTCGGCCATCTCCTCTCCTGGAAACACCTCGTCGAGGGTGCGGGCGTCCGCGCGCCCCCTGCCCAGCGCCGCGGCGGCCGGGTTGGCCAGAAGCACATTCCCTCGGTCTCCGTACGCGACGACGCCGGCGGTCAGATGCGTCAGCAGCGTGGCGACGCGTTCCTTTTCCGCCGACAGCGCCTCCGTCTGCGTGCGAAGGCTTCGCGACATGGACAAGAACGCGCGGACCAGCTCCTTGAGCTCTTCATCCGGCGGCTCGGCCACGCGGGGAGAGAAGTCGCCGCGCGCGACCGCGCGAGTCGCTTCGACCAGATCGGCCACCGGCCGCGCCACGCGCACCGCGAGGCGGCCTGCGATCACGGCGGACAAAAGGAACGCCAGAAGCGAGAAGGCGGACACCGCGGCGGTCAGCTGCGAGGCCTCCGCCTGCGCCACCCGTTGCTGGGGAAGCAGGAGCAACGTCAAGAGCGCGGGACTCCGGACGCCGGGAACGCCGGGGATCGAGGCGAGGCTCGTCGTGATCTCATCGATCCGTCCGGGAGCGAAGCGCGTTCCCACGAACTGCGAAGCGCCACCCAGTCCAGTGGCCACGAACGCCGCGCCCGGAACTCGGTCCGGCACGAGGCCGGCGGCGTAGAGGTCCCGGCGCGAGGTCGCCGCAAGCGTCGAGTCCGGCGCGTACACCGCCAGGTCGTATCCGACGGCGTTGGAAAGCCACGTCAGGAGCACATCGTCGACAGCTCCGAGGGCGTCGTTGGGGGCCGGCACCGAGGGCAGGTAGTCGTCGAGAACCCGCCGTGCCGTGGCCAACGCCGTGCGGGCATGATCCAGCGTGTCCCTTCGGGACCGGGTGACGATCGCCGATCGAAGGAAGAGCGTCACCGCCAGGAGCGGAATCATCACCCCGAGGACGAAGAGAAAGACCAGCCGTCCGCGAAACGTCCGGGCTCCGCCCGGGATCGCGTCCCGGCGCTCTCCCGCAGGAGCGCCGACGATCCGCCACGCGGCGGCGGCCGCCGCGGCCAGAGCCAGCAAGCCGAGCGCGGGAAGAAGCAGCGACGCCGTCAGGAGTCGGCCCAGGAAATCGGGGCCCGGAATGGCCACCAGCCGATACCCTTCCGGAACCGGACGGATCTCGCCCCACAGCACTTCGCTGCGAAAGTGCAGGTGAACGGGAACCGGCCGATCGCTGCGCCGCAGCCGATCCCTCACACTGGCCGACAGCGTCGGGCCCTCGTCGCGTTTCTCGCCATCACGGGCGTACGAAGCGAGAAACGGCCGAGGGGTCTCCGGCCGGGCGGGCCGACCGGCGGGCTCCCCGAGGACGAGCCGCCGGTAGACGTCGATGCGGGGAGGCAGAGGGTCCCAGATCGGCCAGTCGGCGACAGAGATCTCGACCGTCCCCCAGGGCCGGCCCTCGTTGGACAGCGACGTCATCCGGCGGAGCACGTCGACCCGGTAACGATCGATGGTCACCGGACCGGCGGGTGGACGAGCCGCGGCGAGCGCTTCGGGAATCAGCGAGAAACTGCTTCGTACCGAACCGGATGGATCGAAGACCCGGTAGGAGACCAGGCGCGGGGCGCGCGACGGGAGCTCCCCGTCCCGCCAGAGCCGATAGGCGAGATCGGAGATGTCGGCGGTCCCGACTCCGGCCGGAAGCTCGCGCGCCAGGTCGAACCGGCTGACGCGATCGGCGGAGCGTTCGGCGGCGAAGACGGCATCGCGGGATGCCCGCAGCGGATCCGGAAGGGCGATCGTTCGCGCGAGCGCCATGAATCGCGAAGTCCGGGCGTGCTCCGAGAGGGGCGAAACGACCAGGACGGTCATCAGGGCGCACGCCGCGGCGAGCCGCGCCACCGCGAATCCTCCTCCGAGCGCCGGCGCCGCGATCGCGCGGGACCAGGTTTCGAGGCAGGCCGCCGCGAGGACGCCGATGGTCAGGACGAAGAGCGCGGAGGAAGAGGGCAACGCGAGCGCCGCCGCGATCGATCCCGCCGTCACGAGGATCGCCGCCGACGTCCACGGGCCGGGGGGCCGACCGCGCGGCGCGCAAGCCAGAGCAAGCGCCGCGGCCAACGGCGAAGCGACGCCTGCCAGGCGAAGCAGGAGGAGCATCGATCCGGCGACGGGCGTCCCCAGCTCGAGTGGGGGGATCGCCGCGGCCGCCCAGAACGCCAGGAGGAGAAGGGCGTAGGCGGCGGCGATGAGGAGCCCAGAGGGCCGCGGCGGCCGCGCGGCGCGGCGCAGCACCGAGAGCGACGGCGCCAGGCAGATCAACCCTACTGCCCCGGCCCACGGCGACGGCGATGCCAGCAGGCGCCCGAGTGGCTGAGCGTTGACCTGCAGGCCGAGGATCAGGAGTGCCGCTCCAACGCCGATCCGCCAGGGATCGCGCAGTTTCCCCAGGACCGCCAACGCCGAGACGATCAGAACGACCAGGGCGACCGGCTGCCAGCCGGGAGCGGGGCCCGCCAACGCCGGATTCGCGCGGAACTCCATGAGGGGACCGGCCGGTGTGCTCGGCGCGACCGGTTCCCAATCGAGCGACGGCCCGGAGAGTCCGAGCGCGCGGCCGAAGTCCGGAGGGAGGGCCGGCAGCGTGCGAGCGGCATAGACGCTGCCGGGTGCGGACGCCGGACCAAGCTCCCGCCGGAAAGCCACCGTAACGGTCGTGGCCGACCATCGCACCCCGAATCCGTGCGCCGTGCCCAGCCCCTCGAGGGAGGAGGGCGCGTCTCCCCACCATGCTTGGACGCGGCCCGCCGGATCGGCCAGGACGATCCAACATCCGGAGGGCGCGTTCTCGAGCGACTGCCGCGCCGCGGCGAAGAGGCCGAGTCGGTTGACCGCGATCCCGCCGCCTGCCAGCGACTGGGTCACTTCCGGACGCCGAGCAAAATCTTCGGCACGACGCTCGAGATCCTCCCGAACCGCGCCGTACGCGGCCTGAAGGCCCTCGGGAGGCCTTGGGCCGGAAGCCGTGGAGCGGCGCAGCGGAATCCATCCGTCCAGCGCCAGCAGCGCTACGGTCGCCAGCGCCGCGGCGAGAACCGGAGCCCTGAGCCAGGGTCGGGCGCCCGGCGGCCGGCGGCTGGAAGAGTCCAGGACCGGAGCGCTCATCCGCGGCGGCTGCGCATGGGTGCTCGCTGCGGCTTCACCCTTTCGGGGCGATCAAGGGCAGGTCGACGCCCCGCGCGTGCGCCACGGCCATCGCCTCGGGGTATCCGGCGTCTGCGTGGCGCGCCACGCCGGTTCCCGGATCGGCTGTGAGAACCCGCTCGAGGCGAACCGCGGCGGCGGGGGTTCCGTCCGCGACGACGACCATCCCGGCGTGAATCGATAAGCCGATGCCGACGCCTCCCCCGTGATGAACGGAAACCCAGCTCGCGCCGCAGGCCGTGTTCAGGAGCGCGTTCAAGATCGGCCAGTCGGCGATCGCGTCGGAGCCGTCCCGCATCCCTTCCGTCTCTCGATTGGGCGAAGCGACCGACCCCGCATCGAGATGATCGCGGCCGATCACGATCGGCGCCTTCACGCGGCCGGTGGCCACGAGGTCGTTGAACGCGAGCCCGGCGCGGGAGCGCTCCCCGTAGCCCAGCCAGCAGATGCGCGCCGGCAGCCCTTGAAACGCGACCCGTTCCTGCGCCAGGTCGAGCCAGCGCGCCAGGGGCCCGTTCTGCGGAAAGAGCTGCCGCAGCGCTTCGTCCGTCGCCCGGATGTCGGCGGGGTCTCCCGACAGGGCCGCCCACCGGAACGGTCCTTTCCCCTCGCAGAACAGCGGCCGGATGAACAGCGGAACGAACCCGGCGATCTGAAAGGCTTCCGCCACCCCGGCCTTCCGGGCCTGGCCGCGCAGGTTGTTGCCGTAATCGAAGGTGACCGACCCGCGGCGCGCGAGCTCGAGCATGGCGCGAACGTGCCGAGCCATGGTGGCATAGGAGCGCTCGACGTAGCGTTGGGGCTGGGAGCGCCTCAGCTCGAGAAGCTGGTTGAAGCTCTCCCCCTCTTGCGCGGCGGGGACATAGCCGTGCAGCTCGTCATGGGCCGACGTCTGGTCTGTCAGCAGGTCGGGGACCAGGTCACGGGCGATCAGCCGCTCGAGCAGGTCGACGGCATTGGCGCGCAGTCCGATCGAGATGGCCCGTCTCGCGTCCCTGGCCGCAAGAGCGCGGTCGATCGCTGCGTCGATGGAGTCTTCGCGGACGTCCAGGTAGCGCGTATGGATGCGGCGGTCGATCCGATCGGCGTCCACCTCGGCCACCAGGGCCACGGCCCCGTTCATCGTGGCGGCGAGCGGTTGGGCCCCTCCCATGCCGCCCAGGCCGGCGGTCACCACCAGTCGGCCGGCGAGATCTCCGCGAAAGTCGCGCGCCGCGGCCGCCGCGAACGTCTCGAACGTTCCCTGGAGAATCCCCTGCGTGCCGATATAGATCCACGAGCCCGCCGTCATCTGGCCGTACATGGTGAGGCCCAGCCCCTCCAGGCGTCGAAACTCGTCGGCCGTGGCCCACGCCGGAACGAGCATGGCGTTGGAGATCAGGACGCGCGGCGCGCCGGGATGCGTCCGGAAGACGCCGACCGGCTTGCCCGACTGGACGAGCAGCGTTTCGTCGTCGCCGAGTCTCTTGAGGGTCGCGACGATCGCGTCGAAGCACTCCCAGTTGCGCGCCGCCTTCCCCGTCCCGCCGTAGACGATGAGATCTTCCGGCTTCTCCGCGACCTCGGGATCCAGGTTGTTCTCGAGCATCCGCAGCGCGGCTTCCGTGATCCAGCTCCGGCAGCGAAGAGTCGCTCCTCGCGCGGCGCGAATCGTGCGGACGGGGGCGGCGGTGGCCACGGATCAAGTATAGCGACCGGCCGTCCCTTCCCGGCGCCCGCCGGGCGTTCCAGGCCGGATCCGGGCGCGGACCGGGCGAAACCGACGGCTATTCCAGCCGGCCCACCAGCGTCTGAACCGTGGCGTCCTCGAGGAACTCCCGCGCCCCGTCCAGATCCACCGAGAGCACCCGATCCGCTTTCCAGGCCGGAACGCGCCGCCGGAAGGCTCGCCGGACCCTTTCGAGGTCGGGCGAGGTCGCCAGGGGGCGCAGAAACTCCATCGCCTGAAAGGCGGTCAGCAGCTCGATGGCCAGGACGCGTTCCAGGTTCTCCACGACCGCGGCGAGCTTGCGCGCGGCGATGGGCGACATCGAGACGTGATCCTCTTTGTCCGCGGACGTCGGGATGGAATCGACGGAAGCCGGATGGGCCAGGCCCTTGCACTCGGAAACCAGGGCGGCGGCGGTCACCTGGGCCATCATCAGCCCGGAATGGAGCCCTCCCTCGGCGACGAGGAACGCCGGCAGGCCTGACACGGCGGGATTGACGAGCCTCTCGATTCTCCGCTCGGCGATCGAGGCCAGATCGGTCGCGGCGATCGCCGCATAGTCGAGCACGAGTCCGACCGGCGCGCCGTGGAAGTTGCCGCCCGACAGGATGTCGCCGGTTCGACTGAACACGAGCGGATTGTCGGTGGCGCTGTTCATCTCGCGCTCGAGAGCGCCTCGAGCGTGCTCCAGCGCGTCCCGGGCCGCCCCGTGCACCTGCGGCATGCAGCGCAGCGCGTAGTTGTCCTGCACCTTGCCGCATCCTCGGTGCGATTCGCGGATCTCGCTGCCGGCGAGCAGGCGGCGCAGGTTGGTGGCGGAGGCGAGCGCGCCCGGATGCGGCCGGGCCTCGACGATCCGCCGGTCGAAGGGAGAGTCCGATCCGCGCGCCGCGTCGAGCGACGCCGCCCCGGTCAGGTCCGCCGTGCGGGCCAGCCGCAGGGCGTGCTCGAGCGCGAGCCCGCCGACGGCCACGGACATCTGGACGCCGTTGACGAGCGCCAGGCCCTCCTTGGCGCCCAGGACGACCGGGCGAATCTTCGCCGCCGACAGCGCGCGGCCGGCCGCGACGGTCCGGCCCTTCCAGCGCACTCTTCCCTCGCCCGTCAGCGCCAGAGCCAGGTGGGCCAGCGGAGCGAGATCGCCCGACGCTCCGACAGAACCCTGCTCGGGAATGACGGGAAGCACGTCGGCGCCCAGCATCGCCAGCAGTGTCTCGACCGTCTCCACGCGAATTCCGGAGAATCCCTTGGCCAACGCATTGACCCGCAGGGCGATCATGCTTCGGACGACGCGGTCGGAAAGAGGCCGCCCCACGCCGGCGGCGTGGCTCCGGACCAGGTTTCGCTGAAGCGCCTCGATATCGGACATCGGCACGGCCACGTCGGCGAAGTTGCCGAATCCCGTCGTCACTCCGTACACGCGGGCGCCGCGCTTCACCGCGCGGTCCACCACCCGGCGCGACGCGGACATGGCACGGCGAGCGGATGGAGCCAGGCCCACGCGCACGCGGCGCTGCGCCACATCCGCGAGGTCCAGGAGCGTGAAACCCGATCCGCTCAGGAGGCGGCGGCGCATCGACCTACGTCCGGCATCGTCGGAGCGATTGTATAGAAGGCGCGTCCCTGTTATCTTGCCACCTCCTGTGCCAGCTCCGACGCCGGGAGAAGACCGCCTGAGAATCGTCGCCGTCCTGGGCGGCCAGTGGGGCGACGAGGGCAAAGGCAAGATCGTCGACCTGCTGGCGGACCGGTTCGACGTGGTCGCCCGCTATCACGGCGGCCACAACGCCGGACACACTGTCAAGTTCGGCGACCAGCACTTCGCCCTGCATCTGCTCCCCTCCGGGATCGTCCGGGGACGCATCGGCGTCATCGGGGCGGGAGTGGTCGTCGACCCCGAAGCTCTTCTATCGGAGATCGACGCGGTTCGCGAAAAGGGAATCGACGTCGACGGCAACCTCCTGCTGTCGCAGCGCGCCCATCTGATCCTTCCCTATCACCGCCTCCTCGATGCGGCGCGGGAGAAAGCCGCCGGCGATCAGAAGCTCGGAACGACACTGCGGGGAATCGGCCCGGCCTACGAGTCCGCCGCCGCCCGCAGGGGCGTGCGCGTCGCGGACCTCTTTCACCCCGACGCGCTCGAGCGCCGCGTCTCGGCCCTGGCCGCCGAGTCGGCGGCTCTCCTCTCGACCCTCGGCTGTCAGGACGTGCCTCCCGCGATCGACGTTCTTCGATCGCTCGCTTCGATCGCGCCCCGGCTGGAGCCTTTTGCCGCCGACACCGGGCGCTACGTGCGGGATCACTGGAAGAGCGGCGGAACGCTTCTGGCCGAGGGCGCGCACGGCGCGATGCTCGACCTGTGCGGCGGGACGTATCCCTTCGTGACGTCGTCGACCTGCACCTCGGCGGCCGTCGCGCCGGGGCTGCAGATTCCTCCGCGCGCGCTCGACGCGTCGCTGGTCGTTCTCAAGGCCTACTCGACGCGCGTCGGGGAGGGCCCCTTCCCGACGGAGCTGACGGACTCGATCGGCGAGTTCCTGCGGGCCCGCGGCAACGAGTACGGCACTTCCACCGGGCGCCCGCGGCGCACCGGCTGGTTCGACGCGGTGGTGGCACGCACCGCCGTGGAGCTCTCCGGAGCGCAGGCCGTGGCCATTACGAAGCTCGACGTCCTGGACGAGCTGGACGAGATCCCCGTCTGCGTCGGCTATCGCCTGGACGGAAAATTCATCGTGGACATTCCAGCGGTGGTCGAGGACCTCGAACGGGTCGAGCCCGTGTACCAGACCCTGCCCGGATGGAAGTCCGTCACGACCGGCGCGACGCGCTACGAGGACCTTCCCGACGCGGCCCGGCGTTACGTCACTTTCTTGGAAGAGAGGTCCGGCGCTCCCGCCGCGTTCATCGCCACCGGTCCTCGCCGCGAAGAGACGGTCTGGCGGGACGACTCCCCTTTCCTCGCCGCGCTCCCCGCCCCTTCGCCGGCGAAGAGACTCGCGTAGCGGGCGGGGGCGCTGCGGCAGATCGAGGCGCCTGGGTCATCGTACAATTCTCGCGGTGAGCACGGATCTCCGGCATCAGCATCGCTCGGCTTCCTCGCTCCTGGTGCTCCTCGTCGCCCTTGGTCTCACGCCGGGCGTGGCCCGGGCCGGTGTCGGGCAGTGGACCAATCGCGGACTCCCTGGCCTCGCGGTCCAGGCCGTCGTGGCCGATCCCGTCGACGCCTCGACCGTTTACGCGTCGGCACGGGAAGGCACATACAAGAGCACCGACGGTGGCGAGACCTGGACACGGATTGCGGGTCCCTCCGAGGCCCTCATCGTCGACCCGAAGCAGTCGTCCACGCTCTATGCGGGCGGACCGGGACTCAGCAAGAGTCTCGACGGGGGACAGACCTGGTCTCCGGCGCAGACCGGCCTCTCGTGTCTCTTTGTGACGGCGCTGGCGATCGATCCGTCGAATCCCGCCATCCTTCTCGCCGGCACCGCCGATCTCGATCACGAACCGAGCCAGTGCGGCGGCCTTTTTCGGAGCCAGGACTTCGGCTCGACCTGGAGCGAGATACTGCCGGCGCCCATCGCCCACGGAGGTCTCGCATTCAACCCGAGAGTCTCAGCGGAGATTTTCGCCATCCGGTTCGATGAGCTTGGTAACTCCATGAGCCGGAGCGAGGACGGGGGCTCAGACTGGATATTCTCTTCGACCGGGCTGCCCTATCCCCTGGGCGTCCTTCCGCACCCCGCCGCCGAGAAAGAAGTCTTCGCCGCCGGGATCGACGGCGTTTACGTGAGCGACGACAAAGGAGAGACGTGGGGAAGGTCCGGCCTGGACGGCGTCATCGTCACGGTGCTCTTGATCGATCCCGAAAACCCCGATCGCCTACTTGTAGGAACCCTGGCTCGGGGGATCTCCACGAGCTACGACCACGGCCTGTCCTGGAGCTCCCTGAACGCGGGCCTGACCGACCTTTCCGTCAGCGCGATGGCCATCGACGCGTCGGGCACGCGGATCTTCGCCGGAACGAATGGCGGCGGAGTCTTCGATCTCGAGTTCGTGGCCCGCTCGAAAGTGCCGGCGCTCCCGAACCGGCCTGGCGCTCGACCTGTCGGCCCGAGACCCTAGGCCTGCTTCAGACCGACTTCTCGCGCGTCTCTCTCCGTCGGTGCCGGCCTCTCCATGCACCCGTGCTGGCACGGACTGGAGAGCGGTTTCCCATCCTGATCGCCGAATCATGGGAACATGAGCGCTCGCATCTGCGTATCTGTCCCCCAAGGGAGGTACTGCGTATGCTCCGTCCCGCTCTCCTTGTGGCTTGCGCCGCTTTGCTGGCGCCGGTCTGCGCGGCACAAACCAGGCTCGAGGCCACGAACATCGTCGATCATCCCTTCTCGGCGGATTTCGCCGCCGGCGGCAAATTGCGGCTCTCCGTCCGCTCCGGCGAGGTCCATGTGATCGGCGTCGCCGAGGACAAGCTCTCCGTCGAGCTCTCGGGTCGAAAGGCTTCCGAAGCCCGGAAATTGAGCGTTCGCCTGGAGCAAAAGGCCGGAGAGGCGCACCTGCGGATCTCGGGCGGCCCGCGCAACGATCTTGTCATCACCGTGCGCATACCAAGGAACACCGACCTCTACGCCCGGATCCCATTCGGTGAGGTCCACGTCGAGAACATCACCGGCAACAAGGACGTGTCCCTCCATGCCGGCGAACTGACGGTTTCCCTGGGGAATTCGGCCGACTACGCGCGGGTGGACGCTTCGGTGATCACCGGCGAGGTCGACGCGGACGCGTTCGGCGAGACGCACGGCGGCCTCTTCCGATCCTTTCACAAGGACGGAGCCGGCAGATACCGTCTGTACGCTCACGTCGGCGCGGGTCAGCTCACCTTGCAGTAGACGGGGCGACCGCCGGCACGACGATGATGTAGGCGTCGGGCTTGCCGGCCCGAATCAGATGCGGCATGCCCGGACCGCCTGGCGGCGAGCCAATGTCCTTGTCCGTTGCATAGGGCGCGTAGAACATCAGATGGGCGGGGCCGTGGACCATCTTGTTGGCCTGCGAGATCCAGAGGTAGATGTGCGGCGACAGCATGTAGACGATCCCGGGCTTTCGCGGAGCGAGGAATGTCCCCGACCGATAGCGCGCGTCGACTTCGGCGTTGATCTTGTCCTCGGCAACGCCCCTGGCCCGTTCCTCTTCGACGAAGAGCCGGGTGGGAAGCGTGGTGGCTGTTCCCTCCGCGTCGAAACACGTGGGCTCCATGTTGAGCGGGGTCTGCCGATCCACGAAACAGGAGAACCCATTCGTCCCGTCGCGGACCTTCATGTAACCGGTCTTTTCGAGAAGGTAGACGGTGGCCTTGCCGGAGATCTCGGCGGGCGCCGCGCTTTCCGCGAGCGCGATCCTATCGGCGCGGGGCAGCGCAAAGTCATAGGCCGGCTTTGGCTCGTCTGCAGAAGCGGCAGCGGCGCCAGTAAGGACGAGGAAAACGACACATGCCGACTTGTTCATGGGCTTTGCCTCGCGTCCGAATGGACGGCGCGAGACTAACTCGGGCCGGACGAAGTGCTCGTTCGCACCCGCCCACGAGCCTCTGGAACTCGAAAACACCGGCCGCGTCCGGCCCAGCCGGCGAACTCCAGTGCGCAGCGCGCATGCCGCCGAAGAATCGCATTCCCTTGCAGTCGCCCCTCGATGCTTTGGTCTGGATCCGACGGGCCCGACGATGGAGTCGACCGAGACGCGGCCGTACTGGTCTTCGAGAGAGCGCCAGGCTCGGGCGACAACGGAGAAAGGACAGCGCATCGCGACCTTCCCGTCTCCACCGATGATGTATCCTTCACGACTGCCGACACTTGGGCCGTTAGCTCAGTCGGTAGAGCATCGGCCTTTTAAGCCGGTGGTCGTGGGTTCGAGTCCCACACGGCCCACCATTTACCTCAGGAAAGAGGCCACGTGCGCTCGTTCCGTTGCCGGTTTTCGGGCTTCGGATCGGGGTGACTTCACTTTCGAGGCGCTAGGACTCTCGACGGAGAACGAGGAGAGCGCCCACGCTGCCCAGGAGAATGGCAAGGACCGACTTCCCGGAAAGTTCGAGGGCGGGAATCGGTCCGGCGGTCGGTGGGGGCGTCGGTGTTGGGAGTAGCGCCGCCGTCGGTGTCGCAGTCGGAGTGGGAGTCGGGACGATCGGGATCTGGATCTTCCCGATCAGAGAGTATCTCCATTCCGTGAACCAGATGTTTCCATCCTGCGTCGAAGTGATCGCGAACGGCATGCTCGTCGGATAGGCAGGGGGGAGCGGGAAATGTGTGACCGCGCCGGAGTTCGACCTCCCGAATTCCCAGTCCACCGGATTCGCGAGCGCGCCGGACGGGCGCCTATGGTTCACGATGGCCGGAGGGATCGGTCAGATCACCACGGCAGGAGTCATCACAAGAGCTTTGGCAACGGCCTCACTTTTCATGGCGCAATGCGTGGGAAAAGAGGCAAGGGGAAATCCATTCTCCAAGACATCCCAGCATGGACCGTCCCGACCGTGGGTACATCGGCGGTGGGACTTATCCGGGATTTCGGATTGTGTACTCGAACCCTCGTTCTAACCTTCCGAGTGCCGCGAGAACGTGACGCTGACTCGACACCGGACAAACGATGACCGTACCCGCGTTCGTGCAAACAAACTGCGGCGATGCCGCAGCGTCGCGTCTTCGCTGATCGAAGATTGCTACGGTTGCCGCGCCCCTGTCGTGGCGGCAACGTCTCCTGCAGAAGCAGCCCGAGACGCCGCCTCGGCCGCTGCCTTCCGGTCCGCCCAGATCCTTGTCCAGCCGAGGCGCTCCGCCGTGGACAAGTTGACCGTGCCGTCCGTGTTGTACGTTCCGTTGGCAATCAGGCGCCGCTTGGCCTCCTCGGTCAAATACGACGGCATTCTCTGGTCCGCTGACTCGGGGACGAACTCGTAGCCTGTTTGCACGGGCTGGAAGTCCCTGAACGCCCGGCGCACTCCTTGGATCAGATAGTCGAACTCGACGTCGGACGACGACCTGACGACAATGTGATTCAAGTCTCGACTCTCGACATAAGTCGAGGCCGGCCCTCCAATCGGAGTGACCTGCACGGTGAGGCCGCTCTCGTCGGTCACGGTCCGGAAATCCTCCGGCACGTCGATGACCGCAATGTGGTCGACGAACCGCGCCGTGCCGCGAAAAGAGGTGTCCGCCGTCCTCCCTTCGATCGACGTGTACACGATCACCTTGCTCGCGTCGGATGGGTGGGGTTCGACGAAGTGCTTGGCGCCGGACGCCCCGAAGTCGCCCTGCGCGAAGACACCCCACGGCCCGGAAGTGGAACCGGCGCCCGTCCCGATCGCGCTTCCGAGAAAGCCCTTGGCGATGATGTCGCCGGAGGACAGCAGGTCGCCGGCGACGGCCACGTACTCCGAAAGGCCGGACACACCCACGTGTTGCAGGCTCACGCCGCGCACACCGGCCGAGAGAGGCAGGACGTTCGCATGCACCGGGCCGGTGCCATCCTGCCCGTAAACCCCGGCTATCTCCCCCGCGCTGCTGCTGGTCAGCCCCATGACACCATACGATCCTCCCGACGCGCCTTGGACTCCTACGTTCGGCCCCGAGCTCCCCCTCACTCCGACGCCGCCGCCGCCCGCCGTTCCATCGATCCCGTCGCCGCTGCCAATGTTTTGAACGGCGATCAGCGGAAAAGATGCATTGCCGATGAGAATGAACTGGTCTCCTGTGTTCGGGGCTGCCGTGAAGTACCCGTTGACGTCAATGGTGAAGTCGACCGAGCCGGCGCCCTGGTTGACCTGGACGGCGATCTTGCCCGATTGGTCATCCGGGAGCGGGACCACGCCGGCGTTGGCCCTCTGCGTCTCCGACGGCGGATAGTTGATCCAGGCCGTCGTGGGAGGCGAGGCGGTGTCGACCTTGAAGACACCGTTGCCCGTCGCCCCGTTGATGTCGAAGACAGTGATGTTGACCGATACGGCACCAGCGCTGTTGGGGATCCCGCAGGGGGCGCCACTCAGTCTGACCAGTCTGGGAGTGTTGTTGGCAAGCGGCGCGGAGTTGCGCGAGTCGTGCTGGCGGCACGGAGCGATGGGAACGAACGGAAGAAGCTCATCGGTGACCTGCTCCTGCCCCAGAATGTTCAAAGCCCGCGCGTTTGCCCTTTTTGACGAGATGGAGTTCGCCGGGGCGGGCCAGTTGACGAGGGCGGGGCCGTCGGAGCGCGACGGTCGAGATTGTTCGGCCACCGCCAGTGCCGAGAACGTGAACAGAGCAACCAGAAGAACACCAGGTTTCCTCCCGAGAGGGTCCATGGGAGATCCTCCTGTTCAAGAACTCAACGCGACTCGAAAGAACTCTGAATGGATCGTTCGCCTTCTGCTTCTTCGGAGCGAAATCTCTGGCTCTCGTCCGAAGGTGTGCGTGACATTCCACAAATTGGCCGCCGAAGGCCGCTCCTTCCTTCTGCGTCCTGCCTTCTGCCGATGATATACCCGCGGCGAGCGACCGACGATCACGAGACTCGGTTCGCTTGTCCCGTCGGCCAGGGGGAACGCTACGTCGAGCGTCCCGTCATCGCCTCTCAGGACCGACGCGAGAGCCGTGCCGCACGAAACAGAAGAACGGCGACGGCGTCACTGAAAGTAGCCGTTGACGTCGATGACCATGTCCGCCGTACCGGAGCCCTGGCCGCAGTGGACGGCGATGTCGCCTGCGATTCCGAGGGGGATGATCGCGTTGTTCGCCCGAATCTTCCCAGCGTTGTAGTTGATCGTCGAGACGACCGGACGCGTGGTCCCTCCCGGGAAGAGCGTCAAGAACCCGGGCCCAGTCGTCGGGTTGACCGCCGCGACGTTCAACGACACTGCGATCGCGGTCGCCGGTATCCCGCACTGTCCGACAAAAGGAAACGTCCGATCCGCTCCCGCGATGAGCGACGGTCCGCCGTCGGAACCCGCGGGGTTGCGAGTGTCGACGACGCGGCAGGGTGTCAGCGTATAAAAGGCAGCCGGCCCTCGCGCGAGTGCCAGGTCGGGAGTCAAGCGCGCGAGGAAGACATCCGTGCCACCGCGGTTGACCGCCTGCGCCCCACCAGTCGTGCCGGGGAAATTCGTGGAGCTCGTGGACCCGGCTACATAAACAACACCGGAGGTCGAGTGGATCGCCAGAGATAAGGCCTGATCATTGCCGCTGCCGCCCAGATACGTGGCCTGGGTCAAGGTCGTCAGGTCGGCGGTCAGACGCGCGACGAAGGCGTCATTGCCGCCGTCAGCGTCCGCCTGCGCGCCGCCGCTCGTGCCGGGGAGATTCGTGGAGTTCGTGTACCCGGTCACATACACGTCGCCGGAGGTCGGGTGGATGGCCAGCCCCTGGGCGATATCGTTGCCGCTGCCGCCCAGATACGTGGACCGCGTCAAGCTCGTGAGATCGCCGGTCAAACGCGCGACGAAGGCGTCATCGGTCCCGCCGCCATAGACCGCCTGGGCGCCTCCGGCCGTGCCAGGGAAGTTCGTGGAGGAGGTAAACCCGGTCACATAGACGTCGCCGGAGGCCGGATGGATCGCCAGACTGAACGCGCGCTCGTCGCCGTTGCCTCCCAACAGCGTAGCCCTGTTCAGAGTCGTCAACTCGGCGCTCAAGCTCGCGACGAAGGCGTCGCTCGGACCACCTCCAAAGTTGGTGGAGGACGTGTACCCGGCCACGTAGACGTTGCCCGAGGTCGGGGAGATCGCCAGAGCGTAAGCCTGATCGTCGCCGGCGGTTCCCAGGTACGTGGCCTGGGTCAGCGTCTTCAAATCGAGGGTCAGCCGCGCGACGAAGGCGTCGAAGAAGCCGCCGGAAAAGCCCGACTCAAAGCCGCCGGCCGTGCCGGGAAGACTCTGGGAGTCCGTCCAGCCCGTTGCGTAAAGGCTGCCGGAGGAGATCGCCAGACCAAAGGCGATCTCGTGGCCGCTGCCGCCCAGATAGGTGGCCTGCTTCAATGTTTTCAGATCGGCGGTCAGGCGCGCGACGAAGACGTCGCTCGAGCCCCCGCTGGCCGGCTGCGCCCCGCCGGCCGTGCCGGGAAAGGTCGTGGAGGTGGTCGTCCCGCCCGCGTAGACGTCACCCGAGGTCGCGTCGATTGCCAGAGCGTAGGCCAGTTCGGTGCCACTGCCGCCCAGATAGGTGGCCTGCTTCAATGTTTTCAGATCGGCGGTCAGGCGCGCGACGAAGACGTCACTCGAGCCCCGCTGGCCGGCTGCGCCCCGCCGGCCGTGCCAGGAAAATTCGTGGAGTAGCTCGAACCGGCCACATACACGTCGCCGGAGGTCGGGTGGATCGCCACTGTCTCGGCGCTATCGTCGCCGCTGCCCCCCAGATAAGTTGCTTGCAACAGCGGATCGATCACCAGGGGCAACTCGTGATCGTACGCACCGAGACGAAAGGTGTACGTGTCGCCGCGGACTGCGTAGGCCACCGTGACGGCGCGGCGCGCTCCGCCGTTCTGCTGATAGGCCTCCGGCCGGGTCAGGCTCACGTCGCCGTGACCCGTGGACGCGATCAGCCCCCCAGCCCTGTCGGCTTTGAGCGACCGCGCGCCGGCCACGCGCATCCGGATCCGCGAAGGATCTCCACCTGGCTCGACCGTGAAGATCTTTTCCACGTTCCTCCCGCGGGCGCGCAGCGACAAGCTTATCCGCGGCCAGACCTGCCCGAGCGACACCCTTTCGTAGGTCGCGATGCTCCTCTTCCATTCGGAGGGATCGTTGCCGAGAAAGCTACTGACCTCTGTCCGCGCCCGCTCCCGTGCGACAGGTCGGGCGCGGGTGTGGACCCCCCCGGGCGACTCCGTCAGGCTCCAGCCGGCAGAGGTTCTCGCTCCCGGTTGCCCCACGCTCTCTCGCTCCCGCGCCGCACGCTTGCCCGGCAAGGAGTAAACGATCCGGCCGTCGCATGTGACGAAGACCGTCCCGGCGAGAGTCGGCGCGTAGTAGGCCACCGCCGCGTCGGTCTGACCCGCGTTGGCGACGAAGGGCAGCGCGAGGTCGGCAAGTCGCTCCCGGATTCGCTCGGGTTCCCCGCCGAGGCCTTCGGGCCGCGCTTGCCCGGCGAGGCAGGCGGCAAAGCCGAGAAGGCACACGCACCCAACCGGGATCCGACCCGATCTCGAGGAGCTCATGGGTGATCCCCCAACAGCTGGCTATCGCCGATCCCCATCGGCGGTCCTTTGAGCCTCGACTGCCGCCGCAGCCCTTGCCTGAGCCTCTCGATCTTCCCAGATCTTCGTCCAGCCGACCCGCTCGGCCGTTGTCATGTTCACCGTCCCATCCGCGTTGTACGTCCCGTTGGCGACCAGCCGGCGCTTCTGCTCGTCGCTGAAAGAGGCGGGAAGCTTCTGCCTGGGTGACTCCGGCATATAGCCGCCATCGACAATGACCTGCCAGTCCTTGAATGTCTGTCGAACACCATTGACCAGGTAGTGGAACTTCACGTCGTGTGAGGAGCGCACCACGATCTGGTTCAAGTCTTCGCTCACCACCGCCATCGTCGCAAGCTCCCCGAGGGGCGTGAGCTGCACTGTCAACCCCTCGGAGTCCGTCACGAGTCGGAAGCTCTCGGGAACCTGAATCACGGCCATTCCGTTGCGGGTCTCCTCGGTTCCCCGGAAGTAAGTCCCCGCCTCCGGTCCCTCCAGGGAGACATAGCGGATGACCTTGGTGGGATCAGTGGGATGGACTTTCACGAAGGATTTCGCGCCGGTCGCGCCAAGGGTCCCGATCGCAAAGACGCCCCAGGGACCGCCGGCGCAGCCGCCGGAGCTGCAGCCCAGAATGCCGCCGGCGACGAGAGTTCCGCTGCTGTCCACCCTCGTTCCAGCGACGCCTTCGAATCGAGACACCCCGAGGGTCCCGACGCCCGTCGTACTCTCCCCGCGGACGCCTGTCGGAGTGTAGCCCGTGCTGCCGAGGGGCGCGGGGGCGCCACTTGCATCCATGCCCCTGACGCCGGCCGAATCGAGCGCCGTGCTGGATTCATTTCCGATGACTCCGAACCCTATACCGGAAGTGCTCGTGGCAATGCCGTGAACGCCATACCCGCCGTCGCCGGAACCGGTGAAGTACCCTCCGCCGCCAATCCCACGTCCTGCCGCGCCCGTGCAAAGCGAGCCGGGCGGCCCCGACGCGCAGACGCCTTCCACACCGATGGTCTGACCATTGCCGTTGGCTTCCCCGTGAACTCCGGCCGCATTGAAGGTCGTCGAAAAGTTCAATCCAAAGACTCCGTAGGTGAGGCCTGCTCCGGCAATGCCGAAGACTCCGGCCGAGTTGCTTCCCGACGAATTCGTCACACCGTTGACCCCGGTGGAGCCGGCAACAGATGTCTCCTGGTTGACACCGACGAGCACTCCGCCACCCGCCTTGTCCCCTGAAACGCCGAAGATGTCTCCAACTGGCATGTCGGCGACGAGGCCGTTGTAGTAGTAGCCGTTGACGTCGACGGTGAAGTCGACGGAGCCGGCTCCCTGATTGACCTGGACGGCGATGTTGCCCGAGCCATCAGCGGCATCTGTCGAGACGATGCCGGCGTTGGCCCGCTGGGTCTCGGACGGCGGGTAGTTGATCCACGCGGTCGTCGGAGGCGCGACGATGCCGACCTTGAAAACGCCGTTGCCAGTCGCTCCCGTGATGTCGAACACCGTGATGTTGACCGAGATGGCGAAGGAACTGCTCGGGATCCCGCACGGCGCGCCGCTCAAGTGACCGTTCGGGGAGTGTTATTGGCGAGCGGCGTGGAACTGCGCGAGTCGTACTGGCGGCACGGAGTCACCGGGAAGAAGGGAAGGGGCCTCCTCCAATCTCGCCGCTGTGAATGTTGAGGGCATGCGCCCCCGTAGATCGCAGAGGTGTGTAGGCTGCCGGCGCCCTCCAGTTGACGAGCGGCGGCCCCGAATTCGGGATGGATGGCCGGGATTCCTGGCCCACGGCCACTGCCGCGATCGCAAAGAGGGAGACGAGAAGAGCCGGGAGTCTTCCGTGAGAAGCCATGGTGTCCTCCTGGTTTCACGGCAGGAAAGGCCGTCGGCCGGGATTCTATGGCGCTCCGGGAAACCGCTCGAGGGCGATCTCGTGAACGGGTCACACCGCGATCACGGCGGCCTTCCAGGCCCCGGCGATCCCGCTCGTGTGTTCTCGTTCCGTTGCGAGCTCAGGGGTCAAGAACTGCCAGAATCGGCGGCTCTCGCCGAATCGCGGAATTCGCTTTCCTTCCTTCGACTTATCGGGAACGGGCTTCGAGACGTTCCAGACGAGCCTTCAAGTCGTCGATCACCATTCGGTCCTTCTGGACCTCGTTTAAGAGCATCGGGACGAGGAGCTCGTAGCGCACCGTCCGGGGACGCCCTTCCCCGTCGCATGCGACGAGGCTGGGGTAGACCTCGGCGACCTCCTCGGCGACCAGGTGGCCGCCGCGCATTTGTCCGAGACTCGCGTGGAATCGCGGAGATCAGTTTCTTCCCGCGAGCGTCGGAGAAACTGTCTCGAGTCTCGTGTTGAGCCTCGCGCCGCCGGCCGATGGCCTGCCGGCTCGGCGGGCTCCGCAGCGTTCGGGTCGCCTGAGCCGCCGACGCCTTCACCGTTCTCAGTCTCGTTCAATACGGAGAGGCCTTGCCCTGGCCTGGCGTGGAAGTCGATCTCGCGGACGCGGTGAAAGAAGCATCTCTGGGACTAAGGTCATTTGCATCAAGACATTAGAAAGTGCGCAGCGATCGATTCGACGAGCCGATCGACAAATCCATCGACTCAGTCGCCGGGTCGGCGAGGTTCGCGTGAAGCGCCTTCCTCGCATTTGAGTCTCGCCCTTGACTTCGAATCTTGACAGAATCAGCACAAAACATGAGCAACAATCCGCGAAGCTGGGACTCGATGTCGCTCCTCCGGATTCTGGCCCAGGACCGACACGGAGTTCCGTCGAGAGGAGGTTGGTGACCAAGAATCCATCATTCCCCGGAGACCCCGGTGATCCAGGAGCATCCAAGACACAGTTTCCAGCCATCGACCGTGATTCTTCTTCGAAAGGAGTTGGGATTATGAAGAGGTGCCTGGTGTTCACCCTCGGGATCCTCGTTGCGGGTCTTGCCCTCGCCGACTTTCCCCCCCTGGCGAATTGGACGGCGCCGCCTACTTTTTCTGTGGCCAAGAAGGGCGGTATGACGACGCAGTCCCAGTCGCTCGCCGCCCCTTTCATCGGGCTGACTCCCTGTCGGGCTTATGACTCCCGACCCTCGCACGGCGGCCCCGGCGCTCTCGCCAACAACACCGCAAGGACCATCGCTTTGACCGGCGGCGGATGCGGCGTGCTCGCGAGCGGCCTTGTGGCCGTCTCCGTGAACATCACTGTCTTCGACATCATCGGTGCCACGGGAAACGGAGTCTTCAAGGTCGACACCGTCTCTCCTCCGACCGTCGCATGGATCAACTATCCGCCGAGCGAGACGCAGCGCTCCAACGCGGGCGCCGTGGCCGTGGACGCCAGCTCGCAGATCGTCGTCCAGGTCAACCAGGGAGCCGGCTCGGTCGACTTCACCGTCGATGTCAACGGCTACTATGGTGTCGACGCGTCCAGTGGCCCCGCGGATGCGTTCGTTTTCAAAGTCTTCAATGCGGGATCCTTCGGTGCGGCGCGCATAGAGAATACGGACCCGACCGGCACGGTCTACGGCCTCACCGCGCTCGTCTCTTCGACCGGAGACGGATCCGCCGGAGTGTACGGCCTTTCCTCCGGCGCCACGGGCCTCACCGCCGGAGTCCAGGGCTTGAACAACAGCCAGAGCGGTTTCGCGAGGGGGGTTCTCGGGGTGATCACTTCCACGGCCCCGGGCGGCAGTTCCGCTGGCGTTCGGGGAATCAACAACGGAACGGGGTTTTTTGGCATTGGGGTCTGGGGAAGTCAGGACGGGACCGGCTATGGGGTCGAGGGCAGCGTCAACGGCACGACGGGATGCTGCGCCAAGGGCGTTTACGGGACGGCGAGCTCGAACACCGATAACACCGTGGGCGTCGAAGGCGACGCGCTCGCAGGCACCGGTGTCGTTTACGGCGTCTTGGGCCGGACGTTCAGTACGACCAATCCCGCCGCGGGCGTCTATGGAGTGGACGGGAGCGGAGATCCGGGGGCCGCAGCCGCGTTTCAGACTTCGGGAGTCCGCGCTGCCAGCACGGCCGGTTATGGAGTCTATGCCGCTTCCAACATCGCGGCCGTCAAGGGCGTTTTCGTCAATACAGCGGGAGTCCTCCAATCGTCCGGCTATCTCGGCGAATCTCCGACGACCGGCGTCTTCTCCGTCGGTGACCTCATCGCCACCGGCGCCAAGTCGTTCGCCGATCCCCATCCTCAGGAGCCGGGAAAGGCGATCGTCTACGTGTCGCTGGAGGGACCCGAGGCGGGCACTTACTTCCGAGGCCGCGGCACGATTTCCAACGGGACGGGCGTCATCCAGGTTCCGGAGAGCTTCCGGCTGGTGAGCGACGAGGAGGGTCTGACCGTGCAGATCACGCCCATCGGACAGGGCGCGATCGTTTCCGTAGCCTCCGCGGATCTCAATTCGATCGTCGTCCAATCGGCGGCAAAGCAGGTCGACTTCTACTATCTGGTCAACGGCGTTCGAAAGTCCTTCAAGAACTGGGACCCGATGGCTCAACCGGACCATTTCATGCCCGAGAGCTCGGACGCCCGGATGCCGATGGCTTTCTCGCCGGAACAGCGGCGGCGTTTGATCGCCAACGGGACGTACAACGCCGACGGCACCGTCAACATGGCCACCGCGGAGCGAGTCGGTTGGACCAGGATCTGGGCCGATCGCAAGGCCGCGGCCCAGGCGGCTACCGAGAAGAACGCTGCCGCGGTGCGCGCCGAGACGCAACGGGGCCAGGCCCAGAACGAGTAAGCGCGACGACCTGTCGAATCTCGAGGCCGCGGCTCCCGCCGCGGCCTTTTCCTTGTCTGGTACCCGGCGAGCATCCCGCCGCTCAGAGAGACAGTCAGGATCGTCAGAGAATGACCGTCAACGAGTCAGACCCGATTGGCCAGTGCGGCCTCGTCGAAAGGAGCCGGAATCATGAAGAGGTGGGGTTCCTTTGCGCTCGGGGATTTCGTCGCGGGCCTGCCCTGGCGGAGTCTCCGCGCCTGGCCGACTGGAAGGCGCCGGCGAGCTTTACTCCAAAGACCCAGAAAGAGACGATGACGGTCCAGGGAACGGACATCGTCGTCCAGTCGCCGGCTAAGAGGCTCGACTTCTATTACACCGTCAACGGCGTTTAAAAGGCCTTCCAGGACTGGACCCGACGGCTCAGCCGGACTACTTCATTCCCGAAAGCGCCGACGCCCGGATGCCCCTCGCTTTCACGGCGGAGCAGCGCCGGCGTTTGATCGCCAACGGGACGCACAGCGCCGACGGCACCGTCAGCATGGCCACGGCGGAGCGAATCGGCTGGACCAGGACATGGGCCGATCGCAGGGCAGCGGCTCAGGCCGCTGTCGCGAAGAATGCCGCAAAGTCCGCGGCAACTCTCCAGGCGCAGCAGCAAAGCGAATAGGTTCGGTCCTGGAGACGCGAGGCCGGGGCGCAATGCCGCGGCCTGCGTCCTGGTCCTCCCTCTCAAATTCGGCTATCGCTCGGACCTCGCGGCGTCCGCCACCGCCGTGTCCATGTTCACGGTCCCGTCGGCGTGGAACGTCCCGTTCTCGATCAGCCTCCGCCTCTGCCCCTCGCTGAACGCGGCCGGTAGCACCTCGTGAGCCGATCGGGGTACGTACCCTTCATCGATCATCACCGTCCAGTCCTTGAACGTCTGGCGGACGCCGTTGACCATGTAATGGAACGTCACGCCTGGCGTTGAGCGGACAACAATCCGGTTCAAGTCCTGGCTGGCGACGTACATCGCGGCCGGCGCGCCCACCGACGTCAATTGAACCGTGATTCCCTCGGCATCGGTGACCAGACGAAAGGTCTCCGGCACTTCGATCACAGCCACCCCGCCTCGAGTCTCGTCGGTTCCTCGGAAATAGGTTCCGGTCTCGGGCCCCTCCAGCGCGACGTAACGGATGGACTTGCCCGGATCGGTCGGATGCACCTCCACGAACGCCTTGACGCCGCTCGCGCCGGAGTTCCCGATTGCAAAGACGCCCCATGGAGCGCCCGGCGCGAACGTCTCTCCCAGGCCTCCGCCCGCCGCGCCTTCGTCGGAGCGCTGATTTCCGCCCAACAATGCGGAGATTGTATTCCGAGGGGATGCGGCCGGGAAACCGACCTGAAGAATGTGCCGGGGCGCCCTCGCAGGCGCCCCGGTCGAAAGTGCGAGCTACCGCGCCGGGATGTAGCTGGTGTCCCCCGAGCCGTTGTCGATCGCTCCGGCGTAGGCCACGACGCGGCCGTCGCCCGAGGTCACCGTGAACTGGAGGTAGAAATTACTGGCCGCGACGCCCGCTCCCAGCACGTCCTCGACGCTGGCCTGGAACGACGTCCCGGCCGGCACGAAGTAGCTGTTGGTCGCGATCATTCCGCCGGTGTTGCCGTCCACCGCGGTCACCTGGACGAAGGCGTCGTTGCCGGCCACCTCCGTCATCCCGAAGTTGACGCGCGTCCCATTGACCGACGCCGTCTGATCGAGCCCGATCGACGTCACCGTGTTGCCGAAAGAAAGCGCGGAAGAGGCAGGAACGCCATCGATCGAGAACCCCGAGGTCCCTCCGAACTGGGAGATCGATGTCCGGCTGGAGACGGCGAGCGTCGCCGGTCCGAGTGGATGAATCCGTAGGCCCGCGGCCACCGGAGCATCCAGGTCGAACTCGGTGCTCAAGACGTCCAGGAACTCGAGGGTCTGACCCGGCAGGATGAAGTAGGTCTTCATCGTCGGCTTCGTCGCATCGAAGTCGGGAGGCAGGATCAACGGCAGCAGGGAAACCGTGAAAGCGTCCACCGAGGAGTCCAGGTTGGTCACGTCGAGCGTGGTCTGGAAGAAGTTGCCGTTGAGCCCGACCACGTGAGAGGACTGAGAGACGATTGTGTCATCGGTCGTGAAGGCCGGCATCAGGGGAGCATGGAACACCGAATCGCCGGTGGCCTTGTCCACCGTCGTCGCAAAGGGAATCGCGCGGCCGCTCGGCTCGCCCCTCGGGTTCGGCACGACGGTGAAATCGGTCCGGAAATTCGTCTGCGACGGGATCCCCCGGTCGAGCAGAATGTCGGTAATGACGTAGGTGGTGTAAGGCTGCGTGGTGCGGGACGTCGTGCCCATGAGAATCCCGTTGAAGTCCCGCACGTCGATCCTCACCGTCACCGGGAAGCCGGCGGTCTCCGTGAATCCGACGTTGGTGTGCATGGTCGGGGTCTTGGCCAGGCCGTTGGTGATGGCCGTCCCCGAGCCCAGCGTCAAGGCGGACGCGTTCTTGAACCCCGGCGCCGAGAATCCGAAGGTTCCGCTGCCGCCGCGGGTATAGGTATGGCTCGTCGCCAGAAAGTTCGTATCGGTGGCGAGGATCGTCAGCTGCCCGAGCGAGTCCGTCTGTCCGAACTCCGACAGCACCAGATCGTCGATCGCGAGCACCTGTCCGGGCTGGATGATGCGGGTGGTCTTGGTTGCGGTCGGCCCGGTCTGCAGGGACCCGACGTAGTAGAGGTCGAACTCCTTCGGATCGAGCGACGGGTTGTAGATGCGCGTGTCGGTCTGGAAGAACCTCGTGCCCTGGGTGCGGGCCGCGATGGGCAGGGTCACGGCGTTGGCCGCGAGCGGGATCTGCTCGACGGGCGGCTGCTGGATGCCGGCGACCGGCGTGACCGAAAAGTTCAGGATTCGCCCGCTGGCGCCGGTGACGAGATCCTGGACCGTCAGGGTCCACGTCCCGTTGGGATCGGTGCCGCGAAACTCCGTCAGCGGGAAGAGGGAGGCGCCGGTGCGGCCGAAAATCTCGTTGATCGGCTGCTGCGGAGCGCCCGAGACGTCGTGGATCACGACCGAGGTGGTATCCGGCCCGGTCAGGGTGATGCGGAGCTGGCGCGGATCGGGATGGTCGATCTCCACCCAGGCTTCCACGTGGTCGAGGTAGCCGCCGAAGCCGGAGACCGTCGTCGTCGCGGTCGCCGTGCCCACGTCGGGAATGGTGATCGGCGCGGCATCCAGGTTGCCGAACGCCGCCGGGGCAAACTGCACGGCGGCCAGGGTGTCGATCAGAGGAGTCGTGACGCCGTTGCGCGCGTCGGTGATCGGCCGGCCCGTGGCGCGCAGGAGGCTCACCGTCGTCGAAGGCGAGATGCCCGGGCGCGCTTGCTTGACCAGAGCGACCGCTCCAGCGACCGCGGGAGCGGCCGCGGACGTGCCGCTGAAGCTGATGACTTCCCCGCCGGCGGTGGGAACGTTCCAGAACGCGCCCGGAGCGAGGAGAGTGAGGTTCGAAGCGCTGCTGGAGAAGCAGGTCGGGGTGCCGGGGACGATGGCCGTGTCCGAGCAGATTCCCCAGTCCGCGCCCGAAGAGGCGGTCGGGTACACCGCCCCGACGGAGACCGCCGAGGAAACGCACGCGGGCGAAGAGATCTGGTTGGAAGTCGCGGAGTTGCCCGAGGCGACGGTCACGACGATGCCCGCGGCGGTGGCGGCATCGATCGGTTCGGCAAACTGCGGCTGGATGCTGTCGCAGAAACCCAGGTTCGACTCGTCACCGGTGGCCGAGCCGCCCAGGCTCATGTTGAGCGCGCCGATGCCGAACTTCGACTGGTTGGAGATCGCGAAGTCGATCCCATCGAGAATGACCGAGTCGAAAAGCAATCCCTCGCAGCCCGAAGAGACCTTGATGGCGACGATCTTCGCGTCGGGCGCGACTCCGCCCGAGCCGGCGACGATCGAGGCCACGGAGGTACCGTGTCCAAAGCAGTCGAAGGGCGGGGACCCGGGCTCGTCCACGTTGATCCCGCCGACCACCTTCCCGTTGGGGAAGGCGCCTCCGCCCAGAGCCGCCACGCTCTGATCCACGCCGGTATCCAGCACCGCGACGGTTTGCCCTTTTCCAGTAAATCCCAGCGCGTTGGCCGCGTCGCTGTGGATCAGCTCCTCGGGCGCCTGGGACTCGGTCTCTCGAGAAAGTATGCGCTTGCCGTCGAGGGCGATCCAGGCGACGTCGGACCGCGCGGCCAGAGCCGCGACGCCCCGCGGGCTCGCGACGGCCGCCATCATGGAGAAGCTGCCGTAGTAGCGCGGCGACCAGAGCTGATCGGACGGCATCTGAGCCGCCACGCTCTGTTGCGCGGCGAGCCGCTGTGCGCGGCGACCGGGTTCGCCTTCCGGGTCCGGCCGCGTGCGCAGAACGCGGGCGGCCGTCGTCCCGTCTTTCAGTCCGACGAGAACGCGGATCGACGCGGCGTTCTCCTTCATCGCGCGGAGAAGGGCCGGATCCGCTTTTGCGGTCACCGATGAACTGCCTGACGCGGTCGCTCCCACCACCAAGACCCCGGCGACGGCCAGAAAAAGGGCACGAAGACGCCGCTGCATATGACCTCCCCCGAAATGGTCTTTGTTTGCTGGCAGATAGATTACAACAGTAGGGGTCTCGGAGAGCCCTCTAAACCGAAATCTTATCAAGAAAGATAGGCCTAAACCCATCAGATGTAAGGTTCCTAGGGCCAAAAAGTGGGCTATCTAGGGGTTGCCCCGAAGGCCGGCCCGGCCCGTAGCGGTCGGCCTCCCCTGCCCGCCGGCCGCACATTCCCCTGTCCCCGAGGAATCGCCGGGTCTCTGCCCTTGCGCGTCGCGGAGTCCGGCGCCGCAGAATCGTGTCTTGCGCCTTCCGCAAGGGATTGTGAGAAATTCCGGCGAGCCGATGCCGAAGACTTCGGACCCTCTGCGCACGACGCCCGACGCGTGATGCCGGGCACCGCGTTCGGCACGGACCGCGTCGAGGCGGGATCCGACGGATCGGTCTTCCTTTCGTGCGCGGTCGGCAAGGGCTGGATCGCGCGTCAATCGCGGACGGCGACCCGGGCCGAACATCCCGGCACGGCGGTCCGGTGGGAAGCCGAGATCTTCGAGGTGGTCGAAGTCCAGGACACGGACGATGGCGGCGTGCGGTATCGCCTGGAGCGGTGGGACCCGCGCCATGCCATCCGCGTTGTCGAGGCGTATGACAGCGAAGCGGAGGCAGCCCGGGACCGAGAACAGGCCCGCCGGCGCAAGGCGATGGGCCTGCGCCCGTTGTCCTGGGTCCTGGCCCCGGTCCTCGGCCATCTTCCCGGCCCCGTGCAGCAGGCCATGGAGGAAGAGTTCGGCGCTCCGGCGCGGGCGATGACGGTCGCATCGGCGCTCCCCCTCTTCGCCGCCGGAGCGTACGGTCTCCTGGCCGCGCAGATCGCGGGCATGGGCGGAGGAGCCGTCTTCTCCCCGTGGCTGGTCGAGCACCCCGGCCTGTCTCTGTATCTCTTCGTCGAGTCGGGATTGCGCCTCGTCGTCGCGTTTCTCATGGCGACGCCGATGGGCTCCCTGGCGGGTGTGATTGCGTACGAGATCTGGCGGAGGATCTGGCGCAGCGGCACGCCGCCGCCGCCTCGGCCCGCGGCTGCCACGGGCCCTCGCTGGAAGACCGCCGACTCCTTCAAGATGCTCGAACCCCTGCTCGCTCTTCTCACGCCGGCCGAACAGGAATCCCTGGAGATGCGCTACGGGCTGGAGACGCTCAAGTGGGGCCGCCGCGGCGCAGTGCTGCTCCTCGCCGTGGCGGTCCTGAACCTGGTGATCTCCGCCGGCGCTTTCGCCCAGGGGCGGCAAGGGTTCTGGGACGTTTTCTGGCTCGCCGCCGGAGCGTACCTCGCCGCGGAGCAGATCGCCCGACTTCGCCGGCTGCACGAGGGACGGCCCGCTGGAAGCGTGCTGGCGGCCCTGGTGCGCCCTTTGGCGAGACGGCTGCTTGCCGGCTCTTGAGCGTCGGCGCGCCGCTTGCAAGAGGCTGGCGCCATGAAATCACGCGCGCTCGCACCTCTTCTCGCCCTCGCTCTTCCCACGCTCGCGGCGGCCGACGAGCCGCCGAAGCCTCCCCCTCTCTGGTCGGGAAAGGCCGAGGTCTCCTACGTCGCCACGTCGGGCAACAGCGACACGAAGACGCTCGGCGCGGCCGGAGAGGCCGAGTACCAGCCGGGCCCCTGGTCCGGCAAGGCGAAGATCGAGTTCGTCCGCGCCGAGGCCGACGGGAAGGTGAACGCGCGTTCCTTTGCCGGGCTCCTGCGCGGCGCGCGCAAGCTCTCGGCGAGGCTCGAGACGTATGCCGAGGGAGCGTATCTGGAGAACACGTTCTCCGGCATCGATCATCGACTCGCGGGCGAAGGCGGTCTGGCGTACCTCCTCGTCGGTCCCGAGCCGCACTCCCTGAAATTCGAAGGGGGCATTGGCTACACCAAGGAGGATCGGACCAACGGGGACGACCGATCCTTCGCGACCGGAAGGCTGGGGCTCCTCTACAAGTGGAAGCTCTCCAAGACCGCGGAATTCTCCGAAGAGGCGTCCTTCACCGAGAGCTTCAAGGATTCCAGGGACTGGCGATTCGCCAACACCGCCTCGGTCAGCGCGGGCCTGACGACCGTCCTGTCGGTCAAGATCTCCCACGCCCTCCAGACGTTGAACGAGCCCGTCCCCGGAAAGAAGAAGACCGACACGATCACGTCGGCCGCGCTGGTGGCGAAGTTCTGAGCAGAGTGCGAAGTTCTCAGTGCGAAGTTCGAAGTGAGAGGCCGCAGCCAACTCCACACTTAGAACTTCGAACTTAGAACTTCGAACTTCGAACTTCGAACTTCGAACTCAGACCGCCTCATCGGCGCGACACTAACCCGGAAGCGCCTTTTCCGTCTTTGCGGCGACCGGCGCCAGCGGCTCATCGAGCGACACGTTCTCCTGACCGATCAGGTTTCGCAGCGGCCGGGAGAAGATCAGGAGAATGACGCCGGCGACGCCGGTCACCTTTCCGACCGCGGCGAAGAGCTCCCCGACGGTCATGCCGGCGAAGCCTCCGGCGGCGAGGCCGGCGATCAGATTCCCGAGCGCCGTGCCCATGAACCAGGTCCCCATCATCTGGCCGACCAGCCGGCGCGGCGCGAGCTTGGTGACGCTGGAGAGCCCGACCGGCGACAGGCACAGCTCGCCGGTGGTGTGAAAGAAGTAAGTGACGATCAGCCACATCATGCTGACCTTCGCGCCGCCCTGCGTGTAGCTCGCGCCCCAGGCCAGCACGAAGAACCCGATCGCCAGCATGGCCAGTCCGTATCCCATCTTGGCCGGCGTCGAGGGCGCTCGCGAGCCCCACCTGAGCCACAGCCATCCGAAGACCGGCGACAGCAGGATGATGAAGATCGGGTTGACCGACTGGAGCCAGGACGCCGGCATGTCCCAGGATCCGACCTTCAGATTGGTCAGGCGTTCGGCAAAGAGATTCAACGAAGACCCGGCCTGCTCGTAACCGGCCCAGAAGAGGACCGCCGCCAGGAAGAACACGAAGATCACGAAGATCCGCTTCTTTTCCGGGACCGTCAGATTCCCGAACAAAAGGATCGAGCCGAAGTAGACGAACGCAAGCGCCAGCATGAAGAAGCCGGTGCCCTGGGCGACGCCGGCGAGCGTCAGGTGAAGAAGCCCGGCGCCCTGCAGCAACACGGCGCCGATCAGGACGGCCACCACGACTGCCAGGCCGACGAAGAGCTGCCGCCATCCGCGGCGATCGACGGCGGGATCGACGTCCCTGCGCAATCCGGCTCCGCGCAGATATTTCCCGCCCATCTGGTACTGAACGAGGCCCAGGATCATCCCCACGCCCGCGGCGCTGAAGCCGAAGTGCCAGTTGACCCGCTCGCCGAGGTAGCCGCAGATCAGCGGGCCGACAAACGCGCCGAGGTTGATGCCCAAGTAGAAAATCGAGAATCCGGCGTCGCGCCGGGCGCCGGATTCCGGATAGAGGTCGCCGACCATGGTGCTGACGTTGGGCTTCAAGAGCCCGGTGCCGATGATGATCAGGCAGAGGCCGAGGTAGAACGTCGGCACGATCGGGATGGCCATGCTGAAGTGCCCGGCCGCGATGAAGCACCCTCCGACGAAGACCGCGCGCCGATGTCCGATCAGGCGGTCCGCGATCCAGCCTCCCGGCAGGGCCATCAGATAGACCAGGCCCACGTACAGGCCGTAGATCGCCGCGGCGGACTGGTCGGTCATGCCGAAGCCGCCGGACTTGACCGAAGCGACCAGGAACAGGATCAGGAGCCCGCGCATCCCGTAGTAGCTGAACCGCTCCCACATCTCGGTGAAGAAGAGCGTCGAGAGGCCCCGCGGGTGCCCGAACCACTGCTTCTGCGCGTCCGTCGTTTGCGTCGAGACAGGCATCGGACTCCCCGCCTTTCTTGGAATCGATCGCGAAACAGGCTACCAGAGAAGGGGTTCGAACGCGCCCGGCCGCGTGTCAGTTTAGAGTTGTCACAAGTTGGAGACCCCGAGCTTTCTCGCGCCGCTCGTGCTGGTGTTCGTGGCGGCGCTGGCGGCGGCCTACGGGCTCGCTCGCCTGCGCCAGCCGCCGCTGATCGGATACCTCTTAGCCGGCGCGCTGCTCGGTCCCTACGGCCTGCGGCTGGCGCGGGACATCCACCAGGTCGAAGCGCTGGCGCAAGTCGGCGTCGTCCTGCTTCTCTTCACCGTCGGCCTGGAGCTGTCGCTCTCGGATCTCGGAAGGCTCGGGCGTTTCGTCTGGGGCGCCGGGCCGATCCAGGTCGCCGGGACGCTTCTGGCCACGGCCGCGGCCATGACCCTGGCCGGCCGTGGAATCGCCCAGGGGATCTTCGTCGGATTCCTCGCCGCGCTCTCCTCCACGGCGATCGCGCTCAATCTCTTAATCGACCGCGGCGAGATCGACTCGCCCCACGGGCGGTTTCTCGTCGGGATGCTGATCTTCCAGGACCTCGCGGTCGTTCCGATGATGCTCCTGATCCCGGCCCTGGCCGGACAGGGCGGCGGCGTGGGCCCCGCCGCGATCGCGCTCGGGAAGACCGCCGCCACCGCCGCGGCCCTGGTCTTCGCCTCGCGGGTCCTGGTGCCGCGGTTTCTCTCGGCCGTCGTGGCGACGCGCCGCAAGGAGCTCTTCATCGTCGCGGTCCTGGTGATCGTCCTGGGCACGGCCCTGGCGACGTCGGCGGCCGGGCTCTCCCTCGCCCTCGGCGCGTTCTTGGCCGGCCTGGTGCTCTCCGAGTCGGAGTACGGCCCGCAGACCATGGCCGACATCGCGCCGTTCCGCGATGCCTTCAACGCGCTCTTCTTCGTCGCGGTCGGGATGCTCTTCGATCCCCGCACGCTGGCGGCCCGGCCGGCCCTGGTGGCCGGGGCCCTCGTCCTGCTCTTCGCGATGAAGGTCTTCTGGGGCGGTCTCCCGGTCCTCGTCTACGGGTTCGGCATCCGGGTGGCCGCGACCGTGGGCGTCTCGCTCGCGCAGATCGGCGAGTTCTCCTTCGTCCTGGTGCGGCAAGGCCGCACGGCGGGGCTGATCTCGGAGGAGGGATATCAGGTCTTCCTCGCCGTGGCGCTCCTCTCCATGGTCGCGACGCCCCTCCTCTCCGAATCCGCCCACCGGTTCGGCCTCTCGCTGGCCAAGCGGATCCCGACGCCCCGGCAGGAGAGCCCGTCGGACCTTCCCTCGGAAGGACACGTGCTCGTCCTCGGGTTCGGGCACACCGGGGAAACCCTGGCGCGCGTGCTCGGGCGGGCCAAGGTTCCCTTCCGGGTCGTGGACCTCAATCCCGACCGGGTGCGCCAGGGCAAAGCCAAGAGGGTTCCCATCGAATACGGAGACGTGACCAACGACCGCGTGTTGAAGCACGGCGGCATCGAGCGGGCCGTGGCCGTGCTCGTGCTCCTGTCCGATCCGCGCGCGACGCGGCGCGCCGTGGCCCGGTGCCGCGCCCATGCCCCGCGCGCCTTCCTGCTGGCGCGCACGCGCTACCTGACCGAGATCCCAGAGCTGTCCGCTCTGGGCGCCGACGAGGTCGTGGCCGAGGAGTTCGAGACCTCGCTGGAGATCTCCGGCCGGACGCTGCGGCGCCTGGGTTTTCCCGTTCCGTGGGTGGAGGCGGAAGCCGAGGAGATCCGCAGGGCCCGCCACGCCGCGTTCGGGCGATTCCGGCGAGACGAGCCGCCCGGCACGCCGCGCTGACGGAACAACGGCGCCCTCGGCGCGCCGCCGCCTTTCCTGCTTCCCAACGACGAGTCCGGATCAGGTGATGATGACGTCGTTCATCTTGATGATCAGGTACTCGTGCTGTTCCTTGCCGGCCTTGCGCCCGCCCCCGCCTCGGACGTTCTTCGCTCTCTTCGCGCTCAATGTCTTCTCGGGCAGATTCCGCAGACCCCGGGACTTCGACTTCGACGCCTTCTTCTGGCTCATGACGCGTTCTCCCTTCTCTGTTGAGAATCCTCGTAGCAGTCCTGGTGCCAGCCGTCGGAGACGCCGGAACGTCTCCGACGATCTTTCTTCTCCTCCGACAGAGAGTGCCCTGCGCGCCCCCTTTATCCCACCCGTGGTGATCTCTCTCCGCCAAGAGGCGCCATCGGGAGGCGACGAAGTCGGTTTCCCGCGCCAAGGCCATAACCATCAAGGGCGGTTCGCGCTTCCTCAGGCTCGACGGCATCAAGCGCGAGAGCTGCGACAAGAGGCCGATGACGTCGCGGAGTTCAGGCCCCCTCGGAGATGACCCGACCGTCGGCCGGGCACAGGACGTCGAAGTCGACTGCCATCTCTTCGTCACTGTCACTGCGAAACGAGTGCGCCTGCCGACGTCGAGATCGGAAATATTCCGATCAGCCGTCCTTCCCTCGATGTTTCGCGCCGTGCCGCTCTTTGGGGGCCGTCAGCGGGTGCTAGATTTGGCCCCAGCCCGCGGGTGATCCCCGGTCGCAGACGACAACCCGTGGATTCTCGGCCTCGCCGGCAGGTCCTTGACCAGTGGGAGGAGGCGGTTTATGGCAGACGAGACGCAGTTCCCGACGCTCGATTCGCCGGGACCGGCAGCGCCTCCGGTGGCTCCGCCCCTTCCGACCGAGATCGGGGGCTTTCGGATCCTCTCGATGCTCGGACGCGGAGGCATGGGCATCGTTTACGAGGCGGAGCAGCAAAACCCGAGACGTCGCGTCGCCCTGAAGGTCATCCGCGGCGGACGACTCGTCGACGAGGTCCAGCTGCGCCTCTTCCGCCGAGAAGCGGAGACTCTGGCTCGACTCGTTCACCCCAACATCGCTGCCATCTACGAGGCTGGGGCGACGCCTGACGGCCAGCACTTCTTCACCATGGAGCTCGTCGGCGGCCAGCCGCTCGATGAATACGTTCGCCAGCGCATGGGCGGAGACGGCCCGACGGCCGCGCAGCTGCGCGATCGTCTCAGCCTCTTCGGAACGATCTGCCGCGCCGTCGGCTACGCGCACCAGCGCGGCGTGATCCATCGCGATTTGAAACCGTCGAACATTCTGGTGGTGCCGGGCCAATCTCCGACGGGGGACAGCATCGCATCGGCCTCGGGCTTCCATGGACCGACCGTCAAGATCCTCGATTTCGGACTGGCCCGCATCACGGATGCCGATGTCCAGGCGACCGTGCAGAGCGAGATCGGGGAGATCAAGGGAACCCTGCCTTACATGAGTCCCGAGCAGGCGCGCGGCGACAGCCGCGAGATCGATCTGAGGAGCGATGTCTACGCGCTGGGCGTGATCCTCTACGAGATGATCACGAGCCGGTTTCCGTACGAGACGCAGGCGGTTTCCCTCGTCGTCGCCTTGAAGACGATCATCGAGGAGCCTCCGAAGCCGCTCCCGCAGTCGTTCCGCGGAGACTTCCGGCCCGATCCGGATCTCGGGACGATCGCCGGTAAGGCCCTCGAGAAGTCGCCCGACCGCCGGTATGCGAGCGCCATCGCTCTGGCCGAGGACGTCGATCGCTACCTGGCTAACCAGCCGATCCTGGCCCACCCGCCGAGCACGGGCTACCAGGTTCGCAAGCTCGTCTCCCGCCACAGGGCCGCCTTCGGGGTCGCCGCCGGCATCCTCGTCCTCCTCGTCGGAGTCGCCGTCGCTCTGGGCCTTCAGGCGCAGCAGATCCGCCGCGAGCGGGACCGCGCGACGCGTGAGGCCGCCAAGGCCACCGCGATCAACCAGTTCCTGCAGAAGACGCTCGGCGCCGCGGACCCCTGGCAGCGGGGATCCCGCGGCGTCAGCCTGGTCGACGCCCTCAAGCAGGCGCAGAAGCAGGTGCACGGCGCGTTCGCGAAGCAGCCTCTCATCGAAGCCGATGTGCTCGAGGCGATCGGGCGCACCTACATGGGCCTCGGGCAGTACGACGACGCCGAGTCGCTTCTGCGGTCCGCGCTGAAGATCCGCACGGCGACGAGCGGCCGCGAGACGGACGCTGCCGCTCAGACGCTAGCGGTCCTGGCCGAGACTCTTCGATGGGAGAAGAAGTCGGACGAAGCGGAGACGCTTCTGCGGGAAGAACTGGAGATCCGGAAAAAGCGCCAGGGCCCCGAGAGCGCGGAGGCCGCGGAGGCCATGGACGATCTCGCGCAAGCGCTCGTCGGCAAGAGCGCCTATCCCGAAGCCGACAAGCTCGCGACCGAAGGCCTTCGGATCCGCGAACGTCTCTTCGGGCCCTCGAGCGTCGAGGCGGCCAGGAGCCTGGCCACGATCGGGTCTCTCGCGCTCGAGCAAGACGACCTCCCGCGGGACGAGGAGGTGGAGCGGCGCCGCCTGGCGATCCTTCGCGAGCGGTCGAAAGACAATCCCGACCTCTACGCGGCCATAGGCGATCTCGCCATGGTGCGGCTCCTGCGCGGAGACCTTGCCGAGGCCGAGAAGCTCATGACCGAGAACCTGGAAGGGACGCGCCGGCTTCTGGGCGACGACCATCCGGAGACCGCTTCGGCGATGGAGAACCTCGGCAACGTCTGGTACCGACAGGGCCGCAGGGAAGAAGCCGCGCAGAATCTCGAGAAAATCATCGCGATCCGGAGCCGCGCCTTCGGAGCGGACTCCGAGCCCGTCGCGCGGTCCACGGCGAATCTCGGCACGGTGTACTGGGCATCGGGCAACGACGCGGCGGCGATCCCGAAATTCGAGGAGGCGGCGGCGAAGCTCGCGCGGTTCCTCGGTCCCGATCACCCCGACGTGGCCTCGACGCTTCTGACTCTGTCAATGTCTCTCCTGCGAGTCGGCCGGCTGGAGGAGGCCGAGACCATGGCGCGGAGAGCGTTGGCGATTCGGACGGCGAAGTTCGATGCCTCGAGCGCTCCCGTCGCGAGCAACCGCCTCCGGCTCGGGCAGGTGCTCACGGCGAGGAAGAAATACGCGGAGGCGGACGAGCTCCTCCGTCAGGCCGCTGAAGTCTTTGCCAGGACGGGCCCGTCAGCCAAGAACGCGCAAGACGCGATCAAGGCCCGCATGGACCTCTACCGCGCCTGGGGAAAACCCGCGCAGGCGAAGGCGCAGGAGGCGCTGCTGGCTGAAAGCGCCGCGAAGGCGGAGAAGAAATGACGGCTTAGGGCGTGTACTTGAATTCGATCTTTCCGTAGTTGAAGCCGACCGACTCGGTTGGAGTGTCGCCGCCCTTGGCCGCCCGGGAACCTCCCCGGACACCCTGGGCGGTCTTGGTGTCGATCGCCTTCTGGGGAAGGTTCTTCATCGACTTGACCGTCTTCGACTTCCTCGTCTTCTTCTTGTCCATACCGTCCTCCCTTTCTTCTGCGAGCCGTCTTGAGTTCCTGCGGCTTTCTTCGCAACCTCGGTGCCAGCGCGTCCGGCACGCCCGAACCCATTGCTCTGAGAGACCTTACCAAGAATCGGCCTCGGAGCGCGAACGGCGGACAGACTTGAAACGGAACATCTCGGTATCGAATCGAGGCTTCCTTTGCGGGGCGAACCGGCCTTGGCGGCAGCTGTCTTCAATCCTGCACGCAGAGCTTGCGTCCGGTGAACCTCTCTTCTCCGCCCCCTCCCCCTTTGACAAGGTCTCTGACCTTGGCCTTCAAGCTGCAGAAAGCGGCACACCCGGAGAGGCACAGAAGAAGCTCGAACCGGTGGTGGGCACCTTCGAGGCCAAGGTCAAGATGTGGATGGACCCGTCCAAGCCTCCCGAGGAGTCGACGGGAACTTCCGAGAACACCTGGCTTCTGGGCAACCGCTTCGTGCAGATGAGGTACGAAGGGACATGATGGGTCAGCGTTGTATAATTCGCCGTCCCAAACGCAAGCGATCCAAAAAAGAGCGGCGAAGCGAGGCTCCAGAGGGAGGATCTCGTGCAGGAACACGTTCCCGGACTCTCGGCGTCGGGCAACGCGAAGTGGATTGCCCTCTTTCTGACTTTCGCAGTCGCGCTGGTGGGCGCGGGCGTCCAGCCGAGCTCGGCCGGGGTCCCAACCCCTCCCACTCCGGGAGCCAAGTACTTCACGGTGACGCCGTGTCGGCTGCTGGACACGCGCAGCGCGACGCCGCTGATGAGCGGGACGGTGTACGGGATCCAGGCCACGGGCAACTGCGGGATCCCTGCGGGCGCCTTTGCGGTGGCGCTAAACGTGGTGGCGATCAACCCGACGGGCGGAGGGCACCTGACGCTGTACCCCGGGGCGGTGGTTCCGGCGACGGCGACCTTGAACTTCCTGGCGGATCACATCCGGGCCAACAACGCGATCGTGACCGTCGATGCCGCGGGTTCGTTCAACCTCCTTGCGACTCTGGGCGGCGGGACGCTGGACGTGGTGATCGACATCGCGGGTTACTTCGTGCAGGTGCCGCAGGGCGTGGACGATACGTACGCGACGCCCAAGGACACGCCGTTGAACGTCGTGGCGCCGGGAGTTCTGGGCAATGACGTGGGGACGGGGCTCTCGGCGGTAGCGTTCAACGGTCCGACGACACACGGCACGGTGAACCTGGCTGCGGACGGGAGCTTCACGTACACCCCGACAGCGGGCTACATCGGGACCGACAGCTTCACGTACACGGTGCAGAACGCGGCGGGGAGCTCGACGGCCACGGTGAACCTGACGGTAACGGAGTCGCCCTCGATCACCAGCGCGAACGCGGTGACGTTCAAGGTGGGCGTGGCGGGGACGTTTACGGTGACGGCGACAGGGTTCCCGACGCCGTCGCTCACCGAGACGGGGTCGCTCCCGTCGGGCGTGACGTTCGTGGACAACGGCAACGGGACGGCGACGCTGGCGGGGACGCCGGCGGCCGGGACGGGCGGGGCGTATCCGCTGACGCTGACGGCATCCAACGGCAGCCTGCCCAACGGGACGCAGGGATTCCACCTGACGGTGGACGAGGCGCCATCGATCACCAGCGCCAACGCGGCGAGCTTCACGGTGGGCGTGGCGGGGACGTTCACGGTGACGACGACGGGGTTCCCGACGGTGGGCTCGATCACCGAGACGGGATCGCTCCCGTCGGGCGTGACGTTCGTGAACAACGGCAACGGAACGGCGACGTTGTCGGG
Organism: uncultured Acidobacteriota bacterium; assembly: GCA_963825175.1. Lineage (GTDB taxonomy): Bacteria > Acidobacteriota > Thermoanaerobaculia > UBA5066 > Gp7-AA6 > DATFTF01. Next base: position 2,389,316 of record CAWGSA010000002.1, read on the forward strand.
GACGCCGGGTCCCAACACGGCGGGGACGTACCCGCTGACGATCACGGCGTCCAACGGGGTGACGCCGGACGCGACGCAGAGCTTCACGCTGTCGGCGGTGTGCGCGGGGATCACGGTGAGCCCGGCGAGCCTGCCGGGCGGAGTGGCGGGGACGCCGTACAGCCAGGGGCTGTCGGCCATCGGCGGCAACGGGCCGTACTCGTTCACGGTCACGTCCGGCGCGCTGCCGACGGGGTTGACGTTGAGCCTGGCGGGACTCCTGTCGGGGACACCGACGGCTGCCGGCTCCTTCCCCTTCACCGTGACGGCGACCGACGCCAACGGCTGCATCGGGACGCAGCCCTACACGGTCGTGATCGTGTGTCCGACGATCACGGTCCTGCCTCCGGTCCTGCCCGACGGGACGTTGGGGGTGGCGTACTCGCAGACCTTGACGGGCAGCGGCGGAGTCCCGTCGTACACGTTCACGGTGACGTCGGGAGCGCTTCCCGACGGGCTGACATTGTCGACCGCCGGTCTCCTGTCCGGCCCGCCCACCGCGGTGGGGACGTTCACCTTCACCGTGACGGCGACGGACGCGGACGGGTGTTCGGGGTCGCAGGCCTACACGGTGCGGATCTGTCCGGCCATCGTGGTGTCGCCGGCGTCGCTGCCCGACGCGGTGATCAACGTGCCCTATCCGACCCAGACTGTGACGGCATCGGGAGGGACGGCTCCGTACACGTTCACGGTGAGCGCGGGAGCGCTGCCGAGCGGGTTGAATCTCGATCCGAACACCGGGGACATCACCGGGACGGCGGACACGCTGGGGACGTCCACGTTCACGATCCGTGCGACCCAGGCGGACGGGTGCTTCGGGGAGCGGGCCTACACCGTGCATACCTGCGTGGCGCAGGCCCTGGCTCCGCCGCCGGGCGCGCTGGTGGGCGGCACGACGGGCACGCCCTACAATGCAAGTATTGTTGCCTCGGGCGGCGCGGGGCCCTACACCTACGCCGTGACCTCCGGCGCGCTTCCGCACAACCTGTCCTTGAACGTCAACACGGGCGCCATCACCGGCACGCCGGACACGGTCGGCAACGCGACGTTCACCGTCACGGCCACCGACACGGCCACCGGGTGCACGATCGCGGGCGGCTACACGATCCTGATCTGCTCGACGATCACGGTCAACCCGGCCACCCTGCCGGGCGGCACGGACGGATCGAGCTACTCCCAGACCGTCAGCGCGGTCGGCGGCACGGGGCCCTTCACCTTCGCCGTCACCGCCGGAGCGCTGCCCGACGGCCTCCTGCTCAACGCCTCGACAGGAGACATCACCGGGACGCCGACCGTCGCGAACCTCTTCAACTTCACCATCACCGCCACCGACTCGATCGGCTGCACGGGCAGCCGCGCCTACTCCGTGCGCATTTGTCCGGTGATCACGGTCAATCCGCTCCCGTCCGTGTGCGCCACGGCCGGCGGCGGCTACAGCCAGACCATCACGGCCACGGGCGGAACCGGTCCCTACACCTTCGCGGTCGCGAGCGGCTCGCTTCCGCCGACGCTTGTCCTCGCCTCCGGCGGCCTGCTGAGCGGCACGACCACGACGGCCGGCAACTTCACCTTCACCGTCACCGCCACCGACTCCAACGGCTGCACCGGCAGCGCGTCGTTCACCATCCCCGTCCTGACTCTCGCCCCGGCCGGACCCGGCCTGCCCGATGCGACCTTCGGATCCGCCTACAGCCAGGCCATCACCGCCTCCGGCGGCTCCGGCGGCTTCACCTACGCCGTCACCGCGGGATCGCTGCCGAGCTGGCTCTCACTCAACCCCGCCACCGGCGCCCTGACCGGCACACCCGCCAACGCCGACGGCACCGGATCCTTCTCCTTCACCATCACCGCGACCAACACCGCCACGGGCTGCACCGTCGCGCGGCCCTACAGCTTCGTGAGCCGGCCCGTCGCCACTCCCGACGTCCTCTCCAACGGCGTCGGCAACACCGAGTACTACGAAGGCGGCTTCTCGCCGACCCCGTCCACACCCTTCGTCTCGACCGCCGCCAACATCCTGACCAATGACCTGGGCCCGGGCCTGACCGCCACGCTCGTCACGCAGCCGGGCAACGGCACCGTCACGCTCAACTCCAACGGCTCCTTCCGCTACACCCCCATCGCCGGCGCCACCGGCTCGGCCGTCTTCAGCTACAAGGTCACTTCCAACGGCATCGACTCCGCCAACGGCACCGTTACGGTCCCGCTGACCAGCCTCGTCTGGTACGTCAACGGGTCCGGCGCCAACGGAATCGGCACCTCCAACAGCCCCTTCAACAAGGTCAACAACGCTCAGGCCCCATCGGCTTCGGGTGACACGATCTTCGTCCACTCCGGCGGCGCCTTCCCGAGCTCCGACACGATCGCTCTTCAGGCCAATCAGACCCTGTGGGGCCAGGGCACGACCTTCACGCTGGGCAACCTCACGATCGGCGGAGGAAGTGGCACGACGCCCACGCTCACGGGCACCGTGGTGCTTGCAAACAGCGTCGTCATCAACGGCATTGACATGTCGACCGGGGCGTCGCGAGCAATCACGAACTTCAACGGTGTGTCCTACAGCACGGTGACCGGCGTAAGCGTTACCGCGCGTAACGTGGCCAGCACGACCGGAACCGCCATTGACATTCAGGCGGCCGGCAACACCGGCACGATGACGTTCACGTCGGTAAGCGCGAATGGCGGCTCAAACGGCATCGTCCTGAAGAACTTTACCGGCGGCAGCTTTACCATCACGGGCGACAACAACGGAAGCAGCAACAACGGATCGGGCGGCACGATTTCTGGAGTAACTGGGGATGGCATTGTCATCAACACCGCAACCAATGTCAGCCTCGGGTACATGAACATCACGAATCCGGGCCTGACCGGAATCAAAGCCGTTCCCGCTGGATGGACGCGCTCGCCCGCGAACACCACCATCACTACCGCTGGAGTGAATGGCTTGACGCTCACCTTTTGCGACATTTCGGACAATGCGGGGAGTGTCACCGACGACGACGGCCTGACGCTGGGGAACGCGATCGGGACTATCTCGATCACTAATTGCGTCTTCACCGCTGCGCGCCATCAGGGCATAACGGTTGACAACTGGAACTCCAACACGTCGAGTTTTACCCTTCAGTCGTCGACCGTCACGGGAACCCTGGGCGGCGACGGTATCCTGATTGAGATGCGCGGGACGTCCATATTGACGAGTGCCCTAGTCGGTGGCGGTTCAGCGCTGTTAGGCAACTTGATAACGAACAACAGCTCTACAGGTCTTCAGGTGAGTGCCGTCGACACCGCTCGAATCGGTTCGTCCAGCGGTGGGATCATCACCGTCCCCGCGGCCAGCAACAGTTTTACCGTGCAGTCGAACACGTTCGCCGGTAACAACGCGGGCATCGACATGGACAAGTCGCAGAACACAAACTTTACGTTTCAGATCCTGAGCAATACGCTCAACGGTCACCATAGCCAGGCCATCAATGCCTTCTCCGGTGCGGGCGCGGGCTTCAGCGGCTCGATCACCGGCTATATAACCGGCAATGTGATCGGCACGCAGGGCACCAAAGATTCCGGCTCGGCGATCGGCTCCGGCATCCGCCTGATCGTTCAAGGCGACTCCACGCAAGGCTTCTTCACGGTCGACACCAATACGATCCGCGAGGTGCCGAACGCCGACGTGATCGTGGCGTTCAGCCAGAACGGAGATGCAGTGTCGGGCACGGGCTCGGCGCGCTTCAAGATTACGAACAACTTTCTTCCGCAGCCGAGCGGCACGAATCAGAACATCGGTTGTGGCGCCGGAGTGCCGTGCGGTGCCGGCGACGGCAACATCTTCGTCCTGGCGGACGAACACAACTCGGCTTGTGTGCTGATTACCGGTAACACTGTGTTTGACGCGACGACGATGAACGGCGCATGGGACGTTTTGCTGGCCGAGCGCGTAGGACCGCCGACCGGCTCGGCTATTACGGTTCAGACGGGATCGAACGGCGGCAACTCAGCAGCTGCCACTTCCTTCATCACAGGCAACAACACTCTTGCGGGAACGCAGAAGATTTTCGACGAGGAGGGTAATGCGACGACCGTGAGCGGTTGCGGCAGCTTCCCTCCGTAAGCACGCCTGAATCAGGAGGTCGCGAATGGCAGAGCCTTTTCTCAGCGAAATCCCGATCATGAGCTTCGGCTTCCCGCCGAAGGGCTGGGCGCTATACGACGGACAGCTCCCGCCGATCAACCAGAAACAGGCGCTCTTTTCGCTGCTGGGAACGACCTACGGCGGCGACGGGCGCGTGAACTTCGGCCTGCCGAATCTCCAGGGGCGGGTTCCCATCCACATGGGAAGCGGTCACCCTACTTCTGATCGATGGGGCTGACGACGTCCAGCGCAAAATGTAGATCGAAGTAGCCGCCGTGATCGGCGGTCTTATCCGCCTCTTTCGTGCTGCGCAGAGTGCCCTCGATGCGCCTGGCATCGTTGCGCTTGAGATCGAGCTTGTATCTCCCGGCGCCCACGCTCGCGGACGAGCTCAGCCCCGGCAGCTCGAAACCGATCTGCTGGACGGGAGAGTCCGGATCATTCCTGGCAACGATGACTTCGACGCTGGCCGGCTTCTCTTCCGTGCCAGAGTGGTCATTCATGGCGTGCGAGAGAGCATCGAGGATGTCCTTCGCAGCGCTGATCTGCTTGGCGTCCATCAGCCTTTCGCTGAATGCGATGACGGTCGATTGTTTTGAACGATCGAAGGGATCGGGGCGCGAGTATGCGTAGGCGCTCTTGAGCACGGTGGTCTTGCCCTTCACCGTAAACGTCCCGCCGCCGTCTGCAAGTGCCGTTGCGCAGGTCGCGAGCAATGTTGCCGTCAAAGCGAGGGTTGCATATTTCATGACGTCCTCATGGAACGAATCGCTCAATGAATGTGGCGAAGCGAGGCAGTCTAACGCGACCGAACAGGGGAGTGGACTTCGCGGAGGGGTACGGGGGAAGTTCGCGGTTGGGTACGAGTGGCGGCGTGACCCCCTCAGGCCTGAGGCATCCAGGCATCGCCTCTGACGCATTGGATCCGTTGCGAAACGTCTCAGAGATGTTCCTCCCTTGACGCGCGTGCATTGAGACAGGGACGATTCTCTTGCCAAGTTGCTCGCTCACAGCAGCTTGAGTGCGGACCGAGCGCTGGTGCACTGATTGCTCCCTCCAATCGCAAGAGAAACCGTACAACTGGGCGTGAAGCGCGAGGGATCGCGACGAAACGGCCGATGCCAGGAGGCTGTATGAAGCGAACCTACGTGCTGGCGGTGTGCCTTGGGACCCTGCCGGTGGTGACAGCCGCTCCCGCCCTCGCTTCTCAAGCCAGGGGGTCGAAGCCCGTTCCGGCCTCCGCGCCCGTGAGTCTTGTCTTCCGAGGGGCCGCGCCGGGATCCGGCGGGGTCGCGGCGCCGGTCTCGCCCGCGGCGGTTCCCTTTCATTCTTCGACGGAAAGCGGCGACTTGAATGAGGCCGAGCCTCCCGAGCACCGTATGCCTGCTCTTCCCGATCCCGCGAATCTCGAGCGGCCGCTCGCTCCCGCGGGGGCCAACGAGACCGATGACGGCGGCGCGCCGGGCGCGTCCGGTTTCCGCCGCCTGAGCGTCGCGGCGACGGCCGCGACGAACACGCGGGCAGCCAGAGGCACCATCGCATTTGGCCCGTCGCCGGTGAGCCGGACATCACGCAGAGAGACGGACCGGCCGTGTCGTGAGAGCGCAGGCGCTCCCTCCACGCCGCAAATCGTTCGCGACATCGAGGCCGTCAACCGACGGTTCTTAGCCGTCGGCGGTTTGATTGTGCTGCGCTATCGGACGATGAGCTTGACGGTGTCGAGGTGCTTGCCCGTGGCGCACCCTTTGCCGCCCACGACTTCCGAGGCGTCCTTGACAGAAAGAGTCTTCACCGGAAGTTTCCCTATTCGCCGCGTCGCCCTCTTGTTCGTCGACTTCTTCTGGCTCACGGCTTCTGCTGCGTGTACGTCCATTTGATTCTTCCGTAAGTGCCTGCCTTGACGCCCTCGGCGGTCTTGGCGTCGAGCGCTTTCGCCGGAAGATTCCTCATCGACTTGGCCGTCTTCGACTTCCTGGTCTTCTTCTTGTCCATACCGTCCTCCTTTTTGCTCTTTGAGCTGTCCTGAGTGCCTGCGGCTTCTGACCACCACCTCTGATCGCAACCTCGGTGCCAGCAAGGCGGGAACCACCGAAGGCCTTGATCCGAGAGACCTTAACCGAAGACCGGGTTCGGCAAGCAGATATGAAATGAAACATCCTGGTATCGAATCGAGACCTTCAGTCTTCGGGGTCTGCCATTTTCAAGGTGGACTCTCTTCCTCTTCCCTGCTTGCTCGAGTTCGGTCCGCGCTTGGAAGCCGTGCGGGGTGCCTCCTTGGATGCCGTTGTGCCGGGTTTCCTTCTGCTCGGATGGGTTGGCGACATCCAGCTCGAAGTGCCCATCGAAGCAGCCGACCCCTTACAATGTCGCACTCTTGTCCCTCGAACCCGGCTCCCGGCTTGGTCCCTACGAGATCGTCGCGCCCATCGACGCGGGCGGTATGGGCGAGGTCTGGAAAGCGCGGGACACGCGGCTCGAGCGGACCGTGGCAATCAAAGTCCTGTCGCAGCATCTATCGCCGACCTCCGAAGTCCGGCACCGGTTCGAGAGGGAGGCGAAGGCGATCGCCCAGCTGTCGCATCCCCACATCTGCGCGCTCTACGACGTGGGTCGCGAGGGCGACACCGAGTATCTCGTCATGGAGTATCTGGAGGGTGAGACGCTTTCAGCGCGCCTCGCGAGAGGGCCGCTGCCGGCGGAGCAGGTCCTGAAGCAGGGAATCGAGATTGCCGACGCGCTGGACCAGGCGCACCGCCAGGGGATCGTGCATCGGGACTTGAAGCCTGGCAACGTGATGCTGACCAAGTCGGGAGTCAAACTCCTGGACTTCGGTTTGGCGAAAGTGCTCGATCCGGCGAGCCCGGTCGAAGACCTCACGTCGGCGCCGACCGCGGCGAAGGACATCACGCACCAGGGCACGATCCTCGGCACGCTCTCCTACATGTCGCCCGAGCAGCTCGAGGGTCGGGCTGCCGATTCGCGGACCGATATCTTCACGCTTGGAGTGGTTCTCCACGAGATGGCGACCGGTCAGAGAGCCTTCAGCGGCGCGAGCCAGGCCTCGTTGATCTCGGCGATCATACAAACCAATCCTCCGCCCGTCTCGAGCCTCCAGCCGATGTCGCCGCCGGAGCTCGACCGGGTCGTCAAGACGTGTCTGGCAAAGGATCCCGAGGATCGCTGGCAGAGCGCGCGCGACGTGGGAAGACAGCTCCGTTGGATCGTCGAGGGGTCGAGTGCGGGCTTGGCCACGCCGGGGACGGCGCGCTCCCCCGGCACTCGGTCCGGCTGGCTCGTAGCGAGCGCTCTCGCGCTCGTGTCGATCGGCCTGGCCACTGTCGTCCTGACGCGGCGCCCGGCGCAAGCGCCCGTCCTCCGCACCTCAATCCTGCCTCCGCCGGGATCCGAGTTCGTCTCCATGTGGATCGACGCCGGTCCGGTCGAGATTTCGCCCGACGGCTCGCGTCTGGTTTTCACGGCGCGCAGAGGAGAAGGGCCCAACCTGCTCTGGGTTCGTTCGCTCACCGATTCGTCGGCCCGACCGCTTGCCGGCACGGAGAGGGCCTACCGGCCGTTCTGGTCGCCGGATGGCCGGTTCATCGGGTTTTTCGCCGATCGGGCCCTGAAGAAAATCGACGTCAACGGCGGCCCGGTGTTCAGGCTGGCGGAAATCACGGACGCCCGGGGCGGAACCTGGAATCGCGAGGGCGTCATCCTCTTCACGCCCGACGCGCGCGGCCCGGTGTTCCGCGTCTCGGCCGAAGGCGGCAAATCAACACAGGCCAGCGTGTATGGCCCGACCGACGCGACCCACCGCTACCCGCGCTTCCTGCCGGACGGGAGGCACTTCCTGTACATCGTGCGCCACAGCGGTGCGGGAGCCGGCCCCGAGCCCGAGATCCGAGTCGGGCAGCTCGATTCGAAGGATTCCAGGCTCATCAAAAACGTCGCCTCGAACGCGCTCTATGCATCGGGCTACCTGCTCTATGTGCTGGAGGACGCGCTGGTGGCCCAGGCCTTCGACCTGGACCGCCTCGCTCTCCAAGGCGAACCCATGACGCTCGTGCCGGATGTCCGAATGGACGAGCGGTTCAGCCGTGGAGTCTTCTCGGCTTCCGACAATGGAATGCTCGCCTACCAGACGGGTAAGGGTGATACCCCCTCCGTTCTGCGCTGGCTCGATCGGCGGGAGACTGTGCTTTCGACCCTCGGGGAGCCGGCGCAGTTCGTCAACGGCGGCGGCCCCAGGATCTCGCCCGACGGCACGCGCGCCGCGGCCTCCATCGTCGACGTGCGAACCGGAACGGCCGACATCTGGATGATCGATCTGGCTTCGGGCACGCGAAGCCGCTTCACGACGGGACGCGGTGACAAGTTCGCCTCGGTCTGGTCGCCTGACGGCAGCCGCATCGCCTACAGCAAATCGAGGCCCGACGGCAGCGGCTACGACATTCTGATGAAGGCGATGAAAGGCTCCGCCGTCGAGGAAAAGATCGTGACGGACAGGCCCGGACGGGCTTATCCGTGCAGCTTTTCTCCAGAGGCCGGCTTCCTCGTCTTTCTGGCTCAGAAGGAGTCGCAATCCGACCTCTGGGTCCTTCCTCTGCAAGGAGACCGTCGCGCCTTCCCCTTGGTCGCATCCCCGGCCGTCGAGCAGGATGCGCAGTTCTCTCCCAACGGCCGCTACCTCGCTTACGTGTCCGACGAATCGGGGCGCCTGGAGACCTACGTGATGGTATTTCCCGGCCCCGGGGCTCGCTGGCAGGTTTCCCAGAACGGGGGGATCGAGCCTCGCTGGCGCCCCGACGGCAAGGAGCTCTTCTTCTTCGCTCCAGACAACCGTCTCATGGCGGCGCAGGTGCAGACGGACAGCGAGAGCTTCAAGGTCGGAGCGATCGAGCCCCTCTTCCAGGCGAGGTCCATGGGCTTTGGCTACCGGTACGACGTGGCCGCCGACGGCCAACGCTTCCTGGTGGCGACGGACTTGCCGCAGGAGCTCTCGCCGATCACGCTTCTCACCAACTGGACCGCGGAGCTGAAAAGGAAGAGGTAACTGATGCCCTTGCTCGCGGGAACCCGCCTCGGCGATCTGGCACTCGACGGAGGCGGGTCCGTCACGTCAGGGGAACATTCGCCGCCACGCTTCCGCCAGAGTCAGCGCGGAGTCCCAAATGCGGCGAAACTCCGACACCGTACAATGTCGCACGCTTGTCGCTTGAACCCGGTTCACTTCTTGGTCCCTACGAGATCCTCGCGCCCCTCGGGGCTGGTGGCATGGGGGAGGTCTATCGGGCCCGGGACGAACGGCTGAAGCGCGACGTCGCGGTCAAGGTGCTGCCGGCTTCGTACTCGCAGGACGCGGAGCGGCTCCGGCGATTCGAGCGGGAAGCGCAGGCGGCGGGGGCCCTGAATCACCCAAACATCACGGCCGTCTACGACGTCGGCACGCACGACGGCGCCCCGTACGTGGTGTCGGAGCTGCTCGAGGGGGAGACGCTGCTCTCGGCTCTGGCGGGCGGGAAGCTGCCGCAGCGCAAGGCGGTCGACTACGCCCTCCAAATCGCGCACGGGCTGGCCGCGGCGCACGAGAAGGGGATCGTCCACCGGGACTTGAAGCCCGACAACCTGTTCGTCCTGAAGGACGGCCGGATCAAGATCCTGGACTTCGGCCTGGCCAAGCTCACGCAGAACGAAGCCGGGCCCGAAGTCACGAATTTGCCGACGAAGACCGGCGGCACGGTGCCGGGTATGGTGCTCGGCACGCTCGGCTACATGTCTCCGGAGCAGGTCAAGGGCGAGCCCGCCGACGCCCGGTCGGACATTTTTTCGTTCGGGGCCATCCTCTACGAGATGCTCTCGGGCAAGAGAGCCTTCCACGGCGACTCGGCCGCGGAAACGATGTCCGCGATTCTGCGGGAAGAGCCGCCGGACATTTCAGTCACGAACCAGGGGATCTCGCCCGGCCTCGAGCGGATCGTCCGACACTGCATCGAAAAGAAACCCGAGCAGCGGTTCCATTCGGCGCACGATGTCGCGTTCGCCCTCGAGGCCCTGTCCGGGCTCTCGACCTCGGGCCTGCCGACCGTGCCCTTTTCTCCCGCGGTCAGGAAGCGCCGGCTCGTCCCGGCCGGGGTTGCCGTGCTCCTGGTTGGAACGGCCGCCGCGGCCTACTTTGCCGGGCGCCGGATGGAGAGCGCTTCCCGGAGCGGCGGCGCTTCTTTTCAGCAGTTGACCTTCAAGCAACAGGCGATCTTCAACGCCCGCTTCGCTCCCGACGGCCGGACGATCGTGTACAGCGCCGCCCTGCAGGGGAACACGCCGGACCTCTTCACGGTGCGGCCGGATTTCCCGGAGGCGAAGGCTCTGGGCCTGTCCGGCGTGCACCTGCTCTCCGTCTCGTCGCGCGGCGAGCTGGCGCTGCTGACGCACGCACGCTACATCTCGCACAACGTCTTCCAGGGCACACTGGCCCAGATGCCGCTCGAGGGCGGGGCTCCGCGGGACGTCATCGAGAACGTACGGGAAGCGGACTGGTCTCCCGACGGTTCGAGCCTGGCAGTGATCCGCGAAGTCGGCGGCAAGGATCGGCTGGAGTTCCCCGTTGGGAAGATCCTGTGCGAGACGGGCGGCTACTTCAGCGACCTGCGGTTCTCGCCGCGCGGCGGCCGGATCGCGTTCTTCGAGCACCCAGTCCGGTGGGACGACCGGGGGCTTCTGGCGGTCACCGATCTTCAGGGCAAGAAGACCGTGCTGGCCGATGGGTTCTGGGGTGAGGAGGGCCTGGTCTGGTCTACCGACGGGCAGGAGGTCCTGTTCTCGGCCGGCAACGCTTACAGTGACTTCTCTGTTTTAGCCGTGACGCTTTCGGGCCGCCGGCGGATAGCGCTCGAAAGCGCGGGAGGTCTGACGATCCACGATATGCGCCCGGACGGACGGTGGCTCGCCACACGGGACGACTTCGTGCAGGCGCTGCCGGTTCTTCCGCCGGGGCAGACCGCCGAGCGAGACCTGTCCTGGCTCGACCTCTCGGACCACCCTCTGCTTTCGGCGGACGGGAAGACAATCCTCTTCACCGAGCAGAGCGGCAGTCTCGGCGCCAACTACGCGGTTTGCCTGCGCCGCACCGACGGTTCGGCCGTCGTTCGGCTGGGCGAGGGGACACCCGCAGATCTGTCGCCCGACGGGAAATGGGCTCTCGCGATCGTGCCCACGTCGCCGCAGCAGCTCGTCCTCTATCCCATCGGCGCCGGGGAAACGCGCCGGCTCGACCGCGGCGGGATCGAAAGCTACGAGTCGGCCATGTTCTTTCCCGACGGCCGTTCGGTGCTCTTCTGCGGCCACGAGCCCGCGCATGCGCCGCGCTGCTACGTCGAAGAGATTGCCGCAGGCAAGCCGCGGGCCGTCACGCCCGAAGGTACGACCCGAGGGATCCTTTCGCCGGATGCCCGCCAGATCCTCGTCCAAGGCGGCGGCGGCCTCGTCCTCTACCCCGTGGGCGGCGGCCAGGGGCGGCCCGTGCCCGGCACGACTCCCGACGATATTGCGATTCGTTGGAGCCGGGACGGACGCTCGCTTCTCGTCTCCCGCGGGAATGATGTTCCCCTGCGAATCGAGCGCATCACTCTCCCGGCAGGCCGGCGCGATCCCGTGCGGACGATCGGACCGGCGGACCTGAGCGGCGTGACCTCGGTCGGCGCTCCCTTTTTCGGAGAAGACGAGAAGAGCTACGCATATGTTTTCTCGAGGACCATCTCTCACTTGTTTCTCGTGGAGGGAGCTCGATGAGTCTGGGCCTCCCCGCGGCGACGACGGCGAGCAGAGCTCGGCCGGCTGGCTGCCGCCCTCCTGTCGGGGGGTTGCCCTCGCCTGACAAAGGAAGTACATTCGCCAGCGTCAAGGAGGTGCTCGCGATGGATAACCATGCCCGAACTGTGGTTGACTCGACTTCCAGCTCAAAGGCGCGCCAGGGTCTTGCGAGCGCGCTCAAGGCGCGGGTGGATCTGTCGCTCGTCACCCAGAACGCCTCCCCGATCCGAGCGCACAACAAGAGCACCATCGACGGTCGGGCGCTTCCGAACCCGTCGGCACGGGCGCGAGCCCTGCGACTGGCCAAGCGCCTCGCCTCGAGCCATTCGCGCTAGCAGCGGCCTTCCAACTCTTTCGATCGAGGGCTGGTGAGCGCTGCGCACCCCGGAGCGCTCTCTCTGGGTCTTTCGGAATGACACCGCTGAGACCGGCTCTGCAATTCGTGCTCAAGGTTGCCTCGCGGTGCAACCTAAATTGCTCATATTGCTACGTCTACAACAAGGGCGACAGCACGTGGCGGTCCCGGCCAAGCATCATGCCGGCAGCCGTCATGACCGCCGCCGCCGGCCGGATCCGGCGATACTGCGAGTCCTCGGGCCAGGCGGTCGCGCAGATCGTCTTTCACGGCGGTGAGCCATGCCTCGCCGGAGCAGAGCGCCTCCGAGAGTGGTGCCGGGAGCTGCGGAACGAACTGGGCCGCATCGCCACTCCGCGCTTTTCCATTCAGACGAATGGCACGCTCGTGGACCGTGAGTGGATCGAACTGTTCCGCGGCGAAGACATGCGGGTGGGAGTGAGCATCGATGGGCCCGCCGCCGTTCACGATGAATTTCGCGTGGACCACCTGGGCCGCGGCTCGCACGGCACCGTTGAAGAGGGTCTCAGACGCTTGCTCTCCGGCGGTGTTTCGCCACAAGTCCTGTCAGTCATTCCCTTGCACGGCGACGGCTTGCAGGTCTACGAGTACTTCAAGTCCCTCGGAGTTCGCCGAATCAGTTTCCTGCTGCCCGATTACACCCACGACACTAAGAGAATCGCCGTGACGCGAGCCGATGCGACCCCGGTTGCGGACTTTCTCATGCCGATCGTCGAGAAATGGTGTCTCGCGGATTGGGAGAAGACGGACGTCCCGCTGTTCTGGCAGCTCGCCGAGCTCATCCTCGGCGGTTCGAGCGGATCGGACCTCTTCGGCAACGAACCGTTGGGCATCGTGTTCGTGGAAGCAGATGGAGATATCGAGGGATTGGATGTCTTGCGGGTCTGCGGCGACGGCACGGCCGCTGCGGGCCTCTCGGTGCTGCGCGACGACTTCGAGCACATAGCGGCCGCCAGCGAGCTGCACGGGAGGGCGATGTTCGAGGGGCTTCGGCTTCCCTCGGCCTGTGAGGACTGCCCTGAGCGCGAGACCTGCGGCGGCGGCTACCTGCCGCACCGGTTCTCGAAGGAGCGCGGCTTCGATAATGCATCGATATGGTGCGCGGACATTCTTCAGCTCTTTGGAAGAATGAGGACGTTGTTGGCTGTTTCCGTTGCGGAGACGGTTTCGCGGCGAGCGTTCTTGCGTCGGCTCGCGTCGGAGCGCGCGATCTCCGACCGCGCAGCGTCGCCGGCCCAGGGCTGAAACTCGAGGAGCCTTTCGTCCGCCGCGAGCGGACCGCAGACAACGGTTTCCGGCTCGCTCAGACTAGTACCTGCGCCTCTCACTGCAACCTCGGTGCCCGCTCTTGGAAAGTATCGAAACCGATTGCCCTGGGAGACTTTACCGGGAAACCGGCGACCCGGAGCGCGAAGGCGAGCGGCTTCGAAACATGGCTAGGGGCATCGAATCGAGACCCGTGGCTCCGGGCCGGGCAGGAGTGATTCTCGGGCAGAAGAACTCGAAAACACCCTGTGCCAAGACTGGCTCCGATTCCTCCCTGAGGTAAATGGCACGCGCTGGCACCAAGAGAAACGCCCCGCAGACTCCTGTCCACGGGGCGCTCGGGATGAATCCAGACCAGGTTACTGCTTGTCGTATGCCGCCACGTTGCTGATCTTCTTGCCTTGCGAGTCGGTACCGCTCGTCGTCACCGTCCGGCTCTTGCCGTTGGCTGCGACAACGATGCGACCCGTCACCGTCTCATTGCCGGCCCTCTTGACGATCATTGCCAGCGTGTGGGGGTCGACGCTCTGATAGGACCGCGCGTCTGAAGTCGCATCGCCCGAGACCGGATAGTCTTTGCCGTCGAACTTGCCAGTCCACACGGTATGCGCCGGCTTGCCGTCACTATCGATGCCGTCGACGGTGATCTTCACACTGTCGCCCGCGGCCTCATACACAACGGTGTTATTTCTCGTCGCTCCCGGGTTGAGCTTTGACTTGGCCTCGTTGAGCTTCCAGGTACCCATGTTCAGGTCTGCGGCGATACACAGAGCGAAACCCGCCAGAAACACCACCAGGGACGCCAGGATGGTCTTCGTCTTCATGTCTCTTCCTCGATCGTTTGCTCGTCGTCCGTAGCCGTCGGACGCCGGGCCGTTATGGAAGTCCACAACTCGCAAGCGTTGGCCGCTCTGCGATTGCGTCTTCTCGCCTTTTCGTTGGGATCTGTCAGAAACGGGGGCTGGCAGCGGACCTAGCGAATGCGATAGGAGGAGCATATCACGCGGTCGGCCAGCCTCCTAATCGGCAAAGTCTTACAGATGATTGAAAAGATTACGCGGAAAGCGGGGACCCGCTCCCGGAAGGTCGCCGCGCGAGGAGATGGCCGCGGCCCGGACTTTCTGAAGCTAAGAGGTCGAGGCGGCTGGTTGTCTTCGCCGCGTATTGTGGCGGCCCGGTTAGAATGAGAGAGATGCCCCTCCGCCCTGTGCTCGGATGCGTCTTTCTCATCTTTCTCGCCGGCGGCTGCGCCGTGATCGTGCGGGAAGCAAAGCAGGATCTGATCCGGGTTCGAGCCGCCGGTTCGCCCGAGGAGATCGCGATCACCCTCAAGAAGACCTTCATCGAAGCCTACAAGAATCGCGTCACGATCGACGTCGCCTTAACGGTGGACAAGGCGGATAAGAGACCACACGCCGCCGTGTTTGACGGAGATCTTCATCTGGCCGGGAGGGCGCCGGGGGTCGGCCTCCCGGTGGTCGCGGAGATCCAGAACGCGGCGAGCGAGACAGAAGCCTTCGGCCGGATTCGCCGCGACGAAGGCAGCGGCCGGGCGCTGAAGATCACCGGCGCCTGGCGGATCTGGAGCGAGCATGTGGGCAGCGCCGGGGAGATCCAGGGAGAGGACTTCCCCTCGACGGCGGCCGCGAATCCCGACCACGTCTTCGAGATCCATCCGGTTACCCGGTTGGCCGGGATCGGCCTGCTCGAATCCCTCCGCCCGGTCGAAGGATACCGCCCGGGCAGTGCCGATATCATTTTTCGCAGCCTCGAAAAGATCCCCTGCCGCATCTTGCCGGGCGCGGCCACCACGACAATCGTAACGCGTAAGGGACAGTTCATCGATGTGGAATTCCTCCTGGAGGTAGGAAGAGAGCGGCATCGGGTCGTCCGCGACGGGCGATTCATCACCGCGACAGCCTTCGACCTGAAGGGCGGTCTCCTGGCGTCGAGGGTCAGAATGGCTTTCGTCAGGGGCTCCCCGCCCGAGAAGATCGTTCGGTCTCTCCCGCCCGGGAGCCGCCTTCACGTTTTCGGTCTGCCGCGAATCAACCTGGCAGAAGTCGCGTCCCGAGCCGCCCGATCCGGTGATCAGCCCGAGCTTCTCACCCAGGATCTCCCCTACGAGATTGTCATCGTCGGAGTCTACGAAGATCGGAAGTGATCGCGCCGGGACTTACGGAAGGCGTCTTTACCCGTTATCTCGAGACGCGCGCGAGGGACGACCTCGCACCACTATAACCATCGGAAGAATAGATGCGCAAACCACTCCATGATTCTGTCTGTCACGGGTCTTCGTTTCCACTTATCCCATTGAATCTCGTTGGATTCCGCGAGATCCTTCGAGAACATGTTCTCCATTTCAACGGCGAACCCGCGGCTCAGGATGACGGCATTCACCTCGTCATTGCTCAGGAAGCTCCAGTAGTCCATGTTCGTCGAACCGACCGTCGACCAGACGCCGTCGATGACCGCGGTCTTTGCATGCATGACGGCGTTGCGGCGTTCGAATATCTTCACACCTGATTTCAACAGCCTGGAATATTCGTACCGCTGCGCGGAGAGCACCACCGAAGCATCGGTGACCGCGGGAAGAATGATTTTCACGTCGACACCACGCCGGGCGGCATCCGTGAAGGCCTTGAGGATCTGGTCGTCGGGGACAAAATAGGCGTTCGTGAGATGAATCGAATGCTGTGCGAAAGTAATCGCGGCCACATACGCGACGAAGGTCATCCTGTTGGTCTCGCCCGGCGTGCTGCCCAGGGCTCTCACCAGCGCGTCGCCCGCTTCTTTCTGACCGTGAACATAGATCTGTTCCGGGATGCGCGGGCCGTTCTGCTTGTGCCACGTGTCGAGAAAGAGCTTTTGGAACTCGGCCACGGCGGGGCCTTCGATCTGGACGTCCGTGTCACGCCAGCCAACGGGCGTGCCTTTTCGCGGCTTCGTTCCGGAAGGGCTGCTCGAATACACCTGACTGATGTTGATGCCGCCGATGATGGCGACCCTGTCGTCGACAATCAGGATCTTGCGGTGATCCCGATGGAGAAGGCCCCATTTCCCATGGCCCTTCAGGGGGTTCGTCTGGTTGAATTCGACGACCTGAATCCCCCCGTCGCGCAGGCGCTCGAAGAAACCGGCCGTCGTCGCGAGACTGCCGAGGCTGTCGTAAATCACAACCACCTGAACACCCTCCGCGCGCTTTTTCAATAACAGGTCGGAGAATCGGCGGCCCGTCGCGCCGTCGTCGAGGATGTAGCTTTCAAGGCTGATATCGACCCGGGCATTCTGTATTGCCGCGAACATCGCGGCATAAGTGGCCGGGCCATCTATGAGCAGAGTGACCTTGTTGCCCTTCGTCGCTGGCGTGCCGCTCACCGATTCGATGACGGCGGTATAGCGTTGGAGAACGTCCGTCGGGTCGACGGATCGCGCAAGCCGGTCCATGATGGCCTTGCTCGTTGCGGAAGACAACAGCCCTTTGGCAGAAGCGATTCGGCCAGGGACCTGGCTAGACTGTGCTTCGCGCATTGTTTCGGAGACGTTCGGCAGGCTCGCACATCCCACGCCGATATTCAGGATGCACACCACCAGGCTGATCAAGAAGAAAGCCTTGGAACCTGTCATGTCTTCGTCTCTATCGAAGCTTCCGTCGTCGTCCAGCCGCCGGGACCGACCTGGAAGGGAGGCGCCCCGATGTTGTCAGCCGGACTGGACTTCCGCAAGCGGTTCTCTCGCAGCTTGAGGTCTTGGACGAAGGTAGGCTGAGGCGCGCCTGGGCTCATCTTGGCATCGAGTTCGGACAAGAAAGGCATCCTTGCCGATGCGCTAAAGCTGCCGAGCGCATCGTAAGCTGAGTCGATCGGCCGTGGCCGGGAGACCACTCCCTGGCCCCCAGCTTGGTCCAAGATACAGACCCGGCACCACCGCTACGCGACCTGAATGTTCTTCGTGGGATCTGAACGCAGCTTACCGACCAATGAGGATCATGACACCAGCAACGACAGCGAGCAGGGGCAGTAGGGTGCCCATGGCGGGGATCGAAATGCTGAAAACCTGCACGAGGCCTGTCACGATAAGCCAGATGCCCAACAAGAGCATCCCCAGGTTCTTTGTCAGTTTCATGCCGTTCACCTCCTCTCGTCTTCTCGCCGACCTCCATCGTAGGAACCATGTCCCACGACCCCAGATGTGAAGAGGGTCAGTCGCTCCTGGCCTCTTCGACCCGAAGGAGCGGTTTGATCGGAACCTTTCGTCGAATCGTGACCGTCCGGATGGAATCGTTCCCAGAACGGATGATGCCGCACTTGACGATGTCGTCGGAGCGAGCGGAGAGACACAACCGCAGCCGCGCAGATTTCCGGGGCCCCTCATTCGCCACCAGCCCCAGCCACAAGCCGAGGGCGAACCTCAGACTGAGAGGAGACGATCGAAGAAAGAGCGGTAGCGCTGTAAGCCGACCCGCAGATCCTCGGTCGAGACGTCTTCGCCTTTGTCCCACTGACCCTCGAGCCTGCTTCTCTCCTGCGAAAAGCTCTCCGCCAGGCGCTGCACGACCCGGGCCACGAGCTGGTCGGCCTTCTCCACGGACTTGCGCGGCTCGTCGACGAACCCTATTTGAATCGAGCTCCAGTCCGAGCGAAAATGCTCTGTCTCCTCGGTTGTGAAAAGGGGCGCAGCCTCGGCCGCAGAACCGCCGGATGGCTCCTTCACGCGGGGCTCTTCGACGTATTCCCGGCGCGCGATCGGCCCCGGGCCGCCCTTGATTTCCAGCACGGGCCCCGAACCCGCGAGGTCCGCAGTCGTCAGGGCCTTCTCCTTGCTCAGATCATTCATCGCGCTACCTCCACGAATTGCGGCGTTTCGAGCAACTCCTCGAAAAGCTCGCGGTAAGAGACGACCGCCTTTCTGAGATCCTCAGTGGTCACCTTCCCCTGCTCGCTGCGTGCGGCGATTTCACGCGCCAACCTGTAGTTGGAGACCACTCGGGGATGATCGACCGAGATGTCGGCGGCGCGCTGCTCGAAATCCCCGATGGGATAGCCCCGCGCCTCCATCAGTTCTTTGACGAGGCGGTTTGCGTCCGCCACAGCGGCCTTCGGGTCATCCACGAAGCGGGCCTGCGTCGCGGCCCATTCCTTTCCAAACCGCGTCTGCTCTTCGGGCGAGAGCGGACGGATGTTGAACTTCTCAACCCGCTTCCTGCGTCCTTCGAGCTCGTTCTCGGCCTTGCGCTGGCCGCCGGCCTTCTGAACCGCCTGGTCGTATTCCGGTCCGAACTGCCCTCGCAGCTTCTTTGTCCGCGTCTTCTGGGCAATGTACCAGCCCCCAACCGCCACCGCGACGACCGCGATTGCGATGACGACGAGGATGACCGTGCTCTGATTCATCGAACACCTCCACAACTTTTCCCACCCCTGGTGACGTGCAAATCGCGTTCCGCAGAGTCTCGGTCACGGCCCGCGAGACTTCTGACCCCGCGGCCTTTGAGACTCCGGAGAACGAGCATGTGCGGTTCGGTGGCGCAGGTCCAATCGTTTCTTTCGATAGAATTGAGACCGACCAACGATCAAAGAGGCTGTGTGGAGCTTCGTCCTCTTTGATATCCAGATCCTTTTCCGCGCCCACTCGCTCTTGAGAGATGCGCTCACGCTCGCTCCGACGCGCCTGGCAAAGGGCCCTCGGACGCTGTCTCTGCTTACACCTCGCCTCTCCCAATTCTGCGGAAGCGCAAAACCCTCGCCGTCGTCCGGTCTTGACCCCTGGATCATTTCTGAGACCTCAGAGACGACGCGCCGGGCGGTTGGCCCATGGATTGCACTCCACCGTAGAGAACGTTTAGGAGAAGACCCCATGCGCCACACACCCGTCGTTGCGCGACAGAATCTCATCCGGTGGAGCATCGGAGCTCTGGTCGGCGTCAGCTGCGCAGCGACCATCGTCGCGGCGTCTCTCGAGTTGCCGCCGATCGCCGCACCGGCGACGCGGGATCATCATCCGGGCAAAGTGATCTGGGTCGACTTGGTCACGCCCGATCTCGACGCGGCCAAGAGCTTCTACGGGGGACTGTTCGGCTGGACCTTTCGAGACGTTTCAACCGCCGACAAGGACTACGCCGTAGCCCTGTTGGATGGTCGGCCTGTGGGAGGTCTGTTTCACCGGGCGATCCCGGCCGGTGGGCACCGGCAGCCGGCGTGGCTCACCTTCATCGCCGTACGCCACGTGGACAAGGCGGAGCGAGCGGTCCTGGCTCATGGCGGCAAAGTCCTCTCCCAGCCTCGCACGTATTCCCAGCGAGGCCGGCAGGCAATCTTCGCCGATCCGCAGGGAGCCGTCTTCGCGGTCCTCCAATCGAGCAGCGGAGATCCGGCCGATGTCCTCGCGGCGCCAGGCGAGTGGATCTGGAGCTCGCTCATTACGAGCGACCCGGACGCTGACGCCGCCTTCTATCAGACGCTCTTCGGATACGAAGTCTTCGAAATGACAACCGCGAATCACCTCTTGCTGGCGACCGACGGTTACGCCCGCGCGAGCGCAAATCCGCTGCCGGCCGATTCTCTTGACCGTCACTCTCACTGGCTCAATTTCGTCCGGGTGGTGAATGCAAAAGATGCGGCTGCTAAGGCAGTAGCGTTGGGCGGCCACGTCCTGGTCGAGCCTCATCCCGATCGGCACGGCGGGATGATCGCGGTGGTCGCCGATCCGTCAGGCGCGCCCTTCGGACTGCTCGAATGGTCCGAGACCGAGAGTAAAGAGGTACCGAAATGAAGACTGTTCTCCGACGATTGTCGCTGGCCGGCCTCGCCATGGGACTGTTCACGGCCTTGACCGGCTGTGTCGCGACATCTGGCGGCTACGAGGGCGAAGGCGGAACCTCGTACAGTGTGGACTACTACGAGACCAATGGCTATGACTACGGCCACTGGCATCCGGAGTACCACGTGGCCCCGCCGCGCGAACACGAGGCCAGGCCGCCTCACGCCGAGCGCCATCCAGCCAAACCAGCGTACCGACCGGCGCCGCCATCTCGCCCGGTCCCGTCGATTCCCTCGCGCTCACGGTCGCGTTCGCACTAGTCCAACGTCGTCCGGTCTTAGACTCAGTCTCGCTGCAGAAGACTGGTCTCGGCCCAGGTCGTCACGAGCCGCCGGGAAGCCAGGCACCATGCCGCCGATCGTCTCGGCGGCATCCATGGCAGGGAAGCCCTCGCGGGAAAGGGTGCGTCAGCGACGGCTGACCGCGTGGTACACGATCAGCAGGACGACGGCACCGACGACCGCAACGAAGACGCTCTCGAGATTGAGCCCGCTGACACCCGGCACCGGATGCACATGGGTCATCTTTCCAAACGTGGTGAAGAGCCAGCCTCCGACGACTGCGCCAACGATGCCAAGAACGATGTCCAGCGCGATTCCCTCTCCCCTCTTGTTGACGATCTTGCTGCCGATAAAACCCGAGATGAGTCCCAGGATGATCCAAGCGACTACGGACACGACAGCCTCCTTACTCTTGAACTGAATCGAGCCGACCAGTGGCAAGACAGTGGTACGCGGCGAGCCCAAGGTTCCGGCCGCAGTGGCGAAAGCGCCAACTCGAGGCCCAGCAGCCAAGTCGGCTGACTATACGCGAACGCTGCGCTGACCATTGATCAGTCTTTCCTCGCTTCCCCGCAGATCTGGGGTCGTTACCGCACGCTCCTAGCGTTTCGCGAGCAACCCGCCCTTAACCATCTGGTCCGAAACCGCGCTCGACAGCTCGGCGATGAAGTTGTCGACCTGCCGTGGGTCCACGGTTCGGCTGACGCCGGCCCAGACGAGCTGGTCCTGATCGAGTGAGTAGACGAGGGTCTCGACTTTCACGATCTTGTCGGCGCTGAGATAGGAGGGCTCCCAGACCGTGTTCCATCCCCATCCCCAGTACCCTCCCCAGAAATGGTGGTAATGGGGGCGGACCCAGACGGTGCCAGGGTCGTAGGTGTACTGGGTCTCGCTTCCCACGATTCGCATGACAACCGCGCCCGAGAAGCCGAACTTTTCGAACTTCGACCTCGCATCCTCCTGGTTCCGGACGTCGTCGTCGGAAATGACGGTGTATGCCGGCACTCCCTCGGCGCCCCGGGCGTTGATCTCCCGTGCCAGCGCGTCCTCAGCTCTTCGGCGGAACGTCGCGTTGTTGCTGATGAAGACCGCGACGACCTTGCGGCCAGTCAGGCGCAGCGGCCGCGCATCCGGGGACCTCCAAGTGGATTGAAAGGTCGTCGTCGTGGCGCAGGACGTCAGCGCCGCGGCGGCGACGATGCAGAGAGATCCTATCCAGAGCTTTTTCATATAACAGCGGTCCTTTCGTTCGCAGCTCACGAACTCGTCGCGGCCTCAGTCCAGCAGGCTGATGACTTTGGCGACGCCCTTGATCGAGCGGGTCTTCCTCACCGCCTCTTCGTTGATCTCGGCATTTCCGAGCTTCCCGCGAAGACTGACAACGCCATTTGTGACGTCGACGTCGATCTTGAGAGCGCTGACGCCGATGTCAGTCAGAAGGATGGTCTTCACTCTGGTCAGCAGAACCGCGTCCTTGACATTGGCTTTCGCGTTTGGGAGTGCCGCGGGCGGATTCGACTGCGTCACCTGGTCATCGACCTTCCGGATGCCCTTCACCGAACGAGCGACCTCCGCGGCGAGCTTCTGGCTGGACTTCTTAGCCACTTCGCCCGTCAGCGTCGCGGTTTCCCCGGAGACATGAACGGCGATGTGAAGGGCATCGGCGCCGAGCTTCTCGATCAGCTTGGACTGGATGGACAGGGCCTTGAGTGCCTCGGAAACCTCAACAGGGACGGCGCTCTTGGCCTCGTCCGCGCGCGCCCTCGTGGAGACGCCCAGACAAAGAAGACCGATACTCATGAGAGACAAAAGATTCTTCACGACCATTTTCACGACTTAACTCCTTCCGGCAGCGAATCGTCAACGTCGACGAAGGCACGAGTCGCCCTAGAGTCGACCCATCAGGAACAAGATCAGGACGATCAACAGAATGACGCCGACGACTCCAGTCGGCCTGTAGCCCCATCCTCGACTGTAGGGCCACGTCGGAAATGCCCCGAGAAGCAGGAGCACCAGGACGATGAGAAGTATCAAGCCCACGTTGCCTCCGTTTCCCGTTTCCGCCGGACTCGGGCAGGGTCTCCTGCCACCGACGTCCGGCACGATGCGCTGATCCCAGTTGGCCGGCGCCACCCTTTCCCGAGCGCCGGCGGAAGAGTCATCGTCACGCTTCCTCGCCCGGGGCGTCCAATCGTTTGTTCCATTGAGACTGAGTGGCCGAAACGATTGAAGGAGTCTCCACGTTCTGTCCACTCGCTCGATGCGACGTGATACTCTGGTCGCGTTCTCGATTCGCTCGCCCTTTGCCAGACTTCCTCTGACGAATCCCGACCGAAACAGTGACGAGAATGCCGGGCGCCGCGCCGTGGCGCTTCCGCTCTCCTTCATTCGGCGTAGGAGGAAGTCATGAGATCCACGTGTCGCTCATTTCTGGCAGTCATTCTTCTCACCGCGGCCGCGGGAGCCGCATGGGCGCAAGAGGCCGGCGCGGTGCCGCAGCCGCCCCCCGTCGTGAAACCCGTCGCCGAGCTTCCGCCGATCCCGTTCGCGAATCCCCCGGCGCCAGCCGTCGAGCCCGCGCTCACCGCCGACCAGTCCGCTCCGGCCGTGGCGCCTCTGACTTCGGTGGCCGTTGCTCCTTCCACGAACGAGAAGCCAGTCGCGACGACCGGCAAGCGCGTGACGAGATCGTCCGCGAAGAAGCCCGTGGCCGATCCTTGGATCCCGGCGAGCCAATCCTTCGAATCGGTGGCGCCCGCGGCGGGAGTGACCGCCGACACGAGTGCGAACGCGCTGCCTTCAGTCGCCCCGAGCACCGCGCCCCTCCAGGCCGTCGCGGCCTCGCAGCCCGCTGCCAGCGGGCCGGTCGTGGAGAGTCGCCCCGAAGTAACCAGGACCCAGAGAACGATGGGCGTGGGCGGCTGGCTTCTCTTCGGCCTCGGAGTCGTTCTTCTTTTCGGCGCCATCACGGTGATCCGGCGCCGGCGAACCCGAGCCGAGAGACAACCTTCGATCATTGACTTCGCGAGCGTCTCTCCCCAGCTCGCACCGGCTTTGGCGCCGCGTCGCTGACTCTCACTTCGGATTGGGAACCGGGAGGCGGGGGCATCCCCGCCTTTCGCCTTCCCCTGCGGCCGGATCCGATCCCTCTTCGAGATCCGGACTCCGACTCGGTCATTCGCTGACGCAGTCTGGAGGCCCGGCCCGCGCCACGCTTACTTCTTGACGGAGTCGTCTCCCGACCGGTAGAGATGGAGGGTGACATTCGGGATGTGGGAACCCTTCGCCAGGAAACCCGCTTTGACCTCATCCGCACGCTTGCGTACGAGCGACCTGGTCGCCAGGGTGTTGGCCTTAACCTTCGCTCCCTTAGTCCTCTTCGTAGTCATCTCTCATCCTTTCGCCGCGCGGCAGTGTCTGCGGCGCGAGTCGGCGTCACCACCTCGAACACGCTAAGTGGTCGAGTTGAGTCCCCTCTTCAGGATGACCGTGGGCGGCATCCTCTTGCCGGGAAGTTTCGTGCCGCCTCGAACCCGTTCCCATTCGAGGTCCACCAACCCCCTGGCCGCCAGATTCTTTACCTTCTGTGCCGCTCCCCTCTTCGTCTTCATGACCCGTCCTCCCTATTTCCAGTCGTCAGCGTAGCAGTGCCGATGCCAGCCGGGCGGACGTGCCCGAAGTCCCTGCCTTCAAAGACCTTACTCGAAAAGCAGGTTTGGCGAAGCTCGAGCCGACAGGCTCGAAAAGGAACTTGGGGTATCGATTCGAAACCAATAGCCTCGCTCCGGAGGACTGGTCTCTTGCGCTTGACGGGTTGAATCCGAGTAAGAGCGAATTCTGACCGCGAGTGATTCCGACAGCAGGCTCCGGGATTGAACGCACGGCCCCCTTATCGCTTCTCACGTTGGCGCAAGGAGTCCCCAGGAAGCTGGACCAGAGCGCCCGACTAACCGGGCAGCGCGGCGAGCTTCCGGAATCGCGGCTGGGAACGCAGCGGGTCGAAGTTCGGATCGATCCGCAGGCGGCCGGGGGAAAGGTAATACGGAATGCGCAGAAGCCGCTCCAGGCGATCGAGCGCCTTGTCCGGCTCGCCGTTGACGATATGGATCCGGATGAGCTGATGTTCCAGGTAGGGCCCGAAGAGAGCGTCGCGCTCGACCGGCTGCAGGGACACGGCGCGCTCGCCCGCGCGGACGGCGTCCTCCTTTCGCCCGAGGTAGGCGAGGGCGAGGCCTC
Source organism: uncultured Acidobacteriota bacterium (assembly GCA_963825175.1). Classification (GTDB taxonomy): domain Bacteria; phylum Acidobacteriota; class Thermoanaerobaculia; order UBA5066; family Gp7-AA6; genus DATFTF01. The sequence goes on from CAWGSA010000002.1 coordinate 2,414,262, forward strand.
GCAGCGCGTGCAAGTCGGGATCGTCGGGAGTCGCGCGGAGCTGGTCTTCGACCGCCTTGCGGGCTTCCTCTGCATAGAACGCCGTCCTGCCCGGATCCTTCTGGAGCGCCGCGGCCTGCGCCAGCGAGATGGCCCAGCCGGCGCGGTCATCGTCGAACGCGCTCGGGGTCAACCGGAAGAGCAGTTCGCGTTGGGCGTCGTCGAGAACCCAGACGAGGTCCCAGAACTTCGCGAAGTAGGAGACAATCTCGGCCGGATCGATCTCCTTCGGCGCGGCCCGGACGACTCGCCTGGCGCCTTCGAGATCGCCTTCCCCGAGAAACGACAGCGCCTTCTCTTCGATCAGGCCGAGCTCGCGCGGGGTCAGCGCGAGCCCAGCGTCGATCGCTTGCCGACCCTCCTTGTAGCGGTGCAGACGAACGAGTGTCTCACCCAATTGACGCTCTCTCGCCGACGAGCGGGGATCCAGGCGTTCGGCTTCCCGGAGATGCTCGAGCGCGTCCTTCCAGCGCCCGAGCTGCTGTTCGACAAACGCGATGCCTGCGAGCAGCCCGGGCGCGCCGGGCGCGATCCGTTCGGCTTTCCGGAAGTTCTCGCGCGCACCCGGCAGGTCGTTCGCCACGAGGCGCTCGTAGCTCCCGAGGGCCAAGTAGCCGTCGGGCTTGTCGGGCGCGAGCGCGATCGCCTTCTCTGCGGCCTCCCGCGCGCGCCGGGATGACTCGGGCGCCGGGGCGCTGTTCGCGTAAAGGTACGAATATCCGTGGCAGATTGCGGCCCAGGCCTCGGCGAAACCGGGGTCGAGCGCGACGGCCTGCTCGTAGAGAGCGAGAGCCCTTCGCTGACTCGCAATGTCGCTCCCGACGCCGGCCTGTCTGCCCTTGAGAAACAGGTCGTAGGCCGTGAGGCTCCCGGTGGGTGTGACGGAAAGCCGCTTCTTGTCCACGGCGCCGAGCGCGACTCCGAGCGATAGCGCCACGCGTGAAGAGATGTCCGACTGCACGCGGAACACGTCCGTGAGGGCCGCGTCGAACGACTCCTGCCAGCGCGACGTCGGCGGCCCGGAGTCGGAGACCTCGACGAGCTCCGGGCTGACCTGGACCCGGCTCGCGCCGCCGCTCTTGGCCCAGCGCACGGTCGCCGTCAGCAGATATCGCGTGCCGAGCTCGTGGGCGATCTGCTGCTGCGACTTGGTCGTCTTCCTGTAAGGCGTCGAGCTGGCGCGCGCGATCACCTCGATGCCTCGCACGGAGACGAGCTTGCCGCGCACGGCGTCCGCCATCCCGTCCACGAAGTAGTCGTCCGCGGCGTCGCCCTGGTTCTCGAAAGGGAGGACCGCGATGAGCTGGGCCTTCGATGCCGAAGCTCCGGAGCGATTCCCCGAACGCCACCAGAGAATCCCCGCGCTGGCGGCCGCGAGGACGGCGAGAGTGAGAGCCACGAGAGCCTGCTTCCGTCGATGGACGGGAGCCGCCGCGGTGGCGAAGGTAGATCCGGTCGCGAGCCGGCCGCCGGCCGGCTGAGACCGCTGTGCCGCTGCGGCGGCGGACGACGAAGCCTCGCCGAGCGCGAAGGCGACGTCCCTCGCGGTCTGAAACCGATTTGCGCGGTCCTTCTCCAGGCAGTGCCGGACGACGTGTTCGAGCGCCGCCGGAACCGGCCGTTCGAGGTCCGCCAGCGGCGCGGGCTCGTCGCGCAGGATCGCAGCCATCGAGTCGCTCGGCGTCTCCCGCCGGAACGCCCGGGAGCCCGAGAGCATCTCGTAGAGGATCGCGCCGAACGAGAAGATGTCCGACCGCTGGTCGACGGCGAGACCGCGCACCTGCTCGGGCGACATGTAGCCGGCCGTGCCCAGCACCGTCCCGGGCTCGGTCGGGGTTCCCGAGGCAGGATCCGCCCCGACCGTGGCGTCGTCCGGAGCGGAAGGCTCGGCCGGCTCGACGCGCTTGGCCAGGCCGAAGTCGAGGATCTTGACGTTCCCATCTCGAGTGACGAAGACGTTCTCCGGCTTCAAATCCCGGTGGACGATGCTTTTCTCGTGAGCGGCCGCGAGCCCGCGCGCGATCTGGAGCGCCCAATCGACGGCCTGGCTCGTCGGAATCGGCCCTCCGGCGAGCCTGCTCCGCAGCGTCTCGCCTTCGAGAAGCTCCATGACGGCGTAGGCGACGCCGTTCTCGACACCGAAATCGAAAATCGCCAGGATGTTCGGATGCGAGAGCGCGGCGATGGACTTCGCCTCCCGCTCGAACCGCGCAAGCGCGCCCGGGTCGGCGGCGATCGCCTCCGGTAGAACCTTGATCGCGACGTCACGGTCGAGCTTCCTGTCCCGCGCGCGGTAGACCTCGCCCATGCCCCCCGCACCGATCGGCGCGAGGATCTCGAAGGAGCCGAGCCGTGCTCCGGCTGGGAACGTCATGGGAATGAAGGAGGGGACTTTACACGGTATCTGCCGGGTCGATGCCGTTCACCAATCTTTCGCGCTGGGACTCGCTGATCGCCTGCAGGCGCAGGTCCGCGAGCGAACGAGAGCAACGGCCCTCACCTGTCTCTCACTCCTTGAGCGTGAACGGCAAATACACGGTCTGTTCTTCTCCGGCCTTGCGGGCCACGCCGCCCTTGACTCCGGCCGCCTTTGCGGGGGTCAGCGTCTTCGCTCGGAGATCTCGTTCGGACCGAGTCGCCTTTGTCTTCGTCGTCTTCCGTTTTGCCATCACAGACCTCCTCGGCCGCGGCAGCTGCGTGATATCGCGGCGGAGAACGCCTCGCTCGAGACGTCTCCGCCGCGGCTCGCGGCTCGGGAACCTATTTGGCGTTGGACCAGGACTGCTTGCCGACCTTCCACAGGCCGTTCTCTACGACTTCGTCCGCCGTGCCCTTCATCATCTCGTTATCCGACTTTCCCGTCAGCGAAAGAGTCGCTTTCTTCCCGTCGACCTTGACGTCGGTGATCTTGATGTCTGTCGGCGACATCATCTTCAGTAACTCCATGAGGTCCTTGGGGGCCTTCTTCATCTCCTTCGCCTGCGCATCCATCTGCTTGAGCGCTTCGCTCGACATCGTCTTCTTGTACGCCTCGAAGTCGCTCGCGGCGATTGCCTTCGCGTTGGCGCGATAGACCTTCGCCTGGGGTGTCGATTCGAAGTCCTTCGGCGGTGCCGCCAGAGCCGGTGCCGTCAGGGCGAGTCCGAGAGCGAGACCGAGGAGGGCCCGAGTTGCCTTTCGCATGAACATCTCCTTCTTTTTCAGCCAGCGTTGATGCTGCCGAGAATATCAGGAGAGTCGGGTTATCGCCCTGGGGAAGGTGCTCAGACGCGGTCTCCAGGGCTTCCGAGCCTCAAGGGACGTTGGTCTGTGCACGGCCGCTCTTCTGATGCGCGCGAGCCCTGCGCCGGATCGACTCCAGCTCTTCGAGCTGAGTCCGACCGCCTCCGGATTCCAGATATCTCCCAAAACCCAGGACGAGGTGGTTGAGGAAGATCAGCTCTTCGCCGCGGGCGGAGGCGAGCCGCAGAGCCGGCGGAGCGTTCTCGAGAGCCTCGCGCGCCGACCCCGCCTGGGCAAGGACTTCTCGCGCCCTCGCCTTCAGGGCAGAGTCATTGCCCTTCCGATCTGCCGCCTCGAATCGCTCCAGCTGCTCCTCGAGAGGCGTCTCCACACGATCGACCCAGTCGGAATCGTCCTTCCGCGCGGCCGCCTCTCGCGTCGGCGACTGCTCCGGGCGACGTTCGGCCGGCCGCAGCCAACCACTTCACAGGAGGCCAGGAGCAGGATTGCCAGGTGAATCCCGACCGATGCAGCCATTCGGCGGGGATCGGCGCTGGCCCGCGGGGCCCTGGTCACGGCGGAGGCTTCCCGTCTGGCAATCAGAATTTCGAGCCAGATGGAACGATCACGATCGGGGTCAACGCCAAAGGCCTCTGCCAGACCTGCCCCTGAAACACTCCGTCTTCCATCAGCACGGCACGACAGGCCTAGCTGTCGGCGAGCTCATCTCCAGCGTCGCGCGCCCCCTTCTGCGCCTCCGTTCGTTTCCAATAGGACGGGAAGTCCTCGGCGCCCTTACCCTTTTGGGGCACGCGGTTCAGGAAGCGTGACATCCATGCGGGCGCCTGCTTCGGCCGCCACTGTGGCGTGTGAGCGCTGACGTCGGCCAGGACCTTGAGAGCCACAAACAGGGTGAAGAGCGGCTGCGAACGGTGGATCAACATCGCGAGACCCATCCCGATCACGATGGTGATGTGCACGACGACGATTCGCGAGAAAGTCCCCTCGGCCATCGATCGAATCCACGCGAATGGCCGCTGCCGCAGCCCGATGAGGTCGAGGAAGAAGCCGAGCACGAGCAATCCGCCCGTCCAGACAATTCCCTGGACCAGCGTCCGGGGATCGACGGAGCCACCGTCGGTTTGCGGCAGCACGAGCTTGACCAACGCGAGCAGGAAGACGCCGTGGACGAGGATGAACCCGAGCGCCCCAACGAGAAAAGCGGATACATAACCCAGTCGAAGCTTCCTGGGCGGGCCCTTCCCCGACGTCACGGTGACCGTCGCCGAGTCCTCCACGCCGTAGCCCCGCTTGTGGGTCAGAAGGCGGTGAATCTCCATCCGTAACGCAATCAGGAGAGTTCCGATGAGCGTCTCTGCCCAGTAAACGACGAGCGTCGTCGCCGGCGACCAACCCTGCTTGAAGAACCCCCAAGCCGGGATCGCGTTGCGCGCGAGCGCGACCACGAACTGCGCCACGGACGCCGCGAGTGCCAGAGGCGCTCGCGGCCGAGCCTGACCAGGCGCCTCTTGCACGTTGAAAGTATAAACGCTGGAACAGAATGACGCCCGTCAAGGCGATCCGCGAAGACCAGATGCCAGTTGTCGCGGATCGAGACTCAGAAAATGTGCTCGATCTCCGACTAGCCTGATCCGTCGGGTCGCGGCAAAGGAACTGGTCGACAAGCTCGTCGATGAGCTGGTGAGGCGTCGCTAGCCGATATCAGCAGGATTTCGGGTCTGACCCCAATGAGTTCCTGCCGAAGTGCGATTGGTGAGAACGCATCTTGGCGCTTCCGCCCGTGCCTGTTAGCGTCGTGCTGCTTCGAAGCACCGACGGCTTCGAGTCCTTGACGACGCCGCTTTTCTCTTCGGAGTGGGGAAGCTCCCCAGTCGAGATCGTCCCCGGTCAAGGAGCGAAAGGAGTGGGTCATGAAATTCGCACGCAACGTCCACTTCCAGTTCAAGAGCGGCAAAGAAACCGAGCTGAACACTCTGTTCGAGAAGGAAGTCCTTCCGATGCTGCGCAAGCAGGACGGCTTCGAGGAGGAAGTGACGCTCTTGAACCCCAAGGGCGCGTACTTCATCAGCCTGTGGGACAACCGGAAGCACGCCGAGACCTACGAGACGGCGACCTATCCGCAAGTCCTCGCCAAGCTGAACCCGTTCATCGTCGGAACGCCGATCGTGGAGACCTACGAGACGGCATCGACCTACGCCCGCGCGTAGTCGCCGTCGTTGAGGGGGCGCAGGCGCCCTCGGTTCGATGAGGCCCCGACGGGGCCTCATCTGTTTCTGCGTGGCCGGAGCCGGTCTCAGAAGTGATCCATTGGGCAGCATGTCGTCGCCCTCGACCTCGAGTTGGACGTACCGTCGACCGCCTGCGCTGCAAGCCGACGCGCGCGCCGCGGCAGGGCCGGATTAGGGCGGCGGTCTCGGCTCCCGTAGCAGAACATTCTCGGCCGCTGGTCGCGCAGCGACCGTCCGGCCGCAAGCCATCCCGAGTAAGCTAGCGCGACCTTATGAAGACCGGAATCATCGGCCTGCCGCAGGTCGGGCAAGACCTCGCTCTTCAAGATCCTCACGAAGGCGCATCTCGACGCGCATGCCATGCATTCGCGCGACGCGCACGTCGGCGTCGCCAGGGTTCCCGACGATCGCCTGGAGAAGCTTTCGGCCCTCTATCACCCGAAGAAGACGACGCATGCCACGGTCGAGTACGTGGACGTCGCCGCCATCGGCCAGGAAGCGCTCAAGGAACAGGCCTACACGGACCGCCTGCGGGAGGTCGATTCGCTCATCCACGTGCTGCGCGCCTTCGAAGATCCGGCGATCCCCCACGTCGGCGAGCATCGATCCGCGCAAGGACGCTCGCAACGTCGAGGCCGACCTGATCGTCAGCGACATGGTGCAGATCGACAAGCGCATGGAGCGGCTGGAAAAGGACCTGAAGAGAGCGCAGGACCGCCGATCTGGTGCGAGAGCACGAGCTGCTCGTCCCAGTGCAAAGCGCGGCTCGAGAGCGAACGGCCGATCCGCGAGATCGAGCTGTCCGCCGACGACAAGAAGCGCCTGCGCGGCTTCGCCTTCCTGAGCCAGAAGCCGATCCTGTACGTGGTCAACATCGGCGAGAGCGCCGAGCTGGGCAAGGATCTGGACGCCGCGGTCGCCAGGTACGACCTCGCCGAAATCGCTTCGCGTCCCAACTGCGGGAGCGACCGCCATCTGCGGCAAGGTGGAGGCCGAGCTCGCGGAGATGAGCGACGAAGAGGCGGCCGAGTTCCTCGGGAGCTACGGCCTCGACCGAGAGCGGGCTGGCACGTCTCATCCGCAAGACCTACGAGCTCCTGGGCCTGATCTCATTCTTTACCGTGGGCGAAGACGAATGCCGCGCCTGGACCGTGCCCCGCGGCGTGCGCGCGCAGGAGGCGGCCGGTGCGATCCACTCGGATCTCGAGAAGCACTTCATCCGCGCCGAGACGATCCACTGGGACCAGCTTCTCGAAGCCGGCTCCGAGGCCAACGCGCGCTCCAAGGGCACGCTGCGCCTGGAGGGCAAGGACTACATCGTCCAGGACGGCGACGTGATGAACATCCGGCACAGCGCGTAGCTCGGGAAACGGCAGTCCGGCGCAGAGTCAGGACCATTCAGGGAGACGCCGCAGTCTTGCCGCGGAGCAAGGATGCCGAGGGATGCTCGATTCGTCGATGACCTCAATGTTTTCTGAACGGGATCTTGCGGTGCCGATGCGTGACGGTATGCATCTGTCCGCGAACCTGTTCAGGCCGGCCGCTGACGGGCCCTATCCCGTCATCATGTCCGTCACACCATAATCTCGTCAATCGGGGATGGCACACCATTTTCACCGGAGGGCCGTACGACTCGTACCTGGCCGTTCCCTTGAGCAACCGGGGTTCGGAATGACCAGCGAATCGATCGAAGCTCGGTAAGAGAAAGAAGATCCGCCAATGAAAACGCCGAAAAGCATCGACGTCCTATTCATCGCTGGTTTTGGCCCGATCGTTCGCGACCCGGCCGCAAGCCGCAAGTTCTATTCCGAGGCATTGCGACTGCCGCTCACAGAAGATGCCAACGGCTATCTGCACACGGGCGAGCTGGATGGCGCGAAGCATTTTGCCCTGTGGCCGTTGGCGCAGGCGGCAGAGTCCTGCTTTGGCACGGAGCAATGGCCTGGCAATCTTCCGGTGCCGCAAGCGTGGATCGAGTTTGACGTAGGGAATATCGAAACAGCCACCGCCGAGCTGAGGGCGCAGGGCTACAAACTGCTGGTTGCCACGCGAAAGGAACCCTGGGGCCAGGTCGTCACGCGGCTGCTCGGACCGGAAGGTCTGCTGGTGGGCATAACCCATACGCCCTCGATGCGGAAGTGAACTCTCGCCCCCTCTCCCTTTGGGAGAGGGTTGGAGTCAACTGTCTTCTCGAGCTAGTCGTGGTTCTGAGGCTTTGGCGTGGCGGACTGCGGTCATCACAGCCTCGATTCGCCGCTGTTCGCTAACCGTCGCGAATTCGCCGCTTCGACTGGATCCGATCAACTGATGATGACCCCTTCCATCTTAACTTCCAGGTACTTGAGCTTGTCGCTGCCGCCGCCCTTCGTCCCCCCCAATGAGGTGTGTTCGGACGAAGTAAAACCTCCCTTGACACCCTTGGCGGTCCTGGCGGCGACCGTTTTCACGGGCAGGCCTCTCACCGACCTGGTCGATCTGGACTTCCTGGTCTTCGTCTTCATAGCACCCTCCTTCATCCTGTGGGCTATCCCCGTGCCCGCACTGTCTCCAGCTTAACTCTCGCTCTTATCTGTCGTTCTAATCTGTCCTTGCCCATCGCAACCTCGGTGCCAGCCGGCTTGAGGTGTCCGAGCGACCTGCTCTCAGAGACTTAACCGCGAGGACAGCTTCGGCGGCGCCGACCCAGAAGATCGAAACGAGACATGGTGGTATCAGATCGATGCAGTTGTTCATCACATTCCCACGCGCATCACGTTGGACGGCTCCCGGAAGACTCGAGTCGAAGCGGACGCGCCATTCGGATCGGTCCTCGATCAGAGAATGACAGACCCCAATGACACACGGTCCTCGGGCGTGGTCGTTGGGCCAAACTCCGATTGACAAGGGCAACAGACGCGTATATACGGGCACCAGACATTTCGTCCCGCGGACACCGGCGAGTTCTCGGCCTCCCTTTTCTGGATCGGTTTCGTCAACGAAGAGAGCAAAGCGGTCGTTCGACCGGAAGGAGATACACATGAGAAGAAGCGCTACCCTCCGTTGCACAGGAGCAGCACTTTTGCTCCTCTTCGCGGGTCTCGCCCCTGCGGCGGGTCAGGCCATTCGCGAACAGCAGAAAACCGCGCCCGGCGCGTTGTTCTCTGGAAGCAACCTCGAGACGGCCGGTATCAGCGTGATCGCGACAACGCCGTCCGCGGCGTTGACCGTTCCGGCCCAGGTGCCGGGTCCGCCTCCGGTTGGCCTGGAGGGGAGTCAGGACTTCATCGGGGAGCCCCAGGGAGTCATGCAGGACGGTGGACCGATCATCCAGAGGCCCCAGCTGTTGAAAAAGGCCGTGACCTGCCCTCAACCGGGGCCAGATCCGGCTTGCAACCTCACGTACCACAGCGGATCGCTGGTCATCGGCCCGCACACGACCCACGTCGTGTACTGGGAGCCGCCCGGCTCCAGCGTTACGGCGAACTACCACGCTTTGATCGAGCGCTACCTGACCGACGTCGCAGCCGACAGCGGCCGCGTGACCAACGTGTACTCCACGGATACCCAGTACAACGACTCATCCAACAGCTTCATCCAATACCAGCAAACGTTCGGCGGCTCGTCGACCGACACAAACGCCTTCCCGGCCACCCCGGCGGGTTGCCCGACGACCGACGGCACGGTAACCGCCAGCAACTGCCTGACCCAGACGCAGGAGTCGACCGAGCTCGATAATTTCATCCAGGCCAATGGCCTGCCGCGCGGGCTCGGACACATCTACTTCCTGATCCTTCCGGACAGCGTCGAGACCTGTTTCGACGACTTCTCGAGCTGCGGAAACGTCCTGACTCTGCCGAATCGCTATTGCGCTTACCATAGCTCGTTCAATATCGGCGGCCACGGGCTGACGCTGTGGGCCAACGAGCCCTACATCGGGTTCGCGTCGGGTCACTGCAACAGCGGCACCACGAGCGCGAGACCCAACGGCGATGTCACCGACCACGAGCTCAACACGATCAGCCACGAGCACAATGAGACGGTCACCGACCCTACGAGCGGGGGCTGGTTCGACGTCAACGGCACCGGGGAGAACGGCGACAAGTGCAATTTCAATTTCGGCGCCGCCCTCGCCACGAACACCAACGGGGACTACAACCAATTGATCAACCACAATACGTACGAGATCCAGCTCGAGTGGAGCAACGCGATCACGGGCTGCGCGGCGAACTTCGGGGCGTTGAGCCCGACCGCCGCATTCACGTTCTCGCCGGCGTCTCCGAAGGCGCTCGACCCGGTCAACTTCGACGGCACGGGCTCCCACGCGAACAACGGCGGAGGCTATATCATTGACTACGCTTGGACGTTCGGTGACGGCGGCACGGGATCCGGCGCGACGCCGACCCACGCCTACGCCCTGCCTGGCCCCTACAGCGTGACCCTGACGGTCAAGGACGACGCCGGCCTGACGGACGCCGTCAGCCACACGGTGACAGTGGTCAAGCGTCCGACGGTCATCGCGTACACGGGCGCGACGTCGGGCGATTACCACGATGCGATCACGCTCAGCGCTCACCTGATAGACGCCGGCACGCCGGCACCACTCTCCGGCAAGCCGATCATCCTCTCGATCGGCACGCAATCCTGCACGCCCTCGACGAACCTCTCCGGTGACGCTTCCTGCTCGATCACGCTGAACCAGATTCCGGGCGGGTACACCGTCAATGCCTCGTTCCTTGGCGATGCGGTCTATGCTGGCAGCAGCGCCTCGCAGGCGTTCTCGATTACGAAGGAGGAGACCACGCTCGCGTTCACCGGCCCGACGGTGATCCTCGCGGGAAGCGGGGTCACGACGCTCACGGCAACGCTGGTCGAAGACGGCGCGAACGACAACGACGGCGATCCGGGAGCTTCCGCTCCCCTTCCGAGCGGCCAGATGATCACGCTCAGCCTCGGCGCGCAGTCGTGCACCGGGACGGCCAACGCGGCCGGAAACGTGAGCTGCAGCCTGTCATCGGTGATCGTTCCGCTCGGACCGGAGCCCCTGAAGGCGGAATTTGCCGGCGACGCCTATTACCTGGGCTCGTCGGACACGGGCAAGACGGCGATCGTGTTCGCCTTCCCCAGCCGTGGCGCCTTCGTCCTTGGCGACTCGACCGTCGCAGGCGCAGACCCCACGACGACCGTCTCCTGGTGGAGCAACTCATGGTGGAGCCTGAACAGCCTTACGGGCGGAATCGCCCCGCCCTCGTTCAAAGGCTTTGCCGGGATCGTGACGTCGCTTCCGACGCAGAGCCCTGCCAACGCCTGTGGCACGACGTTCACGACACTTCCTGGAAACAGCGCGCCGCCAACAAGCGACGTGCCCTCCTACATGGGCGTCCTCGTCGGCAGCTCTGTGAGCAAGACGGGAAACAACATCAGCGGGAGTTGGGGGAGCATTGTGGTCGTCAAGACCGACCCCGGATACGAGCCGAACCCGGGTCATCCAGGCAGCGGTAAGATCGTCGCAGTCTTCTGCCCGTAGTGACTCGATGCCATTCAATGCGAGGGGCGCGTGCAAACCGCGCTCCTCGCTTTGAAATCAACGGCCATGGCCAAGACCACGAATAGGATGCTGACGCTCTCACCCTCCAAGCTTGCCATCACACTTAGGAGGACTGACCCCACTGGACTCACAGGGATACGCGCCGTCTCGGTCGCGGCCATAGTACAAAATAACCTGATCCCAGGATGCCCGAACAGGGACTGACTCCAATCCACCGTTATTTCTTGCGGATGATGAGGCCGCCGTAGTCCTCGAGATCGCTTGGGTGCTTAGCGTCGATGCTCTCGCCCGCGACACCATTGATGGTGCCGCCTCTGACGCCCGTCGCGCGCTTTCCCGAGAGCGCCTTCATCTTGAGGGTCTTGACTTTCTTACCCGGTTTCTTAACAGCCATCCGAGTGCTCCTTCTCTAACCGCTGCGAATTCCCCCCTTCGATGGGATCCGGTCAACTGTCGATTTTAACTTCCGGGTACGTGAGCTTGTCGACGAAGGCCTTCTTCCCCCCCAGGGGGCTTGAGGTATGTTCGACCGAAGTAGAACCTCCCCTGACACCCTTGGCGGTCTTGGCGGCGATCGTTTTCACGGGCAGACCTCTCACCGATCTGGCCGCGCTGGACTTCCTGGTCTTCGTCTTCATAGCACCCTCCTTCATCTTGTGGGCTATCCCCGTGCCAGCACTGTCTCCAGCTCGCAACTCACTCCTACCTTACCTGACCTGGCTTACCTTTACCGGACCTTTCCCATCGCAACTGCGGTGCCAGCCGAACCGAGTCGTCCGAGACCTTAGCTTTCAGAGACTTGACCGAGAACACCGCTCGGCGGCGCGTGTCGAGAGGATCGAAACGGGACAGGAGGTATCGGATTGACGTGATTGCCCATCAGGCAGCATCAGGCAGTAGCCCCTGAGTTGGAAGCCAGACAAACCTGCGACCTGTATGCTCGCCCTCCTTTGCCGAACAGGTCGCTCACAGCCGGCAATCGTGCGGGGTACTGATCCACCACCGCTTGGATCCGGTTCTTGATCATCGTCTCCAGCCGGACCAGGAAGAAACGCTGCCTCAACAACCTTCCGAAGCTGCCGCGTCTCTGACTCCCGCGACCGAGCGATTCAGAGCGATAAGCCCATATCCCACGGCTGACCCCAAATGAACGACAGCCGCGCCAACCCGCAGACGCGGTGTGAGATAATGACGTAAATCACAGCGGAATCTTGAAGAGGAGGCCTCTCATGCGCCTGTGCGTTCTCACTCTCTGTTTGTTCTCTGCGGTCTGCGTCTCGGGATTAGCCTCGGCACAGCAAGCGACCGAGGCCCCGGCGGTCACAAATTGGGTTGCCCCGCTCTACTATCAACCTTCCTCGCTCGAACGCTCGACTCCCGATCTCGTGCCTTCGCGAGCCGCAGCCGGCTTGGCACTGAATCTTCTGAAAGGCTCGAACAACGGACGCTCCGTCGGTCGGGCTTTCAGTCCGGAAAGCCTGGAGTTCGTTGCCCCCTCTCCCCTGCCGTTCGTCGCCATCACTCCCTGCCGCCAGTACAACTCTTTGAACTCCTCGCCGCTCCTGCAGGGAACGAACCGGGCCGTGGACCTCACCGGCACGCCTTGCTTCATCCCGGCGACGGCGCTCGCGGTCTCGGCCAACATCACTGTTTTCAACATCTCCGGCGCCACCGGAAATGGAGTCTTCAAGGTCGGGACGTTGTCGCCGCCTACGACCGCCTGGATCAATTACCCTTTGACCGAGACGCAGCGATCCAACGCGGGCACTCTCAGTCTCAATGGACTCGGCCAGATCATCGTTCAGGTTGCGCAGGGTGCCGGTCAGGTCGATTTCGTGGTCGACGTCAACGGCTACTACGCCGACCTCGGATCCCCGCGAGCATTTGCTTATGTGGATGAGAGCGGGCCGACGCTCATCCGCTCCAAGAATTTCACGGCTCTCTCGCATCCATCCGCGGGGAGTTATTGCCTGACTCCTGCCGCGGGCATCGCTGTCAGAGGCACCGCTCAATTGGTGACGATCGATTGGGGCACCTCGTCCGGCAGCGATCTGCTGGCGTTCGCTAATGACGCGGCTCCGAATTGCTCGGGCGGTGACGTCGAGGTCCGGACATACCAATTCCTTTCGGGTCTGGTGCTGTCGAACAATGTCTCTTTCTACCTCGTGCTTCCGTAGACCCAACCGTCCCGGCGTCAACGATCGGCTTGAGTGTCCGCTTCGCGGCGAGAACGCCCGGCGGGACAGCGCGACGGCCGGGACTCTTCGCCGGGTTGAAGGCCGTCCGGCTCGTTCCCCGACGACTGTCGACTGCTGCCACGCGATCGTTGTGCCAGGATTTCAGGACGGCACGATCGACAGCGACGCCGCCGGCCGGCCGCTTGCGGGAGCCTCGAGGGCGCGCGCGAGGTCGTCGGAGTCCTGTTCCCCCTAGTAATGGAACCCCGAGCCGCCAGGGCGGGCCTTACCGCTTGTGGCCCGGACCAATAAGCTAAGACTGAGAGGCCGATCCCAACAAGATCTATATTGTTGGTATCAGCTGCTAACCGGCGGGCGGCGGAAAGGGCGCGTTCCATATCCGCCCAACCCCTGGGTATGGCGGAGCCGATGCGCTCCGGCCTCGGACCAATAAGCTAACTCTAAAAGGCTGTCCCCGATCTGCGCTCAATCGACTCCCGGACGATTGACGTCTCAATCCGCGCGGATCAAACGATTGGCACTCGCTGGGCAACGCGTCCATGATCAGTTCTGACTCTGACTCGGTCCTGATCAACAGAAAGGCCGGACCATGGAGACCATCCTTATTGTTCTCGTCATCCTCTTTCTTCTCGGCGGCGGCGGGTTCTGGTATCGCCGCAGACGCGCCTGAGTTGTCTTTGACCGCGGGCTCTTCGAAGAGCTGCTCGAAACGCCGCAATTGGTGGAGGCGTCGCGATGAATGAGCTGAGCAGGATAAGGCACTGATGACGGCGGACCTCGCCGGGGCTGGATCTGTTCCGGAAAGAGCGGGCCGGCCCGGGACAGGCCGCGAGCCGAGAATACGTCGAAGAGCCCCGGGGCAAGGAGACCCGGGCTGCATGAGTGAGTGGCAACGATCCATGACTAAAGTAAGGAGTGACAGATGCAACCATTTAGGGTAGCGATCCTGGCGGCGGCGAGTGTGCTCGCTCTTTCTTCCGCCATTGCTCTTGCACAGAATCGGGGCGAACGGAACGACAAGCAGGGACATACCCGGTTTGACGACCATGACCAACAGGTGACTCGGGAGTGGTACAGCCAGCACCGGGACCACCCGCCGACGGGCTTCAGGGAAGAGGATCGACTCTCGGCGGACGAGGAAGTGAGTCTGCGAGAGGGTACCGTTCTCGACAGGAATCTTCGCGGCAAGATCCGCTCAGCGCCTCACGACCTGACGCGCCAGTTGCCGCCGCCGCCGCGCCACCACCGGTACGTCGCAATCGGAGGTCATGTCGCCTTGATCGATAACAGAAACGAGATCAAGTCGGTTATCCATCTCCACGACAACCAATAGAGCCTTCTTTGATGTAAGACTGCCGCCTCGCCGGGCGTGCTCGGAGCGATGCGGGGACGCTCGGCGGAGGTCTGCGGGATTCTCAGCGACAGTGGGGACCAGACAGTGGCAGGTCGGCATCTGCAGGTCACACCTGACCCCGGACATCGGAGCCAGGCTACGGCTTACTGCTCACCGAGGCCCGGACCCGTCCGAAATCGAATTCGGGTGTTCGGACAACGTTCGCGTTGCAGCCGCCCGGGCAGCGCCACCATCCCCTCACGGCCTCCTCATTCTCATCCCACTTGATGCTCCATGCCTTCCCGCACGATCTGCACTTGAGCTTGAGAGCGGAGGCGTCATCGCTCACCACGGAGATACCCACGGCCTTCATTTCTTTCGCGAGTGCGTCGCTGATGCTCGATGTCACTTGGCGGTCCATCTTCTGGCGGAGCTCGCCCAAGTCGCCTCAGGCGAGGTGTCGCCGCGCGTTCTCGATTTACTCATTAGCTTGCCGAGCGGATTCTACCTTCCTAAGCCCACCGTGCCTGTTACAGACCTGACTCCGGTACTCTCCTCGTCGCCTACTCCTCCACCCGCGCGGCCTCCACGGTGATGTTGTCTTCGCCGCCACGGGCGTTGGCCAGAGCGATGAGCGTCTGAACGGCTTCCGAGAGGGACCGCGAGCGGCATGCCTCGGCGATCTCCTCGGGGCGCACCTTGTTGGACAGGCCGTCGGTGCAGAGCAGCAGAGCGTCGCCCCTCTCGAGGTCGACGCCGTCGAGGGCCACATCGACCGTGGACGTGCGCCCGATGGCCTGCAGGATGGTCGACCGGTAGGGGGAGTGCTCGGCTTGCTCCTCGGTCATCGCTCCACAGGCGATCATGGACGCGACGAAGGACTGGTCGCGCGTCAATTGCTGAATCGACCCGCCGCGCAAGAAGTAGGCTCGCGAGTCGCCGACATGCGCGATGATGGCCCGCCGGTGACAGATGACGGCGGCGGTCAGCGTCGTCGCCATGCCGTGCAGACGCGTTTCGGTCTGCGCCTCCTGCCAGACGCGTTGGTTCACGTTCTCGACAGCCGCTCGGAAGAGGGTCTGGCGCGGGCAGCCTCCGGCGAGCGATTCCATCTCGTGCGACAGGGTCTCCAGCGCCAGCGCGCTCGCGATCTCGCCGGCCCGGTGGCCGCCGACGCCGTCGCACACGGCGAGCAGGATCCCGCGGTCGCCGACTGTCACGCCCTCCGCATCGACCGGCGGCTTGGACTCGAGTCTCGACGTCAGATCGACCACTGCGAGATCATCCTCGTTGTTGGGACGCCGTTTCCCCCTGTCGGTCTTTCCGCAGATTGAGAGTTTCATCGTCCATCCTTCGGCGGCGTTGCGCCCGAGCACTCACCGAAAATAGCGCAAAGCGCACCGAAAGATCGAACGACGCCGCGATCTCTCCGCAAGCAGGGCTGCCAGGCCAAAATACGATGGGGTTGACAGGACAGCGTCGTTTCTGCGCTGATTGAGTATCAGGAGCAAACGAACATGAAACCCAAGAACACGATTTGCCTCTGGTACGATAAGGACGCGCTCGAAGCGGCCCGCTTCTACGCGGCGACGTTTCCGGACAGCCACGTGACCGCCGTTCACAAGGCCCCCAGCGACTACCCGGGCGGCAAACAGGGCGACGTCCTGACCGTCGAGTTCACCGTGGCGGGCATCCCCTGTCTCGGCCTCAACGGAGGCGCGACGTTCCAGCACAACGAAGCCTTTTCCTTCCAGATCGCGACGGACGATCAGGAAGAGACGGATCGCTACTGGAACGCGATCGTCGGCAATGGCGGCCAGGAAAGCGCGTGCGGCTGGTGCAAAGACCGCTGGGGCCTTTCCTGGCAAATCACGCCCCGAGCGCTGATGGACGCGCTCGCGGCCGGCGGCGCCGAGGCGAGACGCGCGTTCGAGGCGATGATGCCGATGAAGAAGATCGACGTGGCCACGATCGAGGCCGCGCGCCGGGGCTGACAGGCTGACGCAAGTGCGCATTCCGCGCCAGTATTGGGCTGCGCTCGCGTTCCAGCCAGGCGGCCAGGTCCGGATCTGACTCCGCCCCTCTCGGCCCGAGTGAAATGCAGGAAATCAGCGTTGACCACGATCCAACCTGCACAGCGAGGCCTTGACCCCCCAGGTTCCCTCGTCGCGGACCTGGCGACAGGCTGGGCGCCGGCGAACTTCAAGAAGAGGTTACAGGCTGCCGTCAAGCCTTCTGCGGTTTGTACTCCACGTTGACCTTCCCGTAAGTGAGACCGACCGCGCCTCCCTTGACGCCCTTGGCGCTGCCCGTCTTCACGGAAAGGTTCTTCACCGACTTGGACGCTTTCCTGGTCTTCTTCTTTTCCTTGACGTGCCCTCCTTGTTCCGAAACATCAGATTAGCAGCCTCGGTGCCAACCCCGCGGAAGTCTCCGAACCTGCTGCTTCCGCAGAGCTTGGAAGCGATACCGCCTGGCGGCACGAGGTGCCGACAGGCTCGAAATGCGGGATGCTGGTATCAGACTGGAACCAACGTCTCGTTGCGCCCTCTGCGCGGGCTGGCCAATAGCCCTTAAGCCGAGACTGACCCTCTTTCACCTTCGATAAGAAGAGGTCGGGCATTCAAGACGAAGTGATCAGGGCAGCCTGGCCGGCGAAGTCCAACTGAGGGGCTCAAGCAGCACGACGGCCTGGCGCCGGCATCGGCGGGGTCGCGGGCTCAGACGCGCGAATTAATGGCGCAACGGGAGACTGACCCCATCAGGGTTCTGAGTCCCATTCACCGGATATTTCCGATGATTCTCTTGTTTTCGTCTTCCAGCATTCTCAGCAGCAAAGCCATCTGAGGCATCACGCCGCCCTTAACATTCTCAGTCTTTCGCGTCCGCAGGGTGCTAACCTTCGCCGCTTTCTTGACCGTCCTCTTCTTTGTCACGAGTCCCCCCTTTGAAAAACTGAAGTGCCGCGTGTTGCCTGTGATCAGAATCCGTGGCTGCGATGTCGGTTCTTTAGCAGAGCTTGCCGCCGGGTTTCTGCGGGAGGTACTGGACCTGCCCCTGGCCGTACTTGAACGTGACGCTCCCGCCCTTGATCTTCTTGGCGGTCTTCGAGCCAACCGTCTTGGCTGCGAGGCTTCCGAGACGCTTGCTTTTGGCGGGTGTCTTCACACCTTCGTTCGGACGCCATCGCCTACTCGATCCGGCGACAGACGCCACCGCTCAAGGGAATCTCTTCTGCTGTGTGTACGTCCATTTGATCTTCCCGTAACTCAGGCTGCCTCCCTTGACGCCGTTCGCAGCCTTGGCGCTAGCCGGCTTTACGGGAAGACTCCTCACCGACTTGGACGCCGTCCTGATCTTCTTCTCTTCCATGACCTGGCCTCCTTGCTTCGCGTCATCAAGTTAGCAGCTCCGATGCCAACCGCGCGGAGGTCTCCGAACCTGCTCCTTCCGCAGAGCTTGCCAGCGATACCGCCTGGCGCCACGAGGTGCCGACAGGTTCGAAATGCGACATGCTGGTATCAGACTGGAACCAACGTCTCGTCGCGCCCTCTGCGCGGGCTGGCCAATAACCCTTAAGCCAAGACTGACCACATTCGCCCTCGGGAGGATGTCTGACCGAGGAGGACAGCCCCTGCTTCGACAGTCACCTCACTTCTCAGTGAGAGTCCAGCGGTCGGAGTCAACCTTCCAGGCTCCGTCCTCGAGGATCATGACGACCGATCCCCGGCCGGAGGACTTCTCATTCTGTCCCTCCGCGATGAAGGTGGAGCGCTTGCCCGTGGTCTTGACCTCGCGTATGGCGATCTGCTCGGGATGCACCGCGGCAGACACAGCGAGAGCCTTCTCGCCCAGTCGGTCGAGATCGGGAAGCTGCCGTTTCGAGACGTATTTTCGGACCTCCGGGAGATCGTGTCGGAGAACGGCGCGGTAGTAGGAGGCGTAGGCGCGGACCGGCGGTGAATCATCGCCCTGGATCTTCGGCTCCGGCGCAGGCGTGGGCTTACCGGCCAGCGCGACCTTGAACCGCGCGTCGTAAGAGTAGGACTTGCCGTCGAACTCGAGCGGTTTTGGCAACCAGAGATGACCCTCCAGCCATTCCGAATCAAACTTCGTCAGTTCGATCGTTGCCTGGGTCTGGCCGCCGAGCTGGCCGTCGAACGCCTCGTGGTACAGCGCCCCGTCCGTGATCTTCCGGGTCGCCTTGTCAATCATCACCGAAAGGCCGTGGATTTGTTTCTTCCGCGCCATGTCGTAGGCACCGAAAGGGACCCTCTGCGGCGGAACCGGGTTGTCGGTCAAGAGCAGAATCACGTCCGTCGGACTGACGTCCGCGTACGCATACCGTATGGGAGTCGTCATACCCGCAACGATCAGGGTCCCGCTCGTCTCCGGTTGGGTACCCGGAGTCGCCAGGACGGCGCCGGTGATCGATCCCAGAAGCAGAACCATGTGAATCATCGCTCCCTCCGATCCGCGAGCGACTGAATAGACGCGCTTGACGACGTCGTAGGAGTCGCCCAGGTATCCCACCCTCATCTGTCGCTTCCAAACTTGATCCCGGCGGGGAATCCAACCAAGGTGCCCCGGTGCCTTTCTCAGCGTTTCTTCCACGCTGCGACTACCGCGCTGACCAGCATAACGGGGGCAGCTGAGCCAATCTCGAGAACCCAGTCGTTGGCTTGTTTCGAACGCGGTCGGTGCTCCTCATGGTCCCATTGTTCCGGAAGCAGTGACGTTCAGCGAGCAGAATATCCATCAGGGCTGGTGCGCCGCTCGGGACCGGACGCGGCTAGTGGCGGCTGTATCCTTCGACCGGGAGACTTCGCGTTGAGTAACTCAGGACAGGCTGTGGCCGGCAGCGACTCGCGGGTTCGGGCCGCAGCATTCGCTTTCCTGAAGGGGCAGACGGAGGTTCGCGGGGACGTTCTCCCGCGAGCGGTCCTCGCGGAGGGGTTCCAGTTCGAGGGCGCGCGGGTACCGCTTCTTGGCCCGCAGGGAATCTTCAAGCCCGCGATCATGCCCCAGATGCCTCTTTCCATCGCGACTGTGCCTCCCGTCGAGGGGCGTGAACGGCCCTACGACGACGTGATCGATTACGACGGGCTGCTCCGCTACCGATACCGAGGTAAGGACCCTTCGCACCGTGACAACGCCGGCCTGCGGCTAGCCATGGAGCGGCATGTCCCCCTGGTGTACCTCCATGGCATCGTTCCCGGTGAGTACCTTCCCGTCTGGCCTGTCTTCATCGTCGGGGACGACCCGACGAGTCTTTCCTTCATGGTCGAGGTTGACGCCTCCCAGTTGGTTGGCGTTCTGCCGGGCGAAGACGAGGCTCTTGCGGTTCCCCGGCGCTATGCCGGACGAGTGGTCCAGCAGCGACTTCACCAGGCAGGATTCCGGACCCGCGTTCTCCACGCCTACGAGGAACGCTGCGCGGTCTGTCGGCTGAGGCATAGCGAGCTCCTGGAGGCAGCGCACATCCTGCCGGACACCCACCCGAGGGGAGAGCCGATCGTGCCTAACGGCCTCGCCCTGTGCGGCCTCCACCACGCCGCATTTGACGGCTTCGTTCTCGGGATCCAGCCGGACCTCACCGTTCAAATCCGCGAGGATGTCCTGACCGAGGAGGACGGACCGGTTCTCAGGTACGGCCTCCAGGGATTCCAAGGCTCGCGTATCCACGTGCCGCGCCGGGAAGCTCTGCGGCCCAATCGCGAATTCCTAGCGGAACGGTTCGAGCTGTTTCGGAAAGCCGGTTGACGCCTCTGCAGCGAATAAGCTGGTAAGAGAGGGCCGACCCCACTGGACCCTCACTCCCCGATCTTCGTCATCCGTGGAGGCCGCCCCTCGCTCGTTCGCACACACCACGAGGTGGTAAACACCTCCCCGAGACTCGAGCCGCGGCGGCCTGGCCATTCATAAAATACTACAGGACTTCAGGGCTGACCCCCGAAATGACTCTCCGGCATCATCGAACGATCGGCGCGTCGAATGCGAAGTCTCCGGTCGGCTCGCAATAGACCTGCGGGCCGCCCGATTTGGAGCAGTTGCCCCTACCGGTCCGCAAAGTGCCCTTCAGGCGCTTGGCGTCTCGCGTCTGAAACTTCACCACGATGCTCTCCAGCCCGTTCGCGACATTGAGGCCTTCAGAGCTGACCTGACCGTCGCCGGGACACAGGTAGTAGTAGTCGACGGCCATCTTTGCATCCAAGCTCATCGCGATGAATGACGATTTCTCCTTCCCGCACCACAGCCGGAGCATGTTCAATTGGTCCTCGGAGGCGAGCCACTGCTTGACAGGCGGCTGCTTCTCGGTGAGAACGATCCATGTCGACGCCTCCGTACCCTTTCCCTCCCGGGAGGCAAAGGAGAAGCGCGGCGAAAAGCTCACCTTCTCGTGGGCGGCGTCCAACGCCACGGCCTTACTACCCGGGACGCTGCGGTCCATCGTCCCCTTGCCAGAGGCGGCCCCGACTTCTTGCGCAACCGCGGGAAGGACCGGGCAAAGAGCGAGCGCGACTGCCAGAATGTGACGTTTCATCTTTCTTCTCCTTCGTACTCTGTAGAGGACGCTTGGGGCGCTGGGTGCGATCAGGGTCTTCGATGAACATCACGCCAATCGCGCCATTTTGGGGCCACGCTCTCCGCCCCAATTCTCCGTCTCGGACGGACGGGGCCCAACGGCAGCACAAGCGGTTACGAGCTTCTGGGCCTCATCTCGTTCCTGACCATCGGCGAAGACGAATGCCGGCGATCACTGGGGTCAGGCTCCATATTATGTACGAGGCACACAGTCTCCTCTCGGGCAGCATGCCGATCGAATAACCCATAACCCCAAGAGAGAAGGCTGACCCCGCCATTGTCAAGGCGGGCTTGGCCTCCGACCAACAGGTTGATACTCCGAGGCTGACCCCGCGATTCCTCTGTAATATAAAATATAGACTTTCTCTGAAAACGACTCGTCGAGCTCACTGCGCGTGCAGATAGAGCGATGACGGTGGCGGGAGCGTTAGATCAATCGCCCGCACCCGATACGGATGCGCCAGCTGCACTTCCGCGACGTTGCCCGTCCGCTCGAGCCAGTCGTGCATCAGCCCCCAGTTCCACCCTGCCTCCAACCCCACCCGGCAGGGCTCGCCCAGTGACCGAAAGAACTCCTCGACCTGCTCGAACTCGTTGGGCAGACGAGCCGCCGCTCGCCTCTGACCCCCCTCGTCCACGGCCTCAACCTGCGAATACCGCTTGTGGAAGTCCAGTCCTGCCGACAACATCGGAGCCGCCTCCTTTCCAGTTCGATGACTCCTTTATCGCCATCGCTCCGGAAAAGCTCGACCCCGTTTTCATGTTACCTGACCCCATCAGCTTGAGGCGCGAACAATACAGGGTTTCAGGACTTGTATCTTGGATTCTGAAGGAACGAACGTTGAGGTCAGGGATCTGGGAGCAGTGGTAGAAGCAATTTTCTTTTGGTTCTTTTCTTTTGTGGAAATCCCGAAGGACCGGCGTAATGGGTAAGGGCGTAGGCTCGATGGATGAGCGGGGCGCTCTCGTTCGAGAAGGGTTTCGGTACTCAAGAGCCCGGCGGACCGACCATGACGAGGTCTTTATCGAGACCGTGGGTCAGCGTGGATCGCCGGGCTCAATCTCTCTTAGAGAGCCCGAACAGTTGCCGGGGCCAAGAGCCCGCATCACGCAAGGCCGGGCGATGGGAGGGCGAGAGGTCCCGGGAGGAGGGCCGGGATGAACGCGAGCGGAACCTTTGTGGGAATCGACGTGTCCAAGCAGATGCTGGATGTGGCCGTTCGGCCGAGCGGCGAGCGATGGCGGACGACCAACGACGAACGCGGCATCAAGGAGCTGGTCAGCCGACTCCGGCCGATGGGAGCGTCGCTGGTCGTCATGGAGGCCACCGGCGGTTACGAGACGGCTCTTGCTCTGGCCATGGTGGAAGCGAAGATTGCGATGCGTATTGTGAACCCTCGACAGGTTCGCGACTTCGCCAAGGGCAAAGGTCTCCTGGCCAAGAGGGACTCTCTGGACGCAGCTGTTCTGGCTGAATACGGCGAGACTTACCGACCCGAGGCGAGAGGACTTCGCGACGCGCAGGCACGGGAAATGGCGGACATTCTCTCTCGGCGTCGACAGTTGATCGAGATGAAAACGGCGGAGAACAACCGGCTGGAGCATGCTCGCGGAGAAGTTCGCAAGGAGATACTGGCGCACCTTAGCTGGCTTAGCCGCCGCATCAAGAAGATCGACGAGGACCTCGACAAGAAGATACGCAACAGTCCTCTGTACCTGGACAAGCGAGAGCGGTTGAAGAGCGTTCCTGGCGTTGGGAATCAGACGGCCCTTTCTCTGATCCTTAACCTGCCGGAGTTGGGCACGCTCAACCGCAAGCAGATCGCCGCGCTGGCTGGCGTTGCCCCATTTAACAAGGATAGTGGCCAGAGGCGGGGTAAGAGGGCCGTCTGGGGTGGCCGTGCTCAGGTCCGCGCCGTCCTCTACATGGCCGCCGTCGTGGCCTCACGCCACAATGATGTGATCCGAGACTTCTACGCCAAGCTGTGCGCGGCCGGAAAACCCAAGAAGCTCGCCCTGACCGTCTGCATGCGCAAGCTCCTCACGGTCCTCAACGCAATGGCGAAGAACCAGACCTCTTGGACCCCATCCCTCGCAACCTCACGATGAACACCGCGCGAGTCAACTCATGCCACTCACCCTTGACTTCCAAGACAGTTGCTGACCCCATATATATACAGAGATGGTCAAATCGAATCCCTCTGGTCGTGTTTTGAGACTACAGGCGTCTCGGCGGTCACCGGCGTAATCCCGCAAGTCGCTCCGAAACTTCGGGTTGCGGCGGATCCGAATGCGGGGGAGCGGTGGCGCGCAAGATGCTTTTGCAAGCCGTGGAAAGACGATAATTTTCGTTTGAGGGGAATCGCCGGACAGACCCAGGGGCTCATTGAGCCCGGAAAGGAATAGGACCATGGTCGCGAGGGAGAGAAAGACGACGAAGAAGGTCAAAAATCTGAGAGCCAAGAGGACGACCGCCGCACAGGCCAAAAAGGTCCGAGGAGGGAAGCTGGATGACGTACACCACTACCCGATAGACTTAAAAAAAGACTAACCGAAACACGCCCTGGCGAGGTTGAACAGCTTTCTGCCTCCTGCTCCTCGCTTCCCTCTAACGTATTCGTGGGGTAGGCTCGCAGTTGAGGCCGCGCCGGCGCGGCGCCGACGCGTAGCCTCGGGGCGGGCTACAGTGCTCCTGTTCCACCAGGCCAACCGGACGCGGAAGGCGTGGGAAGGTGTCGCTTCCGAGCTTGCGGCGGCGGGAATCCACGCGCTCACGATCGACATACGGGGCCAGGGCGAGACCGGCGGCGCGACGAATCAGGGCCGCGACGAGCGTAGGCGGTTATGGCGTGGCGACGTCGACGCGGCGTTCGGCTTCCTGTCCTCCCAGCCGGGTGTGCGTCGCGACGTCATCGGCCTCGGAGGAGCGGGCGTCGACGGCGTGGAGGACGCGGTGGAGACGGCGCGCCGGCACTCCGCGCAGGTCAAGTCGCTCGCTCTTCTCTCCGGAGAGACGGCCCAGGAAGGCCTTCAGTTCCTGCATGACGCCTCGCAGCTTCCGGAGCTCTTCGTTGTCGCCGATCGCGACGAGTACCCGCCGATCGTCGAGGCGATGGAGCTCCTCTACATCACGGCGTCGAGCCCGAGCAGGAAGCTGGTCCACTACGCCGCGGTGGAAGAGGCGCCGTGGCGCTGGTATGAGCCCTTCGATATCGGCAAGGTCCCCCCGACCGGCAATCACGGCACGGTCCTCTTCGAGACCCATCCGGAGCTCCCGGGCATCATCGTGCAGTGGTTCGTGACGACGCTCATCCGAACGCCGGGGCACGCGCCCGCCGACACCCTGGCGTGCGCGGCGACGATCGAACGAATTCGCGAGCCCGGCGGGGTCGCGGCGGTCGCGCGAGAACTCACGGAAGCGCGCAAGAAAGATCCTGAAGCGCAGCTCTTTCCGGAGATCCCGGTGAGCACCATCGGCCAGAACCACATTCGCGCCGGCGAGTCGAAGAAGGCGATCGAGGTCCTGACGCTGCTTGTCGCCGCGTATCCGACGTCCGCGGATGCTCACGAGACCATCGCCGAGGCCTACGAGCTCGACGGCCAGAAGGACCTGGCGCGGAGCCATGCCGAAAAGGCACTTGCGCTGCTCGATTCGCACTCCGCGCCCGCGTCTTCGTGGACCGACACGGACGAGTACCGCGGCGAGATCCGCAAAGGGGCGCAGAAGGTGCTCGAGAAGCTCCGGAAGGGGAATTGAGAGGGCATTCCGGATCCGTTTCTTGGACGGCGCTCACTCCCGCGGCTCCAGGTTTCGGAGGATGAGCTGCACCGAGTGATCGCGCTTCATGATTTCGGTGACATCGCCTCGGGTATCTTCGCGGAGCCTACGGCACTCTCGGCTGGACCGTTCGCGTGAAGGTGGTCAGGCCCGCCGCCGGCGACGCGGAGCCGGTTGGGGTGGTCGCCGACGTCCACGCCGCGTACAGGCGGCCCGCCGCGCACGCGCTGGCGTTGTAGTCGCCATATTTCGGGGCACCGCGGCCGGCCTGGCACGTGGACCCCGGCCCGCAGGTCAGGGAGCCGCTGAAGTCGCAGAGCCCCGTCTGAACGCCGGCGCTGTTCAGACAGATGCCCGGCTGCTTCGGGGTGGGACACAACGTCGCCGTGACCCCGGCGCCGATTCCCGCAGGCCAACCGGAACTGCATTGGGGATCCGATTTGCCGGTCAAGTTGATGTTGCTGTGCACCGTCGGACCGAAATTGTCGAGCCTCAGCCAGCCCGCGTAGAAGTCGGTCAGATCGGGAGCGGCCTGGGTCGCGGCGCGGCGGTCGTACCAGGTCGCGTAGAGGTTCTTCCCTTCCGCGCACGCCCAGGGCAGGAACTTGCGGCCGGCCTTGTTGTCGCTCAGGAGGTGGGTGCTCGTGACGTTGAATCCGCCGTTGGGCGCGATCGCGGCGATCACGCGGTCTGATCCGTTGGAGGTGCCGTCGGCGTACACGACGAAAACCATGCCATGCGGGTCGAAGCTCGACACCGTCACGGTATGGCTGTTCATCAATTCTCCGGTACAGCGATCGAGACCCGGCACCGAGCTGGCGCAGGAGGCGGGCTTCGCGTTGGCGACAACGGTCCGCGGATAGCCCCACTGATGCGCGAAACCCGTCTTGCAGGACGAGAACTTGTCCAGGTAGATCTGAACCCACGTCGTGCCGGCGGCATCCTTTTGCAGGACGGAGTAGGCGACGTAGACGAATCCATCCGGCCCGACGGCGACTCGTCCGAAATCGCTGCCGGAGGCAAGCAGGGTCGGACCCGACCAGTTGACGCCACTGTCCGACGAGCAGGCGAGCTCCACCACGACGTTGCCGCCCGTCAGCTTGCCGCAGCTCGGGGCCGCGGCGGTCGAAGCCGCCGTGAACTGGCGCCACGCGACGTATACCTGATCTTTGGGAGCGGTCCTGGGATGTACGCTCCGATATTTCACCGTGACGGAGTCGGCCGCGATCTGCTCCTGGTCCGGGGAGCACAACAGCTGCCCCACCCTGGCCGTCGCGGCGCAGAAACGCGCGTGTCCCGCCCAGGCGTAGGTCTGCCCGTCCTTCGAGCTGTCCACCGAGACGGTGCAGCCGTTGGCCACGTTGCCCCCGACGACGCCTGCGCCGTTGGGGCGGCCGAGGTAGCCGAGGTAAAAGCTGTCCGTTTTGCCGCCGTACGCGAGCGCCGGATCGCCCTGATTGGCGATCGAAGCGGGAAAGCCGTTGCCCCCTGTGTAGCTCACGCCGGAGTCGGAGGATTTCGCCCATCCCGAGTTCGTTGCGATCGCGACCTTGACGCCGTTGTACGAGGCGGCCATGGCGACCTCTCCGACGCCGGTCTGGGCGAGCACCGGAGGCGTCGTGCTGACTTCCGTGAAGAACGGATATCTGTCCGAACCGAAGTCGATCAGGCCGGTGCCGGTGTACAGGTTTTGCCGGACGAAACCGACGTCGTCGAGCGTCCGCCTGGACACACCTTCGTCGCCGCCTCGCGTGAAAGTCACGCCACCGACGAGCGCCCGGCCGGCTTCGCGCAGACGCGAATCGTCGAGGTCGAAGAGCCGCTGCTCGATGATGACGGTCCGATCAGCCGCCGCGATCGCGGTGATCGTACGCTCGAATTTCGTGATGACCAGCTGGTGGCCCTTATCCTCGCGCTCCTGCGCCGCCTTGTCCCGCGTCATCTGCGGAAGGTCGATCATTCGCGTGGCCTCGACGGCCGGCCACCCGTTGACCAGGAAGCGCCGGTCTTCGGGAGCGGGTGGTCCGGTGATTTCGGCCGCCCGTTGAACGGCGTCCGACGGACTCCGCCGCTTCTCGACGCTGAAGTAGACCACCATGCGCAGCGCGGAACCCTCGACGACCGTGAGCTCGAGCTTCGTCGATCCGGCGAGCTGGCGGGATTTCCAGATGGGCGCGACCTGGACGCTGATTCCCTCATCGATCCGGATCGTCTGAGTCTCCTGCTCCTTTTGGGCGAGGATGGCACCCGGGATCAGCAGCGCTCCGACGATGGCGACCAGAGACGCGAGGCGGAGATGGGACATGGAGGCCTCCGGTGAAACAGCGCCCCAGATCGTGGCGCCGGTACGATCAACCCATCATATCCGTTCAGACAGAGTCCTCCCCTTCTGCGTGGGCGTCCCGCGCGAGCTCGAAACCGCGAGCTCAGGGCGGACGTTGTTTGTCCGCAGAGGCGCTCAGAATCATGGAATGGAAACCTGTGAAGTCATGGCGCCGATGTCGGTCCCCGACCGGCCGAGGAGAGTGCGGCGCGCGTTCGCCGCGGCAGCTCGCTGGATCGGATGGTGGGCGGCGAGCGGGTTGGTGGTCACGGCGTTGCTCATGGCGTACCTGATGGTTCGAACGAAATCGCTCGAGCGCGGGACCGTCGAGTTCTGCCTCGCTTTCGCGGTTCCGGGGACTCTTCTCGGGCTTCTTCTCTGGCGGCGGCGGCGCGACCGGGACGGCGCCATCGCAGCCATCATCCTCACCTCTGCCCTCTGGGCCGCGCTCTGGATCCTGTTCTGGAAGTCAACGTGAGGCCGCAACCGCCGGCGCGGAAGCAGAGTCGACCGATCGCAGAGCGACGAGGAGCTTCCGGGCCATGAGCTTGGGATCCTCGTCCTCACGCCAGCGCGTCGGCACGTCGGGGACGAGACCCTCGCGGGCGTTGGCGCCGTCGGGCCAGTAGTGCACCGTGTCGGGCAGATAGAACTGCATCTTGCTCCGAGGAAGCACCCAGGCCTGGCGGCAGAGGCTCCATCCGGCGCCGGTCGCCGCGCTCGGCCGGCCGATGAGCGTCGCGCCCGCGAGGCGTTGGAGGATTCCGGCGAAGAGCTCGGCGGCCGATCCCGTGTCCTGATCGATCAGCACCGCAACCGGGCCGCGCCAGGACGGATGAGCCGCGCTATAGACGGCGTCGTCGAAGATCCGGAACTGGACGTCGAACGGAAGGGCGGGGCCATCATAGCGGTCGAAAACACCGGTGCTGTAAAGAGTTCGGGTCGTCAGGCGGGTGCAGCCGGACTGCCGCGACCGGTCCCCCCAGATGAAGGCCGCGTCGCACGGCTTGCCGGCCTCCGCCGCGAGATCGTCGATGCGGCAGACTGCCTCCTCGAGCGTCGCTCGCAGCGCCGGGTCGGGTTTGCGGCTGGCGAGGTAATGCAGGATCTGGCGCCGATCGTCCTCAAGCGCGGCGACAGTTCTCGAATTCTTGACATAAGCCGCCCGCAGAGGCGGCAGGCGGCTCGCCGAGAAGAGCTGCGCGGCGAGGTCATACCAGCCGTAACCGCCCGGGTTGTCCGTCACATCGACCACCAGGATCTGGCTGCCGGCCCGCTCGAGCTGGCGAATCCGAGCTTCGATCTCGCGAAGCAGGCGGTCGGCGACGCGCAGGCGGAAGGTCGAGCGGCAATCGGGCTCGCAGGTTCCGGGCAACCTGCCGCGAAACACCCGCCACTCGCGCTGGCACGCGCTGCTGAAATTCTGCTCGTCAAACGACCCGATCCGAAGGAACCCGAATCGACGGCCTTCGAAGTCGAGCACCCCGCTCGCGAAGCTGTTGGCGCCGCCCCGGCTGCGAAACGCCGAGACGGGCTCGAGCCGGAACGGAAAATCCTGCTCGCCGGAGGCGTTGAAACCGAGCGCCTTGCAGGCGCTTTCCGGCGCCGTGGAGCGCGACAGGATGAGATCCGGAGCGGTTTCCGGATGGAGCGGCGGCGCGTTGGCCGAGCGAAGACTCATGTGCCCGTCGCCGAAAGCCTGAACGAATCCGCGCAGGATCGCCTTTGCTTCCTCGTCGGACCTTGCCGCCTGCAGCGCCGCGTACGCCTGTCGGTCGAGCCGGCGAAGGTCCAGCGCGCCTCGTTCCGCGGTCCAATCGAGATTGGCGTAGAGCCTCCCGATGTGGTCCTGGACATAGCCGTAATCCTCGAGCCACGCCCTGGTGTCGTAATGCTTCCCGCCAAACTTGAGGCTGGCGCCGAGCATGAGCAGCGCCAGGACCGACGCGACACACGTCTTCCGCCACCGAGAAGAAAGTCCGCCGAGCATGGGGCGAATATCAGCCTCCTGCCCGGCCAAATGGCGTCCGGGTCAGACTTCAAAGAGGAGGGGGTGAGGGAGGCTGGAGGGAGCAGACGGGACGCGGAGAGGTGGAAGAGACAGACGGGGCGACGGGGGACGAGGTCGCGGATCAGAGCTTGATCTTCTGGTAGTGGGTTCCTTTCGCGCTCTCCAGCATGAGCGACTTGCTGCCTCCTTTGACCCTGCTGGCTTTGCTCGCTGTGAGCGAGCGGCTTGCGAGAGATTTGGCCTTCCTGGTCGACTTCTTTCGCGGCTTGGCGGTCATATCTGCCTCCCGATGATCTGCAACAGCTCCCGAGATCTTCCGATTGGAGAGTGACGCGAAGTCCGTCCTTGCCTCACACAAAATCACAATACTGGCGCGAACGATTCGAACTCGGGGTCGCGGCAATCCGGCGCCCTGTCCAGGTTGATCCCACTCCCGTTCGTTGTGGAGTTAGCTGTGGAGTATAATCCACAGCTCATGGAGACCATTCAAGTCGTCCTCGAGCCTGACCTTCTTCGGGCGGCTGACCGGGCGGCGAAGAAGCTGAAGACGAACCGATCGGCCTTGTTCCGGCAAGCGCTTCGCGCCTACCTCAAGCGGCTCGAAACGACCGAGAAGGAGGCGCGGGACCGCGACGGTTACGTTCGGTTTCCGGACTCGCTCGACGAGCCCGGCGTCTGGGACAGAGTGGCGGATTGGCCGGACGAGTGATGGAGCGGGGCGAGGTTCGCCTCTGCCGTTTCCCGTCTCCGGACAAGGAGCGGCCTGTCCTGGTGCTCACGCGGGGCAGCGCGATCCGCTATCTCTCCCGCGTCACTGTCGCTCCGATCACCTCGACGGTTCGAGGGGTGCCGTCGGAGGTCGCGCTCGGGATCGACGACGGAATGCGGCAGAGCTGCGCGGTCAACCTCCACAATCTCCTGACGGTCAGCCAGCAGGTCCTCGGCCGGCGCCTGGCGCAGCTCGGCTCTCAACGCATGAGGGAGGTTTGCGCCGCCCTGAACTTCGCCCTTGGCTGCGAGGGCTGACCGCTCGCAACGCCGCTCCGCCCGCGGGCACCCGCAACCGGGAGGCCTCCCCTACCGACGCCCGCCGTCGCCCCCGACATCCTCGCCGAAGGCGACACGGAGGCTCTGCTCGACGGCTTTCGCGGTCTTGCGCAGCTCCGATTCGCCGTGCGCGGTCGAGACGAACCAGGCCTCGAACTGCGCCGGCGGCAGGAAGATGCCGCGCTCGCGCATGGCGTGGAAGAAGAGGGCGTAGCGCTTCGTGTCCGAGCGCTTGACGGAGGCGAAGTCGCTCATCGGGCCCGGCGCGAAGAAGAGCGTCGAGAGCGAGCCGACGCGCTCGTAGTGAACGCGTTGGGCCACGCCGGCGGCATCGATCGCGGCGCGGACCAGCTTCTCCAGCTGCGCGCCCTTGCGCTCGAGCTCGGCGTAGGGGCGGCGCTTCGCGATCTGATCGAGCATGGCGATCCCCGCTTCCATGGCCAGCGGGTTGCCCGAAAGCGTGCCGGCCTGGTACACGGGACCCGCCGGCGCGACCTTCTCCATCAGATCGCGCGGGCCGCCGTAGACGCCGACGGGAAGCCCGCCGCCCACGATCTTGCCGAGCGTCGTGAGGTCGGGCGACACGCCGTAGAGCTCCTGCGCGCCTCCGGCGGCGAGCCGGAAGCCGCTGATCACTTCATCGAAGATCAGGAGGGCCCCGTGGCGGCGGGTCAGGTCGCGCGCGGCCTGGAGATACCCGGCCGCCGGAGGCACGACGCCCATGTTGGCGGCGAGCGGCTCGAGGACGACGGCGGCGACTTCGCCGGGGAACTTCTGGAAGACGGCCTCGAGCGCCGCGGCGTCGTTGTAGGGAACGACCGTCGTCAGCGCCGCGACTTCCTCGGTGACGCCCGGGCTCCCGGCGATGCCGAGCGTGGCGAAGCCCGAGCCGGCCGAGACGAGGAACGCGTCGGCGTGGCCGTGGTATCCCCCCTCCGCCTTGACGATGCGCTTGCGGCCCGTCGCCGCCCGCGCCAGTCGGATCGCGCTCATCGTCGCTTCCGTGCCGGAGTTGACGAAGCGCACCATCTCGACGGAGGGAACCATCTTGACGATCCGCTGGGCCAGCCGGACCTCCCCTTCCGATGGAGCTCCGAAGGACGTCCCCCGGCGCGCGGCCCGCGAAAGAGCCCGCCGCAGGAAATCCGGAGCATGGCCGAAGAGATGCGGCCCGTAGGACTGGACGTAGTCGATGTAGATCCGGCCGTCGGCGTCCCGCAGCCGACAGCCCTTTCCCGACACGACGAAGAAGGGCTCGCCCCCGACCGAAGCGAAAGAGCGCACCGGCGAGGACACACCGCCGGGCATGAGCTTCTTCGCGCGCGCGAAGAGCGCGGAGGAGCGGACGGACTTGGCCTTGCGAGAAGGGGTCATGCGTGAAGGAAGAATCGGTTCATCGGTCCATCGGTCCATCGGTCCATCGGTCCATTGGTCCATTGGTTGACTTCGTCACGGCGAGTCTCGTGGCGGGCAAATGATCCGATGATTCGATGATCCGATGGACCGATCGCGCCCCGCGCCTCACTCGTCCTTCAGCCATCTCGCGGCGTCGAGCGCGTGGTAGGTCAGGATGAAGTCGGCCCCGGCCCGGACGATGCTGGTCAGGATCTCCAGAACGATGCGGCGTTCGTCGATCCAGCCGTTGGCCGCCGCGGCCTTGACCATGGCGTACTCTCCCGAGACGTTGTAGGCGGCAATCGGCGCGTCGAAGCGCGTGCGCGCCTCGCGAATGACGTCCAGATAGGCCAGGGCCGGCTTGACCATGACTGCGTCCGCGCCCTCCTCCAGGTCGAGCGCGATCTCGCGCATCGACTCGCGCAGGTTCGCGCCGTCCATCTGGTAACTGCGGCGGTCGCCGAACTTCGGCGCGGAGTCCGCGGCCTCGCGAAACGGCCCGTAGAAAGCCGAAGCGGCCTTGGCGGAGTAGGCCACGATCGGGATGTGGCTGAAACCCGCCTCGTCCAGTCCCTGGCGGATCGCGCCGACACGTCCATCCATCATGTCCGACGGCGCCACGACGTCCGCGCCGGCCCGCGCGTGGGACACCGCGGCTCGCGTCAACAGCGGCAGGGTCGCGTCGTTGTCCACGTCTCCGTCGCGGATCACGCCGCAATGGCCGTGCGAGGTGTACTCGTCCAGGCACACGTCGGTCATGACCAGCAGGTCCGGCGCCTCCTTCTTCAGGAGACGGACCGTCGTCTGGACCGCGGCCTGGTCGTCCCACGCTTCGGTTCCGGTCTCGTCCTTCTTCTGCGGGATGCCGAAGAGGATGACCGCGGGGATCCTCCACTTCTGAAGCTCTCGGGCGTAGGCCAGGGCCTCGTCGGGCGAAAAGCGCGAGACGCCCGGCAGCGAAGAGATCTCCTCGCGGACGCCCTTGCCGTGGCGCACGAACATCGGAGCGACGAAGCGGTCCGGGCTCAGCCGCGTCTCGCGCACCAGCGCGCGGGAAGCCGCGGTCCTCCGGAGCCGTCGCAGGCGCAGTTTCGGAAATGAGCTCATGATCGAAAATCTACGGGGTTCCCGATCCTCTTTGCAAGATTCAAGATGGCTGTATTACAGGGAGGGGCGATCCGACTCCGAGGCGTCATAGATCTTTCCCCGGCCGGTCTCCCCCCTGGCCATGGCCGCCAGGACCTCGGCCGCCGCGCTAAACGTCGCCTCGGGAGAGACTTCGATGCGCTCGACCCCGTGCGAATCCAGGAAACGGGCCGTGAACCGGCCCAGGACCACGGCGGGAGTCTTTCGCAGCTTTCCCGTCGCCGCGGCGGAGAGGCCGTCGAGGAGCCAGCGCGCGGCGGCCGGCGACGTGGCGCAGAAAGCGGCGAACGGCAATTCGAGGATCTCCCGGCTCATCCCGGGATCGGCAGGCCGCGGGATCTTGCGGTACAGCACCACCGGCGCGACCCGCGCGCCGCGATGGATGAGGCCCTCGGACAACTCCTCGGACGCGTCCTCGCCGCGCGGCAGCAGCACGCGCCAGCCGTCCAGCCGGGCGGGAAGCTCTTCCAGAATGTTCTCGGCCGAGCCGCGCGCCACGATCGTCGGCGGGAATCCGCTGTTCGCGAGGGCCTCGGCGGTGGCGGGGCCGACTGCCGCGATCTTTCCCGCGCGAATCGCCGCGGCAAACGCCGCGCGCAAGGCCGGGTCTTCGGTCGCCCGCCGCACCGCGATCTGGCTCGTGAAGACCGCGAGATCCGCCGGCTGCGCGAACACGCCGCCCTCCGGCGCCACGGGAACGATCTGATGGCTGATCTTCTCGACGATCTGGAGGTTCGCGATGTCCGGCGAGAACGGCAGAGCGTTCTCCCCGGATCGCACGACGAGAACTCTCGCCGTCACTCCCTCGCCTCCCCGATGAGCGCGGCGCCGCCCCGCGCGAGGAGCCGGGCGGCCACGGCCTCGCCCACCGACGCCGGATCGCCGGCCGGGCCCTCGCCGTCCTCGCGAATCGCGCGGTCGCCGGTCAGGGAGAAGACGCCGGCGGCCAGACGCAGGATGCCGTTCTCCGCCACGGCCCGGCCGGCCAGCGGCGCCCGGCAGCCCGCCTCCATCCGTGCGAGGAGCGCCCGTTCGGCCAAAACCTCGCGGTGCGTCGCCGGGTCGTCCAGGAGTCCGACCGCTTCGCGCGCCGCCGCATCGTCCTCGCGCGTGACCAGGGCGAGAGCGCCCTGCCCAACGGCCGGCAGCAGGATGTCTTCGGGAAAGATCTCGGTGATCTCCTCCAGGCGGCCCAGGCGGGCCAGCCCGGCCCGCGCCAGCACGATGGCATCCCACCGACCTTCGTGCAGGCGCCGGATGCGGGTGTCGACGTTGCCGCGCGAATCCGAGACGTCGAGGTCCGGCCGCGCCGCGAGGAGCTGGGCTCTCCGCCGGGGGCTCGCCGTTCCCACGCGCGCTCCTTTCGGAAGCGAGGCGAACCCGCGGCGAGGATAGGCGATCAGGGCGTCGCGCGGATCCTCGCGCTTGGGAACCGAAGCTAGGACGAGCCCCGGAGGGAGTCCCGAAGGCAGATCCTTCATGCTGTGGACGCCTGCGTCGGCGCGCCCGTCGAGGAGGGCCTCATCGATCTCCTTGGTGAAGATGCCCTTGCCCTCGATCGCCGCGTCCAGGTGCGACAGCCGGTCGCCGGTCGTCTTGACCACCAAAAGCTCGACTTCGAAGCGCGGCCCCAGGAGGCCGCGGACGATCTCGACCTGAGCGAGCGAGAGCGCGCTGCCGCGCGCGGCGATACGGAGTCGAGTCATCGCGACGCAATCCCCCCGTCCCCCCGTCCCCCCGTCCCCCCGTCCGCGACCCGTGAGCCGAGATCGAACATTCAGTTCTCTCTTCCTGAACCATCCAGATCGAACAGATGCCGCACCGCTTCCACCCGATCGAACTTCTTGCCCGGATCGGGCTCGGACTTCAGCCGCCGCAGCGGCTCGTGGAGCATGCGACCCAGGAGCGCGTCGGCGAAGGAGCGCAGGCGCTCCCGCTCGGCGTCCGGCTGACGGGCGAGCTCCAGGTCCCGCAGCTCCTCCAGCCTCTTGCGCCACCCGGTCAGCGTCGGGACCACCGACAGGTTGCCGTACCAGACCAGGAACTTGGCGAGCTCTTCCTCCAGGACCGCCTCCGCCCGCGGCACCTCCCGCGCGCGCCGGCGGCGGTTCTCCTCGGCCACCTGCTCGAGATCATTCAAGGCGTAGGCGAAGACGTTGTAGATCACGGAGATGGCCGGGTCGATGTCCGGCGGCATGGCCAGATCGAGAAAGAACATGGGCCGTCCGCGACGCTCTTTCATCGCGCTCTCGACGTCGGCCGCCGTGATCACGGGCACCGGGCTCGCGGTCGTTCCGACCACCACGTCGGCCCGCGGAAGCTCGTCGCGCAGCTTTTCCCACGGCACCACGCCGCCGTGGACCTTTTCGGCCAGGGCCTGCGCGCGCGCCAGGGTGCGGTTGGCGATCATCACGTCGCGGGCGCCCGCTTCCGAGGCCTGCTGCGCGAAGAGGCTTCCGGTGTCTCCGGCGCCGAGCACCAGGAGCGTCTTCTGCGACAGATCCCCGAAGACCTTTCCCGCGAGCTCGAGGCCGATCGAAGTGACCGACAGAGGGTGCATGCCGATCTCGGTCTCCGTGCGCACGCGCTTTCCCGCGGCGACCGCGCTCTCGAAGAGGCGGTGCAGCACCGACCGCGTCGAGCCGGACTCCCGGGCCAGGCGCAGGGCCTGGCGGACCTGCCCCAGCACTTCGCTCTCCCCCAGGGCCATCGAGTCGAGCCCCGAGGCGACGCGAAACAGATGCCGGGCCGCGTCGGCTCCCTCGCGCAGGAACCCTCCGGAGGAGAAAGCGTCCGGGCCGAGCCCTCGCCACTCCGCCAGAAAAGTCGTCAGATCCCCTTCGTGGCGGTCGCCTCCCAGGAGGCCGTAGATCTCGCTGCGGTGGCAGGTCGCGACGATGACGCTCTCGGCCATGAGGCCGCGCCCGATCAGGTGCTTCAACGCCTCGCGCACCTCGTCGGGGCTGAGCGCCACGCGCTCGCGCACCGCGGCATCGGCGATCCGAAAATTCCAACCCAGCAGGAGAAGACGGGCCTCGGGCGTGGCGTTGGCCATCATGTCTCCCGCGTCACCGGAAATGATGCGCGGTTGGGAAGTACAGGTTCACAACGGTGTAGGAGAAGAGGACCACGCCGAAGCCGAGAATGGACAGGATCGCCACGCGCCGGCCCTCCCACCCGCGCCGGTCCAGCCACAGCAGAAGGGCGTAGACCACCAGCGTGATCAGCGCCCACGCGATCTTGGGATCGGCCAGCGTGCTCCACAGCTCGTTGGCCCGGATGACACCGATGACCAGAGCGAAGCAAAGGACCGCCAGACCGATCGAGACGCTGGTGCGGTTCATCCGGCCGATCACCTCGAGGGCCGGCAGGCGGGCGAAGAGGACGCCGGTCTGCCGCCGCCGCAGCTGGCGGTTCTGCACCAGGTACAGGATGGAGAGCACGAAGGAGAACGTGAAGGCGGCATAGGCCAGGATGGCGAAGGTGACGTGGAGCGCGAAGAGCACTCCGCGGGTGGCGGGTGTCGCCGGCGAGACGTGCGAGGGGACCAGCATCCCGATGACGGACGAGACGATCACGATGGGGATCAGGAAGGGACCAATGGCTCGCTCCCGGTGCCGGATCTGGAGCGCGAAGTAGGCGATGCCGAGCATCCAGCCGAACAACGAGACGGAGCCTCCGAGATTCCGGTAGGGAACCGAGCCGAGCGCGCGCGCCCGGACCTCCAGGTCGGCAAAATGGCCGGCCAGCCCGGTGGCGAGCAGCGCCGTCCCCAGGATCGCCAGGGCCGGTCTCGGCCGGCGCAGCGAAAGGATGGCCGTGGCCTCGGCGGCGAGATACAGGGCCACCGCTGTCCAGCCGAGAAAGTGCTCCATGAGCCGCGGCTCAGTTTATCAGCGCGAGCCGGCCGCTCGCCGGTTGCCGCTCCCGCTCAGCTCTTGGCGGGCGCGGCCGCCTTGGCATCCTCCGGCGCCTGCTTGTTGGCCTCGACCTGAATGTTGACCTCGACGTCGTCGCCCACGACGGGACTTCCGCTCACGATGCCGTAGTCCTTGCGGTTGATGGGAAAGGAGACTTCGAAGCCCGCTTTTTCCGTCTTCCCCATTTTTCCGGCTCCCATGTATTTGACGGGCACCTGGATCGTCTTGGTCACGCCGTGCATCGAGAACTCTCCGCTGACCTCGTACTGGTCGTTCCCCTTCGGCTGGACCTTCGTGCTCCGAAACGTGATCGTGGGAAACTTCTCGACGTCGAAGTAGTTGGCGGACCGCAGGTCCTTGTCCCGGGCGTCGACGCCCGTATCGATGGACGCCGTCTGAATCGTCAGCTCGACCCTGGAGGCCGACGGGTTGTCGCGATCGATCCAGATCGTCCCGTCGAAAATCTTGAAGCGTCCCTCCACTTTCGTCACGACGTGGCGGACTCGAAACCCGATCAGCGAATGGGCCTTGTCGAAGGCATAGGTCTCCGTGGCGGCCGACGCGACGCCCGCGGCCACGACGAGCAGGACGGCGGCCAGTGCGATTCCCAGTGATTTCTTCATTTCTCTTTCGCTCCTTCTGAATCTCGGTCTTCGTGCGGATGCCGAGAATACGACACGGATCGGGCCGCCGATTCAGGATCTGCCCGGGCGGATCGCTTGACCTGTTTCCGGCGGCCCCATAGACTCGATTTTCCGCATGAGAACCCCGCTTCCTGCCGCCTTAATCCCGGACTTACGAATGAAAGAAGCCTGATGAGCAACGATCCTTTGAGCGCGCGCAAGACCTTCGAACCCTATCCCGGAGGAGCCGGCACCCTCTTCTCCCTCCCGGAGCTGGAGAGGCGGGGGTGGGGGAAGATCTCGCGCCTTCCGGTTTCCCTCCGGATCGTGCTCGAGTCCCTGCTGCGCAACATGGACGGCCGGAAGGTCAAGGAGGAGGACGTCCGGCA
This sequence comes from uncultured Acidobacteriota bacterium, assembly GCA_963825175.1. Taxonomy (GTDB): domain Bacteria; phylum Acidobacteriota; class Thermoanaerobaculia; order UBA5066; family Gp7-AA6; genus DATFTF01. Next base: position 2,452,044 of record CAWGSA010000002.1, read on the forward strand.
GCTCGCCGCCTGGAAGCCCGGGGCCGAGCGCACGGCGGAAGTCCCGTTCGTGGTCGCGCGGATCGTCCTCCAGGACTTCACCGGCGTGCCGCTGCTGGTCGATCTGGCGGCCATGCGCTCGGCGGTGCAGCGTCTGAAGAAGGACCCCGCGGTGATCGAGCCGCTCGTGCCGGTGGCTCTGGTGGTCGATCACTCCGTCCAGGTGGACTTCTGGTCGACACCCGACGCCTTCACCCGCAACATGGAGATGGAGTTCAAGCGCAATCGGGCGCGCTACGAGTTCCTGAAGTGGGGCATGCAGGCGTTTCACGGCTTCGACGTCGTGCCCCCGGGCATCGGCATCGTGCATCAGGTCAACCTCGAGTACCTTGCGCGCGGCGTGCTGGAGAAGGAAGGCGTCTACTACCCGGACACGCTGGTGGGCACCGACTCGCACACCACCATGATCAACGGCCTGGGCATCGTCGGCTGGGGCGTGGGCGGTATCGAGGCCGAGGCCGGCATGCTGGGCCAGCCGGTGTACCTCCTCACGCCCGACGTGGTCGGCGTCCACATGACCGGGCGCCTCTCCCCCGGCGTCACGGCGACCGATCTCGCGCTCCACTGCACGCAGATGCTGCGGACGGCCAAGGTGGTCGGCAAGTTCGTCGAGTTCCACGGCGAAGGGGCGGCCACTCTCGCGCTGCCCGACCGCGCCACGATCGCCAACATGGCTCCCGAGTACGGCGCCACGATGGGCTTCTTCCCGGTCGACGAGGAGTCCTGCGCCTATCTCACCGCGACCGGGCGAACCGAGAAGCAGGTCAGCGCGTTCCGCAACTACTTTCGGGCCCAGGGCCTCTTCGGCATGCCGCGCGGCGGGGAGTGCGACTACACGCAGGTCCTGGAGCTCGATCTCGCGGCGGTCGTCCCCAGCGTCTCCGGCCCCAAGCGGCCCCAGGACCGCATCGAGCTTCCCGACTTGAAGGCGCGGTTCGAGGAGCTGCTGCAGAAGCCGCTGCTCGAAGGCGGCTACGGCAAGTCCAACGGCAACCTGCACAAGCGGTATCCCACTCGGATCGGGCTCGGCGCCTCGGCCGGCCAATCGATCGCCGGCGGCGGGCGGCAGGAGGCCGGGCCGGTCATCGCAGCCGTCTCCGCCAGGCGCGACACCAGCGTGTGGACCGAGACGGAGATGATCAACAACCGCCCGAGTCCCGACCGCGTCGAGGAGCTCCCCGGCGAGAACGCGGGCGCTTGCATCGACCTCGGGCACGGCGACGTCCTGATCGCGGCGATCACCTCCTGCACCAACACGTCCAATCCGAGCGTGATGCTCGGGGCAGGACTCCTGGCGCAGAAGGCCGTCGAGCGCGGCATGAGCGTCTCGCCCAGGGTCAAGGCGTCGCTCGCGCCGGGCTCGCGGGTCGTCACCGAATACCTGAAGCGCACGGGGCTCGATGCGCCGCTGGCGGAGCTCGGCTTCGCGCTCGTCGGCTACGGGTGCACGACCTGCATCGGCAACTCCGGTCCCCTCGATCCGCGCATCGAGGAGGTCGTCACCGGCAGCGACCTGGTGACCGCGAGCGTTCTTTCGGGCAACCGCAACTTCGAGGCCCGCATCCAGCAGAACATCAAGGCGAACTTCCTGATGAGCCCGCCGCTGGTGGTGGCCTTCGCGCTCGCCGGGCGGGTCGACCTGGACATGACCGCGGAGCCCATCGGCAAGGACCGGCAGGGGCGCCCGGTCTACCTGCGCGACCTGTGGCCCTCGACCGAGGAGATCCGCGACGCGCTGGCCAAGTCGGTGGACGCGGAGACCTACCGCCGCCTCTACTCCGACTTCGCCACGGCCAACCCGCTCTGGAACGAGATTCCCTCGACGCCGGGAAAGGTCTACCGCTGGGACGCGGACTCGACCTACATCCAGGAGCCGCCCTTCTTCGAGGGCTTCTCCATGCGGCCCGATCCCGTGCGGGACGTCGTGCGGCGCGCGGGCGCTGGCGATCTTCGGCGATTCCGTGACCACCGACCACATCAGCCCGGCCGGAGCGATCAAGAAGACCTCGCCCGCGGGCCTGTACCTGCAGGAGCGCGGCGTGGCGCCGGAGGACTTCAACAGCTACGGCTCCCGCCGCGGCAACGACCGCGTGATGACGCGCGGAACCTTCGCCAACGTGCGCATCAAGAACCTGATGGCGCCGGGAGTCGAAGGCGGCGTGACCATCCACCGCCCCTCCGGCGAGCAGATGGCGATCTACGACGCTGCGGTGCGGTACCAGAAGGAGAACGTGCCCCTCGTCGTTTTCGCCGGGCAGGAGTACGGCACCGGAAGCTCCCGGGATTGGGCGGCGAAGGGAACCCGTCTCCTGGGCGTGCGCGCAGTGGTCGCCGAGAGTTTCGAGCGGATCCACCGCTCCAACCTGGTCGGCATGGGGGTCCTGCCCTGCCAGTTCCTGGAGGGAACCAACGCGAAGAGCCTGTCCCTGTCGGGCGACGAGACCTTCGATCTCGTCGGCATCGAGCGGATCAGCGCGCCGCGGCAGCAGGTCACCCTGATCGTCCACCGCGCCGGCGGCAAGGAGGAACGGGTCTCCCTCCTGGTCCGCATCGACACGCCGATCGAGGTCGACTACTACCGCCACGGCGGCATCCTCCCCTTCGTGCTGCGCCAGCTCGTGGCGTAAACGGCGGGAGGCGGAGCTCCGCTCACAATATCTGTATTGTTAAGGGCGCGAGGCCCCGCCGGGGAACGCCGCCGTGCCGCCAATGCGCCATCGGGAGCTGCCCCCGGCCCTGATTCATTTGCATCAATGGGCGGGCCGCGCTTGCTTGGACAATGCGGAGCCGAGGGTTATTGTGTTGCCGATGAATCGAAACGAATCGTCCGGGGAACGCCTCCTGGACGCCTGCTTCGGGCGGCCGGTCGACCGGCCTCCGGTCTGGATGATGCGACAGGCCGGACGTTATCTGCCTGAGTACAGGCAGGTTCGCGCCAAGGCGTCTTTTCTCGATCTCTGCCGCCGGCCCGATCTGGCCATCGAGGTCTCGCTCCAGCCGTTCCGGCGGTTCGCCCCGGACGGTGTGATCTTCTTTTCCGACATCCTGGTGCCGGTCCAGGCCATGGGCGTGAAGGTCGAGTTCGGCGACGGCGGGCCGGATCTTCCCGAGCCGGTGCGCTCGCGCGTCCGACGTGGCGCGCCTGTCCCGGTTCGATCCCTCGCAGAAGGTCGCCTTCACCGGCGAGATTCTCTCCGCCCTGCGCCGCGAGGTCGGCACCCGCGCGGCCGTCCTGGGATTCGCCGGCGCTCCCTGGACGCTCGCGTCGTACATGGTCGAAGGCGGCGGATCGAAATCCTTCGCCGTGATCAAGCAGATGATGGGACGGGACAAGACCGCGCTCTGCGCAGCTGCTCGATCTGTCCGCCGACGTCGTCGCGGACGTCCTGTCCTTCCAGATCGAGTCGGGCGCGCAGGCGGTGCAGCTCTTCGACACCTGGGCCGGCGAGCTGACCGCCGAGGACTATCGCCAGTGGGCGCTTCCGGCGGCCGCCCGGGCCATCGCCGGGATCCGGCGCCGCGGCGCCCCGGTCATCCTCTACGTCAACGGCTGCGGGCATCTGCTCGAGGCCATGGCCGAGTCCGGCGCGGACGTCCTGTCCGTCGACTGGCGCACGTCCCTCTCGGAAGCGCGCCGCCGGGCGCCGAAACACGCGCTCCAGGGCAATCTCGATCCGGGAACGCTCCTCGCGACGGCCGAAGAGGTCGCCCGCAAAACGCGGCGGCTGGCAGAGGAGCTCGGAGGCCGGGCCCACATCGTGAATCTCGGCCACGGCGTCCTGCCCCAGACGCCCGTCGAATGCGTGGAAGCCTTCTTCGGCGCCGTCCGCCAGGGAGCCGCGGACCGGACGCCGGCCGCCGCGGGGAGAGAAGCATGAATCCGCACGACGTCTCCCTCGACCTCCTGCGGCGCTACAACGTCCCCGGGCCGCGGTACACGTCGTATCCCACCGCACCGGTGTGGAAAGAGGACTTCACGCCGAAGGACTACGAATCGGTGCTGACCGAGAGCTCGGCGGCCGCGCACCCGGCGCCGCTCTCGCTTTACGTGCATCTGCCATTCTGCGAGAAGCTCTGCTACTTCTGCGGCTGTACCGTCGTCATCACGGGGACCGAGCACTCGCTCGAGGACTCCTACCTCCAGACGATCGAGCGGGAGATCGACTGGGTGGCCGACCGCGTGGGCAAGGACCGCCCGGTCGTTCAGTTCCACCTGGGCGGCGGCACGCCGACCTACTTCGCGCCGGAACGGCTCCTGCGCCTGGGCCGGAAGTTCCGCGACCGCTTCCGATTCGCCGAAGACGCCGAGATCGGCGTGGAGGTCGACCCGCGGGTCACCACGCGCGAGCATCTCCTGACGCTCGGGCGCCTCGGCTTCAACCGTCTGTCGATGGGCGTCCAGGACTTCGAGCCGCGCGTCCAGATCGCGATCAACCGGCTCCAGCCGTACGACGACACGCGGCGCCTGGTGCAGCAGGCCCGCGAGCTGGGGTTCCCCTCGATCAACATGGACCTGATCTTCGGGCTGCCGTACCAGACCGCGGCGAGCTTCTCCGACACCATCGACAAGGTCGTGGCGATCGGCCCCGACCGCCTGGCGGTCTACTCCTACGCCAACGTCCCGTGGATGAAGAAGCATCAGAACGTGCTGCAGCCGCACCTGCCCGACGAGCGGACCAAGTTCGAGATCTTCCGCACCGCGCTCGAGCGTTTCGCCGACGCCGGCTTCGAGTACATCGGCATGGACCACTTCGCGAGATCGACCGACGAGCTCGCGCGGGCCCGGGAGCAGCGCACGCTCCATCGCAACTTCCAGGGGTACACCACGAAGGCAGGAACGGACTTGATCGGCTTCGGCATGAGCGCGATCGGCTCGGTCGGCAGCTCCTATGTCCAGAACCGCCGTGACCTGGGACCCTACCGCGAAGCCGTCGGAAGCCTCGGCGCGGCGACCTTCCGCGGGTTCCGGCTCTCCGACGACGACCGCCTGCGCCGCACGGTGATCCAGAACCTCCTGTGCCACGGCGTGATCGTCAAGCGCGAAATCGAATCCGCCTACGGGATCCGCTTCGACGAGTACTTCGCCGACGCGCTCGAGAAGCTCGCAGCCCTGCGCCGCCGACGGCCTGGTCGAGCTCGCCGACGACGAGATCCGCGCGAGCAACCTCGGCCGCGTCTTCCTGCGCAACCTGGCCATGCCGTTTGATGCGTATCTGGAGGCCGGTGCGAACAAGCCGGTCTTTTCTCGAACGCTCTAGCCCGCGGTCCACTACGATTCGTGAGGCGTAAGGCGTAAGGCGTGACCACGAAGGACGACCGGGCACCGGATCCCTCCCCAAGCTCCGCCTCACGCCTCGCGCCTCACGCCTCCCGAGCGATCCTCTTCCTCCAGCTCGGCGGGCCGGAGAACCTCGACGAGGTCCCGCGCTTTCTCTACCGGCTGTTCTCCGATCCCGACGTCATCCGGGTCAAGCCGGCGATCCTGCGCAAGGCCATCGCCGCGTCGATCGCCCTGGGGCGGCGCAAGGCCTCGCGGGAGCTGTACCGCTCGATCGGCGGCGGCTCGCCCATCCGCCGGCTGACCGAGGAGCAGGCGAGGGGCGTGGAGGGGCGCCTGCGCGCGGGCGGGCGCGACGTCACGATCCGCGCGGCCATGAACTGCTCGTCGCCTCTGGTCGAGGACGTCGTGCGCGAGCTCGCCGCGGCCGGCGTGGACCGGTTCCTCTCCGTGCCGCTCTATCCGCAGTACTCGCTGACCACGACCAAGGGAGCGCTCGAGCGGGCCCGCGCGGCGGTCGAGCGTTTCGCCCACGGCGCGCGCGTGTGGGAGCTCGGCTCCTGGCCGACCCATCCGCTCTTCGTCCAGGCCCATGCCGAGGCGGTCGCGCGAGAGATCGCGAAGTTCCCCGACCCGAGGCCGGAGGCGGTGCACCTGCTCTACTCGGCGCATTCCATCCCGGCCAAGCTCGTCACCGGGAGCGGCGACCCCTACCCCAGGGAGATCGAGGCGTCCGTCGCCGCCATCAACGCCACGCTCGGCAATCAGTCGCCGTGGTCGCTCGCCTACCAGTCCAAGCTCGGTCCGATCGAGTGGCTGGGGCCCGCCACGCTCGAGCGCATCGGCGAGCTCGGCCGCGCCGGAACCAATCAGGTGCTCGCCGTGCCGATCGCCTTCGTGACCGACCACGTCGAGACACTCTACGAGATCGACCAGCTCTTCGGCGACGCGGCGCGGCGCGCGGGGATCCCGCAGTTCCGCCGGACGCCGGGCCTGAACGATTCTCCGACGTTTCTGGCCGCGCTCGAGGACCTCGTCCTCTCGCAGAAGGAGTTCTGGTCATGACCACCGTCGTCATCGGCGGCGGATTGTCCGGCCTCGTCCGGGCCGATGCCCTGGTCGAGCGCGGCGAGGACGTGCTGCTGCTGGATGAATCGGACCGGCCCGGCGGCGTCGTCCGCACCGAGCGCCGGGACGGGTATCTGCTGGAGATGGGCCCCAATACGGTGCGCCCGTCGGCGGAGCTCTGGGACCTCGTGGTTGCTCTGGGCCTCGAGACGGAGGCGCTGCTGGCCGATCCGCGGGCCCCGCGCTTCGTCGATTTCGGCGGCCGCCTGCAGGCCATCCCGATGTCGCCGGGCGGCCTGGCGACAACCGGGCTCCTGAGCCTCGGCGGCAAGCTCCGGCTCTTCGCCGAGCCGTTCGTCGGCCGTGCCCGCGCGAGCGAAGAGTCGGTCGCGTCCTTCTTCACCCGGCGCCTCGGCCGGGAGGTCGCGCAGCGCTTCGTCGAGCCCTTCGTGTCCGGGATCTTCGCCGGCGACGCGTCGCGCCTCTCCGTCCAGGGCTGTTTTCCGCTCCTGGCCCGCTGGGAGAGTGAGCACGGCGGACTTCTCCGCGGAGCGCTGGCGGCCCTGCGGGGCCCGCGCAAGCGCAAGGCCCCGGTGAAAGGGCTTCTCTCCTTCCGGGACGGGCTGGAGACGCTTCCGCGGGCGCTCGCCGCGCGCCTGGGAGCCAGAGTGAAGCGGTCGATGCGCGTCGAGCGAATCGCGCGCGACGGCGGGGACTGGTCGGTCCGCACCCCGTCGGGGGACCTCGCGGCTTCACGGATCGTCCTGGCGACATCGGCGCCGCGCGCCGCGGCTCTCGTCGCGGAGATCTCTTCCTCCGCCGCCAGGGCCCTGACCGCGATTCCCCATCCGGCGCTCGCGGTGCTCCACCTCTCCTGGCCGGTCGGCGCCTTTCCCACGCCGCTGGCGGGCTTCGGACACCTTGTCGTTCCGCAGAGCGCGCGGCGCATCCTCGGCGCCGTGTACAGCTCGAGTCTCTTCGCCGGACGCGCGCCGGAAGGCCAGACTCTGCTGACGGTCTTCATGGGCGGCGCGCGGGATCCCGAGGCGGCCACCCTCGCGGAGGCCGCGCTGGTCGAGGCCGCGATGCGCGATCTCGCGGCGGCCCTCGGCGTCCGAGGGGCTCCCCGGGCCGTGAGCGTCACCCGCTACAAGCAGGCCCTGCCCCAGTACGAGCTCGGGCACCTCGAGCGGATGCGCGCGCTGGAAGAGGCCGAGCGGGCTTGCCCCGGCCTCACGTTCCTCGGGAACTACCGGGGGGGCGTCTCGGTCGGGGACGTCGTCAAGAACGCCGCCCTGACTCCCGCCGCTTGACTTCTTGACTCCAGATATATCGCACGATATAACTCACGCTCTGTCGGGAGGTGTATCGTGTGGTGTGACGCCGAGGTCTTCGCCCGTGACTTCTGGAGCAATCGGATGAATCGCGAATCGAGATCGGGATGGGGTTGGGGCGGTTTCGCCGCCTTCGGGCCTCTGGGCGGGCGCCGCCGCTTCTTCGAGCAGCCGGGCGAGGTGCGGCTGGCCGTCCTCTCCCTCCTCGCCGAAGGCCCCAAGCACGGCTATGAGCTCATCAAGCAGTTCGAGATCAGGAGCGGCGGGCTCTATCGCGCCAGCGCCGGCACGGTCTACCCCACGCTGCAACTGCTCGAAGACGAGGGCCTGATCGAGGCCGAGACCCAGGACGGCAAGAAGGTCTACCGGATCACGGAATCGGGGACCGAGGAGCTCGAGGAGCAGGCCGACGCGGTCGAGGAGATCTGGGGCCGCGCCGAGCGGTGGCAGGAGTGGTCGCACTGGATGGGCCCGCGCGCCATGGTGCTCGCCGGGCCGCTGGCGCTCTTCGTCAAGGCGGCGCTGCAGGCGACGCAGGCCGCGGGAGATTCGGCGGACCGGCAGGAACGGATCCGCGAGATCCTCGACCGCGCCCGCGAAGAGCTCGACGAGGTGGCCCGGGGCAGGCGCGCTTCCAAGAAGAGCTGACGTGGCGATCGGCGTCCGCACCGAGGGACTGCGCAAGGTCTACACCTCGCCGCCTCCCGCGGCGGTGCCCGGACGCGCCCTGATGATGGCGCCCGGCGGCGGCCGGAAGGGAAAACAGAAGTTCGAAGTCGTCGCGCTGGACGGCTTGACGCTCGACATCGAGCCCGGCGAGATCTTCGGGCTGCTCGGACCCAACGGCGCGGGCAAGTCGACGACCGTCGGAGTCCTGACGACGCGCATCCGCCCCACCGCCGGGCGCGCCTGGATCGGTGAGAGCGACGTCTGGGTGGACCGCGTCGCCGTCAAGCGGCGGATCGGCGTCGTGCCCCAGCGTCCCAACCTCGATTTCTCGCTGACCGCGCGCGAGATCCTGACGTTTCACGGCGCGTACTTCGGCATCGCGCCCGCGGAGCGCCTCCGCCGCGCCGGCGAGCTGCTCGAGAGGTTCCAGCTCACCGATCGCGCCGACCAGCTGGCCAAGGGGTTCTCCGGCGGGATGATGCAGCGCCTCTCGATCGCCCGAGCCATGATGCACGACCCCGAGGTCCTGTTCTTAGACGAGCCCTCGGCGGGCCTGGATCCCCAGACGCGCCTGCTGCTCTGGGAGATGGTCCGCCAGTACAACGCCCGCGGCAAGACGATCGTGCTGACGACCCACAACATGGATGAGGCCGACGATCTGTGCCGCCGCGTCGCGATCGTGGACCATGGCCGTGTCATCGCGCTCGGAGCCCCTCAGGAGCTCAAGAGCTCCATTCCCGGCGGCTACGTGGTCCACCTGCAGCTCCGGCCGCGCACGCCCGCTCTGCTGGAGAAGCTCCGCGACCTCGCCGGCGTGACCGAAGTCCGCGAGGTCGGACCCGCCGGCGCCGACCTCTACGCGGACCGCGGCGGACCGCTCGTCGCCGACGCCTTCCCGCTCGTCCTGGCCGACGGAGCGAGCATCACCGACGTGCACGTGTCCGAACCGTCGCTCGAGAATCTGTTCCTGCATCACACCGGGAGAAGCCTGAGGGACTGAGGAGGAATCGGGTGATCGGTTCATCGGTCCATCGGATGATTTCGTCGCGACGAGTCTCGCGGCGGACGCATGAACCGATGAGCCGATGAACCGATTGGTCCAATGAGGACGAGATGAACTTTCGCACCTTTCTGGCCCTGCTGGGACGGGACGCGCGCGTCGCGCGGCGGAACTTCTTTCCGCTCCTGTTGCAGACGCTGCTGCAGCCGATGCTCCTGGTCTTCATCTTCGGCCGGGTGCTGACGACGTCGGGGTACATGCCGATCCAGTACAAGAGCCTGCTCCTGCCCGGCATCATGGCGCTGTCGATGCTGCTGTCGGGCATCCAGGCCGTGGCCATGCCGCTCATCGCGGAGTTCCAGTTCACCAAGGAGATCGAGGACCGGCTGCTGGCTCCCATCGAGATCGAGTGGGTCGCGGTCGAGAAGATCGTGGCCGGAATGCTGCAGGCCCTGGTAGCCGGGCTCGTGGTCCTGCCGGCGGCCTGGGCCACGATGGGAAAAGGCGTCGAGCTGAACCTGGCGCACCCCCTCCTCGTCGTCGCCCTTTGCCTTCTGGTCGCTCTGGTCTCTTCCGCCATCGGCCTGACGCTGGGCTGCTCGGTCGGCCAGACCCACATCGGCCTGATGTTCTCCCTGGTGCTCGCGCCGATGATCTTCTTCGGCTGCACCTACTACCCGTGGAGCGCGCTCGCGAAGTTCCCGATCCTCCAGAAGCTCGTTCTGATCAATCCGGTTGTCTACGCCAGCGAGGGGCTCCGCAGCGTTCTGGTGCCCCAATTTCCACACCTGGGCCTGCCGGTGATTCTCGGAGCCCTGGTCCTCTTCGCCGCGGTTTTCGTGACGGTCGGCCTGCGACAGTTCCGACGCAAAGCCGTTCTCTAGGCCTCTGCACCCTCGGTTCCGGCCCCGGTTCGCGGCGCGCGTAGTCTCCCAGATGGGAGGAGGCGCGCGCCGCGGGAGCGAGAGCGAGGGAGGGATCAGGCGGGCCGTCGAGGCCGCATCCGGCCGAGCGGACCGCCGGTGCGCCGCAGGCGCAGATTCCCGACCGAGCGGAAGCGACGTGCGAGGGCAAGCACTTCTGCAGCGACTCTTGCGCCGACGCCCAGACGAAGAATCAGCACGAAGCCGACTGCCGCTGCGGACACGCGGACTGCGCGCGCCGGTAAGCTCCTCCGGCGGGGGCCTTCGGGGCTCCCGCCGGGCTTTTTTCGATCTCAGTGCGCGCCGTGCTCGTGCCCGGCGTGCTCCCCGCCGCCCATCGCGTCGCCGTGCGTCCCGAAGCGAACCCGGAGAAAGCCGTGCACGGAGACGGGGCGGCTCCCGTACACCGCGTCGAGCCGCGAGGGAAACCGATAGACGGTGGCGTCGAGACCCAGGCCGGTCTCGAGCTTCTCGAGCCAGGAGACGTCGCGCACGTAGCCGAGGGTGGCCGCCTGCACCCGGACCCGGCTGGCGGCAACGTTGTCGGGCCGCTGAGCCTTGTGGACCAGCTCGTACTCGTCCCGGTCCACGTCTTCGAGCCTGCCGTAAACGAAGTTTGCTCCGGCGAATTTCCAGGTCCACTCCAAGAGGCTCCCCCACTCCGGCCCGTCGGGCGTCTGGTTTCTTCCCGTCGCGAGCGTGGCGGCCACGAAGCCGCCCGGTGTGGCCTGCTCGTAGCTGACCGACGCAGTGGAACGCGTCTGATTTCCCGCCTCGATGGCCTCGGGATGCTCGAGGTGGCCGGAGGAGACCTGGGCGGACCACTGCTGCGCCGGGCGGACCGTGAGCCGGCCGGAGTACGAATCGATCCGCCCCTGGTCGATGTTCCACCGGTTCTCGTCCGGTTCCTGCCCGTGAAACGCCGAGCCCTCGAGCGTCGCGATAGAGGCAGAAATCGAGGCCGTGATCACGTCGGCGGCGATGTGCGTCGAGTCCTGGTTGTGGTGAGAGAGGGGCGCGGTCGGATTCTCCGACGCGGACAGCCGGTGGGGATAGGCCACCGGACCGAGCGCGGGCTCTCCGATGGGCGCGAGGTACAGCCGGATCTTCGCCGAAGTGGAGAGCGGCCGTTCCCACGCCGCTGCCAGCTGGACGAAGAGATCGTGCGGATGCTGGAGGTCGACGAGCAGGACATGGTGGTACGTCTCGCCGCGCTGAAAGAGCTCGACGCTTCCGCGGGGCGGAATCGTCGCGGGCTCGAGCGTGAACGTGCCGAGAAGGGAGAGCTTGCCGCCCCACTGCGTCCTCGCCGCCATCAGCATCAGGTGGTTCTGCGACTCGAACTCCCGGTCGCCCGACGGCCCGCCCTGGCGGTTGGCGTTCAGAAAGGCGTAGCCGTGGATCATGGTCATCCAGTGGTCCATCGGCTCCATCTCGTCCATGGCCGCCATCGGATCGGGGTTGGCGGGGGGCGCACCGTGCTCGTGCTGCGCCTCGAGGGGAGCGGCCGAGCAAGCCCAGACGAGAAGAGCGCCGAGAACGCTCCCGATCCTCCTCTTCACGACACGGCCTCCGGGAAGGGAGAACGATGCATGCGAGCCCCGCTGGCCTACTTGCGGACGGGGGTGGCGGACGGAGCGGCCGCGTCCGGCTTGCCGCTCTCCGTTTCTCCGCCGGCGGTCTCCTCGTGGTGGCCCTCCGCTTCCTCCGATCCCGCCTTGAGAATCTTCTGCTCGGCGTTGGAGAGCTCCGGGAGATGGCGCACGAAGGCGACAATCTTCCAGATTTCGTCGGGCTTATGGGTCAGGGAGAACGCCGGCATTCCGGTCATGCGAACCCCGTTGGACACGACCCAGTAGAGCTCCCCGTCGGACATCCTCTGAATGGCCGGGAGCGTCAGATCCGGCGCGGGCGGATTCAATCCCATTCCGGCCTCCGACTCCTCCACGCCGGGAGCTCCGTGACACGTGACGCAATTCTCTTTGTAGTGCGACAGCCCGGAGCGAAGATTCTCGGGAGAGCCGGGGAAGGGATTCTTGGTCGCCGGAGCGCGCTTGGCGATCGAGTGGCTGAGCGTGAAGGCCGCCGCCCTCTGCTCGAGCTTGGACGGGGATGAGAGCGCCGACACGTTGTACGACCCCGTGGCCGCCACGAGAGCGGCTGCGACGATGACGAGCAAGATGCCAAGAAGGAGCCCAGCAAAGAATCTCATCGAGCCTCCCAACAATCTATTTTGTCATCTGTGTCCCACTCTACCGATGGATCAATGAATCAATGAATCAATTCCCTATGCGTGCTCCCGGCTCGAAGCATGGCACGTCATCTCGGCACCCCATTCCACCTGGATCGTCGCGTGCTCGACCCCGGCCTTGTCACGCAGCAATTCCTGGACCGCGCCGAGCAGCTCGCCCCGGGGGCTGTCGCTCGCCGGCCCGGATGTGCACGCTGGCGGAGTGGAGCCCCGAGGTGAGCGTCCAGAAATGGAGATCGTGCACTTCCTCCACGCCGGGCACCTTGCAGAGGTCGCGGCGCAGCGCCGCCGCGTCGATCTCCCGGGGCGCACCCTCCAGCAGGATGTGCGTGGACTGCCGCAGGAGCGAGACCGCGCGCGGAAGGATGTACACGGCGATCGCTGCGGACAAGGCGCGGGTCGAGCCACGCCCATCCGGTGGCCGGGATCGCCAGCGCCACCGCGACCACGGCAAGCGCGCCGAGGGCGTCGGTCAGGACCTCCAGGTACGCGGCCCGCAGGTTCAGGCTGGCGCCCTTCCCCCGACCCAGGACCAGCATGGAAACGAGGTTTCCGGCGAGCGCGGCGACCCCCAGGCCCAGCATCATGCCGGTGTGAATGTCCCTGGGATGGCCGAAGCGGCGAACGGCCTCGTAGATCACCACGAGGGAAGCCGCCAGCAGCGCTTCGGCGTTGACGAACGCGGCCAGGATTTCCGCGCGGTACAGGCCGAACGTGTGGCGGCCGGTCGGGGCGCGTTCGGCCAGACTCATCGCGGCGTAGGCCAGGGTCAGCGCCCCGATGTCGGCAAAGACGTGCGCGGCGTCGGCCAGCAGCGCCAGACTGTGGGAGAGGATTCCCCCCGACCAGCTCGACCACCAGCACGGCGACGGTCATGGCCAGCGCCGCCCGCAAGCGTCGCTTCCCGGCGGCGCGGTCCGAGCGGAAGGCGACTCCGGGAATCGCGGCGTGCCCGTGCGATGCGCTCAGAAGCCGCTCCGCTCGATCTCGACGCGCGCGTCGTTGAAGCAGGCGCCGCCTCCCAGGTCCGTCAGCGTGTCAGGGGCGAGCGCCGTTGCCGTCGCGCCGTTGTCGGTGTTGTGGCGCCACAGGCCCTTGGGAAGCATGGCCACGCCCGGACGGAGCGTCGCATTGCGCCGGGCGCGGCAGCGGACCTCGCCCCGGTCGTTGAAGACGCGCACGGCGTCGCCGTCGGAGATGCCCCGTCGGCCTGCGTCGTCGGGGTGAATCTCGATGACGGCCGAATCCCGCCGCAGCTCTCCGAGCGTCGAGGAGATCGTCCGATCCGTCGCGGGCGAGATGGAGCGCCAGCGGATAGCGGTCCGTCGCCGGGTCGGATTGGAACCCGTACAGGCCCTCCGGCGCCTGGGCCTCCAGTTCCTCCGGGAAGAGACGGATCTTGCCGTCCGGGCGTCCGCGGAAAGACGTCCACGAACTGGACCGGCGCTGGGTTGCCCTTCGGAAACGCGACGCCGCTCTCGGCCAGGGCTTTCGCGATCGCGGGAGCCTCCGCGCTCGGCTCCAGGATCGCCCGGGTCAGCTCCGCCGCCGTTGCAGGGTCGTCCGGCGCGGGCCACTCCGGTGCGCCGGCAGAGCTCGGCGAAGACCTCGTGGTTGGGACGCGACTCGCCGACGGGATCGATCACCGCACGCACCTGCTGGAGCACGAACGCTCCGTACCCGCGCGACAGCTCCTCGCGCTCGAGGAAGGTCGTCGCCGGCAGCACCACGTCGGCGTAGCGCGCCGTGTCGGTCAGCACGGGATCGAAGACGACGGTGAAGAGATCCTCGCGCACGAGTCCCTCGCAGCACCTTCGTCTGATCCGGGATGGTCACCAGCGGGGTTGCAGTTGTAGACGAAGAGCAGCTCGACCGGCGGCCTCCATCGCCGCCCAGGAGCGCCTCGCCCAGCCGGTTCATGTTGACTCTCGCGCGAGTGGTCCGGCGCGGTCGCGAGCCGCGGCAGAGAGCGAGTCGAGGTCCCACGCCGCGAGTTGCTCATCGTGTAGCCGCCGCCGCGCACGCCGAACTTGCCGGCCGACCGCGGGCAGCGCCAGGACGGCGGCCACCGCGCGAGCCGCCGTTGCGGTTGCGCTCCAGGCCCCAGCCGCAGCGGATCGCCGCGGGAGTCGAGTCGCGCGTAGAGCTCCGCGAACCGCTCGAGGTCGGCGGCCGGCGACGCCGGCTGCCTCCGCCGCGCGCTCGATCGTCCACGCGCTCCGCGCGCCGCCGCAGCTCCTCGGCGCCCGTGGCGTGCTCGCGCCAGAAACGTCCTCGTCGGCCGAGCCGTTCGCGAAGAGCCAGCGGATGCACGGCGAGAGCGACGACCAGGTCGCGTGCCCGGGATGCACCGCCAGGTGCAGATCCGCCCGCGCGGCGAGCCGGGTCCGCCGCGGGTCGACGACGACGAGCTTCGCGCCGCGACGCTGCGCCTCCTGCACGTAGGGAACCAGGTGGATGCCCGAGACCGAGGGATTGACGCCCCACAGGACGATCAGCCGCGCGTGAACGTAGTCCTGAAAGGCGACTCCGGGCATCTTTCCGTACAGACGCCTGCCGCGGCCGCGCCCGACGGCGCGGCGCAGACCGTGCGCGCCAGCCGCGACGCGCCGAGGCGCGCAAAGAGACGCGCGTCGGTCGTGTCCTGCGACAGGTACCCGTTCGAGCCTCCGTAGGAGAACGGCAGGATGCGCTCCCCTTCGCCGCGATCCGCCAGCTCCTTCATCCGGCGGGCGACGAGGTCGAGCGCCTCGTCCCACGTGACGCGGCGAAACCGTCCCTCCCCCTTTGGCCCGGTGCGAAACCGCGGAAAGCGCACGCGGCCCGGGCCCGTAGAGGTGCTCCGGATATCGGCGGACCTTGGCGCAGATGTAGCCGTCGGTGACCGGGTTGACGCGGCTCCCGCCGATCGAGATCACGCGCCCGGCCTGGAGGCTGCACCTCGAGGCTGCAGGCATCGGGACAGTCGAGCGGACAGGCGCTCGCGGCCCGTGACGTTCCCTTCGGTATCTCCGGTTCCAACGCCGCCATGCCACGATTCTAGTTCGGGCCGCGAAAGCGGGAAGGTGCGTTTCATTGCCGCTCACCGGCCGACACGGGTCGCGAAGGTTCCTCCGATCGACCCGGTTACGAGGCCGGCGCCGCCCCGAGCTCCACGGCCATGCCCCGGCCGGTCTGGCAGGCACGCTCGTATACGACCGCGGCCGCCGCGACGTCCTCGAGGGCGATGCCCGTGCTGTCGAAGACGACGATCTCCTCCGTCGAGGTCCGCCCCGTTTTCCGACCGGCCACGATCTCGGAAAGCTCCGCCGTCGACCGCGCCGCGGTCCAGGATCCCATCCTCCAGGGCATGGTGCAGCTCGCCGATTGTGGCGCACTGGTCGAGCGAGTCCACGACCAGCCGCCCGGCGGCCAGAACCGCCGGCTCGAGCTCCTGCTTGTCGGCAGCATCCGCGCCGACCGCGGCAACGAAGGCGCCGGCGGGGACGTCGGCACGTCGAAGGAAGAATCGGCGCGACGGAGTGCAGGTGACGCACACATCGCTCGAACGGGCTGCGGCGGCGGGATCGGCCACGGCCTCGATCCGAATCCCGAGCTCGCGCGACAGGTCGCGGGCGAACGCGTGAGCGGTCTCGGGATCCATGTCGTAGGCGAACACCGTCTCGATCGGCAGCACCCGCGCCAGCGCGCGCAGCTGCGAGCGCCCCTGATTGCCGCAGCCGCAGATCGTGACGACCCGCGAGTCGGGACGGGCCAGATGCCTGGCCGCCACCGCTGTCGTCGCCCCCGTCCTCAGGATCGTGATCTCGATCGAGTCCATCAACGCGAGGGGCGAGCCGTTCTCGGCGTCGCACAGCGCGACGACCCCCTGGACGGCGGGAAGACCGAAGCGCTTCGGGTTGTCCGAATAGTTGCCGTTGATCTTGGCGGCGAAATAGGGACGGGAGAGATCGAGGGCCGCGGCCTTGACGTGGAAGCCTCCGTCTCCGGCCGGATAGCCGAGGACTCCCGCCCGCGGCGCCCGACCCTCCCCCTGGAGACGAAAGGCCTCTTCCACCGCGGCGATGCAGGCGTCCACGTCGAGCAGCTGCGCCACGTCGCGGCGAGTGAGGACCAGGACCGGGGCGGGCTTCATGGCGCCGCGGACAGAAGGGCGGTCAGGTCCGTCACGGGCCGCGCCTCGACGGGCTCCGCTCCCCTGCGAAAGATGCGGGCTCCCGCGCTTCCGCCAAGCGTGACCGAATGGCCCTCCACTCGGAGGAGCGCTCCCTCCCGCAGCCCGGCGACGGGCGTTTCGTTCTCCTCGAGGAACTGAAGGATCCGCTCTTCCTGCGTCTCACCCATGTGCGTCGAGGCGGGATCGGGATCGAGGTAGTGCGGGCTGATCTGGAACCGGACCAGGCCCAGAGCGTCGAAGGACGGAGGCTCGACGATCGGCATGTCTTTGGTCGTCTTGAGCGTCGGACCGGCGACGATCGACCCGGCGCTCGATCCCACGTACGGCACTCCCTGCGCGACGCGGGCCCGGAGCTCCTGGAGGAGATCGCATCGGTACAGCGCGTTCAGGAGCCGAAATGTGTTGCCGCCGCCGACGAAGATGGCTTCCGCCCGCGCGACGGCGGCGCGGGGATCGGCGGCGTCGTCGACCGATTCGAGCGTGTAGCCCCAACCGGAGAAACGCGCGCGCGCCCGGCTCGCATACGACGCGCGGTCGAACAGCGCGTACGGAAAGAACAGCACCCTCCGCGCGGACCCGAGCACGTCGCGGATTTCCGCGGCCGCGTGCTCGAGGTACCCGTGGCCGTAGACCGTCGAGCTGCTCAGCAGCAGGACGCGGCTCATTGGGCCGCCGCGGCCGGAGCCGCTCCCGCGCAGTACGATCGCGCCAGCGCGACCAGGGCGTCCCGGCAGGCCACGATCTCGTCGATCCGGACGTATTCCTCCAGGCCGTGGAGCCCCGCTCCGCCCGGCCCGAAAACGACCGAGGCGACTCCGGCCCCTCCCAGGATCGCGGCGTCGGTCCAGTAGCTCATGCCGCCTCGGCGCGCCGGTCGCCCGGTCGCGGCGAGCGCCGCCTCCAGGGACGCGACGATCTCGTGGCCGGCCGGAGTCTCGTACGCCGGCCGCGCGAAGAGCGGGCGCACCCGAGCCTCGAACGCCGGATCCTCGCCCCGAAGACGTCCGAGGATCTCTTCGACCTCCCGGTGCGCGACGTCCGGCGCCTCGCCGACCACCGTGCGCCGTTCGATCTGAAGCAGGCACCGGTCCGGATAGGTCGAGAGCTCGCGCCCCCCCTCGATCCGGGAAGCGTGGAGGGAGGCGGTTCCCATCACGGGGTGAGGGGGCCTGGCCTGGAGGCGGCGATCGAGCTCCTCCAGCCGCGACAGCACGCGGCCCATGCGGAGGATCGCGTCCCGTCCGTCCGCCGGACGGCTTCCATGCGCGGCGCGGCCGATCGTTTCGACCTCGACCCACGAAAAGCCCTTGTGCCCGATCGCGACGAGGAGATCGGTGGGCTCGGTCACGACGGCGGCGTCGGCCCGCCACTTCCGCACCAGCGCGTCGGCCCCCACGCTGGCGTGCTCTTCGTCCGCGACGGCGGCGACGATCAATCGCCCCGCGGACAGACCGCGCGACGCGATCTCGCGAGCCGCGTCGAGGATCGCGGCGAGGCCGCCCTTCATGTCCTGGGCTCCGCGGCCGTAGAGACGCCCGTCCTTCTCCGTCGGCAGAAAGGGGGATGCCATCCCCTCGACGCCGACGGTATCCAGATGCCCGCACAGGATCAGCGCCCGACCCGCGGCGCGCCCCTCGACGACGCCGACCACGTTGGGCCGGTGCGGCGCAGCCTCTTCGATCTCGACGTCGATTCTCCAGCCGCGCAGGCGCTGCCCGACGGCGGACGCGATCTCCGTCTCCCCCGCGCCGCCCGGCACGAGCGCCGGATTGACCGAGTTGATCGCGATGAGCTCGGCGGCGAGCTCGATGACCGGATCCCGCATCGGAGCCTCCTCGGGAGGAGAAGAACGCGGCCATGGCGATACTAGCAATTGCTACATCAATATGGCAAGTGATATAAGGCAGCATGGCCCGGGCGGCTCTCGCAAAGCGCGGCCGATGGGGGCTGGCGGGTTCGCTGGCGCCGGCGGCCGCGGGGATCTTCTTCTTCGGACTCGGCCAGGAGCTGTGGTCCCGCTACCTGCCGGAGTACCTGCGCACCCTCGGGGCGTCGGCTTTCACCGTCGGAGCGTTCGGGGCCCTGGAGGATTTCCTCGATGCCGCCTACGCCTACCCCGGAGGGTGGCTCTCGGACCGTCTGGGAAACCGGCGGGCCCTCGTGTTTTTTGCCTTCTTGACCACGCTTGGCTTCCTCGTATACCTCGCCTTCCAATCGGTGGCCGGCGTCTTCGCCGGTCTCTTCCTGGTCTGCGCGTGGAAGTCGCTCGGCCTTCCCGCCACCTTCTCGCTCGTGGCCGAAGAACTCTCCGGGTCGGATCGAATCGTCGGGTTCACCGTTCAGTCCGTCCTCCGCCGGCTCCCGATCGTGCTGGCGCCCCCCGTCGGCGGCCTCCTGATCGAGCGGATGGGGATGGCTCACGGGATGCGAACGGGCATCGTGATCTCGATCGTGCTGGCCGCCGCGATGCTGGGGGGCCTCATGGCATCCTTCTCCCGCCGAGCCTCTGCGCCTGTCGCCGACCCTCCGTCCGCGCCACCGGCATCCGGGCCCGTGCGTCTCCATCCGACGCTGAAGCGCCTTCTGGCCGCGGACTGCCTGATCCGTCTTTGCGAGGGGCTGCCCGACGTCTTCCTGGTGATCTGGGCCATCGAGGTCCTGCGCCTGTCGCCGGCTCAGTTCGGCCTCGCGATGTCAGTCCTGATGGGGACCGCGATCCTCTCCTACTACCCGGCCGCCGCCCTGGCCGGCCGCATGGAGAAGAAGCCCTTCGTGATCGCGACGTTCCTCTTCTTCACCCTCTTCCCTCTGGCCGTCCTGCTCGCCCGAACCTTTCCGCAGCTGCTCGGGGCCTACGTACTGGGAGGGCTGCGCGAAGTGGGCGAGCCGGCCCGCAAGGCGCTGATCGTCGATCTGGCGGGGCCCTCCGGGCGCGGAAAGATCGTGGGCGTCTATTACGCGATTCGAGGATTCACCGTCGCCGGCGCGGCCGCGGTCGGCGGAGCGCTGTGGACGATTCGGCCGAGCTTCACCTTCCTCGCCGCGGCGGTTCTGGGAGCGGCGGGAACCCTTTGGGCCGCGGTGGCCCTGCCGGCCCGACCGTCCGAGGCGGAGATCGTCCGATGACGACCGCGCGCTCGCTCGCGCCGGAAGAACGCGCCCATCCGGTGGTACCTGCTCATCCATCAGCTTCCGCCCGAGCCCCTCTACCTGAGGGCGAAGATCCGCCAGCGGCTGGCGCGCGTGGGCGCCGTGGCGCTCAAGAACGCTGTGTACGCCCTGCCCCGGCGCGAGGAGTGCCTGGAGGACTTTCAGTGGGTCGCGCAGGAAGCCGTCGCCGGAAAGGGCGAAGCCTTCGTGTGCGAGGCGGAGTTCCTGGAGCGCCGGACCGACGAGACGCTTGTGGCGCAGTTCCGGTCCGAGCGCGACGCCGACTACGCGGCGCTGGCGGAGGAGATTCGCTCGTGGAAGCGCGAGGGCGGCTCCGACCTGCCCTCCCGCGCGGCGCGGGCGCGCAAGCGCCTCGAGGAGATCGAGCGCATCGACTTCTTCGACGCTCCGGGGAGACGGACGGCCGGCAAGCTGGTCGGGCAGCTCGAGACGCGCTCCCGCCGGCCCCGGCCGGACCGCCCGCCGAGGTCGGGATCCTTCGCCAGCCGCACCTGGGTCACTCGCCGCGGGGTCCATATCGACCGCATCGCCTCGGCCTGGCTGATTCGACGCTTCCTCGATCCTGAAGGCGCGGTTTCGCTTCGTCGACCCGAAGGAGCCGCTGGAAAAAGAGCGAGCTGCGCTTCGACATGGTCGGCGGCGACTTCACCCACGAGGGCGACCGCTGCACGTTCGAGACGCTCCTCGCGCGGCTCGGCCCGAACGACCGGGCCCTGGCCGAGATCGGCCGAGATCGTCCACGACATCGACCTGAAGGACGAAAAGTTCGGCCGCAGCGAGGCCGCGGGCGTCGAGCGTCTCGTGACCGGCCTCCTCCTCGCCAACCCGGCCGACGAGGATCGGTTCGAGCGAGGCACGGCCCTCTTCGACGATCTGTACGAATCGTTCCGCGCAAGAAGGTCTTTCGCGGCCAAGGAGGTTCGATCATGAGAAGCCTGTCTCTCGCGTTGCTCTCTCTTCTCGTTTCCATTTCCGCGCTCTCCGCCTCCCCGCCGGAGGTCGGTTGGAGCGGCGTCGACGCCGTCTTCGGCCAGCCGGGCAAGGACCTGCCCGGCGACGTCCACCGCTTCGGCTGGCCCCGGACGGATCTCCACGTCCGTCTGGCCGGCGTTTCCGTCGAGCCGGCGCTCGCGCTGGGCAGCTGGGCCGCGTTCAAGAAGACGGGGAGCGGCCCGGACGCGATGACCATGGGCGATCTCGTCCTTCTGGGACCGGAGGTCAATCCCGTCGCCCGCGCCCTTCAGGCCGGAGGATTCGAGATCCTGGCGATCCACAATCATCTGATCGACGAGACTCCCCGCGTCGTGTACATGCACTTTCACGGGATGGGAGATCCGGCGAATCTGGCGCAGACGCTGAAGACGGCTCTGGAAAAGACGGGAACGCCCCTGGCCGCGCCGGCGGGAAAGCCGCCAGCCAAACCGACAGCGGCGCAGGAGAGAGTCTTTGAAAAGTTTCAGGACGAATTCGGCCGCAAGGGAGCAATGGCCGGCACCGTCCTCCAGTTCGGCGTCCCGCGCGCCGAGCCGCTTCGGGAAGGAGAGATGGAGATTCCCCCCAGCATGGGCATGTCCAACGCGATCAACGTCGAAGCGGTGGGAGACCGCGTTGCGACGACCGGCGATTTCGTCCTGATCGCCGACGAGGTCAATCCGGTCATTCGGGAGCTCCAGGCGCACGGGATCGAGGTGATGGCGCTTCACTCGCACATGCTGCGCGAGACTCCGCGGCTCTTCTTTCTCCACTTCTGGGGCGTCGGCTCTCCCGCGCAGGTCGCTGCGGGATTGAAGTCCGCGCTGGCGAAAGTCGCCACGCGATGAAGTGGGTCACGCGCAAGCGCATTCACGTCAACCGGACCGCGACCGGCTGGCTCGTGCGCCGCTTCCTCGATCCGGCGGCGGAGATCCTGTTCGTCGAGCCCGACGAGGTCGCCGGCGTGCAGGAGCGCGAAGGAGCGATCGGCTTCGATGCCCCCGGCGTTCGGTACGCGCACCGCGACGAACAGGGCCGCTGTTCCTTCGAGGCGCTGGTCGAGGAACGCCTGGGGGATGATCCGGCCCTGCGCCGTCTCGCCCGGATCGTCCACGGAGCGGACTTCCCCGCGGAAGTGGACACGACCCGCGAATCCGCCGGGCTGTGGGCGGTCAGCCAGGGTTTCACCGAAGTGGGAAAGGACGATCCCGACATCCTCGACCGCGCGTCCTTCCTCTACGACTCGCTCTATGCGCACCTGAAAAGGAGCGATAACAATGTTTAGATTGTTGGCCCTGCTCCGGCTCGCCCCTCTTCTCCTCCTGTCCGTCTCTCTGGCGGCAGGCGAGCAGCCTGCGCGCGGCAAGATATGGACATTCGATGCGGACCCCGCCGGCTCGGCGCCGGCCGGGTTCGAGTTCGCCCGAACGGGTCGGGGGGCGGAAGGAAAGTGGGTCGTCCGCGCCGACACCGACAAACCGAGCAATCACGTGCTCATCCAGGAGAGCGCCGACCCGACGGACTATCGCTTTCCCCTGGCGGTGCTGAAGGAGGGGTCGTACAAGGACGTGACGCTCTCCGTCCGCGCCAAGCCGCTCTCCGGAAACGTCGACCAGGGGTTCGGCCTGGTCTGGCGATACAAAGACGCGAACAACTACTACGTGACCCGATGCAACGCCGATGAGGACAACTGCACGATATTACCACACGGTCAACAGCCACCGCCGTTCCTTCCAGAACAAGCCGATCCAGGTGGCCAAGAACACGTGGCACACGATCAAAATGGAGGCCACCGGAAATCACTTTGTGGTCTGGTTCGACGGGACCAAGGTCCTCGACGCCACCGATGACACTTTCAAGGACGCCGGCCGCGTGGGGCTCTGGACGAAAGCCGACTCAGTCATCCAGTTCGACGACTTCATGATCGACGGGCGGTGATGTCCGAGGCGGGCCGATGAGCGGATCGCCCCGTGTCCCCCTCACCCACTCGCCCTCTCCGAGAGTCACGTTCTCGGAGGCGTTTCGCTATTGGCTCCGGCTCGGCTTCATCAGCTTCGGCGGTCCCGCCGGCCAGATCGCGATCATGCAGCGGGACCTGGTGGACCGCAAGAAGTGGATCTCCCAGGGACGCTTCCTCCACGCCTTGAGCTACTGCATGCTCCTGCCCGGCCCGGAGGCGCAGCAGCTGGCGATCTACATCGGCTGGCTCCTCCACGGCACCTGGGGCGGAGCCGTGGCCGGGGCGTTCTTCGTGATCCCGTCGATTTTCATTCTGTGGGGGCTCTCCGCCGTCTACGCGGCTTACGGCGCCGTTCCTGCCGTGGCCGGGGCGTTCGCCGGCTTGAAGCCCGCCGTCGTCGCCCTGGTGATCGTCGCGCTCGTCAAGATCGGGGCTCGGGCCCTCCGTCCACGCGGCCTCGTCGGCATTGCTGCGGCGGCGTTCGCGGGGATTTATTTCCTCCGTGTCCCGTTCCCCTGGATCATTCTGGGAGCCGCGCTGCTCGGATGGATCGCCGCGCGGATCCGCCCCGGAGCTTTCCAGCCCGGGAGCGCGCGCGCGGCGGAAGCGTCCGATCCCGTCTCGGAGCAGAGCCGCGAAAGGATCGAGAAAGCCCGAGCCTCGTGGCGGCGCTTGGCGCGGATCGGCCTGACCGGCGTCCTCCTGTGGTCGGCGCCCTTCGTCGCGATCGGGCTCTGGCGAGGATGGCAGAGCCTCCACGCCCGCCAATACCGTTTCTTTACGCAGGCCGCTTTCGTCACGTTCGGCGGCGCCTACGCCGTGCTCGCCTACGTGACGCAGGCCACCGTCCAGTCCTATCACTGGATCACGCAGGCGCAGGCCATCGACGGTCTCGGGCTGGCCGAAACCACGCCCGGTCCCCTCATCATGGTGCTCCAGTTCGTCGGCTTTATGTCCGGCTGGAACCGGCCGGAAGGAATGAGCCGGCTCGCCAGCGCCTCTCTCGGCGCTCTGGTCACGACCTACGTGACCTTCCTCCCCTGCTTCTTCTACGTCTTTCTGGGCGCGCCTTACGTCGAAAGCCTCCGAGGAAATCGGAGTATCACCTCGGCCCTCTCGGGCATCACCGCTGCCGTCGTCGGCGTGATCCTGAACCTGGCGGTCGTCTTCGCCGCAGCCGTTCTGTTCCCGGGCGGGATTCGATCTGCGCCCGACCTGTTCGCGCTCGCCCTGACGGCGGCCGCGCTTGCGGGACTCTGGGTCTGGAAGGTCGATGCCATATGGGTCGTTCTGGCCGGAGGAATCGTAGGACTGTTGCGCACGCTCCTCGGGTAACGAAGACAATGGCCGAATCGAGTCGACGCCGCTGCGCCAGCGCTGCCCTCACTGTCCCATAGAATGGATTCCGATGAGGTCAGGAAACGGGCTCCGGCGGGCATCGATCTTGCCAGGTCCCTTGCCGGTTGCCGCCGTCGGCTCTTGAGGTCGGACGCGCCGGACCTCGGTCGATCGTCGTGAAAAGCTGGATTTGCAGTTTCGCCACGCTGTCCTGTGTGGCCGGAGCGCTCGCCGGTCAGGCGCCGATGACGCTGGACCAGATTCTTTCCGAGGCGCGCGCCGCCAACGCCCGGCTGCCCGTCGCCGCGTCCGAGGCGGCCATCGCGCAGGAAAAGGAGCGCGAAGCGAGGGCGCAGTTGTGGCTCACGCTTTCCGCGGAAGGTGACTTCATCTATGCGCCGGCCTCCGGCTACGATCCGATCTTGACCAACCTGGGCGAGGCGCGGGCCCAGCTGGTGGGACAGCAGCCGATCTACGAGGGCGGCGCCCGGCGCGGAGCGGTCGCGCGCGCTTCGGCGCAGGTGGGCGCTTCCCGTGCGCGCTACCGGATGGCGCAGAAGGACGTGGACCTGGAAGTCCGGAATCAGTACAGCGAATTCCTGGCCGCCGATCGCGAGGTCCAGGCGCGGCAGGAGGGGCTCGAGCGCCTGCGCAGCTACCGCTCGCTGCTGGAGAGCCGGAAGGCGTCCGGCCAGGGCATCGCGGCCGACCTGCTTCGTACCGACGTCCGGACGGCGACCGAGAAATTCGACCTCGGCGAGGCGGAGGAGCGCCGCGCGCAGGCGCGCCTGGCGCTCAACGATCTGATGGGCCGGGATCCGCAGGTGCCGCTGTCCCTGGCGCCGCTTCCCGAGCCCAGCCCGCCCACGGACCGGGAAGGGTCCCCCTGGAACGCCGCTCCCGAAGTCGACGCCGCAGACGCCGAGACCCGCTCTGCGGCAGCCGATCTGCGCATCGCGGAGGCGGAGCGCAAACCCCATCTCTTCGCTCGGGCCGACACCGGGTTCTGGGGATCGGACACCGAGCACCTGATTCCGCAGGACCTGAAGGCATCGCACCCCGGAGCGACGTTCGGCGACCGGCTTCGTCGCGACGCCGGCTACTCGGTCAGTCTCAATCTCTCCTGGTCCATCTGGGATTCGGGCGCGATCCAGGCGCGGATCGCGCAATCCCGGCTGGAGCTCGGTCAGGCCCGGCAGCGGCGCGACGTCGAGTGGAAGCACGCGCGGCTGGAATGGGAGAAGGCGCGCGAGAACCGCGCAAACGCGTACCGCCAGATCGAGACTCTCTCCGACGCGATTCCGGTCGCGCGGGACTCGTACCTCGAGGCGGAGAGCCGCTATCGAGGAGGAGCCGCGACCTCCCTGGAAGTCCTCGACGCTTACGCCTCGTCGGTGGACGCGGCCATCCGGCTGGCGCAAGCCTCGCTTCGGTATCGCCTGGCGCAGGCCCTCGAGCTTCGGTGGGGAACACCGTGAGGCGCCTGGCCGTTTTCGCACTGGTCGCCGTCGCCGCCGGTATGGTCGGATGCCATCGGTCCGCGGAGCCCGCGGACGAGGCGAAAGGCGGGGGCGTTGCAGCCGGCGGCGTGCCGGTCCGTGTGGCCGCCGTCACCCGTGCCGATCTGGCGCAGTACGTCTCGGGACCGGGCCGGGTCGTGGCCCTGGCACAGCAGAAAGTGCGCGCGCCCTTTACCGGGACGCTGACCGAGCTCTCCGTCGCCGACGGCGACACCGTCCGGAAGGGCCAGGTGGTCGGAGCGATCGTGTCGCGCGACAGCGAGGCGGCGCTCTCCGGCGCCCGGGAGATGGTCCGGCAAGCTCGCACACCGACCGAGCGCGCCGACGCGGAGAGAGCGCTCGCCCTGGCGGAGAAGAATCTCGTCCGCTCTGCGCTGAAGAGCCCGGTGGACGGCGCCGTTCTCTCGCATTCCGCGAACGCGGGGGACCGCGTGACGGAGGATCAGGAAATCCTGGCGATCTCCGCAGCGGACTCCCTGGTCTTCCAGGCGGACATCGCCCAGAGCGAGCTGCCCCAGGTACATCCGGGCCAGAAGGTTCGGGTGGCTCTGGCCGGCCGCGCCGGTTCGATCGGCGGGACGGTCCACGATGTCCTTCCCAGCGCCAACACCGCGGACTTCACCGCTCCCGTGCGGATCGACCTGGCCCGGATCTCTCCCCGGCTTCCCGTGGGTCTCTTCGGGACTTCCCAGATTGTCGTCGGCGAGCGCCGAAACGCGGCCGTGGTTCCTCCGCAGGCCGTTCTTCGCGACGACGTCAGCGGCGTCTCCCGGGTGGCCACCGTCGCGGCTGACGGCAAGGCCCACTGGATCGACGTTCAGACAGGACTGACCGATCCGGCCCACGTCGAGATCGTCTCGCCGCCGCTGGCCGAGGGCACGCGGGTCGTCGTCTCCGGTCAGGTCGGACTTCCTGAAGACGCTCTCGTGATCATCCAGCCGTGAAGCTAATTCACCTCTCGCACGAGCGGTCCACGGCGATTTTTCTCCTCGTCGGCGTTCTCGCCGGCGCCGGCATGTTTCTCGCCCTGCGCCTGCCATCCTCGATCTTTCCCTCCGTCACGTTCCCACGGATCAAGGTCATCGCCGACGCCGGCGAAGAGCCCGCGGCCCGCATGATGCCGACCGTGACGCGCCCGCTCGAGGAAGCCCTCCTGCGCGTCCCGGGCATCCGCCGGGTCCTTTCGACGACCTCGCGCGGCTCGAGCGAGATCGGCGCGGAATTCTTCTGGGGCACCGATATGCGGGTGGCCCTCCAGAGAGCGCAGGCCGAGGTCGAGCGGATCCGGCCCGATCTGCCGCAGGAGACCCGCCTCGACGTCGAGTGGATGAACACGGCGATCTTTCCCATCCTCGGGTACGCCCTGGTCTCCGAGACCCGTTCGCAGGCCGACCTCTGGGACCTGGCGCAATACACCCTGAAGCCGGAGCTGATCCGAATTCCCGGCGTCTCGCAGGTCCAGATCCAAGGCGGCCGAAGACGCGAGTTCCAGGTGCGCCTCGACCCAAGCGCGCTCGACGGCCGGCGCCTCTCCCCCGAGGATGTCGTCTCCGCGATCCGGAGCAACGACCGGATCTCTTCCGCCGGCCTGATCGAATTCAACCACGAGCTCTATCTTTCGCTCGTCGACGGGCGCGCGCATTCCAACGCGGCGCTGTCCGAGATCACGGTGCCGGTGCCCGGCGGAGGAGTCCCCGCGCGGCTCTCCGACCTGGGCACGGTTTCGGCTGCCGACGCGGTCTCCTACATCCGAACGACCGCCAACGGACGGCCGGCCGTCCTGATCAACATCATCCGGCAGCCTTCGGCCAACACACTGGCGATCGCCCGGGGCGTCGAGGATCTCTTCCGGCGCCGTCCCGATCTTCTCCCGAGCGACGTCCGCTGGCAGACGTTCTATGACCAGGCGGAGTTCGTGCGCCATTCGGTCAACGGGGTCCGGGACGCGATCGTCGTCGGCGTCTTTCTGGCCGGCCTCGTCCTCCTGGTGTTCCTCCGGAACTGGCGCGTCACTCTCGTCGCCGTGGCAGCGATCCCGGTCTCGGTCGCGCTCGTTTTGCTCGGGCTCGCGGCAACGGGACAGACGGTCAACCTGATGACGCTGGGCGGGATCGCCGCGGCGTTGGGGCTCGTGGCGGACGACGCCATCGTCGTCGTGGAAAACATCTTTCGCAAGCGCGAAGAAGGGGGAACAGCCGATCCTTCGAAGGACGGGCTGATCGATATCTTTCCCGCCCTGATCGGGTCGAGTCTCTCGACGATCGTCATCTTTCTCCCCTTTGCATTCCTGACCGGCGTCGTCGGGGCCTTCTTCAAACCGCTCGCCCTGACGATGGCGCTCTCGCTGGTGTTCTCGTTCCTGCTCGCGGCGTTTGCCGTCCCGGTCGCCGTGCGCAACTTCGGCTTGCGCGGGCATTCCCTCCCGGAGAAGGGGCCCGCGAAGCCATCCCGCTTCGAGAGAGCCGCGCGCTTCTTCATCCGGCGCCCGTCGATCGCCCTGGCGGGGACGTTACTGCTTCTCGGCGGCGCATACCTGCTCGATCGGACGATCGGCACCGACTTCCTGCCCGCCATGGACGAAGGCTCGATCATCCTGGACTATTCGACGCCTCCCGGAACTTCGCTGACGGACACCGACGCGATGCTCGGTGAGGCGGAGAAGATCATCCTCTCGGTGCCGGACATCCAGAGCTATTCGCGCCGGACGGGAACGCAGCTCGGGTTCTTCATCACCGAACCCAACCGCGGAGACTACGTCCTGAAGTTGAAGCCCAGATCCGAGCGACGACCCGTGGATGCCATCATCGACGAGCTGCGCGCGCGCCTCGCTGCGGCCGAGCCGGCGATCCGCACCGACTTCGGCCAACTGCTCGAAGACAACATCGGCGACCTGACCGGCGGAGTCCCCCAGCCGGTGGACGTGAAGATCTTCGGAGAGGACCAGGGGCTGCTCCAGCAGAAGGCAAAGGCGGCCGCCGGAATCCTCCGAAGGGTGAAGGGTGTCGAGGACGTCTTCGACGGGATCGTGATCGCGGGACCCGCCCTGGAGATTCGGGTCAAACCAGCCGCGGCGGCGAGGTACGGCCTGACCACGCAAGACATTCACGGGAAGGTCGAACCGGCGCTGGTGGGAACGGTCGCCGGAGATCTGCGCATCGGCGAGAGAACGTACGCGATTCGGGTCTTCGCCCGAAAGGACGGGCCTCTCCCAGGGGTCAAGATCCGCTCGGGAACGGGCGCCCTGCTTCCGCTCACCCAAGTCGCGTCCATCGCGACGGGGCCGCCCGAAGCCGAGATTGACCGCGACAATCTGAAAACCTATGTGAGCGTCACGGCACGCCTGTCCGGGCGCAGTCTCGGCAGCGCGATGAGCGAGATCCAGCAGAAGCTCGAGGCCGGCCTCGCTCTCGCGCCCGGGATGTCGTTCGAGTTCGGCGGGCTCTACGAGCAGCAACAGTCCTCCTTCAAGGGGTTGCTCGCGGTTCTTTTCGCCGGACTCCTGCTCGTTTCCATCGTCCTTCTTTTCGAGTTCGGAGACTGGCGTGCGCCGCTGATCTCTTCATTCCTGTCGCTCACCGTTCTGGCCGGCTCGTTCGGCGCGCTGATCATCACGGGAATGACGTTCAACATCGCGAGTTTCGTGGGGGCGATCATGATGGTGGGCATCGTCGGCGAAAACGCGATCTTCGTCATTCACGAGGCCAGGCTCGAGCTGCTCCGAGGCAGCTCGGTTCAGGATGCGTGGGCCGGCGCCGCTCGGAGGCGGCTGCGCCCGGTCGCAATGACGATTCTCGCAACCGCGTTCGCGCTCGCGCCGCTCGCCCTCGCTCTGGGAGAGGGCTCACAACTCCAGCAGCCACTGGCCATCGCGGTCATCGGCGGTTTCGTGCTTTCCGGCCCTCTCGTTCTTCTCGTCCTTCCCGCTCTGTACTCGTGGCTCGATCCGCGCGGCAAGCTCGCGGCTTGATCTCGAGCGAGCGCGAATCGGCTCCGCCCTCGACAGCCGACAAACCTGACGGCGCCCTGAATGGAAGGCGCCGGCGGGGACGTCGGCACGCGCTCTAACGGTCTGCGAGAGGGAGACTTACGGCTCCTCAAAAAGCCCGGCGGTGTTCATCTTCCGTTCACCCCGAGAGGGCTAGATTCAGCAGCGTCAACGACACGATGCGTAGTGCACCGGGTCGAAAGGAGAGAGAGAAAATGAAGAAGTTCCTGTTCCGCCTCGCGGCCCTCGCGGTGGCCCTGGCCATCCCGACCGGCGTTTTCGCTCAGTCGACCGGCACCCAGGAGACCAAGACCAGCGAGACCAAGACCACGGAGACCAAGAAAGAGACCCCGAAGAAGACCACGCACAAGAAGGTCACCAAGAAGAAGTCCACCAAGAAGAGCACCAAGGGCAACGAGACGAAGACCGAAGAGAAGAAGACGACCAGCACCGAGGAGAAGAAGTAGTCACTCCGTTCTTCCTTTCGACTCTTCAAACGTGCCGGCCTCGCGCCGGCACGTTGCTTTTTGGGGGGGAGAATTCCGGCCGCTCAGCGGCTTGGCGGCGGGTTGCCCTTGGACCGCCGCAGGGCCGGCAGGGCCAGAGCGGATCGGCAGATGGCCAGAGCCCGCGTCCGCGCCGTGGACGTCGAGAGCCGCTCGGACTCGTCGGATCGCTTCCCCACGATCTTGACCCACCACACGCAGAGCCATCTCCCGTCGATCTCCTGCACTTCGCAGCGCAGCTGCGCGTTGCGCAGTTCGGCGATCACCTGATCGGCGGCCGCGTCGTCCGTCGAATAGGGCGGAAGCGGATCGAGATCCGCGCGGTGAAAGATCTCCGCGGCAATCTTGCGATCGAGCTCGGATCCGGCCTTGGGCGGCGCTGGCATTTGAGTCTCCCGGTGTCCGTGAGTGCACCGCGAGGAAGGTTTCAGAGAATGACCTGTTGCGTCGCGATTATAGGCCCGGGCGGGCGGCGCGCCGTCCGAATCGGTTGACGTCTGGATTGAAGGAGCCGGGACCAGGAGGCCAGACGTAAGATTCGCTGGGTGTACGAGATCAACGAGGAAAAGATCCTTGCCCTCAGTCTGCGTCGGACCGGCGAGAGAGGCAGGCCCAAGAAGGGCCAATGGTTCATCAACCGCGACGGCGATCCGGAGCTGGCGATCGCCGACGGGCTTGTGAGCGCCTGCTCCGGCGCGGACCAGTTTGTGTTGCTCGAGCAGGACCCTGCGGCGGGCTTCCTCGTTCTCCTGCTCCTGTGCCAGCAATGCGGCAAGCGAGAGATCCTGACGACACGCGGCTGGGAGTCGACGGAGCAAGTCCTCAAAGTGTGGTGTCAGGACTGCTCTCGCTCCAAGAGGAGGAACCCTTCCGGTTCCGCCTGATTCGCTCGTTTGGGAGGCCGCACGATGACGCGCGGCCTCGGAGAGGTCCCGGAATACGCTCGACTCAGCCCGCAGGAAACCGCGGCACAGACACCGAAGGGGGAAGAGGCGATGCCGGCGAAGAAGAAGCTCACGAGACCGAAGGACCATCGGAAGACAGGGACCGCGCGGCAAGAGGCCCGCTCCGACACGCCGCAATTTTTCAGGCTCAGCGTCGAGGTCGGAGATCTCGAGGCGGCAGCCGCCTTCTACGGCACCCTGCTCGATGTGCAAGGCCGCAAGCAGGCCGGCTCCCGCTGCTACTTTCAGTGTGGCACGGTGACGCTCTCGGTTCTGGATGTCTCGTCTGTCAGGCCGCCGCATCCGGCGGCAAAGGCTCTCTCTTTCACCGTACGGAATCTCGAGGTCGCATTCCAGCGCGCAGGAACCCTGGGCTGCCTCTCCCAAGAAGATGTTCACGACGCTCCGGGAGGCGGAATCGTCGTCCGGCCCTGGGGCGAGCGGTCGTTCTACGCGGAGGATCCCTGGAAGAATCCGCTCTGCTTCGTGGAGGAAGGGACCGTCTATGCCGGATAGGGCTTGCGGCCCCCCGAACCCCCCGGAGGCGGCTTTCGGCGCGGCGGTCGCTGCGCGACCAGGCGCCGAGAGAGTTCAAAACCAGGGCCGGAACGTGGTGCGACATTTCCTGCCCTTCGGTCTTCGGCCCCATCGTCTAGCGGTTAGGACACGGCTGCTTCGCAGCCGACGGCTAGCTTCATGAGCGGGGGGCCGTATGGCCCCCCGAACCCCCCGGAGGCGACTTTCGGCGCGGCGGTCGCTGCGCGACCAGCGCCGAGAGAGTTCAAAACCAGGGCCGGAACGTGGTGCGACATTTCCTGCCCTTCGGTCTTCGGCCCCATCGTCTAGCGGTTAGGACACGGCTGCTTCGCAGCCGACGGCTAGCTTCATGAGCGGGGGGCCGTATGGCCCCCCGAACCCCCCGGAGGCCACGGCACTCCGTGCCGCTCGCCCGCGTGCTACATTTCCCGCCCTTCGGTCTATTGGCCCCATCGTCTAGCGGTTAGGACACGGCTCTTTCAAGGCCGCGGCACGGGTTCGACTCCCGTTGGGGCCGCCAATTGGCTTTCGGCGCGGGCGGTCGTTACGCGACCGGCGCCGACAGGGTTCAAGACCAGAGCGAAAACCCCAAGACGGATGACCTGCTCGCCGGTGGATTTCAGCCGCTGATCTTGTCGACGAGGGCCGGCAAGTAGACCGTGAAGGTCGAGCCGGAGCCCGGATCGGACTCGACGGAGATGGCCCCGCCCTGGTTCTTGACGATCCCAAGTGCCTCGGAAAGACCGAGACCTCGACCGACGAACTTGGTTGAAAAAAAGGGCTCGAAGGCCTGCGCCACGATCTTGGCGTCCATGCCACAACCCGTATCGCGGATGGTCAGGCGAACATGGGGGCCGGATGCGAGGCTCCCGGGCGCGGAGGGGTCTCCTTCGGGAAGAACGACGTTGCTCGTCCGGATCGTGATCTGGCCGGTACCGGTGATTGCCTCGGCCGCGTTGGTCACAAGATTCGAGACGAGCTGGCTGATCTGGGCCGGGTCCGCTTCGATCCTGGAAAGCGATGAATCCAAAACGGTCTCGACCCCGATCTCAGGACGGAGCACCGTGTCCACCGCTACGGTAAGAGTCTCTTCCACCGCGGTATTGAGGCTCGTGGGTCTGAGCTGGACTCGGCCTCCGAGAGCATACGCTTGGAGCTGCCGCGCGAGCTCCGCGGCCTTCTCCGCGGCACGTGCGACGTCCGCCAGGAGCTCCTGACCATCGGAATCGTGCGTCCGGTCGATGAGCAGCGCGGCATTCTCCTCGATCGTGAGCATGAGGTTGTTGACATTGTGGGCCACGCCTCTGGCCAGGGTTCGTGCCGCGGCCAGTCGGGTCGTGGCCACCAGGGCCTGCTGCAGTTCCCGCTGCGCCCTGCGGCGTATGGTCACGTCGCGGGCGTTGACCACGATTCCCTGGACTGCCGGATCGTCGATGCAATTGTTTCCGATCACTTCCAGCGTCCGCCACGACTCGTCGCGGCAGCGAAAACGAAGCTCCACGAGCTGCTCTTCTCCCGGCCGACGCGTCAGGCTTCGAGCGATTGCCTCTCGTGTTGCCTGGACGTCCTCAGGATGCGCGTACGCCAGCAGGTTCGCGCCGGTCAAGGACGCCGACGTCCATCCGAGCACGCGCTCGACCGACGGCGTGATAAAGCGAATCAAGCCCTCTCGATCGATGACCACGATCACGTCCAGGGCATGCTCTGTCAAAGCCCGGAACCAATTCTCCCGACGTTCGGCTGTTTCCTGGGCCTCCAGGAGCTCCGTGATGTCCGTGACGATGCCGATCAGCCCTGACGGCTTCCCGTCGGCTCCGGTGATGAGCGATTTGCGCCAGAGCCCCTGACGTGCAGCGCCATCGGTGGCTCGGAACGGCCGGCGGTAAGACTGAACGCCTCCCCCCACCCACAGCTCTCGGTCGGTACGCTCGTCCTCCGAAGCCAGGTCGGGCGGCAGGACGGCGGACGCGCCCTGCCCCAGGATGTGGGTTCGGGGCCGGCCCACCAGCTTTTCGAAGGCGAGATTGCAAATCCGATAGACGCCCCTGGCGTCTTTGAAGAAAATCGGATTGGGCAGGCCGTCGGCGAATCGCTGAACGAAGACCAGGGGATCCGGCGATTCCTTCTCGTCCGAAGCGCGCCCGAAGGCGCGAATTCGACCAACGATTTTTTGAAGGACCGGCTTTGAGGGCATCGACATCTCACCCCTCGATCGCAACCACACGGCTCGCTCGAGGAGTGGCCTCCGATCGTTCCGGCGGTAAGCAAAGTTTACGTCGAAGCGACTCTGCCGGGGCCTGGCAAGGCGAGGCGGATCTCTGGATTGGTGGGCTAAGATCCCGAAAGGATAGGCACCGCGATGGGAGGTCATGGTCATGCATTCCAAATTGAGCGTTCCTTTTTACCGATTTTTGGGCCCGGCCCTCTTGGCCGCGCTGATCGCGGCGAGCCGAGCGGACGCGGCGGACAAGACGGCTTACAGGGTCCACATGCAGCCCATGCCAGGAGCGACCGCCGCCGGCGTTACGATGGACTACATCGCTTTTGACCCGGCGACTCGCTTCGTTTGGGCGCCGGCCGGCAACACGGGATTGGTCGTGGTCATCGATTCGACGAGCGGTTCCGTAAAACAGATCGGTGGGTTCCCGACGGCCGAGATGGGCTCGGGCGAACGCAAGCGCGTCGTCGGGCCGAGCTCGGTGACAATCGGAGACGGGGTTGCCTACGTCGGCAATCGCGGGGACTCGACGGTCTGTGCCTTTGACGCGCGATCTCTGACGAAAGGCGCCTGCCACAAGATCGATTCGATGCCGGACGGCCTCGCTTACGTTGCAAGCCGGAACGAGGTCTGGGTCACGACGCCGCGCGACAAGTCCATACGGATTCTCGACGGAAAGACTCTCGACGAGAAGGCCAGGGTGGCGTTCGATGGCAGTCCGGAAGGATTCGCGGTCGACGCCAAACGCAGCCGGTTCTACACGAACCTCGAGGACAAGGACCTCACCCTCGCGCTCGATCTCGCCACCCACAAGACGATCGCGACGTGGAAGCCCTCGTGCGGGCAGGACGGCCCGCACGGCCTGCGAGTCGATGCGAATGCCGGCCACCTCTTGGTGGCGTGCAGCACGCGTGTCGAGGTGCTCGACGCGGCCCACGCCGGCGAGGTGCTGTCGTCGGTCGACACCGGCGACGGCGTGGACGACATCGACTACGCGCCCGCGACCCACCTCCTCTACGTCGGCGCGGCCCGGGCGGGGCAGCTCACCGTCGCCAGAGTCGACGCGCACGGGAAGCTGGCCATCGAGGCCAAAGTACCGACGCACGCCGGGGCGCGCAATCCGGCCGTGACGGACAAGGGCGTCGTGTACCTCGCCCACTCGGCCTTCGGCGGCCTGACCGATCTCGTCGTCGCGACGCCTGAGAAATAAGAGGTTCCCGGACAGGTGCTCGTCGAGCTCCGGTTGCCGTAAGATCCTCCCAGAGTGGTCGGAGCCCTGTTGCTCGTGCCGCTGCTGGCGCAATTGCACGGCGCCGCGCCGACTCCCGCAATTCCCGGGCCGATGGACGATGAGGACGCTGGTATTTCTCTCGTATGGATCGCGCCGGGGTCCTTCCGGATGGGAAGCGATGCCGCCGAGCCCGGCCGACAGGGGGACGAGGTCTTTCATCTCACTGGATTGACACACGGATTCTGGATCGGGGCGACGGAGGTGACGCAGGAACAGTGGACCCGGATCATGGGCGCCAATCCCAGCCATTTCGCGTCCTGCGGGCCACGATGCCCGGTCGAAAGCGTGTCGTGGAACGAAGTCCAGGTCTTTCTCACGCGGCTCAATGCGCGTTCGGACGGCGGTTTTCGCCTCCCCACCGAGGCGGAGTGGGAGTATGCGTGTCGCGCCGGATCGCCGAAGCCCTTCTCAACGGGAGACCGTCTCGGTCGTGAGAACGCCAACTTCGATGGTCGGCGTCCCCTGCCGGTCGCGAGTTTCCCGCCCAACGCGTGGGGCCTTTTTGACATGCATGGCAACGTCTGGGAATGGTGCGGGGACTGGTACGGGGCGTACGAGACGACGAGGCTCGAGGACCCGACCGGACCTCCGGCCGGCGAGAAGAAGGTCATTCGAGGAGGCAGCTTCTCTTTCGGCGCCGACAGCTGCCGCTGCGCTCTGCGTTACACGCACAGGCCGGCCGACCGGGGTTTCAGCGTGGGGTTTCGAGTCGTCCGCGACGCGCGGACGCGGCGATCGAATCGGGCCCCCCATACGGGGAGGGTCTCCCGCTCCTCGTGGACAAGGCGTTCGAGGGCACCCGATCCGGCACGTCGCGCTCGCCGGCCCGCAGGCCGCCCCTCCTCCGTCACTCGCCGGCGAACTCTCGCTGTTCCTCTCGCAGCCTGCGAGCGAACTCGAGCATGCTCTGGCGCCGCTCGCAGGCCAGGGCCTCCGCCGCGGGGGTCCTGAGCGGCCGTCCGGCAGCCTCCTCGATGGAGGCGGCCATCTCCTCGAAGCTCAAACGCTCGCGGTAGCCCTGCTGCGCGAGGCGCATCACGCCGATTGATCCCATCTCGTCGATCCGCAGCGCGTCATGGACGATCTCCTCTTCCGCGGTGGCCGGAGAGCGGCTCAGGCGGGAGAGGCCGCGAAAGAGCGCCCGGGTCGTCCGGGCCGGGATTCCCAGCGACCCGAGGAAGATCTCCGTGCGGCTGCCATGACCCATCCGCTCGACCCACTTCTCCTGTCCGGAGAAGATCGCCAATAACTCCAGCAGGTCCGCATCGACGTCCATCCGGCCGGCAGCGATCGTCCGAGAGATGGCGGCGACGCGGTCGATGTCCCCCGAGTACGTCATGCCGTCGAGGCCGACGGCCAGGGGCCTGACGTATTCGACGATTCGGCGACGGGCCGGGCCGTCCATGGGAAAGATCGTACGCGAAACGGGAGCGGCCGCGGGCGCGCGGCTTATCGGTTCTTGCGCTCCGAAGGAGAATCTCCGCCCCGGTTCAAGACCCGTTCGCGAATCCGTTGGCGAATCCGCTCGCGGGCGTTCTGCTGCATCCGCATCAGCCGCTCCCACTGATCGGGCTTCAGAACCTGCTTGATATCCAGAAGCATCAGCGCCCTGGTCTTCTGCAGCTCGGCCCGCGCGTTCTCGACCGCCTCGATCTTCTTCTCCACGTCCTGCCGATCGACCGACTTGTCCTCCATCGCCTCGCCCAGAAGGAGTTGCTTCTTCTCCAGATCGGCCCGCAGGTCGATCAGCTTGGTGCGCGAGCGGACGAAGATCTTCTCGATCTGATCCTGCTGGTCCGACGTCAGGCCGATCTGCTCGGAGATCCGCGGCCGCTTCCACCACTTGCCATCCGGGACCTCCTGGCCTCGCAGAGCGGGAGCGAGGACGCCTGCCACCAGGAGAGCGAGCCACAGCCTTCGGCTTCTCACAGCTTGTCCCGCTTACCCGTCGTTCCGTCGGGATCGGGAACGAGCGAGCTCCAGTCGTCACCCGCGCTCTCGTCTCCGCGCGAGAGACGGGCCACGTCGCGAAGAAGCGCGTCATCCGCCTGGTCCTGTGCCGACATCTGCGCGGAGGCCGCGGCGGGGGCCGCTTTGGCCGCAGCGCGGGAAGACCCGCGGCGCAGGGGCGCCACCAGGGCAAAGAGCAGAAGGGCGGCGGCGAGAGTGGCCATCCACCGCCAGGAGATCCGGCGGCGGCTGTCCCGCGACCGACGGATCGCGGCGAGCGTCCTCTCCTCGCGTGCCTGCCAGTCCTGCTCCGAGCGTTCGGAGAAGACGTCGGCGTCCTCCTGCGCCAGTTCGCGCACCGCCGTCTTCCACTCCGAGAGCGCCCGGCTGCACTTCAGGCATTCGGACAGATGGCCCGGCAGCGCCTCCGGCTCTCCTGCCGGTGGTACCGCCAGGGTGAAGAGCTCCGCGTCGGTCAGGTGTCTCTCGCGGCCGATTTCGGTCTGTCGGCTCATGCGTTCTTCCGAATGTCCCCGAGCCTCTCGCGAATCTTGTGCGCGGCCCGGAACAGATGCGACTTGATCGTCCCGATATCGAGCCCGGTGATCTCGGCGATTTCCGGGATGGAGAGCTCCTCGAAGTGCTTCAGCACGAAGATCGTCTTCTGCCGAGGAGAGAGCGACTCCATGGCCCCTCGCAGGCGTTCGCGGATCTCGCGCGACATGGCCCGCCGTTCGGGTGACGGGCCCGGATGCGCCGTCACGTCGCGTGGACCGGACTCCTCGTCGTCCTCGGCCGGCGCCTGGTGAAAGTAGAAGACCAGCCGGCGGCGCTTCAACCGGTCCTTGCACCAGTTGATGCAGATGCGCGTGATCCAGGTCTCGAAGGTCGATCCCTCTCGGAACTCACCGATGGCCTGGTACGCCCGCAGGAAACTCTCCTGCGCCGCGCAATCGGCCTCGCCCGTGTCGTGCAGGAGCCGGTAGGCCACGCGGGTGATCTTGCGCTGGTAGCGGCGGACGAAGTATTCGAAAGAGTCCGTCCTCCCCGCCCGGACCTCTTCGATGAGGCGGCTCTCGTCGACGCCCGGGTCGGTCTGGCGGGGAATCATGGCGCAAGCAGGCACATGAGTTAGACGACGGGGCTCGCTCCGGGTTTACAGGCGCTCCGAGCGAAATCGCAGATGCAAGTCATAGACCAGAAAGAATTTCACGGCGCTTTGCAGCATATTCCGGCTCCGATACCAGCCCCTGCTGCTTCAAGGCCTCTAACTGCGCGAGCCGCTCCTGGACACGCGGCTCGCGAGCTCCGCCAGCGTCCGCCGGGCGCGCCGCGGCAGCCAAACGGCCTCCCGCGCCGCCGACCGCCGGCGCCTGACCCCACAGCGCGTTTCGAAACGATTCGGGCTGCGCGATCCGGGGGAAGGTCATGCTCCCCCGTTCCGACGCCGTTTCGATCGTCACCGAACCGTAGCCGAGCAGCCGCCCCACGAACCCCTGGTCCACGGTGATGTCCTGGATCTTCTCGAGCGGCGCCTGCTCGATTTCCCGAGAGACCATCCCCATCTTGCGGATGACGCGGCGGTTCGTGACGACGAACTCGTCGTTCGACGCGCGGACCCAGCGCACCACGAACGCGAAAATGCCCAGCACGGTGAACCCCAGAGCCAGATAACCCACCGGCCGCGCCACCCCGGAGTCCGCGGAGACGCGGTGCGCGTAGAGGGACGCGGCGGCAAGCAGAACGCCCAGGACGAAGAGAAGCAGCACACCGCGGTAGATCGTCCAGTGATAGCGGGCCCGCAGGACGATCGATTCGCCTGGAGCCAGGTTCTTCTCGGCGTAGCCCATGCCCGGCGCTTCCTCCGGCTCAAGGGTAACATCGCCGCATGCATCGCAACCAGACGATCCTCATCACGGGGTGTTCCTCCGGCATCGGACGAGCCACCGCGCTCGAAGCGGCTGGGCGCGGGCACCGTGTCTTTGCCACGGCCAGAGACCGAACCTCGATCTCCGATCTCGACGGCCGCAACGGCATGAGCGTCCTTCGCCTGGACGTCACCGACCCCGCGTCGATCGCCCGCGCCGTGGAGACGGCCGTGGCCGGCGCCGGCCGGCTCGACGCGGTCGTGAACAACGCCGGGTACGGCCAGTACGGCGCCATCGAGGACGTCCCTCTCGAGGACTGGCGGCGCCAGTTCGACGTCAATGTGTTCGGCGGTCTCGCCGTCACGCGGGCCGCCCTTCCCGCGATGCGCGATCGCCGGCATGGGACCATCGTCTACGTCTCATCGGTGGCCGGGAAGATCTCCATCCCCTTCGCCGGCCCGTACTGCGCCGCCAAGCACGCGGTCGAGGCCATCGCCGACGCGCTGAGGGTCGAGGTGGCCCCCTTCGGTATCCGTGTCGTAATCGTCGAGCCCGGCCCGATCGAAACGCGATTCGAGGAGACCGCGCGCGCGCAAGTCGATCGCTTCCTCCACGGACAGGGCCCCTACGCGCCGTTCTATCCCGGAGCCGAGCGCGCCATGAACAAGGATTTCCAGATGGGCAAGCTCCCCGCGCAGGCCGTGGCGCGGGTCATCGTCGATGCAATCGAGGCGAGGAGGCCCAGGGTCCGCTACCCCATCACGAGCATGGCCCGGCTCTTCCTGCCGGCCAAGCGCCTGCTGCCAGACCGCTTCTTCGACTGGAGGATGAAGAAGGTCCTTCGGCTGCCGAACAAGGCATGAGGCTGGAGGGTCGAGCCCGACAGATCGCCCATCCCACCCGGGCCCAGACCGTTCTTTGCGGGTGACAGGACCGTCCTCAAAGAGACGCGGACAGGGAGTGTTGTCATCGCGTTTCACCTGAAAAACCGGGGCGTCTCACCTGACAAACCGTGCCGAGGTGTGGGCACCTCGTTTGCACGACGAACATCGACTTCGTGCAACACGAATAGGTGGGAGCGCTCAATTTCGGAGAGGACGAAACAGCTCCGTTAATGCATTCCGACCAAAAGATCGCGGCAAGGATCGTCATCGTTCTCGGCGGAACCCTCTTGACTCTCACGCCGCTCATCCTCTCGTTTCCCCTGGAGTACGACCTCGAATGCGATCGGCGCAAGGGCGACTGTACTTTGGAGCGGAAATTCCTGGTCGGATCCCGGATCCAGAAAATTCGCATTGGCCCGATCCGAAACGCGGAGATCCGATCCGGCGAGGCTTGGCTTCGCCCGAGAACGAGAGTGTGGCTGGTTTCGCAGGGTCGTGGTGGCCTGCTCATCGCCGCCTACGGCTCCTCCGCGGAGGCCGAGCGAACGGCCCGTAGGATCAATGCGTTCATAACGGATCCGACCAGCGGCCACGCCATCATGGCGGCGGAAGTCAGCGCCGCCCTTTGGATCGCATGGTCGCTGGTTCCAGCGCTGGCAGTCTTGTTCGTCGCGCTGCGGATATGGATCAAGTCGAAAAAAGGGCCGGCGCGTCCGTGAGGGATTCCTCCGGTCCGACATCGCGGGCGGCGGAATGGAATCCGCCGATAGGCGGGCTCAAGCGAGCGGTCGGTCTGCTTGTATTCAAATCGCCTGTTGCCGACACGGTCGAACGCCTCTTTGGTGACCCGCGAAGATCGGACCCACACTGCCGAACTTGGGCAAAAGGACGCCTTCGAAATGCGCTCTATGGCGCGGAGGACTCCATGGACCACATCCCTGCTCGCGGTGCTCGTCGTTGGAGAGCGGCGGCCGTTGCCACGTTGTGCTTTCTGCTTGGCGCGCTGGCGGGTCAGGCACTGGGTCAAGAAGCCGACGTTCCGGGTCTCGATGGGACAGGGACGTCCGACAGGCCTTCACTTCCTTCGGCTCTGAAGTCCGAAGCCCAGCGCTACGTCACCGATGGCGGGAGCATCCTGCTCGCTCCTCTCCATTGGGATGGCAGCAGCTGGACCCAAGCGGCCCTCGCCGTCGCGTCCGTCGCTCTGCTTTCCCAGGAGGACTCCCGCATCGACAGCGCTTTCCAGCGCAACCGCTCGGCACAGACGAACTCCTTCTCCGGCGCCGTCAGGCCGTTCGGCACGTACGGCGCCATCGGTTTGTCGGTCGTCTCGCTCGGGGCCGGACTCGTATTCAAGAACGTCGAATGGCGGGACACGGGTCGAGATGCCGTCGAGGCGGAGCTCTTCGCGGCGGGAATCGCGACGCCTGCCTTGAAAGCGCTCGTTGGACGATTCAGACCAAGCCAGGGAAGCGACGCGGACGAGTTCCAACCGCTCTCCGGCAAGCAGTCCTTTCCGTCCGGTGAATCCACGGAAGCCTTCGCGGTCGCCTCGGTCTTTGCCGCCCGATCGCATGGCTGGGTCGTTCCGGTCGCCGCCTATGCGCTGGCGAGCAGCGTCGCACTCGCGCGGATGAATGCGCACGCCCACTTTGCATCGGACGTTGTCGCCGGCGCTTTCATAGGGACGGCGATCGGGCACAGCATCGTTCACCGGCACTCGGCCGATGGCGAGAAGTCCGTCTCCTGGAACCTCGTTCCGGTCACCACTCATCGAGGGGTAGGGATCGGTATCCGAATCGAAACCGGAGGGCCCTAGGAATCGGGACCGGACCGGAAGCGCTGTCCGGGCAACCGTTCCTTACTCCGGTTCGCGGCCCGCTCCAGCTCCTGTTCGCGGCGCGCGAAGTCTCGCAGAGGTGAGAAGACGCGCGCCGCGGGAGCGAGAGCGCAGCGAGGGATCAGGCAGGCCGGCGAGGCCGCGTCCGGCCGAGCGGACTACCGGTGGCCGTCAGGGCAGATCCCGAGCAAGCGGAAGCGACATGCTCACTGAAAGTAACCTTCGACGTCGAGGACGAAGTCGGTCTGGCCGGTCGAGCCGGCGGGCATGTCGCAGGTCACGGCGAGGCCGGCCGCCCCCAGAGAGAACACAC
This sequence comes from uncultured Acidobacteriota bacterium, assembly GCA_963825175.1. GTDB lineage: Bacteria > Acidobacteriota > Thermoanaerobaculia > UBA5066 > Gp7-AA6 > DATFTF01. The sequence goes on from CAWGSA010000002.1 coordinate 2,494,080, forward strand.
CGTTGCCCGATCGCGTTTGCAACGCGGAGAAGTTGATGGCAGTGGCAGAAGTTGGCGACGAGCCCGCCGGGTTGATGCGCAGATCTCCCGCGTCCGACGGCCCCACGACGTCCAGCACGGCGGCGATGGCCGTCGCCGATGAGGGCACTCCGCAGACGCCGGCGACCTGGAACGTGCGGGTCGCGTTCGCGCCGAGCGCCGGGCCGCCGGAGGGGCCGGCCGGCCGGCGCGTGTCGATCACCCGGCACGGCGGCAGCGTGTAGTAGCTCGCGCCCTGCGGCCCGACGGCGATACCGCTGCAGGCAAGACCGTAAGACACGGTCGGCAGGGTGGGGTCATTGGTCGACATCGTCAGGGTGGCCGAGCGGGCGCCGCTGGCCGACGGCGTGCACCCGATGGAGACCGCGCGCGAAGGGCCGCCGACGAGGATGTCGAACGGGAAAACCGCGCCGGAAAGCGAGAAATCGGCGGCGTTCGGTCCGGAGATCGACGGACCGGAGACCGTGAGCTTGGCAGGTCCCAGGTTGTCGATGGTCAGCGACGTATTCGTCGTGCTTCCCACCGCGGCTGTGCCGGCATCGATCGTCCCGTTCGGGGACACCGGGCTCGACGCGTACCTGGGCGCGGCGGCCAGCAGGCCGAAGACGCCGAGCTGCTTGGAAAACGTCGCAGCGTAGACCTTGCCGTTGGCAACGGTCGGCGGGCAGAACTTCGAGAAGGTTCCGAGCCCGTCACCGGGCTGCTGCTGCGAGTTCCAAAGCTGGTTGGCGACGTTGGACGCGTCGTAGGCATCCAGCACGCTCGTGGAACCCGACGGCCGGAGAGCCCACAGGATTCCCGTTCCGGCCTGGGTGCCGTTGGCCGACACGGAGAGAGAACCGCCCGGATAGGAGCTCGTGACCGGCCCCACTGCCACGGCGGTCGTCTGGAAGAGGCCGCTCTGGCTATTGAACCGGTACTGTCGGATCGGATCGCTGGTTCCCCACACGTAGAGAAACGGCCCGGCGGAGCCGTTCCAGTAGACCGGCGAGCTGAAGATCCCGCCGTTGGTCGCCTGGAAGCTCTGGACGATCTGACTGTCGCTGCCCGCGTGGAAGTGCCCCATGCTGCCGCGGTCGAGGACATAGAGCTTGCCCTGCTTGCCTCCGCCGGTCAGGTAATTGGTGCCCGGCAGGAGAAGGGCTCCCGCGGAACCCAGGTCCAGGTCGTTCAGTGCCAGGGACGCCTGGTTGTACGGCGTGAACCAATCCACGATGGAGAGGGAGCCCTCGGAGAGCTGGATGAAGCTGTCTCCGAGATCGGCTCCGCCGACGTCCCTGTCGAAGTCGCCGTTGCCAGTGATCATGAAGAGATGCCCGTTGCCGTCGGCCGCGAGCCCCTCGCCCGTCTGCCAGATCGCGCCCTCCCCGGCGTTGGGAGTCGTGCAATAGATGGTCATCGGCTGCAAGGAGGCGGGGTCGTAGGCGAACACCCAGCCGTGATACGGATCCGTGTCGGCATAACTTCCGTAGGCGATGTACAGGAGCCCGTTGGAAAGCAGAAGGGCGGGGCGCTGCATGTGCTGGTGAGGATCGAAGGTGACCACCCCTCCGGAGCTCCCCGCGCCCGTCCCGGGCACGGAGCCCGCGACGACCACCGGGCCGCCGAACTTCTCCATCCCGGTCAGGAGATCGAGCGCGTGCAGCCGATGGAGATAAACGGGGCCCTGGCCGGCGTCGACCCCGGCGGGATTCTGCCCGACCCCTTCCTTCGTCGCCGCGTCGAGGTAGATCGTCTGCGTCGCAATGTCGATGACCGGGGTGCTCAGCGCTCCCACTTCGACCTTGATGTCGAAAAAAGGGCCATAGCGGTAACCGAAGGTCGGATCGGGCACGGGAATGGACGGCCCGAGACTCACCTGCCAGATCGGAGTGCTGGCCGCCGGATCGTCGGCGTCGAATGCGTAGACCGTATTGTGCATCGTCGCGACGATCACGACATTGCGCGTCGTCCCGTTGGCGAAGGCGACGTTCGATACGTAGAGCGGTTGCGCATAGATCTGGCCGTCCACCGTCCGGGTGAAGAGCTTGCCAAACTGTCCGGGACGCACGTTGCTGGTGGTGAGGAACACTTCCCGGAGGTTGTCGCCCGACCGCCCAATGTCGTTGTGCCGAGTCAGAACATTCACGAGCGGGCCCGCTCCGCGCGACACGGACGGACCGACCGCCAGCGCCAGGAAAGCGATCAGACCCGCGATCCGGACACGCGGGCAATCGCGCCAGCGATTCGCTGCAGATCTTGTCATCAGTGTTTCCGAAAAGTTCGAGCAGACCAATTATATCAAACCGATAACCGAAGAAGTGCAAACAATGTATATATTGTTATTCCCTCGTTCGCGGCGCGCCAAGCCTCCCAGGGGGAGGAGGCGCGCGCCGCGGGAGCGTGAGCGCAGCGAGGGATCAGGCAGGCGGTCGAGGCCGCGCCCGGCCGAGCCGCCCGCCGGTGCCCGCAGGGCAGATCCCGAGCAAGCGGAAGCGACGTGTGGCGAGGGGGGACACTGGAAAACCCAACCAAAGCTCGAACAAGGAACAAACTCTCTGCAGCCCGCGGCGTGCGTAGTCTCCCGAGCGGGAGCGAGATGGGATGAGAAGGCCGATCTCCTCCCGCAGTCCTACGATGAGGCTGCAATCAATAAACGGGCTCGAGGCCCCAAGAGGAGACCGGCCATGAAGGAGCTTAGCAAGTTGTCGGGCAAGACGGCGGGATTGGATTTGGGCGATCGGTACAGCCAGCTGATCGTCCTGGATGAGGCAGGGGAGAAAGTGGCGGAGTCGAGGTTGGCGACGAGTGAGGAGGCTCTGAGGCAGCGATTTTCGGGGGTTGCGCGCATGCGTATTGCTTTGGAGACAGGAACCCATTCGCCGTGGGTGTCGCGGGTGCTCACCGACTGCGGACACGAAGTGATCGTGGCCAACTCGCGCAAGCTGCGCTTGATCTATCAGAACCCGAACAAGGACGACAGAGTCGACGCGATGTACCTGGCCCGTCTGGCCCGCGTCGACCCGGCGCTTCTGGCACCGGTGCGACATCGAAGTGCCGGGACCCAGAAGGATCTGGCGCTTCTGCGTTCGCGCGACGTCCTGGTGGCGGCCAGGACCCAGCTGATCAACCACGTCCGTGGCCTGGTCAAGTCCTCAGGCGGCCGACTGCCTGTCTGCGCCACCAGCGCGTTTGGCCAGAGGATCTCCCGGCATGTGCCGGAGTCCTTGCGCCCCGCGCTCGATCCTGTCTTGGACCAGATCGCCTCCTTAAACGACCGGATCAAGACGATGAACCGGCAGATCAGGACTCTGGCCCAGCAGAGCTACCCGCAGACAAAGCTTCTTTGCCAGGTCCGAGGCGTCGGGCCCATCACCTCGCTGGCCTTCGTGCTGACCCTGGAAGATCCCCATCGATTCCTGAAGAGCCGCACGCTCGGGCCGTATCTGGGGCTGGTCCCCGGTCGGAGACAATCCGGCGACTCGGATCCGGAAAGACGCATTACCAAACACGGCGACCAGGACTTGAGACGTCTGCTCGTCAACGCCGCTCACTACATCTTGGGTCCCTTCGGAGAAGACTGCGACCTGCGCCGCTTCGGCAAGAAGATCGCCTCACGCGGCGGCAAGATCGCCGCGAAGAAAGCCGTCATCGCCGTCGCCCGCAAGTTGGCCGTCCTGCTCCATCACCTCTGGCGCACCGGCGAGCTCTACGAGCCGCTTCATAACCAGACCCTCAGAACCTCTCGTCGCGAAAAAGTGGCCTGAACCTTCCCAGAAAACTCAGCGATCCATCGAAAGAAAAAAGAGTCCTACCCTTGACCCCGACCCAGACGAAGAAGACCGCAGCCCATCGCCCAGTCCCGGCGACTGCGCCTCCTCCACAGGCCCTGCCACGCCCATTGGACGGCAGAAAGACCGGAAGCGAGATGGCAGCACCTCGACTGGATGGACCCCACCATGCACCCCTGAGTGCGAATGGAAGCCTGCCGAGTCCGCTGCGCCTTCTTCCATCCCCCCATTCCGACGTGCCCACCCTCGATCACCGCTCTCGATCTCCACCTCACCTTGACTCCGATCGGCCTTCTCATGGAAGGGAGGAGGCGAGCGCCGCGGGAGCGGGAGCGCAGCGAGGGATCAGGCGGGCGGTCGAGGCCGCGTCCGGCCGAGCCGCCCGCCGGTGCCCGCAGGGCAGATCCCGAGCAAGCGGAAGCGACGTGTGGGGCCGGGGAGACTCGAACTCCCGACCTAGAGTTTAGGAAACTCTTGCTCTATCCACCTGAGCTACGGCCCCGCGAGGGCCTAGCTTAACCGAGGGAGGCGAATCTCGACGCCGAGTGGACTCGAACCGCCGACCCGGTCGGCACTCGCCGCGAACGACGCCGGCCGTCCCACGGATCTTTTTCGCCGGAGACTCGGAGACCAAGACCGCTCACATGGTGCGCGGAGGAACGTCGGAGATCGCCGGATCGGCGACGCAGACGCGATTCCTTCCCGACTGTTTCGCCATGTACAGAGCCATGTCCGCGCGGACGATCAAAGACGCCGGCGTCTCGGCGTCGGTTGGAAAGACGGAGTGCGCTCCGATGCTCACGGTCACGTACGGCGCGACCGGACCGTCGCGGTGTGGAATCTGGAGCCCGTCGACGGCCGTCCGCAGCGCCTCGGCCACCCGCGCCGCGCCCTCGAGGCCGGTCTCCGGGAGGATGATGGCGAACTCCTCTCCGCCGTAGCGCGCGCACAGATCGCCCGACCGCTTCAGGACGCTCCGCATTGCGGCGGCCACGCGTTTCAGGCATTCGTCGCCCTGCTGGTGCCCGTAGCAGTCGTTGTAGGCCTTGAATCCGTCGATGTCGAGCATCAGGAGCGACAGCGGTTCGCGGGACCGCAGAGCGCGCCGCCATTCCCGGTTGAGCGCCTCGTCGAAATGCCGGCGGTTGCTCAATCCCGTCAGGCCGTCCTGCGCCGAGAGCTGCCGGAGGATGTCGTTGGCTTCTTCGAGCTGTCGGGTGCGCTCGGCCACCAGGCGCGTCAACTCGTGCTTGCGCCGGGTCAGCGACCGAACCCGGATCTTGTGGCCCGCGATCGCGCCGAAGACCGCCACGAGCGTGCACAGGGCGAAGAACCAGTAGGTCTGGTAGAAGTGCGGCTCCAGGTAGAGGGCCAGCGACGCTCCGGCCTCGTTCCACACGCCGTCGTTGTTGCACGCGACCACCTCGAAGCGGTAACGGCCAGGCGGCGTATTGGTGTAGTACGCCACGCGCCGCACGCCCGGCTCGACCCAGGAGGCATCGAACCCCGAGAGGCGGTAGCGAAACAGCACCTTCTTCGGGTCGAGCAGCGAGAGGGCTGCGTAGTGGATCTCGATCTCTCCCCCGCCGGGAGGGATGCGCAGCTCGCCCGACGGCGGATAGTGGCGCCGATTGATGATGACGTCCTCGATCGCGACGGGCGGGGGCAATGGATTCGCGGGCAAATGCCGCGGGTCGATGCGCACGGCCCCTTCGGTGGTTGGGAACCACAGCGCCCCGTCGCGCGTCTTCCACCCCGCCGGTTGGGAAGATCCGTTGCACTCGCTGCTCTTCATGCCGTCGGCGGTCCCGAACGAGACCGAAGTGAGAGCGCGGGCGCGGCCTTCGGCCACGTCGTTGAGCTGCGTCTTGCTCACCCGAAAAATGCCCTTGTTGCAGCTCATCCAGAGATTGCCCTGATCATCCTCCAGGATCTGGTAGATGCTGTTGTCCAAGAGGCCGGTCTTCCACGTGTAGCTCGTGAACCTGCCATCCTGGAGGCGGCTCAAGCCGCCGGCCGTCCCGATCCACAGAACCCCTTGCGCGTCCTGGTGGATGGCCTGCACGACGTCGTCCACCAAGCCGTTCTTCGTGGTCAGGACGGTGAACGCACCGTTGCGCAGGGCGTTCAATCCGCCCCCGTCGGTCCCGATCCACAGGGATCCGTCGCGATCCTCGGTCAGAGAGAGCACCGATGCGCTGGAGAGGCCGTCGCCGCTTCCGAAGACGGAAACCTTGCCGTCCCGCATCCGATCCAGACCTCCGCCGTACGTCCCGATCCACAGGTTGTCCTGGCGATCGGACAAGAGCGCGACCACCCGGTTGTCGGAGAGACCCTCGGCCTTGCCGTAGTGGCGAATCTGCCCATCCCGCAGGCGATCGAGCCCGCCACCGTCGGTTCCGATCCAAAGGCTTCCTGAGTGATCCTCGGCCAGCGACTTGACGACGTCACTCGAAAGGCCCTGTTTCTTCGTCCAGGCCGTGATCCGGCCCTCCGCGAGAGCGTTCAAGCCTCCGCCGCGGCTGCCGAACCAAAGCGTGCGCGCGTGATCCTCGAAGATCGGAAACACGTCGTTCCCGGAGAGTCCCTCCGCGGGTCCGAACGGCGTGACCTTGCCATCCTTGAAACTGTGGAGCCCTTCTCCTTCCGTGCCGATCCAGACGATGCCTTCCCGATCCTCGAACACGCAATCGACCACGTCGCTCGCAAGCCCGTCCTTTTTCGTGTACGCGGCGATGCGGCCTCCCGCCTGCAGCCGGAGCAGTCCGCCGCCGACCGTGCCGACCCACAGATTGCCGTCGCGATCACGCTTGATCCCTCCGGTCCCGATGGTGGCCGAGCCTCCGTTTGGCGTGGAGGAGGGCGTGAAGCGGTTGCCGCGCAGCTCGCCGAATCCGCCGCCGCGCGTGCCGACCCAGAGCCCGCCATCCCGGTCGACGTACAAACACCGGACGAGGTTGCTCGAAAGGCCGTCTCGATGGTCGAACGTCGTGAGCTTCCCATCGCGGAGGCGCCGGATACCGTTTCCATACGTCGCGAACCAGAGGTCGCCCCCGGACTCGGCGATCGCCATCACCGTATCCGGCTCCTGGCCGGCAACGGCGGGATAGGCCGGGACGAAACGCCTTCCATTCGCGTGTACGGCCCCGGCGTCGGTGCCGATCCAGAGCCGGCCCTGGGTGTCTTCGTAGATCGACCGCACCACATCGCTGGGAAGCCCATCGCCCTTGCCGAAACCGGTGAACGACCCCGACCGGAACCGGACTGCTCCTCCGCCTCTCAAACCAATCCAGAGGCTTCCGTCGGCCGTGGCGCAGAGCGCGAGCACGTCGTTGCCGCGCAGGGCCGGCACGGTCCTCTCGTCGAAGACCGTGAAGCGCACGCCATCGAAACGGGCGAGCCCTCCCTCCGTTCCCAGCCAGAGATATCCGTCTTTGGTCTGCGCGATCGCCTTGACGTAGCTTTGCGGGAGACCCTCATCGGCTCTCCACGCCTGGTGGGTGTACTGGCTGAGAAGCTTGGCCGGATCGAGCGCCAGCGCCGGGCAGGAGACGAGGACGAGGGCGCCGAGCGCGATTCCGGCCGCGATCCCCTCTCGGAGCAAGCGCACGCCGCCGTCTTCAGCGGTCATGGGCCGGCGCACCGGGCGGCTGCCTCATCGCGTCGATCATCCAGAAGTTTCGGTCCAAGAAGCAAAGCGGCCTGATGTCTCAGGCCGCCCGTAGAGAAACTTCGGCTCGATCTCCTACTTGTCGGTGCCGCCGCGGCCAAAGCTGCTGGTCCAGGACTCCGACAACGTCACCTGTCCCTGAAGGCCGGGGTCGTTCGTGACGAGGCTCAAGGAGGATTGAACGGGTCCCAGATAGACGTCGATCCGGTTGGAGGCGCCGCGCGAGTACGAGACGCCGGCGTTTGTCAGGTAAGCGGCGAGCGCGTCGGCGATGGTCGAAGCGCTCTGGCCGAAGAGGCGATAGCTGAAGGGCTGCAGGACTCCGCCGACCCGAACGGTCAGAGAGGATTGGTTCCCGCCGGAGGATCCAGCATTGAACACGATGGAGACGTTTCCGGGGCCCGCCACTGCGAGGGACATCAGAGCACCGGCCGAATTGCGCAGGTTTGTAATGCGAATGACGGGGACGTAGCCGGTGCCGGAGTTGTAGGCAAAGGTCACGGCGCCTGGCGCTCCTCCGTAGGACGCCTGGGCACTCCACGTGCTCCCCCCCGACGCAGTCACCGTGGCCACGACCTTGGCGGCCACGACCGCCGCCGAGTCTCCGGAGGCGACCAGCGTCTGAACATTCAGCATCGCCCCGCTTCCGTCCGATGCGTTGAGCGTAAACTGCACGAGGCCGGCGTTGGCGGCGGGACCGACGTTCAGGACCACCGGCTGAGGAGTGGAACCATCGGCACGCAGGATTCCGCAGGCGACCAGGAACCCGGCGACCAGGAGGAGGGAACGCTTGATGCTGCTGCGCATGGAGTCTCCTTAACTTTCTCTGCCTGCGGTCGGCAGTTTTTCAGGGGGGAGGTACCCGCCGGAGCATTGGACTTGTTGCACGGTTATCGGCTTCCAATGCAAGGCCGTTGCCGATCGGCAGGCAGAGGAGAGCTCTTCCTAACTCACTGAAGGCAGGAGTCTTACACCTTTAGCGAAGCGGGCATCCGTTCTGCCGTGACGAAGGGCCGGACCCGCGGATCGCCCGGTATGTCATTTATTTTCACCGGACACCGGGGCGGGGAAGCCTTGCGGCTCGCTAGGGCTTGGCCGCGAACTCGCGGGCGGGACCCGTGGCCGGCACCTCTTCGGGAACGCCCAGGTAAAACCCCTGACCGAACGGGATCCCCAGGCGGCGGCATTCTTCGAGATCCTGGGGGGTCTCGATCCCTTCGGCCACGCACAGCGCGTCGATGCGGCGGGCCAGGTTGACGAGCATCTCGACGACGTCGCGCTTGATGGTGTCCGAGTGCAGGCCGGTGACGAGCGTGTTGGCGACCTTGAGATAGCTCGGGCGCAGCTCGGCGATCGACTGCAGCGAGGCGTAGCCGGAGCCGGCGTCGTCGATGGCGATCCGGAAGCCGTGCTCCCGCAGCGAGGAAAGCGCCTCGCGGAACACCGGGACGTCGCGGATCGCCGAGCGCTCGGTGATCTCCAGCACGACTTGCTGGGGAAGAGCGAGAAGGGCCTGGAGCGTTTCCCGCCGGGTGATGAGCTCGGTGATCGAATCGGCCTCGACGTTCAGGAAGAGGAGCCCGCTCCCGGGTGCCGCGTAGTTCTGGGCCGCGGACAGGATGCACAGCTGCTCGAGCTCCCAGATCGCCTCGTGGTCGCCGGCGAACTGAAAGAGAAGCTCCGGGCTCTCGAACGCACTGTCTCCCGGGCCGCGCGTCAACGCCTCGTGCCCGTAGACCTCCATCGTCTTCAGATCGAAGATCGGCTGGTACACGGAGCGGATCCGCCGCCGGTGAAGGATGTCCACGAACGTCTCCCGGAGAAGAGTCTGACGCTCCTCTTCCTTGGACGTCGCGATCTGGATGGCCTGCCGCAGGGCGCGATAGACCAGCCGCTCGGTCCGCATCTGAGGGTTCGGATGGATCACGGAATGCCCCACGAACACGCCGATGCGCTTGTGGATGCGCGATCCGAACCCCTCGTCGAGCGTGCTGCGCAGTGACTCCTCGACCTGGCGGCCCTTGCGCTGGAGGCGCGGGAGAACGTCGTCGCCCGGCTCGAGGGTTGTGAACACGTAGAAGTCCGACCCGCCGGCGCGATTGACGGCCACGAAGTCCTCGGTGCCGAAAACGGTCCCCAGCATTCGGCGCAGGGACTTGCCCGTCGAACGCAGGAGACTGTCGAAGACCTCCCAGCCGTAGGTCTCCTCGATGTGGCTGTACTGCTCGACGTCGACGAACAGGACGCCCAGGTCCCGATTGTCAAGCAGACGGTCGCGCAGCGCGTCGATGATCACCGGGACGGTCGGAAGCTCGGTCACCGCGTCGAACAGGAGGTTCTTGTACCGGACCTCGTCCGTCTCGGGCGCCGAGAAGGGCGCGGGCTTCTGCCCCCGCTCGTCCAGGAGCTTTCGGACGGTCGACAGGAGCTTGCGCCGGGTGAAGGGCTTGGTGATGTAGTCATCCGCGCCGACCTGCATGCCGGTGATGAGGTCTCGGATCTCGCTCTTGACCGTGAGCATGGCGATCGGGATCTGACGCGTCTCCGGCGCGTTCTTCAGCGTCGTACAGACTTCCCATCCGGAAAGCTCCGGCATCATGACGTCGAGCAGGATGAGGTCGGGCCGCAGCTCCCGAGCCGTGTCGACGCCTTCGCGGCCGTTGTGCGCGGTGAAGGCCGAGTACCCGGCCGAGGCAAGGATCGTCTGGACGATCAACAGAATGTCCTCGTCGTCGTCGACGATGAGTATCTTTTCGGCGGCCATGATGTTGGGTTCGGCGGCGCTGGACTTGGGTTCTTGGAGCCGCTCTATAGTAGCAGGACCGAGTGGATGTTGCGCTCGGGGAGGCGCGAACGGCCGTTGAGCTGCGCGAGCTCGATGAAGAAGGAAAGGCCCACCACCTCGGCCCCCAACTGATCGGCGAGCTGCCCCGCGGCCTGCGCCGTACCGCCGGTGGCCAGGACGTCGTCGATGATCAGGACCCGCTCCCCGGCCTCGCAAGCATCCTTGTGGATCTCCAGGCTGTCCTTGCCGTACTCCAGCCCGTAGCTGACCTTGAGCGTCTCGCGCGGGAGCTTGCCCGGCTTTCTCAGGGGCACGAATCCCACCCTCAGCTCCCTCGCCACCGCGGCGCCGAACATGAAACCGCGCGCCTCGATGCCGAAGACCTTCTGGGGCCGCGCCTCCCGAAAGGGACGGGACATTTCGTGGACCGCGTGCTGGAAGGCGAGCGGCGAGGCCAGGAGCGGCGTGATATCGCGAAAGAGAATTCCGGGCGACGGAAAATCCGGCACGTCCCGGACGAACGTCTTCAGGTCGGTCATCGTGTGATCTCGAAGGACGAGAATCGGCGCGGTTCGACGTCGGAGAGTTGTACGTCCGTCACGCGCGCACCCATCGGCCCCTGGCGGACCCGTTCCAGGTACCTGTGGACCGCGTCGTCCTCTCCCTCCGCGACGGTCTCCACGCCGCCGTCGGGCAGATTGCGCACGAAGCCCCGCACGCCCGCGTCCCGCGCCGCGCGCTCGGCGAAGAAGCGAAAGCCGACGCCCTGAACGCGGCCCGTCACGACGGCCCGCCGCGCGATCACGTCGCGGCTCCGGCCCGGCCGAACTTTCCCACCAGGGGGACGAACACAACCTCCTCCCCCTCTTCCTGGGCAAAGTCGGTCTTGCGCCGGCGGACCACCCGGAGCCTCTGGCGCTCCGGTGGCCCGACCGGGACGACCAGCCGACCTCCCACGGCGAGCTGCGCCAGCAACGGCTCGGGCACGCCGTCGGTTCCCGCCGCGACCAGGATGCGGTCGTACGGCGCGGCGGCGGGATAGCCGTAGGTCCCGTCGAAGGCCTTGACCGAGACGTTGTGGCAGCCGAGCGACCTCAAGAGCGCGGCCGCGGCCCGCGCCAGCTCGTCGATCCGCTCGAGCGAGTAGACGGTGCGCGCGAGCGCCGAAAGGATGGCCGTCTGGTAGCCGGAGCCCGTTCCGATCTCGAGCACCTTGTGGTGCGGCTCGACCGCCAGGCGCTGGGTCATCATCCCGACCACGAAGGGCTGCGAGATGGTCTGCCCGTGGCCGATCGGCAGGGAGTGATCTCCATACGCTTTGGAACGGACCGGCTCAGGAACGAAGCGGTGCCGCGGCACGTCCCGCATCGCCTCGAGAACGCGCGGGTCGTCGACCCCCCGCGGAACGATAAACCGCTCCACCATCTCGAGCCGCTGGGCCTCCTGCCGGCCCGCGGGCTCGATCGGACGTGGAATCGATGGCATTTCACTCATTGTAAAAGGTTTTCTCCAGAAGAAAAGGAAGGAAATCGATGGACGGGGCGTTTATGATTACCGTTTTGGAAGCACGGCCCATGGAGGAGAGGTGAGCCCACAAGAAACCGCGGAGCTGGCACGGGTCTCGGGACTCCCGGACGTCTCGCGCGAGGAGCTGAAGAAGTGGTACGGCGTCATGCACCTGGGCCGCGTGCTCGACGACAAGGCGCCGAACTACCTGAAGCAGGGCCTGGGCTGGAGCTACCACGCTCCCTGCGCCGGCCATGACGCGATCCAGCTCGCCCTCGGGCTGACGTTCCGGCCCGGCCGCGACTACCTCTTTCCCTACTACCGCGACCTGACCACCTGCCTCGCGGCGGGGCTCACCGCCGAGGAGATCCTCTTGAACGGCATGTCCAAGGCCACGGACGTCGCCTCCGGCGGCCGCCACATGTCCAACCATTTCGCCAAGCCGGAAATCGGGATCCAGAACGTCTCCTCCTGCGTCTCCAACCACGCCCAGCACGCGGCGGGCCTGGGACGGGCCATCAAGCACTACGCCAAGGACGCGATCGTCTACTGCTCGGTCGGCGAATCGTCCACCTCCGAGGGGTACTTCTTCGAGGCCGTCAACGGCGCTTCCAGGGAGAAGCTGCCGGTCGTGTTCGTAGTCCAGGACAACGGCTACGGCATCTCGGTCCCCAAGGCCGATCAGACCGCCAACCCGTACGCCTCCGACAACTTCGCCGGCATCCTGAATTTGAAGATCATCCATTGCGACGGCCTGGACGTCTTCGACTCGTTCCGAGCCATGCGCGAGGCGGTCGAGTTCGTCCGGTCCGGAGCGGGCTGCGCGATGATCCACGCCGTGGTCGTGCGCATCCACTCGCACTCCAACTCCGACCGCCACGAGCTGTACCGGACGCCGGAGGAGCTGGCCGCCGCGCGGGCCGCCGACCCCTTGCCGCGCTTCCGGCGCAGCCTGATCGAGAACGGCTGGCTCTCGGAGGACGAGATCGCGGCGATCGAGGCCCAGAACCAGCAGACGTACGACGCCGCGTCCGACCGGGCCAAGACCGCGCCCGACCCTTCGCCGGATTCGATCTTCGAGTACCTCGACGCCTCGCCGTGGGTTTCGCAGGAGTGGCCCGAAGGCATTCCCGACGGAACCGGCGAAGCCATGACGCTGGTCCAGGCTCTGAACACCACGCTCAAGGAAGAATTCCGGCACAACCCCGACACGTTCATGTGGGGCCAGGACGTGGCCTACCGCGACAAGGGGGGTGTCTTCAACGTCTCCAAGGGAATGCAGCGGGAGTTTGGACCGGAGCGAGTCTTCAACGGGCCCCTGGCGGAAGACTTCATCCTGGGGACCTCCGACGGCTTCTCGCGGCTGGATGACAAGATACGTATTGTGGTCGAGGGCGCCGAATTCGCCGACTACTTCTGGCCCGCGTCCGAGCAGATGGTCGAGATGTCGCACGAGTCGTGGCGCACGCGCGGCAAGTTCGTGCCCAACGTGACGGTGCGCATCGCATCGGGCGGGTACATCGGGGGCGGGCTCTACCACTCCCAGAACATCGAAGGGTGGCTCACCACGCTGCCCGGCATCCGAATCGTGGTTCCCGCCTTCGCCGACGACGCTGCGGGCCTGCTGCGGACGTCGATCCGCTCGCGGGGAATCACGCTGTATCTCGAGCCCAAGTTCCTCTACAACAATCCGATGGCCCGCGCCCACGTGCCGGCCGGGTTCGCCGTTCCCTTCGGGAAGGCGCGCCGGCGGCGCGAGGGGACCGACCTGACGATCTTCGCCTACGGCACGCCCGTGCACTTCGCCCTGGACGCCGCGGAGGCGCTGGCCGAACAGGGCAAGTCCGTCGAAGTGATCGATCTGCGGTCGCTCGTGCCGCTCGATCACGAGGCGATCGCGAAGTCAGTCAAGAAGACCAACCGCGTGCTCGTGGCCCACGAGGACAAAGTGCACGGAGGCTTCGGCGGAGAGATCGCCGCTCAAATTCAGGAAACGATCTTCGAGTACCTGGACGCCCCCATCGGGCGCGTGGGCTCGACGTTTACTCCGGTCGGCTTCAACCGCATCCTGGAGCGCGCCATTCTTCCCAACACGGAAAGGGTCCTCCAGGCGGCGAAGAAGGTCCTGGCCTACTGAGTCCAGAGGGGCTCGCCGTTTCCTCTCCCGTCCTCTTCATCTCCCACGGGTCGCCCGACGCCGCGCTTGCGGAGTCCGACTGGTCCCGCGCGCTCGGCGCGTTCGGGCGGCGCGTCCGGCCGAGCGCGGTTGTCGCGATGTCCGGCCACTGGGAGGAGGACGGCCCGGTCCGCGTCACGAGCTGGAGCCGCGCGAGCGTCCTCCACGACTTTTCCGGTTTCCCTCCGGCTCTCTTCCGCATGGACTACCCCGCCCCCGGCCGGCCCGACCTGACCGAGCGGATTCTCAAGCTCCTTTCAAGCGCCGGCATCCCGGCGCAGGCCGAGACGAGCCGTCCTCTCGATCACGGAGTGTGGGTGCCGCTGCGCTTTCTGTATCCGGCAGCGGACGTCCCGGTGATCGAGGTCTCGCAGCCCGTGCCGCGCTCTGCCCGAGCGCTGATGCGGATGGGCCGCTGCCTCGCGCCGCTGCGCGCCGAGGAGGTTCTCCTCGCCGGGACGGGCGGGCTGGTACACAACCTCCGGCAGGTCCGCTTCGATCGGCGCGACGTCCCGGTCGACCCCTGGGCCCGGGCCTTCGAAGACTGGATCTTGGAGCGCCTGCGCTCGCGCGACGCCGACGGGCTGGAAGCCTATCGCCGCGACGCCCCGTTTGCCGCGCTCGCCGCGCCGACGCCGGAGCACTTCGATCCGCTGTTCTTCGCGATCGGAGCTTCCGACGAGCGGGATCGGGCGGAGACGATCTACGAAGGCTTCGAGTACGGCAACCTGTCGATGCGGACGATCGCGTGGAGCGCCGGAGACTGAAGGCGGCGGACTCGAAGCTCTCTCGGGGCGCTCATCGGCCTTGAGGCGCCGGCCTCTCGAGTCCTCGGTCCTCAGTCCTCGGTCCTCGGTCCTCAGTCCTCAGTCGTCCGTCGGCTGCTCGATCTCCCTGACGACTTCCTCCAGTTTCTCCATCGCGCGGTAGTCGGTCAGGTCGAGGTGGAGCGGGGACAGGGAGATGAATTTGCCGGCGACGGCGCTGATGTCGGTCCCTTCCTCCAGATCGCCGGTCGGGATGGTCGAGCCGATCCAATAGTACGGCCTTCCTCGCGGATCGGCCTTTTCGATGACCACCTCCCCATACCGCCGCTTGCCCATGCGAACGACGCGAACGCCCCGCGGCTCCCCCGCCGGCACGTTGACGTTCAAGAGAGTCCCCCGCGGCAGGGGCCGCGCGACCAGGCGCCGCGCGAGCCGCTGCGCAAATGCGACCGCGGCGTCGAACGTGAACCCCGTCTCGATCTCCTGGGAGATGGCGACCGACGGCACGCCGATCAAGGTGCCTTCGAAGGCCGCGGAAACGGTTCCCGAATAGGTCACGTCGTCTCCGAGATTCAGGCCCAGGTTGATTCCCGAGAAGATCAGGCTCGGCCGTCGGTCCTTCATCAGGTGAAGGACGCCCCAGTTCACGCAGTCCGTGGGCGTCCCGTCCACGGACCAACGGTTCTCGCCGATGAGCTTGGCGCGCAGTGGGCTTTGCAGCGTCAGGGAATGGCCCGCGGCGCTGCGCTCCTGGTCCGGCGCCACGGTGAAGACCTCTCCCACGGACGCAAGGGCGGCGGCCAGGCGCTCGACCCCTTCGGAGAAAATGCCGTCGTCGTTGGTGACGAGGATCCGTGGCCGGTCCATCCGACGCCTCCGCCGTTACCGGTCGGGCAGCGGCATCAGAAACGCCAGAATGATGTAGGCCAGCAAGCCCGGGAACAGCGCGGAGAAGATCGACGCAATGACGTAGACGACGCGCACGACAGTCGCGTCGACTTCGAGGTACTCGCCGATTCCGCCGCAGACGCCGGCGATGATCTTGTGGCGGCGCGAGCGCATGAGGCGGCGCGGCGAGGATGGAGATGATGGCGCGGCGCTCAGGATGGACCTCCTTCGTAGACGACCCGGTTCTTGTCCGTTTCGTTCAGGGCCACGCGAACCAGCCGCGCCGGGGCCACGCGGGGCTCGAGCTGCCTCCAGATGCCCACGGCGATGTTCTCGGCCGTCGGGTTGACGCCCGCCAGGAAGTCGACGTCGTAATTGAGGTGGCGACGGTCGAGCCGGCGGATGACGTTCTCCCGCACGGCGCGCTTCAAGTCGCCAAAGTCCATGACGTATCCGGTCTGCGGGTCGATCTCGCCCTCCACCGTCACTTCCAGCTCGTAGGTGTGGCCGTGGCCGTGAGGATTGTTGCACTTGTCGAAGACGCGCCGGTTGGTCTCCTCGTCCCAGTCGTCGCGGTGGAGCCGATGAGCGGCGGAGAAGTGCGCGCCGGAAACCAGCCGGATCCTCACGGAGAGAAGCTTAGCAGGCCTGTGCGCGGGCCGCGCCGCCGCCCCGCGGACGGAGCCGAAACCCGGGGATCGGAAACCACCTTCCCGGTTTCCCGTAGACTTGGGGAAGATTCCGGAGGTGCGAGGGTGGACTGGCTCCCGGGGCTCCGATTCGATCGGCTCGTCCAGGCCGAGATTTTCGACGATCCCTCGGGGGATCGGGTGCCCCCCTATTCGACGTCCCTCTCCTGGGCCCGGAGGGTGCGGGACCGTATGCGGCGATCGACGGGTTGGCGCTACCGCGAAGAGAGGACGACTGACGAGCGGGGAGCGGTCTCCTGGAGGGTCTGTTACGAACGCCCGTCGGGCCGGTCCACTGCGGCTGGCGAGTCGGCGGAGTACGTCGCTCGTTCCAAGGCCTTCGCCATCGTCGCCGCGGCGTTGAAGGCGCGCCGCCGCGACCCTCGTTAGAGAGTTCGGTTCGCCGTCCGCGGCGGCGAGGATTGCCGCCTTTCCGACCGTAACCGGCGCGACCGGCCCCCCGCCGTCACCGGGCCGCTCCGGGTGCTGGCGGCTCCGCCGGTGCCGGCCGTGGAAGACCGGCGTCGAACGGGCGGGACTCTCGCCTCTCGAAGAGAGCCAGGTCGCGGCGCGCCCGCTCGGCCAGAGGACTGTTCGTCTTGGTATAGGCCTCGGCCCGGTGCCGAAGCAGCTCGTGCTCCCAGGGAACGTCAGGCTCCATGCGCGACACCACCTCCGCGTACTTCTCCAGGCTGACGTAGGAGGCGATCTGGAGCAGCGCCTCGATCCGCTCGTCCTCCAGAAGCCGCAGCGAGAAGGGCTGCGACAACGCCTCGAACAGTCCCGCGGCCACGTCCGGCTGTCGAGCGGCCATCGCCGCGGCGACGGACAACGACCTCTTCATGATGATCGGGAGGGGCCAGGGGTCCTCCCGGTAGCCGCGGAAAGCCGCCTCCAGCTCCGCCGCCGCTTCCCGGGCCCGGCCCTGTCTTGCGAGCCAGCGGCCGCGCAGCGACGCGGCCTCGGTGGGCTGCCATGCCGCCAGGGCCTGGATCGACTCCGGCGCGGCGGCATCGCCGGCCTGGACCAGGGCCTCCGCGATCACCTCCGATTCCGTTCCCGGATCGGGCGGCCGGCCCTCGGCGCGCCATGCCGGCAAAACGACATCGAGACGCCCCTGCAGGAAGGCGACGTACGCGCCGAGCCGGGCGACGCTCTGGGCGTCCGCGTCCGGATCGCGCGCCGGGGCCGAGTCTTCGGCCACGGTGGTCGCCTGCCGGTCGCGATCGACCAACCGCCAGTCGACGTCGCCCTGGATCGGCGGTCGATCCTCGCCACGGTCCCGCGCCAGCCTTCGAATCTCCTCGCTGTCGAAGAGACCGGCCTGGCCCAGCGTTCGCGCCAGTGCGAACTCGATCGCGTTGCGGTCGTCGGTGTTGACCAGATCCCGGCCGCTTGCGGCGATGGCGCGAGCCAACCCGCCTCCCGCCACATAGTGGGCGGCCAGACCTTCCAGGCCGGTCACGCGCCAGGCCTTTTCCATCGCGCCCCGCAGAGGCTCGGCGGCGAGCCGCGCGCGCAGCTGTGGAGCGGTCACGGAAACGGGCTCGGAGGAGCCGATCAAGAGCAGATCGTTCCGCTTCCCGCGCCACGTCTCGACCGACGGGAAGACGCTGGCCAGAGTCGCGTAGACCGTTCGCACCGTCTCGCTGTCCACTTCGTACGCCTGCATCCACTGGATGAAGAGCGCGCCCGGTGCCAGTCGATCGGCGACGCTGCGGTAGAACTCCCGCGTGAAGAGGCTCGCGATCCCGGCGCGGTAAGGGTTGGAGGGCTCGGAGAAGATGAGATCGTATTTCGCGCGGCCGGTCAGAAGCACCTCGCGGGCGTCTCCCAGCGAAACGTGGACGCGTGGGTTCTGAAGCGCCCGTTCGTTGACCGGCGCGCAGGCCCTCCCCACGTCCAGGACCGCCGGCTCGAGCTCGACGACATCCACCCGCTCGATGGACGGAACCTGCGCCAGCCATCCGGCCGTCGATCCCGTTCCAAGCCCGATCACGAGGGCCCGGCGCGTCTTTCCCTGCAGCGCCACGCCGAGCAGCCCTCCCATGACCTGGGTCGCGGCGTCCATGCGCGAGCTCCCGTCGATCTTGCCGTTCAAGGCGAACGCGAAGCCCTCGCTGCTGCGCAGCAGCCCGACGCTGCTCTCGATGCCTTCCTTCTGCCACTCGAGCAGGCGGCGCCGCTCGTTGAGCCACTGCGTGATCAGGTTGGGCGACGCCCTGTCGAACTGCACGCGGCCGGCCCCGATGGGGCTGTGCCGCCACGCCGCGGTCGGCCCTCGGGCGGTGGCCAGCAGAACAGCGGCCGCCGCGGCGCACCACGCGGCCGTACGAGCGGGCGCCGGCGAACGCTTCCGGTCGAGCACGACCGCCACGGCTCCGAGCGCGGCGAGCAGAACCACCACCAGGCGCCACGAGCCCGGCGCGGTCAGGAGCGGAAGGAGCCCGAAGCCCCCGCACAGCGCTCCGATGATGCCCCCGAGCGTGTTCGCGGCATAGGCGTTCCCGACGTGGCGGCCGACGTCTTCCTTTCCGCGCCCCAGCAGCGCGATCAGGACCGGGAACTGGACTCCGGCCGCGAAGGACGCCGGAAGGACGACCAGCGCGGTGATCGCCGTCCAGCCGGCGACGTATCCGGAGAAGCCGAAAGCGCCCATTCCGCGCGCCAGGATCGCCAGCAGCGCCACGTTATCTCCGAGCGCGAAGGGATAGGCGATCATCGCGGCCTCGATGGCGCAGGTCAGGGCCAGGGTGCCCAGGGTCGGAACGCGGGCCGAGCCGCGGGCCGCATACGCCGTCGCGCCCGCCCCGATGCCGAGCAGCGCCACCGCCAGGATCAAGCCGAAGCTGTAGGTCGATCCTCCCAGAAGCGGAGCGAGCATGCGGTACCAGACGAGCTCCATCAGCATGAAGGCGAACCCGACCACGCCCGCGGCGATGAGAACCAAGCGCACCGACGCCCCCGGGATCGCCCCGCGCCGTCCCGCCTTCTCCGTTCCCGCTTCCTTCTTCTTCTGCCGGTTGGGAAGGACCGAAGCGCGCGCTGGTTCGGCCGCGCGCGCGCCCCAGGCACAGGCGATCAGCCCTACCGCGACGTTGACTGCGCAGGCGCTCCAGAGAGTCATCCTCGTACCCAACCGCTCGATCAGGACGAAATTGGCGGACCAGGCGCCCGCCACCGCGCCGAGCGTATTGGTCCCGTAGAGGAGAGCCATCCGCGTCCGTCCGGAGTCTTCGTCCGTTTCGATTGACCGCGTGGCCGCGGGCAGCGTGCCGCCCATCAGGAAGGTCGGGAGCCCGAGGACCACCGCGGAGAGGACGAGCCGAACGACCGTGCCGATGAAGACGCCGAGCGCGGTCGATCCGCCCGCCCCGATGTACGAGAGGCGCACCAGCCACACCAGAAGCGGGCTCGCCGCGGCGAGCGCGGCGATGGACAGCTCGAGCCTTCCGTAGAAGAGCAGCGGCCGATCGACCGAGTCGACCCGCCGTCCCAGGAGCAACGCTCCGAATCCGAGGCCGCCCAGAAAAATCGCCACGACGGCGGACGACGCCGCGGTGGAAGCGCCGAACACCATGCGCAGCGAGCGCAACCAGGCCACCTGGTACACCAGGGCGGTGAACCCGGAGCCGAAGAGAAGAAGCGAGACCCCGGCGACTCGATGCTTCATGCTCGGCGGATCCGGCGGCGACGCACGACCCTCTACTTTGAAACGACGAGGATCGTGAAGCTGCCCGCCACGATGCTCGGCCGGGGACGCGGGTTTTCCGCGGTCGGCGACGGCGGCGGACCGAATTTCGCAGTGGCCAGAAAGACCGAGTGCGTCTTCTCGTCGAGCGCCATGGTCCGCGCTCCGCGCTGCGTCTCGACGCTCTGGGCCACGGCGTACTTGGCCGCCCCGTCCGCGCTCGCGATGGTGAGCGTTCCCTCTCCGCACGAGGCGAAGGCCAGGCCCGTGCCCGGATCGTAACCGTTGGCGTCGACACCCGCTCCGATCGGAACGGTGCCCACGACCTTCCCGCTGACGGCGTCGACGAACGCCATCAGTTTGTTGCTGCATCCCACGACCAGCCGCTTGTGCTCGCGGTCGATGGCCATTCCCGACGGCTCCTCGCACGGCGCGAGCGGCCAGGTCTTCTCCACGGCCAGCTTGCGCACGTCGATCACCGAGAGGGAGCTTCTGTCCTCGATGTTCACGAAGACGCGGCCGGCGCCGTCGGACGTGGCGAACTCGGGCTTGCCCTCCAGCGCGATCGTCCCGGCGACCTTCCCCGACGCCGCGTCGAGGACGGTCGCGTCGTGGCTGCGCCCGTTGAACGCGAAAACCCGGCGGGAAGCCGGATCGTAGAGGATCGCGTCGGGATTCTGCCCGGTGCTCTTGACGTCCTCGATGCGCTTGGCCGTCTTGAGGTCGAAAATCGTGATGGTCGAAGCGCGGCCGTTGCTGATGAAACCGCGGCCGAGCTCGGGCGCCAGCGCGATGCCGTGCACGCCGTCGGTGTTCGGGATCTCCCCGACGACCGCGCCGCTGTCGGCGTCGATCACCACGACTTTGGTTGCGTGGCTGACGTACAGGCGGCGCGCCGCCGAATCCACGGTCAGGTAGTCCCAGCCTCCTTCTCCGCCAATCTCCAGCTTGCGCGTGACGTGATAGCCGGGCGAGTCTGCGGCAAGGGCTGCGGCGGCGGCCAGGAAGCAGGAAAGCGTTGCGAGAACGGTTGTGCGTTTCACGAAAACCTCCGCGAAAGCCGGGATCTTCTCACGCAACCCCGAGGGCCCGATTCCCTACCGGCCCGTCCGATATTCGATCGGGCAGATTCCCGTGAACGGCTCGAACGGCGCGCCCAGCGTGAAACTCTCCGAGTTCGTGTCGACCAGGTCGAGAAGCGGCGAGATCGGAGTCACCTGCACCGTCGCGACCTGGCCGTCGGTATGGCCGGAGAGGATCGCGTCGAGTTGAAAGGCCGGACCGAGGGAGACGATGTACGCGCCGAGCACGCCGAAGCCGCCGTCGGCGTCGAGCCGAAGGGGCTGCGGAAAGGAGCCGTTCTGGCAGGGACGGAAGATCGAGATGGAGGTGTCGTCGACGATCAGGTGGTCCATTCCGTTGGGAGCGCCTCCCCACGCCCCGGCCGGAACGGGCGGCACGGGAGGGGCAACCCGAACGCCCGGAGGAGACGCTTCGAAGAAAACGGGGGCGTTCTCGCCGCTGTCGAGGATGGCGGCTTGGACGCTCACGCTCCCGCTCACGACCCTCACCTGGAACCGCCTCCGATCGGGCGCCACGACGCCGGGCATCGGATCGGAAAGCGCGAACTGCGTCCATCCGAGCGGCGGCAGGACGCGGTGCACGGTGCCCATCGGCTGCCCGGTCTCGTCGAACAGCTCGAGATCGAACGTGGCGCCGCCAGGCCCTCCGGTCGCGCGGATGTTCGTCCGGGACGCCGCGCCCTGGCGCAGTCCGGCAAGCTGGCCGGCCGGATCGGCGCTCGTCAGAAACCCGTCCAGAGGCACGGCGGCGTGGACGCTGAAGCCCGTCGATTCCGCCACGTCTCCGTTTCGAGTACGGGTCGAGACGAGGAAAGGGCCATCCCCGCGCCACAGCACGGCCCCGGCCGTAGGACCGGACAGGTTGAACAGCGACTGGACGATGTCGTCGACCTCGAGTGTCTGCCCGGCCTCGAGCGGGATTGACGCCGGCGCCGCGGCCGGACCGGCGCCGATCAGGTAGGCGGTGACAGTCACGCGGCTCGTCCCCGGGTTGGCCAGCCTCGCATCGGTATGCCAGAAGGATCCGTCTCTTCCGGCAATCTGCGCGACGCCGCTCGAGACGAGATCGACGCGCCCGAAAGCCGACGGGGGCGGAGCGGGCGGAAGGCGGTCGGCCCCGGCGACGGCCAGACCGAAGGTGCTGGTCTCGGCCACCGCGACGTACCCGTACGCGGTACCGCGTGTCACGGTCACCGAGATGCGGCCCATCGGGACGTCGAGGCTCGTGAACGCGTCGAGCCGGTTCGCGACGGCGGAGCTGCTCGGAACGTCGTCGACGACGGTCCCGAGGATCGAGCCCTGCGCGTCGAAGAGGGTGACGGCCGCCGCGCCTCCCTCCGAGCCCGGAAAGACGAGTCCGACGTTGGTCCGACTTCCAACGCTCGGGTCCTTCGACTGCGCGACCCAGCCGGCGTGCCCGGTCTCTCCGGCCTGGAGCAGCGCCTCCTCGTCGATGACCGGAAGGGACGAGCCGCCCGCCGGCGGCGGAGGCGGCGTCGCGAAGGCGGCCGGCGTGCTGTCGATCTGCGCGAACACCACCACGCCTCCATCGGCCGAGATCCGAAGCGCGCCCGCGCCGACCAAGGGCGAGGTCATCGACCGCGTCTCGCCGGGCGCCAGCGTCAGACGCAGCGGATCGAAGATGGGGCTTCCGGGAGGCCCGATGGGAATCAGCGTGACGAACCGGCTGTCCCCATCCGGATTGACCAGGATGATCTCGGTCGAGAAGAACGTGTCGTTGGCCCCCGGGCCGTTCATGACGCCCGCCACGATCCACGTCTTCGCCCGAGCCTCGACGGTCGCGAGGAGGAAAACGCATCCGACAAGAGCGAGCCTGGTCCGCCGCATGCTTCAAGTACTCGGCTGCCTCGGAGCATATCCTCGAGCGGGGCGAGCGAAACACGGAGCGGTCACACGCGCACCGCTACCGCGCGCGCGGCGATTTGGGGCCGCTCCCCCACCCCAGCACGAACCTCCGAGTGCATGATCTTGCCGTCGAACGCCGTCTTCAAGAAGTCGATGACCCGTTGAGCACCGCGGGCCACGAGATAAGCCGCGACGCTCGTGGATCCGGACGGCTTGAAAGGCTTGCTCATCGGGGCCCTCCTGCACGCCTTCGGGTCGCGGACACGCATCGAGCACGCGCCGCGACTCAGCAGGACTCTACCTCTAAACTCTTTCGGTTCCCGGCGTGGGTGCGCCCGGCCGATGGGGCCGAAAAGAGAAGAAGCGGCCCCGCGGGGACCGCTTCTTCCTTGGAATTTCCGATACCGTGCCGGACTTAACGCGGCGATTCGGACTTGGTGACCGTATGGTAGGTGACCTTGCGCACAAACGGGCTGCGCGAGCCCTTGACCGTGGTCGTGGTGACGGTGACCGTCTTACCGACGGCCAGATCCTGCGGAAACTCCGACTGGGCGTTTAAGGACATGACGATCCGCTGATGATCGGGCCGCTCGAGGGTCAACGTCTGTCCGGGCTCGAAGGCGGACACGGTTCCATACACCGTGGTGGTCACGGTCTTCGTCTCGCCCGACGGAGAGCTCTCGGTCTGTTCGGTCGTGGTCTTGGTGTGCCCGTCGCTCGTGACGCTCGTGCTCGTCACTCGGGTGACCACCGCCGGACCCGAGCCATCCGACGACGGGGTCGTCGTCAGCGTCACGGTTCGCCCGACCTCCACTTCGGCCGGAATCGTGGCCCGCGGTCCAATCTGGAACGTGACTTCGCGGCGGTCCGGCTCGCGAATCACGATCGTCTGCCCGGGCTCGTAGCGCACGACTTCGCCGCTGACCGTCAAGGTCTTCGAGCCGTCCGGATTCTGAACCGTGGTTTCGCGAGTCGTTCGCTCCGTCTGCTGTGCTTGCTGTGCCCCGGCGAGGCTGGCCGCCGCGGCGAGCGCGAGCGCGATGCAAGGCGTCTTCCAACTCATGGTGACCTCCTTTGAGAAGTGGACGGATCCAGAAGGAGGACGGCCCTGCCTTCCGGCGAGTTCGCCCTCACTTCCGCGCGGAGCCCTGAAGGAACCGCTCTCGCGTGGGGAGTATCAAGAATCGTGCCGGTCGCGGGAAGCCGACTCGAACGCATGTTCGGGTCTCGATTTCTCCACACGTGGGCGGAGAATCAGATTCACGAAGACGATTTCGAGCAGAGCTTCGGATCGGAAGGGAGATGAAGATGGGGGGCGAAGAAAGTCCGAAAGACGACGAAGAAGGTCAGGACCTCAAGCGCCAAGAGCCTGAGCTCGAAGGGAGGCGACTGGTCCGGCCCCGGCGACAGAAGCGCAGCTCATGACGCTTATCGGTATTTGGGTGTTCTTCGATTTGGTCGGGACGCCGGGATTCGAACCCGGGACCCCCTGAACCCCATTCAGGTACGCTACCAGACTGCGCCACGTCCCGACCGGAGCGAGGCATTGAAACAGGGAAAGACGGCGGAGTCAAACGCGCTCCGCGTTCGGATGGTTACTTCTTCAGCGAGCGGTCGAGGATCCGAGCGATGTCCTTGAGCTCGCGCAGGACGCGCTTGCGGTCCGGGAAATCCCCTTCCGGAGCGGTCTTGATCGCGACCGAGCTCGAGAGACGCGGCGGCGCCAGGGCCGGTGCGGGGTCCGCCGGACGCTGCGGCGGCGGCGGGGCTGGGGCGGCGGCGGACGCAACCGGAGCCGGGTTCGAGGCCCGCGGTTTCGCGGCGGCCGGCGGCGGTGAAACGGGAGCGGTCGCCGGAACCGGCTCGGCTTTGCGCGGACTGCGCTGCTCGGCGGGCGGGAGCGCGGTCTTCAACCCATCGTCGAAGCGGCCCTCGGCGATCTCGGCCTCCAACCGCTTCTTCGCACCGGCGACGGTGAATCCCTCGTCGTAGAGCAGTTCGCGGATCCGCGCGATGACACGGACGTCCCTTTCGGTGTACGCCCGCGGACCGATCTTCTCTTTGCCTTCGGAAAGCGCGGGGAACTCCGTCTCCCAGTACCGCAGAACGTACGGAGCGACCTCCGCGATCTTGCAAGCCTCTGCCGGCTTGTAGAGTTGTTGAGACATCAAACCGCCATTACTTTAACCCCAGACCGTCGCGGGGAAAAGCCGGAACGAGACCAATCTTCCGCAGGCGCGGCGTCACCCTCCTGCCTCGCCGCCCCGCGATCTCCTCCCGCCGCGCGCCCGGACCGAGATCCGGATGGGCGTGCCGGCGAAATCGACGCTCTCCCGCAGGATGTTCTCGATCCGGCGCTCCTCGGAAAAGTGGAGCCTCTCGGCCCGGCTGGCCACCAGAGTGAAGGTCGGGGGGGCGACGCCGGTTTGCGCGACGTAGTACACCCGAAGCGTCTTGCCCGAAGCGGTGCGCGGCGGCTTGTCGCGCAGGGCGCGGCCCAGGGCGCGGTTGAGCTCTCCCGTCGAGATGCGGCGCCGCCGGTTCTGTCCCACCTGCGCCGCGAGCTCCAGGATCCGCGAAACGCCCCGCTTGTTCTTCGCCGAGATCAGCAGAAGCGGCGCGTGGCGGGCGAACGGGATCTTCTCCTCGACCTCGGCGCGCATCTTCTTGGACGCCGAGTTCCCCTCCGCCCCGGGCCTGCCCACCAGATCCCATTTGTTGACCAGAAGAACCAGACCCTTACCGGCGTCGTGGACGTACGACGCCACGTGCGCGTCCTGCGCCGCCACACCGGCGTCGGCATCCAGAACCAGCAGGGCCACGTCGCAATCCTCGATGCGCTTGCGGGCCTGAACGACCGAGAGCACCTCCGGGCCCTGCTCGGTCTTTCCCTTGCGGCGGATTCCGGCGGTGTCGATCAGCCGGAAACGCGTCAGGCCCTTCTGGACGACCGCGTCCACCGCATCGCGCGTCGTGCCGGCCGTTTCCGAGACGATCGTCCGCTGTTCGCCCAGGAGCGCGTTGACGAGCGACGATTTCCCGACGTTGGGGCGCCCGACGACGGCGATCGCGATCTCGTGCTCGGGCGGCGTTTCGCTTTCCTCGTCCGGAGAGAGGGCCTCGCCCGACGGGGCGCCCATGCGCAGAGCGATGGCGTCCCGGATCTCGTCCGCGCCGAGGTTGTGCTCGGCCGACACGCCGTACACCTCGGAGAACCCGAGCTCCCACGCCTCGTTTTCCCCCGATTCCCCCTCTTTGCGGTCGATCTTGTTGGCCGCGACGATCGCGTCCACGCCGGCCTCGCGGATGACGCGCGCCGCGGCCCGGTCGCCGGGGAGGATCCCCGCCGCGGCGTCGACGACGAGGACGGCGAGGTCGGCCCTCCGGATCGCGGCCAGAGCCTGATCGCGGACCGCCCGGGGAATCTCGTCTTTCTCTTCCGGGTCGTAGCCGCCGGTGTCCAGAAGCCGGAACGACCGCCCATCGTCAAGCCGCCCCTCCCCTTCGACCACGTCCCGCGTCATCCCCGGCAGATCGTGGACCAGCGAGCGGCGGCGTCCCGCGAGCCGGTTGAACAGGGTCGACTTGCCGACGTTGGGCCGGCCGGCGATCACGACGGAGAAGGTCATGGGGACGGGAGGCGCAAGGCGCAAGGCGAGAGGCGGGGCGCCATCTCCACCACGGCTCCTACGAGCTTTTTCGCGGGACGCCTCCTTCCAGGCGCAGCGAAAAGCGCGGGTGCTGGAAGGGATGAACGTCCGGAAAACGGGTAAAGATCCATCCGGAGAAGACCTGCTGTCCCTTCTCGACGACCGTGATGCGGGCCGCCGGGTTGGCCGGGTCCGTTCCGGTCGATGTGATGGTCTGCGCCGTCATGGTGAAGGCCGGCAGGAAGACATCCGCGCGCACCTGCAGGTCGGAGCCGGGAATCGGCACGGTGCCTTCGAGCGGAACCTCGATCGTCCCTTCCTTGCCGCTCGTTCCGTCCTTCCAATGGAGGTGGATTCCGGAGTAGGCCTTCACCACCTCCGGCGGGACCTCGAGCTGCGTGGGGACCGTCTGCGTTCCCGACGCCTCGGTTCCTCCGCCGCCGGTGTTGGCCTGCGCGTTGTCCGGCGCCGCTTCGGGCTCATGAGAGATCGCCATGCGGACGTTGGGGTCGGGACGCCCCTTTTCGCGGCACGCGGCCGACGCCAACACCAGTCCAACCACTGCCAGCGCCGCAAGGGATCCGGTCCCATGGACGAAATACCGACGCCTCATCGCGCTACCCTCCTCGGCCGCCGTCCGAACTCCCGCACCGGCGCTGCACCCGGAAGCCGGAAGTCGAGCCGCCGCCGAACCTCGTCAATCGCCGTGAGTCGGACGCGGACCGTGTCACCGAGGCGGAACGTCTTACCGCTCGAGCGCCCGCGCAGACGATGTTGTTTCTCCTCGTACACGAAGAAATCCTCTCCCAGGGAAGAGATCGGAACCAGCCCTTCCACGAAGAAATCCTTCAAAGTCACGAAGACTCCGAAAGCGGCGACTCCAGTCACCGTGGCGTCGAACTCCCGGCCCAACTTGTCCTTCATGAAAACGATCTTCTTCCAGAGCAGGCTCTCCCGCTCCGCGGCCTCGGCGCGGCGCTCACGCTCGGAACAGTGCTTGGCGATTTCGGCGAAGCGCTGGTTGGCGGCTTCGAACTCGTCGGCGGGAATCGGCCGGCCCGCCGCCAGCAGCCGCGAAAGCTGTCGGTGGACGATCAAGTCCGGATAGCGCCGGATCGGCGAGGTGAAGTGACAATAGTAGGGCGCGGCCAGAGCGTAGTGGCCGCGGCACTCCTCGCTGTACAGGGCCTTGCGCTGGGCCCGCAGCAGAAGATCCGTCAGGAGGCGGGCCTCCGGCTTTCCCTCGATGTCCTTCAGGATCTTCTGGAACGCCGACGGAGGTACTTCGGCCAGGTCACCCTTGAGCTCGTAGCCGAAGCTCTCGAGCAGCTCCCGAAGATCGACCAGCCGGTCCGGGTCGGGCCGATCGTGGACCCGGTAGATGGCGGGTTGTCGGTCGAAAGTGAGTTTCCGGGCCACCGCCTCGTTGGCGGCCAGCATGAACTCCTCGATCAGCCGATGCGCGACGTTGCGCGATTCCGGCACGATCCCGACGACCAGACCGTCGTCGTCTAAGACCACGTCGGCGTCGGGCAGATCGAAATCGATCGAGCCGCGCGCCTCGCGGCGCTTGCGGAGGATCGCGGCCAGCTCCCCCATCGTTCGGAAGTCCTCCAGGAGATCGTCGTACCGCTGGCGGTCCGCATCGGTCCAGCGGCTCTCCAGGAGGCGCGCCACCTCGGTGTACGTCATGCGCTCCCGGCTTCGAATCGCCGCCTTGACGAACTCCGCGGAGAGGATCCGTCCCCGCGGGCTGATTTCCAGGATGGCCGAGACGACCAACCGGTCGACGCGGGGGTTGAGCGAGCAGAGGCCGTTGGACAGCCGCTCCGGAAGCATCGGCAGGACCCGACCCGGAAAGTACACCGACGTCGCACGGGACCGGCCCTCGTCGTCGAGGGCAGTTCCCTCGCGCACGTAATGGGAGACGTCCGCGATGTGGACGCCCAGGCGGTATCCGGTCGGGATGCGCTCCACCTCGACCGCGTCGTCGAAGTCCCGGGCCGTCTCTCCGTCGATGGTGACGATCCGGTGCTCGCGCAAGTCGCGCCGGCCCAGAAGGTCCTCCTCCCGGACCTCCTGCGGAAAGGCCTCCGATTCCCGCACGACGGGTTCGGGGAAGCGGGGCGGCAAGCCATGCGATCGCAGGACGATCTCGATGTCGACGCCGGGCTCCCCCAGAAACCCGATCCTTTCCTCGATCACGCCGTGGGCGATCCGGCGGGGGTCGGGGAACGCGGTCAAACGCGCTTCCACGATCTCGCCCTCCCTGGCTCCCAGCGTCTTGCCGTCGGCGATTCGGATGACGGCGTCGATACGCGGGTCGTAGGGAAGAACGGTCTTGCGGCCTTCCTGCGTCTCGAAGCGGCCGACCACGCGGTCACGCGCCCGCTCCAGGACCTTGAGCACTGTGCCGGAGATCTTTTCCGGACCCCTGGCGGAGGGCCGCCGCGAGCGAGGGCGCTCCTCCCGCGCCAGAACCACGTCGCCGTCGAGCGCTCCGTGCATGCCGCTCCTGGGAACGAAGAGATCCTCTCCTCCGTCGACCAGGACGAACCCAAAGCCTTCCGGCCGCACCGTGATGCGTCCGGCGACGAGGTTCGAGTGCTCGATCGCCGAGTACTTCTCGCCGCGCACTCGAACGATCTCCCCCTTGCGCTCGAGCAGGTCGAGCCGCTCTCGAAAGGCTTCCTCCTCCTGCTCCGGGACGCGAAGCGCGCCGGCAAGCTCCCGGTACGACAGGATGCGCGCCCCCTTCTGGCGGAGTCTCTCGACGATTTGAGCAGGGGTGGGCAGCACGCGCGGGAGTCTATCGCGCGGCGGCGTGCCGTATGGTGCCGCCAAACCCGACTGCAAGCGGCGGGTTCCCGATGACGAATTGGTGGCGGGTCGGCGGCGGGAAGTGCCTAGCCGGACGAGTCCAAGCGAAGGGCAATCCGCAGAACCCGTGCGATCAACTTCAATTCTTCAAGTAAAGGGAGAGCGTTCCGTACTGCCCACCTGTGTTGAAGAAGGTGAATGGTCCCTGCCCGCTCACGCCGCCCCAGACGATCATCCTCGAGCCGGCCCAGATCGCTGAGTGGAACCGGCGCGGCGACGGCGCCCCGGTGTTGGTCACCGGGATCCAGAGGTCCTCCACCGGATCGTACTGGCCACCCGAGCTGAAATCCGTGCTCAAGTCCTCACCGCCCCAGACGATCATCCTCGAGCCGGTCCAGACCGCGGTCGAAACCGTGCGCGGGCTCGGAGCGCTGGCGGTCGAAGTCGGCGACCACGCGTCGGAGACAGGGTCGTATTGCCCGCCGGTGTTCGTTCCGAAAAACGACCCGCTCTGCCCGCCCCAGACGATCATGCGCGATCCGGTCCAGACCGCGGTGAAGCTCACGCGAGCGGCGGGGGCTCCGGTGGTGGTCGTGGGCTGCCAGGAGTCGCCCACAGGGTCGTACCGGCCGCCGGTGTTGACCTGGCTCGTCGCGCCGAAGCCGCCCCAGACAATCATGATCGAACCAGTCCAGACGGCGCCGGCCTGGCTGCGCGCCGTCGGCGCGCCGGTCATCGATGTGGCCGTCCACGTGTTGGTGGCCGGATCGTATTGACCTCCGCTGTTGACATAGCTGGACGCGCCGATGAAGCCGCCCCAAACGATCATCCTCGAGCCCGTCCAAACGGCGGTGTGGAGCCCTCGCGCAGGCGGGGCCCCGATCGAGGCGGTCGCGGTCCAGGAATCCGCGACCGGGTCGTACCGACCGCCGGTGTTGAAGAAGATCGTGCCGTCGTCGCCGCCCCAGATGACCAT
The DNA here is from genome assembly GCA_963825175.1 of uncultured Acidobacteriota bacterium. Taxonomy (GTDB): domain Bacteria; phylum Acidobacteriota; class Thermoanaerobaculia; order UBA5066; family Gp7-AA6; genus DATFTF01. Next base: position 2,524,455 of record CAWGSA010000002.1, read on the forward strand.
TCGGGAGCCGGTCCACACCACGGAGTGGTCGAAGCGGTTCACGGGCGCCCCGACCGTAGTCGTGGCGGCCCAGGAATCGGAAGCCGGATCGTAACGGCCGCCCGTGTTGGCCGCGGACAGCGTCTCGGCCAGTCCGCCCCACACGATCATCTTCGTGCCCGTCCAGACCGCGGTCGAGCCGGCGACCGCCGGCGGCGCGCCCGCAGTCGCGGTGGCCTTCCAGAAGTCCTGGTTGCTCGGCCCGACCTCGGTGTACCCCGCGCCGATGAGCGTCGTGTCGCCGGGATTGCCGAGGACGAAGCTGCCCGAAGGCGCTCCGCCGCCGACGGTGATCGTCGAGCCCGCGGTGCTCACCGTGACCGCTCCGCTGCCGGCCACGGTGACGCCGTCGGTCGCACCGTTGACGCTCTTGACCACCTGGCCCGGCGCGATCGCTCCCGCCGTCACCGCGTTGGCCGCGATCTTGGCCGACGTCACCGCGTTGGCCGCAAGCTCCGTCGACGTCACTCCCCCCGCCGCGATCCCCACCGACACCGTCCCCGACGTCCCGCCACCCGCAAGCCCCGTCCCCGCCGTCACCCCCGTGATCAAACCGCTCCCGTCGTAGTACCCGTTCACGTCGATCACCAGGTCGATCGTTCCGCCCCCCTGGTTGGGCTGCACCGTGATCGCTCCCCCCGTCCCCAGCGTCACGATCGACGCGTTGTCGATCTGTCCCGCCGTCGGTGACCAGTTCAAGAGCGCCTGAAACGTCGACGGCGACCCCGAAGGCCACACCTTCAGCACCCCGTTGCCGCCGGCCCCCACGATGTTGAACAGCGCGAAGTTGCCCGACACGGCCACCGCCGTCGACGGAATCCCGCACGGTGCCCCCGTCAACGTCGCGTCCCGGCTGGACCCCGAAGCGATCGGACCCCCCGTCACGCGCGTGTCCAGCATCCGGCACGGCGAGATCGCGATCAGAGGCAGCGGACCCGACGCCGTCTCCAGGCTCTGCGGGCGCGCCTCGCCCGCCTGCCGCGCGACGGCTCCCTTCCACAGCAGCGGCGCCGGCCAGTTGCCAACCTCGTCCGCGTCCTGGATCCCCTGGGCCAAAGACCAGCTCGCGCCGAGGCCGACCGCGACAAACAGAATCGTAAAGTCACGAGACAACTTCTTCAACCATCCGCTCAAGATCACTTCAGAGCCTCCTTAGTCCAGCTGCAGATCGAGCTCCGAGTGGCGCGGCGATACGCGCCGCGCTCTGGGCGCGAGCGACTCTTCTTTTTCGCGTGAGGCCGCAGTCGGTCGGCCCGAACCCGACTCTTGCGCCTCCGGGTCGGTCGAGGTTCGTGTCGTCGGAAGGTGGACGCTGCCTGCGGTCGCAACCATCGGCTGTCGCTCGCGCTGTGATCCTTCGGCCTTCAATCCGGGAATGCCGAAGCAGGCGAGCAGAACGAAAACCGCGAGCGCCCCCAGCAGCGTACCGGCAAGGAAGCTCCAAGCGGCCGATACCTTTTTTCCGAGTGATCGCATAGCCTCCTCCGATTCGTTCCGTGTTTGCGCATTCGCTTCGTTCACTGAGCTCGAAGGAACGCCACCAGGTCTGAGACTTCGGCGTCGGTGAATCCGATGCCGAAACGCGAGTTGTAGAACGCAACGACGTCGGTCAGGGTCGCGGCCGAGCCATTGTGGAAGTAGGGCGCGCGCGCGGCCAGACCGCGGAGGATGGGTCCCTTGAAGCGTCCGATGTCCTTCCACCGCCCGGTCAAGAGAGCCCGCCCCGGGTCGGTCGTCTTGATGACCTCGTTGGTCGTCTTGTTCTTCAGAGTGTAGAGGGGCATATCGGGCGTCCGCCGCGATTCGTCGGTCAGACCGATGTCCAGCGGTGCGGGCACCGAGTGGTCACCCACGTTGGGCGAGTCGTGGCAAGTGCCGCAGGTGCCCGGGATCATCGGCAGGCCGAGTTCGTCGTTCAAACCTTTCACACCCGTGATGTCGATCCGTCTGCCGTTGAACAGCTGTTCGCCGCGAGCGACGGCCGCCCGCGCCGCGTTTCGGCCAGCCTCCGCTTCTTCGTCGGAGTCATCGCTCGTCAATTTCAACCAGGCCTGGAAGTCGGTGAAGATGACCGGGCTGAACGGAACTTGTTTGGGATTGAGCCCGAGCGGATCGTTGATACCGATGTAGAAGTCCTGCCTCGAAAGGGGCTTCGGGCCCCCGAGCGCCTTTTTCGCACTGAGGTCTCCGGCGTCGACGTCGTAGATCTGTGCCGTAAAGAGAGCGGTCTCGAATGCCAGGATTTCCTGACGCTGCTCGGTGGAAAGCGGAATGCTCGCCTGGGCGTGGCCGACTGTCGCGGCGTTGGCCTGGTCCAGCAGGTCGAAGGAGATCGATTGACCTTTGAAGGTCTCGCGGCCATCCCACATCACGGTGCTCAAGAAGGACAAGTTCGTGGAGGGCAAGGGCCGCCGGAAGAGGGAAAGCTCGGCGCTGCTGGCGAAGCCGTAAGGGTCGTCGCAGGAATCGAGCGTGAATTCGGCTCCGGCCGGAATGCCGATCCCGACCCGGATGAGGCCCTTGTTCAGGAGCATGCTGTAGGCGCGGCGGCGCGCCTCGACGGTGGTGGTGTCGGCCCACGGAGAGTTGGAGCCGTCGTTGGTCCGGAAGATGGGATCGAGGCCGCCGGTCCTCTCGAAGCGGCTCCTCACTTCGTCGGGCGTGATCGTCCAGCCGGTCGAAGGCTGATGACAGGTGATGCAGGCGCGCCCGTTGGTGCCGAGGCTCTGAAAGAACGGGTTGCTGGTATCGACCCGACCGGTCGTCGATATCGTCTTCGCCACGCCGGTCCGGTTGACGAACGGCTCCAGCAAATTTCGGTCGCTGGAATTCTGATCACTTTCGGCCGACGCAGCCCAGGTGCCCCCCACAACGACCAACAGACAAGCAAGTAGAAGTAGACCCGCGACGAGAACGCGCTCGGACTTTCGCCTGTTCATTGGGGCCTCCACCTTTTGTTGAAACGAACGACTCTTGCGCCTGCCCGTGGTCAGACCTGCACTCCTGGCGAGGATCTCCACCTACCTAAGAAATCGAAATCGTCCGGGGAAAGACGACAGACGGCCCGGGCGACCGATCGGCGAGGGACACCGATCTCGCAGATCGAAAACGGAGACGAAAAGACGACACCCGATCATTGGGTCCGCCGATCGAGCCGGCGATCGATCGCGAAGGCTCCGCATGGCGCGCCTATCGTTCGCCTGTTCGCCGGTGTAGCATCGCGGAGTCCTTCCAAGGTGGGGACTCTCGTGGCTTCGACCATTTCGTCGCTCATCTCCTCGACAGACTGCGGCGACCGCTCCGCGGCGGATGCGCTCTTCGCCGCGCTCTACTCGGAGCTGCATCGGATGGCCGAGCGTCAGCTGGCGCGTAACGCGGCCGGAGCGACGCTGGGCGTGACCACCCTTCTCCACGAGGCCTACCTCAACATCTCCCACCGCGAAGGAGCGGTCTTTCCCGACCGCGGGCGCTTCATGGCCTACGCCGCAAAAGTGATGCGGGTCTCATCATCGACTACGCCCGCAACCGCCAGGCCCAGAAGCGCGGCGGCGGCTTCGAGATTACTTCCCTGGAGGAGCAGGCCGGCGACGCGGGGGTCGACGAGAAGGAACTGGGCCGGATTGGCGACGCTCTCGACGCCCTCGCGACGATCGATCCGCCGCTGGCCGAGGTCGTCGATCTGAAGTTCTTCTGCGGTTTCTCTTTCGCCGAGATCGCCGCCATGCGCGGCGTATCGGAACGAACGGTGCAGCGGCGCTGGGAGAAAGCGCGCATCTATCTGCACCGCACGATCCGGCAATCGACGCTCCCTTGAGGCTTCCGGATGACGAGGAGGCTGGAGGCATGTCCGCGCTGAGCGACGATCGCTGGCGAGTCGTGAGTCCTTATCTGGATCGCGCGCTGGAGATGGCGGTCGAGGATCGCGCGGCGTGGCTGGCGTCTCTGCGTGCCGAGGATCCGACGCTGGCCGCGGACGTGGAGTCCCTGCTCGAAGAGCGCAGCGCCCTTTCGCGGGAACGCTTCCTGGAAGGGGCCGCCGGGCGCCTGCCCGAACCCGCATCGCTCTCCGGGCAGACGATCGGCGCCTACACGCTCGTCTCCCTCATCGGCCAGGGGGGCATGGGCAGCGTGTGGCTCGCGGACCGCAGCGACGGGCGTTACGAAGGCCTGGCGGCAATCAAGCTCCTGAACGCCAGTCTCGTCGGCCGCGCCGGGGAGGAGCGCTTCCGACGCGAGGGCAACATCCTGGCTCGCCTGACGCACCCTCACATTGCGCGCCTGGTCGATGCCGGGGTGTCATCGGGCGGTCAGCCCTACCTCGTGCTCGAACACGTGGAAGGGGAACGGATCGACCGTTACTGCGATAGCGAGAAGCTGGACGTCGAGGCGCGGGTTCGCCTGTTCCTCGACGTGCTCGCTGCCGTGGCTCATGCGCATGCCAACCTGATCGTGCATCGGGACATCAAGCCTTCCAATGTGCTCGTCGGCAGGGACGGTCAGGTCAAGCTCCTGGATTTTGGCATTGCCAAGCTGCTGGAGAGCGAAGCGGGCACGGGCGAGGCCACGGCGCTCACGCGCGAAGGCGGGAGCGCGCTGACACCGGAATACGCCGCGCCCGAGCAGGTGACGGGTGGAGCGATCACCACCGCCACGGACGTCTATGCGCTGGGCGTGCTGCTATACGTGCTCCTCACCGGGCGGCATCCGGCCGGGACCGCGCTCTCCTCCCCCGCCGATCTCTACAAGGCCATCGTGGAGATGGAACCGCCGCGGCTTTCCGACGCGGTCGTCCAGACAAAGCCACTCACACGGGAGACGCTCGAGAACAGCGCCGCCTTGCGGACCACGACGCCGGAGGCGTTGCGTCGGATCCTCAAGGGAGACCTCGACACCATCGTCGCCAAGGCGTTCAAGAAGAACCCTGAGGAGCGATATCCATCGGTTACCGCGCTGGCCGACGACCTCACGCGCTGCCTCAATGACGAACCGATCGGCGCGAGACCGGACACGCTCACCTATCGGACAGGCAAGTTCGTGCGGCGGCACGCGCGAGCCGTCGGGGCGGCTGCGGGGGTGGTTTTGCTGCTCGCCGGGCTGACCGGCTTTTACACCCTGCGGCTGGCGAAGGAGCGCGACCGGGCTCGTCTCGAGGCGCAGAAGGCGGCGAGAATGGCGAAGATCGCCGGCGAGCAGGCGCAAAGGGCCGAGGCGGTGCGGCAATTCCTGGTCGGGGTGTTTCAACGGGCCAGGCCGGATGAGAACAGGGGACAACCGATCAGCGCGCACCAACTTCTGGAAAAGGGCGAACAACAGGTCGCGGGCAGCCTCACCGACCAACCGGCGTTGCAAGCGGATGTCACCGCGCTCCTCGGGGAGCTTTACATGGAGCTCAGTGATTTCCCGCGAGCCGAGTCCCTGCTGGCCCGCGCTCTCGCGGCGAGCCGGGATGCGCGGGTTCCGACGGACGTTCGCGCGCGCGTCTTGATTGCCATGGCCGAGATCGAGGACGAGAACGGAACGTACGCCAAAGCCATGGCCCACGCCCAGGAGGGACTTGGTCTCCTGAGGATCCCGGCGCCCGGGAGCCTGGAGGCGATCGCCACCGCCCATCAAGTCATCACCCACGGCCTCATTGGTTTGGGCAATACCGCGGTTGCCGAGACGAGGCTGCGTGAGACTTTGCGGCAGGACGGCGCCGCGCTCGGCGACCGCAGCGAAGCGGTCGGCGGCCAGTGGGTGCAATTGGGCCAGGTGCTGGGAGATCTCGGGCGTTACGATGAATCCGAAGCCGCCTTCCGCAAAGGAATCGGGATATTTCGGTCGCTCTACGGCGAGGAGAGCAATCACGTCGCGCATGCGCTCAACGAAATGAGCAACATGCTGGACGACAAGGGCGATCTCGCGGGCTCCGAGGACGCGTTGCGGCAGGCTCTCAGAATCCGGCTCGCCACACTCGGCCCCACCCACCACGATACTCTGGCCGTCGAACACAATCTGTTGGTTGTGGTCGAATACCGGGGGCGCTACACCGAGGCCCTCCCCGCGCGCCTGACGCTGCTGGAGCGGTTTCAGAAAGCCGGCGACCTTCACCCGCTCGATCTCGCGGCGTCTTACACCGCGATCGGCGTCGACTATCGCGAGCTGGGCCGTCTCCGGGAAGCGGAAGGGGCGCTGCGTGAAGCGCTCGCGGTCATCAAGTCCTCCCAGGGTCCTCGGCATCCGAGGAGCACCAACACGCTCCATCACCTCGGACTCGTGTGGCTCCTCGAGGGTCGCTATCGGGAAGCCGAAACCGCTTTTCGCGACGCGCTCGCGATCCAGCTCGAACACAGCCCGCCGACGTCGCCGGTCATGGCGGTACGTCGAGCCGATGTCGGCCACCTGTTGCGCTTGCAGCACCGCTATTCCGACGCGGTCGAGCAACTGCAACAGGCTGCCAGTGTGATCGCGCAAAAGGAAGCGCGACGGATCGTTGGCGCCCTGCGATCCTGGCCGAGCTGAGTGAAGCGCAGCTCGGCACGGGCGATGCGCGCCAGGCGCTGGCCAGTGCGGAAAGCGCTTTGCGCTACGCTCGCAAGGCGCTCCCGTCCGGCCACCCTCAACTCGGTATGCCCTTGTTTGCACTGGCTCGCGCCGACCTCGCGCTCCAACGCGCCCAGGCCGCCGAGTCGCTGCTGCGCGAGGCGCTCGCGGTACGCACACCGGGATGTCCGGCCGGCGATATCCGCGCGCTCGAAGTCGAGGTCGGGCTGGTCAATGCGCTCGAAATGCAGGGCCGAATCGGCGAAGCACGGACATTGCGCGCGAAGATCGAGCCGCAATTGAGAGCGTCCTCGTCGCCGTATGCGGCCGATCTACGCAGACGCCTGGCGTCGACGAGCCGAAGGGCGCTCGAGGAGGCGGGCTGACGCCCTCGTGACGGCGGCAGTCTCTCCGATGTGATCGCCCCGGCCGCGCTTGACTTCTTCCCAAGGTGGACTATGGTGGCGCGGAATCCCGCCTTGGCCACATGCCGACATGTAAGGAGGAGCGACGATGGAGGTCCGCATGGTTCTGACCGCGCTCGCCGCGATCGTTGTTCTCTGGATTCTGTTCTCGATGTTCCGCAGCATCCCGCAGGCCACGGTCGCCGTGGTGACGATCTTCGGGAAATACCGGCGGGTCATGCGGGAGGGCGCAAACTTCAAGCTTCCTTGGGAAAACGTCTTCTCGCGCTTGTCGCTCCAGAATCGCGCGCTCCAGATGGAATTCCAGGCCATCACCCTGGACCAGGCCAACGTAAAGTTCTCGACCATGATCGTGTATGGGGTCGCCAACGCGGACGACGACACCATCAAGAAAGCCGTCTTCAGCTTCGCGTCGCAACAGGAGTTCCTGCTCGCTCTCCAGAGAACGATCGACGGCTCGATCCGCCAGTTCGTCGCAAGCACGAAGCAGGCCGACATCCTGGGAATGCGGGCCGAGATCGTCGATCACACCAAGAAGAATCTCGACGAAGTCGTCTCCACCTGGGGATATTCGGTGCGTGACATCCAGATCACAGACATGACATTCGACCAGTCGATCATGGACTCCATGGCCCGCGTGGTCTCCTCCAAGAACCTGCTGGCGGCGGCGGAGAACGAAGGAGCGGCGCTCCTGGTCAAGCGCACGAAGGACGCCGAGGCCGAGGCCGCGTACAAGACCATCGGGGCGGAGGCGGAGAAGAAGGCCTCGGCCCTTCGCGGCGAAGGGCTCGCGCTCTTCCGCAAGAACATCGCCGAGGGTATGAAGGAGGCGGCGGAGAGCCTCCGGTCGGCCGGTGTCGACGCCAATTTCATTCTCTATCTGGAATACACGGACGCCCTGAAATACGTCGCCGACCACGCTCAAGGGAAGGTCATCTTCATGGACAACGGCGCGGGGGCCGCGGGCCGGATCGTCCAGAGCATCATGGGGATGTCCGAAGAGGTGCCCGAGACGCGCACCGCCCCGCCCTCTCGTTAGGAGAGCCCCGGCTGAAACCGAGCGCCGGCGGCTGACGTAAACGCGTCAGGCGCTCGATGACACTTGGAGTAAGAATCAGCCGGGAGAAGGAGAATGAAGCGCAGCTGGACGCTCAACTGGGATCCGAGCCGGATCCCTCCGTTCTCCGGCCTGTCGGACGATGGGTCGGAAGTGATCTTTCAATCGACCGAGGGATTGGTCTCATTCCTCAACAGCGGAAACGTGTCTGCCGACGCGATCTCGCGCGTGCTTCGGGAGCTCCATTCGCCGGCCGCGGGATTCAAGACACGGGTGGAACTCCTCGACTCGTGGAAGTGAGGCCGCGCCGGCCAGCCGCGAAGCCGGCCGCCAGGGGTTCCCGGCAGCCGGCAGCGCGGCGGCTCGCAGCTCAATCTGGCTGCGAGGCGGAGCCGACGACCTAGCTCTGACGCCGAAGCGTCGCGCCGGCGAGGATCATCCCCAATCCGGCGAGTGCCGCAACCGGATAGGAACTGCCCGTCTGCGGAAGCGTGCTGGGAGCCGCGCTGGGAGGCACGCTCGGGGCACTCGGCTCCGGGGCTGGCACCGGTTCGGCCCTGGGGGCCGCCGGCGCCGGAGCGGATTCCGTCGTGATCGCCGGCTTGCTCTCAACCACCTGGGCCACCGTCGTGATGTCGATCTCCTTGCGATCGAGGACCTCGCCGGCGGTGTTCTTGGCCACAACCGCTATCTTGTGAGGGCCGTAAGAAAGATCGTGAGCGGTGAAGACGTTCTCGCCAATGGGCAGATTCCCGACACTCTTGCCGTCGACGAAGAACTGGAACATCGGCGTCATCACGTCCCGACGCTCCTTCTCGCTGGTTCCCTGCCCCTCAGGAACGCGCGGCAGGCGCAGCACGATCGAAACGTCGGTGCCGCGAATCGTGGCGCCCTCGCTCGGCTCCATGACGGTCATCCGGTAGTCTGTGCTCGTCGGCGCGTTGGAATAACCGCCCGGCAGTTGAGCCAGGGCCCAGGTTGCGCTCGCGAACAGCGCGATTGCCATGAGAATTCCCTTAAGACCATGCGGTTTCATCGTTGCCCCCTTTCGATGCGTTGCGCGGCTTCGATTCGTCGATTTCCCACCGCGCTCCGGAGCTGCAAAGCGGATGCCTGTTCTCCGAGCGGATCGGCGGACGGAAGCCGAATCTCCATATCGAGTCTAGGCCAAGAAATCGCTTTCACGCTTGATACGTTCGCATCATCTGGTGCGGAGAAGCGAGCGAGAGACTCGAGCCGCTTCACGACGACGACACACAAGAAAGAGAGACGCAATGGCTGGGAGAGCAAAGAACATGAGATTCGCAGGCGTGACCAGGACCGTCGCGCCGGCCGCGGGCGTCTGGGCGAGTCTGCTTCTCGTACCGAGCGACCCCATTTTCGAGAATGCCGCCAAGCCCGCTCTCGGCGGCCTCTCGTCCACCAAATCGACGGCTGCCGCGTTGCTCGGAGTCCGGCGCGTGAGGCGTACGGGCAAGGTCCGGCCCATCACGCTCGCCAGTATCGGATGGGGCGCTGGCAGACAGTGGGATCCGATCGAAGAGATACTTCGCACACATCGGGACGGGCGATGCCACTAGCAGGAGGTTTCGTGCCGCTATCTCGAAAGCGCCCATGCCCACCGCCGGGTTCCGCGGCTGCGTGCCAGGCCAGTTCCTAATTCATAGGAGGAATCATGCGAGTTGGAGACGTCATGACTCGAAGCGTCGAGACAATTTCACCGACCGAATCCACGGCGGCAGCGCTCACGGCGATGAAGCAGAAACGCATTCGTCACCTCGTCGTCACCCAGGGAAAGAATATTCTCGGAGTCGTCTCGGATCGGGACCTGGAGTCTTTCGGTTCGGATCTCCGCGGCGAAGCGATCGAGGCCGTCATGACCTCTTCGGTCGTCACGGCAACTCCGACCATGACGCTGCGGAAGGCGGCGAACCTGCTGCGCGGGCGAACGATTGGCTGTCTGCCCGTCGTCGATGACGACCGGCTGGTCGGTATCGTCACGACGACTGACCTGCTCGACCTGATCGGTCACGGAACCGAGCGCCCGATCGACAAAGGCAAGCGTTGGGTTCTGAAGGGCCGCGGACCTCGCCGCAAGAGCGTCGCGGGCAGGAAGGGCGTGCCCGCCCGGTAGGGCCTGGAGCGTCGGCCAGGACCCCCGCCACAGGCTTTCAGCGCGGGCGGTCGCTGCGCGACCGGCGCTGAGAGGTCCTAAACGTGGGCCAGAGCCGGAACCTGTGGTCCCCCACAGGTTCCTTGACGATGTCGGACTCGCCCGCTACGATCTGACTCCCTGCGAAAGTGGCGGAATTGGTAGACGCGCAGGTTTCAGGAACCTGTGGGTAAAACCGTGAGGGTTCGAGTCCCTCCTTTCGCACCAACCTCTTAGGCGACCCCGAGTTTCTCGAGTCAGCGCGCCCCTAGTCGTTTGCCAAGCCCGCGTCGCGCTTCGTCACCCGGACCCACCTCCGCCGTCCAAGATCCGTGTCTCAAGTCAGTCCTCAGTTTCATGACGAGACACACTACCCGTCTTGATTCGATACTCTTTGCCATCAGCCTCCCCACTCTGACTTCCGCAAGTCTCCTAGGGAGTGCCACTTCCGATTTACTCCCGAGCTGGCAAGGAGGATGCTCTCATCGGATCGCGTAAGCCATGAGATAAGGGATTCGAGGCTCACGAGGAAGGAGACGAGAATGGTTGCCAAGAAAGGGAAGAGGTCCACGAGAGGGATCAAGAGTCTGCCAACGAAGAAGCTCAGCGCGAAGCAGGCGAAGGGTATCAAGGGGGGACATTCACTCGGTGGGTCGCACGGCGACGACAGGCATATAAAGGGGACGGACTTGGCCTTCGGGAAGATCTGATCGGCGAGCGCAGTCGAAGCCGAAGCAGGGATCCGCGCTCTCCGACCTTGAGGATCGTCACGTGCCGAAGGTATCCTTGATCCGGTAAATTACGCGGTAACCGCCCACCACGATGCGATGAATGGGCGGTTGATCTTCGGGCCGCTCGTAGCCGTTCAGCCGGACGGAGCCCACAGGCTTCTGGTCCTTCTTCAGCGCCTCGATCGCATCGGCGATCTTCCCGTGAACCTTTAGGCGGCAGCCGTCGAAGCTCGGCGGACGCGCTTTTCAGAAATCCGAGCCCGTACTCCGGGATCTCTCCCGACTCAGAGGGCAGGCTTCTTCTTCACCTGCTCCCACGGAATCTCCGGCTCATCGCCGTTAGCCTTGATCGCCTCCAGCGCGTCCCGAAGATCGCGCCGGTTCTCCAACTCCTCGAGGACCCGGAGATCCGCCATCGAGACGACCGCCACCGCGTTCCGATCCCGACCCCGCCGGCCAATGACAACTCGCGCGCCCGCATATTTCACGTGGTTGAAGATTTCAGCGAAGTTGTCGCGCGCCTGCGAAGTCGTCATTATTGCTTTACGTCCCCGCCTTTCCGCCGTACCTGGCGGAGCGTTCGAGGGCAAAGCGGAGGCCCGCCGTGCCACCTTTCTCGCCGAGTGAGTTGTCGCCATGAGGGACTCCATTGCTAGCTATCCGTACGAAACATACGTTCCGTACGTCTCGGACATCTAGGAGTCTAGACGATCCTGCCCTGCCCGTCAAAGGGGCTCAGACATAAGAAGTTGGAGCCACGAGCCGGCACGGAGGCCTCGCGCATCCCGTGCCTTCGGGGAACGTCGAAAATCCGGCCGTCTTCGAACCACTCCGACAGAGCCCCGCGCGGAGGGTGGGTCAAAAAGGGGCACTGGCCCCGGGATAATCGGCTCCTCCGGTGCACTTCGATAGGGACTCGAGACCCCAGTCCGCGCGGAACACTCGCTCGATGAGCGGAACGAGGTGTTCCGACGCCTCTGTCAAGGAAATCGGAATCGGGATGAAAGGGCGGGACCGAGATTGCGAGAGGGGCAAGAGCTAGGGAGGAACAGAAGCGAAGGCTTTCGCCAGAGCGCTCCTCTCAAGTCTGGCTCTGGCCCCGTGCGGCCCAAGGGGATCTGAAGAAGGCGCTTCTGGCGAGCTGACTGGTTGTTCTTCGAGAAGGAGGGTTCCATGAATTCGAGGATGGCAAGACTCAGCGTCTTCTCGGCTGTTCTGTTCGGCCTCTCGGCGGTCGCGATGGCGGGAAGCCCCGCTCCGCCCCTCGTGAACTGGACTGCCCCGGCCACCTACCGGCCGGCCGGCGCCCCGAAGATCCACACTCTCAACGACATCTCCCAGCCGGTTCCCTTCATCGAGATTGTGCCCTGCCGCCAGTACAACTCGACTTCCCCGTCAGACCCGCTCTTGCAAGGGGTGAACCGGAGCGTGACTCTCAGGGGCTCGCCCTGCGGGATTCCGCTGAGCGCGGCCGCGGTCTCCGTCAACATTACGGTCTTCAACATCACCGGCGCTACCGGCAACGGGGTCTTCAAGGTCGACATCTTTTCGCCGCCGCGGGTTGCCTGGATCAACTACCCGCCGACAGAGAAGCAGAGAGCCAACGCGGGGACCGTGGCCTTGGATGCGTCGGGCCAGATCGTCGTTCAGGTCGCCCAAGGCGCCGGCCAGGTCGACTTCATCGTGGATGTCAACGGGTACTACGCAGAGGATTTCGGGACCCCTCTGAATCCCGGCGAGTATTTTGAGATCAACGGGTCGGAGGACCAAGTGGGCATTATCATAGGCCGGAACGCATCGAATAATTTCGGTATCGGGGTCGAGGGAGTTGAGACTGCGTCCAGCGGCATCGTCTACGGCGTGTCCGGCGAATGCGACAGCTTGTCGAACGACACGGCGGGTGTCTATGGCCGCTCCGCAAGCATTGTGAGACCACTCAATGCGTACGATCTGGCCGGGGTTCGGGGCGAGTCCGACACCCACACCGGGGTTCTTGGAGTCTCGGAATTTCAAGGCGTTGCGGGATCCGTCATCGATCCCAACGGTAACGAGCAGGCGTACGGAGTCGTGGGTTTCAATCCCGGCTCGGTCTATGGCGTTTTCTCGGGCGGCGATTTGGGCGCCAGTGGTGCGAAGCTCTTCGTCGAGCCGCATCCCACCGACGCCTCGAAGGTGATCCGTTACGTCTCGCTGGAGGGTCGTGAGTCGGGAACCTATTTCCGGGGCTCGGCACAGGTCGTCGATGGAACGGCGGTCATTGATGTACCAGAGGACTTTCGAATCGTCACCGACGTGGAGGGGCTGACGGTCCAGCTCACGCCGGTCGGGGAGCTGGCCACGATGGCGGTCGTGACCGAGGACCTCGACCAGATCGTTGTGAAGTCGAGTCGGGACGTGAGGTTCCATTACATGGTCAACGGTGTCCGCAGGGCGTTCAAGGACCACCAGGCCATTGGCGAGGGTACCGAGTTCATGCCTCATTCGCCGACGGATCGGATGCCTGGCTATCTGACTGAGGAGGCCAGACGTCGGCTGATCGCCAACGGGACCTACAACGCCGATGGGACTGTGAACCTGGCGACGGCCCAGCGGCTCGGCTGGACAAGGATCTGGGCCAATCGAGAGGCTCAGGCACGCACAGCAGCCGTCGACGCTCGGAAGGCTGCCGGCCCGAACCAGTCCTTGCGATGAGCGTTTCGGATGTCCGGCTTCGCGAGGGCCGGGCTCTCCATTTCCATGCCCGTACGGTGATCCCAGCCTCGAGGGCCGCGATGGAGAGGGGAACAGTTTTTTTGGACAGAAGGAGGATCCCATGCATTTGAGGAGGAGAAGACTTACCGTCTTTCCGGTTGCCCTGTTCGGATTCGCGGCGCTGGCGATGGCAGCGGATTCCTGGGCGTCGACAGCCGCTCCCCCGCTCGTGAATTGGAGCGCGCCGGCTGGCTACACCGGGCCAACGCGCAAATCGCGGATCCACACTCTCAGCGACATTTCAAATCCCGTTCCATTCATCGCGGCCACGCCGTGCCGCCAGTACAACTCGACGGGGACGCCGCTCTTGCAAGGAGTGAACCGGACAGTGACTTTGACGGGCGCACCCTGCGGGATTCCGGCGAGTGCGGTCGCGGTCTCCGTCAACATCACGGTCTTCAACATCACCGGCGCCACCGGCAACGGTGTCTTCAAGGTGGACACGGTCTCCCCCCCGGCGGTCGCCTGGATCAACTACCCGCCGAGCGAGAAGCAGAGAGCCAACGCGGGGACCGTGGCATTGAACGGAAGTGGCCAGATCGTGGTTCAGGTCGCCCAGGGTGCCGGCCAGGTCGACTTCATCGTGGATGTCAACGGGTACTACCCTCAGACGGATTCTTTTGCGAACCTCTTGGGTCCCGGCGAGAAATTTGAAATCGATGGATCGGCGTACGACGAAGGCGTCATTGTCGGTGTCAACGCGTCGAACAACGGCATCGGTGTTGCCGGAGCGGCATTTGCGTCGAGCGGCCTCAACTATGGCTTGGCTGGCCACTGTGCGACTCAGTCAAACGACTCAGCGGGTGTACTTGGCACCGGAGGCGTTCGGAGGGCGTTCAATGCGTACGATTTCGCGAGCCTTCGGGGCGAGACCGACACCCACACCGGCGTACTTGGAGTCTCGAGATTCCAAGGCGTTGCCGGATCCGTCGTCGACACCAACGGTACCGAGCAGGCGTACGGAGTCGTGGGTTTCAATCCCGGCTCCTTCTACGGCCTTTATGCTGGCGGAGACATTGGAGCCAGCGGCACGAAATTCTTCGTCGAGCCGCATCCCACCGACGCCTCGAAGGTGATCCGCTACGTCTCGCTGGAGGGCCGTGAGCCCGGGACGTTTTTCCGGGGCCGCGGGACGTTCGAGAACGGTGTCGCCACGATCGAGGTGCCCGAGGACTTTCGGATGGTGACGGACGCCGAAGGGTTGGGCATCCAGGTCACGCCGATCGGGGAATTCGCGAACGTCGCGGTTGTCCGGATGGCTCTGGACGAGATCGTCGTGAAGGGTTCGCGTGACGTGGAATTCTTCTATACGGTTAACGGCGTCCGGCGGACCCAAAAGGACTTGAAACCGATCGGACCGGGAAACGAGTTTGCGCCTCGGAGCGCGGACGCCCGGATGCCGGCTTACTTGACAAACGGGCAGAAGGCCCTGCTCATCTCCAACGGAACGTACCGAGAGGACGGGACGGTCAATATGGAGACGGCGGAGCGCCTCGGATGGACGAAGATGTGGGCGAAACGCGAAGCGCGCGCGAAAGGGCCGGCGATCGACGTCGAACGCAACGCGCCCACGGAATAGCCGTGTCCCAGATCCGAGCTGGGGAGGCGAAGGGAGCATCGGAGCCGCCATCGGTCCCGAGTCAATTGGGCACGAGTCCTGCTCTCAACCCACAGAGTCAGCCGCGTTCGGCAGGATCGCACCATGCAAGACGGCGTCATACAGACAGGAGCGCCACGGAGGAGAGTCGCCGCCACCGGCCTCCTCGTTTTCGCCATGGCCGCCTGCTCGCGCAAGGAGCAAGCCGCTCCCAAGGCGCCCCCTCCCCCGCCGAGCGCCGCGATCATCCCGGTCGTTCCGACGCCGACGGTTCAGATCCCGGCCAACATGGGGCTCACCGGCGAGGTCGGTCCGGCCGTCCAGAAGTCCCTGACCGCGTCTGTTCCCTTGACGCCGACCGCGGTGACCGAATCCCGCGCCGACCGGGAGCGGGCGCTTTCGCCTCCGACGCCGGTGCCGACGGTTGCGCCGGGGGGACGTTCGTCGAGCCCGGGCCGGTCTAACGGTTCTGGTCCGACGTGACGGCGCTCTCCGTCGCCACGCTGAACTTCCTGTAGTCGGAGTACTCCGAGAGAGCGTCGAGGCGGATCCCCTTCACCAGCAGGATCCGAGCCTGGCCGGCGAAGCGGGCCTGAGCAGGAAGCCAGATCTCGTCGTTGACCTTGCGCCGCGTCAGAGACGCGGTCGCTCCCTTCTTGAGCCGGGCCAGAACTCCGAGGCCGAAGGAGAGGTCGTCGACCAGCTCGGCCTCGACCCTCACGAGCTGGCGGTCCTGCTCGTCGATCCAGGCCCGCCCGGCGAAGCGCTGCAGGATCTTGCCGGCCCTGGTCTCGGCCTTGACGCCCGGACGCGGCTGAAAGGTGAGAAGGATGGCGTCGCGTCCCTCGACGGGCTCGCGGCGGACCATCTCGACGTCGTAGACGCGGAAGAGCTCCTCGACCGCCTCGGCTTCCTTCTGCTTGCGGCGCTCCAGGCTCTCGGCCCTCTTCTCCTCGTCCGCGATCTTGGCCGAGGCCTTCGCTTCTTTCTCTTCCTGCTTCCGGTCCTCTTTGGCCAGCTCCTCGGGCGTCAGCGGCCTTCCATCTTCCTGGACCATCCGGCGATAGGTGTGGCCGGGCTCGGGCGACGGATAGACCTCGTAGACGGCGGAGGTGCTCTTGCGGACTTGACCGTGAGCGTCCAATCGATTCTCGGTGTGCTTCTCGGTGAACGTGTATTGATCGAGCAGGAACTCGTCGCTGTGCAGCCGGTCACGCACGTCATTCAAGAAGGCGTGGAGGTCGGGCAGGGAAGGCGACGCCGGCTCGTCGTCCGAAAGGACCTGCGACGGCGGGGCCAGCGCGGCGATCCCGATCAGAAGAATCCAGGCCGGCGGACGCCTCGCGCGCAGCATCATCGGGCACAACCTCGCGGCGATCACCCTCCATTCCCGCCCGGCAGGATCCGAGAATCTCCGCCTCCGCCCTCGAGGGAGCTCCACAGGGCGAGGACCTCGTCGTCGGAGACGTCGCTCCACGCCGCATAGGCGTCGGCGACAGCGAATCGCGGCCCCGTGCGGACGTTGGCGCAGTACACCGCGTCGGCCCGCTCCGCCACGCGGTCCACGGACTCGGCGTGGCCGGTCGGAACCGCGACGACAATCGAGCCCGGCTCCAGCTTCTCCAGGGCCTCGATCGCCACGAGCATGGTCAAGCCACTGGCCAGCCCGTCGTCGATCAAAATGACGGTCCTGGCGCTCACGCCCGGAGGCGGCGCCCCGCCTCGCAGGCGGATCAGCCGATCCTGGACCTTTCGCCACGTTGCCTCGACGCCGCGGCGGCGTTCCTCGGCATCGACACCCAGTCGATCGGCGAGGGCCTCGTTGAAGCGCTCGGTCCCGTCGAAGGCCAGGGCGCCGTACCCCACTTCGGTGTTCCAGGACGGAGTGACCTTGCTGACGACGGCGACGTCAAGCGGCAGCGCCAGCCGCGCGGCGATTCGCAGGGCGACCGGGAAGCCGCCGGCGGGAATGGCGAGAACGATCCCCTCCGCCGGACGGGCGGCCTCGAGCATCGTGGCCACCACGTCGCCGGCGTGGAAGCGGTCGCGAAACACTCGGACGCGATCGCGAAGATCGGCGATCTCGAAGACCTTCAACGCTCTTCGACTGCGGCCGTTTTCGGCTACGGCCGTCCTCCGGCCCGAAGGACGTCGCGGTGCTTCGAGTACAACGAGATTGCGTCGCCGATGACCGCGAGGGCGTCCTCGCGGTCCTGGAACTCGTCGACCGTGACGGTCTTGCGCTCGAGCACCTTGTAGTCCTCGAAGAAACGCCGCAGCTCCTCCATGCGGTGCGGAGGCAGCTCATGGATCGACCCATAGTGCACGTACTCCGGGTCGTCGGCATGGACGGCGATGATCTTGTCGTCCTCCTCGCCCTGGTCGGTCATCTTCATCACGCCGATCGGGCGGGCCCGAAGCACGGCCAGCGGCACGACTTCCTCCTGGCCCAGGACCAGGACGTCCAGCGGATCGTGATCCTCGCAATAGGTCTGCGGAATGAACCCGTAGTTGGCGGGATAGTGGACGGCGGAGAAGAGCACCCGGTCGACGCGGATCAAGCCGCTGGCCTTGTCCAGCTCGTATTTGACCTTGGAGCCCTTGGGGATCTCGATGATGACGGGCACCACGTCCGGGAGCTGCGAGCCCAGGGCCACGTCGTGCCACGGGTGCATGGATGGATTCTAGCCCGGGCGGCCGGACGAGCTCCGACGGCCTCGCTCTTCCGGCTTTGCGCGGTCGCAGGCCCGCTAGGCCGGGGGCAGGCCCGCCTCCAGCTCCGCTTTCGGCAGCGCGATCGCGGTCTCCTTGCGCCCCTGGTCCACGCAGACGAAACAGGCCTTGTACACGTTGTCGTAGCCCATCTTCAGCTCACGGTTGGTCACGAAGACCTCCCGGCGCGGATACGAGGCGTCGAGCCGCTTGAGAGTCACGAGAATTCCGTGGGCGTTGCGCAGACGCTCGGCGATGGCGAAACGGTGAGGGGGCTCGTACGTGCATTCACAGCTTGTTTCCACGTCGGTCGTCACGGTCGGTCACTCCTCCCGTCATGCGCTCGAACGCGTCGAAGGCGCCGTCGAGCGTCGCGTGAATGGGAAAGATCGTATCGAGCTGCGTCATGGCGAGAAGCTTGGACACTCCCTCGTTCGGACCCACCAGGACCATTTCCCGGCCCGCGGCGCGCAGCCGGCGCAGAGAGCCCACCAGCTGACCCAGAGCGGTCGAATCGAGCGACTTCAAGCCGGACAAGTCGACGATCACGGACCCGAGCTTCTCCTTCTCCAGTCGGTCGAGGGTCTGGGAGAGCAGGTGCGTCGTCTCGCCCACCGCGATCGTGCCCTTCAAGCGGACCACCGAGTGGGCGCCTCGGTCCTCGGCCTCGACTTTCATGCATACGACCGGAGAAATCGATCGGTGACTCGGAACGCAGGCGAGATGCTTACGTCCCGCCGATCGCCTCTGGCCGGTCCCCCCTCCTCACCAAAACCGAGCCGCGGGCGATCGTCTGGTCGTCCGCGCATACCTCGCCGTCGAACTTGACGATCGCTCCGAACCGGGCCGCCAGCGCCACGGAGATCGTGAGCGTCTCGCCGGCGAAGGGCGCCCGCACGATCTCGAAGCCATCGATTCCCGCCAGGTATCCGCGCCGCGCGCTCTCCGCGTCTCCCCCTTCGAGCAGCAGGGCGGTCTGCGCGATCGCCTCGGCCAGGAGCAACGGCGAGGCCCAGGAGCCTTGCGCGGCCGCACGCCCGTTGCCGGTCACGCGGGCGACCGCCGTGCCGCGCCAGGACGAGGCCCGGGATCCCGGATCGGCGTCCAGAGCCAGAGTGGGAGCCTCCCGCACGACGTCGACGAATCGGAACGGGTAGGTGTGAGGCAGCGGAGCGAATCGGGCCGGGCTGTCCATCGACGTCGCCGTCAGGCGCTCTTCTTCTGATCGATGAAGTCGCAAAGGGCGTGCACGGAGGCGAACGCCTTGACGCCGACCTCTTCGTCCTGGACCTTGATGCCGAACTCCTGCTCCAGGCCCAGCACCAGCTCCAGGGCATCGATCGAGTCGAGACCCAGTCCCTCGCCGAAGAGCGGCGCGTCGTCCTGGATCGTGGCGGGATCGATGTCCAGTTTCAGGCGGCGGACAATCAAATCCTTCACCCGCGGGGCGAGGTCTTCCGTCGTCATGGAGTCTCCTTGAGGGGGGATTATAAGGTCGTCGCCTTCGCTGCGGGAAAGGTCTGCGGCGGTGCCTTCGCGGCGCGACCAAGTTTCGCGGACTGGATCCGCGAAACGACTCGCGGCGCGCGAGCCGGAGCGGAGCTCCCGGGATCAGGACCGGTCGAGCCAGCAGGCGAGCCTCGGTCCGGTGCGCGCCAAACGGCGCGCAGATCCCGAAGCGCAGCGAAGGCGAGTGGCGGCTCGCGACGTCCTCTCTCGGTTGCTGCGGTCGCTCCGCACGCCGCGGACCCACGCCGGCCCCGCGGCGGTGCCTTCGCGGCGCGACCAAGTTTCGCGGACTGGATCCGCGAAACGACTCGCGGCGCGCGAGCCGGAGCGGAGCTCTCGGGATCAGGACGCGGTCGAGCCAACAGGCGAGCCGCAGTCCGGTGCGCGCCAAACGGCGCGCAGATCCCGAAGCGCAGCGAAGGCGAGTGGCGGCTCGCGACGTCCTCTCTCGGTTGCTGCGGTCGCTTCGCGCGCCGCGGACCCAGGCCTGCCCTGCGGCGGTGCCTTCGCGGCGCGACCAAGTTTCGCGGACTGGATCCGCGAAACGACTCGCGGCGCGCGAGCCGGAGCGGAGCTCTCGGGATCAGGACCGGTCGAGCCAACAGGCGAGCCGCAGTCCGGTGCGCGCCAAACGGCGCGCAGATCCCGAAGCGCAGCGAAGGCGAGTGGCGGCTCGCGACGTCCTCTCTCGGTGCTGCGGTCGCTCCGCACGCCGCGGACCCAGGCCTGCCCTGCGGCGGTGCCTTCGCGGCGCGACCAAGTTTCGCGGACTGGATCCGCGAAACGACTCGCGGCGCGCGAGCCGGAGCGGAGCTCTCGGGATCAGGACCGCGGTCGAGCCAACAGGCGAGCCGCAGTCCGGTGCGCGCCAAACGGCGCGCAGATCCCGAAGCGCAGCGAAGGCGAGGGTTACGCCATTCCCCCATCCACTCTCCACACCTGGCCCGTGATGTACGAGGCGCGCTCGGAAACCAGAAACGAAACGACCGCCGCGACTTCCTCCGGCAAGCCGAACCGCGCCATCGGGATGCGCCCCAGAAACTCCCTGCGCGCCTCGTCCTTCAGGTGCGCCACGATCTCGGTGTCGATCAGGCCGGGCGCGACGGCGTTGACCGTGATGCCGCGCGTGGCCATTTCCAGGGCCAGGGCCTTTGTCATGGCGATCAGCCCACCCTTGGCCGCCGAGTAGTTGGCCTGCCCGGGATGGCCGGCGATCCCGGAGACGGAGACGATGTTGACGATCCGGCCCCAGCCCTTGTGAAGCATTCCCCGCAGAAACGCTTTGGTCACGCGGTAGGCGCCCTTCAGGTCCGTGTCGATCACCCGGTCCCAGTCCTCTTCGCGCAGGAAGGGAAAGAGAGCGTCCTTGATGATGCCGGCGTTGTTGACCAGAATGTCCGCGCCGCCGAAGTCCCGTTCCACCCGCGCGGCCAGCTCCCGAACCTCATCGAGAACGGTCACGTCGGCCCGCAGGGCGAGGGCCTCGCCTCCGCGCGAGCGGATTTCCTCCGCCGTGGCCTCCGCCCGGTCCATCTTTTCGCGGCAGGTCAGGACGACGCGATGGCCGGCCGCGGCGAAATCGAACGAGATCGCGCGCCCGATGCCCCGCGAGCCGCCGGTGACGACGGCTGTTTTCATGGAAGCGTGCGCACGTCAAACCTCGCACTGGTTTTCATACGCGCAATATATCCGCGACCCCATCGATCTCTTTCAGCGTGCCTGCCCGATGCACCGTTACGGAGCGGTCGATCCACCGCGACATGCGTCCCAGCATTTCTCCCGGGCCGACCTCGAGGAACGTCCGTTGACCGGCCGCGATCATCGCTTCGAACGTGGCGTTCCACAGGGTGGGGTAAATGAATTCCGTCGCCAGGAGGCGCCGCACCGCTCGCCCCGTCCGGGCCACGGCGCCGTCCGGTCCGTAGAACGGCACGTCGGGGTCGCGAACGCTCCGCAGCCCGTCGACGACGGGCGCCACCGCGCGCGAAACCGGCACCATGAGCTCGCTGTGAATGGGCCAGCTCATGGTGAGCGGCAGCACGGAGAGAGCGCGGGACGCCAACGCATCGAGCGCCGCTCGGACGGCCTGGGCGCCTCCGGTCAGCACGAACTGCGTGCTGCTGTTGACGTTTCCGATCCAGACGGGCAGGCCGCGCCGGCGCAGGCCCTCGCAGACTTCGTCGACGACCTCGCGGCGGCAGCCCACGACCGCGCCCATCCCGCCGCGGATGTCCAGGCGCTCGCTCTCTCGCCAGACCGACACCAGGACGTCGAGCCCTTCCTCGTAGGAGATCGCCCCGGCCGCGACGAACGCCGCGTAGTTGCCGAGGCTGTAGCCGGCGGTCGCGATCGGGCGGATACCTCGTTGCGCCAGGGCGCGGCACGCCAGGGTCGAGACGAGGTAGACGCCGGCCTGCGCCGCGAGATTCTCGTGCAGCTCCTCGGCGCTTCCCGAGAGGAGGACCCGCTCGAGGTCGCGGCCGCACCGGCGCGACGTCTCCGACAGGAGCCACCGGGCCGCGGGGTCGGCCTCGAGGAAATCGCGTCCCATGCCGGAAAACTCGGACAGCTGGCCGGGGAAGAGGAACGGGACGGTCGTCATCGAAAGCCGCCGGTCATGCCGCGACCAGGCAGGCCCCTGCATCTTCGAGCGCGACGCAGGGCTCGGCCGCCAGCCAGCGCTCGAATCGGTCGGGCAGGGCGCGGAGGTTGTAGAAGTGAACGAGCCGGGTCAGCGGGGCCAGACCATCCATGGGCGGATGCTCGGGATCGAATTCCCATGGATGAAACGTGAACACCGCCGGCCACCCGGAGTCGCGAAACGCGTTCTCGCACTCCCTCAAGCGATCCGGGGAAAACATCCGGAACGCCCATCCCCCTCCCATCGGAATCGTCCGGCCGAAACCCCGGCCGGTCAGCGGCGGGACCTCCATCAGGGATCCTCCGCGGCCGGCGACGCGGTGAGGGCCGGGGGGATTCTCGCGTCGGCCCAGAGGAGGCACCGGCGTCACCGACGCGTCGCAGCGGATGCCCTCGTCGATGAGGATGGCCAGTGCCGGGTCCGCCGGATGACGGATGGACCATTCCGCGGCCCGGTGAGCGGTGACGCGGGCCCCCGCGGCGGCCTCGATCTGGTCGCGGGCGCGCGCCAGGTCATCGCGGAACTGGGCCGGGGTCATCTCGTCGGCGCGGCGGTGCAAGTGGCCGTGCACGCCGAGCTCGTGCCCCCGCCGCGCGGCCTCGCGGACGAGTCCGGGGTGTCGGGCGGCGATCCAGCCCAGAAAGAAGAGGGTCGCCCGATGGCCTCCCGAGCTCAACAGATCGAGCAGACGCATCAGGTTCGTCTCGACGCGGGAGGCGAAGGAGTCCCACCGGCGCGGATCGGAAAAGTAGTCGTCTCCGCACACGTGAAACCAGTCCTCCACGTCGATCGTCAGGACGCGCGGAGCGCGGCCGGGCGTGCGCAGGAGAGTGACCTGGGGGGCGGTCATGTCCGCCCATTCTAAGAGGACCGCCATACACCCGAGCGTCGATCGATGATCTGGCGATCTGGATTTCCCATCACCCGATTCTTCCCATCACCCGATTCTTCTTCACTCCGTTTCGAACACCTTGTAGTACACCGCTCCCCACGAAATGATCCACGTGTCGCGGAAGGGACGATAGTGGGAGCGGCCGCCGTACACCACGCGGACGGGAACCTCTCGGAACCGTCTCAGAGAGGGCGCGGCCTTCAACAGCATCTCCGTCTCGATCAGGTACCCCCGGGCGTTCAACCGGAGCCTGCGCAGCAGCTCTGCCGCGACGACGCGATAGCCCGACTGGCCGTCCTGGATCTCGTGCCCGGTCATGCGGGTCAGGATACGGCTCCCAATCTCGTTGGTCCGGTAACGAACGGCCGGGATGTCATCAGGCCGCGCCATGCGCGAGCCGATCACGAAGTCGTCTCCCTCGCGAGCGGCAGCGAAGAGACGCGGAAGATCGGCCGGGTCGTGCTGCGCGTCGGCGTCGAGAAAGGCGACGTGGGTCGCGTCGGTGGAAAGCAGGCGCTCCAGTCCCGCGCGCAGGGCGCTCCCCTTCCCGCTGTTGACGGAGAGCGCCAGGACCTGGGCTCCGGCGCGGGAGGCTTCCCCCGAGGTGTCGTCGGTCGACCCGTCGTCGACGACCAGCACCTGCGCCACGTGGGCGAGCGTTCCCCGCACGACCTCCCCGACCGTCTCGGCCGCCTGATAGGCCGGGATCAACGCCACCGGCCGAAACGCATCGCTCACGCGATCATCTTAGCTTCCGGTGCCGCCGCGCCCCCGAGCAGGCTCCGGCGTTGACCAGGACTCTTTCCCCGATGCCTTGTCGCGGTCTCCTCGCCACGAGCGAGCGGGCCTCTGCCGGGAGCGGGGCCTCTTCCTGGTCGCGAGGCGACCGCCGCGCCGACAGTTTGACTGGCCGGAGACCTTGTGAAAAAGTTCACAATCCATGTCGTCGAGCTTCCTGCCGATCCTTCTTCTCATGGTCGTCGCGGTGGGGATCGCCGGCGTCATCCTGCTGCTTTCCTCCCTTCTGGGTCCTACGCTCAAGACCCGCTCCAAGCTCGACACCTACGAGAGCGGCGTGCCCCTGCTCGACTCGTCCCACAAGCGCATGTCGATCAAGTTCTTCGTGATCGCCATGATCTTCATCCTCTTCGACGTGGAGATCGCGTTCCTCTACCCCTGGGCCGTGGCGTTTCGCGCCGCGCCCGTCGCGATGCTGGGTGAGATGCTCGTGTTCCTGATCATCCTCGCGGTCGGGTACGCCTACATCTGGAAAAAGGGAGCGTTCGACTGGTGAGCCACTTCCGGTACGGGGTCACTCCCGCCGGCGAGCCGCGCGCGTTCCCGCCCGAGGCCCGGCAGCGGATCGACGAGATCCTGAAACGCTACCCCACCAAGCAGGCCGCCCTCCTGCCTGTCCTGTGGGTGGCCCAGGAGACGTGGGGCTGGATCTCGAAGGAGGCGGCCGAGGAGGTCGCGCGGATCCTGGAGCTCTCCCCCGCCCATGTCGACGGCGTGCTCACCTTCTATACAATGTATAACTTGTCTCCCGTCGGCCGGAACCTGCTCCAGTTCTGCACCTCGATCTCCTGCCACCTGGCCGGCGCACAGCGCCTGGCCGACCACTGCAAGAAGCGGCTGGGCATCGACTACGAGCAGACGACGGGCGACGGCCGCTTCACGATGGTCGAAGTCGAGTGCATCGCCGGCTGCGACCGTGCCCCCTCCATGATGGTCAACGACGTCTACCACGAGCCCATGGACGAGAAGAAGCTCGACCGGCTCTTGGACGAGCTCTCGGGGCAGGCCTGATGGCGTCGGAGAAGATTCTTCTGGCGCGCGTCGGGCGCAAGGACTCACGCTCGATCGCGACGTACCTCGAGGACGGCGGATACCAGGCTCTGACCACGGTCCTGACCGGCGGTTGGACGCCGGAGAAACTGACCGAAGAGGTCAAGAAATCGGGGCTGCGCGGGCGCGGAGGGGCGGGATTCCCGACCGGACTCAAGTGGACGTTCGTTCCCAAGGACACCAAGGGCAAGCCGGTCTACCTTCTGTGCAACGCCGACGAGTCCGAGCCCGGGACCTTCAAGGACCGCCTGCTCATGGAGGAAGATCCTCACCAGGTCATCGAGGGGATCATCCTCTCGGCGTACGCCTTGAAGTGCCGCGACGCCTACATCTACATCCGCGGCGAGTTCTACCTGGGCGCGCGCGTCTTGAACACCGCGATCTCCGAGGCCTACGCCGGAGGGTATCTGGGCAAGAACATCCTGGGCTCGGGATACGACCTCGACCTGACCGTCCACCGCGGCGCCGGGGCGTACATCTGCGGCGAGGAGACGGGCTTGATCGAGAGCCTGGAGGGAAAGCGCGGGCAACCCCGCATCAAGCCGCCGTTTCCCGCCGTGCACGGGGCCTTCGGATGCCCGACCATCGTCAACAACGTGGAAACGCTCGCCTGCGTCGTCCACATCGTCCGGCGCGGCGCCGAGTGGTTCGCCAAGATGGGCCGCAACGAGAAGAACAGCGGCCCCAAGCTCTACTGCCTGTCCGGCCATGTCGTCCGTCCCGGCGTGTATGAGGCGCCGATGGGCCTGCAGATGAAGGAGCTCGTCTTCGGCTCCGATTACGGGCAGGGCATGAAGGGCGGCAAGTCGGTCAAGGCCGTCATCCCGGGCGGGGCCTCCGCGGCGATGCTCACGGCCGACGAGATCGAAGACTGTCCCCTGGACTTCGACGGCCTGGCCGCCAAGAAATCCATGCTCGGCTCGGCCGCCATCATCGTCATGAACGAGGACACCTGCATCGTCGACGCGGCCAAGAACCTCTCCAAGTTCTTCTCCCACGAGTCGTGCGGCCAGTGCACGCCGTGCCGGGAGGGGACGCCGTGGCTGCACAAGGTCCTGACCCGCATCGAGGAAGGGAAGGGAAGGCTCGAAGACATCGACCTCCTGGAGAGGATCTCCAACCAGATGGCCAACGGAATGACCATCTGCGTCTTCGCCGACGCGGCCATCGCGCCGGTTCTCTCTTCGGTCGGGAAGTTCCGCGACGAGTTCCGCTACCACGTCGAGCAGAAACGCTGCCTGGTGGGTCCGGGCGCGCGCGCGGCCGAGCTGGTGACGGCGTGAGCGGAAATCCGCCCGTCCCGCCGGGAGGCGGAAATGCTCCGGCCCCGCCCGCCGCCGCTCCCCCGCCGGCCAAGGACACCTTCACGGTGGTCTTCGACGGCCAGCCGATCGAAGTGCCCAAGAACATCAACCTGATCGAAGCGGCCAAGCTCGCCGGGATCGAGATCCCCCACTTCTGTTTCCATCCGCGCCTCTCCGTGGTCGGACAGTGCCGGATGTGCCTGGTGGAGATCGAGGGGATTCCCAAGATCCAGGCGGCCTGCACGACTCCGCTGAAGGACGGCCTTCAGGTCAAGACGAAGACGGACAAGGTCGTCGCTTCCCGCGCCGCCAACATGGAGTTCCTCCTCATCAACCACCCGCTCGACTGCCCGATCTGCGACCAGGCCGGCGAGTGCAAGCTCCAGGACAACTCCTTCGGCTACGGCGACCAGCGCTCCCGCTACGACGAAAAGAAGCGCCAGTACCAGGGCTACGACCGCACGATGATCGGGCCCCACGTCGTCGCCGACATGACGCGCTGCATCCAGTGCACGCGCTGTATCCGCTTCTGCCAGGAGATCGCCGGCACCGGCGAGCTGACCTTTCTCGACCGCGGGGGACGCACACTCGTGTGGACCCACGACGGAAAGCCGCTGGCCAACGACTGGTCGGGCGGCGCCGCCGACGTCTGTCCGGTCGGAGCGCTGACGGTCAAGGAATTTCGGTTCCGCAGCCGCGTCTGGTACCTGCAGAAGGCCAGGTCCGTCTGCCCCGGCTGCAACGTGGGCTGCAACATCTCGATCGAGAACAAGGACTCCGTGGTCTACCGGTTCCTGCCCCGTCTGAACCCCGAGGTCAACGACTACTGGCTCTGCGACCACGGCCGATTCCTGTCGGAGAGCTTGAACCTGCGCGAGATCGAAAAGGCCACCCTCCGCGACGGCCAGAACGTCCAGGACGTCCTCGTGCCCGTGGCGGTCGAGCGCGTCGTTGCCCGCATCCGCGAAACGATCGACGGGGCCGGCCCCAGGGGGCTCTTCTTCCTGGGCTCGGCCAACCTCTCCAACGAAGCGAACTTCCTGCTGCGCAAGCTCGCCGACCACCTTTCCTGCCCCAATCGGGATGTCGTGGTGGACAAGTCCCGCCCGCGCAAGATCAAGTCGAAGACGGTATGGGTGGAGGGGGACCACGCCGCGGCCAACTTTGCCGGGGCCAAGGACGTGGGCCTTTCACCCGCCGCGGACGGTGACGGGCTCGAGGATCTCCTTTCGGGCAAGAGCGTCCCGGACGTGCTGTTCGTCTCCGACGGCGCGTTTTCCCGGATCGCCGACGAGCCGCAGAAGGTCGCCGCCCTGCGCCGGGCAAAGTTCCTGGTCGTTCTGGCCCGCACCGCCAACGCCCTGACCCGCACCGCGGACGTCGTGATTCCGGCCGCCTCGCTCGCGGAGAGCGAGGGGACCTTCACCAACGTGCAGGGGCGCGTGCAGAAGTTCGAGCGCGCCTTCCTGCCCAAACCGCCCGCCCGCGCGCACTGGGAGCTCGTCCTGCAGCTGGCCGTCGCGCTGGGATGGGGCGACCGCAACTGGACCCCTTCGGACGTGCGCCGCATGATCCAGAAGGAAGTCGAAGGCTACGCCGACGTCACGGAGAAGGAGCTCGAAGGAGGCATCCTCATGAAGAAGGGCACCTTCGTCTCGGTCGGAGCGATCTAGCTTGACCGCCGCGGACTGGCTGATCCTGGCGCTGCGGGTGCTGGTCCCGCTCGGCGTCCTGCTGACGATGGTCCCGGTGCTGACGTGGGTGGAACGCCGGGGAGCCGGCTTGATCCAGGACCGCCCGGGACCGAACCGGGTCGGGCCCTTCGGCCTTCTGCAGCCGGTCGCCGACGCCGTCAAGTTCTTCTTCAAGGAGGACGTGATCCCGTCCCACGCGGACAAGCTGCTCTACCTCGCGGCGCCGGCCATCGCCGTCTTCTCCGCGCTCACGACTTTCGCCGTGATCCCCTACGGCGCCACGTTGCCGATCGCCGGGCGAACCATTCCGATGATCGGCGCCGACGTCTCGATCGGCGTCCTCTACGTCTTCGGCCTGACGTCCTTGTCGGTGTACGGGATCGTGCTGGCCGGCTGGGGGTCCAACAACAAGTTCTCTCTGATGGGCGGCATCCGCTCGAGCGCGCAGATCATCTCCTACGAGCTGGCCATGACTACGGCCGCCGCCGGCGTGATCCTCTCGGCGGGATCGTTCCGGCTGACGGACATCGTGAGCGGCCAGCAGGGGGTCTGGCTCGGTTTCGTGCCGCGTTGGAACGTGATCCCGCAGCTGCTCGGCTTCGTCATCTTCTTCATCTCGAGCTTCGCCGAGACCAACCGGCTCCCGTTCGACCTGCCGGAGGCGGAAGCGGAGCTGGTGGCCGGCTACCACACCGAGTATTCGTCGATGAAGTTCGCGATGTTCTTCATGGCCGAGTACGTGAACATGATGGTGGCGTCGGCCCTGGTGGTGACGCTGTACTTCGGAGGCTGGAGCCTCCCCGGATTCCATCCTTCCGGGATCGGAGGAGCGATCCTGTCGACCCTGATCTTCGCCGCCAAGACCGCGTTCTTCGTCTGGGTCTTCGTCTGGGTTCGCTGGACGCTCCCCCGTTTCCGCTACGACCAGCTCATGCGCCTCGGGTGGAAGACGCTGCTTCCGCTGGCAATCTTGAACCTCCTGTGGGTCGCCGCCCTCGTCGCGGGGAGGATCCTGTGATGCGCTCCCAGCCTCCCAGGGTTCCGAGGTCGGAGTTGCACCGTGGCCGCAGCCACTCGAGTCCTCAGTCCACGGTCCTCAGTCCTCAGTCACGCCCCACGTCCCCGCGTCCCCCCGTCGCCCCGTCCCCGCGTCCCCGCGTCCCCCCGTCGTCTCTTCCTCTCGTCCCCGCGTCCCCGCGTCCGTCGCTCAGGGCCGCGAGGGCGGCATAGCCATGGAGCGCCTCGTCTTCGATGCCGGCGCGGCCGTGGCGCTCCTCTTTGCGGCGGTCATGGTGCTCCACCGACATCCGGTCAAGTCGGTCCTCGCTCTGGTCGTCTCGTTCTTCGGCCTGGCGGTCTGCTACGTGCTCCTGTCCGCTCCCTTCATCGCCGCGATCCAGATCATCGTCTACGCCGGCGCCATCCTGGTCCTCTTTCTGTTCGTCCTGATGCTGTTGAACGTTCCCCAGGAGGAGCACACCCGCGACAGCCGGCCGATCCAGCGCTTCCTCGCGGGCGTCTCGCTGCTGCTGTTCGCCGCGATCCTCCTGGCTCTCCTGCGCGACGCCGGGACCCCTGAGGGTCTCGCCGCGTCCGGCGCCGACCGGGCCGCGGCCGCGGAGATCGTGCCCCTGGCTCGCCTGCTCTTCTCCGAATACCTTCTCCCGTTCGAAGCCCTGTCGGTCCTCTTGCTCGCGGCCCTCGTCGGAGCGTTCGTCCTGGCGCGGCGGGAGCAAGGAGCGTCCCGCTCATGATCGGCGCGATCCCCCTCTCCGACGTGCTCCTGGCTTCGGCCGGCCTCTTCGTCATCGGGGTGGCCGGGGCGCTTCTGCGGCGCAGCGCCATCTCGATCTTCCTGTCGATCGAGCTGATGATGAACGCCGCGAACCTCGCGCTCCTGGGATACAGCGCGCTCCTGGGGTCGCGCGAAGGACAGATCGTGGTCTTCTTCGTCATCGCCATCGCCGCGGCGGAAGCCTCCGTGGGCCTGGCCATCTTCGTCGCCCTCTTCCGGCACACCGAGACGATCGACGTCAACGAGATCCACCTGCTGAAGTGGTGAAGACGTGAGCCTTCCGCTCTGGCTCGTCCCCGCGCTGCCGCTGGCGGGCTTTCTCGTGTGCGGCCTCCTGGGCAAGAGGCTCGGCAAGTCCTTCGTCTCCGCGGTGGGCGCGGGCTCGGTCGGACTGGCCACGGTGGCGGCCTACGCGCGCCTGATTCCCTTCGCCGCCGGGAGCCACGAACCCGTGGTCGAGCATCTGTCCGGCTGGATCTCGGCCGGCGATTTCTCCGTCGAGCTCTCCTTCCGGCTGGACGTCCTGTCCGCTCTCATGACCTCGTTCGTGACGTTCGTCGGTTTCTGGATCCACGTCTACTCGATCGGCTACATGCGCCACGACGAGACCGACGCGGGGTACGCCCGGTACTTCGCGTACCTGAACCTCTTCATGTTCTCGATGCTGACGCTCGTGCTGGCCCAGAACTTCGTCCTCCTGTTCGTGGGGTGGGAAGGCGTCGGCCTCTGCTCGTACCTGCTCATCGGCTACTCCTACGAAAAGGAGTACGCCGCCGCGGCGGGCAAGAAGGCCTTCGTCGTCAACCGCATCGGCGACTTCGGTTTTCTGCTCGGGATGTTCGGCCTCTTCACGCTGTTCCAATCGCTCGATTTCGACCGGGTCTTCCAGAGTGCCGCCGCGGATCCGGCGCGCTACGCGCCGCTCCTGACCGTGGTCTGCCTCTGCCTCTTCGTCGGCGCGGTCGGCAAGTCCGCTCAGGTGCCCCTGTACGTCTGGCTTCCCGACGCCATGGCCGGACCCACGCCGGTGTCCGCCCTCATCCACGCCGCGACGATGGTCACCGCGGGCGTGTACATGGTGGCCCGCTGCAACGTGCTCTTCCGGCTGGCTCCGGAGGCGATGCTGGTGGTGGCGTGGATCGGAGGGATCACCGCGATCTTCGCCGCCGTGATCGCCCTGGCCCAGAACGACATCAAGAAGGTCCTGGCGTACTCCACGGTCTCCCAGCTCGGCTACATGTTCCTGGCCTGCGGGGTCGGCGCGTTCGTGGCCGGTCTGTTCCACGTTCTGACCCACGCCTTCTTCAAGGCCTGCCTCTTCCTGGGTTCCGGATCCGTCATCCACGCCATGGGCGGCGAGCAGGACATGCGCAAGATGGGAGGCTTGAAGTCGAAGCTTCCCACGACGTACTGGACGTTCCTCGTTGCGACGCTGGCCATCTCCGGCATCCCGCCGTTTGCCGGGTTCTTCTCCAAGGACGCGATCCTGACCGGAGTGTTCGAGGACCAGAAACACGTCCTCTTCGCGATGGGTCTCTTCACCGCCGGGTTGACCGCCTTCTACATGTTCCGACTGGTGTCCCTGACTTTCGCGGGCTCGTTCCGCGGAACCCACGAGCAGGAGCACCATCTCCACGAGTCGCCCGCCTCGATGACGGTACCGCTCGTCATTCTCGCGGCCCTGTCGGCGGTCGCGGGGTTCGTGGGTCTGCCCAGGATCTTCGGTGAGAACGCCAACCGGTTCGCGCGCTTCCTTGATCCGATCTTCCCGCAGATCGCCGGGGCCCGCGCTGCGGAGCATCCGCTGGCGCACTCGACGGAGTGGGTCTTGATCGGCGTCTCGATCGCGGTGGCGTCGGGCGGCGTCTTCCTGGCCTGGCTCTGGTACACCCGGGAAGGAGGGCGCGTCCCGGGGCGGATTGCCCAGGCTTTCCCCGCCCTCTCCGCCCTGGTGGCGGACAAGTTCCGGGTCGACGAACTCTACAATATCCTTATTGTGCGCCCGTTCGCCTGGCTGGCCCGGGTGCTGTGGAAGGTCGTGGACGTCCTGCTGATCGACGGAGTCCTGAACGCCGGAGCCTTTCTCGTCGAGCTGGTCGGAGACGTCCTGCGGTTCCTGCAGACCGGCAACGTCCGTAACTACGCACTGACCTTCTTCCTGGGCGTGGTCGGGCTGATGCTCCTCGTGCTGGGGCTGGGATTCTGAGCGTGCTTTCCGTGCTGCAGGACCATCTCCTCTCCGCGGTCGTCTTCCTGCCGGCCGTGGGGGCCGTCCTCCTGCTCCTCGTTCCGGCGTCCAAGCCGGGAGCGGCCAAGTGGCTGGCCTTCGCCGTCGCCTTGCTCGATTTCGCGGTGTCTATCCCGCTCTGGACGCGCTTTGACATTTCGTCGGCCGGGTTTCAGTTCGTGGAGAAGGCGCGCTGGATCCCTTCGGTCGGCGTGTCCTACGCGCTCGCGATCGACGGAATCGCTCTGGTCCTGATTCTTCTGACCACGCTGCTGACGCCGATCTCGCTCCTTTTCTCGGTCTCCCACGTGGAGAAGAGCGTCCGCGCGTTTTCGATCGCCTTCCTGGTTCTGGAGACAGGCATGCTCGGCGCGCTCGCGGCCGTCGACCTGGCCCTCTTTTACGTCTTCTGGGAAGTCATGCTGGTTCCGATGTACTTCATCATCGGCATCTGGGGAGGCGCGCGGCGCATCTACGCCGCGATGAAGTTCTTCCTCTTCACCATGGCCGGGAGCCTCCTGATGTTCCTGGCGATCCTGTACCTCGCGGTCTCCCACCACGCCGCGACGGGCGCATGGTCCTTCCTCCTCGAGGATCTGACCCGCCAGAGCCTGGCGGTCGGGACGCAGACGATCCTGTTCCTGGCCTTCGCCCTGGCCTTCGCCATCAAGGTGCCGGTCTTCCCACTCCACACCTGGCTGCCCGACGCGCACACCGAGGCGCCCACAGCGGGGTCGATCCTCCTGGCCGGCGTGCTCCTGAAGCTCGGCGTCTACGGGTACCTGCGTTTCGCCCTGCCGCTCTTCCCCCAGGCCGCCCTGCGGTTCGCGCCGTGGCTGGGGATCCTGGGCATCATCGGCGTGGTGTATGGCGCGATGGTGGCCTACGCGCAGAAGGACATGAAGCGGCTGGTGGCCTATTCCTCGGTCTCCCACCTGGGCCTCGTCGTCGTCGGAGTCGGGGCGTTCACCGCGACCGCGCTGGCCGGTTCCGTGCTGCAAATGGTCAACCACGGGCTGTCGACGGGCGCGCTCTTCCTTCTCGTTGGCGTCCTCTACGAGCGCCGCCACACGCGGGAGATCTCGGCCTACGGCGGCATCGCCGGTGTGGTTCCGGTGACGACGGCGCTCTTCCTCGTCGCGACGCTGTCGTCGATCGGCCTGCCGGGCTTGAACGGATTCGTCGGCGAGTTCCTGATCCTGCTGGGGACGTGGTCCTCTCCGCACCGCTGGTGGGCCGTCGTCGCGGCCAGCGGGGTGATCCTCTCCGCCGTCTACATGCTGTCTCTGGTCCAACGCGTGTTCTGGAACCCCCTGGTGCACGAGGAGAACAAGAACCTGCCCGAGATCCGCAAGACCGAGCTCGTCGCCGCCGCCGCGCTGGTCGTCCTCATGGTGTGGATCGGGGTGAGGCCTAATGACGTCCTGAGCCGCATCACTCCTTCGTTGGAAGCCCTCCGGGCGCAAGTCGCCTCCGGTGTCGCCAGGAGCGGACGGGGAGACGGGGCGACGGGGAGACAGGGTGAAGGGGCTCTTCTGATTCTCCCCGTCTCCCAGTCCCCCCGTCCCCCCGTCATGACCTTCGCGGGACACAGCCGATGACAGGATCGCTGATCCCCTTCGGAAGGGCGGAGCTCGCCGCGATCGCTCCCGAGCTCGTCCTGGCCGCGGCGGGCTGCCTGCTGATCCTCCTGGAGGCGTTCGCCCCGCGGACGCGCGCGTGGTTCGCGACGATCGCCCTCGCGTCGATCGCCGCGTCGCTCGACCTTCTGGTCCGCGCGCCGCAGGGCACGACGTTCTCCGGCCGGTTCGAGACCTCCGCCCTGACCTCGATCGTCGGCCTGTTCCTGGGCGGGACGGCCGCGGTGGCCATTCTGGTGGCCAAGCCCTACCTCCAGCGGCTCGGCGAGGAAAAGGGAGAGTTCTACGCGCTGCTCCTGTGGGGCCATCTGGGAGTCTCCCTGATGACCCGGGGTCTCGATCTTCTGATCGTCTTCATCGGCCTGGAAACCCTGTCGCTCGCCTTCTACGTCCTGGCGGCGTTCTTCCGGACGGTGCCGACCTCGTCCGAGGCCGGCCTCAAGTACTTCCTGACCGGCTCGTTCGGTTCCGCTTTCACGCTCTACGGCATCGTCTTTCTCTTCGGCAAGAGCGGCAGCCTGCGGATCTCCGATCTCTCTCGCCCGGGCCTGGCGTCGGACCCGATGGTGACGTTCGCCGTCCTCCTCCTTCTGGTCGGCTTCGGCTTCAAGATGTCGCTGGCGCCCTTCCACGCGTGGGCCCCGGACGTGTACCAGGGAATGCCGACGCCGGCCGTCGCGTACCTCTCGGTCGCCCCGAAAGGCGCGAGCCTGTTGGTGCTGTACCGGGTGTTCGCAGCGGTTTTCGAGTCCGGACTGCCCGACCGCGTGCGGACCGGCGTGGCGGCGCTCGCAATCCTGTCCATGACGCTTGGCAATGTCGTGGCACTCGCGCAGCGGGACATCAAGCGCCTGCTGGCGTACTCCGGCATCGCTCACATGGGCTACGTGACGATCGCGCTGGCGGTGTTCGGCCGCGACGCGCTGGCCGCCGTGATCGTGTATTTCTTCGCCTACCTCGTCTCCAACGCCGGAGCCTTTGCCGCGGTCGCGGCGCTGTACCGCGACGAGAGCCAGCCCCATCCGATCGGACTCCTGGCGGGGGAAGGACGCCGCACTCCGTTCCCCGCCGCCGTTCTCACACTGTGTTTCTTCTCGCTTGCCGGGATCCCGGCCACCGCCGGATTCATCGGGAAGTTCTTCCTGTTCCAGGCGGCCATCGAGCGCGGTCTCTATGCGCTCGCGGTGATCGGCGTCCTCAACAGCCTGATCTCGATCGGCTACTATCTGAAGGTCGTCTACATCCTCTACATGCGCGAGGCCGTCGAGCCGCAGGGGCCGCCGCCCCTGGCCTGGGCCGACCGTCTCGCTCTGGCGCTCTGCGGGGCCGGAATCCTGGTGATCGGCGTGTTTCCGGCCGGGCTGTGGGACGCGGCGCGCCGCGCCGCCGAGACCCTGCCGTTCTTCGGATCGTGATTGTCGACCGCCAGGGGGTCTCGGAATCCACGGCCACCCGTCTCTCCGTGTACCTGCGGTGCGTGGCGCAGCTGGAATCCGAGGGCGCCCGGCACGTCTCGTCCGAGGTCCTGGCTCGCCGCTTCGATCTCAATTCGGCCCAGATCCGAAAGGACCTCGCCACGTTCGGGGAGTTCGGCGTCCGGGGCGTGGGCTACGAGGTCCCGGCGCTGCGCCGCCATCTGCTCAGTCTCCTCGGCCTCGATCAGAATCGCCGCGTCGCCATCGTCGGAGCGGGGCATCTGGGACAGGCCCTCGCCGACTACGGCGGCTTTCAATCCGGGGCCTTCCGGGTCGTGGCGCTCTTCGACAAGGACCCGGCCAAGATCGGTGGCAAGACGCGGACCGGCGTGCCGGTTCACGACGTCGCCCGCCTGGCCGACCTCGTCGCCCGTCACGCGATCGAAATCGGCGTGATCACCGTCCCGGCCGAGGCGGCCGCCTCCGTGGCGGAACGTTGTTTCGCCGCCGGCCTGAAGGCGATTCTCAACTTCGCGCCGGCGCGCCTGAACGCTCCGGCCGGAGTCCGTTTGAAGAACGTGGACTTGAAGATCAACCTGGAAACGCTTTCGTTCTACATCGCCGGCTCCTAGCCGATCGAGAAGGAGAAGAGAATGGCCGCAAACCCCAAGCCCGCCGCGCTTCCCGCCGAGAACCTGAACCCGTACGAGTTCGCGCTCCGGCAGTTCGATCGCGCGGCGGACCACCTGGGCCTCGACGCGGGGACGCGCGACGTCCTTTCCAGGCCCAAGCGTCAGCTGATCGTTTCCGTTCCGGTCAAGATGGACGACGGATCCATCAAGGTCTTCCAGGGCTACCGCGTCCAGCACTCGATCTCGCGGGGGCCGTCCAAAGGGGGAATCCGCTACCACCCCGGCGTCACGCTCGACGAGGTCAAGGCCCTGGCCATGTGGATGACCTGGAAATGCGCGGTCGTCAACATCCCGTTCGGAGGAGCCAAGGGCGGCATCACCGTCGATCCGAAGGCGATCTCCGCCGGCGAGAACGAGCGCATGACGCGGCGGTTCACCTCCGAGATCTCGATCATTCTCGGGCCGGACCGCGACATCCCCGCTCCCGACGTCTACACCAATTCGCAGACCATGGCCTGGATGATGGATACCTTCTCGATGATCAAGGGGTATTCGACCCTGGGCGTGGTGACCGGCAAGCCGCTCTCGGTCGGAGGCTCCGCCGGGCGCAATGAGGCAACGGCGGAGGGGTGCTTCGTGGCGACGGAGGAAGCCGCCAAACGCCAGGGCCTGTCGCTCAAGGGCGCGACCGCCGCGGTCCAGGGATTCGGGAACGCGGGGATGCACGTCGCGCGGTTCCTGGACGAGGCCGGGGCCAGGGTCGTGGCGGTGTCGGATTCCCGCGGAGGCCTTTACGACAAGAAAGGCCTCGACATCTCCGCGGTGGTCGCGGCCAAGGACCGCAAGGGAAGCGTGACCGCGGGCCGCGGAGCCAAGATCCGCAACGAGGATCTCCTGGAGCTGCCGGTCGACGTCCTCGTCCCGGCGGCCCTGGAAGGCGTCATCACCCGTAAGAACGCGCCGCGGATCAAGGCCCGGATCGTGGCGGAAGCGGCCAACGGGCCGACCACGCCCGACGCCGACGACATCCTGCGCAAGAAAGGGATCGTCGTGATCCCGGATATCCTGGCCAACGCCGGAGGCGTGACGGTCTCCTACTTCGAGTGGGTCCAGGATCTGTACTCGTTCTTCTGGGATCCCGACATGGTCCGCACCCAACTCCAGCGCACGATGCGGCGCGCGTACGCCGACGTCGAGGAAACCGCCCGGCGGCACGACACGGACCTTCGCACCGGCGCGCTGATCCTGGCGGTCGGGCGGGTGGAGCAAGCCACGCGCATCCGCGGGATCTTCCCGTAGGTGCGGCCATGCCCGAAGCAGCGCTCGAAGCGGCCCCGCCGCGGCTTGGTCCTTTCCGGCGATCGGAGAGCGAAGCGGGGCGAAAAATGATCGTCGTCGTGGGAGCGCTCACCCCTTCATGCCTTCGTTCCATTTCGCCGTCCGGGCCGCGACGAGCACCGCCATGTCCTCGAGCTGTCGGCGGGTCAGGACTTCCTCCGCCGCGGGAAACGTCTCCTGCTCCTCCTCCCGAATGTGACTCTCCACCTCGGACCGCAGAGCGCCCATCCCCGTCTCGAAGCTCGCGTCGCCCGGTTCGCGGTCGGCCAGGTCCTTGAGGAGCCGGTCGATGCGGGCGTGCCGGCGGCAGGCGCGCCGGACGTCAGCGGGGCGCTGGGGATACATCGGGCCGTAGAGAACCTCCCGCTCGAGCCTCGCATGCATCTGGAGCTCGTGAAACAGCTGCCCGTAGATCTCCCGCTTCTCGCTTCGGGGACGGCGGCCGTCTTCTGCGTATTCCGCGAAAAGACGCCGCAAGACTCGATGGTCCTTGCGGAGCAGATCGGTCGCTTTGCGCATCGGCATCAAGCCCTCCCGTACGTGCGCATCCAGGAATGCAGGCGGAGTGCCACGACTGCCCTGGCTTACGGAAGTTCTGGAGACTTGGCTTATGACCTGATAAAATTAGGATAATTAGCTATTCTGTCTTAATTAATATGGCTCTGACCGGCGAGGCATCGAGGTCCCGGAATGCGATTGGAAGAGCCACCAGCCCGTAGTCTCCCGGCTCGACCCCTTCCAGGTTGAGGTTCTCGAGCACCATCACGCCCCGCGACAGCAACGTCCGGTGCACGGGCAGGTCGTCGGCGTCCTCCGGGTCCACCGAAAGGGCGTCGGTTCCCACCAGGATCGTGCCCTTCTCCGCCAGGCGCACGGCGGCCAATGGGGCCAGGAAGGCGCGACCCCGCGTCCGGAACAGGACGCGCCGGACGCCGACGCTCTTGGAGGGAAGCGCATCGGGGCCGATCTCTCCGCGCCCCGGCAGATCAACGACCCGAGCCGGTCCCACGAACGCCGACAGCGGCACCGCTGCGATTGACTCTCCATCCGACAGGACGTGCGAGGGGGCGTCGACGTGGGTTCCCAGGTGCGCACTCATGGTGAAGCAGGTCGACTCGAACAGGGAGCCTTCGACCAGCCGGGCCGTCGCCCGCCAGGTGAACGGGACGTCCCCCTCCCACGCCTGCGTCTCCTCGTCGATCCGCCGCGAGATGTCGATGATTCTCAGCGCATTCTTCGGACGGTCTTGACTTCGCTGTATCTCTCCGCGACGTGGGGGTCGTACGGCCGGTGCCGGGGGTGGATCGCGATCTCTCGGTACTCGGCGTCGCATCGATAGCAGATGGTAACCGGGCGGATGCGCGCCGCGACTACCCAGTCGATCAAAACCGAGGCCAGCAACGCCGGCGTGAACCAGATCCAGCCGAACTTCCAGCCGACAAAAAGGGCCAGGCCGAGCGCCGTGGCCATGAACAGACAGCCCAGCCGCTGGTCGAAGTCTTTCTGAAGAAAGAAGGCGCGGCCGCCGCAGAAGGCGCAGCGCTCCACCCCGGCCGGCCCGCGGACTCCCTGGTCCCGGACCTGGAAAGCCCGTCCGCACCGTGCGCACGCGCATGGCCCCGACTCCCCCTCCGGAAAGTCCCGCGACATCATGCAGTCGGGGCAGTAGAAGCGGGCGCGCATCGGACAGAGCCGGGGCGATCAGGCCGGAAAGCCCGTGGCCACCGTCAGGTAAGAGGAGAGCAGCTCCCCGATCAGAACGAAGACCAGGGCGACGTAAAGCAGGCCCGTGGCCGCCTGGTTCGATTTCATGTCCGCCGTCTTCCAGATGAAATAGGAGAGGAGAACCGGTCCCACGATCCCCCACAGGGCGCGGAAGAGAAAAAAAAGCGCGTCCCTCTCGAGCGAAAGGAGGATCCTGAGACCCTCGCGATTGGGATCCGCGGCCACCGCCGTCACGAGCAGGAGCGTGCGGGCCACGGCGAGAGCGGCGAACAGCCTGGCGCCGCGGGCAAGCAGTTTGAAAGGCAGGGACCGGGAGACGAGGTACCAATGGCCCAGGTTCATGATCAAGAGGACCGCCGCGAGAAACAGGCCGCCCACCGCGGCACCAACCGCCGTCCACGCGTCTCCTCCGCCCGCCGGCACGGTCAGGGCAACCCGGACGAGGCTCCAGGCCGCGGCGACCGAGGCGGCCGCGAGCAGAACCCGCGCCGGTCCGGCTTTTTGGGCGTGGGCGGCCAGCGCATACGCCGCCAGGAGCGCGGTGGCGCCGATGGCGATCGCTCGGGGAAGTCCGGCCGGCCGGGTCAGAATCGCAAGGACCAGGAAGAAGAAGGCCAGGGCGCCGTGCAGCGCAAAGAACCCCTTCCCCAGGGTCCGGGTGGGGAAAAACAGGAGAAGCACGGCCGTGCCGGCTCCCGCTTCCAGAAAGAAGAGACCCAGACCTGCCAGCGCCATGAGCGCCGCATCTTAGTTCAAGCGATTCCCCCGACCGGCCGGGCCGCGGCGCGACGGATCTCTTCGGCGATCCTCGCGACGTGGTCGACCAGACCGTGATCGCCGTCTTGAATCTCGACGAAATGCGATCCCGCCGCCAGTCGCCCGCTGCGCTCCCATCGCTCCCAGACGCCCCGAACCAGCGGAAAGGGGACGCTCTCGTCGCGCGTCCCCATGAGAAGGGTGACTGTGGCCCGGGGAGGCTCGGCGTCGGCGTCGACGCGGCTCATCTCTTCGAAGAAGCGCCGATGGATGGGCAGAGATTTCCCTTCCCCGTGGTGAAGGACCGCGATGGGATCGCCCTCGGGCAGCTTCTCGATCCAGCGGCTTCCGAACCCGAGCGCCGGAGCGACCAGAACCAGCGGGGCGGCCGCGACGATCCGAGAAGCCTCCAGGGCGACCAGAGCCCCCAGCGAGCTTCCCACCACGACGGCCGGAAGCCGCTTCTTCATTTCCCAGAACGCCATCCGGGACATCAGCTTGAAGTCGAGCCGCTCGAAGGAAGGAACGTTCAAGTCCGGTGCGAGGATTCGCAGGTCATCGGCTGCCAACAGCTCCTGCAAGGCGGCCGCCTTTCTTCCTTTCGGCGAAGAAGCGAAGCCGTGCAGATACAGGACGTTCTTCAGGACTCCTCCCGCGACGCGGAGGACGAACATTACATCGGGCGGCGTCCGGACGCGCTCGGCCGACTGCCGGTATTCTTGGCTTGCATGGTTCCACGATGCGGATGGTGATCGGGCTTGCCCGCCGCCCGGGGCCGGAGACCCGACGGCGGACCTTTCTTCCCGTCGCCGCGGCCAGCCTCCTCCTCGCGGGGCTGACGGGCGCGGCCGCG
Source organism: uncultured Acidobacteriota bacterium (assembly GCA_963825175.1). GTDB lineage: Bacteria > Acidobacteriota > Thermoanaerobaculia > UBA5066 > Gp7-AA6 > DATFTF01. Next base: position 2,564,710 of record CAWGSA010000002.1, read on the forward strand.
GCAGAGCAACCTCTGACGATCGGGCGCATTGCGATTCACCCCCTAAACGTGTTCTCGCCGGAGGAGGCGGCCAGCGGCTGGTTCTACCGCTTAGCCGACGCCCTCCACATCACGACCCGGCCCTCGGTCGTCCGCCGCTTCCTGCTCTTTCGGGAAGGCGACCCGTACGATCCCGAGCTCCTGGCCCAGAGCGAGCGCAATCTGCGGCAGCTCTCCTTCATCAAGCTCGCCTCCGTCGTCGCCGGCCCTCCCCACGACGGCGTCGTCGACGTGGACGTCACGACCCAGGACGGATGGACGACCGAGGTCGGAGGAAGCTTCGGGAGCAAGGGAGGACTGACCACCTACGGAGTCAACCTGTCGGAGAAGAACGTCGCCGGCACGGGCCGCGAGATCGCGGTGGGCTACGACAAGGGCTCCGAGAGGACGACGCGGTCGCTCGAGTTCAACGATCCTTACCTCTTCGGACCCTACTGGAACGGATCGCTGGTGCTGACGACGAACTCCGACGGGCACGAGCAGCAACTGGAGGTCCAGCGCCCTTTCTACGCTTTCACCACACCGTGGGCGTTGGATGTCTCGCTCGACAATCTGCGGCAGAACGAGAAGCTCTATCGGGACGGCGAAGTCGACGCCGAGTTCCGGCAGGACCACCGTAGTTTGAATCTCCTCTACGGAAAGGCCCTCTGGGCGAGCTTGACCCGCGCGCGCCGCCTCTCGGCCGGCATTGACGCCGAGGAGGACACCTTTCGGAGCTTGCCCGACCATCCGGGCGAGGTCCTGCCCGACGACCGTAAGTTTCGCTACGTCTTTGTGCAGTACGACGACGTGTCCAACGACTTTCTCAAGGTGAACTACGTCAACCGGGACCTGCGCTACGACGACTTCAACCTCGGGACCACGTTCTCGCTGCGGCTGGCCCTCTCCCCGACCCCGCTGGGAGCGCAAGAAACGACGGGCCTCGTTTCCGTCTCCGCCTCCCGGGGCTGGCAACTCGGGCCGCGGGCCTTCTTCCTTGGAAACATCGGTTACAGCACGCGGCTCGGACCCGTCAACCACGACGCCATTCTGACCGCCAGCGGCTTTCTCGCGGTCAAGTTCGCGTCGGTGCCCATCCAGACCTTCGTGGCGCGCCTGCGGGTGGATCGCGGAGAGGATCTCGATCGCGACGTCCAGTTCTTCGCCGACGGCTTGAACGGCCTGCGGGGCTATCGCCTCCACGCCTTCGAGGGCGACAAGAGGATCATTCTCAATCTCGAGCACCGGATCTTCTCGGGCATGGAAATCCTCCATCTCGTGGCGCCCGGCGCGGTCGCGTTCGTCGACACGGGCGCGGCCGTGCCCGCAGGCCAGTCCCTGGGTATCCGCAGCTTCAAGACCGACGCCGGCGTCGGGCTGCGCTTCGGAATCGCGCGCGCTCCCTCCAATAACATTCTCCGCGTCGATTTTGCGTACGCGTTCAATCCCGACCCGCGCGGCCGCCGCGGATGGCTGGTCTCCTTTTCCAGCTCGCAGGCCTTCTAGCGCCGGAGGCGCCGCGGCCCTTCGGCGGCGCGACGCGTCACACCGATTCGCGGAAACGCTCGAGGCCCGACAGGATCTCCGGGGGGACGCGCCGGGGCCGGCCGGCGGAATCGGCGAACACGTGGCGGGTGGCCCCGTCGGCCAGCACGCGCCCCTCCCCGTCGACGATCTCGTATCCGAACGCCAGGCCGCGGGACGCGAGCTCGGTCAGCGTGGCCCGAACCCGGATGGCGTCGTCGTAGCGCGCCGACCGGCGATAGCGGCACTCGACCGCCGTCACCAGAATGAGGACTCCTGCGTCTTCCATGGCCCGGTACGGCAGGCCCGCCGCGCGGCAGTATTCCGTGCGCCCGATTTCGAACCACACGATGTAGTGGGCGTGGTACACGATTCCCATCCGATCGGTCTCGGAATAGCGGACGCGCAGCTTCGTCTCGACGACGCGCTGAGGCGCGCGCGCAGCGGAATGCGGCGGGCCACCCGACCCGATCCGGCCGTCGCTCAAAATTTCCCGATCAATCGGCGGCGGACGGCCTCCGGCACCAGACCCGAGACGTCCCCCTTGAGTCGCGCGACTTCCTTGACCAGGCGGCTGGAGACGTAGGAGTACTCCTCCTTGGCCATCAAGAAAACCGTTTCGATCGCGGGATCCAGGCGACGGTTCATCAACGCCATCTGCAGCTCGTACTCGTAATCGGAGATCGCCCGCAGCCCGCGCACGATCAAGGTGGCCCGCGTCTCCCGCGCGAAGTCGACCAGGAGACCCGAGAAGGACCGCACCGGCTCCGCCGGGTCGTCCGCGGTGATCTCGCGGATCATCTCGATGCGCTCGGCGACGGAGAAGAGAGGCGTCTTGGAGTCGTTCTCCAGGATGGCCACGACCACCTCGTCGGCCAGCCGCCGCGCGCGGGAGAGGATGTCCAGGTGGCCGTTGGTGAAGGGGTCGAAGGATCCGGGATAAAGAGCCACCCGTCGCGTCATCGGCCCACTCCTGTTTCCGTGCTTGCCCGGCGCAGCCCTTCGGCCAGCAGATTATAGGCGGACACCGTCACGAACAGGGCCAGTCCCGGAAAGAGCGCCATCCACCACGCCTCCTCGATGTACGCGGGGGCCGCGGACAGGATGCCTCCCCACGACGCAGCCGGCGCGGGAAGTCCGACGCCCAGGAAAGAGAGCGCGGCTTCCGCCAGGATGGCCCAGGCGACCCCGAACGCGGCCGAGACGACCAGAGGGGCGAGCGCGTTGGGGAGGAGGTGCCGAAAGAGGATGCGCGGCGTCGATGCGCCGGCGGCCCGGGCCGCCCGGGTGTAGTCGAGGTGGCGGGCCTTCAGCACCTCCGCCCTGGCCAGCCGCGCATCCCCCGGCCACGTGGTCAAGCCGATCGCCAGGATCACGGTCGCCGGAGAGGACGGCAGAAACGCCGCCAGCGCCAGGAGGAGAAAGAGGACGGGAAAACAGAGCACGACCTCGATGACGCGCGAAAGCAGGAGGTCGACGGCCCCGCCGAGGTATCCGGCCACGCTCCCGACCAGGAACCCCACCACCAGCGACACCGCCGCCGCCGTCAGACCGATGAGGAGCGAGACCGGCGTGGCCGCTACGACGCGAGCGAGCAGGTCGCGCCCGAGATCGTCGGTCCCGAATGGATGCGCCGTGGAGGGAGGCAACAGCCGGTCGTCCAACCGGATCTCTCCCGCCGCGCGGGAAACGAGGGGCGAGACCGCCGCCACGAGCCACAGGAGCACCACGGCCACCAGTGCGAACCGCCCACTCGCCGGCAGCGCCCGCCAGAAAGCGGCGCCCCGGCTCGGCGCCATCATGACGCGGTCCCGTCACGCATCCGCGGATCGGCGACGGCGTAGGCGATGTCGGCCGCCAGCGTGAACAGCAGCGTGGCCACCGCGCCAAAGAGCGACAGGGCCAGGACCACGGGATAGTCGCGCGAAAGGATGGAATCGAAGTAGAGGCGGCCCAGCCCCGGCCAGGCGAAGACGCGCTCGATGATGACGCTGCCCGACAGAAGACCGGGCAGGACCAGCCCCAGAATCGTGATCAGAGGGAGAAGTGCGTTGCGAAACGCGTGTTTCCAGAGGGCCTGGCGCCGCGTAAGTCCACGGGCCCGGGCCGCGAGCACGTAGTCCATGGTCCGGGCCTCCGCCACGCTCGCCCGGACCAGGCGGGCGTAGAACGCGAGGGATCCATAGGTCAGACATGCCACCGGCAGGACCAGGTGGGCCAGGCGATCGGCAACCCCGCCCCATCCTCCCGGCGCGGAGTCGGAAACGACGCCGTACAGCGGCAGCCAGCGCAGACGGACCGAGAAAAGGGCTTGCAGCAGCAACGCCGCCCAGAAGGAAGGCAGAGAGTAGAGAGCAAAGAGGATCGCTCCGGACCCTCGATCGAGCGCTCCCTCCGGGCGACCCCCGGCCGACACGCCCAACGGGATCGCGATCGCCAGCGTGAGCAGAAGGGCCAGACCGTTCAAAGCGAGGGTGTAAGGGAGCGCTTCCCCGATCCGCTCCAGGACCGGCCGATGGTCCACGAACGACTCGCCGAAGTCGAGCCGGGCCACGCGAGAGATCCAGCGGCCGAAGCGCTCGGGAAGCGGTCGATCCAGGCCATAGGCCCGCCGCATCTCTTGCGCCGCGCGCTGGGAGATCCGTCGGGACGCCTCGCCCCCCATCGCCGACATCGGGCTTCCCGGCGCCAGATGCAGCAGGAGAAAGACCACGACGACGATCCCCGCCAGAGTCGGAAGGGCCAGCAGCAGCCGTCGCCCGATGTAGCGAGTCAAGGGGTCGCCGAGCGGCCCTCACCCCACCACCCGAGCGGGCCGGGCCAGATCCCATAGAGCCCCAGGGGCGAGGTGACCAGGCCGTGAATGCGACGCGACAGGAGGTACTTCTGCGAAGAGTTGGTGATGAAGATCGCCGGGGCGTCGTCACGGAACAGAAGGTGCAGCCGGTGATAGATCGCCAGCCGCTTGCGATCGTCCGGTTCTCGCCGAGCCGTCTCCATCAGCTGATCGGCCTGCGGGTTCTTGTAGAACTCGCTGTTCAAGCCTTGCGGGGGCCACTGCGAGGAATGCCAGTATGGATAGGGATCCGGATTCGGGTCCGAGGCGGACCACGCCAGGGAGGCGGCCTCGAAGTCCCCGGCGTCGATCCGCTCGACGAAGGCGGCCCATTCCATGGGCCGGACGGTGGCGCGGACCCCGACCTTCGCCAGCTCCGCGGCGAGCGTCTCGTCGATTTCCTGCCCCATGGTGCTTCCGGCGGAGACCAGCAGCTCGAATTGGAACTCGCGTCCGTCGCGGTCGAGCGTTCCGTTCCTGTTCGTGTCGCGCCACCCCGCGGCGTCGAGCAGGGCGGCCGCCCCCCGGGGGTCGAACGGGAGCGGCGCCACCGATGGGTCGTAGGCCGGCGAATCGGGCGCCCAGGGCCCCGACACGACTCGGGCCGATCCCTTGAACAGGGCGCGAACGATCTTTCCGCGGTCGAGAAGCATCGTCAGGGCCCGTCGCACCCGAGCGTCGGAGAAGAAAGGAGACCGGTCGTTCAACGCGATGTAGTTGTAGTCGAGATCGTAGTACTCGAGCACGCGGCAGCAGGCCCGGGCCGCCGGATCGCTCGCCGCGCGCTCCTTGCCCGCCGAATCGAGCTGCGTTTCATCGAGGTCCCCGCGAACGATCGACGCATAGGCCACCGGATTCTCCGGAAGGATGCGGAAGACGACCCGATCGAAATGCCCCCGGTCCCCCCAATAGCGCCGATTCCGTTCAAGCTCGATCCGGTCCTGGGGCTTCCACGCGACGAGCCGGTAAGGGCCGTCGGAAAGCGGAGCGCGGTTCTCGGGAGCCCTCAGGAAATTCTTTCCGCTGAAACGGTGAGCCGGCAAGAGGGGCAGGACGAAAGCCATCGGTCGATAGGCGTAGGGCTCCCGAAACTTGGCCACGAACGTGGTGGCGTCGGTCGCCTCGATCGATTCCAGATCGTCGAAGACCGGCTTGAAGACCGGCGAGGAGACCTTGGGATCGTGGATGCGCCGGATCGTGAAAACGGCGTCGGCGGACGTGACCGGCGTTCCATCCTCCCACGCCGCGTTCTTGCGCAGCGTGAACCGATAGCTTCGGCCGTCGGGCAGCAGCTCGTAGCTCTGCGCGAGCCCGGGAATCAGATTCATCCGCGAGTCGAAATCGAGAAGGTTGCGCGAGATGTAGGCCAGCACCTGCTGTTCGTACGCGCTCGACTGCGTGACGGCGTTTAAGGTCCTCGGCTCGCCGGCCAGCCGCCGACGCAAGATTCCCCCGTCCACGGGAGGGCCCTGTCGCGACTCGTCGACGTAGCCGAGGACCGGTTCGCGCGCCGCGGTCGGCGTTGCAGGCCGCGGCGAGACGGAGGTCGCGACCGGCTCTTCCCGCCGGCGGCATCCCATGGCCAGAGAGATCGCGAGGATGCAAATCGCGCGCTTCAAACAGGCTCCATTATGCCGTCGCTCCGCGAACCAGAATAAGCCCGCGGGCGCCGAAGTGGAGGGACTCTCTCAGTCGCCTGGTCGCGCAACGACCGCCGCAGCTGACTGTCCCGCCGTAGATCGGCTTGCTACGGGATCGTGAAGCTCGCGGCGGCGGTGTTGCGGGCGGCGTCCGTCACTCGAAGGAGCAGGAATCCTCCGTGGAGCTTCGGATCGAGCCGGAGGACGTAGGTTTCGCGGAGGGAATCGGAGAGGCCGTCCTTGGGCTCGATGTGCACCCACTCCTTGGCGTCGACCGAGTACTCCGCTTCCTGGATGGGGGAGGCGGAGTCGGCGGTCTCGAACTCGAAGACACCCGGGCCGCTCGAGATCCTCCGGATGGAGGGAGGCGTGTTGTCGACCCGCACCGGCGAGGTCTCGAACTGGACCGTCTTGGCTTCCTCGGGGTTGGACTCCCCGTCGGAGGCGGAGAGCCGGAACAGGTAGTCGCCGTCGGGCAGCGCGGTCGTGTCGAAGGAGTAGAAATTCTCGCGCAGGCCCTTGCGCAGGGACAGCCAGCGCGACGAGGCGGCCGGCCGGAACTCCAGCTCGTAGGTCAGGGTATCGCCGTCGGGATCCGAGGCTTTCCAGGTCAGAGTGCGGTAGCCCTTGCGCAGCAGATGCCTCGGAGGCGTTTCGGCCTTGGACTCCTCCAGGCTCGTGAAGATTCCCTTGTCGTCGGGAGAGGTCGTCTCGAAGACGTTCGAGCCGCCGGACGCCGAGCGGGCGAAAACCTCGCCGGGGCCGAGCACGACGAGCGACTCGATCACCGGCATCGCGTTGCGGTTGCGGTACGCGGCCTCCGCGCGCCGGATCGAGGGCGCCCGCTCGCCCTCCGACGTCATCTTTCCCTTCCACTGGAGAAACCGCCCGGGGGGCGCTTCCACCGCGGACACCTGGGATGCCGGCACGTAGGGCGACCAGGGGCTCCAGGTCGAATCCGGCGCCGAGGACTCACCCGATCGAAACGAAAAGTCCACGCGCGTGCCCGACGGAATGTCCCCCTCCCAGCGGAAGGCGCCGAACCGGCTCGTCCGGCCCGTGTCCTTCACCGGCGAGACGTACTCTCCGTCCCGCGCGCCGTCGGTCAACCGGTACACGGAGCTGGCCGAGTTCGTGGCCACCGCGTCGCCCGCCAGCACGGTCACCTGCTTCTCGTCGAAGGTACGCTCCAGCGAGGAGCGATGGTCCTCGATCCGGTAGAGCTTTCCGTTGGGGCCCGTCGCGGCGAGCACTCCGCCGCCGTGCACCTCCGGCTCCAGCGCGAACACCAGCTCGTCCGAGCTCGTCCAGACGGTGCGCGGCGCCTCCCCTTCCTGAAAGAGCAGCACGTCGGAAGAGTAGCCGCCCTGCTTGGCGCCGGGTCGGGCCGCGGCCAGGCGCGGAGCGGACACGGACACGCTGACCTCCGGTTTGTCCCGGGCCTCCTCGTCCGAGCGCTGCGGAGCCGTCTGCGCGGGCTTCGCGGTCCCCGGCGAGGCTGGAGAGGAGATCGGCTCGTTGGCGCCGGGTGCGACCTCGGCCGATCCCGCCGCCACCCACACTCTGCCGTCGGATCCCGCGGCGATCGCGGTGATCTCGGACTTGGCGGAGTCGTAGAGCGTTCTCATCTTTCCGGACTTGTCGATCCTCAGGACCAGCCCGCGGCCCGACGTGCCGACCCACAGACGTCCGTCCTTGTCGACGTAGAGGCTCCGGACGTGGGCGTCGGCGGTGGCTTCGAGGCGCTCGCCGTGGCCCGCCGCGCTGACCCGGTAGATGTCGCCGGGGAGGCCCGTGCCGATGAAGAGCGAACTTCCGGACAGTGCCAGGGCCCACACGTACTGAGCCTTGGGCTCAAAGTAGACAGAGGGCTTCCCTCCGGCCTCGATGCGGTAGACCTTCGCCCCGGGGGTGGTGCCGACGTACACGGATCCGTCCGATCCGACGGCCAGGGCCGTGACTTCCTTCTCCGGCAGCGTGGCGAAGGTCGAAACCTCACCCTTGGGGGAGACGCGCAGCACCTTGCCCGCTTCCCCGGTGGCCAGATACACGGAGCCGTCTTTTCCGCGAGCGCCGGCGTAGATCGCGGCCTCGGCGATCCCCTCGACGCGCTTGGAGCCGCGCGCGAGGGTCAGGGCGCCGTCGATCGTCACGGCGACGCCGCGCGCTTCCCCCGCCGAAAAGTCCTGCGCCGAGTCGCAGACCCAAATCTTGGTGACGGAGGCGGAAGCGGTCGAGGCCAGGGCTCCCGCCGCGAGAAGCACCAGGCCCGCGGCGCGCCGCCCCGTCGCGCGCGGGCTCACCAAATTTTCGGCTCCACGTCGACGCTCAACCGGGCCGACCCCGTCACCGGGATGGGCTGCTCGATCGATTCGGACTGGAGCCGCACGTACGACAGGTTCGGCGTGGCCTGCTCGCCCGGCCCCCGGTCCCTCAGGATCGCCACCATGGACGGCGGCAAGGCCTGCAGGCTGTCGCCCACCACGACCGCTCCGGGCGAACGGCGGTAGGCCAGCAGGTTGAGGCTGTTCGGCGGCCGGATTCGGGCCAGGAAATCGAGAACCTGCTCCAGAGAGTGCGGATCCGACGGCAGCAAGCCCAGATCGTAAGCCGTCGCCGCGGAGCCGTCGCCCACGAACACTGTCAAGGGACCCGGCGGTGTGTCCGCAGGCACCTTCAGGTTCATCACCACGCGTCGGGAGCTGCCTCGGAAGTCGACCAGGTCGACCCAGACCGGAACGTCCTCTCCCGCCCGGACGCGCTCCTTCTGCGCCTCCACGTGGACGATCCGCGCGTTTTGGAGACGGTCGGAATGCGTGATCTCCACATCGATGCCGGTGATGATCAGGTCTCGAAATTCGTTGGCCATGAGGTAGTTGGTCAGGAGAGCCAGAGAGGTCACCGCTTCCTCGCGGGCCGCCATGCCCGAGAAGACCGAGTTCCAGGGGATGTCACGCTCCGTCGTGTGAATCAGAGACTTCCACACCAGCGTCCGCTCGCCGGCCCGCTTCTCGAGCGTCGTCACGACGTTGTCGATGGCCAGGGCCGCCAGGATCGGGGTCAGCATCGGATTGTGCACCGCTTGAAAGTGATAGGTCTGCTGGGACATCTCGTCCGAAGAGATCCGCACGGTGATGGGTACCATGGGCGCGCGGGTGCCGAAAATACCGAGAATTCCCGTTGACCGGTCCTGGGAGATCGAACCGAGGACCGGTCCGGTGGCCGCGAACTTGAAAGATCGAAAGACCGAAGGCAGAACCGTCAGGACCTCGGCTCTGGCCATGGGCATCGACACCGGTCCCATCGACAGGAACGGATGCCCGAACGCGAGCACCGAGCTGCCTTCGACCCATGTCACGGTGCCCGTCGCTGACAGGTCCATGTCCCCGGACAGCAGCTGAGCCGCGACCGCGGAACCGGGGCGCAGCGTCTCGACGGCGGAGCCGGGTTGCGCCGTTGCTGCGCCGGAGGCGGACGCGCCGGAGGGAACGGCCAGCCAACCCGCGGCCTGTGTGATCCGGGAGAAGAGATCTCCGGGACCGACAGACCCGCCGAAGGAGACCGGAAGGGGCAGTGCCGCCATCTCCCCCGCCCCCGGCAGGCGCAGCGGCCGGACCAGCTCCTCGAGGCGATCCGCGAAGCGTCCCTTCGTGAACGCGGAAACGAAGGACGCGGTCGAAGTCGCGGCGCCGGTGGAGCCGCCGATCGGGACCGGCGGCGCAGCCGGGATGTGGCGAATATCGAGCATGCTCTGGATCGGCGTAATCCCGCAGATCGGATCCTTGGAGAAAGGCCAGCCGTAGGCCAGCGCGCCCACCAGCTTGCCTTCGACGTAGATCGGGCTTCCGCTCATGCCGGCGATGATGCCCGCGTTCTCGAGACCCGCCCCCGAGACGCGGCCGAGAATCAGGTCCTGGCGCGGCGCGTAGCGTTTCAGAAGCCCCAGGATCTCCACGTTGAAGCGCTGGATCCCTTTGCCGTCCCCCAGGTCGGAGACCCCGTAGCCCTTCATGCCCGGGACGATCTGGTCGACGGGAAGGATCTCCGCGGACTTGACCTCCGGAGCCGCCGGGGTCGGTTGAGCGGCGAGAGCGCAGAGCGGGAGCGCGAGCAGAGCCGCAGCCACACCACGAGCCAGCGCTACCATGCAGGTCAGAACGCGCCCGGCGAGCAGCCCCATTCCCCTTTGACCCTCCCTCATGCGTATGTTACGTTCCAAATCAATGATGCTGGCCGCCTTGCAGCCCACCCGGGTCGAAAATCTCCCCGGCGGGCAGGATTCCCTGCTCACATTCTTTCGGGAAACCGGCGCCCCGGCCAAGGTGGTCCTGGCCATTCTCTTCTTCTTTTCCCTGGTCTCCTGGATCATCATTTTCGCAAAATTCGTGCGCCTGCGCCGGATCGGGCGCCAATCCGACAAGTTTGTCGCCTTTTTTCGCAAGTCCAAGCGATTCTCCGAGGTCAATGCCATCGCCAGCCAGCTGACGGACTCTCCCTTGACCACCCTGTTCAAGGCCGGCTACGCCGAGCTCGACGCGCAGGTCAAAGCCAACCGGCCGGAGGATCCGGGAGTCACCGCCTCGGGAGCCTCGGCCGGCAAGCTTCTGATCAAGAACATCGCCGGGGTCGAGAGGGCTCTGGAGAGGGCCATCGGAGTGGAAGTCTCGCGCCTGACCCGCCACATGACCTTCCTGGCCACCACCGCGTCGGCGTGCCCCTTTATCGGGCTCTTCGGCACGGTCTGGGGAATCATGCAGTCTTTCCGGGCCATCGGGCAGACCGGCTCGACGTCGATCGCGGCGGTGGCCCCGGGGATTTCCGAGGCTCTCGTCAATACGGCCGCCGGTCTCGCCGCCGCCATTCCCGCACTGATCTTCTACAACTACTTCATGGGAAAGGTCCGACAGCAGCGCGCGGGAATGGAGGACTTCTCCCTGGAGTTCATCAACCTGGCGGAGAGGAACTTCACGTGAGGACGGAAGGCGCAAGGCGAGAGGCGTGAGGCGAAGCAAGACGCGCCAAGAGGAATCCAGGACGTTTTCGTCCGCCTGCCGCCTCACGTCTTACCCCTGACGCCCGGTCATGGCCTTCCAACGCACGACCAGCGACCCGTTCGACCACCTCGCGGACATCAACGTCACGCCTCTGGTGGACGTGATGCTCGTGCTCCTGATCATCTTCATGGTCACGGCGCCGATGATGCACCAGGGAGTCTCCGTCGCCCTCCCCAAGACCGCGACCACAAATCTCCCGACGGGAGTCGAGGATCCGATCATCCTCTCGATCACGCGGGACGGCCTCTACTATCTCAATGAGACGCCGGTGGCGCGTGGATTGCTTAAGGATCGTCTCCAGGCCCTCCTGCGCATGCGCAAGGACCGTACCGTGTTTCTGAAGGCGGATCGCGCGCTGTCGTACGGCACGGTCGTCGAGACGCTCGACATCCTGAACCGCATGGGAATCGAGAGCCTGGGGATGATCACGGAGACGCCCGAATCGAAGAAGAAGTGAGAAGTGGAGTCGGCAGTTGTCCGCCTTCGGCCCTCCGCCCCCGCGGAGCCGAGGACTGACACGGAGGGCTGAAGACCGCCCATGGACGCCGTCGGCCACGTTCTCGCGGAACGGGAAAATGAGCCCTTCCCGTGGGCCGCCGGCGTCGTGCTGGCGTTTCTGCTTCACGCGTCCCTCCTCGCGGCAGTGCTCCTGTCGAGCATGGCCCATCCGCATCCGCTACCTTCCCACACGCACGGTCGCGGTTCGGCTGGTCCAGGCGGGATCGGTGAAGGGCGGGGCTCCCGTCGCAGTGCCTCCCCCGCCGCAGCCGGAGAAGCCCAAGATCACGAAACCGCCCCAGGACGAGCCCCCTGCGCCGACGGAGAAAGCCAAGCTGCTGCCTTCCAAAGACGAGAAGAAGAAGCCCGCGCCTCCCGCCCCCTCCGCGCCCTCGGCGCGCCGTCCGGCGGCGGAGTCTCACACCGGATCCGAGCAGACGGTCCCCCGAGGGGAAGGAGGGCCTATCGGAGCGGGCGGCAACGTCGGCATCGGCGGCGCGACCTTCGATCAGCCCGACTTCAACTACTCCTACTACATCGAGCGAATGCTCGTGACCATCGGCACGAACTGGTTCAAGCCGGCTCAGACCGTCCCCACGTCACCGGTCATCCGCTTCCAGATCCTTCGGGATGGATCGATCAGCGACGCCGAGGTCGAACGGTCGAGCGGACTTGCTTTCGTGGATCGCGCGGCGCTGCGCGCCGTGCTCGCTTCGTCGCCGCTCCCGCCCCTTCCGTCCGAGTTCGGGGGCAACCACCTGGGCGTCCACCTGATTTTCGAATGACGACGCGCGGAGGAGGATTCTTGAGAACAGACCCGAGGCCGATCGCCGCCGCGGCGCTTCTTGCCGCGATAGCGTCGGCGGCGCCGCTGGCGGCTCAGACGACGACGCCCATTCCCACCGCCGTCCCCGGAGGCGGGCTGGTCCTGAAGATCACGAAGGAAGGCGGGCGGCGGCTTCCTCTCGCGGTCCCGCCGCTTCTCGTTCCGGGCATGGCCGCCCTCCAGTCGAAGGTCATCGATCCGTTCACCGCGACGCTGCGCACCGACCTGGATTCGACCCAGGTTCTGACGATCGTGGATCCGGTTCTCTACCCCTCCGGTTTCCGGGAGCTCACCACGCCGCAGGCAGGCGATCGGTGGCTGGGGACGGGCGCCGAGGTTCTGATCGACACGCGGGGGGATGTGGCCGGCGACCGACTGTCCGTCGAGGCGCGCGTCTGGGATCTGAAGACCCGCAGGATGCTGTTCGGGCGACGCTACTCCGGCGGCGTTTCGTACGTCGAGCGCATCGCGCATACCCTGGCCAATGACCTGGTGAAGGAACTCACCGGACAGAACGGTCTCTTCCTCTCGACTGTGGTGTTTGTCTCCGACCGCGACGGGGCCAAGGAGCTCTACGCGATGGATTTCGACGGCCGCAACCCACGGCGCCTGACCGCGCACAAGAGTCTGGCCTTGAACCCGGACGCGCGCGGCGGGAAGGTCGTTTTCACCAGCTACGTTCACCGCTTCCCGCAGGTCTGGATGATGAGCGCGGATGGCAGCGGCCAGAAGGAGCTACCGACCGGGCTCGAGCTCAACGCGTCCCCGGCTCTGTCCCCGGATGGATCCCAAATCGCCTTCGCCGGGTCGTCGCGCGGCAACGTGGATATCTACGTCATGAATTCGGGGGGAGGCGGCCTTCGCCGCTTGACGACGACGCACGCCCTGGAGGCTTCTCCCGACTGGTCTCCGACCGGGCGGCAGATCGCTTACACGTCCGATCAGACCGGCACGCCGCAGATCTGGATCATGGACGCGGAGGGAACCAACGCGCGCCGGTTGACGTTCGCCGGAAACTGGAACGACGAAGTGGCCTGGTCTCCCAAGGGAGACAAGATCGCGTTCGCCTGCCGCAACGAGGGGGACTTCAATATCTGCGTCATGGACGTGTCCACGGGAGCCACAGTCCAGCTCACCTCCGACGGCTCCAACGGTCACCCGTCGTGGTCCCCGGACGGCCAGAAGATCGTGTACCAGAGCCGCCGAGCGGGCCGGACGCAGATCTACGCCATGGACGCCATCGACGGGGGCAACAAGAAGGTCTTGACCGAAGGAGGGGCCAACAACATGCAGCCTGTGTGGATGCCGTGATCGGAAGGCTCGCCGCGGCGCAACTTTGCTATATTCATCGTTCTACGATGTACAGTGTGGACTTGGCAATCGTTTCGAATCATCTAAGGAGTTAGCAATGAGAACGAATCGAACTCTGGTCGTCCTCCTCGCGTTCCTGATGGTGGGAGCGCTCTCCTTCACCAGTGCCTGCAAGAAGAAGCCCCCCACGACGACCGAAGGCGCCAAGCCTTCGGAGGCGCCCACGACTCCCGCTCCGACCGAGGTTTCTCCGCCCAGCCGCCCGGCTCCGGCGCCCGTCGAGTCGAGCCCGCTCGACGCCTCGCTCGAGCAGATGAACCAGAAGGGGTACCTGAAGGACGCCTTCTTCGACTACGACAAGTCGGATCTGCGCGACGACGCGCGGTCGGCGCTGGCGGGCGATGCCGACTGGCTCAAGAAGTACACGTCGACCCAGGTGCTGATCGAGGGACACTGCGACGAGCGCGGGACCTCGGAGTACAACATGGCCCTGGGCGACCGGCGGGCCAACGCCGCCAAGGAATACCTGGCCTCCCTGGGCATCGACACGGGGAGGGTCAAGACAGTGTCGTACGGCAAGGAACGCCCCTTCTGCAGCGAGTCCAATGAGACATGCTGGCAGGAGAATCGCCGCGCGCACTTCGTCTTCACGGCCAAGTGATCCGACCCCGCTCCCTGGTCCTCGCCGCGCTCGCCGTCTCCGCGCTGCTGTACGGGACGGCGTGCGTCTCGTCGGACGACATCGAGGGAATCCATCGGCACATCAACGACGTCGAGAAGGAAGTTCAGGCTGTCGAGCGCAAGTCGTCGAGTAAGGAAGAGGTCGCCAAGCTCAACACGAGCGTTTCTCAACAGACGCAGCAGCTCTTGAAGTCCAACGCGGACACGGGCGTCAAGTTGAACGAGATGACGGCCAAGATGGAGCAGCTCGAGGCGAAGCTCGAAGACACCAATCGACGCCTGTCCCAGCTCTCCCAGCAGATCGCGGAAACCCAGGGCGACCTGGCACGCATGCGCTCCGGTTCCGCGTCCGGCGCCAGCCCGACGTCCCCGGGAATGCCTCCGGTACCGGCGGTGGACAGCGCCGTCGTGCGGCCGACCGGGGGTCAGCCCTCCCCCAGCGATCTCTTCGACACGGCCTACAGCGACTACACCAAGGGCCGGTACGCGCTCGCCGTCCAGGGCTTTCAGGATTACCTGAAGTCCTATCCCGGCACGGACGTCGCCGACGACGCTCAGTACTGGATCGGCGAATCGCACTACGCCCAGAAAGACTACAAAAGTGCGGTGGCCGACTTCGATCGTCTGTTGAAGGAATGGCCCCGCAGCAACAAGGCCGCCGCCGGACTTCTCAAGAAGGCCTATGCGCTGCTCGAGCTGGGGCAGAAGGCGGAAGCGGTCGTCCAGCTCCAGTACGTGATCCACGAATACTCCTCCAGCGAGGAAGCCCGGCTGGCCCGAGCCCGCTTGAAGTCGCTGGGAATCGAAGCGAAATAGAAAGACGCTCCCCCGTCGCGCGGGCCCGACCATTGTGAAATGATGGCGGGCCCCGCGGCCATCGGGCCGCGGCTCACCGACAACGAGAAAGAGAAGGAATCCGATGGCCAACATCAAATCCGCCGTGAAACGCATCGGTCAGGCGCTGGCGCGCGCGCAACGCAATCGAGCGACGCGCTCGAGGCTGCGCACGACCGTCAAGGCCTACCGAGAGACCGAGGACGGCTCCAAGGCGGCTGCGGTGCCGGCGACGTTCTCGGAAGTCGACACCGCGTGGCGCAAGGGTGTCATCCATAAGAACGCCGCGGCCCGCTACAAGTCCCGCCTGGCGAAGAAGGCGTCCAAAAAGGCGTCCAAGGTCTAAGGCCCAAGGTCTCAGATTCGCGTCGAGCGACGCGGATCCGAGTCGTGGGCCGGGCCGTCTGCCTAGAACCCCTCGAGCAGGCTCGAGACCAGGCTCGCGGCGAACCGCTCGGCCACGCGGTCGATCGCCTCGTTCTCGCGATCCACGTAGGAGGCCGCGCTGGTGGAGAACGCGTAGTTCTCCTGAAAGGTATAGGCGGGGTTCTCCCAAAGGACCTTCTCCTCGGGAAGGGTCTTCAACGAGACGCGCGCGGTGATCCGGACCTGATACTCGCGAGCGCGGCCGGCCTCGTCGAAGGCGACCGGGTACAGCGAAAAGCCGGTCACCGCGCCCGTCAGGTCCGCGTCGGCGCCCGCTCCCTCCGCCTTGACCGAAAATCGTCCGCGGCTGGCGAGCTCGCGCGCAATCTCGCGGGACAGACGCTGCTCGACCCCGACGCGTTGTGTTTGGTTCAGAAGCGTCTGAAAGTGAATCACCCGGATGGAGGGCGGCAGGGTGGAAGTCTTGCCGACGAGCGTGTAGCCGCAGCCGGTTGCGACGAAGATCACCGCTGCGAAAGTGGCAAGGAGGGGGTGAGGGGGTGAGAGGGTGAGGGGGTGAACGTTCCGTGGCTCCCCCTCTCCCACTCTCCCCCTCTCCCTCTCGGTCAACCGACTCACCGCACCACCAGGTTCAACAGACGGTCCGGCACGTAGACCGCCCTTGCGATTTCCTTGCCTTCGACCCATGCCCGGATCTTCTCGTCGGCCCGCGCCAGCGCCAGAGCTTCGCTCTCGGCGGCCCCGCGCTCGACATCGAGCTTGCCGCGCACCTTCCCGTTGACCTGGACGACCAGCGTGACGCGCGAGGTCACGGCGAGCGCCGGATCGTACGATGGCCACCGTTCGTCCAGCAGCGAACGCCGTCCTCCAAGGCGTTCCCACCACTCCTCGGTCAGGTGCGGCGCGATCGGATGCAGGAGCTTCAACAGAATCTCGACCGCCCGCCGCAGCGACTCCGGCGGCTCGGAAGCCTGCTCGGCGGCCTCGGCGATGGCCCGCTGAAACTCCATGAGAGCCGCGATCGCGGTATGGAAGTGGAACCGCTCGGCGTCTTCCGTGACGCGCTGGATCGTGCGGTGCTCGAGCCGCCGAAGAGGCGAGTCGCCCAGGCCGCGTCGGTCGGCCTCGTCTCGAGCGATATCGGGGAGCCGCTTGCTCGAGGTCGCCACGCGGTCGCAGAGATCGTGGACCCGGTTGAGGAAACGGTACCCTCCCAGCACGCCCTCCTCGGACCACTCCGATTCCTTCTCCGGAGGGCCGATGAAAAGCGTGTAGACCCGGACCGTGTCCGCGCCGAACCGCGCGATCAGGTCGTCGGGCGAGACGGTGTTGCCCCGCGACTTGGACATCTTCTCGATCTTGCCCGAGGTGGGATTCAGTTTGGTGATCATGCCCTGGTTGAAGAGCCGGGCGAACGGCTCGTCGATCGTCACCAGTCCCATATCCTTGAGCACCCGGCAGACGAACCGCGCGTACAAGAGATGCAGGATGGCGTGCTCGATGCCTCCGACGTACTGGTCGACCGGCATCCAGTGCGCCGCGCGCGCGGCGTCGACCATGTGGGCCGCGTCATCCGGATTCAGAAAGCGCAGGTAGTACCAGGAGGAGTCGACGAACGTGTCCATGGTGTCCGTCTCGCGCCGGGCCGGGCTCCCGCAGCGGGGACAAACCGTGCGGACGAAGGCCTCCGACCTCTCGAGCGGGTTCCCCTCCGCGCCACGGAACGCGACGTCGTCGGGCAGGAGAACGGGAAGATCCTCGTCGGGGACCGGCACGACCCCGCATCCGCCGCAGTGAACCGCGGGGATCGGGGTTCCCCAGTAACGCTGGCGGGAGATGAGCCAGTCGCGCAGCCGGTAGCCGATCTTTCCTTTCCCCACACCCTTCGTTTCGATCCACTCGATGGCCCGGCGGACGGCCTCGGGACCTGCCGGCGTTCCGTCCCACTCGCCCGAGCGGTACAGGAACCCCGAGTGGGGAACGGCCTCGGTCATGCGATCGGGATCGAGCTCACCCTCCTCCGTTCGGTACACCGGACGGATCGGCAGGCGCAGCCGCCGGGCGAACTCGAAGTCCCTCTGATCGTGCGCGGGGACGCCCATGATGGCGCCGGTCCCGTAGTCGGGCAGGACGAAGTTCGCGAGCCAGACGGGGATCGGCTCTCCGGTGGCCGGGTTGAGAGCGGAGACGCCGGTGTCGATCCCCTCCTTCTCTCCCCCTTCGGCCTCGCGGTCCATGCGCGACTCGCGGCGAACCCGCTCGATGAAGTCGCGGATCCGGTCACGCTCCGGCGAGCGATCGGCCAGCACCGCCGCCGCCGGATGCTCCGGGGCCAGAGCCAGAAACGTCGCGCCAAAGAGCGTGTCCGGGCGCGTCGTGAAGACCGGGACAGGATCGGGCAGGGCCTCGACCCGAAAGAAGATCTCCACCCCCTCCGACCGCCCGATCCAGTTGCGTTGCATCGTCTTGACGCGGTCCGACCAATCGAGGCCATCCAGCCCCGCCAGGAGCCGTTCGGCGTAGTCGGTGATCCGGAAAAACCATTGCGTGAGATCGCGCACTTCCACTGGATCGTCGGAGCGTTCGCACCGCCCCTCGACAACCTGCTCGTTGGCCAGAACCGTGCGGCAACCCGGGCACCAGTTCACCGGTGCCGTCTTGCGATAGGCCAGGCCGCGCTCCCACATGCGCAGGAAGAGCCACTGGTTCCACCTGTAGTAGCGCGGATCGCAGGACGCCAGCTCCTTGGACCAATCGTAGAGAAGGCCGAGAGTCCCCAATTGCTCCTTCATTCGGGCGATGTTGGCAAGCGTGTACTCGCGGGGATGCACGCCGCTGGCGATCGCGGCGTTTTCCGCAGGCAGGCCGAAGGCGTCCCATCCCATCGGATTGAGCGTCCGGCGGCCGGCCATGCGCTCGCGCCGGTACAGCGCGTCGCCCAGGATGTAGTTGCGCCCGTGGCCCACATGGAGACGGCTTCCGGACGGGTAGGGGAACATATTGAGCATGTAGAACTTATCGCCCTCAACGGCCGTGTCGATATAGGCGACGCGCCGCTCGCGCCAGAGCCTCTGCCACTTGCCCTCGATCGCCGCGTGGTCGTACTTCTCGGACATGGGCGGGAATCCTAACCCGTGATCCGCAAAACGCTCAACGTCAATCGGCTCGGCGCCCCGCCCACGTGTCCCGCCTGCGCTCTCCGCTGGACGGCGGCGTCAGCGCGCGGCGCGCACGCGCACGATCGCCTCTCCGGAGCGGACGGATTGGTACGACAAGCCGCCGGAGGAGGACAGCGCAGTAACGGTCAGCGCGCGGGGCTTGACCAGCGAGCGCCGGCCGAACGGGATATACCGGGCGTCGACCCCGTTGACCGACGCGGAAGGGTCGGAAAAGACGTAGCCGCGATCGGGATAGTAGACCTCGATCCAGCGGTGGTAGGCGGCACCGACCTCGGGGTCGTAGCCATCGCGGCCCGGGCCGCAGGCCAGAATTCCCTGGACCGTCCGGGCCAGAATCCCGGCGCGCCGCAGCAGATCCACGGCCAGCTCGGAGAAACCGACGCAATAGGCGCGGCGCGAGGCGAAGACCGCCGCGGGATCCTGAAGGCGGTCGCGGTCCGAATCGTAGGTGATCCCGCCCGCCAGCGCCACGAGGATCCGCCGCACGGCCTCCACTTCGGTCCGGCTTCCTTCGACCAGCTCGCGGGCGAAGGCATCGCGGTCGGGCGCGGGCGGCAGCGTGGCATCCGGCGCGTTTCCGCTCGGAAAGGGAGCGCGGCTGACGAGCGGAGCGTCCGAGACGCGAACCGCGAGCTCCAGCGTGCCGTCCGGCCGGGAGGCCACCGCCAGGGAGTACCCGTCGTTGTCGTACTGATCGATCAGCCGGGCGTCGCTCCCCGTCACACGGTAGACGGCGTGCTCTTCCGCGCCAGCCGCCGCCGCTCCCGCCGCCAGAAGGAGCGCGAACGCTGTTTCCCGCTTCACGAGTGCGGCCTTTCCGGCGGCCGGGCCTTCAGGACGCCGTCCAGAATGCCGTTGATGAACTGCGAGGACTTCGGCGTCGAGAACCGCTTGGCGATCTCCAGCGCCTCGTCGATGATCACCGGTCGGGGCGTGGACGGCTCGTGGAGCAGCTCGAACAGCGCGAGGCGGAGAATGTTGCGGTCCACGACGGGCATGCGGACCAGCCGCCAGTGGTCGGCCTGTCGGGAGATGACGGCGTCGAGGTCCTCGCGGTTGGCCAGCGTGCCCCGCACCAGCCTCTCGGTGAAGTCGCGCAGGGCGGGGGAAGCCTTGTGGAGATCCTCGGATCGCTCGAACATGTCCGAGGGGGTGGTACCGGCCACGTCGTTCTCGTACAGCATCTGGAGCGCGAGCTCCCGCGCCTTGCGCCGCGCGCCCACCCTCAGCGCCCTCCGACCTGCCGCCGCAGGTTCGCCATTTCCACGGCGGCCTCTGCCGCCTCCGCGCCCTTGGCCAGCCGCTGGCGGGCCTGTTCCATGGTGTCGCAGGTGAGAAGGCCGAATCCGATCGGGCACCCCTGGGTCGACAGGGAGGCCAGCGCCGACGCCACGGCGTGCCCGAGCACTTCGTGATGGCTCGTCTCTCCGCGCACGATCGCGCCCAGGGCGATGACCGCGTCGGGCGGCCTGCGCCGGCGGATCGCCACGGCGGCCGCCGCGGGAAGCTCGAAGGCGCCGGGGACACGGATGACTTCCACATCGGAACGCCGGGCTCCGCAATCCTCCAGCGCCCCGAGCGCGGAGCGCAGGAGGCCGTCGGCGATCGTCGGGTTCCAGCGCGAGCAGACGATCGTGATCCTCAGCCCGCGGGCATCGGCGCTCCCCTCCTTCTCCTCGGCGGAGAGAGACGGGACGACACGGCGCGCGACACGGCGGTTGTTCAAGGAGCGCTCTCGGTTTCGGGAGGAAGGATTGTAGCCGATCTTCGGCGTCGTCCGCGGTGCGCCGCGAACGGGTCCGCGCTCAGCGAATTGCGAGGCTCTCGAGGACGGGCTCCTCCCCGAAGTTGCTTCGATACCGATCGACGAAGCGCTCGATCGAGTACCGCGGAGGCTGGGGACCCTGCGCCTCCAGGGCAATGGCCGCGGCCACGCTCCCCATCCGTCCGCAGGTCGGCCAGCTCGCCCCGATCCGGAGACCTCGAATGAGCCCCGCCCGGTACGCGTCTCCCACCCCGGTCGGATCGACGGCCTTGGCCTCCAGCCGCGCCGCCGGAATCGCGTGCGTGGCCCGGCGTCCTCCATCGCTCACCGAGATGGTCGAGCCGTCGGCGCCGTGCGTGACGACCAGCGCCGGGACGCGCTCCTCCAGCTCCTCCCGGGAGAGGGCTGTCTTGTGGCTCAGGATTCCAAACTCATAGTCATTGACGATCAGGATCGCGGCGCCGGCCAGGCCTCGGGCCAGTTCCTCCCCTGTCAGCCGCGCCACCTGCTGGCTCGGGTCGTAGAGAAACGCCATGTGAAGGTCGCGGCACTCCCGGGCATAGCGCTCCATCGCGGCCGGGTCGTTGGGCGAGATGACCACGAGCGCGACCGTGGATGGATCCAGCCCCTCGACGGAGAGATCCCGGGCGCGAGCCATCGCCCCGGTGTAGAAGGACGCCAGCTGGTTCTGATCCTCGTCGGTGGAAACGAAGAAGGACGCCGTAAAAATGTCGTCGTGGATCGCCATTCCCGAGACGTCGACCCCATCGCGCTCCAGCCGGTCCCGGTAGTCCGCCGCGTCCCGCCCCGCCGTGGCCAGAAGCAGGGGCCGCTCCCCGAGCACGGCCAGGCTGTAGGCGATGTTGGGTCCGCAGCCTCCGGGAACCCGGCGCATGTCGTCGACCAGGAAGGACACGGAGAGACGGGACATCTGGTCGGGGATCAAGTGCTCCACGAACCGACCCGGGAACCGCATCAGATAGTCGAAGGCCACCGAGCCGGTCACCACGACGCGGCCGGGATCGTGAGGCGTGAGGGGGGAGGCGTGAGGCGAAGCTTGCTGCCGACTTCCGCTCAAGCTGGTGACCTCACCTTACGCCTTACGCCTTACGAAGATAGCGCCCGACTATGGGATCGAGGCGTTTTCGCGCGGAGTCCGGGATCGCTTTTCCGTCGGTCAAGATGGCGTACTGCATCGCGCGGCGGCAGCCGCATGAGCGCGCCGGGTCCACGCGGCCGACGGCGCTCCGCATGGTCTTGCGCGCGGCAGCGGCGTTCTCCGACAGGACCTTCAGGACCGACTCCACCGACACCGCCTCGGTCTCCGCCCTCCAGCAGTCGTAGTCCGTGATCAGGGCCAGAGAGGCGTAGCACATCTCCGCTTCGCGGGCGAGCTTGGCCTCGGTCAGGTTGGTCATGCCGATGACGTCGGCGCCCCACGACCGGTAGAGGTTCGATTCCGCGCGCGTCGAGAACTGCGGCCCCTCCATGCACACGTAGACGCCTCCGCGGTGGACGGTCAGGCCCGCTTCCTCTCCGGCGTCCGCGAGGGCCGCCGAAAGCGCCGGGCAGACCGGGTCGGCCAGGGCCACATGCGCCACGATGCCTTCTCCGAAGAACGTGTCCGCCCGGTGGCGGGTCCGATCGATGAACTGGTCGGGGACGACGGCGTGGCGCGGAGCATGCTCCTCCTTGAGGCTCCCCACGGCCGAGGCGGAGAGCAGCGCGTCGCAGTCGAGCATCTTGAAGCCGCACATGTTGGCGCGGTAGTTGATCTCCGAGGGCTGCCAGCGGTGACCCCGGCCGTGCCGGGAAAAGAAGGCCACCGGAACGCCTCCCAGGACGCCGGTGAAATAGGAGTCCGACGGGGCGCCGAAGGGCGTCTCCAGCTTCTCTTCCTTCAGCTCCTCGATCCCCGAGAGATCGTAGACGCCGCTGCCTCCGATCAGCCCGACCCGGCCGCGCTTGCGATTCACGCGTTCACCCCTTCCGCCACACGGCGATGCTCCTCGATCGCGGCGCGAACCTCCTCGCCCAGCGCCAGAGCGTCCCGCGCGATCTCGCCGGTCACCAGCGGCGCCCGGCGCTCCCGGATCGCCGTGACGAAGTCCTGCGAGCTCGCGGGCCAGCGGTTCCTTCTTCTCCACCGCCACGTCCACGGGAATGATCTGCGGGCCGCCCTGCTCTTGCGTCAGCCGAAACGCCTTGACTGTCTGCGCCTGCATGTCGATCGATACGTACGTGGCCGGGGCGAAGATCCGGCACTTGCGGACCTTCTCCGAGGAGACCCGGGACGCCGTCAGGTTGGCCACCAGGCCTCCGGGAAAGGCCAGCCGGGCGTTGGCGATGTCGACCTTGGAGGTCAGCACCGGGACTCCCACCGCCCGGACCTCCGAGGCCTCCTCCCCGGCCAGAGCGCGGACGATCTGGAGGTCGTGAATCATGAGATCGAGCACGACGTCGACGTCGAGACTCCGGGCGGTGAACACGCCCAGCCGATGGACCTCCACGAACTGCGGCCGCGAGACCATGGCCAGCGCCGCTTCGACCGCCGGATTGTGCCGCTCCACGTGACCGACGGCGATCAGCCGGCCCCTGGCGCGCGCCAGGCGGATCAGTGCGTCCGCTTCCGCCACCGACGCCGTCACCGGTTTTTCGATCAGCACGTCGCACCCGTTGGTCAGCAGGAACTCCGCGATCTCCGCGTGGGTCACCGTGGGAGTCGCGATCACGACCCCGTCGGCCTTCTCGGCGACGCTGTCGAGCGAGGACAGGATTTCGAGCCCGAACTCCCTGGCCACCGCCTCGGCCCTGCCCCGATGATGGTCGTGGATGCCGACGCAGGAGACGCCGGCCAGCCCCGAGACGATCCGCGCATGGTGGCGGCCCAGGTGGCCGACGCCGACGACGGCCAGGCGGATCGGATGATCGGGTGATCGGGTCATCGGGTGAGGTGATCCTCAGGCAGTGGCGACCGGATCGATCGCCAGATCATCCGAGCGCCAGATCGCCCGATTCATCTATGGAACCCCCGCTTGCTCGACCGGATGAAATCGACCAGGCGCGCGACGTCTTCCTGCCCCGCCAGCTCCGCTTCGATGCGCTCGAGGGCCTGGGTCGTATTGAGCTTGGACTTGATCAACAGGCGGTACGCCTGCTCGAGCGCCAGGAGCCGCTCTCGGGAGAATCCGCTGCGGCGCAGGCCGATCGTGTTCAGGCCGTAGGTCTTGGCGTCCGTGCCGTCGGTCTTGCAGAACGGGAGCACGTCCTGCCGCAGCTGGGAGTAGGCTCCGACGAAGGCGAAGGAGCCGATCCGGATGAATTGGTGGGCCCCCACGAAGGCCCCCAGGATGACGCCGTCTCCGATGTCCACGTGCCCGGCAAGACCGGCGTAGTTGGCGAGGATCACCCGGGACCCGATCCGGCAGTCGTGGGCGATATGGCTGTAGGCCATGAAGTAGCCGTCGTCGCCCACGACCGTCTCCCCTCGGCCGGTCACGGTTCCGCGATGCGCGGTGGAGAATTCGCGAAACACGTTGCGGGAGCCGACCACCAGGCGCGTGGGCTCCCCTTTGTACTTCAGGTCCTGGGGATCGAAACCGAGCACCGCGTGCGGAAAGATGCGGTTGTGCTGTCCCAGCGTGGCCGGGCCCTTGATCTGGGCGTGGGCGCCGACCACGGTGCCCGGCCCCAGCTCGACGCTCTCGCCCACCACGGCGTAGGGGCCGATCTCGACGTCGTCGGCCAGCCGCGCGGCCGGAGACACGACCGCTGTCTCATGAACTTGGGTCATGAGCGCTCCACGATCGCCGACATCAGCTCCGCCTCGGCGCAAAGGGCTCCTTCCACCGTCGCCCTCGCGCGGCACTTGCACAGACGGGTCCTGGCCGAGACGATCTCCGCTTCGATGCGGAGTTGATCCCCGGGCACCACGGGACGGCGGAACTTGCACCGGTCGATGCCGGTCAGGTACAGGAGTTTACGCTCGGTCTCCGGCATGCCGCCCAGGAGTCCGACCCCGGCGACCTGGGCCATGGCCTCGACGATCAGCACTCCCGGCATGACCGGATTGCCTGGAAAGTGGCCCTGGAAGAACTCCTCGTTGAAGGTGACGTTCTTGATGCCGACGACCCGCTTGCCCGGATCGAGCTCCACGATCCGGTCGACCAGCAGGAAGGGATAGCGGTGCGGCAGGATCTTCAGGATCTCGTTGATTCCCATCTGCACGCTCAGTCCTCCTGCCCGTGGCCGGCGCCGCGCTCGAGCTGTTCGATCCGGCGTGCCAGCTCGGGCAGCCGCGCGATCCACGCGGCCCTCCTCAAGAAATCCCGGTGCGGTGCGGCGGGCATCCCGGAAACCACGGCTCCCGGCGCGATGTGGCCGCCCCCGACCACGCCCCCCTGCCCGGTGACCATCGCGCCGTCGCCGATCTCGGCGTGATCGCCCACTCCGACCTGGCCGGCCAGGGTCACTCTGCGCCCCAGCCGCGACGAGCCCGCGATCCCGGCCTGTCCGCAGAGAATCGAGTGCTCCCCCACCTCGACGTTGTGGCCCACCTGCACCAGGTTGTCGACCTTCGTGCCGCGGCCGATCACCGTTTCCCCGAACGTCGCGCGGTCGACGGCGGAATTGGCCCCGATCTCGACGTCGTCCTCCAGACGGACGATTCCGACTTGAGGGATCTTGCGGTGCTTCTCCCCGTCCCACACGTACCCGAATCCGTCCGATCCGACGACCGCGCCGGGGTAGAGCACGCAGCGCGAACCCAACCGGCAGCGCTCCAGGACCGCGGCCAGAGGGTGGAGGCGGCAGTCCTCGCCGATCCAGGCGTCTTCTCCGACGTAGGCGCCCGCGCCGATCGTCGTGCGCGCTCCGACCCGAGCGCCCGCCTCGATGGTCGCGCCGGAGGCCACAGTGACGCCGCGTCCCAGCGAGGCGCTCGGGTGGATCCGCGCCTGTCGGGACAGGCCGGGACGGGGCGTCCGCCGCGGCCGCGCCGATTCCAGCCAGATGGCCAGAGCCAGAGTCGGGTTCTCGACGACGACACAAGGTCGTCCTCCGGCGTGCGCCTCCGCCGCCACGATCAGTGCCCCTGCACGGCTGGCGCAAGCCTCCGACGCGTGCGCCGAGTCCGCGACCCAGGACAGGTCCGAAGCCGTCGCTCGGCCAAGCGACTCGACGCCCCTCAGGCGCAGGCGCTCCTCGCCGGCCACGCGCCCAGCCACAGCCGCGGCCACCTCGAGCAGGGTAAACGAGATGTGGCGCCCGCCCGCGGGCGGGCGACGTGCGCGCCGGGACGAAGGCTTCTTCCTGGGTTTCACCAGGGACGGATAGTACTAGACCGGAGGGCCGGACCGGCGGCGCGAAGGTGCGCCGCCCGCCCTCCGAACAGCTACTTCTTCGGCGTCGGCTTGGCCGCGGGCGGCGCGGCCTGTTTCGCGGCCGGGGCGCCCGTGCCCGCGGGCGGCGCGGACTTGGAGGCCGCGCTGCCGCTCGGCTTGGCCGGCGGAAGCGCCGCGGTCGTGTTGATGCGCTTCAAGACGTCGTCGGTCACGTCGATCAGATCGTCGCGGTAGACGATTCCGGCTCTCGAGTCGAGCACCACACCGTACTTCTTCTCCTTGAAGTATTCGTTGACGATCGGACCGATGCGGTTCTCCAGGGCCGCCATCTCCTTGCGCTCGGCTTCCTGGAGATCGCGCTGCGCGTCTTCCTGCGCCCGCTTCCAGGCCTTTTGCTTGTCGTCCGCCTGCTTGGCCAGCGCCTCGCGCTTGTCTTCGGGCATCGAGCTGCCCTGATCGTTGAGCTTCTGGACCAGGTCTCGCGCCTCTTTCTCCAGCTTGTCGAGGTCTTCCTTCTTCTGGTCGGACATCTTCTTCAGCCGCCCGTAGGCTTCCTTGCCGGGGGCGGATTCCAGAGCGAGCCGCTGCGAATTGAGAACCGCGATCTGGCCGGGCCCGGGGCCGGAAGAGGCCGCGGTGGAAGAACCGGCTTGCGCCGCGGCCACAGCCGAGAGACCGGCTGTCAGGATCGACAGGACAACGCGTTTCATTCGAACTCCTTTGTCGAGAGCGGGGAATAGTAACAAAACCAGGGGCGAGGGCAACAGGGCTCGCCGGCGGTCGGTCCAGAAGGGGTCTTCGGGGCTCGGGAGGCCGACCCGTTCGAACCGCTCAGAACGACCTTCCGATCGAGAAGTCGAACCCGGACCGCCGGTCCTTCAGGCTGTTGATGGGAAACCCGAACTGGTCGATCGGCGTGATCGGGTGGAGGTTCCACGAATAGATGAATCGCAGCGGGGCCTGGAAGATCGGGAGAAAGATACGCAGCTCCAGGCCCACCGAATCACGGACGTGGGAAAGGTCGAACTTCTGGCTTTCGTGGTAGACGTTGCCGACGTCGGTAAACGCGAGCAGCTTGGCCGGGCCGGCGCTGGCGAACACGTACTCCAGATTGAACACGAAGTACTTGTCTCCGCCCAGGATGCGGCCGGAGTCGTCGGTGAAGACCTGGTTGTTCTTGTCCAGAGGCAGGACCGATCCGGCCCGGAACCCACGCAGGCTCTGCTCGCCTCCGATCTGGAACCTCTCGAAGATCGGCACGCTCTGGCCGCCGTAGGGAGCGACGTATCCACCCTCCAGATTGAAACCGAGATAGCCCCGGCGCGGGATGGGGACGGGGATATAGCCGGAGGCCCCGATCAGCGGCTTGATGAAATCGGTCGATCCGCCCAGCGCCCCCGCCGCGACCTGCGCCGTGGCGAACAACCGATACCCGCGATCGGGATCGAAGGGATCGTTGCGGCTGTCGTAGCGATACCCGGGAGTCAGCGACGACGTGCGCCCGGTCACCAGCGTGAGCTTGGCCGGCGGTCCCGGCTGCCCCGGCGCAACCGCGGCCCCCTGGACCGGGAAGTTGGCCGAGACGTCCTCGTACTGGTACAGCATCGACCAGCTGTCGAAGAGGCCGATTCCGCGGCCGAAGAAGGTGCTTCCTCCGGTGCGCTTCTCGTCGATGTTCAGGTAGTTGATGTCCGTCCGGTAGAGCGACGCGCCGACGCTCTGGTTGCGGTCCATGAACCAGGGGATGGTGTAGGAGAAGTTGTAGTACGTGGAGATCTTGCCGATCTGGGCCGACGCGCCGAGGATCTCGCCCCGTCCCAGGAAGTTGCGGGTCTGGAAGGAGAACTGTCCGAACAGGCCGTCCAGTGCCGAATAGCCCGCTCCGAACTGCACCTCGTTGCGCGAGGTCTCGGTCCCCTTGAGCGTCAGGTCGACTTTCTTGTCCGTGGGCCGGACCGCGAAGTCCGGCTCTTCCGCGATCTTGAAGTATCCCAGCTGCTGCAGCTTCTGAAGGCTCTTCTTGACCGCCTCCATGTCCATGATCGCGCCCTCGTCGAGAGCGAACTCGCGCCGGATCACCTTGTCCCGGGTGGAGGAGTTTCCCTGGACCTCCAGGCGTCCGAGATAGAACTTGTCCCCTTCGTAGATATGCACGTCCACGTCGACGCGGTGCTTGGGCTGGTCCCGGAAGACCGGGTCGGCGAACCAGTAGATGTACCCGTGCGACTTGTAACGCGCCTCGATGCGGGACAGCGCTTCGACGATCCGGTCGCGGTTCAGGACGGTGCCCGGCTTGAGCTCGGCGAACTCCTTGAGCATGGACTCCTTGGGAAAGACGAAGGTCTCCGCCTCCTCCACCGGCTGTCCGCCCTGGTTGACCTTCACAATCTGTATATTGTTGGTGAAGAACTGATCTCCCTCCACCAACGGAATCGTGATTCGGACCCTTTTCTTCTGCTTCTTCGGCTGGGCCTTGGGGTTCTTGACGTAGATGTCGAGGGTCGGATCCTTGACGACGATGTTCTTGTACCCCTTGGACTGGTACAGGTTCTTGAGGCTCTCCACGTCCGCGTCGTAGTTGGCCTGGCTGTAGGTCGTGCTGTTTTCCGAGAGCAGGCGAAACCAGGTGTTGACCTTCGTCTTCTTCATCGCGTTGCGCAGCCGCCACTCCGAGAAGACGTGGTTGCCCTGGAAGTGGATCGCGGCGATCTTGATCTTGTCTCCCTCGTCGATGAGAAAGACGACCTTCTTCTCGGTCTTCGAGACGTCGTCGATCTTGTAGTCGACGGTGGCGCTGCGGTAACCGTTCTCGGTGTAGTAGTCCGCGATCGCCGAGCGGGCCTTGGCGACGTCGCGCAGGGACAGGGGCGCGCCCGTGTGGACCTCCGATCTTGACTTCCCGCAGCTTGTCCTTGATCTGCGAAGCGGAGAACTTCTTGTTCCCCTGGAAGTCGATGTCCTTGATCGTCGGCCGCTCCTCGATCGTGACGATCAGGGTCACGCCGCGCGGCGCCGTGCTCCGCTTCGATCGACACGTTCTCGAGCAGACCCGACGTCCCAGAGCGTCTGAAAGTTCTGGCGAATCGTCTCGGGGTCGTACGGGTCGCCGACCTGCACCCCCAGGTAGTGGGCGATCGTGTCCGGGGACGACGGTCTGGTACCCGACCACCCGGATCCCGACGATCCGCTCGGTCGGCCGGGGAGGGGTCGGGGCGGGCGCTGCGGGCGGCGCAGCGGGCTGCGCGGCGGGGCCGTCGGAGGCGGCGCGGACGGTGTCGCGACGGGCGTCTGGGGCCGGCGCCTGCGCCACGACGAGGAACGCCGACCGCGCCAGAGGAGTGCGCCGGCAGCGGACGCGCATGCTCTTCAAGCCCGGCGTCCCCGGGCAGGGACGGGCCTCTGGGGGCGGGAGCCGGGATTTCTCTGGTCTGCGCGGGCTCATCGCGTTGCGGTTCCCAACGCTGCGGGACTCTATCTTCTTCCACAGAGGAGGCGAGCGGAAGGTGAACGGCGAAAAAGCCTTTGCTTTGGGAATCCGGCGGAGGGAGCGGGGCGGAGACGCAAGCGCGTCGGACGGCGGTCGTCCGCCGTCCCGCGTCATGTTCTAGCGCCCTCTGCCGGCCGGCCGTTTCCGGCTCACGGGTCGAGACGGTGAGACCGTCGGGCCCGACCCGCACCTCGATCGACTCGATCTTCTCGTCGCGCGCGGCGATCAAGAGCTCCGACACCGGATCTTCGACGAACTTCTGGATCGAACGCCGCAGCGGCCGCGCGCCCATGTTCGGGTCGTCGCCGCTCTGCGCCAGCAGCCATTCGATCGCCGCGTCGTCCGACGTCGATCTGCGCCCCCTTCGTCGCGATCGTCGCGTTGACGTCGTCGATCAGCAGCCGGCAGATCTTCGCGAGCTCCACCCGGCCCAGGGGGTGAAAGACGATCGTCTCGTCGATGCGATTGATGAACTCGGGAGAGAAGTCCTTGCGCAGCTCCTTCAAGACCATGTCCTCGAGCTCCTTGGTGTTGAGCATGTCCTTGGACGCCCCGAAGCCCATTCGCGAGCGGTTGACGAGGTGCTTGGTCCCGATGTTGGACGTCATGATGATCAGAGTGTTCTTGAAGTCGACGAGGTTCCCGTAGGCGTCCGTCAGGATGCCGTCCTCCAGGATCTGCAGGAGGATATTGGCGATGTCCGGATGCGCCTTCTCGATCTCGTCGAACAGGATCACGCTGTAGGGATTGCGGCGGATCTGTCTCGGTCAACTGTCCGCCGTCCTCGTGACCGACGTACCCGGGCGGGGAGCCGATGAGCTTGGAGACGGCGTGTTTCTCCATGTACTCGGACATGTCGAAGCGCACGAGCGGCCTTCTGGTTCTCGAAGAGGAACTCCGCCAGCCGCCGGGCCACCTCGGTCTTGCCGACGCCCGACGGCCCGAGGAAGATGAAGGAGCCCATGGGCCGGTTCGGGTTCTTGACTCCCAGGCGGGAACGGCGGATCGCCTTGGACACGCCGATGATCGCCGCCTCCTGCCCCACGATGCGGCGGCGCAGCGCGTCCTCCATGTGCAGGAGTTTCTCCGCCTCCTCGATCTCCAGTGAGGCGACCGGAATTCCGGTCCAGGACGAGATGATCTCCTCGATGTCCCGACGGGTCACTTCCTGCGTCGCGTCGCTTCTCTCCGACGATGCCGCCTTGGCCCGCTCGATCTCTTCTTTCAACTCGATCTCGCGCTCCCGCAGGAACACCGCCTTCTCGAAGTCCTTGTCGGAGATCGCCTTCTTCATTTCCTTGACGATCTGCCGGGTCTCCAGCTCCAACTTGCGCAGGTTCTGCGTGTCGGCGACCCGCTTCAGCTTCACCTTCGCGCCCGCCTCGTCCAGAAGGTCGATGGCCTTGTCCGGAAAGAAGCGGTCGGTGATGTAGCGATTGGACTGGTACACCGCCGTCTTGATCGCTTCGGGCGAGTAGCGCACCTTGTGGAACTGCTCGTAGCGGTCCTTGACCCCTTCCAGGATCTCGAACGTCTCGATCTCCGACGGAGCGGTGACGTGGATGGCCTGGAAGCGGCGCAGGAGGCTGCGGTCCTTCTCGATGTACTTGCGGTACTCCTTGAGCGTGGTGGCGCCGATGCAGGACACTTCGCCGCGGGAAAGGGCCGGCTTCAAGATGTTGGCCGCGTCCAGAGACCCCTCCGCCGAGCCGGCGCCGATCAAGGAATGGATCTCGTCGATGAAGATGATGAGGTCCGGGTTCTCCCGCAGCTCGCGAATGATCCCCTTCAACCTCTCCTCGAACTGTCCCCGGTACTTGGTGCCGGCCACGATCAGCGACAGATCGAGCGCCAGGATTTTCTTCTGCGAGAGGAACATCGGCACGGCGCCCTCCACGATCCGCGTGGCCAGTCCCTCGACGATCGCCGTCTTGCCCACGCCGGGCTCCCCCAGGAGGATCGGGTTGTTCTTGGTGCGCCGCGAGAGGATCTGGATGATCCGCTCGACCTCTTTGTCGCGTCCGATCAGCGGATCGAACGCTCCCGACATCGCCAGCTGCGTGAGGTCCCGGCTGTACTCGGCCAGGAACGGCAGCTCTTTCTTCTGCTTGGAAACCTCGCGCTCCTTGATGAGCGAGATCGTCTCCTCCCTCACCCCGTACAGGTTGAAGCCGCGGGCGGTCAGCAACCGGCCCGCGACGCAGCCGTCCACGCGCAGCAGGCCGATCAGGAGATGCTCGGTCCCCACGTAGGGATGCATCATCGACTCCGCCTCGTGCGAGGCGTAGGCCAGGATCTTCTTGGATTCCTCCGACAGCGGGAGCTCGGCGGTCGAGGAGATGCGCTCGACGAAGATGCGGTCTCCCTCGATCTCCCGGCGCACCTCTTCGGGCTTGACGTTGAAGCGGCCGAAGATCTCCTTGATGATGTCCTCCCCCTCGCGGAGGATCCCCAGGAGCAGGTGCTCGGACTCGATCACCTTGGAGCCGAGCTTGGACGCCTCGTAGCGCGCGAAGAACAGGGCGCGCCGCGCCTTCTCGTTGTACTTCTCAAACATCGTGGATCAGCCTCGTTCCTGAGCGACGAAACGGGTCGATGGCACGATACCTTCCCGGGACATCTCGAAAATTTTATCACAGCGCTTCGCGAGGTCGGGATTGTGCGTCACCAGCACAGTCGTCATGCCTCCCTCGCGGTGGAGCTCCTCGAGCAGGCGGAAGACGTTTCCGGCGGCCTCGGCGTCGAGATTCCCGGTGGGTTCGTCGGCCAGAAGCAGGCCCGGGCCGCGAGCCAGGGCTCGCGCAATCGCCACGCGTTGCTGCTCGCCGCCCGAAAGAGCGCGCGGCCGGTGATCGTTGCGGTCCGCCAGCCCCACCCGCGCGAGCAGCGCCCGGGCTCGTTCGAGCGCCTCGCCGGCAGGGAGTCCCGCGATGCGGTGTGGCAGCGAAACGTTCTCTTCGGCGGTGAACTCGGGTAAGAGGTGGTGGAACTGGAAGACGAACCCGATCCGCTCGTTGCGGAACCGGGCCCGCTCGCGCGGCGCCAGCTCTTCCAGGGCCTGGCCGAAGACCTCCACCCGGCCGCCGTCGGGCCGGTCGATCCCTCCGAGAAGATGCAGGAGGGTCGACTTCCCCACGCCCGACGGGCCCATCACGGCGGCAAACACGCCCGTCTCGAGCTCGAACGTGAGGTCGCTGAAGACAGTGACGGCGGCGCCCTCGCCGGCATAGGTCTTGGACAGGTGGGAGGCGCGAAGGGCGAGCACGGTTACAAGTTCAAAGTTCGATGTTTACAAGTTCAAAGTTCGATGTTCAAGGTTCAAGGTTGATCGGGCAATCTGAACCCGAACGACGAACTTCGAACTCTGAACTTTGAACTCTTCATCGCGACAGCCTCACCGCTTCTCCCGGCGCCAGGCGCGCGGCGGCGCGGGCCGGAAGGACCGCCGCGGCGACAGCGGTGGCGAAGGAAAACACCGCCACCAGCGCGACCTCGCGCGGATGGACGGCGAACGGGACATGCGAGAGCAGGTAGACGTCGGCGGGAAGCGGCACCAGCCGAAACCGATCGAGCGCTTCGGACACGGCCACGCCCACCACGATGCCGGCGCCGGTGCCCAAGCCTCCGATCGCGGCCCCCAGCGTCAGATAGATGCGGGCGAGCGACCCCGGGCGGGCGCCCATCGACGTCAGAACGCCGAGGTCGCGTTTCTTCTCGACGACCAGCAGCGCGATGTTCGAAACGATATTGAGGGCGGCGACGACGATCACCAGGGCCACGGTCGCGAAGATCACGGCCTTCTCCAGGCGCAGCGCGAAGGCGAGCGCAGCATTCAGGTCCCGCCACGTCTGCACCCGATACGCGGACCCCAGAGCCGAGGCCGCGGCGCGCGCGGCGCTCTCCGCCTGTCTGGGATCGCGCAGCCTCGCCTCGTAGGTTCGGGCGCCGGTCGCGACCCCGGAAAGCAACCGGGCCGTGGCCTCGGGGATCTCGAGATCCGCCGTTTTCTCCAACGCGCTCGAGCGCCGGATCTCGGCGACGCGCACCACCGTCTCGACCGGGATCGGCCCGATCGGCGAGAGGCGCGTGCGCGAGGAGAGGACTCGAAGCAGGGTGCCGACGCGGGCATCCAGGCGCGCGGCGCCGGAGGCCGAGATCCGGGCGGGCGGTGCGGGCTCGTCGGCCGCGGGCAGGCCAAAGTCCGGCGGAAGGTTCCGATAGCGGATGGGCAGGAGCGACCCGCCGCGCGCGTCGGCGAGCCATCCCCTCCCCTCGATGGCCGGCTCGACGGACACGACGCCGGGCAGAGCCCGCAGAACCCGCCGCACCGCCTCGGGATCGGCCAGACGGTCTCCCCGCGTCGGAGACACCGAGACGTGGGGCGTGCGTTCGGCCATCTGGAGCCGAATGCGGTCTTGAAAACCCGAAAGCAGTGCCAGAGAGATGATCAGGGCCGCCACCCCCACCGCCAGCCCCAGGACCGAGATCGTCGAGATCAGGGCCACGTGCGCGTTCTTGCGTGAAGCGGCGAGATACCGGAGCGCGACGAAGGATTCGAAGGTCATGGCGCCTCCGGCGCCGTAAGGCGAGAGGCGAGAGGCGAGAGGCGTTCCGCAATCTCGCGCCTCAAGTCCCGTTCCGGGCTTCGCCTCACGCCTGACGCCTTACGCCTTACGATCTCGGCCTCAACAGCGGAAACAAGATCACGTCCCGGATCGAGGGGCTGTCAGTCATCAGCATCGCGAGCCGGTCGATGCCGACTCCTTCTCCGGCGGTGGGCGGCATTCCGTACTCCAGAGCCTCGACGTAATCGTGGTCGAAAGGAGGCGCCTCCAGGTCGCCGGCCTCCCGCTCGCGCGCCTGGTGCAGAAACCGCGCCTCCTGCTCGCGGGGATCGTTCAACTCCGAGAACCCGTTGGCGATCTCCATGCCTCCGGCATAGAGCTCGAAGCGGTCCACCCACTCCGGGTCCGCCGGGTTCTGCTTGGACAGCGGCGAGATTTCGGTGGGGAATTCGCAAAGGAAGGTCGGCTGCACGAAACGCTGCTCGGCCACCGCCTCGAACAGCTCGGCCAGAAGCTTGCCCTTCTTCCCGGCGAAGCGGTCGGGCTTCTCCACCCCGAAGCGCCGCGCCGCGGCGAGCAGCTTCTCCGCGTCTCCGAGCTCCTGGCGCGAGATGGGCCCGCGCGGATCGTCCCGGGTCGCCTCCAGCACCGCCTCGCGCATGGTCACGCGCCGAAAGGGAGGCGTCCAATCGAGGGTCTGATCGCCCCATCGCGTTGCCGGCCCGCCGCCGATCTCCGACGCAATCTGCGACAGCATCTCCTCGGTCAGGGTCATCAAGTCCGAGGCCCGGGCGTAGGCCTGGTAAAACTCGAGCATCGTGAACTCGGGGTTGTGCTGGGTCGAGATTCCCTCGTTGCGGAAGTTGCGGTTGATCTCGTAGACACGCTCGATTCCGCCGACCACCAGCCTCTTCAAGTACAGCTCGGGCGCGATGCGCAAATAGAGCTCGAGGTCGAGGGCGTTGTGGTGGGTGACGAACGGCCGCGCCAGCGCGCCTCCCGGGACCGGCTGCATCATCGGCGTCTCGACCTCGAGATAGCCGCGCTCATCGAGGAACCGGCGGATCGCCCGAAGGATCGCCGCGCGTTTCTCGAAGGTCTCTCGCGACGGCGGATTGACCGCCAGATCCAGGTACCGCTGCCGATAGCGGAGCTCGATGTCCTTCAGTCCATGCCACTTCTCGGGGAGCGGACGCAGGGCCTTGGCCAGAAAAGAGAGCGCGCGGGCCTTGACGGTCAACTGGCCGGTGCGGGTGCGGAAGATCTCTCCCTCCACGCCGATCCAGTCTCCCAGATCCAGGGCGCGGTACATGGCCCAACCGGTCTCTCCCACGGCGTCGGCGCGCACGTAAATCTGGAGCCGCCGGCGGCCGTCGGAAAGGTCCAGGAAGCCGGCCTTCCCCTGCAGTCGAAGCGCCAGAATCCGCCCCGCGATCGCGGTCGAGACGTGCTCGCGCTCGAGCTCCTCGGCGCTCTTCGCGTCGTACCCTTCGACCACGGCCGCGATCGTGGCCCGAGCCGGAAACCCGAAGGGATAGACGTCCGCGATGCGCCGGATCTCTTCGAGATTGGCCAGGCGGTTCTGGATCAGCGCAGCCTCGCCCGAGGTCTCGGCGGCCGGCGCCGTCGGGGAATCGTCGGGGTGGTCGGTCATCGGCGAGGAGTATACGGGGGCCAAACCGGCGGCGCGCCGCCGTTCTGACGCCGGAGAACGCGTCCTCTTACGATCCGCCGGTCCCGCGCGATCCCCGGGACTGCGCCGCGTCCAGAGCCAGCCAGAGCTCGGCCGTGGCGCGCAGGAGCCGAAACCGCGTCCGTGTCCACCAACGCACTTCCTGCGCCGTGGGCTCCCCCTGCGTCGACTCGACCATCTCGATCAGGACCTTGTCGACCTGGGGGGCTCGGGCCAGGGTGGAGCGTGTGGAACGGATCAGGTCCGCGGGAGCCGCCGCGTTGGACTGCGATTGAAGGGAATCGACCTCCGCCTCCGCCTGGATGCGCAGCCCGGCGGCGCGCAGGAGAACCCGGTCGACGTCGGACGCCGGCGAGCCGTTGGCGACGGCGCGTCGGGCGGCGGCGAGCTCCCACGACTCGAGCTTCAAGTGCGCCAGGCCGGTGATGTTCGTGCGCAGCGGCCCGACGCCGTCGTCGTACAGCTCGACCGCGGCGATGATCCGGTGGAGACACGGCCTCCAGAACGGATCCTCGTCGCGCCCTTCCGGCTCGACCTCCTCCACCAGCTCCAGGGCGTCGTCGATGTCCTCGGCTTCCAGCCCGGAGATGTCGAACTTCTGCAGGACGTCTCCGATGGCCCGCTTCAACTCCACGACGTGTTCGGCCCGCAGATTGCGATCCATGGCCTGGCGGTCGAACCGGATTCGGGAGTCGCGGAATCGCCGGAACTCCTCGGGCGGCGTGTCGTCGCCGCCGCGCGTGAGCTCCCGCTCCAGGTCGGTGATACGCCCGGTCATGTCGTCCAACCGCCTCTCTTCCTTCTCGTACAGGCGGTGGAAGACCGAGCGGGTGGTCAGGTTGCACCAGGCGATGGCGGTCAGGATGTCGGGGTGCGCCAGCCCGTTGGCGACGCGGCGCTTCATGGTCCGCACGTTCTCCAGCAGGCGCTGGGTCAGGAGATCCTCGAACTCCCGCGCCGCGGCGACGTCGGTGGCCAGCTCGTCGAAGGCCCGTACGATCGCCGGCGTCATGGCGTTGTCCAGCCGCGGCCAGTTCGAGGCGGTGGTGAGTGACTCGAAGAGTTTCCGGATCTGCGCGCGGGGCCGGGTGGCTCCGGCGTCCGGATCGGAGCGCCCGGTCGCCGCCACCGTGGCCAGAAAATCGACCTTGTCGATGACGTCCTCGTCGACGTCGGGCTGGGAGAAATAGAAGCGCAGGAGGTAGAAGGCGATCTTCTCGTCCTGGGGACGCACCTTCTCGAAGAAGCGGCGGACGAAGGAGGGAGAGATCTTCCGGTCGACGTCGCGAAGCTCCCGGGCAACGGCGTCCAGGCGGGCGTAGAGCTCGCGAATCTGCGGCTCGACCGCTTCCGGAGACCCCGTGTTGATCTGCGCGGCGATGCCCTTGATCTCGTCGTACAGCGCGTTGAAGTCCAGGCTGTACCCGGGATCGGTCGAGAAGAAGGTCTTGTAGACGCCGCGGAGAAACTGATGGAACGTCCACAGAGCCTTGAATCGCTCCGTGAGGCGGATATAGTCTTCGTGAAGAAGCTGAATTTTCTCGACAGACATCAGATTTTCCGGTCTTTCAGAGATTCTAGCCCTTTTCCGGGGACCACGCCGTTTCCACGAGAACGAGAGCTTCCGGGGACTCCTTGCGGCCTGGGCGGAGCGCCTCAAGCGCCCTGGCAGGAGCGAACTTCATGAAGCTTGGCCGCACGCTGATCGACGAAAAAACCCTGGAGCAGGGCATTGCCCGGCTGGCCGCGGACATCGATCGTGACCAGGACGGACGCCCCGTCCTCCTGGTGGGAATCCTGAAGGGGTCGATCTTCTTCCTCTGCGACCTGGCCAAGCGGCTCACCCGGACCCCGGTGTCCCTCGACTTCCTCCAGGTCTCGTCCTATGGAAAGGGCACCAAGTCCTCGGGCAACGTCCGGCTTCTGCGCGACCTGTCCTCCGACATCGCCGGCCAGGAGGTGATCATCGTGGAGGACATCGTCGACACCGGCAAGACCCTCCAGAAGATCATCGAGATCCTGTCGACCCGCAAGCCCCGATCGGTCAAGATCTGCGCGCTCTTGAAGAAGCGCATCGCCGGCAACGCAGGGATCCCCCTCGACTACCTCGGTTTCGAGATCGACGACCACTTCGTCGTCGGCTACGGCCTCGACTACGCCGAGTCGTACCGCAATTTGCCGTTCATCGGAGTGCTGGAGCCCGATGACGGGCCGTAATACGTCAAACGGAAAACGTGAAAAGTGACGCGCGATCCGCTTTTCGTTTTACGTTTTACGGTTTACGTTTTACGATCCCCCGATGAAATACGTCGCCACCGACGGAGCTCCCAGGGCCATCGGCCCCTATTCGCAGGCGGTCGTCGAAAACGGCCTTCTCTTCGCCTCCGGGCAGATTCCGCTCGATCCTGAGAGCGGCGAGCTCGTGACCGGCGGTCTCGAAGCGTCCGTCGAGCGCATCTTCGACAATCTCGAGGCGGTCCTGCGCGCGGAAGGGCTGGGGTTTGCCGACGTCGTCAAGACAACGGTCTACCTGGTACGGGGAGAGGACTTCACGCCGATGAACGCGGTCTACGCGCGCCGCTTCGGCGATCACCGCCCCGCCCGCTCGACCGTCATCGTCGCGGCACTGCCCAAGGGCGCGCCGGTCGAGATCGACGTGATCGCGCGAACGCGCGGCTGACGCCGCGCGCGTGAGGCGTGAGGCGTGAGGCGTGAGGCGTGAGGCGTGAAGAGTAGAACGCTGACCCCGCCTCACGGCCCGAAAACCAACGCGACCGCGGCGGCGATCCAGCCGAGAACGAGGACTCGCGTCGAGCGCCGGTGCAGCCGGTCGAATCGCAGCCGCCACGGATCGTCGGACGCCGCCGCGTCGAAGGAGCCCACCTTCGACCGGAAGTACCCCATCCGCGGCCGGACCACCATCGCCAGGTAGACGTTGGTGGCGATCGCGACGAAGATCGCGATGCCCGCGACGACCGACTGGCCCGCGAAACCGCCGGTGCGCTCGAGCTGAAAGAAGACGGCGATCACCAGAGCCAGCGACAGCGCCTGCTTCACCGCCTCGAAGCGTCTCAGGATCTCGCCGAAGATCTCGCCGGCAATGTCCCGGGACGTGACCCTTCCGAAGATGACCGGCGCCGCGAGCACGACGAGGAGCGTGCCTCCCACCCAGAGCGAAAGGCACATGCGGATTGTCAGACCAGCGAGCGCGAGCATCGGCCTGGCAGTCTACCTTCCGGGGCGAGCCTGTTCGAGGCGACGCAGGAGCGCCCCTCCGTCCCCCTCTGCTGTTGGAAATGAGGTCGTCGCAAATGATCCCGACCAGGAGCGAAGAGTCGGCGATCGAGGCCCCGCTGCAAGCACCAGCCAAGCAACCCCGCGGCGATCCCAGGCGGAAATGAGCCGACCGAGGTCTCCATCGAGGTTCGCGATCTCGCGTTGGTCGGGACGCTTACAGCAGAGCCAATCCGGGCCAACGAGATAGTAGCCGAGACAGAGCTGAGTGTATTGATTCTCAACGAAGATTCGCTGCGAACGCGGGGTCGCCGCGAGAAACCGAGCCAGCGGACGCCAGTCGGGCCTTCCTTCGCGGAAGTAAACGGCCAGCGAACGGATATCCAGGGCAAGGAAGAGCAGCAGCGGCGCGATCTTCGCGCCACCTCGAACGTGCGAGCTCAACGTTCGACCCTGCAATACGCTGACGAGAGCCGTCAACCCGAGACCGGCCGGCAGCCAGTGAAAGATCGAGTCGTAAGTGGGGTGACGATGCTCCATGAGCTCGAGGACCGCGATTCCCAGGATCCCCCAGACGATCAGGAAGCGCAGGCCGGGAGCGCGGCAGGCGAGGATGACGCCGCCCACGACGCTCGCCGCGAACAGAAGATCCGGGTAACCTGCCGGGAAAGCGTCACGGGGTCCGAACCCGAAGTAGGAGACAAACCTCGCCACTCGATGAACAGCCCACTCCGGCGGAGTTGTCATCAGCTGCTGCTGGAGAGCTCTCCATAGCACCGTGAGCCAGGGCGCATAGCCGATGGCCAGCGCCGCGACAAAAAACGGACTCCGGGCCAGAAAACGCCGAGCCCGCGATCGTCGCGCGGCGTCTCGATCGAAGGTGTCCTCGAGGACGAGCGCCGCCGCGGTGAGCGCCAGGATCAGGCCCGCCAGATAAAGCGTATAGAGGGTCGCCAGGCAAGAGAGATACAGCAGCAGGAGATCGCGACGCCGGCCGCCGCCGAGATGCGAGTCCAGAAAGAAGAGTGAGGAGCAAAGCAGGAGCAGGCCCAGGGCATACGGTCGGACCTCTTGCGAATACCGCACGTGGTACGGCGCCGCGAGCAGCAGAAGGGCCGCCGAGACGCCCACAGCCCTTCCGGCCCGCCGGGCGAGAAGAGCTCCAAACACCACGACGCAGCCCGCACCGTACAAGACAGATGCCGAGCGTCGGACAGCGTCGGAAGGATGGATCGTTTCCATGAGCTTCCGCAGTACGTAGTCCAGCGGTGCATGGAGCGCCTGTTCCTGAAGTGACCGCCACAGGCCGGGCCAGCTCTCACGAACGGTAAAGGTCTCCAGGACCTCGTCGAGCCAGTAGGAGAACCGATCGAGGCAGATGAGCCGCACGGCGAACGCCGCAACGGCAATTCCGATCCAGACCCACTTGTCGCCCGAGACAGAATGGGCGTCCGAGAGCTCTTCCCGGTTGATCGGAGGCACCTCCGGATTATCGCCGGTTAAGATTGGGATGCTATGGATCCGGAGCTCGCCGCGGCCCTCGACGACCTGATCCTCGGCAGAGGCGTGGCCCGGGGCCGGCACTCGATGCGCTACCAGGGCCGCCTGGTGCGCGAGGAGCTCGAGGGGAGACTCGCGGCGAAGGGATTCCGGAAGATGACGGTCCGCGACGCGGAGATCGTGGCCGGCGAGCGCATCCCGGCGTTCTATCTCCACGACGACGACGTCGACTTCGGCTACATTCGCTGGGAGATCTTCACGCCTCGGAGCC
The DNA here is from genome assembly GCA_963825175.1 of uncultured Acidobacteriota bacterium. Taxonomy (GTDB): domain Bacteria; phylum Acidobacteriota; class Thermoanaerobaculia; order UBA5066; family Gp7-AA6; genus DATFTF01. Next base: position 2,605,355 of record CAWGSA010000002.1, read on the forward strand.
GCCGCAAGCTCTTCGCCTCGGAGTACCGACGCCCCGACAACGACGAGTGGGCCGTCCAGTTGAACCTCTCCTCCCCCGAGCTCGTGTGGGCCAACCCGGCGCTCAAGGAGAAGCACGACGTGGAGACGGTCGTGGCGGTGAGACCTTGATGAACCCAGCCGACGGGCGGAGAGGGAGAGTGGGTGAGGGGGCGAGACAAACCCAACCTTCCGCCACTCTCCCGCTCCCCCACTCTCCCCCTCTGAAACTCGAGCCAACGGGTCATCGCGAAACGAAAGCGTCGCGATGACGGTCCCGATCGTCCTGACGCTCCCCGTCGGCCCCTTGCAGTGCAACTGCTCGATCCTGATCGACCCGGAGACCCGGGAGGCGCTGGTCATCGATCCGGGCGGCGATCCGGACCGGATTCTGCTGGCCCTGGCGAAGGAAGGGGCCAGGGCCGTCGCCCTTCTCCATACCCACGCCCATTTCGACCACATCGGAGGCACCGGAGAGGTCGCGCGCGTCACCGGGGCGCCGATCCGCCTCCATCCGGCCGATCGTCCGCTCTACGACACTCTCCAGGACCAGGCCGCGATCTTCGGAATCGCGGTTTCCCCCGCTCCGCCTCCCGACGCTCCGCTCGGCGATGGCGAGTCGGTCGGCTTCGGGCGCTTTCACGTCCGCGCGATCCACACGCCCGGACACACTCCCGGCTCCTCCTGCTTTCTGCTGGAAGGCGAGCGCTCCGTTCTCTTCGCCGGAGATACGCTCTTCCGGCGGTCGATCGGCCGCACCGATCTGTGGGGCGGAGACACCGAACAGATCCTGACGTCGATCCGCCAGCGCCTCTTCGCGCTCGACCCGGCCACTCCCGTTGTCTGCGGGCACGGTCCCGGCACCACGATCGGGGAAGAGCGCCGTTCGAATCCTTTCGCGGGACTCAACCCGACTGAGGGCTGAGACCGAGGACTGAGGACTCGAGGGGCTGTTGGGGAATGCAGGCCGGCTCGAGCCCTTGGTCGGTTTTGCTAGAATCCCGACCGATCATGGCCCTGTCGTTGCAGCAGCGGTCCGACCTCGTCTCCGCGTTCTGGAAGGACCTCCCTTCCCCCTGCCCCCGCCACGACATTCCGATGCGGGCGTTCTTCGTGGACCGCGTCTACAAGCCCCAGGTTGTCATGGTCTGCCCCCGCGGCGAGATGTTCCGCTTCGACCAGAAGCCCAAGCAGATCGAGTTCTCGCGCCCCCATTTGAAGACCATGGTCCTCGACGCGCAGGAACGCGAGGCGCCGGCCTGCCCGCAGGATTTCACGCCTCTGGTCGTCTATCGAACTCCGGCGCGGTTCCTGCCGGTCGGCTGGGACTACCTGTTCATCTGCCCGAGCTGCCTCTCCTATGGCCAGTGGTGCGATTCCGGCCGGCCGGAAGAGGACGTCAAGGCCGCCCCGATCCAGAAGAAGGAAGCGCCCGCCTTCCACGACGAGACGATCCCGCTTCCCAAGCGGATGGAGCTGGCCAAGGAAGGGGACTTGAAGACGAAGCTCTACGCGGCAATGGCCCAGACCGACTGCACGGCCTGCGGCTACGACTGTGAGGGCTACGCCGCGGCGATCGCCGCGGGGACGGAAAAGGATCCCAACCTGTGCGTCCCCGGCAAGGAAGAGACCGCCAAGATGATCAAAGACCTGCTGCGCGGAACGGGGCTGCCGGCCGCCAGTGCGTAGCGCCGTGCGATGTGCGCCAGAACGGTGCGACGTGCGACGTACTCAGTTCCACGTTGAAATGGGGCCGCCTTGCCCCAACGTAGAACTTCGCACTGAGAACGTCGCACCGATTTCACTCCCCGACGACCTCTTCGGCCTCCACAACCGCTGCCCGCCGGTCCCCCGACGGAATCGGCAGCGAGAAGGTGAACCGGCTTCCCCGGCCCGAGAGGCTTTCCGCCCAGATCGTCCCTCCGTGCAGCTCGACCAGCGAGCGGGCCAGCGAGAGGCCGATTCCCATGCCGGGGTGGCGGCGCGTGGCCGAGCCGTCGACTTGTCGGAAGCGCTCGAAGATGTGGGGCAGCTCGGCTTCCGGGATGCCGATCCCGTCGTCCTCCACCCTCACCAGATAACGCTCCCGCTCCCGGTCGACGCGGACGATGACCCGCCCATGGCGGGGAGTGAACTTGATGGCGTTGGCCAGCAGATTCCACAGCACCTGCTGCAGGCGCAGGGAGTCGGCGCGCACGGCGATCATGGACTCGGGAAGCGGCGCCTGAATCAGGACGACCCCGCGGGCCTCGGCCATCAGTCGAACGGTGTCGAGAGAGCGTTGGATCACCTCGGCCAGTTGGACCGGGCGCAGCTCGAGCGACAGCGCGCCCCGGTCCATCCGCGCGAGGTCGAGGAGATCGTCGATCAACGCCAGCAGGACCCGCGCCGACTGCCGCACCTGCTTCAAGCCGCGCCGCAGCGTCGCCTCGTCGACCTTTTCCTCTTCCAGGAGGTCGGTCCAGCCGACGATCGCGGTCAAAGGCGTCCGCAGCTCGTGGTTGACGTTTTGCAGGAAGTGGTCCTTCAACCGGCTGGCCCGGCGCAGCTCCTCGACCGTGCCGGTCAGCATCGCGTACAGCCGTGCGTTGGAAATCAGGAGGGACGCTGCATCGGCGAGGGACGTGATCGCGTCGACCTCCTCGTGTCCGAAGCCCCCCGGTCGATTGGTGGCCACGACCACGCCGAGCGTCTTGTCCTCCGTTTTGACCGGACAGAAGATCGCGTTGTCCGCCTTCACCACGTCGCGGAGCTTCCGGTTGACGTACGGATCGTGTTCCAGATCGTTGGTTGAGTAGACCTCGCCGTTCTTGAACACCATGCTCACGATCGAGGGGGACTCCACCGAAATCCAAAGCTGGGCCGCGAGATCCTCCCCCACGTTCCAGCCCGGCCACGCCGCCTCCAGCCGATCGGTGTCCGGATCGTGCAAAAAGAACCACACGCGCTCGGCGCGCGTGAACGCGGCGATCGCTTCGCTGGCCCTGGCCAGAATCTCCTGGAGGTCCGTGACCCGGTAGGCCGTTCGAAGAAGCGAATGGAGGCGCCGAAGGGTCTCCACGCGGCGCTCCACGCGGCGGCCCATGCGGTCGATGGCCGCGGCCAATCGCCCGAGCTCGTCGCGGGTCTTCACGCCGGCGATGTCCGCGGCACGGCCCTGCCCGATGTTCTCCGCGGCGTTCACCAGCTCTTTGACCGGAGCGGTGATGCGCCGCGACACGATGACGACGACGGCGAGGACGGCCACCAGCAGGTAGGCGAACACGAGCAACAGGTAGCGCTCCAGCCCGGAAAAAGTCGTGGGCGGAAGATCGCCGGCCGCCTCCGAATCGATCCGCGCCAGCCCGGCCGGAGAGATTCCCTCCGCGAAGATCCAGCCCGTGGAGCGGACTCTGGAGGACACGAAGCGGCATGTGCGCCCGCCGAACGTGTAGTCGCCGACCGTCTCCGGCGCGGAGAAAATGGCGGCCGCCAGGCGCTGGCGGTCTCGATCCGGGGAGTCGGCGATCCCCTCCGCTCCCACACCGCGCCAGTGAAGGAGCTCCGCCATGCGCGGCGGCATCAGGATGGCCCGGCCGCCGGTATCGACCGCGAACCACAGGTCGCCGACAGCCTCGCCGGGCTCGAGCGCTTCCGCGGCGTATCGCCGCGCGTCGACTTCGAGTGAAAGGGCCGCGACGAGATTTCCCTCCGGGTCCCGAACCGGCACGAACAGGGTCGCCATCCGGGTTTCCGGAGTCATCCGGGGCCCTGTCGGGCTGGCGTTCCAGACCACCACGTCGCCGGCCGAGGTCCGGCGCATCGGGAACCGCGCGACGCGATTGAACACAAAGCGCTCGAGCTCGCCGTGCGTCTGTTGGATCGCCTGGTGGATATCGAGCCACGGCGACCCGCGCATCACGCCCGAAGCGGTCCACACGCTCACAGATTTGACTTCCCGCCGCCGGTCGCGCAGCGCCGCCAGCAGCGGAGCGACCGACCGCAGCCGCACGTAGTCTGCGCGCGCCTTGGGATCGTCGATGCTGGCGGTTCGCAGGAAGGCGACGGTGTTCGACTCGGGCGTCGCGGTCCACACTTGCCCGTCTTCATCCCGGACCACGGCCGGCGGGGAACCGTCGGGCGGCGCGGCCAAGGCTTGCTCCACGGCCGCGGCCAGGGACCATCCCGCTTCCTCCACCGCCTCGACCCGGTGCTGGATCCATTCGGCGCGGAAGTTGGCGTCTTGTTGAATGGCCAGAGAAGCCTGGGCCCGCCGGACCGCCGCGAATTGCTCGAGCGACGTGTCGCGCAGATCGCCCAGGCGGCGCTCGAGCAGGAACACGAACAGAGTCCCGGGGATGAGGAAGGCCAGGAAAAGACCGAACAGGAGCCGCGCCGCCAGGCTGCGCCGCGGATCGAGCCAGCCCTTGAGCCGAGCGGAGACCTTCACGGCGCCAGATTGTGGCGAGGAGCGAAGCGCGATCCCATGGTGGTTCGCCCTTGATTGTACGGCGATTCCGGGCCGGCTCGCCGTGATCCGTGTTTCCCAGAGCGGCGGCGCACGAGAAAAAGCGCCATTGGGCCGGAAGATCGGGCTCGACGGCCGAAACTACTCGTAGCGTAGCGCGTCGATGGGATCGAGCTGCGCGGCCTTGCGCGCCGGATAGAAGCCGAAGAACACCCCGATGAATCCGGAGAACCCGAACGCCAGCGCAATCGATTCGGGGCCGATCTGCGTCGGCCATCCGGCAAAACGCGAAACGACCTTGGACACGGCCACGCCCAGGACCACGCCGATCAGACCTCCCGAGACCGAGAGCGTCACCGCCTCCAGGAGGAACTGGGTCAGAACGTGCTTTCCCTTGGCCCCGATCGCCATCCGGATGCCGATCTCGCGCGTGCGCTCAGTCACCGATACCAGCATGATGTTCATGATGCCGATCCCGCCCACCAGGAGCGAAATGCCGGCCACCGATCCCAGCAGGACGGAGAGCGTCTTGGAGGCCTGGGCCTGCGCCGCAGCCATCTCCTCCTGGGAACGCATCATGAAGTCGTCGTCCTGAGCCCGCTGGATCCGGTGGCGTTGGCGCAACAGAGCCTCGATCTCGGTCTGGGCTTGCTCCACTCCGTCGGACGAGGACGCCGAGACGTAGATCATGTTGATCTTGGGAGTCCGCATGACGCGCTTCATGATCGTGGTGTAGGGCGCGATCACCTGATCGTCCTGGTCCTGCCCCATCATGTTGCCGCCCTTGGCTTCCAGGACGCCCACGACCTTGAACGGAACGTTCTTGATGCGGATCGTCTGGCCGACGCCGTTGCCGCTGGGAAAGAGATTGGTGGCCACGGTCGCGCCCAGCACGCAGACTTTCGCCGACGCCCGGACGTCCGCGTCGGTGAAGAAGTCTCCCTGCGCAATATTCCACGTGCGGATGAAGGGCCAGTCCACGCCCACGCCGTAGATCGCCGTTCCCCAGTTGAGCTCGCCCGATACAATCTGCGCGGCCGTCCGCACGACCGGTGAGGTGTACGAGACGGAGGGACACTCGGCCTTGATCGCGTCCGCGTCGTCCGCAGTCAGGAAGGACTGCCCGGTGAAGAGTCGCGCTCCCGACTGCGTGACGGCCCCCGGAAAGACCATGATGAAGTTGGTGCCCAGCGAATTGATGGTCGATTGGATCGAGCTCGAGGCTCCCGATCCGACCGCGACCATGGCGATCACGCATGCCACGCCGATGATGATTCCCAGCATGGTCAGCGCCGACCGCATCTTGTTGCGCGCGATCGCCCGCATCCCGACCTTGAGGATGTTCCAGAAGCGCTGCATGGCTACGCCTCCGCTCCCGCCGCGACGACGCGGCGCGCCGAGACCACCCGGTCCTCCACCACCCTGCCGTCGCGGAAGACGACGACACGGCGCGCGAACTGGGCGATATCGGGCTCGTGCGTGATGAGCACGACCGTCTTGCCTTCGTCGTTCAGTCTCTGAAAGACGGCCAGGACCTCCTCGGACGTCTTCGAGTCCAGGTTTCCGGTCGGCTCGTCGGCCAGGATCATCTTGGGCTCGTTGATGAGCGCCCGCGCGATGGCCACCCTCTGCTGCTGTCCCCCCGAGAGCTGGCTGGGGAAGTGCCCTTCCCGGCCGGCCAGTCCGACGACGGCCAGGCATTGACGGGCCTTCTCCGCCCGCCGCGCGGAGCGGTCGCCGTTGGAGGAGTAGATCAGCGGCAGCTCGACGTTCTCCACGGCCGAGGTGCGCGCGAGCAGATTGAAGGCCTGGAACACGAACCCGATCTTCTCGTTGCGGATCTCGGCGCGCTGGTCGCGGCTGAGGCTCGAGACGTCGGTGCCGTCGAGGAAATACGTGCCCGACGTGGGCCGGTCCAGGCAGCCGACGATGTTCATGAACGTGCTCTTGCCCGACCCCGACGGGCCCATGACCGCGACGAACTCGCCGGGCTCGATCGAGAGGGTGACGCCGTCGAGAGCGCGAACTTCGACCTCACCCATCGTGTAGACCTTGACGAGATCCTGGATCTCGATGACCGGCTGGCTCAAAACCGACCCATCCCCGGCGGCCGCGTCCCGCCGCTCGACTTCACGGTGGCCAGACCGATCGCGACCTTGTCGCCGATCTGGATCTCCCCCTCGACGATCTGGGTCATCCGACCGTCGCTGATTCCGGTGCGGACGGAGACGGGCTTCAACTCCTCTTTCTCCCCCGCGATCACGTAGACGGTCTGGAGGTTGGGGTTCGGCTTTCGATTCCGGTCGGATCCGGCACCGAGGGCGCCGGCCGCGCCCGCGAATCCCTTTCCTTTCTCGGCCATCTGGGCCGCGCCGCGCTCGAACGACGGCCGCGCCGCCTGATCGGCCTGCTTGCCCGCCGGAGGCGTCGCCGCAGGCGCCTCGCCCTTCTCCGCGGTCTTCTCTCCCTTCTCCGCCGCGGCGGTGGGCGGCCGGAATCGGAGCGCGGCGTTGGGAACGCGAAGGACATCGCGGACCGTGGCCACGTCAATCGTCACGTTGGCGGTCATCGTCGGACGCAGTTTCTCGTCGGGGTTGGGGACCTCGATGATGACCGGATAGGTGATGACGTTCTGGTTGAAGGTGGCGTTCAAACGCACCTGAGAGGTCTTGCCCCGAAACACCTGCTCCGGGTAGGCGTCGACGGTGAAGCGGGCCGGCTGGCCGACCGCGACGCGGCCGATGTCGGACTCGTCCACGTCGGCCTGCACCTGCATCTTCGTCAGGTCCTGGGCGATCGTGAAGAGGGTCGGCGCTTGAAACGAAGCCGCCACGGTCTGGCCGACGTCGTACTGGCGAGCGACCACGACTCCATCGATCGGCGACACGATCCTGGTGTACTTCAGGTTCGTCAGCGACTGGGACAGCGACGCCCTGGCCTGATCGACCTGGGCCTTGGCGCCATCATAGGCGGCCTTGGCGCCGTCGAAGTCCGACTGCGCCGCGAGGCCTTCATCCAGCAGACGCTTCTGCCGATTGAAGGTGATCAGCGCGTTGGCGGTGTCGACCTGGGCCTTGGCCACGCTCGCGCGCTGCTGCTCGACCTGAGCCTCGAATGGCGTCGGATCGAGCTCGGCCAGGAGCTGTCCCTTCTTGACGTGGCTGTTGAAGTCCGCGTACAGCTTGGAAATGATCCCCGAGACCTGGCTGCCGACCTGGACGGTCGTGACCGCGGAGACCGAGCCCGTCGCGGTGACGGTCATCGTGATGTTGCCCTTGTCGACCGCTGCGGCCTGATACTTCGGCTCCTGTTTCTTGTGGCCCCGGATCGCCAGGTACAGGCCCACACCGGCGACCACCACGAGGACGATCCAGATCGCTTTCTTCATGAACGTTCAAAACCTCCGGCGGCGGGCCGCTCTTCCACGTCTGCGCGGTCTGATTGCCAAGGGACGGCTCCGCGCCCGCAAAGATTACATGCAAAAACGCTGCTCCGTCGGGCCGCGCGATCCTTGAGCAGCCCATGAACCGCCGAGGCCGTTGCGGCCGGCCAGCTTCAGGAGGCCGTGGACGAGGCCCTGGAATGTGGAACCACCCGCAATCCGGTCACCCGATCATCCGATCATCCGATCATCCGATGACCCGATCGCCCGATTCCTCAATGCCTTCCCCTCTCCCTCTCCTTGGCCGGCAGGATCTCCAGACACGTCGTCCACCACCCGGTCCGAATGGTTTCGACGAACTCCGCGGGAAGCCTCTCTCCCTCCATCTCGCGCGCGAGCTCCTCGTGTTCGTAGACGACCGGGACGAACTCGACGTCGATCTCCCGGCCGAACGTCAGACGCGCGTACCAGACGTTGGTCCTTCCGTCGTTGGCGGGACGGCCGAGAACACCGGCGTTGACGACGAGCCGGCCGGACGGCAGGCGACGCCGCCAGTGAAGGCCCGTGTGCGTGCACACGAGGACGTCCGCCCGCTGATCCGAGAGCAGCTTCTCCAGGAACGCTACGGGAGACGTGGACTCCCAGAGAAACTCGTTGATCTTCCGCGGCGAGCCGTGCACGAGCAGAACGCTCCGTCCATTCACGTCGAGCCGCCGCGTCTTCGGAAGGGTCCCCATCCACCGCTTCCATTCCGCGGAGGTGTGGGAGGCGGTGTAGTCGTAGGAGATCTGCGCGAAGGGTTGTCGCGCGGGTCGGTGTACCCGCAGTGGCAGTCGTCCGCGCCGCTCGAGAGCGACTCCTCGTAGTTGCCCTGGATCAATTGCGCGCCGGAATCGAGCAGGATCGGAAACACGCGGTCGGGATGCGGGCCGAATGCCCCGAAATCTCCCAGAGCGTAGAGCCCGTCGCCGCCCCACCTCTGTACGTCGGCTGCCGCCGCGGCCAGGGACGCGGGCGTTGCTGTAGATGCCTCCGAAGAACGCGAGCCGCGTCCCGTCCGTCACTGTCCGCCTCCCGCCTTCACGTCCGGCACGTGACGCCGTACTCGTGGCACGTGAAACAGGCGGCGAACGCCAGCTCGAACGGGCGCAGCGTCTCCGACAGGCGAGTCTCCCATCCTGGCCCGCGGCTCGTCGATCAGGATCGGGCAGACGTAGACGCCCTTGGACGTGACCATCCGGCAGGAGGAGCACTGGAGCTTCTCTGCTTCCTCGCCGGTCAGGGTGCGGCCCCGGAGGGTTTCCCACGATTCGTACGCGCGCAGGCGCTGCTCCTCGGCTCCGATCCGGAAGAGCGACAGGATCTTCAGGCGCGGGCGGGTCAGGCCGATTCCGCGCATCCATTGCAGGAAGGTCGCGCGGCCCTGCGCGCTGGCCGCCTCGCCGCAGGCCTCGGTCACGGTGACGACGGGGTTCAGGCCGGCCTCGGCCAGATTGCGGATGCCCGCGCAGGATCTTCTCGAAGGTCCCCGCGCCGCGGATCGGGTCGTTGACCTCCGCGGTGTAGCCGTCGATCGAGATGCGGATGTCGAGCGAGTAGTCGGACGCGTCGGACAGGGCCTTCAACCGACGGCACCGCTCCGGCGTCAGCAGCAGCCCGTTGGTCAGGACCGACGCCGGGCCCTGGACCAGGGTTTCCTCCAGGATCGGCGAGGATCTCCGGGTTCATGAACGGCTCGCCGCCGGTGAAGTAGTACTCGCGGACTCCCAGCACGGCGGCCTCGGCCAGGCGCCGGCGCACCGCGGCGAGGCGTCAGCATCTCGTGGTTGTGGTTGGTGGGCGAGCACGACATGAAGCAGTGCGTGCACTTCGAGATTGCAGAGCGTGCCGGCCACCTGGAACCAGAGCGTGTCGAGGGACACGGACGGCACGTAGGGGTACGTCCCGGCCTGCGGCGCGAGGAGAGGGACGGAGGCACTCTGGTTCCGCACAGAAACTCCTTTCTGGCCCGATCGGGGAAGCAGGGTCGAAACGGAAAAACGCAGGAGCCGCGGCTAGGCGGCAGCGGGCGGGGCGCGGAGGCCGCAAGGAGCAAAGAGACGAGGGGCACGCGGACGCGAAGGCGTTTCCGCGGCGAAGCGGGCCGGGGCCTGGAGGATCTCGCGGGCGAGCGAGCGCAGCGCTGCCGGCAGTCGATGACGGGCGAGCGCGGCGAGGCTCCCGCGGCCGTCGACGTCCGGTGCCGGAGCGACCAGCGCGACCCGGCGCCCCCGAGCGCGGAGACCGCGCTCGAGCGTCGCGGCGACGCGCCTCTGCCGGGGAGCGAGCGCCGCCAGCAGGTCGGCGTCCCTCGCATCGAGAGCGACGAGCGATACGCCTCCGTCCGGCGCCGGCGACAGAACGGCGTCCGCTCCGCCGTCCAGGGCGTCGAAGGCCTCGGCCAGGGCGGCGGCGCACGGGAGCGACGTCGCCTCCCACCAGCACCACTTGATCGCCGAGGTCCGCGGCCCGGCGCGCGACGCTCTCCAGGCGCTCTCCAAACGAGCCGCCGCTCTGCGGGAGATACGCAACGTCTTCGCCTGCGGGCAGGCGGCGGCGCCAGGCGGCCCGATCCTCGGGAGGCGTCGCCACCGCCAGGCGGGCGCCGCAGCGGCCGGCCGCCTGCAGCCAACCGGCGGCAAAGGCCGTGAAGAGATCTTCGCCCTCGGCGCCGAAACCCTTCTCGCGCGCCTGCCGGGCCGGCTCCCGGGCAAAAAGGACCACGTGGCGGATCACTTCGCCTATCTTACGTCCAGGCAGGTCGCCCGGATCTGCGTGAGTTTTCGCCAGTGTCCTGGAACGCCAGGGTCCTGTAACGAAAGCTCCGTTTCGACCGGACGACGCAGCGGCGGGGCTTGTCGCCGCCCGCGGGCGGCCGCGAGGGCCGCCCCTACGGCATGGAGGCGCTAGCAGGGACTCTACAGATTGCGGTCGAGGAACTTGACGAACTCGCTTCTGGGAAGCGCTCCGAGCACTCGGTCCGCCACCTGCCCGTTCTTGAACAGAATGAAGGTCGGGATCGAGGTCACCTGATACTTCATCGCCACCTGGGACGACTCGTCGACGTTGACTCTTTGCGACCCGGAGCTTGTCCTTGTACTGCGTCGCGAGATCGTCCACGACCGGTGCCACGGACCGGCACGGACCGCACCATGGGGCCCAGAAGTCGACGAGAACTGGCTTGTCGCTCTTCAAGACATCACCCTCGAAGCCCGCATCCGAAACCTGAGCCACATTCGGGTTATCCGACATTGATGGATCCTCCACGACGACAAACTACGCAGTCAATGAGTCAGAGGATTCTAACCCAGGGTCCGCCTCCCGCCTTCCGCCCTCACGCGCCGTGCGCGTGCACCCGCCCTCGCGCGTGGGCCAGGCCCTCGCGCAGGAACCACGGGACCATCAGCAGGGACAGCGCCGGATCGAGCCATCCCGGCGCGCCCAGGAGGCCGCCGGCCATGGCCGCGAGGGTCGTCCACGAGTCCGCGGAGCAGGCGATCGACTCCTTCGCTTCCGCCGCGAGCCCCTTGCTCTTGAGCTCGCGCCCTGTCTTCCACTTGAAGTAGCCGACGAACGGCATGCCGAACGAGGCGAAGATGGTCAGGAGCAATCCCACGAGGCTCCGCTCCTGGTGAGCGTGCCCGCCGGCAATCTCGAAGACGCCCCGCGTCAGGGTGTACGCGGCAAGCAGGAGGAAGGAGAGACCGATCCACCGGGCCAGGACCTGGTCCCGGCGGGCGTGATCCTCCTCCTCGTCGGCCAGATGGCGCAGGTGCCGCACCGCCAGGAGGGCCGCGCCGCCTTCGATGACGCTCTCCAGGCCGAAGGCCAGCAGAGCCAGGCTCCCGGTCCGGAGCGCCTCGACGAGCGCGATGCCCCCCTCGCCGACCACGTGAAGGAAGGTCAGGGCCAGGAGCCATCGCATCCTCCGACGGAGGGCACGGCTCCGCGCCGGCGCCGGCGGGATGGCGTCGTTCCACCTCGGGCACGCGCCATTCTATGCACGGCCGTACGGACCGCTCGATCCGATCGGAATAGAATGCTGTCCGCCGCAGGTTCGGCAACGCAATGATTCGCAGCGTTCGAGAAGGCCCGCTGCGTCGCAGTGCGCTCTCGCGGTCGCGAGCCTGCTCGCGATCACGGGATCTCTGGGCCTCCATCCCGAGCCCATCGGCGTCGGCGGATCCGCGCTGCAGGACTCCGTGGCGTCGCTCGATGGGCCCGCAGATCACCGACGCGCGACTCGCACGGCTGCCTCGCTTGCCTGGCGCATCGGAGCGTCCCCTCTCGCGGCCTCTCCGGCGTCTTGCTGCCACGGATCGCTTCGGTCTTCGGTCTCTCTCCCTGACGCTCCGCGCCGCTGTCGGCGCCGCCGTCGTCCTGGCCCACACGGGACGCGCGCCTCCCCGCCCTCTCTTGAGAGGTCCTCGTCGCCGGCGCGTCGCCGGCGTCCAACGCCGGCCTCGTCCGGCAGGAGGAGCGGTTGAGAATCCGGACTCGATGTGCCTGTCGCTGCTCGTCGTGGGATTTCTGGCGACTCATGCGGCACTCGCGGCAGCAGACTCCCCCTCCGTCGCCGACCCCGCGCCCGGCCTCCCCATCGCCAACCCCGCGCCCGAGCCGCCGGCCGCTCCACCCGCGCCAGCCGAACCTCCGGCGCCGTCTCCGGGAGGCGCGTCGCAGACGTCCAACTACTTCAACCCTTCGATCTCGGTCATCGGCAACTTCCTCGCCGTGGCCGGAAAGAACTCGGTCGAGAATCTGCCCAGCGCAAACCTTCGGGAGTCCGAGCTTGGCCTCCAGGCGATCGTCGATCCCTACGCCCGCGCCGATTTCTTCATCTCCTTCGGCGAGCAGCGCGCGTCGACGTGGAGGAAGGGTTTCGTGACCTTCACCTCGCTGCCGGGCAGGCCTGCTCGCGAAGGTCGGGCGGATGCGGGTCGCGTTCGGCAAGATCAACACGCTCCATCTGCACGTGCTGCCCTGGCCCGACGAGCCGCTGCCGGTCGTCAACCTGCTCGGCGGCGAGGAGGGCTGGATCGGCACCGGCGTCTCGGTCGCGCGGCTGATCCCGCATGCCGGCGGATATCTTCTCGGAGCTGACGCTCCAGGTCTTCCGCGGGCGACTCGGAGGGCCTCTTCGAGGCTCACAAGCGCAGCGACATCGCCTACAACGCCCACTACCGGGTCTTCAAGGATCTGTCGGAGGACGTCGAACCTGGATCTCGGCTTCTCCTATGGCGCCGGGCCCAACGCGACATCCACGGACCAGACGCGGCGCTGGACGAGGCTCGAGGCGATCGACATGACGCTCCGCTGGAAGCCTCTGCGTAACCGGCACTCTACCGATCGGCGACTCTCCGCGGCGAGCTTCTCCGCAGCCGACGCGATCAGCCCGAAGAGCTCGGGAGGCCAGCAAACGGCGCGCGGGTGGTTCCTCTCCGGCGAGTACCAGCTCGCCAAGCGTTGGTTCGTCGGAGCTCGCGCCGAGTCCTCCGACCACGCCGACGACGGCTCCAAGCGCGACACGGGCGAGGCTGGCGACTCTGACCTTCTGGCCGAGCGAGTTCTCCCAGGTCCGCGGGGAGCTGCGGCGGCGGCGCTACGCGGGCGGCATCACCGGCCAACGAAGCGCTTCTCCAGGTCCAATTCGCCATCGGCGCCCACGGCGCCCATCCTTTTTGAGGTCATCGAAATGAAGAGACTCTCCGCTACTCCTGACGCTCGTGCTCTCCGCCTCTCCGGCTCTGGCCAAGGTCCAGATCGTCTCGTCCTTGCAGGATTTCGCCTCGATCGCGCAGGCGGTCGGCGGCGATCGTGTCGAGACGTTTGCGATCGCCAAGGGCTACCAGGACCCCCACTTCGTCGACGCGAAGCCCTCCTTCATCCTGAAGCTCTCCCGCGCCGACGTCCTGATCGTCGCCGGCCTGGAGCTCGAGATCGGCTATCTGCCGCCGCTCATCGACCAGGCGCGCAACGACAAGATCCGGCCCGGCTCACCCGGATACCTCGACGCCTCGATCGGCTGCGACATCCTCCAGCGCCCGACCACGCAGGTGACGCGAGCCATGGGCGATGTCCATCCCTACGGCAATCCTCACTACTGGACGGACCCCAACAACGGAAGAGTCATCGCCCGGGCGGTCGCCGCCAAGCTGTCGGAGCTCGACCCCTCAGGAGCGGCCGACTACGAGAAGAACCTCGCGGCCTTCGAAAGCAAGCTCACGGAGAAGGACAAGGAGTGGTTCGCCAAGATGGCGCCGTACGCCGGCACGAAGATCGTCACGTTCCACGATTCCTGGCCTAACTTCGCCAAAGCACTTCAAACTCGAAATCGCCGGACACGTCGAGCCCAAGCCCGGCATTCCTCCGACGCCCAGTCACACGCTCGAGATCATCAATCTGATCCAAGCCCAGAAGATCCCGCTCATTCTGGTCGAACCCTATTTCGACCTGAAGACGCCGAAGTACATCGCCGGCAAGACCGGGTCCACGGTCGTCCTCTTCTACCCCTCGGTCGGAGGCGTCTCGGACATCAAGGACTACTTCTCCCTGTTCGATCACGACATCGATGCTTTCGTCAACGCCATGAAGGGAAAGAAATGAGCGATCTTCCAGATCCTGCTTCCGGCATTCGTCGCCAGCCTGATCCTGACGGGCATCCACGCCTACCTCGGCGTCCACGTGGTCGAGCGGGGCGTCATCTTCGTCGATCTTTCGCTCGCCCAGATCGCGGCGCTCGGAACGACGGTGGCCTATCTCGCCGGCTACGATCTCCACTCGACGACCGCCTACCTCTTCTCGCTCGGATTCACATTCCTGGGTGCGGCGATCTTCGCTATGTCGCGCATGCACCGCAAGACGCGCATCCCGCAGGAGGCGATCATCGGAATCGTCTATGCCGTCTCCGCTGCGGTGGCGATCCTGGTGATGTCCAAGGCCACGCAGGAGACCGAGCACCTGAAGGAGATGCTGGTCGGCAACATCCTGTCCGTCACTTGGCCGGAGCTGCTGCAAGACCGCGGTTCTCTACTCGCTCGTCGGCTTCTTCCACTACGTCTTCCGCAGGCGCTTCCTCCTCATCTCCATGAACGAGACGGAGGCGGAGCGGCAGGGAATCAACATCCGATTCTGGGATTTCCTCTTCTACATGTCGTTCGGGTTCGTCGTGACTTCCTCGGTCGCGATCGCCGGGGTGCTGCTGGTCTTCTGCTTCCTGATCGTCCCGTCGGTCACTGCGATGCTCTTCGCCGAGCGCCTCGGGCCGCGTCTGGCGATCGGGTGGACCATGGGCATCGTCGTCTCCGCCGGCGGCGTGGCCCTCTCGTTCGTCCTCGACCTGCCGACCGGGGCTGCGATCGTCGCGACGTTCGGCGGCGCGCTCCTGATCGTAGCGACGTTGCGCCGAACATTCGGGCGTCCCTACCGTACAATAGCGAGTTGATGAGGCAATCTTGACTCTCCGGCCCTTTGTCCTCGAGCGGACGGCGGCTGGGCCGTGCGGCCGCAGTCAGCCTCCTGGTCGTGGCGGCCCTGGCCGGAAGCTTCGCCGAGCACGACCATTCCGTTTTCGCGAGCGGCGATTCGCCTCACCCTCAGAGCCACTACATCACGCGGCACGATCCGCGTACCCGGGCGGCGCACTGGCACGCCGTTCTCAAGGTCGTTCAAGAACACGAGTGCGTCGCCTGCCATAACCAGCGTCTGACTGGTGTCGCTCAACAAGCGCGGGCGGTGGCGCCGACGGTCTCCCGGCCGGTTCTGACGGCCGTGGACCGAGTCGGAACGCTCGAATCCTCCCTCCACCCCTCCGGTCCCCGCGCCCCCCCCGTTCTCCTCTAGCCCTCGAAAAACGGATCGACGGCTTTCGCCTCCTCCAAGCGGAGGGGCCCGGCGTCTCGCGCCGGGTTACGTCAAGAGGAGACTTCGACCAATGCTCAGGAACCCATTTCGAATCGTCCACTGCACCGTGGCAGTGCTCGTACTCTGCCTCGCCCCTTTTTCCCAACCTGCCGGCGCCGCCGTAGCCGCGGGAACGGTTCGAGGAACGGTGACCGGCCCGGACGCCAAGCCCATGGGCGGCGTCGCTCTGGTCCTGCGAAACGACATCACCGGGTTTCACGCCGACGCCCGGACCGACCACGACGGGAAATTCGCCTTCTTCAACGTCCCGTTCAATCCTTACGAGCTTCACGTCGAAGTCCAGGGATTCCAGACACAGCACTTGAAGCTCGACGTGCGGAGCACGGCCCCCGTCGAGATCCCCGTCGCTCTGGCGCTCCAGGGAGTGTCGGAGAAGGTCAGCGTCGAAGCGGAGCAGCCGGCCGCGGTTCTGGAGACCGATTCGTCGCAATCTCACGTGGACATCGACAAGTCGTTTATCGAGCACGCTCCCGCCGCCAGTCCCTCCCGCGGAATGGAAGCGCTCGTCGTGCAGACGCCCGGCTTCGCCCAGGACGAGAACGGCCGCTACCATTTTCAAGGGGCTCACAGCGAGCAGAGCTATGTCGTCGACGGCCAGCCGATCTCGGATCAGATCGGGATCACCTTCTCCAACTCGATCGATCCTCGTATCCTCCAGTCGGCGGAAGTGATCTACGGCAACGTGCCGGCCGAGTACGGCGAGAAGATCGCCGCCGTCATCAACTTGACGACGAAATCCGGCCTGGGAGACGGGCGCGATCAAAGGCGACGCGCGCGCCGGCGCGGCTCGATTCAACACCTACGACGCGGGCGTTTCCGCGGGCGGCGGCTCTTCCCGCTTCGGCTATTACTTCTCCGTCGACGGATCGAAGTCGGACCGATTCCTCGATCCTCCGAACTTCGACAACCTGCAACAATCATGGCGACACGGAGCGGGTCTTTCTCCGCCTGGATCATGGCCAACGAGAACTCGACGAACTCCTTTCGCGTCTCGGGCCTCGTCGGCCGGACTCGGCGGGACGTTCCGAATACCTTCACGCAGCAGGCCACCGATACCGACAACCAGGTCGAGACGAACGACTGGAACGCGAATCTGGGTTGGCAGAGGGTCTTCTCTCCGTCGATCGTCCTCGACACGACCGTTTTCGCGCGAAACAACCGCTATACCTATGAGGGCTCGCCCAACGATCCGTCGCGTCATCGCGAACTCGAAGCGTTCTCTGGACAACTACGGAATCCAGCCCGTCCTGACGATTTCAAGCCGGTGCGGCGAACGAGCTCAAGGCCGGGGCCGTCGTGAAGCTCTACCCGATCAAGGAACGATTCTCCTTCGGCATCACCGACCCGAACCTGAACGATCCGGCTTCGGACGGCTACAACCCGAGCCTCGCGCCTTACGACTTGACCCGCGGCGGGACGCCGTTTCTCTTCGAAGGCTCCCGAACGATCACCTACATCGCCGGCTTCGTCGAGGACACGATCCGGTTTTCGAACCTGACGGCGCAGGTCGGCCTTCGCTACGACCACGCGAACTTTCCTCTGCAGGAGTCGCAGCTCCAGCCCCGCGTCGGCCTCGCCTACTACGTGCCGGCGACCAAGACGGTCTTCCGGGCCTCGTACAACCGAATCTTCATCACTCCGGAGTACGAGAACGTCCTTTTCTCCTCCTCGCCCGAGGCGAGCTCGCTCGCGCCGCCCGAGGTCCAGCAGTCGCGGGCGCTGGGAGACGGCCTGATCCTGGTCCCGGCGGCGCGTCAAAACGTCTACGACGCCGGGATCCAGCAGGCCGTCGGATCCAAGCTACGTCTGGACGTCGATTTCTGGGAGAGGCGCGTTCGCTTCGTGGCCGATCAGGCGCAGTTCGAGAACACAGGAATCGTCTTTCCGGTCGCCTTCGAGAGCGGGCGACTCCATGGCTGGAACGTCCGGCTCGATCTCGCTCCGGTCGGAGGTCTGACCGGATACGCCTCGGTCGGCCATGTCCGCGCCGTCTACAATCCGCCTCTGGCCGGGGGCCTGTTTCTGGACACCGGCGCGCTCGACGCCGTCACCGGCGGGCCATTCGTCATCGACCACGATCAGAACATTCAGATTCAGGGTGGCCTCAACTACGCGTTTGGCAAGTCCGGCCTCTGGGTCGCGGCCGGCGGCCGCTATGACTCCGGTCTCGTCACAGGCGCGGACGAGACGATCGCCGCCGATCCCGACAACTCCTTTGCGCTCCCCTTCATCCGGTTCGGCAACGGGACCGACCTCGACCCGAATCGGGCCGCGCCCCGCACCGTTTGGAATTTCTCCGCGGGCGCGGACCTCGCGCGCCTCGGCGTTCCGGTCAGTCTCCAGGTGGACGTGCTCAACGCCTTCGACAAGCTCGGCGTCTACAACGTCTTGTCGACCTTCGGCGGCACGCACGTGATTCCGCCGCGCACTCTGGCCGCGCGCATTCGTTACAACTTCTAGGCCTCGGACCGGAGGTCCAATCCCTTCGGTCTCGCGCCGCGGAGAAGGGCGGTATGGAAGCGGAAGCGTCGGCTCTCGCGAGCTCTCCGTTCGAGCCGACCGAGCCGGACCACGGCTCCGTCGATCGCTCTGACCTCGTCCGGATCGGCTGCGTCGCCGCCGGCTTGATCGCCGGGCGGCTCGGCGCGTGGAGGCCGTTCTTTGGGTTCGACGCTCTTTCCCTGCTGGCTGCCCTCGCCGGGGGCTACCCAATCTTGCGCCAGGCGACCCTCGCCCTGCGCCGATGGCGGATGACGATGGAACTGTCGATGTCGATCGCGGTTCTCGCCGCGCTCGCGATCGGTGAGTTCTTCACAGGCGCGGTGATCGTTCTTTTCGTCCTGGTCGCGGAAGTCCTGGAAGGACTGACGGTCGGCCGCGGCAAGAGCGCGATCGCGGATCTCCTTCCCCTGCTTCCGGAGATCGCGTTCCTTCGAGACGGTACGGAAATCCGAAGGATTGTGACTGCCGTCCTACGGCCGGGCGACGTGATCCAGATCAAGCCAGGAAGCCGGATACCGGTCGACGGAGAGGTCGTCCGGGGACATTCCTTCGGTGCTTTGCTTCGTGGCGGTGAGTGTCGCCGCAGGTCTTTCCGCCTTCGTTTTCGAGGACTGCTGCCAGGTTGACGCGAACTGCGCCCCCTGCTCCTCGGTGCTGTGCTGGGTCGGAACGGGGGCGAGCGCCCCGCGCCTGGACGCTCCACGGACCCGCGCTTTCGTTCTCGGCGCACCAACCCATCCCCCTTCCGCGTCGCCGGATTTCCGATCGCCGGCGAATCGTATCTCCGCTTCGCGACTCTCCTTGCCTCCGCCCTCGCCCCGTCACGCGCCGCGCCTCTGATTCCCCGGCGCCGGCGACGGATGTTGGAGGCCCGCCGGACCATTCGAGACTCTTTCAGCGGGGAGAACGAAATGCGTAAAGCTGGATGGTTCGCCTGCGTCGGGCTCTGCTTTTCCATTTTCGCCGCGGCGGCCGGTCAGGATGCAGCCCCGGAAGGTTCCGTCGTTCTCGAAGTCGGCGGCGCCGGCGAGTGGGACTCCCCTGCCGGCCCCTTTTCATTTCGGCGGGACCGTGGCCGCGGAGATCGAGCCCATCGACGATTGGCTGGAGCTCGGTCTCACGTGTCTCCGTTCGACCGGGCACACCGAGATCGGCGCCGATCTCATCTTCAAGAAGCCATGGCGCCTCTCACGCACCGTGGAGTTCATGGCCGGGATCGGTCCCGAGTTCTCTCGCCGCTCCGGTGAAGGACAGGGGGGTCCTGGGGAGTCGAGGCCGTCCTCGATTTCATGTTTTGGCCCAGGACCCGACTCGGCTGGTACGTCGAACCGAGCTACGGGATTTCGTTCAAGGGCCGGGAACGCTCGCTCGGCGCCACAGCCGGCCTTCTGATCCGCTGGCCGTGAGGGCCGAGTCCGCCGCGCCCCGGACGCTCGTTCATCGTCCGTCTCGAGGCCGGCGGCGGACCAGCGCGGAAGCCAGGAAGATGGCGCCCGCGACGAGCGCGATCGCTGGGCCGGAAGGCACGTTCCATCGAAACGAGAGGGCCAATCCCGCCAGCACGCTCGCCACGCCGATCCCCGGAGCGAGCAGAAACATCTCGCCCACCGAGTGGGCCAGCCGTTTGGCGGCCGCGGCCGGCAGGACCAGCAGCGCGTTGATCAGAATGACGCCGACGACTCGAAGGCCCGCGATCACCGCGAGGGCGAGCAGTACGTTGTAGACCGTGAGAACGCGGTCCACAGCGATCCCTGAGACCCTGGCCCCATCGGGGTCGAACGTCGCGAACACGAGCGAGCGCCGCAGAACCAGCGTGAGCAGGACGACGACGAGACCGATGGCGGCGATGCCGGCAAGACCGGGACGGCTGACCGCCAGGATGCTTCCGAAGAGATACGAAAGAAGCTCGGGTTGGTACCCTGGGCGCAGGGACAACACGACGACGCCGAGCGCCAGGAAGAAAGCGAGAAAGAATCCGAGAAGAGTGTCAACGGAGAGCCGGCTCCGCCGTTCGAAGCGGTTCAGGACGAGACCGATCCCGATGGCGACGGCTCCCGCGCTCCAGAGCGGCGGGATGCCGGTCACGACTCCGACGGCCACGCCGGCCAGCGACGCGTGGGCGATGGCATCGCCGAAAAACGCGGATCGACGCAAGACGACGAAGACGCCGAGCAGGCTCGTCATCAGGCCCACGACGACTCCGCCGAGGAGCGCTCTCTGAAAGAACGGGAGGGCCAGGGCCTGGCTCATCGGGAATGGGCTTCCGTCTCGTGCTTGTGAAGAGAGACTCCTCCCGCGTAGAGCCGCCGCAGGTTCTCCTCCGTGAGGATCTCTGCCGGGCTGCCGTGGCAGACGAGTCGACGGTTGAGGCAAAGGACGAGATCGGCGTAACGGGCGACGAGCTCGAGCTCGTGAGAGCAAATGAGCGCCGTGAGGCCGGATTCCCGGGCCAGGTACGCGATCTCCTGGTACAGCGTCGTCTCCCCCGTCGTGTCCACGCCGGCTTCGGGCTCGTCCAGGAAGAGGATTTCGGGACTGGTCACCAGCGATCGCCCTATGAGGACCCGCTGCAACTGTCCGCCGGAGAGCTCGCCGACGGGCCGATCCAGCAGCGGCTGGAGCCTCATGGTCTCGATGGCGAAGACCATTCCGTCCCTGGCGAGGCGACGGCGCGGCATCGAGAGGATCTCCCGCACGGTCAGCGGCAGGGTCGGATCGAACTGGAGCCGCTGCGGCACGTAGCCGACGCGATCGAGCACGTCTCGGACCGGACGTCCGAGCACACGGACCGCGCCGGTCGACGGAATCAGCCCCAGGATCGCTCGGATCAACGTGCTCTTGCCTGAGCCGTTGGGTCCGATCACGATCGCGATCTGGCCGCGACCGACTCGGAGGGAAACGTCCTCGACGGCGGCGAGACCTTGCCCCGGGTAATGGACCGTCAGAGCGCGCACGTCGATCGCCGGGCCCGGATCCCCGGTCACGGTTCGCCTCGTCCGCAAGCCGCGCCGATCTGCCGCGCATCGAAGAGCATCAGCTCCACGTAGCTGTCCCGCCCGGGCACTCCCCCCATGTCGTCCAGCATCGACAGACGAACGCCGAGGTCCCGAGCGATCGGCGCGATCGCGTCGATCGACATCTGGGGCTCTGCAAAAATGACCTTCAAACGACTCTCGCGCACCCGGCGCTGAAATTCGGCCACATCCTTGGGTCCCGGCTCGCGGCCCGGGAAGGGCTCGAAGACCGCGACGATCTTGAGGCCATACTCCTCGGCAAAATACCCGAAAGCGTTGTGAAACGTGGCGATCTCCGGGATGGGCAGATTGGCCAGAAGACCCCGCATCTCGAGCTCGATGCGCTGAAGCCGGCGAAGGTAGGCGGAGCGCCGCTCGGCGAAGCGCGGGGCGGCCTGCGGCACGAGGCGGGAGAGCTGGAGCTCGACGTTGGACGCGATAATCGCGGCGTTGCGGGTCGTGAGGAAGTAATGCGGATCGACGTCCCCCGGAGTCGGGTGGTCCGCGTCTCTCTCGTTCGGCTCAAATCGCCGCAGGGCGATGCCGTTGTCGACCGTGACCACCGTGGCGACGCCGGCCGACTGAGCCATGGCGGAACCCCAATTGTCCAGTCCGTGGCCGATCTGGAAGACCGCGGACGCCCCCGCGATCTCGGCTACGGATCCAGGCGTCGGTTCGAAGGTGTGGGGACTGGCCCCCGGCGGAAGGATAACGGAAGTTCGAACGTCCGGCCCTCCGATCTCGCGAACGATGTCGTAGAGCGGGAAAATCGTCGCAGCGACACGCGGGGCTTCCGGCGCGGGCGAAGCCTGTCGACAGGCAACAACCCCTCCCGCGGCAGCCAGAGCGACGGCCGCCCATCGGAACCGAAGTTTGCAAATCATTGGCCCGCCGCCACGGGCGGCACCCGGGCGGCCGGATCGAAGAGGCGCAGCCGGGTGTCGGCGCCCTTGCCTTCGATCACGAAAAGCCTGGCGCGGGGGAGGATCCGCTGCATGGTCTCGAGATAGATACGCTCGCGCAGCAGGCCCGGGTTGCGCGCGGCCTCCCGACGGAGCGCGTCGAAGCGGTGCGTATCGCCGAGAGCCCGCTCGACGCGGCGGTCGCTGTCCGCGGCCGCACTCTGTTCGATCGCGTTCGCCTCGCCGCCCGAGCGCGGAAGAATCTCGTTGGCGTAGCCCGTCGCATCGTTGATGAATCTCTCTCGATCGCTGCGTGCGTTCTGGACGTCCTGGAAGGCGGCCCGCACCTCCTCCGGCGGCTCGATGGACCGCAGCGCGACCGACACGATTTGGATCCCCGCCCCGGACCGTTGGAGGAAGTTCTGAGTACGTCGCCGGACCTGATCGAGAAGAACGACTCTTCCGGTGGTCAGGACGTCGTCGACGGGGAGGCTTCCCAGCGACGCCGTGACTGCCGCTTCCGCGCCGCGACGAACGGCCTCCGCCGGCTGCTCCGATCCGAGAAGGAACGCCGCGGGATCCACGATCTGATACTGAATGCTGAGTTGAACGGAGAGGCTGTTCGTGTCTCCGGTCAGCCACCGGCTCTCTTCCGTGGGGGCTGCGACGCCGCGGACCTCATCGGCCATCCGGAAACCGACGGGCATCGTATAGGCTCGGGTGACTTCCACTCGAAGGACCCGGTCGATGCCCGGCCACCGCCAGTGAATTCCCGACCTCTCGGGGGGCAGGACCGGAGACCCGAGCCGGACAACCAGGGCGGCCTCGGAAGGCCGAACGGTATAGAGGCCGGCCGCGAGGATCGCTGCCGTCCCTGCGGCCCCGGCGATCGCGAGCCACCCTGCCTTCAAGGCCTGCCTCCCCGACCGCGCGAAGCCGGCGCCGCTTCGGCTTTCGGCATTCCCTCGGTGAGCAGCTTGAGCAGCTCCGAATCGGACGGAAGAATGATCGTCGTGCGGGAATCCAGGATCTTGTCGTAGGTCTCCAGAGTTCGCAGGAACCGATAGAGGCTGGGATCGGAACGGATCGCATCCGCGTAGATCCTGGCCGCCTCGGCCTCCCCCTTGCCACGAGTCTCCGCCGCCACGCGCGAAGCCTCGGCCAGGAGCCGCGAACGCTCCTTGTCCGCTTCCGCTCGGATCTTCGCGGCCTGCTCCTCTCCTTCCGACCGGAATCGCTTGGCGATGCGCTCGCGCTCGGAGCGCATCCGGGTGAAGACGCTCGCCAGGTTCTGATCCGGATAGGTGAGGCGATCGACGCGAAGATCGACGAGATCGATCCCGTAATCCGCCCGCGCTCTCGTTGCGACGCGCCCGGCGACGGCACGAACGACCTCCTCCAGCCGCGCCTCGCCCGGAACGGCGGAGATGAGCCGCGAAAACGGCGTGTTGCCGAGCGCCGTGCCGAGCTCGGAGGAAATCAGGTCCGCGAGGCGCGCCTGCGCGCCCTCCCGCGTCGCGATCGCCCGCAGAAATCCGAGAGGGTCTCCAACTCTCCAGAGCACGAACGACGAAACGACGACGTTCTTCTTGTCCTGAGTGAGGTACTCCGCGGTCGGAGCGTCGAACTGGAGAACACGGGCGTCCAGTCGGGTCACTGAATCGACGACCGGCAGCTTCCAATGCAATCCGGGACGGCGGATCTGTTCGATGGGACGTCCGAGCCGCGTCCGGATCGCAGACTCGGTGGCGTCCACCACGAAGCACGAATCGAGCGCGGCGGCCGGAGCCACGACGACCGCGACCACGAGAGCGAGACGCCACCGAAGGGTGATTTTCACGAGCACCTCACTGCGGTTGGGGCGGGGGAAGGGCGGGAATGACCGGCAACATTGGAGCACTCGAAGGAGGCACGCCGGCTCCGCCCGTCTCTGACGGCGGCTGCGGAACGAGCGACCCCGGCACGGTCGCGACGGTCTCCCCACCCGACAACCACAGCTCCAGGCCGCGGGCCCCCGCCGGCTTGATCCACTTCCTCACCGGAGCCAGCACGCGCTCGGCGGTCTCCAGATAGAGACGAAGCCGCGTCGGACCCGGGGCGCGCTCGTACTCCCTGCGAATCCCGACGAAGGCCGCGGCCGCTCCCCTGGCCCGGTCGACCATCCCGAAGCGCGTGCCGTCCGCCTCCAGCACCAGCCTTCCGGACTGGGCCCGCGCTTCGCGGATCGAGCCCTCGCTCTCCACGAGCGCGAGGTTGCGGGAGGTGGCGCTGTCTTCGGCGGCCGACGCGACGTCGCGAAACGCCTGGTGAACGTCGTCCGGGGCATGGACGTACAAGAGTCGAAGCCCCAGCGGTTCAAGACCGGTTCGGGCCGCCGCCAGAGCCCGGCGCAGCTCCTGGAGCGATTCCATCTCGATCTGCCCGCGCGCCGTGGAGTAGATCGCGTCGACCGGCAGCCTTCCCATCTCGCGGACGAGAATGGAACGCGCCAGAGCCCAGACCGTTCCATCGGCGCGCTCCGATCCCAGACGATACAGTGCGACGTCTCGAATCCTGTACTGCACGACGGCGGTTGCCTCGATGACGTTCTCGTCGCCGGTCACGAACTGCGACTCGAAAGGCAGCCTGGGAATCTCCCGCGAGAACGAGGGAGAGGCGGCCGGGAAGACCGACGCCGAGACGGGGCCGGACTGCGTCGAAAACGGAGGAGCCCGAAATCCGATCTCCGTGGTCCGTATCGCGTCCGCCGCCACCAGCTCGACGCGTCCGAAGGGAGCCGGAGCGGCGACATGCAGCCCAGGGCCAACGTCCGCGGACCGGACCCGCCCCAGCAGGCGAACCACGGCGCGCTCGCCGGGCCGCACTCGGAAGAAAGCGCTCGAGAGCCAGAACGCCAGAGCCAGAGCGGCTCCCACCAGCCCGACACGCCCGGCGAGCCGACCCCAGCGCACTGCGCGCAAGGCGCGGGTCACGTCGCGGGCCTGTCCTGCCAGGTCGCGAAGGTCCCCGCGAATCCCCCGTCGACGCAGGACGAAGACGGTCAATACGAGAAGGACGATCGCCGAAGACACCTCGATCAGCGTGCGCCAACCGCTCGACGCCGGAGGAGGCGTCATCGTCGCCGTCGTGGGCAAGACCCGGTTCAAGACCAGACCCGCGCCAAACGACGCGGCGAACACCGTCGAGAGGTAAATGGCGACCGTCCGCCGGCCGAAGTGGCGTCCGACGATGAGAAGCGTGGCGGGATTCGTCGCCGGGCCGGTCAGCAGAAAGACGATCGCGGCGCCCGGATTCAGGCCTCCCGCAATCATCGCGGCAGCGAGGGGCGTCGACGCGCTGGCGCAAACGTAGGTGAAGGCCCCGAGGACCGCCATGGCCAGGAAGGAGAGCCATTCGTTCGGCAGGAAGCTCGCGAAGAATCCCTCCGGCAGGAGGGCCATCACGATCCCGGACGCAACGAACCCGAGAAGAAGCCAGAACGCGAGATCGCCGAAGAGCTCCACGAAGCCGTGACGGGCGGCCTGCCGGAGGCGCTTCCCGAGCGGGCCGGTTGAGTCGGCGTGCTCGTCGGGCTCGGTCGCCGGCAAGGAGGCAGAAGGTTCGCCGGAAGCGTCGTGACCTTGCCACATCGTGGCTCCCCCGACGAGCACCCCCATGATCATCCCGACGATGGCGCGAATCAGTGCGAACAGAGGACCCAGAAGCCCCCAGGTCAAGAACAGCGAGTCGACGCCGGTCTCCGGCGTTGAGACGACGAAGGCCAGCGTGGCTCCGCGGCTGGCTCCTTTTCGGCGAAGGGAAACGGCGGCTGGCAAGACTCCGCAGGAGCACAGCGGGAGCGGCGCTCCCAGAATGGTCGCGACGAGGATGGATTTCCAGGTTCTTCCTCCCATCATTCCGAGGATCCGGTGGGTATCCACGAATTCGTGGAGAACACCGGCCAGTGCGAGCCCGACCAAAAGATACGGGCTCGCCTCGCGGAGGACTGCCCAGATGGCAGTCAGGATCGACAGGATTCCGGAAAGCAAGGTCAACGCGTCGCCCTCGCCGTCGACGTCCGCCCTTCGACGCCATCGTCCGGAGCCGGCCCTCCCTCCGCCGGCGAGGACCGCTTTGCCCGAGACGACGATGCCTGGCGCGCCACCCCTCCGGAACCTTCACTCGGTTCCACCGGGTCAGTGACCGAAGGCTCCGGCCCCCGTTTCGATTTGAGACCGCCCGCGACGAGGTCCGCATAGCCGGAGTGGCACAGAAGTACGTTCAAGAAACCGGCTTCGTACAGCGATTCAGCCAGCTGGGCGACCTGCGGAGAATCGTGATCCTTGCCGTACACCGCGATCGGCACGTAGATATCGAGGGTTCGCCGCATCAGATTGGCGATCTTCCCCATGACGACAGGGTCGGAAGCGGGGAGGCTTCGTGCGCCGGCCAGATGCCCAGCCAGAAATACACCCTGATCTCGGGCATCGAGAAAGAGTTCTCCATAGGCCTGGAGAAGCCGCGCATCTTCGGCAAGGAGGGTCGCCCAATGGCTGGCCGGTCGAGGCGCGATGAAGTCCAGCCCTTCGCGAGCCACCAGGTCCTGGGCCGAGACGCGGTCCTCGTTCCGGAGCGAGTCGTCGGCGGCCCCGCTCCGGCCTTCGGGGTAAACCTGCGGTTGAGCTCGGTGAGGAGTGGAGGGTCTCAAAAGGGCGGCCGGCGGCGAGGACCGGGAGATCGGCTGGTTCGAGACGAGAAGGAGCAGGGCACCGGCGATCCAGAGTCTCACCCGACCGGACCGGAAAAGTCTCCACTCTTCGAATGGCGGGTTTCTTTCATCGAAGTCTCGGCTGCAATCCATTGCGCCTCCAAAGAACGCCTTCACCGTCGAGGATGACGAGCCTCGGCATGCGGACTACGCAGGCCTGTTCGCAAGCGGCCCCGGTGAGCCCTCGCTCGACCGAAACTCGCAAGCGCGGCCGCGCCGGCCTAGGAAGCGGGAGGGGCGCGGGAAGTCGAACGCGAGACGGCGGGACTGGGCGGGACGGCCGTCGCGTTCGGCACGAGAAGAGCGACGGCCTGCAGGATCGGCGCAAGAGGCGCTGCGGGCGCGAGCTGCGCGGCGCTGACCACGTGTGACCACTTACAGACGCCGCAGTCGTGATCCTGGTCGGGAGAGGCGAGAGGGTGCCCGTGGAGCGTCGTCGCCAGCAGCCCCGCGCTCAGAAACAACAGTGCGGCGAGCGCGATGACCGACGTTCGGCTTCTAGGCATGGCGAGACATCGAATGGTACGGGCGCCGCGGTAAGCTGTCAAGCGCGAGCGGCCCGTCCAGGCTCGTCGAGCCGCATCGCGAAGCCGAGAGTCGGCGCTCCCGGACTCTCGCCGCCGAGAGGGGGACGTCGATGCCAATTCGCATTGCGGTCATCAACCGGTCCACGGCCGTTCCGTCGGCCGATGTCCATCGGATTGCCGCTGCTCTGCAGCAGCAGCTCGACGATGACTATTCGCCGGTGTGGGGGACGGGGGCGGCGCTCGCCGTGGAAGGCCAGGCCGACTCGGAATCCTGGCAGCTCGTCGTTCTCGACGATTCCGATCAGGCCGACGCTCTGGGCTACCACGAGCTCACGAAGAGCGGGAGACCACTGGGCAAAGTCTTCGCCCGATCGGTGCAACAGAGTGGCGGCGAGTGGAGCGTGGCGGCGAGCCACGAATTGCTCGAGATGATGGCGGATCCCGACATCAATCTCGCCGCGGAGGGCTTTGATCCCGAGAACAAAGGAGAGGCGGCCTTCTTCGCCTACGAGACCTGCGATCCGGTGGAAGGCGAAACCTACAAGATCGGGGACGTGTCCGTGTCCGACTTCGTGCATCCCGAATACTTCGAGGTCGACGCGGCGCCGGGCCGGCAGCTTGACCACCTCAAGCTCCTGAAGAAGCCCTTCTCGCTGAGGCCGGGCGGATATATGTCGATCCTCCCCATCGCCAAGGGCGCGAAGTGGAAACAGATCTTCGGGGAAGCAGTGGCCTCTCTGCGCGCGGAGCCGAAGCCGGGCGGGCGTCGCGAACGCCGCATGCGTCCTCGGCATGACTGGCGAAGGTCCACCGTCTAACCTGTCCCGCCGCGTGGATACAATACTTACATTGTAGAGGCGCCGAATCGCCCGGGGCGTCTGCCCTACGCCCTCCGCTTTTCGGCGAAATACGCCCGCGTCGCCTCGATGTCCCGCCCGATCTGCTCGGTCAAGGCCATGACCGACGCGAACTTGCGCTCCTCGCGCAATCGCTCGAAGAAGAAGAGGCGCACCTTCTCGCCGTAGACGTTCGAGGAGAAGTCGAGCACGTACGTCTCGATGGTCGTGGCGTAATCCTCGTAGACCGTGGGCCGCCTCCCGATATTGGTGACGCAGTCGAAGCGCCGGCCGAACGAACGCAGCTCGATCTGGGTGACGTAGACGCCGTCGGCCGGGTGCAGCTCGTTCTCCGGAGCCAGGTTGATGGTGGGATAGCCGATCTTCCTCCCGACGCGTTCCCCTTTGGAGACGATGCCGTCCATCTCGTACTCGCGCCCCAGCATCGCGCCGGCCGAGACGACGTCGCCGGCGTCGATGGCGTTGCGGATGCGTGTGGAGGAGACCGCCGCGCCGGCGTAGTCCACCTCCTCGACGCCCGCGGCGACGAACCCGCAGTCCGGACCCATCTTCCGAAGAAGCTCCAGGTCGCCCCGCTTGCCGTGCCCGAAGGCGAAATGCTGGCCGATGAAGAGCTCGGCCACGCGCAGCCGGGCGCAGAGGAAATCGCGGACGAAATCCTCCGGCTCGGTCAGCGAAAAGTCGCGGGTGAATGGGATCACCAGGAGGGTGTCGATCCCGATCGCCTCGATCGCTTCCTCCTTCTGGCGCAGCGTCTGGATCCGCCGGGGGGCGCGGTCGGGCCGCAGCACGGCCAGGGGATGGGGCTCGAAAGTGATGGCCAGGGACGTCCGCCCGGACCCGCGCGCCGCAGCCACGACGCTGTCCAGGATGCGCCGGTGCCCCAGATGGACGCCGTCGAAGTTGCCGATCGCGGCGACGCCCCCGTGGGGCAGCTCCTGCGAGCGCAGAGGGTCGCGGACGACGTGCATCAGGGAAGGTGTCAGCTGTCAGCCACGATCGCGCCGACCACATCGTACGCATGCGTCTGAGTGATTCGCACGCGCACGATCTCGCCGGCGCGAACGCTGCGCCCGCCGGTATCGTTGATCAAGAGGCGTCCGTCGATCTCCGGCGCTTGTGAGCGCAGCCGGCCCTCCAGGAGGTCGTCGCTCTCCTCGCACGGTCCCTCGACGATCGCCTCGACCACCCTGCCCTTGAGGGCCCGGCTCTTCTTGCGCGCGATGGGCTGCTGGAGCGACAGCAGAAAGTCCTTGCGGCGCTCCTTCTCCTGCGCCGGGACGGGGTCGCCCAGTGGCTCGGACGCGGACCCGGGCTCGGGCGAGTAGGTGAACGCTCCCAGGTTGTCGAGCTCCACGTCCCGGACGAACTCGCAGAGCTCCGCGAACTCCGCCTCCTCTTCGCCGGGGAATCCGACGATGAAGGTCGTGCGGATCGCGATCTCCGGCACGCGGTCCCGCATCCGGCCGATCATGGCGGCGTAGCTCGCTCCGTCTCCGCCCCGCCGCATCTTCGCCAGGACGCCGCGCGCGACGTGCTGCAGGGGGATGTCGACGTACGGCACGAAACGGTGCTCCCGGGCCATCAGGTCCAGGACCGAGTCGTGGAGCGTCTTGGGGTAGGCGTAGAGAAAGCGGATCCAGGGGAAGGAGGTCTCTGCAGCGAGGCGCTCGACGAGCAGGGCCAGGCCGGTTCTCGCGAGCCCCAGGTCCTCCCCGTAGCGCGTCGTGTCCTGAGAGATCAGCACCAGCTCCGAGATCCCCTGTGCTTCGATCCCCTTCGCCTCGGCCACCAGAGAGTCGATCGGTCGGCTCCTCTGGAACCCCCGCATCTGCGGAATCGTGCAGAAGCTGCACGGGTTGTCGCATCCCTCGCCGACCTTCAGGTACGCGTAGCCGCGCCGGCGCGACAGGAGCCGCGGCGCGTTCTCGTCGTAGAGACGCGTGGCGAGCGGCTTGTCGGTGAATCGCGGCAGCGCCGGATTCCCCTGCGCGGCGGCGGGAGCCTGTTCGAGCTCGTCCAGTCCCAGGAAGACGTCCACCTCGGGGATCTCCGTCGCGAGCTCCCGCCCGAATTTCTGGACCATGCAGCCGGCCACGATCACGCGGTCGATCTCCCCGCGTTTCTTGCGCTCCACCTGCTCCAGGATCGCCTCGATCGACTCTTCCTTGGCTCGATCGATGAAGCCGCAGGTGTTGACCATCACGACGCGCGCCTGCGAGTCCGGCACGATCGCGTGACCGGCCTTCGCCAGGTGTCCCAGCATCACCTCGGTGTCGACCAGGTTCTTGGGGCAGCCCAGGGAGACGACGCCGACGGACGGGAGCACCTTCGAGCTCACCGCGGCTCCACGAGTCTCAAGCCTCGGAAGTAGTCGCGGTAGAAGCCGCGATCTCTCGTCAAAAGGCGGTCCGCCTGACGCAGAGCGTGCGCGCCGACCAGAAAATCCGCGAACAGCCGAGGAGGCCGCCCCGAGCGGTCCTGATAGCGCGCCTGCATTCGCCCCGCCACGACGGCTGCCTCCTCCGAAATCGGATCGTAGAGAAGCCCGAGTCGGCGCGTCCATGCCGCCGGATCCTCGTCCGGCGGAAAACCTCCGGCCAGCTCGGCAAGGACGACGTCGCACACGACGAGTCGGCCCGCGGCGGCACATTCCTCGAAGACCTGCGCAGCGCTCATGGTCCTGGCGGGATCCTGGATGCCCAGGTCGATCAGGATATTCGCGTCGACCGCGGTGATCATTTGCGGCGCCGGCGGCGGGCTTTGACCCCGGTCAATTCCTCGTAGGACCCGCCCCGGACGTAGTCGATGTAAGCGTCCGTGGTGTGAGGGATCCCTTTCGGCCAGCGAAACTTCCCTTTGAGAGACCCGATCGCGTTCCAGATCGGGTGCCGCTCTCCTCTCTTCTTGCGCAACAGGGCGCCCTCATCCTTGAGCTCGAACTCCACCTCCGTGCCGGGCTCGAGGTCGTAGCGGGCTCGGACAGCCTTGGGCACCGTGATCTGACCCTTCGCGGAGATCGTGCTCTTCATACTCAAATAGTAAAGAAGTAAAGAGAGGAAGTAAAGAAATGCCGCCTTCCGCCTTCAGGGATAGATCCGGTACAGCATCCGCGGATACGGGATCGTCTCCCGCAGATGGGGAACGCCGCCGATCCACGCGACGAGACGCTCCAGGCCCATGCCGAATCCGGCGTGCGGGAACGTCCCGTACTTACGCACGTCCAAGTACCACTGAAACGCCTCCAGCGGCAGATTGTGCTGCTGGATCCGAGCGAGAAGGAGATCCGGGTCGTGGATGCGCTGCGAGCCGCCGATGATCTCGCCGTACCCCTCCGGCGCCAGCATGTCCAGGCCCAGCACGACCTCGGGGTCCTTCGGATCGGGCTGCATGTAGAAGGCCTTGATGGAGGCGGGATAGCGCGTGACCATGATGGGCCGGTCGAAGTCGGAGGCCAGCGCCGTTTCCTCGTCGCCTCCGAAGTCGTCGCCGAACTTCACGGCGAAGCCCTTCTTCTTCAGGATCTCGACCGCGTCGCGGTAGTTGAATCGCGGAAAGGGTTTCTGGACCGTGGCCAGCCGGTCGGTATCCCTTTCCAGCCGGGCCAGCTCCTCCCGGCACCGGTCGAGGACGCGGGCGACGAGCTCGCAGATGAACTCCTCCGCCAGGTTCATCAGACCGTCGATCTCCAGAAAGGCGACCTCCGGCTCCACCATCCAGAACTCGCGCAGGTGGCGCCGCGTCTTGGACTTCTCCGCGCGGAACGTCGGACCGAAACAATAGACCTTGCCGAAGGCCGCAGCCGCCGGCTCGAGATAGAGCTGACCCGATTGGGAGAGGTAGGCCTTCTCGTCCTCGGTGTATTGGGTCTCGAACAGGGTCGACGTTCCCTCGCAAGCCGCCGGCGTCAGGATCGGAGCATCGATGCGGACGTATTCGCGCTCGTAAAAGAAGTCGTGGATCGCCTGCTCGAGCTCGGACCGGATCTTCAGGATCGCGTGCTGCCGGTTCGAGCGCAGCCAGAGATGGCGGTTGGACATCAGGAAGTCGACGCCGTGATCCTTGGGACTGATGGGGTAGTTCTCCGACGGCCCGAGCAGAACGACGTCGGTCGCGGTCATCTCGTAGCCGCCGCGGGCGCGCCGCTCCTCGTGGATCGCGCCGGTCACGCTCAAAGACGCCTCCTGCGTCAGCTTCTCCGCCGCCTCCCACACCTCGGGACGGACGTCCGCCTTGGCCACGACGACCTGGAGGTAACCGGTGCCGTCGCGGATGATCAGGAACTGGATCTTCCCCGAGGAGCGTTTGTTGTAGAGCCAGCCCCGGACCGTGGCATTCAGGCCGGCCTTCTCTCCGATATGCGAGATCGCGGTCGCGTCCATAAAGGGCGTGGATTATAAGGGGAACCGAGAAATCGGAGAGTCGCCAGCCACCATGAGCTCAGCGGTCACGGGAACCCGGTTGTCCGTTCTGCGGCGACCGCTCGCCCTGTCGCGGCTGGCGCCCTTGATCGCCCTTTTCCTCCCGCTGTTCGTCTACAACGTCGGCTTTCGCTACGTGGGAAGCGGGGACACGGCGCCCGCAGAGCTCCTTCCGATCACGATCCTGCACGGCCATGGCTTCGATTTCCGCGAGTTCGCCGGCGCGGATCTCCCCTACTGGTTCCGGCTCGAGCGCGGCCGCGTGGTCTCGAGCTACCCCGTCCTCCCCGGCCTCGCCAACGTTCCCGTCTATGCCGTCGCTCGTCTCTTCCGCGTCGATCTCTCCTCGCACCGTCTCCTCCTTTCGATGCTGTCCGCGTCCGGCGTGGCCGCCCTTTCCGTCCTGTTCCTGGACCTCGCCCTGACTCACGTCTGCCGATCGGAGGACGCGGCGCTCTTCTTCGCTCTGGTCTACGCCTTCGCCACGACGGTCTGGAGCGTGGCCAGTCGAGGAGCGTGGCAACACGGGCCCTCGGTGCTGTTTCTGTCGATCGCGCTCTGGGCCCTGCTGTGCGGCGGGGGGACCGTTGCTCTCGCCGGGCTGGCTCCGAACGGTCGCGTGCGACTGCTGGGCCCCATCCATTTCCGGAGGCGGCAGTGACGATGAACGAGAAGCGACGCCTCGCCGCCGCAGCCGTGGTTCTGCTCGCCGGCTACGCGTGGTTCCTCTTCCGCCACAACACGTTCTGCGTCGGCGGTTCGGACAGCTCCGGCTACATCAACACCGCGCGGAGGATGGCCGCCGGTACGCTGGTCGACCGGCCCCGCACCCTGGACCGTCTGGGCCTCTCGGACCCCTGGTCGCCCCTCTTCATTCCGCTCGGCTTCGTGACCGGACCGAAGCCCGGGACGATGGCCCCCTATTACCCGTCCGGCTTTCCCGCGCACATGGCGCTCGCCGCTGCGGTGTTCGGGTGGACGCGTGGCCCGTACCTGGTTTCGTTGATCTGCGCCGTCGGAGCGCTCTGGCTCTTTTATCTATTTGCACGGGAGCTCGGACTGTCGCGCCCGTGGGCCGCGATCGGGGCTGCCGTCTTCGGCGTATGGCCGATCTTCCTGTTCCAGGCCATCCAGCCGATGAGCGATCTCGCGGCGACCTTATGGTCCCTCGCCGCGGTCCTGGCCGCGCTCAAGGCCCGTCGCCGGACGGGATGGGCGCTCGCATCCGGGGCATCGTTCGGAATCGCCGTCCTGGTTCGACCCACGAGCTTCCTTCTCGCCGTCCCGCTGGCCTTCGCTCTCCCCTTTTCCTTCTCGAACCTCGCCCTGTTCGGCCTGGGTGGCGTTCCGTTCGCCGCGGGCTTCGCCGCTTATAACCTGCACTGCTACGGCAACGCCTTTCAGTCCGGCTATCAGAAGGGAACGCTGTGGAGCGATCTCGGGCTGACTTATTTTCCGCCGCGGTTTCTCCACTATGCCGGCTGGGTAGGCCGGACGCTGACGCCGCTCATTCCCCTGGCCTGGGCTGCCGCCGCCTTCGACCGCCGCGTCGCCCGCCGCGAACGGGCGCTGCTGATCTCCTGGTTCAGCGTGTTCTTCCTCTTCTACTGCTTCTACCAGCCCTACGATTCCTTCACCTTCGTTCGCTACCTCCTGCCGGCCCTTCCCGCTCTCCTGGTGGGAGCCCTTCTCGCCGTCCGCGACGCTCTCGCAAGGATTCCACGACCCTCGTTCGCGATCGCGGCCGCAGCCCTCCTGGTCTTGGTCGTGCTCGTGGACGAAGGCCTGTGGACCCGGCACCTCGGCGTTCTCTCGATCGCGCAGGGTGAGACCGTGTATCCGCGGGCCTGCAAATGGGCGGACGACGTTCTGCCCGCCGGGAGCATCGTCCTCACGATGCAGACGAGCGGCTCCCTGGAGCATTACACCAGGCTCTCCTACGCCCGCTGGGACTGGATCGAGCCGGACCGCTGGTCGTTGCTGCGTGCCCGCACCGAGCCGCAGGGCCACCGCTGGTTTGCCCTGCTCTTTCCCTTCGAGGTCGATCAGCTCGCCCTGCACACGCCGGGCCGGTGGCGCGAGATCGGGCGCGTCGATCAGATCGCCCTGTTCGAGCTCCAGCCCTGATCAGGGAACGCGGATGTTTCTCAACATCTCCGTCCGGCCGCCGTCGCGCGCCAGGATCGTCACTTTCAAGAGATGCCGACCGGGCGGGAGCTTCGGGATGATGAACCCGAAGCCGGCGTGGGCGGAGTCCGGATATCCCGGGTAGACCCGCGCGGGGCCAGGGTGCGGCTGCCCGACCGCCGCGTCGGTCGCGGCTATGCCGTCGAAGGAGACAATGACCCTGGCGACGCCCGAGTCGTCCAGCGCCCATCCGAAGCCCCACGAGCCGGACGCGGCCGTCGCGCCGTCCCGCGGCGCATCCACATAGCCGAACGGAGGGTGAGAGAGCCGCTCCAGGCGCACCAGGGTTTCGCGCGTTTGCGCAGCGTCCGGATCCGGGGGCAGGGCGACCGGCGGCGCCGAGGCGACGTGAAAGAGCAGGTCCCGGTGCTCGCCGTGCGGAAAGCTGCGCAGCAGCTCGATCTTTCCTTTCTCGGCGCCTCGGACGACGGCGTCGCAGTAGGCCTTCAATGCCTCTCCCTCGACCTCGTCGGAATGAAAGACGAGCAGCGTCGCCCGCCGGTCGGCGAGCATCCCCCACACCACATCGGGAATGGGCTTCTTGGCCAGCGCCACCGCTAGCTCGTCGTACGCCCGCGGCCAAAAGCCCGAGAAGCCGTTCAGGAGCGGCTTCCAGTGGGCCGTCGAGCGAAACTCGTGCTCGAAGTCGTAGGCGAGCCCGAGCGGCCATTCGACGACGCCGCCGGAGAGGGTCAGGGTCGACAGGAAGCGCTCGGCCTGGGGCGCCTGCGGATCGACCGGAGTCACGGCCAGCGGGAACGCCCGGTACTCGAAGCCGACGGCCAGGACCGCCGCGGCAGCCAGGCCAAGCCGGGCCGCGCGCGCCTTCCCGCGCATCAGGTCCGCCAGGCCCCAGGACGCGAGCACGCCCAGTCCCAGATCGAACAGGACGATCCCGCGCGACGGCGCGCGCAGAGAATGGAAGATCCTTCCGAAGGATTGAACGAGGAAACGGTAGTACGGCGTGTGCGTCCCGAGCGCGACCACGATGCCGACGGCGCAGATTGCCGCGAAGAGAAACGCTCGCGGCCCGAACCGGATTCGCCGAAGGAAATCGGAAAGGTCGGAGAATCGCGACCAGCGGGGAAACGCGGCCGCCAGGCGCACCAGGAGAAGCACGGTGACGACGACCACGACGCGCCCGGGCTCGCGCATCTTGAGCGGCCCGAGGGCCTCACGGCCGGTCAGCGCGGCGACCCAGAGCGCGGTGGCGAGGAGGAGAGGGACATCGAGGAGCCGCGCGATGCGGCGCCTGGTCGGCGAGGCCTGACGCAGGCCGGGCCGCCGCTCCTGCCTGCGACGCCGGGCCAGAGCTGCCATCGCCAGAGTCACCGCCGTGAGCCCGGGAAAGAAGTCTCCCTCCGGTTTGCCCCACTTCTCGCCCGCGGCCGCGTAGAGCCTGTTCCTGCCCCCGGCGCTCAGGAAGTCCGTCCAGACTCCCGAAAAAGCGTCGATCTCCCCATAGCCCCTGCTCATTCCGTAGAGTCTGGAGGCGAGCGCGTATGGAACGAAGAAGGGAAGGACGACGACCCCGGCCACGGCCATGGCCGCCAGCGCTCCGACCAGGCGGGGGCGCAGGGAGCCCCATCCCGCGGTGAATCCCTCGACGAAGAGCGTCGCGGCGGCGAGGAACCCGGAGAAGACCGCGTAGTGGACGTTGCAGAGGGCGTTCCAGCCGAAGCAGATCCCGAACAGGATCGCATCGCGGCGCCTTCCGCCGTCGAGATAGCGCAGCAGAAAGAGAAGCGACAGTGCCAGGAACGCGCCCCACTGGAACTGGACGTGCGGAATCTGCGAGATCCGCCATGGGCAGAAGGCGAAGACGAGGCCGGCCAGAACCGAAGCCACGCCGTCGCCGGTGACATCGCGCGCGAGGGCCCAGGCGGCCAGGGCCGACAGGAACATCCCCACGAGAAAGATGACGTTGTACGCGGTCAGCGTCGGAAGGCCGGCGGCATAGAGCGGGAAGGCGAAGAGCGCCGCGCCGAAGAGATTCTCGGAGAAGGCGAGCGCGTACCGCGCGGGATAGAAGATGTTGGCGTCGTAGAGATGAAGGGGATCGTGTGAGGCCTGGTGAAAGTCCCAATGAAGGATCCAGGCGTTCAACTTCGCGTCCCACACGTCGGCCAGGCCGTCGGCCGCGCGCGGCGCCATGGGCCAGGTCAAGACGACGGTCGCGGCCAGAAAGAAGAGGGCGGCAAGCGCCGTCTCGGACGACGTGGCCCGGCGCATCAGGAAGACGCGGGCGCTTCCTCCCGCAGGAGTCCCTCCAGTTCCGGGGACGACAGCAGGCAATCGATCACGTTGGCGGGCGGTATTCCGCTGTCGATCTGCCCCACGTAGAACGCGAGGCCGCCGGGGTCGGCTTCCCGCCCGAGCACGGCCTGATAGGCGCGCGCCACGAAAGCCCGCGGATCTTCCTGCCCGTGTTCGACCACGAAAGCCTCCGCCGACTGGCGCAGCGATCTGTCTCCATCGATCACCATCCGAGCCTCCCCCGGCGCCAAGCCGAGACGGCCCAGAAATTCCTCCAGCGCCTCCGGTCGCCATTGGGTCGGCCGGGTCCGGACCGAGACGCTCTGCGGGCGGTTGCCCCCGCCGTTTCGAATCGCGGTCACCCAGAAGTAGTGGGTGTGCTCTCCCCACAGCGCGGCGACGGAAAATCCCATCGACGCGACGGTCCGGGCGAAGGCGCCCGGCTGGTCGAAGGAGATCCCCAGCCACGTGTCGCGCCGCCGGTAGCCGTGGCGGGGCCGTCCGTCCACCTGAAATCGAAAGACCCCGCCTCCCTTGAGCACCCGAGCGGCTTCCGACAGGTAGCGCAGAACGGCATTGGCCGACGGAATGTGTTGAAACACGGCGTAGGAGTAGACGAAATCGACCGACCCGTCGGCGAAGGGGCGCAGCCTTCCGGACGTGGGAAAGACTTCGACGTTGGGCCGATCGGCCAGGGCCCGTCGAGCGGCGCGCACCATCTCGGTGGAGACGTCGACGCCGCACGCGCGCCGGACGCGTTGCGACACCGGTTTGAGAAGCCTTCCCAATCCGCATCCGATCTCGAGCGTCTCCGCATCCACACCGAGATCGACGCCCCGCAGAATGAGATTCTCGAGATCGGCGGCCCCGGATGCCCAGAAAGACTCGTCCGACGTCCCCTCGGCGCCGGCGATGTACTTGCGCGCGTCAGCCCGGGCTCGAATGTTCCAGTCGGCCCGCATGGCCTGGGCCGGAAACAGGCGCCCGACCCATCGGCTCCAGCGAGCGCTCGGCTCCAGAAGGGCGGAGCGAAGGCCCATCGCAGCCGCGCTACCGCCGCTTCGAGCGCACGGCGTTGGCGATCGTGATCGCCTGCTGGACGCGCTGCAAGCGGCGCTGGCGCGTCTGGGCGCCCTGCACGTCGTCGGCCGCGACCTGGTTTCCGCGGATCTCGCGCAGGAGGCGGTCCGATTCGAGCAGGAACGTGGCGAGGTCGGAGCCCTGGAACTTCTTGAACGTCAGCTCCGACGGAATGATGTAGCCGTCCGAGATGGACGTGGCCATGTTGTAGGCGGAGCCGCCCATGAAGACGCTCATCGACCGATGAGTCTATTTCAACTGCCCGTCTCCGGCACTCTCCATCCCGATCGATCGCCCGGCCCGCCCTTGAGTTACGATCCCCCTGAAAGGCCCAACATGCCCTCCCACAACATCGACTACCTCGACTGCGAAACCCTGTTCTCCGAGGAGCAGCGGCTGGTCCGCGACACGGTGCGCTCCTGGGTGGAGGAGAAGGTCCTTCCGATCATCGAGGACGCGGCCTGGGAAGGACGCTTTCCCCGGGAGCTGGTCCCCGACATGGCCGGCATGAACCTGTTCGGTTCGACGATCCACGAATACGGGCTGCCCGGTCTCGACAACGTCGCCTACGGCCTCATCATGCAGGAGCTCGAGCGCGGCGACTCCGGGCTGCGCTCCTTCGTCTCGGTGCAGTCGGCGCTGGTCATGTTCCCGATCTACAGCTACGCGTCGAAGGAGCAGAAGGATCGATGGATCCCGAAGCTGGCCAGGGCCGAAGCCATCGGCTGCTTCGGGCTGACCGAGCCCGACTTCGGATCCAACCCGGCAGGCATGCGCACGACGGCGAAGAAGGACGGCTCCTCCTACGTCTTGAACGGCGCCAAGGCCTGGATCACCAATGGATCGATCGCCGACGTCGCGGTGGTGTGGGCCAAATTGGACGGAGTCATCCGGGGATTCCTGGTGGAGAAGGGAACCAAGGGCTTCTCCACTTTCGAGCACAAGGGGAAGATGTCTCTGCGC
Source organism: uncultured Acidobacteriota bacterium (assembly GCA_963825175.1). GTDB lineage: Bacteria > Acidobacteriota > Thermoanaerobaculia > UBA5066 > Gp7-AA6 > DATFTF01. The sequence goes on from CAWGSA010000002.1 coordinate 2,644,619, forward strand.
GCCTCGGTCACGTCACAGCTCGCGTTCGAGGACTGCCGGATTCCGGCCGAGAACATCCTTCCGGGCGTCGAGGGGCTCAAGGGACCCCTGTCCTGCCTCACGCAGGCGCGCTACGGCATCGCCTGGGGGGCTCTCGGGAGCGCCATGGCCACCTACCAGGCGGCCCTCGAGTACGCCAAGACGCGCAAGCAATGGAAGGACCGGCCCATCGCCGCCCACCAGCTCGTCCAGGAGCGCCTGGCCTGGATGATTACCGAGATCACCAAGGGTCAGCTCCTGGCCTGGAAGCTCGGGCGCATGAAGGACGACAAGACCATGAAACCCCACCACGTGTCGATGGCCAAGCGCAACAACGTGTGGGTGGCGCGCGAATGCGCCAAGCTCGCCCGGGAGACGCTCGGCGCCAACGGCGTGGTCAACGAGTACCCCGTCTTTCGTCACCTGGCCAATATCGAGAGCGTCTACACGTATGAGGGCACCCACGACATCCATACCCTGGTGATCGGAGAAGCGGTCACCGGGATCCCCTCCTACAACCCGCCCGTCGAATAAAGGCGACGCTGGGACGCCGGGAAACGGGGACGCGGAGAGGATTCCGGCCCAATCCCTGCGTCGCCGCGTCCCCCAGTCCCCGCGTCCGGATCTCAAAGCCTGCTCGGGCTGAGCCAGTCCATCGTAAAATACTGTTTTTCTGTAGCTTACAGAGCACGTGGGAATCACCGGGAATCTCAAGACGATGCAGCTCTCCGAGCTGCTGCAGTGGCTGTCCCTGGGACAGAAGACCGGAACTTTGCTCATCGAGGGTCACGGCGTCGAGAAGCGCATCTACTTCCAGACCGGGCGGATCAACTCGTCTTCTTCTTCGGACCAACGCGAGTACCTCGGGCACTTCCTCGTCTCTCATGGCTACATCACGGAAGAAGAGTTGAAGATGGCCATGGAGGTGCAGGAGGAGTCCAACATCCTGCTGGGCAAGATCCTCGTGATGATCAACGCCATCTCCGAGACCGACCTCCTGCGCCTGATGCGCAAGAAAGCGGAGGAGTCGATCTTCGACGTCTTCCTGTGGGAGGAAGGAAACTTCGAATTCGTCGACGGGGAGCTTCCCGACCTGAAGATGGTCCCGCTGTCGCTCGACGTGACCGGAATCATCATGGAAGGCCTGCGGCGCTTCGACGAGTGGCAGCGCATCCGGCTGCGAGTCCCGGACGACAAGGTCATCCCCCAGATCGTCAAGCCTTTGAATCTCGAACAGCTTTCGGAGCGGGAAAAGCTGATCCTTCCCTACATCGACGGCTCGCGGTCGGTCGAGGAGATCGCCCTCCAGACCCACAACGCGGAGTTCTCCGTGGCCCGCATGGTCTTCGAGGGGCTGCGCACGGGAACCATGTCGCTGGTCGAGGCGCCCGCTCCCCCCAAGGCCGTGTCGGTGGGAGGCGGCGTCGAAAGCGAGGCCGAGCGCTTCTATCAGAAGGGAATCCAGACCCTGCGGGAAGACCCGCAGGCGGCGTACCGGATGCTCAAGGTCGCGTCGGATCTGGATCCGAGCGACGGCCGGACCGCCGAGGCCATCCGCGACGCGGAGCGGCTCATCAAGGCCAACATGGAGAAGGACGGCGTCAAACCGACCGCCATTCCGGAGCTCGCCATCCCCGTCTCCGAGCTGACGAATCGGACCTTCTCGCCGCAGGAAGGCTTTGTCATCTCCCGGATCAACGGACAGTGGGACGTCAAGTCGATCATGAAGATCTCCCCCATGAAGGAGCTGGAAGTGATGATGATCTTCCAGCGAATGCTCGAGACCGGCGTGATCAAGTGGAAGAAGAAGTGAGCCGCGCCGGCGCTTTTCGCATTCTCCAGATCGGCACGACGGCGGCGGCCGCCGTCCTCTTCCTTTTCGAAGCGCGAACCATCCCGATCGACCGGGCCGGAGAGATCGTGTTCTTCGTCCTGCTCGCCGGCCTGGCGCTGCGTCTGCGGGTGCGCTATGCCGGCAACTTCCTGGGCCTCGAGGCGGCGGCCCTGGTTCCCGCGATCCTCATCCTGAATTCCCCCGGCGCGGCGATGCTGATCTGCGGCGTGGCGGATCTTTCCGTCAAGCTTCTGCGCCGGCGGCGCCTCTCGCTCTCCAGCCTTTTCGACCTCTCGCAGCTGTCGGTGGCGTACGGGGCCGCGGCTCTCTTCTACGGCGCCGTGCGCACGCCGACCCAGGCCCCGGCCGCGCTCGCCGTCGAGGCGGCCGGCGTCCTGCTCGTCTTCTATTTCGTCAACACCCTCTTCGTCTTTTCGTACCTGGAGATCGGACGCCTGGTTCCTCGGGAGCGGCTCCTGGAGATGGGCCTGTTCCAGCTCGTCGCCCTCCTGCTCCTCTCGCCGATGGTCGCGCTGGAGATCCTGGTCTACCCGCTCTACAGGATTCCGGGACTCCTTCTCGCGTTCTTCCCGGTCGTCCTGGCTTCGCTGGTCATCCGCAACTTTTCCTCCGTCGAACGCAAGTACGAGCGGGTGGCGCGGGAGAACCGCGAGCTCGACGCGCTGCGGGAAATCTCCAACATCTTCGCACTGGGCGGGCGCGGCGATCGGTACGTCCGCCTCTTCGACGTCTTGAAGCGCCTCTTTGCGATCGACGCGATGGCGGTCATCGAGTGGATGGACGATCCTCACTCGGACTTCGCCCTGCACGTGGCCGGAAACGTCTCGGCGTCGCGGGAGGCGATCTCCGAATGGGTGCGCTCCAACCGGCTCGACGAGGCGCCCCCGGGGTCTCCGACCGCTGAGCTCAAGGCCGGCGAGGCGCGCTCGCTGCGCCTCGGTGAACAATCGCCGTATCAGGCACAGGTGCGTCTCTCGACCTTCGAGCTCTCGACCGGCCTGATGGTGGTCGAGAGCGCGTTCCCCGCGCTTCACGAACGTTCATCGGTCGCCTCCCTGACTCTCTTCGCCGAGCAGATCGCGCTGATGCTCCAGGACCGGGCCATCCGGCAGCAGGTCCAGGAGCTGTCCGAGCGCAACCGCGAGCGGGCCGAAACCCTCAACCAGATCCTGGAGATCTCCAACGAGCTCAAGAAGCACCTGACGCTCGACGCCCTCTTCCAGTCGATCGTTTCCGCGGTGGGGCGCAGCCTGGGATTCGAAGCGGTGCTGTTGTCCCTTTACGACGCGGGCACCGACCAGTTCGTGCACCGCGCGCAGCACGGGCTCGACCGGCGGTGGAGCGAGATGCAGGGACAGGAAGTGCCGGCGCGCGAAATCACCCAGCACTGGACCGACCGCAACAAGGTTTCCCGCTCCTACCATGTGCGCCACCGCGAGCAGAGCGCCGACTCCGAGCTCTTCGGCTCCAACGTCCGCCGGACCCAACCCAACGCGTGGCTCCCGACCGAGGCGCTCTGGATCCCGCTCATGTCCGGCGATCTGCTGGTCGGATGCCTGACCGTCGGAGCGCCGCGCAGCGGCCTGTCCCCGACCATCGAAACGGTGCGGGCCATGGAAATCTTCGCCAACCAGGCCATCACGGCAATCGAGATCGCACGGCTCTACACCGACGCCCGCGAGCAGAGCGTGCGCGACGGCCTGACCGGCGCCTACAACCACCGGCACTTCCAGGAGGCGCTCCAGAAGGAGATCGGCCGCGCCGAGCGCCGCAATCGCCCGATCACGGTCCTGATGCTCGATATCGACGACTTCAAGGCGGTCAACGACCGCTACGGACACCCGGTCGGCGACGCCATCCTCCAACGCATCGTCGGAGAGATCCGCAACGAGATCCGCGGGGACATGGATCTCCTGGCGCGGTACGGCGGCGAGGAGTTCGCGGTGATCCTGCCCGAGACGCCGCCCGACGAGGGCATGGAGGTGGCCGAGCGCATCCGGCGCCGGATCGACGAGCGTTTGTTCCGTCCGCCGGACTCTACCGACATTCTGCGCGTGACCGTCTCGATCGGGCTGGCCACGTTCCCGTCCGACGCGCGGTCGAAGAAGGAGCTCATCGAGAAGGCCGACGCGGCGCTCTACCGCGCCAAGCGCAGTGGCAAGAACGCCGTCGTATCGACCTCGCCGGGAGCCTCCGTCGACTCGCCGCCGATGACTCATTGAGACGAAGCGACGAGAGACGAGTGGGGAAGGCGGGACCTCACCTCTGTTTGGTTTTCGATCCGAAAAGGCTCGGGCTTTCCGAGCCGAGCCGCGCGTTCTTTCGGCAAGACACGGTTCGGGTGGCGCGCGATCTCATCGGTTCGTGGATCGCGCGGCGTTACCGTGGTTCCTGGTACGGAGCCCGAATCGTCGAGACCGAAGCGTACCTGGGGCCTGGTGATGCCGCGGCCCATTCCTGGAGAGGGCGCCGCACGCCGCGCGTGGAGCCCATGTACCTCGACGGCGGTCATCTTTACGTCTTCTTCGTCTACGGCATGCACTCGTGCGCGAACGTCGTGACCCGGCGCGAGGGGGACGCCCAGGCGGTCCTTCTGCGCGCGGCCGAAGGCGCGGAAGGCTGTCCGCCAAGGCTTCTGGTCGGCCCCGGCAAGCTGTGCGCCGCCCTGGGGATCACCGTCGCTGACAGCGGATCGGATCTCCTGGCCAACAGCGATATCCGCATCTTTCGTCGGCAGGGTCGCCGGCCTCGCCTCGTCGTGACTCCCCGTATCGGCGTGGACTACGCCGGAGAGGCGGCCCGATGGCCGTTGAGGTTCGCCGACGCGATGTCCGGGGCCGTCTCGGGCAAGAAATCGAAATCCATGGTTGAGAAACCGGCATCGAGGCCCCAGAATCGCTGGCGATGAACAACCGCATTCCATTTCCCAACCCGTTACCCGGCGCTCGCCACTCGTCGCTTCCATGAACATCCTGGTCACCGGCGGCGCCGGCTTCATCGGCTCGCACATGGCGCGGCGGCACCTGGGCGACGGACACCGCGTCGTCGTGGTGGACGATCTCTCGACCGGAAAACGCGAAAAGGTGCCCGACGGCGCCCGGTTCGTCGAGGCGGACATCGCGGAAGCCGATCTCGCTCCCCTGCTCGCCGAGGAGAAGATCGACTTTGTCTCCCACCACGCCGCGCAGATCGACCTGCGGCACTCGGTCTCGGATCCCCTTCACGACGCCCGCGCCAACATCCTCGGATCCCTGAAGCTCTTCGAGGCGTGCCGCGCCGCCGGAACCCGCCGCGTCCTCTTCTCCTCGACCGGCGGCGCCCTGTACGGCGAGCCGGAAGGCGGGCGCCCCGCCACGGAGGACCACTCGACCAACCCGGTCTCACCCTACGGCTGCGCGAAGCTCTCGATCGAGAAGTATCTCTACTACTACCGGGTGGTTCACGGTTTCCAGACCCAGGTCTTCCGCTATGCCAACGTCTACGGTCCGGGGCAGAACGGCATGGGCGAGGCGGGTGTCGTCGCGATCTTCGCCGAGACGATCCTGCGGGGCGGCACGCCGAAGGTCCGCGGCGACGGAGAGCAGACCCGCGATTACGTCTATGTCGGCGATCTGGTCGAAGCGGCGGCTCGCGCAGTGAAGACCGAGGCGTCGGGAACCTGGAATCTGGGCACGGGGATCGAGACCTCTGTCAACCGGCTCTTCGCGATGATCGCCGAGGCGCTCGGCTACCGCGGGAAGCCGGAGGCGGCGCCCCAACCGGCCGGCGAGCAGCGCCGCAGCGTCCTCGACGGCTCCGCCGTCCGCCGCGACTTCGGTCTGCCCGCCTGGACGCCGCTCGAGAAAGGGATCCCGATCACGGCGGACTGGTTCCGGAAGAATCGGGAAACCTCCTGATTCGGCGTCGACCTGTTTGGGTAGAATTGACTGGTGAAGCCCTCCCGGATCGCGCGCAAGACCACCCTCGAGGAAGCGCGAGGTCCCGACGTCATGCACCTGTCGCCCGGCGAACGGATGGCCATGGTCTGGCAAATCACGCTTCAGGCATGGCTGTTCAAGGAGGGACGCCTCGATGAACCGCGACTTCGTCGAGATCTTGTCGTCACTCACCGCGGCGGGCGCTGAGTTCCTGGTCGTCGGCGCCTATGCGCTCGCCGCCCACGGGATACCGCGGGCCACGGGCGATCTCGACATCTGGGTCTGCCCGGCCGAAGCCAACGCCGCACGCGTTCTGACCGCCCTGAAAGAATTCGGTGCCCCTCTCCTCGATTTGACTTCGGAAGATCTCACTCGTCCGGGGACCGTCTTCCAGATTGGCGTCGCGCCGAACAGGGTGGATATTCTGACCAGCGCTACCGGCCTGGATTTCGCGACCGCGCTGGCGAACAGCGTTCGGGTTCCCATCGAGGGGATCACGGTTCAGGTGCTTTCGCGCGACGACTTTCGCAGGAACAAGCGCGCGCTCGGGCGGCCCAAGGATCTCGCCGACATCGCCCTTCTCGACGAGAACCAGCCGAGATGAGGATCCGGCGTCCCTCCGGCCGAAGGCTCACCCAGGCAGCTTGAAGACGCCGGAATCGCTCGACCGCGGCGCGCCGTCGGTCACCCGGGGCGACTCCGGCGTTCGCTTGGCCGCCTGCGCCGTTCGCTTGACCACGACCACGGTCCGGTCGTCCTCCGGCGGGCGTCCCCGCGTGAACTCGTTGACCTTGTCGATCAGCGCCCGCGTGATCTCGTTGGCCGGCCGGTCCTTCAACGCGAGGAAGGCCTTCTTCAACCGCTCCAACCCGAATTCGCGCCCCTTCCCGTCGGTCGCCTCGAACATGCCGTCGGTGTAGAGCAGGAGCGAATCGCCGACCTCCATCGAAAGAAATCCTCGGCTGTAGGTCGCGTTGCCGGACGGGCCGAGCACCATGCCGGTCTGGGCGAGCGCCGTCACGCCCTTGGCGTGGAAGTGAAGCGGCGGCGGATGGCCGGCGTTGACGTAGATGAAGTGCCCGTCCTCCTCGATCTCGCCGTAGAAGAGCGAGACGAACTTCGTGGAAAGGCGGGACTGATGGATGATCCGGTTCAACCGCTCGACCGTCCGCACGATCTTGAAGTCTCGGGCCACGCCCATGCGCAGCCCCGTGTACACGTCGCGCACCTGGAGCGCTGCCGGCAGGCCGTGCCCCGACGCGTCGGCGATCGCGATGCCCAGGATCCGGTCGGAGACCGCGATGAAGTCGAAGAAGTCCCCTCCCACGAGCTCCGCCGGCGTGGTGTAGCCGCCGATGTCGAACGGCCCTCCCTTGGGCGGCCTCTTGGGCAGGATCGACATCTGGATCTGGCGCGCCTCGTTCAACTCCGAGACGAAGCGGTCCTGGCGGAGCTTCTGGTCCACGGCGTGCCGGAGGATCCCCAACGAGGCCATCAGGTCCTCTTCTGGAGCGCTCGGATCGACGGAAAAGGAAAGGATGTACTGGTCGTCCCCGACGGCGATCGCGGCGAAGCGGTCGACGTCCAGCCGCTTCTCGAACTCCGGGTCCACGCCCGGCGCGGTCAGGTCCATCACCACCACCCCGTCGTCGATGACCCGCTGCACCGGCGGATAGGCGTCGGGCACGAAGATCCCGGTCACGACCGGCCGCGCGCCGCCGAACGTCCGGGTGAGCTCGTAGCCTCCGTCCCGGCGCTCGTAGAGCCGCCCTCCCCGCACTCCGAGGTCCTCGCGGAAATGCTCGATGACCGCGGCGGCCGCCTGCGCGATCGCTGAGGGGACGTCCGGCGAGCTCTCGATCGCCTGAATCGCCTTTTCGACCTTGCGGAACAGAGATTTCCCGGTTTCAGCCATTGGACCTTTCAACGAAAGCCCGCGATTCTACACGTCGCCTTCGCTCCGGGAAAGGGCCTGCGCCTGCGGCGCACCGGCAGTCGGCTCGCCCGGATGCGGCCTCGACCGCCCGCCTGACCCTTTGCCTCCGCTCCGGCTCCCCGCGGCGCGCGACATCAGCTTTCAGCGCAGGCGGTCGCTGCGCGACCAGCGCTGAGAGGGTTAGCTACCGGGGCCCGGGAAGGTGCCCCCGTGCCCTCGCGGCGCGACCAAGTTTCGCCGACTGGATCGGCGAAACGACTCGTGCCGCGCGAGCCGGAGCGGAGGTCTCGCGATCAGGCGTCCGGTCGAGCGGGATCCAGGCGAGCCGGAACGCCGGTGCGCGCCGAAGGCGCGCAGATCGCGAACCGGAGCGTAGGCGAGGGTCCTGTGCTTCCATGCCCTCGCGGCGCGACCAAGTTTCGCCGACTGGATCGGCGAAACGACTCGCGACGCGCGAGCCGGAGCGGAGGTCTCGCGATCAGGCGTCCGGTCGAGCCCGCATCCGGGCGAGCCGGACGCCGGTGCGCCCGAGGGCGCAGATCGCGAACCGGAGCGTAGGCGAGGTCTCCCGGGGCTCTGGGATGGTGCCTCCGTGCCCTCGCGGCGCGACCAAGTTTCGCCGACTGGATCGGCGAAACGACTCGCGACGCGCGAGCCGGAGCGCAGGTCTCGCGATCAGGCGTCCGGTCGAGCCCGCATCCGGGCGAGCCGGACGCCGGTGCGCCCGAGGGCGCAGATCGCGAACCGGAGCGTAGGCGAGGGTTTACATCGGCCCCGTCAGCACCTCGGCTTCGAACGGGATTCCGCCGGCTTCGTACCTGGCCGGTGCGCCGTCGGGAATGGGCCGCGAGCCGACCGCGCGATTCCTTCCCGCCTCCTTGGCCAGAGAGAGCGCCCGGTCGGCGACCTTCAGGACTTCCTCGTGCGAGCGCTCTGACGGCTTGCTCGCCGACCACGGAAACGGCGCCCAGCCGACCGAGCAGGTGAGCTTCGCCTCGCGTCCCTCGCCGGCGTCGAAGGGCGTCTTGCCGATCACGTCGAGAAGCCGGGCGGCCAGCGCCTGCGCCTCGGCGCGGTCGGCGTCGCGCGAGACCAGCAGGAATTCCTCGCCGCCCCACCGGACGACGAGATCCGACTGTCGTGCGACGGAGGTCAGACGCCGCGCCGTCTCCACGAGGACGCTGTCGCCGGCATCGTGGCCGTAGAGGTCGTTGACCGCCTTGAAATCGTCAAGATCGACCAGATAGAGAATGAGATCGCGCTTCGGGAGCGGTCTGCTCACCGCGCCGCCCGAGTAAGCGCGCAGCGTCCGCAAAACCTCCGGCCCGATCAGGACCGAGAAATAGCGGCGGTTGCGCAGTCCGGTCAGCGGATCGGTGAAAGAGGCCTCCATGAGGTCCCGATTCGCTTGAGCGACCTCGGCGCGGGCCGCCTCGACCGCGGCCTCGAGCCGGCGGCAATCCGCTTCGAGGGCGTGCGTGCGGCGGCGCATGATCCAGAACATCACGAGCCCCGCCAGGAGGGCCGCCCCGATTCTCGGCCACCACTCCTCCAACCACGCCGGCGCGACGTTGAACACGAACGAAAGGGGCTCGCGGCCCGCTATCCCGCCGGCGCCCATGGCGGCGGCGGCAGGGCACGCCGCCAGCAGCGCCAGGACCGGAGCCACCCGGACGCGCGGCGATCGTCGGACAGTCGTCGTAACGCTCATGCCTCGGACATCGCGAGGTCTCGAAGAGATCCCTTTTTGAAAGCAGTCGTTCGGCGTCGTTATCCGGTGATTATACCAGATATGATATATTCCGTCCATGACGCGCAACTGGATCCGCGAAGCCCGCTCGCGGGCGAACCTGACTCAGGAAGAGCTGGCCGAGCGGCTCGGCACGACCCAATCCGCCATCGCCCGGTGGGAGAAGGGCGACGTCTCACCCCGCCTGGACACCTTCGAAAAGCTCGCCACCGCCTGCGGACTCACGCTACGCCTCGTCCCCGCGCGGCGGAGGGGAACGCCGAGGCGGTCGGGCTGATAGGCGGAAGGCCTTACTCCAAATCACTCCCGGTGGTTCAAGGGGCTCTTCTTGCTCCAGCCGGCAGGGGTTTGACGCTTCCAGCACTCTGATCTGTTGATTGCGACCACGGCGGGAGATCAGGGCGGCAGCCGACCGTGCTAGCGGCGAGCCGCAGATGAGGCGCCATGCGGACTTTGATGGAATGAGTCATCGGCCGGAGGTCATAGCTCTTCCGGTCTCAAGCCGGTCGACCTCGCGATGCGCACAAGCATTCGCGGACCGATTTCATCGGCATCATGGAACGCAAAGACGAAGTCAGGCCAGCTGGCACGCTCGAGCACGCGGTGGGAGCCCGAACTGCGCTTGACCGACCAGCCTATCCGTAGGAGCGCTGCAAAGACCCTCTTCGCCTTACAGGCGGGCCAGCCGCTCAAGCGGCGACGAAGGAGACGCTCATCGGCTCGGCGCCGACCTCGCCGTTTTCCAGGCGGTCCGCCAGCACGCGAAGCGCGAGCGCTTCGGCCGCTGCAAGAGCTTCGTCCCGAGTCCTGCCGTAGGCCAGGACCCCCGGCAAATCGGGAACTTCTCCGATCCAGCGGCCGTCTTCTTCTTGCTCGAGCTCCACGCGAAAGTTCACGCTCATAGGGTAGCAGATCCTATTTCTGCGTCTGGAGGCGCTCGCGAAGCTCGCGCAGGGCGTTGGGATCAGTCTTGCGGCGGCGGATGGATTCCTTCAGCAGCGCGACGGCGGCGAGGCCCTCCGGGACCATCTCTTCTAAAGCGAGTCCTAGCCGAGCGCAAGGAGGTCGAAAAATGTCCGCGCGTCGAGGATCGAGACTTCACGGAACATACCGACTGCGAGCAAATCCGCGTCGCCGGTCACGACATAATTGGCGCCGCCCGCCGCAGCAGTCGCAAGAAGGATGTCATCGTCTCTGTCCCGACAGACACCGACTGCGTTCGCCCGGGGCAGAATGACGGCCTCGGCCCTCAAAAGATCCAGGAAAGATGCTCGGTCCGTGGGCGGGATCCTGTATTTGGTCGCGATCTTTCGTCGTGACAGGACCTCCTCAACTTCCTCCGGCTGGCCTTCCGCGAGGAGGAGCAGGTAGGCGCGGTCTCTCCAGAGATCGATCAGCTGTCTTTGGAGGCCGGTCTTCGAGAGGAGACTGCTGACCAGCTGGTTCGTGTCCAGCAACACTCTAAGCACGACGCCGCCGCCGGACCTCCTTCAGGGCAGCTCGGACATCACGCTGGACTTCGCTCTCCGGGACCGACGGAAGGCGCCGCCGGATCCGGTCGACGACCTCGAACCGGGCCTCCCGCTCGGCGATGACCTTCTGGAACTCCTCGGCGCTGATGATCCCAATCATGGGGATGCCGGATTTCTCTACGAGGACTCGCGACCCCTTGCGGACCTCTTTCATCAGCCGACCGAGCTGCGTTCGGGCCTCGAGAGCCGGTACGGTCTTGATTCTACTCATGACTGATTAATACTAATCAATACCAAGCAGACCGTCAAGAAGCCAGCGGGGGGGCCACCTCTGGCCGCTCACAACTGCGCGCTATCCCGCGTCTGGAGGTGCTCGTGAAGCTCGCGCAGGGCGTTGGGATCGGTCTTGCGGCGGCGGGCGGATTCCTTCAGCAGGGCGACTGGGAACTACCCGTCACCAGAGATCTTGAACAAGTCGAAGTCCTTGAACCATGAGCGGTTCGGTGCCTCAGGCTCCGATTCCCGCCAAAAGCTTGCGCCGCTAGAGGTCATCGACCGCTATTCTGCGGTCGCCAAGTGGTCTGACCCCCGATTTTCTAGACACTTAAGGAACGTAGTTCTACGCGTTGCTGGGCGCGAAAATCCTGTGGTGAACGAAAGCCGAGCGCGGAGTGGGGCGCGAATCGGTTGTAGTCCTCGAGCCAGGTTGGGATTTGTCGGATGACCGTATGCGCGTCGGAGAGATCGGCTCCGCCGACGTAATCACGTTTGATCGTGTTGACAAAGGCCTCAGCCATTCCGTTGGACTCGGGACTGTAAGCCGGAGTGGTGATGGGCTTGAACCCGAGGGTCTCGGCATAGAGGACGGTCTCCGTCGAGACGTACGGCCCGCCGTTGTCGGAGAGCCACTGGATTTGGATGGGAGTATGCAGAGACCGCTCGCCGAAGCGGGACCAGAGGGCTCGGTCGAGCAGGAGCCGGATGTCGTGACCGTTCAAGTCTCGCGGCTGGGCGACGTGCTCGATGGCCTCCCGATCGTGACAGTCCAGGGCGAAGGCCACGCGCACCGTCTCGCCGTTCCAGCAGGAGATATTGAACCCGTCCGAGCACCAGCGTTGGTTGGAGGCGGGCATGGCGATCTTGCCGGTGTGAGGCCGATCCAGACGCCGTCTCATTTTGCCCGGCAGAGTCAGGCTCATCATCCGCATGACTCGGCGGATCCGTTTGCGGTTATAAGGTTTTTCTCCTCTCTCCCGCCGGCCGCGGTTGACCAGCGCCCAGGTGCGACGCACTCCATAGCTGGCCCGCTCTCGGGTGACGGCCAGGATTTCGTAGAGCACCTCGGTGTCCTCGGCGCGGCGATAGAACCGGCCATGCCGCAGCCGACCTCTCAAATATCCCGTGCTGCGGGCCACTCGCAGCGTCCGACACACCGCCGCCATCGGCCGGCCGGTCACCGAGCGGATCCTCTGAACAAGTGTGGACTTTTTTTTACCAGGTCCCGCGCCGCTTCCAGGATCTCGATCGTCATCGCCTGCTTGCCCACCAGACGCTGCAGCTGCTTGACCTGCTGCTCGAGCTCTCGGACCCGACTGATCGGCACCACCTCTTCCCCCGCGGCAACTGCCGTCGTGCCGCCTCGCTCGACCAGCCGCATCCAGTTGCGCAACACCGCCGGCGCGACTTCCAGCTCACGTGAAAGCTCCGCCAGCGTCTTCTCCCCGGATGCCACCCGACCGACAGTCTCCCGCTTGAACTCAACGGAAAAAATACGCCGACCGTCTGCCTTCCTCGGAAAATCCCCCATCGCCGACCGCCTTTCTGAGCCCCATTCTAGGACTCTGAAAAGTGTCTAGTCGAAATGGGGGGCAGACCACCGGCGGAAGGATTCGCCTTCCACTTTCGACCCTCGGACCACCCCACCCCGAAGCGAGTCCAGATCCAAAACGCTTTTCAAAACCCGGGTCTCAGACGCTGCTTCTCGTGGGCCTCCTTTCACGCCGCTTTCGCTTCGACTCTCCTATATCTCTATTGTCACGAGCGCGGCGCTTCTCGCGAAGAAGTTTAGGTTGCCCTTCGTCTGAAGAGTTCGCCATCGTGAATCAGCACGATTCTGGCGATGAGACAGTCCCCCATGCCGACCCATGTCGATAGGCATGTCGGAGCGCTCGAGCTCAAGCTCCAGCCGGATCACTGCCGCAGGATCTGCCGCTTCGGAATTGAGCGACAGGGACGGGGCCTCCAGGACGGAGCCGATCGCCTTGCCCTGGCGCGCATTCTTGGTTCCCGAAAGAAGCTCGAAACGGCCGTCCGGGATTCCCACCTCGACATGCACCGAGGCCGGGCCTTTCCGGCCAGGAAATCGATGAGAACGTCCGTATCTGCGACGATCAGCGCTACGAGTCGCGGACTCGTACCGCGTGACGCCGCAGTTGATCAGCCTCGGCGCCTTCCGCACGAACGCAAGCTACGCCGGCGAGGAGGCTCTGCCCGCGCCCTACGTCTGCTCTCAGGAGCTGAGGCCGGGCGGGGACCAGACCCGCCCTTACGGCGCGAGAGGCGACGAGATTCCGTCGAAACGAATGTCCTGGGCGCGATTCGTACGGTAGGGCCGGCCTCGCCGGCCGCCCGACATTGCAGGCTGGGGCAGCAAGCCGCTAAAACAGGAACGGGAGGACGGATGAGAGGGCGCGCCGAGAGGTCGACGCGGGAGCGGGAGGGTCAGGGTTGTCGCGGGGCCGGACAATCGCAGGGCCGGATGCGGCAATTTGCACAGCCGGTTGGCGGCGGAAGAGAGACCTCAGCCAGGCGACGAGATGATGCATCGAGTTGTCTGAAGGGCGGACGAGGACTGGTGTTTAGTTCGACTTCTGGAGGTGCTCGCGAAGCTCGCGCAGGGCGTTGGGATCGGTCTTGCGGCGGCGGACGGATTCCTTCAACAGCGCCACCGCGGCGAAGCCTTCCGGAACCATCTTCTGCTCTTCGATCGTGGGGAGGGCGGCCAAGAGCTCCCACTCCGCTTCGCGGGGGCGGTCGGCGACAAGGAGGCTCTCGGCGACAAGAATTCGAACGTATGCAGTCTTCGTCGACATGCCAAGCGATTCGAAATCACGAATGGAAGCCCTGAAGCTCTCGATCGCCTCAGAGTACCGTCCCTGACCCCTAGACAAGGCACCTACAACCAATTTCAGATCGGCAAGAGACATCGTCGAACCGCGCCCTTGAAGCAGCGCGAGTGCTTCCTGATAAATCCTCAAGGCTTCGACGGCCCGACCTTCAATTTGGTGAATATCCCCGATATCGATCAACAACCGGCCACCTAGCTCGCAGTCCTGAGACACAACATCGGTTTGCCTGAGTCCCTCAAGTATCGATAGCGCGACGGACGTCTGCCCGGTGGACTTGAGGGCAACCGCATTCAGGAGTCCGGCCTTCACCATTTCCCTAGGCATGCCCAGCTTCTCAAAGGAAGACATCAGAGAAGGCGCCAGCTCAATGACATCCTCATAGCGCGCCATGTCGTAGCGCAGTGCCAAACGCACATACGCAACTTCCGTAGAAAGCGGAGTCGGGTTTACCGTGTGACGGAACCTTGCATCCGCTCGCTCGAGCCAGCGTTCTGCCAGCTCTCGATTACCCAGTAGGCGGTGCGCGCCTGCGGTCAATAAGGCGACCTCACCGGAGTAATAGTCCTTCTCATCGAATAGCCCATCAAAAGTCGGAGATGCCTTCAGCCAGTCATAGAGCTGTTCGCCTTCCTCTGCTACCAATGCGGGCTCGGAATTCCATTTTCCGCGGAGGATGTGACAAATGGCCGCAACAATTTCAGGCTTAGAGAGCCAGTCCTCAAGAAGGCTTTGTGATCGATCTTTCCGGGTTGAAGCAAGATAGCCTTGGGCAATCGAAGCCGCTTCATTTGGAAGCAGAGCTTCTCTAACCCGTCTTAGAGGGAAGGCCAATACCCGGCAAGTATTAGGCATCGGGATGGTGTCGATAGCTTAGAAGCTCCAGACTTCTGGAAAAGTCATGAGCAACGTCAGCAGGTTCCCGTTCGAGGATTTTCCGTACCTTCTCGTCCGTTTCACGAATGCCACTGCCTACAACGTAGCGCTGGTATTCCCGCGCGAACTGGCAGCACGCGACCAGAAGAAACGGACGAGATTCCTTGGGTGAGCGATTGCCGGGCCGCATACAGAACCGGACGAACCAAACGTAGAGATCCTTCTCGAGCTCCGTAGCCTCCCCCTCCTCCAGACCGTAATGCGCGACAAGCGCGATATGAATCAGACCGAGGGTGTCCTGAAAGATCGCCCTGATTTCTTTCTCGAAGGGATCTTCAGATACGGCGGGAGAAGCCGAGTCGTCCGAGATCTCCATACCAACTTCCTTTCTGGGAGTTGGACGAAGATTACCATTCCGTGTCGAGGCAGTCAAATACCTTTTGGAGCGCGCTCCAAATCAGACTAAACCAAAGGCTTTTCAGTTATTTACTAGCTAGTTGGGAACGCTAGTGTTGACGCAGGTCACAGGCCACCAACCTTTTCGCCAAAGACTCGGACCCCATGCCCGAGTCAAAAAAACTCGGTCAACCGCCGCCCGCTTACACGATTCGCGCGTCTGCGAACGGTATTCGCGCGCTCGAAAGAGCTAGGAGCGCAACGAGCTAAGTTGTAAGGGACCCACCAAACCAAAAAGCTAAAAGAATCGTGAACATTGGAACACAGTTCCTGGAAGGATCGATGGGTAATCTGCATCAATTTTCCGAGGGTGGGGCCTTCGTACCCCCAAGTCAGGTGCCCCACAGAGCCCGTAAACCCGATATTCTGAGATGGTTATGGCGCCCAAGACGCCGTTGGTCCCCGTACCGATGGACCGGCTCGCCCGATTCTCGGAAAGCCACCATGTGCGCCGGCTTTCGATCTTCGGCTCCGCCCTACGGGATGATTTCGGACCTCAAAGCGACGTCGATGTCCTGGTCGAGTTCGAACCCGACCATGTTCCGGGCCTCATCCAGTTTGCCCGGATGGAAGAAGAACTCGCTCAGATTTTCGGCCGCAGGACGGATCTCGTGACGCCGGCCAGCCTCAGCCGATATCTTCGCGATCGTGTAATCGCCCAGGCGCTGCCGATCTATGACCGAGCGGGATGAGTCGGTTCGCCTCCGCCACATGCTCGACGCGGCGAAGGAGGCGGTCGAGCTCGTAGGCGCGCGAACGCGATTGGATCTCGATCACAACAGGCTTCTGCAGCTTGCCCTGACCCATTTGATCGGGGTGATCGGAGAAGCGGCCACGCGGACGCCGGTCGCTGTCCGCGACCGTTTCACCTTTATCCCATGGTCGCAAATCATGACGATGCGCAATCGCCTGATTCATGGCTATGACTCCGTTGACTACGAAATCGTCTGGCGGACGGCAACCAGCGATCTCCCAGACCTGATTCCTCTCCTCGAGCGAGCGATTCAAGAGCTAAAGCCGTAGCAATATCAGGCCGGGTCCCAATGCCCAATCGGGAGAGGCTTTTTTTCGCGGAGACTCGCACCCTGGCCCTCTCCCCTCATTGGGACGAGGGGCCGCGGCCCCCTCCCCTACCCGTTCTTGATCAGGGTGCGGATCAGGCGGTCCTGGTAGGCGTGGCCGGAGGATTCCCAGATGCCGCGGCCGTTTAACAGGATCGCGAAAGCGTAGACCTTGCCGGAGTCGGCGGTGACGTAGCCGGCCAGCGTCGAGACGCCGGCGATGGACCCGGTCTTGGCGACGACCCGACCCTGCATCTCGGGCTCGCGGAAGCGGTGGCGCAGCGTGCTCTCGGCGTCCCCGCCGACCGCGAGCGTCGACTTCCATGCCGCGCCGTAGGGATGCCGGTCCATGGCCCTCAGGAAAGCGACGATATCGGCCGCGGCCACCCGGTTCTCCGGCGAGAGGCCGGAGCCGTCGTGAAAGTCGTAGTGCGTCGGATCGAGCCCGATCCCGGAGAGGAACTGCTTCTCGACGGCCAGGGCGTTCTCCCAGCTCCCCTTCCCCATCTTCTCGGCCGCGAGCGTCTTGAAGATCTGCTCGGCGTAGAAGCCCTGGCTGCGCTTGTTGGTGACGGCGAGCGTCGGCAGGAGATCCGACTCTGTCGTCGCGACCAGCACCCAGGAATTGTCGGGCTGGACGGGCTTCTCGACGAGCTGGCCGCCGACCGGGAGGCCGTCGTTCTGGAAGCGTGTCTTCAGAGACGAGCCGAAGAAACCGACCGCGTCGTCGATCGCGATCGGCGTGGACCACCAGGAACCCCGCGACGGGACCACGCCGGAGACCGTCACGAAATCCGAGCCTGCCGGGCGCATCACCGCGACGCGGGGACGCCCGCGAAATCCTCCGGTGCGCGCCGAGCAGACGGCATGCACGACGGCGTTGGCGGGCTCGATCTCGGCCACGGCCCGAAGGCCGGGGCGCGAGCCGGGTCGGATCTCGACCAAGACCACGTTGTCGTTGTAGGACAGCGCCGAGATGGGCGCCTGGTACCATTTCGCTTCCTGCCCCGCCGGCCACTCGGGATTGCGGGCTACGCCGTCGAACAGGGACGCGTTCAGGATGAGGTCGCCGGCCACGCGCACGATCCCGGCCTGCTTCAACCCGTCGGCCCACCGATCGAAGACGTAGTTGAAATTGTCGTTGTAGAAACGGCCGGAGATGTTCGGATCGCCGCCGCCGACCACCAGGAGCGAGCCGAAGAGCTGGCCCTCGCGCACCTCGCCCTGACGCCACAGGGTGGTCTTGAACTTGTAACTGGGCCCGAGGAAATGGAGCGCCGCGGCGGTCGAGAACATCTTCGTGACCGAGGCGATCGTCTCGGGCTGCTGGGGGTTCTTCTCGAAGACGACGTCGCCCGAGGACAGGTCCGCGATCTGGATCGACAACCCCGACGGACGCGCCGGGGAGCGCTGGGCGACGCGGGTCAGCGCGTCGGCGAGCGGAATCCCGGTCGGGATCGGTTCCGAATGACGGGCGGACCTGTGGGTGCGGGTCCGAGAGGACGTCGCACCGAGGGCGAGCGCGGGCAACAGGATGAACGAGAGAGCGACCGCGCTCCGGAGCGGGATGGATTGTTTCAACACCATGGAATTATAAGCGAAGGTACCGCGATTTGAGCCCCTCCGATCTCAGATTGGCCGCGGAATCGCGTCGCGCCTCGGGATCCGAGGAGTCGCCCGCCCGACGTGCAGGCGGAAGTGGTGCCGGATCGGCGGGCGGCGAGGGTTCACCGTCCCACGGATGCTACGATGACCGCGGCCCACGATGAGATTCGACAGCGCGGCGAAGGTGTTCGAGGTCAACGCCCGCGAGCTGGCGGACGACGAGGGGTTTCGGCGGGTCGGGTTCGACCGCGGGGACGGGTGGCGGCGGCTTGGCCTTGGGTCGCAGGTCCACGCCCGGGTGCTCGCGGCCCGGTGCGACACCCATGAAACGTACCGTTCCGAGGTCCATCTCCAGGCCCGCGTCACGGTCGAGGAATGGACGGCGGTCCTGACCGGACGCCTGGACGGCTGCCTCGAGCGCGCCGCTGGCCACTGGTTCATCGAGGAGTTCAAATCGACGAACCTGTCCGTCGACGGCGTGCGGGCCTCGGGCTACGCCTTCGAGCGGGACCGGCGCCAGCTCCTCGCGTACTGCTACCTGTGGAGGCGGCTGGGACACGCGCGCGTCTCCGGGTCCCTCGTCTACGTCGACATCGAGACGGGCGAGGAGATCTCGATCGAGGTCCCGTACGATGGCGAGGAGACCGACCGCCAGGTCGAGGCGCGGCTCCATCGGCTGCTGGCGATCTGGCGCTCGCAGGAAAAAGCCCGCGAGCGCAAGGCCAGGGCCGCCGACCGGCTCCCGTTCCCGCATACCTCGCCGCGGCCGATCCAGGACAAGCTGATCGAGGCGATCGACATCGCCCTCTCGCAGGGTGAGATTTTGCTGGCCGAGGCGCCGACAGGGTCGGGCAAGACCGCCGCGGCCCTCTATCCCGCGGTCCGGCACGGCCTGCGCACCGGCCGGCAGGTCGTCTTCCTCACCTCCAAGACCCTCCAGCAGACCATGGCGGTGTCGGCGCTGACGGCGATGAACGAGCGCGCGTTCACCTCGCTCCAGGTGCGGGCCAAGGAAAAGATGTGCGCCAACGACCGCATCGTCTGCCACGAGGAGTTCTGCCGGTTCGCCAAGAACTACCCGGAGAAGATGGCGGCCTCCGACATCCTGGGGCGGCTGCGCGACGGGTTCCCGCACCAGGATCCCGACACCGTCTTCGAGGAGGCGCGCGCCGAGGAGGTCTGTCCGTTCGAGGTGCAGCTCGAGCTGGCGCAGCGGGCGGACGCGATCGTGGCGGACTACAACTACGTCTTCGAGCCGGGAGTGGCGCTCAAGCATCTGACCGGGGAGGAGCTGGCCGACGTAATCCTGGTGGTGGACGAGGCGCACAACCTGGCCGACCGAGCGCGGCAGATCTTCTCGCCGGAGATCCTGGAAGAAGAGCTGCGCGTGCTGCTCAACCGACTGCTCCTCCAGCCGGGCGACCTCTTCGGCGACCTCGCCCGGTCGGTGGAGGAGATGATCGAGATCCTGGAGCGCGCCGCGCAGACTCTCCCGGAGGGGGAGGCGATCGGGCAGACCGATCCGCCGGCCGACGAGATCCACGCCTGGCGCTCCGACTGGGAGCCCAAGCTGCTGCGGTACCTGGCCTGGAAGCGCGAGTCGCGCATCGCCGATCCCGACGACCCGGTCATGGACGTACACTTTCTGCTGCAACGCTTCGCCGCGGTCTTGAATCTCTACGGGCCGGACTTCACGTGCGTCGTCGAGCGCCGCAACTCCGGCGTGCGCCTGGCTCTCCTCTGCCTCGACCCCGCGCGGGCCCTCGCGCCGACGTTCGAGGCGGCCTCCTCCGCGATCCTGATGTCCGCGACGCTGACGCCGCCCGAGGCGTTCCAGCGGGTGCTGGGCCTCGACCGCGACCGCACGTCGGCGATCTCGCTCCCGCCCCCGTTCCCGCCCGAGAACCGGAAGGTGATGATCCTCCCGCAGGTTCGGACCACGTACACCGCGCGCGAGCGCAACTACGGACGGATCGCCAGGCTCGTCTCCGACATGTCCGACGCCCACGCGGGCAACGACCTCGTGCTCTTCCCGTCCTACCGATTCCTGACCGAGGTCGCAGCGGTCATGGGCAAGACGCGGGCGCGCCTCCTGGTGCAGCGGCCGGACCTCTCCGACTTCGAGCGCCGCCAGATCTTCCGGGCCCTCGAGTCGCCGCCGCCGGAAGGGATTCTTCTCTTCGCCGTGTCCGGCGGCATGTACGCGGAGGGCGTGGACTATCCGGGAGACCTCCTCTCGGGCGTCTTCGTCGTCTCCCCCGCGTTGCCGCAGGTGTCCTTCGAGCGGGAGCTCCTGAGATCGTATTTTGAAGACAAGGAAGAAGCGGGGTTCGACTACGCCTACCTGCAGCCGGGCATGACGCGGGTCGTTCAGGCGGCGGGGCGCCTGATCCGCAGCGAGACCGACCACGGCGTCATCGCGCTCATCTGCCGGCGATTCCTGGAGGAGCCGTACGCGCGCTACCTGCCTCGGGACTGGTATGAAGAGTCCCCGTCCGAGCTCGTGACGAACGACCCGGTTTCGGAGATCCGCGAGTTCTTCGAGAAGTACGGGGGGTAGGGAGCGGGCGGGGACAAGCCCCGCCCCTACGGAACCGGGGTCTCACGGAGAACATCGCATACCCGGATCCGCTTCGGCCAATTCGTGCCGTAGGGGCGGCCCTCGCGGCCGCCCGGTCACCCTACAGCTCGAACTCCAGCGAGCCGCACAGCGGATAGTCGTGAAAATCCGTGACGATTCCTGCCCGGACGGGATTCTCGAGAATGTAGCGACTCGCCCGTCGTAAGTCTTCGTCCCCGCGAAGGCCGTGATCGTAGAAGCTCCTCTGCCAGAACGGTTCCTTTTTCCCTCGAGCCAGGCGCGCTTGATAGCACCGCGATTTCCAACGGCCCACGAGCGATGGAATCGGAGTCTCCCGCGAAGCCGCGAGCAGAAGATGAACGTGATCGGGCATCAAGCAGAAGGCGTAGACCTTCGGCACCTTGTCGGAGCGAAGCTGCCGCAGGAGCTCGACGCACTCGAGCCCGAAGGCCTGATCTTCAAAGATGGGGAATCGACCAAGGGTTCCGATCGTGATCGAAAACGCAGCGCCGGCCCGGGAATACGCAGCGCTCTTCAACCGGATTCGCTTCCGCTCGGGCAACAACATTTCGGCGAGTCTAACGATGTGCGGGCGGGGACGAGCCCCGCCCCTACGGAACCGGGGTCCCACGAACCGCGTTCGTGCCGTAGGAGCGATCCTTGCGGCCGCCCGGCCCCGGGGAACCGCATGGCGGGCGGGGACGAGCCCCGCCCCTACGGAACCAGGCTCTCACGAACCGCGTTCGTGCCGTAGGGGCGGCCCTTGCGGCCGCCCGGCCCTGGCGAACCGCATGGCGGGCGGGGACAAGCCCCGCCCCTGCGGTGCGGGAACACAGCGGGCCGCACTTCGCACCTCGGGCGCCGGAATTTGCCCTGGGCAGTGTAAACCGGCGACCTGGAGTTAGATTGACTCCATGAAAGATCCCTACAAGAACAAGAAGCTTCCTCGCCTGACGGTCGACGCGTGGGTCCGGGACCGCCGCGGGCGTCTTCTGCTCGTGCAGCGCGGGCGGCCGCCGTTCCTGGGCCGCTGGGGGCTTCCGGGCGGATTCTGCGAGTGGAAGGAGACGACCGAACGGTGCTGTGCGCGGGAAGCTCTCGAGGAGACCGGCGTGACCGTCCGGGTCGGACGTCTCCTCGGCGTCTATTCCGATCCGAAGCGCGACCCGCGCGGCCACAACGTGACGGTTCTCTACGAGGCGCGCCCGATCCGCGGGAAAGCCAGGGGCGGCGACGACGCGGCGGAGGCCCGGTGGTTCACCCCGCGAGAGCTTGCCCGTCTCTCCTTCGCCTTCGACCACGGGAAGATCATTCGGGAACACCTGGCAAAGCGGCGGGCACGGGATCGGCCATCGCGCGCGCGGCGCGGCGGCGCTCGAGGATGAGCCGCTCCCGCGCCTGATCGAACTTCTCCTTGTGCCGTTCGATCCAGGAGACCGCCTCCTCGATCGAGCCGGCCAGGTGAACGAGATCCAGATCCTCCGCGTTGATGAGTCGGCGCGGGACCATCTCCCGACGCATCCAGTCCAACAGCCCCTGCCACATCTCACCCACCAGGACGACCGGGCGCTCGGTCATGAACCCGACCTGGAGCAGCTGCCACACCATCATGAGCTCGAGCGCGGTGCCGATGCCGCCGGGAAAGATGATGAACGCCTGCGACATGCGCACGAAGTGGTGGAGGCGCGAGAAGAAGGTCCGATGCGCGGTGACGCTGTCGAGATACGGATTGGCCTTTTCGTAGGGCACCGCGATGGTCAGACCAAAGGAACGGGTCTTCTTCTTTCCGTTGCCGCGGGAGGAAGCCGCGCCCTCGTTGGCCGCTTCCATCAGGCCCGGCCCGCCTCCGGTGACGATGTCGCACCCGAGCTCCGTCAGGCGGGTGGCGAGCTTGCGAACCTCCGCGTATTCCCGGTCTCCGGGCTGGATGCGGGCGCTCCCGAACACCGCGACCCGGTAGTAGAGCAGCTCGGCCGGGTTCAAGGCCTCGAGCTCTTCGATCGTGTCCCAAAGGCGCACGATCGTGCGGTCGATGATTTTTCCGACGTCCGGTTCGCGCCGGATCTTGTTGGGTTGTTTCTTGTTCATCACTTCATGGCCATGCCGCGGACCGCGGCGGACCCGCGAGGGTCTCTGGCCGGGTCTATTCCGCGCGCAGGGTTGCGGAGAACGCGCGGGCCAGCAGACCGTCTTCCGTCACCGCCCACACGGTGTATCTGTAGAAGGTGCCGGGGCTCGTTGCCGAGTCGACATACACGTAGCGAAAAGACTCCTCGCCTTTGCTGGAGGAGGGAAGAATCTCGGGGCCCGACCGGGCGATGCGCCCGTCGGGGAGAACCTCTTCGCGAAAGACCGCCCAGCCGGCCAGCCCGTCGTGCGCCGCCGTCGTCCAGGAGACGTGCGGTCCGCCCGGACCGGACAGGGCTTGCGCGGCCAGGCCCGAGAACGGGAAGGAGCCGATCCCTTCCACCAACGCGATCGCGCCGGACAGCGGCGGCCCGCCGAGCGTCCCGGCCACCACGAAGTCGATACGGGAAACGCCGGCCAGCGGAATCGTGCGCGCGCCGCCGGGCACGAGGAACACGACGTCCGGCGGCAGTGCCGTGTCGCGGTAACGGACCACGGCCGCCGCATCCGAGCCCTGTTCGGGCCAGCCGATCCGCAGGGCACCCACGGATGCGTCCGCAGCGGGCAGGAGCACCCGGTGGCGCAGAGCGAACATCGCCGGAGTGGCGGCGTCCAGGCCCTCTTGCTCCAGGTCGGTCAGCGACATCCGGGAAGGAGACGGCTCCGTCTCCAGCGTGGCATAGAGCCGGGCGCCGAACCGAAGCATCAGCGCGTCTTCCTTCAGGCCGGTGGCGCCGGCAAAGGTTCTGAGCAGGGCCCCGAGCGGCGGCTCCCCGGTCTCCGCCGCGGTCTCCCAGACCTGCCGCAAGGAAGCCGGTCCCCCCGCCTCGCGCGCGAACTCTTCGACGAAGAGGCGCCCCAGGGAATCGGGATGCGCGGAGAGATCGACGTCGGGCGCCGCCGCCGCGAGCAGCTGCGCCTCCCGCTCCTCGGGTCCATCGTAGCCGGCCAGATACTCGGCGGCGGCCTTTGTCAGAAAAGTCGAATCGGAGACCCCGTACGCCGAAAGGGTAGCCATGGCAAACAGCCGGCCGACCTCACGGACGATCTCCGGCGTGGACAGGTTCGTGGCGTCGAGCTGAATCGTCGGTTGAACCAGGCGTCCCTGCTCGACGACACGCGCGGCGAGCCGCCGCACGCCCCCGGCGTCCGAGCGGGCGATGAGGATGCGCAGGGGATCCCCGTCGGCGAACGGCAGGCGCCATCCCTCCTGGTCATGGAGCTCGACGGACAACCGCTGCAGCTCCGTAGAGACCAGGGCGGCGAGAGTGGCGTCTCCGGCCTCGTCGAGGACGACGGCCCGGCCGTTCCAGATGGACTCGGGAGCCTCGAAGCTGCGGTAGGGGCTGGACTCCCAGGACGACGCCGAAGGAACCGACGAGCCGAGGACGACCCGGTCGAGGCCCCACACGGGCCCCGAGGGGAACAGGCACAAAGCGCCGAAGATCAGCGCCCTGAGCAAGATCGGCCTGACCGATTGCGCACGCATCGACGTTCGAGGATAGTCTGCGAACCCTTCCCCGTCAACGCTGATACGGAACGGAACATGCCCGCGTTGGCGAAAATCGACCGGGGCGCCCGATTTCGCGGCCCGGACATGTGGGCTCAGGACTTCGGTTCGCCGGCGGCGGCGTCGGGCGGGGTCGACTTGATCCGGGCGATCACGACCGTGATGTTGTCCACGCCACCTTTGTCGTTGGCCGTCTGCACCAGTCGCTCGCACAGAGCCTTGGGATCGCCTTCCGAGGCCACCGCATCGCGGATTTCCTCGTCGGAGAGCATGGTGGTCAGGCCGTCGGAGCAGAACAGAAAGACGTCTCCGGACTCGAACGAGAGCTCCTGCAGGTCGGGAGACACGGAAGGGCCGCCGCCCAACGCGCGCGTCACCACGTTCTTCAAGGGGTGCGACTTGGCCTCGTCCTCGGTCAGGATGCCGGCCGCGACTTGCTCGTGGACCCATGAGTGGTCGTCGGTCAGGCGCGAGAGCTGGCCGCCGCGGTACAGATAAGCCCGGCTGTCCCCGACGTGCGCCAGCGAGAGGATCTTGCCGTCCAGGAGTCCGGCCACGACGGTCGTGCCCATTCCCTTCAGCCATGGCTGCGCCGCGACGGCGGCCATGACCCGCTCGTTGGCCTTCTCGATCGCGACGGCGAGTCGGTTGCTGTTGAAATGGAGCTCATGGTTGTACTTGAAGGGCCAGGTGGCCTCTTCCTTCTGGCGGGTCGCGGCAATGAACTCTCCGACCGTGTCGACGGTGATCTTGGAGGCGACCTCGCCTGCGGCGTGCCCGCCCATCCCGTCGGCCACGATGAAGAGTCCTTCCTCGCTCTCTCCGTTGACGTCGAGGAGGAGGTTGTCCTCGTTGTGCTTGCGCTTTCGCCCGACGTCGGTGACGCCGAAGGCTTCAATCCCGGCCATGAGCCGTCAGTCCGAATCGGCCATGGTTACCCGGCGAGAGGCCGAGGCCATCATGACGGAGAAACAACTCGTGCGGACCGGCACCTCAAGCTCCCTTGACCGCCCGCTGCGCTCGGATCTCATCGAGCGCGCGGCGCAGGTCCGCTGCGGAAGGGTCCCAGCGAATCGCTTCGGCCAGGGCCTTTTCCGCTTTGACCAACAAGCCGGCTTGCCGAAAAACGGTCGCCGCGTCCCTCAACAGGCGCACGTTCTGCGGTTCCAGAGCAATCGCCACCTCGAGCGCGCGGACCGCGGCGCGCAAGTCGCCGGACCGGGCCGACGCCAGGCCCATGTAGTGATGGGCGCGGGCGTCCTTGGGATTGCGCGTCGCGGCGAGCTGGAAGTTGCCGGCCGCCTCGTTGAATTGCTTCTCCTTGAACGCGGCGATCCCCTGAGACAGATAGTTCTGGGAAACGGCGTCCTCTTCCGTCGCGCCGGGACCGGCCGCCACGACCATCGACCGCTCGAAGTCATAGATCTTGCGCCGCTCCGCGTTGGTCAGAACATTGACCGCCTCGGCCAGCTCCTGGAATTTCGCCTCGGCGTCGGCGCGCTTTGCGGCGGGGGCGCGGTCCGGATGGGCTTCCCTTGCGAGAGCCCGAAATCGGTCTCGAATCTCAGCCTCACTGGCATCCCGGCCGACGCCCAACAGGACGTAGAAGTCAAGGTCTCGGGGCATGATCTCCGAACTAGTCCGGCGTTTCGAGGGCGACTCAAAAACCGTTCGAGGACTAAACATTAGCATATGAAAAAGGGGGATACGCGGGCAAGCGCGGCCGGACGGAGCCGCTATCGCCGCTTCTCTTCCAACCACTTGCGCGCCGTGATGCGAACGCCCTCCGGCAGATTCGGGTCTCGCGAGACGGCCTTGAGCTCCCGGATTGGCAGGTGCTTGACCAGCGGCATCGTGACGGCCAGCGGGACTTTCGGATTCTTGACCAGCCCGCTGACGATGCCGGGGTGGCGGGCCCACTCGCGGTTGCCGGAGATCTTCCGGAACAGGTCGTCGTTGAGGTGCCGCATCGAAGCGAAGGACTCGACCTCGTTGACGGTCAGTCCGCGGGACTTCAAGACGGCCTCTCCGACCAGCTTGTTGGCATCCCCCATGAGGATACGGCGCTCCTCTTTTCCTCCGCTGTAGGCGAGCTTGATCTTCTCGGAGACGGTCATGACGGCGATGCGGCGGTACACCGCGCCGGTGGTGAGAGAGGTTTCGATGCCGTCTTCGACCAGAGGCGGCCCCGTGACCAGGTTGGCTTCCTCCGGGCTCAGAGCCGCCAGGTCGATGGCCGCCTGTTCCTCCGCCCTCGCGGCCTCCGCGGCCGCGGCCTCCTCCTGGACGCGGACCTTCTCCGCTTCCTGGCGGCGCTCTTCCTTGTCGAAGAACTCTTCTCGAACCTCGGACAGCCGGCGCCGGTTGTCCGAAGACAGCTCGGGATTCTCGAAGAGAGCATCGATGAGCGACGGCAGCCGCAGCAGCCGAGCCTGGTTCACGACCAACGCGTCCTGTGGACCGCCGGTCACGGCTCGCGCCAGAACCTGGAGGGTCTCGTCGGCGATGTTCTTGTGCCGGATGATGTGCTCGAGGACGAGGGGATCCTCCGTGTGGCGCGTGAGCGTGTCGAGCTCCTGCCCCGTGGGAGCTCCAACCGTGAGGAACCGAGAGAGCTCTTCGGGCGACGTCGCGGCAAAGGACTCCTCGGCCGCGACGCGGGTTGGCTCTTCCCGATCCTCCAGGACCGCCAGGAGGGCGCGGATCTGATCTTCCTGGTCCAGCGGGAGCAGGCGCCGGGCCGCGAACATGCGGGCCTCGGCCGGGGCTTCGCCCGCTCGAAGCACGGAGATCAGAGCTTGGGGGTCGGTGAGATCCCGTACGGCCAAGAAGGGTCAGCTCTTCCCGGTCTCGCCGCCGAAACCGAAGCTCACGAGCGTGCCGCGCGGACGCGGACAGAGAGCGCGGCCGGCCAACTGGCGAGCGGCCACCTCACCCTCGCGCGGGAGCCGACGGAAGAGGAACGTCCTTGATGACCTGGCCCGAGTCCCCGAGGGGATCGACGGCATGCCCGTCGACGGAGATCCGCACGCCGCCGGCGTTGCCGAGCGAAATGCGAAAACCGCTGCGCGCCTCGAAGCGCCGGATCTGGCCATGGCGGACGATCCCGTTCAACACGGTCTGGCCGTCGGCCTCGAGCTTGGTCCAGGAGTCCTCGGTGAACTGAAGGACCAGAGAGATGGCGGGCGCCGGCGAGGCCGGATCCTGGACCGCGACGGTCTCCGACGGAAGGATCGGCGTGGGCTCGTTGGAGACGGAGACGTTCTTGAGCGACACGGGGGAAGCCTTCGGCGCGGCCACCAGAAGCCGGGCCGAACGGGACGGTTTGGCGCGGCGGTCGGGGCTCGCGATCATTCCGACCAGAACCAGGATCGCGATCACGACGCCGACGATCATGCCCGCGGTCGAGCGGCGCCCGCGCCAGAACCGCGAGCGCGGGCGCGCCGACTTGGGGCGCGGGGCTTCCTTCGACTCGCAGCCGATGTCGGCGAGATACGCATTGACCTTCTCCTCGGGATCGATGCCGAGGTGCCGGGCGTAGGCGCGGATGAATCCGCGGGTGAAGGTCGGCGCGGGCAGGATTCTCAGGTTGCTGTCTTCGAGCGCCTTGAGCAACCGGACGGATATTTTCGTCGCCTGAGAGATCTCCTCCAGGGAGATGTCCCGGATGGTCCTCTCGCGGCGAAGTTCCTCGCCGAAAGAGAGATCAGACGAATCAGTCATCGCTTCAGGACCCGTGCCTTGGTTCCGATTAAGGCGTTCATGCTAGACCTCGCCGGCGCGCTGCGCAAGAACTCTTTGCGCGCAGGCCTTCAAGAGCTGCGGGACCCCGGGGGAATCCGTGAGCCCCCGGAGGTCTTCCGACGACGCGCGGGTCAGCAGCGACAGAGCCCTGGCCACGGGCAGATTGGAGTTGCGCAAGAGGGCGCTGCGGACCGCCGTCCGGAGACTCCACCGAGGGTGGTCGGCGATGACCTCGAGCACCCGTGCACCCGCCCGCGCGGTCGCCGCAACGACGTCCGGCTCGGTCGCGAACCGGCTGTCCAGCAGCGCGGACAGGACCCGGGGATCGGGGTCGAGCCGCAGGGCGATCAGGACGCCCCTGCCCGCCACCTTGGCCAGGTCGATCCGCTCGGCCAGGGCCATCTCCGGCAGGCGCCGCAGGAGGCTCTGGTCGGCCGCCCGACGGATCTCGGGATGCACCCGGCTGTCGGCGGAAAGGTGCGCCAGGTCGCGCCAGAACAGGGTCGTGACGAGTTGGAGCGCCTCCCGCCGAGGAGTCCTGGGATGCCCGGCGAGGGCCAGCCGGACGGCGTGATATTTCCGGGCCCCACGGTCCTGGAGAATGGCTTCGAAGGCTTCCCCCGAGAGGTCGGACTGGCGCAGGGCTCGGAGGTAATGTCCTTCCGGACGCATGCGGAATCTCTTTCGCCTGAGACGCCTAGAGTAAGCCTGCTGCTCAGGAGATCCGGCAAGCCCGAGCCAGTGCCCTGGCCAGCTCCTCGATCGCCTCCACCCGGGCCTCCCCCGCTTCCTCGACCTTGCGCACGAGCGCCGAGCCGACGACGACCCCGTCCGCCAGAGAAGCCGCGGCCCTGGCCGCGTCCGGCGAGGCGACGCCGAAGCCGATCGCGATCGGAAGTTTCCCGGCGGCAAGGCGGGCCCTGCCGACCGTCTCCTTCAGGCCGGCGGGGAGGCTCCCGCGAGCCCCGGTCGTCCCGGTACGTGAGACCACGTAGAGAAAGCCCGTCGAGAGACGGGCCGCGGCCGCCATTCGGGCAGGAGTGGATGTCGGGGACGCCAGGAAGACGGTGTCGAGCCCGCGCGCCCGGATCCCCCGGTGAAAGTCGCCGGCCTCGTCGGGAGGCAGGTCCGTGGCCAGCACGGCGTCGAAGCCGGCATCGCGGGCGTCTCGCGCGAAGCGGTCGATGCCCCGGCGCAGGATCGGGTTGACATAGGAAAAGAGGAGGAGCGCCAGGCGGGTCGTTTCCCGGATCCTTCCGGCCATTTCGAAGACGGAATCCAGATTCGTGCCGGCGGCCAACGCCCGCGCCGCCGATCGCTGGAGAACGGGACCGTCCGCGATCGGGTCGGAGAACGGGACCCCCAGCTCGAGGATGTCCGCGCCGGCCCGCTCGAGCGCCGCGGCCATCGCCACGGTGGCGTCCGCCGACGGATCGCCGGCGGTCAGGAACGGGATGAACGCTGCGCGGTGCTCGGCAGCCGCGCGGTGAAAGCAGTCAGCGATGCGCGACGGGCCGATTTGTGATTTGGGATTCGGGGTTTGTGATTTGGGCTTCATGAGGATCACTGAGACATCTGCCGCCGCCGTGGCTTACAATATTTATATTGTAGATCCGTCAGAATCGCCGCTGCCCTGGAAATCCGCCGCAATCGCAGATCACAAATCGCACATCACAAATCGGGGCGAAGCCGCAAATACTCGTCCAGGTCCTTGTCGCCGCGGCCGGAAAGATTCACCAGGATCCACTGGCTCTTGCGCATTCTTCCGGCAAGCTCGACGGCGTAAGCCACGGCGTGCGCGCTCTCGAGCGCGGGCAGGATCCCTTCGGTTCGGGTCAGGAGCTCGAACGCGTCGAGCGCCTTCCGATCGGAGACGGCGGTATAGTGGACGCGGCCGCGATCCCGAAGATCGGCGTGCTCGGGGCCGACCGCGGGATAGTCCAGACCGGCGGAGACCGAGTGCGTCGGAAGGACCTGCCCGTCTTCGTCCTGCAGGAGCATGGTGAGCGTGCCGTGCAGCACGCCGAGCGAACCGCGGGAGAAGCGGGCGGCGTGGTCGCCCGGCGAGAGGCCGCGCCCCCCCGCTTCGACGCCGTAGAGGCGCGTGCGCCCGGACAGAAATGCGGAGAAGAGGCCGATCGCGTTCGATCCTCCGCCCACGCAGGCGACCGCGGCGTCGGGGTCGCGGCCGGCCAGCCGGCGGAACTGCGCCCGGGCCTCCCGTCCGATGACGGCGTGGAACTCGCGCACCATGCTCGGATACGGGTGCGGGCCGAGCGCCGAACCGAGCACGTAGTGCGTGGTCGCCACGTTCTCCGTCCAGTCGCGCATCGCCTCGTTGATGGCGTCCTTCAACGTCCGCGATCCCGAATCGACGCCGACGACCTCCGCGCCCATCAGCCGCATCCGCGCGACGTTGGGGGCCTGCCTCTCCATGTCCACGACGCCCATGTAGACGCGGCACGGCAGCGAGAGCCGCGCCGCTGCGGCGGCGGTCGCCACGCCGTGCTGGCCCGCGCCGGTCTCCGCGATCACGCGGGACTTTCCCATCCGCCGGGCGAGCAGGACCTGGCCCAGCGAGTTGTTCAACTTGTGCGCGCCGGTGTGCAGGAGATCCTCGCGCTTCAACGCGATCCGCGCGCCGCCCGCCTCCTTCGTGAGATTGGGAACGAACGTGACCGGTGTGGGCCGACCGGCGTAGTCGCGCAGGAGCTCCGCCAGCTCGCCGCGGAATCGCCGGTCGCGGCGGAAACGCTCGAACGCACGCTCCAGCTCCTCCAGGGGCGCCATGAGGGTCTCCGGCGCGAAGCGCCCGCCATAGCAGCCGAAATATCCGGGCCTCGACTTCGCCGGCGCCGAGCGCGCTCTTGCCCTCATGGTCGGGCCGTCCGCTCTTCGCCGTCGGTCTCCAATCCCGCGCAATGGTCGGCCTTCCGGACTGCTCGGAAAAAGCGCTCCATCTTCGACGAATCCTTGATCCCCGGCGACGATTCCACACCCGAGGCCACGTCCACGGCGGCCGGCTTCACCCGGGTGATCGCATCCCCGACGTTGTCGGCGTCGAGCCCGCCGGCGAGAAAGAGAGGGACCGGAAAACTCTTCGCTTCGAGAAAGCGCCAGTCAAAGCGCGCTCCCGAGCCGCCGCCCCGCTCGGAGAAAGCCGTGTCGAACAGGATGGCGCGGCAGCGCGCGAGCTGACCGGGCTCGGGCACCTGCGCCACACCTCCGCGGACGCGGGCCACCGCGACGATCGGAACCGGGACGTGGTCCAGGTCCTCCTGGCGGAGAGGACGATGGATCTGCGCGAGATCGAGCCGGGCCGCCTCGATCGCCGCGGAAATCGCGCCGTAGTCCTCGTCGACGAAAATTCCGACGCGCAGGACCCCGGGCAGGGCGGCGGAGGCCAGCTCGCGGGCCTCGCTCGTCGAGACGCGCCGGGCCGAGATCGACGAGAAGTTGAATCCGACGTACGCCGCTCCGAGCTCGCAAGCGCAAGCCACGTCCGCCGCGCGGGTCAGGCCGCAGATCTTGACCTGCGTCATCGCTTGAGCTCGCGAAGGGTCTCCTCCGGGTCGACCGAGCGCAGGAGGGTCTCGCCGACGAGGAAAGCCTGCCAGCCGGCCTGGCGCAGCCGGCGCACGTCCTCGCCCGTCTTGATCCCGCTCTCCGCCAGCCGCACGGGCCCCGGCGGAATCGCTCCGCCCAGACTCTCCATGGCCGCAAGGTCGGTGGCGAAGGTCGCCAGGTCGCGCGCGTTGACACCGACGACGTCCGGAGCGACGGCCGAGGCCCGGGCGATCTCCTGCGCGTCGTGCGCTTCGACCACGACCGCCATGCCCCGCTCGCGGGCGCCGCGGACGAGCGAAACGAGATCCCCGTCGGAAAGAATGCGGGCGATCAGGAGGACCGCGTCGGCGCCCTGGGACGCCGCGAAATCGAGCTGGCGGGGCTCGAGCACGAAGTCCTTCATCAGAACGGGAAGGCCCGAGATCCGCCGGGCCCGCGCGATCCACGCAGCGCGGCCGCCGAAATGGTCCTCCTCGGTGACCACCGAGATCGCGGCGGCGTGCCCGCGGCGGTAGGCCAGCGCGAAGCTCTCGACCTTTCCCTCCATCGCGTGCACGATCTCGCCGGCGGACGGAGACCGCTCCTTGATCTCCGCGATGACGCGGACGCCGGGCTCCTGGAGCGACGCGACGAAGCGCTTTCCGTCCGGCGCGGGAGAGACGGGGCTCGCCGCAACGGCAAACTCTCCCCGCGCGAGACGGCCGCGCTTGGCGGCGAGGATGCGGTCGAGAATGTCGGCGCTCACGGCTTCCTCTCTGCCGGGCCCACGGTCTTCCGGGATCGCCTCTTGAGCTCGTCCAAGCCGGCCCTGGCCTTCCCCGAATCGATCGACGCGCGGCCGCGCTCATAGCCATCGGACAGGTCGGACGCCCTCCCCTCGACCATCAGGGCCGCCGCCACGTTCAACAGCACCGCTTCGCGGCGGGCGCCGACCTCCCCTTCCAGGAGCCGTTCCAGCATTCCCGCGTTGCCGGCGGCATCCGAGCCGGCGAGATCCTCGATCGCGACCGCTCGCTGGGGCAACTCCGACGGCTCGTACCGCCACGGCCGGGTCCAGCCCTCGCGCACTTCGACTCCGCTCGCGGGAACGCCGGGCAGGAGCTCGTCGAACCCGTTGGCCGAGTGAAACACGATGGCGCGCTCGGCCCCGAGCGCGGCCAGAGCGTCGGCCAAGAGCCGCACGAGCTCGGGACGGCCGACGCCGATCAGCTGCCGCGACGCGCCGGCCGGATTGGCCAGCGGGCCGAGCGCGTTGAAGATCGTGCGCACGCCGAGCTCCCGGCGGACGGTTCCCAGCTCCTTCATCGCGGGATGAAAGGCCGGGGCGAAGAGAAAGACCAGGCCGACCTCGTCCAGGACCCGGCCGGCCGTTGCCGGGTCGAGGTCGATCTCGACGCCGCACGCGGCCAGCACGTCCGCGGACCCGACGCGCGACGAGATCGAGCGATTCCCGTGCTTGGCCACGGACGCTCCGGCCCCGGCCGCCACGATCGCCGCGGCGGTGGAGAGATTGAAGAGATCGCGGCCGATGCCGCCCGGCCCGCACGTGTCGAGCAGCGGCGTCCGGCGGCTTTCCACCCTTCGCATGCGCGTGCGCAACGCGGACACGGCGCCGGCGATCTCCTCGGCCGTCTCGCCGCGCGTGGCGATGCCGAGAAGGATGGCCCCCTTCTGCGCCTCGGTGGCCTTCCCGTCCATCAGGTCGAGGAAGACCCGCTCGGCGAGCTCGCGCGACAGCGGCTTGCGCGCCGCCACGATCTTCAGGGCCTCGGCCACGTCGGGCGTCATCGGGGGAACGCTTCGAGGAAGTTTCGCAGCAGGATCTCCCCCTCGGGCGTGAGCACGGACTCGGGATGGAACTGCACGCCAAACACGGGTTTCGTCCGGTGCGCGATCGCCATCACCAGGCCGTCCTCGGTGCGCGCCGTGACCTCCAGCTCGCTCGGCAGTCCTTCTTCCCGCACGATGAGCGAATGGTATCGCCCCGCCTCGAAGGGATCGGGCAGGCCGGCGAAGATTCCCTCGCCGGAGTGCGTGACGCGCGAGCTCTTTCCGTGCCGCGGCTCCGGCGCGCGTTCCACGGTGCCTCCGTGCGCGGCGGCGATCGCCTGGTGCCCCAGGCAGACTCCCAGGAGCGGGATCCCGGATTCCTCGGCCGCACGGATCATGTCCATCGAGCGGCCGGCGTCCTCGGGTCGCCCCGGCCCCGGCGACACCACGATGGCCCGGGGGCGCGATCGGACGATCCTGGCGGGGTCGAACCGGTCGTTGCGGGCCACGGCGACCTCCGGATCGAGCTTGCCCAGAGCCTGCACCAGGTTATAGGTGAAGGAATCGTAGTTGTCGACGAAGAAGATCACGGCATGACCCCGGGCCACGCTCGGGCCGTCTCGATGGCGCGGAACAGAGCCTGCGCCTTGGACTGCGCCTCGGCGTATTCCATTTCGGGAACCGAGTCGGCGACGATGCCTCCGCCGGCCTGGATCCGGCAGACGCCCTGCTCTACGACCGCGGTGCGGATGGCGATGGCCATGTCCAGGCTGCCGGCCACATCCAGGTACCCGACGGCGCCGCCGTACACCCCGCGCCGCACGGCCTCCAGCTCGTCGATGAGCTCCATGGCGCGGATCTTGGGCGCTCCCGTCAGGGTGCCGGCGGGAAAGCAGGCCGCCAGCGCGTCGAGCGAGCTCCTGCCTTGCGCCAGAGTGCCTCGGACTTCGGAGACCAGGTGCTGGACGTGCGAGTACTTCTCCACATCCGCGTACCGCGCGACGCGCACACTCCCCAGCTCCGACACGCGCCCGAGATCGTTGCGGCCCAGATCCACCAGCATCACGTGCTCCGCCCGCTCCTTGGGATCGCCCAGCAGCCTGGCCGCCAGGGCTTCGTCCTCCTGCGCGGACCGTCCGCGCGGCACCGTGCCGGCGATCGGCCGCGTCTCCACGAGACGATCCCGGCAGCGCACCAGCATTTCCGGAGACGACCCGAAGATCGCGGCCTCGCGGGTCTCCAGGTAGAAAAGGTAGGGCGACGGGTTTCCCATGCGAAGCGCCCGGTACACCTCGAAGGGATCGATCTCGAGCGGGCCGCTCCAGCGTTGGGAAAGGACGACCTGGTAGATCTCGCCGGCGAAAATGGCCTCCCGCGCGCGCTCGACGGCGGCCAGGAAACTCTCTTTCGGCATGACGGTCTCGAACGTGCCCTCCGGCGCGCGGCTCGCGGCCCAGGCCGCCGGGCGGCGCTCACCCGCGCCCGACCACAGGAGCTGCTCCAGGCGGTCGAGCCGCGAGATCGCCTGGTCCGCCGCCTCCTCGGGAGGCAGCGCGCCGTCGAGCGTGGTCAGGAGAAGCACGCGCTGCCTCGGATGGTCGAATGCCACGACGGCGTCGAACAGAAGGAAAAGCCCGTCCGGCACGCTCCCCTCGCGTGGATGGCGGTCGGGAATTTCCTCGAAGAGGCGCACCGCGTCGTACCCGAGGAATCCCACCGCCCCGGCGCAAAGCGGCGGCAGGTCCTGATCCGGCCGGAAATCGGCGCGTACGACGAGCCGCTCGAGCGCCGCCAGGGGACTCTCGTACAGCCGCTGCGTCTTCCCGCCGCGCTCGAGATCCACCTGACGGCCGCGGATGCTCAGCCGCGCGACGGGACCGCAGCCCAGAAACGTGTAGCGAGCGAGCGACTCGCCGCCCTCCACGCTCTCCAGAAG
The DNA here is from genome assembly GCA_963825175.1 of uncultured Acidobacteriota bacterium. Taxonomy (GTDB): domain Bacteria; phylum Acidobacteriota; class Thermoanaerobaculia; order UBA5066; family Gp7-AA6; genus DATFTF01. The sequence continues at coordinate 2,679,925 of CAWGSA010000002.1, forward strand.
GAAACACTCTTCTCCCGAGGCGCGCAGGCGCCGCATGGTCAGGACCGGCGTGGTCGCGTCGGAAGGGAAGACGCGGGCCACGGGGACAGTCCCTCCGGCCCGCGCCTTGTCCGCGAATTCGCCGCGTTCGCTCAGGACGGCGCTCCATCGGCCGCGAGCGCGCGGGAAACCTCGTCGGGCGTCGCGCCGTCCACGCCAAACAGCCTGGCCTGCCGGACGGCCTGGGCCGCGAACATCTGCAGGCCGTCGACGGTCGGGCATCGCGCCGCCCGCGCCGCGCGGAGGGTCTGCGTCTCCGAGCCGTCGCGCCGGTAGACGCAATCGAAGACAAGAGGACGGTGCTCGAAAATCTTTGCCGGAAACGCCGAGTCATCGTCCCAGCGGGACCCGATCGGCGTGGCGTTCAGATAGAGATCCGCTTCGGTCTCGGCGACATCCCGCGCCGCGATCGAATCGACCTCGAAAGTTCGAGCGAGGGCGTCGGCCGCTTCGTCGCGCCGGCTGGCCACCAGGACCTCGTACCCGAGCTTGCGCGCGGCGACGATCGCGGCCCGCGCGACGCCTCCGGCGCCGAGGATGAGCGCCGTGCGGCCCTCCCCCGTGTCGTGGTCCGCGAGCGGATCGAAAATCCCGTCCACGTCGGTGTTCTCCGCGCGCCATCTCCCCCGCTGCCGGATCAGCGTGTTGGCGGCTCCCGTGGCGACGACGTCCTCGGACGGAGCAGCGCTGGCCGCCGCCTCCCGCTTCCACGGGCGCGTGACGGAGAAGCCGCGCAGCGGAGGATCGAACGAGATCTCCTGGGGTTTGTGCCCGGCGAAGTCGGAGACCGGAAGCGGCAGGTAGAGAAACGGAAGACCGCGCAACCGGAAAAGCGCATTGTGAAGAAGCGGCGAGAGCGAGCCCGACACGTCGGAGCCGACGATCCCGAAGAGCGCCTCGATCGGCCGCGGACGGTCGATCTCATAGATCGCGAAGAGATCGGCCATGGCCACCTGGCCGGGCGCGGTGGCGCCGTCGATCGGAGCGAAGACGAGCGACGCGCCGAAGAGCGCGGAGAGGATCCGGCCGGGCGGTGCGGCCGGGCCCATCGGGAACACCGCAACGGCTCCATCGCTCTGCCGCCTCTGAATCGCCGCGAGCTCGAGCGCCGCGGCAAGGTCGGCGGTTCCGGCCACCATCTTGACCGCCCGCGCGCCGGTCGCCCGCATCGCGGCCAGCCGGCTCTCCCAGTCCGGCGGCAGGCCGAACAGCGCATGGTGAGAGACCACGACTCGGCTTCGCTCGCGAGCGAAAGAGGGATCGGACAGAAGCCCGCTCGAGTGCTCGACGTCGACGGTCAGCCCCGCGTCGTAGGCGGTCCGCACCAGGCTCGCGTACTCCTCGCGGCTGCCGTGGAAGGCGCCCCCCTCCGCCGCCGTCCGCCACGTCGCGATGGCCGGCCTGCCATCGAGCGCGGCAAGCGCGCGTGGATCGATCGGCTCCGGGGCAAGATCGAGGCGGTGCTCGATGGCCGAGGCCTTCTCCGGAACCTTCGCCACGAGCGCGCGGGCGTGCGCCAGGTCGCGGGGCGCGAGCGACGCGACGAAGGCCGGGCGCGGCAGAATGTTCCCTTCGATCACCATCAAACAAAAACCCCCGAGCCGTTTGGGCCGGGGGTTTGCGATTCCGTTTCCGTTGTCGTGCCCCGACCGAACGCATGTCGGCAGGGCGAGGGTCGCCCTACCGCTCGACCTCCCGCCACCAGTTCCGGGCGAAGCGTCGGCGAGCGATTTTCATGACCGAGCGAGCCTATGCCGTCGGAATTCACGTGTCAAGAATGCGGTGCGGGAGTCGGGGCGCGGCGCGGCGGATGCGTGGGCGTCGGCGTGGGCCGAGGCGCCCGGGCCTCGAAGGACAGGGGAAGAACCAGGGCTGGCGCCGCGGGATCCTCGATCGATCCCCGGAAGCGAACCACCATGGTGGCGCCCCTGGGCTCGTACTGGTATTGAGCCTCGGGACAAGCGCCGGAGCCGGTGTCCAGGAAACGCGCTGGCCACCGATGGTCTCGGGCGGCCGCTTTCTCCTGGCGCAGCTCGAGAATTTTCGCTGTGAACTCTCGATCGACCCGAAGCCTCGCAGCCCGGCGCAGGAGCTGCAGAAAGTTCTCCGCGGAGCCTTGCATGAACACTTCCGCGGCCTGGTCGGTGTTCTTGCCCTCTTCCTTCCATTTGGCAAGCTCGCGGTGGACCGGCTCCCACATGTCTTCGACGGACAAGTTCGACAACTGGCAGGCGGGGCGCTCGCGGACTTCCTCCCCGGCGGCCCGCAAGCCGCGGGACCACGTGTCGAGGAAAGAGCCGGGCGGCGGCGGCGTATCCACCGCTGCGCGAACCACGAGAGGATCGTTCTCGAAGCTGTCGATGACCTGGTTCCAGGGCTCGTCGCCCGACATTCGGTCCAGCCATTCGAACGACGGCTCGGCCATCTTGCGGAGCACACCCATCTGCAGCTTGGAGAGCGAGATCGAGATGAGCTGGGAGATCAGCTCCGGCCGCGACGCCAGCGATTGCGTGAGAGACCAGGAAGCCTCGAGCAGCTGGCCCGCATCGGCGTGCCGCCCAGCGTGTTCTTCGACCAGCGCCGCGGAAAGGAGGATGTGGTTGACCCGCACCACCAGCATCAGATCGGGCGGTGAGAACGGCCTTTCCCGCGCGTGAAAGCCCCAATCGGGGACGTCGCGCAGGAGCACGGACACCATATGGGAAAGAACAGACTGTTGTCGCTCGAGAAAACCCTTCAAGCCTGGCGACGGAGGCGCGATCGAGTCGTCGGACGTCTTGACCTGTGCCTGGAGCCACGACAGAAAGCCCGCCTGACGGTAAAGGTCGAGGTCTTCTTTGGCGGGGTGGTCGTCGGGCACCTTGCTCTCGGTCTTCCGGTCCACGCCGAGCGCCAGCGCGAGCCGTTCCACTTGCTCCGCGGCAGCGTTCTTGTCGGCTGGCGGAAACTTCTTTTCCAGTTCCCCCAGCCATTTCGCCGGACCCTCCGGCGTCTGTGCGGGGGCTGTCGCCGCCACCAACGCCGCCAGAAGGCCCGCCGCGAGCCGAACATTCACCCGCGCTTCCACCTCGTGCCGCCTGGACTGTCTTCGAGGACAATTCCCTGCTGGGAGAGCTCGGCACGGATTCGGTCGGCTTCGGCGAAGTCGCGGCGCTTGCGGGCAGCGTTGCGGGCCTCGATCCTGGCTTCGATCGCCGCGGGAAGGATTTCGGGCACCGCCGGCAGGACGCCGAAGACCCTGTCGGCGAACGCGAGCGCTTCGCGGGCCGCGCGCGCCCCGTCGGCATCGAGCGTCCGCTCGTCGATCGCCGCGTTGACCTCGCGCAGGAACGGGAAGAGAACGCCCTGCGCCTCCGCCGTGTTCAGGTCGTCGTCCATCGCGGCGAGAAAGCCGGTCCGCAACGTCGCGGCCTTCTCCGCCGCCGGAAAGGCCCCGGGCTTCTGCACGCCGGCGGCGGCGACCTCGTCGACGCGCGCGGCGGCCGAGCGGATGCGGTCCACCGCCGCGGCCGCGGCCGCGAGGGCGTCCCAGGTGAAGTTGAGCTTGCGGCGGTACGGCACGGAGAGGAGGAGATAGCGGACCGCCGCGGGCTGCGGGACGCGCGCCAGCACGTCGTCCAACGTGTAGAAGTTGCCCTTGGATTTGGCCATCTTCTCCCCGTCGACTAAGAGGTGCTCGGCGTGGAGCCACAGGTTGACGAAGGGCTGGCCGGTCGCCGCCTCGCTCTGGGCGATCTCGTTCTCATGGTGGGGGAAGATGTTGTCGACCGCCCCGGTGTGGATGTCGAAGTGCTCCCCCAGGTACTTCATGCTCATGGCGGAGCACTCGATGTGCCATCCGGGTCGGCCCCGCCCGAACGGCGAGTCCCACGCCGGCTCGTCGGCCTTGGCCGCCTTCCACAGGGCGAAGTCCCTGACGTCCTCCTTCTCGTACTCGTCCTCGGCCACGCGCTCGCCGCGGCGCGTCTGGGACAGGTCGATGCGCGACAGCTTGCCGTAGTCCGGGAACGTCGCGATGCGGAACCAGACCGAGCCGTCCGACTCGTACGTGTGCCCCCGCTCGCGCAGGCGCTCGATCAGGGCGATCATCTCGGGGATGTGCTCGGTCGCGGGCGGGTAGCGCTCGGCGGGCTCCACGTTCAAACGCTTCAGGTCCCGGAAGAAGGCGTCGACGTAGCGGCGCGTGAAGTCGGAGAGGGGCAGCCCCTCCTGGGCGGCCCCACGGATCGTCTTGTCGTCGACGTCGGTCAGATTCATGATCTGCGTCACGCGGTAGCCGGACGCCTTCAAATGGCGGCGCAGCACGTCCTCGAACACGAACGTGCGCAGGTTCCCGATGTGGGCGACGTTGTAGACGGTCGGGCCGCACGTGTACATCCGGACGTGTCCGGGCTCGAGCGGCGTGAGCTCCTGCGTGATGCGCCCAAGCGTGTTGAAGAAACGCGGAGCCATCAGGCATTCCTCCGCGCGCGCCGCTCGAGCTTCTTGCGGGTCAGCTCCCGCTTCAAGCCGCGCAGCCGGTCGACGTAAAGGACGCCGTTCAAGTGGTCGATCTCGTGGCACAGCGCCCGTGCCAGCAGCTCCGTCCCCTCGATCTCACGCACCCGGCCCGTCGCATCGGCCGCCCGCACCCGGACCACGGACGGCCGAAGAACGCGCTCGGTCAGATCGGGCACCGAGAGGCAACCCTCTTCCTCTTTCTGCTCGCCCGACGTCTCCAGGACGACGGGATTGACCAGAACGATCAGGCCGCTCGGGTCGGCCCCGACCGACAGGTCGATGATCGCCACGCGCTGGTTGACGCCGATCTGCGGCGCGGCCAGGCCGATGCCGGGCGCGGCGTGGCAGGTGTCCACCATGTCGGCCAGCAGGGCCGAAAGAGCCGGCGACGCGGGATCCGCCTCCACGTTGTCGGCGAGCAGGCGCTCGTCTCCGAAGTGAACGATGTCGCGAATCATCGGTGCGGGCAGGCTACGGCGCCGGGTGCTTCATCCTCTCGATGAGGGCTTCGACCGTCTTCTCGGCGCGTCGGCGGTGGAACTCCGACAGCGACGCATCGATGTCGGGGTGTCGGCGCCGCAGCTGATCCACGGTCGCGTGGTCGAGCCGCAGGAGCTCCGCCTCGGTGACCGCCGTGACCGTCGCCGTCCGTGGCCGGCGCGTCAAAAGCGCGACCTCTCCGAAGAAATCGCCGGGTCCCAGCCGCCCGAGCTCCACTTCGCTCCCGTCCGACCCGCGCGTGGCCACGCGCAAGGTTCCCTGGACGATCAGAAAGAGCGAATCCCCCGGTTCTCCCTCCCGCACCACCGCCGAGCCCGGAGAGACCTTGATCGGAGCGACCACGGTCAGGAGGCTGGCCAGCTCTTCCCGAGGAATTCCGGAGAAGATCGGCATCCGGGCGATCGAGCTGGCCGAGGCGTCCGCGCCGAGCTCCGCCCGGTCGCGGGCCGCGGCGATGGCACGCGCGACGCGCTTGTGCAGCTCGACGTCCCCCGGCTTCCAGACCAGCAGCTTCTGGTGCGCCGACAGCGCTGCCGCGAGGTCTGCCTGGTCCAGCGCCATGCCGATGCCGCGCTCGAATTCGGCGATGGCCGCGGGGTCCCCCTCCAGCCAGCGCTCGCCGGCTTGCTTGAAGATCTGACGATAGTCGCCTGGCGCTTGCATGAAAGCCGTCCTTCCAAACCTGGAAAGGGCGCGATTGTACCGTCGCTTCCGTCGCGTCCGTCGCTCCCGCTTGCTCGAAATCTGCGCCTTCGGCGCACCGGCGAGCGGCTCGGCCGGACGCGGCCTCGACCGCTCGCCTGATTCCGAGCTGCGCTCCCGCTCCCGCGGCGCGCGCCTCCTCCCTTCCGGGAGACTTCGCGCGCCGCGAACCGGGGGTGTCCTCCTGACCGCGAACAGTGTCTCCTCGGGCGGACGGTGCATACGAAACGGAGCCCCGCCGTCCAAAGCTAAGTACAATGAAATCAGAAGATGCGCTTGAGAACCGGGGTTGACCGGCCGGGCATGGGGATCGCAACTTCAACCGGGCGGAGGGCACGATGAAGACATTGCCAGCAGTCCTTTCTGGTCTCGCGTTCCTGCTGGCCAGCGCGGCGGTCGCCGGAGCGGACGAGAGCCCGCGCCGCAGCGGCTACTCCTACATCCGCGACGCAACCGGCGAAGTGTCCGTCCTTTCGAAGTACAACGGCACGGTCGACGCGCGGCGCAACCTTCCGATCTCCGCCGGCGACGAGATCGACGTTTCCGACGGCGGGCGGGCGGAAGTCGCTCTGGCCGACGGCAACGTGCTCTTCATCGACGGCGCCACCCGCGCACGGTTCGACTCGCTCGCCGATCAGCAGGGGGATGAAGACCAGTTTTCAGCGGTGAACGTGATCGAGGGCTCGGTCGTTCTGTTCGCCGGAGGCGACAACGCGCAGCAGATCCCGCGCCTCGACACCGAGGACGCGACCGTCTATTTGAACCCCGGCACACGCGTCCGGCTCAACACCGATTCCCGCCGCGGCACCGTGGTCGTCGGGCGCGCCGGAACCGTCGAAGTCCGCACGCGCGCAGGCAGCTTCCGACTTCGGACCGGGGAGTATCTGGAGGCGCGGGGAGACGAGGAGCCGCAGATCGAGCGGGGAGCGTTCTCCCGCGATCGGTTCGACATCTGGGTCGCCGATCGGATCGGCGACGACGCGGAAACGCGAAGCGCCTCCTCGCGCTACGTGGATGAGTCGTATTCCAACGACGTGCAGTCCCTCGACGGTTACGGCGACTGGCAGTACAACGACGAGTACGGCGCGGACGTGTGGTCTCCGCGCGTCGAGGCTGATTGGTCGCCGTACACCTCCGGCTCGTGGTACTACACGCCGGTTGGCATGACCTGGTGGTCCTCCGAGCCGTGGGGCTGGTTCCCGTTTCACTACGGGAGCTGGTTCTTCAGCGGGTCGTGGAATCGCTGGTGCTGGCGGCCCGCGTCCATCTACTCCCCGGCCTGGGTGTACTGGGCCTACACGTCTTCGTATGTGGGTTGGTGCCCGATCGGTTGGTATTCCTTCTGGTCGCCGTGGTACGACAACTACTACCGCCATCTCAACTGGTACAACCGCAACAACGTGTACATTTCGATGCACGGGGTCTTCTCACCCCGCAACATCGACTTCCGCGGCTGGAACTTCGTCGGCGCGCGCGGTTTCGGGGCGACGGCCGCCCGCATGGACGTCATCCCCGGCTCGCGGATCGGCACGCGCCTCGGGGCGAACACGGTCGCCGTCTCATCCAGACCGATGATCGTCAGCGCTCGCCCCGGACAGGTCCGGGAAGCGGTGCAGAGCTTCGTCCGTGAAGCGCCGCGGATGATCGAGCGGACGGCATCCGCGTCGGATTCGGCGCGGTTGGCTCCGATTCTGGCCAGAGAGCGGACTCTCCCCGCGGCGACCCTCGAAGCGGTGCAGCAGCACGCCGTCGTCGCGGAGCGCGGACGGTTGGCCGGGCCGGGAGTGTCGGACCTGGCCCCGCGCGGCGCGTTGATCGATCGCCATCGCACTCTGGCGGAGGTCGGGCGAGAGCCGGCGCCGAGGAGCGAGCGAGGCGGTCTGAGCACGCCTCCCGACGTGGCCCGGTCCGACGCGCGTGGAGCGCCGCCTGCCCGTTCCGAGCGCATCGAGAGGGCACCCGTCGACTGGCGCTCGCGCCCCCCGAAGGCCGCGCCGGATTCCTCGCGCTCCGAGGCCACGGACCAGTCCTGGCGCGCCCGCAGAGAGATGCCTCCGGCGCGGCGCGTCATCGAAGGCGCCGTGCCCGGGCGGCGGGGACTCGAGGCGCCCCCTCCGCCGCGCGTGCCGCGGTCCGAGCCGCGGGCCGAATCCCAGCCTCGCGAACGCATGGAGAGGCCTTCGACTGCGCCGCCGCCCAGGGTCGAGCGCGCTCCGGCGTACTCGCCGCCGCCGCGGCCTCAAGTCCAGTCCGCGCCCGCGCGGCGCAGCGAGAGCCGCCCCGCGCCCGCGCCGCCCGCCGACCGGGGGCGCAAGGATCACTGAACCAGCCCGTCTCTCGTGTCCCTCTTCTCTCCGCGCCTTCGGGCGCGGTTTTTTTTGAGGCTGGACGAAAGGACGCCACCGGGCCGGATTCCTACGACAAGCCGGTGGACGGCGTCACGAAGCCGCCCTTGGCCGGCGCCTGCTTCGTGGCCCACAGGTAGGCGGCATAGGCCGCGGCGGTCGCGTCGAGCTGATCGTCGTGGATCGCGTCGGGCCCCGCGGGAAGCTCCAGACCCTCCGAGCGCAGAAGCTCGTAGCGCATCCGTTTCCCGGCCGGGAGCGTCGCCCTCTTGAGCCCGGCTGCCCCCGACCAGGTCTTCCACAGATCCGCGGGGCGCGCCCGCAGGACTTCCACACATTCGCTCGATGTCTCCCCGACGATGCCCCTTCCCTGACGCCGCAATCCGTCGACCAGCGCGTCGGCGCCGCCGTCGCCCGTAGCGACCGCCAGCACGAAGCCCTCGGCCTCCACCTCCTCGGGGAGAATCCCTGCGCCGCTGGCGTCGTAGCTCCAGGTCGAGAATCGGCACCGCTTCCATCGGTCCATCACGCAGACGACGCTGGGCCGGCCCGGCACGATTCCCGGCCGCGAGATGTCCACACCCGCGAAGTAGGGCCGCGTCGCGGGATCGGACCGCGCCGCGCACACCGCCGCGGCCGCCCCCCCGTCCCGTCGCGCGAGGCGCTGCAGCCCGTCGTACGCCGCATACTTGAAGGCCTCGGCCAGCGTCGGGTAGTTGAAGACCGCGTCGATGAACACATCAATCGTCTCTTCGTGGGAGAGCACGAACAAAGCCACGTGGATGAGCTCCGTAGCCTGATCTCCCATGATGTGCGCGGAGAGCAGCCGGCGCGTCGTGGGATCGAAGAGGAGCTTGATCAATCCATCGCTGTCGCCGATGATCTGCCCGCGCGCGTTGTTCTCGAAGCGGGCCCGCCCGATCTCGTACGGAATCCCCTTCTGCTTGAGGTCCTGTTCCGAGGGCCCAATCGACGAGATCTCGGGGATGGAGTAGATGCCGTACGGCGTCCAGGGAGACATCGCCGTCTTGTATCCGAACGCGAACGCGTGGCACATCGCCACGCGACCCTGTTCCATCGCCGTCGAGGCCAGGGCCGGAAATCCGATGACGTCTCCTGCTGCGTAGACGTGCGGGACGGTGGTTTGAAAGTGTTCGTTGACCTGCACGTGCCCCCGCGGCGTCACGACGACGCCGATCTTGTCGAGGTTCAGCCCCCCGGTGTTGCCGGCCCGTCCGGCGGAGATCAGGACCTTGTCGGCGCGGATCCGCCGCCCGGACTTGAGCTTGAGCCGCAGGGCGCTGGTGGCCCGCCCCGGTTCGCGCTCGATCGATTCGACGGCGTCGCCCAGGAGGATGCGCGCGCCCATGCGCTCGAGCGACAGCTCGATGCCCGTCGACAGCTCTTCGTCGACGCCGGCCAGGAGCCGATCCCTTCCCTCCACCAGCGTGATCCGCGTCCCGAGGGCGGCGAAGAGGCAGGCGTACTCCGTTCCGATGACGCCTCCGCCCACGACGGTCATCGAGAGCGGCACACGGTCCAGGTTGAGGATGCGGTCGCTGTCCACGACGTCGGGGTCGCCGGCCGTGCCGGGAGGCAGGATCGGCGAGGAGCCCGTCGCGATCAGGAAGAAGTCGGCGCGGAGACGGCGCGTGACTTTTCCTTCCGGATCGAGGACCGCGACGGTCCGGTCGTCCTCGAAGGATGCACGGCCGGAGCAAAGGTCGACGGCGTGGCGCGCCAGGTTGCGCCGGATCTGCTGGGTCTGCTGCTGCGCCACCGCGTGCAGGCGGCCCACCATCTGGCGCAGGCTCTTCTTGCGGTCGAGCCGGACGCTCATACCGTACAACTCGCGCCGCCGGAAGCCGGTCAGATAGAGCGCCGTCTCCCGCAACGTCTTGGAGGGAAGCGTCCCGGTGTGGACGCAGGCCCCTCCGACCTCGGGCGCGCGCTCGACCATCGCGACTGTTTTTCCGAAGTACGCGGCCTGGGCCGCGGCCTTCTCCCCGGCCGGGCCGGAGCCAAGGACGACGAGATCGAACTTTTCGGCGTCGGGCATCGTGATCGAAAATGATGAACGGGAGACTGAGGATCGATCATGGCTCGAATGAAGGTCCCCGTCAATCTTCCCGAGGCGATCCTCCCACGGCGATTCTTCCAACTACAATCCCTCCATGCGCCGGGGACTGTCTCTCGCAGCCAACGTTCTGTTCATCTTCTATTGCACCGCGGTCGGCGTCTACCTGCTGCTGCGCCCCTGGTCCGCGGCCGCGCACGCCGGAGCCGGCATCTCCGCCTCCGGTTTCTTCCGCGGGTTCGTGTCCGGCCTGGGGCTGGTGCACATCGCGGCCGGACTGGCCGATCTGAGAAGCCTGTCCCGATCCCTGGAGGAGCCTCTGTCCGGGGCCGAGGAGCGATGAAGGCCCTTTACGTGACCGACCGCGAGGCCATCGGCGCGCAACGGCTCGAGGCGATCCTCTCGGCGCTGGCTGCGGCTCCCGGGCTGTCGGTCCTGATTCGCGAGCGCACGGCCTGCGATCGCGACGTACTGGCCTTGACGCGCAGGGCCCGAGAGCTCCTCGGGCCCTCGGTTCCTCTGCTCGTGCATCGGCGCTTCGACCTGGCCTTGGCCGCGGGGGCGGACGGCGTCCACCTCCCCGCCGCCGGCCTCCCGCTGCGCCGGGTGAAGGCCGCCACCCCGCGCGGGTTTCGCGTCGGCGTGTCGACGCACTCCGCGGCGCAAGCCGCGGCGGCGATCGAGGACGGCGCCGACGTCGTGATCCTCGGGCCGGTCTTCGACACGCCGTCCAAGCGCCCGTTCGGGGACCCGATCGGAACAGCCGAGCTCGAGAGGATCCCGGACCGTTCCACCCGCCCGGCGCAGGTCTACGCCATCGGAGGCGTGGACGCCGCGACGCTCCCGCGGTTGCACGCCCTGGGCGACCGGATCGACGGGGTCGCCGCCATTCGCTTCTTCCAGGACGCGGCCGACCCGCGGGAGTCCCTGGCCAGGGTGACCGCGCCGTGAAGCCTGCCGACAAGGGCTTCCCCCTGATGATGCGGAGGCTGACCCCGGCGGCGACGATCCTCGCGCTGGTCGTCGGATCGGTATGGCTGTTGCGCCTTTCCGGGATCTCCACGACGGAGCACGGCCGGGACTACGGAACGCTGGCCACCTGGATCTCGGTCGCCCTCGTGCTCACTCGGCTCCTGGACTACTTCCTCTTCGATGTCGCGCTGCGGCTGCGCTCGCACGTCGCCGCCCCCGCGCTCTTGCGCCAGATCGTCGGCCTGGTGGTGTTCGGCGTCTGCGTGGTGATCGTCTTCAAGATCTTCCTGCCGGGATTCGAGGTGGGGGGCCTCCTGGTCAGCTCGGCCATCCTCACCGCGGTCATCGGTCTGGCGCTCCAGGACACGCTCGGCAATCTCTTCGCCGGTCTGGCGCTCCATCTGGAAAAGACCGTGCAGGTGGGAGATCTCATCCGCTCCGGAGAGACCTTCGGCGTGGTCGAAGAGATCTCGTGGCGCACGATCAAGCTCCACACGACCGAAGGCAACGCGCTGCTGATTCCCAACAGCGTCGCCGGCCGGGAGCGGCTGGAGATCTTTCCCCGAACCGGTCGACCCATCGCCCGATTCGTCCGCATCGGCCTGGAATACCAGGCGTCGCCGGTCACGGCGCGCGAGACCCTGGAGAATGCGTTGCGCGGTTTGCCCGGAGTCGTGACTCATCCGCGGCCCGTCGCGTACGTCCGGTCGTTCGAGCCGTACGCGGTCCAGTACGAGCTGCGCTACTGGCTCCAGGACTACGCCCTGTACCTCGAGATCGACTCCGCCGTGCGCGAGAGGGTCTGGTTCGCTTTGCACCGCGCCGGCATCCAGATCCCGTACCCCACCGCGGTGCAGCACCAGTACATGGCGGGCCCTCTCTCGGGCCCCGAGCGCCACGCGTCGATCGAGGACGTGCTCGCCCGCGTGGATCTCTTCGCGCCCCTGTCGGCCGGCGAGCTCGACGGACTCGCCTCCGGAGCCCGCGAGCGCCGCTACGCCCCGGGCGAGCTCATCGTGCGCGAGGGCGACGAGACGTCCTCGATGTTCGTGGTGGAGCGCGGCCGCGCCGCGGTTTCCATCCACGGAGCGGCCGGCGACACGCGTACGTTAGCGACTCTCGAGCCCGGGGCGGCGTTCGGCGAGATCAGCCTTCTGACCGGAGAGCGCCGCACGGCCACGGTCCGCGCGGTCACCGAGGTCCTGGCTCTGGAGATCGGCAAGGACACTCTGGGTCCGATCGTCGAAAGCAACCCCACGCTGTGCGAAGCGTTCGACGCGGTCATCGCCGAGCGCCGCCGCGGCGTGTCGGAGCTCTTCGACGCCTCGCGCCAGGAGCTGGACCGGATCGAAGACCTGCCGCTGCCGGGCCGCATCGCCCGCTTCTTCGGCCTGAAGATCCGCGCGTGAACGTGCTCTTGGGGCTCGATTTGACGCCGGTGCCGCGCGTCGCGGGCCTGCTCGACCGGTGGGGAGAGCGGTTCCTGATGCGCGTCTTCTCCGTCGGGGAGTTGAACCGCGGGCGCCGCCACCCGCGCGCCTTCGCCGAGCACGTGGCCGGCCGCTTCGCGGCCAAGGAGGCGGCGATGAAGGCCCTGGGCACGGGGTGGAGGGGCATCTCGTTTCGCGAGATCTCGATCCGGCGCGATCCCCGCGGCAAGCCGAAACTGGAATTTCACGGCCGCGCTCTCGAGCGGGCCCGGTCCCTGCGTGTCCGCTTTGCGGAAGTGACCATCACGCACACCGCCGACCTGGCCGCGGCCTGCGTGGCGCTGGTGACGGAGGACTGAGGACGTGAGGCTTGAGGCGTGAAGCGGAAGGCGCAAGGGCGGGAAGCAAGAGGTTAGACTCTCGCCGATGGCCGACAAGGACTACAAGGCAACACTGAACCTCCCCCGGACCGACTTCCCCATGAAGGCGGATCTGCCCCGACGCGAGCCGGACCAGCTGGCGGAGTGGACGCGCATGGGGCTGGAGGAGAAGGTCCGCAAGGCGGCCTCCGGACGGCCGCTCTTCATTCTCCACGACGGACCCCCGTACGCCAACGGCCACATCCACACCGGCCACGTCATGGACAAGGTCTTGAAGGACTTCGTCGTGCGCAGCCGCGCCATGGCCGGATTCGACGCGCCCTACGTGCCCGGCTGGGACTGCCACGGCCTGCCGATCGAGCAGCAGGTGGACAAGAAGCTCGGGTCCAGGAAGCGGGAGATGGACACCGCGGCGATCCGCCGGGCGTGCCGCGAGTACGCGCAGAGCTTCATCGACATCCAACGCGCGGAATTCCGCCGCCTGGGCGTGGGAGGCCTGTGGGACCGCCCGTACGCCACGATGAGTCTGTCGTACGAAGCCGAGATCGCGCGCGCGTTCGGGGAGTTCTACAAGAAGGAACTTGTATTTCGCGACCTGAAATCCGTGCGGTGGTGCTTCACCGATCAGACCGCGCTGGCCGAGGCCGAGCTCGAGTACGGAGAGCGGGAAGACCCCGCGATCATGGTCCGATTCCCGGTCCAGGACTCGCCCGGCGTCCCGGCGGGAAAGACCTTTCTGGTCATCTGGACGACCACTCCGTGGACGATCCCCGCCAACGTGGCCGTCGCCGTCCACCCCGACGAAACCTATTCGGTGATCGAAGCCGAAGATGGAAATACGTACGTCGTCGCCGAGCAGCTGGCAGAGAGCGTGGCGCGCGTGGCGGGATGGAAGAGCTGGAACCGCGTCCGCCGGGTCAAGGGGGCCGAGCTCGTCGGCTGGACGTACCGCCACCCCCTCCCGCCCGAGATGCGGGGCGAGCTCACGGCCGAGGAAGCGGCCCGCTCCTTCCGCATCGTGGCCGGCGACTACGTCACGATGGACGCCGGCACCGGCCTCGTCCACACGGCGCCGGGCCATGGCGAGGACGACTTCCAGACCGGCAAGCGCGAAAACTTGCCGATTCTCTCGCCGGTGGACGAAGGCGGGCGGTTCACGACCGCCCGCAAATACGCCGGCAAGAAGGTGTTGGACGCCAACGCCGAGATCGTGGAGGACCTGCGCGCGGCGGGCGCGCTGCTCCACGTGGACCCGAAGTTCCGCCACGAATACCCGCATTGCTGGCGGTGCAAGAAGCCGGTCATCTTCCGAGCGACGGTTCAGTGGTTCATCCGGTTGGACGATCCCACCACCAACGTGCGCGAACGGGCGCTCGAGGCCATCCGCACGGTGCGATGGGTGCCGGAGTGGGGACAAGCCCGGATCGCGGGCATGGTCGAGAACCGGCGCGAGTGGGTGATCTCGCGGCAGCGCCGGTGGGGGTCGCCGATCACCCTCCTGTACGCGCGCAGGGATGGCGAGCGGCAGGAGGTCTACCCCTGGGCCGGCGACCGCGCCGAGCAGGACAGGTTCTTCCAGCACGTGGCGGCGATCTTTTCGCGGGAAGGGGGAGACGCCTGGTACGCCCGACCCGCGGAGGACTTCCTGCCGTCCGGCGCGAACCGCAGAGGGTACGCCGAGTTCGAGAAGGAGACGGACATCCTGGACGTCTGGTTCGACTCCGGTGTCTCCCACGCCGCGGTCCTGCGCTCGGGAGAATGGCCCGAGCTCCGAAGGCCGGAGGGAGAGATTCCCGCCGACATGTACAGCGAAGGGCACGATCAGTTCCGGGGCTGGTTCCAGTCGTCCCTGTTGACTTCGGTCGCCCTGTACGGAGCGGCGCCGTACCGGGAGGTCATCACCCACGGCTTCATCGTCGACGCGTCGGGACGCAAGCTTTCCAAGTCGCTCGGCAACGACATCGATCCCCAGGATCTGATCCGCAAGTACGGAGCGGACCTGCTGCGGCTCTGGGTGTCTTCGCTCGACTATCACGACGACCCGGCCATGTCCGACGAGGTCCTGGCCCGGTGCTCGGAGGCCTACCGCAAGATCCGCAACACGGCCCGCTACCTGATCAGCAACCTTTACGACTTCGATCCGGCCCGGGACGCCGTCCCGTTGCAGGACCTGCATCCCCTCGACCGTTGGGCGCTCACCCAGGCCCGCGTCGCGGTCGACCGGATGCGCGGCGCGTACAGCAGGTACGAGTTCCATGTCGTCTACCACACGCTGGTAGGCCTTTGCGCGACGATTCTTTCGGCCTTCTACCTCGATATCGTCAAGGACCGGCTGTACGCGTCGGCCCCCGAATGGCGGGCCCGGAGATCGGTCCAGACCGCTCTCCATGCCATAGCGCGGGCGGTGGCCACCCTGTCGGCGCCTGTCCTGCCCTTTACGGCCGAAGAAATCTGGAAGGCCATCCCGGGAGAGAAGGAAGAATCGGTCCATCTGGCGCGTTTCGAGACCCTGAACGACGTCCCGGCGGAATTACCAGCGCAGGAAGCCTGGGACAGGTTGACCCGGTTGCGCGAAGAGGTGGCGGTGATCCTGGAAGAAGCCCGGCGGCGCAAGGAGATCGGAAGCTCGCTCGAGGGCGCGGTGGCCCTGACCGCCAACGACGATCTGGAGCGGGATCGCGCCGCCACCGGGACGGGCGAGGCCGGCCTGGCCGACCTCTTCATCGTCTCCGCCGCGACGCAGGAAGCCGCGACGTCGGGAGACGGCTGGCGCGACGCCGCGGCGTACCCCCATCTCAAGATCCGATTCCTCAAGGCGCGGGGGAGGCGGTGCGACCGGTGCTGGAAGGTCACTCCGGAGGCGGATTCCGACGGTCTGTGCGACCGGTGTCGGCAGGCGCTCGCGGAGATCCCGCCCCCGGCGGAGGGCTTGACGGCATGACGACGAGGCGCGGCGTGAAGGAGAGCACGCTCTACCGGGGGGCCTACCTCCTTCTCTCGCTCACGATTCTCCTGATCGATCAATGGACGAAGGGGCTCATCACCCGCAGCTTCGACGTCCACCAGTCCCGCCCGATCATCGACGGGCTCTTCGACATCACCTACGTGCGCAACAGCGGTGCCGCTTTCGGGCTCTTCGCGTCGGTGGACTCGTCGGTCAAGGCGATCCTTTTGAACTCCGTGGCCGTTCTGGTCTTCATCGTGGTCTCGGCCTATGCCCTGCGTTCGTCGCACAAGAGCGTGCGCCTGCAGATCGGATTCGCCCTGATCCTGGGCGGAGCCGTCGGGAACCTCCTGGACCGCGTGCGCTTCGGCTACGTGGTCGACTTCCTCGACTTCTTCGTGTCGGGACACCACTGGCCCGCCTTCAACGTCGCCGATTCTGCGATCTGCGTCGGCGTGGGATTGCTCTTCCTGGACATGCTGCGCAACGACGAAGTCCGAACCGCGACGCCCGCGCGCCCGGTCTAGGCCTCTTCCTCCATGTTCCCGCGCCTCATCCACATCGGCTCCTTCTACCTGCCGACCTACGGCGTGATGCTGGCCATCGCCTACCTGACGGCGATCTGGCTCCTGCGCCGCAAGGCCATCGCCGAGGGACTGCCGGAGCAGAGGGTGCTCGACCTGTCTCTCTACATCCTGGCCTCGGCCATCCTCGGAGCCAAGTTGCTGCTCGTCATCGTCGAGTGGAAGCACTACACCACGCAGCCCAAGGATCTGATCGAGGTCCTGCGGTCCGGGGGCGTCTTCTACGGCGGGTTCATCTGCGCCACGGTCGTGGGCATCTGGTACATGCGCAAACACCGCCTTCCCGCCTGGAAGATCGCCGACATGGGAGCGCCGTCGATCGCTCTGGGCGAGGCCATCGGCCGGCTGGGCTGTCTGGCCGCCGGGTGCTGCTACGGCAAGGAGTGCTCTGCGCCGTGGGCGGTCACGTTCCACGACCCCTTCGCCCACGACAATGTCGGGACGCCGTTGAACGTGCCGCTGCACCCGACGCAGATCTACCTGTCGGTGAACGCCCTGGTGATTTTCCTCGTGCTCCAGTGGGCGTACCGTCGCAAGACCTTCGACGGCGAGGTGTTCTGGCTCTACGTGCTCCTCTACTCGATCACCCGCGGGATCATCGAGATCTGGCGTGGAGACATCGTGCGCGGGTTCGTGATCCCGGGGATCCTCTCCACCTCGCAGTTCATCGGCGTGCTCGCGGCGCTGTTTTCGGCCTCGATGCTCCTGATTCTTTCTCGCAGGAATCGGGCGGTCGAGGAGTAAGCTGTCGCTTCCGCCCGACGGCCCCGGATCCGCCGGCGGATCGCGAGCCGCTGAGGGCGCCGATCCCATGCTTCGCCGCTTCCAGGTCGGGCAGCCTTCCGCCGGAACCCGCCTCGACCTCTTTCTGGCCGCGGCGTGCTCGGACCTCTCCCGCTCGCGGATCCAGAAGCTCATCGGGGAAGGCGCCGTGCGCGTGGGCGGTGGGACTGCCAAGCGCTCTCATGTCGTGCGCGCGGGAGAAGAAGTCCTCGTCGAAGTTCCCGAGGCGCGGGCCGTCGAAATCCTGGCCGAGGAGATTCCCCTTTCCGTGCTCTACGAGGACGAGCACCTGCTCGCCATCGACAAGCCGGCTGGACTCGTGGTCCATCCCTCCCCCGGCCATGATTCCGGGACGCTGGTCAACGCGATCCTTCATCACGCGCGCGACCTCGCCGGCATCGGCGGCGAGGTTCGGCCGGGAATCGTCCATCGCCTCGATCGGGACACGTCCGGCGTCCTGCTGGTGGCCAAGACGGATCTCGCCCACGCGTCGCTGTCGCGCCAGATGAAGAAGCGGGCCATGCGAAAGGAGTACCTCGCCCTCGTCGCCGGCGTGGCAAGGGTGCGCAAGGGGGAGGTGGCGCTGCCGATCGGTCGTGACCCCCGCGATCGCAAGAAGATGAAGGCGTTTCGCGCGTCCGACGCTCTGCCGGCGGGCGCGCGGGAAGCCCGCACGCTCTACGAGATCGAGCGTGAGTTCCCGTCTCTGGGGCTGACCCTCCTGCGCTGCCGTCTGGTGACCGGGCGCACGCACCAGATCCGCGTCCATCTCGCGGCGGCGGGGCTGCCGGTGGTCGGCGACCCGGTGTATGGACGCCCGCGCTACGACCGGATCCAGGACGCGCCGCTCGCCAAGCGTCTGGCCGGATTTCCCCGCCAGGCGCTCCACGCCGAGCGCATCGCGTTCCACCACCCGGCCACCAACGACCCGATCGAGATCGTGGCCCCGGTCCCAGAAGACCTTCGGGACCTAATGGCCGCAGTCGAGTCTGCCCGCAACGACTGAGGACTCCCTCACTTCTTCCCCACCACGACCGGCGGAATCTGTGCCGCGCGGACGGCGTCATTGAAGTCGGCGAGGTCCTTGTCCCGGACCCCCTTCCATTCCGCCTCGATCGCCGCGAGCTGGCCCTCGATCAGCTTGGCGTAGACCACGGATGCGTCGGTCGGCCTGGCGTCGGCCGAAGAGACCACCGAGGCCAGGCCCGCGAACTGATGGTCGAGCGCCGGCATGAAGTTCAGAACGTCCTGGCTGCTCTTGACGTCCGGGTTCACGAGCTTCTTCTCGATCTCGGTCATCCTGTCGGAGACCTGCTTGCCCTTCGCCTCGAGGCCGGCTCCTTTGCCGAGCTTCTTGGCGTGCTCGACGATCGCGTGAATCTGCGACCTGGCGTCGCGGATCTCGGTCACCGCTTCGTGGCAGGCGGCCAGGCCGTCGGCGGCTCGGCGCAGCAGGTCGAACTGCTGCTTCAGGTCTTCGGCGGAGGCCGACACATTGGGGTTGGGCCGAACCTCGAACGTCTGGGAGACCGCGCGCTCGCCCAGTTTCACTCGAACCGTGTAGGTCCCCGGTGCGACCTTGGGCCCCTGCCGGTTGCCCCAGATGATGGCCTTGGGGAGAAGCGCCGGCTTGACCACGCGCATGTCCCACACCAGGCGGTTCAATCCCTCCTTGGGCTCCAGGGGCTTGTCCTCGCGGTCTCCGAAGGCCCCTTCTCCCGCGCCGTCCGCGCCCTCCTTCTCCTTCTTCTCGTTGGTGTAGGTGCGCAGGACCTTGTCGCCGTCCAACAGCTCGACCGTGAGCTTCTCCTTCTCATTGGGTTTGTCCTTGAGCCAGTAGGAGACGAGCACGCCGTCGGGAGGGTTCTTCCCGATCGACGCCGACGCGCTCTCCTCGGCGTCCCCGAACCCTCCGCCCGAGAAGCGGTAACTCGGCCTCGGCGCAAAGACGTGCAGGGCCTCGCCGCGCACCGAGTCGGCGTACTGGCGCAGCGGCGTCAGGTCGTCCAGGATCCAGAAGGCCCGGCCCTGCGTCGCCACGACCAGGTCGCCGTCCTTGATCGTCAGGTCGGTGATCGGCACGACCGGCAGGTTCAGCTGCAGCGGCTGCCAGTTCGCGCCGTCGTCGAAGGAGACGTAAAGGCCGGTCTCGGTCCCGGCGTAGAGAAGTCCCCGACGCGCGGGATCTTCGCGCACGACGCGCGTGAACGCGTTGTCGGGAAGGCCGCGCACGATCTTCGTCCACGTCTTGCCGTAGTCGGCGGTCTTGTAGAGATACGGGCGATCGTCCTCGAACTGGTACATCGTGGCCGCGACATAGCAGGTGGCCTTGTCGTGGGGCGAGACGTCGATCGCGTTGATTCGGATCCAGTCCGGGATCCCCGTGGGCGTCACGTTGGCCCAGTTCTTCCCGCCGTCGCGCGTGAGCTGAACGAGGCCGTCGTCGGTTCCGACCCAGATCACGCCCGCCTCGTGCGGAGACTCGGCCACCGTGAAGATCGTGTCGTAGACCTCGATGCCGGTGTCATCCTTGGTGATCGGTCCGCCCGACTTCTCCTGCTTGGACTTGTCGTTGCGGGTCAGGTCCGGGGAGATCTCCTTCCAAGTCTGCCCTTCGTCGCGGCTCTCCAACAGAACCTGGGCCGCGTGGTACAGCGTGTTCGGATCGTGCGGCGAGATCAGGATCGGAGCGTTCCACTGGAACCGGTACTTCAAGTCTCTGGCCGCCCGCCCGATCGCCAGCTGGGGCCACGCCACGACCTGCCGGCTCTGTCCGGTCTTGTGGTCGTCGCGGTCGATGGCGCCGCCGTAGCAGCCGGAGAAGACCACGTCGGGGTTCTTCGGCTTGGGAGCGATCCATCCGCTCTCACACCCGCCGACCGCGTACCAGTCCGTCAGGTCGATGCCCCGCCCGCGGCCCCGGCTGGCGATGGCGACGGTGGTGTTGTCCTGCTGCGCGCCGTAAACCCAGTACGGAAAGCGGTCGTCGGTCACCACGCGGTAGAACTGGGCGGTAGGCTGGTTCATGATCGACGACCATGTCTTCCCGCCATTGAAGGACATGTTCGTGCCGCCGTCGTTGGACTCGATCATCCGCCGGGGATCGTCCGGATCGATCCACAAGTCGTGGTTGTCGCCGTGCGGCACGCGGATGGAATCGAAGCTCTTTCCGGAGTCGCCCGACCGGTAGAAGCCCGTGTTCAACACGTAGACGGAGTCGGCGTTCTTCGGGTCCGCGTAGATCCGCGTGTAGTACCAGGCGCGCTGGCGCAGCTTGTTCTCGGAGTTGGTGCGCGTCCACGTCTCCCCGGAGTCGTCGGAACGGTAGACGCCCCCCTTCTCCTTGGACTCGACGATGGCCCAGATCCGATCGGGCCGCGAGGCGGAGACCGCCACGCCGATGTTGCCCACGACTCCGTCCGGCAATCCGCCGGCGAGCTTCTTCCAGGTGTCGCCTCCGTCGGCCGAGCGCCAGATGCCCCCCTCCGGACCGCCGGACTCCAGGGTCCAGGGCTTGCGGCCAACCTGCCAGAACGCGGCGTAAAGGATGCGCGGATTGGTCGGATCCATGGCCAGGTCGCTCGCTCCGGTCTTGTCCGAGACGAAGAGCACCTTCTCCCACGTCTTGCCGCCGTCCTTGGAGCGGAAGATGCCGCGCTCGCCGTTGGGTCCCCACACGTGCCCCTGCGCCGCGACATAGACCAGGTCGGGATTGCCGGGATGAACCCGCACGCGCGATATCTGATGGGTATCGGACAGACCCACGTGGACCCAGGTCTTCCCGGCGTCGGTCGACTTGTACACGCCGTCTCCGGCGGAGACGTTTCCGCGGATAGGCGACTCCCCCATTCCGACGTAAAGAACGTTGGGATCGGACTCCGCCACACCGATCGCTCCGACCGAGCCGGTGTGGAAGAACTTGTCGGACATCGGCTGCCAGTTGGACCCGCCGTCGACCGTCTTCCAGACCCCGCCTCCCGTGCCGCCGAAGTAGCCGACGAGAGGTTCTCCCCGGACGCCGGCCACGGCGGTGACGCGTCCGCCCCGGAACGGGCCGATGTTGCGGAATTCCATGCCCGCGTAGACCTTGGACAGCGGTGCGGGCTTGTCGGGTCCCTTCTTCTCCGCGCTCTTCTTCTCGGCCGCGGAAAGGACTCCGACCATCGAACACAGTACGAGAGCGGCGATCCCACCCTGTCGCATCTTCACCGGTCGCCTCCTTGCGAAACGAAAACGGGCGCGATTCTATCGGAGGGAGGGACCGGGACTTCAGTCCGATCCGTGTGTGTCGATCTGCGCCTTCTGCAGCCGACCGGAGAAGTCGACGTAAATCGACTTCCACTCGGTGAAGACGTCGAGGCCGGCGATGCCCGCTTCCCGATGGCCGTTGCCGGTGTCCTTGATTCCGCCAAACGGCAGATGGACCTCGGCACCGATGGTCGAGGAGTTGACGTAGAAGAGGCCGGTCTCGAATTCCCGCATCGCCACGAACGCCTTGTTGACGTCCCGCGTGTAGATCGAGCCGGACAGGCCGTAGGGAACCGAGTTGGCGACCCGAATGCCTTCCTCCAGCGAGTCGATCGGGAGGACCGTCGTGACCGGGCCGAAGATCTCCTCGCACGACACCCGCATCGTGGCGTTGGCGTCGCCGAAGACGGTGGGCTGGAAGAACCAACCACGGGCCAGGTCGCCAGAGGCGACCACCTCCCCACCGCACAAGAGCTTCGCCCCTTCCTTCTTGCCGATCTCGACGTACCGGGCCACGTTCTCCCGCTGCTTCTCCGACACGCAGGGGCCCATTTCGACCGACGCGTCCAGACCGTTGCCGACCCTGAGCGCCCGGGCCCGCGCCACGAGCTTCTCGGTAAACGCCCCATAGACCTTCCGGTGGACGAGCAGCCGCGAAGACGCGGTGCACCGTTGTCCGGTCGTCCCGAACGCGCCCCACACCGCGCCGTCCACGGCCAGGTCCACGTCCGCGTCGTCCATGACCAGGATGGCGTTCTTGCCCCCCATCTCCAGGTGCAGCCGCTTGAAGCTCGGGGCGCCGGCAACGGAGATGCGCCGGCCCACCTCCGTCGAGCCGGTGAAGGACACGACTCGGACGTCGCGATGGGCCACCAGCGGATCACCCACCGCCGATCCCGAACCCGTCACCACGTTCCATGCGCCGGGCGGCAGGCCCGCTTCCTCGAACACCCGAGCCAGAGCCACGACGGAGGACGGCGTGTCGGTGGCCGGCTTGATGACGACCGTGTTGCCGGCGATCAGGGCCGCCATCCCCTTCCACGCCGGGATCGCCATCGGGAAGTTCCACGGCGTGATGAACGCGCAGACGCCGACCGGCTGGCGTACGCACATGGCGAACTTGTTGGGCAGCTCCGACGGGGTGGTGAACCCGAACAGGCGACGACCCTCGCCGGCCGCCAGAAACGCCATGTCGATCGCTTCCTGGACGTCGCCGCGCGCTTCGACCAGGACCTTGCCCATCTCCCGGGTCATGAGCCGGGCCAGCTTCTCCTTGTCGCGCTTCAAGATCTCGCCCGCCGCGTACAGGACCTCCGCCCGCCGCGGCGCGGGCGTGCCGCGCCAGGCCGGGAACGCCTTCTTCGCCGCGGCGACGGCCGCGTCGACATCCTCGGCCCCGCTCTGCGGAAAGACTCCGACCACGTCGTTGCGATCGGCCGGATTGCGGTTTTCGAACGTCTTACCGGACCTCGCGGCGACCCATTCGCCGCCGACGAAGTTCGCGTATTGCTCGGCGGTCTCGGGACTCACGCTCACACTCTTGGCTGCCATCCCATTCACTCCTTCGAAGTCTTCATGGCCACGTTCCCGGTCAGCTGGGCGCCTTCGGCGATCACGATCTTGGGGGACTGGATCGCGCCCGAGACCACCGCGGTCGACGCCAGCTCGGCGCGCTCGCCCGCTCGGATCTCACCCCGGACGCTTCCGGCCACCAGCACGTCGCGGGCTTCGATGTTCCCCTCGACCTCTCCACCCTTTCCCACCTTCACGCTGCCGCCGACCGAAATCTTTCCTTCCAGGCGCCCCGAGACGACCACGTCCTCTTCTCCCGTCAAGTCACCGACGAATCGGGCGCCGGGGCCGATCAGGGTGGGCTGGGACGCGGCGCCCGGTCCGGCCGGAGGCCCACTCGCGGGGACGGCGCCGGACTCGGTTTTTCCGAAAATGGCCAGGGCTCGGACTCCTGATCAGTCTTTTCTCACCGCGGAAACGGATGATCCCGCCGCGCCGCCGGCGCCGACCATCGCCGCCTCGCCCGCGCGGCGCCGTGCGTACGCCTCCAGTGCCCGTTCCAGGATGATCACGGCGGCGCGCAGATCTTCTTCCTTCAAAACGTACGCGATGCGGACCTCGCTCGATCCGAGGCCGGGCGTGGCGTAGAAGCCCCGGGCGGGTGCGATCATCACCGTCGACCCTTCCAGCTCGAACTCCTCCAGCAGCCACCGCGCGAAGTCCTCGCTGTCCTCGACCGGAAGCCGGGCCACGAAATAGAACGCGCCTTCGGGCTGCGCCAGCACGACGCCCGGAATCCGCCGCAGCCCGTGGTACAGGAGATCGCGGCGCTTCTGATACTCGGCGACGACGCCGGCCGTGTAGTCGGGTCCCAGGTCCTGCGCGCCGACCGCGACGAACTGCGCCAGGCCGGGCGGCGAGAGCCGGCCCTGCGCCATGCGCAGCGCGGCTGAGTAGACGTCGGGATTGCGGGTCGCCAGCGAGCCCAGCCGGATTCCGCAGGCGCTGTAACGCTTGGACAGGCTGTCCACCACCACGACCTGCTCCTCGAAGCCCGGCAGCTGGAGCGCGGACGTCGACGCCCGGCCGTCGTACACGAATTCCCGGTACACCTCGTCGGCCACCAGGAACAAACCGTGATCACGGCAAAACGCAGCCACCATCTCGATCTCGTCGCGCCGGTAGACGGTCCCGGTGGGGTTGTTGGGGTTGCACAGCAGCACGACCTTCGTCCGATCGGTGAGCGCCCTCTCCCAGGCGTCGCGGGGCGGCAGATGAAAGCCCTCCTCGACCCTGCTCGCCAGCGCCCTCAGGCGCACGCCGGCCAGCGTGGCGAAAGCGTTGTAGTTCGTGTAGAAGGGCTCGACCAGAAGGACCTCGTCCCCGTCGTTGGCGCACGCGAAGAGCGCGAACTGGATGGCCTCGCTTCCACCGGTGGTGGCAATGATCTGATCCAGGGTCAGCGGGATCTGGAGACGCCGGTAGTACGTCTGCAGCGAAGCGAGGAACTCCGGAGTCCCCGCCGACGGCGTGTAGGCATAAACCTTCTCCGTCAGGCGGGCCAGCCGGTCGCGCATCGCGGGCGGCGTCTCCAGATCGGGCTGACCGATATTCAGGTGGTAAACGTGAACGCCGCGTTTCTTGGCCCGGTCGGCCAGCGGCATCAGCTTGCGGATCGGCGAGGCCGGCATCGCTTCGCCCCGGCGGGAGATGTGCGGTCTCATGGTCCGATTCTATCCTCCTGGCGGGTGTCCGCGGCGGTCGTAGGGATCCGGAGGCCGCCAAGCCGCTCGATCCGGGGCCGCTGTGTCACGCGCGGAGAGAACAGTATAGCATAAATGCTATGCTCTCGATCCTCTCGATCATTATCGTGCGCGCAGATATCCGTGGCCCGCCCGGGCCAGCTGCTCCTTGACGCTGGGGGGGACCGAGCCCCGCCGCCGCTCGTTGATGTCGAGAACGAAGCCTTCCGTGTTCCGGCTCCAGATCTGTTCGTCTCTCTTGGCGTGGAAGTGCAGCTCGACCCACAGGGCGCTTCCGTCCTTCTTCTTCCACGCCACCTCCACGCCGCGCACCAGGCCCCCCTCCTCGTACCGCCGGATGATCTCGTCCCGGTCCGTGCTGTCGAGGTAGACGCTGGCCAGGCTCCGGCCCACCAGCTCTTCGGCGGAGTCGTACCCGAGCATCCGGATCAGGGCCCGATTGACGGCGAGCAGCGTCCCATCCGGCCGGGCCTCGTACAGGCCGATCGGCGCGAAGTGGAAGATGTTCCTGTACTTGTCCTCCGAGCTCTTGAGCTGCTCCTCCGTTTTCTTGCGCTCCGTCACGTCCCGAATCAGCCCGATCACGCCGATGACCTCGCCGCCCGCGTTCCGGTGAGGAGCGTAGGTCCCCGAGACCCATCCGGTCCGGCCCGTCTGCGGGACGCTGTAGGCGACGTCTTCGGATCGCACGGTCTGGCCCGACAGGGCTTGCTCGAGCAAGGCGTAGACGCCCTGCGTCCGCAGGTGCGGGAAGAGCTCCAACGGGTGTTGCCCCAGAACGCGTTCCGCCTTGAGCCCGGTCATTTCCTCCATGAACCGGTTCCACACCGCGTAGCGCAGAGCCCGGTTGTACACGATGATGCCTTCCCCTGCCCCGGAGATGACCTCCTCGTTGAACTGCTGGGCTTCACGCAGCAGGCGCGCGTACTCGCGCAGGCGCTCCTCGGACTGCCTCGAGGAGGTCACGTCCCGATAGTGAACGACCACGGCGGCGTCGGCGGGATCGTCCAGGCGATTCACGGCCATCCCGTGCACGTGCCGCCACGAACCGTCCTTGTGGCGGCAGCGGTACTCCGCCTCCACCGGCAGCCCCGGATTGGCCAGGCACCGCTCGAAGACGTCCTGGACCCGATCGCGTTCGTCGGGGTGGATGAGGGAGAATCCCCCGATCCCGAGCACCTCCGCCGTGCCGTAGCCGAGAAGCCGCGTGGTCGACTGACTGGCGTAGCGGATCACGCCCTCCCGGTCCAGCAGGAACATGCCGTCGGCGCTGTTCTCGACCAGCGCCCGCAGGCGCTCTTCACTGCCGAACGCGCGCCGCTCGGCGAGACTGCGCACGCGCGCGGCCCAGATCGCCAGGAGCCCGCCGGCCAGCACTCCGCCGCAACGGATCAGATGGTCGCGCGTGCCGAACATCTGGTTGGGATACCCCATCACAACCGCGAGAAGCAGCGCGTAGCCCGCGACGAGCGCCGTGCGCCGCGGCGTACTCCGGACCGACTCGAGAAACGGACCGGCCACCAGCATGCTGATGAGCACCGTCCGCGTCCCGGTGGAGAGATCGATCACCGCGATCAGGGTCGTCACCGTGATGCTCAGAATGGTCCATCGGTTTCCAGGGGGGCTCAGAGGGTCGGCGGTGACGTCGCGCGGCGGGGAGGTTGTCATGGGCGTGGGAGCGAGCACACAATTATAGCGAGGCGGCTCTCCGCCCGGTTCGAGCGCTGCCGCGCAGGACGTCGCGCAGCCTGTCCACCCCCTGTTCGATCTGCGCGACGTCCGTGCCGCCGTACCCCAGAATGAGGCCCTGGCGGCGCGCCCTCCCCACGTAGGCCTCCGACAGGGGTGCCACCCAAAGGCCCTGCCGCGCCGCGGAATCGGAGACTTCTCCGTCCCGCCAGGCCGCGGAGAACGCCACGGAGAGAAACATGCCGGCTTCGTCTCCAAGCACTTCCAGATCTTCGCCGAGCTCGCGCCCGAGCGCCCCGGCCAGGGCCCCACGCCGCTCGCGACAGATCAGCCGCGTCCGCCGAATGTGCCGCAGAAAATGCCCTTCTCGGATGAAGTCGGTCAGAACCGCCTGGTGAAAGGTGGGGGGACAACCGTCCTCCGCTCTCCGCGCCTGAAGAAAAACCGCGACCAGGTCCTCCGGCAGGACGATGTAGCCGAGCCGGATGGCCGGAAACAGGATCTTGGTGAACGTCCCGATGTAGATGACCCGCGCATCCCGATCGAGACCCTGGAGCGAGGCGATCGGCATGTTGCCGTAGCGGTACTCGCTGTCGTAGTCGTCCTCGATGATCCAGGAGCCGCTGTGCCGCGCCAACTCCAGCAGCCGAAGGCGGCGAGACGCGCTCATGGTCACTCCGAGGGGAAATTGGTGCGAAGGCGTGACGAAGATGGCCCGAGGCTTCGCGCACCGAGCGATTCCCGCCGAGACGTCGAGCCCTTCGTCGTCGACCGGCACGGGCACCAGGCGGGCCTGCGCCAGTTTCAGCACGCTGCGAGCCCCGAAGTACAGGGGATCTTCGACCCAGACCGGGCTCCCGGGATCTGCCAGGACCCGCGCCGTCAGATCGAGGGCCTGTTGAGATCCGCTGACGATCATGATCTGCGCGGCGTCACAGCGAACACCGCGGGACGTTCGCAGATAGTCCGCGAGCGCTTCGCGCAGCGGGAGGAGGCCCATCGGATTGCTGTAGTGAAGCAGGGCCGGATCGGGATGCCGGGTATGGCGGGCCACCAGCCGCGACCAGGCGGCCACGGGAAAACGGTCCACCGGAGGATCCCCCATATTGAAAGCGCCGAGCGACCGAAGCCACGGTCTGGGCTGGGCCGGGAGCAGCATGCGGGAGCGCCGGGAGATCACCCTGGGCGCCCGCCGGGCAGCCGGCCGTTCCGCCGCGGCGCGGCGCGACGGGCTCGTGAGCTCCTGGGCCGCGGTTCCCGCCACGAACGTTCCGGAGCCGATCCGGCTTTCGAAATACCCTTCGGCCAGGAGCTGCTCGAACGCGTTCAAGACGGGAATGCGTGAGATCGAGAGCTCGGCCGCGAGGCTCCGTGTGGAAGGCAGGCGTTGCCCGGACCTCAAGCGGCGCTCGACGATGGCGTTGCGGTAGCCCTCGTAGAGTTGCCGATACAATGGCTTGGGGGAGGACCGGTCGATCGCAACGACCGGGAGGATCCCTGGAGGCACGGTTCTCACAGATCGAACCTCACAGGAACTAAGATAGTGGCCCTATCGATTGGTCCGCAAGTGGCTATTGCCAGCGACCGCTTGCGTTCCCCATTCTTGGACCCATGAAGCAATCCGACCGAGCCTCTCTCACGCCGCGTCGAGCCGCCGCGCTCTTGGCGGTTGGATTTCTCTGCGCGGGGCCCGTCTCCCAGGCCGGCGCCGACCCCACTCCGGCGCCCCCCGAGGCGTCCGCCGGCCACACCGTGGTCGTCGAGTTGTTCACCTCGCAAGGCTGCTCGACGTGCCCCCCGGCCGACCAGTTGCTGACCAGGCTCGGCGCCGAGAGCGCGGGTCGGGTGGTGCCCCTGGCCTTTCACGTCGACTACTGGAACCGCATCGGCTGGCTCGACCCATTCTCGAGCCATGACTGGTCCCTGCGCCAGACCGCCTACGCCAGGGCCCGCGGCCTCCAGCAGGTCTACACGCCGCAGGCGATCGTCGACGGGATGACCGAGATCGTCGGATCGGAGGAGGAGAAGTTGAGGGCGGCGATCACGGCCGCGGCGGCGAAACCGGGAGCGCAGATCTCGCTGCAGGTCGAGCCCAAGTCTTCGGGCTTCCGGGCGACAGCCGAGGTCGATCTGCCCGAGTCGCTCCGCGGCGCCAAGCTCGATCTGATGATGGCGGTATTCGAGACCGGCCTCGTCACGTCCGTCGGCAAGGGGGAGAATGAGGGTCGCACCCTGCACGACGACTACGTGGTCCGGATCCTGCGCCGCGTCGATGGCGTCTCGGGGACGGGGCGGAGCCGGCATTCGTCCACCCTGTCCCTGGAGAAGGATTGGAACAGGTCCCGGCTGGGCGTTGTGGCGTTCGTCCAGGACCCTGCGTCGCTCGAGATCCGAGGCGCGGCAGCGCTGCCTCTGTCCGGAGTCGCGGACAAGGCACCCGCGGGATCCGCGGCCGGAGGCCTGTGACGCGCTGAGCCGGGACCTCGGGTCGCGCCGCGCCCGGTTGCCGCTCTTCATTTCTGAATCCTCCTTCGACCGTCGTGCCTACCCTTGTGCGGGACGGCCCGGCCGCCTTTTCCAGAGTCCCAAAGTGGTCATACGGATATACCTCCTGGTGGTTATTGAGGGCGACCATCGGCGGCGGCACACTGATCCGGCAGAGATGAAGAGCTCTCTCGGACCGCCGATCGCGATCGTCATCCCGGGCCAGGCCCCATGAGCACGGCCGCGCCTTTTCGGGTTCCGCCGACGGCGGTCATTCCCTCTCGCGACGGCGATCCCCCGGCCCCCACTCCCTTCGTTCCGTCGGAGGCGTCCCCGGGGGAAGACATCCTTCAATGCGCCGAAACGCTCCGCATCCCGTGGAAACGGATTCTGGTGGCGGAAATCGACGCGGAGCAGAGGCTCCGACGCTACCTCGGGGGCGTGGACGGGGAGTGGCCCCTCCCTTCCGCGTTGACGATCCTGCCCTCCTCGTTCCTCCGGTCGTGGCGCGTCCGCGACGTGATCGAGCGGCTGGCCTGCCAGGCGCGCGGCGCCTCGGTGCGCGGGGCGCTCCGGCAGCTGCGCGCCGTCTTCCAGCACCTCCTTGGCAAGGGCGACCGGGACCAGATGGCTTTCGCCCGCCATCTCTGGTTCGCCTACCAGCGCGTCCTGCTCCTCCAGCGCGTGTGCCGCGCGGCGGCCAAGTCGCGGGGAACCACGGCCGAGCGGCTGGCCTTCATCTGCTCCAGGACCACCTGCAGCTATGACGACGCGGCCTGGGCGGTTTGCCGGCCGGAGGTTCTCCCCAAGCGCGGCCACCGGCTCGAAGCTGCGGTGCGGAAGGTCCGGGATGAGGGCTTTCTGATCCCTCGCGCCGAGTCCGAGGCCCGATCCTTCGCCGAGCTGCGACGGATCGTGCGGGCGTCCCCTCTTCTCGCGCGCAAGCGAAGGTCCAGGGCGCGGCCGCCGAATCCGGTCTCCGCGCCCAGCCGGATCGGCCTGCCCCCCGACGCGGTCTAGCCGCGACAACGCGCTCGGTTCCGCCGCGCTCTCGGCCCGTCGCAACGCGAAATCAGCGATCCAGAATTCTCGACCGATCTCCAAGACACCGTGGCCCACGGTGCTCCTTAAGGAAAATCGTCCGACCCGACAACCCTATGATCCCGAAGGTCCTGCGGCCTTTTGCGCGCCCTTGGCTGTCGCATTGCTCCTCATCTGCGCGGCGACAGATTCGACTCGGCAAGGAAAGGAGGAACGAATCGTCAGGACAGGCCGGAACCGGCTGGCTGGTCTGCGAATGCGCAGTCTTCAAGAGGACGAAATGAGTTTTTCCAAGAACACAGGAGAGAGGAAACAGATGAGACTTCGAACCAGAACGTGGAGCATCACGGCGATCGCCGTCGCCGCGTTTGCCCTCCTCGCCTTCAGCGGCGCGCTGTCCGCGCAGCAGCTGACCGGCAATATCTTCGGCTTCGTGGCGGACGAGCAGGGCGGCCGTCTCCCCGGTGTCACGGTGACGCTGACGGGCGCCGGAGCTCCGATGACGTTCACCTCGGACTCGCGCGGCGAGTACCGGTTCCTGAACATCGCGCCGGGCGGCAACTACACCCTGACCTACGACCTTCAGGGCTTCACCAAGGTGACCAAGTCGGGCGTCCAGATTTCCGTCGGTAAGGACACCCAGACCTCGGCCACGCTGAAACTCTCCAGCGTCGAGGCGACGGTCACGGTGCACGGAGAGTCGGCGCTGCTTGAGACCCGCAAGGTCGAGACGGGCGCCACCGTCAATCAATTGGAGCTGAAGTCGATCCCCACCGCGCGCGACCCGTGGGTCGTGATGCAGTCGGTACCCGGCATCCAGGTCGACCGGGTCAACGTGGGCGGCAGCGAGAGCGGGCAGCAGTCCACGTTCGTCGGAAAGGGCTCCCAGATGTCGCAGGGCGTGTTCAACGTGGACGGCGTGACCATCACGGACATGGGCGCGTTGGGGTCCTCGCCCGCGTACTACGACTTCGACTCCTTCGAGGAAATGCAGATCGGAACGGGCGGAACGGACTTATCCGCGGCCACCCCCGGCGTGCAGTTGAACCTCGTGACCAAGCGCGGGACCAACGACTACCACGGCAGCGCCCGGATGCTGCTGGAGAAGAACGAGTGGCAGTCCGACAACACGCCCGACGAGCTCCTCGCCCAGGGCGTGGCGGCAGGCGCCGGCAACCACATCAACGAAGTGCAGGACTACGGTGTCGAAATCGGCGGGCCCTTGTGGAAGGACCGCGCCTGGCTGTGGGGGTCTTACGGCCGCAACCAGATCGACCTCCTCGCCGCCGGCAACGTGTCCGACAAGACGACGCTCGAGGGCGTCAACGGCAAGTTGAACGTCCAGTTCCTGGAGTCGACGGCCGGAACGCTCTTCTACTCGCGCGACGACAAGCTGAAGTTCGGCCGCAGCGCCGGCCCGACGCGCCCGGCCGAGACGGCCTGGAACCAGGACGGCCCGACCACGATCTGGAAAGGTGAGCTGTCCCAGGTCTTCTCCTCGCAGTTGTTCGCCACCGCGTCCTACTCCTTCGTCGACGGCGGGTTCGAGCTGGTCCCGGCCGGCGGCATCGCCGTCGACGCGTTCCGCGATGCCGGCGGCGTGTACCACAACAGTTACGCGTTCTTTCAGACCAGCCGGCCCCAGCACCAGGTCGCCGGCAACGGCTCCTACTTCTTCAACACCGGCTCGCTCGGCCATGAGCTGAAGTTCGGATTCCAGTACCGCCACACGCCGATCGCGTCCCAATCCGGCTTTCCCGGACCGACGGCGAGCCAGGGCTTCTTCGACATCCAACCCGATCCCAACAATCCCAACGTGAACATCGCCACCCTCGCCCGCAACGCGACGTTCTCCAATAACCTGGAGTACTACAACGGCTTCGCGGGCGACACGATCACGGCGGGCAACCTGACGGTCAACGCCGGCGTGCGCTACGACTACCAGAAGGGCAATACCGGCGCGGCCACCGTTCTGGCCAACCCCATCGCGCCCGATATCCTGCCGGGCTTCAGCGTCGCGCCGGGAGCCACGGCCATCAAGTGGAGGAACTGGGAGCCTCGCGTGGGCGCGACCTACGCCGTGGATGCCCAGAAGAAACTCCTGCTCAAAGCCAGCTATGCCCGCTACGCCGACCAGCTCGGCAGCGCCACCATCAGCACGGTCAACGCGATTCCCGGATACTCGTATCTTCAATACCAGTGGACCGACACAAATCACGACAACAAGGTCCAACGCAACGAGATCAACTTCGCCGCCGGCGTCTACAACTTCCTGAACATCGATCCGAATAACCCGACCTCCGCGTCGGTCTTCAACGCGATCGACCCGAATCTGAAGGCGCCCACCACCGATGAGCTCATCGGCGGAGCGGACTACGAGATCTCTCAGGACCTGGTGGTCGGAGCTTCGTACACGTACCGCAAGTACAAGGACGCTCTGACCAGCCCGGGCATCGGGCTGTCGGCGGCCGACTTCACCCTGGGGTCGGTGTCGACCAAGGACTTCAACGGCTTCCACGGCACGTCTTCCGTGGTCAACATCCCCGTCTACTCGCTGACCGGTGCCGATGCTCCCAGCGGATTCCTGACAACCAACGATTCCGGCTACACCCAGACCTACAACGGCGCCGAGCTGACCCTGAACAAGCGCCTCTCCAACAAGTGGTCCGCTCGCGGCAGCTTCACCTACACCGACTGGAAGCAGCACGTCGACAACCTCGACGCTTGCACCGGAGGCTTCGGCGGACCTGCGACCCCGGACAACGTCCGCAGCAACGCCTTCGGCGCGAGCTGCGCCGACGGCGACATCGTGGCTCCTCGTTCCACCGGCAGCGGCAACAAGGGCAACGTCTTCGTCAACGCCAAGTGGCAGTTCAATGTCAGCGGCCTGTATCAGCTCCCGCTCGGCTTCGACGTTGCGGGCAACTTCTTCGGCCGCCAGGGCTATCCCTTCGTCCGCTGGAACCAGGTCAACCCCAACGACGGACTGGGCACCCGCCTGGTCGTCGACGGCGCCATCGACTCGATCCGACTGAAGAACGTCTACGACTTCGACCTGCGCCTGGACAAGAACATCCAGGTCAACCCGTTGACGGTCACTCTCTCGGCCGAGGTCTTCAACGTCACCAACCAGAACACGATCCTCCAGCGCAATGGACGCGAAAACACCTCCACCTACAACCAGATCATCGAAATCCAGTCTCCACGCGTCCTGCGGCTGGGAGCCCGAATCTCCTTCTAGCCCGCTCCCGTCCCTCTTTCGGGATTCCAGTGCGCCCCGGCGGCATCCCCGCCGGGGCATTTTTCTTGGCTGCGAGGAGAACGGGCGGGGAGGAAGAGCTTGGAGCGGGCAACGGGGTTCGAACCCGCGACATCCAGCTTGGGAAGCTGACGCTCTACCAGCTGAGCTATGCCCGCCCGGGCACACGGAATATAGCGGAACCGGCGCTGCCGCGGCAACGGCTCGGCGGATGTCCGCCGCTCGACGGACCGTTGGCGGGGCTGGACAACGACGGCACCCGCGGCTACCATCTTTGGCGCCCGACTCAAACCAGCGTTTTCTGGAGATTCTCCATGCGGGCTCCGGCGTATCGAGCCTTCGTTTGTCTCGTTTTGTTCAGCTGCGGACTCTTCGGCCGGCCGGAGGCAGGACGCGCGGCCAGTTATCTTCCGCTTTCCGACGATTCGCTCGCGCGCCGCGCTCCGATCATCGTCCGGGCGCAGGTCGTTTCTCAGACTCGCCGGCTCGACGCGGTCGAGAACGAGGCCCTGGTCGTGACGCGGACGGCGCTGCGAGTCCTCGAGGTGCTCAAGGGAGAAATGGCCTCCGATCCTTTCTTCCTGGACCTCCCCGGCGGCCAGATCGGGGCGATGACGACCTGGTACCCGGGAACGCCCGAGTTCACAATCGGCGGCGAAGTCCTTCTCTTTCTCGCGCCGGCTGGCGTCCAGAACGGCCTCTATGCATTGACCGAGCTCGGTCTCTCCAAGTTCGACGTCGTCCAGGACGCGACGGGCCGCCGCTTCGCGACGCGTCCGGTCTTCTCGGACGACGAGGACAGGGTCCTTTCGGGGCGGTCGAAACCGGCCGTGGCCTCCCCGGCCGGGACCGGGCGATCCCTCCGGGATGCCGATACGTTCTTGTCCTCATTGCGATCACTGGCCCGCGGGGAGAATCCCCCTTCGACCGTCTATGCCGTGGCGGACGGCGATGTGCTTTCGGACCCATCCCGCGCCCGGCCGCTCTGGGTCAACCTCGGAGGGGCCGAAACCAGTTCGACGGATCTCTACCGCTGGTTCTGGGAGACCGGCGCCTCCCCCGAAGGCGTCGTATCCGTCAGCGGAACGCAGTCCAACTTGAGCGACGGCTCGACCGGGGCGACGCACGTGCAGAGGGCCGTCGACGCCTGGAGCAGCGTCGCGTCGTCGGATGTCCGCTACTCATTCGCGCCATCCTCCGGCAACGTGGTTGTCTTCTTGGATGTCGACGCGCACAGTTCGGCCTGGTCCGCGCCTCTCGGCTGCAACCAGGGAGGCGTGATCGGATACGGAGGGCCGGGATCGAGCGCGTCCGCTCCCAGCTTCAAGGGGGACCGTCCGTACTACGCGATTCCCTCCGGCACGATCTGGATCCGGCACCTCGTCGGGGCGGACGGCTGCTATCCCGCCGCGACGTTCGAGGCCGCCGTGCTTCACGAAATGGGTCACACGCTCGGCCTGGGCCATCCCGACGAGAACGCCAGCGTCCACAGCACTCTGTGTCCGTTCGCGACCTGTACCGCTGTGATGCGGTCGACCCTCACCGAGGTCCTCACGCCGCAGGCCGACGACATCGCCGGCATCCAGTGGTATTACGGAACGCAGACGCCGGTCTCGGCTCCGGCGGCGAGCTTTGTCGCGCCCGCGGTCGCCCTGATCAACGACACCGTGGCGTTCACCGACACGTCCGCAGGCACGCCCACGTCCTGGGCGTGGTCCTTCGGAGACGGCGGCGTCTCGACGCAGCGTAGTCCGACGCACGTCTATTCGGCGCCCGGTGCCTATGCCGTCCGGTTGACCGCGTCCAATGCCGGCGGGTCGGGGATCGCGAACCGGACTGTGACCGTCGCCACCTGCTTCGCGGGCTCGGCGGTGCCCTGCCGCGCCGCCGTGGCGGCCACATCACGGTGCTGCCGTGGTCCCCGCGACGTGACGACCAGGCCCGCGCGATAAGAACGTCGCTTCCGGTCGGGGTCTGCGCCCTGGGGGAGCGAAGGGTCGTCCTCCCTAGGAGAGTCGATTTCCTGGCGGAGGATCGGCCCGCGAGGCGGCGCGCCGCAGCCGGAGGCCCGGAGCGAGGCGCGGCAGGCGGACACGGGCGAAGAGCCGGCCGTTGACGAACAGCACCGGAATGATCTCGCCGTAGCGCCGGGCCAGATCCGGATCGGAGTCGACGTCCACGACGTCCCAGGTCCGCGGACGATCCCAGATCAGGGCATCGACCTCGCGCCGCATCTCTTCGCAAAGGTGACAGCCTGGCCTGGAAAGCAGGCGCAGTTGGATTAGCCCCTCCACCCGGCCTCCGGCTCCTCGCTCCGCGCCACCCGATGGATGTAGTCGAAGCCGGAGAGGAGCGTCGTCGTCGCGGCCGCGCCGAAGGCGACCAGAACGATCTCGCCAGGCCAGGACCACTCATTGGCGCAGAGCACGAAGAGAACGGTGACGATGAGAGTGACCGTCGTGACCTTCCCCAGCCAGGTCGGCGGGAAGCGCCTCTTGCTCGACGACAGGATCAGCAGGAGAGCGACCATCAGGATGAGCAAGTCGCGTGACAGAACGAGAAATGCCAGCCATACCGGCACCTTGACCGCTCCGGGGAAAGAAGGCACCGCCAGAAAGAGATAGGAGCTCATCAGCAGCAGCTTGTCCGCGATCGGATCGAGGTACGCACCGAGCGCCGATTTCATTTGGAATCGCCGGGCCAGGTATCCATCGATTCCGTCCGAGATCCCCGCCGCGACGAACAGTGCCAGCGCGATGTCGTACCGGCCGACGGAGATGGCGTAGAGAAAGAACGGCAGGACCGCCAGACGCAGCAACGTGATGAAGTTGGGAAGCGTCCACGGACCCTTCATGGCTCCCTCCGCCGCTTCCGGCTATTCTTCATCGGACGCCTCCGCTCCCGACGTCCGCGCCCGCACCCGGTCCAGGGCCCGCGTGAAGACGGTCCCGTCGATCGACACCAGGTCGTCCGAAGGAAGGAGATCGCATCGCTGCGCGGCCTCGATCGCCTCGGCGGCCGCTCGGGGCGCCCGGCGGGACTCTCCCAGGCAGGGGACGTCTCGATTGACCGGCGTCACGACGACCAGCAGGCGCAAGAGCATCCGCGCGGCGGCGGCGGGAGTCAAGTGCGCGTCCGGATTCGCCTGGTGGGTGTCCCGATCCACATCGAGGAGGCCGAGCGCGATCGCACGCGTGAGGGCCCGGCTGTCCCGCCGCCCCACCACGTCGCTGGCGATCACGCCGTTGGCGACCCGGGCTTCGCGAATCTCCGGGTACATCCACCAGACCAGGGTCGCCGCGCCGGCACGGGTGAGCCTCGGGGCCCGTGCCGCCTGGCGCTCCAACGAGGGCCAATTGGCCACGCGAAAGGCGAGACGCACCTCCTCGGCCCGCTCGGCGTAGTGAGAGTCGTCCTTGGCCAGGGAATCGAAGATCGTCACGGCGGCTTCCAGGTCTCCCAGCTCCATGGCCAGGTTCCCCTCCTTCTCCGCCACCGCGGGCTCCTTGGCGCCCAGGTCCATGGCCTCACGATATCGGCGAAACGCCTTCTCCCGCTCTCCGGCCGCCGCGTCGATGTCCCCAGCCGCGGCATGCACCGGAGCGCTTTCAGGGCTGATCTCCAGAGCCCGCGTGATCTCCGACCGGGCCTCCTTCCACTTCTTTTCGGCCGCCGCCGACCGAGCCGCGTCCATGAGCTGGCTGGTGGCGGAGGCCCTCAGCTCTTCCGCCCGCTGCGCGATCCCCGCCCGGCCGGCGGTCCGGGCCAGCGACCGGCGGTAGAGAACGAGGCCGGCCGCCGCGTCGCCGGACCGGGCCCTGGCCTCGCCGCACGCCACGAGGAGCGCAGAGGTTGGCTCCCCCGAAGCGAGCAGCCGCTCGCAGGAGTCCAACGCATCCTGGGGGCGGTCGGCGAGGACGACCGCCTCGATCTTCCCGATCTCCCCGGCGAGCCGCGGCTTCTCGGAGGCCGCCGCCTGGAAGTACGTCTCCGCGCGACCGGGATCCCCATCCAGCAAAGCCCGCCAGCCCTTCTCCACGGCCGAGGGGAACGGACCGGCCAGATCCTCGCGGGGGTCGAGGGGAAAACGGTCGCGCGCTCCGGTCCGCACCACGCCCGCGCACCCTCCGGTGATCACGGACAGGACCGCGACAAAGGCAGAACACAGGAATCGAACCGAACAACGCGCCTGTCGACGATCTGTCGTCGACAGCCGGCGAGTCATGATCCGGCGGGCAGGTTCTCCGAGCGGATCGACGCGATTGCGTGCTTGTAAATCATCTCTTCGCGCCCGTCGACCTCGAGGACCAGTGCGAACTTGTCGAAACGGCGCAGCCGCCCCATGCGCTCTTCCCCGGAAGTCAACCGCACCGTGATGGCGATATTGTCCTTGCGCAGGTTGTAGAAGAACGAATCCTGAACGTTGATCGGCGCCTTATTCATCGCCATCCGCTTCCTTCTCCCCGGAGCGCTCCGAAAGACGCAACAGCGCCCTCGGGAGAGCGTCCACCGGACTCACCCATTCGACATTCCGCTCGCGGGCAAACCAGGTCCTTTGCTTTCGCGCGAGCTGCCGCGTCGCCGTGTCAATCCTCTCCTCTGTGGTCGACCGATCCGCCCTGCCTTCGACCCAGTCGGCGACCTCCCGATATCCGATGGCTTGGAAAGCGTTGGAATCCAGCCGCGCCCCCCCCTCGAGCAACCGCCGGACCTCGTCGGCCCATCCCGAGTCCAACATCTGTGCGACTCGCGCGCCGATCGTAGCATAGAGGTCGTCTCGAGTCGGCGCGAGACCGATCTTGATCAGCCGCCAGCGAGCGAGCCAGCCGCCCCCCGGCCGCGCGCGTTCGGATGGGCGAGAACCCGTGGACAGCAGGATCTCCAGGGCCCGGAGCGTGTAACGCAGGTTGGCGGGCGGAATTCGCCTGGCCGCAACGGGATCGTTGAAGGCCAGGAAACGATGCGCCTCCGAAGGGCGGTTCCCGGCCCATCCGGCGAGCGCGGCGCGCAACCCGGGATCGGTCGCTTCCCCCGGCGGCAGTCCCTCGAGGAGCGCCTCCAGATAGAAACCCGATCCACCGCAAACGATGGGCAGCCGACCCCGCCGAGCGATTTCTCCAATCGCGGCCCGCGCGTCCCGAGCCCAGCGCCCGGCCGAATAGTGCTCGCGCCAGTCGGCGACGTCGAGCAGATGATACGGGACCTCTCCCCTCCGGCCCGGGCCGGGCTTGGCCGTCCCGATGTCGAACCCGCGATAGACCGCGAACGCGTCGGCCGAGACGATCTCGCCCTCGCACCGACGAGCGATCTCGTGAGCCAGATCTGTCTTGCCCGAGCCGGTCGGTCCGAGAATCACCAGAAGGGGCGGCGGCGCGATCAGCTTCACGGCAGACCCCGCCACGACAGCCGCGTTCTTCCCGGCAACAGCTCCACCCGGATGTCGCAGAGCAGGTCGGTGCGGAAGAGAGGCACACGGGCGGCGGCCAGAGCGGCGACCGTCTCGGGCGCGGGATGTCCGAACCGGTTGTCGCGCCCGCACGAGAGAACGGCCAGGCGCGGTGACACGGCGGCCAGGAAGGCGGGAGTCGTGCTTCCGCGGCTGCCATGATGGCCCACCTTCAAGGCGTCGGCGCGGGGGACGCGCCCTTCGCTCAACAACTCCCCCTCCGTCGACGCGCCGGCATCTCCGGTGAGAAGCGCCCGACGGCCGTCTCTCTCGAACAGGAGGATGAGCGACTGATTGTTCGTCGCATCGATCTTCCGGCGCGCGCCGCCGGAGTGCACGACGGTGAGCCTCGCGCCCGGCCAGTCCACGACGCGTCCCGAGGCCAGCACTCCGGAAGGGATCCCGCGCCGGCCGGCCAGCGCCTCGAGGTCCCGGAAGAAGCCGGCCTCATCCTCCCCTGTCGACCGGTAGAACGCGCCGACGGGCAGGTCCTCCATCACCGCGAAGAGGCCCAACGCGTGGTCGGGATGGGGGTGAGTCAGGAACGCCGCATCCAGCCGCGCCACGCCGCGGTCCAGAAGCTTGGGGATGAGGCGCGTACGGCCGAAGTCGCGCGCGTCCAGATCGAACGGGCCTCCGCCGTCCACGAGGATCGACTGACGCCCCCACCGAAGAAGCAGAGCATCCCCCTGGCCGACGTCGAGCGCTTCCAGGCTGAACCCGTGCTCGGGTCCCGCCGGGCCACGGCGCAGGGCCAGGAAGAGAAAGAACGCCGCCGCCGTCGCACCGGCGACCGCGCGCCACCGGCCCCGCAGGAGCGCCGCCGCCAGGATCAGAGCGCCCGTCAGAAGCACCAGCGGGAGCGGAGGAGTCGGACGCAGGAAAGCGACGCCCGACGCGCGGTCGGCCACGAACTCCAGCAGACGCGAGCCGGCTCCAAACAGAATCGCCAGAGGAGCCGGAAAGATGCCGAAGGCCAGGAAGAACAGCAGGAGGGCTCCAACGACGATCAACCCTCCCGCGAGCGGAACAGAGAGCGGTGCCGTCAGCCACGCGCCGGCGGCGACCAGGTTGAACCTCCACAGGAGGATGGGCGCGGTCCCGGCCTGCGCCGAGAGCGCCGCGGCGACGGGCGTGAAGAGCGGCGCGGGACGGGAAGGGAGCGCCTCGCGGATCGGCCCGAGCAGAAGAGCCAGGGACACGACGGCGGAGAACGTCAGGACCATGCCGACCGACCAGACCTGCGAGGGTGCGGCCAGGATCAGGAAGAGGGCGGACAGGCCGATCGCCTGGAGCGATCGAATCGGCAACTCCAGCAGACGCGCGGCCAGCGCCAGGGCAAAGACCAGTCCGGCGCGCGCCGCGGGAGGATTCGCTCCGCCGACGAGCACGAAGACGACGACTCCCGCCAGGAGCCACGCGTCCCTGCGCTTTCCTCCGATTCCGGCGGCGCGCAGAAGGGCGAGCAGCAGTCCGGCGGCAAGAGCCACGTGAAGGCCGGAGAGGACCAGAAGGTGGTACAGGCCTCCCCGCCGATAGCGGGCCACCATGCCGCGATCGAGGTCCGCCGTCCGCCCCAGCAGAAGCGCGCAGAGCGGCCCCCGCACGTCGCGGTCGAAGCGCTCGCCGCGCGTGCCCGGCGCCGGCAGTCGGGCATGGAGCCATCGGTTGGGCGCCGTCGCCACGGAGACGACGGTCCTTTCGCGAGGCTCGATGCGCAGCGCGCTCTTGACGGAAAGACGGTAAGACGGCCAGGGTGACGCGACGTCCCGGTCCGAGGCGGACGGGCCCTCCGGCGTCAGGTGCCCGACGATCCGCACGCGATCCCCCCGATCCGACCCGATCTCGAGGGCCTCTTCGCCGGAAACGAAGAGGAAGACCTCGGCGGGAAAGGGCCTCCAGGCCCCATCGGCGAACAGCCGTTCCGCGCGCAGGCGCCCGTGGACACGGGGCGGCGTGCCGCTCCAGAAGTCGGTCAGAACGCCTTCGACCCGATCGGATCGATCCCTGCCGGCGGGGATCAGGGCAAACGTCGCCCGGGCTTGCCGCGCCGGACCGGCCACGCGGACCAGCCCGGAGAGAAACCCCAACCCGAGCCAGAACGCCAGGACCGCGAGGCGGAGGAGAAATCGGCTCCTCCGGTGAAAGGCCGGGACGAGAATCACCGCCCCGCATAGAAGCGCCAGGCCGGCGGCCATCGGGCCGCCCGAGACCGACCAGCCTCCGAGAAACGTGCCGGCGGTCAGGAGCACGGCCGCGGTGGCCGCCGGCGCAGGCCCGGACCGGGCGATCGGGCCGATCACGAACCAGTCTCTCGATCCAGAACCACGACCGCCTCGATGCGGTGCGTCGCCGCGAACAGATCGTAGAGGCGGGCTTGCGCAACCCGGAACCCCTTGGCCAGCATGGCCGGCAGATCGCGGGCCAGCGTGGCCGGCTCACAGGAGACGTACACGATTCGGGAGGAGACGCGCTCGGCCAGCAGAGTCGAGAGCTCTGACCCCAGTCCCGCCCGCGGCGGATCGACGACCATCAGGTCGAAGCGCCCGCTCTGCCGCGTCGCGAAGGAAGCGACGTCGGAGCGCACGATTGTCCAGCGCGCGCCGTCGGCCCACTGCGGCTGCGCCCGCTCGGCGTCGCGGACCGCGGAGCGGCTTGCCTCGACCGTCGTCACCGCATGGCCGGCGTCGAGCAATGCACCGGCGAAAAGGCCGCCGCCGCCGAACGCGTCCAGCGCGCGCCCGCCGGCCACTCCCCGGGCAACGTCGCGCACATCGTCGTACAGGGGTCCGATCAGGAAGCGGTTGGTCTGCACAAACGTGTCGACGGAGACGGGAAACGGCCGCCCGCCCACGGTGAGAGTCAGGGAGTCCGCGCCGGTCTCGGAAAACGTTCCGCTGTGTTCCTCCTCCACGCGCAGGCCGCCCAGGAGAGGCGACAAACCCGCAACCAGACGCTCGACACCGCGGCGCGGCGCCGGAGCCGTCACCACGACCTGTGCCAGATGGCGGGACGCATCGGCCTCCTCCAGCATCGTGACGGTCTGAACGCGGACGCCACTGCCGGCGATCGCCTCTCGGAGTCCGGGCACCAGCGCGATCACCTCCCGCGAGATCACCTCGCAGTCGACCATCGGCTCGACACGATGGGTGCGCGGCACGAAGTAGCCGACCGCGACCTCGGGACCGACGCCGGAGACGTGAAACCGGCTCCGCATCCGATACCGGAGGGGCGAGGATACCGCGGGCAGGGCTCCGAACGTCGACGCTCGCTGACCGCCGATCCGCTCCATGGTCTCCAGAAAGAGTTCCCGCTTCACCTCCAGCGCCGGCGCCGGCTGGAAGTGGGCCCAGTCGCACCCGGCGCACGACGCGTGGGGCCCGGAGACCCGCACGGGCGATGGCCGGTAGACGCGGGTGGCACGGCCCTTCCAGAAGTTCTTCCGAAGCTCTTCGACCTCGGCCTCCACGTCTTCCCCGGGAAGAGCTCCGGCCACGAAGCCGACACCTTCCGAAGTGCGCGCAATTCCCTCTCCGGTCGGGGCCAGCTTCTCGACGGTGACGCGCATCGTTATCCCGGGAGCAGCGTCAAGCGGGGCAGATCGAGGGCCTCGCGCAGGAGTCGGCGCTCCAGAGCATGGAGCGTCCGCACCGCGGCCGGCTCGTCCATGCGGGCGCGGGCCGCGGACAGCCGAACCGCCGCCGCGTCGCCGATCATCCGGCGTTGCTCTTCGGGGATCGCCTCCAGGAGAGAGTCGGCCAGCTTCTTGTCGAGGCGCACCAGCGAGGCCTCAACGTCCTCCGCTCTCTTGCCCGAAGAGCCGAGCCGGGCGAGCGAGCGCTGGACCGGCTCGACCGCCGACGAAAGATCCGGGCGCCGCCGGGCCAGATCCCGCAGAGTCACATCCAGGGCGGACAGGGCCGGGCCGACCTCCGGATCGGATTCGACGCGGCCGTCGCCCCGCCCCACCGAAGTCTCCGCGCGACGTTCCCAGGCCAGAAGAACGGCGTCGCGGCAATAGGCCAGCGAGTTGATGCGCCCGGTGGCCCCGCGTTCCTCGCGGCGTTGGAACGCCTCATCGATCCCCTGCCGCACGGCCTCGATCGGAACGCCCAGCGCCCGCCATTCCTTGACCAGCGCGAAGTCCTGCGGCGACAGGAGAAACGGAGTTCCGCGGCGTCGGATGAACGCCGCCTCCGCCGCGGCGTAGAAATCCCTATCCGCCTCGGTTTCGCTCATGGATCAGGAGCAGACCGGTCAGAGTGAGCAAGGGGTCGACTTCCTCGATCCGCTCCGAGCCGGAGCCGAAGAGCTCGGCAAGGCCGCCGGTGGCGATGACCCGCGCCTTGC
Organism: uncultured Acidobacteriota bacterium; assembly: GCA_963825175.1. Lineage (GTDB taxonomy): Bacteria > Acidobacteriota > Thermoanaerobaculia > UBA5066 > Gp7-AA6 > DATFTF01. The sequence goes on from CAWGSA010000002.1 coordinate 2,722,974, forward strand.
TCCCGATCTCGCGCACGATGCGATCGATGACCCCGTCCACCAGCGACAGATATCCGAAGTAGAGCCCGGACTGAATGGAGGCCGCCGTGGTCTTGCCCACCACCTTTTCCGGCCTGCGGATCTCGACCCGCCAGAGCCGGGCCGCCTTCTCGAACAAAGCCTCCGCGGAGATGGCGATGCCGGGCACGATCACTCCTCCCGCGTACTCGCCGCGCGCCGTCACCACGTCGAACGTCGTGGCCGTCCCGAAGTCCACGACGATGCAAGGACCACCCATCCGGGCATGGGCCGCGACGGCGTTCACGATGCGATCCGCGCCGACCTCCTGCGGAACGTCGTACAGGATCGGCATGCCCGTCTTGACTCCGGGCTCCACGAAGAGAGCCTCGGCGCCGAAGAGCTGCCGGAAGGCCTGCCGCATGGGGAAGCCCAGGGAAGGGACCACGCTCGCCACGATCACGTCGAGAGGCCTCTCCTGCCCGCGCCCGGCGAGCAGGCCCTGGACGGAAAGGACGATCTCGTCGGACGTCGCCTCGCGCCGCGTCGTCAGCCGCCAATGGCGCTCCAGCCGGCCGTTCTCGTAGAAGCCGAGGACGGTGTTGGTGTTGCCGACGTCGACCGCCAGAAGCGGGCGCGCGGAAGGTCTCACCACTTGATCACCTCGCCGGCGACGACGATCTCCTCGCCCCGGGTGGTCGACAACCGCAGGAACCCTTCCGCCGTCAGGCCGCCATACGTCCCGGTGATTTCTTTTCCGTTTCGCCGCACCGCCATCACGTCGCCCGGCCGGTGCGCCGCCACGCGCTCCCAATGCCGCGTTTCCTCCTCCCACCGCGGCCTGGCGAGCTCCCGATCGAGCCGATCGAGAATGGCCTGAGCCAGCGGAGCCAGGGCGATCGGATGGCCGGCCTCTTCCTCGATCGTCGTGGCCTCCGGCAGACCGAGGTCCCTGGCCGCGCCCCTGACGTTCAGGCCGATCCCCACGGCGACGTAGGTCTGGTTGCCTTGCGTGCACGACTCGGCCAGGACGCCGGCGACTTTCCGCCGGCCCACGTACAAATCATTGGGCCACTTGAGACGCACGGCGATACCGACTCGGTCCTCGATGACGTCCCGCACCCAACGTGCCACGGCGATGGGCAGGACCGACAGAGGTTCCCCCGCCGCGGCCGGCCGCACGAAGGTGAAGTAGAGGCCCATTCCCGCCGGAGCCACCCAACGACCCTTTCGTCCGCGCGCCCCCGACTGCTCCTGAGCCAGGATCACCGTCGGCGGCAGCTTCTGGTCCTCTTCGAAGTAGAGGTCGATGAACTCCCGCGCCAGGTCGTTGGAGGATTTGGTGGCGGCGAGGCAAGTCAAGTTCTCGAAGCTCACCCAGCCGCGCGCGAAGACGTCTCCGTCCGAGAACGCGTTCACGCACCCCCCGAGAGTCGGCGGCGCCGTTCCTCCAGCTCCGCAAGCCGCCGCCGCGTCTTTTCGACGACGGGTGCCGGAGCCTTGTCCAGAAACGAGAGGTTCCGGAGCTTCGCCGACAGCTCCTCGATCTCTCCATCCAGATCTGCCAGGGTCCTCTTCCGTTTGGCCTCGTCGGTCGTCGGCGCTCTCTCCGGAATGGACATTCCGATGGCGAGGCCCGACACGACGTCGCGGGCGGCCGAGGCGGGCGCGGCTTCGAACGCCAGGCTCGACAGGCGCGCCAGGTACGCGAGCAGCGGGGACAGCGCTTCGATCTCCGCCACGAGATCGACGTCGGGGGACTGCCGGTCGACCCACAGACCCACCGGCTCGGTCGGGGCCGCCGAGCGCTCTCCACGGAAGTTGCGGACACGCGTGACCAACTCCCTCAGGGCTTCGATCACCCGCTCGGCGCGGGCATCGGTCCATGACGCGTTGGGCTCCGGGAACGGGGAGACGATCAGAGTCCCGGGCTCCCCGGTCAACTTGCCCCAGATCTCCTCCGTCACGAAGGGCATGAACGGGTGCGTCAGGGCCAGGGAATCTCGGAGACACTGACGGAGCACTCCGCGCACGATCTCCCTCGCGCCATCGTCCCCCTGTTTGCCGGAGAGCACGGGCTTGACCATCTCCAGGTAGCCGTCACACAGCTCGTGCCAGACGAAGCGGTAGATCGCGCCGGCCGCTTCATCGAATCGGAACGCCGCGAGCTCCCGGTTGACCGATTCCGCGGCCGCCGAGAGCCTCGAGAGGATCCAGCGATCGGGCGTCGAGAGAACGGCGTCCGCGAACCCCTTCGCGGCCGGCTTGCCTTCCAGGTGGGACAGCGTGAGCCGGGCCGCGTTCCAGATCTTGGTGGCGAAGGCTCGCGAGCCCGACATCCGGCCGCGCTCCACCGAGACGGTGGGACCGGAGGACGCCGCCGACGCCAGGGTGAATCGAACGGCGTCGGCTCCGAACTCGTCGATTGCCTCCAGCGGATCGATGACGTTGCCCTTGGTCTTGGACATCTTCTCGCCGCCCACGCGCACGAGACCGTGGAGGTGTACGACGGCGAATGGCTCCCGGCCGGTGAAGTGGATCCCCGCCATGATCATCCGCGCCACCCAGAAGAACAGGATGTCGTAGCCCGTCACCAGAACGTCGGTCGGATAGAAGTCCTTGTAGTCCGCCGTCGGCTCGGGCCATCCGAAAACGGAGAAAGGCCACAGCTGAGAGGAGAACCAGGTATCGAGCACGTCGGGGTCCTGCTCCAGGGACGTCGAACCGCAGGTGGGACACGCCTCGGGGTCCTGTTCCGCGACGGTGAGATGCCCGTTGGCGCAGGTGAACGCGGGAATCCGATGGCCCCACCAGAGCTGACGGGAGATGCACCAGTCGTGGATGTTGCGCATCCACTCGAAATACGTCTTGGTCCAGGGTTCTTCCGGGGCGAACCGCACCCGTCCCTGCTCCACGGCGGCGATGGCGGGCGCCGCCAGGGGCCCGACCTTCACGAACCACTGGACCGACAGGTACGGCTCGACCACGGTCTCGCAGCGCTGGCAGGTCCCCACACTCATCGTGTAGGGCTCGGAGGCCAGGCGGCCTTCCTTCTCCAGCCTCTCCAGTACCTTTTTCCGCGCCTCGAAGCGGTCCAGGCCGGCGAATTCCGCTCCCGCGTCGGCGGTCATCTTTCCGTCCGGCCCGATCACGACGACCGCCGCGAGTCCGTGCCGCTCGCCGCTGGCGAAGTCGTTCGCGTCGTGGGCCGGCGTGACCTTGACGATCCCCGTTCCGAACTCTCGATCCACGAGAATGGGGTCTTCGATGATCGGCAGCTCGCGTCCGACGATCGGGAGGACGGCTTTCCTTCCCTTGAGCTTGGCCGTCCGCGGATCGTCGGGATGAATGGCCAGCGCCGTGTCTCCCAGCATCGTCTCGGGGCGGGTCGTGGCGACCACGGCTCCGGCGGGGACCCCGGGGACGTCATAGCGGATCTTGGAGAGAGTCCCTGCGACCTCCTTGTGGACGACCTCCAGATCGGACACGGCCGTGCCGCACCGGGGGCACCAGTTCACGACGTACCGGCCGCGGTAGATCAGCCCCTCGGAGGAGAGCTGGACGAACGCGCGGCGGACCGCGCGCGAAAGGTCCGGATCCATCGTGAACCGTTCGCGGCCCCAGTCGAGCGAGCAGCCCAGGCGCTTCAACTGCGACTGGATGGTGTCCTTGGCCTCTCGCTTCCACGCCCACACGCGCTCGACGAACTTCTCGCGGCCAAGGGCGCGGCGGTCGATCCCCTGCTTGGCGAGCTGCCGCTCGATCACCATCTGTGTGGCGATCCCGGCGTGGTCGGTCCCCGGAACCCACAGGACGCGGCATCCCTTCATCCGCTTCCAGCGCGCCAGGATGTCCTCGACCGTTCTGCCGTAGGCATGTCCGATGTGGAGCTTGCCCGTGACGTTGGGCGGCGGGATCACCATGACGAATCGGGGAGAACCGGCCGGCCCGGACGGCGCAAACCGGCCTTCCGACTCCCACAGGAGGTACCAGCGCTCCTCGAAGGATGCCGGCTCGAACGTCTTCGGCAGCTTTCGCGGGTCGTCGGCCGCTGCCGTTTCGGGGGAGATTTCGGGCATAAAAAAAGGGCTCGCGCGCCCTTCCTATATCAGAAACCGGGCGGGGGCTCACTCGACGCCGGCTTCCAACTCCTTGATTCTCTGTTTGATGACGATCTCGGCCATGTCCGGGATGACCTCCCAGGCGATCTCGCGGACAATCCGGTCGGAGAGCTTCTCCACCACCCGACGGGCGAGCTTCTCGATCTGGTCGTCGGTCAGATCGCCGCCGGCAGTCCTGGCCACCGAGGAGAGCATCTGGGTCAGCTCAGGGATGGAAGAGGTCTGCGCCAGCATCTCGAGCTCTCGCGGTACCGTTGCCGCCGCGACGCCCGGATCCCGCGTCGGCTCCTCTTCGGCCGCCGGCGGCTCGAGAGTCTCTCGAGGCACCTCCGCTGCACTGCTTTCCGTCAAGACAGCCTCGGACGGAGGCTGCGGGGCCGGAGGCTCGGGAGAGGGTAGCCTCATCGCAACCGTCTCCGGCGAGATCTCTTCGACCGGCTGGGGCAATCCGGCGGACGGCGCCCGCAGAGGCCCGACCAGGGCGACCGTCTCTTCGGTATCAGTGTCAAAGAGAATCTCCCCGGGCATTTCCGGCGCGGAACCGGCCGGTTTCTCCACCGACTTCTCCGGCTCCTCGCCCAGCCACTGCGGGAGCGGTTCCCGGGCCGCGTCCTCGCGGGCAACGGGGGGCGGGGGCTCCGCGGCTCTCGACGTCGCACCGGTCTCGGGCCCGGCGGAGGGCGGTCGCGATTTCTCGAAGGCCTCGATGGCCGAATCGACGTCCCCTCTTCCGAATTCTTCTTCGAAAGGATCCAGCGCCCGGGGGGGCATCCTCACGGACGCCGTGAAATCCTCGGCGGAGAAGCCGACGTCGAAGGGGGCCTCCTCGGCTTCCCCGACATGGGGAGCGGAGCCCGTTGCGCTCGCGGGGGACTTGACCGGTTCCGGCGGGAACCTCGCAGCGGCGGGAGCGCCGGGGGCCCTGTCCAGAAGGGCCTCGACCTGAGCGATGAGCTGCTGCGAATCAAACGGCTTGGACACGATCGCGTCCGCGCCGATCCGTTCCGCACGTTCGCGGTCGAACGGCTCGAACGTGCCCGACAGCAGCATGACCGGAATCCGGGACGTGGCGGGGTTGCTCTTGATCGCTTCGCAGACCTCGTATCCGTTCTTCTCGGGCATGACCACGTCGGCCAGGATCATGTCAGGCCGATCGTCGCGAATACGGTCCAGAGCCTTCTGTCCGTTGGAGACGCAAACCAGGTCGTAGTCGCTGTCGGAGAAGGTCAGCTCCACGACCTTCTGGATCGTGAGGCTATCGTCTGCCAGCAGGATCTTCTTGGGCATTGAAAGTAAGCTTCAGCGACTCAAAAAGTTACACGTGGTCGGCGCGGGTGTCAATCCAGAAGAAGGCAGCCGGTCGCGAGCAGGGGCCTTCGGGAGCCATCCCCGCCACCTACGCCGGGCTCCCAATGTCCTCTTGCGCCCCCCACACGGCGCTCAAATACCGCCCGGGAGGCCGATGCCCAAGTGCCTCTGCCAGATAGCGAGAGGCCTCGACCAACTTGGAGAGGGACACTCCGGTCTCGATGCCGAGTCCAGCTAGCATATAGACCAGGTCCTCGGTCGCCAGGTTTCCCGCCGCGCCGGGCGCATACGGGCATCCGCCCAGGCCCCCGGCCGATGCGTCGAAGGTCGTAATGCCGCACTCGAGCCCGGCATAGACGTTGGCCAGCGCCGTTCCCCGGGTATCGTGAAAATGAAGCGCCAGCACCCCCCGCGTGACTCCGGACCCGTAGAGCGTCTCGATGACCTCGTAGACGCTCGCCGGCGTCGCCACGCCGATCGTGTCGCCGATCGAGATCTCGTCCACGGGCAAATCCAGCAACTTATGCACCACCTCGCGGACGGCCTCGGGCGAGACGGAGCCTTCGTAGGGACAGCCAAACGCGGTGGAAAGGTAACCGCGCACACGGATCCCTTCCTGCCTGGCCCGCGCGACCACGGGCCGGAAACGCTCGATCGATTCGTCCACCCCCGCGTTGATGTTGCGCCGGTTGAACGTCTCCGATGCGGCGGTGAAGACCGCGACCTCCAGGACTCCGACGGACAGAGCGCGTTCGAGCCCCTTGAGATTCGGCACCAGAGCCGGGTAGCGCACGCCGCTGACCCGGTGGATCCTCCGAAAGACGTCTTCCGTGTCGGCAAGCTGGGGAATCGCCCGGGCCGAGACGAAGGAACCCACTTCGATGGCCGGGAGTCCGCACGCCCCCAGTCGATCGATGAAGGCAACCCGCGTGTCCGGCGGAAGGCTCGCCGGCTCGTTCTGAAGCCCGTCGCGAGGTCCCACCTCATACACCGTGACCCGCTGCGGCAGGTGCGGGCGCTGGATGGCGTGCTCTTCCCACGGATCCATGGCGAATACGCTATCAGTTGTCGGTCGTCGGCCGGAACTCGAATCCGGAGTCGGGAGGGTGACCGAACAGCAAGGAGGCTCCCTACTCGATCTCCGCCAGTTTCACACCGGCCTCGACCAGCTCCCCTTCCCCATGAGCGATCGACCGGATGACGCCGTCGCGCGGCGCCCGGATCGAATGCTCCATCTTCATCGCTTCCAGCACGAGAAGGACGTCTCCGGTGGCGACCGTCGCGCCGACGCCGACGAAGACCTGCCGCACGCGCCCTGGCATCGGAGCGACGAGATCTCCACCCACGTCCCGGGACCGCCCGGCGCGACCGGTGTCCCGGCGCAGGTCAAACACCCTCCCCGCGCACCACACGAGCACACGCTCACCGTCCCGGACGACGCGTACCGGGAAGATCCGGCCGTCTAATTCGACGGACTCGATCTCTCGCTCCTGAGCATGAATCCGCAGAGCGTGGCGGCGGTCGTCGACGACTGCCTCACTGCCTTCCAGCCGGACGTGCGCGGATTCCAGCCCGCAGACGATCCTCAAGCGCCGGACCTCCATCCCCGCGCGTCGTCCCAGGGCTCGGAAATCGGGGCGGGGCCAAGCGACGGTCTGCGCGCCGACGACAGCTCACGGGCCGCCGCGATCCACGCGGCATCGGGAACAGCTTCCGGGCTCGGTCTGGGAAGGTCAGAGACGAGAGCGGTCGAGTAGTCGCCCGAATCGAAGGCCCGGGACGCGAGCACCGCATCCAGCAGCGGCGCGTTGGATTCGACGCCCAGGACGACCAGCTCGGCCAGCGCTCGGCGGGCACGGGCGATCGCACCGACCCGGTCTCGCGCCGTCACGATGATCTTGGCTAAAAGGGGGTCATAGTCGAGCCCGACGAAAGAACCGCGCCCGACTCCGGCATCGACGCGAACGCCAGGGCCCGTGGGCGGCTCCCACGCGAGGATCCGGCCCGGGCGTGGCAGGAATTCGACGGGATCCTCGGCGTAGAGACGCAGCTCGATCGCGTGGCCTCGAGGGGACAGGGTTCCCCGCAGCCACGCCGCCGGCAGCGACGCGCCCCCTGCGATCTCGATCTGCGCACGAACCAGATCGAGGCCCAGCGTCTCTTCGGTGATGGCGTGCTCCACCTGGAGGCGCGTGTTCATCTCCAGGAAATAGAAGTGTCTCTTTTCGTCCAGCAGAAATTCGACCGTCCCCGCTCCCACGTAGCCGATGGCCTTCGCCGCTTCCACCGCCGCCCGGCCCATGGCCGCGCGCAGATCGGGATCGAGCACCGGGCTCGGAGTCTCCTCCACGATTTTTTGATGCCGACGTTGCACGCTGCATTCGCGCTCGAAGAGGTGTGCCACGTTCCCGGACCGGTCCCCGAACACCTGGAACTCCACGTGCCGCGGCCGCTCGAAAAGACGCTCGAGATAGACGCGATCCGATCCGAACGCGGCCCGGCCGATGCGGCGGGCCTGGGCGATCGCGTCGGGCAGCGCGTCGGGTCCTTCCACGCGCGACATCCCCTTGCCGCCCCCTCCGGCCGACGCCTTGACCAGAAGCGGAAAGCCCAGCTGCCTGGCACCCCGCAACAGGTCGCCGTCGGACTGCGCGGATTCTTCCGAGCCCGGCACGACCGGCACTCCCGCCCTGCGCATCCGGCCCCGGGCACGCACCTTATCGCCCATCTCTTCGATGGCCGGAGCGGGGGAACCGATCCACAGGAGGCCGGCCGCCTCGACCGCGCGGGCGAACGCGGCGCTCTCGGAGAGGAAGCCGTATCCGGGATGGACGGCGTCGGCGCCCAATGCTCTGGCCGCTTCGATGAGCCGCGGAATCGAGAGGTAGGTCTCGAGAGGCGAACCCGAACCCAACGACGCGGCGCGGCTCATGCCGCGCAGGTGAAAGGCGCCGGTCTCCGATTCCGCGTAGACCCCCACGGGCTCGATCCCCATCTCGCGGGCGGTGCGCGCCACGCGGGTGGCGATCTCTCCGCGGTTGGCGATGAAGAGAGATTGGATCATGGGGTCATTGGATCCTTGAACCCTTGATTCATCGTGCCTCGGGATCGCGGACTCGGACTCGAGCCAATCAAACAGTGAATCAAGAGCTCAATGAATCAATCATAATGGAGGTGAGACGAGACGAGATCGGGGGAACGGGCATGTCGATCGAGGGCGGCATCAAGGGGTATCAGCAACGCTTCGTCTGCGAGCATTGCGGAAAGATTTTCTTCGCGTGGCGCCCTGATACCGCGCCGGGCTCGAAGATCAAGTGCTACTTCTGCAAGCACGAGCAGGAAGACGAGGCGTCTCGCCGCGCTGCCGCGGCCGCGGCGCCCGCTGCGCCAGCCGTGCCCGCTGTGCCCGCTGTGCCCGAGTCCCCGCCGCCCGCGTCGTCATAGCGAGTCACCGGCGGAGGCCGCCTCCCCGCCGGTCACGGACCGCTCTTGCCCGCCGCCCACGACGGCTTTCGCTTCTCCAGAAAAGCACTCAGGCCTTCCTTCGCCTCGGGTGATGCCCGCTGCCGAGCGATCGTCTGGACGGTCAGGGCCATCGCCTCTTCCGGGTTCTTCCCGCTGACCTGTTCGACGAGTCGCTTGGCGACTTCCAACGCGCCAGGAGCGGAGGAGAGGAGGGAATCGATCTTGCGGACCGCGGCCTGCCGCAGCTCACCCGGCGCAACGACGGCGTGCACCAGGCCGATCCGATACGCCTCCCGCGCGTCGAAACGGTCGCCGGTCAAAAAGAGGTCCCGGGCGGCGCGCGGCCCGATCGCGCGAAGAACGTACGGCGAGATGACCGAAGGCAGGATGCCCAGCTTGACCTCGGCCAAGGAGAAGACCGTCCCCTCGGCGGCGAGCGCGATGTCGGCGGCCGCGACCAGCCCGACGCCGCCACCGATCGCCGCGCCGTGGGCCAGCGCGATCACGGGCTTCGGGCACACGTCGATCGCACGGAGCATGCGCGCCATCCGCTGCGCGTCGGCTTCGTTCTCCTCCCGGGTGAAGCCCCCGGCCCGACGCATCCACGCGATGTCGGCGCCGGCACAGAAGACGGGCCCGTCCCCCGACAAGACCACGACACGCACCTCGCCGTCCGCGGCCAGGCCCTGAAAGGCGCGGGTCAGATCCGCGATCAGAGCGTCATCGAAGGCGTTGCGCACGTCGGGGCGAGCCAGCCGGACCCACGCCACGGCCCCCTCCTTGTCGATGTGCAGCTGCGACGTCTCCTGGGCGTGAGATGTCATGCCGCGATTCTAGCCGCCTTGCCGGTCGGACGCAGGGATCGCTCAGCGAGGGACCAGGGAAGTGGCGGCGGGCAGCGCGGACACGCCTCCGGCGCCGTCCGTGCCCATGGCGCCGTGGACCTGGGCCCGGACGCTCACGTCTTCTCCCGGCAGGCGCAGCGTCAACCGTGCCTCGACGGCGGAATCGAGGGAGCCGCCGACGGCCCATCCCTCTCCCGCCGCGGAAATCAGCCGGCGCGCGTCGACCCGGAAGGGCAGCTCGACGAACGTTTTTTTCCGAGCGCGGAGAGTCCGACCCTTCGCCGTTGCGCTCCCGATTTCCTGGCCGCGAACCTCGAGCTCGTACCCGATGGAGGCCACGGTCACGGGAAACGAGAATGGGTTGGTGACCGTCAGGACGGCCCGTCCGTCAGCAGAGCGGGCCGTGAGCACCGTCAGCTGAAGCGATGCCAGCGCGACGAAGGGGGCCAGAGTCGGCTCGTTGTCCGGGCGCCGTACCTGCTCCCACCGCGACCGACCGGACCAAGCGACGCTCCCCGAACCCTCCACCTGACCGCGAAGATCGTAGGCCAGCTCGCCCGGAAGCCATCGGCGGGCCCAGTCCTCCGGCACGTCGGCGTAGCGAATGCGGATGGAGATCCGCAGTCCCTGTTCCAGCCGGTCCGCGCGCCCGGACACTCGGATTCCGACCGGGGATCCGTTGACGGCCAGTGTTCCGAGAAATCGGCCCGCGCCGACGTCCGCCGCCGGGCCGATCCACGTCGCGTCGAAGAATTGCCCTGGCTGCGGAACGATCGTGAGCTCGGTCGATGGCGGCGCCGCCAGGAGAAGAAACAGGCCGAGAGGCCAAGCCGCCCGGCAATCCGAACGCGCCTGCCCCCGGCTCACATCCGGAAGACCCCGAACCGCGTCTCCTCGATCGGAGCGTTGTAGGCCGCGGAGATGGCCAGGGCGAGCGCGGTGCGTGTCTCCCCCGGATCGAGGACCCCGTCGTCCCACAGACGCCCCGTCGAGTAGTACGGACTGCCCTCGATCTCATACTTCTCGCGCGTCGGGCGCTCGAAGTCGGCGATCTGCTCGGGTGCCAGCGCGGGCTGTCCCCCGCGCGCCAGCTGGTCCTGCTTGACCGTGGACAGAACCGAAGCGGCTTGCTCTCCGCCCATCACCGAGATCCGCGCATTCGGCCACATCCAGAGAAAGCGCGGGCCATAGGCACGGCCACACATCCCGTAGTTGCCGGCCCCAAAGGATCCGCCGATGATGACGGTGAACTTGGGCACCGCGGCGTTGGCCACGGCGTGCACCATCTTGGCTCCGTCCTTGGCGATTCCCCCCTGCTCGTACTTGCGGCCGACCATGAACCCGGTGATGTTCTGCAGGAAGAGCAACGGGATCCGGCGCCGGGCGCACATCTCGATGAAGTGCGTCGCTTTCAGCGCCGACTCGGAGAAGAGAATGCCGTTGTTGGCCAGGATGCCCACAAGAAACCCCGCGATGCGGGCGAAGCCGCAGACCAGCGTCGTGCCGTACCGCGCCTTGAACTCTTCGAACCGCGACCCGTCCACCAGACGGGCGATGACCTCGCGCACGTCGTACGGCTGGCGCAGGTCGATCGGAAGGATTCCGTAGAGCTCCTTGGGATCGTAGGCCGGCTCCTCCGGCTCGGCCCGGTCCGCCGGCAGATCCTTTCGGCAGACGCCCAGGTTCTCCACCAGGGACCGGGCGATCTCGATGGCGTTGGCGTCGTCCTCGGCCTGGTAGTCGGCGACGCCGGAGATCCGGGTGTGCACATCCGCGCCGCCCAGCTCTTCCGCCGAGACCTCCTCCCCCGTCGCGGCCTTGACCAGGGGCGGCCCGGCCAGGAAGATCGTGCCGGTCCCTTTGACGATCACGGCCTCATCCGACATCGCCGGCACGTACGCTCCGCCGGCCGTGCACATTCCCATCACCACCGCGATCTGGGGAATCCGCTTGGCGGACATGCGGGCCTGGTTGTAGAAGATGCGGCCGAAGTGATCGCGGTCGGGGAACACGTCGGCCTGGAGCGGGAGGAACGCTCCCCCCGAATCCACGAGGTAGATGCAGGGAAGATGGTTCTCCTCCGCCACTTCCTGTCCCCGAAGATGCTTCTTGACGGTCATCGGGAAGTAGGTCCCCCCCTTGACCGTCGCGTCGTTGGCGATGACCATGACCTCGCGCCCGGACACCCGGCCGATTCCGGTGACCAGTCCCGCGCCGGGAGCCTCGCCCTCGTAGAGTCCGTGCGCCGCCAGCGGGGACAGCTCGAGAAACGGCGAGCCCGGGTCGAGGAGGGCCGTGATCCGGTCACGGACGAACATCTTCTTCTGCTCCGCATGCCGCGCCCGACCCGAGCCCCCTTCCCCCGCCTTCGCGATTTCTCTCCGCAGATGAGCGACCAGAGAGACCATCGAGCTCCGGCGCTCCTGGAACTCGGGCGAAGAAGAATCGACGCGGCTAAGGATGCGCTCCATTCGTCAGGACGGCGTCCCCGGCCTCATCCCCGAACCCGCAGTCCCGCCTCGCGGCGGATGAAGTCCACCAGCGTCTGGGTCGGCGTGCCGGGCAGAAAAATCCCGCGGATTCCCTGCTTCTTCAAGGGCTCGATGTCCTTGTCCGGAATGATCCCTCCCGCGACCACGACGATGTCCTCTCCGCCCTTTTCCCGGAGCAGCCGGAGGATCTCGGGGAAGAGAGCGTTGTGCGCACCGGAGAGGATCGAGAGACCGACGACATCGACGTCCTCCTGGATGGCCGCGGCGGCGATCTGTTCGGGCGTCTGCCGCAGGCCCGAATAGATCACTTCCATCCCGGCATCCCGCAGAGCCCGTGCGATGACCTTCGCGCCTCGGTCGTGGCCGTCGAGCCCTGGCTTGGCGATCAGAACGCGGACGGGTCGGTCGGGCATTCGCGCGAGTCTATCAACCCACGAGCATCACGGGATCGCCGGCCCGCACCCGCTGGCCTTCGACCACGCGCGCCGCGACGCCCAGATGTCCGCCGTGGATCTGGATCAGGCCGGCCAACAAGTCGGGGTCGCCGCCGGAATCTTCGGTCTGGACGACCTTCGCGTCGACGCAGTCCGAGCTGAAGTCCGAGATCTCCAGGAACGCCTCGCCGATGCGAAGGCGGCGACCCACCCATTGGTCTTCCTCGAATGCTTTCCCCTCGGGAACCTCCACGATCAGGTTGGCCCGAACGCGGGACGGCTCGAGCGGAGCCCCGTATGCCCTCTCGGCCAGCCGCAGGGTGAGGCGCGAGATCAGCCGCACGGGGCTCTTTTCGGGGGTCCGCGTGGAGACGGCAACCGGAAGCCCGACCGCCCGGGAGAGATCCTCCAACCACTCCGGATCGGTCATCGCATACTCGCGGCCGTCGGGAGTCCGCACACGCGTCCAGCGATCCAGGTCCGCGGCAACCAGATCCTCCAGATAGCGCGCCGAGTACAGGGGGAGCCGCGGCGAGCCCGAAGCGGTCAGGGCCGTGCCCGTTCTCCTGTCCCGGATTTCGTGGAACCGGTCGCCGACCAATCCGCCCGAGGAGAGGAGAGCCGTGTTCGGCCTCTCGCCCGCCAGTGGCTCCACGGGAAAGCGGTGCAACTCCGCCAGCCGCCCGACGACTTCCGCCAGCTCCAATGCCAACGCGCGCCTTTGCCTTTCCCTGTCTGGACCCGCCGCCGAGCGCCCGGTCGGAACCGCGCTCATCATCCCATCACGAATCCCGCGAGAGGAGCGGTCCGGGCGACGGCAGTTGCCATACTAATTACTGATGTTTTGTACTATTACAATAATTATTATTGTACTCACATAGAAATCCCTAATTAATTTCGGTAAGCCGAACTCGCTGGCGAAGAGGTCCTCGACGAACCCGACCCGCGCAGGGTTCGTCTTGTCGAAGCGGACGCGGAGGCGGTCGCGGACCAGCCGATGCCCCTCGTCCCGATACCGGGCGACCCGCACGTCGATGCCCGACGCCGCGTTCCCGGATGAGCTGGCGTACCAAAGGTAGACCCCGCGGGACGTCGCATCGTCCGGAGCGACCGCCAGGCCCATCAATCCGGTTTCGCCCGTCGACTCGACGTCCTCGATCCTCGCCAGCCGATCCCTCTGCAGCACGCCGTTCTCGACGACGCGGACGCGCCCCGACCGTTCGGCCACCAGCATCCGGGTCGGCGAAGTGAACGCGATCGACCATGGGACCTCGAGGCCGGTCACGATCGTCTCCACTCGAAGACGCACGCCGTCCCTGGTGCGAGCGCTCGCGACCGCAGGTCCGGAATCGGTGGGCAGAGCGAAAGCGCACGCGGCGGCCAGAGCCGGCCGGCAGCGGATCGACGAGCGCGTCATCGCCATTCTTCGGGCCACCGCGCCGCCAGGGCTTCCCACGCTCTCCGGCGATGCGAGACCCGATCCTTCTCCTCTCCCGTCATCTCTGCAAAAGTCCGACCGCTTCCCTCCGGAATGAAAATGGCGTCCCACCCGAATCCGTTTCGGCCGCGGGGGCCGGACGCGATGGTCCCAGCCGATTCCCCCACTGCCGCGATCAGCCGGGTCCCGTCGAAGGACGCCACGGCGCATCGGGCCACGGCCGTTCGATCGGAGAATTCGTCCAGCATGCGGGGGATCGCGGCCACGCCGGCGCTCTTCTCCACCCATTTGACCAGGGCGCCGGGAAACCCGCCCCACGCGCGGATGGCGAGGCCGGAATCCTCCACCACGACGGGACGGGAGAGCAGGGCGTGGGCGGCCCGGGCCTTGGTCTCGACGACCTGCGCCGGGTCGAGCGCCTGCGGCTCCGGCAGATCGAGGCTCACGCACTCCAGGTCGAAGCCCAGGCGCCTCGCCTCCTGCGCCTTCTCCGGCCGGCTGGTGACGAAGACCGGGCGGGGCTGCATTCCTCGATTGTCCTACAATGATTTCACATGGCCACAGGCCAGATCCCCTGTCCGCGCTGCGGCAGCGCCGTCCTCGCGGGGGCGAAGTTTTGCGCCGCCTGCGGATACGCCACGACGCGGCTCTCCCCCGGCCAGACCCTCGACGGCAAGTACGAGATCCTGGAGAAGATCGCCGAGGGTGGGATGGGCGAGGTCTACAAGGCCCGCCACATCCATCTGGAAGAAATCCGAATCATCAAAGTCACCAAGCCCGATCCCCTGGGGGAGGGGCCCGAGCCGCGCCGATTCCAGGAAGAAGCCCGGATCGCGACGCTGGTGCGCCATCCCAACGTCGCCGCGCTCTACGATTTCTCGCGGCTGGACGACGGCTCTTACTACATGGTGTGGGAGTACATCGACGGCGTCACCCTGGAAGAGTGGTTGCGTCGGTACGGCCCGCTTCCGGCCGCCCGGGCCCTGGATGTAGCGCGGCAGGTGCTGGCAGGGCTGGCAGAAATCCACGCCCAGGGGATCGTCCATCGCGATCTCTCCCCCGACAACATCATGCTCAAGGAGACCGGCGGCGGCCGGTTGGTCGCCAAGATCATCGATCTTGGCATCGCCAAACGCGTGGCGGCCGAGACCCTCCAGAAGATGACCGGAACGGGGATGTTCGTCGGCAAGCTCAAGTACTGCTCGCCGGAGCAGGCCGGCTCGCTCCCTTCCGGCGAGACCGTCGACGGCCGCAGCGATCTCTATTCGTTCGGGGTGGTCCTGTACGAGATGCTTTCGGGGAAGCCGCCCTTCGAGTCGCAGACACCCGAAGGGTATCTGGGTAAGCACCTGCACGCGACGCCGCCGCCGCTCGACACGACCCGACTTCCGGCTCAGATCGGGCCGGCGCTGGCTTCGACCGTGCAGCGGGCGCTGGAAAAGAACAGGGAACGCCGCTTTCGCAACGCGGAAGAATTCTCCGCCGCGCTGGCGCGGCTCCAGCCCTCGGCCACGGAACCGATCGACAGCGCGCCCACCGCGGTCCTGCCCTCCCGCCGCGCGTCGCCGTTCGTCTGGACCGCCGCCGCCGTCGTGATCCTGGCCGTCGCCACCGCTCTCTTCGTGGTGCACGGCACCGGCCGCCGAGCGCCCGCCGTCCCGACGCCCGCGGCCGCGACGCCCCAGCCGACCGCGGCCCGCTCGCCGACGGGGGGGGCCGACGAGGTCGTTGTCGCACCGAGGATCCTGGAAGACACTCCGGCACCCGCAGCGACCCGCGGCGGCACGACCCGGGTCCCGACGGAGCCGCGTCGGCCACCGACTCCTCGGCCAACGACGACTCCCCCTCCGGCGCCGGCGGCGACCCCGTTCGTTCTGCCCAACGGCCAGCCGCTGACGGAGAGGTTTCTACGCCGCATGATCAACGAGTGGACGGCTCGGCCGATCGAGGGGCGGGCTCGCGAGTCCGTCCGCGTGGCGTACCTCGCACGCCGCTGGATCGGGGATCATCCGGACGACCGCTTCTCGGCCGAGCTCATGCAAACCCTGCCCAAGACGCTCAAGGACGACGCCGCGACGGCGCAGTCCAATCTCCGGCCGGGCCTGGCCATCCAGTTCCTGGTCGCCTCACTGCAGTTGAGTCCGGATGATCCGCAGGTCCTGACGCGGCTCGAGGAGCTGCGAAGGCAGTTTGCCGCGGGAAAGGGCAAGCGCAAGCGTCCCGACCGGTAAAGGAATCGGGAACGGGAAAAGCTAGCGCTTCCCGCGTTTCTGCGCCGCGGGCGCGGCCGGCGCGGCCTCGACGGTTTCCTCGGGCGCGAAGGAGTCGATGACCTTGTACATCGGCACCTGCGTCGAGAGGCCCTTGAGCGCGAAGTGCCCCATCTGGGCGACCCGGAACTGCGTCTTGACCGCTTCATAGGTGGCCGGGCCGATGCAGATTTCGCCGGCGGAGGCGACGAACTCCTCCATGCGGGCGGCCACGTTCACGGCGTTGCCCAGGACCGTATAGTCCACGCGCCGCTCGGAGCCGATCTCTCCGACGATCGCTTCGCCCGTGTTCAGGGCGATGCGGACCTCGATGGGCGGCTCTCCCCTGGCCCCACGCTCGCGGTTCCAGTCGGCGACCCCCTCGCGGATCTTCAACGCCGAGGTGACCGCCCGGGCAGCGTGATCGGGCTGATCGATGGGCGCACCGAAGAACGCCATCACCGCGTCCCCGATGAACTTGTCGATGGTGCCGTCCTGCGAAAAGATCGCGTCCGAGGCCAGCGTGAAGAATTGGGTCAGAAGCTGGGACAGCGCCTCCGGCGCCATCTTTTCCGACCAGCTGGTGAAACCGACGAGGTCGGCAAAGAGGATGGTCACCGTCTTGGTCAGAGCCTTGTTCAAGGAGCCATCGGCCTCGTCGATGATCTCCTCGACCACCTGAGGCGAATGGTAGCGCTCCAGGCGCCCTCGGATGCGCCGCTCCTGCTCCACCCGCTCGTGGAGACGGGC
Source organism: uncultured Acidobacteriota bacterium (assembly GCA_963825175.1). Lineage (GTDB taxonomy): Bacteria > Acidobacteriota > Thermoanaerobaculia > UBA5066 > Gp7-AA6 > DATFTF01. The sequence goes on from CAWGSA010000002.1 coordinate 2,740,073, forward strand.
CCGCTCGATCGCGACCGCGGCGAAGTTGGCCAGGGCGGTCAGAAGGTCGAGGTCCTTCTCGGTGAAGGATCCCACGTGGAGCGGCGAGTCGACGTGGATGACCCCGATGACCGAATCGCGGTTCCAGAGCGGGGCGCACATGGCGGAGCGGATCTGCTGCATCCGGATCGACATCCCCGCCTCGAACCGCTCGTCGCTCTGGGCGTCCGAGGTCAGCACGGCCACCTTCTGCCGCACCACCATGTCGACGATGGTTCGGGAGTACGGCGCGGAGCCTTCCTCCGTCACCCGCTGCTTCGACTTGAGCCGCGACACGCGCAGCTTGGGCGAGCCGCCCTCCTCCAGGAGCAAGAACGCGCGATCCACGGGCAGATACTCGAAGACCAGATCCATGACCTTCTGGAGCACGGCCTCGACGTCGTCGGCCGAGATGAGCGTCTTGGCCACCTGGACCAGGATCTCGAAGACCTTGTTCTTGTACGCCACGTCGAGGACGGCGCGCTTCTTGTTGTCGGTCGACTCCGGCATCATGTCGGGAGACTTCTCCAGGCCAAAGTCGAGGTTGAACTCCGAAATCGGACGGATGCAGGTGGAGGTCGAGTCCATCAGGCGCTTGCCCGCGGTGGGCGGAGACGCCACGACCTCCTCCCGGAAACGAAGGAGAAACGTTCCAATGAGCGCCTGGTCCCCGTCGGCCACGGCGCTCCGGGGCACGGCCTTGTCGTTGACGCGGATGCCGTTGGTCGACTGGTTGTCGTAGAGGACCCACGCGCCCTCCTCTTTCTTCAAGACGGCATGGCGCCGCGACACCGAGAAGTCGTTCAACACGATGTCGTTGTCGTTGGCCCGACCGATGCTGGCCTCGGTCTTGGTCAGATTGAAGACCTGGGGGCGGCCGTCGGCCTCGTACACGACCTGTAGCATGGAAGAGGGGAAATTATAGCGGACTGCGTGGGATCCGGGGTCAGTCCCCGAGTCGGAAGACGATCCGAATGGTCTTGTGCGACGTCACCGGCCCGTTCCGGCCCCGCGCCGGCCGGTATTTCCAGCGAGACACGGCATCGACCGCGGCCTCCGAGAGTCCCAAGGGCAGCCCTCGCAGCACCTGCAGGTCGGTGACGGTTCCCGATTCGTCGATGGTCGCGTCGAGGACGACCGTTCCCTCGACGCCGGCACGCCGCGCCGCCTCCGGATAGCGGGGATCCGCCTTGGAGGACAGGACCGCCGGCTCTTCCTCCGCTGCCGCGCGCACCGCCGGTTCGGCCTCGGTTTCCCCGCCCTCGGTCGAGGGAGGCGGCGTGGTCGAGCCGGACAGATCGGCGATCTGAAGATCCTTCAGCGCCTTGGCCGGCTCCGCGACGATCACGGGCCGGCGCGGATCGGGTGGCACGAGATCCACATCCGCCGAGCGCACGAAGGCCAGGCTCCCATCGTTTGCGCGAAACGCGTAGTAGTCGTGATCCACGGCGTGAATCGGGACGGTCTCTCCCTTGCGCAGCCGACCGTCGCGCGCGGCCAGCGGGAAGGGAGCGAGCAGCACGTCCGTCTCCTCGGCCACGACGCCGAAGACCGGAGAAAAGGACAGGACCTTGCTTGCGCGCTTTTGTCGGGCGTCCCGATCGGCGTCCGTTTCCACGGTCTCCTGGAGCAGAAAGCCGTCCTGCCCGGCCGAGGTCCGGACCTGCAGCCAACGTCCGCGGTCGGCGGTCACCGTGACACGGGCGCCGCGCGCGAGCTGCGCGGTGACCGGCGCGTCAGCGGACGGCGCCCGCCGCAGCTCTGCCGGCTCGCCGGTCACAGTCGCCGGCGCCTCGACCGCGGAAGCTCGGACGGGCCCGGTCCGCCGGGGCCGCGACACGATCAGGAGCAGGGCCAGGGCCACCAGGGACACCGCGGCGGCCCCGGCGATCACCGCCTTGCGCCGGGGAAGCGCAGCGCCTGACGATTCGGACTCGGCACTCAAGCGTCTCCTCCGAGCAGGCGCACCAGAAGAGCCTTCTGCGCGTGCAGCCGGTTCTCCGCCTGGTCGAAGACGGCGGAGGCCGGGCCGTCGATGACCGCCGCATCCACCTCTTCGCCCCGATGCGCGGGCAGACAATGCAGGAAGATCGCGTCCTTCTCCGCCAACGCGAAGACGCGCGCGGTGACGCGGTACCCCGCGAATTCAGCAGCCCGAGCGGCCGCCTCTCCTTCCTGCCCCATCGACGCCCACACGTCGGTGTAGACGGCGCGCGCCCCCGAGAGGCCGTCCTCCAGGGACTGGGTGATGCGGACGGAGCCCCCGGTCTCCGTGGCGGCGGCGCTGGCCCAGGCCAGAACCTGGGGCTGGGGCTGGAAACCCGGAGGGGTGACCGCGGTGACGTGCGCCCCCAGTTTCGCTCCGGTGACGAGGAGGCTGTGCGCGACATTGTTTCCGTCGCCGACGTAACACAGGCGAAAGCCCCGGGCCGTGCCGAAGCGCTCCCGAATGGTCTGGAAGTCCGCCAGGGCCTGGCACGGATGGAGAAGGTCGGAGAGGCCGTTGATGACCGGCACCGACGCGAAGCGGCCCAGGTCCTCCACCGTCGCATGGGCGTACGTCCGGGCCATGATCCCGTCGGTGTAACGCGAAAGGACCCGGGCGGTATCGGAAACGGGCTCTCCCCGGCCCAGTTGCAGATCGCGCGAGGAGAGGAACATCGCGAGCCCGCCCAGCTGGAACATTCCGGTCTCGAAGGAGACGCGGGTCCGGGTGGACGATTTCTCGAAGATCATCGCCAGGGTCTTTCCGGACAGGGCCGATCGATACTCCGCCGGACGCTTCTTGACGAGGGCGGCAAGATCCAGGATCTCCTCGATCTCCTGCGGCGCCCAGTCCTTCTCGTTGACGTAGTCGCGCTTCACAGCCGGGCCCGTTCCGGAGCCTCGGATCGCCCGCTCACTCGATCACCCGATTCCGAACGAGGGTCCCGGTCTTTCCTTCCAGCGCGGCGTCGAGCGATTCGGCAGTCGTGATCAGCACATCGCGTCCTCCGGCTTCGACGTACCGGATCGCCGCGTCGATCTTTGGACCCATGCTTCCGGGAGGAAACTGGCCGTCTGCGAGCATCCTCCGCGCCAGGGCCACGTCCATCTCCGGAATCGGGGTCTCAGTCGGCTTCCCGAAGTCCCGGGCCACGCGGTCGACGCCCGTCAAAATGATGAAAAGGTCGGCGGAGAGCGACGCCGCGAGCATGGAGGCAGCATAGTCCTTGTCGATCACCGCTTCGACTCCGCGCATCTCTCCTTCCGCCGGCACGACGACGGGGATCCCGCCGCCCCCCGCGGCGATCACCAGGTTGCCCCGGTTGATCAGCATGGCCGCGACGTCCACTCCGCGGATCGCTCGCGGCTTGGGCGACGCGACGACCTTGCGCCATCCGCGTCCGGCGTCCTCGACCATGGTCCAACCGTGCGCCTCGGTCAGAACCGCGGCGCGCTCGGCGGAGAAGAAGGGACCGACCGGCTTGGACGGACTCTCGAACGCGGGATCGGCGGCATCGACTTCCACCTGGGTCAAGAACGTCACGACGTCCTTGCGAAATCCCGCCCGGGGCAGCTCGATGGCGAAGGCCAGCTCCAGAAGGAACCCGATCGAACCCTGCGTCTGGGCCACGCAGAAGTCGAGAGTCTGAGGCGGGACGCGCTCCGCCGCGATCTCCGACTGCAGGAGGAGGTTCCCGACCTGCGGGCCGTTGCCGTGCACGACGATCATTTCGTAGCCGCGCGCCAGGATCGGCACGAGCCGCCGGACCGCCTCCCGAGCGCGCACGAGCTGCTCTTCCGTCGTCCCGGAGTCTTCCGGGCGCAGCAGGGCGTTGCCGCCGAACGCAACGACCGCGAGCGGCCGCACGAAGGAGAAGAAGCGGGTGGTCATGAGCGGGCGTGAGGCGTGAGGCGGAAGGCGTGAGGCGGGACGCGTTCACGCGTCACGGCTTGACGTCCTGGCGCACGAGCGGCATGGCCATGCACCGCGGGCCTCCGCGGGCCCGCGAAAGCTCGTGGGCCGCCAGGCGCACGACCGTCTTCTTGGAGTCCGCCACGGGGAGCTCGGTGCGCCCGAGCAGGAGGTCCGCCTCGTCCACGACTTCGTAGCCCGAGCGCGCCAGCTCGTCGGCCGTCTTCTCGTTGCGGTCGTAAGTCAGCAGGAGGCCCGGCGCCAGGGCAAAGGCGTTGGCCCCGTCGGTCCATTGCTCCCGGCGCTCCGCGATCGGATCCGCCCCGCCGCAACGCACCGGCTTCAGATCGAGCTTCTGCGTCTTCAGGGCGGACAGAAGGTCCTTCTCCGACGTCCACGTGATCTCTCGCTTGGTCAAGTCGCACTCGTAGACGTCGGCTTCTTCCGGTCCGCCGGGCAGGATCATCGGGCCGTACACCAGGCACTCGTCGCGCGAAATGGCGGTGAAGACCGTGTCCAGGTGCATATAGGACCGCGCCGGCGGAATCGCCACGACGAAAATCCTCTTGACCGGCGACTTCTTCGCCTTGAGCGCCTCGGCCAGCCGCTCGATGGTCGTCTTCTCGGTGCGCTCGGAGTATCCGATGGCGAGAAGGTCCTCGCGCAGGACGAGAACGTCCCCTCCCTCCAGGGTGGGCCGCATCCGGGCGTAGGAGGTCGGACGTCCGTAGTCGGCGGAGAACTCGCGAAACCAGAAGACGCCATCCTCCCGCGCGAACCGAGGGTGATGGTCGAACACGTATCCGGAGAGAAGGGGCTCCCGCAGCCGCGCCGGAGTGGCCATGGCTCCCAGCACCGCGCGGTCCCCGACCACGACCAAGGGATCCCGTTGAAAGAAGTAGTTGGGAATGGGCGGCAGCCAATAGAGCTCGGAGGTCGATTGCGCCATCTCCGCGGCGGGCTTCTCGACTCCCGCCACGAGCGCCTGCGTGAGCTCGGGGGCTGAAAGCTCGCGCAGCCGGTAGTCCATGTCCGGGCCCCAGCCCAGCGATCGGCCGAGGTCCTCGAGCACCGCGTCCCTCTTCTCCGGCACCGCGAGCACCTCTTCCAGGAGGTCCTGCGCGTCCAGAACTTCGTCGGCCACGAATCCGAGAACCTGCTGGAACCGGCGGTGCTCCTCCCGGGCCCGCTGCCCGTAGAGGATGTCGTCGAAGAGCAGCTCCTCCATCATCGAAGGGATCATCCGGTCGATCTCCCGGCCCGGCAGATGGATGAGGACGGAAACGAGCTTGCCGATCTCCGACGTGACGTTGAGAGTCATGGTGAGCCCGCAGAAAGGGGGCGGGATTGTATCAGGACGGGATTGAGGAGTTGGGACCCGGGCCTCTCCCTCTCGATTGGAGTCTTCTCGACCCGCCGGTGGCTTGAGTCCTCAGTCCTCAGCCCTCAGTCGTGTCCGCCCGGTCCGCGGCGCGCGAAGTCCGCGAGGGAAGCGGAGAAGGCGCCGCGGGGAGCGAGAGCGAGTGAGAGATCAGGCGGGCCGTCGAGGCCGCATCCGGCCGAGCGGGCCCGAAGGGCGCAGGTTCCGATCGAGCGGAAGCGACCTGGGATCAGGAAGGTGGCAGGAGAGGCAGATCCTCCGGCGCCGCGTCCAGGCTCTGGCCGGCCTGCTCGGAGACTCCCTCCAGCCGCCGGCCGAAACGGGCCAGGGAGGAGGACGCGTCCTCGTACTGCTTGACGGCATTCCCGAGGTGCGTGCCGAGCTTCTTGAAGGGCTCTCCCGCCCGCTCCCAGAGGCGCGCCAGCTCCGACAGCCTCTCGGACACGTCCTGCGCGTTTCTCTGGAGCTCCTGGCCGCGCAGCACCATGGCCACCGTCGACAGGTAGGCGTAGAAGAGGCGGGGAGAAACCGGGAAGACTCGCCGTTCGATGCAATAGTCGGCCAGCGCCTTCTCCGTGTCGTCGGCCACGATCTCCGAGTACACCGCTTCGGCCGGGATGTACATGAACGCGTAATCGTAGGTTCCGGCCGCGGGACGGATGTACTTGCGGGAGATCGAGTCGGCATGGCGTTTGACGTCGCCGACGAACGCCGCGCGCGCCCTCCGCTGCTCCCCCTCGTCCTCCACCTCGCGGGCCCGGCGATAATTCTCCAGCGGAAACTTGCTGTCGATCGGCACGAAGCGGTCCCCGATCGAAACGATCGCGTCGACGATCGAGCCGTCGTCGGCAAATCGGTACTGCATCTGCCAGGACCCGGGCGGCAGTGCTTGCCGCAATGCCTGCTCGAGGAACGTCTCTCCCAGCGTTCCCCGGAGCTTGGGAGGCTTCAACAGATCCTCCAGCCGCGTCACCTCGCCGGCGAGCTTTTCGATCTTCTGGGAGGCCTCGAAGATGCGGCCCATCTGCTCTCCGACGTCCTTCAGCAGGCGGCCCGACTGTCCCAGGTGATCGGTCAGGTTCTTCTGGCCTTCCTGGAGGCTGCGCTCCACCCCTTCGACGCGGTCGGCGACCGACCGGCGAAGGTCCTCGAATCGGCGATCGACGGACTCCGAGGCCTGCCGCGCCGACGCCGTCTCGGCCAGGACCCGGTCGAGCCTCGACGCGCTCTCTCGCAGACGGGCCAGGAGGACCACGAGCACGGCCGCGGCTGCGAGCAGAATCACTCCCAGGAACGCGGCGCGCGGTGGGAAACCCCATCACTTCAACAATAAACAGGCGGCAGGACAAACGATGTCCGAGCAGGATCCGGACGCCTCGTCCCGGAAAGCGCCGTCGGCTCCCGCCTCAATCTCGGCGGCCGCTCAACAAGAACGACCACGGCCACGAACAAGGCCGCCCCGATGATGGACCAGAAGAACGGGAACGGCGCGCCGGCCACGCGGATCATCAAGGGCTCCGGCAACCCGATCCTGCGCGAGATCCAGGAGCCGAGCAACGCTCCGATGAAACCGAGCGCGATCGAGACCAGGCAGCCGCCGCGGGTCCCGCCGGCGATCGCGCGCCCGATGGCCCCGGCCACCGCCGCGATCAGGAGGTAGATGAGGAGCGAGCCCAGGGTGAAGTGCATACAGAGGTCGTCGGTTCGAACGTGTTTTGGCCGCCCTCAGTCGAAGTTGCGGCCCTTCCCGTGTCACAATATATCGGAGGATCCGCCGATGGCCGAATCCCAGCCCCCACGCCGCCCGCGTCCGACCGAGGACCGCGAGATCGACTATCTGATCTGCACCCAGTGCAGCACTCCCTGTTACGTCTTCGAGATGGAAGGGGGCAGCGTGGCCGAGGCGCAATGCCTGGTCTGCGGCAACGACAGCCCCGGTCTGTTCACCATCGGCGAAGAGGCGGGCAGTGAAGACGCCTCCTGACGCTTTCGTCAATCCTCTGACCGAGCGCTACGCCTCGGCCGAGATGTCGGCGGTTTTCTCGCCGCGTTTCAAGTTCGAGACCTGGCGACGTCTCTGGCTGTGGCTGGCGCAAGAGGAGAAGCGTCTGGGCCTGCGGATCACCGACGAAGCCATCGCGCAGATGCAGGCCCACCTGACGGACATCGACTTCGAGGCGGCGGCGCTGGAAGAGGAGCGCACCCGCCACGACGTCATGGCCCATGTCCTCGTGTTCGGCGAGGCGGCGCCGGCGGCGCGCGGGATCATCCACTGGGGGGCGACTTCGGCGTACGTTTCCGACAACGGCGATCTGATCCAGATGCGCGAAGCCCTGACCCTGGTCGAGCGCCGCCTGGCCGCCGTCCTCAAGCGGCTCCGGGACTTCGCTCTGGCGCACCGCGACCTGCCGGCGCTGGCGTACACGCACTTTCAGCCGGCCCAGCCCACGACGGTCGGCAAGCGCGCCGCGCTCTGGGCCTCCGACCTGTTGATGGACCTGGAAACCATCCGCCGCACCCGCTCCGATCTGCGGTTCCTGGGAGCCAAGGGAGCGACGGGCACGCAGGCCTCGTTCCTCCTCCTGTTCGACGGTGATTCCGAAAGGGTCGAGGAGCTCGACCGATCGCTTGCGCGGCGCGCCGGCTTCGAGAAGAGGCAGCTCGTATCGGGCCAGACCTATTCGCGCAAGCAGGACGACCGGGTGGTGCACGCTCTGTCTGGCCTGGCCCAGTCCGCCCACAAGTTCGCGACGGACCTGCGGCTGCTCCAGCACGACGGCGAGATCGAGGAGCCGTTCGGAACCTCCCAGGTCGGCTCGTCGGCCATGCCGTACAAGCGCAATCCCATGCGCGCCGAGCGCGTCTGCGCGCTGTCCCGGCACATCATCGCGCTTTCTCTGGACACGGCAATGACGGCTTCGACGCAGTGGCTGGAGCGCACGCTGGACGATTCGGCCAACAAGCGCATCGCGGTGCCGGGGGCGTTCCTGGCGGCCGACGCGGTCCTGGTGCTGCTGGAGAACATCGTGTCCGGGCTGGTCGTCCATCCGGAGGTGTCGCGCCGGCGGCTGGAGGAGGAAATCTCTTTTCTGGCCACGGAGAACATCCTCATGGAAGCCGTGCGCCGGGGCGGCGACCGGCAGCAGCTTCACGAGCGGCTGCGCGTGCACGCCCGGGCCGCGGCCGAGCGCCGGTCCCGCGAGGGAACCGGCTCGGATCTTCTCGACCGCATCGCGGCCGACCGGACCTTCGCTCTCACCCCAGAGGAGATCCAGAGGGCGGCGGACCCTTCCCGGCTCGTCGGCCGGTCGGCCGAGCAGGTGCTGGCGTTCGTCCGCCAGGAGCTCGACCCGGCGCTGGAAGGCGTGGCCGCCGCCCAGGCCGCGCCCGTTCGCGTTTGAGGAACAGGCGCGGCCGGCTCCGGCGAGTCGGGGCCGCGCTCCTTCTCGGGCTCGCGGCGGCCTGCGCATCGCGAGGACCGGGACCTCCCGTCGTCGCACCCCCCGCGCCGGAAGTGACCGGCGCGTCCGAGGAGGGAGTGGCGTCGTGGTACGGGGGCAACGACGGGTTCGAGGGAAAGCCGACCGCCTCCGGCGAGATCTACGACGGCAATCAGATGACGGCGGCGCACCGCACGCTCCCGCTGGGCACGGTGGTGGAAGTTCACAATCTCGAGAATGGAAAGGTGGCCCGCGTCCGCATCAACGACCGCGGCCCGTTCATCAAGGGACGCATCCTGGATCTGTCCCGCACCGCGGCGCGGGAGCTCGGCGTCGCCGGGCCGGGCACGGCCACCGTACGGCTGACCGTGGTCCGTCCGGGAGTGGAGGCGCCTGCCGTCTCCCCGACCGGGCAGTGGGCGGTCCAGGTTGGCTCCTTCGCCGAGCCCGGCCGCGCGGAGCGGTTCGCCGGCCGTGTGCGGGCCACCGGACGCGATGTTTACCTCGAGCCTTATCGCGGGTTGTCGCGTGTGAAGGTGGGGCCCTTCCCGGCGCGGGCCGATGCGCAGGCCGAGCTCGACCGACTTCAGAGCGAAGGGTTCGAGGGCATCGTCGTTCCCGCCGGACGGTGAGCATCGGTCGGTTGAGGATTCCGCCTGGTGCCGACGCGGGTGGGTTTCGCGGCCGACGGACCCACCCATTCCCTTTGCGTTCCCGGCGCGTTTCCCCGAGAATCGCCCGGCCATGGCCTCGACCCAGATCTCCGCGCCCGCACCGGTCATCGCCTGCCGCGGCCTGGTCAAGCGCTACGGCGATGTGACCGCGGTCGCGGGCCTGGATCTGTCCGTCGCCGCCGGCGAGTGCTTCGGCCTGCTGGGACCCAACGGCGCCGGCAAGACCACCACCATCGAGATCCTGGAGGGGTTGACCAAGCCCGACGCCGGCGAGGTCACCATCCTCGGACGCCACTGGGGAACCCACGAGCGGGAGCTGCGGTCGCGGCTCGGCATCTCTCTGCAGGAGACCCGCTTCCACGAGAAGCTGACGGTCATGGAGACGCTGGAGCTCTTCCGGGCGCTCTACCCCTCCGGGCGGGATCCCGAGCGGCTCCTCGCCGACATGTCGCTCCAGGAGAAACGGGACGCGCGCGTCGGCAAGCTCTCCGGCGGCCAGCGGCAACGGCTGGCTGTGGCGTGCGCGCTGGCCGGCGACCCGGAGGTCCTCTTCCTGGACGAGCCGACAACGGGCCTCGATCCGCAGAGCCGGCGCGAGCTCTGGGACCACGTCGAAGAGTTCCGCGCCGCGGGCCGAACGGTCCTCCTGACGACGCACTACATGGAAGAGGCCGAACGTCTCTGCGACCGCGTCGCGATCGTCGACCACGGAAAGATCATCTCCGAGGGGACGCCCGCGGAGCTCGTCGCGAGCTTGAATGCTCCCCACATCCTGGAGTTCGCCTCCGAGCCGATGCTCTCCGCGGATGACCTGCGGGCGCTCGCCGGCGTGCGCGATTGCCGGCAGCGCGACTCCCGCTGGTTCCTCCAGGTCGCCTCGCTGGTCGACGCGGTTCCGGCGCTGCTCGCCCGCCTCGACAAGATCGGCGCGAAGCTGGTCGGGCTGTCCACGCACCGCGCCACCCTCGACGACGTCTTCATCTCGCTGACCGGACGGGAGCTGCGCGATGAGTAAGCCCCGGTCCGCCCTGGCCGCCTTGACACGCGTGCGCCTGATCGAGTTCGTCCGCCAGCCCGAGGCGCTCTTCTGGGTCTTCGGTTTCCCCGTGATCATGTCGGTCGTCCTGGGATTTGCCTTTCGCAACCGCCCCCCCGAGCCTGTCCCGGTCGGCGTGGTGCAGGGACCGGAATCGGCGCCGCTCGTCGCCGCTCTCGCCAAACCGGGAACGATCCGACCGGTCGTCTACCCCTCCTTCAACGAGGCGCAGGAGGCCCTGCGCACCGGCAAGATCGAGCTCCTGGTCGAGCCCGGCGCCGTGCCGGTCTATCGATTCGACCCGACCCGCCCCAACGCGCGCATCGCCCGGCTCGAGGCGGACAACGCGATCGAGCGCGCCCGGGGGCGCGCGGACGTGGTGGGGGCCCGGGAGGAGCTCGTTCGGGAGAAGGGCTCCCGGTACATCGACTTCCTCCTCCCCGGCCTGCTCGGCTTGAACCTGATGAGCACGGGGCTCTGGGGCGTCGGCTATTCCATCGTCACCGCGCGGATCCACAAGACCTTGAAGCTCATGACCGCGACGCCGATGCGCAAGAGCGACTACCTTCTCTCGCACATCTTCTCGCGCTTCTTCTTCCTCATCCTGGAGACCGGCGCGATCCTCGCCTTCGGCGTCGTCACCTTCGGCGTTCCTGTGCGGGGCTCGCTCGTTCTCCTGACCGGCCTCGTGCTGGTCGGGGGTCTGTCCTTCACCGGCCTCGGGCTGGCCTGCGCCGCGCGCACGGCGACGATCGAGGGGATCAACGGGCTGATCAACGTGGTGGCCATTCCGATGTGGCTCGTCTCCGGCACCTTCTTTTCCGCCGAACGCTTCCCGAAGACGCTCCATCCGGTCATCGCCGCGCTTCCCCTGACGGCGATGAACGACGCTCTCCGGGCGGTCATGCTGGAGGGCAAGGGCCTCGCCGCTCTCGGAGGTCCCGCCGCGGTGCTTCTGGTCTGGGGCATCGCCAGTTTCGCCCTCGCGCTGAAGATCTTCCGCTGGCAATGACCGACGTCCTCATCGTCGGGCAGAAGGACGTCCCGCGGCTCCTGCCGATGGCGGAGTGCGTGCCGGTGATGGAGGAGACCCTCTCCGCGCTGGCGCGGGGAGAGACGATTCTTCCGCTGCGGACGATTCTCTGGCTCCCGGAGAAGGTCGGGGCCCTCGGCCTGATGCCGGCGGCGCTGCTTCCCTCGAGGGCCGTCGGCGTCAAGGCGGTCACGTTCTTCCACGGCAACGAGGGGACGGAGCTCGACACGCACCAGGGAGCGGTGCTCCTGTTCGAGGCCGATCGCGGGCGCCTGCTGGCGATTATCGACGCCACCTCCATCACCGCGATCCGGACCGCGGCGGTCTCGGCGGTCGCCACCCGCCTTCTGGCCCGCCACGACGCGGCCACGCTCGCGCTCATCGGGTCGGGCGTCCAGGCGGCGACCCATCTGGAGGCCATGCTCGTGATCCGCCGGTTCTCCCGGATCCGCGTGGCGAGCAAGGATTTCGAGAGAGCCCGCCGCTTCTCGCGACTCGCGGCGCGGCGCCATGGCGTGGCCGTCGAGCCGGTGGCCACGGCGCGGGATGCGGTCGCCGGCGCCGACGTCGTGTGCACCGTCACGTCCTCCCGTGAGCCGGTCGTCCTCGGCCGGTGGCTCGAGCCCGGGGTCCACGTCAACGCGGTGGGATCGAGCGTTCCCTTCGCCCGCGAGCTCGACACCGAAGCCGTCGTCCGCTCCCGCCTCTTCGTCGATCGCCGGGAATCGACCGTTCACGAGGCCGGCGATTTCTTGATTCCGAAATCGGAAGGCGCCGTCGACGACGGCCATATCGTCGCGGAGATCGGCGACGTGGCCATCGGCAGAACCCCCGGCCGCCGGGCGCCCGGGGAGATCACGCTCTTCAAGTCCCTCGGCCTCGCCATCGAGGACGTCGCTTCCGCGCTCCACATCTATCAGAAGGCAAAGGCGACGGGAGAAGGGCGGTTCGTCGACTTCGGAGGAGAGCGAAACGCGGGCGATTGAACCGATCCCCCTCGAGGCCATCCGGGACGCGGCCAGACGCCTGGAGGGCACCGTCCAGCGCACACCCTTGGTGCGCGCGGATCTCGGCCCGGCGCCCGCAGAGATCTGGCTGAAGCTCGAGAACCTCCAGCCCATTGGCTCCTTCAAGCTGCGGGGCGCGGGCAACGCGATGCTCCAGGCTCGCCGGGAGGATCTGGCGCGGGGCGTGTACACCGCCAGCGCCGGGAACATGGCTCAGGGCGTGGCGTGGAACGCCCGCCGACTCGGGGTTCCCTGCACCGTCGTCGTGCCCGACAACGCCCCGCACACCAAGCTCGCGGCCGTCGAACGGCTCGGGGCCCGCATCGTCCAGCTCCCCTTCGACCGCTGGTGGCAGGTCCTCGTCGACCACGGCTACCCCGGCATCGAGGGCTTGTTCATCCATCCGGTCTCCGATCCCCATGTCATCGCCGGCAACGGAACGATCGGCCTGGAGATCCTGGAAGACCTTCCGGACGTCGACGCCGTGGTCGTACCGTACGGCGGAGGCGGGCTGTCCTGCGGGATCGCCTCGGCCATCAAGGCCGTCAAGCCTGGCGCGCGGGTCTTCGCCGCGGAGGTCGAAACGGCCGCGCCCTTCTCCGCTTCGCTCGCCGCGGGGCGGCCCGTCTCCGTCCATCACACCCCGAGCTTCGTCGACGGCATCGGAGGCAAGAGCCAGCTGCCGGAAATGTGGCCGCTGGCGAGCACCCTCTTGAGCGGCTCCCTCGTCTCGTCGGTGGCGCAGATCGCACAGGCCGTGCGGCTTCTCGCCTCCCGCCATCGTGTCGTGGCGGAAGGGGCCGGCGCCGCGTCCGTCGCGGCGGCGCTCGCGGGCAAGGGTGGAACGGGCCGGATGGTCTGCGTGGTCTCGGGCGGCAACATCGATCCCGCCAAGCTCGCGCGGATCCTGGACGGCGGGATTCCGTAGCGGCCGGACGAAGCGTAGCCGAAACAGAGAAGCCGGAAAAGGAAGAGCCGGAGGCTCCCCTCCGGCTCCCGAATCGGACATCGAGCGTCCGCTTCGTCAGTAGGACTTCGCTGGCTTGACCTGAATGCTGGTGGCCGTCGGACTGCCGTTGCTATCGTTCACCGAGAGTGAGACGGTCGCCCCTTCCGTGAGCTCACCGCCCGTGATCTTCGTCGAGTCGGTCCACGCGACCGTGACCTCTTTGCCCGATGTGTCCTTGACCGTCAGCATCTTTCCGGCTGTGTCCACCCGGGTGATCGTCCCCTGGACCGTCTTGTCGGCCGCGAGGGCGATCGCCGAGAGGCACAGCAGAAGTGCCAGCGATACCGTTAAGGCTTTTCTCATTCTGAAACCTCCTTTGGAAATGGCGGTCCTGACGACAGTGGCCGCCGGCCACGTTACGTTCGACGGAATTGCAAGATTCGTTCCGGTGCACACAAGCCGAGACGAGCTCTTCACTCGAGGAAGCACTGCAGGGATGGGTGCGGCCGTCGCGTTCCGATCAACGCGGCGGTGGAGAGAGTGCGGTCTCCCCTCTTCCCGCGGTCTTGCGGTCCTCGAGCTCTTCCAGCGTCCGGGGCCAGTCACCTCGCAGAAGCTGGGACAGCGCGCGGTCGGCCAGGAGCTTGCCGCCGGTCTGGCAGTTCGGACAGTAGTTGGACTCGTTTTCCGCGTAGACGATCCGCTGCACGGGCGCGCCGCAGTCGGGGCACGGCTGGCCGTAGCGGCCGTGCACGGCCATTCCCTCTCGAAACGCAGTGACCTTTTCCGGGAACTTCCGGCCCGCCTCCTCCACGAAGCGCCGGGTCCAGCTCTCCAAGGTCTCGCGCGCGGCGTGCCACAGGCGCTCGACCTCCGGCGGAGTCAGACGGCTCGTCCACCTGGCCGGCGAGAGCCGCGCCCGGTGGAGGATCTCGTCGGAATAGGCGTTGCCGATGCCGGAGAAGAGACGCGGATCGGTCAGCGCGCGCTTGACGGTGTGGTTCTCCCGGGTGAGAGCCCGGCGAAATTCTTCCAGGCCCGCCTCCAGCGGCTCCACGCCGCCGCGATCGAATTCCGACAGCGCCTCTTCTCCCGCGACCAGGTGGAGCGAGGCCCGCTTCTTCGAGCTGGCCTCGGTTACGAGCAGCGTTCCATCCTCGAAGTCGAAGGCGGCCAGGGCCGTTCGCCCCGCCACCGACGCGCCGGGGCCCTTCCAGTGGAGCCGGCCGGCCACCATCAGGTGGATCACAATATTTATATTGTTGGCGAGCTCCAGAACGATGCGCTTCCCGATGCGCCGGACGCCGGAGACCACCGCGCCCTCCGCCTCCTTCGGGCCCGGGGCGATCGACCGCAGCAGGAACGGGCTGCGGATACGGATGCGCTGGAGGCGGCGCCCCGTGACGCGCTGCCCCAGGGCGGCCACGTACGCCGCGACGTCCGGCAATTCGGGCACGCGGCCGAGGGTATCGCCGCCCGCCGGAGCCCGCAACCCGGGCTAGAATCCGAAAACCGGAAAGCGGTTTTGAAACGTAGGGTTGTCCAGAGGCATCCGAGCGCGAGGGGAAGCTGTATGAATCCGATCGCCCGCTACACCCACTGGCTCCACACGATGTGGCCGGCGGGAACCGTCGAGAAGCTCCCGGAGGTCCGCGAGGACGGGACGACCGCCGTGCCCGGCGTGCGGGTCGTCGGCGACCTGACCGGAATCCCTCTCCTCAAGTTCTCCTCCGACACCGGCGCCCGGGCGGTCCAGGCCATCCTGGCGGAGCCGGATTTCGCCAGGGGCCGCGCCGGACGACGCCGACGTCGCTCGATCTGGCCATCGTCGGCGCGGGCGTCTCCGGCGTGGCCGCGGCGATCGAGGCGAAGAAGGCCGGGCTGCGATTCGTGATCTTCGAGGCCACCGAGATCTTTTCGACCGTCGTGAACTTCCCCAAGGGCAAGCCGATCTACACCTACCCCACGGACATGACGCCGGCCGGCGAGCTTCAGTTCACGAGCCCACGTGAAGGAAGCCCTGCTCGAGGAGCTCGAGGCGTACCGCACCAAGGCGCGGCATCGAGCCGGTCACCCGCCCGCATCGAGCGGATCGAGCGACAGGGCGGCGTGCTCCTCCTCCACCACGGCGACAAGAAGACGGTGACCAGGGCGCGGCGCGCGATCGTCGCCATCGGGCGGAGCGGCAATCACCGCCGGCTGGGCTGTCCCGGTGAAGACCTCGACAAGGTCTACAACCGCCTGTACGACCCCAAGGAGTTCGTCGGCCAGAACGTGCTCGTCGTCGGCGGCGGCGACTCGGCCGCTGGAGACGTCGATCGCGCTCGGCAACGCGGGCGCGCACGTGACCCTGTCCTACCGCAGGAAGGAGTTCGCGCGGCCCAAGCCGGAGAACGTCGAAAAGCTGGCGGAGCTCGCCGAGGAATCCCGCACGGCCCGTGGACATCGAGCACCCTTCCTCCGAGCGCGTGACGTCCGCGACCGGAAGCTTCATGGCCGTGTCCGGCGAGAAGCCTCACGCGCCGGGCTCGGTGCGTCTGGCGCTCGGCACCCAGGTGGTTCGCATCGAGCCCAAGCAGGTGACGCTCAAGGACGATTCCGGCAAGGAGACCGTCCTGCCCAACGACGTCGTCTTCACGATGATCGGCCGCGAGGCGCCGCTCGAGTTCTTCCGGCGCTCCGGGATCCCGATCCGCGGCGAGTGGAAGGCTGCGACCTACGCCTCCTTCGCCGCGTTCTTCCTCTTCTGCATCTTCCTCTACAACTGGAAGGCGGGAGGCGCGGTCAACCAGTTCTTCCAGAAGCACGAGCTCTTCCCCTACAACACGACCGGCTGGTTCGCGCGCGCGGGCGGCTCGATCGCCGCGGCGGCGCAGAATCCCCGGACCCTTCTCGGGACGCTCGCGCTTGTCGCTCAAGGAGCCGGGCTTCTACTACTCGCTCGCCTACTGCATGGCGGTGCTGCGTCTTCGGCATCCGGCGCATCCGCCGCCGCAAGACGCCGTACGTCACAGCGCAGACGATCACGCTGACCGCTGGTCCAGTGGATCCCGCTCTTCCTGCTCCCGTACCTCGTGCTGCCGCTGCTGGGCCACAACGGCGCCTTCGACTCGGGGTTCGGCAAGACCTTCGCCGACCACCTCTTCCCCGCCGCCAACTATGGCCAGGGACGGGAGTACTGGCGGGCGTTCGGGTTCATCCTGGCCTGGCCGCTCTTCGTCTGGAACGTCTTCTCCTCGCAGCCGATGTGGTGGTGGCTGGCCATCGCGTTCCTGCAGACGTTCGTGATCATTCCGCTGATCATCCGCAAGCTGGGGCAAGGGCGCGTACTGCGGCTGGATCTGCTCGTGCGGGGCGCTGGCCGAGACGCTGGGAGACGCGCACCGGCAGAAGATGCCGCACGGCCCGCTCTGGAACCGCGTCAACATGGTGGGCCAGGTAGCGCTCTTCGCGGCCTGCGCCATCGCGCTCGCGCGCATCGTCTCCTGGACTTGCGCCCAACACCGGGGTGGGCCGCGCGTCGGAAAAGTTCTCCAGCGGCATTCTCTCCGGCTGGTCATCCGCTCGGCCTCGAGCTCAACTACTACCACGTCGTCGACATCTTCCTCGCCGGCATCGTCGGCGTGGGGATGTACTTCTGGTTCTCCGGCCGCGTGTGGTGCCGCTTCGCCTGCCCGCTCGCCGCGCTGATGCACATCTACGCGCGCTTCTCGAAGTTCCGGATCTTCGCCGGAGAAGTCCAAGTGCATCTCGTGCAACGTCTGCACGTCGGTCTGCCACCAGGGGATCGACATCATGAGCTTCGCCAACAAGGGCCTGCCGATGCAGGACCCCGAGTGCGTGCGCTGCTCGGCCTGCGTGCAGATGTGCCCGACCGGCGTGCTCACCTTCGGCCGCTTCGAAGGAGGGCCTGCCCGTGCTCGACCGGGTTGCAGCATCGCCGGTTCGAATGAAGGAAGCGAAGGCCGCCCACTGACGGAGAATCAGGAGCCCGGCTTTTTTCCCGGAGGCATACGGCAGGCTCGGGAGAAGCGATACCGATTGTCGGCAAAGGTCCGGTAGCCCCGGTCGAAGACGGTGCGAAGAAACGGCGCGGACGCCATCAGATACAGCGGGTACGCCCACCAGATCCGCTTCATCACGGTCCTATAGACGTCCGCGCCTTGCACCGACCGGCCCTCAGCCAGGAGCAGACGAAGGTCCGAGGCGATTGCCTCCGGCGCAACACCCAGCCGGTCAGAAACCCACGGCGCCTGAAGGGGCGCAATCGAGAATCCTCGGCGCCGCAGAGTTGGCTCCCAGAACGGCACCCACCTCCGGCAGAACCCGCACGCATCGTCGTACAGCACCCAGCCTCGATTCTCCACGCAGGTCCTTCAGTTGACTCAGGGTAGCAAACGCACGGGCCGGTGGACCGCGATCGGCGAGCCATCCGCCAGCAACGCCGAGGCCGGCGGCGCAGACAGAGCCTCGGCGAACGCGTCGCCGTAGAGCAAGCGTGCATCCCCTTCGAAGCGGGCTGCCCGGGCCTTCCAGCATCTCCAGCGAGGATGCTCCACCCGATACTCGGACGTGGCTCCGTCACGACCCGTCACGTATCCCCAGTGATGTTCGGCGAAGAAGTCTGGCTCGGTTCCCTCGACGGTTGTCGCAGGGTCCGCGGAGACCTCGACGTCCATCCGGTAAGGACTCCGCCGGAAGACCCACGAATACGACGCCCCGCGTGCATTTCGGCCCTCCGTGTCGATCCGATGCCTCATCGGAAGGCTCCAGTATTTCTCGTTGTAGAGAGCGCGCGCGACCATCGCCACCGCCAGGCGTGGGACGAGCTCGCGGATGAAGACAACGCCCCGTCGCCAGCCTTCGCCGTCCCGTCGCCGCACGTAGAACCTCAGGTTGACCTCCTCGAAGCTCCGATGGAATGGAATCGGCACTCCCAGGACTCGCGCTTTCAAGAAAAGAAATCCCACGAGCGAAACGTACGTCCGGCCCTGCCAGGCGTCGAGCTCAGTGCCGCGCGGCACGAGGGGACCCAGCGCTGTCGCTTCCACTTCGTAGTTGAGCATCGCCAGCCAGCGCCACTGGGCGGTCAGGAAGGGACGCTTCGACGCGCTCACGGGTCAGATTCGTCCCGCACGGTGCGCCGCCAGATGCTCCTGGCGACCGACACGGTAGGCCTCTCCCATCAGAACGGCGAGCGGGCGATCGATCTGGCCGGGCTCGGCCAGACGAAAGAAGTGCCCATAGGACGCCGGCCCGTACTTCTCCACGCGGCGCAGCCGCGGATGCTCGGCCTTGCGGGTCAGCCAAAGACTGACGTCCAGCCAATGCGGGTGGGTCACCGCGCCCGCGAAACGCACCCGGACCATGATCACGATGCGCGTTTTCTGCGCGTAGACGGTGACGGGCCCGCAGCTGCGGGCCAGCGCGACCCAGTCGCGGAAGATCCGCCGCACGGCCGGATCCGTTCCCGCGAAATGGTCCGCCAGCCTGTGCCGCCCGCAGGAGTGCCACAGGTTGCGCGTCACGAAACGATGCCCGCAGCGAGAGCACCTCCAGAGACCGCGCGTCTCCGGGCTCTCGGAGGCCTTCCGCCGCTTCGAAACATTCCTGGGCGTCGGCACTTTCTTTCTCACGCGGATCCTATCTGCACACTCTCGAAGATTCCCCGGCCGTGCCGCCGGATCTTTTTCTCCGGCGCGGCAGCACTTCATCACTTTTTCGATCACGGTCGTCACCGCCCGGTGGCCGCGGCGAAGCCGCTCGAACCTCCTTTTGGGCCGCTCGTGTCGCCGAATGCGAGCTTCGTGCGTCAAGAGGCAATGGTTTGCGGCTCGCGCGCTCCGGGAAATCTTTCCGCGCGCGAGTTCGTAGTTACGGGCGGTCGAAATACAGGAGTCGTTCTCGCGATTTTGACGACGTGGAGGTTTGAGTGAAGCGCTTACTTTGGATGGGCCTCGCCGTTACGGTTCTCGCCGGAGTCACCGCCTCGTGCGCGGATTCGCAGGTCTCGATCACCAATACCGATTCGCTCGTCAGCAATTGCCAGAAGGTCGGAGACGTGTCCGTCAGCGCGAACACGCCCAACGACGAGGTCAACGACGAAATCGCGAATCAGGCTCGCAGCAAGGGAGCCAACTGGGTGCTCCTCGGCTCCCCGGGCGGACGCACCGGCGCGGCGTATCGCTGCGCGGGGCCGTCGGTCGCCTCGCGCTGAGGCGTTGACCGCTCCGACCGGGGACGCCGTCGGCAACGGCGGCGCTCCGGGCGGGGCACCCTCGGCGCCCGGACGGTGGGAGTCCGGACAGCCGGCCTCGGCGAAAGCCGCCGCGTACTCCCGCCCGTGGCGGATATCGTCGATGAGCGCGGAGCCTCCCGGTTTCAGCACCCGCGCGATCTCGCGGATCGCCTTGCGCCGCTCGTCGGCCGCGTAGAGATTGTGGACCGCGGAACGCGAGACGACGACGTCGGAGGACGCGTCGGGAAGGGCTCCGCCGAGGAGCAGCCGATTGCGGACGACTCCCGGAGTCGAGACCGTCGTCGGGGGCCGCACCCTTCGAGACCGTCCTGTTCCCGGCGCGGCCGGATTCAGGCCGCGTCGGGATCGTTGCGCACGGCAACCGGGACGGATCCGGATCGGCCGGCGGCGAAGACGGAGGTCAGACTGGTGGGAAGAAAGGGAAGGATGGCGGGATCGGGGCTCCAGACCCCCGTCGGCCCTGCCGTCACGTCGCTGCCCGAGAGCGCGAGGAGCTGGAACTTCGCCGGCGGCCGCCCGTCGAAAGACAACAACGTCTGGATCACTCCGGCGGTCAGGCGTCCCGGCGAGGCGGCCGACGGCAGGACCTCGGGCAGCCGCTCCGCCACGTAATCCTGGAGCCAGCCGGAGCCGGCGATGAAGAGGACCCGGGTCGCTGGGCCGCCGGTCGCGGAGACGTCGACGGTGATCGGCAGCTCGACACGGGCCACCTCGGCCTTGGCCCAGAAGATCCGCCGCGGCGTTGACACCAGCAGAAGCGATGCAAATGAGGAGCGGGACCGGACAAAGCCGGTCCATCGCCGGCTCGAACCGCGCGGAGGAGCCCACGACCCCTCCAGGGCCAGCTCGATGCGCGTCAACGCCACGCCGCCCCACCCCCGATCTGCCGGCCCGGCGGACCGGCGGACCCATACAATACGAGTATTGTAACCGACGCGGAACCGCCCGTCGAGAGCCCGGGCTTCTCCCCTATCGCCTCCGCATCGGTCCCGTGTCCAGGAAGGTCGGCTCGAAGGCCACCACCCTCACCCGTCGGTGGTCTTGTGGATCCGGGCGTTGTGATGAAACGTCGTCCACATCGCTCCGCCAACCGCGCTGGTGACTCCGGGCGGATCGAACGCGACGGCTTGCAGGGCCTCGATGGCGACCTCGCCGTCCGAGCCTCGCTCGACCGACTCGACCGACGTGCGGACACCTCGCAACGCCTCCAGCATGCGCGCGGCCTCGCCGTCGATGCGCCGCAGCTGTTCATCCCGATCGCCGAGGAAGGCCGCCGCCAGCAGGACGATCACGGCCATGATTCTCTTCACCGGGGCGTTCTCCGCCTCGGCCTCATTCTTCTCGAGATGGTGAGCTCGCCGCCGCGGGGCTCATCGGCCGCTCGGGCCCCCGGCGTCCGAGGCGTTCCCCCCGACCCGGAGGTCGCGGAGCAAACCGTCTCGCAAATCGTAGATCCAGCCGTGGACGCGGACCGGGTCTCCCCGCAACCGGGTGTCGACCAGGACGTCGCAGGAGGAAAGACGGCTCACTTGTTCCTCGACGTTGATTTCGCACAGCCTCCCCCATTGCTCCTCGAGATCGCCGATCCCCGCGAGCTCGGCGCTCCGGGTCATGGCCAGATGCGCGAGTGGAGCGAGCCAGCGCTGGACGTGCGCGGCCGACCGGGCCGCGACGCCTTCGAGAGCCGCCCGCACGCCCCCGCACCCGTAGTGACCGCAGACGATGATGTCCCGGATCCCGAGCATCTCGACCGCGTACTGCACGGCGGCCATCCCGTTGGGGTCCCCGGGCACGACGACGTTGCCCACGTTGCGGTGGACGAACATCTCTCCAGGCGGCAGGCCCACGATCTCATTGGCGGGCACCCGGCTATCGGAGCATCCAATCCAAAGGTACTCGGGGCGCTGGATCTGGCACAGGCGCTCGAAGAATTGCGGATCGACGGCCCTTCGGCGATCGGCCCATTCGCGATTCTGATCGAGGAGCCGCGCGATCCCGTTCATGGCCGACAGAGACGGGATCCTATCCTGGCAGCTTCGCCGCGAGGACGTCCACTTTCTCGATAATCGGCGGCCGCGAAAGCAGATCCGAGGCTTTGGCCATCAGAGCCGCCGCGACCCTGCCCGAAAGGTGCGCTTGCCGGCCGGACTCGTCGGGGAAGGCGTCGAAGATGCCGAACGTGGACGGTCCCATGCGGAGGGCAAACCACGCCGTCGTCGCCGGCTCGTCTTCCACGATGGGGAGTCCTCCCTCGAGGAAGGCCTCCACCTCGGATTCTTTTCCGGGTCTGGCTTCCAATCGAACCAGGAGCGCCACTGTCACCATACCGTTCCTCCCGTCTCGAGAGCGCCTGGCCGCCTGACGCGGCCCACGGGCAGAATACAACTGCGACTCGAATGCCGTCCGAGGACGCCGTCGGTCAGGAAAGGCGCTCCGTTTGCTCCCGGAAGCCGCGGGTTCCCCGCTGGGCACCCCCACCGGATGCGTCGATGCAGAACCCCTCCGCGGATCATCCGCCTTTGCGCAATTCCGCCAGCATGCTTTGCGCCTGGGCGCGGCCGCGGCCGCTCGCGCCGCCGGGGAAAGCCAGGTAGCGCTGCAGGATCGCGACCGCCTCGGCGCGGCGGTTCAACTTCAGGTTGCAGTCGACGAGTCCCTTGACGATCGGGTAGTACGTCGGCGTCAGGCGATAGGCCTTCTCGAAGAAGGTCAGGGCGCGTTCGCAGTCGTTCTCGAGCCACTCCGCGCCGAGGCCGGCATAAAAGTACCCCTCGCGATCGTCGGGATAGTCGCGGATGTAGCTCTCCACTCCCCGGCGGTAGAGCGACGAGTTGCGGCTGTTGACCCAGGTGCCGTTCAACTCGATCCAGCGGCGCTCCTTCTTGTTGACGGTGTCGAGCAGGGTCTCTGCCCTGCGCTGAGCAGCGAGGGCGCGGGCGTCGTCCCCGGCGAAGGAATAGCCGCAGGCCAGGAAGCTCCAGGCCAGGCCCATCCGCGGATCGATCTCGACGGCCTTCTCGAGCTCCGCCAGGGAGGCCTGGAACTCGCCTTCGTTCTGGAGGTCGTAGCCGCGGACGAAGTGCTCGTAGGCGGCGATCGAGCCGGTGGCGACCTGGCTCGCGTCGCGCGTGGAGGAGGCGCCGATCTTGGACTGGATCTTCTCGGCGATTCCGCCGGTGAGCTCGGGCAGGAGCTTCTCCGCGCTCTCGGAGCTGGCCTGGAACTTTCCGAGGAGCGTATCGGGAAGGCGCGTCAGCTCGGCGTCCAAAATGTACGTCTTGCCGAGGCGCGAGAGCCGGCCGGTGAGCATGGCGTTGGCGCCGGAGTCGCGGCAGAGGGTCATGGCGAGATCGGGATCTCTCGCCGCGTCGCCGACCGAGCGCTTCAACGTCCGCGAGACTTCCTCCAGGCGGATCGGCGAGACGACGTAGACCTTCGGGACGTCCGAGAGGATCTGGACGAACGCGTCGCCGAGAATGCGGCCGATCCTTGCGCGGGACAGATCGGCGTCGCCCGACTCGTCCTGGACCGGCAGGACGGCGACGGCGAGATCGACCCCCGCGGGAAGTTTCACCGGGGGCAGCAGGGCGGACTGGCGGCGCGCGAAGAGGGCGAACCCCACGCCGACCGCGATGGCCACGAGAGATCCGGCGGGAACGATCCAGCGCCGGCGGCGGCGCTGCCGGTCCCTCGGGGCGTCGGCGCTCGGCAGGACGACGGTGGGGGCGGAGCCCGACTCGATGCGCGCGCGCACGCGCTTCAACTCCCCGGCCATCACGCGGGCACCGGCGAAGCGGTCGTCCGGCTCCTTGGCCAGCGCGCGGGTGACGGCTTCGGCCAGGTCGGCGGGAGCGTCCGGGGCGCAATCGGCGAGCGGTGGCGGCTGGTCGCGCAGAATCGCGGAGAAGGTGTCCGCGGCGGTGCCGCGGTGGAACGGATTGCCGCCGGTGACCATCTCGTAGAGGACGATGCCGAGCGCGAAAACGTCGGAGCGGCCGTCCGCCGGCGCGCCGCGGAGCTGCTCGGGAGAGAGATATCCGGCAGTGCCGACGATGATGCCGGTGGCGGTGACGCTCGATGCGCCCGGCGGGGCCGGTTCGCCGGCCTCGGATTGGCCGGGCAGGAGCTTGGCCAGTCCGAAGTCGAGGATCTTGACGAAGCCGTCACGCGTCACCATGAGGTTCTCGGGCTTGATGTCGCGATGGACGATGCCGGCTTCGTGCGCCTTGGCGATCCCTTCGGCGGCCTGGATCGCGATGTCGACGGCGTAAGAGATCGGAAGCGGTCCGTTGGAGATCAGCTGGCGCACGGTCGAGCCGTCGACGAGCTCGGTGACGATGTAGGGACCGGACTCGGCTTCGCCGATTTCGTGGACGGTCAGGATATTGGGATGGTTCAGAGCCGAGGCGGCCTTCGCTTCGGCGATGAAACGACGCAGGCGCACGCGGTCGGCTCCGGCGCCTTCGGTCAAGACCTTGATCGCGACGTCGCGGCCGAGGCGGGAGTCGTGCGCGCGATAGACCTCCCCCATCCCGCCTGCCCCGAGGCGGACGAGGATCTCGTAGGGGCCGAGGCGGGAACCGCGATCGAGGGGCATTGGAGAGGATTTTAGCCCGGCGTGCAGACGCCACGGCGGCAGCCGCTCAAGACCTCGGCGCCAGACACTCGAGTCGTCAGTCCTCACGTCGCTTCCGCTTACCCGAGATCTGCGCCCTCGGCGCACCGCACGTCGCTTCCGCTCGATCGGGATCTGCGCCTCGCGCACCCGCCGGCGGCTCGGCCGGATGCGGCCTCGACCGCCGGCCTGATCCCTCACTCGCTCTCGCTACCGCGGCGCGCGCCTCCTCCCCTCTGGGAGACTTCGCGCGCCGCGACCGGGGCTAACCCTCACCCCGACCCTCTCCCTCGGGGAGAGGGGGAAGAAGAGACGGAACCGAAAGCTGCTAGCGGTGTCCCCTTTCCCCGGATGGATGACGCATGGACTTGAGACGGCTCGTTCCGCGGGATCCGCGGATGTATCAGATCGGCACGCTGGCGGCGCTGCTGTTCTACGGGATCGCGCGGCTCCACTTCGACGTCTCGCCGCTCAAGGCCGGGATCCTGATGGCAGCGGCGCTGGCGACGCAGCTCGCGTGCACGAAGATCTGGCGCCTGCCGGCCTTCGATCCGAAGAGCGCCACAATCTCCGGATTGTCCCTGTGCCTGCTCCTGCGCACCAACTCGCTTCCCGTCGCGGCGGCGGCGGCCGCGGCGGCGGTCGCGAGCAAGTTCATCCTCCGGTTCAACGGCAAGCATCTCTTCAATCCCACCAACTTCGGCATCGTCGCAGCTCTGCTCGCGACCGACGCGGTGTGGGTGTCCCCGGCCCAGTGGGGCAACGCGGCGTTCTTCGGCTTCTTCCTGGCCTGCGCCGGCGGCTTAGTGGTCCATCGCGCCGCCCGGAGCGACGTGACCTTCGCCTTCCTCGCCGTCTACCTGGCCCTCGTCTTCGGCCGCTCGGCGTAGCTGGGCGAGCCAGCGGCGATTCCCATCCACCGCCTGGAGAAGCGGCGCGCTCCTGATCTTCGCGTTCTTCATGATCTCGGATCCCAAGACCACGCCGGACTCGCGCGTCGGCCGGGTCCTCTTCGCGACGCTCGTGGCCGCGCGGCGCCTGGTTCGTGCAGTTCCTCCTGTTTCGCACCAACGGTCCGCTCTGGTCGCTGGCCTTCTTCGCGCTCCTGGTCCCGGCGATCGACCTCGTTCTTCCCGGGCCGCGCTACACGTGGAGCACGTCGCGGAGCACGGCCCCCTCTGCTCGTAAAGGAGACACGCATGCGACGCTCGGCAATCTGGATCGTGCTCTTCCTCCTCTCCGTGCTTCCCGCGCGCCGGCGGCCCTCGCGTTCTGCGGGTTCTACGTGGCCAAGGCCGACACGAAGCTCTTTAACCGCGCTTCGCAGGTCGTGCTGGTGCGCGACGGCGACCGCACCGTGCTCACGATGGCCAACGACTTCCAGGGCGATCTGAAGGAGTTCGCGGTCGTGGTTCCGGTCCCGACCTTTCTCGACGCGGGCGCAGATCCACGTCGGCGACAAGGCGCTCCTCGATCACCTGGACGCGCTACTCCTCGCCTCGGCTGGTGGAGTACTCGGGACCCCGATCCCTGCATGGCCCTCCAGCGGTTGGAGGCGCCCGCGGCCTCCGGGTCCGCCAAGATGGCCGCGGACCAGAAGGAGCGCGACAGGAGCCTGGGCGTGACGATCGAAGCGCGCTACACGGTCGGCGAATACGACATCCTGATCCTGTCGGCCCAGGAGATCGAGCGGGCTCGAGACGTGGCTGCAGGAGAACGGCTACCGGATTCCCGCCGGCGCGTCGGACGTGCTGGCCGAGCTACATCAAGCAGAAGATGCGCTTCTTCGTCGCGCGCGTGAATCTTACGGAGCAGTCGCGGCTCGGATTCTCGTACCTGCGGCCGCTCCAGGTGGCCTACGAGTCGCCCAAGTTCATGCTGCCGATCCGGCTGGGAATGGTCAACGCCAATGGCCCGCAGGAGCTCTTCGTGTACGCCCTGACCAAAAAGGGGCGGGTGGAGACGACGAACTACCGCACGGTCAGGCTGCCCTCCGACATGGACGTGCCGCTCTACGTCAAGGACGAGTTCGCCGGCTTCTACCGGGCCATGTTCTCGGAGCAGGTGCGCAACGAGCGCATGCACGCGGTCTTCCTGGAGTACGCCTGGGACATGGCATGGTGCGATCCCTGCGCGGCCGCGCCGCTGTCACCCGAAGAGCTCAAGGCCCTGGGCGTCTTCTGGCTCGGAGGAGACAACGGCGCAGCGGCGTCACAGGCGGTCTTTCTGACCCGCCTCCATCTGCGCTACGACGCGCGGCACTTTCCGGAGGATCTGGTGTTCCAGGAGACCGCGGACCGAACGAACTTCCAGGGGCGCTACGTTCTGCGCCATCCTTTCGCCGGGCAGACATCCTGCGAGCTCGGAGAGAAATACCGGGACGAGCTCTCCCGGCGGCGCGAGCAGGAAGCGGCAAACCTGGCGCGGCTGACAGGATGGAAAGTCGCGGAGATCCGGCGGAAGATGGGGATGAACGGAGAGACGACCGCGGAGAGGTGGTGGGAGGGGTTATGGAAATAGAGCCTCGCAAGGCAAGTCGTTTGGCGAATCCGATTCAGAGACTTGCTCGGGTTATCGCAACCTGATCGCAGCGTGATCGCAGCGTGAACGCCTTACGCCTTACGCCTCACGCCTTACGCCCGCCCTACGGCAAGGCTGCGGGCGGTTCGTGGAAGAGACGGTCCCGCTTCTGCTTGCGCGCGAGGGCCAGGCGGATGAGCTCATCGAGGAGCCCGGGCAGCGGCAAACCGCTCGCCTCCCAGAGCTTGGGATACATGGAGATGGCGGTAAATCCCGGCAGCGTGTTGAGCTCGTTGACCAGGACGCGATCGGTGCCGCGCTCGAGGAAGAAGTCGACACGGGCCATGCCGGAGACGCCGCAGACGCGGAAGACCTCCACCGCCAGGCGCTGCACCTGCGCCGCAATCTCGCCAGACACGTCCGCGGGAATGACGAGTTGCGCCTTGTCGTCCCTGTACTTGTCGTCGTAGTCGTAGAACTCGTGGCTCGGGACGATCTCGCCGGGGATCGAGGCCTTCGGGTCGTCGTTGCCGAGCACGGCGCACTCGAGCTCGCGCGCGTCGATCCCTTCCTCGACCAGAGCGCGCTCGTCGTAGCGCAGCGCGAGGTCGATCGCGAGCGGCAGGTCCTCCCAGCGCTTGACCTTGGTGACGCCGACGGAGGAGCCGCCGTTGGAGGGCTTGACGAACACCGGCAGGCCGAAACCGAGGAGGGTCTCGTCGGAGGCGTCGCCGCGAACCGCGGCGCGCTCGCGCTCCGAGACTGCCACGGCGCGGGACGTGGCGATCCCGGCGTCGCGCAAAACGGCCTTGAAGACGGCCTTGTCCATGCACAGCGCCGACGCGGTGACGCCGGCCCCGACGTGCGGGATGCCCAGGATCTCCAGGAAGCCCTGGAGCGCGCCGTCCTCGCCGGACGCGCCGTGGATGATCGGAAAGACGACGTCGGTCTTGCCGCGGGTGACTTCCCTGGGCACGACCGTCTTCGAATAGGAGGGCGTCGTCTCGTCGCCGGTCTGGAAGCGCTTGGGGAGCCATCCGTCCGCCAGGAGCTTCATGGAGGGGACGGCGGAAAGGAAGCGGCCGTCGGGACCGATCGCGATGGGGACGACGTCGTACTTGTCGGGATCCAGGGCCTCGACGATGGTTCGCGCTGAGATCCGCGAGACGTCCCGCTCGACCGAACGGCCGCCGAAGAGGACGACCACGCGCAGCCGGCTCACCAGGTCACCACCCGGACGGCTTCCACCGCCGGAGCGCGGCGCAGGCGCTCGAGCGTGGCCGGAGGCGGCGGCGAGTCGACCGCGATGACCGCGGCGGCGGACTTTCCCCCGCCGCGGGCCAGGGAGAAATCGGCGATGTTCACGCCGCCTTCGCCGAGGATCGTCCCGACGCTCCCGACGACGCCGGGGACGTCGCGGTTCTTCAGGTACACCACCGTCCCTTCCGGCTTGAACTCCAGGGGCAGGCCATCGACCTCCACCACCCGGGCGTCGCGTCCGGCAAAGAGGGTGCCATCGGCGGTGACGCGCTCCCCCTCCGCCACGAGCGACACGCGGATCGAGCGCACGTAATTGCCGGGATCGGCGTGCCGGGCCTCGGTCACGGCCAGCCCGCGCTCCTGGGCCACGTGGAGGGCGTTGACGTAGTTGACCGTCTCCGGCGACTGCCGCGCCAGAGCGCCCTTCACCGCGGCGACGGAGAGCGGATGGAGGAGGTCCTCGGGGAGGCCCCATGTCTCGACGAACACGGCGCCCAGGCGGCCGGATACGACGGCGGAGAGAAAACGGGCGGTGCGCTCGGACAGGCTCATCCAGGCGGCGGCGCCCGAGGAGTCCGAGGGCCCGCGGAAGGGCAGGTTGACGGCGGGCACGTACGAAGCGCCGGCGAGCGCGTCCACCACGGCTTCGACGGTCTGGAGGGCCACGCGCTCCTGCGCCTCCACGGTCGATGCCCCGAGGTGCGGCGTGGTGACGACGTTGGGCAGCTTCAGGAGAGGGTCGGCGGGGTCCGGCGGCTCGGGCTCGAACACGTCCAGCGCGGCCCCGGCCAGATGACCCGACTCGAGCGCCTCGAAGAGCGCGGCCCGATCGACCAGCGCGCCGCGGGCCACGTTGACGAGGACGGCTCCCTGTTTCACGCGCGCGAGCTCGTCCCTGCCGATGAGCGGCTTGCCTTTCTCCGCCACGGTGGCGTGGAGCGTAACGATGTCGGACGTCGCGAGGAGCTCGGGCAGATCCGCCAGGGGAACGCCCAGCTCGCGGGCCCGCTCGGCGGAAATGTAGGGATCGAACGCGATGACGCGGGCCTCGAAGCTGCGGGCCCGGGCGGCGACGCGCGATCCCACCTGGCCCAGGCCGACGATCCCCAGCGTCTTGCCGGCGAGCTCCGAGCCGACGAATTTCGACTTCTCCCACTTACCGACCGCCATCGACGCGGCCGCCGCGGGAACGCGCCGCAGGAGGGCGAAGAGAAGCGCGAATGTGTGCTCCGTCGCGGAGACGACGTTGGCGGTCGGAGCGTTGATCACGAGGACTCCGCGCGCCGTGGCCGTGGGCACGTCGACGTTGTCCACGCCGACGCCCGCCCGGCCGACGACGGAGAGCCTCGGAGCGGATGCGAAGAGCGTGGCGTCGACCTTCGTGGCGCTTCGGACCAGGAGAGCGTCGGCGTCCTTCAGGGCCTCGAGGAGCTTCTCGCGCGGCGCGCCGGTCAGATCGACCACCTCGTGCCCCGCGCCGCGCAGCATCTCCAGGCCCGTGGCGGCGATCTTCTCGGCGACGACGACTTTCACGGGGGGAATCATATGCGGGCCGACGCGAGCTGCGCTCGCGCGTGAGGCGTCAGGCGTGAGGCGTAAGGCGAGGCACGGGGGCTCAGCTAAGCGGCGGCCAGCCAGGCGGGCAGCGCGGTCAGACTTTCGATCAGGGCGACGTCGGAGCCGGCGAGCGCTGCGGCGAAACGTTCCAGCTCCGCGCGGGACCGCGAGCCTCCCGGAACGAGGACCGACCGGCAGCCGGCCGATCGCGCGAACTCGGCGTCGATCTCCATGTCGCCGACGACCACGGTGCCGCCGGCGTCCGCCCCGGCCTGCCGCATGAGGTCGAGGAGCATCCGGGGTTGGGGCTTGGCCGGCATCTCCGGGCCCGGTCCGCCCACGGCCAGAAAGTAACCGGCGACGCCTTTGGCCTCCAGGATCTTCCTGGAGTAGTCCGCCGGCTTGTTCGAAGCGACCGCCATCGGATGGCCCGCGGCGGCGAGGGCGGACAGGACTTGCGCGACGCCGGGCATGAGGCGCGATCCGCTGACCGCGACCTCGGCGTAGCGATGGCGGAAGAGGCGCACGCCCTCGGCCGCCCGGCCTGGCCCGACCGCCTCTTCGAGAAGCTTCTCCAGGCCGCGGCCCACCATCCCCCGCACTTCGCCCGCGGGTAGGGGCGCCTGCCCGAGCCGCGTCATGGCGAAGGCGAGGGCGTCCGTGATCGCGTCGTAGCCGTCGATCAGGGTGCCGTCGAGGTCGAAGACGACGAATGACTTCGTCATACGCGGAAGGCGGGACGGTGTGGGGCTGGACAGCGTGAGGCGTGAGGCGTAAGACGTGAGGCGAGGCGCGGCCCCGTGGAGCGACAGGCTCGCGGGAACGTTCCAGGTCTCACTTCGTCCATCCGCTCACGTTCGCCTACCGCCTTCCGCCTTCCGCCTTCCGCCTTCCGCCTTCCGCCTACCGACGGTCCCTGCGGTCCAGGCCGGCGAGACGAAGGACCGTCGCGATGATGCCTTCATAGTCGTCAAAGGCGAGCGTGGGGATTCCGTCGGAAGAGGCTTCGTCGCTGACCCGCGCCGCGACTCCGTCCACGGCGACGGACGCGACGCCTCTGCGGCGGACTTCGATTCTGGGAATCGGGAGCGACTTGTATCCCTCCACCAGCACGAGGTCGCAACTGGCAAACTCGCGCGCCAACAGCGCGCCGAGCTCCTCTTCTCCTCCGAGCCGGCGAACCGTGGTTCGGCCCGGAGTGATCAAGGCAGAGATCTCGGTGCCGGAGTGCGTATGGCGGTGGGAGTCCTTTCCCGGCACGTCGTCCTCCACGTCCTTGGAGGTGTGCTTGATCGATCCGACCAGAAGGCCTCGCGCCGCCAGCCTCGGCACGAGGTCGACGACCAGCGTGGTCTTCCCGGCGTTGTGGGCACCCACCAGCGCCACCGCGGCGGGCTTGCGGTCGGGATAGATCAGGAACGGTTCCCGGCGCGGCAGAAACTCCCGGGCCCCCCGGTCGTGACGCTCGATCTCCGGCGCCAGATCCCTGCTGCGCTCGATCGTCTGCCGCAGGCGGGGCGAACCCGTCAGCAGGTCGATGGCCGGTCGCGGATCGAACTCGTAGGGCTCGGTTCGAAACTGAAAACGGGAGGGCGCCATTTTGCGCGCCGTTTCCACGATCCGCATCCCCGTCTCGAACGAGCGAAACGAGACAGGGTCGGTCACGTAGAGCCGCGCTCCGGCGCACGTCTTGCCCGCGTGCTTGTCGAACATCGGACGGAAATTCGCGGCCAGGAAGACGACGCCCGGCATTTGCCGCGCGTTCAAGGCGTCGGACACGCGGCGGGCTTCGAGCCAGGGGGCGCCGAAGAGCTCGAACGGCCGGGTCGTACCCCGGCCCTCGGAAAGATTGGTTCCCTCCAGAAGACACATGCCGGGGTAGACCAGGGCTGTGGACGGCGTCGGGATATTGGGCGAGGGCGGCACCCACGGCAGGCCCGCCGCTTCGAACGGCGTGTCCCGGGTCCAGCCGGTCATCGGGCACACGACCAGATCGATGTCGAGCTTGCGCTCGACCGCGAGCAGCCGAGCCATCTCCCCGGCCGTCAGGCCGTGGCGGACGGGAACCGGATGCAGGCCGACGAACGACAGGTACTCGGCGTCCTGCGGCGCGCCCTCCACCGCTCCGCCGATCGGATTGGGCCGGTCGCAGACGACGAATCTCAATCCGGCCTCGGCGCAGGCCTCCATGGCCAGCATCATCGTCCAGACGAACGTGTAGTAGCGGACCCCGACGTCGGCCACGTCGAAGACGAGCGCGTCCAGACCGCGCAGGTCCGCGGCCTTGGGCTTCAGGCTCTCGATCGAGTCGCCGTACAGCGAGACAACGGGAAGGCTGGTGGCCCAGTGGATGGCGGAGCCGACCGACTCCATGTAGATCGCCGATCCGTCCACGCCGTGCTCGGGGCCGAAAAGGCGAGCGAGCTTCCCATCGCGCAATTCCGACAGGGCCTTCCACGACGCCACGCCGCGAGAGGTGACGCCGGATGGATTGGTGATGAGACCGAACCGCTTTCCCGCGACCGGCGTTGGGTCGTCGAGAAGATTGTCGATGCCCGGGCGAATCCGGGGCGTCACGCGGATCGACCCGTGCCCGATTCGGTCGGACCGGGATGTCCGGCCCTCTCGCCGCGGATGAGTGAGAGAACGTGCGGCAGGAGCTCGGCGATCGAGCGCAGACAATCGGCCGCGCCCTTGGGAGAACCAGGCAGCGACACGATCAGCGTGGCCCCGCGCACGCCGACCACCTGGCGCGACAGGTACGCGACGGGAAGCGACCGGCCGGTGTCCGCGCGCATCTTCTCCGCCAGGCCGGGAACCTCGAATTCGACGGCCGCGCGCACCGCCTCCGGCGTGCGGTCCCTGGGCGCGACGCCGGTGCCGCCGGTCAGAACGATCAGGTCCGCCGAGCCCTCGTCCGCCTTGGACACGATCAACGCCACGATCTGCCGGCTCTCGTCGGGCAGGACGTCGCGGGAAACGACCTCGAAATCGAGGCCGGCTTCCGACAGCTCGCGCTCGCAGGCCGGGCCGCCCAGGTCCGCACGCTGGCCCGCGGCGACACCGTCGGACACCGTCACGATCGCGACGCGAACCGTCACCGACTCACCTCCGGTACGCTCCCGATCGCCCGCCGGTCTTCTCCAGCAGGACGATTTCGCGAATCTCGATCGACCGGTCCAGGGCCTTGGCCATGTCGTAGAGGGCCAGGCAGGCTCCGGCGACCGCGGTCAGCGCCTCCATCTCCACGCCCGTGCGGGCCGCGGTCGAGGTCGTGGCTGTCACGATCACCTCCCGGGAGCTCGGAACGAGCTCGCAGTCGACGGCGACGGCGTCGAGCCCGATCGGATGCGCCAGCGGAACGATCTCCGAGGTCTTCTTCGCCGCGAGGATGCCGGCCAGCCGCGCGACCGCCAGCGCGTCGCCCTTGGAGAGCTTTCCCTTCGCCAGCGCGTCGAAGGCGGCGGGGTTCAAGAGAACGCGGCCCCGGGCCACGGCGCGGCGCCGCGTCGTCGCCTTGCCTCCCACGTCCACCATGCGCGCTCGCCCGCGGGCGTCCAGGTGCAGAAACCTCCCCCTGCGCGGGGCCGCCGTGCGCGGGCGACGCGGGCCCTTGGGCGCTCCCGGTCTTTCGTCGCTCATCGGGTCTCGAGACCGAGGCCGTTCATCCGCGCTCTCGGGCCACGGTGTATTGGGCCACTGTATTCACGTTGGCGAAAGAATTCCCGGAAGGATCGAGCGGAAGCCACTCCTCCGGCTCGAGAATCTCGGCGCCGGATTCCAGCGCCAGGGCCCACAGCGAGAGCTCTCCCCGCCCGAGGCGGTCGCGCAGGAGCGTCCGGACGCGGCGTCTCCAGACCGCGGCCAGCGGCTGAAGCCGGCCCTCCGCGCGGGGGACGACCACGGACGCGTCCGTGCCGAGACTTCGGACAGCGATCTTTTCGATGACCGCCGTCGAAAGCAACGGCAAGTCGACGGCCAGAATGAACACGCGGTCCTCGACGAGATCGAGGGCCGCCGCCAGCCCGTAGATTGGCGCCGTCACGGACGGGCCGTCCAGGATCACCCGCGCCGGCCCCGCATCGAAGGAGGGCGCCTCCTTGACCACCGCGAGCACTTCCGTAAACATCGTCGCGAGCCGGCTGGTCTGATGAGCCAGGAGCGTCGACGGGCCGTACGGGAGCGCGGCCTTCGGCGCTCCCATGCGCCGGGAAGCTCCGCCAGCCAGAACCGCCGCGGGCATCTCGAAACGCATCGAGCGGATGCTACTCTAAGGGCAAGGACAACAACGCTGGTCATTCATCGGTTCCAGCTCGACATCGCGCCTCTTGTCTGAGTCTCCGACGCGGGGACGGGGAGACGGGGGGACGGGGGGAATGAGCGTCGAAATCGTCCCACGGATCTCGGTCATCGTTCCGATCCGGAACGAGCCGCCAGAGGCGGCGGAGCGGTTCCGGCGGTTCGCCGGCGATCCGCGGGCGGAGCTGCTGGTCGCCGACGGCGGGGGCAATGAGGAGACGACCCGGGCTTTTCGCTCGATCGGGGCGCGCATCGTGCCGGGGAACGGGCCTCGCGGCGAGCGACTGGCCCGCGCGGCCCGGCAAGCGCGGGGCGAGACGCTCTTCTTTCTGCACTCGGACTCGGAAGCGCCCGCGGACGCTCTGCGGATCGCCGCGAAGTGCCTCGCCAACGGCGCCTCCGCTGGGGCCTTCAGCCTGGCCTATCGCGAGACCGGGAGGCGCATGCGCTGGATCGCCTGGTGGGCCAACCTGAGGTCGCGCCAGCTCGGCCTCCCCTTCGGCGACCAGGGCCTCTTTTGCAGCCGCGAAGCCTACGAGAAGGCGGGAGGGTTTCGCGCGCTGCCGGTCTGCGACGACGTGGACCTCGTCCGGAGATTGAAGCGCGTGACCCGGCTGGAGATTCGTCCGGAGAAGACGATCACTTCCGCGCGGCGCTACCGCGAGCACGGCACGCTGCGCCAGGTCCTGCGAAACTGGCGCGTCCTGGCCGGCTACTTTCTGGGCGTCTCTCCGGAGAAGCTGGAGCGGTGGTATTACGGCCGGTAGACCGGATTGACTGTCATCACCCACTCACCCCCTCGCCCACTCCCCCGCTCCGAGACTCGGAAAGGGAGAGGGGGCGAGCGGGAGAGGGGGAGATGAGGCCCTCACACCATCTTGAGCAGATGGCCCATCTTGTTCTTCTTGGCTTCGAGGTACTTGCGGGAGCGCTCGGTGGGACCGATCTCCAGGGGCACGCGCTCGACGATCTCCAGGCCGTAGCCGCCGATGGCGACATATTTGGACGGGTTGTTGGTCATGAGGCGCATCTTGCGCACGCCCAGGTCGCGCAGGATCTGTGACCCCACGCCGTAGTTGCGGATGTCGGGCGGGAAGCCGAGCTTCTCGTTGGCGGAGACGGTGTCGTGCCCCTGGTCCTGGAGCTCGTAGGCCTTGAGCTTGTTCAAGAGCCCGATGCCGCGCCCTTCCTGAAGCAGGTAGAGGAAGACGCCCTTGCCCTCCGCGACGATCCTCTCCATGGCCAGGTGGAGCTGCGCGCCGCAGTCGCACCGCGCCGAGCCGAAGACGTCGCCGGTCAGGCACTGCGAGTGGACGCGGACGAGGATGGGCTCGTCCTCCCGGATCTCGCCGTGCACGAGCGCCAGGTGCTCCTCGTGGGTCAACTCGCTCCTGTAGGCGTAGACCTGAAACTCGCCGAATGTCGTGGGCAGATGCGGCGAGGCGACCCGCTCGACCAGCCGCTCGGTCTTCAGCCGGTGGCGGATCAGATCGGCCACCGTGACCATGATCAGGCCGTGCCGCCGGCAGAACTGCGTCAGGTCGGGCACCCGGGCCATGGTGCCGTCCTCGTTCATGATCTCGCAAAGCACCGCGGAAGGATCGAGGCCGGCGATGCGCGCGAGGTCGACCGAAGCCTCGGTCTGACCGGCGCGCTTCAGGACACCCCCGGTCTGGGCCCGCAGCGGAAACATGTGCCCGGGCCTCAGGAGGTCCGACGGCTTGGTCTTCGGATCGATCGCCGCGAGGACGGTGGCGGCCCGATCGGCCGCGGAGATACCGGTGGTCGTGCGGCCGCGCGCCTCGATCGACACGGTGAACGCGGTGCCGAAGTTGGAGGTGTTCTGCTCGACCATCATGGGCAGGCCGAGGGCGTCGCAGCGCTCGCCGGTTAAGGCCAGACAGATCAATCCTCGCCCTTCGCGGGCCATGAAGTTGACCTTCTCGGCAGAGGCCTTCTCGGCGGCGAGCACCAGGTCGCCCTCGTTCTCCCGGTCCTCGTCGTCGACGACCACGATCAGGCGCCCGGCGCGCAAAGCATCGAGCGCCTGTTCGATCGAGCCAAAGGGAGACGTCTCGCGTGTCATCGGTTCAATTGTCTCACGCGCGGCAAGAACGTCGCCTCCGCTTCGGGAAAGGGTCTGCGCCTGCGGCGCACCGGCTCCCCGCGGCGCGCGACTCCTCCTTCGGTTACTTCAGGAGCTTCGCGCGCCGCCGACGGGGGCTTAGGAACGGGCGGCCACAAGGGCCGCCCCTATGACACCAAGGGCTCCGTGTCTTCGTGCCTTCGCGGCGCGACCAGGTTTCGCGGACTGGATCCGCGAAACGACTCGCGCCGCGCGAGCCGGAGCGGAGCTTCGGGATCAGGCGGCAGGTCGAGCCCGCATCCGGGCGAGCCGGACGCCGGTGCGCGCACAACGCGCAGATCCCGATGCGCAGCTCCGGCGACGGCTAATAGACCGCAGGCTCCTCGTACGTCGCGAAGACCTCGCGCATGACGTCGGAGATCTCGCCGACCGTCGCGTAGGTCTTGACGGCGGCGATCAACGGCGGCATGACGTTCTTCCCGTCCGCGCACGCCTGCCGCAGGGCGGAGAGCGCGGACGTCACCGCCTTGCCGTCGCGCGAGCGGCGCAACGCCTGGACGTCGGCCTTCTGCTGGTCCTCGACGCTCTCGTCGATGTACAGGATCTCCAGGGGATGCTCCTCCGCGTCCACGAAGTCGTTGACGCCCACGACGATCTTCTCCTTGGCGTCGAGGGCCCGCTGGTAGGCATAGGCCGCGTCCATGATCTCCCGCTGCGGAAAGCCTGCCTCGATCGCCTCGACCATGCCGCCCAACGCGTCGATCCGACGGAAGTAGTCGAAACAACCGCGCTCCATCTTCGTGGTCAGCTGCTCGACGAAGTACGAACCGCCGAGCGGATCGATCGTGTTCGCGACGCCGGACTCGTGCGCGATGACCTGCTGCGTGCGCAACGCCAGCTTCACCGCGAAATCCGTGGGCAGTGCGACCGCCTCGTCGAGCGAGTTGGTGTGGAGCGAGTTGGTCCCGCCCAGCACGCCGGCCAGCGCCTGGAGCGCCGTGCGCACGACGTTGTTGTACGGCTGCTGCGCGGTCAGCGAGCATCCTGCCGTCTGGGTGTGGAATCGGCACATCCAGGAGCGCGGGTCCTTCGCGCCGAAGCGCTCGCGCATCGTCTTGGCCCACACGCGCCGCGCGGCGCGAAACTTGGCGATTTCCTCGAAGAAATCGTTGTGCGAGTTGAAGAAGAAAGAGAGCCGCGGCGCGAACTCGTCCACCGGCAACCCGGCCTCGAGGCCGTACTTCACGTACTCCGCGCCGTCGCGCAGCGTGAAGGCCAGCTCCTGCAGCGCGGTCGAGCCGGCCTCGCGGATGTGGTACCCGGAGATGGAGATGGTGTTCCACTTGGGAACGTGCCGGGCGCAGAAGGAAAACTGATCCGTGACCAGTCGCATCGAGGGGCGCGGCGGGAAGATGTACTCCTTCTGCGCGATGTACTCCTTCAAGATGTCGTTCTGGAGCGTGCCGCCCACCTCGCTCCACGGCGTTCCGTGCTTCTCGGCGACCGCCAGGTACATCGCGAGCGCGATCGGCGCGGTCGAGTTGATGGTCATCGACGTCGTGACCTTCCCGAGGTCGATCCCATCGAAAAGGACTTCCATATCCGCGAGCGAATCGACCGCGACGCCGCACTTGCCGACCTCTCCCCTGGCCATCGGATGGTCCGAGTCGTAGCCGTAGAGCGTCGGCAGATGGAAGGCGGTCGAAAGGCCGGTCTGTCCGCGGGCCAGAAGATAATGGAACCGCTGGTTGGTTTGCCGGGCCGTGCCGTACCCGGCGAATTGCCGCATCGTCCACAGCTTGCCGCGGTAACCGGTCAAATGGACGCCGCGCGTGAACGGGTACTCACCCGGCCATCCCAGGTCCCTCTCCGGATCGAACCCGGCCACGGAATCGGGGCCTGCCAGCGGATCGACCGGCGCTCCCGAGACGGTCGTGAAGTCCGATTTCCGCGCCGCCTTCTTCCCGAAGGACTCGCGCACCGCCTCGTTCCAACGCTCGCGACCGCGCCGCGTTTCGGCGGGCACGGTGGGATCGTTCCCCTCTCGAGACGCCATGGCGTTTCCTCCCCCGAAAGAATAGCGGTTCTTCCCGATCGACGCCAACGGAGGCACGAAATCTGCAAAACAGAACAGCGGCGCGCTGTCGCCTTGACACAGACGCCCACAAGCAAGAAGGAGGAACGATGAGGGGAAGGATGAGGAGAAGGCTGTTTTCCGCTCTGGGGACTGTCGCCGCAATCGGCGTCGCCGCGGCCTGCGCCCAGTCCGACAGCGGCATCGCGGCCAAGGTTCGGTCAAAGATCGAAACCGACCGAGCCATCAGCAGCGCCTCGCACATCGAGGTTTCGGCGCAGAAGAAGGTCGTCACGCTCGACGGGACAGCCGAGAACTCGATTGCCAAAGAGCGAGCGGTCGCGCTCGCTCGCGGGACCGAGGACGTCGTCGACGTGGTCGATCACCTGGGGATCCTCGCGGCGCAGGCGCAAGACCCGCCCGATCGCGCCGCATCCGCGGCTCCCGCGGCGAACGCTTCCGATGACGCCACGATCACGGCGACCATTCAGTCCAAGCTGCAGTCGGACCAGCGCGTGGCCGGATCGCGGATCGGTGTCCAGACCAATCTGGGAATCGTGACGCTCTCGGGGACCGTCAAGCGCGATCAGGTCAAACAGGACGCGATGCAGATCGCGCAGGACACCGCAGGCGTGCAGAGGGTGGAGAACAAGCTGACGGTTCAGAACTCGTGAAGAATCGGTTCATTTGCTCATCGGTCCATCGGTTCATTTGCCCGCCACGAGTCTTTCCGGGGTACATGAACCGATGATCCGATGGGCCGATGGACCGATCATCCCGCAATGGCGGTCCTTGCCAGATGGGCCGCGCCCTTCACGGAAAAGGGCAGCGACGACGTCATGAAGCAGGAGTGGGTGCACCAGCACTCGCGTCGGGCGATGCGCCGGCGCATCTCCACCGCTTTCTCGGAGAACCAGGCTTTGGCGAACGAGTATCCGAAGTCGCGGATGTTGCCGATCTCCCACTGGACCTCGCAGAGGGCAACGGTTCCCTCGGGGTTCAGGACACCAGAGATCGTCCCCGCGTAGCACTTGTAGACCATCCGCTCCTGCTCCAGCGTCCGGAGCTCCGCTTCCCGCGCGGCCACCTTCAGGTTCCGGAGCACCGGCCGATACCGGTCGAACCTCGACCAGTAGGGCTTCAGATACTCCAGGCGGACGCGGTATTCCTCCGTCGTCAGGGGCCGGATCGACGCATCGGGAAAAGGCGGACGCAAGAGCTCGAAGGAATGAAAATCGATTTCCGGAAAGTTCCCGGCCACCCATTGGGTGATCTCCGGCAGGTCGTCCATGTTGAAGGAGGCCAGGACGGTCTGCACGTTCAAGGTCATGCCGCGCGACTTGCGCTTCAACGCGGCAAGCCTTCCGTACGTCTCGATGACCCTCGTGAAGTTGCCCGGTGCGCCCCGGATCTGGTCGTGGCGCTCCCCCAGGTGGTCGAGCGAGAGCCCGACGGTGAACGTCTGTCGGTCGTCCCGCCGCGACTCCAGGGCCCTCGCCACGATCGCCTCGACCTGCTCGGGGATGAGCGAGTTGGTCGGCATGGTCACGTTGGAGGCGTCGTGCCGCCGGTAGAGCAGGCGCGTCACGTCGGGAAGCTCCCGGTTCAAGGTCGGCTCGCCGCCGGTCAGGACCACCGAGTACAGCGAGGGCAGATCGGCCAGGGCGCGGTCGTATTCCTCGAGCGACATCTCCAGGTGCCGGTTGACGTTCAAATGGTCCCAGTAGAAGCAGGTCACGCACTTGGAGTTGCAGAGATTCGTCATCCCCAGGATCAGGTACCTCGGGAGCGTCTCCCGTCCGCGCAGCCAGTGGGCGGCGAGCTCGAGGTTGTTCATCGTGCCGCCGCGCGCGCCGTGGCGAGCGCGCCACGGGCCATTCCCACCAGAAGCCCGGCGAAATACGTCGCGTGGTGCACAGCAAACGCGAAGGGAACCATCGGAAAGAGCGCCAGGTCGCCGCGCCAGATCGGAAACGCGCAGATCCACGTCGCGGCGGCGTAGACGGCGACCGCCGGAAGGAGAAACCGCGGGCCGAACAGCGCCACGGCGGCCGAGGCCAGGAAGCCCGCCGCCAGGAACGCGGCAATGCGGCCGCGCGCGTGCAGTCCCGGGCGCTCGATCAGGAGCCGGCCGGTCTTGACCCGGTAGCGCCAGCGCTGCGTCAGGTACGCGCCGGGAAACCGCCGGCGCCGGTGCCGCACGCGGACGGCGCGGTCGAGCTCGACGGCGACGCCCTGGCGCAGGGCGCGGCGGACGAAGTCGGTGTCCTCGCCGATGTAGCCGAAGGACTCGTCGAACCCGGAGAGCGACTCGAAGACGTCCCGGCGGACGAAGAGGTTGCACAGCGCCACGTCGTGGGGCGATCGGACCGGGCCGCCGCGCGGGCGGCGCTCGTGAGCCGGCACGCCGCTCCCGATCCAGGGAGTGGCCAGAAGGAGGTCGGAGAGGCGCTCGCGGTACGGCGCGTCCGAAGGGCCGAGGTCGGGGCCGCCGGCGATCCCGCACCGGGCGAGCGCTGCGGCGCCCGAAGCGATCCACTCCGGCTCGGCTGTCGCGTCGTCGTCCAAGAACGCCAGGATCGAGCCCAGCGAGCCGGCCGCGGCGCGGTTGCGGCGGACGGAGGGGTTGCGGTCGGCCACCTCGACCCAGAGGAGGTCGAGGGAGGGTTCGGAAGAGGGATCGGGCGCCTTGGCCGAAGCCACCACCACTTCGAACTCCGGAGCGCCTTTCTGGGCCCCGAGAGAGGCGAGGCAGTCGCGCAGGGACCCCTCGACGCGGTCGGAGGCGATCAGGACGGAGACGAGGGGGCGGTCCACCTAGAGATTGTATGCCGCGGGAGAATCGGTTCATCGGTTCATCGGTCCATCGGTCCATCGGTCCATCTGCCCGCTGCGAGTCTTTCCGGGGACTT
Organism: uncultured Acidobacteriota bacterium; assembly: GCA_963825175.1. Lineage (GTDB taxonomy): Bacteria > Acidobacteriota > Thermoanaerobaculia > UBA5066 > Gp7-AA6 > DATFTF01. The sequence goes on from CAWGSA010000002.1 coordinate 2,781,091, forward strand.
GAACCGATGATTCGATGGACCGATGGATCAATTCCTTATAATCCCCTCGATGTCCTCCCTCACCGGCGAACAGAAAACCGACATTTACCGCTACCTGAGACTGAACCGCACGGTCGAGGAGCGCCTGGTCCACCTCTACCGGCAGGGCAAGATCGTGGGGGGCCTGTACCGATCGCTCGGCCAGGAGGCGACGTCGGTGGGCAGCGCCTACGCGCTCGAACGCGGCGACGTTCTCGGCCCGCTGATCCGCAACCTGGGCTCCGTGCTGGTGCGGGGCGGCCGCCCGCGGGACATCTTCACGCAGTACATGGCCCGCGCGGACTCGCCCACCGGCGGCAAGGAAGGGATCCTCCACTTCGGCCGCCCGGAGCAGGGGCTGGTCTCCCCCATCTCGATGCTCGGCACGCTCGTCCCGGTGATGGCGGGAATCGCGCTGGCCGGCCGGATGCAGGGCAGGAAGATCGTGGCGATGACGTACATCGGCGATGGGGGCACCTCGACCGGGCCATTCCACGAGGGGCTGAACTTCGCGGCGGTGCAGCGGCTGCCGCTGGTGATCGTCGCCGAGAACAACGGGTGGGCCTACTCCACGCCGTTTCGCAAGCAGACCGCGGCGTCCTGCCTGGCCGATCGGGCCGTGGCCTACGGCGTCCCCGCGGAGACGGTCGACGGCAACGACGTGCTGGCCGTCTACGACGCGGCGCGCCGGGCGGTCGATCGAGCGCGCGCCGGAGGCGGGCCCACCCTGATCGAGGCGAAGACGTACCGCATGAAGGGCCACGCCGAGCACGACGGGCAGACCTACGTGCCGCGGGAAGAGCTCGAGGAATGGTCCCGGCGCGATCCGATCGACCGCTACGTCGCGGCGCTCCTGGAATCCAGTGCCGTCCGCCGCGAGGACCTGGAGGAGATCGATCGCCGCATCGCCGAGGAGGTCGGGCGGGATCTCGACCTCGCCCTGGCCTCCCCCGCCGCTCCGCCCGAGAACGCCTTCCACGGCGTCTACGCGAGCGGGCCGCCCGAGACCGAGCCGGCGGCCCGCAACGAGCCGTGGATCCTGCGCAAGGATCGCCCGTGAGCGACGCCATCCCCGAGCTGCCCCAGGCGCCGGAGCCGGCGCGGGAGACGACCTACCTCGAGGCCATCCGCGAGGCGCTCCTGGAGGAGATGGAGCGGGACGAGCGCGTCTTCCTGCTGGGCGAGGACATCGGCGTCTACGGCGGCGCGTTCCAGGTCACCATGGGCCTGCAGGAGCGTTTCGGCGAGGAGCGCGTGCTGGACACGCCGCTCTCGGAGACGGCCATCGTCGGCGCGGCCGTCGGCGCGGCCATGATGGGGATGCGCCCGGTGGCGGAGATGCAATTCGCCGACTTCATCTCCTGCGCCTTCGACATCCTGACCAACTTCGCGGCGAAATCCCGCTACCGCACCGGCGCGGGCGTGCCGATGGTGGTACGCGGCCCGTCGGGCGGCGGCGTCCACGGCGGACCGTTTCATTCGCAGAACCCCGAGGCGTATTTCGCGCACACGCCCGGCCTGAAGATCGTCCAGCCCTCGACCCCTTACGACGCCAAGGGTCTGCTCAAGGCGGCCATCCGCGACGAGGATCCGGTTCTCTTCTTCGAGCACAAGTTTCTCTATCGGAGGGTCAAGGAGACGCTCCCGGCGCACGACTACACCGTTCCGATCGGAAAGGCCGCGGTCAAGCGCGCCGGCCGGGACCTCTCGATCCTGACCTATGGCGCGATGGTCTGGACCGCTCTCGACGCCGCCCGGACGCTGGAGGCCGAGGGGATCGACGCCGAGGTGGTCGACCTGCGCACGCTCTTCCCTCTGGACGAGGAGACCATCGCCGCTTCCATCGCCAAGACCAACAAGGCCATCGTGCTGCACGAGGCCACGCGGACCGGCGGGATCGGGGGAGAAATCGCCGCGGTCATCTCCGAGCGGTGCTTCGAGTACCTGGACGGGCCACTGGTCCGCGTCACCGCCCCCGACACGCCGGTCCCCTTCGCGCCGACTCTCGAGCAAGCCTTCCGGCCAAACGAAGAGAAGGTCTGCCGGGCGGCGCGGGCGCTGGTCGCCTATTAACCTCGCCTGCGCTGCGGTTCGCGATCTGCGCGCTTTGCGCGCACCGGCGGACCGCTCGGCCGGATGCGGCCTCGACGGTCCGCCTGATCGCGAGACCTCCGCTCCGGCTCGCGCGGCGCGAGTCGTTTCGCCGATCCAGTCGGCGAAACTTAGTCGCGCCGCGAAGGGACGAGGGGATCGAAGGAGGACTGAGGACTCCGTGGGCTGACGCCTGACAGACTACTCTTCGCGTGTCGTCCGCTGGCGGATCCAGATCGCCAGGGACTCCGCATCGACCTCGCCGCTTGCGACCGCCATAGTGATCTCCTCGAGCTGCTGGTCGGTCGCGGCCAGCCGGAATCCGTTGCGTTCGATGAAGAACTCCGCCGCCGCCGCGCCGACCCTCTTGTTCCCATCGACGAAGCGATTGTTCATCACCAGAGAATGCATGAGTGCCGCGGCCTTGGCCGCCAGGTCGGGATACAAGTCTTCGCCGCCAAACGTCATGGCCGGCCTCGCGACGGCCGCCTCCAGGCTTCCCCGATCACGGAGTCCGGAGGCGCCGCCGAATGCCCCGACCTGAAGGGCGTGCAGAGCTTCGATCTGTTGCACCGAAAGGTAATCGGCCACTACTTCGCGAGCTCTCGGTACAGCGCTGCCCTGCGCCGGAGCAGCTTCTGCGCCTCGGCCAGGAACTTGCGGGTGACCTTGCCACCTTCGTAGTACTTGATCCCGGGCCGGATGGTCACCGCCCCGGTCGTCGGATGCACGGAAACGTCGACGGGCTGACCCTTCTTGAGGCGAAACTCCTGGACGACCTCCGCGGGGAGGGTGACGGCGAGCGAGCTGCCGATCTGGACGAGCTTTCTCTTCATGTCAGTATTAAATACTTATGAGAGAGCGAGGTCAAGACTCGGGAGGCGGGAGGCGGTCCGACCACAAGCTATATATTGTAGCCTGGTCCCCGGCTGCCGAGGCGCAGGAGTGCTTCGCGCAGGCGCCGGTGGCGCTGCATGCGGCGCAGGTAGCGGGTCTCGTCGGGGCCGGCCTTGGCCCGGATGACCGCGGCGAGATCACGCTTGTCTTCCCGGCTCCACGTGGCGAGGTCCGGGACGAGGTCGAGGACGAGGGCGAGGCTGTCGAAGGCCCGCCGCTCCCCCTCGCTCCAGCCTCCCAGCGAGACTCCCAGGGCCCCGGCCATACGGGCCGACGAGGCCGAGCGGATCCTCCCGGCGTCGCCGCCCAACTCACGCGCCATGCGCCGGTTGACCGCCAGGCCGATGTTGCGGATGTGGAAGCGGTCCCATGAGGACGTGAGGCGTGAGGCGTGAGGCGTGAGGCGAACCGGCGGATCGATCTCGTAAAGCACATTGCAGGTCGCGATCCGGCGCAGGGTGGCCGCCGAGGTGCGGTGCCTGGGATTCGCCGCCACGCGCCGCTCCTCGCGCGCGACGAGTGCGGCGACGTCCGGATCGGTCGGGCGGAAGCCGAGCTTGCGGTAGAACCAGAAGGCCCCCGACGCGATCCCCTCCTCGTTCTCGCGGCCGAGCTGGTACGGGTCGACCGAGAACGAGGCGGAGCCGAGAGCCTGGTGGAAGAGCTTCAAAACCATCGCGTAGATCCATGCGGACTCGCCCTCGCGAAAGGTGTAATAGACGTTGAATCCCACTTCGATCCGTTCGAAGAAGGCCAAACCTTCGACGTACGCCACCGGCACGCCGTTCTTGACGACGAAGGCCGAGTAGCCCGCGCGCAGCGGCAGCCGGCGCTCGGGCGGGAGGCCGTTCAAGAAAATCTCCACGCCGCGGCCCGCGCGCGCCGCGAGCACGCGCCGCGGATCTCCGTAGGTGAACCCGTAGAGCTCGCGGTACCGGGATGCGTCGGCGGCGCGGGCCATGTCGAGGATCCGCTCGCCGTCGCGGCGGGACAGGCGGCGGATCGGCAGCGGCCGCGCGGACACCTCCGCGACGAGCGAGACGTCGCGCCGCGCGAGCAGCGCCCGGTCGTGAACGAAGAGGCGGCGCGCGGGACGCTCGAGCCCCGTGCGGGAGACGCGGGCGGCCGGACGCCAGCGAATCGCCAGGCCCAGCGCGTCGAAGAGCTCGGCCCTGCCCTTGTCCGGAATCGGCAACCGCGCGAACCGCTCCAGGAGCCAGAGCAGCTCCGGCCGACCTCGCCGCGCGGCATCCAGCCAGAGCGCGTAGGGGACGTTGGCGTCGGCGGAGGACTCCTCCTCCAGGAGCGGCAGCCATCGCGGAAGCGTCGCGCCGAGCCGGTCGGAGCCCTCGTAGTCCTCCCAGTCGATCGCGACGTCGCGGGGAAAGCGTTCGACGAGGCCGCGCACGAGGTCGTAGGTGAACTGCGTGGTCACCGCGGTGCCGGCCACGCCGGCGACCTCGGGATCGCTCTCGATGACGGAGGCCGCCTCGTCCGCCGGCAGCGCCGCGGTCAAGGCCGGAAGCGCCGACAGGGCGCGCTCGACCCGCGACCGCACGCCGCGCGTGTGCGGGTACGCCTTCAAGAAGAGCAGCGCCTCGTGCCAGCGGACCAGGCCGGCGGCGCCGCGCGGCGGCCGGCGCAGGAGCGCGTCGAGGGCGCGCTCGACCCGTCCTCCCGACGGACGCCGGCGCAGGACCTCCTCGAGGCGGGCCAGGAGCCGCTCGCTCATCGGCCGATCCGCGCTCTGTCCAGGACGCGCTCGACGGCGGAGAGCTCGGCCTCGACCTCGACAGGCCGGTTGGCGCGGGGCGGCGGAGGCTCGGCCTCCTGATGGTAGGAGAGGAGCAGCCCGGGGTCCTTCAGGATGTGCCCGGTCAGGACCGCGACGACGCGGTCGCTGCTCCTGACGGCGCCCTCGATCACGAGCTTGCGGGCGCCGGCGACCGCCGCGGCGCTGGCCGGCTCGCACCCGAGCCCCGAGGCGTCGACCACCGCCTTGGCCTCCAGGATCTCGCCGTCGGACACGTCGGTCACCACGCCGTTGGTCCGGCGGATCGCGTCGACGGCGCGGTCGAAGGACGCGGGGTTTCCGATCTTGATCGCCGTCGCCAGCGTGTCCGCGTGCATGGGCGTGAGCCCGGCGAAGCCTTCACGGAAGGCCCGGGCGAAGGGGTTGGCGCCGGAGGCCTGCACCGCGGCGATGCGCGGGAGCGCGTGGATCAGCCCCAGGCGCTCCGCTTCGACCAGGGCCTTGCCGAACGCGGCGGTATTGCCGAGGTTCCCGGCCGGGACGACGATCCAGTCGGGAGGCTCCCAGGCGAGCTGTTCGAGCATCTCCAGGACGATCGTCTTCTGTCCCTCGATGCGAAACGGGTTGACCGAGTTCAGGAGGTACACGCCCAGCTTCTCCGACGCCTCCAGGGCGAGCTTCAGGCAGGCGTCGAAGTCGCCGCGCACCAGGAGCGTCCGGGCTCCGTAGGCCAGGGCCTGGGCCAGCTTGCCCGCGGCGACCTGGCCCGCCGGGACCAGCACCAGGGCCGGAAGGCCCGCCAGCGCGGCGTAGGACGCGAGCGAGGCGGAAGTGTTGCCGGTCGAAGCGCAGGCGACCGCGTGCGCTGACAAACGACGAGCCTGGGTCACACCGACGGTCATGCCGCGATCCTTGAACGAGCCGGTCGGGTTCTGGCCTTCGTGCTTCAAGAGGAGGCCGTCCAGGCCGACCCAGCGCCCGACGGCCTCGCGCGGCGCCAGCGGCGTGTTTCCCTCGATCTGCGTGACGGCGCCGGCTTCGGCGCCGGGATGGACGAGCTCCCGGAAGCGCCACACACCGGACGCGTCGGCGGCAAGCCCGCTCTGCCGGCGCCGGGCCCACAACTCCTTCAAGGCCGCGGGCCGCTCGATCGGATCGCGATGCCGCACGTCGAGCAGGCCGCCGCAGTCGGCGCACCGGCTCGACGCCGAAGAGGCGGCGAACTCCCGCTCGCAGCGTGGGCAGGCCTGCCAGCTGGCGGGGCGCTCGGGCAAAGGCACCGGACTAACTCTCCTCGGGCTGGAGCAGCCGCGCTCCCCGGCGGTCGATACGGCAAACGCGCGCGGCGGCTTCAATCCCGTGCCGCCGGTAGCTGACGACCATGGCTTCGCCGATCCGCCGCCCGGAGTCCTCGCCGTCGGCAAAGGCGAACACCGCCGGTCCCGACCCGGAGATCGAGCAGCCGCACGCGCCTTGCGCCCGCGCCGCCTGCAGGGCATCGGCGAAGCCCGGCAGCAGCCCGGAACGCACCGGCTCGGCGATGCGATCCTCGACCGCGCGCGCGAGGAGCGCGAGGTCGCCGGCCGCGAGCGCGGCCACGAGAGCGCCGACCTGCGCGGCCTGGAACACGGCCGTCTCCCGCGGTACCGCCGCCGGCAGGACGCCGCGCGCCCGGCGGGTCGAGAGTTTCTGCGCCGGTTCGACCAGCACAATCCGAAGTCTCTCCGGGTACGCCAGCTCCACCACGTCGCACGGATCGATCGCACGAACCAGGACCACGCCTCCCCACAGAGCGGCCGACGCGTTGTCGGCGTGCCGCCCGGCGACGGCCTCCTCCGCCGCCAGGCAGGCGGTGAGCAGGTCCCGGCGGGAAAGTCCGGCGCCAATCACCGCGTTCGTCGCGACGGCGGCGGCCGCGGCCGACGCGGCGCTTCCGCCCTGGCCGCCCGCGAGCGGCAAGCCCTTGCGCAGATCGAGGGCGAGCCCGGTGCCCTCGGCCTTTGCCAGGCGTAGCACCTCACGCGCGGCGATCCCCGCCGTGTTGCGGGCCGGATCGCGCGGAATCTCCGGCGGCCCGTCCACGGAGATCCGGATCCCCGGCTCCGGCGCCGTCTCGACGCGCACCTCGTCGCCGGCGCCCTCGAGGGCGAGGGCGAGGATGTCCAGTCCCGGCCCCAGATTGGCCACCGTGGCGGGAGCGAATCCGCGCGCGGCACTCATGACGCGGCGAGCTCCGAAAGGTCGTTGAACAAGCCCGCGGCGGTCACCGCCAGCCCCGCCCCCGGGCCCTGGATCACCAGAGGGCTCGATCGGTAGCGCTCGGTGGTGAAGGCGACCAGGTTTGCCGTTCCCCGCAGCGCGGCGAACGGACTGTGCGAGGGGACCTCCGCCAGGCCGGCCCGGGCGCTCCGTCGCGACACCGAGGCCACGTAGCGCAGGAAGCGGCCGCGCGATCGGCTTTTGCGCATCCGCCGGTCCCACGCGGCGTCGAGCCGTTCGAGGCCGGCCATGAATTTCGCCAGAGGGAGTCGCCGCGTCCCCGCGGGGATCAGCGAAACCACCGCGACGTCGCGCGGGCCGCCGCGGAAACCGAGCAACCGGGCGAGGATGAGCGCCTTTCGGCCGACATCCGCGCCGGTCAGGTCTTCCCGCGGATCCGGCTCCGCGTACTTCTCCTCGATCGCGCCGCGCACGGCCGCGGAGAAGGAGACTCCCTGCTCGAGCTCGGAGACCAGATATCCGATCGTTCCCGAAAGGCAGCCCTCGATCTTGATCACCCGATCGCCCGACTCGACGAGCTTGCGGTAAGTGTCGAGGATTGGAAGCCCGGCGCCGACCGTCGCTTCGAACCGGAGACGGCGTCCGGCTCGGCGGGCCGCGATCTCCAGGCGCTCACTCTCGCGGCGCGCCCCGGAAAGGGGCCGTTTGTTCGCGAGCACGAGGTCGAAGCCCGCGGCGGCGGCGCTCTCCAGGATCGGACCGGTCGCGTCGGCCGTGACGTCGACCAGAATCGGACGAGCCAGGGCGTGCCGCCCGAGGAACGCGACGGCCTCGGACGCCGGGGCTCGGACTCCCCCCGGCGACTCGGCCACCGTCGATCCACGGCGCTTCGAATCGGACAGCCGAGCCAGGGCCCTCGCCGAGAGCCCCTTCGGATCGAAGACGAAACCGCCTCGATCGATGACCGCGCACAAATGCAACCGCCGATCCCGCGAGGGAGCGAGCATCCGCGCCAGCGTCGCGCCCACCTGCCCGAAGCCGAGGAGCACGACGTCGCAGTGCTCGCGCGCCGTGGCCGCTCCTCCTCCGATCTTGGACAGCTGAAAGGCCTCGTGCACGCGGCGCTGCGCGTTGGCGGCGTCGGGCTCGGAGACGACGAACGAAATGTTCAGCTCCGAAGAGCCCTGGGCGATGGCGATGACATTGACCCGATCGGCGGCCAGGGCGGAAAAGACACGCGCGGCGATGCCCGGCGTCCCGGCCATGCCCAGCCCCACGACGGAGATCGTGGAAAGGCCGGACCGCAGCTCGACGCCGTCGATCTCGCGGCGTCGGATCTCCTCGCGGAAGGCGTCGAGGAGGCCGTCGCGGGCCGCCCGCGCCTGCCCCTCCGGCACGGAGAGGCAGATCGAGTGCTCGGAGGAAGCCTGGGAGATGAGAGAGACGGAGATGCCCTCCCGGTGGAGGGCGGCGAACGTCCGCGCAGCGATGCCCGGCACCCCCAGCATGCCGTTGCCGCTGACGGTCAGGAGGGCCTGGCCCGGGATCGCCGAGAGAGCCTTGACCGGATAGCGATGCAGGGTGCGCCGCATCGAGATCTCCGTGCCGGAGCTCTCCGGGCGCGCGAAAGGGCGGACGAAGATCGGCAGGCGGCGGCCGGCCAGAGGGATCAGGGCGCGCGGATGAAGAACCTTGGCTCCGTAGTAGGCGAGCTCCGCCGCCTCCCGCGGATGGAGCTGAGGAATGACGCGCGCGTCGGCAACGACCCGGGGATCGGCGGTCAGGAATCCCGCGACATCCTTCCACAGGACCAGAGCGGCGGCTCGCAGGGCCCGCGCCAGAAGCGTCGCTGTCAAGTCCGAGCCACCCCGGCCCAGCGTGACGACCCGGCCGTCGGGAGCCGACCCCAGGAACCCGGCCACCACCGGGACCCGCCCGTGCGCGAGCAGCGGCCCCAAACGCGCCCGCGCCCCGCGATCGGTCGCCGCAAGAAGCGGCGAAGCTCCTCCGGCGCGCCCGTCGGTCACGACGAGCTCGCGCGCGTCGACGAGCTCCGATCGCACGTCCTCGAGCCGCCAATCCCGCGGCAAAGATCCGCGCGGACAAGTCCTCCCCGCGGGCAAGCAGGTGATCGAGAGCGGCGGGCGAGAGCTGCCGGGCGAACGCCGGCACGCGGGCCAGCGCCCGCACCTCGTCGAACGCCTCCTCGATGGAGGCGACGAGCGCGCGGCGGACGGGGCCCGCCGGCGCCGCCGCCCGCGCCGCGGCAACGTGTTTGCGGCGCAGGGATGCCGCCAGCTCCGCCGCCCTGTGGGCCTCGCGCTCCCCCGCCAGGGCCAGAAGACCGTCGGTCACGCCGGCCAGGGCCGAAACGACGACGACCGTCGGCCGCGGTCCGCGGGCGACGAGCGCGAACGCGTGGGCCAGCGAGCGGCCGCCGTCGAGCGAGGCTCCCCCGAATTTCTGGATCGTGGGGCGCACCGACGATCGTCGCATCCTCGTGGCGACTACGATACCCCACCGACCGGGCGCGGAGAGGGCGCGTAGAATCGCGCCATCGCGGTTATCGGCGCACCCAACTTCGATGGAGGAGGTCTCTCATGTCCAGCGTGACCCGGCGTCTCCTCTGGGCTGTCGGCGGTATGGTTGGGATCTGCGTCGTGGCGGGGCTCGCCGCGCGGTGGATGAGAACGGGCAGACGCCCGGCCACATCCTCGCGCGTCATCCTGGACGTGAACCTGGAGACGGCCTACCCCGAGGCCCCCTCGGACAGCCCGTTGGACCGTCTGCTGTCGGCGCCTCGACCGACCCTGGCAGAGCTGGTCACGACGCTGGACCGGGCGTCTCGGGACGAATCGGTCGTTGGCCTCGTCGCGCGCGTCGGGTCGGCGCCGGTGGGCATGGCCGGAGCCCAGGAGATCCGCGACGCGATCGCGCGGTTCCGGGCGCACAAGAAGTTCGCCCTCGCCTTCGCCGACACGTTCGGCGAGGGCGGCAACGGGAGCGTCTCCTACTACCTCGCCTGCGCCTTCGATCAGATCTGGATGCAACCCTCCGGAGATCTGTGGCTGACCGGCGTCGCGGTGTCCACTCCCTTCATCCGCGGCACGCTCGACAAGCTCGCGATCGAGCCGGCGTTCGGCCAGCGGTACGAGTACAAGAACGCGATGAACTTCTACACCGATCGGAAGTTCACGCCCGCCCACCGCGAAGCCACCGAGCGGCTCAAGGATTCCTGGTTCGGGCAGATCGTCGCCGGCATCACGAAGGGGCGCCGTCTTTCCTCCGATGCGGTCCTCTCCGACGTCGACCGCGCTCCCCTTCTCGGCGCCGAGGCCGTCGACGCCGGCCTGATCGACGGGCTCGCCTACCGCGATGAGGTGATGGACAAGGCGCGGGCACGCGCGGCCCGGAGCAGGATCATTGCCCTCTCCAGGTACCGGGCCCGGTTGGGAGAAGAGAGCGCGCGGCACACGCTCGGACTGGTCTATGGAGTGGGATCCGTCGCGCGCGGGCGCAGCGGGTCCAATCCCTTCATCGATTCGACGGTCATGGGCGCCGACAGTGTCGCCTCGGCCCTGCGCGCGGCGGCGGACTCCGACGCCGAGGCCATCGTCTTTCGCGTCGACAGCCCGGGAGGCTCATACGTCGCTTCCGACTCCATCTGGCGCGAAGTCGGAAACGCACGGCGTTCGGGCAAACCGGTGGTCGTCTCGATGGGAGACCTGGCCGGCTCCGGCGGCTACTTCGTCGCCTTGAGCGCGAACAAGATCGTGGCGCAGCCGGGCACCATCACGGCCTCGATCGGAGTGCTCGGCGGCAAGTTCGTCCTGGCGGGTCTGTTCGACAAGATCGGACTGTCCTTCGACGAAGTCCACTCCGGGCAGCACGCGCTGATCTGGGACGCGAACCGCGATTTCTCCCCCTCCGAGCGCGCGCGGTTCGAAGCGTGGCTCGACCGCGTGTACGAGGACTTCACCGGGAAGGTGGCCGCCGCACGCCACCTCCCCAGGGAGCGCGTGTTGGAGATCGCCCGCGGGCGGATCTGGTCGGGCGAGGACGCCAAGAGGCTCGGATTGGTCGACGAGCTGGGCGGTCTGGACACGGCCGTCCGGCTGGCGCGCCGGGAGGCGAAGATCCCGGCCGGCGACAGCGTGCGCCTGGTTGTCTTCCCGCACGAAAGGACATTCTTCGAGGCGCTGCGCGCGAGGCTGTGGGGCCAGCCGGAAGAGGAGTCCGTGGGCACAGCCGATCCGCGGACCGAGTTGGTTCGGGCCGCGGCCGCCGTGGTTTCCCCGATCGCCCGGAAACTCCAGGAGCTTGGCGTGGTGCAGCCCTCCGGCGTTTTGTCGATGGCGCCTGTGACGTCGCGATAACGTCGCCTTCGCTTGCTCTCGGATCTGCGCCTTGGGCGCACCGGCGAGCGGATCGCCTCGGGCTCGACCGCTCGCCTGATCCTTCACTGCACTTGGGCTCCCGGGGCAGGCACGTGTGACGGAAGAACCTGAGACCTCAAACCCTGACAACCAGCGTGCCGGCGATCTTGTCGTGGAGGGCTTGCTTGCGAGCGGTGAAACCGGCCATGGCGTAGCCGAACAGGAGGGTCAGCGCGTCGAAGAGTTGTGCGAAATGACGGCCGGTCGCTCGCGCGAAGGAAATTCGGCGCCCGGACAGATCGGTGACGCGGATGCCAATGGCCATCTTGCCGACGGTGGCCTGTTTCTCGGAACTCTCCAGGGTTGCCGCGTAGATCCACCCGATCGCGACTCCCACCAGCGTCTCCAGGCAGTTGTAGGGCGGCGTCGCTCCGGAGCTCTCCTTCCAGACGGGGGTGACGGGCACCCCGGCCACCGCCCGCATCAGCGAATCGGCCGCGATCCCCACCGCGAAGAGAAGGACCGCGTCGAGGAGAAAGGCCCAGAATCGCCGCCAGAATCCGGCGTATCGAACGGACGGCTCCGAAATCGGCGCGGGAGGCGCGACGAGCGGACCCGACGGCGACGCCGCAGGCGGCCCTTCGGCAGACTCGGGAAAGGGAGGCTGATACCCGGATTCACTTTCAGACATGACGTGCAGGAGAGTCTAAGTCCTCCGATGCGTCCCGCGCTCCGCGAACCTTGGACCTGGGACTCTTGACTCTCCGTGCCGTAGGGGCGGCCCTCGCGGCCGCCCGCGGGCGGGGTCAAGCCCCGCCCCTGCGTCGCCAGGTCGAAACGGAACTTTCGTTACAGGACTCTAGACCCGAGACCTCGAACCCTCGCCCAGCACCGCCTTGAGCCGGGCATACCCCACGCGGCTCACTGGAATCCGGGAACCGTCGACGAGGACCGCGACGTGACTGTTCCTGGCATATTGCTCGAGAGAAGCAATCCGATCGATGTGGACCAGGTAGGAGCGATGGACGCGAATGAAACGGGCGGGATCGAGCGACGCGGCCAGGCTCCCGAGGGTCTGAAGCTTCAAGAACCGCCTACCTTCGCTCCTCAAGGCCACGTAGTCGTCCTGCGCCTCGGCCAGATCGAGCTTGTCGACGGAAATGACCTGAACGCGCGCACCATCCCGCACCGCGATCCGCGTCCGGTAGTTTCCGTCGCCGTAAATGGCCGCGGAGAGGGCGGCGGCTTCCATTGCCGACGGCCGGGCGCGGCCGCGCGCGCGCTCCAACGCTTCGGCCAGACGCTCCAGGCGAAAGGGCTTCAGCACGTAGTCGGCGGCGTGGATCTCGAAGGCCTTGACCGCATACCGATCGTAAGCCGTCACGAACACGACGGCCACGCCGGGGTCCAGGAGCTCGGCGACTTCGAGGCCGCTCAACTTCGGCATCTCGATGTCCAGAAGCGCGACGTCGGGCGAAGTCTCCGACGCGAGACGGACCGCTTCGAACCCGTTCTCCGCCTCCCCCACCACGCGGTATCCGGGAAGTCTCCCGATCAGCTCTCGAAGCAGCAGCCGGGCCGGCTCCTCGTCGTCCACGATCAGGATGGAAACGTCGGCTGGCTTCGACACGAGGAAAGCCTAGCCCAGGTCCGCGGCGTGCGTCGTCCCGCGAAGTCACCGAGCGAGGAGCCGCGCGCCGCGGGGAGCCGGAGCGGAGCGAGGAATCAGACGCTCGGTCGAGCCCCTTTGGGCGAGCCCAGCGCCGGTGCGCCGAAGGCGCAGATTCCGACCGCAGCGGAGGCGACGGTCATGCCCTGGCCGGAATCGAGATGATCGCCAGGTGCCGGCCGTCGAGACGCTTCGCGGCGAAGAAGGCTTCGCTGCCGTAGAACGCCGCGAGGCGCTCGCGGACGATCTTCAGTCCCAGGCCTCCCCGGGGTCTGCCGGGGGCCTCCGGATCGAAGCTGTTCTCGATCACGATCCTCAGCCGATGTCCTGTCCGGTTCGCCTCCACCCGCACGCTCCCGCCTCCGACCAGCGTCGAGACGCCGTGGACGACGGCGTTCTCGATGAGCGGCTGGAGAAGCAGCGGCGGCACCAGGCACTCCGCCCCGTTCGGGTCGATGTCCTCCTCCACGGAGAGCCGGCGGCCGAAGCGGATGCGCTCCACGTCCAGGTAGCTGCGGGCGAGCGAGAGCTCCTCGGAGACCCGGATCGCCGGCCGCTCGCCCACGGCGAGCGTCTTCCGCAGAAAGTCGGCCAGACCCACGCACATCTCCCGGGCCCGCTCGGGATCATGGCCGACCAGAGCGGAAATCGAGTTCAAGCTGTTGAACAGGAAATGGGGCTGGACCTGGGACTTCAGCGCGGTCAGCTGCGCCTCTCGAACCGCGATCGTCTGATCCGCCTCGCGGCGCTCCGCCTCGCGGGCTTCTTCGAAGGAGAGGAGCACGTAGTGGAGCGCGATCGACAGCAGATACAGGAGCACGCCCGCCGCAAACAACGCGGGAACCTGGCTTCCGTACCGTTCGGAGAGGCCGGACAGCGCCGGCACGAGCGAGACGATCCGCACGACCGCGGCTCCGAGGAAGACCCACACGGCCGACGTCACCAGAGCCGCCGTCCCGTGCGTCACCGCGAGCCGCAGCAGCGTCGCTTTTCCGAGCGGGGCGCCCTTGCACGGGTACCACGCCGCGAGCCCCAGGAAGGCAAACGTGAGCGCCATCGGCACGGCGATTGCCGCGGCCTCCCACAGCGCAAACGCGCCCGGCTGAGCCAGCAGAACCGCCAGCACGATCGCCACCGGGATCCAGGCGGCGAGGTATGCGCCGAGCCGGCCGGCCGAAGCGAGGATCGGGTGCATGACGGGTTGACGGCTCTCAGTTCTTCACTTCGATGCCGCCCATGACGACCGCCCCCCGGATGAGGAGCGTCTTGGCCGGAGCCTCGCCGATCCCGGGATGCGTGCGGTTCACGAACGCCCCGAGGATCGGCATTCCGTGCAGTACGACGTTCCAGCTCTCCGGGACGCGCAGCTCGATTCCCCCCCAGAAGGCGAATACGTCGATAGCGGCGGAATCGCCGGCCATGCCCGCGCCTCGCAGGTCGATCTTGAATCCTCCCAGGATCGCGTCCACCTTCCCGCCGCGGAAGTCCTGAGACCGCACGACGCGGTCCCCTCCGCCCATGAAAGCGAACTCCTGCAGGAGGGAGCCGGCATCCCTCGGGTCGCCGGTCCTGCAGGCCGAGCCTTCTCCCATTCCCTCCATCGCTCGGGCTCCCATCTCGCCGCCCGCGGAGAACGCGGGCTTGCGCCGCAGCGCTTGCCACAGGAGAGCGCCGCCGCCGAGCAGAAAGAGCACCGGCCAGAGATCGTGCAGGCGGAACCAGAACAGATGCAGCGTCCGCAAGAGCAGGAGACCACCGGCCATCGTCAGGATCACGCCACCGACCCGTTCCTGGGGCCGCCGGGGCCCGACGATCCGAGCGAGCCCCGCTCCCACGAGCACGAGCGGCCAGTAGTCGAGAAGGTCCCCGGCTTTCAACACGCCGAAGCTGTCCAGCGTGAAGAGGACGCCGACGAGGACGAGAAGGATGCCTCCGATCAGAGGGCCCGCGGGCGCGCGTCGGGTCTCGCCGTTCAAGGCCGCCCCCCCTGCCGCTCCACCGGCGCCGACCCCGACGCCGACCTCCGCGAGCGGGCCAGGACGGAATCGGCGATCAGCGCAACGCCCACCAGAATGAGGAACACGGGCCAGACGTCGCGGCCCCGGAGCCAGAAAACGTCCAACCGGTCGAGCTGGAAGAACACACCCAGCAGAAGGATCGCAACCCCGGAGCCGAAATGGCGCGAGCGGCCGGGACCGAGGATCCGCACGAGGCCCACCCAGACCAGGAAGAGGGGCCAGTAGTCCCACAGCCGCCCGGCCTGCAGCACCCCCAGATTCTGCAGAACGAACAACACTCCGACCAGAAGCAAGAGCGTCCCGCCGATCAAAGCCGAGATCCTGCCGCCGTTGTCATCCATCGCGCGTCCTCCTCGAAGCCGATCCATGGAGAAGGTACGCGTGCCGGGGCCGATCGACCTGCACATTTCGGCGAGCGGTGGCGCAACGCCGGCCGACAGTGGACGCCGCCCGGCGGGCAGCCTCCCCGGAACGCATTCGTCGGACGGGCTACAATCGACTCTCAGGCTTCGATATCGATGATCTGCCCGGAATGCCACACGCCCAACCCCGACCAGGCGGAGAACTGCGCGCAGTGCCGATGCAGCCTCTCGGATCCCGGCCCCGGAGTCCGGCTGGCCGGGGCGGACGCCACCTCGACGGCCACGGTGGCCGGCCCTTCGACGCTCAAGGAGTGGACGGAGGGACAGGCCAAGGTTTCCCGATCGATCTCTCTGGTCCTTCCCGAAGGGCTCGAGATCGGCCACCGCTACAGGATCGTGCGGCTGCTCGGGGTCGGAGGAATGGGCTCGGTCTACCGTGTCCACGACCGCGAGCTCGACCGGGACGTCGCGTTGAAGCTCATCCGCGCGGATATCGCCGAGAACGCGTCCACCATCGAGCGATTCAAGCGGGAGATCCAGCTCTCGAGCAAGGTCACTCACAGGAACGTCCTGCGCGTCTACGACCTCGGACAGGCGGACGGGATCCGGTTTCTGACGATGCAATTCGTCGACGGGGAGGACCTCTCCCACGTCCTGAAACGCGAAGGCAAGCTGCCGATCCCGCGGCTCCTCAAGATCTTCAGCCAGATCTGCGAGGGCCTCGGCGCGGCGCACGAGCAGGGAGTGATCCACCGCGACTTGAAGCCGCAGAACGTGATGCTCGACGCCGCCGAGAACGTCTTCGTCATGGACTTCGGCCTGGCCAAGTCGCTCGAGCAGTCGGCCATGACCCAGGCGGGCGCGGTCGTCGGCACCCCGTACTACATGTCGCCCGAGCAGGTGAAGGGAGAGCGCGACCGACCGGCGGTCGGACATCTACTCGCTCGGCGTCATCCTGTACGAGATGACGACCGGCGTTCTTCCCTACACCGGACAGACACCGTACGAAGTCATGATGCAGCGGACGCTGAAGGCGCCGAAGCCGCCCGAGCGAGATCAATTCCGACATCCCGATCGTACCTGCGCAGGATCATCGAGCGTTGCCTTGTCGATCGACCCGGCGCTGCGCTATTCCACGACCGGCGAAATCCTGCAGGACCTCGACGACGCGACGTTCCGCCCGACGATGCAATATCGAATCCGGCGGCGGCGGTGGCTCCTGCCCGCGGCCGGTTCGGCGGCCCTGGCGCTCCTCCTCGGCGTTTCCGCGTGGTGGGCGCTGCGGCAACGACAGCGTCGCGCGTCTCGGCGCAGGCCCACAAGGCCGAGTCCGTGCTGATTGCGGACTTCCAGAACAAGACCGGCGACGCTGTCTTCGACGGAACGCTCGAGCCCTCGCTCGGACTGGCGCTGGAAGGCGCTCCGTTTCTGACCTCCTACAACCGGGGCCAGGCTCGCAAGATCGCCGGCCAGTTGAAGCCCGGCGCGGCCACGCTGAACGAGCCTCTGGCCCGTCTGGTGGCCTTGCGGGAAGGAATCCAGGTCGTCACGTCGGGAACCATCGAGCGCAAAGGCTCCGACTATGCCGTCTCGATCCGAGCCGTGGACGCCGCGACGGGCAAAGAGATCGTCTCGCAGGAGGAGACGGCATCGGGCAAGGACAAAGTGCTCGCCACGATCGGCCAGCTCGCCGCGAGCGTGCGCACCGCGCTGGGAGACACGACACCGCAAGTCGCTTCAGCTCGCGGCCGCCGAGACGTTCACCGCCGGATCGGTCGAGGCCGCGCACGAGTACGCGCCTCGCACAGGACTTCCAGTACGCCGGCAACTACGGAGAGGCCATCCAGCACTACTTGAAGGCGATCGAGCTCGACCCGGACATGGGGCGCGCGGACGCCGGCATCGCCGTGCTGTATTTCAACCAGGGACGCCGCGACGAGGCCGAGAAGTATTACCAGCTGGCGATGGCCCGCATCGACCGGATGAGCGACCGCGAGAAATTCCGAACTCGCGGCGGCTATTTCCTGATCGTCCGCCGCGATCCGGACAAGGCGATCGAGGAGTACAGCCAGCTCGTCGCGCGCTATCCCGCGGACACGGCGGGGATCTCCAATCTCGCCCTGGCTTACTTCTACAAACGCAACATGGCCAAGGCTCTCGAGGAGGGCCGCCGCGCGATCGAGATCTATCCCAAGAACGTTCCGCAGAAGAACAACGTCGGGCTCTATGCCATGTACGCCGGCGAGTTCGAGACGGCGATCCGGGAGCAGAACGAAGTCATCGGCATGAATCCGAAGTTCGACCTGGCGTACGTCGGGCTCGCCCTCTCGCAGCTCGCTCAAGGGCACCCGGATCTGGCGGCCGAGACATACAGGAAAGCTCTCGGCGATCGACTCCCGCGGCGCCTCGGTCGCGGCCTCGGGATTGGCCGACATCGCCCTGACCCAGGGCCGCCCGGCCGACGCGATTCCGATCCTGGAGAAGGGGATCGAGACGGATCTGCAGGGCAAGGACCCGGATTCGGCCGCCGTCAAGTTGACGGCGCTCGCGGCGGCCCGGATGGAGCTCGGTCAAACCGTCCCGGCCCTCGCCGCCGCCGATCGGGCGGTCTCACTCTCCAAGGCCGTCAACGTCGTCTATCCCGCCGGCCGCATTTACATCGAGGCGAACAAGCAGCCCAAGGCGATCGAGCTGGCAGCCGCGCTCTCCAAGAGCCTCGAGCCCGACCCGCAGTCCTACGCCGAGCTCCTCCGCGCCGAGGTCGAGCTCCGGCGCGCCAATCCGCGCGAAGCGATCAAGATCCTGACCAACGCCAAGAAGACCGCCGACACCTGGATGGGGCGGTACCTGCTCGGGCGGGCGTACTTCGACGCGCAGTCGTTCCCCGACGCCGACACGGAGCTGGAAGCCGCGTCCAAACGGCGCGGCGAGACGACGGCGCTCTTCCTCGACGAGTCCCCCACCTACCGTCTCTTCCCGCCCGTCGACTACTGGCTCGGCCGCGCGCGCGAAGGAATCAAGAGCCCGGCCGCCGCGGACTCGTACAAGGCATTTCTTTCGATCAAAGAAAAGGCCGGCGAGGATCCGCTCGTCGCGGACGCCCGCCGGCGCGTTGGCGCTTCGAAATGACCCGTTACGGCACGATCACCACGGCGATGTACCGGTTCGGACCCGGCGCGCCGCTCCACCAGCCGGAGGTGCTGAAGAAGCAGCCGAAATCCTCCGACCGGTCGAAGCCGACGTAGTAGCGCCCGGGCGAGGCCGGCACCGTCAGCACCGTGGTGCCGTGCCCGGAAACTCCGATCACTCCCGGAATGCCGGAATAGGTGCACGCCTGGTGGCAAGCCGGTCGCCAGACCCAGCTCGATCTGATCGATGCAGCCCGGGCACCCCACGTCCTGAATGAAGTAGTCGTGGTCGAGCGTCACGGTCCCGCCCCCCGGCAGGAGGGCGACGTTGCCACCGAGGTTCAACTGAACGTTGGACATCGAGACCCCGGCGAACACCGGGTTAGCGCCCACGTACACGGCCGGATGAAAGATCTCCGCCGTGTTCAGAACGGTTCCCGAGCTTCCGGTTCCGCCCGCCAGGAGAACGGTGCCATCGGTCAGAGCCGTCGCGGTGTGAAGCTGGCGCGGGCCCACGAGCGGTCCGGTCGCCGAAACCGCGCCGTACGGATCGTAGATCTCGGCCGAGGCGATCGGGGTGGGCACTGCGCCCACCAGGGTCTGTCCGCCCGCTTCGAGGAAGCGCTCGTCGGACAGGGGCGTTCCCGTGTGGGATTCGCGCGCCGTCAGGAGCACGGGCTGGGATGACAGGGAAACGACGAAGCTCGCCGTCGTCGGATCGAAGTACTCCGTCGAGCTCAGGATCGTCAGGTCGTCCTCCCCGCCCGCCAGGAAGACCTGGCCGTTCAATTGGCGGACGGCCGTGTGCTTGCCGCGCCGGGAGTTCATGGGAATCGGTGCGGCGGAGAAGGTCGCGGAAGCAGGATCGAACAACTCCCCGTCGGCCACGGAACCGCCGACGAGATTCCGGAAGCCGCCGGCGAGCAGGACGCGCCCATCCGCGAGCAGCGTGGTCGTGAAATCGCTCAGACGATCGTGCGTCATGTTGCCGCTGGTCGCCGCAAAGGTGCCGGTGCCCGGGTCGTAGAGCTCCGCGGTGGCCAGACCGCCGATGCCGGAATCGTTGGTGAATCCGCCGGCCACGAGAACCCGGCCGTCATTGAGTCGCACGGCGCCATGCATCTGGCGCGTATTGCCGGTCAAGCTTCCCGTCGGGGTGAACAGGCCCGTGCCGGGGTCGTAGCGCTCGGCGCTGGCGAGAGTTCCGGACTCGAAGTCCGAACCGCCTCCGACGACGAGGACCGTGCCGTCCGAGAGCAGAGTCGCGGAGTGGAAGGCGCGAGGAACGCCCATGCTTCCGGTCGGTGTGAAGGCGCCGGTGGCGGGATCGAACAGCTCCGCGGTCGCCAGGGCAACGGTCCCGTCCGAGCCGCCTGCGATGAGGACCTTCCCGCTGGCGAGCCGAGTGGCCGTGTGCCACTTTCTCGCCGCCGTCATCGGAGTGGTGCCGCAGGAGCCCTCGACGGTGAACGCATTGGTGGTGGCCGCGACGGCGGGGGACGAGACGAGGTTGGCGGTGAGCGCGTAACCAACCTGCCCGCGGTCGATCGAGAGACTGAAGCTCGCGTTGCCCGCGGCGTTGGTCGTATTCGTCCCCGCGCCGGCGAGGATCGCGGAGGCGCAGGGCGTTGCGCCGAAGCCGATCGAGATCAATGCGCCGGGAATCGGCGCGGCGGTCGAGTCTTGAAGATGGGCAGAGACCAGGAACGTCTGTCCGCCCACCACATCGGGTACCGGGCTCAGCGTGAGCACAGGCGGGGCCGCCGAATTGACGGTGAGGCTGAAGCTCTGGGTCGCGGCTTGCGTGGGATTGGAGGCGTCCATTGCGCGGGCGACAAACCCGGTCGTTCCGGCCAGCAGAGGAGCTCCCGTGATGGCGCCCCCCGCGTCGAGCGTCAAGCCCGCGGGGAGAGCCCCCGAGGCGACGCTCCACGCGATCGGAACCAGGCCGCCAGCAGCCGAGAGGCTCGCGGCGTACGGGACGCCTACGGTTCCGGCCGGGAGCGCCGCGGCCGGCACGGTCATGGCCCCCGCAACGTGAACGGTGTAATCGTGTGTCGCGGTCAGCGCTCCGCCCGTGACCTGGAGCGTGAATGCAAAGGTCCCGGCGAGCGTGGGCGAGCCCGTGATCTGGCCGTTGGGGACATTGATGAAGAGTCCGGCCGGAAGGCTGCCTATGGACACGGACCAGGTCTGCGCCCCGGCGATTCCGGTCACGATCGGGCCGGCCGAGTAAGGCACGCCCACGACTCCGTCGGGCAGCGACCCGGTCAGGATCTGCGCGGTTCCAGGCGAAATCGTCGTCCCGCCTGAGGCCTGCGCGGACGGTGTGTTGGTCGGGTCGTTCGTGTTGGCGCCCTGCGGCACGACGACGGGCACGACCGTGCTCACGATCGTCCCGAGGGTCTTCGGATCCGTGTAAGCGCGCAGAGTGACCGTCGCCGACTCGTTGGGCTTCAAGGCGACTGTCGGGTTGCCGATGCCCGGGTCGAGGATGGTGGGGTCGTTCAGGTTCGCGGATGCCGGCGTGAACACCGGATTCAAGATGTTGGCCTGCAGCAGCTCGTGGTCCTGCTCGAAGAGCTGGCAGTTCTGCCCCGCCGGCGTCTTGTAGGTCTTCGTGATGATGAGCTGGGTCGTCACGCCCGCGGGCACGTTTCCGACGAGCTTGACCTGATACGCCGCCGCCGTGTTGCCTGTGTTGGTCAGCGTGTAGACGGCGTCGGACGGGTTCACGTTCGTCACGTTGGGGTTGGTGACGTTGGGGTTGGTGACGTTGGGATTGGTGACGTTGGGATTCGTGACGTCGGGTTGGTCACGTTGGGGTTGGTCACATTGGGATTGGTGACGTTGGGATTCGCGATATCCGCATTCGTGACGTTGGGGTTGGTCACATTGGGATTCGTGACGTTGGGATTGGTGACGTTCGGATTGATGACGTTGGAGTTGGTCACATTGGGGTTCGTCACGTTCGGGTTGGTGACGTTCGGATTGGTGACGTTGGGATTGGTGACGTTGGGATTCGTCACGTTGGGCATGTAGACCTCGACGGTGTTGATCGTCGCGGCGTCGGGCACGTCGTCGGGCGGCACGAGGCTCGGCGCCGACGCGTCGCCGTTCAACACGACGAAGCTCGAGAGACCGTTGACGACGAGCGGGCCGCCGACGCCCGAGGTCTCGGCGATGTTCACCGTGATCGGACGCCGTCGGCGCTCGAGGAGGTCGCGAAGATCGAACGCGAAGCGGAAGAGTGCGCCGCTACGGCGAGATCGAGCGTCGCGACGACCGGAGCCGGCGCCGCGAGCGGCACGTTCGAGCCCGCCGCGAAGGAGGCCCAGCCGCCGGCCGGCTGATTGCCGATCGTGAGCCGGAACGCCCTGTCGAAGCCGGTCATGTTCTGGGCGACCACGACGAAGGCGCGCTGAAGGGTCGTCGAGAGCGGCTTCGTAGTTCTGCGGTGAGGAGAACTGAAAGTCCTGAGTGACGAGAGCGCCGTAGATGTTCTGGTTGCGGCTTCCGGTGAACGGGATCGCACAGGCCGGAACGGTCTGCCCGGCGTCGAAGAGACTCGAATTGCCTCCGTTCCCGGCGTTGACGGCGGATCTCGGCGGCGTGTACTGCGTCCAGTCGACGATCCCCGTCGAGGGGTCGTAGGGCGGGATCGACGTCCTGATTGCTGGTCCAGACGGCGAACTGGGCGCCGACCTTGGAGATGCCGGTGTTGA
Source organism: uncultured Acidobacteriota bacterium (assembly GCA_963825175.1). Lineage (GTDB taxonomy): Bacteria > Acidobacteriota > Thermoanaerobaculia > UBA5066 > Gp7-AA6 > DATFTF01. The sequence goes on from CAWGSA010000002.1 coordinate 2,803,348, forward strand.
ACGTCCAGGGCCCTCCCGGAGCCGTCTGCACGAACGACAATGCCGGCGACGTCGATGTAGTCGCCGAGGAACGGCACGCTCGCCCAGCTGGAACATCGGCAGGTTGGGCGGGTTGACCTGGAGCTGCTGGAGGTACGGGATGTCGCCGGTCTCGTCTCCACGCGTGCCGAACTTGTACTGGGACACCCGCTTCGTCGTAAACGACGGCGAAGCGCCGGGCCCGGCCTGCGCGATGCGCAGGTCGCGCGTGTGTCGGCGCAGTGTCAGGCCCGCGTCGCGTCAGGAACGGCGTGAAGACCAGAGACGGATCCTCGCCGGCGCAGGGAGCGGGCGGAAGGACACCGCACGGAGCCGCGCGTCTCGAGCTCGAACCGTCCCTGCGCGTCGGGATCTGGAAACGACGCCACGGGACTGAAGAGCCCGAGCGTGTGGTCGAGCCGCAGGTCGTAGTAGAGCGACCGTCAGCCGGCCGCCGTTGAAGTGATCTGCGGCATGAACTGGTGGCCGCGCGGGAACGGAGTGCCCCGTGTCGTCGACGACGGGATTGTTGTCCACGATACGACGGGACCGACCAGGCCGCTCCGTCCGTCGACGTCGCAAACCATGACCCGGGCGTCTCCGAACAGGAGCGGCTGACGCTGCGACCACGCGAGGTAGACGCGGCCCGAGCCGTCGACGGCCATCGACGGATAGGCGTTGGTCCGGAAGGAGCCGCCCGTCGTGCCCTGATCGAAGAACGTCGCGGCGGAAGGGCTTCCCGGGTCGAAGGAAGGCAGCGAGAGGACCGGCGTCGACCGGCCCGACCGTCGTGCCGCCGCTGGTCAGCTTGACGACGTTGATGGCGTTGGGCTGCGCCCCGGAGGCAAACTGACGCCAGGCGACGTACACGTCTCCCGAGACAGGATCGACGGCGATGGCCGCCCCCTGGCTGACCTGCTGCGACGGAGTCGAGAGCGCGATCGGAGCAGACCCAGCTCGCTCCGCAGTCGCTGGAGCGCGTGAAGGAGATCGTGGCCTGCAGGCTCGGCCCGGAACCGGTGATGGCGGAATACGCGACGTAGACGTTGCCTGCCGGGACGTCTGCGGCACGAACCCGGTCCCCTGGGGAACGGAGAGCGTGCAGGGCGAGCCTCCGCGCGGGACATCGACCGCCATGGCCGGCTTGTCGACGAAGCCCGACGCGCCGGTGAAAGCGACGGGGACGGCTCCCAGATAGCGAACCGGGTCCTTCGACAGCGTGACGTCGCCGTTTTCCTTGTTGTTCAGGTCGATGAAACGGGCGACGAAGAGCGCGCCTTGCGTGGGATTGCCGCTGGCGGGGCGCTGGAAGGCGATCCCCGCGTAGTAGAAGAGGCCGCTCGTGCCGGCCCGCACGACCGGATCCGCCGCCGCGCCGAAGGCGCCGACCGATCCCTTGAACGCGAGTCCCTCCGGCGAAAGATCCTGCGGATAGCCGGGGAGGAGAGTGCTCTGCCAGGTCTGGCCGCCGTCGAAGGACTTGAAGAGCCCGAGCCAGGCGTCGCCGGCGTACTCCTCGTCGTCGGGGTTGACCGACGGAAACGGCAGATCGACCGTCCGATAGTCGTTGGCGCCTGCCAGAAGGTGCGCGGGGTTGCGCGTCGAGAAGGCGACCGAAGGCTCGTTTTGCCGTTGCAGGAAGGGGTCGCCTCCGGGCCAGCCGGTCCCGGAAACCATGTTCACGTTCGGTCCGGTCTGGGGATTGATGCGCACGGCGCTCGCGCAGGCCGACGTCGTCGACAGGCTGACCCAGAACCCGAAGCCGAGCTTCGAGCCGTTCGTCCAGAAGATCGCCGCGGGGTTGAGGCCGGGCACGGTCGGGCTGGCAAAGAGAGTGTCTGTGTTGGCGGCGGCGTTGCCCGTTCCCTTCTGGAGCACGAACGACTCCCAGGTGAGCGGGTCCGTGCCCTGCGGTGGAATCCCGTACACCTTCCAGGTGAAGGGGACCGCAAAGGAGTTCGTATTGTGGACTTTCCACACGCGGCTGACCGACGGCGCGTCGGAGCAAACGGACGTCAACACCATCGGCGCGACCGGAGTTGGCGTCGGGCTCGGCGTCGAGGTCCGAGTGGGGGTCCGAGTGGGCGTGGGCGACTTCGAGGGCGTCTTGGTCGCGGTCGGCGTCCTTGTCGCAGTCGCCGTCTTCGTCGGCGTTCGGGTCGCGGTGGGAGGTCGCGGCGTGGGCGTCGGCGTGGGAGTCTTCGTCGGCTGGGCGCCCGAAGCCGAAACTGCCAGCAGGCCGAGGGACAACGCGAGGAGCGTTCGCCCGAGCGCGCGGGCAGACCTCGACGGGATCGAATGCCTCTTCATCGGTGCTCCTCCATCCAAAACAAGACGACGGCGCGCGCCCTGCACGTCCAGGGAATCTCTTGACAGTACTTTTCGGTGAACCATACACCATCCGCGACGTCAGCCAGCTCTGTTTCGCGATTGGCGGCGTTTCGCCTATGCTCAGAGGCTGAAAAGGGAGCTCTATGGCCACCGACGTCATCATGCCGCAGATGGGCGAGTCGATCGCCGAAGGAACGATCACGAAGTGGTTGAAGAAGGTCGGCGACAGCGTCACCCGCGACGAGCCGATCTTCGAGATCTCGACCGACAAGGTGGACGCGGAGATCCCGTCTCCCGTGGCCGGGACGCTCCTGGAAATCAAGGCCCAGGAGGGTCAGACCGTGCCCATCAACACGGTCGTCGCGACGATTGGCGAAGCGGGCGAGAAAGCGCAAGCCGCTCCGGAGGCCGCTGCGCCGACGCCGAGCGCCGAGAGATCCGCTCCGGCCGCTGCGCCGCCCGCCCCGACTCCGGCCGCCCCTGCTGCGGCCGCTCAAGCCCCGCGTCCCGAGCCGCCTCGGACCGCACCAGCTGCGGCGCCCGCGGTTCCCGTCTCGTCGGCTCCGGTACCCGCCGCCCGGCCCGCGCCGTCGCCGGCTCCGCCCGAAGGCGGGGCGCGCATTCAGTCGATCGAGGAACGGATCCGGCAGCGCTCATCACCCCTGGTGCGACGGATCGCGCAGGAGCAGGGCGTCGACATCACGTCGATCGAGGGGACCGGCATCTATAGCCGCGTCACCAAGAACGACATCCTTTCCTACATCGAGAACCGCCCTGCCGCCGTGGCGACCGCTGCCTCCGGCGCAACGACTGCCGCGGCGCGCGCTCCGCGTCCCGCAGAAGCTCCCGCCGTCGGCCGAGCCGAGCCCGCGCCGGAGGCCCCGGCGCCCCGTCCCGCCATCCCCCTCACCGACCGCGACGAAATCGTGCCGATGACCAGGATCCGCAAGATCACCGCGGAGAACATGATCCTTTCCAAGCGGACATCCGCGCACGTCACGACGGTCTTCCAGATCGACTACACCAACGTGGCGCGGCTGCGCGACGTCGAACAAGGACGCCTTCTTCCAGAAGAACGGCGTGAAGCTGACGTACCTGCCGTTCATCTTCCGCGCGTGCGTTCAGGCGCTCAAGGAGTTCCCGCAGGTCAACGCGTCGATCGACGGCGACAACATCGTGCTACCACAAGGACGTGAACCTCGGCATGGCGGTCGCTCTCGATTGGGGCCTGATCGTGCCGGTGATCAAGAACGCCGACGAGAAGTCGATCCTGGGCCTGGCCCGCGCCTCGCAGGACCTCGCCGAGCGGGCCCGGAACAAGCGGCTGAAACCCGAGGAGATCCAGGGCGGGACCTTCACGGTGACCAATCCGGGCGTCTTCGGCTCGCTCTTCGGGACTCCGATCATCCCGCAGCCCCAGGTCGCGATCCTGGGCGTCGGAACGATCGAGAAGCGGCCGGTCGTCGTCACCGACGAACATGGAAACGACGCCCTGGGCATCCGGACCGTCGGGTACCTGGCGCTCTCCTTCGACCACCGCCTGATCGACGGCGCCGACGCGGACAAGTTCATGGCCCGCGTCAAGGCCATCCTGGAGAAGGGCGAGTTCGAGCTGGGGTAAGCCAGTGCGACGTTCGGTGTGCGACGTTCTCCGTTGAACGAAGGGCAAGCGACGTCGCGCAGCGAGCGTCGGACGCCGAACGTAGAACGTCGAACGCTTCCGCCCCCGCCCATTCTCGGCGGCCGGCTCCTGCTCTTCCTTTTTCTTCTCGCGCTCGGCGCTCGCCTCGCGGTCACTGCGCACTTCGGGTTCACGACCAACCGCTTCGGCGACGCGCGCGCATACCTCTTCGCCGCGGGTGAGCTCGTGCGAACCGGGCATTACCCCCGGAAGACCGAGCCTTTCTATTTCCGCGCTCCCGGCTATCCCCTTTTCTTGGTCGCGGCGACTCTGGGAAATCCGGACCGGATCGCGGCGGCCAAAGTCGCCAACTGTCTTCTGGGCTCGTTCGCCGTTCTCCTGCTGGCCGCGCTCGCGGGCCGCATCTTCCGGAGCAGGTTGACGGCGATCGGCGCCGGGCTGGCCGCCGCCCTCCACCCCGGATTTCTCGTGCTCTCGACGGATGTTCAGAGCGAGCCCCTGTTTCTGGTGCTTCTCCTGAGCGCAGGATTCTTCCTGCTCGCGGCCGTCGATCGGCCGTCCTCCAACATGGCGCTGTTGTCGGGTGCGGCGGCGGCAGCCGCTGCCTTGACGCGACCTTCCGCTCTCGTCTTGCTGCCGCTCCTGGCCGCGCCGATTCTGGACCGCCGTTATCCGCTGAGGGCCCGCGCCCATCTGAGCGGCTCGGCCTTGCTGGGATTCTGCCTTCTGCTCGCTCCCTGGATGCTGCGAAACGCCCTGGTGTATCGAGAGCTTCTCCCCGTCAACGACGCCGGCGGCAGCGTCTTCTACCAGGGCAACTCCGACTGGACGGTCCGCTTCTATCGGCTCCGGAGCCTTCCCGAGTACAGGAAATGGAGCGCGGCGATGTTCTCCGACCTGGAGCGGCAGACGAGCGCGGTGGACGCGGCGTCCGGCGGATCGCCGTCCGCGAAGACCCGTTACTTCGTCCGCAAGACCCTGGAGGAGCGCCGGGGCGATCCCGGAGGCTGGGCCATGCTCGATCTGCGCAAAGCCTGGGACTGGCTGCGTCCCTATCCCAATCCTCTCTTCTGGCCGAAATGGACGGTCTGGACGATCGGAACCTTGAACACGGTGATAACCCTCCTCGCGGTCTATGGAATGGCTGCCGCTCCGCGCCCTGGCGTCTGCCGCTTCGTGCTCGTCTATCTCGCCCTGGCGATGGTCTCCCACGTCGTGATCCTCGTCGTCTGGCGTTACCGCATTACCTACTGGGACCCGGTGATTCTTCTGTACGGCGCGTTCGGCGCCTCGACTCTCCTGGCCCGGGCTCCCAGCGCCGATTTCTCGGCCGGCGCCGCCGAAGGCTAGACTGGTCGCGATGGAAGCTGGCGCCCTGGGGACCGCTCCCCGGATCGTTCGCGCGATCTGGCTCGGGCGCATCCGCTACGCCGATGCGCTGGCCGTGCAGCAACAGGCGGCGGAGCGCGTGGCGGCGGGAGGGGAGGAGACCCTCTTCCTCCTCGAGCACGAGCCGGTTTTCACGCTGGGCCGCAACGCGTCCCTCTCCGATATCCATTTCACGCCCGACCGATGCCGCGAGCTTGGAATCGAGATCCACGAGAGCGATCGGGGCGGCAAGGTGACGTACCACGGCCCCGGTCAGCTCGTGGGCTACCCCATCCTGAACCTCTCTCCCGACCGCAAGGACGTCAAGCGTTACGTGGCCGACCTGGAGGAGGTGCTGATCCGCACGCTGGCGGATCTGGCCATCGCCGCGGCCCGTTCTCCGATCCGGGAGCGGATGACCTCGGTCTGGATCGGCAACGACAAGATCGCCGCGATCGGCGTGCACCTGGCGCGGTGGATCACCACGCACGGCTTCGCGTTGAACGTGACGAACGAGCCGCTGTCGAATTTCCTGGGGATCGTCCCGTGCGGGATCACCGATGGAAGCATCACCTCGATCGAGCGCGCCTCGGGCCGGCGCCTCGACCCGCGCGAGCTGGTCCCTTCGGTCGCGTGCCGCTTCGGCCAGGTGTTCGGCCGGGAGATAATCCCCGAGACATGAGCACGGAAATTCGAGAGGCGGAAGGCGGGAGGCGGGAGGCGGGCGGGTTGCCGGTCCTGCCGCCGGCGGTTCCGTTGCGGCTTCAGAGGCCCGAGTGGCTGAAAGTCCGGGCCAATACGACCGGCGAGTACGAGGAGGTCCGCGCGCTGATGCGGCGGCTCTCGCTCGTCACCGTCTGCGAGGAAGCCCGTTGCCCCAACATCCACGAGTGCTGGGCCCGGGAGCGCACCGCGACGTTCATGCTGATGGGCGACGTCTGCACCCGGCACTGCGGCTTCTGCGCGGTGGGAAAGGGGAAACCGGGAACGCTCGACCCCCGGGAGCCCGAGCACGTGGCCCAGGCCGCCGCGGAGCTGTCCCTCTCCCACGCCGTCGTCACCTCCGTCAACCGCGACGACCTGACCGACGGCGGCGCCGCGCACTTCGCCGCGACGATCCGCGCGATCCGGCAACGGCTGCCCGACTGCACCGTCGAGGTCCTGATCCCCGACTTCTGCGGCAACGAGGAAGCCCTGGAGACCGTGCTCGAGGAAGGGCCGGAGATCCTGAACCACAACACCGAGACGGTGCGGCGGCTCTATCGGCGAGTCCGCCCGGAAGCGCGATACGAACAGTCGCTCGAGCTGCTCGCGCGCGCCGACGCCTGGCGCCGCCGGACCGGGGCGCCGATCAAGACGAAATCGGGGGTCATGGTCGGCCTGGGCGAAACGACGGAAGAGCTTCTGCAGACCCTCTCCGATCTCGCCGCCGTCCACTGCGACATCGCGACGATCGGCCAGTATCTTCAACCCTACGAGAAGCGGCTTCCGGTGGAGAAGTACTACACGCCCGCGGAGTTCGACAGCCTGCGGGTCCAGGGCCAGGCCCTGGGTTTCCAACGCGTCGAGTCGGGACCCCTGGTGCGATCGTCGTACCACGCGCGCAGAGCGCTGGAGACCGGCATTGGAAAGCCGGAAACGGGAGACGACCGCGCATGAAGTTTCGCCTTCCGTTTTCCGCTTGCCGTTTCCCCGCCTATGCCGTTCTCGTGATGATGTTTCACGCGTACGCCGTCCAGGCCCAGACCCGCGGCGCGCAGCTCCTGCAGCAGCAAAAGCCGGCGTTTCCCGAGACGATGAACAAGGCCATGCGGCAGGGCAACGTCCTGCTCATCGGCCGCATCGACACCAGCGGACGCGTCCGGGACGTCAAGGCCGTCGGGAGCACCCATCCGGACTTCGTCGCTCCGGCGGTGGCCGCGGTGCAGTTGTGGCAGTTTCGCCCGGCGCTCTCCAACGGCAAACCGATCGAGATCGCCGTCAACATCGGGATGCGGTTCCGTCTCGATTCGAAGCAGCGGGGCCAGATTTCCTCCCCCATCCTGGGCGATCTGGCGGTCTTCCCCGCCGACGCGTCGGGAAAGCAGGCCGCGCCCGAGGGCTTTCCGATCCGTCCGGGCATCGATCCCAAGCTGCGCGTCGAGCCCGTGCTCGACCTGTCGCCCGCGCCCGCCGCCCGGACTCTTCATCTCCGGGCGGAGGCCGTTTCGCCGAGCGGACGCAGGGTCACCGTGTTCGACCGATCCGTGGCCGTGGGCGCGGGAGCGACCGAGGCCGCGCTCCCCTTCTCCGCGCCGGTCGGCGCCGACTGGCAGGACGGGATCTGGCTGATCCACTTCATTGCCGACGGGTCCGACGTCGGCGGCGGCCAGGCCTGGGTGGCTCGCGATCCGTCGAAATTCGACTTCGCCGCCGCCCTGCGCCGGCTCACGCCGTGAACGTCGCTCCCGCTCGCTCGGGATCTGCGCCTGCGGCGCACCGGCGGTCCGCTCGGCCGGATGCGGCCTCGACGGCCCGCCTGATCCCTCGCTGCGCTCACGCTCCCGCGGCGCGCGCCTCCTCCCCTCTGGGAGACTTCGCGCGCCGCGAACCAGGGCTAACCGAGACCAAGCACCATGTCGCTCCCGTTTGCTCGGGAGCTGGCTTCGCTACAGGCGATCGAGGACTCCATTGGCGGGCGGTCTGATCCGCGTGGGAACCGCGGGCTGGGCGTACGAAGACTGGAACGCGATCGTTTATCCCACGCGCCCGCCGCGCGGCTTCGACCGGCTGGCGATGCTGGTCTCGCTCTTCGATACGATCGAGGTCAATTCCACCTTCTACCGGATCCCGCCGGCGCGCATGGTGGAAGGCTGGGCCCGGAGGGCGGAGCACAATCCGCGGTTCGCCTTCACCGCCAAGTTGTTTCGAGGCTTCACCCACGAACGGGACTCCGGGGAGGCCGACCGACAGGCGTTCGCCGCGGCCCTGGCTCCGCTGGTCTCCGCCGGACGGCTGGGATGCGTGCTCGCGCAGTTCCCGATGTCGTTCCACGCCACTCCCGAGAGCCGCCGATTCCTGGAGGAGACCCTCGATCGCTTCGAGGCGTTTCCCCTGGCGGTGGAGTTTCGGCACGCCTCCTGGAACCGGCCGGAGACCAGGGATCTGCTCGTCCGCCGCGGCGCGGCCTTCGTCAACATCGATCAGCCGGCGCTCTCGGGCAACCTTCCAGGCACCGACTACGTCACGTCCCCGATCGCGTACTTCCGTTTCCATGGGCGCAACGCCGAAAAGTGGTTTGGCCCCAAGACCTCCAACGAGGAGCGCTACAACTACCTCTACGCGCCGGGCGAGCTCGCCCCGTGGGAGCGGAAGATCCGCACCGCGGCTGGACAGGCCGGCCGCGGCGTCTACGCGATCCTGAACAACCACTTCCGGGGTCAGGCCGTGGCCAACGCCCTGCAGCTCCAGCACGCCCTCGACGGACAGGTGCGCGACGTTCCGGAGTCGCTTCGGAACGCCTACCCCGCTCTTGGCGCCGTCACTCGAGGGGGGACGAACGATTCGCAGAATCCTCTCTTCTGACGCTCCGGACCAGGCCCGGCTCCCTCCGTAACGACGACCGTCTGGCTGACCTGCTCGGACTGAGGCTGTTCTCGAAGCGGCGGCCCGACGCCCGGCCGCCGCACTCACTCAGCGTAGCTTGGAGACGTTGGTCCTCTCACTCAGCGTAGCTTGGAGACGTTGGTCCAGAGAGTCGTCTCGTCGTCGCACCTCAGCATCGTGAGCCCGGGCGGGACGCGCAGCTTGGAGGGCGAGAGCGTCAGGTAGAAGAGAGGTCGCGTCTGTGCCAGCTCGAACATCGTGGGCGTCGATAGGAAGGTCGTCCGCGTGTCCTCGAACGAGCTGCCAAAGCCCAGGTCTCCCTGCCCCAGCGCGTCGACCACCTTGAGCGGCCGCAGCCGCGGTGGAAGGTAGAACGCCAGCGAAGAGTGGTTCTCGAACTTGCCTTCGACCGCGACGAGCGTCCCCGCCGGCGGATCGAGGCTCGCGATCAGCCGGGCCGCTGGTTCTTCCGAGCGGAAGACCGGCTGCGCGCTCGCCGCCGCGAACCGAAGCGCCGCGGCGACGGTCAAGAGGGTCGACGCCGCCAGAACGCCGAAGGCCGCCGACACACGGCGCAGCGCGATCAGCGCCGCCGCTCCCGCCAGTCCGGCCACGAGCCACCCGCCGCAGGCGGCGCCCAGTGCGTGCCACGCCGCGTTGCGCAGCGACCCCCATGAGCCGAACCGGGCGAAAAGCCATGCGCCCGCGGTCAACGCGCCCAGTCCAACGGCGGGGGCCGTGACCCAGCGGCCGCGGCCAGGAATCTCGGTCTGAGCCTCCGGCCGCTGCGTGGCCCAGAATCGACCCACAAGAAGCGCCAGGGCCGGCACGCCCGGAAGCTGGTAATAGTAGGTGCGCGTTCGCGAGATCGTGAAGAACAGCGCCGGCACGAGAGCCCAGCAAAGCAGGAAGAGCGTTTCGGGCAAGAACAGGCGGAAGGCGGAAGTCGGAAGGCGGGAGCCGGAGGCAGGCACGCCTCTTCGTCGGTCCCGGAGCTCCGCGCGGATCGCGGCGGGGAGGAACACGCCCCAGGGGAGAGCCAGGATCACCAGCGAAAGGGCCGGCGAGAAGATCGGGTCTTCGTGGAAGTCGGCCGGCTGCCGGCGCCCGAGGAAGCGAAGCCAGTGCTCGTTGACGAAATAGAACCAGGCGAACCGCTTCTGGGACATCGCCGCTGCGACGTGCCAGGGCGCCGCCACCGCGAGGAAAACGACCAGCCCCAGCGGGCTCCAGGCCCTGCGCAGCCTCGCGAAATCACGAGCCAGGACCGCGTAGGAACCCACGACGAGCGCCGGCAGCGCCAGTCCCACGAGCCCCTTGGTCAGAACGGCCAGCGCGAGCGCAGCGTAACCGATGGCGAGGAGCGCCCGGCGGCGCCGCGGAAGGTCTTCCTCCGGCGAAGTCGCGAACCAGAAGGCGGCCAGCGCGACGGTGATCCACAGCGTGAGGAGCGAGTCGAACAGGACCTGCCGCGCGACGACGACGAGACCCATGGAGGTGGCGAACACGACTCCCGCGAAGAGACCCGCTCCCTTCGGGCCGAGCCGCCGTCCGGCCGCGACCAGCACCCACGCCGTGGCCAGCGCCGCCAGGGCTGAGGGAAGCCGGGCGGCCAGAGCGCTCTGGCCCAGGAGGCTCATGGAGAAGGCGCTCGACCAATACAAGAGCGGCGGCTTCTCCAGATAGATCACGCCGTTGGCCCGGGGGATGATCCGCTCCCCGGTCTCGAGCATCTCGCGGGCGGTCTCCGCGTACAGCCCCTCGTTCGGGCTGGTGAGCGGGATCGCGCCCAGAAAGAGAAAGAAGGAGACCGCGGCGCAGGCCGTCGTCAGCGCATACGGGAACCGTTCCGCGGAGACGATCCGTCTGGCTCGACGGAGGACTGAGGACCGAGGGCTGAGGACTCCCGAGACTCCTGCTCGGATTTCATCCATTCGGACTTCAGGCGCGCGAGTCCGCAGTCCTCAGTCCGCAGTCCTCGGTCTCGAAGTCCCGAATGTCCTTGAACGGCGTTTCCGGGTTGCGGAAGTCGGGGCGGTAATACTTGTTGGCCGTCTCGAGCTCCTGCTGGTAGCCGTTGGAGAAGCCGAGCGCGTCCAGGGCGGACAGGGCATCCTCCCACTCCGCGGCGGTGATCGAGCGGTTGAGCTTTTCGTACTTCTCGCCGGAGGCCGCGCGGTGGATCGGGTAGTACTGGGCCATCAGCGAGATCGCGACGTTCGGCGAGAGCGTCTCGGCGATCCAGGACAGCGAGTCGGCGATGCCCGCCGCGTTCTCCGGCAGGACCAGCATCCGGACGAGCAGCCCTTCTTGCAGCAGCCCATCCTGCGAGAAAACCAGGCGCGATCCCTTCTGCCGGTACATCTCGATCAGCGCGGCGCGCGAGCGCGCGACGTAATCCGGCACCTTGGAGTAGAGCCAGCCGGAGGCATCGTCGGCGTACTTGAAGTCGGGCAGGTAGACGTCGGCGATCCCGTCGAAGAGCCGCAGGACCTCGACCGAGTCATAGGCGTTGGTGTTGTAGACGATCGGCAGCGCCAGCCCTCGCCGCGCGGCGAGCAGGATGGCCCGGGCCGCCTGGGGCGCCACGTGGGTCGGCGATACAAGACCTATATTGTGACAGCCGCGGTCCTGGAGCTCCAGCATCATGTCCGCCAGCCGCTCGACGGTCACCCGGTTGGACTTCTGGGCGTGGAAATCCTGGCTGATCTGGTAGTTCTGGCAGTAGACGCAGCGCAGGTTGCAGTTGGAGAAGAAGATGTTGCCCGCGCCGCGCGTCCCGGAGAGCCCCGGCTCCTCGCCGAAGTGCGCGGTGTACGAGGAGACGACCGGATCGGCCCCGGTGGCACAGGACGCGAGCACGTCGGAGAGCCGGTCGTTGCCGCAGTCGCGCGGACAGACGGTGCAGGCCCGAAGGAGCGCGGAGAGCTCTTCCACCCGTTCCTCGAGCTCGCCCGATTCCAGAAGCGCTCTGTATCCCGGAGTTGGCATGCCGCGCAAGAGGATATCCTGTCCCGGCGCTGCCTCCGCTGGCCACCGCCTTGCAAGAGGACCCGTCCGATGAAGGATCCGGTGAAGAAAAGGAAGAGCGGCCGGTCTCCGCGCTCGATTCACTCACTGGCCGTCCTGTCGCTGGAGGTCGTGGTCTATGCCGGCCTGGTCACTCTCTACCTGGTGCTGGCGCTGCGCGCCCTGCGTCCGATTCTGCTGGCGACGGCCGAGCACCACCGGGCGGTGTACGGGATTCTGGCGGTCGTCCTCATGCTGGGGCAGGGCCTCGTGCTGGAGCTCTTGACCACGCTCTTCGTCGGCTTCTTCGTGCGCGCCCGCAAGGACGAGGGGCTGTCGACGCCCGGATTCGACCAGACGTCGAGCTAGCCGCTTGGACTTTCCGATCTCCGGCGTCCATCTCTCCCCTTTCTGGCTCATCGGCGTGGGCCTGGTTGTCGGCGTCCTGGGCGGCTTCTTTGGAGTGGGAGGCTCCTTCCTGGCCGGGCCCGCGCTGTATGCCCTGGGGCTGCCGATGAACTTCGTCGTCGGCACGGACCTCGCTCACATCATGGGCAAGTCGGTCGTGGCGGCCAAGAAGCACCGGGCGCTGGGGAACGTCGACCTGAAGCTGGGCCTCCTGATGGTGGGCGGGACCGTGGGCGGAGTCGAGATCGGCGCGCAAGTCGTTCAGGTGCTCAAGCGGCACGCGCTCGCCGATGCGGTCCTGGGCTGCTCCTTCTCCGCGGTCCTCCTCGCCCTGTCGGTGTTCATGGGCTGGGAGAGCATTTCCGCGCTGCGGCAGAAAAAGCTCGCCCAGTCCGGACAGATCAAGGTCGGCCACACCGTCAAGGACCGCATCCATTTCACCAGCATCATCAAGAAGGTCCGCGCCTGGAAGCTTCGGCCGTACGTCTCGTTTCCGGCATCCGGCATCTCCAGGGTCTCGCTGTGGGCCGTGCTCGGAGTGGGCCTGGTGGGAGGGTTCTTCTCCGGGCTCCTGGGCGGAGGGGCCGGCTACATCCGGATGCCGTCGCTCGTCTACGTCCTGGGCGTGCCGACGCACGTCGCCATCGGAACGGATCTGTTCGAAGTCATCATCTCGGCCGGTTACGGGACGGTGTCCCACGCCATGAAGGGAAACGTCGATATCCTGATCGCGCTGGTGATGCACACGGGCGCGGCGGTGGGAGCCCAGATCGGCGCGGCCATGACCGAGAAGTTTCACGGGCCGAAGATTCGACTCGCCTTCGTCCCGCTGCCGGTGATGGGAGCGTCCCTGCTCCTGTACGAGCTCTTCCACAAGGGAGTCCTCAAGCTGTGAGCGAGACGGCGGCGCCCGGCCAGGTCCTCGTGCTGGTGGACGGGTCGCCCGGCTCGGACGCCGCGGCCCGAGCCGCCGTCGAGATCGCGGGGGCCTTGCGCCGGCCGCTGGCCATTCTCGGCGTCTCCACCGGCCCCTCCGGTCACACCGCCATCGCCGAGGCCGTCGCGCGCGCGCAGGTCGAGGCCCGCGAGAGAGTCCCGTCGGTCGACGCCATCCAGTCCACCGGCGAGGTGCTGGACGTGGCGCGGCGGCGCGTCTTGGAGACGCCGACGCTCCTGGTCGTACTGGGCGCCCATCCCCGGCCGGGAGACGTGCGGCAGCCGGTCGCCGCGCGCATCTGGCGGATGATCCGGGCCCTCTCGCCTCCGGTCCTCATCGTGCCGGCGGGGTCGCGGCCGATCCGGAAGATCCTCTTCTGCAGCGGCGGAGAACGCTTCATCGAAGAGGGAGCCCGTTTCACCGCGAGTCTGGCCGCCGCCCTTTCCGCGCGCGTCGTGGTCTTCCACGTGGGACCGCGCGTTCCGGGGTTCTATGGAGGGTTCGACGACGAGGAGAGCCCGGAGCGGTTCTTGGGCTCCAACTCCCGGCTCGCTCGCAACCTCCGCCGCCAGGTCGAGATCTTCCGAGCGGCAGGGGCGGACGCGGTCTTTCACGTGTCCGAGGGCGACGTCGTCTCGGAGATGCTGGCGGAGATCCGCCGGGAGGATTCCGACCTCGTGGTGGTCGGGTCTTCCCCGACGCGGGGAGCGATTCGGACGTACGTCCTGGGCGACTTCGCCCGCGAGATCGCCGGCCGGTCGGGGCGCGCGTTTCTGGTCGTGCGCTCCCGTCAGCCCGGCTTCTGGTCGGAGCTGTGGCGCACCCTGAAGGAAGGCGCGCCCGAGGAGCCCGAGCCCTCGGAATGACATCGCACCATGCCGGGGGCTCGTGTTAAATAACCGGGCAGTGCCCGATCTGCCCGAGATCCCCGAGAGCTTCGCCTCGCGCCGCATGCGCTGGACATTCAACTGGTTCCCGGCCTACCGCGGGACGGGAGGCAGAGTGACCTATATCTCCGGCGACTTCCGCCAGGCGCGGGTGGAGATCCCTTTGAACCTCCGCACCCGCAACTACGTCGGGACCATCTTCGGCGGCAGCCTGTATGGAGCGGTCGATCCCATCTACATGATCCTGCTCATCCGCGTGTTGGGAAAGGCGTATACGGTGTGGGACAAGGCCGCGACGATCCAATTCTGCCGGCCGGGTCGCTCCCGCCTCTGCGCCCACTTCCGGCTGGACGAGGAGGAGATCTCTGCCATCCGCGCCCTGTGCGACGAGCGGCGGTCCATCGATCGGGTGTACAATATACAAATTGTAGATTCCCGCGGACAGGTCCACGCCACGGTGGAAAAGACCATCTTCATCCGAAAGAGCGCCGGCGCCCCCGCGGCTCCGGCCGCCGGTTGACGTGGCCCGACGGGCCGAAGCCTCCCGGATTGCGACGGCTTTTCTGCTGGCCGGAGGACGGGGGACCCGCCTGCGCCCGGTCCTGGCGGACCGCCCCAAGCCGATGGCGCCGGTCGGCGGGAGACCCTTCGTCGAATGGGTGCTGCTCTCGCTCCAGGAGCAGGGAATCCGTCGTATCGTCTTCTGCACGGGCCCGATGGGCGACCAGATCGAGGCGCATTTCGGCGACGGGCGCGCGTGGGGGATGGAGACGGTGTATTCCCGCGAGGAGGCTGCGCTCGGCACGGGCGGCGCTCTGCGGCTGGCCGCGGAGCGCGAACCGCGAGGCCCGCTTCTCGCTTTGAACGCCGACTCCTATTGCGCGTTCGATCTCGGCCGCTTGAGCGCGGCGCACCAGGATCGGGAGGCCAGGGCAACCCTCTGGCTCGCCGCCTCGGAGGATTGCGGGCGGTACGGGTCCGTGGAAGTCGGCGCGGACGGGCGCGTGACGGCGTTCCGCGAGAAGGCGGCCGCCGGCCGGCCGGGATGGGTCAGCGCCGGTATCTACCTGTTCGAGCGTGCGGTCATCGAAGGGCTTCCGCCCGGACGCGCCGTGTCGCTCGAGACCGACGTCCTTCCGGCCCTGGCCGGCGCAGGGCTCTACGCCGTCGCCGGAGACGGGCCGCTTCTCGACATCGGAACGCCCGAGTCCTACCACAAGGCCGAGTCCTTCCTGGCCGCGGCCGGACGGCGATGAGGCGCTTCGTCGTGCTCGACCGCGACGGCACGATCGTGGTCGACCGGGACCACTTGACCGACCCCGCCGAGCTCGAGCTCGAAGCGGGAGCCGCGGAAGGCCTGGCCCGCCTGTCCGCCCTCGGGCTCGGTCTCGTCGTCGTCACCAACCAGTCCGCCGTGGGCCGCGGCCTGCTCGATCTGCCGCGGCTCGACGAGATTCACCGATCGCTCGGCGACCTGCTCAGAGCGCGCGGCGTCGCGCTCGACGGCATCTACGCCTGCCCCCACCTCCCGGAAGACGGCTGCGCGTGCCGCAAGCCCCGCACCGCCCTGCTCGAGCACGCCGCGCGCGAGCACGCGTTCGACCCCGCCGAGAGCTTCGTCATCGGCGACAAGGACTGCGACGTCGAGCTCGGACGGCGCGCCGGAGCCACCACGATCCTGGTGGAGACGGGCTACGGACGCGCGACCGCGCGGGACCCGTCGGTGGCTCCCGATCACGTCGCGCGCGACCTGGCCGCCGCCGCGCGGCTCATCGAGTCGCTGCTGGCCGCCGAACGACCGCCGGGTGTCGGCGCGGCCGCGGAAAGGAACCGCCCATGAGCTCGAAGACTCCGCCGGCCGGGGAACGCAGGCGAAGCATCGAGCGGCAGTTGCGCGAGAGCGCCGCCCTCCAGGAACGCGTGGCCCGTGAGGCCCCGGAGCGCATCCTTGAGGCCTGCGAGATGTTCATCGCCGCGTTTCGAAGCGGCCACAAGCTCCTCCTGTGCGGCAACGGCGGCAGCGCGGCGGACTGCCAGCACATGGCCACCGAGTTCGTCAGCCGGTTCCGCCCCGACCGGACGCGCCCCGGCCTGCCCGCTCTGGCCCTGACCACCGACACGTCCTTTTTGACCGCGTACTCCAACGACGCCAGTTTCGACGGGGTCTTCGAGCGGCAGCTCCAGGCCCACGGCAAGGCCGGAGACGTTCTGGTGGCGATCAGCACGAGCGGCAACTCGAAGAACGTCGTGCGCGCCGTGCGGGCGGCTCGGGACTTGGGCGTCCGGACCGTCGGCCTCCTGGGGGAAGGGGGCGCGCTCACGGATCTCGTCGACTGCGCCATCGTCGTCCCCAGCCGCGACACGCAGAGGATCCAGGAGGCGCTCCTGTGCGTCGAGCACATCCTGTGCGACCTGACCGAGGCGGCGCTCTTCCCGTGACAACAGGCCCATGATCATCACGCGCGCTCCCTTGCGCATCAGCTTCTTCGGCGGCGGCTCGGACTACCCGGAGTTCTTCGTCGGCGAGGGAGGCGCGGTGCTGGCCGCCGCCATCGACAAGTTCACCTACGTGACCGCCAGCCGGTTCTTCTCCGACCTCTTCGACTTTTGCGTCCGCGTCTCCTACAGCAAGGCGGAGTCGGCGCGGCGGGTCGAAGACATCGAGCACAAGGTGTTCCGCGAGGGACTGAAGCTGTGCGGGTTCGAGAAGGACATCGAGCTCCACACCGTGGCCGACCTTCCGGCCTTCACCGGGCTCGGCTCGTCCTCCTCGTTCACCGTGGCGCTCCTCCAGGCGCTTCACAGTTTCAAGGGGGAGTCCCTGACGCCCCTCGAGCTGGCATACGAGGCGATCGAGGTCGAACGGCACCGCGTCGGCGATCGGGTCGGCTGCCAGGACCAGGTCACCGCCGCGGTGGGCGGCTTCAACCTGATCGAGTTCCGCAAGGAAGACGACATCCGCGTCCATCCGGTCCCCCTTTCCCCGGAGCGGATCGAGGAGCTCGAGCGGCACCTGGTCCTGATCTACACCGGCATCACGCGGCGGGCCGCGGATCTCGTCGCGCGGCAGCTCGACCGGCTGCCCGGCAACACCGTCACCCTGCGCCAGATGCGGGCCATGGCCGAGCGCGGCTGGAACGTCCTGACCGGATCGGGCCCGCTCTCGGACTTCGGCGAGCTCCTTCACCAGGCGTGGTCGGCCAAGCGCAGCCTGGACACCGCGATCACGAGCGCGGAGATCGACCGCCTCTACGAGACCGGGCGCGGGGCGGGCGCCTTGGGCGGCAAGCTCCTGGGCGCGGGCGGCGGAGGCTTCCTCGCCTTCTTCGCCCCTCCCGAGGCCCATGCCCGGCTGCGCCAGGCCTTCGCTCCCCATCCGATGCTCGACTTTTCCATCGGAGCGCCCGGCTCGGAGGTCATCTTCGCGTCCGACTGAGGCGTCGGACAGCCGGGCGCAGCGCTATCATGCCCGCATGCGGCTCATCCTTCGACTCGTCGGCGCGGCGATCCTCGCGGCGTCCATCGCCGGCTCCGCCGCCGCGCGCGGGCCCAACCCCGGAGCCGCGGCGGCCCCGCCGGCGGAGCCCTCGACCGGGACCGTGTCCGGAACCCTGATCGTGGACGGCAAGGCCTTCCCTCTCGCGCACGCCTACCTGGACGTCACGGATCCCGAAGAGCCGATCGTCGTCCTCTCCGACGTCGCTCTCCCGAAAGAAGCTGTTCCGTTCATCCCCGAAAAACTGGTGAAGGAGAAACACGTCCACGCCGTCGCCTTCAGCATTTCCCGCAAGACCGGCGCCCTCACCAACACCTTCGGCAAGGTGTACGCGCCGGAGCACGAGCTGGGAGTCGGGTTGGGCCGCGTCGAGGACGGGAACACGAAATGGACGGCGACGCGCGTCGAGCCGGCGCTCGTCCAAGGGCGCTTCGCGACGCCGAAACCGGTCACGCTGTCGGACATCTCGTACTCGTTCGACCTGACGTTCCGGGCCGCGGCGGGCAAGCCGACGCACTGAGCGGCGGGCGCGCGGGACGCCGCTCGACCAAGACGCCGCGCCGGCCTCAGGGTGTGACGACCAGCGGCAGCTCGACGAAGCTCGCGTGATCGGGGGCGTGGTAGACGCGCTCCACCGCCTTGCGATAATCCCCGGGCTTGGCCCAGAAGATGCTGGGCACGAAGGTCTGCGGGTTGCGGTCGTAGAGCGGGAACCAGCTCGACTGGACCTGCACCATGATGCGATGCCCGGAGCGAAACACGTGGTTAGCCGTGGGCAGCGCGAAGTGGTAGAGCAGCGGCTCGCCGGACGCGATCGGCTTGGCCGTCTCCAGGCTCTCGCGATACCGGCCCCGGAAGACGTCGGCGGAGATCATCAGCTGGTAGCCGCCCATCTCCGGCTGATCGGCGACCTCGTCGGGATAGACGTCGATGACCTTGACCACCCAGTCGGCGTCGGATCCGCTGGTGGACGCAACCAGGTTCGCGACGGGCTGGCCGCTGATCTTGACGGGAGCCTTCAGGACATCCGAGACGAAGGCCAGCACGTCCGGGCGGCCGGAGACCTCACGCTGGTCGGTCACCAGCCACTCGCGCCAGCTCTTGCCGCCGTCAAAGCTCGTGGGCGGAATCGGGCGCGCATGGAAGGGGACCGGTTTGGCCGGGTCGGAGACGTACTCGTCGTAGGCGGACGCGGCGTCCCCGGCCTTGGGCGGGGCGAACTCCACCTTCAGGCCCGGCGCGAGATAGAGCGGCGTCGCGCGGATCGCGCAGCCGGCGCCGCATCCGGCCGGCCACGCCGGCAGTCGCCGCCACGCGTCGGTGCCCGTCTCGAATGCCATGACCGGGGGCAGGTTGGCCTTCGGCGCGCCGTCCTTCAGGTACTGGTCGAGAAACGGCCGCAGGATTTCCTGCCGGAACGTCCGGGCCGTGTCGCTGTGAAAATGGAGCGGTCCCAGCGTCGAGCCGTCGTGAATCTCCTGGCCGTGGTGCCACGGACCGAGCACCAGGAAGACCTTGTCGTTTCCCGTGTCCTTGGGCTTGATCGCCTTGTAGACCGCGATCGCGCCGTAGATGTCCTCCTGGTCCCACAGGCTGTCGACCAGCATGACCGGCACCTGGAGCGGCTCGCTGGCCAGGATTTTGTCCACGGCCTGGTCGCGCCAGAACGCGTCGTAGCTCGGATGCGCGAGGATCTTCTTCCAGAACCCGACCTGCTCCAGACCGCGCCGCCGGCCGAGCTCGCCCGCCGACCCCGCCTCCAGAAACGTGTCGTAGTCGTCGAAGTGGCTCGTCCACCACTTGACTTCCGACTTGCGGGTGGCCTCCTGGTCGAAGATGTACGACATGCCCAGCTCCCGGAACGCGCCGTTGTGGAACCAGTCGTCGCCCATCCAGCCGTCGACCATGGGATTCATCGGCACGGAAACCTTGAGCGCGGGATGCGGGTGCACCAGCGCCATCAAAGGAGTGAATCCGTCGTAGGAGATTCCGAGGATGCCGACCTTGCCGTTGCTCTCGGGGACGTTCTTCACTAGCCAGTCGATCGTGTCGTAGGTGTCGGTCGCATGATCGACGGGCGTCGGATTCTGCGGCCCGTGCAGGGGACGGTTCATCACGTAGTCCCCTTCCGAGCCGTACTTGCCGCGCACGTCCTGGACCGCCCGGATGTAACCGCCCTCGACGATGACGTCGGCCGCGTTGTCGTAGCCCTGGAGGATCGGACCGAGGTGCGCGCTCTCGGCGTAGCTCGTCAGCCTGGTCGCGTCGTACGGGGTTCGGGTCAGCAGGATCGGCGCACCCTTGGCGTCCCTGGGAACCAGGATGACCGTGTGCAACTTGACGCCGTCGCGCATGGGGATCATGACGTCGCGCCGCATGTAGTCCAGCCCCTCGGTTGCCGGCTGGACCGTGGCCGGCGTCTCGCTCGGGAGGGCCGGGTACGTGCCGGGCGGCGTCTTCTTGTTCTTGGCCTGGGCCGCGGCGGGAGCGGGGCTCCACAACGCCCACAGGAGCGGCGCCACCAGCGCCAGCGCGCGGATACGGCAAATCGATTTCATGAAAGCTCCCTCACGAAAGGTGACGGAAATATACCTCCGCCGGCTTCCCGGCCCCGCCCTTCCTCCGGCGCGCTTCCCTTTCGCGGCCGCCGGCTGGCCTACAATATATGTATTGTTGACCTCACAGCGACGCCACGGCTTCAAGCGCGCGGGACAGGGACTGGCGGGAGCGGAAGAAGTCAGCCCACGGATCCTTCCGGTCGAGCCGCTTCTGGAAATTCCCGATGTGGAAGTCGGCCGGTTTCAGCGTCGGCTTGACCTCTGACCAGTCGAGCGGCGTGGAGACCGGCGCCTTGGGCGCGTGGCGCACGGAGTATGGCGCCACGACGGTCTGGGCGAAACCGTTGCGCATCGGATCGAGGTACACGCGTCCCTTGACGAGCTGCGATCCGGGCCTCCATGGTCATCTCCTTCGGGTACGCCGCGGCCAGCCGATGTCCCAGGGTGTCGGCGAAGCCGCGCACGTCGTCGGAGTCCGGACCGACTCGGATCGGCACGAAGACGTGGAGACCTTTCTTGCCGGAGGTCTTGACGAAGGAGACCAGGCGGAGGGCGTCGAGCGCGCTCCTTGAGCTTCGACGGCCGTCCGGGCCGCGTCGGCGAACTCCCCCGAGTCCGGATCCAGGTCGAAGCAGACCCAGTCGGGCTGGCGCGGATTGGCCGCCCGCGACGCCCCACACGTGCACCGCGATGCAGCCCAGGTTGACGAGCGCGAGCTGCGTCTCGAGCTTGCCGCCCACGACGTAGTTGGTCGATCCCCTTCTCGTGCTGGATGCTTCCGGGTCGGCGTGTCCTCCGGCATCCCCGGGGGCTTCTCCTTCTGGTAGAAGCACTCCCCTTCAGCCCGTCCGGGCAGCGCTCGAGCGAGAGCAGGCGGTCGTCGACGTACGGCCGCAGCCGCGGGAACACCTGCGCGTAGAAGCGCGCCAGGTCGAGCTTGGTGTAGCCCTCGTCGGGCCAGAAGACCTTGTTGGGATTCGAGAGCTGGACGGATGATGAGCTCGTCGCCTTCTTCGTCATGGGTTCTTTCCTCACCAAGTGACGAGTGATGAGTGGCAAGTGACAAGTGAAAAAGGACGGGAGCCCATCTCGTCACTTGTCACTCGTCACTTCCCCAAAACCACTTCCTCCGGCTTCTTGTCGTCGCGCAGTCCGAGATAGACCGGCTGGCGCAGCTTCTGGTCGTCGGTCCACTCGTGGAAGGAGACCTGCGCCACGAGCCGGGGCACGACCCAGGTCGCCGCCTTCTCCCGCGGCGGGTTCGCGAACGGAGACGTCTTGCGCACGAGCGGCGCGAGCTTCCCGTGAAGCATCGCGAAGCGTCTTCTCGGTGAAGCCGGTGCCGACCTTGCCGACGTAGACGAGGTCCTTGCCCCGGTAGGCGCCGAGCAGCAGCGCGCCGAAGTGGGCCCGCGTCCCGCCGGGCCGGGTGAAGCCTCCGATGACGAACTCCTCCTCCTGGTGCACCTTGACCTTGAGCCAGCGCGGCGAGCGTGCCTTCGCACGTACGGCGCGGCCGAGTCCTTGGCGACCAGCCCCTCGAATCCCTTCTTCTTCGCGCGACGCGGTAGGCCACCAGCCCGTTGTCGGCGAGCCGGCGCGAGGCGAAGAGCCGGTCGGCGCGGCCGATCGCCTTCTCCAGCGCCGCCCGGCGCGTCGGGCAGCGGCTCGCGCGCGCAGATCGCGTGCCGTTGCGGTAGAGGCAGTCGAAGACCGCGTAGACGTACGGGGCCTCGCCCTGCTGCAGGAGCTGGAATCGCGAGACGAGCCTCTTGTCGAACGCGACGACCTCGCCGTCCAGGAGGAGCGTCTCGTCGGCCAGGGTCGCGACGCGCGCGCGACCTCGGCGAAGGACTCGGTGCGGTCCTTCGCGTTGCGCGACAGAAGCGTGACCGTCTTCCCCTCCTTGTAGGCGAGGATCCGATAGCCGTCGTACTTCTCCTCGTAGACCCAGCCGGGCAGGTGGAACGGCTCGTCGACGAGCGTCGCCAGCATCGGTTTGACGCGGAAGGGGATGCGCGGCATGGTGCGAGGTTCGACGTGCGAAGTTCTACGTTCGACGTCTTCGACCGCAGACTTCGCACCAGATCACGCCATCCCCTTGTTGGAGTGCCAGACGGACTTCTTCCCCTTCTTCGGCGGCGTGACGCAGCCTCGGGTTCTCCAGGAGCTTCTTGCGAAGCAGCGCCGGCGGATCGCCGGTCGCCGCCTTCTCCAGGTCGCCGCCGTCGTCGCGGGCGATCTCGACCAACAGCCGCCTGGAGACGACCGATCGCGGCTGCGTCTCGGCGACGTCCTCCGTGGCGCGCGCACTCGTCGCGGTGCTTGATCAGGAGCCAGCTCGGACGCGTCTCGCGCCCGCGCGGCCTCAGACGCACCAGGACCCACGAGCCGTGCGAGCTTCTTGCCGTGCGAGCGTGAACTTCAGGTCTCCCTTCTTCAGCGCCGCGTCCACGTCGGGGACCTCCGGCGATCCAGGTCCCGTTGTCCCAGATCATGACCGTGCCGCCGCCGTACTCGCCCTCCGGGATGATCCCCTCGAACTTCGCGTACTCGATCGGGTGGTCCTCGACCTGCATCGCCAGGCGCTTGACCGAGGGATCGAGCGACGGCCCCTTGGGAACGGCCCAGGAGAGCAGCACGCCGTTCCACTCGAGCCGAAAGTCGTAGTGCAGGTGCGATGGCCCGGTGCTTCTGGATGACGTAGGCCAGCGCCTTGCGGGGCCGTTGCAGCCGCTCCTTCCCGGCCGGCTCCGGGGTCACGTCGAATCGACGCTTGCGACGGTATTCGTTCAGTCCCATCGGGCCCTCGTTCCAGCCGTTCGCTCGGCGCGGCGCGGCGCGCCGCCGGCTGCGCGCGCAGCGGAAGTCTACAAGGATCGTGCCGCGGCGAAAGACTCGGGCTGACAGCCGGGGGCCGATCCCTTACACTCTCGTCAGTGCGCGACATCCTGGCCTGGGTCGTGACCGTGGAGCTCCTCGGCGCTCGCGGTCCTGCCGCTCCTGCGCGCCTTCTTCGACAACCGGCGCGACGCGGCCCTGCTCTCGCGGCCGATGGGCCTGGCGATCGTCGCGTACGTGGCCTGGGTCCTGACGCTCTGGCCGGCCTTCCCTTCGAGCGGCGTCCTGATCGGCTTCGCGCTCGTGATCGTCGCGATCGCTGCGTGGCGCGCGCACCGGGCCAACCGGGCGAGCTTCCCGTCTCCGTTCTGGGGGCCGGAAGAGAAACAGCGCCGCGCTGCTGTTCTGGGCGGCCGCGGCGGTCTTCGCTCGTCATCCGCGCGGCGTGGCCGGAGATCCTGGGCCAGGAGAAGTTCATGGACCTGGCGTTCTTGAACTCTCTGGCGCACAACACCAACATGCCGCCCGCTCGACCCGTGGATGTCGGGACGCACGATCAACTACTACTACTGGGGATACCTGCTGGCGGCCGCAGCGACGAAGCTCGCCGGCGTCCCGACGCTGCGTCTCCTACAACCTGGCGGTGGCGACGTTCGCCGGTTATTCCTTCGTGGCCGCGGCGTGCCTGGGACTGCGGCTGGCGAAGGGGCGGCTGGCCGCGGGGATCGGCGCCGCGGCGGCGACCGTCTTCGCCGGCAACGTCGCCGGGCGCCTTCGACGGCTGGCACTACTTCCTGGGGCGCGGATTCGACTACTTCCACGCGTCGCGCGTGATCGGCCTCGATCCCACGACGCACGAGTACACGACCATCAGCGAGTTTCCGTTCTTCACGTTCTTCCAGGCCGATCTGCACCCGCACCTGCTCGCCTTCCCCTACTTCATCGCCGCGTTCGCCGTCGGCCACCGCTTTCTGGTGGCCGGGCCGACGGCGGGACCAGAGCAGGAATCGGCTCCCTCCGCCCGCTCTCCCGGGTGGACGCGCTGGATGCCGGCCCTCTTCTTCGCCTTTGCCGGAGGAACGGCGATCGCAGCCAACCTCTGGACCATCCCGGCGATCGGAATCCTGATGGTGGTGGTCTGCGCGCTGCGCAAGACGCGCGGGCGCGAGCTGCCCCGCGCGGGCGACGCGGCCCTCGGCGCGCTCGGGGGCCTGCTGCTCCTCCTCCTGGCGTATGAGCTGTGGTGGAGCTACGAGGCGTCCTTCTCCCTCACGTCCCAGAACCCCAAGGACCACGGCATTGCCTGGAACACCATGACCTCCGGCCTGTTCGAGTTCCTGGGAGTGTGGGGACTCTTTCTCGCCGCCGGCCTCGCTGCGGCGTGGCCCGCACAGTGGGACCGTGACGAGACCGCAATCCGGCGCCGCGATCTGTGGGTCGCCACGACCGCGGCGGCCGCCGTCGTGGCCGGCCTCTGGACCGGGGCTCCGGCTCTCGTTCTGCTCGTTCCGCCGTTCCTGCTCTCCGCGGTCATCGCCTGGCGCGCCCTGCGCCGGACGCACGACGCCGACGACCTGTTCGCGGCCTTCCTTCTCCTGCTCGGCCTGGGGATGGTCGGCGGCTGCGAGTTCGTCCACTTCAAGGACAGCTATGGCGATCGCATGCAGCGCATGAACACCATCTTCAAGTTCTACAACCAGGCCTGGCCGCTCCTGGCGATCGCCGTCGCGGTGTTCGCGCAAAAGGCGTGGTCGCGCGGTCAGGGCGCGCGGCGCATCGCGCTCGGCGCCGTGCTGGGGGCCTGCGCCGCCGCCGCCCTCCTCTACCCCGCGGCCGCGATCCTCCAGCGCCTCGGGCAGCACGAAGGGCCGTTCACGCTCGACGCCCGCCCGGCCCTGGTCCGCCGCAATCCCGCCGACGCCGCGGCCATCGCCTGGCTCGAGCGAAACGTCCACGGCGGGACGGTCGTGCTCGAAGCGACCGGCGACGCGTACAGCGAGTACTCCCGGATCGCGACGCACACCGGGATCCCGACGGTCATGGGCTGGGCCAACCACGAGGGGTTGTGGCGCGAGAACGACAAGGAGATCGCGGAGCGGGTGGGCCTGGTGCGCGCGTTCTATACCGTGCGGGACCCGAATCTGGCCTCCCAGATCCTCCAGCGGTACCACGTGACCCACGTCGTGGTCGGAGACCTGGAGAGCCGCATCTACCCTGGAGCCGAGGCCGTCGCGGGGTACTCGTTCCTCGATCCCGTGTTCTCCGGCCAGACCACGGTGTTCCGGGTCGCAACCCCTGCCCCCGCTCCATGAGGGTCCTGGTGGCCCTGGACTACTACCTGCCCAACGTCTCCGGTCTGTCGATCACGGCGCAGCGGCTGGCCCAGGGCCTGGCCGAGCGCGGGCACTCCATGACCGTGCTCACCCACCGCCATCTTCCCGAGCTCCCGGAGGAAGAGCAGGAGGGGCCCGTGCGGATCCTCCGGGCGTCGGTGCTCGCTCGCGTGGGAAAGGCCCAGATCTCCCCGGCCTTCGTCGCCATCGCGCGGCGCGAGCTCGCGCGCGCCGATCTCCTCCACCTTCATGCCCCGCTCACTCCGGCGGTGCCTCTGGCGTTCCTGGCCCGGCGCCGCGGCGTGCCCATCGTCATGAATTATCACTGCGACTTGAAGCTGCCGGCGGGCGTGCTCCATCGGATCGTCGAGAAGATCGCGAGCGCCTCTCAGAACTATGCGCTGGCGCGGGCCGGCGTGATCATCAACTCGACCGAGGACTACGCGCGCCACACCGCCAGCCTCGCATCGCGGCTGGACCGGTTCGTCGGCATCATCCCTCCGGTTCCTGATCCGCCTCCAGCTCCCGTCTCGGTCGACGACCTGCGCGCCTGCTGGGGCGTCACCGGGGATCCTGTCCTTCTCTTCGTCGGGCGATTCGCGGCCGAAAAAGGGCTGCCCGAGCTGATCGAGGCGCTCCCGGCGGTCCGCCGCGCGTTTCCCGACGCGACCCTGCTCCTGGCGGGGGAGCGGCATGCGGTCCCAGGGGAAAAAGTCGGCGCGGTCCTGGACGGTCTCGTCCGGGACCCGCGCTCGGGCGTGGTGGCCACCGGGCTCGTGCCCGACGCGTGGATGCCCTCGCTCTTCGCTCTGGGGAACGTGCTGGTACTCCCGTCGAACAACTCCACCGAGTCCTTCGGCATGATCCAGGTCGAGGCCATGTTGGCCGGCCTGCCGGTGGTCGCCTCGGACCTGCCGGGCGTGCGCCAGCCGATCCGCGTGACAGGAATGGGTGAGATCGCGCCCGTGGGAGATCCGGTGGGGCTCGCCGCCGCGATCGTCCGGGTGCTGCGCAACCCCGCCGCCTACCGCAAGCCGCGCGCCGTCATCCGCGAGACGTTCGCGGTCGAGCGAACCTTCGCGCTGTACGGGGCGGCCTACGAGCGCGCACGCCGCGAGGCGGCGGCGTGAGCCTCGACCCGGTTTCCGAGCGGATCCTCAAGGCGCACCTTCGCGACCTTCCCTGGCACCGCGTCATCACCCGCTCGATCGAGGCGCGGATCCTCCACGACGTCGACTTTCCGCGACCCATGCTCGATGTCGGCTGCGGCGACGGGCACTTCGCCTCCGTGGTGTTCCCCCGCGGCGTCGACGTGGGGCTCGACGCCGGTCTGGCCGACGCGCGGGAGGCCAGCCTCCGCAAGGTCTATCGGTGGATCGTCAACGCCTCGTCGCTCGCCGTCCCCTTTTCCGACGGCGCCTTCGCCTCGGTCCTGTCCAACTGCGTCCTGGAGCACATTCCGAACCTCGACACCACCCTGTCGGAGATCGCCCGGGTACTGCGGCCGGGAGGCCTGTTTGTCGCCACCGTCATCAGCCACCGTTTCAGCGATCTCTTCATCCCGCCCGGTCCATGGTCGCGGCTGGGGCTCTCGAAGGCCCGGCTGGCGTACGTGCGATGGTTCAACCGCAAGGCCCGGCACTTCCACTTCGATTCACCACAGGCGTGGTCCGCCCGGCTGGCCCAGGCCGGGCTTGCCGTCGAGCGCTGGCGCTACTACTCCTCGGCGCGCGCCAGCGCGGCCGCCCACCGCAGTCACTATTGGAGTCTTCCGCTTCTGCTGTCGCGCCGCGTGACCGGTCGATGGATCCCCTTCCCGCGATGGCTGGAACGGCCGTTCTGGACGAGGCGATTCGCGAAGTACGTGGCCGAGCCGGAGCCTTCCGACGGAGCCTGCATCGCTCTCTTCTGCCGCAAGTCCGCGGCGGTCCGCTAAAATGAGCGCCTTGATCGGCTCGAAGCCAATGGCCCCGCGCGGCGGGCTCGGAGCCGCCGTCTTCCCGAGATCGAGCCGCTCGGGCGTGGCCGGTTCGGCCGGCGGGCCGATCGGGGACCGCTGAGCCTTGTCGACTCCTCATCCGACGCGAGCCCGCGTCTCTCCCCGCCTTGCCCGCGTCGGCTTCGCCGCGATCCTTGCGCTCGCGGCGTTGCTGCGGCTCACCCACATCCGGTGGGACGAAGGGACGCATCTCCATCCCGACGAGCGGTTCATCTCCATGGTGGACGAGAGGCTCGCCGCTCCGCGCGGGATCGCCCAGTACTTTGACTCCAAGACTTCGCCGCTCAACCCGTACAACAGGGGGTTCGGCTCGTTCGTCTACGGAACGCTGCCGATCTTCCTGACGCACGCGATCGGTTCCGCCATCGGCCAGACCGGCTACGACGGGGCGTACGTCGTGGGCCGCGTGCTTTCAGGGATCTTCGATCTCCTGACCATCTGGCTCGTCTACCGGATCACGCGGCGCTTTGGCCGCCGGAGGACGGCGCTTCTCGCGGCCGGCCTGTTCGCGATGGCCCCGCTCGGCATCCAGCTCTCCCACTACTGGGCCGTGGACACCTTCCTGGTGACGTTCACCGCGCTGTCCCTGCTCGGATGCGTGCGTCACGCCCAGGGGCGGTCGGGACTCTGGGGCGACGCCGGCACCGGCGCGGCCATCGGCATCGCCATCGCCTGCAAGATCACGGCGCTCGCTCTCTTCGGCCCGGCCGGACTCGCCGTGCTCGTGCGCGCTCTCGCGCCGGGCATTCCCCGTGGCGGCGCGGCCTGGCGCGGCGTGATCGGACGCGCCGCCGGGCGCTTCCTGACGATGCTCGCGCCGGCGGTGGCCGCGGTTCGGATCGGTCTCCCCTACATGTTCCTGGGGCCGAACCCTCTTTCCTTCCGGCTCGATCCACGGTGGCTCGCCGACATCCATCAGCTCTCGGCCAACTCCAGGAGCTTCGCCAGCTTTCCTCCGGCCTTCCAGTGGGCCGACCGCGGGATCCTTTTTCCGTTTCGCAATTTCATTCTGTTCGGCGCCGGCCCGTGCTTTGGCGTCGCCGCGCTGATCGGTTTGGTCTGGGCCCTCTCGCACATGCTGCGCCGCCGGGCGTGGGCTCTGGCGCCGGTCTGGGCGCACACCGTCTTCCTGATCCTGTACCACACGCGCGAGCTGGTGAAGGCCATGCGGTACTGGTACCCGGCCTACCCCGGCCTGGCCGTGCTGGCCGCGCTGGCGCTGTTCGCGCTGGCGCGAAGGTTCGAAGGCGCGGCCGGGTGGATGCCTCGGGCGGCCCGCCTCGCGCCCGCTCTCGTTCTGGCCGGGACCGTCGCCTCGGGCTACGCGTTCTCGCGCATCTACGCGCGGCCGGTCACGCGGATCGCCGCGTCCGACTGGATCTACCGGCACGTCCCGCCCGCCCGTTTCGCCGGAGAGGCCTGGGACGACGGCCTGCCGCTCCCGCGGCCCGGCGGCGATGGAGGCGCGTACCACGGTCCTCCGCTGCCCCTGGTCGATCCCGACACTCGGGACAAGGCGCAGACGCTCCTGACCGCGCTGAAGGACTCGGACTGGATCGCCATCACCAGCAACCGTGTGTACGGCAACGTCACGCGGCTGCCGGACGTCTTTCCCATGAGCATCGCCTACTACCGCGCCCTGTTCGAAGGGCGGTTGGGGTTCGACCGCGTCGCCGACTTCACGTCCTATCCCAACCTGGGCCCCATCACGTTCTCCGACGACTCGGCGGAGGAGCAATTCACCGTCTACGATCACCCGCGGGTGCTGCTCTTCCGCAAGGCCAAGAGCTTCTCCCTGGACCGGGCGCGGCAGATCCTCCTCGCTCCTCTCGCCACGACGCCTCCCACGATCGGCGAGTGGGAGAAATGGCCGCGATCCAAGCGGCGCGTGACCGCTCCGGTCAGGCCGGACGTGGAGCCCGCGTTCGTCCGGCCGCTGACGGGCGATGCGCCGGAGGAGACCGTGCCCTCGTGGTGGGCCGCCCTCCTCTTCTACCTCGCGACGTCGGCCGCCGGACTCTTCGCCTTTCCGGTCGTCTGGCGGATCCTGCCGCGGCTCTCGGACCGCGGCGCGGGGGTCGCGCGGACCTTCGGCGTGGCCGGAGGAACCTACCTGTTCGCGCTCCTGGTCAATCTCCGGGCGCTCTCCAGCGGGCGCCCGGCCGCCGGGCTCTGCCTCGCACTCCTGGCCGCCGCCGGAGTCACGGTCTTCGTGCGGCATCGCCGCGAGCTCTTCGCCTTCGCCCGCACGCACGGACGCCCGATCCTCCAGGGCGAGCTGGTGTTCGCCGCCGGATTCCTCCTCTTCATCGGCATGCGCGCTCTGAATCCGGAGATCGCATGGGGCGAAAAGCCCATGGACTTCTCGATCCTGAACATCCTCGTCCGAACGCGGACCCTCCCGCCCTCGGACCCGTGGTTCGCCGGGGCTCCTCTCGGCTACTACTACCTAGGCCAGGAAATGATCGCCTGGCTGACCCTGCTGACCGGGGTCTCGACCCGCTACACCTTCAACATCGCGTTCGGCCTGATCGGGGGATTGACCCTCCAGGGAGCGTTCACCCTCCTGCGCAACTGGGCCGGGAACCTGCGGGCGGCGGTCGCCGGCGCGTCCTTCGCCGGAATCCTCGGCAATCTCGCCGGGCTGCGCGAGTGGCTGATCAATCAGCCGCGCGTGGATCATCACCGTCATCTGGACTGGCACTACTTCTGGGCCACCTCGCGGGTGATCCCGGACACCGTCAACGAGTATCCGTTCTGGAGTCTCCTGTTCGCCGACCTGCACGCCCACGTTCTGGCCTTTCCCATCTTCTTTCTCCTGGCGACCGCCGCGCTCCATCTCGTCCGGACCCACGACGACGCCGCCTCCGCCCTCGGAGAACGGGCCGTCTCCGCCGGGCTGCTCGGCTTCGTCATCGGGATCCAGGCGCTGACGAACGCGTGGGACGTTCCGCTCCTGATCGGCCTGCTGGTCCTGCTGCTGTTGGTGACGGCGTGGACCCGCCGCCGCTTCGAGGCCGCCGCTCTGCGCCGTGCGCTCGTCTCATTTCTGATCGCCGCGTCGGTGGCGGCCGCGGTCGTCCTGCCTCTGTGGGTCCGTGGAGGCGGGACTCCCGGTCATGGGCGATCGACTCCCAGAGAGGCCGCCGCGGGGGTCGACATCCTCACGGTCTTCGGCCTCTTTCTCTTTCTCGCGCTGGCGTGGTGGATGCTGTCGGTTCGCCGGCGGCTGATCGACGGGGGCTGGCCGAAGGCCGCCGTCACCGTGTTCCTCGGCGCGATGACCGCAGGACTGGCCGTTCTCGCCGTCCTGGCCCCGACCGCGTTTTGTGTCGCCGGCGTCCTGCTCTTCCTCGGAGCGGCCGTCGCCAGCCGCGGCCCGGCGCAGGATCGGCTGGCGCTGAGCCTGGTGGCCACGGCGTTCTTCCTGATCTTCTACACGCAGCGCTTCTACATCTACGACCGGATGAACACGTTCTTCAAGCTGTACATCGAAGCCTGGTTTCTGTTCTCGATCGGAACCGCGGCGCTCGTCTTTCGGCCCGCCGGCCGGCCCGGGAGCTTCGCCGGCTGGGGCCGGACGCTGCGCGGCGTGTTCGCCGTTCTCGTCGCGCTCGCCCTCTTCACAACCGTCACCGTAGCGCAGGGGGTGCTCGACCGGAGCACGTCTCCCTCGACCCAGGAAGGCCAGGGAACCGGATGGCTGGGCCGGTACGTTTCGCCCAACGGCCCGACGCTCGACGGTCTCCGCTATCTCGAGAAGAAGCGTCCCGGCGAATACCGCGCGGTGCTGTGGCTGCGCCGCGTCATCCGTGGAACGCCCGTGGTTCTCGAGGCCCAGGGCCCGTCATACCAGGACTTCGCGCGGATATCGATGATGACCGGACTGCCCACCGTGCTCGGATGGGAGTACCACGTCCAGCAGCGCGGCAATCCTGCCCAGGAGATCTCCGACCGCGCAACTGCCGTCAAGCTGATCTACTCCGCTCCGAAGACTGGAACCGCGGAGCCGCTGCTGCGCCGCTACCATGTGGCCTACGTCTACGTGGGCTGGCTCGAACGGCAGACCTACCCCGCCGCGGGGTTGGCGAAGTTCGACCACGATCGAGACCTCTTCCCGCTCGTCTACGAGAACCCGGAGGCGCGCATCTACCGCGTCGCCGGAGGCGACTCCCAGGACGTCCTGGTCCCGACCCACGAAAAGGTCGAGCCTCCCGCGGGCGCCCCGGCGCCGGACACCGAGCCGGAAGAAGCCCCCAGCATCTCCACGAAGCCGCGCGAGGACGTGCCGCCCTTCGGCGGAATGCGCGAGCCTCGGGACGCGGCGGTGGACGGCCAGGGGCGGATCTGGATCGCGGACTTCGGAAACTCGCGCCTGCGCGTGTTCGATGCGGACGGAGGATTCCTCGGAGGCTGGGGCGGGCGCGGGGCCGGGACGTTCGGACTGCGCGAGGCGTGCGGTGTGGCCATTTCCGGAGACGACCTCTACGTGGCAGACACCTGGAACGGCCGTATCCAGCGCTACACGCTCGGAGGCGAGTGGAAAGCGACGGCCACCGGTCTCTACGGCCCGCGCGGCGTCGCCGTCGCGCCGGACAAGACCGTGTGGGTCTCGGACACCGGCAACAACCGCGTCCTGCACTACGACGCCAACTTGAACCTGCTCGGATCTGTCGGCAAGAAGGGCTCGGGTCCCGGTGATTTCCAGGGCCCCGTGGGCATCGCGGTGGGAGGCACGGGATCGGTCTATGTGGCCGACGTCAGCAACAAGAGGATCGACGTCCTGACCGCGGCCGGGGATCCCGAGCCCGCCATTGCGTTCCCCGGATGGGGGCAGCCCGGCGAGCCGCACATCGAGGTCGGGCCCGGCGAGAAGCTCTTCATCACCGACCCGGAAGCCAACCAGCTCGTCGAGCTCGACCGCGGGGGCGCCGTCCTGGCGCGCTGGACCGCCGACGACGCGCACAAGGCCTTTTCGAAACCGACAGGAGTTGCGATCGACCCGAGAAGGTCTATCCTCTACGTCGTCAATTCGGGCAGCAGCACCGTTTCT
Organism: uncultured Acidobacteriota bacterium; assembly: GCA_963825175.1. Lineage (GTDB taxonomy): Bacteria > Acidobacteriota > Thermoanaerobaculia > UBA5066 > Gp7-AA6 > DATFTF01. Next base: position 2,835,813 of record CAWGSA010000002.1, read on the forward strand.
TCCCTTCGGCTGCCGGAAAGGAAGTCGCCCTGAGCTCGATGGAGAAGAGCGCGTCGGGTGCGCCCGCGCTTCCCGCCCCTGCCGCGCCGGTCCGCTCGGGCCGCCGGCTGGCCCTGATCGCGGCGCTTTTCCTGATCGCGGCGGCATCTCGCTTCTACCGGGTGGGGGATCGCCCCCTGCACCACGACGAGTCGATCCACGCCTTCGAGTCCCACACCCTGGCCCGCGAGGGGACCTGGAGGTACGACCCCGCCTACCACGGGCCGCTGATGTACTACGTCACCGCCCTGGTGTACCGGCTCCTCGGCACCAACGCCACGACCGCCCGCCTGGTGCCCGCCTTCCTGGGGCTCGTCCTGATCGCCTTCGCCTGGCCTTTGGCGCGATGGATCGGCGCGGAGGCCGCCGGGGCCTATGCCGTTCTGGTTCTCCTGTCCCCGCACTTCGCCTATTTTTCGCGCTTCATCCGGGAAGACCCCTACTCGCTCGTCTTCACCTTCGGCACGATCGCGGCGTTCCGAATGTTCCTGGAAACCGACAGGGCGCGCTGGATGACGGCGAGCGCGGTGCTCTTCGCCCTGGCCGGCGTGACCAAGGAGAACGCCTACATGACGGGCGTGCTCTTCGTCGTGTTCGGCCTGTGGCAGCTCGCCGAGCGCGCCCTGTCCGGGGCCAAGGGCGGGGCCGGCCTCGCGCCGGCGCTGCGCGGCGCCGCCTCCTGGATTTTCGCCCGGTGGCGGGTCCTGGCGACCGCGGCCCTGGTGTTTCTCTCGATCTGGGTGATCTTCTACACCGCGTTCGGGCGCTATCCCGCCGACTGGCTGGCGATTCCCAAGGCTGTCCGGTACTGGATGGGCCAGCACGCCATCGCGCGGATCCCCGGCCCCTGGTACTACTACTTCCCGCAGCTCTTGTACTACGAGACGGCGGCATGCCTGGCGGCCGTGCTGGTGTTGCGGCAGCGCGCCTTCCGACGCGATCCCTTCCTGCGTTCGCTCTACGCCGGTTTCGGAGGGCTGACCGCCGCGGCGGTGGCCTCGCTCTTCGGAGCGAAACCGGCGGTGCAGCTCGGTCTGATCGCCGCCGGCCTGGTCGGCGCCGCCTCGCTGCTGCGGGCCACGGTCCGGAACGACGACCGCGTCTCGCCGTTCGTGCGTTTCCTGGTCTTCTGGACGCTCGGCTCCCTGGCGATCTACGGGTGGGCCAGGGAGAAGGTTCCCTGGCTGACGGTTCACGCTCTTCTCCCGCTCACGATCCTCGCAGGCATCGGCATCGCCGGCCTGTGGCGCGACCGCCGCTCGCGGTGGACCCGCGTGGCGATCCCTGCCGTGGCCCTGCTCCTGGCGATCAACGCGTACGGGATGTGGCTGGCCTGCTTCCGGTACGGCGCGTACGACATCGAGAAGCAGCCCAAGCACGGTGAGTACCTGGCCTACGTCCAGACCACGTGGGACCTGGTTCGCGCGCTGGAAGTCGTCGAGCGGGCGAAGGCGCACGTTCCCGCCGGCCAACCGGTCATCACCGTGACGGGCGAAGCGACCTGGCCCCTTTCCTGGTACCTGCGGGACACGACGACCAACTGGGCGGGGTCGCTCGAGACCGCATCGACGCCGATCGTAGTGGCCGACTGGAATCCCGAGGGCGGCCTCGAAAAGCAGCTCGGCGAGAAGTACACCGCGCGTCGAGTCCCCATTCGCGCATGGTGGTTTCCCGACGACTTCTGGAAGCGGCCGCTGTCGGTCCGGCTCCGGTGGTGGCTCTTCCACGAGCTGTGGAGCCCGATCGGATCGCAGGACACCATGTTCTACGTCCGCAAGGACCTCGATGCTCCGGGAATGCTGGCGCCGCTTCAGGTCACGATCCAGGACACCAGCGGCCGGGACTACCCCTCCGACGCCAAGCGCATTGCCGCGCGCGAGGCAGGCGGCCCGGGCGTCGGCCCCGGCGAGCTCGCGGAACCCCGGGGGATCGCCGCGGATTCCCGCGGAAACCTCTACGTCGCGGACACCAAGAACAGCCGGATCGCGGTCTTCGACGGCTCCGGCCGGTTCCTGCGCACGTTCGGAACAAAGGGAGGCGCCCCCGGTCAGTTCAACGAGCCGTGCGGCATCGCGGTCGACACGGCGGGAGAGCTCTGGATCGCGGACACCTGGAACTACCGCGTCGTCCACGCCGCTTCCGACGGGCGGTTCCTCTCGATTCTGGGCGGAGGAGGGCCGGAGGACCTGTTCGGGCCGCGGGCGGTTCTGCCGCTCGGCAAGTTCGTGTACGTCGCGGATACCGGCAACAAGCGCATCGTCCGCTACGACCGGGACGGCCATCGCGTCTCGCAGTGGGGAGGCGCCGGCAACGGAAACGGCCAGTTCATCGAGCCCGTCGGCCTGGCCGCGGACGCCGCCGGGAACATCTACGTCGCCGACACCGGCAATCACCGCGTCCAGGTCTTCGACGCCGAGGGAAAGTTCCTGCGCCTGTTGCGCGTCGACGGATGGAAGGATTTCTACACCGAGCCGTACATCGTGATCGGTCCGTCCGACACCTTCTTCGTCACCGACTCTTCGACGGGCCGGGTCGCTCAGTACGACGCGGCCGGATCGCTGCAGCGCTCCTTCCGGCCGGAGCACGACTGGAAGATGCCGACCGGCATCACCATCGATTCTTTCGGTCGGCTGATCGTCACCGACCGGGGCACCCACCGGATCTTCTTCTGGGACCTGGGCAGCATTCTTCAATGAGCGGCTGTCGCGACTTCTCGCCGACGACCATATGCTCGGCCCTCCTCCGAGGCCCCCGAGCCGAGGGATGAAACGATGACGACATCCACCGTACCGCCTCCCCTCCGTCGCTCTCGCGCGCTGTTGTTCGCAGCCATCGCCGCGATGGGCGTCCTGGCCGCGCCCGCCTGCAAGCGCGGCGAGGCGCCGGCGGCCGGCGGAGCCACGCAGACCGAAGCGACGGCTGCGGTTCCGACCCCGGCGCCGGAAGTCCCCCCGGTCATCCACGAGACGGCCGCATCCGGGCAGCCTCCGTTCGCCGGGCTGGCCGAGCCGCGGGGAGCTGCGATCGACGACCGCGGCCGCCTGTGGGTCGCCGATTTCGGCCACTCGCGCGTGGCGATCTTCGACTCGGCAGGGGGATACCTCGGCGGCTGGGGCGGGATTCGCGGCAACGGGAAGTTTCAGCTCCAGGAGCCCGCCTCGATCGCCATCCACGGCTCCGACGTCTACGTCGCCGACACATGGAACGGCCGGGTCCAGCACTTCACCACGGGGGGCGAGTACCGCGAGACGACGGTCGCCGGGCTCTACGGGCCGCGTGGAGTCGCGGTATCCGCCGACGGCACGGTCTGGATCAGCGACTCGGGGAACAACCGGTTGGTCCTGTGCCCGAAGGGGCGCTGTGAAGATCCCCCCCACTTCCTGGGCAAGGCCGGAAAGGGCGGAAGCGAGCTGGTCAGCCCTCTGGGAATCGCCGTGGGCCCCTCGGGCAGGGTGTACGTCGCCGACGTCGGGAACCACCGGATCCAGGTCGTGGCCGCCGACGGCCGCTTCACCCGGTCGATCCCCGTCGCCGCCTGGAACGGTCCCATGGAGCCCTACATCGACCTCGACGCCCAGGAGAACATCTACGTCTCGGTCCCCGCGGCGTCCCGCGTCGAAAAGCTCGACGGCTCGGGCCGCGTCCTTCGAACGTGGGACTCCGACGATGACGGAAGGAAGTTCGTGCGTCCGACCGGCCTGCTGCTCGACCGCAAGAAGGGCGTCTTGTACGTCTTGAACAGCGGCAGCAACACCGTCGTCCCGCTCAAGCTCGAACGCAAGTGAGGTCCGGCCGGCCCCCCCGACGGCTCTTTCGGACGTGAGCGACGAGAACCGGCCCGCGGCCCGCCGCACCGGCAGCCGCGGGCTCTCCCGCTGGCTGTACTACCTCTCGTCGATCCCCACGATCCTGCTGCGGATGAAGAGTCCCTGGAAGATCCTGGCGCTCTTCCTCGGGATGCCGGTGCGCAAGCCTCTCATGGTCGCGCTTCCCGGAGGACTCCGGTTTCGGGTCCGCTCCCGAATGGACGTTTGGATCCTGAAGGAGTCGTGCCTCGACCGCGACTACGAGCGCGGAGCGGTGGCCGTGCGCGACGGGTGGACCGTGCTCGATGTCGGCGCCGGCTTCGGCGACTTCGCGGTGCGCGTCGCCCGCGAGTGCCCCGCCTCCCGCGTGTTCGCCTTCGAGCCGTTGCCCGAGTCGTTCGCCCGCCTGGAAGAGCACGTCCGCTTGAACGGCGTCGGCAACGTCCGCGCCTGGCCCCGGGCCGTCGCCGGCCGGAACGGCGAGCTCACCCTGTACACCGTCACCGGCCTCTCCGGACAGCACCGCACGGCGGGTGATCTCTCCGTCGCCCGGGAGGAGACGATCCGGGTGCCGGCCACGACGTTGAAGAGCGCCCTGGAGGACAACGGCATCGCGCGTTGCGACTTCGTCAAGATCGACTGTGAGGGAGCGGAGTACGAGATTCTCTTGGGCAGCGACGCGGAGACCCTGGCCCGGATCGCGCACATTTCCCTGGAGTACCACGACGCGGTGACGCCGCACACCCATGGAGAGCTCGTTCAGCACCTCGAGCGGCACGGATTCGCCGTGCGCGTCCGGCCGAGCCCGGCCTGGCGTGAGCTCGGGTTCCTCACCGCCAGCCGCTCCCGCTGACAACAATCTATATATTGTGAGTGCGGCCGGCGCTCCGCCCTCGGGTCACCGCGCGACGTAGACCCCGAAGTTGCGATCCGGAAAGGTCTGCGGCAGTACCCGTCCGGTGCCGGGATAGAGCTTCTGAAGCTGGTCGAGCCTCTGGAGGTCGGAGGGGTGATAGAGAAAGACGAGGGGCCGCTCCTTGAGCCTTTTGGGCAGCTCTCCCTGCGGCATCAAGTGATTGTCGGCCCACGCCGGATCGTCGATCTGAAAGGCGATGTTGCGGCCGTCGACCCAGAAGTCCTGGGCCAGCAGGTACATGTTCGCGTAGGGAATTCCCGCCGCGTGCTCTTCGCGCAGAGCGGCGGCCATCTCCATCGAATGCTCGATGAGATTGTCGTAGGACCGACCGAACTCGACGAAGTACGCGTGCCCGTTGCGCTCGGCGGACCAGATCAGCAAGGCCGCCACGGACGCCAGTCCCGCGGCACGCGACAGCCCGGCCCGACCCGCGAACCCCCGGCCGAGCCAGGCCATCGAGGCTCCGGCAATCAGAAAAACGACGGGAATCGCCGGACCGGCCCGATTCAAGCTCGGGTTTTCGTTCGGAAACGCGAGCGACAGCGTGGACGGCAGCGTCAGGACGAAAAGCGCGGGAGGCAGCCAGCTCCATCGCCACGAGCCCCGCAGAATCCGAATCGCCACGAGGGCGACCCCCGCCAGGAGCAGGCCTCCGGTGACGACGTCGAGGAACGGGTCGTCCTGCAGCATGACCGTCCAGGTCGAGGAGCCCTGCCAGTGAAAGGCGCGGGCCATGTTCCAGAGGTTGCCGGCGAACACCTGCAGCCGTTCCCCGGGGATGGCCCTCTCGGCGCTGGTCAAGCGCGTCAGCGAGCGGCTCCAGAAATACGACCGCTGCGGACTCCGAAGAGCGAAGACCAGCAGCGGCAGACAGACGATCGCGGCGGTGAACGCGATGAGAAGGCCGCTGCCCGCCAATCGCCACCTCTGCCCCCGCCGCCGGCGATCGAACATGGCCGCGACCAGAGCCAGCGGCACCAGCAGTGGGACCACGCGGAACGATGGGTACGCGCAGAGGCCAATTCCGATTCCGGCGCCCGCGGCGAGCGCCGAAGCCCGATCCCCTCGCCGCAGGAAACGCGACAGGGCCCAGACCACGACGATCGTCGGAAGCACCGCATAGGCGTACTCGAGCCCCTGCCGCCCCACCGAGAAGGGCCACTTGCCCCACGCCACGAGAGCCGCCGAGACAATGCCCAGCCATGCGCCGCCCAGCTCCCTCCCCGCCAGATACATGAAGAACACCGCGCCGACCTCGAATGCCGAGGTGGCGATCTTGACGGTCAGGTAGTGCAACGGAAGCCCGAGGACGGAGGTGAAGAGGTAGGTCCAGTAGAAATGGAGAGGCGCCACGCCCAGATTGCGCATGAAGAAGATCGCGTGGCGGCCGTGCGCCAGATCCAGCATGTCCAGCATCTCTTCGGCGTGATCGCTGACCGGATTGGGCGGGACGCTCCCGATCCGCCAGAAGGAGAAGAAGACGGCCGCGGCCAGAACGGCGCAAAGCGCGATCCACTCCGTCCTGCTCCTGGCCGGGCGCGCCGACGCCGCGGGCGCCCGCGGCGACCGCCAAACCGTAAACCAGAGCGCCATCGCGGCGATCCAGAAGAGCGTCGGAAGCAGCCCGAACTCCTCGGTGGGCATCGTCCAGAACGCGATGCCGGCGGCGGCGAGAGTGGCCGCCAGAATCCCGGGCTGCGGCCCCCGCGCCCGCGGATCGAGATCCGGCAGGGGCTCCCGGCGCTCCGTGCTCCAGGAGAGAGCCATCCAGCCCGCTACCCCGGCGGCCAGCGCCGCCTGGGCCCAGCCCGGGAAAAGGTGGCGGCCGAGCTCATCGCTCACCAGGATCAGGGCCCCGAGAGAGGCCAGACCGAGCCAGAGCCTCCACCCGACCACGGGCGAAACCGGCCGGACGTTCGCCGCTTCAGTCATGTCTCGAGGCTTCCGGCGTCCGAAAGATCGGAGTGAGCTCCCGCAGGTGGACCTCCCAGTCGTCGGGCCGGCCCAGCAGCCGGATCTCGACGCGGGCCGAAAGGACGGGCTTGTCCCCCGCGACGCCCAGCTCCACAATCGGGTCGGCCGGCTCTCCGGCGAACGTTCCGTCGGCCAGGAGGGGCGCCGAACCGTCGGCGGGCTCGAGGCGGGCCCGGACTCTGGCGTCCGCCCCCGACGTCAGCAGGGCGATCAGGAATCCGCTCACGCGCTGCGGCGCGTCGAACTTCAGCTCGATGATCAGCGGATTGACCTGCGCTGTTCGGACCAGCGTTTCCAGGTTCCCGTCGAACAGACTGGAAGCGTCGCCGATATCGAATCGGCTGTGCGAGGTGCACACGGGCGCCCCGCCCACGACGGCTGCTTCGTCCTGGAGCCGAAAGCGCTCCTCGCGCTCTTGCGCCATCAAGGCGTCGATCCGAGGCGAGTACCGCATCCGAATGAAATAGAAAGCGGGCGAACCGTCAGGGTATCGCAGCATGCGCTCGAGCTGCACGATCTCGAACTTCGGATCGCCGCGCGCGCTTTCCCATTCCTCCGCCGTCAGAACGTGGATGGCGTTCTCCGTCAGGTCCTGGTGCGACGCGCGATAGTAGCCGATGTTGCGTGTCTCCACGTGCGGATCGCCGGGGCAGAAGAAGAGCAACAGGTTCTCGGGCGCGTTGGCCCAGACCGGCGTGACGTACACCGGCCATCCCGGGTGCCGCGCACGCTCGGCGCGCGCGGCGCCGAAGACCTGTGCCGCGCCCCACTGCAGCCCGTACAGGCCGTAGTTGGTGAACCAGGTCGGCGCATGGAGTAGCGAGTCCACGAGCATCCCGATATCGAGCGCAGCGAAGAGCGCGAAGACGATGGCCGCCACCCACGCCGGCCGTACCCGTCGCGGGAGCAAGGTCAGCAGACCGTCCAGCGCCACGGCGGCCAGCATGCTGACCACGACGACGAACGTCATGCATCGGGTCACGCCGGTATGCACCAGCGCTCCTCCCACCGGGGCGGCGGCGAGCGCGACGACCAGCGTGCGCGCGCCGGGAGAACGGATCCGCCGAAGGCACAGGCCAAGCCCGATCCCCGCCAGCAGGAGCACGGGAGGGAACACGAAGGGGTATCCCTTCATTTCGTGCCGGATGAGCTCGCGATCCGGATTCGTGCTCGACCAGTAGGCCGGCGAGAAGCCGCCCAGGTACTCCAAGCCGAAGCGCTTCCACTTCGACGCAGTGGTGAGCTGCGGATTCACCCAATAGGATCCGAGACCTTCCAGCCGCTGGCGGATCTGGAGGGGGTGCGCATGAACGAAACGCGCGTAGGGCAAAGCACACAGGAGGAGCAATGGCAGGACCGCGAGCAGCATGCGGCGCTGCCGCCAGTGATACGGCAGGTCGGCGAGCAGCAGGACGACGCCGGTGACGGCGAGAACCAGCTGAAAGGCGTTGTACCCGTAGAAGGTCAGCGCCGCGCAAACCACGGCCGGGAAGACGCTCCTCGGCCGTCCGGAGCGGTAGCGAAGGTAGAAGTAGAGAAAACCGACATAGGCCGCCGTCGCCAGCATCAGCTCGAAGGCGATTCGGGTGTGGAGAAACCAGGCCGGGGCCGTGGAGAGCAGCGGCACGCCGATCCACCAGAACCGGAGTCCAAGGAAGTCTCTCAGGATGAGTCCCACCGCCGCCATGGCCGGCAGCAGAAGGAGAACCTGGGTCGCCCGCGTCCCGAAGACGGAATGCCCCGCCAGAAGCGTCGGAAGAAGCTGTGCGTAGACGCCGATCGACAGGTTGCGCGATTCGCCGTTGACGAAGTACGTCGGCAGGAGCTCGCCTTCGTTCGTCCGGCCGCCGTGGGCCAGCAGCTCCGAGGCGCTGACCTGCTGAATGGCCTCGTCGCAGAAGAAAAAGATGGGGAATCGATCGAGGCCGATCAGCCCGGTGGCCAGGAAGAGCAGGAGCGAAAGCCCGAAGAGGATCTCGGCCGTCCGAGCCTTCGGAGAGGTCTGCGCCAGCATTCAGGTGCGGAAGACTTTCTCCTGCGTTCCGTCCAGCCAGCGGTCGACCAGCTCGACGCCCTGCATGAGCGAGTGGTCCTGGTTCCCGATCTCGTACTTCCACGCGCCGAAGCGGCCCCGGGAGTAGATCTCCCGCGACTCGAGGTACGCCTGGATGACCCCGAGCGCCTCGTCCCGATCCACGGACGGAATCGGATAGGCGTGCCCGGCGTGGATCAGGTAGGTCGACTCCACCAGGGCGAGGTCGGACGCCTCCAGGATCCCTTCCCGCACCAGGCCGTCCAGGACCGCGCGGACGAAATCGCCGGGCGGAAGGCAACGGAAGGCCGAGTAGGTCGTCTCGGTGAGCAGGGAGCAGTAGCGCGACGTGTCTCCGCCCGGCACGATGTCCGGCGAATAGTTGGAGAGGTACGTCATCCGGTAGAACGGGGTTCGCGGATTCGGGAAATAGATCCAGTTCTTGGTCGACGGCGAGGGGCGCTTCAATCCGATCCCCACGGAGAAGAGGCGGTTGAACATCAGTTTACGGACAGCCTGGCGCACCTCTTCCGGCGCGTGCTTCAAGCGCGGCACCAGAGCGTCCAGCGGGAGCGTCGACAGGAGCCGGTCATAGCGGCGGGTCGATCCATCGGAGAACCGGATCTCGCGCTTGTCCTCGTCGAGGCAGACCGCCCGCTTCCGAAAGCGGACCCGATCCCCCAGGTGCGGAAGCACCGCCAGCCACAGACCGAGGGTGCCCCGCGTGGCGGGATAGCCGAATGTCGCGTTGGGCCCCCAGTCCGTCACCTTCGAAGAGAGCGCCGTCTCCAGCGCCTTCTTCCAGTCCACGACCGCGACGCGCTCGGCGATCCAGTAAAAACCCATGCGCGACAGCGGCGTCGACCACACTTTCTCGTTGTACGGCACCATGAAGTGTTTGGCCACTCCCGCCCCGAACCGTGCCAGCACCCACTCCTCGAAGTTGCGGTACGCGCGGCCGCGGTCGATGGTCTGCGACTCGATCAAGCCCACCAGGCATTCGAGCATCGCCTCTTCCGGGAGGGAAGACAGGTGGTTCTGGAAGGGATACCGGACATAGCGATCTTCGAACTTGATCCAGCTCTCCCGGTCGATGCGGCGCACGCCGTCGGCTCCGAGCATCTTCTCCAGGAAGGAATTGAAGTAGGGGTATCCGGAAAAGATGATGTGACCCGAGACGTCCCACGTGAATCCCTTGTCGTCCTCGAAGCTCGTGGCCAGGCCGCCGACGCGGTCGGCCCGCTCGAAGACCTCGAAGTCCGTCTCTCCCCTTTCTCCAAGACGGTAGGCGGCGCCCAGTCCGGTCGGGCCCGCCCCGAGGATGACCGTCCCTTTCACCGAGCCCCCGCGGGCACGCGCCGGCCGACGTCGGAGCGACGGATCTCGCCCCGCAAGTCGAAGAGGTAGCGGATGACCCGCGAGATCGTTCCCAGCATCTTCCACGGCCGGTGGATGGACTGGCCCGCGTCCCGGGGGAAGTGCCGGACCACGACCTCCGACACTTTCCAACCGGCGATGCGGCAGCGCGCGTAGATCTCGTCGCCGACGAAGTTGATGCGGTGCTTGATCTGGAGGGCGTGAGCGACTTCGCGGCGGAAGGCCCGGCACCCCCCGTTGATGTCGTGGAGCGGCGAGCCGAGCAGCCAGCGCGACAGGGTGTTGAGGCCCTTGGACAGGACCAGGCGCGGCAGCGGATCGTGCCGCTCCTTCTTCCAGCCGAAGACCACGTCGGCGCCCCCGTCGATGGCCGCGAGAAACGCCGGCGCATCGGCCATGGTGTGCTGGCCGTCGCCGTCGACGACCATGACCACCTCTCCCGGGGTCGAGCGCAGCGCCGTCTCCGTGGCCACGGCGTATCCCTTGTTTCCGTCGTGATGGACCACGGAGACCCGGGAGTCCTTGCGGGCCAGGTCTTCGGCGATCTGGCCGGTTCGATCGCGGCTGCCGTCGTTGACGACGACCACCCGCCAGTCCAGGCCGGGAATCGCCGACAGGGACGAGACGGCTTCGCCGACGGTGCGCGCGATCAGGGCTTCCTCGTTGTAGGCCAGGAAGCCCACGCCGAGGCGGGGTTGTTCTTGCAAAGACATCAGCGCGCCGGTCTCCTGTCGATCGATCCGGTCATCCGGGAAGGCGCCCGTAGATGATCCATCCCGCGGCGGCAACCCAGGCCAGTACGGTCAGCAGCAGCCATGGATCGTCGATCAGAAGGGCCTGCGTGGGATTCCCGCCTCCGCCGCGGCGGTACACCAGGCGCACGTAGCGGGCCACGCCGAGCACGACGAACGGGATCGTCGCGGCCAGAGAGCGCCCGGCGTGCATGGCGAAGGTCGACGGAACGACGCAGTACGCGGAGTAGGCCGCGACGGTCGACAGTGCCGCGACCACGAAGGCGAAATCGAGGCCCTCCGAGCCGTAGGAGGCCAGGACCGAGCGATGCTCCGCGGACGAGGCGTGGCCGGCGTTCTGCAGCTCCCATTGACGCTTTCCGATCACCAGGAAGAGCGCCAGCAGGTAGGCGCAGCCCATGAGGAAGAGAGAAGCCGGGCGTTGCGCCAGCGCCGCGCCGGCCAGGGCCCGCAGGGGCAGGCCCGCCGCGACGATCAGGGCTTCGAGAAAGGGGACGTGCTTGAGCCACAGCGAATACGCGATCATGAGGACGGCGTAGATCGCGCACCATCCGCCGAAACCCTCGGAGAGAGCGAAGGCCAGGCCGACCCCGGCCGCGCCCAGGGGGAGCGCCGCAGAGAGCGTGGTGGATACCTTCAGCTCGCCGGAGGCCAGAGGACGGTGTCTCTTGACCGGATGGGCCCGGTCCCGCTCACGGTCCACGACGTCGTTGATCATGTACACGGCGCTGGCGACCGCGCAGAACACCAGGACGCCCTCGGCGGCGAGCACCCAGCCGCGGACCGACGTCAACGACCCGCCGAACAGGAACGGGAGCGGAAGCACGAGGTTCTTGACCCATTGCGCGGGCCGAGCGCACGCGACGAGGGCCGCCAGCGAGCGCACGGGAGAGTCGTCGGCGGCCAGCGCCGAACCCTGAGAGGAATGGACCGCCATTTGCGTCCATTGTAAAGGAGACCGTCGCGGACGGCGGAGAGCCGGGCGAATGGCTGCCGGGGTCCCGCTTCCGAGCGCGAGCCCGAGCCGTTCGAGCCGATCGAGAAATCACCTACAATCTCACCAGATTCGTCGGGAGGAGTGCGCCTCTTGCCACAGCCGGGAACTCTGATCGAAGGTAAGTACGAGATCCTCGGGAAGATCCGCGAGGGCGGGATGGGGACCATCTACAAGGTCCGCCACCGCCTCCTGGACGAGGTGCGCGTCGTCAAGGTGATGAAACCCTCCATCACCGCCGACGAGGAGTTGAAGCGCCGCTTCGTCGAGGAGGCGAAGATGGCGACCCGGTTGAAGCACCCCAACATCGGCACCATCCACGACTTCGCCCTGGACGACGACGGGACCGCCTATCTGGTCATGGAGTACATCGACGGCGTCAACCTCGCGGAGCTGCTTCATTCCAAGGGGCCTCCCGGCGTTCCCCTGGTCCTGGAGATCACCCATCAGTCGCTGCTCGCGCTCGGCTACCTGCACCGCCGCAACGTCATCCATCGCGACGTGGCGCCGGACAACCTGATGCTCACGCACGACGACGAGGGAAACCCGCGCGTCAAGCTGATCGACCTGGGCATCGCCAAGGCGCTCGACCGGCCCGTCGATCTGACGTCGACCGGCGTGTTCCTGGGCAAGCTCAAGTACGCCTCCCCCGAGCAGTACGGCTCCCTGAAGCCGGGCGAGAAGCTCGACGGCCGCAGCGACCTCTACTGCCTGGGCGTGGTGATCTACGAGCTGTTGACCCGCTCCCGCCCCTTCGTGGGCGAGACGCCGGCGGAGCTTCTGCGCGCGCATCTCTTCAACCCACCGATCCCGTTCGAGCAATCCGATCCCGCCGGAAAGGTTCCGCTCGAGGTTCGAAAGACCATCCTCAAGGCGCTCGAGAAGCGGCGGGAAGACCGCTATGCCACGGCCGAGGAATTCGACCGCGAGGTCGTCGCGCTGCGGCACAACTACGGTGAGACCGGCGCCATCGACCACACCGTGCAGATGATTTCGACGGTGCGCCAGACACCGGGCTCGACCGAGGCGCAGACGATCACGCCGAGCGCTCAGAACCGGCTCGATCGCCAGTTCGTCGCCGCCACGACTCCCTCCTCCGCGCGCCCCGAGCTGACGGCTGTTCCAGGAGCGGAGCCGACGAGAGCGGTCAAGACGCCGACCGCGGGCGGCCCCCGCGCCGGCCGGCGCCCGACGCTCTGGATCGGAGCCGGGGCGGCCGTCCTGGCAGCGGCCGCGCTGGTGGTGACGAAACCCTGGGAGCGGGCGCCCCACGTCGTTCCCGTTCCAGCCGCGACGCACGTTCCCGCCGTTCCCACCTCCGCCGCGGCGACGACCGGCGTTGAGGAGCCGACCGCGGCGGCTGTCCCCACGCAAGCTCCGCCCACCGCCGCGGCGTCCCAGCCGACGCCCCTTCCCCGAGCCACGCCGCCCCCCGAATCGGCGTCCGACCGCGCCGCCGCCGGCGAGGCGCGACAGCGGGCCTCGCGGGCCCGCTCCCTCGCAGAACGGATGGGCGCCGCGCAGAAGGCTCCCGACTCGTACGGAGAGGGTCGCCGATCGCAGGCCGAGGCCGAGCGCCTGATCGCCCGGCGCCAATTCCGGCCAGCCCAGCAGGCGTTTGGCAAGGCTGTCGCGAGCTTCGAGGCGGCGCAGTCCGAAGTCGAGCAACGCAACGCCCGCAAGGCCGCCGCCGCGCCGACGGCGCCGGTCATCCCGCGCCCCGAGCCTACCCGGGCGCCGACGGCCGTGGCCGTCGTCATACCTCCGACCGCTCCGGTCGTCCCGCGCCCCGAGCCCACGCGCCCGGCGAACAACGATCAGGAACGCATCCGCGAGGCCATCCGGCGCTACGAGAAGGCCCAGTCCAGCCTCGATGCGGATCTCTACGCCAGCGTGTTCCCGGCCATCGACCGGGCGCGCATCCGCGCGGCGTTTGCCGGCCTCCGCTCGCAGTCCGTCGAGATCTCGATCCAAAGAATCGAGATCGCTCCCAACGGCGCCTCCGCCGTCGTGAGGGGCTACGAGGTCCGCACGGCGGTCCCCCGCGTCGGCAACGAGCAGCACATCGAGGGAGACCGCGTGATCTCGCTCGAGAAGCGAGGCGACGGCTGGGTCATCACCCGGCTCGGAGGCTGACCGTCGCTCGTCGCTCTCGCTGGCTCCGAATCTGCGCCCTACGGGCGCACCGGTCCGCGGCTCGGCCGGATGCGGCCTCCACGTCGCTTCCGCTGGCTCAGATCTGCGCCCTACGGGCGCACCGGTCCGCGGCTCGGCCGGATGCGGCCTCGACCGCAGCCCTGATCCGTCGCTGCGCTCTCGCTCCCGCGGCGCGCGCCTCCTCCCCTCTGGGAGACTTCGCGCGCCGCGAACCGGGGCACTATGGTTCGACGACGGTGAACGAGGCGCTACGCCTCACGCCTCACGCCTCACGCCTCACGCCTCACGCCTAGAAGCTGTAGTCGATCCCCACGAGCGGCGTGAAGTCGTCGCGCAGGCCGTTCTTATTCAAGGGGAAGAGGCCGTTGACGGTCAGAAGCAGGTTGCCGACGGGATTGATCTTGAACCCGATGGAGCCGAGCAGCGTGTTCAGATTCCCCTCGCGGGTCACCAGGCGCGGAAGAACGGCGGACACCAGCACCTTCGGCGCCGTGGAGCTCGGATTGGTGTTGGCGATGAACGTCGCGTCCTGGACTTCGACGATCTGGGTGTTGCGGTAGACGCGTCCCAGACCGTCGGCGATGAACGTGAACCGGGGCGAAACCGCAACGTCGAAGCCCGCGGCGTAGGTGATCTCATCGGGTACGCGCGGTTGCCCGGACCGGTGATCGGTGAACGCATAGCCCGCGTTCAGATGCGGCGAGAAGACCCCGAAGTGGCCCGAGCCGACCGCGTAGATCTTCACCTGCGTGGTGCCGGTGCCCAACAAGTTGCCTTCGTCACCGGTGGGCAGGCGCACATCGGCCGCCAGCGCCACGCCGAGATTCGAGGAGGACGTGACGCGGTACTTGGCTCGGAGCACGACGTCTCCGACACCGGACGCGTTGCCGGTCTGGGTGAACGTCTCCGTGGAGCCCCCATTGAGGAATCGGTGGATGGTCGGAGCGTTGTTGGCGGTGGCCAGGCGGTCGATGGTCGCGTCGGTGACGGCGTCGAGCTCGACCTTGACGATGGGAACGGCCAGACCCACGTCGAAGCGGTCGCTGATGCCGTACGTCATCTCGAACGCCGTGATGTCCGTCTGCACCTTCAGGAAGATCTGCGTCGTTATGACGTCTCCCTCGAACCAGGGCTCGAGATTGGACGAGTCGCCGTTCGTGTCGATGTGGGTGAACACGGCGCGCAGGCCGCCGCCGCGCAGCGAGATGTCGTTGATGTGGTCGAAGGTGTAGTGGCTGAAGTTCAACCCGACGTTGAACCGGCCCTTGCCGATCGTATCGACGCGCTCGGCGTAGATCGGGCCGAAGCTGTCCGTGGCGCGGGTGAAGACCCCCAGGGCCGGATCGAAACTGTAGGTGAAGCCGCCGGCCGAAGAGGCCAGAGGAAAGGTCGACAACTGGTTGGCAATGCTCTGGTTGAGCTGCTGGATGGCCTGGAACTGCGGGGAATCCGCGCCGATGAAGTGGGTCTCGTGGCTGGGGAAGCCGGCAGGCGGGGGCGACAGCGTGATGCCTTCTTTCAGGAAGTCCGTCAGAAGGTCGCGCAGGTTGAAGCTCTGCGCCGCCAGCGGCACGGGCAGAAGGGCGAGGACGGCCAGGGCGAGAGCGGGACGCAGACGCATGGTGTGGTCTCCTCCTACAAATCCTACAAATCGAAGTTCCCGGGGTTCCGATCTGCCCCAAGAGTAGGCCTCCTGGGGCCAGGCGGTCAAGGCGGAGCCGGCAAGGGGCTCAGCGGCCCTGTCGGATCAGACGGCGGTAGCTCTTCAGATGCCGCAACGCCGCCGCAGCGTCCCCCATCTTCTGGCAGAGGTTGGCGGCGTTGAAGTGAGCGTCCGCATGGAACGGATCGAGCTCTGCCGCCCGCTCGTAGAGAGCGATCGCTTCCGCCGGCCGCCTCAAATCCTCCAGGGCCACGCCGAGATTGAAGGCCGCGGTGGGATCTTCCGGGCGCGCCTCGAGCGCCCGGCGGTAGTGCGCCTCCGCCTCCACCGGATAACCCTCCTCGTGCAGGAGCCGACCCAGGTTCACGTGGGCGTCGGCGTGGTCGGGATCGAGGACCAGCGCGCGCTCGTACGCCTCACGGGCCTCGGCCGTGGCCGCGGCCTCCAGCTCGCATCCCCACGCATACCAGTCTTCGGCGCTCAACTCCTGCTCTCGATCGCCAGCCCGGGCGCGTCGAAAGGCCCGCCGGGCGATCGGTGCGACCCGGCGGGCCAGACCGTCGATTTCGAAATCGAGCAGGATCTGGCCCGACTCCGGCTGCCAGCGCCGAGTCCCGTCGCCCACCACGAGCCGGCCTCCGTCCAGGGCGATCTGGAGCCCCGTCAGCCGTAGGCCGGGGGAGCGTTCGCGCAGCTTCGCCAGGGCCCGGCGGATCCGGCGGGGACCAATCCGCGCGGAAAGAAGGTCGCGCGCCGCCTTGAGAAAGACGACGTCCTCGAACGAGAAGCGCAGCCGGCGGCCGGGACCGCGTCCGGGCTCGATCAATCCGGATCGGACGAAGGAACGCACCTGCGCCGGCGAGAGACCGAGGAGGCGAGAGACATCCCCCGTCGTGTAACCGGTCACGGGAATGAGCGGCCGTCAGGGAGACGTGCGGAGTGCGGAGTGCGAGGTTCGACGTGCCAGGACCCCGACGTCACCGTCGACAACGCCAAACGTCGCACGTCAAAGTCGCACCCCCCGAATTACGGGACTATTTCCTGCCCCCCGCCACTTTCTTACTCGTTCCGTTGCGCGCGGCTCGCTTGGCGGGCTTGCGTTGCTCCGCGGGCTCGGCCTTGCGCGCCGCAGGGCCGGCCTTGGCCAGGCTCTTGCGCAGAGCCTCCATCAGGTCGATCACCTCGCCGGCCTTGGGCTTGGGCGCCGCGGAGATCTCCTCTCCGGTGTCGATCTTGCGTTTCAACTGCTCCTGGATTCTCTTCTTGACCTCGTCCTCGTACGCCTCTGGACGGAACGTGTCGGAGGAGCTCTGGTCGACCAGCATCGTTGCCAGCTTCAGCTCCGCGTCCTTGACCCCCTCCCGCTCGAGGCCGACCTCCGAGATCGAGCGGACCTCGTCCGCATAGAGCAGTTGCTGCATCACGACGCCTCCCTCCACGGGACGCAGCATCACCAGGTACTGCTTGCCGCGCGCGGCGTACTTGGCCAGGGCCACGCGCTTGGTCGTCCGCATGGCCTCGGCCAGCAGCCAGTAGGCCTTGGACCCTCCCTTGTCGGGACCGAGGTAGTACGCCTTGTCGAAGTAGATCGGATCGATCGCCGCGACGGGTACGAACTCCGTCACGTCGATGGTCTGGGTCGACTCCTCCTCCAGCGCCTTCAACTCCTCGTCGGTGAAGAGAACGTACTGGTCCTTGGAGAACTCGTATCCCTTGCGCATCTCCTCGCGCGGGACGATGACGTTGTCTTCCTTGGGACAGATGTACTGCTGCTTGACCCGCGAGCCGCATTTGGCGTGGAGAAGATTGAAGGAGATCCCGGCCGAGGAATTGGCCGCGGAAAACAGCTTGACCGGGATGGAAACCAGGCCGAAGGAAACGTTGGCGGCGGCGATGGCTCTTGCTGGCATCAGATCTCCCTTCGGATCGACGGCTGCTAAGTCTAACAGGGAAAGGGCTTAGTCACTGTCCAAAGCCTTTGTCAGTTGCTCGGCCAGAGCCGGCCCCTTCCCCTCGTCCTCATGCTTGAAGAAAACGTAAACCTCGTCCCAGGGTTGCGAGCGGATCCTGGCCGCCCAACTCGCGAGCGCCGCGCCATCGTAGTCCTGGCGTCTCAAGCGCAGGTATCCCCAACCGGTTGTGGCCACCGCAGGCGTCGCCAGGTCTTCGTCCTCGGCCAGGCACAGAGCGCAGCCGGCTCCGCGCAGGGCGTCGTAAACCGGGTCCTCGAACCAGCTCTCGTGGCGAAACTCGAACGCGCAGCGCGAAGCCGCGGGCAGGCCGGCCAGGAAATCGGTCAGGCGCGTCAGGTCGTTCTTGAAGTTGGGCGGGAGCTGAAAAAGGGTCGGGCCGAGACGGTCCCCCAGCGTCGAGGCGACCTGGAAGAAGTAATCGACCGAGTCGGCGGCGTCTTTCAACCGCCTCTGGTGTGTGATGCGCTGGGACGCCTTCAACGCAAATCGAAAGTCATCGGGCACCTGCTCGGCCCACTGCGCGAGCATCGATGCCTTGGGCATCCGGTAAAACGTGTTGTTGATCTCGACCGCCGGCAGCCGCGAGGCGTAGAAGCGGAGCATGTCGGAGGCCGGAAGATCCTCCGGATAGAAGTTTCCCTTCCACTCCTTGTAGGAAAAGCCGCTCGTGCCGACCCGAACACGCACGGGCATTCACCTCGCGATCTCGACGTCCTCGTGGTAGGCCTCGTACGCCTTCTGGTACTCCATCACGCGTGCGACCTCGGCCACGAACTCCTCGGCGTAGCCCGCGCGGCGCAGGAGGTGGAACCCCATCTCCATGCCCGACGTAATGCCGCCGGCCGTGATCATCCGACCGGCGTCGACGACGCGGGCGCGGGAGATCCTGCAGCCCGGGGCGATCCTGGCCAGCCGGTCGAGCGGCACCATGCCCGACGGCGACTGCTCGACGCGGTCGCCTTCCTTGCGGTTGGTCGCCGGCAGCCCATCGAGGAGTCCCATCTTTCCGTAGATCCACGACCCGGTGCAGACGGACGTCAGGAGCGTCGAGTCCGGCAGAGAGCGGATGTATTCCTGCAGGCGGCGGTTGTGAAGCTCCTGGCGCGTCCCGAAGCCGCCGGGAATCAGGAACGCATCCATCGCCGGCGCGTCGGAGAAACAATAGTTGGGCAGCACGGTGAAGCCGGCCTGGGTCTGGACCGGGCGCATGGCGTCGGCGATCAGGAAAGCGTCGAGCTCGGGGTCGAACCGGCGGGCGACCGAAAAGACGCCGTGCGGAGCGGCGAAATCCACGATCTCGGCATCCTTGAAGACGTAGATGCCCAGACGGAAGCCGGGAATCCGCAGAGGGTGGACCATCGGCGTCCTCCTTTCAGCAGCCGTGAAAACTGTATACCGAGATCCGAACCCGACTGAGGACTGAGAACTGGAGACTGAGGACTCCGGCGGCCGGCACTTCAGAAAGACTTCCTGAGACGACAGCCCCTTGAGTCCGCAGTCCGCAGTCCGCAGTCCTCAGTCGGGCCAGGCCCCCCGTTATAGGCTGGCCCGCCCATGTCCGCGTTGCCTCCGCGCTTCGACCCTCGACGGCGCCGCGTGGTGACACTGGCGCTTGTCCTGATCACCGCACTCGCTTCCTTCGAATCGACGATCGTCTCGACGGCCATGCCGACGATCATCGGCGACGTCGGCGGCCTGCCCCTGTACGCCTGGGTCTTCTCGATCTATCTGCTGACCTCGACCGTGGCCATGCCGGTCTATGGCCGTCTGGCCGACATCTACGGGCGCCGGAGGATCCTGCTCACCGGTATCAGCATCTTCCTGACCGGGGCGAGCATCTGCGCGTTTGCGCATTCGATGCCGCAGCTGATCGTCGCGCGGGCCATCCAGGGGCTCGGCGCCGCCGGGCTCATCCCGATCTCCATGACCGTGGCCGGGGACATCTACTCGTTGGAAGAGCGGACGCGCATCCAGGCGGTCTTCTCCGGAGTGTGGGGCTTCGCCAGCCTGGTCGGGCCGCTGCTCGGCGCGTTCCTGACGATCCACTTCGGGTGGAGATCGATTTTCTCCATCAACATTCCTTTCGGAGCCCTCTCTCTCTTCCTGGTGGCGACGCGGCTGGTCGAATCGCGCGCCGCGCTTCCGGATCCGATCGACATCGCGGGGGGCTCGACCCTCGCCCTGGGCGTCACCGCCCTGCTGTTCGCCGTGCTGCGGACGTCCAGCACCGGCGGATCAGGTCTGGCGGGCCGGCTGTTGCTCCTCGGCCTGGGCCTGACTTCGCTCGCCGTCTTCGCCCGACTGCAGGCCCGCCGCGAGCACCCCCTGGTTCCGCCGGACCTCTTTCGGCGGTGGGAGACGGCTTCCCCGTTCCTCGCGGCAATGATTCTCGGGACGACGATCTTCGGCGTCGACACGTTCGTCCCTCTCTTCGTCCAGGGCGCGCGCGGAGGAACGGCCGGGGCGGCGGGCGCCGTCGTCACGCCGCTCATCTTTCTCTGGGCCATGTCCGCGGCGGCGGCCGGCCGCATCATCCTGCGCTTCGGCTTTCGGACCACGGCCCGGCTGGGAGCCGTGCTGGTATTGCTCGGCCTGTCCGGGCTGCTCGCCGGCGCGCTTCTGGACGCCGGCGTGGCCTGGATCAGCGCGACCTGCGCGCTGGTCGGCGCCGGGCTCGGGCCCTCGTCGATGGCCCAGGTCCTGGCCATCCAGTACGCCGCGCCGGAGCGGCAGCGCGGCATCGCCACGAGCCTGGTCCCCTTCTTCCGGACGGTGGGCGGCTCCCTGGGGGTCGGAACCCTGGGCGGGATTCTCGCGACGGGCCTCGCGTCTCGCCTGCGCGGCGGCGCCGAGACCGCGAGCCGCCTTCTGGCAGGTCACCCGGGCGCCAGTGCCGCTGTGCCCATCGCGCCGGCGCTCTTCCGCCAGGCCATCGAGCGGTCGCTGCTGCCGGTCTTCGCCGTTCTCCTGGCCATCGCCGTCGTCAATCTGTTCGTGGCCTCCGGCTTTCCCGCGGAGGCGGGGACCACCCGCGAGTCTCCGACGCCGGCGGAGGGGCTGGCGTAGAGGACTGAGAACTGAGGACTCGAGCACCTTGAGTCTGAAGAAATCTCCATCGGGACAGCAGCCCTTCGAGTCCGCAGTCAAATACAATGTCCTTATTGTGTGACCTTCCGTTTGGCCTTCCCTTCCGCTTTCCGCCGCTCGAGCTCCGCGTAGGCGTAAACCAGCGCCAGGCCGCGATACGGCCTCCAGCGCTCGGCGAAGGCGCGCATCTCGTCCTCGCGCGCCTTTCCCGGACGGCCCAACAGCCCTTCGGCCATGGAGCGGATGACACCCAGGTCCGCCGCGGGAAACGCGTCCACCCGTCCCAGGCCGCGCAGGAGCGCGATTTCCGCGGTCCAGCGGCCGATACCCGGGTACTGTGTCATCCGCTCGATCGCCTCTTGCTCCGGAAGTGCGGCGACGTCCTCCTCGCGGAGCGCGCCCTCGACGAAGGCTCGGGAGATCGCCGCGAGCGCGGCGGCCTTGCTGCCGGACAGTCGAAAGCGGCGCAGTGTCGGCGCCGCTCGCAGGATGGTCCGCGGCGTCGGGAAAGCCACGTAGGTCTCGCCGGAAACGCGCGCCCGGCGGCCAAACGCCAGAGCGAGCTCGCGACGGATGGAATAGGCGAAAGTCAGATTGATCTGCTGACACAGGACCGCCGTCACCAGCGATTCCCACAGCGATCCGGTTCCCGCGATGCGCAGGCCGCGGAACCGCCGCAAGGGCTCCGCCAGCCAGCGGTCGGCCTTCAATGCACGGTAGAAGGGCCGAATGTCCTCTCCCCCGCCGAGAACCCGCTCGACCACGGAGAGCGCCGCCGCCCGCGCCTCGTCGGGTTGCGCGCCACGAACGTCGACATCGACCTCGAGCCCGGCCGCCCGCGCGGGTCCCTTTTGGCGGACGGCGACCAGAGCGAAGCCGGGACCGGCGGGCATCAGGCGGCGGTACACGCCGTCGTGGAAGCGGTCCACGACTTCGGGAAATCGGACGAATCGTGCCGCCGTCCGGACCAGGTCAAACGGTCCCCGAGGGCGATAGACGAACCGCAGGCGCCCGCCTTCAGCGCGCGTCATGGAAGACAATCCCCAGGGTCGCGCGCGAGCCGCGTGTGACACGGGCCACGCCGTGCCGGACGCCGGCACGGGAGAAGCCGCGCGATCCGGCGACCGGCCGCTGTGCCGAGGCGAAGACGACCGCGTCGCCCTGATCGGGAAGGAGCGCCTCGCCGATCGACTGCTGCCGGGGCCGCTGCTCCACCAGCAGGAATGCGCCGCCCTCATAGTCCGTTGCTGGGCGGCTCAGGAACACGGTCATCTGGAGGGGGAAGGCAATGTCCCCGTACAGGTCGCGGTGGAGGCAGTTGTATCCGCCTTCGACGTAGGTGAGCAGGAGCGGCGTGGGTCTGGCCTGGCCGCGCTCGCGGCACCGAGCGAGAAAAGCCGTCAGCGAAGCCGGATACGCCGCGCGATGCCGCAGCAGCCGGGCCCAGTCGTTGGCGATGGGCGCGAGCCGGCGGTAGGCGTATGTCCGCAGCTCCCGAACGATCCGCGGCAGCGGATACCTGAAATAGCGGTACTGGCCCTGACCGAACCGGTGCCGGGCCATGTCGACCGTGCTGCGAAACCGGGCGGCGTCGCCGTAGATGTTCCGAAGGGCCCCACATTCCGCGGCCGTCAGGAGAGCCGGGAGCCGGGCCCAGCCGACCTGGTCCAGCGACTTCCGGGCGGCGCCCCAGTCCAGCGCGGCAACCCGGTCGGCGATCGGCGTGTTCTTCACGACGTGCTTCATAACACCCCGGCCGCGCGCGCGGTTGCGCGCCTGCAACCTTTCCGCGCCCGAGCGTGTTTGGGAACTGAGGAGAGCGATATGTGCGAACCGACGGTGACCGAAACCACCAGGCTTGACGCGCCGCCCGCGCTCAGGATACTCGTCGGAGGAAAGGAGACGGCCATGGACGCCCCACCGCTCGAGAGCGCCCTGGCAGAGGACGTGGACCTTCACTTCGAGCGGATGGTCCGCGAGTACCAGGATCGGCTGTTCGGCTTCGCCCTGCGTCTGACCAACCACCGCGAGGACGCCGAGGAGGCGGTGCAGGACGCCTTCGTCCGCGCGTACCGGGCGCTGAAGACGTATCCGCAGGGAAGGATCCGGGCCATGGCCTTGCGTCCCTGGTTGTACCAGATCACCTTGAACGTGGTCCGCAACCGGGTTCGACGCAAACGCCATCCCACGGAGACGCTGGACGGTCCGGCCGCGCAGCGCGTCGCGGACTCCTCCGAGGGCCCGCTCGAGAAGCTCGAGGCGAGCCGGCAGCGGGCGGATCTGGCGAGCCTGGTCGCGGACCTCCCGGCCCGGTACCGCACCCCGCTCGTCCTGCGCTACGTCGAGGGGTTGAAGCTCGAGGAGGTCTCGGAAATCCTGGGGCAGCCCCTCGGGACGACCAAGTCGAACGTGCATCGCGCAATCAACGCCCTGCGGGAAGCGATCACGCAATCCCGCCGGAAGATGAGGTGGAGTCATGCGTAAGACGGAGATGGAAGGGACGAACGCTCTGCAGCTGGCGCGGCAGTTGCGCGCGCTCTCGCAGGAGAAGGCGCCCCCGACGCTCTTGCCGACGGTGCTCGCGCGGATCGGGCTGGCCGCGGACTCGTACTGGACGATCCCGTCGCCGGTGGGCCCGGTGTACGTCGCCCGGAGCTCGCGCGGGATCACCCGCGTGTCGCGCGCCGCGTCGGCCGCGGCCTTCGAGAGGCAGTACCGGGAGCGGTTCGGCCGCCCGGCGCACCCCGACGCGTCCCGGCCGCCCGCGGCCATCCGCACGCGGATCGAGGACCGGGGCAAGCCCGCGCAGGGAGAGATCCGGTTCGATCTCGAGGGATTGACGGAGTTCGAGCAGGCGGTTCTGAAGAAGGCGCTGGAGATCCCCCGCGGCCAGGTCCGGCCTTACGGATGGATCGCGCGCGAGATCGGGCACCCCGAGGCGGTGCGGGCCACGGGGTCCGCGCTGGCCAAGAACCCGGTGCCCCTGCTCATCCCCTGCCACCGCGTGGTGAGAAGCGATGGCACGATCGGGAACTACTCGATGGGGGGGACGCGGGCCAAGAAGCGGATCCTGACCGCGGAGGGAGCCGCACCGGAGACGATCGAGCAGCTGGCGGCGACGGGGGTGCGCTATCTCGGAAACGAGAAGAAGCGTTACTTCTGCTATCCAACGTGCGGGGGAATCGAGAGCTTGATCAGGGAGAACACGGTGCGCTTCCACTCGGCACAGGAAGCGCTCGAGGCGGGGTTCCGTCCGTGCGGGGACTGCCGGCCGATTGCTGCGTAGGGACTCCCGACTGAGGACTGGGGACTGCGGACTCAGGAGGCTGGCGCCCGGATCGAGATCTTTCGCGACAAGAGCCAGTCGAGTCCTCAGTCTTCGGTCCTCAGTCCTCAGTCGGGTGAGCGGCCTAGAATCTTCGCGTGGATCTCACGGGCATCAAGGCACTCCTGATCGACCTCGAGGGCACAGTGTACGAGGCCGGCCGCGTCGTTCCCGGCGCTCCCGAGGCGATCGCGGCCCTTCGGGAGCGCGGCGTCCGGTGCGCGTTCGTCACGAACACGACCAGCCGGCCGCGCCGGCAACTCGTCGGCGAGCTCGCGACGATGGGTATTTCCGCCCGTCCGGAAGAGCTGTTCACGGCGCCGCTCGCCGGACGCCGGCACCTCCTCGAGCGCGGTTGGACGCGCTGCGATCTGATGATCCGCGACGCGGTCCGCGAGGACTTCGCGGGGATCGAACAGGAAGACCGTTCTCCGCAGGCGGTCGTGATGGGCGACATCGGCGAGGAGTTCACGTTCGAGCGGCTGAATGGCGCGTTTCATCACCTTCTGGACGGCGCCGCGTTCGTGACGCTCGCCCGCAACCGCTACTACCGCGCCGACGAGGGCCTGGTGCTCGACCAGGGCCCCTTCGTCTGCGCCCTGGAGCACGCCTCGGGCCGCACCGCGACGCTGGTCGGCAAGCCGGCGGCGGAGTTCTTCCGGGCCGCGCTCGAGCCGCTCGGAGTCGAGCCGGGCGAAGCCGCGGTGGTGGGCGACGACGTGGACGTCGACGTTGGCGGGGGCATGGCATGCGGGATGAAGGGGATCCTCGTTCGCACCGGCAAGTTTCGGCCGGAGGACCTGACCCGGGCCGCCGCGCACCCCGACGCCGTCGTGCCTTCGCTGGCGGATCTTCCCGCGCTGCTGTAGAAACGCCCTATGACCGATGCGCCCGTCTCCGGCGTCCAGGCCGGCATGATCGACATGGAGAGCAACACCACGCTGGTGCAGTGCTATCCGGCGCACGAGGCCGTGCCGGCGGGCGACGGCCCGTTCCCGGCGATCCTCGTGCTTCACGACCGCTTCGGCTTGAACCCGCACGCCCGCAACCTGACCAACCGCCTGGCCCACGCCGGGTTCTACACGCTGGCGCCCGACCTCTATGGCTCGCCTTCCAGCTTCTCGGCGTCCGGCCCGGATGTCCTCCATCCGATGCGCTCGACCGCCTTCGATTACTCGGAGGAAGTGGCAGCCAGCGACCGCGCCTCGACGCTGACCGACGAGCGCGCGACGGCCATCGTGAACCAGGCCCTGGCCTACGTGGCCGGCCGGTCGAAGGCGCGATCGGGCGGAGTGGGATTGCTCGGCATGGGGCTCGGTGGGCGGCTCGCGTTCCTGTCGGCGTGCCGCTTCCCCGACGACGTTCGAGCCGCGGCTTGCCTGTACCCCAACGGGCTCACCGCTGCCCGCCCCGCCGGAGCCGGACACCCGACGCCGATCGACCAGGCCATGTCGCTCGCCGCGCCGGTCCTCATCTTCTATGGACTCCTGGACATGACCATCCGCCCCGAGGAGCGGGAAGCGGTGCGGCGCCACCTCGCCGCCCTGGGGAAAGATTTCCGCATCGACATCTTTCCCGAGGCCGGGCACGACTTCTTCTGCCAGGAACGCGACACCTACCGCATCCACGCCTCCAAGACGGCGTGGGAGGAGAGCCTCTCCTTCTTCCGCCGCCACGTCGGCGGCGTCGCCGGCAGCGCGGCCCGCTGATCTCGCGGCCTCAGCGCGTCGGCGCGATCGCGCGGCGCGTTCGGGCGATGGCCGTGCGGACGCGCCGGGGGGCGGTGCCGCCGGGGAGGTCTCGGCGGGAGACGGCGGTCTCGGGAGTGAGTTTCTTCAAGAACGGACGCAGCTCGACGGCTTCGACCGCGGCGATGTCGCGGACGTCGGCCCGCGCCTGCGCCGCCAGCCGGCTCCAGCGCGCGACGCGCTGGTGCGCCGAGCGGAACGGCACGCCCCTGCGGACGAGCTCCTCGGCGATGTCGGTCGCCAGCGACGACGGGTCGATCGCGGGCCGGTCGTACGGCGGCCGCAGCCGCAAGCCGCGCACGACCTCGGTCATCGCCGCGGCGCAGGCTTCCAGCGTGTCGGCGGCGTCGTAGAGCGGCTCCTGCGTTTCCTGCAGATCGCGGTCGTAGGAAAGCGGCAGGCCCTTCAGGATCGCGAGCGTGGCGGCGAGGTCTCCAAAAACGCGGCCGGCCTTGCCGCGCACGAGCTCCAGGGAGTCGGGGTTCTTTTTCTGCGGCATCATCGAGGAGCCGGTCGTGGTCGTCTCCGACAGCGTGAAGAGCGAGAACTCCTCGCCGGTCCACAGGATCAGGTCCTCCGAGAGGCGCGAGAGATGCGCCATCGCCAGCGCCGCGGCGGCTTCGAACTCCACGGCGAAGTCCCGATCGGAGACGGCGTCGAGGCTGTTGGCGGAAACCTCGGAGAGCCCGAGATCCCGGGCCACGCCTTCCCGATCGAGAGGCAGGGTCGTTCCGGCGCAGGCCCCGGACCCGAGCGGCGAGACCGCCGTGCGCTTGGCGGCGTCGGACAGGCGCTCGAGGTCGCGGCGCAGCATCTCGGCGTAGGCGTGGAACACGTGCGCCAGCAGCACCGGCTGGGCGCTCCTCAAGTGCGTGCGCGCGGCCACGATCACGCGCGCCGCGAGAAACTCTTCGGCCCGGTCCAGAAGCGACCCGGCCAGGGTCCGCAGGGAGAGCGCCGAGCGTCCGATCGCGGCGATTGTCCACAGCCGCAGATCGAGCGCGACCTGGTCGTTGCGCGACCGGCCGGCGTGGAGTCTCTCCCCCGCCTCGCCCACCAGGTCGATCAGGCGGCGCTCCACGTTCAAGTGGATGTCCTCGTCCCGATCGGAGAAGCGAAAGCGCCCCTCGGCGATCTCGCGGCCGATCGCCGCCAGGCCCCGCTCGATCTTCGCCAGGGCGGCGGCGGAGAGAAGCCCGGCCCGCGCCAGGCCGCGAGCGTGGGCCAGGGAGCCGGCCAGATCGAGCTGGGCCAGCCTCCGGTCGAAGCGGTGCGAGACGGAGATCCGGGCCAGGCCTTGCCCCGAAGCGCCGCGAAAACCGCCGCCCCACAGGGCTTTCTTGTGCCCGCCGGAGACGCGCTTCTTCTTCACGCCAAGAACGCCACGATCGTCCGGCGATAGATCTCGGGCGCAGCGGCCAGCGCGGAGACGGCGATCGACTCCTCCGCGGTGTGCGACTGGTCCGGCGTGCCGGGCCCGAACACGATGGCCGGGCGGCCCCCCATGTGCGCGAGGTCCGAGACTCCACCGAACCCGGCCACGCCGCGGGCACCGGTCGCGGTGAGAGCGGCGCGGGCGATCTTCCAGTCCGGATCGCCGGCCACCGGCTTCAGACGCGCCGACAGGACCTCGACGTGGGAGGTCACCGAGGAGCGAATCCTCTCGACCATCTTCTCGTTGTCGAAGGCCGCGATCGTCCGCGCGTCGACCGTCATCTCGCAGCGGTCGGGGATCACGTTGGACTTGACCCCTCCACGGACTATCGTGACCGCCGCGGTGGGCCGGCCCAGGAGCGGGTCCTCGCATTTAAAGTCGAGGTCCGCGACCGCCAGAGCGTCGCGCGCCGCGATCGTGATGGCGTTGTCGGAGAGCTGAGGCCGGGCCGCGTGGCCGCTGCGTCCGCGCGCGGTCAGGCGCAGTTTCACCAGGCCCTTCTGTGCGATGGCCACGGCAAAGTCGTTGGGCTCTCCCACGATCGCCGCGTCGAATTCGAGATCGCCGGCCAGCTTCTCCAGTCCGTCGCCCCCGGTCTCCTCGTCGCAGGTGGCGGCGAAAAGCAGGCTCCCTTGCGCCGGAAGGCGCGCGGTCAGGAACGCCTCGAGCATCGACGCCACCGAGGCCTTGGCGTCGTTGGAGCCGAGGCCGATCAGCCGATCCTTCTCCCGGCGCGGCGTCCACGGATCCGCGCTCCAGCCGTCGACCGGGGGCACCGTGTCGAGGTGCGAGTTCAGAAGGAGGCAGGGAGATCCCGAGCCGCGGCGGGCGACGACGTTTCTTCCCGGGCGTTGCGCCTCGACGCCGTTCTCCCGGCAGATTTCAGCGATCCGGTCGGCAAGCCGGGCCTCGTCGCCCGACACGCTGGCGATCGCCACGAACTCCGACAGCAGATCGAGGACTCCCGGAATCGACACGGCCATCTCCTTCATGACGGTTTCGCTGGCGGGCGGCCGCGAGGGCCGCCCCTGCGAACGAGGCCCGAAAAGAGTCTGGCCCCTGGTTCGTAGGGGCGGGGCTTGTCTCCGCCCGCCGGGCTTGACGCGAGGTTCAAGAGACCACCATGGTCCCGCTCCCCTTGTCTCCGAAGATTTCAGAGAGGAGCGCGTTGCGCTGGTTGCCGTTGACGATGTGCACCGCGCGCACACCCGACTCCGCCACGCGCGAAATCTCCTCGAGCTTGGCCACCATGCCCCCGGACACGGCGGAGCTTCTGGAGAGCTTGCGGGCCTCGGCCGCCGAGAGCCGCGACACCAGGCTGTCCGGCTCGCCGGGACGGGCCAGGACGCCGGCCACGTCGGAGAGGAGGATCAGCTTCTCCGCGGCGATCTCGATGGCCAGGGCCGAGGCGATCGCGTCGGCGTTGACGTTGTAGACGTGCCCTTCCTCGTCGGCGGCGAGCGGCGAGACGACCGGCAGATACCCGGCGTCGAGCAGCGTCGTCAGGAGGCGGGGGTCGACGTCCACGACGTCGCCGACGTTGCCGAAGTCGATCGTCTCGCGCTTGCCCGTCTCCCGGTTCACGACCCTCTTCTTGGAGCGCCGCCGCGCCAGCACGACGTTGCCGTCGATGCCGGAGACGCCCACGGCGTGGACCTGGTGCGCCCGCAGGGCCGAGAGGATCTCGACGGAGATCTTGCCGGCGAAGACCATCTTGACGACTTCCAGCGTGTCGTCGTCGGTGATGCGGCGGCCGTTGACCAGCCTGGTCTCCAGACCCAGGCGATCGGCAAGCTGCGTGGCCTGCGCGCCGCCGCCATGCACGACGGTGACGCGGATCCCCACCTGATGGAGGAGCGCGATCTCCTCGGCCAGCGACGCCAGGTTCTCCCGGTTCTCGGTGACCTTCCCCGAGATCTTCAGGACGAAGTTCTTCCCCTTGAAGCTGCGGATGTAGGGCAACGCCTCGCGAAGGATCTCGGCGTCGATCGAGGGGCGTGGCGTGATCTTTTCGGGTCTGCTCATGGCTGGGTGCGGCGTGCTACGTTCGGCGTTCGACGTGAAACGGCCCAACGTAGAACCTCGCACGTCGAACCTCGCACTTCGGACATTGCACTTCGCACTTCGAACGTCGCACTATTCCTCCGCCATCCATTCCAGGATTGCCTCCTGCGCGTAGAGCCGGTTCTCCGCCTCGTCCAGGACCAGCGACCGCGGCCCGTCCAGGACCGCGTCGTCGACCACGACATTGCGGCGCACCGGGAGGCAGTGCATGAAGGCGGCGTTCTTGCCACGAGCCATCCGCGCCTCCGTGACGCGCCAGTCCTTGAGCCTCGATCGTCGCGCCGCCTCGGCATCCGGCTTTCCGTAGTCGGCCAGCGCTCCCCACGACTTGGCGTAGACCACCTCGACGCCCTCGTAGACCGCGTCGGCGTCGTCGGTCACCGTCAGCGCTCCGCCGGAAGCCATCGCGTTCTCCCGCGCCGTCTCGAAAATCTCTCCGTCGAGCTCGTAGCCCTCCGGCCGCGCGAACACCAGGTCGAGGCCCAGCCGCGAGGCCGCGAGCAGGAACGCATTGGGAACCGCCATCGGCAGGGCCCTGGGATGGTAGGCCCACGTCAGAAGGACGCGCCGCCCGCGCGTCGGACCCAGCCGCTCCCGGAGCGTCAGGGCGTCGGCCATGGCCTGGCAGGGATGGTCGAGCGGCGACTCGAGGTTGACCACCGGCACGCCCGAGTGGCGCGCGAACGCGTTCAAGACCGGCTCGGTGCGGTCTTTCGCGTAGTCCTTGCCGGCAGGGAAAGAGCGCACGCCCAGGAGGTCGCAGTAGCGGCCCAGGACGCCGGCTCCCTCCTTGACGTGCTCGGCAGCTGCGCCGTCCATCACAATGCCGTCTTCATACTCCATCGGCCACGCGTCCCCGCCCACGGAGAGGGTGACGGGCGTTCCGTGCAGGCGGGAGACGGCGACCTCCATGGAGACCCGCGTCCGCAGCGAAGGGTTGAAGAACACGAGGCCGACGTGCCGGCCGGCGAGCGCGCGGCTCTCGGCGCCGTTGCGAAACTCCTCTCCCCGGGCGAGCAGCGCCCCGAAGCGGTCCGGCGAGAGGTTCCGGGTGGTCAGGAAGTGGTTCACAGGACCGCCTTCATCTCCCCGAGAAAACGGTCGATCTCCTGGGCGCGGAGAACCAGGGGCGGAAGAAGACGCAGAACGTCGGGCAGGTCGCTGCCGCCGACCAGGACGCCGCGCGCGAGGAGCGCCTCGCGCACCGGTTTCCCGGGACGGTCGAGGACCACGCCCAGGAGAAATCCCTCGCCGCGGACCTCTCGCACGCCGGAGAGGCTCAGGAGACCCTCGATCAACCGCGCGCCGCCCCGGCGCACGTTCTCGAGCAGTCCCTCCTTCTCGATGACATGGACCGTCGCCTCCGCCGCGGCGCAGGCGATCGGCCCGCCGCCGAAGGTCGTGCCGTATTCGTCGGGCTTCACGCCCGCGGCGATCTCCTCGGAAACCAGGACCGCTCCCATCGGAACGCCGCTGCCGATCCCCTTGGCCAGGGCGACCAGGTCCGGCACGACCCCGTGCCGGCCGGCGTAGAAGAACGTCCCGGTGCGCCCGAAGCCGGTCTGTACCTCGTCGTAGATGAGCTTCGCGCCGCGCTCGTCGCAGATCCGCCGCAGGGACTGGAAGTACTCCGGCGGCGCGGTGATCACGCCGGCCATGCTCTGGATGGGTTCGATCAGAACGGCCGCGACCTCTTCGTCGACCGCCCGGCGCAAGGCCTCCACGTCCCCGAACGGGACGATGCGATGGCCGGGCACATTGGGCCGGCCAAGCTTCCGGTACTTGGCCAGCCCGGCCGCGGAGATCGCGTCGGCGGTGCGCCCGTGGAACCCGCCGGTGAAGGTCACGATGTCGGAGCGGCCTGTCGCCCTCCGCGCCAGGCGCATCGCGTTCTCGTTGGCCTCCGTGCCCGAGTTGACGAAGAAGACCCTGGAGAGCGGCGGCGGCGCCTCCGCCGCGATCGCCTCGGCCGCGCGCGTGCGGACGGGAAGCGCCACGACGTTGGAGTAGAAGAGGAGCTGGCCGGCCTGCTCGCGGATCGCGCGCACGACGTCGGGATGGCAGTGCCCGGTCGCGGCCACCGCGTGGCCGCCGTAGAGGTCGAGGTAGCTCTTCCCCGCCGCGTCCCACACCGTCGAGCCCTCGCCGCGCGCGAGCGTGATCGGCCAGCGCGTGTAGGTCGTCAGCTCCGCCGCGGCGGCGGTCGCGCCGGTCATGGAAAGACCCCCGACATCTTCAAGCCGGTCGGCTCGGGAAGATCGAAGAGGATGTTCATGGCCTGGATCGCCTGACCCGCGGCTCCCTTGACCAGGTTGTCGATGGCCACGAAGATCTTCGCCACGCTGCCCTGCGCGGCGACACCGACGTCGGCGAAGTTGGTTCCCTTGACCGCCGCGACGTCGGGCGATCCCTCCACCAGGCGCACGAAAAACTCGGTGCCGTAGGCTTCCTGGTAGACCTTCGCCAGCGACGCCTTGTCCATCTTCGTCTTCAAGGGCACCGTCGCGGTCACGAAGATACCGCGCACGAGCGGCGCGGAGTGGGTCTGAAACACGACGCGGCCGGCGGCAGGCTCTCCGATCGCCGAGAGGGACTCCTCGATCTCCGGAAGGTGGCGATGGCCGTCCATGGCGTAGGCGAAGAAGGCGGACGCGCGGCGCGGATGGTGTGTGGTGGCGGTCGGCGAGACGCCGGCCCCGGAGGAGCCGGTGATGGCGAAGACAGAGACGGCGGCATCCTTCGCGACGAGATCCTTTCTCCACAGCGGAGCCAGCGCCAGGATCGCGGCGGTAGCGAAACACCCCGGCGCGGCGACGGCGCGCGAGGATGCGATCTTGTCGCGAAAGAGCTCGGGCAGTCCGTAGGCGAACTCTTTCTGCCGGGAGAAGCCCGCCGGCACCGGTCCGTAGAACCTCTCGAACGACGCGGGGTCCTTCAATCGGAAGTCGGCCGAGAGATCGACCACCGGCACCCCGGTGTCCAGTAGCGGCGGGGCGATCTGGATGGCGTAGCCGTGCGGCCCGGCCAGAAAGACCACCTCGGGCAGGTCATCCCCGGAAGGCAGCTCCGACACGAACTCCAGATCGGTCAACCGCGACAGGTGCGGATGGACGGCCGACACCGGATGGCCGGCCTGCGACCGCGAAATCACCGCGACCGGCTCGGCTTTGGGGTGATCGAGCAGCAGCCGCAACAGCTCCCCGCCGGCGTAGCCGCTCGCTCCGAAAATGGCGGCACGAACCGTCACGAGCCGGACCCGCCGGGCGCCTTGTGGATCTCGTCGTACACGATGCCGAAGAGCGTCCGGCCGTCGGTCTTGGCGTTGGCCGCCGGGAGGTGCAATTCCTGCGCGATGTACTCGGTTCCCGTCTGGTTGTCGGTCACCGGTCCGGAGACGACGGTGATCGGAATCTTCCACCGATCCATCAGCTCCTTGGCTCCCCACGCCGCGACGAGGTCGTTGGCGCACATGACCACGGCCCTGGTCGCGCGCACGAGGTCGGGATGCTCGAAGAAGCTTCCCACGTGGTAGTCGCCGAGGATTCCATCCCCCAGCTCGAGCACGATCACGTCCGGGCTCTTCGCCGCGAGCTCGGCCAGGATCGCCCGGGCGTAGGGCGCCAGGTCCCGCACGCGAGCCGTCGAAGGCAGGCCGCAATCCAGAAAGGACAGGGTGGCGAACGCGCCGTGGTCCTCCATGTCCAGGGTGTCGCGCAGCGCGGCGACGCCCGAGAGCTTGGCCGCGGCCACGCGGCTGCCAGACTGGGCGAACCGCTTGACGATCTCCGAGGCGGCGCCGGTCTTGCCCGCGCTCATGCACGTTCCGGCCACCACGACGAGCGGCGGGCACGCCGGCAGCTCGTCGCGCGGCGGGATCGCGTTCTGGGAGATGTTGGCGGCCACGCCATCGCGCATCACCGCCCCCAGCACTTCCACCTCCAGCGGCGACCCGACGTCAGGGTTCTTGCCGATGCAGAGGCCGAGCACCCCTCCCAGGTTCAGGACGTGGATCGTGTCGCCCACGTGGATCGACTCGGGAACCGTGCCGACGAATCCCTTCAACGCCCGGCGGTAGCCGAGCGTCCCGGCCATGACGTCTCCCTTGTTGATCTTGGCCATCCGGCCGGACACGAGCTCCAGGCGGTCGTAGACGCTCTTCTCCATGAGCGCGCGGACCGCCAGGACGTTGCCTTCTTTGGCCTCGATGTGGGGCGAGATCTCGACCTCGCGCGGCAGCGCCAGCCGCGCCGTGGAGGAGGCGATCTTGTCCAGAGTGATCGTGCTCATCGTTTCTTTCCGCGCGCGGTCTTCCCGGGCATCGCCCTCCTCCGACCGGCCAGCGCCGACAGCATGCCAGGCAGGGCCAGCGTCTTTCCGACCCCGCGCGCCTCCGCCGGCGTCAGGTAGGCATTGGCTTCTCCGTACCGGACGACGTCGTGCCGCAGGAGCGAACGAGGGCTGCGGACGCCGACGACGTCGAACCGCCCGGGCGAAAAGCGCACGCGGGCCTGCCCGGTCACCCGAGCCTGCGAGCCGCGCAGGAACGTTCCGGCGTCGGAGAGGGCGGGATCGAAGGCGAGCCCCTCGTGGAGGAGCCGCCCATAGGCCTCCGCGACCGACGCCTTCAACTGCCGCTGCTCCTTGGTCAACACGAGCTTCTCCAGCTCCGCATGGGCGGCGATGAGAGCGAGCGCCGCCGGAGCCTCGAAGACGATCCGTCCCTTCGCGCCGAGGATCGTATCTCCCAAATGGATCCCCCGGCCCGCGGCGTACGTGCGGCCGATCTCGTTCAACCGGGCGACCAGGGCGAGCGCCTCCATCGGCCGGCCGTCGAGCCCCACCGGGCGGCCCCGCCGAAATCCGACCGCCACGGAGCGCGGCGTCTTTGGAGCCCGCGCCCGTC
This sequence comes from uncultured Acidobacteriota bacterium, assembly GCA_963825175.1. Classification (GTDB taxonomy): domain Bacteria; phylum Acidobacteriota; class Thermoanaerobaculia; order UBA5066; family Gp7-AA6; genus DATFTF01. Next base: position 2,870,058 of record CAWGSA010000002.1, read on the forward strand.
TCCGGCCGGGAAAGAGATCCTCGGGGGGAAGCTCCCACGGATCGTGCGTCTCGCCGCCACCGATCGTCGTTCCCCACAGCCCTTCGTTGACCGAGTACCGGGTGGTGCGGGCCGGGATGGCCACGCCGCGGGATGCCAGGTACGCGGTCTCCTCCTCCCGCGTGAGCCCCAGGTCCCGAATCGGCGCGCGCACCTCGATCTCCGGGGCGAGCACGCGCAGCGCGGCGTCGAATCGGAACTGATCGTTGCCCGCGGCCGTCGACCCGTGCACGATGGCCGCCGCTCCGATGCGGCGCGCGTAGAGGGCGACCCGGCGCGCCTGCACCGCCCGCTCCGCCGCGACCGAGAGGGGATAGACGCCTCCGCGCAGGACGTTTCCGAAGATCAGGGGAAGCGCGAAATCCTCGAAGACTTCGCGCCGCCCGTCGACGAGCACGTATTTCTCGACCCCGGCCTGCCGCGCGCGGCCGGCGATCCGCCGCTTGTCCGCGGCCGAGAAGCCGCCGGTGTCGACGGTCACCGCGTGGACGCGGCTTCCCTCTTCGCGCAGGAGGACCGCGCAGTAAGTGGTGTCGAGACCACCGGAAAAGGCGACGCACACGACCGGCGAGCGGCGTTTCATGAGGCGGCGAGTGGCTCGGGGTTCTACGGGAGTCGCGTCGAGCACGCCGTCACCATGGAGGAGGTCCTCCTGGCGCGGGCGTGGGGGCCTCGGGCTCCCCGGTCGACGGCGGCGTTGCGCGCGATCGGCATCGGAGAGACCGAAGCGCCGCGCGCGGCGAGGATCACGGGCATCTTCACGGCCCTACGTTGGGACAAGGGGGTCGGGTTGTCAAGCGGATTCTTCTCGGGCCTCCGCGCCGCTACTGCTCGACGCACGGCTTGACCGTGACCGACGCCTCCCATGCGTCGTTGCGCCGCTGCTCCACCACCCGAAAGGTCTTGTGGTACGTCTCCCCCGGCCCCAGGGCCCGGCGCGTCCGAAAGAGCTCGAGCTTGCCGCCTTCGTCGATCGCCGTTGGCGCGGCCACCCCCGAGATCGGCGCGAAGCCGCCCCGCGCGCTCGGCGCGGACTCTTCCGCCCGCACCAGGCGGAACGCTCCGTCGCCGCCGTTGACGAACGTCGCCACGACCGTGAACTCCTCCCCTTCCGTCGGGCTCTCGGGCAGAACCGAGATGGCGATCTTGATCCGCGCGGCGTCGTCCCGCGCCGGGAGGCCGGCCACGTCCTTGAATCCGGGGGGAACTTCCTTGGGAACACCCTGAAAATAGCCGGTGCGGCTGACATCGGCGCAGAACCGCTGGCGCGGCCGGTGCGAACCGGGACGGGCGGGCGGGATCTCCGCCTGCGCCATCCGGGTCGTGGGCTCTCGTTCGCCCGAGCGGGACGGCCGGGTCGTCCGGGCTGTCCTCTTCTCTTCCCCGCCCGCTGTCTGACGCGGCGCGGCCGTCGGCGGCGGTTGTGCCACGACGACCGTCGTCGGGGCGGGGGCTGCGGTGGGCTCTGGAGCGCTGGTCGATTGCAGCTGCGCGAACGGAGTCGGCTCCGGCGGAGCCGGGGACTCTCCGCGATTGCGGTTGGAAATGAGCACCGACACCACGATCCCCAGCACCACCAGCGCCGCCGCCGCGCCCGCGACGGCCGCGTATCCCAGGATCGCGTGCGGTTTCTTGGATTCGATCACCGTGCGCTCGATCGGCGGGCCCCCGACGCCCTTCGGACCGGCGTAGGCCAGGGTGCGATCTGCCCCTCGCGACTCCAGGTTCGTCTGCGTCCGCGGAAGCCCGGAGTCGGAGGAGAGCCGCGAAATCGTCCGCTCCACCTGAAGGTCGGTGGCTTCCAGCGGGCGCACCGAGATCTCCGACCCTCGGAACTTCGACTGCAGCGAGCGCTGAAGGCTGGAGACCGCGCCGGGGGTGGCCGCGGCCGCCGCCTTGCGAGCCGCCTCGACCGCGGCACGCACGTATTGCTGTACCTGCTCCGGAGTCTCCGGGCTCGCCTCGCTCGCCGGCACCGCCTCGAGGGCCTTGGCGAACTCGACCGCGGTCTGGTAGCGGTCGTCGGGCTTGGTCTGCAGGGCGCGCAGGATCGTCCCGCGCAGCACGGCGCCGAGGCGGCCTTGCGGATCGCTCTGCGTGAACGGCATCGGCGGCCGGTGCAGGCGCGCCGTCAGGATGTCCTGGAGGCTCCCCCCGCCGTACGGGCAGATGCCGGTCAGGGCTTCGTACAGCACCACCCCGAAGGAGAAGAGGTCGCTCCGGCCGTCGATCGCCGCCGAGGTCGCCTTCTTGGTGAGCTGCTCGGGAGAGGAGTAGCGCAGCTTGCCGATGAACTCGTCGGCCGCCGTCAGCTGGTCCTGGTCTTCCGTCTGCTGCAGCTTGGCAATGCCGAGATCGATCAACTTGGCCTGGAGGGTGCCGTCCTCCTCCTGCGTCATCATGATGTTGTCCGGAGCGATGTCGCGGTGGACGATCCCCTTGCGGTGCAGGTAATCGAGGGCCGAGAGGCACTGGCCCGCCAGATACAGAGCCAGGGAGATGGGAAGCGCGCCGCAGTTGCGGATCATGTCGCGCAGGTTGATCCCGTCGATGTACTCCATGACCATGTACGCGGTGCCCTCGTCGTCCACGAAGAAGTCGTAGAAGCCGACGATGTGGCTGTGCTTCAACCGCGTCGCGGTCTGGGCCTCGCGCAGGAATCGCTTGCGGGAGTCGGCGCTCTCGGCCACCTCCGGCCGCATGACCTTGATGATCCGCAGCTCGTTCAAGAGGCGGTGGCGCACCATGTAGATGGCGCCCATGCCTCCCTCGCGCATCTTGCCGAGGACCTCGTACTTGCCTTCGATCGCGCCGCCGCCGGGGGCGCTCATGCGCCGCGACTTCCGCCAGCCGCGGTCCGGAGCGCACGGTCACTGACGCCGGCGAATCGGCGAGGGACCGCCGACGGCTCCGTCCGGCCTGGAGTCTGGTTCACGGGCTTCAAATATATCTCCGAACCGCCGTTTCCGGACCGGGCCCGAGGCCGCGCCGCAGCGAAGGGCTGTCGTTTGGAGCGTGCAGTCCCGCGGACGGCTGGCGTAACCTTGTGCTTCACAGGAAACGGATCTTGAAACTCTCTTCCTCCCCGGGCCAGCCCTCGCGGGCCGACGTCGCGCGCGCCCTGGGCGTCGCGCTCGAGGCGATCCGCGTCGACCGCGTGCGCACCCGGGCCGCACTGGTGGCTTTGGCGCTGGCCATGTCCATCGTGGTGTGCCTGACCAGCCTGGTCGAGCGGGGGCGGGCTTCGACGATCCGGTCTCTGGAGCGTGCCGGCTTGAGGAATCTTTACCTCGTGGCTCGCCACGATCCACGCTCGTCGGGGCTCGCCGCGCCGCTGACCACGGCCGACGCGCGGCGGCTGTCCGCCATTCTCCCGGTCCGAGGCTCCGTCGCGCTGCGCCTGGAGCGCCGCACCATCGCGTTGCGCGGCGCGCCGCTCGCAGCGCCGCTCTACGCCGTGGCCGGACCATTGCCCGGAGTGCTGGGCGCGCGCGCCGCCGCGGGGCGCCTGTTGGGCGACCTCGACGTGGCCCGCCAGAACCCGTACTGCGTGCTGGGCCGCGACGTGGCGCGGGAAGCCGGAGTGCCGACGGTCCTTGGAACCATCGTCAACGTCGCCGGCCGCAGCTACGAAGTGGTCGGAGTAATGGCCGACAGCCCGGCGGAAGGCGCGAGCGTGGGGGAGATTCCGGCGCTCGACTGGAACCGCTCCGTGGTGGTCCCTCTGGGAACCGAGCCCGAGGCGGCGGCACAGTCGGAGGGCCGTTATCCGATCGACGTGGCGGTTCTGGAGTTCGCGCAGGCATCCGGAGTGGACCAGACCGCGGAGCTCCTCGCCCGCATGGATCCGGAGCGGTTCGGGCCGGGCGGTTCGGTGCGCGTCGCCTCTCCGGTGCAGACGCTGCGGCAATACAAACAGACGCGGCGCACTTTCGATCGGATCGTGTGGCTGGTGGGTCTTCTCACGGCGCTCTCCGCCGTCGCGGGGATCTCCAATCTCCTCTCGGCCTCGGTCGTCGCGCGCACGCGGGAGATCGGCCTGCGGCGGGCGGTGGGCGCGCGGTCCCACGACATCGTCCTGCAGTTCCAGGCCGAAGGGCTGCTTCTGGGAGTCCTGGGCGGAGGGCTGGGTCTCCTGGCGGGTGTCGCGATCAGCATGGCCACCGTCGATCGGTCGGGATCCGGCTCCTCCCTCTCGATCCTCTCCTTTTCCCTGCTGGCCGGCCTGTGCGTCGTCATCGGCATTCTGACCGGGATCCGCCCGTCGCTGCGGGCCTCGCGCATCGACCCGGCCCAGGCCCTGAGGGAAGGATGAGGCCGGGCGTGAGGCGGAAGGCGGAAGGCGTGAGGCGAACCGCACGGATCGCGAGCGTTCTGCTGCTCCTGCCCTCGATCGCGGCGGCTCAATCGGAGCCGAGGCTTCCCGTCGTCACGATCGGCCAGGCCCTGCGGGCGGCGCTCGACCGCAATCCCGATCTTCTGGACAGTCTCGACGCGCTCCTCGCCTCGCGGATCGCCGAGCGCGGCGTGGTCTCGACGTTTCTTCCCCAGGTCACGCCGTTCGTGTCTCTCGACAGGAGCCGCGACTCCGCCCAGCGGACCGAGAGCTACGGCCTCGACGCGTCGGAGCTCTTCCCGTTCGGGACCTTCGTGGAAGGGCAGGCCAGCGTCACCCGCGCCCCCGGCGACTCCGGCGACACCGCCTACGGTGCGGACTATCGGCTGACGCTGACCCAGCCGCTGCTGCGCGGCGCGGATCCCGCGGTCACGCGGGAACCTCTGCGCCAGGCCGGCAGGACGGTCTCCGGCGCCGAACGCACGCTGGAGATCCTGAAGCGGCGCACGGTGCTCCTCGTGTACCAGACCTACCTGGGAATCGCGCGTCAACGGGAGGCCCTGCGCCTGGCCACCGAGCGGTACGAGCGCTCACGCAAGCTGACCGAGTTTTCCCGGGCCCGCTTCGAGGCCGGGAGCCTCTCGCGTCTGGACGTTCTGCGGGCCGAGCAGCAGGACGCCGGAATCGCTCTGGCCCAGAACGACGCACGCAACGCGCAGGAAGACTTTCTGGACCTCCTGCGCCGGGCCGCCGGGCTCGGACGGGATCTGCGGTTCACGATCGAGGATCCCGCCGAGCTCCCGGTCGCCGAGCCCACCGAGTCCGAAGCGCTGGAGAGCGCCCTCGACCGCCGGCCGGAGGCGCAGGAGGCCCGCGACCAGGTGACGGACGCCGAGTTCTCGCTGCGCATCGCCCGGAGCCTGCAGCTCCCATCGCTCTCCGGCGTCCTGACCTACGAAACCTTCGGAACGGGCGCGTCCGCGGCCGACGCGCTGAAGGCCCGCAATCCGTCTTTCGTCTTCGGGCTGCGCTCGCAATACGGCTTGAACACGTCGCTCCTCTACTCCCAGAGGCGGGAGGCGGAGATCGCGCTGGCGACGCGGCGGCGCAACTATCAGCTGCTGCAGGACGATCTGACCCGCGAGGTGCGGCAGGCCTATCGGCGCCTGCGCCAGGCCCAGCGGGACCACGAGATCGCCGCCCACAACGCCGAGGTCGCCCAGCTGCAGGCCCAGGTCGCCCAGTTGCGCTTCGAAAAGGGCCTGTCGGACAATTTCAACGTCGTGGACGCCGAGAACCTGTGGAACGGAGCGAAGCTGCTCGAGTCCAACTCGCGCTACGACATCCTGGTCGCCCGGCTCGATTGCCTTTTCGCCTCCGGGCGCCTCGAGGTCGCGCCGTTCGTGAGCCAGCCGTGAGCGAAGCGGATCGGCCCGCGGCGTGGCCGCGGCTCGTCGCGCGAGCCGCGGGGTGGGCGCGCCGTCAGATCCGCGAGCGCAAGGTCGCGGCCGCGGCGGTGGCTGCGGCCCTGCTTCTCCTTCCGTGGGTGCTCGGAGGGATTTTTTCCGCGCGCCGGACCGGGGACGTCGTGGTCCACCGAGGCCCGCTCGTCCCGACCGTGGCACTGGTCGGGTCGCTCTCGCCGACGCGCTCGGATTCCTACGGCGCGACGGTGCCGGGCGTCGAGGTCAAGATTCTCTGGCTGGTGGAAGAAGGGACGCTGGTTAAGCCCGGAGACCGGCTCATCCAGTTCGACCCCGCGCCCTTCCAGAAAGAGCTCGACACCGCCCGGGCCCGGGCCAAGGAGCTCTCGGGAGAGGCGGACCAGGCCCGGCTGGCGGTGGACGCGCTGGCCCTTCGGGAGGCGGAAGACTTCGATCAGAAGAAGACGGCGAGCGAGGATTCCGAGCGCGAGCTGACCACGCTGGTCAACACCACCGCGCCCCTGACGGCGGAGGAGTCGGCCAACGAGGTGGAGACGCGCGAACGGGCGATGGAGGAGGCCCAGACCAAGCTCGATGGGCTGACTCCGTTCGTCGGCCAGGGATACGTGTCCCAGGAGGAGTACCGCGCCGCCGTGACGCGCCGTGACCAGGCTGCCGCGGACCTGAAGCTGGCGCGGGCCCGGCACACCGCCCTGGTCCACGACACCAATCCCGACTTGATCCGGCGCAAGGCGGAGGAGGCGGAAAGCCGGAAGCACAATCTCGGTATTGTGAGCCGGCGCAACGGGATCGAGCGCGCGCAGGCGGAAGCGGCGGCGCAAGTCGCGCTGGCCCGGCTGGACGAGGCCAACCGCCAGATCACCGAGGCCCAGACGAGGATCGCGGCGTGCGCCGTCGTCGCGCGCGGGCCGGGCCTCGCCGTCCACAGCGAGCTCTTCGACAAGGGCGGAGAGCGCCGCAAGGTCCGGGTGGGAGACTCGGTGTGGGGAGGAACGATCGTCGTCACGCTCCCGGATCTCTCCCGCATGCAGATCGAGGGACGCGTTCCGGAGTCCCAGATCCACCTGCTCGCGCCGGGACAAAGAGCCCGCCTGCGCCTCGATGCCTTCCCCAACTTCGAGCTGACCGGGACGCTGAAGGCGATCGGATCGGTCGGAGACTCGCAGAAGAACGAGTCCCGCTCCTTCCCCGCCATCGTCGCTCTGGACCAGGCCGACCCGCGCTTCCGGCCCGGCATGATCGGGCGCGCGACCGTCGCCTGCGGGACGATCGCGGACGCGCTCTATCTCCCGATCGAGGCCGTTCACTCCGACGAGCGGGGTCCCTTCGTCTACGCCGTGTCCGCGCTGGGACGGGCCTCGCGCCGGAGCGTCACCCTGGGCACGTCGACGTCGCAATTCGTCCAGATCCGCCGCGGCCTCGACGCCGGCGATGTGGTCCGGGTGGCGGGGGAGTGAGGGAAGAGACGCGGGGACGCGGGGACGGGGGGGAAGTTCATAAGAATGGCATGATCGGAATGAAGCTGAATCTACGAGTGTCCTGTAACGAAAGTTCCGTTTGGACCGGGCGACGTAGGGGCGGGGCTTGTCCCCGCCCGCGGGCGGCCGCGAGGGCCGCCCTACGGCACGGCGGCGCTATCGGGATCTTCGTTACGGGACACTCGCATTCGCGCTTTTCCTTCTGCCGTTCTCCACGCAGGCGATAAGCATTTACGTCGTTCGCGTTCAGGCTGTGTCTCAGCTTTCGGAGGCCCTGAATCCCTTCTGCAACAGCGTATTCTGGAAGGACACGCTCGTATTCCGCAACGACGGACCGACCGATGCCAGGATTCAACTGCTGTCTGTCAGTAACGGAGGGATCCTCCGGCCGCCCGGAGTGATGCCCATCGTTCCCGCCGGCAGAACGTTCGCTTTCCCGGACGACTGGCAGCCAGCGTCCGAGTCTCCTGTTTGGGTCGTCAAGCTCGACGTTCCGGATGGTGTGACCGTGAAGAGCCGGGTCAACGCCTTCAGCTATCGCTGCGCGGGACCCCAGCCGTCCGGCGACCCCGACCTCGGCGCCCTCTCGTTGCCCGTCTTCGATCACTTGACTCCTGCTGGATCCCGTCAAGTCCACCTCGGCGCGGACATCGGATCCCAGCCGAGTGTCGTGAACGTCGGCGTCTACAACGACGCCGACGTGAGCGCGTCGGCGACCATCGAGATCCGCCAGGTCTGCGACGACTCGATCCGCGAGAGCCGGACGGTCGCGGTGCCGGCGAAGGCCCTCGTTCAATTGAGCGGCATCGGTGGCACCGGAACCGACTGCGCCGCGATCCCCGACGGAAGTCCGTTCAACCACTGGATGCGCTATGTGGTGGTGACAATCGATCAGCCGGGACTGAGCTACATCGTGAACCGTTCCTTTGCGATTCAGGATCCGGCACCGCTGATCCCCTACGCCTCGCCGTAGCGCTCGCGAAAAACTCGTCCTCCGCTCACACCGTCCCCCCGTCACCCCGCCCCTCCGTCGCCACCCGCCCCGTCAGTTCCGCCAATCGCCGGAGGCGCCCCGCGCGCTCCGGCGTGAAGTCTTCGGCGCGGGCCCGCCACTGCCAGTTGCCGTGCGCCAGGGCGGGCATGTTCATGCGCGCGTCGTGGCCCAGACCGAACACGTCCTGGACCGGAACCACCGTGCGGACGGCCACCGATGTGTACGCCGCGCGGATCAGGTCCCACTGGACTTGCGATCCGTCGCCGCCGAGATAATCGAGGACGCGCCGGCGCTCCTCCTGCGAAAGTCCGTCGAACCAGCCGCGGGCGGTGTCGTTGTCGTGGGTGCCGGTGTACACGACGGCGTTCTCGATGTGGCGGTGCGGCGCGTGCGGGCTATCGTCTTCGGAGAAAGCGAACTGCAGAACCTTCATCCCGGGGATCCCGAGCCTGGCGAGAAGCTGCGAGACGTCCGGCGTGATGATTCCCAGATCCTCCGCAACGATGGGCAGATTCGGCAGCGCACCCGAGAGCGCGGCAAAGAGCTTCTCCCCGGGGCCCGGCAGCCATTGGCCCCCGCGGGCGTCGGCGTCGCCGGCCGGGACCGCCCAGTAGCCCACCAGCCCGCGGAAGTGATCGATGCGGACGAGGTCGACCGCGGCCAGGCAAGCCCTGATCCGATCGACCCACCAGGAATAGCCCTGCTCCTCGAGCCGGTCCCAGCGGTAGAGGGGGTAGCCCCACAGCTGGCCGGTCTCGCTGAAGTAGTCCGGCGGCACGCCGGCCACGACCTCCGGCCAACCCGCGGCGTCGAGCACGAAGAGCTCGCGGTGCGCCCACACGTCGGCGCTGTCGTGGCCCACGTAGATGGGGACGTCACCGAAGAGCGCGATGCCGCGGTCGCGGGCCGCCTGGTGAACCCGCTCCCACTGCGAGTAGAAGAGGAACTGGACATAGGCGTGGAAGGAGATCTCCTGGCGCCAGCTCCTCCCTGGCTTCGGCCAGGGCGCGCGGCTCGCGCAGTGCGAGCGGAGCCGGCCAGGAGGTCCAGGCCTCCGGCCCGAGCCTCTCCTTGAGCGCCGCGAAGAGCGTCCAGTCCTCCAGCCACGGGCCTTGCGCAGGCCCCGCGCGGAACGCCTCGAGGTCCTCGCGCAGCGGCGACTCCGCGCCCGATTGAAAGAGATCCCAGGACCGGCGCAGTATCTTTTCCTTCCAGGAGCGCACGGCGCCGAAGTCGACCCGATCGGAGGGGAAAGGCGGAGCTTCCGCGAGCGCGCCGCGATCCAGCAGCCCTCGTTCGACCAGACGCTCGGGGGAGATCAGGAGCGGATTGCCGGCGAAGGCGGAGACGCCGCCGTACGGAGAGTCGTGGCTTCCGGTCGGCTGGAGAGGCAGGATCTGCCAGAGCGCTTGTCCCCCCGAGGCCGCCCAGTCGAGGAAGCGCTCCGACTCCGGGCCCAGATCCCCGATTCCGAAGGGTCCGGGCAGGGACGTGACGTGGAGCAGCAGACCGGCGGTGCGGGAAGTCACACAAGGCTTTCGACTGAGGACTGAGGACTCGAAAGTCTCGTGTCCGGGTGCATCATGGCGGCGGCCGCGTGAGTCCTCAGTCCGCAGTCCTCAGTCCACAGTCGTGAGTCGGCGGACTGCCCCTCATTCCAGCGAGACCCGCGCCGGGAATCGATTGTCGGCCGCCACGAGCTCGCGCAGACGCTCGGGATTCTCCCGAAAGGCGCGGATGCGCTCCGCTCCGGGGGAGTAGCAGTACTCCAGGTACTCGGTGACCATCCGATCCGACGAGAAGAGGCGGGCGATCTGGGAGGCGCTCTGCACCATCTTTTCGATCCACTGCAGCGGCAACCCGCGCTCGTCGCGTTCGTAGAAGAGCGGGACCACCTCGCGCTCCAGAACGCGGTAGAGCGACAGGGCCACCTCGTCGTCGTCGGCGTTGTCGCGCGGCTCGCCGATCGGGAACCCGGCCTGCTCGTAGGGTGCCTCGTCCCACCATCCGTCCAGCACGGAGACGTTGACCGCGCCGTTCAAGGCCGCCTTCATTCCGGAGGTGCCCGAGGCCTCCAGCGGCCGGATCGGGTTGTTCAGCCAGACGTCGCAGCCGGCCACGAGCCGGCGAGCCATGGAGATTCCGTAACCGGGAAGAAAGACGACCTTGCCGCGGAACTCCGCCTTCTGCGTGAACTGGACGATGGTCTGCATGATCCGCTTGCCCGGCTCGTCGTGCGGATGGGCCTTGCCGGCGAAAATCAACTGCACCGGCCGTCCCGGCTGGTGCAGAAGCCGGGCCAGCCGCTCGGGGTCGTGGAAGATGAGGGCGGCGCGCTTGTAGGTGGCAAAGCGGCGCGCGAAGCCGATGGTGAGCGCGCGCGGATCGAGCACCCCCGCCGCGGCCTCCACGTCGACGGAGCTTCCGTTGCGCTCCTTCTCGATCTCGGCCAGTCTCTGGCGGCACCGCCGGACCAGCTTGGCGCGCAGCTCCTCGTGGCGCTGCCAGAACAGCGTGCGGTCGAGGCTCTCCCCGCCGTGGTCGATGTCGAGCGCCGTGATCTCCGGCGCGGTCCAGGTCGGGGCGTGGACCCCGTTGGTGATCGGATGGATCGGGACTTCTTCGGGCGGAAGCAGGGGCATGAGCCCGCTCCACAGCCGGCGGGCGACCCGGGCGTGGAGCTGCGAGACGGCGTTGGCGTGGGCGGACAGGCGCAGCGCGAGGACCGCCATGGAGAAGAGCTCCTCAGGGTCCTCCGGGTTCTCGCGGCCGAGCTTCAGGAAGGCCTCGAACTCGAGGCCGAGCTCCTCCACGAAGCCGGCGAAGTACTTGCGCAGCAGATCCGGTGAAAAGCGGTCGATTCCGGCGGGCACGGGAGTGTGGGTGGTGAAGACGTTTCCGGCGGCCGCGATCTCGCGCGCCTCAGCGAAGGAAAACCCTTCCTCCTTGATGAGCTGGCGAATCCGCTCGAGCGTCACGAAGGCGGCGTGCCCTTCGTTCATGTGCCGGATGGCCGGCCGCAGCCCCAGCCGGTCGAGCGCCCGCAAGCCGCCGACTCCGAGAACGATCTCCTGCCGAATCCGATTCTCGACGTCCCCGCCGTAGAGACGCGCGGTGATCCCGCGGTCGGCGGGCTCGTTCTCCGGCAGGTGCGCGTCCAGCAGCAGGAGGCGCGCTCTCCCCACCCGCGCCGACCGGATCAGGATGCGCACGTCGCGCTCGCCGATGCGCACGGTCAAGACCGGCTCTCCCCCGTCCGGGACCTCGGCCGGGGACAGCGGCAGGGCCTCGGGATCGAGCACCGGGTTCTGCTCCTGCTGCCAGCCGCTCGGATCGGCGCGCTGCACGAAGTAGCCCTCCCGATAGAACAGGCCGACGCCGGTCAGCGGCACCGCCAGATCGCTGGCCGATTTCAAATGATCGCCGGCCAGGACGCCCAATCCCCCGGCGTAGATCGGAAGCCATTCCGTCAAACCGAACTCGGCGCAGAAGTAGCCGATCCGCTCTCCCCGCGACGCCATCTGCCGGGCGGCGGGATGATCCGGCTCCGCCGCGTCCTCCCGCGCCAGAGCCTCCACCGCCTGGGCCAGCCGCTTCGGATAGTCCGGGTCCTCGGCCGCTCGGGCCATGGCCACGCGCGAGGCCATCTTGAGAAAAGCGAGCGCGTTGCCGCGGGTGTGCTCCCACGCCTGGCGATCCAGGGTCGAGAAGAGGGCCCGCAGCTCCGGCCGCCATGTCCAGCGCAGGTCCCTGGCCAGGTGGAGAAGGGGCTGGAGGGGATCGGGAAGGCCCGGAACCCGCAGGTCTGTGTCAGAAGGGGGCATCAGCCTTTCCGAGCATAGCAAAACAGAGGCCCGAGTCGGTCCTGGCCTTGCGCCGGCGGCGGCGAATCAGATCGAACCCGAACCGGCGGGCGCGGCTGCCGACGCCGCGACCCCGACGAAGTGCTCGTAGATGCGGCGCGCGTCTCCACGCTCGGGAAGGTTGCTGCGCGCCGCCTCCAGCCTGCGGAGGAACGGTTCCTCGAGGCCGACGCCCGCCACGCGGTCGGCCATCTGGACCGCGCGCGCCGCGTAGAGCAGGATCTGCCGCCCTTCCAGCCCCCCCACGTCGTCGAAGAACCAGCCGCAGCTGGTGAACATGAGCATCGCGAAACGCTGCATCTCGAGCATGTCCAGGGCCGCCGCCGCCTCGGCCGGGGTCAGCGGCCGGCGCGCGTGACGTTCCAGAAACCGGCGTGCCGCGTCCTGCGAGCCTTCCAGCCAGATCTCGATCGAATCGTCCCGCGCGTTCCAGGGATCGACCAGCAGCTCGGCGCCCTTCTGCTCGTACACCTCGGCCAGGCGGTCGCGCAGCCAGTCCAACGCCGCCCGCAGAGGCCCCCGCCACGCCTGATTCCAGTCCGGGTGCTCACCGGTCTTGCAGCTGCAGTCGGTGGTCCAGCGGCCCAGGCCGTGCGCGCAGCTCCACGCGGTGTTCTCGTGGATTTCCGCCTCGTAGTCCGGCGGATGCGCGGAGAGGTGCTCGGCGTAGCTCGTCAGGCGCGGAGAGCTCTGCTCCTCGATGGCGTCGAGCGCCGCGGCCAGCACCCGCTCGCCGCCCCGGAAATGGTGGCCGAAGGTCTCCCCGTCCGTGGCGATCGACCCGAGCGCGGCCCCCGGAGCGCCGGCCACGATTTGCTGGAGCCGCAGCGCGAGGCTCTGACCTCCCTGCGCCAGGCCGCCGAAGGCGACGGCGTGCGACGCCGGACCGTCATAGAAGAAGACCGCGATGCGGTGGCCGCCTGGGAGACACACCTCGTAGGAGTGGCGCGTGTCGATGGGAGACTCCGCGGCCGGAGTCCACGCCGTCTCCCCTCGGGCCCGGTGGCGGACGGCCTGATGGGGAGCGAGGATCGTGAAGCGGATCGATTGGCGCGCCAGGACCTCGAGCGTCTCCGCGTCGACCGCCGTCTCCGGAAGCCACATTCCTTCCGGCGTCCGATGGAAACGGTGCTCGAAGTCGCGAATCCCCCAGAGAACCTGCGTGCGCTTGTCGCGCCGGTTCGCCAGCGGCAGGATCATGTGGTTGTAGGCCAGGGCCATGGCCGAGCCGTGCCCGGAGAACCGCGCGCGGCTGGCGCGGTCGGCGTCCAGGATCGAGCGGTAGACGTCCGGGGCCCTCCTCTCCAGCCACGAAAGCAGCGTGGGCCCGAAATCGAAGCTCATGCGCGCGTAGTTGGAGGGATAGCGGCCGCCCGGCGGTCCTTCGCGCGCGCCGGGGTCGGCGTTGGGCGCATAGGCCTCGGCGGCGATCCGTTCGTTCCAGTCGTGGTAGGGCGCCGCCGATTCCTGCCGATCGATTTCACCGGTCCACGGGTTTTCCCGAGGCGGTTGATAGAAGTGGCCGTGGACGCAGACGAAGCTCATGGGTGACCGGGCGGTCGGGTCATCGCGTCACCGGGTCATCGGGCCGCAGACCCGAGAGTCGGGGGGCTGCACGCGGCGAGCAGGGTGCTGAAAAAGGGTGTAGCGCGGCGTTGCGAGCGCCGCGGGGCCGGATCCAAGGCGCCGCGACGACGGCGATGCGGAATGCATCGGAGAGGAGCGGGAACGCCGGAGACGGTCCTGCGCCGCCGCAACCGCTCGCGGCGGCAGGGCTTTTGCTCGTGGTGCCTCACAGCTGTAGCCTCACGGAGTGCTCGCGCTGCGACGGGAGATGCAAAAGGCCGGACGCGACGCCTGCATCCATTTTTCAGCAGCCTGCTAGGTCCGCAGCCGCGTGAGCCGGGCGTCGTCCTCGGGCAGATTCTCAAGGACGCCCCGGAACGCGTCCAACAGTCGGCCGTCCCACCATCCTTTCTTCACTTCGTCGGCCATGATCGACAGTGATTCCTCTCGCGTCAAGGCACCCCGGTAGACCCGCGCGGTCGTCAGCGCGTCGAAGATGTCGGCGATCGTCGTCACGCGGGCCACCAGCGGGATCGATTCGCCGGAGAGGCCCGCCGGATAGCCCGAGCCGTCCATTCTCTCGTGGTGATGGTAGACGATGTCCAGAGCGTGGGCGAGCGTCTTCATGTTGCGCAGGAGGTCACGGCCTTCGGTCGGGTGGCGCTTGATCTCCGCGTACTCCGAGTCGGTCAGCGGGCCGGGCTTCAAGAGGACGTTGTCGCGGACCGCGATCTTTCCGAAGTCGTGGAACAGTCCGCCGCGCTGGACCGTGCCGAGCTGCTGGCTCTCCAGCCCGAGACTCTCCCCCAGAAGGCCCGCGTACAGCGAGACGCGCGCGCTGTGGCCGTAGGTGTACCGATCGCGCGCGTCGATGGTCCGGGCCAGTGAGACGATGACGTCTTCGGCGTCTTCGAGGGCGTCGGTCACGAACTTCAGCTCCACCAGAGCCCGCACCCGCGCCAGGAGCTCCTCCGGCGAAAACGGCTTGGCCAGGAAATCCGTGACGCCCGCCTCGATCGCCTTGAGCTTGTGATGGTGCGTCGCCGCGCCCGTGATCATCACGACGGGCGTCAGGCGCGTCCGCGGCTCCGACCGGATCTCCACCAAGACGGCGTGGCCGCTCAAGTCCGGCAGCTGCATGTCCAGGAGCACCATGTCGTGGTGGCCCGCCCGCAAACGCGCCAGGCCGTCCCCTCCGGTTCCGGCCTCCTCCACGCGATAGCCGGCCGGCTCGAGCAGCCGCACGATCATCCTGCGGATCTGCTCGTCGTCGTCGATGACCAGGACCGAGCCCCGTCGGTTGGGAGTCGCCGGTCCGCTCATCGCGCCGGTGCGCCGTCTCGAAGGTGGCCGGACAGGCTCGGCCGCGCATCGTCCTGCCTCCCCCGGCCGATTGTCTCGCGCCGGTTGTCCCGGGCCGAAAATCGTGGAGAGGGGCTCATGCGTCGCTCGACCTAGGATGAAGACTCGGTCACCCCCTGTCAACTCCGCCCGACGCCCTGCCTCTCCCCGGCCCGAACGGAGATGTCCGACCCCGCCATCCGCAGTATGATGGAGAGGATTTCCCAAAGCAGATCTATGCGGATCCGATCGACGACGATCCGGGGCGCTCACTCCCGCGGGTGAGGTAGGCCGAACCATGGTCGGAGGAACGCTCGACGAAATCGGCCTCTCCCACCTCATCCAGGTGTACTGCACGAGCCGCCAGACGGCCAAGCTGACGGTCGCGTTTCCCGACGCCGAGGGAAGCTTCTACTTCGATCGCGGAGACCTCGTCGACGCGCAGCTCGGGCCCCTGGCCGGCATCGAAGCGGTCCACGCCGCGTTGGGCAAGAAAGGCGGACGCTTTCACGTGGATCTGGGCGTTCAGCCCCCGCGGCGCACGATCCACCAGCACTGGAGCACGGTCATCATCGACGGAATGCGGCTCATCGAAACGGAGGCCGGCCCCCGGCCACGGGAGCAGGCTCCCCCCTCGGCGGCGCCGGGCCCCGCCAGGCCGCCGGCCTCGTCGACGACGGCGCCTCTCGCCGCTCCCCGGGTCACCCCTCGGGAGCCGGTTCCCCTTCGAGCCGCGGGCGAGAGGCCGCCCGCCCGTCCCACGGCGGCGGCCAGCGCCATCCGCCCACGTCCTGTCCCGGCGGAGAAGCCTCCGACGCTGGCCGCGTCTGCGCGCGAGTCCCGCCTGCCGGTGCTGATCGGCGCCGGAGCCGCGATCCTCGCGATCGTGGCGGGGATTTTCTGGTACCTCGGACGCGGCAGCCAGGGGACCGCGAAGGCAACCCCCGCCGTGCCTCCGGCCCGCAGCAACCCGATGATCACGCTCGGCATGAGCGCCGCGCTGACCGGCCCGGCGGCCGAGCTCGGCCGTCAGATGAAGCTCGGGATCGAGACGTGCCTCGACGCGGTCAACGACGCCGGAGGCGTGCAGGGGCACAAGTTCCAACTTGTGGCCCTGGACGACGGCTACGAGCCCGATCGCACCCGCCAGGCCATGAAGGAGCTGGTCGAGGATCGGAAGGTCTTCGCCATCGTGGGCAACGTCGGCACTCCCACCGCCGAAGTGGCCGTCCCGTACGCCCTGGAGAAGAAGATCCTCTTCTTCGGAGCCTTCACCGGAGCCGGCCTGCTGCGCAAGGAGCCTCCCGACCGATACGTCTTCAACTACCGGGCAAGCTACGTCGAGGAGACCTCCGACGTCGTCCGGTACCTGGTCGAGATTCGCAAGATCAAGCCGACGCAGATCGCCGTCTTCGCGCAGCAGGACGGGTTCGGCGACGCCGGCTTTGCCGGAGTGACCAAGGCTCTGCGCCGCTACGGACGCAACCAGGACCAGATCCTGAGGGTCGGGTTCAAGCGCAACACGCTGGAATTGAACGACGCGGTCGCCGAGGTCCTGAAGAACAAGAAGGACATTCGGGCCGTCGTCATGGTCGCCCCGTACCGTCCGGCCGCGCTCTTCATCGAGAAGCTCAAGGACCTGGGGTACGAGCCGATCTTCACCAACGTTTCGTTCGTCGGGTCGACCGCGCTGGCCTCGGAGCTCAAGCAGCTCGGTCCGAAGTATCCGGCCGGCGTCATCGTCACCCAGGTCGTCCCGCCCATCGATTCCTCGGCCACCGAGGTCCTGCGCTACCGGGACGAGCTCGCCAAGTACTTCAAGGGCGAGAAACCGGACTTCGTCTCGCTGGAGGGCTATCTGGCGACGTCCGTTCTCATGGAGGGTTTCCGGCGGGCCGGCAAGAACCCCACCACCGAGTCGCTCATCGACGCCCTGGAGTCGATCCACGGCCTCGACCTCGGGATCGGCGCGCCCATCAACTACGGCCTGTCCGAGCACCAGGGCTCCCACAAGGTCTGGGGAACGGTGCTCGACGAGAACGCCAACTACCACGTCTTCGACATGGAGTGATCCCGCGCGCCGCGCGGCGTAACTTCGGGCCTTCCGGCGCGTCTCCGTGGTCCGAGGGAACTCCATGACGCACAAGATTCTCGCGACCGCCTGGCTTCTCTTCCTGCTCACGGGCGTTCTCGCAGGCCAGCCGGCGGCATCCGCGCCTTCCTTCCCGGACACCCCGGACGGAAGACGCCTCGAGTCGTTCTTCGCCGCCGCCACGAAGCAGAACGAACAGGCCACGCGCGCCTTCATCGAGACGAACTTCCCGGCGGAGGCCTTGAAGGAGATTCCGCTCGCACAACGCCTGCGGCGGATCCACGGGCTCGTGGCGCGGTGGGGGCCGTTCGACCTCGTCCGGGTCCTTCCGGCGCGCCCCGATGCCGCCGGAGCCCTGGCCCGCTCGAGGAAGACGGGCGGCCTCGTTCAGGTCGTTCTGGAGCTCGAGGCGGGTTCCCGGCGCGGGGTCCTCGGAGTGAACGTCGACGAAGCCGAGGAGGACACGTCCGTCGACCAGAAACCGAAGGCCACCGATGCCGAGCTCTCTTCGGCGGTCGACGCCTTTGTCGCCGGTTTGGCCGCCAGGGACAAGTTTTCCGGGGTCGTGCTCCTCGCCCGCCACGGCAAGCCCTTCCTGGCCAAAGCCTGGGGCCTTTCCGACCGCGATTTCTCCGTCCCCAACCGGCCCGACACGAAGTTCAACGTTGGGTCGATCGGTAAGGCGTTCACGCAGGCCGCGGTCATGGATCTGGCGCGAGCGGGACGGCTTTCTCTCGACGACACCGTCGCGAAATGGCTGCCCGACGCGAAGATCCCTTCTTCGGGTCAGATGAACGTCCGCCAGCTCCTGGACATGACTTCGGGTCTGGGCGACATCTTCGGTCCGAAGTACGACGCCGCGCCCAAGGATCGCCTGCGGGCGCTCTCCGATTTCCTGCCGCTCTTCGAAGGTCAGCCTCTGCAATTCGAGCCCGGCGCGGGACGCGGATACTCCAACGCCGGCTACGTCGTGCTGGGGCTGATCGTCGAGAAAGCGTCCGGGCGGCCGTACTGGGACTTCGTCCGCGACCGGGTCTTCGCCGTCGCCGGCATGAAGGAGAGCGGCCCGTTCGGACCGGACGAAGTCGCGCCCAACCGCGCCATCGGCTACACCCGGTCCGACGACGGCACCTGGCGCTCGAACGTCTACTCGCTGCCGGGCCGCGCGAGCTCGGCCGGCGGCGTCGACTGCACGGCAGAAGATCTCCTGCGCTTCGCGGCGGCGATCCGCGAAAGGCGCCTTTCCGTCCGAGCGCCCGAGGCCCCTCGCGGCGAGAGCTACGGGATCGCCGGCGGCACGGAAGGCGCGAACGCCGTGCTCGAGGATCTCCCCGGCGGCCTGACCGTCGTCGTGCTCGCCAACCTTGACCCGCCCGCCGCCGAGCGCGTCGCCAGGCAGATCCGCGCCTGGGCCCCCGGACCCTCGAGGTGAGCGGGTGCGAGGCCGCCCTCGGATTTTTCGCCGCCGTCGAGGATCTCCGACCTGGATGAGTGCCGGAACGATCTACGCTTCGTTGAGAAGTTCCCCTTCTTGAGCCTTCAAGCGATCGACAAAACTAGTTCTTCTGCGGCTGCCCCTGTTGCAGCTGCGCGGAGGCGGCATTCTTCGCGGCCGCGGCTTCGGCGGCTGCCTTGCGATCGGCCCAGATCTTCGTCCAGCCGACCCGCTCGGCCGTCGTCATGTTCACCGTCCCATCCGGGTTGTACGTCCCGTTGGAGATCAGCCGGCGCTTTTGCTCTTCGTTGAAGTAACCGGGAATCGTCTGTTTGGGGGATTCCGGCATGTAGCCTCCGTCGACCACGACCTGCCAGTCCTTGAAGGTCTGCCGAACGCCGTTGACGAGGTAGTGGAACCTGACGTCCTGGGAGGAGTGAACCACGATCTGGTTCAAGTCCTGACTCACGATGTACAGCGTGGCCGGTGCCCCAATGGGCGTGAGCTGGACCGTCAAGCCCTCGATGTCGGTCACGAGACGAAAGCTCTCGGGCACTGGAATCACGGCCATGGAGTGGTAAGTCTCGGCGCTTCCGCGGAAATAGGTCCCCGCCTCGGGCCCTTCCAGGGCGACGTAGCGGATGAGCTTGTTCGGGTCCGTGGGATGGACTTCGACGAAAGGCTTCGCGCCGCTCGCACCAATGTCTCCCTGAGCGAAGACGCCCCAGGGACCGCCGCTGCCGCTGTAGCCGAGAAGTCCCCCACTTATGAGAGTTCCAACACTGTTCACCAGCGTTCCAGAGGAGCCTCTGATTTGAGACACTCCGATCGTTCCGAAGCCCGTCGCGCTCTCCCCACGCACGCCTGCCGGAACGTAGCCTGTGCTCCCGAGGGGAGCCGGCGGCCCGGATGCATCAACGCCCCTGACGCCGGCGGAATCGGGTGCCACGCTGGATTCATTCCCAATGACTCCGTACCCCCTCTGGCCGGAAGTGCTGTCGAGTGCAGTGGCCTGAACGCCGTATCCGCCATTGCCGCTGGCGCTGAAATTCCCTCCCGCGCCAATCCCACTCCCAGCCACGCCCGTACAAAGCGAGGTTGGTGGACCAGAAAAAGTGCAGACGCCCTGCACACCGGTGGTTTGACCGAAGGAGTCTCCTTCGCCGCGGACCCCGGCCGAAAAGGCGGTTAACGTGCTCGCACCAACGACACCATAGGTCGGGCCACCGTCCGTTCCCGTGGCGGCACCATAGACACCAGCTGAGCTGTCTCCCGTTGAGTTCGTGATCCCAACCACACCGTAGGAGTTTGGCTGAAACTGGTTGAGATTAAACCCCTGGATCGCACCGTAGCCCGAGCGATTGACGTCGCCTTGGACTTGAAATATGTCCCCCTGGGGCATGTTTGATGCGTTGCCGTTGTAGTAGTACCCGTTGACGTCGACGGTGAAGTTAACCGAGCCGCCTCCTTGATTGACCTGAACGACGATGTTGCCCGCGCCGTCGGTCGCGAGGATCCCGGCATTGGCCCGCTGCGTCTCCGAAGGCGGATAATTGATCCAGGCGGTCGTCGGAGACGCAAACATAACGATGCCGACCTTGAAGACGCCGTTGCCCGTCGCTCCGGCGATGCTGAACACGGTGATGTTGACCGAGACGGCCTGGGAGGTGTTCGGAATTCCGCAGGGTGCGCCGCTCAACTGGATCGTTCGGGGCGTGTTGTCGGCGAGAGGCGAGAAGTTGCGCGAGTCGTACTGGCGGCACGGAGTCATCGGGAAGAAGGCATAGGGCCCCGCTCCGAGCTCGCCGCTTTGAATCGCCAGGGGATGTGCCCCGGTCCCTCGCGCAGGTGTGTAGGTCGACGGAGCATGCCAGTTGACCAGGGGAGGCCCCGAATCCGGGACCGAGGACCGCGAGTTCTGGCCCACGGCCACCGCCGCGATCGCAAAAAGGGAGACGAGAAGAGCCGGGAGTCTTCCGTGGGAAACCATGATGTCCTCCTGGTTCACGGCGGGAAAGGCCGTTGGCCGGATTCTAGCCCGCTGGGAAGGATCGACTGACAGCGCTCAATGCGTCCCGGTTCGCGAACCGGAGCGCAGGCGACGGCTTGGAGCGGGAAACGGGGGTCGAAGACCACTCACTCGTGCGAAATCCTGAGCAATTTGGTCGTTTTGTCAGCGTCCGCAGCGTCTTTGTCAGCGAGCGGCTTAGCGCGGAACCTGGTTGCCCACTTCTTGCGCCTCAGGCAATCTCGGACACACGGCGGACTCCGAGCTCCGCCGGGACGTTTCCGTAGATGACCTCGATCCCCTCGGCAATGCCGGGGGCGATCGAACTCGAGAATGTCACTCCGGTCTGGTCCGAGATTGTCTGACCGTCGATGACGGTACTCGCCCTGGCGTCGCGCTGATTCTCGAGACGATCGATTAGGCTAAACGAGCTTGCTTCATGGTTCATCACCGGGAACCGACTTGACGCGGCGACCTGCGGCGCTTCGCGGGCGTGACAGGCGCCCGGTCAAATTCGTCGGTGAAGAGGAAAACGCCCGCGCCGTTCGTGGCGGCATACAGTGTCCCGTCCGGACCAGGCGCACGGGCAAGGGCTAACACCCCGGGTTTCGTCAGGCCGACATTCATCGGCGTCCAGCTCGCACCCCGATCCGTGCTCACGAAGACTCCCCGGTTGGTCCCCGCGTAGAGAGTCGATGGCGAAGCCGGATCGAATAGAAGCGCGAAGATCCCCGTGGCAGTCAGGCCGTTGGTCACCTGCGTTCCAAAGGTCATGCCGCCGTCGGTCGACTTGAAAAGGCCGGCGTCCGTACCCGCGTAGATGATCGAACGGGAGACCGGATCCTCGGCGAGCGCAAAGACGACCCGGGAAGCCAGCGCGCCGTTCGTGAGCAAATGCAACCCGCCTTGTCCACCGACCCTGGTCCCCCAGATCCCCGCGTCGCTACCGATGATCAGCGGAGAAGACGACGAGTGGGGGTTGACCACGGCGGCATTGAAGGACGGAGGGAAGGTACCCGTATCCCCGACGTAATAGTGGGGCCACGTCAATCCACCGTCGGCGCTCGTGGCGATTGAGCCGGTCAGCTCGCTGAGAGAGGGGCCGTCTCCGCCGACCGCGTAGACGTTCGAGGGTGAATCGGGGTCGATCGCGTACGCCAAGGGAATCGGAGCGGACGGAGAGCCTTGCTTCCAGGTTACCCCCCCGTCGGTGCTGAGGAAGCCTGCGCCAACCGTGCCCGTGAGAAGCGCCTTGGAACCCGGGACGAACAGAAGCGACAAGACAGGCGCGGGCAGGTTATTGCTAGCGGGCGTCCAGCTTCTGCCGCCGTCCACGCTCTTGAAGATGCCGGTTTGCCCGCCCACATAGATCGTCGAGGGCGCCGTGGTATCGACGGCGAGGGCGTAGGCGAGCAGAGGTGTCAAGCCGGAATTCGCGGCCGCGCAGCTCACTCCCCCGTCGGTGCTCTTGAAGAGGCCGATCTCTGTCCCGACATAGAGCGTCGACGGGGTGACCGGGTCGATGGCGAGGGCCCAGACGATCTGCACTGGCAGGCCTGTCATCGCTCTTTCCCATCTCCCCACCCCGTTGACGCTCTTCAGGACCTGGCCGCCGGTGCCGCCGTAGACCGTCGATGGCGTCACCGGGTCGATCGCCAGCGCGAAGAAGTTGGACAGTTGACCTCCGACGGCCTTCCAACTCGCCGCGCCGTCGGTGCTCTTGAAGAGCCCGGCGCCCGTACCGGCGTAAATCGTCGAGGACGTCGTCGGGTCGATCGCAAAGGAGTGGATGAGCGTGGAGGTCAGGCCGTTCGAGGCGGCTGTCCAGCTCGCGGCCGCGTCGGTCGATCGAAAGACGCCGGCGTTCGCCGTTCCCGCGTAGATCGTCGAGGGCGATTTGGGGTCAATCGCCAGAGCATTGACAGGCTGCGCACCGAGACCGTTGCTCGCGCTCGTCCAACTCGCCGCGCCATCGGTGCTCTTGAAGACGCCGTTGGGGGTTGCCGCGCAAACCGTGGCGGAGGTCTGTGGATCAACGACAACCGCCGAGATGGGTCTTCCAGAAAGCCCCGTGCTGGCCTGAGCCCACGTCGCGCCGCCGTCGCTACTCTTGAAGAGTCCCCGGCTGGTACCAGCATAGACGGTCGATGTCTGAATTGGATCGATCGCCAGCGCGAAGACATTGGCTCCGGCGATGCCGGAGAAAGCCCAGCTCTCTCCGCCATCGACGCTCTTGAAGACCCCACCGAAGACTCCCGCATAAATCGTCGAGGGGGTGCGCCCATCGACGGCCAGAGCCTTCACGAGACCGCCTTCCGGGCTGACGCTGACCCAGTGGCCGAGGTTGGACTGCGCAAGCCCAACACCGGGCAAAGCTCCCAGAGCCGCGGTCGCGGCCAAGATCCGGATACCTGAGAAGCGCGACACGGGAGTTACCTTAGTGTCGCGGCATTCTACAACTGTCGCGGCGCAACGACTCGAGCCGGCGCGTGCGGAGGTGAGACGGTCACTCCCGCGCACGCCGAAAGGGAATCGCACGCTGTGCCACGGAGCGAAGTCTGGCGGCGCATTCCGCGACTTCGTCCGGCTTGGCGGTTTCGGTTGGAGCGGGAAACGGGGGTCGAACCCGCGACTTCTACCTTGGCAAGGTAGCGCTCTACCACTGAGCTATTCCCGCAAGGGGCTGAAAGGATAGCGGAGCGCCGGCTCCAGGGTCAAGCCGTGCGCTTCGAGATCAAGCGTGGACGAGCTCCTGCGCCGTGCCTCCGCAGTGCCCGCACACGCGGATGGTCGTGCCTCCGAACTTGCGCTCGGGCGAGCAGTCGTCGCACAGGGGACGGCCCGTGTCGCGGCACTGGAAGAACGCGACGCGGTCGGTGTGCGTGCGGCAGCACGTCGGCGGCTGGCCCTTGGCCTGTTTCCGCAGCGCGAAGAGCGAGCGCAGGTACGGCAGCTCGCCGGCCGGAACCGGCTCGGCGGTGTCGACCCGGACCGGATCCGCCTCGAGGATCTCGCCTGAGCGAATCAGGTTTCGAAGCGCCCGCCGATCGTAAACGTCCGTCTCGAATCCCGGCTTCCCCACGCGGAATCTCGTGTTCTCGTTGACTCTTTCGTCGGTCGCCGGTTCCTCCAGGCTCATGGTCCTGGAAGGGCGCGATGAGGTCTCGCGCGCCGGGCTCTCGGGCGACGACCCGTCGCGCGCCGGGTGCCGGATCGGCGCGGGAGCCGGTGCCGGTGCATCGGACTGGAGGCTGGCGTAGACCTTGGCCTCATCGCGCGAAGGAAAGTCCATTGGCTGCTTGCAGTGCGGACACCGGAACCGCGCCCGGACCGGTGGAATCCGCTCGAGGAGGATCGAGAAACTGCCGGCGCAGTTAGGGCATGTAAACGTGTAGCTGGGAGCGGCGTCGGTCAACGTTTCTCCGAGAAAAGGCGATTTTAACACGCGCTCACCGCTTCCACCGCGGACGGACCGGCCCTTCGAATGCCCCTCGGAGAATCTCGACGCGCGGCCCATTGCCTTCGTCGAGGATCGAGACGACGTCGAAGCGGCACGTCGAGCGCACGGGCCGATGTTTCTGCAAGTACGCTTCGGCCGCCCGATGAATGCGGCGCTGTTTCTCCTCCGTGACCGCCGCCGCCGGAACCCCGAAGCCGGTTCCGTGGCGTCCCTTGACCTCGACGAAGCAAAGCGTTTTCCCATCCCGCGCCACGAAATCGATCTCCCCGACCCGCAGCGCGACATTGCGATCGAGGATGCGGTATCCGGCCTTCTTCAGGTACTTCTCCGCCAGGCTCTCCCACTCCTGGCCGAGACCGCGGCTGCCCGCGTAGCGCGGAGCCGATCGCCGCCGCCACCAACCGAGCAGGTGCTCGACGAGAAACCGCGGCGTCATGGGACGTGGCGCGTCCGCTTCACGGTCCGGTGCGCACGATGGTGCGGGCGAAAGCCGGATCACGCAGGGCGACCTGGCCCTGCCGCGCCAGATCGATCGCCTCTCCCAGGACGCGGGCGGACTCCTGGGGCGCGTGGAAGCCGGTCGAGTTCTCCGACTCGATGAAGTCGATGCGAAACTGCGCATGCCGCTGCAGGTCGCGCGCCGCCGCCAGCTGGTCCTCCGAGGTCCCCGCTCCTTTGGCCGCTTTCAGATCCTGGATCAGTGCGACTAAGGCATCCATGGCCCGATTGCGCAGCTCGAAGGTCCGCTCCTGGATCTGGTCGACGCGCGCGACCAGCTCCTCTTCGCTCCAGCGGTGGCAGGTCTGGCACGCCCGGTTCACGTTTAAGAGCGGGCTCCTCACGTGGTGGTCGCTGATCTTCTGCGCTCCCGAGCGCATGTAAGGCATGTGGCAATCGGCGCAGGCCACGCCGGAGCGCGCGTGGATCCCCTGGTTCCAGAGCTCGAACTCCGGATGCTGGGCCTTGAGCACGAGCGCGCCGGTGTCGGCGTGGGTCCAGTCCTTGAACTTCTGCTCGTCGTAGTAGGCGAGGATCTGGTCGACGTTCAAGCCCTTGGCCCACGGATAGACCAGCCGCTTCTCCGGCCCCTGGAAGTAATACTCGACGTGGCACTGTCCGCAGACGTAGCTGCGCATTTCCTGCCGCGTGGCCATCGTGTTGACGTCATAGCCGGCGATCCCCTGCGAGGCCTTGAGCTGCCGGATCCCCTCGATAAAGGCAGGCCGCGTGATCCGAAGCTGCATCGTGATCGGGTCGTGGCAATCGATGCACGCCACCGCGTGAGTGACCAGCTTGCGCGCGTCGAAGTACGGCATGGAATTGAGCTTCTCGAATCCCTTCGTCAGATCGCCGTCTCCGAGCTTCTTGTACGTCGTGTAGACCGAGGCGTGGCAGTTCAGGCAGGTCCCCGGCTGCTTGACGACTTTCTGGCGCTCGGTGAAGGTCTGGTCGTCGAGCATGTACGCGTGGCCCCGTTTCTGGCGGTAGTCCACGGAAAACGCATAGCCGGCCCACATTGTCTTCAGGCGCGGGTCCTGCTCCAGCTTGGACCGGGCTACGATCGAGCGGGGATCGGCCTCCGTCGGCGTGCGCGGCATGGCCTCGCTTCCCCCGAAGTGGGTGCGCATCATGTCCGTGGTGCGGAGGTAGCCGTCGTACTGCATCGGGAAGTTCTTGCCCCAGATCGCGGGGTCGACGGTGTCATCGGTCAGATCCACCACCCGGAAGAACGGATTCTTCGCCTCCTGCTTGCGCTCGACGATGTTGAGCAGCAGAGCCGTCACTCCCGCGGCCACGGCGGCCGCGGCCACGGCGACGAGCACGAAGGCTCGAACCGAGCGGCGGGGAGCGGCGGGACCGGGCACGCGGGATTCATTCATACACAACCTCCTTCAGTGAAGGTGACCAACCGAAGCGTGGCAGCGCACGCAGGAGATCGAGGCGCGCTCGCCCGAGACGCTCTCGATGGCGTGGACGATGTCCCCATGGCAGCGGCGGCAGTTGCGCTCCGTGATCCGGCGGGAGGCCTTCTTCAACTCGATCTGATCCGGATACGTCCCGCTGGTGAAGTAGTAGGAGTGCCAGAAGCCGTTGGAGGCCTTGGTCCAGTACTTGGGCACGAGAGACGCCGGCGTG
Source organism: uncultured Acidobacteriota bacterium (assembly GCA_963825175.1). Classification (GTDB taxonomy): domain Bacteria; phylum Acidobacteriota; class Thermoanaerobaculia; order UBA5066; family Gp7-AA6; genus DATFTF01. The sequence continues at coordinate 2,896,251 of CAWGSA010000002.1, forward strand.
TGGCAGTCGTTGCACGTCGCGGCGGAGCGGTGGCTCGACTTGATCCAGCCCGCGTACTGCTCGTTCATGATGTGGCAGTTGGCGCAGGCGCGCGGGTCGTTGGTCAGGTAGGAATATCCCTTCGCGTACACGAACGCATAACCGCCCAGTCCCACCGCTACTCCGATCAAGACCGCCGCCAGCACACCGACGAAGAAGACGCGGCCAGTCACCGATCAGCCCCCGGACTGCGGCGGCGGCTCCATCGACCTGCGCGCCAGCTCCACCACGTCGAACGGGGCGGTCGAGACGCCGATTTCCTCTTTCGCGTTTCCGATCATGACCATGCAGAAGGGGCAGGAGACGCCCACCGCCCCGGCGCCGGTCTCGGCGATCTCCTTCATGCGGGCCTGGTTGATGCGGGTGCCGAGCTTCTCCTCCATCCACATCCGCCCGCCCCCCGCGCCGCAGCACAGCCCCTTCTCGCGCGAGCGCTCGAGCTCGGTGAACTTCAAGCCGGGGATTGCACGCAGGATCTGGCGCGGCGCGTCGTAGACCCCGTTGTAGCGGCCGAGATAGCAGGGATCGTGAAACGTGATGGTCTCGGGGATCGCGGTCTTCATCGCCACGCGTCCCGCCGCGATCAGGTCGGCCACCAGCTGCGAGCCGTGGACCACCTCGTAGTGCCCGCCGAAATCACCGTACTCGTTCTTCAGGCAGTTCATGCAGTGCGGGCAGTTGGTGACGATCTTCCGGATCCCGTAGCGGTTCAAGGTCTCGACGTTCTGCTGGGCCAGCGTCTGAAAGAGGTACTCGTTGCCCAGGCGCCTGGCGGAATCTCCGGTGCACGTCTCCTCGGTTCCCAGGATGGCGAAGGAGACACCGGCGGCGTCGAGGATCTCGACCAGGGCTCTGGAGACGCGCCGCGCTCGGTCTTCGTACGAGCCGGCGCACCCGACCCAGAAAAGGACTTCGATCTCCTTTCCCTTGGCCTCGGCCATGGTCGCGACCGGCAGGTCCCTGGCCCAGTCGGCCCGCGAGGCCGCCGCCATGCCCCAGGGATTGCCGTTGGTCTCCATCCCGCGGAAGGCGGTCTGGACCTCCTTGGGAAACTCCGCCTTGTCCAGGACGAGGTAGCGGCGCATCTCCGCGATCTTGTCGACGGCCGGAATGATGAACACCGGGCACGCGGTGGTGCAGAAGCCGCACATCGTGCAGGCCCAGATCGTGTCCTGCGACAACCAGCCGCCGATGAGCTCCTTGACGCGGCCGGTGCCGGCATCGGATTCCGGCCGCGCTTGGCCGCGCCCCGACTTCGCCGCCAGGATCCCCGGCGTCGCCTCGTACACCGCGTCGCGCACGTCGCCGATGAACCGTTTCGGGTCGAGCGGTTTTCCGGTCAGTGCCGTCGGGCAAACGACGCGGCACCGCCCGCATTCCGTGCACGAGTACCCGTCGAGCATCGCCTTCCACGAAAGCTGCTCGACCGTCGAGACCCCGAAGTGCTCGGACTTCTCCAGGTCCGGGGTCGAGAGCTTGCCCATCGGCTCGAGCTTCATGAAGAACACGTTGGGCACGGCGGTGATGATGTGAAAGTGCTTGGAGTACGGCAGGTAGTTTCCGAAGAAGAGGATGTCGGTCAGGTGGACCCACCAGCCGCCGGCGTACAGGACGGCGAGCGTCGCGGCCGACGCTCCCGTGAACAGGCCCGCCACCGCCGCGACCGCCGGAGCCCAGGCGCTGGCCAGCTCGGGGCGCATCGCCACCCTGGCGCCTTCGGAAACGAGATCCGCCCCGATCAAGAGCGCGATCAGGAAGAGAATGACCCACGCGTCGAGCGTCAGGTCGAGCCTCTTGGGCCGGATGAAGGCCCGGCGGAACACAGCCATGGCGACGCCGACTAGGACCAGCACCTCGAAGACGTCCTTCACCAGCGTGTAGACCCGGCCGGCCGTCCCCGGCAGGAGCTCGAATCCGGGGACCAGCCCCTCCGCCACGAGCGAGAGCGTCCGGACGATCAGAACCACGAACCCGGCGAAGAGCAGGATGTGGAACGTGCCGGCGTAGAGATCGCGGAACATCCGGCGCTGCGCGAACGCGTACTCGAGCGTCTTGCCGATCCGGGTCGGGATCCGGTCGAAGCGCGGATCCGGCGCGCCGGCCAGCAGCACGCGGATGCGGCGGCCCATCGAATAGATGAAGGCGACGACGGCCAAGAGGACCAGGACGCCGAACAGCACTCGGCCCGGGAATGCCGAGGACGAGATGCTGGGTCGGGAGCTCGAGTGCGACGTTCAACGTGCGACGTTCGACGTTTCGAGTTCGAACTTTCTAACCCAGAACATAGCACCTCGAGCGCGGCGCTATTCCTTCTTCGCGGCCCGCACCGCCTTGGCCACCTCGGGCACGACCGGGAAAAGATCGGCCACGATTCCGTACGTGGCGACCTTGAAGATCGGGGCCTCGGAGTCCTTGTTGATGGCCACGATGACCTTGGAGGTTCCCATCCCGGCCAGGTGCTGGATGGCGCCGGAGATTCCGCAGGCGACGTAGAGCGAGGGGGACACCACCTTGCCGGTCTGTCCGACCTGGTGCTGATGGTCGATCCAACCGGCGTCCACCACCGCGCGCGAGGCGCCCAGCGCCGCGCCCAGGGCCTCCTGCAGATCTCGGATGACCGGCCAGTTCTCGGGACCCTTGATGCCGCGGCCGCCGGACACGATGATGTCGGCCTCGGACACGTCGAGCTCCTTCGATTCCGACGTCTCCACCTTCATCACGCGTGCGCGCGGCGCGATGTCTCCGAGATCGAGCGCCTCCACTCGCGGCTCGGGCGCGTCCTGCGCCTGTGCGGGAAACACGTTGGGACGTGTGGTCGCGATCTGGAGCCTGGCCGCCCCGCAGTCCACTTCGGCGCGGGCCTTGCCGGAGTAGACCGGCCGCGATCCGACCAGGCGGTCTCCTTCGAGGCGCAGATCCATCAGGTCGGCCAGGACGGAGACGTCCCGGCGCGCGGCAAAGCGCGGGGCGACGTCCTTTCCCATCGCGGTCGCGGCGATGAGGACCGCGTCGGGACTCTCCTTGGAGGCCGCGGCGTCGAGCGCTCCGACGTAGCCTTTGTTGCTGTAGAGGGCGAGGTCGTCCCGATCGGCGACGTAGACGACGCCCGCCCCGTAGCGGCCGAGGTCCTTGGCCGCCGCGGTCACGCCTTTGCCCGGCAGCACCGCGGCCACCGGACCGCCCGAGAGCCGCCGCGCGAGCGAGAGGGCTTCCAAGGAAGCCTTGCGGATCTTGCCTTCGCGCTGTTCGATGAAGACGAGGAATTTCATTTGTCACCTCGTAAGGCGTTAAGGCGAGTTGCGAAGGGGCGGTCGCGAGTGTCGCTTCCCTCGCCTCACGCCTTACGCCTCACGCCTCACGATCTTCAAATCACCTTCGCTTCTTCTCTCAACAGCCTCACCAGCTCCTTGGCCGCCGCGGCCGGATCGTCGGCGGGAATGATCTTGCAGGCCGCGCGCGGCGGCGGCAGCTCGAGCTTGCGCCAACGGACCTTGGCCTGGGCCGGGTCGGCCTCGGGAACGCCGAGCTCGGCCAGCTTTTTCTCTGAGATCGGCTTCTTCTTGGCTCCCATGATCCCCTTGAGCGAGGCGTAGCGCGGCTCGTTCAAGCCCTTCTGAGCGGTGAGCGCGGCCGGAAGCTGGCACTCGACCACTTCGTGGGCCCCTTCGATCTCCCGGTGCGCGGTGACCTTCCCCTCGCCGAGCTCGAGACGGATGACGCTGCCCACGTGCGGCACCCCGGCGAGCTCGGCGGCCATCGGGCCGACCAGGCTCTCGTCGGCGCCCACTCCCTTCTGGCCGAACCAGAGAAAGTCGTAGGAACCCTGTTTGGCGACCGCGGCCACGGCCTTGGCGACGGCCAGGGCGTCGAGATAGCGCGCGTCGCCCGAGTCAATCCAGATCGCCTCGTCCGCGCCCCGAGCCAGGCACTCGCGGAGTCCGGTCTTGGCCCTCTCGGGTCCGACGCAGACGACGGTCACCGTGCCCGCCCCTTTCGCTTCCTTGACCTTGAGCGCCTCCTCCAGCGCGTACTCGTCGTAGGGCGACACGATCCACTTGACGTCGGTCTCATCGATCGACTTGCCGTCCGCGGCGATCTTGATCCGGGTCTCGGTGTCGGGAACGTAGGCGACGGCGACGAGCGAGTTCACGGCGGCTGTCCTTTCAGTCCATGCGTTTCAGGATCAGAGAGCCGTTGGTGCCTCCAAACCCGAAAGAGTTGTTCAGGGCGTAGCGGATCGGGGTCTTTCGGGCCTGGTTGGGGACGAAGTCCAGATCGCAATCCGGATCCGGGTTCTCGTAATTGATCGTCGGCGGGATGGTCTGGTGCGCCACGGCCAGGGCGCAGATGGCCGTTTCCAGGCCGCCGGCCGCGCCGAGCAGATGCCCGGTCATCGACTTGGTCGAGGAGACCGCCACCTTCTTCGCATGCGGGCCGAAGACCATTCGAATCGCCAGAGCCTCCACCCGGTCGCCCGCCGGGGTCGACGTTCCGTGGGCGTTGATGTAGTCGACATCCTCCGGGTTGATTCCCGCGTCGTCCAGAGCATTTCGCATCACCCGGGCCGCGCCGTCGCCGTCCTCCGACGGGGCCGCGATGTGGTACGCGTCGCCGGACAGGCCGTAGCCCGCCAGCTCGGCGTAGATCCGGGCCCCGCGCTTCTTCGCCGCCTCCATCTCTTCGAGCACCACGAGCCCGGCTCCCTCCCCGATCACGAACCCGTCCCGGTCGCGATCCCACGGCCGCGACGCGCGCTGCGGCTCGTCGTTGCGGGTGGAAAGGGCGCGCATCACGGCGAAGCCGCCGACCGCGAGCGGCGTGATGACCGACTCGGTCCCCCCGGCGATGGCCGCGTCGGCGTCCCCGTACTGGATCATCCGGTAGGCCTCGCCGATGGCGTGCGCGCCGGTGGTGCAGGCGGTGACGGTGGCCAGGTTGGGCCCCTTCAGGCCGTACTTGATCGAGATGTTGCCGGCCGCTTCGTTGACGATGAGCGCGGTGATGAAGAACGGGGAGATGACCTTGGGGTTGCCGTCGGTCTTGATGAACTTGGCCATCGTCTCTTCGATCACAGGGAGACCGCCGATCCCGGATCCCACCACCACGGCGATTCGCCCGCGGTTGGAATCGTCGATCGGCAACCGGGAGTCCCTCATCGCGAACTGCGCCGCGGCCATGGCGTAGTGGATGAAGATGTCCATCTTCTTGATTTCTTTCCTGTCGATGTACAGGGAAGCGTCGAAGCCCTTGACTTCTCCGGCGATGCGGCTTCCGAAGCGGGAGGCGTCGAAACGAGTGATGGGGCCGACACCGCTACGGCCGGACACCAGCGCGTCCCAGTTCTCGGCGTTGCCGATTCCCAGCGGCGACACCAGGCCCAGCCCCGTCACGGCCACTCGGCGGGGTGCGGAAAGACGAGGCATGATGGGATCAGTTTTTCGAGGAGTTTTTCTCGATGTACTCGACGGCGTCCTTGACCTTCTGAATCTTCTCCGCGGCTTCGTCCGGGATCTCGATATTGAACGCTTCTTCGAACGCCATCACGAGCTCGACCGTGTCCAGGCTGTCCGCACCCAGATCGTCCACAAAGGAGGCTTCCGGGGTCACTTCGTTGGCGTCCACGCCGAGCTGCTCGACGATGATGCTCTTGACCTTTTCATCCACGCTCATTCCGTTCCTCCCGTAAGCTGCAAAGGACGCCGTATTGTTCCCTAAGCCGGAGCGGGGAGCAAGTGCGGGAATCGTAAGGCGTCAGGCGTCAGGCGAAGCCCCCGCGTTCTCCGCGTCTCACGCCTCACGCCTCACGCCTCTCGCCTCACGGAATCTACATGTACAGCCCCCCCGAGACGTTGAGCACGTGCCCGGTGACGTAGGCGGCGTCCTCGGAGGCGAGGTAGGCCACCGCGGCGGCGACGTCCTCGGGGGTCCCCAGGCGGGCCAGGGGGATCTGCCCGGTGAGCGCGGCGCGCGCCTCGTCGGTCATCCTTTCCGTCATGGCCGTCGCGATGAACCCGGGCGCGACGGCGTTACAGGTGATGTTGCGGGACGAGAGCTCGCGGGCCACGGTCTTGGTGAGACCGATCAGTCCGGCCTTGGAAGCGGCGTAGTTGGCCTGGCCCGCGTTGCCCATCAAGCCCACCACCGACGTCACGTTGACGATCCGGCCGTAACGCTTTCGCACCATCGCCTTCACCACCGCCTGGGTCAGGAGAAAAACGCCGGTCAGGTTCGTCGCCAGCACCCGATCCCACGATTCCCTGGACATGCGCAGGATGAGGTTGTCCTCCGTGACGCCCGCGTTGTTGACGAGGACGTCGATCTGGCCGTGCTCCGCGATCGCCGACCTGGAAGCTTCCTCGATCGAAGAGGGATCGGCCAGGTCGAGCCGCAGCGCCGTGGCCCGGCCGCCGGAATCGGCAATGGCCTGAACCACCCGCGCCAGGTCCTCCGCCGTGCGCGCGGCGGCAATCACTCGCGCGCCCTCCGCCGCCAGCCTGCGCGCGATGGCCTCGCCGATGCCCCGGGATGCGCCGGTGACGAGGGCGACACGGCCTTCAAAGCGGTTCAGTGGCTGGCCTCCTTCTCGGGCGGTCTGGCTCAGTCAGTGACGAGTGACGAGTGGCGAGTGACGAGTTGAAAAAACGGTGGCAGCCTACACTTCTCACTTGCCACTTGTCACTTGTCACTTTTTTTCATTTCGGCTTGTCCACGATGTCGGGCAGGCTCCTAGCCCAGAAGTCGTAGATCGCGCGCGCCACGTCGGAGATGGCGAGGACCGAGGGATGATCCGCGCCGGAGGGCGTCTCCGCCGTCGATCCGTCGGTCAGGACGGCCAGGACGAACCGACCCTTCTTCGTCCGGAGGATTCCCGAGTCGTTGTGAACACCCCGCATCGTGCCGCTCTTTCCCGCCCACAGGTCCTCGGACGGAAATCGCCGGGCGATCCGCATCCGCGTCGGGTCGTTGTCGAGGTATCCGAAGATCCGGCTGGAGGCATCCGGATCGATCAGGTTCCCCTCCGCCACACGGACCATCCACTCCGCGACCTCGTGGGGCGTGATGACCCCGAGACGGAAATGGCTCCACGGCGAGGGCCGGTCGTGGGCCGACGACAGCGAAGGGATTGCCGCCAGCAGGCGGATCCGGTGAAAACCGAGGGACTCCATGCGCGCGTTGATCGCCGGGAGGGTCAGCCGCCGGATCCAGGCGTTGGTGGCGGTGTTGTCCGAGGGCCCGATCATCAGTGTGACCAGGTCATTCCACGTCGGGGAGAGGCCCGGGTCGAGCAACAGCAGAAGGCCCGAGCCATCCGCCTTGTCCTCCGGCGTGAGGGTCCAGCGTTCGGTCAGATCGATCCTGCCTTCCCGGCTCTGCGCCATGACCTCGGTCACGATGGCGATCTTGATTACCGACGCCGACTCGAACTCCTCGTCGCCGTTGTGCTCGTAGGTGCGTCCGCTCTCCAGATGGCGGGCCGCAACGCCGATCCGGCAGCCGCAGCGGCGGGCCGCCGCCTCCACAGCGAGGTCGAGAAAGGATCTGCGCGGCGCGGTGGTGGCGCAGGCGGCGGCTAAACCCACGAGCAAGATCGGGGCGACGCCGCGTGCGATGTTCGAAGTGCGGAGTTCTAAGTTAAGCAGAAATCTCAACGTCGAACTCAGAACATAGAACTTCGCACACTCTCTACCCATAGCTCTCCACCGCGATTCCCCTGGCGATCCGCTTGACCAGTCCGGCCAGCACGCTGCCCGGACCGATCTCGATCGCGCGGTCGACGCCGCGCGAGGCCAGGAGCTCGACCGACGCGACCCAGCGCACCGGCGAGTCGACCTGGCGCACCAGGGCGTCGCGGATCGCCTCGCTCCGATCCGCGGCCGCGGCGTCCACGTTGGTCACGACGGGCCAGAGGGGATCGGCGAAGCGGGCGTCCGCGAGCAAGGGAGCCAACCGCTCGCGCGCGGGCGCCATGAGAGCGCAATGGAACGGCGCGGAGACGGGAAGAGGGATGGCGCGCTTGGCCCCGCGCGCCTTGCACGCCTCGCAGGCGCGGGCCACGGCCCCGGCGTGGCCGGCGATCACGGTCTGCTCGGGGGAGTTGAAGTTGGCAGGGGTGACCACTTCCCCCTCCGCCGCTTCGCGGCAAGCCGCCTCAACCGCGTCGGCGGGCAGGCCGAGGATCGCAGCCATCGCGCCGACTCCGGCCGGCACCGCCTCCTGCATGAATTCTCCGCGCCGGCGCACCAGGTTGAGCGCCTGGGCGAAGGAAAGGGCTCCGGCGGCCACGCCGGCCGAGTACTCTCCCAATGAATGGCCCGCGGCGAACGCCACGCCCTCGAGCCTCTCGGGAAAGCGCGACTTCAGGTCGGCCAGCGCCGCCACCGAGTGCGTCAGGATCGCCGGCTGAGTGTTGGCCGTGGACTTCAGGTCCTCTTCCGGACCTTCGAAGCACAGGCGCGACAGCGGAAATTTGAGGACCGCGTCGGCCTCGTCGAACACCGCGCGCGCTCCGGGCGAGACGTCATAAAGAGCCTTGCCCATGCCCACGGACTGCGAGCCCTGGCCGGGGAACAAAAGAGCGAGTGTCGGCATCAGACAGGTCTGACTTCGTAAAACGTCAAACGTAAAGCGTAAGACGGAGCTCCCCCGGAATCTCCTCGTTTCACGTCTTACGTTTTACGTTTCACGCTCATTCACCATCGCATCAACACCGACCCCCACACCAGGCCCGCGCCGAACGCGGTCATCAGAACCAGGTCGCCGGTCCGGATCAGGTCCTTCTGCAGGCATTCGTCGAGGGCGATGGGAATCGAGGCCGCGGAGGTGTTGCCGTAGCGGTCGACGTTCTTGAAGACCCGGTCCGCAGGGAACTTCAGCCTCTGTCCCACCGCATCGATGATCCGCTCGTTGGCCTGATGCGGGATGAAGACCTTCACGTCGTCGTTGGTGAATCCCTGCTCGGCCAGAAGCTCCGCGGTGACGTCGGCCATCGCCTTGACCGCCACCTTGAACGTCTCGTTGCCCTTCATCCTGATGTACGCCAGCTTCTGCTCGATCGTTTTGGAGTCGTTGGCCGGATGGTTGGAGCCGCCGCCCGGCATGCATATGAAGTCTCCGTAGTTCCCGTCGGACTTCATGCGGGTCCCCAGGATTCCGTGGTCGCCCTTGGTGGCCTGCAGGACCGTGGCGCCCGCGCCGTCCCCGAACAGGACGCAGGTCGATCGGTCGGTCCAATCCACGTACCGCGTCAGGATCTCGCCGCCCACGACGAGCACGTTCTCGGCCTTGCCCGACTGGATGAGACCGTCCGCCAGATGCAGGCCGTAGAGGAAACCCACACAGGCGGCGGAAATGTCGGAGGCCGCAGCCTTGCTGGCCCCCAGGTTGCGCTGGACCAGGCAGGAGGTCGCCGGAAAAAGCATGTCGCTCGAGATCGTCCCGACCAGGATCATGTCCAGGTCCTCGGGCCTGACCCGCGCGTGCTTCAAGGCGATCTCCGAGGCCCTGGTGCACAGGTCGGAGAACTTCTCTCCCTCGCTCACCACGTGGCGCTCCCGGATTCCGGTCCGTGAGGTAATCCACTCGTCGGACGTTTCGACCATTTTTTCCAGGTCCGCGTTGGTCAGGATCTTCTTGGGAACCGCCGAACCGACCCCGGTCATGCGCGCTCGAATCAATGCAGCGGCCTCCGGCTATGCCTGCGCTCGCGCGTCTCGGGAGTGCAGGTCGGCGATCGAGGACTGGATCTTCTGGGCCAGCTTCTGACGGGAGAACTCCGCCGCCAGCCGGATCGCGTTCTTGACCGCCTTGGCGCTGGACCGGCCATGGCAGATGATCACGCAGCCCTTCACACCCAGAAGAGGCGCGCCTCCGTACTCCGAGTAATCGAGCCGCGACTTGAAGCTGCGAAACGCGGAGCGGGAGAGCAGAAACCCCACCGAGGCCTTCAGTGTCTTCTTGATCTCCTCGCGAAGCAGCTTCTCCACCATCTCCGCGAGCGCTTCGGACACCTTCAGGATGACGTTGCCGGTGAAGCCGTCGGTGACGATGACGTCGACGGAGCCGTTGAAGACGTCGCGCCCCTCGACGTTGCCGATGAAGTGAAGGCCGGTTTCCTTGAGCGTCTTGAACGCCTCCTTGGTCCGGTCCGTGCCCTTGGAGTCTTCCTCGCCGATCGACATCAGCCCGATCGACGGGGCCTTCTTGCCGAACAGGAGCTGCGCGTAGATCGAGCCCATCACCGCGAATTCCTTGAAGTGCTGGGTCTTGGCGTCGGGGTTGGCGCCCACGTCGAGAAGCAGGCAGTGGCCGGAGAGGTTGGGAAGGATCGCCGCCAGGGCCGGCCGGTCGACCCCTTCGATCGTGCCCACGACCATCTTGGCCGAGACCATCGCGGCCCCGGTGTGGCCCGCCGAAACGAGTCCCTCGGCCCGCCCGTCCCGCACGCAGTTGGCCGCGACCCGGATCGACGAGTTGCGCTTCTTGCGCAGCACCGCCGTGGCCGGCTCATCCATGCTGACGACCTCGGGAGCGTCGACGATCTCGATCTCGCGCCCGCGGTATCCGGCGTCGGTCAAGAGACGCGAGAGCTCCGGGGCCCGGCCGATCAGGAGCGAGGAGATGCCGAATTCCCGAGCCGCCGCGATCGCGCCGTCCACGTTGACCTGCGGCGCGTGGTCGCCCCCCATCGCATCGACCGCGATGCGCATGTCAGCCTCTGACTCCAGGCAGATCCACGGTGGGACGGATTATAACGAGCCGTAAGGCGTGAGGCGTGAGGCGACTCCAGGAAGACGGGCGCGCCGCTTCGCCTGACGCCTGACGCCTCTCGCCTCACGGCGGCGGGCGGCGGCCAGGGCGGGCGCCGAGAGATGGACGGAACACACCCATTGGGCTCCGTTCGCCTCTCCCTTACGCCTACCGCCTTACGCCCGGTCAGGCGTTGATCGTCTGCTTGCCCTTGTAGTGGCCGCAGTGCGGGCAGACCCGATGCGGCATCTTCGGCTCGTGGCAGTTGGGACACTCCGACAGGGCCGGAGGGGTCAGGGCATCGTGGGCGCGGCGCTTGTCGCGGCGGGCCTTGCTGTGGCGTCGTTTCGGATTGGGCATGGTCAGAAACCTGCTTTCTCGCTTGTTGGATGAGGAGCCGACGGGCCCCTCCCACCCCTCAGCGCAGCGGGGGGACTTTTCCCTCGGGTCCCTGCGCCAGGGCCTTCAGGGCTTCCCAGCGAGGATCGATTGTTTCGGCGGGGCAGCCGCACGCCCCACGGTTTAAGTCCGCGCCGCATCGAACGCACAGCCCACGGCAGTCCGGGCTGCAAAGCGGCTTCATCGGGACGGCGAGCTGCATCCTCTCCTCCACGATGGGGGCGACGGGAACGTCCGGCTCGTCGTAAAAACAGGCGTCCAGGTCGGCCTTGTCCAGCTCTTTGTCCTCGGTCCCGGCCGGCGCGCGCCTGTAGAGCACGAGGTCGAATCGTTCTGCCTCGCGAAAGGGATACGGCACGAGGCACCGGCTGCACTCCAGGCGCCCGCTGTAGGAGAGCATTCCCTGGAGCGAATAACCGCCCTCGATGCGCGCCACCTCCCCCTCGAACCGAACCGGAGACACCTCCACCAGCGGCTCGCGATCGAGCCCGGCCGCCGGAATCGAGAGCTCGAAGTCGAAGGCGAGCGGCTCGTCGAGAACTTTCTCCAGGGAGAGAACGTCGGAACGATTCATAAGAACCTGCGATTCTAGCCCCTGTGTTAGCTCAGTTCAAATCGACGAACATATTGGGCCCCCGTTTCGCGGCGCGCAGACCTAACCCCGGTTCGCGGCGCGCGAAGTCTCCCGAAGGACCCGAGGGAGGAGGCGCGCGCCGCGGGAGCGTGAGCGCAGCAAGGGATCAGGCAGGCCGTCGAGGCCGCATCCGGCCGAGCGGACTGCCGGTGCGCCCGCAGGCGCAGATCCCGAGCAAGCGGAAGCGACGTGACAGCTGATAGGTTCCCACCCGTGCGAGTCGCGATCGACGCCCGAGCGCTCCTCTCGCAGAAGACCGGAATCGGAACGTACACCCGCGGCATCGCCTCGGGCCTGGCGAAGCTGCCGGGCGTCGAGGTGGGTCTCTTCGCCCCCCGCCCGCTCTCCGACGGCGATCGGGCAGGATCCTGGAGCGTGATGGCCGATCAGCACCCCTTCGGGATGGTGTGGGCCCAGACGACCCTGCCCCGCCGTTGCTTGGATTGGAAGGCGGACGTGCTCCTCTGCGCGCTGACGATCGCTCCGGTGCGGGCGCGGCTTCCGGTCGTCTCGGTGGTCCACGATCTGACCCCCTGGGAGCACCCGGAGTGGCATGCCGCGCGCACTCTGATCGGATTCCTTCCCCTGTGGGAAGCCACGGCGGACCGCGCCGCGTACCTGGTGTGCGTGTCGGAAGCCACGCGCCGCGAGCTCCTGCGCGGTTACCCCGAGACGTCGCCCCGGGTGCGGGTGGTTCCCAACGGCGTCGATCCCGACTTTGCCCTTTCGCCCGGAGGTCCCGCGCCGCAAGACGTCCGGCGGCGTTTCACCGGGGGCCGGCCCTACATCCTGTATCTGGGGACGCTCGAACCGCGCAAGAACGTCGAGGCCCTGGTGGCCGCGTGCGAGCGCCTGTGGGCCAGACGCCGGTCGCGTCCCGACCTGGTCCTGGCCGGGGGCCTGGGATGGAAGACGGCAGCGCTCCACCGCCGCATCGCCCGCTCTCCCTACCGCGACAAGATCCACCTGCCCGGTTACGCCCCGCACGACGTCGCGCGCGATCTGTACCGGGCCGCCGAAGCTTTCGTCTATCCCTCGTTGTGCGAAGGGTTCGGCTTGCCGGTCCTGGAAGCGATGGCCTGCGGCACGCCGGTCGTCGCTTCCACCGCGCCGGCGTTGGTCGAGGTCGGGGGCGACGCCGCCCTCTATGCGGAGCCCCGCGACCCCGGGCAGCTGGCGGCGCAGATCGAGCGGATCCTGGACGACGCTGCGCTCGCACAGCGCCTGCGCCGCGCCGGCCCCGCGCGCGCGGCGGGCTTCACGTGGGACGCCGCCGGTTCGAAGACCGCCGCGATCCTCGCGGACGCGGCGCGGGAGGTCCGGTGACTCCCGCTCCTCGGATCGGAGTCGACGCCCGCAAGATCAAGGACTTCGGCATCGGGTCCTACATCCGCCATCTGCTCGAGGCCATGGGCCGGCGCGAGGAATCGCGCGAGTACCGTTTCCGCGTCTACGTGCGGCGGGCCGACCGCGACGTGCTCGCGGAACTCCCCGATCATTTCGAGCTCGTCACCGAGGAATCTCCCGGGTACTCTCTGGCCGAACTGACTCGGTTCGCGTGGCATCTCTTCCGCGACCGGCTCGACCTCTTCCACGCCACGCACTACGTGCTGCCGCCGCTCTTCCACAGCCGATCGGTCGTCACGATCCACGACATCATTCACGTTCTGTACCCGCAGTTCCTTCCCAGCCGGGCCGCCCACTTCTACGCACGGGCGATGATCCGCCGGGCCCTCGACCGGGCCGACCGCATCATCACCGTCTCCTACAACAGCAAGCGCGACCTCATCGACTACTTCCACGTTCCGGCCGGTCGCATCGAGGTCATCTACAACGGCGTGTCCCCCCTCTTTCGCGCCGAAGTCGGGGGAGAGCAGCGCACCCGCGTGGCGCAGAAGCACGGCATCCGGCCTCCGTACCTGTTTTTCCTGGGAGGCGAGAAGCCCCACAAGAACGTGCAGAACGTCTTGAAGGCGTTCGGCGAGGCCCGCCGCAAGCGAAGCCTCCCTCACGTCCTGGTCCTGGGCGGCCCGATGCCGAAGAACCGCGCGCGCCTGGAGGCGCTCATCGCCGCGCTCGATCTGAAGTCGGCGGTGGTCGAGACCGGGATCGTCGACGAAGAGGACCTGCCCGGTCTGTACGCCGGCGCCGATGCCTTCCTGTACCCAACGCTGTACGAAGGCTTCGGTCTCCCGGTCATCGAGGCCATGGCCTGCGGCACGCCGGTGCTGACTTCGGCCACCTCGGCCCTGCAGGAGGTCGCCGGGGGATTCGCCTACCTCGTCGATCCCATGGACGTCGACGCCATCGCCGGCGGGATCGTGGTTCTAACCACCGACCAGCGCGTCCGCGAGGACTTCCGGGAGCTCGGCAGGAAACGCGCTCTCGACTTCAGCTGGGACAAGGCCGCGGAGCGGACGCTCGAGGTGTACGCCGCGGCGTTGCGTGGCAACGCCGCGCGCGAGGACGTGAGGCGTAAGGCGTAAGCGTGGCCAGAAAGAACTCGTTGAATTGGGCGGTCGACGGCGCGACCGGTTCGCCTCACGCCTCACGCCTCACGCCTCACGGACCCGGTGCCTCATGAGAACCGCCGTCGTCCACGACTGGTTAAACGGCATGCGCGGGGGCGAGAAGGTGCTGGAGGCGATGCTGCCCTGCCTTCCGGAACCTACAATATTTACATTGTTTCACGTCCCGGGCGCGGTCTCGCCGGAGATCGAGCGATACCCGATCCGCGTGTCGGGCTTGAACCGCCTCCCTTTCGCACGGCGCCACTACCGCAGCTACCTGCCCCTCTTTCCCCGGGCGGTGGAGGCTTTCGACCTTTCGGGCTACGACCTGGTGGTCTCCTCTTCCCACTGCGTGGCCAAGGGCGCCCGCGCGCCCGCCGGCGTGCCGCACCTCTGCTATTGCCACACGCCGGTGCGGTACGCCTACGAGCAGTTCGACGAATACTTTCCGGCCGGCCGTACCCGGCTGCGGCCGCTCAAGGCCGCCGCGATCGCGCGGCTGCGGGCCTGGGACATTGCGACGTCCTCGCGCCCCAACCGATACCTCGCCAATTCCAGGGCCGTCGCCCAACGAATCCTGCGCCACTGGGGACGCGATGCCGCGGTTCTCCCTCCGCCGGTGGACGTCGATTTCTTCGTCGCCTCGGCAAGTCCCCGCGAGGACTTTCTTCTGGCCGTCGGGGCGCTGGTCCCCTACAAGCGTTTCGAGGACGCGATCGCAGCCGCCCGCCTTCTCCGCCGGCCGCTTGTTCTCGTGGGCCGGGGACCGGAGGAGCGCCGCCTCCGCGCTCAGGCCGGGCCGTCCGTAAGAATCGTGAAGGATCTGTCGGCGGCGGACCTGCGCGACCTGTATCGGAGGTGCGCGTTCTTCGTGCAGCCGGGGGAGGAAGACTTCGGCATCGCGTCGGTGGAAGCCCTCGCCAGCGGCGCTCCGGTCGTCGCGCTCGGCCGGGGCGGCGTGCGGGACATCGTCTCCGACACGGAGGAGGGCATCCTGTACGACGCCCCGGGACCGGAGGCGCTGGCCGGCGCCGTCGGACGGGCCGTGGCCCAGCGCTTCGACTACAATCGGCTTCGGTCGTCGGCGCTGCGTTTTTCCGCCGAGCGATTTCGGGAGGCATTCCGCCGGGAAGTGACATCGATGCTCCCATCACCCGATCCACCGGTCCCCCGATCGCCCGATCACCCATGATCCGAACCCGCCGCATCGCCCTGTGCTTCCTGGTCTCCGACCTGGCCGCGACCCTCGCCGCGCTGGTCGCCGCGTACGGACTGCGCTTCCGCGCCGAGATCGTCCCCGCCACCCACGGCGTGCCCGACGCGGGCCTCTACTACCGGCTGTTCCCGGTGATGGCTCTGCTGTGGCCGCTCGTCTATTACTTCTACGGTCTCTACCACGTCCGCCGCCACCGCTCCCGCATCGAGGAGGGACTGGCGGTGCTGGGCGCCACGGGGCTGGCCACGCTCCTCCTGACGGCTCTGGCCACTCTCTACCGCGGCTTCTCCTATTCCCGACTGGTCCTCGCCCTCTTCTTCTGCGCCGACGTCCTGTTCGTTTTCGCCGGACGCACGGCCATCCGCCGTTACCTCGAGGAGGCGTGGCGCCACGGCTTCGGGGTGCGGCAGGTGCTGGTGGTCGGCGCGGGCCGACTGGGGCGCGCCGTCATCGACAAGCTGCTCGAACATCCGGAGGCGGGGCTGCGCGCCGTCGCCGTGGTCGACGACGACCCGGGCAAGAGCGGCTCCTCGTACCGCGGCGTGCCGATCCTCGGTCCCACCTCGCAGGCCGCCCGCGTCGCGGAGGAGACCGGGTCGGACACCGTCTTTCTGGCGCTGCCGCTCGAGGCGCACCGCACGATGCTCGCGGTTCTCAAGGAGGTCGGGCGCAGCGTGCCGGACGTCCGGGTGGTCCCGGATCTGCTCCAGTACATCACCTTCCGAGCGGGGGTGGAGGACCTGGACGGCCTCCCGGTCGTTCACTTGACCCAGGTCCCCCTGACCGGCTGGATGAGCCTGGTCAAGCGGATGCTCGACATCTCGATCTCGGCCTCCGCTCTGATCTGTCTCTCGCCGATCTTCGCCGCCATCGCCGCGGCCATCCGGTTCGAGGATCGCGGGCCGGTCCTGTACCGCCAGCGGCGCATGGGCCTGGACGGCCGCCCTTTCGAGATCGTGAAGTTCCGCTCCATGATCCCGGGTGCGGAAGACGAGTCGGGCCCGACCTGGACGTCTCCGCAGGACGGGCGCCGCACCCGCGTCGGGCGCTTCCTTCGCCGGTGGAGCCTGGACGAGCTGCCCCAGCTCGTCAACGTCCTGTCCGGCGAGATGTCGCTCGTGGGCCCCCGTCCGGAGCGCCCGGAGTTCGTCCGCGAGTTCAAGGAGAAGTTCCCGCAGTACATGCTCCGGCACCGCGTGCGGGCGGGCATGACCGGATGGGCCCAGGTCCACGGCTGGCGCGGCCAAACCAGCCTCACCAAGCGCATCGAGTACGACCTCTACTACATCGAGAACTGGTCCCTGTCGCTCGACCTGAAGATCCTCTGGATGACGGTCCGCCACGGGTTGAAGCACCGAAACGCCTATTGAGGACGTGAAGAGCGGCGCGTGACCGGGGACGAAGGGAAATGCCGGCTGGCCGAGTCTCATGCCCTTTGATCTGGTCGCCGCGGCGCAAGACGGGAATCCCAGAACGGTGGCGAAGCTCCTGGCCGCGGGAGCCGACCCCAACGCGCGCAACGAACGGGGCGAGACGCCTCTGATGTGGTCCTGCCTCCACGGCGACCGCGCCACCGTGCGGCTGCTGCTCGACGCCGGCGCCGACGTGCACGCGCGCACGCGCAGCCGCTGGGCCCTGGGGACCGGCAGCGCCGGCGCGACGTCACTGCTTCTGGCCGCCCGACAGGGCCACACCGAGATCGTCCGGGAACTCGTTCGCCGGGGCGCCAACGTCAACGCCCGCGACGGCGTGGGAATGACCGCCCTGATGCTGGCGGCGGACCGCGGCCACGCGCCCACCCTGCGCCGGCTGCTCTCCGCCGGCGCGCACGTCAATGCAGCGACCCGGGTCGGCGCCACCGCCCTCCACTTCGCGGCGCGAAACGGAAGCCGCGACGTGGTGATCGCGCTGCTGGAGGCCGGAGCCGACGTTTCCGCCGGCGAGGCGGGAGGATTCGACGCGTTGAAGTTCGCGCTGTGCTTCGGGCACGGAGAGATCGCGAAGTTGCTGCGCGAAGCCGGGGCGACGGACGGGGGGCCGGAACCCCGCTAGGAAGCCAGTTTCTTGAGCCGGCGAACGCGCTCCTGCACGTCGCGCACGGTCGGTGCGTCCGGCGCGACCCCGCCGAATGCGTCGGCGCAGTAGATCTGAACCACGGTCCGCGCATCCTCGCTCCCCTCGGGCACCGCCTCTCCCAGGAGGCGCGCCACTTCTGCCGGAGGCACGGAAGGAGAGAGCGCTCCCAGGCGCCGCGCGGCGAGACCGCGCAGCGAGATGTAGGCCCTCGTGGCGGCGGAGAGACGCGGGCGGTGGCGCCAGCGGTCCGCCGCGAAGAGCAGCGCGGCGGCCAGAGCCACCGCCCCGAGGGTCCACCCTCCCGCGGAAGCCGGCGCTTGCTTCCAGGCTTTCTTCCACGAAGCGACGGCGGAGGCGGCCCCGTCCATCGTCTGCCGCGCGGCGTCGAAGATCGCCGCCTGGTCCAGGGAGTCGAACCCCAGGATGCGCCGGTCGTAGAAGAACTCGATCTCGCGACCCAGGCTGGAGATCCGAGTCCACCAGGACCCGCGCCGGTGCTCGGCCGGGCGTCCGTCCGCCGGCGTCGGATCGAGGACGGAGAAGCCGGTGCCGTCCAAGTCCGCCTCGACCCACGCGTGGAGGTTGTCGCCGCGCACCACGAAGGCCCGGGAGAAGAACCCGACTTCGCCTCCGTAGGAGCCCGTGACCAGGCGGGCCGGAACGCCGCGGGAGGCGAGCATCAGGGCGGCGGCCGAGGCGAAGTACTCGCAGTGCCCGGCCTTGGATCGCAGCAGGAAGGCGACGACGGGGTCCCCGTCGCTGTGGGGAGGATCGAGGGTGTAGACGAAATCGGCGTTGAGCCGCTGCTCGATGCGGCGATAGATCTCCCGGGGGTCCTCGGTATCTCCGGTCAGGGAGAGCGCGTACTGCCGGATCTCGGGCGGCACCTGCCCGGGGTCGATGGCGTCGGAACCGGGGCCTCTCGGCGTGACGGCGCGCACGCTGGCCCAGTAGCGGATCGACCGTCGAACTCCACCCACCTGGACGACGCCATCGGGAGACGCGCGCGGAAAGCCCCTCTCCAGCTTCAGACCGGACGAGCCGTAAGGAAGGAAGAGGAATCCGTTGGTGAAGAGGTTCAGATCGATCGAAATCTGCCCGGCCGCGCCGTGGCGGGGCGCCGGAGCAAACGCCGCGGCCAGCCGCTCGGACGGTGGAACCCGGCGGGTCGAATCGGAGCGGCGCTGGGGAGCGCGCGTCCAGACGCCCGACCGGTACTCGGTGAAGACGGCCTCCCGCAGGCGCAGAACGCTCGGGAGGGCCCGCGGGGGATCGACATCCATCGAAAGGACGACGCGATCGCTGCGCTTGGCGGCGCCGAAGCTCTCCAGTTCCACCCGGTCCGCGGCGAGAGCGGTCGACAGCGATTCCTCCAGCCGCATCGGCGCGACGGCGAAGGGGCTGTGCAGGCGCGGCAGCACGTAGAAGAGCGGTACCGTCAGGATCGCGGCCCCGACGATCGCCGTGGCCGCCAGACCGCCCGTCGGCACGGAGCGCAGGACGCGCTCGGGGGGCGCATCCTCGAAATCCGCGAGCACCGCGAGGCGGCACAGGGCGCGAAATCCCACGAACGCCATTGCCGCGAAGTACAGGAGGGAGGAAACGTGGGTGGACGAGGACGCCGAGGCGAGGGTCAGGAGAAAGAGCACGAGCAGCGCCGTCCGCGCTTCGCCCGGACGCTTCAGCGAGGCGAGCTTGGCCACCGCGGTGAACAGCAGCAGATGCGAGACCGAGCGCAGGAGCCCGTGGTGGAGCCGCGTGATCTCGAATCCGAGGAAGACGAAGTAGGACAGCCCGACGACATTGAGGAACGCGTCGGAGACCCGCAGCGGGCGGCCGCGCCGCGCCTGCCACCACAGGAGAAGGATGCACGCCTCGTAGATCGCCAGGGCCAGCGGCGACGCGCCGTCGGTCCAAAAGAGGGGAGCCGGAGCGGCCATCGCCGGCAGGGCCAGAGCCTGTACGTACGCCGCCCGCAGCCCCGACGGCACCTCCCCGGACGCGAGCGAAGGAGGCGTCACGTGACGACTCTGCGCAAGTCTCCGCGGCGCAGCGCGGGAAAGGGCGGCGCGCCCTGCGCCGGGATCGGCTCCAACCGCGCCAGGGCTTCCAGGATCCGCGAGCGCTGGGCGCGTCCTGCCGCCGCGGACACCTTGATGCCGCGGGCCTGGAAGCCGGCATCGCCCCCCCGCGAGAGCAGGAGGATCGCCTGCGCCGCGCAGCGGGAGATCGCCCGCTCCAGCGCGGACAGGGCGGTCGGGTCGGACGGATCGGGCAGCGCGTTGTCGACGGCAAACACGACGACGCGGTCTCGCTCGGCGTCTCTCTCCCGCACGATCCAGCGCCCCATTCGGGCCGATTGCTTCCAATGCAGATCGCGGGGATCGTCCCCCGGCACGAAGTCGCGCAGGGTCCGGATGTCGAACCCGCCCCCCCTCCGGCGCGGATGCGGGCGCCCGCCGCGGGAGTCCTCGGGGGGAATCTCCGGCAGAGGCGCGGTCTCCGGAAGCGGATAGACGACAATCTCGTCGGCGAGGCGGGCACGGCGGTACTTGCGAAACAGCCCGAGGGGGAACCGCGAGAGCAGGCCGGCGTCCGGCCTGCGCACGACGCCGCGGCGCGGAAAGACGCCCTCCACGACGACCTCGCGCTTCTCGGCCGGCTTGAGCGGCTCGACCCACAGCGGACCGGGCAATCCCTCGTGCAGGAAGAAGAGCGCCTGCGCCGTGGTCCGACGCATCGTGTTCTCGAACGTGAGCTTGAGCAGCGCCGGCCGGCCGGCGACGACCTCGCCGATGGCTTCGATCGAGCACGTCACGCCGCGCACGTTGCGCCGCGACAACACCCCCGACACCACCATCGCCGCGAGCATTCCGGCCAGGACGACGTACAGGCCGTTGTTGCCCGTGTTGGTCGCGCCGATCGCCACCACCAGGCACATCAGGACATAGCCCAGGCCGAAGTTGGTGATCCGGATTTCCCAGTCGGGAATCAGGTGCGTCATGGCAAGGACGTGAAACGTAAAACGTCATACGTAAAACGCGCCCGATCTCGCCGCTCAGGCTTCGTTTGACGTTTGACGCTTGACGTTTGACGAGTCACACCGGCACCGGCACCTGCGCCAGGATCTTCTTGATGATCTCGCGCTCGCGCCCTCCGGCGCCGAACCCGTCGGAAGCCGCGGAGAGGATGCGGTGCGCCAGGACCGCGTCCGCCACGGCCTGGACGTCGTCGGGCGTGGCGAAGGAGCGGCCCCGAAGCAGCGCATACGCCTGGGCCGCGCGGTAGAAGGCCTGCGCTCCGCGCGTCGACACTGGCAGCCGCAGATCTCCGGCTCGGCGGGTGGCCTGAAACGATCGCGTGAATGTAGGCGAGAAGCCGATCGGAGACCGTCACCTGCTCGACGTCCTGCTGGAGCTGGAGGACTTGCTCGGGCCCCAGCACCGCCGGAACCGCGGCCAGCGCCTTCTCCGCGCCGCCCCGCCGCAGGAGCATCTTCTCCTCCGCTTCGTCGGGATAGCCGAGCGAGAGCCGGAGGAAGAACCGGTCCATCTGCGACTCGGGAAGGGGGTACGTCCCCAGATACTCGACCGGGTTCTGCGTGGCCACGACCATGAAGGGCTGGGGCAGGGGACGCCGCTCCGACTCCACCGTGACCGCCCCTTCGTTCATCGCCTCGAGCAGGGCCGACTGGGTCTTGGGCGTGGCGCGGTTGATCTCGTCGGCCAGGACGATGTTGGCGAAGATCGGCCCGGCGTGAAACTCGAACCGATCGCTCGGCGAATGGAAGACCGAGATGCCGAGGACATCGGCGGGGAGCGTGTCGCTGGTGAACTGGATCCTCCGAAACTCCAGGGACAGGCTGCGCCCGAGGGCCCGCGCCAGCGTGGTCTTGCCGACTCCCGGCACGTCCTCGATCAGGATGTGGCCCCGGGACAACAGCGCCGTCATGACCAGCTCGACCGCGCGGGGGTCGCCGCGGTAGATCAGGCGGATGTTCTGGCGCAGCCGCTCGAGGGCCGAAGCGGTGGTTTGGGGCATCAGTCCCATTATCGTCGCAAGTCGGAGGACGCTCTTTCTACGGATCTCCCCCCGTGAAAACGGGGGCCCTGCGGGGAGATTCCCTCGGCGGCCCTCCCTTTCGGGAGCCGATCCGCTAATTTCGGCGCGTCTTGGGGCGGCTCCCGGCCCGGGAGCCCGCCCTGGGGACAAGGCCGGCGGCCGCCGGGCGCGACTTTTCCACGGCCTGCCGCAGCTCTCCTTCCCGATCGAAGGGAAGCACCAGGACTCCCCCTTCGCTCACCACGATCGCCGTGTCGCGCACGCCCGGCGCGAGAACCTCGGTCTCCGACAGGATCAGGTTTCCCCGCTCGTCCGACGGCCCGCGAAGATCCCTCACTGACCGCCAGGTGCCGACGTCGCTCCACCCGGCGCGCAGCGTCACGGCCCGGACCCCGGCCGCCTTCTCCATGACGGCGTAGTCGATCGAGATCGACGGCACGTCTTCGTAGGCGCGCCGGGCCGCGGCCCGGTCGCGGCCGTCGAGAGCGCGGCGGTAGGCCTCCAGCTCCCGGATCAGCTCGGGTGCGACGCGGCGGGCCTCCGCCAGCAGCCGCGAGGGACGAAAGACGAAGATCCCCGCGTTCCAGGAATACCCGGCCTGGCAGTATTCCTGGGCCTGAGCGGCGGCCGGCTTCTCGATGAAACGGACGACTCCCATTCCCTGCCCCGGTATCTCTTCGGACAGCTCCAGGTATCCGTAGTCGGTTTCCGGCCGAGAGGGGGGCACGGCCAGCACGACGACCGTCGCGGTGTCGGCGGCCCGGGCCGCCGAGGTCAGAGACCGGCGAAACGCTTCGGCATCGGCGGCGGTCTGATCGGAAGGAATCGCCGCCGTGATCGGATCCCCCGAGCGCTCGAAGAGCAGTGCGGCCGCGAGCAGAGCCGGCCCGGAGTTGCGGCGCGCGGGCTCGCCCAGGATCCGCCTGGGGGCGAGCGACGGAAGCTCCCGGCGAACGAGCGGGACGTGGCGCTCGGCCGTTGCGACGTAGACGTCCTCGCCGAGAGGGAGAACGCGCTCGTAGGTCTCGGCCAGCAAGCTCCGATTGGAGAGAAGGGGCAGGAACTGCTTCGGCCGCTCCTCCGTCGAGAGAGGCCACAGACGGGTTCCTCCTCCGCCGGCGAGCAGGAGAACCCTCATGGGTGATCGCCGTGATCGCAGCGCCATCGCGGCGTGATCGCCGTGATCGAAACGCGATTCTGTTCGTTCGCTCGCGGCGTTCCTCTCATTCCCATCTCATCCCCAGCATCTCGACCTCCGGCGACAGCGTAACGCCGAACCGTTCCTTCACCTCGTCGCGCATGCGGCGCATGAGCGTCAGGACGTCCCGCGCCCGCGCCCCGCCGCGGTTGACGATGACGTTGGCGTGGCGCGGCGAGATCTCCGCTCCCCCTTCCCGCAGCCCCTTCAGGCCGCAGGCCTCGATCAGGCGTCCGGCGAAATCGCCGGGAGGATTCTTGAAGACGCTCCCGGCGTTGGGCTCGGAGGGGAGAGCACCCCGACGCTTCTCCGCGACCGACCGCGTCCTCTGCTCGATCACGTCGCGGGAGGCCGGTTGCAGAGTCAGGCGGGCGCTGGCGACGATTTCTCCCGTGTCGATGAGGGCGGTCCACCGGTAACCGTGGGGAATGTCTTCCGAGCGGACCGCGCGGCGCTGTCCGTCCCGCGAAACCAGGCGCACACTCTCCAGCACTTCGAAGATCTCGCCGCCGTAGGCTCCGGCGTTGATCCGCACGGCCCCTCCGATGGAAGAAGGGATCCCGGAGATCGATTCCAGGCCCGAGAGTCCGGCCCGAGCGGCGGCGGCGCAGACGCCGCCAAGGGCCGCCCCGCCGCCCGCGGTCAGGACCGGGCCGTCCACGGACACCGCCAGAAACGGCCCCTCGAGACGGGCGACGCAGCCGTCGTATCCCTCGTCCGCCGCGAGCACGTTGGAGCCCATGCCGAGCATGGCGAACGGCAGTCCCTCTTGCCGGGCCCGTGCGAGCACGCGGGCCAGGCCTTCCTCCGTGTACAGCCGGCAGAACCAGCGGGCCGGGCCGCCGATCCGCCACGTCGTGTGCCGCGCGAGCGGCTCGTCGGTGAGAACGACCCCGTCCCCCGGATCCAGAATCAGCGCCATGCGCCGCCCGTCAGCACAGACGACGCGGCGAACGTTCCCCCGGCCGCGAGCAGTCCAGCCAGCAGATCGTCGAGGACGATCCCCCAGCCCTCCGGAAAATCCTGGATCCGGCGAATCGGCCCCGGCTTCCAGACGTCGAACAGTCGAAAGAGAAGAAAAGAAACGATCCAGGCGGTGATGACGGCCGTCGGGCTCCCGAAACGAAAGAGCGGTACCGGGCTGGACGCCAGGAACTGGCCGGCGAACTCGTCGATGACGATGCACCCGGGATCGCTCGCGGCGAGCACCCGCGCCGCGCGCGTGGAGATCGGAACGCCGATCGCGCCGATGGCGAGCCCGGACACCAAGAGTCCGACCGCCGCGGCGATGCTCGGGCCGTGGGAAGGGTGGATGCACGCCGACAGAAGCCAGGCCAGGACCAGCGCGACGGCGGAGCCGGCGGTTCCCGGCGCGAACGGGGCGAGCCCGGAGCCGAAACCGAAGGCGAGGAGCGCGGTGATCGGATGGCTCCGAAACACGCGCCCGGCGCCGGCCGTTGACAGGGACCGAGCGCCAGGGCTAGTCTCGTGCGTCCTCATCCGGGTTCCCCATGCCGAGTCTATAATCGCGCGAACGCGCGGAACTTTTACCTCCATGACGAAAGGTGAGGACATGTCCAGCGTGAAATCCAGTGAAAAGTGGCGCGCCGTCGAAACGGCGCTGACTCAGATCGAGCGTCAGTTCGGAAAGGGCTCGATCATGCGGCTGGGAGACCAGCCCGAATCGGTCCTGGCCGTCATTCCGACCGGCTCTCTGGCCGTGGACGCCGCCCTGGGCGTCGGGGGCATCCCCCGCGGGCGGGTGGTCGAGATCTTTGGCCCGGAGTCTTCCGGCAAGACGACCCTCTCTCTGCAGATCATCGCGCAGGCCCAGAAGACGGGCGGGCTCGCCGCGTTCATCGACGCCGAGCACGCCCTCGACGCCGAGTACTCCAGAAAGCTCGGCGTCGACACAGAAAACCTCCTCGTGTCGCAGCCGGACAACGGCGAGCAGGCCCTGGAGATCGCCGAGATGCTCATCCGCTCCGGGGCGATCGACGTCGTGGTCATCGACTCGGTGGCCGCGCTGGTGCCCAAGGCGGAGATCGAGGGAGAGATGGGTGAGGCGCAGATGGGCCTGCAGGCCCGCCTGATGTCGCAGGCCCTGCGCAAGCTGACCGCCATCGTCTCCAAGTCGAAGACGACGCTGATCTTCATCAACCAGATCCGCGAAAAGATCGGCGTGATGTTCGGCAACCCGGAGACGACCACCGGCGGCCGCGCCCTGAAGTTCTACGCCTCGATCCGCATCGACATCCGGCGCATCGCCTCGTTGAAGGATGGAGAGACCGTGGTGGGGTCGCGGACCAAGGTCAAGGTCGTCAAGAACAAGGTGGCCTCGCCGTTCCGCCAGGCCGAGTTCGACATCAACTATGGCGAGGGGATTTCGCGCGAGGGCGAGCTGCTGGACATGGGTCAGGAAGCCAAGCTGGTCGAGAAATCCGGCTCCTGGCTCTCCTACGGTGACCTGCGCATCGGGCAGGGACGCGAGAACGCCAAGCAGTTCCTCAAGGAGAACCCGGAGCTGGCCATGGAGATCGAGACCAAGCTGCGCCGCCACCTGGGCCTTCTGCCTCCCGAGCCGGAAGACAAGACTCCGCCGTCGGACCCGGCCCCCGACAAGGAGCGGGAAAAGGTCAGAAAATAGTGCTTGGCCCGACGGCCAACGTGCCCGGTTCGCGCTCCGGAACGTAGAACGCCGCCCTTGAACCTCGCACGAAACCGGGAACGAACCCTGCGATACTGGCGTTCCCGATGAGGATGACAGCCCACTCGAGCGCCCGCCTTTTCGCGGGCGCTCTTCTTTTTTGCGCGGCGGCAGCGCGCGCCGACGCCCTCCGCGTCGCCGCCCAGCGCTCGGACGGCCAGTGCCCGGGGAGAATTCTGGGCATCATCACGCCCCGGGACGGCGGAGAGCTTCCGTCGGACTCTTCGCGCTGCGTGGAGATCGTGGAGCTTGCCGATCTGTCGCCCGGCGCGGTCGACGCCGCGGCGCAGAGGGCGGGGCATCCTTCCCGCCTGGGCGCGGCCATCATCGAGACCCCGTTCCCCTCCGATCTCGGGACGGCGGACTGGACCTCGCGGTTCTCCTACGCGGTCAAGAAGCTCTCCTCGGCGATCCGGGGCGCCTCGCCCGGGACCCTGGTGGCGTACGACTTGACGGCGGGCATTCCCGCCGGCCGCCACGTGACGATCTCGGATCCGGAGATCCTGCCCTACGTCGACGCGTTCGTCGCACGGCCGGACCGCGGCCGCGTCGTGGACGAGGACGTCGCCGCGCAGTGGCTCCTGGTCCCCCGCGGCGCCTCCGGCACGGCGCCCGGCGATGTGCTCCGAGCCCTCGCCTCGGAGGCGCCGTCCCGACCGATCGCGCTCGTCGGGCTGCTCGCCGATTCCGCACGGCCGCTGACGCAGGCCGATTGGGAGTCGCTCGACCGCCTCGCCGCCTATTGGACGGCGGACGTTTCGCGGGATCCCACGCCGACGAAGGCCGCCTTTCCGGATCGAACGTCCTTCCAGACCCTCCGCTACTACGACGCCAAACGGTTCACACCGATCCTGCTCCTGCCGGAGGACCCGCGGGGGTCCGCGGCCATCGATCTGGCCGGGGGGCCTTTCACCAGGGCTTCCGTGGAGAACCTCGGCAGTGGAGTGCGCAAGAACTTCGATCTCACCGGAGCCAAGAGCTTGACGCTCGATCTCTCCCGAGGCGCTCTGGCGATCGTGCTGCAGCCGGCAGAGCGCCCGGGCGGAGAGAACCGGGCCACGGTCGATGTCGGCGCGGCGCGCGGCCTGACGGCCGAGGAGATCGTCGCCAGGGAGCGCGCCTGGGACTCGGCCCAACGCGAGAAGACGACAACCTTCGTCGCGGACATGAAGGCGTCGCTGCGGTTCCGCATCGCCGAAGTCAATGAGACGTTCGACCTGACCATCCACGGCCCGTTCTTCTACCGGCGCGGCCAGCCCGGTGATTGGGAGTGGGACGAGTTCTACTTGAACGGCGTGCGTTGGAAGGGCAAGACGCTGCCAAAGCTGCCGATCCTGCAGCCGGAAAAGGTCACCACACTGCCGCTCGACATCCGGCTGACGGAGGACTACGAGTACGCGCTCCACGGCGAGAACACGGTGGCCGGGCGACGCGCGTACCACATCACGTTCGTGCCCAAGAGCACCGTCGGGGACAAGCCGATCTACCGGGGCAACGTCTGGATCGACAAGGAAACCTTCGGTCTCCTGCGGCGCGACTCAGTGCAGTTGAACCTCAAGGGCGAGACGCTCTCCAATGTCCAGACCGAGTTCTACCGCCCGGTCCCCGGGCACCCCGGCGTCTTCCTTCCGCTGGAGATCAAGGGGCAGCAGGTCTTCTCGACCGCCGGCCGGACGACCGCGATCGAACGGGACGTCGTGATCCAGGCCGTCGATCTCAATCCCCCCGATTTCGACAAGCGGGTGGCCGCCGCCTACGCGTCGCCGTCGCAGATGATCCGCGACACGGACAAGGGGATGCGCTACCTCGTCCCGGACGCGCAGAATCCGGGCCAGCGCGTGGTCGAAGAGAAAGTCTCCAAGAAGAGCACGTTCGGTCTGGCCGGCGGCTTCTACGACAAGTCGCTGAACTATCCGGTGCCGCTGCTGGGAGTGCAGCATTTCAACTTCGATCTGTGGGGCAAGGGCAAGCAGCTCTCGGTGTTCTTCGGAGGCGCTCTGCTGACGACCAACTACACCGACCCCTCGCTCGCCGGAAGCCGTTTCGACCTGGGCGCGGATCTCTTCGGCGTCGCCTTCGCGTTCGGCGACACGTCCTACCGCAACGGGAAAACGAACCCGCCAACGCAATCGAAACCTCTCGCGTGCTGGTGCCTCCATTCCCATCCTTAAGCGCATCTTTGTGCTCCTCGGCAGATCTTTTGATGCCGATCTCCGGATTCCGTCCAAGAATGTAGGCGTGCTCAATCAGATTTCTCAGTTCTCTCAGATTCCCAGGGAAGCAATATTGTTGGAGCTTTTCGAGCGCCTCTGCCGTAAGCGCGCGCGGCATCATTTTTCAGTTCCGTCGCTATCTGGTGAGAAAAGATATTGCTCAAACCGGCGATGACGAAAACGGCCTCAAGTCGATGGCTTAGTAGGGGTTGGTGAAAAGGCTCGCTCCAGCCAGGCTCATCCGTCAGAACCTGAAGCTCTGCCGGGAGCTGCACCTCTGGTGACTAGTGCGTACCGTCACTGACAACTACACTCAGAAGAAATACTTCTGTACCGATTTGTGGGACTATCTTTGGGCCGGGTGAGGTGCGCCGTAAGCTCGGCAAAGAGAGTAGACAACCTCAAGGGATGCAAGTCACGTTCACAGCCAGTTCGTTCGTCCCGACTTCGTTTCGCTCCGCTCTGTTTGTAGCTCTATTCGGAGCATTCTTGTTATTGCGGCTGCCATCGGCCTCAGCGCAGATCTCTCCCGGTCCGCTTTCCCGGCCCCACGAGTCGCTGAACGGATCCAGGAATTGCGCCAGTTGCCACAAGTTTGGCGGTCAGGCGGCCCTGAAGTGCTTGGACTGCCACACAGAAATCGCGACTCGTCTTTCGGCTCGTAAAGGTTTGCATGCAACCTACAACATTCCTCCCGGTTCGAGTCAGGAGTGCGCTCGCTGCCACTCCGAACACAACGGGGAAGACTTCCCGCTGGTTAAGTGGGACATCAAGACTTTCAACCACAAGGAGACTGGCTATCTGCTCGAAGGCAAGCACGAAGGTCTTGCCTGCAATAAGTGCCATAATCCTTCTCGCATTTCTCCGCAGGAACGAGCATCCATCAAGATCAAGGACCCCAGCCGCACTTATCTGGGGCTCTCGACTACGTGCGTACCCTGCCACGAAGATCGGCACAAAGGCCGTTTAGGACCGACCTGCCAGTCCTGTCACAACTTCGTCGACTGGAAGACTATAAACATCGGCAAGTTCGACCACTCGAAGACTCGCTATCCCTTAACCGGCCTGCATGCCCAGGTGCAGTGCGCCAAGTGCCATATCAACGGCGCCGACGGCAAGCCGCAATATGTGGGCATTCCTTTCAACCAGTGTTCCGATTGCCACAAGGATCCGCACCACGGGAGCTTCCCTCAAAGTTGCCAATCCTGCCACAGCACCGGCGGCTGGAAGAAAATCTCGCTGCAGGCAGTCAACGAGCGCTTCGACCATTCGAAGACTAAGTACCCTCTGGAAGGAAAGCACACCACCGTCGATTGCGCCCAATGCCATGCCAACGGAGACTTCAAGAAGCCGCTGGAATTTGCCAAATGCATGGATTGCCACAAGCCTGATCCACATAACGGGCAGTTCGTGAAGCGTCCCGAGCATGGCGAGTGCGCCGAGTGCCACACCGTGCAAGGATGGAAGCCTTCCAAATTTACAGTGAAGGAGCACGCGACCAGCGCCTATCCCTTGCAGGGCGGGCATGCCCGCCTGGAGTGCGCCCAGTGTCACATTCCGAAAGGGAAGGACACCCTCTTCAAAGTGAAGTTCGACCGCTGCACCGACTGTCACGCCGATCGCCATGGCGGACAATTTGTTGCCGCCCCGTACTTCAACGCCTGCGACCGCTGCCACACTCTCGAGGGCTACAAGCCCTCCACATTCACCCTTGCCAAGCACAAAGAAACTCACTTTGTGCTAAATGGTGGCCACGTCGCTGTTCCTTGCGCTGACTGCCACAAGGAGTCAGCCGAGTTCCAGCCCAAGCCTACTGCGATCTATCACTGGAAAAACCTGGACTGCACCAGTTGTCACGCCGATCCGCACAAAGGTCAGTTCAAAGAGCGAATGCTGCAGCTCCGAACCAACGGCTCACCGGCCGGATGCGAAGCTTGCCATTCCACGAAATCCTGGAAGGAACTTTCGGCTTTTGATCATTCGAAGACCAAATTCCCCCTGGTTGGGTCGCATCGCGCCACCGCCTGCATCGATTGCCACAAGCCCTCGAACATGGAAACGAAGTTAATCAATGTGGATTTCAAGGCTGCACCCACGCAATGCGAAGACTGCCATGAAGACATCCACGGAAAACAATTCGCCAAGGCTGAGGCCACTCCCTGTGCAGATTGCCACAACAGTAACAAGTGGAAGCCCTCCTTGTTCGACCACGAGAAGAGAACTACCTTCCCCCTGCGCGGCGCTCACCAGAACGTCCGCTGTGCCGCCTGCCATAAGCTGACAAAAGTCGTTGCCGCCAAAATCGTTCTCTTTTACAAGCCGACGCCCAAGGATTGTGCCGCCTGCCATGGGCCCAACAACCCTGTGCCCAAGGCGAAGCAGTCCGGGTTCTGATCCCAGCCCTTCCTTCTTCCAAACTTGCAGTTGTCCGAATGAGAGGTTGTAGGCCTTCTCATTAGTGCCTGCCATGCGGTTTCAACAGCCCTCCTGAGTGATACTCGGCCTATAGCTGAAAGCTGGTTCGTATTTTTGTACGCTGTTCAGTTTTTTTTACGAGCGAATTCTCAGGGCAAAAAGTGCGAGCCATCGCGAAGAACTTACATTTTGGGGCCCGGGGTGCGGGGCAGACAGGAATCGGAACATGGCCGAAAAGACCGTCGAACAGGCACCGGAGTAACTTTCGGCTAAACCGCCATTTCGTTAATGTAATTGGACTAACAATTGCATCGCCCGACGTAAGTCTTCTTAACTCTTTTTTCAAAATCTTGTACGGACAAAAGCAAGGGGCCGTCATGTTGGGGACTGGGGGCGTACTCAATCTGATTGCAGTACTGCTACTCGTGTTTCCCGGCCTTTCGGGAAGCGGGTCGGCCCAGTCTGCGCAGGGTTATCAGGGTACGCACAGTCCGCACGGAAATTTGAATGTTCCCTGCCAGAACTGCCACACCCCAAGTGCTTGGACGCCTATCCGCGCCGTTCCTGAATTCGATCACAATCAAACGAAATATCCGTTGCGCGGCATGCATCAGGCAGTCACCTGCGTGCAGTGCCACGTGAAGCCGGTTTTTTCCAACGTCGGTCAGCGATGCCAGGATTGCCACGCCGATATTCACAAGCGCCAGCTGGGTGCAAACTGCGAGCAGTGTCACACGGTGCGGGGATGGCAGGTCTCGATTCAGCAGATCCAGCAGCACAACAACCGCTTTCCGCTGACCGGAGCTCACGCCGCGGTGGACTGCGACTCCTGCCACAAAGGCGCAGCGAACAGCAAATTCCAGACGATGTCCACGGAATGCTATTCCTGCCATGCTCCAGATTTCCAGAAAACCAGCAACCCGAATCACCTGACTGCCAAGTTTTCCACCACCTGCGATGGTTGTCACACAACGGATAGCTGGCTGAACGCAAAATTCGACCACAGTTCTGTGGGATTCCCGTTGACTGGCGGCCACGCCGTGCCGCCCCGGCAGTGCGTTGATTGCCACGTCAACAACAATTACAACCTCACGAGCACGGCGTGCTTCTCGTGCCACCAGAAAGATTTTGTCAGGCGCGACCAAGCCGGTCGCTCACGCCGGGTTCCCCACCACATGCGAGCAATGCCACGACACAGTTCAGTGGGCCAATGGCAAGTTTGATCACTCCACGACAGGTTTCACCCTCACGGGGATGCACACTGTTCCGCCCCGTCAGTGCGCCGAGTGCCACACCAACAATAATTACTCCCTGAAGAGCACCACCTGCGTCGGGTGTCATATGAAGGATTTTCAGGGAACCACCAATCCCAACCACGTAAGCGGAAAGTTCTCGCAGACTTGCGCGACCTGCCATACGACGAGCGGCTGGCAACCGGCTACTTTTGATCACACGACGGTGAACTTCCCGTTGACCGGAGCGCACACAGTTCCACCGCGACAGTGCGCCGATTGCCACGTCAACAACAACTACAACATCACGACCAACGCCTGCGCCTCATGCCACCTGAAGGACTTCCAGGCAACGACCAATCCGAATCACGTGACGGGAAAATTCTCGCAGACGTGCCAGACCTGTCACACGACGACAGCGTGGCAGCCAGCCAGCTTCGACCATTCGACGGTAAACTTCCCGTTGGCCGGAGCGCATACTGTGCCTCCGCGACAGTGCACCGATTGTCACGTCAACAACAACTACAACCTGACTGTAAGCACCTGCGTCAGCTGCCATCAGAAAGACTTCGACAACGCGAAGACCCCGGTCTCCCACGTCGGGTTCCCTACGACCTGCCAGCAATGCCACGACACGATCAAGTGGACCGACGGCAAGTTTGACCACTCCACGACCGGTTTCCCGCTGACCGGCATGCACACCGTTCCGCCGCGCCAGTGCGCCGATTGCCACGTCAACAACAACTACAACCTGACCAGCACCACGTGCGTGTCGTGCCATCTGAAGGATTTCCAGGGAACCACCAATCCGAACCACGTGACAGGCAAAGTTCTCGCAGACTTGCGAGATCGTGCCACACAACTTCCGGTTGGCAGCCGGCTAATTTCGACCACACCACTGTGAACTTCCCGCTCACCGGAGCGCACACCGTGCCTCCGCGCCAGTGCGCCGACTGCCACGTCAACAACAATTACAACCTCACCAGACGACCTGCGTGTCGTGCCACCTGAAGGATTTCCAGGGGACGACGAATCCCGAATCACGTGCAGCAGCGGATTCGCGCAAACCTGTCGAGACCTGCCACACGACTGTCGCCTGGCAGCCGGCGAAGTTCGATCACTCGAAGTCGGGCTTCCCGCTCACCGGCTCGCACACGGTGCCGCCACGGCAGTGCGCTGATTGCCACGTCAACAACAACTACAACATCACCGTAGACCACCTGCATCAGTTGCCATCTGAAGGACTTCAACAGGGCAACCAGCCCGGTTCACGTCACGCAGGCTTCCCGCACGACTTGCGAGCAGTGCCATGACACCGTGCAGTGGACCGACGGCAAAGTTCGATCACTCCAAGACCGGTTTCACGCTGACCGGCATGCACACCGTGCCGCCGCGGCAGTGCACCGATTGCCACGTCAACAACAACTACAACATCACCGCACCACCTGCGTGTCGTTGCCACCTGAAGGACTATCAGGGCACCACCAATCCGAACCACGTGCACGGCGAATTTCCCGCAGACGTGCGCGCAGTGTCACAACACGACGAGCTGGTTGAGCTGCGAACTTCGATCACAGCAAGACCGGATTCCCGCTGACCGGCTAGCACACCGTACCGCCGCGGCCGTGCACCGATTGCCACGTCAACAACAACTACAACTTGACCAGCACGACCTGCGTCTCCTGCCATTTGAAGGATTATCCAGGGCACCACCAATCCGAACCACGTGACGGCGAATTTCCCGCAGACCTGCGAACAGTGCCACAGCACCTCAAGCCTGGCTGAGCGCGACCTTCGATCACCGCAAGACCGGATTCCCACTGACCGGCCTGCATACCGTGCCGCCGCGCCAGTGCACCGATTGCCACGTCAACAACAATTACAACCTGACTACGGCCAGCCTGCGTGAGTTGCCACCTGAAGGACTATCAGGGCACAACGAACCCGAACCACGTGACGGCAAATTTCCCGCAGACCTGCGAGACGTGCCACAGCACATCGACCTGGCTGAGCGCGACGTTCGATCACAACACGACCGGATTCCCGTTGACCGGCCTGCACACCGTACCGCCGCGACAGTGCACCGATTGCCACGTCAACAACAACTACAACATCACCGACACGACCTGCGTGTCGTGCCACCTGAAGGACTATCAGGGCACCACGAATCCGAATCACGTACACCGCGAATTTCCCGCAGACGTGCGAGAACTGCCACAGCACTACCACTTGGCTGAATGGCGACCTTCGATCACAGCACGACCGGATTCCCCTTGACCGGCCTGCACACGGTGCCGCCGCGACTATGCACCGATTGCCACGTCAACAACAATTACAACCTGACCACGACAGCTTGCGTGTCGTGCCACCTGAAGGATTATCAGGGCACAACGAGCCCGAACCACGTGACGGCGAACTTCCCGCAGACCTGCGAGACGTGCCACAGCACATCGACCTGGCTGAGCGCGACGTTCGATCACACCACGACCGGATTCCCGCTGACCGGCCTGCACACCGTACCGCCGCGACCGTGCACCGATTGCCACGTCAACAACAACTACAACATCACCGTCACGACCTGCGTGTCGTGCCACCTGAAGGACTATCAGGGCACCACCAATCCGAACCACGTGACGGCCAATTTCCCGCAGACCTGCGAGCAATGCCACGACACGACAACCTGGCTGAATGCCACGTTCAATCACACGCAGTACCGGCTTCCCGCTCACCGGGGCCCACACCGTTCCGCCGCGGCCTGTACCGATTGCCACGTCAACAACAACTACAACCTCACCAGCACCACGTGCGTCTCTTGCCACCAGACCGACTACAACAACGCGGTATCGCCAGTGCCCCACGCTGCGGCGGGTTTCCCGACCACCTGCGAAAACTGCCACGACACCGTGCACTGGACCGATGGCAAGTTCGACCACTCGACAACCGGCTTCACGCTGACCGGAACGCGCACCTGGTCCCGCCGCGGCAGTGCACCGATTGCCACGTCAACAACAACTATGCATTGAACAGCACGCTGTGCTACTCGTGCCACCAGAAGGATTACGATGGCACCACGACTCCTGCGCACGCGACGGCCGGCTTCCCGACTACATGCGAACTCTGCCACGACACGATCGTCTGGACCGACTGCGACCTTCAACCACAACAACGACTACGTTCCCGCTGACCGGTTCGCACACCGTGCCGCCGCGCCAATGCGTGGACTGCCACGTCAACAACAACTACACCACGCTGCCGATCGACTTGTGTCGGCTGCCATCAGACGGATTACAACAACACGACCAATCCGGGACACTCGGCGCAGCCGACGTTCTTCCCGACCACCTGCCAGACCTGCCACAACACCACGGCCTGGACCGGTGCAACCTTTAACCACACCCAGTACACGCGATTCCCGACCAACCACGGCGACGCCAATAACGTGTGCTCGACGTGCCATATCAATTCCAACGACTACGCGATTTTCCAGTGCACCGCATGCCATGGCGGCAACAACGCAAACAATTTCCAGCACCAGAACGTGAGTGGCTACGTATACAACAGCATCAATTGTTACCAGTGTCACCAGAGCGGTGGCGGTGGGTAGCTCGTTTTTGGCCGGAAACGTGCTATATCAAAACTGAACGGCAGTAACGCCCATCCCCCAGGCGGCAAGGTGGAGCGCCAGCAAGAGTGATAGCAGCGAATGAAGGCAGTCCAAAAACATTTTCCGATCGTATTGCTGTTGTTGTCTTGTGCTGCGGCACAGCACACCGTCGGGACCGCGACGGTGCAGAGTGTGACCACCGCGCAAGACGGAGCCGGTGTGCGCGTGGAAATCACCGTCAGCACTCCGGTCAACTTTTCGGTTGAGACAGCAGTCAATCCCGACCGGATTCTGCTCGATCTTCCTGAAACCGTCTGCACCGACAGCACGAAGAGCCTCGCCGTCGACGTGAACGGCCTTCGCCGAGTGCGCACCGGCCAGCACAGCACGAGTCCGTTTGTGACTCGCGTCGTCCTTGATCTTGATCAGGCCCATCCTTACTCCGTCAAAGCGGATGGAAACCGGATCATCCTTACTGTTGGTACCGCGACCGTGGGTTCCGCCGAGAGCGCGCACGCGTCGTCCCATGGTGCTCCGGTAGCGGCTACGTCTGGCAATCTGATAGGAGTCTTCCGCCGCCACCGGGACAGCACTCCCATCGTGGTGGATAATTCTCCGGCACCCACAATTCCGGCGCCCCCACCAACACCCGCGGGTCCGGCGTTCGAACCACGCTCCGAGAACTCTTCTGCTGCGTCGTTGCCAGCTCCCCCTCCTCCGGTCCTCCCGCGAACCCAGCCGGCCGGTGCCGCTCCGGAAAAGTCCGCGAACCAGACTCCGGTCCAGCAAAATCAGGTCGCCATTGCGGCTACCCCGCAGCCGACCGTCGCTACCGCTACCGCTCCGGCTCAGCCCTTGGCTGCGTCCAATAATCCGCCCGCGATTGTGGCCTCTAAGCAGCCCGCGATCACAGAGTCAACAGCGACTCCTTTGGCACCACCCGTGCCGCAAGCTTTGGTTCCTGCGGTTTCTACCAGTAATTCCACGCCGGCATCTTCTGACCAGAATCAGATCGCGAGCGTCACTAAGCCCGATGCGGTACGCGCGCCCGCGGTGCTTGCGACAACGCCATCCAGTATTGCTCCGGCCGTTGAGTCAAAACCTGCGGTTGCGGTTGCGAAGACTCCGGCGGCTTCTCCCGCACCTTCCGTTCCACAGAGCATTTCGCCGGAGCCTTCCGCGACCAAGAGTTCTTCTGACCAGAACCAGATCGCCAGTGCGGCCAAGACTGACGCCGTCCCAGCGGCACCCACCGTAGCGGCCGGAAACACTTCCTCTGCAAACGAGTCCTCGAATCCACCGGCCATTGAGGCCGCGCCCGATTCCGCCATATCGGCAGTTCCGGCAGCGGGAGCAGCACCCACCACGGCTGCTGAGCCTGCCACGCTGATTGCGCGTAGCGACGATCCCAGTCTGCGTACTGTTTTCAAAGTGAAGTATGTTGCCGAAGGCGTGGCGTATCTCGAGGGCGGACGCTCCCAGGGTCTTACCGAAGGCATGAAGTTAGAGGTGGAAGATACAAACTTGCCGGCCAAGCAAGGCGACAGCGCGAGTGCCACTGATCCGAAAGTGATCGCGGAACTGGAAGTCACCGCGGTTGCCGAGACCTCCGCGGTGACCGATATTCACGAACCGAAGCGGGCAGTGAAAGTCGGCGACCTGGCTTATCTTTCGAGCGGCGATGCCGAGGCTCTGGTGCAGCAGCGCGCTCTAAGCGCGACACGCCAGTACCCCGCTGTAATTTCTTTCACCGAAGGCGACACTCTCGACGAAGAAGTGCGGGAAGTTGTCCCACGTCCTCCTCTTCCATCGGTGAACCGGCGCACGGGGACGCATCGGCTTCGATACCATGGAGACCATCACTCACGGCGCGACCAACATCTCCAGTTCAGACGTGGGGTTAGCTTTCCGTGGTGACATCACTCGAATCGGAGGCACGTACTGGAATCTTAGCGGCTACTGGCGCGGACGGTTGACCAAGGAGTCCGCCGCCAGCCAGGAGACTCTGCAGAATCTGATCAATCGCACCTATCACCTGAACATGACCTACGACAATCCCAACTCCACGCTGGTCGCGGGATTTGGCCGCCTCTACCTTCCCTGGGCGCCAAGCCTCGATACCATCGATGGCGGCTACTTCGGGAAGCGACTTTCCAAGGGCGTAGTCCTCGGAGTTTTCGGTGGGTCCACGCCGGATCCATCGTCATGGGATTACCAGGCCAACCGCGCTCTGGGTGGATCCTTTATTAATTTCGAGGGTGGCAAGTACGACGGTTTCCATTACAGCAGCACCGCGGGCGCGGGCATTAGCATGGTCAAGTGGGCGATCGACCGGCCTTTCGTATTCTTCGAAGATTCGGTTTCGTACAAGCGTGACATCGCGATTTACGAGTCCGCTCAACTGGATAGTCCCAAAGGCAATTCCGCCACGCCCGCGCCGGGACCTGGCCTCGGCCGCAACTTCTTCACCTTGCGCGTAAACCCCGTTGCGCGGGTCGAGGGCAAAAATGAGCAGGCTTGATTGCCATAGCATTGGCCATGCGAAGTTCAAAAAGTTTCCACCCAGACGGTTTAGATTTTCAATCAAGGAATTCATGCCATGGTTTTCATTAATGCGGGTGTGTTTTCAAAACCGACAAACGTTTGGTGTGTGCCCGTCCTCGGGCGAAACAACTTCTGTCGATCAAGGCCAACCCGATAAAAGGAACGCACACC
>CAWGSA010000003.1:0-352464 GCA_963825175.1 uncultured Acidobacteriota bacterium
GATTATGTCGACTTTCAGGGTCATTTCAACAGCGACAACCAGGGCGGTCCCACGGAGTACAACTTCCGCACGGACTTCATCCTGGAGCGCGGCGGCAAGCGCGAACGGCGCATCGAGGTGGCGCCAATCCGCGCGCGAAGTGGCTCAACTGCAATTGCTGAATACCACGCGCACGCTGGTGCTCGATGTGCAGAACGCCTTTGTCGATGTGCTTCAGGCCAAGGACAATCTGGCGCTGGCGCGCGAGAACCTGCAATCGTTCCAGAGCATCGTCGAAGTCAACACGACGCGGGTACGCGCCGGCGATCTCGCCAAGGTCGAACTGGTGCGGACTCAAGTGGCGGCTCTGCAGTTCCAAAACGCCGTGCGGCAGGCCGAATCCAAACTCAGGATGGCCGCGCAACCGCCTGCAGACCCTGATGGGACGTACCGTGCCCTCGCCCACTTTCGACGCGGTGGGCGCGCTGCGGCGCGACACCGACCCGGTGGTGCTGGAGACGGTGAGCACGCAGGCGCTGGAATTGCGGCCCGACCTGCTGGCGCTGCGCAAAGACCAGGCGCGCTCGCAGGCGGAAATCCGCTCGCAACTGGCGCAGGGCAAGGTGGATTTCACGGTCGGCACGGAGTTCCACCGGCAGTTTTACAACGGCAACGCCAATGCGCTCGGCTTCTTCTTTCAGGCGCCCTTGCCGGTGTTCAACAGGAACCAGGGCGAAATCGAGCGCGCGCGCCAGGAGCAGGAACAGATTCTGGCGCGCATCCGCGCTGCCCAGGCCGACGTGCAGAATGAGGTGCGCAACGCCTGGGTGCAGTACGCCACGTCGCGCGGCCTGCTGGAGAGCATCGAACACGATCTGCTGGACCAGGCCCGCGAGGTGCGCACCACGATGGAGTACTCCTACCGGCGCGGCGAGGCTTCGCTGGTGGAGTTTCTGGATGCGCAGCGCGCCTTCAACGACGCGCGGCAGAGCTACAACGACGCGCGCGCCGATTTCGCGCGCAGTCTCTACACGATCGACGCAGTCTCGGGAAAGGCAGTCCGATGAGAAAAGAAATAGCATGACGAGCTGAGCGCTCATGCGGGACACCGAGTCGCGAGCATTGCGCAGCTCCGAAAGGAGCCATGCGACCTGAGAGGCTACGCGCGGTGCTCCTGTGCGCTACCGTACTGCTGGCCGGATGCGGCAAGAAGGACGATCCGCCCGTGCCGCGGCGGCGCCGCCGCCTCCCGGGGAGGAGCGGCTGGCCGACGGCACCGTGGTGATCCCGCCGGATTCGCCCAAGCTCAAAGAGATTCACGTCGCCGAAGTGAAGAGCGCCTCGGTACCGTTCGATGAAGTCACTTCGCCGGGCAAGATCGAGACCAACCCGAACCTGGTCTCGCACGTGGCGCTGCCGCTCGCCGGACGGGTATCGTCGGTCCTGGTGAAACTCGGCGATGCGGTGAAGCGCGGCGATCCGCTGCTGACCCTGGAATCGCCCGATGCCGATGCCGGCGTCGGCGCCTACCTGCAGGGGCAGGCGGCGATCACGCAGGCCAAGGCCAACCTCAATAAGGCCCAGGCCGACTACGATCGCGCCACCGACCTGTTCGAGCACAACGCGGTCGCGAAGAAGGACGTGCTCACCGCCGAGAACGCGCTGGCGCAGGCCAAGGCGGCGCTGGAGCAGGCGCAGGCGGCGCTGGAGCAATCCGACCGCAAGCTGCGGCTGCTGGGACTCAAGCCCGGCGCGTTCGGCCAGAAGGTCACGCTGACGCGCGCCGATCTCCGGCAAGGTGCTGGAGATGAGCGTCGCGGCGGGCGAATACCGCAACGACACCAATACGCCGGTGATGACGATCGCCGATCTGAGCACGGTGTGGGTGTCCTCCGACGTCGCCGAGAGCGCCATCCGCTTCATCGCAGGTGGGCGAGCGCATCGATGTGGAACTGACGGCGTATCCCGGCGAGACCTTCCACGGACGGGTGACGCGCATCGCCGACACGGTGGATCCGCAGACGCGCACCATCAAGGTCCGCGCCGAAATGGACAACGCCACGGGCAAGCTGCGGCCGGAGATGTACGGCACCATCCGCCATACGGATTCGATGAAGACGCTGCCGGTGGTGCCGGTGGGCGCGGTGCTGCAGGGCGACGGCAAGACCAGCGTGTGGGTGGAGACGGCGCCCGGGCGCTTCCAGCCGGTGGAAGTGAAAACCGGAGAACGCACCGGCGACATGCTGCCGGTGACTGAGCGGCCTGCAAGGCCGGCGACGCGCATCGTGGTGGACGGCGCGATGCTGCTGCGCGCCCAATAGAGCACAGCCATGATCGCCCAACTACTGCGCTTTGCGCTGCACCAGCGCTTCGTGATGATCGTGCTCTCCCTGGGGCTGATCGGCATGGGCGTCTACAGCTTCCGGCAACTCAAGATCGAGGCCTATCCCGACATTTCGGATACCCAGGCGGTGGTGATCACGCTCTATCCCGGTCACGCCGCCGAGGAGGTGGAACAGCAGGTCACGGTGCCGATCGAGCGCGCGCTGAACAGCGTGCCCAGCGTGATCGCGCGCCGCTCGCGCACCATCTTCGGACTCTCGGTGGTGGAGCTGACCTTCGCCTACGGCACCGACGATTATTTCGCGCGCGCCGTGGTGCTGGAAAAACTGCGCGACGCCACGCTGCCGGACAACGTGACGCCGACGCTCGGCCCGCTGTCCACGCCCATCGGCGAACTCTACCGCTACGTGGTGGAAGGCAAGGGCCACAGCGACATCGAATTGCGCGACCTGGAAGATTGGGTGATCGAGCCGCGCTTCCGCCAGGTGCCGGGGATCGCCGACGTGACGCCCTTCGGCGGGCTGGTCAAGCAGTACCAGGTGGAGATCAACCCGCAGCGCGCTCGACAAGTACAACCTGTCCATCGGGCAGATCGCGCAGGCGGTGAGCGCCAACAACCAGAACGCGGGCGGCGCGCTGCTGGACAACAATCAGCAGTCCATGGTG
This sequence comes from uncultured Acidobacteriota bacterium, assembly GCA_963825175.1. GTDB lineage: Bacteria > Acidobacteriota > Thermoanaerobaculia > UBA5066 > Gp7-AA6 > DATFTF01. Next base: position 2,989 of record CAWGSA010000003.1, read on the forward strand.
ATCCGCGGCGTCGGGCTGATCCAGAATACCGGCGACATCGAGAACATCGTGGTGGCCGAGAACAAGGGCGTGCCGGTCTTCGTCCGCGATATCGGCAAGGTGAAGATCGGCGCGGCGCAGCCGACCGGCATCTTCGGCATCGGCGACACGACCGGCGTCGAGGGCATCGTGCTGATGCGCCGCGGCGAGAATCCCACCGAGGTGCTCAAGGGCGTGCACGAGGCGGTGGAGGACATCAACTCCACGCGCCTGCCGCCGGGCGTGCGCATCCGCGGCATCTACGACCGCACGGACCTGGTGGCCAACACCATGCACACGGTGTCGCACACGCTGCTGGAAGGCATCGTCGTGATGGTGACGATGCTGCTGCTGTTCCTGGGCAGCGTGCGCGCCGCCCTGCTGACCGCCATCACGATTCCGCTCTCGCTGCTGTTCGCCTTCATCTGCATGTACTTCACCGGCATTCCGGCGAACCTGCTGAGCCTGGGCGCGCTCGATTTCGGCATCATCGTGGACGGCACGCTGGTGATGGTGGAGCACATCGTGCACCACCTGCAGGAGCGCGAGCAGACCAGGAGCCGGGCCACGGTCTTCGAGACGATTCTCAACGCCGCGCTCGAAGTGGAATCGCCCATCTTCTTTTCGCTGCTGATCATCATTTCGGCGTACATCCCGCTGTTCACGCTGGAGCGCGTGGAGCGGCGGCTGTTCACGCCGATGGCGTTCACGGTCTGCTACGCGCTGCTCGGCTCCATGCTGCTGGCGCTGACGCTGATCCCGGTGCTGGCCACTTACCTGTTCCGCAACGGCTGCAAGACCTGGGACAACCCGGTGCTGCGCTGGCTCTACAACGCGCTATGAGGGCGTGCTGCGCGTCACCGTGCAGCGCGCGTGGCTGACCGTGGCCTGCGGCGCGGCGGTGGTGGCCGCCGCCTTCGTGCTGGGCGGGCAGCTGGGCAGCGAGTTCCTGCCGCAGCTCGACGAGGGAACCATCTGGGTGCGCGCCAACTTCCCGGCGGGAATCTCGCTCGACCAAATCGGCCGACGAGGCCGGCAAGATCCGCCACATCCTGGAGACCTTCCCGGAGGTGCAACTGGTGAGTTCGCAAACCGGCCGCAACGATTCCGGCACCGATCCCTACGGCCCCAACCGCAACGAGTTCTTCGTGGCGCTGAAGCCATACGACACCTGGCCCGCGGGAATGCGCAAGGCCGACCTGGTGGACCAGATCTCCACCAAGCTGCGCGCGCAGATTCCGGGCGCGAACTTCAGCTTCACGCAGCCGATCATCGACAACGTCACCGAGGCGGTGACCGGTTCGCCGGCCGATCTGGCGGTGATCATCAGCGGCCCCGACCTCAAGCGCCTGCGCGCGCTGGCCGACCAGACGCTGACCGTACTGCGCCAGATACCGGGCGCCGCGGACACCTTCCTCGAGCAGGAAGCGGAGCAGGCGCAGTTGCGCATCCTGATCGACCGCCAGCAGCGTGGCGCGCTACGGCATCAACGTGCGCGACGTGGAGGACGTGATCGAAATGGCGATCGGCGGCAAGCCGATCAGCACGGTCTTCGAGGGCGAGAAGCGCTTCGACGTGACGGTGCGCTTCCAGGAGCAATCGCGCGCCGACGCCGACGCCATCGGCAACATCCTGGTGCCCACGCACGATGGCGGCCGCGTGCCGCTCTCGCAGCTGGCGCACATCGAGGTGGTCAACGGCGCCAGCATCATCGCGCGGCGCGAGAACATCCGCCAGATCTCGGTGCGCACCAACATCCGCGGGCGCGATCAGGGCAGCTTCGTGCAGCGAGGCGCAGGCGCAAATTCGAGCGCGCCGTGCAAACTGCCCGCCGGGCTACTCGGTGGATTGGGGCGGCCAGTTCGAGAACCTGGAGCGCGCGCGCAAGCGGCTGACCATCATCCTGCCGATCACCATCGGCATCATCTTCGCGCTGCTGTTCTTCGCCTTCGGCGATGCGCTGCACGCCGGACTGGTGCTGGTGAACGTGCCGTTCTCGCTGGTCGGCGGCATCGTCTTCCTGTACCTGCGCGGCATCAACCTCAGCGTGTCGGCCGCGGTGGGCTTTATCTCACTCTTCGGCGTGGCGGTGATGAGCGGCGTGCTGTACATTTCAGAGATCAACCGGCGGCGCGCCGAACCCGGGACGTCGCTGGAAGATGCGGTGATTCAGGGCGCCCGGGCGCAGTTGCGGCCCACGCTGATGCTGATTCTGGTGGCCATGCTGGGCATGGTGCCGGCCGCGCGCGCCACCGGCATCGGCAGCGACATCCAGCGGCCGCTGGCCACGGTGGTGGTGGGCGGACTGCTTTCCACGCTGTTCTTGACGTTGTTGGTGCTGCCGAGCCTGTACTATTTGACGGCGAGGAAAGAGGAGCGATGAAGCCGCCGGTGAAGATGCTGGTGATCTACGTCGACGAGACGGACCTGTGGGGCACGGGTTCGCTGTACGAAGCCATCGTGCGGCGCCTGCGCCAGTTGGGCCTGGCGGGCGCCACCGCGCAGGCCGGCATGATGGGCTTCGGAAGCCACGGCAAGGTCCATCGCAAACGGCTGTTCGGCGTCTCCGACGATAAACCGGTGATGATCACGGTGGTCGACAACGAGCACAAGATCCGCGAAGTTCTCCCCGAAATCCGCGGGATGGTCAAGGAAGGCCTGGTCGTCCTGCTGGATGCCGAGGTGGTGGAACCCGTGGATGCCGCGGAATAATCACGCGATCCAGAAGTTCTTCGGCGGAACTCGGCCCCGGCCTGATTACCGGCGCGGCGGACGACGACCCTTCGGGGATCGCGACCTATTCGGTGAGCGGCGCGGGCTTCGGCTACGGTCCGCTGTGGACCGCGCTGTTCTGTTTTCCCCTGATGGCGGCGGTGCAGTTGATGTGCTCGCGCCTGGGCATGGTCACCGGCCGCGGTCTGGCCGCGGTGGTGCGCCGGCGCTATTCGCGCTGGGTGCTGTGGGGCGCCTGCCTGCTGCTGATTGTGGCCAACGTGATCAACATCGCCGCCGACCTGGGCGGCATGGCGGAAGCCACCGAGATGGTCACCGGCATACCTTCCCGGTGGCTGACGCCGGTGCGCCGCCAAGCGCCGCGCCGTGCAGGCGTCCCGCCGCCGGAGCGATGCCGAGATCTTCGCGAAATTTCCCCTGCGGATGGTCCCCACATATCCCGGAGACGAGCGTTTCGATACCGATTACTTTCGCGAGTTCCTGCGACGCGCGCCGGCGCTCTTGCGCACGACACTGCAGGAGATCTTTGCTTGAGCGACTCCTTTTCGATCGTCATCCCGACCTACCGGCGGCCCGGTATCCTCCTGCGCGTCCTGGAGGCCCTCGACCGGCAGAGCGGGCCGCCTTCCTTCGAGGTCGTGGTCGTGGACGATGGATCCGGCGACGACACGGCCTCGCGGCTCGCGGCGTACCATCCGACGTACCCGTTTCGGTTCCTCTCCCAGCAGAACGCGGGGCCGGCCGCCGCCCGCAACCGCGGGTGGAGCAAGCCCGCGGAACCCATGTGCTCTTCCTGGGAGACGACACCGTGCCGGAGCGGATCTGCTCGCCGTGCACGCGGCGGCGCATGCTCCGGCGCGGCCGCATCCGGTCGCGGTGCTGGGCTACACCACCTGGCCCGCGAGCGGCGTGTCTCGCCGTTTCTGCATCACATCAACGAGTACGGCCTGCAGTTCGGCTACGGTCTCGATCGACGACCCCGAATCCGTTCCGTTCAACTTCTTCTACACGTCGAACATCTCTCTCCCGCGGTCCCTCCTGATCGCAGGCCGGGCTGTTCGACACGACCTTCCCCCACGCGGCGTGGGAAGACATCGAGATGGCGTACCGGCTGATGAAGCTCGGGATGCGGATGATCTATCGCCCGCGCGGCCGTGACGCGCCACTACCACGACATCACGCTGGCGTCGTTCCGGCGCCGGCAGGAGAGGTCCGGAGAGGCCGCGGCGATCTTCTACGAGAAGCACCCGGAGCTGGGCGATTTCCTGGCCGTGCCCCAGGCGATCCTTTATCGCAACGGCGGCTTCGTTGCGGGGAGTCTGCTGCCCTTGTGGGCGGGCCTGGCGCAACGGTGGGAGTTGCCCGGCGGGCGCCGCGCCCTGGACCGTGTTCTGCGGCGGGATTATCTGCGCGGCCTGAATCGGGCGCTGTCGCGCCGCTGCGCCGACGGCGGAATTCCAACCCGGGTGACGGCATGACATCTCGCGAGGTCAGCCGCCGCGAGGGGCCGTCCGCGGGTGGGTATCCTAAGTCTTTCTCCAGGAGTCGGATGTCCCCGACGCCCGCGAAGAGAAATCTGGCGCCGGGTTTGCTGTTACGAATGCTTGGAGAGTTGCATATGAAAAAGATCCTGCTGCTCGTTTTGCTCGCGGCGGGGATGACCTTGACGGCCTTTCCGGCCCTCGCCGCTTCCCCGGTTCTGGCGTCCCCCCCTTTCCACGGCGGCCATGGGCGCGTGATCGTGAACGGGGGATGGCCCGGCTGGGGGTGGGGTTGGGGCTGGGGCTATCCCGGTTACGCCTACGAACGCTATGGCGACAGCTACGGCCCCGCCGCGTGGTCCAGAGTCAAGACCGACGTCGAGCCGGATGAGGCGCGCCTCTATCTCGATGGGCGGCTCATCGGGACGGCCGACGATTTCGACGGCTGGCCGGACTATCTGTACCTCCAGCGCGGGCACTATCGGCTCGAGTTCCGCCTGAGCGGCTACGAGACGAAGACCGTCGAGCTCGACGCGCGGCCGGGCCAGACGCTCAAGATCGACGATCATTTGAAGAAGGTCGCGGGCGCCAAGCAATACGGTTCCTACGACGAGCCGAAGATCGAAGGCAGCATCCGGCGGTACTGGGCCAAGAGGCGCAACGCCACGGAACCCATCAATCCCGAGGCGTCGCGCGGCGACGGTCACGAGCGTGCTCCGGCCTACGATGGCGACGACGACGAAGAGGAGTCGCAAGCGCCGCCGGCGGACGTCCGCCCTCGCGGCGACTGGAGAGCCAGGCCCGACGCGACGGCGGAGGCTCCCCGCGCGGAAGCGAGAGGGGCCCGGAGCCGTCTGCGCCTGCACATCGAGCCTGCGGACGCCGCCGTGTACGTCGACGATCGCTTCGTCGGAACGGGTGAAGAGGTCAACTCTCTCGATCGCGGCATCGCGGTGCCGGCTGGCAAGCACACCGTCACGGTGTCTCGCCCGGGTTTCAAGGACCGCTCGGTGGACGTCGAGGTCGAGAGCGGCCGCAGCAAGCCCGTCGACATATCGCTGACGCGATAGTTTTCGGTCGGGCGCCTTTTCGCGGCGAGAGGCGCCCGGTCACCCTGTCCTTTCGGACAGGGTTTGCGGTGTCGAAAGCGAAAGAAAAAGTTCGCGCGCGGGCATCGGAACTTCGCGCTTTGGACGTATACTGTTCACACTCGAAGGAATCGATGCGGGGGGATCGACGGAGTCGGTGGCGTCTCCTCAAGTTGGTCGCCACGACCAAACGCCTTTTCCGGTAGCTCCCAAGTCCACACTCTTCCCAGATCCTCCCGATCCCGCCGGCGACGGTGGTCCCTTCCTCGATTCCTTCGAGTTTTTTTTCTCTTCTCTCGAAAGCTTCAGCCGGCCAGGAAGAGCTCGATCAAGACCTGCTCGAAGTGAAGGCGTCGGTTGCCGCGCCGAACGTCCGGCGGCGGGTCCGCGGCCTTCAGCGCGGCGCGGCGCAGCGCGTCGGCCGGCACCCGGCGTCCGATCTCCCGGCTCGCACCGGCGACAGCCCGGTGGCGCAGGACGTCCGCCGATATCGAACCGGATATCGCGGCGTCGGCCAGGATCTCGGAGAGGAGCCGCGCGTGCGGTGGCTCGGCCCGCGCAACGCGGTCGGCCAGGAGAAGGAGGGCGGCAAGATCGCGGCGCAGAAGGCCCGCCTCGAGAGCGGAGATGGTCTCGGCGCGCGCCTCCCGATAGGCGGCGAGGGCGACAGCCGGTTCATCGCCCGCCGGGCGCAGCAGCGTGAGATCCTCGGCGTCCTCCGCCGAGAAACCGCGCTCCCGCCAGGAGGCGCGCTGCTGCGCGGCGGGCGGCGGCGCGACCGGGACGACGGCGCAGCGCGACAGGATCGTCGGCAACAGGGCGTCCGGGCGCGTCGTCGTCAGGATCCACCGGAAGAACCGTCCCGGCTCCTCCAGCGACTTCAACAGGGCGTTGCTCGCTTCCAGGCCGAGGAGCTCGGCCTGGGAGACGAGCGCGACGCGCCGCGGAGCCTCGTACGGCCTTCCCGCGCCGAATTGCAGGCTCTCCCTGACTCGGTCGACGCGAATCTGAACGCCCTCGGGCTGGATCCTCATCAGGTCTGGATGCAGCCCGGCGAGCACCCGCCGGCACGCGTCGCAAGCGGGGCTCGCGTCGTCTTGCGGGCACAGCAACCGCGCGGCCAGAAGCTCGGCTTGCCGATCGAGGATCTCCGGATCGGAGCCGGTGAGCAGCAGTGTCGCCGGAACGTCTTGCGCCCTCTGTGAGAGCCTCGCCAGCAGCGGGTAGGAGCTCAAACCCCGAACCTGTCCCGGATGATCCTTCGGGTGTCGGCGAACACGCTTTGCGTGTCGCCGACGGCGTCGATCACGCGCACCCGCAGAGGCTCGCGCCGGGCGATGGCCAGATACGCCTCGCGGATGCGGCGATGAAAGTCCAGGTCGGCCCCCTCGAAGCGGCCGACGTGCTGGTCTCTCTGCTTGGCCCGGGCCAGGCCCTCCTCGGGAGCGACGTCGTACATCAACGTCAGATCGGGAACGAGCCCGCCGCGCGCGAGCGCGTCGACCCGGCGCACCAGTTCGGCATCGACGCCCCGCCCGACCTGCTGATAGGCCTCGGTCGCATCGGAGTACCGGTCGCACAACACGAAGCGCCCGGCGGCGAGCTCGGCGCGCAGGACCTCCTCCACGTGCTGGCTCCGGTCCGCCTCGTACAGCAGCCACTCGGCCACCGGATCCAGATGCGTGTGCGCGACGTCGAGCAGGATCGAGCGGATCTTCTGTCCGATCGCGGTTCCGCCCGGCTCCTTGGTCTCGATCACCTCCTGGCCGGCTTCCCGAAGACTCCGAGCGGCCATGGCCATCTGCGTCGATTTCCCGGCGCCCTCGACCCCCTCGAACGTGATGAACGGCATGAGAAGGGAGTCTAGTCGAGACGCCCGGCCCTCGCCGACGAAGCCGTCACTGCGGTGAGTGAGCTCCGGTTCGCGGCGCGCGAAGTCTCCCAGAGGGGAGGAGGCGCGCGCCGCGGGAGCGAGAGCGAGTGAGGGATCAGGCGGGCCGTCGAGGCCGCGTCCGGCCGAGCGGACCGCCGGTGCGCAAAGCGCAGATCCCGACCGAGCGGAAGCGACGGTAACATAGCCGCCTCACGGACGCGTCCATCATGTCGACGACCCACGCCACCCCCGGCCCGGAAGCCCGTCCCGCCGCGTCGCCGCTGCGGGCGTGGTTCTATGCCCTGGGGTTCCTCGGGCTGGCGATCGCCGTCGCGTCGATCGGAGACATGTTCTCCTCGCGCCCGTATGACGGGATCATTCCCGTGGCGTACCGGCGCGGCGGGATCGAAGTCCGCAAGACCGTCCCCGGCAGCCCGGCCGCGCGCGCCGGCATCCCCGACGGCGACTGCGTGCTCGGGATCGGCCGCAGCATGGTCACCTCGATCTCCGACGCGTCGGCGGAGCTGCGCCGGCACAAGATCGGCGCGACCGTCCCCTATCTGGTCCGCCACGGACCCTGCCTCTCCCTGCCGACGGCGGGCGGGTCGGCGGAGGTCCGAACCGTTCCGGTCCACCTCTCGGCCGAGAGGCTGGGGGGAAAGACATATCTCTACGACGCGATTCTCGGGTTCCTGTTCTTCTTCATCGGTCTCTTCGTCTTTCGAAACCGCCCCGACGATCGGGCCGCCCGGATCTTTTTTCTCCTGTGCGTGCTGTTCCTCCTGTTTTTCGTGTGCCGTCTCCGGCCGGCGTCCTATTGGTGGATCGACGTCTTCGTTCAGAACACGGGGACGGTGTCGCTCTTTCTCTTGCCGGCGGTCTTTCTCCACTTCTTCTTGATCTTCCCGCGCCCCAAGAAGCTGGGCTTCGCCCGGGCCGACGAATGGACCGGGGAGCCCGCCGCCGCCTGGAAGCGCCGGCTGCAGGATTTCCTGTCGGCCAGTCCCCAGCTGCTCTACCTGATCTATTCCGTTCCGCCGCTGGTATTCCTGTACGACGTCGCGCGCCAGCTGCGCGGGAATCGGGTGACGATCCTTTCGGGCGCTCCGCTTTCTTCGTGGATCCTGCTGGGCGACTATCTGGTCCTGGGCCTGCTGGCGCTGGCCCACTCCGCGTTCACCCTGGAGGATCCGCGCGAGCGGCGCCAGGCGTCCCACGTCTTCGTCGGCACGATCCTCGGGACGACGCCGTTTCTCATCTTCGGAATCCTCCTGCCCTCGCTCTTCAACAACGAGGACTACGTCTTCTACGGCGTGGTGCCCATGATCCTGATTCCGATCACGTTCGCGTACGCCATCGTGCGCTTCCAGATGCTCAACATCCGGCTGGTCGTGCGGCGTACGTTTCTGTACGCGGGAACGACGGCGATCCTGTTCGGCTTCTATGCCGTTCTCTTTGCCGCGGCCAACTCCGTTTTCTCCGGTTCGCGACTGGCCGCCTCGCCGGTCTTCAATTTCGGGTTCTTTCTCGTGGCGCTGCCGCTCTTCGAGCTGGTCCGGCGTCGGCTCCAGTCGCCAATCGACCGCCTCTTCTTCCGGGACAAGCTCGACTACCGGCTGGCGCTTCTCGAAATGAGCGAGGCCATCACCGGCGAGCTGGATCTGGGCCGCATCGCCGACTACCTGACGGCCAGCGTGGCGGCGACGATGCGTCTGGAGAGGGCGTCGATCTGGGTCCGCGACGTGGAGGGCTTCCTCGAGCGGAGAGGCCGCCGCGAGGACCGCCTCGCGCCCGGCGCCACGGTCCGGCGGCTCCTGCAGAAGGAGGGCAAGCCGGTTCGGCTGGAAGAGCTGTCGTTGCATTTCGCCGACCGGGACAGCGAGGAGTTCCGGACGCGGCTGGTGGAAGAGGGATTCCGGCTGGCCGTGCCGCTGGTGTACCGCGAGCGGCTGATGGGTCTGCTCGCTCTCAAGGAAAAGCTCTCCGGAGAGAGGTTCGACCGGGACGACGACGCGTTGTTGAGCACGCTCGCCAACCAGGCGGCCCTGGCCATCGAGACGGCGCTGCTCCACGACGAGATGACCCGGCAGGCCGAGTTCCGGCGCGATCTGGAGATCGCCCGCGACATCCAGTCGAGCCTGCTGCCGCGGTCCCTGCCCCAGGTGCCGGGCTTTTCGTTTCTGGGAGGGAGTCTGCCGGCGAAGGTCGTGGGCGGAGACTTCTACGATTTCATTCCATTCGAGGATAACTGCCTGGGCATCGTGCTGGGGGACGTCTCCGGCAAGTCGGTCCCGGCTTCTCTCCTGATGGTGGCGTCCAAGGAGATCGTGTATTCGCGCGCCTTGACGACGCGCGACCCGGGGCTTCTGTTCCAGGAGTCGAACCGGAGGATCTATTCCATCAAGCGCCGCATGTTCGTCTCCCTGGGATACTTCGTGCTGGACCCCGGTTCCATGAGCCTCCACTACGCGATCGGCGGACAGCCCCTGCCGATCCTGATCCGTTCCGGCGACGGCGGGCCCCGGACGCTCGACCCGCCGGAGCATCGGTTGCCCCTGGGCGCCTTTCGCGAGGTGCCGTACGACACCCGGGAGATCTTCCTCAAGCGCGGGGATCTGATCTTCTTCTACACCGACGGATTCTCGGAGGCGATGGACGAGCGGATGGAGCCTTATGGAGAGGAACGGCTGATGGAGTCCGTGGCCAGGCGCACCACGGAGTCCCTGGAGGAGCTGGCCCGGGGGGTCCTGGCCGATATCCGCGGCCACGTCGGTGCGGCCGAGCAGTACGACGACATGACGTTTCTGATCCTGAGGGTGGACTCAAAGCAGGCCGAAGAGGTCGTTTCGGCGCAGGCACCCCCCGGCGACGTCCCCACGGTGTAAACCCGCGGCTCCGGAAGCCGTATCATGGAGAAGAGATGAAGTCTCGACGGGTCCTCCTTTTGATCATTTCGGCCCTCGGCGCCGTCGCCGCGGTGGCCGCGGCGGCCCTGTATCTTTCCGGCCGGCGGGACGTGACGACCTCTTCGGCCGATGCCTACCGGGCCTATCGGGAGGGGATCGAGAACGAGCAGCGGTTCTATCTCAAGGAGGCGAGGCTCGACTTCGCCAGGGCGTTGCAGGGCGACCCCGAATTCGCAATGGCCATGCTCGGTCTTGCTCGCAACAGCGACCGCGACCAGGCGAAGTCCCTGGTCGATCGCGCCCGCCGGCTCCGGTCGCGGCTGACGGACCTCGAGCGCCTGAACGTCGACATGGAGTGGGCGTACACGAACGGCAAATCCGACCAGGGCCTGCAGATCGCTCGCACCATCCACGAGAAGTATCCCAAGGATCCGCGGGCAACTCTGATGCTTGCCTCAGAAGAAGTGGCCCAAGGGAATACGGAGCAGGCGACACGGACGTTCGCGCAGCTCTTGGCCATCGATCCCAACAACGCCAGTGCCTACAACCAGATCGGGTACTACTACGCCTACCACGGCGAATACGACAAGGCGATCGAGAACCTCAAGAGATACCAGTTCCTGGCCCCCGATCAGGCCAACCCCTACGACAGCATGGGGGAGATACAGGCCAACCTTGGCCGCTACGACGACGCGATCGCCAATCTCAATCGGGCTCTGGCCATCAAGCCGGATTTCGATCCGGCCTACCAGCATCTGGGGGTCGCGTACGAGGGCAAGGGCGACTACGCCAAGGCCATCGAGTGCTACGAGAAGGCGGCCGCCAACGCCGTTGTCGACGGCCTGCGCGCGGCGTATCTGACCGCCGCTCTCCACGCCGCCTTCTGGCTCCAGGACCGGGCGCAGACCGAGCGCTTGATCGCGGAGATCGAGCGCTTGCCGAAAAACCCGTTCTCCGAGCTGCGCAAGGTGTACTTCGACGCGGTCCAGGATCTGCTCGCGAAGAGGCCCGCGGACGCGGAGAAGATCCTGCGCGAGAACAAGCCGAAGCTGCTCGCAACGATTTCCAAGTCGGAGCAGAGCGCTCGGTACAAGCCGTATGACGCGGGCTGGAACCTCCTGATGGGGATGGCCCTGGAGCGGCAGGGCAAGGACGCCGAGGCCATCCCGGTCTACGAGGAGATGGCCAACCCGCCCAACGCGCCGCGCGAATTCGACGGGCGCCGTTGGGTGTGCGAGGGCCGGGCGCGCCTTGCGGCGGTGCTGGTCCGAAGGGGCGATCTGGACCGCGCGGAGAAGCTCCTGGCGGAGAACCATCAATGGAACCCGAACTGGGCCCCTGCCCACGCAGCGGAGGAAGCGGTCGCGCAGGCCGAGCGCCAGAGAGTCCTCGCCGCGTCCAAGTGATCGGGGCTCGATGAACAGTTCCGGCGCCCGCCACTTCGAGACCCAGCACAAGCTCCTTCTTCTCGAGACCCTGTACGACGCGGGCCTGTCGCTGGGATCGCTGCCCGACGAACAGGCTCTGGCCGAGGATGTGCTCGGCCGCGCGGTCGGAGTGCTGGACGCGTCCCGCGGCTACCTGGCCACGTTCGGAGAGGGCGGGGGGCGCCGCGCCGAGGCCCGGGTCGGATTCGCGCGGCGGCTTTCCGAGTCCGCCCTGGCGGAGGACGAGTTCTTGAGCGACGTCGTGCGCGCGGAGGCCGCGGTGCGCCGGGAAGACTTCCGGCTGCTGCGGACTCCGGTCTCCGCGGCGATCGGAGTCGCCATTCGCGGAGGAAGCCGGGCGCTGGGTGTCCTGGTGTTGGCGGACAAGGAACGGCGCGGAGGGAGCGCCGCGTTCGAGGACGAGGATGCCCGGTTCCTCGCCTCGCTCGCCGGCCTTTGCGGCCTGGCGATCGAGAACCGGCGGCACCTGGAGCGGCTGACGCGCGAGCGGGAGCGGCTGGAAGAGGAGAATCGGCGGCTGCTCGACGAGACCGGCCGGGCCGCGGCGGGCCGGCTCTTCATCGGAGACTCCCCGGCAGTCAAGCGCGTGCTGGACCTGGTCGGACGAGTGGCCCCGTCGAAGACCTCCGTGCTTCTCACCGGGGAGAGCGGCACCGGCAAAGAGCTCGTGGCGCGGATGATTCACGCGCGCAGCGACCGGTCGGACAAGCCGTTCGTAGCCATCAACTGCGCGGCCCTGCCGGAGACGCTGCTCGAGTCCGAGCTGTTCGGAATCGAGCGGGGCGTCGCGACGGGCGTGGAAGCGCGCCTCGGGCGCTTCGAGAGCGCTCAGGGGGGCACGATTTTCCTGGACGAGATCGGAGACATGCCGCTCTCGCTCCAGGCCAAGCTCCTGCGCGTGCTTCAGGAGCGCGAGATCGAGCGGGTGGGAGGACGCCGCCGGATTCCCATCGACGTGCGGGTTCTGGCCGCCACCAACGCGCTCTTGACCGAGAAGATCGCAGCGGGAGAGTTCCGAGAGGACCTGTACTATCGCCTTCGGGTGGTGGAGATCGTGCTGCCCCCGCTGCGAGAACGGCGGGAGGACATTCCCAAGCTGGCCCGGCACTTTCTCGAGCGCTTCGCGGCGCGCGAGGGCAGGGAAGTGTTGACGCTCGACCGCGAGGCCTTCGCCGCGCTTCTCTCGCACGACTATGCCGGCAACATCCGAGAGCTGGAGAACCTCCTGGAGGGGGCGGCCTCGCTCTCCCGCGGCGGCACGATCCGCCTGGAGGATCTCCAGTGGCTGCCGGCGCGCGCTCCCGGCCGCGTCGAGGCGGAGCCGGTGGCGGAGAACGAGGTCCCGAATCTGCGGGCGCTGCAGGAGCGCCATATCCGCCGCGTTTTGAAGCTGGCCGGCGGCAACAAGAGCCGCGCCGCCCGATTGCTTGGAATCAGCCGGAGGACCCTCTATCGAAAGAAGTCACTGGGACATTGAGTCACTGTATCGTAATGTCACTAATTGCTTAGTTACCCATTCTGTATCAGTGATTTGAATACTGATTTCATCTATATATGTGAGAGACTGTAGCAAGATGTCACGTCGCTTTCCTTACGAAGCAGCAGTCTTGCCTTCCAGTTAAGTCGTTCAAGCTCTTATATTTATGAAGCATCCGTGCGGCTTCGTCCGGGGTGGCAGCGGTCTTGCCCTCCTAAAGGCCAGCCATGCTCAGAGCTCTCTCACTTCCAGCGCCCAGATCGGGCAGTCTCCGGTGGCCGTTGCTTCTGGGAGAGCTGGCGGCGGCGTTCCTTCTCCTGGCACAGGGCGGAGCGGCTCCGGCCGTATTGACCACTCTCCAGCTCTTCCTGCGTTTCTAGACCAGGGTCCAAAGCGATGCCACGCAGCTCCACGCAGGCAACTGCGACCAGAGGGTCTTTGCGCCGCCATCGAGGGGGCGGCCGATCCGGTCGTTTCCGGCGCCGGGGCGGCGGGACTTTCGCGCGCTGCCGAAACCCCGTATTCTCAGGGGTCGGCTGATGTCCAAACCTGAGACCGCCCTGCCCGGCCCGGACGACATCTCGCGCGAGATCTCGCTGACCATCCCGGTGGCCCCCGACATGGAGATCGTCGCCACGGCGCAAGCCGTCGCCGTCGGGGAGTACATCGAAATGCCCCGGGATAAGATCGACGAGGTCAAGCTGGCGATCGTCGAGGCCTGCATCAACGCCTTCGAGCACGCGCAAACGCGCGACGACCGTGTGCACTTGACGTTTCGGGTGGGCCGCGAAGCCGACGGTCCGGACTATCTCGAGGTGGAAGTGTTCGACCAGGGAAAGGGATTCGATCAGCGGGCCGTCGAGTTGCCGAGCCTGGAAAAGACCTTCGGGGGCGGGAAGAGGCGAGGCTGGGGACTTCAGATCATCCGGAGCCTGATGGATTCCGTGGCCATCACGTCCGGGGACTGGGGAACGCGGATCTTGATGAGGAAGTACAAGTGACCGAAGCCTGCAAGATCACCGTGGAACGGCGGGGCGATATCGCGATCCTCTTCACCGACGGTTACATCAACAACCAGGGGGGAGAAGAGATCGCCCGCCAGGCGTACGCGCAGCTGGATGCCGGAGCGCGGGGCCTGGTGCTGGATCTGGAAAAGACGCGCATCGTCAACTCGATCGGAATCTCCATCCTGATCGAGGTCCTGGAGAGGATCATGGACCGCAAGGGCGTCCTGGCTTTCTGCCGGTTGACTCCGACCATCGACAAGACCTTCCGCATCATGGGGCTGGCGCAGTACGCGGCGATCTACGCGACTCTGGAGGACGCCTTGAAGGCGGTGGCGATGCCTCCGGGCGAGGCCGCGCAGAATCCATGACCTCGACTCCAACGGCGCCGGCTCTGCGCCGGGCCGACCTTTGGAGATTCCTTTCCGATCCGCTCCGTTCCGGCTCCGAATTTCCGATGCCGCGGCGCCTCGTCGACACGGCCATGGCCTTGACCGGCGCCCGGCGCGCGGTGCTGTATCTCAAGGAAAAGGACGCCTGGGCTCAGGCGGTCTCGACCGACGAGGCCCAGGGCGCGATCCTCCTGCCGCACCCGCCGCCGAACCGGCCGGTCCCGGAGGGCGCCGTGCTTTGGATTCCGCTGGAGGCGGAGGGAGAAGTCCACGGCCACCTCGGCCTGGAGGGGATCGCGCTGGAGGAAGAGACGGACCTCGCCACGGGACTGATCGCTCTGCTGGGTCCGGTCCTGGCCGCGCACCGCTACTCCCGGCTGGTCAAGGAAGCGGAGTTCGAGGTCAAGACGCGGCTGCTCGAGCTCGAGTCGCTCTACGATCTGGGCCTGTCGCTCGGCGGACAGCTCGACCTCGCGGCCCTGGGCGACGAGGTCCTGTTTCGCTCGATTTCCCTGACCGACGCCGGGAAGGGCTCGCTGGTCCTCTTCGACGAAGGGGGCAAGCTTCTGTTCGAGCGCAGCCTGGGCGGGGAGCTCCTGCCGGCGGATCAATTCGCAGCGTGGAGGATTCCGGAAGGGGAGTGCGTCGTCAACAACGCGGCGGCCACCGTCCCGACCGCGGGCGCGCGGCTGGCGGCCTGCCAGAAGTGCCTGGCGGTCGCGATTTCCGTCGCCGGCCGCCGGCTGGGCGTGCTGGCGGTGGCGGACAAGGAATCGCGCGACGGCGGCGTGCTCGATTTCACCGCGACCGACGCACGCCTGCTCTCGCTTTTCGCCAATCAGGCCGCGGCGGCGATCGAGACCGCGCGGCTTCACCGCGAAGCGATCGAGAAGGAGCGCATCGAGCGTGAGCTCGAACTGGCGGCGGCGATCCAGCGCGAGATCCTGCCGCGTTTCCTTCCCGAGGTGGCGGGCCTCGAGCTGGCCGCCGCCAACCTCCCCACGCGCCAGGTCGGCGGAGACTATTACGATTTTTTCCCCCTTTCGCGCGGACGGCTGGGCTTCCTGGTGGCGGATGTGTCGGGCAAAGGCGTTCCCGCGGCGCTCCTGGTATCGACCGTCCATGCCGCCGTGCATCTTCAGATCGACGAGGCGAAGACCGTGGCGGAGCTCGTCGCCCGCATCGACCGGCATCTGCGCCGCTACGCGGCTACGCGCAAGTTCCTGACGCTCTTCTTCGGCTTGCTCGAGCCGGACACGGGCACGCTGCGTTACGTCTCGGCCGGCCACAATCCGGCCCTCCTCCTGCGAGCGACCGGAGCCATCGAGCGGCTCGAGTCGACGGGAGTTCCCGTGGGAATGCTCCCGAATGCATCGTGGCGCGAGGAGATCCAGACCATGGCACCGGGCGACCTTCTCGCGGTCTACACCGATGGGTTGACCGAGGCGATCGACGAGTCCGACGAGGAGTTCGGCCTGGAACGTCTGACCAGGGCGGTCGGAGAGAGGCTCGGCCTTCCGGTGCGCCAGCTCTGCGACGAGATCTTCGGACAGGTCGCCGACTTCGCCCGGGGGATGCCCCAGTACGACGATCAGACGCTGCTGCTCGTGCGGAGAACTTAGCGCGCGGAGCGTGAGGCGTGAAGCGTGACGCGTGAGACGTCGTTCGAGCGCGCTCGTTCGCCTCTTGACGCCTATCGCGAACGCCCCCCGATGGTTAAGATCCCCGGATGCTTCTGCTCGCCGCCTTGATCGCCGCCGCCGCTCCCGCACCGGACCCCGGACTGCTGTTGCAGGGAGCGACGGTCTACGTCTCCGCCGACGCCAGCCCGCGGGTCGCCAGCGTCCTCGTCCGGGACGGCCGGATCGTTTTCGTCGGGGACCCGGCGAAGGCGAGGGCGGAGGCGCGCGGGGCGAGGATCGTCGATCTTCGGGGCACCTTTCTCTTCCCCGGGTGGGCCGACGCGCACGGTCATCTGGCCAACCTGGGCAAGTCCCTGGAGACGGCGAACCTGAGGGGAGCAGCCAACGCGGGGGAGGCGGCGCGGCGCATGGCCGATGTCGCCCGGCGGCTGCCGCCCGGCGCCTGGGCCGAGGGGCGAGGCTGGGACCAGAATCTGTGGCCGGGGGAGAGATTTCCCGACGCCCGCGATCTCGATGGCGCGCTGCCCGACCGCCCCGCCGCAGCCGGCCGCGTCGACGGGCACGCACTGTGGCTCAACTCGGCCGGGCTGAAGGCCGCGGGCGTCGACGCGGCCACGCCGGATCCGCAGGGAGGACGCATCGAGCGCCGCGCCGACGGCTCTCCCTCCGGCGTGTTGGTGGACAACGCCATGGCGCTCGCGGGCAAGGCGATGCCCCGGGCGACGGCTTCCGACTTCGAGCGGCAGATCCTCGCCGCCGCCCGCGCCTGCGCGCGGGTCGGATTGACCGAGGTGCAGGACGGTTCGGCGTACGAGGCCTGGCAGATCGCGGCACTGGCGGGGCTGGCAAAGCGGGGAGAGCTGCCGATCCGCGTCTACGCGACCGTGTCCTCCGATCCGAAAATCTTGCCCGAGTTGCTGGCCAGGGGAGTCTCGGTCGGCAGAGGCCAGGACTTTTTCACGGTGCGCGCGATCAAGACGTGGGCCGACGGCGCGCTGGGCTCGCGGGGGGCGGCACTGCTGGAGGATTACTCGGACGCTCCCGGGAACCGCGGTCTCATGGTCACGCCCGCCGAGCGATTGAACGAGCTCGCGCAGTTGGCCCGGGAGAAGGGCTGGCAACTGTGGATTCACGCCATCGGCGACCGCGGCAATCGCCTGGCGCTCGATGCGTTCGAGAAAGCGCGGAGCGCGGTGCCCCGCGCGGCGGCCGGAGGCGACCGTCCCCGCATCGAGCACGCCCAGGTCGTGTCGATGGAGGACATCCCGAGATTCGCCAGGGAGGGAGTCATCGCCTCCATCCAGCCGACCCACGCGACGTCGGACATGCTGTGGGCGCAGGAGCGCGTGGGCCCGCAGCGGATCCGCGGAGCGTATGCCTGGCGTGCGCTCAAGAGCTCCGGTGCGCGGCTGGCGGGCGGCAGCGACTTTCCGGTGGAATCCGAGAACCCTCTGCTGGGGTTCTATGCCGCAGTGACACGGCAGGACCTGTCTGGAAAGCCTCCGGGCGGATGGCGCTCCCAAGAGCGCCTGACGCGGCCCGAGGCGCTCGCCCTCTTCACGTCCGATGCCGCCTATGCCGCCTTCGAAGAGGCCGAGCGGGGGCGGATCGCACCGGGATTCGACGGCGACATCACGGTCCTCGAGGCCGACCCCATGGCCGTTCACGCCGACCGCATTCCTTCGATCCGGGTCGTGTGGACGTTGGTCGGAGGACGCGTGGCCTACGATCTGCGTCATCCCGGGGGCGAAACGGCCCGATGAGAGCCGGTCTTCCGATACTCTTGACGGCGATCGTCGGGGCGGCCTGCGGGCGCGCCCCCGGCGGTTCCGGCGGAGTGATGACACCTTCGGGAGCCGAGACGGACGCGCAGCAGCGCGCGCGGATGGTCGAAACCCAGATCGTGGCGAGGGGCGTTCGCGATCCGCGGGTGCTTGCGGCGATGCGCGAGGTTCCGCGGCACCTGTTCGTCGATTCCGCGCACCGCAGTGAGGCCTACGAGGACCATCCGCTTCCCATCGCCGGCAACCAGACGATCTCTCAACCCTACATCGTCGCCCTGATGACGGAGCTGCTCGATCTTCAGCCCGGGGAACGGGTCCTGGAAATCGGAACGGGCTCGGGATACCAGAGCGCGGTGCTCTCGCGACTGGCCCGAGAGGTCTATTCGATGGAGATCGTCCCGGAGCTGGCGCGGGCCGCCGGGGAGCGCCTCAAGAAGCTCGGTTACGCCAACGTCACGGTTCGGGAGGGAGACGGATACCGCGGCTGGCCGGAGCACGCTCCGTTCGACGGGATCATCGTGACGGCCGCGCCGCCGCGGATCCCCGAGCCGCTGGTCGACCAGCTCGCGAGCGGGGGCCGCATGGTCATTCCGGTCGGCGACTTCTTTCAGGAGCTGAAGGTGTTTCGCAAGGACAAGAACGGCAAGGTGACCGAGAACGACATCCTTCCGGTCCGCTTCGTTCCGATGACCGGGGAGATCGAGAAGACTCCCTCCGCGACCGCTCCGCCCCATTGAGCCCTCCCGAGCGCGACCGCGCCCCCTCCGACGCTCCCGCGGAGATGGCCGCGGCGTCGGCGCCGGTCTCGCCGCTCCTGCGCACGTTCCGGGCGTTCACGTACCGCGACTATCGGCTCCTGTGGGCCGGGGCCTTCACGTCGAGCGTGGGCACGTGGATGCAGGAGGTCGCGCAGAACTGGCTGATTTTGACCATGACCGGGTCGGCCTTTCTGCTCGGCCTCGACGCTTTCCTCGGAGATGCGCCGTTCCTGGTGTTCTCCCTCTTCGGCGGAGTGCTGGCCGACCGCGTGGACCGGCGCCGGATTCTGCTCTCGTCGCAGATCGTGCAGCTCTCCTCCGCGTTCCTCCTGGCCGGGCTGATCTTCGGCGGGACGATCCACGTCTGGGTCATCCTGACCCTCTCTTTCGTGGTCGGCTTCGCGCAATCGTTCGGCGGCCCGGCGTATCAGGCCCTGGTGCCGACTCTGGTGGACAAGGAGGATCTCGGCAACGCGGTGGCCTTGAACTCGATCCAGTTCAACCTGGCCCGGGTGATCGGCCCCGTGCTCGCGGGCATCGCGTTCTACAAGCTCGGCGCGGCCGCCTGCTTCGGCTTGAACGGGTTGTCGTTCCTCGCGGTGATCGCGGCGCTCCTGGCATTGAAGCGGGGGGCGCTCGACCAGAGCGGCGGCAAGCCGGAGCCCGTGCTGGAGAGCCTGAAGGCGGGCTTGCGCGCCGCGCGAGACGCGAGGCCGCTGCGGGGCCTGATCGGCCTCTCCTTCGTGGGAAGCTTCTGCGCGATGCCGCTGGTGACGTTCCTGCCGGTCTTCGCGCGCGAGGTCTTTCATCGCGACGCGAAGGGCTACAGCGGCCTCCTGGCGGCGTTCGGGATCGGCGCGGTCCTCGGAGCAATCGGGATCGCCGGCTTCGGGCACGTCCGGCGCAAGGGCGTCGTCGCCGTGGTGATGCAGATGACCTTCGGTGGCTTGATGGTGGCCTTTGCCCTGTCCCGCATCGCGGTCCTGTCCAACGTCATCCTCTTTTTCGCCGGCGGCTCCCTCATGGTCGTCTTCGCCATGTTCATGACTCTGGTGCAGACGCACGTCTCCGATCGGATGCGCGGCCGTGTCGTCTCCGTCTACACGCTGGCGTTTCGCGGGGCCATGCCCCTCGGCAATCTGGTGGCCGGCTTTCTGGCGACCTTCCTGACCGCCCCGCGCGTGCTGGTCTTGGACGGCCTGGTCCTCATCACCGTCGGGACGCTCGTCCTGGCCCGGCACGCGCCGGAAGGCGTCACATCGCTGTAGCGTGACGATGCCCGGGCCCTTACCTCCGCGCGGCGTCGGCGGCTCAAGGTCCGAAATTCCAAAGGCGAGGAGGCTCGCGCAGCGGGAGCGAGAGCGAAGGCGACGTGTAAGATTCCCGGCACCGGACCGATGACCATTTCCGCCGGCTCTCGCCTGGGCCCCTACGAAATCCTCGCCCCTCTCGGCACGGGCGGAATGGGAGAGGTGTACCGCGCCAAGGATCCGCGCCTTGCCCGGGACGTCGCGATCAAGGTGCTTCCCGAGGACCTCGCCCAGAGCTCCGACCGTCTGGCCCGATTCGAGCAAGAGGCCCGCGCCGCGTCGGGATTGAACCATCCCAACATCATCACGATCTATGACATCGGCCGGGCGGAATCGGCTTCCTACATCTCGATGGAGCTCGTGGATGGCAAGACCTTGCGCGAGACGCTCGCGTCCGGACCGTTGCCCGTCCGCAAGCTGCTGCCGATTGCGGCGCAGGTCGCCGACGGCCTGGCCAAGGCTCACGGGGCCGGCATCGTTCACCGCGATTTGAAGCCCGAGAACGTGATGATCTCAAAGGACGGGTTCGTCAAGATCCTGGATTTCGGGCTGGCGAAGCTCGCGGCGCCTCCCTCGCAGGAGGGCTCGCACCTGCCGACGGCCTCTCCGGCCACCGAGCCCGGTGTCGTTCTCGGCACCGTCGGTTACATGTCCCCCGAGCAGGCGGCCGGGCAGAGCGTCGATTTCCGCGCCGATCAGTTCTCTCTCGGTTCGATGCTCTACGAGATGGCCAGCGGCCGGCGCGCCTTCCAGAAGACGACCACCGTCGAGACCCTGACCGCCATCCTTCGCGAAGAACCCAAGCCGCTGGCAGAGCTCAGTCCCGAGTTGCCCGCACCGCTCGCCTGGATCGTCGAGCGCTGCCTCGCCAAGGACCCGGACGACCGTTATGCTTCGACGCGCGACCTGGCGCGGGAGCTCGCGACGGTGCGCGACCACCTGTCGGAGATTGGGCATTCCGGAGAACGGGCTCTTCCGGGTCTTCCTGGAACGCCTCGGGCAAGGCGGTGGCCCGTCCCATTCTCGGCCGGTCTGGCCGTTGGGCTCGCGGCGGCTCTGGCCTTTTCCGCGCTGCGCCGCCCGGCGCCGACCGAGCCGGCCGCGATCCGGTACCTGACCTACTCGGGTCACGACCGCGCGCCGGCGGTCTCGCCCGATGGCCGGACGATCGCCTTCGCGTCCGATCGCGACGGACAGCCCCGCATCTGGCTCAAGCAGCTCGCGGGGGGAGGCGAGGCAGCGCTGACCTCCGGTCCCGACGATCTGCCGCGGTTCTCGCCCGACGGCTCCATGCTTCTTTTCGCTCGCCGGGAGCCCGCCCACCCCTCCCTCTACCGCACCGGAATCGTGGGCGGCGAAGCGCGGAAGCTCGTCGACAACGCCGCCGAAGGAGACTGGTCTCCCGACGGCACGCAGATCGTGGTCCTGCGCTGGACGAGCGAGCGCGGGCTCATCGACTCTTCGCTCGGCATCGTCTCGGCCGACGGTGGCGAGCCGCGCGAGATCGCGCGGATCCCGGGCCATCAGATCATCCATCCTCGGTGGTCCCCCGACGGGAAAACGATCGCGACGACGCAGCTCGGAGCGGGCGGCGCTCCCAAGCCTCTCTTTCTCGTGGACGTGCAGGGCAAGAAGTTCCGCATGCTCGACTCGCCGATCGTCGGTCTCAACTCCGCGCCGGCCTGGTCCGCCGGGAGCGAGGACCTGATTTACATGCAGAGCGAATCGGTCGTGGCCAACGTCACCTCCAGCTCCGGACGCGTCGTGCGCCAGAGCACGCGATCGGGCCGGATCGATCCGCTGTTTTGGAGTCCGACCAACAGCGACGTCCTGGACGTCCTGGGACCCGGGCTCCTCGTGTTCGACGGCAGGTCGCTGCGAGAGAATCTCCAGGAATACCCGCTTGCCGGCGGCAAGGCCGTCCCCGCGGCGGCGCGCTGGGTCACCCAGGGCAACTCGACCGACCGGCAGCCGGTCTACGCTCCGGGAGGAGACTGGATGGTTTTTTCCTCCACCCGGAGCGGCAACCTGGATCTCTGGGAGGTCTCGACGAAGACCGGCGCGGTCCGCCGACTGACCGATGACAAAGCGGAGGACTGGGATCCGGCGTTCACCCGCGACGGCAAGAAGCTCGTCTGGAGCTCGAACCGAAGCGGCGCCTTCGAGATCTGGATCGCGGAGTCCGACGGGAGCGGAGCCCGGCAGCTGACCCGGGACGGGCAGGACGCCGAGAATCCCACGGTCACGCCCGACGGAGGCTGGATCGTCTTCAACCAGGGAAGCGGGCCGAGGGTCGGGATCTGGAAGATCCATCCCGACGGATCCGGTGCGCAGAAGCTCGTTGCGGGAAACACGGTGCTCCCCGAGGTCTCTCCCGACGGCCAGTACGTGACCTATCGGACGAATCTCCGCACCGACCTGACCGCGATCCGCGTCGTCAAAGCTTCCGACGGATCTCCCGCTCCCTTCGAGACCCAGGTTCAGGTTCGCAGCGGGTTTTCCGCCAATTCCGTGGGGCGCTCGCGGTGGATGCCCGATGGGCGCGCGCTCGTGTTCGTCGGCCAGGACGAAACGGGAGCCTACGGTCTCTATGCTCAGGACTTCGCGCCCGGTCAGGACACGACCCCGACACGCCGCCGCCTGGTGGGCTTCGAGCCAGGCCACGCGACCGAGTCCTTCGGCATTTCTCCCGACGGCTCCCGCATCGCCATCGCCGGCTGGGACCAGGTCTTCAGCCTGATGATGGCCGAAGGAGTGCCCGGCGTCGCCCTGCCGCGTAGGTCCCCGCTCGTCCGCTGAGACAGTCCTCGACGAGGGGCCTGGTGCGCGCAGCGGCGCGCGAAGGGCGGGCGCGGGCAAGCCCCGCCCCCACGGCACCGAGGAGTGTCGAGTTTGCCCGCTCACTCACCGAAGGTTCGCGGCGCGCGTAGTCTCCTGAGCGGGAGCGAAGGAGGAGGCGCGCGCCGCGGGAGCGAGAGCGCAGTGACGGATCAGGGCCGCGGTCGAGGCCGCATCCGGCCGAGCCGCGGACCGGTGCGCCTGAATGGCGCAGATCCGGAGCAAGCGGAAGCGACGGTTGGTGGAGCTGACCAGGATCGAACCGGGCTTTCAGCGCAGGCGGTCGCTACGCGACCGGCGCTGAGAGGGTTCAAGACGAGGGCAGGCCCGTTTCTTTTCGTGTTTTCGCGGCGCGACCAAGTTTCGCGGACTGGATCCGCAAAACGGCTCGCGCCGCGGGAGCCGGAGCGGAGGTCTCGCGATCAGGCGTTCGGTCGAGCGCCTTTGCGCGAGCCGAATGCCGGTGCCCGCGCCCGCGGGCAGATCGCGAACCGCAGCGGAGGCCAGCGACCGGCGCTGAGAGGGTTCAAGACGAGGGCAGGCCCGTGTCTTTTCGTGCCTTCGCGGCGCGACTAAGTTTCGCGGACTGGATCCGCGAAACGGCTCGCGCCGCGGGAGCCGGAGCGGAGGTCTCGCGATCAGGCGTTCGGTCGAGCGCCTTTGCGCGAGCCGAATGCCGGTGCCCGCGCCCGCGGGCAGATCGCGAACCGCAGCGGAGGCGACGTGATTGGTGGAGCTGATCGGGATCGAACCGACGACCTCCTGAGTGCGATTCAGGCGCTCTCCCAAACTGAGCTACAGCCCCACGGGGTGAGCCTCGAAGAGGGCGCGCAGAATAGCATGCCGGCCGCGACCCGACAAGGTCCGGCGACTGAGGACTGTGGACTGAGGACTGAGGACTCGAGCCACTGTTGTCGAGATCGTTCTCGGGGTCGCCGCATCGTGTCCTCCCGTCCGCACTCCGCACTCCGCAGTCCTCGGGCCCCCGTCCGATCCGCTACGATGCCATCCCGTGGGCCACGGCCTCGACATTGCCGGATTCCTTCTCGCATTTGCTTGCGCTCTGCTGGGAGCCAAGCTCTTCGGGGAGATCGTCGAGCGGCTGGGCCAGCCGGCTGTCCTCGGGGAGCTCATCGCCGGCGTCCTCCTGGGACCGTCGCTGCTCGGGCTGGTGCCGCTGACGGCCGGTCTCTTGCTGGTCGCCGAGATCGGCGTCATCCTGCTTCTGTTCGAGGTCGGCCTCGAAACCGACCTGGAAGAACTGATTCGAGTCGGGGGTCCGGCAGTCGCCGTGGCCGTCGCCGGCATGCTTCTTCCGTTCGCCGGTGGCTACCTGTTCACGAAGGCGCTCGGGTACGAATCCCTCACCGCGATCTTCGTGGGCTCCGCCCTGACCGCGACTTCGATCGGGATCACGGCGCGTCTCCTCTCGGAGCTCGGCGCGCTCGGGACCCGCGAGGGGCAGATCATCCTGGGCGCCGCCATTGCCGACGACGTTCTGGGATTGGTGGTGCTGGCAGTCGTCGGCCGGATCGCGGAATCGGGAAGCGTGGACCCCGGAACGATCCTCGGGGCCACGGGATTGGCGTTTGGCTTCCTGCTGCTCGCGCTGGTCGTGGGCATTCCCCTTGGAAAACGCTGGATCCACTTCGTGGGTCGCGCCAATGTTCGTGGCGTGCTCCTCGCCGGGTCGGTGGGCTTCGCCCTGCTCCTCTCCGTGGTGGCGCGCAAAGCGGGCTCGGCCGAGATCGTGGGGGCGTTTGCCGCGGGGCTGGTCCTGGCCCGGACCAACCGCCGCCACGACATCGATCAGGCCGTCAAACCGGTGGTCGACATCTTCGCGCCCCTCTTTTTCGTCGCTGTCGGCGCCCAGATGGACGTCGGACTCCTGAATCCGCTCAGTCCCGCCAACCGGCCGGCGCTGGCGTTGGCGCTCGGCCTGACTGCGATCGGCGTCGTGGGAAAATTCGCCGCGGGGTTCTTCGCCTGGGGCCGCGCTCGTCGCGCGTTCATCGGAGCCGGAATGATTCCTCGAGGGGAAGTGGGATTGATCTTTGCCGCGGTCGGGAAGGCCACTGGCGCTCTTGCGCCCCAGGTTTTCGCGGCGGTCGTACTGGCTGTCTTTGCCACTACCTTCCTCGCACCGCCGATGCTCAAATGGCTGCGACCTCGCTGAATCCGCGGGCCGAGCGCCTGGCCGCGCTCGAAAACCGTGTGTTCGACGTCCTCGTGATCGGGGGTGGCATCACCGGCGCCGCCATCGCGCGCGACGCGGCCAGTCGCGGTCTTTCGGTGGCTCTGGTCGAGCGGGACGACTGGGCCTCGGGGACTTCCTGGCGCTCCTCCAAGCTCATCCATGGCGGGTTGAGATACCTGAAATCGGGCAACGTGCGCCTGGTCTTCGAGTCGCTCTCCGAGCGGGCTCTGTTGACGCGGCTCGCACCCCACCTGGTCCGTCCGACCGATTTTCTCTTCCCCAGTTATCGCCGGCGGGGGATTTCATCCTTCCAGCTCGGGATCGGCCTGACCCTCTACGACCTGCTCGCTCTGGGTCGGGCGCCGAGGAGGCATCGCCGGCTCTCGCGGGACGAAGTCGTTCACCGCGAGCGACTGCTGGAGAGCCCGGAGCTCGTCGGCGCCGGCCTGTACAGCGACGCGCGCACCGACGACGCGCGGCTGACGCTGGAGAACGTGCTCGACGCGGCGGCGCTCGACGCGGTGACCGTGTCGCGGATCGCGGTCGAGGGGTTGGAGAAGGACGGGCAGGGCATGGTCCGCGGCGCCGCGGCCCGCGACACGGAGAACGGGCGGAGCCTGACGGTGCGCGCCCGGACCGTGGTCAACGCCACCGGTCCCTGGGGCGACGCAACGCGGAGCCTGGACCGGCCCGGGGCTTTGAAAACCCTGCGCCTGTCGCGCGGAGCGCACATCACGGTTCCGGGCGCGCGCCTGGCCGTCGCGGAGGCCATCGCGTTTCCCATGCAGGACGGCCGGCTTCTCTTCGCCGTTCCCTACGGCTCGGTGACTCTCGTGGGAACGACCGACACCGATCATCGGGGCTCGGCCGACGACGTCCGGGCCACCCGCGAGGACGTGTCGTACATCCTCGAGGCCGCGCGCCTCACGTTCCCCTCCGCCGCGCTGGCCGAACCCGACATCGTGGCGACCTTCGCCAGCCTCCGCCCGCTCGTGCTCCAGCCCGGCAAGAGCGTCGGCGAGACCAGCCGCGAGGATTCGATCGAGGTCTCCCGGTCCGGCCTGGTCTCGGTGACCGGCGGGAAGCTCACAACGCACCGAAGGATGGGAAGGAAGGCGGTCGACCGGCTGGGCAGGCGGCTGCGCTCCGAGGGCCGAGGCTGGCGCGCCAGCCAGACGGCGGAGCGTCCCTTTCCGGGAGCTCCGGACCGGCCCATGGACGCGTTCGTCGAGCAGCTCCTGTCCGACGCCGCTCCCCTGGGGCTGACGGCGGCGACGGTTCGCCATCTCGCGGACCGCTACGGGGCCCGCTCCGCGGGCGTCCTCGCGCTGGCGGCCGCGGACCGCTCGTTGGCCGATCCGCTCGCGCCCGGCCTGCCCGACCTGGCCGCGGAGGTGGTGTTCGCGGCCCGCCACGAGGACGCCCGATCGCTCACCGACGCGCTCGCGCGGCGGACGCATCTCTTCTGGCAGGCGCCCCGCCAGGGAGAAGAGGCAATCGAGCGCGCCGCCGACCTGATGGCCGGCGAGCTCGGGTGGAACCCCGCTCGGAAGCAAAGCGCGATCGAGGACTACGTCACGGAGATGGCCCGATCCGGGACCTGGCGCCGCTCGGAGCGGGAGCCGCGCTAACAAGTTCGGTATTGTATCCGCGCTCGTCGCCTGTCACGCGTCACTCGTCGCCGAGCTCCGCCAGCGTCGTGTCGAGCAGCGCCCTCCTTTCCCCGTCCAGCCGCTGGAACAGCGGCGCCAGGGTGGAGGCGACGCGATCCTCGGGGTCCGCGGAGAGCGAGTACAGGTTGGGCGAGACGGCAGCGACGATCTCGGCGACGGTCACCCGCGCCGGGCGCCGGGCCAGGGTGAACCCACGGGTGGCGTCCCCTTCGATCAGGCCGTCGCGCTGAAGGCATTCCAGGATCTCGCCGGCTTCGGCCGCCGCGCCCCGCTGGACGTCGGACAGCTCGGCAAAGGAGCTGGTTCCCCCGCGGGCCAGATGGAGCAGGATGCGGATCGCGTTCTCCGCGCGGCCGGCGGGCCGTGCGCCCTCGACGCGGCGTCGCGCCACGCCGACCTGGAGCACGTGCGTCAGCTCGACCCCGAGGAGAACGAGCGCCCAGACCAGATAGATCGAGACGAGAGTCAGCAGGGCCAGCGTCAGGGAGCCGGTCACCAGGTTCATCCGGGAAAGGCCCTGGACATAGAGACCGAAGAGGCTGCGAAGGGCTTCCAGGGAGAGGGCGATCGTAGCCGCCGCGATCATCGCCGGCCGGGCCCGGACGCGGGCGTTCGGGAGAAATCGGTACAAAAGAGTCAGCGCGAAAAAGTCGGACACGAACGGGAAGAGCGCGCCGATCCCGGCGGAATCGAGCAGGCCGCCCATCCCCGCGCTTCGCATCCGCCGCGCTCCGAGCCCGAGGGAGCCGAGCAGGATCGCAAGAGCAACGAGCACCAGGATGTACAGCGCGAGCCGGGACCAGTAGCGCCGCCGCTTGGGAGCCCCCCACACGGCGTTGAAGATTCCCTCGATGACGAAGATGAGCCGCAACGAGGCGACCAGGAGGATGGCCAGCCCGATCCCCGAAATGGCCGTCGACTCCGAAACGAAATCCCGCAGGCTCGCCGTGACCCTGGCGCTGTGGTAAGGGAGGATCGCATTGACGATGTCCAGGATCGTGCCGACGTTTTCCTTGAAGAATGCGGCGATCAGGAGCGAAAACGTCGCCAACAGGGGAACCGCGGTCAGGAGCGTGGCGAAGGCCAGCGAGCTGGCCAGGTCGTTTCCTCTGTCCGCGCGGAATCCCCGCGCCGTTTCCCACAGGGTCTCCCTCAGGAGGAGCGCGCCGCGCAGGATGCTCGAGGACACGCGAGGCCACAGGGCCGGGCTCTTGGGCCAGGCCGGCGCGGAAGCCCCTTGTCTCTTCGCCATGACGGCGTCTCCCGCGGTGCATTATTCCTGATTGGGCAGCGGCGCGCCGGGCCGGAGTCTTGCAGAGCCACTCGAGGGGGGAGCGGCCCGACGGGTATAAGATCGCTGCTCCTGCGAAAGAGGTGACGCATGGCCAAGGAAACTCCGTTCGACCGGGCTCGTGATTTCGTGGAAGAAAAGATCGATCAGACCAAGGATGTCCTGGGCGACTCCTATTCGCGCGCGCGCGACGAATTCGACGACGTGAGCGAGGACGTCCGCAAGAACGTCAAGAAGACGGCCAAGCGCCTGGAGAAGGACTACGGCTACCTGTGGGACGACGCCCGCCGCTACGTCCGCGACAACCCGGGAACGGCGTTGGCGATCGCGCTCGGCGCCGGCTTCATTCTCGGCTTTCTCATCCGCGGGGACGACTAGCGATCGCCGAGATCGCCCGGATCGCCGGGATCGCCGGGATCGCGGAGATGGAATCCGATCACGGCGATCGCGCTGCGATCACGCCGCGATCACGTTGCGATCCGCTCCTTCATATAATCCCTTCGTGACGTACAAGAAGGCGGGCTATCCCGCGCTATCGACCTTCGCGTCGAGCGCGGGTTGAGCCTGTAAGATCGGTCAGTTCGACCTTTCCGCGATTCTGGGCAAGCTCCCTGCTCCGGCGGATCCGAATCTGCTGGTGGGGAATCTGCACGCCGACGACGCCGCGGTCTACCGGATCGGGGGAGGG
This sequence comes from uncultured Acidobacteriota bacterium, assembly GCA_963825175.1. Lineage (GTDB taxonomy): Bacteria > Acidobacteriota > Thermoanaerobaculia > UBA5066 > Gp7-AA6 > DATFTF01. Next base: position 31,591 of record CAWGSA010000003.1, read on the forward strand.
CAGGCTCTCGTGCAGACCGTCGACTTCTTCACGCCGGTGGTGGACGATCCGTACCTCTTCGGCCAGATCGCCGCGGCCAACGCCCTGTCCGACGTGTACGCGATGGGTGCGCGGCCGACGCTCGCTCTGGCGCTGGTCGCCTTTCCCATGTCCGTCCTCCCGCGGGAAGTCCTGGAGGAGATCCTCCGGGGCGGCGCGGAGAAAGTGGCCGAAGCGGGCGCGGTCATCGGGGGAGGCCACTCGATCGATCACGACATCCCCTTGTACGGCCTGTGCGTGACCGGCCTCGCTCCGGAGGCGAAGATCACCCGCAACGTCGGCGCCCGGCCCGGCGACGCCCTGGTGCTGACCAAGCCGCTCGGCGTCGGGATCACCGTCTCCGCGGGTCGGGCCGACTCGCTGGCGGCCGAGGGCGTCGGGAGGTTCTTCCACCGCCGTCTGGTCGACGACGCGGCCTTCTCCGAGGCGGCGGGGGTGATGGCGGCGTTGAACCGCGCCGCGGCGCAGGCCATGGAGGGCTTCGACGTCCACGCGGCGACGGACATCACCGGCTACGGCCTCCTGGGCCACGCGTTCGAGATGATGAGCGCTTCGGGGGTGACGGGGGAGCTCACGGTCTCGCGGGTTCCCCTGCTCCCGCACGCCCGGAGCCTGGCCCAGAGAGGCATTGCGCCGGAGGGCTCTCGCGTCAACGTCCGCAATCTGCGGCCGAGAACGGACGTCGCCGGCGGCGTCTCGGAAGAGGACTTTCTGATTCTGTGCGACGCGCAGACCTCGGGGGGCCTTCTCGTGGCGCTCCCCGAGGCGCAGTCGGAGAAATACGCCGCGCGGTGCAGGGAGCTCGGCGCGCCCGCCGGCTCGGTCGTGGGAAGAGTGGTCGAGAAAGGGGACAAGAGCCTTCGAGTCATCGAGTGATCACGGTCCAGGGTCGGCGTCGGCCTTCGAACCTCAGACCTTAGACCCTGGACCCACTATCTTGAACGGAGCCAACAAATGTCCAAACGCAAGGACGACGAAGAATGGGTTGAAGTTGCCGAGACCGGCCAGGACGAGGAGGCCGCGCTGATCGCGGGGCTTCTGCAGTCCCAGGACATCCCGGTCGAGGTGGAGGGGCCCTCGGGCGGATCCCCCTGGCCGGAGAACCTCGGGGCGTTCGGCGTGAGCAAGGTCATGGTGCCCGTCGAGCGCGCGGAGGAGGCCCGGGAGCTCATCGCGCGGCGTGAGCGCGAATTCCGGGAGCACCCGCTGGAAGAGGTCCCCGGTCCCCCCGACGACGAGAATTCATGACGTCTCTCGCTCCCGGCACGCAGCTGGGGCGTTTTCAGATCACCGGAGTGCTCGGCGAGGGCGCGATGGGGATCGTGTATCTCGCTCACGATCCGCAGATCGAGCGTCCGGTGGCGTTGAAGACGCTGCGCGGGGATGCCGTCGCCGGCGAGCACGGCCGCGAGATCGAGAGCCGGTTCCTCAAGGAGGCCAAGCTCGCCGGCCGCCTGTCGCATCCCAACATCGTCACCATCTACGAGGCGGGGGAGGATCGGGGCATCGCCTACATCGCGATGGAGCACGTGGACGGAGAGCCGTTGACGCGGTGGCTGCGCCCGGGCGCCGAGCAGCCCCTGTCCGACCGCATCGCCGTGGTGCGCCAGGTCGCGCTCGCGCTCGAGCACGCCCACGACCGCGGCGTCCTTCACCGCGACATCAAGCCGGGGAACATTCTGATCACCAAGGACCGGCGGGTGAAGGTCGCCGACTTCGGCATCGGCAAGCTGCTCACCGCGTCGACCGGCGACCTGACCCGCACGGGGCACATGATCGGAAGCCCGGCGTACATGTCGCCCGAGCAGATCCGCGGGGACAAGCCGGACGGCCGCGCCGACCTCTTCTCGCTGGGCGTCGTGTTGTACGAGCTGCTGACCCGGGTCCGCCCCTTCCCCGGCGACTCGATCACCACGCTCGTCTACCAGATTCTCCACACCGAGCCGCGCGATCCGCTGATGGTGCGGTCGGACCTTCCTCCCGCGACGACGGCGGTGTTCCAGAAGCTCCTGGCCAAGGCTCCGGAGAACCGTCCCGCCAATGCCCGCGAGTTCCTGGATGAGCTCGCGAAGATCGAGGCCGGCCTCTCGGCGCCGGAACGGACGACGGCCGTGCCCCCTCTTCCATCCGCGGCGCCCCCGCCCCCGACGCTGCCGTCGCTTCCTTCGGCCGCCGCGTCGTCGATGGCCTCCACCTCGAGCGCGCGACAGGCCGGGCCGGCGTACCTTTTCGGCGCCGCCGCGCTGATCCTGGCGGCCGCCGTGTTGATCTGGATCTGGAAATCGACCGCGCGCCGGGAGGAGAGGGCCGCGCGGGCGGCGACCGCGCCGGCGGTGACGATCGCGGCGGCGAGCCCATCGCCGGCATCGGCGGAGATGCCGACGGCGGTCCCTTCTCCGGCGTCGCTTCCAACCGCGGGCCCTTCGGAGGCCGCCGACGCGATCGTGGGTGCGCCGCGGATCGCCGGAGCGCCGACGGCGATCCCGCCGGTCCGGCGAACCCTGACCGCGCTGGCCCGTACTCCGATTTCGGCGGGCGAGTCCGGCCCGCGTCCCGCTGCGACGCCGGTCGTCGTCGCCTCGACCTCGGACTCTTCCGCGCGCGATTCCACCTTCAATCCCGACAACGTCTACCGAACGCGGCGGTACGCAAAGTTCGGCGTCAGCCCGGACCAGGCCCGGATCTATCTCGACGGACGCTACGTGGGGATCGCCGACGATTGGGACGACCGCGGGGGCGGAAAGACACTGGAGATCGGCCGGGAGGGCTCGCACCGCGTGCGCCTGGAGTTGCCGGGATACCGCACCTTGAACCTGGAGCTGCTGGTGACGTCGTCGGCCGACGACGACACCGTCGACGTCAACGACGAGTTGAAGCGCGGGACGAAAGTGGCATATCCGAAGATTCCCAAGGTCGACGACCGCACGGTCGGCCCGGTCGCCTTCGCCAGAGTCGAGCCGCCCGAGGCGGTGGTCTCCGAAAGCGGGAAGGTCCTGGGGCCGGCGTCGTCGTTCCGATCGGGCTCGCCCTTGAAGCTCTCCGGCCCGATGGTCCACGATCTCGTGATCTCGGCTCCGGGCTACAAGGCGAAGACCATCCGTGTTCTCACCGCCCGCAACGCCGACAACGAGGTGGCGAGCGTGAAGGTGAGCTTGAAGAAAGAATGACGGGGTGAGCGGGTGACGGGGTGACGGGGTGAGGGGTGAACGCTCCCGAATTCTATCCCCCCGTCTCCCCGTCCCCCAGTCTCCCCGTCGCGTTCAGGAGGGCCCCGCCATCATCCGCCAGCGGGCCAGGCGCTCGGCGGTCTCGACGCAGCGGCGAGCGGCGAGGCGGCACAGGAGGGCGGAAAGCTCGGCGCAGCCCTCGGGATCGGACTTCTCCAGCCCCTCGAAGCGTTGCCGCGAGAGCGCCAGGAGCAGCGCGTCCTCGTGGGACCGGGCGTCGGCCGATCGGCCGGAGGCTTGCAGGTCGAGGATGGCCATCTCGCCGAAGATCTCTCCGGGGCCCAGGATGGCCAGAGCCTCTTCGCCGCCGGCGATCTGTCGCGAGATTCGGATCCGGCCCCGGGCGATGACGTACAGACAGTCTCCGGCGTCCCCTTCACGGAAGATCAGGGCTCCCGAGGGAAACCGCAGCTCCTCGGCGAACGCGGCGAAGAGAAATCGGTCGGATTCCGACAGGCCGCCGGAGGTCAGGGATCGGGATTTCTCCTCCGCGGTGAGCGCAGCGGCCTCGCCGCGCGAGTGCCGCTCGCCGTCGGCGCTCGCGCGGTGGTCGGGAAAGAACTGCTCGAAGAGACCGTTCAACCGGGAGAGGCGCCGCACCAGACAGCCCCTCAAGTACCGCAGCCACGCCGCCCGGTCCGGATCTTCGAACAGGAACTCCGGCGTGAACCCCAGGAGCGTCAGAGCCGTCGCGGCCCGGGCTTCTGCCACTCGCGGTTCCCCGACCAGGGCCTCCTCGCCGGCGAAGTCGGCGGCGCCGCTCGCCGCGAGCGACTGCGGGCCGACCGGCGTTTCTCGGACGAGGTCCACCGTTCCCGACACGACGAAATAGATCTCCGCCGCCGCGTCGCCGGACCTGTAGAGCGTGCTCCCCGCGGCGATGTGCCGCAGCTCCCCGCCCGCGGCCGCCGCGAGCAGCGCATGGTCGTCCATGCCGGCGAGCGCGGCAGTCTGGGCCAGTTTTCCGGCCCGCTCGAGCAGTCCGTGCGCGTCGCCGCCGCCGCGAGCGATCAGCGTTCGCACCAGCCGCACGGTGCGATCGGGAAAGGTCAGGCCGACGGAGCGCCGCCGCGCCTCCGCCTCCAGCCGGTGCTGGGCCGCCGCGGCGGCTTCCATCCAGGCCGTGGTCTCGCCGGGCACCAGCGCGCGCGCCGCCCGCAGGAACCGCGCGTCGGTCGAGTCGGGCAGCCCGTCTGGCCGCAGCAGCGAGGCCTCCAGAAGATCGCCCACCGCCTCGGGGAAGCGCTTCTCCAGGAAAGCCAGGCGGCCGCGCGCGGAGGCGCTGCGGGGATCGAAGGGATCCCGTGTCCGCGCCTCGTTCAGGAGGCGCCTCGCCTTTTCGAAGTCGTGCGCCTCCAGGGACAGAACCGCCATCAGGACGGGGTCGTCTCCGTCCACGGCGAAGGGGCGCGCGTCCTCCAGCTTTCCGGCCGCGATCAGGACGCGGGCGAGCGAGGCGGACGCGCCGGCGCGCTCCTCGAGCTCCAGAGCGACCGCCAGGCGGTACAGGATGTCCGCCTCGGCCAGCAATCCGGCCGACTCGCAGTTGCGCGCGGCCTCCCGGGCCCGGTCGGCGGCGGAAGTGTCACTCATGGACGAGCCGCAGGCCGTGAGGCGTGAGGCGTGAGGCGTCAGGCGTGACCGGTCTTTGGCACGAAGGGATCAAGTCGTGTACCTCCTTGAAGCTGGACGGAATTGTATTGGAAGGTGCTCTCGCAGGGGCTTGGAACCGGCGCTTCGCCTCACGCCTCACGCCTTACGCCTTACGAAGGTTCCCTCCTGTGCTAATTTCCCCTCCTCATGTCCGCGCCGGCGCAGGCGACATCGCTCAAGAGGACCCCGCTCTACTCCCTTCACCGCGAGCTCGGCGCGAAGATGGTCGATTTCGGCGGCTGGGAGATGCCCGTCCAATATCAGGGGATTCTGGAGGAGCACCGGGCGGTGCGCGAGCGCGTGGGAATCTTCGACGTCTCGCACATGGGTGAGTTCGAGTTCCAGGGCCCGGACGCGCAGGCCTGCCTGCAGTGGCTGACCCCGAACGACGTGGGCAAGCTCGCCGATGGACGCTGCCATTACTCCGCCTTCCTGACGGAGGCCGGGACCTTCGTCGACGATCTGCTGGTCTATCGGCGCGCCGAGGACTCGTATCTGGTGGTGGTCAACGCCGGCAACACCCCCAAGGACTTCGCGTGGGCGCAGGCCCACCGGCGGGGCGATCTGTCGCTTGCGAACAAGAGCGACGCGTACGCGCTGATCGCCGTCCAGGGGCCGATGGCCGGCAAGCTCGTGGCCCGGGTGGCCGATGGCGATCCCTCGGATCTGCCGTACTACGGGTTTCGGACGATGCAGGTGCTCGACGTTTCGGCCCTGGTCTCGCGGACCGGCTACACCGGAGAGGACGGGTTCGAGCTGTACATACCGCCGGAGGCCGCGGAGAAGGTCTTCCGGGGCCTGCTCCAGGCCGGGCGCCCCGAAAACGCGGCGCCGTGCGGTCTCGGGGCGCGCGACACGCTGCGGCTGGAAGCGAAGATGGCTCTTTACGGTAACGACATCGATGACACCGTCACGCCTTGGGAAGCGGACCTCGGGTGGATCGTGAAGATGAAGAAGGGCGACTTTCTCGGCCGTGACGCGCTCGAGCGCCAGAGGCGTGAGGGCGTGCCCCGCCGGCTCGTCGGCTTCGAGATGGTGGACCGGGGCATCGCCCGGCACGGCCATCCCGCGCGGACCGAGGCCGGGCCGGGTGTGGTCACTTCGGGAACGCACTCCCCGACGCTCGCAAGGCCGATCGGGCTGGCGCTCTTGCCTTCGGCCGCCACGGCGGTCGGGACCGAGTTCGTCGTCGACATCCGCGGCCAGGACAAGCGCGCCCGCGTCGTCGAGACGCCGTTTTACAAGAGGAAGAAGGAGGCAGTGGCGTGAACCCTGAAGACCTGCACTACACGCAGAGCCACGAGTGGGTTCGGATCGACGGCGGGGTCGGGACGATCGGGATCACCGACCACGCGCAGAAGGAGCTGGGAGAGATCGTCTATCTGGAGCTTCCCGAGGTCGGGCACGTGTACAACGCGGAGGAGGAGTTCGGCACCGTGGAGTCGGTCAAGGCGGTCTCCGAGCTCTACACTCCGGTTTCCGGCGAGGTCGTCGAGGTCAACAAGTCGGCGGTGGCGGAGCCGGGCATCGTCAACGACGACGCGTTCGGAGACGGCTGGCTCATCAAGTTGAAGCTCTCCTCCGACGAGGAGGTCGGGAAGCTGATGACCAACGAGCAGTACGAGGAGTACGTCCAAAGCGAAGAGAAGTCCAAGTGAAGTTCCTCCCCGTCTCCGACGTCGACAGGCGGGAGATGCTCGCCGCGATCGGGGCTTCTTCGATCGACGATCTCTTCGCCTCGATTCCGGCCGAGGTCCGCCAGGCGCCGGACCTTCCACCGCCTCTGTCGGAGATCGAGATCCGGCGGCTGCTGGGAGGCCTGGCCGGCCGCAACGCCAACGCACGCGAGACCGCCTTTTTTCTCGGAGCCGGCCTGTATCACCACTACACCTCCGCAATCGCCGACCAGATGCTGTACCGCTCGGAGTGGCTGACGGCGTACACGCCGTACCAGCCGGAGGTCTCGCAGGGCACCCTGCAGTCGATCTTCGAGTTTCAGACGCATCTGTGCCTCCTGACCGGCCTCGACGTGGCCAACGCGTCCCTGTACGAAGGCGCCTCGGCGCTGGTGGAGGCGCTGCTCATGGCCGAGCGGCTCTCGCGCGGCCGCCGCAAGGCCGTGCTGTCGCAGGGGATCCATCCGGAGTACCGCGAGACCGTGCGGACGTATCTGCACAACCTGGCGCTGGAGATCGTCGAAGTCCCGATCGGAGCCGACGGGGCGACCGACCGGCGAGCCCTGGACGCCGCGGTCGACGAGAAGACGTTCGCCGTGGCGGTGCAGTCTCCCAACTTCTACGGGACCATCGAGGACTGGAGCGCCGCCTCCGCCGCGGCGCAGGCCAGGGGCGCGCTGGGCGTCGGCGTGGTGGCCGAAGCGGCCTCGCTCGCGCTCCTGGCTCCTCCCGGCGAGAGGGGAATGGACATCGCGTGCGGCGAGGCGCAGTCGCTGGGCGTGCCGATGCACGACGGCGGACCTATTCTGGGGTTCCTGGCCTGCCGCACCGCGCACCAGCGGCAGATCCCCGGGCGCCTGGTGGGCCAGACGCAGGACGCGCAAGGCCGGCGCGCTTTCTGTCTGACGCTCTCGACGCGCGAGCAGCACATCCGCCGGGAGAAGGCGACCTCCAACATCTGCACGAACCAGGGGCTGATGGCGCTCGCCGCCAACATCCACATGTCGCTCCTGGGCAAGCACGGGCTGCGCGAGGTCGCCACCCAGAGCCACGCCAAGGCGGAGTATCTGAAGCAGAGAATCGCGGCCCTTCCCGGATACCGGGTGCCGCTGTCGGGTCCGACGTTCAACGAGTTCCTGGTGGAGGCGCCGGGTCCCGCCGCGCCGCTCCTGTCCGAGCTCGCGCGCGCCGGAATCCTGGCCGGCGTCGCCCTGTCCCGTTACGGGGGCCCGGCCAACCAGTTCCTGGTCGCGGCCACGGAGATGAACACGCGGGAGGAGTTGGATCGGTTGGTCGCCGCGCTGGCGAAGGCCGGTCCGGCGCGATGAGCCTGGAAGTGGAAGAGAAGGCCGTTCCCGCGGACAAGCTCCAGCCCGAGCCGCGCCACGAGCCGCTGGTCTTCGAGCGGTCCGGCCGCGGCAAGAGAGGCTACTCCCTTCCCCCCTTGGACGTGCCCGAGGCGCTCGGCATCCCGCCCGCGCTCCTGCGCGAGGAGGTGGCCGGGGAGACGGAGATCACGGAGGTCGAGGTCGCGCGCCATTTCACGCGGCTGTCACGGCTCAACTTCTCCATCGACCAGGGCCTCTATCCGCTGGGCTCCTGCACCATGAAGCACAACCCGCGGATCAACGAGGAGATGGCCCGGCTACCCGGCTTCGCCGCGGCCCATCCCCTGGCTCCGGAGGAGGTTTCGCAGGGGACGCTCGAGCTCGCGTGGCGGCTGGAGCAGGCGTTGATCGAGCTGACGGGCCTGTCGCGTGTCACGCTTCAGCCCTCGGCCGGGGCCCAGGGAGAGCTCACCGGCATCCTGATGGTCCGCGCGGCCCTGGCTGGCGAGGGCAATCCGCGCTCGACCGTGTTGATCCCCGACTCGGCGCACGGCACCAACCCCGCGTCGGCGCACTTCGGGGGGTACAAGGTCCGGGAATTGAAGTCCAACGCGCGCGGCACGCTCGATCTCCACGTGCTGGAAGAGGCGATGACCGAGGACGTCGCCGCGCTGATGCTGACGGTCCCCAACACGCTGGGGATCTTCGAGGACCGGATCCTGGAGATCGCCCGCATCGTCCACCGCAAGGGGGGGTACCTCTACTGCGACGGGGCCAACTTCAACTCCTTCGTGGGCGTGGCCAAGCCCGGGCGCATGGGCATCGACGTGATGCACATGAACCTGCACAAGACGTTCTCGACGCCGCACGGCGGAGGAGGACCGGGCTCGGGGCCCGTGGCGGTGTGCGAGAAGCTCGTCCCGTATCTTCCCAGGCCGACGGTCGAGCGCCGGCCCGACGGAACGTTCACTCTCGACTTCGATCGTCCCCGCTCGATCGGGCGGCTGCGCGCCTTCCTCGGCAACTTCGGCATGTTCGTGCGGGCCCTCGCCTACATCTGCTCCTACGGAAACCGCATCGGAGAGGTGGCCCGCGGAGCGGTCTTGAACGCCAACTACATCCGGGCCGGCCTGGCCGGGACCTACCACCTGAAGTACGACGCGCCGACGCTGCACGAGGTGGTGTTCTCCGACAAGAAGCAGATCGAGCGCGGCGTGCACAACATGGACATCGCCAAGCGCCTGATGGACTATGGATTCCACCCGCCCACGATCTCCTTTCCCCTGATCGTGCACGGCGCCCTCATGATCGAGCCGACCGAGACCGAGGGGAAGGCCGGGCTCGACGCGTTCGTCCACGCCATGCGGGAGATCGCACGCGAGGCCGAGGAGGACCCGGCGATCGTCTTGGGCGCCCCGCACACCACGCCGGTCCGCCGCGTCGACGAGGTCGCGGCGGCTCGGAACCTGGTGCTGAGGTGGAAACCGGACGGGGCGTGAGGCGAGAGGCGAGAGCCGTGAGGCGAACGTGGGCACGGCAGTCGCGCCGCAGGACGCGAGGCATGAAGCGAAAGTGTGCAAGGCTCCGGCGCCGCGCCTGACGCCTTAGGCTGCCCCCTTCGTTTTCCGCCTTCCGCCTTCCGGCCTGCGATATCCTCCTCGTCCGATGGCCGACTTCCAGCGCAAGTGTCCCCTCTGTTCCGGGGACATGCTCCGGTCCCGCAGCTCCTACGCCGGCTACACCTCCTATTTCTGGAAGAAGCCGTGGAAGAAGAGCCTGTTCGACTGGAGCGCCGAGCGGGTGTATCCGTGGGCCTGCATGAGCTGCGGCGTCGTGCTGCTCTATCTCGACCGCCTTCCGGCCATCGCGCAGGAGTATCGGACGTCGCGCGAAACCGAAACGTCGCGCCAGATCGCCCCGGCCCCGCTCAAGACGTCGTGATCGCCGTTGGTTACCTGGACGGCCACAGGCTGTCTCGGGGGGTCATCGCCGGGGCCCGTTTCGTCGCCGATCGCGCCGAGGGTCTGAACAAGATCAACGTCTTCCCGGTGCCCGACGGCGACACCGGCACCAACCTCGCCTCCACCCTGCAAAAGATCGCCGCGGGGATCGCCCGGATTCGCCGTCGGCACGTGCGGGAAATGTCCCGCGCCCTGGCCGACGAGGCGGTGGGAGGGGCCCGCGGGAACTCGGGAGCGATCCTGGCGCAGTTCTTCTGCGGCTTCTCGGAAGGTCTGCCGGACAAGCCCCGCGTGTCGACCGGCGACTTCGCCTCGGCCGTGGTCCGGGCGGCGGAGTCGGCCTATTCCGCGATCGCGCGGCCGGTCGAGGGAACGATTCTCACGGTGCTGCGCGACTGGGCGGCGAGCGTGTCGCGCCGGGCGCAGAAGGTCTCCGACTTCGGGCAGCTCCTGCCCGAGTCGCTGGCCGACGCCCGCAAGTCGCTCGAGAACACGCCCCGGCAGATGAAGGCGCTGGCCAGGGCTGGAGTCGTCGACGCCGGGGCTCAGGGTTTCGTCTATCTGCTGGAAGGGATCGTCACGTACCTGCGCGAGGCGGCGCGGCGGTCCGTGCCCGAGTCCCCGGCGGAAGAGGTGAAACCGGCGATCTTCGACAAGACGCCGGAGGCGATCCTGTTTCGCTACTGCACGGAAGTCCTTCTGGAGGGGGACGCCATCCACCGCGACGAGCTGCGGCGCGAAGCGGCGCTCCTGGGAGACTCGATCGTCATCGCCGGCGGGGCGTCGAAGGTGCGTCTCCACGTCCACACCAACGAGCCGGAAAAGCTGTTCGAAGTCATGGGCCGCTTCGCCGACGTGGCCGAAACGAAAGTCGAGGACATGCACGCCCAACACGAGACCCGGTTCGATCTGAACCGCGGGCTGCGGGTGGGCATCGTGACCGACTCGACCTGCGACTTGCCGCAGACGTTGCTCGACGAGCTGGCGATCGGCGTCGTGCCGGTGAGGGTCTTCTTCGGTTCGGAGAACTACCTGGACAAGGTCACGTTGACGCCCTCGGAGTTCTACGCCCGGTTTGCCGTCACCGACCAAGCCCCGAAGACGTCCCAGCCCCCGCCGGCGGACTTCACGCAGGTCTATGGCAACGCGGCCACGCACGCCGGCTCGATCGTCTCCATCCATCTCTCCGGCGCGGTATCGGGAACGTACCAGGCGGCGATCGTCGGCTCGCGCAAGATCGAGAAGACGCGCTTCGAGCACGTCGACACCCGGAACGTTTCGGTGGGGCTCGGCCTGATCGTGCGGGAAGCGGCGCAAGCGGCGGCCTCCGGCAAGAGCGTCGACGAGGTGGCCTCCATCGCGCGCGAAGCCTCGGAGCGGGCGCGTATCTTCATCGCCGTGCCGACCCTGGAGCACCTGGTGCGCGGGGGGCGCGTCTCCGCGGCCCGCGGGTTCGTGGCGCGGCTGCTGGGCGTCCTGCCGGTCCTGACGCTGTCGGGCGATGGCAAGGCCGAACCGGTGGCCAAGGCGCGGGGGTTCGAGGCGGCGCGGCGCAAGATGATGAGCCTGCTCTTCGCCGCGGCGGAGACCGGCACCGGCGGGCAGCGGTGCTTCGGGGTAGCGCACTGCGACGCGCCGGACCTTGCCGACGACCTGGCGCGCCAGATCCGGGAGCGCTTCCCCGAGTCCGATGTCCTGATCGTCGAGTGCGGGCCGGCCCTGGGCGCGCACGGGGGACCGGGGGCCGTGGCCGTGGCGGTGTTGCCGTGACGTGCGACGTGCGACGTACGACGTTCTTCGTTCCCACGGAAGGCCCCGGCTTCAACGTTGAACGCCGCACGTAGAACGCCGCACGCGCTCTGGACCATCGGCCACTCCAATCACCCGCTCGAGAAGTTCCTGGCGATCCTCGGCGCTCACAATATAGAGATTGTGATCGACGTCCGGCGCTATCCGGCCTCGCGCAAGTGGCCGCACTTCAACGCCGCCACCCTGGCAGCGAGCCTGTCCGCGGCGGGGATCGGCTACGCCGGTTTGCCCGAGCTCGGCGGCCGACGGCGCGCGCGCCCGGATTCCCCGCACACCGCCTGGAGGGTGGAGGCGTTTCGGGGCTACGCGGACTTCATGGACACGCCCGAGTTCGCGCAGGGGCTGGCGCGAGTCCAGGCGCTCTCCGGCGAGAAGCGCGCCGCCGTGATGTGCGCCGAGGCCCTGCCCTGGCGCTGCCACCGGTCCTTGATCGCCGACGCCCTGACTGTCCGCGGCTGGCAAGTCTTCGACGTCCTGTCGGAGAAGGAGGCGAGGGAACACAAACTGCCGGAGTTCGCGCGCACGGAAGGGGAGAGGGTCGTCTACGACGTTGGCAGCCTTCCCCCGACTGCGGACTGAGGACTGAGGACTGCGGACTCGAGGGGCTGGGGTCAGTGTGGGAATTATTGAGGCGACAGCGTCTTGAGTCCTCAGTCCTCAGTCGCAATCACGCCTCCAGCGTCCCCTCGCCCACCCGAATCACTCTCCCGCCCATCACGACTTGACTCACCTTCGCGTCCTTGACCTGCACCTCGACGTCGATCGTCGAGGGGCGGGCCAGGACGTGGCCCTGCTCGACGACGAGGTTCGTCGTCGGATGGACGGTGATCGCGGCCTGCGACACGAGGTACGCGGCGAGGGCTCCGGCCGCGGCTCCGGCCCCTGCGATCTCGGCCGAGCCGATCGTGTCGAAGGCCCGCGCATGGGCCGCGGCCCGGGCGTCGCGCGTCTCCTTGGTGAACGCGTAGACCACCGTCGCCTCGCCCGGCGGCTCGGCGCGCCCGGCCAGGATCTCGCGCAGCTCGCCGTAGCGGGGCCGCGCATTGCCGAGAGCGTCGAGCGTCGAGACGGGAACGATCAGCACGGGCAGGCCGGTCGAAACGACGCGCGCGGGCTGGTTGGTGGCCTGGATCTCCTCTTCCTCGAGCCCCAGCGCGCGGGCCAGTCGGGCCACCTCGTCCGTGGCCCACTTCGGGCCTGTCTCCGGCGGCCGCTGCTTCAGTCGCAAGAGCGAGATCTCTCCTGCCTCGACCCGGAGCTCGACCTGGAAGAGGCCCTCGGTTCCCTCGTGGGCGACGCGGGTCACGGGCTCGATCAACGGCATCCGGCTCTCCGTGGCGTGCACGAAGTGCGCTCCGAGGGCGGGATGGCCGGCGAAGGGAAGCTCTCTCTCGCGGGAAAAGATCCGGAGGGCAAACGCCGCTCCCGCAAGACTCGACGGAAACAGGAACGCCGTGGCCGGGTGATCCATCTCCCGCCCGATCGCCTGCATGGCGGCGTCGGGCAAGCCCTCCGCTTCCGGGAAAACGGCCAGCGGGTTTCCGGCGAAGGGCCGATCGGCGAAGACGTCGACGAGGACGAAACGGCGTTTCACTGCCTGCGGGCGGCGAGCAGCAGCACGTCCTTCTCGCCGGGAGACGCCCCGCCCCTCTTCCACTCGGACACCAGCTGGGCGAACGCTCCGGAGAGGGGCTGGCCGTGGGCTTCCCGCGCGAAGTGCTGAATCGCTCTTTCCGGTGCCACGGGCTTGGACAGGTACTGCATCGCGGCCAGGCCGGTCGACGCCAGCACCAGCAGATCGCCGGCCGCGGCGTCGATGTCGGCGGTCCGGATCTTCTTCTTCTCGGTGGCCGGAAAGGGGACCGGCCGCGCCTCCCGCAGCAGAAACGGAATGGTCGCCGCCTCGCCGGCGGCGGCCAGGCGCACCTTGCCGCCCTCCCAGACCGCGGCGGTCACGGAGCAGGTGGGCTCGGCGCCGATGGCTTTCTCGACCATCTCGTCCGGCGCGCCGAAGGGAAGCAGCGGCCGGGCGGCATTGACGGCGCGGACCAGGGAACCGAAGGCGGCCGCGGCCTGCGCCGCACTCTCGATCAGCAGAAACCCGATCCGGCCGGCCGAAGAGGCCACGGCGAAGGAGACCAGGTTGGGCTCCTCCGACCGCCACCGCAGCGGGGCCGACTCGAAGCCGGGCGTCGCCGGCCACGCGGTGGGGGCCAGGAACTGCTGCGCGCTCTTCAGGACTTCCCACGCGCCGTCGCGCCGCGCTTCCGCCACCGCCGCTTCGTGCTGCCGCACGCTCTCGACCGCCAGCGCCGAATGGGTCCCGACCTCGGCCAGGAATTCCTCGTCTTCCTTGGTGAAGACGCGGTGGCGCTTGTTCAGGACCTCGACCACGCCGACGATCTCCCCCTTGGGCGTGCGCAGCGGAGCGGCCAGGATGGTGCGGGTTCGGAAGCCCGACGTCAGATCGGTGCGCGAGTCGAAGCGGGCATCCTTGTACGCGTCGGTGATGTTGACGATCTCGCCGGTGCGCGCGACCGTGCCTGCGATGCCGCGCCCGACGGGCAGGCGGATGGGCGCCACCGATCCTCCCTCCAGGATCTGGCTGACGAGCTCCGGCGAGCCCGGGTCGCGCAGGAAGATGGTGCCCCGCTCGGCGTCGGTCTCCGAGGTCGCCGTGCGCAGGATGATGCGCAGGATCTCGGTCGGATCGAAGGTCGCGGCCAGGGCCTTGTTGGCTTCCAGGATGACCATCAACTTGACCATCTTCGCGCGCGTGACCGAGACTTCGGCCAGCACGCGGTCGAGCACCTTTCCCTCGAAGCCGGAGATGACATCGGCCAGCGTGTCGGAGTCGGGGAAGCGCGCCTGCGGGTCCTTGGAAATGGCGCGGTCCAGAATCCCCAGAAGCTCCGGCGGCAGGTCCGGGCGCAGCGACCCCGCCTTGGGGGGCGTCTCGGTGATCACCTTGCGCACCAGGCGCGCGGTGTCGGGATCGTCGAACGGGACCTGCCCGGTGAACATCTCGTAGAGCAGGACTCCCATGGCGTAGATGTCGGTCAGGACCGAAGGCGCCTCGCCCCGCAGGAGCTCCGGCGCCAGAAACTGCGGCGTGCCCGGAACCGTGTCTTCCTTCTCTCCGCGGTAGACCTTGGTGTCGACGGCGATGCCGAAGTCCATCAGCCGCGGCGTGTCGTCGGTCGAGACGATGACGTTCTCCGGCTTCAGGTCGCGGTGGAGGATCCCGATCTTGTGGGCGGCGGCGAGGCCCCGGCAGATCTTTTTGGCGATGGCCAGGCCGCGCCCGAGCGGCAGCGTCTTTTCCTCGTCCTCGATCTCCTTCAACGTCCGTCCCGGCAGGTACTCCATCGAGACGAACTCCTCGCCGTTCAACTCGGCCAGGTCGAAGACGCGGCAGACGTTCTCGTGCGTGACCTTCCGGGAGAGGATGATTTCCCGGCGCAGGGTTTCCCGCCGCTCCGGGGAAATCCGGTCCGGGCGGATGCGCTTCAACGCGATGTCCTGGTCGAGCTTCAGGTCGCGGGCCCGGTAGACGATTCCCATGCCGCCGTGGCCGAGCACCCCCTCGATGCGGTAACGCCCGCCGAGCAGCGTCCCCTTGGTCAGAGGCTTGTCGGCTCCGGACGCAGGCTCGCTGTGCATGCCGTCGCGGGTCGGGCTCTCGCTTTCACGGGACACGGTTACCCCTGATTATGCACGTACGCACTGCCGGCGACGTCATTCGTCAAAGCAGAGTCGCTCGCGCGGGGTGCGCGCCCGGCGAGCGTAAATCCTTCCTGCGTCATGCAAGTCCGGGGATTCTATGTTGACTGCCCGAGAGCCGGGGCGTAAATTGCCTTCGCCATCATCGCGACGCTTCGCCCTTTAACGGAGGAGAAAAAACCGTGACAAGTCGTCATCGGGTCAGGGCCCGCCGTCTGGCCCTCGCGCTCACCGCATTCGGGTTTCTCGTCGCCCTCCCGGCATTTCCCTCGGGGTTCCAGCTGATGTCGCAGGGGGCCCGGGCCTCGGGCATGGGCCTGGCGTTCACGGCCGTCGCCAACGATCCCTCCGCGATCTTCTTCAACCCGGCAGGCCTGGGCTGGGAAAAGCACTTCGACGTCCAGGTCGGAAGCTCCTTCGTCACCCGCACCCAGGGGGACTTCAACGGCGCCAACCCCTATCCGGGGGACGGCATCCACGAGAACGAGCACAAGACGACGTACACCCTGCCGACGCTCTATGTTGTCGTGCCCCTGACGCAGGAAATCAACCTGGGGTTGGGCATCTTCGCTCCCTACGGCCTGGGCTTCCGGTGGGACAACGCGGAGAACTGCGGCGGCAACTGCGCGACCAATCCGGTCTCGGCGAACAGCTTCTCCGGCCGCTTCGTCGCCCAGAACACCTACATCCAGACGACGGACGTCAACCCGGTCCTCTCGTTCCAGGCCACGCCGCAGATCGCGCTGGCGGTCGGCGCGGACTACCGCTTCTCCAAGGTCCAGCTGGAGCAGAACCAGGCGGCGGTCAACCCGTTCACCAACTCCGTCGTCGACGTCGCCCACGTGAAGTTGAACAGCGACCTGACGAGCAACCACGGTTGGGGATGGAACGCGGGCATCCTGTTCCGGCCCGTCCCGCAGTTCTCGATCGGCGCGGCCTACCGCAGCAAGATCAAGATCGACTATTCGGGGACGGCGAACTTCAGCCAGCGGTTGACGGGCAACGCGCAGTTCGACGCGGTCGTCGCGTCCGAGCTCCCGCAGGGCAAGCAGAACGCCTCGACCTCGATCGATTTCCCCGAGTCGATCAACCTGGGCGCTGCGATCGGCCTTCCCGCCGACTTCACGCTGGCGCTGGAAGCGGATTGGACCAAGTGGAGCCGATTCAACGAGCTCCTGGTCACCTTCCCGAACAACGCGTCGATTCCCTCCCTCGACCGCCACACCAACTGGAACAACTCCTGGGCCTATCGGGCCGGTCTGGAGAAGAAGTTCTCGAAGTTCGCCGTCCGCGCCGGCTACTACAAGGACAAGACGCCGCAGCCGGTCGCTGACGTCGGGCCGCTTCTGGCGGACAACGACCGGAACGCCTACACGTTCGGGTTGGGCTACGACACGGACCGCTGGGGCGTGAACGTCGGCGACATCTACATCAAGGTCAAGAGCCGCGACACGGCTGGCCAGGTCAACAACGACAACTTTTTCGGAGTGTACCGGGAGACCGTCAACGTCTTCGCCCTGGACCTCCGGGTCTCGTTCTGAGGAGAACACCGATGAACAGGAAAGCAAACGTTCTGCGGATCGCGGCGTTCTCGCTGGCCGGCGCCCTCGCGGCGGCCGCTTCGCTCACGGCCCAGGCGCCCAACTTCGGCAAGTACGTAGCGCTGGGAGACAGCTACGGTGCGGGGTTCTCCGCGGGCTGCCTGGTCGATCGCAACCAGCGGTTCTCGTACCCCAACATCCTGGCTCACCAGTTCGGCATCTCCGACTTCCAGCAGCCGACCGTTTCGGATCCCGGAATTCCGACGTGCACGGGATTGAAGAGCCTGGTTCCGTCGGTTTCGTTCGGGCTGATCTCGACCAAGACGGGGTTGCCGACGAACCTGACGCTGGCCCGCCCGTACGACAACCTCTCCGTTCCCGGCTTCAAGATCGCCGACGTCTCCGACACGACCAGCGGCGGCGCCGCGGACTTCATCCTGCGCGGCCTGGGCCCCGCGCTCGATCAGGGGCTGTCCTTGAATCCGACCTTCGTGACGCTGGGGATCATCGGAAACGACATCCTGACGGCGGGCGGAGCGGGGTTCCTCTTAGACGGCGTGACGGCGACGCCTCTTCCCGTCTTCACGGCCAAGTACAACGCCGTGGCCGCGGCGTTGAAGGCGAGCGGGCGCACCGGAGTCTTTCTCGGCACGCCAAAGGCGCAGCTGATCCCATTGGCATCGACGATCCCGCCGGTGCTGGTCAATCCGGCGACCAACCAGCCGGTTCTGGATACCGCTGGCCATTTCATTCCGCTTCTGGGACCTGGCAACGCGGCGAATCCTTGCCCGACCGGACAACCTGCTTGCCCGCTCCCTCCGGGGACGCTGGTCACGCTCGGAGCGAACGCTCCGCAGGCCGCGCTCGGCGGAAAGTCCCTTCTCCAGCTCGGCTTCGGAATCCCTTGCGCAGCGGTCAACAACTCGCTGCCCAGGTGCGACAACCCGCTTCCCGACGGAGGGTTCGTGCCTCCCGCGACCGTCAACATCGGCGTTCTGCTCTATCCCGACGAGGTCGCCGCGATCGATCAGCGGATCCGCGACATGAACGCCGTCATCAAGACCGCCGCCGAGTCGAACGGCTTCAAGTACTTCGACTTCTACGCATTCTCGCAGGACCTCATCGCCAACGGCCGCACGATCGCCGGGATCCATATCTCCACGGCCTTCGTCTCCGGCGGCATGTTCGCGTACGGCGACGCCGTGCATATGTCCAACATCGGGTACTCGATCCTGGCCGACGGCTTGATCCAGTTCATCAACGCCTCGTACGGAACGTCCGTCGAGAGGCCGAATCTCCAGATCGCACTCTTCACGCCGGACGTCCCGGCGGCTGGCTCGACATCGATCGAACCGCTTTCGACGTCACTCTTCTTCACCGGCGAGACCTGGAGGGACTTTTTCCAGGAATTTCCCCTGCAGGACCAGTCGATGCGGCTCGTCTTCCCCGGCGACGCGGACGGGCTCGTCGATCGGGCGCAGGTCATCCGGGTGCGGCGCTAGTCCGGCATCCGGAATCCCCATTGGCACTGCGAGCCCCGGCTCCGGCCGGGGCTTTTCTTTCGCTCGCCGCCCGTCACTTGTCACGTCCCATCGCACTCTGCTAGATTTCGCCGTTCTGCTGAGGGGAGTGTGACTGTCCCATGATGATCCCGGCGACCCAGATTCGCGTCGGCACCCTGGTGATCCACAACAAGGAGCTGCACCGGGTGCACGACATGGTTCACAAGACGCCCGGCAACCTTCGCGGGTTCGTCCAGGTCAAGATGCGCAACCTGCGCAACGGCTCCATGATCGAGCAGCGCTATGGCTCGACGGACCGGGTGGAAAAGGCCTCGCTCGACGAGCGGGAAATGGAGTACCTCTACTCCGACTCCGCCGGCCACCACTTCATGGACCAGGAGACCTACGACCAGGTGACCCTGGCCGATGAAGTCATCGGCGATCAGATGCGGTATCTCCTCCCCAATACGACCATCCACGTCGACCTGTACGAGGGCAACCCGGTGGGCATCGAGTTGCCCAACACCGTCGCCCTGAAGGTCGTCGAGACGCAGCCGGGGATGAAGGGAGCCACCGCGTCGGCCTCCTACAAGCCGGCCACGCTGGAGACAGGGCTCCAGGTCATGGTTCCTCAGTTCATCGAGGCCGGGACGCGCATCAAGATCGACACCCGCGACAACTCGTACCTGGAACGCGCGTAGAACGCGAAAGGTGCGACCGGGCGCCTGCCGGTTGTCAGCTCACGGTTCCTGGGGAGCAAGGGTTCCAAACCGACGACCAAACCACGGAAAGAGCCGGCCCCTCATATGCTGCTTCAGCATAACTACTTGATTCTGAAGGCTTTTTCTTCTTGACCTCGTTGTAAAAACCCCTGGATAATCCGCGCGTGCGCCAGACATCCCTGATTCCTGCGGCCATGGCGGCCGCGCTGCTCGGGCTGGCCGCGCCTTCTCCGCTGTCGGCTCACGCCAGGCGCTTTTCGAACACGGACGCGAGTGCGCGCCTGGTGCCCGCCAGGCGGCACAAGGCCGTTCACGCGGCGAAGAGGCCCCATAAGTCTCATCGCAAGAGCTCGTTGCGAGGCAAGCACCCGCATCCGAAGATCTACCAGGACATCTCGGGGCGCGTCGTGCTCGAAAGACTCGAGAGTCCGGCGGTCTACGGGCCCTTTTTGCCGCCGGTCGTCTACGACCACCCGCGCCTGCCGTGCGAGCCGATCGACACGCCGATCGAAGCCAGGCTGCACGATCCTGAGGTGGACGCCGCCCCGGAAGGCCAGGCGGCGGAGCTGGTCGAGCCGGCCGAGCCCGAGCCGGGTCCTCCGCCCAGGGAGCCCGTGGGCCTGGCCCGCCTGGCGGAGCGGGTGGGATCCCTCTTTCGCCCCAAGTCCTCGGCCGCGGTGGTCAAGCCTCAGGACGTCGACTTAACCGAGCTCGTTTCGCAGGCGTTCGAGATCCCGGTCGAGGGGGTCGACGCACAGAAACTCAAGGACTCCTTCCTCTCCTCGCGGGGCCGGCATCGCAAGCACCTGGCCATCGATATCGGGGCGCCCCGCGGGACGCCCATCGTGGCCACGACGGACGGGGAGATCGTGCGGATCGTCCGCGAGAAGAAGTCGGGCCGGGCCATCTACCAGAAGGATCTGACCGGCCAGTACCTCCTCTTCTACTGCCACCTCTCCGCTTACGCCGAGAACCTGGCGGTCGGAGAAAAGGTCAAGAAGGGGGACGTGATCGGCTACGTCGGTTCGACCGGCCACGTGATCGGCGGGCCGCACCTGCATTTCTCGATCACGCGCGTGCCCGACGACGCCGGCAGCTTCAAGCGGGGCCTGGCGATCAATCCGTATCTGTTGTTCCTGGCGGGAGTGCCTTAGCTGCGCCGTGAGGCGTGAGGCATGAGGCGTGAGGCGATTACAAGACAGGTATTGTAGTCCGCCGGCCGCCTAGCAGGCTGCTGAAGAAGGGTGTGGAGCGGCGCAACCGCTCGCGGCGGCAGGGCTTTTGCGCGCCGTGCTCGGAGGTTTGCCGCGCGAAGGGTCCTTCGATCAAGGTTCGCCTCGGTGACGCTGCGCATTGCAAGAGCCCTGACGCGACGCCCGCATCAATTTTTCAGCAGCCTGCTAGATCCGCCCGACCTCGCTTCCCGCCAGCAGCTTCTCCAGCCAGAGATTCGTCAGCTTCTCGGACACGGTGTTCTGGCGCAGGCGCGCCGCGAGATTGCCCCAGTCCATCTCATCCAACTTCTGGTCCTGGTTGAAGCAGGAGAAGACGATTTCCTTCTCCTTCCCCGTGGCCGGATCGACGTGCCGCTGGAGGCACTGAGCGCAGACCTCCTTCATCATGCACTGCATTGGAGAGTTGATCGAGCCGATGCCGACGTGCTCGGGCTTTAAGTACGGCGCCAGGACGCCGTGGCGGGCGCGCGCCACCGCCGCCATCATCCGGTCCGAGCCGATCGCGATGACGCGGTCGACGTCGGAGAGGGCGATCGTCACCTTCCCCAGCCGGCCCGATCCGTAGGCCGCCATGGCCTCGACGATGTTGCCGAGGAACTCGCGGTCGTCCGGGCGCCGGACGGGGATCGTGGCGCCGTGGTCGACGGAAAGCACCAGCACGTCGGCGGCCGCCTCGACGTCCTCGCGCTTGTAGAAGTCTTCCGCCTTCTTGTAGCCGGCGAAATAGACGACGCGATTGCCGAGCTCGCGCGCCTTCTTTCCGATCGAGAGGAGGACGGCGTTGCCCAGCCCTCCTCCCGCCAGGAGCACGGTCCCGTTGGTCGGAAGCTCGGTGGGCGCGCCGGTCGGCCCCATAGCCAGGACCGGCTCGCCCGGCTTCAGGACGCCGCACAAGCGCGACGATCCGCCCAGCTCGAGCGCGATCATGGAGAGAAGGCCTCTTTCCGCATCGACCCAGGCCCCCGTCAGCGCCAGCGGCTCGATCAAGAGCGGTGACCCGCCCACGACCGGTGCGTGCGCTTCCAGGTTCTGCAGGCGGAAGAACTGGCCGGGCTGGAAATTCTCCGCCGCGGCGGGCGCGTGGACCACGACCTCGACGATCGTGGGGGTCAGGCGGTTCACCGCCGCGACCCGCGCGGTCAGCCGGCCCTCGATCCGGCGGCGGAAGGCCTCCCAGGCTTCGAGGGGAGCGACCGGACGCGCGGCGTCCCGGCCCAGCAGGACCGCCGTGACCGGGCCGTAGCCCTTCTTGGCCGAGGCCATGGCCTTGACCACGTTCCCGTTGAACGCCGGATGGTTGTCGCCGAAGAAGGTGATGAACTTCCCGTTGCGGTTGTAGCCGGTGAAGAACGCGGTCTCGTCGGTCGCGGACGAGGGCTCGAGCCGCCAGCCGCCCTGGCCGTCGTCGACGGCGCGGTGAGGGAGGAAGAAACGCCGCCGCTCGTCCATGGGGAACGTGCCGGGGCGCTCCTTCTCGTAGGTGATGTTGGGTGTCGTGCCTGCCGCCACCAGGCAGGCCCGCGCCGGCAGCTCGACCACCTCGCCGTCGCGGGAGCGGCGGAAGCGGACCGCCTTCAGGGCCCCGTTCTCGTCGGACACCGCTTCCTCCGGCTCCAGGTTCTCGACGAAGGAGATCCCCTCCTCCAGGGCCTTGATGATCTCCTCGTGGTTGAGCCGGTACGCGGGGGACTCCTCCATCGATCGGCGGTAGACGATCGAGACGCCGCCCCACTCGCGGCACAGGCTCGCGAAATCCGGCGCCTCGCCCGCGTCCCCGGCCCGCCGCCGCTCTTGCCGCACTTCCGTCGCGTGGTGGAGGAGGCGGTCGAGGATCTCCCGCTCCTCGCCGTCGAACATCGTCCGCAGCGCCATCTCCCCGCGCTCGGCGGCGAGCGCCTCGTACCGCGCCAGGGTCTTCTCCGCCAGCAGGGGGTAGTACGCCAGGAGCTCGGTGGCCGTGTCGATGGCGGTCAGACCGCCGCCGATCACCACGGCCGGTAGCTCCACCTGGAGGTTGGCCAGCGCCTCCTCCTTGAACGCGCCGGTCAGCTGGAGGGCCATCAGGAAATCCGAAGCCTTGCGCACTCCCCGGACGATGTTGTTCTTCATCCCGATGATCGTCGGCCGCCCGGCGCCCGCGGCGATCGCGACGTGATCGAACCCGAGATCGAAGGCCTGCTCGGCGGTGATGGTCCCTCCGAAACGCACGCCTCCCAGGATCGAGAGGCGCGTGCGGCGCGCCAGCGTCAGATGAACGAGGGTCAGGAAATTCTTGTCCCACCGGACGGTGATGCCGTACTCGGAGACGCCGCCGAAGCCGGCCAGCGGGCGGTGGTCAAGGGCGCGCTCGATCTCCTTCCAGTCGCGGATCGGCCGGATTCCGCCGCCGTCCGAGCCGGTCCAGTCCGCGGGGAGCGGCTCGATCTTCAAGCCGTCGATGCCGGCGACCCCGAACCCTTCGTTCAAGAGGTAGTGTGCCAGCGTGTAGCCCGCCGGCCCCAGGCCCACCACGAGCACGTTCCTGCCGTTGTAGGGCAGGGCGTGGGGCCGCGCCGGGCTCAGGGGATTCCAGCGCGTCAGGAGGCCGAAGATCTCGACGCCCCAGGGCAGCGCCAGCACGTCGGTCAGGACGCCCGTCTCGATCTGCGGGATGTCGACCGGCTCCTGCTTCTGGAAGATGCAGCCCTTCATGCAGTCATTGCAGATGCGGTGCCCCGTGCCCGGGCACATGGGGTTGTCGATGGCCACCAGGGCCAGAGCGCCGATCGAGTCCCCTTCGCGGCGCAGCTGGTGCATCTCGGAGATCTTCTCGTCGAGCGGGCATCCCGGCAGCGCCACGCCGAGCGGATTCTTCTGGAACGTGCTGGTCTTGGCGTCGAAGAAGCCCTTGGAGCAGGAATCTTTCTCGCGGTCGTGGCAGAGCAGGCAGTAGTGCGTCTGGCCGATCACTTCGCGCCGGGTCATCCGGGGGTCGGTCAACCCGAATCCGACGCGCCGCCGGCGCCGATCGTGGGGGCCGACCCGAAGCTCGGGCCGCTCCGGGTCGGGCCGCTCCGTCTCCACGAGCTCTCCAAAATCGACCGCCTCGGGGAGGTGCCAGGAGCACCAGCCGGCGACTTGCCCGCTCCACTCGGGGCGCTCCAGCCGGCCGCGGCCGAAAAGGGCGTACGTCCGAAGCAGCGACTCCAGGAACGCGAGAAGGCCTTCGTCCGTCCCGGGGTCGGCCGGCGCGAGCTCCGGCCGCGCCGAGCCGGCGGCCCGCTCCGCCAGGCGGCGCGCGGACTCCCGGGCGGCGGCGGGGACCTCCGGGATTTTCTTCTGCCGCACCGCGGCGAGAAAGTCGCTCTCCAGATCCAGGAGGCCGGCGGCCAGGAGGGCGGTCGCCAGCTCCGGGTCGTCCCCCCACGGAAGGTCCGGATGAAGGTCGCGCTCGATCGCTGCGGCCGTCGCGGCCAGGGCGGCCCAGTCGAACGCCGGATCCTCGGGCAGCTTCGCCTTGGCCGCACGGCGCTGCAGGAAGTCGCGGCGGAAGCGGAAGAGCACCGCCTCGGGAGCGGCGGAGGCGCCCTGCTGTCTCCACACAGACTCGATGCCGAACAGGCGCGCGACGAAGAGGGAGAGCGGCCGGGCCGCCTCGACCAGCAGCTTCGAGCGGGCCAGGGGATCGAGCGCGGCAGGCTCGGCGCGGTAAGCGCGCAGGCGTCCGGCCAGTGCGGAATCGTCGCGGTTCAACGCCTCCAGGAAGAGCCGGTCGAGCTCCGCCAACCGGTCCTCCCGGTGGAGATCCTGGTACGTGAATCCGGGGATGCCGAGAGGGAAGTCCCTCCCGGCGGCCGTTGGCGGAGGCGTTGCCGTTTCCAAGAGTCGGGATTCTAACTCCGCCCGGTCCGGATGATCGGCCGCGCCGGAGCGTGGGCCTTGACACCAGAACTTATCAGTAATAGTTTCTGTTATTGATATGGAAAGAGGTTCCTCCACCGACAGCGTGGCCCGGCGCCGGACGCGGCAGAGCCGGCTGGTGTACGACGCCGTGGCCGGAACCAGGGCGCATCCCACGGCGGAGTGGGTGTATGCGCAGGTCCGTCGTGAGCTTCCGCGGATCTCTCTCGGAACGGTCTACCGCAACCTGCAGCGGCTCGTCGCGGAGGGTCGATTGCGCGCCTGGTCGCGCGGTCGGACCACCCGGTTCGACGCGGACGTCACGGTGCACGATCACTTCACGTGCCGAACCTGCGGGCTCCTTCTCGATCTGGAGCGCTCCTCCGAGACGCTCGGCGCGGAGAAGCGGCTGAAGGCCCGGGGATTCGAGGTGGAGGAACGGGTTCTGGAGTTCATCGGCCTGTGCCGGGATTGCCGGCGAGGCCGCAAAGTCAAACGGTTGGAAGGAGACGTACGATGGCACCATTGAAGGGAACCAAGACGCACGACAACCTCAAGCACGCCTTTGCCGGAGAGTCCCAGGCGAACCGGCGCTATCTCTACTTCGCCCGGCGGGCCGACATCGAGGGATATCCCGAGGTGGGCGGCCTCTTCCGGGACACGGCGGAGGCCGAGACCGGCCACGCCTTCGGGCATCTGGATTTTCTGAAGGACGTCGGAGATCCGGCGACGGGCTTTCCCATGGGCGGCACGGACGTCAACCTCAAGTCCGCGGTGGAGGGAGAGACGTACGAGTACACGCAGATGTATCCCGGATTCTCCCGAACGGCACGCGAGGAAGGCTTCACCGAAGTGGCCGAGTGGTTCGAGACCCTCGCCCGCGCCGAGAAATCGCACGCCGGCCGCTTTCAGAAGGGCCTCGACAACCTGGGGTCGTTTTAGCGCAGCTGCGCTGCGCGTGAGGCGTAAGGCGTGAGGCGTAAGGCGAAACCGCGCTTAGGAAAGGTTCCAGGCAGAGATCCGGAGCAAGCGGGAGCGACGTTTGTTTGATCCTTCCTCTCACGATTTTTACGACCGCGGCGCGGTCGACAAGGAACTGCGCCGGGTGGCCGACGTCTGCCATACCTGCCGGCGCTGCTATGACCTGTGCCCCTCGTTCGACGTTCTCTTCCGGGCGCTCGATCGCCCGGAGGTGGACGGCGAGGCGCAGCGCCTGGCGCAGGGCGATCTGCAGGAGTTCTCGGACCTGTGCTACGAGTGCAAGCTCTGCATTCCGCATTGCCCGTACTACCCGCCCCACCGCTGGGACGTCGACGTCCCGCGCGTCGTTTTTCGAGACCGCGCGGCGCGGGTGAAGAGCGAGGGCAAGCCGGCGTTGCGAGAGCGCGTGCTGGCCTCGGCCGACGCCGTGGGCAGGCTGTCCTCTGCCATCGCTCCCGTGGTCAATGCGGTCAACGACAGCCGCGTGGCGCGGGTGGTGCTCGAAAAGACCCTGGGCATTCACCGCGACCGGCTCTTGCCGACGTACGCCGGCGAAACCTTCCTGTCCTGGTGGGCGCGCCGGGGCGGCGCCACGCGCCCGTCTTCGGGAGGCGCCGGAGGCGCCGGCAGGGTGGCGCTGTTCGTCACCTGCTCCTTGAACTACAACGCCCCGGACGTGGCGCGCGCGGCGGTGGCGGTGCTGGAGAAAAACGGCTGCGAAGTGGCCGTCCCGCCGCAGCGCTGTTGCGGCATGCCGTTCCTGGAAAGCGGGGACATCGACTCGGCCCGCGAATGCCGTCTCGACAACGTCGCGTCTTTCGCCCCGTTCGTCCGGGCCGGCTACGCGGTCGTATCGCCCGGCCCCACCTGCAGCCTGACGCTTCGCAAGGAATACCCCCAGCTCGGCTCGGACGAAGTGGGCCGGCAGGTCGCCGATTCGACCGTCGATCTCTGCGAATACCTGATGCGGCGCCACGCCGAGGGCAGACTCTCGCTCGACTTCCAGCGCAGCCCGGGCAAGGTCCTCTACCAGGTCCCGTGTCATCTCAAGGTGCAGGACATCGGGTTCAAGTCGCGGGACCTCCTGAAGCTCATTCCCGGCGCGGACGTCTCGACGGTCGAGAAGTGCACCGGACACGATGGCACCTGGAGCATGAAGAAGGAGTACTTTCCGATCTCGCTCGAGATCGGAAAGCCGGTCTTTCAGGAAATCTCCGAGAGCCGGCCCGACACCGTCGCCACGGACTGCCCGCTGGCCGGAATCCAGATCCGGCAGGGGACGGGACGGACCGCGAAGCATCCGGTGCAGATCCTGGCCGAGGCATACGGCCTCAGCCTGGTGGAGTGAGAAGGACCGGAGATGCGATCGATATCCCTCGGGGACATTCAGAACCTCCACGAATACGAGCTCGGCCGCGAGGAGTTTCGCCGGAGAATCATCGGCGTCAAGGCGCGGCGCCGCGTGTCCCTCGGACCGCTGATGACGTTGGTGTTCGAGAACCGCGACACGGTGCGTTTCCAGATCCAGGAGATGCTCCGCGTGGAGCGGATCGTCCGGCCGGAGAAAGTCCAGGAAGAGATCGATGTCTACAACGGGCTGCTTCCGGGCCCGGGCGAAGTCGCGGCCACCCTGTTCATCGAGGTGACCGACCTCGAGAAAGTCCAGCCGACGCTCGACCGTTTCGTCGGTTTGGACGAGCCGGGGCGGCTGACGCTGGCCGCGGGGGGAGAGACGTCGTCCGCCCGCTTCGATCCGGGGCAGAGCCGGGAGGATCGCATTTCCGCCGTGCACTACATCCGCTTTCCCCTGGGACCGGGCGCCCGGCAGGCCATCGCGGGCGGAGGGCCGGCGGTTCTCTCGGTGCGCCATGCGGGCTATGAAGCCGAGGCGGCCCTCGCGCCGGAGGTCCTGTCGGAGCTTTCGGGCGACCTGGCCGAGACGTAGCGCGACCGTCCCGCCCCGCGGTGCCTCGGTGACCGCGACGCGGCGCCGACTCTTATAATCCGCGCGTGCCTCCCACCCAAGGCGGCGGATTTCGGCGGGTGCTCCTCCACGGACGTCCGGTCGGTGATCTGTTGTTCCTCCTTTCCGAGGAGCGCATGGAGAAGCGTCCGCTGCGCCTGGAGTCGTTGTCGTTGAAGGAGGACGAGGTGGCGGTCGTTCTCTGCGATCCCTCGGCGCTGCCGGTCCTGGCCACGCCGCCGCCTTCCGAGCTGGGGGAGGGAGCGGACCGAGTCGGCGTCGTGCTGCTCGGCGACAAGGCGGGCGGGATCGACGCCTTCTGGTCGGCGCGGCTATACGTGTCTCTCCCGGAGGCGGCCGCCGCCGAGCACCTGGCCCGCGCGGTCAAGTCTCTCTTCCGGATTCTGGAGGACCGAACGTTGTCCGCGCGCAACCGGCGCTCGCTCGCGGAACGCACCAGCGAGATCCGGGCCCTGGTGGACGTGGGGGTGGCCCTGGCCGCGGAAAGGGATCAGGAACGGCTGCTGGAGACGATTCTTTCCCGGGCCCGGGCCCTCACCCAGGCAGACGCGGGCAGTCTGTACCTGGTCGAGCCGGGCGGCGACGGCGGGGAGGTCCTGAAGTTCGTGCGGGCTCAAAACGATTCGGTCCGCTTCGAGTTCGTGGAGCGCACCCTGCCCCTGGACCAGTCCTCCATCGCCGGCTTCGTCGCCGTCAGCGGGGAAACCCTCAACGTCCCCGATGTGCGCCAGCTTCCTCCCGGCGCTCCGTATCGGTTCGACGAGGGCTTCGACAAGAAGTACGGCTACCGGTCCCGATCGATGCTCGCGGTCCCGATGAAGACGCCGCAGGGCCGCACCATCGGCGTGCTCCAGCTCCTGAATCGGCGCAAGCTCTCGGCTCCCGATTCGAGCGTGACGGCCTTTCTCAAGCTGGAGATCGTCCCGTTCGCGGAGGAGAACGAGGACGTCGTGCGCTCCCTGGCCGCCCAGGCCGCGGTGGCCGTCGAGAACCGGCGGCTGACGGAAAATATCCGCCGGCTGTTCGAGGGATTCGTGGAAGCGTCGGTGACGGCGATCGAACAGCGGGATCCGACCACCTCGGGACACTCCGAGCGGGTCGCGCTGCTGGCCTGCGGCCTGTCCGAGCTGGCGGACCGCGCGGACACGGGATCCCTGGCCTCCTACCACATCGGCAAAGAAGAGCTGCGCGAGCTTCGCTACGCCGCCGTCCTGCACGACTTCGGCAAGGTCGGCGTGCGCGAATGGGTGCTGGTCAAGGCGCGCAAGCTTCCGCCCGGCCGCCGCGATCTGGTCCGGTCCCGGTTCGATCAGGCCATCCTCTCGGCCGCCGCGGAGGTCTGGGAGAAGGCGGCGCGGGAGCGGTGGAGCGAGCGGCAGGTGGCCCAGGCGCTGGCCGAGCGCGTCGGGCTCCTGGAAAAAGCCTGGAAGGTCGTGGCCCGCGCGGACGAGCCGAGCCTCCTGGCCGCGGAGATCTCCGCCGAGGTCGATCGCCTGGGAGAGATCCAGTTTCGGGACGCGGCAGGCGTGCTGCGCCCGGTGGTCGAGGCGGAGGAGATCGGGTATCTGTCGATTCCCAAGGGAAGCTTGAACGATCGGGAGCGGCGGGAGATCGAGTCGCACGTGACGCAGACCTTTCGGTTCCTGATCAAAATTCCCTGGACTCCGGATCTGGCCCGCGTTCCCGACTGGGCCTATGCCCACCACGAGAAGCTGGACGGCTCGGGCTACCCCCGGAGGCTGACCGCGAGCCAGATTCCGGTCCAGGTGCGCGCACTCACCATCAGCGACATCTACGACGCGCTGGCGGCCCGGGACCGTCCCTACAAGAAAGCCGTTCCGAACGAGCGGGCGCTCGACATTCTGCGCGCGGAAGCCCACCGCGGCGTCATCGACAAGGAGCTGCTCGATCTGTTCATCGAGGAGAAGGTCTTCATCACCGCGCTGCAGAATCGCAAGCCATAGCCCCGGCCGGGGAAGGCTTCAGCGGCGAGTCCCGCCCGGCGGCAGGCGGTCGAGCACGATGGCCCTGGTGCGCGCCGGCAGGAACGTGCGCCATCGGTTTCGCGATCGCGCGAGGAGGGGCGTCGCGAGCAGGGCCACCAGGCGCACCGGGTTGAGGACGGTCCATCGCACTCCCTCGCGCTCCAGATCCTGAAGCTCGCGGGCGGAGAGGCGAACGAAGATCGGGTGCTCCACGATCCATGCGCGCGCGGACGACTTCAGCGCCCGGCGCGCGCGCCGGGCCGTGACCGCTCCCTCCAGGAGGAGCGCGCGCTGGGAGGCCTGGTCCGACGCGCCGCGCAACGGCAGATTTTTCGGCAGAGGGAGGTGGTCGCCCCTCAGGCCGGCCACCGCCCCGCGCAGCTCTTCGGGCGGAGGCGGCCAGAAGAGGCGCGCACCCGCCGCCTTGAGGAACCCCACGTCGGCGTCGAGGGACCTTCCCTCGGGGCACAGCAGGATGCGGGGCGCCGGGTCTGCGCAGAGGAAGGACGCCCACGACTGGGGCCGGAGCGGATCGGTCGCCCAGCGGGCGTCGAGCCGGTTCGCGACGGCGCGCGCTCGATCCAGCGAAGGCGCCAC
Organism: uncultured Acidobacteriota bacterium; assembly: GCA_963825175.1. GTDB lineage: Bacteria > Acidobacteriota > Thermoanaerobaculia > UBA5066 > Gp7-AA6 > DATFTF01. Next base: position 61,433 of record CAWGSA010000003.1, read on the forward strand.
CAAAGGGAGCGCAGGGCTCGGCGCCGGACGTCCTACCGTCGCTCGCACGGGGAGATCGTCGCACGGTTTGCGAGCGCTTCGCGACGCAACGATCGGATCCTTGCGGCGTTGCGCCGCCGCGGTGCGCGCCGTCGGCGCGACCTCGCGCGATTTCGGGTTAAGATTTGCCTCTCGACCAAACCCGACGAGCCCAAAACACTCGATGCCGGTCTATCAATTTTCCTTGCTCATCCAGGCCGCAGGGACGTTCCTGCTGTTCCTGCTCTTCCTTCTGCTCTACAAGAAGGTGCGCCGCCGGGCCTTTCTCGATTGGATCGCGTCCTGGGCTTTTCTCGTGATCGGCCTGGTCCTGACCTTCGCCGTGCCTTACGTGGCGGAGACGCGGTCCTTCGTGTTCCTCCTGCACGTAGCCCTCCTGGCGCACGTCGTGTTTCTCTTGATTGGCGTGCGTCATTTCCGGGACGAACGGGCCGGACGGGGGCCGATGGAGCTCTTGTGGCTCGTCCCGGTCGTCGCGATCGCATGGTGGACGGCGGTTGAGGCCGACAGGGTCACCGGTCAGTCGCCGGCGATGATGCTCGTCCTGGCCGCGGCCTACATCACGGCGGCGGTTTCGTTCGCGATCATGCCGGGATCGGCCGCCGGCCGCGGCCTGCTCTCGACGTCCTTTCTGGTCTGGGGCGTCGAGCAAGCCATCATCGGCGCCGCCTACCTCCGCTTCCGGGATCCGGCCTCGATGCCGCAGAGCCTCCAGTACGCCGGCTTCGCGGCCATGCTGCTGGAGATGATGGTCGCAGTGGGAATCATCATCCTGCTCTTCGAAACGAGCCAGTCGCAGCTCTCGCTGGAGATGCAGAAGCTGGTCGAGTCGGACCAGCAGTTGAAGGAAATGGGGATCCGCGATCCCTTGACCGGGCTGTACAATCGGCACCACTTCAACGACGTCATCCGGCGGGAGACCGCCAACGTGCGGCGCTACGGCATCTCCCTGTCGGTTCTGCTCGCGGACATCGACCGGTTCAAGGAGATCAACGATATCAAGGGGCACGCGGTGGGAGACGACGTGCTGAAGTTCGTCGCCGCCTACCTGACTTCCTGCGTGCGCGAGTCGGATTTCGTGTTCCGGTGGGGGGGCGACGAATTCCTCGTTCTCCTGCCGCGCACGGACGAAGGATCCGCGGCGCAGAAAGCGGAGGAGCTGGCCCGGCGGATGCCCCACATTCCGGGGACCGAAGGGGTCGCGCCCAGTCTCTCGGTGGGTTGGGCCACGCACCGGATGGACGCCGAGTTCCCCATGACGCTGGCGCAGGCCGACGGGCGGATGTACGAAATGAAGCTCAGGGGGAAGAAGGAACGGGAAGAGCGAGAGCGGCATCACCAGCGCCCTTCATGAGGAGATAGACGCCTCTGGCGGGGAGCCCCATCACGTTGGAATACGAGCCCTCCACCCCCTCGATGAATCGCGCTCCCAGCCCCTGAACGGCGTACGCCCCGGCCTTGTCGCGCGGCTCGCCGGTGGCCACGTACCAGTCGACCTCCTCTTCGGACAGCGGCGCCATGGTCACAAAGCTTTCCTCGACGAGGCCTTCGCCGGGATCGCCGCCGAGGCGCAATTGAATGGCGGTCACCACCTGATGGCGGCGGCCGGAGAGAAGGCGAAGCATCCGTTGGGCGTCTTCGTCGTCTCGCGGCTTTCCGAGGATCGCGCCGCCGAGGACGACCAGAGTGTCGGCGGCGAGAACCCATGAGCCGGGATGGCGCGGCGCGACCTCGGCCGCCTTCGCCGCGGCCAGACGCTGCGCGGCCTGGCGCGCGGTCTCGCCCGCCATGAGCTCTTCGGGAACGTGGGATGGGTCGATCAGGAAGGGAATGCCCATCGTCGTGAGGATCTCCGCGCGCCGGGGCGAGGAGGAGGCGAGAACCAGTGGCGAGTGACGAGTGACGAGTGACGAGTGGGGATCGCGCGACACGCGCTCTATTCAATCATCCTTTTCTTGTCACTTGTCACTTGTCACTTGTCACTTGTCACTTGTCACTTGTCACTTGTCACTCACTTCTCTCAGGGGTAGTACCCCGAGATCGTGCGCGCCTGAAGATTCGTGGGCTCGACCTTCACGTCGATCTTGCGCCACTTGTCTTTTCCGCCCGGGTTGGTCGAGTAGTAGGTCAGGAGGTACTGGCTGCGCAGCTCCTCGTTGATCTGGTGGTAGACGCTTTCCAGGTTCTTGGCCGAGTCGATGTAGAAGGTCTGGCCTCCGGTGACCTGGGCCAGCTTGTTCAGCTTGTACTTGACCTCCAGCTCGGCCCCCGAGATCTTGAGCCCGATCCCATAGATCGAGATGCCCGACTTGCGGACGTACTCGAGCAGCGTATCGAAGTCGAACTTGGAGGCGGTGTCCTTGCCGTCGGTCAGGATGACCAGGGCCTTCTTTCCCTTGACTCCCGTGAACTGGTAGAGGCCGTACACGATCGAGTCGTACAGGGCCGTCGAGCCCTCGGCCCGCAGGCCGGCCAGCGAGCGGAAGATCTTGTCCTTCCGGTTGGTCAGCTTGGTCAACAGGTACGGCTCGTTGTCGAAGGAGATCGTGAAGGCCCGGTCTTTGGCCCCCAGCGAGTAGTCCAGGAACTGCATGGCCGCCTGCTGCGCGATGGGAAGGGACTCGAGCATCGAAGCGGACGTGTCGATCATCACGCCAAGAGTGAGCGGCAGGTTCTTGACGTACTCGAACGACTCGACCTTCTGGACGACGCCGTCCTCGAAGACCTTGAAGTTGGAAGCGGTCAGGCCGGCCACGGGCCGATTGTGCTCGGAGACCGTGGTGTACAGCTCCACGGCGTCGACCTGCACTTCCGAGACGTAGGCGGGCGCGTTGACGTAGCGGAGATCTTCAGCCACCGTTCCATCGTCGAGCGCTCCGACGATGCGCACGTACCCCAGCGACTTCGTGTCGCGGATCGGAACGATCTGCTCCCACGGCGGCTGGTACAGCGTCGCGACGCGCGTCTCGTTGGAGTAGAACTCGATCTTCTGAAGGTTCTTGCCCTCCGGCACGGCCACCGCGGCGGCGACCTTCGTCGGCCCCGCGACCTTGGCTCCCTTCTCGGGAGAGAGGATGCGGACGCGGAAGACTTCCTTGCCTTCGTTGACGATGTACTCGTCCTCGCCCACCGCCCGCCCGGCGTCGCCGAACGCCACAACCCGGATGGTCTGCTTGCGGGGGAGCGGCCCCATGTTCAGATCGGCATCGAAGGGAGGCCGCGTCTTGGTCATGACCTTCGAGCCGTTCAAGTAGAAGTCGACGGCCTGGACGCCCGGCGACACCTTGGTCTCGAAGCGCTGCAGCCCGGTCACGATCTCCTTGGCCACCGGAAGAAGGGAGATGGCCGAGGCCACCAGCCCGGTTTCCTTGGCCTTCTCGATCGCTCCCCGTCCCTGCGCGCGGGCGGCGGCCTCCGCCGGGCTGGGGCCCTCTGGAGTTTCGGGAACCTTCAACGTGTCGGTGATGCGCCCTTCCGCCCGCTGGTTCCCGTCGGAGATCTTCAGGATCAGCTTGTACTCTCCGGGATAGAGGTAGCGGCGGACGGTCAAGGGGATTTTGTCCGCGTTGACCTCGTCGATGGGGACGTCGAACCGGTACTTGAAGTTGTCGATGAGACGGTCCGACTTGACCACCTCTCCGATGACGTCCACGTTGTAGAAGTGCTCGTCGCCCAGGTCCCGCGCCTTCAGGTCCGCCTTGGGAACGAGCAGCGACAGATCGACGCCGATCTTGTTGGCGCGCTGCTCCGGGAACCGCACCAGCTTGGTCACGCCGAGCGACGTCGATCCGGCGGAGAGGTCCGTGGTCATCGAGAGGATCTGGTCGACCCCTTCGGTCTCGACCGTCGGCGGCTGGAACAGCTTGGCCAGGCCGATCATCGACATCGGCCCGGAGCCCATGGCCGCGGTCGTGTAGCTCATGGCCTGCTGGACGGTGCGCCATTCCGCGCAGCGCGTCACGTCGACGCGCCGGCTGGCGACCGATCCGGCCAACCCTCCGATTCCGCCGACCTCCAGGACGTATTGCCCGTCCAGGGGCTGCCAGAGCTTGTACTCGCCCATCCCCATGGGCTGGTAGAAGATCAGGTAGACCTTGCTCTTCAAGGCTTCGAGACGCTCGTAGTACCAGATCTGAATCGGAACGAAGATGTCATCGCATTCGATCGGGATGACGGCGTCGGGCGGGCCGCTCAGCACGAAGATCTTGGCCCGGTCATTGTTCAGGTTCTTGAACTGCTCCTTCGCCGCCTCGACGCGTTCCGTGTACACGCGCTGGAAGTCGGTGCGCAGCCCCTGAGAATCGAGCGAACGGCGCTTCCAGAAGGCCTCGATGAAACGGTCCTTCTGATAGTTCTCGGCGATCTGGAGGAAGACCTCCCGCTCGTCCTTGGTGATGATCAACTCCACCACCTGGAGGAAGTCCTTGTATTTCTGGTCGAGCTTGGCCGTCAGCTCCTTGATCTCCTTGTTCGAGAGCTTGCGGCGCGCGGGCGCCGGCGTGGAGGGAGTGGCGCTCTGAGCCGATGCGGCCGCCGTCGGCGCGCTGCCGGGGCCCTCGACGTTGATCTTCTTCGCCTTCGCGTCCGACGTCGTGGCCCACTTGTCCTTCAAGGCCTCGAGCCCCTCGGTCGGGACCTCGGGGAGCTTGAAGATCTGCGCCTCGTCGACCGCGGCGCCGGCGCCGCTGCCCTGGCGGGAGCGGATCTCGCTGTAGGCGCGGTAGACCTCGCAGTTGTCCTGGCACATCCCGCACCGGTCATTGGGCGTCGGCTGGCAGTCACTGGCCAGATCGTCGAAGGTCTTGCGGCAGGAGTTGGGAAGGAAGACTTCTTCGTTGCGGACGTTCACGTTCCAGAGCTTGCGCGGCACGTTCGACTGGGGGCGATAGAAGAAGAAGCGCGAGCTCATGCGGCCGCTGCCCCCCAGGTTGTTGTACGACCAGATCTCGAGGTCCCGGAACGTCTCGCCGCACGTGTTGGGCTTGACGATCGAGGCGGGCTCTCCATGGAGCAGCACCAGCCGGCCGGCGTCGTTGCGCCACCCGTCGTACTTGTCGTCGGCGAGCGCGCGCAGTTCCTGATAGCGATACCGGTAGCCCGGCCCCAGCGGCGCCGGGAGATTCTGCCGCTCTCGTCGCTCCCAGAAGTTCTCCTTGAATTGCTCGCGCTGGTAGGGCTCGGACAGCTCGAGGTAGACCTTTCTCTCCTCCGGCAGGATGATCGGCGCGACGAACTCGGTCAGCCACTGGCGCTCGTCGTCCGGAAGCGCCTTGATCCGCTCCGATTCCGAAAGCGGTTTGGCCGGGGCAGCGGCAGGGATCGCCGGCGCGGTCTGGACGTTCGCCGCGGGCACGAGACCGCCCTGGTTGGCCTCGGCGATCGGCCTGGCCTTCGGATCGGACGTCGACGCCAGGCGCTGCCAGAGGCCTTCCAGCCCTTCCGTCGAGACTGTGGGAGCCGAGACGATCGTCGCCCCCTCCGTGGCCGAGCCGCGGGTCTTGATCACATCGGCGATCTTGGCGACGTTGCAGATGCCGGAGCACTTGGCCGGGGCGACGCCGCTGGGACAGTTGTTGGGGTTGGCGACGCTCAAGGGAGAAGGGTTGGAGGACAGCGCGCAGCCGGCGTCGAAATCGGTCAGGCAGGACGCCGCCTGGAAGATCCCCGAGTCTCCCGGCAGCCAGAGCCTCCGGGGGCCGCCGAAGCTGGGCCGATAAAAGATGTGCTGGACAACGCCGGAGCTTCCGGACGGACTCGGATAGGTCCAGATCTCCGCCTGGCGAAAGACCTCGCTGCACTCGAGAAGGTCCTGGACCGAGGCGGGCTCGCCCTGGCGAATGACCATCCGGCCGGCATCGCTCTGGATGCCGTCGTACTGGGTCGCCGCGGCGTCGCGAAAGCCCTGGTAGCGGGCCTGGTAGCCCGGGCCGAGTGGGGCGGGTAGCCCCGGCCGCTCGCGCCGCGCCCAGAACTCGTTCTTGAACATGTCCCGCTGATAGGGCTCGGTGAGCTGGAGGAAGAGGTTTTCCTCGTCGGGGAGGATGATCGGCGCGACGTAATCCGTGAGCCATTTCCGCTCGTCTTCGGGGAGAGCGGCGAGGCGCTGCGACTTCTCCCTGGAACCGAGCCGGGGCAGGCCGGTCTTCGAGGCGGGCGGGCTCTGCCCGAAGGCGGCCGCGCAACTGACGAGGAAGGCCGCAAGAAAGAGGGCGGATCCGGGTCTCGCCTTCATTCGAGTATCGATCTTAACCCTCTGGTCTGCGGGCCCTATTCCTTCACCGGAGTTTTACGTGGAAAGCGATCGGGGGGATAATCGTTCGGGCGCGGGTGAGAGGGAGGCAGGAATCCGGACATTTGAAGAGATGATCTATCTCGACAACAACGCATCCACGAAATTGGATGCGGAGGTTGCCGCGGCGATGAACGACGCCACAGCGGTCTACGGCAATCCTTCCTCCATCCACATCGAAGGGCGGCGTGCGCGGCGAGCCATCGAGGAGGCGCGCGACGAGGTCGGACGCCTTCTCGGCGCGCGATCCGACGAGGTCTTCTTCACCTCCGGCGCGACGGAAGCCAACGCCCTGGCAATCTTCGGGGCGCTCGGTGCTCGGCCCGGAGGCATCGTCACCACGGCCGCGGAGCACCCGTCGGTGAGTGAAACGGCCGACCGCGCGGGGCGCCGCTTTCAGACCCGGGTGACCCGAGTGCCTCCCGAACCGTCCGGGGCTCTCGAGGCGCAGCGGCTGCTCGCCGAGGTGGGCGAGGCAACGGCGCTCGTCTCGGTCATGGCCGCGAACAACGAGTACGGAGGTCTCTATCCGATCGGGGAGATCGCCGCGCAGGCCCGATCCCGCGGGGCGCTGTTCCACACCGACGCCGCGCAGGCCGCGGGCCGAGTCCCCGTCGACGTGCGGGCGTTGTGCTGCGACCTGGCGTCGGTCTCCGCCCACAAGCTGCACGGTCCCAAGGGCGTCGGCGCGCTCTTCGTGCGTCGCGGCGTCCGGATCGAGCCGCACACGCCGGGAGGAGGCCAGGAGAGGGGGATCCGGCCGGGAACCGAGAACACCATCGGGGTCGTGGGGTTCGGCGTCGCGGCGCGCCTGGCCCGCGAGCGCGCGGCGCGCGAGGCCGGCGGCATTGCGGCCCTGCGTGACCGGTTCGAGGCCTCGGTGACCGCGCGGATTTCGGGGGCGCGGGTCGTGGGAGCCGGCACTCCGAGGCTTCCCAACACTTCCGCGATCCTGTTCGAGGGAGTCGCGGGAGACGCGCTGCTCATCCGCCTGGACCTGGAGGGCGTCGCGGCGTCCGTCGGAAGCGCCTGCTCCAGCGGCACCCTGGCGCCGTCGCCGGCGATCCTTGCCCTCGGCATTGCGCCGGAGAAGGCGCGAAGCGTCGTGCGGTTCTCTCTGTCGCGATGGACGACGCCCGAGGAGATGACGCGGGTGGCCGGGCTTCTTCCCTCGATCGTCGCCGAAGCCCGCCGCTTCGCAGAGCAGGCACTTCGGTCTCCCGAGCCGGCCGAGGTCGCGCAGCCATGATCATCGAGTGCGACCGCTGCTACGCGCGCTACAAGTATGACGAGTCGCGCTTCCAGGGCAAGCCGTCCAAGAAGGTCCGCTGCACCAAGTGCCTCTCCGTCTTCGAGATTTACAACACGGACTCCTATGAGGCCGGCGGCCAGGCCGGGAACTCCAGCGCCCCGGAGGAGACCGTGATGAGGCTCGCGGACAGCGGAGCCAAGACCATGGAGCCGCTTCGCAAGGTCCCGACCGCGTCGGGGGCCCGCCGGCCCGGCAACACCGAGCTCAAGCTGCCGGCGACCGCCAAGCTTTCCCTCGCGGTGATCGCCGGCCCGGAATCGGGCAAGATCTTCCCGATCGAGAAAGCGCGCATCGTGATCGGCCGTCACGACGCCGACATCAATGTCGACGACCCCGAAGTGTCGCGGCAGCACGCCGCGCTGGAGGTTTCCGGGGACAAGATCACGCTGGTGGACCTGGGCTCGACCAATGGAACGTACATGGGTGACGAGCCGGTCCGGGAATCTCCCATCGAAAATCAGGGTGAGTTCTCGATCGGCGGCTCGACCCTGATGCTCATCATGACGCCCAGAAGCTAGACGCCGATCGTAAGGCGTAAGGCGTAAGGCGTCAGGCGAAGACCCAAAGCGAGTCGTCGGCCCGCGTTCGCCTCACGCCTCACGCCTCACGCCTCACGTAGAATTCGACCATGCGCATCGCGGTCGCTATGTCCGGCGGCGTCGACTCCTCGGTCGCCGCGCTCCTCCTGAAGGAGCAGGGCCACGAAGTGGTCGGCCTGTCGATGCAGCTCTGGGACCACTCCGGCGAGCCCGGCCGCACGGGGCGGTGCTGCACGCTCGACGACCTCTCCGACGCGCGGCGGGCGGCATGGGCGCTCGACATCCCGCACTACGTGCTCAGCCTGGAGAAGGAATTTCGGCGGGAAGTCGTCGGGCCGTTTGTGGACGCGTACCTGGCCGGAGACACGCCCATCCCGTGCTCGGCCTGCAACGCAAAGGTCAAGTTCGCCGCGTTGTGGGAGCGAGCGCGAGCGATGGGGTGCGAGGCCGTGGCCACCGGCCACTACGTGCGCGCCGGGCGGGACGCTTCGACCGGACGGCCTCTTCTCAAGAAGGGGCTCGACCCGGGCAAGGACCAGTCCTACTTTCTCTACGACTTGACGCCCGCGCAGCTCGACGCGGCCCGATTCCCGGTGGGGGAGCTGACCAAGCCGCGTGTGCGCGACCTCGCCCGTCAGGCCGGCCTTCCCAACGCCGACAAGCCGGAGAGCCAGGAGATCTGCTTCGTGCCTCCGGGCGTTCGCGTCGGCGACTTCGTTTCCGAGCAGGCCGGCCGTTTCGGGAGGACCCTTCCCTCCCTTCCGGGCGCGGTCGAGGACTCGTCCGGCCGTCTTCTCGGAGCCCACGCCGGCCACTTCCGTTTCACGATCGGGCAACGGCGAGGACTGGGCGTCGCCGCCGCCGAGCGTCTCTATGTTCTCTCCGTCGATGCCGCCGCCAACCGCGTGGTCGTGGGCCCCGAGCGCGCGCTCTCCGTGCGCGAGGCCAGGGTCGGCTCGCTGCGGTTCCCCTCCGGAGCCCCGCCGGGCGCCTTTCGATCGGGGACCCGGGTGCGGCACCGGGCTCCCGAGGTCCCGGCGACGGTCGTTCCCGGCGCCGATGGAACGGCGCGCGTCTTCTTCGATCAGCCGGTGCGGGCGGTGGCGCCCGGACAGTCGTGCGTCTTCTACGACGAGGACGTGGTGATCGGGGGAGGAATCCTCATTCGGAGCGAGGAGCCCGTCGCGGTATCCGGCCCGCGTTAGTTCGTGGTGTCGGTTCCCGTCGGCTGAGGCGAAGGGAACTCGGCCCGGATCTCGCCGTAGTTCCTCTCGTAGATCTCGATGTTTTGCTGGAGCGCCCGGACCAGCTGCTTGGCGTGAAAGGGCGTCATCAGAACCCGAGACATCACCTTCACGTCGTTGCGCCCCGGAACGATCCGACCGAAATCGATGACGAATTCCGTCGGATTGTGGAGGATGTTGGCGAAATTGACGTACCGCCCCTCCGCTGTCGCGTCGTCCAAGGAGACCTGCAGCGAGACGGGCTTCGAATCTGTCATGAGGTCCTCCGTGACTAGTCTACCGTCAAGGCGCGGCCGGGACGTCGAGCTCGACTAGACTCCGAGCCATGTTTGGCCGGGCGCCGCTGTGGATGGGTGCTTCGCTGTGTCTCGCCGCGTCTGCCGCGCTCGCCCGACCACGGCCCGAGCCGGTCCAACCGAATGCCACAACACCGGTCTCCCATCCTCTCGTCGCGGAAGGGGACGCGGCGTACGCGCAAAGGGACGAGGGACACGTCGGGGACCGCGCCGACCCGCGCCGGATCCTGGAGGCGATCGCGGCGTACGAAGCCGCGGCACGGGACGCGGATGACGTCGAAGCCCGTTGGAAACTCGCGCGGGCCCTGTACTTTCGCGGAGGCTACACGTCGCTCGAGCCGGGTCCGCGGCGCGCCGTCTTTGAAGAGGCCCGCAACGTCTCGGAACAGGCGATCGCCATCCTCGGGCGCCGGGCTCGCGCTGCGCGCATCGACGGTCTTCCTCCACAGCGGATCGCGGAGATCCTTCGCCCGGACCCGGACGCGGCGCCCACGTTCTTCTGGCGCTCTGTCGCGTGGGGCGAGTGGGCGCTCTCGGTCGGAAAACTCGAAGCGGCCCGGATGGGAGCGGCGGCCAGGATCCGGGACGATGCTCGGGTGCTCATCGCCCTCGATCCCCGGTTCGAGCAGGGCGGCGGCTATCGGATCCTGGGCCGCCTTCATGATCAGGCTCCGAAGATTCCGATGCTGACGTGGTGGGTTTCCCGCAAGGACGCCCTGGCGAACCTGCGCCGCTCCCTCGAGATCGCGCCGACGAATCTGATCAATCTCCATTTTCTGGCCGAGGCTCTGGCGCGCGGATCGTCCTCGCAGCGGGCCGAGGCGATCGGATTGGAAGAGCGGGTGATCGCACAACCTCCCTCTCCCGCACATCTGGTCGAAGAACTGCACGTCCAGGAGGAGGCGAAGCGGAACCTGGCAGAGTGGAGGAAGTGAGGGGGAGACGGGGGGGACGGGGGACGGGGAGATCACGTCTCTTTTGGCCGCCGGGCCTTCAGACGAAGTCGCCGCGCACCCGGTTTTTTGGGAAGGGCGCTCGTTAACTGCCTGACGGTCTGGCCGTTGACGGGATGGCGCCACCGAGGAGCGATCTCTGCGAGCGGCTCCAGGACGAATCGGCGCGAGCACAGGCGGGGGTGAGGGAGGACCGGGTCGGGAGAGGATTGGACGCGGCCCCCGAAGTCCAGAATGTCGATATCGATCTCGCGGGGACCGTTGACGAACGTCGGCGTTCGGCCGATCTTCAGCTCAACGTCCTTGACCGCCTCGAGGAGACTCGCGGGCTGGCCCGTCCACGTGATCTCGGCGACGAGGTTCCAGAACTCGGGTTGGTCCGCGTAGCCGACGGGATCGGATCGGTAGAACGAGGAGACGCGCTCGAGGGGAGCGAACCGTGAGATGGCAGCGAGGGCCGACTCGAGGTTGTCTCGCCGGTCGCCGAGGTTGGATCCGAGGCCGAGCAGGACGCGGACTCCCGCGGCCGCGTCAGAATTCCTCTTCCTCTTCCTTTTCGTCGGCCTCTTCGTCGTCGAACTCGTCTTCGTCGCCGTTGGCTTCCTCGGCCTCCTCGGTGGCGCCGCCCTCCCCCTCGAACTCCGGATTTTCGTCGGGGATCGGCTCCATGAGGACCGAGCGGCGCGGGGGCCGCGGCGTCGGCGCCGGGGATTCATCCGACCTCGCGTCTTTCTGGTTGGCTCCGCACTTGGGGCAAATGGCCTCGGGCTTGCCGAGGTTGTAGAACTTGGTGCCGCAGCTGAAACACTCGTACTTCTTCCCGAGATCCGGCATCACACCCCCGAGAGGCGGCCAACCCTAGCACGCACATTTTCGGGGGTCAACCGCCGCGGAATCAGTGCTTCGCCCTTGGTTTCCCGGTCCGGGTCCGCGGTTCGAGAGCGGACGGGCGGCGAGCTAGACTTGCCCGCAAATGGCCGTCGTCGACAGTCGCGCTCTCTCCGCGGATGCCTCCCGCAGGGAAGAGGACGCATGCCGGATCCTCGAAGAGGGCCACATCCTTCTCTTCCGGACAACGCCTTTCGTGCTCACGACGACCGAGCGGGAATTCCTGATCCGCAGCCGTCAAACCGAGGCCGGGTACCACAAGAACATCGCGTATCGGACGGCGTCGGACCGGGTCACCGGCGTCGCGCGCCAGAACTCCGAGGACCAGGAGAGGCTGCGAGACCTCCTGCGCGGCTATTCGCAGCGGGTCGTTGCCTTCGCTTCGAGCCTGCTCCCGAGGTACGCGGCCCGATGGAGGATCGACTACGCGAGTTTTCGGCCGCAGGAAGAAGCGGGTCGCAAACTCTCGCGCCACGCGCGCAACGATCTTCTGCACGTCGACTCGTTTCCGACGCGGCCGACACACGGCGACCGGATCTTCCGGGTGTTCACCAACGTCCATCCGGAGGCGGCGCGCGTCTGGCGCACCGGGGAGACGTTCCCGGAGCTGGCAGAGCGGTTTGCCGCAACCTCCGGCCTGCTCGCCCGATCGGCACGGCCGGGCATCGCTCGCTCGATTCTGTCGGCGGCGCGCGCGATCGGTCTTCCCGCCCGCGTGCGCCCCCCCTACGACGACTTCATGCACCACTTTCACAACTACCTGAAGGACAATCAGGCGTACCAGGAATCGGCGCGCGCCGAAACGATCGCCTTTCCGCCCGACGCGACGTGGCTGGTCTTCACGGACATGGTGACGCACTCCGTCCTGTCCGGACAGTTCGCCCTGGAGCAAACGTTCCTGATCGCCCGCGACTCGCTCCAGCGGCCGGGGCACGCGCCGATCGCCGTGCTCGAGCGTCTGGCGGGCCGGTCGATGGCGTAACCGTCGCTTCCGCTCGATCGGGATCTGCGCCCGACGGCGCACCGGTCCGCGGCTCGGCCGGTTGCGGCCTCGACCGCGGCCCTGATCCGTCGCAGCGCTCTCGCTCCCGCGGCGCGCGCCTCCTCCCCTCTGGGAGACTTCGCGCGCCGCGAACCGGGGCCACGCTGACGCCTTACGCCTTACGCCCCGCCTCACGCCTCACGCTTCACGCGCGGGCGAAGCCCGCGCTGACTTCGCGCGCCGCGAACCGGGGCCACGCTGACGCCTTACGCCTCACGCCTCACGCTTCACGCGCGGGCGAAGCCCGCGCTGACTTCGCGCGCCGCGAACCGGGGCCACGCTGACGCCTTACGCCTCACGCCTCACGCTTCACGCGCGGGCGAAGCCCGCGCTGACTTCGCGCGCCGCGAACCGGGGCCACGCTGACGCCTTACGCCTCACGCCTCACGCCTCACGCGCGGGCGAAGCCCGCGCTGACTTCGCGCGCCGCGAACCGGGGCCACGCTGACGCCTTACGCCTCACGCCTCACGCCTCACGCGCGGGCGAAGCCCGCGGAGGGCCGTTGCTGTTAACATCGTCGGCGTTGACGCGACGTCTGCTTGCTTCGCCTGCCGCTGCTGCGCTGTTCTGCGCGGCCTTCGTTTCCGCGGGGCGGTTGTCGGCGCAGGCGCCGGTCGTCGGCTCGAGGTCCGCGGGAATGGCCGGGGCCGTCACGGCCGTGGCGGACGACGGGACGGCGGTGTGGACCAACCCGGCCGGGCTCGCGCGGGACGAGCGGATGGACCTGGAGCTCTTCGGCGGCGGTGTCGCGACGAACCGCAATGACTTCACGGCCGCGGTCGACCGCCTCTCCTCCCTCGACTTGAACGCGATCCGGTCGGGCAATGCCGACGAACTGGCCAGGGCTGTGCGGGACCTGAACCTGCTGGCCCGCCCCGGGACGGGGGTCGTCGGCTCGGGCGTCGCCGGCCTGGTGTTCGGCAAGAGCGGCCTGGCCATCGCCATCGGCGATCTGGCCTATGCCGGCGCCTATCCCAGGCTCGACCTCGTCCGGATCCTCCCGGGAACCGATCCCGATCACAGCCTGCCGTTCAACCAGACCGGCGTCGACTTCGCCGGCCTCGAGGCGCGCGAGGTGCGCGTCTCGTACGCCCGCTCGTTCTTCGCCAAGGTGCTCCTGGTCGGCGCGACCGCGCGGTATATCGCCGGGCGCACCTACTTCTTCCACCAGGGGGTCTTCGACGTCACGGATTCCGACCCCGTGGCGCTGGCCCGCGAGGCGCTCAAGCGCAACGCCCGCGATACGAACAAGTTCACGTTCGACCTGGGCGCCATGGTCAACATCCTGGGGAAGGCTCGAGTCGGCGTCGTTTCCACCGCTGTCACCGAGCCCAAGTTCGCGGTGGCCGAGAACCCGTCCGATCCGACTCTGGTGGACGCGCCGGCGGCGGTCAAGCTGCCCCGCACGCTGCGCGCCGGGGTGGCGGCGCAGCCGATCGGAGCGCTGACCATCGCCGTCGATTACGATCTGAGGGCCACGGACACGATGATTCCCGGCGGCCGGAGCCGGCAGCTGGCTGCGGGCGTCGAGCTGAAGCTTCCGCTCTTCGCCGTGCGCGTCGGCAGCTTCCGCGACTCCGAAGCCCCGGACCCGCATTGGGCCTACTCCGCGGGCTTCGGAATCGGAACGAAGATGGTGTCGGTCAACGCCGCCGTGGTGTTCTCGACGGAGGGCGGGCTGTCCTTGTCCTCCACCAACCGAAGAGATGCCGGAGCGGCGTTGGATGCGAGAGTGAGATGGTGATTCGCACGTAGAAGGTCGCACCCATGTCTTCCTTTCGCGTCCTCGCCAGCGACTCCGGTTCATCCGCCAGGCAGGGCCTGATCTCGACGCCCCACGCCGACATCGAGACTCCCTGTTTTTTTCCGGTGGGGACGCGCGGCGCCGTCAAGGGCGTCGAGTTCGATCGCCTCGAGGAGTGGGGCTGCCGGGCGATTCTCGCCAACACCTACCACCTCATGGCGCGGCCCGGCCTCGAGATCATCCGGCGAGCCGGCGGCCTTCACGCGTTCCTGGGCTGGGCCAGGGCGATTCTGACCGACTCCGGCGGCTTTCAGGTGATGAGCCTGTCCCCGCGTCGGCGCGTCACGGAGGCGGGGGTCGAGTTCCGAAGCCCGGAGGACGGATCGCGACAATTCCTCAGCCCTGAAATCGCCATGGACTTGCAGTCGGTCTTCGGCGTGGACATCGCCATGGCCCTCGACGTCTGCCCACCCTACCCGGCGGAACGGGACGAGATCTCGGAGGCTTGCCGCCTGACTCTTCAATGGGCGCAGCGATCGCGCCGGGCCTACCGTGGTCCGGGCCTCCTTTTCGGAATCGTGCAGGGAGGCACGCACGAGGATCTGCGCCGCCAGAACGCCGCCGCGCTGGTGGATCTCGATTTTCCCGGCTACGCCATCGGGGGGGTCGCCGTGGGCGAGCCCAAGGAGGCGATCCGGTCGATCACGCGCGCCGCGGCGGCGCTACTGCCGGGAGAAAAGCCGCGCTACCTCATGGGCGTGGGCACGCCCGCCGATCTCCTGGAGTCAGTCCGCGCCGGAGTGGACCTCTTCGACTGCGTGCTGCCGACCCGCAACGGCCGCATGGGTCACGCCTACACCCGCGAAGGGGAGGTGACGATCAAGCACGAGCGGTTCAAGGCCGACCTGTCCCCCCTGGACGCCGGATGCGGCTGTCCCGTGTGCCGGCGCCACACGCGGGCCTATCTGCGGCACCTCTTCGTGTCCAAGGATTTTTCGGCCCCGATGCTCCTCTCGCTCCACAACGTGTACTTCTACCTGGACTGGATGCGGCAGATCCGCGAAGCGTTGGCCGCAGGAACGCTCTCCCGGCTGCCCTCCCCGCCCGAGGGGAAGGTCGCGGCCGAAGAGGGCGAACCCGCCGACTGAGAGTCCTCCCCCCGATTCGCACTTGCGGCGGCCGGCGATTCGTGATGGCCTTTTCGAGCATGCGAGCACGATGGCACGTTGCGGTCCTGGCACTCCTCATCCCGGCCGTCGCCGGCCGGGCGGAAACCCTCGCCCAGCGGGCGGCGCGTTTGCAGCGGACGTCGATCGTCATCGATACCCACGAGGACGTTCCCGAAGAGCTGCAAAAGCAGTGGGTCGACATCGGGCTCCGGCAGAAGACGGGTCACGTCGATATCCCGAGGCTCAGGGAAGGAGGCGTCACCGCGCCCTTCTTCGCGGCGTACGTGCCCGCCCGGTTCGCGGCCTCCGGCGGGTCGGCCAGGAAGGCCCTCGAGCTCATCGACTTGATTCACCGGCTGGTCGAGGCGCATCCCGCGGACCTGGTTTTCGCCGATTCGCCCGAGCAGGTTCGGGCGGCGAAGAGGAACGGAAAGATCGCCGTCCTGATCGGGATCGAAGGAGGCCACGCGATCGAGGACTCCCTGGGAGCGCTGTCCGCCTTCGCGCGCCTCGGGGCGCGCTACATGACCTTGACGCACACCAACACGAACGACTGGGCCGATTCCTCCGGCTCGTTCTTCGCGTACGGCTTCGATCCGAAGAAGTTCGCCGTTCACAACGGTCTGACCGACTTCGGTCGCCAGGTGGTCTCGGAGATGAACCGCCTGGGGATGCTGATCGACGTCTCGCATGTGTCGGACAAGACGATCGAGGACGTGCTGGCGGTTTCGAAGGCGCCCATCTTCGCCTCCCACTCCTCGTGCCGGGCGCTGGCCGATATGCCCCGCAACCTGTCGGACGATCAGATCCGCGCGATCGCGGGCAAGGGAGGCGTGGTCATGATCAATTTCAGCTCCACCTTCGTGGATCAGAAGGTCATCGACGACTACAACGCCAAGAAGAAGGCACTGGAGCCGGATATCGCGGCGCTGGCGCAGCGGTACAAGGATGATCCGAAACAGCGCGACGCGGAAATCGCCGCGGTCTTCGATCGCATCGAGAAACTGCGAGCTCCCTGGACCGCGGTGGTGGACCAGATCGAGCACGTGATGAAGATCGCCGGAGCGCAGGCGGTCGGCCTGGGAACGGACTACGACGGGATCGACGACCCCCCCGACGGACTGGAGGACGTCTCGAAGCTCCCGAAGGTCACGCAAGAGCTGCTGCGCCGCGGGCACACCGACGACGAAGTGAGGGGCGTTCTGGGAGAGAACTTCCTGAAGTTCTGGCAGCGGGTCGAGGCCGCGCGCCGGGGAGTGCCGCCCGGTCCGGAGCCGCTTGCGTTTAGCAAGCCGTGAGGCGCAAGGCGGCCTGACTTCCTATCCCCGCCTCACGCCTGCCGCCTCACGACCTCCGGTATGATCCGCGGCCATGATCGATCTTCTGCAAACAACTCCGTCCGGGGCGGCTCCGAACCCCTTGCTCCAGTTCGCCCCCATGATCTTCATCTTCGTGATCTTCTATTTCCTGCTGATTGCGCCGATGCGGCGGAAACAGAAGAAGACGCAGGAAATGCTGGCCCAGCTCAAGAAGGGGGACGAGGTGATCACCGGAGCGGGGATCTTTGGCCGCGTCGCAGCGTTGGACGAGCAGCGCGGCTTCGTCGTCCTTCAGATCGCCGACAACGTCAAGGTCAAGGTGCTCCGCAGCGCGATCGCGGGCCTGGCTTCGGAGCCCGAAGCGGCCAAGCCGGCGGGGTCCTGAAGGACACGACCCGGGCGCGGCCGGAAGCTCTGACTCTGGCGGAAATCGCGTGGCTGACAGAAGATAGCTGTTTCCGGTAGACTCCACCGTTTCTTGGAGGAGGGTTCTTGTCCAAAAAGCTTCGCTGGCGGCTTCTTCTGATCTTCCTGGTCGTCGTGGGGATCGTCGGCGGCTACGTCGCCACTGGGTATTCCCATGCTCGAAAGGAATGGCTCGGGCAGGGATCGCCTCCGCTGTCGGAGGCCTTGAAGAAGGGAATCAAGCTCGGTCTGGACCTGCGCGGCGGCATCCACCTGGTTCTCCAGGTCAACACGGTCGACGCCCTGAAGGCCCAGCGCGACAACGACGTGACGCAGCTCCAGAACCAGGCCCGGGATCAGGGGATCGCCCTGGGGCCCGTCGAGTACCCATCCGACAGCACGTTCGTACTGAACGTCACTGCCCAGACCGATACCGGGAAGCTCGACGACACCGCCAAGCGATGGCTTCCCGACTGGAACATCAACCAGATCTCGGGCAAGTGGTACTTCACCTTGAAGGAGCCCTCCAAGCGGTCGATCGAAGAGAGCGCGGTGACTCAGGCCATCGAGACGATCCGCAACCGCATCGACGAGTTCGGCGTGGCCGAGCCGCTGATTGCGCGGGAAGGGACCGATCGGATCCTCGTTCAGCTGCCCGGCATCGACGACCCCAAGCGCGTCAAGGACCTGATCAAGAGCACGGCCTTTCTGGAGCTGAAGCTGGTGGAGGCCGGCCCCTCGAGCGACCGGACGCAGCTGCTCGCCTCCTACGGCGGTCAGGTTCCCGCGAACATGGAGCTCGTTCCCGAGAAGGCCCGTCCCGGCCAGACCCAGCAGAGCTGGTACCTGGTCCAGAAAGCCGCGGTCATCACGGGGCGAGACTTGAAGAACGCGCGGCCGAGCCAGGGGCAGTTCGGCGCCAACAACGTGACTTTCTTCCTGACGCCGTCGGGCGCCCAGAAGTTCGGGGACGCCACCGGCAAGAACATCAACCGGTTCCTGGCCATCGTCCTGGACAAGAAGGTGCAGTCGGCGCCCCGCATCAACGACCGGATCACGGATACGGGCCAGATCGAAGGAAATTTCAACGCCGAGGAGGCCAACGATCTGGCTCTGGTCTTGAGGGCCGGCGCCCTCCCCGCGGGCCTGACCTATCTCGAAGAGCGAACGGTGGGCCCCTCTCTGGGGCTCGATTCCATCCGCAAGGGGATCACCGCTTCGGTCGCCGGCGCCTTGCTCGTCTTCATCGCCGTGGTCTTCTACTACCGCAGGGCCGGTTGGAACGCGGTGCTCGCTCTTCTCTTGAACGCGATCCTTCTGGCCGGCGCCATGGCGCTGTTTGACGCCACCCTGACCCTGCCCGGGATCGCCGGCTTCATTCTGACGATCGGCATGGCCGTCGACTCCAACGTCCTGATCTTCGAGCGCATCCGCGAGGAGCTGCGCGCGGGCCGCGCGCCGAAAACGGCCATCGAGAACGGTTTCTCCAAGGCTTTTGCCACGATCATCGATACGCACATCACCGTCATCATTTCGGCGGTCTTCCTCTTTCAGTTCGGCACGGGGCCGGTCAAGGGCTTCGCCGTGACCCTGATCATCGGCCTCCTGATCTCGGTGTTCACGGCGGTCTTCGTGTCGCACACGGTCTTCGAGCTCGAATATGGCCGCCGCGAGCACGTCGACGCGGTCTCCATCTAGCGGAGTAGATTCATGGAACTTTTTCGTCAGACCAACATCGACTTCCTCCGCTGGAAATGGTGGGCCATCGGGGCGTCCTGGGCCCTGATCCTGATCGGGCTCGCGGCCATCTTCGTGCAGAAGGGCCTGCGCTTCGGAATCGATTTCGCCGGAGGCACTCAGATCGCTCTGCGCTTCGCCGAGCGCCCCGATATCGACCGCCTCAGAAAGGTCCTGGACCGGGGCAACTTCGGCGACTTTGGAATCCAGCGATACGAGGAGCCGCAGAAGAACGAAGTCCTGATTCGGGTGCAGCAGCAGGCCAAGGAGGGGCGGGATATCACCCAGGAGGTGCTGAGCCTCCTCCGGCAGGGCCTGGGCGGGCCGATCGACGCCACGAAGATCGATCTGAACGTCCAGGGCCGCGACAGCCTGGCCATGCGGCTGACCGCCGCGGACCCGGACCAGATCGCGGGCAAACCCAACACCACCGTTGCGGACTACTACGCCCAGATCGCGGAGAAGGTCATCGGGCACCGCTCCGAGGTCGGGATCTTCCACTCACCGGCCGACGCCAACTCCACGCCGGGTGTCTCGACCGCGGTCAAGCAGTGGATCCAGGGCAACACCGTCACCGGGCCCTTCGTGCTGCTCTCGGCCGAGAATGTCGGGCCCCAGGTCGGATCGGACCTGCGCCAGAAGGCGCTCTGGGCGATCGCGACTTCAATGGCCGGGATGATGGTCTACATCGCGCTGCGATTCCGTTCCTTCCCGTTCGGGTTCGGAGCGGTCGTCGCGACCATCCACGACGTGCTGATCACGGTCGGCCTCCTGGCGCTCTTCGGCCGTGAGTTCAACCTGGTGGTCGTCGCGGCGCTTCTCACACTGGTCGGCTACTCGGTCAACGACACGGTGGTCGTGCTGGATCGGATCCGCGAGAACCAGCGCACGCCCAAGAAGGAAGCCCTGGAGGCGGTGGTGAACCGCTCGATCAACCAAACCCTGTCGCGGACCATCCTGACCTCCAGCGCGACGATGCTGGTCGTTCTGGCGCTCTACGTGCTCGGCGGGGAAGTGCTCAACACCTTCGCGCTGACCCTGATCATCGGCATCATCATCGGAACCTACTCCTCGATCTACGTCGCCTCTCCGATCGTCGTCATCTGGAAGCAGTTTCGGGATCGCCGCAAGCCGGCGGTCGTTGCGGTAGCCGCGCCGCGGCCCGCAGCCGTGCCGCCGCCGCCCCGGCCGGTGAACCCGGCTGCGCCGCCGGCACCCAAGAAGAAGAAGTCCCACCGCCGCTGACGGGTCCGCCGCTTCGCGGCGGGTGAGGCGTGAGGCGTGAGGCATGAGGCGGGCGCCGCTTCATTTGCTGATGTCCGGTTGGCTTTTCTTCCAGACAAACTCGGCTTAATCTGTTCCCGGCATGATCCGCTTCGAAGAGATCCTGGACAAGGTCCAGGGTTACAACCCGCAGACGAACGAGGACCTGCTGCGGCGGGCCTACGTCTTTTCGGGCCGGGAGCACAAGGGGCAAGTCCGGCGGTCGGGCGAGCCCTACCTGGTGCATCCGCTCAACGTCGCCTCGATCCTGGCGGACCTGAAGGCCGACGACGTCTCGATCGTGGTCGGCCTGCTCCACGACGTGCTCGAGGACACGCTCACGACCAAGGAGGCCATCGCTCAGCAGTTCGGTGGCGAGGTGGCGGAGTTGGTGGACGGCCTGACCAAGATCTCGAAGTTCTCCTACGTCTCGCGGGAGGAAGAGCAGGCCGAAACGTTCCGAAAAATGATCCTGGCGATGGTGTCCGACCTGCGGGTCGTCCTCGTCAAGCTCGCCGACCGTCTCCACAACATGCGGACCCTGCAATGGCTGCCGGAGAGCAAGCGGCTGGAGATCGCGCGGGAGACCATGGACATTTACGCTCCGATCGCCAACCGTCTGGGAATGGGGGCGGTCAAGACGGAGCTGGAAGATCTCGCGTTTCTGCACCTGGAGCCCCGTGACTACGCCCTGGTGCAGAAGGAAGTCGACCGCAACCTGAAGGGGTCGGAGAAGACCATCGAGCAGATTCGCGGCGGAGCTCGAGGGGAGGCTCACGGAGACGGGAGTGGCCGGCGAGGTCTCCGGCCGGCGCAAACACTACTACTCGATCTGGTCCAAGATGCGGCGGCGGGGGGTCGATCTCGCTCAGCTTTACGACATTCTGGCCTTCCGCGTGGTGGTTCCCGAGACCCGCGACTGCTACGCGGTGCTCGGACTGGTCCATCAGCGCTGGCGTCCGGTTCCCGGCCGGATCAAGGACTACATCGCGATGCCCAAACCGAACTTCTATCAGTCGCTCCACACCACCGTCATGAGCGACGCGGCGCAGCCTTTCGAAGTTCAGATACGCACCCGGGAGATGGATCTGATCGCCGAGCGCGGCATCGCGGCGCACTGGAAGTACAAGGAAGGCAAGCTCACGGCGCAACCGGACGACGTTCGCCTTCAATGGCTGCGCCGCTTGGTGGACCTTCAAAGCGACGTCTCCGACGCTCGGCAGTTCCTCTCGTCGCTCAAGGTCGATCTCTATCCGGACGAGGTCTACACGTTTACGCCCAAGGGTGAGGTCTTTGCCTTTCCGCGAGGCGCGACGACGGTCGACTTCGCCTACCGCGTGCACACCGACGTGGGGCACCGCTGCGTCGGAGCGCGCTTGAACGGCCGGCTGGTGCCGTTGAAGACACCGGTGTCCAACGGAGACATCGTCGAGATCCTCACCTCGCCCAACCAGACGCCTTCCCGAGACTGGCTCTCGTTCGTCGCCACGAGCCGCGCCCGCCACAAGATCCGGCAATTCATCCACATTCAGGAGAAGGAGCAGGCGGTCGAGCTCGGAAAGAGGCTTCTGGAGCGGGAACTGAAGAAGTACCGAAAGACGCTCAAGAAGCTCGATTCCGGCGGTGTCATCGAGAAGGAGCTCTCGCAGTGGGGGTTCTCCCGAGCGGATGACCTGTACGCGGCGGTGGGCTACGGCAAGCTCGCCGTGCGCAGCGTGGCCGAGCGGTTCGTCACGCCGGAGGAGCTCGCCCGGCCCGAGGCCCGTCGCCCGGAAAGCGCCGTCTCGAGAGTCGTTCGCAAGATTCTGCCCTTCGGATCGCCCGACATCGTCGTGGTCGGCCACAACGACTTGCTCGCCTCCCTGGCCAAGTGCTGCACGCCGGTGCCGGGAGAGCGGATCCTGGGTTACATCACCCGCGGCCGTGGAGTCTCGGTCCATTCCGAGAGCTGTCCCAACGTTCGCAACCTTCTCTACGACCCGGAGCGCCGCATCGATGTGGCCTGGGCCGGCGACAAGTCCACGGCCTACGCCATCGAGCTCGACGTGGTGTCCGACGACCGGCCGGGGCTCCTCGCCGATCTGACCCAGGCCATCGCCGGAGAAGGCTCGAACATCCGCCGCATCGAAGCCAGGGCGGAGGACGGCCGCAAGGGCTACGTCTCGGTTTCCCTGGAAACCTCGGACCTCAAGCACCTGGAGAAGATCGTGTCCAGGCTCAAAGCCGTCAACGGCGTCCGCGAAGTCATTCGCAAATACAACGTGCCCCGGGCGGGCGAGAGAGACTGACGGGGGGACGGGGGCGACGGGAGGACGCGGGCGAGGCCCGCGGCCGGGGAACCTGACCGCTAGGCTTTGGCCGATGCCCGCGCGGCGGGCTTGACCAGCTTTCCGGACCGAATGCAGCGGGTGCACGCGCTGACGCGCCGATGGACGCCGCCGACGACGGCCCGCACGGTCTTCAGGTTCAAATGCCACTTTCGGTTGGTCACGTTGTGGGCGTGGCTGATTCGATGACCCGACATCGGGGTCTTTCCGCAGAATTGGCAGTGTTGGGCCATGGGACTCCTTACGCGCTGACCCGATCCGGGCCGCCAGAAAAAGGCGCCGCATCCTACACTCGGCCCGGCGCCCACGCAAGCACAAAGGTCGGCTCTCGGTGAGCGCGACCGGACCGGGCCGACACTGGCAAGAGCGTTTGTCACCTCCTCTCCAGGGCCGAACCGACGCGTTTTGGGGCCATTTCCGGCTAAGTCCTTGTGTCGGTGGAAGGTTCCCCTGATTCGGCCCCTTGACTGCGGAAAAACCTTCTGTTACTTTGGCAACCAGCCGAAATAACTCTTAGTCAAAGCCCCTAACCGTTTTAATTTTTTCGGTGGGCGGTAAAGTGCTGTTCAGGAAATCAAAGAACCTGGTTGGCCTGGACATTGGCTCCTCAGCGATCAAGCTGGTCGAACTGAAGGACGCCAAAGGCGGAGGCTATCGGTTGGTGAAAACGGGGCTGGAGACGCTCTCTCCCGAGGCCATCGTCGACGGCGCGATCATGGACGCGTCTCTCGTCGTCGATACCGTGAACCGCATCGTCTCGACGCTGGGGGTTCGCAACAACGACTTCGGCACCTCCCTCTCGGGCCACTCGGTCATCATCAAGAAGATCTCGCTGCCCACGATGTCGGCCGAGGAGCTGGCCGAATCGATTCGCTGGGAGGCGGAACAATACGTTCCGTTCGACATCAACGACGTGAACCTCGACTACGTCGTGCTCGACGCCTCCGGCGGGGAAACGATGGACGTCCTGCTGGTGGCGGTCAAGAAGGACAAGATCGGGGACTACACCAGCGTCATCACCCAGGTCGGAAAGACGCCGGCCCTGGTGGACGTGGACGCTTTCGCCTTGCAGAACGCCTACGAGGTGAATTATCCGATCGAGCCGGGCCGGGTCGTGGCGCTGGTCAACATCGGGGCGTCGGTGACCAACGTCAACGTGCTTTCCGGCTCCAACACGATCTTCTGGCGCGATATCTCCTTCGGCGGCAACCAGTACACCGACGCCATCCAGAAGCAGCTTTCCCTCGGGTTCGAGCAGGCCGAAGTCCTGAAGAAGGGGGAGTCCTCCGCCGATCACTCCATGCAGGACATCCTGCCGATCCTGCGCTCCGTCTCCGAGGACCTCGCGCAGGAGCTCCAGAAGACCTTCGACTTCTTCATCGCCACCACTTCGACCGAGAAGATCGACCAGATTTTCATCGCCGGGGGATCGTCCCGGGTGGTGAACCTCGATACCCAGCTCAAGGAGCGTTTCGGGATCCCGGTGGAAATCATGAATCCTTTCCGGCAGATCGACATCTCGGGCAGCTCCGTCTCGCCCGAGTGGCTGACGGAAAACGCTCCGAGCCTGGCGATTTCTGTGGGACTCGCCGTGCGGCACATCGGAGACGAAGCCGCTTGATTCGCATCAACCTTCTCACCGAGGCGAAAGCGGCGGCGGCCCGCAAGAAGGCCCCCCTCATCCCCACGGGCGCCAAGCTCAACAATCTCCTCTTCTTCGCGGGGATCGTAGCGGGCGTCGCCTATGTCGCCATCATGGGCTTTGCGCGCGTGAGCACCCGCCGCCAGCTGGACGAGGAGATCACCAAGGCCAAGCTCGAGGCCGAACGGTTGAGGTCGATCATCGAGGAGGTCAAGGGCTACGAGGACAAGAAGAAGAACCTCGAGGACAAGATCAACCTCATCAATAACCTGAAGACCAATCAGAAGGGGCCGGTCCGTCTCATGGACGAGGTCTCCAAGGCCCTTCCAGACCTGGTCTGGCTGACCAGCCTCGAGGTCACCGGCAATCAGATCGTGATGCGGGGCAAGACGCTCGCCCCCACCGCCGTCGCGACATATCTGGAAAACCTGAAGCGGAGTCCCTTTTTCGCCGAGCCGGTGTTTCGAACCCTGGGTCAGGACGCAGGCGGACAGGGCGTTTACAGCTGGGAGATGAACCTCACCTTCAAGCCAGCGGCAGCGCTCGCGTCCACGGGAGCGCCCGCGCCTGAACCGACGCCCGCCGCCAAGGCGGCCGGGAAGGGAGCCTAGGGCAATGGCTCTCGAGCTCAAACTCGAGGAGAAGAAGTGGTTCGCCGCGCTCGGCTTCGGCCTGGCGATCGGCCTGGCTGTGGCCGTCGCCGGACACTACCTGTGGATCCGCGGAGTCAACGCGGACATCACCAGCAGGCGCTCGCAGCTGAGGGGCTTACAAGACGAGATCTCCAAGGGCCGGGCGGCGGAGAGGAAGCTCTCCCAGTTCCGCGAAGAGGTCAAGCGGCTCGAGCTCGAGCTGGGCAAGCTCCTTCAGATTCTGCCCTCCTCGCGTAATACCGAGGAGCTCATCAAGCGGATCGAGGCTCTGACCCGCCAGGGGGATTTCAACCTCAAGCGCTTCACTCCGGGCGACCCGGTCAACAAGGACTTCTACGCCGAATATCCGATCGATATCGCGCTCGACGGGACGTACCACAACCTGGCCCTCTTCTTCGACCGGATGAGCCGATTCTCCCGGATCATCAACGTGGAGGCTCTCCGGATCGGCGAGCTCGCGAACAGCCCGGGCAGATCGATCACCGCCCAGTTCGTGGCCAAGACGTTCATCTACACCGGCGGAGAGGGCGGCGCCGCCGGGGCGTCCCCGGAAGGCAAGGCGGGCGGACCCAAGCAGGCGCCCGCGACCAACGCGAGAACCTTGAAGAGCCGGGCCGAAGGCAAGGGGATCGATTGATGCGAGCGAAGGTGATTCTGGGAGCCGCCGCCTGGCTGGTTTCCGGCATGCTGATCGCCCAGGCCGCGAAGAAGCCGGCGGCTCCGGCTCCGGCTCCGACGCCGGCCGCGCCCTCCGAGTCGCTCCCTCAGACTCTTCTGGAGGAAGACGAGCAGGCCAACGCGGGGCGCGCCTACACCTACGACCCGGCAGGGCGCCGCGACCCGTTCCGCTCGCTCCTGGTGCGTTCCGCCAACCGTGCCGGAGGAGCCCGTCCCCCGGGGATCGCCGGAATAGCGATCGACGACGTTCTCATCCAGGGCATCTGGAAGACGAAGGCGGGATTCCTCGCGCAGATCCGCGGAACCGATAACAAGAGCTATCTGCTGCGACCCGGAGATCTCCTTTACGACGGAGAGGTGACCCGCATCGGGCCGAACGAGGTGAGCTTTCGCCAGAATTTGAACGACCCGCAAAGCGTGAAGCCCTTTCGCGACGTGACCAAACAACTCAATGCCACGATCAAGCAGTGACGACGTGCAAGCGATGACGGCATCCTGCGGGACGGGAGGAGCGATGCGAATGGCATGCAGATGGAGCGCGATCGCCATCACGGCTCTGTCGATGGCGGCGGTGTTCGGCTGCGCCTCTTCGAGCAGAGGACGTGGCGTCCAGTCGGCCGACGGAGCGGCCGCCGCGGCGGCCGATTCTCCCGCCCACGCCTCCAAGGGAGGGGCGACGGTCCAGGAGGCGGCCTTCAACGAGGATGCCGACGGCGCCCGACTGGTTCTCTCATCCGACGGGCCCCTTCTCTACACGGCGTACGAGCCGCGCCCGGATCTGCTGGTGGTCGATCTGCCGGGAAGCTCCCTGTCCGATCATTTTGCGGCGCCCGCGGCCTCGGGCGCGCTGGTCTCTTCGGTGCGCGTCGACCCGATCACCGAAATGGGAAAACACCTGACGCGCCTGACCATCGCCCACAAGGAAGGGGTGCATTACGACGTCCACACCGTCGGGCAGGGCCTGGCGGTGACGTTCGATACGGCAACGCAGACGGCTTCCGCGGACTCCACCGCGACGCCCGCGCCCCCTCCGGATGC
This sequence comes from uncultured Acidobacteriota bacterium, assembly GCA_963825175.1. Lineage (GTDB taxonomy): Bacteria > Acidobacteriota > Thermoanaerobaculia > UBA5066 > Gp7-AA6 > DATFTF01. Next base: position 88,011 of record CAWGSA010000003.1, read on the forward strand.
GTCCCCGGCGCCGCCGGTCTCGACCGCGGCGGCGTCCTCCGTCCCGATGCCCTCGGCGCCGGTGCGGGCCGAGATCGCGCACGCTCTGGAGGAAGTGCGGATCGCGTCCGACTCGCAAGGCGTCACCGTTTCGCTTCTGGGCGACGGCGTGTTGAGCCCCCGCGAGTTCGAGCTGGACAACCCGCCCCGGATCGTCATCGACCTCCCCGGGGTCAAGAACGAGGTCCGTCGGCGCGTCCTTGCCGTCAAGAGCTCTCAGGTCTCTCGCGTTCGGATCTCGCAGTTTCAGACGGCGCCGGAGCTCATCACGAGGGTCGTCGTCGACCTGGCGCGCCCGACGCCCCACGTGGTCCAGGCGGACGGTGAACGGCTGGCGGTCCTGGTTGGTCGCTCGGTGCCGCAAATCGTTCCCGCGACTCAGGTCGCCGCGGCACCATCTCGGACCGCGATCGCGACGGAAGCCGCATCCTCCCCGATGACCGACCCGAAGACCGGCAGCGCGCCGGCGACCCCCCCGTCGGTCGAGCCGGCCTCTGCGCCGCCGCCGACCACCTCCGAGGCGTCGGCTTCCGCGTCCGGGGCCCCTGAGCCGAAGCCCGCGGACCCGACCACGACCCCGACCGCGCAGGGCAGTCCGAACCCGTCGGCCAGCGCGCCGGCCAGGGAGTCCTCGGCCGGCGCCACGGCCGCCTCCACGAGCCCGGCTGCCACCCGACCCTCCGCGCCCGAATCCAATGCCCCGGCGGCTGTTTCGCCCGCCGCCGCGACGACCGCGTCCTCCACTTCGCCTTCCGTGGAGTCGCCGACCCCGCCGTCCGCCAGCGCTCTGCGCCCGGCACGCAAGACGGCTCCGCAGTCAGAAGCCAAGAGTTCCAGACGCGAGGAGGCTCTGTTCGAGGCAGCGGCGGCCGTCCTGGATCAGGACGATGCGGCCCATCCCGCCCAGGAGCAGTCGTCGAAGTTCCAGCCCCGGACCATCGCGGAAGGGCAGTCGCAGTTCACCGGAGAGCCGATCTCGCTCCACCTGAAAGACGCCGACATCAAGGACGTCTTCCGGACGATCTCCGAGTTGACGCAGTTGAACATCGTGGTGGATCCCGAGGTTCGGGGCACGGTGACCGTCGACCTCGAAGACGTTCCGTGGGATCAGGCCCTCGACCTGATCCTCAAGCAGAACGGCCTGGGCTATGTCCTGGAAAACAACATCATGCGCATCGCCACGACCGGGAAGCTCCAGGCCGAGCAGTCGGACCGCGCGCGCCTGGCGGAGGCCCGTCAGGCGGCGGAACCCACGCGCACGGTCATCAAGAAGCTCTCTTACGCCAAGGCTTCGGAGATCACCAATTCGATCAAGAGCGTCATGTCCAAGCGCGGCGACATCGTGGTCGACGTCCGCACGAATACCCTGATCATCCGCGAAATCCCGACGTATCTGCCCGCGGTGCTGCAGCTGATCGAAAACCTCGACACGGCGACGCCGCAGGTCATGATCGAGGCGCGCATCGTCGAGACGACGAAGTCTCTGGGTCGGAGTCTGGGAATTAACTGGGGCGTCAACGGCATCGCCGACGTCGCGCACGGCAACACGACCGGACTGAACTTCCCCAACACCGTCGATTTCCGCACCGCGCCGAGAAACGGCTTCAAGGTCGCCCTGGACGCCGGGCCGCCCGTGATCGGCGCGACGTTCGGAAACATCCTGAACACGTTCAGCCTCGACATGGCCATCACCGCGGCGGAGAACCAGGGCTTGCTGAAGATCATCTCGTCCCCGAAGGTGGCCGCCCTGACGAACACCTCCGCCTCGATCCAGTCGGGCGTCCAGATTCCCGTTCAGACCAACGTCAACAACACCACGACCGTCATCTACGTCGACGCGACACTCCGGCTCCAGGTGACGCCGCAGATCACCAACGAGGGCACCATCCTGCTCGAGGTCAACGTGCAGAAACGCGAACCGGCGGTGGCGTTGAACCTGGCGCTGGGCAACAACGTGCCCCTGACCGTGCGCCAGTACACCGGCCAGATCCTCGTGCGCGACGGCGGGACCGCGGTCATCGGAGGAATTTTCCAGATCAACGATCAGGACCAGAACAACATGATCCCCGGCGTCTGGAAGATTCCGATCCTGGGGAGTCTCTTCCGCAACAAGACGCGGACCGAGAAGCACGACGAGCTCCTGATCTTCATTACGCCCCGGATCATTCGGTCATAAAGGGTGAGAGCCATGAAGAAAACCGTTTGGATCCCGCTCGTGACCGCGGTGGCGTTGCTGCTGGCTCCGGCCTGCACCAACAAACAAGGGGAGACGGAAGCCCCGGTGTTCATCACCGTGGACATCACGCTCCAGCCTGGTTTCGTCGACGTGGGGACCCCCGCGCCGGTCCAGATCAACACGATGACGCTGACCTCGCACTTCAAGGACGCGACCGCCACGGACCCGCAGGGGTTCGCGACCTTCCGGTGCGAGAGTTACATCGTCCATTTCCACCGGACCGACGGAGGCACACGGGTTCCCGCAGATCAGACCTTCGGGTGCGGCGTCACGGTGCCTGCCGGAGGCAGTTCGACCCTGAGCAACTTCCCCGTCCTGCCGGTGTCGGCCATCCAGTCGGCTCCATTCGATCAGCTGCTGCCGTTCAACGGGGGCGTCGATCGGGAAACCGGGAAGACCGAGATCCAGACGGCCTTCGACATCACGTTCTTCGGGCACACGGTGTCGGGGCAGCGCGTCCAGAGCGAAACGGCCACCGGGATTCTCCTGTTCGTCGACGCCGCCGTGACTCCACTGTCCCGGAAGTCCAATCGATAGGGGGCTGAACATGCGCCGGATAGCCTTCATTTTCCTGGCTTTAGCGCTCGTCGCGGCCTACTGGGCCTGCTCGTCGGACGCTCCGGCGCCGACGCCTCCCAATTCGGGACCGGGCAACAAACCGTCGGCCCTCGCCATCGCGCTGTTCACCACGAACGCCAACCCGCCCGCGGGCTCCTGCACCCTGGTGCAGGCCATCGTGACCTTCAGCGGCCAGGCCGTCGCGGACGGAACGGGCGTGCAGTTCTCGACGGACTTCGGAGTCTTCGCTCAGAACAATCTGCCCACGGTTTCGGTCGTCACGCAGAAGGGAAGCGCGCTGGCGACTCTCTGCTCCACGTCGACGGGGACGGCCTTCGTCACGGGCTCGGCCACGGTCAACGGCGTTTCCACCAGGTCCGATCAGCTCAAGATCGTCTTCCAGTCGGCCTCGACGCCCGCGCCGTTCTTCACCTTCTGCGCGCCTGCCAATGGCCCGAACACCGGCGGGACGTCGGTCACGATCAACGGGGGCCGCTTCCCGGGCGACGCGTCGGGGGCCAAGGCGACCTTCACCGCGGCCGGAGTGTCGCGGGAAGGCCTCGTCACCAGCGTGACGCCGACCGCCGTGGTCCTCACCACCCCGGCTTTCCCCGAAGCGACGGCTCCATCCGTACCCGTCACGATCACCCTCAACCTCTCGGGCGTGACCGTGACCGTGCCCAACTGCTTCGCTTATGGAACCGCGTCTTCGGCGCCCACGATCACGGCGCTCCTGCCGGCGTCGGGCACCAAGGACGGGAACACGCGCGTCTCGATCATCGGCGGCGGTTTCGTCGCCCCGGTCCAGGTCTTCTTCGTCGGCGCCGGCGTGCAGGTCGAGGTCAACGTCGTCTCCGTCAGCTTCAACCAGATCGTGATCACCACGCCTCCGGCCTCGGCCTTCGGAACGGCGTCGCCGGTTCCGGTGAACGTTCCAATTGACGTCCGGGTGCACGAGGTCAACGGGCAGCCTTCCACCGACGCGACCCTGACCGGCGGATGGAGATACACCGAGCCGCTGGTCATCACCGGAATCTCGCCGCTCTCGATGTCGGCCAACGCCCTGACCGCGGTGACGATCTTCGGGCACGGATTTCTGGCGCCCGTCCTCGTGACGTTCGGCCCCAACCGGGCCACGGTCCAGTCGGTGTCGGACACGGAGATCCTGGCGGTGCCGTTCGTGACCTGCAGCGGCGGCGGGGGAGCGGTGGTTGTGACCAACCTGAGCACTGGAGAGACGACGCCGCCGGGACCGATCCTCACCATCACGGGAGCGGCGCCCACGATCACGAGCATCACGCCGTCTCCCTCGGCCGAGAACACCGTCGTGACGATCCTCGGAACCAACCTGCCGACGTCTCCGGCCGGGGCCAGCGTGACGTTCGGCGCCGTGGCGGGCAGCGTGACCGGCGCCGCCCCCGACGGGACCTCGCTGACTGTCCTGACCCCTGTCGGCGCCGCGGCCCCGGCGGTCTGTCCGTCCGGGACCCCCGCCGGCTCGCCGCTTCCCGCCGCGTCGGCGACCACTGTCACCGTCACCAATACGGGTACCGGCTGCGTGGCGTCCGGAGCGTTCCGGTACCTCCTGCCGTGCACCGTGGCTCCCGACCTCGCGATCGCGATGAGCGCGGCCCCGTCGCCGGTGACGAGCGGAAACAATCTCGTCTACACGATCACGGTGAACAATGTGGGCTCCGGACCCGCGGCCGCAACGGCCCTGACCGACGTCGTTCCCACGGGGACCACTCTGGTGGGGACCCCGACGTCCACGCTGGGCTCGTGCTCGGCCGGAGCGACGGTCAGCTGCGCGATCGGGAATCTTCCCAACGGCGCCGGCGCGACGATCACCATGACCGTGACCGTCACGCTGCCGGCGGGATCCGCGGTCGGTAACACCGCCAACGTCTCGACCACGACGGCAGAACCGAACCTCACCAACAACTCGGCCTCGGTTTCGACCAACGTGAACTAACGAGCGATCCTTGGACGGCTCCGCCCGCATCAGCGCGGGCGGAGCCACCAACGTGGCTGATTCCGCAACCGAAGCACGCATCCGGGATTTGAAGCGCCGGCTCGACATCGAGCCCGGCTCGCGCCTGTTTGTGGCGCTGGCCGAGGAGTACCGCAAGTCGGGGCGTCTGGCCGATGCCCTGTCGACGCTCCAAAAAGGCCTGCTGGCTCATCCGCACTATCTCTCGGCGCACGTCGCCCTGGGGCGCGCGTACCTGGAGGCCGGCCAGATCACCGAGGCCATCGCGACGTTTTCCAAGGTTCTCTCTTCGGATCCTGGGAATCTCGTCTCGGCCAAGTCGCTCGCCGACATCTACCTGTCGCGCGGGGACAGCGTCGAGGCCATCAAGAAGTACAAGCTCTACCGGGCGCTCGCCGGAGATCGCGGCGTGGACGACATCATCGAGCGCCTCGAGGTCGAACTGGCGCCTCCGCCCCCGCTGACCCGCAAGGAGGACGTGCCTCCGCCTCCGCCTCCCACGTTCTACGACGGGAAGCTTCCCGGTCCCGTTCGTCGGACGCGCGAGTCCAAGTTCGACGAGCCGGCCACCAGGCCTCAGTCGGCCGTCGACCTGGACGTCTCGCCGGTCGCCTTCGAGCCGGATGAATCCGGCGCGGGAGGACGGCCCCGGCAGGACCTCGAGTCGGTTCCCGTTCCCCTGTCCCGCGACACGCCGCTCCTGCCGATCACCCTGCAACGCTCGCTCACCGCGCCCATCGAGCGGGTGGCGCCGCCGCCGGCGGACGAAGCCGTCACCGGCGCGATTCCGGTCGCGGAGGCGCTGGCCCGAGCGGCTGCGCCTCACTTTGCCGCGTCGGAGCTTCCGGCGAGGCCGTCGGATGCCGCGGAGCCGCCGTCCCCGGCCGGAGCGCTGGAGGAGCCGCAGGGCAGGGTCCTGGCCGACCTGTACTTCGCGCAGGGGCATTTCACGGAGGCGCTCGCGATCTACGACGATCTGGTGGCGGGTAACCCGCACGACGAGGAGCTGCGCCGCTTGCGCCGGGACGCGGAAGCCCGTTTGTTGCCGGCGGCCGCCACGATCCGCTCGGCCGCTTCGCCCGACACGGCGCTGGAACACCGGCTGGCCAAGATCCGGACTTTGAAACACTGGCTGTCGGTGGTACAAACCGCTTGATCCGCACCGGCCGGCGCGCCGGGGCCGCAATCCGATGAACGTCTTTCAGGACACACTGCGCCGCATCGCCGAGCGCGTCGAGGGCACCCGGGCGGTGTCGCTGGTCGGCATGGACGGCATCGCGATCGATTCGTACGGATCGATCGAAGGGATCCCCATCGAGTCGTTCGCCGCGGAGCTGGGGGCCTTCGTGAAGTCGGCCGAGGGGCCTCACATGTCGCTCGGCTCGTCCCCGATCCAGCAGCTCGCCCTGGTGACGGACAAGTCGATCGCGATTTTGTCCCGGGTGACCGAGGAGTATTATTTGCTGCTCCTGCTCGAGCGGGACGGGAACTTCGGCCGGGGCCGCTTCGAGCTCGCTCGCGCGGCTCTCGCGCTGGAGAAGGAGTTGATGTAGGCCGGTCTGTTGCTGGATATCCGGCGACACGGGGGCCATCGGATCGAGTCGGGGATTTCTTCAAGGGCTGTGAGAAGAAGAGGGGCCTTGGATGTACATTGACCGGGGCGTCGGACGGAGTCGTTCATGAACAGGTCGGGCAGCTAGATGCTTTCGTTCAAAGAGATCCGGGACCTGATCGATCTTGTGGCCGAGCGCGGCCTTTCCGGGCTCGAGATCGAGCAGTCGGGCTTTCGGATCCGCATTGAGGGCGCCCGCCCCGTGGGCAACGGGAACGCGCCGGCGGTGACGGCTGCCGCTGCCGGCTCGCCTGTCGCGGCGCTCGCCGCGGCCGTCCCCGCAGCCGAGCCGGAGCCCGACGCGAACGTCCACGTGATCCGTTCGCCCATCGTCGGGACGTTCTACCGGGCGCCTTCGCCGGAGTCGGACCCGTTCGCGGAGATCGGCCAGAAGGTGGGCCGAGGCAAGACCCTGTGCATCATCGAGTCGATGAAACTGATGAACGAGATCGAGTCGGACGTGGAAGGGGAGATCGTCGAGGTCTTCGCGCAGAACGGTCAACCCGTCGAGTACGGGGAGAAGCTTTTTGCGATCAGGCTGGCGGCCTGAGCGCCGTAAGGCGTAAGGCGAACGGTCAAGCCGGACTCCCGTGCTCCGCCTCACCCCTCACGCCTGACGCCTCACGAACCGATGTTCAAGAAAATCCTCGTCGCCAACCGCGGTGAGATCGCCCTTCGGATCATCTCCGCCTGCCGCGAGCTCAACATCCGAACGGTCGCGATCTACAGCGAAGCCGATCGCGAGGCCCTCCACGTCCGATTCGCCGACGAGGACGTCTGCGTCGGGCCCTATCCCTCGGCCGCTTCGTACTTGAACGTCTCATCGATCATCTCGGCGGCGGAGATCACGGAAGCCGACGCCATTCACCCCGGATATGGCTTTCTCTCCGAGAACGCGCGGTTCGCGGAGATCCTCCATGACTGCCACATCGCTTTCATCGGCCCTTCGCCGGAGGCGATCCGCAAGATGGGGGACAAATCGCTGGCTCGCCGGACGGTGGCGGCGGCCGGAGTCACCACGGTTCCCGGCTCTCCCGGTCCGGTGGAGACCGTCGATGAGGCGCTCTCGTTCGCGCGCAAGGCGGGCTACCCCGTGATCCTGAAGGCCTCGGCCGGCGGGGGAGGCCGGGGCATGCGCGTGGCGCGGGATGAGCGCGAGCTCTCGGGCGCGTACGAAACCGCTCGGGCAGAGGCGGAGAAGGCGTTCGGAAACGCCGAAGTCTACCTGGAGAGATATCTGGAGGCGCCCCGCCATATCGAGTTTCAGATCTTCGGCGACACCCATGGGAATCTCCAGCACATGGGGGAGCGGGAGTGCTCGATCCAGCGCCGCCACCAGAAGCTGATCGAGGAGGCTCCGTCCAAGGCGCTCGACCCGAAGCTTCGCGCCCGGATGGGAGACGCGGCGATCGCCGCGGCCAGGGCGGTGGGTTACGTCAATGCCGGCACCATCGAGTTCCTTCTCGACGGCGAGGGCCGGTTCTACTTCATGGAGATGAACACCCGTCTCCAGGTGGAGCATCCCGTCACCGAGGAGGTCACCGCGGTCGACATGGTCAAGGAGCAGATCGCCGTGGCCGCCGGCGAGCGTCTGTCCTTCGCCGGCCGGGAGCTGACGCCGCGCGGGCACGCCATCGAGTTTCGCATCAACGCGGAAGACCCGGTGACGTTCAAGCCGTCGCCCGGCCGGATCGTCACGTTTCATCCCCCCGGAGGCCTGGGCGTTCGCGTGGATACCGCGGCTTACCAGGGGTACCTGATCCCCCCTTACTACGACTCCCTGATCGCCAAGCTGATCGTGACCGGACGGGACCGGGCGGAAGCGATCGCCCGCGGTCGCAGAGCGCTCGATCTCTTCGTCATCGAGGGGATCAAGACGACGATCCCGATGCACCGACGCATTCTCGAGGAGCCTGACTTCGTCGACGCCCGCCTGTCGACGCGCTTCATGGAACGGTTCGCCCAGGCGTCGTAAGTCGGCGGAAGGCCGAATGCGAGACCTGAGACCTTGAACCTTCGACTCCCTCCGGTTTACGCCATCACGGACCGACACGCCGCCGGGCTGGACGACCATGCCGAGATCGCGCGGCGCCTGTTCGCGGTCGGCGTCCGGTTCCTGCAGGTGCGGGACAAGGATCTCTCCGACCGCGAGCTGCTCGATGTGGTCGAGCGGGTGGGCCAGCTGGGATCCGCTTGCGGGGCCACCGTCCTGGTCAATGATCGGGCCGACGTGGCGCGGCTGGCCGGAGTGGGCGTGCATCTGGGTGAGGACGATCTTCCGGCAGAGGCGGCCCGCCGGCTTCTGGGGGCCGAGGCGCCGGTCGGGGTCTCCACACACGACGAGGCTGCGGCTCGCCGCGCCTTCGACGAAGGGGTCGCCGGCTACGTCGCGTTCGGCCCCATTTTCGAAAGCGCAACCAAGGCCCTCCGTCCGGCGCGCGGCGTCGAGGCCCTGGCCCGGGTGGCAGCGGGAAAGACGCTGCCTCTCGTTGCGATCGGCGGCATCACGGCCGAGAACCTGGACGCGGTCCTGAACGCGGGAGCGGATTCGGCGGCAATGGTCCGCGGCCTCGTCGCCGGCGGCGCAATCGAAGAACGCACGCGTCGGGTCCTGGACGCCGCTCGCCGCCGCGCTTTGCCGGGCCGGGTGTATCTCGTTGGATTCATGGGCAGCGGCAAGACCGCGATCGGGCGCCGCGTCGCCGAGCGGCTGGGGATGCCGTTCGTGGATCTGGACGCGGAGATCGAGCGGACGTCCGGGCGAACCGTGCGGGCGCTGTTCGAGGCGTCGGGGGAGGCCGTGTTCCGAGAGCGTGAAACGGCCTTTCTGGAAGGGACGCAATCCCTCCCGCTGGCCGTCGTGGCGACCGGAGGCGGCTGCTACGCGCGTGCGGAGAACCGGCGCGTGATCGGGAGGCTCGGCACGGCGGTGTTCCTGGACGTCCCGTTCCCCACGATTCTCGATCGAATGTCCGGAAAGACCGACCGACCCCTCTTCCAGAGCGAGGAGCAGGCTCGTCGTCTGCTGGTGGAGCGCGAGCCCTTCTATAGAATGGCTCCGATCCACGTGAAGCTCCCTGCGGATTCGATCGAAGTCGGTGCGGACCGTGTCCTGACGGCACTGTTCGAGCCGATCGGCGTGACGCGCGCTTGAACGGCGAGGTTCCGTCTCCATGCGTTTCCTGATCCTTTCCGACATCCATTCCAACGCCGAGGCGCTCGCGGCGGTGCTGGCCCGGGTCCGGCGCAAGCGCTTCGACCGGGTCCTGATTCTGGGCGACTTCGTCGGCTACGGCGCCAATCCCAACCACGTCATCGATCGCGTGCGACGGCTTCGCCGCGAGACGATCGCCATTCGGGGAAACCACGACAAGGTCGTGTGCGGCCTGGAGACGGGCGACCTGTTCAATCCGGTCGCGCTGGCCGCCGCGCGGTGGACCGCGGAGAAACTGACGGACCGCAACCGCAAGTTCCTCGGATCCCTGCCGGTGGGACCTCTGGAGATCGAGCCCGGACTGACCATCTGCCACGGATCGCCGCGGGACGAGGACGCCTATATCTTTTCCGACCGCGACGCCTTCATGAACTTCTACCTGTTCGACTTCGCGGTGTGCTTCTTCGGGCACAGTCACATCCCCTCCATCTTCACGTTCGAGCCCGAGGGGATCGGCGTCGAGGTCGTCGCCGGCGATCGGGTCCGCGTCCAGCTCGAGCCCCACCGCCGCTATCTCATCAACCCGGGCTCGATCGGACAGCCCAGGGATCGCAATCCGGCCGCCTCCTACGCCATCTACGATTCCTCGGAGAAGGTTGTCGCCTTCGACCGCGTGGCCTACGATGCGGGCAAGGCGCGCGAAAAGATCTTGCGCGCCGGCCTGCCCTCGCTGCTCGGCGATCGGCTTCTGGTCGGCGCCTGACCCCGGCCCGAGAGAGGACCGTCGGAAAATGTCGAAGGAGACGCTTGCAATCTCCCTTCGGGCATCTACAATCGGCAGTCTTTTCCATGGGCGATGAGCAAGCGGAGAGATCATGAATAGGAATTGTTGGCGAAGACTCGGGCCCTTGCTGATCGCGGCCGTGCTCACGCGCTGTGCGGGAGGAGGAGGCCCGGGGCCCAGCGCCGGACCGCCGCCGCGGCCGACGGTCCCTCCTTCGGCTCCGAAGTTCGCGTCTCCGGAGGAGGCGCAGGCCGCTCTGGTGGCGCTCGAGGATCGACGCTCCTTCGAGCCCGGGACTCTGACCGCCGCGGCGCGCGGCGCGGAGGCGGGCACGCGGGCTCGCGCGGCGCTCACCGTGGGCCGCCTGGGGGACGACCGCGGCCGGAGCCTGCTCTCGGAGCTGTTGACCGACAAGTCCGCCGAGGTCAGGAAGTCGGCCGCGTTCGCTTGCGAGCTTCAGGGAGATCCCACCTTGACCGCCGAGCTGATCCCGCTTCTCTCGGACCCCGACGCAGAGGTGGTGGTATCGGCGGCCCGGGCCATCGGGTTCCTCGGGCGGGGCGACGGGCAGGACGCGCTGTTGGCCGCGATCCCGAAGGCGGCCTCGCCCGAGCCGCGGGCCTCGATGCTCGCGGCGCTCTGGAAGTTTCCGAGCGCCGGGATCGCGACGGCGGTCGGGAGTTACGCTTCGGACCCGGACCCCAAAGTTCGAGGCGCGGCCATCTACACGCTCGCGCGCAAGCCGCAGGAATTGTCTCTGGCCATGCTGACGGCGGCCCTGAACGACACCGACCCCGACACCGCGGCGGCCGCGGCGCACGGCCTGGGCGTCCTGGAGAAGAGGGACGCCCTTCCGGCGCTGGCGGCGACATTGGACTCCGGCCGCATCCCCGTCGAGGTTAACGCCCTGGTGGCCATGGAGGCGATTCTCGAGAAGAACCCGGGCGCCACCGTGCCCGACACGGCCAAGAGCCGGGTGCTGGCGCTCGCGGGAGACGACAACGGCGACGTCGCCGTGCCCGCTCTCATCCTGCTGCGGCAGTTCGCCGGGGCGGACCGCCAGGTCTTCAGCCGCCTGTGGTCGATCGCGACCACGGGAGCGGGACGGCGGCGCCAGACGGCCCTGCTTTCGGTCGTGGCGTTGCTCAAGGCCAAGGCGGAGGCGGCTTTGAAGGCCGCGGCGGAATCGCCCGATCCGGCCCTGCGCGGCACCGCCGCGGAATCGCTGGTGTACCTGCCCGCCTCGGACGCCCGGCCATGGCGCGAACGGCTGTTCGGAGACAAGAGTCCGCTGGTGCGCCTGGGCGTCTTCGTCGGGATCAAGGGCGTCGAGACCGTCGGGCAGAATCGGGACCTGATCAACTCGGGCCTGACCGATCCGGACGCGGGGGTGCGCGCCGCGGCCATCGAGGCGCTGGCGGTCGTGGGGGACGCTTCGGTGTGGCCCCTGCTGCAGGAGGCCGCCGATAAGTCACGGGGGGACGCGGGCGTGGACGTGGCCAGCGCCGTTCTGGCGGCCTGCGAGAAGCTCCGCACCGATCCACGGGCTCGGCCGGTCGTCGAGTCTCTCTACCGCCATCCCAAGACGCTCGTGTCGCGGCTGGCCCGCAGATCGCTGCTCGACTTCTTCCACGGCGATCCGGCCGCGTTCCCCGCCGCCGAATACAAGACCGGCAAGACGGCGGCGGACTATGCCGCACTCCTGGCCGACGCTCGCAAACCGTGGCGGGCGCAGGTCGAGACGACCCGAGGCTCGTTCACGATCCGCCTGGAAGGAACGATGGCGCCGCTCACGGTCGAGAACTTCCTCCAGCTCGCGCAGAAGAAATTCTTCGACGGCGTCGCCATCCACCGCGTCGTTCCCAACTTCGTCCTCCAGGACGGCGACCCGACGGGCACGGGCAACGGCGGTCCGGGATACGAGATTCGCGACGAGATCAATCCGCTGGAGTACCGGCGAGGGACCGTCGGGATGGCCCTTTCGGGGCCCGACACCGGCGGCAGTCAGTGGTTCGTCACGCACTCTCCCCAGCCGCACTTGAACGGTCTGTACACGGTTTTCGGACAGGTCACTGACGGCGAGGACGTCGTCGAGCGGATCGAGCAATGGGACACCATCCGGCACGTCACGGTGTCGGCCGCGCCGTGATTCCGGGAGCCCTCGCCTGTACGCGTTCGGCCGTACCCTGCAGCTGGTCGGGCTCCTGGTGACCGGGATCGGATTCTTCATGGGAGTGCTGGGCGGCAACATCCGCGGCGAGCTCACGCTTCTGGCGGTCGGGGCCGGGCTCTTCTTCGGCGGCCGGTTTCTGGAGAAACGGGGAGCCGGCTCATGAGGCCGATCGTTCTGGCGACGCGCGAGCTGCCGGAGCCGTCGCTGTCCACGCTGGAACCGGACTTCGAGGTACGGGTGATGGGCTACTCCCCGACGGACCTGGAGCTCGCTGCCGAGGTGAGTGAGGCCCAGGCCCTGATCACCCTGGTCTCGGATCCGGTGACCGAAGCGGTTTTGGAGTCCGGCCACAATCTCAAAATTGTTGCCCAGTTCGCCGTGGGCGTCGACAACATCGATCGGGCGGCGGCGGCGGCCCGCGGGATCGTCGTCACGCACACGCCCAACGCGCTGACCGACGCGACGGCCGACCTGACCGTGGCCCTGCTGCTCGCCGTCACGCGGCGGATCATCGAGGGAGACCGCATGGTGCGAGCCGGAGGATTTGCCGGCTGGGCGCCCAACCTGCTGCTGGGGACCGAGCTGAAGGGGAAGGTCCTGGGAATCGCCGGACCGGGCCGCATCGGGCGGGCGGTGACCCGTCGGGCCCGGGCCTTCGGCATGAACGTGATCGGATTCGGCCGATCGGCCCGCGACGAGCAGGATCCCGACGATCCGCCGCGGGTCTCCTTCGAAGAGCTGCTGCGCCGCTCCGATGTCGTCTCCATCCATCTGCCGTTGAACGACGACACGCGGAGACTGTTTCGGGCCGAGACGTTCGCCCGGATGAAACCGGGGAGCTACCTGATCAACACCGCCCGCGGGCCGATCGTGGACGAGGTGGCGCTGGTCCGGGCGATCGACGCGGGACAGCTGGCCGGCGCCGGGCTCGACGTCTACGAGAACGAGCCGGGAATCACCGCCGGTCTTCTGGACGAGGATCGGGTCGTTTTGATGCCCCACGCCGGCAGCGCCACGCTGGAGACCCGCCGGGAAATGGCCCGCATGGTCGTGGAAGACGTGCGCCGGGTTCTTTCCGGGGAGAAGCCGCTGCGGCCCGTGCCGTCGGAGAAGAGCAGGGCCGAGCGATGAAAGGGCGCAAGCCCGAGTCGTTCACGCGCCTGGACGCGACCTCCGACCGCGTTCTTCGCGACATGGCCCATGGCGAGGAGGCCCTGCGCTGGATCCGGGCGCGCTGGAGCCGCATCGTGGGAGAACCGCTGTCGCGCAAGATCGAGCCCGCGGCGCTTTCCGGCCGCCGCCTGACGCTTCGCCTGCTCGATCCGGCGTGGCGAAAGCCCGTCGAGGCGACTCTTCCGGAGCTCGAGGCCAAGCTCGCCTTCGAGGTTCCGGGAGTGAAGCCGAAGGTCGTGCTGGGATCGTGAGGCGTGAGGCGGACCACGAGGACCCGGGCCTACGCCTTATGCTTTACGCCTAACGCCTGACGCGCCTGGGGCGCTCGGCGCCGTCAGGCGTACAGTCCGCGCACCATCGTGTCGTGGGCCACGCGGGAAATGCCGAGCATGTACGCCGCGATTCGGAACGTCACGTTGTACTTCTTGGCCATCTCGGCGACGTCCCGGAAGGACTGGACCATGATGTCCTCCAGGCGCTCGTTGACCTCCGATTCGCGCCAGAAGAAACCGGCGCGATCCTGGACCCACTCGAAATAGGAGACGGTCACGCCCCCGGCGTTGGCCAGGATGTCGGGAACGACCAGGACGTCCTTTTCCTTCAGGATGTCGTCGGCGCGCTGCGTGGTCGGGCCGTTGGCGCCCTCCACGATGATCCTGGCCCTGATGTTGCCGGCGTTCTTGCCGCGGAGCTGGTTCTCGTTGGCCGCGGGGATCAGGATGTCGCAGTCGAGCTCGAGAAGCTCGGCGTTGCCGACCTTGGCGATGCCGGAGAGTCCCTCGAACGAGCGCGCTTTGTCGTAGTGCGTGAGGACGGCCGGCACGTCGAGACCCTTGGGGTCGTGGATTCCGCCGTTGATGTCGGAGACCGCCACGATCTTCGCCCCCGCCTCGTGGCACATCCGCGCCGCGATCGACCCGACGTTGCCGAAGCCCTGGATCACGATCCGGCTGCCCTGGAGGGTCATTCCCTTCAGCGGCGCGGCCTCGCGGCAGATGAGCATGAGGCCCCTTCCGGTCGCCTCGACGCGGCCGCGGGAGCCTCCCAGCGAGAGAGGCTTGCCGGTCACGACCGACGTCACGGTGTGCCGCATGTGCATGGAGAAGGTGTCCATGATCCACGCCATGGTCTGGGGGTTCGTCCCCATGTCCGGCGCCGGAACGTCCTTCTCCGGCCCGAACTGATCCATCAGCTCCGCGGTGTAGCGGCGCGTGATCCGTTCGAGCTCGCTGCGCGACAGACTCCCCGGATCGCAGATGACGCCTCCCTTGGCTCCGCCGAAGGGGATGTTGACGACGGCGCACTTCCACGTCATCCAGGCGGAAAGGGCCCGGACCTCGTCCAGCGTCACGTTCTTGTCGTAGCGGATGCCCCCCTTGCCGGGCCCGCGGGCGATGTTGTGGAGGACGCGGTAGCCGATGAAGACCTCGATCCGGCCGTCGTCCATCACGATCGGAATCGAGACCTTGGTCTCGCGGACCGGTTCCCGCAGGACCTTGTACAGGCCCGGATCGAGGCCCAGCTTCTGGGCCGCAACGTCGAACCGGGACATCATTTCCTCGAAGGGATTGGCGGAATCGACCCCTTGGGGAGGAGTTCCGATGGTCGGGAACTGGGGTTCGGCGACTGGGCTCACGGGTTGCCTCCTGACGGGGCCGGCACGAGCGGCGTTTACAATGAGTTCGGAATTGTAAATCCAAACCGCGGGAAGATCTTGGAGAATAAGCGTTTGGAAGATTGCCCGGACGAGGAGCTCGTGCGGCGCATCCTTGCCGGCGAGGAGGATCTCTTCGAAACCCTGGTCCGCAGGTACCAGGCGCGCATCCTCTCCCACGTCGCCCGGATGATCGGCAGCCGCGACGACGCCCTGGACCTGACCCAGGAGATCTTCCTGAAGGTCTTCCAGGCCCTGGACCGGTACAACCCGGAGTTCAAGTTCTCAACCTGGCTTTTCCGGATCTCCGGCAACGCGGCCATCGATCAACTCCGCAAGAAGAAGCCTCGTACCATCCCCCTGGAAATGACCGACTCTGAAGGGAAAGTGTCCTCTCCGGAGTACAAAAGCTTCGACCTGGATCCCTTCGGCGAGCTCCGAAACGTCGAGAGAGGAGACGCCATCGCTGCGGCCATTGCCGAGCTCCCGGCGGAATTCCGAGAGTTGATCACCTTGCGCCATTTCACCGGCCTTTCCTACGAGGAGATCGCCGACGTCAAGAACATGCCCCTGGGGACCGTCAAGAACAAACTCTTTCGAGCCAGAGCCGTATTGAAGGAGAGGTTGGCTGGAGAGCTATCGTGAGCCTGTGTACTCGACCGATCGATCCGATTGACGCCCAAGCCCTTGCGGCCGGGGCCGAGCCGATTTTTGCCTCCGACGCCGGCAAGCACGCGCGGGATTGCGCGGCCTGCGGCGAGCAGGTGGCGCTGGCCGGCCGTCTGGATGGGACCCTCGAGGGCACCGCGGTCGGGCCGGCGATGCCGGACCTTTCCAGTCGGGTCGTTCGCCTGCGCGCTTTCTCCCGTCGGGAACGGCGGGACTTCTCTCTCTGGCGAGCTGCCTGCGGCCTGAGCGCCGGAGTCTTCTTCGGCGGTCTTCTGCTCCTGACCCTTCCGGTCCTGACGGTTCGGGAGCAGGCGGGTCTGGGAGGGATGGCGCTTCTGGCGCCGCTCTGGATGCTGGTCAAGACCCTGCAGCAGGCGCTGGGTCAGGCGGCGGTAGCGACCCCGTCCGGCCTTCAGGCGCTCTCCGAGACGCTGCGCCAGCACACCGCGGTGGGACTGGCGGCGCTCGCGCTCCTCGCTCCGACGGTCCTGGGTCTGAAGCGGGCGCTCGCGCGCGCCCGGCACTGAATCGCGCTTCGATGTTCCTCGCGGCGATTCTCTTTTCCGTCTCCGCCGCCGTCCCGCCGATCTCCAACGTCACCGCTTTCGGACAGGACGTCACGATCGCGTCGCCCGTGGCCGGCCGCGTCGTCTCGGTCTTGGGGAACGTGCGGATCGATTCGCGCGTCTCCGGCGACGTGATCGTCTGGGGAGGCCGCGTGACTTTCGGGGCCGGGGGCCAGGTGCTCGGCAATCTCTCCGTCTTCGGCGGCGACGTGCAGGCTGGCGCCGGGAGGACGCTTCCGGTCGGCGGAACGATCTCGACCCCGGGATCGCTCTTGCGGCTCTATCTGGAGGAGCTGCACCGCGCTCCGTGGGAACGGGGCCCGCGGGCTTCGCTCTGGACGGGGTTGCGGTTGATCGCCCTTTCTGCGTGGCTGGCGTTGAGTCTCGCGCTCCTCTACGCCTTCGGCTCGCCGTTCGCGCGGGCCGCGGCATCGGCGGACGCCGACTTCGGCTCGTCATTGCTTGCCGGCGCGTTCGGCGTGCTGACGCTCTTTCTGGCGGCTGCCGCGGCGCTGGCGCTGCTGCCGTCGTCTCTCGCCATCCCGGTGGCGCTCGTGATCGGCGTGCTGGGCGTTGCGGCGAAAATCTTCGGCATGGGCGCCCTCTTCCTCTTCCTGGGGCAGAAGGTGACCAGGAACGTCGCTCCCGCTCGCCGCCCGACGGCCCTCGCCGCCGGATTCGCGATTCTCGGCGCGGTTTCGCTCCTGCCGCTGGTGGGAGGAGTCGTGTGGGCCGCGGCGTCCGTTCTCGCCGTCGGGATTGCCCTGCTCTCGCGATTCGGGACGCCGAGGCTGAGAGTCGCGCTCTCGTAAGGCGTTAGGCGTAAGGCGAAGAACGCAAGACGCGCATTCACGTCGCCTCACGCCTCACGCCTCCGGGTTTGCGTCGTCCCCCCGGGCCGCAATAGAGTCCCGACCGTGGAGATCCGCACAATCGGCGTCGTGGGAGCCGGCCAGATGGGCAACGGCATCGCCCATGTGGCCGCGGCGGCGGGCTGCGCCGTGCTGCTCGAGGACGTCTCCGACGCGCTGCTGGAAAAGGCCCGGGCGACGATCCAGAAGAACCTCGACCGGGAGGTGGCCAGGGGCAAGCGGACGGCACCGGAGAAAGAAGCCGCCCTGGCCCGCCTGTCTCTCTCCACCGATCTCTCGCGGTTGGCCGGGGCCGACGCCGTGGTCGAAGCGGTGGTCGAGAACGAAGAGGTCAAGAAGGACCTGCTCGAGCGGCTCGATGCGATTCTGCCGGCGCACGCGATCCTTGCGACGAACACGTCTTCCATCTCCATCACTCGCCTCGCCGCGGTGACCCGGCGCCCGGACCGGGTGATCGGCATGCACTTCATGAACCCCGTTCCGGTCATGGAGCTGGTCGAGGTCATCCGCGGCATCGCGACCTCGGACGAGACGGCGGACGCGGTGGAGGGATTGGCCAGGCGGATGGGAAAGACTCCTCTCTTCTGCAACGACTCTCCTGGTTTCGTATCCAACCGGGTCCTGATGCCGATGGTGAACGAGGCGATCGAGACTCTGCGCGAAGGCGTCGCCACGCGGGAAGCCATCGACGGGATCCTGAAGCTCGGCATGCACCACCCCATGGGTCCTCTGACGCTGGCCGACTTCATCGGCCTGGACACCTGCCTCTCGATCCTGCGCGTGTTGCAGGAGGGATTCGGCGACCCCCGGTACAGGCCGAGCCCCCTTCTGATCAAGATGGTGGACGCGGGTTGGCTGGGCAAGAAGACCGGGAAGGGCTTCTACGACTATGCCGCGACATAGACAATCCCGTCGGTCTCCGGCGCCTCACGCCTCACGCCTCACGCCTCACGCTTAACCATGTTCTGCCAGGTCTGCGGCCTCCGAAACCCCGACGACGAGGAATTCTGCGTCCGCTGTCACTCCAAGCTCCTGGTTCTTTCCGGCGTGGGCGTGGTCGACGAATCGACGGGTGAGACGCAGGAAGAGATCCCGTTCGACGAGCACCTCCTGGAGAGAATCTCGACGCTCGAGGACGTGGTCAAGCGCACGGGCGAGGCGCTGAAGTCCGTCTTCGAAACGCTGGGCAACCTGGAGAAGAACCTCTTCGTCGCGCACACCGGCGTCCTGGCCCTTCAGGAAGCGCTGGAGCGGCAGGGGGCCGTCCGATCGGAGGAGGTGCTCGACCTCTGGGAAACCAAGATGGACGAGCGGATGCAGGCGGTCGAGAAGAAGGACCGATTCCTGGAGCGGCGGGACCGGATCATCGCCGGCTACGCGGGGGACAACCGGCCCGAATTTCTGCGCCGCCTTCGCGAAGCCGAGTTCGCCATCCTGGCGCTCGACGCCAACCGGGGGATCAAGATCCTGGAAGAGCTTTACCGCACCGGCCGCGAGAACGTGGAGCTGGGGTTCTATCTGGCCGAGACGTTCTTCTCCGGCGGCGACCTGGAGAGGGCCGGCGGCTTCTTCAAGAAGATCCTGGCGGTCGAGCCGAACCATTTCGAATCCCTGGTGTACTCGGGCATCGCGGCGTCCGAGCGGGGCGAGGTCGAGTCGGCCGAATCGCTGCTGAAGCGCGCGATCGAGAAGAAGTCCGACGCGTTCCTTCCACACTTCGCCCTGGGCGCGCTCTATGCCAACGGGGCCCGCTGGGACGAGGCGGAGGGGGAGCTCCTCCGGGCGATCGAGGTCGCTCCGGTCTCCTCCGCGCGCGTGCTTCTGGGCACGGTCCTGCGGGAGAAGGGCGAGATCGGCCGCGCCATCGCCGAGTTCGAGCAGGCCCTCGTCGAGCAGCCGGACTCGGAGGATGCCGTCTTTCAGCTGGGCCTGTGCTACATCGAGAAGAACCGCCCGCGCCGGGCGCTGGAGTGCTTCCAGCAGGCCCTGGAAAAGAACCCGCGCAAGCTCGAATACCAGGAGGCCGTGCGGCTCCTCGAGCGCAGGAAGCGCTACACGCTTCCGGGGGTGCACGGCGCGGGGGCCGAGGCCTTCCGCCACGCCGAGGACGCCGTCTCCTTCGGCGCGCTGCGACGGGCCCTGGAGCTGTACAAGAAAGCGATGGCCGCGGAGCCGGACAATTCGACGATCCGCATCTCGTACGCCCTGCTCTCCGCCTCGCTCGGCCAGTGGGGTGATGCGATCGAATCGTGCCGGCACGTTCTGGCCGGGGAGCCGGAAGACGTCGTCGCCGCGGCCGCCTGCTCGACGCTGGCCGAGGCCCTGCGCGCGGAGGGCAAGACCAAGGAGGCCATCGGGTTCGTTCGCGAGTTCCTCGAGAAACACCCGTCCAAGACGTCCCAGGCCGTCGGCTACTACGAGCTGGCCACGGCGTTGGCCGAATCGGGGGAGGACCTCGATTCGGCGCTGGACTACGCCGGCCGCGCGCTGTCCGCCGCGCCGGATGAGTTGAAGCCCTATCCGCTCGCGGCGCTGGGCTGGGTTCATTACAAGCGCCAGGAGTTCGACCGGGCCATCGAGTGCCTCAAGCGCTCGAGTGAGAGGGCGGCCCAGCCGACGACGTTCCACCACCTCGGCATGGCTTATCTCGCCGCGGGAAGGCCCGACGAGGCCAAGGTCGCCTTCAGCAAGGCCAAGACGGCGACGCGAGGGGGCAGCCTCGAGGACCGCATGATGCAGCAGGTGCGCTCGAACATCCGGCTGGTCGAGAAGTTCGGTAAGAAAAAGGCCGAAACGACAGCTTCGAGGAGTCCGAAGTCCTAAGTCCTGGTTAGCCTCACGCCTCACGCCTCACGCCTCACGCCTCACGCCTTACGTCCCACGCCTCACGCCTCACGCCCCGTCTGGTATCTTCGTTTCTCCAAAATGCGTTGGTCCAAGTACTTCCTTCAGACGGTCCGGGAGGTTCCCGGAGACGCGGAGGCGGTTTCACACGTTCTGCTGACCCGGGCCGGAATGATGCGGCGCCTGGCGGCGGGCATGTACTCCTTAACGCCGCTCGGCCTGCGCTCCCACCGCAAGGCGGAAGCGATCGTGCGCGAGGAGATGAACCGGGCGGGATTCCTGGAGGTCGAGGTGCCGATCCTTCAGCCGCGCGAGCTGTGGGAGGAGAGCGGCCGTTGGGAGCGCTACGCGACCGAGGAGATCCTGTTCCACCTGAAGGATCGCAAGACCGGCGAGTACTGCCTCGCGCCGACGGCGGAAGAGGCGGTGACCTCGATGGTCCGGTCCGGCATCACCTCGTACCGCCAGCTTCCGGTCACTCTCTATCAGATCCGCACGAAGTTCCGCGACGAGATCCGGCCGCGCTTCGGCCTGATGCGGGGGCGGGAGTTCCTGATGTACGACGGCTACTCCTTCGACGCCGACGCGCAGGGGCTCGACCGTTCCTACCAGGCCCAGGACGCGGCGTATCGGAGGGTCTTCGAGCGCTGCGGCCTTGACTTCACCGTCGTCCAGGCCGACTCCGGGGCGATCGGCGGGAGCCAATCGGAGGAGTTCATGGTCCTGGCCGATACCGGCGAGGACGCGGTGGTGCGCTGCGCCTCCTGCGGGTACGGAGCCAACGTCGAGCGGGCCGAGACGGGCAAGCTCTCCGCCCCGTGGGAGGACGAGACCATGACGGGCGTGGAAGAGGTCGAGACGCCCGGACGCGGGGGGATCGATTCCGTGGTCGAGTTTCTCCACATCACGGCGTCGCGCATGATCAAGTGCCTGGTCTATGAGACGGAGAAGGGCTTCGTGGTGGCGCTCCTGCGCGGGGACCTGGACGTCAACGAGGTGGCGTTGAGGCACGCGCTCGGGGTCGACCACCTGGCGCTGGCGTCCGAGGAGAAGGTCGAGCGAGCCACGGGCGCCCCGGTCGGATTCGTGGGGCCCCATCACCTGGATCCGGCCAGGGTCCGCGTGGTCGCGGACGAGTCGGTGCGGGGAGCGGTCAACGCCGTCACCGGCGCCGGGAAACGCGATTTTCACGTTCGCGGCCTGGCCCTGGACCGCGACGCCAGGGTGGATGAATGGGCGCGTTTCGCCGCGGCCCGCGCCGGCGATCCCTGTCCCCGCTGCGGCCGTCCGCTGGATATGGCCCGCGGCATCGAGGTCGGCCACATCTTCAAGCTCGGCACCAAGTACAGCGTGCCTCTCTCCTGCCAGTTCACCGACGAGAAGGGCGACACGCGCCCGATCGTCATGGGTACCTACGGAATCGGCGTCGGGCGCACGATGGCCGCGGCCGTCGAGCAGCACCACGACAAGGACGGCATCGTCTGGCCGCTTTCGCTGGCGCCCTTCGAGATCGAGCTCGTCTCGTTGAACCCCGCCGACGCGGAGGTCCGGGCCGCCGCCGACGCCGTCTACGACGCGCTCGTCGAGGCCGGTCTGGAAGTCTTCTACGACGATCGGGACGAGCGGCCGGGCGTGAAGTTCAAGGACGCGGATCTCCTGGGATTCCCCATTCGGGTCAACGTGGGCGGACGCTCTCTCAAGGAGGGCAGGATCGAGGTCGTGCTGCGCCGGGACAAGTCCGTGCGCGCGGTCCCCCGGGCCGCGGCCGTCGCGGCGGTCCAGGCGCTGCGGGCCGAGATCGCGGGCGCGCCGGCGCTCATCGAGGTGAGCCGGTGAGGAAGATCAGTCGGGAAGAAGCGCTCGACTACCACTCCCGCGGCCGGCGCGGAAAGATCGAGGTCACGCCGACCAAGCCCACGCGCACGGCCGAGGACCTCTCGCTCGCCTACACCCCGGGGGTCGCCGAGCCGTGCCTGGCGATCGCCAAGGACCCGGAGAAGGTCTACGACTACACGGCCAAGGGCAACCTCGTCGCCGTCGTCTCCAACGGGACGGCGGTGCTCGGCCTGGGCAACATCGGCCCTCTCGCGGCCAAGCCGGTCATGGAGGGCAAGGGCGTCCTCTTCAAGCGGTTTGCCGACATCGACGTCTTCGACATCGAGGTGGACGCGGAGGATCCCGAGAGCTTCATCGAGACGGTTGCCCGCATCGCTCCGACCTTCGGCGGCATCAACCTGGAGGACGTCAAGGCGCCGGAATGCTTCGTGATCGAGGAGGCGCTGAAGAAGCGCCTGGCCATCCCCGTCTTTCACGACGACCAGCACGGCACAGCCATCATCTCCGCCGCGGCGCTGTTGAACGCCCTGGAGGTGGTGGGAAAAAAGATCGAAGACGTCAAGGTCGTCTTCATCGGAGCCGGGGCCGCGGCCATCGCCTGCGCCAGGCTCTACCTCTCCTATGGAGTGCGAAGAGAGAACACGCGGATGGTCGATCGTTCCGGCGTGGTCTACGAAGGCCGCAACGAAGACACCAATGTGTACAAGGCCCAGTTCGCGGTGAACACGCAGGAGCGCACGCTGGCCGACGCGCTCCACGGCGCCGACGTCCTGGTCGGGCTCTCCAAGAAGGGAACGGTCACCGGCGACATGTTGAAGGCGATGGCCCGCGACCCGATCGTCTTCGCGCTGGCAAACCCCGATCCCGAGATCTCGCCGGAAGAGGCGCGGGCCGCGCGCCCCGACGTCATCATGGCCACGGGCCGCAGCGACTACCCCAACCAGGTCAACAACGTGCTCGGCTTTCCGTTCATCTTCCGCGGCGCGCTCGACGTCGCGGCCTCCGAGATCAACGAGGCCATGAAGATGGCGGCGTCCAAGGCCCTGGCCGCCCTGGCCAAGATGGACGTCCCCGACTCGGTCTCCAAGGCCTACGGGGGTCAGACCTTCCGCTTCGGCCGCGAGTACCTGATTCCCAAGCCCTTCGACTTCCGGGTGCTGTTGTGGGTCACCCCGGCCGTGGCCGAGGCGGCCATGGCCACCGGAGTCGCGCGCAAGCCGATCACGGACATGGCGGCGTATCTGCGGAGGCTCGAGGCCCTGCTGTCACGGTCGCGGGAGCTCATGGGCGCCGTCATCGAGAAGGCGCGGCGCAACCCCAAGCGGATCGTGTTTCCCGAAGGGGAGCACCCCAAGATCCTGCGTGCCGCCAAGATCCTGGCGGAGGAGGGGATCTGCCGGCCGATCCTTCTGGCCCGCGACCACGAGGTCGAGCGGTTGGGCAAGGACCTGGAGCTCCCGATGGACAAGATCGAGCTGGTCTACACGGAGAATTCTCCCAGGCTCGCGCAATACGCGAAGAGGCTCGTGGAGCTGCGTCGGCGGGACGGGGTCACCGCGGAGTCGGCGGCCCGCCTGGTGCGGATCCGCAATGTCTTCGCCCCTCTCATGCTCGACGCGGGAGACGCGGACGGCGTCATCTCCGGCCTGACCCAGTCCTATCCCGATACGATTCGGCCGGCCCTACAGATCGTGGGCACGGCTCCGGGCGTCCGGCGCGTTTCGGGCCTCTACATCCTGATGTTGAAGGACCAGACGTTCTTCTTCGCCGACACCACCGTCAACATCGATCCGACGGCGGAGCAGCTGGCGGAAATCGCGCTCCTGACGGCGGACGCCGTGAAACGCTTCGACATCGAGCCGCGCCTGGCGATGGTGTCTTTTTCCAACTTCGGGTCAAACACCCACGCCAGCGCCCTGAAGGTCAAGAGGGCGGTCGAGCTCATCAAGGCCGCCCGGCCGGATCTTCCCGTCGACGGGGAGATGCAGGCCGATTTCGCGGTCGTTCCGGAGATGCTGGAGGCTGAGTACCCGTGGGCGACAGTCCAACGCCCCAACATCCTGATCTTCGCCAACCTGGAAGCCGCCAACGCCGCCTACAAGCTCGTCTGGCGTCTGGCCGGCGCCGAAGCGATCGGCCCGATCCTGCTCGGCATGTCGCGCCCAGTCCATGTCCTCCAGCGCGGGGTGGAGGTCGCCGACATCGTCAACATGGCCGCCATCGCCGTCGTCGACGCGCAGGAGAAAGAGGCGGCAAGCGGTTAACAGCCCGTGGAAAAAGGGTGTGAGGCAACCCCTCGGGGTGGACGGCTTTTTGCGATCACCACGAAAGAACGTCTCGACTCCTCTCGACTCTCCTGGAGTGCCGGAGACTTCCCATGCGAAAAGCCGGACACGACGCCCGCATCCATTTTTCCACGGGCTGTTAAAGGGGCGGCGAGGCGGGCCGCCGGGAAAGGGGCGGGCTGGCCCCCGTTCCAGTCCGCGGCCATACGGACAGAGTTCTCGGATGAGACATGAGATGGCCTCAAATCGAGGCTATGTGCTTGGTGCCGTGTTCGGGGCGACTGCGCAACCTCCAGCAGCAGCGGGAGTTGCGGCGGGCTGGTCCTGCGGCGCGCACTGGCAATAGAGCTGCAATCAGGTCGATCGTGCGGGCCAATTGCGGCCTGGACAAGGAGTGCAACATCATGGTCGCCAAGAAGGGGAAGAAGTCGGGCAAGAAGGTCGGAAACCTCTCGGTCAAGTCGATGTCGGGCAACAAGGCGCGGGGAGTCAAGGGCGGTTCCTTTTCCTTCGGCATGAGAGCGGAAAAGTGGATCGAACGCTCGCCGTCGTTCGGTGCGAAGGTGACGCAGTAAGGGATCGGCTTCCGGACTCGCACTAGGCTGAAAACAGGTCAATCGGGTGGGCCGAGCCCGCCCGGAAAGGAGAAGGCATCATGGTCGCGAAGAAGGCGAAGAGGGCAACCAAGAAGGTGAAGACTCTGCCCACCAAGGCGATGTCGGCCAAGAAGGCGAAGGGAGTCCGGGGAGGCTCTGCACTGTCGTTGGGCCACGAGAAGTGGATCAGCGGCGCTTCGTTTGGCCAGGCGGGGTGGATCGATCGCTCGTTGAAGACGTTCCAAAAGGTGTAGTGAGAGGTCTCCGCTCTCCGGGAAGCGGGGACCGGGCGCGAACCGCTCAGGCTGATCGCCTCGACGGCACGGGCCGGAACGAGCGGTCGGCGTGACGGTTCGCGCCCGACAGATCCAGGCGTGGATCCGCAACGGACGCGCCGCGTTCGAGGCCGACCGGCTGGCGGACGCGCTCGCGGCGCTCACTCCTCTGGTTCGAGCGAGACCCGAGTCCGCGACGGCGCACTACGACCTCGCGCGTGCCCACTTCTTTTTCGGGGAGGTGGAGCCGGCGACCCGGCACCTCCGAAAAGCCATTCGGATCCGGCCCGATTTGGAGCCACTGGCTTTCCTGGCCACCATCGCGGCTTTCGATCCGGCGATGGGCCCTCTGGCGATCCTGCGGTGCCGCAGGGCCTTCGAGGCGGCGCTGCTCGCGAGATTTGGCGGCGGGCAGATCGGAAGCGGCCACGGCATTTCTGCGCGCAAGATCCTGCGTGTCGGCTACGTGTCGTCGTTCTTCCACCGGGACAACTGGATGAAGCCGGTGTGGGCGCTGATCGACCACCACAACCGCAAGCGCGTGGAGGTCCACCTGTTCTCCGATGCGCCCAAACCAGCCGTCGCGCGGCGGCGCGCCGGAATCGCGGGCGCCCGATTCCACGACATTTCGGGGCGGAGCAACGCGGATGCGGCGAGCCTGATCGCGAAAAACAAGATCGACATCCTCGTCGACCTGAACGGATACAGCAAAGTCGTGCGCTTTCCGATCTTCCAGGCGAGGCCGGCGCCGCTGGTGGTTGCATGGTTCAACATCTTCGGGACGACCGGGATGTCCTGCTTCGACGCGCTCATCGGAGATCCGTGGGTCATCCGCAACGACGACGAGAGCTGGTACGCCGAGCGGCTGGTCGAGCTGCCCCTGTCCTCTCTCACCTTCCAGGTGACCTACCCCGTTCCGAGAGTCCAACCGCCGCCCTGCCTGCGCAACGGATTCGTGACCTTCGGCAGCCTGGCCTCCCTGTACAAGCTCAATGACCGGGTCGTCGCCGCATGGGCGCAGATCCTGAGGCGGTGCCCCGGCGCCCGACTGATCCTGGGGAGCGCCTCGCTGGGACGACGAGGGCAATCGGAAGCACACGCTGCGGCGATTCACGCGGCTGGGCGTCGGCGCCGAGCGGATCACGCTCTCGGGAGGCGCCCCTCATCACGATTTTCTGAAGAAATACGATTGGATCGACGTGGCCCTCGATCCCTTTCCCTACAACGGCGGCACGACGACGACCGAGGCCATCTGGCAGGGCGTACCGGTCCTGACCTTCACCGGGGACCGCTGGATCTCGCGCACCAGCGCCACCATCCTGTGCAACGCGGGCCTGGAAGGATTCGTTTGCAGCGACGTCGGGACGTATGTCGAGACCGCCGTCCGCTGGGGCTCCTCGCCGGGCAGCGCGCGGAAGCTCCGCGACCTGCGCGCCGGGATTCGAGCCCGCCTGCGGAAGACCCCGGTTTACGACGCCGCGAGGCTCGCCGCCTGCATGGAGGACGTGTACCGAGACCTGTGGCAGACGGCGCTCGAGCGGAAGCGAAACCGGTGACATTTCATCAGGCGCAGGACATTCGACGGGCATAGGATTCGCCCCACGGAGACTGGCGCAAGGCGAATGATCGTCGCCCGGCAGGGCGAAACGGGGCAGCGGACCGTCCGAAAGCGCGGTGTTGCGTGGCGGAGCTTCAGGAGCGTTCTTTCGGCGTTCACCGTCCTCCTGTTCGCTCACGGGAGCCAGGCTTCGGCCCAGTGTTCCGGGTGCGCGAAAGCGAGCTTCAGTCCGGCGGGTCATGCCCTGCAGCCGCCGACTCAGCCCTACACGTTCTCGAGCTCGATCGCCACGGGAGACTTCAACGGCGACGGGATCCCCGACCTGGCGGTGGCCGACGGCCATCAGGCGGTCGAGGTCTTCTTCGGAATCGGCGGCGGCGGGTTCTCTCCCTCGGTGGTGCGCAAGGATCTTTCCGGCAGCCCCAGGGCCGTTCTCGCCGCGGACATGAACGGCGACGGAAAGATCGATCTCGTCGTCCTGAGGTACGGCAGCGACATCGATCCCGATCCAGGCGGGGTCAGCGTGCTTCTCGGCGACGGGACAGGCGGGTTCGGTGCGCCGATCGACAGCCCGGCCATCTCTCATCCCTATGGGCTCGCCAACGCCGATTTCAACGGCGACGGGAACATGGACATCGTGGTCGTCGGGACCGGGACGTCCGTTGTGGTCCTGCCCGGCGACGGGCTCGGCGGCTTCGGTTCACCCATCTCGTTTGACGTGCCTCCTTCGAGCCTGTCGACCGTGGGGTTTCCACCACCGGGTGTTCGCCGCCGATCTCGACGGCGACGGCGTCCCGGACCTGGGAATCGCCAGGACCGATGGATTCGTCGAGATCGTTCTTGGATCCGGAGGAGGCTCGTTCCAGAATCCCCGGTACATTCCGGTTCCGGTTGGAGACGTGATCGTCGACGACTTCAACCGCGATGGCCTTCCCGACGTGGTCGTCGGAAGCCGGATTCTCCTGGGGACGGGCGGCGGCCATTTCGCCGCGCCCGCTGATCTCCCCGGCGAGATCGCCGGCCCCTACGCGTCGGGCGATTTCAACCAGGACGGCGTCCCCGACCTGGTTGTCACGGGCCCCTTTCTGCGTGGCGGGCTGTTCGTCGCGCTCGCGGACGGTCTCGGCGGGTTCTCAGCGGGGCAGGGCGTGCCGGGAGGCAACGATCCGTACTACGGCCCCGTCGTCAGCGCGGACTTCGACGGCGACGGCAAATCGGATCTCGCGTTTCTCCGTTTTAGCGATATCGCGGTCGTCCGAGGTCTCGGCGGCGGTCTGTTCGAATCCGCTCCGACGTTTGCGACGTCCAACTTTCCGAACTTCGACGTCGCCGCGGACATCAACGGCGACGGTGCCGCCGACCTCGTCGTCGTCGGTGGGTCGGATGGCTTCGACGTTCTGTTGAGCAATGGCGACGGAACACTGGGCGCCCCGATCCCGACCTCCCTGCCGCAGGGTTATCACTCCGTGGCCGTCGGCGACTTCAACGAAGACGGACACATGGACGTCGCCGCCACCACACAGGGTGCGCCCAACCCCGTCTCGATCCTGCTCGGAGACGGTTCGGGCCATTTCGGCGCGCGCACGGATTTTCCGGCTGGCGTACTCGATGCGATTGCCCTTGCCGCCGACCTCAACGGCGACGGGCATCTCGACGTCCTGCTCGCGTCGGGAGGCGGCTTCGCGCTCATGGTCGGCGACGGGCACGGCCACCTCTCCTCTCCGCAGCAGCTCTCCTTCGGCGCGTTCAAGTACGTCCTGGCCGACGTGAACCATGACGGCAGACCGGATCTCGTGACGATCTCGGGCTCACAGCTCCAAGCCTGGCTCGGCGACGGCCACGGAGGGTTTCTGGCGGGCCCGATCATGCAATTGCAGGTCATCATTCCCGGCTCCCTCGTCGTCGCAGACCTCGACGGGGACGGAAATCCCGACGTCGCCGTCAACGACATCTATGGCTCCAGCCCCTCGATCCAGATTCAACTCGGGGACGGAACCGGAGGATTCCCGACGACGTTCGTCCAGGCGGGCCCCTTTGCCGGGGGTGTCTTCGCCGGCGAGTTCCTCGGGGATGGACGGGCCGAGCTCGCCGTGACCGGCGCCGATGTTCTGGTGACGTACCGATTCGACCGCTCTTCCGGGCTCACCCGGGTCGGTTCCGTGGTGACGCCGGGATACGGTCTTCTCGTCGCGGATTTCACGGGGGATGGGAAGCCGGATTTCGCTGGCGCAAACCCGACGTCCGGGGGCGGCGTCTGGCTTCTCACCAACACGACCTGTCAGCCTCGCCGTCTCGCCGTCGCCCGGAACGTCCCTTCCTGCGACGTGCCGGGGTCGCCCTTCGCGGTCCAGCCGGTCGTCCGGGTGGAGGACGACGGAGGCAACGTCATCGCGTGCGGCGGGCCCACCGTGACCGCGGCGATCGCCCCGGGGACCGGGCCGCAGGGAGCGAGCCTGGGAGGCACGGCCGCGGTCCCCGCAGTCGCAGGTGTGGCGACTTTCTCGGATCTCTCGGTCGACCAGCCTGGACGCGGATACCGACTCCTCTTTACGACGCCCGGAGTCCATGCCGCGGGGAGCGAGCCTTTTTCGCAGGGCCTTTCGGCTCCCGTCATCACGGGCCCTCCGCAGTCCTGCACGGGGGGTCCCGGTCGATTCCAGGCGCCTCCCGGCTACGACACCTACCTGTGGACGCTCGACGGCAGCGTGGTTGGCCGGCTTCGTGTCGTGACGCTGCCCGGACTGGCGCCGGGGCTCCATACGCTCGGTCTGACCGTGACGCAGGACTCCTGTTCCGCGTCGAGCTCCCTGGGCGTCACGCCGCAAACGAGTCCTCCGGCGCCCGTCGCTTCGAACAACGGTCCCGTTCCATCCGGAGGCACGATCCAGCTCTTCGCGTCCGCGGTCCCGGAAGCGATCTACCAGTGGACCGGTCCGCGGGGCTTCACGTCGATGCAGCAGAACCCCACCGTGCCCAACGCCTCTCCTGCCGCTGCCGGGACCTACAGCGTGGTGGCAGTCGTGGGCGGCTGCGTATCGCCCGCGGCTTCGACGATGGTGACGGTCATTCCGCCACCGTGGTGCGCGGGATGCTCGAACGCCTCGTTCGGTGCCGCGGCGCGCGCCTTCGACGCGGGAGGGCAGCCGGCCGGAATTGCCGTCGGCGACTTCGACGGTGATGGAATCCTCGACGTCGTAGTGACCCACGCCGGCGGATCGGGCACGATCACGGTCTTCCTGGGGGATGGCCGCGGCGGGTTTGGCGCCGGAATCGATTCGCCTTCGACGACCTATGCGACGCAAGTCCTGGCGGCTGACCTGAACGGCGACGGGCTGGCCGATCTCGTGGTGACGGCGCAGGGCCAGCTTTGGATTCTGCTCGCGACGGGTGGCGGGCACTTCGGATCTCCTCGAGGTGTGCCTGGTGTCCTGGAACCTGTCATCGGAGACTTCAACGAGGACGGCTTGCCGGATCTCGCCGGCGCGAGCACCGCGTCAAACGCCATTGCGGTTCTGCTCGGCGACGGCTCGGGCGGCTTCGGAACCCCCTCGAACTACCCGACGAATGGTTTCCTGTTCAGGCCTCCCGTGGTTTCCGACCTCAATCGCGACGGGCATCAGGACATCGTGGCGGGCACGTCGGAAGCAGTGCTCGTCGTATTGCTCGGCAACGGGTCCGGAGGCTTTTTACCTGGTCCGCCTCTCGCTCAGTCGCTCTCTTCAAACGCTCTGGCAGTCGGAGACCTCGACGGAGACGGTATCGCCGACCTGGTCAGCGGCGTGAACGATACCAACGGCACCTTGTCACTGTTCCGAGGGGTGGGCGACGGCTCTTTTGCTTTCGTGCACGACATCACCGTGCCAATCGTCGCGAATCCGATGCGAATAGCCGATGTCAACGGGGACGGAAAGAACGACATCGTCTTCCTGGGTCTCGAAGTATTGATTTCCAGAGGCGCGTTCGACTTCGATCCGCCGCTGACCTTCCTGCAGGGAAACGGGCCCGATTTTGCGTTGGCCGACGTCGACCGCGACGGCAGGCTGGACATCATCTCGGCGGGATCGCAGTCCTTCGCCGTCTTGCGCGGCGGGGGGCCGACCGGCTTTCTGAGTCCGCCGTCGGTTTCCGCGCAGGCGAGCGGCGCCCCGGTGATCGCGGACTTCAACCGGGACGGCCATCCCGACGTGGCTGTACCAGCCTTCGGTCCGTTCGGACCACCGAGGCTCTCGATTCTCCTCAACGACGGGAGTGGCTCTCTCGGGCCTCCGATGACCATCCAGGCCGGCGCCAGTCCCTCTTCCGGGGAAGCATCCGGTCTTGCGGTCGGCGACTTCAACGAGGACGGTGCTCTCGATTTCGCGGTTTCGAGCCTGTTTCCGGGTGGACTCTCGGTGGTCCTCTCCGACGGCTTCGGCGGCTTCATCCCTCCTGTCGACTACCCGCTCGGCGCGGGTATCTTCGCTGCGAACGGGGTCGTGGTGGGGGACTTCAATGGCGACGGGCACAAGGACATTGCCGTGGCGAGCTCTCCGGTGACAGTCCTGCTCGGCGATGGCCACGGGAACTTCGGAGTTCCGGGCACTCTTCCGGTGAGTCCGAGCTCCATGGCCACCGCGGACTTCAACCACGACGGGCGGGACGATCTCGTAATCACGGGCGGTTTCCCCGCCTCGGTCTCCCTGTATCTCGCGAATCCTGACGGCACGTTCGGGCAGCCGCTGACGATTCCGCTCACGATCACATCCCCGATCCCGGCCGGAATCGTCGTCGCCGATTTCAACAACGATGGGAACATGGACGTCGCTGTCGCCGGAGACCAGCTGGCAGTGCTTCTCGGGAATGGCTCGGGTGGTTTGAGCGCCCCGACGCTGATCGGCAGCGGCATGAACGCCTCGCAGATCGTCGCGGGAGACTTCAACGGCGACGGAAAGCTCGATCTCGCACTCATGCTCGATCGTCTCGCCATTTTCTCCGGCGACGGCACGGGTCAGTTTTTCCAGTCGACCGCAATTGCCATCGGAGTTCCGGTGGGAGTCGCGGTCGCCGACCTCGACGGCGACTCTCGGCCCGATCTGGTAGTGGCTGGCCCTGGCGGCATCTCCACCGTCTTCAACACGAACTGCGTTCCCAGGCGCCTCGGCCCGACCACGAGCCCGTCGTGCTCGCCCGTCGGCGCGCCGTTGTCGCCCCAGCCCGTCGTCGACGTCCTCGACGACGGCGCCAACGTCGTCCTATGCGACAGTGGTCAGGTCACGTCCTCGATCGCGGCCGGGACCGGAGCCGCCGGCGCGGTTCTTTCGGGGACCTCGGCGGTGAACGCGGTGAGCGGAGTCGCCACGTTCACGAATCTCGCCATCGACCGGGCCGGCACGAACTATCAGCTCGAGTTTCATCATCCGATCGCGTCGTTCGCGAGGAGCGCGCGATTCACAGTGGGGAGCGCTCCGCCGCCTCCGGTCGCGAGCCACAATGCGCCTGTCTGCCTGGGCTCGACGCTCCAATTGACGGCCTCGGCGGTTCCCGGCGGCATTTATCGCTGGACGGGACCAAACGGGTTCAGCTCGACCGTGCGGAATCCGTCCATTCCCAACGTCACGAGCGCCGCCTCCGGCGTCTACAGCGTGACGGTCAGCGTCAACGGCTGCGTGTCATCGGCGGCGACGACGCCGGTCACCGTCCTCACCCCGCCCTCGGCCGCGGTCAGCGCTCCGGCGTCGGTTTGCGCGCGCTCGGCCGGCAACACGGCCTCCGTGCCGGACGCCGGGCCGGGAGCCAGTTACGTCTGGACGATCTCCAACGGCGTGATCACTTCGCGGCTGGGAGCGACCATCGGTTTCACCGCCGGAGCCGCCGGGCCCGTGAGCCTGAGCGTGACCGTGACCGACGCGCAGGGATGCGCCAGCACGGGATCGAGCGTCGTCGCGGCCGGAGCGTGCGCCGGCTCTTTCTATACGCTGACGCCCTGCCGGCTCATCGATACGCGGAGCGCGCCCGGCCCCTATGGAGCGCCGTCGCTGTCGTCGGGTCAGGACCGCGCGTTCACTCTCGCCGGGCAATGCGGCATCCCGGCGGACGCGGTCGCCGTTTCCGTCAACGTCGCCGTCGTTCAACCGACGTCCGGCCCCGGCTTTCTGACCATCTATCCGGCGGGGACGGCGCGGCCGGTCGTGTCGACGATCAACTACCGGTCGGGCCAGACACGCGCCAACAACGCGATCGTGGCCCTGGGAGCCGGCGGCGACGTGACGATCCACTGCGCGCAGGGGGGCGGCACCGCCGACGTCGTCATCGACGTCAACGGCTACTTCCGATGACGCGGGCCAGCGGAGAAGGCCGGCGGCTGGCAGCCTCCGATTCCGACGTCCGGTCGCGTGAGTGGCGCCCGATCCGATTGCCCGAGCGTGCATTCCGCGTCACCCTGAGCGCCGAAGAAGATCGAACGATCGAGCCGCGCTCCGAGCGTCTGAGGATTCTTAGTTCGCCGGCTTCGTCGGTTGAGGCGTCCGCGCGATAGGTTGGGTCGTAGATGCCGCCCGGGCCGCCTTCCACGAAACGGTTCGAGTGACGGTCTGGAACGTGCCGGACATGCTGTCGCCGGAGACGGTTCCGGTCAGGTTCCAGTTCCCGAGCGGTCCGACGATGTCGAACGAGATCGCCCCGCCGAAGAAGAGGAGATTGGCGAGGCGCGTCGTCTTGCCGCTCGGAGCGATGTAGGCGCCGAGAAGAGTCGTTCCCTCCGTCCAGAATCGCAACGCTCCGCCAATTGGATGCTCGCCGGTCTCGGCTCGGAAAGCCCAGATGCCCTCGAGCGGCGAGGCGGCCGGGACTGGAGTCGGCGAGAGGCCCGCGGAGAATGATCGCGTCGGAAGTGGTGGTGCGGTCGCCGGGGGTGCGGCTGTGGCTGTGGCTGGCGGTGGTGCCGGCGTGGGAGGCGCGGCCGTAGGACGGGCCGGCGGGGACGTCGGGGAAGGCTCGGGCGTCGCGGTCCTCGCGCGCGTCGGCTGACGGATGGCGGCCGCCGGGCGCGCTGTGCTCGTCGGAGTCGGCGTCGCGCTCGGCCGGAGCGTCGGTGTCTGCGTCGGCGACTTCGTCGAGGTCGGGACCCTCGTGGCTGTCTCGGTGGGAGGAGGAGTCGCCGTCGCTGCCGGAGGGGCAGGCGCTGGTCTCGCCGCGGCTACCGGTGACGCGGGCGGCACGGGAGTCGCCGTGGGCGGAAGAGGCCTCGTGGCGATCGCGGGCGGAGACGGGCGCTGTGTCGGCGCCGGCGGAGGCGGGGCGCTCGGAACGGCTGCGGAGAGGGTTGGGGACGGGGCCGGCGGCGCCGTCCTGCGGGGCGCAGGGGAGGCAGTCGGCCGCGGAGACTGGACGGCTGTGCGCGTCGCCGCCGGCGCGGGCGTCGGAGTCTCGAGTCGGGCCACGATGACCCGCGGCCCGCAGGAGATCGCCGGCCACGCCAGCGCCGCCGCTACCACGACAGCCGTCGCAATCTTCGAGTCGGTAATGGCTCTTCTTCGGCGCACGGATCTTTCTCGAGGCGTGAGCTTATCCTCAGCGAGCCTTTCCGGGTGCGCGAAAGGGAGGTCAGACGGTCCGTGGCGGACAAGGCGGTCAGCTGTGATACTCGTGACTCCGATGCGGGCCCAACAGGCGGCGGAAACTCTCGAGGATCCGCGCGGACAGCGGCCTGAGGGAATCTCGCGGAGCGGGTTCGTGCTGATCACCGTTGCCGCCGCTGCTCTTCTCCAGCTCGCGGCGTTGGTTCTGGCCGCGCGCGCAAACGTGCGCCGATTGAATCCGGACGCCATGGCCTACCTGCTCAACGCCCGGCATCTCGCCAAAGGCGAGGTCGTGTTGTCGATCAGCGGGTTCCGCAGCCCTCTTCTGAGCTGGCTGATGGCCCCTCTTGTCGCGGCGGGAGTCGGACCGCTCTGGGTCGCGCGGTGTGCGATGGCGGCATCCGCGGTCGTCTTTTTCGTTGGATGCGTCTTTCTCCTTTGGTCCATCGGCTCAAGCGCGGGCTCGCTCGTGCTCGGGGCATGGGTCGCGGCGGCCGCTTCGATCTCCTGGTCTGTCCTGGATATTGCGCCGGACCTCCTCGCGGCCGGCGTCGTCTGCATCGCGGTGGGGGCCCAGCTGAGTGAGGCGTGGCCGCGGGACTCCCGCTGCCAATGGCTTGCAGGCGTCGCGTGGGGATTCGCCTATCTGGCGAAGTCCGTCTACTTGCCCGTCGCTCTCGTGGCCGGAGCGGGAATCGGCTGCGCGTGGGTTCTTTCGCGACGAGCCGCGGTCAAGCCGGTTCTGCACGGTCTCGGGCGGTCTCTCCTTGGCCTGGTGATCGTGGCAGGGCCGTGGGTTCTTGCCATTTCCTGGAAGTACGGGCGCCCGACCTTTTCAACGGTCGCGGGGCCGTCGCATGCGATCGTCGGTCCGCCCGACGTCGACCGGCGCAATCCCGTCATCCTGGAGTTTCGAAAGCCGCCGCCCGGGCGCATTCTGTGGACCGAGGATTCGACGAGTCTCCCCTTCAAAGATTGGTCGCCCTTCGCCAGCAAGGCCTACGCGACGTTCCAGCTTCGCCTGATCGACAGGAACTTTGCCGCGGCGCGGAAGGTTTTGGAGCGGCTCGATCAATGGCGGCTCGGCGTGTACGGGGCGGCTCTGCTCGTCCTTCTTCTGCTCGCGCAGAGACGCAGACTCCTGATGGAGCGATGGACCTGGACACTCGTGCCTCTCCTGGCGATCGTGGCCGTCTATCTGCCGGTCTACGCCAACTCGCCTCGCTACTACGACGTCACGCTCCCGCTCCTGTTCGTCCTGGCGGTCGGAGTCGTGGATCGCCTGGCCCGCTGGCTGCGCGCGAACGGGCCGGTGCGTCTGGGAGCGATTGCCCTAGTGGCGCTATCCTTCTTGATCCCGACCCGATCGGCCATGGCGGAGGCTCTGGGAGGGATTCGAGACGAGGCGTGCGAGGCCGCGCTCGACGTCACCGCGCGGTTGAAGAGGCTCCACCTTGCCGGACCCGTAGCCGGGACCGCTCCGGTCGCCTCGGGGCTCGGCGGCCCATACGTCGCTTTTTTGCTGGATACGCCCTGGTACGGCGATAAGCCGAACGCCACGCCCGGGGAGTACGCGGCGTCCGGAGCGCGGCTCATCGTCATCCCACGAGCCTCTCCGCATCTCGTCGAGGCTCTCGACCATTCGGAAGCTCTTCTCGATCTCGACGCGACGCTCTTTGCGGATCCTCAGGAGGCCGCTGCTTGCGCGTTGAAGGTTTATCAGGTGCGCCCCAGCGTCCTGTGATGGGCTTGCGGACGAACTCAGCCGCCGGGCGGACAGGGACTCGAGATCGCGCCGGCTGGGTTATTCTGCAGCTCTTGAACGGTTGCCCTGTCGAGGCGTGGGCGGGGTTTTTCCCGTGAAGACGGCGTCGGAGGGCCCAGGGAACTCCGTCCCTGCGGCTCCCGCTTCCCCCGAAGTTTCGGTCGTTCTGCCTTGCCTGAACGAGGCCGACACCCTGGAAGCGTGCATCGGGAAGGCCCGCACCGCGGTCGAGCGCCATGGCATTTCTACCGAGATCATCGTCGCGGACAACGGGAGCACCGATGGCTCCCGCCAGATCGCGGCTCGGATGGGCGCGCGGGTGATACCGGTCGCGCAGCGGGGTTATGGAAGCGCTCTGATGGGAGGGATCGCTGCCAGCCGGGGCCGCTTTGTCGTCATGGGCGACGCCGACGACAGTTACGATTTCGGAGAGATTCCAAAATTCGTCGAGAAGCTGCGCGAAGGCTGCGACCTGGTCCAGGGATGCCGCCTCGAGTCGGGAGGAGGCCGGATCCGGCCGGGAGCGATGCCCGCGCTGCATCGCTGGCTGGGGAACCCGTTCTTCTCCGCTCTGGCGAGGAGGTGGTTCCGAGCACCCATTCGAGACGTGTACTGCGGCCTGCGCGGCTTCACCCGGGAGCTCTACGACCGGCTCGACCAGCGTTGCACCGGTATGGAATTCGCTACCGAGATGATCATCAAGGCGAGTCTCATGGGGGCCCGCATCGGAGAGGTCCCGATCACGCTGCACCCCGACGGCCGCCGTGCGCACGCTCCGCATTTGAGGACGTTCCGGGACGGTTGGCGGACTCTTCGCTTCTTTCTCCTGTTTTCTCCCCGCTGGCTCTTCCTCGTTCCCGGAGCGGCCCTGATCCTGATCGGGCTCATCGGATACGCGGTGGCCTTGCCCAGAGTCCAGGTGGGGCGGATCATCTTCGACGCGCACACCCTCCTCTTCGCCAGTCTGGCGATCATCTGCGGGTACCAGTCGGTCGTCTTCGCGGTCTTCACCAAGATCTTCGCGATCGCCGAAAACCTGCTGCCGCCGGATCGACGAATGATGCGGCTCTTCGATTGGCTGAACCTGGAGAAGGGACTTCTGGTTGGCGCCGCCGGCATGCTCTTCGGGCTGGCGATGCTCGCGGTCGCCGTCCTTCAGTGGAAGGCCCGGGGCTTCGGGCGCCTCGACTACGCGCAGACGATGCGCTGGGTGGTTCCCGGTGTGACGCTCACGGCGCTCGGGTTTCAGACTGTGCTGTCGAGCTTCTTCATGAGCGTGCTGGGGATGAAGCGTCGATGACGCTGCTCGAGAGGCTGCACGGCCGGTTCGTGTCGCCCCGGCGAGTGCGAGTGCTCTGCGAGCGCCTGGCCGAGCAGGTCCCCTCGGGTGCGCGGTTGCTCGACGTTGGATGCGGCAGCGGAGCGGTGGCCCGGGAGCTCACGGCGCGTCGCCCCGACCTCTCCATCGTCGGAGTCGACGTCTTCGTCCGCGAGAATGCTTGCATCCCGGTCGTTCCTTTCGACGGCCGGACTCTCCCATTTGCCGATGCGAGCTTCGATGTTGTGCTTTTCGTGGACGTCCTTCACCACACGGACGATCCGATGGTGCTTCTCCGAGAAGCCGGGCGCGTGGCCCGTCAGACCATCCTCATCAAGGATCACGCGTCCGATCGTCCTCTCGCTGCGCCCCTCCTGAGGCTCATGGATCGCCTCGGGAATCCCCGGAACGGCGTCGCGATTCCCGGCAACTACTGGCCTCGGAAGAGGTGGTTGGCCGCCTTCGAGGATCTCGGGCTGCGCCTCCGAGTCTGGTCCGATGATCTCGGCCTTTACCCTCCGCCCGCGGGCTGGATCGTCGGCGGTTCTCTCCATTTCCTGGCGCGGCTCGCCACTCGTTCCTCCAATGCCTGAAGGCCGGCCCTGCGCCGGGTCCGCCGGGGCCGTCCAACGAGAGGCGGTGGGCGGAGCCTCAGCCGGCCAGAGTGCCTGGGAGGCCGCCTATCT
Source organism: uncultured Acidobacteriota bacterium (assembly GCA_963825175.1). Lineage (GTDB taxonomy): Bacteria > Acidobacteriota > Thermoanaerobaculia > UBA5066 > Gp7-AA6 > DATFTF01. Next base: position 126,210 of record CAWGSA010000003.1, read on the forward strand.
TCGGTTCGAAACACCGGAGGAAGAGACCCGCAAGTTCGTCCGAAGACTCCGCCGGGCCGGCGCGCTCGAGTGGTCCAGGGACATCTCGATCGTCGAGTTGTTCTGTGGCCGTGGAAGCGGTCTTCGCGCCCTGGAGCGGCTCGGGTTTTCCCGCGTGTGCGGCGTTGACCTTTCGCCTGCCCTGGCCGCTCACAGCTTCGACCGTCGCCGGATCGCGGTCGGAGACTGCCGGCAGCTTCCGTACGCGAAATCCTCCCGGGATGTCGCGGTCGTCCAGGGCGGTCTTCACCATCTCCAACGTGTCCCTCAAGACCTGGAGCTGACGCTGGCCGAAATCCGGCGGGTTCTGAAAGAAAGGGGCCTCCTGGTTGTCGTCGAACCGTGGCAAACACCCTTTCTGACCTTCGCCCATTTCCTCGGCAACAGCCGCGTGGCCGGCAGGCTCTCCGGGAAGATCGCCGCGCTGGGATCCATGGTCGAGGAGGAGGGCGACACCTATCGTAGATGGCTGGCTCAGCCGCAGAGGATTCTTGATTGCTTTCGCGATTTCTTTCGAGAGGAGCGGTGCCGCGTGGCTTGGGGAAAGCTTCTCTTCGTCGGCCGGAAGGTGTCCACTGAGCCGGCCTCGGGTTGAAGTGGATCAGGACGGAGAGTAGGCTGCCGCCATCTTGGCCAGTCGCGTCAGGGATTGGCTCCTTCAAGCCGAACGGGATCTCGATCAGGCGCGATCCTCTCGATCGGAGGGGCGTCACGAATGGGCCTGCTTCGCGGCGCAGCAGTCCGCCGAGAAGGCGGTCAAGGCCCTGCATCTGGCTCTCGGGCAGGAGGCCTGGGGGCACGCGGTCGCTCGGCTTCTGACGGAATTGCCGATCGCCGTTGCCCAGGATCTCGTCGAGAAGGGAAAGGTGCTCGACAACTTCTACGTTCCGACGCGGTACGCCAACGGGCATCCGGAAGGGGCGCCGTTCGAGCACTATGGACCGCTGCAAAGCGAGGAAGCGATTAACTATGCCGGTCAGATCCTTGAATTCGTCCGTCCTCAAGTGGCCTGACAAGACATCCATCGACAAGGCGGTCCGGTCGTGGGCGGAGAAGGAGGGCGCTCGGCACGGCCGCCTTCTTCGGTTGGGCTACTTTGGCTCGTACGCTCGAGATGATTGGGGAGTCGGAAGCGATCTGGATCTGATCGCGATCGTGGAGAGGTCCGAGGATCCATTCCACCGGCGCGCAGTGTCGTGGGACCTTGCCGATCTGCCCGTTCCGGCAGAGCTGATGGTCTACACCAGCGCGGAGTGGGATCGGCTGGCGAAAGAAAACGGCCGCTTCGCCCGAACGATCGCCCGCGAGACCGTCTGGGTCGTCGAGCGCTGAAGGGGGCAGTCGCGGGCCCGGCCCGGAATCACTGGACCTTCTCGCGGAGCGACAGCCTGCCCGCCGGCACGTTGCGCCGCTCGATGGTCCGCCCCGAGGGCCATTTCACGGTCACAATATCCGCATTGTTATGGTCTCCCAGGCCGAAGAAGAGGTCCTTGGAGCCGGAAGAGAGAAAGGAGTAGCCGGCGGCGACGACCTGGGCCCGGGTGATGCTTCCGACTGTCACCGTGACGACCGTTCCCAGCGCATCGCGGGTCGACTTGTAAGGCCCCGGCAGGCGCGGATCGCCCTCCAGCCGCACGACGAGAGACTTCGCGCTCGACGGGTTGCGGTTGATCCACAGCGACGGGCGCTGCAGGAAGCCGGTGGCGAAGAGGTCCGGCGCGCCGTCGCCGTTGGAGTCGGTCACGACCAGGCCGCGCTCATTGGCGTCGGACTCGAGGCCGGTCACCGCCGCGAGCTCCGCGAAATGGCGGCCGTCCAGGTTCTTGTAGAAGCGCTTGGGGGGATGGCCCCACAGGGAGTCCTCGCCGAACTCGCCGACCGGGATGCCCTTCTCGAACTTCTTGTACTGTGCCGACATCAGGTTCCAGAAATCGATCTCGTGCTCGGTCGGGTTCTTGCCGGTGACCATGCCGTTGACGACGAAGAGATCCGGCCGTCCGTCCATGTCCGCGTCGATGAACACGCACCCCCAGGACCACGACGTGTCCCAGACGTCCGCCTCGTCCGAGGTCCGCTCGAAGCGCCCGCTGCCGTCGGGCCGCGGCCGAAAGAGCGAGGAGCCCCGCGACAGCGCGGTCAGCCGCCGCCACACCAGGGGCCGCCCGAGCGAGTATGGGAACTCGGGCATCGGGTAGCGCGGGTTCTCCAGGAACCAGTTGAGCGGAAACGAATAGTTCGAAACGTAGAAATCGAGCTTCCCGTCCCCGTCGTAGTCGTCGATCGCGACACCCATGCCGAACCCGGGATCGAGCACGCCACTGCGCCGTGCGATGTTGCGAAACGTTCCGTCTCCGTTGTTGTGGAGGTAGGCGTGGTTTCCGAAATCGTTGGCGACGTAGATGTCGGGCCATCCGTCGCCGTCCAGGTCCGCAGATTCGAGCGCGAGGCCCCAGCCGGTGTCGCCGGTTCGCGAAGCCTTCGTCACGTCGGTGAACGTCCCGTCGCCGTTGTTGTGGAAGAGATGGTTGGGCGGCGCGTTGTCGGCCTGGATGTTGGGGCCGTGGCCGGGATGGCCATAGACCAGGACGTAGAGGTCGGGAAGGCCGTCGCGGTCGTAGTCCAGGGCGCAGGCGGAGGTGGACGTGTCGTTCAACGCGACGCCGACCTTCTGCCCGACCTCCTCGAACGTTCCGTCGCCGCGATTCCTGTAGAGCAGATTCGGCCGGAAGAGATAGGTGACGTAGAGGTCGGTCCTTCCATCGTTGTCGTAGTCGAACGCGAGCGCTCCCACGGCTTCGCCCGGCTGGCCGCCGACGCCGGCTTTCTCCGTCACGTCCTCGTACGTCCCGTCGCCGCGGTTGCGGTAGAGATGGTTGCCGTCTCCGCCCACGACGAAGAGGTCTTCGCGCCCGTCGCCGTCGTAGTCGAGCACCGCGACGCCCGGCGGGAGATGCTCGCCGGGGATGGGGACGTTCTTCGCCGCGTTGGGCAGGAAGGCCTTGTGGACGCGGGAGAGGCCCGCCGCTTCGGCGCGCTCCTCGAACTGGGGCTGCGAGGCGGAGGCGGTCATCCAGCTGATGAGAGACGCGGACTCCATGTGCCAGGTCGGGGAACCGGAGCCGGAGGCCGCCGGCCGGAGGATCGCTCGGATCCGTCCTCCCTCCTGACGCAGCTCACCTGTCGTGCCCCGGCCGGTCAGGAGCAGGCCGAAAACGGCCTCCCGCCTGGCCCCACGCCGGCGAAAGGCGAAAAGAACGTTCTCGGTGCGTCCGAGCGAAGCGAACCGGCCCCGAATCTCCGAAAGGCGCCGCCGCAGACCCGCCGCATCGGTTTCCGGCCCCGAGGCCGGCCCCGCCACCGGAGCACGATAGATCGCGACCGACAGGGGAGGCCGGCTGGCCGCCGGAGCGAGCGAATCGCCCGGCAGGGGGCCATTCCAGCGAAAATCGGCGCCGTACAGCCCGCCGTCGACGGCCCCCGCCCTCCAGTCCTCGATCAGGCGGTCCGCATAGACCGAAACCCCGTCGGAATAGTCCTCCAGCGTGGGGAGGGGCCCCTCGCGATGCGCCGCGCATCCCACGGCCAGGAGCAGGGCGAGGAAAGGGAGGGCGGAGAGCCTGGGCAGCGACTTCATTGCCGTGGAAAATATAATCTTCGGCGAAAGCCCGCATCGAGCATGAGCAACTTTGGCCGCGCGGCGTCGAGCCGCAAGAGCTTCCTCCGCAGTCGGCTGTCGCGCGGCCGGGCGGGCGGGAACGGCTTCGCCGCGTGACGCTCGCCGAACGCCTGCGACAACGCATCGCGCACGAGGGCCCTCTTTCCTTCAGGGACTTCATGGCCGCGGCCCTCTACGATCCCCAGGACGGGTACTACGCGAAGGGAGCCGCGATCGGGGAGCGCGGCGACTTCGTCACCTCTCCGTACGTGGCGCCGGCGTTCGCCGCGGCCATCGCCCGCAAGCTGGCGGAGGACGCGGCCAGGTTGCCGGGCCAGGTCGACTTCGTCGAGGTCGGAGCGGGAGAGGGAAGATTCCTGGAGGATCTGACCAGGGCTCTCGAGCGGGACGCGCCGGGAGTCCTGGCCCGGCTGCGCCTGACGGCCATCGATCGGAGCCCGGCCGGCCGCCGCGCGCTTTCCGGCCGCAGGATCACGCCCTCCCCGACAGTGCTCGAGTCCGCGGAGCAGCTGGCCGAGCGTTCGGTCGTCGGATGGATCTTCTCCAACGAGCTGTACGACGCGCTGCCCGTGGTCCGGGTCGCCGGGACGGACACGGGGCTGGACGAGCTGCGCGTCGACGTCGAGGGAGATCATTTCGTCTGGACGCGCGTTCCCGCCCCCGAGGCGTACAGGGAGTCCCTGGCGAGCTTCGGCGTCAAGCTCGAGCCCGGCCAGGTGGGCGAGATCTCGTTCGCCGCGGGCCCGCTTCACCGGCGGCTGGCTCGGGCCCTGGCGCGCGGGCGGCTGGTCTCCTTCGACTACGGGCACGCCGCCTCGGTGCTGTACCACGCGATGGCGCGGCGCAACGGAACGCTCGCCGTTCACTTTGCCGGGTTTCGCCGCGGCGATCCGCTCTCGCGGCCCGGCGAGATGGACCTGACCGCGCATGTCAACTGGGACGACCTGAGGCGCGCGGGCGAAGAGGAAGGACTGACCACCGACGGGATCGAGCGACAGGGACGCTACCTGACCGAGGCCGGTATCTTCGACTTCGCCTCCGACGAGAAGGAGAAGTGGCGCGTCTATCGGCTTGTCGATCCGGAAGGAATGGGAGACGAGCTGTCGGTCCTCATCCAATCGCGGGGACTCTAGGAGGAATCGGTTGCATCGGTCCATCGGACCATCGGTTGATTTCGGCTCGAAGAGTCTCGCAGCGGGCACATGAACCGATGAACCGATGAGCAGATGGACCGATCGGCGCATTGACTCCCCTTCCCCCTCCGATAGAATGGCCGGACGTGGAAAACTATCTCCCGATTCTCATCTTCGGCCTCCTTGCGGCCGCTCTGCCCCTCGCCACGATCTTCATCGCGCGGGCGGTCCAGGTGCGCCGTCCCAACCGCACGAAACTCGAGCCCTACGAGTCGGGGATCGCTCCCTCGACGACCGCCTTCGACACCCGGTTTTCGGTCCGTTATTTCATGATCGCGGTGCTTTTCGTGGTCTTCGACGTCGAGACGATCTTCCTCTTTCCGTGGGCGGTTCTCTTCCATCGGCTGGGGGTGTTCGGCCTGGTCGAGATGCTCATCTTCCTGTTGATCCTGGTGGTCGGCTACGTCTACGTCTGGAAGCGCCAGGCCCTCGATTGGGCGTGACGGCCGCGCGGAAACCAAAGGAGCTCAACGAGAACCCATGGGACTGATCGATAACCGTTTCGAAGACAACGTCCTGACCACCACGGTGGATTCGGTCATCAACTGGGCCCGCCGCTCCTCGATCTGGCCGATGCAGTTCGGCCTGGCGTGCTGCGCGATCGAGATGATGGCCGTGATGGACGCCCGGCACGACCTGGCGCGTTTCGGCGCGGAAGTCTTTCGCGGGACGCCCCGGCAGTCGGACCTGATGATCGTGGCGGGAACCGTGGTCGAGAAGATGGCGCCAATCGTCAAGCGCCTGTACGACCAGATGCCCGAGCCCAAGTGGGTCATCGCCATGGGTTCCTGCGCCACGTGCGGGGGGCCGTACCGGACCTACGCCGTCACCCAGGGAGTGGATCGCATCGTCCCGGTCGACGTCTACGTGCCGGGCTGCCCGCCGCGGCCGGAGGCCCTGATCTACGGCGTGATGGCCCTCCAGAAGAAGATCGACAACATGAAGGTCATCCGGAAGGTCTCGTAGGGGGCGCACCGATGGCCGACGAGCAGACGCCACCGCCCGCCTCCGCCGCTCCCGGCGCGGAGGCCAAGCCGAAAGAGGCTCCCAAGAAGCTCGAAGCGACGGACGCTTCCTCGCATCCGTGGGTGGAGTCGATCCGGGCCTCGGTTCCCGACGCCGTCGTCTCGGCCAAGGACTTCGCCCGGCAGATTACGGTCGTCGTCCAAAAGGAAAAAATCCAGGAGGTCGCCCGCCACCTGAAGGACCGGGAGGACTTTCGCTATTGCGTCGACGTCACGGCCGTCGATTGGAAGCAGAGGAAGCCCCGATTCGACATGGTCTACCACTTCTACTCCTTCTCCAAGAACGATCGGATCCGCGTCAAGTGCGCGGTGGAGGAAGGGGACGAGGTCCCGTCGATCGCGCCGGTCTTCCTCGCCGCGAACTGGCCGGAGCGGGAGACCTTCGACATGTTCGGCATCCGCTTCGCCGGGCACCCGGACCTGCGCCGCATTCTGCTGTGGGAAAGCTTCGCCGGCTATCCCTTGCGCAAGGACTTCCCGGTCGAGGGGATCGACACGGGAGCGGCGATCTACCCCGAGGAGTGGCCGGAGGGGGCCGGCCCCTCGGCGGGCGATCCGAACCGGAAGGTGGTGTCGTGAGCCGGGCGCAAGGCGTGAGGCGGAAGGCGGAAGGCGGGACGCGTTGACGGACGAGAAGCGCCTGACCGAGGCCGAGAAGGACGAGGCTGACTACTTCGCCCGTCGGATGACGGAGTCGGGCGTGCCGCGGCCGACCGCCGGGATTTCCGACGCGCCGGGCGAGCCGCCGACCCTCTTCGCCGTCCAGGAGATGGAGCTGAACTTCGGGCCCCAGCATCCGTCGACGCACGGCGTGCTGCGGCTGATTCTGAAGGTCGACGGCGAGAAGATCCTCGAGGCCAAGCCCGACATCGGGTACCTCCACCGGGGAACCGAGAAGCTCTTCGAGACGGAAACCTACCCCATGGGCCTTCCTCACACGGATCGGATGGACTACGTCGCCGCGGCCACGAACAACCACGCCTACTGCCTGACCGTCGAGAAGCTGCTCGGCCTGGAGATCCCGCGCCGCGCCCAGCTGGTGCGCGTGATCCTGGACGAGCTCCAGCGGCTCTCTTCCCACCTGGTGTGGCTGGGAACGTCGGGGATCGACCTGGGGGCGGTGACGCCGTTCTGGTACGCGTTTCGGGAGCGCGAGCAGATCCTGGACTTCTTCGAGGAGTACTGCGGCGCGCGCCTGACCTTGAACTGCATGCGCATCGGCGGCCTGCCGTTCGACCTGACGCCGGGGTGGGTCGAGCGCGTTCTCGAGTTCGTCGACGACCTGCCCTCGCGCATCGACGAGTACGAGGAGCTTCTGACCGACAACCGGATCTGGAAGAAGCGCACGGTGGGCATCGGCGTGATCTCCGCGCAGGAGTGCATCGAGTACGGCCTGACCGGACCGCTCCTGCGCGGTTCCGGCGTAGCGTGGGACCTGCGGCGGGCGCAGCCCTACGAGTGCTACGACGAGCTCGACTTCGTCGTCCCGACTCGTGAGAACGGCGACACGTACGATCGCTACATCGTGCGCGTCCAGGAGATGCGCCAGAGCGTGCGCATCCTCCGGCAGTGCCTCGACCGCCTGGCGCCGGGAGACATCCGGGGCAAGGTCCCCCGGGTCATCAAGCCGGTGGCCGAGGAGGTCTACGCGTCGGTCGAGTCGCCCAAGGGAGAGCTCGGCTTCTACTGCGTTTCCAACGGCACGAACCGGCCGTACCGGATGCATTGCCGGCCCCCATCGTTCATTAACCTCCAGGCCCTGCCGCGCCTGGCCAAGGGGCATCTGATCTCCGACCTGGTGGCCCTGATCGGAACGATCGACATCGTGCTCGGCGAGGTGGACAGGTGAACGGGGCGTTAGGCGTGAGGCGCAAGGCGTCAGGCGGAGCGAGCGGAGCGAGCGCATGACCCTCCTGACCCCCACCGTCCTGACCTACGTCAAGATCGTGCTGCTGGTCGCCGTCGTTCCGGCGGTGGTCGGGTTCGTCATCGTGCTGGCGGAGCGCCGGTTCATGGCCTTCATGCAGGACCGGCTGGGACCCAACCGCGTGGGACCCAAGGGCGCGCTCCAGGGCTTCGCCGATCTGGTCAAGCTCGTCACCAAGGAGGACATCACGCCGGCTCTGGCGGAGAAGGCGGTGCACTTCCTGTCCCCCGTCCTCTCGGTCGTTCCCGCCCTGACCGCGCTCGCCTTGATCCCGTTCGGGCCGTCGGTCCGGCTGGGGCGTCACCTCTCGACGCCGCTGTACGTGACCGATGTGAACATCGGCCTCCTGTTCATCCTGGCGATCAGCTCCATCGGGGTCTACGGGATCATCCTGGGCGGGTGGTCCTCCAACAACAAGTATTCGCTTCTCGGAGGGCTGCGCTCGGCGGCCCAGCTGGTGTCCTACGAGGTCCCCATGGGGCTCTCGCTCGTGTCCGTCCTCCTGATGACGCGCTCCCTGTCGCTGGTCGAGATCGTGCGGCGGCAGGAGCACATCCACTTGTGGTTCGTCTTTCCGGGTCTCCTCGCGTTCTTCCTGTATTTCGTCTCGGGCGTGGCCGAGACCAACCGCAACCCGTTCGATCTGCCGGAAGCGGAGTCGGAGCTGGTGTCGGGGTTCAACACCGAGTACTCCGGCGTGAAGTTCGCCTTCTTCTTTCTGGGCGAATACACCGCCATGATCATCATCTCCTGCGTCGCGGTGACGGTGTTCCTCGGGGGCTGGCTGTCCCCGTTTCCCAACGTCGCGGCGTTCTCCTTCCTCAAGATGATTCCGCCGTTCGTCTGGTTCTTCGGGAAGGCGGCGTTCTTCGTCTTCTGTTACATCTGGTTCCGGTCCACCTTCCCCCGGTACCGGTTCGATCAGCTGATGGCGCTCGGGTGGAAGTGGATGCTGCCCCTGGCGCTCGCCAACATCGTCGTGATCGCCCTGGCCATCCTGGCCACCCCGGCAAGCACGCGCGGCCTGTTCGCGCTCGGGTGGATCTACGGGGGCCTCTTCATCGTCTGCTTTCTCCTGGCCCGACTGCGGCGGGCGCTGGCGCGGCGCGACCGGCTGGCGGCGGTTCCGCGCGCCGGCGCGCAGGAATCCGCCTGAGGAAACCGATGGCTCTGAAAAAGTGGCTCGACCGTTTGACGCTCCTGGACCTCTTCGACGGGTTGTCGGTGACCGGCCGTCATTTCTTCCGAAAGAAGGTGACGATCCAGTACCCGGAGCAGAAGAAGATCCCGTCCGACCGCTTCCGCGGAATGTTCCGCCTGGACGAGGAGCGCTGCATCAAGTGCACCCTCTGCGCCATCGAATGCCCCATCAACATCATCTACATCGACTGGCACAACGAGAAGAACGAGGCGGCCAAGTCGGTCAAGGTCCTCGACCGTTTCGACGTCGACCTCAAGCGCTGCATGTTCTGCCAGCTCTGCGAGGAGGCCTGTCCGACCGTGCCCAAGTCGATCTGGCTGACGACCAAGACGTACGAGATGGCCTCCTACGAGCGCAACGAGGCGCTGTACCTGGACATCCGCAAGTTGACCGACTGGCAGGCCGCGCCCAACGTCAAGCCCTTCACGGTGGTGGAGCAGGGATGACGCTCGCGGCGGGCGGGAGGAGGGGATGACCGGCGGCGTGCTCCTGACCGGCGGCGCCGGCGTGGCGTTCGTCGTCTTCGCGGTCGCGGCGCTCGGCCTGGCCATCGCCGTCGTCGTGGCCCGCAATCCGGTCCACTCCGCGCTGTTCTTGCTCGCCTCGTTCCTGCTGGTGGCGTGCATCTTCATCCTTCAGAAGGCGGAGTTCGTCGGGGCGGTGCAGATCCTGGTCTATGCCGGCGGGATCATGGTCCTCTTCCTGTTCGTGATCATGCTGGTCCACCAGCGAACGGTGAAGGGGTTGGTCACGTTCCAGCACCAGTGGGACGTCGCGCTCCTTTTCCTGGTCGTGTTCCTCGTTCCGTTCCTCTACGTGCTCGGCACCGACAAGCTCCCGGACGTGCCGGCCAACCCGGACGCCTTCCGCATGGTGGCGGGCCGGATCGTGGGAAACACCGAAGCCATCGCCTGGGTCCTCTACCGCGACTATCTGCTTCCGTTCGAGGTCGCTTCCGTCTTCCTGCTGGTGGCCATGATCGGCGCCGTCGTGCTCGGCAAGCGCACGTTCGAGAAGATGGACTGATGGTCGTGAGAGGGGGAGAGGGGGAGGGGGGAGAGGGGAAGAGGCTGTTCGCCTCACGCCTCACGCCTTCCGCCTCACGGCGGCCGCGCCATGACCATCACCATCAACCATTACCTGATCGTCAGCTTCCTGCTCTTTTCGATCGGGTTACTGGGCGTGCTGGTGCGCCGCAACTTCCTGACCGTCCTGATGTCGGTCGAGCTGATGTTGAACGCCGTGAATCTCAATTTGATCGCCTTCTCCTGGCGCCTCTCCGATCTGACCGGCCAAGTCTTCGCCATCTTCGTGATCACGATCGCGGCGGGGGAGGCGGCGATCGGGCTGGCGCTGACCATCGCGCTCTTCCGGCAGCGCCGGACGCTGAACGTGGAAGAAGCGAGCACGCTCAAGGGCTGACGCTTGAAAGACCTGATCTGGCTGATCCCGATCTTTCCCCTGGCCGGGTTCCTGGTCAACGGACTGGTCTACCTGGTCGGCGCGCGCCCGCCGCGGACGGACTCGAGCCACGACCCGCACGGTGAGCAGCCGGCCGCCGAATCGGCCAAGGACCGGGGCCATCCGCACGCCCACATGCACGGGGAGACGCATCCTCGGTTCCGACGGCTCCATTCGATCGTCGGCCCGGGCAGCGTCGCCCTGTCGGTGATCTTCGCCTTCGGCGCGATCTTCGATGTGGGGCTTTCCCGCCTGTCGGAGGGGACCGCGCACGTGGTGACGCTCTATCGGTGGATTCCGATGGGCGTCAACGAGTCGGTCGGCCAGATCCCGGGGCGGGCGGCCGAGTGGTTCGTCGACGTCGCGTTCCGGCTCGACTCGCTGTCGGCCCTGATGATCGCCTTCGTAACGTTCGTCGGTTTCCTGATCCACGTCTACTCCGTGGGTTACATGGGCCACGACCGCGGGTACGGTCGCTACTTCGCCTACCTGAACCTCTTCATGTTCGCGATGCTCGTGCTGGTCCTGGCCTCGAGCTTCCTGCTGATGTTCGTGGGATGGGAAGGTGTGGGCCTGTGCTCGTACCTGCTGATCGGGTACGACTACCACAAGAAGTTCGCCGCCGACGCCGGGAAGAAAGCGTTCGTCGTCAACCGCATCGGCGATTTCGGATTCGTCCTGGGGATCTTCGGCGTTCTGGCTCTCTTCGGGACGCTCGATTTCGGGAAGGTTTTCGCGGCCGCCGCCGCGGCTCCGGCCGCCTACGCCCCGTACCTGACTCTCATCTGCCTGTGCCTTTTCGTCGGTGCGTGCGGAAAGTCGGCCCAGTTCCCGCTCTACGTCTGGCTGCCCGACGCCATGGCCGGTCCCACGCCGGTCTCGGCCCTGATCCACGCGGCGACGATGGTCACCGCGGGCGTGTACATGGTGGCGCGGTGCAACGTGCTCTTCCGGCTCTCGCCCGACGCCCTCCTGGTGGTGGCGCTGGTGGGAGGCTTCACCGCGTTCTTCGCCGCCACCATCGGCCTGGCGCAAAACGACATCAAGAAGGTGCTGGCCTACTCCACGGTCTCGCAGCTCGGCTACATGTTCCTGGCATGCGGCGTCGGTGCCTTCGTGGCCGGCATGTTCCACGTCATGACCCACGCCTTCTTCAAGGCCTGCCTGTTCCTGGGATCGGGGTCGGTGATCCACGCCCTCTCCGGGGAGCAGGACATGCGAAAGATGGGAGGGCTGTCCTTCAAGATCCGGACGACCTACGCGACTTTTCTGATCGCGACCTTCGCCATCGCCGGCGCGCCGCCTCTGGCCGGCTTCTTCTCCAAGGACGCCATTCTCGCAGCCGTCTTCCAGTCCCACTTCGAGCGCGCGCCGTGGCTGGGCCACGCGTTGTGGGCCGCAGCCCTTCTGACCGCCGGTCTGACCGCTTTCTACATGTTCCGCCTGGTGGCCCTCACGTTCTGGGGCACGTACCGCGGAACCAAGGAGCAGGAAGCGCACATCCACGAATCGCCCCGCTCGATGACCATTCCGCTCGTGATCCTGGCGGCCCTCTCGATCGTGGGAGGGCTCGTGGGGATCCCGATCTGGAAGGGCGGCGACAAGATCGGCGAGTTCCTCTCGCCGATCCTGCTGCCCCTGGCCGGCCAGCACGCGGCGGCGCACGCCGGGGAGACCGGTCTGGAGGTCCTCCTGATGGCCGCGTCGGTCGGCGTGGCGACGGTCGGGCTGATGCTGGCGTTCTTCTGGTACGCCAAGGGCAACGGCGAGGCCCCGGCCCGCATCGCAGCGGCGGTCCCCGGCGTGTACCGGACGGTCGTTCACAAGTACTACGTGGACGAGTTCTACGACGCCGTTTTCGTCGAGGGCCTGGCCAAGGGGGGCGGCCGGTTTCTGTGGGACTTCGACGCCACGGTCGTCGACGGCGCGGTCAACGGCGCGGCGCTCTTCACCAAGGGCCTGTCGTGGGTCTTTTCGTTCTTCGATCAGTACGTGGTCGACGGCCTCGTCAACGGCCTGGCCGACACGTTCGGGGCGAGTTACCAGCTCCTGCGCAGGGCCCAGACGGGGCGGGTGCAGAACTACGCGCTGGTCATGGGCTCGGGGCTCTTTTTCGTCGTTGTGGCATACCTGCTGTTTCGTTAGGCGTGAGGCGTGAGGCGGAAGGGCGTCCAGGCGGAGAGTTGAAAGGCATAGGAGTCTAAGAAAGCGATGGATCTCAACAGCATTCCGATCCTCTCCATCGTGGCCTACATCCCGCTCCTCGGAGCGCTGGTGATCGTCTTTCTCATTCCCAAGGAGAAGACCGGCCCGATCAAGTACTTCGCGACCTTCGTGGCCGGCCTGGATCTGGCCGTCTCCTTGCCCCTGTGGTTCGCGTTCGAGCGGGGCCGCGCCGGCTACCAGTTCGTCGAGCGCGCGTCCTGGATCCCCTCTCTGGGCGTCGAGTACCACTTCGGGATCGACGGCATCTCGCTCATCCTGCTGCTCCTGACCACCTTCGTCGGCTTCATCGCGGTGTACTGCTCCTACAGCGCGATCGCCGAGCGCCAGAAGGAGTATTACGTCCTGCTGCTGCTCCTGCAGACGTTCATGATCGGCACGTTCTGCTGCATCGACTTCTTCCTGTTCTACGTCTTCTGGGAAATCATGCTGGTGCCGATGTACTTCCTGATCGGGGTGTGGGGAGGGGAGCGCCGCCTCTACGCCGCGATCAAGTTCTTCCTGTACACGCTGGCCGGCTCCGTGCTGATGCTGCTCGGCATCATCGCCCTCTTCTTCTACAACACGACGGGGTTCCTCGGTTACAAGGGCCTGGGGCACGCGGCGACGTTCTCGATCGAGACCCTCACCGCGGTCGCGGCGGGGATGCCGGTGGAGCTGCAGATCTGGCTCTTCTTCGCGTTCTTCCTGGGCTTCGCCATCAAGGTCCCGATGTTCCCGTTCCACACCTGGCTGCCCGACGCCCACACCGAGGCTCCGACGGCCGGCTCGGTCATCCTCGCGGCGGTCCTCTTGAAGATGGGCACGTACGGCTTCGTGCGTTTCTCGCTTCCGATGTTCCCCCAGGCCATCCAGACGTCCTGGGTCCAGGGATTGATGGTGGCCCTGGCCATCATCGGCATCGTCTACGGCGCGATGGTCACCCTGGTGCAGAAGGACATGAAGAAGTTGATCGCGTATTCCTCCGTCTCGCACCTGGGGTTCGTCATGCTCGGCGTCTTTGCGCTCAACATGGCCGGCATCCAGGGAGGCATTCTCCAGATGGTCAACCACGGAATCTCGACGGGAGCGCTGTTCCTCCTGGTCGGAGTGGTGTACGAGCGGCGCCACACGCGCATGATCGCGGAGTACGGGGGCCTGGCCCGCCAGATGCCGGTCTACGCGACGTACTTCATGATCATGGCCCTTTCGTCGATGGGCCTGCCGCTGTTGAACGGGTTCATCGGGGAGTTCTCGATCCTGCAGGGCGCCTTCGCCCGGAACTTCTGGTGGGCCTTCTTCGCCGCGACCGGCATCGTGCTGGGAGCGGCCTACCTGCTGTGGCTCTACCAGCGGGTCTTTTTCGGCGAGTTGTCCAATCCCGCCAACCAGAAGCTCTCCGACCTCACCATGCGCGAGCAGCTGACGCTCGCACCGCTGGTGCTCGCGGCGCTGTGGATCGGCTTGTATCCGCGTCCGTTCTTCGAAGTGCTGCGGACCCCCTCGGAGCAGATCGTGCGCGCCCTGGGCGGCAAGACCGAGACGGCGCCGGCCCTGGCGCGTCGAGCCGTCCGGCCGCTCCCCGGGCCCATGGCGGTCCCCGCGGTCGTGAGCGAGGCGGGCCGTTGAGCTTCGTCCCTTCGGACTGGGCGCTGCTGGCGCCGGAGCTCTTCCTGACGGCGGCCGGCCTGCTGCTCTTGGCCCTGGCCGTCTTCGTCCCCAAGTCGAAGGAGGAGTTCCTCGGTTTTGTCGCCGTTTTGGCGGTCGTCGCGACGGCGGTCGTCCTCGCGATCGTGGCGGTGGCGGCTCCGCGCAGCCAGGGCCCGATCCTGGGCGGGATGTTCGTGCTCGACAACTTCGCGTTGTTCTTCAAGTTCCTGATCCTGCTGTCGATCGGGCTGACCGTTCTGGCGTCGATCCAGTACGTGGGCCAGGCGCCGTATCCGGGAGGGGAGTACTACGCGCTGCTGCTCTTCACCGGCGTGGGGATGCTGTTCATGGTCTCGGGCGACAACCTGATCTCCATCTACGTCGCGCTGGAGCTCATGGCGCTCTCCTCCTACATCCTGGCCGGCTATTTCAAGGGAGAGGTGCGCTCGACCGAGGCCGCGCTCAAGTACTTCATCCTCGGCGCTTTTTCCTCCGGGGTCCTGCTCTACGGCCTGTCCCTGGTCTACGGCGTCTCCGGAAAGATGGGGCTGTCCGACCTGGCCGCCATCAGCGTCGTGGGAGACGGGCGGCAGCTGATGGTGCTCGGGATCCTCCTGGTCCTCGTGGGGCTCCTGTTCAAGATCGCGGCCGTTCCGTTCCATGTCTGGACGCCGGACGTCTACGAGGGTTCTCCCACTCCGATCGCCGCCTTCTTCTCCGTCGGTCCCAAGGTCGCCGCGTACGCCATCCTGGCCAGGATCTTCTACGTCGGCTTTCAGAAGTTTCATGCCGACTGGGGGCTGATCATCGCGATCGTCGCGGCGGTGACGCTGGTGTGGGGAAACGTCGCCGCCCTCCTCCAGACCAACGTCAAGCGCCTGCTCGCCTACTCCTCGATCGCCCACGCCGGCTACGCCCTGCTGGGCGTGCTCGGGTTCCGTACAATATATGGATTGTGGGGCATCCTGGTCTACCTGCTGGCGTACACTTTCATGAACTTCGGCGCGTTCGCGCTGGTCGTCTTTCTGGAGACCCGCGGTTACGCCGCGGAGTCGGTTTCCGACTTCAACGGACTGGCGCGCCGCCACATGCCGGCGGCGATCCTGATGCTCGTCTTCCTGCTTTCGCTGGCGGGCGTTCCTCCGACCGCCGGATTCATCGGGAAGTACTATCTCTTCGCCGCGGCGATGAAGGCGGGATACGCCTGGCTCGCGGTGCTGGCGGTTCTGGCGTCGGCCGTCTCCGTCTTCTACTACTTCCGGATCGCGGCGGCCATGTTCTTTTCCGAGGCCGCGGGGGCCAAGCTCCGGGTGTCGTACGCGCTGGCCGCGGCCGTGATCCTCTGCGGAGCAGGCACCCTGATCCTCGGCCTCGCTCCGGAAGGCATCCTGGCGGTGCTGAAGACCTGTGTTCCCGGCCGATATTGAAGTCTTTGTGATTTGCGATCCGGAGCGGGGGAGCGCGACTTCAGTCTTCTGAGCCGCGGTGGCCGTATGCCTTCCCGTTACGAGCTCGTCGCCGAGGGCACGTCCGCCGGCCTGCTGTTTCTCCTGGCGCCGGTTGCCGGCTATTTCTTGGGAAAGTGGACCGGATCCTGGCTGGGCCTCGGAGCGGTTCCCGCGTACGCCGGCGCGGTGCTGGGCCTCGTGGCGGCGTTCGTGAACCTCTTGAGGCTGATCGCAAGGATTTCGAAGTGAAGGCGCCGCGCTCCGACGACACCGACGCGATGATCCGGCGCATCCGGCTGCGCGCGCTGGTCATCGGCGCAGCGGCGTCGGCCGCCGCTTTCGCGATCGGATGGCGCGCCGGCGTGTCCTTGACAATCTCGGCGCTGGTCGTTATTTTCAGCTTTCTCGTTCTCGAGAAACTGACTGGTCGCCTGGTTCCCCGGTCGGAAAAGCCGAGGCTTCGGACGCTCGCGCCGCTCCTGCTGGTGACCGCGGGCAGCCTGGCGCTCCTGATGATCGTTCTTTGGCGGTGGAAGAGGTTTGAGCCGGTGGCCGGCGCGGTCGGCCTCTCGGTGGTCGTCGTGGCGGTCGTTCCCGAGCTGTGGTCGGGCTCGGGCTCGGAAAGGCGCAGAGAGAACTGACGTGGGCGAGCATCATTCGATCCTGTACGGCCCGGTGAACCGGCTGCTGGTGAAGCTGCTGGGCGTTCCGCCGTTTCAGAAGATGTCGCCGGCGACCGCGGATTTCTTCTTTCCCGACCGCGGCGCGTGGATTCCCGACGCGGCCCTGATGACACTCCTCCTGGTGTTGATCTTCGCCGTCCTGTTCCCGTGGCTGGCCAGGAGCTACAGCAAGGAGAAGCCGGGCGGTCTCCAGAGCTTTTTCGAAATGCTGGTGTCGGGGATTCGTGGACTGGTCGGCGATGTGATCGATCATGGCGAGAAGTACGTCCCCATCATAGGGACCTTCGCCATCTTCATCGGGGTGGCAAACCTCTTCGGTCTGTTCTTCTTCCTTCAACCGCCGACAGGTTCCCTGTCCACCACGGTGGCCCTGGCGATCATCTCCTTCCTCTACTTCAATTATCAGGGGATTCGCGAGCACGGCGTGCTGCGGTACCTGAAACATTTCACAGGCCCCCTGCTCCTGATCGCTCCGCTCTTCTTCGTCATCGAGGTCATCGGCACGTTCGCCCGCGTTCTGTCGTTGTCCCTGCGGCTTTTCATGAACATCTTCGGCGAGCACACGACCACGGGGGTCTTCGCGCAGCTGGTGCCGGTCGTGGTCCCGTGGCCGATGATGGCCCTGGGGATCTTCACCGCCGCGTTGCAGGCGTACGTCTTCGCGCTGCTCTCGGCGGTCTACGTCGCCGGCGCTGTCGCTTATGAAGAACACTAACGTCGCTTCCGCTTGCTCCGAATCTGCGCTGTCGGCGCACCGGTCCGCGGCTCGGCCGGATGCGGCCTCGACCGCGGACCTGATTCCTCGCTGCGCTCTCGCTCCCGCGGCGCGCGCCCCCTCCGCTGCCCTCGCGGAGACTTCGCGCGCCGCGGACCAGGGCTAGGAAACATTCCCGTTGGGGAGACTTCGCGCGCCGCGAACCAGGAAAGGGGCTCCTTGCGGGAGATCTCGCGCAAAACCGGAGACCGTGTGGTATTTTTCGCAGCCACCGCGCCGGAACGGGCGCCGAAATAAAAATAAGGAGATTTGGATGTTGAAGAAGACGTTCTTGCTCTGTGCACTGGCCTTGACGCTGGCGCTCCCGGCTCTGGGGCAGGAGGCGGGAGGTGCCGCCCCGGCGGGGACACCCGGCGGAGTCCGGTGGGGGGTCATCGGCGCGGCCTTTCTGCTGGGTCTCGCGGCCGCAGCCGGCGCGACGGCGCAGGGAAGGGCCACCTCGGCGGCCTCGGAGGGCATGTCCCGTAATCCGGGGGCGGCCAAGGACATCCGTGGAATGACGCTTCTGGGGCTCGTTTTGATCGAGTCGCTGGTCCTTTACGCCCTGCTGATCTGCTTCCTCATCTACACACGTTGATCCACGCATCGCGCTGACCGAAAAGGGGCGGGAGGAGCGGGGGTGGGTCCCCCGGCTCGACTCATTGCTCCGGCGTAGAGCCCCGGTTTGTCCTCTCTGGAGGACTCTCTGACCCATTCAGGGAAACTTTTGAGGACATTTCGACGTAGTTATTTCTGGAACGAAAGTAGACGTTCGGGTGTCTTAATCCGTAGATACGACGAACGTTATGCCGCGGTGAGGCGGCCGGATCGAGCGCCGACTTCCGTGGGCAAGAATCTTGAAATCGAAGGAAGACATGGAAAAAACTGGCGTGCAAAGGACCGAAGCGGCGATCAAACCGGAGGCGGGAGCGGTCACCTCCTGGGACTTCGACTCCCAGGTGATGCCGTACCTGGATTCGCTCTACAACACCGCCTACCGGATGACCCGAAGCGCGGAGGACGCGGAAGATCTGGTTCAGGAGACCTACTTCAAGGCCTACAAGTACTACGACAAGTTCGAGGAGGGGACCAATCTCAAGGCCTGGCTCTTCAAGATCCTCAAGAACACATTCATCAATAACTACCGCAAGAAGAAGCTCGAGCCGCGCAGCGTGGATTTCGCGGAGATCGAGGACTCCTTCGAGCGGATCGTCCGGCGCGACAACAGCGAGCAGCCGGCGGACCCGGAGTCGGAGTTCTTCACCGGCGTGCTCGACGACGACGTCAAGAAAGCCCTGGATTCCCTGCCGTACGACTATCGGATGGTGGTCATCCTGGCGGACCTGGAGGACTTCTCCTACAAGGAGATCGCGGAAATCCTCGACTGCCCGGTCGGAACGGTCATGTCCCGTCTGTATCGCGGGCGAAAGCTGCTGGAGAAGGCCCTGCTGAAATACGCCCGCCAGCATGGGTACATCCGCGGAGCCGAGCCCAACAAGATGCGGACCCGGCCCAAGAGTCCGGCCGCCTAGCGGCGCGACCTTCTTGCCTCGACCGGAGGCCGGAAACGCGGAATTTCGAGGGTTGAGCGCAGGTTCTGGCCTTGCGGTTGACGATGGACTGCGCCAAGGCAAGATTTCTCCTCTACGCGTATCTGGATCGAGACCTTCTGGCCTGTGAGGCCGAGGCCCTGGCGCGGCACCTTTCCAGCTGTCCCTCCTGCGAGACCCGTTCCCGTTCCGCTCGCGGCCTGGCCCAGATCCTGAGATCGAGGGTGGACCGAGCCACGGCCCCCCACCGCCTCCGTCTGCGGCTTCAGCAGGGGGCGGCCCCCGTGGTCCGGCCCCGCCTACCGGCCTTCGCCATGGCCGCCGCGATCCTGCTGATGATCCTCCCGCTCGTGGCGGGCGAATCGGGGCGCGGGATCGGGGGCGCCGTCTCTCCGGCGGCCCTCCTGGCACCGGGCGCGGCCGCCGAGTCGGCGTCGTTCGCGCAGCCCGTTGCCCGACGGCTCACCGGCACCCTCGTCTGCCTGGAGTGCGAGGAGCGCGAGGAAGCCGGGCTATGCCCCCTCCCGCACCAGCATCATGAGCCCGCGCTGTGCGCCGAAGACGGAGAGGTGTGGCGCCTGATGGCGCGCGACCCTTCATCGGCGGCCACGATCTCGGGGCAGACCGTGACGGTCGAGGGGATCGCCTTCCCTCAGTCGGGTTTTCTGCGGGCGAGCCGGGTCGGGTACTAAACCGTCGCTTCCGCTCGATCGGGATCTGCGCCTGCGGCGCACCGGCTTGCGGCTCGGCCGGACGCGGCCTCGACCGCAAGTCTGATCCCTCCCTCGCTCACGCTCCCGCGGCGCGCGCCTCCTCCCCTCTGGGAGACTTCGCGCGCCGCGTCCCGGGGCCTGCAGCTGATAGCTTCTCTCGGTGCTCGAGAAGACCATTACGGCGACCGCGCCGGCCCGCATCGACCTGGCGGGAGGGACGCTCGACCTCTGGCCCCTTCACGTTCTGCACCCCGGCTCCCGCACCGTCAACGTCGCGATCGATCGGCGGGCCGGGTGCCGGGTGCGGGGTGGCGTCGAAGGACTGGTCGTGCGTTCCCGGGATCGAGGCTTCGAGACGGGGGCCGCGAGCACGGCCCAGCTCCTGGAGAATACGCAGACCGCCCTGGTCGGCTCGCTGCTGGAGGCGTTGGAAATCGCCGAGCCGCTCGAGATCGAGTTCTGGTCGGGAGTGCCCTTCGGCTCGGGCCTTGGAGGCTCGTCGGCGCTGACGGTCGCGCTGATGGGCGCGCTCCAGCGATGGAGCTCCCGGGATCTCGAGGGTGTGGATCCCGTGGACTTCGTCCGCGACGTGGAAACGCGCATTCTCGGCAAGCCGGCGGGCGTTCAGGATTACTACCCGCCCTTGCGGGGCGGCGCTCACGTGATCTCCTTCCTGCCCGGTCGGACCGCGGCCCGACGAATCGGGGTCGATCCGGCGGCGTGGGAACGGCACTTGATCCTCTTCGACTCCGGTGTCTCCCATTCCTCCGGAATGAACAACTGGGAGATCCTTCGCCGGCGCCTGGAAGGGGACGCGAAGATCACGCGGCATCTGGAAGGAATCCGGCGAGCGGCTGAAGCGATGGCCCGGGCCCTCCGCGCCCACGACTTCGCGGCGATGGGAGAGGCGCTGCGCGAGGAATGGGAAGCGCGGCGGCAGCTGGCGCCCGTCGTCTCGACGCCCGGCATCGATCGCGCGATCGCGGCGGCGATCGAGGCCGGCGCGTGGGGCGGCAAGGCCTGCGGCGCCGGTGGCGGAGGATGCGTGGTCATCCTGGCGCCGAAAGAACGGGCAAGCGCGGTGAGAGCGGCTCTGGTCGGACTCAAGGAGGGCGAGGTCGTGACGGTGCGGGTGGAGGAGGAAGGGTTGGCCGTGAAGGAGGAGGAGTCCCGGGTCTGATCGCCTAGCGGCTCTTCATCCAATCCACGCAGCGTTCGAGGTCCTTGCGCATGGCCGCGGCGGACTCGGCGCGGTGCCAGGCCCCATGGCCTGGAAGCACCCATTCGAACCTAAAGTCGAGGAGGCGTTCCATCGAGCGGATCTGCTCCTCCCATGAGTACCAGCAGGCGTCCCGGTACGCGACGAGCTGGCCGCGGCGGGGCGACCAGGCCAGATGGTCCCCCGTGAACAGATAGCGGTTCCGGTCGAGGAGCACGCAGTGCCCCCGCGTGTGCCCCGGAGTAGGGATCGCCAGAAGGTCTTCCCCCAGGGAAACCGGCTCGGATCCGGAGATCCTTCGCTCCACGTCTCGCGTGGCGGAGGTGAGGTCCCCGCTGTGGAGAACCCGTTCGCAGCCGAATTTTCGGGCGAAGGCGGCGTGATCGGCGACGTCGTCCCGGTGGGTGAGGAAGAGCGTGGCCACACCGCCCCGCTGCTCGAACTCCTGAAGAAGTCGCGGCACCGCGCGCGGCGAGTCGATCAGGACGTTGCCCTGCGCCCGCTCGATGAAGTAGCTGAAGGCGCCGAAGGAGTCCGACGACGTGAACCCGCAAAAGGAAACGTTGTCCTCGATCGGCTCGGGAAAGCCTTCGAGGCCCGGCCGGACGTTGGCTCGGGACGCCGTGCCGATCGATCCGGTGGGGCAGGCCACCAGGGCCATCAGCGACCGGCGGTGGTCCTCGTCGGTCTGGGGTTGCCGGCGGACATAGGAGTGGTCGGAGGCTTCGGCGAAGACGCCTGGCGCGATCCGGCGGCAGGCGTCGCAGTCGATGCAGGTCGTGTCGACATAGAAGTCCCCGTCGGCGTTGTCGGGGTAGCGGCGGGAAAGGGAAGCCACGGGAGAGTCCGAAGTCTTAATCCCTAAGTCCAGGCCTCTCAGATGCGCTCGGGCTGCGGAACGGTGCGCTCGTTGACGACGTTTCCCGTGTTGAGGGTCGTCTTGGGCTCGAGCAGGAGGACGGAGACTTCCTCGTCGGCCACCGGCATGTGTTCCACGCCGCGGGGCACGATGATCATCTCGTTCTCCCCGAGCTCGATGTCTCCATCCCGCAGGCGCATGCGAAACCGCCCCCGAAGCACCAGGAAGAGCTCGTCCTCGGACTCGTGGCGATGCCACACGAACTCACCCTGGAACTTCACCAGCTTGACCGCGCACTCGTTGACTTCCCCGACGACCTTCGGCTTCCAGTGTTCGTCGAAGAGAGCGAGCTTGTCATCGAGTCGAATCTTGGCGAGGCTCATTCACATCCTCCCCGGCTCCGGGATCCCAAGCAGGCCGAGCAGAGTCGAGATCTCCCTGCGGAAAATACGCGCGACCGTCAGGCGGCGATTCCGGACTTCCCGATCCGCCTCCTGAGCGATGGGGTGCCGGTGGTAGAACTGGTTGAAGGCCTGGGCCAGCGCAAAGGCATGCCTTGCCAGGGTCGAAAGCTCGAGCGACTCGACCGCCCGCTCGGCCACCTCCCACAGCGCGGCCGTGGAGAGGAGGATCTCCCAGAGGTCGTCCTCCCACGGGACACCGGCCACCTCGGCCGCGGAAACGCTCGACGCGATGCCGCGCTCATCGAGCTTGCGGAAAATGTTGTCGGCCCGGACGGCGGAATACTGCAGGTACGGTCCGGTGTCTCCCTCGAAGCTCAACGCCTCGTCGAAGTCGAAGGCGATCACTTTGTTGCGGCCGACCTTCAGGAGGAAGTAGCGCAGCGCCCCCACGGCGATGGCGCGGGCGTCCGACTCCGCCTCGGCCGACCCGCCGTCGTCGCCGGAGCGGCGGCGGGAGACCTCGCTCCGGGAGCGCTCCAGCAGGAGCTCGATCAGGTCGTCGGCCTTGACGCCGAGGCCCTTGCGCCCGGACATCTCGACATAGGGCTTCTGCTCTTCTTCCGGGGTCAGGCGGTATTCCTCGTCAAAGCGCGTGGCCAGCTCCCGGGCTGCCGCGGGGGACAGGGCCACGACTTCATACGAGAAATGGGAGCTGGCGTCCGCCTCCCGGGCGAATCCGAGCACCCGCAGCCCTTCCCGCACGACGTTCTGGGGATACGACTGCCGCACATCGATGACGTTGTAGACGCGGGTCGCCCGGCCGAAGGCAGGCGCGGAAGGGTCCCCCCCGCCGTGGGCCGTCCGCCAGACCGGGTGGCGGCGAACCTCGTCGGGGATGTCGGTTTCGCGGATCCCTCCGCTCTTCCAGTCCGGGTCGAACCGCTGATAGTCGAAGTCGATGCCGAGCAGGCCGAACTTCCAGAGCTGGTAGGCGATGTCCTTGGCCGTGTAGGTGACGGTGCCGTTGGATCGCACCAGGATTTTGTCCGGCTCCTCCAGCCCCGCAAACTGCTCCGATTCGGAGAGGCGCAGCACCCAGCAGCCGGCGTGGCGGCCTTCCGTCTCCCGCACCACGCTGCCGGAACCCTTGAGCATCTCGAACGCCCGGACCCAGAAGTTCTTTCCGAGGATGTCGCTCTCCCGGGGGAGCAGGTCGTAGGCGATTCCGATGCGCCCCATGGTCGACAGGTGCGCCGAGGAGATGGCCTCCGCCACCGCCGCGGCAATGCGCGCCGTCTCATTGTCCTGTGCTTCGATCGCATGCAGGACTTCGGTCCGCCAGGATCGCTTTTCCGGCGCGCTCTCGTACACCCGCCCGATCTCGGCGTACAGGTCCCAGCACAGGTAGGCGAACCCTCGGGCGTAGGGTTGCCCTCCCGGCAGCGCGGCCGTCCGAATGACCGTGCGGGTCTCTTCCAACGTGGTGACGCCCGCCATGTGGACGAGCGCGGCGACGACGTCCGCCAGCTGGACACCGGTGTCGTCCAGGTAGTTCTGGACCTCGACGGAAAAACCGAGGAAGCGCAGGGCCCGGACCAGCACGTCTCCCAGTACCGCGTTGCGCAGGTGTCCGATGTGGGCGGCCTTGTTCGGGTTGATGTTGGTGTGCTCCACCACGACCTTGCCGTCCCGCGGCGCGGAAGCCCTGTCCGGCTCGAGCAGGCGCGCGACGAAGGGGCCCCGATCGAGGGAGAAGTTGACGTAGCCGCCTCCCTCGACACGCGCTTGCCGAACTCCCGGCGTTGGCGGAAACGAGGACACGATCTCGGAGGCGATCTTTCGAGGCGCCTGGCGCAGGGTTTTGGCCAGGTCGAAGGCCAACGGAGACGCGAGGTCGCCCAGGGCGATCCGCGGCGGCCGCTCGAGCACGATCCGCTCCACGGTCACCCCGAAGATCCCGCGGACGGTCTCGGCCAGGCGGTCGGAGATGTCGCGCCGGATCGCTTCGAGAACTCCGCTCATGGGGCGGGCAGTATATGAAGAATCGGGTGATGGGTGGATCGGGCGACGTTCGATCCGGAGCGGCACCGCGCGGCGGTACAATCGACCGATGAGTGAGCCGGTCGTTCGCTCCGTCTCGGTGGGAGCGAGCGCGTTCGATGCGTTCGACGCGTTCACGCGGGTCGCGGACCTCCTTTCGTGGCTCTGTGAGGGAGCGTTGGTCGGGCTTCGGCCGGGTGGCAATTGGGCCATCGGCTTCACGGATCGCAGGGGACGCACCGAGGCCACGATTCTCGGCAAGATCGCGGAGTTCGAGCGCGGCCGGCGCCTGGTGGTCCGCGATATTTCCTATGAGCCGAGCCTGGGAGAAGCGCTGGAGGGTCTCTCGATCGTGTGCAGCTTCCACGAGACGGCGCAAGGATGCGTGGTGACGGTGGAGCAGGAGGTCCCGGACGCCGGTCCGGAGTACGATCGGTATCGGGGCAAGGCGGCGGCCGGCTGGGAGTCGAGCCTGGCGGAGCTCAAGCGTTACCTGGAAGGGCCCCGGCAGCGGAGAATCTTCATCGAAGCCGGGCTGCCCGAGAATTGAGAAATGAGGGGGAGAGTGAGTGAGTGGGGGAGGGGAGTCAATGAGTCGATGACGGAGGTCGCGCAAAGCCCGACCTGCCCCCGCTGCGGCGGAACGGGATGGGTTCTCGAGGTGGTCGAGGATCGAAAGACGGCCCGGCCGTGCGATTGCCGAGGCACGGCGCTGCGCCAGGGACGGCTGGCCGCGGCCGCGATCCCCGAGCGCTACCGCGACAATTCCCTGGAGAATTTTCTCGACAACACGATCTCCCTGCAGCACGCCAAGGCCAAGGCCCGCGAGTTCGTCGACCGCTATCCCTTCGTCGACGCCGGGCTCCTGTTCGTCGGTCCGTCCGGCCGCGGCAAGACCCACCTGGCCTGCGCCATCCTCTCGGAGCTCGCGGCCACCAAGGGGGTCGGCGGCCTGTACGTCGACTTCTCCGATCTCCTGCTGAAGATCCAGACCAGCTTCCGCCCGGACGCCGATCAGTCCAAGGAGTCGGTCCTGACGCCGGTCGTGGACACCGAGCTCCTGGTTCTCGACGAGCTCGGCGCGAGCAAGCCGCATCCGTGGGTGCAGGACGTCCTCTACAACCTCCTCAACACGCGCTACAACAAGAAGAAGATCACGATCGCCACGTCCAACTTCGAGGACGAGGTGGACGCGCCTTCGGGAGAGAAGGAAAAGCTCGAGGAACGGCTGGGATACCGTATTCGAAGCCGCCTGTTCGAAATGTGCGTCGTCGTGCCGCTGCGAGGCGCCGACTTTCGGAAGACCTCCTCGCGAGCTCACATTCAGTCGCAGTTCTAGCAGGGTGCGTCTTCCCCGATCCTTTCTTGGCCTGCCGGCGCTGATCCTGATGGCGGGCTGCTCGCTCCTGCCGGGGCGGGGCGGATCGAACGCTCCCGAGGAGACGCCCGCTGCCTCCCCTGGTCTGTCGCCGACGCCGACGCCGGCGCAGATACCGGCGCCGCGGGCCGGGCCGGTCGCTCTTCCTGTTCCCGCGGCTGCGTCGGGCACGCTCTATCGGGTGGGCTGGAAGAGCGATGCATCGGAATTCACCTACGGCTCTCCAGGCCAGCGCTGGATCCTGGCGTCGGGGGGACAGGCCGAGGTCCTGCGCGGGACCTTCCGATTTCAACCGATCGGCCGCGCGGCGGCGACTCTGGCCGTACAGGCCGGAGCGTTCTCGAGCGAAGAAACGGCCAGGGCGACGCTCGACCGCCTTTCGGCGCAGTTCTCGACCCCCGGCACGGTGGCGTTTTCCGCCGATCGCGGCGTTTATCGCGTCCTGCTGGGCACCTTCCCCGACCGGACGGCGGCCGAAACGTTCGTCGAGACTCTCCGAGCGGCGGGCCTGGAGGCCGTCGTTGCGGCGGGCAGCGTCGCGGCTCCGCCCGGCGCCGGCTTAGCCCCCTCCGCGGCGGTGATGGTGACGGGCGAGGACGGAGCGACCCGCCGTCTCGCTTCTCCCGTCGATATCTTTCCGACCGACAAGGACGGGCACATCGTCCTCGAGGCAAAGCCCTTCCGGGGGAGCCTGAGGATCCTGGTCAACGGCCGCGGTCTCTTGAACGTCGTCCATCGTGTCGACCTCGAGGACTACCTCTACGGGGTGGTACCGGCGGAGATGGGCCCGAAACGATTCGACGAGATCGAGGCCCTGAAGGCGCAGGCAGTGGCGGCGCGCACGTATGCCCTGGCTCACAAGGGCGAGTTCGAGACCGAGGGATACGACATCTGTGCCACCCCGAAGTGTCAGGTCTACGCGGGTCTGTCGGCCGAGGATCCGCTTTCCAACGCGGCGGTCGATGCCACGCGGGGTTTGGTGTTGGCGTACCAGGGGCGGCTGGCCGACGCGCTCTTCGTGTCCACCTGCGGGGGTCGGACGGAGAACGTCGAGAACGTCTTCGGACAGACGGCCGAGCCTTACCTCGTCTCTGTCACCTGCGGCGAGCTCTCGACGACCGCGGTGCCCGGAGCGCCTCTGGAGCGGGGCAAGGGAAGCCCGGCCGCCCGTACCTCCCTGGAGTGGCGCGGCTACGTCCTGCGTCGCCACGCTCCGCGGCGCAAGGCCGTCCGAGCGGCCGAGCTGGCGACGGCGCAGGAGTGGGCCGGCGTACGGCCGGGAGCGTCCGCTCCGGCCAGGCTCGTCCCGTCTCTGGTCTACCCCTCTCTCCTGGCGGCCTTCGGTCTGGAGGAGGCGAAGCGAACGCATTCGGACGGCCGCGATGGTCCGTACGACTCCGAAACTCCGGCGGCATCGGGCGCGCTGTCGGGGGAGGCCGCGGAAGCGTACGATTTTCTGATTCGATTCCGGTTTGGAGCAGGTGAGCCTTTGCCGCCGCCCGATGAGGCCCTGGACGAGGAGCAGTACGCCGGGCTCCTCTTTTCCGCCGCTCTGCGTCTGAACGGCGTGACCGAAGCGTCGGGTCTGTTCCTTCGGCGCGAGGGCGCCAACCTCTGGATGAAGACCCCGGAGGGACGGATCGGTCTGCCCGTCGATCCCGAGCTTCCGTTGGCCCGCCGCGTCGGAGACCACTACCTTCCAGCCGCCGCTCTCACCCTGCGCGCCGGCGACCGCCTCCGCTGGTGGAAGCGGGGCAGCCAGATCCTCGGCCTGTGGGTGGAGCTGGACCCGGCCGGGCCGAGCTTCGAGCGCGAGTCCGCGTGGACGGAATGGGTGCGGCGGGTCTCCGGCAAGGAGCTCGCCCGCCGCATGGCCCAGCGCGTCGCGGGGACCGAAGTCCGCGACCTGGTGATCACCCGCCGCAGCGCGGCCGGACGCGTGATCGAGATGGAGGTGGTCACCGACGCGGCGCGACTGACCCTGAAGCGCTTCGAAGTGCGTCAGGCGCTGGAGCTTCCCGAGCTTCTCTTCACGATCGAGAAGGCGCGCGGCCCGCAGGGGGAGGCGGAATTTATCTTCCTCGGCCGGGGCTGGGGGCACGGCGTGGGTCTGTGCCAGAACGGCTCCTATGGGATGGCGCTGGCCGGCGCCGCCTACGACGAAATCCTGAAGCACTACTACTCGGGGATCGAAATCGTCGCGGAAAGCACTGTCCAAAGTCCTAAGTCCTAAGTCCCAAGTCCTGATTCCTTCCTAAGTCCAAGAATCCCGACCTGACGAGTTCGGACATCGGACTTCGGACTCCTCTGCATCCCCGCGTTAGAATCTCCCTGATGAGCACGTCGGTCTCCTCCGAGCGGCAGGCCATTCTCCGGACGCTCTCGGACTTCTGCGAGTCGGAGATCCGTCCGCACGTGCTCGAGTGGGACGAGGCCCAGCATTTTCCGCGCGAGGTCTTCCGCAAGCTGGGAGAGCTCGGTTTCCTGGGCACGATCTTTCCCGAGGAGTACGGTGGCGCCGGCCTCACGTCGCGCGACTACATCTCGATCGTCGAGGAAGTGGCCGCGGTCGACGGATCCGTGGCGCTGTCTCTCGCGGCGCACACGTCGCTCGGCTCCAACCACATTTTCCAGTTCGGGAGCGAGGCGCAGCGGCGCAAGTACATGCCCAGGCTCACCTCCGGGGAATGGCTCGCGGCCTGGGGGCTGACCGAGGCCGAGGCGGGGTCCGACTCGGGGGGAACGCGGACGACGGCGGTGCGGGACGGCGACGGATGGGTCCTCAACGGCTCGAAAAACTTCATCACCAACGCCTCGGTGGGCGGAGTGGCCGTGTTGATGGCCGTGACCGACCGCGACGCCGGCAAGCACGGGATCTCTTCCTTCATCGTCGAGCTGGACAACCCGGGAATTCGCGTCGGCAAGAAAGAGAACAAGCTCGGCATGCGCGCCTCGGACACGTGCACGCTGGTGATGGAGGACTGCCGCGTGCCGGCCGGGAACCTCCTGGGAGAGGAGGGGGACGGTTTCATCAACTCGATGAAGATTCTCGATGGCGGCCGCATCGGGATCGCCGCGCTCGCCATCGGGATGGCCCGCGGGGCCTTCGAGGCCGCCCTGCGCTACTCCAAGGAGCGCCGCCAGTTCGGCCGCCCGATCTGCGATTTCGAGGCGATTCAGTTCTATCTCGCCGAGATGGCCACGGACATCGACGCCGCGCGTCTCCTGGCGGAGCGTGCCGCCGCGGCCAAGGACGAGGGGCAGACGGTGACCCGGCTTTCGGCCCAGGCCAAGCTCTTCGCGTCGGAGATGGCCGTCCGGGCGTGCGACCGCGCCGTCCAGATCCACGGCGGCTACGGGTTCATCAAGGATTTTCCGGTCGAGAAATACTATCGGGACGTCAAGCTCTGCACGATCGGGGAGGGCACGAGCGAGATCCAGAAGCTGGTCATCGCCAAGAGCCTTCTCGGACGCTCGTAGGAGCTCCATGTTCGCGGTTCACGGCTCCGCGCGGCGCGATTCCTTCGAACCTCGAACGTTGAATCTTGAATCTTGAACGTTGAACGCATCCTGGAGGGCGTCGTCGCCGGGAGCCATCGCGAAATCGGGCGCGCGATGACCGCGGCCGAGACGGAGGGAGGAAGCCCCGAGCTCCTGGCGCGTTTGTTCGGCCGCACCGGCCGAGCCCGCGTGTTCGGAATCACCGGGCCTCCGGGCGCCGGCAAGTCGACCCTCGTCGCCCGCCTGGCCCAGGCCTACCGCCGAGGCGGACGGACCGTCGGGATCGTGGCCGTCGATCCGTCTTCCCCCTTCTCCGGCGGAGCGATCCTGGGAGACCGCATCCGGATGGGGGAGATCTACACCGATCCGGGCGTCTTCATCCGCTCGATGGCCACGCGGGGCGCCCTGGGCGGGCTCGCCCGCGCCACGTCCGACGCCGTCGACATTCTGGACGCGGCGGGATACGACGTCGTGCTGATCGAGACGGTGGGCGTCGGACAGGACGAGATCGACATCGTGAAGGCCGCCGATACGACGGCGGTGGTCCTGGTTCCGGGGCTGGGGGACGACATCCAGGCGATCAAGGCGGGCATTCTGGAAATCGGCGACGTCTTCATCGTCAACAAGGCGGATCGCGAGGGCGCCGACCGCACGGCCGCGGAGCTCTCCATGATGCTCGATCTCTCGCCGACCGGCGCGTGGCGCCCTCCCATCGTTCGAACCGTCGCCACCCGTTCGGAGGGAATCGGCGAGGCCGTCGAAGCCCTGGAGGCGCACCACAGGCATCTGGCCGCGAGCCGGGAGGGGACGGCGCGGGTTCGCCGGCGGTCCCGCGCCCGGCTGCTCGCCTTGCTCGAGGAGCGGTTTCGACGGGCCGTGGACGCCCAGGCCCCCGACGCCGACGGGCTGGAGGCCGCTGTCGAAAGGGTGGCCGGACGGGAGGAAGATCCCTATTCGGCGGCGGCGAGGTTGTTCGGGAAACTGGTCCGGGAGCCTGTTCCGCGGTAGGGAAAGAGCCTGCGATGACCGCTTACAAAGTCGATCACATCGGGATCGCCGTCGCGTCGATCGACGACGCGCTGGGTGTGTACCGCGCGCTGGGGCTGACCGAGACCCACCGCGAAGAGGTGCCGTCGCAGAGGGTGCGCACGGCCTTTCTTTCCGTCGGGGACACCCGCATCGAGCTCCTGGAGCCGACCGCCGAGGACTCGCCGGTGGCGAAGTTCCTGGCTCGCCGCGGGGGAGGGCTGCATCACGTGTGCTTCGCGGTCGAGGACATCGACTCGGTCATCCAGGACCTTCGGGCACGGGGATTCCGTCTGCTCCACGAGCGGCCGGTGGCCGGCGCCGGCGGAAAGCGAGTGGCGTTCTTGCATCCCGACGCCGCCCACGGAACGCTGATCGAGTTGTCGGAGGGCGGGGACCGGGAGCTCAAATGAAGACCGGTGACTTCATCCTCGTGAACCTGACCAACCCTCGGGAAAAGTTCTGGGGAATCCTCAAGGAGAGAGACACGACCGGCGTCACGGTGCGCGGCCTGACCCTGGAGGGTTACGAAGGGTGGATGCGTGAAATCGCGCACCGGGAACCGCCCTCGTTCTTCCCGGCGACGGTCTTCTTTCCCCTGCACCGCGTCGAGCGGATCTTCGCCGACGAGACCCAGGGGGAGGTCCTCTCCTTCGCGGATCGGTTCCTCCGCACGGTCGGCGAGGACGCGCGGTATCACCTGACACCGGTTCCGGAGACGCTCGGCGGCGAGGAGACCTGAGCCGTGGGAGTCCGGGCCGAGCCCGGCGGCGTCGTCCGCCGGCCCGAGTCGTGGCCGTGGATTTTTCCGATGTGTGCGGCCCTGCGTGACGACGCCCGGGCCTGGTGCGCGGGCCGGTCGTGGCTGTGGCGAGCTCCGTTGCTCGTCTATCTCTTCTGGGCGGGAGTCCGGCACATCCGGGACCCGCTCTACCAGAGCCTGTTTGGAGGAATCACCCTGGGCGTCCACGAGCTGGGGCATCTCGTCTTCGGTTTGGCCGGGAGCTGGCCGGGCGTCGCCGGAGGAAGCCTGGCTCAAGTCGCGGCGCCGGCCGCGGCGGCATGGATCCTCGGCCGTCAACGCGACTACTTCGGAGTCGCAGTGGCCGGGGCCTGGTTTGCCTTCTCGCTTTTCGGCGTGGCCACGTACGCGGGTGACGCGCGGGCCCAGGAGCTGCCGCTCGTGGCCCTGGGTCCCGATCCGGTCCACGACTGGAATTGGATGCTGGGAAGGCTCGGGCTCCTGTCCGCGGACCACACCCTCGCCTTCTTGATGCGCGCAGGGGCGGTGCTCGTCTGGATCGCGGCGATCGCTCTGGGAGGATGGCTCCTGTGGGTGATGGCGGAGAGCTCAAAATCCAAAGGCGTTTCGGCAGGCACGGCGTCTTCGCATCCGGACTTCAAGGTAGAACGTAGAACGTAGAACGTAGAACGTCGAACGTCGAACCGGTTCACGCTCTCCAGTGATCCGGCTCCCACTTCTTGATCCGCCGCTTGATCTCGTCGCGGCTGTGGACGCCGTTGGTCAGGACTTCACGGACGAGGTCGGGGAGCTCCGCGTCGCCGGCGAACCGCAGCGCGATCAGCTGATCGCGGTCGAGCTCGGAAATGCGGGCTTTCAGGTCCGGCGGGAGGACCGCGGCCAGTCGTAAGCGCATCTCCAGGCGGATGACCCGGTCCTGGACTTTCAGCGCGAAGTCACGTGCGTAGTAGAAGAGCCCCAGAAGCGCGAGGCCCACGGCGCACGCCAGGACCGCGCTCCACGAGGGGAAACGGACCAGCTGGACGACGGACCAGACGGCATTGACGAGAAGAATCCCGAAGATCACGAAGTGGTAGAGCGGGAGCAACCTCCGATGGTTGGCGAAGTTCTGGGGAGCCTCCTGGCGCATTCCAACCCTCCCTGCGATCGCGGCCCGTCCGGGGTGGCACGGCGGGACCGAGCGCTCGGCGGGCCTGGCTCCTGTGCGATCCGGCGGGCGAACGCGCCGCTCTCCGGTCTCTACAGGATCACGTTTTTCAGGAAGAAGTCCGCGGTCGTGATGTTGCCGTTGACCAGCTGACGAGCCTGCTCTCCGTTGATTTCAAACGATCCGGCTGCCTCGCCACCGGAGGTGGTCAGGACGATGTCGACCCCCATGTCCTTGCCGTGGTTGCCCAGGTCGGCCAGGGCCCGCGCCGATGCGGCCAGGATGTTGAAGACCGCCTCTTCGGTATTCGCCGTCGCCAGGAGGCGAACCCGCCCGCGATAGGTGGTGAGGCGGTACTGCATGATCGACGCCCCGTCCAGGATCTTGCGAAAAGCCTGGTCGACGACCGGATCGACGCTCTGGAACGCGGAGGCGGACGTGTCGGCCTGGGCGGACTTGGAGGGCGTCGCGCCGAGGCTCATCTTGCGGCTTCGGATGACGTCCTGGAGCGTGGTCTTCGGCTGCGGGGAGAGGACCGGAACGGGAATGGCGCGCGCGTCTCCGGTCTCGATCGCGATGACGTTGCCGGGATTGTCCCTGTTGTACTTATCGGTGGCCGGGATGTCGATCTGGTCCAGGTCGTAGCTGACGACCGTTCCGTTTTGAAGGGTGATGATCGCCTTGGGGCCCTTGACGGTGTACTTGTCGCGGGCGAACAGGATGCTCCCGTTCTTCAAGACGATGTTGTACGCCAGGACCGCCGGCGCTGCGGCCAGAAGCAGCACCGCGAAGAGAAACAAAGCGCGTTTCATGATCGAGACCTTTCGCAGGTTTGACACGGTGGACTCCCACCAAGATGATAGCACCCCATGCTCATCGTCATGGATGCGGCGGCCTCGGCCGAAGACGTCCGCCGCGTCGTCGAAACCGTTCGCAGCCTCGGGCTTTCCGCGCACCCCATCCCGGGCGCTCAACGCACGGCCATCGGGATCACGGGCAATCGGGGCGTGGTCGAGCCCGCGGCGTTCGAGAACCTGCCCGGCGTGGCCGAGGTCATTCCGGTCTCGGCGCCCTACAAACTGGTGTCCCGCGAGGCCAAGAAAGAGAACACCGTCGTCTCCGTGGGCGGCGTGCCCATCGGAGGAAAACGTCTGGTCGTCGTCGCCGGTCCCTGTGCTGTCGAGTCGGAGGCGCAGGCGATCGAGACCGGCCTGCGCGTGCGCGAGGCCGGAGCGGTGCTGTATCGCGGAGGAGCGTACAAGCCCAGGACGTCCCCCTACTCGTTCCAGGGATTGGGGGAAGAGGGCCTGAAGATCCTGGCGAAGGTCCGCTCTGAAACGGGCCTCCCGATCGTCACCGAGGTGCTCGACACGGAGACGGCGGAGCTGGTGGCCGAGTATGCCGACTGCCTCCAGGTCGGCGCGCGCAACATGCAGAACTTCTCACTGCTGCGGCGGCTGGGACGCATCGGCAAGCCCGTCCTCCTGAAACGCGGCATGTCCGCGACGATCGAGGAGCTGCTGCTCTCGGCGGAGTACCTTCTGGCCGAGGGGAACTACGACGTGATGCTGTGCGAGCGCGGCGTGCGCACCTTCGCCGACCACACGCGCAACACGCTGGATCTGTCCGTGGTTCCCTACGTCCAGCGCATCTCGCACCTGCCGATTCTGGTGGACCCGTCGCACGGGACGGGCAAGCGTCAGAAGGTGACGCCCCTCTCGCGCGCGGCGGTGGCGGTGGGGGCCGACGGGCTTCTCATCGAGGTCCATCCGCATCCCGAGCAGGCGCTCTCCGACGGGCCGCAGGCGCTCCTGCCGGAGATGTTCGCGGAGCTGATGAATCAGGTGCGGCAGCTCGCGCCGGTGGTGGGACGCTCCGCGTGAAGGGACTCCTGGTTCTCGAGGACGGGACCGTCTGCCGGGGGGAGGCCATCGGGCGGCCCGGCACGTCGTTGGGCGAGATCGTCTTCAATACCGCCATGAGCGGTTACCAGGAGGTGCTGACCGATCCCTCATACGCCGGCCAGATCGTGGTCATGACCGCGGCGCACGTGGGCAACTACGGGGTTCGGACCGACGAGGCGGAGTCGGAAGCGGTGCACGTCGCCGGCTTTCTGGCCCGTGACTTCCCGACGCGGTGGAGCGGGACCGGCGGCGAGCGGAGCCTCGCGCAGTACCTCGAAGCGGCCGGGGTCATCGGCCTGCACGGCCTCGACACGCGCGCGCTGGTGCGGCGCATCCGGAGCGAAGGGGCCATGCGGGCCGGCCTCTCCACCGAGATCGAGGATCCGCAGGAGTTGCTCCGGCGCGTGCTCGCGTCTCCGCTGATGCTCGGAAGCGACCTGGCCCTGTCGGTCTCGCCGGCGTCCTCATCGGTCTTCGATGTCCCAACGCCGAGATTTCAAGTCGCGGCGATCGACTACGGAATGAAGCACAACATCGTGCGGCTGTTGAACCGCGCGGGATGCCGCGTGACGGTGTTTCCGGCCACGGCATCCGGGCAGGAGATTCTCAGGGCCGACCCGGACGGGGTGTTTCTCTCCAACGGCCCGGGCGATCCCGCGGCCCTCCCCGGCCCCATCCGCACGATCGAAGGCCTTCTCGGCCGCAGGCCCATCTTCGGGATCTGCCTGGGCCACCAGCTGCTCGGCCTCGCTCTGGGAGGCAAGACCTTCAAGCTCAAGTTCGGCCATCGCGGCGCGAACCATCCGGTGGCCGACTTGCGCACGCGCGCGGTGGCGATCACCTCGCAGAATCATGGCTTCGCCGTCGACGGCGAATCGCTGGGGCCGGACGTCGAGCAGACCCATCGCAACCTGAACGACGGAACGCTCGAAGGATTCCGTCACCGCACGCTGCCGATCCTGGCCGCCCAGTTCCACCCCGAGGCCGCGCCCGGCCCTCACGACGCCAACGTTCTCTTCGACGGATTCCTGGAGGCGATGGAGAGTACGGGAAGCCGCGAGCCGTTAAGCGTAAAGCGTAAGGCGTAAGGCGAACGATGAGCTCGCGCCTCACGCCTCACGCCTCGCGCCTCCCGCGGCACGACTGAATGTCCCTGTCCTTCGAGATCGCTCTCCGTTACCTGAAGTCGAGGCCCTCGCGGCTGGTCTCCTCGGTCTCCCTTCTGGCCATTGCCGGAATCGCCCTGGGCGTGGCCGCCCTCGTCGTGGCGATGGGGCTCTTGTCCGGCTACCGCCGGGAGATCCGCGAAAAGCTCATCGGCGCCAACGCGGAGGTGGTGGTGTTCTCCCTGTCCGGCGGGTTCTCCGACCCCAAGGCCGTGGAGGACCGCATCGGCCGCGTGCCTCGGGTGCGGGCGATGGCGGCGGTGATCTATCAGTCTGGCGTCGCGGCGTCGACGGCGACGCCCGAGGGCGCCGACGCGATCCTGAAGGGGATCGATCCGGGGCAGGAGCGGCGGGTTTCGCAGCTGGACGCCTACCTGCCGGGCGCCGAGAGCGTTCTGACCCGTGGAGGTTCGACAGAGATGCCCGGCGTCGCGATCGGGAAGGAGCTGGCCCGAAGATTGGACGTCCGGGCGGGAGATCCGATCACGCTGTCCGTGCCGGACCGCGGTGGGCAAGGGCCGCGATTCCTGCCCCGCAGCGGTCGCTTTCGGGTTGCCCGGATCTTCCAGACCAACTTCGCCGAGTACGATTCGGAGTGGGTGTTCCTCGATCGCGAGGCCCTCCGCGACCTCTGTCATCTCCCCGCGGCCGCCGACGTCCTGGAGGTCCGGCTCGACACCATCGACCGCACGTCACAAGCGGCCTCCGACATCGAGCGCGCCGCCGGGCGCGGGTTTTCGGTGACGGACTGGCGCACCATGAACGGCAGCCTGTTCTCGGCGCTGGTGATCCAGCAGACGACGCTCTTCCTGGTCATTGGCCTGATCGTGGCGGTGTCGACGTTCAATGTCGTGGCCACGCTGGTCATGACCGTCCAGGAGAAAAAGAGGGACATCGGCGTGTTGAACGCGATTGGCGCGGATCCCCGCTTTTTCACACGGGTCTTCCTGTGGCTGGGAGTCCTCCTGGGGGGATGCGGTGTCGGCGCGGGCGTCCTCTTCGGAGCGGCCGTTTGCCGCGTCGCGACGGCCCTGCACCTGTTGTCTTTCCCGCCGGGAGTGGCCGAGATCTACTTCGTCTCCTTCATTCCGTTCGACGTTCGGGGTGTCGACATCGGCGCCATCGTGCTCTTCTCAACGGTGGCGATCGTGCTGGCATCGTGGGTCCCGGCCCGCCGTGCGTCCCGTCTGGACATCGCGCAAGCGCTGCGGTACGAGTGAGAGACAACCGGGAACGCCGGCAACGCCGGGAACTTCCTGACCTCTCCTTGCACAACGTGGCTGGTCTATAATCGATTCAGGCCTTACAGTTCCAAAAGGGGGGTATCCAATGTCCAGGTCCGCGACGAAATGCCTTGCGCTCTCGGCCGCGCTCTGTCTGTGGGCAGGTTTCGCGTCCGCTCAGGTTTGCTCGCAGTGGAGGTGGTCCAATCCGCTTCCCCAGGGCAACCGACTGGCCGGCGTCGCGTACGGAGCGGGTCAGTTCGTGGTGGTGGGCAGCGCCGGATCGATCCTGACGAGCCCGGATGGACGGACGTGGACCGTGCGGAGCTCCGGAACCCGGCAGGATCTGGAGAGCGTGATCTGGACGGGGACCGAGTTCGTTTCAGTCGGTGCGGCCGGGACGGCCCTGACCAGCCGCAACGGAAGCGAATGGGCCGTGCGGTCCGTGCGCAGCAGCGCGACCCTCCACAAGGTCGCGTCGAGCGGCGGAGTGCTGGCCGCCGTCGGAGACGGGGGAGCGATCTTCACCAGCACCGACGGCGAGCGGTGGACGGCCCAGCCCTCGGGCACCACCTCCGCTCTCCGGGACGTCCTCGGCAGCCGCTCCCTGTTCCTGGCGGTCGGCGATCAGGGCACGATTCTCACCAGCCGCGACGGCACGTCCTGGTCGCGCGGAGCGTTCTCGACGCTCGACATTCTCTTCACCGCCGCGGACAACGGAAGCGAATTCGTGGTGGCAAGCACAGGCTTTCTCGATAATCTCAACATCCTTCGCAGCGCGGACGGAGTGAACTGGACCGCGGACGAGATCGGCCTGGCGCCTCCCGTGCGGACCCTGCGCTGGACGCCGGGCGGGTACCTGGGAGTGGGACAGGCGGGCACGATCCTGAAAAGCGCCGACGGCCGGAATTGGAGCGTGTCGCGCCTGGCCAACGGCTCCGACCTGCTCGACGTGGCCACCGACGGATCCACCTACGTGACCGTGGGCACGCGGGGAACGATCCTTTCGAGCGACGATGCGCAGACCTGGTCCCTCCGGACGCCGGGGCTGCGCTCCGGCCTTGCCGACATCGCCTCCAACGGAAAGACCGAGGTCGCGGTGGGAGTGGGGGGGACCATCGCTGCAAACACGGGCGGAGGCACGTGGTCGTTCGTGCCTTCGGGTGTTTCCGACCGCTGGCTCTTGAGCGTCGCCTCCAACGGCTCCGGTTTCGTGGCCGTGGGCGAGTCCGGACACATCGTGTCGAGCCCGGACGGAGCGGTGTGGGCGCCCTCCGATTCGGGAACCGCCGAGGACCTCCACCGCGTGATCTGGGACGGCTCGCGTTACGTTGCGTCGGGGAGCGGCGGAATCATTCTCGTCAGCGCCGACGGGTCGTCCTGGAAGCAGACCGCCTCGGTGACCCACAACACCCTCAAGGGCCTGGCGTGGGACGGATCGACGTACGTGGCGGTCGCAGGAGAGGTCGCGCGCATCATCTTCACGAGCCCCGACGCTGTCGTCTGGACGCTGCGCCATTCCGAGTCCGGAGGCGGATTGAACGACGTGGCCTGGAACTCTTCGCAGCACCAATGGGTTGCGGCCGGCGACTCCGGGCTCCTGTACACGAGCTCCGACGGACTCGAGTGGACCTCCCAGACCGTCGGCTCGGACGATTTCCTCGGAGTTGCCGCGGCGGGTCCGTTGACCGTGGCCGTGGGCCGCAATGGAGTCGAGGCTGTGAGCTCCGACGCCGCGTCATGGTCGCCGGCGGACTCCGGCACGGCCAACGATCTGTACGGCGTCCGATCGGTTGGGGGGCAGCTCTACGCGTTCGGCCGGTTCGGCACGATCCTGGCGAGCGACTGCGGCCCGGTCGCTTCTCCGGTCTCGCTGGGAAGCGGCAGGCCCGCGGTGGTCCTGACGCCGAGGTAGCCGGCCGTCGCTTCCGCACGTCGCTTCCGCTTGCTCGGGATCTGCCCTGCGGGCACCGGTCCGCGGCTCGCCTGAGGGCTCGACCGCGGACCTGATCCCTCGCTGCGCTCACGCTCCCGCGGCGCGCGCCTCCTCCCCTCTGGGAGACTACGCGCGCCGCGAACCGGGGCGGGGTCTGGCTGAGGACTTCCGACCGAGGACTGCGGACTGAGGACTCGAGAGGCTGACGCCACAACGGCACGCCACTTCCGCTGGGGCTGATAGACTTCGCCGCCGCGATGCCCCGGCGCACCGACATCCAGTCGATCCTCGTCATCGGCTCGGGGCCCATCGTGATCGGCCAGGCCTGTGAGTTCGACTACTCCGGCACGCAGGCCGTTCGAGCCCTGCGGCGCGAGGGCTTTCGCGTCATCCTCGTCAACTCCAACCCCGCCACCATCATGACGGACCCGGAGCTGGCCGACGCCACGTACGTCGAGCCGCTGACACCGGATTTCCTCGAGCGGATCATCGAGAAGGAACGGCCCGACGCGATTCTTCCGACGGTGGGCGGGCAGACCGGACTGAACCTGGCCCTGGCCATGGCCGATCGAGGGATCCTGGAAAAGTGGAGTGTTCAGCTGATCGGGGCCAACGAGCAGTCCATGCGGCTGGCGGAGGACCGCGAGCTGTTCAAGCAGGCCATGCTCGAGATCGGGGCGGAAGTGCCCCGCTCGGGAAGGGCGCGCTCGATGGCCGAGGCGCGAACCGTCGCCACGAGCATCGGCCTGCCTGTCGTGATCCGCCCTTCCTTCACCCTGGGGGGCTCGGGAGGCGGCTCCGCCCGCACGCCCGAGGAGTTCGAGCGGGTGGTCGCCCACGGCCTGTCCGAGTCTCCGGCCCACGAGGTCCTGATCGAGGAATCCGTGGCCGGGTGGAAGGAGTTCGAGCTCGAGGTCATGCGGGACCACGCCGACAACGTGATCGTCATCTGCTCGATCGAGAACTTCGACGCCATGGGAGTGCACACCGGGGACTCGATCACCGTCGCGCCGCAGATGACGCTCTCCGACCGGCAATACCAGGCGATGCGCGACGAGGCCAAGGCCATCATCCGTAAGGTCGGGGTCGATACGGGCGGATCGAACATCCAGTTCGCCGTGGATCCGCAGACCGGGCGCCGCGTGGTCATCGAGATGAACCCGCGGGTGTCGCGCTCGTCGGCCCTGGCGTCGAAGGCCACGGGGTTCCCGATCGCCAAGATCGCCGCCCTGCTCGCGGCCGGCTACACCCTCGACGAGATTCCCAACGACATCACCAAGAAGACGCCGGCCTGCTTCGAGCCTTCGCTCGACTACGTGGTGGTGAAGATTCCGCGCTGGACGTTCGAGAAGTTTCCCAAGGCCGATCCGCGCCTGACCATCCAGATGAAATCCGTCGGCGAGGCCATGGCCATCGGGCGGACTTTCGCCGAGGCGTTCGGCAAGGCCATCCGATCGCTGGAGATCGGGCGCGACGGTCTGGACGACGGGCGTCCGGCGCTTCCGAAGGAGGAGCTGATCGCGCAGCTGACGGCGCCGACGTGGGAGCGGATCTTCCATCTGCGCCGCGCCTTCGTCGCTGGGATGAGCGTGGACGAGATCGCCGCGCACACTCGGATCGACCCGTGGTTCCTCGACGCCGTGCGCCGGATGGTGGAGGAGGAGCGCGGCCTCGCCGGCAAGCGCCCGATCGACTTATCTCGGGAAGACCTGCTCCGCGCCAAGCGGCTGGGGCTGTCCGATCGGGCGATGGCGCGGGCCCTCGAATGCGGCGAGTCGGACGTGCGTGCGCGGCGGCGCGAGCTGTCGGTGATCCCCGTCTACAAGCGGATCGACACCTGCGCCGCGGAGTTCGAGGCGGAGACGCCGTACTTCTACTCGACGTACGAGGACGAGAACGAATCGCTGCGCACCGACAAGCCCAAGGTCGCCATCCTCGGCGGCGGCCCGAACCGGATCGGGCAGGGTATCGAGTTCGACTATTGCTGCGTCCACGCGTGCTACGCGCTGTCGGAGGCGGGCTACGAAACGATCATGATCAACTGCAACCCGGAGACCGTCTCCACCGACTACGACACCTCCGACCGGCTGTACTTCGAGCCGCTGACCTTCGAGGACGTCTCCGCCGTCCTGGACAACGAGCGGCCCGACGGGGTGCTGGTTCAGTTCGGCGGGCAGACGCCGTTGAAGCTCGCCCGACAGCTGGAGGCGGCGGGATATCCCATCTGGGGAACGTCTCCCGACTCGATCGATCTGGCCGAGGACCGCGGCCGGTTCGGCAAGCTCCTGGGCGACCTGAAGCTGCGGGCACCCGAGCATGCCGAGGCGCGGTCGCAGGCCGAGGCGCTGGCGGCCGCCCAGTCCATCGGTTACCCGCTCATGGTTCGCCCATCGTACGTGCTCGGGGGGCGTGCCATGGCCGTGGTCTTCGACGACGCGCACCTGTCCTCCTACATGACGCATGCGCTGGAGAGCTCGCCCGAGCATCCCGTCCTGATCGACCGGTTCCTGGACGACGCCTTCGAGTACGACGTCGACGCGCTCTCCGACGGGGCCGACACCTGGATCGGGGGGATCCAGCAGCACATCGAAGAAGCCGGCATCCATTCCGGCGACTCCTTCTCCGTGCTGCCGGCGTGGAAGGTCACTCCCGACCAGGTCGCGGAGATCAAGGACGCGACACGCCGGCTGGCGCGCGCCCTGGGAGTCCGCGGTCTCGTCAACATCCAGTTCGCGAGCCAGAAGGGCGTGTTCTACGTCCTGGAAGTCAACCCACGGGCGTCTCGCACCGTGCCGTTCGTGTCCAAGGCGATCGGCGTGGCCATGGCGCGCTCGGCGGCGCTCCTGGCGGCGGGCCGCTCGCTCGCGTCGTTGGGCCTTCCCGCAGAGCGCGATCCGGTCGATTTCTTCATCAAGGCGCCGGTCTTCCCCTTCAAGAAGTTCCCGGGGGAGGACACGCTGCTGGGGCCGGAGATGAAATCGACCGGCGAAGTGATGGCGATCTCTCCGCGGTTTGGCGACGCTTTCGCCAAGGCCTGCGAGGCGGTCGGCGCCGCACTTCCGACTTCGGGCCGGGCGTTTCTGACCGTCAATCCGTATGACAAGAGGAACCTGATCCCGATCGCCCGGGAGCTGGCGGATCTGAAGTTCGCGCTGTGCGCGACGGAAGGAACGGCGGCGGCGCTGCGGGAGGCCGGGCTCGCCGCCGAAAGGGTCTTCAAGGTGAACGAGGGACACCCCAACGCGGTCGACCAGATGGAGGCGGGGGAGATCCAGCTCGTCATCAATACTCCGCTCGGCGGCAAGTCCCACTACGACGAGGCGGCGATCCGGGCGGCCGCGCTGCGCCTGGGTATTCCCTGCCTGACCACGCTCTCGGCCTCCGCCGCGGCCGTTGAAGGGATCCGCGCGCGCCAGGAGGAGACCACCGGCGTCGCCGCGCTGCAGGAGTACCACCGGTGAGGAATCGGGCGATCTGCGAACGGATGATCTGGTGATGGACGGGGGCGCGAGCGATTTTCTGACCACCCGATCACCCGATCACCCGATCACCCGATGCCCCTCCACTCCCGTCCGTCTCCTCCTCTTCCTCCTCGCCGTCTCAGGCTCGTACGTTCTGCTTCTGACAGGCTTCCCGCCGGGCGCGCCGGATCGCCTCCCGGTGTTTCTGATCTCTCTGGGTCTGGCGCTGACTGCGGCGCGGTGGCCGGCCCGAGGCGTCGCGGCGTTCGGCTTCCTTTTCCCATGCGCCGGACTTCTGGTGCGGCTGTTCGGAGCCACCGATCCCTCCACCTGGCCGACGCTGCTCTTCGGCGGCCTGGCCACGGGCTGGACGTTTCGCTTCCTCTACGACTTCGAGAGCGTGCCCGAGCCCTCGCCGCTCGACCGTTGGCTGGGAGCGCTCCTGGCCGTCTGGACTCTTTCGACAGCGCTGGCGGTGGCACGAGCCAGGACGCTCTGGGCCTTCCTGCACGGCCTGGTCGGGCGCGCCGTCAATGGCGACGGGCTGCTGGACACGCAGGCCATTCGGGAGAGCGTTTTCTCCCTTTCTT
Source organism: uncultured Acidobacteriota bacterium (assembly GCA_963825175.1). Lineage (GTDB taxonomy): Bacteria > Acidobacteriota > Thermoanaerobaculia > UBA5066 > Gp7-AA6 > DATFTF01. The sequence continues at coordinate 168,349 of CAWGSA010000003.1, forward strand.
CCCTGGCCGCGGGGGCGGCGTTCTATTTCCTGCTTCGGCGCGCCGGCGCGGCGGCCCGAGAGCGCGCGCTCAAGGCCAGCGTCTGGGGCGTGGGAGTGTCGGCCGCCGCCTCCGTGCTGCAACAGTTGCATGTCCTGCCGGCCGAGGCCCGCGGATTCTGGAGACTGACCGGGCGCCTCTCGGGCGGTGCCGTCGATCCGAACTCGCTTGGTCTTCTTTGCGGTCTGGCGATCGTGATGGCCCTGACGTGGGGAATCCGGCGGGGAGGGCGGGGGCTCGAGCTTCTCCTGGTGGCGCTCTTGATCGGCGGCCTCCTGCTGTCCGGATCGCGAAGCGGTTTTCTGCTCGTGCTTCTTTCACTGGCCGTCCTGGCGATCGCGCGGGGATTGCCCGGCCGCGTGCGTTGGGCCGGCCTCTTTGCGCTGGTGGCGATCCTGGTCCTGCTCGCCGTTCTGGCCCTGCGCCCTTCGCCCGGGACGCTGGGAGCCCGCATCGCCGAGAGCTTCGACTCGCGTGTGCCGCTGGAGTATCGCGCCTCCGCCCGTCCGGTCCTGTGGCAGGCTGCCGCCCGGCTCTTCGTCCAACATCCGATCGACGGGGCGGGCGTGGGGGCCTTCGCCTGGCGGCTGCCCGACCTCCTGCAGGAAGAGCACCGGCGACTGGCGATGCGCGATAACCCGGGAAGCTCGTACGTGCAGGCGCTGGCGGAGACCGGGGTGCCCGGATTTCTGCTGACCGCCGCGTTCGCCGTCGCGCTGGGAGCGCAGGCCCTGACGCGCATCCGCGCGCTCGAGCGGGATCCGGTGGCCGGCACCGCGGCGGTGGCCTCGATCGCGTTCGTGCTCGCGTCCCTCTTCGGATCGCACTGGTACGCGGGCGACGCGAGCCTGCTCTTCTTTCTGCTGGCGTCCGTCGTGGCGCTGCCGGGAGCGGGCCGCAAGGGCGGCTGGCGGCAGGCCATGCGATTGGCGGCCGTCGGCGCGGCCGCGGTCGCGGCGATCGCCGGGATCCTCGCGACGCTCGATCCGGCCACGACCTTCCGGTTCAGCCCGCGGATCGGATTCCATGAGCTGGAGAACGGGCCGGACGGACCCTTTCGGTGGACCCGGAAGAACTTCGCCCTGTGGCTCGAGCCGGCGGCGGTGCAAAGCGTCGTCCTGACCCATTCGCCTCCGATGGCGCAGCCCGTCGAGGTGACCGAACGGGTGGCCGGCGCCGCGCTGTGGCGCCGGTCCCTGGCGCCCGGCGAGTCGGTCACGCTGCGCTTGAACGGCGCTTCCGAAGGTCCGCGGGCGTTCGTCTTCGCGCTCTCGCGGGCCTTCGTGCTGCGCCGCCTGAGGCTGGGGATGGACCGCCGGGAGCTCGGCCTGCGCGCGCGCCTCGAGCCCTGATGCAAATGTGCGAACGCGGGAGCAACCGACCCGCGTTGGTCCTCCTGGCGGTCGCGTTTGTCCTCCGAGGGATCTTCCTGAACGTCGCTTTACCTTACGGAGATCCCTTCGACGAGCCGTTCCATTACGCCTACGCGGCTTTCGTCGCTCAGACAGGGCAGCTCCCTTCGGCGCGGGCTCCCTCGGTGCCGTTGGATGCCCTTCGACCCTTGCAGGAGCTGCCGAGATCGACCACCTACGGTCCCGCGCCGCTTGCCTGGAGCACCTTCGCGAAGCTCCCGCCGGCGGAAAGGCTCCGCCGGAGATCGGAGGCCTTTCAGTTCCGAGCCGCCGATCGCCAGAGTTTCGTCGCTGTGAACTACCAGGTCCAGCATCCGCCCCTGTTCTACCTTCTGGGAGCGGCCCTCCTGCGTCTGCAGCCGCGCGTCTCCCTCGACGTGCGGCTGCTGTCCTTGCGACTCCTCGCGACGGCCTGCGGCTTGCTCGCCGTCGTTCTGGCCAGCCGTTTCTTTCGGATGGTGCTTCCCGGCAGGACTGCGATCGCGGCGGTGGCCGTCTTCGTCGCTCTGCCGGGCGTTGGCTCGATGGTCGGCAGGTTCACCAACGACGCCCTGGCGATGCCGATCGCCGCGGCGCTCCTGATTCTGCTGGTCGAGGTCTCGTGGGGCCGGCTCGACGGCCGCCGCATGCTCGCCCTGTCTCTTCTGCTTGCCGCCGGCTGCTGGACCAAGCTCTCCATCCTCCCGCTGATTCCCGCCGCGCCGATCGTTTCGTTCGCAGCACCCAAAGAATTTCGATGGGTCACGCTCCGCCGAACGGCTGCAGCCTGTGCTTTCGCCTTCCTGCTGTTTCTGCCCTGGCTCGCTCGTCAACATCAGGACGGCGGCGACTGGCTGGGGCTGACGCCGACCAAGACCGCACTTGCGAGCGGTCTCGGGCTCGCGGCCCGGATCGGCGCGCTTCCCGACATCCTTCATTGGCGCTACGCGATCGTCTTCGGTCGGACCTTCCTCTGGCCGGGCACCGCCAGCGCCATGGGCGCGCCGGCCGCCGCCGCGGCTCTGTTGACGGCGGGACTGGCCGGTCTCTGGCTATGGCCGCTCCTCTCGGTCACACCCTTCTGCGAGCGGGTTCGCCGGGCAGGCCTCGCTGCGGGCGTCGCGGTCCTGTTGTTCCTGATCTCGGAGGTTTCCTATTCGGCAACGTATGCGGCTATCGCGCGCGCTCGCGGCCTCTCCTCCACCCAGATGGGATTGGGGTGGTACGCCGTGATCCTGATGCCGGCCGTTCTCGTTCTGGGCTCTGCGGCCGGACGGTCGGCGCCGCGTTGCGCCTGGACCGTTCTGGCCGCGCTCTGCGTCGTGGTGGGCTGGTGGCTCGATCTGGGGCTCCTGCCGAACGTCTATTCTGGCGCGACCCACTTCAACGCCGCCAATGTCCCACTGCTCGCCTATCGCCATCTTCCGCTCTCCCTCGGCGCGGCGATGAGGGTCTACGAAAGCGTCGGTTTGATTCGGATGAGCGCTGTTTTTCTTGCGGCAATCTGGATCGCCGGGCAGGTTGCTCTGATTGCCGGAGTGGGCGCGGCGAGCCTTGGGCGTGGGAAACGCCCTTAGAATTCCATTTCCGTGCAAGTCCAGTTTCATCCCGCCTCCGGCCGCGGCACGGTCCGCACCTTCTCGATGGAAGAGAGGGGAGAGCGGGTCCTGATCGCGGCCGCGGCTTTGCTCGTCGTGCTTTGCGTCTCGCTGTGGGTGACGGTGCCGGCCGTCGTCGGGCGGCGGCTCCGCGAAGGAGAGTCGCAGACCCTGTCCACGGAGCTCGAGGCGAGGAGAGTCGAATGGAGCCGCGCCTCGGACACGCTCCGCGCGATCCGGACACGGGCCATGGGTTCGGGAGATCTCCTCAACCGGATCGCGTTTCTCTACTCCATGACCGCCGGGCAGTGGCCCCGAGTGCTCAACCCGGAACGCGGGATTCTGGGATCCTCGCCGGCCGATCGGCTGGCGGACGCCCTGGGGCTGTACGTGCGAGGACTGGAGCACGGCCGAGCGCTGCTCGCGGCCCGCGAAACCGAGGATCCGGACCTGCCCGTGCGCGTTCCGGCGGTCTCGCCGATCCGGGGCGCGCTTTTCGAGCCGTCGGCCTATTTCGGGCCTCGAAAATCGACGTGGACCGGGGAAGAGGAGTTCTTTCTTGGCGTCGATCTGGCCGCTCCGGAGGGGTCGGCGGTCATCGCCACCGGCAGCGGCACTGTTGCCTTCGCCGGGACCGTCCGACGCTCGGTGGGTGGTTGGTTCTGGCGCCTGGGAAACGTGGTGGTGCTCTCGCACGGAGGCAGCGGCGCGACCGTCTTCGGCCATCTCGCGACGATCGAGGTCCGGCGCGGGCAGCACGTCGCTCGGGGAGACCGCCTGGGAACGGTGGGATCGACGGGCTGGGCCATTTCGTCGCAGCTCCACTACGAGTACTGGCGGCCGCAGGGCGACAAGCTGTTTCCCACCGATCCCCTGTTCACCACCCTGGATGGGCGACTGGGTCGCGGCATGGTCTCGCTCGAACAGATGGAGGCGGCTTCGGCGCCGGGGCCGCTCGACCCGGTGCCGGGCGTCCAGATCGCCGCCGATCGCGTGGGCGGGCCGCCCCAGAAGCACCCGGCCGCCCGGCCGCCCCGCGCTCCCCGCCGACGCCGGGTCTGACCCGGCCGGCGAGCGTGGCGGGCCGGGGGACGCCTATAGCATATATGCTATATCTCGCCCGACCACGGATAACGCCGGACGCGCTGGCGGTGGAGGGCCAGGCGCTCGACGACGTCCTCCATCCGGTCGCCGCCCGTCACCTCCAGCAGGGCGTCGGCCAGCACGAAGGCCAGCATGGCCTCGGCGATGACCCCGCAGGCCGGAACGGCCGAGACGTCGCTTCTCTCGTAGGCCGATCGCGCCGGCTCCCCGGTCGTCAGATCGACGGAGTCGAGACCCCGGGCCAGGGTCGAGATCGGCTTCATGGTCACGACCGCGATGATCTCTTCGCCGTTGGTGACGCCGGCCTCGAGCCCCCCGGCGCGGTTGGTGCGGCGGGAGAGCCCGCCTTGTCCGTCCGGCTCGATCTCGTCGTGGGCCGCGGATCCCGGTCCCCGCGACGCGGCGATCGCCGAGCCGAACTCGACCGCCTTCACCGCCGGGACGGAGAGAAGGGCCTGGCCGATGCGCCCGTCGAGCTTGCGGTGCCACGAGACGTGGGAGCCCAGTCCCGCCGGAACGCCTCGTGCCCCGACCAGGATCGATCCGCCAAGCGTTTCGCCATCCCGCCGGGCCGCGTCCACCGCCTCGACCATCTTCTTCTCCAGCTCCAAATCGATCGCGCGGAGCGGCGAATCGTCGCGAACCTTCCGGAGCGACTGGAAGCTGCGGGGAGACGCCTCGTCGACCACCGAGCCCACAGAGAGCACGCCGCTCGCGACCTCGATGCCGCACCGGGCCAGGAGCAGCTTGCACACCGCGCCGGCGGCCACGCGCCCGGCGGACTCGCGGGCCGATGCCCGCTCCAGCACGTCGCGCAGGTCCGCGAAGCCGTACTTCATCCCTCCCGCCAAGTCGGCGTGGCCGGGGCGCGGGCGCGTCAGGCGTTTCTCGGCGGCCGCCGCCGCGTCGACCTCGAGCGGCCCCATGACCTTCTCCCAGTTGGCGTAATCGCGGTTGGCGACACCGATGGCGATGGGGGAGCCGAGCGTGCGGCCGCCCCGGACGCCCCCCTCGAACACGGCCTCGTCCCTCTCGATCTTCATCCGGCCGCCGCGTCCATAGCCGTGCTGCCGGCGCGCCATCTCCCGGGCGACGAACGGAGCCTCGATGGAGAGGCCCGCCGGAACGCCTTCCAGAATGACCGTCAGACGAGGGCCGTGCGACTCCCCGGCCGTGATGAGACGAAGGGGCATGGGGAAAGTCTATACGCGAGGGAAAGGGAAGACCTCGAGCGCCGCGCGACGTTCGAGGCGCGATGTCCTACGTCCCGGGCGGCCCGGTTGGCAACCGAGAACGCCGCACGCAGCCCGTCACTGCGGCAGCAGGCTGTCCAGCCCGGCCGGTCCGATCAGCTGTGCGTAGTCTTCCTCCGCTCCGGACGCGGCGCTCGCGGCCAGCTGCCCGGCGGCTCCAGCCAGGAAGAAGAACAGCAGCGCCGCCGCGGCGGCCAGGCTCGCGCGCATTCGGGATCTCCGGAGGCGATCCGCGCGGATCGCGCGAAGCACTCGAGCCGTGAAATCCCCCTCCACCGGCTCGGATCGTTCCATCGTCTCGGGCCTCGGCATGCTCCTCCACGCCTGGGCCAGCCGCACCTGAGCGCGGCAGTCCGGACAGGAGAAGAGGTGACGTTCCTCCGCCCGCGTCGCGGCGCCCCGCGCGCGCGCGTCCTGGATTCGGCGGCAATCGAGCTTCGTCATACGGGTTCTCCCATAAATCTCGCCTGGAGCTTTCTGCGCGCGCGGTGCATCCGCACGCGTACTCCGGTCACGGTCATTCCCATCCGCCGCGCGATCACCTTGTCCGTCTCTCCTTCGACCTCGCGCGCCAAGAGAATCTCCCGGTCGAGGGGCGAGAGGAGGGCCAGGGCTTCCCGCAGCAGGTCGGCGTCCTCCTGCCGCTTCTCCTCCGACACCGCCGAGCGCGCGTCGTCCGGCAACGCGTCTTCGGGGCGCCGCTTGCGGACAATGTCGATCGCCGTGCGCACGGCGATCTTGCGGACCCAGGCGGCGAAGGAAGACTCGTGCCGGTAGTCCTTGAGTGCGCGGTAAGCGCGGAGAAACGCCTCCTGCGCCGCGTCTTCAGCCAGCGCCCGGTCGCCGGTGATCCGGCGGGCGGCGCCCAGTGCCGCCGGCGCACCCCTTCGAACGAGCTCGGCGAAAGCGTCTTCGTCCCCCGCAAGCGCTCTCTCGACGAGGGCGACCTCATCCGCATGGGGAACGACGGCCGGGGCCGACACGACGACGTCCGCCGCCCGCCTCAGGAGCCGTTCTTCAAGAAATTGTCGAACGCCTGGGTCGCCGACTGGCCGTGCTGGCGCACCTTCTCGCGCAGCGACTGGACCTTGGCCTTCTGAGCGTCGGTCAGGATCGGCTCGATGTCCGTCCGGAGCCGCGCGAAGAGCACCGCGCCGTCCCCCTGGACCTGGCCGACCTTCATGGCCGCGGTGCGGACGGCCGACTCGTCGATCTGCGGCGCCATGACCGCGTCATGAAGAGCGCGCCGCGCGTCGCCGGAGGCCTGCATCTGGGCCTTGATCTCGTCGGCGTGCGCCCGCAGGACGTCTTTGATCCGGGCCTTCTGATCGTCGGTCAGGTCGAGCGTTCGAGCCATCCGAGCGAAGATCCGGGTCGCGAATTCACCGCGCGGCCGTTCGCGAAAAGCCTGCGCCGAGACGCGTCCCGCCATCAGGCCGCCGACGGCGATCGCGGCGGCTGCGGCGGCCACGAGGATCGAGGTGCGAATCTTTTCAATACTCATCGGATCTCCTGATCGTTCCGTCTGCTGATCGTCCGGGGTCGCGGGCCTCCGAAATCCCCTCGGCTCCGTCCAATAGAACGCAAAAGAGAGGGAAAAGATTACCCGTTTGGCCGCCCCGGCGGGAGGGCGTCAAGTGTCTCACCGGCTGGATTTAGACTGACTCCGCGTGGAACGGAAATATGTCCTCAAGAAGCCGGTCGGCGCGCGTGTCTACCGGGTCGATTACGACCGGGAGTTGAACGAGGAGCAGCGGGAGGTCGTGCTGGCCGGGGGAGGCCCCATCCTGGTCATCGCGGGAGCCGGCTCCGGCAAGACCCGAACGCTGGTTTACCGCGTCGCCCGCCTGATTGAGTCGGGCGCCGACCCTTCGCGCATCCTGCTCCTGACCTTTACCAACAAGGCCTCCCGCGAGATGCTGCGGAGGGTCGAAGCGCTGCTCGCCGTCGACACGCGCCGGCTCATGGGGGGCACCTTCCACTCCGTGGGGAACCGGCTCTTGCGCCGGTTCGGGACCCGCCTCGGCCTCGGCCCGAACTTCACGATTCTGGACGAGGAGGACGCCCGGGAAATGCTGGAGGCGGCGACGTCGGACAAGAAGATCGCCGTGCTCGAGAAGCGGTTCCCCAAGGGAGACGTGCTGCTCGATCTCTACTCCTTCACCATCAATACCGGCCGGCCCTTCTCGGAGGTCCTGGCGGAGCGGGCGCCGCATTTCTCCGTCCTGCAGGAGGAGATCGTGGACGTGCTCCACCGCTATCGCGAGCGCAAACGCCAGGCCAACGCCGCCGATTACGACGACCTGCTGCTGGCGTGGAAACGCCTGCTGGAGGAATTCCCGGAGGCCGCGGCCGAGCTCCAGCGCTCCTACGATCACGTCCTTGTCGACGAATACCAGGACACCAACAGGCTGCAAGGGGAGATCGTCGACCGAATGGGGGCGGGCAAGCGCAACGTCACCGTCGTGGGGGACGACGCGCAGGCCATCTACTCCTTTCGCGGGGCCTCCTTCGACAACATCCTCGGGTTTCCCGATCGATACCCCGACGCGCAGACGTTTCGTCTGACCATCAACTACCGATCGACCCCGCAGATCCTGGCCCTGGCCAACGCGTCGATCGCCCAGAACGTCCGGCAGTTTCCCAAGGATCTGCGGGCGTGCCGCGAAGAGGGAGCGCTGCCGGCGGTCGTGGCTCTGCCCGATATCCCGGATCAGGCGCGCTTCGCGGCGCAGCGTCTCCTGGAGTGGCACGACGAGGGGGAGAAGCTTTCGGACCTGGCGGTGCTGTACCGAGCGCACTACCAGGCCCTGGAGCTGCAAATCGAGCTGACGCGCCGCGGCATCCCGTACGAGATCCGCTCGGGCATGCGCTTCTTCGAGCAGCGGCACGTCAAGGACGTCCTGGCCTTCCTGAGGATCGTCGTCAATCCCAAGGACGAGCTCTCGTGGAAGCGGGCCCTGAAGATCTACTCCCGGATCGGGGAGCGCTCGGCGTCGGCGGTTTGGGAGGCGATCGGGAATCGCCCCGATCCGCTGTCGTCGTTCCGGGAACGGGGAGGATCGGGCGGCATCGACGTGCCGCGCACGGCGGTCGCGGGACTCAAGTCCGCGCACGTGCTCCTGTCCCGCCTGGATTCGGCTTCGTTGCGCTCCTCGCCCTCCGAGGCCATCCGAGCTGTTGTCGAGGACGTGTACCGGGATTTCGCGCGCGCCAAGTTTCCCAACGCCGACGCGCGGTTGGACGACCTCGAGCAGTTCGCGCAGTTCGCCCAGGGCTACGACTCGCTCCCCGCCTTCCTGGAGGACGTCACGCTCTTCAACGAGCTCTCGGGCGAGGACGTCGTCGCCGGGGAGCCGGAGGACGACCGCGTCGTGCTGTCCTCGGTCCATCAGGCCAAAGGCCTGGAGTGGAGCCGCGTGATCGTGTTGGGACTGTCGGAAGGGCGCTTCCCGAGCTACCGCTCGGCGGTCACGGAGGAAGGCCTGGAAGAGGAGCGGCGGCTGTTCTATGTGGCCGTGACGCGCGCCAAGAACGAGATCGCTCTGGTCTATCCGATGCTGGCCCGGGACCGCTACGGAGTCGACGTCATTCTCGAACCGTCGCGTTTCCTGACCGAGCTGCCGGGCGAAGTCTTCGAGCGCTGGACCGTCGAGCTCGAGTCGGAGGAGCTCCCGGCGCGGCCGCGGCCGGGGGAGACGGTCAACTAACCGTCGCTCCCGCTTGCGAGGGATCTGCGCCCTGCGGGCGCACCGGCCTGCGGCTCGGCCGGACGCGGCCTCGACCGCAAGCCTGATCCCTCGCTGCGCTCTCGCTCCCGCGGCGCGCGCCTCCTCCCCTCTGGGAGACTTCGCGCGCCGCGAACCAGGGCTCAGACGGGGACTCGGGTTGGGAGATTCGCGCGACGCGAACGGGGGCTGGGAGACTCACCGGGCGGCAGCCTGTAAAATGGGGCGGTTGAACCCCGTTGCTCGACGTGGCTCGGGCTCGCTCGCCGCGATCCTGGTGGGCTCGGGCGTTTTCTTCGTCGTCGCGGTGGACATGGTTCGGCTGCTGCGGCCCGGCGTCCTGCTCGATCCCGATCCGAAATGGGCCCTGCCGCGCGTGGTCCTGGGGCTCTTCGCGATCGCGGTCTCGGCCGGCGCAGGGGCGGCGGCGGGGGGACTCTTCTTCCTCTGGAGCGGAAGCGCTCTTTCTCGGGAGGAGCCGGTCGCGCTTCCGTTGGGCCGGGGCGTGCTTCTCGCGCTGACCCTCGCCGCGATTCTGGCCGGGGCCGCTCTGCGGTTCGCGCGGCTGGACCGGATTCCGTGGCCGGTCTTCATCGACGAAGCCTCGCTCGTCACTCCCGCCCTTCACCTGGAGGGACGCTGGTGCGACTTCCGGGACTCGATCCGGCCGGCCCCATACCGCGCCGGCGCTTTCACCATGGTCGGTGTTCTCTTTCTCGAGGGTTACCGGCTCGTCCTTCACCAATTCGGAACGACCGTCTTCGCCATCCGTTTTCCGGCCTTCGCGACCGCGGCCCTGTCTCTGGTCACGACGGCTCTGCTGGGACGGGCCCTCCTGCCGCGCGGGGGCGGCGCCCTGGCCGCGCTGACGCTCGCGGGAATGCGCTGGCACATGAACCTCTCGCGCTGGGCGTGGTGTCCGACCACGATGACGCTGACGACGGACGTCGGAACGCTGCTGCTCCTGGCCGCGCGCCGCCGAGGCAGCGCGGCCCTCGCCGCGGCCGGCGGGTTCGCGGTCGGCCTGGGCGCCCACGTCTACCTCGCGGCGTGGCCGGCGGCGGCGGCGCTGGCGGCCCTGGCGGCGTGGCCGTCCCCCCAGGGACGATGGCGGCCGCGCGTAGGGCTGGCTGCCGCGTTCGTCTTCGGCCTCGCGCTGGCCGTTGCGCCGCTCTTTCTCTTCCGGGAAGGGCGCGTCTTGCCGTACTTCAATCGGGCCAGCGATCACAACGTGGTCAAGGAAATCCGCTACAACAAGTCCGTCATGCCTCTGCTCGCGGCGACCGCCGACGGGCTGGCCTCGCCCTGGCTGGTGCCCGATCCGACGCCTCGCCACGATCTGACGCAGTCGCGGCTGGGCCTTCTGGGAATTCCGCTCGCCATCGTGTTCGGACAGGCCCTTCTGTCGCCGCGCCGCGAGCTGTCCGCGCTCCTGCTCCTGCAGGCCGCCGCCGCGCTCGCGGCCTCGATCGTCGGGGGCCAGTCCGGCCATCCCAACGGCCTGCGTTACGGCTATCTCTCGACCCTGACCGCGGTGGCGGTGGCGGCCGGCGTGCTCGCGCTCCTGCGGCTGGTCTCCGAGTCCCGGCGGCGTCCGGCCGCGCTCGCGGCGATGGGTGCTCTGGCCGTGGCCAGCGCCCTCGGCGCCGTCGGCTCCTTTCGGTGGGCCCGCGATCCCAGGACGTTCGACGGGTTCCATGGAGAGGACACGCTGATCGGGCGGGCGGCGCTGCGCTGGGACGCCTACGGTCCCGTGCAGGTCGGCCGCGCCATCCCGCACGATCCGGTGACGGTCTACGTCATCCGGCGCTACCGGCTCGACACCGACGCCCGCGTCGTGGCCCGAGCGCGGGAGGATTTCTGGGCGCCGCGTCCCGCCGGCCGCTCCTTTCGCATCGAGCCGCCGGAGACGGCGCCGACGTCGGGGGAACGCGTGGTCGAGCGGATCGACGACGCCTGGGGCAAGGCGTGGGCGGTCGTGCTCGCGCGAAAGACGTAACGGCGGGCGTTCTCGGCCGGGACTTGTGCGACAATTCCGGTGTGAGGGCCGGCGCACTGGCTCGTGTTCGATCGCGGTTTCCGCGCTTTCGGAAATCGTTTTCCTTCGTTCTCGGTTTTCAAGGGCGGGAGCCCGCATGAAAACCGACGACCTCTATTCCGCCATCTGCCGGGAAGCGCTGGAGTCCCGCCAGCGGGACGTCATGACGTTCGTGGACAACGGCCTGACCGGAATGTCCCAGAGGCTCGAGAAGACGTTGATCAAGCTTCCGTCCGGCCATTACCTGCTGGGCCTGGGTCCCTACAACGCCGGCCTGGTCAAGCTCGACTTCGACGAGCTCCTGCTCGGGCGAGAGGTCCCCGAGTTCATCGGCGTCGGTATGCCCGTCTCCGGATTCCGCGTCTCCTCGCCCGATGCGTTTCTCAACACCGAGGTCTCGCGCCTTCACGCCAAGCTGATCCGCCGCACTGCGCTCACGGCGCCGGAGTACCTGTTGGTCGATCTGCGTTCGACGTGCGGAACCTACTTGAACGGCGACGCGATTCCGGTGCCGGACGACCTGGAGGGCGTGTCGGAGATCGACTGCGCCGCGCCCTTGAAGTCGGGCGACTTCTTCTCGCTGGGCCCCTCGGCGGTCAACCTGTTTCTCTTCTTCCAGAAATAGGGACCGGCTCGCCGCCCCGTCTCCGTCAGCGGGCGGCCGACGCGCCGGCCCGCGCCAGGACCTCCTCGGGGACCTCGAACTGGGATCGGCGGATTTCCAAGAGGCCCGTGTCGTCCCAGATCCCCATGGTCCGCAGGGGCGGCCGATACAGGTGGAGCGACACCGCGCGGGTCTTGGGAGTCAGCCGGTGCAGGACGGTCGGCCCCGTTTCGCACAAGTCCCCCTGCGGGCGGACGCGCGAGTCGGAGAGGGCGGGCCGGGAGTTCGGAGTCGTGAATCGTTCCTCCACCAGCGAGCCGGACAGGACCGCCATGCCGCCCAGGGATCCGCGGTGGTCATGGATCGGAGTGATCTGGCCCGCCTCCCAACCGATGATCATGACCTCCCAGTCGTCGAAGAAGAGGACGGGATGGCGCACGTAATGCGCGGGATCGAATCGGACGTGATCGAGGTAGCGCTCGGCCTGGCGCGACACCGCCTCGGCCAGGAGCCCCGGAGTCGGACGCTCCGGGGCGCGGCTACAGTCCAGGATGATCTCCTTGACCGCGTCGGCGAAAGTCATCGGCGCGATTGTACCCAATCGCGCCCGTGAGGCGTAAGGCGTAAGGCGTGAGACGTGAGGCGTAAGGCGTCCCTCGGCGGCCCCCGTTCGCCTCACACCCCTCAGGCCTGACGACTCGCGCTCTACGTGCTATCGTCCCCGCCCGTGCGAATCGCGGTCATCCCCGGCGACGGCATCGGCGTGGACGTCACGCGCGAGGCGGTCAAGGTGCTCGAACGCGTGGCCGCCCTGCGATCCCTTTCGATCGAAACGGTCTTCTTCCCCTGGAGCGCGGACCACTACTTGAAGACGGGGGAAACACTTCCGCCGGGGGCCTTCGACGATCTCTCCGCGCACTACGACGCGATCTTCATGGGAGCCTTCGGCGATCCGCGCGTGCCCGACATGAAGCACGCCGCCGACATCCTCCTCGGCGCGCGTTTCCGGCTCGACCTGTACATCAATTTCCGCCCCATCCGTTGCCTGGACGACCGGCTCTCGCCGCTCAAGGGAATCGCGGCGAAGGACATCGATTTCGTGGTGTTCCGCGAGAACACGGAGGGCGCGTACGTCGGGGCCGGCGGACACTTGAAGAAGGCAACGCCCGACGAGGTGGCGGTGCAGGAAGACGTGTCCACGCGCAAGGGCGTGGAGCGGATCGTGCGCGCCGCCTTCGAGCACGCGCGCGCCACGGGACGGCGCCGGGTGGTGATGTCGGACAAATCCAACGCCATGCGCTTCGTCGGCGATCTCTGGCAGCGCACGTTCACCGAGGTATCGCGCGACTTCGGGGAGATCGAAGCCTCGCATCTCTACGTCGACGCCCTGTGCATGCAGATCGTTCGCGACCCCCGGCAGTTCGACGTGATCGTGACCAACAACATGTTCGGGGACATCGTCACGGACCTCGGCGCCGCCCTGCAGGGCGGCCTGGGGATGGCGGCGTCGGGGAATCTGCACCCCGGGCGGGTGTCGATGTTCGAGCCGGTCCACGGTTCGGCGCCCAAGTACGCCGGCACCGGCAAGGCCAATCCCTTCGGAGCGATCCTGACGACGGCGCTGATGCTCGGCCATCTGGGCCTTGCCGACGAGGCCGCGGCGGTCGAGCGGGCGGTGCAGGAGTGTGTGCGGGGCGGTCAGTGCACCCGGGACGTGGGGGGTTCCTTCTCGACGGGGGAGGCCGGAGACGCCGTCTGCCGTTCCATCGCCTTCGGATGAAGGCCCTCGATCCCCAACCGCCCGTTTTGCTAAAATCTCGCCCAAAAGGAGAATCCCGCTATGTTGCGTCGAACGGCACGCCTCTTCGTTATGGGTCTGGCCCTGTTCTTCGCCCTCAGCATGGCCGCGTGGGCGTCGTCGGAGAAGTTCCTCGACTCGAAGGATGCCCACGAGTCCGACGAGCCGCAGAAATTCCTGCCCGACTACGACAAGCTGGCCAAGGGTCATGAGGCCGACTGGTCCTACTTTCCCTCGGGCAGCCTGAAGTCCTACAAGACCGCCTCGGTTCGGGAGTTCGACCACAACGGAAAGGGCGAATCTCGCGACGCCGCCCGGGACGGCAGGGACTACATGGAGCAGTGGCTGGACAAGCAGGGCTTCAAGGTGGTCAAGTCCGGCGGCGACATCGTGGTCGAGGGCAACGTGTTCAACGCCTGGGAACCCCATGGCGCGGCCCGTTACTGGGGCGGATGGATGGCCAATCCCGGCGTCGGCCTCGAGGTCCTGGTCAAGGATTCCCACGGCAAGGTCCTCGCGGAGATCCGCCAGAAGTCCAAGGGCTCGACGATCCGGGACGCGGTCGAGAACGGCCTGGAGGACGTGGCCAAGGAGATCGTCAAGGGCCGCTAGTGTTCTGTATCGGAAGTTCCGTTTCGACCGGGCACCTGGGCGCTCTAGGGATCTTCGTTCCAAGACACCGGGAAACTGTGTTTTCGATCTAACTCCTTTTCCTTAAAGAGATTGCTCCCGAAGCGGGCCGGTCGAGTCCGGCCCGCTTCTTGCTGCTTACCGGGCTCGTGTTAGGGTTAAAACGTGGAAGGCGGCAGGCGTCAAGCGCCGGGCGCTCGGTGGGATCCGAGGCAGCTCCCCTGGCCGCCGGTGACCGGCCCCGAACGCTGATTCGAAGGAGCGATCTCCATTCCTGAGCCCAATCCGACCGTGACGGTCCCCGAGACCGGCTTGAACGAGTTATTCGGAATCGCCGACGAGAATCTCCGCGCCATCGAAGAAGCGTTCGGCGTGCGCTTGGCCGCCCGGGGCAACGAGATCTCCGTGGTGGGAGAGGGACCGGCCGAGGACGCGGCCCGCCGGCTGCTGGAAGGCCTGTCCGAGCTGATGGCGGTGGGATATCCGTTGCGCTCGGGCGACGTGGGCACGGCCATCCGCGTGGCCCGGGAAGCCCCGGACGCCTCCATCCCGGAGTTCTTCCTGGAGAGTCCCTTCGGGCCGACCCTGAAGTCGACGGTCAGCGCGCGCAACACAAAGCAGAAGCTCTACGTCCAGACGATCGACCGCCACGATCTGGTGTTCGCGATCGGGCCGGCGGGCACGGGAAAGACCTATCTGGCCGTGGCCATGGCCGCCGCGGCGCTCCTGGAGAAGAAGGCCAAGAGGATCGTGCTGGCGCGCCCGGCGGTGGAGGCCGGTGAGCGGTTGGGATTCCTGCCCGGCGACATGGTGGAAAAGGTCAACCCGTACCTGCGCCCGCTGTACGACGCCCTGTACGACATCCTGGGTTACGAGAAGACCGCCAAGCTTCTCGAGCGCGGGGTCATCGAGGTGGCGCCGATCGCGTTCATGCGCGGGCGCACGTTGAACGATGCGTTCATCATCCTCGACGAGGCCCAGAACACGACCTCCGAGCAGATGCGGATGTTCTTGACGCGCATCGGCTTCGGGTCCAAGGCGGTCGTGACCGGGGACGTCACGCAGGTGGATCTGCCGCAGGGCAAGACCTCGGGGCTTCGCGAGGCCCAGCAGCTGCTCTCCCGGATCGAGGGGATTCGCTTCGTGACCTTCGACGAGAGGGACGTGGTGCGGCACCCTCTCGTTCAATCGATCATCACCGCCTACGAAGGGCTGGATCGCGACCGCGAGGCCGCGTCCCGCCCGATCGCGCGCTAGGAACGCCCGATGGTCCAGGACGCGCCCCCGCGGCGCACGACGAATCCTACCCGGCGTCTCACCGCCCGGCTGGACGAGGTCCTGCCGGTCTCACGCGTGCAGCTGCTGCTGTGGGCCATCGCCTACGTCGTGGTGACGACATTCTCCTTCGCCCCCACGCTCACGTTCCGTGGAACAGCCACGGCGCCCGGGTCGATCGCCACCCGCGACGTCGTCGCTCCCCGTGACTTGATCGTGCCGGATCCGCCCGCCACCGCGCGGAGGCGCACCGAGGCCGCGGCGGAGGTCCTTCCGGTCTACGACTGGGATCCGGCCGCAGCAGCTCGGCTCGAGCACGAGCTCTCCGAGTCCTTTCGCAAGGCGCGGGACGCGTGGGCGGCGGGGCGCCATCGGGGACTTCCGCCGCAAGTCCGCGACGCATTCGACCTTCCGATCGGCGACGAAGCGCTGGCGGCCCTGGCGCGGCTGAATTTCTCGCGGGAGTTCGAGGATCGCCTGACGGCTGCGGCGACCGATCTCTATCGGGTGGGCGTGGTGGACAACAAGGAGCTTCTGCTGGAGAACCGCGCCTCCGGCGTGCAAATTCGGGACTCGGCCACCGGTCGGGAGACGCGCCGCCGGGAGCTCTCCGACGTGGTGGAGTACGGGGCCCAGGCCAAGATTGCTCTGGCCACGCGGCTGGCGGGCGGACCGCTCAAGGGACGCGAGGTCAATGAGGTCGCCGCCTTTCTGGCCGCGGCCCTGCGCCCGAACCTGACGTACAACGCGACGGAGACCGCCCGCCGCCGCGAGGAGGCCTCTCGCTCGGTCGAGACCGTCCTGACCAAGATCCCGCGAGGAAAGGTGATCGTCCGCAAGGGGGACGAGGTCTCCGCCCGCGCGTCGGAGTGGATCGCCGCGGCGCGGGCGTCGGTCTCGGACCTCCATTCCTGGCTCAAGGTCCTGGGCATCGGAGTCCTCCAGGCCCTTGCCGCCGCCGCCTTCTGGATCGACGCGCGGCGGCAGCGACGCCGCAAGCGGGAGCGCCGTCCGGAGGTGGTGTACGGATCGGTCCTCGCTTCGGGCATCGTCTTCTCCCTTCTGGCCCGGGGCGCATTCACGCTGACGCAGGTGTTGTCTTCGAGTTTCGAGGGGGGCTGGGCGTCGCACACGTCCTACGCCATCCCGTTCGCCGCGGGCTCGATCATGGCCAGCCTGGTCGCGGGCATGGGTCCGGCGCTGCTCTTCGCCGCCGTCCACGCGATCGGCGCGGGCATCCTGATGGGCCAGAGCTTCGGGTTCACCCTGTTTGCCCTTCTGGGCTCGCTCGCGGGGATCTTCAGCCTGGGCCGGGTCCGGGCGCGCAGCGTCCTGCTCCTGATGGGCGGAGTCGTGGCGCTGGCCAACATCGTCTCGATCACCGCCGTGTCTCTCCTGGCGGGGGAGGTGCGGGGTTGGGATCTCGCGTTGGACGCAATCGCCGGGCTGGCGGGAGGGTTCTTCGTGGCCATGGTCGTCGAGAGCCTTTTGCCCCTCTTCGAGAGACTCTTTCACGTGACGACCGAGATCAAACTGCTCGAGCTCTCGAACCAGAACCTTCCGTTGCTGCGCGGGCTGGCCCTGACGGCGCCCGGCACGTACCAGCACTCGCTCATGCTCGGCCATCTGGCGGAGACGGCGGCCGAGGCGATCGGCGCGGACCCTCTGCTGGCGCGGGTCGCCGGCTATTACCACGACATCGGCAAGACCAAGATGCCCGACTACTTCATCGAGAACCAGCCCAAGGGATTCAACCGGCACGACAGGCTGGAGCCCTCGATGAGCGCGCTGGTCATCGCGGCCCACGTCAAGGAAGGCGTGGAGCTGGCGAGGAAGGCCAGGCTGCCGGAGCCGATCGTGTCCGCCATCCGCGAGCACCACGGCACGAAGCTGATCCGCTACTTCTACCAGAAGGCGCTGACCAAGTCGGATCCCGCCCGGGTGCCGGTTCAGGAAGTGGAATACCGGCATTCCGGCCCCAAGCCGTCGACCCGGGTCAACGCCATCTTGATGATTGCCGACGCGGTGGAGGCCGCGTCCCGCACCCTCATCGATCCGACACCCGCCAAGATCCGGGCCATGATCCAGGCCATCGTCGACGACTGCCTCCGCGACGGCCAGTTCGACGACTGCGATTTGACCATGCGCGATCTGGCGGTCATCGTGGAAACGCTCGAGCGCGCCGTGGCCAACGTCTACCACCACCGCATCGACTATCCCGGCTTCGATTTCAATCGCGAGATCCGTGCCCGCCGCAAGACCGGCGAGGTCCCGTCCGTGCCGGAGACGGCCGCGCGAGGAGCCGGCCCGCGCGCCGGTTGAGGCCTCCGCCATGGAGATCGAGGTCCACGCCGCAGTGTCCGGCGCGCCGCCTGTTCGCCGCGTGAGGAAACTGCTGGAGAGGCTCGGGCGGCTGCTCCCGCCTTCCGCCTCCGGCCTTCCGTCTCGCGGCCTCGAGCTCTCGGTTCTCCTGTGCGGGGACGCGCGCATGCGGTCGCTCAACCGGCGCTACCGGGGCAAGAATCGGTCGACCGACGTCCTCGCGTTCCCCGGCCATGGCCGGGCGCTCGGAGACATCGTGATCAGCGTTCCCTACGCCGCCCGTGAGGCGCGCCGCCGCGGCGCGAGCCGGGCGCAGGAAGTCGATCGGCTGCTGCTGCACGGATTCCTGCATCTGCTCGGCTACGACCACGAGGTGGATCACGGAGAGATGGACGCCCTGGAGGCCAGGATGGCCGGACGGCTCGGCCTGCCGCCGGGGGAGCGGGAGCCGTCCGCCGCCCGGAGCAGCCGATGATCGCGCTGGCCATCTCCGCCGTCTGCTACGCGGCGTTCCTTCTCTTCGAGACGTTCGCTCTCGCGCTGGACCGCCTGTCCCCGATCAAGATCCGGGGCCTTCTCGAGGAGCATCCGGAGCGGGCACGGATCCTGGCCGGGCCGGGAGAGGTCGAGATCACGCGCACCACCACCAAGGTGCTGGTGCAGGTTCTGCTGCTCACGGGCCTGCTCACGGTGGTTTCCGCCTTCCACGGCTTCGGCATCGCCTCTTCGTGGGCCTGGGGCGGCGGCGTCTTCCTCGCCGGCTGGCTGGCCACGGAAATCGTCCTGCTCCGCATCGGGTCCGGCTCCGACCCCGAGGCCACGGTGACGAAGCTCTTGCCCGCGATCGATGCCGCGTCGTGGCTGATGCTCCCGCTGGCAATCCCCGTGCGCCGGATTTTCGAGCGGCGCGAGCGGCAGCGGGCGGCTCCGGCCACGGAGGAGGAGGTCCAGGCCTACATCGACGTCGGACGCGAGGAGGGAATCCTGGAGAAGGAGGAGGAAAAGCTCGTCCTCTCCATCGTCGACTTCGGCGACACCCGCGTCCGGGAGGTCATGACGCCGCGCACCGACATCGTGTGGATCGACGCCGCGGCCTCGACGCAAACCCTGGCCGAGCTCTTCGAATCCACGAAGTACTCGCGCCTTCCGGTGGCCCGGGGCTCGATCGACACCGTCGTCGGGACCGTGCACGTGAAGGACATGTTCGCGGCATTGCGCGCCGGCGGGGAGCGTCCCATCGCCGACATCGTCCGCGAGGCCTATTTCGTTCCGGAGTCCAAGAAGGTCTCCGAGCTCCTGCGCGAGTTCCAGCGGCGCCATCTGTGGATGGCCATCGTGGTGGACGAGTACGGCGGGATCTCCGGGCTGGTGACGGTCGAAGACCTCCTGGAGGAGATCGTCGGCGAGATTTCCGACGAGCACGAAGACGAGAGGGAATCGGTGAGCAAGTCCGCCGAGGGGGTGTACTCGGTTTCCGGCAAGGAGAGCATCCAGACCATTCAGGACCTCTTCGGGCGGGGCCCGGAAGAGGGCGAGTTCACGACGGTCGGCGGGCTTCTCGCGGCTCGGCTCGGGCACATTCCCAAGCCCGGCGAGGTCCACCGGGAGGCCGATCTGCGGTTCACCGTCGAGGAAGCCGACCGCCGGCGCGTGCACCGGGTTCGGATCGAGGCGGTCCCGGAGCCGCCGCCGGCGGAGTCCGCAGTCCGCAGTCCGAAGTCCGAAGTCGACGGACTCAGGACCTAGGTCGCACGGCCTCCCATGCATTCCGGCGAAGTCGCCGTCGTCGGACGCCCCAACGTCGGCAAGTCGACGTTGGTCAACCGGCTGGTCGGGGAGAAGGTGGCGATCGTCTCGGACAAGCCCCAGACCACCCGAAAGCGGATTCTGGGCGTGGCGCGCCTGCCCGATGCGGAGATCGCCTTGGTCGACACGCCGGGCATCCATCGCCCGGAGTATCGAATGAACGCGGCGATGGTGCGCGACGCCACCGATGCCCTGGCCACCGCCGATCTCGTTCTGTGGGTGGTGGACGCCTCGGTTCCCGAAGGGCGGGGAGAGTCCTTCGTCCTCGACCTCCTGCGGAAGGCGAACCGACCCACCGTGCTCGCTCTCAACAAGATCGATATTGTGCGCCGCGAGAAACTGCTTCCGAAGATCGACGACTTCTCCCGGCGGCATTCGTTCCGGGAGATCGTGCCCGTTTCGGCCAGGACCGGCGATGGCATGGACCTTCTGGCCCGGATCCTGGCCCAGGAGCTGCCGGAGAGAGAGGCGGCCTACCCCGAGGACTTCCTGACTGCGACGCCGGAGTCCGAATGGATCGGCGAGGTGATCCGCGAGAAGCTGCTCGATCGGACGCGCCAGGAGCTGCCGTTCGCCTCCGCCGTGCTGGTGGAGTCGGTCCGGGAGGACGAGGCGAAGAATCTGACGGTCGTGACCGCGTCCATCATCGTCGAGAAAGAGGGTCAGAAGGGGATCGTCATCGGCAAGGGCGGCTCGATGGTCAAGGACATCGGCATGGCCGCCCGCGAGGAGCTCGAGGGCCAGTCGGGACGTCGCTACTTTCTCGATCTGTCGGTGAAGGTGCGCCCGCGGTGGCGGGATGACGAGAGGCTGGTTTCCCGCGTGATTTCCGAGTCCGGCGCTTCCGGACGGCCCTCCCGGATCCCGAAGCCGTAGAAGCGGCGCAGCGTCTTCGTCTCGAAAAGCACGCCGGCCGCGACCGCCAGGGCCGCGGTCGCGCCGAGGAACGCCGCCATGCGGATCCACGGCGCGCCGGCGGCTCGGCGCAGCGCCGTGAGTCCCGCAATGGTCCGGACCCATTCGGCGGCGGCGAGGAAGAGTCCGGCCTGGATCGATCGCGCCGCCCACGGCCGTCGCACGGCCAGGAGTCCCGCGGCCGCCACGGACAGCACGACCACGGGAAGCTCGCCGGACCGAAGAAAGTGCGCGGACAGCAGGAGGAAGGAGAGGGCCGCCGGCAGGAGGAGGGCGGCCGTCATCCGCGGCGGGGCGGCCTGTCCGGTGTCCGACGGTATCCGTCGAGGACGTGGCGGGCGGCGAGGATCGGGTGAAGCAACAGCAGGCGCGGTCCGGCAAAACCCATCACCCGGCGGATCTGTTCGCGACGGTGCGGCTGGTAGCAGTGGATCGGGCACTCGGCGCAGGTCGGCTTTTCCTCTCCGTAGGGGCACTTCTCCAGCCGCAGCCGCGTGTAGGCCTCGAGATCGGCGCACTCCGCGCAGTTCCGACCCTCGGAGGCGTGCCGGCGCCGGCAAAAGAGACGAATCACGGCGGCGACGGTGCGGCGCTCGCGCTCCAGACGGGATCCGCGGCGGAAAGGAAAAGGGAGAGGCATTCTCGGGAGAAGGCGCGGACGCGAGAAAGAGGTTCGGGCGGTCGCCCCTCAGGTCCCGCGCACCGCGTTGCGCAGCCGATCGGAGACTTCTCCCAGAGCTTCGGCCAGAGAGTCGCGCATGCGCTCGAAATCGGCGATCAGCCGTTCGCTCGTCTCGCCGTCCCGGCCACGCGCCTCCAGCAGGGGCGCGATCTGCAAGCGGATGTCTTCCGCTTCGCGGCGGCCCTGCATGGTCTTTTCTTCCAGCGCAGCCTGGAGCGCGTCGAACTGGCCCCGGATGTCGTCGGCCTCGCGCCGGGTCTGGCTGGTCTTTTCCTGAAGCGTCCGCTCGAGGGCTGCGATCTTCTCGCCGATCTCTTCGATGTGCTGATGCAGCTTCTCGCCCCGCTCGGAGAGGGTCCGCAGCGCCATGGACACGTCGTCCTCGGCCGTCCGCTGGCGCTTCTCGTCGCGATCCAGCCGCTCTTCCAGGGCCTGCACGCGCGGGAGGGTCTCCTTCTGGCGCGCCGCGGCCGACTTCTCCACGGTGTCGACCCGCTGAGAGAAACCGTCCTGCCGCTCGGCCAGCGCCCGAGCGTCGCGCTCGATGGATTCGATCCGGGACGTCAGGGCCGCCGCGGCTTCTTCCAGGCCCCGCGGATCGAAGGATTCTCGGGCCAGCTTCTCTTCCGCCTGGGCCAGCCGTGCCTCGACCTGGCGCAGCCGCGTGTCGTCCACCGGGGCCACGGGCGTCGGCGGCACCGGCGGAGCGATCGCCGTCGGCGGCTGCGGAATCTCGACGCGGGGCTTCGCGGCTGCCGCTGGAGCCGGCGGCGGCGTCGGTGCGGGCGCCTCGGGCAACGCAAGATCCGGCGGAAAGAGCGGAGCCGCGCGGCGCGCGATCTCGACGGGGTCGACGTATTCGATCCGCTCCGTCGGGCGCTGTGAGTACTCCTCCGAGCCGACGGGGGAGGCGGGGGCTGCGGCAGAGGGAGGCGGCGCGACGGACGGGGCCGCAGCTGCCGGCGGCGCCGCTGCGGCGTCCGGGAACGGAGCCTCTCCCCCCGCGGATCCCTCGGCCTGCGCCGGGCCCTCTTCCGCCGCGTCGAACGGAGGCTCTTCGACCGGGCCCGTCGACGGCACGAGGATCAGCGGGCGCTTGGCCGAGGCCGGCGAGGTCCGGTTCAGCAGCGAGTCCTTCCACGAGAGCAGGTCGTCCTTGTCCTTGCGCACCGGGGCCGGCATCGAGTCTTCCGGCCGGCGGCCCTGGAGCCGGCGCAGCAGGTCGACGAACGTCAGCTTGGAGATCAGCTTGAACGTCTCGGTGACGCCCCGGCCCGCGCTGGCCACCGCCTCGACGAAGGGGTACGAAGAGAGGCCGAGCGCTTCCTGCAGCGCGTCGACGGACAGGATGTCGGTCAGGTCGCGCTTGTTGTACTGGATGACGATCGGGATTCCCTCGAACGACACGCCATTGGCCTTGAGGTTCTCCTTCAGGTTCTGCCAGCTCTCCAGGTTCTTCGGCAGCATCGTCCACTGGGAGTCGGCGACGAAGACGATGCCGTCGGCGCCCTTCAGGACGACGCGCCGGGTCTCGTTGAACGCCGTCTGGCCGGGAACCGTAGCCAGCTGGAAGCGGATCTTGTAGCCCTTGATGTCGCCGAGCTCGACGGGCAGAAGGTCAAAATAGATCGTTCGGTCCGTCTGCGTCGCCAGATTGAGGAGTTTTCCTACAGTGGCCGGATCGAGGCGGTCGTGCAGGACCTGCAGGTTCGTCGTCTTGCCCCCCAGGCCGGGGCCGTAGTAGACGATCTTTGCAGTGAGCTCGCGAGTGGCTGCGTTGTAGACAACCATAGTTGCGGCCAATTGTAACCCCGGGTGGCTGGGGCGCCACTATGTTTCCTCGGAGAACGACCGCCTCTTCACCCTCACCTCCCCCGTCTGGCGCTGGACGGGGGGGATGGGGGGAGGGGGAGAGGGGGAGAGCCGTGTTGACGCGTAACGGGCCTGCCCATAGACTGCCGCGGCGGTGGCCGTGACCGAAACTCTCGTCAAGAAAACGCGAATCCTGGACGCGGAGCGGATCCGTCGGATGATCGACCGGATGGCGCACGAAATCGCCGAGCGCCAGAAGGATCTGACCGACATGGTCTTCGTCGGGATTCGCACGCGGGGCGTGCCGCTGGCCAATCGCCTTTCTTCCCGGCTCGGGGACCTGGTCGGCAAGCCCTTCGCCACGGGAACCCTCGACATCACCCTCTACCGCGACGACCTGTCGCTGGTGGCCCCGCAGCCGCTTCTCAAGAAGACGGAGATCGATTTCGACCTCGGTGGCCGCGTCGTCGTCCTGTGCGACGACGTGCTCTACACGGGTCGAACCGTCCGCGCCGCGCTGGACGGGCTCATCGACCTGGGCCGGCCGCGCGCGGTGCGCCTGGCGGTCCTGATCGACCGCGGCCACCGCGAGATCCCGATCGAGGCCAACTACGTGGGCAAGAGCGTCCCGACGGCATCCCGCGAGGTCATCAAGGTGATGTTCCAGGAGACCGACGGAGCCGATGAGGTCTGGATCCTGGAGAAGCCGGTGTGAACGAAGTTCGAAGTTCGAAGTTCACAGTTCCGAGTTGGGGTCCCCAACACCGAACTTTGAACTTTGAACCTTGAACCTCTCATGGCTACTCTTCTCCACTCCAAGGATCTTCTCGGCATCGAGCCCCTTTCCCCCGAGGAGATCGCCCTCATCCTCGACACCGCCGAGTCCATGATCTCGATCGGCCAGCGGGAGATGAAGAAGGTCCCCGCGCTGAGAGGCCGCATGATCGTGAACCTCTTCTTCGAGGCGTCCACGCGGACGCGGTTCTCCTTCGAGACGGCGGAGAAGTGGCTTTCAGCGGACTCCTTGAACTTCGCGGCCAAGGGCAGCTCGGTCGAGAAAGGGGAGTCGCTCCTGGACACGGCGCGCAATCTCCAGGCGATGTCGCCGGACCTGATCGTGATCCGGCATCAGACTCCGGGAGTTCCCCACTTCCTGGCCCGCCATCTCAAGGCCGGGGTGGTCAACGCCGGCGACGGCGCGCACGAGCATCCGACGCAGGCCCTGCTGGACGCTCTCACCATCCGGCGTCACTTCGGAAAGATCGCCGGCCTGCGCGTGGTGATCACCGGAGACATCGCCCATTCCCGGGTGGTGCGTTCGAACATCTGGCTTCTGACCAAGATGGGAGCGCGGGTCTCGGTGTGCGGACCGCCCACGCTCCTGTCTCTGCGCGTCGTCGAGATGGGCGTCGAAGCGACGACCGACTTCGACGCGGCGCTGGAGAACGCCGACGTCGTGATGATGCTGCGCATGCAGCTGGAGAGACAGGGCACTTCCTTCTTTCCTTCGACGCGCGAGTACTTCAAGCGCTACGGTCTCACCGCGGCGCGGCTGGCGCGCGCTCATCGCGACGCGGTGGTCATGCATCCGGGGCCGATGAACCGCGGCGTCGAGATCTCTTCGGAAGTGGCCGACTCTGCCCGTTCCCTCATCCTGGACCAGGTGGCCAACGGCGTCGCCGTGCGCATGGCCGTGCTCTACCTGCTCCTGACCGGCCACGCCTGGGAGGGAGAGCCTTGAGCCGCCCGCTGCTGCTTCGAGGAGGACGGGTGATCGATCCTGCCGCCGGACGCGACGAGGTCGCGGACGTGCTGCTGCACGGGGAGACGGTCGAGCGCGTCGGCGCGAACCTGTCGTCCCAGGACGCCGTGATCTTCGACGCTTCCGGGCTCTACGTCTTTCCCGGGTTCATCGATCTCCACGCCCACCTGCGAGAGCCCGGGCGCGAAAACGCCGAGACGGTCGCGACGGGACTGGCCGCGGCGGCGGCCGGAGGATTCACCGCCGTTTGCGCCATGCCCAATACCGACCCGGTCAACGACAGCCGTCCCATCTCCGAGTACATCGCGGCCAAGGCCCGCGGGGTGGCCGGCACGCGCCTCTATCCGATCGGCGCCATCACGAAAGGACAGCGGGGGGGAGAGCTGGCCGAGTTCGGGGAGATGCGCGTGGGCGGCGCCGTCGCGGTCTCCGACGACGGAAAGTGGCTGGCCGACGGCGCGCTTCTGCGCCACGCCTTCCAGCACGCCGGCCTGTTCGGGATGCCTGTCATCCAGCACGCCGAGGATCCGACGCTTTCCGGAGGCGCCCCGATGCACGAAGGCGGTGTTTCCACGCGGCTTGGTTTGAACGGGCAGCCGGCGATCGCCGAGGCCGCCGCCGTGGCCCGGGACCTGCTCGTGGCCGAAGTCTGCGGGGGGCGCCTGCACGTGGCCCACGTTTCGACCGCCCGCAGCGTCGAGCTCATCCGCCAGGCCAAGGCCAAGGGGATCGCGGTGACGTGCGAGGTCACGCCGCATCATCTGACCCTGACCGACGAGGAGGTCGCGCGTTCCGGTTTCTCGACCAACACCAAGATGAATCCTCCCCTGCGCGAGGCGCGCGACCTGGAGGCTCTGGCCGCCGGGCTGGCCGACGGAACGATCGACGCGATCGCCACCGACCATGCTCCGCATCACGAAGACGAGAAAGCCGTGGACTTCGACACCGCTCCGTTTGGCGTGGTGGGTCTGGAGACGGCGGCGGGGATCGTGCACGATCGGCTGGTCGCCGCCGGGACGCTCTCGCTCACCCGCTTCGCGCAGGCTTTTTCCGCGGGCCCGGCGCGGGCGTTCGGATTGCCGGGCGGCACTCTGGCACCCGGATCGGCCGCGGACGTCACCGTCTTCGATCCCCGGCGAAGGTGGAGGGTCGAATCGTCGCGGTTCCTGTCTCTCTGCCGCAACACTCCCTTCGAGGGATGGGAGCTGACGGGCGCCCCGGCCGCCACGATCGTGGCCGGCCGCATCGTCTGGAAGACGGCCGAGAGCCGGAACGCTCGCTCCGGGAGTTGACAGTGCCGCCCATACTCCGGCCCGGCGGCGGTCGGGCCCGAATGATCCTCCTCCTGGCGTGGCTGCCTGCGGCAGGCCTCTGGGGCCAGGAGCCGCGGCGCATCGCGCTGCGCCTGGCCGAGCCTCTGCTGTCCGGCCCCGAGGCGGTTCGGTTGCGCGGTTGGGCCCGCCGGTCCGGAGCCGATCTCGACGTGGCCTCCGTCTCGACTCCGGTGCCCCCGGGCTCCGAAGGAGTCTTCGTGGCCGGCCTTCCGCCCCCGGACCCCGTGCGCCGGCTCGTGGCCCGGTTTCCGCTCCGGATCGAGGCGGCCGGCTTCGTGTTCGACGGCCGTGCGTATCGAGGACCCGAGGACGCCATTGCCCTGACCGATCCGGCGCGCCCGTCGCTGACGGTCGTCCTGGGCAACGGCGCGCACGGGGCGCTGCGGCTTGCGATGCGGCGCCTGTTCTGGCGGGAAGGGGCGGCCCCCGACTACGAGGTGGTGGCGGGCGAGCTGACCAAGGAGGGGCGGTTCACGGCCGGCGCCGCCGCGCTGACGATCGACCGCCCGTCGGATCGAGATGAGATCGCGGCGCAGGACCAGTTCTTGAAGTCCTTCCGGACGGAGGAGCGCGACGGCATCCTCTGGCGCTGCCGGGAAGCCGACCGCCCGGCGATCGCCCGGTGGGAGCCCGTGCTGCGCCGGTTTCTCTTCGGGAAGCGCGCTCTCCGGATTCTGGTCCGGTTCTTCCCCGACCCGGCGGCCAAGGCCAGGTCCACCGGGTCCTCCCGTCCGGCCGACCTGTCCCGGGAGGGAAGCGAGATCTCCGTCGACATCGACCTTTCGGCTCCGACCGCTCCCGACTGCGTGACTCCGGTCCTCGCCTCGGCCGCGTTCGCGGCGGAGGACCCGCGTCTGCTGTCCCGTCCGGTGCTGCTCGCGGCGCTCGGAGCGCGCGCGTCCGGCCGATGGTGGGGTCGCGACGTGCGAGGCTTCGGCGCGTTCGTGAGGGCGGCGAAGGTCGAGCCGACGGCCGAGCAGGTGGTTCACGCGGACGAGGAAGTCTCCCCGCTCCTGGCGGTCGGCGCGGCGGCATCCTGGCTCGACGCCGGAGCCCGCGCCGATGGCGAGGAAGCGGTGCGCCGCGCCCTCGCCGCCGACGACGCCGAGTGCGCGCGGCAGCTCGCCCGCTGGGCGGCGCGGGCCGCGGCCGAGCCGGTGACGCTCCCGGCGCGGCGGCCCGTTGCCGCCGGCTTCTTCCGGGGAATTTCCTACGCCATGACCAACTCGATCAGCGGCGGCTACGCCTCGCCCCGATCGAAGGAGACGCTGGCGCATCTGGCGCGCCTCTCGGTCAACGCGGTGTCCGTGATGCCCTTCGCCTTCTCCCCCAATGCCCACGATCCGCACATCACGTTCGTGCATCGCAGCCCGCAGGGGGAGACCGACGAGGGCACCGTCCGCGCCGTGGTCGACGCCCGGGCCCTGGGAATGACGGCGATGGTCAAGCCGCAGATCTGGGTTCCCGGAGCGTTCGTCGGCGAGGTCTCCATGGCAAGCGAGGTGGAGTGGCGCCGGTGGTTCGACGCGTACCGCCGCTTCCTCGTCCACAACGCCCTCGTGGCGGAGGCCTCCGGCGCGGCGATCCTGTGCGTGGGGACGGAACTCGTGGCCACCGAGTCGCACCACAAGGAGTGGCTCGACACCGTCGCCGCGATCCGGCTGGCCACAGGCGCGGCGCTGACCTACGCTTCCAACTGGGCCTCCGGTGCGCCGCGGATCGCCTTCTGGGACGCGCTCGACGCGATCGGCGTCGACTTCTACGACGCGCTGTCCAAGGACTTGAACGCGTCGGACGCCGAGCTCGAGGCGGGAGTCCGCCGCGCCGCCGCGCCGCTGCCGGAGCTCGCGCGCCGGACGGGCAAGCCGATCCTGTTCACCGAAGCCGGCTATCCGCCGGTGCGCGGCGCCTGGATGGAGCCCCACGACGAGAACACCGGGCGGCCGCCGGCCCCCGCCGACGCCGCACGCTCGATCGCCGCTGTCTTTCGGGCGCTCGACGGCCAGGCGTGGTGGAAAGGCGTGTACTGGTGGAAGGCCTTCTCCGACGGAAGGGCCGCGCGGCCCGACGAGCGCGGATACAACGTGCTGGGCTCTCCCGTGGAGGGCGCGATCGCGGACGGCTTCGCCCGGATGGCGGGAGAGAAACGGGCCTCGCGATGAGCGTGGGCCTCCTGGAGACGGCCATCGGCGCCGCGCGGGCCGGAGGCGCGATCCTGGTGCGCAACTGGCGCTCCTTGCCCGCGGGCTCGGTCACGGAGAAGCAGAAGAACGACTTCGTCACGGTCGCCGACCGCCAGAGCGAGGCGGCGATCATCGAGCGGATCCGGGAGAGCTATCCGGACGACGCCTTCCTGGGGGAAGAGGGCGGCGCGTCGGGGTCGGCCGCGGCGCGGCGGATCTGGATCATCGATCCCCTCGACGGAACCTCCAATTTCGTTTCCGGCTTCCCTTTCTGGTCGGTCTCGATCGCGGCGCGCGAAGGGGAGGAACTGGTGGCCGGCGTGGTGTGGGATCCCCTGCGCGACGAGCTGTATGCGGCGGAGCGCGGCGCGGGGGCGTTCCGCAACCACGAGCCCCTCCACGTGGCCGACCGGGCCGGCGTGGACGGAGCGTTTCTGGCCACCGGCTTCCCGTTCCGCCACCGCAGCCGCATCGACACGTACCTCGCGCTCTTTCGCGCCGTCTTCCTCCAGGCCCGGGCCATCCGCCGGGCCGGCTCCGCCGCGCTCGACCTGGCCATGGTGGCGGCCGGCGTCTTCGACGGGTTCTTCGAGTTTCGACTGTCGCCGTGGGACATCGCGGCCGGTGCGCTCCTGATCGAGGAGGCGGGCGGCGAGCTCACCGACTTCGCCGGCGGGAGAGGCTACTGGGAACGGGGCAACGTGGTGGCCGGCCCGGCGGGAATCGCCCGGGAGCTGCGGGAGATCGCCGCCAGAATCTTCCGGGAAGAGGAGATCTAACCCGACGTGTTCGAGCCGCCGCCTCGGACCGGCGCGCTGCGGCCGGGCCTCACCGGCGCACCGGCGTGGCTGCATCGACTCCTCCAGACGGCGCGCGGCGCCGCGCTCCGGTCTCTGAGCCCCGTCGACGCGCTGCTCGGACGGCTCCGAACGGAAGAGCCGAGGCCCCCGCTCTGGCTGCGCCGCCACGTCGGTGCCCTGCGCAGCTACCGCTCGTCGGCACGAGAAATGGGCGAATGGATTAACAATTTAAAACTTGTGAGGCCCGGGGACACCGTGCTCGACGCCGGGTGCGGGACCGGCGTGATGGCCGGCGAGCTGGCCCGCCTTCTGGGCGCGGACGGCCGCTATATCGGCTTCGACGTGAACTCCGCCGCGATCGAATGGGCGGCCCGGGTCTTCCGTCCGGATCCGCGATTTCGATTCGAGGTCGCTGCGGTCGGGTCTCCGTTTGGAGCCCGGACTTCCCGGAGCGTCGAGAGCTACCGATTCCCCGTCGGCGCGGGAGAGGCCGACCTCGTGCTGGCGAAGTCGCTGTTCACCCATCTTCTGGAGTCGCAGGCGCGGAACTATCTGCGGGAGACTCGTCGGGCTCTGCGGCCGGGGCGCGCCGCCGTCCTCACGGCGTTTCTCTTCGCGCCGGAGAGCCTGACCGGTCGTGGTCTTTCGCCCCTCTTTCGCTTTGGAGACGCGGCCGGCAACGTCCGGTGGAAATGGAAAGCTCGGCCGGCCTCCGCCGTCGCCTACGAGCGTTCCTTCTTCACGTCCATGGTCGAGGAGGCGGGTCTCCACGTCCAGTGGCACTGCCAGGGTTTCTGGCCGGGAGAAGCGATCCGGCTGACGGCCCAGGACATCCTGGTACTGGGTCACTGAATTTCATCGATCGGGTTGCGATCCCGCTGCGATCCTCTACGTGACGATCACCCCGGCGTAGCCGACGACCGAAGACGTATCGCCCGTTTCGTCTCCGCTGTCGCGGCGGGCGACGATGCGGGCGTGATGCGCTCCGGCCTGGCGGGCGGCGAAGAGCAGGGCCGTAGCCGGGAGAAATCCGCACATGGATATGTTTTCCGTCCGCACCGTGGTGAAGAGCCCCTCGGGGTCCAGGTCCTCGATCCGGGCCAGAGCCCGTTCGTCCTTGCGTCGGCCGACGTCGCGGGGCTCGTAGTGGTTCATGTCGGAGGAAGCGATCAGGAGAGGCGGCTCCGGCTCTTCCGCCTGGATCCGCGCGACGGCCTCACCCACCTGGCGGCACAACTCGAGATCGGGCGCGCCCAGGCACACCGGGACGATTTCGGCATCGGGGCGCAGAACCTGCAGGAACGGGAGCTGGACCTCGAGCGAATGCTCGCGAACGTGCGCTCCGCGGTCTTCCTCCAGCGAGGGAGCCAGCTCGAGGAGTCGGCGGGCGAGCCGGGCGTTCGTGGGCACGTCGCCCAGGGGAGTTCGCCACGCGTCCGAGGGTTCCAGAGAAGCCGGCGCGCCCCGTCCGGTGTGATTGGGGCAGAGGACCACGGCCGTCCGCGGGAGCGCGACCCGCGCATAGACCGCCCCGGCGACCCCACCGGAATAGACGTACCCGGCGTGCGGCACGATCACACCGAGCGCGGCTTCCGGCTGGACGCCGGCGGGCAGGCAACCCAGGACCTGCTCGCGGAGCCGCTCCGGCTGCCCCTCGTAAAACATCCCCGCCACCGCCGGCATACGGATGGACATCATGACGTGAGGCGTAAGGCGTAAGGCGTCAGGCGAAGCACGGGGGACGTGAGGCGTGAGGCGTAAGGCGTGAGGCGTAGCACGACAGCCACCATGAATATCGTATCGCCAAAGCGGTTCTTCAGATCGCGGCGCGCGTAGTCTCCCGAGCGGAAGCGAAGGAGGAGGCGCGCGCCGCGGGAGCGAGAGCGCAGCGAGGGATCAGGTCCGCGGTCGAGGCCGCGTCCGGCCGAGCCGCGGGCCGGTG
Organism: uncultured Acidobacteriota bacterium; assembly: GCA_963825175.1. GTDB lineage: Bacteria > Acidobacteriota > Thermoanaerobaculia > UBA5066 > Gp7-AA6 > DATFTF01. The sequence goes on from CAWGSA010000003.1 coordinate 199,365, forward strand.
CCCGTAGGGCAGATCCGGAGCAAGCGAGAGCGACGGTGAGCGACGTTAGTTGACGAGCATGGTCGCCTCGGCCGTCGCGTTGCCGAGCGATGCGCGTATGGTCGCGGTGCCGGGAGCGACGCCGACGGCCACCCCTGCTCCGTCGATCTTGGCGACGGCCGTGTCGGACGTCTGGAAGACGGTCGAGATGCCTTCGATCGACTTGCCGTCGGCTCCGTACCCGACGACGTCGAACCTCTGCAATTCGCCGGTGTGGACGATAGCCATCGACGGCCGCAGCTCGAGACGGGCCAGGTCATGGAACACGACTGTTGCCTCGCAGGCCGACTGCAGGTCTCCGAGCTTCGCGACGATGATCGACTTACCGGGTCCGACCGCGGTGACGACGCCCCGGGCATCGATGGTTGCGACGCTCGGCTTGTCGGAAGACCATTGCACCGTGACGTCGACGGATTTTCCCTTGGAATTCTTCGCCACGGCCTGGAGGGGAAACTGCGTGCCGGGCGGACCGATCAGGTTCAGGTTCACGGGAGACACGTCGATCGTCTTCACGTCGATCACCTCGACCGGGACGCGTGACGAAACTCGGTCGAACTTCGCCGTGATGGTCGTCTTGCCGGCGCCCTTTGCCGTGGCGCGCCCGGAGGGATCGATCGCGACGACGCTGTCTTTCTCCGACGACCACGTGACCGAACCTTCCTCGATGAGCCGTCCCTTCCTGTCGAGGAGCCGGGCCGTGAAGCGCTGCGCGCTGTCGAGGCCGTAAATCCTGGCCTTCTTGGGAGAAATGTCGATGGACGCCGCCTTCCGGCCACAGGACGTGGCCGCAGCGACCGTCCAAATCAGGACACACACCCGGAACGCGCGCATGGAATGACCTCCCGAACGGAATTGAGAGGCTGCAGGATAGCAAATTCGGCTAGGGCGTCGGCAACGGGGACGGCGTCGCGGCAGGGAGACTCGGTGTGAGTCCCGCCGCGGGCGCAAGCAGGCCTTCCCTCTCCGTGATCCTCATCCAGTGCAGGATCTGCCGCGCTCGGCGCGCGACGCGGGCGCCATGGCGCACGGGATCGTAGATCCGTGGAGAAGGGATGACCGCGGCGAGCGTGGCCGCCTCCATGGGAGCCAGGTCGGCGGCGGACTTTCCGAAGTAGCGCCGCGCGGCGGCCTCGGCGCCGTACGTGCGCCGTCCAAACTCGATGACGTTCAAGTAGATTTCCAGAATGCGGTCCTTGGACAGCGCCGCCTCCAGGCGGTGGGCGATGGCCCATTCGCGCAGCTTGCGCCAGGGCGTGCGTGCGGGGGAGAGGTAGAGATTCTTGGCCAGCTGCTGGGTGATCGTCGATCCTCCGGCCTTGAGGCGGCGCTTCGCGATGTCCTTCTCCAGCGACGCGCGCACCGCGTCCCAGTCCACGCCGCTGTGCTGGTAGAAGCGGGCGTCTTCGGCCGCCACGGCCGCATGCCGGAGATGCGGCGAGATGCGCGAGAGAGGCACGGGAATCCATTCGAGCCGCGGGTTCTCACCCTGGCGCGAGAGCTCCGCGCGACGCCGCTCCATGAAGGCGGTGGTCTTGGGCCAGGAGGTTTTCAGAGGACGGACGTCGGGAAGAGTCGCATAGAAAACCAGGGCTCCGGCGATCAGGACCGAGGCAATGGTCAGAACGAGGGTCTTGAGCAAGAAGAGCGAAGTTCTACGTGCGACGTTCGACGTGAGCGCAGCGGAGCACGTCGAACCTCGAACGCCGCACCCGCGCGGCTCAGCCCCGCGCGGCCGCGATCGCCCGGCGCAGCTTGCGCACGCCTTCGTCCGCCTCTTCGCGGGAGAGATTCAACGCCGGCCGGAATCGGATCGCGGCCTGCCCGGAGGCGAGCGCGATCAACCCGTTCTCGAGGCAGGCGGCGAGGGCCCGGTCCGCGAGTCTCCTTGTCGGGCAGGTCCAGCGCGAGAAAGAGGCCCCGGCCGCGCACGTTGGACACGATCCGCCGGAAACTCGAGGGCCATCTCCCGAGAGCCGCGCGAGCAGATGCTCGCCGACGATCGCGCGCGTTCTCGACCAGGTTCTCCTCCGACCATGATCTCCAGGAACCGCGCGCACCGGATCATGTCGACGAGGTTGCCGCCCCACGTCGAGTTGATGCGCGACGAGACCTTGAACACGTTGTCCACGTCGTCGATGCGGGAATTGGCGGCGAAGCCGCAGACCTGCGTCTTCTTGCCGAAGCAGAACAGATCCGGTCCGCGCCGAACTGCTGCCAGCTCCACATCGAGCCGGTCAGCCCGACGCCGGTCTGCACTTCGTCGAAGATCAGGAGGAACTCGAGCTCGTCGGCGAGCGACCGCGAGGCGCCGGAAGAACTCGGGACGGAAGTGGTTGTCGCCGCCTTCGCCCTGGATCGGCTCGAGGATCAACGCGGCGATGTCGCCGGGAGAGTCGGCGCAGGCCTTGCGGATCTCGCTCTCGACCTGGTTCTCCAGCGCCGCCGATCTCCGAGAGACCCTGGGCCGAGATCGGGAACGAGAGCCGGGGGCAGGTCAGTCGCGGCCAATCGAACTTGGGGAAGTACTGCGTCTTGCGGGGGTCGGCGGTATTGGTCAGCGAGAGGGCGTAGCCCGTGCGGCCGTGGAAGGCGTTGCGGAAATGGAGGATCTGCTTTCCCTTCTCCTCCCGGATCCCCCGGGCGAAGTTCTTGCGGATCTTCCAGTCAAAGGCGGTCTTCAAGGCGTTCTCGACGCCGATGGAGCCCCCTTCGACGAAGAAGAGGTGGCCGGCATGGCTCGCGGGAATCGCCAGCCGCGAAAAGGTCTCCACGAACTCGGCGTACGGCTCGGTGTAGATGTCGCTGTTGGCGGGCTTGGTCAGAGCGGCCTGGTACAGGCGCTCGCGAAACTCCGGGTCCTCCATCTTCGGATGGTTGTAGCCGATCGGCAGAGTCGCGAAATTCGTGAAGAAATCGAGCAGCTTCCGGTCGCTGCGCGCGTCGTAGAGGTAGGAGCCTCGGCTCCTCTCCAGATCCATCACGACGTGGTAGCCGTCGACGAGGATGTGCCGCGAGAGCACATCCAGGACGTCTTTGGGGGAGAGGCGGGTCATGGTGGTCATAAGTGCCTCAGTCGCGTTGAAGAGCCAAACCCCCCAACTCTACCATCCGGCTCCGCTCGGCGCCAATTTGTGATTTGTGATTTGTGATTCGTGATCTCTGATTCGCCCTCTGGGCCCGTCACGCGTCAACTCGTCACTCGTCACTCGTCACTCGTCACTGCCCCTATCTCACCGCGGCGGGTCGCGCGGTCTGACCCGCGGGGACGACCTGGTCCTTGCCGTGCTGCTTGGCGTGGTAGAGCGCCGCGTCGGCGTGGCGCAGAAGCTCGTTCTTCTGTTGCTCGATCGACGCGCCGGTGGTGGCGTTGGAACGGATCGAGGACACGCCCAGCGAAGCGGTGATCATTCCCTGGAGGAAGAGGGCGGGCTCGTTGAAACCGTATGGTCGCGAGAGGAACGTGGCCCCGCTGATCGCGGAGCGGACGGCCTCCGCGGTCACGGTCCCTTCGGGCAGCGACTGGCCGGGGAGGATGAGAACGAACTCGTCGCCGCCGTAGCGGGTCAGGGTGGCGCGCTCGTCGGAGATGGTGCGCTTCAACACGTACCCCACTTCGCGCAGGACCTGGCTTCCTGCCAGATGGCCATGCCGGTCGTTGACCGACTTCAAGTTGTCCAGGTCCAGGAAGATGACGCAGAGGTCTCCGCCGTCGCGCGTGATGCGCGAGAGCTCCTGTGTCAGACGCTGGTGGAGGTACCGCTCGTTGTACAGGCCGGTCAGCCCGTCCCGCTTGGCCACCTCGTAGGCGCGGCGCGCATCCAGGAGGTTCTGAATCGAGATCGAGGCGTAATCGGCGAAGATCTCGAGCAGTCGGCGGTCCTTTTCGCGGAACCCCCCCGGGCCGGCGCGGTTGACCAGCTCGAGCACGCCGCAGACGGCCGCCTCGATCCGGATCGGGACGCAAAGAACCGAGGTGGTCTGAAAGACCTCCGTGTCGTACGTCGGGTAGAAGTACGGGTCGTCGACGACGTCCTCGGTCATGTAGCCGACGCCGGTCGCATAGACGTGGCCGGCGATTCCGGCCCTCGCGTTGATCCGCTTGGACAGCCGGGACTCCGCTTCCGGTCCGAAGGTCGCGATGAAGACCAGGTCGTTCTCCAGGCGGTCGTCGGTGTTCTTGGTGATCGGATCGTCGAGCAGAATCGAGCCGGCCTCGGACGGGACGAACTCGTTGGCCTTCTGAAGAATCTCCCGGAGAAAGGAGTCGATCTCGATCTCACCCGAATACGGGTAGTACGCCTTGTGGCGCTCGAGGAAATTCTCCAGACGTCTGTTTTCGAGGGTGTGGACTGGTAGCACGGGAAACCCCCCGTTGTTCAAGAGTTTATCACCGAGCCTTCGGCCCGACCACTGGCTGGAGACCGGGGGGCGTCGCCCTGACCCCTCGGCCGAGCCAGTTGATAACCTCCCTCCGTGATTCCGGCTCGCAAGCGCTGGGGACAGCATTTTCTCGTCGACGGCCGGGCGGCCCGGCGCATCGTGGACGCGGCGAGCCTCCGACCGACCGATACCGTGATCGAAGTGGGACCGGGGGACGGGGCCCTCACTCGGCCGCTGGCTGACTCCGGCGCCCGCCTGCTCGCGATCGAGGTGGATCCCCTCCGCGCGGAAAAACTGACCCGAGCCTTCGCCGGTCGGGAGCGGATCCGGATCCTGCGGGGAGACGTGCTGGAGAAGAGCTTCGCCGCCTGGCTGGCCGACGCGCATCTCTCCGGTCCGGCCATCCTGGTGGCCAACCTTCCGTACAACGTCGCCACGCCCATTCTGACCGGCGCGCTGGAGGAGCCGGGCGTGATTCTGCGCGTCGTGGCCACCGTCCAGCGCGAGGTGGCAGAGCGCCTGACGGCGCGGGCCGGCGACAAACCGTATGGATATCTGTCGGTGCTCGCGGCGTCGAGGGCCAGCTCTCGGATCCTGTTCGACCTGTCGCCGGGCGCTTTCCGGCCCGCGCCGCGGGTCACCTCGAGCGTGATCGAGCTGACGCCGCTCGACCGTCCGCTTCCGGCCGAAGACCGCTCCCGCGCGGTGGCTCTGGCCTCGCTCGGGTTTCGTTCGCGCCGCAAGACGCTGGCCAACGCTCTCGCGGCCCGAGGCCCCCGCTCCCTGTGGGAAGACGCGCTCCGATCGATCGGCCGCAGCCCCCGGGCCCGGGCGGAGGAGTTGTCGCTCGACGACTTCGTCGCGCTGGCGCGCCGGGCGCCACCGCCGGACCTGCCGGAGAGCCTGGCTTCGTCGTGAGCGTCGAGATCGTCCCGCTCGGCGGGCTGGGAGAGTTTGGGCGCAACCTGATGTGGATGCGCTGCGGCGATTCGAGCCTCGTCCTGGATGTCGGAGTGTCCTTTCCCGACGAAACCTTCCCCGGCGTGGACCGGATCGCCCCGGACCTGTCGGCCTTGCGCGACGCGAGGATCGACGCTGTGCTGCTGACCCATGGCCACGAGGACCACATCGGCGCGCTTCCCCTTCTGCGGGAATTCTGTCCGGCGCCGGTCTACGGTTTCCCGTTTACCCTGGCCATGGCCCGACGCCGCCTGGAAGAGGCGGGGCGCTCCACCGACCGCCTGGTCGAAGCGCGTCCCGGTCAGGGGATCTCGGCCGGAGCGTTTCGCTTCGCGTTCTTCCGCGTCTCCCACTCTGTGCCCGATTCCGCGGCCATCGAGATCGAGGCGGGCGGGCTCCGTTTCCTGCACTCCGGCGACTTCAAGCTCGATCCCGATCCACCCGACGGCGAGGCCACGGACCGGGAGGGCATTGCCGGCGCAGCGGCGAAGGGCATCGACGTCGCCCTGGTCGACTCGACCAACGCCGAGCGGCCGGGAAGGGCGGCGTCCGAGCGGCTGGCCGGGCAGGGTCTGGCCGCGGCGTTCTCGGGCGCGCCGGGACGCATCCTCCTGACGACGTTCTCCAGCCATGTCGCGCGCGTGGCTCAGGCCGCGGAGGCGGCGCGTCGACTGGGCCGCCGCGTGAGTCTCCTGGGGCGCAGCATGCAGTCCGTCGCCGAGATCGCGGAAAGGCTGGGGCGCATCGCGTTTCCGGTGGGAACGCGGGTCGCGCCGTCGGACCTCGAACGGCAGCCGCCGGAGCGTCTCCTTTGCATCGCCTCGGGAAGTCAGGGTGAGCCTTTCTCCGCGCTCTCCCGCATCGCTCTGGACGAGCACGCGGATTGGAAGGTCCGGCCCGGGGACCTGGTGCTCTTCTCCGCGCGCACGATCCCGGGACACGAGCGATCGGTCAACCGCGTCACCGACCATCTGGTCCGCCGGGGAGCCCGGGTCGTGAGGGATGCCGATCCGCCGATCCACGTCTCGGGGCACGCGCACAGCGAGGACATCGCGGAGTGGCTCTCCGTGCTCCGCCCCCGGGCGGTGATCCCAGTCCACGGCGACCGCCGCATGCTGGTGGCCGTGGCGGAGATTGCCGCCGCGGCGGGCGTACCGCCGGAGAGCGTCTACCTCCTCGACAACGGCGATCGCCTGACGATCTCGGCCCGGGAGGCCCGCGTCGAGCCGGCGGCCGTCCCGGCGGGTCGCGTCTACTTCGACGCCCGGCCCGAGCTCATCGAGGCGGCGGTCGTGCGGGATCGGCGCCAGATGGCCGAGGAGGGGTTCGTGGTCGTCTTCGTCACGTCGACCCGGCGCGACGCGGAGATCGCCGTCGTCACCCGCGGTGTGGCCGGCTCCGAGGCCGAGATCGGCGACGAGGTCCGCCGCGCCGCCCGCGCCGTCCTGGCGCGGGCCACCGCCGAGGAGCGCGAGGACCCCGAGTGGCTGCGCGCCGAGATCGCCATCGCCGCCAAGCGCGCCTGTCGCCGCGCCTTCGACATCCGGCCGGTGATCGTTCCGGTGATTGCCTAGCCGTCGCCTGCCCGTCGGAAGGAGGCCTGCGCCTCGGCGCACCGGCGAGCGGCTCGGCCAAAGGGCCTCGACCGCCCGCCTGGCCTCCTTGCCTCCGCTCCGGCTCCCCGCGGCGCGCGACGTCCTCCCTTGGTTACTGCGGGAGCTTCGCGCGCCGCGGACGCGGCAGATCCTGTGGGCTACGAACCGATGATCCGATGACCCGACTCCTCTTCACCAGGTTCTCGTGCGGCTTCGCTCGTTCCAGCGGCGCGCGTGGGCCACACCCAGACGGATGGCGCCGTAGACGAGGACGCAGCAGAGAAAGTCCAGGGCCAGGCCCAGATCGATCGAGAAGGGTTGATGCTGCAGCGGCCGGGACAGACCGGGATAGAGAACGAGAAAATAGATCGCGTTGCCGGCCAGGATCGCGACGGTGTACTCGATCCAGCGCCGCGGTGTCATCGTGGGGAGGAGTTTCCGCGCGGCCACGGGCCGCATTCTTGGCGCGTTCGGCCCGAAGAAACAACCCCCGAGGTACGGAAGGCGGAAGGCGGAAGGCGACGCGGGCTTTGCCCGCGCGTAAGGCGTAAGGGGTGAGGCGTGAGGCGGTTCCTGGCCCTGGTTCGCGACGCGCGTAGTCTCCTGAGCGGAAGCGAAGGAGGAGGCGCGCGCCGCGGGAGCGAGAGCGCAGCGACGGATCAGGGCCGTGGTCGAGGCCGCGTCCGGCCGAGCCGCGGACCGGTGCGCCGAAGGTGCAGATCCGGAGCAAGCGGAAGCGACGTGAGGCGTGAGGCGAAAATCGCAAAGAGGCGGCCTGCTCCTTGGTCTTAGCGCTGCTCTCGAAGGGCCATCGCGTTGTTGGAAAGCGCGAAGGAGATCTTCTTGTGGAAGGGGCTGTTCTCGTGGCCGATGAGGACGTGAGTGAACGATTCGGCGTCGGTGACCAGGAGACGCGGTTCGCGTGCGTCCGCCGGCAGGTCGAACGCCAGAGTGGTCAGGTAGGACTGGCCCGGAGTGAGGGGGCGATCGAGCGGCGTCGCGGCGGCGCCCATCGCGGCCAGAGCGCGTTGAGCCTGGGCGTCGGGAGAGTAGCGCCGCCCGGCGGCGTCGAGGATCGAGACGGCCCGGGGATTCGGCGTGAGCGGCCCGTTGCCTCGGGCCGGACCGATCGAACGCTCGTCGAACCAGGTCTTGAGCGTGACGATCGTGAACTGCCCGGAAGCGGCGACGGGACGATCTGCCGGGCCCAGTGTCTTGGCCCGCCGCACGCTCTGGAGCGAGTAGGCGATGTGGCAGTCGAGCTCGCAGAAGTACTTCTGGTCTCCCGCTTCCAGCAGGCGTTCCCGGCTTCCCGCCGACAAGATCACCAGGGCTCCCACGTAGCCGGCCAGGCCCACGCCCTCGGCGGCGGCGATCCACATGGCGAGTTTGCGCTTACGGATCACCGCGGCGGCGGCGAGAGCGACGAGAGCAAGGACCGACCCGCCGACGGCGCCGAGGAAAGCCACCGCCGCGAGGGGCGCGGACTCGGGCATGAAGAAGTCCTTTCCGGCCGCCAGGGCCGTTGCCGCGGCGGGAAGCGTCCTCGAGGCTTCGATCAAGAGACTTTGCGTCATAAAGTACTCCGGCACGGATTCTCCGAGGCCGTGTCCGTCTCTTTCAGCGTGTGTGGATCTCCCGGCCCGAAGCGCGGACCAGCGCTTCGAGATGATCGAGGTAGCGTTGGAAGGCCCGGCGCCCCTCCGTCGTCAGCCGGTACTCCGTCCGGGGCACGCGCCCGGCGAAACCCTTGCGGCAGGCGACGTATCCCGCCTCTTCCAGCTTGCGGGCGTGGACGGAGAGATTCCCGTCGGTGGTCGCGAGAAGCTCCTTGAGCTCGTTGAAGGAAAGCGCCTCGTTGGCGGCGAGCGCCGAGACGATCGCCAACCGCACCCGCTCGTGGATGACCCGATCGAGCTGGGGGAGCGCGGCCGAAGCCTTGCGCCGGTCGGTCCGCGCAGCGTCCTGACCCTTGCGGACTCTGGACTTTCGACTTTGGACTCCCAGGCTCAGCCTCCGTGTCGGCGGGCGATGAGGATTCCAAACGCGATGTGCAGACCTCCGAATCCCGCCGCGAGGAACACCGTGCCCCAGGAAGGCGGGGAGGCGAGTGCGACGACCCCCAGCAGCATGAACCCGATGCCCATGACGGGCACGACGCGCGGGGCGAAGGCTCCGCCGGTGACGACCGCGGTTCCGTAGAGGAGCAGCCAGATCCCTGGAAGCAGATCCATCTGCCCGGAACGCTCCAGGGACAGAGTCACGACGGCGGCGGCCAACAGGGGAGGCGCGAGCGTCAGGAGGAAGCGGCGCGCCGGCCCGGCGAACAGGGGTATTCCGGCGCGTGAGGCCTTCAGCGACATCGCGCGGACGCCGATGGCCACCGCCACGAACGCCTCGACCAGCCAGACGCCGAACCACTCCGAGCGCGTACGGGCGAAGGAGCAAGCGCCGGCGGCCGCGATCGCCGAGGCGCCCATCCAGACGCCCCCCCAGCCCGGAACCGCGGTGAACGAGGACGCGCGCTCCATCGTGTCGCGGATGAAACGCAGATTGTCGGCCGCCCGGTCGCCGAGCGTTTCCGACTGGGCCCGCGGGTCGCGATCCGCCATGCGCACGGAGAGAGCCTAGCGATCCGGATTTGTGGTTGTCAAGTACTTTTCACTTTAAAGTGAGCTCGTTCTTCGTCCTCACGGTCGAAGAGAGAGGCCTGGGCCGGTCGGGCACCAACCCGCGGGGCCGGCTCCGGCGCGGCGGGAGATCCGGCGCGTCTCCAGCCGACACGCCTTTCCCCGTAGCCGAGCCGGCGGTACTCGGTGCGAAAGAGCGTTTCGATGGCGGCCCATCGCGGGCCCGAGCCGCGCATACGGTCCCCGAAACGCGCGTCGTTCCACTTCCCCTGGCGCATTCCCTGAATCGCGTTTCCGATCTTCGACGCACGCAGCGGAAAGGCGTTCTGGATGCGCTCCCGAAAGACGGGCAGGGCGGCGCCGGGGAGGCGAAGGGCCTGGAAGAAGGCGTCCTGCGCGCCGGCGGCACGCGCCCGCGCCAGGATTTCCGGGATCTGGCTGTCGGTCAGACCGGGGATGATCGGAGCGACGCCGACGCCGGTCGGGATGCCCGCGCCGGAGAGGATCGCGAGCGTCTCGAATCGCTGGGACGGCGGCGAGGCGCCCGGTTCGACCAACCGGGCCATGGCGTCGTCGGAGAACGGGATCGATACGAAGACCGAGACGTCCATGCGCCGCGCCATCGACGCCAGGAGATCCCTGTCGCGCCGCACCAGGGCGCCCTTGGTAATGAGATGGACCGAGTTGCCGAGCTCCGCGCAGACTTCCAGGCACCGACGGGTCAGTCCGTAGACCGCTTCGAGAGGCTGGTAGCAATCGGTGTTTCCGGAAAAGGCGATGGCCTCGCCTGTCCAGCCGCGCCGTGAGATCTCGCTGCGCAGAAGCTCCGGCGCATTGACCTTGGCGACGATCTTGCGCTCGAAGTCCGTGCCGGCGCCGAAGCCGAGGTATTCGTGGGTCGGCCGTGCGTAGCAGTAGGAACACGCATGGAAACATCCCCGATAGGGATTCAAGCTCCAGCGAAATCCGATGTCGGGGCTGTCGTTTTCCGAGAGGATGCTGCGGGCGTGCTCCTCGAAGATCTCAAGCTCCGCCGGAGGAGGCTCGCCGAGCCAATCGGCGTGGACGGAGTCCCAGGGGTTGGGTGGATTGGAAACGCGCAGCACCGCCGCAGTCTAGCGGGGGCGTCATTCAGGCGCAAGTCGGTGGAATTTCGGTTAGAGTGCGGCCCAAGAAAGGGGCCACGATGAGACTGCGGCTCGCGTATCGAACGACTCTCGGCGTTTCCATTTCGCTCTCTGCTTCGCTCCTCATCGCGCAGGCTGCCGCCCCGAATTCCCCGACGCCGTCCGCCACCGATCACCACGACCGCGCGCCGCAGGACGTCTTCCGGTTGAAGCCGCTCGGCGGCGGCGTGCACGCGCTCTACGGCCGCGGCGGCAACGTCGGCTTCTTCGTCGGGCCCGACGCGGTCGTCGTGATCGACTCGCAGTTCAAGGACATCGCTCCCGGGATCGTCGGAGAGATCAAGAAGGTCAGCGACAAGCCGATCAAGTTCCTGATCAATACGCACCACCACGGAGACCACGTCGGAGGCAACGAGATCTTCCGCCCCTTTGCCATGATCCTGGCGCACGACAACGTGCGCACCCGGATGCTCGCGGAGCCCACGACCGTCCTGCGCGACTACCCGGGGCGCCTGGAGGAGGCCAAGAGGTCGGGCAACGCCGAGATGGCCCAGTTCCTCGCCGACCAGATCGCGTGGGCCAAGAGGGTGAAAGTCGAGGAGATCGCCGCGCCGATTCTGACCTACGACTCGGAGATTCGGATCCACATGGGAGACGAGACGATCCAGATCTGGCATCTCCCGCCGGCCCACACCGACGGGGACAGCGTGGTTTATTTCGAGAAGGCCAGGGTCCTCCACATGGGAGACGACTTCTTCAACAAGGTGATCCCGTTCATCGATATCGCGGGAGGCGGCTCGGTCCGCGGCTACCTGGTGGCGCTCGACAAGGTCATCGCGCGGATCCCGCCCGACGTCGCGATCATCCCCGGCCACGGCGAGGTGAGCGATCTCGGGGGGCTGAAGGCCTTTCGCGGCTACATCGCCGATCTCCTCGATGCGGCGCGGAAGGCCCGTTCCGCCGGGCAGTCCAAGGACGACTTCGTCCAGAGCGTGGACTTGCCCCAGTACAAGGACTACTCCGGGTACAAGGACCGTTTCAAAGGCAACGCGGCCTCTGCCTACGACGAAGCGCGCTGACACCGTCGCGGGGACGGGAGGACGGGAGGACGGGAGGACGCGGGGACGCGGGGACGCGGAACTTCACTTCCCGGCGTTTGGACTTTGTCTCTCCCCGGTCCCATAATGAAAAGGATTGAGCCAGGAAAGCTTTTGGCGTAGCCGGCTCGTCAGCGAGGCGCTCGGCATCCTGCTTCTGCTGGCCGGGATGTTGACCGCCCTGGCCCTGGCTTCCTATAGCCCCGGCGATCCCAATCTCTTCTCGGTGACGTCGGGCGCAGCGACGTCTCCGTCCAACTGGATCGGAAGTTTCGGCGCGGATCTCTCCGCGGCCTTCTACGCCATCCTGGGGTTCGCGGCGTGGGCGGTGCCGGCGGCTCTCTTCTTCTGGGGTTGGCGGCGCTTCTGGCGGCGTCCCTTTCCAAATCCCGGCAGCAAGGCCGCCGGCTTCATTCTGCTGTTCCTCTCGATTCCGGCCCTCCTGTCGATCGCGCTGGGCCGCCGGATGCTGTTCGGCGAGGAGGCCGAGGCCGGTGGGATCGTGGGTCGCGCCGTCGCCGACGCGGCCCGTTCCAGGCTGGGCACGGCCGGCGCGGTGCTGCTGACGTCGGCGGTTCTGCTCCTGGCGGTTCCGCTGGCCACACAGGTCTCGCTGGCCGAGGTCTTCCTCGGCTTGCGCGTGCGCCTGGCGGGTCTCTTGAGCCGGGTGAACATCGGTTGGGTGCGCCGGCGCGATCACCGCACCAAGGAGCGGCTGCGCCGCACGGTCGTCGCCAAGCACCTGGAGAAGGCGCGGCGCGAAGGCGTGACCCTGGACGATGTCCCGTTCGCCGCCGAGGCGCCGGCGCCGGTGTTGCGCGAGGTGCCGGGAGCCGGAAAGTTCTCCCTGATCAGGACGGCGCCGCCCCCGACCCCGACCCGCAGGTCGTCCACCTCGCCGGCGCCCAGGAAGAAGTCGGACGCGCAGCAGAGCCTGCCGCTCGTCGTCGAGGGGTACACCTATCCTCCGGTTTCACTGCTGGAGAGGCGGGAGAAGACCGGCGTCGTGGATCGCCGCATCCTGGCCGAGACCGGACGGTTGATCGCGAACAAGTGCGCGGAGTTCGGAGTGGAAGGCGAGATCGTCGAGTACCACCCCGGACCGGTCGTGACGACCTATGAGTTCCGCCCCGCCGCGGGGATCAAGGTCAATCAGGTCATGGGGCTCTCCGAGGACCTGGCTCTCGCGCTCTCCGCGGAGGCCGTGCGCATCGAACGCCTGCCCGGCCGCGCCTCCGTCGGCATCGAAGTGCCCAATCCGGACGGCGGGGAGATCATCTCCATGCGGGACGTGATCGAGTCCGAGACCTTCCAGCGCTCCCCGTCCCTCCTGACGCTGGCCCTGGGCAAGGACATCCACGGCGAGCCGGTGGTGAACGATCTGCGCGCCATGCCCCACCTCTTGATCGCCGGCACGACGGGCTCGGGCAAGAGCGTCGGCATCAACGCCCTCATCACGTCGATCCTCTACAAGGCGCGTCCCGACCAGGTCAAGCTGATCCTGATCGATCCGAAGATGGTGGAGCTGGAGATCTACGAGAGCCTCCCCCACCTGGCCACGAAGATCATCACCGATCCCAAGAAAGCGTCCAACGCGCTCAAGTGGGCCGTGGCCCAGATGGAGGAGCGGTTCCAGACGCTGTCCGACGTGGGCCAGGTGCGCAATGCCGAGCAGTACAACGCGGCGATCCGCGATCCGGAGACCATCGCGCGCGTTCGGGCCGAGCATCCCGACGATCCGGACCTGAAGCTCGAGCCGATGCCCTTGATCGTGATCGTGATCGATGAGCTGGCGGACCTGATGATGACGGCGCCCAAGGAAGTGGAGGAATCGATCGTGCGGCTGGCGCAGAAGGCCCGCGCCGTCGGCATCCACCTGGTGGTCGCCACGCAGCGGCCTTCGGTCGACGTGCTGACCGGCGTCATCAAGGCCAACATGCCTTCCCGGATCGCGTTCAAGGTTTCCACCAAGATCGACTCCCGCGTGGTGCTCGACGGCAACGGGGCGGAACGCCTGCTGGGGCGGGGCGACATGCTTTTTCTGCCGCCGGGAACGTCGCGCCTCTCACGCGTCCATGGCGCCTTCGTGTCGGTGCAGGAGACCGGGGCGCTGGTGAAGTTCTTGCGCAAGCAGGCCAGGCCTCAGTACAACGAAGACGTCACCAGGGAGCAGGTGGAGGAGACCCGCCGCGACGACGCCGGGGACGAGACCGATCCGCTGTACGACGAAGCGGCGCGGCTCGTAGTCAAGGAGAAGATGGCTTCCATCTCGTTTCTGCAGCGCCGCATGGGGGTCGGGTTTTCGCGCGCGGGAAAACTGATCGACATGATGTCGCGCGACGGGCTCCTCGGTCCTCCCCGCGGATCCAAGCCCCGGGAGGTGCTGGTCTCGCAGGATTACTTCGAGGAAGTGGACCGGCAGCCGCGATGAGCCGCCCGTTCCTGTGGCTCCTGGTCGCGCTTCTGGCATCTCCTGCCGTGGCGTACTACGTTTTCCGCCTGGCGCGGGAGCTCGGCTTCCTGGATCCTCCGGCCGACCGCCAGCACGAGCTCAAGCGTTCGATCATCCTGTCCCTCTACTCGTTCCTTCTCTTCCTGCCGGTGGGCATCTATGGCACGGAGAAGGGGTGGCCGCGGGTCTGGATTCTGTTCGGGATCGTGGACGGTCTGGCGCTGATGTTCTTCGCGGCGGGCGGAGTGTGGGCCACGGTTCAACTCTGGAAGCTGCGTCATCCCCCTTCCGAACTTCCGGCACCGCGGCCGGTCGAGGGCGCGCAAGAGCCGCTGCCGCGTTCCCCGGCCGACGAAAAGGGCCCCGACGAGTTGATCTAGCGGGTCGGCCGGATTCCAACGCGGCCGCAGTATGTTCTGGATGTCATGGCTGTGACGGCCGTCTTCTTTGGGACCCCGGAGTTCGCGGTGCCTTCGCTTTCGAGGCTCCTGGAGGCGGGCGTCCGCGTCCCGCTCGTTGTGACGCAACCGGACCGTCCGGCGGGACGCCACTCGGCGCCGCTGCCTTCGGCCGTGGCGAGGGCGGCATCGGTCCAGGGCCTCGCCACGGCCAAGCCCGTGAAGCTCCGGGCCCATGGCGACCTGCTGGCCGCGCTGCGGGCGGCGTCTCCCGACGTCGGAATCGTCGTGGCGTACGGGAGGATCCTGCCGCCCGCCATCCTGGCTGTGCCCCGGTGGGGCTTCGTCAACGTGCACGCGTCGCTGTTGCCGAAATATCGCGGGGCGGCGCCGATCCAGGCCGCTCTGGCCGCTGGAGACCGGCAGACCGGGGTCGTCACGATGAAAGTGGTCGAAGAGCTCGACGCCGGCCCTCTCTACCTGGAGCGCCGTGTCGACATCAAAGAGCGCGAAAACGCCGGATCGCTTTCGGGCCGGCTGGCCTTAGCCGGAGCGGACTTGCTGGTGGAAACGGTCGCGGGGCTCGAGAGCGGCGGATTGACGGCGCGGCCGCAGGAAGGGACGCCGACGCTCTGCCGGCCGGTCCGGCGCGAGGACGGGCGGATCGACTGGGCGCGCCCTGCCGGCGAGATCGAGCGCCTCGGGCGCGCGTTCGATCCATGGCCCGGGCTCTACACGTTTCTGGAGGGAGAGCGCGTCAAGATCCACGGGTTGGAGCCGGGCCCCCCCTGTGACCGCGAGCCGGGGACGCTGTGGATCGACGGCGAGGGCGCCCTGGTGGCGGCCGGCGACGGGCAGAGTCTGTCGCTCACCCGCGCCCAACGGGCCGGCCGCAGAATCGTCAGCGGCGTGGATTTCCTTCGAAGCATCCGGGCGCGGCCGGCCCGCTTCGCGTGACCGCCCGCCGCCTCCGGTCCCCGCGCGCCCGCGCTGTGTCCGTCCTTCGCGACGTCCTGGAGAACGCAGCGCGGGCCACGGTCTCGATCGCGCAGCACGGGGAGGGTCTCTCGTCGGAGGACGGCCGGCTGCTGCGCGAGATCGCGCTCGGCGTGCTCCGCTGGAAGTCGGCGCTCGACGCGGAGCTTGCGTCGGCCTGCCGCGTGCCCCTGTCTCGCCTGGCGCCGAACCTGCGGGAGATCCTGGAAGTGGCCCTGTATCAGATTCGCCACCTCGACCGCGTTCCGCACTACGCGGCGGTCGACGAAGCGGTGCGTCATGCCCGGGATCGGGCCGGCGCGGGAGCGGGCGGGCTGGTCAACGCGGTCCTGCGCAGCCTCCTGCGAGCCTCGCCCTCCGGTCCGTCGGCCGAGGCGGTCCGCGGGGGATCCGGCGCCGCGCGGAGCCTGGCGCAACGCTTCTCCCATCCGGAATTCCTGATCGCGCGATGGATCGAGCGCTTCGGAGAGGAAGCGACGCTCGCGATCCTCGAGGCGGACAACACGCCCTCGCCGCTCGACTTGATGATCAACTCCCGCAAGACCGATCGCGAGACGCTCGCGGCGGCGCTGGCCGAAGAGAAGATCCAGACCTGTCCCTGGGCGTTTTCACCGTTGGCCCTCACCGTGACGGGCGGCCAACCCGTCCGCTCCCCGCTCTTCGCGGCGGGGCACTTCTCGATCCAGGACGTCGGCTCGCAGATCCTGCCGCTCCTTCTCCCGCCAGGGGACACGCTGGTCGATCTGGCCGCCGCCCCCGGCGGCAAGACATTCGCCGCTCTGGCGCTCGGGCGCGCGCGTCGCGCGGTCGCGCTCGACCGATCCGCCGAGCGCATGCGGCTCTTCGTCGAGAACGCGAGCCGACTCGGTTTTCGGGAGGCCTGGCCGGCCGTGGCCGATGCCGCCGCGCCGCCTCTGGCGCCCGGGCGCTTCGATCGCGTCCTGTATGACGCTCCGTGCAGCGGAACGGGCACCCTCCGCAAGAACCCCGAGATCCGCTACCGGTTGTCGCCCGAGGCCATCGACCGGCTCTCGCGGGCGCAGAGCAATGGCGTGCTGTCCGGGGCCCGATTGCTCGCGTCGGGAGGCTACCTTCTGTTCGCGACGTGCAGCCTCGAGCGCGAGGAGAACGAGGCGGTGGTGGACGACGTGCTGGCCGCCGACCCTTCCCTCGAGCTCGCGCCGATCGAACCGGCGGCAGGGCTGGAGCCGTTCCTCGCGGGTGGGCGATTCCGGATGCTGCCGGGACCGGTCCAGGACGGCTTCACCGCGCACCTGCTGCGGAAGCGTTGAACGCGGCCAGACGCGCGCCGGCAGGGCGGTCGGATCCACCCGGCGAGCCGGATAGAATCTCCGGCCCATGACGATCGCGGGCCGGCCGATCCCGATGCTCGACCTCACGCGGTACGACGAGGCGCTCAAGCGCGAGATCGCCGGGCGCGTCGGGGATGTGTTCGCCACGGGCCGCTTCGTGATGGGCCCGGCCAACGAGGCGTTCGAGCAGGCATTCGCGGCCGAAATCGGAGTGGCTCACGCCATCGGCGTTTCCTCGGGGACGGACGCGCTGCTGGTCTCCCTCATGGCTCTGGGCGTCGGCCCCGGCGATGAGGTCGTCACCACGCCCTTCACGTTCTTCGCCTCGGCCGGCGTCGTGGCGCGGCTCCAAGCGCGTCCGGTGTTCGTCGATATCGATCCGGCGACCTTCAATCTCGATCCGGCCGGGCTCGAGGCGGCGATCACGCCGAAGACAAGGGCCATCCAGCCGATCCACCTCTATGGCCAGTGCGCGGACATGGGGCCGATCCTGGAGATGGCCGAGCGTCGCGGCGTTCCCGTGATCGAGGACGCCTGCCAGGCCGTCGGCGCCCTCTGGAACGGCCGGCCGGCGGGTTCCATGGGGCGGCTGGGAGCGTTCTCTTTCTATCCAACCAAGAACCTCGGCGCCGCGGGAGACGCGGGCGCCGTCACCACCGACGACGACGAGACGGCGGAAGTGGTCCGCAGCCTTCGGGTCCACGGCTCGCCCGTCACCTACCATCACCAGCGCGTGGGCGGGAACTTTCGCCAGGATGCGGTCCAGGCGGCCGTTTTGAGCGCCAAGCTGCCGCGGCTCTCCGCCTGGAACGAGCGGCGCCGCGAGATCGCCGCCGGCTACGCGGCTCTCCTGGCAAGCGCGGAGGCGGCGGGCCGCGTCCGTCTGCCGCGGGAGGCTCCCGGCCGCCGGCACGTTTATCACCAGTACGTGATCCGGGTCTCCGAGCGCGAGCGGGTGCGCGCGCGTCTGGCCAAGGACGGAGTCACCACGGCGGTCTTCTATCCGGTCCCGCTGCACCTGCAGGAGTGCTTTCGCGGCCTCGGTTACGGCGAAGGATCGTTTCCCGAGTCCGAACGGGCCGCCCGCGAGGTGCTGGCCCTGCCCGTCTTCCCGGAGCTGACCGACATGGAGGTGGAAAGAGTGGCC
Source organism: uncultured Acidobacteriota bacterium (assembly GCA_963825175.1). Classification (GTDB taxonomy): domain Bacteria; phylum Acidobacteriota; class Thermoanaerobaculia; order UBA5066; family Gp7-AA6; genus DATFTF01. Next base: position 217,499 of record CAWGSA010000003.1, read on the forward strand.
GCGTCGTTGCTGGCCGCGCTGCCCTGAAGGACGGAAGGCGGAAGGCGGAAGGCGGAAGGCGTGAGGCGAACGAACGGGAAAGCGAGATAACGGCGCAAGAGCCTGGCTCGACCGCTACCGCCTATCGCCTACCGCCTCCCGATCTTCCGTGCGCTCCCGTACCAGATAGCCTCTGCGCCCCCGCGCGGCGTCGAGCGTCCGCCACAGGTACTCGCCGAGGATCCCCAGGGAAAGAAGCTGGACCCCGGAAAGGAACGCCAGGACGACCATCGTCGTGGTCCAGCCCTGCACGGTCTGGCCGTGGAAGAGCTTGAAGAACACCAGAAACAGCGCGTACGCGAAGGCGAGGAAGGCCAGCACCGTGCCGGCCACCGACATCCAGCGCAGCGGCGCGTAGGAAAACGAGATGACGGAGTCGATGAAGTACTTCAGCTTCTTGGCGAAGGTCCACCGGGAGCGTCCGTCCTCGCGAGCGACCCGGTCATAAGGGACGAGCGAGGCGGGGAACCCGGCCCACAGGAGAAGGCCGGGCAGCGATGTGTGGATCTCGCGGTTGTCGAGCAGGAAGTCGATGGCCGGCCGTCCGATCAGGAAGCAGTCGAAGCCTCCGGAGGGCATCTCCGACAGTGCCAGCCGCCGCAGGATTCGATAGTAGAGGCCCGACGCGGCCCTAACCCCCACCGATTCAGGGCGGCTTCGGCGCACCGCGAGCGCGGTCACCGCTCCCCGGCGCCACGCCTCGACGAGTTGCGGCAGCAGCTCCGGCGGCTCCTGGAGGTCGGCGGAGAGAACGGCGGCGGCTTGACCCGTCGCGGCCTGCAGCCCGGCCAGGATCGCCATCTGCGAGCCGAAGTTGCGCGTCAGGCGCACGCCCCGGGCGGCCGGCCATTCCCGCGCGATCCGGCCGACCGCTTCCCAGGAATCGTCTCCTGAGCCATCGTCGACGAACACGGCCTCCAGATCCCAGTCGGCGGCCGCCGCGATGGCCCGCAGGCGCTCCGCCAGCCGTGGAAGCGTGGCGGCGTTGAAATAGACCGGCACCACGACGGAGATTCTTTCCCGCCGGGCACTCATCGAAAGAACTCCTGCACCGCAGCGACGACGGTCTCGACCTGGTCGTCGGTCAGCGTGGGGTAGATGGGCAGCGACAGGACCGTCTCGCAGGCGCGCTCGGAGACCGGAAAGTCGCCCCGCGCGTGGCCGAGGAAGGCGTAGGCCGGCTGCAGGTGCAGAGGATACGGATAGTGGACGGCGGTCTCGACGCCGCACCCGGAAAGATGCACGCGCATCTCGTCGCGTCGCGCGGTGCGAACGGGATAGAGATGGCGCGCCGGCACCGACCCGTCCCGATCTGCGATCCGCTCGAGAGGCAGCCCGGCGAAGGCATCGTCGTAGCGGCGGGCGATCCGGCGCCGGCGCGCGTTGTCTTCCTCCAGGCCGAAGAGCTTCACGCGCAGGATCGCCGCCTGCAGCTCGTCCAGGCGCGAGTTGCGCCCCTCGGACTCGGAGAAATCGCGGCGCGTCCACCCGTACTGCCGCAGCCTTCTGGTCCGGTCGGCGAGCAAGGCGTTGGCCGTGGCGACGGCCCCGCCGTCGCCGTACGCTCCGAGGTTCTTGGTGGGGTAGAAGGAGAACGACGCGGCGCGGCCGAAGGCCCCTGTCTTTCTCCCGTGGAGCGCGGCGCCATGGCTTTGCGCGCAGTCCTCCAGCAGCGTCAGGCCCCGCGCCGCGCAGAGGCGTTCCAACCCGGACAGGTCGGCCACGCCGCCGTACAAGTGAACGGGCAGGAGGAATCGGACCCGCGGCGTCAGCGCGCGCTCGGCGCAGGCCGCGTCGAGCGTCAGCGTTTCGGGATCGACGTCCGCCAGGCGGGGCTTGGCGCCGGCCAGACGCACCCCGGCGATGACCGGGACGCAGACGTTGGCGGGGATGAGAACCTCGTCGTTGGGGCCCGCTCCCGCCGCCAGCAGCATGAGGGCGATGGCCTCGGTGCCGTTGCCGCAGGAGACCACGAACTCGACGCCCAGGTAGCGCGCCAGCTCCGCCTCGAACAGGGCGACCTCCGAGCCCAGGATGAACCGGCCGCTTCGAAAGACGCGCAGCGCCGCCGCGTCGATCGCCCCGCGGCGGGCGAGGTAGTCGTTTTCCAGCGCCCCGAAGGGGACGCGGACCTCGACGTCCGCCTTCACCGGGCGTCCTCGCGGACGGTGCCCCCCGGATCCATCGAATAGGAGCGGCCGCATGCGCACGCCCCCCGGCCCGCGTCGAAGGCGATCGTCTCTCCGCAGCGGCAAGCGGAGCCGTGCCGGCGGGCGGGATTGCCGTAGACGAGCGCGTGGTCGGGCACGTCCCGCGTCACGACCGAGCCCGCGCCGACCATGGCCCAGCGTCCGATGGTGATCCCCGGGAGGATCACCGCGCCCGAGCCGAGGGAGGCTCCGGCCCGAACGAGGGTGCGGGGGTGCCTTTCCAGCTGCACGCCGCTCCTCGGTCTCGGGTCGTTGCCGAAGCAGACGTCGGGCCCCACGAACACGTCGTCCTCCAGCTCCAGTCCGTCATAGAGCGACACGCCGCACTTGACCGTGACCCGGTCGCCGATTGCCACGTCGTTCTCGATGAAGCAGCGGTCGCAGATGTTGCAATCGCGGCCGATTCTGGCCCCGGACAGGACGTTGCAAAAGGCCCAGATGCGCGTCCCGTCCCCGATGCGTGAAGAGGCGACCAGCGCTGAGGGATGGATGGAAATCATGGAGCGGCAGGAGTTTAACGGATCCGATCGGTGTGGCTTGGTCGCGACTCGTCGTCGTTCACGATGAGAAAGCATCATGGACTTGGTTGACCGATGCTGTACATTAACGGACATGGATAGACAAAAAGTTAAGAAAGACCCGTCGATTGGAATGATGACGGTCAGCGACGTCGCGCGGTACCTCTCGTTGTCGGAGAAGACGATCTACCGGATGGTCAACGAGCTGCCCGCGCTGCGCGTGGGAGGCCGCTGGCGATTCCGCATCCGCGATCTGGACGCGTGGCTTCTGCGCCGCCGTTCCGAAGGGGAGCCCCTGCCGGAGCCGGCCATGGGTCCCGGACTGGAGATGCGTCTCTTTCCGTACATCGATCCGCGCAATATCTTCCTCGACGTCGCGGAGACTCGCGCCGAACCATTGATCACCGCAGCGGTGCGGCGGGCCCAACTCGATCTGACGGAGTCGCCGGAGGCGTCGGCCCGAGAGCGGGTCATCGCTTCGATCCTCGAGCGCGAAGGGCTGTGCTCGACCGCGCTCGATCCTTCCGTGGCTTTTCCGCATCCCCGGGAGCCGGAAAAATGCCCTCTGGGGTCGGATCGCCTGATCCTGGTCCGCGCCGCGCAGCCGGTCGACTTTCAAGAGGTGCACGGCTACAAGCCCCGCCTCGTCATGATCCTGCTGGCTCGCTCGACAGCGCTTCAGCTGCTGTGGGAAGCGCGCCTCTCTCATCTGTGCCACCGCGAGGGCCTGGCGGAGCAGCTGCTGGCGGCGCGGACGGCCAAGGAGGTCGGCCGTTACTTCGAGCGGCTTCAGGCATCTCCGGAAAAAGCGGCGGCGCGAAACTAGAAGTAGTCGGCTCTGCGCTCGCGGTAGAACGCGACCGTGCGCTCGAGCCCTGCCCGCAGACTGGTCTTCGGTTCCCACCCGAGCAGCGCGCGGATCCGGGAGATGTCGGAGAGGAAGTCTCCCGGCTCCTGGGCCTTGCGCTCCGGAGTGAAATCGGTGAAGGCGAACGTGGCGCCCGGCACGATGTCCCGGAGGACCTCCGCGACTTCCAGAAACGTGGAGGGGCGGTCGTGGCCGACGTTCAGGATCCGGCCCGCGGCGGCGGGCGCCTGGGCCGACAGGCACAGGGCCTCGACGCAGTCGTCGACGTAGAGGAAATCGCGCACGATCCGGCCCGTCCCGAAGATCGGGATGGGCCGGCCTTCCAGCGCCAGACGCACGAACCAGTTGACGACGCCGAATTGCGAATGCCTCATCTGGGCGCGCGGGCCGTACACGTTGGTGAGCCTCAACGGAACAATACGCATATTGTGAATCCGGTGGTACGCGCGGCAGATCATCTCGGCCGACAGCTGCGAGATCTCGTACAGGCCCCGCGGGTCCGAGGGCGCGTCTTCGGAGACCGGCAGCTTCACCGCCGGTCCGTACTGTCCGCGGGTTCCCGAGCGGACCACCACCGCTCCCGGATTGTGCTTGCGGCAGGCCTCCAGCACCGCCGCCGTCCCCTTGATGTTGATGTCGATGTCGGGGTAGGGATTGGACAGCGACATGACGTGGGAGACCTGGGCTGCCAGGTGGAAGACGACGTCCCGCCCGGCGACCAGGTGCCCCATCACGTTCTCGTCCCGGACGTCGGAGAACTGCACCTCCACGTCGTCGCGGATCTCGGCAATATTGGCCAGGTTGGCGCCGTACCCCTCGAGCATCGCGTCGCAGAGGGAGACCCGGGCTCCTTCGCGGACCAGCCGGATCGCGAGGTTGGATCCGACGAAGCCCAATCCTCCCGTGATCAGGACTCGTTTTCCCGCCCAGGCCATGGCTGCGGTCAAGCTAACACGAGCGGTCTTTCCCGGCCCTCCGTGGTCCGGAGACGGCCGGCGAGAGAGCGTCTTCCCGAGCCGCCAGCGCCACGTCCGCCTCGACCATGCGGCGGACCAGCTCCCGGAAACCGACGGTCGGCGACCACGCGAGCTCCTCCCGCGCCCGGCGGGGGTCCGCAACCAGGGAGGCCACATCGCCGGGGCGATGGAGAGCGGCGTCCACGACGACGTGCCGTTTCCAATCCAGGCCGACCAAGGCAAACGCCTCCTCCAGGAACTCCCGGACGGAATGGCTCTCGCCCGTCCCGAGGACGTAGTCGCCCGGCGGGTCGCGCCGGAGCATCGCCGGCATGGCCCGCACGTAATCTCCCGAGAATCCCCAGTCCCGCCGCGCATCGAGATCGCCCAACTTGAGCTCGGACTGCAAGCCCGCGGCGACCCTCGCCGCCGCCAGCGTGATTTTGCGCGTGACGAACTCGGGACCGCGCCGCGGCGACTCGTGGTTGAAGAGAATGCCGGAGACGGCGTGCATGCCATAGGACCGCCGGAAGGCCACCGTCGTCCAGTGGGCGTAGAGCTTGGCCGCTCCGTACGGCGTGCGGGGCTGAAAAGGGGTCGTCTCGCGCTGCGGCGAGATCGGGACGCTGCCGAACATCTCGGAGGAAGACGCCTGGTAGAAGCGGATCCGGGGGTCGACCCGCCGGATCGCCTCCAGGAGGCGGGCCACGGACAAGCCGTTGATCTCCCCGTTCAAGACCGGGGAGGAGAAGGAGCCGGGCACGAAGGAGTAGCCGGCCAGGTTGTAGACCTCGTCGGGCTCGACCGCGGACAGGACCGCGTGGAGCGATTCCTCCGAGCTCAGATCAGCCTCGACCAGCTCGATGGACCCGAGGAGATGGTCGATGCGGGCGGTCGATCCTCCGGTGCGGGCGATGCCAAAGACCCGGTCTCCGCTTTCCAGAAGATGCTCGGCCAGATACGACCCGTCCTGTCCCGCGATGCCCGTAATGAGCGCTCTCACACCGCGCAGTATAGAAAAGGCGGCGCATCCACGAGGGGCCCTGGCTCGGAAATACCTCGAGATCAGGGGGATAGGCGCCGGGGTGCGGTCGCGGGGCGGCTGCTAGCACTCTCCGGCGAGGAGTGCTAATATCCAAGTCCGGCGTTGCTCCCTCGGGTGGTACCGCCGAACAAGAAAATATCGCTGTTCACAGGAGGAAGCATGAAGATTCGACCGCTTTATGACCGCATTCTCGTCAAGAGGCTGGAGGAAAAAGAGATCAAGAAGGGCGGGATCATCATCCCCGATACCGCCAAGGAGAAGCCGATGGAGGCGGAGGTCGTCGCCGTCGGCAAGGGGAAGATCAACGAGGAAGGCAAGCAGCTCCCGCTCGACGTCAAGAAGGGGGACCGCATCCTCATCGGCAAGTACGCCGGAACCGAAATCAAGATCGACGATATCGAGCACCTGATCCTCCGTGAGGACGAAGTGCTCGCCGTCGTCGAGAAGTAAGCCGAGAAGTAAGGAGCAAAAGAAAAATGGCAGCGAAAACGATTTCGTACGGCGAGGAGGCGCGCCAGCGCATCCTCCACGGCGTCAACAAGCTCGCCGACGCCGTGAAAGTGACGCTCGGCCCCAAGGGCCGCAACGTCGTCATCGAGAAGAAGTTCGGATCTCCCACCATCACCAAGGACGGCGTGACGGTGGCCAAGGAGATCGAGCTCCAGGACGCCCTGGAGAACATGGGCGCGCAGATGGTGCGTGAGGTCGCCTCCAAGACCTCCGACGTGGCCGGCGACGGCACGACCACCGCCACGGTCCTGGCCCAGGCCCTGTACCGCGAGGGGATCAAGAACGTCACCGCTGGCGCCAACCCGATGGAGTTGAAGCGCGGCATCGACCACGCGGTCCGGGCGGCGGTGGAAGCGCTGGACAAGCTTTCCAAGCCGGTCGAGGGCAAGGACATCGCCCACGTCGGCACCATCTCCGCCAACAACGACTCGGAGATCGGCAAAATCATCGCCGAGGCCATGGACAAGGTGGGCAAGGACGGCGTGATCACGGTGGAGGAGGCCAAGGGACTGGAGACGACGCTGGAAGTGGTCGAGGGCATGCAGTTCGACCGCGGCTACCTCTCTCCCTACTTCATCACCGACGCCGAGCGCATGGAGTGCATCCTGGAGAACGCCAAGGTGCTCCTCTTCGAGAAGAAGATCTCCAACATGAAGGACCTCCTCCCGATCCTCGAGCAGATCGCCAAGCAGGGCAAGCCCCTCCTGATCGTGGCCGAGGAAGTCGAGGGCGAGGCGCTGGCGACACTGGTGGTCAACAAGCTGCGCGGCACCCTGCAGGTCTGCGCGGTCAAGGCGCCGGGCTTCGGCGACCGCCGCAAGTCCATGCTCGAGGACATCGGCATCCTGACCGGCGGCAAGCTCATCTCCGAGGACCTCGGCATCAAGCTCGAGAACGTCAAGTGGGAGGACCTGGGAGACGCCAAGAAGGTCACGGTCGACAAGGACAACACGACTGTCCTGGTGGACGACCGCTCCAAGAAGAAGCAGGAAGCGATCCAGGGCCGGGTCAAGCAGATCCGCACCCAGATCGACGAGACGACCTCGGACTATGACCGCGAGAAGCTCCAGGAGCGGCTGGCCAAGCTGGTCGGAGGCGTGGCGGTGATCAAGGTCGGCGCCGCGACCGAGACCGAAATGAAGGAGAAGAAAGCGCGCGTCGAGGACGCGATGCACGCGACCAAGGCGGCCGTCGAGGAGGGGATCGTCCCGGGCGGCGGCGTGGCCCTGCTGCGCTGCATGGACGCCGTCGAGAAGGCGGCCAACGCGCTGTCGGGAGACGAGAAGATCGGCGCACGGATCGTAGTCCGGGCTCTGGAGGAGCCGACCCGCCAGATCGTGTTCAACGCCGGCGCCGAAGGCTCGGTGGTCATCAACGAGCTCAAGTCCAAGGGCGGCAACTTCGGGTTCAACGCGAACAACGAGAAGGTCGAGGACATGCTGAAAGCCGGCATCATCGACCCCACCAAGGTCACCAAGAACGCGCTCCAGAACGCCGCGTCGATCGCGGGGCTCATGCTCACGACCGAGGCGCTCATCTCCGAGATCAAGGAGAAGGAGAAGGCCCCGGCCGGCATGCCCGGCGGCGGCGGCATGGGCGGAATGTACTGAGAAGACTGAAACGGTAAACGGGAAACGAAAAACGTGAACACACGCCCGGGCGCGAGCCCGGGCGTTTCCTTTTTGGAGTCGAGAAGATCTCCCGTTTCCCCCGCCTATACTGCGTCGGAGCCGATGAAGCCGCTTCTCCTCTCCATTCTTCCGCGCCCGCCGCATCCCACGCGGGACGGCCTGGCGATCCGCAACTACCATCTCCTCGCGGCTCTGGCCGCGGAATTCCGCGTCCAGGCCCTGGTGCTGCGCGCCCCGCACCTGCCCCCCGGCGAGTATCCCGACGGAATCGAGTGGGAAGAGATCGGCCAGGCCGGACGCCGCGTGCGACGGGCGACGGGGGCGGTTGCGAGCCTTCTGTCCCGGCAGCCGTATTCGCCGCTGTTGTACCGCTCCGCCCGGCTGACGCGGGCCACGAGGGCCCGCTCGTCGCAGAAGCCGGAATGGGTCGTCGCGCACTCCTACCACGTGGGGCCGTTGGCGCTGGCGACGCCGGGACGGTGCTGGATCGACTTCCACAATCTGGACTCCCAGATCTGGCAGCGCGTGGCCGGAACCGGACCCTCTTCCGCGGCCCGGTGGTTCGCGCGGTTTCAGGCGCCGCGCGTGCGGGCCTTCGAGGCCGATCTGGCTGCACGCGCCGACGGCCTCTCCTGCGTTTCCGATGCCGACGCCTCCTCCCTGGGGAGGCTCGCTTCCAACGCGAAACCGGTGGTCGTCCCCAACGGCGTCGATCTCGAGCGTTACGCCTTCCGGGGGGAGCCGGCCGAGGGCAAGAAGATCTTCTTCGTGGGCGATCTTTCCTGGCCTCCCAATGCCGACGCCATCGCCTGGTTCGAGTCGGAGGTCTGGCCCGGGATTGCCCGCGAACATCCCGACGCCCGCGTGGAGATCCTGGGACGCGACGCTCCGGCCAGTCTGCTGGCCCGCGCCGCCGACAATTTCCGGTTCCTGGGGGAAGGAGGGGACACGCGCCCCCACTGGAGGGACGCGGCGGTCGCGGTGGTTCCGCTTCGGGCCGGCGGAGGGACGCGCTTGAAGATCCTGGAGGCGGCCGCGTGCGGCGTCCCCGTGGTCTCGACCCCCATCGGCGCCGAGGGACTGGCGCTGAGGCCGGGCCAGGAGATCTATCTGGCCGAGGACGCCAGCGGATTCGCGCAGGCCGTGGGAGTCCTGCTGGCGGAGCCCCGGCGGGGGGCGCAGATCGCGCGCGCCGCCCGCAGCCGGGTCGAGAGCCTCTACGCGTGGGATGCGATCGGCCGCCGTTTCAGCGCCGAGCTGCTGGCCAGACGCGGATGACCGCCGCCTCCCTATTTCTTCTGGCGCTGGCGCTGGGACTCGGCGTGTGGTCCTACGGCGTCTACCCCGTGTGGATCGCCCGCCGGGCCGCCTCCTTCTCGCTGCCGCCGGAGCCGGAGGGGCCGCCGCCGGCGTCCGTCGAAGTGCTCGTGGCGGCGGCCGACGAGGAAGGAGTCATCGGCCGGCGGGTCGCCAACCTGCTCGACCAGCGCGTCACCGCAAGCTACCGGATCGCGATCGGCTGCGACGGCTCGACCGATCGCACCGCGCAGCGCGCTCGAGCCGCGGGGGATGTCCGCGTGCGGGTGGTCGAGTTTCCCGGCCGCCGGGGGAAAGCGGCGGTGTTGAACGATCTGGTGGCGGCGTCGGACGCCGACGTGCTCGTTTTCACCGACGCCAATACCCGGTTCGATCCGGACGCGGTCTCGCGGCTGGCTGCGTCGTTTCGCAGCGCCTCGGTGGGCGCCGCGTGCGGGCGGTTGATGCTCGAGGGAAGCGACGCGGAGAGCGCGTTCTGGGACCGCGAAACCCGGACCAAGGAGGCGGAGGGGCGGTTGGGCGTCTGCCTCGGCGCCAACGGCGCCATCTACGCCGCCCGCCGCGGCGAGGTCGGGCCTCTGCCCCCCGACACGACGTCGATGGACGATTTCCTCATTCCCCTGCAGGCGGCCCGGCGCGGCCGCCGGATCGTCTTCGTGGGAGAGGCGGTGGCCCGCGAGGAGTCGGCGCGCGACGCCTGGGCCGAGATGTCCCGCCGCTTCCGGATCGGAGTGGGCGCGGGACAGGTGCTTCGCAGGGAGCGGTGGCTGTGGAACGCGAGCCGGCACCCGTTGCTCTCTGTGGTGTTCCTCTCGCGGAAAGCGGCGCGATGGCTTGCGCCCGTCCTGGCGGTCACGGCCTGCGCGGCGGCGTGCGCCTCGCCAACCCTGCGCCCTCTGGGAGGGGGACTCCTGATCCTTGCGGCCGTCGCGGCCGCAGCGGCCAGGGCTCGACCCAGGCCGTCGGGCTTCTTCGGCAAGCTTTATTATTTCCTCGTGATCAATCTCGCGCTCGCGGCCGGCCTCGTGGCGGGAGCCCTCGGCTATCGGCGACCCGTCTGGAGGCCCGTGCCGCGAGAGGCGGTCTGATCCGTTGGCCGCCCGAACGCATTCTGCTTTTCGCCTCGTCGCCGCGGTGGGCGACGTCGTGATCGCCGGCCTCTCCTTCGGCCTGGCTTTCTTCCTGCGCACGACCATCCGCATCCCGGGCACGGAAACGCTTCTGCCGGTCGAGAAGGTCCGGTTCACTCCGGGCAACGTCCTTCTGGTCGCGGTGGCCCAGATCGTGGCCTTCTCTCTGTTCGGGCTCTACGGATCCCGGGAGCGGTTCCGCGAGCCGCTGGCCCGGCTCCTGCTGCCGGCCCTTCTGTTCCAGCTCGCATCTCTGGCCTCGGTCTACTTCCTGGGGTTCTCCCAGTCGGCGGCGTTTCCGCGGTCCGTCCTCATCCTGTACGTCGTCGCCGACGGCATCCTCGTCGTCCTGTGGAGGGTCGCGGTGGACCGCCTCTTTCCGCAGCCTCGCCGCCGCGCCTTGATCGTGGGCACGGGGTCCGCCGCGACGCTCATCGCCGAAGCGATCCGCCGCCATCCGTGGACCGGTGTGGAGGTGGTCGGACTGGTCGGCGAGGGCAGCAGCGGCGTGTCCGACCTGGCGCTGCTCGGCCCGGTCGAGCAGCTGACAGAGCTCGCCGAGCTCCACCGCGTGGATCAGATCATCCTGACTCCCGAAGCGCAGAGCTGGCGTGACGCGCTGTCCGAGCGCATCTCGCGGGGCCTGACGGCGGATCTTCTGGTGTGGCCGTCTCCCTTCGAGACGATGATCGGGCGCCTGCGCTTTCGCATCGTCGGCGATCTGCCGCTGCTGGAGGCGAAGATCCGCCCGCTGGAGGGAATCGCCGCCGCCGTCAAGCGGGCCTTCGATTTCACGATGGCCGGGCTGCTCCTGCTGGTCACTCTGCCCATCCTGGCTCTGTCGGCGATGGCCATCGCCGCGACCTCGCGGGGAGGCATGTTCTACCGGCAGATCCGCATCGGCATGGAGGGTCGCCCGTTCGGCCTGTGGAAGCTGCGCACCATGTTGGCAGGGGCCGAGAGCACGACCGGCGCGGTGATCTCCTCTCCCGGCGACCCGCGGGTCACGCCCGTGGGCCGAGTCCTGCGCGGGACGAGGATCGATGAGCTGCCGCAACTGTGGAACGTCCTGATCGGCGACATGAGCCTGGTGGGACCACGCCCGGAGCGGCCGGAGTTCACGCACCTCTTCGAGCACAGGGTGGCGGGCTATTCCCTGCGCCAGGCCGTCCGGCCCGGTCTGACCGGCCTTGCGCAGATCTCGGGCGACTATGCGTCGGAGCCCGACATCAAGCTGCGCTACGATCTCGCGTATCTGAACAACTGGTCGTTCGGGCTCGATCTCGCGATTCTCCTGAAGACCCTGCCGGTGGTCTTGACCCGGCGCGGCGCTTGAGGAGCGATTTCCTTCGATGAGCTCTCGCCGCAAGGTCGCGGTGGTCATGCCCGCGTACAACGCGGAGAAGACCCTGGCGCGGACCTATCAGGACGTTCCCAAGGACAGCGTCGACGAAGTGATCCTGGTGGACGACGCGTCGAAGGATCGCACCGTCGAGGTCGCGCGAAGCCTGGGCCTCCACGTCGTCGTGCATCCGAGCAACCGGGGCTATGGCGCCAACCAGAAGACCTGCTACCGGACGGCCCTCGACCGCGGGGCGGACGTGGTGGTCATGGTCCATCCCGATCACCAGTACGACCCCACCGTGATCCCGCACCTGATCGGGCCGCTGCTCCAGGGTGAGTGCGACGCGGTCTTCGGCAGCCGCATGCTCGGAGGGCGGCCGCTGCAGGGCGGGATGCCGAAGTGGAAGTACCTCGGCAACATTCTGTTGACCGCGATCGAGAACGCGACGTTTCTGATCTACCTGACCGAGTACCACAGCGGGTTTCGCGCCTACAGCCGCCGGTACCTCGAGGCGGTCCATTTCGAGGCGGATTCCGACGGTTTCGTCTTCGACACCGAGATCATCGCGCAGGGAATCGCCAGGGGCCTGAAGATCCGAGAGATCCCGATCGAGACGCGTTATTTCGACGAGGCGTCGCAGATCGCGTTCGGGCCGTCGGTGCTCTACGGCCTGGCCATCCTGAAGACCATGGTCCTCTACAAGCTCCACGCGTGGGGCGCGTACACCGCGCGCATCTTCAGGGACCGGCCGGGCGTCGGGAACGACGCCTCCTAAGGCCCTCGGGGCAGGGCGGGCGGCGAGGCCAGACGGCCCGCCTTCAGCTCGGCGTCCAGCCGCGCGAGATCCTGCCGCAACGATGCCGCGATGTCGGGAAGGATCGCCGAGAGCAGGGGAGGGCTGATCCAGACTGCCCGAAGGAATGCCGCGTGGGACCTCGGCTCGTCACCCAGAGCTTCGTAGGAGCGGCCGAGATTCAGGTCCGTCTCCGCGCGTTCCCCGCGGGCGTTGGCCAGGGCGTAGCTCTCGATCGCCGCTTCCGGCATGCCCCGGACCAGTCGCGATCCTCCGATCAGAAGCCACGGCCGCGGATCCGCCGGCAACCCTCGGGCGGCGTCGCTGGCCAGCGTTTCGACGCGGCCGAGCGCGAGCGCGGGGTCGGGAACCTCGTTGGGATGCGCGACGAGGAACCGCAGCGCATCTTCCCCGACGCGCAGGAGCCTCTCCCCTCGGTAGCGCGGCAGCTCCGGGGAGACGGCCCACGCCAGAAGGAGAATGACGGCCGCGCCGCGCACCAGCCTCATCCGGCCTCGCCATCGACGCCGCCCAAGCCCATGAGTCTCCAGCCCCGCCCCGCGGCCAGAAGCAACGGGATCGCCGAGATCGGGCGTTGCATCGGGAACCACGTCAGCGCCGCGGCCGCTCCCGCGCCCAGAAACGCGACCAGGAAGACGGCCTCCGCGCGCGATGCCTCGACGCCGCGGCGCGCCGCTCGCCAGAGACCTGACAACAGAAGGAGCACGGCGGCCAGCACGGCCAGCCCGACCGGCACTCCGGCCTCGGCGAAAGGCTGCAGGTAGTCGCAGTGCGCCTCGGTGTAGGAGCTCGTGCGCAGGGGGTTGTCGTAACGGGCTCTCGACGCGATTTCCGCCGCCAGGCGGTGCGGCACGTACTCGGCGCCGAAGGTTCCCGGTCCGTATCCCACCAGAGGTCTGTCCTTGGTCATGGCGATCGCGGCCTTCCACGCCCCGAGCCGGTAGGTGAAGAGGCGGTTCCAGTCTCTCTGCTCGACGGCGGCGAAGGCGCCCGTCACGCGCTCGCGCATCGGCCGATAGGCTGCGACGGCGATGCCCACAATCAGAGCGAATCCGATCATCCCCAGCGCGGCCTTTCGGCCGAAGGAGGCGAAGGCCAGTATGGTGGCGCCCGCGAGGAGCGCCGTGAAAGAGGTGAGGTTGCGGTTGACCAGGAGGCCTCCGGCCAGGAGAAGAGCGGCGCCGCCGGCGGCCACACGCAGCGCGGTGGTCCGCGACCAGACCAGAACGGCCAGGGCGGCGACGGCCGCCAGCGCCAGGGCCAGCGCCAGATAGCCGACGTTGCCGACATAGGCGCCGGTCGATTCGCGGCTTCCCACGTCGGTGGCCAAAGCAAACGGCTGGTAGACCCCGCGCGCCTGGAGGATCGATACGCAGGCGTCGATCGACGCGATGGCGAGAAAGACGCCGAGCAGCAGGCGCCCGCTTCTTTCCAGGACACGCGAGGCGCCGATGGGAAGCAGGAGGAGATACAGCAGCAGCACCCGCGCCGCGTCGAGCGAGGCCTGGCGGCGGGGAGACACCAGCGCCGAAAGCAGGGTCCAGACGACGGCGGCCGCAGCCAGGCCCAGAACCAGGCCGCGGCGGGAGAGCGCGCGATCGGAGGAAAACGGGAACCTCCAGGGCGTGAACGCGAGGGCCGCCGCGGCGACGCCGACCAGAATGAGGGAAGCGAGGCGCTTGGGCGCGTCGAACGCGGCGTCGGCCCCGGAGTCCACCAGCAGTCCGACCGCCGCCAGCGCCGCAGCCAGCGCCGCGGCGGCGAGGGACGCAGGCAGATCGCGCTCGCGGGCAGGGGCCGGAGACGGTGCCCGGGAACGCCGGGAAGAGGTCTGGCGCTTTCGGCTCATGCCGGCGGCCATTAGAACAAAGAACATCACCCGAATCCGGGTTTCGAATACGGAAATCTCCCGCCGCGTTGTGGCCTTAGGATGATCGGTCGACCATGAGAACCTGGACCTCGCCCCGGCCCCGCCGCGTGTCGTTGCACCTCTGGGTCTATCGGTACCGGATTCCGATCGTCGCCACGGTGGGCGGACTCTTTCTCCTGGTGCTGGTCACGCTCGGGTACTACACGTCCGTCGTCGTGCGCCGGTTCGACGGCCGTCGCTGGAACCTCCCTTCGCGCATCTACTCCGACCTCTTCGTCCTGCGGGTGGGCGATTCGACTTCGGCCGACAAGCTGGAGAAGAAACTCGAGCGTCTGCTCTACCAGCGGGCCAGCGCGGCTCCCGATCGCCAGGGCCGCTTCCGCCTGACAGGGGGCGGGTTGGAGATCTTCACGCGCGATTTCCGATATCCGGGCCGGACTCTCCATGGTTTTCCCGTGCGCGTCGAGCTCGCGGGCGGGAAGGTTCGATCGATCCGAGACCTCACGGGTCAGTCCGTGCCGGCGCTGGTGTTGGAGCCGGAGAGGCTCGGGTCGGTCTTCGGCGAGGAGCTCGAGGACCGCACGCCCGTCCGCCTGGCGGAGGTTCCCAAGACGCTGATCGACGCCATTCTGGTCACCGAGGATCGCGATTTTTACCGCCACGCCGGAGTCTCCGTGCGCCGGGTTCTGGGCGCCCTGGCCGCGAACCTCAAGGGAGGCGCGACGCAGGGCGGCTCGACGCTCACCCAGCAGCTGATCAAGAACCTGTATCTTTCGCCGCAACGCACCTTGAAGCGCAAGGTCGTCGAAGCGATCATGGCCCTGATTCTCGACGCCCGCTATTCCAAGGATGACATCCTCGAGGCGTACTTGAACGAGATCTATCTCGGCCAGTACGGCTCGATCGGCATCACCGGAGTGGCCGAGGCGTCGCGCCATTACTTCGGAAAGGACGCCTCCGATCTCGATCTGGCGGAGTCGGCCGCCATCGCCGGCATGATCAAGGCGCCCAACGTCTATTCCCCGATCCGCAACCCGGCGCGGGCCAGGCAACGGCGCGACTTCGTGCTGAAGATGATGCGTGACGAAAAAAGGATTTCCGAGGTCGAGTTCCAGAAGGCGGCGGCCGAGCCGCTCACCGCCGCGTCGTTGACCGTGACGCGGACGATCGCTCCTCACTTCGTGGATCTGGTCAAGGGGGAGCTGGCGGAGCGCTACGGCGCGAAACTGAAGACGGAGGGGCTGCAGATCTACACCACTCTGGACGCGGACCTGCAGGAGTCGGCCCAGAAGGCGATCACCGAGGGACTCGCGTCGCTCGAGAAGAAGTACCGGAAGCTGGCGGCGGCTTCCCGCGAGGCGCCGCTGCAGGGAGCGCTCATCGTGATCGAGCCCGAGACCGGGGCGGTGCGCGCGCTGGTCGGGGGGCGTGACTACCGCCTGTCCCAATTCAACCGCGTGACGCAGGCGCATCGGCAGCCGGGGTCTCTGTTCAAGCCGTTCGTGTACCTGGCCGCGTTCGCGCGGCGCGACCTCCCGTCCCCGATCACTCCGGCGACGTTGCTGGAGGACTCGCCGATCACCGTGGCCTGGGACAAAGGGACCGACGAGCAGCAGTGGACTCCCCGCAACTACGACAACGCTTTTCGAGGCGCGATGACGGCGCGCCAGGCCCTGGAGCTCTCGATCAACGTCCCCACGGTGCGCGTCGCCTTGCAGGCCGGGCTGCCGACCGTTCTCGCCACCGCGCGGGCCGCGGGCATCGCCTCGCGCCTGCGGTCCTATCCGTCGATCGCGCTGGGGGCCTTCGAGATCTCGCCCATGGAGATCGCCTCGGCCTACGCCGTTTTCGCCAACGGTGGCATCCGGGTGGAGCCCAAGGCCATCGTGGGGGTCGAGACGTTCGATGGAACGGTCCTGGACCGCAAGGAGACGCCCCTGTCGCCGGCGCTCCCGCCCGACGCGGTGTTCCTGGTCGACTCGATGCTGCGCGGCGCGGTCGACCGCGGAACGGGCGGAGGGGCCCGGGCCGGCGGCGTTCGAGGCGTGCTGGCGGGCAAGACCGGCACGACCAACGACGAGCGGGACGCCTGGTTCGTGGGGTTCTCGCCGCGTTTTCTCGCCGCGGTATGGATTGGCTACGACGACAACCGCCCGGTTCACCTCTCGGGGTCGCAGGGAGCGGTCCCGATCTTCGCCGAGTTCACGCGATCCGTGCCGCCGCAGTACTTCCAGGAAAACTTCCAGGTTCCTTCCGACATCGTCACCGCGGACATCGATCCGGACACCGGACTCCTGGCGACGCCTTCCTGTCCTCGCCGCATGACGGAGGTCTTCATCTCCGGCACCGCGCCGCGAACCTCCTGCACCGTGCATGGCTCCTACAACATGGCGGCTTCCGGAAACGTCCAGTAGTCGTCGACGCGGGGACGCGGGGGAAAGTTCTCGCGTCTCGTCCGCATCTGATAAGGTCGAAAGTTTGAAGAAGTCACCGATTTCCGTCATCACCATCCGCGGCGCCCGGACTCACAACCTCAAGAACGTCGGCGTGCGGATTCCCACGTCCGCCTTGACCGTGATCACCGGCGTGTCCGGCTCGGGCAAGTCTTCGCTCGCGTTCGACACGCTCTATGCCGAGGGACAGCGCCGCTACGCCGAGTCCCTCTCGACCTACGCCCGCCAGTTCCTGGAACGCCTCGACCGGCCCGACGTCGACGCGATCGAGCCGGTGCCGCCGGCGATCGCCCTGGAGCAGAAGAACGGCGTGCGCAACGCGCGGTCGACCGTCGGGACGCAGACGGAGATTACCGACGCGCTGCGCCTCCTCTTCGCTCACGGCGGGACGACGTACTGTCCGGCCTGCGGCGTCGCCGCCGTGGCCGGCGGCGTGGACCGCGCGGTCGCGGAGCTGTGCGAGGCGGAGGAAGGCGCGCGGGTGACGCTGGTCGCTCCGCTTCCGTGGGGACGCGAAAAGACGCGCAAGCGGCAGCGGCCGCACGACGGGGCCGCGCGGCTGTCCGAGCTCAAGAGGGCCGGGTTCTTCCGAGCCATGGCGCTTTCCGGCGAACCGATCGAGATCGGAGACAACGTCGAAGGTCTTCTCGACGACGCCGGGAACCTCCCGGTGATCGTCGGCCGCTTCGTCGTCCGCGAGGCCTCGCGCCCGGAGATCGCCGCGGCCGTGGAAACGGCCTTCGCCATGGCCGGTTCCCTGACCGCGATCTTCGACGGCCGCTCGCGCACGTTCCGCCGCGGGCTCCATTGTCCTCGCTGCGGTGGCGACTTCCGCGACCCCACGCCGCCTCTGTTCGCCTTCAACTCGCCGCTGGGGGCCTGCCCGACCTGCCAGGGCTTCGGCCGGGTGATCGGCGTCGACCTGGAGAAGGTCATCCCGGACCCTTCGCTGGCCCTGGCCGACCGGCCCATCGCGCCGTGGAACACGCCGGCGTACGAGTCCGCCTACCGGGATCTCTTCCGGGCGTGCCGCCGCTACTCGGTCCGAACGGACATTCCCGTCGAGCGTCTCTCCCCCCACGAGCGGGAGGTCGTGTACCGCGGGCGGGGTGAGTTCTACGGGATCACCGGTTTCTTCGACTGGCTGGAGACGAAGCGTTACAAGATCCACGTGCGGGTCCTTCTGGCCCGGTACCGCGCGTACGAGCGCTGCACGTCGTGCGGCGGCGCGCGCTTGTCGCAGGGGGCGCTGTGGGTCCGCTTTCGCGGAAAGACCATGGCCGAGCTGTCGGACCTTCCCCTGGCCGATCTCCAGGGATGGTTCGACGCCCTCGTCCTGTCGCCGGGCGAAGAGGAAAAGCTCTCTTCCATCCTGGCCGAGATCCGCTCGCGGGTGCGCTACATGAACGACGTCGGTCTTCACTACCTGACGCTCGCCCGCGCGGCGCGCACGCTCTCGGGGGGCGAGTCGCAGCGCATCGGGCTCGCTTCGGCTCTGGGCGGGGCCCTGACCGGAACGCTCTACGTTCTCGACGAGCCCACCATCGGCCTCCACGCCGCCGACACGCGGCGGCTGCTCCAGATCCTGCGCCGGTTGGCCGATCGCGGAAATACCGTCGTCGTCGTCGAGCACGATCCGGAGGTCATCGAATCGGCCGACCATGTCATCGACCTGGGCCCCGGGGCGGGCAGCGAGGGAGGCCATCTTCTCTTCGAGGGAACGCCGCGGGCCCTGGCCCGCTCGAAGGCGTCCGCCACGGGAGCGCTCCTGCGCAGGCGCTCGAAGGACCAGGGCGGCCCCAGGTCGCAGGCCCCCGCTCCCGCGTCCCCTTCCGGCCGGCTCGTCGCGTTCCGGCGATCGGAAGGCGCGGTGACCGTGGTGGGAGCGCGTGAGCACAACCTGAAGAACATCACGGTGCGGATCCCCCTGGGGCGTCTGGTCTCCGTATCGGGAGTCTCGGGCTCGGGCAAGTCGACCCTCGTCCGCGACGTCCTCTACAACTCGTACGCTCGGCGCCGGAAGGGAATGGTCCAGCTGGACGTCGGCGCCCACGATCGGATCGACGGTCTGGAGAACGTCGCCGACATTCTCTTCGTGGACCAGAGCCCGCTGGGCCGCTCCGCGCGCTCGAATCCCGTGACCTACATCAAGGCGTGGGACGAGATCCGTCAGCTCTACGCCCGCACCGCGCGCGCCGTGTCCCGCGGCATCACGCCGCGGGACTTCTCCTTCAACGCGGTCGGCGGGCGGTGCGAGGCCTGCAAGGGCACCGGCTGGCAAACCATCGACATGCAGTTCCTGGCCGACGTGACCGTGCGCTGCGAGGCGTGCGACGGGAGGCGTTTCCAGAACCGGGTCCTGGCCGTGCGCCATCGCGGCAAGTCGATCGGCGACATCCTGGAAACGACCGTCTCCGACGCCGTCCGGTTCCTGGCCGACCATCCTCGGATCGTTCGCCGCCTCCAGCCGCTCTCCGAGGTGGGGCTGGGGTACCTTCCTCTGGGCCAGCCGACCGCGACTTTGTCCGGCGGAGAGGCCCAGCGGCTCAAGCTCGCTTCCTTTCTCGAGATCGGGCCGGCGCCGGCGCGCGGCGTGCTCTTCCTGTTCGACGAGCCCACCACGGGTCTGCACGCCGTCGACGTGGACCGCCTCCTGGCGACATTGACGCGCCTGATCTCCCTGGGACATTCCGTCCTCGCCATCGAGCACCACCTTCAGTTTCTCGCCGCCTCCGACTGGATCGTCGATCTGGGGCCGGGGGGAGGGGAAGAGGGGGGGCAGGTGGTGGCCGAGGGCACGCCGGACGATCTGCGCCGCGCCCCGGCCAGCATGACCGGGAAGTTTCTGGCGGAAATCGCGCCGCCGGATGGACGCCCGAAGGAAAAGAAAGATCTTGGACTCAGGACTTAGGACCTGGGACTTCCGTCCCGGGTCTCAGCGTCCTTCCGCTTTTTTCTTCGCGTTCTCCAGGAATTGCGCGAGCTGGTCTTTGCCGCCGTAGCCTTCCATGCGGACGATCTCGCGGCCGGAGGCGTCGGCAACGATGAGAGTCGGAAAGGCATTGACCGAGAATCGCCTCTGGAGCTCCTCGATCGGCGGCGTGTTTCTGCCGTCTTCGCGTTCGCGATCGACCACGCGCGCGGACACGAATCCTTCGTTGACCTTCGAGGCGATCGCCCCATCCGACCAACCCTCGGAGTCGAGCCGATGGCACGGCATGCACCACGCGGCGGTGAAGTCGTACAGAACGGGACGGCTCGCCGTCGCAGCGGCGGCCGCGGCCGCTTCCGCCGGGACCCAGCGCACCAGCCCCGCTCCGGCGTCGGAGGCGGGACGCGCGACCAACGCCGTCACCACCCGCAGCACCACCGCGGCGGCCAGGATCCAGAAGAAGAGCGCGGGGATCCGCGACTGGGATCCGCGCCCTTCGCGCGCGTCGCCGCCGGGTCCGGCGGGGGACGGCGAAGCGCAGGGAGCCGGCGCGGCGTCACTCCTGTCCATAGGAAAACTCCCTTCTCGAGAAGACGACAACGGCCAGGGCCCAGGAAAGAGCGAGAGCGAGCACGTAGCGGCCGGTCGCTTCGCTCAGGAGCCCGCCTTCGCCCGCCGGCGCCGGCCAGGGCACCGACGGGGCCAGATTCTCCCGCGCCACAGCGCCCGCTCTGGCCAGGAGGGGGAGATTCAGCGCGTTTCCCAGTCCCTGCATGGAATTGAAGAGCAGGAAGACGAGAACCACGGCCAGCACGTCTCCCCATCCGCGCAGGAACGTCGAGAGAAAAACGAGGATCGCCGCGAGCAACGCCGCGGCGAGGAACGCATGGCATGCGGCCAGCCCCGCAGCCTGGAAGGAGAAAACGTGCGAGGCGGGCCCGGGGGTCAGACTCGCGATGGCGGCGTTGAGCGCCGCAGCCAGCAGGACCGTGCCCAGGAGAAATGCCGCCACCGCCGCCAGGATCCCGAGGTAACGGCCCGCCAGGTACTCGGACCGCCGGATGGGCCGCGCCAGGATCATCTGCAGCGCTCCGCTGGAGGCGTCGCGGGAGACGGCGCCCGAGGCGAGCACCAGAACCGCCAGAGTGTCGATCGATCCGAATTGCTGTCCCGCGTTGAGCGGAAGGCACGCGACGAGCGCCAGCAGGCACAGGGCCACGACCGTGGCGGGAGAACCGAACTTCTGCCGGAGAAACCGGCGCGCCATCTCGATCATGCCGTCGGGCCCGCGCGGAAGAGCTCCTCCAGGTCGGCGCAGGAGCGCGCCTCGAAAACCGGGACGTCGGCCGCGGCCAGGGTCTTGACCGCCCGGGCCACGTCCTCGTCGCGCGAGACGGCCAGGGACAGCCTCCCTTCGGCCTCGGCCCGCGCCTCGAAGCCGGCGGCGGACAGGAGCGCCGCGGCCTGCCCCGAACGCTCCGGGTCCGTCCGGATCAACGCCCTGCGAGGCGAGGCCCCGGCGCCCCGCAGCGTCTCCTCGCGCGCCAGACGTCCATGGTCCAGGAAGACGACGCGATCGCAGACCTTCTCGACCTCCGGCAGCTGGTGAGAGTTGAGGACGATCGTCGCGCCCCGGGCGCGCGCTTCCAGGATCCGGTCGCGAACGATGGCGACCCCGATCGGGTCGGTCCCCGACGCGGGCTCGTCTAGGAACAGCAGCGTGGGATCTCCCAGCGTGGCCTGGGCCACCCCGATGCGCTGGAGCATCCCGCGGGAATACGTCCGGAGCTTCCGGCGCAGCACGCCGGCTTCGAGCCCGACTCTGGTCGCGGCCGCCGCCACCTGTTCTCCCGTGCGCGCCCTGTCTCCCCCCGCCAGGCGCCAGTGATGGGCCAGGAACGCGGTCCCGGTCAGCTCCCGGTCGAAGCCCAAACGCTCGGGCATGTACCCGGTGCGCGCCCGGATCGAGAGATCGTCCGGCGCGAGACCGTCGATGGTGATCGAGCCGGAGTCCAGCCGCAGAAAGCCGAGCAGGCAGGAGAGCAACGTGGTCTTGCCCGCGCCGTTGGGACCGATGAGTCCCAGCGTCTCGCCCTTGCGCACTTCAAGGGAGACCCCGTCGAGCGCCTGCGTGCGCCGGCCCAGACGGCCGTAGGCCTTGGAGACGTTGGCGACCGTGATCATCGGGGCTGTCGAGAATAGCAAAGCGCAGCTGCGCACCGGAGGCGGCTTCGACTCGTTTCCCGCCTCATGCCTGACGCCTCACGATCTTTTTCGGGAATACATGGTAGATTTCGGCGTTTTTTTAAGACCGCCGGAATGATCGAAGTCCAGAACCTCACCAAGCGATATCCGACCCAGGTGGCCGTGGCGGACGTCACGTTTTCCGTCCGGGAAGGCGAGATCGTCGGGTTTCTCGGTCCCAACGGCGCAGGCAAGACCACGACCATGCGGGTCCTGACCGGCTTCCTGCCTCCGACCTCGGGCTCGGCGCGGGTGGCCGGCCACGACATCGTCTCGCAGTCCCGGCGCGCGCGGTCGTGCCTCGGCTACCTGCCGGAGTCGGCGGCGCTCTATCCCGAGATGCGGGTCCGCGAGTATCTGGCCTACCGCGCGCGCCTGGAGGACGTCTCCGGAGCGAAGGTCCGCCAGCGGGTCGAGGAGGTCGTCGAGAGCTGCCTGCTGGCGGAAGTGGCCGATCGCAAGATCGAGAATCTGTCCAAGGGCTTCCGGCAGCGGGTGGCGCTGGCCGGCGCCCTCGTTCACCGTCCTCCCGTTCTGATTCTGGACGAGCCGACGGTCGGCCTGGATCCCATGCAGATCATCAAGATCCGCGAGATGATCCGCACGCTCGGCCGCGAGCGGGCGGTGCTGCTGTCCACCCACATCCTGCCGGAGGTGGACGCCGTCTGCGACCGCGTTCTCATCATCGACCGGGGCCGGATCGTGGCGGAAGGGACGCCGGCGGACCTGCGCCGGCGTCTGGCCGGGAGCCCCGTCGTGCGGGCGGCGTTCAAGGGGACGGTCGCCGCCCGTGAGCCGTTGGCGAACCTCGCCGGCGTGACGGCGGTCGAGGAGACGTCCGCGGACGGGGAAACCCGGGTCCGAGTGGAATGCGCCCCCGACGCGGACGTGAGCGAGGAGATCTTCCACCTGGCGGTGGCCCGGGGCTGGGTGCTGCACGAGCTGGCCCGGGACGTCGCCAGCCTGGAGGACATCTTCGTCCGGCTGACCCGTCACGACGTTCCGGCGGCGGAGCCGGCGGAAGCGGTCGAGGCGCCGCAGGTCGGTCCGGAGCCGGGGAGCGGCGCGCCATGAGGAAGTTTCTGGCCATCGTCGGCCGGGAGTGGAAGGCCTATTTCCTGTCGCCCCTGGCCTACGTGATCCTGGCCGCGTTTCTCGGCTTGAACGGCTACGTCTTCACCATCATCCTGGCCGTGCTGAACGAGCCGGGAGCCCCGAAGGACCAGGCCCTGTTGTACCTCTTCGCCAACGGATTTACTTCCTGGTTCACGCTGTTCGCCATTCCCATCATTGCCATGCGGCTCTTCCCCGAAGAGCGCAAGAGCGGCACGATCGAGGTTCTCCTGACCTCTCCGGTGACGGAAGGAGAGGTCGTGCTGGGCAAGTTCACCGGAGCGCTCGGGTTCTACCTGACCCTGTGGGCGCCGTCGCTCATCTATGTCTGGATTCTGCGTTCCAACGCTCCGATCGACCTGGGTCCGGTGGCCTCGGCCTACCTCGGGATCGCCCTGATGGGCGGCTACTTCATTTCGGTCGGGACGTTCGCCTCGACGCTGACGAAGAACCAGATCGTCGCGGCGATCCTGAGCTTCGGATTGCTCGTGCCCATTTTCTCCACCGGACTGCTCGACTACCTGATCCGGGATCCCAAGGGCCGCGACGCCCTGAGCTACGTCAACATGTGGACGCACCTGGAGGAGTTCGCCCGGGGAGTCGTCGACTCGCGCCGGATCGTCTACTACGTCTCCGCCACCGCCTTTTTCCTCTTCCTGGCCACCGCGTCGCTGGCGGCCAAGAAGGAGACGCCGTGAGCGCGCGCGGGACGCGCCTGACCACGACCGCGGCCGGCATCGTCATGGCCGCCGCGATCACCGTCGGGATCAACTACCTGTCGGCGCGGCATTGGGCGCGCGGGGACTGGACCCGCACGAAGATCTATTCCTTGTCCGAAACGACCAGGAAGGTCGTCCGTGGCCTGACCAAGCCGGTCTCGATCACGGTTTTCATGGCAACCGGCAGCCGCCTGTCGGCCCCCGTGACCGAGCTGGTGAATCGCTACCGCGCTCTCTCGCCGAAGATCGAGGCCGAGTTCGTGGATCCGCGCAGGGAGCCCCTCCGCGCGGAAGCGATGGCCCGGGAGTTCGGCCTGCGGGACGGGACGGTCTTGTTTCGTTCGGGAGAGAAGAAGAAGTACGTCGCGCAGGACAAGATGGCGGATTTCGACTACGCCAACGCCGGTTTCGGCGGGCAACCCGAGATCAAGGCGTTCAAGGCGGAGGAGGCGTTCACGTCGGCCATCCTGGACGTGACCGAGAACAAGGTGACGCGCGTCTACTTCTCCACCGGCCACGGGGAGCCCTCGCTCGACTCGGCCGAGGAGGGGCGCGGCTTCTCCCAGCTCAAGCAGGTTCTGGTCCGCGACAACGTGACGGTCGCGCCGTGGGATTCGTCCAAGACCGCGGTTCCGGCGGATGCCACCGTGGTTGTCGTGGCCGGTCCGCGCACCGCCCTGCTCGACCCGGAGGCGGCGGCCCTGTCCCGGTACGCGCAGGGGGGAGGACGGGTGCTGATCCTGGCCGATCCCATGCTCCCCACCCCGGGAGCGCCGCCGACCGATCTCGGCCTGAAGGGATTCCTGGCGGCGTTCGGGCTTCAATTGAACGACGACATCGTGGTCGACCCGGCCAACGCCGTGCCGCTGGTGGGGGCGGAGACCGTCATCGCCAACCATTTCGGAAGCCATCCGATCGTCCGCCCGCTCTCCTCCGAAGGATTGCCGCTGCTCTTCCCGATCGCCCGCTCGATCGCGAAGATCAACCCGGCGCCGCCAGGTTGGACGCCGACCTCGCTGGTGGAGACGACATCGGAGGGGTGGGGCGAGACCGATCTCCAGCACCTGGACAAAGTTCAAAAGGACGCAAAGGACCACGCCGGTCCGGTGACGATCGCGATGGCGGTCGCGCCGGCGGACGAAACAAAGGCCGGCGGCCATCCCACGCGGATCGTCGTGGTGGGGAACTCCCGATTCGCCGTCAACGGGAACCTGGCCAACGCCGGCAACGCGAGCTTCTTCGTCAACGCGCTGCACTGGCTCGAAGGGGAGGAGAAGCTGATCGGCATCGCCCCCAAGACTCCGGCGCAGGCCTCCCTCAGCCTGACCCAGTCCCAGGTCAACCGGCTGGGCCTCTTCTCGATGTTCGGTCTGCCGCTCCTGGCGGTCAGTCTGGGCGTGTGGGTCTGGTACCGGCGGAGGGACTAGTGGGAGCGAAACCGTAATCACCATGTCTCCCCGCAAGCTCCTCGTCCTGACGGCGGTCGTCCTCGTCCTGTTCGCATTCATCGTGCTCTACGAGCGCAAGATGCCCTCGACCTCGCAGCGCCAGGAAAAGAAGGATCTCATCTGGGAGCTGCCGCAGGATCGCGTGGAATCTCTCCGCCTGGAACACGGCGGATCGGTGGTGGACCTGAAGAAAGGGGAAGGCGCGGCGGGAACCTGGAAGATCGTCAAGCCCGAGCCGTACCCGGCCGATACCGCCGCGGTGAGCGGCGTCCTGGATCAGGTGGCGCACTTGCGCCGCGCCGAGGGGGAGACGCCGGACGCCAGGCCCGAAGACTACGGCTTCAAGGCGCCCTCGGGACGCGCCACGATCGTCTGGACGGACGAGAAGGACCCGAAGAAACGGCTGACCCGAACCCTGGAGATCGGGATCGACATTCCCGGCACCGACGCGACGGCGGCGCGCGAGGCGGGATCCTCGCACGTCCTCTTCGTGCCGTCGACCGTCGCCGCCGCGGTCAAGAAGACCGCGGACGAGTTGAAGACCAAAGAGCTGTTCCACGGGACAGCCGCCGACGCGGCGCGCCTGGACGTGGACCGCGGACGAGGCCGCCTCTCCTTCCTGCGCAAGGGCGGCATCTGGTGGCTGGCCCAGCCGTTGACCGACCTGGCCGAGGACGACGCGGTCCAGAGGCTGATCGGAGACCTGACCGCGCTGCACGTTCTCGAGTTCCTGCCGATCGCGGACCGGCAGAGCCTTGCGTCGCTGGGACTCTCCCCGGCGCTCTATCGCGTGGCCCTGGCGGACGCCGCCGGGGCGTCGACCACCGTCGACTTCGGCGCCACGCGGTCGGACGGCAACTCCATCTACGCGCGTCGGGAGAACCAGTGCTTCACCGTCGGGAGCTCGATCACGGAGGAGCTGTCCAAGGAGGCCGAGGCATTCCGGGACACGCATCTGGTGCGCTTCGACCGCGCCCAGGCCACCGCCGTCGCCGGGTCCTTCGGAAAGAACAGCTACACGCTCGAACGCCAGACCAGCGGCTGGAGCGCGGCGGGCAAGCCGGTCTCGGCCGGCGCCGTCGACGATCTCTGGACGGCCATCACCGACTTGAAGAGCCGTTCCTTCGTCGACGACTCCGAGGTGACCGCGAAGGGACGGGAGCCGGAGGCGACGGTCACGGTGAAGCTCCCGTCCATGGATTGGATGATCCGGATCTACCCGCTGCGGGCCGAGGGCCGGGCCACCGTCAGCGGGCGGCCCGGCGCCTTTGCGCTGGCGGCGGATCCCACGGGGCCGTTGCAGGCCGCGTTCGCGAAGGCCGTGGTGCCGCAGGCGCCGACGCCGGTGCCGAAAGGGCCCACGCCGAAGAAACCGTGAGGCGCGAGGGCGAGGCGTAGGCGTGAGGACGAATTGACAAACTATATATTGTCGTGTTTTCGCCTTCCGCCGGAGTCCTACCGTTTCCCCGTCAGGTGCGGCGGCCTCTTGTCCGCCTCCGCTTCGAGCTGCGCGATTCGTTTCATGCGAGCCTTGTCCTTTTCGTCCAGCGCCTTGGTCTTCTTCTGCTTGGCCTTGGAGAACATGGTCGAAAAGGTCAGGAGGAGGCCCTGCCCCGAAGGGGCCTTGACCCGCCGGGCGGTGGCGCCCCAGATCTTCGCTCGCTTGAAGATGGCTTCGGAGAGGTCTGCGTTGGCGAGATCGGCGCCCGACAGGTTGGCACCCGTGAAGTCGGCCCCGATGGCTCGCGAGAAGCGCAGGTCCGCGTCCTGGAGATTGGCGTTGGTGAAGTTGGCGCCCACCAAGAGCGTTCCGGACAGGTCCGTGTCGAAGCCCCGGCACTCGGAGAAGTTCGCCCGCTTCAGAACGGCCAGCCGGAAATTCCCCAGGGAGAGGTCGGAGCGTGAGAAGTTGACTCCCTCTCCTTGCGCTTCGGTGAGATCGGCGCCGGCGAACCGCGCGCCGACGAAGGAGTAGGGCTTCAGATTCGCGCGGCTCAGGATCACCTTCGAGAGGTCCGCGGCCTGGAAATTCGCGCTCTCGAATCGAGCC
The DNA here is from genome assembly GCA_963825175.1 of uncultured Acidobacteriota bacterium. Lineage (GTDB taxonomy): Bacteria > Acidobacteriota > Thermoanaerobaculia > UBA5066 > Gp7-AA6 > DATFTF01. Next base: position 244,711 of record CAWGSA010000003.1, read on the forward strand.
GACCGCAGATCCACTTCCGTCAGCTTGGCCTCGGCGAACGTCGTGTCTTTCCCGGTGGCGTCCAGAAACACAGCTCGCCGAAGCTCCATCTTCCGCAGCTTGGCCCGGTCGAACCGAGCGGAGGTGAAATTGGCTTCGATCGCCGACGCCAGCTCGAGGTCGGCCTCGGAGAAATCCGCGCCCTCGCAGTTGGCCGAGTTCAGGCTGGCTTGCCGCAGGTTCGCGCGGACAAACTTCGCGCGCCGCAGATCCGCGCCGGAAAGGTCGGCCGTTTTCATCTGGGCCCCTTCGAAGTTGGCGTTGGGGAAGGAGCCCCGCACGCCGGAGACGCCTTCGAACAGGCAGCGGGACAGATCGGCGCCGTCGAAGTGGGCTCCGGCGGTCCGGACACCCCGGAAGTTGACGTCGGTCAAATTGGCTCCGGCCAGATTCGCTCCCGAGAGATCCGCGCCGTCGAGCTTGGCCAGGGACAGGTCGGCGCCCGCGAAATCCGCTCCTGCCAGGGAGCAGGCTTGCAGCGAGGCTTGCCGGAAGCGGGCGCCGGCCAGAAAGACCTTGGCCAGGTTGAGCTGATCCATCCGGCATTGCTCGAAGATGGCGCCGGGCGCCGACGCGCCCGCAAAACGGGCTCCATCGAGCGTCGACCGCGTGAAGTCCGTCCCCGCGAGCGTGGATCCGGACAGATCGGCCCGCGAGAGGTCGGCCCGCTTCAGGTCCTTGCCGGAGAGATCCTTTCCCGAAAGATCGGCCTCCGTCAGGTCGGGCGTGACATTGGAATTGCGGCTGCGCCAGGCGTTCCACTCCGAGGAGAGAAGCAGCGCGACGTGCTCGGCATTGGGCATCGGATGGGGCATTGTAGAGGACGGAGGGCTGTGAGCGGTAGGCTCCGATGGAACATCCGCCGCCTTGCGCCGGGCAGGCCGGCCGCGGTTCGCGTGGCCGGTCCGGTTACAATGACCGCAAAGTGAGCACCGTCGCCGCGCCGGCCGCGCCTCCGCTGAAGGCCATCGACCGGATCCGCAAGGCCTTGCTGGGCGGGCATCCGCTGATTTTCGTCCAGACCTGGGAGGAGACCCGCGTCGAGAGGCTGGCCCAGCATCTGGCCAAGACCTTCTTCGGCCAGCCCGTTCCCTGCGGCAGCTGGTCGGTCGTGGACGGCCTCCTGGTGGACGGGGTTCCGATGCCCGACACGCGCGACCCCTTGAAGGCGCTCGACGCGATCCTGCAGGCCTCCGGCAAGGGGTTCTACGTTCTCAAGGACTTTCCCACCTCGCCCGACGGCCGGCCGGAGATCGTGCGCCGCCTGCGGGATCTGTACCGGGGGCTGAAGGACCGGGGCCGCCACGTGCTGCTGGTCTCACCGCTGCTGGCGATTCCCGAAGAGGCGAAGAAGGAGATCTACGTCATCGAGTACGAGCTCCCCGACGAAGGAGAAATCGTCCGCATCATCGACGCCACCGTCCGCAAGCGCATGGCCGTCGAAGGGCTCGACGACACCGCGGTCAAGAGATTGGCCATGGCCATGCGGGGTCTGACGGCGGACGAGAGCGGCCATCTGTTGAGCAAGGTTTTTTCACAGCGGAAGGTCTTCGACGACACGGCGTTCCTCGAAATCCTGGCGGAAAAAGAGCAGATGTCCAAGAAGGAGGGGGTCCTCGAGTTCGTCCCCCCGCGCTTCTCGCTCGACGACGTCGGCGGGTACGACACGCTGAAGGCGTGGCTGAGGAAACGCAAGGCCCTCTTCTCCAAGGAGGCGCTGGACGCGGGCATCCCCATTCCCAGGGGACTCCTGCTCATGGGCATCTCCGGCTGCGGCAAGAGCCTCTGCGTGAAAACAATCTCTACATTGTGGAACCTGCCGCTCTTCCGCCTGGACATGAATGCGGTGTTCGGGACGGAGAATCCGGAATCGACGTTCCTGAAGGCCCTGCGCTCGGTCGAGGCCGTCGCGCCGGCGGTCCTGTGGATCGACGAGATCGAGATGGGCGTCGGCGGGTATCGGGAAGGCGGGGACGCCGCCATGTCCCGCATCTTCTCCGGATTCCTGACCTGGATGCAGGAGAAAAGCGCCCTGGTCTTCGTCGCCGCCACCGCCAACCGGATCCAGCTCCTGCCCGCGGAGATCATCCGGAAGGGCCGTTTCGACCAGGTGTTCTTCGTCGATCTGCCCAACGAAGAGGAACGCAAGCAGATCTTCGGAATCCATCTGAAGAAAAACCATGCCGATGTGGCGCGCTTCGACCTGGTCTTCCTGGCCAAAGCCACCAAGGGATGGAACGGGGCGGAGATCGAGCAGGCGGTCATCTCGGGAATGGTCGACGCGTACTCCGAGCACCGGCCGCTGGTGGAGGAGGATCTGCACAAGACCATCACCGCCACCGTGCCGCTCGCCGTGACCATGGAAGAGCAGATCAAGGCGATCAAGAGCTGGGCGCACGACCGGGCGCTGAACGCGTCGGCGGGGGCTAAGAATTGAGCTGAGAGCTGACAGCTAGTTCCTGGTCACGTCCAGCTCACGCGGCCGGAACGGCGCCAGGAACTGCATGCGGCGCTGCCATTCGAGCATGCGCCCGATGAGCGTTCCGAAACGGTTGGGGATGGAGTCGGTCTCCAGGATCGCCTGGAGCTCCTCCGGAGAGTAGCGAAGCCGAAGAGCGATCTCGGAGGCCAGCCGCTCGGGCGTCATGGCGTCCTCTCCGAGCGTCGGAAGATCCATCTCGGTTCGCACGGACTCGAAGCTTCGCGTGGCGAGGTCGAGGACGCGGGACTGCTCCGCCTTGTCGGAGAAAGGGAGGGAGGCGATCTCCTCGACGCTTGCCGTCCGGTACGGGTCGGCGGCCTCCTCGGCCAGAACGCGGTAACGGAACTGACCCTGCAGGACGATGTTGTAGCGCCCGTCGGGAAGCTCCTCGGCCTCGACGATTTCGCCCGCGCCGCCGACCCTGTGGATCGGCGGATGGTCGGCCCGGCTCTGCCACCCGGCCTTCATCATGGCCATTCCGATCGTGCGGTCCGACGCGAGGGCGTCGGCCACCATCGACCGATAACGCGGCTCGAAGATGTGGAGCGGAAGCAGCGTGCCCGGCAGGAGCACGACCCCGGGCAGGGGAAAGAGAGGGATTCTCCGGCTCATGGATTCCGGCTCCCCGTTTCCGGCTTCCTGTCTCCCGTCCGCGCGCGCGAGAGATCGACGACGTAGGCGACGACCTCGCGGATCTCCTCCTCCGTCAGCTTGCCCTCGAAGCGGGGCATGGGGTCGTGGCCCTTGCGCACCTGGCGCTCGATCGCCGCGGGCGTTCCGTCGGAGCGCCACTTTCCGTCGACGAGGTTGGCGTAGGGAAAACGGCCGCCCGTGATGGTCCGACCGTCGCCGCTCTTGTTATGGCAGGACGCGCACTTTTGCTCGTAGATGCGGCGACCGGCCTCGACTTCGCGGCCCCTGGAATCGGCGATGGGGAGGGAGTCCTCGCGGCAAGCCGGACCGGCGGCGACGGCGAGCAGCAGCAGAACGATCCGACATCGACCGGGCATGGGCGCTTCAGTTTAGCCGCAGTCGCAACGGCCGTCCGCCCCCTTAAGCAAGCGTAAGGTCTGATACTTTGGGGAGGTGGCGGACGAGCGTGACCGGGTGCCGGAAAACGTTTCGGGCCGGTATTTCGTCGACACCCAGTGCATCGACTGCGACGTCTGCCGGGTGACGGCGCCGGCCAACTTTCAGCGCAGCGAGGAGAAGGGCTACTCCTTCGTCTCCCTCCAGCCGAGGAATCCCGAGGAAGAGGCCCAGTGCCAGGAAGCGATGGATTGCTGCCCGGTCGAGGCGATCGGGGATGACGGGGAAGCGAGTCGAAGTCCTGAGTCCTAAGTCCTAAGTCCTAAGTTCCGAGACTTCTGAAGTACTCGATCGTCCTCATCAGCCCATCTTCCAGTTTCACCTTGGGCTCCCAGCCCAGCTTCGTTCTCGCGCGGGTGATATCCGGCTGGCGAACCCGTGGATCGTCCACCGGAAGGGGCTTGAAGACGATCTCGCTCGAGGTTCGGGTCAGCTTCTGAATCGTCCGGGCGAATTCGATCACCGTCAGCTCGGCGGGGTTTCCGATGTTGACGGGCTCGGTTTCTTCCGACTGGAGCAGCCGATCGATGCCTTCGATCAGATCCGAGACGTAGCAGAAGGACCGCGTCTGGGACCCGTCTCCAAACACCGTCATCGGCTCGCCGGCTAAGGCCTGTCCGATCAGGGCGGGCACGACGCGCCCGTCGCGCGGTCGCATGCGCTCCCCGTAGGTATTGAAGATCCGCACGATGCGGGTGTCGACTCCGTGCGCGCGGTGGTAGGCCATGGTCATGGCCTCGGCGAACCTTTTGGCCTCGTCGTAGACCCCGCGCGGGCCGATCGGGTTGACGTTGCCCCAGTAGGTTTCCGGCTGAGGATGCACCAGGGGGTCCCCGTAGACCTCCGAGGTCGACGCGAGCAGGAAACGAGCCTTCTTGGCCATGGCCAGCCCCAGTGCGTTGTGCGTTCCCAGCGAGCCCACCTTCAGCGTCTGGATCGGAAGCTCCAGGTAGTCGATGGGGGAGGCGGGCGAGGCGAAATGAAGAACGGCATCGAGCGCGCCCTCCACCTCGATATACCGCGTCACGTCGTGACGGATGAAGAGGAACCGCTTCTCCTTCTCCAGCGCGGCGATGTTGCGCAGATTGCCGGTGGAGAGATTGTCCATGGCCAGGACGTCGTGGCCTTCGCCGAGCAGCCGCTCGCAGAGATGGCTGCCGAGAAAGCCGGCGCCGCCGGTGACGAGGATCTTCACCGGGCCGCTCGGAAGGCGGAAGGCGGAAGGCAGAAGGCGTGCCGCCGGGTCCCGGTTCGCCTCACGCCTCTCGCCTCACGCCTCACGCCCGGATTCATCGTCTTCCCACGCTGGTGTAGCTCCAGCCCGCGGCCCGCATCTCGGACGGATCGTAGACGTTGCGCAGATCGATCATGATCCGCGAGCGCAGCGCACGGCCGAGCGCCTCCAGATCCAAAGCCCGGAACTCGTTCCACTCCGTCAGCAGCACGAGGAAGTCCGATCCCGCCGCGCAATCGTACGCATCGCGGGCGAACTCCACGGCGGGCAGCACCGGGCGGCTGTTCTCCATCGCCGCGGGGTCGAACACGCGCACGCGAACGCCTTGCGCCAGCAGGTCCTGGATGACCGCGATGGCCGGCGACTCTCGGATGTCGTCGGTTTCCGGCTTGAAGGAGAGGCCCAGCACGGCGGCGGTTTTGCCCGACAGGGCGCCGACGGCATCCCGGATCCTCCCGATCATCCGCGCCTTGGTCGCGGCATTGACCCGGATGGTGGCTTCGATCAACTCGAAAGTGTAGCCCTGCTGGCGGGAGATGTCGGCGGCGGCGGCGGTGTCCTTGGGGAAGCAGGAGCCCCCGAAACCCGGTCCGGGCAGGAGGAACCGCGAGCCGATGCGTGGGTCGAGCCCCATGCCGGTGGCCACGGCCTCCACGTCCGCTCCCATCAGCTCGCACAGGCGGGCAATCTCGTTGATGAAGGAGATCTTGACCGCCAGGAACCCGTTGGAGGCGTACTTGATCAGCTCGGCGGACGCCACGTCGGTGATCACGAAGGGCGTCTCTCGCAGGAAGAGGGGCTTGTAGATCTCCTTCATGATCTCGATGGCGCGCGTGTCGGAGGCGCCGATGACGATGCGGTCGGGCTCCAGGAAGTCTCCGACCGCGGAGCCCTCGCGCAGGAACTCCGGGTTGGAAACGATGGAGAAAGGGTGCTTCCCGTTCTTTCCGCCGATGATCTGCTCGATCATCTTTCCCGTGCCGGTCGGCACGGTCGACTTCGTGACCACCACCTTGTAGTCGTTCATGTGTTCGGCGACCGCCTCGGCCACCTGGCGCACGAAGGTCAGATCCGGCGATCCGTCCGGGTTGGGCGGCGTTCCCACGGCGATGAAGATCGCCGTCGAGCTTTCGATGCCGGCCTTCAAGTCGGTCGTGAAGCGCAGGCGTCCCTTGCGCTCGTTGCGCGCGACCAGCTCCTCCAGGCCCGGCTCGTAGATCGGGATGACCCCGCTCTGGAGCGCGGCGATCTTGGCGTCGTCTTTGTCGACGCAGATCACGCTCATGCCCAGATCGGCCAGACCGGCGCCGGTGACCAGGCCGACGTAGCCCGTTCCGACCATGCAGATGTTCATGGGAGCGCGCGCTCCACGCGCGCCGCGAGGCGTGAGGCGACGTCGGCTGCGCCGGCGCGTGAGGCGTAAGGCGTGAGGCGTGAGGCGATTGAAGTTGTCGTCTTCAACGGTCGACCTTGTTCTGCCGATACCACTCGACGCTCCTTCGGAGGCCTTCCTTCAGGGGGACGCGGGCGCGGAAGTGTAAGAGTTTTTCCGCTTTTGCGACAGATGCGAACGTGACCGGCACGTCCCCCGGCTGCTCCGGCTGGCGGTCCAGGATGGCTCGTTTGCCCACCGTCTGCTCGATCGCGGCGACGAGGTCCGACAGGGTCACCGGATGCGCGCCGCCCAGGTTGATGATCTCGAAGGCCATCGGCGTCTCCAGGGCCGCCTCCACGCCGTCGAGGACGTCGTCGATATAGGTGTAGTCGCGCCGGGACCCGCCGTCGCCGAAGAAAGGGATCGGGCGCCCCTCGTCGATCGCGCGGATGAACCGCGCAATGGCCATCTCCGGCCGCTGGCGGGGACCGTAAACCGTGAAGAAGCGCAGGCACACCGCCTCCAGCCCGTGGAGGTGATGAGCGGTGTAGACGTGCAGCTCCGCCGCCCGCTTCGTCGCGGCGTAGGGCGAGATCGGACGCTCGATCGGGTCGTCCTCGCCGAAGGGCAGCTTCGCGTTGACGCCATACACGGAAGAGGAGGAGGCGAACACGAACTTCGGATTGCCGTGGGCGGCCGCCGCCTCCAAGAGGTGCAGCGTTGCCACGCAGTTGACCTCTTCGTACAACACGGGCTGGGAGAGCGAGGGACGAACACCGGCCCGTGCGGCCAGATGCAGGACGGCGTCGAAATGCTCGTCGGTGAAGAGCCGGAAGACGAGCTCGCGGTCTCGGATGTCTCCCTCCACCAGGCGGTATCGCGAATTGGACAGGTGCGCGGCGACGTTGGCGCGCTTGATCGCCGGGTCGTAGAAATCGTCGAAGTCGTCGAGAACCACGACGCGGTCCCCCCGGGCCAGGCGCCGGTCCGCCAGATGGGAGCCGATGAAGCCGGCTCCGCCGGTGACGAGCAGGTTCATCGAGACGAAGGCGTCGGCGTCGGAACGGGCACCTCGCGGCCGGAGTCCGCGGGAGTGGCCGCGTTGGCTTTCGCGTGTTCCCTTTCGTACTCCTTGCGGATTCCGGCCTTCTGCCGATTGCGAACGAGCCAGCGCAGGAGCGCGGACTGGTCCACGCCCACGACGAGGCGGTTCGCCGCGTCGAAGAGGGCCGGGTCGTTGATGAGCTTGGCGGCGGTGCCATTCCCCTCGTCGAGCTTGCGCCCGATCGAGTCCAGGCGCTCCGAAAAGCGGCGCAGGTTCCCGGTGAACTCCTTTCCGAACTCCTTGTCGCGCAAGAGCAGGGGGATGGCGCCGTCGCCCTTCTCCAGCTCCCGGGTGACTCCGGCCAGGGAGACGGAGGCCTGCGAGAGGTTGTCGATGAGCTGGTAAACCCTCTTCTTGCCTTCGGGATCTCCCAAGAGGGCGCCGATCGCCCCGCTGTTGGTGCGCATCTGCTCGTCCACCCGCGCGAACACGCTCTGGACCGAGCGGACGGCGGCGCGCAGCGAATCGCCGGTTTCCTTGCCGTAGCGGTCGTCAATCAGGAGCCGGCCGAGGAGTCCGTGCCCCCCCTGGACCTTGCGGAGGATCCCGTTCAAGGAGGTCAGCGTGGTGTTCAGGCTCGTCCCCAGGCGAGCGCCCTCCGGGCTGTCGCTGGTCAGTTCGCCCAGGAACCCCTTGCCCTGCTCCGTGCGGCCCAGGATGTTCTTCAGGGATCGGGCGATGCCGGACAGGTCCGACAGGAGGTCGCCGCCTCCCTCCAGCAGTTTCTCGATTCCCGCGCCGGGGGCCGGCTGGATCTGCCCGCCGATCTCGACTTCCTGTTCGGAAACGCTGCCGCCCTCGAGATCGATGTATTTGTCGCCGAGCAGGCCGATCGTCTTGATCGAGGCGCGGGTGCCGGCTCGGATGCGCGAGCGCAGCCGGCGGTCCACGTCATACACCACCTGGACGCTGCTGTCGGCGGGATCAGGGGAGAGCTTGACTTCGAGCACGTTCCCGACGGTCACGCCGTTCAATCGCACCGGGTTGCCCGGGACCAGCCCCGACGCCGAGTCGAAGCGCGTTTCATAGGGGAGCTTCTTGCGGAACAGGTTGGCGCGGCGGCCGACCATGAAGATACCGAGCATGACGGCGACGAGGGCGACCAGGACCACGATCCCGACGCGAAAGCGGCGGCCGACCTGCTGCTCGCCTAGCATGACGCGCTCCTCCAGCCCGGACGGCGGGAGGCGTGAGGGGTGAGGCGGCGCGGGCCACGCTCGCGCGATCCGCACGGACAACTTGGCCTCACGCCGAACGCTTTACGCCTCACGATCGACATCTCGCTCATTCTCTCGCACCGCAGGATAGGTACCGGTGCCGCAAGGGAAGCCCATGGACCGGAAATATTCCTGCAACACGGGATGCCCGCTGCGAGCCGCCTCGTCGAACGTGCCCAGAAACTGGAACCGCCCCTGGTGGAGAAACGCCAGGCGGTCGGCCACGGTGCGGGCGGTCACGATGTCGTGGGTCACGACCACGGACGTGGTGCGCAGGCGCAGATTCAGATCCACGATCAGCTGCGCGATCTTCTCCGACGTCAGAGGATCCAGGCCCGTGGTGGGCTCGTCGTACAGGATGATCTCGGGCTCCAGGGCGATGGACCGGGCCAGCGCGACGCGCTTGCGCATCCCGCCCGAGAGCTCCGAGGGCATCTTCTTCTGGGTCCCGGGAAGCCCCACCATCTCGAGCTTCTCCGCCACCAGCTGCGCGATCTCCTCGGGGGGCTTGCCGGTGTGCTCGCGGAGGGGAAAGGCGATGTTCTCCTCGACGTTCATCGAGTCGAAGAGCGCGCCCCCCTGGAACAGCATGGCCGCCCGGCGCCGCACCGGGGCCATTTCCTCCTCCGAGAGCGGCACCAGGGACTGTCCGAAGACGATCACGTCGCCGTCGTCCGGCTTGGTCAGGCCGTTGATGTGCCGCAGCGCCACGCTCTTGCCGGTGCCGGAGGGGCCCAGGATGCAGAGCACCTCGCCGCAGCGAATCTGGAGGTTGACTCCCGCCAGGACCTCGCGATTGGCGTAGCGCTTCCAGACTTCGCGAAACTCGACGATCGTCTCGCCTTTGGCGCGCTCCCGCGCCTTGGTCGGCGCGGCGGACGGAGAGGGTGCGCTCATAGGGCCAGGAAGAGCTTGGTCAGGAAAAAGTCCGAGACCAGGACGCAGATGGAAGCGAAGACGACGGTGCGCGTCGTGGAGATGCCCACGGCGGCCGCGCCTCCCTTGACCCGAAGACCGTTGGCGCAGCCGATCAACGCGATCTCGAATCCGAAGAAGAACGTCTTGCCCAGTCCGCTGCAGATGTCGGAGATCTGGAGCTGGTTCCAGATGCTCGTCAGGTAGTCCTGCACCGTCATCTGAAGCTCCAGCACGGCGATGGCGAGGCCTCCCAGGATCCCCAGCACGTCGGCGAGCGCGGTCAGCACCGGCATCATGGCCACGGTGGCCAGGGCCCGCGGGACCACCAGCCGCCGAACCGGAGAGATGGCCATCGACCGCAGCGCGTCCACCTGCTCGGTGACGACCATCGACCCGATCTCGGCCGTGATCCCCGAGCCGACGCGGCCGCCGACCATCAACGCGGTGAGCACCGGTCCGAGCTCCCGGACCAGCGACAGCGACACGACTCTTCCGATGAACAGCTTTCCGCCGAACGCGGCCAGAGAGTACGCGGTCTGCAGCGCCAGAACCATCCCCGTAAACAGCGCGGTGATTCCGGTGATCGATACGGACTTGACCCCGATCTCGTCCATCTGGCCCAGGAGCTCCGAGGAATAGAACGGCGTCGTGACGCTTCCGACGAAGATCTGGCCCGCGAGCTGGGCCAGGTCGCCCAGGTACTCGACGGCGCCCTGCCCCTTGCGGCCGAACCGGTCGACGAAGCGCAGCCACCGGATGTTCCGGTAGAAGACCGTGGTGGCCGACTCGGGCAGCGGTGACATCTGGGAGCGGGGATTCTAACCGTTCAACAGATTGGCGGCCATGTCGAACGCCGTTCTCGGCGTTTGTCTGGAACCGGGCTAACATTTCGCCCTCGTGACTCTCCTGCGCTCCCTCTTCGTCTGGATCGGGATCGCCGCCGCCACGGTGTTGTTCGGGCTGCCGGCCATCGTGGCCGCGTTCGTGCCGCCCCGGGGAGACTGGTTCCTGCTCTTTGCCCGCGGCTGGGCGCGCACCATCCTCGCTTTCTGCGGCATCTCGGTACGCCTCCTCCACGCGGAGCGGTTGCGAGACGACCGAAGCCGCGTGGTAGCGGCCAACCACGAGAGCTTTGCCGACATCCTCGTCCTGCTCGCGCGCCTGCCGATGCAGGTTCGGTTCCTGGCCAAGCGCGGGGTCTTCGGGGTCCCCGTCCTGGGATGGTCGATTCGGGCGGCCGGTTTCATACCGGTCGATCGCGGGGACCGGACCCGCGGCGCGGCCACGGTGGAGGCGGCGCTCCGAGGCCTCCAGAAAGGCCGGTCGCTCGTCGTGTTTCCGGAGGAGACCCGGACCCGAAATGGGGAGCTGTCCGATTTCAAGAAAGGCGCGGCGCTGCTGGCGCTCCGCTCGGGCCTGCCGATCCTCCCGGTGGCGATCGCCGGAACCAGGCGGATCCTCCCGGCCGGCGCATGGCGCATGCGGCCCGGACCGGTCGTTGTCTCGATCGGCGACCAGATCGAGGTGGCCGGGCGATCGTCGAAGGAACGGGCAGAAGTGACAGCGCAATTGAAGGAGGCCGTGGCGCGGCTGCGGGAGGAAGCCCTCGGTGAGCTATCCGCGGACAGCTGTTATTCTTCTGAATCATGTCTGCCACCACCGAACTGACCGAAGACAAGGTTCTCGAGGTCTTGAAGACAGTCCGGTTCCCGGGTCTTTCGCGGGACATCGTCTCGTTCGGGTTCGTCAAGGATCTCGCCGTCGGCGGCGGAAACGTCTCCTTCCGCCTGGACATCATCACCGAGTCCCCGCGAGCGGCGGAAGAGATCCGGCGCGAGGCGACGGAGAAGCTCCGCTCGGTTCCCGGCGTGCAGGCGGTCACGATCCGTCTGGACGTTCAGCCGCCCGGCCCCATGCCTCCCCGGGGCGCGGCCGGCGTGCCGCCGCCGTCGGCGGAAATCCTTCCGCAAGTCCGGTTCAAGGTGGCCGTGGCGTCGGGCAAGGGGGGCGTGGGAAAGTCGACGGTCGCGGCCAACCTCGCGCTCGCCCTCCAACGCGTGGGCTACGGCGTCGGCCTGATGGACTCGGATATCTACGGCCCTTCGCAGCAGATGATGATGGGCATCGAGGAGAAACCGTTCATCAATCCCGAGAACCAGATCGTTCCGATCGAGCGCTACGGCGTCAAGGTCATGTCACTCGGATTCCTGATGGACGTGGACCAGCCGGTCATCTGGCGCGGGCCCATGGTGATGAAGGCCGTGGAGCAGTTCCTGCAGGATGTGGCGTGGGGACAGCTCGATTTCCTGATCATCGACCTTCCGCCGGGCACCGGGGACGCCCAGCTGACGCTGACGCAGAAGATCCATCTTTCCGGAGCGGTGATCGTGACCACGCCTCAGGACGTCGCGCTGATCGACGCCCGAAAAGGACTGGCCATGTTCCAGAAGGTCAACGTCCCGGTGCTCGGAATCATCGAGAACATGTCGTACTACATCTGCCCGCAATGCGGGCACCGCGAGGAGATCTTCAAGCACGGCGGCGGGCGGAAAACGGCCGAGCTGCTCCGGGTCCCGTTCCTGGGCGAGATCCCGCTCGATCCGAAGGTGGCTCTGGGCGGCGACTCGGGCCGACCGATCGTCGCCGGCGACCCCGACGGGCCGGTCACCCGGGCCTACCTCGCCATCGCCGAAGAGATCGCCAGGACCTTGGCCGGCAAACCCAATTAGGGACGTAGGACTTAGGACCCAGGACTTCGGACCAGGGACGAGGGACCAAGGACCGGAATCACCGATGCCTGCCGTCATCGAGCTGAAGAAAGCCGACATCACGGCGCAGCTGGTGGACGCCATCGTTAACCCGGCCAACGAAGCGCTCCAGCTGGGAGCCGGCGTGGCCGGGGCCATCCGGCTGCGGGGCGGCCCGACGATCCAGGAGCAGTGCGACGAGATCGGGCACTGCAAGACCGGCGAGGCGGTGGTCACGGGCGCCGGGAACCTGCGGGCCCGCTGGATCATCCATGCGGTGGGGCCGGTGTGGCGCGGCGGACAGGACGCGGAGCAGATGCAGCTCGCCGCGGCGGTGCTCGCGGCCCTGGACCGGGCGGAGGAGCTCGGCGCCAAGTCGATCGCCCTGCCCGCCATCTCCACCGGCGTCTACGGCTTCCCGCTGGAGGAAGCGGCCGGGATCTCGATTGCCGTGGCGAAGAGCTTTGCGGCGAGGGCGCAGAAGGTGGAGAGGATCGTCTTCATCCTCTACGACGACAATGCCCTCCAGGCGTTCCAGCACGTTCTCTCGGGCTCGGGCAGTCCGTCCTGAGCCGTCGATCCGCGCGAAACGGTCGAGCGCCGATATGATCCGGCATGGATGAGTCGTCTCTGTCTTTTTTCCTCGATCGCCCTTTCGCTTTTTCCACCGTCTCCCGTCGGCCTTCCTCCGGCGGCAGAGATCCCACGGCTCGAGTCGGAGAAGAACGTGGGGCTCGCCGCGCTGGAGGAAGGAAACCTGCCGGAAGCGGCCCGGTGCTTCGAGACCGTCCGGCGGCTGGCTCCGCAGGAGGCGCTGGGCTGGGCCGACGGAGCCGTCGCTGCGATGCGGGCCAAGGATCTGCGGGAGGCGCGTCGGCTCCTCGATGGCGCGGCAAAGCTGGCCGCCGCCGACGCCCGGATTCTGGCGCTTCAAGGGACACTCTTCGAGCTCGAGGGGCAGGAGACCGCCGCGGTCGCGGCGTTTGAGAAAGCCTGCGCCGCCAATCCCAGGGATCTCGTCTCGAGATGGAGCCAGGCGCGGCTGCTCGCGGACAGGGTCCCCGGCGGACGTCCCCGGGCGGTGGCCGTGCTGCGTGGCGCCCTGGAGCAGGCTCCCGGGAACGCCCTTCTCCTGGCGCGCCTCTTCGAAGTCGAGCTGGACGCGGGCGATCGAGGCGCTGCCGGCTCGACGCTGTCGAAGCTGGCCGCCTCGCTGGAGGCCGAGGCGATCCGCGACCCGAAGCTCGAGAGGTATATCGAGGAGACGCGGTCCGCGCTCGTTTCCGGCGACGCCCACGCCGCGTCGCTGAAGTTCCGGATCGTGGAGAACCTCCTTCGGGCGACGCCCCGCTTCCAGCAGGCGCGCCACGACGTCGATCCGGGCGTGGTCGGTCTGCCGATCGAGGACTGGTCGGCCTCGCTGACGGCCGCGGCCCGATCCCTCCCGCGGGCGGTGCGGGTCCGGTTCGCGGCGATGGCGATGCCGGGACTCTCCGGCCTGCGCGGTCTGGCCGCGGTCCGCGCCGGCGGGCGCGAGGGGAGGGACCTCTTCTTCGCGGGAGAGTCCGGCGTTTTGGTCGCGGCAGCCCGGGAGGGGTACCGCTCCGGTCCTCCCCTTGGCGGAGCCGGCTCCGCGGCGACCGACCTGGTGGTGGCGGACGTGGCCAACTCCGCAGCGCTCGATGTCGCGACGCCGGGAACGCTCTTTCTTGCCGGACCGGCGGGCTGGCGCAAGACGCCCATCGCGGCGGGGGAGCGCGTGCTGCCGATCGATTTCGACAGCGACGGCGATCTCGACCTGTACGTGTCCGCGCGCTCCGGCGACCATCTTCTTCGCAACAACCTCGACGGGACGTGGAGCGACGTGACCGCGACGGCGTTGCCCGCGGGGACCGCTTCGCGGGATGCCGCCGCGGCGGACTTCGACAGGGACGGCGACATGGACCTGGTCCTGGTCCGCGCCGCCGGCGGTCTCACCCTTCTCGACAATCTGCGGGGTGGCCGTTTGCGCGAGCGCGAGGCCGGGCTGCCCGCTTCCGGAGAGATCCTCGCGGTGGCGGCCGGAGACTTCAACAGCGACGGACGCCCCGACCTGGTCTGGACGACCTCGACCGGGGCGTTCGTGGCCTTGAACCGCGGCGACGGGACCTTCCTTCCTCCCCGGGAGGTGCCGGCGGGAGGCGAGCCTCTCCTCTTCGACTTCGACAACGACGGCGCGCTCGACCTCCTTCTGTCCGACCCGAAAGCCTCCTCCCTGTGGCGCAACGACGGCTCGGGCGCGTTCACGCGCGTGGAGGGCGCGTTTCCGGCGGCGCGTCGCGCGGAAGCGGTCGACCTCGACGGCGATGGGGACCTCGATCTGGTCCTGGTGACTGCGGACGGCCGCGCCATGGCCATGGAGAATCAGGGAGGCAACGCCAACGGCTGGATCGACGTGGCGCTGGAGGGCTTGCCCACCGGTTCCGCCAAGGTCAACCGCTTCGGGTACGGCTCGGAGATCGAGATCAAGGCCGGACGGCTCTACGCTCTCCGGACGGCGTGGAGCCCGGTGACGCACGTGGGCGTCGGCCCGGCGCGCAAGGCCGACGTGCTGCGCGTGATCTGGACCAACGGCGTCCCGCAGAACACGCTGGCGCCGCCGGTCAAGACGTTGGTCAGGGAGGCGCAGCAGTTGAAAGGCTCCTGCCCCTTCCTCTACGCGTACGACGGCCGGCGATGGAATTTCGTGACCGACGTCCTGGGGCGCGCGCCGGCCGGACTTCTGTACGACGGCGTGCACCAGGCGGCGGCCGACGCCACGGAATGGCTGGTCGTGCCCGGACAGGCGCTGGCCGCGACGTCCGACGGGAAGCTCCTTCTCGATTTCACCGAGGAGCTCTGGGAGACGGCGTACTTCGATCGGGCCGAGCTCTCCGCGGTGGATCACCCCGCCGGCGTCCAGATCGTTTCCAACGAGAAGATGGTGCCTCCGCCCTTTCCGGAGAAGGCGCTGTTCACCGTTTCGCGCCCGTTCGTTCCCACGGCCGCGGACGAGCGGGGACGCGACCGGACCGCGGAAATCGCACGGGAGGACGGCCGCTATCTGGCCGGCTTTCGACCCACCCGCTATCAGGGGATCGTCGAGCCCCACGATCTGGTGCTCGCTCTGCCGGAGGCGCCCCGCGGCGGGCGGGTGATGCTGTACCTGACGGGCTGGATCTTCTACTCCGACACCTCCGTGAACGTCTCGCTGTCGCAGGGCGGCGGCCTGCGGCCGCAGGCTCCGGTCCTGGAGGTGCCCGATGGCCGCGGCGGCTGGAGGGTGGCCATGGCTGCGATGGGATACCCGGCCGGAAAGACCAAGACCGTGCCCGTGGATCTGACCGGCCTTCTCGATCTCCGCGATCCGCGGGTGCGTATCCGCACCAACCTGGCGATCTTCTGGGATCGGATCTTCTATACCGTCGGGGAGGAGCCGGCGCCGCTCGTGCGCACGCGGGCGGCCTTGACCGGGGCCCGGCTCTTCGACCGCGGGTTCTCGCAGATGACGCGGGAGTCTCCCGATGGGCCCCAGGTGTTCGTCCACGACGACGTGGATCGGACGCCGCGCTGGGCGGACATGGCCGGCTCCTACACGCGCTACGGCGATGTCCGCGACCTGCTGACGGCGCCCGACGACCGCTACGTCGTGATGAAAGGAGGCGATGCGGTGCGGCTGGAGTTCGACGCCTCGAAGCTGCCGCCCGTGCCGCCCGGCTGGACCCGCGACTGGCTCCTGGTCCTGGAGGGCTGGGACAAGGATGCCGACAAGAACACCGTCGCCGGCCAGACCGTCGAGCCGCTCCCGTTCCACGGCATGGACGACTCCCGGTATGGCGACGGATCGCAGCGCTATCCCGACGACGAGGAGCACCGGAGGTTTCGGGAGGAATACCTGACGCGCAGGGGGGGGCCGGAGGACTTCGTGGACGCCATCCGACTGGAAGGCCGGGAGGCGGAAGGCGGTAGGCGGTAGGCGTTGCGATCTACAATGTATATATTGTTGGGCGCGCTCGCTGCCATCGCAACGATCGCTCTCGATTCGCCCAGCCCACCCGGCGTCTTCCGCGACATCACCCGCTCCTCCGGCATCGACTTCCGTTTGAAGAGCGACCTGATGCGCATGAAGCTCATTCCGACGATGAACGGCGGCTGCGCGTTCGGGGACTACGACGGCGATGGGCTCCCGGACCTCTACGTGGTCAACTCGGTTCCGCGCTGGGGGAAGAAGAACACGAAGAACTGCGGCCGGCTGTACCGCAACTTAGGCGGCGGGCGGTTCGAGGACGTGACGGGGCGCGCCGGGCTGCACGCCTGCGGCGTCGGCATGGGCGCGTTCTGGGTCGATCTGGACGGCGACGGCCGTCTGGACCTTTACTTGACCAACGTGGGCGGGAACGCCGTCTACTGGAACCGCGGCGACGGGACGTTCGCGGAGGGAAGAAACACGGGCCTGGAGGATCCCCTCTTCTCCGTCGGTGCGGGGTTCCTCGACTACGACGGGGACGGCCAGGTCGACGTCGTGGTGGCCAACTACCTGGACTCGACGCCGGAATGGGAATCGAAACAGCCTCTCTTTCAACTGCGCGTGCCCGAGGATTACGTTGGGCAACCGTCGCACCTCTTTCGCAACGACGGGCACCGTCATTTCACCGACGTGACGAAGCAGGCTGGCCTGGCCATGGATCCGCGGGAAACCAAGACGCTGTCCGTCGCCGTGCTCGACTACGATGGCGACGGGCGTCCGGACCTCTACTTCGTCAATGACAGAGTCTCCAACCGGCTGTTCCACAACCGCGGCAACGGAACGTTCGAGGAGACCACCGCGGAGACCGGCGCGGGGGTCCTGGGAGACCACGCGCGCGCGGGCATGGGCGTTGCCATCGGCGACCCCTTCGGCGACGGGAGACCATCGCTCTTCGTCACGAATTTCGGCGCGGAGCCCTCCAGCTTCTACCGCAACGTCGAGGGGGCCCTGTTCGAAGACGCCGGAAAGGCCTCCGGCGTTTCCGACGCCGGCTTACCGTTCGTTCGCTGGGGAACCCACTTCGCCGATTTCGACAACGACGGATGGCCCGATCTCTATGCCGTCGCCGGGCACCTGGCTCCGCGGCTGGTCCGAACGATCGGCCACTACAAATCGAGCGGCGCCCGGTACGTCGAGGCGGGAGACCCTGCCTTTCGCCAGCGCACGGTTCTCCTCCACAACAGGGCCGGCCGCTTCGAGGAGTGGCCCGACGCGGGCGATCTGGCCGATGCGCGGATGTCGGGGCGGGGGAGCGCGATCGCCGACATCGACAACGACGGGGATCTCGACCTGTTCATCATGAACCTGGCCGGACCGGCGCGGCTCTTCGAGAACGAGATCGGGAGCCGCAACGGATGGATCCGCATCCAACCCCTGGTCGGGCCGGATCGGCGAACCGTTCTCGGCACCCGGGTCAGGGTGACCTCCGCTGGACATAGCGTGACCCAGGAGTTCGGCGTTTCGTCGTCGTACGCTTCGGGCTCGCTGACCGATCTCCATTTCGGCCTGGGCTCCGCGTCGAAGGCCGATCGCGTCGACGTCACGTGGCCCGGCGGACAGACCCAGACCTTCCTGGATGTTCCGGGGCGCCGGGTCTACACGATCCGGAAGGGGGAGTCTCCGGTGGCCCGGTAACCCGACGCCCCGGACGAGGCTCGTTTTTTGCATTGTTCCCGATCACTATCGAACTGAACATGTCATCGAACGCCGAAGACACACTCCGGCCGGCCCGACGCGATCGAAGCATTCTCGTGGTGGACGACGACTTCGCCCTGCGCGAGGCGTTGTGCGTCGCGCTGGAGGCGGAGGGCTTCCGGGTCGCCTCCGCCGGCAACGGCCGGGAAGCGCTGGACTATCTCCGGCGCGAAGATCCCCCCTGCGTGGTGCTGCTCGATCTGATGATGCCGGTCATGAACGGTTGGGAGTTCCGCGCGGAGCAGCGAATGGATCCGAAGCTGGCCAGGGTCCCGGTGGTGGTGCTCTCCGCGTTCTCGCGCGAGTCCGACGAGGAGCTGCGGGGTGTCGAGCTCTTTCTGCGCAAGCCCGTCAATCTCTCGACGTTGCTCGACGCGCTTCGCCCGTACTGTGATTGAAAGCGGAGGAGTGTTGGCGCATCCTCGTGGAGCATGCCCGTGACGCGATCTTCGTGGTGGCGCAGGACACCCGGATCCGCGACGCCAACCGCGCCGCGGAAGCATCGCACGGCCTCCCGCGCTCCCGGATCGTCGGCGCGAGCTTCCTCGACCTGATCGCGCCCAAGGGCCGGGAAGCCGTGGGTGGACGGTTTCTCGGGATGGCGGAGACCGGGGGCGCGACCGACCGCCCGGTGGTTCTGAGACACGGCGAAGAGCGCGTTTCGGTCGTCTTGAACGGCTATCGGCCGAGGGTCAAGGTTCTCTCCATGTCCGGCTACCCCCACGACGCCATCGTGCGACAGGGTCTCGTCGCGGAGGGCGCGCATTTCCTGCAGAGACCGTTCACGCCCGATGCGCTCGCACCCGAGGTCCGCGAGAGCCTGGACGCCGGAGAATCGCGGTCGCGCTCTCTTGGGCAGATCTCCCTTCGCCGAAGGAGAAGACTCGCCGGATCCAGGCCGAGGATTCCGTCCCTTCGAGCGGACAGCCTGAATTGGGGCTCCGAACGGGCCTGTGTCCCCCAAGGCGTCAGGAAATTCTCTCAAAATTGATGTGTGGATTTGACCCTGTGGACGCCACTATATGAGCGGGAAGACCTGTATCAAATGAAGCAGAAAAGGGCAGGCGACCGCAAGGCCGCGGCGGGCTCGGGGCATCGCCCCAACAGCCGGGCGCGTCGCCCACTCGGGACGAGAGCCGTCGTCGAGGTCTCCATGACCAAGGCGACGAACGAAATGCCCGGCGCCGTGGGAAACCCCGATTTCCGAGCGCTCTTCGAGTCGGCGCCCGGACTGTACCTTGTGCTGACGCCCGATCTGACCATCGCTGCCGTGAGCGACGCCTACCTTTTCGCGACCATGACGAAACGGGAGGACATCCTCGGACGGGGACTCTTCGAGGTGTTCCCGGACAATCCGGCCGATCCTGCGGCCTCGGGCACCCGCAATCTGCGGGCCTCCCTGGATCGGGTCCGGCAGAACCGGGCCGCCGATGCGATGGCCGTGCAGAAGTACGACATTCGCCGGCCGGAGACGGAAGGGGGAGAGTTCGAGGAGAGGTACTGGAGTCCCGTCAACTACCCGGTGCTCGATTCCGCGGGAAGACTCGTCTCCATCATTCACCGCGTCGAAGACGTCACCGAGTTCGTCCGGCTGAACCGACTCGGTAGCGAGCAGGCGAAGCTGACGACAGAGCTGCGGGTGCACGCCGAAAAAATGGAAGCCGAGGTCTACCAGCGGGCCCGGGAGGTCGCCGAGGCCAACCGCCAGCTTCAGAGTGCCAACTCCGAGATGAGCCGGCTCTCCGAAGAGACGCGGCAGAGCGAAGAGCGCTCCCGCTTGATGGTCGAGAACGTCAAGGACTACGCCATTCTGATGCTCGATCCAGAGGGGCGCGTCGTGAGCTGGAACGACGGCGCCCGCCGGATCAAGGGGTATCGCGAGGAGGAGATCATTGGCCGCCATTTCTCCTGCTTCTACGGGCCCGACGACGCCGCCAGCGGAAAGCCCGGGGACGCGCTGCGCGCGGCGGTGTCCGCGGGAAGATACGAGGACGAGGGCTGGCGCGTTCGCAAGGATGGCTCGCGTTTTTGGGCCAGCGTCGTGATCACGGCGTTGAACGATGAGACCGGCCAACTCCGAGGATTCGCGAAGATCACCCGCGACATCACCGAGCGCAAACGCGCGGAGGAACAGATCGGGCGGTTCTTCAGCGTTTCTCTCGATCTGCTCTGCATCGCCGACTTCGAAGGCTTTTTCCGGCGGCTCAACCCGGCCTGGGAGAAGACGCTGGGCTTCTCCGTCGCCGAGCTGGTCTCGAGGCCCTTCCTCGAGTTCGTGCACCCCGAGGACCGGGAGGCAACCCTGGCCGAAGCCGAGAAGCTCGCTCTCCAAGAGCACGATACCGTGGCGTTCACGAACCGGTACCTCTGTGCGGATGGCTCTTACAAGACGCTCGCCTGGAATTCGCGGTCGGACCACCGTTATCGCCTCATCTACTGTGCGGCAAGGGATGTGACCGAGGAGCGCCGGACGCAGGAGCAGATCCGCCGGCTCAACGAAGAACTGCAGCTGCGCCTCGAGGAGCTCGACCTCCTCAACCGGGAGCTGGAAGCGTTCAGCTACTCTGTCTCTCACGATCTACGAGCGCCTCTGCGCTCGATCGACGGGTTCAGTCAGGTCCTGGTCGAAGATTTCGGGGAAAAGCTCGGGACGGACGGCCGTGGCACCATCCTTCGAATTCGCTCCGCAACGAAGCGAATGGCGCATCTCATCGACGACCTTCTGAAGCTGGCGAAGGTCACGCGGGCCGAGGTTCGGAGGGAGAGCGTGGATTTGAGCGCGCTGGCCCGCCAGGCGGCGGCGGAGGCGCTCGCACGAGAACCGGAACGGCGGGTCGTCGTGACGGTCGCCGACGGAGCGGTCGTGGAAGGAGATACACGGCTCCTCGGCGTGGTTTTGGAAAATCTCATCGGCAACGCTTTCAAGTTCACGGCGAAGGTGCCGGAGGCGCGGATCGAATTCGGGATCGGCCAGAGCGACGGCCATCCCATGTACTTCGTGCGCGACAATGGAGCCGGGTTCGACATGGCTTACGCCGGAAAACTCTTCGGCGCCTTTCAGCGCCTGCATGGCGCTGCCGAGTTTGCGGGGACCGGCATCGGGCTGGCTACGGTGCAACGCATCATTCGCCGGCACGGAGGACGCGTCTGGGCCGAAGGGATGGTCGACCACGGCGCCACGTTCTCATTCACGTTGTAAGGAGGGGCTGTGACAATCCGAACGATTCTTCTCGTGGAGGACAACCTGGACGACGTGGATCTGACCCTTCGCGCGTTCAAGAAGAACAACATCGCCAACCAGATCATCGTGGCGCGGGACGGCGTGGAGGCGCTCGACTACCTGTTCGCGCGTGGACCGCACGCGGACCGCGACCCTGGAGAGCTCTCGCTCGTGCTGCTGGATTTGAAGCTGCCGCGGGTGAACGGTCTGGAGGTCCTGGAGCAGTTACGCGCGGACGAGCGGACGAGACTGCTTCCCGTCGTCATTCTGACCTCCTCGAAGGAGGAGCAGGATCTGATCAAGGGATACGCTCTGGGGGCCAATAGCTATATCCGCAAGCCGGTGGATTTTGGCCAGTTCATGGAGGCGGTCCGCCAACTCGGACTGTACTGGCTGGTACTCAACGAGGGGCCTCCGATGCAGCGGAGTCTCTGATGGTCGAGCGACTGCGGGTCCTCATCGTCGAGGACTCGGAAGACGACGCGGAGCTTCTGGTCCGGGAGCTCAAGCGTGGCGCCGGCGAAGTCGAATGGCTCCGCGTCGAGTCCGGCCCGGCGATGCGGTCGGCGCTCGAAACCCGGGAATGGGACCTGGTGGTGGCGGATTTCCATCTCCCTCGCTTCAGTGCGTTAGGGGCCCTCGAGGTGCTCAGGGACACCGGTCTGGACATCCCCTCGATCATCGTTTCGGGCAGCGTCGGCGAGGAAATCGCCGTGCAGTCGATGCGGGCGGGCGCCCGCGACTTTCTGCTCAAGGGGAGCCTCAAGCGGCTCCTGCCGGCGGTCGAGCGGGAGCTCGAGCAGGCGGACCAGCGTCGCGCGCGGCGGGAGGCCGAAGAGCGAAACCGGCTTTTGGCGGCGATCGTTCAATCATCGGACGACGCCATCATCTCGACGGACGTCTCCGGCAACATCCTCACCTGGAACCAAGGGGCGGAGCGAACCTACGGCTACAGCGCCGCCGAGATGAAGGGGCGTCCCGTATCGCTTCTCGAGCCGGCCGAGCGGCGCGGCGAGGTGGCCGCATATCTCGTGGTCCTGAGAACGGGAGCGGGTCTCCGCCGATACGAGACCGTCCGCATGCGGAAGGACGGAGTGCCGGTGGAAGTCGCCGTTTCTCTCTTTCCGATCCCGGGAGCGGCGGGCGAAATCGTCGGATTCGCCTCGATCGCGCGCGACATCACGGAAAAAAGGAGGGCGGAGGAAGCACTGCGCGCTTCCGAGGAGCGGTACCGCCTTCTCTTCGAGAATAATCCTCAGCCACTCTGGGTCTTCGACGAGAAGACGCTGGCCTTCCTGGCGGTCAACCAGGCGGCCTGCCGCCACTACGGTTATTCCGGCGAGGAATTCCTCGCCATGACCATCAGGGACATCCGTCCCAAGGAAGAGGTGGCGCCTCTGCTCGAGCGCCTCGCTGCCGAGCCAGACGAGTATCAGGAGTCGGGCATCTGGCGCCATCGCAAGAAGGACGACGGCGTGATTGAGGTCGAGATCACATCCCATCCGCTCCGTTTCGATGGTCACAAGGCACAGCTTGTTCTCGCCGTGGACGTGACCGAGCGCCGGCTCCTGGAGGAACAATTGCGTCAGGCGCAAAAGATGGAGGCCGTCGGCCAGCTCGCCGGCGGGATCGCTCACGATTTCAACAATCTCCTGACGGCGATCCTCGGCTATTCGGAGCTGCTTCTTTCCCGAGTCGACAAAGAGAGTCCGATGCACGGCGACCTGGACGAGATCCGCAAGTCCGGCGAGCGCGCGGCGTCGCTGACCCGCCAGCTCCTCGCGTTCAGCCGGCGCCAGGTCCTCGATCCCAAGGTGCTCGACGTCAACGCCCTCGTCGGGAACCTCGAAAAGATGCTGCGGCGACTGATGGGAGAGGACGTCGAGCTCATCGCACTGCTCGAGCCTTCCGTCGGCCGGATCCGCGCCGACCCGGGTCAGGTCGATCAGGTTCTCATGAACTTCGCGGTCAATGCGCGGGACGCCATGCCGCGCGGTGGAACCCTGACGATCGAGACTCAGAACGCCGATCTGGACGCGTCGTATGCCCAGGAGCACATGACCGTGCGGCCGGGATCGTACGTGATGATCGCAGTGACCGATACGGGGACGGGAATGGATGCGGCCACCAAGGCTCACATTTTCGAGCCGTTCTTCACGACAAAAGAGAAGGGTAAGGGCACGGGTCTGGGCCTGGCGACGGTCTACGGCATCGTCAAGCAAAGCGGTGGTTATATCTGGGTTTACAGCGAGCCCGGCCGCGGAACGACGTTCAAAATCTACTTCCCGCGCGTGGAGTCTCCGGCCGAGCGGTTGTCACGCAGGGAGCCCAAGCCCATCCCGCAGGGGACGGAGACGATTCTGCTCGTGGAGGACGAGCAAGCGGTGCGCACGCTGACCCGGACCATCCTGAAGTCCAAGGGCTACACCGTGCTCGAGGCCGGTCGCGCGGACGAAGCGCTCGCGATGGCGGCGTCGCGCCCGGGGGTCATCGATCTTCTCTTGACGGATGTGGTCATGCCCGAGATGGGTGGGTCGGACCTGGCGACCCGTCTGGGTGAGCTCCGCCCGGGGATCAAGGTCCTGTACATGTCCGGCTACACCGACGACGCCATCGTGCGGCAGGGCCTCGTCGCTCAAGGCATGCACTTTCTCCAGAAGCCGTTCACCCCCGACGCCCTCGCGGCCAAGGTCCGAGACGCACTCGATGCCTGAACCGAGGCGTGGCGCCGGCGACGACGGCGCCGGTGTCTTCCTCATTGTCATGGCCCGAGCGTCAAACCGGCAAGATTTGTCGGACCGGGTGCTGCTTTCCTGTTTTCCGGGCCAAGAAGCGCGGAATATCCGCGGGCATGAGCCTTGATAGAGATGAGCCTCGCCCGAACACGATGAGTTGGAATTGAGCAATTCGAACGCAGATCGAGAAACGAGCGGACCCCCCGCCGGGGCCGCGGCATTGCCCCACAGGCCTGCGCGAGGCTCTCTCCGAGTCCTTCTCTGCGCCGGCACTGAAGCCGCGATGGGCCTCGTCGACCAGCTGCGCCGCGGCGGTTACGAGCCGTCGCATCGGCGCGTCGATTCCGGGGAGGCTCTGGAGGGCGAGCTTCGGCCCGGTGACTGGGACGTCGCCATCTGCACCGACGATCTGGCGCGGCTGGAGGCCCCGACGGCGTTGCGGATGATCAAGAACGCCTGTCCGGACCTGCCGGTGATCATCGTCTCCGACCGCTTCGGGGAGAGCGTCGCCGCGGCGGCAATGAAGGCCGGCGCGGACGACTTCGTCTCCTTCGGCTTCCTCGCTCGTCTGGCTCCCGCGGTGGAGCGAGAAACAAGAGTCGTCGCGACCCGCCGGGAATGGGTCCGAGCGACGCAAACCCTGCGGGAGACCGAAGATCTCTACCGCGACCTGGTCGAGAACAGCGAGGCGTTGATCTGCGTGCACGACATGGAAGGACGGGTTCTGACGATCAACGAAGCCGTCGAGCGAGGGCTGGGATACACGCGCGAGGAGCATTTGGGGCGCCAGATCCTCACGATTCGCGACATTCTGGCGCCGGAGGAGCAGGACGGGTTCGAGCGGTACATGGAGAGATTGCGCCGGGACGGTTTCGCCACCGGAACGATGGCCGTCCGGACGATCCGCGGCGACACACGCTACTGGCAGTATCACAACACGGTTCGGACGGAGGGAGTCGAAAGGCCGATCGTTCGCGGCCTGGCCTTCGACGTCACCGAGCGGCTGCGGGCCGAGCAGGAGCGAGGGCGCGCGGAGGAGGCTCTTCGCGAGAGCCAGGCGTTCCTGGAGAAGGCGCAGGAGATCGGGCAGGTCGGAAGCTGGGTCTCCGACGCCGGCGATCAGGGGCGGCTGGTCTGGTCCCGCGAGACGTGCCGGATCTTCGGACTCTCCGAAGAAGGCTTCGACGGCCGCGTCGAGACGTTCTTCGAGCGGGTTCATCCCGACGACCGCGAAACCGTGCGGGAGGCCTCCCGCCTCGCAATCGAGATGGGCCAGTCCTACGCGATCGATCATCGGGTCCTTCGTCCCGACGGGAACATCCGATGGGTCCAGGAGCGCGCCGACGTCCTGCGCGGTCCCGACGGCCGGGCCGTCCGGATGGTCGGCGTGGTCCAGGACATCACCGAGCGGCGCCTGGCGGAGGAAGCGATGCGCGCGTCCGAAGCTCGGTATCGGACGCTCTTCGAACGGAATCTCGCCGGCGTCTATCGCTCTTCGTTGGACGGGCGGATTCTCGAGTGCAACGACGCCTTCGCCCGCATCTACGGCTATGCCTCCCGCCAGGAGATCCTGGCGCGCTCGGCGACGGATCTCTATCCGGTCCGGGATCAACGCGGAGAGTTTTTGGAAGTGCTCCGTCAGCACGGCATGCTCACGAATCACGAGGGCAGCGGACGGCGCAAGGATGGGAGCCTGATCTGGACTCTCGAGAACGCCGTCCTGCTGTCCGACGAGAGGGGCGACGGCGAGACCATCGAGGGAACGGTCATCGACGTGACCGACCGCCGGCAACTGGAGGAGCAGCTGCGCCAGGCCCAGAAGATGGAAGCCATCGGCCGCCTGGCCGGGGGAGTGGCTCACGACTTCAACAACCTTCTGACCGCGATCCTGGGCTACAGCGAGATCATGCTTTCCCAGATCGGGCCGGACGACCCGCTTCGGGAAGGCGCGGAGGAGATCCGGAAGGCGGGCGAGCGGGCCGCCGGGTTGACGCGGCAGCTGCTCGCCTTTTCACGCAAACAGCGTTTGGAGCCGAAGGTCCTCGACCTCAACGCGCTGGTGGTGGATCTGGAAAGAATGCTCCGGCGCATGATCGGGGAAGACGTCGCTCTGGTGACCGCGCTCGAGGCGGAGCTGGGACGCGTCAAGGCGGATCCCGGCCAGATCGAGCAGGTCCTGATGAATCTCGCGGTCAACGCGCGCGACGCCATGCCGCGCGGCGGCAGGCTGACGATTCAGACCGCCAACGCGCAGCTCGACCAGACATGGGGCCTGGGAGACTTCACGATCCAGCCCGGTCCGTACGCCATGGTCGCGGTGACCGACACCGGGACCGGCATGGACGAGGAAACCAAGTCCCACCTGTTCGAGCCGTTCTTTACGACCAAGGGGCAGGGCAAAGGCACCGGGCTCGGGCTGGCGACGGTGTACGGGATCGTCAAGCAGAGCGGCGGGTACATCTGGGCCTACAGCGAGCCCGGCGCGGGGACGGTCTTTCGCATCTACCTGCCCAGGCACGAGGAGTCGGCCGATCCGCAGGCGCTCGCCGCGCCGCGGCCCGCAGGAGAGCCGCGCGGCGGCCGGGAGACGATCCTCCTGGTCGAAGACGAAGAAGGCGTGCGGGCCCTGGCCCGTCGCATCCTGGCGGCGCAGGGCTATGCGGTTCTGGAGGCCGACGGCCCGCGAGGCGCCCTGGAGCTGCTCGAGCGGCTGGAGCAGCCGATCGATCTGCTGCTGACGGACGTGGTCATGCCGGAGATGGATGGTTCGGAACTGGCGACCCGGGCCGCGGCCCTGCGGCCGGCGACGAGAGTCCTCTTCATGTCCGGGTACACCGACGACGCGATCGCCAGCCGGGGCCTCATCGCGGGAGGAGGTCGCTTCCTTCAGAAGCCGTTCACGCCGGACGTTCTCGCGGCCAAGGTGCGCGAGATTCTCGACTCCTGACGCGCGGGCGTCACGATTTCGACGAGACGAGCCCTTTCCCTTCCTCGACCGTTCGCACGCCGCCGCCGGAAAGGTCGCGAAGGGTTTCGCGCGCGCCGTCGGGCCATCGGATCTCCAGGACATCGATGCGATCCGCGCTTCCGAGCCCGAAGGTCAGGATCTTTTCGGGGGAAGACAGGTAGGACGATCCCCCCGTGACCTGCTGCGTCGTCTTGCGGCCCCCGATCGTCGCGGTGACTCGGGCGCCGATGGCGTCGCGGTTGGAGGATCCGGTGCCCACCAGGTGCACCCGGACGCTCTGCCTGGGATGATCCAGGCGGTTGACGTAGACGCGCGCCGGCCCGCCGTTCTCCACCACGACCACGTCGAGGTCACCGTCGCCGTCCAGATCCGCGTACACGGCTCCGCGCCCGACGATGGGCCGGGACAGGTCGCCGGCGGAAGCCACCGCGAATCGGCCGTCGCCCTGGTTCAAGTAGAGAATCGGGGCCTCTCGGTAGGCCACGTCCTTCTGCACCTGCTGGACGGTCGGCTCGACGTGGCCGTTGGCGAGGAACAGGTCGGGCCGCCCGTCGAGGTCCGCGTCGAAAAAGAAGAGGCCGAACGTCAGCGAGGTGAGCGACGTCGGCCCCACCCCGCTTCGGGGCGACTCGTCCAGGAAAACGTCTCCGCTCTCGGTCCAGTACAGGGACTTGAGCTCGTTGGAGAAGTTCCCGATCGCCAGGGTCGCTCCCCGGCCGTCCTTGGTGTCTCCCCACGCCACGCCCATGGCGCCGCGGGCCCGTCCGCCTTCGTCCATGGCCACTCCGGTCTCGACGCCGACGTCTTCGAACGTGCCGTCCCCCTTGTTGCGGTACAGGTTGTTGGGAGCGGTGTCATTGGCGACCAGAAAGTCGATCTTGCCGTCGCCGTTGAAATCGTACGGCCCCACGCCGAGCGCTTTCTGGTTGGCGTTGAAGACGCCGGCTTTTGTGGTCACGTCCTGGAAACGCCCGTGGCCGAGGTTGCGATACAGGTGCGAGGCTGTCCCGGGGTAGCGCTCCGGAGTGCAGTACGACTTGGTCTTTCCGTCGAGCGTGCAGAAGAGATCCTTCTTCGGCGACCAGTCGACGTACCGGCAGACGAACAGGTCGAGCAGTCCGTCACCGTCGAAGTCGAACCAGGCGGCGGACGTTCCCCAGCCCGAGTCGACGACCCCGGCCCTCTGGGCGACCTCCTCGAAGCGCCCGCCCAGATTGTGGAACAGGTAGTTGCGATCGAGGCCCGTGACGTACACGTCCTCCCGTCCGTCGTTGTCGTAATCGCCGACGGCAGCTCCCATCCCATAGAAGACACGCTCCAGGCCCGCTTCCCGCGTGACATCCCGGAAGTGAGCCAGCCCGTCCTTTCCGACTCCCAGGTTGCGGTAGAGCGCCAGCGACGACTTCATTTCCTTGGCCCGCGAATCTCCTGGCCAGGGACGGCCGGAGACGAAGAGCAGGTCGGGCAGGCCGTCTCCGTCGTAGTCGATCACCGCGACGCCGCCCCCCATCGTCTCGGGCATCCACTTGTCCCCCCGCGCGCCGTTGACGTGCGTGAAGCGGATTCCCATTTCCTGCGCCTTCTCCTCGAAACGGGCGGCGGGAATCGGGGTGGGGCGGGGAGGGATGACGGCGGCCCGCCGAGGGGTTTCCTGCCGCCGGCAGGCGGACAGGAGAAGAAGAAACGCGAGAAGGATTCTTCCCGACTGCGGACTGAGGACTACGGACTGCGTACTCACAGGGCGAGAGTCATGAGATCGAGATGTGGGCATTTAGTCGTTGAGTCCTCAGTCCTCAGTTGTCGGTCCGGGATCGAGTGTCGTGCAACGAAGATTCCTGCAGCGCCTGTATGCCGTAGGGGTGGCCCTTGCGACCGCCCGCGGGCGGGGACAAGCCCCACCCCTACGTCGCCCGGTCGAAACGGAACTTTCGTTCCAGAACACTAGCGGGCCGAGTACGGCCGCGGCCCGGCGGCGGGCTGACCGGCCGAAGGTCTGCCCGCTGGTGCCGACGGCGCCTCGCGTGCCTCTCGAACGATAGGCGGATGAGTGCGAGTCAGATAGCCCTTGTCGGTCTGGTAGCCCCTGGGAGCGATCGTCGCGACCCACGGAGCGGGAGGAGCAACAGGAGGCTGCGCCTCGGCGTGGACGTGGATCGGCAGGGACTCTCGGTTGTCCCAGGGATTGTCGCGTCGATAGTCGGCCATGAGCGAGCGCGCCGTCTCGTCTTCCTTGTACTTGCGATAGGCGGCATCCTCCGCCGCGGCGCGGGCGCGGTCGCCCGTCGCACGGTAGACGCGCATCAGGTTGTAGTGGGCGGTCAGGTCTTCGGAGTCGATCGCCAGGGTCTTCTGATAGGCCTCGACCGCCTGCGGGTAGCGCGCCGCAAGCCATTCGACCGAGCCGAGGTTGTTCCAGGCAACCCGGTCGAGCGGGAACTTCGCGAGGACCCGACGCAGGTCCCGCTCCGCGTCGTCGAGCCGGCCCTCGTCCTTCTCGACCTGCGCGCGGAAGAAGGCGGTCTTGAGCCAGCCGGGCCGCCGCTCCTCCGCCTGCGCCAACGATGCCTTGGCATCTTCCAGGCGACCCTCCGCGATCTCCACCCTGGCGCGGTTCAAAGGGCCGTCCGGCTTTTCCGGCGCCAACTCCGCGACTTTCGTCCAGGCCCGAGCCGCGCCCCTGTAGTCGCCCTGAAGGAAAAGCCCGATGCCGTAGTCGTTCCAGCGGAGCCAGGGTGCATCACTGTTGCCGCGGGGGGCTTTCATTCCCCCCCTCTCCCCCTCACCCACTCTCCCCCTCTGAGTGTCGGAGGGGGCGAGGGGACGAGTGGGGGAGGGGGCGATGACCGGGAGTCGTACCGTGTCGCTCGCCAGCGTCGTCACCGGCAGGGAGGGGACGGACGGACCGAGGGCGAACGTCTCGTAGTCGCGCGAGAACTTGCGGTAATGCACGCCGGCGGAAATCTCGATCGAGCCCGCGGCGTCATTGGGAACGTGGAGGCGATAGTGGACCACGCGGTCCGCGCCCGGCCCGATGCCGTTGTTGTAAAGCGGCACGTGGATGTCCTGCGGCTGCCGCCGGTCCATGTGGTTTCCGTCGTGGTCGATCAGGAACGTCGTCAGCATGTCCGCGGCCGGATCGAGCCGTCCGGCCGCGTCGAGCGTTCCGCTCTGGAAGAATTCCCTGCCCGGTCGATCCTGCGCTTCGAGCGAGACCCAGGTCTCGTTCGAGTCGGCCGTGCCGTTGGTGTACGGATGCCCGACCCCGCGGGTGCGCACCACGACTTCCAGATCCAACGTCTCCCCGGGCGCGACCGCGGGCGGAGAATCTCCGATGACCTGCAGGTCGTTCCCACGCCGGATGGCGAAGAGGTCGACGGTCAGGACCTTGTTCGTGAGGAACGCGCGGATGCGATCCTGTGTCTCTCGATCGCCGCGCACGAAAGGCAGCGCTGTGTTGGCGGCCGGAAAGAGATGGTCGTGCAGGAAGCCCTTCTGGTTGCCGAATTCGTCGGACCGGTACGGGGGCAGATGGCAGTCGCGGCAGGCCTTGGGCTGCGGCGGGTCGTAGAACGAGCGCACCGCTCTCCCCGACACTCCCGAGTCGTACCAGCTGTCGTAGTGATCCTGGCCCCGCATCCAACGGTAGCTGTTCAGGGCCGGGATGAGCGCCACCTTGTGGCACGCCGAGCAGAACTCGGCGGTCCGCATGACCGGTTTCAGGAAGGTCTTGCGGTGGAGCGAAGGTTCCATCCGGATCAGGAGGTGGTTGATGGCGAGGAGCGTCTTGTTCCTGGAGAACGCGAAGGGGTATTGCTTGGACTCCTCGATGACGTAGGAGCCGTTTCCCTTGAGGTCCTTGACTTCGGTGATCGAGTGGCAGGACATGCAGGTCAAGCCCTGCTGCGCCTCCCACTGATCGTAGGAGAACTTGGCCTGGGTCGCCGTCCCCATCTGGCCGGTGAAGAGCACGACGGGGTCGTGGCAGCCCGAGCACCACTTGGTGCGCTCACGCCCGACCTCGTCGGCCATCAGCTCCACGCTTTTTCGGTAGAAGGGATTGTTGAAGGAGGAGAATCGGTGGGCCGAACGCTCCCATTCGTGGAACGAGTTCGGATGGCATCCCTGGCAGTAGTCGTTGGCCGCGAGCTTCTTGCCGTCGAGCAGACCCTGGTCGAACGTCTCCGAAGACGAAGGGAAGAAGACCGTGTCTCCATTGACGTTGACGATGCGCTTGGGCGGCTTCTCCATCTTCGCCACGATCCCCATGGCGGCCAGGAAGACGGCCACCGCGCCTCCCCATGCGAAGAAGCGCCGGAACTGAAGCTGATGGGTGTGGGCGCGGCGGTGGAGGATGAAGGCGGCGAGCGCGAGCGGCACGGAGAGGACGTGCGCCAGCCAGACCGGCCGGTTGTGCAGCGTCGCGCCTCGAAAGACCATGAACGTTCCGGTACTCACGCAGATCACGGCGAGAGTGAAGATGCCGAGGCCGGCGGCCTTGGCCCGCTTGTTCCACATCCGGATCATTCGCTTTGCGTGCGTCAGGGCGAAGACGAAGAAGGGAATCGCGATGGCGATCCCCAGCGCCAGGTGGAGCAGGAGCATGGCGTAGAAGAAGCTCGTGTCGCGAGTGAACGCGAACAGGTAGATCGCGTTGGCCGCGATGAGGCCCAGAGGGATCAGCAGGATCCGATAGAGGCGTCGTTGCCAGGGACGCAGGACGCCGGAAGGCGCCCGCGAACTGTCCGGACCGGTCACGCCGCGATTCTACCGGTCGCCTTCGCTGCGGGAAAGGGTCTGCGCCTTTGGCGCACCGGCCGTCGGCTCGCCCGGATGCGGGCTCGACCGCCGGCCTGACCCTTTGCCTGCGCTCCGGCTCCCCGCGGGGCTCCGTGTCTTCGTGCTTTCGCAACGCGACCAAGTTTCGCGGACTGGATCCGCGAAACGACTCGCGACGCGACGTTACTGGGCCGGCATGTAGATGGCGTCGCCGGACTTGTTGTCGACGGCCGTGGCGTAGGGAAGAATGCGTCCGCCTCCGCCCTGTATCAGGAACTGGAGATAGAGATTGCTGGCGGTGGCCGACGTCCCGAGCAGATCCCCGACCGAGGCCTGGAAGGTGGCGTTGGGACCCACCGAGTAGGTGCTCGATCCCAACACCGCCCCCGTGTCGCCGCTCACGACCGTGACCAGGACCGTGGCCGGCGCGCCCGCCACCTCGGTGAACCCGAAGTTGGAACGGTAGCCCGACAGGCCCGTGGTCTGGTCGATCTGGATCGCCGTCGCGGTGACGCCCGAGCCGATGGCGGTCGAGGCCGGCACGCCCGGCACCGAATATCCGAACGTTCCGC
Organism: uncultured Acidobacteriota bacterium; assembly: GCA_963825175.1. Classification (GTDB taxonomy): domain Bacteria; phylum Acidobacteriota; class Thermoanaerobaculia; order UBA5066; family Gp7-AA6; genus DATFTF01. The sequence continues at coordinate 276,928 of CAWGSA010000003.1, forward strand.
CGAACTTCTCGACATACGTCCGCGTCGAGACCGCCAGCCGCGCCGGGGCGCTCGGGTGGATCCGGAGGCCGGCCGCCGACGGATCGGCCAGACCGAACTCAGTGGCCAGAAAATCCACCTTCTCCAGCGTCTGGCCCGGTCCGAGCGTGTACGTGCGCGGAGTCGGAGCCGCTCCGCTGATCAGGAGCGGGAGGAGCGAGACGGTGAGCGTCACGGGCTGGGCGTCGAGGTTGGTCACGTCGAGGTTGGTCTTGAAGAAGTCTCCGTTGGCGCCGGTCACGTGCGCACTCTGCGGCACGATGACGTCCTCGGAGGAAGGCGTGGCCGCCACGGCTGACTGGAAGCTGCCGTCGCCGGTCACGTCGTCCACGTACGTCGCGAAGGGGAGGATGCGCCCAACCGGGCTGACGACGGTGAAGTCGGCCCGGAAGTTCGTGGTGTTCGCCAGGCCCTGGTCGCGGATGACGTCGGTGATCAGGAACGTCGTGTTCGCGTCGGCCGATCGCGTGGTCGAGGCGAGCAGGACTCCGGCCGCATCCCGCAGGTCGATCCGCACGGTCACCGGAGACCCGGACACCTCCGTGAATCCGACGTTGGTGTGGAATTGCGAAGTCTTGGCCAGCCCGTTGGCCGTGGCCGTCGCGCTCCCGGCAGCGATGCCCGATGCATTCGACGCGCTCGGCACGAACAGGCCGAACGTCCCGTTGTCTCCACGGGTATACGCCCGGCTGGTCGCCAGGAAATTCGCGTCGGTTCCGACGACCGTCATCGGACCGATCGTGTCCTCGTAGCCGAAGAGGGAGGTGACGACGTCGTTCAAGGCGAGAACGCGCCCAGGGCCGATCGTCTGCGTCACGGCCACCGCCGACGAGCCGTTCTGGCCGGCCGGGACGTAGTAGAGCGAGAACGGGCGGGCTGCGGACGCCGGATTGTAGATGCGCAGGTCGCTGAAGAAGAGCTTCGTTCCGAAGACGTGCGCGACCACCGGAAGGACGGAGGCGGGAGCGGCTTCCGGGATCGCCTGGACCGGCAGCGCGGGAACGAGCGTCACCGAGAAGTTGCGGATCTTGCCAGCCACGCCGGAGACCAGGTCTTCGACGCGCAGGGTCCAGATTCCGTTGGCCGCGCGGCCCTGAAACACGCCGAGCGACTGCGCCGTCGGTTCAGTCTTTCCGTAGATCGCGTTGATGGGATGCTGCGGGAGGCCCGTCGCGTTCTGCAGGACAACGGACGTGCCGTCGGGCCCCACCAGGGTCAGCTGCAGCTGCTCGGGGTTCGAGTGATCAACCTCCACCCAAGCTTGCACGCCGGCAATCGAGCCGGTGAATCCCGAGATGGTCACGGTCGCCGTCGCGGAGCCCGTCCCGTCGGGAATCGGGATCCCTGGTCCGGTGAAAGAGGCGAAACTTCCCGCCGCCGCCTGCACGGCGGCCAGAGTGTCGATCCGCGGGGTCGTGACGTTGTCGCGGGGATCCTGGATCGGCTTGCCGGTGGACCGCAGGACGCCCAGCAGACCGGCCGCGGTCAGGTCGGGGCGAGCCTGCTTGAGCAGGGCCACGGCGCCCGAGACCGCCGGCGTCGAGGCCGACGTGCCGTGGAAGACCGAGGAGAAGCCGCCCTTGTCCGCAACAGTCCAGAACGCGCCCGGGGCCAGCAGCGAGAGGTTGGTGTTCGAATTGGAGAAGCAGGCGATCTGGTCGGGAACCACCGGCTGGTCCACGCACTGCGTGCCGCCGCTGCCGTCGGACCACGCCACGCGGCTGTGCGAGTCGGGATAGACGGCTCCGACCGATACGGCGGACGAGATGCAGGCGGGGATCGACAGGGCGTTGATGGTGCCGTCGTTGCCGCCCGCCGTGACGACGAGGATCCCCGCGGCGGTCGCGGTGTCGATCGCGGTCGCGTAGGGCGTCTCCGTCGCGTCGCAGTAGCCGTGGTCGGCCCCGTCGCCGAAGGAGCCGCCCAGGGAGAGGTTGATCGCGGCGATCGAGAATGCCGCCTGGTTCATGACCGCATAGTTGATCCCGGCCAGGATGTCGGAGTCGAACGCCTGGTCCTTGCAGGTCCCGTTGCCGGGGTCCTGCGAGGAGAAGACCTTGACCGCCACGATGCGCGCTCCCGGAGCGACGCCGGTCGGACCGGCGACGACGCCGGCGACTTCCGTCCCGTGTCCCTCGCAGTCCATGGGGTCGCTGTCCTTGTCGGCCGTGTCGGTGCCGCCGATCACCTTCGCGTTGGGAAAACCTCCGCCGCCCAGAGTGGAGATCGTGTAGTCGACGCCTGTGTCCAGAACGGCGATCGACTGTCCCGAGCCCGTGTAGCCGAGGTTGTTGGTCTGATCGCTGTGAATCAGCAGTTGCGCACTCTGCGGCGTGACCTGGAGCAGCCTCTTGGTCCCGTCGAGCTCCACCCATAAGACGTCCGGACGGTTGGCCAGCTCGACGGCCCCCTTGGCGGTCGCAACTCCGGCCACGATCGAGAAGCTCTCGTAGTAGTGGCGCGTTCGGAAGACCTGCTCGGGAAAGGCGCCCGCCAGACGGCGTTGCGCGGCCAGCCGCACGACGCGGCGAGCCGGCTCACCGGCCGGATCGGGGTGGAGGAGAAGCGCGTGGGCCGAGGGCGTTCCGTCGGCGAGTCCGACGAGGACACGAATCTCGGAAGCGCCGCTCTGGAGTTGGCGCAACAAGCGGGGGGTCGCCCGCGGCGCGTCCGCCGCCGAGATCTGGGGAGACAGGGCGCGCGCCGCCGACGCACCGGCCACAAAGACGAAACAAGCTGTCAGGAAATTGTTCAGTCGTTGCATAACTCTCTTCCCGGAATGACGAAACCCGGACGCGGCAGTCTACGCGAAAAGAGGGCTGTGGTGAAGCTCGAGTCACGCCGGGCACTCTCGGCAACACCCCGTCTCCCCGTCGCCCGGTCCCCCCGTCCGAGTCCTGGTGCGAGAGGGAGAAGGGGATAGGGGGCGGTGGGGAGGGGGGACGGGGCATCATGCGGACTCGGGTAGTCTTGGGACATGAGGGCCGTTTTCGCGGATTGCCACGTCGGGCGGCGGCCCGACGACGACGGCCCCTTCCTCGAGGCCCTCGATCGGACGGCGCGCCAGGGCGCCGAGTCCATATCTCTCCTGGGCGATATCTTCCACTTCTTCATTGCGCATCCCAAGTTCGAGACACCGGCCATCGGACGATTCCTTCGGAAGGTGGAGGAGCTGGCGGGCCGGGGGGTGCCGGTCACGTACGTGGAAGGGAATCGGGACTTCTTCCTCCGAGGCTCCTATGTCGAGCATCTCTTCGGGCAGGTCTGCGACGAGGAGACGTTCGTGCAGGGAGGGAAAAGGTTCCTCCTGACCCACGGCGATCTCTTGAATGAGTCCGATCTCCCTTACCGCTTCTGGCGCCTTCTCTCCAAGAACCGGATTTCCCGATTCGCTCTGGATTTCGTGCCGAAAGAAACCGGGAATCGACTGGTGTGGAAAACGGAAGCGCGCCTCTACCGCTCCAACTTCAAGCACAAGCAGCGCTTGCCTGTGGAGATGATCCGGAGGTTTGCCGAGCGTCGCGTCGCCCGGGGCGTCGACGTGCTCCTGCTGGGGCACTTCCACAAATCGTGGTCCGAACAGGTGGACGGCGGCCGGGTGGAGATCCTTCCAGCGTTCGTCGATGAGCGGCGGTGGATGGAAATCGACGAGAGTGGCGACACGAAGCTGGTGGCGTTGGAGAATTGATTCATTGATCCATTGAGTCATTGTGAGATCGGGACTCAATGAGTCAATGATTCAATGACTCAATTCTGATGGATTTTCTCGCCATCCCTCCCGCCTCCGGGGTGCTCGGCGAGATCGAGGCTCCTTCTTCCAAGAGCGCGACCAACCGCGCCCTCGTGCTCGCCGCCGTTTCGGAGAGCCCCGTCGAGATCGCGGCGCCCCTGGAATCGGAAGACACGATCGCGCTGCGGCGGTGCCTCGGCGCCATGGGAGCGCGCATCGAGGACTCCGAAGCGGGGCTGATCGTCTGCGGTCCTTTGAAAGGGCCCCAGGACTCGGAGGAGCGGCTGGACGCCGGCGAGTCAGGCACTGCGGCCCGCTTTCTCCTGGCTCTTGCCGGAGTCACGCCGGGACGGTTTCTGGTGACGGGGAGCGCGAGGTTGCGCCAACGACCGGTCCACGAGCTCATGGAGGCGCTTGCGTCGGGCGGGGCAAGCTTCCAATTCCGCGGGGAGGCCGGGGTCCTGCCCGTGGCCGTGGACGGGTCCCATTGGCGTGGAGGCTCCCTGCGCGTTGATGCCTCGAGATCGAGCCAGTTCCTGTCCGCCCTGCTCCTGGCCGGGGTGGCGGCGCCGGAGGGCTTGGAGATCGCGGCCACGGGAGACGTGGCCTCCGCTCCCTACGTGGCGCTCACTCTCCAGTCTCTTCGCGACTTCGGGCACCGCGTGAGCGATGGGCCGCGGTTCCGCGTTTCCCGGGGCGACCGATCGCCTCGGCGTTATGAGGTGCCCGGCGATTACTCGTCGGCCGTTGCGCTGTTGGCCGCCGCCGGAGTTGTCGGCGGCTGGGTCCGGGTCCGCGGCCTGGCCTGGCCGGCGGTCGACGCCGACGCCCTGGCGCTTCCGGTTCTCGAAGCGATGGGCGTTTCGATCGATGCGTCCGCCGGAGCCGTCCGCGCGGAACGCCGCCCCCCGCTGCGGCCGGTGTCCGTCCGAGCCACGGATTTTCCCGACGCCGTGCCGGCCCTCGCCGCCCTATCCGCTTTCGCCGAGGGGGAGAGCCGTTTCGAAGGGATCGGTCATCTTCGTCTCAAGGAGAGCGACCGGATCGAGTCGCTCGTGCGGTTGTTGACGGAAGCGGGCGGGAACGCTCGCGGGGAGCCGGACGCGCTTCGGGTTCGCGGTCCGATCCTCCCGGGGAATGGTCTCCCACGGAGACTGCCGACTGCCAACGACCACCGGATCGCCATGGCCGGCGCGCTGCTGTCGTTGGGGTTGCCCTCTCTGTTGCTGGAGAATCCCGGCTGCGTCGCCAAGTCGTATCCGGATTTCTTCCGTGACCTGGAGAGAATCGTCCGAAGATGAGGCGGGTAACAGGAGGCCCTTTCTCGTCACCTGTCACTCGTCATCTCCCCCCCCGCGGCGCGACCAAGTTTCGCGGACTGGATCCGCGAAACGACTCGCGCCGCGCGAGCCGGAGCGGGGTTTGGCGATCAGGCCGGCGGTCGAGGCCGCATCGGGCCGAGCCGCCGGCCGGTGCGCTCTCAGCGCAGATCGCCAAGCCCCGCGCAGGCGAGGGTATATGATCCCGCGCACTCTCAACCGCACGCATGATCGCCGTCCGCCAGGGATCCTCCATCGAGGTCGAGCGGTTTCCGCTCCCCGCTCCTCGGGAGCGGTGGTTGGATTTCCTCGCCCTGGAGCACGCGACGCTCGCGCCTCCGGTGGATTTCGAGCGCGAAGGAGATGAGCTCGTCGTGAAGCGGGCCGGCGTGACGGGACGCCGGATCGCCGACGGGCGCATCGCCAAGGAGCACGCTCCCCTTCTCCTTCTCCAGGCGGCCGGCCTTTGCTCGTTTCTGCAGGCCTTCGGTTTTTCGCTCTCGGAAGAGGACCTGATCGAAGGGATCCACGACGTCGGAGACTCCGGGCCCCGTTTTTGGATCCCTCGAACGCCCCGCTGCGTCTCCGCGTCCGGGCCCGGTCCCGCCCCGTCCGCCGTGCTGGCGGCTCTCCTCCATCGGCTCTTTTCGCAAGGTCGGCGCATTTCCGATCCTGCCGCGCGGACTCTGTTCGATCGGTTGCTTGCCAGCGACGCGCCGTTTCGTCGGGCGGACTTCTGGCTGGCGAGCGTCTTCCGCTCGTTTCGGGTGCTGTCCGGGCCTGCCGCCGCAGGCGCCCGCGCGCGCACGATCGGCCTGGCCGGACCACGCTACCGGGGCGCCCGCGGCCGGCTGCTTTGTGCGAAGGCTCGGGCCCTGCTGGAAGGCCGGGCGGTGAGAGTGTTTGCTGCTGGATCCTCGGCCTTGACTCCCGGCGCCGCGTTGGGGTTAGAGACCCCCCCCGACCGCGTCGCGGCGGCGGCCCGGGCGCTGCGCGCGGCCCACGAACGGGAGGGGGGAAGGCGCCCGCTGTGGATCGCGGTCGAGATCGACCGATGGGACCTGCTCTCCCGCCGCGCGTTCGAGACCGCGTCCCAGGCTCTGGCCGCGGAGATCGAGGTCCTCGAGATCGACGAGTCCGCCGGCGCCCCGCCGCGCCTTCCCGACGAATGGCGGCGGGAGATCTTCGTCCCCTGCGGCACGATCTCCGCATCGCTGCGCTTCTACGAGCGGTTCGCGGAGTTGGCGCGACCCGAGCCCGCGGCCGCCCGCGCGCTGGCCGAGTCGTTGACCGTCTCGGCGGAGTGGGCGGCGTTCGTGTCCGACCCGACCGGCGACGGGCCGTTTCCGTCCGTGGCGTGCGCCCCACCGCCGTCGGCCGGTCCCGAACCGGGTCCGCTCGAGCGCGAGATCCTCGAGGTGCTCTCGGCGTGGGACGAGGCCGTATCGACCGAGGCCCTCGCTCGCGTTTTCCCGAGCCGGTCGCTGGAGCGTCCCCTGGGTCGGCTCGGAAAGCGCGGAGACGTCACGCGAGCCGCGTCGGGAGCCTGGCAGATCGCCGCTGCGGGGCGAGGCCGCGTTCACCTGACCGCAGCGAGGCGTCGCGCGGCGTGCCTGCGCTGTGCGACGGCGGAGGCGGATCCCGGACGGAGGATCGAGCTTCTCCTGGACGGGGGCGACCTCGAGGAAGCGCTCGCGGCGGCGAAGCGGTGGCTCGGAGAGACCGCTTCGGCGACGCCGGAGCGATGGTTCGGTCTTTCCTCCCGCCTGGCGGCCGCGGCCGGCGTGACGCGTCCGCCCTGGCTCGAACGCCTCGAGGCGGAGCGCGAGGTGGCGGGGGGCCGGCTCGAGGACGCCCGGGCGCGGCTGCTGGCGCTCGCCGATGCGGCCGAGGCGACCGAGGAGGTCCGGCGCGGCGCGCGCTTGCGCGCTCTGGAAATATTCTTCCAGCTGGGTCACGGCCAGCCCGCCGGCCGGGAAGCGACCCTCTGGCGGACGGACTATCCGGCGGCGCCGGCGGCCGAGCGCGTCCGGGCCTTGCGCGTCGAAGCGGTGAGCCGATGCCGCGCGGGAGAGCACGAGACGGCCCTCCGACTCCTGGACGAGGCGGAACGCGACGGAGCGGGGGAAGACCTCGAGGATCGCCTGGAGACAGCGCTCGCGCGCGCCGGGGTCTACGCGGCCGCGAGCCGGTTTCGGGAAGAGCAGGCCGTTTACGAGCAGTGGCGAGGCGCCGTGTTGGAGCGGGCCGACGACCGGCTGACCGCGCGCCTGCTTGCGCACGAGGCGCTCGCCATGTCCGACCGTCGAGAGTTTTCGGCCGCGATCGCCCGCCTGGAGGAGGTTCTCGCCATCACTCGCGACGACGCCGCGCAGCGATCGCACCTGCTGCTCGATCTGTCGGTGGCGCTGTACCACGCCGGACGCGTCGAGGCGTGCCGTCCGGTCCTGGACGAAGCCGTCCGGCTCGCGACGGTGGCCGGACGCGGAGACATCGCCCACGGCGCCCGGATCAATCGCCTCGAGCTGGCCATCCATGGCGCCGAGTGGGACGACGCCGCACGGGAGATCGACGGGCTTCTGGCCGACGCCGACGAGCGCGGAGACGAGATCAGCCGTCTCGTCGCGTTGCACCAGAGAGGCCGCGTCGCGCTGCGGCGCGGTCAGCTGGAGGAGGCCCGACGCGACAACGAGCAGGCGCGAGCCCTCTCGACGACTCTGCGCGATCGGCTCGAGATCGGGGAGCTGTGGTTGGAAGAAGGAGACCGCGCCCTCTATGCTGGCGACCTGGAGGGCGCGCGCGCGGCCTGGGACAAGGCGTCCGTCGATCCGCCCGATCGCTGCGACACGGATCTGCAGGCGCGCGAGCGCCTTCGGGAGCTCGGCCGCCGCGGTGAGGGCGGACCGCCGCAAGAGGACCTTGCTCAGACCGACGCTGCTCTGGCGCGGGGCGACTACGCGGCGGCGGAGCGTGTCGCTCGCTGGCGCGTCCTCTTCGGAGTGGTGGGCGTCCCGCCCACGCTCTCGGCGCGCGCGGAAGAGATCCTCCGAGGGCGCGGAGGCTCGGTCCTGGCCGAGCGCGTGTTCGGGCCGCCGAGCGGTCCGCCCTCGCTGGCGGCCGGGCAGTTGCGGCCGCTCCGGGACGCGGTGGCCGCCGCCCTGTCGGGGGAGGAGGTCGAAGCGCCCCTGCGTGCGTTCGGCCTGAGCGGGCTTTCGGTGCGCGACGAGGAGGGTCAGACGATCCTGCGGTGGCGGACCTCCCAACCCCACGCGGACGCCGCCGCCGCTCCGCTGGTCCGCGCCCTGACCGCGGGAGAGGCTCGTTACGAGCTGGAGCTCTCGCCGCCGCCGCCGCCCCAGACCGCCGACTCCATCGCATTCCTGCTCGAGACGATGCTCTATCGGAGACGGCCCGCGCCGGCACCCGAAGAGTTCGCGCGCGGCTGGGGTCGGTTCCACGTGGTGACCGCGGATCCCAGGATGGAGGACCCGTACCGGCGGCTCGTCCGCTTCGCCCCCCAGCCGGTCACCGTTCTCGTGCTCGGTGAGTCCGGCAGCGGCAAGGAAGCGGTGGCCCGCGCGGTGCATCAGCTCTCGTCACGCTCGTCGGGCCCGTTCGTGGCCGTCAATGTGCCCGCCATCCCCGCGGCCCTGCTCGAGAGCGAGTTGTTCGGGCACGTGCGCGGCGCGTTCACCGGAGCGGACCGAGACCGCCGAGGTCTCCTGGAGGAGGCGGCGGGCGGCACCATCTTCTTCGACGAGATCGGCGACCTCTCCCTTCCGCTCCAGGCCAAGCTGCTTCGGGCTCTCCAGGAGCGGGAGATCCGCCGGGTGGGAGAGAACCGCTCCCGATCGATCGACGTCCGGGTCGTCTCGGCGACTTCGCGCTCGCTGGCGGAGGATGTCGAGCGGGGCGTCTTTCGGGAGGACCTCTATTACCGCCTGCACGTGGCGGTGATCGCATTGCCGCCGCTGCGCGATCGCGGCCGCGACGTGATTCTGCTGGCCCGGCATTTTCTGGAGCGGTACGGCAAGGAGTACGGCCGCGGCGAGCTCCAGTTCTCGCCCGAATCCCTGGCTGCGCTTTCCGCCCACGGCTGGCCGGGGAACGTCCGGGAGCTTCAGAACGCCGTGGCGCAGGCCGCGGCGCTGGCCGAGCCGGGCGGCTCGGTGGGCGTCGAGCTCCTGCCCGAGTCGGTCCGGCGCGACCGGCGCCCCGCGGGGCCGACCGAGGGATACCGGACGCGGGTCGACGCCCACCGCAGGGATCTGATCAGCGAAGCGCTCGAGCGATCCGGCGGCAATCGCACGCGGGCGGCGCGGGACCTCGGCCTTTCCCGCCAGGCGCTTCTCTACCTGATCCGCGAGCTGAACGTCACGTCGCGTCCGCGGTCGGGACACTAAACCGTCGCTTCCGCTTGCGAGGGATCTGCGCCTGCGGCGCACCGGTCCGCGGCTCGCCTGGGGGCTCGACCGCGGACCTGATCCCTCGCTGCGCTCTCGCTCCCGCGGCGCGCGCCTCCTCCCCTCCGGGAGACTTCGCGCGCCGCGAGGGCACGGGGCGTCGGCGATTCTCCGTGCCCCCTCAGCGTCCGCATCCTCGTGGTGTCCCTGGCTCCGGCTGAAGTTGGCTACACTGAGCCGAAGTGGTCCTTGTGGTGGCTACGGAGCTACGGATTCCGCTGATCGCTCATCGATGATGGCTGAGAACTTTCTTTCGCGACGCGACAAGGCACTGTTTGCGCTGTTGGTGCTGGCCGCGTGCGCCGTGGTCTATGCCAACGGCACGATCGGCGCTTTCACGTACGACGACAAGGCGATCGTCCGAGACAACCCGCGCATACGCTCGCCGCAGACCGTGGGACAGCTGTTTGCGAGGGAGTACTTCGGTGGACCGCGGGGCACCGGCTCGACGTATCGGCCGGCCCTGCTGTTGTCCTTTGCGGTTCAATGGTGGATCCACGGGAAGGACGTCGTCGCTTTCCACGTCGTCAACGTCGCGCTGCACGCCGCGGCGACCCTGGCTCTGGCAGCGCTTCTGCTGCGCGTCGGCGTTTCCCCTCCTGCCTCCGCCGCGGCGGCCCTGCTCTTTGCCGTGCATCCGATTCACGTCGAGGCGGTCACCAGCCTGGTCGGACGCGGAGAGGTTCAGTCGGCCCTGTTCACGCTGCTGTACTTGCACGCGGCTCTGTTTCTCAGGCGGGGAAGCCGGCTCGCGGCGCTGGGCCTGGCCGTGACGGCCTACGCGGCGGCCGTTCTCACCAAGGAGAGCGGCGCGGTCGCGCCGGCCCTCGCCTTCCTCCTCCTGGCGTTCGTGGCGCAAGGGTCGCTCCCCCGGCGTCTGTGGGGTGCGCTGGTCCGAGGCTTTCCGCTCTTCATTCTGTCCGCTGCGGTGCTGGTCGGAGTGTTCCGCCTTCGCGCGTGGGTCCTGGGCGGTTCGCTGCGGTCCGGATCGAGCGGGATCTTCGAGGTGGAGAACGCGCTCGCGCCGCTTGGCCCCGCGGCGCGCATGGTGAATGCCGGCGTGATCTTCTTTCGCTACCTGGGCCGTTGCGCCTTTCCCCTCCACTTATCCGCGGATGAATCGGCCTGGTCGATCCGGCCACTCCCGGTCCTGTCGCCGCTGGCGATCGCCGCCGTTCTGCTGCTCGTTCTGCTCACCGTGACGGCCCTGGCGCGGCTGTCTCAGGGGTCCGCTCCGGCGCTGGGCTTTCTGTTCTTTGCCCTCGCGCTGCTCCCGACGGGCAACGTTCTCTTTCCGATCGGGACGATCTTTGCGGAGCGGCTGGCGTACCTGCCCTCCGCGGGAATCTGCCTGATCGGCGGCGCGCTCCTGGCCGGCTCCGCGTCCGGATCCTTGTCCCGATCGTCGGCCCGTGGACGCGTGTTCGTGGCAGTGGCTGTTCTTCTTTCCGTGCGCACGATCGTGCGCAATGCCGCCTGGTGGACCGACGAAGGGCTCTTCGCGAACCTGATCTCGACCGCGCCCCGCAGCGCCAAGGCGCACTACGATCTGGCCTACGTCGAGGCGGATCTCGGCCGGGATCGGCTCGCCCGCAGCGAGTACCAGAAAGCCATCGCTCTGTATGGAGAGTACTGGGATGCCTGGGCCGGGAAGGGGAGGGTCGAGAAGCGCATGGGGTTGCTGGGGGAGGCGGAGCGATCGTACGAGAAGTCACTCCAAATCTTTCCCGATTACGAGAACGGCCACTTCGGACTGGGATCGGTGCGCGAGGCAAAGGGGGACGACGAAGGCGCGGAAGATACGTACCGTGAGGGCTTGGAAAAGAAGCCGCGCTCGATTCCGCTGGCATATCACCTGGCTCTGGTTTCGGCCAGGCTCGACCTCGAGAGCGCTCCGGCCGATTGGCGGCGGGCCGTCGAGCTCGGTGGAGACCTGTGCTCGGTGCGCGGCGATTATGCACAATGGTGCCTCGATCAGGGGGAGGTCGAGCGAGCGCGCGGCGAGGCCCTCCGTGCCGTTCGGCGCTCCTCCGCCTGCGTCGAAGGGCTGCGCGTGCTGGCGGCAGCGGCCGAAAGAAAAGGCCAGGACATGGCCGCGGCGCTGGCCTTCGAGCAGGCCTACCGCGTCTCGAGGTCCCGTGAGGATCTCGCGGCCCTGATGCGCGCCGCGCAAGCGTGCCCGGCCTATGCGCCCCGCCTGGCCGCGCTGCGCCGCGCCGGAACGATCCGGGACGATCCGTCGGTCCCGCCGACGACCCGCTAGGCCCGGTCGGACCGGGACCGGAGAGTGCGCGCCCGACGGCTGGCGGCGCGGATCGCGACGCGCGGATGGCGGCGATGGTACAGGCGCAGCAGGGCCAGCGTGAGCGCTCTCGCGATGAACCCGATCAGAATGGCCAGAGCCGTCGTTCCCACCAGGAAAGAGAGAAGCCGCGGGGCAAAGGCATGGTGTCCGAAGACCCGGTGTGCCGTCACGATGGGGTGGAAGATCCACGTCGCGTCGCTGTGGAGCAACACTCCCCAGTTGAGCCGTGGAACGGTCCGGCTGTCGAAGCCGAGCAGAGCCCGGCCGAAGCGGTATCCGATCGGAAAGACCGGCGTCCACGTGGGCGCGTTGCCGCAAAACGTTCCCAGCACCGTGTCGATCTTGTTCAGGCGAAAGAGAAGTGCCAGCCCCAGCGCGAGGAACAGGTGGAGGCCGATGAACGGAGAGAAGCCGATGCCGATTCCCAGGCCGATGGCCGTGGCGACGCGCTCTGGAGGCTCTTCGCGGCCCAGCAGGTCGAGGAGCAGGATCTTCCATCGCCGCCGCCACTTCCAGCGATGATGCTTGCGGCGGCGAAACGCGCGCGACGGAATGAGGCTCTTCATCGCGAGCCACCCGAGGATCGAGGCTCGAGGTGGTCGTAGCCGCGGTCGGAGACGTCCTGATCGCCGTGGAGTCCGCGCAGCACGGCCCCCGATCCTTCCTCCACCCGGCCGATCCGCGTCACCGGCGCTCCCCATTCCGGATGCGGGCCTTCCAGAACGGCGGCCGCGGCGGCCGGCGCGGCGAAGAGCAGCTCGTAATCGTCACCGGCTCCCAGGATCCAGTCGATGGGTTCGACGGCTTCGAGGTCGGCGAAGGCAGCAAGGGATCGGGCGATCGGGATTCTCTCCCGCTCGAGAACCAGCCGCACGCCGGACGCGCGGGCGATCCGGCCCGCGTCCACTCCCAGACCGTCGGAGACGTCGATCGCCGCATGGGCCGCCCGTTCCCGCGCCAGCCACAGCCCGAGCGCGACGCGGGGCTCCGGATCGCGATGGGCGGCGAGGAGGTCCTTCTCGTCGTGAGGTTCGAGGCCGACAAAGCGGGGTGTCGGCGCCGAGCCCCGGCTGGCGAAGGTCGCGAGTCGGCGGGCCAGACGCACGCCCGCAGCGGCGCGCCCGGGCCAGCCGGAGAGGAAGAGAAGATCTCCGGGCCTTGCTCCGGACCGTGTCAACAACTCTCCCGGCGCGGATCCCCACAAGGCGATCGACACCAGGGTCACCGGAGCGTCGGAAAGATCTCCGCCGACCAGACGGACGTCCAGGGGCTGGGCCCGGCTGAGAGCTCCGCGGGCGACGGCCAGCGGAAACTCCTCACCGCGATCCCGCCGAAAGCCGATCGAGAGCAGAAAGAACTCGGGGCATGAACCCATCGCCGCCAGATCGGACAGGTTGACGGCAAGAGAGCGGCGTCCGATCGCTTCCGGTTCCTGTTCGGACAGGAAATCGATCCCCTCGATCTGCAGATCGGTCGTGGCCACCAGCGGACCGGCCCACGATTCGACCACCGCCGCGTCGTCTCCCGGACCGATCCGCACTCCGCGAGCCGGAGGTAGCAGAGCCTGGATCTTTTCGACGAAGCGATCCTCCGCCTTCACGGGAGGGGATTATTCACGAACGGGCCCCCGACCGACAGGCAGGTCGCGTGAGGCGTGAGGCGGAAGGCGGAAGGCGTAAGCTGGTTCCTGGCCCCGGGAGCGAGAGCGAGGGAGGGATCAGGCGGCCCGTCGAGGCCGCATCCGGCCGAGCGGGCCGCCGGTGCGCCACAGGGCGCAGATCCCGATCGAGCGGAAGCGACGGCTACGCCCGCGGCGCCGGAGTGTGGCGTCCCCTCGGTGTCGCCGCGATCTCCCGCGAAGGCGGTACCGGGGGAGCGGCCGCCGGCTCCGGCGTTCGCTTGTCGGCGACCACCGCGGGCAGGAGCGCGATCTCCAGGACTTCTTCGACCGTGTCGACATAACGAAACGCCATTTCGTGCACCAGGCGCGTCGAGATTTGCGTGATGTCCCGCCGGTTGAGCTTGGGGAGAATCACCATCTTGATCTTCGCCTGACGGGCGGCGAGCACCTTTTCCTTGACACCGCCGATCGGAAGAACCTCTCCGCGCAACGTGATCTCCCCGGTCATCGCGACGTCTCGCCGCACGGGGCGCTGGGTGAACGCCGAAATGATCGCGGTGGCCATGGTGATCCCGGCCGAGGGGCCATCCTTGGGAATCGACCCTTCCGGCACGTGAACGTGCACGTCGCGTGTCTCGAAGAAGTCGTCGGCGAGCCCGAGCTCCCGGGCGTGCGCGCGGGCATACGACATCGCCGCCTGCGCCGACTCCTTCATGACGTCGCCAAGCTGTCCGGTCAGGCGCAGGCTTCCCTTGCCGCGAACCGCCAGCGCCTCGACGAAGAGAAGGTCGCCTCCCGTGGAGGTCCACGCCAGCCCGGTGGCAACGCCGACCTGGTCCTTTTTCAGAAGCTCGTCGGCGAAGTGCTTCACCGGCCCGAGCATCTTCTCGACGGACGCGCTGGTGATCCGGTACCGGCGGGACTTCCCCTTGGCCACGGAGACGGCGACCTTGCGGCAGATGGATCCGATCTCGCGCTCTAGATTGCGCAGACCCGCTTCCCGCGTGTAAGCCTCGATGATCTTGATCAGTCCGCCCTCGGTGAACTCGAGGTTCGCTTCGCTGACCCCGTTCTCGTCCATCTGCTTGGGGATGAGGTGGCGCCGCGCGATCGCCCTCTTTTCCTCCAGGGTGTAGCCGGAGAGACGGAGGACCTCCATACGGTCGAGGAAGGCCGGCTGGATCGGATCGAGGATGTTCGCCGTGGCGATGAACAGAACCTTGGACAAATCGTAGGTGACGCCCAGGTAGTGGTCCCGGAAGGTGAAGTTCTGCTCGGGATCCAGGACCTCGAGCAACGCCGAGCTCGGATCTCCCCGATAGTCCGCTCCGATCTTGTCGATCTCGTCGAGCATGAAGACGGGATTGGAGGTCCCGGCCTGGTGAATCCCCTGGATGATGCGTCCGGGCATCGCGCCGACGTAGGTCCGGCGGTGTCCGCGGATTTCCGCTTCGTCCCGCACGCCGCCGAGCGAAAGACGGACGAACTTTCGGTCGAGAGCGCGCGCGATGGACCGGCCCAGCGATGTCTTTCCGACTCCGGGAGGGCCCACGAAGCAGAGGATCGGACCCTTCAGCGTTTTCTTGAGCGCGTGGACCGCCAGGTACTCGAGGATCCGTTCCTTGACCTTCTCGATGTCGTAGTGGTCTTCGTCCAGGATCTGGCGAGACCGTTCGATGTCCTCGGCGTCCGCGGAGGCGACTCCCCACGGCAGACCGGTCATCCAGTCGAGGTACGTGCGGATGATGGCCGTCTCGGCCGAATCGGGGTGGCTGCGCTCCAGGCGCTTGATCTGTTTCTCGATCTCCGCCGCGGCCTCGGCGGGAATCTTCTTCTCGGCGATGAGCTCCTTGTAGTGGGAGAGCTCTTCGTTGATCTCCTCTCCTTCACCGAGCTCCTGCTGGATCGCGCGCAACTGCTGGCGCAAGTAGTACTCGCGCTGCGAGCGGTCCATCTCGCCGCGGGCCTGCGTGGAGATCTCCTGCTGCATGGTCAGGACCGTGATCTCCTTGGCCAGGCTGTCGTTGACCGCCCGCAGGCGATCGATCGGGTCGACCGACTCGAGGATCTTCTGCGCTTCCTCCAGCTTCAGATCCAGGTTGGACGCCGCCAGATCGGCCAGCCGCGCCGGGTCGTCGAGGTTGGCGGCGATCACCATCACTTCCGGGGAGATGTTCTTGCCAAGGGAGACCGACTTCTCCAGGTTCTGCTTCACGCTGCGAACGAGGGCTTCCTGCTCCGGAGGCAGCTCCTTGGGGCTGTCCTTCTCCTCCAGCCGGGTGATCTTGGCCTTGAGATAAGGCTCCTCGGCCAGGAACGAATCGACCCGGGCGCGGGTCAAGCCCTGGACCAGGAGCCGGATGCGCCCATCGGGGAGCTTCAACATCCGCATGATCGCGACAACCGTGCCGACGGTGTAGAGGTCGTCGGGTCGGGGCGTTTCGTTGGCCGCGTCCTTCTGCGCCACGAGCATGATGATGCGCTGCTCGGCGAGGGCCGCATCGACCGCCTGAATCGACTTCTCTCGCGACACCGACAGGGGAAGGATGATGAACGGGAAGACCACGACGTCCTTCAGCGGAAGGACGGGCAGAATGTCGGGGATCGGGAGCTCCTGGTCCCGTTCGGCGACGATCTCTTTTTCTTCGATGTCGGCCATGGCCCCAAGCTATCAGCTTTTTGCGCGCCGTCTCTCGGGTTTAAGATCCCGCTTCGGCCCGTGCCCGTCCCTCGGGCGGGAGAGCGCCGTCAGCAGGCTGGCTCAATCCTCTTCGCCCTTCACCACCAGCTCGTATTCTCTCTCCCGTTGATCCGGGACGCGGGGAAGGAGGACCTCCAGGAGCCCGTCCTTGAGTTGTGAACGAGCGTGGTGCGTGTTGACGGGACGGGGAAGAGGGACGGACTTGATGAAGGTTCCGAAATACCGCTCCATGCAGAAGAAGCGCATCCCTTCGCGAGAGCGGATGCGGCCCTTCTTCTGACCCTTGACCATGAGCAGGCGTCCCCGAATGGTCACGCGCACGTCGGAAGCCTCGACGCCGGGCAGCTCGATCAGAATGCGGATCGTCTCGCCGTCATCCAGGACGTCGACGCTCGGGTCCCACGCCGAGGCGTTGGCTCCGACGCCCCGGTTGGCCTCGACGAAGGTGGCGAAGAGGCGATTGAGCTCTCCCTGGAGCCGCGACAGCTCGACCATGGGGCCGTAGAGCTTGACCGCGCGCTTTACCATGGCTTCGCCGTGAGGCGTGAGGCGTGAGGCGGGAGGCGAGGCTTGCTCCGCTGCGCCGTGAGGCGTGAGGCGTGAGGTGTAAGGCGCAGCTCAACGCTCCCGGCCCCCGTTCGCCTCACGCCTGACGCCTTGCGCCTAACGCCCGTCATACCTTCGTCTCGGCTCTTCCGATGAGCCCCTTGAGCTCGTTCAAGAACTCGTCCACGTCTTCGAACTTCCGGTACACCGACGCGAAACGGACGTACGCGACCTTGTCGAGCTCGCGAAGGCGCTCCATGACCAGCGCGCCGATCTCGCGCGTGGCCATCTCGCGCTCCTCCGTGTCGTGGAGACGGGCCTCGATCTCGTCGACGATCGCGTCCAGACGCGCGGGAGGGACGGGCCGCTTTTCGCAAGCCTTGGCCAGCCCCGCGCGGAGCTTCTTGCGGTCGAACGTCTCCCTGCGGCCGTCGTTCTTGACGACCATGTACGGGATTTCCTCGATTGTCTCGTACGACGTGAACCGCCGCCCGCACGAGACGCACTCCCGGCGCCGACGGATGACCTCGCCCTCCCGGCTCTCTCGGGAGTCCACGACCTTGTCGTCGACGCCGCTGCAAAAGGGGCATTTCATGCGGGGCGTCGAGCGCAAGGCGTGAGGCGTGAGGCGGCAGACATGTCTCTATCTTCGCCTGTCTTCCGGCTACCGTCCACCATGGATCGCATCCCGGCGCTCGATCTCCTTCTCCGCGGCCCGGGCCAGCGCCCGCTCCCTGCCCGAGAGAGCCAGCAGCAGCAGACCGATCAAGGTAATCAGGATGAAGGAGGCGGCCCAGGCCACGATGGCCACGCCGGCGGCCGCTTCGCGGGAGACGCCGAAGACCTTCTTCAGGGTCTCGGCGACGGCGGTCTGATACGACCCCAGGCCGCCCGGGGTGGGAACGGCGAGGCCGAGCACCGCCGCCGCGGTGACGACGAACGAGGCCGTGAACGGAAGGTCCAGGCGGAAGGCGCGCAGGACGCTGTAGATCTGGAGATTGATGACCAGCCACATCCCCAGCGAGCCGGCGGTGATGGCCAAAAGGAGCGCCGGGCTCCTGAGCGAGGCGAACCCGTCGATGAAGGTCGTGGCGAAGGCTTCTATCCGGGGCTGGATCCTCACCGGCAGGCGGCGCCAGAAGACCTCGAGCACGCGCTCGGTCGCTCGACGCCGGAAGACCGCCAGGAGGGCCATCATCACCAGGGCCAGGAGCACGGCCGCCGGAAGGAGTCCGACCAGGCCGAGAGAGCCTTTCCGGTTCGGCTCGAACCAGATCGCCAGGAGCAGGTAGAACAGGACCGAGGCGCCGTCGAAGACCCGCTCGAGAGCGACCGAAGCGAGCAGGGGGGAGAAAGGGAGCTTCTCGGTCTTGGCCAGGAGCGCCGGACGCAGCACCTCGCCGACCTTGCCCGGGAGATTGTTTGCGGCGAATCCCACCGCGGTGGCCCGAAAGGCAGGGAAGATCCCTACCCGAGCCACCGGCCGGAGGATCCAGGTCCAGCGTACGGCCCGGAAAACAAACGTCCCGACCCCCAGAAGGAGGCTCGCGGCCAGCCAGCCCGGGGAGGCTGCCAGGACGGCGTCGCGGGTCCCGGCCAGGTTGATCCCCCGGACGAAAAACGCCAGCAGGACTGCCGTCAGCGCCAGGGAGATGGCGATCTTGCCGGCGTGGGACTTCATGTCGCGGTTCGCACTTTCGAGCTTTTGGGGGTTTTCAGCGTCCCTTTTTAGCACCTGCCGGTCGCTTTTGCCTAAAAAAATGAGGCTAAGGCGAGACGGAGCTTGACTTTCCATCGAGATTTTCACATTCTTTTCTTAAATTTTCGGGGAGGATTGCGCATGTCCAGGAAGGCGCCCTCGTCTCTGGCCCTTCTCATCGGCGTCGGGTTGCTTTTTGCTCAGGCGGCGAGCGCCGATGTGATCGGCGCCATCGACACACCCACGGAGAACCAGACGGTGTCCGGTGTCGTGCGTGTCTCGGGCTTCGCCCTCGACTTCAACCCGATCTCCAAGATCGAGATTCTGATCGACGGTGTCGTCGTGAACCAGGCGGATCTCGACATTCCCCGGGCCGACGTTCTCCAGGTCTTCCCCAACTACGTCGGCAGTCCGACCGCCAATCCCGGCTTCCTCTCTTCTTTCCTGGCCCGCAACTACGGCAACGGGCTGCACTCCCTGACCGTGAAGGTGACCGAGTCGACCACCGCGGTGACGGTGCTCGGCCCGGTTTCGGTCAACGTCGACAACAACATCAACCAGGCCCCCTTCGGGTACATCGACATTCCCGGGCCGAACGGGACCGAGGGCGCCAACGGATCGTTTCCGGTGACCGGGTGGGCCGTGGACGACCAGGACATCGATCACATCGACTTTCTCGTCGACGCCGAGGTCGTGGCCGGCGCGGTCGGCCGGGGACAGCCGGGCAGCGCCGTCTTCGGCTCGCCCCGCCCCGACGTGTACGCCGCGTTTCCCGACTTCCCGGGTCCGGCCCCGAAGTCTCTCTACTCGGGCTTCATCGCGAACATCGACACGACCCGTTTCCTCGACGGGCTCCACGTCATTACCGTGCGCGCCACCGACAATCAGGGCCTCTCTCGCGTCATCGGAACGCGCACCGTCCAGGTGGAGAACAACGCCCTGAACCTGACGCCGTTTGGTCACATCGACTTTCCTTTGGACAAGGCGTCGCTCCTCTGCTCGGCCCCCGCTCCACCTTCCTGCCCGTCCCCCTGCACCCAGCCTCAGACCTCGGACATTCCCAACCTGACCAAGGGATGGGCGCTGGACACCGGGGCGCGGCTGGACAAGGGACAGGTGGCGTACGTCGAGCTTCTGATCGACGGCGTCATCATCGCCAACACGCGGAAGGATTGCGTCCTGTCGGGAGGAACTTTCTTCAACTGCTATGGCGTCAACCGGCCCGACGTGGCGGAGCTTTTCCCCGGTTACGTCAACGCGGACAACGCCGGGTTCACGTTCGTCTACTACTTCCGCCAGAATCCGGCCAGCGGCCAGTTCGACATCCTGATTCCCAACTCGACCCCTTCCATCTCGCTGACGCCGAGTCTGACCGCGGTCGGAATCCTGACCAGCGGCAAGCACACCATGTCCGTCCGGGTCGGTGACGATCACGACACCGTCATCGAGCTGGGAGCGATGTCCTTCGACGTTCTGTGCGATCTCACCAACGGAGACATTCCGGCCATCGGCTATATCGACCTCCCGCAGGTGTATCAGTTCGTGCAGGGGATCACCCCCGTCTTTGGATGGGCCTTCGACTTCAACGGCATCCATACCAACTCGAGCGGAGTGGTCGACGGCGTCCTGGTCGATATCGACGGGCAGGTCGTGGCCTCGGCGACATACGGACTCCTGCGCAAGGACGTTCCGGCCAACGATCCGCGGGTCAGCACGGATCGCACCGGGTTCCTGTACAACCTCGACACGACGAAACTCACAGACGGGGAACACGAGGTCGTGGTCTACGTGGTCGACTCTTCGGGTCAGGTCAACCCGCCGTCCCTCTTCCGCCGGACCGAGATCGGACGCAAGAAGTTCGTGGTCCAGAACAACGTGAACATCAACCACTGAGGGTTTCGCAAAGAAGATCTCTTCAGGGCCCGCCACCAAGGCGGGCCCTTTCGTTTTTGGCGTGAGCCTCTCGGGGCGGATCGCCGCGGCCGACTTTCAGAGCGACGCGGGCGGGGTGCGGCGGATCCTGTTTCTCAATCGGCGCGCCCAGTCGCCCCGGCGGGAGCCGGCGGGCAGGGCGCGGCGCGCGGCGTTTTGCAGCGACCGCTCGCCGTTGCGGGCGAGGCGGCGCCACCGCGCCCGCACGCCGGGATTGCGGCGGAGGTCGTCGAGCGTTTGGCCGAGCTCGCGGTAGAAGGCTTCGTCCCCCCGGAAATACATGTTCTTGAGCCAGCAGGCTCCCGGCTCGACGCACTGATCGCGGATGATCCGGTGCGTCGATGGATCGTACTTGGCCTTGTCGCCGGCGATCAGGATCTCCCTTTGCTCTTCCCGCAGGCGCCGGAAGGCGGGACCGTTCCAGTGGTCGACGAACCGGCCGTTCAACGCGTTGCCCATTGGCGGGTAGTCGGGCAGCATCAGAAAACAACAGGGATAGAGGTCCCCGTTGCCGCGGATCGTGGCGGTGTACCACCCGAAGAAGCACTGGCCGTTCTCCTCCCGGAACGACGGCGCCGTGGGGAAGAGGGGAGCCTCGGGAGGCGACGCGAGACTTCGCTTGATCTCCGCCACCATGGCGTTCCACTCGTGGATCGGAAAGAACATCTGGAGGAGTCCGGCATCGCGATCCCGGCGGAGGATCTCCTCCAGGTACGGCCGAAGGAGCTCTCCGTCCGACGGGCCGAGGAGGATCTCGGGCTCGATGTGCTCGCCGGGGATGGAGAGCACGAGGCTCATGGCGAGACGGTCGGCCCCGAGCGAGCGGCCGAGGTCGTACATGCGCGGGAGGTCCGCGTAATTGCGGCGGTCGATCAGGAACTGGACCACGACCGCGGGCCGGCCCGATGGTCCGCGCGCGCGGACCAGGCCCCGGACGTTCTCCAGCACGCGGTCGAAGATCGCCGGTTTGACCTGCATCATCCGCGCGTAGTCGGCGGCGTCGACGGCGTTCAAGGAGATGATGACCTCCCGCGCCTCGTACTGCGTCAGCCGCTGCGCGATATCGGCGGTCATCAGCGCCCCGTTGGTCGTCAGGTTGTCCAGAACGATCCCGCGGGCGTGGACGTGATCGAGCACCCGGCCGGCGTCGCGGTGCGCCAGCGGGTCGCCCCCGCCGGACATCCGCAGGGCCTTGACCCCCATCCGGGCGAGCTCGTCGATCAGGGCGCAGAGGTGCTCGAAGGAGATCTGCTGCTTGGTCCGCACGTCCTGCTGGTTGCAGAAGTAGCAGGCGACGTTGCAGCGGTCGGTGATGTCGAGCTCGGCATGGACCGGTCCCCGCGTGGCCCGGCCGGAGCGGATCGCGGCCAGGATCTCTCCCTTGCGCTCGGCGTCGATCTCGGCCCATCCGTGCGTCCCACGCATCGAGGCGATGTTAGCAGCCCCGCGCCGGGGCGCCACCGCCGGGGACTACCGCGGCTCGCCTTGAACGATCGAGATCGCGCCTTCGGGAGTGGAAGAAGCCAGAAAGCCCCAAAACGCGCCGGCGCGCGCGGGGCCCATTGCGAGCCACAGAAGAGCCGGAAGCCATCGCCGCGAAAGGGGGCTCGACCTTGGTCCAAGGTCTCTCCGGGAAGCGGCACGAACGGCTCCCGCTCATCGGAGCGGTCGCCAGGGCTATTCCTTCTTGCGGAAGATCCAGGCGATGGCGATGCCGAGGAGGTACAGCGCGATCATCGGCAACGCGAAAACGCACTGGGTCGCGATGTCCGGCGTGGGCGTAATGATCGCGGCGATGATGAAGATCACCAGCACGGCGTACTTGAACTTGGCGAGCAGGAACTTCTCCGACACCACCCCCATGCGGGCGAGGAAGAAGATGAGAATGGGCATCTCGAAACAAAGGCCCAGGCCCATGATGATCTTCGTGGCCGTCGACAGGTACTCGTTGATGGTGATGACGGCGTTGAAGTTCTTGCCCACCCCCACCAGGAACCCCACGACGACCGGGAACGCCTCGTAGTAACCGAACGCGCAGCCGGCGAGGAAGAACAGAACGCCGGCGAAGATGAAGGGAAAGACGTAGCGCTTTTCCTTTCGATACAGCGCCGGAGCGATGAAGAGCCAGACCTGCCAAAGGATGATCGGCGACGCTCCGATCACGGCGGCCAGCAGAGCCACGCGGAAGTACATCAGGAACGGCTCGGTCAGGGTGGTGTAGGAGAGGTTCTGGCCGGGCGGAAGGACGCGGCGCACCGGCTTGGCCAGGAACTCGAAGATGTTGGGGGCCCACGCCCACGCCACGAAGAACAGGCCGAAGACCGCGATCAGGCAGACGAAGACGCGCCGGCGCAGCTCCTCCAGGTGGTCGAAGAAGCCCATCCGCGGGAGCTCTTCCCCGTCCGCGGAGTGCGTCGGTTCATCCGAGAGGCGTCGGGGGAGAAGGTTCCTCAAGCGGGAAGGGTGGGCCCGGCTTCCGGAGGCGTCGAAGGGCCCTCGGCGGTCGCGGGGGGTGCGGTCTCGACCGGCTTGGGCCCGGTGATCGTCTGGGCCACCGTGTCCTTGATCCCGGTCGTTTCCGTCTTGACCTGGTCCATTTCGTGCTCGATCGTCCGTTTCAGGTCATCGGAGGCTTTCTTGAACTCGGCCAGACCCTTGCCGATGGATTTCCCGATCTCCGGCAGCTTCTTGGGCCCGAAAATGAGGAGCGCCAGCAGGAAAATCAGCATCAATTCGGGCATTCCGATGGAGCCGAACATGTTCCCTCCAGAGATGGATTCTACGCCGAACGAGATGACGCCCTACGACTTTCCCTCCGGCCGTGTCAGAATGAAGATCCGAGGAGGCCTCTCTTGAGCCAGCCCCGTTCCCGAATCCTGATTGCCGTCGCTCTCGTCGTAGCCGCCACGCTCATCGGCGGCGCGGTGGGGGAACGCCTGCTCGCTTCCCCCGAGCGCGATACTCCGTCTCTGGACGAGTACGCCGACATCCTGACGACGCTCTCCGAGTGGTCGCCCGAGGCGATCCCGCCGGAGAAGTTCGTGTACGCGTCCATCCACGGCATGCTGGCGCGCCTGGACCCGCATACCACTTTTCTCGAGCCCGACGACTACGCGGCGATGCGGGAGAAGCAGCAGGGGTCGTTCTTCGGCTTGGGCATCCAGATCCAGAAGCGGATGGGCAAGATCACGGTCATCGCGCCGATGGAGGGGACGCCGGCCTACAAGATGGGGGTTCGTGCCGGCGACATCATCAGCGCGATCGAGGGAGAGGAAATCCGGGAGGACAGCTCGACCGACGAGGTGGTCAAGAAGCTCCGCGGCCCCAAGGGGACGCAGGTCACCATCACCATCCGCCGTCCGGGACTCGACGAGCCGATCAACATGACGATCACCCGGGCGGAGATCCCGACCCTTTCGGTGCCGTATGCCTTCCTGCTCGGCCCGGAGACCGGATACGTGCTGCTCCGGGACTTCACGCACACGTCCAGCCATGAATTGACCGTCGCCATCGAGAAGCTCGAAAAGCAGGGGATGAAGCGTCTGGTCCTCGATCTTCGGGGCAATCCCGGCGGAGTGCTGGACCAGGCGGTGGACGTCGCGGACGTCTTCCTTCCCAAGGCTGCCAAGGTGGTCTACACCCGCGGACGGACTCCTTCCTCGGCCCAGGACTTCTTCGCGCCGGGGGAGGGAGTCCACTTCGACCAGCCGCTGGTCGTCCTCATCAACCGCGGCTCCGCGTCGGCCTCGGAGATCGTGGCGGGAGCGATTCAGGACCATGACCGGGGTCTCCTGGTCGGACAGCGCAGCTGGGGCAAGGGACTCGTCCAGAGCGTCTACACGCTGCCCTACGGCGCCGGCCTGGCGCTCACGACGGCGCGCTACTACACGCCGTCCGGGCGGTGGATCCAGCGCGATTACAGCGACCTTCTGGCTTACGTCAACCCGGGCGACCCGGACGCCGGGGACGCGGAGACCGGCGAAGAAGCCCGCAAGGCGGGGCAGCCGTTCTACACCGACGCCGGCCGCGTCGTGTACGCCGCCGGAGGGATCACTCCCGACGTTCTCGTCAAGAACAACTTCGGCGACTCCAAGCTCCTGACGCAGCTTCTGGCCCGCAGCCTGTTCTTCAACTTCGGGGTCGATTACCTTTCCAGGCACCGGGAACTGTCAGCCGACTTTGCGATGACGCCGGCGTTGCGCGAGGAGTTCTTCCGCTTCGTCGAGAAGTCGGGGTACTTGACGGCGGACGAGCTCAAGCGCCAATACGACGAGGACCCCAACCGCAATCTCGTCGATCTGGCCATTCGGGTCGAGATCGCCAACTCGAAGTTCGGGCTGGAAGCGGGGCGGAGAGTCCAGGTCGGCGGCGACATCCAGGTCCAGAAGGCGCTCACGCTGTTCGGGGAGGCCGCCAGGATCGCCGCGTTGCCGAAGAAGTCGAATACCGCGGCGCGCACCGCCAAGTCGGGAGTCTAAGCGAGGACCAACGCCTCGGTCTAAGGTCTAAGGTCCAAGGATCAAGACCCTGTCGTCCGGCGAACCTTTGACTTCAGTCTCTCGTTGCGCTCGAGCACGATCTCGATGAATTCCCGGGCCGCGCCGCGGCCGCCGCACCTCTCGAGCACGCAGTCGGCGGCAGCGAGCGCCGCCGGGGTGGAGTCGGCCGGGCACGCGGAGAGGCCCGCCGCTTGCAGCAGGGGAACGTCCGGCTCGTCGTCTCCGATGGCCGCGGTCTGCGACGGGTCGAGCTTCCACCGGCGGCAGAGCGCCTCGTAGCGGACGAGCTTGTCGCGGATACCCTGGAGGCAAAGGTGCACGCCGAGGTCCCGCGCGCGGGCGTCGGTCGCCGGCGATGTGCGTCCGGAGATCCACGCCACCTTCAGGCCCGCCGCGATCGCCTTGCGCATCCCGTGGCCGTCCTTGGTGTCGAAGACCTTGAATTCCTGGCCGTCGCCCGCGAGGTAGATCCTTCCATCGGTCAGGACTCCGTCGACATCGAAGAACAAAGCCTTGATCATCGGCCCATCGGTTGATCGGTTCATCGGTTCATGCGCCCTCGGAGAGCTCTTCTTCGACGAAATCATCCGATGATCCGATGATCCGATCATCCGATTCCTAGCTGATTCCCGCCGACAGCAGGTCGTGGAGATGGAGAGCTCCGATCAGGCGGCGCTGTCCGTCCACCACGAACAGCGACGTGATCTTGCCGTCTTCCATGGCCGCGAGCGCGGTCGAGGCAAACGTCTCGGGGTCGGCGGTCCGAGGATTGGGGTGCAGGCAGTCTCCCGCCGGGCGCTCGAGCAGCGCCAGGTCCTTCTCGATCAGCCGCCGCAGGTCGCCATCGGAGATCACGCCCACGAGCTCGCCGGCCGCGCCGACCACCGCCGTGATACCCATCATCTTGCGCGACATCTCGTGGATCGCCTCGGGCATGGACGTCTCCCGCGAGACCTTCGGGATCCGCTCTCCGGTCCGCATCAAGTCCTTGACCTTCAGGAACCGTCTCCCGAGCTCTCCGCCCGGGTGCAGGGCCGCGAAGTCCGCCTCGCGAAATCCCTTCCGTTCGGAGAGGACCATGGCCAGGGCGTCGCCCACGGCGAGCATGGCCGTGGTCGAGGCGGTGGGAGCCAGGTTCAAGGGGCAGGCTTCCCGAGAGATGGCCACGGAGAGGACGCGGTCCGCGGCGCGGGCCACCGAGGAGCCGGGTACGCCGGTCATCGCGAGGGTGCGGATCCCGCGCGCGCGCGCGAACTCCAGCAACCGCACGACCTCGGCCGTCTCGCCGGAGTAGGAGAGCGCCAGCACCGCGTCTCCCTCCATCAGCATCCCCAGGTCGCCGTGCGAGGCCTCGGCGGCGTGCAGGTAGAAGGCCGGGGTTCCGGTCGAGGCGAGAGTGGCGGCGACCTTCTGGGCGATCAATCCGGACTTGCCGAGGCCCGTGACGCACAGCC
This sequence comes from uncultured Acidobacteriota bacterium, assembly GCA_963825175.1. Lineage (GTDB taxonomy): Bacteria > Acidobacteriota > Thermoanaerobaculia > UBA5066 > Gp7-AA6 > DATFTF01. The sequence continues at coordinate 303,236 of CAWGSA010000003.1, forward strand.
GGCCCCGGCAGGCGGAAATGTCCTCGACCGCCCCGGTGAACTCGGGGCCGAGGTTCCCGATCTGCTCCCGGATCGAGTCGGCCTCGATCTCCAGGACCTTGCGGGCCGTTTCGAGAATCACGGCGCGTATGTTATTCGAGAGGCCTGTTTCGAGGGATGCCCTCGAAACCCGCCGCCGAGAAGGCCGTATGACCGCCAAGGAAACCGACGGCGTCGAAAAGGAGGAGCCTTGAACGCGAAAAACCGCCTGATCCCGAGCCTGGCCGCGCTGCTGGTCGCACTGTCCCTTCCCGGCCAAACGCCGGCGCCGAGGAAGCCCCGCCCCAGGACGGTTCCCGCGCCGGCCCGGGCGTCCGGCGCCGCCCCCAGGATCGAGTTCGAGAAATACACCCTTTCCAACGGCCTCCAGGTGATTCTGCACGTCGACCGCAAGCTCCCGATCGTCCACGTCAACGAGTGGTTCCACGTCGGTTCCAAGAACGAGAAGCCGGGACGGACCGGCTTTGCCCACCTCTTCGAGCACGAGATGTTCGAAGGCTCCAAGAACGCCCCGGGCAAGTACTGGGCACGGATGGAGCTGGCCGGAGCCAACGTCTCGGAAGGTGGCGTCAACGGCACGACCAACAACGACCGCACCAACTATTTCGCGACTGTCCCTTCCGGAAGCCTCGAATACGTCCTGTGGATCGAGTCGGATCGCCTGGCGACGCTCGGGCAGCACCTGACCCAGGAGAACCTCGACGCTCAGCGCGCCGTGGTCAAGAACGAGCGGCGGCAGAGCCTGGAGAATCAGCCGTATGGACGGGCCTTCGACCTGATCTTTCAAAATCTCTTCCCGGCGGGCCACCCCTATTCCTGGTCCGTGATCGGCAGCCAGGAGGACCTCTCGGCGGCGTCGCTCGAGGACGTCCAGGAGTTCTTCGCTCGGTACTACGCGCCCAACAACCTCTCCCTCGTCATCGCTGGCGACTTCGACCCGGCCGCGGCCAAGAAGCTGGTGGAGAAATATTTCGGCGACATCCCTCCGGGCCCGCCGCTCGACCGGCCGGAGCGCTGGATCCCGGAGCTCACGGGCGAAAAGATCGTCGAGGCAGCCGACCGGGTGGCCCAGGAGCGCGTCTACATGGCCTGGCCGTCCCCGGAGGGATACGCGCCGGGCGACGCGGAGCTCGATCTGGCCTCCTTCATTCTCGCCGACGGCCTGTCGTCACGGCTCCAGAAGGTGCTGGTCCACGACAAGCAGCTGTGCACCGACGTGAATTCCTTCCAGTCGTCGCAGGAGATCTCGGGCTTCTACGCGGTCATCGCTACCGCGCGCCCGGGGGTGGCGCTGCCGCAGATCGAGAAGATCGTGACCGAGGAGATCGCGAAGCTGGCCAGGCAGGGGCCCACGCCGGCGGAGCTCGCGCGCGCGAAGACCAAGTGGGAGTACGCGTTCGTCTCCGGTCTCGAGCGCATCGGCGGGTTCGGCGGGAAGGCCGATCGCTTGAACTCCTACAACACGTTCCTGGGCGATCCGGGGAAATTCGATTTCGACCGAAACCGCTATCAGAACGCGACGGCGGAGGACGTCCGGAAGGCCGTGGCCCGCTGGCTCGATACGTCCCACCGGCTCCTGGTCCGGTTTCATCCCGAGAAGTCCGGACGCGTTTCCGAAGCGGTCCTCGACCGTTCCAAGCAGCCCGCCCTCGGCGCGGACACGCCGTTCCGCGCGCCGGAGGTGCGATCGGCGACGCTTCCCAACGGGCTCGAAGTCCTGGTGGTCGAGCGGCACGAGCTGCCCAAGGTGGCCGTCACGCTGGCTTCGCGCGCCGGCTCGATGGCCGATCCGCCGGGAAAGGAAGGAACCGCGTACCTGACCGCGGCGACGCTCAGTCTGGGCACGAAGACCCGAAAGGCCCTGGAGATCGAGTCGGCGTTCGGCGATCTCGGCACGTCCCTGGACGCGCAGACGCAAAGGGAGAGCGTTCGGCTCGGGTTCGAGGTCCTGAAGCGCAATCTCGGGCCGGCCCTCCAGCTCTTCGCCGACGTCGTCCGCGACCCGACGTTTCCCGAAGCGGAGATCGAGCGCGAGAAGAAGCGGCATCTCGATGAGCTCGCCCAGCAGGAGAAGAGCGGGAGCGCGGTGTCCGCCCGCGTACGGGCGATGCTGCTTTTCGGCCCGGACCATCCCTATGGCCGCGCGGTGCAGGGACTTCCCGAGACCGTCGCGAAGGCCACACGGCAGGACCTCGCGGCGTTTCACAAGGACCGCTACGCGCCGGGAGGCAGCGCCCTCGTGTTCGCCGGGGACGTGACGTTGGACGAGGCCAGGGCCCTGGCCGCCCAGGCCTTCGGCAGCTGGAGCGGTTCGGCACCCGCGGTCGTGCCGGTCCCGCCCCCTTCGCCCGCGCCGGGCGGAAAGATCTACCTGGTTGACCGCCAGGACGCGGCCCAGACCGTCGTCAGCCAGTCGCTGCCGGCCCCGCCGCGAACGGTTCCCGATTACTACGCCTTGACGGTCGCCGACGGTGTGTGGGGCGGCGGAGCCAGCTCGCGGCTGAACACGAATATCCGCGAGGACAAGGGCTATTCCTACGGCGTCTTCTCGAACCTGGTGACCTTTCGGGATCAGGGCGTCTGGTATGCGGCAGGCGGCGTTCAGACCAACAAGACCAAGGAGTCCGTCGTCGAGTTCGAGAAGGAGCTCCAGGCGATCGCCGGCGGCAAACCCATCACCGAGCAGGAATTCGATTCCCACAAGTCCCGCATCGTCCGCGGCTACGCCCAGCAGTTCGAGACGGTGGGCCGGGTCGGCGGTCAGGTCGCCGATCTCTGGACCGACGGGTTGCCGATGGCGACGCTCCAGAAGGAGTATGACGAGACAGAGCAGGTCACGCTGGCGGCGGCGCGGGACGCGGCGCGCAAGCACGCGTCCACCGACAAGGCCATCCTCCTCCTGGTGGGAGACCGCGCCAAGATCGAGCCGGGCCTGAAGGAGCTCCACCTGGGCGAGATCGTCGTGCTGGACACGGAGGGGAGGCCCGTGCATTGAGCTGACCCTTCTCCCCCTCACCCTCTCGCCCGCTCACCCCTCTCTGCCTTCAAGGAGCAGAGGGAGAGAGGGGGAGAGTGGGAGAGTGGGAGACGGTGTCAATGACCTGACAGCAGGATCTCCTCGAAGAACGCCAGCGCCCGCGGATCCCTGGACTGGCCGAGCCAGAAGACCGCCTGCTTGCGCACGGCGGGATTGCGGTTGGTGCGCGCGACCCGGATGAGCTCCGGCACCCCCTCGTCCTTGGGCAGCTGGGTCAAGGCGAAGACGGCCTTCTTCTTGACCTCCGTCTCCGGGTCGTCGTTGATGGCGTTTTCGATCGTGCTGGCTGCCTTCCTGCCGGCCTTCTGCGCGAGCCAGAAGAGCGCCTGGCCCCGCACCTCCGTGGCGCGATCGCTCCTGGCCATGCCGATCAGCGTGTCGACGGCCTCCGGCTCCTTGCTCTGCGAGAGCGCGAACGCAACGTGCTTGCGGAACTGCTCCGAGGGGTCGGACCGGGCCAGCCCGCGCAGGACCTCGAAACCGCGCCGGCCTCGGGCATTTCCCAGCCAGAAGGCGGCCTGGCGACGGACGGGCTCGGGGGTGGCGGGCCCGACGAGCTTCTCCAGGGCCAGATCGGCCGAGGGATCGTCATGAAACGCGATCGCCGACAGCGCGGGCTCGCCGGAGCGCTTTCCCTTCTTGCGCGCCAGGTCGGGATCGTCCACCAGCTTCACGAGAAAGGCGACGCTGTCGGCGGGAGCCACGCCGGTCAGCCAGACGAGCGTGCTCCCTCCGGCGTCGATGGAGCAGTTCTGGGAGAACGTCCGCAGCGTCCGCGGCTCCTTGCCCTCGAACCGAACGAAGACGAGGAGCCGGTCCGTCCCGCTCTGTTCCGCGCAATCGCCGGAGTCGGAGTCGAGAAATCCGGAGTTTCGGTGCTCGTCCTGGAGGAAGCACCGGCCTCCGCAGGGAGATCGCTCGACGTCGTCGAGGGTGTCGAAGCAGCAGATGTATCGCTGTCCCGCCATCGGCTCCTCCCAGGCCATCCACTGGGAGCCGCCGGGGGAGTCGGCCAACAATCTCCGTATTGTGTGCTCGAGCCCGTCCGACAGCGAGGCGGTCCGGAATCGCGCGTGGGAGATCCGCACGGTCTGGCCGGAGGAGGCCCCCGCCGTCAGAAGCGTCAGCGCTCCCGCGAGGATTGCGGCACGACGTTTCATCGTTCCCTCACTCGTCACTCGTCACTCGTCACTCGTCACTCGTCACTCGTCACTCGTCGTCCTCGGCGTCCCCGCGGCTCCTGATCGAGACCGGGCCGTTGACCGTGGAGAGCCGGACCACGGTTTCGCCGGATCCGAATTCGACCCTTCGGAAGTCGTCGTCCCAGGACCTCCGGCCGCCGGAGCACGCCGGCGCGCGACACGTGAACGGAGAATGGCCCGCGGACTCGATGCGGGTGCCCGTGCGGTAGTTCTCCGGGATGAGGACCGACAGGGGCCCGTTGTCGGCGTGCGCCTCCAGACGGCGCCCTTCCCAATGGTCTCCCGTGAGGTTGACGGAGATCGGGCCGTTGCGCGTCTGCAGGCTCTGGTCGCCTCCGCCCCCATGCAGGCTGATCGGGCCGTTGGTCGCCTCGGCTTGGACGGAGCCCCGGCAGTTGGCGATCGAGATGGGGCCGTTGTCGGCGTGGGCCTGGATCGAGCCCGAGAGATCGTGCAGGGAAAGCGGTCCGTTGGCCGTCCTGGCGGTCACCGCTCCCGAGAGCTCCCGCACGGAGAGGGGGCCGTTTGTGGCCTCGAGGTCGACGGCGGATCCACGAGGCGTCTGGACGAGAAGAGAGACGAGCCAGTCGCCGTTGGGCGGTCCGGAAACGGAGAGACGGCCGTCGCTGCCCAGGTTGGCGGTGATCCCGGAAAGATCCTCCGAGCGGAGCGCCGCCTTGCAGACCTTGACCGTCGTGTCCGAACCCTCGATCCCTCGGACGTAGGCGCCCGAGGACTCCGGGACGCGGATCGTCAAGGTCGCGGCGGACAGCCGCGCGGTCACGACCTCCTCTGCGCGAACGGCATCGCGTTCGTCGAACCGGACCCGAATCTGCGAGCAGCCGGTGATCGCGTCTTCTCCGTCCGTTGTCACGCTGACGTTGTGCCCGCCGTGCCGATGCCGGGACTCTCCGTCAAGGCGTCCCGGGACCGTCATTGCCAGAAAGATCGCTCCGATCAGGAATACTCTGCGTATCATCGGATTTCTCCTTCGCCTCACGCCTCACGCCTCACGCCTCACGCCTCACGCCTCACGCCTCACGCCTCACGCCTCACGCCTCACGCCTCACGCCTCACTCACTTGTTCAAAATCTCGATCAGGTAATCGGTGGCTTCCTTGTCGTGCACCAGGGAGAGTTTCTTGACGATCTCCTGGCGCCACTCGGGGCTCTTCTCCGCCCGCGCGAGCTCGACCAGTGAGTGGGCGTTGTTTTGAATGAAGAGCCCGTTCAACGCCGCGCGCCGCGCCTCGGGGTCCTTTTCCTCTTTGTAGATCGCGATCAGCGCGGGCCCGGTGCGGTCTCTGCTCATCACGCCGAGCTTGCGGATCGCGTCGCGGCGGAAGTCCGGGCTCTTGTCCGTCCGAGCGAGCTCCATCAGGTGCTCGGCGTCGCCGGCCACGAACATGCCCTGGAGGATGGATTCCTTGACCTCCGGATCCGTCTCGGACTGGTAGAGGTCCCGCAGCATTTGCCGCGCTCCCATGACCCCCAGAAGCCGCGCGGCCGATCCGCGCAGGCGGGCGTCCTTTTCTCCGCGGGCGGCGGCCAGGACCCGTTCCTTCTCGCCCGACGTCATGAAGCTCTTGAGGATCCGCTCCTTCATCTCCACGCTCGTGGTGGCGGCGTAGATCTCCGACAGCGTCTGCTGGCTGTCCTTTCCGCCGAAGAGGCCCAGGTACTTGATGGCAGTCTCCTGAAGCCCCGGATTGGACTTGCCGCGCGCGATGTCCCCGACAATCTGGCGGGCCTGCGGGGATCCGCTCTGCGACAGGACGAAGAGCGCGCGCTGCTTCATCTTGGGGCTCTGCGGCCCCTGCAGGATCTTCTGGAGCAGCGGCAAGGCCCGTTCGGGATCGCTCCCGACGAGGCTGTTGATGGCCAGCAGCTTCAGCTCGTCGTCGTCCTGCGTTTCCGGCCGCGCGGTCCGGCCCTTGAGCTCCACTTCCAGGGCGGAGGCATCACCGCTCCAACGGCCCCTGGGAAAACGCTGCTTGAGCTGCTCCAGCGTGGCCAGCGCATCGGCCCGCCGGCCGAGCTTGTTCTCGGCATAGGACTTCCAGTACAGCGAGCCCTCCACGCGGTCGCCCGGAAGCTGGGCGGCCTGGGCAAAGGCCTTCGCTGCCTTCTCCCAGTGTCCCTCGTCCAGCGCGTCGGTTCCCTCTTCGTACAGGTCTTCCTGTCGCGTGTCCTCCTCCTCGTCGCCCAGGGTGGGCATTCCGGAAGACGGAGCCGCATGCAGAGGAGGCCCGGCGAGGAGCAGGGCAATCGGAACCCAGGACATCGAACGCGTCTTCATTTCTTCTCCTTGAGCTTCTTGCGTTGGATCACGACGTCACTCCCTGGCCGACGGGTGAGGCCGGCGCCTGCTCGCGCTCCCGCACCCGCGCGTCCAGCACGCGAACCTTGAACAGCACTTCCTCCGTGTCGATGCGCCGTCGCAACGCCGCGCGCGCGTCGGCCGTCGCGGCTCCGTGCGCGAGCTCGAGGAGCACGCGCTCCAGGTCGTCGAGCACACTCGCCACAGCGGCATCGCCGGCGGTCGAAGCGGTCTGGCGGATCAGGCGGTTGTCCGCGGCCAGATCTCCCGCCCGCCGCCGGGCGCCGTCGGGAATCTCCACGGCGGGATCGGCATGGACAAAGTCGAGGAGCACGGCCTGAGACCGCTCGAGGTGGTCGCCGACTGCGGAGAGAAGGATGCGCTCCCGAACGCTCGACGAGAGGGGCTCGGCGCGGCGCGGCCAGGTCCGTCCGACCAGGAAAGCCACGGCGACGAGCGCCGCCACCGCGGCGATGCGCAGCAGGTTCCACGTCGACCCGAACGGCGGCCGATGCACCGGGGCCTGGGCCAGCCGGGGAGCGAGCCGGCGCCAGACCTCGCGCCCATAGGCCTGGTCGCGCTCCGGAACCGGCGTCTCCTCGAGGCTGGACAGGAACTCGGACATGCGCGAGACGCGCAGCCGGCAGCGGGGGCAGGCGTCGACGTGCCGGCCCGCCGGCGACTCCTCGCCGTAGGCGAGCAGGATCAGGTCCTCGTCTCCCGCGTGATTCATGGCGTCTCCGCTCCCAGGGCCGCGAGCTCGCGGCGCAGCTTGGACACCGCCCGGAAGATGCAGTTCTTGGCCGCCCCCAGCCGCACGTCCAGCGCCCGGGCGATCTCGGCGACCGGCTTGCCCTCGAAGTGCCGGAGGACGAACGCGGCCCGTTCCATCGGCGACAGCGCTTCGAGCGATGCGGCGAGCTTGCGGCGCACGTCGGCGGCGAAGAGGTCCCGCTCCGGACCGCCGAAGGCGGCGCCCGTCCCGACCGAGGTCTCGCCCGTCTCGATCAGCTCGATCGGGAAAGCCGCGGCGGCGGGAGCCCTGCGCCGCAACACGTCGATGGCGCAATTGGCCGCGATCCGGTGGAGCCAGGTGCTGAACTCGGCCTGGCCCTCGAACCTTGCCAGATTGCGGTAGGCACGTAGGAACGTTTCCTGGACCACGTCTTCGGCGTCCTCCTCGTTTCCGGTCATGCGGTAGGCCAGTCGGAAGATGTGGCGGCTGTGCCGCTCCACCAGCTCCCGGAAGGCCTCGCGATCGCCGGCCCGCGCGCGCGCCACGGCGGCGGCATCGATTCCTTCCATCCGCTCTATTAGACGCAACGTGGCTCGGAAAGTTAGGCGGAGGTGAGGGTCCCTCCCCGCGTTCCCCCGTCCCCTGTCTGATTCTCGAAAGGGTCGAGCGCGCGTGGCAGATCTGAGGAATGACGGTGCCGATCGACCTATCGCCCCCCGTCCAGGATTTCCCTGATCTTCTTTCCCAGCATGGCTGGAGTGAAGGGCTTCTGCAGGAAGTGCGTGCCGGGCTCCAGGGCGCCTTCCGGCGCCACCGCCTCGTCGCCGTAGCCCGAAACGAAGAGGACGGGCGTCCCAGGACGCAGACGCTGGATGTGAGCGGCCACGTCGCGCCCGGTCAGTCCGGGAAGCATGACGTCGGTCACCAGGATGTCGATCGGCCCTTCGTGCGTTCCCGCCGCGCCGATGGCCTCCGCCGCGTCGCCCGCGGGGATCACCGCGTAGCCCTGGAGTTTCAAGAGCTTCAGAACGAGAGCCCGCACCTCCGGCTCGTCCTCGACGAAGAGAATCGTCTCCGATCCTCTGGTGGAAGCCGTGGCCCGGGCGTGTTCGATGGCCGAAAGGGGCGCGTCGACCCGGGGCAGGTAGACCTTGAAGACGCTTCCGTTGCCCGGCTCGCTGTAGACCCAGACGTAGCCGCCGCTCTGCTTGACGATCCCGTAGACCGTCGACAGTCCAAGCCCGGTCCCTTGCCCCCTCGCCTTGGTCGTGAAGAAGGGCTCGAAAAGCCGGGCCTGGATCTCGTGAGGAATGCCGACGCCCGTGTCGGAAACCGCCAGCTGCGCGTATTCGCCGGGCTCGACCGGAAAGTCCTTGCGCCACCTCGTTCCGTCCAGCTCCGTGTTGCGCGTCTCGATCGAGAGTTTGCCGCCCCGCGGCATCGCGTCACGGGCGTTGATCGCCAGATTCAAGATCACTTGCTCGATCTGCCCGGGATCGGCCAGCACGTGCCAGAGGTCCGGGCTCGCCGAAGTGATGAGGTCGATGTTCTCGCCGATGAGCCGAACGAGCATGTTGGAGACGCCGCGCACGACCTCGTTCAAGTCGAGCACCCGAGGCTCCAGAACCTGGCGCCGGGAGAAGGCCAGGAGCTGGCGCGTGAGCGCCGTGGCTCTTTCACCGGCCTTGAGAATCTCCTCGGCATGCTCGCGCCGCGTGTCCCCCGCCGGCAGCTCGGTCAGGAGCAGAGCGCTGTAGCCCTGGATCGCGGTCAACAGGTTGTTGAAGTCGTGCGCCACGCCCCCCGCCAATCGTCCGACGGCATCCATCTTCTGAGACTGGATCAGGCGCTGCTCGAGCTCCCGCTGCTCCGTCACGTCGCGGGCGATGCCGACGACCGTCGGTCTCGCGCCCGAATCCCTGGAAACCGAGCGCCGCACGACGGCGAGGGTTCGCGCCGGCCGTTCCGGCAGCGAGAATTCCTCCGGCGGAACGGCAAACGACCCGCGCTCGATCGCCGCTCGATCCTCCCGCTCGTATCGGGCTGCCCGCTCGGGGTCGAAGAGGTCGCGGTCGGTCCGGCCCAGGATGGCTCCCGCGTCTCTCCCGACCAGGCGGGCGAACTCGCCGTTGATGGCGGCGTAGCGCAAGCCCTCGTCCTTGACCCAGGCCGGATCTCCGATTGACTCCAGGAGAGCCTCCATCCGGGCCCGGTCCAGACCCGAGTCTTTCTCCCCCTCGGTCTCCCTGTCGTCCATCACTCTCCCTCGGGCGGCAACCGGTCCCCGACGTGTCTGTCGGAATGCACCGCTCCAAAGTTGAAGTGGCTCGCCGGAGGCGAAATCCACACAAACTTTTTTTGCGAAAGTGAAATAGTTGAGCTCCGCAGGCGTCATTTGGGCGCAAGGCGCCGGTTCGGTTAGAATGCCGAAAACCCAATCATGTCGACGGAGTTCCCCCAGACCGCCCGGCAAGTCGTCGAGTCGGTCCTGTTGGATCCTCAGGAACGCAAGAAACTCGTCGGTTTCGCCGGAGCGCGCTACGGAATCCGGGAAGAGGACGCTGAGGATCTGCTTCAGGAAACCGCCCTGGAGCTCCTGCGGCAGCGGCACTCCGTGAGGAGCCCCCAGGCCTACCTGTTCACCGTTTTCAAGAACCGCTGCGTGCGGTTCTTCCGGACCCGCAAGCGGCAGGCCGCCGTCGAGCTCGACGAGCAGATGCCTGACCCGACGTCGGTCGCGGCGGGGGAGAAGCGGGAACGTCATCTGGCCGTCCGCCAGGCGCTGTGCCGAATCTCGTCCGCTTGCCGAAAGCTCCTGGCGTCCTTCTACGTCGAAGGCAAGAGTCTCAAAGAAACGTCGGCGGAGAGCACGTATGCTTTCAGCGGGATGGGCAATACGATCAATCGTTGCCTGGAGAGACTTCGCGCATGCATGGAATGACGCAGCACCTCGACGACTTCACCCTGCTGCGTTACGTCGCGGGTGACCTGGACGCGTCGGAACGAACTGCGGCGTCCGAACACCTCGATGCCTGCGCCCCCTGCAAGGCAACCCACCGCGAGATCGAAGAATTGGACGAGGAGCTGAAGGCGATCGCGCAGGATCCGTCCACGCGGCTGGACTTCGAGGTCGAGGAGCTGCCGGAGGAGGATCCGTTCCTAAGGCGGCCACGACGGGAGTCTCGCATGCGCCGCCCCAATCGGGACACGCCGATGGCGAGCGCCCTCGAAGCCTCCGAGGAAGGGGGAGTGCTCTCCGGAACTGTTCTGTCCGCGATCAAGGGCTGTCCTGAAGATCTGCAATCTCTTGTCGATCGCCTGGATCTTACGGACTTGTCTTATCGCTTCGCGCTTCTCTACGGCCTTCAGGAGGCGGGGAAGCGGATCTCGGAAGCCCCTTACCGGATTCTGCGATCAGCCGAGTCCTTGTTGGAGAAGCTCCGTCGAGACGGTCCGAGTGCCGACCGGATCGTCCCGGAGGAGCTCCTGAACGGTCAGATCCATCAGCTTGCCGGTAGTGCATGCCTCTGGACGGGGGAATACGACAAAGCGGGTACTCACCTGCATTTGGCGTACGAGTACCTCGGTACGACGAGCGACGACACTTCGCTCGCAGTCGTCGAGCTGTTCGAGGCTCAGCGTCGATCGTTCTTGGGACGTGGGAACGAAGGACTGGCCCTCGCGCGCCGCTCGTTCTCGACCTTCGAGTTGTTCGAAATGAGGGACTACATGGCTCGCGCCCGGGTCGTCATCGGGCTTGCGCTCTTCGATCTCGGCAAGTACCAGGAAGCAGTGGAGTCCTATCGTCTGGCGATTCCAACCTTCGAGTCCGAAGGCCTTTGGGCGAACTATGTCGGGGCCGTCAACAGCGTCGCCACGGCCTTGGAGCGCCAGGGAAATCTCGACGGCGCACGCCGAGAGTTCGCGCGCGCCCTGAAGCGAGTCTCCCGTGAACGGGACCGCGCCTTCGTCGCCGCTATCCGAAAGGGGCTGGCCGAAGTTCTCTTCTCCGCGAAACGGTATCGCGAGGCGGCGATCGCATCCTCCCAAGCCGGTCGCCTCTATGGCGAAACGAAACAACTTTACTTTCGGTTGTGGGCCCTGCTCTTCGAGATCGAGAGTTGGGCCCGGGCCGGTGAGGCCGACCGCGCCTGTCACCGCCTCGACCTGTTCCGATCGGAGGTTGCCCGTCTCGGAGCGCTGGATGGATCGATCTGCCGAAACATCGAGTCGGCTCTCAAGGGTGAGCGTCAGGACTTTGCCGCGATCGCGCTCTTGAGGACAGAGGCCTCGGAGACCCTCAAGGAGCGTTTGCTCGGCGCTTAGCCTCCGATACCAAGACCCCCCCGAAAAAATCTGTCAAAAAGCGCCCCTTCCTAGGCACGTACTAGGTCGGAAGGCGGCCATGGAGCGCTCCACTCCGCTTCCAGATTCCCCGCCCAGCGCGGGAACCAAGGAGGTTGTGTGTGAACGCCGAAAATACGCCTGTTCCGGCCTGAATCTCTGGCCCCCGTCGGTCCGGCTCGCGCGGGCCGGGCCGGCGGCCTTCGTTAGGTCAGCTCAACCCCGTGTCCGGTTGGCGATCGGCTAATAATCGACCGCGTGACTGGAGGGCGACGCAGCAGGCGACGTGGGTCGGCTTCTCGACGATCGTCATCGCAGGATGACGTTGGAACCGGTCCAGGGAAGTCCCTCAGACGATCCACGGAAGCCTTCTATCGCGAGTATTTTCTGCCGCTCGTCCGCCGGGCGACCTGGCGGCACGGACTGTCCTCCGACGACGCCCGGGATATCGTGCAGGACGCCTTCCTGATCGCGCTCGAGAAAATGGATTTCGCCAGAAGCCTGGAAGCCTGGATCCTCTAGAGGGGCGCGGCCGGCCATCGAGGAAGAGAAAATGATCCCCGAAGGCATCGCGGCTTACGGCCTTCTCGGCGAATCCGTCCGCCGCCGTCAGATCAACCGCCAGGCCCTGCGCGATCTTCACGGCTACTTCCGCCACGATCGCTGACCACTGCGGGCTTCAAATCCGCCGCCCGTCCTCGGGACCTGGGAACCCTCTCACGGAGCACGGCTTACTCCTCGCGACACTAAGTTAGGTAGAGGATTGCTCTGAGAGGAGGGACCATGCGGAGTCGGACCGCGGTCGCGGCATCGATCGTCGGCATTTTTCTCAGTCTTCCAGCAGTCGGTCGGCAGGCTCTTGCGAGTGCGGATGCGGGCGGCCAGAGCCCAGCGGCCGGCCTCCACCGATCGGCGACGAAGCCAGAGAACGTCGCGGCGAGCAATACCTGGTTCTACACGATCCGCGACGAGAACAACCGGCCGGCGATCGAGTATCACCTCGGCCAGGCCGGCAACGTCATCACCGATCGCATTTACGCCTACCTCGGCAACACATTGGTAGCCACCTACGAGGCGAGCGGCAATTCGCCCGGGTGGGTTTACTACGGCACCGATCACCTGGGCTCCGTGCGGACCGTGATGTCCGGTACGACCTGCACGCAGCAGTTCCAGCCTTTCGGCGAACCGGCCGGGCAGAGCTGCTCAACTGGCAGCCCGGTCAAGTTTGCCGGCATGGAACGAGACTCGACCTCTGGCAACGACTACGACCATGCGAGGTTCCACGGGGGGGGGGAGCACGCTGGGACGGTTCCTCGGTCCTGACAAGCTCCAGGGTCATCCTGCCGATCCGCAGTCCTGGAACCGTTACGCATACGCCCGGAACAGCCCGGTCACTCTCATCGATCGCAATGGCATGGAGTTCGGCTCGCCGGGTGGAGGTGCCGAGCTGCACACGGCTGTCCTAAACTTTGAGGCGACCTACCATCACAGCGAGCCGGCGATGGCTGAGCTCGGCCAGTCGGTCGCCCTGCAAGAGACCCTTGGTCCCGTGGGAACGGCGGCTGTGCTCATCTCTGGCGCCGGCCCTGCGGTCAGACTCATCTCAGAGATCTCGAGCATTCGGCCTCCCACTGCTCCGCGCGAGGCCGATTCGAACACGCTAGGGCCCGGCCCGTACTCGGGCAGATCGATTCCGGCTCGTGGAGAGCAACGCAATTTCACCGTAGCAGAGCGATCTCAAATTAACGAGGCAGGTTCAGAAACCGGCTGTCATACCTGCGGTACAAAGGTTCCAGGAACAAAGAGCGGAAATTTCGTTCCCGACCATCAGCCTCCGAACGCGCTCAACGAGCCGGGCGAGCCGCAACGTCTGTATCCGCAATGCATAGACTGCAGCCGGCAGCAGGGCCTTCAAATCATCCGCACATTGAAGGACGTCCTGGGACCGCCCGTGAAATGATCTGGCCGTGAGCTCCGAAGAGGTCGTGGTTCTGGCGGAAGGTCTCCGGGCCCGCACCGTTGGTCTTCGCCGAGCGGGTCGTCCCGAGGTGGCTGTCGCCGTTGACGACGCCGCGCTAATGCCTGAAGCGGAGCGGTTTCTCGGCTTCGTGTCGAGATACATCCTGAGGGCGAAAGTCACGATTAGAGACGGCGAGACGCTGGCGTACGGCTACTGGTTGACGAAGTTCGTCGCGGTTAACGCCGGAAACTTGGACGTATGGGAGTACGCTAGCTCGGGTACTCACTTCTCTCCGGGCGCCACTCTTACGCTGACGTACTGGCGCGAGCAACACGCCATTTGCGAGAAAGCCGGGACCGAGTTCAGGCCGCCCCGTCCGGATGAGCTCGCGGCCGTATCCCCAGCAGTTCTCGAGGGCGCGTCCGTTCAGGGCGTCAGATACCCGAGCCCCGCACCGATGTCAGGGTGGTGGATTACCGCCGACGACTACACCGGCGACATCAAGATGCTGGGGACGGAACATCTCTATCACCTGACGGACCTGCGCCCGGATCTGGCACGGTACCTGGCGCTGCCGCAGGGCTTCAGGTTCGATCTTGCCAACTACGAAGACGTGTGGTTCGATCGAGCGGTGGCCGACCAATCTGCGATCTGACCGCCCGCCCCGAAATCTAGCGACGCTAGAGCAACCGTGAGCCATATCGGCCTTTTGGCATGGGTCGAAGAACATCTGAAGCCTTTCGGCTCGGAACGGCAGCCCCGATCAAGACGGACTCCCAATACCCGTTGCTACCCGGTCGTTTCCCACCTTGTTGACTGCACTTTGGAGGTCGGGTACTCTCCTCGCGCTGCAAGGGCAAGGATTCTAGATTTGGCGCAGCGCCGCGCGGAGGTTGACTCCGTCTTCCGCCACTCGCTCGGAGCGATCCACTTCGCGCTGGTGGACCTTTACCTGCTGAGCGAAGCAGGGGCTGCGGAAGTCGCCGGGAATCTCTACGTCTGGTTTGAACGATTCGCCGAACGCGGGAGCAGGAGGGAGATGCCCGTTTCGACGCTTCGTTTCCCGTTGCTGCTCGCCGCGTGTCAGGCCGGCGTCGCGGCGAAGCAGCGCGAGCTTCGCGGAGGGTCCTGCGTGGAAGCGGGATTGCGGGAGACACTCGCTCGAGCGCCGGAGGACGTGGCGCGGGAATTAGCGTTGAAGCTACCGCTTGGCAATGACATGTAAGCTACTGCACCCAAATCACTTCGCACTCGCGACATATAGCTGTTAGGAAGGTGCTTTGAACGACGGCATCGCATTCGCTTGAGCGGATGGAAGGGGCGATTCTCGCCCTCGCGCCGGGTGGCTTCACGCCGGGTTGTCAGCCCCGAGAAGCTCGAGGAATTCCATCTCAAGTTCTTTCTGCCCCTCGTGCGGCGAGCGATACGGCGGCATGGACTTTCGAACGAGGATGCCCGTGACGTTGTTCAAGAAGCTTTTGTCGTCGCGCTCGCCAAGCTCGGCTCAACCAGCTATGCCCTGGCTTGGTTGAAGCAGGTCGTGGACTTTCAGTCGATCAATCTGAAGCGGACGTCCGCGCGCCGAGCACGGCTCCTTGCGCAGTGGGCTGGAACGAGTCTTCCCGAAGGTTCCACTCTGCTCGAAGTCCCGGCGGACGAAATCTGACGTGCGGAGTAATCAAATGGCCACCCAGATGATGAGAGATCAGATCGCTGCGTGGCTCGAAGCCACTCGAGGCATTGAGCTCGTGGTGGGGCTCGACGCGAAAGAGGCGGAACGGCGGGCGCTCGCGCTACTCGCGGCGATCCTGGAAAATCGGATCTCGCCCGATTCTATGGTCCTCGACGAGGAAGCCAAGCAGGTCCTCTCAATTCTCGTCAGGCAGCTCGCCGAGTTGAACGCGGATAAAGGCGATCGTCTCCGCCAAGCGGCTGCCGTTGCGAGATTTATCGGTCGCCTTCGATGGTCCGATGACAACTTCGGCGAGAAGGAGGATCTTCTTCTCGAATGCGAGCAGGTTGGCCTCGGTGAGGACGGGATAACTCTTGGAGGAACCCCACCGAACACTCCGGAGTTCGAAGTCCACGCCGGCAAAGTGGATCCGATCAAAAGCGAGTCTCTGCAGCTCCAGATCGGCCTGGCCCCCACATTCCCGGTCATCGGTGGAGGGGAGAATACCAATTCGTCAAGGTCTGGTCGGCCGCGCCGGCGGCTGCTCTCCGAGAATCAGGCGAGCGAGGCGGCCGAGCGAACTTTGGCAATTCCAATTTCGGAGCGCGCGGGCAAGGAGATCGAGCTCCGGCTCGAAGCGCCGGAGACACTGTTGGCCATGAGCGGCCTCCTGCGTGCGCGCCTGGATGTATCGCCGGCGACGGCCCGCGAGGAGGCGGATTACCTCTATCGGTTCCTGGACAAGCCGAAGCGGGAAATCGGGCTCTTCGACGAGAGAGATTATTTCCTTGGCGAGATGGCGTTGATCGCGGCGACGGCGTGCAGACACCTCTCACTTCGTGAAGATTCCAAGCGCTGGCTCGATCGATCCGAGGCCGGGTTCCGCAAAACGATCAACGGGGCCGCGGAATGGGCGCGGGTCTCGTATCAGCGGCTGGCCTTGAGAATGGAGGAGCGGGAGTTCGAAGAGGTCTTGAGTCTGGCTCCATCTCTCTTCGATGATCTGGTCAACCGAGGCATGGGGGAGCACGCAATCAAGTGCCGATTCTTGGAGGGTGGAGCGCTGATCGAGATGGGCCGACTGGCGGAGGCGGTGAAAATCTTCGAGAGCCTCTGCGAGCATTGCGCACTTTTGAAGAACGAGAACCTTCTTGCAGGCGCTTACACGAACCTGACCCATTGCCATGCTCTACTCGGTGAATCGAAGGAAGCGCTCTCGGCCTCAAAGGAGGCTTCTCGGCTCTTACGGCGGGCCGGTGACCGGATCGGCTTGGCAAAGCTTCAGTGGTTCCTCGGAAATCTTCTTCGCGAACAGCATCAACTCACCGCAGCAATAGAGATTTATCGCTCGGCGCAGAGTGAATTCAGCGAGCTCTCCATGCAGGCCGACGTCGCGGCGATTCACCTGATCGTGGCGGATCTCATGCTGGAGCTCGGCCAGGACGCCCAGGCCCGCTGGGAGATCCAGGCGGCGCTTCCGGTGATCGACGAGAAGAAGATGGTGCCGGAAGGCATGGCGGCCCTTGCCCTCCTTCGCCAGTCCCTACGAAATCACCGCATCAACCGCGAGGCGCTGCGAAACCTGCACGGATACTTCGAGGATCTGGGCTCTTAACCGACGCTGCCAGGCGCCGAGCCTGAAGGAACTTCCGCCGGCCGTCCCTACGGAGAATCTGCAGATTCGATCCTGGGCAATTAGGGCTTACCGCGATCGTCGAACCCTTGGCGTATCCTCTTTGAGAACGAGGCGCAGGAGCCTTTCCAGCCGGGCGTCGGCCGAGAGGTCCGGGGCGGCTTCGGTTGCCAGCTGCCGGTGCTGGCGCGCGAACTGAATCGCCGCGGAAACCACGAGCGCCTTGGGATTTCTGGGGGGCATGGCGCTGCGCTTCCAGAACCTAGAGAACCACGCCTCCAGCTCTCGTTCCAGCAGGCGGATTTCCGGATCGGTGAACCGCCAGACTTCAGCGAGCAGAACCCGGACGAGGGGGAGCGCACGATCCAGAGTGAGCAGGAGCTCAGTCTCCAACGTGCTACGTCCTGCGCCTGCGGGAGGCTCCTCGGGTCCGAAGGCCGTTTCGTGCGATTCGGCGATCGGCTCTGACACCGTACGCAGGTGCGCCGTTGCGCAAGCTCGCAGCAGAGACTCCTTTCCGTTGAACTCGCCTTCCCACGAGAGTCCCTGGATGAACCCCTGGACCGATTTCGCGCGTCGCTCGATCTCGCCGGGAAGTCGGCCTGGGCCTGGGAGAACGCGGTAGGCGAGCGCGTAGAGGATGTTCTTCAAGTCATCGTCGAGATTTATCGTTTCGGGGTTCGCGGTGCCGTCGTGGATCGACCGCTCCAGCAATTCGGCGCGGAGAATCGTTTCGTCTTCGTCAATGCGAGAGTGTGTTGCCTCCTGGATGAGCGTGGCCATCCGGTCGACCCAGTTCTCCAGTTCGCGGTCGTACGGGCGGTGGCTGCGCATCAATCCTCCTCTTTCCCAGGACGCGCCCGAGCGGCGTCCGGACCCCAGTAGGCGAGAAGCGTGGCACGGCGGCCGCGCTTTCGGTTGAAGTTGAGGACGAGCCGTTCGACAACGCCCTCGAGCCATGCTCGCGTGTCTTTCAGAGGCCCCGTCCTTTCGAGGAGAACCACGAACGCCTCCTGAACGACATCCTCCGCGTCTTCGGGCGGGAGGCGGTGCTTCCAGCGCACTTCGATCGCGAGTTCCTTGAAGAGAATTGCGTATGAGCCATTGAGCTCCTTGAATCTCAGCTCGTCCGAAGCTCGAAAGGCGCTGCGCCAGCGCAGAGGGCTCCGCCTCGCCCTGGCTCGGGCCGCCGCGCCCGCTCCTCGCCCTTCGGTCGCGCGCATGCTTTCGTGGGTGCTCTTCGACATAGTAGTGTCGCGAGCCCCAAATCCTTTTTCCTGAGAACGTTCCAGAGCATACAACGAACGGCGGTCTCGGCAAGCCGCGCTTGGTCGGTGGCCAGAAGCCTGTCCGAGCACTCTCGCGCAACTTGCTGCGTGCCTGTCGGTTCTCGTTCGCGACACTAAGAAGGTAGAGAAACCAGTTACGAGGGTCGATGGCGGTCCGGTTTCCCGCGAGCGGGGCGCTGGGCGGCGGAAGGGGATGGAGTATGCCTGGTCGCTGGGCTGCGGGTCTTCTGCTCTTCTGGATCGCGGCGGGGTTAGGCGCCCAGGCGCCCCAGCAGCCGGCGGAGACGCTTCCGGGGTTCAAGTCAGAGAACGTGCTGGAGGCACGTGGGATCGACAACGTGAACCCGTTCTCGGGCGACCCCGGAGTGGTCCTTCCGTTGGGACCGGAATACCCTCTATCGGCCGCCTTCAAGTGGCGGATGACGGCGTACTACTCCGTCAAGTTCTGGAACTTCGCGGAACCATGCCTAGGGGATCCGAGCGGTACGACGCGGTTCGCCTACGTCCAGGGCGATCCGACGCTGGGAGCTGGATGGACGCTGCAGCTGGGCTACGTCGTTCCGACCCCTTTTTCTCAGGCCGGTCCCTGGACGTACTTCGGTCCGGACGGCGGCAGGCATCCCGTGACGCTCGACACGAGCGGTGTGGGGATCACCCAGGATGGATCGCACCTTCGGATCACGGCGGTCGGCTTTCCCGCGACGACTTCGTACACGGTCGAGTTCCCGGACGGAACAAAGGAGTACTTCGACCACCGCTTCTCGCCGCCCTCATCGGCGATCGTCTCCCAGCCCGGAGTCACCCCCCAATACGGCAAGGACTTCAACAACCTGAGCGCCTACCATGAGGCTCCGGCGGACCGCTACGGTTTGAGGCGGGTGGAGGACCGATTCGGAAACGACGTTCTCGAGGTCGCGTACGTCGGCGAGCAAGGGCAACCAACGACCGGTCAACCGTGGCAGCCCACGAACATCGTCCTCAATCCGGACGCCAGTCATCACGGGCCGACGGTCACTTTGACCTGGAAGCAGACCAGCGGTTCGTCGGTCAAGTGGTGGGTCCTGGACTCGATTCTCTTCCCGGCTTTTGGCTCGCTCCAGCGCAAGGTGAGCTTCGGGTATCGGCTCGACAGCTTCACGCGGAACCGCTACGACACCTCGCAAGGCGTTCTGAGTACTTCACCCTGTTTTGCGGATGTCCTTCCGCCAACCGTTCCGGACGGGCCTTTGCTCACGGGCGTGACGTATTCCGACGGGGCCGGCCCGTCCTTCTCCGCGTTCCAGTACGGGTTCGACTACGCGTTCGCGCCGGGTACTGGCGAGTTGACCAGGATCACGCTGCCGACGGGCGGGACGATCCAGTACGGTTATGAAACGACGACCGGCGTGGTATGCGACTTCTTCGGGACGGCCCCTTGCGGTCCGGAAAATCCGTCGACGTCCGGCGCCGCAGGCGGAAACATCGGGAACCACCCGCTCATGGTGTTCCTCGACCACAGCCTGGCCGTGGGAACGCGCACGGAGTTCGACCCGGTTTCGAACCGGAGCGCGCAGACGAGTTACCAGCGCGTGATGTTGGTGCCCTGTACGAACTCGCAGTGCGTGGAATTCGACGACTCTCGGCTTTACCGGCGAGTGAGGGTCACTTCGCCGGGCAACGACCTCGAGGGACCGAGCCAGTACATCACGCGGTCGTACTACAAGGTGGCTCCGCCTGAGACGATTTCCTACTTCTCGGGTGTGGAAGTCGACCGACGCTACTACGCGGCCGCATCGGACGCGGGAACGCCGGTCCGGACGTTGATTCGCTGCTACATCCATGACTCCACCTCGCCGATCTGCGGATATCGCGATGGTAATGGGAATCTCCAGCGATACGACACCACGGACATCGAGCCTCCGCGCGCCGAGGTGACCTGGTATGGCGCGGTACCGTCCGGCTCGGATGGCGGGTCGTGCTCGGGAACGACGCCTTGCACGTCCTCGAAAAACAGTAATTACATCTTCACGCCGGGCCTGCCGTCCGTCCCGATCGGACAATACGGAACCACCGTGGTCCAGAGCACGGTCTCTCAGGCTCCGCCGAACTGGTCGCGAACGACGACGACGGCTTGGAGCCCGACCGGCGTGAACGAGTCGACCTATCCGAAGTGGATGCTGGACATGGTGACGTCACGGCTGACATCGGAGTCGCCCTCGGCCTCTCCTGCATCGGAGACGACGACCTATGACGTGAACCCGGCCAACGGCTTCGTGAATTCCTCGACGGTGTCGGATACGACGTATGGTGGCCGGAAGGACTCCCTCACCGCGCACGACGCGCGCTGGGACGCCACAACAGAGGTGCAGGACATCTCCGCAGCGGGGAGCGGAATGCAGGCGGGGTCCTTCACGGACACCCGGGCCTTTCAGGACGGGATCCGCAAGATGGGCGGGTTGCTCCTTTCGGACCAGCGCCCTGGCGTGGGCTGGAAGAGCTTCGACGCCGATCGCGACGGCAACACCGGACTCATCACGTTCTCCCGCGATCCGAATCCCAGCCTCGTGACCGGCTACACGTATGACGCGCTCGGCCGGCTGACCGCCATCACGCCGCCGGGTCCGGACGCAGCGACCTCGGTCTCCTACATCAGCCCGACCGAGACTCTGGTCACCCGCACGAGCGCCGACGGCAACACCTGGCAGCGGTTCCTATACGACGGCCTGGGCCGCCTGCGCCGCGAGATCCGGACGATTCCCGGTGGCCTACTCGGCGGCAACTCGGTGCGCTTTCACGATTACGACACGGCCGGCCACGCGTCCTTCCTGTCCGAATGGAAGCTCTGCGGCAACGGCTCGGCCGGAGGCGACTGCGAGACGACCACGCCGGCCGGCACGACGAGCTCCAACTTCGACCCCTTCGGACGGCCCCAGAAGATCAAGAAGGCGGACGGCAACTCCACGGCGATCGACTATTCGGACGGAACGGTCGCCGCCTCTGAGACCTTGAAAAGAGTCTCCGTCTGCGTCAACGGCACCAACGCGGTGACGCCCGCGAATCCGGGTGGCGCCTGTTCCGGAACTTCCGCAACGACGACAAGCCAGTACGACGCGCTGGGGCGCCTGACGAGAGTCACTGAGGCGGACGGCAACGCGACCTCCTACACCTACAGCGTCCTGGACAAGCTCGCCACGGTGACTCAAGGAAGCCAGACGCGGATCTTCACCTACGACGCGATGGGACTCCTGCGTTCGGAGACGACGCCGGAGAAGGGGGTCGTGACATACGTTCAGTACGACGCGCTCGGCAACCTGACGAAGTCCCATGAGCCCAACGGCGTGAACCTGACCAGGGTTTACAGCGCGGCCGGACGCTTAAAAACGCTCTCGTCGGACGAGACGGGCTTGCCGACCTACCTGACCAACACCTGGAACGACAACACGCCTGGCGCGTCCCTCGGGCGCCTGACGAGCCGGCAGTCGAAGACCGTGACTTCCAAGGGGTCAGTGACCGCTATGGAGACGATGGCGTACGACGGAAGCACTGGACGTCTCTCCAGTCGCCAGTTCGACTTCTCGCCCGGCGCCACCGGTCTGGTGACTGCCTGGATGTACAACAAAC
Source organism: uncultured Acidobacteriota bacterium (assembly GCA_963825175.1). Lineage (GTDB taxonomy): Bacteria > Acidobacteriota > Thermoanaerobaculia > UBA5066 > Gp7-AA6 > DATFTF01. The sequence goes on from CAWGSA010000003.1 coordinate 325,067, forward strand.
TTGGTCTGCTCGACTCGATGACCAACTCGGCCGCCGGGCAGGAGAAGAGCAGAGTCAAGTACGACTACGTGTCCGGCTTTCCGACGGGGATCTCGGGCGAGCCTGGACCGGGGATCACGACCGCGCTGGCGTCCAGCGGTCTGTACGCAGCGTACGGGGGTTTCGCGTCGTTCAGTCTGGCAAACGGGACCGGCGTACAGATCACTCCTGACGTCTTGCCGAGGCCCAAGCGAATCACGGTCGGGGCCTGGGACAGCGGGAGCTACAGCTACGACGCGGCCGGCAACGTGTTGAAGACCGACACTGGTCATACGGGCTCGACTTCCACGTACGCCTACGACCTTCTCTCGCGACTCTCGCGGGCGACCGTTGGGGGACAGCCCCTCCAGAACTTCGTCTACGACCGCTACGGCAACCTGGCGTCGAAGGGAGCCCAGTCCTTCACGGTCGACACGGTAAGAAACCGCATCTGCGATCCCGCGTTCTTCGTGAACTCCACCTGCACTTACCCCGCCGGATCGATCGTGGCCTACGACAACCTGGGCAATCTCACCCGTTGGGGCTCGACGACCCAGCAGTATTTCTACGACACCTTGTCCCGGCAGACTGACTACAGCAACGGCTCGACTCAGGAGAGTTATCTCTACGACGGTTCGGGAGAGCGCGTGGCCAGGAGCGGATCCCTTCCGGCCCCGCCCAACCTGGTGATCCTGACGCAGGGTCCGTTTGCGATGTGCCAGCAGAGCACGCCGACGTTGACGATTCAGTTCCAGGCTTCCGGCGGCTCGCCCTTTCCCGCGCCGCAGTCGTACAACTGGTCGATCGCAGGCGTGAGCCCATCCACGCTCCCGAGCTGGCTGACGCTCGACGCGACCGGCCAGCTGACCGCGACGCCTCCGGCGACGACGACCGGTTCCTTCGTCTTCCAGGTCACGGCGACCGATTCCCTGGGCGTGCAATCAGCGGGCACTTTCACGCTGAACGTCGGGACGTGTCCACCCTACTGGATTGCCGAGCCGGCCGACGCGATCGTGTGTCCCGGAGACATTTTCGACGAGGGGATCCGCGCGCGGGACGCGAGCGCTCCGCTCGGCGGACCCGACAACGTGACTTACCAGTGGCAGAGACTCAGCCCCGACGGCGTGACCTGGATTCCTCTGGCAAGCGTGCCCGGCTATCCCTGGGAGCTGCGCGACGATCCCCCGGCAACGGTGAACTATTACCGAGCCATCGCGACCTCCGTCAGCAACGGCAGCAGCATTACGAGTCGGATCGCCATGGTCCGTGTCACCGCGGCGATCGAGATCACGTTCCTGAACCCGGCGACCGCCATCTGCCCCGGCCAGGGGCTGAATCTGGCCGAATTCATCGCGGCCCTGGGCGGAAACCTGACGATCACGTGGCAACAGCAGAATGCCGACGGGTCGTGGTCGGACATGAACACCGATCTGGTATCCCCGACGCAGACGACCGTCTATCGCGCCAAGCTCACGAGTCCGTGCGTGGCTCAGCCGGTCTATTCGAGCTCGATCACGATTTCGGTTCAGCCCAATCCGGCCGTGACTCAGGTCCCGCCGTCGCAGAACGTCTGCGCGGGGTCGGCAATCACGATGACAGCGACGGCGAATACCCCCAGTTACTTCACGTGGTCGCACTACGACGGCTCGAAGTGGGTCAACGACCGGGTGACGAGCGGTCAGGTGGCGACCGACTCCTGCACCGTGACGCCGGCGCAAACGGCGCTCTATCGGATCACGGTATCCGCGTACTGCGGTGTGGGGACGGCCAACTTCACGTTGACGAGGGTGACAGCACCGACCATCTCCGGGATCGCGCCGAGTCTCAACATCTGCCCGCCTCAGGCCGTCACCTACTCGGGCACGGTCTCGGGGGCCACGTCCATGCAGTGGCAGCAGTCTTTGGATGGAATCAACTGGTCCAATATCCCTGGCGCGGCCTCGGCGGCCTACACCACTCCGGTCCTCGCGAATATCACATCGAGCCAGGTTACCTATCGGTACCGTCTCGCCGCGACGAACTCCTGCGGGACGACGTACGCAACCTCCGTGGTGACGGTTCAGCCACAGCCCTCGGCGTCGATCACAGGGACGGCCTGCTCGGTTTCTTCCGGACAGAGCTCGACCTTGACCTGCCACACGTCGGCGCTGAACCCCCAGTACTCCTGGTCGCCGGGCGGGCAGACCACGCCCTCAATCACCGTCTCGCCGACATCCACCACGACCTACACCTGCTACGTCCGAGAAGGGACCACGAGCTGCACCTCCGTGTTGGCCAGTTACGTCGTGACGGTCGGCTCTCAGGTCAACGCGCCGGTCATCACGGCCAACCCGGTGAGCCAGACCGTCTGCAGCGGCTCTTCCAGCGCGACGCTTTCGGGCGCGGCCTCGGGGACCAACGTCCTCTACCAGTGGCAGAAGCAGAACGCCGACTCGAGCTGGTCCAACGTCTCCGGAGCGACCTCGGCGACCTGGGTGGCTCCGGCATCCAACGCGACCTACCGACTCTCGGCTTCCAACTCCTGCGGCACGGTCTATAGCACGGCGGCGACGGTGACGGTGGACACGAGCAAGGTGGCCGCCGCGATCACCGTACAGCCGCAGTCGACGGAGTACTGCTCCGGCTCCTCGGCGACCCTGTCGGTCACGGCGACAGGGTCGACTCTCTCTTACCGCTGGGAGTCCTCCACCGATCGGAGCTTCTGGACCATCCTCGGCGGCAACGTCTCGACGCTGACCGTCTCGCCCGCTTCGACGACGTACTACCGGGTCACGGTCTCGAACGCCTGCAACTCCGTCGTCAGCAACGTCGTCTCGGTGACTCCGGCCTTTCCGGTCACCATCACGACCCAGCCGGTGGGCGGGAGCTTCTGCCCGCCGAGCCATCAGCTCTTTGTCACCGCGCGCAACGGCACGCTGACCTACCAGTGGCAGTTCTGGAACGGAAACGCGTGGACCAATATCGCCGGAGCGACGGCCAACGCCTACATGGCGACGTCAACAGGCGTCTATCGGGTCATCGTGACGGACGTCTGCGGCTCGATGACGAGCAATCAGGCCTCGGTCAGCTTCTATCCGGCGGTGGGGCAGCCCACGATCGCTGGGGACAGCCTCATCTATCCGGGCCAGTCCGCGCACGTCTCTGTGTCGAATCAGCGGTTCGATTGGACTGCCGCATACTGGTCCGACGGCGGTGTCGGGTTCGATCGGTACGTCTCGCCTGCGGTCACGACGACCTATCAGGTGTACGTGATCGGCGCGAACTCCTGCGCCTCGCCGATGTCGGCGCCGTTCACCGTGACCGTCTCGGGGACGCAGGGCGCCTTCTTCGGCGGGTACCAGAGCGGGGGCAGCACGAGCGGGCAGGCGCCCTCACAGGCGGCCGCGGCGACGCCGGCCGGGACGATCATCCTCTCCCACGCCGCGCCGGATGGGAGGTCGGACAAGGTCCTGTCCGTCGCTCGGGCGCACAGCGACCGCATTCTGGCCGGGGACTGGAACGGCGACGGCGTAGGTTCGCTCGGCTTCTACGACGGGTCGACCGGCCGGTTCGAGCTCTGGGACGGCGATCCGAAGGGCGCGCCGGACTACCGATTCGTCTTCGGGCCTCCCGGCCCCTGGCAGCCGCTCGCCGGAGACTGGAACGGTGACGGAGTCGACACGGTCGGCCTCTTCGATCCGCTGACGGGACGGGTCTGGCTGAAGAACGCGAACAGCGCCGGCTCTCCCGACGTGACCTACGTCATCCGGCTGCCTTTCAAGAACGGCCTCGCCGTGGCCGGTGACTGGACGGGCAAGGGCTTCGATACCCTGGGCGTCTACGACCCGAAGGAATCGGTCTTCTACCTCTTCGACGGGCACAAGGCCGGCAAGCCCGATCACGCCGTCGCGTTCGGGCCGCGTGCGAGCGGTGCACTGCCTCTGTCCGGGGACTGGGACGCGGAGGGACTCTCGGCCATCGGCCTCTACGACGGCGCGAGCGGGAAGATCTATCTGAGAAAGACCCTGGAGTCCGGCCCGCCCGAGGCCACGCAGACCTTCGCGCCGGGACTCGACCAGGTCTTCGCCGGACGCTGGAACGCGCAGAAACACGCGCCCGGGCCGCGCGCCCGAAAGGCGCTCTTATCGCCGACCGGACCGTCCAACGACACCGATCCTCCACCGGAGAACAACCAGAAGATCTCGGCGACCGCCTGGCCGCCGCCAGGATGGCTCGGCAGATCGCACTGGGGCGGGGGAGACTCAGATGAGAACGACGAGGTCTTCGGGACGAACTCGGTGTCGCGGCCCGAATCTCTCGCCACGGCCTCGACCTGGTTCTACACGATCCGCGACGAATCCAACCGCCCCTCGATCGAGTACCACCTCGACCAGGCCGGCAACGTCATCACCGACCGCATCTACGCCTACCTCGGCAACACCCTCGTCGCGACCTACGAGGCCGGCAACAACGCCCCCGGCTGGGTCTACTACGGCACCGACCATCTCGGGTCCATCCGGCTCGTTATGTCCGGGACGAACTGCACCCAGACGTTCCAGCCCTTCGGGGAGCCTGCCGGCTCGACTTGCTCAACCGGCGGTGCACTCAAGTTTGCCGGGATGGAACGTGATGCGACCTCTGCAAACGATTACGACCATTCCCGATATAACTCCAGCTTTCAGGGCCGATTCCTCAGCCCGGATACGCTACAAGGAGATCCGGACGATCCGCAGTCCTGGAACAGATATGGCTATGTTAGGAATAACCCGCTTGCTCTCATTGACCCCAATGGCCTTTCACCTCTCACGAGCTTCTACAGGACAGTCAGCCAGGTATTCGATCAGATCGCCAGCATCGCTGAGGTCTTTGCCGAGTCGGACAAGGGAGAGCCGGATGCCAACCTTTTTGATTCCGTCGCAGCCGGCGGGAGGCTGGCGTCTAAGACCTTTTCCTTGGGAAACCAAACCGGCGAAGCAATTGGAGCTGGTGGCGATTCATACGATGTCGGCAATGCTCTTGCGGCCGATCTAATGACAGCTAGCCAAGCTACGCTAGCTATGGCTAGCGCAGCCCAAGTTGGGCTCGAGGTCTCCACTGCGGTCCGTGCGCCAGTTATCACGGAACCGTACGTGCGTCCATCCGGAGCGACGACTGCGGAGCAGCGGGCCGCGGCCAGGGCAGGGGCAAGCCAGCCCTGCCCGGATTGTGGCCGCGTGGGAGGCGCACGCGTCGCGGACCATTACAAGGAGCCCCTGGTAAAGGAGTATTATCGAACCGGAAAGATCGACACAAAACGAATGCGCGACCCGAGTTCGACGCGATCACAATGTATCGACTGCGCACGACGTCAAGGGGGAGAACTGAGCGCTTTCTCAAAGGCGAAGAAGAAGGAGCTGGGTCTTGACCCGAAATGACCGCGCCAGCGGTGCCGTCAACGACGTAGCCATGCGGCGGGCACAACAGGAGATATGCCGTCGATTTGGGTCTATGTTCGTGGCATCACCTGAGGGTTCGCGGGCCGATGTGGCAGAAAATGTCGGGACTGGTTTACAGCCTCTGAATGGACTGCGCCATCCGGTGGACGGGAACAGGACGGGCTGGTTCATTTGGGCGGGCAAGGACTTAAGTAGGGATCCAGACTTTTTTAAGTCCATACACGTGTCCCATCTCGCGGATCGATCTCCAGTTCTTTTGCCCTACCTCGGTTTGGCCCCTGGCTGGCGCTTCTTGGTTGCGGTGGGTTATGAAGATGTCTGGTACGATGGCACTCTGCTCAACATTTGAGCCAGCCTCCGGACAGAGAATCCTGCGGCCTGGATCTACCCCGGATCTATGGACAGTTTCGGTTGGGGATTCCATTCAGAGCACCGGTCGGGGTTGGGGGCGAAGGCCCACCCAGAGCTCCGGTCTGGATTTCGTTCGGGCACGTGCGGCGTTCGACGTCTATGACCGCTAGTGCCCGGCACCGTCCGGGTGGAGCGTGCGGGCGTATCGAGAGGCGGCCGAGGGTCGCTTCTAGGTGCCGCGTAGAACCCCAATCGCCGGCTCGCGTTTCAACCTCCTGACACAGGCGGGCCGCGGTCTGACGATCCCGTCTCTCAGTCGAGTTCTGGGCGGTCGTGGTGGGCCATCCGTGGATCTACATCCCCGATGGCGGTACGCTGCGGCGTGATCCGTCCTGGGATTCCAACGGCGCGGGCGTCGGCTTCGGGAGATTCGTCGATCAATAGCGCCCGCTTTCGCTCCCCAGAGCCGATGTTTGGGTTGCGCACAATAAGCAATTCCACATAGACTGTCCCGGCTTCATACACAGTCTCTAACTTCATTGGAGGAACAATTGAGACGTAGACGCAAAGGACTCAACATTTCCGCCGACGATGCCCGGCAGGCGCTCGCCATCCTGGTGTCGGAAGGGAAAATCGCGGCGCACGAGATCACGCGGGCGATCGAGCGGCGGCAGAAGCTGATTCGGGAGATCCGGGAGCGTTTGGAGCAGCTGGGTGCCGAGGGCGCTTCGTTCGCGATGAAGGCGGCCCGCAGGGCGCGGCCGGTCATCAGGCGTTCGGCCCGGAAGGCGGCGAAGGCCGGGCGCAAGGGAGCCAAGCGGGCCCTCTCGGCGGCGACGCGCGCCAAGTACCAGGCGCAGGGCCGCTACATGGCGGCGGTGCGGTCGCTTCCCAAGGCCGTGCGCAAGAAGATCCGGCAGGTCCGCGAGAAGTCGGGCGTCGACGCGGCGATCAAGGCGGCCATCGCGGCGGGGAAGAAATCCCCGCTCATGCGCCACATCCGCAACGGCACGAAGGCCGTCGCGAAGAGCCTTTAAGCCGAGACAGCGGGGAGAGTCTCCTCTTCGGGTCACAAGTCCCATATTGTAGGGAGGCCGCCGATCGTCGCCGCCGCTTCCTCTTGGCGGTGGCGGCGGTCGCGACGCGCCCCTCGACGCTCGCCACCCGCCCCATGCGCCGGGCGCGGAAGATGTCGGCGAGGACGCCCTCCGGGGTCATCTCCCGTCTGGACATAGTCGTGTCAAAGAGGGGTTCCCGGCGCGGCCGACCACGGCGGACGCGATGCCGTTGGCCCGGGCCGCTGCCGCGGACGTCAGGAGCCCAGCCATGAAAACGACCACAACGAGGCTTTTTCGCGTCACCGCTCTCGAGAAGCTTAAACCCCGCCGGCGCAAAGCTTAAGATTGCGTTCAATGCACGTTCCGTTCGCCGCTTACGTCGCCCGGCACGGGCTGCCCCTGGTTTTCGTCAACGTCCTCGGCGAGCAGCTCGGGCTTCCCATACCGGCCATGCCGACCTTGATCGTGGCCGGCGCGCTGGCGGTGGAGCGCAACTTTCGAGCGTCGCAGGCTCTCCTGGTCGCGGTCGTGGCGTCCGTGATCGCGGACTCGATCTGGTTCCTGCTCGGCCGGCGCCACGGGTTCCGCGTCTTGAAGACGCTCTGCCGGATCTCCCTTTCGCCCGACTCGTGCGTGCGGCAGACGACCCTGCTGTTCGAGAAGTGGGGAATGCCGTCGCTGCTGGTGGCAAAGTTCGTTCCCGGCTTCTCCACCGTCGCCCCGCCAATGGCCGGGGCCGTGGGTGCCTCGTTTCTCACCTTCGTGGTCTTCGACGGAGGCGGCGCTCTTCTGTGGGCCGGGGCGGGCATCGCCCTGGGGATGGCGTTTCACCGTGCCGTCGACCAGGTGCTCGGATTCCTGACGTCGATGGGAAGTTGGGCGCTCGTGGCGCTGGCCGGCGCGCTCGTCCTCTTCATGGCCTGGAAGTGGTGGCAGCGGCGTCGCTTCTATCAGGCCCTCCGTATGGCGCGCGTCTCCGTCGAGGACGTTCACCGACTTCTCGAATCGGAACAGAAGCCTCTCGTGCTCGACGTGCGCACCGACGCGGCGCGCCGGGCCGATCCCCGTCGGATTCCCGGAGCGCTGGCGATGACCTTCGATCAGATCGGCGCGCGCGTGGAGAGCCTTCCTCTCGACCGGGACATCATTCTTTACTGTACGTGACCCAACGAGGCATCGGCGGCCCGTGTGGCCCGCGCGCTGACCGATCGGGGGTTCACCCGAGTGAGACCTCTGGCGGGCGGCCTGGAGGCCTGGGTGCTGGCCGGGCTGCCGGTCGAGGCGGAGCGGGAGATGGCGGTGGTGTCGGAGGCCGAAGCGGGCCGGCGCTCGTGAGATCCGCGCCGCTCTCCGGAGCCATCGGGTAGCCGGACGCGGGAGACTCGATGGCCGCGCGCACTTCCTCTCCGCCGGAAGGCAAGACCGATGGCCTCGACTCGCCGGCGCGATGGACCCGGCGAGCGCTTCGCCGGAGAATCGCGGCCGGTTTCGCGCTGGCGGCCGCTGTCATGGTCGCCGTCGTGGCGTACTCGTACGGCAACGCCAACCGGCTCATTGCGGCGACTCGCCTGGAGACGCGCACTCACGAAACGATCATGGAGCTGTCCCTGCTGCGGGCGGCGGCCGACGACGCCGCGGCGGCGGAGCAGGGCTATGCGATCACGGGGGATGAGCGGTTCCGGACCCGTCATCAGAATGCCGCCGCCGCGATCTCCGAGGCGCTCACCCGGGTCGAGAATCTTCTTCGGGACAGCCCCGAGGAGCAGGCCCGGATACCGGCGCTCCGGCGGCTCCTGGCGGAGCACGGCGCGCTGGGGCAGAGTTCGGGCGCGCCACCGACGGGAGAGATCGGATCGATCCTCGCGGCGATGACTGCGCGCGAGCGCTCCCTCCTCACCGGCCAAAGCCAGGCCGCGAACGCGCGCGCGCGATCCGCTCTCTGGCTGCTCACGCTGGGCGGAGCGCTCCAGTTCGGCCTTCTCTTCGCGGTGTATGTCTTCGCCAGCCGGGACATCGTCGACCGCGCCATGGCGGCGGAGCGCCAGCGGCAGCAGCTGGCCTTCACGTCGGCGATCACCGAGCACCTCGGCGAAGGCGTGTACGCGCTCGACGCGGAAGGGCGGCTGACGTTCGTCAATCCCAGCGCCGAACAGATGCTCGGCTGGCAGGAGAGTGAGTTGATCGGCCGCGATGTGCACGAGGCGATTCACTTCCAGCGCGCCGACGGCACGCGCATTCCTGCAGCCGACTGCCCGCTCTTGCGGGTGCTGCGATCGGGGGTCCCCTACAAGAACCACGACGACGTCTTCACCCGCCGGGACGGCTCGATCTTCCCTGTGGCGTACAGCTCGACTCCGATCCACGAGGACGAGCAGGTGCGCGGAGCGGTGGTCGCCTTTCATGACATCAGCGAGCGCAAGCGATCGGAGGCGGAGCTGGCCGAGCGCGTTCACCTGGCGGCCTTCGCCGCGGAGATCGGGGGCGCCCTGACCCGCGCCGAGACCCTCTCGCATGCTCTGCGCCTGTGCGCCGAGGCCATGGTCCGGCACCTGGGCGCGGCGATGGCCTCGATCTGGAGGCTGGCCGAGAAGGATCAGGTGCTCGAGTTGGTGGGCAGCGCGTGGGCGGATCGCCCCCTGTTCGGACCGGAGGGCCGTGTGCCGGTGGGCGAGTTTCGGATCGGGGCCATCGCGCGCGACCGCCGTCCGGCCCTGCTCGATCTCACCGCGGATTCCGGGCGCGACGACGACAAGGATTGGGCCAGCCGCGAGGGCATGGTCGCCTTCGCCGGCTATCCCATGATTGTCGGAGACCGCGTCGTCGGCGTGCTGGCTCTGTTCGCGCGCCGGAGGCTGACCGAGGTGGCCCTGGACGCGCTCGCCAGCGTGGCCGACGAGATCGCCCTGGGGATCGACCGCTCGCGGGCGGCCCAGGCGCTGGAGAAGAGCGAAGCCTCCACCCGCGCGTTGCTCCATAACATGCTGACGGGCGTCGTGACGACCGACGAAAAGGGAGTCATCGAGACGGTCAATCCGGCGGCGGAGCGCATGTTCGGCTGGACCGCGGAAGAGCTGCTCGGCCGGCATCTGGCCGTCCTGATCCCTCTCCCCGCCTCGGAGGACGCGCGTTCGTTCCTGCGGGAGGCGAGGACCCGGTCGCTCGGCCGGGTCACCGAGTGGGAAGCCCGGCGCAAGAATGGAGAAGTGTTTCCCATGGAGCTCGCCCTTTCCGATTTCCAGACCCCGGATGGGCGTCGGCATTCGGCGGGGAGCGTCCGGGACATTTCCGAGCGCCGGGAGGTGGATCGCTTGAAGCGGGAGTTCGTGTCGACGGTCAGCCACGAGCTGCGAACTCCGCTGACGTCGATCCGAGGATCGCTCGGACTCCTCTCGGGCGGCGTGCTGGGGGAGCTGCCGGCCGAGGCGAAGGAGATCGTGTCGGTCGCCGAGCGCAACGTCATCCGGCTGGTCCGGCTGATCAACGACATCCTCGACCTCGAGCGGCTCGATACGGGGCGGCTGGAAATGCACTTCGAGGACGTGGCGATGGCCGATCTGCTGGGGCGCTCGCTCGAGGCGGTGCGGGCCTTCGCCGACCAGGGCGGGATCGCCGTTGTGATCGAGCCCACCGACTCCAGGGCCCACGCCGACGGCGACCGCGCCGTGCAGGTCCTCGTCAACCTGCTGTCCAACGCCATCAAGTTTTCTCCGCGGGGGGCGACGGTCGACGTCTCCGCGCGCGAGGCCGAGGGATGGATCGAGGTGCGGGTGACCGACCGCGGACGAGGAATCCCCGTCGCTGTGCGGGAGATGGTCTTCGAGCGCTTCCGGCAGGTGGAGGCGTCCGACGCCCGGGAGAAAGGCGGCTCCGGCCTTGGTCTGGCGATCTGCAAGGCCATCGTCGAACAGCACGGCGGGGCCATCGGCGTCGAGAGCGAGGAAGGGAAGGGAAGCACGTTCTGGTTTCGCCTCCCGGCCGTCCGGCCACCCGCGGCGCAAGGCGACCCTTCTCAGACCCGCGGGGCGCCGGAAGCGCTGGTGGTCGAGGACGACGAGACGCTTTCGCGGCTGCTCGTGCGGCAGCTCGGCGGCGTGGGGATCGCGGCCCGCGTGGCTCCATCGGGGACCGAGGCCGTCGCGCGCGCCCGGATACGCCGGCCCGATCTCCTGGTCCTCGACGTCGAGCTGCCGGGCGGCGACGGTTTCTTCGTCGTGAGGACGCTGCGCGAGGACCCCTCGCTGCGGACGGTCCCGCTCCTGGTCTATACCGCGCAGGACCTGACCGAGGCGGACCGTGAGCGGCTCACGCTCGGTCCAACCCGGTTTCTGACAAAATCGCGATCGAGCGACGAAAGCCTCCGCGCCGCGGCCCGTGAGCTCGTGGGAGGATCGCTCGCCGGCGGAGGGCCCGCGTGAAAGTCCTGATCATCGACGACGAGGAGGACATCCGACGCATCGGACGGCTGGCGCTGGCGCGCGTCGGCGGCATGGACGTGGTGGAAGCGTCCAACGGGGCGGAAGGTCTCCAGCGCGCGGCGGAGGAGCTTCCCGACGTGGTCCTGCTGGACATGATGATGCCCGGAATGGACGGAGCCACGACTCTTCGTAAGCTGCGTGAGACGGCGGCGACCGCTTCGATTCCGGTCGTGTTTCTCACGGCCAAGGCCCAGCCGACCGAGGTCGCGAAGTGGAAGGAGATGGGCGCTCTCGGCGTCCTGACCAAGCCCTTTGACCCGATGACGCTGGCCGAGCGTCTGCGGGCCTTCCTGCCGGGTTGACCCCGGAACCCATGGACGATGTCCAAGAGGCTCTCGACAAGTTCCGGGACGAGTTCCTGCGGAGCTCCCGCGAGCGCCTCGACGCGATGGCGGCCCTCCTCGATAGGGTGCGCCAGGATCCTTCCACGCCGGATCTGCTGGAGGGCCTGGCCAGACACTTCCACGGCCTGGCGGGCTCGGGCGGTATCTACGGGTTCGAGCGCGTGTCCCGGCTGGCCGGAGAAGGGGAGCTCGATTGCCAGGGCGTTCTCGACGGGAAGGGAACCGCCACCAGCGGGCAGATGGATCGCTGGCGCGGCCTGATCGAGGACATCCGTCTCTCGCTCGCCGCAGGCGAGCCGCCGACCGATTCTCCCAATCGCGCCCGATAGCCTCCGATCAGCGCGGCGAGGATGAGGAGCGCGACTCCCAGAACCGGGGTGGCACGGCCGATGGAAGTGTTCCCGGCCGAAACGATCCGTCCCACGCGGCCTCCTTTCCGAGAAGGACGGCCGGCGCGGAGAGGCGTTAGCCGAACACGGTGTGAGTCAGGCGAGCCCAGAACGCCCGCCACGGAGTGAGCCTCCGCGGCAGGAGCGGCGTTCCCATCTCGAAGCGCCACAGCTCGAGCATCTCGGGATCCAGGGCCAGGGCACCGGCTCGGTCCACGCCGGGAGGCGGCGGCGACAAACGAGCCAGGGTCTCGTACACGCGGACCCGTTCGTCCCCCTTCGTGCGTGCCAGGAGGTGCCAGAGTGAAAGCGCGTCGGCCGGACGGGCCATTCCGAGGATCCGAGCCAGGGCCGAAGGGTCCGCGGCGAGGTCGAACCGCTCGAGAGCGAGGACGAGCTCGCCGGGGGCATTTTCGATCCATGGCGTTCCCGGCCCCTTCCCCGGCCGCGTCGCGTCCACGTAGCCGGCCGGAACGATCGCCTCGAGGCCGCCCCATCCCAACTCGACCCAGCCCCGGCTCACGGAGATGCGGGCCGAGCCGTCGGCGTCGACCGACAACGCGTACTCGCAGCCCAGATCGACCGCCGTGGCCGAAGGTGTTTCGACGGAGAAGAGCCGCGGGGGAGCGGAGATCGTCGCGACGATCTTTCCGCGCGCGAGCGCCAGCCGCTGATCGAGCCAGGATGCGGCGACCAGCCGGAGTCGGGATCCCGGCTCGACGTCGAAGCGGCCGAGGCCTCTGATCTCCACGCGGGCCCTGGAAGCGGCGTCTGTCTCCAGCCATTGCCCGACCCCGAGGCGGCCGGCCTGGTGAAGACTGTGCTGGGCCACGGAGGGGCTGCCCGCCAGGCGCGCGACGCGCCAATCGCGCGCCGGGGACACCCTTGCGTACAGGAGAGCGCCGAGCGCCGCGGCAATCACGGCCGCCGCGAGCAGGACGGCCGGCGGGATGATCCTTCGGCCCGGGCGCCTCGGCACGACGGGAGGACGTCCCCGATGCCGAAACGCGCGCAGCAGTTCTTCCAGCCGCTCGACGTCGGCCTCGGGCGGCCCGCTGGCGTCCCACAGATAGCGATCGTTCATGACGATCGCCGGCTCAGCATCTCTCGAAGCATCGTCATTCCCCGATGCAGGTTCACCCGGACCGAGCCCGGCGTCAAACCGGTCCGCCGGGCGATCTCCGGGCCGGTCATCCCTTCCACAAGGCGCAGGACGAGCGTCTCCCGATACGCCTCGGGCAGAGTCCGGATCAGGCCGAGGATCGCGGCCGCCTCTCCCGACGCCGGTGCCACGGCCGCCAGTTCCTCCGGAAGCTCCTCGGTCTCCTGGGCGCGGCGATGAAAGTCGTTGGCGCGGTTGCGGGCGATCGACGCGAGCCACCCGCCGAAGGCAACGGGGTCTCGCAGGGAGCGCAGTTTGCTGTAGACGCGCAGAAAGACGTCTTGAACCAGGTCCTCGACTTCTTCCCTCGGAAGACGCGCGAGCAGAATTCCATGCACCATCCCCGCGTACCTCTCATAGAGCCGCTCGAAGGCCGCCCGGTCTCCGCCTCTGGCAGCCTCCACGAGGCCGGCATCCTCGTCGGATCGGACTTCCGGCGTCGCCGTCATCGCGCGAACCTGTCCGAACGACCAGGGTCCGTCAAGCGCTCCTTCCACAGGTCTCGATCTCCCTCCCCGTCAGGGACGCGTTGGGGGGCGCCGGTGTTAGCGCGATGTGTCTCCTCTTAGAAGTCGATGAAATGCAGAGACAGCAAGGCGGCAGCCCGTACGATGCTCGCACCGGTCCGGGGTTGTCTCGACTCTCCTGGCGGTGGGCGGTCAAGAAGAGGAGAGCGGGGAGTCCTCCGGAGCCGGATTTTCGAGAGGAGGACTGTATGGGTGCCCGTGTTGGCTTTCCAGTCAGGGGGCGGTTGGTCTGGGGGACGGTGATCGCTGCTCTGATCCTGGCGTCCGCGTGCAGCGAGGATCGGACCCGGTCGCAGTCGCCGACTGCTCCTTCCATGTCGTCTTCGCGGGTCTCGGGGACTCTCGTCCGGCCGGCGTCGGGGCCGGGCACGGCCGAAGAGCCGCTGGCGGGCGTGACGGTGACGCTCTCGCCGGGCGGCCGCACCACGCGAACCGATCGTGCCGGCGGCTTCACGTTCGAAGGCGTGCCGCCGGGAGCGGTCACGCTCCAGTTCGAGGGGACCGGCGTCCATGCGTCGACGGCGCTCTCGGTCGCCGCCGGCACCGCGCTGCGCGTCCGCGTCGAGGCGGAGCGCAACACCGCGACCCTGCAGCCCCGCAGCGACGGCCAGGGACAGATCGAGGGAGTTGTGCTGTCCGTCGACGCAGTGGGCGGCACGTTGAGTGTGTCCGACGAACGGCTGGGAATGGTCACGGTCAAGACCGACTCCCACACGATCGTGCGCCGCGGGGGCACGCCGGTCCATCTGGCCGATATCGCCATGGGCACCCGCGTCCACGTCAAGGCGGTCAAGCAGAGCGATGGAAGCCTCCTGGCCACGGAAATCGCGGTGCAGGATGTCGGGGACCGGGGCCGTGAAGCGCACGGCACGATTGCCTCGATCGACCCGGCGAGCCTGTCATTCATGCTGCAGCCGGGCAACGTGAAGGTCACGACCGACGCTTCCACGGTGTTTCACGACGAGAGGCGGATGATCACTTTCGCTGATCTGACGGTTGGTGAGAGGGTGGAAGTTCAGGGCGCGGCGCAGACGGACGGGTCGATTCTCGCGCGCCGGGTCGACGTCGAGGAGGACGCGCACGCGCCTACGGCCACCCCGACGCCCGGAGGGCCCACCGCGACGCCCGGAACCCCGAGCCCGACACGGACGCCGAAGCCGAAGGAAACCGAAGCCCGCGGCTCGATCCAGGGCCTCGACGCGACGGGCCACACCTTCATGCTCATGACCTCTTCGGGAATGGTGACGGTCGCCACCGACGCCTCCACGAAGTTCGAAGGGGACCACGATTCGTCGGGAGGATTTGCCGACCTGAAGCTCGGTGAGCGGGTCGAGGTCGAAGGGGTCCTTCAGATGGACGGCTCCATCCTGGCCCGTGAGGTCAAAGCCGAAGACTGATTCGACTCCCTTCCGCGCGGTCAGCCTGTCCCGGCTTCTCGAGCCGGGATGGGCTCACGCCCGGGGCCGGCGGCTGACGTCGCAGATCGCCAGGATCGACCGAATGAGCTCCGGCACCAGGCGGATGTCGAGCTGCGTCGAGCTGTCCGAGAGCGCTCGCTCCGGGGCGTCGTGGACCTCGAGGAAAAACCCATCCACGTCGCCGGTGGCCGCCGCGGCCCGGGCCAGCGCCGGCGCGAACTGCTTGAGGCCGCCGGTTTCCTTTCCGCCGCCCGGAAGCTGCATGGAGTGCGTCACGTCGTACACGATCGGGCATCCGAACCGGCGCATCATGGCGAACGAGCGCATGTCGACGACGAGGTTGTGATATCCGAACGAGGTTCCGCGCTCGCACAGGAGAATCTTGTCGTTGCCGGCGGAGCGCACCTTCTCCACGACGTTTCCCATGTCGTCGGGCGCCAGGAACTGGCCCTTCTTGACGTTGATCGGCCGCCCGGTCCGCGCGGCGGCGGCGAGGAGGTCCGTCTGGCGCGAAAGGAACGCCGGGATCTGGAGGACGTCGAGAACGCGGGCCGCGGGCTCGGCCTGGCCTGGCTCGTGGATGTCGGAGAGGAGCGGCAGCCCGGTCGCCGCCTTGACCTCCGCCAGGATGTCCAGTCCCTCTTCGAGGCCGGGACCTCGAAAGGAATCCCCGGACGATCGGTTGGCCTTGTCGAAAGAGGACTTGTACACGATCCGGGCGCCGGTCTCGTCGGCGATCGCGCGGATGCGCCGCGCCATTGCAACGGCATGCTCGCGAGACTCGATGACGCACGGCCCGGCGAAGAAAAGCGGTGGCTCACCTTCTCCGACGGCGTAGCCGGTCGTGATCGTAACGGCTCGAACGGACATCGGGAGGGGAGTATACGGGGGGCGTGAGGCGTGAGGCGTGAGACCGGAGACGGGAGGCGGAAGGCGGGACGATCCTGTCCCGTCTTCAAATCATGCGAGCCGACTCTCGTTCAGTCGATCCGGACGCCGACCTTTTCCGCCTCGGCCGTTCGCGTCTGCTCTTCGCGGCTCCCGCGGTGGGCCTTGGCCGCCCGGATGAAGTCCTTGAACAGCGGGTGGCAGGCGAAGGGCTTGGACTTCAGCTCCGGATGAAACTGGCAGCCCAGGAACCACGGATGGTCCGCGTGCAGCTCGATGATCTCCACGAACTTGCGGTCCGGCGACATCCCGGTGAACGACATCCCCGCATCGCGCAGGGCCGGCAGGTACTCCTGATTGACCTCGTAGCGGTGGCGGTGGCGCTCGGAGATCGAGCCCTCTCCGTAGGCCCGCTGCGCAATGGAGCCGGCGGAGAGATCGCAGGGATACTTGCCCAGGCGCATCGTCCCCCCCAGGGCTTCCACGCCGATGAGATCGCGCAGCTTGAAGATGACCTTGTGCCGGGGCTCTTCGTCGAATTCCGTGGAGTTGGCCCCTTCCAGGCCGGCCAAGTGCCGAGCGTATTCGATGACCGCGGTCTGGAGCCCGAGGCAGATACCGAAGTACGGCACCTTCTTTTCGCGGGCGTACTGGATCGCCTTCATCATCCCTTCCACGCCCCGCTTGCCGAAGCCGCCCGGCACCAGCACCGCGTCGGACTGAACCAGGACCTCGGGGTACTGATCGTTCTCCAGCGATTCCGCGTCCACGTAGTGGAGGCGGACGCGCACGTTGTTGGCAATGCCGCCGTGGGCCAGGGCTTCATTCAACGACTTGTAGCTGTCGCCGTAGTCGACGTACTTTCCGACGACCGCGATGTCCACCTCGCCCCCCGGGTTCTTGATCCGGTTGACGAGGTTCTCCCATTTGGACAGGTCGCGATCGTAGTGGGGAAGGTGGAGCAGATCGAGAAGGCTCTCGTCCAGGCCTTCGGCCGCGAACTGGAGGGGGACCTCGTAGATGGAAGGAACGTCCTTGGCGTTGATGACCGCCTCGACCGGGACGTTGCAGAAGAGTGCGATCTTGCGCTTGACCTCGGCGGGCAGCGACCGGTCGGTGCGGCACAACAGAACGTCGGGTTGAATCCCGATGGAGAGAAGCTCCTTGACCGAGTGCTGGGTCGGCTTGGTCTTCAACTCGTCGGACGCCTTGATGTACGGCACGAGGGTCAGGTGCACGTTGACCGCGTTGCCGCGCCCGGCCTCCTGGCGGATTTGCCGAATGGCCTCGAGAAAGGGCAGCGACTCGATGTCTCCGACCGTTCCGCCGATCTCGATCAGCACGACGTCGGCGTCGGGCGCCACCCGCCGGATGTGCTCCTTGATCTCGTCGGTGACGTGCGGGATGACCTGGACGGTCTTGCCGAGGTAGTCGCCGCGACGCTCTCGCTCGATGACCGTCAGGTAAATCCGTCCTGCCGTGGTGTTGTTGGTGCGGGACGAAGTCATCGACGTGAACCGCTCGTAGTGGCCGAGGTCGAGATCAGTCTCCGCGCCGTCGTCGGTGACGTAGACCTCTCCATGCTGGAAGGGGGACATTGTCCCCGGATCGACGTTGATGTAGGGATCGAACTTGGCCAGCGCGACGGTGTAGCCGCGCGCTTCGAGCAGCGCCCCGATGGAGGACGCGGCGATCCCCTTTCCCAACGAGGAGACGACGCCGCCGGTGACAAAGACGTATTTGCCGCTCATGACACGGCCTCCCTTTTCAAGTATCGCTCCACTTTCGCCAGGTCGTCCGGCGTATCGACTCCGATCGAATCGCTCGCCGCTTCGCCCACCCAGATCGCGTAGCCGGCTTCCAGCCAACGCAGCTGCTCGAGCGACTCCGCGCGCTCGAGGGGCGAGGGAGGCAGGGCCGACAGGCGCTGCAGGGTCTGCGCGCGATAGGCATAGATCCCCAGGTGCTTGCGGTAGGAGGGCTGCCCGTTACGGGCGTACGGGATGGGAGCCCGGGAGAAGTAGAGCGCCCGGCCGTCCCTGGCCACCACGACCTTGACCACGTTGGGGTCCGTCGCCTCCGCCTCCGGCATCGGCAGGGCAATCGTCGCGATCTCCCGGCGTCCGTCGGCGAGGAGCGTGTCCACGGCCCGGTCGATGTTGGAGCCCGACATCAGGGGCTCGTCCCCCTGCACGTTGACGTAGGCGTCGGCGGGAATCGCCCGCGCCGCCTCCGCCAGGCGGTCGGTCCCGCTGGCGGCATCCGGCGAGGTGAGAATGGCTTCTCCTCCCGCGCTCCGAACCGCCGCGGCGATCCGCTCATCGTCCGTGGCGACGACGGCGCGATCGAGGCGGGAGGCGGCGCTCGCCGCTTCCCACACCCGCACCACCATGGGTTTGCCGGCCAGGGAAGCGAGGGGCTTGCCGGGGAATCGCACCGAAGCGTAGCGCGCGGGGATGACTCCGACGATCGTCATGGCGCCGGGACTCCTCCCGGGCTCTGCCGCCATCGTTCTTTCCGACAAACGACCGCTCTCGTGCTCGTGCGGAACCCTCCCACGATCG
Source organism: uncultured Acidobacteriota bacterium (assembly GCA_963825175.1). Taxonomy (GTDB): domain Bacteria; phylum Acidobacteriota; class Thermoanaerobaculia; order UBA5066; family Gp7-AA6; genus DATFTF01. Next base: position 343,675 of record CAWGSA010000003.1, read on the forward strand.
TGCCTTGATCCCGGCCCGAATTCCGATCGCCGCTCAGCCCCAGCTCGTTGCTCCGGCCGGGTGACCATGAATGGTCCGGGACTAGAGTGTATCCTTCGCGGCGCTTTGCGTCAAACATCCCGTCTCTTCTCGCGGCCCGCGTTCGCTCTTCTCTTCCTGCTCGCGGCCGTGATGATCGCGAGCGCCGCGATCCTGGCCCTGGCGCGGCGGTGGGAAGACCATCGACGCCTGGCGACCGGCCGCGCGCAGTGGATCTGGCTCTCCTATGGATCGGAGAAGCCGGAACCCATCCGGTTCTTCGCTGCGCGCGATTTTTCGTGGAGCGGACGGGAGCGGGGCATCGTCCGGGCGCTGGTCTTCGTCGATCGGCACTACGTCCTGACCATCAACGGCAACAGGGTCGGCGCGGGGACCCAGAAGCCGGGTGATCCGCTGGACGTCTACGATGTCACCGCGCAGGTGCGGCCGGGGTCCAACCGCGTCGAGATCGAGGCCGAGAGCTCCACCGGAGCGGGCGGGATCCTTTTCGCGATGACCCTGCCCGGAGACGGCACGATCGTCTCGGACCGGACGTGGCGGGTCGGCCGATCGGAGAGGGAGGTTCTCTCGGGCGGGACCGCTCCCGTCGTGTGGGGCCGGCCCCCGATGTACCCCTGGGCATACCCGGGGATGCGCGAGCCGGGTTCCCGATGACCCGATCCGGCTCGGCACGCGCGCCGCGAACCGGGGCTGCGACCGACTACAAAGCGGCGGTGGCCGCCGCCGTGACGAGGGTGTCGAGGCCGACCCGGGCGGCGGCGCAATAGGGGTTGTCGGTCTCGTAGCCGGCGAGGGTGATGACCTTGCGGTAGGCCACGACCGCATGGTCGACGTTGTGGAGGCCCCGATCGTGGATCTGGGCGACGAGCAGGCGGGCGGCCAGGTTCTCCGGAGCGAGGTCCAGGGCTTTGTCGCAGAAGATCAACGCCACGTCGTAGCGCTCCTCGGCCGCCGCCATACAGGCACGCCGGTAGTAGAGCTGGGCCTCCTCCTCGATGGTCTCGCGGGAAGGAAGGAGGGAGGAGATCTGCCGGATCGTTTGTGCCAGGTTGGTCCAGGAACTGGTTCGGAGCGCCATGTTCTTGTCGCGATTATAGACACAACGGCGCCAATATCAATAAAAATTTAGGTTTTTGAGTCGCTTTTCCTTCTTTTTTATGGATAGGCAAAGAGACATTTCTTCCTAAATTTATAAGGTCCACAGCCGATCTCTCCTTATTCGAATCCGAGGCGGAGGAACGCCTCCTCGAGGGATGAGCCAGGCGCGGGCTTCGACCGGCGTCAGCTGACGCGATCGATGACCGATTCGGTCGCCAGGAGGAGACCCTCCTTGGCCGGGGAGTCGGGAAAGGACGTCAGGGCGACCCGGGCCGCGCCGGCGTAGTCGCGGGCGAGGGCCCGGGTCTGGCTGATCGCCTCGGCGCGCTCCACCAGCCGGAGGATCTCCGCCGGCTCGACGCTCTTGAAGTCCCGTTCCTTCAACACCGTGGCCACGCTCTCGCGTTCGGCGGGCGTGGCCCGGGGCAATGCGAGGAGGAGCGGGATCGTCAGCTTGCCTTCGCGCAGATCGCTCAAGACCGGTTTGCCGACCGCTTCCTCGCTCGACGTGTAGTCGAGCAGGTCGTCGATCAATTGAAAGGCCACGCCCAGGCAGCGCCCGTATTGGGCCAGCCGCTCCGCCGCCAGGAGATCTCCGCGGGGGGCGAAGTGCGCGGGCAGACGGCACGCCGCCGAGAAGAGGTCCGCGGTCTTGCGCCGAATGATCTCCAGCGCTTCCTCGCGGGTCAGCGCGATGTCGCCGGTCTTCTCGATGGCGATGATCTCGCCCTCGATCATCGAGAGAGTGGTGTCGGACAGGACCTTCAGGATCGTCAGGTCTCCCTCGTCCAGGGCGATCCCCATCGACTTGGTGTAGAGGTAGTCTCCGAAAAGGACGGTCAGATTGTTCCCCCAGCGCGCGTTGGCCGAGGTCCGTCCCCTGCGCAAGCGCGCCTCGTCGATGATGTCGTCGTGCACCAGCGTCGCGGTGTGAATGAACTCGACGACGGCGGCGTAGCGGACGTCCTTCTCGCCTTCCTCGTAGTCGAGCAGCCGGGCCGAGAGGAGAAGCAAGGCGGGCCGGATGCGTTTTCCGCCCCCGGAGCCCAGGTAGGCGCCGATGCGGTCGATCGTCCGGATGGGAGAGCGAAAGTGATTCAGCAGCTCCTCCTCCACCCGGGAGAGCTTGTCGGCGATGAGCTCATAGGCGCGGGCGAAACGCGCGTTGGCCCGGGGAAGTATGGCCATGCTCTTTGTCGCCTTCCTGTCAGTGTCTCAACGGTAATTGGTGAACTGGAGGGGGAGTCCGAACTCCTCGCCCTTGAGCATTGTGATCACGGCCTGGAGATCGTCCTTGGCCCGCCCGGCCACGCGGACCTGATCGGATTGGATCGAAGCCTGGACCTTGAGCTTGCGGTCCTTGATGGCCTTGACGATCTCCTTGGCCTTCTCGGAAGGAATGCCTTGCTGCACCTTGACCGCCTGGCGAACGGTCCCACCGGCGGCGTCTTCGACTTTTCCGTAGTCGAGCGACTTGATCGCCACGCCCCGTTTGACGAGCCGGCTTTCCAGAATGTCGACGACCGACTTCAGCTTGTGGGCGTCGTCGGAGGTCAGAGTCAGTGTCAGCTCTTTCTCGTTCCACTCGATCTTCGACGCGCTGCCGCGGAAATCGAACCGCGTGGCGATCTCCTTGGACGCCTGCTGGACCGCGTTGGCGATCTCCTGAAGGTCCACCCGGGAAACGACGTCGAAGGAGAACTCTTGCGCCATCGGTGCGGCATTCTATTCGAGAGCGGCGCAGGGCCGGTTGGACGGTTCCGGCGCCGGCCGGGCCTTGGGCGACCGGGCTAGTTCTCCAGAACCCGCGTTCCCTTCGGTCCGGTCACCTGGTAGTCCGACTCCGGCCGGGCCTTTTCCGAGCGCCATTGCGAGAACTGGAACTCGGTGTGGTTGCCGGCGGCATCCTCGTACGTCAGGTCGGGCACCGTCCCGTCGCGGCCGACCGTCAGGGCGAGCCACGCGAGGTCGGGCCTCGCCGCGAGAGGCTTGAGCAGCAGCCGGGTGGACCCGGACGCCTCCGGTTGCGCCGAGACCTCGTAGCTGCCGGCCAATCCGGAGGGGTCGGTCAAGAAGAGGACGGGCAGGCGCGAACGCTCCTCGCGGGAGAGCTTCTGGATGGTGAGCTGCTTGTCCTGCGGCGCGTAGAAACGAGCCTCTCCCGAGTCGTAGGTGAACGTCTTCTTCTCCGGCTCCACGTACTCAAAGCGCAGCAGCTCGCGCTTCTGCACCCAGATCTGCCCCGATTCGCGCTGCGGGGTCTTGAATCCGGACGGAGTGTAGAGGTGCGTGAAGGATGCGGCGTGCGCCGCGCCGTCCGCGTAGCGGGAATTGAGCAGGGAGATGGCGGATCGCGCCTCGGGGGAGAGCGGAGCGGGGAGGAAGAGCAGAGGCAGAAGGAAGAATCGGGTGATCGGGTGATCGCGTGATCGGGTGATCTGCGCGGAATGGTTGTGTCGGACCCAAATCACCACATCACCCGATCGCAATTCACCCGATTCTTCAATGCCGGAAGTGCCGGCGCGGCGCCTGGAAGAACGCCATCTGCCGCTCGTCGGCCGCGGCGATGATTTCCTGATCTCGGATCGAGCCGCCGGGGGCGACGACCGCGGTGACCCCGACCTCCGCCAGCACATCGAGGCCGTCGCGGAAGGGGAAGAAGGCGTCGGACGCGGCCGCGCAGTTGACGATGGGCAGGACGGGCTTGGCCGCCGCGAGCCGGCAGGCGTCCACCCGGCTCATTTGACCGGCGCCGATGCCGACCGTCTGACGCGCGTTGGCCAGCACGATCGCGTTGGACTTGACGCGCCGCACGACCCGCCACGCCAGCTCGCATGCCGCGCGCTCGACCGCGGTGGGCTTCCTCTGCGAAACGATCTTCCACGAGGAGAACTGGTCGGGCTCGGAGTCCGCGTCCTGGACCAGCAGGCCCCCCTCGATGCGTTTGAAGTCGAACCGGGAGACGGAGCGGCGCGAGACCGGGAGCTTCAGGAGCCGGATGTTCGGCTTCTTGGCGAAGAAGTCGATCGCCTCCTGCGTGAAGTCGTCCGCGGCCACGACTTCGACGAAGTGCTGGAGCACGAGCGACGCTAAGGCGCCGTCGACGCGGCCTCGGATGGCGATGATGCCGCCAAAAGCGGCCAGGGGATCGCAGGCGAACGCCCGCCCGAAGGCTTCGACGATGGTGTCGCCGATGGCCGCCCCGCACGGATTGTTGTGCTTGACGATGACCGCCGCCGGACCGTCGAAATCGCGGGCCAGGGTCACCGCGGAGTCGAGATCGAGAAGGTTGTTGAACGACAATTCCTTGCCCTGGAGCATCTGAAAACGGACGATCGCGTCGGCCGGCGCCTGCGGCTCCTTGTACAGGGCCGCGCGCTGGTGAGGGTTCTCCCCGTACCGCAGGGCTCCCGTTCGCTCGTACGCCAGGACGAGATTCTCTGGAAACTCCTCCCCCGCCCGGGGAGCCTCGGAAAGGTAACGCGCGATCGCCGCGTCGTAGGCGGCGGTGCGGGCGAAGGCCCGGGCCGCCAGCCGTTCCCGCGTCGCCGACGTCGTGCCTCCGGCCGAACGGATCTCCTCCATCAGCTCGACGTAGTCGTCGGGATCGACGGCGACGGCCACGCGCGCATGGTTCTTGGCCGCGGCCCGGATGAGCGCCGTCCCGCCGATGTCGATCATCTCGATGGCTTCTCCCCGGCGCGCGCCCTTGGAGACGGTCTGCTCGAAAGGATAGAGGTTGATCACGACGAGGTCGAAGGCTTCGATCGAGGTCTCGGCCAGGTCCCGGGCGTGATCGGCGCGGCTCTCGTCGGCCAGGACGCCTCCGAAGACTTTGGGATGGAGCGTCTTGACGCGCCCCCCGAGGATCTCGGGAAAACCGGTCAATTCCTCGACCAGTCCGACGTCGACGCCGGCTTCCTTCAGATGCGCGGCCGTGCCGCCCGTCGAGACGATCCGCGCGCCGCGAGCGGCAAGCTCCCGCGCGAACTCCGCGACGCCCGCTTTGTCATGGACCGAAATGAGGACGCGGCGGACGGGAACGATGGGGGACGGAAAGGGGATCGGCTCCGGCATCGGCGGAAATATAACGTATGGCGGCCATTGCGGAAGGCGGAAGGCGGAAGGCGGAAGGCGGAAGGCGGAAGGCGGAAGGCGGAAGGCGGAAGGCGGAGCGAAGGCGAAGAGCGATCGATCTAGTTCTCCTTGAGAATGACGAATACGTAGGCGCCTGCCTCTTCCCGCGACTGGACGAGCCGGCACGATCGCTCGCGGCAAAAGACCGCGACGTCTTCGACGGCCGCCGGGTCGGTCGCCAGGAGCCGCGCCACGGTGCCGGCTGGCCGTTCGCGGAGAGCCCTGGCCAGGCGAAGGACGGGAAGGGGGCAGAGAAGGCCCCGCGCGTCGACCTCGAGCTCCTTTGGCGCCACGCGCCTATTCTGCGGCCGCGGCGTCCGGGCCGGGAGGCCACCCCCTCAAAACAGCTTCAACAGGATCGTGTTGATCACGAAGCCGCGCACACCGTGGCTGACCACCGGGACTCCAATCTCGGCTCGCAACAGCGAGTTCTTCCACGGGCCGTTTAGGGAGGCGAGCAGCCCCGCGCCGGAAAAGTAGGTCCGGTCGAATCCGGAGACGCGGTCCTTGAGGAGGCCCTGGTCGTAGAAGCCTTCGAAGCGGATGATGTCCTCGACGTTGATGCCGTAGGAGAGGTTGGCGATGAGGGCGTTCTCGGTCCGCAGGCTCCCGCTCTGGAACCCGCGGATCGGGTTTCCGGAGAACGTGCCGAACTCGTACTTGGAGAACCGGTCGAGATCGGTGCCGCCCAGGTACGTCAGATTGACGTGGAGCTTGCGGAACCCCGGGAAGTACTGGTCCTTGGAGACGGAGAGCGAGTACTTCCAGTAATCCTTCTGGCTGGGGTCGTACTCGGACGTGGCCGGATCGCCCCACGGCTCCCAGCGGCTGCGCCGGAAGTACGAGCCGGTGGCGGTGGCGTTGAACCCGGAGTAGTTGGCCACCAGGCGCAGCTCGGCGCCGTTGGTGAAGGTGTCGACCGGAACGACGAAGGCCGGGCCGGTGTCGGGGTCCCGCTGGTAGTTATCCCACTTGGTGAAGATCCCCAGCGAGGCCTTCAGGTACGGTCCGATGGGATGCCCGACGTTGACCTGGAAGACGGCGGGGATGTGCTTGACCTTCTCCGCCTTCACTTCCTTCCCGTTGCGGTAGGACGTGTCGCCGAACGCGAAGGCGACGCCGAAGAGATCCGCGCCCAGGTCGAAACGGCTTCCGGCGAGCGAGGGGTCGGTGTAGTTGGTCGTCAGCAGAGCGCCTCCGAAGAACACCGAGAGCTGCTTGCCCTTGCCCCACAGATCGAAGTTGAAATGCTGCACTCCCAGCAGCGGCACCGGATAGTTCAGCGACTTGTCGTAGAAGCCGCCGGCCAGACCGAACGTGCTCTTCTTGGAGACTTTCTCTTCGACCACGCGCTGGCCCGGATTCTGCGCGTCCGGGACGAGGTAGCGCATCCCCTTGTCCGTGTCGCGGATCATCTGCGACGGCGACGCGTAGGCGGCGGCCACCCGCTTGTCGAAATCGGGGGGATTGAGATCGACGGCCTGGATCACGACGTCCCGTTCGATCGCGGTCGTCCGGCCGGCGGTCGAGAAGACCTGCTGCCCCTTGATCTCCAGCGGAAGGAAGACGCCGGGGTGCCCGGGGACCGGGCGGTAGAACTCGGTCTGGACATTGGAGAGCGTCTCGCCCTTGAGGTTCAACTGCACCGAGTCGCGCCGCAGGAGACCGAAGGTTTCCTTGTCGATCCAGACGTTGCCCCGGTAGATCGGCTTGTCCCCGACGGTGCTCTTGGGCACGAACGTGATGTGGTACGCGCGTCGCCCGGCCACCGTGTTCTCGCCGTGGAGCGCGTACTCGTAGTCCTCCGTCAGCCGGATGTCGAGCGGCAGTGTGGTGACCTTTTCCGGCTGCAGGATCGGCAGCTTTGGCAGCGTCTTGCCCTTCCAACGCACGCCGTTCAAGTAGAACTCGTCCCACTCCCAATCGCCGGGCTGGCCGCGCCGGTAGAAGAACGGGCCGTGGATGGTCAGGTCGAACGTCTCATTGACTTCGGCGATGCGGAACCGCAGCGACGCCTTCATGTCCGCGACGAAGGTTGTCGTCTTCTCGCGTTGGGCCGAGTCCCAGGCGCGCTCCCTGGCGACGATCTCCTCGGCCGTCAGGCCGCGCGCCGCGCCGACATCGACCGTGGCCCGGTTCTCTCCGCCCGGGCGCTCGGCCGGCTGCAGCACGATCGCCAGAGCGCCTCGGGAGAGATCGAGCGTCAAGCTCTTGGCTCCGGTGAGATCGAAGTTCTTGCGCACTCCACTGCCGAGGTTCTCCACGGAAGCCCTGGTGAAAGGCCCCCCGGCCAGATCGATGGCCGCGGACCCCCGCGGGTCCTCCGGCAGGAGCAGGATCGGTGTGAACCGTTTGGCGTCGTAGTAGCGGAGGGTCTGGAAGGACGTTCGATCCGGAAAGGCGGCCTTCGTCGGCGTGGGATCCCGCGAAACGTCCGCCGTCCAATAGGCGGCGAGGCGGTCGAGCGACTCCCAATCGGCCTGCGTCAGCGGCCGTGCGGAATCGGCGAGCAGCCCGACGAGCGCGATCGGTCGGGACGGCGCCTCCGAGGCGAGGGCTCGGAGCACATCGCCGGGCGCCGTGCCGGAGGCGCCGCGGGGGACCAGGAGCCACTGCGCGGCGACGTCCTCGTCCACGACGCGGCCGCGGTCCGGCCGTGCGACGAACGCGTCGACGTAGGGCAGGATCTCCGGATCCGAGATCGTCACGTGGCGGCCGGCGGGAATGCCCGCCGTCAAGTCGTACGCCACCAGGGTCCCGGGCGAGGCGCCCCGGATCGCCGAGGAGAGCTTCTTGACCGCGTAGGAGAACCGCGAGGTCCAGTCCGCCGTCCCGAGATCGGAGGGGAACGGGGTCTCGATGATGGCCGCGCCCAGGCGGGAAGGATGCCCCGCCCTCTGCGCCGCGGCGTCGACCGCGCCGGGCGACAGATCGGCAAGCTCCACGATCGCCACGCAGCGCGAAGAGTCCGACGGAAGCTCTCCGCCGTCCCGGGGCGTGACGATGCCCAGAATTCTCCCCGGGCACTGGCCGTCCGAGCGCTGGGCGGCGACGCGGAGGGCGTCGGCGCGCGCTACCGCCGCGCAAAAAAGAAGAGCGCCCGCGAAAAGGCGGGCGCTCGAGTGGGCTGTCATCCTCATCGGGAACGCCAGTATCGCAGGGTTCGTTCCCGGTTTCGTGCGAGGTTCAAGGGCGGCGTTCTACGTTCCGGAGCGCGAACCGGGCACGTTGGCCGTCGGGTCAAGCACTATTTTCTGACCTTTTCCCGCTCCTTGTCGGGGGCCGGGTCCGACGGCGGAGTCTTGTCTTCCGGCTCGGGAGGCAGAAGGCCCAGGTGCCGGCGCAGCTTGGTCTCGATCTCCATGGCCAGCTCCGGGTTCTCCTTGAGGAACTGCTTGGCGTTCTCGCGTCCCTGCCCGATGCGCAGGTCACCGTAGGAGAGCCAGGAGCCGGATTTCTCGACCAGCTTGGCTTCCTGACCCATGTCCAGCAGCTCGCCCTCGCAGCAATACGTGG
>CAWGSA010000004.1:0-261636 GCA_963825175.1 uncultured Acidobacteriota bacterium
CGCACTATTGGGCCAACCCATTTTTCTCAGCGACTCCATAATTGAGAGAGCCAGTTGCTGGTTGCGGCCACCAACGCCTGGCGCTGCGAAGGCTCGGGCAGCAGCACCGTGGGCTCGCCGCCACTGATCAAACAATCGACCTCACGCTGGCCGAGCAATTGCTCGATCGCACCCGATAAATGTTTGGCCAGTGCGCCAACGTCGCCTTCCGACGATCGAGCGCTTTGCATTAGATAACGATAGCCCAGTTCAACGGCCCGGGTACCTGCTGCGTCAACGGCTGTGGCGTTGTTCGCAAGGATCACATGCTCGACAGCTGGAATTGAACGCTTATCGAAATTCGAAGTGTTGTACGCCGCATTCCGGCGAAGGAAGCTGCAAATATTTTGCAATCGCGGTTCGTCGAACAAGTTCAATTGCTTAAGTGCGACAAGCGCTTGGTTGGCATCTCGATTGGCGGTGATCAGCGTTGGCCCGGATGCAATGGTTTGTAATGAATCATCCAGCACATCCGAAATGATCAGCGAGACCATACGCCCAGCTCGACAGGCTCGCGCGAGTCCGCCGCCTTTTACTTCGCTGAGTGGCGCCATGATATTCAGTTGTTCAATGTTGCCGCCCGCACCAGCGATCAACTGAGCGACCGCTTGCTTGTCTTGCAGTGTTACACCAGCGGGCAGCGCTACCAGCAGTGCTGACCCTCCGCCCGACAGTAAGACAAGCACAAGGTCGCGAGGAGTGCACCCTTGCACGAGTTTGAGAATCTGTCGCGTACCGAAAATTGCGGCTTCTGTCGGTTCATTCACGCCAGCTGGACGGGCCGCGTGGAGGTGAATATGAGGCCCTGCGTCACCGTCACGAAAAGAACCTGCTGGAGCATTGATCCAACCAGAAAACGGGATGCGGAATGCGGCTGAGCTGTTGACGATAGAGCTCTTTGGCCATGCCTGCAGCGGCTTTCCCAGCACCGACCACAACGATGCGCAGTACTTGCTCAGATCAATGATAACTTGATCATCGATGGCCAAGAGGTTGGATTCGATCTTCAGCTTGTCCGTGAACAAACGCTGCGGAGTGACTGCTTTTACACCGGCCTCGAAGATTGAAAGTGCGTGTTCTCGCAGCACCTTATTCATCTTCCGGTTTGCTCAACGTGCGCTCGGCTGCCAAGTGGGATCTTTTTCAAAAAACATCAGGTGCTGCCAGGGAAGGCCATCGTACTGCTTGGCGAGTTTAAAACCGTTCGCTTTGTACTCTTTTAAAATCTGTTTCTTGGTCATTTTATGTTCGGGCTTGATCGAACGGTCCGATCTTCTTCGCGATACTCGAGCAGAGCGATCACGCCAGTGGGCTTGAGTCCTTTGCGAATCCCGGCGAGCATCTGCTGCGGATGTGAGAATTCGTGATAGACATCCACCAGCAGTAGCATATCTACCGAATCCGGCCGGCACTTTAGGATCCGCTACGCTGCTTAAAATGGGCTCAATGTTTTCAACTCCATTTTCCTTACATCGCAACTCAAGCAGGTGAAGCATTTCAGACTGAATATCGACAGCTAGTACTTTGCCGCCTGGCGATACGAGCTTGGCCATTTCTAATGAATAGAATCCGTTTCCGCAAACTCCCAAGATCGCAAACAACCATTCCAGGCTTGAGGTTTAACTGCGCGATGGCATCGCTGGGCCGCTCTTCCGCTTCGCGTTCGGTTCGAATCAACCAAGGACTGCGCCGTGAAAACTCATCGTTTTCGCGATTTTCGCCCCATGTACTTCGTACGAGGCGGTGGGATTTTTTCCTCAGTCGCATCCGCCTTAGTGGTATCTGATTTCTGAGCGTGAACGTTTTCGATGAGCGCAACATGAGTAAATGCCCCAACTATGCACCAGAAGATCCGTGCGGCCCCAGTTGGTAGGCTGCGGTTGTCGCGAATTCATTTTGCTTCCAGCATTAAAAGTAGAATTAGTGAGTGTCCGCACTGCGATCAAGTCGACTAAATAATTCGGCGACATCGACTTGCCAACCCGGCAAGATATTGCCTCCGTCGAGCGTCTGACTTTCGGTGACGACAGAAGCATCCTGCGGAGATCGGAACACGGTAACGGTGCGGCACCGATGATCAACCATCCACAGTAGCTCGACGCCCGCATGCAAATACTCACGACGTTTGCGAGACATCTCTGAATAAGTATTGCTAACTCTTATTACGTCGACCGCAAAATTGGGAACTAGATCGGGTATCGGATCAGTCGGAATTCGTCCATTAGGCAAACGCGACCAAGCAATAAAAGCCACATCCGGACCACGAACCGTATCTCTAAACAATCGAGTTATTCCGTCAGGACCAGTCGCTACGCCGATGCGATTCTCGTCCAGGTAGTTGTTTAGTTTTTGCACAAGGAGACCCGCCAGCAGCGACTCTTGCCAACCCATCGCTTTCTCCACAAGAGTCCCATCGACCAACTCAAACAATCTGCCTTCTGTTTCACTCAAGCGAATGAGGTCGTCAATCGTAGCGGTCCCCGGTGCTGGAATACAGCGAACACGGCTCACTGGCACATTTCCCAGATCTGCCAGGCGTTCTTCGAAAGTAGTGGCTAGAGCTACGCTCATTTAGTATTCGAGCTAGTAAGTTATTAAGCGGCAGTCAGTGTTTATAACCCTTCGATTATAGCGCAGCGGCCGTCGATTTACTATGTTGCGACTATTGGGTAGGTTGGCGAATTTCTAGATAGCATGTAAGCCGTTAAAAGTCTTGAACGGACGTTGGCGATACGGTCGCCACCGATTGGGATGAAAGTGCTAGACGACCGAACTATTGATTATAATCGGTTTCGGGGACTGCGGTGACCGTCGATTGTTTGAAGGATGATCGTCGGCTCGGCGAGCGGGTTGAGTTAAACGATTTTAGCGAAAATCAACCTGATAGCGGAGTGCGGCAAACTCAACGAGGCTGGCGACACCGATCGCTGATAGCGTAAAGAGGATGCCATACAGCGGTACCAAAAACCTTCCGCCGGTGGTGTAAAGCGATGCGACCAAGATCGTATTCATGACTGGCAAACCGACGAGCACCCACGCTTCGGGACGACGTTTGACAACCAGGCTGATCGCACCTGCCAGAATCAACAGTCGCCAGACTAAACTCTTTCCAAAATAGGGATTCCAATGAGTGATCACTCTTGCAACAAACAGCTTTGGCAATTCCGTCAGATGCTCAGCGATCCATGTTCGAACTAAACGCTTGGATTCATCGACGATCATCAACTCCCGAGCGACATCGGTGGGCAGCGAGTTGAACACTTCGTCCTCGCGCATTGCCTGTCTTAAGCGTTGTTCGGGTGCGTGCTGCCAATCGCCACCTTCGGCAAGTGCTTCATCGCAATAACCACCGAGCAACGTGATGGGCCCCTGCGTGCCGAGCGGCATGAATCGATCCAGCACGACACAATTTCGAATCCACCACGGAGATAAACAAACCAAGGCTACCACAATGATTAACGTTGCATCTCTGCGCCATCGATGGCCTTTTCGAATTACCACAAACAGCAACCATAATCCAGGCAACCAAAGCACAAATAACGATCGAACCAAGATCATTCCAGCAACCGTTGCTCCCATTGGAGGACTAGCCACCACGCAAGCGGCCCGGTGATTTACATCCTTGCAAGTGAGTGAGTGCAAGCAACCAGGCTACCAAGAACTGCGTGAGCATCAACGAGAGCGGCTCCGTTGAAAGTCGCTCGCGTAACTCAGCAGCGTGCGATTGCTGGCGGCGAACAGTATTGCTGCGACACATCCGAGACTTATCGAAGTATTTGAGAACTTGCGTCCACCGTCTTCGAACTTCGACATGACCGCCCAGGCATTGGCAACAGCTAGTGTGCAGCCTATGGCTAAACACAACGCGGGGAGTACGCGCATGCAGCCAACGCGGTTGGTCCGCGGTCCAGGATTTTGTAGATGATTGCAATGATCGCCGGAAACAGCGGTGGTCGGCCTGTCATCGGCATCGATTGAGACGGAGCGTCGAGGTAGACTTGAAAATCGTCCCGTTCCGAAAGATTGCTGGTAAGGCTAACTCGCGACTTCGGGTCCTGCAAGTTAATCCAAAAACCATGGCTTGTAGACAGATGATAAGCGATGTTTTCGTAGACTGGACCATCGCTGGTCGGCTTTGGAAGCAACCTAAATCTCGGGTCGACAACGACGCTGGCAACGCAAACCGTCGCGAGCACCGCGGACGCTAAAACGAACCAAGTTCTCGCACTGAAATCGTTCATGACTTGGTTAGGTTTCCGTAGCTGGGTTTCCGTAGCTGGGTTTGTAAAAACCCGGCTCTTCTGTTCTTCGAGTAGCCGGTTCTTCTAGTCGTCTGATGCGCTCGTTTCGTAGCTGGGTTTGTAAAAACCCGGCCAGCTTCAGTTTGTAGTTTCCGGCTTCTTACGAAGCCAGCTACAGTTTGTACTTTCCGGCTTCTTACGAAGCGAGCCACAGGGTTTGTGCTTTCCGGGTTCTTGCGAAGCCAGCTACGGCGAGATTTGCACAAAACCCTGCCAGTTTTGTGTATGATAAGTGTACCGCAACCTATCCTCCCCAAAAGCAGTCGCTCATGCACCGACATTCATTTTTTACCGCCATTTTCTGCCGTACAATCTGCTTTGCCTTCCGTTTGCGATTTCGGATGCTGCTGCCCCAGAGCAACCGTCAGCTCAGTTGAAAGCCTATCCAGCTTCGATTGTACTTCGCGGCAAAGACTCAAGCGGCCTCGTTGTCGTTCAAAAACTGCTCAACACTGCGGGCGTAGAAACGACGGGAAAGAGGGTGATCGATCCGGGCGTCGTGGTGGTGCGGGGCGGCGTGATCGAGGCGGTCGGCGAGGCGGGCAGGACGGGGATTCCCGCGGACGCGCGCGTCTAGGATCTTGACGGCAAGGTCATCCACGCGGCGTTCATCGATCCTTACGTTTCCGCGGACCGGCTGGAGGGGAAGCCGGGACACAAGCCGACGACGAAGAGGAAGGTCCCGGCGCTCCAGGCGGGCGCCCCGCGACGGGAGCGGCCCCGCCGCGCCGGTCAAGCCGGCGCGTGCCGAGGCCCGCGTCCTGGACGCGCTTTCCGTTCGCGACCGGGTGGCGGACACGTACCGGCAGATGGGCTTCGCGGTCGTGGCCGCGGTGCCGCCGGCCGGATTCCTGCGCGGCAAGGGAGCCGTGATCCCCTGCCGAGGAGCCGATGGAAGAGCGGGTGCTGGAAAGCGAGATCGGCCAATACGTCTCCCTCGAGCCGCAGCGGTTCGACTTCGCCAACTTCCTGCGGGCGGCGTACCCGGCCTCGAAAATGGGGGCCGTGGCGCTGGTGCGCCAGAGTCTGCTCGACGCCCTGTGGTGGCGCGACGCGGAAGCCGCCTACGGCCGGCGTCCCGTCGGACAGCCCCGTCCTCCCTACGAGGCGTCCGCCCGCGCGCTCATCCCCGCGGCGGAAGGCAAGGTGCCGGTCTTCTTCGAAACCACCGACGTGCTGTCGCTCCTGCGCGCGAACCGGATCGCGCGGGAGTTTCACTTGAAAGCCCTGTACGTCGCCGCGGGAGACGAGTACCGGCTTCGCCAGGAAGTGGTGGCAATGCAACCGGACCTGATCCTGCGGGTCGATTTTCCCAGGCCGTACCGGGTGGAGGAGGAAGCGGAGTGGCTGGACGTGCCGCTCGAGCGGCTGCGCTCGATCGACCGCGCGCCGTCCGATCCGAAGTGGATGAAGGACTCGGGTCTCTCGTTCTCGTTGACCACGGCGGGTCTCGACAACGCCGAGGACTTCCCGCGCCGCGTGCGCGAGGCGATCGCCCGAGGGCTCGCACGCGCCGACGCCCTGGCCGCTGTGACGACCATCCCGGCACGGCAGCTCGGCCTCTCCGATCGGCTGGGCACGATCGAGGCCGGTAAGATCGCGGACCTCGCCGTCGAGACCGGCGAGCCGTTCGGCGAAAAGAGCCGCGTCACGGAGATCTGGATCGACGGGCGGCGGATCGAGATCCCGGAGCCGAAGAAGCCGGAGGCCAGCGGCCACGCCGGTTCTCCTTCGGCGGGTGAGACGGAGAAGGCGCCGGAAACCGACGCGAGGCCGCTGCCGGCGCGGGAGGCCGGGCCTCTGGCGCAGCCCAGGGCGGTGATCGTTCGCGGCGCGACGATCTGGACCGAGGGGCCGGAGGGCATCCTCGAAGACGCCGATCTCCTCGTCGTCGACGGCAAGGTCGCGGCGGTCGGCAAGGGCCTGAAGGCCCCCGCCGGGGCGGTCGAGATCGACGGGCACGGCAGGCACGTGACGCCCGGCATCATCGACGCCCATTCGCACACCGCGATCGACGGCCAGGTCAACGAGTTCACGCACACCGTCTCGGCCGAGGTCCGCATCCGGGACGTCCTCGATCCGCTGGACGTCGCGATCTATCGGGAGCTCGCCGGCGGCACGACGGTGGCCAACGTGCTCCACGGCTCGGCCAACGCCATCGGCGGACAGACCACCATCGTCAAGTGGCGGTGGGGAGGTGGGCCGGACGACCTGATCTTCCAGGGCGCACCGGAGGGGATCAAGTTCGCCCTGGGCGAGAATCCCAAGCAGTCCAACTTCCAGGCGCCCGGCCGCCCGCCGCGCTACCCCGCAACGCGCATGGGCGTGGCCAACCTGATCCGTGAGCGCTTCACCGCGGCGCGCGACTACCGAAAACGGCAGGAGGAGTACAGGAAGGCGGCCGCCGTCAAGGGCGCGTCGCCGATCCCGGTGCGCACCGACTTGCAGCTCGAGGCAATCGCGGAGATCCTCGAGGGCAAGCGCCAGATCCACTGCCACTCCTACCGAAAGGACGAGATCCTGGAGATGATCCGGGTGGCCGACGAGTTCGGCGTTCGGATCGCGACGTTCCAGCACGTGCTCGAGGGATACAAGGTCGCCGACGAGATGGCCCGGCACGGCGCCGGCGGCTCGACCTTCTCCGACTGGTGGGCGTACAAGCCGGAGGCGTACGACGCGATTCCGTACAACGGCGCCCTGATGCGCGAGCGCGGCGTGGTGGTGTCCTTCAACTCCGACTCCGACGAGCTGGCTCGCAGGCTCAACTGGGACGCGGCCAAGGCGGTCAAGTGGGGCGGCGTGGCGCCGGCCGACGCCCTCGCATTCGTGACGATCAACTCCGCCCGCCAGCTCGGGATCGAGAAGCGGGTCGGCTCGCTCGATCCCGGCAAGGACGGCGACTTCGTGGTCTGGAGCGGCGATCCGCTGGCGACCTCTTCGATGGCGCTGGAGACGTGGATCGAAGGGAGGAAGTATTTCGACCGGGCGGCCGATCTGGCGGCCCGTCCGGCGCTGGACAAGGAGCGCGCGGATCTCGTGGCGAAGGCCAAGAAGATCCTCGAGTCGGAGCGCCGCGCCGCCGCGGCCCGGGGCGCGGCCCAGGCCGTCGAGCGCCGGGAGTCCGAGCCCGCCCGCGTTCCCACGCGGGCGCCCGAGCGCGGCGAGCAGGCCCTGCCGCCGTCGCCAGGCGCTCCGGCCCGGCCACCCGCACCGACGCCCACTCCCATGTCCAGGGTCGAGAGGGGAGCGCCGCGATGAAGAGATCCGCGTTCGCGCTGGCCGCGATCCTGGCGGCCCCGTTCCTTCGGGGCCAGGACATCGCGCTCGTCGGGGCGACGATCCATCCGGTCAGCGGCCCGGACATTCCCAATGGAACCATCCTTCTCCGCGGCGGCAAGATCGACTTCGTCGGCCCGGCGGCCCATCTGGTGGCCGGCGTGCAGAGGGTCGACGTCTCCGGCAAGCACATCTATCCGTCGCTCCTTCCGCCCGTCACGGTGCTCGGCCTGGTGGAGATCGAGTCGGTCCGGGCCACGATCGACACGACGGAGATCGGCGAGATCAATCCGCAGGCCCGCGCGGACGACGCCATGAACTACGACTCCGAGCTCCTTCCCGTGGCGCGGTCGGCCGGGATCCTGATCGCCGGCGTGACGCCGATCGGAGGCATCGTCTCGGGGTCGCTGGCGGTCATGAAACTCGACGGGTGGACGCGGGAGGACGCGACCATCAAGGCTCCGGCGGCCATGACCGTGTTCTGGCCGGATCTGACCGTCGACCGCTCGCCCCACGCGCGCTTTTCCGTACGCTTGCAGGAGAAGCGCCGGGACGATGCGGTCCAGAAGCTGAAAGACGTTTTTGCGGACGCGAAGGCCTACGCGAAGGCGCGGGCGGCCGAAGGGCAGGCGGGAGTGCCGCGGCACGACGCCGATCCGAAGCTCGAGGCTCTGGTCCCGGCGGTGGAAGGGAAGATCCCGGTGATCGTGGTCGCCCACAAGGTGGAGCAGATCCGCAAGGCTCTGGCATGGGCGAAGGAGAACAATCTGAAACTTGTGTTGTGCGGGGCGGAGGACGGCTGGCGCGTCGCCGGCGAAATCGCCGCCGCCGGGGTGCCGGCGGTGGTCGAGACGCTCGAGCTTCCGCGCCGGCCCGACGAGCCGTACGACGCGCTGTACGCCAACCCGGGGATCCTGGCCAGGGCCGGCGTGCGCGTGGCGTTCAACGACGGGGCCAGCGGTTTCGCCGCGGCCACCGTCCGCAACTTGACTGAGCAAGCCGGCGTCGCCGTCGCCTACGGGATGCCGCACGACAAGGCGGTCGAGGCCGTCACCCTCGAGCCCGCCCGGATTCTGAACGTCGCCGACCGCCTGGGATCGCTCGAATCGGGCAAGGACGCCACCCTGATCGTCACCGATGGCGATATCCTCGACCTTCGCACGCGCGTCGTCGCGGCGTACCTCGACGGGAAGCCACTCGATCTGACCGACAAGCAGAAGAGGCTGTATGAGAGATACAGGAACCGGCCGAGGCCGGGCCGTTAAGCGTGAGGCGTCAGGCGTGAGGCGGAGGGACCGATCCCGTGAGCCTGGCGCGCCTGACGCTATACGCCTTACGCCTCACGTCCTATGAACTGGCTCTTCAAAGAGGAACCGACCCATTACGGTTGGGACGACTTCGTCAAGGACGGCAAGACGTCCTGGACCGGGGTGAAGAATCCGCTGGCGCAGAAGCACCTGCGTCAAGTGAAGAAGGGCGACCGCGTCTTCTACTACCACACCGGGGACGAGAAGTCGGTGGTCGGAATCGCCAGGGCCGTCAGCGACTCTTACCCCGACCCCAAGGACAAATCGGGCAAGTTGGCGGCGGTGGACATCGCGCCGGCGGAGAAGCTTGCGCGGCCCGTCACGCTGGCCGAGATCAAGGCCGATCCCTCCTTCCGAGACTTTCCCCTGGTCCGGATCTCTCGGCTTTCGGTAATGCCCGTGACCGAGACCGAATGGAAGCGAATCGAAAAGATGTCGAAGAAGTGACGAGTGACGAGTGACGAGCGAAGACATGCGGAGGTTTCTGTGAAACTTGTTCGAGCGGTGTTCCTGGCCCTTCTGCCAACGCTGGCTCTGGCCCAGGCCGATCACGTGGGCCACGGCAATGCGATGGCGGCGCCGACCGCGGCCGCGGCGCAACCCCGGGACGAGAATCTTCCGCCGTCCGAGGCGCAAGCCAAGGTGGCGCTGGAGAAATCGCCGCGCCACGGCGAGCTCGTGGACGTGAAGATGCCCTCCGGCGCGCCGGTCAAGACGTGGATCGTCTATCCGGAGCGCAAAACCAAGGCCGGCGTCGTGATCATCATTCACGAGATCTTCGGTCTCTCGGACTGGATCCGAGGCGTGGCCGACCAGCTCGCGCGGGAAGGATTCATCGCCGTGGCGCCGGACCTGATCTCCGGCCACGGCCCCGGGGGAGGCGGCACCGATTCGGCGGGCGGGCGCGACGAAGTGGTCAAGCTCATCCCCCTCATCACGCCCGCGGAGGTCGTCGAGCGCGTCAACGCGGTCCGCGACTGGGCGGTCAAGCTCCCCGCCGCCAACGGCAAGAGCGCGACGATCGGGTTCTGCTGGGGCGGAGGCCAAAGCTTCTTTTATGCGGCGGAACAGCCGGCCTTGAACGCTGCGGTCGTCTACTACGGAACGTCGCCGGAGAAGTCCGAGCTTGCGCTGGTCCACGCTCCCGTGCTGGGTCTCTACGGGGGCGACGACGCCCGGGTCGTGGCGACCGTGGCGCCGGCGCAGGAGGCGATGAAGAAGTTCGGCAAGACGTTCGAGCCGCACGTCTTCGAGGGCGCCGGGCACGGGTTCCTGCGGGCCCAGGAGGATCGCGGCGGCGCCAACCTCAAGGCCGCCCGCGAGGCGTGGCCGCTGACCATCTCCTTCTTGCGGCAGAACCTGAAGTAGCGCCGCCGCGGGCACCGCGCCGCGGCCACATCAGAACCGTAGAAGCGGAGGGCCGGGGCGGGTGGCGAAGAAATCGCAGCGGTCGGCGAGGCCGGGAAAGGCTCGGAGGTAGCGCTCGCGCCAGCGGAGCAGGAAACCCTCCGCCGCCGCCGTCTCGGCGAGCGCCCACACGCTGCCTCCGAACCCGGCGCCGAACGCGCTCGCCGCGGCGGCTCCGAGCTCCCGCGCGCAGCGCGCCAGGAAGGTGGTCTGCGGCACCTGGTTGCGCAGGACGCGCTCGGCGAGCTCCTGCGAACGGTCGGCCAGCGGCCCTAACGCCCCGACGTTGCGGTCGGCGAGCGCGTCGCCGGCCTCGGGAATGAGCCGGGTCGTCTCTTCCAGAAACTGTTCGAAACGCGCGAGCAGTTCCGCGGCGGAGAACTCCGGATGGTCTGAGCCGGACAGAGCGCCGCGGATGCGCTCCGCGCCATCGGGGGTCCCGATGATCGCTGCCAGAAGACTGCGTCCGTCGGTCCCGGAAACCTGGCGGATCGCATCCGCCGATCGGGAAAGCCGGTTGTAGCTCTCTCTCGCCGCACCCGTCTTGTCCGCGGCCACGCCGCTCGCGGCGACCGCGAAGGTCCAGCCCGAGGGCAATCGGACCGAACGCTCGAGCCGGACCGGAAGGAACGCGTACTGGGAGAGATCGCCGGCGCGTGCGCAGAGAATCGCGGTGTGGTCTTCGCTGCCGATGAGGGCGCCCGCGCCGGCGTCTCCCGCCCATGGCCCGAACGCTCTCCCCGCCTCGATTGCTCCGAGATACCCGGCGAGGTCCTCCGGGGATCGGATGACCGCGCGGTAATCGCTCCGTTCGTCCAGCCGGTTGACGGCGGCCAGCACGGCAAAGAGGGCGATCACCAGCGCGCTCGAGCTGGAGAGGCCGGCGGCGGCGGGGAGATCGGAGGCCAGGCCGACGTCGGCGCCGCGCCACGGGCCGGCGAAGTTGTCGATCAGACGCCGAGCCGCCGTCGACGCGTACAGACCCCACCCGGAAACGGGCGCCGGAGGCTCCGGATCGAGAGAAACCGTGATGGTTGCCCCGCGGCCGGCCGAAGTGATTCGGACGAGCCGGTCCTCCCGGGGCGCGGCGGCGACGCAGAGCCCGCGCTCCGCCGCGGCCAGGAGGCTGCGGCCGCCGGCGTAGTCGGTGTGCTTGCCCAGCACTTCGATGCGCCCGGGAACGAAGAATCGCAGGGTCTCGGAGGCCGCCGGCCCGGGCTGCGGCGCGAGCGCGGCCTGGGCTCTCTCAAACAGGATGTCTTTTCGCCGCGCCTCGTCCTCCGAGAGCCCGGCCTCCTCCAGGCGCGCCCACAGCGGCTTCTCCTTCACAGGCGGACCGGGACGCCGCGCAGGCGCCGCTCGACGGAAGCCACGTCGGCGCGCGTGGAAAGGTCGAGCACGGGATCATCGCAGGCGACCGCGCGCAAGCGCTGGCGGAGTTGCACCACCGCATGGTGCACCGCATCGGGCAGCTCGAGCTCTCCGCGCGCAGACGGCGTAACGGCCCGACAGGCCGTAAAGATCGCAGCAGAGAAGCGCCAGCAGTTCATGCTCACCAGGGCGCCGGGGCCGACGGAATCCCATGTCTCTCGATCCGGCTTCTCCAGAAGTCCTTCCAGGCACCCGTCGGCGCCGATGACCGCGATGGCGAACCGGCGCACCCGCTCGGCCGGAATGTGGCTCTTGCGCAGGAGCGTGTCCTGGGAGAAGACGGGAAGCCCGGGGCCGTCCAGGGCCCGGAGACTTCTGAACGCCGACTCCGGGTAGTAGTTATCGCAGTTGAGCGCGAGAAACTCTTCGCCCGCGGCGAAGGGCTCCGCGGCGAGGAGCGCGTCGGCGGTGCCGAGGGGGCGATCCTGGATGGCGAAGGCGACGCGCAGCCGCGACAGGGGCACCCCGCGCGTATAGCGGTCGCGGATCTCCCGATGCTCGGGCCCCACGACCAGGCAGACCTCGGTGATCCCGCCGTCGGCCAGGGCCGAGAGAACGTAGTCCAGGAAGGGTCGCCCCACCGGCATCAGGGCCTTCGAGCCCGCGTCGGCGGCATCCGACTGGTCAGACGCCAGCACCGCGGTTGCGTCCGGCCGCCGCATCCGTGTGCCGAGGCCTCGCGCGAGGACGACGGCTCGGTTGACCGGGTCCCTCGGAGAGGGGGTCTGCACAGGGCTCGAAGAATACCGCGGGGTGGGAAACCGCTCCGCTACGGCGCGTACCTGCGCATGAACCGCCGGTCGATCGCGTCCTTGAGACGGAACGCAGAGCGGCTCCACGCGACGACCGGGCCCCAGCGCAGCAGAGCCTTTCCGTCGGCGGTGTTCAGGATCGAGAGAAAGTCCTTCTGCGGACGGTAGCGGGGCAGCGGGCCTCCCGTGGCGGACGCCAGGAGCGACCTCCACAGGACGGGGCCGTGCCGCACGGCATAGACGCCGGCCTTGGCCGTCTCCGGATGACTGGCGAGCGTGGCGCAGTCTCCCACGGCATGGACGCGAGGGTCGGACACCGACCTCAGCGCGTCGTCCACCAGCAGGAATCCCTGGGGATCGACGGCGAGGCCGGCGCCGCGGAACAGGGCCGGAGCGGCCGGTCCGGTGAGCCAGACCGTCAGGTCCGAAGGAAGGAGCTCTCCGCCGCCGAGCTCGATCGCATCGGCGCGCACCGCGCGGACTTCGGCCCGGGTTCGTGTCCCGATGCGCTTGCCCTCCAGGATCGCGCGGGCACGGCTGCGGAGACGGTCGGAAGAGCTCGCCAGAATCTCCCCGTCGGCGTCCAGCAGGGAAACGTCGCGGCGCGCGCCCGACCGATCGAGAACCGCGGCGATGGCGCACGCGACCTCCACGCCGGCGGCGCCGGCTCCCACCACGCGCGCCGAAACAGGACCGCGCTTGCCGGCCAGAGCGTCGAGCGCAAGCTTCAACTCGGCCGCGCGCTCGATCGGCTTGACCGTCGCCGCATATTCACGGACTCCGGGCGCGTCGTCGCCGCGCGAGCCCGAACCGATCCCGAACGAGACGAGGTCGTAGGACAGAGGCCGGCCGTCCTCGAGCGCCACGCGCCGTGCGTTGGGATCGAGACCCACCGCCTTCCCCTTCACGAACTCCGCGCTCGCCCGCCGCGCCAGAGAAATGAGGTCGAAGGAGATCATCTCCTCGGCGTAGGCCCCGGCCAGGTATCCGGGAACCATCCCCGAGTAGTGGTGGCGCGGGGATTGGGAGACGAGGGTCCAGTCGATTCCGCGGGGGCGCCGGAGCGCCGCGCGGCGGAGAACCTCCAGATGGGTGTGCCCGCCGCCGACGAGCAGGATCCGCATCGCCGTCTTCAGCCGCTCCGGCGCCGAAGCTCGAGGACGATCCCAACCCGCGTGCCGTCGGGAGGCAGAACGGCCGGGCGCGCGCG
The DNA here is from genome assembly GCA_963825175.1 of uncultured Acidobacteriota bacterium. Classification (GTDB taxonomy): domain Bacteria; phylum Acidobacteriota; class Thermoanaerobaculia; order UBA5066; family Gp7-AA6; genus DATFTF01. Next base: position 13,724 of record CAWGSA010000004.1, read on the forward strand.
AAAGCGCGTCGCCTCCTTCGCATAGTCGCGCTCGGTGTACTTCGCGTTGCCGATCTTGCTTCCGGGGCAGGAGTAGAGGCACACGATGCACCCGGACCTCCAGCGAGGGATGTTGGCCTCGTTGCCGACGAAGCGCAGGTCCAGTCCGCGGCCGGCGCGGTCCTCCACGACGCTCGAGAGGGGCACCAGGTCGGGGCGCCCCGGAAGGCGCAGCCACACCTCCACCGCAAGCCCTTCGGCCGCCAGGTCCGGTGCCGGGCTCCCGGGGTTCTTGCGCTCGTCCCAGGCCTCCATCGGCAGATCGCGGGCAGGCCTGGCTCCCAGGGACTCCAGGGCGCGCAGGACGCTCCGATCGGAGACGTCGGCGCGCAACAGGGCGGCGTGCGCGGCGGTTCCCCCTCGCCACACGACCGCGTGGTACCCCGGCATGAACCAGCCGGAGTCGAAAGGCCGAGCGTGAACGGTCGCGGTGAACTCCACCTGGTCCGGTGGGCGCACCAGGATCCGGCCTTCCGGCGGCGCGCGCCGCCAGAGAAAGACGGCGATCAGTCCGGCCAGAAGGAGAGCCGCCACCCCGGCGGCGGCCGCGGCCCGCCGGCCTGCCTTCACGGCAATCAGTTGGGGTTCTTCAAGAGGCGTTCGAGTTTCCCGACGTCCACCGGCTTGATCATGTGGTGATCGAAGCCCGCTTCCCTCGTGAGCTGACGGTCGCACTCCTGGCCGTATCCCGGGACCGCGACGAGCACCGACGAGCGGAGCCCGACCTCCGCGTGCAAGCGGCGGGCCACCTCGTGGCCATCCATGCCGGGCATCGCGATGTCCAGAAAGACGACCTCGGGGGTCACCCGCGACGCCTCGGCGATCGCCGCGGAGCCGTCCCCGGCCGTATGCACCCGATGGCCGGAGTCCCTGTCCTCGTAAACTGGACCAGGTGCTCCGGGGGCATCTCTTCGATGATGGCTGATCGGCTCATTCCGGTGTACTGATGCAAGTCTCGAACCCATGGATGGATCGGCTTGCGGACGTCGGCTTCGCGCCTTGGAGGGAAAGCGAATCGCTCGGCGGCGGCGGCCGGGCGAGGAGCCTGGGTCAGCGAGTCTCGGCGGTCTCTTCTTGACCGGCGGACGTTGCCCGGCATGCCGCCAGAACGCGCGTGGTGATCTCACGTGAAAGCGGAGGATTCTCGCCCAGGCCGAGCGAATGGAGCTCCTCGTGCACCAGGAGGGCCGCGGCGAGCGTCGGGTTGGTGCGCGCGAGGGAAGCGAATCGCTCTCCGCACAGGTAGATCGTCGCGGTGTGGGGATGGGTGAATGCGAAGACTCCGCTGTCCGAGCAGATCTTCGCGTGGCCCCCGTCGGCGAACCGGACGGACTCGAGATAGGTGCGGGCGGTCTGACGCAGGTCCGAAAGGTTCAGAGACAACGTCCTTCCGGCTGGGTCGCGATAGTCGTCGAAGAGGTGCGTGCAGCGCCCGTTGGCCAGACGAGCCAGCGCCTCCGCCAGGGCTCGCTCGACGGCCGCACGCAGAAAGGGGCTGACCGGTCCCGTAAACTCCGCCGAGCTTTCCGCCGCGGTCGCGGATCCGGTCGTGACGAGAAAGACCGCGAGGACCCATGCGGCTCTCCGATGCTCCGTCCACGAGCCCGATTGGCGCCGCCTGTTCCCGACCATGCATCGAGATACGCGGGCGCCGATCCATGGATATGCAACTGATCCCGGGCCGGCGGCGCATCGTCACATTCCCTCCAGGCCGGCCTGGGGACGAGTCGGTCATTTTAAAATACGAAATCCCGTTTCGGAAATCAGAAAATTGGATCAAGGTTGCTCGACACCTCCGACCACGACCCTGAAATGCTCAGAATGGTCCCCTTCCAATGGGGTTTGGTCCCGATGGTCCGATGGCAGAAGAGTTGCGAAGGGGGAGTCAACCGAAAGGAGGCACATCTGAACGTGCTTACCAAACAACCGCAGTCTAAAGAATTACTTAAGAGATTTTCGCGCCCGATGCGACTGTGGAGGTCCCGCTCTCGAGCGGGCATCTGTTCCTGGTCTCTCGGCCTGGTGATGCTGATTGGTCTCGGCGGTTGGTCCACCTTGCTGGCGCAGGGGAGCCAGAGCGGCACCCTGACCGGCACCGTCACCGCCGGCGGCGTCGGACTTCCCGGCGTCACGGTGACGATCGAGTCCCCGGCTCTCCAGGGCAAACGCTCGCTCACCACGGGGAACCAGGGCGATTACATTTTCAAGTTCCTGCCTCCCGGCCCCTACACCGTCACATTCGAGCTCTCCGGAATGCGCACGGTCGTGGGGAAGGCCAGCCTCGATCTCGGCGCCGTGGCCCATAGCGACGCCGTCCTCGAGCCGGCCCAGGCCGAGGCCATCACCGTCTCGGCGCCGATTACCGAGGTCGAGAGATCGGCGGTGCACGGATCCAACTACGACGACAAGCAGGTGCAGGCGCTTCCGGTGCTGCGCACGATCGACGAGATCGCCGCGCTCGCGCCGAGCGTCACGCAGAACACGCCCAACGCCGGGCAGCTTCAGATCAATGGCGGGTTCTCCTACGACAACGTCTTCCTGCTCGACGGCGCGGACATCGACGACCACTACTTCTCCAACCCGACCAGCGCCCTGGTGATCGAGGACGCCGTTCAGGAGACGCAGGTCCTGACCTCCAACATCTCCGCGGAATACGGCCGCTTCACCGGCGGGCTGGTCAACGCCATCACCAAGAGCGGCGGCAACCAGTACCACGGCAGCTTCCGCACCGATTTCACCAACGACCGCTGGCAGGCGCGCACGCCGTTCGAGAACGACGCCGCCAACGGCGTTCCGCTGGCCCCCAACAAGATCAACGAGACCTACTCCGGCACCCTCGGCGGCAAGGTCGTCGAGGACAAGCTCTGGTTCTTCGTCGCCGGCCGCTACTTCAATAACCAGAATCAGACCGTCCTGCCCGTCACCGGCGACGCATTCCAGGAGTCGGACAAGGAGCCGCGTCTCGAAGCGAAGGTGACGGCGAACATCAACGAGAGCCATTCTCTTTCCGGGGCCTACACGTATTCCAAGGAACAGAGGAACGACGTCGCCTTCAGCTTCACCATCGATCCGTTCGCCCAGGAGTTCCCGTCGTTCCCCACCAACCTGTGGGTCGGCAGCTACCATGGAGTACTGACTCCCAACCTCTTCGCCTCGCTCCAGTACTCGCAGAAGAAGTTCGAGTTCCAGGGCTCGGGCGGGACGAGCACGGCGATCGTGGACTCTCCCTTCATTTCGACCTTCCCGACCCTGGCCGAATACAACGCGCCGTACTTCGATGCCACCGACCCCGAGCACCGCAACAACCGGCAGTGGAACGGGAGCCTGAACTACTTCCTGACCACGTCCAAGCTCGGGACGCACGACCTCAAGCTGGGCGGCGAGCTCTTCCGGACGACGGAAATCGGAGGAAACTCGCAGTCGGCCACCAACTACGTTTTCTACTACTACCCCTACGCGACCAACGCCGCGGGAAAGATCGTCAAGGACGCCAACGGCCGCATCCAACCGGTCTTCGACAGTTCCCAGGTCCAGCTGCTCTTGAACTGGCTTCCCATCCGCGGGGCCACGGCGCATCTCGACACGAACTCGGCGTACTTCAACGACGCGTGGAAGGTCAACGCCAACCTCTCCGCGAATCTGGGCGTGCGCTACGAACACGTCAGCGGCACCGGACCGACCGGGGCGCCGCTGTCTTCGAACCATTCCTGGATCCCCCGGCTCGGCCTCTCCTACGACCTGAAGGGCGACGGCCGTTTCGTGTTCTCCAGCAGCTACGGCGAATACGCGGGCGGCGCAAACCCGAACAACTTCCAGCGGGGCACCAACGTCGGGAATCCCAATCTCCTGGAGTATCTCTACACTGGTCCCAGCGGCCAGGGGCGCGACTTCGCGCCGGGCTTCGACCTGTCCAACTACACGCTGGTGGGCGGCAACTTCCCGACCCAGACGGTCCTCTACCCCAACAACCTGAACTCTCCACGCACACGGGAGTGGACCCTTTCGGTCGGCGGTCAGTTGAACCCGCAGGCCTACGCCGCGGTGACCTACGTCAACCGCAAGACGCGGGACTTCATCGACAACGTCACGACGTTCAACCTGGGTCAGACCGACGTGGTGGTGGACGGCAACGACTTCGGAAACTTCGACAACTCGACCTTCCTGAACAGCAATCTGCCCTCCCGCAACTATCAGGGTCTGGCTTTGCAGAGCCGCTACGCCGTGACCCGCAACCTGATCTTCGACTTGAACTACACCTACATGCTGCGGTTCAACGGGAACTATGAAGGGGAAGGCACGAACCAGCCGGCCTCGACGCCCGGAATCGGAAGCTTCCCGGAGATCCTCGTCGCGAATCGCGATTTTCCCGACGGCCGCTTGAACGGGTTCCAGCGCCACAAGCTTCGGGCGCTCACCTCGTACAGCCTCCCCACGAAGTTCGGGAACCTCGGCCTCGGCATCGTCTACCGGTACGACTCCGGAACGCCGTTTTCCTACGTCTCGAACGGCTTCGGGATCTCGGACATTCAGAACTCGCACGATCCCGGATACGCCCACGGTCCCACGTCTCAGACCCTTTTCTTCGGAGACCGCGGAGCGGGAACCTACCCGAGCCAGAGCCGGTTCGACTTCGCCTTGAACTACGACATTCCGGTGTTCAAGTCGCTGGCTCCCTGGATCAAGGCGACCGTTTTCAACGTCTTCAACACCCACTACCTGGTGGCCTACGACACGTCCATCAATCCCTGCGTGGCCGACAGCTCGGGCAAGGCCCCCGCCGGTTGCGCCGGGACTCCGGTCGACGCGAACGGGCTTCCCACGACCTTCGTCAAGAGCAGCACCTTCGGCACGGCCCGCTCGACCACCGACTACCAGCAGGCTCGTCAATTCCTGCTGTCGGCGGGCATCCGTTTCTGATTCCTCCCGAGCTCCGAAAAGGGCGGCTTCGGCCGCCCTTTTCTTTTAGTCTTGATTCGTGAAACCGCGCGGCGTCGTCGCGATCGCCTTGCTGGCGCTCGGTGTGACCGTGTCGTGCCGGCGCGAACACGGCGTCTTCGTCTCCGGATCCCCGATCATCCTGATCTCGATCGATACGCTGCGGTCCGACCATCTTCCGGCGTACGGCTACAAGGGCGTCGAGACGCCGTCGATCGAGCGGCTCCGGCGCGACGGCGTTCTCTTCGAGGACGTCTGGAGCCAGTGCCCGCTGACGCTTCCTTCCCATGTTTCGATCTTCACCGGCCTTCTTCCTCCGGCCCACGGGGTCCGCAACAACATCGGATATCGGCTCGATCCGAAGACGCACGCGACGCTCGCGCATCTCCTGAAGGACCGGGGCTACGCCACCGGAGCGTCGGTCTCGGCCTGGGTGTTGCGGGGCAACACCGGTCTTTCCGATTCCTTCGACTTCTACGACGACGCGATCAAGCCGCCGCCGGCGTCCAAGGCGGCCAGTCAGGCCCAGCGTCCCGGGTCGGAGACGGTGGCGCGCGCGATCGCCTGGGCCGAAAAGGTTCGAAAGCGGCCGTTCTTCCTCTTCCTTCACCTCTACGATCCGCACTCTCCGTACGAGCCTCCGGAGCCGTTCCGCAGCCGGTACCCGCTCCCGTACGACGGGGAGATCGCCTCGGCCGACGCCGCCGTGGGGGCGCTCCTGCACAAGCTCGATGAGTGGGGTCTCTATGGGAAATCCACGATCGTCCTGCTTTCGGACCACGGGGAGGGCCTCATGGATCACGGGGAGCAGGAGCACGGAATTCTTCTGTACCGGGAAGCGCTCGCGGTGCCGCTCATCATCAAGCTGCCCGGATCGGTTCGGAGAGGAGAGCGCGTCCAGCGACAGTCGGCGCTGACCGACGTGCTCCCGACGATCGTTGGGCTGGTTAAGGGACCGTTGCCCCCGGGCGTCGGGGGCCGCAACCTGCTCGATCCCGGGCCGGACGCACCCGCCCCCGTCTACAGCGAAACGTTCTATCCTCGGATCCATCTGGGATGGAGCGAGCTGCGCTCCCTCGCGGATGCCCGGCATCACTACATCGACGGACCGGAACCGGAGCTCTATGACCGGAGGTCGGACTCCGCCGAAAGGACCAACCGGTTTTCGTCCGACGCGCCGCTGGCCCGGGAGATGAAGAGATCGCTCGACCGGATCCCGGCGGATTTTCGAGTTCCCGCGGCGGCCGACGCCGAGCAAGTCCGCAAGCTCACGGCGCTCGGGTACCTCTCGGCGACGTCGCAGGCCGTGTCGGGCGGTTCGTTTCCGAGCCCGATGCGGGAGCTGCCGATGCTCGAGGAGACACGCCGCGCTTTTCTGCAGGAGGCGTCCGGAGATCGCCCCGGCGCGATCGCCGCCTTTCGCGGCCTCCTCGCCAGGAACCCCAACATCTTCGACGTCCAGTACAAGCTCGCGCAGACCCTGGAGGCCCAGGGGCAGCTGCGCGAAGCGGCGGAGGCGTACCGCCAGGCCATCCGCATCTCTCCATCGATGGCGGGCGGCGCCGCGCTGGCGCTGGCCAAGGTCAGTTTGAAGCTCGGCGACCTCGAGCAGACGCAAGCCAACGCGGAGGTGGCTCTGGCCGAGGCGCCGGCCGACGCGCACGAGCTCCTGGCGCGCGTGGCGCTGGCGCGAGGCGACGTCGAGACCGCCGAGCGGGAGGCCGAAGGCGTCCGCGGGAGCCCGGGCTTCAACGCGCGGGGAGCGGTGCTGCTGGCGGAGGTGCGCTTGCGTCGCGACCAGCCGGCGGAGGCGTTGCGCCTCCTGGACGCGGCCCTGGCGGAGCTCGACGCTCCGGGACGGGAAGAGATCGGCAACGCCCAGTTTCTCCGCGGAGACGCCCTGGCCCGTTTGAGCCGGTACCCGGAAGCGGAGAAGGCGTTCGAGGAGGAGATCCGCCTCTTCCCCGGGAACACCGAGGCGTATACGCGGCTGGCCGTCCTCTACGGCGTCGAGCACCGACGCGTGGGCGACGTCGACGCGCTGCTCGAGCGCATGCAGCGGGCCGTGCCGGGCCCGGACACGGCGCTCGTCGCCGCGCGGACCCTGGAGTCGATGGGAGACTCGGCGGGCGCGGCGGCCTGGCGCCGGCGGGCGCGCGCTTCGCCGGCACCGCGCCGGTGAAACTGCGCCGACGCCGATCCGTATCAGCACACGAGCATGCGTTCCCTGGCACGCCGGCGAACCGTTCGTCTCGCCGCACTGGTTGGCGTTTGGACTCTGGTCGCCCTGTTCTTCGCCGGTCAGTACTACGTCGCCGTTCTCCAGATGGGGCGGTCGATCCGATTCTGGGCGGCGTTCGTCCCCCAGGTCGTGTGCTGGTCGGTGTGGGCCATCCTGGCTCCTCAGGTTCTTCGGCTGGCCCGGCGCTTCCCCGTCGAGAGGGGGCGGCGGGCGCGCCGGATCCTGCTCCATGGCGCGCTGGCGCTCGTCTTCTCGGCCCTCCACACCCTCCTGGAAACCGGCGTCTTCCTGGCCGCCGGCGTGCTCGATCCCAAACCACAATTCCTCTCCGCGTTCGAGACCCTCATGGTGCGAGAGCTCCACATCGACCTGCTGACTTACCTGGTGATCCTGGCGGTGGCGCACTTAGTCGACGACGCGCGCCGGGAGCGGGGTCGCCAGCTCAAGGCCTCGAGGCTGGAAGTGCGCCTCGCGCGCGCGGAGCTCCAGGTTCTGCGCATGCAGCTCCACCCGCATTTTCTCTTCAATACCCTCCACTCCATCTCGGCCCTGATGCACAAGGACGTCGAAATGGCGGACCGGATGATGAGCCGGCTGGGGGATCTGCTCCGCCTGTCGCTCGACCGCGCGGGGCGGCAGGAGGTTTCTCTGCGCGAAGAGCTGGAGTTCCTGGAGCGGTACCTGGAGATCCAGCAGACCCGGTTCGGAGACCGCCTGGTCGTGGGGTTGTCCGTCGAGCCGGACACTCTCGAAGCCCGGGTCCCTCACCTGATCCTGCAGCCTCTCGTGGAGAATGCCGTGCAGCACGGGATCGCCCCTCGCTCCGGCGCCGGGCGGATCGACATCCGCTCGGTCCGCCGCAACGGGACCCTCGAGCTGCAGGTCGAGGACGACGGAGCGGGCCTTCCGGCGGGGACCGCCTCGGGGCGCGAGGGACTGGGTCTGACCAACACCCGGGCCCGCCTGGTCCAACTTTATGGATCGGCCCATCGGTTCGAGATTCGCCGCGCCGAGAGTGGAGGAGTGGCCGTAACTCTTGGAATTCCTTTTCGTATTACGGGGAAGGAGGCCCTCTACGGCGACCGAGTTCAGCGCGGACCTCAAGATTCGGGCCCTGATCGTCGATGACGAACCGCTCGCTCGGGAGCGGATGCATTCCCTCCTGGCGAGTCAGGACGACGTCGAGATCGTCGGGGAGTGCGCCAACGGTCGCGAGGCGATCGAAGCAATCCAGAAGATGGCGCCGGACCTGGTCTTTCTGGACGTCCAGATGCCGGAGACCGACGGGTTCGGCGTCCTGGACGGCATCGACAGCAGCCGGTTGCCCGCGGTCGTTTTTGTCACCGCCTACGACCAGCACGCGCTCAAGGCTTTCGAGGTCCATGCCCTCGACTACCTGCTGAAGCCCTTCGACCGGGAGCGCTTCGAGCGAGCGCTCGACCGGGTGCGCGCCCAGCTTCGTTACGCCACTCCGGGCGCGTTGAACCGCCGGCTGGTGTCGCTCCTGGAGAGCTTCCGACCGGCGCAGAAGTCGCCGGACCGGCTGGTCATCCGCTCGGGGGGGCGCGTCTTCTTCCTCAAGGTCGAGGAGATTGATTGGGTCGAGGGGGAAGGCAACTATGTGCGCATCCACGTCGGAAAGCTGTCGCATCTGGTGCGCGAGAAGATGAGCGATCTCGAGTCGCGCCTGGACGATGCCCGGTTTCTTCGGATTCACAAGTCCACGATCGTCAACACGGAGCAGATCAAGGAGATCCAGCCGCTCTTCAACGGCGCGCACGTCGTGCTCCTGCGCGACGGGACGCGCCTGACCTGGAGCCGGGGATACCGCTCGCGTCTGAAGGAACTGACCGGCAGCGAGGGATAGGCCGATTCTCGGCCGCCCCGCGTTCCTCTGATCACTCGATTTCGGCCTCTCGTCCGCTCTGCAAGGGCGATCGTCACCCGAGACGAAACCTCGCGGCCGATGCCCCGTAACCTCTTTAGGGGATATGAGATGGACGATCAGCAGCTCTTGACCATCGCGGAAACCCTGGGCATTCCCTGGAGGCGGCTGATCGAGAGCGAGGTCAACGCCGAGAGGGAGGTTCGTCGGTGCCTCGGACAGCTCGACGCGGAAACGCCGCTGTGGCGGGTTCTGGCGGCCCTCCAGATGTCGGTGCTGGACTCGTGGCGGGTGCGTGAGCGCGTCGCCGCGCTGGCGTGGGAGGCGCGGGCGGCGTCGGGCCGGAGCGCTTCGCGCGATTTGAGGGCTCTGTGCGACCATCTGAGCGGAAAGCAGGCGCGGGCGGCGGGAGAAGATCTCCTCGTCCAGCACCTCCAGTTTGCGCACCGACGGATCCTCGAGCTCCAGCAGGCCGCCCGCGCGGCCGAGAAGAGCCGCGGGGCGCACGGCGTGCGCGTCCGGCGGGTCACGGAGGAGACCGGATGCGTCGAGGCCGACGCGCGCTGGGCGGTGGATCGTGCGCTCGCCCCGCGCGAGCGCACGATCGTCGAGGACGCGGTTCAGAAGGGCCGTTCGGAGGGATTCGAGATCCCGCGGGGAGAAACCGAGTTCCGCTCTTGGATGCTGCTGCGCCGCCTCGTGCGAGACCTTGCCGCGCCGCAGCCGCGCCGTTCCCGCCGCCCCCCGACCGTCCGTCCGGCCATGTCTCCTGCTCCGGCGCCCGTTCCGGCGTGGGGCACTCTCCGGGCCGAAGCGCGTTTCCCGATCGATCTTGGCAGGGGATCGTCCGGCTCGCCCAATCCTCTGGCCCTCGTCTCGGGCGGATCCCGCTGATCGCGCCGACGATTTGGCCTCCCGCGCCCGGCGCGTTACACTGTGAGGCACATGCGGTCTGCCCGCCGAGCGCGGTTCGAGCAGCCACGACCCGACACGGCGCAGCCGTCTCTCTTTCCTGAGCTCCCTCCCGCGGCCCGCATTCAATCGGCCGTTCGCTTGACGGAAGGCAACGTGGCGCGCACCGTGCCGCCCGGACGCGCGGGCGTCTACTTCGTCAAGAGCGTCGGCCCGGGGGGACGGGTGGAGGAGCGCGTCGGCCGGGACGATGTGGACCTGCGCCAGCGGCTGCTCGAGCTCGCCCGGTCGGCCGCGGAGAACGTGCTTTTCGGTTGGATGCTGGCCGACGGCCCCAACGATGCCTACCGCCTGGAGTGCTACTTGTGGCACGCCCAGGGCGGAGCCTGGGCCGGCGTCTCCGGCGACGCCCATCCCGCGCCTGCCGAACGCATCCCGTTTCTGGGATGCCCGGATTGCGACGAATAGACCGTCGCTTCCGCTTGCTCCGGATCTGCGCCTTTGGCGCACCGGTCCGCGGCTCGGCCGGATGAGGCCTCCCCGTCGCTTCCGCTTGCTCCGGATCTGCGCCTTTGGCGCACCGGTCCGCGGCTCGGCCGGATGCGGCCTCTCCGTCGCTTCCGCTTGCTCCGGATCTGCGCCTTTGGCGCACCGGTCCGCGGCTCGGCCGGATGCGGCCTCTCCGTCGCTTCCGCTTGCTCCGGATCTGCGCCTTTGGCGCACCGGTCCGCGGCTCGGCCGGATGCGGCCTCGACCGCGGCCTGATCCGTCGCTGCGCTCTCGCTCTCGCGGCGCGCGCCTCCTCCTTCGCTTCCGCTCAGGAGACTACGCGCGCCGCGAGCTATTGTGCCCCTCGATTACAATATTTATATTGTTGACTGAGGACTGAGGACTGAGGACTGAGGACTGAGGACTCGAGCGGCGTTTCGCCATGATGCGGAACGACCAGGGACCAAGGACCAAGGACTAAGGACTCAGGACCAGGGACTCCAGTTTCCCCTGCGGCCGCAGCCGCGGGATGACCTCCACCGCGAATCGCTCCATCTCCTCCGCCTGTGGAGAGAACTGCAAGAGCGTCAGGTCGGCTCCGGCGCGCTCGAAGGCGTCCAGCCGCTCGGCGATCGCTTCCGGGGTTCCCACCAGCCCGGCGCGCAGCCCGCGGTTGGAGACCGAGTAGTCCTCGAGCGAGACGCGCTGCTCGAGCTTCGTGCCGGCGAGCCACTGCTCGTAGTTGGCGTAGCCGCTCGCGGAGGCGCGCACGTTGGTGATCCGTGCGACCTCGCGCTCTGCCTCTTCCCGGGTGCGGCGGCAGACGACGAAGCCGGAGACGCCGAAGACGATCGGCGGCGCGTGCGGGGCCAGGCGCTCCCGGCGCCGGGAGATGTCGGCGATCCTGGCGGCGATCCGCTCGGGCGGGTCGCCGTGCATGACGTAGGCGTCGCAGTCCCGGGCGATCAGGTCCTTGGCCGCCTCGGACTCGCCGCCGGCGTAGATCGTGGGCCACGGCGTCCTCGCGGGCTTCGGCTCCAGGATCGCGCCGTCGACCCGGTACAGCTCTCCGTGGTGCGAAAAGCGAGGCTCCGTCCACATTCCCTCGACCACGCCGAGCCACTCGTCGGTGCGCGCGTAGCGCTCGTCGTGCTCGTCGAAGGGCACCCCGTACTGGGCCGATTCGTCTTTCCACCACGAGGAGACGACGTTCAGGGAGAGCCGGCCGCCGCTGATCCGGTCGATGTTCGCGGCCTGCTTGGCGAAGAGGGCCGGATGGTGGAACGTCGGGCGGACGGCGACCATCAGCTCCAGCCGCCGGGTCACGGCGGCCAGGGCCGCGGCGGTGGACCATGCATCGAGAGCCGGCGCCTCCGGCCCCTTGATGTCGTTCAGGTTCAGCTCGGCGATGAGCGTGAGGTCGAAGCCGATTTCTTCGCTGCGCACGGCGAGGTCGCGGACGTACTCCCACGTCGCGGGCATCCCCTCGTCTTCCACGTTGCGCAGCCACCCTCCGAAGACGGGAAGCCAGTAGCCGAACCTCATGGCCGGCCTCCTTGCGCCGCCGCGAGAGGCGCCTCGTCTTCCAGCTCCGCGCGGGCCACGAGCGCGTCGACCAGGCGCCGTGTGGGGTCGAAACCGACCACACGCACCGGATCGGCGACGAAGTTGGACAGCGCGTTGACGTCGTAGAAGTAGCGCCGGCCGTCCCGCCCGCTCTCCAGGTACTCGATGCCCCCGACGTCGAGGGCGGCGGCCGCGGCGATCGACTCCACCTGGCGGACGACCTCCGCCGGAGGCTCGTACGCTTCGACTGTCAGGCCGGCCTTCTGCGCGCCGACGGGACAGGCCGCGCTGACCAGATCTTCCCCGTCCACGGTCTTGCAGACGTCGGCGGGGCAGAGGTCGAAGCCCGCGCCTTGCGCCAGGTGGATGCGGATGGCATAGAGGAAGCGTCCCTCCAGCGTCTCCACGCGCACGATGGAGGCGTCGCGGGGGGAGTGATACTCCTGCAGCAGGAGGGTGCCGTCGAGACCGGCCGGGATCCGCCCGGCGTCCGCCGCTGCCGCGAGCTCGAGCAATCCGTCGAAACGCTCGATGCCCGCGCCGCTGCCTCCGACGTTGGGCTTGACGACGACGGGAAAGACGAGGTCCCGGGCCGCGCGCGGCAGCAGCCGCGGATGACCGACGACGCGCGTGTGCGGGACGGGCAAGCCCAGGCCCTCGAGCAGCGAGACCTGCGACGCCTTGCTGATCTCCAGAGCGAAGCAGCGCGAGCCGTTGAAGACCGGAGTGCCGCGTCTTTCCAGGTGCGCCAGGTAATCCCGCGTCGCGAAAATGGCGCCGCCGTGTCCGCGTTTCCAGGCCGACGGGCTCATGCGGTTGAAGAGGAGCGAGAACTCTTCCTCGTCCTGCGACGGATCGAATCCGTGGCGCGACGCGTCGATCCGGACGTGCGGAGTCTTGCGCCGCTCGAGCTCGGCAAAGAGCGGCTCGAACCAATGGGGATGCTCGTAAAAGATCGCGATCGGGCGATAGGGGGTCATGGCGTCCTCCTGGCCCTCGCGGCGTCTCCGAGGCGGGCAACAAAAAACCCGCTCCGGCTGCGCCGTTGCGGGTCCTTGAAGCTTTGGGAACCATGTGTCAGTGAAGGATCAGGCTCCGGGCGCTCCTTTCCCGCAACGGGGCGGGCAACAACACAGGCACATGCACATGCACATGCCGTTCGTGCGGAGGCGGCGGGAGAGACCGGAGCGCGAAGCCATCATGACTTGTATACCCTGTCCTCGGCGCCGACGTCAAGACCGCCGAGCGTTTCGCCCTCGGCAGGGAGAGCCCGAGATGAAGAATGGATGAGGGCGATGGGCGGACGGACCGGATTCATTTCGGCGGTGCGGGCGCAGGCAGCGGCGACGAGGCGTGATCGGCGATGTCGTACCACTTGCCGCCGATCTTCCGCGCCACCTCCAGGAACCGTCCTTCGAGCGAGATCGGATCGCCTTCCGCCTTCGGAGCCAGCTGGATTTTCCAGAGCCCCCAGCCGAGCGAGGTGTCGCCGTGCGTCTCGTACCGGGCCGGCGTGAGCCGGGCTTCGATCACCTTCATTCCCGCGAACATCTCCGCGTATCTCTCCGATGGCGTCGCGCCCTTTCTGCTCCATCGCGCCTGGCGGATAGAAGACCGCGTCCGGCGCGTAGAGCGCGGCCAGGGCCGCGGCGTCGTTGGCCAACATGGCCCTGGTCCACGCGGCGTCGAGCTCGGCCGCGCCCGGTTCGGCGGCGGACGCCCCGGCGGCCAGCGCGAGAAGGACGGCAGGGAAGGCGAGATGTCGGAATTTCATTTTGAATTCTCTCCTCGGTCGGTTTTGTGCGGATTCTCGCAGTCGCGGCCGGCCGCGCCGCATAATGCGCGGCATGGACGGCGTGGCTCTGATTCTGTGCAACGGCCTCTATGCGACCTCCAACGGAAAGACCGCGCACGGCCTGGTGCGCGGGACGAAGCGGTATGGGATCGCGGGCGTCGTCGATGCGCCGACGGCCGGCCGCGACGCCGGAGAGGTTCTGGACGGGATCGCGCGCGGCATTCCCGTCTTCGCGTCGATCGCGGAGGCTCTGAAGCGATGTCCGGTCCGGCCCGGAGTCGCGATCATCGGCGTGGCCACGCACGGCGGGCGCTTGAACGACGGCCTGAGGGCCTCGCTGTCCGAGGCCCTCGGGAGCGGGCTCTCCGTCGTCAACGGGCTCCACGAGCACGCCTGCGACGACCCCGCGCTCGCGGCCCTGGCGCGTGAGAAGGGCCTGAGCATCACGGACGTGCGCAAGGTTCCGCCCAAGAGCGAGCTGCACTTCTGGACCGGCGAGATCACGCGGCTGAAAACGCCGCGGGTCGCGGTCCTGGGGACCGACTGCGCGCTCGGCAAGCGCACGACGACGCGGATGCTGGCCGACGCTTGCACGAAAGCCGGCCTGCCCGCGGAATGGATCTCGACCGGTCAGACCGGCTGGCTTCAGGGCGCGCCGTACGGGATCGTGCTCGACGCGCTCCCCAACGACTTCGTCTGCGGCGAGCTCGAGCACGCCATTCTGTGCTGCGCGAAGGATCTCCGTCCCGGGGTGATCTTTCTCGAAGGCCAGTCGTCGCTGCGCAATCCCTCCGGGCCGTGCGGGTCGGAACTGATCGTCTCGGCCGGCGCGCGGGGCGTCGTCCTCCAGCACGCTCCTGGCCGCGAGTTCTTCGAGGGCTACGAAGAAGAACGCCTGCGGATCCCACCGCTCGCGGAGGAGATCGAGCTCGTGCGCCTCCTGGGCGCCCGCACCCTGGCCGTGGCCTTGAACGGCAAGGGGTGGACGGCCGATCGCCTCCGCCGGGAAGGGGCGCGGCTCGCGGGGGAGCTCGGCCTGCCGGTGGCGCTTCCGCTCGAGGACGGCGTCGACGGCCTCGTGCCGGCGATCCGCGACTTCGTGCGGTCCGAGGCGGCGCGGTGAAGATCACTTCGGTCGCGGCGCGCGCCGAGGACCTGGGCATCACACGCCCCTACACGATTGCGTTTCGGACGATCACGTCGGTCGAGAACGTCATCGTCGAGATCCGGACCGAGGACGGCCGCGTTGGCCTCGGGGCGGCGTCGCCGGAGCCGAAGGTGACCGGCGAGACGGCCGAAATCTGCCGGGCGAGCCTGAAGGAAGCCGAGCTGTCGTGGCTCATCGGCCGCGACGTCCGGGCGCTCCCGGCGCTGTGCCGGGAGCTCTCGCGCCGCATGCCGCACGCTCCCGCGGCGCGGGCGGCCGTGGACATGGCCCTCCACGATCTCTTCGCCCGATACCTCGATCTGCCGCTCGCGGACGTGCTCGGCCGGATCCACGACGCGCTCCCCACGTCGATCACGATCGGGATCAAGGGGGTGGAGGAAACGCTCGCTGAGGCCCACGAGTACCTCGGCCGGGGCTTCACGATCCTGAAGGTCAAGATCGGGGATGATCTGGAGGAGGACATCGAGCGCCTGGCGCGCCTGCGCCAGGAGCTCGGCCCGGAGGCGCGCGTGCGTGCCGACGCCAACCAGGGCTACACGCGCGAGGAGACGATTCGTTTCTTCGAGGAGACCGAAAATCTGGGAATCGACTTCGTCGAGCAGCCCGTCAGCGCCGGCTCCGTCGATGTGCTTCGCGAGTTTCCCGAATCGATCAAGGAGCGGATCGCCGCCGACGAGAGCCTCCTGTCCGAAGCGGACGCCCTCGCTCTGGCCGCGCCGCCGCGCGCCTGCGGCATCTTCAACGTCAAGCTGATGAAGTGCGGAGGCATCTGGCCCGCGCTGCGCATCGCCGCGATCGCCGAGACCGCGGGCATCGACCTGATGTGGGGCTGCATGGACGAGAGCCGCATCTCGATCGCCGCCGCCCTCCACGCCGCGTTCGCCTCGCCGGCGACGAAGTACCTCGATCTCGACGGCAGCCTCGACCTCGCGCGCGACGTGGCCGAGGGCGGATTCACCCTCGACCGGGGGGTCCTGAGACTGACGCACCAGCCGGGACTCGGCGTCCGGCCGGCGGCTCGTTGACCGGGTGCCGCGGGGAGTCCGGAGCCCGATTCAGTCCCGGTACGAGGCGCGGGCCAGGACCCTGCCCTTGCGGGCGGCCAGCGCGACGTCGACGGAGTGCCGGCCGCGGGGCAGGTCGGGCTTCTTGAAGACCAGCACGTAGCGGCCAGCGATCGCGCGGCGGACGCGGTCGAAGGCGAGGTTGGGAAAGAGGTTGGTCTTCTCGTAGGTCCCGCCGGTGATCTCGGAGATGTTCTCCAGCGTCCCTTCCAACGAGTGGTAGGCGGCGTCGGTGACGTCGAGGCTGAAGATCGCGATGCGCGCCGCGGTCAAGGCGGGAAGCGCCTCGGCCAGGTCCTTCAAGTCCCGCGGGTTGGGGCCGGACATGCCGCCGATGGTCTGGAGGCCCCAGCCGAAGAAGAACATCGACTTTGCTCCGACGATCGGCGTCGCGGCCCTGGAGATGATGGCCAGCGCCTTCTCCGGGGTCACTGCGCGCCGCGCCGCGGCAAAGTCGAAGTGCCGGGCCAGCGACGGTGCGGCATCGGGATCGGGATCGGGAGGCGGTCGGGTCACGATGGCCCGATCGATCGCCGCGAGGAGTTTGCCGCGGTCTGCGGTGAAATCCTGGTGCAGCTTCAGGTGCGAATCGAAGGAGAGGACGGCGATCCGGTCGGTGGGGAGCATCTCCTGAATCAGCCGACGGGCCTGGAGGGCCATCCGCATCGCCCCGACCAGTCGGGTGTCCACGAAGAGATCGGTTTGAAAGAGAAAGATGAGCAGGCGCCCCGGAGCGATCGTCGGGGAGCTGCCGTCCTGATCCGCGGAGAGGCCCGGCGGCGGAGCGGCTTCCGGCTGGTCCGCGGGGATCCAGTCGACCGACTCCAGAGCAACGGCGCGGCCGTCCACGCGCACGCGGAAGTCGGAAACCTCCAGGTCGGGAATCGGGTCGCCGTGCGCGTCCGTGACGTAGGCATCGACGATGACGCGCTCGACGCGGGCCTGCTCGCGGTACGAGCCGGGGCGTTGCTGCGCGCCGGCGGCCTCCGAAAGCGCCAGGGCGGCGATTCCTCCGACGGCCAAGGCCGCTCTGCGCATGCGCAAAGAGTACGACCGCGACGCTGTCACATCAAGCGTTTGACCGCGGCGCGAGGCCTTATCATGACGAGCGAATCGGGCCGGTCGGGCGACCACAGGCTTCGTCGCGCTCGCGCGGCTCCGACGGGGAATCAGGACGAAGCGCCCGACGCACGTGATGGATCGGGCGATTTTGGTGACGGGTGCACCGGGATGGCAATGTCGCGCGACGGACGGCGTCTCGTCTTCGCCAATGCGGATCGATGATCCGATGTGGTCGCCGAACGGGCGGTGGGTGCTCTTCGATCGCTTCCGGCCGCAGGGCGGAGACATCTGGATGATGGAGGATTTCGAAGAGTGCCGCCCGTCCGCGCGCTGGTCCGGCCTCCGGGCAGGACGTACCCGGACGCGTTGACCCGCCTCGCGCCGCCGCCGCCCGTGTCTCTCGAGGCCGCCCGCTCGCAGCATGCGCGGTACGTGGCCGCCCTTCGCGAGATGGGGCTCGACGTGACCGAGCTTCCGGCCGACGGCGGTCATCCCGACGCCGTCTTCGTACAGGATCGGGTCTGCGTCCTGGACGGCACGGCGATCCTGGGCCCCTCCGCCGTCGCGTCGCGCCGCGGCGAAGAGGAGCCGCTGGTGGAGGTCCTGGAGCGCTCGTGCCCGGTCGTCCCGCTTCGCCCGCCGGCGTTCCTGGACTGGGGAGACGTCCTCGTGACCGACCGCGCGCTCTTCGTCGGACTTTCGGAACGTTCGAACGCGCCGGCGGTGGATCAGCTGCGCGCCCTGCTCGCGCCGTCGCGAACCGTGGAAGGCATCGCGGTCCCGACCGACCTCCTTCACCTGCTCTCCGGCTGCGCGCCGCTCGAAGAGGGGCTCGTCCTGACGATCGATTCCCTGGAACCGATCTGGCGTGAACGAGGCTTCCGGACCGTTCGGGTCTTCCCCGGCGAGGAGCCGTGCGGCAACGTCCTGGCGATCGGACGCAGCGTCCTCGCGCCGGCCGGCTATCCGCGCACCTGCGCCGAGATCGAGCGCGCCGGCTTCCGGGTTCGCTCAGTCGCCATCGGCGAGTTCGAGAAGCGCGACGGCGGCGTGACCTGCCTCTCGGTTCTGTACTGAGCGCCGGCCGCCGCCGCGATCGCGGTGTCCGGCGCCTCGCCGCGTGCTAGCCTCTCTCGGCGTGACCGAAGAGCCGAAGCCCTTTTCCGACGCCTACGCCACGCTCGAGGCGCTCGCCCCGCTGGCCCGGTCCTGGAACGACTCCGCGCCGATGCGGCAGCTCGGCGTGCGCCTGGAATTCACGCGTGTCGACCGGGTGCGCGCGGTGATCGATCCGGTTCTCCCGCATCACCGCGGCGGGATGGGGACCGACGCCGTCAACGGTGCGGTGCTCGCCGGCCTCTTCGATCTGGCGATCGGAACGGTCGGCTGGCTGACGCGCCCCGATACGCGATCGGCGACGGTCTCGCTGGCCATGACGTTCTTCCGGCCCACGCGCGGCGATCGGATTTCCGTCGAGGGGAGGCTCCTGCGCGCAGGCTTGAACCTCGTCTTCGCCGCCGCCGAGATCTTCGACGGGCGCGGAGAGGTCACCGCGCGGTGCGATGGAACGTGCGCCGTGGCGATGGGCCGGTTCGAGGAGAACGAGTTCTACGCGAAGATGCGAGGAGGACTCTCGAAGAATCGGGCGATCGGGTGATCGGGTGATCAGGTGATTTGACTCACGGCTTCCTTCCCCTGATAACCCTAGCGATTCTTGAGAGCCTCCGCCGCCTTCCTGGCCTGCGCCGCGCAATTCTCGATCGCCTCGGCCGTTTTGACCGCCTCTGCGTTGACGTCGCCGTACTGTTCCTGCTCGATCGCCTCCCGGACCGCGGGCAAGGTCTTCACGCCATATCCGGTGTAGAGCCCGGGCGCGTAGAGGTAGTGCTTGAACCAGGGGCGCCCGGGCAGGCCCTCGTCGCGCGTCAGCGCTCGTTCTGCCGCCAGGAGGATCGCGTTGACGCGCGTGAGAACGGCCGGATCCGTCGCCTTCCCGGCCGCGGCCAGAACGGTTTCGTATTCCTGCGCCGCGTTGGTGAGATCGGCGGAGGCATTTTCGAGCGCAGAGAGGTCGAAGAAAGGGACCGCCTTCTTCCGGGGAGGCGCCACGAATGCCTCCTTGGGATCGGCCACCCCGCCGGGCAGACCCTCGTCGATCTCGGCGTCGAGCTCCTGCGCCGCCTCGCGCCTCTCCTTGGCCAGCTTCTGGATCTCCTCGACGTAGCGGGCGACCGTCCGGGCCAGCGAGGCGAAATCGAACGGCAGGACGTCCGCGTCGGCCAGGCGCATCAGCGTCGTTCCCGTGGTCTGCGCCAGAACGCTCCCGTACGCAAAATCACCGTCGCCGAAGCGGGTGTACCAGGCGAAGTCGTCGTAGATCGAGTGGTAGACGCCGCCGCCCCCGCCCTCGCCGCCGAAGCCGTAGTCGAGCGATGCGATTCCCAGATGCTGAAGGAACGGGGTGTAGTCGGATCCCGATCCCAGGGCTCCGATGCGCAGGGATTTTCGATTGCGGACGCCTTCCCGTTTCTCCGGCGTCTTCTCCTCGTCGATGTTCTTCCATCGCGCGCGCTGCCCGATGGGAACCTTCTTCTCCGGGTCGAGGATGTCCGCGGCCACCTGGTTGACCAGCGTCTCCAGGGTGTGCGACCCCGAGGCCCGGAAGAAGCCACGTCCGTTGGAGTCCGTATTCAGGTAGGCGACCGCTTTTTTCTGCAGCTCGGCCGCGTGGGTTTCCACCCACTCCGTCGATCCGAACAGCCCCTCCTCCTCGCCGTCCCACGCGCACAGCAGAATCGTGCGCTTGGGCTTCCAGCCCTTCTTCACGAGCTGCGCCAGAGAGCGCGCTTCTTCCAGCAGGGCGGCCTGACCGGAGATCGGATCGGAAGCGCCGTTGACCCAGGCGTCGTAGTGGTTGCCATGGATGACCCATTCGTCGGGCCAGAGCGAGCCGGGAATCCGCGCGATGACGTCGTGCGCGGGCACGATCTTCCAGTCGAAGACGATCTTCAAGTGCACCGTCGCCGCCCCGGGTCCAACGTGGTAGGTGATGGGGAGCGCGCCCCGCCACTCGCGCGGGGCCACCGGGCCGGACAGCGCGGCAAGCAGGGGTTGCGCGTCGGCGTAGGAGATCGGCAGAACCGGAATCTTCGTCAGGGTCTTGGCGTCGGAGAGCTTCCAGTGCTCGGGCTTCTTGGTGGCGCCGACGCCCGGGGTCAGCGGATCGCCGGCGTATACCGGCATGTCGGCGACGCTTCCGCGCTGCACACCGTCGGCCGGCCGGTGCGCGCCCTTGGGGTAGACGTCGCCCTCGAAGTACCCGTCGTCGCGCGGATCGGAGTAGATCAGGCATCCCACAGCGCCGTGTTCCGCGGCGACCTTGGGCTTGATGCCCCGCCAGGAGCCGCCGTAGCGCGCGATGACGACCTTTCCCTTCACGTCGACACCCAGCTTCTCCAGTTCCTCGTAGTCGGCCGGCACGCCGTAGTTGACGTAGACGAGCGGTGCGGTCACGTTCCCGTCGATCGAGTAGGCGTTGTAGGTGGGAAGCTGGCGATCGGTTTGGGACGAGGTCGGGTCGCCCGGCACCGGCGGCTCCGCCAGCTTCGCTCGCCACCGGGTCGGGACGGTCATCTCGAGGACGCGCTCTTTCGGCGTCGGAAAAAGAACGTAGAAGGTCTCGATGGACGCGTCGAGTCCCCACTCGCGGAACTTGTCCAGGATCCAACGCGCGTTCTTCTCGTCCTGGGCCGAGCCCAGGTGGTGCGGCTCCGCGGAGAGCACGCGGTCGTTCTCCCGGATCGTCTTGGGATCCGGCAGACGCCGGTACTGTTCCTCCCAGGAACGCTCGCTCTGCGCGTCGGCCTGGAGAAAGCCGCGCAACTCGGAGAGCGGGACGGAGAGCGAGTGCGCGATGAGCGGTGCGATGAGGAAAAGCATCGGCGGAGGATAATTCAATTGCTCTCCCACTTCTTCTCGAATAGAATGAAGGCGTTGACAGAGGGAGCCGGGCGAAACCCCCGGGCTCCGGGACGTTTCGGAGGTCGGAATCGTGCTCGACTTCGCTCCGAACGCTGGCCTTCCTCGGCCCTCCGGGCCCGCCGGCCCGTCCCGTGACGGTGACCCCCGATGAGACTCGTCTGGTCGCGGCCGGGTCCGCCGCACGACCGGCCAAGACAGGTCCTGCTGCTGGCCGTGGTCTGCATTTTTCTCGGCTCGATCGTGGGGACGAGCGGCGACGCGCCCCGGCCGTTCCGTGCGGCCGCGGCGAGCCTCCTGGCCACGGGGGGACTCTGCTTCTTCGCCGGGATTGCCGGCCTGGCCGTCCAAAAGGGGAGGCGAAGCGGGCCGACGCTCTCGCTCGCCACCCCGGCCGAGCCGTCCGATGATTCGCAACGTCCATCCGGGTTGCAACAGGAGGAGGAACGGTGAGTCAAGAGAACGTGGTGCCGTTCGAGATTCCCCGCCGGGCCGTGGCCCGCCGCGGCTCGCCCGACAAGGCCCTCGCCGCGCAGATCGTCGAAGTGCCCTGCCCCTACTGCGATGCCGTTCTGTGTCTGGAGGCGGGACTGCTCGTCCTTGGCGCGGAAGTGCTGTGCGGCGGCTGCCGCACGGTGATCGACCTGGCCAACCGCGAAACGGTGGACGTCGGACGCTGACGGTCCGAGATCCGTCGTCAGCGCGCCTTCAGGTACGCCCAGCGGTGGGGCAGGTCGAAGAACGCGTGGAAGCGCAGAACGAGATCCCATCCGAGCCGGCCGTCCTCTCCGAACTCGGCTTCCGATCCGTCGGTGGGAAGAACGGGAAGATCGGGAAGCGCCGCTCCCCACGACAATCCGGAGACCTCCGCCCGCCCGGACGGTAAAAGGCGCGCCCGGGCCTCGGGCGTCAGAGCGATCGGCCCGCCGATGGCGGTCGGTCCGAGAAGTCGGAGGTTTTCTCCCTTGCGGCGCACGATCGCGACGGTTCGGTCGCCGTCGTCGTCGAGCAGGACGCGAAAAAATCCCTCCGCGCTGACCCAGCGGGCAGGATCGTGGAACGTCAAGGATCCTTCGACGGGATCGATTTCCACGACGGCTTCGCGGAACAGGCTGCCGCCGGCAACCGCGTCGATCCCCTCAGGGAGCGCGTCGCTCCTCTGGACGGCCAGGGCGGGGAAGGTGACCCCTGCGATGCGCAGAGCCGCTCCCCGGGCCACCGACCGATCGAAGACGTCGGTGGCGAACGCGAGATGAAGGCGGTCGGCCAGCGAGTCCCGCACCCGAAGCGGTCCGTCGGCGGCCCCGTCGATCGCCAGGGTCACCGCGATCGCCTCGAGGCTCGCGGGAATCGTCACATCGCGGCCCATCCGCGTCCAACGATTCCGGGCCGCCGGTTCTCCCCATTGCGCGGACCATCCGCCGACCGTCCTGTCCTGGAGAGAGTCTGTCGGCAGCCCGACCCGAAGAATCTCCGCGTCGACGGCCGAACCGCGACGCGTGGAATCGCGGAACCGCGTGGGACCCGTGAATGCCAGGCGCAGGTGCCGCGAGGCCGCGGAGACCAGGGAAAGATCGCGGCGGGCGAACGTCAGGAGCAAGGGATCTCCGCCCCGCGGAGTCAGCCGGACGGAGACTGTCGCATCGTCGGCCGGCCCGAGCGCCAGCCTGGCGTCGGCCCGATCGTCGAACAGGTAGGATCTCTTCCAGAAATAGAAGCGCGTGATGAGATCGGAGAGCGCCGGCTCGGAAGCGACCCGCGTCACGCCGTCTTCGTCGGTGAAATAGCCCTTGCCCCCCTGGATGCCCCGCGCCGTGGAGAGCCCGGCGGAAGAGATCGTTTCCCGATAGTTCTCGCCGTCCCATTCCATCGTCTCGCTTCCGATCGCGCCGGCTCCGGTCAGGCGGACCCGAACCACCTGCGCCACGGCGAGCGGCCGGAGCTTCGTCCGAGCCCGATGGTCTTCCAGGATTCTTCGGGCCAGGCGCAACTGGCCGGCTTCGGTGCAGGAGAGACACGAGAAGACGGCGCAGAGGCCGAGCCCCAGGCCGGCGAGGCGGCCCAGGGTCCGGAAGAGCTCCGCTGCCGGGCCAGCCGGGCGGGCTCCCGCGCCCGGCGTCGGACCGAGCTTCGGGCGGGCCGCTTCGCTCGCGGCGTCTGCTCGGCCGTCCCGGGCTCTCCGGAGGAACACCCTAACCGGATGCTCCGTTGGCGGTTACCGTGCTCGGACGGAGTCTTCGGGATCGCGGGGCGGCCGGCCGCGAGGCGCGCACCGCCGGACGGGGCGATGCAGAGTTCGACATTCCGGCAAGTCCCGTGAGCATCCCGCCGGCCACCTCCGTAGGCGATCTTAGCGCGGACGCGAAATGGATCGTGCCTGCGGGCCAAAAACGAAAAAAAAGAAAGGGACGCATTTTTTTTGCTTGACGTCGCGCGCGGCGGATAGAATACCCGCCAGTTTGTTGATCACGCCGACAACGGCGATTCCAGTAGAAGAAGGGGATGTGAATATGGCAAAAGATTCCAAGGCGCTTTCCAAGTCCCAGATTGCCGATCACCTGGCGAAGTCGACGGGCCAAACCAAACGGATCGCGACGCAGTTTCTCGACGACTTGACGGCGCTGTCCTACAAGGAAGCGAAGAACAGCTTCACGATCCCCGGCGTCGGCAAGCTGGTTCTGGTGAACCGGAAGGCGCGGATGGGCCGCAACCCGGCGACGGGCGAGGAGATCAAGATTCCCGCAAAGCGCGTCGTCAAGTTCCGGGTCTCCAAGAAGGCGAAGGACGCGATTCTGGGCGTGAAGAAGTAGCTCCTTCCCTCTGGAATGCCGAAAAAGCGGTCCCCGCGGGGACCGCTTTTTTCGTTTCGAAATCGGTGCAACGCTGTCGCGCTGCCCCCTGGTCTTCTTACTTCGAGCTCTTCTTCTTCTTGGCCATGTAGGGGGCCACCGTCGTCACCTTCTGGCCGCCGCTGGACTTGGTGTACGTCACGGTGACTTTCTGGCCGACCGCGATGTCCCCCTGGACGCCGGCGTTCTCATCGAGGTCGAACGAGTAGTCCTTCTTCTTTGGCCCGGTGACGACGATCTTCTTGCCCGCGTCGTACTCCTTGACTGTGCCGATCACCGTCTGCGTCTTCACCTTGGTGTTGGGGCCGGGGCCGGTGTGCTTGGTCGTGTGCTCCGTCTCCATCGTTCCGCCGGGGGGCGCCTGGGGAGTCGTCTGCTGGGTTTGGGCCACGGCGGCTCCGACGGAGCACAGGCTGACCGCGGCTGCGATTGCAAGAATGCGTTTCATTTTTCTCTCCTCCCGCGATTCTGGTTCGAATCGCTGAACGCGCAAGTATCAAGAATCGTGCCGAGATCGGAGTCGTGAGTTATTCTCGTGAGGCCATGAATGCGCTCCGCCGCCTTTTGATCTTCGCCGGAGCGTTTCTGCCGGCCTGGACGGTGCTCGCGCTCGCCGACAAGCCGGTCTGGCCGCTGACCCTTCGCGAAGCGCTTCCGACCGCCCTGCCCGGATGGACGGCGGCCCCCAAGGACGATCTACCGGAAGAGGACGAAAACGAGATCGGCAAGTACGTCGAGGCCTCGCGTTTCTTCCAGCGCATCGAGAGCGCGAGCTCGGCCAAGCAGTTCCGCCTGGTGATCCAGGACTACGACGGCAAGAACGCCGCGGACTCCGTGCGCAAGGCCGTGGCCGACGCGAAGAAGGCGACGGGCGTCGAGGCGCGGGAGCTGGAAGTCGGAGGGCACAGGGCCTTTTCGGTCACGGACCGCAGCGGCCCGCGGCCGACCACGATCGTCACCGTCGTCGTCACTCCATCCCGGCTGGTCCTGGGACAGGGAGCCAACGTCGCCGGGGACGAAGCGATCACGCTCGTCCGTCAGGTGGACCTGGCGAGAGTCGCCGCGGTCAAGCGCTGACGTCCGTGAGCGCTCCGGTTCTCGTCCGACGCGCGCGCCCCGACGACGGCCCGCGCATCGTGGAGCTCGATCGGGAGCTGGCGCGGTTCGAGAAGCTCCCGCCTCCCGACGACGCCGAGGCGGCCGGAATTCTGGCCTGGATCTTCGACTCGAAACGCCTCGAGGCCTTCGTCGCGGAGATCGACGGCTCGATCGAAGGAATCGCGCTCTTCTACGAGGGGCTGGGCACGTTCCGGGCCAAGCCCTTTCTCTACCTGGAGGACCTCGTGGTCTCGCCCGAGGCCCGCAGCCGGGGCGTGGGGGAGGCGCTGATGGCTCAACTCGCCAGCGAGGTGATCGCCCGCGGAGCCCTGCGGCTGGAGTGGACCGTCCTCGACTGGAACACCGACGCCATGCGCTTCTACGAGCGCCTCGGCGCCCGCCGCCCGCATGAGTGGATCAAGTATTGCCTCGAGGGAGAGAGTCTCGCCAGGGTGGGCCGGGTTCGTTAGCGACGGCGCCGCTCGAGCACGAATCGGTTCATCGGATCATCTGCTCATCGGTTCATTGGACGAGGTCTCTTCATTGTCCGATGGACCGATGGACCGATGGACCGATTCCTCTACACGCCGATCGGATGCCAGGTGGTCTTGATCTCGGTAAACGCCTCGATGAAGTCGAGGCCCTGGGCAGCCCCGGAAGAGTAGTCGGAGATGGCGAAGCGCCTGACGCGCTTGACGTTGACGGCGGCGTCTTGACCGATCGACTTTGAGAGCGCCGCGTCGCCGCCGGCGTCGGCGATCGCGTTGACGTCCATGTGGCGGGCCAGGTGGGGCACGAGCTCGTCCTTGCGGCCGGAGATCAGATTGGCCACGCCGGCCGGCAGATCCGAGGTCGCCAGGACCTCGGCGAACTCGAGCGAGGCCAGAGGAAAACGCTCCGAGAGGAGGATCACCGCGGCGTTGCCCGAGACGATCACCGGCGCCAGGTGCGAGATGAGCCCCAGAAGATCCGGAGTCTCCGGCGCGACGACTCCCACCACGCCGGTCGGCTCGGGGACGGAGAAATCGAAATAGGAGGACGCGACCGGGTTGACCGTTCCGAGAAGGGCCGTGTACTTGTCGGACCAGCCGGCGTAGTGGACGAGCCGGTCGATCGACGCGCGGACTTCCCGGCCCGCGGCGGTGGGCGCGAGGCCGCGCGTCTCGCGCAGAAGCGTTTGGAAGGACGCCGCGCGGCTCTCGAGCATCTCCGCCATGCGGTAAAGGATCTGGCCCTTCAGGTACGCGGACTTCGAGGCCCAGCCGGGCTGCGCGGCGCGTGCCTTGCGCACCGCCTCCCGAAGGTCCTTGCGCGATCCCCGGGAAACATTGGCGAGCAGCGCGCCTTCCGCCTTCCGCGCCGCGACAGCGGCGTGGACCGGGTCGTAACGGCCCGACTCCGTCCGCACGAACTCGCCCCCGATGTAGAGCTTGTACGTCTTCCGGATTTCAAGCTCCATGTTTCGCCTCACGCCTCACGCCTCACGCCTCACGCCTCGCGCCTCACGACAACTCCACGTACCCGCGCAATCCGTGCACGCCGCCCTCGCGGCCGAAACCGGACTCCTTGTAGCCGCCGAAGGGTGAGGTCGGGTCGAACTTGTTGAAGGTGTTCGCCCAGACGACTCCGGCTTTCATCTGCGACGTGATGCGGAAGATCTTCGAGCCCTTGTCGGTCCACACCCCGGCGGAGAGACCGTAGGGAATGTTGTTGGCTTTCTCCACAGCCTCGTCCGGCGTGCGGAACGTCATGACCGCCAGCACCGGCCCGAAAATCTCCTCGCGCGCGATGCGGTGCGATTGAGCGACGCCGGTGAAGAACGTCGGGGGAAACCAGAAGCCCCGGGAGGGAATGGCGCACGACGACTGGTGAAGCTCCGCTCCCTCGGCCACGCCGGCGGCGACGAGCTCCCGGATCTTCTCGAGCTGCATTCTCGAGTTGATCGCGCCCACATCGGTGTTCTTGTCCAGCGGATCGCCCAGGCGCAGCGTCGCGATCCGGTCGGCCAGCTTTTCGAGCACTGTTTCGGCCACCGACTCCTGAACAAGCAGGCGCGATCCCGCGCAACAGACGTGCCCCTGGTTGAAGTAGATGCCGGCGATGATCCCTTCCACAGCCTGGTCCAGGGGCGCGTCCTCGAAGATGATGTTGGCGGCCTTGCCCCCCAGCTCGAGCGTCAGCCGCTTGCCGGTGCCGGCGGTCGCGCGCTGGATGATCTTGCCGACCTCGGTCGAGCCGGTGAAGGCGATCTTGGCCACGCGCGGATGGTTGACCAGGTGCGCGCCGGTCTCGCCGGCTCCGGTCACGATGTTCACCACGCCGGGCGGCAGGTCCGCTTCCTGGACGATGCGGGCCAGGTGCAGCGCGGTCAGGGGCGTCGTCTCGGCGGGCTTCAGGACCACGGTGTTGCCGCACGCGAGCGCGGGAGCAATCTTCCACGCCGCCATGAGCAGCGGAAAGTTCCACGGGATGATCTGCCCGCAGACGCCGATCGGCGAGACCCGGCGGCGCGCAAAGGCGTCCTCGAGCTTGTCGGCCCACCCCGCGTGGTAGAAGAAGTGAGCGACCGCCAGGGGCACGTCGACGTCCCGCGACTCCTTGATCGGCTTGCCGCCGTTCATCGTCTCCAGAACGGCGAACTCGCGGGACTTTTCCTGCAGCAGCCGGGCAATCCGATAGACGTACTTGCCGCGCTCGGCCGGCGCGAGCTTCGACCACCGCTTTCGGTAGGCCTCCTCCGCGGCCCGGACGGCCGCGTCGACGTCGGCCGCCCCGCCCTCCGCGACTTCGGCCAGGACCTCTTCGGTCGCCGGGTTGATCGTCTCGAAGCGTTTCCTGGACCGGGCGGGAACGAACTGTCCGTTGATGAAGAGCCCGTACCGCTTTTCCAGCCGCACATGGTCCCTGGACTCGGGCGCCGGCGCGTAGTCCCAGGCTCCGCCGAACTCCAGCACGGGGCGCTGCGCTTGGACTCGGCGTGCCGCTTTCTCTCGAGCTTCTTGATCCTTGACTGTCGTGCTCATCTGATCACTTGCGACTTGTGATTGCGACTTGTGACTTGTGACTTGTGAGCCAAGTTCCCGGTCAATCGCCAATCACAAATCGGCCATCGCAAATTCCTTCTCAGTCCTTGGTGAAGTAGTCCTCGCTCTGATAACGGCCGGTCGTCTCTTTCACCAGCTGCATCAGGAGGTCGTTGGCCACCGTCGAGGCCCCAAGGCGGAACAGGTCCGGTGTCAGCCAGGCGTCTCCGAGCGTCTCCTTGACCAGCACCAGAAGATGCAGGGCCTGTTTGGATGTTCGGATTCCGCCGGCCGGCTTCATCCCGATACGCCGGCCGGTCTCCAGGTAGTGATCCCGGATCGCCTCGAGCATGACCAGCACGACCCCCGGTGTGGCTGCCGGCTGGATCTTCCCCGTCGAGGTCTTGATGAAATCCGCTCCCGCGGTCATGGCCAGGTGGGACGCCTTGCGAACGTTATCGTAGGTCTCGAGCTCGCCCGTCTCCAGAATGACCTTCAGGTGTGCCGGGCCGCAGGCCTCCTTGACCGCGACGATCTCCTCGAAGACTTGGTCGTACTGCCCGGCCAGGAAGGCGCCCCGGTCGATCACCATGTCGACCTCGTCGGCGCCCATGGCGACCGCGCGCCGGGTCTCCTCGATCTTGACCGGCAGCGGGACCAGCCCCGCTGGAAATCCCGTGGCCACCGAAGCGACCTTCACGCCGCTTCCGGCGAGCGTCTCCCTGGCCACCGGGACCAGATTGAGGTAGACGCAAACGGCGGCCACGTGAGGAACGGAGGCGTCGCCCGGCATCGGCCGCATCGCCTTCTGGCACAGCTGCCGGACCTTCCCGTCCGAATCCTTGCCTTCCAGAGTGGTCAGGTCGAGCATCGAGATCGCCAGGCGGATTCCCGCCTGCTTGGCGCCTTTCTTGATCGAGCGTTTCGCCAGCGCCGCCGCGCGCTCCTCGATGCCCACCTGGTCCACGCGAGGAACACGGGAGAGATCGAGGGCGAGTGCGGCGCTCATGAAGGGTTTTGAATTATAGGTCTTCACGGGGAGACGGGGAGACGGGGAGGAAGGGCTGAGGGATCACCCCGTCGCCCCGTCCGTTTCCTTAGTCTTACAGGTCCAGAAGGATCAGCCGTTGGGCGTGTCCCAAAGGTCCCTGACCGCGGGGTGGTCCCACGCGATGCGGAACTCGTCGGGAGAGGCGGGATCGAAGGTCTCGGTCACGGTGTAGAGAAGGCTGCACGGATTGGTGAGCGGCCGGTAGCCGTGCGCCACGCCCGCGGGAATCCGAATGAGCAGATCCTGGCCTCCTCCCGCCACCAGGGCCTGGGTCTTACCGAAGGTCGGCGAGGTCTTGCGGATGTCGTAGAGCACGACCTTGGCCTTGGAAGGGGGAGGGAAGAACCAGATGTCTTCCTGCTTCAGGTGGTAGTGGAGTCCCTTGATGTGGCTCTCGGCGTCCACGACCGCGAAGTTCATTTGCGCCACGGACACCCCGTCGAAGAACTCGGCCAGGGCCCGGCTCTCGGGATGGTTGGCCCTGGCCCGGAAGATCTCGAAGAAGAAGCCGCGGTCGTCAGTCCAGCGCGACAGCCGCAGCGTCCGCACTCCGTCGATCGGCGGACTCTTCATGTAGGCCTTCGGCTGGGAGCGGAACTCGGGGGCGATGTCGTCGGCGTTCATCTGAGTGTCAGAGTCTAGAGTTCAAAGTTCAAAGTTCAAAGTTCAAAGTTAAGCCCAGGGACTCTTCCCTCCGGAACGTTGAACGCCAGACGATGAACTTTGAACCAAAGAAAAGGGCGGGACCGGCCCGCCCATTGTCGAAAGAAGAGTCTCGACCCAAACTACCGGCTGGCCACCTTCTCCGGTTCGACGTTGCCCTTGGCCGTCCAGGCGATGGTGAAGCCGTTGCGCTTCTCGTAGGAAAACTTGGGAGAGCTGGTGGCGGTGTCGCCTCCGAACGAGTGCGTGCCGTAACCCAGCACGAAACCGTCGTTGGCGCTCGAGAACCAGTACTGGAGATTCTTGATCACGACCGGCGTCGCCTTGTCCGGCCGCAGCGTCGCGGACTTGTCGATCGAGATCTCGGCCAGCCCGCTGGCCAGCTTCGCGTGGGGCTTCATCGGATCGTTGTGCCATTCGATGGTGTCTTCGCGCGTGCCGAAGTGCTTCCACTTGACGGGAAAGACGGTCCCCACCACCTTCAGGATGGCGTCGCGCTGTGGTTTGCTCGAGCTCTTGTCGAACGTGAGCAGCGCCCACTCCGTCTCCATCCCAGGGCCCGGATGATGATGCCACTCGCCGCCGAGGTCGAGCGAGATCCAGATCATCTGGTTGGACAGATCCACGTTGCCGTAGTGGCTGCCGGGCCGGAAACGGTACACGTTGTTGGCCTGGCACATGTGCTCGTCGGCCGACGGGCCGAAATAGCAGGAACAGAACAGCGGACAGGAGCACGCCTCGATCGTATCGGCCGTCACGCTGTAGGTCTTGGCGTGGTCGGCCGGGGCTGCCGCGACGAGCGCGATGGCCGCGGCGGCGAGCACCAGAATGGGTACGACTTTCCTCATGGGAGCTCCTCCTTTCGGGCTCGATGGGTCACGGATGTCCGGAATCCTTCGGATAAGAGTATCGCAGCCTGGATGCTTTTCCCGCAATCGGCGGAAATGCTAGGCTTTCAACGCCGATGAGGAGGACCGCATGAAGGCATGGGTGTTTCGGCTCCTGCTTCTGGGCCTCGCTCCGGCCGCCCTGGCGGCGGGACCCGATCCGCGGGCGAACAACTTTCGCGTGCTCGCCGACGGGGTCCAGATCGACGGCGTGGTCGGATTCCGGATCGATTTCACGCAGAACCCGGCCACCCGCGACGACCAGCGGCGGCTGGGCGTGGCCTACGCTCCCGACCAGCGCCGCCTGGTGCTGACCGTGACCCAGACGGGACTCAACCGCCTCCAGGACTGGCTGAACAGCGCGACCGACACCGGGACTCCCGCGGTCAAGACCGTCGAGATCCAGGCTCTCGACAATCAGTCCAATCTCCTGGCGAAATGGCAGCTGACGGCCGTCACGCCGAGCACATTCTCCTCGGCCGTGGCCGGCAACATCAACGAAGTCGACGCCACCGTCGAATTCGCTTTCGATCGCCTGAAGCTCATCGAAGCCAAGAAGTAGTGAGGGCGTGAGGCCTAAGGCGAAGACGCGTAGCCCCTAACTCGCCATTATCCAACTGTCGTGCCCTCGTTCGCGGCGCGCGTAGTCTCCTGAGCGGAAGCGAAGGAGGAGGCGCGCGCCGCGGGAGCGAGAGCGAGTGAGGGATCAGGTCCCCGGTCGAGGCCGCATCCGGCCGAGCCGGGGACCGGTGCGCCAACGGCGCAGATCCCGAGCAAGCGGGAGCGACGTGCCGGTGCGCCAACGGCGCAGATCCCGAGCAAGCGGAAGCGACGTGCCGGTGCGCGCACCCGCGCGCAGATCCCGAAGCGCAGCTCCGGCGACGGTTTGAAGTCCGACGGACGCGTCCGGATGATTCTCGACACGGCCACCCAAGTGCTCAAGCTCGCGGCGCGACCAAGTTTCGCGGACTGGATTCGCGAAACGACTCGCGCCGCGGGAGCAGGAGCGGAGCTCTCGGGATCAGGACCGCGGTCGAGCCCGCAGCCGGGCGAGCCGCAGACCGGTGCGCGCACCCGCGCGCAGATCCCGAAGCGCAGCTCCGGCGACGGTTTCGAAGTCCGACGGACGCGTCCGGATGATTCTCGACACGGCCACCCAAGTGCTCAAGCTCGCGGCGCGACCAAGTTTCGCGGACTGGATTCGCGAAACGACTCGCGCCGCGGGAGCAGGAGCGGAGCTCTCGGGATCAGGACCGCGGTCGAGCCCGCAGCCGGGCGAGCCGCAGACCGGTGCGCGCACCCGCGCGCAGATCCCGAAGCGCAGCTCCGGCGACGGTTTAGTGCCCCCGCTCCAGGTCCCGGATCGCTTCGAGGAAGCCGACGGGGGGGCGCTCGAAGCGGGCGCCGAACCCCGGCCGGCGCGCCGCACCGGTCCCGTCGGTGTGCACGACGCTGGCCCGGACGCGAAAGCTGCGCGGGTCGCCGGGCAGCGAGAGGATCAGATCGATGTACTCGCCGACCTCCGGAAGTCGGTCCGACGCCACGTACATGCCGCCGAGGTTGACCAGCTCGACGTAGGCGACCAGCTTCTCGTCGTGCCAGCTCACCACGGCGGGAGCGTCGATCGGGATTCGGGGAGAAGCTCTCTTTTCGGCCGGCTTGCTGGCCATCTCGTGTCCTCTTTCGTTGTGGTCGCCGGCTGTGGGAGGACGCAATTATAGCAGAGTCAACCGATTAGAGGCGGGGGCCGTCCCGAAAGGCCGGTAGCAGCGTTTTCTCGATCTTTCGAAAGAGCCGTGCCGTCGCTTCGACGTCCCTGCGGCAGTAGAGGGCGATCTCCTTCAACCTCCCGGCGCGGTAATACGGGCCCACGGAATAGCCGTCGATGCCCTGTTCCTTGGGGCTCTCGACGCCGAACGCCTTGCAGGTGAAATCAAGGTTCCACTTGCGCGTGGCCCCGAAAAAGCTGATCACGTCGAGCAGGTCGAGGTGCGGCCTGACGGCGTAACGGTAGCCGGCCAGGTTCTTGACCACCGGAATGCCGTGAACGGCGCTGCGCAGCATCAGGAAGGGACCGTCGAAGCAGCGCCCGTTGAAAGTGACGAAATGGCGGAATCGGGCGATCGCTTTCCAGAACTCGGCCAGGAAGACCGGCTCGGTATCCCCGATGAACGTGAACAATCCATCGGGGGACTCCTCTTCGGCTCGCCCGTCGGTCTTTTCGTACCACACCCGGCCGCGGCCGGTATCGGGGTTGACCATGGCCAGGACGACGATCCGGCCGGTGAAGGGCCAGAGAGACAGCATCTCCGGTAGCTTCTGCCGCTCCTCGTCGGTGCGCGCGTTTTTCTGAAGGTACGTGCGCTGGGCGTCGTCGAGCGATTCCCAATCGACGCCGACCGTCTCGATGTCGAAGACGACGCTGGCCATGCTGGGCGGATGTTATCCTCGCCGCGGTCGCGTCTCTCGGACGCTCCCGGTTCAACTGACGAAAGACTGATGAGACGACACGTTCTTCTGGCCGTCGCCCTTGCGGCCGCTTCCGTCGCTTCTTGCGCGCGCAAGCCGGCCGCGGCCCCGGCGCGCGACACGCTCTACCGGCATCTGGACGGAGATCCCGCGACGCTCGATCCGACCACGACCGCCGAGGAGTTCGGACTGCGCGTCGAGGAGCTGATCTTCCGCCCGCTGGTGGGCATCGACCGGGCGCGGCGCGTCGTTCCGGCCCTGGCGACGTCCTGGGCCGTCTCTTCCGACGGCCTGGTCTACGACTTTCGGCTCGACCCGGAGGCGCACTGGGAAGATGGATCGCCGGTCACTTCCGCCGACGTCGCCTTCACCATCGAGCGGGTGCGGGACCCCAAGGTGCCCGCGGTCAACTGGCGGTGGGGCTTCGAGGACGTCGTCAAAGTCGAGACGCCCGACGCGCAGACGGTCATCGTCCGCTTCCAGCGACCGTACGCCGAGCGGCTTCTGGCGTTCAACATGCCGATCGTCTCGGCCGCGGCCTTCGGGAAGGGAGCCGACGCCATGGGCCGGCATCCGGTGGGCTCGGGACCGTACCGGCTCGAGACGTGGGACGCGAATCAGAAGATCACGCTGGTTCGCCGCGCCGACGCCTCGCCGGCGTCGTACGGGTTCGCCCGGGTCGTCTTTCGGATGATTCCCGACAACGCCACGCGGTTTCGCGCCGGCTCCCAGGGCCAGCTCGACGAGTTTCGCGTCACCCGGGACCAGAGGGCCACGGCCGAACGATCGGCCGACTTCCTGGCCCACAACCGCCTGATCAAGGTCCCGCAGTTCCTGACCGTGATGGTCGTCTACAACTGCCGCACCACGATCCTCTCTGACCCGCGCGTCCGCCGCGCGCTCGCGCTCTCGTGGCCGCGGGAAACGACGGCTCTGCGGCTCTATCCACCCGACGGGGCCAGCCTGATTTCCGGTCCCTATCCGGCCGGGGCCAGGGAGAACGCTCCGGACGTGCCGGCGCCGCGTCAGGATCTGGCCGCCGCCGGGCGCCTGCTCGACGAAGCCGGATGGAAGGCGGAGCCGGATGGTTCGAGGCGCCGCGGTGGAAAGAAGGCATCGATCGACTTCCTCTATCCCGCCGGCCTGCCTGTCTACGCCCCGATCGCCGAGATCCTGAAGGAGGCTTATGCAAAGGTCGGCGTGGAGCTGACGCTGCGGCCGTTCGATTGGGCCACGTACTCCCAGCGATTCGCGGCGGGGGAGTTCGACGTCGCGCCCACGGCCAACACCTTCCTGCCCCCCAACCTCGACCAGTATCCCTTCTTCCACTCCAGCCAGACTCCGCCCAGCGGCCAGAATGTCGGTTTCTACCGCAGCGTCGAAGCGGACAAAGCCATCGAGGCCGCGCGGCGGGAGATGAACGACGACCGGCGCCTGGAGCTGTACCGGCAGGTGCACCGGATCCTCGCGGCCGATGCGCCCGCGGATTTTCTGTGGACCGCGGATCAGAACTGGGGTATTTCCAGGAGCCTGGCGGGCGTCGAGATCTCGCCGCTGGGGCTGTTCCATTTCCTGCCCGGTCCGCTGGCGTGGAAGCCGGTCGCGCCCCCTCGGTAGGCGAGGCCATGGCGGCTCCGCTCGACCGAATCCTCGTCGTCGATCTCTCGCGCGTGCTGGCAGGGCCCTTCTGCACGATGCTCCTGGCGGACCTGGGAGCGAGGGTGATCAAGGTGGAGCTGCCGGGCGAGGGGGACGTGACCCGCGGCTGGGGTCCGCCGTCAGACCCCCACAGCGGTCTCTCCGCGTACTTTCTCTCGGTCAACCGGAACAAGGAGTCGATCGCGCTCGATCTCGCCGCCCCCGAGGGGCGCGAGGCCGTGCGGATCCTGGCCCGGCGCGGCGACGTGCTGGTGGAGAACTTCGCGCCGGGCGCGCTGTCCCGGTTCGGGATCTCGCTCGACGCTCTGCGCGGTGAAAATCCGCGCCTGGTGACCGCCTCCATCACCGGGTTCGGCCGGAGAGGGCCGGACGCCCAATCGCCGGGGTTCGATCTCCTGGCGCAGGCGGGAGCCGGTCTGATGGCGATCACCGGCGCTCCCGACGGCGAGCCGATGAAGGCGGGCGTCGCGGTCTCGGACCTCTTCGCCGGCTGCTACGCCGCGGTCGGGATCGTGGCGGCCCTGCTCGGGCGGGAACGCACGGGACGGGGGGCGCACGTGGAGACGGATCTCTTCTCGGCCACCGCCGCCTCCCTGATCAACGTGGCCCAGTCGTCCCTCTTGACGGGCCGGGAGGCGCAGCGCCACGGCAACGCCCATCCCCAGATCGTTCCCTACCGATCCTTTCCCGCGGCCGACGGCGACTTCGTGCTGGCCTGCGGAACGGATCGCCAGTTCGCGCGCCTGGCCGAGATGGTGGGCCGCCCGGAGTGGAAGGACGATCCCCGGTATCGGACCAATGAGCAACGGGTGGCCCACCGCGCCGAGCTGGAGCCGGAGCTCGCGGCCGTCTTTGCCCGAGCGGCATGCGGAGAGTGGCTCAAGCGCCTGGCCGCGGCTGGAATCCCGGCCGGTCCGGTGCGCGGGCCCCTGGAGGCGCTGCGGAGCGAGACCGCGCGGGCCCTCGATCTCGTCCGGGACTGCGGCGGCGTCTCGTTTGTCGCCTCGCCCGTGCGGATCGGCGGGCATTCGCCCGATCTGCGCTTCCCGCCGGCTGTGGACGCCGACGGAGACAAGCTGCGGCGGGAGTTCGAGTTGCCGACGGGCGCTCCGCGCCCGCGTGAGGCGTGAGGCGAGAGGCGGAAGGCGTGGGGAAGGGCCGTCGAGCCCGTAGCCCGCGCTAGACTCTCTTTCGCCTAACGCCTAACGCCCCATGAAAGTCGCCTTCATCGGAACCCACGGCGTCGGCAAGACGACGCTCTGCTTCGAGCTGGCGGCCCTGCTCAAGAAGCGCGACAAGGTCGTGGAGATGGTCCGGGAAGTCGCTCGCTTCTGTCCGCTGCCGATCAACCGGGAGACGACCGTCTCCGCGCAGTCCTGGATTCTGCACACCGAGATCGCCGAGGAGCTGGCGGCGGAACACAAGGCAGATATTGTGATCTGCGATCGCAGCGTGCTGGACAACTATTGCTACCTTCTCCAGACGGGCAAGCATCCGATGCTGGAGCCTCTGGTCCGTTGGTGGACCGGCTCGTACCAGCTCCTGATCAAGGTCCCCATCGTCGGATCGCTGCAGTTCGACGGTCTGCGGGACGTCGATGCCGGATTCCAGAGGGCGGTCGACGAGACGATCGACCGCGTTCTCTCGGAGTGGGGCGTGAGCGCCGTGCGCCTGGACGCCGAGCGGCGCGCGTTCTGGGCCGGCGACGCGCTGGAGGCGATCCTGCCGATCCTGGGGCCGGTGCAGCAGCCGCTCTTCGGAGGCAGTGACGAGTGAAGAGTGTCGTGTGGCGAGTGAAGAGTGACGAGCGTGGCCGCCGGTCCGCGCCTCCTCTGGTCGCTCGTCACTTGTCACTTGTCACTTGTCACTTCTTCTCAATCGGGCGGCGCGACTTTCTCCTCAGCGGGCGTGGAAAGGGTGCGCCATCCGATGGCGCCGAGGACGACCGCGCCGCCCAGGATCGCCGGTGCGCCGGGCGCCTCTCCCAGCAGGAGAAAGACCCAGACCGGATTGAGGACCGGCTCGGCCATCCCGATCAAGGAAGCCTGCGTCGCCGGCACGAGCTCCAGGCCTCGCACGAAGAGGACGTAGGACACGCCGATCTGGACCACGCCGAGGAACGCGAGGATCGCGGCGGAACGCGGGGTCAGAGCCAGATCGCGCGCCACGAACGGGAGCAGAGCGGCCGCGGCCAGGACGTTTCCGTAGGTCACCGCCGCTTCCGCGCCGCCGTGCCGCTCCCGACGCAGCGAGAGGACCAGTCCGGCGAAGAAGACGCCCGACAGCAGCGCGATCCAATCCCCCGCGCCCCCGGCGTGCAGTTTTCCCACGAAGAAGAGGGCCATCCCGGCGAACGCCACGACCACCGCCACCGCGTCCCGCGCGTGAAACGGCTCTCCCACCACCAGCGGCGAAAAGAGCAGGACCCACACGACGCCGCTGTACTGGAGAAAGATGGCGTTGGCGGCGGTCGTCCACTTGGTCGCGATCACGAACGTCGTCAGGCATGCGGCGTAGCTGATCAGGCCGGCGGCGAAGGCCGGAGTCAGGCGTCGCGGACGGGGTCGAAGAATGACCAGGAGAGCGACCGCGGCGAAGGCCGAGCGGTAGAAGGCGACCTTCAGCGCCGATTCGGCCACCGCCTTGATGGCCACGCCTCCGGTCGACCAGATCAAGGCGGCGCCCAGGACGAGGAGCACGCCTCGCCGATGGCCGCCGGCCGCGATCACGCCGACACCGCGGCGACGATGGCGCGGGCCACGGCCTCGGCGGCCGCGGCGCCCACGCGCAGGCGCGTCAGGAGGGGCGGCGCGGAGGCTCCCGCCGGCGCCAGCGCGAAGACGGTGTCCCCGTCCACCACCGAGTGAGCGGGGCGGACGGCGCGGGCCAGGCCGTCATGGGCCTCGATCGCCACCCTCTTCAAGGACGCGCTGTCGAAGGCGACGGACGTAGCGACGCAAACGAGAGTCGTGCTCGAACCGGCCAGGGGGCTGTCGGCGAGCGGCTCGGTCAGCAGCGCTCGGGACTCGCCGAGAAACGAGCCATCGCGGGACGCTCCGGCCAGGATGCGCCCGTCGCCGGGATCGACGACGTCTCCGAAGGCGTTGACGGCGGCCAGCGCGCAGACCCGCTCCCCGCCGGGCAGAGCGGTCGCCGCGGCGCCTACTCCTCCCCGCTCCGCGTGGGCCACGCCGAGGAGCTTGCCCACCGTCGCTCCGGCACCGGCGCCGACTGCGCCTGTCGGGATCTCGCCTTCCACCGCGGCGTCGCAGGCGGCCCGACCCATGGCCGCGTCGGGGTGCGCCTGCGGGTCTCCCACCGCGAGATCGAAGAGAACCGCGGCCGCGACGATGGGAACCCGCGCCGGGCCGATCGCGAAACCCACGCCGCGCTCGGCCAGCCAGGCCGCGACGCCGTCGGCGGCGGCCAGGCCGAAGGCGCTTCCTCCGGTGAGGACGAGGGCATGGATCTCCGAGACCAGGTTGCCCGGTGTGAAGACGCCCGTCTCGCGCGTTCCGGGAGCGCCGCCGCGCACGTCGACGGAGGCGATCGTACCAGCGGGAGGAAGAACGACGGTGCATCCGGTGCGGCGGATCGAATCGGTGGCGTGGCCGATGCGGTAGCCGGCGGGGAAGGAAGGCATGGCGGCTATTCTAGTGATCGGCCGAGCGCCAGCCAGCTTCCGTGCGGCCGAGCTCGAGACGCGGGATCGCTACTCTCTCCTCAATCGCGACGACCTGCCCGCCTTCCAGCACGCGACGCAGTGGCGCGCGCCTCGGAACGGACGAAAACGCCGGAAGAGGCTCCCGCATCCTTCGCAACGGTAGGTGACCACCCGCCGCTTCTGGCGGAATTCCTTCAGGGCGGGCGTCTCGGGGGCGTGACTCCCGTTGCCTCCCAGCCTGGCAGCCAGGGCGCGGAAGATCGTTCCATGCGCGACGCGCGCTCCGTGCAGTTGGTGAGCCCAGGCGTGCGCGGCCTCGTGGCGCAGCGTCTCGTCGCGGTCCGCCGGCGTCAGGTGGGCCGAGATCGTGATGCGATGAGGGCGGCCGTACCGGATCTCGCCGCCGGTCAGCTTGCGGCGCGAGAGGCGCACGACCGCCGGCCCGAAACCAAAGCGCCCCGCCAGACGGTCGTAGAGCTGCTGGAGTTGCTCCTGCGGGTCGGGCGGCGGCAGCGGAAAAAGCAGCTCCAACGAAATAAGATTAGCCGATCCGTCCCGTCGGGCGCGGACGGAAATGAGCGGGAGGAACGATGGGTTCGAAAATATTTTCTTTCGTCGTCGGCTCGCTTCTGATCGTCGCCGCAGCCGGCGCTCAGACGGCGGGCAAGATGGTCTCCTTCGGGAGCGGGTCGGAGGCCGCCAGCGGGTACCTCTCGGTCCCCTCCGCGGCCGGACGCCATCCCGGGCTCGTCGTGATTCAGGAGTGGTGGGGCGTCAACGATTTCGTGAAGGGAAAGGCCGATCATTTCGCCTCGGAGGGATACGTGGCGATCGCCCCCGATCTCTATCGCGGCAAGATCGCGACCGATCCCGACACCGCGCACCAGTTGATGCGGGGACTCCCCGAGGACCGCGCGCTGCGGGACCTGAAAGGGGCGGTGACGTATCTGCGCACGCGTCCGGACGTCGACCCCCGGAAGATCGGGGTGGTCGGTTGGTGCATGGGAGGCGGGTATTCGCTTTCCCTGGCCCTGGCCGATCCCACCCTGGCCGGAGGCGTTCTCTACTACGGGCGTCTGTTGACCGACGACGCAACGATCGGCTCTCTCCAGGTGCCGCTGCTCGGCAACTTCGGAGGTCAGGATCAGGGCATTTCGCCGGAGAGCGTGCGCGCGTTCGCGAAGAAGGCGAAAGCCGCGGGCAAGAACGTGGACTTCAAGATCTATCCCGACGCCGGCCACCAGTTTGCGTCTTCCACCGATCCGAAGATCGGCCGTCCGGCCGACGCCAGGGATGCCGACGCGCGGACCGAGAGGTTCCTGGAGAAGATGCTGAAGGGAAGGTCGCTGTGAGCCCGGACGCGGGACGCGACGCCTTCCGTCCCGTCCCGAGTCCCGGTGCTACGCCTTCTTCTTGTACCAGTCCGCGTTGACCTGCTGGAAGTGCTTCCACTTTTCGGGAATCGTCTCTTCGGTGAAGATGGCCGTCACCGGGCAGGCCGGCTCGCAGTTGCCGCACTGGATGCAGACATCGGGGTCGATGTAGAGCATCTCCGCAGTGGCGTAATCCGCCTCGTCCTTGCGCGGATGGATGCAGTCGACCGGGCACACGTCCACGCAGGCAGTGTCCTTGGTGCCGATACAGGGCTCGGCGATGATGTACATCCCCATGGGGGCGTTCCTCCTCGGTTCCGAAAGTCGCGGGGGATTCTAGCAAAGACGGGGGACGCCGTGAACGGCGTCCCCTCTCAGTGCCCGACGCTGATCTGGTGGGCCAGATTTTGGCCGTCGGTGATCGTCGTGTAGCGGACGGTGACCTTGGCGCCCTGGGAGAGCGTTCCGTTGATCTTGGTGTCCGCGGTCCAAACGAATCGCATCGGCGACCCGTTCGCCATGATGGTCAAGGCGCGTTCCGAGGCCTGAAGCTTGGAAACCGTGCCCGCCGCGGTCAGCATCTTGTCCGGAGCGGCTTTTTGAGCTGCTGCGGCGATCGCCGCCGTTTCGCCCGCCGCGAGGGCGAGGAACAGCGTGCAAGCCAGAATTCGTTTCTGCATGCCTCCTCCTCGGGTGTCGCAACGCTCCCTCCGGGCTTCCCATTCCGGAAACGGTCCGGCCTATTTGACAGGGGAGCGCTCCGTCCCTACAATACGCCGTTTTTCTCGGATGCCCCGGAGGTTCCGAAACTATGGCCAAACGCTGGACAGACGCGGAACTGCGGTTCCTGAAGGACAACGCGGGCAAGATGAGCGTCCAGGCGCTGGCGGATGTGCTGTCCGCGCGCATCGACGAAGTGGAGAAGAAGCTGGAGAAGCTGGGGGCGGGAGCGGGATCGGCCGAGACGCCGTCCGCCCGGAAGGCCCAGACGCTCAAGGAGCTGTCCAAGCACACCGAGAACGCCCGCAAGGATTTCGACCGGGGCGTGGTCGCGCTTCAGAAGAAGAAGATCGACGAAGCGGAGCGGAATTTTCTCGATCTGATCCAGAAGTATCCCGACGAGAAGGAGCTCGTGGATCGGGCCAGGGTCTACCTCGCGGTGTGCGAGCGGCAGAAGAACTCCTCGCGGCCAGCCCTCTCCGAGCCGGAGGATTTCTACTATGCGGCGCTCCTGGAGAAGAACCGGGGCAACGTCACGGAGGCCATCGAGCACGCCAAGCGCGCCACCAAGAGGAACGGGGGCGGAAGGGTCGACTTTCTCCTGGCCTGCTGCTACGCGCAGGCGGGCGAGGCGGAGACGGCCGTCGAGCACCTCCGGAAGGCGATCGAGGAAGATCAAAGGCACCGCGTCCTGGCCCGGCACGACCGGGACTTCGATCCGGTGCGCGACACGCCGGCCTTTCAGCAGCTCCTGGCATAAGGCCGTCGCTTCCGCTTGCTCCGGTTCTGCGCCCTATGGGCGCACCGGTCCGCGGCTCGGCCGGATGCGGCCTCGACCGCGGCCCTGTTCCGTCGCTGCGCTCTCGCTCCCGCGGCGCGCGCCTCCTCCCCTCTGGGAGACTTCGCGCGCCGCGAACCGGGGACACTGTGGTTCGATTTCGGTGGATGAGACGCTCAGCATCACACCTCACGCCGGTCCTATACTCCCGCCATGAAGAAGGCCCGTAAGGCGAACCGGGGGGAACCGGCGGCGCCGCGCGTCGTCATTCTCGCGGCGGGGATCGGGTCGCGCATGCGATCGACCCTTCCGAAGGTTCTTCACCGCATTGGCGGCCTTCCCATGCTCGAGCGGGTGCTGCGCGCGGCCGAGTGCCTGGATCCGGGTCGCATCGTGGCCGTGCTCGGCCCATCCCGCGCCCGGATCGAGCCGCTCCTGGCAGGGCGCGAGGTCTCCATCGTCGTCCAGGACCCGCCCCGGGGCACCGGGGACGCGGCCCGGAGGGCCCTTCCGGCGCTGGCCGGCGTGGACGGCCCGGTGATCGTCCTCTCCGGTGACGTGCCTTTGATCCGCCCGGAGACGCTCCGGGCGCTGGTCGAGAAACAGCGCGCATCGGACCTCGATCTCGCCTTCCTGAGCTTTCGCCCGCCGGACCCCGGGGATCTCGGTCGCGTGATCCGGGACGGTCGAGGCCGCGTCCGGCGCATCGTGGAGGTGAAGAACGCGTCCCCGAGGCAGAGGCGGATCACGGAGGTCAACGCGGGCGTCTACTGCTTCGCCGGGCCGGCGCTTCTTCGCTCGCTCGCGCGCCTGGACGAGAACGCCGCGGCGCGGGAGGTGTACTTGACCGACGCCGTCGAGGCCCTGGCCGCGGCCCGCGGTCGGATCGCGACGGTCGAAGCGGACGACTGGACGGAGGCGTGGGGCATCAACACGCGGCGCGACCTCGCGGCGGCCGAAGAGATCGCTCGCCGTCGCGAGCTCGACCGGGCGCTGGACTCCGGGGCGACCCTGATCGATCCGGCCACCACGCGCATCGGGCCCGACGTCGCGTTGGAACCGGACGTCGTGCTGCACCCCTTCATTTCGCTGGAAGGCCGGACCGTGCTGCGGGAAGGCTGCGAGGTGCGGTCCTTCACGCGCATCGCCGACTCCGAGATCGGT
This sequence comes from uncultured Acidobacteriota bacterium, assembly GCA_963825175.1. Classification (GTDB taxonomy): domain Bacteria; phylum Acidobacteriota; class Thermoanaerobaculia; order UBA5066; family Gp7-AA6; genus DATFTF01. The sequence continues at coordinate 56,257 of CAWGSA010000004.1, forward strand.
CCGGGGGCTGTGATCGGCCCCCACTGCGACGTCGAAGGCGCCCGCGTCGGAGCGCGCTCCCGGGTGGGGCCCTTCGCGCGCCTGCGCCCCGAGACGGTCCTGGAGGAGGACGTTCGCGTCGGCAACTTCGTCGAAACCAAGAAGGCGCTCTTGAGGCGGGGGGCCAAGGCCTCGCACCTGTCCTACCTGGGCGACGCCGAGATCGGGGCGGACGCCAATGTCGGAGCGGGCGTCATCACGTGCAACTACGACGGAGAAAAGAAGAACCGCACCACCGTAGGGGCCGGCGCGTTCATTGGAAGCGACTCGCAGCTCGTCGCTCCGGTCACGGTGGGGGAGGGCGCGTACGTGGGCGCGGGTTCCACCGTCACCCACGACGTGCCGCCGGGGGCCCTGGCGGTTTCGCGGAGCCATCAAAAGAACGTGGAGGGATGGGCGGCGCGGCGGCGGGCGGCGCGGGAGAGGGAGAGAGGGAGAGTGGGTGAGGGGGAGAGAAAATGAGGCGATTGTTCGGCCTCCTCCCCTCACCCCCTTCCCCCCTCATCCCCTCCCGTGCTCGAACGCCTCGGAGATAATCGAGATATGTGCGGCATCGTCGGATACGTCGGACCGAAGGAAGCGGCTCCCCTGCTGCTCGAAGGCCTGAAGCGCCTGGAGTACCGGGGCTACGACTCCGCCGGGATCGCGACGTTGGCCAACGGGCACTACCAGGTCCAGAGGAGCGAAGGGAAGCTCTCGCGGCTGGTGGACAAGCTCGCGAGGGCGCCGCTGGCGGGCCGTTCCGGCATCGGACACACCCGCTGGGCCACGCACGGGCGCCCGACCGAGGACAACGCGCATCCGCACACCGATTGCACTGGAAGGATCGTCGTCGTCCACAACGGCATCTTCGAGAATTTCGCCGAGCGCAAGGCCGCGCTCACCGGCGGGGGCCACCGCTTTACCAGCGAGACCGACACGGAGGTGTTCGCCCACGAGGTCGAGGAGGCGTTCCGCGGGGACCTCTTCCTCGCGGTCCAGGAGGCGACCCGCAGGCTCCACGGAGCCTATGCCGTGGTCGCCGCCTCCAGCGCCGATCCGGGTGTGCTGGTCGCGGCGCGATCGGGCCCGCCCATCGTGCTGGGCCTGGGCTCGGGCGAGAACTACGTAGCGTCTGACCCGGTGGCGCTCGTGCCCTGGACACGCGACGTCGTTTTTCTGGAGGACGGCGACATCGCGCGCGTGGACGCGGCCGGGATCCGCATCGCCGACTCCAGCGGGCGGCCCCGGGAGCGCGCCCCGCTGCGGATCCTGTGGGACGCGGTGGCGGCGGAAAAGGGGGGATACCGCCATTTCATGCTGAAGGAGATCCACGAGCAGCCGACCGCGATCGCGGAGACGTTGGGCGGCAAAGTTTCGCTGGCCACGGGGGAGCTCCTGTTGGATGACCCTCTGTTTTCCCCCGAGCGCGTCGCGGCTTTCGACCGTGTGTTGCTGCTGGCGTGCGGCACGTCCTGGCACGCCGCCCTGATCGGCAAGTTTCTTCTGGAGGGGATGGCGCGGATACCGGTGGAAGTCGACTACGGAAGCGAGTTTCGCTACCGGCGCCCGGTGGCCGACGCCCGCACGCTGGCCATCGGCATCTCGCAGTCGGGGGAGACGGCGGACACCGTCGCGGCGCTGCAGGAGGCGCGGCGGGCCGGATCACCGATCGCCGCGATCGTCAATGTTCCCGGCAGCCAGATCGCCCGCATGGCCGATGCGGTCATCCCCACCCATGCCGGCCCCGAGATCGGCGTCGCCTCGACCAAGGCCTTCACGACGCAGCTGGCGGTGCTCTTCCTTCTGGCCGCCAGGCTGCGCGAATCGCGCGGGCTCGGTCGCGGCGTCGACGACAGGGAGAAGGGCGGCCTGACCCATCTGGCCCGCGCCATCGGCGAGACCCTGGCCCTGGAGCCGGCCATCGAAAAGCTGGCGCGGGAGTACCACGGCGCGCGCGACTTCCTCTTCCTCGGCCGCGGCCCTCACTATCCGGTCGCGTTGGAGGGGGCGCTGAAGCTCAAAGAGATCTCCTATATCCACGCCGAGGGGTATCCGGCCGGCGAGATGAAGCACGGTCCGATCGCGCTGGTGGACGAGCATCTGCCGGTCGTGGTCCTGGCGCCCCATGACGGCTGGCGCGACAAGACGCTCTCCAACCTGATGGAGGTCCAGTCCCGCGATGGCATCTCGATCGTCGTCGCCACGCGCGAGGATCCGGAAATCTCCAGGGTCGCCGATCACGTTCTGGTCATTCCGGAAACGATTCCGGAGCTGCAGCCGATCCTTTCGGTGGTTCCTCTTCAGTTGCTGGCGTACCACATCGCCGTGCGCCGGGGCTGCGACGTGGACCAGCCGAGGAATCTGGCCAAGAGCGTGACGGTGGAATGAAGGGGAAGTGACGAGTGATGAGTGACAAGTGACAAGTAAGGATTCCAGCTCGTCACTCGTCACCTGTCACTTGTCACTCGGTCCTTGATGGCCGAGAACAGCACAATCGCCGGACTGAATCCTGAACAATCACAGGCAGTCCTCCACGACCGCGGCCCCCTCCTCGTCCTGGCCGGCGCCGGGTCGGGCAAGACGCGGGTCATCACCCACCGGCTGGCGCGGCTGATCGAGGGGGGAGCGGATCCGCGCGCGGTCGTCGCCGTGACTTTCACCAACAAGGCGGCGGAGGAGATGCGGCAGCGGGCCCGCGCCCTCCTGGGGGTCGAGCGTCTGGAGAGCTTCGTGGGCACGTTTCATTCCTGGTCCCTGCGTTTCCTGCGCCGCCACGCCGCGGCCGCCGGCCTGCCCCCGCGCTTCTCCATCGCCGATACCGCGGACCAGCTGGCCCTGGTCAAGGAGGCGATGGCGGAGCTGTCGATCTCCGAGCAGATGCTGTCTCCCGGCGGCGTGCGCGCCCGGATCTCGCAAGCCAAGAGCGGCCTGGTCGATCACCGGCAGTTCGAGGCCGCGCAGAACGATTTCGCCGGAGAGCGCATCGCGAAGATCTACCGCTTGTACGAGAAGAAGCTGGCGGCCGCGGGAGCCGTCGACTTCGACGATCTGATCGTGAAGACGGTCCGCCTGCTTCGGTCGAGCCCCGCGGTCCTGGAGGCCGAGCGCCGTCGGATCCGGCATCTGCTCATCGACGAGTACCAGGACACCAACACGTCTCAGGACGCGCTGGTCAAGCTGCTGGGGGAGACGGCCGAATCGCTCTGCGCGGTCGGGGACGAAGACCAGGCCATCTACCGCTGGCGGGGCGCCGAGGTGGAGCACATCCTGCGCTTCGATCAGGATTTCGGCGATGCCCGCGTGATCGCCCTGGAGCGCAACTACCGCTCGACCGACGGGATTCTCCGAGCGGCCTCGGCTCTGGTGTCCCACAACCGCCGCCGCCGGGAAAAGAAGCTGCGCTCCGAACGGGGCGCCGGAGCCGCCGTCCGTCTGTGGCGCTTCGAGGAGGACCGGCAGGAAACGGAGGCGGTCGTCAAGGCCATCGCCGAGGGAGGGCGGCCGCCGGGCCAGACGGCGGTGCTCTACCGCACCAACGCGCAGTCGCGCCCTCTGGAAGAGGAGCTGGTGCGCCGCGGCATCGCCTACATCGTCGTCGGCGGGATGAAGTTCTACGAGCGCGCCGAGGTCAAGGACGCCCTGGCGTACCTCCGGCTGGCGGTTCGCCCGGAAGACGATCTCGCTTTTCGCCGCGTGGTCAACGTGCCCGCGCGCGGCGTCGGCGCGGCCACCCTCGAGCGGATCGCGCTGGCGGCCCGCGAAGACGGCCGCTCGCTGTGGGAGGTGTCGGCGGACCCCCCGGCCGGCCTGCCCGACCGCGCCCGGGTGGCGCTGGCCCGCTTCCGGTCCCTGGTCGACGGCCTGCGGGAGAAGGCGCCCACGTATTCTCCCTCGGCCATGCTCGAGCACCTTCTCGAAGCAACCGGCTACGCGGCGCTCTACTCCAAGTCGGAGGACCGCGAGGACCAGGCCCGCAGCGAGAACCTCCAGGAGCTCGTCAGCGCGGCCCGCGAGTTCGAGCGCTCCAACGCCGAGGGAGCGACCGTGGCCGAGTATCTGGACAACGTCTCGCTGGCGACCAACGAGGACACCATCGACCGCGGCGGAGCGGTCACCCTGTCCACGCTGCACGCGGCCAAGGGTCTCGAGTTCCCGGTCGTCTTCGTCGTGGGCCTGGAAGAGGGCTACCTGCCGCACGGGCAGTCGGCCGAGGACCCCGAAGAGCTGGAGGAAGAGCGGCGTCTGCTCTACGTGGGGATGACACGGGCCAAGGACGAGTTGACGCTGACCCTGGCCGACCGCCGCCTGGTGTACGGAAGAGTGCAGATGCGCACGACGTCGCGGTTCGTCGCGGAGATCCCGGCGGAGATCCTGGAGGAACGGGAGACGCGGCGCCCGGCTTCGTCCCTGCGGCCGACCATCTTCGATCGGGACGAGGAGCCGGAGATCGACGATTCCGCCGGGGAGCTGCGCCGCGGTCGCCGCGTGCGCCACCCTCGCTACGGCTTCGGAGTCATCCTGTCGCAGGAGGGCTCCGGGGACCAGACGCGCCTGACGGTCTACTTCGACCGCGCGGGGAAGAAGAAGTTCATCGCGCGGTACGCGGATCTGACCCTCGCCTGACCCTCGCCTCCGCTGCGGTCTGCGATCTGCGCGCGTGTCCGCGCGCACCGGCGTTCGGCTCGCCCGGATGCGTGCTCGACCGAACGCCTGATCGCGAGACCTCCGCTCCGGCTCGCGCGTTGCGAGTCGTTTCGCGGATCCAGTCCGCGAAACTTGGTCGCGCCGCGAGGGGCACGAGGGGACCCTCGCCTTCGCTGCGGTCTGCGATCTGCGCGCGTGTCCGCGCGCACCGGCGTTCGGCTCGCCCGGATGCGTGCTCGACCGAACGCCTGATCGCGAGACCTCCGCTCCGGCTCGCGCGTTGCGAGTCGTTTCGCGGATCCAGTCCGCGAAACTTGGTCGCGCCGCGAGGGGCACGAGGGGACCCTCGCCTCCGCTGCGGTCTGCGATCTGCGCGCGTGTCCGCGCGCACCGGCGTTCGGCTCGCCCGGATGCGTGCTCGACCGAACGCCTGATCGCGAGACCTCCGCTCCGGCTCGCGCGTTGCGAGTCGTTTCGCGGATCCAGTCCGCGAAACTTGGTCGCGCCGCGAGGGGCACGAGGGGACCCTCGCCTTCGCTGCGGTCTGCGATCTGCGCGCGTGTCCGCGCGCACCGGCGTTCGGCTCGCCCGGATGCGTGCTCGACCGAACGCCTGATCGCGAGACCTCCGCTCCGGCTCGCGCGTCGCGAGTCGTTTCGCGGATCCAGTCCGCGAAACTTGGTCGCGCCGCGAGGGGCACGAGGGAACCCTCGCCTGCGCTGCGCTTCGGGATCTGCGCGCCATTGGCGTGCACCGGCAAGCCGCTCGCCTGTGGGCTCGACGGCTTGCCTGATCCCGAGAGCTCCGCTCCGGCTCGCGCGTTGCGAGTCGTTTCGCGGATCCAGTCCGCGAAACTTGGTCGCGCCGCGAGGGGCACGAGGGAATCGCGCCGCGGACCTTCGGTGAGTGCGCGGGCAAACTCGGTCCTCCTCGGTGCCGTAGAGGCGGGGCTTGTCCCCGCCCGCCCTTCGTGCGCCGCGAACCGGAACCCCCGAAGGGCCCGGTGTGGCAACAATACCTATATTGTTGACAGGGCCGACTCCCAAATCCCGAGTTCCGAATGTCAGCCCCGCGCCACCAGGGCGATCATGCGACCGGCTTTCGCTCCGTCGCGGCGAAAGCTGGCGTACTGTTCGCCGCCGCAGCGCGTGCAGGCGGGGTGGATGGAGATGCGCGCGGCGCCGACTCCGGAGGCCTCGAGCTGCGATCGATTGACCGCGGCCAGGTCCAGGCGAAACTTCCCGCCGCATTGCGCGCGCACGAAATCGCCGGCGAACTGCGCCGCCACCTCGCCGCCGACTTCGTAGCAGCACACCCGGATGGAGGGGCCGATCCAGGCGTCCAGGAATCGCGGGTCCTCTCCCAGAGAGGTCAGGGCCGCGACTCCGGACGCCGCGGCGCGCCGCGCCGAGCCGCGCCAGCCGGAATGCACGACGGCGACGGTGCGAAGGCCGGCCAGCACGATCGGAACGCAGTCGGCCGTCTGCACGACCAGCGCGACGCCGGAGATCTCCGTGACCAGGACGTCGCACTGCCCGGCGTCGCGGACCTCGCCGCGTCCTGGAGACTCGCGGATGACCGTCACCGTGTTTCCGTGCACCTGCGTCGCGCGCGCGATCGGAGCCCTGGACATCCCGAGCGCGTCGGCCAAGCGCCGCGCGAGAAACGCGGTCGGCGACGCCTCGCCTTCCGGCGCTACACCGCGGCCCGAGAAGGCGACGGTCAGACCGGGAGGCGTGCGGAACGGCTCGAAGACCGTGATGCCTTCGACGGTTCGCTCGAGCCAGTCGGTCACGCCTTCGCATTCTAGTGAACGCCCCGAAACCTGAACTGCGAATTCCCCACGTCACTTCCCGCCGTTGGGAGCTCCTGCCCCGAGTGCCGCATGCTAAAATTCCACGGTGCCCTCCGTGGAAACGCCTGAAAAAATGCGGGTTTTCCCCGTCATCGGGCTCGAGGTTCACGCGCAGCTCTTGACCCGCTCCAAGATGTTTTGTCCCTGCCCCGTCACGGTCGGGGCGCCGGCCAACTCCGCGACCTGTCCGGTCTGCCTGGGCTTTCCCGGCACGCTCCCCGTGCTCAACCGCGAGGCCGTGACCCTGGCCCTGCGCCTGGCCACGGCCGTCGGAGCCGAGATCCATCACGACTCCCGATTCGCGCGGAAGAACTACTTCTATCCCGACCTTCCCAAGGGCTACCAGATCTCCCAGTACGACCGGCCGCTGGCGACGGGAGGGGCGATCGAGATCGACACGCCGGAGGGGCCCCGGAAGATTCGTCTGGTCCGCATTCACCTGGAAGAAGACGCCGGGAAACTGCTCCACGACACGCCCTACGACGACGTGCCTCCTTCTGTCTCGCTGGTCGATTGGAACCGCGCCGGCGTGCCGCTGGTCGAGATCGTGGGCGAGCCGGACATCCGCACCGCCGAGGAGGCCGCGTCCTATCTGACGGAGCTGCGGCGCCTCGTCCGATTCACCGCCGTCTCCGACGCCGACATGGAGAAAGGCAACCTGCGCTGCGACGCCAACGTCTCGGTGCGGGGCGCCGAGAACGCTCCGTTCGGCACCCGGGTCGAGATCAAGAATTTGAACTCCATCCGGTTCGTGGCCAAGGCCGTGGAGCACGAGATCGAGCGCCAGGCCCGGGCCGTCGAGCGCGGCGAGCGCGTGGTCCTGGAGACCCGGTTGTGGGACGCGGCGGCGGGGAAGACCGTCTCCATGCGCGGCAAGGAGGAGGCGCACGACTACCGCTATTTTCCGGAGCCCGACCTGGGAGCCCTGCGGGTCGACGAAGCCTGGATCGCGGAGGCCGCCTCGAGCATGCCGGAGCTGCCCCGTGCGCGGCGGGCGCGCCTGGCCGCGGAGCACGGGATCTCGCCGGCCGACGCCGAGACGATCACCTCGGCCCGCGAGCTAGCCGACTACTACGAGCAACTGGCGGGGCTCGCGCCGCCCCGCCTGGCCGCCAACTGGATCACGGGTGAGGTGCTGCGCTGGATGAAGGAGAAACACACCTCTGCCGAGGACGCGCTCTCCTTCCCGGTCTCGCCGGCGAGGCTGGCGGGTCTCCTCCGGCTCCTCGACCGGGGTGAGATTTCCGCGGCGTCGGCCAAGGAGGTTTTCGCGCGCATGGTCGACTCGACGGCGGAGGCGGCCCAGATCGTGGCGGAGAGAGGACTCGGGGCGATGCGTGACGCCGGCGCGCTCGCGCAGATCGCTCGCGAGGTCGTGGCGGCAAATCCAGCCCAAGTCGAGATGTACCGCTCCGGAAAGACCCAGACGTTCGGGTGGTTCGTGGGACAGGTGATGAAGAAGACCGGCGGACGCGCCGATCCGGCCCAGGTGCGGGACGCGCTCACGGTGGAACTCGGGAGCGCGGGCGGATGATCCAGCTGTTCCGAGTCTCCAAGGAGTACGGCCGCTTTCGCCACGCTCTGACCGAGGTGACCTGCTCGATCGAGCGGGGAGAGTTCGTCTTCTTGACCGGTCCCTCCGGCGCGGGCAAATCCACGTTTCTAAAGCTGCTGTTTCGGGACGAACCGCCGTCGGGCGGACAGATCCTGGTCAATGGGCGGAATATTGGGGTTCTCCCGGATTCGCAGGTGCCCTACTTCCGGCGCACGATCGGCGTCGTCTTCCAGGACTTCAAATTGATCGCCCGCAAGTCGGTCTTCGAGAACATCGCCTTCGTCCAGAACGTGCTCGGGCTGCCGCGGGCCGAGCAGAAGCGGCGCGCCTATCAGGTCTTGAAGCGGGTCGGCCTCCATCACCAGATGAACGCCTACCCCACCGAGCTGTCCGGAGGGGAGCAGCAGCGCGTGGCGATCGCGCGGGCGATCGTCAACGAGCCAACTCTCCTGCTGGCCGACGAGCCGACGGGAAATCTCGATCCGGTCCTGTCCGAGGAGATCATGCGGCTTTTCGCGGAGATCAACATCCGAGGGACGACCGTGCTCGTGGCGACCCACGATTTCGATCTGGTGCGCCGGATGGGAAAGCGGGTTCTCACTCTGGACCGGGGGCGCCTGCGCGACAGTCCGATGGTGGCGGAGAAGCCCGCCTCGGTCATGCGCGAGGCGCCGTTCCTGCCGTTGGGGTGATGGGAAACGTGAGGCGAGAGGCGTGAGGCGTGAGGCGAACCGACGGCGCCCATCGCGATCGGTCCTCCCCCTGACGCCTGACGCCTTACGCCTGACGACGCCGCAGGCGTGAAGCCCCGCTACGTCCTCGGCGAGGCGTGGTCCGTCGCGCGCAGCGGTGCGCGCCAGACGGCCATGGCGGTGGCGCTGATCGCGCTCGCGCTCTACGTTCCGGGTCTGCTCGCTCTGGTTTCGCGCAACCTGGCGCGCGTTGTCGTGACCGCGGGCGAGTCTCCGGCCGCCGTGCTGACTCTGGAAGCCACCGCCGACGCGCGCGCCCTGGCCCTGCGGGTGGCCACCGACCGCCGCGTCGCTCGGATCGTCATCGTCGGCAGCGACGCCGCTCTGGAGCGCTTCCGCAAGACGTATCCTGACCTGGCCGCGGCGCTGGCCGGCCTCAAGGACGCGCCCTTTCCGCCGACCCTGGAGGTGTACCTGCGCCCCGGGGCTCCGGAGCAAGCCGCCTCCGAGATCGCGGCCGCTGCCCGGACGTGGCCCGGCGTCGACGGCGCCGACTCCGAGGAAGGATTCGATCGGCGCTTTCACGAGGCTGTCCGAATCGTGCGCGGGGCCGGCATCCTCCTGGGGACGGTTCTCGTGCTGGCGGCGATCCTCTCGGTGGGCTCGGCCGTGCGCCTGGCCCTGGACCTGCACCGCGACGAGATCGAGATCATGCGGCTGATGGGCGCGACGGAGATGGCGGTCCGCGCCCCATTCTGGCTGTACGCGACGGCGGAGGGGCTGGCCGGCGGCGCTCTCGCCCTGGGTCTTCTCTGGGCCACGTGGGACGCGGCGTCCCGAGTTCTGGTGCGCCATCCCCATCCGGTTCTCGGTCTGCTGTGGGCCCGGTTCCTGGAGTGGCCGCTGGCGATCCTTCTGCCGGCTCTGGGTGCGGCGGCGGGGTTCCTGGGCAGCCTCTTGTCGCTGGGAAGGAAATCCTAGGCGCAACCGTCCGAGGGTGCGCGCCAGACGCGAGGGGCTAGAGAGCCGGAGCCAGCGGGTCCGGCTCTCCCAGGAGCCGCGCGATTCCGCCCCAGCCCTGGACGTTCTCGCAGACGACCTTGATCGCCGACGTCAGCGGCACGGCCAGGATCGCGCCGGGGAGGCCCCACAGCAGTCCCCAGAAGATGAACGCCACCATCACCGTCAGGGGGAAGAGCCGGACCCGACCTCCCACGATGAAGGGGGTCAGCACGTTCCCCTCCAGAAACTGCAGGACCGCGTAGACGGCGAGGATGGCGAGGGCTTTCTCGCCGCCGTACTGAAAGTACGCCACGGCGATCGCGGGAACGGTCGAGAAGATCACGCCCACGTAAGGAAGCATGATCGCAAGCCCGGCCAACGGGCCGAGGATGTAGTAGTAATTGACGCCGAGCAGCATCAGGGCGATCGTCGTCGCAGCGGCCATGATCATCATGACGAACGAAAGCCCCAGCGCGTACCCGGTCATGGTCCGCGAGATGGCCCCCGTCACGTCCGAACTTCCGATCTTCTGATTGCGCGCGAGGATCCCGTCGATGACCCGGCCGAACTTCTCGCGGTCCTTCAGCATGAAGAACGTGAGGAAGGGAACGGTCGCCGCGTAGAGCACAAACTCCAGCGTGGCGCCGACCTGCGTCAGCAGAACCTTGGTCGTGGCGAAAGGGGACTCGGTGATCTTGACCTCCCGGACTGAGCGTGGTTCTTCCGGCAGGATGTTGCCCATCCGCTCGCGCAGCGTGTTGACGAAGTCGGTCAGGCGCGTGAACAGATCCCGGATGCGCCCCTGGTAGCGGGGCAGATCGACGTAGAACTGGTTGAGCTGGGCGGTGACGTTGATCACCAGGAGGGCGAGCGCGCCGATGAGGACGAAGAGGAGCAGAAGGATGGCCAGGACCCGGGGAACCCTGGCCCGCTCGAGCAGGGAGACGAACGGCCGCATGGCGAACGCGAGAAACAGCGCAAAGGCCAGGGTGATGAACAAGACCCGCCCGTAGTAGAGAAGCGCGACGCCGCCCGCGAAAGCGAGGACCCCGGCTCCGGAAACGGAGAGCTCCAGCGGCCGGCGGTCCAAGGCAGAGAAAAAAGCCCCCTCCGCGGGAGGGGGCTCGGGACCGCGTTCGTTTTCTTCCGGGCTCAACTTCCCGAGACGAGGGTCACGACGATGACGGCGCGGCGGTTCTTGGCCCGTCCTTCCGCCGTCGCGTTGTCGTAGGCCGGCTCGGCGGAGCCCTTCGCGCCGGTGGTGATGCGGTTGGGATCGATTCCGTGCCGGGTGACGAGGTATTCCTTGGCCGCTTCCGAGCGCTTGGCGGAGATGACCATGTTGGCTTCCTCGGATCCGGCGTTGTCGGAGTAGCCCGTGATGACGGCCGTCGAGTTCAGATCATTCTTCATGCGCAGGGCGACGCCGTCCAGCACGGCCTTGGCGATGTTGGTCAGCCGCGCGCTGCCGGCGTCGAAGGCGATCTCGTCCCGAGTGCTCCGGGGAGTCGGCGGAGGGGGAGCCGGCGCGACCGCGGCGGGCGCCGGTTCGGGTTCCGGCTTTTCCTCGGTCACGACGGCCGCCGTGGCGGCCGGCGGAGGAACGACGACCGGAGGCGGCGGCAGGGGCGGCCAGGCCGCATAGGTCACGCCGATGAGCCCTCCGATGGGCGAAGGCGAGAAACCATGGCGAACGAGCTGGTCGGCATTCGCATTGAGCGCGGCGGATACGGCCAGGCCGGTGCGCGCAACATAGAAGCGCACGCCGGTCGTGAGCATCGAGTAGCTGTCCGGCGGCAGGTCTCCGCCGTCCGGCATGGTGCGATCCAGCTCCCCGATGACGTGCAGAAACGGGACCACCGGCACTTCGACGCCGAGGCCCACGCGCAGCACATTGGCCACCCGGATATCGTTGTCGTGCCGTCCGGAAAGCTGGTAGGACACGACGCCGTTGAAGATGCCCTTGCTGATCACGCCGCCCCACTCCCAATCGGTCCGCCGCGACGCGACGCGGTCGGTGTCGGCCGTGCCCTCGTCGACATGGATGTTGGCGTGCCCCATGGGAACCTGGGCCGAGAGGAACAGGCCGATGCGCAGGTCGGTGTCCGCTTCCGATAGCAGACGCACCTTCGTGCCCAATCGAAACTTACGCGGCTCGTCCGCGCGGAAGCCGGTGGGGAAGGAGACGCTGTTCACGGCGCCGCCCGTCCAGCCGCCGCGGCTTTCGAAACGCTCTTCCCCGAAGCTGGCGAAGACCGCCCAGCCGTCGGTCAGCCCCAGGCCCAGCGAGCCCTCTCCCGCCCAGTGGCTGTAGAGCCGGTTACGGTCGGGAGTGTCGGTGAAGGCGAGGTTGCCGGCGGCCAGCTGTTCCTTCCAGCCGTAGAGGCCCAGAGTCAGCTGGCCAGCGCGCGGTGTGTCGGCGGTGGGCATGGTAAACAGGCCGATGTCCCCCTGGTTGTTCGGTGCGATCTGCGCGGAGGCGACCGCGCTCGATAGGCACACGAGCAACCCGAGGAGCGCCTTGCGGTTGGCCTTCATGCAATCTCCTTTCGCGTGCGCCGGGGAAACCGAGTGTCTGCCGAATAGAATAAGCCAAAAAAGGCAAATTGCCAAACATCTTATTGGGGCGTAAGGCGTAAGGCGAGAGGCGTCAGGCGCGAGGCGCAAGACCAAGGAAAAGGGCTCTTTGAGCGTTCTTTCCGGCGCCTAACGCCTTACTCCTAGCGCCTTACGGGCCCCCCGGCTCAGGCCTTTGGCTGCATGACAAGCGACATCTTGTCCTGGAAGGCCTTCATCCGCGCAGGGCCTCGGATCGACGCGATGGCCTTCTCGGTCAGCCGGATCAGGTCCCGGACAGCTTCGACCCCCCGTCCCCGGTCGATCTCGGCCAGCGCCTGCTTGTAGGGCCGTTCGATACCCGGGAGATTGGACTCTCCCAGGGCCAGCTCCGCCTCTTGCTTGACGCGGGTGCACAGGATCATCAGGATCTTCTTCTCGTCCCCCAGCACCGCCGGCGGGGCGACCACTGCGACGGGCTGGCGCGCCGCTTCCCGCGACCGCATCTCGACCAGGCCCCCCGTCACCAGACCGTACAAGATCTTCGAGGCTTCAAATGAGGAGATCTCCAGGACGCGCGAGACTTCTTCGATTGTCTTTCTGCCGTCGATCTTGATGAGCACGTTCCACTCGACCGGAGACAAGGTGACCGGTTCGGGCGCTTCGCGGGGCAAGAGCACCGGGACGTGGTCGACCCCCGGGATCTTGCGTGACAGGACTTTCCATTCGTCCAGGCGCCGCGCGGCCTCCATCAGGAGGCTGGTATTGGACTTCTCGATCGTGACGACGTCCGGCTCCTCGCCGGGAGTGAACTGGAAATCTCCGGAGGACCAGATCGCCAGCGCGTAGATGGCCTCCTCGCCGGCCAGCTCTCCGAGCCGGGCGTGCACCATCTGGCCGTTTCTCAGATAGATGTAGCCGCGCTCCGCGCCCCGGACGAGCGTGAACATCCCGGTCTTCCCAGAGACCGAGACGAGCTGAATGATGTCCGGAACGGGAAGTTCCTGAATGGACCCTTGGAACGACATAGACGGCGGTGATGATAACAACCCCGGGCGTGAGGCGTAAGCCGTAAGGCGCGGTCTCACCTCGCGCCGACGCTCAACGCGGGACGACCCCGGCATGCACGTGGCAGATCGCCACGGCGAGGGCGTCGGCGGCGTCGAGGGGCACCCGGCTCCGCTGCCGGGCCAGCAGGGACAGCACCATGGCCCGGACCTGGTGTTTCTCCGCGTTTCCGTATCCCACCAGAGCCTTCTTCACGAGCCGCGGCTCATACTCGAAGACCGGAACCTGGCAGCGGGCCGCCGCCGCGAGCAAGACCCCGCGCGCGTGCGCGAGCTTGATGGCCGAAGACACGTTCTTGGCGGCGAAAACGGTCTCGACCGAGACCGCGGTGGGCCGGCACTCCTCGAGGATCCTCGTCGCGCCGGCGAAGAGGAAATCGAGCTTCCCGGCCAGGGGCGAAGCGGCAGGCGGACGGAACACGCCGCATCCCTCCAGGCGCAGACGTCCGGCCTCGAAAAGAACGATTCCGTATCCGGTGCAGGCCGTGCCGGGGTCGAAGCCGAGGACCTTCATGGAGCGTGAGGCGAGAGGCGTGAGGCGTGAGGCGGACGGTGAGAAGTGTGAGGCGCGGCTCCCTTCGAGCTTCGCCTCACGCCTCACGCCTTACCCCTCACGTCGTCAGCTCGCCTCCTCGAAGTCGAAATTCGCCCAGACGTGCTGCACGTCTTCGTGCTCCTCCAGGGCTTCCATCAGCTTCATCATCTGGTCCGCCTTGCGGGCGTCGAGCGGCACTTCGGTGGCGGGGATCATCTCGACCTCGGCGACGGTCAGCGGCAGTCCCTTCTGCTCGAGCTGCGACTTGACCGCGGCCAGAGCCTCGGGGTCGGTGACCACCTCGTGAAATTGATCGGTCGTGCGCACATCCTCCGCGCCGGCCTCGATGGCCGCCTCCATGACCGCGTCCTCGCTGGCCTTGGCTTTCTCGATGGTGATGTACCCCTTCTTCTGGAACAGGAAGCGTACGGAGCCTGACTCGCCCAGGTTCCCCCCGTGCTTGGAGAAGATCGTCCGGATCTCCGGCAGCGTCCGGTTCCTGTTGTCGGTCATGGCCTCGATGAGAACGGCCACGCCCCCCGGGCCGTAGCCCTCGTAGGTGATCTCCTCGTAACTGACGCCGGGCAGCTCGCCGGTGCCCCGCTGGATGCCTCGCTTGATGTTGTCGGCCGGCATGTTGACGGCTTTGGCTTCGTCCACCGCCTTGCGCAGACGGGGGTTGCCGTCCGGGTTTCCTCCGCCCAACCGCGCCGCCATCGTGATTTCCTTGATGAGCTTGGTGAACAGGCGTCCGCGCTTGGCGTCGGCCGCGCCCTTCTTGTGCTTGATCGTGGCCCACTTGCTGTGTCCGGACATTCGGGTCTCCTGGCTCGAGTTTCGGCGCGATTATATGCGCGACGAGAGGGTCGGCATGCCGCCCGCGATGTCCCCGGACGCTCCGACCTCGGGACCGCGGGCTCGCGCGCCGGCACCCCGCCGGTCGCCCCCGACAATCCGAGTTAACATAGCTGGGCGTTCAACTTTCAGATGGCAAAACGCGTTCTCCTGATCGACTACGAGCCGCGTTCGCGGGATCGCGTGCGCGCTCTGCTGCCCGCTTCGCAGTACACCGTGGTGGAGGCGCATGACGGCGAGGAGGGCCTCAACGTCTTTTCCTCCTCCACCTTCGACACGGTGATCCTGGCCGGCATGTTGCCGAGATTGCCCAGCGCCGAGGTCATCCGGGAGATCCGGCGCAAAGGCGGCGCGACCGCGCCCCCCATCCTGCTGATGGTCTCCGGCTACAAGGGAAGCAACCGCAAGGCGGACGCGCAGCGCGTCGGCGCTTTCGACCTGCTGGTGCGTCCTTTCAGCGACGAGGACCTGCGGGCGACGGTGGATGCCGCGATCAATTCCACCGACCTCTCCGCCCGGACGGTGCGGATCTCGACCGCCGAGATCCACGCCGAAGCGGGATTGACGGCGTCGGACATTTTTTCCGATGTGCTCGAGGACGTGGGAGGGCAGCCGACGGAGGCGCGGGCCGCGGCGCCGGCCGCGGCGCCGGGGCCATCCGCGGTCTCCACGCCTCCTCGGCCGTCGCCTTCGTCGATGGCCACCGAAACTGAAGTCGAAAAGCGGTTGCGCGATACGCTGTCCGGCATCCTCGGTCCGCGCGGCACGCCGCGCCTGGCCGCGCCGCCTCCGGCACCGCCGCAGGCGACCGGCGAGCTCCGACCGCCGGAGGCGGCGTCCTCGGGACCGCCGCGCTTCTCCACGGACACCGAGATCGACAAGATGATCTCGGACACGCTCTCGGGGATGAAGATCCCTCCGCGGCCGAAGCCGGCGGCCGCGCCCGCCTCGCCCGCCGTGCCTGCCCGTCCGCCCTCCGCGGTGCCGTCCGCCGTTGCCGCGCGCGCGCCGGAGCCGGCCACCGTCTCCACCTCCGGCCCCGACCGGTTCGGCCAGTACGAGATCCTCGAGCGCATCGCGTCGGGAGGGATGGCCGAGCTCTACAAGGCCCGTCTCTCCGGCGTTGAGGGCTTTCAGAAGATCGTCGCGATCAAGAAAATCCTGCCTCATCTCGCGGACAACGAAGAGTTCATCGCGATGTTCGCCGACGAGGCCAAGCTCGCCGCTCAGTTGAACCACCCCAATATCGTGCACATCTTCGATCTGGGAAAGATCGAAGGGGGCGGCTACTTCATCGCCATGGAGTTCGTCGACGGCCGCGACCTGCGCGGCCTCCTCCATGCCGCGGCCGAAGTGGGATCGCCGCTGCCGATTCCGCTGGCGGTGTACATCGCGTCCAAGGTCGCCGCGGCCCTGGACTACGCCCACCGGCGCCGCGACCCCGAGGGCCGCGAGATGACGATCGTACACCGCGACGTCTCGCCGCAGAACATCCTGATTTCCTACGAGGGAGACATCAAGCTCTGCGACTTCGGAATCGCCAAGGCCGCGTCCAAAGCGTCGCAGACCCAGTCGGGCGCCCTCAAGGGAAAAGTTCAGTACATGTCTCCGGAGCAGGCCTGGGGCAAGCCCATCGATCGGCGCAGCGACCTCTTTTCGCTCGGGGCGGTTCTGTTCGAGATGCTCACCGATCAGAAGCTCTTTCGCGGAGACTCGGATCTGACCGTGCTGGAGAAGGTGCGGGCCGCGGACGTCGCGGCTCCGTCCTCGATCAGCCCGGAGGTCTCCCACAGTCTCGACGCGATCGTCCTGAAGGCCCTGGCCCGGGATCCGGAGGAGCGTTACCCCAACGCGTCGGACATGCTGAGGGACCTGGAAGCCGTTCTCTACGCCTACACGCCTGCGCCGGGCAGCGCCGACCTGGCGATTTTCCTTCACCGGCTGCAGGCGGAAGAACAAGCGATCGCCGAAGCCAGGGCCCGACAGGCGGCCCCAGAGGAGCCGACGCCCGAACCCGAAAAGAAGCGCAAGTCCAAGGGAACTCCCGTCGCCCGCCGGACCGGGACGACGGCTCCCAAGCTCGTGGCGCCACCGCCGCCGGCCTCGCCGCCGCCGCCCGCCCCGGCTGTGCGCCGCGAGCCGACGGGCTCCGGCGTGTTCGGGACTTTTTCGCCCAAGCGGATCGAAGCCGAGCGCAAGAGCCGCACTCCGCTGTACGTCCTGATCGCGGTCGCCAGCGT
Source organism: uncultured Acidobacteriota bacterium (assembly GCA_963825175.1). Classification (GTDB taxonomy): domain Bacteria; phylum Acidobacteriota; class Thermoanaerobaculia; order UBA5066; family Gp7-AA6; genus DATFTF01. Next base: position 73,279 of record CAWGSA010000004.1, read on the forward strand.
CGGGCTGGCCGCCGCGGCGTGGTTTACGCTGCGCAAGCCCACCACGGTCGCTCCCACGCCCATCGTGCGCGCGACGCCTCTTCCGGTCTCGCCCCCGACGCCGGCCGTCGTCTCGGCGGTCGCCACCCCCGGTCCGACTCCCGCACTCGACTCGAAACTGATCGAGGAGGAGGTTCAGCGCCAGATCGCCGCGCGCAAGAAGGAGCTGCAGAAGGCGCTGGACGCCAGCCCCAAACCGCCGCGAGAGGCCGCCAAGAAAGGGGAGCCGGCCGCCGCACCGGCCGAAGCCGAGCCCGAGCCATCGCCGGTCCCCGCGGTGAAGGCGCCGCCGACGTTGGCGCCGCCGCCCCCCACGGAGCCGCCGCCGCCGACCGCGACCGCGGTCCGGCCGACGGCGCCGCCGCAGCGCGCGGAGCCGGAGACGAGCCGAGGCGATCTGGTTGGCCCGGGACCGGGAGTAACGGAACCCATTCTGATCTCGCCGCCCAAGGTCTCCTATCCACCTCTGGCCCGCGAGCGCCGCGTTTCCGGAAAGGTCGTCGTGCTGGTTCTGGTGGACGAGGAGGGCAGCGTCACCGAGACCCGTCTGCAGCAAGGCATTCCCTCCAAGACCGGCGTGAACAAGGCGGTCCTCGACGGGGTCCGCACCGCGCGGTTCCGACCTGCGACCAAGAACGGAATCCCCGTCAAGATGTGGCGGACTCTCGTCGTGGACGTCCAGCCGTGACGGGGGCCGGAGAAAAAGGCGGCTTCGACCCGACCCCCGAACGCTTCTTGGACACCCCGACGGCAGATGTGGCAAGCTCTCCGTCGGCCCGCGCGGGCCGACACGGTCGGCGGCTGATCGCTGCAGGCCGAGGCAGGAGGAGATCAGGACTATGAGCCTCTCCCCGGACCAGAAGAAGTTTTACGAAAACACGCTCCAGGTCACCAAGCGTGAGATCTCGGAGCTGGAAGACCTGATTCAACAGGAGCTGGCGAAGGTCAAGGACCGACTCGCCGAGCTTCAGAACGCGCAGAAGGCGGCCCGGCAAATGTACGACGCGGCGTGCATGCGCCTGGGCATTCCCAACGATCTCGAAGAAGCCGAAGCCCAGGGCTGACGGCGGCTCCTCGCGCGTCGAGCGGCGCAGGAACATGTCGCGCCTCCCGCTCTGGGTCCTTCTGATCGGAGCGCTCGTCGGCGCCGGTTGTCGGCCCGCGGCTCCCCGGCCGGGTGTTCCGCGCCGGGTCGTGACCCTCGCTCCCAATCTGACCGAGATCGTCTTTGCCGTCGGCGCCGGCGACCGGCTGGTGGGCGTGTCGGACTATTCCGACTACCCGCCGCAGGCTCGATCGCTTCCCCGCGTCGGCGGCCTCGAGGTCAGCGCCGAACGGGTGGCCTCGTTCTCGCCTGACCTCGTCCTGGCCACCCGCGAGGGGAACGCGAAGGGTCCGGTCACCGCCCTGGCGGCCGCCGGAGTCCCGGTCCTGATCGTTCCGGGGGGCTCGCTCGACGAAGTCCTCGAAGGGATCCGGCTGGTGGCCCGTCGTCTGGACGTGGCGCAGGACGGTGAGCGGCTGGCCCGTTCCCTGGCCGCTCGCCGTGATGCGGTCGCCCGCGCGCGCCCGAATCGGCCCGGCCCGGAAGCGATCGCGCTGATCTGGCCCGACCCGCCTCAGGCCGCCGGCGGCGGGACCTTCTTGAACGACGTGTTGACGCAAGCCGGAGCCCGAAACCTTCTCGAGGACCGGCCTGGCTGGCCGGTCGTTTCGCCGGAGTGGATCGCCACCGCCGCGATCGACGTTCTCGTCGTTCCCGACTCCGAGCAGACCCGCGCGGCCTACGAGCGCGCGTTCGCGACCGGCCCTTTGTCGCGGGGGACTGTGTCCCGGGCCCGGGTGATCCGGATCGACGAATCGGAGCTGACCCGCCCGGGGCCGCGGGTCTTCGACGCTCTGGAAGAGCTGGCCAAACGCCTGGCCAAGCTGCCGCAAACGGGCGGATCGACGCGGCCCGGAGCGCCACGCCCGTGAATCGGCGCGCGCCGGACGCCCTGGCCGCCGCGCCGCGGCTGGCGATTCTCGCCGCCGGGCTTCTGCTGCTGGCCGCCGCGCTGGTGGGCGTCCTGTTCGGCGGCGTGTCGCTCTCGTGGTCCGATCTGTGGTCCGGACACGGAACGGCCGGCGCGACGGCCCGCCTCGTCGCGTCGCTGCGCCTGCCTCGCGTCGCGCTCGCGGCGATGGTGGGAGCGTGTCTGGCCCTGGCCGGGGCGGCCCTGCAGGCTCTCCTGAAGAATCCCCTGGCCGACCCGTTCCTGCTGGGCACGTCGGGGGGCGCAGCGACGGGCGCTGCGTTGGCGGCCTTAGCCGGAGCATCTCCCCTGGTCTCGCCGGGAGCGGCGTTCGTCGGCGCCGTGGCCTCCTCGGTCGGCGTGGCGGCCCTGGCCCGGCGGGGAGGACGCCTGGATCTGCAGCGCCTCCTGCTGGCGGGGCTCATCGCCAACGCCTTCTTCTCCGCCGTACTCCTGGCGGTCTTCTCCATCGCCACCGCCGAGGCGGCGCGGACGATGCTCTTCTGGATGATGGGGAACCTGTCCGAAGCCACGACCCTGCGGGCGGTCGCGCTCGTCCCTTACGCCGCGATCGGCGGCGTCGCGCTGCTGCTCTTTGCGGCGCGGCTGAATCTCTTTGCGGTCGGTGAAGAGAACGCGGCGGCGCTCGGCGTCGACACGGAGCGGGCGAAGATCTTCGTGTTCCTGGCGTCGTCCCTCCTGACCGGCGCGGCGGTCGCCTTCGCCGGCGTGATCGGCTTCGTCGGCCTCCTGGTGCCGCACGCGGCGCGGTCCGTGATCGGCAACGACCAGCGCCTCCTGCTTCCGGTCTCGGCCTTGTCCGGCGCGGCGCTGCTGGTGGTGGCCGACGCGGCTTCGCGGGCGGTCTTCGCTCCTGCCGAGCTGCCGATCGGCGCGGTCACCGCCGCGGTCGGCGCGCCGCTCTTTGCCTGGCTGCTGCTCAAGAACTCATGAGTCCGATCCTCGAGGCCCGCGGCCTCGCTGCGAAGTACGGGACGACCCGGGCACTCGACGGCCTGGACCTGTCCATCGCGCGGAGCCAGATCGTCGCCGTTCTGGGCGAGAACGGCTCCGGCAAGTCGACGCTGCTGAAGGTCATCGCGCGGATCGTCGAGCCCTCGGGAGGCGGACTCTTTCTCGACGGGCAGCCGATGGCGCGGCTGCCCCGCAGGGAGACCGCGCGTCGCATCGCCTACGTTCCGCAGAGCGTCGACCTGGTTTTTCCGATCCGCTCCCTCGACCTGGTGCTGCAGGGGCGGGCCCCGAAGTCCCGCGGCTTTTCCGCCGACTCGCCCGAAGACCGGCGTCTGGCGCTCGAGGCGATGCGGGCCTGCGACGTCGAGGCGCTGGCTCTCCGCGACGCGTCGGCCCTCTCCGGCGGCGAGAAGAGACGCGTCTTCCTGGCGCGGGCCCTGGCCCAGGAGGCAGAGATCTGGCTCCTGGACGAGCCCACGTCGGGGCTCGATCCGAGACACCGGCTGGAGTTCCTCTCCACGTTGACGCGGGTGCATCGGGAACGAGGCACCACGGTTCTCTTCGTCACCCATGAAATCGATCTGGCGGCGCAGCTGGCGGATCGGGTCGTCCTGCTGCGCGCCGGGCGGACGCTGGCCCAGGGAGCGCCCTCGGATGCCCTGACCATCGAGACGCTGCGCCAGGCGTTCTCCGTTGAGACCGTCGTCGAGGTCGATGGGGCCGGCCGACGGCATTTCGTGCCCGTGGCTCCGATCGATTGAGCGGAGGCGGCGCGGGGGCCGGCGAGCCTGTTAGGATGTTCGGCTTCCATGTGGTTCCGCAAGGACAAGGCGCCCAAGGAGCCCCGGGAGCGCAGGCCGAGCAAGGTCCCGGAAGGCCTTTGGGTCAAGTGCGAGAGCTGCCGGGAGATCCTCTACAACAAGGAGCTCGCCCGGAACTTCAAGATCTGTCCCAAGTGCCAGCACCACTTCCGGCTGTCCGCGCCGGAGCGCCTCCGGATGCTCTTCGACAACGAGGAATACGTGGAGCTCGAGACGGACCTGCGGTCGACGGATCCGCTGAAGTTTCGGGACACCAAGCGCTACCGCGATCGGATCCGGCAGAACGAGGAGAGCGTCGGAACGTCCGACGCGATCGTCGTCGCATCCGGAACCATGGGCGGAATTCCCGTCATCATCGGAGCGATGGAGTTCTTCTTCCTCGGTGGCTCGATGGGCTCGGTGGTGGGGGAGAAGGTGGCCCGCGCCGTCGAGCGCGCTCTTCGCGAGAGAAAGCCGGTCATCCTGGTGTCGACCTCCGGCGGCGCGCGGATGCAGGAGGGGATTCTCTCGCTCATGCAGATGGGCAAGATCGCCGCCACCCTGTCCCGGCTGGCCGACGCGCGGATCCCGTACATCTCGGTGATGGCCGATCCGACCACCGGAGGCGTGACCGCGTCCTACGCCATGCTGGGGGACTTGAACGTCGCCGAGCCCAATGCGCTCATCGGCTTCGCCGGCCCCCGGGTCATCGAGCAGACCATTCGGCAAATCCTGCCGGAAGGCTTCCAACGCTCTGAGTTTCTCCTCGAGCACGGGATGCTCGACTTCGTCGTGCCGCGCTCGGAGATGAAGGCCGAGCTGGTCAAGTGCCTGCGGCTGCTGTGGACGTGAGGCGTGAGGGGTAAGGCGTCAGGCGCCCGGATTCCCGCGCTTCGCCTTACGCCTCACGCCTTCCGCCTCACGGTTCGGTGACCCGAAGCGAGGCCTCGACATGCGATTTTCGTCTCTCGCCCGCCTGGAGTCCCTCTCCATCCGCGGCATGAAGCTCGGCCTGGCCTCGATCGACGCGCTCTGCGAGCGGCTCGACCGGCCCGAGCGGCACGTCCCGTCGATGCTGATCGCGGGAACCAACGGGAAGGGGTCCACCGCCGCGACGGTCTCGGCCATCGCCCGGGCCGGCGGTTTGAGGGCGGGGCTGTACACCTCTCCCCACCTGATCCGGGTGACCGAGCGCATCCGCGTCGAAGACGAGGACGTGTCCGAGGAGGAGCTGGACGACGCGCTCGCCGCCGTCTTCGCCGCCGCCGACGGCGCCCCGGAGGTTCCGGCCACCTACTTCGAGGCGCTCACCGCGGCGGCGTTCCGGGTCTTCGCGCAGCGGCGCCTCGACCTGGCCGTTCTCGAGGTCGGTCTGGGCGGACGGTTCGACGCCACCAACGTGGCTCCGGCCGAGCTCTCGGCGGTGACCTCGATCGGCCTGGACCACACCGAGGATCTCGGCCCGACCCTCGCACACATCGCCCGCGAGAAGGCCGGCGTCTTTCGGAGCGGCCGTCCCGCTCTGGTGCGGGCCAGCTCGCCCGTGGCCCTCGATGCGTTGAGAGCTGCCAGCGACGGAGCAGGCGCCCAGTGGCACGACGCGTCGGTCGAAACCACGCTTTCCGACGTCGGCGTCTCCCTCGCCGGGACGCGATTCACGCTGGCGACGCCGCAGCGGCGCCTGGCGTTGTCCACGCCCCTTCCCGGAATCCATCAGGCCGGCAACGCCGCTCTGGCCGTTCGCGCTTGCGAGCTTCTGCCTCTGCGCTTGCCGTCGCTGTCCGACGGGGTGCTCGTCAAGGCCATGGCAGCGGTGCGGTGGCCGGGACGGCTCGAATCGATTCCCGTCGGGGACCGAAGCGTCCTGCTGGACGGGTGTCACAACGGGGAAGGCGCCCAGGCGCTGGCCACGTTTCTCGACGCCGCGGGTCTCTCCGGCCGGTGTCCCCTGATCTTCGGCGCGATGGCCGACAAGCCGATCGAGGAGATCGCAGGTCTTCTCTTTCCCCGGGCCGCCTGCGTGCGCTTGGTGACGGCCCCTTCTCCCCGAGCCGCGACCGCCGCCGAGCTCGCGGCGCGATTGGCCTTCCTCCAGCCGTCGTTGGAGACCCTTCCGAGCGTGGGCCGGGCGCTGGAGGAGCTGCTCGGATCCTCCGGGGTCGAACCTATAATCGTCGCGGGTTCCCTCTATCTGGTCGGGGAGGCGCGCCGCCTGCTGCTGGAGGGGGAGCTCGGAAGGGAACGCCCGTGACCACCGCGGCCGTGGCACTCGGAAAGGAGCATTTCGAGCGTCTCGAGGACGAGAGGCTCGCGATCTACGCCTCCAAGAGCGCCCGCGCCACGCGCCCCCGCGCCTCGGCTCCTCCGATGGAAGCGGACGGCCGGACCGAATACGCGCACGACCGCGACCGGATCATCCACTCCCGGGCCTTTCGCCGGTTGAAGCACAAGACCCAGGTCTTCATTCCCTACGAAGGCGATCACTTCCGTACGCGGCTGACCCACACTATCGAGGTCTCCCAGATCGCGCGCAGCGCGGCGCGATTCCTGAATCTCAACGAGGACCTGACCGAGGCGATCGCGCTGGGCCACGACCTCGGACACACTCCGTTCGGACATTCCGGGGAGCGCGTGCTCGACGTCCTGCTGCGTCAAAGCCATCCCCAGGCCGGCGGCTTCAAGCACAACTACCAGTCGGTGCGCGTGGTCGACCGTCTCGAGAAGCGCTACGAGGAGCCGGGGCTCAACCTGACGCACGACGTGCGGGAAGGGATTCTGAAGCACACGACGTGGAAGCAGTCCTTTCCCTTTCCCCTCGACTTCGAGGAGGGACTGCGGCTCGACTCCGGGGGATCCCTGGAGGCGCAGGTGGTCAACTGGTGCGACGAGATCGCCCAGCAGACGCACGATCTCGAGGACGGCCTGCCCCTGGCCGAAGAGGAAGCCATCGAGTCTCTGGAGATCGCGCAACTCGTTCGGGCCAGGCGGCCCGCGGAAGGGGATCGCACGGTGCGCCGCAGCTCGCTGATTCGCGGGATGATCGCGGTTCTCACCGCCGATCTGGTCGAGAGCTCTCGAGCGCGGATCGAGCGGTGGCTGGAGGGCGCCCGGATCGCGACTCCCGAGGACTTCTACGAATGCCGGGACCGTGTGCCGGGAGATCTGGCCGCTTTTTCCGACCGGGGTCAGAGCTTCTACCGACAGCTCAAGGAGTTCGTGTACCGAACGATCATTCACTCCTTCCAGGTGTCGCGCTACGACGGGCACGCACGCCGCGTTCTGACCGGTGTCTTCCATGCGTACCGCGAGAATCCCCGGCTGCTGCCGGACTACGTTCTGTGGAGCCTTCGCGACCAGCTGGATGTGCGGTATCTCCGCGATGTCCCGTTGAAGGATATCGATCGCGAGATCGACGAGAGCTACCGCCCGCGGCCCGAGTTCTACCGGTCGATCGCCGATCACATCGCGGGAATGACCGACAGTTATTGCAACGACGAGTACCGGGAGCTGGTCACGGAATGAGGCTCGACGTCGGGACGCACGGAGCCTCGAACGCGGGGCGGCGAGAGAGGAGCACATGAGCAAGGCGCAGAGTCTCATGGCGCCGGCGGCCTTCATCGACCGGGACATCGACGCGGTCGACCCCGAGACCGCGCACTGGATCCGCGAGGAGAAACGGCGTCAGAACGAAGGGCTCGAGCTCATCGCCTCGGAGAACTGGGTCTCCCGCGCCGTGCGGCAGGCCCAGGGCTCGGTGCTGACGAACAAGTACGCGGAAGGCTATCCCGGCAAGCGCTACTACGGGGGCTGCGAGTTCGTGGACAAGGTCGAGTCCCTCGCGATCGAGAGAGCCAGGAAACTCTTCCGCGCCGAGCATGCCAACGTCCAGCCGCATTCCGGATCGCAGGCCAACATGGCCGTGTACCTGACGGCGGCGAAGACCGGCGACACCATCCTCGGAATGAATCTCTCGCACGGCGGCCACCTGACCCACGGGCACCCGCTCTCCTTTTCGGGAAAGGAATACAAGGTCGTGGCGTACGGCGTGCGGCGCGAGGACGAACGCATCGACTACGAGGAGCTGGCGTCGCTCGCCCGCGAGCACCGGCCGCGAGTGATCATCGCCGGCGCGTCGGCCTACTCCCGCGAGATCGATTTTGCCCGATTCGGCCAGATCGCCGCGGAGGTGGGGGCCGACCTGATGGCCGACATCGCGCACATCGCGGGCCTGGTCATCGCCGGCCTGCACGTTTCCCCCGTGCCGTTTGCGCCCTTCGTCACATCGACGACGCACAAGACTCTGCGCGGCCCTCGGGGAGGGCTGATCCTGTGCCGCGCCGACCGCGCCAAGGACCTGGACCGCAACGTCTTTCCCGGCGTTCAGGGAGGGCCTCTCGAGCACGTCATCGCGGCCAAAGCGGTCGCGCTGGCGGAGGCGGACACGCCGGAGTTCCTCGACTACCAGCGGCGGATCGTCGAGAACGCCAGGGCCCTGGCCGAGGGGCTCGCTCAGCGGGGATTCCGAATCGTGTCCGGGGGCACGGACAACCACATGATGCTCATCGATGTCGGAGCCCGGGGCCTGTCTGGAAAGGACGCCGAGAAGGCGCTCGACAAAGTCGGTTTGACCGTGAACAAGAACACGATCCCCTTCGACACCCGACCGCCGATGGTGGCCTCCGGGGTCCGCGTCGGGACCCCGGCGGTCACGACCCGCGGAATGCGGCAGGGCGAGATGGGCCTCATTGCGGATGCGATCGCGAGGGTCCTGGAGGCGCCGGCCGACGCCGCCGTCGCGGAATCGGTCCATCGCACGGTCCGCGAGCTCTGCGCCGCGTTTCCCCTCTCGTGATCGCGCGACGGCACCTGGCCCTCGGTGCCGCCGTGGTGCTGGGGATCCTCCTCGTCGCCCGGATCTCGCCCAGGGAGCTGGCCGGCCGGCTGCGCTTCCTGCGCGCCTCCGCCTCGCGGGAAGTGGCGGCGCGGCGGCTGGGGGGCTCTGCCACCGCGTTTGACCGTCGCTACTTCATCTTCCTGGAGTCGGCCCGGCGGCGGTTGCCGGGAAGGCCCCGCGGCATCGCCCTTTTCGTTCCGAATCCCTCTTCCCCCTCGCTGTACCTGGCGGCGTACGACTTCGCGCCGGTGCCCGTGGCCATGCGGCCGTCCGTGGTCCCGGAAGGTTGGATCGCGGCGGTCTATGGAGCGGAGCGTCCGCCAGGATGGGCCGTTGCGGCGGAGGTGCCGGGAGGCGCCCTTCTCGCGCCGACGCGCCCTTGAGCCTCCTTTTGTCCGTCGCCGCGGTGGGCGCGACTCTCGGAGCCGTGCTGCTCGCCGGAAGGCTGGCGGCCATCGCCATCCTTCCGTCGGGCCCGGGGTGGGGCGCCGAGACCTTCGGCTGGAGCCTTGCGCTCGGTGCCGCGCTGCTGGCGGGGGAGACCACCGCGGCCCTGGTCGGCCATCTTTCCTTCGGGTGGGTTTCGTTTCTCCTGGCGGCCGCGGTCGTCGCCGGGCTGGCATTGCGCTGGCGACTTCCGGGCGCTCCGGCCGACGGCGCGCGCGCACCCAGGGAGGAGCGTCTCTTATCCTGGCGTTGGTGGCTCGTGGCGCCGGCGGCCGGAGGCGTCTGCCTCTACCTCCTGCGCGCGCTGACCGAGCCGATGTGGTCCAACGACTATCTGGCGATCTGGGGCCTCAAGGGCAAGTCGATCTTCCTGGCTCGCGCCCTTCCCGGGAGCCTCTGGCCCGCCGGGCTCTACGACTTCGCCCATCCGGAGTATCCGCTGGGCCTGCCGCTGTTGTACGCCGGGCTCGCGTCGCTTTTGGGACGATGGGACGACCACGCGATGGCTCTTCTCTTCCCTTGTCTTCAAGTGGCAACGCTCGTCGTTCTCTTCGGCTGGCTCAAGCGCCGGGGGACTTCGTGGCAGGTGTCGATGGGAGCCGTGGCGCTCGTCGCCCTCTTCGAGCCCCTTTACTCGGGATTTCTCACGGGTATGGCCGAGGTGCCCGTCTCCGCGGCGTTCCTCTTGTTCGGAACCGCGTTCTCCGACTGCCTGGACGCGGACGGAGGCTCGCCCATCGCGCGGTCCGAGCGTCCCTGGCGTCGCCTGGCTGCGGCCTCCTTGATCGCCGCCGCGACGAAGAACGAGGGGATCTTTCTCTGCGTCGCCGGCGGCGTGGGAGCCCTGGCCGCGCGCGGCCGGTCGGGTCTTCGAACCGCTGCCGTCGCGCTGGTGCCAGCCGGCATGGTGGCGGTCGCGTCGCGGCTCGCATCGGGCGGCGCTCCCCTGCGCGATCTGGACTTTGCCTTCCTGGGGCCGCGAATCCGCGAGCTTCCCGCACGCGCCGAGGAGGCTCTCCGCGCCACGGTGGCAACCATCGACTTGCCGGCCTGGGCGGCGTTGGCGTGTCTGGCGCTCCTGCTCCTGGCGGGGCGCCGCACTCCGTTTGCGGATCGTCTTCTCGTGCTTGCCGCCGTCTGCCTGGCGGCCTACCTGGCCCTGCCGGCGCTTTCCGCGCGCGGCCCGGCGTGGCTGGTCCAGGCGCTGCCTCGAACCGCCGCCGCGCTCGCGCCGCTCGTGGCGGCGGGGCTGGCGGGACGGCTGGGGGCGGCGACGCGGCAGGCGTGAGGCGCAGGCGTCACCCGCGGTGCAGCCACCGCAGCCTCAGGAGGTCCCAGAGTGTGGGCAACGTGTCACGGACCACGGAGACCTTCGACTCGGGCGAGTTGAACCAGAGCACGGGGACCTCGGCGATCGCGATACCGCGCTTGCGGGCCAGATAGAGGATCTCCATGTCGTAGGCGAAACCGTCGATGCGTGCTTCCCCAAAGAGCTCGCGGGCCACGTCCCCGCGGAACAGCTTGAATCCGCACTGCGTGTCGCGAATCCCTCGGACGGCGAGCAGGCGCACCAGGACGTTGCCGCTCTTGCCCAACAGACGCCGGTGAAAGGGCTGCTTGCGCCGAACCAGATCGTCGCGCAAGGCTCGGGAGCCGATCGCCACCGGATGGGTCGGCAGACGCTCGGCTAACTTGACCCATTCGGTGAGCGGGGTGGAGAGGTCGACGTCGCAGATCAGGAGCGGATCTCCCCTCGAGGCGAGGACCCCGACGCGGACCGCCCGGCCCTTTCCTCGATTGATCTCGTTGCGCAGGACCGTCAGCGGCAGGCGCGCCTGCGCCGCGGCCTGTTCGGCGGCGGCCTTCGTGCCGTCGGACGAGCCGTCGTCGACCACGATGACTTCCCAGCTCCATCCGCCCGGCCGACCCGCGATCCAGTCGGCGATGCCCCGCACGCACGCCTCGATCCGCCGCCGCTCGTTGTAGGCCGGAATCACGAGCGAGGCGGCCGCCGACGTCGGGCTCCGCGGCTCGGAGCCTCCGGGACCGCTCATCGGCGCCGGCGTCCCTCCGCGTTCGTGCCGCCGGGCCGCGCCTCCATCATGGGCTGACCGCTTCGAAGACGAATTGATAGCCGAAGACCGTCGGACTGACGCGGGCGGTCATTCGGGCCACGCCGCGGATCGCCCCGACCAGCGGCGGGCGGGCCAGAGTCGGGAAGGCCAGCTCGTACGGCATCGACGTCGCGCGGACGGACCGGATTCGGAATCCCTGCGCCTCGAGCAGGCGCCTCGCGGTCGCGCGGGTATAGAAACGAAGGTGGGATCGGTCCAGAAGCCCGCGCTCCGCGTACGGAAAACGTCCAAACAGGAGAGCCAGGCGCAGGGAGATGTTCGCGACATTGGGCACCGAGGCGAGCAGGACGCCGCCCGGCTTCAACCAGCTCCGAACCCGGACCAGAAGATCCTCCGGGCTGGCCACGTGTTCCAGGACATCGGCGCAGACGACGACGTCGAACCGTTCCCCCCAGCCTTCCGCCACGAGGGCGTCCGAGGTCAGCCAGTGGTCGTATCCCTCCTTCGAGCTCTCGGGGACGCCGGGGTCCGATTCGATGCCGGCGAGGAAGGCGCAGCGGTCCCTCACGGATCGCCCGAGGTGCCCGCCGGCGGCGCCGACGTCGAGCAGGCGCAGGCCCGTCGGAAGCCGGCGGATGCGGCGTAGGAGAAGGTCGTGCGACGAGCCCGGGATGTCTTTCCACTGGTACCTCTCGGCCGAGCTCACGGGCGGGAAGCTATCAGCTCTCGGCCACCGCGGCGGCCGGTCCGGCGGAAAGCAGACGCCGACCGCCGCATGCTCACGCGCGGAATTTTTGGGCGATCGGATAGCGCCGGCCTTCGCCGAACGCGCGCTCCGTGACTTTGGGGCCCGGAGGCATCTGCCGCCGCTTGTACTCGTTGCGGTCGAGCCGCCCCGCGATCTCGCGGGCGAGCTCCTGAGACACGCCGGTTTCCCGGGCGGCGGCGGCCGTCGACAGGGATCGATCCACGAGCGCCGAGATCAAGGGATCGAGAACCGGATAGGGAGGCAATGTGTCGGTATCTCTCTGCTCGGGCGCGAGCTCGGCCGAGGGCTCCTTCTCGATGGAGGACGCCGGGATCCGATCCTGACCGCGGTTGATCTCGGCGGCCAGCTCGTAGACCATTGTCTTGGGAATGTCCGAGAGCAGCGCGTAGCCGCCGGCCATGTCGCCGTAGAGCGTGCAGTAGCCGACGGCCAGCTCCGACTTGTTCCCGGTCGAGAGCACGAGGTGGCCGTCGCGGTTGGACAGGGCCATGAGGATGGCGCCCCGGATCCGGGCCTGAAGGTTCTCCTCCGCGTTGGCGGAATTCCCCTGGGCGAAGGCTTCGCGCAGGGTCCGGCGGTAGGCGTCGAAGACCGCTCCGATCGGGATCTCCAGCAGGCGGATTCCCAGACGGCGGGCGAGATCGCGGGCATCGCGCAGGCTCCCCTCCGAGGAGTACGGACCCGGCATGGCCACGCCGACCACGCGGTCGGCCCCGAGCGCCTCGACGGCGAGGGCGGCGGTGACGGCCGAGTCGATCCCGCCGGAGAGGCCGAGGACGGCGCTCTGGAATCCGCACTTGGCGGTGTAGTCCTGGAGCGCGAGAACGAGCGCCCGGCGCACCGACGCCACGTCGGAAGGCCTCTCCGTCCGCGGCCCGGTCCCTCCCGGCAAGTCGATCGACCAGAAATCCTCCTGAAACGACTTGCCGCGCGCGATCAGTCGGCCCCCGGCGTCGAACGCGGAAGATCCGCCGTCGAACACCAGGCCGTCGTTGCCGCCCACCAGGTTGCACGAGATCAGGGGAATCCCCGTGCCGCGGGCGATCTGGCGCATCATGCGCTCCCGCAGCCGGTCCTTGCCGAGCGTCCAGGGAGAGGCGGCAATGTTGGCGTGCAGATCCGGCCGGGATCGGCGCAGGTCGTCCAAGGGATCGGTGCCGTAGAGCGGGCGCTTCCAGAACGTCTTGTCGTTCCAGATGTCCTCGCACACGGTGACGCCGACGCGCAGGCCCCGAACCTTGAGCACCAGAGGCCGCGCTCCGGGCTCGAAGTACCGTCCTTCGTCGAAGACGTCGTAGGAGGGTAAGAGGCGCTTGCGGTAGACGCCGAGGACGCGCGCCCGTCGCGCCGCTACGGCCGTGTTGAAGACGTTGCGGCCCGCCCGCGCCGGATTCCTCTGGAGCGAACCGAAGAGCCAGACGGCGTCCCCGGTGCCGGCGACGACACGGCTGGTCGCGCGGTCGGCCTCGAGGAGGAACGAGCGGCGCTCCAGGAGATCCTTGGGTGGATACCCGCACACGGCGAGCTCCGGAAAGAGCACCAGGCCCGCGCCCTGCTCTTCGGCCCCGCGGCCCGCCGCGAGGATCTTCGCCGCATTTCCCTGGAAGTCGCCGACGGTCGTGTCGATCTGGGCCACGGCGACGCGCAGCGGGCGTGTCACGGGGCGACGCTCAATGCTCGTCTTCCTCCAGCGTTCTTCCCGAGAGCCGGTCCGCGGGCGTCGGAGCGGCCGGAGATCGGCCCGTGAAGAGGAGAGCGATTCCGAGCGTGGCTCCCGTGGCGAGCGTTCCGATCCAGCGCCGCGTGGCCTCTCCCGCGGCGAGCCTTCGCCCCAGGTGCGACGGACGGGCCGAGAGCCCGGCGACCGCCATTCCGACGGTCTTGCCGAAGAGAATCAACGCCGGGACGACGGCGAAGAAGGACAGGAGGAAGAGAAACGCCGCGGCCCAGGCAAACCCCTCCGGTCGGGGGATCTGGCCGCGCACCGCTGCGGCACCGAGCACGGCCGCGGCCCAGACCAGCAGGATCGTCGCGGCGTCGGCGGCCCACGCGGTTGCCCGGGGCGTGAGGCCGGCAGCGGCGTCCGCGCGGTCCTCGTCTCTCGCGGCTTCCGGTTCTGCGGCGAGGGGCAGCGAGAAGTCGTCCGATTCGCCGTGGCGCAGGGGAAGGTCGACGAGGGGCCTCTCCGAGCCGCTCGCCATCGACGGGGCGTCGTCCAGGCGGCTCAAGGGCGGCGGTTCAGGTGCCGGACGTAAATGCGGCCCATGAGATCGAGGTCTCCCTTGCGATAGTGCTCGGCGAACTTGCGGTGGCGGATCAGCTCGGTGTCGTTCGGGTCCAGAGCCAGGGCCTCGTCGAACGCCTGCATGGCTTTCTCGAACTGGCCGTTCTGCAGCTGCGTGATGCCCTGGTTGTAGTAGGAGCGCAGGAGGTACGAGCGGGCGTCCTGGTTTTCCCGATCCTCCTGGTAGAGCCGCCAGAGAACGGGGATCGCCGTCTCGTATTCCGCCTCGTTGTAGAGCTTCACGGCCGGAGCGAGCGCCGTCACCTTGTCCGATGCCAGCCCCATGGCCTGCGCGAAGGTGGGATCGTTGCGGAAGGCGGACGAAGCGAGATTGAAATTCTTCAGAGCGTCAATGTAGTGCTTCTCGGAAAGGGCCTTCTCACCCGCGGCGCGCAGGCGGGCGGGGTCGTTGGGGCCCGGCGTCGCGGCGGGCAGAACGTCGATCGAGGGAGTGGTCGGCGCCGCCGCCACCGCGGAAGTCGCCGGCGCGGCGCCCAGCTCGCTCATCATCTTGCGCGCCGCGGCGTAGTCGGGGCTGCTGCGGGCAACCCGCTGCAGTTCCTGGCGCGCCTCGGCCGTCTTCCCGGCCGCGGCCAGCTCGCGCGCGCGCGCCAGAGAGCCCCCGCCATCCCTGGCCACGGGCTGCGGAGGCCCGTTAGAGGGGCGGGGCGTCTTGAACACCAGGTACGCGCCCACGGCGCTGGCCAGCAGAGCCACGCCGATCAACGCCAGAACCCTCGGGGGAACGGACAGGCGCGAAGCGGGGCGCGGGGCGCGCGCCGGTGCGGGAGCCGCGCCGAAAGGGGCCGCCGCGGGAGCCGGCCCGGCGGCTGAAGAGGCAGACGCGGGCATGGCCGCGGCCTCTCCCCCTTGCCCTCGGGCGAGCTCCTCCTCGATCCGGTCGATGTAGAACCGGGCGGTGGGCTCGTTCTCGTCCACGGCGAGAACCTGGAGGAAGAGCTCGCGGGCCGCGCTGTAGTCCTTGGCCTCGAACTTCTCCCTCCCGGTCTTGAGGCATTCGGTGATGGTCCGGTTGCCCTCGGCCATTTCCTGGCGGGACTTCTCGATGCGGTTGACGGCCTCGGTGTTGTTGATGTCGATGAGGAAGATGCGCGACCAGATCTCGATGGCCTGTTGCCGGTCGCCGCGCGCGGCGACGTCGTCTCCCTGCCGCAGCAGAGCCGTGATCTCCCGCTCGTTGTCGCGGCTTTCGTCCTCCTCCATCTGGGCCAGGCTCATCACCGGAACCGGGGGCGGGGGCGGCGGCTCCGGGATGTGCAGGGGCTCGGGGACGCGAGAGTGCTCGGGGACGGGCTCCTCCAGATCGAGCCCTGCCGCCGACGGGGTCCACAGGTCGGCGGGGGAGCCTCGCGGCGGAGGCGGCGGCGGAACGGGGACCCGCGTCGCTCCCGGGTTGGTCGCGTCCATGTCGATCTTCGGCTTGGGGGCGGGTGGCGGTTGGGGAACCGGGGGCAAGTCGAGCGACAGCGAGTCGAGCGACAACGCGTCGAGCCCGGTCGGGGCCGCGGCCGCCGCCGGCGGCAGGGGCGGGGGCGGAGCCCCGAGATTCAGGGAGACCGTCGCGCTGTCGTCGAAGTGGATCTCGGGTTCCCGCGTCTCGCCTCCCAATCCGCCGAAATGGAGCGGCTCGGGAGTCGAGAGGTCGAACTGGAAGTCGTCCTGGGGAGCCGCGGCGGGAGGCGCCGGAGGCGGGGGGGCCGCCGCGGGCGCTCCGCCCAGACGCCGCTCGAGAAGCGCGACCGCGGGATGATCGGGATCCAGGCCGCGCATCCGATCGAGCTCGCGGGCGGCGTCCTCGCGCCGGTTGCTTTCCAGGGCCGCGAGCGCCCGCTGGCGGGAGGCGTCGAAGAGCGGCTGAGCCGCCTTCTTTCCCGCGGCCTTGTCGAGAATCTCGAGCGCATCGCGATTGCCGGGCAGAACGGCGAGAACCTGCTCGGCGGCTCCGATCGCCGCGTCGAAGTCACGAGCGTTGTAGCTCTCGACCGCGCGGACGAGGAGCCGGTCCGGATCGACCGCTGCGACGCGCTCCTGGCGCGTCGGAGTGGCCGTGACCAGGGCTTCGAGCTCCGCCACGTCCACGTTGGCGGCGGGGTTCTTGGCCTTGTCCAGCAGCTTGCGCGCCGGGACGAAGCGCGGGTCCATCTTCAGGATGAAGTCGCACCCGATGAGACAGTCGTCGGTCTTTCCCTGGTTGAAAAGATTGAGGGTGTGACGGAAGGTCGAGAGAATCTTCTCCCGGACCTCCCGGGGCAGGGACGGATTCCCCGGATAGTTTCCGGCGGCCGGCGGGGAGCTCATGCGCCGACGCTCGAGCGCCGTGCGCCTGCCGGTCTCGGGCCCCCCTGACCTTGAGTCACGATGGGAGGATTATAAACTGCCGCTCCAAATGGGCAGCCTGATCGAATCCGTCCCCAACATCTCGGAAGGCGCGGACCGGCAGAAGGTCGCCGAGATCAGCGACGCGGTCCGGGCGGTGCCCGGCGTGCGCCTGCTGGACGTCTCGTCGGACGCGTCCCACAATCGCAGCGTTCTGACCCTGGTGGGTGACCCCGCGGGAGTCGGCGCAGCGATCGAGGCGCTTTTCGCCGCGGCGGTCCCCAGGATCGACCTGACCCGCCACAAGGGCGAGCATCCCAGGATGGGCGCCGTCGACGTCGTTCCCTTGATCCCCATTCGCGGGATCGGCATGGACGAATGCGTGCGCCTCTCGCGAGAGATCGGCGCGCGGGTTGCGGAGAAGTGGGGCATTCCGGTCTACCTGTACGAGGAGTCGGCCTCCTCGGACGCCCGACGCAACCTGGCCGAGATCCGCAAGGGGGAGTTCGAGGGGTTCTTTCGCAAGATCGAGGAGCCGGCCTGGAAACCGGACTTCGGACCCTCCGCGCCGCACAGGACGGCGGGAGTGGTGGCGGTGGGAGCCCGCGCCCCGCTCATCGCCTACAACATCAACCTGGGAACTCGGGACCTGGCCGTCGCCGACCGCATCGCCAAGGCCATCCGCCACATCGGCGGCGGATTCCGTTACGTCAAGGCGATGGGCGTCGAGCTCGCCGACCGGGGGCAGGTCCAGGTTTCCATCAACATGACCAACTACCGCAAGACGCCGCTCCATCGGGTTTTCGAGTGCGTCCGATCCGAGGCGCAACGGCACGGCGTGTCCATCGTCGGGTCCGAGATCGTGGGACTGGCGCCCGCCGACGCGCTCTTCGCCGCGGCCGAGCACTATTTGAGACTCGAGAGTCCGCCCGGCGATCAAGTCCTGGAGATGCGACTGCTGGAAGAGTGATAACAATATATATATTGTTAGGCCCTAGGCCTTCGACTCTCTGTCCACCTCGATCCCGTACGCTTTCAGCTTTCGGTGCAGGTTGGACCTCTCGATGTCCAGTGCCTCGGCAGTCCTTGTGACATTTCCGCGATGGCGCTTGAGCGCCGCCAGGATGTAGCGGCGCTCGAAGTCGTCGCGCGCGTCCTTGAGAGGAGCGTCGGCGGCAAGGCCGTCGGTCCGGGACGGCAGGGGCAGGTCTTCGGGCCCGATTTCTTCGCGCGGGCAGAGGATGAGCAGCCGCTCGACGAGGTTCTTCAGCTCCCGCACGTTGCCCGGCCAGTGGTAAGCCTGGAAAGCGCGGATCGCGTCGGAGGACAGGCGCTTGTTCTTCATTCCAAAGTGCCGCGCGGCGACGGCGAGAAAATGGGCCGCCAGCGGCGCGATATCTTCGGCGCGCTCCCGCAGCGCCGGTACCCGGATCGGCACTACGGCCAGGCGGAAGTAGAGATCCTCACGGAAGCGGCCGCGGCGGATTTCCTCCTCCAGGTCCTTGTTGGTGGCCGAAAGGACCCGGGCGTCGGAGGAAATGGGTTTGGTCCCGCCCACGCGGGTGAAGCGCCCCTCCTGCAGTGCGCGCAACACCTTGGCCTGCGTCTTCGCCGACATGTCGGCGACTTCGTCCAGAAAGAGCGTCGCGCCGTCGGCCTCCTCGAACTTTCCGCGGCGGTCCTCGCCCGCGCCGGTGAAGGAGCCCTTGACGTGCCCGAACAGCTCCGACTCGATCAGCTCCTCGGGGATCGCGGCGCAGTTGACCTCCACCAGGGGCGAGTCGGCCCGCGCCGACAGGTGGTGAAGGGAGCGGGCCACGAGCTCCTTGCCCGTGCCGTTCTCGCCCAAGATGAGGACGCGGGCGTCGGTGGGAGCCACGCGCGCGATCTCTTCCTTGAGGCGGACCATGGGCGGCGAGGCGCCCCGCAGCTCGGCCTCCGCCTCGGTCCGTCCGCGGAACGAGGCGACTTCCGCCAGAAGGTCGCGGCGTTCGATCGCTTTCTGGGCGGTCAACAGCACACGCTCGAGGGACAGCGGCTTCTCCAGGAAATCGTAGGCCCCCAGGCGCACTGCCCGCACCGCGGTTTCCACGTTGGCGTGGCCGGAGATCATGACCACCGGCACCTGCGAAAGCCGCTGCGCGGCGGCCTCCAGGATCGACAATCCGTCCTTGTCCTTGAGCCACACGTCGAGGAAGACCAGATCGAACGGCTCTTCGACGAAGCGCCGGAGGCCTTCTTCGCCCGAGGCGATCGCGGTGACCGCGTACCCTTCGTCGGACAGGATCTCCGAGACCGTTTCCCGGACCGCTTTCTCGTCGTCGATGACGAGGACGCGCCGCTTCTTCACGCCGCCGGCAGCTCGATGATGAAACGCGCGCCGCGCGGAGGGTTGTCCTCGACGCGGATCGTCCCGTTGTGATCGGCGACGATGCGAGAGACGATCGCCAGGCCCAGACCGGTGCCCCTCCCCTTGGTGGTGAAGTCGGGCAGGAACAGCTTGTCGCGGTCGCGGGGTGGCACGCCCCGGCCCGTGTCGGCGACCTCGATGGAGATCCCGGCCCGGCCGTCCTCCAGGCGCACCACGATCTCACCCGTCGAGCCGCAGGCCTCCAGGGCGTTGTCCAGGAGATTGATGAGCGCGCGCTTGATCTGCTCGGGATCGAGCAGGACGACGTCGCGGGCCAGACGGGACTCGACGCGCAGGGCCACGCCCTCGCGGGCGCCCTCGAAGAGCCGCACCGCGGAACGGGCCAGCACCGGCAGGTCGGTGAGCTCGGGCCGCATTTCGGGCAGCCGGGCGAAGCGCGAGAATTCGTCGACCAGCGACTTCAAGAAGTCGACCTCCTCGACGATCACGCGCGTCCCGCGCTCGATCGCCTCCGCCAGCCCGGACTCTCCCGAGCGCAGCCGCTTGGCGATGCGTTCGGCGGAAAGACGGATCGGAGTCAGAGGGTTCTTGATCTCGTGCGCCACGCGGCGGGCCACCTCGCTCCACGCGGCGAGCTTCTGTTCCCGCGCCACGTGCGTGGTGTCCTCGATCGCCAGCACCCATCCGTGGCGTTCCGGCTCCGCCGCGGCGGCGAGGGGTCGCAGTGCGATCTCCAGCCGACGCTCTCCCTCGTCCCCCGCGAGGGTCACGTTTCGGGGGGGCAGCGCGCGCGCTCCTTGCCGCGCCTCGTCCACCAGCGCCGCGATGGCAGAGAGATCCGGACGGCGTCGGAGGCTCTCCAGGGAGACCTCTCCGGTCAGGGCGAGCAGGTGCCGCGCCGCGGGGTTGCACACGATGACGCTCCCGTCGGCTTCGAATGCGAGAACCCCGGTCGTGACCGACTCCAGAACGGTGGCCAGCAGGCGCCGCTCCAGCTCGAGTCTCAGGTTGGAGGCCTGGAGGTCGTCATTGGAGAGCAGGAGCGCATCGCGGGCGCTCTGAAGGCCCTCCGCCATCTTGTTGAAGGAATCGACCAGGACACCGAGCTCGTCGGTCGCGGGGGCGTCGACCCGCGCGGAAAGATCCCCGCTCTGGAGCCGCCGCGTGGAGTCGGCCAGCGCGGCGATCGGACCGGTGATCCTCCGCGCCAGCGCCAGGCCGGTCCAGATCGAGGAGAACAAGATCGCCAGGGTGACCAGCAGAAACGTCGAGATGTTGGCCGCCTTGATGGCGGGCTTCTGGGCCTCGAGCTTGCGGTACTCGCTCCACGCCTCGGCGATCGAAGCCATGGCCCGGGCCTCTGCCGGGGGGATCCGAATTCCGGCCACCCACACGTCGGCCCCGAGTCCTCGGGAGGCCCGGTACCGGTGCGAGCCGTCGGCGAGCACTTCGATCTTGGTCTCTCCCAGTTTCTCCGGCGCCAGAGGAGCGACCTCGGAGGCGCGCTCGGCCGACAGCGCGATGCGGCGTCCGTCGCGGTAGACCTCGACGGAATCGAGGCGATGCTCGCGGCGGAACGCGTCGAGCGCCACCGCGTTCTCCGGCCGGACGCTTTGCGCCACCAGCACGCGGGCGTCGTCGAGCGCTTCGTCCATGATCCGCCGCTCCTCCAGGTCCTGGAGGGCCCGGGCCTTGTCCACCACTTCCCGGACGGGCGTCGAGAACCACCGGTCGATGGAGCGCTGCAGGAGCCCGGTGGCGGTGAAGAACAGGATCCCGATGGGAATTGCGGTCAGGCCGATGTAGGTGACCAGCAACCGCGTCTTGAACTGTGATCCGAGCTCGGCGCGCCGCCGCTCGAGCCAGGTCTTCAGGAGCGTGCGGCCGAGCACGAAGAGGACGGCCGCGATCAGCGTGATGTTCAGGTAGGAGAGGACGAACAGGATGAGGCCCCGGGTGATGGTGGCCGGATCGTCGGCCCGGCGGTCCAGCACCGAGACCGCGGCCCACACCAGGAGAACGGCCGCCGCCAGCCCGACGATGAGCCGGTTGTCCTTTCTCCGTCGTTGGATCTCGTCGAGCAGTCTCATCGCACCGGGGCCTTGACCTCGAAACGGTTGGATTCTCTCCACGGCGTCTTGGAATCCACGGGAATGATCGTGAACAGGTATCCCGAGTCGAACGTCGCTCGCATCTCCACGTACAGGTTCGTGCGCCAGTCGTTGAACCGGACGTGGAAGGCCAACAGGTTGTCGTGGGACACGAGTCGCCGCGTCACTTCGTGGAAGGCCTTGGTGGTCCACCGCGCCAGGGGCCGGCGGTCGATCGTCTCGACCACGACGTATTCGCGGGTGACCGGGTCGTAGGTCACCGTGACGCGGTACTCGCGCGTGTCCATGCGGTAATCCCACAGCCAGTGCGCGTTATGGCGGTACAGGCGGATCTCGTAGCGGATGGCCGTTTCCAGGCCGGCCTGGATCTTCGTGGCCAGTTCCGGGTTGAGCGCTCCATCGAGATGGAAGCGCAGAAAGACGTCCGGGCCGCGCGCTTCGGCGCGCAGGAGGTCGATCCGAGCCGGGCGAGGGGCCTCCTGCCCTGGGGCTTGCCCGCTCCCGGTCGCGCAGGCGACCAGGAACACCGCCACCCGAAGCCCCGAGGCGCGTCCCATTCGAGGAATTGTAAGGCTGCATCCGGCGCAGGTGCAGAAGGGGCGGGCTCGGAGCGAACGCAAGCGACGGTCGCAGGCTCCGCGGGAGGCGGAGGCAATGATGCTGAGTTCTGGATCGCCGGTCAGCCCTCGATTGCAGCCAAGCCTGTTACAAGATGTGAATTGTTAGAAAGGATCGGACGGACGGGACTCCCGGTCGCGGCGCGCGAAGTCTCCCGATGTCACCGGGGTCGGATCCGAGCGCCGGTGCGCCAAAGGCGCAGATCTCTCGCGCAGAAGAGGCGATGTCTAGAGCCGGCCGACCGCTTCCCGTTCGGAGCCGGTTTCGTCCGCTTCCGCCGCCGGCGCGCGCAGCGCGGCGTCCAGAGCCCGCGCGAACTCGATGTGGAGCGCGTGCCCCGCCTTGTGCGCCAGGATGTGGCCCTGGAGCGGCCGGCCCAACAAGGCCAGATCGCCCACCAGGTCGAGGATCTTGTGCCGGACGAACTCGTCGCGGAAGCGCAGGGGACCCGAGGCCACGCCGGCGTCGTCGAGGACCACCGCATTGTGCAGGTTCCCGCCGCGCACCAGGCCCCGTGCGCGTAAGGCCTCGACGTCCCGGGCGAAACCGAACGTTCGGGCCGGAGCGATCCGGGTCGAGTATTCCTCGGGCCGGATGACCACGGTCAGGGACTGACGCCCCACGACCGGATGCGGAAAGTCGATCTCGTACGTGATCGTCAGCGCGGAGCCATCGGGCTCGAAGGAGATGCTGCGGTCGCCGCGCTGGACGGCCACCGGGCGGTTGACGGTGATCGGACGCACCGGGAGGTCCTGGCGCTCGAACCCCGCGGCGTGGAACAAACGGACGAACGGAAGAGCCGAGCCGTCGAGAATCGGAATCTCCGGTCCATCGACCTCGATACGGCAGTTGTCGAGACCCTCGCCCGCGGCGGCGGAGAGCACGTGCTCGACCGTGCCGATCGAGACGCCGTCGACGGCCAGAGTGGTCGCGAAATCGAAGGTGCTGGCGGATTCGAGTCGGGCCGGCACAGGCGTGCCGGGGCGGTCGAGACGGTGAAAGACGATCCCATGATCTGCGGGCGCGGGGCGGAAGTGAGCCCGCACGGGGTGGCCCGAATGCAACCCGACCCCTTCGATCGAGACGCCTGTGCGCAGTGTCGTTTGTGCTCTCAACGGTCTTCTCCAAGCCGCCCTCCACGCAGGTGTGATGCCAGTGTCGGAACAACCGATGTCTATTCGGTGCAACGTGCTGAGAATGAACGAATTGACTGTGATTCGAGCCCTCGCTGCGATCTCGATGTCGCCGCCCATTCCGTGGCCGTGCCGCGACACCAGCGTGGCGCCGCCGACACGATTGAGAATCCCCGCGGGCGGGCCGTCCGAGGTCAGCGGCCGGCCCTGTCGATGGCCACCCGCCGAGGGCCGCGCGCGAGCGAACAGCCGACGGACGACCCGGTAGACTCCTCCGAATGCCGGAACCGACTCTGGACGACGCCCTGGCCGAGGTGCTGCGGTCCTTTCGCAATGCGCTCGCCGTGTCGCGCGCTCGCTGCTATGCCATGACGCCGACGGGGTCCTATCGGCTGGCGGCCTCGTTCGGCTTCGTGTCCCGGTTCGGACCGGAGGACGCTCTCATGCCCGGGCATCCTCTGATCGAGTGGGTCCAGCACAATCGCCGGCCCTCGTTCGTGAATTCTCCGATCGACGCCGGGCGGCTGGGCGAGTTGATGGAGAGGGACCACTATGCCCATTCCCTGACCGCCCCGATCTACGAGGGGTCCCGCCTGGTCGGAATCCTGGAGCTGCAGGACCGGCTGGGGGGCGCCCCGTTCAGCTGGGAAGACATCCGGAGGGTCGAGCTGCTGGTGCAGCGCGTCGAATCGGTGATCCGGCGCTTCGGCGACAGGTCGGTGGCGGAGCCCGAGCCGCTCGCCGAGGAGGACCGTGAAGCTCTGTTTCTCGATGGCCGGAGCGCCGGAAAGGCCGAGTTTCCCGCACCGCCGGATCTCTTCTCCCGCGACCGGGGCGCGCGGGCGCCGTCGACGGTGGCCGACGCTCCGACGGCGTCGCCCGGCGGCGAGGCGGCCCGAAACGAAGAGACTCCCGAGCTGACACGCCGGGAGACCGCCGTCCTTCGTGGCTTTCTCCACGCGCTTCTTCTGAGCCCGGAGATCGATGCCGTCGTTTTCTCCCTGTGGACGCGCGGAAAGGCAGATGCTCTGGCCGGAGCCCGTCGGGAGATCGGCGACCGGGGACGGGAGACGCTGTGGCGCCAACTCGAGGCCGCCCTGGCGTCCGCCGTTCCCGATCTGCGCCTCCCGGGCGAGAGGTCGCTCCGTACCGAGTTCCCGGTCGGGCGCTCGGAGGGTGAGATCTCCGACCCGGGCGGCATGCAGACCTCGGTGATCTTCTCCGGCGCCCGCACGCTGCTGCTCACCCTCGTCTTCGCGCGACCTCCCGGCCCGGCCATCGAAGCGGCCCTGAAGGAGACGCACAGGCTGGTGCGGGCGGCGGTCCTGCAGGTCCGAGGAGCCGAGCGCTACAGGGCCTCGTACCGCAGCCTCATCCATTTCTTGATCGAGCCCGACCGCCGGTCCTTTCCCCAGCTCAAGGCGCATTCGCTCGCGGTCGGAGCCCTGTGCCGGCGGTTTGCCGCCGCTCTCTCTCTTCCCGCCGAGACCGTCGAACAGTTCACGGTGGCCGGGCTGCTGCACGACGTCGGCTTGAAGGACCTGGACATTCCCTACGAGCGCATCGCCGGGCGGCGGGCGCTCGACATGCAGGAGCTCGGCCTCGTCCGGCAGCACCCCGCCGTGGGGGCTTCCTTGATCTCCCGTATCGAGTTTCCGTACCCCGTCGCTCCGCTGGTGCGGCATCACCATGAGCGGTTCGATGGGGCGGGCTATCCCGATCGGCTGGCCGGCGAACACATTCCGCTGGGATCGCGGGTGATCGCGATCGCGGAGGCCTACGACGCGATGGTCGCTCCGCACTCCTACCGCTCGCCGGTTTCTTCGGAGGCCGCGCTGGAGATCATAATGTTGAAGGGCGGGACGCAGTTCGATCCGGATCTGACCAAGCGGTTCCCGGATCTGGTCCGGGAAAGCGCGCCGGAGGACGACGTCCAATTTCCCAAGACCGAGCCGTGAAAGACGCGCGGCCGCTGGCCGCGGGACGTCCCGTCGCCACCAACCGGAAGGCGTTCCACGACTTCTTCATCGAGGATCGGATGGAGGCCGGGCTCGTGCTGACGGGGACGGAAGTCAAATCTCTGCGCGAGGGCCGGGCGCAGCTGAAGGATTCCTACGTCCAGTTTCGAGCCGGCGAGGCGTATCTCGTCGGGGCGCACATCTCGCCGTACGGCGCCGGGTCCTGGACGAACCATCTTCCCGAGCGGGATCGCAAGCTCCTGCTCCACCGGCGCGAGCTCGTGCGCTGGGCCGACGCCGTGGCCACGCGGGGTGTCACGTGCGTGCCGCTCTCCCTCTACTTCAAGGGGAGCCGCGCCAAGGTGGAGATCGGCCTGGTCAAGGGAAAGAAGCTGCACGACAAGCGGGACGCCATCCGGGATCGGGAGTTGAAGAGGGAAGCCGATCGGGCGATGCGCCGGCGATGAGGGATGCGGCGGATCCGGAGTCATGAGCGAACCGCGGTTCCACCTCCGCGACGTCCGCATGGCCGACTTCGAGGCGCTGTACAGCCTGGACCAGGCCTGCTTCGAGGAGGGAATCGCGTACCAGCGGGACGAGCTTCGCCAGTTTCTCTCCTTGTCCTCGGCGCAGGCATTGGCGGCCGAAGTGGACGGCGCCATCGTGGGCTTCGTCGTGGGGTACGTCTCGGTCCGGCGTCTGGGCCACGTCGTGACTCTGGATGTCGCCGCCGAGCACCGGCGCGAAGGCATCGGAAACGCTCTGTTGGAGGAGCTGCTGCGGCGGTTTGCGGCGGCTTTCGTCGACCACGTCCACCTCGAAGTCGATGTCGGGAACGAGGCGGCTGTCGGATTCTACGAGAGATTCGGATTTCGCAAGCGCAAGCGTCTGCCCGACTACTACGGTCCGAATCGGCCGGCGTGGGAGATGAGCCTGGCTCTGAAGTCCTGAGCCGAATCGGAAGGCGCCATATCAGATATGGTATATCCGATCAGACCTTGATTCTCAGTCCTTGGCCCTGAGTCCGATCACTTTCGGCCTCGACGAGCGCATGTCGAGCTTGCGGCGGGAGCGCAGGAGCTGCCCGAATTCCGCCGCGGCGATCGGGGCGCTGAACAGGTATCCTTGCATCTCGTCGCACCGATTCCGGCGCAGGAAGGCGAGCTGTTCCTCGGTTTCCACGCCCTCCGCCACGACCGTGAGCTGAAGGCTGTGGGCGAGTGCGATCACCGCCGCCGCGATCGAGGCCGCGTCGGCGTCGTGGGTGACGTCGCGCACGAAGGATTGGTCGATCTTGATGCGATCGATGGGGAAGCGCTTGAGGTAGTTGAGTGACGAGTAGCCGGTCCCGAAGTCGTCCATGGACAGGCTCACGCCGAGATCCTTGAGGCTCCCCAGCGTGGAGATCGAGATCTCGGCGTTCTGCATGGCGTTGGATTCGGTGATCTCCAGGTCGAGCGCGTCGGCCTGCAATCCCGACTGTGCGAGAGCTTCGGTGACCTGGCGCACCAGCTCGGTCTGCTGAAACTGGCGCGACGAGAGGTTGACCGCGATCGACAGGTGGGGAAACCCGGCCTCGTGCCACGCCCGAACCTGGGCGCAGGCCGTGCGCAGCACCCATTGCCCGATCGGGACGATGAGCCCGGAGATCTCCGCCAAGGGAATGAACTCGGCCGGCGGGATGATGCCCAGCGTGGGATGGCGCCAGCGCAGGAGCGCCTCGGCGCCGCGAATGGCTCCGGTCCGCAGATCGACCAGCGGCTGAAAGACGAGGACGAGCTCCTCGTGGTGGAGGGCCTGCCGGAGCCGCCCCTCGAGCGAGAGCCGCTCCAGGGCCCGGGAGTTCATGGCCGGCGCGTAGAGCTGGCAATTGTCGCGGCCCTGGTCCTTGGCTCGGTACATCGCGGTGTCGGCGTTGCGCACCAGGGTCTCGGCGTCCTGACCGTCGGTGGGATAGATGGCCACGCCGATCGAGGTCGTCACGAAGAGTTCCCGCTGGTCGATGAAGAACGGCAGCCGGACGACCTCGAGGATCTTGTGCGCGATCTTGGCGGCGTCTTCTTCCAACGCGATGTGGGGCACCAGCACGGTGAACTCGTCGCCGCCCAGCCGGGCCACCGTGTCGCCCTCCCGGACGCAGCCGGTGACCCGCTCCGCGACCCGGCGCAGCAGCTCGTCGCCGACGCTGTGGCCGAGGGAATCGTTGATGACTTTGAAGCGGTCGAGATCGAGGAACAGCGTGGCCAGCCTCTGCTGGGTCCGATGGGCCTGGACGACGGCCACGTTCAGCCGGTCGTTGAAGAGAAGGCGGTTGGGCAGGCCGGTGAGCGCGTCGTGAAAAGCCAGGTGCTTGACCTGCTCCTCGGCCCTCTTGCGCTCGGTGATGTCGATGACGGTTCCCTCGATCACCGGGCCGTCCGGCTCCTCGACCAGGGTTGCGTTCTCCAGGACCCAGACCAGGCCGCCGTCCTTGCGTCGGAGGCACTGCTCGTGGTTGGTCAGGGTCTGACGCTCGAGCAGGCGGTGGAGAGACGCCGACCGATCCTCGGGGGAGCGGTAGAAGTCTCCCGCCGGATGGCTGAGGACCTCCTCGCGCGACTCGTAGCCGAAGATCCGCGCGAACGAGTCGTTGCAGTCGAGAAATGTTCCTTCAGGCGTCGTGCGGTAGACCCCGGCCAGGTTGCGCTCGAAAAGGTTTCGGTAGCGAAGCTCCGACTGATCGGCGGCGCGTCGGGCCCGCTGCTGCTCGGTCACGTCGATGGCGACGCCGACCGCGCCGTCCGGCTCGCCGCGGTCGTCGCGCCGGGAGCGGATGCGAACCTCCCAGGACAGGTCTCCCACCGTCACCGTGGTGATGAAGTCCTCGCCCTCGAGCGCGCGAGCAATCGTATCGACGACCTGAGGCAGCGAGCTGTACAGCTCCAGAGCATTGCGGCCCGTGAGCTGGCCGGGCTGGATGCGGATGGTCTCGAGCCCCTTGCCGTCCATGTGCAGAATCTTCCCGTCGCGGTCCAACGCGAAGAGCACAATGGGAGCATTGTTGACGAGCGTTCGAAGACGCTCGTCGCTCTGCTGGAGGGCGGCCTCCGTGCTGCGCTTTTCCGTGACGTCGGTCACCACGCCGACCCACTTGTCGGGCAGGCCGTCCTGGCCGAGGAGGGCCCGGCCGGCGTTGGACCAGGTCAGGCACTGGCCGTCCTTGCGGCGGATCCGATACTCCTCCAGGAAGGCCTCTCCCGTGGCCAGGCTCCTCTCGACCGCGGACAGGACCCGGTCATGGTCGTCCGGGTGGATGAGCGCCTCCCATGAGTCGAGCGTCCGGGGCAGCTCGCCCGGCGCGAATCCCAGCCGCTGGTCGACGTCTCCCAGCACCAGGAGGTTTCCCGAAGCGATGTCCCACTCGTAGATCAGATCGCTCAGGCTTTGGGCGGCGACGCGGAAGCGCTCCTCGGATTCGCGCAGGAGCCGTTCCGCCCGCCGCCGCTGCGTGACGTCGCGGGCGATGACGGTGACGATGCGCCGGCCGTCCCTGGCGAAGGTTCCGAAGGAGACTTCCAGCGGAACGTTCCTCCCGTCGGCGTGGCGTCCGACGATCTCCAGCGCGTCCCGCCGCGCCGGCGCGCCGTGCGGATCGGGAGGCAGCATCCCGAGAAGCTGCGCGGCCGGAGGGCCGTCCGGAAACAGGACATCCAGGCGATCGCCGATCAACCCTGAGACGGGATGGCCGAAGATCGTCTCCGTGGCGTGATTGACGAAGAGCATGCGGCCGTCCTCGTCGATCGTGACGATCGCGTCCGACGCGGTCTGCGCGAGCGTGCGAAACCGGGTCTCGCTCTCGCGAAGCGCCCTTTGGCCCTGACGCCGCTCCCGGCGCAGCTGCGCCTCGCGCAGCTCGCGCTCGACGGCGGGAGCGAGCCGGCCGAGCGAGGCCTTCGGAATGCAGTTGTGGGCGCCGGCCTTGATCGCGCGCACGGCGGTCTCTTCCCCCATGTCCTCCGAGACGATCAGGAAGGGGATGTCCCCGTCGCGCTGTTTGACCACGGCGAGCGCTTCCATCGCGTCGAAGCTCTGCAGGCGGTGCTCGGACACGATGACGTCCCAGCCCGAGGCGTCGAGCGCCGACGCGAACCCTCCCGGATCGTTGACGCGCTCGAACGTGGTCCGATAGCCCCCGTTCTCGAGGGCTTCGACGAGCGCGGACGCGCCCTCGGCGGAGTCGCTGATGATCAGAACCCGAACACGGGCAGTCATGAATTCCTAGAAAGTGTGTGCCCGAGTATAGCCCGCCGCCGGCCCCCGCGCGCCATCGCTCCCGCAGCCTGGGCTCAGCCCCTGGCCGTCCTGAGGATGGCGAGCGACACGGTCGTCACGCCGTTCAGAACGAACTGAACCCCGATGACGGCGGTGATGAGGCCCATGATCTTGGAGACGATGCGTTGCCCGGTGGGGCCGATCCAGGCCACGATCGCGGGCGCGGCGAGAAGGATCAGAAACGTCAGCAGGATGTTGACGGCGATCGCGCCGCCCAGCGCGAGACGGGTCAGGCTGTCCTGGGCCTGTCCCACCAGAATCATGACCGTCGAGATCGCGCCCGGGCCGGCGATGACCGGAATTCCCAGGGGGACGACCGACGGGTCCGCCTTTTCCAGCTCGTCGGCGGGGACGTCCTCGCGGCCGCCCTGAAGCGTGCGGATCGACATCAGCGCGAAGATCAGCCCGCCCGCGATCTGGAAGGCGGGAACCGTGATCCCGAAGAAGGCGAAGATGGCGCCTCCGGCGGCGGCGAAGACCGCCAGCACCGCCGCGGCGGCCAGGCACGCCCTCGCCGCGGCCCGCCGCCGCTGCCTCGCGGCGCCGGAGGTCATCGCCACGAAGATCGGGGCCGCCGAGATGGGGTTGATCACGGAGAAGAGCGACGAGAAGGCGAGGAGGGCGAACTGCCCTTCGGCGGCGGTCCACATGGGCTTGCGGCGGAAACTCTATTTCACGATGCGCAACGGACCGCCGCCTGCGCGACGCCGGGGCTTGACGCGACCCGGGGCCTCGGTCCGGGCGGACCGATCGATCCGCGCGAAGGGCCACCAGATGGCGAAGGGCGCCGCGAACCGCCCCGCGATCTGGTAGAAGTGGAACCCCCCGGCCCAGAGGTTGCGCGCCAGAGCTCCGTAGTGCGCCGCGCTCCACGGTCCCAGCTTCGTGGCGTAGACCGAGCGCACCTGGAAGACGAGCGCCGCGAGGTGAACCAGCCACAGGAGGATCGCCGCCAGCAGGAAGCTCGCCACCCACTCTCCCCTCCAAGGGCGCGCGGCGAGGGCAAAGAGCGCGACGAGCAGGACGAAGTTGAAGTGCAGGTCCGCCGCCGGCAGTCCCGGCCGGGGGGCCGCCGGCGGAAAGTCCTGCCGGTCGACGATGATTTCTCCGCGCGACGCCTCCAGGTGCGTCACCGCCGGCCACTCGGTCAGGCGCAGGATGCGCTCCGCTCCTCCGGCCAGCATGCGCTCGTAGGCGGGAGAGAAGGCGAGCCACGGCAAGAGGCCCACCACGAAGCCGACCGCCAGCCGGCCGGCAGTCCTCAGCGTCGTCGGCGGAAGGTCCACCGCGCTCAAGAGGGGCGTCCTCGGGGGAACTTCACCGGCGCCGCCTCCGTCCGCCGCGTGGCCCAGACCAGGAAGAGCAGCACTCCGAACAGCACCACGAGCGATTGCCAGACCACCGTGTGCGAAGAGGAGAACAGGCTCGGATGATGGCGGCCGATCCAGAAAAGAGACACCACCCTCACGAAATTGAGCACCTCGATGGCCGCGAAGCCCAGGAGGAGACCGAAGGCCTTGCGGCGCGCGGTGGACGGGAACGCCAGCACCGCCGAGACGAAGAGGAGCACCGTTTCGATTCCGTTGCAGCCGTTCTCGATGTTGACGGCGAAGCCGGCCGAGCGGACCTCGGTGCCGGACACGGTGACCCGCTCGCCGATCGCGTTCAAGATCGAGGCCGAAACCGAAGCGATCACCGCGGTGAACGGCTCGATGACCGCGTCGTTGATCGGCCGCCACGCCACCAGAAAGTAAAAGAGGATCAGAAGGCCCGCGAACCGGGCGAGGAAGATGAAGGACCGGCGATTCTGGCCCCGGGGGCTCTCGGGCGGCACACCATGATCGTAACCCGGAGGACCGCCGGAGAACGGGACGCGGGCGATCCGGACCCGTTAGAATGCAACCCCCTATGGAGTTTCTGCGAATCCGCGGCGCGCGCCAGCACAACCTGCAGAACGTCTCGTGCGACATCCCGCGCAACCGCCTGGTCGTGGTCACCGGCGTGTCGGGCTCGGGCAAGTCCTCGCTCGCCTTTGACACCGTCTTTGCCGAGGGGCAGCGGCGATACGTCGAGTCGCTGTCCGCATATGCCCGCCAGTTCCTGGAGCAGATGGAGAAGCCCGACGTCGATTCGATCGAAGGGCTCTCTCCGGCCATTTCCATCGAGCAGCGGACCACCTCGAAGAACCCCCGTTCGACCGTGGGCACCGTCACCGAGATCTACGACTACCTGCGGCTGTTGTACGCCTCGATCGGAGTTCCCCATTGCTCGAGCTGCCACCGCCCCATCCAGGCGCAGACGGTCCAGGAGATGGTCGACCGCGCCGTGCGCCTGCCGGCGGGGAGCCGTTTCCTCGTGCTCGCCCCGTACGTCTCGGGCAAGAAGGGGGAGTACAGGAAGCAGATGGCCGAGATGGTCAAGGAGGGATTTCTGCGGGCCCGCATCGACGGCCGGATGGTGGATCTGGAGGATCCGCCGGACCTGGACAAGCAGAAGAAGCACACCATCGAGCTGGTGGTCGACCGCCTGGTCTCCAAGCCCGACGACGAGGACTACAGGAAACGACTGGCGGACTCGATCGAAACGGCGACCCGGGTCTCCGGCGGCCTGGTCACGCTGTCGGTGCAGGACGGGCCGGAAGAGGTCCTCTCGGCCAACTACGCCTGTCCCGACTGCGGAACCTCGCTGACCGAGATCACGCCGCGTCTCTTCTCGTTCAACTCGCCGTACGGCGCCTGCCCCAAGTGCTCGGGCCTCGGGACGATTCTGAAAGCGGATCCGGAAAGGCTGGTGGTCGCTCCGGAGAGGTCGATCGAGGACGGAGCGATCGCCATCTTGAAGCCCGGATCGACCAACTGGCGCTCGCGGCAGATGGCCACGCTGGCCAAGCATTACAAGTTCCGGCTCGACCAGCCCTTCGCCAAGATCCCCAAGGCGGCGCGCGAGGTCATCCTCTACGGCTCGGGGCAGGACGAGATCAAGTTCTCGTACGTGGCCGAGCGGGGGGAGTACCACTGGCGTTCCTCCTTCGAGGGGCTGATTCCGATGATCGAGCGCCGCTACCGGGAGACCGAGAACCCCGAGCAGCGCGTGGACCTGGAGGCCTACATGTCGGCCGAGCCTTGCCCCGATTGCAAGGGTCGGCGGTTGAAGCCCGAGGCCCTGGCGGTCCAGGTGGGAGGCCGGCCCATCGACGAAGTGGCCGGCGAGACCATCACCGACGCGATCGCGTTCTTCGAAGAGTTGAAGCTGACGGCGCGTGAGAAGGAGATCGCCGGAAAGATCCTGAAGGAGATCCGGGATCGCCTGGGCTTCCTCGACAACGTCGGCATCGGATATCTCAATCTGTCGCGCGGCGCGGCCTCCCTGTCGGGGGGAGAGTCGCAGCGGATCCGTCTGGCGACGCAGATCGGCTCGAAGCTCATGGGCGTCTTGTACGTCCTGGACGAGCCTTCGATCGGGCTGCACCAGCGCGACAACCGGAAGTTGATCGATACGCTGCTCTCGATGCGCGACCTGGGCAACACCGTCATCGTCGTCGAGCACGACGAGGAGACGATCCGCGCCGCCGACTGGGTCATCGACCTGGGGCCCGGCGCGGGGGTACATGGGGGGCGGATCGTGGCGCAGGGCCGCGCGGACGAGTTGGCGAGCTTCCCGGAGTCGCTCACCGCGCGCTATCTCGCAGGAGAAATCGAGATCGCGACCCCGGCCGGCCGGCGCAGCGGCTCGGGAAGGGCGATCGTCGTGCGGGGCGCCCGAGAGCACAACTTGAAGGGGATCGACGCGCGCTTCCCGCTGGGCGTCATGACCGCGGTGACCGGCGTCTCGGGGTCGGGCAAGTCGACGCTGGTCAACGATATTCTCTATCGCGCCCTGGCCCGGGCCCTGCACGGCGCGTCGGAGCGGCCCGGCCGGCACGAGCGGATCGAGGGGCTTTTCGAGATCGACAAGGTCATCAACATCGATCAGTCCCCCATCGGCCGCACGCCCCGCTCGAACCCGGCGACGTACACCAACGTCTTCAACCCGATCCGGGAGCTCATGTCGCGCACGCCCGAGGCGCGCGCCCGCGGTTACGCTCCGGGACGTTTCTCCTTCAACGTCAAGGGGGGGCGGTGCGAAGCGTGCGCCGGAGACGGGCAGATCAAGATCGAGATGCACTTTCTGCCCGACATCTATGTGACGTGCGACGTCTGCGGCGGGAAGCGCTACAACCGGGAGACGCTTCAGGTCCACTACAAGGGCAAGTCGATCGCCGATATCCTCGCTCTGACCGCCGAGCAGGCGCTCGAGATCTTCGAGAACATCCCCTCCGTCGCCAACATCTGCCGGACCCTGGTCGACGTCGGCCTCGGTTACATCCAGCTGGGCCAGTCGTCGACCACGCTGTCCGGGGGCGAGGCCCAGCGGGTGAAGCTGGCGCGCGAGCTGGCCCGGCGGTCCACCGGCCGCACGCTCTACCTGCTCGACGAGCCGACCACCGGTCTCCATTTCGACGACATCCGCAAGCTCCTTGCGGTCCTGGGTTCTCTGGTCGAGAAAGGGAACACGGTCATCGTCATCGAGCACAACCTGGACGTGATCCGCACCGCCGATTGGATCCTGGACCTGGGCCCGGAAGGCGGCGACGCCGGTGGCCGCATCGTCGCGGAAGGGACTCCCGAGTCGGTGGCCGGGGTCCGCTCCTCCTTCACCGGGCAGTTCCTGCGCCGCATCCTGTCGGGCTCGGCCAGAGCGATGCGCGCGTGAGGAGAGCCGGTCTCGCCGTCGTTCTTCTGGCCGCTCCGCTGCTGTGGGGCGCCGCGCCGCCGGGCCTTCGCAAGAGCCCCGCGCGTCCGCCGTCCCCGCCGCTCGATTTCTCGGGGGTCTGGGATATCGACGAGGGCGCCAGCGTGAACGTTCCCCGGCAGATGAAGGGGGCCGTTCTCTCGGTGACGCAGAAGGGCAATCGGATCTGGATCTCCCCGCTCGCGGCGGGGGATCGGGGGTCCATGGTCATGGCCGAGGAGCTCGTCGTGGACGGCCGTCCGTACGAGAAGGCCCTCGGACCCGCCGGCAAGGGGACTGTCACGGCGCGTTGGGGGGACGGGAACACGTCGGTCTGGATCGACGTGCGGGCCGGCGACGGGAACGACCCGAAGAACACCGCGAGCCAGCGCAGCGTCTGGAAGCTGTCCCGCGACGGGAGGGTGTGGGTCCGCGAGACCGTCTCGATTTCGCAAGGGACGCCGAGAACCGCGCGGCTGGTCTTCCGCCGGCGTCCCGCCGTGGCGAACCCGACGCCCACGGCTCGCCCGGCGCCGCGCCGCGCCAGGACCCCCGGCCCGGCCCGGACGCCATGACGCCGGCGCTCCAGCCCGAGCCCTGGCGCATCAAGGTCGTCGAGTCGATCCGTCGCATCCCCCCCGAGGCCCGCGAGGAACGGCTCGCGCGGGCCGGCTACAACGTCTTCGGGATCGCTTCGGAGGACATCTTCATCGACCTGCTGACGGACTCCGGCACCTCGGCCATGTCCGACTGGCAGTGGTCCGGCCTGATGCAGGGAGACGAATCCTACGCCGGCGGCCGCAACTACTACCACTTCGAGGAGACGGTCCGGGAAATCTTCGGGCTGCCGCATGTCATCCCCACGCACCAGGGGCGGGTGGCGGAGAACCTGCTCTTTTCCACGATCCTGAAGCGCGGCGACGTTGTTCCCAACAACACGCACTTCGACACCACCCGCGCCAACGTGGAGGTCAACGGCGGCGTCGCGCTCGACTTCGTGATCCCCGAGGGGAAGGAGCCGGCCACGCGGCATCCGTTCAAGGGGAACATGGACCTCGCGCGCCTGGAGCGCTGTCTGGCGGAGAACCGGGGCCGGGTACCGCTGGCCATGCTGACGCTGACCAACAACTCCGGCGGGGGCCAGCCGGTGTCCCTGGAGAATGTACGCGCCACGCGAGAAATTTGTGGCCGCTACGGCGTCCCGCTCCTTCTGGACGCGTGCCGGTTCGCCGAGAACGCCTGGTTCATCAAGCAGCGCGAGGCCGGCCAGAGCGGCCGCTCGGTCGCCGAGATCGTCCGCGAAGTCTTTTCCCTGTCCGACGGATGCACGATGAGCGCGAAGAAGGACGGCCTCGCCAACATCGGCGGCTTCCTGGCGCTGCGCAACGAGACGTGGGTCGAGCGGTTGAAGAACAAGCTCATCCTGATCGAGGGCTTTCCGACGTACGGAGGGTTGGCCGGCCGGGATCTCGAGGCCGTGGCGCGCGGGCTGCGAGAGGTTCTGGACGAGGAGTATCTGGCGTTCCGAGTGGGACAGGTGACGGCTTTCGGCGAGGCTCTCGCCGCAGCGGGCGTTCCCGTGGTGCTGCCGATCGGCGGGCATGCCGTCTACATCGACGGCCGGGCCTTCGCGCCGCACGTGCCTCCCCAACAGTACCCGGCGCAGGGATTGACCGTCGCCCTGTACCGGGAGGGAGGAATCCGCGCCGTGGAGATCGGCGCAGTGATGTTCGGCCGTCCGGATCCGCAGCATCCCGGCCGGGAAAAGCTGCCCGATCTCGACCTGGTCCGCCTGGCGGTGCCCCGCCGCGTCTACACCAACACGCATCTGGCGTTCGTCGCCGACGTCACGATCCGCCTGCACCGCGAGCCGGCCAAGCTGCGCGGCGTGCGCATCATCCACCAGGCGCCCGTGCTGCGGCACTTCACCGCGAGGTTCGAGCCAGCGTGAACGCCGTGAAACGTGAGGCATGAAGCGTGAAGCGGAGCTCGGGACTCGCCCCGTTCTACGCCTGACGCTTCACCCCCTACGCCTTACGATGCCGACCGAGAGCGGCAGGCACGCTACAATCTTGCGCCCGTGATCACCGGCTACAACACCGACGTCAAGCACAACAACCGTGTCTTCCACATTCAGACGGAAGACAAGGGGGAGTCCACGCCTATTGTGGAGTCCCTGGTGTATGTTGGCGGCGAGATCCTGGCCACCCGCAAAACGTCCTACGCCGAGCTCCTGAAGGACGGCCGCGACGACAAGTCCGTCCAGGAGCTGATGGAGCAGCAGCACCGCACGATGATTGCTGCGATCCAGCGTGGCCGCTTCGACGGACCCAACGGATCGCTGCGAGTGCCGGAAGGAATGAGCGGCTCGGGAGAGGAGCCGGAAGAGGCCTCTCCCGCGTCCGCCCGCGAGCAGGCCATGGCCGGGGATCGAACGCTCGACCAGGTCATCCTCGATTACCTGGCCTCCGAGCTGACCCACGAGCAGATCGATTGCGCCTTCACGCCCGTTCCGGATCTGGTCGCGGGCAAGGAAGCGGGATTGAAGATCCGGGCCCAGTCCTCGCTGTCCAAGGCTCCGGTGCCGGGAGCGTCGATCCAGATTCGGATCCTCTCGACCGTGACCAAGCCGGTGACGGTCTTTCAGGGCAAGACCGCGGCCGACGGATCCTGTCCCATCTCGTTTCTGGTCCCGTCCTTCCAGGAGGGGTCCGCCGCCGCCGTTATCCGCGTCACGTCTCCCATCGGCTCGACCGAGTACAAATTCCCGGTCAAGAGGAAGTCGTGAGCGCGGAGGCCGAAGTCCGGGTCCGGGTCAACGGGCGCGAGATGCGCCTGCCCGTCGGCGCGTCGGTCGCCGCACTCCTGGAGAAGCTCTCGGTGGCCAACCCCCGCGTGGCCGTCGAGCGCAATCGGGAGATCGTGCCCAAGGCAGAGTACGCCGCCACCCTGCTCGGCGAGGGCGACGAGCTGGAAGTCGTCGAGTTCGTGGGAGGCGGCTGATCCTCGCCTGCGCTGCGCTTCGGGATCTGCTCCGCTCCGGCTCCCGCGTCGCGAGTCGTTTCGCGAATCCAATTCGCGAAACTTGGTCGCGCCGCGAGGGGCACCCGGGGCCCAGCCCCGGTCCGCGGCGCGCGAAGCTCCTGAAGTAACCGAAGGAGGACGTCGCGCCGCGGGGAGCCGGAGCGGAGGCAAAGGGTCAGGCCGGCGGTCGAGCCCGCATCCGGGCGAGCCGACGGCCGGTGCGCCGCAGGCGCAGACCCTTTCCCGCAGCGGAGGCGACGGTTACAATCCCCGCCTTGATCCCATGACACTCGCGACGGGAGCCCGGCTCGGGCCGTACGAAATCGTTGCGCCCCTCGGAGCGGGCGGGATGGGAGAGGTGTACCGGGCGCGGGACTCGCGCCTCCGGCGCGATGTCGCGGTCAAGGTTCTGTCGGGGGAGTATTCGGCCGATCCCGAGCGGCGCAAGCGATTCGAGCAGGAGGCCCGAGCGGCTTCCGCCTTGAACCATCACAACATCGTCACGATCCACGACATCGGGTCGTCCGACTCGGTCATCTACGTCGCCATGGAGTTCGTCGACGGCCGAACACTGAGAGAACTGCTGAACGAAAGTCCTCTGGCGACCAAGAGACTGCTCGACCTCGCCTTCCAGGTCGCCGACGGCCTGGCCAAGGCCCACGCGGCGGGAATCGTTCACCGGGACCTGAAGCCCGAGAACGTGATGATCTCCAAGGACGGGGTCGTCAAGATCCTGGACTTCGGCCTGGCCAAGCTGCTGGCGCCGGAAGGCGGGGAAAGCGGCGAGAGCGCGACCGAGATCCAGGAGACGCGCCCTGGAACGGTGCTCGGCACCGTGGGCTACATGTCACCGGAGCAGGCCAGCGGCAAGTCGGTCGACTTTCGCTCGGATCAGTTCTCACTGGGGTCGATCCTCTACGAGATGGCGACCGGCGCGCGGGCGTTTCAGCGGGGCACGACGGCCGAGACGCTGACCGCCATCATCCGCGAGGAGGCCGAACCCGTCGCGCGGCTCCGCCCCGGCGTTCCGGCGCCCTTTCGATGGATCATCGAGCGCTGCCTGGCCAAGGACCCGGACGACAGGTACGCCTCGACCCGCGATCTGGCCAACGACGTGCGCAGCGTCCGCGAGCACCTCTCCGAGACCTCCCTGGAAGCCAGGGTCGGGGTGGCGGGACCGGCGCCGCCGCGGCGGCGCGCCGCCGTTCGTATCGCGCTCGCGGCCGTCGCCCTCCTCGCGGCGTTCGCCGTCGGGAGCCTGGTGGAGAGGCGTTTCGCACGCTCGTCGCCCCCCTCGTACCAGCAGATCACCTTCGGCAGCGGCACCATCCGCGCGGCCCGTTTCGCGCCGGATGGTCAGACGATCGTTTACAGCGCGGCGTGGGACGGGAGCCCGCTGAGGCTCTTCCTGAAGCACCCGTCGAGTCCCGACTCACTGCCGCTGGAGCTGCCCAGCGCGAACCTGCTCGGGATCTCGCCGTCCGGCGAGATGGCGATCGCGATCGGCTGCCGTTCGACGCATCCGGGCGTGTGCAGCGGAACGCTGGCCAGAGCGGCGTTGACCGGCGGCTCGCCGCGCGACGTGGCCGACGGGATCCAGGACACCGACTGGGGACCGGATGGGTCGAGCCAGCTCGTGGTGCGCGACGTGGGAGGCAAGGCGCGCATCGAGTTCCCCATGGGCAAGGTCCTCTACGAGACCGCCGGCCACGTCAGCTATGCGCGGCTCTCCCCCAAGGGAGACCGGATCGCATTTCTCGATCATCCGTTTCCGCTGGACGACGCCGGAACGGTCGCGGTGATCGATCTGGCTGGCAAGAAGACGACCCTGACGGGTCAGTGGGCGAGCGAGCACGGCCTGGCGTGGGCCCCCTCGGGAGGAGAGATCTGGTTTACGGCGACCGAAGCCGGGGCGAACCGGTCCCTCTACGCGGTGACGCTCTCGGGCCGCCTGCGCGTGGTCACCCGCGTGCCGGGAGGATTGAAGCTCCACGACATCGCTTCGAGCGGCCGCGTGCTCCTCACCCGGGAGAGCCCGCGCGTCGGAATCCGCGGCATGCTCGCGGGCGACACGCGCGAGCGCGACATGTCCTTCCTCGACTACTCCTTCGCCGCGGACATATCGTCGGACGCCGGAACGCTTCTTTTCGACGAGGAAGGGGAGGCCGGCGGGGCCAACTACACGATCTATCTCCGCAAGGCCGACAATTCGCCGGTCGTCCGCCTGGGGGAGGGCAACGCCCTGGCGCTCTCGCCCGACCAGAAGTGGGCGCTCTCGATGAAGCCGTCCTCCGGAACCCTTTTCATCCTCCTTCCGACCGGCACGGGGGATGCCCGCCGGCTCAATCTCGAAGGCATGACCACCGAGCAGGCCGCGGCGTGGCTTCCGGACAGCCGCCGTATCCTCTTCGCCGCCGGGGAGCCCGGCCATGGGCTGAAGCTCTGGGTCCTGTCGATCGACGGGGGCAAGCCCCGCGCGGTGACGCCCGAGGGAATCAGCGCGGCCCTGCCCGGCTTCGCCCTGACCCCGGATGGGAAGGGCGTCGCCACGATCGGTCCGGAGCACAGCGTCGTGATCTATCCGATCGATGGCGGGGCTGCGCGGCCGGTGCCCGGTGTCGAGGCCGGCGAGTTTCCTCTGCGTTTCACGCCCGACGGCCGCTCCCTCTACGTCTGGAAGCGCGGCGATGTGCCGGCTCGCGTTTCGCGCGTCGACGTCGAGTCCGGCCGGCGCGAAGTGTGGCGCGACCTGCTGCCGGCCGACCCCGCGGGTGTGGAACGGATCTCCAACGTCGTCGTGACCCCGGACGGCAAGGGATACGCGTACTGCTACGCGCGGCTGCTGTCGGACCTGTTCGTCGTCGAGGGATTGAAATAGAGCCGTCGCCTCCGCTTTTCCGGACCTGGCTTCGCCACCGGCGTCCGGTTCAGCCAGAGGCCCTCGACCGGACGCCTGGTCTGTCGCTGCGCTTCGGCTCCCGCGGCGCGCGCCTCCTTCTTCGCTTCCGCTCAGGAGACTTCGCGCGCCGCGAACCAGGGCCAGGAACGGCCTTACGCCTCACACCTGACGCGCGGGCGAAGCCCCGCGCCGATCACGTTGCGATTCCCCACCCGATTCGCTATCCTCCGCCTCCCGAGTGGGCCGTTAGCTCAATTGGTAGAGCAAGAGACTCTTAATCTCTAGGTTGTAGGTTCGAGTCCTACACGGCTCACCACCTGCTCCAGTTCCTCAAGGGTCGCTCGCCGAGCGTGGTGAAAGGGTCGGCCGAGTTCAGATCTATGTAAGCCCTGCCTGCGCGCCTGACGGTTGGCGGCTCAGCGGCGCGATCACGCTGCCGCCCTCCCCAAGTCGGATTCCATCACGAATCCTACGCCTCGCCGCGAGGCTCCTGGCTACCGCTCGTCAACGAAACGGAAGCAATTCGATCAAACGGCTGCAGGGGTCCACGGATGACATCTTAGCGATCTGGTTTGAGTAGAACTCGGTTACCCAAAGATGACCCTCGGGTCCGGGGGGTCCAGACGAAATACCGATCGGACCAGCCAGCGGGGATCACGGTCGGACCAGATGCTGCCCTGTGGTTTACGGGATCGGGCGGTTGGATCGGACGTATCACGACCGACGGTCCTCTTTGCTCGGGATTTCATCGCGCTTCGAATCGTATGCCTCGCGGCGCGGCCAGGAGGTCACTTCGCCAGCTTCTTCGCCTCCGCCATCGCCGCCGACCAACCCTTCGATTTGAAGAAAGCCTTGACGCTCGCTCGATCCTGGGTCGCTGAGACGACGCATCCGCGCCGGGCTGCGGGTTCGACCGCTTCGCGTGGGCTCAGGCGCCGGCTGTATCAGACTGACGGACCCGGGCATTGACTCGGCGAGCACTTGCTGAATAGAGTAAGGGTCAAGTCGAGGAGGAAAATAATGCGATTCACCGGAACCTTGGGAGTTTGTCTATTCGCGGTCGGAATCTGCGTCTCGGCCCAGGAATCCCGAACGGCCGTGCAAGAGCCTGGTCCGCCCCGGGCGTTCCAGCAGAACTCCGTGTCTGCCGTCTCCCCCGCGCTACGTTTCCACAGCGTGACCCCCTGCCGCCAGTACGACTCCCGAACGACAACGCCGCTAGCTAGCGGGACTACACGCAACGTCACCCTGACGGGCGCGCCGTGCGGCATTCCGGCGACCGCGCAGGCGGTCTCCGTGAACATCGCTGTCTTCTCCATTACAGGCGCGACGGGCAACGGCGTCTTCACGGTCGGGATTCCTTTGGGAAGCTCGATCGCCTTCATCAACTACCCGCCCGCTCAAGGCCAGATCGACAATTCGGGAGCCGTTCCCGTCGACGCAAGCGGCAACATCGCGGTTTCCGTCAATCAGGGAGGCGGCACCGTGCAGTTCGTCCTCGACGTGAACGGCTATTACGGCCTCGGAGCCGACGGGCCCTGCTACGACACCGCCAATCGCTTCGTGGACTGCGGCAACGGCACGGTGACGGACACGGTCACGGGTCTGATCTGGCTGAAGCAAGCAAACTGTTTCTCCTCGCTGGCCTACACAGACGCAAACATGGCTGCGGCGGGGCTGCAAAGCGGCCAGTGCGGTCTCTCGGATGGATCGTCCGCGGGAACCTGGCGGTTGCCGACACTGGCAGAGTGGCAGGCGATCTCGACCGCAAGTTGCGCCAGTCCGTCCCTCCCCGACGCGCCCGGCACGGGATGCTACGCGACAGGAACACAATGGGCGACCAACGTGCAGTCGGACTTTAACTGGGCGTCGACGTCGGCCGCGAGCGACAACCACTTCGCGATGACTGCGCTTCTGACCAACGGCACTTTCCCAAGTTTTGCGAAGGGCGCCTCGTGGTTCGTGTGGCCGGTTCGCAGCGTCCAGTAAGACCGCCCGTGAGAACTTGCGATCCCGCGCCGAGGAGGCGGCGAAGTCTGTTTCGGGCCGGGTCCAATGGCATGGTCGGGAGACCCGAGGGAGAGTGACCGATCGAGCAAGGCCCAACCACTTTCGGCTCAGCGGCAGGCGCAAGGGGGGCGCTGGTCTGGTCGCCGGGGCGTAGCTCTACGTCGCGTTCGTCCTGCTGGCACTTCGCCAAATGGGCCCGTTCATCTCCACCAATACTTCCTGGCTGACTCGTTGCTTGGCTCGACATCGACTCGATCACCCGGAGTGATCGAACCGTCGACCTCCGGGCTACGGGGTCTCTGAGGGGTAGGAGCGGGCCTTTACGGCGATGAGGGGTGTCCCGCCAGCCAGACCTCCGCCTCATCCAACCGACGAAAGATCTTCAACGCTCGAAAGGCCTTGGCGGCGTGAACCCCGAATTCCGCTGCCACCGCGAAAACAGCGTCTGAACTCACGACGATGGCGCAGTCGCCAAAACGGACCCTGTCGCGAATGCGTCCGATTTCCTTACCAACCGCTCTGAGCTGGTCGCTCGATGGCAGCGAGGTCGTCGTGCTCAGGTCGAGCACAACATCCAACTGTTTCGAGCAGTCAGGGTCGTGCTCGAGCTGCCGGAAATGATCGATCACCTC
Source organism: uncultured Acidobacteriota bacterium (assembly GCA_963825175.1). Lineage (GTDB taxonomy): Bacteria > Acidobacteriota > Thermoanaerobaculia > UBA5066 > Gp7-AA6 > DATFTF01. Next base: position 115,751 of record CAWGSA010000004.1, read on the forward strand.
GGATAAGACGACGTATCCGGTACACCGCGTGCGAATGACTCGCTGAATCCTTTCGATCTCATAGCGGATGGGCATTCCTCTCCTCCTGGCTCGCGTTTCGTGAAGGCCGTGTCGGGTCGCCCGAACGCACTTGGCATCCAGGCGAGTTGGCGCCGGGATGATAGGCGAGACTGCGTCGCGCTGCAAACGCGCTGGCATCTTTCAGAAGCCTCGCTCGCGACAGAACGAGGACGCCGATGAGACTCCCGTGACCACGTCTCAGTCTGATGATCTGAGCGCGATGGCCGGAGATCCCGCGCCGTCCCAAGTTCAGGTTCCCGTGGGCTCCCCCCGCGAACCTGCCGCACCGCCCCCTCCTTGGAGTGACCGAGACGGGGCTACGGCGCGAGGCGGTAACCGATCTTGCGCACCGTCAGGATGTGCCGCGGCGCGGAAGGGTCGGCCTCGAGCTTGCGGCGCAGCTCGGCGACGTGCGTGTCGATGGTTCGCGTGATCACGGAATCGTCGTAGCCCCAGATCTCGCGCATGAGCTCCAAACGCGACGCGATGGCGCCTCGCCGGGAGAGCAACGCCGCGAGAAGCGCGAACTCCTTGGGCGCGAGATCGACCGGGGTCCCCGCGCGCGTCACAGTCCGCGTCGAAAAGTCGACGGTGATGTCGCCGAAGCGCTCCACGGCAGGCGCGGGCGGCGGGCCGTTCGCGGTTCGGCCACGCCTCAGAAGCGCCTCGGCCCGGGCCAGGAGCTCGAGCACGCCGAAAGGTTTGGTCACGTAGTCGTCGGCGCCGTGCTTCAGGCCGCGGACCTTATCGGCTTCCTGCCCGCGGGCCGTGAGGATCAGGACGGGCATCGTCAACCCCTCCTCGCGCATCGCCTTCAGGACGCGCAGTCCGTCCAGGCCCGGCAGCATGAGGTCGAGAAGGACGAGGTCGGGCCGCGGCGAGCGGCGGGCGCGCTCGAGGCCGACCCTTCCGTCGGAAGCGACCTCGACGTCGTACCCTTCGATTTCGAGGTTCGTCTGCAGGCCGAAGGCGAGGTCCGCGCTGTCTTCGATGACGAGGATGCGGCTCAAGGTCCCCTCCGCGATTCGGCCGGCAGCGCGACCACGAATCGCGCGCCGCCGCGAGGGCTTGACTCGGCCCGGATCGTGCCGCCGTGGAGCCTCACGAGCTCGAGAGCGACGCAAAGACCGATCCCGGCGCCGGCGATGTGGGAAGCGCGGTCCCGATCGAGCCGAACGAATCGCTCGAAGATCCTGTCCCGGTCGGGCACGGGAACGCCCGGCCCCTGGTCCTCGACGGACAGGAAGAGCCATCCGGCCTCCTGTTCGAGGCGGACGGCGATGCATTGGCCCGAGGGGCCGTACTTGGCGGCGTTGTCGAGAAGGTTGACCAGCACCTGGCGCAGGGCGTCCGCATCCACCGCCGCGACCGCGCTCTCGGGAAGCTCGACGGCGAGCCGAGCCCCGGCCGCGGCCGCGAGCGGCGCGAAGCTCTCGATCGCCTCCCGCGCGATGGCGGACACGTCCTGTTCGCGCGGAGCGATCGCGGTGGCCGCCCGATCCGAGTTCGAGAAAGCGAGGGCGTTCTGAACGAGCTGTGTCAGGCGCCGCGCTTCCTGATCGATGATCTCGAGCGCGCGGCGCCTCTCTTCCGGGGTCCGGACGCGGTCGAGACGAAGCGTCTCCGCGAAGAGCCGGATCTGCGCGAGGGGCGTCCGCAGCTCGTGCGACACGCTCGCGACGAATTCGGCGCGCAGCCGCGCGACCGCTCGCTCGCGGCGGGCGAGAACGATCGAGGCGACGAGAAGGCCGGCGGCCAGGGCGCCGGCCACGAGCAGCAGCGACAATCGTGAGGGCGGAAGACCGCCCGCCACCAGGCGCTGCGCAGCGGCCGGCGCGATCGACGCTCGAATCGTCAGACCGTCCAGCACGTCCGCAGCGCCACGGATGGTCTGTGAGACACCGAGAGCCGGATCGAATCGCCCCTCCGTCGTGAGCAGCGGCCGCCCCCCGGAGTCCGAGAGCTCCAGGAAGACGGAGTCGCCGCCGGCAGCCGCGGACGCGATCGGCTCGGGGAGAAGGGGCGCCTGATCGAGAGCCTTCCGCCAGGAGGGGCCCAGAGCGGCGAGATCCACGTCGAACATCAAGCCCCGCGGTAGGGAAGCCGAAGGCGACCGGCCGTAGACGAACGTGTGCGTTTGACCACCCACGAGGGCGCGGGAGACGGCCAGATCCCCGAGGGGCGAAGCGCGCTCGCGAACGAGCCGGGCGAGGTTTTCGTCGAGCCACGCGGCGAGCTCTCCGGAAGGCAGCGGCGAGCTCGTGACGCGCCCATTGATCAGGTTCACGCTCGCGACCGTGCGAATGAACGACAGCGGCGCGATCGGTGGAGTCGACGCGAGCGCGCCGACGTCGGGCAGGCCTCCGGTCGCACGCTCGAAGTCGGCCACGATGCGCAGCGCAGGGTAGAAAGCAAAATAGCTCACCTGGTAGCGCGCGCGGCGCAGGTACTCGTTTGCGGCGAGAGCCGCGTCGTCGCGAAGGACCTTCTCCACGGCGGCGCGGTGGGAGCGGGCGGCATCGACCGCTTCCCAGACCAGGACGACGGTCAGGACGAGGGCCGCGGCGAGCAGGACGTTCATCCAGGGGAATCCTCGAGGGTCGCCTCCGGGTCGTCCTCTCATCATCGGTCCAATGTACCAACCCCGGCAATGGGTTCTCCCGAGTTGACCGTTTCCTGACTCTTTCCTCACGGCACCACGACCCGCGGCCGGGTGCGGACTCCTAGACTGCCGGTCACAAAGAGGGGGGGCCATGAGCCTGTCCGCCGTTTCCTTGCTCCTTGCCGCGCTGCTCCCGTTCACCGGGACCGCTGAGGATGCGCCGCCGGCGCCGATCTGGGGCCGCATCGAGCTCCTCGGTGCCGAGCCCTTCGGCGTGGACACCCTGCACTCCTATCTCGGGTTCACGGTTGGATTCATGGGCATCACCAGGGTTCGGGGCGCCTTCAACGAGTACTCGGCTTGCATCCTGTACGACGAGAAGGACCCGACCCGAAGCTCCGCGACGGTCGTCATCGATCCGGCGAGCGTCGACACGGGTTTCGCGGGGCGCGACAAGGACTTGAAAGACCCGCGCTTCTTGGACACGGGCAAGCATCCGCGGATCCTGTTCCAGACGCAGAGCATCGAGCGAAAGGGTCTGAACCGCTACGTCGTGCACGGGACGCTGGAGATCAAAGGGATCCGCCGACCGATTGACCTGCCGATGACGCAGACGGTCCCGCGCGGTCCGGACTCGGCCTGGGGCAACGTCCGCATCGGCGGCACCGGAACGGTCAGTCTCAAGCGCACCGATTTCGGAATCCTGGCGGACACGTTCTGGGGCAAAGCGATCGGGGAAGACGTCGAAGTGGCGATCGAAATGCTCGGAATCCGGTCCAACCACGATCTGTGGGGCTGGAACGCGAAGGACAAGAAGCCGGGCGGCGAGGTCGTGTGGAAGACGTGGCAGTCGAGCGGCCTTGACGCGGCCCTGGCGCGTTGGAACGAGCTGCGGGAAAAGGAGCCGAACGACTACGATTTCGGCCCGTGGCAGCTGACGCTCGTGGGCCTGCGGCTTCAGCAGCGATCCCGCTTTGCGGAGGCCCTGCGGGTCTACGAGCTGGCGCTTTCGGCCAGGCCGACGGACCCCACGCTTCTTCTGTCCCGGATCGCCGAAATCCGCGAAGTCGAGGGCGACCGCGAAAAGGCAATCGCCGGGTATCGCAAGGTCCTCGAGCTCAATCCCAACAGCGCCGAGGCGATCGAGATGCTGCGTCGCCTCGAGCACCTGCCTCCCCGACCGCCCCGCGCGGCCGCCAGGTAGACGGCCTTGAGCTCCACGGCAGCTCCGCCGTCGGGGAAGCGGCGAGAAGCCACGGCCTGGGGCTAACTCGGCGTTTCCCGGACGCATGCGGCGGCGCGGGCCAGGAGGAGGTCGCGCTCGCGGGCGTTTCGGGTGAGGGCTGCGGCGCCCTGGAATTCGCCGCGCGCTTCGTCCAGGCGGCCGAGCCTGGCCAGCAGATCGCCGCGCACGCTCGAGAGAAGGTGGTAGCCCTCGAGGGAAGGCTCGGACGTCAGTCGATCGACGAGCTCCAGGCCGGCCGCCGGACCGAACGCCATGGCCACCGCGACCGCACGATTGAGCTCCACGATCGGCGAGGGCATGACCCGAGCAAGCTCCTCGTAGAGCGAGGCGATGCGCTCCCAATCCGTCTCGGCGCCGGTGCGCGCACGCGCGTGACAGGCGGCGATCGCGGCCTGCAGGGCGTAAGGGCCGACGGCGCCGTTGAGCTCCTCGGCGCGCGCGAGCGCGGTGAAGCCGCGGCGGATCAGGAGCTGGTCCCAACGCCCGCGGTCCTGGTCCAGGAGCAGGATGGGCTCTCCGCTCGGGCCGACGCGCGCCGCCGCGCGGGAGGCCTGGATTTCCATCAGCGCGACGAGGCCGTGGACCTCCGGCTCCCGCGGCGCGAGCCCGGCCAGGATCCGGCCCAGGCGCAACGCGTCCTCGCACAGCGCCGGCCGCATCCAGTCGTCTCCGGCCGTCGCCGCGTAGCCTTCGTTGAAGATGAGGTAGAGGACCTCGAGCACCGACGAGAGCCGAGCGGCGAGCTCGGTTCCGCGGGGGACCTCGAACGGGACGCGCTTGTCGGCCAGCGTCCGTTTGGCCCGGACGATCCGCTGGGCGATGGTCGGTTCCGGGACCAGGAACGCGCGCGCGATCTCCTCGGTGGTCAGGCCGCCGAGCAGGCGAAGCGTGAGCGCCACGCGCGCCTCGGTGGAGAGAACGGGATGACAGGCCGTGAAGATGAGGCGCAGGAGGTCGTCGCCGACGTCATCGTCGATTGCGGACTCCAGATCCGCGACGACCTCGGCCTGCCGGCTTTCGACGTCGCGGCCGAGCTGTGCGTGCGTGCGCTCGACGACCGTCCTGCGGCGCAGTTGGTCGATGGCACGATTCTTCGCCGTGGCCATGAGCCACGCGGCCGGATTGTCCGGGACGCCGGACTCGGGCCACCGCTCGAGGGCCGCGACGAGAGCATCCTGGGCCAGGTCTTCGGCCAGGCCGACGTCGCGCACCATGCGGGCGAGACCGGCGATGAGCCGGGGCGACTCGATCCTCCAGACCGCGTCGATCACGCGATGGGCGTCGGTGGCCGTCACGGCCGGGGATTACAGCATCTTTCGCGCTTCCCGCAAGGCCGGGGGGCGTCCCGTCTTCCTATTGTTTCCCCATATGTCTGCGTGCTATGGTCATCCCATAGGAGCGGCGTGACGGCATGAGCGGCAAGCAGGACGTCTGGCAGGGAACCCTGGCGCTCATGGTCCTGAAGACTCTGGAAACGATGGGGCCTCTCCACGGATACGGAATCGCCCGCCGCATCGAGCAGACCAGCGGCGACCGCCTGTCCGTCAACTACGGAACGCTGTACCCGGCCCTTCTCAAGCTCGAGCAGGAAGGCTACGTGGCGTCCGAATGGGGAGTCTCGGCCAACAACCGCCGGGCCAGGTACTACCGGCTGACGCGGGCGGGCCGGCGGCAGGTGGCGCGCGAGGCCCGGGAGTGGGAACGCACCACGGCGATCCTGGCGCAGTTTCTGACTTCGGGAGAGGAGCCGTGAGGCGGCTGCGCGCTTTTCTCGTCCGCGTCGCGGGCGTCTTCGGCCGGGCCCGGCAGGAGCGGGAGATGTCCGAGGAGCTCGAGGCGCATCTGGAGATGCACGTGGCCGACAGCGTCCGGTCCGGCATGGCGCCCGAGGACGCGCGCCGGGAAGCGCTTGCGAAGCTCGGCGGCCTCGAGCCGATCAAGGAACAGCTCCGCGACCGCCGCCGGGTCCCGATAATCGAGACGGCCCTGCGGGACCTCCGCTTCGCGGCGCGCGCGCTGCGCAAGAGCCCGGGCTTCACGGCCGTCACGGTGTCGACGCTCGCCCTCGGGATCGGCGCCAATACCGCCATCTTCACGGTCGTTCACGCCGTCATGATCGAGCCGCTGCCCTTGCGCGATTCCGGCCGGATCGTCGTGGTGTGGGAGGAGAACGCGCGGCGTCCGGGACGGCCCAACGTGATCGCGCCCTCCAACTGCATCCGGTGGCAGGAGCGCGCGACGGTCTTCGAGTCGATGTCCGCGATGTACGACTGGCGCGCCAACCTCACGGGGCAGGCGCAGCCGGAGGAGATCATCGCCCAGGACGTGACGTCGAACTTCTTCTCGACGCTCGGCGCCGCCCCCATGCTCGGGCGCGCGTTCGCGCCGGACGAGGGACCCGAAGGCCGCGACCGCGTCGCGATCCTGAGCTTCGGCCTCTGGCAGCGGCGCTTCGGCGGCGATCCCGCGGTCGTTGGACGGGCCATCCAGTTGAACGACCGCCCCTTCACCGTGATCGGAGTCATGCCCGCGAACTTCGGGCTGTTCTTGAAGAAGGGGACGCTCGTGGGCAAGCCGCCCGAGCTTTGGACCCCATTCGCCTTCACCGCGCGGATGCGCCAGCCGATCGGCCGTTACATGACGGCCGTCGCGCGCTTGAAGCCGGGGGTGAGCCGGGCGAAGGCGCAGACGCAGATGGCCGCGATTGCGTCGGGCCTGGCGGCGGAGTTTCCACAGACCGACGCCGGCTGGAGCGTGCTTCTCGTGCCGCTCCACGAGGAGATTTCGGGGGAGCTGCGCCCAATCCTCCTGGTGCTGTTCGGAGCCGTGGCATGTGTGCTGCTGATCGCCTGCGCCAACGTGGCCAGCCTGCTCCTGGCCCGCGGGACCTCGCGGGTGAGGGAGATCGCGATCCGGACGGCGCTCGGGGCGGCCCGATCCCGCATCCTGGCGCAGCTCTTGACGGAAAACCTTCTGATGGGCCTGCTCGGAGGCGGGGCGGGGCTCCTCCTTGCGCGGTGGGGCGTTGGGCTCCTGCTCGCGGCGAGCCCGGCGGACCTGACCGGGCTGGCCCCGGTGCGGTCGAGCGGACCGGTCTTCGCCTTTACCGCGGCTGCCTCGATTCTGACCGCCGCCATCTTCGGACTGGCTCCCGCGCTGGCGGGCTCCCGTCCCGACGTCCAGGAGTCTCTCAAGGAGGGGGCGCGCCCGGGCGGCGCCGGCGTTCGAACACGACGGCTGCGCGAGGCGTTCGTCGTGTCGGAGATCGCGCTGGCGGTCGTGCTCCTCGCCGGCGCCGGGCTGATGCTCGAGAGCCTCCGCACCCTGGGCCGGGTCAACCCCGGCTTCGATTCCAAGGGCGTCCTGACCGCGCGCGTCACGCTGCCGCGGCGCCGGTACGGCGACGACGCGACAGTGATGCGGTTCTTCGATCAGGCGCTGGCCCGCGTGAGCGTGCTTCCGGGCGTGCGCGACGCCGGCGAGATCAGTTACCTGCCCTTCACCGGCCTTGCCGCCGCCACGGGCTACACGGTCCTCGGTCAGCCCGCGCCGGCGGCCGGCCAGGGCCCCGTCACGGAAGTCCGAATCTGCGACAACGGATACTTCCGCGTGATGCGGGTGCCGCTCCTGCGCGGCCGGCTCTTCACGAGCCTGGAGATGCGCCAGAAATCCGACGTCGTCGTCATCGGCGAAACGTTGGCGCGCCGCTCCTTCCCCGGCGAGGATCCGATCGGGCGGAAGATCACGATCGACATGGCCGACGAGAACGTTCCGACCGAGATCATCGGCGTGGTGGGGGACGTCCAGCAGGCGGACCTGGCGGCGCAGGTGCGGCCCATGGCGTACTGGCCTCCCCCCCAGCTCGTCATGGGCGCGATGACGCTCACGATCCGCACCGATTCGGATCCGCTCGCGGCCGCGCCCGCCGTCGAGCGGGCGATCCAGTCGATCGACAAGGATCAGCCGGTGTCCGACGTCCGGACCATGGAGCAGTGGATCGGCGCATCGCTCGCGCGCGATCGTTTCGGATCGATCGTGCTCCTTCTCTTCGCCGGCCTCGCACTGCTTCTTGCCGCGATCGGAATCTTCGGCGTCCTGTCCTACGTCGTCGGCCAGCGCACCACCGAGATGGGCATCCGCGCCGCGCTCGGCGCCGACGCCCGCGCCCTCCGGTTCCTGATCCTGCGCGACGGCACCCGGCTCCTCCTGACCGGTCTGGCCATCGGAGCGCCGCTCGCTCTTCTCCTGAGCCGGGCGCTTTCCGCTCTCCTCTCTCAGGCCCGCGGCGCGGACCCCGTCACGTTTGCCGTGGTCGTCCTCCTCCTGAGCGCCGTGTCCCTGCTCGCGAGCTACGTGCCGGCACGGCGCGCGGCCCGCGTCGCGCCGGTCGACGCGCTGCGGCATTCGTAGACGAGATCTCCTCGAGCGTCGAGCGAGGCTGCCTCGGAGCGTGGAAATCCGGCCGACGCCTCTCAGACGCCGGCCGGGAAGCCATGGCGTGCCGCCGCGGGCTCAGGCCATCGTCATGGCGCCGTTGATGATCCAGGGAGTTCCGAAGCGGTCGATGAGCATTCCGAATGCTTCGGCCCAGAAGCTCTTCTGCAGCGGCATGGTCACCTTGCCGCCCTGTGACAGCGCGTCGAAGACCCGTTTTGCTTCGGCGGCCGAAGGGTAGGTCAGCGCCAGGGCGAAGCCGTGCATCCCCTTGGGGGACGCTCCGGCCATCGCGTCCGACGCCATCAGGACGCCGCCGTCGAGGACCAGACGCGCGTGCATGATCCGGTCGGCGCTGCCGGGGGGCGTCTGCGCCGCGATCGGGGATTCCCCATGGGTCATCAAGTCGAGCTTCCCGCCCAGCGTGCGCTCGTAAAAGCGCATCGCGTCGGCGCAGGTGCCGTCGAAGTTCAGGTACGCATTGAGCTGCATTGTGTGTCCTCCCGATCTTTGTCGGTGTTCCTACGATTTCGACTCTTCACTTTCGAGCTCTCCGTCCCGCGAGCGCTTGCCGGTCTTCCGCTGCAGCTGGTCGCGCAGAGCCTCCTCGCTCGCCGCCACTTCCGGACCGAAATCCGACGCCTCGGACACCTGCCGAATCTCGATCTCCGCTTCCCCTTCTCCGAAAGGATGCGGACTGCGCTTGATCCACTCGATCGCCTCCTCCTTCGACTTCGCCTGAATCATCCAGAAGCCGGCGATCAGCTCCTTGGCCTCGGTGAAGGGCCCGTCGATCACGGTGCGCTTGCCTCCCGAGAACCGGACGCGCGCGCCCTTCGAGCTCGGTTGGAGCCCCTCGGCCGCGAGGAACACTCCGGCCCTGGCCAGCTCCTCGTTGTACTTGCCCATGGCTTCCAGGAGCTCCGGGTCCGGGACGCCGCCCGCCTCGCTCAACGTGTTGGCCTTGACCATCGCCAGGAATCGCATCGTTGTGCCTCCTTTGTTTCGAGCGGGGCTCCGGCTCCGATTGGGCCGTTCAAACCCTGCCTCCATTGGAACGACGAGCGAGGGTCCGCCAAATCGACAGGCCAAATCCGCCTTTGCGACGGGCTCGCCTCCCGGAGATCCACTTGGGCGGCTTGCTAGACTCGGGCCAGGGCACGATGGATTTCTCTGCCGCCGGTGTTCACCGGCCCGCACGCCTTCTGTCATCCGAACGGTCGCGCTCGTGATACCGCCGGTCGTTCTGGTGGTGGAGGACGACGTCGACCTGCGCGAGGCCGTCTACGCCCTGCTCGACGAGGCGGGCGTCGCGGTGATTCGCGCCGACGATGGCGAAGAGGCCCTCGATCTGCTGCGCTCGGGCCTTCGGCCGGCGGTCGTTCTGCTCGACCTGATGATGCCGCGGATGAACGGCCTCGAGTTCCGGCGGCAGCAGCTGGCCGAAAGGTCTCCCATCGCCGACATACCGATCGTGGTCTTGAGCGGCTGGTCCGGCGGGCGCGACGAGGTCAGGGATCTCGGCGTGGCCGCCGTGCTGCGCAAGCCCGTGAGCGCGCAGACTCTCTTCGAGGCCCTGCGCATCCACGGGCGGTGGGCTCCCGAGGCGATTGACGGTGCGACGGAACGGGGCTAGCATGATCGCGCAACTTCCGACGCGCTGGTCTTCTGTCCTCCGCAGGACATCCCGCCCCCGGAACGGAGCCAAGACGCCATGACAGTCGGGTCGGAGACTCTGGATCGCATCGCCCGAAGCGGCGAAGCTGTCTTCGCCACGGACGCCGGCGATCGGATCATCTTGTGGAACAAGAAGTGCGAAGAGCTCCTGGAGCGCCCGGCCCGCAGTGTTCTGGGGCGTCGCTGCTACGACATCGTCGGAGGGCGCGACGCGCACGGCAATCTGTACTGCCACCGCAGCTGTCCGGTGGCGTTCCAGGCCCGCGAGCGGACGGAGGAGCCGATCAACCGCTTCACGCTGTCCGTCGAAGTCGGCGACAAGGGCCGCCGCAACATCGAGGTCTCGATGTTCGCGATCCCCTCCTACCATCCCGCCCTGGCCACGCTCGTCCACGTCCTGCGCGAGGGCGGCGCGGAAACGCTGCTCGAGAAGCAGCTCTCCGGCGAGGCCGAGGTTCGAGAGCCGCTGTGGCCGATGACCACCGGCCAGGGGGAATCGGTCGTCCTGACCAAGCGTGAGAAGGAGATTCTCCGCTACCTGGCGCAGGGCCTGTCGACCGGAGCCGTGGCCAAGCAGCTCTCTATCTCCATGGTGACCGTCCGCAACCACACCGCAAAGATCCTGCAGCGCCTCGGCGTCCACACGAAGCTCGCGGCCGTCGTTTTTTCGTATCAGCACGGACTGCTCGAGCCCGCTCCCGCGGCCCCGGCTCCGCCGCAAGCGCTGCCGGCGACGGGCCCAGCGGTCCGGACTCGCCGGCCGCCGTCCAGATCTCCCTCTCGCCCGTAGTATCTTGCCGGCGCAGGAGGTTCCGATGACCAAGCCGCGCATCGCCGTGTCCGTGATGATGGCCCTGTTCGCCGCTGTCGTCCCGGCACAGACGTCGAGACGGCGCGAGCCGATCGTGCCCGCCGACGCCGTCTCCGTCGATGCCGCCGTGGCCGCCCTGTATGCCTCGGTCAGTCATCCCGCCGGCGGCTCGCCCGACTTCGACCGGATGCGCGGTGTCTTTCTGTACGTCGGGATGCTGGTGCCCCCGGTGCGACCGGGCCAGGAGATCGCCGTCAGCGACGTGGACAGCTGGTCTGAGAAGTTCCAGAAGGCCGCCGCCGCGCGCAAGGAGAAGGGCGAGGCCGGCCAGGGGTTCTTCGAGCGCGAGATCGCGCGCCGGACCGACTGCTTCGGCAACGTCTGCCAGATCTTCTCGACGTACGAGTCGCGCCACACCGAATCGGACGCCAAGCCCTTCGAGCGCGGAATCAACTCGATCCAGCTCGTGCGCGACGGCAAGCGCTGGTGGATCGCGTCGGTGGCCTGGGACGCCGAGCGGACCGACAACCAGATCCCGCCGCCCTACCTGCCGGCCGCCAAGTAGCACGACATAACAAATATGCTATGTCTTCCGGAAGACGGAAGCGGCCCTACGCGCCGCTGACCTGAACGGTCTTGATCTCGGTATAGAACTCGCGCGCGGCGGGGCCCTGCTCGCGGCTGCCGGAAGAGGAGCCCTTGAAGCCGCCGAAGGGGGCATGCGGGTCGACGCCGGTGGTGTCGCCGTTGACGCGCACGAGACCCGCTTCGATCTTGTGGATGTAGGTCAGAGCGCTCCCGACGTCGCGCGTGAAGAGGGACGCCGAGAGCCCGTAGCGCGAGCGATTGGCCAGAGCGATGGCTTCCTCCAGGCCGTCCGCGGCGATCACCGCCAGGACCGGGCCGAACAGCTCCTCCTGCGCCAGCTTCGAGTCGGGCTCTACCTCGGCGACGATCGACGGCCGCAGAAAGAACCCCCTGGAAAAGGGCTCCTCGGCCACCGGATCGCCGCCGCAGATCCGGCGGAAGGAACCGGCGGCGAGGGCGGCAACCACGGCGTCCCGCGCGTCGCCGGAGATCATCGGTCCGACCGCGGCCCTGGGGTCGGTCACCGGGCCGAGCGGCAGTCCTTCGGTCGCTGCCTGGAGCCTGGCCAGCAGGGCGTCCTGAACGCGGCGATCGACCACCGCGCGGCTCGTGGCGGTGCACTTCTGCCCGGCATAGCGCATGGCACCCGCCGCGATCAGCGACGCCGCCATGTCGAGGTCCGCGTCGGGAAGCACGATGGCGACGTTCTTGCCCCCCATTTCGGTCTGGTAGCGGATGTTGCGCGCGGCCGCCGCGGCCGCCACGCGCGCGCCTACGATCGACGATCCCGTGAAGCTCACGCCCCGCACGTCGCGATGGGCCACCAACGGGTCGCCGATCACCGAGCCCGAGCCGAGCACCAGGTTGAAGACGCCGGCCGGAAGCTCCGCCTGGGCCGCGGTCTCCGCCAGAAGCGAGCCCATGTGCGACGCCGCCTCGGCCGGCTTGAACACGACGGTATTGCCGAACGCCAGCGCGGGAGCCGCCTTCCACAGCGGAATCGCCAGCGGAAAGTTCCACGGCGTGATCAGGACGACGACGCCCAGCGGTTGCCGCAGCGTGAACTGCAGGGCGGCCGGAATCTGGCTGGGGATGACCTGCCCGATCTCCCGGACGGCCTCGCCCGCGTCGTAGCGCAGGATCGCCACGCAGCGCGCGACCTCGCCCCGCGCCTCGCCGATCGGTTTGCCCACCTCGCGGGCCATGGCCTGGGCCATCTCCTCCTGGCGCGCGGCGATCGCGGCCGACCAGCGCAGCAGATGCTCGGCGCGGGCCGGGCCGGTCAGCGCCTTCCAGCGCGGCAGCGCCTCGGCCGCCGCGGCGACGGCTGCGTCGACGTCCGCGGCGGAGCCGGACGGAACGCGCGCGACGACGTCCTGCGCGTCGGAGGGATTCCGGTCGTCGACCAGCCCGCCGCCGGCGCCGGACCGCCACTGTCCCCCGACGAAATGGCGAAGAAGCGGTGCGTCGCTCATGGCGGCAATCTATGATGCAGCCTCGGGGCCGGTCAAACACGGAACGCCAATCGATGAGCAGCGAGAATCTCCCGGCGAGCCTCTCGGTCGTCGATTCCCACACCGAGGGGGAGCCGACGCGCGTCGTCGTGGAGGGATGGCCGGCGCTGGCGTCGCCGACCATGGAGGGACGCCGCGAGGAGCTCGCCCGCCGCGACGAGCCGCTGTGGAGGGGCGTCGTGCTCGAGCCGCGCGGGCACGACGCGATGGTGGGCGCCTTGCTCGTTCCTCCCGTCCGGCCGGGGTCCGTCGCCGGCGTCGTCTTCTTCGACAATGTCGGCCCCCTGTGGATGTGCGGCCACGGCACGATCGGTGTCGTCCGCACCCTGGCGTTTCTCGAAAAAATCGAGCCCGGCCGCTTGCGGATCGATACGCCGGCCGGAACCGTCGGCGCCGAGCTCGCGGCCGACGGCTTCGTCACGATCGAGAACGTCCCCGCCTTCTGTCATGCCCGCGGCGTCGGGGTGGACGTTCCGGGCGTCGGACGGGTGGTGGGTGACGTGGCCTACGGAGGCAACTGGTTCTTTCTGACCGAGCTCTCCGGCGAGACGATCGCGCTCTCGAACGTCGACCGTCTGACCTCGATCACCATTGCCATCCAGCGCGCGCTGGCCGACCAGAAGATCACCGGCGCCGGCGGCGCGGCCATCGATCACGTCGAGATCTTTGGCCCTCCGGACCGCCGGGACGCCGACAGCAAGAACTTCGTGATGTGCCCGGGAGGGGCCTACGACCGGTCTCCGTGCGGCACGGGCACCTCGGCCAAGATGGCGGCCCTGCACGCCCGGGGAAAGCTCGCACCCGGAGCGCACTGGCGTCAGGAATCGATCACCGGCAGCCTGTTCACGGGGTGGCTCGAGCAGCGGGACGGCGATCTGGTCCCCCGCATCCAGGGGCGCGCCTACATCACCGGACGCGCCACCCTCTTCTTCGATCCGGCCGACCCGTTCCGCCGGGGGTTCTCCTCGCGGTGAGTCGGTCGCCGGACGTTCTGGTGGTCGGCGCAGGGATCGTGGGCGCGGCCTGCGCCCTCTCGCTCGCCCGGCGCGGGTTGCGGGTCGTGGTTCTGGAATCGCGTTTCGTCGCTGCCGGCGTCACCGCGGCCGGCATGGGCCATATCGTGGTCATGGACGACTCGGACGCCCAGATCGCGCTGACCACGTGCGCGCGCGCCCTGTGGACCGAGATGGCCGCGGACCTGCCGCCCGACTGCGAGGACGACCCTTGCGGCACGCTCTGGATCGCCGCGGACGCGGAGGAGGCGGAAGTGGTGCGGCGCAAGGCGCAGGTGTACCGCGCGCACGGCCTCGACGCCGAGATCCTCTCCGAGCCCGAGCTCATCACGCTCGAGCCCAACCTCCGGCCGGGGCTGGCGGGGGGGTTGCTCGTACTGGGAGACAGGGTTCTCTATCCTCCCAACGCCGCGCGGTGGCTGCTCCGGCAGGCGTGCGCACTGGGAGCCGAGGTTCGCGAGGGGTGCCAAGTGCGTTCGATCGACGCTCGCGGGGCCATGCTGGCGCAGGGCCGGGTGGAGGCGTCGCACGTGGTGAACGCGGCCGGCCCGGAGGCTCCGCGGCTGACACTCGGCCTGCCCGTCGAACCGCGCAAGGGACACCTCGTGATCACCGACCGGTATCCCGGATTCTGCCGCCACCAGCTCGTCGAGCTCGGCTACTTGAAGAGCGCGCACTCCATGTCCGCCGCCGGCCCGTCGGTCGCCTTCAACGTTCAGCCCCGCGCGACGGGACAGATCCTGATCGGCTCGTCGCGCGAGTTCGTCGGTTGGGACGCCGGGGTGGATCCCGGGGTCCTCGAGAAGATGATCCGCCGCGCGATCGAGTTCCTGCCTCCGCTGGCGGGGCTCTCCGCCATCCGCGCGTGGACCGGCTTTCGTCCGTCGACCCCGGACCGATTGCCGTTGATCGGACGATGGTCCCGGGCCGGCGAGCCGGGTCCCTGGATCGCCACCGGGCACGAGGGCCTCGGCATCACCACCGCGCCGGCCACCGGCGAGCTTCTGGCAGCTCTCATCACGGGTCAGGCGCCGCCGATCGATCCGGCTCCCTTCGCGCCGACTCGGACCATGCCGGGGATGGCGGCGTGAGCTTTCAGATCGAGGTCGACGGCCGCCCGGTGGCGGCGGAGGAATCGACGACCGTCGCCGCCGCACTTCTCAACAGCGGCGTCGCGGCGTTTCGATCCTCCATCACCGGCGAGCCGCGTGGCCCCCTGTGCGCGATGGGGATCTGTTTCGAATGCCGCGTGACGATCGACGGCGTCCCGCACCGCAGGTCGTGCCTGGAGCCGTGCCGTCCGGGAATGAAGGTGACGACGGGTGGCTGAGGCGCTCAACGCGATGATCGCCGTGGTGGGTGCGGGCCCCGCCGGGATCGCCGCGGCCACCCGCGCGGCGGAATCGGGCGCGAGCGTGGTCGTCCTGGACGACGGTCTGGCGCCGGGCGGGCAGATCTGGAGACACGGCGGCCGTCCTCCACGGGCGGCGCGCCGCTGGCTCGAGCGGTTCCGACGGTCCGGAGCGCGGCTCCTGACGGGCTTACAGGTGGTCTTCGCCGAGCCGGGACGGCTCTACGCCGAGAGAGTCGGCGTCGGGCCGCGATCGGCGCAAGTGACGGCGAGCGTCGGTTTCGAGATCCGCGCGCCCGTCCTCATCGCCGCCACCGGAGCGCGCGAGCTCTTCCTTCCCTTTCCCGGCTGGACCCTGCCGGGCGTCGTGGGCGTGGGTGCGGCCCAGGCTCTGGTCAAGTCCGGCGTTTCGGTCGCCGGCAAGCGGGTGGTGGTGGCGGGGTCCGGGCCTCTCCTCCTCGCCGCCGCGGCCGCGCTGTCGGCTGCCGGAGCCCGGCTGTCCGCCGTCGCGGAGCAGGCGCCGCCCGGCGCGGTGGGGCGGTTCCTCTTCGGCCTCGCCCGGCGGCCGGGCAAGCTCGCCGCCGCCGCCCGCCTTCGTCTTGGCTTTCCGGCCACCCGCTACCGACCCGGGGTCTGGGTGACGGCCGCCGCCGGCACCGGCGTGCTGCGGGAGGCGGTCCTGACCGACGGCCGCCGGTCGTGGACCGCTCCGTGCGACCTGCTCTGCTGCGGTTACGGGCTGGTCCCCAACCTCGAGCTTCCGATGATGCTCGGCTGCGCCGTGGAACGGGGACGCATTCCGGTCGACGAGTTCCAGAGGTCGAGCCTTCCGTTTCTCTTCTGCGCGGGGGAGGCGACCGGGATCGGGGGGGTCGAGCTCGCGCTGGTGGAGGGCGAGATCGCCGGACTGTCGGCGGCGGGAAAAGGGGACCCGGCACGCGCTCTCTTCTCCCGCCGCTCCGCGTTGGCCGATTTCGCGCGCGCGATGGAGAAGACCTTCGCGCTGCGGCCCGAGCTCAAGAGCCTGGCCCGTCCGGACACGATCGTCTGCCGTTGCGAGGACGTGCGGCGGGACCGTCTCGAACCGGAGTGGGTCCGCCGGCAGGCCAAGCTCTATACCCGCATCGGAATGGGGCCCTGCCAGGGAAGGGTCTGCGGCCCCGCTCTGGAATTTCTGTTCGGTTGGGGCGCGGACTCGGTGCGGATCCCCTTGCGGCCGGCGGCGGTCGGTGATGTTCTGTTCTGGGCGCGGTCTGAAGAAGAAGGAGCGGTCACGACATGAAGTGGGAAGGTGTTTTTCCTGCCATCACGACTCCGTTTCGACCGGACCTGTCGGTGGACCACGATTTCCTCGGGCGCCACGTGGATCGGATGATCGCCGCGGGCTGCCGCGGAATCGTTCCGCTGGGCTCGCTGGGAGAGGGGGCGACGCTGAGGGGTTCGGAAAAACTGGACGTCCTCGCGACGTGTCTCCGCGCGGCCGCGGGGCGGGCGCCGGTGATCGCGGGAATCGCGGCGCTCTCGACGGCCGAGGCCGTCGACCTTGCGCGGAGCGCGGAGAAGGCCGGTTGCGCCGGCCTGATGGCGTTGCCCCCCTACGTCTACCGCGGCGACTGGGAGGAGACCGCGGCGCATTTTCGGGCCGTGCTCGGCGCGACCCGGCTGCCGTGCATGCTGTACAACAATCCGATCGCCTACGGCACGGACGTGACGCCGCCGCAGATCGCGGTGCTGGCCGAGGCCTCCAACCTGGAGGCGGTCAAGGAGTCGAGCGCCGATGTGCGGCGGGTCACCGCGATCCGCGAGGCGGTGGGAGAGCGACTGGCGATCTTCATCGGCGTCGACGACCTCCTGCTCGAAGGCGTTCAGTCCGGCGCGGTGGGCTGGATCGCCGGTCTGGTCAACGCTCTGCCCGAGGAGTCGGTGCGGCTCTTCGATCTCGCGGTGGCCGGCCGGATCGATCCGGCGCGGGCTCTCTACGAGTGGTTCCTGCCGCTCCTGCGGCTGGATACCGTGCCGAAGTTCGTGCAGCTGATCAAGCTGGCGCAGGAAGAGGTCGGCCTGGGATCGACCCGAGTGCGGCCGCCGCGGCTCGCGCTCTCCGGCGCGGAACGCGACCAGGCCGTGGCGCTGATCCGCGAGCGCCTGGCCTGCCGTCCGAACCTGGGCTGACCCGGCGCGCCGAGGGGCGTGCCGCGGAGAGTTCCGCGCGCCGCCATGGAGCGCCCTTTTCGTGGGAACGTAATTTGCAGCCACGGGCCCCCGTCGAAATCATTGGAGGCGCCCGATGAAGGTGGATATCTACGTAACCGAGAGCGGCCGTGCCCGACCCCGCTATGGATTCCTTCCGCCTCACAAACCGGTCACGCTTCTGCCGCCGGGCGAGGGATGGAAATACGTTCGGTCTGCGGACACGGGGGAGTTTCACCTTCCCGAGGCCATCGAGGAGGAGATCGCGCGCCGGGGTTTTTGGGCCCATACGTTCGGCGGGGGAGACTGACGCGGGGTCAGCTCCGAGTCCGGCGGCGACGCTTGCCCGCCCGGCTTCGAAGACGCCGCGTCGCCAGGTACAGCGCCGCCAGGACGCCGACCGCAATGAGCAATGCCAGGCTGGCGTGACCGGTCCAGCGGATGATCGCCTCGGAGTTGCGTCCCGCGAAATACCCGAGAAGCACCGAGCCGGTTCCCCACAGCAAGGCCGCGGCGACGTTCCAGGCGAGGAACCGGCGATAGGGCATGCGCGCGGCGCCAGCCGCAGCGGGGATGACGGACCGGAGAAAAGCCGTGAAGCGTCCGAGGAAAACGGCGAAGGCTCCCCGTCGCCGCAGCCATCCCCGCGCCCGGGCCCACCGCGAGCGCTTCTTTCCGCCGAGGAGCCGGCGCCCATAGCGTCTTCCCACGAAATAGCCGATCGAGTCTCCCGCGATCGGCCCCAGCACGCCCGCGGTGAGGACGCCGGCCAGAGGCACCCGCGCTCGCGCCGCGAGGACCCCGCCGAGAATCACCGTGAGCTCGCCCGGAATGAGCAACCCCAGAAAGAGCGCCGTCTCTCCGGCGGTCAGCAGGAAGACCGCGGCGATCGCGAGAGGCCCGGAGATCGAAAGGAAGAGCTCGACGAATCGCCGCACGCCCGCATTGTGCCCCCACGTCCGTCCCCATCCTGCATTTGCCTGGCACGGATCCGGCAAAGCCCCCGCCCGAGAGGAGGGCATCATGGGACTGGTCCTTCTGATTCTGCTCGTTCGCCGGGACTCGCTCGGATGGGGCGGTCGGGACCGGGCCGCGCGCACGCGGATGTCGGGGCCGCGCGGTTCTAAGCCGCGCCCGCCCGCTCCGCGCCGCTCTTGCGGGTGGGAGAGGCCTTTCTCGCCTTGCCCTTAATCCCTTTCACGCTGGCCCGGAGAGCCTCCATCAGGTCGACGACCTTTCCTTCCTCGCGCTCGGAAGGCTCCGCGGCGAGGGCAAAGCGGCGCTTGGAAGCCAGCAGCTTTTCCAGGGCTCTCTTGTACTCGTTGGGATGCGCCGTGGGATCCCACTCGCCTCCCGACATCTGCTCGATGAGCAAACGTGCCATCTTGACTTCGGCGGATGTCTTCCCGGGCGCCGGTATCGGAAGATCGGATGGGTTGCGCAGCTCCTCAAAGGGGCGGAGGACTTCCAGCGCGATCGCCCGCTTGCCGGGAATGAGCGCGCCGAGCACCGGTCGCTTGCGCAGCGAAAAGCGGACCATTCCCACGCGTTTGATTTCGGCGAGGGAGTCGCGCAACACGCCATAGGCTTTTTCTCCCCCTTTTTGAGGAGCCACGTAATAGGGACTCTCGAAGGACAGGGGGTTCAGCGACCCGAAGTCCACGAACTGGAGGACCTCGATCGCCGCGCTCTCGTCCTCCAGCCCCTCCCGAACCTGCTCCAGCTCCTGCTTCTCCACCGTGGCGTAGCGGTTCTTCCCGACCTTGTAGCCCTTGACGATCTCGTCGTTGTCGACCTCGACATCCTCCTTGCTGCAGAACTTCTTGTAGACGATGGGTGCCATGTCCTTGCGGTGGAGGAGACGGAACGAGACATGCTCAGAGGCCTCGACCGCCGAATAGAGCCCGACCGGAATCGAGACGAGGCCGAAAGTGATGTGACCGTTCCAGATCGCACGCATAGAACCTCCCTTGGCGGAGGGAGCAATATCATTGCCATCGAGGGGCCGCCGGGATTCTGACGATCCGATTGCGGCTACGGATCGATGCGAATACCCGGGTCAGCGCCCATCTGTCCCGGCCCCGCTCCTTTCGAGGCTCGAGGAGCGTAGGCGAAGTAGATTGGATACTCCGCCTCATACCCTTCTTTGAAAACCGTGCGGCATCCTCCCCCGACCCCGGGGCAATCCTCCAGAGTGCAGATCCAAAAGCCCTCCACGGCCTTGCTGCAGGACATGTGCTGAAAGGGAAGATTGTTCAGCTGATCCTCGGCTACCAAGAAGTTGATCCTGATGTTGGGAACGGTCGGGTCTTCGGGCAGCCATCGGACGAAATTGCCCTGACCCCCGTTGGCATGGCGGCGGCTGATGACGACACACTCGTCCTTTGCGTTCACGCTGCCGTCCGCCTTGACGTAGACCGTTTGATCAGCGGGAGATTGTCCCTGGCACGCTTGCTGGTATGCCTTGCTGACAGTGAAGGAAAGCGGCTTTCGACAGGTGCAGCCCGCTCCGACGATCATCGGGATCACGAGGAAGGTCACCACCTTGAGCAGGAAGGTTCCTGGATGCCTCGACATGGTGTCTCCTTTCGAAACGCGGAAGGCTGCCCAGCGAGCGACGTCGGTCATGGCCGCTGTCATGGTGTCTTCCGCGGTGCCACCAGGGCCTGTTGGAATTCTTTTTCGCCGCGAAGGTCGGCAAGCTCCGGATCGCGCCGGATGAGCTCGGGGTTGTAGCCGGCTTCGACCGCCCGATGCAGGTCCGACAGCGCTTCCGTCCGCTGGCCCGCGCGGTTGGCCACGATCGCAGCGTTGTACAGGATCTCCGGATTCCGGGACTCGATCTTAAGCGAGCGCGCGACGTGCTCGCGCGCCTCGGCGATCTTCCCGGTCTTGGCCAGCGCGAAGGCCAGGTACGAGTGGACGTGGGCATCGTCGGAGTTGGTCTCGAGCTCCTTGCGGGAAAGCGCAATCGAGCGCTCGTAGGCCTGGACCGCCTGCGGCTCCTGTCCGGGAAGCAGGCGCCGTGCGTCACCGAGGTTGGCCCAGTTCTCGTAGTGGTTCGGCTGCAGCGCGAGAGCCTTCTCGTCGGCCTCGGCCGCCGCTGCATAGTGCCCCTGGTAGAACTCCAGGGTCCCGATGTTGGACCAGGCCAGATCAGTCGGCGCGAGAGCGACCGACTTACGAAAGGCCTGAAGGGCTGCCTCGAACTGGCCGAGCTGAAGCAGCGTCCCTCCCAGGTTCGAGAAGGCCTTGGCGTTGTCCGGCGTGAACTCCGTGACGCGGCGAAACTGCTCGGCCGCCTCGCGGAATCGGCCGTGGTTGAAGTAGAAGCCCGCGAGCTTGCTGTACCCGCCGAAGTAGGAGGGCTGCAGCCCGATCGCACGCTTGTAGGTCGCCTCGGCACGGGCGAGATCTCCTCTTGCGTCCAACGCCCGAGCAAGGCCGAGGACGGCGTCGAAGCTGTTGGGTTGCATGGCTAACGCTTTCTGGAAAGCGGCGGCCGCCCCTTGAGGCTGGCCGGTTCGAAGCTTGAGCTCACCCAGGGTCACCTCGACCTCCGCCGTGTCCCCCCCAAGCTGTTGCGCGCGAGCCACGACCTTCGCGGAGCGATCTGTCCACTGAGAGTCGCGCGTCTCGTTGAACTTCGCCAGCGCCGCCCTTCCGAGAGCGGCCTGAACGAGAGGCGATGTTGGTCGCTCCCTCGCGAGGGCCTCGAGGATTTCGAGGGCTCGATCGATCGAGGCGGGCTGGTCGTACCGTTGGAGGGCTCCCAGAGCCTGCAAGTACCGCTCCTGCTCGCTTGCCGTCTCGAGGCCGGTTGCGGTCGGGGTTTTCCTGGCCGGCCTAGGAAGCTTCAGCGCGGTGGCGACCCGCGCCGCAAGTTCGTCCTGCAGCCCGAAGAGGTCCGAGGCGGAGCCATCGACGGTATCCCCGGCGACCTGGGCACGCGTTCGAACGTTCCAAACGGAATAGATGATGCGCACATGGTCACCGCTGCGAGCAACCGAGCTCCGCACGACTAGATCGGCACCCACGTTCCGTGCCGCCCCGAAGGGATCCGTATTCTTATCGGAGGCGGCGACGGCGGCGGTCGGGGTCACGACCTGGATCCCAGGGACCTGATTGAGACGGACGCTCAGAGTTTCGACCAGCCCGTCCCCGACGAGCCGGCTCTCTGGAGAATCGCCCATGACCTTGGCAGGCAGAACGACGAGAGAGTTCTCTCCGCTCGGCGTGGCGGGCGGCCAGCGGCGCGCGACGATGAGCGCGGTGAGACCGGCTGCCAGAGCGATCATCAGGGCTGCGGCCATTCCCCATCGCGGACGCCCTTCCCGCCGCGCGAGCGCCAGGTCCCCGGCCAGGACGTGCTCGATCTCCACCCGCGCTTCCCCGATGTCGCGCAGGCGCTGATTCGCGTCTTTCTCCAGGCAGCGCGAAAGCAGCTCGCGGATCCGCGCGGGCGTGTAGGCGGGAAGCGCTTCCCAGTCAGGGTCCTTCGTCAGAATGGAGGCCAGGATGTCGGAGACCGTTTCACCGCTGAAGGCCCGCCGGCCCGACAGCATCTCGAAAAGGATGCAGCCGAACGCCCAGATGTCGGTTCTCTTGTCGATGGGCTTGCCGCGCGCCTGCTCCGGGCTCATGAACTCTGCCGTGCCCAGGATCACTCCGGGGCGCGTGTGGTCCTGCATCACCATGGTGGGGGAGTTGGAGAAGTCGGTCTCCTCGGCCGGCTCCTCCATCATCTTGGCCAGGCCCAGGTCCAGGACCTTGATCTTCCCATCCGGAGTGACCTTGATGTTCGAGGGCTTCAGATCGCGATGAACCACGCCCCGCTCGTGGGCCGCTTCCAGGGCCTCGGCGATCTGGCGGGCGAAGGCGAGGGATTCCTCGAGCGAGAGCGGGCCGCGAGCCATCCACTCGGCCAGGGTGTCGCCGGGGACCAGCTCCATGACGATGTAGCGCACGTCCCCGGCCTCTTCGGCGCCGTAGATGGCGGCGATCGACGGGTGGTTGATTGACGCCAGCATGCGGGCCTCGCGGCCAAACCGCGCGACCCGCACGGGATCGCGGGCGAACGCCTCCGGAAGGACCTTGAGCGCGACCTCGCGTCCCAGGCGCGTATCGCGGGCCCGGTACACCTCTCCCATTCCTCCGGCCCCGAGAGGTCCGACGACCTCGAAGACGCCGAGCCGCGTGCCGGGATCGAGCGACATGGGAGCTGGCGGGGATTCTAATCCCCGGAGCCCGAGCCGGGGAGCGTCTTGCGGGCGTCCGCCCGAGCGCGGGGCCGCTGAGGGATCCGGTTAAGCTGGTCGGACTGGAGTTAATCCGACCCGCGTGTGAGTCCGAGCCGGGCCGCGAAACCGGAGAACCGCGCCTTCGAGACGGTGTCGTCGCCAGTCGTCTTGGTGTGCCGCTCAGTCGAGACCTCGCGGTTGGCCGAACGGTTGGCCGAGTCGACCAGAGCCTCGAGCTTCTTGATGACTCCCATCACCTGGACCGGGCCATCGGTCGACCTCGTGGTGAAGGAGACGTTGCTCGCTCCCGGATCGAGCCGGAAGCGCGCGTATTCCTCGGTGGCACCCAGGCGCGTATAGCAGGCCACCCAGCGCCTGTCGATTCGCCCGGTCAGCTCGACTGTGTAGCGCTCGAACAAGGGGCCAGCCGGTTCCCAGGTCATCCCGACCGAGTCAACAACCACGTCGTAAGCGTTTTTTTCGTCCACCACACTCCTCTGTGTTTCGTCCTCGGAAGAAAGCAAGGAAGGGACCAAGATGAAGCCGAATTCAAGATCTTCAATCCATTCGACTTGCTTCGACCCGCCGGAATCGCGAGTGACAAAAAACGTATTTCGGTCGGGAGGTTGATTACGACGAACGGTCAATCACTTCCCGGACGAACTCTCCGCTGAGGCCAGGCGGCAAGGATTCCGGCAGCCTCGCGAAGGCGGACGGCTCGCGGGCGTCCGACGGAAATGCTGCTCACCTTCTGAGCACCGCGAGGTTCGCCCTGGCGGAGAGGTTCCGAATGCGCCGTCGTTGAATCCATCCCGGTTCCCGCCTACGATGTCGACAATCCCGTCGCGAGAGTGGCGGAACCGGCAGACGCGCGGGACTTAGGATCCCGTGGGGCAACCCGTGAGGGTTCGAGTCCCTCCTCTCGCACCAATAAGCAGTGACCAGTGACGAGTGACAAGTGAGGAGTGCGGTGAGCCGAGGTGTCGTGCGAGAGGAGAGGGCGAGAGCCCTCAGGGGGGAGCGGGGGAACGCCCCCGCCGACAGGAGAGCGCCGAGCGGCGGCCGGAGGGCGACCTCGCGAAGCGAGCGCGCGGCACGAGTCCCTCCTCTCGCACCAATAAGCAGTGACCAGTGACGAGTGACAAGTGAGGAGTGCGGTGAGCCGAGGTGTCGTGCGAGAGGAGAGGGCGAGAGCCCTCAGGGGGGAGCGGGGGAACGCCCCCGCCGACAGGAGAGCGCCGAGCGGCGGCCGGAGGGCGACCTCGCGAAGCGAGCGCGCGGCACGAGTCCCTCCTCTCGCACCAATAAGCAGTGACCAGTGACGAGTGACAAGTGAGGAGTGCGGTGAGCCGAGGTGTCGTGCGAGAGGAGAGGGCGAGAGCCCTCAGGGGGGAGCGGGGGAACGCCCCCGCCGACAGGAGAGCGCCGTGCGGCGGCCGGAGGGCGACCTCGCGAAGCGAGCGCGCGGCACGAGTCCCTCCTCTCGCACTCCGTCGCTTCCGCTTGCGAGGGATCTGCGCCTGCGGCGCAGCGGCGGTCCGCTCGGCCGGATGCGGCCTCGACGGCCCGCCTGATCCCTCGCTGCGCTCACGCTCCCGCGGCGCGCGCCTCCTCCCCTCTGGGAGACTTCGCGCGCCGCGAACGGGAGCAGGCACCGTGAACCTGTAAGTCACCCGCGAAAGTTCCGCCGTACAATAAGCGTATTGTGATTTCAATCGGCTCCGAGGTCGACGTCTCGAAAGAGAGCGCCGACCTGTTGTAACCTCGTTCCTTTCCAGGGGAACCCAATGGTGAATCCTCGAACGATTCTTTCGTGGGCCGCGGTCGTGGTGATCCCGTTCGCGGCGCTGGGCGCCGACGCGCGGGTCGACCCCAGAATTTTCGCCGCGACGGAGCCCGGCGCCACGGCCAGCTTCCTGGTCGTCCTCCGGAGCCAGGCCGATCTGGCCGGGGCGTCCGCGATCCACGACCGCAAGGAACGGGCTCGGTTCGTCTACGACGCCCTGGTGGCGCAGGCCGAGTCCGAGCAAGCGCCTCTGCGCGCTCGCCTCGACGCGGCAGCCGCGCGGTATCGAGCCTTCTTCCTGGTCAACATGCTGGAGGTGGAGGGCAACGAGGATCTCGCGCGCTCGCTGGCAGCCCGGCCGGACGTCTCGAGCATCGCTCCCAATTTCGCCTTCCGGCCCGTTCCGGCTCCGCGCCCGCCCGAGGCGCAGGCTGCCGGCGCGCGGCTCGAGGTCGCGTCGAGCGTGGAGCCCAACATCGAGAAGATCGGGGCCCCGGAGATCTGGTCTCGCGGATTCACCGGGCAAGGGATCGTCGTCGGAATGGCCGACACCGGCGTGGTCTGGGACCACCCGGCGCTCAAGACTCACTACCGGGGATTCGACGGCGTCGCGGCCACGCACGACTACAACTGGCATGACGCGATCCACGACGCGCGCCCGACCAACCTGTGCGGCTCCAACGCGCCGACGCCCTGCGACGACGACGGGCACGGCACGTCGACGGCCAGCCTCGCGGTGGGCGACGACGGCGCGGGCAACCAGGTCGGCGCCGCGCCGGGCGCGCGGTTCATGGCCTGCCGGAACATGGACCAGGGGGACGGGACCCCGGCCCGCTACACGGAGTGCTTTCAATTTTTCCTTGCTCCCACCGATCACAACGGGCAGAACGCACGGCCGGAGCTGGGTGCCGACATCATCAGCAACTCCTGGGGATGCCCGGCCAGCGAGGGGTGCACCGATGCGAACGTCCTGAAGACCGTGGTCGAGAACATGCAGGCCGCGGGAATCTTCGTCGCCGTCGCCGCCTCCAACGGCGGGCCGGCCTGCGCCACCATCGACGTTCCGGCGCTGTACGATGCCGCCTTCGCTGTCGGGGCGACCGCGCTCGACGACTCGATCGCCTCCTTTTCGAGCCGCGGCCCGGTGACGGCCGACGGTTCCAATCGCTTGAAGCCCGACCTGTGCGCGCCGGGAGTCGCTCTGCGCGTGGCGGTCACCAGCGGCGGGTACTCCGGAGGTTTCTCCGGCACGTCCGGCTCGACTCCGGAAGTCGCCGGAGCCGTCGCCCTCCTGTGGTCGGCCGTGCCGTCGCTGGCGGGGCATCCGGCGACGACCGCCAACCTTCTCCGGGGCTCCGCGATCGCGTTGAGCGCGACGCAGGATTGCGATCCCTATCCCGGCAGCTCGATTCCCAACGCGGTCTTCGGTTACGGCCGGCTGGACATCGTCCGCGCCGTCGATCTGGCCGCGCCGTCGGGCCGGATGGCGGTCACGCCCGCATCGAGGCAGCGGACGGTTCGGGTCGTGCCGGAGCGATGACGGGAGGCGATCCGCTCGGACCAGGCGCGCCCGCCCCGGGTTACGGATAGACTCCGCCGATGGTCGTCGTCAGCGCTCAGGAAGAATCTCCGACCCGGACCGCCCTTCAGATCGAGGTGCCGGCCGAGGACGTGGACAAAGCCCTCGCCGCGGTGACCCGTTCCTACGTCCAGCGGGCGGCGATCCCCGGTTTTCGCAAGGGGCACGCTCCGGAATCGGTGGTGGCCAAGAAATTCTCCGGAGCGATCCGCGAGGACGTGCTGGAGCACGTCCTGCCGCAGGCTCTGTCCGACGCGGTCGAGGAGAAGCAGCTTTCCGTGCTCGGCCGTCCGCGCATCGAAGACTTGAATTGGGAGCCGCCCGGCCCGATTCGTTTCACCGCGCGCCTGGACCTGAAGCCGACGATCGACCCGGGGGACTACCGCGACGTGACGGTCCAGGACGTCTCCGTCGAGCCGGCCGATTCGGACGTGGATCAGGTCGTCGAGCGCCTGCGCGAGGGACACGCCGAGTTTCATCCGATCGAGGGACGCGCCGCCGCGCCCGGCGACTTCGCCGTCGCCGACATCGCCGGCACCTTCGTCGAGATTCTCGCGCCGGGTCAGAATCCGCGCACGTTCCGAGACGAGAAGCTGACCCTGGAGCTCGGGCATCCCGACTCCATGCCGGAGATCAACGAAGCGCTCCGGGGGCTCCTGCCGGGGGGGGCCCAGCGGTTCCGGAAGAGCTTTCCCGACGACTTCCCCAACGAAGAGTTCCGCGGCAAGACCGTGGATTACGAGCTGACGCTGGTGGCGCTGAAGGAAAAGAAGCTCCCGGAGGTCAACGACGACTTCGCCCGGCTGGTCGCCGAGGGGGAGACCGCCGAGAGTCTCCGCACCAAGGTCCGCGAGGGCCTGCGCCGGGACAAGGAGGTCGACCGGCACCGGCACTTTCGGCGGCAGATTTTCGACGTCCTGCTGTCGCGCGTCGACGTCCCTGCCCCCGAGGTGCTGGTCGAATCGGAAGTCGAGTCGGCCTTGCGCGACTACGCGCGTTACCTGGCCGCGCGCGGCGTGGACCCCAAGGAAGCGGATTGGGAGAAAATCCAGGACGACGCGCGCCCCGGCGCGCAGCGCCGCGTCCGCGAGTACCTGCTCCTGGACGAGATCGCCCGCCGCGAGAACGTGGCCGTCAGCGACACGGAAGTGGAAGCGGAGTTCAAGCGCATGGCCGCCCGCCGGGGAGTCGAGCCCGCGGCGCTGCGCGAGGAGATGGAGAAGCACGACGGTCTGCGCGCCCTCCGAGACGAGATGCGTCTGTCCCGGGCCCTCGACCTCTTGATCTCCTCGGCCCGAGTGTTACCCTCGGGGGAGCCGGTCGAGGTGAAATAGGCGGCCCTCACCCGCTCGCCCCCTCGCCCCCTCGCCCCCTCCGAGTCTCAGAGCGGGGGAGTGGGGGAGGGGGTGAGGGGGAGAATGAAAGGCGACCATGGCTGTTATGGAAGAAGAGGGAGGCGGCATGGTTCTCGTTCCGATGGTCATCGAGCAGACGAGCCGCGGGGAGCGGGCGTACGACATCTATTCGCGCCTGCTCAAGGACAACGTCATTTTTCTGGGACAGCCGGTCGATGACACGATCGCCAACCTCATCATCGCCCAGATGCTGTTCCTCGAGTCGGAGAACCCCGAGAAGGACATCTCCTTCTACATCAACTCGCCGGGCGGAGTGATCTCGGCCGGCATGGCGATCTACGACACGATGCAGTACGTCAAGCCGGACGTCTCGACGATCTGCATCGGCCAGGCCGCCTCCATGGCCGCGGTCCTGATGGCGGCCGGAGCGCCGGGCAAGCGCTTCGCTCTGCCGAACTCGCGCTTTCTCATTCATCAGCCGCTCGGGTACGGCCTGCAGGGGCAGGCCACCGACATCGAGATCCACGCCAAGGATCTGCTCAAGATGCGCGAGCGGATCAACGAGATCCTGGCCAAGCACACGAACCAGGCGATCGAGAAGATCGCCAAGGACACCGACCGGGACTACATCCTGGAGGCCGAGGACGCCCGCAAGTACGGGCTGGTCGACGCCATCTACTACCGGCGCGACGACTTGCCGCTGAAGGCAGCCGGCTAGCTTCGGTGGCCGTCCCCCCCTCGCCCACTCGCCCCCTCTGCCCCTCTGAAGGCTCAGAGTGGGAGAGTGGGAGAGTGGGAGAGGGGGTGATTGATTGAATCCGTCATTCCTCCTCGCCGACCGGGAAGTTGGCACCGGAACCGCGCGTTATCCCGGATGCGTATGTGCTACAGTTGGAGGGGGTTGGGGAACCGGTGATTGACGGCCTCAACCGGTCCGCCTAAAATCCCCAGATCCCCCTCCGGAGGCTGAATGTCGAAGAAAACCGGAAACGGCGATGTGCTTCGCTGCTCCTTCTGTAACAAGAGCCAGAGGGACGTCAAAAAGCTGATCGCGGGACCCACCGTCTACATCTGTGACGAGTGCGTCGACATCTGCCTCGACATCATCGCGGAGGACCGGGTCCTGGAGACCCAGACTCCCGAGACCAAGCTCCCCAAGCCCAAGGAGATCAAGGAGTTTCTCGACGGCTACGTGATCGGCCAGGAGCAGGCCAAGAAGAAGCTCGCGGTCGCGGTCTACAACCACTACAAGCGCATCGACTACCTGGACAAGAACCGCAAGCTCGACGTGGAGCTTCAGAAGTCCAACATCCTCTTAGTCGGCCCCACCGGGACGGGCAAGACCCTCCTGGCCCAGACCCTGGCCAAGCTTCTCTCCGTCCCGTTCACCATCGTGGACGCGACCACGCTGACCGAGGCCGGCTACGTGGGCGAGGACGTCGAGAACATCATCCTGAAGCTCTACCAGGCGGCCGGCAACGACAAGGAGAAGACCGAGCGCGGCATCGTCTACATCGACGAGGTCGACAAGATCGCCCGCAAGGGGGAGAACCCCTCGATCACCAGAGACGTGTCGGGCGAGGGAGTCCAGCAGGCGCTCTTGAAGATCCTGGAGGGGACGATCGCCAACGTCCCGCCGCAGGGAGGGCGCAAGCACCCCCACCAGGAATTCATCCAGATCGACACGACGAACATCCTTTTCCTGTGCGGCGGAGCGTTCGTCGGGCTGGAGGAGATCATCAGCCGCCGGATGACCGACAAGTCCATGGGATTCGGCGCCAAGATCACCTCCAAGAAGGAAAAGCGCTCGAGCGTGCTCTTGGAGAAGGTGCACCCCGAGGACCTCATCAAGTTCGGCATGATTCCGGAGTTCGTCGGACGGCTGCCGGTGGTGGCCACGCTGTCCGAGCTCGATCAGGTGGCGTTGGTGGAGATCCTGAAGGAGCCCAAGAACTCACTGGTCAAGCAGTACCAGACGATGCTCGAGTTCGAGAACGTGCACCTGCGCTTCACCGACGATGCCATCGAGGCCATCGCGGAAGAGGCTCTGGCGCGCAACGTCGGAGCCCGGGGGCTCAAGATCATCATCGAGGATCTGATGCTCGACGTCATGTACCAGATCCCCTCCGACGACGACATCGAGGAATGCGTCATCACCCGGGACGTCGTCAAGAATCACACGAATCCGATCACGATCCTCCGCAAGGCGGGGTAGGAAGATCGATCCGACAGGTCCCCGCCCAGGCCGCCGTTCCCAGCGCCGCTCCGCGCGCCGGGATTTGACATTGGGAAACCCATGAAAACATCTGATGAAAACGTCGGAACGACCGAAACCCTACCCCTGGTTCCCCTTCGGGACATGGTGGTCTTCCCGCACATGATGGCGCCGTTCGTGGTCGGGCGAGAGTCGTCCATCCGCGCGCTCGAGGCGGCGCTCCTGACGAGCTCCAAGCGCCTCTTCCTGGCGGCGCAGCGTAACCCCCAGCTGGACGAGCCCCGGCCCGAGGACATCTACGAGATCGGCGTGATCGCCACGGTGGCCCAGTCGCTCAAGCTCCCCAACGGGCACATCAAGGTGATGGTGGAGGGGGTGCGTCGGGCGCGTATCCGCGCCTTCGAGGACCGGCTGGACTATCTGGGCGTGGCCGTCGAGCCGATCGCCGAGAAGGCCTTCGATCCCTCCGAGCTCAAGGACTACATGGGCAAGGTCCTGGGACTCTTCGAGCAGTACGCCAAGCTCTCGCACCACCTGGCGTTCGAGGGGATCGCCGCGTCGCTCAAGGTGGACGACCCGGAGCGTTTTGCCGACACGCTGTCCGCACACATGGCGGTGTCGACGCCGGAGAAGCAGACGCTGCTCGAGGCGGATTCGGTGTACGAGCGTCTCCAGAGGCTGCAGGACATGCTGGAGATCGAGATCGAGAAGGTCAACATCGATCGCCGGATCAACAACAAAGTCAAGAAGCAGATGGAGAAGGCCCAGAAGGAGTACTACCTCAACGAGAAGATCAAGGCCATCCACCAGGAGCTCGGAAGGAAGGACGACCGGTCCGACGAGGTCGAAGAGCTCAAGAAGAAGATCGCGGCGTCGGGCATGTCCAAGGAGGTCCGGGAGAAGGCGGAGCAGGAGCTGCGCCGGCTCGAGGCCATGCCGCCGGTGTCGGCCGAAGCGACCGTCTCGCGCAACTACATCGAGTGGCTGGTGGGCGTGCCGTGGAAGAAGGCTTCGCGCGAGTCCAAGGATCTTTCGCGCTGCGAGCGGATTCTGAACGAGGACCACCACGGCCTGGAGAAGATCAAGGAGCGCATCCTGGAGTTCCTGGCCGTCCGGCAGCTCGTCCAGAAGACCAAGGGATCGATCATCTGCTTCGTGGGGCCCCCCGGCGTCGGCAAGACGTCGCTGGCCAAGTCCATCGCCCGCTCGTTGAACCGCAAGTTCGTGCGGCTCTCCCTGGGGGGAGTGCGGGACGAGGCCGAGATCCGCGGACACCGCCGCACGTACATTGGAGCCTTCCCCGGCCAGATCATCCAGATGATGAAGAAGGGCGGCACGGTCAACCCGGTGTTCCTGCTGGACGAGGTCGACAAGATGTCTTCGGACTTTCGCGGCGATCCGGCCTCGGCCCTGCTGGAGGTCCTGGACCCGGAGCAGAACCACACCTTCGTCGATCACTACCTGGACGTCGAATACGACCTGTCCAAGGTGATGTTCATCGCCACCGCGAACATCGCCGATCCGATCCCGCCGGCGTTGAAGGACCGGATGGAGATCATTCCGCTGTCCGGCTACACGCCCAATGAGAAGATCGCCATCGCGCGCCAGTTCCTCGTTCCGAAGCAGCGCGAAGCCAACGGGCTCAAACCGAACCAGATCGAGATGTCCGACGACGCCATCCTTGCGCTGATCACCAGCTACACCCGCGAGGCGGGCGTCCGGAACCTCGAGCGGGAAATCGGGAGCGTCTGCCGCAAGGTGGCCCGCAAGATCGTCCAGAAGAAGGCGGAGACCCCGATCCAGATCACGCCGGAGAACCTCAAGGACTTCCTGGGCAAGGCGCGTTTCCGCAACCGCCGCAAGGGCGAGACGTCCGAGGTGGGCGTGGCGACCGGCCTGGCCTGGACCGAGGCGGGAGGCGAGATCCTGGCGGTCGAAACCAGCCTGTTGAAGGGCAAGGGCAACCTCACGCTGACCGGCTCCCTGGGAGACGTGATGCAGGAGTCGGCCCGGGCCGGGGTGTCCTACGTCCGAAGCCGGGCGGAGATGTACGACGCCGATCCGAACTTCCACGAGAAGTACGACATCCACATTCACGTGCCGGAAGGAGCGATTCCCAAGGACGGCCCCTCGGCCGGAATCACGATGGCCGTCTCACTGTTCTCGGCCGTGACCAAGATCCCCGTGCTGAAGGACGTCGCGATGACCGGAGAGATCACCCTGCGCGGCAAGGTCCTTCCCGTGGGCGGCATCAAGGACAAGGTGCTCGCCGCGTTCCGGGCCGGCATCCGGACCATCGTTCTTTCGACGGAAAACGACAAGGACCTGGACGAGCTGCCCGAGGAGATCCGCAAGGACATGGAGTTTCACCTGGTGTCCAACATGGACGAAGTGATCAAGGTCGCACTCGAAGGCGTCCCGCCTGCCGCCACCCCGATCGGCCCGGACGCCAAGGTCGCCGAGGGGGGCACGGTCGCGCACTGAGAGCGCGGGACGCCGGGAGTCAGAGCGAAAGGCGGCCCGGACGGCCGCAGGCCTTCGTGATTGGAATGGTCCGCAACAATTGAAAAGAGAATCCCGCGGTGCTCTGGTCGCCGCGGTCCACCGTCCGGAGGAGCTGCCGAAGCGGCCCCGCCCGGCGGTGGCGTTCGTGGGGCGCTCGAACGTCGGCAAGTCGAGCCTGTTGAATCGTCTCCTGGGAAAGGCAGTAGCCAGAGTCAGCCAGACACCCGGGAAGACCCGGGGGATCTACTTCTATGAGAGCGGACAGGGACATGATTTCGCGGATCTGCCGGGAACCGGCTTCGCCCGGGTCTCGCGCCGCGAGCGGTCGGGCTGGTCGGATCTGGCGGAACGGTTCTTCGAGAGCGGCCGGGTGGCTCTGGCGGTGCATTTGATCGACGCGAGGGTCCCCGACGCGCCGGCCGATCTGGCCATGCGCAACTACCTCGGGAGTGTCGGGGTGGAATCGATGGTGGTGGCGACGAAGTGGGATCGGCTCCCGGCCCGCGAACGTGCTCGGGCCCGCGGCCGAATCGAGGCGGTGCACGGGAGCGTCGTGCCCGTCTCGGCGAAAACAGGCGAAGGGATTGAGCAACTGTGGCGGGAAATGCGCCGGCGGCTGTTGGCCGCCGCGCAGGACTCTCCTGGAGAAGGTGAGGAAAACGACGAATGACTAAGAGAAAAGGAAATGGCTCCGACGTGGAAACGCTGGAACCTCCCCCCGAAGGGCTGCCGGACACGACGGGAGAGGAGCAGGCCGTCGAGGCCGCGAGCGACACCCTCGACATCCGCGCGCTGCACGAGCTGAAGATTCCGCAGCTCCTGAAGATCGCCAAGGATCTGGAGGTCGAGAACGCGACCGGAATGCGCAAGCAGGATCTGATCTTCAAGATCCTGCAGGCCCAGACCGAGAAGAAGGGCTTGATCTTCTCCGAAGGTGTGCTGGAGTGCCTGCCGGACGGGTTCGGGTTCCTGCGCGCTCCGGAGTACAACTACCTGCCCGGCCCCGACGACATCTATGTCTCGCCGTCGCAGATCCGGAAATTCGACCTGCGCACCGGCGACACGGTGTCCGGCCAGATCCGGCCGCCCAAGGAAGGGGAGCGCTACTTCGCGCTCATCAAGGTCGAGGCGGTCAACTTCGAGCATCCCGACGTGGCGCGGGAGAAGATCTTCTTCGACAACCTGACTCCCCTGTACCCGCAGGATCGGATCAAGCTGGAAGTGCCGACCAACATGACGTCGCGCGTGCTCGACCTGGTCTCGCCGATCGGCAAGGGGCAGCGCGGTTTGATCGTCGCCGCTCCGCGCACGGGCAAGACCATGGTGCTGCAGTCTCTGGCCAACTCCGTCTCCACGAACCACCCCGAAGTCACCTTGATCGTCCTCCTGATCGACGAGCGGCCCGAAGAGGTCACCGACATGCAGCGGTCGGTCAAGGGCGAGGTCATCTCTTCCACCTTCGACGAGCCGGCGGCCCGCCACGTCCAGGTCGCGGAAATGGTCATCGAAAAGGCCAAGCGCCTCGTCGAGCACAAGAGAGACGTCGTGATCCTGCTCGACTCGATCACGCGCCTGGCCCGCGCCTACAACGCGATCGTTCCGCCGTCGGGCAAGGTCCTGTCGGGGGGCGTCGACTCCAACGCGCTGCAGCGGCCCAAGCGCTTCTTCGGCGCGGCGCGCAACGTCGAGGAAGGCGGGTCGCTCACGATCATGGCCACCGCGCTCATCGACACCGGGTCGCGCATGGACGACGTGATCTTCGAGGAGTTCAAAGGAACCGGAAACATGGAGGTCCACCTCGACCGCAAGCTGGTCGACAAGCGGGTCTTCCCGGCCATCGACATCAACAAGTCCGGCACGCGCAAGGAAGAGCTGCTGATGGACAAGCAGGAGTTGAACCGCGTCTGGGTGCTGCGCAAGGTCCTGAACCCGCTCTCCACCGTCGAGGCCATGGAGCTCTTGACCGAGAAGCTCGAGAAGACCAAGACCAACGGGGAGTTCCTGTCGCTGATGCAGCAGGGCTGACGCCCTGCGCGTGAGGCGGAAGGCGTAAGGCGTAAGGCGAACTGGGCCGCGCCTCCATGCACGCCTCACGCCTCTCGCCTCACGCCTCACGGCCCCTGCGCATTTCCTTGGTCGACTTCCTCAACGCCCGACCCCTGACCTGGGGCCTCCTCCACGAGCCGCCGGCGGACGTGTCGATCACCCGGGACCTTCCGTCGGTTTGCGCGGACAAGCTCGCCTCGGGCGAGGCGGACGTCGGGCTCATTCCGTCGATCGAGTACCAGCGCATCCCCGGCCTGCGCGTGGTGCCCGGGTTGGGGATCGCGGCCTCTTCGGAAGTGCGCTCCGTCCTCCTGGTCTCGAGCGTCTCCCGCGAACGCATCCGCTCGGTCGCTCTGGATCCGGCCTCGCGTACGTCCGCCGCGCTGGTGCGGATCCTGTTGAAGAGGGTGTACGGGCTCGAGCCGGAGTATCGAGAAGCCGACGCGACACATCCCGCTTCGCCTCCCGCCTCTCGCCTCCCGCCTCCGGGGGACGCCGACGCCCGCCTCATCATCGGCGATCCGGCGCTGAAGGCGCGCCTGAACGGCCAGGTGGTCCTGGATCTGGCCGCCGAGTGGCGGGCCTTCTCCGGCCACTCTTTCGTCTTCGCGTTCTGGGCGGCGCGCGAAGGCGTGGATGCCGATCGGGTGGTTGCGCTGCTCGAGCGGTCCTACGCCGCGGGTCGGGAACGTTTCGAGGATCTGGTCCGGGAGGAAGCGGCCCAGACGGGCCTCTCCGCGGCGGTGGTGGCGGACTATCTGCTCCACAGCCTGCACTACGAGCTCGACGCGTCGGACCGCCAGGGCCTCGATCTCTACTACCGGCTGGCGGCGGAGGAAGGCCTGATCCCGGCGGCGCGCCCGCTGCGCTTCTTCTGACGCCGGCTCCGACTTAGAATCTCACCATGGGACGCACGGCCGAGATCCTCGAGAAGACGCTCGCTGGCGAGCGGCTCTCCGTGTCCGACGCCGAGAGCCTGCTGACGGAAGGGAACCTGCTCGCGCTCGGTGCGGCCGCCGACGAGATCCGGAGGCGCCGCAACGACCCCGGTGTGGCGACCTACATCGTCGACCGCAACATCAACTACACCAACGTCTGCGTCTACCGCTGCCAGTTCTGCGCCTTCTACCGGCCGTCCTCCGAGGATCCGGACGCGTACGTGCTCTCGTTCGATCAGATCGGAGAAAAGATCCGGGAGACAATCGATCTGGGCGGCACCGGCGTCCTGCTGCAGGGCGGCGTGCACGCGGAGCTTCCGTTCTCCTTCTATGAGGACATGTTTCGGTTCATCCGAAAGGCCTTTCCCACCATTCACCTTCACGCGCTGTCCGCACCGGAGGTCTACTTCCTCCAGAAGGTCACCCGGTGGCCGATGCGCGACGTGATCGCCCGCCTCCGGGACGCCGGGCTTCAGTCGATCCCCGGGGGCGGCGCCGAGATCCTGGAGGACTCGGTGAGGAAGCGCATCTGGTCGTTGACCAAGGCCCCGACGGAGAAGTGGGTCGACGTCCACCAAACCGCGCACGATCTGGGAATGCGCACGACCGCGACGATGATGTTCGGGGTGGGGGAGACCTACGGGCAGCGCGTGGAGCACATGCGGGTGGTCCGGGACCTTCAGGACTCGACCGGAGGATTCACCGCCTGGATTCCCTGGACGTTCCAGAAAGAGAACACCGTGCTCGACGGCAAGGTCGAAGAGGCCGGCGGCTTCGAGTACTTGAAGACGCTCGCCGTCTCGCGCCTCTTCTTCGACAATATCCGGCACGTCCAGGGCTCCTGGGTCACGCAGGGCCCCAAGATCGGCCAGGTCTCGCTCTCCTTCGGAGCCGACGATCTGGGTTCCATCATGATCGAGGAGAACGTCGTCTACGCCGCCGGCGCGCGCAACCGGATGACCCAGGAAGAGATGCGCCGCCTGATCGCCGACGCCGGGTACGAGCCGGTGCAACGGCGGACGCTCTACGACGCGTGCACGGACGTCTGCTGCACCAGCCCGATCCCAAGGCCCAAGGCGCGCGGATCGGTGTTGCCGGTTTCGGGGTCGGATCTGGACTCCGAGGTCGCGTCCGCCTAGATCGTGAGGCGGAAGGCGGACACAATACGAGTATTGTGTCCGTGAGCCCAACGGCTACCGGCCCTGGACAGTTCCGGCCGCGCCGTGCCGGCTGTTGGCCCAGCAGGACCCAGCCCACAGCCCCAGAACGAAGAGGAAGACTCCGGCCAACGCCCGCAGCATCACGCGGGTGCGCCGTTGCTTCCAGGGAGGCAGGCTGCGAAAGGTGATGCGCCCGGCGGCGCCGCGGATCTCGTCGGCCTGGTACGCCCGCAGATCGAGAACCAGGTCCCGCGCGGACTGGTAGCGGTCGGCCGGATCTTTCTGAAGGCAGCGGAAGATGAACCCCCGCAGGCCCGGCGGGATCTTCTCGGTCTCCGGGTACTTCTCGGGACGATCCGAGAGCACCGCGGAGAGCGTGTCGACCGGCGTATCGCGGGCAAAGGCGCGGCGGCCGGTCAGCATCTCGAAGAAAACAGCCCCCAGCGCAAAGACGTCGCTGCGGGCGTCGGCGTGGCCCCCGCGGACCTGCTCCGGCGAGACGTAGCCGGCGGTGCCCACCAGGATGCCGACGCCCGAGGATCCGCGGGCCCGAAGATTCGCCAGTGCGCCGGTCTTCAGGCTCGGGTTCTCCACGCGCGCGATTCCGAAATCCAGAATCTTGGCTCGGCCATCGCGCGTCAGGAACACGTTCTCGGGCTTGATGTCCCGATGGATGACACCCTTGGCGTGCGCGGCGGCGAGGCCGTCGGCGACCTGGCACACGATCTCCGTCGCGCGCTGGGGCGCGAGCGGACCGCCCCGAAGACGCTCGGCAAGGGTCTCGCCCTCGAGAAGCTCGGTGACCGCGTACGGGACTCCCCGATGCGCGCCGGTGTCGTGGATGGCCACGATATTGGGGTGATTGAGCGCGGCCACGACGTGGGTCTCGCGGTGAAATCGGTCCAGGCTCTCCTGGTCGTTCGCCTCCGCATCGGCCAGAAGCTTCAAGGCGACGTCGCGGCGCAGCCGCGAGTCGCGCGCGCGGTAGACCTCCCCCATGCCGCCCTTGCCCAGGGGGGAGACGATCTCGTAGGGTCCGATCTGTTCACCGGATGGAAGCGGCATCGGAGCGGAGAATATCTGAGTGGGAAGTGGGGAGTGGGGAGTGGGAGAGTGGGAGAGTGGGGAGAGTAGGCGGTCTCCCTCTCGCCCCCTCGCCCCCTCACCCCCTCACCTTCTCGCTCACTCGATGCACCTTGGTTACTGTTGGGAGCGATACACTGATCGCCAGCATGGAACTGTGGCTCCTGCGTCACGCCGCCGCGGAGGATCGAGCGGCGACCGGCCGCGACGAGGACCGCGAGCTGACGGCGGAGGGGGCCCGGCGGGCTCGCGAGGTCGCCCGCGGCCTGGCCCGAATGAATCCGGGGATCGATCTCGTCCTGACCTCGCCGTTGCGACGCGCCCGGCAGACGGCCGAGCCGGTCGTCGAGGCCCTCGGCCTGGGCAAGAGCTTTCGCCAGACCCGCGCCCTCGAGCCTGACCGTGAGCCGGAAGAGATCCTGGAGGAGGTCGAGGCCGAGGGGCACGACGCGGTCCTGCTCGTGGGCCACGAACCCCACCTCGGCGTTCTGCTCGGGAGCCTGGTGACCGGTCCGTCCGGAGTTGAGATACCGATGAAAAAGGCGGCCATTGCCCGCGTGGAGCTCCAGGGCCGGCGTCGCGGCGCCCTGCGCGCCCTCCTGCCGGCGAAAGTCCTCGAGGAGCTCGGCCGCCGGGATTAGCGCTCGCCGCCAGAGTGGGCAGTGCTCAATGTTAAGGGCTCAGTGCGAACTGCTATGGCCGCAACGCAGGCCGCCGCGTCCTCGGGAGATAATCCCTTCAGGAGGAGTCACCTCATGGGAAAGATTGGTCTCGGATGCCTTGCCCTGGTCATCCTGATCGTCGTCGTCGTCGGCCTGTCCCTCGCCGGGACGTACAACCGTTTGGTGACTCTGGGCCAGGAAACCGACAAGCAATGGTCGCAGGTGGAGAACCAGTATCAACGCCGCTCGGACCTCGTGCCCAACCTCGT
This sequence comes from uncultured Acidobacteriota bacterium, assembly GCA_963825175.1. Classification (GTDB taxonomy): domain Bacteria; phylum Acidobacteriota; class Thermoanaerobaculia; order UBA5066; family Gp7-AA6; genus DATFTF01. Next base: position 154,075 of record CAWGSA010000004.1, read on the forward strand.
GGCCACCGTCCAGGGCGCTGCCCAGTTTGAAAAGTCCACGCTCGAGGACGTGGTGTCCGCGCGCGCCTCGGTGGGCCGGGCGCAGATCACTCCCGGCGCCGCGCCGACCAATCCCGCCCAGCTCGCCCAGTACGAGCAGGCGCAGAACTCCCTGGGCGCGGCGCTCCAGCGCCTCATGGTGGTCGTCGAGCGGTACCCCGAGCTCAAGGCCAACCAGAACTTCCGCGACCTGCAGGCCCAGCTCGAGGGCACCGAGAACCGCATCGCCGTCGCGCGGATGGACTACAACAAGGCGGCCCAGGACTACAACACCGCGCGGCTGCGCTTCCCGACGAACCTGATCGCCAACACGTTCGGCTTCAAGGAAAAGGCGTACTTCAAGGCCACGCCGGGAGCGGAGAAAGCCCCCAACGTCCAATTCAACTTCGCGACGACGCCTGCGGCTCCGGCGCCGGCGAAGTGAGGCGAGAGGCGCCGCGCGTGAAGCGTGAGGCGTAAGGCGTGAGGCGCGAGCCGCACCTCGGACGCGGCCTCACCCGGTCCTGCATCGGCATCGCCGTTCTCGCGGCGACGGGGGCGGTCCTCCTCGCGGCCGGCAAGGAGGATCGTCTTCCGCCCAAGCCCGACCGCTATGTCACCGATCGGGCCGGAGTCTTGCCGTCGGACCGCGCGGAGTCGCTCAACGCGAAGCTCGAGGGTTTCGAGCGGGACACCTCGAATCAATTCCTGGTCTGGATCGACCGGAAGGTCCCGGACGATTTCGCTCTGGAGGAGTTCACCGTCGCGGCGGCGCGCAAGTGGGCCGCCGGCCAGGCCGGCAAGAACAACGGCGTGGTCCTCTTCGTCTTCACCGACGATCGCAAGATGCGCATCGAGGTCGGATACGGCCTGGAGGGCGTGCTCCCCGACGCCACGGCCCATCGCATCCAGGAGGAGGAGATTCTTCCTCGGTTCCGCCAGGGGGACTATCCCGGCGGAATCGAGGCCGGCGCCGCGGCCATCATCGCGGCCGCCAAAGGCGAGTACAAGGGCACCGGCACCACCGTGAACGAGCGCGGGCGGCGCCGTTCCCTGAACTCCTCTGGGGGCTGCGCCGTTCCCGGGCTGTTCTTTCTCTTCTTCTTCCTCTTTCCGATTCTGTTCCGCGCCCGGAGAGGGTTTCGCACGTACGGCGGCGGAGGATTTTGGGGCGGAGGTTGGGGCGGAGGCGGCTTCGGCGGCGGTGGCGGGGGAGGAGGCGGTTTCTCCGGCGGGGGCGGCTCCTTCGGCGGGGGCGGCTCCTCCGGAAGCTGGTAGGCGCGCGCAATGAAACACTTCTTGAGCAGGTTGGACCACGATCGGATCGTCGCCGCGATCGGCGAGGCCGAAAAGAAGACGTCCGGTCAGATCCGGGTGCACGTCACGCGGCGCAAGCCCGCAAGCCTCGAGGAGCGGGCCCGTCTTCGATTCGAGAAGCTCGGAATGACGCGAACCCGGCACCGCAACGGTGTGCTCATCTACATCGCTCCCAACGCCCGGCGCTTCCGGGTCCTGGGAGACTCCGGCATCCACGAAAAATGCGGCGAGAAGTTCTGGAAGGAAACGGCCACCGAGATGGAGGCGTCGTTCCGCAAAGGAGAATTCACCGACGGGCTGGTCCGGGCCATTGCCAAGGCCGGGCAGATCCTGGCCGAGCATTTCCCTCGGGAGGGTGAGGCCGTCAACGAGCTGCCGGACGAGGTGACGGAAGACTGATCGCAGCGAGATCGCAACAGGATCGGGTGATCGAGGAGCCTCAAATCACGCTGCGATCTTGACGGCCCGGGCTTGACTTCGATCCCCAAAAGGCTATGATTCGCCGTTCTGTCTCAGGAGGCACCCATGTACGCCATCCTCCGTGCGGGCGGGAAGCAAATCAAGGTTTCGCCCGGCGACGTGATCCGGGTCGAAAAGCCTTCTGACAAGGTGGAGAAGGGCAAGCAGCTCTCGCTGACGGACGTCGTGTTCGCCGGAGCGGGGCAGAGCAAGAGCCCCGTGGACCCCAAGGGGGTCTCGGTCAAGGCGACCGTGCTCGGAGAGATTCGGACCCGAAAGGTCCTGATCTTCAAGAAGAAGCGCACCCGGCAGTACCGCCGCACCAAGGGGCATCGGCAGACGATGATTCAGATTCGCATCGACGCGATCGAGGGGGCGTAGGGTCCGGCGGGCCAGGGCGCGGCTCGGGCACCCCCGGAGGACAGACTTATGGCACACAAAAAAGGACAAGGCTCTTCCCGCAACGGCCGCGACTCGAACTCGCAGCGGCTGGGAGTCAAGCGCTTTGCCGGTCAGGTCGTGACCGGGGGATCGATCCTGGTTCGCCAGCGAGGGACCCGGTTCTTCCCCGGCGACAACGTCGGACGGGGCAAAGACGACACGCTCTTCGCCAAGATCGCCGGGGTCGTCCGCTGCCATGATCGCGGCCGCGACGGGCGGGTCATCTCGATCGAGCCCATCCAGACGTAAGGCGTCAGGCGTCAGGCGTGAGGCGTCCTGGCCGACGTTCACGTTGATTCGCTGCGAGCTTCGCCTCCCGCCTCCCGCCTTTCGCCTCACGGCGAAGCCCATGTTCATCGACACCGCAGAGATTCGCGTCCGCGGCGGAGCGGGCGGCAATGGGTGCATCGCGTTTCGGCGCGAGAAGTTCGTCCCCCGCGGCGGTCCCTCCGGAGGCGACGGCGGCAACGGCGGCTCGGTGTGGGCCCTGGCCGATCCGGCGCTCAACACGCTCTATCACCTTCGCCACAAGACGGACTACCGCGCGCGGCGGGGCGAGCACGGGCAGGGATCCAATCGCCACGGCGCCGCCGGCGAGGACGTCGTCGTCGCGCTTCCGCTGGGCTCGGTGATCGTCGATGCCGACACCGGCGAGCGCGTGGCCGACCTGGTTCGGGCCGGCGAGCAAATGCTGCTGGCCCAGGGCGGAAGGGGAGGCTGGGGCAACCAGCACTTCGCGACGCCGACGCGGCAGGCACCCCGGTTCGCCAAGAAGGGGTTGGCCGGGATGGAGCGGCGCCTGCAGATCGAGTTGAAGCTCCTCGCCGACGTGGCCATCGTGGGGTTCCCCAACGCCGGCAAGTCGACTCTCATTTCGGCGATCTCGGCGGCCAAGCCCAAGATCGCGGACTATCCCTTCACGACCCTGATCCCGCACCTGGGCGTCGTCACGGGACACGATCTCGCGACTCTGGTCGTGGCCGACATACCCGGCCTGATCGAAGGGGCGCACCGCGGCGCGGGCCTCGGCATCCGCTTCCTGAAACACGTGGAGCGATGCCGGCTCCTGTGCCACCTGGTCGACGCCTCCGCCGCCGGCGACCCGGAGAGAGACGTTGCCGTCCTCGAGCACGAGCTCGAATCCTTTTCGACCGAGGTCGCGGGCCGGCCGCGCGTCCTGGCGGCCTCCAAGTGCGACGCGGTGTCCGATCCGGCTCGGCTGAAGGGCATACGGGAGGCGGCGGCGCGCCGGGGCCTGCCGTTCTTCGAGATCTCGGCCGCCACCCATACCGGGCTCAAGGAGCTGGTGGGATACTTCTTTGAACAAGCGCGGGGTCGAGAGTCTCAAGTGGAAGGTGAGTCGGAGTCCGGAAATCCTCCGCGCAAGATCCCTAGACCTTAGACCTTAGACCTTAGACTTTAGACTTTAGACTTGAGACCTTAGACTTCCACATGCGCCTGGGCATTTTTGGCGGCTCGTTCGATCCGGTCCACGAGGGCCACCTGCGAACGGTCGAAGCCGCGGCCATGAAGTTCGCCCTTTCGCGGGTGATCTACGTACCGGCCAGGCAGTCTCCCGACAAGAGCGTCCCCGTGGCCGACGCGCGGCATCGCGTCGCCATGCTGGCGCTGGCGCTGGCCGGGCGGCCAGATTGGACGATCTCTCTGGTAGAGCTGGACCGCGAGGCTCCGTCTTACACCGTCGATACGCTGCGCACCCTCGCCGCCGGACACCCCGGCGACGAGATCTGGCTTCTGATGGGAACCGACGCCCTGGCAGGTTTCGGCCGCTGGAAGAATCCGGAGGAGATCGTCCGCCGGGCGCGGATCGCCGCGTTCTACCGGGATCCGTATGCCGGCACCGGCCTGGTCGTCCCGGAGGTCGAAGGTCTTGCCGATCGGTTGGAGGTTTTCGACGCGGGATCGGTTAAAATCTCCTCGACGGATCTGCGGGACGCGCTCGAAAAGGGGCGGAGTGCCGCGGGGCGGGTACCGGCAGCCGTCGCGGAGTACATCACGAAGCACGGGCTCTACAGTTCCGGGGTGACGCGGCGTTGACGCGAGAGCTTTCAGCCCGGGACAAGGTTCGAGAAGGTCTGACCGCCGCCCTCGACAAGAAAGCCGCGGCGGTTCTCGTCTTCAATCTCACCGACCTGACCACGATGGCGGACTATTTCGTCCTGTCCACCGCCAGCTCCGACCGCCAGGCCCGGGCCATCGCCGACGCCATCACCGAGGCTCTGGGATCGCCGGGGTCGACCGAGGGCCTTTCCAGGGCCAACTGGATCCTCATGGACTACGGCGACGTGGTCTTCCACATCTTCCAGGAGGAGGCGCGGCGCTTCTATGCCCTGGAGCGCCTGTGGGGCGACGCGGAGAACGAGACCGGGTATTTTCGCCGACCGCTCGACGCGGCCGGAAGAGAGTAGTCGGCTTTCCGCGCTGCCGCTCGGCGCGGCCCGGAAAGAACAAACGGCGCGGCGCGGCCACACCCCATGGCGAAGGGCACAGAGCCGACCTCCCCGGAAGATTCGCGCCCCACACCGGGGGATTCGACGGAGCGCAACGATCCGGCTCCTTCCCCGCGCCGCCGGTCGCTGAAGTCTTACTTTTCCACGCGCAATCGCGAGCTGGCGCGGGAGCTCGCCGTACTGGAGCGAGCGGCCGATCTGCCTTCGACGATTCTGATCGTGGGGGACAGCGGAACGGGCAAGGACCGGCTGGCGCGTTCGCTGCACGACGCCTCCGGCCGCGCCGACCGGCCGTTCGTACGGATCGACGCGGCGAACCTGTCCGACGAGCTGTTCGAGAGCGAGCTGTTCGGTCATGAGCGCGGCGCGTTCACCGGAGCGGTCGTGGCGAAGAGAGGTCTGCTGGAAGTGGCCGGCGAGGGCACGGTGTATCTGGACGAAGCGTCCTCGCTCTCGCCGGCGGCGCAGGCCAAGTTCCTGCGCGTGCTCCAGGAGAAGACCTTCCGCCGGCTGGGAGGGGCCACGTCGCATCCCTTTGGGGCGCGGCTCGTGGTCTCCGCCCGGCGCGACCTGGGCACGCTGGTGGAGGAAGGCGTTTTCCGCCCGGACCTCTTCTACCGGATCGACGTCGTCTCGGTGCGGCTGCCCGTCCTCTCCCGCCGATCCGAGGACATCCTTCCGCTGGCCCGCGGTTTCCTGAAGCGGGCGGCCCGCGCCTTCCAGCGCCCTGCCCGCCGGTTCACGCCGGAGGCCGCGGCGGCGCTCCTGCGCCACACGTGGCCCGGAAACATCCGCGAGTTGCTGCACGTCGTCGAGCGGGCCGTGCTCTCGGCGGCCGATCCCGCAGTGACGGCCGACGATCTCCCGATGGGTTCCTTCGGATCGCCGCATGCGATCCTCGCGGCGGCGGTGGAGAAGCGCTGGACCCTGGCCGAGCTCACCGAGGCCTATATCGACGAGACGCTGCGCCGGGCCGGCGGGAACCGGACTCTCGCCGCCAAACGCCTCGGCGTTTCGCGAAAGTCGCTCTGGGAGCGTGAAAAGCGAAAGCGGTCCAAAAAGCCTTAGCCCGCAAGGAATAAGTCGGTTATCATCTCGCGTTCGACACTCACCCGGACCGGGGGCCCGGAGAACACGCGACCAAAAGGAGAGCACGCGAATGCCGACCACCGCCGCTCGAACAGCCAAGATGCCCAAGAAGGAGATGGAGAAATACCGGCGGCTCCTGCAGCAGAAGAAGAGCAGCCTTTCGAGCGATCTGGCCAAGACGCGAAACGCGGAGGAGGAGACCACCGAGGAGTCCACCCAGGACATCGCCGACAAGGCCGTCTCCTCGTACACCCGCGAATTCCTCTATTCGCTCTCCGACACCGACCGCAACACCCTCGTCCGGATCGACGAGGCCCTGGCCCGGGTCGAGGACGGCACGTACGGATCCTGCCGCAACTGCAATCAGCCGATGTCCGAGAAGCGCCTGACCGCGGTCCCCTGGGCCCGCCTGTGCGTCGACTGCCAGGAACTGTCGGAAAAGGGGCTGCTCGAGAATTAGGTCCTCGCTTTGCGTTCCCAGGCGGGGTCCGACCGCCGCTCGGTGATGTGCCTGGAAGGCGATCCTCGAGCCGTGAACCGATGAACCGGCAGACCGACGGTCCGAGAATTCCGTGACCCGATCGGAATGAAGAACTCCTTCTCGACGGCCGCCGTTCCCGCCTTCGATGCGGCGCCGTCGGTCGTCCTGATCACCGGCGACGTCGAGTTCTTCGTCGAGGAGGCGGCGGCGCTGGCGTCGGAGAAGCTCGCCGGCGACGGGGCCGAGGTCCTGCGCTTCGACGACGACGCGCCGGCGGAGGCGGTCTCCGACGCGCTTCTGAACCGCTCTCTCTTCTCGCCGCAGCGGATCGTGCAGTTCGACATCACCCGGCTGATGGGCACCGACGCTCCCGGAAAGCTGCTGGAGCAGGCGGTCGAGGCCTGGGAGAAGGCAACGCCCGCCGGAAAGCGCGAAGCGTACAGGCGCACCCGAGCCCTCCTGTCGGCTCTGGATCTGTCCCCGTCCGCCTCGGCCGAGGAGACGGCCGAGGCCGCGGCGAAGCGGGCGCGCAAGAAAGACCTGGCCGGCGCGCTGGCCGAGATCCTGCGCGAGATGCCCGAAGAGCGCGGAGGGCCGGCGGTGCTTCAGAGCGCGCTGCGCCTGATGCTGGAGAGGCCCAACGAGGGGACCGTGGCCCTCCTGACGGCCACGGCCCCCCCCGCGGGCGTCGACCTGCTCGCGGAGATCGAAAAGAAAGGGCTTCGGCTCGACGCCGCCGTCGGCGAGGAGAGGAAGGACATCGCGCCCGCGCTGACCCGGCTGGCCCGCGCCCGGGCCAAGGATCGCGAGGTGACGATCGATCCGGACGCCATCGACCGCCTGAGGGTTCGCACGGATTCGAACCCGGCCTCTTTCGCCGCGGAGCTGGAGAAGCTCCTGGACTGGGCCGGCTCCGGAGGCCACGTGCGCGCGGTGGACGTGCGCGAGAACGTCGAGGACGAGGCGGGCGAGGACGTCTACGAGTTCTACGAGGCGGTGGGACGCCGCGACGCCGGAGACGCCCTGGGGCGCCTGGAGCGCCTCTTTTCCGGCCGGGCTGTCCGCGCCGGGGACCGCGACATCGATACCGAGGAATACTGGCCGACGCGCTTCTTCGGCATGCTGGCGGACGAAGTCCGGCGGATGCTTCTGGTGCGATCGCGGATGGAGCAGGCCGGCCGCGGGTTCGACGGGTCGACCAGCTATCCGACCTTCCAGGCCCGCGTCGCGCCCCTGCTGGCGGAGCCGATCGCTCCGTTCGGCGTCTCCCCGTTCGCGGGAAAGGGCGGCCAGTTCTCGGCCTATCCCTGGTTCAAGGCGGCGCAGCGGGCCGCCCGCTACAAGACCCGGGAGCTCGCCGCGGCCCTGTCGCGAGCCGCCGACGTCGACGTCAAGCTCAAGAACTCGGCCGAGCCTCTCGCAACGCTGACGGCCTACGTGGGAGAGCTCATCGCCGGCAGCGGGTCCCAGCACCCGATCGAATAGGATTGCCGCCGCTTGACTGTAGCGATCGACCTGTCCGGCAGGACCGCCCTGGTCACCGGCGGCTCGCGCGGTATCGGCCGCGCCTGCGTGGAGCTCCTGGCCGGAGCCGGCGCGCGGGTGGCCGCGACCTATCACCGCGATGCCGCGGCGGCCACCGGCGTGGTCTCCCGGGTCCGCAAAGCGGGAGGCGAGGCCATGGCCCTCGGAGGCGACGTGTCGGACCCGGTGGAGGCCCGGCAGCTCGTCCGGGACGTCGTCGCGGCGTGGCAGCGGCTGGACATCCTGGTCGTCAACGCCGGCATCTGGGAGCCCGACGTGGCCGGCCATGGCGATCTCGAGGTCTGGGACCGGGCGCTCGCGGTCAACGTGCGCGGGGCGTTCCTCGTGACCGACGCCGCCGTTCCTCACCTGGCGAGGCAGGGGGGCGCGGTCGTGTTCGTGTCCTCGACCGCGGGCCAGAGAGGGGAGGCCGGCCACTCCGCGTACGCCAGCTCCAAAGGCGCCCTCATCTCCTACACGAAATCGCTGGCCGCCGAGCTCGGTCCGAAAGGCGTGCGGGTCAACTGCGTGGCGCCGGGATGGGTGGCAACGGATATGACGGCAGAGATCCTGGCCGACCCGGAGCGCCGGTGCGAAATCGAGGCCTCCATTCCGCTCGGACGGGTGGCGGCGCCCGAAGACATCGCCGGCTCCGTGCTCTTCCTGGTGTCCGATCTGGCCCGCCACATTCAGGGAGAGGTCGTGAACGTCAACGGGGGCAGCGTGCTGGTGGGATAGCGTCAGATTTCGAACTTGTTGAACTTTGAACTTTGAACTTGAACCTGGAACTTTGACCCTTTAAGCGATGGAACAGCTCGACCGCAAGGACTACCGGTTCATCGCGCTGTGCCTGGCGACGATCGCGGCTGGCGCGCTGATCACGGTTCCCCTCTTCTACCGCGCGTTTCCCGAAGCCTCGATCCAGTTTCGCGTCAACCGAAGCCAGGCTCGGACCCAGGCGGAGACGTTTCTCGCCGGCCGCGGCCACGGCGTCTCCGGGTATCACTTCGCCGGCCGCTTCGAAGTGGAGGACGAGGCAAAGGTCTATCTGGAGCGGGAGCTCGGTCTCGAGAAAGCGGGGAAGTTCTACGGGCGCGAGGCCAAGGTCTGGCGCTGGTCGATGCGCTGGTTCCGTTCCGGGGTGAAGGAGGAGGAGAGAGTCGAGCTGACGCCGCTGGGCGACCTGGCCGCCTTCGAGTCCGTCCGGAGCGACGACGCGCCGGGACCGGCTCTGCGCGAGGCCGAGGCCCGGGCCCTGTCGCGGGCCTTTCTCGCCGCCCGCGGGATGGCGGGCCTCCGGGCGATCGAGGCGACGCCGATCGTTCGCTCTCACCGCACGGACTGGAAGTTCGTGGACGAGCGGCCGGACCTGCGGATGGCCGAATCCACGGTCCGCGACGAGACGGTCGTCTCGGGAACGGAGGTGTGCGCGTTTCGCGAGTTCGTGCACATCCCGGAGAAGTGGGAGCGTGACTACGCCACGCTGCGGTCGAAGAACGAGACCGCCAACACCGTCGGAAACTTCTTCCTGATCCTGACGTTCCTCGCGATGGTCGGCGTCCTGCTGACCAAGATCGTCCGCCGGGACGTGCGGTGGGAGCTGGTGGCCGGATTCGGAGCGGTGGCGTTCGTTCTGGCCCTGGCGTCCGCTTTCAACGGGCTTCCTCTGGCCCTGTACGGCTACGACACGCGCAGCCCCCTTTCGTCCTTCGTCACCAAGCTGGTGGTGGGCGGCGTTCTGGGAGCGGTCGGAGTGGGGGCCGGAATTGCTCTGGTGGTGGCGGCGGCGGAGCCGGTCTTCCGCGAACGGTTCCCGCGGCACCTTTCGCTGTCCAGGATCTTTTCGGTCCGGGGCTTTCGCTCCAAGGGATTCTTCCGGGGCGTGCTGCTCGGCTACGCGCTGACGGCCTTCTTCTTCGCGTACCAGGTGGTCTTCTACGTCGTCGCCGAGAAGCTGGGCGCGTGGTCGCCGTCCGAGATCAAGTACGACAACATGCTGTCGACGGCGTTCCCGTGGGTCACGGTTCTCTTCGTGGGCTTCCTTCCGGCGGTCTTGGAGGAAGGCTCCAGCCGCCTCTTCTCGATTTCGTTCCTCGACAAGCTCGGCGCGTGGCGTTTCGTGGCGGTGGTGGTGCCGGCGTTCATCTGGGGCTTCAACCACGCGGCCTATCCCAACCAGCCCTTCTACATCCGCGGCCTGGAGGTCGGGCTGGCGGGCTGCGCCATCGGCTTCGTGATGCTGCGGTGGGGCGCGCTTCCGCTGCTGGTCTGGCACTTCACGGTCGATGCGCTCTACACCGCGCTCATTCTTCTGCGCTCGGGCAACTCGTACTACGTCGTCTCGGGAGCCGTATCGTCGCTCGCACTCCTGCTGCCCCTGGCGGTCTCCGCGGCCTTGTACGCGAGGCGGGGAGGCTTCGAGCCGGAAGCGGGATTGACCAATGGCGACGAAGGGTTCGTGCCGGCCCCCACGCAGACCGCGCCGTCGGCCGAGGAAGCCCCTCCGGTGCGCGCCGTCCGGCGCCCGGTCTTGATCGCCGCGGGGGCGGCGGCGGTTCTCGTCTGCGCGAGCTACCTCGTCCCCTCGAAGCTGTCCGCGCCGCTGGTTCGAGACGCGACAGGGCCGCAGAGGGCGCAACAGATCGCCCGCGCTTTCCTGAAGGCCAACGGCGTCGCCGCGGAATCGCTCCGCGCGGTGACGTATTTCGGGACCGGCTTCGCCGACGACCAGCAGGTGCGCGACCTGCGGCCGGACGAGGTCGGCAGCATTCCGGGCTTCGCCGACGACGACGCGGTCTACGTCCTCCGGCAGGGAGGCGCTTCCGCTCTGGAGAGCCTTTCGCGCGAGGAGCTGCCGTTGGCGTACTGGGTGACCCGATTCTTCCGCCCCCTCCAGAAAGAGGAGTGGAAAGTCCTGGTCGACGCGCGGCGGGCCCGCGTGGTCGGATTCGTCCATCCGATCGAAGAAAAGGCCTCCGCGCCTGCGCCCCCGACGGACGAAGCGGCCCGTGGCCGGGCTTTGGACGCCGCCTCTCGGCTCGGCTATCCCGCCCGCGCATACACGGTCATCGAGGTTGGAACGAAGGACCGCCCCAACCGCCGCGACACGACGGTCGTGCTCGAGACGAAGCCTTCCGGCGTGGGGGAGGCGCGCCCGCGCCTCACCGGGGTTTTCCATGGAGGCAACCTGGCGGCTTTCTACCCGTCGATCCGCGTGCCCGAGTCGTTTCTGCGCGCGTACGAGCGCCAGAGCCCCATCGAGCCGATCCTGCTCGGCGTCAAGATCATCGCGATCGGCGCCTTTCTCGGCCTGTCCATCGTGGTCTTCATCCGCCTCGTGAAGAGCCACGGGATCGGCTGGAGACGCCTGTGGCCCGGCTTGGCGATCGCCGCGGTCGTCGCCGCCGCGTACGTCGCCAACAGCATTCGCGGAATTCTGCGGGTCTTCCCGACGCAGTTCGCGATGTCGCGCTGGCTCGTCGTGGGAGGAATCTCCCTGACCCTCTTCTGGATCCTGCTCGTGTGCGCGGCAGCCGTCGCCTTCGTGCTGTTCTCCGGAGCGAGACCGGGCTGGCGGCGCGCCTTGCGTGAGAAGGGAACGCTGCCGGACGCTCTCCTGCGCGCGGCGATCGCCGTGGCCGGCCTGGCTGGCCTGGAGCGGGCGGCGGCGGTGCTCTCCGAGCGAAGCCCGGACCTGTTCGACGTCACCCCGGCGCTTCCCTCGGCCCTGGACCGCGTCGTTCCGGCCATCGACGTGCTGGGCAAATCGAGCCTCTTCACGCTGGCGCTGGCGGCCGCGGCCTGCGCCGTCGCGCTGGGCAGCCGGGAGAGGTTTTTTCAGACGGTGCCGGGAAAGACCGTCGCCGCGTTGGGACTGTTCCTCGCGGTCGTCCCGACCGGCTCTCATTCCACGGCCGAGTTCCTGGGGCTACTGACGCCCTCGCTCGCGACAGCGGCCTGGATGGCCTTCGCCGCCCTGGTGCTGCTCGCCGATCACGCGGCGGCCTGGGTCTTCTTCGGAGCGCTGGCGTCGGGCGGCCACGCGGTGGCCCGGCTCCTGGCGCAGCCGGCCCAAGAAGACCGCGTCGCCGGAGCGATGTCCGCGGTCCTGCTCCTGGTGGCGGGGCTGGTCCTGGTCGTCGGCAGGCGCCGCGAGCGGGCCGTGGAGGGGCCGACGCCGCCGGGACCGGTGGTCTCCGAGGCGCGCCTCTGAGACGGATCGCGGGGACCGCCGCTCTCCTGGCCGGTATCTGCCTCTGCGGGGCCGCGGCGGAACCGGGGCAGGACGCATTCTCGCGCGAAGCGATCCGCGCCTGGCGGCGCGCGCACGAGGGAGCGGTGATCTCCGAGCTCGCCGGCCTCATGGCTCTGCCCAACAGCGCCGCCGACCGGATCCACATCGAGGAGAACGCAGAGCGCGTCCAGGCGATCCTGGAGAAGCGCGGAATCCGTACGGAGCTTCTCCGCGTCGAGGGCGCCCCTCCGGCCGTCCTGGGGGAGCTGCCCGCGCCGGGCGCCGCCCGCACCGTCGTCTTCTACGCGCACTACGACGGACAGCCGGTGGACCCGAAGCAATGGGCGGGCGATCCGTGGAAACCAACGCTTCGAGACAAGCCGCTCGAGCAGGGCGGAACGGAGATTCCATGGGAGCGGGTCTCCGCTCCGTCGGCGCATCTGGATCCGGAGTGGCGGCTGTACGGACGGTCGGCCAGCGACGACCGGGCGCCGCTCATCGGATGGATGGCCGCGCTCGACGCGCTGCGGGCTTCCGGACGGCGGCCCACCGTCAACCTGAAATTCTTCCTGGAGGGGGAGGAGGAAGCGGGATCTCCCCACCTCGAGGCGATCCTCGGTCGCTACGCCGATCGCCTGCGCGGAGACCTCTGGCTCCTCTGCGATGGGCCTGTTCATCAGAGCCGCCGGATGCAGGTCTTTTTCGGCGCGCGGGGCGTGACCGACGTCGAGCTCACCACGTACGGGGCGACGCGCCGGCTCCACAGCGGGCACTACGGCAATTGGGCGCCCAATCCCGTCGCCTCGCTGTCCGCCATCCTGGCGAGCCTGCGGGATGAAGAGGGATTTCCCCGCGTTGCGCACTTCTCCGACGACGTGCGGCCGCTCGAGCCCGAGGAGAAGCGGGCTCTGGCGCAGGTCCCCGACGTCGGCGAGGCCATGAAGCGCGAGCTCGATCTGGGCCGCACGGAGGGCAACGGAGAGCGGCTGGCCGAAGCGATCCAGCGGCCGGCCATCAACATCCGCGGCTTTCGCGGCGGCGAGGTCGGCGCCGCGGCGACCAACTCGATCCCGACGGACGCCACAGCCTCGATCGACTTCCGCCTCGTTCCCGACCAGATTCCCGACGGCGTCCGGCGAGCGATCGAGGCGCATCTGCGAACCCTCGGATACTTCCTGGTGTCTCAGGCGCCAGACCCGCAGATGCGGCGGGCGCATCCGAAGATCGTGCGCCTGGCATGGGGACCGGGCTACCCGGGCTACCGCACATCGATGGATCAGCCCGTGGCGCGGGCCGTCCTCGCGGCGGTGGAAGCGGGCGCCGGCGGACCGGTGGTGCGATTGCCGAGCCTGGGCGGCAGCATCCCGATGTACCTCTTCGCGGAGAAGCTCCATGCCCCGGTGATCGGCATTCCCATCGCCAACCACGACAACAACCAGCACGCGGCCAACGAAAACCTGCGCCTCCAGAATCTCTGGGACGGCATCGAGATCTACGCCGCGCTGTTCGAGGCGCTCGACCCTGCCTGGCGCTGACCGCCTCACCGCCCGCCGGCAGGGTGCCAACAATTGAGGACTTGTTCAACCGCCGCCGCGTTCTTCAGCTCCCGGTGGAGTGGTAGCGGGAGACGCCGACGTTCCACAGGCCGAACGCGGCGGAGAGGCACACCGCCGCCACCAGCGGAACGGACCAGAACTCCCTGAGGAACTCCGGGTGGTGAAGAAATCGCGCGGTCGGATAGAACGAGGCGAAGGCGAAGGGGATCACGAACGAGAGCGTGAAGCGGACCCATCCGTCATAGATCGTCAGGGGATAACGGCCGAACTGCACCAGGTTGAAGACCGGCGGCGTGATGCCCACGCGGTCCTCGATCCAGAACGAGGTGGCGGTCAGAGACACGAAGATCGCCAGGTAGATCGCCGCGCCGCACACGGCCCAGGCGGCGAAAAGGAAGACGTCGATCGGCCCCCAGTGCGTGCCGAGCCGGCGCGACGCCCAGACCACCGCGACGAGGCCGGTGACGGTCTCCTGCAGGGACTCCAGGCGGAACGACTCGAACAGCACCTGGAAGATCGAGGAGACCGGCCGGAGCAGGACCCGGTCGAACCGGCCCTCGATCAGATAGCGGTCGGCGAAGAGATACAGGTTCCAGGAGAGGACGTTGAAGAGCCCCAGCGGAATGAGGGAGAAGCCGTACAGAAAGACCATCTCGGGGAAGTTCCATCCGCGCACCGCCGGCACGCGCGAGAAGACGATCAGGAGGAATCCGAACGCGGCGAGCGTGCCGAGGAAGGAGGCGAAGACCGAGGAAAAGAAGTCCGCCCGGTATTCCAACCGGGCCTTGGCGTACTGGCCGAAGTAGAGGACGAGCAGGCGCACGTGGCGGCGAATGCGCCCGATGCTGTTCCGGTCAACAATATTCAAATTGTTATCCGCCATTCGCCGATCTTGACTCCCAAATCACGAGTCACAAATCACAAATCACGAATCATTCTTCCTCAGCCTCCCTGGATCGTGATGCGATTCCGGGACCGCCGCCATTCGATCTGGCCCCAGGCCAGCAGGGCAACGGTCCAGAGCCCCTGGAGCGCCAGCGAGCGCGCCGCGGCCGGCCCGGACAGCTTCCCCAGGTACAGCGCGGCCGGCGTGTAGCTGATGTGGGGAAACGGCGACGCCAGCAGGATCGTCCGGATCGGCTCGGGAAAGAACGTGGTGGGAATGAGAAGCCCCGAGAGCAGCTCGACGATGAGGTACTTCGCCCTCAGGATGCCCTGGATGGACTTGGTCCGAATGGCGATTAAGCCGACTAAGAAGTTGATGGCGGCGACGAGAAAGAAAGAGAGGGCGGCGGAGAGGAGAAAGAGACCTGCGGCCACGACAGAGCGCGGGGGCTGGACGTGGAAGACGATTCCCAGGACGATGCCGATCGGGAGGGTGAACAGGGAGGCCCGGAACGCCGATTGGCCGGCGGCGTCCGCGATCATCACGGTCTGGAAATCGACGGGGCGGATCAGGTTCATCGCCAGCCGGCCCTCCTGGACCTGCGTGGCCAGGTCGCGGTCGATCTCGTTGAAGTAGAAGGAGCGGATGGTCCAGCCCACGGCGATGTAGGTGATCATCTCGGGCAGCCGCATCCCGGCCACGGTCGGGGCGTGGACGAACACGGCGCGCCAGATGAAGTAGTAGACGGCGACGTTGAAGAGGTACGTGAGCACGCCCACGTAGTAGCGCGCCCGGAACGCGAGCATGTTGAGGAAGCCGACCCGGGCGAACGGCAGGGCCGCGCGGAGGGTGGAGGCGGGAGCCCTCATGTCAGTCCCTCGCGGTAGATGCGCTTGACGACCTCCTCGATCTGGGGCTCCTCGATCGAGATGTCCGCCACGTCGAACCGGTTCACGATCTCCTTGACCGCCACGGCCGGCGACATCTCGCGCCGGTCGACGTCCACGCGGTAACGGTGCGAGCCGACCTCGCGGATGGCGAGCCCGTCCACGGAAAGGCTTTCCCGGTCCGGAAGCGTCTTGACGTCGAAGACCACCGCGGTGACCGGGAGCATCCGGTCGCGCAGCTGCGAGAGCGCGCCGTCGAACAGCAGCTTGCCGTGATCGATCACGATGACGCGGCGGCACAGGGTCTCGATGTCGGAGAGGTCGTGAGTGGTCAGGAGCACCGTGGTCCCCTCCTGCCGGTTGATCTCCTGGAGGAACTCCCGCACGCTGGCCTTGGCCACGACGTCGAGGCCGATGGTCGGCTCGTCCAGGAACAGGAGCGGAGGCCGGTGCAGCAGCGAGGCGGCCAGGTCGCAGCGCATCCGCTCTCCCAGCGACAGCTTGCGCACCGGCTGGTGAAGGTAGGCCGAGATTCCCAGGATGCGGTCGAAGAGATCCATGCGCTCGCGGTACTCGGAGTCCGAGAGCCCGTAGATCTCCTTCAACAGGCGGAACGACTCGACGACCGCGATGTCCCACCACAGCTGGGTCCGCTGCCCGAAGACGACGCCGATGGTCGCCACGTAGCGGGTGCGGTCGCGGTACGGCACGAAACCGTTGCAGGCGAGCTCGCCCGCGCTCGGAGTCAGGATCCCGGTCAGCATCTTGATGGTGGTCGACTTGCCCGCGCCGTTGGCGCCGATGTAGCCGACCATCTCGCCAGGCTGGATCGCGAACGTCACGTCGGACACCGCCACGATCTCGGTCGAGACGCGGCGCACCAGCGACTTCAAAGCCGCCGCAAGCCCCTCCTCCCGCCGATAGCCTCGGAAGATCTTGGTCAGATTTCGGACCTGGACCACCGGGCCGCTCACGGCGCGCCGTCCTCCGATTCGCTTTCCAGCCGCCGGCGCTCTGCCAGGTCGACGGCCCGCCGATAGACCTCGCGGGCGGGCCGCCCGCTGGCGCGGGCCAGTTCCCGCGCGATCGCGCGAACCGGCGTGCCGGCGTCCAGGGCCGCCGCGATCCGGGCGTCGAGGTCCTGCGCCGGGAGAGCCGCCGGCTCGTCACGAGACCCCTCCACGACGATGGTGGCCTCGCCGCGGACCGGGGACCGGGAGCGAAAGAGCGCCGCCAGCTCGGGCAGCGTCCCCCGCGCGACCTCTTCGTGGATCTTGGTCAGCTCGCGGGCCACGCAGGCCCGCCGCGGCCCGAGCACGCCGGCGGCGTCCTCCAGAGACGCGGCCAGGCGGTGCGGCGCCTCGAACCAGACCAGCGTCTCCGTGCGGTTCCGCAGCCGCTCGAGCGAGCGCCGGCGCTCGCCCCGACCGCGCGGGCAGGAAGCCGACGAACGTGTGGGGGACGGCCGGAAGCCCGGACGCGGCCAGTGCGGCGGAAGGGGCGGAGGGACCGGGAACGACGAAGACCGGGTATCCGGCGTCGGCCGCCGCGCGGACGAGCTCCTGGCCCGGATCCGAGAGAACGGGCATCCCCGCGTCGGACACCAGCGCCACGGTCTGGCCCGCCTCGAGCCGCCGCAGAAGATCGGGAACGCGCGTCCGCTCTCGCGGCGGAGGCACCGAGACGCGGGGCGCGGTCAGACCGAAGCGGGCGGCCAGCTTCCCGGTGACGCGCGTGTCCTCGCAGAAGATCGCGTCCGCCTCGGCCAGGCTTCGCCGCGCGCGCGGCGAGAGATCTTCGAGGTTTCCGATCGGAGTTCCGACGATGAGGAGCCTGCCGCCGAGCGTTTCCGCCATCGCGCCCGAAAATAACATGCCGCCCGAGCGCCGAGTGAGGCGACCGTTTTCTGCTCGTCCCTTGTCCCTCGTCACTCGTCACTTGGTTATCATCAGCCGATGGTCTTCTTTCTGCCCCTTCTGGTGATGGCGGCTTTCCCGGCCCCGGGCGACATCGTGGACCGCATCGCCGCCACGGTCGACGATGTGGCGATTCCCGAGAGCGAGGTGCGCAAGGCGATGGCAGTCTCTCCGCTGCACCCGAGTCCGAACGACACGGCCGAGACCTTCCGCGAGCGCGTTCTCGACGCGCTCATCGACGAGCGGCTGAGCTATGACGACGCCCTCCGATTCGGCCCCGCCGCGCCCAACGCCGCCGACGTGAACGCCGCTCTGAACAGCCTGAAGGCCCGGCTCCGCCGCGAAGGAAAGGACCCGGACAGGGAGTTTGCTTCCGCCGGAATGACTCCCGAAGAGGTCCGTGCCTCGGTCGAGCGCCAGCTCGTCATCCAGCGGTATCTGCAGGAGCGCTTTCGCCCGGTGGCCCTGGCCGACGAGGATCGGGCGCGGGAGGAGTACGAGAAGCACTACCTCCCCGAGCGCAAGGCCTCCGGACAAGCGGCCGAGCCGTTCGAGAAAGTCTCCGAGGAGATGCGCCGCCGCGCCCAGCAGCGCGGCTTCGACGACGAGGTCGAAAAGTGGATCAAGGAGCTGCGGGAAAAGGCTCGGATCGCGATCTACCGCATCGCGATGCCGATCCCGCCGGGAAGGACGCCGACGCCGCTGGGAAAGTGACGAGTGATGAGTGACGAGTGACGAGAGGGGACCGGCCCGGCCTGGGGTCTCCGGCTCATCGAGTTTCGCTCGTCACTTGTCACTTGTCACTCGTCACTTCCCTCACCCCGGCGGCCAGCCCATGCGGCGTCCGGAGAGCAGGTGGAAGTGGAGATGGAAGACCACCTGTCCGGCTTCCTTGCCGGAGTTGGAGACGAGGCGGTAGTCGCGAATTCCCCGTTCCCGCGCGATGGCCGCGGATCGCGCCACGATCTCTCCCAGGAGCGCCGGATCCTCGGCGGCGTCGTGGAGATCGACCAGGTGCCGGCGCGGCACGATCAGAATATGAATCGGAGCCTGCGGCTGGATGTCTTCAAACGCGAAGACGTGGTCGTCTTCGAAGACTTTCTTGGACGGGATCTCGCCCGCCACGATCTTGCAGAAGATGCAGGAGGATGTGCTCATGGATTCGTCGGCTCGTCCGCTCCGAGCGGTCTTTTATAGCTCAATCCTTCGATGAATCAATCCTTCAATCCATAGACCTTCGCTTCCCAGATCTTGACCTGGGCCCGGATCGTGCCTGACCGGCCGTCCTCGAAGCGCACGACCGCCTCGACGGCGCAGCTGTCCTCCCCGGAGTAGAGCGCCTCGATCAGATCGCGGTAGCGCTCGGCGATGAATCCGCGCCGCACCTTGCGGGTGCGGGTCAGCTCACCGTCATCGGGGTCGAGCTCCTTGTGAAGGACGAGGAACCTTCGGATCTGGGACCCGGCCAGCCGCGGATCCTCTGCCAGCGAGCGATTGACTTGCTCCACGCAGTCGCGCACCAGCTCGTACACCGGCTCCTGGCCGGCCAGATCGGTGTAGCCGCTGTAGGCGAGGTGCCGGCGCTCGGCCCAGTTTCCGACGGCGGGCAGATCGATGTTCACGAACGCGGCGACGCGGTCGCGCCGGTCTCCGAACGCGACGGCCTCCTTCACGTAGGGAAAGAACTTCAACTTGTTCTCCAGGTACTTCGGCGCGAACAGGGTTCCGTCGGCCAGGCGGCCGACATCCTTGGCCCGGTCGATGATCTTCAGCTGTCCGTCGGCGTCGAAATAACCGGCGTCCCCCGTGTGGACCCATCCTTCCGGCATCCGGGTCTGCGCCGTGGCCTCCGCATTTTCGAAGTAGCCCTGGAACACGCCCGGGCCGCGAAACTGAACTTCGCCGTCGTCGGCGACGCGCACCTCGACGTCCGTGGCGGGAGTTCCCACCGTGTCCGGCTTCACCCGGCCGTTCTCCTGCACGCACACGAACACCGACCCTTCGGTCGAGCCGTAGAGCTGCTTGATGTTGATCCCGAGCGAGCGGTAGAAGCCGAACAGATCGGGCCCGATCGCTTCGCCCGCGGTGTACGCCAGGCGTAGGCGGGAGAACCCCAGCACGTTCTTGAGAGGCCCGTACACGAGCAGGTGGCCGAGAGCGTAGAGAACGCGGTCGGACCACGCCACCGGCTGGTGGTCGAGGATCCGGGCGCCGGCCCGGCGCGCGACCTCCATGAAGAACCGGAACATTCCGCGCTTGAGCGCGCCGGCGTCCTCCATGCGGATCAGGACCTGCGTGAGAAGGCTCTCGTAGATGCGCGGCGGCGCGAAGTTATAGGTCGGACCGATCTCTCGCAGGTCGTTTAAGACGGTGTCGCCACTCTCCGGACAGCTGACGCAGAAGCCGACCACGCACGATTGCGCGTACGAGAAGAGATTGTCGCCGACCCAGGCCATTGGCAGATACGCCAGGACTTCCTCGCGCTCCGTCAGGCCTTCGCGCTCGGCGCCGTTGCGGCCGGTGACGATCAGGTTGTCGTGGGTGAGCACCACCCCCTTGGGCTCGCCGGTCGTTCCGGAGGTGTACAGGATGATCGCGGGATCGCTGCCGTGGGCCGCCGCGATCTGTTCCTCGAAGAAGCCGGGATGATCCCGGTCGTAGACGCGCCCGAGCTCCTGAATGTCCGCGTAGTCCTTGAGCGCCGTTCGGTCGTACCGGCTCATGCCGCGCCCGTCGTCGAACACGATCTCGGAAAGGGCGGGGCAGCGGTCCCGGATCTCCAGCAGCTTGTCGACCTGTTCCTGGTCTTCGGCCACCACGGTACGCACCTGTGCCTGCACCAGCGGGTAGATCATCTCCTGCGCGACCGCGTCCTGGTACAGGGGCACCGGAATCCCTCCGAGACATTGGGCGGCGGCCATCGCCCAGTACAGGCGCGGCCGATTGTCGCCGATGATCGCGAGTCGCTCGCCGCGCGTGAAGCCTCTGGCCGCGAGGCCACAGGCGAGAGCCCGCACCTGGGAGGCCGCCTCCTCCCACGTCCAGGTCTGCCAGACGCCGAAATCCTTCTCCCGAATCGCCGGGCGCCGCGGCCGCACGCGGGCGTGGTGGAGAACGAGCCGGGGAAAGGTGTCGAGCGGCATTGCGAGGTTCAGGATTCCAGGCTCCGCGCGGGAGGGAAGCCGGGGGAGGACTCCGGCGCGCGGGGCGCTGCCAACAGAGCCTGCGCCGTGGCGCCCAGGACCGCGGTCTCGTCTTCGCCGTCCAGGCCCCAGGCGCGGACCCGGGCAATCGAGTCTTCGATCGTGACGGCGACCGTCGGCATGTCCGAGCCGAACAGAATCCGGCGTTCCAGTCCCGCGATGTGCTCGCGGCGCAGGGGGACGGGATCCGCCACCACCGGGCACAGGTCGGCGTAGACGTTGGCGCGGCGGCGCATGAGGGCGAGCGTCGCGGCGACAGCCGGCGACCCGAAGTGGGCCACGATGATGCGGGCGCGCGGGAAGCGCCGCGCGGCCCGGTCCACGGCGTCGATCTCCTCCTCGGTCGCCGTGCCTTCGGGCGCGCTGCCGGCGTGGACGACCGTGGGGTGTCCCTCCTCCGACGCGCGCCGCCAGAGCGGGTCCAGCCGCGCGTCGTCCGGAGCGAACGATCCGACCGAGCAGTGCAGCTTGAATACGGGAAGGGCGAGCTCCTCGGCCGCCTCCGTCACGACCGCCTCGACGTCGTCGTCGGGATGCACGGTCGCGCCGGGGACGACGAAGGGATCGGAGCCGAAGGTCTGCGCCATCCAGCGATTTAGCGAGGCGGCCACGCCCGCGCGATGGGCGTAGGGGAGGCTCCAACACCGTCCGATCCCGGCCGCCTGAAGGTGGCGCCGCGCCTCCTGCGCCGCGTGGGAGTAGGGCATCGCCGGCGCCCCGCGGTCCACGAAGAACTTGCGGATCTTCGCCGCCAGCCGCTCGGGCAGCAGGTGGACGTGCGCGTCGACGATCTGCGCCATGGGCGCGGAAGGCGTCATAGGGGCCGGGTGTCCTCGATGACCTTTCCGTCGTTGGGCAAGGAGCCGGATCGCAGCAGCTCTACCTCGCCGCGTAGCTTGCAGATCTCGCGGATGGAGGCGGCGATCGCGCGTTCGAGCGAGCCATCGGAAACCGACTCGGTCTCGCAGCGAAGCGTCATCTCGTCCGCGTCCTTCTCGCGGCGGACGACGAGCCGGGCGCGGCCGACCTCGGGATGGCGGCGGACGACGTCGGCCACGAGCTTGGGATGAACGAACATCCCGCGGACCTTGGCGCTCTGGTCGGCGCGGCCGAGCCAGCCGCGGATGCGGGTGTTGGTGCGCCCGCACGGGCTCTGGCCCGGAAGGATCGCGGAAAGGTCGCCGGTTGCCAGTCGCACCAGCGGATACTCGGGGGAGCGCAGATTCGTGACCACGATCTCTCCGACCTCGCCCTCGGGCAGCGGGTCTCCGGTCCCGGGCCGCACGATCTCCAGAATCAAGCCCTCGTTGACGATCAACCCCTCCATGGAATCCGACTCGTACGCCACGACGCCCAGGTCTGCCGTCGTGTAACACTGGAGCACGTCGACGCCGCGGCCGTTCAACTCGCCGCGAAGCGAAGAGGGGAGCGCTTCCCCCGAGACCAGCGCCCTCTGGATGCTGCCGACGTCCGCTCCGGTCTCGGCGCCCTTGTCCAGGAGGATCTTCAGGAAGGACGGCGTCCCGGCGTATGCCCGAGGCTTCAGATGCGCGATCGCCGCGACCTGGATCTCGGTCTGTCCGACGCCGGCCGGGAACACCGCGCAACCCAGGGCGTGCGCGCCCGCCTCGACCATCAATCCGGCCGGCGTGAAGTGGTAGGAGAAAGTGTTGTACAGCAGGTCGCCCCGCCGCAGACCAGCGGCGAAGAGGGGACGGGCGAAGGCGGCGAAGTCGGGGCGCCGGGCCGCCGGCTCGTAGACCGGACCGGGAGAGGAGAAGACGTGTGCGATATCGTCGGGCGCCGCCGCCGCCAGGCCGCCGAACGGCGGGTCGGTCCTCTGCAGCTGCCCGAGCTCGGACTTGCGCAGCACCGGCACGCGCGCCAGCGCCGCGCGGTCGCGGACGGCCTCGACGTCGATGCCTTCGAGCCTCCGGGCGAGCGCCGGTGCCCTTCGGCAGGCTTCCCGCAGGAAGCCGGGAAGGGAGGCGAACAGGGAGGCCTCGCGCTCGGAGGGATCCTGTATTTCGAGGTTGTCGTAATGGTGCATCGGGACCGCCTCACGCCTCACGCCTTCCGCCTCACGCGCGCGAAGCGCGTCACGCCAGCCACCTCTTCCTTCGGCGGTAATGCTTCGCCTCGCGGAAGCTCTGGCGCCGGCCCCCGGAGACGCCCAGGTAGAACTCGCGGACGTCCTCGTTGCCCGACAGTTCCTGAGCCGTTCCGTCCATCACCACCCGGCCGTTCTCCAGGATGTAGCCGTAGCTGGCCAGGCGCAGAGCGGCGGCCGTGTTCTGCTCGGCCAGGAGGAACGTGACGCCCTCCCGGTTCAACGAGCCGACGATCTCGAAGATCTCCTGGGCGATCTGGGGCGCCAGGCCCATGGACGGCTCGTCGAGGAGGACCATCCGGGGCCGGGCCATGAGCGCCCGCCCCAGGGCCGTCATCTGCTGCTCGCCCCCCGAGGTGTACCCGGCCACGCTCTTGCGGCGCGCCGCCAGTTGGGGAAAGTGCTCATAGACGCGGTCCAGATCGCGGCGGATGTCCGAACGGGAGGCCCGGCGGGAGAACGCCCCGGTCAGGAGGTTCTCTTCCACCGTCAGGTGGGCGAAGCAGCGCCGCCCTTCCATGACCTGGACCACGCCGCGGCGGACCAGATCGCGCGGCGTCCGGTCGTCGACGCGTTGTCCATCGAAGGAGATCGTGCCCTTGGTCACCGCGCCGCGCTCGGTCGACAGCAGGTTCGAGATCGCCTTGAGCGTGGTCGTCTTGCCGGCCCCGTTGGCGCCGAGCAGCGCCACGATCCGGCCCGCGGGCACCTCCAGGGAGACCCCCTTCAGCACGAGGATCACGTGGTCGTAGATCACCTCGATGTTGTTGACCGAGAGCAGCGCCGCGGTCGCGCCCGGGTCCGTTGCGGAGGGCACGGGAGGCCGCGAGGCCCCCCGTGCGACAGAGCCCGTCATCCGCGATCACTCCTTGCTGCAGTCACGCGGCGTAATCCCCTTCTCCTTGGCGTAGGCGGCGGCCGACTGCTCGATCAGCGGGCGCACGATCGTCTGATCCGACGGAATCCAGCCGGTGATGAGTTTCCACTTCTTCCCGTCCCACTGTTGAAACTCCACCGCGCCTCCGCCCTCGTGGTCCATGCACGAGACCTTGATCGGCTGCAGCAGACCGAAGGCCCCCAGCTCCTTCAACCTCTTGTCGTCGAGGTTCAGGTTCTCCAGGCCCCACCGCACCTGCTCGCCGGTCAGCGGCTTCTTTCCGAACTTGGCCTGGGCCGTCCGGATGGCCTCGGTGTTCAGGATCCCGTGGATCACGCCGCGGTTGTAGTAGATCGAGCCGAAACGCGATATGTCCTCGAGGTTTCCCTTGTGGCCCCCGGAGTAGACGTACTTCTTGATGTCCTGAAGGGCCGGAAAGTTCGTGCCCGAAGGATGGAATGCCGCGGAGATGAAGCCCTTGGCCGCGTCCCCCGCCGGGATCACATCCTCCTCCGCGCCGGTCCACCAGTTTCCGACGATGTGGTCGCGGGGATAGCCGATTTTGGCCGCGGTCTTCAGGGCCACCGGGTTCATGACGCCCCATCCGCGCAGGAGCACCCAGTCCGGCTTGATGCGCCGGATCTCGCAGCCACTGCGATTCCTGCTCGTTGCCAGGAGCAGGGACCTCGATGTGGGTGATGGTGAAGCCGTACTTCTTGGCCTGGAGATCGAGGATCGGGAATCGTCTCCTTGCCGTAGGCCGAGCCGTGGTACAGGTTGACGATCTTCTTGCCCTTCAACTTGTCCATGCCGCCTTCGCGCATCCCCAGGAACTTGATCTTGGCCGTGCTCTGGCTCCAGTAGTTGGTGACCAGGGGGAAGATGTACGGAAACACCCGGCCGTCGGAGGAGTCGGCGCGGCCATAGCCGATCGACACGATGGGAATCTTGTCGGCGGTCGCGCGCTCGATGCAGCGCGTACGTGATTCCCGTCGACACGAAGTTGAACATCGCGGCGCCGGTGGGCCCCTTGCCCTTCAACCTCTCGTAGCACTCGATGCCCCGGTCGTTCTTGTACTCGGTCTCGCACTCCTCCCACGTCAACTTGACGCCGTTGATGCCTCCGTCGCCGCTTGTTGAGCATGTCGAGATAGTCGATGAAGCCGCCGAACGTGCCGGTGCCGCCGGCCGCGTACGGTCCGACCCGATAGCTCGACATCGGGATGAACTGCTCGTTCTGCGCGAGCGCGGGGACGGCGAGGGCGAGCAGGGCGAGACCGGCCATGACGGCGACCGCGCCTCTGCGAGAGAGTCCCGGACGATTGATCCATGACGCCTCCCTTCAACAATAGATAAATTGTTTTCTCGTTCTCAGTGCGGAAACGGCCACAGGCGAAGCTTCTCCTTTCCGATCTGCCACAGCCGGGCCAGCCCCTGCGGCTCGACCGCCAGGAAGAAGATGATCAGCGCTCCGAAGGCCATCAGCTCCAGGTTCGAGGAGAGGCTCTGGCTGACCCCCTCCGAGAAGAGAGCGTGCGCCGAGACGACAGCAGGATCGGAAGCAGGACGATGAACGCCGCGCCCAGAAAGGAGCCCAGGACGCTGCCCATGCCGCCGATGATGATCATGAAGAGGATCTGGAAGGAACGGTTCAGGTCGAAGGCCTGTGGTTCGACCGACCCCAGGTACGCGAACGCCCAGAGGGCTCCGGCGACCCCGCAGTAGAAGGATGCAGACGGCGAACGCCACGAGCTTGGTCCGAAGCATCGGGATCCCGATGACCTCGGCGGCGACGTCCATGTCCCGGACCGCCATCCACGCCCGGCCGATGTGGCTGCGGACCAGGTTCTTGGCGGCCAGGGCCAGGACCGCCACCACGACTCGAGGGTCAGCAAGTACCGGCGCAGGGGGCTTTCGAAGCGGTAGCCCAGAATCACCATTTTTTGCGCGCTGATGACGCCGGAGGGATTGTAGTTGGAAAACCAGGCGAACCGCGTCAGGACCCATTCGATGACGAATTGCGCGGCGAGCGTGGTCACCGCCAGATAGAACCCCTTGATCCTCAGGCTCGGCAGGCCGAAGAGAAGACCGACCGCCGCGGTCACCAGCCCCGCCGCGGCGAAGCTGGCCAGGACCGGGACGTGCGGAACGCGCAGCATGACGTTGTAGGCGGCGAACGCCCCGACGGCCATGAACGCCGCGGAGCCCAGCGAGAGCTTGCCCGGCGTAGCCCGTCAGGATGTTCAGGCCGAGCGCGGCGAGGGAGAGGATCAGGAACGGGATCAGGATCGCGTCGAACCAGTAGTCGTTGCCGATGAAAGGAACCACGACGAAGGCCAGAATCAGGATCCCGGCGAAGGCCAGCCGATCCTGGCGGATCGGGAAGATCCGCTGATCTTCCTCGTACGTCGTGTGGAACTGCCCGGCTTCGCGGTAGATCACACGCGCTCGATTCGTCGCTCCCCGAACAGCCCCTCCGGCCGCACCAGCAGGAAGAGCGTCGCCAGCACATACGGAAACCAGTTCTCGATCCCGCTGCCGATGTGGGGCCCGAGGTAGACCTCGGCGAGCTTCTCCGACGCCCCGACGATCAGGAGCCCGCCGACGATGGCGCCGGGGATCGAGGTGAAGCCGCCGAGGATCAGGACGGGCAGCGCCTTCAACGCGATGAAGGTCAGCGAGAACTGCACGCCGGTGCGCGAGCCCCACAGGATGCCGGCGACGAGCGCGACGAAACCGGCGACGGACCACACGATCACCCAGATCTGCTCGAGCGGAATGCCCACGGCGAGGGCCGCCTGGTGATCGTCGCCGACGGCCCGCAGCGCCCGGCCGATCGCGCGTGCTTGCTGAGAAGAAGATCGCGAGGATCGCGACGAGGATCGCCGCGACGCCCGCGGCGAAGAGGTCGAGCTGGCTGACGTTGATTCCGCGGATCTGGAGCGGGACGTCGGGGATGCCGATGTCCAGGCCGTGGACCTGAGCGCCGAGCACTCCCTGCGCCGTGCCCTCGACCAGGAACGCCAGGCCGATGGTGGCCATGAAGAGCGCGATCGGCGGCTGGTTGACGAGCGGCCGCAGGACGAACCGCTCGACGAAGAAGGCCAGGACCCACCATCACGGCGAAGGTCGCCGCGCCGGCCGCCGCGAAGCGCCATCCCTTCTCGTCAGCGAGACGAAGACGAGCGCGGCGAAGAAGACCATCGCGCCCTGGGCGAAGTTGAAGACCCCCGACGCCTTGTAGATCAGCACGAAGCCAAGGGCGACGAGCGAATACATCACGCCCGCCAGCAGCCCGCCGATCAGAACCTCGAGGAAGAAGGACCAGTCCATGGCCACGCTCTTCGACCGAGGACCGAGCACTGAGGACTGAGGACTCCAGCAGCTTGCGCCAGGCCGCGGCTCGTCCCATTCTCAGAGTGACTTCGGCCACCCGAGTCCGCTGTCCCCGGTCCTCAGTCCTCAGTCTTCTATCCATGCGCCACCCCCAGATACGCGTCGATGACCGCCGGGTCGCGCCGGACCTCTTCGGGAGTTCCGTCGGCGATCTTGCGTCCGTAGTCGAGGACCACGACGTGGTCGGACGAGGTCCATCACGACCTCCATGTCGTGCTCGATCAAGACGATCGTCGTTCCGAGATCGTCGTTGACGTCGAGGATGAAGCGGCACATGTCCGTTTCTCCTCGACGTTCATGCCCGGCCATCGGCTCGTCCAGGAGCAACAGCTACCGGCTCGGAGGCCAGCGCCCGGGCCAGCTCGACCCGTCTTCTGAAGGCCGTAGGGGAGCCGACCGACGGGTGTCTTGCGGATGGCCTCGATCTGAAGGAAGTCGATGATCTCCTCGACCTTCCGGCGGTGGCGGATTTCTTCCCGGCGCGCCCGGCCCCAACGGCAGGGCCTGGGCTCGAGGAGACCCGAGCGCATCTTCAGATTGCGACCGGTGAGGATGTTCTCCAGCACCGTCATTCCCTTGAACAGGGCGATGTTCTGGAACGTCCGGGCGATTCCCTGCCTGGCCGTCTCGTGCGGGTTCAGGCGGCGCCGGACGACCCCGCGGAAAGAGACCGTGCCCTGCCGCGCGTGGTAGACGCCGTTCAAGACGTTCGAGCAGCGAGCTCTTGCCGGCCCCGTTGGGGCCGATGACGGCACAGATCTCGCCGCGGCGCACCTCGAGGCTCACGTCGGAAAGGGCGACGAGGCCCCCGAACGTCAGAGACAGCCCCTCGACCCGCAGCAGAACCTCGGCGGCCTCATCCGCTCTCATGGAGGAACCGCGCCGGGGCGGGTCATCGGGTTTCCCGCACGTATCCCGGGACCGGAAACGTCCCGGTGGGTTCGGACAGCCGGACCACGCGCCCCCCCATGGCCGAGAGCTTCTCCTCCATCCGGGCGTATCCGCGGTCCAGGTGGTAGACGCGATCGATGATGGTCTGACCGCGGGCCGCGAGCCCCGCCAGCACCAGCGCAGCCGAAGCGCGCAGATCGCTCGCCATCACGTTCGCGGCGGAGAGGGGCGCGGGGCCCTCCACGACGGCCCACCGGCCCTCCAGCCGGATCTTCGCGCCCATGCGCACCAGCTCCGGCACGTGCTGGAAACGGTTCTCGAAGACCGTCTCGGTGATGGTCGAGATCCCCTCCAGTCCCGGTCGCGAGCGTCATCCATTGGGCCTGCAGGTCCGTCGGAAAGCCGGGATAGGGCGCGGTGGCGACGTCCTGCGGCGCCAGGCCGCCGCGCGCCTCGACGCGCAGGCGGTCCGCCTCCTCGTCCACGCTCACGCCGCTCGCGCGCAGCCGCACGATCAACGCCTGCAGGTGCTCCGGGCGGCAGGAGCGGATGAGCACGTCGCCGCGCGTGACCGCGCCCGCGATGGCGTACGTGCCGGCCTCGATCCGGTCGGGCACCACCGTGTGGGACGCGCCGTGGAGCGCGTCGACTCCTTCGATCTCGATCGTCTCGGTCCCGTCTCCCGAGATGCGCGCCCCCATCGCGCGCAGGAGCCGCGCCAGGTCCACGACCTCGGGCTCCCGGGCCGCGTTGACCAGACGGGTCGCGCCGCGGGCCAGCGTGGCCGCCAGCATGGCGTTCTCGGTGCCGGTCACCGTCACGCCCTGGAAGGCGATTTCCGCTCCGGACAGCTTTGCGGCGCGGGCCTCGACGTAGCCGTGTTCGATCGAGACCTCGGCGCCCATCTTCTGGAACGCCGCCAGATGGAGATCGATCGGGCGCACTCCGATGGCGCAGCCCCCGGGCAGGGAAACCCGGACTCGTCCGGCGCGCGCCAGCAGCGGGCCGAGCACCAGCACTGACGCGCGCATGGTCTTGACCAGGTCGTAGGGAGCGTCGGCGGAACCGATCTCGCGAGCCTCGACCGTCGCTTCGTTGGGCGTAGCCGATAGAAAGACGCCGATGTGCGCGAGGAGTTTCTTCATCGTGCGGATGTCCCGCACGTCGGGCAGGTTGGAGAGGTGGACCGGCTCGGGCGTCAGAAGGGAGGCGGCGAGGCAGGGGAGAGCGGAGTTCTTCGCGCCGGAGACGGCGACTTCCCCCTCCAGACGAACGGGCCCGTCAATTCGGAAGCGATCCACGTGGACCGAATTCTATGAGAGATCCCGGGAGCCGCTCCGATCAATCTCTCCGCGCGCGCACGCTCCTACGCAACGGTTCGGGCGATGGCGACGCGCGGGATCCCGGCCAGGTCGCCGATCATCCCGCCCAGCCGCCAGGCCGGCCGGCAGAGGATCTCGACCTCCACCGCGCGCGCCTGGCCGTAGCCGAGCTCGAAGAGGAAGGGCGCGCCCGGATCGAGCGAGCGGGGAACCGTGTCGAGAAGGTGGCGAATGGCAGTCAACCCGTCTTCTCCCGCGTAGAGCGCGCGGTCCGGCTCGTGATCGCGGACCGTCGGGGAAAGCCCCGGGGCGTCGGAAAGGGCGAGGTAAGGAGGGTTGGCGACGATCAGGTCGAAGGTCGTCGGGGACAGGGCCGTGAGCCAGTCCGCGGCGGCCAGCCGGACACGGTCGAGCACGCCGTGCCGGGACGCGTTGACGCGGGCCAGAGCGAGAGCCGCGACCGAGATGTCCAGGGCGGTGACGCGCGCGGCCGGAACCTCCAGCGCGAGCGTGACCGCGAGAATCCCGCAGCCGGTCCCCAGGTCGAGGATGCGCCGGGCGCGGGGAGCCTCGCGCTGCGCCGCCTCGACCAGAGTCTCGGTCTCGGGCCGCGGAATGAGCGCCCGGTCGTCGATGGTGAAGGGACGTCCGTAGAAGTCCCACTCGCCGACGAGGTGCTGAACCGGGACGCCGACCAGGCGGCGGGCCCAAAGGTCGCCAAAGCGCGCCACCGAGACGGAATCGATGTCGCAGCGCGGATCGATGGCCAGCGGGTTGGAGTGGTGGAGGACGTGGGCCAGCAGGATGCGGGCGTCCCAGGAGGTGGCGTCCGAGCCGGTCTTGCGTGCGAGCGAGGCCGCGGAGTCCAGGAGCTCCCTGGCGGTCATGGGTCGGCGAGTGGGTGAGTGGGGGAGGGGGTGAGGGGGTGATCCCAACAGTCCCCCACTCTCCCGCTCTCCCACTCCCCGCGTCGCATCAGGCTTTGGCCAGCTCTTCCTTCAGCCGCTCGGCCTGAAAGTGGGCGGTCAGCGGCTCGATCAGCTCGTCTAAGTTCCCGTCGAGGACGTCGGTCATCCGGTGCGTGGTGAAGCCGATGCGGTGATCGGTGATCCGGCTCTGGGGGAAGTTGTAGGTGCGGATCTTCTCGGACCGGTCGCCGGAGCCGACCATCTTCTTTCTCTCCGCGGCGATGGCGCCCTCGTGCTTCTCCCTTTCGATCTCCAGGAGGCGGGCCTTCAGGACCCGCAGCGCCTTGGCCTTGTTCTTGATCTGGCTGCGCTCGTCCTGGCACTGGACGACCAGGCCGGTCGGCAAATGCGTGATCCGCACCGCGGAGTAGGTCGTGTTGACGCCCTGGCCCCCCGGCCCGGAAGCGCAGAAACGGTCGACGCGCAAGTCCTTCTCTTCGACCCGGACGTCGACATCCTCGGCCTCGGGCAGCACGGCCACGGTCGCAGCGGAGGTGTGGATGCGTCCGGACGCCTCGGTCGTCGGGACCCGCTGCACGCGGTGCACGCCGCCTTCGTACTTGAGGCGCGAGTACGCTCCGGAGCCCTCGATCAGGGCGGTGATGGCCTTCAGCCCCCCGATCCCGGTGTCGTCGCGGTCGACGATCTCGACTTTCCAGCGGCGGCGTTCGGCGTACCGCTCGTACATCCGGAAGAGCTGCGCGGCGAAGAGCGCCGCCTCTTCGCCCCCGGTTCCCGCCCGGATCTCCAGGAAGACGTTGCGGGAGTCGTTGGGGTCGCTGGGGCAGCAGCAGCACCTTCAGATCCTGCTCGGCCCGCGCGAGCTGCTCGGTCAACGCCGCGCGCTCGGCCGCGGCCATCTGGTAGAGCTCGTCGCCCGGCGACAGAGATTCCGTCAGCTCGCGGGCGCCGGCGAGCTCGCGGCCCAGGCGGCGGAACTCTTCGAGCTTGGCGACGATCGGCTCGAAATCGGCCAGGGTCTTCTGAGCGTCCCGAACGGCCCGGTGATCCTGAACGAACTCCGGGTCGGCCAGGCGCGCCTGGATCTCTTCGTACTTGCGGCGGATTTCTTCGAGTCTTTCGAGCATGGAACGGAGCCCTCAGCTCTCAGCTCTCGGCTGACAGCCGGACAGTCGTGGATCGGAGCCGCTAGAGCGCGGTGAAGGAGAGGGAGAGGAGACGGCCGTCGCGCGGCATCGAAACCCGCTAGGCGGAGGCGCCGGCCTTCTTTTCGTAGCGTTTGCGGAAGCGCTCCACGCGGCCGGCCGAGTCCACCAGCTTCTGCTTTCCGGTGAAGAAGGGGTGGCAGCTGCTGCAGATTTCCAGCCGCAGCTCCTTCTTGGTGGAGTGGGTCTTCCAGGTCGTGCCGCATGCGCAGTGGACCAGGACCTCGTGGTATTCGGGATGAAGGTTCTGTTTCATGGAACCGCCGATTGTAAGGCCGGGAGCGGCAACACGCAACCCTCCTCGGTTGAGCGACCCCTCGCCGGATCGCGGCCACCCGTCTCAAAGCCTTGTGCTGGAACGATCTGACGCTCTGGGCGGGGCGGGTTAGAATCCGCGCAGGTTGCCGTGTTCTATCTTTATCTGACGGCGCCGGGGATGCCGGCGCAGAAGTTTCTCCTGGACCGTCCGGTCACGACGATCGGCCGCTCCTCGATGAACGACCTCCCCATCGGCGACAAGATGCTGTCGCGCCAGCACGCGCGGATCCTGCGGGACGGCAACGGCGGTCTGACCATCGAGGACCTGGGGTCGCGCAACGGCACCTACGTCAACGGCGAGCGGCTGGTGTCCATCCGGCCGCTGAAGTCCGGAGACCGCATCACAGTGGGCGCGGTGACGCTGAAGGTGGAGTCGGAATCGACCACGCGGGTGCGCATCGACGAGCTGGCCGGGGACGACCACGCGCTGGACAACACGATTCTGAAGGCCTCGGCCGAGCTGCTGCGCCAGCCGTCCGAGACGGACCCCCGCCTCCCCGCGGAGCAGCTCTCCAAGCTGATCGAGTCGCTGCGCGTGGTCAACGAGCTGACCATCGAGCTCTTGCGCGACATCTCGGTCGACGAGCTCCTGAAATTTCTCATGGACAAGGTGTTCGAGACGCTGGTGCCCGACCGGGGGGTGGTGCTGCTGCGCTCACCGACGAGCGGCGAGCTCGTGCCGGCCGTGGTCCGCGTGGCCGAGGGGATCTCCGCGGAGGACATCCGTCTCTCCAAGACGCTCGTGGCCAGCGTCGTCGAGAAGCGCAACGGACTGCTCCTGATGGACACGGCCAACGGGTCGGGGGTGTCGCTTTCGGAATCGATCCGCCTCTCGGGCATCAAGTCGGTCCTGGCGGCGCCGCTGGAGAACGAAGGGGAGGTCGTCGGGCTGATCTACGTCGACTGCCGCATGGGGCATCGCTCTTTCGAGGAAGCGGACCTTCGTCTCTTGACCTCGCTCGCCAACGTCGCCGCCGCCAAGATCCAGAACGCGCGTCTGATGGCGGAAGCCGCCGAGAAGAAGCAGATGGACCGCGAGTTCGCCCTGGCCCAGGAGATCCAGCAGAGGCTCCTTCCCGAGAACCCGCCCGAGGTACCCGGCTTCGAGCTGTACGGCTCCAACGTTCCGTCCCGTCAGGTCTCGGGCGACTACTTCGATTTCCGCCCCCGGCCCGACGGACGGATTTACGCAGCGATCGCCGACGTCTGCGGCAAGGGCGTCGGTCCGGCCCTCCTCATGGCGTCGCTGCAGGCCTCCTTCCATGCCTGGGCCGACGAGCTGGTGGGAGTGCCCGAGATGACGGGACGCCTGTCGGAGGCGATCTCGCGGCGCACCGGACCCGATCGCTTCATCACGTTCTTCCTGATTCTGCTCGACCCGGCCACCGGAGAGATCGAGTACACCAACGCCGGGCACAACCAGGGTCTGTTGATCCGCAGGAACGGCGAGGTGCAGGAACTTCCCTCCCACGGCCTTCCGCTCGCTCTTTTTCCCGGGCGTCCCTACACCTCGTCGCGGATTCGCCTGGACTCCGAGGACCTGCTCTGCCTGTACACCGATGGTGTGACCGAGGCGGCCAACGCGGGAGGAGAGGAGTTCGGCCTGGACCGGCTCAAGGCCTTTCTGGCCACCCAGATCGGCCACGAGCTGGGCGAGGTGGACACTTCGCTCGCGCAGGTTCTGGAGAAGCATGCCGAGGGCGAGCACTTCGCCGACGACCGGACTCTCTTGATGGTCCGCCGCCTGCTCGCGTGAGTAAGAGGCGGAAGGCTCACGCCCGGTCATGAGCCGCCTTCTGGTCGAGGGCGGGACCTTGATCGGCCTGGCCGATCCCGGCGACATTCATCCCGGCACGGACCTGTACGCGGAGGCCGGCACGATCCGAGCGGTCGGGGCACAGGCGCGGGGCCTGGCGTCGGCTCCCGGCGAGCCGGTCGAAAGGCTGGACGCGCGAGGCCGGTGGGTGATCCCCGGCTTCGTCCAGGCTCATCTTCATCTCTGTCAGACGCTCTTGCGCAATGGGCCGGAGAACCTGGAGCTCTTGCCGTGGCTGGAACGGCACGTGTGGCCGGGCGAGGCCGCCCACGACGCCGAAACGCTCGGCATTTCAGCGCGGTGGGGCCTGGCGGAGTGTCTGGCCTCGGGCGTGACCGCCGTGCTCGACATGGGAACGGTGCGGCACTCCGACGCTCTGTTTCGGGCCGCGGGGAAGGCCGGCATCCGCTACACCGGCGGGAACGTCCTCATGGACGATCCGGACACGACGCCGATCAATCTCCGCGCCCGCGCCGAAGAGGGGATCGCGGAGACCGAGCGGCTGCGCTCGTACTGGCAGGGGCGCGACCGCGGCCGGTTGAACGTGGCCGTCCAACCGCGCTTCGTGATCTCCTGCACCGAACGCCTCCTGCGCCTGGCGGCGGAATACGCCGCGGACAAGAAGTTGATCGTTCACACCCATGCCAGCGAGAACCATGCCGAAGTCGACCTGGTGCGGGCGCGCACGGGTCTCGGCAACCTCACCGTCCTCGATCGGCTCGGCCTGCTCACCGACCGCACCCTGGTCGCGCACGTCGTGCATCCGGAGAAAGGGGACGCGGAGCGCCTGGCAGCCAGCGGCACGACCGTCGTGCATTGCCCGTCCTCGAACATGAAGCTGTCTTCGGGAGTCTGTCCGGTGCTCGACCTGAAGGCGGCCGGCGTCCGCGTCGCCCTGGGCTCCGACGCCGCTTCCTGCAACGATCACCTCGATCCCTTCCATGAGATGCGGCTGGCGACGTTTCTGCCGCGCACGCAGACCCCTCCGCGCCGTCTCTCCGCCTTCGAGGTTTTAAGAATGGCCACGTGGGAAGGAGCGAGCGCATTGCGTCTGCCCGGAAGCAATGGCCTCGCGGCGGGGAGCCGGGCCGATCTCGCCGTGCTCGATCCTGACGCGGGCTGGGCCGGGCCCTCGGACTGGTCCGCCGAGCCGTACGGGGCCATCGTCTATGCGATGAGCTCCCAGAACGTTCTCGCCACCGTGGTGGACGGCGTCGTGCGCCACCGCGCGAGCGATCCGACGGTGATGGGCGTCAAGCCGCCGCCGTCGGAGATTCGCGAAGCGGTGAAGAAATTGAAGAGCCGGATGTGATGGGGCGCCAGGCGTGAGGCGTGAGGCGTGAGGCGTGAGGGGTAAGCCCCGAGAAAAGCCTGCACCCGGGGGCTTCGCCTCACGCTTGAGGCTTACGAGTCCCGGATCTCGAGCCTCTTGATGATCTCGTGCAACGTGGTGGGCTTCATCCTCAAGAGCTCGGCCGCACGCTTCTGCACCCCGCCGGTCCGCCGCAGAGCGGTGCGCACCAGCCGGCGCTCGTATTCCTCGATCATGTCCTTGTAGGTCGAGCCGTTCTCCGGCAGCCGCACCGGAAGCTCGGCTCGGTCCGGCTGCAGGACGGTCTCCGGCAGCAGATCCAGGCCGATCATGCCGCCGGGGCACAGCACGACGGCCCGCTCGATGGCGTTCTCCAGCTCGCGGACGTTGCCCGGCCAGTCGTAGTCCAAAAGCGCCTTGAGGACGTCCGGATGGAGGCCGGTGATCGCCTTGTTGTTCTCCGACGCGTACAACCGCATGAAATGCTCGGAGAGGAGCGGGATGTCCTCGCGCCGCTCCCGCAGCGGCGGGATCGAGATCGTGATCACGCACAGGCGATAGTAGAGGTCGTCGCGGAACCGCGCCTCCGCTACCATCTTCTTCAGGTCCACGTTGGTCGCGGCGATGATCCGCACGTCGGCCTTCTGCGTGTCGACCGAGCCGACGCGCATGAATTCCTTCTCCTGAATCACGCGCAGCAGCTTGGCCTGAGTCTCCAGGCTCACCGTGCCGATCTCGTCGAAGAAGATCGAGCCGCCGTCGGCGACCTCGAACAGCCCTTTCTTGTTGGCGATCGCGCCGGTGAACGCGCCCCGGACGTGGCCGAAGAGGTTGGATTCGAGCAGGTCGGCCGGCATGGAGCCGGAGTTGACGGTCACGAACGGCGCCCCGGAGCGCGGCGAGTGGGTGTGGATGGCGCGGGCCACCAGCTCCTTGCCCGTTCCGCTCTCTCCCTCCACCAGGATCGTCGACTTGGACGGACCGGCCAGGCGCACCAGATCGAAGACCTTGCGCATGGTCTCGGACTTGCCCACGATCCGGCCCAGACCGTAGCGCTTGGAGAGCTCCTGCTTCAGGCGGCGGTTCTCCTCGGTCAGCCGCCTCTTCTCCGCGCCCTTTTCGACGGTCAGGAGAACTTCCTCGTTCTGGAAAGGCTTGGGAATGTAGTGGAAGGCGCCCTCGCGCATGGCTTCGATGGCGCCCTCGATGGAAGAGTACGCGGTGACGATCACGACGACGGCGTCCGGATCGCGGCGGCGGATCTCGCGCAGCACCTCCAGCCCCGGCCGGTCGGGAAGCATCAGGTCGAGCAGGACGACGTCCTGCGGATCGGCTTCGAAGGCCGCCAGGGCTTCCGTGGCGTTGGCGGTCGTCGTGACGTCGTAGCCCTCGCGGGACAACAGCGTTTCCAGCACGTCGCGGATGACCTCTTCGTCGTCGACGATGAGCAGACGCAGCGCGCGGCTCATGAGACCTGCACCGCCGCGATGGGAAGCGTCACCCACGCCGCCACCCCTCCGCCCTCGCGCGCGTCGAGCCCCATCTCTCCTCCATGGCGGCGCACGATCTCCCGCGAGATCGCCAGCCCCAGCCCGGTGCCTCCCGACGTCTTGGTGGTGAAGAAGGGCTGGAAGAGCCGGTCGCGGACGGCCGCGGACAGTCCGGGCCCCCGGTCCGAGATGACGACCCGCGCCTTCTCGCCGCAGGCTTCCAGGCGGCAGTGCACCTCGCCGCGCTCGGGCGACGCGTCCCGCGCGTTGGTGAAGAGATTGACGAAAACCTGTTCGAGCTCCCGAGGATCTCCCATCACCCAGAGGGGCTGTTTCTGTTCCGTCATCTCGAAGACCAGCTGCCGCGTCCCCATGGTGGTCTCGACCGACTCGGCGGCGTTGGACACGACCGACCGCAGGTCGGTGCGGACGTTGGCCGCGGCGCGGGGGCGGGCAAACTCGAGGAGGTTGGAAACCAGATGCGCGGCGCGGAACGTCTGCCGTTCCATCTTCTTCAGGATCTTGTAACGGGGATCGCCGGGGGGCGTGTCGGCCAGGAGCATCTGGGCATAGGAGGAGAGGCCGGCGATGGGGGTGTTGACCTCGTGCGCGACGCCCGCGGCGAGCACGCCCAACGAAGCCAGCCGCTCGCGCTCGGCCAGGGCCCGCTCCGCTCGAATGCGGTCGGTCACGTCGTCCACCAGCACGACCTTGCGCTGCGGGTCGCCCTGGAACTGGGAGACGGAGACGCGCAGATCGCGTTCCTCGTCGCGCTCGTTCACGATGGCGAGCTCGCCCGTCCGCTCGCCGGACGCATCGGCCTCCGGCAGGACGATGCCGGGAAGGACGTCTTCCAGCGCCAGCCCGATCAGCGCGGTCTCGGGGCGCCCGACCAGAGCGGCGAAGGCCGGATTGGCGGAATGGACCCGATTGGAACCGTCCAGAACGACGATCCCCGAAGACGACGACAGGATGACGCTTTCCTGATACTGCTGCAGCGTGCGGATCTCGTCCAGCCGCTCGGCCAGCGCGCCGTACAGCCGGGCGTTCTCGTAGGCCAGGCTTCCCTGCGCCATGAGGGCGGTCAGGAGCGACTCGTCTTCGCTCGAGAGGGGCACCCGTCCATCCTTGTGCCCGACTCCGAGCGCTCCGGCCAGCGTCCCCGCGCACCGCATCGCGAAGAAGGTCCGGAATCCCGCTTCGTGAAGCCGCTCGGCCGCCGCGGGCTCCTCCAGCCCGAACGAGGCTCCGCGCAGGTGCCAGACGTCCTGGGTTTGGAGACGCGGACGGAGAACGTCCGTCTCCGGCCCCTCCTCGCGGTCAAAGAGGAAGAGCCGGCACGGCACGACGTGGAGACCGTCCTCGGCGCGGGCCGAGATGGCGGCGACCACTTCCTCCTGCGGCCGAGGGGTCGAAAAGTCGCGCGCGAAGTCGAGGAGAGCCCGCCGCGCGCGGTACGTTTCGTGGTACTGGATCTTCTCCAGCACGTCGGTGATCCGTTTCTTCATCGGCACGAGCATCGAGGCGAGCACCAGACCGGATCCGAAGGCCACCACGTTCTTGCCGGCATCCGCCATTCCTTCCAGGGTCCGGTCGAGGAGCGCGTTCAAGACCACGAACGTCGCTCCGCACAGCAGGACCGCCGCCGTCGTCGCCAGCGCCTCCCGCACGAAGATCTCGACGTCCCACAGCCTCCACCTCAGGATGGCGTAGGAGAAAGCCAGCGGGATGACGACCAGGGGGAGCACGGCCATCTTGGAGAGCCAGGGCGTCGCGACGCCCAGGGCCTCCGGCAGCACGGAGAACACCAGGAACGGAGAGAGACCGACGACGATGCCCAGCCCGATCCATCGCACCTGCTTCTCCGCCTGGGCGTCGCCGCGTGGCTGGCGCAGAAGCCGAATGAGGCGCGCGATGAGAATCGCGCCGTAGACGGCGAACATCGCCTGCCACAGCCGGCCGGCCCACAGGAACGTCCGCGCGGCGTCGAGGTCCCGCACGAAGAAGGGGGACTCCTGAAGGGCGAGGTACGCCGCGCCGGGAACGTACAGCAGCGGGATCCAGTGCCGCCGCGGCGCCTCGGGAAAGACCAGGAAGAAGTGGAGCAGGAGCGCCGGCAGGATCGCCCTGTAGACGTCCTCCGTCACCCAGAAGGCTTTCCACAGCGTGTCGTGCGGGCCGGCCCGCGTCAGCACGTCGATGGCGAAGGAGGAGAGGCAGATGGCCCAGAAGACGCGCGCGCTGGCGGTTCGCTCGCGGGCCAGGGTGAAGAAGCCGATGAACAGATAGAGCAGGCCGACGAAGGCCAGGAAGAGATACTTCCAGTCGATCGAAGCCGCCGGCTTGCCCAGCAGGACCCGCCGGATATCGCCCTCGCCCCTCTGGATCACGAGCACGTGGGGGAACTCGGGCCGAGCCAGCGCCTTTTCCGGCAGCGGGAGCGATCCGGCGCTGACGCCGTCGGCGGTGATGATGCGGTCGCCGCGCTGCAGACCGGCCTGCGCCGCGGCGCCGTCCGGCTCGACGGCGGTCAGGATCAAAGAACCGGCCGCTCGCTGGGACGTGAAGCCCGCCCGCACGAACGTCTCGACTTCTCGAGTGAACGACAGGAAGGAGAGACCGACCGTCCCTCCGGCCACCAGAATGGCGCCGGCCAACAGGAAAAACTTCTTGACGCCGGTCACGGAGGTCTGATTCAGCAATCCGAATGCCATGGGGCCAGTCATTGAATTGTGCGGCAAGCCGTTACTTTAGAGTGTTTAGAAAAACCTGTCCGATAAGGCAGTCGCGCATGGATCCAATATTATGGATGAAAACTGTAGCGATTTGAATGACGGATTCACACCTGAATCGGGGTCGGTTGCCGGCTGATCAGCCGGGCTAGAAGGAGATCGCGACGCCGCCGAGGAGCCGCTTGGTGGCGACTTCCTCGTGCTCCATGTTGGCGGTCGTGCGGGCCGACTCCAGGGCGAACAGGAGCTTCCAGACCGAGCCGAACGGGGTGACACCGATCACCGAGAGGTCCTGGGCCACGGAGACCGCGATCTTGTCCGAGTTGTTCGCGCGGGGCGCGCTGGTGGTCTCCAGGTTCTGCCTGGCACCGCGCACGAGCAGCGCGACGCCCGTCCCCGTCGGGATGACCTCGACGGCGGCGCGCGCCGACCAGAAGTGGCCGGTGTTGCCTGCGATGCCGTAGGTCGAAACCGATTCCGGCGCCACCTCGCTGCCGATCGTTGCGTAGCGCCCCGCGATCGTGCCGGTCACCTTGTCCGACAGCCGCCGCGTGCCGACCGCCTTGTACTGCCGCACCAGGTTGCCGTCGAACAGGTACACGCTGTCGAAATCGGTCAGGAAATCTCCCTCGAAGAACGCGCGCACCGCCTCGCTGACGCGCTGGTTGGACGCCTCCAGGCGGACCGACGCGTCGTTTCCGTCGCGGCGCTCGATGCCGACGGTGAAACCCTTGCGGGACGTCGCCTCGGAGTTCTCCTCGACCGAGGCCACGAGCGGCAGGGTCATTCCGATGCCGGTTCCCGATTCGCGGGCCCGCAGAAGCCCTCGAACGAAGACGGTGGTGTGGCCGTCCAGGTCGTAGCGAACGGCGGCGACGGGGGCGATGCCGTACCCGCCTCCGAGATAGCGGGCGATGACTCCGCCCTCGACCTGCGCCCGCGACGACACCTTCAGCGATGTGGAAGCGGAGAGGTCCGCGTCCGGCGCCGACATCAGGAACGCGCCGTCCGAGCCGACTCCCGTCGGCCCCACTGTGCCTTCACGATGCCGGTAGGTCATGGCCACCGCGACACCGGGACTGTCGTCGGCCGGCCGCGCGTAGCGGGCCTTCACCTCCCACGTTCTGGAGGCGAGAGGGAAGAACGAAGTGCCGGCGGATGTGGCTCGGTAGAGATTGGTTTCTTCCACGTAGCGAGCCGCGACCGACTCGACGCTGCCTTCGTCGCCGTCCCGGCTCCAGGAAACGCCGTGCGACTGGAGGCTCGCCGGGCCGTCGTCGCGGAACAACAGGGTGTGGCGGCGCGTATCGACGGTTAAGTGATCCTCGGGGGACGTCGCGACGTCCAGCGCGATCCCGGCGACGTTTCCGGTGGTCGACGCATCGGAGGCGACGGTGCTGTTATCCGAGACCGCCGCGTAGTCGCCGCGCAGATCGTATTGCCAGCCGTTGGGCAGACCGCCGCGGACGCCGACCGCGGTGCGCGACAGCGAGGCGTCGTTGGAGGCGACATTGGCCAGAGTGCGCACTTCGCCGGCGATCATGCGGTCCAGCCGGATCCTGTCGCCCGGCAGGGAAGCCGGCGCCGACTCGGCCTGCTCTTCCATCGAGATCTCGCGCAAGACGTCGGCCGGCAGCCTGTCGCGAAGCTCCCACAGGCTGTTGGACGGGTCCGCCGCGGCGGCCGTGGCCGGATTCTTCGCCGCGAGTTGAATATGAACGGCGCTGACTCCGTCGGGCAGGGCCTGGTGCCAGTAGCGCACCAGCGCGGGAACGAATCCCCGCTTGTAGGCGATCAGATCGTAGACGCCCACCGGTGCGGATGCGACGACGAAGGTGCCGTCGGGAGCGGTCTTCGACCGCGTGAGCGTGGTGTCTCCGAGGTTGTAGAAGATGACCAGCGCGCCGGCGATCGGCTTTTCCAGGTGGCTGACGATGCCGGAAATCGGCGGGGCAACAGGAGGCGGCGAGGCCCACACCGTTGCTCGGCCGACCAGCAACGCCAGCGGTCCCGCGATCGAGACAACCGTTCGGCGCAATGCCATATGACGGGCCCGAAGGTCCAAGCCGGGAGTATATGACTCTGATCCGTCAATTGCCACAGCCCGTCCCGGGCCCAATCGGCCCAGTCCTTTCTCCCCTGGGACGAGAGCCGTCCGGAACGGGACCAAGGGCAGGAGGACAGGGTGAACGGGGACAGGGTGAATGTTCTCGGCCCGGCGCGTCACGCTGGTGCGCGGACGTTCATCGGCGGCCCCGTTCAGACGCCGAAGAAGTTCTTGACGATCTGCCCGGCGATGGCCGGGTTCTCCTTGAGCCGCCGCACGGAGTATCCGTACCAGGCCTCTCCGTAGGGAACGTACACGCGAAGACGGTGCCCGGCAGCAACGAGCCGCCGCCGCAGGTCCCCGGCCACGCCCAGGAGCATCTGGAACTCGTACGCCTCGCGAGGCAGCGAGAGTTTGCGAATCGTCGCGAGCGCGCGTTCGACCAGGACCTCGTCGTGCGTCGCGATCCCGACGTAGGAACCCGCGGAGAGCAGCGTCTCGACCATGTCCGCGTAGCTGTCGCGGATCTCCTCGCGGCCGGTGTAAGCGATCGACGGGGGCTCGACGTAGATCCCCTTGCACACGCGCACGTTCGCCCGGGACCCGGCCGCGCGCCGCGCGTCGTCGCGGCTGCGGCGCAGATAGGCCTGCAGCACGAGGCCGACCCGCTCGAACGTCCCGCGCGACTCCTCGGAGATGCGGATCGTCTCCTGCGTCACCGACGAGTCTTCCATGTCGATCCGAACGAAGGTTCCATGGGCGCGCGCGCTTTCGAGGATCCGCCGGAATCGGGATCGGCACTCCGCAGGGTCCAGCTTCAACCCCAGGGCGGTGAGCTTCACCGAGACGTTCGCGTCGAGGCGCTCGCGGGCGATCGTGTCGAGCGCTCGGATGTACTCGTCAACCGTGGCATCCGTTTCCGAAAGGCTGGTGACGTCCTCGCCCAGGACGTCGAGCGTGGCCATGCAGCCCTCGGCGTTCAGCTGTCGAACGACGGCGAGCGCGTCGGCCAGCGTTTCGCCGGCCACGTAGCGGGACGCGAAGCGCCGCACCAGCGATTTAGGCACCAGCGGGAGCGTCCGGACGATGACCTGGTTGAAAAGCTTCACGGGCGCATTCTCATGGGGAGCCTGCCGCGCCGCTTTCGGTCGATTCGTCTTCCCGGGTCGCTCGCGCGAAGCACCACACGTCGACGGTCACGGCCCCGGCCCGCAGGAGCTCGCGGGCGCAGGCTCGCGCCGTGGCGCACGAAGTGGCGACGTCGTCGACGAGCAGGATCCGCCGCGGAGCCTTGCGCCGCGCGCAGAACGCGCCGCGGACGTTCGCCGCTCGGGACGCGAGCGGGAGCGTGCTCTGCCTGCGGGTCGCGCGGACCTTCTCGAGGCGATCGGGCGCGAGAGGGAGAGCGAGCCGCCGGGCCACGGCCGCGGCCAGCATCTCGGCAGGATGGTCGCGGCGGTACCGCTCGCGCTTTCTCCCCGGCACACCGACCACCTCGTCGACCGGATCGGCGAGCGAAAGCGTCTGGACCAGCCGGTCGGCCAGATGGGGCGCCAGGTAGTCGGCGCCGCGAAACTTGAACGCCAGCAGGATGGCCCGCGCCGCGCCGCGGTACGGCGCGACCGACATCAGCGTCCGGAACTCCGGTGGATGGAGGAGGCATCCGCCGCACAGTCCTGGATCGGCCGACGGCAGCCACTCGTGGCAGCGTTGGCAGAGTGCGGCCCGAGGCGCCGCCACCTCTCGCCAGCACTCCCCGCAAACGCCCCCGCGCAGCGCGTCGACCGGCCGGTCCCCGCAGGACAGGCACCGGGACGGAAAGAGAACGTCCGCCGCGGTCTGAGCCAGCGCTCTCCAACGGACCCTCCGCGCCGGCAGTCCGGCCTCCGTAGACATGGTCGCGGGATTCTCTCCGTTCGGCGCCCGCCGTTCAACGTGTACAGTGCCGGGGAACCGGTTCCCGCGATCCCGGGGTGGGAAGATGGGGAGGAGGAAGGCTTCGGAGCCTTAGACTCGCCAGAGGAGGTACCTGTGATTTTTCGGAAGCGTTTTTGGATCGCGGCCGCATCGGCCCTCTTCGTCGCGGCGTCCGTTCACGCGCAGAGCTGGCAGGCGGGCGCGTCGTTGGGCCTCGTCGATGCCGCGGAGAAGCACCTTCGTCTCGACGAATTCAAACACTCGGACGTCAACGCGTGGGTGGGCTTCCAGGTCGAGGACCATGTCTTTCTGCGTGGGACCTTCGGATCTCTCCGCGTGGCGGGGGTCAACGCCGGTTCCAGCGTTTCGGTGGGAGGCGCGCCGAGCGCGCCGCTGCCGGAGCTGGCCGATCGGATCAACTATGGAACGGTCGGGATCGCCTACGAGTTCCTCGAGGGCGACTACGCGTCGGGTCTCTTCGCCGGAATCGGCGGGTACCGGATCGATCCGGACGCAACCGATCCGGCGTTCGAAGGGTTCCGGGACGCGCGCCAGACGGTGTGGGGCTGGCACGTCGGCGTGGACGCCGCGTTTCGAGTCTCGAAGAGAATCCACGTGATTCCGCGGGTGACCTTGCACAAGATCAAGTCCAACGTCTCCCGCTCGCTCCTGACCGCCAACATCGGCGTGGCGTACTCCTTCTAGGCGAGGCGTGAGGCCTGGGGCGTGAGGCGTGAGGCGTGAGGCGCGAGGCGTAAGGCGTGAGGCGGATCTCGAAAGCCAGAAATGTTCTCGAGCTCGCGGCGCGCGAAAGTCTCCCGAAGTCACGAGGGAGGAGGCGCGCGCCGCGGGAGCGAGAGCGCAGCTCGGGATCAGGCGATCGGTCGACGCCGCATCCGGCGGAGCCGATCGCCGGTGGCGAAGCCAGATCCCGGCAAGCTCTCGCGACGGTATGGCACCGAGATTGCATCTCGAGCCGTCAGGCTTATGGAACTCAATTTGAACTCCCACCACAACGCTCCCGCCACACCCACCGGCGGCGCGGCTCTTCGCGCGGCCCGGCCCTTGTCGACCTTCAATTCTTAGGCTCCCGCCAAACAGGCCTCACGGCCGATCCGTCCGGCGAAAGCCGGGCGGACGCCCGCCATTGGGGAATTTATGATTTGCGATTTGTGATCGGCGACCGGGTGCGGTCCCGATGACCCGATGGGCCGTCAGGCCCTTTATTTCTTCTCTTCGCTCTCGACCACCAGCGGAAGGAGCGTGGATTCCTTTTTCGAGGACAGGGAAATCTGCGTGCGGGCGCGCACGACACCCTTGATCGTCAGAAGCCGCTTTTGAAGGAAGTCGGCCAGCGCCGCCGTGTCGGCGGCCTTGACCTTCAGCCGGTACGCGTAATCGCCCGCGAGATAATGGCACTCCTGGACACCAAGGAGCTTCTCCAGGTCGTCGACGAAGCTTTTTTCGTAGCGCGGATGTT
This sequence comes from uncultured Acidobacteriota bacterium, assembly GCA_963825175.1. Lineage (GTDB taxonomy): Bacteria > Acidobacteriota > Thermoanaerobaculia > UBA5066 > Gp7-AA6 > DATFTF01. The sequence goes on from CAWGSA010000004.1 coordinate 198,399, forward strand.
CCAGCGCAACGTCGACGTAAGCGGTCAGCGAGAAACCCATCTTTTCGTGATCGAGGAGGGCGACGAACCCCTTGATCATGCCGTGCCGCTCCATCTTCTTGATGCGCTCGTTGACGGAGGGAGTCGTCAACCCGACGGCGCCGGCGATCTTCGCCTGCGAAAGCTTGCCGTTCCTTTGCAGCATGTCGAGAATCCGGAGATCGATGTCGTCGATGGTCATCTCCGCTGCCCTTAAAAGATTAGAAGCTTGATAGGATATGGCTAATAATATTAGACCGCTTTCGAGTGTCAATAGCGTATTTTCGGCTGGCCGGTGACCGACCGATGACCTCCGAACGGACCATTGGCTCGGGGCTGCCGGGAGCCACCTCCTTGTCCCCAAAGAGGTTCCGCGAAGGCGGCGCCGGCCGCCGGGGGCTTCGCGGATAATCCGGGGCATGAAGAAGCGGGACTACTACGAGGTTCTGGGGGTGTCCAAGGGCGCCTCGGAATCGGAGATCAAAAAGGCCTACCGGCGCCTCGCCCGCAAGCTCCATCCCGACGTGAATCCCGGCGACAAGAACGCCCAGAAGAAGTTTCAGGAGATCCAGGAGGCCTACGACATTCTCAAGGACGAGGAGAAGCGCCGGGCCTACGACCGATTCGGGCATGCCGCGTCGTCGCCCGGTTTCGATCCCGCGGCGGCGGCGGCCGGCTTCGGCGGCGCGGGACGCGCACCGGGCGGCGCGGGGTCTCCTTTTGAGACCATCCATTTCGAGGGCGCCGACTTCGGAGACCTGTTCGGAGATCTCTTCGGCCGCGGGCGCGGCGCGCGCACGGGTCCGGAGAAGGGGGAGGACGCCAGCGGAACGATCGAGGTCCCGTTTCGAGACGCGGTGCTCGGCGGCACGGCATCGCTCTCGCTGCGCCGCGAGAAGGAGTGCCCGCAGTGCGGCGGAACGGGGCGCTCCGGCCGCGTCGTCTGTCCCACCTGCCACGGGCAGGGCACCGTCGCGGAATCCGAGTCCGTCAAGATCCGGATCCAGGAGGGAACCGAGGACGGCGCGCGGATCCGCGTGCCGGGCAAGGGCGGCCCGGGTCTGCGCGGCGGCACGGCGGGCGATCTCTACGTCACCGTTCGCGTCACGCCGCACGCGTACTTCGAGCGCCACGGCGACGACATCCACGGAATCGTGCCGATCACGATCAAGGAAGCCTACGCCGGCGCGGAGATCGACGTCCCGACGATTCACGGAACCGTCCGCGCGAAGATCCCGCCCGGGGCGCAAGGCCGCCAGAGGTTCCGGCTGCGCGGCAAGGGAGTCAAGAACCCGCGCACCGGCCAGACCGGCGACCACATCTACATCGTGCGCATCCTGGTTCCCAGGACCGTCACGCCGGCCGGCCTCGACGCGGCGACGCTGCTCGATTCTCTGTACGACGAACCGGTGCGCAAGGACCTGCCCCGGGGGCTGTAGCGCTGCCTCGGCGACAAGCTGGAAACGGGCCTGACCGCCGAGCTCCCGGGATCAGGCCGTAGGGGCGGCCCTCGCCGCTGCCCGCGGACGGGGATCTTCGTTACGGGAGGCTAGTTCTTGGTCGCCATGTCCTGCACCAGCGCCAGCGCGTGGTCGTAGGACATGGTCTTGTCGTCGAGCGTGATCGAGTTCACGTCGGACCACTTCCTTCCGTCGTAGCGGACGAAGTGGACGGCGGTTGGGTCGCGCCAGACGAGCGTGGGCCGATAGCCTGATCCGACGAACGTCGTGATCGTCAGCGAGCCGTCGCTCGGCGCCATTCTCGAGATCGGTCCGCTCTCCGCGACTCCCACGACCGGGATGCGGCGCCGCAGCCACGTCGAGTTGGTGGGGCCGGGCGTGCCGAGGTCGGTCGGGAAGTTGATGTGGACGACGTAGTGCTGACCGGAAACCACGTCGGCGAACGTCGCCAGGATCCCTCCGCCCGGTCCGTCGAGCTGGATGGAAGGGAAGAGGTAACCGCCGGCCGGAAGGTCGGTCACGGCCGGACCGGCGCTGTTGTTGCCGATGGCCGCGGGGAGATCGTAGACCTGGATGTCGCTCGCGCCGCCGTCCTCGTCCAGGAAGATCGGAGCGTAGCGGGCCAGGGAGATGTTGGACTCCTCCCACCAGATCACCGAAAGGATCGACCGCGTGCTGTACACGTCGGCGCCGGTCGCGTCCAGCGTGTGCACGGTGGGATGGGCCAGGAGCATCCGCGGGTTGCGCGCGTGGGGGAATCCGGGCGTGGGCAGGAGGTCGGAGACCGTCCACTGTCTGTCCTTGAGGATCCCCAGCCGCAGCAGGTTGAGCAGCGGAGCTTCCTCCGTCCACAGGACGATGAGCGAGCTGCTCGGCTCGTCGTACGCCACGTCGATGTTGTGCTTGACCGTGCTGCTGGTGGTCCCGGGCAGCAATCCGAGGTCGCGGCTGCCGTCCTGGCGCAGCAGCGACCACTCGACGACGTTGTCGTCGGGGCGGGCGTAGTTGCCCGCGATCGCGAGCTCCGCGCCCGTTCCCGCGCGCACGGTGTAGAGCGTGCCGTCGGGCGCGAGCAGGGATTTCTCTTCGAAAGCCCGTGCCGGCAAAGCCGCCAGGAGCAGCAGGCCGACAAGCGGGACGAGGCGGCGCAGGATCTTCAAGGTCAGGCCCTCAGATTGATCACTTCCATCAGGCTGATCTGATGGAGGTAGTGCTTGAGGGCCGGAAAATCCGGGTAAAAGTCCGCCAGCGCCTCGTAGTGTTCGTCCGCCTGCGTCTCGCGGCCCATCTCGGAATAGGTCTCCGCGAGCAGGTAGTGAGAGTTCTTGACCACGTCGCGGCGCCCGAACTCGACGCCGAGGCTGAGCGCGCGGACGCCCCAGTTCTCAGCCTGATCGAGATGGTCGCGCTTCAACTCCGCGAAGCAGAGATCGAGCGACGGATAGTCCATCGCCTGCCGGGCCCCGAGTGAGTCGAGCAGCGAGATCGAGCGGTGCACCAAGGGCAGTCCGAGCTCGATCCGGTCGAGCGCGATATGGCAATAGCCGAGATTGTCGGCGGCCACCGCCGCCTGCCGCGAGAGGCTCTCGCCCTCCGACTCCAGCCGTCCCAGGGCCTCCTCGAACAGGTCGCGCGCTTCCACGAAGCGGCTCTCGCGCAGCTCGAGGTTGGCCAGAAGATTGAGCGAGGTCCCGGTCAGCTCTTCCAGGCCGAGATCGCGGGCCCGGGCCAGCGAGCTCTGTGCGTAGAAGCGCGCCTTGGGATATTCGCCGCGGGCCTCATGCGCGTTGGCGGACACGTAGGCCGCCAGCACACCGTTGAAGCTCGTCGGATTGCGCAGCACGATCTCCTTCAACCGCGACAGGTCGAAGTCCTGTCGGTCCATCTCGATGAGGGTCGTGACGCGGTTGCAGGTGAAGAGGTCCTCGAGGTCCCGGTCCTTCCAGGAGCGCGCGAGCGCCAGGCCGTCGTCGTACAACGTCAGCGCCCGCTCGTAGTCGCCCGCCCAGAGCGCGTCCTTCGCAGTCTTGCGAAGGAACTCCAGGTGTTTGCGGCGATCGCTCATGGTCCCCCTAAGATCCGGGCAGTCTGTCGATTTTACGGCTTCCAGCCTCCGACTCAAGCGTTTTCATTTTCGGGCTCGGCCGCTCCCTCGGCCTCCTGCTCCTGGAGCTTCTTGAACCGCACGAAATCGCGCACCTCGCGCTGGGCCTCTTCGGAGAGACCCTTGAAGTCGGCCATCAGCTCCTGGGCCTCCGGCGTGGCGGGGGACTCGGTCTCCCCGAAGAACTCGCCCATCTTCAGCTCGAAGACCTGGAGGATCTTGAAGAGGGTGTCGAGGCCGACCTTGTACTCGCCCTGCTCCATGCGCGACAGATCCGATTGAGCCACGCCGATCATCTCGGACAGCTCCATCTGGGTCAGGCGCCGCCCCTTGCGCAGCTCGCGGATACGCGAGCCCACGAGGTGCACTTTGCGAGGCGAGTGGGGGGATGACATTGTTCCGGGAAATGCTATTGCGTCATAAGGACGCGTGAATATAATGCGCCTCCTCCCCGCTATGTCAAGCGCCAAAAGCATCATGGCCTCGAGGCTCTTTCTTTTGAAGGAGATGGTCGTCCGGGACATCCGCTCCCGGTACGCCGGCTCGAGCCTGGGAGTCCTGTGGGCGGTCGGCCAGCCCATCCTGTGGATGCTCCTCTACACCCTGGTCTTCTCACTCATCCTTCGGGTGCCGGTGGACAAGGACTATGCGAGCTTCGCCGAGTTCCTGCTGGCGGGCCTGCTTCCGTGGATGGCGATCCAGGAGGGGATCTCCCGCTCGGCGACGGCCCTGACCGACAACGCGGCGATGGTGAAGAAGACCGTCTTCCCGCTGGAGACGCTCGTGCTCTCGGTCGTCCTCGCGGCCGTCGTCAACGAGGTGATCGCTCTGGCCATTTTCGCCGTCTACGTGGCGGGCGTCGGACATCTCTCTCCCTGGGCCCTCCTGGCGCTTCCGGCCCTGGCCATCCAGACGGTCCTGACCTTCGGCATCGGTTGCTTCGCCGCGACCATCACCACCTTCGTGCGGGACGCGGCGCAGGTGATCGGGATCGCGTTGACCGTCGTGTTCTGGGGCACGCCGATCGTGTACCCGTTGTCGATCGTTCCGCCGTCGCACCCATGGCTGCTGGCGGCGGTCCGGGCCAATCCCGTGACGCACCTGGCGCAGTGGTACCGCGGAGCCTTCACCACGCACACCGCCCCCGCGGCTTCCTCCGTTCTCTACCTGGTCTCGTTCTCGGCCCTGGCGGCGGTGGCCGGCGCGGCGCTCTTCGCGCGGGCGCGGCCCCATTTCGCGGACCTGATGTGAGGAACAACCTCGCCCGGTCAGCGGTTACGGCGCGCGGACATCTCCGACTCCGGCTCGAATCTCAAATCGTCGAGGAGGTTTTGTGAGGAAGACATCGCTCAAGCTGGTCGGCCTGATCCTGGGCGCGGCGTTCCTGGCCGTCGCGGTCCGCTGCTCGGGGCCGAGATCGAAGCCGGCCGTCGTGCCGCCCACCCCCACGCCCCCGCCGCTCTCGCGGAGCAATCCCAACATCGTGGAGGAAGACGCCCTTCACATCGTGGAGCGGTTTCCCAAGGATGAATACTTCAAGGTCGACGACCGGCACATCCGCAACCCGGTCATCGGACCGCCGGTGGAGTTCTACAAGGAAGACGACAAGTACTATTACGTCTACACGTACAAGCGCAATGCCGAGTCGGAGCAGCTCTGGCGGCTCGAGCATCCTTCGCCGACGCCGCGGCCGCCGCGGCCGGGCACGACCCCGACGCCCGCCGGCCCGCCGCTGGCGGATTTCGAGGATCTCTCGCCGGCGCGGGTCGCGGCTCCCGTCCATCTCGTGCCCGTGGCCGAGACGGGTCTCCCCATCGACGGCCTGTGGCGCGCCTCGTTCGTGATGGCGGACATCAACGGCGACGGCATCCCCGACATCGTCGCGCCGCCGGCCCGCCTGGAAGGCACGGCGAAGCCGCACGTCTGGCTCGGCGACGGGAAGGGCCACTTCACGCCCTGGCCGCTCACGTTCATCGAGGACGGAAAACCCAATCCGCGGTTCTCGCTCGACTACGGCGGCGTCGCGGTCGGAGACATCGACGGCGACGGCCACATGGACATCGTGGCGGCATCGCACTCGGGCGGGCTCGTCTCGCTCTTCGGCGACGGCAAGGGAACCTTCCGCGTCGTGCGCACCGGGTTGCCGGGCCGCGAGTTCTCGTCCCAGGCCATCACCCTGGTCGACGCGGACGGTGACGGCAAGCTCGACATCGTCGCCTCGGCCGACGGCGCTCTCGACAACGCCCAGTTCCAGACGCAGGTCCGGGTCTACCTGTACCGGGGCGCCGCGGGATGGCAGTTCAACCCCGGCGGCATCACCGGCGGGCTCTTTTCCAACTCCGTCCAGGCCTGGGATTTCGATCGGGACGGCAAGGCCGACATCCTGACGGCGAGTCACTACATCGGAGGTTTGACGCTCCTGTGGAAGAACCTCGGGACGGGCTCCTTCGCCCCGGTCCGTTTCCCGGAGATCGAGATCTACGCCTACCACTTCGGCTCCGCGCCCGGAACGTTCGGCAAGGCGCGCGTGCCCGCGTTCGCCGACGCCTACTACATGATCACCAACCAGCCCCGGGAAGCCCGCGCGACGGGCATCTCGGTGTACAGCTTCGACCAGGGGAAGTGGGCGCGCCACCGCGTCTGGCGAAAGAAAGACGGCGAAACATCCCAGTACGCGGTCGCCATGGGCGATCTGGACGGCGACGGCCTCGACGACATCGTGTTCCCGGACAGCCAGACCAACCGCCTGCGCGTCTTCTTCCAGAAGCCCGACGGCTCCTTCGTCGAGATGGCGGAGAAGGACGAGCCGGCCATCGATTCGAGCGGCCAGTGCGTGCGCTTGGTCGACCTCGACGGCGACGGGCGGCTCGACGTCGTTCTCTCGAAAACCGTGGTCTCTTCGCGCACGAACGACAAGGGCGGGTGGTCGGTCTATCTCAACCGGCGTTAAGCCTGTGGTGCCGGCACTTAGCCAGAATTTAATGATCCGGAAGCATATTTTTCCGCTTTTACCCTTGACAGCGGGCACCGATGGGCCGAAGATGCCCGCAAACCCAAAGAGGAGAAGAACCTCAGGGTATCGCTTCGGAACTGATATCGCTTCGGAACTGATAAAGCTTGGAAAGAAATTCAAATACGGGAGGTGATGGGATCGCGCGAGGGAAGGATTCTCAAGCGTGTGTTTTTTTGCAGTGGAATCGTAATGAGGAGATCTCAATAATGAAGAAAACCTTAGTAGCGTGTTTGGCGGTCGCCGCCCTGTTCGCCATTGCGACCAGCGCGAGCGCCATCACGTGCACCGTTGATCAGCGTCCTGCTGCGACGCTGCTCATCCCGTATTTCCAGGCGACGTTCAACGCGGACGGAACGATCCTGGGAACGGGCGCGGCCTCTTTGGACACCCTCGTGACGATCGGCAACGCTTCGGCGAACCCGATGCTCGCTCACGTCAACGTGTTCAACGACCGGTCCGAGCTCGTCCTCGACTTCAACGTCGCGTTGACCGGCTTCGACATCCAGTCCTGGTCCATGGCCTCGGTCCTGCGCGGAAACCTCCCGCAGACCCCGGTCAACATCTCGCACATCTCCGCGACCAAGGACTCCCACCAGGTCACGATCAGCGGCGACGTCTGTCAGCGCAACGCGGCGGCTCCGGTGTACCCGGCGCCCGGCGGCTACCTGCGCGTGAACCCGACGGCTCCGGCCACCGGTTTGGACAACACCCTCGCCACGACGGTGTACCAGGCTGGACCGTTTGCCTCGGCCTTCCTGTTCCAGGTCATCGACTCGCTCGACACGACGCCGGACACCAACACGTGTAACGGCCCGGTCGACCAGACGATCACCAACCCGATCCACGGCTACGTGACGATCGATCACGCCAACTACTGCAACCTCTCCAACCCGAGCGACCCGGCGTACTACACGCAGGACGCGATCGGAATGGAGAACAACCTGTGGGGCGACTACATCTTCACCTCGGGCGCCGGCGTCGGCACGATGGGCTTCCCGGCCGTCGCGATCGAAGCCGATCCGAGCCTTGCGGATGGAGCCGTTCCCATCACGGCGCAAAACCGCCGGACCTTCTACCGTCGCTATGTCACGGCTGCCGACGGCGCCGCTTGCGTCAACCCGTTCCCGCTTCCGCAGAGCGCGTGGGATTGCGGCGCTGGCGACCAGCGCGAGCCCCTGGGCCTCAAGTACGCGGCCCGCTGGCTCGACTCCGCCCCGGCTGCCACCTCCTTCTTCAACGTGTGGCGCGCTTCCTCGGGCAGCCTGACCGACCTGTTGGGCACTCCGTTCGGGGATTGCACGGACACCGAGCCCACGGTCACGTTGACCTTCTATGACGAGGACGAGAACACGGTGACGAGCGGAACCTGCCCGTCGCCCTGCTCGAACCCGCCGCAGGAGATCCCGCTGGAGACCCAGCGCATTCCGATCTCGACGTTCACTCATCCGGCCGGAGCGGCTGGTTGGGTCAACATGAGCTTCTTCAACGGTTCTGGCCCGAACAGCGGAGCGCTGGATCAGGCGTACGTGACGTACGACTTCCAGGGCGCCGCGATCTTCCTGTCCGCTGGCTCGCCGGCGGCTCAGCTGGATCCGTCCGAGTGCAACCCGTTGAGCGTTGTCGGACCGCCGATCACCCTGCCGGTCATCCCGGCGATCGTCGGTACTGGTTTCTAATCTCTGTTTCTTCGAGTGGGCGGGACGAAAGTCCCGCCCACTTTTCTCTCTCTCGGGAGGAAGAAGGTCTCGCTGGTTTTTGGAAGGTCTCGCTGGTTGAGGAAGGTCGCTCGGTAGCAAAACTAAAACGGATCCGACGCACACCGGGCTTGATTTCAAATCCCTCCGTGTCATCCCGAGGGATCTGAAGTCAGGCTTCGGATGAGCCGACAGCGGACTATCTGTGCACCCGGTGCTCGGTCCCAGGGAGGATTCTCGGTCATGTCGGTCATTAACACTCTCGCCAGGGTCGGTCGTTCGGTGGTCCGTCCCCGCGCGTTCTCACTGGCCTCGCTCGCCGCGCTTCTCGTGGCCTCGTCGCTCGCGGCACAGACCGTCCAAGTCACGGTCCCCGGCACGGCGTCGCTCAAGACGGGCCAGATTTACTTTGGAAAATATGTCGCTCACATAACCGACTACGGGTTTCTCTGGCTCGACACGAGCACGCTCGCCGGCGGCTACATCCCGGTCTTCGGCAAGTGCGGAACCGGCGTGGCCACGCCCGTAACGAATCTTTATGCTGTGAGCGACTGCAACGGCATCGGGTCGCTGGGCATCACCCCCGACGGCAGCACGATTGTGGCCAACAACTTGAACCGGCAATGCTGGGTCACACAGAAACCCTGCGGCGGCCAAAGGATCAACGACGTCGAGGCGTTCGCCTTCCAGGTCGGGACGTGGAGCTATATTCCGACCTGGAACCTTCAGGAGCCGGGAAACACTCAGGTCGCGGACCCTCAGGGCAGAACCTGGGACGCGAGCTGCACGCCTCCGAACCCTTCAGGGAGCCTCTGCACCTGGACGGCCAGCGGCAACCCGCTCGCGCCTCCGACGAACGCCGCCACCGCCACGAACACATCGGCCGCCAGCCGCACCGACAAGACCAACTACTTCGGAGACATCTGGACGCTGCAGGACACGTCCGCGTCTATTCCGCTGATCGATCAGGCGCAGTGGGACTTCCGCTACGGCGCTTCTTTCGTGCCCGACCTGACGGAATTGCCGCCGGTGACGCTTCCGGGCGAAACGCACACGTTCGCGTTTCCCTGTGATCCCGCGGGGACGCCCGCCGGCAGCATCGCGACTGGCGCCAACTGCTGGGCGAGCGTCGGAAGCCCGACCACGACCGGCACCTACCAGTTCGCGCTGCAGGACCACAACATCAACGGGGTCTCCGCGCCCTTCGTGTCCTCGCCGGCCAGCGTCTCTCCGCCGCAGATCTTCATCAACGGCTCGACCAGCGCGTCCAATACGACGCTGCAGGTCCTGACCGGCGGGACGGCCGACGCGAGCCAGACCCAGGGGAACACGTCCAACGCGACGTTCACCTGGACGTTCAATCCGGGAGGCTCGCCCACCTGCACGCAGCCGTGCCGCATCGTCAACGTGCCGATCGGCGCGAGCACGTATCTCTTGACCGTGGCGTATCCGGGCGGCTACACCGTGAACCTCTCCGGCGGCGTCACCCAGACCGACCTCGTTCCGAGCTTCACGCTCGCGCCCAACCCGGTCCTGGTCTCCCCTCCGGGGCAGATCACGGTGACCAACAAGATGCAGAAGAGCGCGTCGGCGACGCTGAACTCCGTCGACTGGCTCTTCGCCAGCGGCGCCTGCGACGGCCGGACCAGCATCGCGACGAACCCGCTCGCGGGGACGTTCCTGCCGGGCAACGGGACCGCGCAGGTGACCGGTCCGTCGGCCGCCGGTTCGTACTGCATGTACCTCCAGTACAACTTCATCGGCAGCTCCGGCGCCCAGTCGATCGTCGCGGGCGTTCCGTTCACCGGCACGACGTGGGCCCCGAATCCCCTCGTGAGCGTCACGACGGACAGCGCCGGGAGCTTTGTGGCCTGCTCGTTCGTCCCGTGCGCGCTGAACACGAACACGACCTACTACCTCTTCGACGCCGAGACGATCCCCAACGGGATCACGCATCCCGGCTCTTCCTGGAAGTACAACGGGAACGCGATCGGAAGCGCTCCGGGCGCCGGTCCCTTCACCTGGACGACGCCCTCGGCCCAGTGCACGGTCAACTGCACGCTCGAGCTCGACGTCCAGGGTGTGGCCGGCACGCGCGGCATCACGCTCTCCAACGCCGGGCCGCCGCCGCCCAACAACCCGGTCGTCTCCATCTCGGGACCGAGCTCGTTGAACGTCGGCCAGAGCGGGACGTTCACCGCGAACGTCTCCAACGCCAACGGGACGATCACGTACTCGTGGTTCTTCGACGGCGACGTGTTCCCGACGAGCGGCGGCGTCTCGATGGCGCACTCCTGGTCCACCAACGGCTCTCACACCGCGAGCGTCACCGTGACGGCTTCCAACGGCACCGGCAACGCGTCGCATCCCGTCAGCGTGATCGGCAATCCGGCTCCGGGCGGAGGCCTTTCCGTGACCCCGTCCCAGACGTCGGGCACGACCTTCACGGTAGGCCGCGGCCAGGCGGTGACGTTCACCGCCTCGGAGGCCAACGCCGCGCAGTGGGGCTGGGACTTCGGCGACGGGACCGGCGCGGGAGGCGCGTCCAGCCGCAGCGTCGTCAAGGCCTACTCCGCTTTCGGCACCTACAACGGAACGCTCCTGGTGTACGCGGACGGCGTGCACAACAGCGGCCTGGCCATGACCAACTTCACCGTGGTCGTCGGCGTGCCGCTTCCGTCGACCGCTTTCACCATCACGGGGGCCACGCAAAATCCGGCCACCGGCGCGTTCGACACCGAGGTCGGACGGACCCTCACCTTCGTTGCCTCGGAGCCCTCGGCCTCGGTCTACTCCTGGGACTTCGGCGACGGCACCTCCACGACCGGGCAGACCGTCACCAAGGCCTACACGTCGACGGGAACGCTCACGGTCCGCTTGACGGTCACCGGCGACGGATTCAACAACCAGGGAACGACCAGCGGAACCCAGGTCTTAAACGTCAATCCGTCCACGTTCCGGGCGGCGATCGTGCCGGGCGTGGCGCACCTGGATGACGGGACCACGACATGGGCCACCGACGTCTCCATCACCAACGCCGGCACCGGCTCGATGACCCTGAACCTGGCGTTCGTGCCTCTGCAGGGCGACGCCGCGCCGCCGACCATGGATCTCTCCCAGCTGGCCTTCGGCACCGACATCACGCTTCCACAGGGAGGCACGTACTCCGCCACCGACGTGGTCAGCGCCTTGAACGGCGGCGGCAACAAGGGCACGCTGGTCATCAAGTACACGGGCGGGAGCGACGCGCCCCTGGTTTCGACGCGCGTCTACTTCGCTCCGAAAGTCAATCCCACCAACATCTCCTACGGCTCCGGCCTGCCCGCGTACCAGGTCGACGCCACCGGCAAGATCTCTCCGCAGGGCTTCCAGTCCGTCGTTCTGGACGGGGCGCCTCCGTCGGGCGGCTCGACGGCCGGGATTCTGGCGCTCGAGGACTTCGGGGTGACCGTCACGATGGCGGGCACCGGGACCGGCACGGTCACCAGCAGTCCGTCCGGGATCAACTGTCCCGCGACCTGCACGGCTTCCTTCACGTCCGGACCGGTGACGCTGGGCGGTATGGCCGACTCCGGCTCGACCTTCGTGAGCATCACCGGCTGCGATTCCTATCCTCTGGGTGCATGCGTCATCAACGGCGCCAAGACCGTCACCGCGACGTTCAACGCGTCCGGGGGCGGCGGCGGCGGAGGGGGCGGCGGAGGCGGAGGCACGAACTACCTGCTTTCGATCGCCAAGGGCGGCACGGGCTCCGGCACGGTCACCAGCTCACCGGCGGGGATCAACTGCGGCGCGACGTGCAGCGCGGCGTTCGCTTCCGGAACGTCGGTGACGCTCACGCCCGCGGCGGCCGGCGGCTCGAACTTCGTGGGTTGGGGCGGGGCGTGCTCCGGCACCAGCGCCTGCACCGTGACGATCTCGGCGACGACGACGGTCAACGCGACCTTCAACACGACCGCCTCGCAGCCGCAGGGGGATCAGCTCCTGATCGGCCTGCGGTCCGATCCGCAGTACCGCTTCGGCGTCACGCTCTTCAACGCGGCCGGCGCGACCGGCTCGTTCCGACTCTCGGCGCTCGACGAGAACAGCGCCGCGGTTCTGATCAATGACGGAGCGGGCGGCCAGAACAACGCCGCCTATCGGGATTTCTCGATCCGCCCCTACCAGCAGGTGTATCTGAAGAACGACGATCTGGGCTTGAACGACCCCAACCGCCGGTACGTCCTGAAGGCCACGCGCACGTCCACCTCCGGCACCCTTCTGGCGTTCGGAACGGCGCTCGACCGCAAGACCAACGACCTGGTGCAGGTGGCCGACGACAGCCAGGCCTCGCCGGCCGACGCCGGCATCGTCTCGTACTGGGTGGCCGGGGTCTCGCGCTACGACTCCTCCTATGGCGCGCACTGGCGCACGGACCTGCGGATCTACAACCGGGGCACCGCTCCTCGGAACCTGTACTTCGAGTACGACTTCTCCAACGACGGCCAGACCGAGCACGTGGCCAAGGTCGGTCCGCTGGCGATCAGCCCGAACGATCTGCTCACGTACGACGACGTCATCACCTCCCTGATGGCGCAGGATCACAGCGTGGATCTCTCCGGCAGCACCGCCGGCATCCTTCGTATCTACTATCCCGAGGACGCCGACTCGGCCGCCAAGCCCCTCATCATCGGCTCGCGCAACTACGACGACGAACCGACCGGAACGGCCGGCTCGCAGCTGTCGGTCTACACCCACAACCAGTCGGCGAGCCCGGGTCAGAAGCTGATCGTGCCGGGGGCGGAAGAGAGCGCCAGGTACAGCTCACGGATCGGCGTCTTCAGCATGGACGCCGGCGCGGTCTCGGGGCGCATCGTGGCCGTGGCTCCGGACGGGACCGAAGTCGGATCCATCGGGTTCCAGGTTGGCGGCACGCGGGGTGACGGAACGGCCGTTCCTCGCTACGGGCAGATTCCGTTGACCGCCTTGACCGGCTTCGCCAATCCGAACGTTCCGGTCTCGATCCGGATCGACCAGGTCGGCGGCGGACGCGTCTCCTCCTACGTCTTCACCGTGGACAAGGTGACGCTCGACACGAATTTCATTCAGGCTTTGCCGCAGTAGGTCAGGGTGCGGAGGACCGCAGGGTCCTCCGTCGAGGGACGGTCGGGAAGGAAGGTCTCTGATTCGAGGGCCCCGGCGCGAGCCGGGGCTTTTCTTTGGCCCGGCCCCGACGGCCACGGCCGCGATTTCGTACAAGGTACAGAAGGTACAATGGCTAAGTTCTTGCGTCATCGGCTTCTTTGAGGATGAACAAGCGCGCAGGATGAGCAAGCTGGAATCGTTCGTCGCCGACCCGCCGGCATCGACCGGGAGCATCGTCTCCCCGTACCTTCACGACCGCGGGAGCGTCCTGTACAACCCGTTGACGGGCGACTCGATCCCCAAGGACGGGGAGGACTATCGGGCTCTTCGGTCGCTCGCGGCGGGAGAGGAAGCGGCCGCGGCGGCGCTGGAGCATCTGCGCGCGTCCCGCTTCGTGATCGACGACCTCGACGCCGAGACGCGGCGCAGTCATCTCCTGTACCTCTCCCTCGAGACGTGCACGAGCTGCAACCACCGCTGCCCGTTCTGTCCCGTCTCGGTGGATCCCCGCGACCGCACGGTCATGAGCCGGGAGCTCTTCGAGTCGATCGTGGACCAGGCCGTCGCCGTGGGCGGTAGAGGGGTCCTGGTCTTTCTCTCCAACTACAACGAGCCGACCGTCGATCCGCTCTTCGAGGAACGCTGCGCCTATCTCTTCGCGCGCGGCCTCTCGGTGTGCATCCTGACCAACGCCTCCCAGTTCTCGCCCGACCGCGCAGCGAGGCTGGTTCGGATGGGGCGGTTCCATTACATCGGGATCAATCTCCCCACGCTCGACCCCGAGCGGTACCGGGAGCTGCACGGGACGCGGGATCTCGACCGGGTGCTGGCCAACGTCGACGCCCTGCCGGCCCGCGAGCTGGCCAAGGACACGGCCATCGTGGTGCTGGGAGCGGAGGACGACGCGCACCGGCGGGACGTCGAGGCGATCCGCGCGCGCTTCGAGCCCGGGGGATGGCAGGTCAAGCCCTTCCGGATCCGCAGCCGGCCGGCCAGCGGCACGTTCGTTCCCGAGCCGCCGGCCAAGAAGAAGCTCAGAGGCTGCGAGCTCATGGGCTCGCGGCCCTTCGAGCACCTGCACGTGACCGGAACGGGGACGGCCGTCCTGTGCTGCCAGGACTACTACGAGCGGCTGGTGGTGGGAGATCTGAAGCGGCAGTCCGTGGCCGAGATCCTGGGAGGGGAGACCATGGCCCGCCTGCGACGCTGGACCTACGGCGTGGAGGAGGCGCCGGAGGATTTCCTGTGCCGGCGGTGCGAGTTCGCCCTCGGCGAATGATCCGACCTACAATATCCATATTGTCATGACGGATCTCGCGGTGCGGGCCGACAGGATCTCCAAGACGTACAAGCTCTACGATTCGCCGGGCGACCGGCTGCGGGAGCTCATCCTGCGGCGTCCGCGGCACCGGGACTTCTTCGCGCTCTCGGACATCTCCTTCGAGCTGCCGCGCGGCGGGGCCTTCGGCGTCATCGGCGAGAACGGCGCGGGCAAGTCGACCCTGCTCAAGATCGTCGCCGGAACGACGCAGCCGAGCGCCGGGAGCCTCGTTCACCGCGGCACCGTGGCGTCGATCCTGGAGCTGGGCATGGGCTTCCACCCGGAGTTCACCGGGCGGGAGAACGCGCGCTTGAACGCCGCGCTTCTGGGCTTGGGCGGCGGCGAGATCCGCGCGCGCCTCCCGCGGATCCGCGACTTCGCCGAGCTCGGCGACTTCTTCGACCGGCCGGTTCGGACCTACTCGTCGGGAATGGCCCTGCGGCTGGCGTTCGCCGTGGCCACCCACGTGGACGCCGAGATCCTCATCATCGACGAGGCACTGGCGGTGGGGGACGGGTATTTTCAGAAGAAGTCGATCGACCGGATCACCGAGTTCCACAAGCGGGGCGGCACGCTCCTGTTCTGCTCCCACGCGCTCTACTACGTGGCCATGCTGTGCGACCGGGCCATCTGGCTGCAGGCAGGGCGCGAGGCGGCCTCCGGCCCGGCCGTGGCCGTGGTGCGCAAGTACGAGGCCTTCCTGCAGGACAAGGAGCGCCGAGCGTCGGAGGCGGCGCCGGTCTCGCCGGTGACGACGGACGGACGGCGTCCCGCGCTCCTGACCGACGTCGTGGTGCACGACGGCTCGGGCTATCCGCGGGTCGAGTTCGGAGCGGCCGAGTCTTTTGCCGTCGACGTGGCGTTCGAGACCGCCGATCCGGACCTCGCGTTCCACGTCCGCGTCGGCATCGACCGCGAGGACGGCGTGCAGGCCTTCGCCATGGACACGCGCGGGCGCGCCGTGGGCGCCGATGCGCGGCCGCGGCCGGTACCGCGTGCGGCTACACCTTCCCGAGCTGCCGCTGGCCCAGGGCGAGTTCAAGGTCTACACGTTCTTGACCGACGAGAAGGCCCTGCACCTCCACGACATGCGTGTCCTGGATCCCGGATTCACCGTCGCCCCGCCCGACTACACCGTGGGCCTGATGCGGCCGCGCCATACCTGGAGCCTCGTCGAGGTGGTGCAGGAGCGCGACGCCGCGGCGCCGGAACCGGCGGTCACCACGGGCTCGGCTTGACCGACCGGGATGGCGCCGTTCTCCTGGTCTTCGTGCCGGCCGCTTCCGCTCGCGATCTTCCGCTCGACTACGGCCGACGGTTCCAGCGTCTGCGCTGGCGCCGGGCGCTCGAAGCCGGGCCGGTCCTGACTCCGGACCCAGGAGCTCCCGCCCGAGAGCATCCTGCGAGGCCATCGCCGGGCGGTGATCGTCCGCGACGACGGCGCGATGCTCCTGCCGCTCGCCGACGGCTTGCCGTCCGCCGACGGGCCGGCTCACGCCGGTCGAGCCGTTGGGCGCGGCGGACCTCCCGCCGGTGCACACGCTGCGGGAGCTCGAGCTCGCGAGCCGGTCGTCCGCGATCGCGGCCGCGGCGCCGCACGCCGGCCGATCCAGGGTGCCGGCCGTCGCCGTCGACGTCGAAAGCCTGCCGCCGGGAGACGGTGAGTCGATCGGCGACTATGCCCGGCGGCTCTTCGAGGAAGCCGGGTCCGCCGCGTTCGACTCCGGCTTTCGCGCGCTGGTTCTCGACGACCCGTCGGAACACGAGCGGGTGGAGCTGCTGGGTTTGTTTCCGCCGGAGACGGCGCGGGCCTGCGACGTCGGCTGCGGCGCGGGCGCCGCGGGCCGGGCGCTGCGCCGCCTTCGGCCTCGAGCGCGCGTCACGGGGATCGAGAGCGACCCCCGCGCGGCGGCTCTGGCGCGGGAGCGCCTCGACCGCGTTCTGGAGGAGGACGCCGCCGCGGCCCTGGAACGGCTGGGACGGGAAGGGGAGAGCTTCGACGCCTTCCTCTTCGCCGACGTCCTCGAGCATCTGCCCGACCCGATCGCGGTCCTCGCCCTCGCGCGCCGGATCGCGTCTCCCGGCGCGGTTCTGGTAGCGAGCGTGCCCAACGTCGGGCATCTGTCGTTGGTACGGGACCTGCTGCTCGGGCGCTTCGATCCTCTTCCCGCGGGGCTGACCGACGCCGGGCATCTGCGATGGTTCGACCGGCGCTTCCTGGCCGAAGCCCTGGAGGAGGCCGGGTGGCGGGTCCGCGGGATCGAGAGCCTGGCCGGCGCGCCGGCGCCGGATTCGGAGTCGTTCCTGGACCGCTTCGCCGACTGGCCAGGACTGGACCGCGAGAGCCTGACGACATATCAATGGGTGGCCGTGGCCGGCGTAGAAGAGTGTGAGGCTCCCGGTGCGAGGTAATCCGTTGGTTCCTTCGATCCGCGGGCCCATGGCGAACGTCGAACGTCGCACTTTGCACGTTGCACGCTGATGCGCGTCGCCTACCTTCTCGAATCGACGGAGCTGTCGGGCGGAGTCAAGGTCGCGGCCCAGCAGGCCGAGGCGCTCGCGCGCCGCGGCCATCGGGTCTCGGTCGTCTGCCCCGAGCCGGCCGCGGACTGGCTGTCGCTGTCGCGGGCACGCTTCGAGCGATCCTCGTTTCGAGAGTCGCAGGAGCTGGCCTCGGCAGAGATCCGGGTGGCCACGTTCTGGACCACGGTCGCTCCGGCTCTGGCCGGCGCGCGGGGCCCGGTCTTTCACCTCTGCCAGGGTTATGAGGGAGCGTTCTCGTTCTACGCCGACCGGCGGGAGGCGATCGAGCAAGCCTACCGCGCGCCGACCCGCAAGCTCGCGATCACCGCGACCCTCGCGGCGCGGCTGGACGCGCTCGGATTCGGACCCGCGGAGAACGTGGGGCAGGCCTTCGACGGACGTGGCTTCTTTGCGTCGCCGGAGGAGAGAGCGGCGGAGCCTCCGGTCGTCCTCGTGGTCGGTCCCTACATCGCCGACGTCAAGGGAATCGCCATCGCGCTGGAAGGTCTTCGCCTGTGGCGCGCGCGGGGCAGGAGCATTTCAGCTTTGCCGCGTCGCCACGCATCCTCCGGCTCCCGAGGAGCGGGCCTCGGGGCTCGTCGACTGGTATCACCATCGCCTCGATCCGTCGCGGATGCCGTTCGCCTACCGCGCCGCGGATCTCCTCGTGGGACCCTCCCGGCCGCAGGAGGGCTTCGACCTTCCGGTTCTGGAAGCGCTGGCGTCGGGGCTGCCGTGTCTGCTCTCGGACACGCCGACCCACCACGAGATCGCCGGCGACGCGGCAGAGTACTTCGCCGACGGAGATGCCGGAGTCGCTGGCCGCCGGGCTGCCGCGGGTCGTCGGCGCCGAAGCCCGGACCCGCGCCCGCCGGGCCGGCCCGGCGGCGGCGGCGCGCTTCGACGTGGTCGGCGTCGCAGAGCGCCTGGAGGCGGCGTTCACCCGCGCTCTGAAGGAAGAGCCGGGACGTCCGGCGCAGAAGGGGTCGCCGGTTCCGGAGGAGGCGTCTTCGTGAGCCCCGAGGTCTCGGCGGTCGTGGTCAATCACCGCACCGCCGCGGAGGCCGGGGCCTGCGCCGCGTCCCTGCGGGAGGCCTTCGGGCGGGAGGGGATCGCCGGGGAGATCGTGCTGGTCGACTGCGCCTCGGGCGCGGAGGAGATCGATCGGCTGCGCCGCGCCGAGGCGGACGTCCTGCTCCCGCTGGCGGAGAACCGCGGCTACTCCGGCGGCGCCAACGCCGGACTGGCGCGGGCCGGAGGCCGATTCCTCGTGGTGTGCAACGCCGACGTCGTGTTCGGTGCCGGGGCGCTCTCCGCGCTCCGGGATGCCGCGGCAGAGGATCGCGTGGGCGCCGCCGGGCCCGTCTGTTTCTGGGACGCCGGAGGGCGGCTTCGCCTTCCGCCCGGCTTCGCCCCGGGCCTGGCGCGGGACTTTTTCCAGCTCGCCACGGGCCGGTTCCCGCGCGTCGACCGGCGGCGGTTCCGCGCCTTCGCCCGCGAAACGCTCCGGCTGTGGAGAGAAGGCGGCGACGCGCCGCATCTGACGGGGGCGGTTCTGGCGGTTCGCCGCGACGTGTTCGACCGCGTGGGCCGGTTCGACGAGCGCTTTCCGTTCGAGTACGAGGAAAGCGAGTGGGAAGACCGCGTGCGCGCCATGGGCTATGCGCTCGCGTACGTGCCGCAGGCGAGCGTCCACCACCTCTATGCCCGAAGCGCGGCGAGGAACGAGGAGACGGCGGCGCGGCGGGCGGCGTCGCGCGACCTCTACCGCCGGCGGCGCTATGGGGCCGCGGGCGCGAGGGTGCTGGCGTGGGCCGCAACGCTCGGGAGACCGGTCGAGGCGCTCCGATTGGCCGAGCCCCGCCTGGCGCGGCGCCCGGGAACAGGACTCGCGCTCTCGCCCAATCCTTCTCTCATGCCGTTCGTGGGGACGACGCTGGACGAGGACTTCACGTTGCCCGCCGATGTGCTGCCGTCCCTCGCGCCGGGCCCCCTGTACCTGCGGGTGTTTCGGGAAGCCGACGGCGAGGTGCTCGAGACCTACACGTGGGAGAACGCCGCGTGATCGGCTACCGGGTTCGCCCCGCCACGGAGTCCGACGGGCCCGGCATACGGGCTCTCTTCCAGCAGGCCTATGGCCAGCCGTGGCCGGAGGAGGAGTGGGCCTGGAAGTTCCGGCGCAATCCCGACGGATGGTTCGGCGTCGTCGCGGAGTCGGACGACGGGCGGATCGTGGGCAACTTTTCCGGGTGGCCCATGCAGCTGCTCATCGGCGGCGCGCCCCGCCGGATCTATTCCGCCGGCGACGTCGCGACGGCGCCCGCGGCGCGCGGCCTGGCCAAGGGCCGCAACGTCTACGGGGACATGGCCACGGCCTTCTACGACGCGGTGCGCGACGAAGGAGTTCCCTTCACCATCGGGTTCCCGCACCCGAGGGCGCACGAGATCAGCCGCCGCCTGGGCTCGACGCGGGACTTCTTTCCGGTGCGGGAGGTGCGCGTCGACTGCGCCGCGCTGCCGCCACCGCCGGCCGGCGTCGAGGTCGGCGATTTCGTTCCGGAGAGCTTCGACCGCCTGTGGGACGCGGCGTCGGGGCACCTTCGCGACGCCCCGGTGCGCGACCGCGGCCGCACGAACTGGCGGTTTCACGCTCGGCCGACCCGCTACTACCGGATGGTCCGGCTGGTCTCGGGATCGGAGGACGCGGCGTGGGCGGCCCTGTCCGTGGTGGGCGAGGAGGCGCTGGTGGCCGATTTCCTGGGCCGGGACCCGCAGGGCCGGGATCTGCCGCCGCTCTTCGCCGCCTGCGCACGGGAAGCCATGCGCCTCAAGGCGAGCCGACTGAAGTTCTGGGCCACGCCGGGCGGGCCCGGCCGCAGGTGGATCGAAGAGCTCGGCGGCGAGCAGCGCGACGCCGGCTTCTGGATCGTGGGACGGGTGTTCGACGAAGACGCGGCCAGGTCCTATCTCGAGCACGGGCATTTCGTCCCGTCGGTCTTCGACGTGGTCTGAGTGCGGATAAACTGCCGGCGCCCGTGAGCGAGCAACCGGAAGAAGACCAGCTGGTCCCGCACCAGGCGGTTCCCCTGGAGGGGGAGCGGGTGCTGGTCCTCGCGGCCCACCCCGACGACGAGACTCTCGGAGCGGGCGGCACCCTGGCCCGCAATGCCCTCGAGGCGCAGGCCGTTCGCGTCTGGATCGCCACCGACGGCGAGAAGCAGGAAGGCTCGGAGGAGGACCCCGCCGCGTACGCCGCCCGCCGGCGGGAGGAGGCGCGGCTCGCGGCCCAGGCCCTGGGCCTGGCCGAGCCCATCTTCGCCGGGATGCCGGACCGGGCCCTCTCCCGGCAGCCCCGCGAGCTGGCGCAGGAGGTGTCGCGCCAGATCCGCGAGTTCCAGCCGGACCTCGTCCTGGCGCCTTCCCCCGCCGAGATCCACCCCGACCACCGCGCCCTGGCGCAAGCGCTCTACGAGGTCGTCTCTGCGTCCCGCCCGGGCGACGCCGACCACGATGTCTTCCGGTTCCTGCGCATCGCCTACTACGAGCTGACCCAGCCGATCCTGCCCAACGTCCTCGTGGACATCGCCGGGCAGGCGCAGCGCAAGCGCGACGCGCTGGCCCGCTACGGGTCGCAGCAGGCGGTGCGCGACTACGCCGGCGCGATCGAAGGGCTCAACGCGTACCGGCGGCTCACGCTCGAGGGCACCGGCCCGGTCGAGGCGTTTCGCGTCGTCGGATACGCCGAGGTCGCGACCCGCTCCCTGGAGCAGTTGTGCCGCTCGATCGGACCCACGATCTTTCCCGGCGGGTCGCGCGGCGTCGTGCCGGTGTCCGTCGTGGTCCGCACGCGCAATCGCCCCGCGCTCCTGGCGCAGGCGCTGGAGAGCCTGCGGGCGCAGACCGCCCGGCCGGCCCAGGTCGTCGTGGTCAACGACGGAGGCGCATCGGTCGCGCAGGTCGTCGCGCCGCTGCGGGACGCCTTCGAAGTCGTCCTGGAGGAGCGCCCGGAGCGGGAAGGGCGTTCCCGCGCTGCCAACCGCGGGGTCGAAGCGGCGGGATCCGAGTTGCTGGCGTTCCTGGACGACGACGACCGGTGCTATCCGGATCATCTCGAGCGCCTGGTGGACGCCTACCGCGAGGGGCCCGAGCCGGTGGTGTACTCCGACGCGGCGACGGTGGTCTACGAGCGCGTGGAGGATGGGTGGCGGGAGAAGCTGCGGACCCTCCAGTACTCCCTCGACTTCGATTCCGACTTCCTGCTCCTGGCCAACTACATTCCGCTCCACACCCTCCTCCTGCCCCGAGGCCTCTACGCCAAGGCGGGGGGATTCGACGGCGAGCTCGAGTACTCCGAGGATTGGGATTTCCTGATCCGGCTTTCGGCCCACACGCCGTTCCGCCATCTTCGGGCGGTCACCTGCGAGTACCGGGTCTTCTCCTCTTCCCAGGATCCCGCGCACGAGGCGGCCGGGAGCCCGGCCTTCTCGCAGGCCCGGCAACGCATCTACGAGCGGTACGCCGACCGGCGGACGCCGGAAGGGCTCGGCCGCGTGATCGATCGTCTGCGCGCGCAGATCGCCTACTGGTCCGATCGCGACGGCGTCTCCCAGGGGGAGCTGCGCTACCACCGGGGGAGTCACCGGCGCCTCCACGCCATGTGGACCAAGAGCGCGGCCGATCTCGGCGCGGCGCGGGCCCGGCTGGCCGACTCGGAGAACTCGCAGCGCGGGCTGGAGACGGAGCGCAGCCGTCTCCTGGCCGAAAACGAGCTGGTGCACGCCCGGTTGGCGGAGCTCTTCGCGGCCAACGAGCGCATCACGCGGGAGCTGGGCGATACCCACGCCGAGATCCACCGTTTGAACGGGATTCTTCAGGAGATCTTCGCGTCCCGCACCTGGAAGCTGCACCTGTTTCTCGACCGGATTCGCGGACGCCGTTGAGACGCATCGTCGTCCTGGCCCCGGAACCGGTCCGGCCGCGCATGGCGGGAATGGGGATCCGCGCGCTCGAGCTGGCCCGCGCCCTTCAGAAGGAATTCGACGTCCGGCTGCTCGTGGCCAACGATCCGAACGAGGCCGCGGCCGTGGCTCCCGACGTGGCCGCGGCGCGGGCGGCGCCCGGTCAGCTGGCCGCCTGCGCGCAGGGAGCCGACGCCGCCGTCGTCTCGGGTCACAGCGCGAACTTCTGGTTTCACGAGGTTCCCGGCGTTCCCGTCGCGGTGGACCTGTACGACCCGTTCTTCGTGGAAAACCTCCACTACGCTCCCGCGCTGGGGGAGCAGACCGCCGCCCACGACCGGGCGACCCTCGACCTGGCCCTGTGCCGCGGCGACTTCTTCCTCTGCGCCTCCGCGGAGCAGCGCTTGTTCTATTCCGGCGCCCTCTACGCGCGCGGGCGGATCGGCGCCCGCAACTTTCCCTCCGATCCGGCTCTGACTCGCCTGCTGGCGGTCGTTCCGTTCGGCGTCCCGGCGCAGCCTTCGCTCGGAAATCGCGAGGCCGGACGGCTCGCCCTGGGGATCGACGCGCAGGGCCCTGTGGTGCTCTTTGGGGGGATCTACGACTGGTACGAGCCGGATCTCCTGCTGGAGGCGTGGCCCGTGATCGTGCGCCGATACCCCGACGCGCGTCTTCTCTTTTTCGAGAATCCCAACCCGGAGTCCACGCCCCAGCGGGCCTGTGCCCGGGCCCGCGAGAAAGCGCGCGCGATCGATCCCCAGGGGCGCACGATTCTCTTCTCGGCCTGGCTTCCATACTCGTCGCGCCCTGACCTCTATGCCGCGTGCGACGTCCTCGTGTCGATCTGCGCGCCGGGGCTCGAGACCGACCTGGCCTTTCGCACGCGCTTGCTCGACGCGGCGTGGGGCGGCGTCGGCTCGCTGTCGGTCGGCGGAGGGGCGCTGGCGCGGGAGCTCGAGCAGGTCGGGGCGGGACGAACGCTTCCGGCGTCCTCATCGGCTCTGGCCGACGCCGTGGTCTCGCTCCTGGGCGATGCCGTCGAGCGCGACAGGGTCGCGGAAGCGGCCCGCCGTTTCGCCGCGGCGCGCGCGTGGCCGTCGGTCACGGCCCCGCTGGCCGCGTGGCTGCGCGAGGCGCGCCAGGACCCCGGTCGCCTTCCCATTGCGCAATCGTCATCAGGATCCTTATGGCAGCGGCTCTCCCGAAAACGGAAAAAGCCCAAGTCTTCCAGCGACCACCGCGGCTGACTCCGTCGACCGTGCGGTTCGGTGGCCCGATACGGGCGCTTTCGGTTACGCTTCCGGCGCTGTGACATCTCCCGACTTCTCGGTCATCGTCGTCCATCACCGAGGACGCGAACATCTTCTGGAGGGGCTCGACGCGCTGGCGGAAGCGGTCGGTGATCGGGGCGAGACGCTTCTGGTCGACAACACCGGCGGACAGCCGATGGAAGAAGTGTTGCGGCGGCATCCCGGCCTGCGCCGAGTGGCGGCCGCGGGCAACGTCGGTTTTGCGTCGGGCTGCCGCCTCGGCGCGCTGGCGGCGCAGGCGCCGATCCTGCTGCTGGTCAACGACGACGCGGCGGTCGATCGCCACGCCCCGGACCTCCTGGTTGCGGCGATGGCCGGCGCTCCCGAAGACGTCGTCGCGGTGGCCGGCCGCTTGACCGACCGAACGGGCGAAAAGAACGACTTCTCCGACGGTTTCCTCACGTTCGACGGCCACGCGTTCCAGAAGGACGTCGGCCGGCCCGTCGCTCAGATTCCCGCATGCGAGCCGGGCGAGGAACGGCTGTTCGCGTGCGGCGGCCTCATGGCCGTGCGGCGGGAGACGTTCCTGGAATCGGGGTTCGACGAGGACTACTTTGCGTATCTCGAGGACGTGGATTTCGGGTGGCGCCAGTGGGTCCTCGGGCGCCGGATCATCGCCGAGCCCCGTGCGGCGGCGCGTCATCGCGGAGGAGCGACGGGCGCGGCACTGGGTCTGTACGAGCGGGGGTTTCTCTTCGAGAGGAATGCCTTCGCCACGGCGTACAAGAACTTCGACGCCGATTCGTTCTCCGCGTACATGCCGGCCGTGCTGGCGGCGTTTCTCGGCCGCATCGCGGAAATGCTGGGAACGCTCAACCCGGCCGCGGCCGAGCTCCAGCGCGACCCCTTCCGCCAGCCGCGTACGAGGCCGGGCGCCGTGCGCCGGCTGCTCGGGATCGCCGATGACCGCGAGCGCATCGGGGTCGACGACCCCTTGACCATCGCCCAGCTCAAGGCGCTTCTCTGGATCCATCGCAACCAGGAGTCCCTCGCCGCCAAGCGCCGCGCCGTGCAGGCGTCCCGCCGCCGGAGCGATGCCGAGATCTTCGCGAAATTTCCCCTGCGGATGGTCCCCACATATCCCGGAGACGAGCGTTTCGATACCGATTACTTTCGCGAGTTCCTGCGACGCGCGCCGGCGCTCTTGCGCACGACACTGCAGGAGATCTTTGCTTGAGCGACTCCTTTTCGATCGTCATCCCGACCTACCGGCGGCCCGGTATCCTCCTGCGCGTCCTGGAGGCCCTCGACCGGCAGAGCGGGCCGCCTTCCTTCGAGGTCGTGGTCGTGGACGATGGATCCGGCGACGACACGGCCTCGCGGCTCGCGGCGTACCATCCGACGTACCCGTTTCGGTTCCTCTCCCAGCAGAACGCGGGGCCGGCCGCCGCCCGCAACCGCGGGGTGGAGCAAGCCCGCGGAACCCATGTGCTCTTCCTGGGAGACGACACCGTGCCGGAGCCGGATCTGCTCGCCGTGCACGCGGCGGCGCATGCTCCGGCGCGGCCGCATCCGGTCGCGGTGCTGGGCTACACCACCTGGCCCCGCGAGCGGCGTGTCTCGCCGTTTCTGCATCACATCAACGAGTACGGCCTGCAGTTCGGCTACGGTCTCATCGACGACCCCGAATCCGTTCCGTTCAACTTCTTCTACACGTCGAACATCTCTCTCCCGCGGTCCCTCCTGATGCAGGCCGGGCTGTTCGACACGACCTTCCCCCACGCGGCGTGGGAAGACATCGAGATGGCGTACCGGCTGATGAAGCTCGGGATGCGGATGATCTATCGCCCCGCGGCCGTGACGCGCCACTACCACGACATCACGCTGGCGTCGTTCCGGCGCCGGCAGGAGAGGTCCGGAGAGGCCGCGGCGATCTTCTACGAGAAGCACCCGGAGCTGGGCGATTTCCTGGCCGTGCCCCAGGCGATCCTTTATCGCAACGGCGGCTTCGTTGCGGGGAGTCTGCTGCCCTTATGGGCGGGCCTGGCGCAACGGTGGGAGTTGCCCGGCGGGCGCCGCGCCCTGGACCGTGTTCTGCGGCGGGATTATCTGCGCGGCCTGAATCGGGCGCTGTCGCGCCGCTGCGCCGACGGCGGAATTCCAACCCGGGTGACGGCATGACATCTCGCGAGGTCAGCCGCCGCGAGGGGCCGTCCGCGGGTGGGTATCCTAAGTCTTTCTCCAGGAGTCGGATGTCCCCGACGCCCGCGAAGAGAAATCTGGCGCCGGGTTTGCTGTTACGAATGCTTGGAGAGTTGCATATGAAAAAGATCCTGCTGCTCGTTTTGCTCGCGGCGGGGATGACCTTGACGGCCTTTCCGGCCCTCGCCGCTTCCCCGGTTCTGGCGTCCCCCCCTTTCCACGGCGGCCATGGGCGCGTGATCGTGAACGGGGGATGGCCCGGCTGGGGGTGGGGTTGGGGCTGGGGCTATCCCGGTTACGCCTACGAACGCTATGGCGACAGCTACGGCCCCGCCGCGTGGTCCAGAGTCAAGACCGACGTCGAGCCGGATGAGGCGCGCCTCTATCTCGATGGGCGGCTCATCGGGACGGCCGACGATTTCGACGGCTGGCCGGACTATCTGTACCTCCAGCGCGGGCACTATCGGCTCGAGTTCCGCCTGAGCGGCTACGAGACGAAGACCGTCGAGCTCGACGCGCGGCCGGGCCAGACGCTCAAGATCGACGATCATTTGAAGAAGGTCGCGGGCGCCAAGCAATACGGTTCCTACGACGAGCCGAAGATCGAAGGCAGCATCCGGCGGTACTGGGCCAAGAGGCGCAACGCCACGGAACCCATCAATCCCGAGGCGTCGCGCGGCGACGGTCACGAGCGTGCTCCGGCCTACGATGGCGACGACGACGAAGAGGAGTCGCAAGCGCCGCCGGCGGACGTCCGCCCTCGCGGCGACTGGAGAGCCAGGCCCGACGCGACGGCGGAGGCTCCCCGCGCGGAAGCGAGAGGGGCCCGGAGCCGTCTGCGCCTGCACATCGAGCCTGCGGACGCCGCCGTGTACGTCGACGATCGCTTCGTCGGAACGGGTGAAGAGGTCAACTCTCTCGATCGCGGCATCGCGGTGCCGGCTGGCAAGCACACCGTCACGGTGTCTCGCCCGGGTTTCAAGGACCGCTCGGTGGACGTCGAGGTCGAGAGCGGCCGCAGCAAGCCCGTCGACATATCGCTGACGCGATAGTTTTCGGTCGGGCGCCTTTTCGCGGCGAGAGGCGCCCGGTCACCCTGTCCTTTCGGACAGGGTTTGCGGTGTCGAAAGCGAAAGAAAAAGTTCGCGCGCGGGCATCGGAACTTCGCGCTTTGGACGTATACTGTTCACACTCGAAGGAATCGATGCGGGGGGATCGACGGAGTCGGTGGCGTCTCCTCAAGTTGGTCGCCACGACCAAACGCCTTTTCCGGTAGCTCCCAAGTCCACACTCTTCCCAGATCCTCCCGATCCCGCCGGCGACGGTGGTCCCTTCCTCGATTCCTTCGAGTTTTTTTTTCTCTTCTCTCGAAAGCTTCAGCCGGCCAGGAAGAGCTCGATCAAGACCTGCTCGAAGTGAAGGCGTCGGTCGCCGCGCCGAACGTCCGGCGGCGGTCCACGGCCTTCAGCGCGGCGCGGCGCAGCGCGTCGGCCGGCACCCGGCGTCCGATCTCCCGGCTCGCACCGGCGACAGCCCGGTGGCGCAGGACGTCCGCCGATATCGAACCGGATATCGCGGCGTCGGCCAGGATCTCGGAGAGGAGCCGCGCGTGCGGTGGCTCGGCCCGCGCAATCGAGACCGCGCCGATCATCGGGACGATGAAGAAGGAGGGCGTGTCGGAGTCGCCGCCGGCCCGTTCAGAAGAAAAGATCTTAGCTCCCCGTCCCACGCCAGTCGGGTCGTCACCCGAGCATGTCCAGCCTGGCCTGAATCGGCTGGACATCGGCGCTCGGCACGTCGCTGAGGATGGCCAGGGCCTGCCGCCAGGTCGCGCGGGCCGCCCGCACGTCGCCCCTGGCGTGCTGCGCGTCGCCGAGCCCGGTGCGAGCCTCGGCCGTGCCGGCCTTGTCGCCGATCTCCCGGTAGATCACCAGGACTTCCATATAGCAGGCGACGGCCCTGCCGTAGTCGCCGAGGCTGAGATGCACGAAGCCGAGGGTGGCAAGCGTGTCGGCGGTCAGCGCGCGGGTGCCGGTCTCGCGGCTGAGGTCAAGCGAGCGCTGGCAGTGCCGCACCGCCTCGTCGTGGCGGCCGAGCCGAGCGTAGATGGACCCGAGCGTCTGCTCGGAGTGGGCGATCTCATCTGGGTCGCCGACGGCGCGGCGCAGCGCCAGCGCCTCTGTCTCGCGATCGAGCGCCGCCTGGTACTCACCGTCCTGCATGAGCAGCTGGGCCATGCCGTTGAGTGTCCGCGCGGCCCGCGGCTGGTCACCGGCCTTGGTGAACCACTGCAGGGCCTCTTTCAGGTGCGCTCCTGAGTCGCCGACCTCACCGAGCCGCGCACATGCGTGCGCGTACTCATGGTGCGCGATCCCCTGGCCCAGCGGGTCGCCGAGGCCGGTCGCCGCGGCGATGGCTATCTGCTGGAGCGCGAGGTAATCGCGGGAGAAGCCGCCGCGCGACAGGAGCGGCGCCATCGCCCAGGGAAGCTGCCAGCAGTAAGCGCCAAAATCGCCCTGTCCAGCCGCGTACGTGACCAGGGCCTGGACTCCTGGCCGCTCTGCGCGGCACCATGCCAGTGCCTCCGCGGCGGAGCCGAAGCTCTCCGTTTGCACCCCCGCCACGGGTGGCAGCAGCGGAACGGGCAGCCGTGCCGGGTAGATGAGGCTCACCGCCGCATGCATGCCGCGCAGGTAGTGGTCGAGCAGCCGCAGTGTCGCCGCGTCGAGTTCGGCGGCGCCTTCGCTTGCCCGGGCCAAGTCCGCACCGTAGCGACGCGGGAGGTCGTGGACGACGAACCGGCCTGGCTGGTGCTCCTCGACGAGACACGCCGTGACCAGCTCGTCGAGCGCCCCGCGGGCCTGGTCCGCAGGGATGGCGGCCAGGCTCGCCGCGGCAGGCAATCCGATGTCCGGTCCGGGAGCGACGCTGAGCAGCCGGAACATCCGAGCGGCACCGTCGCTCAGGTGCGCGCAGGACGCCGCGAAGACCGCGAGGGGGTCGCCCGCACCCGCGCCCGCGGAGCGCAGCTCCTGAGCGAGTGCCCGGAGCGAGAGGTCCGGGTCGGCCGCTGCCTGGGCGGCGGCTACCCGCAGCGCGAGGGGTCGCTGGCCGGTCACGCTGCCCAGCTCGCGGATGGCCGATGGCTCGCGCCGCAGCCTCGTGGTCCCAACGCGCCGCTCCAGCACGTCGCGCACCTCGCTGTCGCTGAGCGGCCCGAGTCGCAGCACGTGCGTTCCGGCGCCCGCGAGATCGGCGGGGAGCCCGCGGGCCGTGATCAGCACAAGGCAGCCGGGGCTCGCCGGGAGCAGCGGCCGCACCTGGCCGACGTCACGCGCATTGTCGAGGACGGTGAGGACCCGTCGTCCGGTCAGCAGACTCCGGTACATGGCCGCCTGTTCGTCCGCGTCAAGGGGGAGTTCCCTGGGCGCGACGCCGATGGCTTCGAGGAAGCCGCGCAGCGCCTGGCCGCCGGTCACCGGCTCGCCGGCGTCACCGAAGCCGCGCAGGTCCACCCAGAGCTGCCCGTCAGGGAACAGGTAGCTGAGCTGGTGAGCGACATGATTCGCCAGCGCGGTCTTCCCGGTGGCCGCTGGTCCCTCGATCACGACGACCGTGGCGTCGCCCGGCGCCGCGGCCTGGCGTCCGAGGTCTGCAAGGACCGTGAGCTCACGGGACCGGCCCGTGAAGTCGCTCGTGTCGATGGGGAGCTGCCGCGGCTGGACGGGGGACCGGCCGGGCTCAGCCGGGTAGGCCGTCGGCAGGGCTGCCCGCGCCCACAAACTGGCCAGCCGACGGGCATCGATGCCGCTGGCGGAGAGCTTCGACGCCAGCTCCCTGAGGGCCCGCAGCGGCGGGAGCGACTGTCCGTTGAGCCAGTCTTCCCAGGCGTTCTTGCCGGCTGCCGTTCCGCTCAGGTCGCCAGCAGACAGCCCGGACGCGCCGACAAGACGCCGCAGCTCGGTATAAAACTCGCGCTCGGCGGATGTCAGGCGCACGGGCAGCGGCGGGCGCCGCTGATCCTGGTTCCGCATCAGGGATCCCAACCCAGGCCACGGACGTTTGGTCACGTACTGAGCCCAGTCCGGCGCCGGGTCGCTGACCGGAGCTGTGAGAACGAGTCTACTTAACTGACACGTCTGGAGATCCACCCGATCCCGCACATTTGTGCCGTTTTGTAGTTCTGATGTCAGTGCGGCCTATCATGTAGCACGTGGCTGAGGTCGGGCGGACCAGGCACTCCCGGCACTGCGCAGGCGACTGTCCCGGTGACTGCCTGCTCCCCGAAGGCCGGTGCCTCCACGGCTGGAACGAGAGACCCCCGCGACAGTTCACGTGGCAGGTGCTGCTGACCCGCCGGTGGTGGCACCGGGTGCTCTGGGGCAACAGATAAGGCTGTGCGTGACAGCGGCCGGGGCCAGTCGATCGCGAGCAGCACATTCCGGTCGGCCTTCGCGGACCAGGACCATGTGCTTCGGCCACCTGATGGGTGGCGATAGTTCCTGGGCCGGTACGTGCCGATGACGCCGACCTCCGCGCGAACGGGGGAGTCGGGGTTCGGAGTAGCGGTCGAACAGTTCGGCCCGCCCGGCGACTGGTGGTCCCATCACGTGCGTGTCCGACAGATGCGCGATGACCAGCAGCGGCCGGGCCGATCGACGCCAGCCAGCAGGCAAGCTCATGCCCGCGAGGTCATCCCGGACCAGGTGCCGCTCCCCGTCTGCGGCCACTAGCGTGCGGTACCCCCCAGCTCCCGCCTCTCCAGGAACGAGGCGGC
This sequence comes from uncultured Acidobacteriota bacterium, assembly GCA_963825175.1. Taxonomy (GTDB): domain Bacteria; phylum Acidobacteriota; class Thermoanaerobaculia; order UBA5066; family Gp7-AA6; genus DATFTF01. Next base: position 228,843 of record CAWGSA010000004.1, read on the forward strand.
GGCTACCCGTCGTGACCGGCTCCGGCCCGGCACCCGCCGTCATGAGGCCATTGTCCAGCGTGCGGGCGATGTGATCATGAACAGGGGATGACGAGCTAGGGAATGGTTCCCATGCCCGGGATGGCAGAATCGGCTGGTGGACGCTGCATTCCTGGAGGCCTTCGGCCTCGACCCCGACGTCCTCCACCTCAACCACGGTGCGTTCGGTGTCGCGCCGGTCGCCGTCCGGCAGGCGGCCGCGGCGTGGCGCGAGCGCGCGGAACGCAACCCGCACCGGTTCAATCGCGTCGAGGTCGCCGGGCTGGTGGCGGCGGCGCGGGAGGGCGCGGCCGCGTTCCTCGGCATCGACCCGTCCCGCGCGGCGTGGGTGCGCAACGTGTCCGAGGGCGTGTCCGCCGTGCTCGGCTCGCTGGCGCTTCGCCCCGGCGACGAGCTGGTGACCAGCACGCACGGCTATGGCGCGGTCCGCAAGGCGCTCGGCCATCACGCCGCGCGAGCCGGGGCGCGGGTCGTCGAGGCGGCTTTCCCCGTCGGCGCCGAGGACGACGCGATCGTGTCGGCGTACGCGGCCGCCTGCTCGTCCCGCACCCGGCTGGTCGTGGTCGACCGGATCACCTCGCCGACCGCGACCGTCGTCCCGGTCGCGGCGGTGGCCGCCGCTGTCGGCGGCGCTGCCGGGGCCGGACCCGGTGCTGGTCGACGCCGCGCACGCGCCCGGCCAGCTGCACGACGACATCGCGGCGCTCGGCGCCGACCACTGGATCGGCAACCTGCACAAGTGGGCGTACACCCCGCGCGGCAGCGCCATCCTGTGGAGCCGGCCCGGGCGCCGACGTGACGCCGACGGTGCTCAGCTGGCAGCTGCGACGACGGGTACGCCGCCTCGTTCGATTACCCCGGCACCTGGGACTACGCCGGCTGGCTAGCGGCCGCGGACGGCCTGGCGTACTGGGCAGCGCTCGGCGGCTGGGACGCCGTGGCCCGGCTCGCCGACCTGGTGACCGGCGGCCAGAAGAGGTGGCCGAGGCGCTCGGCGTCACGCTTGACCGGCTCCCGGCCACGCCCGCGCCGGCCATGCGGCTGGTCCCGCTGCCCGACGGCGTCCTCGCGGCTGCCGGGCACGTCGACCCCTTCTACGAGGCGCTCTCGCAGCAGCGCGTCGAGGTCTCGCCGGTCAGCTTCGGCGGCGCCGGCTACCTGCGGATCGCGGCGGCGCCGTACAACACCCCGGATGACTACGACCGCCTCGCCAGCGTCGTCCGTGAGTTGCTGGGGAAATAAGACGGCTGGCATGCCTGCCGGGGCGGCGCCTCGCGTACCGGCCGCCCCGGCAGGCCGGAGCCTCAGCCCCGCGGCGCCAGCGGCTGGCTCAGCCGCAGGTGGTTGCCGCTAGGGTCGCGGACGGCGGCGTCACGGACGCCGTACGGCTGGTCGACGGGCTCCTGGAGGATCTCCGTCCCGGCGGCGCGCAGCGACTCGAAGGTCTTGTCCAGATCGTCGACCTGGATGAAGACCGCCAGGTCGCCCTTGGCGACAATCTCGCGCATGGACGGTCGGTCGGCCGGGGCGATGTGATGGTCCACGGCGGCAAGCAGCAGCTCGTGGCCGTCACCGGGGGCGGCGACGGTGAGCCAGCGCATCTCCGGGCCCATCGGGACGTCCTGGCGGACCTCGAAACCGAGCCGCTGGGTGTAGAAGGCCAGCGTCGCATCCAGGTCGGTGCAGTACACGGGCGTGTGCGTGATGGAAAGTGTCATGGCAGCGACGCTACGCGCGGCCGGCCGGGAACGCTTCTCCAATCCTGCATGGTTGCTCGATCCACCCCGGGCGTGCCCAGGCCCGGGTCATGCACGGCGGGACCGGCACGAGCCGCGAGTGGTCACGTGCCTTGTAGGCGGACGGCGGCTCGCCGACGAGCCGCGTGAACGTCGAGCTGAACGAGCCGAGCGACGTGAACCCGACAGCCATGCACACGTCAGTCACGGACATGCGGCCGTGCCGCAGCAGCGCCATCGCCCGTTCCACGCGCCTGGTCTGCAGGTAGCCGTAGGGCGTGTCGCCGTAGGCCTCGCGGAAACGGCGGGCGAACAGCGACGGCGACATCAGCGCGGCGCGCGCCATCGCAGGGACATCCAGCGGCCGCGCGTACTCGCGGTCAAGCAAGTCCCGGGCCCGGCGCAGATGCGCCAGCTCAGCGGCCTCCATACGAGGACGGTACACCGTCTAGCGGCCCCCGCACGCCCGGGCGAGTACCAGGTCGGTGACTGGCTGCGCGGCCCGCGCGGCCGCGTCGACCCCGGCCGTGCCCGCGTGCCTGACGATCTCGGTGACCAGGCGGTACGCCAGTGCGCGGGGGAGCAGCTGGTCGAGTTCCGGCTCGCCGGCGAGGTGCTCGAGCGTCGCGGGACTCGCTCCGCGCCACATCAGCGCGTCCACCGCCGCGATGGCGATCGGCAGTCCGGCGGGGCGTTCCAGCGGCGAGAAGTCGATGACGGCAGGCGGCAGCCCGTCGTCGAACAGCACGTTTCCCCCCAGGTCCGCGTGAATCAGCTGGCTCGGCAGGTCAACCGGCCGCAGCGCGGCCAGCAGCCGCCGCACCTGCCCGCCGAGCGGGCCGGCGGCCGGGCCGAGCAACGGGTCCGGGTCGCGCTCGCCCCACGCCACCTCGTCGCCGATCGTCCACGGGTTTTCCTCCGTGGCCCGCCATGCCGGCACGGAAACGCCGGCCAGCGCGGCGTGCAGCGCCCGGCTCACCGTGACCATGGCCGGCCAGCGCGGCGAAACGCCCGACCAGTCCGCCGCGGCGCCGGGCACCCACTGGTAGGCCGTCCATCCCAGCGCCACCCAGTCCCCGGTCAGCGCCCGCACCGGACGCGGTACCCGGAAGCCGGGACCGGTCAGCGCATCGTAGACCTCGGCGAACCACCGGCCCGCTCGCAGCGAATCGGCGGGCTTGAGTACCACGTGCCCTGCCCGCCAGGCAGTTCCCTGCCCTCCCGACAGCCGCATCGGTACCGTCCCGGCCAGCCCGAACGCGGCAAGCACCTCCTCGGGCACGCTGTCCAAGCGCCCAGCACCGGTCACGCAGGCGACGATAACGACCACCCGCCCGCGCGGCCAACAGGTTTTCCGTCTCCCGAAAAGACGGCCCGAGCGGCGCTTCAATCAGCCGGCTCCGCATCCTGACCGCCCGGGGTCTGATGATCAGCGGCAGGCTGCTGAGCCCGATGCCGGCCACGATGGCCACGCCGCCGGCGGCCTGCGGGACGCCAACTGGGTCCCCGAACGCCACCGCGCCCGCGATGGCGCCGACCAGCGGCTCGAGGTTGAGGAACCCGCCGGCGACCTCGGCGGAGACCTTGCTCTGCCCGAATGCGAACAGGGTGAACGGCAGCAGCGTGCCGCCCGCGGCCAGCGCGAGGACCACCAGCACCGGGCCAGCGCCATGCGGCACGGTTGGTGGGCTCTCGGTGAGGGCAGCGACCGGCAGCGCGCCGAGCGCGGCGCCGAGGAACTGCACGGCGGTGACCGCAACCGGGTCGCGGCCGGTCAGCAGACGGCCCTGGGCCACGGTGACCGTGGCCGACAAGACGAGTGACGCCAGGACCAGGCCGTCCCCGGCTAGCGTCGCCCCGCCGCCTCCGCCGCCCGCGGTGATCAGGCCTATGCCGCCAAGTGACACGGTGAAGCCGAACCAGGCCATCGGCCGGGCCACGGTGCGGTGCCACACCGCTGCGATGATCGCGACCAGCACCGGCACGGCTCCGATCAGCAGTGCTGCGTGAGTAACGCTGGTCCGGCTGATGCCGGCGTTCTGCAGGAGGACAGAACCGCCGTAGCCGAGCGCGCCCGCGGCCAGCACCGCGGGAGTGAACGCGCGGCGCAGCCCGCGCCCGCGGGCCGCGACCAGCAGGACCGCGGCGGCCAGGCCGAAACGGACCACGGTGAGCCACCCCGGCGACAGCCACTGCAGGGCCAGCTTGGACAGCGGCACGGTGGTGCCCCACAGCAGCCCGGCCGCAATGAGGGCTGCCACGGCGTGACGGCGGTTGATGTTCATACGTCCATGATCGCCTTTAGGCATACAGCGTTCGTTGCTAGCCGCCTGTAGCGATATAATATTTTGTGTTATGGCTATTGAACTTGACGATGTTGACATTCAGCTGCTCACCGCGCTGCAGGAGGACGCCGACCGGACCAACGTCGAGCTCGCCCGGCTAGCGGGCCTCTCGCCGGCCGCCACGTTGCACCGAGTCCGGCGGCTGAAGGAGTCAGGCGTCATCCGGATCATCAGCGCCCAGCTCGATCCGGTCGCGGCCGGCTTCCCGCTGCAGGTGTACATCACGGCCGCGCTGGCGCGTCACGATCCGCGGTCCAGCCACGCGTTCGACAACCAGATCCGTGCCCTGCCGCAGATCATCGCGGCCGACAACGTGGCGGGCGAGACTGACTATCTCCTCACCGTCGTCGCCCGCGACGTCGCCGATCTGCAGACCGTGCTGGCTGGCCTGGCCGCCCGCGGCGGCTCGCGGCTGGTCACCTACTTGCGGCTGGCCGAGGTCAAGCCCCCATCCCGGCTGCCGCTGGCGCCATCGGCCCCCGCCCGCCGGCCGCCTCGCAACCGAGGCCTGGGGGCGACTTCATGACCGCCGATCCGACGGAGACACTGCGCGCTCTCATGCCGTTCGCCGCGACTCTGGGCATCGACCTGCTGCGATACGAGCCGGAGGAGGTCCGTGCCCGGCTGGCGTGGGCGCCAGGGCTGTGCACGTCCGGCGGCGCGATACACGGGGGAGCGGTGATGGCGCTGGCCGATAGCGCCGGCGGCGCCTGCGCGTACCTGAACCTGCCGCCCGGCGCGGCCGGCACCACCACCGTCGAGTCGAAGACCAACTTCCTGCGCGCCGTGCGCGACGGCTACATCGAGGCGGTGGCCCGGCCATTGCACAAGGGCCGGACCCTGATCGTCGTGGAGACCGACATCCGTGACGCCCAGCAGCGCCTGGCCGCGCGGGTCACGCAGACCCAGCTCGTGCTCGCCGAGGCTGGGAAGTGATTTTCATTCCGAACGGGCCCGTGGTGACTCTCCGCCGCCATCATTCCTCTGTCACGGATGGAAAAGGTCTCCAGCGAAATAGGTAATCAGCATCGCCAGGCCGCCGATGCTCGCCGTGCGGACTATCGGCAACAGGGGCCGGACGTGCGAAATCCGCGCGGAAACCCATCCCGTCAGCGCCAGCGCCGCCAGTACGATCACAAAGGTCACGAGCCCTCTGGACGGCCCGGGGATCAGCACGATCGCCAGCCAGGGCAGCAAGGCCCCTGCCGCGAAGGCGCCGCTCACCGCGAGCGCCTCACGGAGCGGATCGATGCGAGAGGCCGCCGTGATGCCGTACTCCGCCTCGGCGTGGGCCGCCAGCGCATCGTGAGCCGTCAACTCGACCGCGACCTGCCTGGCTAGATCGGGGGAAAGGCCACGCGACACGTAGAGACCAGTGAGCTCATCGAGCTCGGCGTCAGGCGCGGTCTCGAGCCGCACTCGCTCTGCGGCAAGCTCACCCACCTGCAGGTCGTGCTCGGCGCGCAGCTTGGAGTATTCAACGGCACCCATGGCCAGCGTCCCGGCCACGAGCCCCGCGAACCCGGCGAAAAACAGCACGCGCGAGCCAACGCCGGCGCCGGCGAACCCTTCGCAGATCCCGGCTGATGTCAGGATGCCGTCGCTGCCCTCCGGGATGTGCGGACGTATCCACCCGAAGACCCTCATAGCCGCCCTCAGCCGTCTCGCCTCTTCTTAAGAACTTGCTTACCCAGATCCGGCCTGGCGGGATCCTGTTCCAGTCGTGAGACGAGGCCTGCGCGAAAGACTACAGCCACCCTCGACCCAACCTTCCTCTGCGGACGTAAGCTCGTGTAATGAGCGAACCGGCGGCCGCGGCCGTATCGCAGCGGGCTGGGCTGTCCGGGGTGGCCTCGGGGCCGGCCCGGCGCTGGTGGATCCTCGGCGTGGTCGGGCTGGCGCAGCTGATGGTGGTGCTGGATGCCACGATCGTGAACATCGCGCTGCCCTCCGCCCAGCGTGAGCTGGGCTTCAGCATCGCCGACCGGCAGTGGGTGGTGACAGCGTACTCGCTGGCCTTCGGCGGGCTGCTGCTGCTCGGCGGCCGGCTGTCGGACCTGCTCGGCCGGCGGCGGATGCTGATCATCGGCCTGGTGGGCTTCGCCGCGGCGTCGGCGCTGGGCGGCGCGTCGACTAGCTTCGCGATGCTGGTGATCGGCCGCGGCGCGCAAGGGTTGTTTGGCGCGCTGCTGGCTCCGGCCGCGCTCTCGACGCTGACCGTCACGTTCACCGACCCGGCCGAGCGCGGCAGGGCGTTCGGCGTCTACGGCGCCATCGCCGGAGCAGGCGGGGCGGTAGGGCTGCTGCTGGGCGGGGTGCTGACCGAGTACCTGTCCTGGCGGTGGTGCCTGTACGTCAACGTCGTCCTGGCGGTGATCGCGGTCGCGGGCGCGGTGCGGCTGCTGACCGCGCAGCCCCGTGATCCGAGCGTGCGGATCGACTGGCCGGGAACGGTCCTGGTGGCGACCGGGCTAGTGGCGGTGGTCTACGGGCTGTCGGAGGCCGCCACCAAGGGCTGGGGCGCGACGACGACCCTGGCGCTGCTGATAGCCGGGGTGGTCCTGCTGGCCGCGTTCGTGCTGGTCGAGCGTCGGGTCCAGCATCCGCTGCTGCCGCTGCCGATCGTCCTGAACCGTTTCCGCGGCGGCGCGTACCTGGCCATCGGGCTGTCCGCCATCGGCGTGTTCGGGATCTTCCTGTTCCTGACCTACTACCTGCAGCTGACCCTGTCCTACTCGCCGGTCAAGTCCGGCCTGGCCTTCCTGCCGATGATCGCGGCGATCGTGGTGGCGTCCACGACGTCCAGCGGGGTGCTGATGCCGCGGGTCGGGCCCCGGCCCCTGATCCCGGCTGGCCTGCTCCTCGCGGCTGGCGGCCTGGCCCTCCTGGCCGCGCGACTGAGCCTGCTCACCAGCTACCTGGACTGGATCCTGCCCGCCCTGCTCCTGATGGGGGCCGGCCTGGGCCTGGTGTTCGGCTGTGCGCTGAACTCCGCGACCTACGGCACCCGCGCCGCGGACGCGGGCGTGGCCTCGGCCCTGGTCAACACCAACCAGCAGGTCGGCGGCTCCATCGGCACCGCGCTGCTGAACACCCTCGCCGCCAGCGCCCTGACCAGCTATGTGCTGACCCACGGCCACAGCCCGCTGGCCCTGGCCCAAGCGGCGGTGCACAGCTACGTCGTCGGGTTCTGGGTCTCGGCCGCGATCCTGGCCGGCTCCGCGGTCGTGTGCGCGCTGGTGCTGCCCTCCGGCACCCTGGCGTCGGCCGCTGGCCGGGCCGACCTGTCCGCCGTGCGGCCAATGGAGGAGACGCGACCAACGGAGGAGATGAGCGCCCGTGACCACCGAGCAGTCTGACAGGCCTACGCCGCCAACCCCTGCCTCGTCCGGGCCCGCGGTACGGCTGATCACCGTGTCAGCGGCCTACGGCGCCGGCGGCAGCGTCGTCGCCCCGGCCCTGGCCGAACGGCTCGGCCTGCCCTTCCTGCAGCGGGTCACCACGTCCGAGGGCCACGTCGCCGAGCCCGGGCCGTGCGATGAGCAGCTGTCGGAGGAAGAGGTCAAGGTCACCCCGGTGCACCGGTTGCTGGCCCATTTCACCCAGGCGATGCCGGCCGGGCCTACCCAGTCCCCGCCGTCCACCCACCACCAGGACGAGCACTTGCGCGGCCACGGCGAGACCGGGATCCAGCGCCTGCTGGCCGGCGGGGGCGGCGTGATCCTGGGCCGGGCGGCGGCGGTCGTGCTCGGCAAGGAGCGCGGCTTCCACGTCCGGCTCGACGGCCCGGCCGCCCGCCGCGCCGCCCAGGGCGCTGTGATCGAGGGCATCAGTGAGGAGCAGGCGAGGGAGCGCCTGCGCGCGGCCGACAAGGCCCGCAACGCCTACGTCCGCCGCCTGTACCGGTGCGACCCGGCCGACCCGGCCCTGTACCACCTGATGATCGACTCCACCGCGATGCCCCTGGATACGGTCATCGAGCTCATCATCACCGCCGCCCGCGTGTCACAAAGGGCTGAGGCGTAACCGCACGCGTACGCCGCGGACCACGACGGCTACGGGACGCGCTAGTGCGCGGGGATCCTCCAGCGGATCATCGTCGTAGGTCACGATGTCGCCCTCCGGATGGATGCCGAGGAAGTCACGTGCGGCCGAGCCGGCTGCGGCTATCGCCTGCGCAGCTGTGAGGCCATGCTCGGCCAAGAGGGTGATCTCGTCCGCGATAGTGCCGACGACGTCGGTGCCGGCCAATACCCGCACGCCATGAGCGACGGCATACGGCAGGCAATCGCGGAGACGCTCGCGCAGCTCGTCGGTCCGTCTGCGAACCGCGGGGTCGGAGGAGTCGCGGCCGTGAAGGACGGCGCAGAGCGTTGGCGTCCAGGCACCGGCGCGGACGCCGAGTGCCTCAAGCTCAGAATGGCCAAGTGCCGTGCCATGCTCGATCGAGTCGGCTCCGATCCCCGCCAGCCCTGAATCCGGGAGATTGCTGTGCACCGCGACCCGTGCCCCGGCGGCGTGGGCCGCGTCGACCGCGTAGCGCAGCGTTCCGAGGTCGTATGTCGCCGCCGTCGACTGCGGTACCGGCCCGCCCTCGGCCCACTGCGGGAAGTCACCGATGATCTTCACCCAGGCCGCCCCTGCCGCCACCTCGGCCCGGATCGCCGCAACGAGCTCGTCCGGCGCGACAGGGGAGTGCATGCGCGGAAAGTACCGGTTCGCCGGGGCGAGGAACCGCCCGGCGGCGGTGATGACCGGACGCCCGGCTACCGCAGTGCCCGCGAAGCCGAGGGTGACCTGGCTGTGGCCCCCGGAATCGCGGATCACCGTGACCCCGGCGGTCGCGTATTCCTCCAGGCGCGCGATGCCGTACTCGCCGTCCGAGAGGTAGGGGCCGCGCTCATCAACTGCGACGGTGGGATGCGCATGCGCATCGACAAGGCCGGCCAGCGCAAACCTGCCGGGCAGTTCCTCCGCATCGCCCGTTCCCGCGACCACACGTTCGCCCGCAAAGCCGTCCAGGAATGCCCCTGAGAAAGTCCACGACATAGAGGCACATTAAGCCTTCCCGCCGAGATGCATCGGCCTCTCCTGAGCGCTCTAGGCCTGGAAACCAGACTCCGCCCACCGGGCGAACACCTCGGTCCACGACTGCGGCCAGGCCCCGTCGCACGGCATGGTGCCGTCGCGCAGCCGCTGCAGGATCTCGGTGGCGTGCTGCCGCACCTCGTCGCGGGACCACAGGTCGAACACGAACCGCATGGACGTCCGGTCCCGCTCGCGGAAAAGCGGCCGTATGTGCGCCTCGAACCCCACCGTCTCATCCGGCCCGGGCAGCGTAACGCTCGGCTGGGCGACAGCGGTATCGGCCTGCTCCCCGGATGTATCCGGCCGTCCGCCTGGGCCCCAATCCCAGCTCGGCACGTCCCCGGCGGCGCCGGCCGGGGCCCGCGACGCGAAGTCAAGGAAGCCGGTCAGCGCCGCGCGGAACGCCGGGTCGTCCGGCAGGCCGGCCTGGTCAGCCGCCCTTGCCGCCAGCGCGGCCCAGCGCGCCCGCTGCGCGGGGCTGAGGTCCCGGCCTGCCAGCGCCGTCGCGCCGTCCCGCTGCGGCCCGCCGAACGCCTCCGCCAGCCAGGCCGCCTCGCGCTGCGGAGCGTCCGGCGGCAGGTCAGCGAACGCGGGTGCGAGCAGGTCGTCGGAGGGCAGCAGGGTCTCGTAAAGCAGCTGGGTCATCCGGGTCAGCGCGGGCAGCCCGCCGGCCCACTCGAACAGCGCGGGATCGGCCGGGCGAACCGGATCGCGGAACTGCACGTACCAGTGCATGCCGCTGCAGAACGGCTTGTTCCGCGAGTGTCCGCACCGGCAGAGCGCGTAGTGCTCCCGCGACGACCCCGAAGCCCGTGGCACCTGCTCTCCGGCAGCGTCCGCCAGCGGGATCCCGCCGGTCACCCGGTACGGCCCGTCCAGCGAGACCTCGATCGCCTGCTCGCGGCGGCCGTGCCAATCGGCCAGGTCACGGGCTTCGGTATCGTCGAACGCCAGGCTCAGCGCCCCGGACGGGCAGTCGCGCACCGCCCGGATGATCTCGTCCATCCGGCCGCCGCTCGGCGCGACGAACGGCTCAGCGTCGGTCCGGAACACCGTCGGCAGCCGGTCGCTGCAGAACCCGGAGTGCTGGCAGATGCCCCGGTTGTCGAAGATCGTCACTTGCACCCCGGGGTAGGTGTCCCGGCGATCCGCGACCCGCTTGGGGTCCTTGGCGCCGCTGAACCCGCTCCGCGCGTGCGATCCGTCGCAGAACGGCTTGTCGCCCGACTGCCCGCACCGGCAGAGCGCCAGCTGCGGCGGCACCCGCAGCGGCTCGCCAAGGTACGAGCGCACTATGGCGGCGTTGGTGACCAGATACGGGCCGTTCTCCGCGACCACGATCCGCGGCCGCAGCCCGCGCTGCAGTTCCGCGAGCTCCGCGGCCGGCGCGGCGGCGTCCGGCGCCAGGTCTATGGCGACCCGCTGCAGCGCCGCGACTGCCTCGAGCAGCTCCGGTGGTGCCGTGTCCGCCAGCTGCACGCTCAGCCGGGTCGCGTCCGTCGCGACGCGGCGCGCTAGCTCCGGCATGGTCCCGCCCTCCGCCCGGGGCTCCGGCACCGGTGGCGCGCCCGCCGCTGGTTCCCGGCCGAGGCGGTCGGCGAGCGGTCGCAGCACGCTGTCGGTTATGCGCGCCGCCGCAGTCGCTTCCGCCGCTGATCTTCCTGAACGGCCGGTGTGTTCCAGCACAAGGTAGGCGGCTCTCGCGACGTCGGCGAGCGCCGCGGAGACATGATCGCCGGAAGAGACGGCAGCGCACGTTCGGTAAAAGGCGAGGGCGCGGCCGAGGATCGCGGAAAGCTCCTCGCCCGCCGCGGCCGGAGCCGGGACCGGACGGGAGGGCAGGTGCGCGGCGAGGGAGCTGGCGATGCCGGCCAGCGAAGCGCGGACCTCGGCCAGCTTCCCGGCGACCTCAGGGGCGCTGCCGGCGCCGGACGGTTCGCAGAACGCCGCGGCCGCCTCGAGCCGCTCAGCCAGCAGTACCCAGGCCGCCTCCCGGTGGGGGAGTACGTAGTCGCTCTCGTAGAAGAGCTCGAAGCTCGGGCCGGCGGTCTGGCCGGGGTACTCCGGGCCCGCGGGCAGCCCGGTGATGACGTCGCCGAGCGGCTTTATCGCCTGCACCATCAGCGCGTAGGTCCCGTCGGCGAGCACCCTGAGCTGGACATCGGTCTCCTCGGTGTGCGCGAAGAAACGCTGCAGCATCAGCAGCAGGATTTCGTAGCAGACGTTGAACAGGTCCATCACGCGCTGCGCGAGCGGGTCGGTGACCAGCGGCACGTCCGGGTCGCGCTCGCTGGGGCGGACGTTCAGCGGCAGCACTGGGCGCACCGGGTCGAAGCCGCGGTCGGCCTCGCGGAGCTGCTCGAACTCGTCGAGGATCTCGACGAACTGCCCGAAGTGCGCGTTCCGCCAGTCTCCGCGCGGCCCCTCGCCCTGCTCGAGGATCTCGCCTATCGCCCGCCGCGCGGACGCCACGTCCGTCACCGGGACCAGTTCCGGCCAGCCGAAGTACCGCTGCGTGGCCTGGGCGCGCGGCGGGCCGACGAACAGCCACCGCTCGCCGTACTTCTCCGCCAGGCGCTCGATGCCGGCCTCGATCGACCGGTACAGGTGACCGACGGTCGCGAAGTCCTGTGCGTGCGGCGCGATGTCGCCCGGCCGCATCGCCGGCGCCGCCCGGCTGAAGGCGGCCAGCCCGGGCGCGTCGTGCAGCGCCATGCCCTCCGGGCGCTCGAGGAACATGAAATGCCGCAGCGCCGCCTCGCCGAACGGCAGCAGCGTCAGGTGCACCCCGGCCGGATAGTGGCTGGCGGGCTGCGGGAAGTTCGGCCGTGACAGGTGCGGTGCCGCCCCTATCGCGGACAGCAGGTTCTGCACCAGTGCCAGGTGCAGCATCTCCTGGGCCGCGACATGCGATATCTGCTTGCGCCAGCGCCGGACCGTCGCGGCCTGGTCCTCCGTAAGGCCCTCGTCGGGGCGCTCCTTCAGGGAGAAGGCCGCGAACAGGTACTGGCACATGATCCCGTGCTCGAGCTCCGCCGCCTCGCACAGCATGTAGATCAGCGCCTCGCGGTGCTCGATGACGAACGGGGCCTCCGGCGGCGCCAGGCCGCCGCGAGTAGCGATCACCCGGGCGAGCCTGCCGGGCAGCGCCTGCTGTCCTTGCTGTTCTTCGGCGTTCTCGGTCATGCTTTCCTCACGATCTGGATTCCCGCGGTTAGGCTGAGCCAGCGATGAATATTGAGCTGCGCCATCTCAGGTACTTCGTCGCGGTCGCCGAGGAGGAGAGCTTTACGGCGGCGGCGCACCGCGTGCACGTCGCACAGCAGGTTCTCAGCACGCAGATCCGGCAGCTGGAAGACGCTGTGGGGGCAAGGCTGCTGGACCGGACGAACAAGGGCGCCGCGCTGACGCCAGGCCGGCGCCGCGTTCCTCACCGCCGCGCGGGAGACGCTGGCCGGCCTGGACCGCGGCGTCGCCGCCGCGCGGAATGCCGCCCGCGCGGTTGCCGGCACGCTGTCGGTCGGGCTCGGCTCCGGCTGCGAGAACGAGACCAGAACGCGGCTGCTCAGTGATTTCGAGCGAACATACCCGGATGTCAAGGTAGGCCTGCAGATCTTCGACATGACCCAGCCGTCGGCCGGCCTGCTCGACCACAGCAGTGACGTCGCGCTGTTGCGCCCGCCGGTGGCCGCGCCCGGGGTCGAGCTGGCCGTGGTGCGCTCGGAGCCGCGCATGTTCGTGCTTCCGGCCGGGCACCCGCTGGCGGCCCGCGGCGAGCTCAGGCTGGCCGATGTCGCCGGGCTGCCGTTCGTCACCGCGGAGCTGGCCACCGACGGATGCGAGCCGCGCGCCTGGCAGGATGAATGGCTCATCAAGCCCCGGCCCGGCGGCGACGTGCCGATCATCGGCGCCACCGCGCGGACCGTCGACGAATGGTGTGAGCACGTGGCGGCCGGGCACGGCATCGGCCTGTGTCCGGCTTCCGCGGCGAGGTTCCACGGCCGCCCGGGTGTCTGCTTTGTCCCCAGCGCAGGGCTGCCGCCCATCACGATGTGCGTTGCCTGGCGGGCTGGCGACACCAGGCCCGCGGTACAGCATTTCGTCTCACTGGCCGCGGAATCCGGGCCGCAGCCGGATGACGCGCGGTAACGGGACAGCACGACGCGGTTCGTCATCTGGCCATCCCTGCCAGGGCCGCCTCTAGAGCCGCCTCCGCGATCGCGCGATCCTCGGCCGCTGTCATCGCTCCCGCGACCCCGATCGCGCCCGCGACGTCACCGTCGGCCAGCACCGGCAGGCCGCCCGCGACCAGCGCCAGGCCTGGCCGGTTCGCGAACGAAGCGACAGCCGCGGGATCTGCCTCGATAGCCGCGAAGAAGTCGTCAGGCGGCATGCCGATGGCGGCGGCCGCATACGCCTTGTTCATCGCCGTCTGCAGGCTGACCAGCGGGGCGCCGTCCATCCGCAGAACCTCCCTGAGTACGCCGGACTCATCGACCGTCACGACAGTCACGCGCAGCCCGCCGGCTGTGGCCGCAGCCACGGCCGCGTCCACCAGGCGCCGGGACAGCTCTGCCGGAAGCGTCGGCCGCGTCGTCCACGTCGTGGTTGTCATCTGGTGTACCTCCGCCTGGTGTTCTGCGAACCATCCTCGCGGGCAATGCCGCTGGCTGGCCAACATCCCTTGCGGATGGCGCTACAGGCCACAGCTGTCACGGCACCGTAGACATGCCGTGTCCTCGGCAGCCAAATCACAGACCAGGGTAATGGCCAGGGATTTCACGGGCGCGATACGCCCGCGCGAGGACGATCGTGAAGCTCTACCACGTGTGAAAGGGGGAACCTCATGACCTCATCTCACACCCCGGAAGGCCCCGGCTCTGCCTCGCAGCCGCCGAGCCCCTGCCCGGGTTCACCAGCCGGTTCATTAACGCGAAGGGGCTGCGCCCTCGTCGCCGAGGAGGCTCCCCAGGAGATGCTCGCCGCGCTGACCGCGTTCCTGATCCCGTAGCGGGACAACCAATCCAGGAGTGGAAACTCATGTCCAACGAAACTGAAGTCCGTCCCTTCCGGGTCGACATGCCCGAAGAATCGATCGCCGACCTTCGGCGGCGCATCGTCGCGACCCGCTTGCCTTCCAAGGAGCTTGTCGCCGACCGGTCGCAGGGCGTGCAGCTGGCGACGATCCAGGAGCTAGCCCGCTACTGGGCGACCGATTACGACTGGCGCGCGTGCGAGGCGAGGCTGAACGCGCTGCCGCAGTTCACCACCGAGATCGACGGGGTGAACATCCACTTCATCCACGTGAAGTCGCGGCACGAGAACGCGCTGCCGCTGATCATGACGCACGGCTGGCCCGGGTCGGTCATCGAGCTGCTCGAGACCGTCGGCCCGCTCACCGACCCGACCGCACACGGCGGGCAAGCGGAGGACGCGTTCGACCTCGTGCTGCCGTCCATCCCCGGGTATGGCTTCTCCGGCCGAGCCGGCCGAGATCGGCTGGCACTCCGGCCGAGTTGCGCAGGCGTGGCCGGAGCTGATGCGCCGCCTGGGCTACACCCGCTACGTCGCCCAGGGCGGGGACCAGGGCGCCGCCGTCACCGACGCGATGGGCCGCCAGGCGCCCGAGGGCCTGGCCGGCATCCACATGAACTTGCTCGTGACGGCGCTGGGCGGCGGCGCCATGCCGGCGGAAACCGAGGTCGAACGCGCGGCGCTCGAGCAGACCAAGACATTCAGGGCGAGCGGCTTCGGCTACTTCCTGGAGCAGGCCACGCGGCCGCAGACGATCGGCTATGCCCTGCTGGATTCCCCCCTCGCCCTGGCGGCCTGGATGCTTGACCACGACACCGACGCCTACTACAAGATCTCCCGCGCCTTCGTCGACGGGAAGCCGTCCGGCGGCCTCACACGGGACCACATCCTCGACAACATCACTGTGTACTGGCTAACCGGCACCGGCGCCTCGGCGGCTCGGTCGTACTGGGAGAGCGGCCGAGCCCAGGCTCTCGCGGCCGGGCAGGCTCCTCCGGAGGTCAAGCTCCCGGTCGGCTTCACCACCTTCCCCGGCGAGATCTTCGCGGCCCCGCGCAGCTGGGTCGAGAAGTCCTACCCCAACCTCATCTACTTCAACGAGGCCGGCAGAGGAGGCCACTTCGCCGCCTGGGAAGAGCCCGAGCTCTTCGCGACCGAGATCCGAGGGGCGTTCAGCCCGCTGCGCTAACGACAACCCGTTCGGGCTCCCGTGGTCACGCTCGTGTCGGCGCCTGAACGCTTCTTGCGCAGCCGGCGGGATTGTTACTCTCATTCCACTAAGCTCTTAGTGGAATGAGAGATTGATGATCGAGTTCCAGCTCGACGAGACGTCGGGCGTCGCCACCTACCTGCAGCTCGTGCAGCAGGTTCATCAGGCCCTGCGGATGGGCATGCTGGAGCCGGGGGACCGGCTGCCGACCGCTCAGCAGGTCGTCGCCAAGCTGGCCATCAACCCGAACACGGTGCACAAGGCCTACCGGGAACTGGAGCGGGAGGGACTGGTGCGCGCCCGGCCCGGGCTCGGCACGTTCGTTACCCGCTCGCCGTCCGGGACCGACCCGGCCGCGCAGGCGCGGTTCCTCGCCGAGCTGACCGACTGGCTCCGCTCGGCGCGGCGGCGGGCCTGGGGCCCGATGACATCGAGGCGATCTACCGCACCGCGTTCCGCGACTGCTTCGCCGAGGGGGTGGCGTGATGACGCCGTCATCGAGACCAGCGGGCTGGGCAAGGCCGTACCGGCGGACGTGGGCGCTGCGCGACTGCACGCTGGCCATCCCCGAAGGCCACGTGGTCGGGCTCGTCGGCCCGAACGGCGCGGGCAAGACCACCTTGCTGCGCCTGGCCGCCGGGATGCTCACGCCGACCCGCGGCACGATCACCGTCCTCGGCGAGCGCCCCGCGGCCGGGCCGGCGCAGCTGGCCCGGGTCGGCTTCGTCGCCCAGGACACCGCCGTCTACGCCAGGATGACGGTCGCCGACCATCTCCGCCTCGGTGCCTGGCTCAACCCCGGCTGGGACGACGAGCTGGCGCGGCGGCGGATCGGGCAGCTCGCCCTGGACCCGAAGCAGCGGGCCGGGTCGCTGTCCGGCGGGCAGCGGGCCCAGCTCGCCCTCACCCTGGCGATGGCCAAGCGGCCCGAGCTGCTCATCCTCGACGAGCCGGTCGCCAGCCTGGACCCGCTGGCCCGGCGGGAGTTCCTGCAGCGGCCTGATGGAGGCGGTCGCCGAGCAGCGGCGTCAGCGTCGTGCTGTCCTCCCATCTGGTCGCTGACCTGGAACGGGTCTGCGACTACCTGGTCGTGCTCGTCGCCTCCCGGGTCCGGGTCGCCGGGGAGGTCAGCGACCTGCTGGCCTCGCATCACCGCCTGTCCGGGCCGCGCCGCGACCCCGGCACCCTCCCGGCGGGCCAGGAGGTCATCGACCGAAAGCCACACCGACAAGCAGAGCAGCCTGCTGGTCCGCACGGACGAGCCGATCCTCGACCCGGCCTGGACCGTGAAGCCGGTCAGCATGGAGGACCTGGTGCTCGGCCTACATGAGCCGGGCCGGCGACGACATGCCGGCCCGCAGTCAGCACGCTGGGAGTGGTGTCATGATCCGGCTCAGCATGCTTCAGTTCCGCACCCAGGCCGTCGACCGCGGCCGTGACGCTGGCCGCGTTCGCGGTCCTGCTCGCGGCCACCGGGCCGCACCTGGCCAGCACGTACGCCGCCGACGGGCTCGACAGCTGCCACGGCGGCAGCTGCCTGAGCCCGGCCGCCTACTTCAGCTGCGTCGCTGGCCGCAGCCCTTACGACGTGCTTTTCCTGCTCAGCACCGGGATCATCCTGCTGGCGCCCGCCGTCATCGGCCTGTTCTGGGGAGCGCCGCTGATCGCCCGCGAGCTGGAGACCGGGACCGCCGAGCTGGCCTGGAACCAGTCCGTCACCCGGACCCGGTGGCTGGCCGTCAAGCTCGCCATCGGCGCCCTGGCCGCCATGGCCGTCACCGAGGCGCTGTGCCTCATGCAGACCTGGTGGGCAGTGCCGATCAGCCAGGCCGTCGCCGACGGCGCCGGCAGCGGCGTCGCCCAGAGCCGGTTCAGCCAGCTGAACTTCGCCACCCACGGCATCACCCCGCTCGGCTACGCCGCGTTCGCCTTCGCGCTCGGCGTCACCGCCGGGGCGCTGATCCGGCGCACCGTCCCGGCCATGGCCGTCACCCTGGCCATCTTCGCCGCCCTCCAGGTCGCCATGCCGCTGTGGGTCCGCCCCAACCTCGCCCCGCCCGACCACACGGTCATCCCGGTCACCTCGCTGGGGGCCGCCATCCCGTCAGAGACCGGCGCGGGCGGCACGATCTTCACGCTGTTCGCCCTCACCATCCCCGGCCAGCCCGGCGCCTGGCTCCTGTCCAGCGGACCCGTCAACGCCGCCGGGCAGCCAGTCACCACCACCCCGGCCGCCTGCACATCGGTAGAAGGCACCAGCCCGAGCCCGGGCGCGAACCAGGGCGCCAGCCCACAGGGGGCGACGACGGGCCCCGTCGCCTTCCGTGGCTGCCTGGCCAGCCACGGCATCCGGGAGGCCATCACCTACCAGCCCGCCAGCCGCTACTGGCGCTTCCAGGCAACCGAGACGGCGATCTACCTCGCTCTGGCCCTGGCCCTGGCCGGGTACTGCTTCCGGCGGCTCCGCCGCCTTTCCTGAAAAGGGCCGCCAACGAGGCGAGCCGGGATGTCCCGTGACCGTCATCCTGTCGTCGGAAACCTGGGAAAGCAGTTGCCGTGGCCGCAAGTGTCCCGTGACAGCCAACGGCTATGCTTGTCCCGGCAGCTAACACACCTGCCTGTCTCTGAGTTGCCCTGGCCCGGCGCTGGCGGTAGCGGTTGAGGACAAGAGCGGCGTAGCCCTCGTGTGGGTTCTTCCCTTCCCATCGTGATCACTCTGCGGTGGCTGGACGCCGGGACGAAGCCACCGGATCGAGGAAACGATGGCGCACGACAAGATCAAGGCGGCTGCCCGCAGGCGCATGGCGAAGACCGGCGAGTCCTATACCGCCGCCAGGCGCCAGGTCATCACGGAGTTCCAGGCTGCCGGTGGCAACGAATCAGCCGGGGAACCGGAACGGTTCGCGATCAGCTATGACGACATGGGCCCGATCTCCACCTGGGCCGACACCCTGCTCGGCGGCGGGCCAGCCGGAGGACGGATCGAGGTCAACGCCGGCGAACTCCGGCTGCGGATGGCCGACTTCAAGGTCGACGTGCCGCGCGCCTCCGTCCGCCGGGTCGCCCGGTCCTCACATCAGACGAGGGGAACGATCGGCGTGCATGCCAAGGGCGGCAGTTGGCTGGCGAACGGCTCGGCTGACGGCCTAGTGGAGATCGAGATCTACCCGCCCTGTCACACCGAGCGCAGCCTAAGCACCTTGTTCCGCCGGATGAAGGTCACCGAGCTGATTGTGAGCCTCGTCGATCCGGACGGCTTCATCGCCGCGGTCCAGCGTGATGGCGTTCATCCGCACACTGGCTCATGGAAGGAATGATCAGCCATGGAACGCAACTCCGGCAGGGTCGTGGTGCTGGTCCTGACCGGGCACGCCCTCGCCGCGGCCTGGACATGGCGGGACATCCGGCAGCAGCCGGCACAGCAGGTCCGGGGGAGTAAGACCTTCTGGCGGATCTCCAGCGCAGTCAACACTCTCGGCTCGGTCGGCTACTGGCTGATCGGCCGCCGCTACCGGAGGTCCCAGCGGCGGTAGGCGCAGAGAGCGAGCGCAGTGGCGGCCATCGCGTCGGCGTCATCCAGGTCGCGGGTGTGATCTACTCTCGGATCCCGATCGCCTCGACCGGCCGCGTCCGTAGCGCCTGCCGCGTTGGTACCGACAGGGCCACTAGGGCCAGCAGCGCCGAAACGCCGAGGATCGCCGCGAACCAGCCTGCTGGTGCGTAGGGACGGAGGCCTCCGGTGAACGCGTGGCTGAGCGGCAGCAGCGCGGTGGCCGCGATCGCCAGCCCGATGCCGAGGCCTATGGCGATGATCAGGATGGCCTCGCAGCGCGCCATCGACCGGACCTGGCCCGTGGTGGCACCGGTGAGCCGCAGCAGCGCTAGCTCGCGGCGGCGCCGGAGCGCGATCATGACCAGCGTGTTGAGCACGGCGATCGACGTGAAGGCGAAGATCATCGCGACGAAGAACGGGCCAAGCCAGTGGTTCAGCTCGTTGTTGGCGTCGTTCGCGGTGATGAGCGAGGCGCTGTCGCTCACGTGAAGTCCGGGATAGCGCTGGGCCAGTGCTTGTAGGCGCGTGGCCGCCGCCGC
Source organism: uncultured Acidobacteriota bacterium (assembly GCA_963825175.1). Lineage (GTDB taxonomy): Bacteria > Acidobacteriota > Thermoanaerobaculia > UBA5066 > Gp7-AA6 > DATFTF01. Next base: position 248,387 of record CAWGSA010000004.1, read on the forward strand.
CGCTGGCTGGTTGGTCTCGATGAGGATTTCGTTCAGGAGCGGGGTGGTCTGGTGACCGGCGGCGAGCTCGGGGGAGAGCAGGGCATCGCCGAAGGCCAGCTCGCGGCTGTAGATCGCCGCAACGGTGGCGTGGGCGGGTGTGCCGTCGCCCAGCATGACCGCAACCCGGTCGCCGACCCGGGCACCTGCGGCGTCGGCGACGTGGCGGCCGAGCGCGATCGTGTCGCCGTGCAGGGCGCTCAGGGATCCCGAGGTCACGCCGACGTCAAGGCCGCCGCCCTTCCCTCCGGTGAGGATCTGGGCGGGGAGGGTGTTACCGGAAACGCCGAGGCTCGGGCCGAGTGTCGTGGACGTCAGCGCGACCGCCGAGCGCACCCCGAGCGTGGCGCGCGCGTCCGCTAGCGCGGCGGCCGGGAGTCCCGGCCCGGCGCTGGTGATGGCGAGCTGGCCCGTGCGGCCCGCGCCTGCAATTGCTGGGTAGTGGCGTGGTCGATGGTGGTGAAACCGAAGAAAAAGGTGCAGCTCACGGCGACGGTGAGCACCAGCGGGGTGCTGGCCGAGGAGAAGCGCCGGGTAGCGGCGCCGAGGTTCGCGGAGGCGAGGAACGCCCCGACGGGGAGAGGGCCGTGACGCCAGCGCCAGCAGCCGGGCGACCGCGTACACCACGACTGGGCCGAAGAAGGCGGCCGCCACCGCGAGGAAGAGCGCGCTGATCTCTGATGTTGGCGCGGCTGTCTGCGGGTCGGTGGTGGTGATCGAGACCGCGAATAGCGGGACCGCGCCGGCGAGCGCGATCAGCCCGCCGATGACGCGCCCGGTACCAGCAGCCGCGGCTCCGCTGCGGCGTCGGTAAGCGCGAGGGTCGGCGGCACGCGGGCGGCGCGCCGCCCGGCGACCAGCGCCGCGAGCAGCGCGGTGACGACCCCGCCGCCGATCGCCGCGGCGGCAGCTGGCCAGTCGTAGTGGAGGGCGTAGTTCGGCGTCGTGATGCCGTGATCGGACAGCCCTTGCGCGAGCACCCGGCCCAGCACGATCCCGGGCCAGATCCCGGCCGCCGAGCCGACCAGGGCGACGATCGTCGCCTCCCACGCGATCATGCGCCGGATCCGGCCGGGCGTCGCGGCCACCGCCCGCAGAGCGCGATCTCCCGCTCCCGCTGCTGTATCGACAGGCCCAGCGTGCTGGCGACGACGAATATCGCGATGAACATTGACAGCCCGCCGAACGCCGCCGTGACCGGGATCAAGGCCGTGCGGGTTCGCTCGATATCTGGATACTCGGCCGCGCCGCGTCCGGCGCCTGTCAGGACCTGCGCACTGTCGGCGGCCGCGCGCAGGCGCGAGACGTCAAAGCCGGGTGCGGCGAGCACGCCGATCGCGTCGACCAGGCCCGGATGCCCAGCCAGCCGCGTTGCCTCGGCGTCTGTCAGGAAGACCGCCGACTGCTGGGTGACGGGGTGGCTCGGCCGGGCGACGCCGACCACCGTGACCGTGTGCGCGGGCTCGGCGGCGGCGAGGGCCAGTCGCGCACCGAGTGCGGCCGGGTAGCCGGTGACAACCTCGCCAGGCCGGGCGGGCGGCCGTCCGGCGGTCAGGACGTACGGCGCCAGCGCGGTGCTGCTCCAGCCATGGGCGACCACCGTCCTGTCGCCGAGCAGGGCGGGCACCGACACGTCGCCGATCGCCGCCCGGACCCCGGGCACGGCCGCCAGCCGCGTGGCGAGCGCGGAGCTCACCCGGGCGCGCTCGCCAAGCAGGACATCTTTGCCGGCCACCTGCTGCCCGGTCACGACCGCCACTGCGCCGGCGTAGCGCTCAACGGGCGCATGGGTGCGCAGAATGGACTCAAGCTGCATGCCCCACGCCATCGAGAGCGCGGCCGCGGCGAACAGGGCGACCAGGGCGCCGGTGAACGCGCCGGGGCGGCCGCGAGCGCTGAGAGCGGCGAGTCGCAGCATCGCTCAGCCCCCCAGATGCGCAAGTCGCTCTGCGACGTCGTCGGCGCTGGGCGCTTCGAGCGTCCCGGCGACCCGGCCGTCGGCGAGCAGCAGGAACGCGGTCGGCGTATGCCGCCGCCACCGGGTCGTGGGTGACCATGACCACCGTGTGCCTGTCCTTGTCGACGACCTCGCGGAGCAGGGCGAGCACCTCGTGCCCGGTGTGGGTGTCCAGCGCTCCGGTCGGCTCGTCGGCGAACACCACCTCCGGCCGGGTGATGAGTGCGCGGGCGATCGCGACCCGCTGCTGCTGGCCGCCGGAGAGCTGCGAGGGGCGGTCGCCCAGGCGCTTGTCCAGCCCGACGCGAGCGGCGATCTCACGCACGGCCGAGCGTCGCGGCCTGCGGCCGTCCAGCCGCAGCGGCAGCGCGATGTTCTGGGCGACGGTGAGCGATGGCAGCAGGTTGAAGGCCTGGAACACGAACCCGATCCGCTCACGCCGCAGGATCGTCAACCCCCGTTCGCTGAGGTCTGCGAGGCCTGTGCCGCCGAGCGCTACGCTTCCGGAGGTGGGCCGGTCCAGCCCTGCGGCTACGTTCAGGAATGTGCTCTTGCCCGAGCCCGATGGTCCCATGATCGCGGTGAAGGACCCTGGCGACAGTGCGGCGCTAAACCCGGTCGAGGGCGACGACCGCTGCTTCGCCCCGGCCATAGACCTTGCGGACATCGCTCAGGACGACCGCCGGAGCCGAGGCGGAAGCCCTGGCTTCCACGCGGGTGGAGTTGGACATGAAGCGAACGTACGTCCCGACCGCCAGGCCCTACATCGTCGGACCGCCTGCGGTTGCTGGCGCGCAGGTTCGCGACTCGACATCCTTATCGTGATCCTGACCGTGGAGAGCGTAGTCGAGGTTGCGCTCTGGCACCATGACCAGTACCAGTCGCGCCCGGCATGGATCGCCGTGCCAGGCGATCGCACTGGTCGTCGTGCCCCTGCTCGGCCGCCGCCGCTTCCCGTTCGACGCGCCGGCCGCGGTGTGGCTGCTGGCGGCAGCGGTCTCCTTCGCCGACGGATGGCTCGTCGTGACCCCGGTCAGTACGTTCGTCGCCGCGAACATTGCCGCGTTTCTGCTCGGAAACGCCGGTGACGGTCTTCAGGCGCGGCTGGGCCTCGCGTTCGTGCTGTGCGGGGCGGTGATAGTGGTCGGCAATCAAGCCCGGCCACGCCCGCAGCGAACTCGTCTTCGTTCCGGTGCATGTTCGCGATTGCCTGGGCGGCGGGCTACGCCCTGCGCGAGCGCGCCAGGCACGCCGAGGTCGCAGAACAACGCGCGGTCCACGCCGAACGCGAGCGCCAGGCCGCCGCGCGCGCCGCGGCGGCCGACGAGCGCGGCCGGATCGCGCGAGAGTTGCACGCACACCATCGCCCACGCGGTCAGCGTCATGGTCTTGCAGGTCGGCGCCGTGCGCCACCAGCTGCCACGACGCGCACCAGGAGCACAAGAACGTCCTGCGGGATGTCGAGCAGACAGGCCGTACCGCGTTGACGGACATGCGGCACTTGCTGGATGCCATGCGCGAAGACGACGGCGGCGTCGAGCTCGCGCCGCAGCCAGGCCTCGACCGACTTGATCGGACTGCTGAAAGAGTTCGGACGTGCCGGGCTGCCCGTCCGGCTGAGCGTTGCCGGCGAGCGATTCCCCCTGCCTGGCGGGGTCGACATCTCCGCCTACCGAATCGTCCAGGAGGGCCTCACCAACGTGCTCAAGCACGCGCAGGCGACCGAAGCCGAGGTCGCGCTGGACTACGCTCCCCGATCAGCTGAGCATCGAGGTACGCGACAACGGCCAGGGCGCCGGGCACGGTAACGGCAGCGGCCACGGGCTCGTCGGGATCCGCGAGCGAGTCAGGCTTTACGACGGCGAGATGACCGCAGGCGCGCAAGCGAGACGGCGGCTTCCTCCTCCGGGCGCGCCTATCGCTCACCCGGCGCCTACTATGAGCATCCGCGTGCTCGTCGCCGACGATCAGTCGATGGTCCGTGCGGGCTTCAGGATGCTGCTCGCCGGCGAGCAGGACATCGAGGTCGTGGCGGAAGCGAGCAACGGTCGTCGAGGCTGTCGCCCTGGCCGAGCAGTTCAACCCGGCGGTCGTGCTGATGGACATCCGGATGCCCGAGATCGACGGTCTCGAGGCGACCCGACGTATCCTGGCCGCCAACCAGGCCGCTCGCATGCTGATCCTGACTACCTTCGGCCTCGACGAGTACGTCTACGAGGCCCTGCGGGCCGGTGCGAGCGGCTTCGTGCTCAAGGACGACCCTGCCGAGCAGCTCATCAGTGCGGTGCGCACCGTCGCCGCGGGAAACGCGCTGCTGTCACCCGCGATCACCAAGCGCGTGATCAGGCAATTCACCCGCATCGCGCGCCCGGCCCCGCCGAAAGAACTCGGCGAACTGACGGAGCGAGAACGCGAGATCCTGCGGCTGATCGCGACCGGTCTGTCTAATGCGGAGATCGGCCGGGAGCTCTACATCAGCGAGACGACCGTAAAGACGCACGTCACACACATCCTGCAGAAGCTCGGCCTGCGCAACCGGGTCCAGGCAGTGGTGCTCGCCTACCAGGCGGGGCTGTTCGAGCGAGCGCTCGACGAATAGCTTCCGGTGCCGTGGCACCGTTACCGGCCACCAATCGGCCGGCTAACACCGGTCAGCACGCCCTTGATGTAGCCCAGTTCGGTCTCATATACGTGAGCCGACTTGACGACCATCAGCAACCGGCCCATGGGGAGGCCTAGCGCGCCGGCGACGTGCTGCTGCAAGGAAGCTAGTTCGACCAGGTTGCCGTAGCCCTTGGCGCCGAAGTCGATGCTGTGCGCGTACACGACCAGCTCCACGGTGCCGGCGGGCAGCCAGAAGTCGAGCATGCTGATACATGGGATGTACGTGGTGTCGGTGTGCGGCTGAAGCATCGTGATCGTCGCAGAACGCGATGTCGGGTCCGTACGGAGCCGGTCGATCACCCATCTGACCTGGTCCCGTCCGGAGTGCTCATAGTCGAACAGCCGAGTGGCGTAGCTGTCCGCGTTGTCGAGGGCCGCCACTCGCGAGTGGTCGGCAAAGTTGGCATGCATCCAGGCCAGCCGCTCCGGTTCAGCGTACTTGGCGATGAGCTCGTCGTCCGGATCCGGCCGCGCGACAGCGAGAGTCACCAGTGAGATCTCCCGGATCGGCAGATCGTCGTAGCGGCTGGGCACCCCATCTTCCACAATCCGGCCCGCCACGGCGAACCACGCTTCGCCGATGGTCTCCGATCGGAGGATGCGCGGTTCGTTCAATGCCAGTCGCGTCGTCACGTGACCTCCCATGTCGCGTGTGCTGAGTTCATCCCGTCTCCGTGCTCCCCGAGAGGTTCGCGACCACAGGCCGTCAGCCTACGGAGCCATCCCTGTCCCGTGACAGCCATCAGACCGGGGAGCAGAGGGCCGGGTGGGCTCGATCCCAGGGCCAGGGCTGCGAAAGGCGGAGCCTGTGGGCTAGGCGGCAAATAAACTGATGACTGGTACCTGTCGGCGGAGGGAAGAAGACGTGGCGGACAGTCCCGTACGGTGGGGAATTCTCGGAACGGGCGGGATCGCGAGCACGTTCGTGACTGATTTGCGGTTGACCGATTCCGGCGTGGCCATCGCGGTCGGATCGCGCAGCCAGGGATCGGCGGACCGTTTCGCGGACAAGTTCGGCATCGCGGGCCGGCACGCCAGCTACGAGTCGCTCGTGGCTGACCCGGACGTCGACGTAATCTACGTGGCGACGCCGCACCCAATGCACCACGACAACGCGATCCTCGCCCTGCGGGCGGGCAAGCCCGTGCTGGTCGAGAAGCCGTTCACGATGACCGCCGCCGAGGCCCGCGAGGTCGTCGCCGTGGCGAGGCAGCACGGGCTGTTCGCCATGGAGGCGATGTGGACCCGGTTCCTGCCGCACATTGCCATCATCCGCGACTGGCTAGCGCGAGGCGTCCTCGGCGACGTCGTGACCGTGACCGCGGATCACGGCCAGTGGTTCGCCGAGGATGCGGGTTTCCGACTGTTCGCACCCGAACTAGGCGGCGGCGCACTGCTTGACCTCGGCGTATACCCGGTGTCGTTCGCATCGATGGTCCTCGGCACGCCTAGCAGGATCGTGTCCATCAGCGACCCGGCGTTCACCGGGGTGGATGCGCAGACGTCCATGCTGTTCGGCTACGACAGCGGCGCCCAGGCGCTGCTCACGTGTACCCTCCGTGCGAAAAGCCCGACGAGGGCGGCGATCGTCGGCACCGACGCCAGGATCGAGGTCGAGGGCGACTTCTACGCCCCCGCGACCGTGACGCTCATCCCGAGGAAGGGCGACCCGACACGCGTCGAGTCAAGGCACGAGGGCCGGGGCCTGCGCCACCAGGCCGACGAGGTCGCGCGCCGGCTGGCCGCCCACGAAACCGAAAGCCCGCTGATGCCGCTGGATGAGACCATCTCGATCATGGAGACGATGGACATCGTGCTGGCCCAGGCCGCGCAGGACGCATGAACGACGATCAGCAGGCCCTGATCGCCTCGCTCGAGGCACAAGAGAGAACGCTGGTATTCACCCGGTTCGACAACGCGGACGCGTGGCGGCTCGGCAGCGCGATGGTGGCGGCCGCGATCGAGCGGAACCTGCCGGTCACGATCGATATTCGGCGCCACGGCCAGCAGTTGTTCCACGTCGCCCTGCCGGGTACCACGGCCGAGAACGACTCGTGGATCGAGCGCAAGGTCAACGTTGTCAACCGGTTCGCGGCAGCCTCCTACCTGGTAGGACAGGCGGCTCGCGGCGCGCGGGACAACGCTGGACGAGGCACTGGGCGTCGAACCACGGTTGTTCGCGGCGCACGGCGGTGCCTTTCCGATCCGCGTCAAGGACGTGGGCGTCGTCGGCACGGTCACCGTATCCGGCCTGCCTCAGGCCGACGACCATGCCTTTGTCACCGAGATGATCGCCGCCTTTCTCGGCATCTGAAGACGCTGACGTCTGTGGCTATCTCAGTCATCATGTCGATTCCGGAAAGAGCTGCCGCTGGGCGCCCTCCACAGGAGGCTGCACGGCGGCGAGTCTTCCAAGATCTGCCTACAGACGTCTGCCGGCGTGGCCTCGGCCTCCGTGATGAGATGCCTGACGGCCAATGCGGCCTGTGTGAAGTCGCGGTGCATGGAGCGCGTGGCATCCGCGCTGGTGAACCCGTGCCCGGTGCGTGATGTCACCCGGTCCACGCAAGTCGTCACCGGCGGAAGAAGCACGGCGTAGTGAAGTACTGAGAGCCCAGCCTCCGCAGCGAACCCCGGCAAGTGCTGAGGCGCGATAAAACCGTCGTAGACGACCTGGCAGTCCGCGCGGGCAAATGCGCCGGTCGCCGCGGCGGCGGCACCGCCGGCGACGCTGGTTTGCGGCAGCGCCTGCGGAAGCCACGGGTCGATCGCCCCCCTGCGCCACAGGCCGAAAAACCAGTCGGCTGGAATGAGAATGGAAGAGTCGAAGCTGTCAGCCACCAAGCCGGACACAGTGGACTTCCCCGCGCCGGGCGGACCCGTCACGATAATCAGCTCACCCATCAGCAGGCCACGAAGCATGAGGGACAGACAGGGCAAGTCACCAATCGCCTCCCACGGCTTCTCGCCAGCATGAGGCACATGCGAGACTGTCATCCGTAGTCTATAGTGGCCGACCGCAGACGACGCACAAGCTGATGTGGTCTTCGTGTGAGCACTCGCCGCAGTTCCACCTCGCCAAGTCGTTCGCCAAGATGAGTGAGATTCGCCAACTTCCGTGAGACGGGACAGTCGTCCGAAGCCGCGCAAGCGACTCCCGTGCGTTAAGTGCCGATAATGTACATTATGTTAAGTAGAGGCGGCGGCTAGCCCTCCCCGGCCGCCAAGACCTGATACGGGAATCCTCCTGTCTCACTTGAATTTGGCCCGAACGGCGCTGCCTGAGCAGTTTCGAGGCTCTGGCCCATGACAAACGAGGTTCCCGGCCCTACCGAGCACCTGGCAAAAGATCGTTACGAACAAATGTTTGATTGAGGCCGATAACGACGTGCTGGTGAGCGTCACGACGGCGACGCCGACTCAATCGCGAACGAGTTTCAGTGCCAGCCTGGGCACGACAAAGGATGCGAGAAAGATCGGCAAGAACCTCTTTCCGGTGCATCGGAAGGCGACGATCTCTTCCTCGGCGGCGTCGAAAGTTTGAGTGCCGCTCGAGTTTCGTCCATTTCGAACTTGCAGGGTGTGACGTCCAGGCTCGACTGGTATCTCGATCGTGTGGTTCATTTCGACCGACCCGACCCGCTCACCGTCGACCACGACATCGTACGGGCCACGACGGACCTCCGCTCCGATTGCCTCATGCGTCAACTTCAGCGTCGCCGACATTTGCTGATCTCCTCTTGTTTCTGAACAGCGCTTCTCTGGCTGCTCGGCGACGTGCCGTCGGGTCGGGGCAGCAGGTCGACCTGGTGCCGGGTCAGGAGAGCGACAGTTCAGTCAAACATTCTCAGCCGAGTTCCTCGGCCATGAGCCACGGGTACCGGGCGGTGTCCCGGCCGGCGTAGTCCGGGTCGAGGTAAATGAAGCACCGCTGGATCAGCCAGTCACGAATCTCAAAGACGTCGCACCAGCGGCCGGCGCCCGATTCGGGGACTCCCGCGCGCCACGGACCGTCCTGATGCTCGCCGTGGCTCGTGCCCTCGACGACCAGCAGATCACTGCCGGAGAAGATCCAGTTGAAATGCGAGTAGTGGTGAGTGATCGACTTGAGCGTCCCGCCCACGTCGCCGAACATCTTGCCGATCTCCGCCTTGCCGGTCGCGAGTCCCCACTTCGGGAAGTAGACCTGCGCATCTTCGGCGAAGAGGTCGAGGATACTGCCACCGGTCGAGGTGACGCCGCCGTTGTCGAACGCCTTCAGGTATTCAAGGGCGACCGATTTGCGCTGCTCATCGGTCATAACGTCGCGCGACAGTGCCATGAGCCTGCCTCTCCCCTATTCCGAACTGCTTCAGCATGTGATCAGGCTGAAGCGCATGTCAAGCGCGCGGGTGCGGGCTCGGCCGTAGTTCCAGGTTGCGTTAGCACTATCACTCTACTAGTCTAGCGATAGACCGATGGTCTTGGAGGTGATCGTGTTCCGTATCGATGCAGGATCGGATGTCCCTATCTACCGGCAGCTGGTCCAGCAGGTGCGCCGGGATGTGATGCTGGGCCGGCTGCGGCCAGGTGATCAGCTGCCCAGCGTGAAAGAGGTCGTGGACGCGCTGTCGGTCAATCCGAACACGGTGGTGAAGGCGTTCGGCGAGCTGGAGCATCAGGGAATGGTCGTGCGCCGGCAGGGCATGGGGACGTTCGTGGCGGCCGCGCCGCCGCTGGCGTCGCTCGCGGTGGCGCCGAGGCTGCTGGGCTCGCTGGCCCGCTGGGTGGACCGGGCCAGGCAGGAAGGGCTGTCCGCCGAGCAGATCCGGATGCTCCTGGAGGTTGCTCTCGATGAGCCGGCCGCCAGCGATGATGACCGCCATGTCGCGGGCGGTGCCGCATGAGCGCGGCGCTGCGGTGCGCGGGCCTCGGGCACCGTTACGGCCGCCGCCTATGGGGCCTGCGCGACTGCGATGTGGACGTGCCGGCCGGCCGCGTGGTGGCTCTGGTCGGGCCGAACGGGTCGGGCAAGACCACCCTGATGAGCATGGCCGCGGGCCTGCTCCCGGTCACCGAGGGAACAGTCGAGGCAGCCGGGGGCCGCCCCGGCGCGGCGGCTGGATCGGATCGGGTTCGTCGCCCAGGACGCGCCGCTGTGGCCGCGGCTGTGGGTTGCCGATGTCCTGGAGATAGGTCGCTGCATGAACCGCGGGTTCGACGCGGTCATGGCCACGGAACGGATCGGGCGGCTGGGCATCCGGCCCCGGGCACGGATCAGCGCCCTGTCTGGCGGCGAGCGGGCCCAGGTGGCCCTCACCCTGGTGCTGGCCAAGAGGCCGGAGCTGTTCTTGCTCGATGAGCCGATGGCCAACCTTGACCCGCTGGCCCGGCGGGAATTCCTGGGCTCGATGTTCGAGGCCTGCCACGAGACCGGCGCCACGGTCTTGTACTCCTCCCACGCGGTGGCCGAGCTGGAACGCGTCTGCGACTACCTGATCGTGCTGCGCGCCGGGCGGGTGCGGCTCGCCGGCGATATCGACGAGCTGCGCTCGCGGCACCGGGTCATCCGCGGGCCGGACGGCTGGCCCGACGGCGGCGGCTGGCAGGTGATCAGCCAGCACACCATGGCCGGCCAGACCACGGCACTGGTGCGCTGCGACGATGCCCGCCGGCCCGGCCCGGGCCTGCAGGACGCCGCACCGGCCTTCGATGAGCTGGTGCTCGGCTACCTCGACGGCGATGCCGCCAGGCGCCCCGAGGAGGCCGCGGCATGACCTGTCTGATCTGGCGGCAGCACCGCGGGCAGGTCCTGTGGACGATCATCACCGTCGCGGCCTTGTGCGCGCTCATCGTGAACTTCGGCCTCAGCGCAGAGCACTGGCTGGCGGGCTACCACTCCTGGCTCCGCCAGCTGGCCGCCGCCGGATGCCCGCCGCCCACCGCGCACAGCGGCGTGTTCCACGTCAACTCGCCCGCGACCTGCCTCGCCCTCAAAGACCGTTACCCGGGCGGCCTGCAGGCCGCCTTCGTGTCCCGCTACAACTTCGCGATCCTGCTGTCTCAGTACGGCCTGCCCGCCGCGTTCGCGATCACCGGCGCGCTCATCGGCGCCCCGCTGGTCGCCAGGGAAGTCGAGCAGCGCACCCACCTGGCCGCCTGGACCCAGTCCGTGTCACGGCGCCGCTGGTACGCCGCCAAGGTCTCGGCCTCGCCGGCGGCCTGGCGATGGCGGGCCTGATCGCCGGGACGGTCAACGCGTGGCTGCAGCACCAGCTCACCGCGGGCGACACCGCGAGCTCGCGCTGGTCCTGGTTCGCCTCCGTCGAACCTGGCCCCGGCCGGCGAGGCCGTGCTCGCCTTCGCCCTGGCGGTCGCGTTCGGCGCCCTGCTGCGGCGCACGCTGCCCGCCATCGGCGCCGCCCTGGCCGGATTCACCGTCCTGCTCCTCGCCGCCCGGTGGGTGGTGCAGGCCCTGACACCGGCCAGCAAGACAGCCGGGCCGCACTTCACCGCCCCGCCCGGCAGCTGGATCCTCGGCTCCGGGGCCGGTGTGCCGGTCCCCTACCACCCGGCCGGCCAGTACTGGCCGCTGCAGGTCATCCTGCTCGCCGTCCTGCTCGCCCTCGCCGCGACCGCACTGGCATCGGGCTGGCACGCCACCCGGACACGCGCCGTCTAGGCGGCGCCACGTGTTCAGGTTACGAGCAGGCGAAGGCCAAGCTCCGCCGCGTCGAGGGCGATGAGGTCGCGGTTGCGTTCGGCCCACCGCCCTGAGGCAAGGTCTGCACGGAGGCTGCGCACTGCCCGCTGCTCGCACTCCGGCCCGACTCTGGCCCACACCGACACTCCGCGGCGCACATGATCGTCCAGGTATGCCTCGGGCCGGCGCCAGTAGGCCTCGAAGAAGCCGTCAGCGCAGTCCCACGGAATGAGCACCGGTTCGATGCGGGCTCCGATCGCGCGAGCCAGGTCTGTCAGTGACGGCCAGGCCGGCCAGGAGGTCGGCGACCTCAGGCAGGTAGTCGCGAGTGAGCCAGAACCGGCGACGCCATCCGGTGTCGCTGGTGTCGTGCGTGAACACCACCACGCGGCGAGCCACGCGCCGCATCTCGCGCAGCCCGGCGATCGGATCGTGCCAGTGGTGAACGGTGGCGAAGGCCATCGCGGCGTCGAAGGACTGGTCCTCGAACGGGAGGCTCTCCGCGGCGGCCGCCACGCACGGCGCCGCGCCGACGGGACGCTGCGCCCGCATGACCGCCGACGGTTCCACCGCGATGACGTCGCGGCCGGGTGGCTCGTAGGAGCCCGCGCCAGCCCCGACGTTCAGTACCGTCCGCGCGTCGCCGAGCGCGTCCCAGACCTGTGCGGCGATCCGCGGCTCGGTGCGCCGCGTCACGGTGTAAGTGGCCCCGATGGTGTCATACAACTGCCCGCCGGACATACTGCTGCCTCTCGATATATGTCGGTGCGCCGCGGCGCAAGCCGTCGGTAGCTCGAACACCTGCGGCTTGTGAAGCTCTTCACGAACCGCTTCCGCGGAAACGCCCTCCACCAATCAGGTGCCGAGCCCGCGCAGAACCGTGGACGACATGGCCGCCGGAGTGGGCTGCGCGGACAGGAGCAGCGTGGTGATGCCCATGGCCTGGTTCATGGCCGCCTGCGGGTATTCGTGACGCAGATCGGACCCGTTGCGCACACCGCGGATGATCACGTCAGCGCCATGCTGCCGGCAGAACGCGACGGTCAGCCCGGCCCACCCGGCGACCGCAACGTTGTGCCCAGCTTGCGGGAAGTTCCCGGCGCACCTGGGCCGCTCGTTCCGACGAGGTGCCGGCCGGCTGCTTATCGGGATTGACGGCGACGAGCACGGTGACCTGGGCGAAAAACGCCGCGCCCGTTCGATGATGTCGAGATGACCTGGCGTGATGGGGTCGAAGGTGCCGGGATAGACCGCGTACTCCCCGGCCGACGCCCGCCGGTCGCATTGGACACGATCCCAGATTACGGTGTGCAAGGGCCAGCCGTCTGGTTCCGTCACGGTGGCGGGCATAATCTGGCCAGGTGAACGGGGACGGCAGCAACCGGAATGACGCTGGCTCCTCGCCGTGGACCGACGATTCCGCGGCCGACGTGGTGGAGCAAAGCGGACACCGCTCTTTCCCGTCGCTGAACTGGCACCCACCGCGGGGCGCCGCGATCCTGCTCGCCGTGGGGCTGGTCATCGGGCTTGCCGCGGGATACGCGACCGGATACCGGCAGGCACCGAGGAACGCCAGCGCGCCGCCGACGCCCGGCGTCCGGCCCAGCCTCACCGCTGCCAGCGCCGGTGCCGTATCCAACAGTGATCACAGGCACCGCGATACCAGTCGGGGGCACCGGAACGGTGCTCACTGATGGCCTGGCGCTGACCCAGGACACCGGCACGTGTTCCGTGCAGTCCGGCCGGGAACTCCAGCTCGGCGTGCAGGTCACCAACGGGTCCACGGAGCCGATCGGGATCGGCCGGATCCGCACCGTGCTTCCCCTTAGCGGCCTCAAGGTGGTCTCGCAGCAATGGGCGCCGTGCGGGGTGATCGGGGCGGTCCAGGTTGCCGATCACCCTCGGGCC